>NZ_WRPP01000001.1 GCF_009760405.1 Nocardia terrae
CAGACCATTGGGTTGATAGGCCAGAACTGGAAGTCTGGTAACAGATGTAGGTGACTGGTACTAATAGGCCGAGGACTTACCAACAAAGAAGCTACGCGTCCACTGTGCAGTATCTGAAACAACACACGACTCCGTCGGAGCAAAGGGGCAAGCCCCTTTGAACCCCGAGGGAATTCGTGGGGGCATGCCCCCACACCCCCTAAAAGGGGTCCGGGGACTTGGTCCCCGGGAAAATTCTCTCGGCACACGGAGTGTGACAGTTTCATAGAGTTACGGCGGCTATAGCGGTGGGGAAACGCCCGGTCCCATTCCGAACCCGGAAGCTAAGGCCACCTGCGCCGATGGTACTGCACTCGACAGGGTGTGGGAGAGTAGGACACCGCCGGAACATCATTCGCGAAGGCCCCCAGCATCAGCTGGGGGCCTTCGGCGTTTCACGGGTACGGTCGTGGTGTATCCAGGATGCATATCGAGAGATATGGGTTCACAGAAAGCTCCCAGCGGATCGTCAGTTCGCGTGGGGATGGACAGACAATGATCGAGGGCATGGTCATCGAAGCAGTGCCGGCTACGACGCCGGTGGTCACCCGCGGACGGTTTCGGCTGTCGGCGTTCTGGCTGCCCGCGACGTACAGCTATGTCGGGCTGCTGATCGCCGTCGCTATCGCCCTCACCATGGTGAGCGCGAAGTCCGCGACGCGAATCGTGTTGCACGCCAGCACGAACCTGCACAACTTGGCCGACGGCCGGTTCGGCACTCTGTTCTCGAGCGCCTTCGTCGTCAGTGAGGGCGCTGCCACGGTCTTCATCATCGTTCCGCTGCTGGCATGCCTGCTCGCTGTGGCGGAGCGGCGTTTCGGCACCGTGCGGCTGCTGCACACCTTCCTGGTCGGGCATGTCGCCACGACCGTGCTGGTGGCCATCGGCCTGTGGGTGGCGGTGGAGTCGCAGCTGGTGCCGAACAGCATCACCACGGTGGAGGATGTGGGCGTCAGCTATGGCGCGATGGCCGTGGTGGGAGCGCTCGTCGCGGCGCTGCCGCCGCATCGCCGCTTCGTCTGGACGGCGAGCTGGCTGACGCTGGCGCTGGGCGGCGTGCTGGTGTGGCACACCTTCACCAATGTCGGTCACTTCCTGGCGCTGTGCCTCGGCCTGGGTATCGGCCGTCTGATGATCCGCCGTCAGGTGGCTCCGTTGCACCCGCTGAACTGGCTGGAATACCTGTTGCTGGCAGTCGGTTCCGTTTTCGCGTGCCTGATGCTCCTGGGCTGAGAGCCGGTCACTAGACTCGACCGGTGCGCCTTGTGATTGCTCGATGCCAGGTCGATTACGTTGGCCGTTTGACCGCCCACCTGCCCATGGCCCGCCGTCTGCTCATGATGAAGGCCGACGGTTCGGTGCTGGTCCACTCCGACGGCGGCTCCTACAAGCCGTTGAACTGGATGAGCCCGCCGTGCTGGCTGGAGGAGCGGGAGACCGATTCGGAGACGAGCCAACTCTGGGTCGTCACCAACAAGGCCGGTGAGGAGCTCCGCATCACCGTCGAGGATGTCGAGCTGGACTCCAAGCACGAGCTGGGCGTCGACCCGGGCCTGCAGAAGGACGGCGTCGAGGCGCACCTGCAGGAGCTGCTGGCCGAGCACATCGAAACCCTCGGCGCC
This sequence comes from Nocardia terrae, assembly GCF_009760405.1. Lineage (GTDB taxonomy): Bacteria > Actinomycetota > Actinomycetes > Mycobacteriales > Mycobacteriaceae > Nocardia > Nocardia terrae. The sequence goes on from NZ_WRPP01000001.1 coordinate 1,662, forward strand.
GGTTACACATTGATCCGGCGCGAGTACATGACCGCTATCGGCCCCGTTGACATCCTGTGCCGCGACGCCGACGGCGCGACGGTGGCGGTGGAGATCAAGCGCCGCGGCGAGATCGACGGCGTCGAACAGCTCACCCGCTACCTCGAACTCCTCAACCGCGACCCGCTGCTGGCTCCCGTCGCCGGCGTCTTCGCCGCCCAGCAGATCAAGCCGCAGGCCAAAACCCTCGCCACCGACCGCGGCATCCGTTGCCTGACGCTGGATTACGACGCCCTGCGCGGCACGGAGTCCGACGAATTCCGCCTGTTCTAACCTCGACACCATGCCCCGCCGCAAGCCCCGCCCCAAGGACTCGGCGCGATCCCGCCAGGATCCGCGCCCCTTGGGCGACGTCTTCGGCCGCACCGAACCCGGCCCCGGCACCGACGAAACCTTCATCGTCCGCACCGTCCCCGGCACCCGAGCCACCAAGCCCTACCGTTGCCCCGGCTGCGACCACGTCATCCCACCCGGCACCCCCCACATCGTCGCCTGGGCCGCCCACGACGGCGAAGACGACCGCCGCCATTGGCACACCGGCTGCTGGAAGGGTCGCAACACCCGAACCATCACCCGCCGCTGGTCCTGACCCGTTCGTCGGTCGGTAGCGTCGCCGTCGGTGTGGGAGATGGGTTCTCCGCGAGTGCCCGTGAACACTGAGCCGAGGAAATCCACGATGGAGGAATCGGGAGCGGCATGGAGCAATTCCGGTGAGTCACAGCGCCTATCGACTACCGCGGGCAGGTTCGGCGCCCGCTCGGGCGATATGGGTGGTGCTGGGTTTCGTCACGATGTTCGGGTTGCCGGTCGTGGGCTGGTTCGCGGGTGCGTTGGCGGGTGCGGGCATCGTCTACGGTCTGAGCCCGGAGGACCACTCGTACCTGAATGCGGCTATCCCGTTGGGCGGCCTGGCCGGATTGGTTCTGGCGATTCTCGGTTGGACGCGTTCGATGCGCGTAATCCACCGGTACAGAATCGATTATCTGCGCAGTACGGGCACCTCGGTGACCGGCTCGGTGAATTTGTCCCGCTGTGAATACCTTTCGAACCCGCGCGGCCCCGGTTCATATGTGGTGCACCTTCATGTTCGTTTCGAGGATCCGCGCTCGGGTGTCGTCTACCAGGTGGTGCGAAAGTACCGATTTCGCCAGAGCCGGGAGCGGAGCGCGCGAGCGATGCAGGCCCGGCTCCCGCTCGGTACGCCGGTCACGGTCTTGCTCGGTCGGGGCGGTGCTGTCGCACTGGATGTTCCGGAGCGGCCGATGTGGTTCTACGTGTGGTGAACGGCCGGTACGGCGGGACACGGGCATAAGGAAGGCCGCTTCCCGGGGGGTTGGAAGCGGCCTTCGTACGGATGCGGGTTGTCGCCCGGTGGAGTGAATTAGCTGGAGATGTCGGCGTTTTCGCGTTCGTCGACGAGGTCTTCGTCGTCGCGGGCATCGGAGATGGCCTTGCGGCCGCCCTTGTTGAGGGAGCGCTGTTCCGGTGCGCCGTCGAGGAGTTCGCTTTCGCGGTTGACGGCGGCGAGCATGGCCGGGACCGAGTCGAGCTGGCCGCGGATGCCGAGCAGCTGGGCCAGGACGCGACCGCGCAGGACACGCATCTCCTCGGCGAGTTCCTTGGCGTGCGCGATCTTTCGATCCGCGGTGTTGGTCGCCGAGGTGATGAGGCGGTTGGCCTCGTCGGTGGCGTCCTTGATGCGCTGGGCGGCCTCGGCGCGCGAGGTGGCCTCCAGCTCCTCCATGGCGCGGGTCAGCTTGGTGCGACGCTCCGCCATGGTGACCTCGAAGTCCTGCTGCGTGGCCTTGCGCTTGGCCTCGGACTCCTTGGTGAGGCGGTCGGCCTCGGCATTGGCGGCTTCGACGATCTTGGCGGACTCGGAGCGCGCGTTGGCGAGGGTCTGCTCGAATTCGATCTCGAGCGCTTCGCGCTTCTCCTTGGTCTCGGAGAGGAGCGATTCGTACTTCCCACGCATTTCGGTCGCCTGCTGTTCGGCGATCGAAATCATTTCCGCGGCTTCGGCTTGCGCCTGGGCACGAACCTCGGAGGCCTCGTCGGAGGCCAGGCGCAGCATGCGCGAGATGCGATCGGACATACCTTCGGCGGTGGTCGGCGGCACGGAGAGCCGGTCGACCTCCTTACGGAGCTCGTCGATCTCGTCCCGGGCATCCTCGAGCTGGGCTGCGAGATTGCGGGCCTGAGCCGCGGCGGCATCGCGATCGGTCGCGGTGACCCTTAGCTCGGCATCGAAACGGTCGAAGTAGTTACGCACCTCGTCACGGTCATAGCCCTTCCGCACAACGGTAAAGGGCAGTGCAACGAAGCGATTACGATCGGGCTCAGTGGACGACATGCCCCACAAACTACAGCCTGACGACCACTGATGGTGACCCGACCGCGAATGTTGTTACAGCCTCTTTAGGGTGCCGGATTGCGGTACTAGTGGGTAGTTTTCGCGGCCGGTTCGACGAGTTCGACCAGCACACCGCCAGCATCCTTGGGGTGGATGAAGTTGATGCGGGAACCTGCGGTTCCGCCCCGCGGCTCTGCGTACAGCAAACGCAAGCCCCGTTCACGCAGTTGCGCGGAAACCGCCTCGACATCGGTGACCCGATATGCGAGCTGCTGCAGGCCAGGCCCGTTTCGATCGATGAACTTCGCGATCGTCGACTCCTCGTTCAGCGGAGCCAGCAACTGCAGAGCGACCGAGCCCTCGGGCGTGCCGGGCACCGACAGCATGGCCTCGTGCACGCCCTGCGCCTCATTGATCTCGCGATGCGTCTCGACCATCCCGAGATTGTCCCGGTACCAGGCCACCGCGGAATCGAGATCCGGCACGGCGATACCCACATGATCGACGGCGACAACGTATTCCGACGGGATGAATTCGGTGTTCATCGACGGCGCCGCCGTCGTGTTCTCGGTGTTGCTCACACCACGAACGGTAGCGCGCACCCACATACCCTCGCCGAAGTGCTGCGAGTTACCGTGGAGTACTGCTCCGATGGTTGGCGGAGCGGTCACCATACGACGTAAGCGAGGCCATCATCGTGTCCACCACCTCCGTCATCGTCTCCGGCGCGCGTACCCCCGTCGGCCGGCTGCTCGGATCGCTGAAGGGCTTCAGCGGCTCCGACCTGGGCGGGGTCGCCATCAAGGCGGCGCTGGAGAAGGGCGGGGTCGCGCCCGAGCAGGTCGATTACGTGATCATGGGCCAGGTGCTCACCGCCGGTGCGGGCCAGATCCCGGCCCGGCAGGCCGCGGTCGCCGCCGGCATTCCGATGGACGTCCCGGCGCTCACCGTCAACAAGGTGTGTTTGTCCGGTATCAACGCAATCGCCTTGGCGGATCAGCTGATTCGCGCCGGTGAGTACGAGATCGTCGTCGCCGGCGGCCAGGAGTCCATGACCAACGCCCCGCACCTGCTGGAGAAGAGCCGCGAGGGCTACAAGTACGGCGACGTGAACCTGCGCGACAGCATGGCCTACGACGGCCTGTACGACATCTTTACCGACCAGGCCATGGGCGCGCTCACCGAACAGCGCAACGACGCCGACAAGATCAGCCGCGAGGAGCAGGACGCCTTCGCCGCCGCCTCGCACCAGAAGGCCGCCGCCGCGTGGAAGAACGGCGTCTTCGACAACGAGGTAACCCCCGTTGCCATCCCGCAGCGCAAGGGCGACCCGGTCCTGTTCGCCGAGGACGAGGGCATTCGCGCCGACACCACCGTCGAGTCCCTGGGCAAGCTGCGCCCGGCCTTCCGCAAGGACGGCAGCATCACCGCCGGCTCCGCCTCGCAGATCTCCGACGGCGCGGCCGCGGTCGTCGTCATGTCCAAGGCCAAGGCCGAGGAGCTGGGCCTGAGCTGGATCGCCGAGATCGGCGCGGCCGGCGTGGTCGCGGGCCCCGACTCCTCCCTGCAGGAGCAGCCGGCCAACGCCATCGCGAAAGCCTGTGCGAAGGAAGGCATTTCCCCCGCCGACCTCGACCTGGTCGAGATCAACGAGGCCTTCGCCGCGGTCGGCATCGCCTCCACCCGCAAGCTCGGCATCGACGCCGACAAGGTGAACGTCAACGGCGGCGCCATCTCCATCGGTCACCCGCTGGGCATGTCCGGCGCCCGCATCGTCCTGCACCTGGCCCTCGAACTGCAGCGCCGCGGCGGCGGTGTCGGCGCGGCCGCCCTGTGCGGTGGCGGCGGCCAGGGCGACGCCCTGATCATCCGCGTGAAGTAAGCGGAATCATCCGCGGAACCAGACGGATCGGCTATCACCGACGGCCCCGGCTCGAAACGAGCCGGGGCCGTTCGGTTTTGGGGGTTCGGTGGTGTTCGTGGTCGGGGTCCGGGGCACGGCCTCCCATTTCTGTCATGGGGGTTTGGGGGCACCGCCCCCAAAACAATCTCCTCACCCGCTGGCAGCGGGTGTGACCAGCTCCACTACGGGGCGTCGTAGGCGTCGGGCACAATGGACCCCATGGGTGATCTGTTCGACCTGTCCACGGTCGCGAAGCGCGTGCGGTTCTTCGGCCTCCTCGAGGTTCCCTCCTGGGTGCTGCTGTTCATCGGCTCGGCGCTGAAGCGCGCGGATGCGCTGGGCATCGCCGATCAGCCGATCAAGTGGCCGGTGATGGTGTTCGGCATGCTGCACGGCATCGTGTTCCTGGCCTACGCCATCAACTGCCTGTTGGCGTCGCGTGAATTCGAATGGCCGGGCAAGACCACGGGTCTGGCGCTGGCGTCCTCGGTGGTGCCGTTCACCTCCGTGTGGTTCGAGCGGTGGGCGATCAACTCCGGTCAGCTGGGTGAACTGAGCCAAGGCGCGACACCGGCCGCGGCTCGTTCGTGACAAACTGGATGTCGTGACTCGACCCGCACGCCGTCCTTCCGCCGCCGCAGCCGCCGCCATGTCGGGCGCGGTTGACCTGTCCGCCCTCAAGCAGCCGGCCGCCGCGCCGGGGGAGGTCCCGGGCGACCACGCCGTCACCGAGGCCAACTTCGAGGATCGGGTGCTGCGGCGCTCGACCCAGGTGCCGGTGGTGGTGGCGCTGTACTCGCAGCGCAGCCCGGGCAGCATCGAACTGGTGAAACTGCTGGAGAAGCTGGTCGCCCAGGGTGGCGACTGGGATCTGGCGACCGTCGAGGCCGAGGCCAATATGCGGATCGCGCAGGCCTTCGGCGTGCAGGGCATTCCGACCGTGGTGGCGGTGGCCGCGGGCCAGCCGCTGGCCGACTTCACCGGCAACCAGCCCGAAGAGCAGGTCACCCAGTGGCTGGCCGCCGTCGTGGACGCCGTGCGCGGCAAGCTCCCCGGTGTCGGCGAGGGTGAGGCCGCCGAGCCCGAGGCGCCCGAGGACCCGCGCTTCGTCGCGGCCGAAGAGGCTTTGGAGCGCGGCGATTTCGAGGGTGCCGTCACCGCCTACCAGACGATCCTGACCGCCGAGCCGAACAACGCCGAGGCGAAGGCCGCCCTGCGTCAGGTCCAATTCCTCTCCCGCGTCCAGGAACTCGATCCGGCCGCCCTCGCGAAGGCCGACGCCGACCCGGCGAACCTGGACGCCGCGATCGCCGCCGCCGACCTGGAAATGTTCAACCAGCAGCCCGAAGCCGCCTTCGACCGCCTCATCGCCCAGGTCAAGCGCACGGCAGGCGACGACCGCACCCGAGCCCGCACCCACCTGCTCGAACTCTTCGAACTCTTCGACCCCGCCGAGCCCATCGTGGTCGCGGCCCGCCGCAAGCTCGCCGCCGCCCTCTACTGACGCTTTCCACGATCAGGGAGCTCTCACCGTTGGGAATCGGACGAATTCCCGCAGTGAGAGCTCCCTGATCTTGTTCAGACCTTGGGGAGGGCGCCCAGGGCGGCGTCGATGCGGGGCTGGGGGAGTTCGAAGTCGGGGATTTCGCCCGAGAGGTAGCGCTCGTAGGCGGTCATGTCGAAGTGGCCGTGGCCGCACAGGGCGGTCAGCAGGACCTTCTCCTCGCCGGATTCGGTGCAGCGCTCGGCCTCTTCGATGACGGCGGCCAAGGCGTGTGAGGGTTCGGGGGCGGGGAGGATGCCCTCGGTCTTCGCGAACATGACTGCCGCGGCGAAGCATTCGCGCTGCTGCTTGGCCACCGCCTCGAACATTCCGAGCTCGTAGATGTGCGACAGCAGCGGCGACATGCCGTGATAGCGCAGCCCGCCCGCGTGCACGGGATCGGGGATGAAATCGTGGCCGAGGGTGTGCATCTTCATGAGCGGCGTGAAGCCCGCGGTGTCGCCGAAATCGTAGGCGTAGATGCCGCGCGTGAAGGACGGGCAGGCCGCGGGCTCGACCGCGCGGATGACGGGATCGGCTCGGCCCGCGAGCTTTTCGCGCAGGAAGGGCAGGAACAGGCCCGCGAAGTTGGATCCGCCGCCGGTGCAGCCGACGATCAGGTCCGGAAGTCGTTCGCTCGCAGCCGCGAACTGCTTCAGCGCTTCCTCGCCGATGACGGTCTGATGCAGCAGCACATGATTGAGCACGCTGCCCAGGGCGTAACGGGTGGCCGGATCGGCCGCCGCCACCTCGACCGCCTCGCTGATGGCGATGCCCAGGCTGCCGGGCGAATCCGGGTCGTCGGCAAGGATTTTCGCGCCCGCCGCGGTGACCGGTGAGGGGCTGGCGTGCACGGTCGCGCCCCAGGTCTGCATGAGGGTGCGCCGGTGCGGTTTCTGGTCGTAGGAGGCGCGCACCATCCACACCTCGCAGTCGATGCCGTACTGCGCGCAGGCGAAGGCGAGCGCGCTGCCCCACTGGCCCGCCCCGGTCTCGGTGGTGAGACGGCGGGTGCCCTCGGCGAAGTTGTAGAACGCCTGCGGCACAGCGGTATTCGGCTTGTGCGAATCGGCGGGGGAGACGCCTTCGTATTTATAGTAGATGTGTGCCGGTGTGCCCAGCGCCTTCTCCAGCCGTCGCGCCCGGTACAGCGGCGTCGGCCGCCACAGCCGGTACACGTCGATGACCTCGTCGGGAATCTCGATGTAGCTCTCGGCGCTCACCTCCTGCCGGATGAGCTCCATCGGGAACAGCGGGGCCAGATCCTCCGGTCCGACCGGCTGCCTCGTATCCGGATGTAGTGGTGGCGGCGGTGGCGCGGGCAGGTCGGGGACGACGTTGTACCACCGCCGGGGGATCTCGGATTCGTCCAGTGTGATCTTGGTGCGCTCGTCCATCGCAGCCTCCCGGCTCGAATCGGCTGATCTACCCAGACTCCTCCCGCGATCCGGTGTTGGTGTCGAATTCGCCGGATTGTCTCTATCGCACACGGCCCATAGTTAGTAAGCTGGTGCGTATGATAAGCACGTACGACGAATTGTTGAGATCCGGGACCGAACTGATCGAATTGGACGCGCGGGCGGTCCGCGTGAGCATCTCGGTGGTGTCGTGTCTGACTCCGGCGCAGCTGGACGCGCCGACGCCCTGTGTCGGGTGGACGCTGCGAGATCTGCTGGAGCACATGATCGTTCAGCACAAGGGCTTCGCCGCGTCCGCGCACGGCGAGGGCGATATCGCGTTGTGGAAGCCGCAGCCGCTCAGCGATGATCCGATCGCCGAATACCGGGCGGCGGCCGAGCAGGTGCTGGCGGCCTTCGCGGAGCCGGGCGTGCTGGAACGGCAGTTCCCGCTGCCGGAGGTGCGGGGCGGCATCGTGATCCCCGCGCCGCTGGCGATCAGCTTCCACTTCATCGACTACGTCGTGCACGCCTGGGATGTGGCGCGGGCCCTGGGCGCGACCGTCGAATTCGAGGACGATCTGCTGAGCGCGGGCCTGCCGGTCGCGGAGGCGGTGCCGCGCGGCGCGGATCGGGAGCAGCCGGACGCGTCCTTCGCCCCCGTCATCGAGGCGCCGGACGCGACCGGGCTCGACCGGATCCTCACCGTCCTGGGTCGCTCGCCCCGCTGGCCGGAGTGACGGGCGACAGCCAGATCGCACCGTGCGGCGGCAGCGTCAGCACGATCGAGGCCGGACGGCCGTGCCACGGTTCGGCCGTCACCGGAATCTCCCCGGCATTGCCGATGCCATTGCCGCCGTAGGCGATGGCATCGGTGTTCAGCACCTCGCGCCACGAAAGCTGTTCGAGCCCCGGCACTCCGATGCGGTAGCCGTCGAGCCGGCGGCCGGAGAAGTTGTAGACGCAGGCGAGGATCGAGCCGTCGGCGCCGTAGCGCAGGAACGACAGCACATTGTTGTCGCGGTCGTCGGCGTCGATCCAGGAGTACCCGCCGGGCGAGGTGTCCTGACTCCACAGCGCGGGTTCGGCGACATAGCGCCGGTTGAGATCGCCGACCAATGTCTGAATGCCTTGGTGCAGTGGGTTTTCCAGCTCGTGCCAGTCCAGCCCGCGGTCGTGGTTCCATTCCCGGAACTGACCGAATTCCTGCCCCATGAACAGCAGTTGCTTGCCGGGGTGCGCCCACATGTAGGCCAGCAGTGCGCGCACTCCGCTCGCCTTGGTGAAATCGTCGCCGGGCATGCGGGTCCACAGCGTGCCCTTGCCGTAGACGACCTCGTCATGGCTGATCGGCAGTACGTAGTTCTCGCTCCAGGCGTAGGTCAGCGAGAAGGTGACCTCGTTGTGGTGCCAGGTGCGGTACACCGGATCGTGAGCCAGATAGCCGAGCGTGTCGTGCATCCAGCCCATGTTCCATTTCATGGTGAAGCCCAGTCCGCCCACCTCGGTGGCGCGGGTGACGCCGGGCCAGGTGGTGGACTCCTCGGCCACGGTCAGCACGCCCGGATGATGCTTGTGCACGGTCGCGTTCATTTCCTGCAGGAACGAGACCGCCTCCAGGTTCTCGCGCCCGCCGTGAATATTGGGCTCCCAGTCCGGGCGTGAGTAGTCCAGGTAGAGCATGGAGGCGACGGCGTCCACGCGCAGGCCGTCGATGTGGAATTCCTCGATCCAGTACAGCGCGTTGGCGACCAGGAAGTTGCGGACCTCGTGGCGTCCGAAGTTGAAAACGTAGGTGCCCCAGTCGAGTTGCTCGCCGCGGCGGGGATCGGCGTGCTCGTAGAGGGCGGTGCCGTCGAAGCGGGCCAGCGCCCATTCGTCGCGCGGGAAATGCGCGGGCACCCAATCGAGGATGATGCCGATTCCCTTGCGGTGCAGATGATCCACCAGGTAGCGGAAGTCGTCGGGAGAGCCGAAGCGGGCGGTCGGCGCGTAGTACGAGGTGACCTGATAACCCCAGGACCCGCCGAACGGATGCTCGGCGACCGGAAGCAGCTCGACGTGCGTGAAACCCTGCGCGAGAACGTATTCCGCGAGCTGATCGGCGATCTCGCGATAGCCGAGCCCCGGTCTCCAGGAGCCCAGATGCACCTCGTAGCCGCTGACGGGAGCCCGCAGCGGATCGGTCTTCGCCCGGGTCCGGAGCCATTCGGCATCGCCCCAGGCGAATTCGCTCTCGGTGATCACCGAGGCCGTCGCGGGCGGCAGTTCGGTGGCGAACGCCATCGGGTCGGCGTGGTCGACGGTGCGCCCGTCGGCCCCGTGCACGCGATACTTGTACAGCGCGCCCGGCCCGATGCCCGGCAGGAACAGCTCCCACACCCCGGAATCGCCGAGTTTCCGCATGGGCGCGGTGTTTCCGCTCCACCCGTCGAAGTCGCCGATCACGGCCACGCCGCGCGCGTTCGGCGCCCACACCGCGAACGCCGTCCCGGAGATCTCGCCGTCCAGGGTGGAGTAGCGCTTCGGGTGCGCGCCCAGCACATCCCAGAGCCGTTCGTGCCGCCCCTCCCCGAGCAGATGCAGATCGACCTCGCCGAGCGTCGGCAGGAATCGGTACCCGTCGGCCTCCACGACGGTGCGCCCGCCGGGGTAGGAGGCGACGATCCGGTAGTCCCAGAGGTCGGCATACGGCACGACCCCTTCGAAGACGCCGCGATCACTGTGCGCCAGTGGATGATCCACGCCACCGACGCGTGCCGCGACCGTCTCGGCGTGCGGCCGCAGCACCCGGATGATCGTCCCGTCGGGATGCGGGTGCGCGCCCAGCACCGTGTGCGGATCGGGGTGGGTGCCCGCCGCCAGCAGCACCAGGTCGCGCCGATTCATCGGAACGATCGGCGATGGGCGAGCTCGGTGCGCGCGGCGGCCGGGACCGGCGGCAGGGTCAGGATGTGCGCGACCGCCCGCGTCGGATCCAGGCGCACGTAATTGCTCTGGCCCCAGTGGTATTCCTCGCCGGTGATCTCGTCGACCACGACCGGCCGATCGTGCCATTCGCGGCCGATGGCGGCTAGATCCAGCGACACCATGCCCTGTTGCGCGCCGAACGGGTCCAGGTTCACCACCACCAGGACGGCATCGCCGGTGGTGGGATCGAACTTCGAAAAGGCCAGCAGCGCATCGTTGTCCACGTGATGGAAATGGATGCAGCGCACCTGCTGCAGTGCCGGATGCGCGCGCCGGATCTCGTTGAGCCGGGTGAGCCACGGCTCCAGGGATTCCCCGCGCGCGGCGGCCTCGGCGAAACGGCGCGGGCGCAGCTGGTATTTCTCCGAATCCAGGTATTCCTCGCTGCCGGGCTGCACCGCCTGGTGCTCGTACAGCTCGAAACCGGAGTAGACGCCCCAGCTGGGTCCGAGCGTGGCCGCCAGCACGGCGCGGATCGCGAACATGCCGGGCCCGCCGTGCTGCAGGCTCTCGTGCAGGATGTCGGGCGTGTTCACGAAGAGGTTGGCCCGCGCCTCGTCGGCCTTGCCCGCCAATTCCCGCCCGAATTCCTCGATCTCGTGTTTATGGGTGCGCCAGGTGAAATACGTGTAGGACTGGCTGAATCCGCGCCGCGCCAATCCGTACATGCGGGCCGGTCGGGTGAATGCCTCGGAAAGGAAAATGATCTCCGGATTCCGGTGGTGCACCTGTGCGATGAGCCATTCCCAGAAATCGGCGGGTTTGGTGTGCGGATTGTCGACCCGGAATATGGTGACGCCCAATCCGATCCAATGCCGCACCACCCGCAGCACCTCGGCGTAGAGGCCGTCAGGATCGTCGTCGAAATTCAGCGGATAGATGTCCTGATACTTCTTCGGCGGATTCTCCGCGTAGGCGATGGTGCCGTCGGGCAGTGTGGTGAACCATTCCGGATGCGAGGTCACCCACGGATGGTCGGGCGCGCACTGCAGCGCCAGGTCGAGTGCCACCTCCAGGCCCAGATCGCGTGCGGTCGAGACGAAATCGGCGAAGTCGGCCTCGGTGCCGAGCAGCGGATGAATCGCGTCGTGCCCGCCCTCGGCGGAACCGATGGCCCATGGCGAGCCCACATCCTCGGGCCCGGCGGTCAGGGAATTGTTGGGCCCCTTGCGATTCACCTTCCCGATGGGGTGGATCGGCGGCAGGTACACCACGTCGAAGCCCATGGCGGCGATGCGCGGCAGATCCTTGGCGGCGGTGGCGAAACTGCCGTGCACCGGTGTGCCCTCGGCATCCCAGCCGCCGGTGGAGCGGGGGAAGAATTCGTACCAGGCCCCGTACAGCGCCCGCTGTCGTTCCACCTGGACGGTGTGCAACGGACCGTGGGTCACCAACTCCCGCAAGGGCGTTGCCCGCAGGATGGCGCCGACCTCGGCGCTGAAGGCGGGTGCGACGCGCGCGGGCAACTGTGCGTCGGCGCGCAGTGCGGCCGCCGCGTCGCGCAGGATCTCCCACTGCTTCTTGGGCACCGCCAGGGCGGCCCGTTCCAGCAGTCGCGCCCCGATTTCGAGATCATTGGCCAGATCGACCGCGCTCTGCCCGACCGCGAGCTTGGCTTCGACGCCGGAGCGCCAGGTGGCGATGGGATCGCTCCAGCCCTCGATCCGGAAGGTCCAGCGCCCGGGCTTGCCGGGGGTGAACACCGCGTTGAAGACGTCCGGCTCGTACTCCGGTGTCATGCGAATCCGCTGTGTGCGAGACGAACCCGGGCCGCGCACGGCCAGCGTGGCGGCCACCGCCTCGTGGCCCTCTCGCCAGACCACCGCGCGCACCGGCACGACCTCGCCGACCACGGCCTTGCTCGGCCGGCCGCCGGGGATCGCGGGGGCGGTGTCATCGATTGCGATGCGGCCGGTCACGCCCTCGAACTTACCGGAGTGGCTACTGCTGGCCCGGTTTGAGGAGCACGAACAGGCCGTGCGCCTCGGCGCAGAGCCGGTCGCCGTCGTGCAGGGTGGCGCGCACGAACACCTTGCGGCCCTCCTGCCGCTCGACCCAGCCGTGCACCTGCAGTTCGGTGTTGAGTGGGGTGATCGACCGGTAGTCGACGTGCAGGAAGGCGGTGCGGGTGGCCTGCCGGGTGTAGATGGCCGCCGTCATGCCGAGCAGGTCGTCGAAGCCCAGCGCGATGTGGCCGCCGTGGGCCGCGTTGTTGCCGCCCAGGTGGAAGGTGCGGAAGGTGATGCGCGCCCGCACGCCCTCCTTGCTCGCCGAGTCGACCAGGAACGGCGGCAGCGTGATGTTGCCGCGCGCGGGCAGGTCGTTGCGGTGCCAGGCCGGGGCGTTCCATTCGTCGCCGACGACCTCGTCCAGCTTGGCGTTGAGTTCCTTCAGCGTGGTGATGGCCTCCAGCGCCAGCTCATCGGACGGGTCGGCCAGCCGCACCCGGTCCATGAGCCCGCGCACCTGGTCGATGAACTCGCCGTAGTGCACGCCGCCCTTGGTGTTGTCGCGGCCCAGTTCTCGGATCGGCCGGAACCCGCCCTCGTGATGCTCCTGGGTGGGCGGTCCGTCAACCGCTTCGATCTGCTGCTCGCTCATATAGAACACGTTATCGGTTGCCATCGGGATGCTCCCGCCCGCCCCGGCCTTTTGAGCTGCTGATACGTGCAAGGTTCGCTCGCGGCCCAAGGCGCAGGTCGATGGAGCCGCTCGTTCTGGACTGAGCGGAGCGGAGGAGCGAAGCGGGGGAGCGGAGGGAGGGAAGAACGAGACTTTCGGGGCCGCGAACCCGCCCGGAGCGAAGCGGAGGGCAAAATAGACACCGTGAAGGCACTGCGTCGATTCACCGTTCGAGCCCACTTGCCGGAGCGGTTGTCCGCATTGACCGAGCTGGCGACCAATCTGCGCTGGTCCTGGCATGGGCCGACACAGGATGTGTTCGCCGAACTGGACCCCCGCTTGTGGGTCGAGGTCGGGCACGATCCGGTGCGGATGCTGGGGGAGGTTCCGGCCGAGCGGCTCGACGAGCTGGCGGCCGACGACGCCTACACGCGACGGGTGGATGCGGCGGCCGCCGATCTGGCCGACTACCTGGCCCGGCCGCGCTGGTTCCAGAAGCAGCAGCGGGGGCCGCGCGGAATCGCCTACTTCTCCATGGAGTTCGGTGTCAGCGAGGTGCTGCCCAACTATTCGGGCGGGCTCGGGATCCTCGCGGGCGACCATCTCAAGGCCGCCTCGGATCTGGGACTGCCGCTCATCGGCGTCGGATTGCTGTACCGCTCCGGCTATTTCCGGCAGTCCCTGACCGCGGACGGCTGGCAGGCCGAGCACTATCCGGCCCTGGACCCGATGGGCCTGCCGTTGCGCATGCTCACCGACGGCGGCGCGCCGGTGCTCATTCACGTGGCGATGCCCGAGGGCCGGGTGCTGCGGGCACGCGTGTGGATCGCCCAGGTGGGCCGGATTCCCTTGCTGCTCTTGGATTCCGACATCGCCGAGAACGATCCGGAACTGCGGGCCGTCACCGACCGGCTCTACGGCGGCGACCAGGACCACCGCATCAAACAGGAGATCCTCGCCGGTATCGGCGGCGTGCGGGCAGTGCGCGCCTACACCCGCGCCAACGGCCTGCCCGACCCCGACGTCTTCCACATGAACGAGGGCCACGCCGGATTCCTCGGCATCGAGCGCATTCGCGAATACATGGCCGCCGGAATGGATTTCGACTCCGCGCTGACGGCCGTGCGCGCCGGGACGGTCTTCACCACCCACACCCCGGTCCCCGCCGGCATCGACCGCTTCGCGAGCGGCCTGGTGCGCCGCTACTTCGGCGGTGCGCACGGCGAGCGGGAATCCCCTGTGCTGCCGGGCGTCTCGGTCGATCGCATCCTGGCCATGGGGCGCGAGGCCGACCCCTCGGTGTTCAACATGGCCCACCTCGGCCTGCGACTCGCCCAGCGCGCCAACGGCGTTTCGAAGCTGCACGGCGAGGTCAGCCGCGCCATGTTCGCCCCGCTGTGGCCCGGCTTCGATGCCGCCGAGGTGCCGATCGGCTCCATCACCAATGGCGTGCACGCCCCCACCTGGGCCGCGCGCGAATGGATCGACAAGGCGCGCGAACTCATCGGCGACGAACTGGTCGAGGAGGCCCGCGGCTGGGAACGCCTCTGCGATGTGGACCTGCGCGAACTCTGGTCGACCCGAAATGCGCTGCGCGGCCTGCTCGTCGACGAGGTGCGCCGCCGACTGCGGAACTCGTGGCTCGAACGCGGGGCCGCCCCCGCCGAACTCGGCTGGATCGACGAGGTCTTCGACCCGAACGTGCTGACCGTCGGCTTCGCCCGCCGCGTCCCGACCTACAAGCGGCTCACCCTGATGCTGCGCGATCCGGACCGCCTGCGCGCCATGCTCCTCGACCCCGAACGCCCGGTGCAACTGGTGGTCGCGGGCAAGTCGCACCCCGCCGACGACGGCGGCAAGGCCCTCATCCAGCAGATCGTCCGCTTCGCCGACGACCCGGCCGTGCGCCACCGCATCGTCTTCCTGCCCGACTACGACATGTCCATGGCCCGCTACCTGTACTGGGGCTGCGACGTCTGGCTCAACAACCCGCTGCGGCCATTGGAAGCCTGCGGCACCTCCGGCATGAAGTCGGCCCTCAACGGCGGCCTCAACCTGTCCATCCGGGACGGCTGGTGGGACGAGATGTACGACGGCGAGAACGGCTGGGCCATCCCCACCGCCGACGGCGTCCGCGACGAGCACCGCCGCGACGACCTCGAGGCCGCGGCCCTCTACGAACTGCTGGAACGCGCGGTGCTGCCGCGTTTCTACGACCGCGACCACGACGGCGTGCCCGTGCGCTGGATGGAAATGGTCCGCCACACCCTGCGCACCCTCGGCCCGAAAGTGCTGGCGTCGCGCATGGTCCGCGACTACGCCGTCGACTATTACGCCCCTGCCGCCGCGGCCTATGACGCGGTGTCCGCCAATGACTTCAAGGGCGCCCAGGACCTCTCGGTCTACCGCCGCCGCGTCGAATCCGCCTGGCCCAGCGTAAAAGTCTTCCAGGTCGACAGCTCCGGCCTGCCCGACATCCCGGTCATCGGCGCCGAGCTGGCGCTGCGCGCCCGCATCGACCTCGGCGGCCTCACCCCCTCGGATGTCTCCGTGCAGGCCGTCCTGGGCCGCGTCTCACCCACCGACGACCTCGCCGACGTTCACGCCTTCCCGATGCGCCATCACGGAATCGACTCCGGCGCAGACATTTTCACCATCGAGACCCCGGTCCCGATCTCCGGTGCGGTCGGCTACACCATCCGCGTCCTCCCGCACCACCCGCTGCTGGCCACCGACGCCGAGCTCGGCCTGGTGGCCACGCCGAGCCCCTGACCGTCAGCTCGGCGCGACCAGCATCCGCTTGAGGATCTTCCCGGTCGTGTTGCGCGGCAATGCGTCCAGGAAGGTCACGTCGCGCGGCACCGAGAAGCGGCTGACGCGGTGGCGGATGTAGTTGCGGACCATGTCGGAGTCGAGGCCGGAGCCGGGGCGTTTCACCACGAAAGCGGCCAGACGCTGGCCGAATTCGTGGTCGGGGACGCCTACCACCGCTACCTCGGAGACCTGGGGGAGGTGGGAGAGGGCCTCCTCGACCGCGCGCGGGAAGACGTTCTCGCCGCCGGAGATGATCATCTCGTCGTCGCGCCCGGCCACGAACAGCTTGCCCGAGGCGTCCAGATAGCCGATGTCGCCGGTGTCGAGCATGCCGTCGGCCTCGTCGGGCGGAGTGGCATCGGTGTAGCCGTCGAAGAGCATGTGGTTGCCGACGAAGATGCGCCCGGTCGCACCCACCGGCACCGGCCGCCGATCCGGGCCCAGCACACCGAGTTTCGTGCCCAGCGGCGGGCGACCCGCGGTGGTGGGTGACATGCGCAGATCCGCCGAGTCCGCGATGGAGGCCCACGACACCTCGGTGGAGCCGTACACGTTGTAGAGGATGTCGCCGAAGGCGTCGAGGAACCTCAGCACCACCGCGCCCGTCAGCGGTGCACCGCAACTGGCCACGATGCGCAGGCTGGACAGGTCGTAGCGAGCGCGAACATGGGTGGGCAGGTCCAGGATCCGGTTCACCATGATGGGCACCACGATCAAGGCGGTGACCTTGTTCTCGGCAATGCGGCGCAGGCAGTCCTCGGCGTCGAAGCGGTCACCGAGCAGCACCGTCGCCCGGATCGCGGTGGAGATCTGCAGCGCGCCCAGCCCCCAGGTGTGGAACAGCGGCGCCGGGATGAACATGGTCTCGTTGGTGCCGAACGGGATTCGCGACAACAGTGCCGCCACCGTCCCGAACCCCTTGGGGTGCGGCCGCCGCGCGCCCTTGGGCGTCCCGCTGGTCCCCGAGGTCAGCACCACCAACCGACCGGGCCGCGGCGCCTTGCGCGGCGGCTCCTGCCGCATGGCGATGAGTTCCTCGATGGTGGTGCGCCCCGGATCCGGCGGGACGTCGTCGCTGGTGAAACGTGGCAGATCGGTGGGCAGGTACCGGACCAGATGCTCGAACTCACTGTCCACGAACAAGGCCGAGAGCCGATGCCGGCCCACGATCTCCTCGACCTGCCGGGCGGGCAGCCCGGTATTGAGCAGCACCGCGTCCGCGCCCGACTTGCCCGCGGCCACCATGCACTCGACCAGCCCGGTGTGATTGCGGCACAGCAGCCCGACCGCGGTCCCCGGACCGAACCCGAGCGCGTGGAACGCGCCCGCGAGCGCGCTGCTGCGCGCGTGCAACTGGTCGAAGGTGCTCGAATACCGGTCGTCGATCACCGCCGCCCGCTGCGGTGAGTGCGCGGCCGCCGCCGCGTACCCGCCCGCCAGGCTGAAGCCCCACTTGGCCAGTCCGCCTATCTGTTTCAGCCCCACATCGGGCCGATAGGTGCGCACCACGCCCGAGGACACCATCTGTTTGACGACCCCGGCCTGCATCTTCATCGGCGAGTTCTCGCCGTTGACGATGAGCGAGGTCGGCGTGCCGTGGATCAGATCGCCCATGCGCTTCAGCGCGGCCTGCGTCCAGAGCACCACCGCCGAGTTCGGCAGCTGTGCCAGCAGCGGATGCACCTGCCTCGCCTTGAAATAGGTGACGTACACCCTGGTGTGCTCGCCGTCCCCGCGCAGCCGCACCGCCACGAAGCTGCCGCGCTCCGGGCAGTGCAGCTCGAAGCTCTCGCCCGTGCGGGTGATGTGGAGTTGGACGCGCAGCACCTGGACTTCCATGCCGTTGCCGCCGACGCGCATATTCAGCGTCGGGTGTTCGTCCACGGTGTCGAGTTGTTCGCACGCGCCGATTCCGGGAAATAGCCGGGGATAGGTCTGCGGGTCGACCAGCACGTCCCAGATCGCTTTGCGGGCGATCGCGAACTCCGCGACCGCGTCGATGACATCGGTTACCACTGGCGACTACTTCTGCCTGGCCGGTTCCCCTGAAAACCACCGGCTGATTACGTATTTGTAACGTCCCAGACAGTAAGGGTCAAGAGTCTTAAATTACCGGCCGGTAATTAGTTTATTTGCCATTGAATTGCGCTGATGGGGCGGGGAAAACAAGACTCAGGCGAGTGTGATAGCTCACGATTCGCCGGGTCGGTTCATGTTCGGACATACGGAACAAGTACGGTGCCCACGGCAACCTTCGTACCTTCCTCCGACTGGAGACACCCACACATGAGCACCGACGTGCTTACGCGCACCAAGGGGCGCGTCGACGCGTATTTCGGCATCAGCGAACACGGTTCCACCTTCAAGCGCGAGCTCATGGCGGGAACCATCACGTTCCTCGCCATGTCCTACGTGCTCGCGGTGAACCCGCGCATCCTGGGCGACGGCCCCGCGGGCGATCTCCACGACAAGGGCATGCCCATCCAGGCCGTCTTCACCGCCACCGCCGTCGCCGCCATCTTCGGCACGCTGGTCATGGGCCTGTGGGCGCGCTACCCCGTGGCGCTCGCCCCGGGCATGGGCCTCAACGCCTTCTTCGCCTACACCGTCGTGCTGCACATGGGAATCCCGTGGCAGGAAGCCCTTTCGGGCACGTTCCTCTCCGGCGTCATCTTCTTCGTGCTGGCGGTCACCAAGATCCGCGAGAAGATCATCGAAGCCATCCCCATGCAGATGAAGCTGGCCGTCGGCGCGGGCATCGGCATGTTCGTGGCCTTCCTCGGCCTCAAGAGCGCGGGCATCGTGGTGTCGGATCCGGCGACCCTGGTGCACCTGGGCAACTTCCACCACGGCACCACGCTGCTGGCGGTGTTCGGACTCGTGTTGACCGTCGTCTTCCTGGTGCTGGGCTGGCACGGCGCGGTGCTGTACGGCATTCTCGCCACGGCCGTCGTGGGGATCGTGTGCGGTCTGGTGCAGATGCCGGACTCGGTGGCCGCGCTGCCGCACGGGCTCGACCAGACCTTCGGTCAGGCCATCATCCATCTGCCCGGCGCCTTCACCGGGCAGATGGCGATCGTGGTGCTGACCATGCTGTTCGTCGACTTCTTCGATGCCTCGGGCACCCTGATCGGCGTGGCCAAGCAGGCCGGTCTGCTGACTGCGTCGGGCAAGCTGGACCGCGCCGGGCAGGCGCTGGCCGCGGACTCGGTCGGCACCGCCGCGGGCGCGATCATCGGCACCTCCTCGACCACCGCCTACGTCGAATCCACCGCGGGTGTGTCGGCGGGCGGGCGGACCGGGCTGACCGCGGTCGCCACGGCCGGCTGGTTCATGATCGCCATGTTCTTCTTCCCGCTGTTCGCGGTGTTCGCCAATGTGTCGGCGGTGACCGCCCCCGCGCTGATCGTGGTCGGCGTGCTCATGGCGCGGTCGCTGGGTGAGATCGACTGGGGCCGTTTGGAATACGCGGTCCCGGCCTTCATCACCGTGATCATGATGCCGTTGACCTACTCCATCGCCAATGGCATCGCCATGGGCCTGCTGTTCTACCCGGTGGTCATGGTCGCCAAGGGGCGGGCGCGGGAGGTCCATCCGATCATGTGGCTGCTCATGGCGGTGTTCCTCTCCTACTTCTGGTTCCTGGCCAAGTAATCGAGGGATCCGAAGAAATCGGGCGCGAGGCGGAATAGCCTCGCGCCCGTTCTCGTTGGGGACCTGCTGTAGGCTTCGAAGCGGACCATGGTCCGGTTGGAATCGCCCCCCGAGCCGTAAGACCCGAAAGACGAGGACCCCGACATGACCGCAACCCTGAACGCCGCCACCCGCGACACCGCTGTGAACGGAGTGACCGGCGCCGATATCGGCCTGCTCGTCGCCCGCGTGGGCTTCGGCGGCCTGCTGGCCGTGCACGGTAGCCAGAAACTGTTCGGCTGGTTCAACGGCTACGGCCTGGACGCCACCGCGAAGGCCTTCACCGGCATGGGCTACGACCCCGGCAAGTTCTTCGCGACCCTGGCCGGACTGAGCGAGATCACCGGCGGTCTGCTGCTCGTACTCGGGTTGCTGACGCCGCTGGCCGCCGCCATCGCGCTGGGAACCATGCTGAACGCCCTGAATGTCACCCGGGGCAATGGGTTCGCGATGTGGGAGCCGGCCGCGGTGTACGCCATCGCGGTCGTGGCGATCGGCTTCACGGGCCCGGGCCGGATCTCCCTGGACTCGGGTCGTCCGTGGCAGCGTCAGGGACTGGTGTGGGGCGCGGCCGCCGTCGTGCTCGGCGTGGTCGGCGCGCTCATCACGCTCGCGGTGAAGTAAGCGGCGGAGAAAGAGTTTTCGGTGTCCCCGCGCCGCGTGCAGGGCTTGGCGCGGGGACGACGGACACGTCCGATGTGGGAATTGGGGGGTACACCGGAGTATCGAAAGCCAATTTAGTTCCGATCAGAAGTAGAAACCACCCCTGTGACTGTTCTCACAGACGTCATTTCATTTGTGCGACACTATTTGTCAGTCTTTCGAGAGCTTTTGTCACAACTTGGGGATCGGACGTTTCCCAATAGGGCGGCAAAGATGCTCGGAGATAACCGCCATAGCGCGCGGTGGCGAGTCGCGAATCCAGAATTGCGATAACTCCGCGATCGTCCGTACTCCGCAGCAAACGGCCCGTTCCCTGCGCCAACAGCAGCGCCGCGTGATTGGCCGCCACCGACAGAAAACCATTGCCACCACGCGATTCCACCGCCCGCTGGCGCGCCACCAGCAGCGGATCGTCCGGCCGCGGGAACGGAATGCGGTCCAGGATCACCAGACTCAGCGACGGGCCCGGCACATCCACGCCCTGCCACAGCGAAAGCGTCCCGAAGAGTGAGATTTCCGGATCGTCGGCGAATTTGCGGACAAGGGTGCCGGTGGCATCGTCGCCCTGGCACAGGATCGGTGTGTCCAGGCGTTCTCGCAGAATTTCCGTGGCCGCCTTGGCCGCTCGCATCGACGAGAACAATCCCAGGGTGCGCCCGCCCGCGGCACGAATGAGGCGTTCGATCTCGTCCAGATAGGACTGCGGCAGGCCGTCGCGCCCGGGTGCGGGCAGATGCTTTGCCACATAGAGGATTCCGGATTTGGCGTGGTCGAACGGCGATCCGACGTCGACGGAATTCCAGCGCAGCGACTTCTCGTCGGAGGGGGCCTCGATGCCGCTGGCCAGCGCCGGATCCACCTTCGACGCCGACTGCGGCGGCAGGCCCCAGGTCACCGCCAGATTGTCGAACGAGCCGCCGATCTGCAGGGTGGCCGAGGTCAAAATCACGGTGGCAGTGCCGAACAGGCGGCTGCGCAGCAGGCCGCCGACCGAGAGCGGGGCCATGTGCAGCGTGCGGCGCGGCACCCCGCGCAGCTCCTCGGACGCCAGCCAGATGACATCGCGGTGCGCGGAGGGGTCGGCCTCCTCGAAGGTGGTGAGCACGCGGACCGCCGCGTCGTGCACCTCCTCGACGGCCGCCACCGCCTGATTGCGGGCCGCCGCGCCTTCCGGATCGGTGCCGGCCGAGCTGCCGCCCTGCGGGTTCAGTGCGGTGCGCACGTTCCAGGCCGCGTCGCGGACCAGCGCGAGCACCGGGGCCGCGCCGTCCGGCAGCCGGTCCCAGCGCCCGGGATTCAGGTCGTCGAGCAGGCTGTGCCAGGCCTCGGCCGCGCTTTCCAGGCGGTCGACCTCCTGCTCGTCGATGAGCTTGGTGCAGCGCTTGGCCGCGGCGCTGATGGCGGCGGTGGAGAGTTCCGCGGTGGCCACGCCGGTCACCCGGTCCACCAGCTCGTGCGCCTCGTCCACGACCACCACGTCGTGTTCGGGCAGCACCTGGATGCCGCTGATGGCGTCGATGGCCAGCAGCGCGTGATTGGTGACCACCACGTCGGCCTGCCCGGACTCGGCGCGCGCCTTCTCCGCGAAGCAGTCCTGGCCGAACGGGCACCGCGACTTGCCCAGGCATTCGCGCGAACTCACGCTCACCTGCCGCCAGGCCCGATCGCTCACCCCGGGGACGAGTTCGTCCCGATCCCCGGTCTCGGTGTCGGACACCCACTCGTGCAGGCGCTGCACCTCGCGTCCGAGCTTGGAAATGGCGAAGGCGTCGAACAACTCGGCTTCCGGTTCGTCCGGAATCGCACTGTTGATCTTGTTCAGGCACAGATAGTTGTTGCGGCCCTTGAGAATCGCGAACTGCGGCACCCGCCCGAGCGGGGCGGCCAATGCCTCGGCCAGCCGCGGCAGGTCTCGATCGACCAACTGCCGCTGCAGTGCGATGGTCGCCGTCGACACCACAACAGTCCGACCGGTTCGCACGGAATGCCGCAGGCTCGGCACCAGATAGGCAAGCGACTTACCCGTACCCGTCCCCGCCTGCACCGCGAGATGCTCGCCGGTGTCGATGGAATGCGCGACGGCCGCGGCCATCGTCTGCTGTCCCGTGCGTTCCTTACCCCCCAACGCCTCGACAGCGGTACTCAACAGCTTCGGTACGGGAGGCAGTTCGGGCACGGCGGCCAGATTACTGCGCTCAGCCGACAACCCTCGCGCAAACCTCGGCGGGCCGCCCGTCAGGACCGATTTCCGCCGGAACGAGGACGCCTTCGATATCGCCGCCTACGTCGGAATCGGGTGTTATGTGGTCGCGGTGGCCGCCGCGCCGGTTCTCGCGACCTTGGCCCGGATCGGGAGAGCGCCCGCCAGGGTCCCGGCCCAGAGCTGAGTCAGTTCTCCAGCGTCCCCGCCAGCTCTACGCCGGAGGCGCGGAGCTTGTCCAGGGCGGTGGAGAGGGTGTCGGGGGAGACGGCGGCGGTGAGGCCGAGGAGGACGCGGGTGTCGAAGCCCGCGGCGCGGGCGTCCAGGGCGGTGGCGCGGACGCAGTGGTCGGTGGCGATGCCGCAGACGTCGACGGCATCGATGCCGCGGCCGTGCAGCCAGTCGGCCAGCGTGGTCGAGCCGTCGGAGGCGGTGCCCTCGAAGCCCGAATAGGCCGCGGTGTACGCCCCTTTGGAGAAGATCTCCTGGATCGGCGCGGTGTCCAGGTTGGGGTGGAACTCCGCGCCGGGGGTGTCGGCCCGGCAGTGCGGGGGCCAGGTGTCGACGTAGTCGGGGGTGGCGGAGAAATGCGCGCCGGGGTCGATGTGGAAGTCGCGGGTGGCGACGATGGCGGTGTAGTCCGAGACGCCCAGGTATTCGCTGATGCGCTCGGCCACGGCCGCGCCGCCCGCGACGGCCAGCGACCCGCCCTCACAGAAATCGTTCTGCACGTCGACGACGATCAGGGCTCGGCTCATGGGCGGGACCTCCCGGGAATCGGCGGCCGAGCCGGGACGGCGAGCCGCTCGTATTGCATTGTGCCGCCCGCCGCCCGGCCGGTCCACGCGGCGCCGCGGCGGCGGCTCAACTCACGAAGGTTGTCGGAATCGCGGGTTCGCCGGACGAGAGCTTCAGACCCTCCCAGGGCAGGCTGATCAGGCCCTCGGCCACGAGTTCCCGGCTCTGCGCCAGGGTCGGCCCGTCGGCGAGCACCTCGCCGTCGCGCACCAATGGCACTTGCAGGTCACGGATTTCGAAGCCGTTGGGCTCGGGCCGGGCGGCGGCAGCGGGATAGACGATCTCCTCGACGACGGTGCCGGTGCGCCGGGCCAGTCGGACCGCGCGCTTGGTGCCGCCGCGAGACTCCTTGTGGGAGCTGCGCTTCGCCACCGGGATGCCCTCCACCTCGACCAGTTTGTAGACCATGCCCGCGGTCGGCGCGCCGGACCCGGTGACCAGCGAGGTGCCGACGCCGTACACGTCCACCGGTTCGGCGCGCAGTGCGGCGATGGCGTATTCGTCCAGGTCACCGGACACCACGATGCGGGTGCGGACCGCGCCCAGGGCGTCCAGCTGGTCGCGCACCTGCCGGGCCAGCACGCCCAGATCGCCGGAATCGATGCGCACGCCGCCCAATTCGGGCCCGGCCACCTCGATGGCGGTGGCCACGCCGCGGGTGATGTCGAAGGTGTCGACCAGCAGCGTGGTGCCGACGCCCAGCGCCTCGATCTGGCTGCGGAAGGCCGCCGCCTCGTGCTGGCCGTCCGCGCCGCTGTGCAGCAGGGTGAAGGCGTGCGCGCTGGTGCCCGCGCTGGGCACGCCGAAGCTGCGCGCGGCCTCCAGATTGGAGGTGGCGTCGAAGCCGGCCAGGTAGGCGGCGCGGGCGCTGGCGGGGGCGGCCAGCTCATGGGTTCGGCGCGAACCCATTTCGATCATGCGGCGGCCGCCGGCGGCGCTCACCATGCGGGCGGCCGCGGCGGCGATGGCGCTGTCGTGGTTGTAGATGGAGAGGATGAGGGTTTCCAGCAGGACGCATTCGGCGAAGGTGCCGCGCACGGTGAGGATGGGGGAGCCGGGGAAGAACAGCTCGCCCTCGCGGTAGCCGTCGATCTCGCCCCGAAAGCGGTAGTCGCGCAGCCACTCCAGGGTGCGGGCGTCCAGGAACTTCGCGGCGACCGCGAGTTCGGGTTCGCCGAAACGGAATTCGTTCAGGGCGGCGAGCAATCGCCCGGTCCCCGCGACCACGCCGTATCTCCGGCCGTTCGGCAAGCGGCGGGCGAATACCTCGAATGTGCAGTGCCGCTGTGCCGAACCGTCGGCCAGCGCCGCGGCCAGCATGGTCAGCTCGTACTGATCGGTCAGTAGAGCAGTACTGGTCAGTCCGTCAGCGATCATCACGGAACCCACTCTAAGCACAGTCGAATCCACTTCGCCGACCACGCGCCACGCCCGGGTGTCGATCTCCCGTACCGGTCGGCACGGCGTGTCGCCTGGGCTGTTGTTTCTGTGTTCTCAGGTCGTACCCTGGTTGTTATGGGTCTGTGTAAACACGACGAACTCCGGGTCGCCGCCGGTCCGGCGGGCGTGGACGTGATTTTGTCGGCGGCACAGGCGACACCGGAGGCCATCGAATACTCCGAGATTCTGGAAGCCGAGGACCGACCCTGGGTCACCGTCGTTTGGGACGATCCGGTCAACCTCATGCACTACGTGACCTACATCTTCCAGAAGCTCTTCGGCTACAGCAAAGGCAAGGCAACCGAGCTCATGCTGAAGGTGCACAACGAGGGCAAGGCCGTGGTGTCCGCCGGCTCCCGCGACAAGATGGAACACGACGTACAGCGCCTGCACGCGGCCGGGCTGTGGGCGACCATGCAACGTGACGACTGACCGCGACGACTACGGTTATCCCGTGCGGAAGTGGAGCAGAAAGAACTCCCTGAGCGGGTTGAAACTGCGGTCGGAGATGGACGCCCACGAGGCGGACGTGCTGCGTTCGCTGGTCGGGGCGGTCACCGGACTGCTCACCGATCGGGCTCGCTCGGCCCCCGAGGACGATCTGGCGGCCCTCACCGGGCTACAGGTCGGCAACACCGAACCGCCCGACGATCCGCGGCTGGCCCGGCTGCTGCCGGACTTCCACCGGCCCGAACCCGGGTCCCCCGACGCCGAGCGTGCCGACCTCAACAGCGCGCTGCGCGGCCTGCACGAGCCGGAGATCATCGAGACCAAGGTGGCCGCCGGACTGGTCATCCTGGAAACGCTGCCGCCGCAGGGCGGCCGGATCGTCATCACCCCGGAACAGGCCGACGCCTGGCTGACCGCGCTCAACGATGTCCGCCTGGCCCTGGGCACGGCCCTCGAGATCGACGCCGACACGCCCGACCATTTCTCGGATGACGATCCCCGCGGCCCCAGCCTCGAGGTCTACCACTGGCTGACCTGGATGCAGGACTCGTTGATCCAGGCGCTCGCGCCGTAGGTATCGTGCCGGGACGACCCGAGCGCCCCGCCGGGACACGAAGGGACCTGCCGTGAACAGTGTTGCGGGACCACGCAATTCGATCACCGACGTCAGCGGTGTGCTCGTCGGCCACCAGCAGGCGCTGGACCCGGACGCCACCCTGGGATCGGGCGCGGCCACCGGCTGCACGGTGGTGCGCGTGCCCGGCGGGGCGGTCGCCTCGGTGGACGTGCGCGGCGGCGGGCCGGGCACCCGCGAGACCGACCTGCTGGACCCGGGAAACACTGTGCGGCAGGTGAATGCGATCCTGCTCACTGGCGGCAGCGCGTACGGGCTGGCCGCCGCCGACGGCGTCATGCGCTGGCTGGAGGAGCACAAGGAGGGGATCCCGATGGATCCCGCCGACCCGGCCCGCGTGGTGCCGATCGTGCCCGGGGCGGTCATCTTCGATCTTCCGGTGGGCGCGTGGAACATTCGGCCCGATGCCGACTTCGGGTTCATGGCCGCCGAGAACGCGAGCGTGGACTTCGCGCGCGGGTCGGCGGGCGCGGGCGTCGGGGCGCGGGCCGGATCGCTCAAGGGTGGAATCGGCACGGCCAGTGTGCGTTTCACCGACGGCCCGGCGGCGGGGATCACGGTCGGCGCGGTGATCGTGGCCAATCCCGTCGGCTCGGTCTTCGACCCGCGCACCGGACTCCCGTGGGGCGCGGGCACCGACGGCCCCGAGCATTTCGGGCTGCGCCCGGCCACCGCCGAACAGCTGGCGGCCGCGAACGCGCTGGCGGTGAAGGGCACCGTGCTCAACACCACCATCGGAGTGGTCGCCACCGACGCCGCGCTGGATCCGGCCGCCTGCAAGCGGCTCGCCGCCACCGCGCACGACGGGCTCGCGCGGGCCATCCGGCCCGCGCACTCGCCCCTGGACGGGGACACCCTCTTCGCGCTGGCCACCGGCACCGCCGAGCAGCAGCCGAATTTCCCGCTGCCCCCGGCCTTTCCCGCGGATCTGCTCGTCCTCGACCAGCTGTGCACGGCCGCGGCGGTCTGCGTCGAGCGCGCCATCGTGGACGCGATCCTGTCGGCGACCGCTGTGGCGGGCATCCCGTCCTACCGGGACCTGTTCGGCGGTGCGTCCGGGGTGTGACCGGTTCCACCGGGAATAGCCGCATATTCTCACCTGTTGACGACAGCGTTTCGGCCGTTCGGCCGGGTCGTGGTGAACGGAAGGATGCGACTGTGCTGGTGATCCGGGCAGACCTCGTGGAGGCGATGGTCGCGCATGCGCGCGAGGACCACCCCGACGAGGCATGCGGCGTCATCGCCGGTCCCGAGGGCTCCGACCGCCCCGAGCGCTTCATTCCCATGATCAATGCCGCGCGCTCGCCCACCTTCTACGAGTTCGACTCGGGTGAGCAGCTGCGGTTGTGGCGCGAGATGGACGCCGCCGACGAGGAGCCGGTGGTCATCTACCACTCGCACACCGCGACCGAGGCGTACCCGAGCCGCACCGACATCTCCTTCGCCTCCGAGCCCAACGCTCACTACGTGCTGATCTCCACCCGCGACCCGGAGACCCACGACCTGCGCAGCTACCGGATCCTCGAGGGCGTGGTCACCGAGGAGCCGGTCGAGATCGTCCCCGCCTACAGCCAATCCGCCTGAGCCGCAACGAAACACACAAGGAGTCCCCACTCATGTCGGTCACCGTGTCCATCCCGACCATCATGCGCCCGATCACCAAGGACCAGAAGCGAGTTCAGGCGCAGGGCGCGACCCTGGCCGCGGTCATCGCCGACCTCGAGGCCAACTACCCGGGCCTGGAGGCGAAGCTGCTCAAGGACGGCAAGCTCAACCGCTACGTCAACATCTACATCGATGACGAGGACGTGCGCTTCACCGGCGGGCTCGAGGCCGAGGTGACCGACGGCGGCACCGTCACCATCCTCCCGGCGGTCGCCGGCGGGTCGCGCTGACCGTGGCGCGCTACGAGTCGCTGATCGCGACGCTGGGCAACACCCCGCTGGTCGGGCTGAAGAATCTGTCCCCGCAGTGGGACGGCGAGAATCACGTGCGCCTGTGGGCCAAGCTCGAGGACCGCAATCCGACCGGCTCCATCAAGGACCGTCCGGCGCTGCACATGATCGAGCAGGCCGAGGCCGAGGGCCGGATCACCCCCGGTGACACCATCATCGAGCCGACCAGCGGCAACACCGGTATCTCGCTGGCCATGGCCGCCAAGCTCAAGGGCTACAAGCTGATCTGCGTCATGCCCGAGAACACCTCGGTGGAGCGCCGTCAGCTGCTGACCATGTTCGGTGCGGAGATCATCGACTCCCCGGCCGCGGGCGGCTCGAATCAGGCTGTGGCGCTGGCCAAGCAGATCGCCGCCGAGCACCCAGACTGGGTGATGCTCTACCAGTACGGCAATCCG
Source organism: Nocardia terrae (assembly GCF_009760405.1). Taxonomy (GTDB): domain Bacteria; phylum Actinomycetota; class Actinomycetes; order Mycobacteriales; family Mycobacteriaceae; genus Nocardia; species Nocardia terrae. Next base: position 29,534 of record NZ_WRPP01000001.1, read on the forward strand.
GCCAACGCGCTCGCCCACTATGAGGGCACCGGCCCGGAGATCCTGGCCGACCTGCCCGAGATCACCCATTTCGTCGCGGGCCTGGGCACCACCGGCACGCTCATGGGCACCGGCCGCTTCCTGCGCGAGAAGGTCCCCGGCATCGACATCGTCGCCGCCGAACCCCGCTACGGCGAACTGGTCTACGGCCTGCGCAACCTCGACGAGGGTTTCGTCCCCGAGCTCTACGACGAGTCGGTGCTGACCTCCCGCTTCTCCGTCGGCCCCTACGACGCGGTGAAGCGCACCCGCGAATTGGTCCTGGAAGAGGGCATCTTCGCCGGCATCTCCACCGGCGCGATCCTGCACGCCGCCCTCGGCGTCGCGAAGAAGGCACAGAAGGCCGGACAACGCGCCGACATCGCCTTCGTCGTCGCAGACGGCGGCTGGAAGTACCTCTCCACCGGCGCCTACGACGGCACCCTCGAAGAGGCCGAGGAGAAACTCGACGGCCAACTCTGGGCCTAGCCCGGCCATGCCCGACTCCCGCGCCCGCTGCGAAAACGCAGCGGGCGCGCGGCATTTGCGCGTCGACTCGGTGAAGGATGCCCCGGCCGCCGCCATCCGCGCCGCTGCGGTGCAGCCTCGGCGCGGGCGCATCGGGCAGCGTCATGGGCCGGTTCACGGCTTGCGAGCCGCCCACTGCGGCACGCCCACAAGGCCGGGCCCGGTGGCGCGGCCGGATTCGACCGATCACCGGATTGTCGATGGTCGCACACACTCGGGCGATGCCGGGGCAATGCCGAGGTGGTCCACCTCGGGCTCGATTCCCGCTGCTGCGGAATCTGCGACGTGACGTGAATGCCCAGCCATGTCGTGCCCACCGCTTGGCGTACGACGACAAGGGACCAGCCACGGGGTCGTGGCGGCGTCGTGCGCTGTGTCGGCTTCAGCAGGATGGGTCTCGAGGGGCGGTGAGGCGGCCGGGCTCAGGGTATTTCCCGAGGCGGGTGGACAGATGGCGGCGGTAGGCTCGGGGAAGGGCGGCTAGGAGGTCTTGCTATGAGCGGTGGCAGCGGGATGGGGTCGTTCGATCCGGATCGGATCGCGCGGTTGCAGGGGCAGTTGGCGAAGCCGGGCGGGGGTTCGGCAGGTACGGCTGCTCTGAAGTTGCTGTGGCAGCGGGCCATTGCGTTGACATTGGGATTCACGGCGTTGCTGTACGGCGTGGAGGGCGTCAATGTCCTTACCGACAACGCGCTCGACACCAACGGCGGGGTGCGGCCGCGCAGCGAGGATGGGCTGGTCGGCATCCTGTTCGCGCCTGTGCTGCACGCCAATTGGGGGCACCTGTTCGGGAACACGCTGCCGGTGATCGTGCTCGGGCTGCTCACGCTGCTGACCGGGATCGGGCGCGGGCTCACCGCGACGGCCATCATCTGGGTGATCGCGGGCTTCGGGCAGTGGCTCACCGCGCCGCCGCACAGTATCTCGCTGGGCGCTTCGGTGCTCGTGTTCGGCTGGCTCACATATCTGATCTGCTGGGGCTGGTTCTCCCGGAATGTGTTGCAGATCGCGGTCGGGCTGATCGTGCTGGTCCTGTATGGATCGATCTTGCTGGGCGTCCTGCCCGGCAACCCGGAAATCTCTTGGCAAGGACATCTTTTCGGGGCGATAGGTGGAGTGTTTGCGGGGTGGGTACTCTCTGGGAATGAACGTCGTCATCGTCGTGGGGCTGACGCCGGCCGTCTCGCGTCGTAGGGGTGACGCTGGACGCGGTCGGCGATTTGGGGGATCCCTCCTTTGAGTGAGAATGCAGCGTGGCAGCATGGGGGAATGCGCCTCACCGTCCTCGGGTGCTCGGGCAGCGTGTCCGGCCCGGATTCCCCGGCGTCGGGTTACTTGCTGACCGGCCCGGATATGACACCGACAGTCATCGATTTCGGTCCCGGCGTGCTGGGCGCGCTGCAGCGGCACCTGGATCCCGGTGAGGTCGACATCTTCCTCACCCACCTGCACGCCGACCACTGCCTGGATTTGCCGGGCCTGCTGGTGTGGCGGCGCTACCACCCGAATCCGCCCTCGGGTCAGGCCGTCGTCTACGGCCCCACCGACACCTCGCTGCGAATCGGCAACGCGTCGGCGGAGATCGGCGGCGAGACCGACGACTGGTCCGACGTGATCGACATGCGGGTCTGGAAGGCGGGCACCCCGACCGCCTTCGGCCCCGGCCACACCGTCGAGGCGCGGCGCATGTTCCACCCGCCGGAGTCCTACGGCCTGCGCATCACCACCGCCGCCGGCCGCACTCTGGTCTACACCGGTGACACCGCGCTGTGCGACGAGGTCTTCGAGTTGGCCAGCGGCGCAGACGTTCTGCTCTCCGAGGCGTCCTGGACCCACGATCCGGCCAACCGTCCGCCGGGCATCCACCTCTCCGGCCACGAGGCGGGCCTGATCGCCGCCCAGGCCGGAGTCGGCGAACTGCTGCTCACCCACATTCCGCCGTGGACCTCCCGCGAGGACGTGATCGCCGAAGCCAAGGCCGTGTTCTCCGGCCCGGTGCACGCGGTGTCGCCGGGTGAGGTCTTCGACATCTAGCCGAGGCGGGGGAGTCGCGGTTACCGGTGGGTCACGGCCCGTTACGCTGTGCGCGTGTCGAAACGAGCCGATGGCAGGGCGGATGACGAACTCCGCGACGTGAAGATCACCCGGGGATTCACCAGTCACCCCGCGGGTTCGGTGCTGGTGGAGTTCGGTCAGACGCGGGTGATGTGCACCGCGAGCGTTACCGAGGGTGTGCCGCCGTGGCGCCGGGATTCCGGATTGGGCTGGCTGACGGCCGAATACGCCATGCTGCCCGCCGCCACCCACACCCGCTCGGGGCGAGAGTCGGTGAAGGGCAAGGTCGGTGGCCGCACCCAGGAGATCTCCCGGCTGATCGGCCGCTCGCTGCGCGCCTGCATCGACCTGGCCGCCCTCGGCGAGAACACCATCGCCCTGGACTGCGACGTGCTGCAGGCCGACGGCGGCACCCGCACCGCCGCCATCACCGGCGCGTACGTGGCGCTCTCGGATGCCATCACCTACCTGGCCGCGGCCGGGAAACTGGCCGACCCGCAACCCATCTCCTGCGCCATCGCCGCGGTCAGCGTCGGCGTGGTCGACGGCCGGGTGCGCCTGGACCTGCCCTACGAGGAGGATTCGCGCGCCGAGGTCGACATGAACGTGGTCGCCACCGACACCGGCACCCTGGTCGAGATCCAGGGCACCGGCGAGGGCGCCACCTTCCCGCGCTCCACCCTGGACAAGCTGCTCGACTCCGCGCTGGCGGGCTGCGAGCAGCTGTTCGTGGTGCAGAAGGAAGCCCTCGCGCTGCCGTACCCGGGCGTGCTGCCCGAGCCGGAGGAGTCCCGGAAGCGATGACCCGCCGTGTCCTGGTCGCCAGCCGCAATGCCAAGAAGCTGAACGAACTGCGCCGCATCCTGGATGAGGCCGGTGTCGCGGGCATCGAGATCGTCGGGCTGAACGACGTCGAGCCCTACGACGAGGCTCCCGAAACCGCGCCGACCTTCGAGGGCAATGCGCTCGCCAAGGCCCGCGACGGGTTCGCGGCCACCGGATTGCCCTGCGTCGCAGACGATTCCGGCCTCGAGGTGGACGCTCTCAACGGCATGCCCGGCGTGTTGTCGGCCCGCTGGTCGGGCACCCACGGCAATGACGCCGCCAACAACGCCCTGCTGCTGGCCCAGCTCGGCGACGTCCCCGACGATCGCCGGGGCGCCCGCTTCGTCTCCGCCTGCGCCCTGGTCGGCGACGGCGTGGAAGCGGTCGTCCGCGGCGAGTGGCCCGGCGTCATCGGCCGAAAGCCGGTGGGCGACGGCGGTTTCGGCTACGACCCGCTCTTCTTCCCCGATGGCGGCGACGTGTCCTCCGCCCAGCTCACCCCGGCCGAAAAGGACGCCGCCTCCCACCGCGGCCGCGCCCTGCGCCAGCTCCTCCCCGCCCTGGCGGCACTCGCCGAGGGCTGAGTTCGCCCGCGCAGCGCAAGAATTCAGGGTTGGGACCGATGTCCCGGCCCTCGATCCGGTCGGCATGTGGCAGCTCGGTCGCTCGGATGACGAGGGTGGCGGGATGGCGGGTGAAACCGATGACCCGCCGTCGCGACTCACGCCCGCGAAACGACCGCGCCCCGCCGATTCCTCGGCGGGGCGCGGTTTTCGCTTGTGCGTCAGAGGCCGAAGGTGGCCTTCACGTCGCGGGTGCGGTAGTGCTCGAAGAAGAACGAGGCGAACGGGATCGTGCCGGCCAGGCAGGTGAAGGCCGTGGTCGACGGCTTCCAGCGGGCCTTGATGCCGAGGTCGATGGTGAAGACCAGGTAGATCATGTAGAAGATGCCGTGCACCTGGCCGATGTAGAACAGCCAGTGCGGGGCGGAGTGGCTGTCGTCGAGGAGCAGGTACTTGTAGACCATCTCGCCGCAGAGGACCAGCAGCCAGACACCGGTGATGTAGGCCAGCGCGCGGTAGCGGGTGAGGGCGCCGCGGATCTTCTCGGGCGCGGCGGCACCGAGCGGGCGGGGAGCCAGTGTGGTCTCACCGGCGACGGGGGACGGTGCGGAGTTGTCGCGGGTGCTCAACCGGCGCTCCTCTCGATGTGGTGCAGCCCGGCGTCACGGACCTTCTCGTCCATGTCCTGGGCATGCAGTTCGGCCAGGTACCTGTTGTATTCGGCGAGCTCGGGATCATCGTCCTTCGCGGCCTTGGGGCGTTCCGGCAGGATGCCCGCCGGAATCTCGCGCGGCGCCGCCGCTTTCGGCCGACGCGGCCGGGCGGTGGGTGCGCTCGGCGTGGCCTCGACCTCTTCGGAGACCGGGTGCTCCCCGGCTTCCTTCTCCAGACGCATGAAGCGGACGTAAGCCCACACCACGAATCCGGCGAAGAGCGGCCATTGCAGCGCGTATCCGAGATTCTGATACGTGCCGCTGCCCGCTTCGAACCGGGTCCACTGCCAGTAGCCCAGTCCCAGGCACGCCAGGAAGGCCACGATCACGAAGATAATCAGGGCCGGACGGCGACGGGGAGCGGACACGACCTCCACGGTACCTGGGGACTACGCACTGCGTAGTAGGTGGGTAATAGAAGGCCCGCCGCACCAAAAGGTGCGGCGGGCCTTCCTGACGAGCGGGGAATGAGCGGTCAGAACTTGTATGTGACGCCGGTCAAACGCTCGGACTCTTCCCACAGCCGGCGCTGCAGTTCCCGATCCTGGGAGATCTTGCTCGACGGCGACGGCTCGACCGGGCCCTGGCTGCCGAACCAGCGGGTCGGGCCCCAGTAGATGTTCGGGTCGGCGTCGGTCTCGGTCGCCGCGAACAGCGAGGAGTAGGCCGCGTGGTACGGGGACTGGCCGACGATCTTGATGAACGGCTTGGAGATCTTGTCGAGGGGGGTTTCGGTGCGCGCGAACAGGTCGGTCGCCGAGACGCCCGGGTGCACGGCGTAGGAGCGCTTGGGCGAACCCGCGGCCTCGAGCCGGTGCTGCAGCTCGCGGGCGAACATGAGGTTCGACAGCTTCGACTGGGCGTAGGCGAGATTGCGCTGGTAGCGGCGGTTCTCGTAGTTGAGGTCGTCGATCCACAGCTTGGGGGTCTGCTTGTGGGCGATCGAGGCCAGCGACACCACCCGGTCGCGGATCTTGTCCAGCAGCAGGCCGGTCAGCGCGAAGTGTCCGAGATGGTTGACGCCCCACTGGGTTTCGAACCCGTCCTCGGTCCGCGAGAACGGAATGTTCATCAGGCCCGCGTTATTGATGAGCACGTCGAATTCGCCCTGGCTGTCGGCGAACTTCCGCACCGAGGCGAGATCGGCCAGGTCCAGCGCCGCGACCCGCACGTCACCGTCGATGCGGTCGGCCACCTCCTGCGCCTTGGCGGCATTGCGGCAGGCCATGATCACGGTGGCGCCCTTGCTCGCGAGCACCTTGGTGGTCTGCTCGCCGAGTCCGCCGTTCGCGCCGGTGATCACGAAGGTGCGCCCGGACTGGTCCGTGATTTCGCTGGGCTTCCATGCCATGGCTGTTGACCTCACAATTCGAGTCGTTTGTTCGACCTTACTTCAGAGTAAGTTCCGGCGATACCCCGGAGTCCCAGACGGGAAACTTGTGACAGTCATAAAAAGATGTTGATAATGAGTTTATGACATCCTCGCCGACCGGCGTGCCACTGGGCCTGCGCGAGCGCAAGAAGCTGCAGACCAGGCAGAACATCTCGAACACCGCGACCCGGCTGTTCATGGACCGCGGCTACGACAATGTCACCATCGCCGAGATCGCGGAGGCGGCCGAGGTCGCCAAGATGACGGTCACGAACTACTTCCCGCGCAAGGAAGACCTGGTGCTGGATATTCACGACGTCTTCGTCGCGGGCCCGGCGGACACCGTGCGGCAGCGGCGGCCGGGGGAGTCGGCGCTGGCCGCGCTGCGTCGCGCCTACCTGGCCGCGGCCGCGTCGAAGGATGCCGTGCTGGCGGGTTTCTCGGGGCCCGATTTCGCGGCCCTGATCACCGGCAGCCCCGCGCTGGTCGCGCGCCTGCGGGAGTTCCACGAGGATCGCGAGCGCCTGCTGGCCGCCGTGCTCGCCGAGGAAACCGGTTCTCCGGCAGATGATTTCACCGCCCGGGTGGCGGCCGCGCTGTTGGGTGGCGTGCATCGGACCCTGTTCGACGAGGTGCTGGTCCGCACGGTCGCCGGGGAGTCGAACGAGGCCATCGCGGCCGTGCTGGCGCAGCGCGTGACGGCCGCCTTCGACACCCTGGAACCGGCGCTGGGCGGCTACGCGGTGCGGACGAACTGATCGGTCGCTCCGCCTGATTGCCCGGTTTGCCGTGTCGTTGCCAGATCTTCGCTGGTGAGCGCAACATACTGGGCCGATGACCGGTGCCAGCGCCACCGCCGAGAAGCCCGCCGCGCCACAACCCTTGAGCAAGGCGCGCAGAAACGTCATCTTCGGAACCGTCGCCCTGGGCATGCTCATGGCCGCGCTCGATTCCACCATCGTCTCCACCGCCCTGCCGACCATCGTGGCGGACCTGGGCGGAGCCGGGCACATGGCCTGGGTGGTCACCTCGTACCTGGTGGCCGAGGCCATCGCCACCGCGCTGGCCGGAAAATTCGGTGACCTGTTCGGCCGCAAGCTGGTGTTCCAGATCAGTGGTGCGATCTTCATCATCGGCTCGATGATCGCCGGGCTCGCGCACGGCATGACGCTGCTCATCTTCGCCCGCGCCATCCAGGGCCTGGGCGCGGGTGGGCTCATGGTCACCTCGATGGCCCTGATCGCCGACGTCATCCCGCTGCGCGAGCGCGGCAAGTACCAGGGCGCACTGGGCGCGGTCTTCGGCATCACCACGGTCATCGGCCCGACGCTGGGCGGACTGTTCACCGACCACCTGAGCTGGCGCTGGTGCTTCTACGTCAACGTCCCCCTCGCCATCGTCATGATCGCGCTGGCGGCCCGGACGATTCCGATGACGAAGTCGATCGTCAAGCCGATCGTCGACTATCTGGGCATCGCGCTGATCGCGGTCGGCGTCACCTGCCTGATCCTCGGATTGGAGTGGGGCGGACAGGAATACGCCTGGGGCTCGTCGACGATCATCGGATTGTTCGTGGCCGCGGCCGTGCTCATGACGACCTTCGTGTTCGCGGAGTTCCGCGCCCGGGAACCGATGCTGCCCATGCACCTGTTCCGCAGCAATGTCTTCACCGTGTGCTCGATCCTGAGCTTCATCGTCGGCTTCGCCATGCTGGGCGCGATGACCTATCTGCCCGCGTATCTGCAATACGTGGAGGGTGTTTCGGCGACCGCGTCGGGGGTGCGCACGCTGCCGCTGGTGGTCGGGCTGTTCTTCACCTCCATCCTGTCCGGCAATATCGTCGGGAAGACGGGGCAGTACAAGATCTTTCCGATCCTGGGCTGCGCGGTCATGGCGGTGGGCCTGTACCTCATGTCGACCATGGGGGCGCACACCAGTTTCTGGGTCATGTCGCTGTACATGCTGATCCTGGGCCTGGGCATCGGTCTGGCGATGCAGGTGCTGACCATCGCGGTGCAGAACAGCGTCCCCTACGTCGATCTGGGCACCGCCACCTCCGGGGTGACCTTCTTCCGGACCATCGGCAGCGCCTTCGGCACCACGGTGTTCGGCACCCTCTACTCGAACCAGCTCCGCCCGAATCTGCAAGCGGCACTGATCGAATCACGCGTGCCGCCGGAGGTGGCGCAGAATCCGTCGATGCTGCGGGATCTGCCGAAGGCGCAGGCCGCGCCGATCGTGCAGGCGTACGCGGACTCCATCGATTTCGTGTTCCGCTGGGTGGTGCCGGTGGCGCTGCTCGGCTTCGTGGTGGCGTTCTTCCTGAAACAGGTCAAGCTGCGCGACAGCGCCCGGGCCGAGGCCACCGATGTGGGGGAGCAGTTCTCGATGCCCGACTCCGCCGACCGGCTGGTGCAGTTGGAGCGGTCCATCGCCCGCGTGCTGCGCAAGCTGCGCGACAATGCCGTCCCGGATCCGGGAATCCTTGCCGCGGCGGGCAGTTCGCTCGGCCGGGACGAGGCGTGGGCGCTGGGTCAGGTGCGCATGTACAACCGCCTGCGCGGCACCGCCACCCTCGACGACATCGCCCGAACCCATTGGATCCCCGCCGAACTGATCGGACCGGTCTACGACAAGGCCGAACGCGACGGGCTGCTGCGCCGCGACGGTGACGAGCTCGCCCTCACCGACAAGGGCGTCGCCGAGGTCGACCGGGTGCGCGGCGCGTGGAAGCGGTGGCTCGAATCCCAGCTCACCGACTGGGATTCCACCGATCCGGCCGATCGCGCGCTGCTGGACCAGGCCATGGACAATATCGCCGCCAAGCTCCTCGACGAGGCCGATCGACCCGACGCGCTGCCGGTCGGCCGCTGAGCGAGGAACAACGCCCGCCGCGAGCGACTCGCGACGGGCATTGTTCCGCACAGGGTTTCGTGATCAGGCGGGAACGGTGGCCGGTCGCACCGTCGCGTCCCAATCGATGCGGAAGCGCTGTTCGTGGCCCAGCGTCTTCTCCGGATCCATACGCTTGAACATGAACGGCATCATGAGCTGCATGGCCTTGCGGGTGACCGGCCCGGCCGCCTTGGTCTGGTTCATCCGGGCGACGCGGGCCGCGACCGCCTCCACCCGGGGGCGGCGCAGCGCCTCGTAGGTGGCGAAAGCCCGTGTCGGATCATCGATATCGCGCAGACAGCGAGCCAACTCGATGGCGCTCTCGATGGCCATCGACGCGCCCTGACCGGAGGTGTTGCTGGGCGCGTGGATGGCATCGCCGGTGAGCACCAGCCGGCCGCGGTGCCAGTGCGGAACCGGCGGCATGATGTGCAGCGCGCCGATCACGGTCAGTTGCTCCGCGGTGGTGCTGCGCGCCAGCAGCTCACCCGGCTGCTCGCCGGCGTAGATCTCGCGCAGGCGGGCCAGCCACTGCTCGGTCGGAACCGAGCGGGCCTCGGTCAGCGAGTAGTACTGCTCGCTGGGCAGATTCGCGCCCCACGAGATCCGGCCGTCGGCCATCCGCCAGTACAGGTAGTAGGCCCGCTTGCCGAAGGCGAAGGTCATCCGCTCGGGCTCCAGGTCGAGGTCGCAGTCGGTGTACGCGCCGAAGCTGAGCATCCGCAGATACGTCGGACCGGGGGCCTTCGGATCGACGAGGGTGCGCACCGTGGAGCGAATACCGTCCGCGCCGATCAGGACGTCCGCGGTGGCGCTGCTGCCGTCGGAGAAGATGGCGGTCACCCCGCCCGCGTGCTCCTCGACCTCGACCAGTCGTCGGTTGTACTCGAAGCGGACGCCTTCCGCGACGGCGGCATCGTGCAGGATCCGGTGCAGGTCGGCGCGGTCGATCACCCGCAGCGGCTCGATATCGGTCATTCCCGGCAGGTTGAAACGCTTGCCGTTCACCGACATCGACGAGGCGCTGATGGGTGTGGCGAGGGCGCGGACCGGATCACCGGCGCCGATGATGTCGAGCGCGGCCACGCCGTTGGGCGCGAGCGCCAGATTGGAGCCGATGCCGTAGGCGGGGCCGGGGTAGGCCTCGCAGACGGTGACGTCGATCCCGGCCCGGTGCAGGGCGGTGGCGGTGACGGGACCGGAGATCCCGCCGCCGATGACGATTGCGGTGTTGGTGGACATGGTTCTCTCCCGAGAAATGTTCGAAGGCTTACGAAAAACCCCGAACCGACCCGTGTATGGAGAACCCAGTTATCCTGTAGTTGCCAAACTCGGTGCCGGGTTCGCCTGCACGGACGCGGTTCGAGACGGTGTGTTCCCGGGCTTCGGCGGTGGTGTTGCAGCACCCCGTCGGGGCCCGGTCTCGTAGGGATCGGTGATGTGAGCGAGCGGTCAGTCCCGCTCGGCATCCGGTGCGGGTGCTCCCCCTTCCGCCAACTCGATGAGCTCCGGTGGCATGACACCGTCGCGGTGCCAGGCCCGCCAGCCCTCCACATCGGGGAAGCTGCCGTCGGACAGTGAATCGCGCAGGGCGCGAGCCCAATTCGATTCCGCGCTCAGCATGGCCAGCTCGTAGTCGTCTTCGACCAGGAAAAGGCGCGGCACTGTGCCTTCCAGAGCGGCCAATTGGGCGCGGGTATCGGCAATGGTCTTGTCCAGCTTGGTGATTCGCTGGGTGAGCAGGTCGATGACGTCGTCTGGCGGCAGCACCGACACCACGGACAGGCCCGCCAGGAACCGGCCCTTCTCGGGCTCCGGCTCGGAGATGAGTTCCCTTGTCCAGTCGGTGAGTTCGGCGCGCCCCGCGTCGGTGATCCGGTAGATGGTCCGCTCCGGTCGCGCCCCGTCGCGTTCGCTGCCGCTGATCTCCAGGAAGCCGTGCTTGGTGAGGTTGTCGACGACGGTGTAGAGCGATCCCCATTTGATGCTCATGTCGTTGTCCTTGCCCCACGTCCGCAACCGGGCAGCGATCTCGTAGCGGTGCATGGGGTGCGCCATCACCGCGGAGAGCACCGCCAATCCCATGAGATTGGCGACCTTGCGCTTGCGGGCCATCCGGCACCTCCCTACTCGTCTACGAATATACGTCGACGAGTATTCGTCCACAAGTACTCGAACCGGATCGATATAACCCACCGTCGTTGACGCTTTTCGGCCCGCGACGGCACACTCGGGTGGTGGCCGATGCCGAGGTGGAGGTGCTGATCGTCGGGGGCGGTCCGGTCGGACTCACCGCCCGCGCGCTGCTGGACCGCTGGGGTGTGCGGACGCTGCTGGTGGAAAGGCACCCCGAGCTGTCGCCGTTCCCCAGATCCCGGCTGGTCAATGTGCGATCGATGGAGATCTTCCGGCAGCTGGGCCTGGCGGAGACGATCCGGGAGCGGGCCTTCGGGCCCGAATTCGGCCGGGTGCGATTCCGGGAGACCCTGGGCGCGCGCGACTTCGGCACCGAGGCGATGGTCGGAGTCCGCGCACCGATACCGGAGAGCCCCGAGATCGGCGTGGTCACCTCGCAGGACCGGCTGGAGCCGACTCTGCTCGGCGCGACGGACACGCCGGTGCTGGTGGAACGTGTCCCGGTCGCTCATCGCACCTTGCGGCAGGCGGTGACCAATGCCGAACGGGTACGTGCCGCGCAGGCCGCGCGCCGGGCGCGGCGCGATTCCGCGGATACCGGTGATGTGGTCGAGTTACCTTGGTCGGAGCGGTATTTCGATCAGATCGGATTGATACTGGGCGTCGGCTACGACTCGGATGCCGTCCGGTCCGACGGCAGTACGCCGCCCGACGGCGACGCCGTCTATATCCCCAGCGGGCGTCCCGGAGTTCGCATGCCGCATGTCCGGCTCGAATCCGGCCGCTCGAGTCTCGATGCCCTCGGAGAGTGGTTCACCGTGCTCACCCCGGACCCGTCGGGCTGGGAAAAAGCCGTCACCGCAAAGGTTCCGCTGCACATCGAACAATTGCCCGACGAATCCACCGACGTCTTCGGCATCGGCCGCGGCGGCGCGGTGCTCGTCCGGCCCGACGGCCATATCGGGGCGCGCTGGCCGGAGCTGCCCGACGGCCCGGTGAATCTCTAAGCGGGTGAGAACCTTTCGCGCAGATAGTCGGAGGTCGCCCCATCGGCGGGCAGGAATGCCTCCAGGTGCAGCTCCGACAAGGTGATGTCGGTGGCCGTCGCGAAGGAGGTGACGGTGGTGATCAGCCGCAGCTCGCCCACCTCGGATCGCAAGCGCAGCGGCACCGCGAAGCCGAGATGGCCGGGGCCCGGATCCACCGGCGGCAGATAGCCTTCCAGCTCGGCGATGAGCGCGTCCAGCTCCGGATCCGGGCTGCGGCCCGCCCGATTGCGCAGGCTGTCGGTGACGTGGCGTCCCCATTCCGGCATGTTCAGCACGCGCCGCCCCAGCCCGTCCGGATGCAGCGCCAGGCGCAGCACATTGATCGGCGGCTCCAGCAGTTCCGGCGCGCACCCCTCGGTCAGCAGCGCGAATCCGGGGTTGGCGGCCACCAGCACGCCGAAGGGCCGGGTCACCACCGCCGGATAGGGCAGATGACCCTGCAGGATGGTGTCGAGCGCGTACCGCACCGCCTCGAGTTCCGGTGCGTCCAGCGAGGATTCGGGAAAGATCGGCGCGTAACCCGCGGCCAGCAACAGGGCATTGCGCTCCCGCAGCGACAATCCGAGCACCTCGGCGAGCCGGACCACCATCGTGCGGCCGGGGTGCGAGCGTCCCTGCTCCAGGAAGCTCAGGTAGCGCTGGCTGGTTTCGGCGGCAATCGCCAGATCGAGCTGGCTGATGCGCCGCCGCGTCCGCCAGTCGCGCAGTTGCTGTGCGAACGGGGTGGGTGTCGTCGCTACGGCCATGGTCGTCATTTCTCCACTCTGCGGGCGTGACTGCCGCTCCGCGATTCCCTGGAGGGAATGACGCGGGTGGCGTCCCGATCATTCCTCGCAGGGAATCGCTGTGAGCGCCCGCGCTGCGCAGACTCGTTTCCATGACTGATGAACAGGGCTCGAATGTGAATGGTGTTGCCTACCAACTGGACCCGCTGCACGGTTTCGACGGGTTGAGCACCCGGGTGCAGGAGCGGCCGCAGGCCGGGCCGCACCAGGTGGTGGTGCGGGCGCGGGCGGCCTCGCTGAATCGACGGGACATCATGCTGATGGACGGCACATACCCGATAACGGCCCGGTCCGGGGTGGTGCCGCTGTCGGACGGGGTGGGCGAGGTCATCGCGGTGGGGGCGGGCGTGACCCGGGCCCGCGTCGGTGATCGGGTCATGGGCACCTACTCCGTGCACTGGATCGACGGGCAGCAGACCCGGGAGCTGTCGCGTCAGCAGTACGGCGCCGATCACGACGGCTGGCTCGCCGATTACGTTGTTCTGGAGGAAGACTCGGTGGTGCAGGTGCCCGCGCACCTGACCGACGCCGAGGCCGCCTCCCTGCTCTGTGCGGGAGTGACGGCCTGGGCGGCGCTGACCAAGCCGGTGCCGGTCGGCCAGGGGGACACCGTCTTGACCGTCGGCACCGGGTCGGTCGGGTTGTTCGCGGTGCAGTACGCGAAGATGCTCGGCGCCCGGGTCCTCTCGATCACCTCCTCGCAGGCGAAGGCCGAACGGTTGCGCAAGCTCGGCGCGGACGACGTGGTGGACCGCGCGGAGACTCCGGACTGGGAGAACGCCGTGCTGGACCGCACCGACGGGGTGGGCGTGCAGCGCGTGGTCGACGCGGTCGGCATGCCGACCCTGCCGAAATCCCTTGCGGCGACGGCCTACAACGGCGAGGTGATCCTGATCGGCGCGTTCCCGGCCCCGGAAGGGCAGCCGCTCGCCGACCCGCTGGGCGGCAGGTACGTCAGCCTGCGCCGCATCGCCGCGGGCAGCCGCGCGGACCTGGAGTTCATGAACCGCACCATCGCCGAGCACGGCATGCGGCCGGTGATCGACCGGGTGTATCCGTTCGAGCGGGCGGTCGAGGCGTACCGCTACTTCGAGGACGGCGACCCGTTCGGCAAGGTCGTGATCACCATCGAATAACAGCAAGCTATTGGCAATCGGTTCGAATAGATATCCACCTGGAACTATTTCCTTACCGTGTAGCCCATTCAGCGCACTGGCAAACCTGTGTAGCGTGCCTGAAGGAGAAGCTTTTCGGATCGGCGGGCGTGTACTTCGACTCGAAGGAGTTCCCGGGTGACGGTGGGTGCGGTTCGTGAGAAGCCCGACGCGGCGCGGGAGGCCGTCACCTCGCCGCCCGAGGGCACCCCGGGCCTGGCCGCCCCGGGGGAGATGTCGCCCAAGGTGCTCGCCGGACTGGTCATCGTCTCGATGGGTGTGGTCGTCGCCCTGATCGGCGGCGCGCTGCGCGAGGGGCTGAACAATCCCGTCGCGGTCGAGGAGACCGGCACCCCGTCCGCGAGCACCACCCAGCCCGTCAAGGCTCCGCCGCCCCCGGCGCCCGCCCCGGCTCCCGCGCCCGCCGCGCCGGTGCAGATGCCCGCGCCCGCACCGCAGACCCAGCAGTACGTCGCACCCGCCGCCCCGGTCGAGGTGGCTCCCGAAACGGCCGCGGCCCCGCCGCCCCCGCCGCCCGCGCCCGCCCCGCCGTCGCTGCCCGACATCCTGGCCCCGATCCTCCCGTTCCTGCTGCCGCCGCCCCCGCCCCCGCCGCCCGCACCCTGACGCGCGGCCCGGAATCCGAAGGAGGACAACCATGCTCCAGATCCCGCGCGATGACGGCGATATCGATCCTCGCCGTCTGGGCTTGGTGGTCCTGGCTGCGGTCCTGATGACCGCGGGGGTGGGCGCGGGCATGCTGCTCACCGGTTCCGGTGATCGGCCCATCGCCGACGACTCGATCGTGAATGTGATCCGGCCACGCCACGACCGAGCGGTGCCGCTCGTGCACCCGCCCAATATCGCTCCGGCCGAGCAGGTTCCGGTCCCGGCCGAGCCGAATCCGGCTCCGCCCGCTGTGGTGAACCAGGTTCCGCCGCCCGCTCCGGCCGCGCCCCACCCGGTGGAGATCCCGGTGGTGATCGGTCCGGGCGACACCGGTCCGATCGATGCGCCCGCGCCGCCGCCCGATATACCCGCGCCGCAGGACGATTCGGCCGCGGTCCCCGGCTAGAGCCCGGAGACCCCTGCCAGCTGGCCGATTCCGTAGGTGACGGCCATCGCCAGCGCGCCGCCGATGACGACGCGGAGCACCGCGCGGCGCGGATTGGCCCCGCCCAGACGCGCGCTCACCGAACCGGTGACGGCCAGGGCCACCAGCACGGCGGCGAAACAGACGGGGATGCGCCACTGGGTCGGCGGCAGCAGGATCGCGAGGATCGGCAGGATCGCGCCCAGGGTGAAGGAGATGGCCGACGAGATGGCCGCGTGCCAGGGGTTGGTGAGATCGTGCGGGTTCAAACCCAATTCGGCCTCGGCGTGGGCGGCGAAGGCATCGTGGGCGGTGAGTTCCTCGGCCACCTGGCGGGCCGTCGCCGGTGTGAGGCCCTTGGATTCGTAGATCTGGGTGAGTTCGGCCAGTTCGAATTCCGGCTCCTCGGCCAGCTCCCGCCGTTCCTTGGAGAGCAGGGCGCGTTCGGTGTCGCGCTGGGTGCTGACCGAGACGTACTCGCCGACGGCCATGGAGATCGCACCGGCGGCCAGGCCCGCGATGCCGGCGGTGAGGATGGCGTTGGTATCGGTGGAGGCGGCGGCGACACCGACCACCAGGCCGGCGGTCGAGACGATGCCGTCGTTCGCGCCGAGCACGCCCGCGCGCAGCCAGTTGAGTTTGGACGCGAGGCTCTCGTCGTGGGGCTCGTGCGGGTGCGGCTGTGGCGCGCCGGTCGCGCCGGGTCCGGAGGTGTCGTCCACGTGGGCAGCCTAATTCACCGGCGCCCGGTCATGCGGTAGGCCGATCGGGGGAGGCATGGCTCCCACTTCCGGGGTAAGCGAGCGGTTTGCTGGAACGATGGGGATCATGGTGCGTTTCTGCAGTCGATACTGGTCGGTCATTCTCCCGCTGGTGGCAGGCGTCGTGCTGGCAGCCACCTGGGGCCGGTCGCTGAACCCGTTCGTGGCGGTGCTGGTGGCGGTTTGGCTGATCGGCGCGGTGCTGTCGGCGGTGCATCACGCGGAGACAGTGGCGCACCGGGTGGGCGAGCCGTTCGGATCGCTGATCCTGGCCGTGGCGGTGACCATCATCGAGGTCGGACTGATCGTGACGCTCATGATCTCCAGCGGTGAGAAGGCCGCCTCGCTGGCGCGCGATACCGTCTTCGCCGCCGTAATGATCACGTGCAATGGCATTTTCGGCCTGTCGCTGCTGGTCGGCGCGCTGAAGCGGCGGTTCACGGTCTTCAATGCCGAGGGCACCGGCGGGGCGCTGGCCACGGTCGCCACCCTCGCGACCCTGACCCTGGTGCTGCCGACCTTCACCACGAGCGAGCCGGGTCCGATCTTCTCCGGCTCGCAGTTGATCTTCGCCGCGGTGGCCTCGCTGGTGCTCTACGGAGTCTTCGTGATGGTGCAGACCGTCCGGCATCCCGATGACTTCCTGCCCGTCGAAGGCGGGCCGGCCCAGTCCGAGGACGACGAGCACGCCGAGCCGCCCACCAAGAAGCAGGCGCTGCTGAGCCTGGGGTTGCTGCTGGTTGCCTTGATCGGTGTCGTCGGTCTGGCCAAAGTGGTCTCGCCCAATATCGAATCCGGTATCGCCGCCGCCGGGCTGCCGCAGTCCGCGGTCGGTGTGGTGATCGCGCTGCTGGTGCTGCTGCCCGAGACCATCGCGGCCGTGCGCGCCGCCCGCCGGGAGCGGATGCAGATCTCGCTGAACCTGGCGCTGGGCTCGGCCATGGCCAGCATCGGCCTGACCATTCCGGCCATCGCGTTGGCCTCGATCTGGATCGAGGGCCCGCTCATGCTCGGGCTGGGCGCGACCCAGATGGTGCTGCTGGCGCTGACGGTGGTGGTCGGCGCGCTGACCGTGGTGCCGGGCCGCGCGACCCTGCTCCAGGGCTGTGTGCACCTGGTGTTGTTCTCGGCCTTCGTTTTCCTGGCGGTCAGCCCGTGAATGCGGTCAGCCCGTGAATCAGGAATTCCAGCGGTAGATCTGGCCGTCGCGCAATTCGTAGTCGTGCGCGGGTTTCGTCGCGTCGTGCCGGGATAGCAGCGCCATCACCTGGACCCGCCCGCGAGTGGTGGCGCCGGACTCGGTCCAGTGCACGTAGGGGTGCACCAGTTTCGCGAATTCCGCCCAGTCGCCGGTCTCGATCGTGTGCAGGACCGCCGACACCATTTCTTCGGGAGGCACAGTGTCCACAGCGACAGTGAACACGTCGTGTCTCGGTTACGCGCGGGGTTCGGCGGGAACGAATAGTTGCTGAGAGATCACTCGATTCCGTGTTTGGTATGGCCGAGCCGCCTCGAATGGTCTCGGAAGAGGTTCGCCTGACCGGTGCTGGAGATCATATTGATAGCCGAACCGCTCTAATAACAGGTTCTAGAACCGCAGGTCACATGCGTATTCGTCTCGTTGACCGGGAACGACGCGGGGTGTACCAGACGGTAACTTAGAGGCTCCGATCACACCCGCAACCGATTTGTTGTAACTCACCGTAACCATTAGCTTTGATGGCAGGCAGTGTTGCCGATCACGGAGAAGAAATTTGAAGCTCGTCGCCTCGCGCCGGTTCCGGCGTCCTGATGAAGAAGTCCCCCGATGACCCGGGCCGTCAAGAGCCGGTCCGCCGCGCGCATCGTCCGTGACAACTTCTCCGGTACCGCGGTGGCGTCGCTGCGCACCTTCGGGCGCGCGGTCGGCATCGCCGAGGAAGCGGTGGTCGGCACCTTCACCGATATCGCGCGCCGGCAGTTCCAGTGGAAAGAGGCCATTCTCCAGGCGTGGCGGCTCATCACCGTCACCGCGATTCCGGCCGTGCTCATCGCGATTCCGTTCGGCGTCATCGTCTCGGTACAGGTGGGCAACCTGATCCACACCCTCGGCGCGGACTCGCTGCTGGGCGCGACCGGCGGCCTGGGCGTGATCAAGCAGGGCGCGCCCCTGGCCACCGGCTTCCTGCTGGGCGGCGCGGGAGCCGCCGCGCTGGCCGCGGATCTGGGCGCGCGCACCATCCGCGAGGAGATCGACGCGCTGAACACCATGGGCATCAGCCCGATTCACCGCCTGGTGATCCCGCGCCTGGTGGCCATGGTCTTCGTGGCTCCGCTGCTGAACGTGCTCATCATCTTCGTGGGCGTGCTCGCCGGCTACGGCGTCGCCATCGGCGGGCAGGGCGTGACGCCGGGCTCCTACTGGACCACCTTCGGGTCGTTCACCACCACCGCCGATGTGTGGGTGTCGCTGGCGAAGGCCGTGATCTTCGGCTTCCTCGTGGTGATCATCGCCTGCCAGCGCGGGCTCGAGGCGAAGGGCGGCCCGCGGGGTGTCGCCGACGCCGTGAACGCCGCGGTGGTGCTGTCGGTGGTGTCGATCGTGACCGTGAACCTGGTCGCGACTCAGCTCACCGACCTGTTCCTGCCGACGAGGCTGGCCTGATGTCGGCTACCTACGTGCCCAAGGGGCTGGGCTGGGCCGCGCGCGCCTATCGCCGCCGCGGCCTGATTCTGCGTCGCGTGGAGAACCTGGGCTTCACGCTCGCGTTCGTCTGGCAGGTGTTGTCGTCGATTCCGTTGACGCTGAAGCGCTATCGCGCCGAGACCATGCGGGCCATCTCGGACATGACCTGGGGTCGCGGCTCGGTCATCGTGGGCGGCGGGACCGTGCCGATGATGATCGTGCTCGGTCTGGTGATGGGCGCGTCGGTGGCGGTGGAGTCCTTCACCACGCTGGACATGCTGGGCATGGGCCCGGTGTCGGGCCTGGTGTCGGCCTACGCGACCACCCGTGAGCTGGCCCCGATCGTGGCGGCCATCGGTTTCGCCGCGCAGGCGGGCTGCCGCATGACCGCCGAGATCGGCTCGATGCGCATCTCCGAAGAAATCGATGCGATCGAGTCCTTGGGTCTGCGTTCGGTTCCCTTCGTGGTGACCACCCGCGTGCTGGCGGGCGCGGTCGCCATCGTGCCGACCTTCCTGATCGCGCTGATCCTGTCCTACGCGGCCTGCCGCGGGCTGATCACCATGGTGCACGGGGCCTCGGCCGGCGTGTACGACCATTACTTCTTCCAGTTCGTGTCCGGCTTCGATGTGATCGCGGCCGTGGTGAAGGTGGCCATCTTCGCGGTGGTCGTCATCCTGATCCACTGCTACTACGGTTTTTTCGCGACCGGCGGCCCCGAGGGCGTGGGTATCGCCTCGGGCAAGGCCGTGCGCGCGTCGTCGGTGGCGATCATCGCCATGGACATGGTGCTGTCGCTGTCCCTCTGGGGCTTCGACTCGGCGATTACGTTCACGGGGTAGGGGATGCCGAATTACGGAATGCCGGGTGTGGCCGTCGATCGCAAGCGCGCGATGACGGTCGGCGCGGTCGCGCTGGCGCTGGTCGCCGCGCTGGTGGCGGGCTGGGCGCTGTACCGGTCGCAGCAGACCGAGGCGGGACTGGCGGTGACGCTGCGCACCGAGCAGATCGGTGACGGCGTGCTGGTCGGCACCGAGGTGCGGGCCAACGGTGTGGTGGTCGGCAAGGTCACCGATATCGCGCCGGACCAGCACGGGACGCAGCAGATTTCGCTGCGCCTGGACGATTCGAAGCTGTTCGGGCTGGATGACAGCCTGCAGGTGGATTACGCGCCCGCCAACCTTTTCGGCATCAGCGAGATCGAATTGCGCAAGGGCGCGGGCGGTTCCCCGCTGCGGGCGGGCACGGTGCTCGACTTCACCGGCGGCCGCGCGGCCGATGTCTACGACGCCACCCTGGGTTCGATTCTGCGCAGCGCGTCGCAGGTGGGCGGTTCGGTGCTGACACCGCAGATGGCGTCGGTGATCGCGCAGGCCGCGGCCGACACCCAGGCGCTGACGCCGTTGGTGCAGGCGCTGATCGTCGCCCAGCGCACCATCACCGACAACCAGAAGATGGCGCTCTCGGAGCTGTTCGGCAATCTCGGACCGGCTTTCGACGGCGGCGGCAAGTTCGCCGGCGCGACCGTGCAGGTGGTGGATCTGCTGCGCAGCATCCAGCGGCTGCAGTCCAACCGCGACGCCTACGACCAGGGTGTCGCCACGGTCACCGGCAAGCTGTTGCCCGCGTTGTCGAATGCCTTGGGGGAGGCCGGAACTCAGCTGTCGGGTACCACCGGCATGTTGGTGCCGATCCTGAACATGCTGGCGCAGATGGTGCCGCAACCGCAGCAGTCCTCGGCCGAGTTGCGGGAGCTGTTGCAGCGCTTGCGTTTCGCCATGCCCGACAACGGGCAGGGGCCGCAGTTGAATGTCGATGTGGTGCTGCGGGGCGTTCCCGCGCTGGCGGTGCCGCTGCTGGGAGGGGCCAAATGAGGCGGCCATCGCGCAGCGATTCCCA
This sequence comes from Nocardia terrae, assembly GCF_009760405.1. Lineage (GTDB taxonomy): Bacteria > Actinomycetota > Actinomycetes > Mycobacteriales > Mycobacteriaceae > Nocardia > Nocardia terrae. The sequence goes on from NZ_WRPP01000001.1 coordinate 50,045, forward strand.
TAGGGGTGGCGGTGGGGCGACGGGTGGGCACGTCAAGGCCGCGGCGTGGCGGCTGGCGTTGTTCTCGGGCGTGATCGTGGTCGTGCTCATGCTGGTGATCGCCGCCATTCAGCGGCCGGTCTCGGGGAGCACCGAGACGCACGACGCCATCTTCACCGACGCGAACGGTTTGAAGGTCGGCGATGACGTGCGCATGTACGGCGTGCAGGTCGGCAAGATCAAGAGCATCGACCTCGACGGCGCGCAGGCGCGAGTTCGCCTGTCGGTCAAGACCGATGCGCCCGTCTACGACAACAGCAAGCTGGCCATCCGCTACCAGAACCTCACCGGGCAGCGGTACATTGACCTGCAGCAGCAGCCGCAGCCGGGCAACCGGCTCGCGGCGGGCGCGCGCATCGGCGTCGACCACACGGTGCCGTCCTTCGATGTGACCCAGCTGTTCAACGGCCTGAAGCCGGTGCTGCAGACCATCTCTCCGGAGGCCATCAACCAGTTCAGCGCCAGCATGGTGGCTCTGATCGAGGGCGACGGCAGCGGGGTCGGCCCGGCCATGGACGCCATCGGCAAGCTCGCGTCGTATGTGAACGACCGGCAGCAGGTGATCGGCACGCTCATCCGCAATATGTCCGACCTGTCGGACCGCGTGGGCGGGCGCGTGCACAACCTGGTGCCGCTGCTGGCGCGGCTGTCCGACATCTTCCAGTCGCTGCAGCAGAATATCGGCGGCCTCACGCAGTTCGCGCTCACCGCGCCGTCGGTGCTGCGGCCCATCGACACCCTGTTGAGCACGCTGGGCATCCACAACGGCACCGATGTGGACGCCATCCTGCGCCAGATCTTCCCCGACACCAAGGAGGCGCTGGACGTGCTCGGCCGCCTGCCCGGGCTGCTGGCCGCCGCCGACACCGCCACGACCGGGCCGACCGGCTGGAAGCCGGTGTGCAGCAAGGGAACCGCGCAGCTCCCGGCCGGAGTGGCCGTGCTGATCTCGGGACAGCGGGTGACGATATGCAACGACTGACACTGCCCCGCCTGCTGCGGCGCGACGACACCGTGATCGACGACGCCACCAAGAAGAAGCGGGAACTGCGGCGCGGCATCCTCGGCGCGATCGCGCTGCTGATCGGGCTGGGGATCGCCGGTGCGCTGTACGTGATTCCGATCGGCAAGCACACCTACACCGCGGAACTGTCCGAGGCGCAGTCGGTGAAGGCGGGCGACGATGTGCGCATCGCCGGCATCTCCGTCGGCGAGGTGAAGTCGCTGGAGTTGAAGCCGGACAAGGTGATCATGCGCTTCACCGTGAAAGACGATGTGTTCCTGGGCGATCAGACCTCCCTGGACATCCGTATGCTCACCATTGTCGGCGGCCACTATGTCGCGGTGTATCCGGCCGGTGCCAAACCGCTGGGCGCACAGGCCATTCCGGCCGATCGGGTGCGTTTGCCCTACAGCCTGGTCGAGACCTTCCAGGACGCCGCCACCCCGCTGTCCAAGATCGACGGCTCGACGCTCAACAAGAACCTCGCGGCCCTGGGCACGTCGCTCGACAACGCGCCGGACACCCTGCGGACCACGCTGGACACCGTGCAGACCTATGTGAACGCCCTGGACCGGCAGCGCTCGCAGGTGTCGAACGCGGTCGCGGTGGCCGATGAGTACGTGCAGATGTACAACGGCGCGAAGTCCGACCTGGGCCGGCTGATGGACAATGCGAACCTGCTGGTCACCGTGCTGCTGGACAAGCATTCGGAGATGGCCGAGGCGATCCGCCTGCTCAGCGATATTCTCGGCCGCCTCGACGGTGCGCGGCCCACCTGGGACGCCTCGCTGAAGCCCACCATCGACGCGGCCATTTCGCAGCTCGAGCAGCTCGGGCAGCAGTTCCAGCCGACCATCGACTCCGCGCAGTCGCTGCAGAAGAAGCTGTCGGACCTGGTGATTCCGGACGGCGGCGTCGGGATCGACCAGTCGAAGCAGACCGTGCCGGTGTGCATTCCGGTGCCCGGGAAGGACTGCTGATGTTCAAGCGCATGCTCGGATCGCAGGCGTTCATCTCGGTCACCGGCGCGGCGCTGGTGGCGGTGCTGGCGGTGGTCGGCTATCTGATCTGGTTCGATCCGATGAAGAAGACCGTCGCCTACTGCGCGATCATGCCGGACGCCGTCGGCCTCTACAGCGGGAACAAGGTCACCATGCGGGGCATCCCGGTCGGCACGGTGGATTCCGTCGTCGCCGACGGGACCAAGGTGAAGGTGAAGTTCTCCGTCGACGCCCAGTACCCGGTGTATGCCGACGCCGCCGCCACGACGGTCTCGGATTCCATTGTGGCGGACCGCAATCTGGCGGTGCTCAATGGCGGCAAGAACCTCGCGCACTGGGATTCGAGCCGGTGCATCACCAACACGCTGACGCCCAAGAGCATCACCGACACCCTGACCGCGCTCGCCGACCTGTCCTCGCAGCTGCAGCAGAGTCAGGCTCCGGATGCGTTGGCGCACGGGCTTTCCGCGCTGGACGCCTCGACGAAGGACTCCGGTCAGCAGATCAACGAGATCGTCAAGAAGCTGGGCAGTTCGCTGTCCCAGCCGGATGCGGACATCGGGCACCTGGTGGGCATCTTCGACGCTTTCTCCTCTGTCGGCGAGAAGGTCGAACAGCACTGGGGCGACCTGCGTTCCATGCTGTTGCGCCTGGCTCCGGCCCTGAACATCGCCACCACCGAATTGATCGGTCCCGGTGCGGATCTGATCGACCGCCTCGGACAGGCCCTGCCCATGCTCAACGATTTGGTCACCATCGCGGGCGACCCGATCATGCGGGCCCTCGACGACACCCTGCCGTTGCTGCGCCTGCTGCGGGCCAACGCCGGGTCGATCTCCGAGATCGTGCAGAAGCTGCCGATCCTCACCGCGGCGGCGCAGAACGCGATGGGCAGCGGCATCTCCTATGGCTCGCCGCGCGCGGCCCTGCCCGCCCCGCAGGCCGAACAGGTCTGTGCCGCGGTCAATGCCGCGTCACCGGGGGCCTGCTCCGACGCGAGCGGCGGCCGGATCAACGTGCCGCTGGTTCCGCTGGTTCTCGGCTTGGCGGGTGCGCGATGACGACGGATTTCGAGCAGGTGCGTTCCGGCATGGTCCGCTCGCTGGCAGGAAGGGCGGGCATGCGATGAGAATCGGACGCTGGGACATCAGAATCGAGACGGGCTCGCCCCGCAATCACGGTGAGCCTACCCGTCATCCCGGCATGCTTTTGGCCGGGATTCACACCGCCGCTGTGGATTCCGGCCAAAAACGCGCCGGAATGACGAGGGGTGTCTCGGGGCGAGGACCGCGCCGGGCGAAGAGGGTTGGTGCGGCCGTGCTGGCGGTCGGGCTGCTGGTGGGCGTCGGCGGCTGCGCGTTCGATCCCTCGTCGGTGCCGGTGCCCGGAACCTCGGTGTCGGGGCCGACCTACCGGATCCACATCGAATTCGGGAACGTGCTGAATCTGCCCGCCAAGGCGAAGGTCATCGCCAATGGCGCGCAGGTCGGCACGGTTTCCGGTGTGCGCCTGGTGGATTCGGCGCATTCGAACGGTCGGGGCGGCTATGTCGTCGTGGACGCCGATATCTCGAACAAGGTGCAGTTGCCGACCACCACGGTCGCCGAGCTGCGCCAGAACACCGTGCTCGGTGACATCCACCTGGCGCTGACCACTCCAACCGACGGATTCGGAGCCCTGCTGAAGGACGGTGGGACCATCGGCCGGGAGCGCACCAAACCGCCGGTACAGCTCGAGGACACCATGGCCGCGCTGGCCGCCTTCACCCAGGGCGGTGCCGTGAATCAGCTGCAGGACATCATCAATCGGGTCAACGCGGTGCTGCCCGCCGACCCGAACGAGACCAAGCGCATCGCCCAGAACGCGGCGGGCAATGCCGTCGACCTGGCCGCCAACCTGGACAAGGTCGACAGCTTGCTCGACGGCCTCGGCATGAACGCGCAGGTGCTGCACGATCGGCAGGACGCGCTGTCGCACGAGCTCGATCAGCAGTCGGTCGACACCATGAACGGCGTCGCCAAGTCCATCGACGGTGTGGCCCAGATCTTCACCTCGCTGGGCCAGGTCGGGCAGTCCCTGGCCTGGCTCGCGCCGGTGACCGAGGCGCTCGATCCGGTGACGCGGGTCTTCGCGCCGCTGGTGCTCTCGGGCCGCCCGCTGGATCTGTCCCAGCCCTCGAATCTCGCGCTGTTCACCGGGCTGGTGCGGGACAAGCTGATTCCGTGGATGCAGCAGGGGCCGAAGGTGAATATCACCGGGGTGCAGGCGGATTCGGTGTCCCGCGACGACCAGGTGACCGCGATCCTGTCCGCGCTGCGTGTGATCGGAGTGGTGCGATGAAGTGGGGATCGGTGGCCTCCCTGGGCGGCATCGCCGCCGTCACCGTGCTGGGCGCGAGCTATCTCGCCTTCGGCGTGGTGCGCGCGGATCCGTTCGCCGAATACACCGATGCCTCCATGGTGCTGACGAATTCGGGTGGGCTGAGCGTAGGTTCGCCCGTGCTGCTGACCGGCATCAAGGTCGGCAAGATCACCGCGGTCGATTCGACGCCACACGGTGTCCAGGTCGACTTCCGCATCGATGCCGACAGCAAGCTGCCGGTGGACAGCGCGATCACCATCGAACAGCTGTCCGCGCTGGGTGAGCCCTATGTGGAATTCCGGCCCAAGACCGGCGGTGCGCCCTACGTGAAGAACGGCCAGCGGCTCGACACCGCCTCGGTGCGGACGCCGCTGTCCATCCCCGAGGTGTCGCGGCTGGTCAACAAGGTCATGAACCAGCTCGATCCCAAGGTGGCGGCCTCGCTGGCGAGCACGCTGGGCACCGCCTTCCAGGGCACCGACGCGGCCATGCCGCCGCTCACCCGCGCCGGGGACCTGCTGGCCAACGCGATCATGAGCCGCGAGCCGAAGATCGCTCAGCTACTCAACAGCTTCCAGGTCGCGGCGTCGAACATGGATGGCATCGCCGCGGGCACGGCGGCTGCGGCACCGGCGTTCGAGCAGTTCGAGCAGTCGCTCGAGGCGCTGGTCAATGCGGTCGGTAGACTGGTCGACGGTACCCCCGGCCCGCAGACCTATGTCGAGGGCAACGGGCTGGCACCCTTCCTGGCCAGGCTGACCGAATGGTTGAAAACGGCCGGGCCCGAACTGAAGACCCTCACACCCCAGCTGCAGCCGGTCGTCGACGCGGCGCGTACCGCGGGTCCCCAGATCAATATCAGCAGCTTGATCACGCAGGCACTGGCATCCACCGGTGACGATGCCGTGCGCGTGCAGGTCAACGTGAAGTAGCACCACCAGCAAGGAGACACCGATGTCGCAGCACACCGACGCCCCCGAGGCCGATACGCCGGTCGTGGAGTCCAAGGCTCCGGCGGCCGCCAAGACGGTCTCGCTGAAGCTGTCCACGCTGCTGATCGCGGCGGCGGCCGTGGTGCTGGTGGGCGCGCTGATCACCGTCACCGTGCTGTGGCAGTCCGCGCGCGGCGAGGTGAACGATCGAAACACCCAGGCCGCCAACGACGCTCACGCCCAGCAGGTGGCCACCGACTGGGCCGTCGGCGCGGCGACCATCAATGTCGCCGATCCCAATGCCTGGATCGCCAAGCTCAAGACCAACGCCACCCCCGAACTGGCCAAGAAGTGGGATGCCGCGACCCCGCAGCTGCAGCAGTTCGTGGACATCCTGAAGCTCAATTCCAGCGCGACCGTGCTGAGCTCGCAGGTGATGAGCCGCGACAACGGCGCCTACAAGGTGAACGTCTACCTCAATACCAACAACACCAATGTCCAGAACCCGGACGGCGTGCTGACCACCATCTACTACACCATCACCGTCGACGCCAAGAACGACTGGAAGGTCGCCGACGCGGGCGGCGTGGATCTGCGGCTGCCCAAGCAGTAGCGCCACTCGCCGACAACTCCGATCCCGCCCGTGCTGCCGCGCCGGGCGGGATCGTCGTATCCGTGACAGGTCGATCGGGCAGACTGTAGGGCAACTGTCCAAGGCGTATCACCCAGGCACACAAGGTGTGTCACCCGGGGAACGACGAAGGAGTCCGGCATGGAACTGGGTCTGCACTACTGGAACTACTCGACACCGGCCGAACCCGAGCGGATCGCGTCCACGCTGGCGCACACCGCCCGCATCGCCGAACAGGCCGGGTTCGCGCAGTTCTCGGTCATGGACCACTACTTCCAGATGGAGCATCGCGGAACCCACGACGAGCCCATGCTGGAGGGTTACACCACCCTCGGGTACGTCGCCGCGCTGACCGAGCGCCTGCGGCTGGGGCTGCTGGTGACCGGCGTGATGTACCGGTACCCCGGGCTGCTGGCCAAGATCGTCACCACGCTGGACGTGCTCTCCGGCGGCCGGGCCGAACTCGGCATCGGCGCGTCCTGGTACGAACGCGAGCAGCGGGGCCTGGGCGTGCCGGTGGTCTCGATGGGCGAGCGATTCGAGCGGCTGGAGGAGACGCTGCAGATCTGCCGGCAGATGTGGGGCCCGGACAACGGTCCGTACAAGGGCGAGTACTACCAGCTGGCCGAGACCCTGTGCGTGCCCGTGCCTTTGACGCGCCCGCACCCGCCGATCCGCATCGGTGGCGGCGGCGAGAAGAAGACCCTGCTGCTGGTCGCCCGCTACGCCGACGCCTGCAACCTGTTCGCCAGCTCCGTCGAGGACGTCGCGGCCAAGCTCGAGGTCCTGCGCGGCCACTGCGAGGCGGAGGGGCGCGACTACGACGCCATCCGCAAGACCGCCGTCTACGTGGCCGCCCCCGCGCTGGGCGATCCGGACCAGGTCCTGCGTGACGCCGAACAACTGTCCGCGCTCGGCATCACGCAGCTCGACTTCATGCCGGACGCCGACCCCGTCGCCTACGCCACCGATTTCGCCGAACGCCTGCTGCCCCGCCTGACCGCCCTCTGAGCGCCGCCCCGGCCGGGGCGCGAAAGTGGCCGACCGCCTTCGGAAATGCCGGGAGTTCGGTATCATCGCGCGCGCTTGCTCACCACCTGGAGGACACCGTGCCCGCGAACCCCACCGCCGCCGAACTACTGGCGACCGTCGAAGCCTCGCCGCAGGCGGTCGGCGCGCACGACAAGGCCGCCTGGGTGGGCCTTTTCGCCGAGAACGGCAGTGTCGAGGATCCGGTCGGGTCGCGCCCGCATGTCGGGCGCGCGGCCATCGAGCGGTTCTACGAGACCTTCATCGCGCCCAATGGAATCGTCTTCGACGTGGCCCACGACGTGGTGTGCGGCATGACGGTGTTCCGGGACCTGGAGATCGCCACCACCATGTCGACCGGGGTCACCCTGCACGTGCCCATGCATCTGCGCTACGACCTGGTCGAGCGGGACGGCACGCTGAAAATCCGTGCCCTGCGCGCGCATTGGGAGCTGGCGGGCATGATCGGCCAGCTCATGGGTTCGGGCGTGCAGGGCCTGCTGGCCGGGGCGAAGCTGGGTCCGCAGCTGATCGGCAATCAAGGTGTCGGCGGCGCAATCGGTTTCATGTCGGGGCTGCGCGGCGTCGGCAAGCCCGGTAAGCAGGCCGCGGGCCGGCTGCTGGACGCCCTGGGGCGCGGTGACTCCGACGATGCTCGGGCGGCGCTGGTTTCGGTGCCGCGCCTGGAGTGGGGCACCGACGGGGTGATGTCGCTGGAGGACTTCGCCACCCGGGTGAAGGGCCTGCGCTGGAGCAAGCCGATCGCCGCCGGGCGCACGGTGACCGCGACGGTGGAGACCCGTCAGGGCCGCGGTCTGGCCGAACTCGAATTCGCCGAAGGGCTGCGCATCGCGTCCGCGCGAATCTTCGTGCAGTCGAGCTAATCCCGGATACCGACGATCTCGGCGACGGCGTCGTTGCTGCTGAACGTGGTGCCCCCGGCCGCGCCGACCACCTTCCCGTGCACGCTGATCAGCCACTGGCCGCACACACAGCGCAGATACTGCACGGATCGGTGCGAGGAGACGGCCGTGGGCGAGGGCCAAGCGCAGGACGGGCATTCGGCGATCATCAGCACATCCTGGTGGTACCGGTGCAACTTGACCATGATCGACACGCGGCAAGCTCGCAAAATGATTGCGTGTCCTGTCGGACTCGCCGTGCTTGATTTGCCAATGGGCTCACCGAATCTCGTGACCCATCCAGTGAAACGCCGCAGGTTCAGCCTGCTTTGCCTCGCCGCACGGCGGTAGGCGTAGCGCCCCACCAGCGTTGGCAGCAGCGAGTGAAAACCGACTGCTCCGAAAGCCCCAGGAGCGAGGCGACCTGGCTCATCGGCATATCCGTGGTGGTCAGATAGCGGCGGGCCTCGCCGCGGCGCACCTCGTCGAGAATGGCGGCGAAGGTGGTGCCCTCGGCGGCCAGCCGGCGCTGCAGGGTGCGCGGGTGGATGGTGAGCAGCCGTGCGACAGCGTCGATTTCGGGGGCGGCGGTGCCCAGCAGCTTCTGCAGGGTGGTCCGCACGCGCGGGGTGATGGCCGAGGCCGCGCCGCCGGACTGCTCGGCCAGGAAGGCCATGGCCAGCCGGTGCAGGTTCTCGTCGCCGCCCGAGAGCCGCCGGTTGGCCAGGCCGGCCGGCACCCGCAGCAGCGCGGCCGGGCGCTCGATTCGCACTGGCGCGCCGAAGAATTCCTCGTACGCCTGGATCGGGGCGGCGGGCCGGTAGGGGAGTTCCACCGACCGCAGGCCGTAGCGGTCCTCGGCGAGGCGCTGAATCGTCCTGTGCACGAAGGCCAGTCCGAGATCGGTGGCCTGGACCGGCGTCGGCAGGCCGGGCGCGGTGACGCCGTAGCGCAGGGCGATCACGCCGCGGTCGCCGTACGGGTCGGGTTCCATGGTCAGGCTGAGTGAGCGGGCGTGCACGAACAGATAGCGCGAGGTGCACTCCAGGACTCCGGCCAGGCTGGTCGCGTTGCGGATGGCCAGGGCCAGCGGGCCGAGCATGTCCAGGTCCTGCCGCCGGGCCATGCGCAGGCCCAGATCCGGGCAGTCGAGTCGATGCGCGGCGAGCTCGAGCACCGCGCCGACGGCCTGGTCGGGGACCAGCAGATCGTCGGTGTCGAGGGCGGTGACCGGCAGGCCGCAGGCCGCGACCAGCTCCTCGGCGTCCCCGCCGAGTTCGGCCACGGTGGCGCGGAATCCCCGCAGACCCGCGGACCTGATCACCGACATGTCACCCAGAATCAAATAGTTGTCGCGCAGAGTCAAGAAACCGGGTGGCGGGCACAACAGACTGGAGGTCATGAGCGCCGCACCCCCCTCCGCCGAACACCTCGACGTCGTCATCGTCGGAGCCGGGCTCTCCGGCATCGGCGCGGCGTATCGCCTGCAGACCGAACAACCCGGACGCAGCTACGCCGTCCTCGAGGCGCGCGACGCGCTCGGCGGCACCTGGGACCTGTTCCGCTACCCGGGCATCCGCTCCGACAGCGACATGTTCACCCTCGGCTACCCGTTCAAGCCCTGGCGCGACGCCAAATCCATTGCCGACGGGCCGTCCATCCTGCGCTACATCGAGGAGACGGCCGCCGAGAACGGCATCGACCGGCACATTCGCTTCGGCACCAAAGTCGTTGGCGCGGAATGGGACAGCGGTGAATCGCGGTGGACCCTGACGCTGGAGCGCAAGACCGCCGAAGGGGCCGAGCGCAGCACGCTCACCTGCGGGTTCCTCTACTCCTGCTCCGGCTACTACAACTACGACCAGGGCCACTCGCCCGAATTCCCCGGCCTCGCCGACTTCGCCGGGACCGTCGTGCACCCCCAATTCTGGCCCGAGGACCTGGATTACGCGGGCAAGCGCGTGGTGGTCATCGGCAGTGGCGCGACCGCGGTCACCCTGGTCCCGGCCATGGCCGAGCAGGCCGAACTGGTGACCATGCTGCAGCGCAGCCCCACCTGGATCTCGGCGGTCCCCGGCCGGGACAAGGTGGCCGACCGGATTCGCGAGCTGCTGCCGCCCGATCTGGCGCACCGGGTCATCCGCACCAAGAACATCCTGTTCAATATCGGCTTCTACCAGTACTGCCGGCGTCGCCCCGAGGCCGCGCGCAAGCTGCTCACCGGGCTCACCACGCGAATCCTGAAGGACGAGAGCCTGGTCGCCGAGCACTTCACGCCCGAGTACAACCCGTGGGACCAGCGCCTGTGCGCGGTGCCGAACGCCGACTTCTTCAAGGCCATGCGCAAGGGCAAGGCCGAGGTGGTCACCGATCACATCGAAACCTTTGTGCCCGAAGGCATCCGGCTGAAGTCCGGCAAGCTGATCGAGGCCGACCTGGTGGTCACCGCCACCGGCCTGCGGCTGCTCGCCTTCGGCGGCATCGACCTGGTCGTCGACGGCACGCCGGTGAACCTCTCCGACCAGTTCGTCTGGCAGGGCACCATGCTCACCGGCGTCCCCAACTTCGCCGTCTGCATCGGCTACACCAACGCCTCCTGGACCCTGCGCGCCGACCTGACCTCCCGCCTGGTCTGCAAGATCCTGGCCTACATGGAGCGCAACGGCTACTCGGCGGTCGTCCCCCAGCCCCAGCGTGCCCTCCGGGAACGTCCCCTCCTCGACCTGGCCTCCGGCTACATCCAGCGCTCCATCGGCGACTTCCCCCGCCAGGGCGACCGCCACCCCTGGCAGGTCCGCCAGAACTACCTGCTCGACACCGCCACCACCATGCGCACCGACCTCGGCAAAACCCTCCGCCCGGTCACCGAAGCCAAGGCCCTCCAGCGAGTCTGAGGACCGACGGGACCCGGCCCCGCGGGCGAGTGGGATACGGCGCACCGCGGTGGTATCGCGGTGGAGGTCACATCGTGGCTGGTGGGCTCGGTGGCAAGCGCATTCGGCTGGCTAGCATGGCGGGCATGACGTCGAAGCGGACAGCTGGGTCGGTGCGGTCGATTCGGGCGGCAATGACGGTTGTCTGCACGGCGGTGCTGGGGACGGCCGCGGGGCTCGGGGCGATCGCTTCCGCCGCGCCGGTTCCGCCTGCCGCCGCACCGGTCGCGGGTCAAGGGTTCTCGGATCTCTGGACGGTGCCGACCGCGCCCGCGGATACCGCGACGCTGATCGTGGCCTACAGCTTCGGCAATCGCATTCCGGCGGGGGTGGATCCGGCGCGCACGGTCGGTGAGCCGGGGCCGGTGAACGAGGCGCTGGCCGCCGCGGTCGTCGCGACGCGGGGTACGCGGGACATCCCGGTGTACGCGCAGACCGAGATCGCCGAGGTGCTGAAGTCCCGCTACGGGATGAACGATGTCATCTCGATCGATCCCGAGCGCGCCGCCGACGGCACGCTCGTGTATCTGTCCACCGACGGCGTGGCCGCGCAGGTCGCCGCCTTGCGTGGCACGGCTGTCGCGACCGACTCGGCTGCCGTGGTGGCGTTCGAGGATCATCAGTGGCGGGCCACGAAAACGACTGCCAAGCATGGTTTCCTGGCCTTCGCGCCCGAGGGCGTCGCCATGCCCGATCAGTACGATCCGCAGTCCGGTCAGACCTGGACCACCAGTCCGCTGCTCTATCTGCCCACCGATTACCTCGGCCGCCTCGCCCTGCTGAAGTAGTCGCGGGGTGCGAAGTTCCCTTCCTGCCCACACGCCGCACGGCGTCGTGCGAGGCTGAGCGCTCGGACACTGGTTCCCGCGGATGAGGCGAGGAGAGCATGGTCGTGGCGTCGGAGGCCGGATTCCTGTTGCCCGCACCGCGGTTCGAGCCGCCGCTGCAGCCCTGCCGTCGCGATCCGGAACCGGTTGCTCCCGCTCCGGATCCGCCGCGGTGTGCGAATCGGGTGGCTCGCAATTCCACCCCGCGGTCGCCGGGTTCGGTGGGCCTGCGGCGGGTATTGCGGTCTTCGCACGCTGTGAAAACACGGCACAGTGATGAGTACAACACTGCGGCAAGGGAATTCGCTGGGAAGGCGCTGCGTTCGGCGCTCGAGGTGCTGGACGGGCGGCGTCCGCCGGGTCAGTTGACGCCGTTCGCCGAGCCCGCGGTGGTGGCGGCGGTGCGCACCCTGGCCGGCGCCGGCCGGCTGCCCGGGCGCGAGCTCGGGAGCGCGACTCTCACCAGGGTCGATGTGATCATGGCCGAGCCGGGGAAGGCCGAAGTATGCGCGGGATACGACCGCGGCTCGCGGCATTTCGCGCTCGCCGCCCGTATTGTCCGCGGTCGTTCCGGGTGGCGGTTGGCCGCATTCCGGGTGTGCTGAAGACCGTCTGGTCTCTGCGGTAATAGCAGAATAGTCTGGTCGCCCCTAATTCGATTCGCGCCTGGTTTGAATCCTGCAACCCGCGGCATTAGCATTTCGGCGAATAGCGGCACCTCACACGTGGAAGGGCAGTCCATGGCGAAGAAAGTCACCGTAACTCTGGTTGACGACTACGACGGCGAATCGAAGGCCGACGAAACCGTCTTTTTCTCGATCGACGGTAACGACTACGAGATCGACCTGTCGAACAAGAACGCCGGCAAGCTGCGGGAGTCGCTCGAGCAGTGGACGGAGAAGGCCCGCAAGGTCGGTCGTTCGAAGCGCACGAAGGTGGCCGCGGGCCGCACCCGTCCGGCCGTGGACCGCGAAGAGAGCACCGCGATCCGGGAATGGGCGCGCGCCCAGGGGCACCAGGTTTCCTCGCGCGGTCGTATCCCGGCCGAGATCGTCGACGCTTACCAGCGCGCCAAGAATTAACCAGCAAATCGCGAGCTGGTGAATTCGGGCGGGAGCCGATGACCGATGGTCATCGGCTCCCGACATATCCGGCTAATGGCACGGGAAGTTCCGCGCGAATCCTTTCCAGCAGGCGTTCGGCGCGGTCGCGATGCGCCGCGGCCGCCTCGGCGTCGCCCCTGGCCTCGGCCAGTGCCGCCAGGATCGAATCCATCGGGCCGAACTCGGTCATACCGGTCTCGACACCGACGAGGGTCCCGCCGTGCGGGGCCAGGTATTCGTACAGCCGTGAAATTGCTGGAATGTCGCCGAGCTCGATCGCCGCTACCGCCCGCAGGGCCGACATGAGAACCGGATAGAAACCCGCCGCAATCGGATCCGAATTCTCGTAGACCATCCGCGCCCGCTCGTGCTGCCCCGTCCGGAGCAGCGCGAGCGTGTACGCCGGGGCGGCGGCCGCGGGCAGGGCCGCATAGGCGTTCGCGAGCCGAGGCAAAAGCCCGCCCAGGTCCCCGCGCGCCCAGCCGACCGCCAACGCGCAGAACAACTCCGCCTCCGCGTGATTGGCGACCCCGGACCGTCGCGTGCGCGTGGTGAACTGCGCGTAGAGCCCGTCCGCCAGCTCGATGTCGCCGCGCAACAGTTCCATGGTGGCCGCGAAACAGCCGACCATATCCAGCAACGGCTGCAACTGCCCTTCGTCGGCGAACTCCACCGCGGCCGCCGCCCGCTGCCCGGCTTCGCGCAGGTCGGCCCGGGCCAGCGCGGCCCGATAACCGAGATAATGCGAGAGCGCCCGATACTCGGCCAGCCCCGCCGCCGTGGCCACGGCTTCCAACTCGGTCACCAGCTCGGAGAACTCCGCGTCGTACTCGAAAGCCAGATACGTGACCGCATTGATGGCGGCGCACAGTAATTCGGGATCCCCGGTCCGGCGCGCGATCGCGAGCGCCTCGGCGGCCAGCCGATGCCCGGTCGAGAATTCCACCAGCCCGGTCTCGAAGGTCGCCGCCACCAGCAGCAACACCAGGTCGCCGTCCGCCGCGTCGGATGAATTGGCCGTCGCCGCAATGAGTTCCGCATCCCGCCAGGCGGGGGAGCGATGATCGATCGCGGCCTTCCCGATGCCCGTGGTCTCGAGCAGGGCCAGCACCGAGGGATGGACGCCGTGCCGGGCCAGTGCGCGCGAGAGCGCGCGGCGCATGTGCTGGTCGGGCTCGCGCCAATCGCGGATCGCCCAGATCACCGGCGCTCGCCAGCAGGTCAGCGCCCGCACCAGCAGATCCGGATCATCGAGCCGCTCGGCCAGGGCGAGCGCCCGATCCCGTTCGGCCTGCGCCTCGCGATGCCGATTGTCGTAGGCCAGCGCGGTGACGAGCGCGCACCGGGTCCGCAGCAACGCGATTCGATCCGCCACCGGCGCGTGATCGGCATCGTGCCGCGCGAGCCGATGCAGCTCCACCGCGGACCGCAGCAGCCGCACACTGGCACTGCGCATCCCGCTGTGGCTGCGCAGCTCCGCCGCCTGCTCCACGTACTCGATTGCCCGCGAGGCGTTTTCGGCCGTCGCGCCCCGAACGGCATGCCGGGCCAGCACGTCCGGATCCCGTGCCACCGCCGGGAACATCGCCCCGTCCCGCTCCAGCAATTCCAATGCCGCCCAGTGCATCCGCCCCCGCCGCAGCGCCGGGATGCTCACATACACCGCGTCCCGGATGAGTCCGTGCTCGAATCGGATGCTGCCGCTGCCCCCGGACTCCACCAGCCCGGCCGCCTCAGCCGCCGTCACCAGATCGATCACGGTGTCCTCGTCCAGCCCGGTGGCCGCGCTGAGAATGGCGAGATCGACGCTCTCGCCCCAGATCGACAGATGTCGCAGCACCTCGGCCACGCCGGTCGGCAGTTGCCCGACCCGATCCTCGATCAGCTCCCGGATCGAGTCCGGGACTTCATCCGGATTGCCCTGTGCGGCCAGCAGTTTCGCCAGCTCGCGGACGAACAGCGGATTGCCGCCCGTCCGTCTGTGCAATTGCGCGAGCCGCGCGTCGTCGATCTCGCCGACCCCGGCCGCCAGCGCGACATCTCTGGTCCCCGCGGGATCCAGCCCATCGAGTTCGACCCACGCACCGGTGAATTGCGCCAGCGCCGCGACCGTATTGTGCGTCGCGGCAACGCTTTCCGACCGCCGCATGGTGACCAGCACGAACACCGGCTCGTCCCGCAACCAACTCGCGACCTGCCGCAATACCTGCAACGTCGCGGGATCGGCCCGATGCGCATCCTCCAGCACCAGTGCCACCGGAGCGAAACCCGCCGCCCGCCGGCATTTCTCGGCGATCACGCGCGCCAGCCCGAACACGTCCGCCGCCGTCGGTGCGGCCGCAGGTGGAGATGTCGGTGGGTCCGGCACGGGTGCCGGCCCGCCGGTGGTGGCATCGAGGGTGCTGAGGATCTCGGACCAGGCCCACGCCATGGGCGCACCGTCGATTTCGGGGCAGGTGCCCGTCGCGACGATCCAGCGGGCGGTGGCGAGGGCGGAGAGCGTGGCCTCGGCGAGCACGGACTTGCCGATCCCGGCCTCGCCGGACACCCAGGCGAGCCGCAGATGGCCGTCGCGTGCGGCCTCGGCGGTGCCGAGCAGTTCGGACAGCTCGGAGACATAGCCCGTGGCGCTGTGGGATTCGGTCGCCGGGGCGGCGATCGCCGCCGCGCCGCCGACGACGGCGTCGGCGCCGGACACTCCGGTGACATCCGGGTCGGCATACCCCGTCGTCGAGTGTGGCTGCGCGGCAGTCGGATCCGTGGGCACCGTGATGACCGCGGTCTGGGTGGCCGGGAGGGGAGAGGCCGCGGTGAGGGTGGCGGAGTGGTTGAGGATGGCGAGTTCGAGGTCGCGCAGGGCGGGGGAGGGGTCCACGCCGAAGTGGGTGGCGAGGAACTCGCGGGAGCGGCGGATGGTGGTGAGGGCCTCCAGCTGCTGGCCGAGTTGGTATTGGGCCAGGGCCAGGAGGCGGACTATTTCCTCGCGGCCGGGGTGGTCCTCGAAGAGCTGGCGGAGTTCGCGGACGACTTCGCCGGAACGGCCGAGTTCGAGTTCGGTGCGGGCGTTGAGTTCGACGGCGGTGAGATAGAGGTCGGTGAGGCGGTCGGCCTCGGCGACGGCCCAGTCGGCCTCGGCGAAGGCCTCGAGGGCGGGGCCGTGCCAGAGCGAGAGCGCGGCTTCCAGCAGGGCGTTGCGTTCGGCCGGATCGGTGTCGATATCGGGATTGCCGACGAGTTCCTGGTAGGTCCGCAGCTGTTGCTCGAAATGCCATGCGTCGACGGCGTTCTCGGGAATCTTCAGGGCGTACCCCGAGGATTCGGACACGATGAATCGGGAGGGCGCCCGCCGCGCGCGCTGTGGTTCGAACAGCCGGCGCAGCGTGTGGATGTGCACCTGCAGCACCGCGGCGGCCTTGGGCGGCGGATGCCCGGACCACAGGTCGTAGATCAGTCGCTCGGTGCTCACGACCTGGCCGTGGGCCACGATGAGGCGGCCCAGCACGGCTCGCTGCATGGGGGTCCCGAGCGCGGTGTCGCGGCCGTCGACGGACAGCTGCAGCGGGCCGAGAACTCTCAGCTCCGCGCCTGCCATCGGTTGTCCTCCTGCGACCGGAAGCGAACTGGACGTTCGCCGCAAGAAGAGCACTATCCCTCAAAAACCTGAAGATGCCAAAAGGTTGCGGGATAGTTGTCGGATAGTTATGGACGGCCGCGTCGATGAAGAAGACCGTGTGGTACGGAAAATTGTTTCCAATGCTAACAGTAGGAATATGTCACACAACCCGGCCGGAAGTGAACCGCAAGAAGCGGGGAGAATACTTCTGATTGGAAGCAAACCCGAGATACAAGGGGATGGTTGGTGTGGCGAAGCGATTGGATTTCCCCGCAGGAACGGGTGAGACCGGCATCGAGCCCCAACGCAGTGGCGTGTACGTGGACCGCGACGGCGATATCTGGGAGAAGCGCGAGGACGGCTGGCGACTGATGCTGCAGCGCGGCGTGGCCGTCGACCCGAGTTCGCTGTGGGACTGGACCGAGGGCCACGTCCGCGATTACGCGCCGTTCATGCCGGTCGTCGCGGGACGCTGACCCGCAGCGGCTATTTCGGCACCAGCGCGCCGCTGAGATGGTCGTAGGCCACGTGCGCGTGTAATCGCACCCCGGTCACCAGGGTGTCGTCATCGGCGTAGAAGTGCGGGTTGTGGTTCATGAATAGCCCCCGTCCGCCCGGGGTCGGCAGCGGCATACCCGTTGCGACGTCGATGTTCACGTCCTGCACGCCCAGCGTCACATACAGCCCGCCGTACTTGTTGACGAACTCCGAGACGTCGTCGTACCCGAGGGTGGGCGGGGTCGGCACGACCTTGTCGTCCCCCGCCACCCGCCGGAAGGTGGGCAGCGCGGCGTCCATCCAGCCCTGGCCGTTGTGCACGGCGGGTACGTCCTGCAGGAATTCGACTGTGGCCGAACAGTTGTAGGCCTGCGCGGTATTGACGGCCAGGGTGCGCACGCGCTGCTGGACCTCGCCCATATCGCTCTCCACGGTGCAGCGAACGGTGCCCCACAGCGTCACCGTCTGGCCGATGATATTGAACCGCCCGACATCCTCGACGTGCCCGATGCTCACCGTGACCGGGTCGAAAGCGCTGATCTGGCGGTAGATCTGGCCGATTCCGGTGAGGATCGCGCCCGCCGGGGGCATCGGGTCTATGCCCATCCACGGCGTCGACCCGTGCACCTGCTGACCGGTGATGGTGATCTTGACCAGGCACGAGGCGCCGAACTGATTGCCGACCCGATAGCCGATGTAGCCCTTGGGCAGTGGCACCACGTGGAATCCGAACGCCATGGTCGGCGCCGGATGGTCGAGCGCGCCCTCCGCGAGCATCGCACTCGCACCGCCCTTTTCGTCGACCGGTGGGCCCTCTTCGGCGGGCTGGAACACGAAAAGCACCGTGCCGGGCAGGTTTTCGCGAGCACCCGCGAGCACGTCGGCGGCGCCCATGAGCATGGCGGTGTGGCAGTCGTGCCCGCAGGCGTGCGAGACCGGGAACGGCCCGCCCGGATACTTCTGATCCACCACATGCGAGGCGAACGGCACCCCGCACAGATCCGGCACCGGTAGCGCGTCGATGTCGGCGCGCAGGGCGATGACCCGCTCGCCCGGCTGCCCGCCCCGCAGCACCCCGACCACGCCGTGCCCGGCGATATCGGTGCGAACCTCGTCCAGGCTCAACGACTTCAGATGATCGGTGATCAGCGCCGCGGTGTTCACCTCGCGGTTGGAGAGCTCCGGGTGCTCGTGCAGATGGTGCCGCCACTGCACGACCTGCCGGGCCACCGCCGACGCGCGGGTGTCGAGGTCGTCGTAGATCGAGCTCATCCGGACTCCGTTCGATCGGTCGGAACTCCGACGGTTGGGCAAGGGCCCACCGGATCCAAAACAAAGTCGTTACGGCCATATGCCGTCCGAGCCGAGGCTACTACTGTGGATCAGGAATTCGCCATCCGTTAGCTGACGCGTCGGCTGGCTCGTTGCCAAAAAGAGTCGCGCCGATGTGTCACCCGAGCCGCGAGGTGACCATGACCCAGGGTTGGCCCAGTTCGATGGGTTCTTTCGACTCCTTCGACGACATCTTCAACCGCTTCTTCGGGTCCGGAATGTCCCGCCAGCCCCCGGTGCAGCGCATCGACCTGAGCCGTTTGCTGAGCGAGAGCGCCAAACAGGTTGTCGAGGACGCCCGCAAGGCCGCGCACGACTGGGGCAGCACCGAGATCACCCCCGAACACCTGCTCCACGCGGCCGCCGGCATCGAGCCGTCCAAGAGCATCATCGCCGAAATCGGCCGGGACCCAGAACAACTGCGCAAGCAGATGCGGACCGCCGCGGGCAGCGGCGTCGGCGCGCACGGCGGCGACCACGCCCTGGCCCTGAGCCCGGCCGCCAAGCTGGCCCTGCGCAACTCGCAGCGAAGCGCGGCCGAGGCGGGCAGCAGCTACATCGGACCGGAGCACATTCTGCTCGGCATCGCGGGCCTGCCCGACAGCCCGGCCGCCCAGGCGCTTTCGGGCGCGAAGATGCCCGCGCCCACCACGGCCAAGGAGCCCTCGGAGACGCCGACCCTCGACGAATACGGTCGCGACCTCACCGCCGAGGCCCGTGCGGGCAAGGTGGATCCGGTGGTCGGCCGGGCCGAGGAGATCGAGCAGACCGTGGAGATCCTTTCCCGGCGGCGCAAGAACAATCCGGTGCTCATCGGTGATCCGGGCGTCGGCAAGACCGCGATCGTGGAGGGCCTGGCCCAGCGCATCGTCAACGGCGATGTGCCCGAGACCCTCGCCGATCGCCGGGTCATCGCGCTGGACGTGAGTTCCATGGTGGCGGGCAGCAAGTACCGCGGCGAATTCGAGGAGCGGCTGACCAAGGTGCTCGACGAAGTGCGCGCGCACTCCGACGAATTGGTGGTGTTCATCGACGAGCTGCACACCATCGTGGGCGCGGGCGGCGGTGGCGAGGGTTCCATGGACGCCGGGAACATGCTCAAACCCGCCCTGGCCCGCGGCGAGCTGCACGCCATCGGCGCGACCACCATCGACGAGTACCGCAAGTACATCGAGAAGGACGCGGCGCTCGAGCGGCGCTTCCAGCCGGTCATGGTGTCCGAGCCGTCGGTGGCCGACACCATCGAGATCCTGCGCGGGCTCTCCGACGTGTACGAGGAACACCATCAGGTGCGCTATCTGGACGAGGCGCTGGTCGCCGCGGCCGAGCTGTCGGACCGCTACATAACCGACCGGTTCATGCCGGACAAGGCCATCGACCTGGTGGACCAGGCGGGCGCACGGGTGCGGCTGCGCGAGCGCACCCCCGACCCCAAGGTCCGTGAGCTGGAAGACAAACTGGCGCACCTGAACCGGGAGAAGGACGCGGCCGTCGCCGCCGAGGACTACGAGAAGGCCAACAAGATCAAGGCCGAGATCGCGAAAACCGAGAAGAAGACCGCCGACGAGGTGGACCGCACCTCGATCCCGACGGTCGAGATCACCGATATCGCCGAGGTGGTCTCGCGCCAGACCGGCATCCCGGTCGCCGACCTCACCACCGAGGAGCGCGCGAAACTGCTGAAGCTGGAACACGATCTGCACCAGCGGGTGGTCGGCCAGGACGAGGCCATCGTCGCCGTCGCCGAGGCGGTGCGCCGCGCCCGCGCCGGGCTCAAGGACCCGAACCGGCCCGTCGGATCATTCCTGTTCCTGGGCCCGACCGGCGTCGGCAAGACCGAGCTCGCGAAGGCGTTGGCGGAGACCGTCTTCGGCGACGAGGACCGGCTCATCCGCTTCGACATGAGCGAGTTCCAGGAGAAGCACACGGTCTCGCGGCTGGTCGGCGCGCCGCCCGGATACGTGGGCTACGACGACGCCGCCCAGCTCACCGACAAGGTACGGCGGCAACCGTATTCGGTGATCCTGTTCGACGAGGTCGAGAAGGCGCATCCCGACGTCTTCAACGTCCTGCTGCAACTGCTCGACGACGGCCGCGTCACCGACTCCAAGGGCCGCACGGTCGATTTCAAGAACACCATCGTCATCCTCACCAGCAATATCGGCTCCGACCTCATCCTGTCGGCCAAGGACGGCGACCTCGACTCGATCACCCCGCAGCTGGAAGAGCGCCTGCGCAAGCAGTTCCGCCCCGAATTCCTCAACCGCCTCGACGAGCAGATCATCTTCCACCGCCTCGACAAGACCCAGCTCCGCAATATCGTCGGCCTCGTCCTCGACGGCACCCGCCGCCGCCTGCACGCCCAGGACATCGCCCTCGACGTCTCCGACAAGGCCATGGACTGGCTCGCCGACAACGGCTACCAGCCCGAGTTCGGCGCCCGCCCCCTACGCCGCACCGTCCAGAAACAACTCGACAACGCCCTCTCCAAGAAACTCCTCGAGGGCGCCCTCGCCCCCGGCGACACCGTCCGCATCGACGCCGACGACACCGGCCTCCAGATCCAGGCCATCCACCACACCGGCGGCAAGAAAACCGACGCCAAGCTCACCGAAGAGTCCATCATGACCACCGGCAAGAGCGGTAAACCCAAGCCCGCCAACGGCAATGGCCACGGCAAGACCGGCACCAGCAAGTCCTCCGGCGGAAAGTCCACCGCGAGCAAGAACTGACACCTTCTCCCCGCGAAAAGCGCCGCGCCGGAACCCATCCGGCGCGGCGTTGCGCGGTCGATGGGGGGCCTGTGCGCGATCCGCCTCGGCCGGGCGATGGTCAGAACAGGGTCATCGGGTCGGTGGGGATCGGGTCGGGGAGCGGTTCGAGGTCGGGGAGGCGGTCGCGGACTTCGGCGTGGAAGCGGCGGGCCAGGGTGCGGGAGCCGGCGTTGTCGGGGGTGTGGATGAAGATGGTGGGGGAGCGGCCCTCGCGGAGCCAGGCGACGGTGGTGTCGATCCAGGGTTGCCAGCCGGCGACGGTGGCGGCCACGTCGTCGCGGCCGTGGTAGCGGACGATGGGGAATTCGGTGAGGGCGCGGGTGCGGCGGGGGTTGTGGGGTTTCTTGGCGCGGGCCTCGGCTTCGGCGGGGCTGGTGGCCGGGCCGGTGAACAGGACGGTGGTGTCGAAGGGGATCCATTCCGCGCCCGCGGCTTCCAGGACGGATTCGAGTTGGGCGGTGGCGCGGGGGTTTTCGAAGAAGACGGGGTGGCGGACCTCGACGGCGCAGCGATAGTGGGCGGGCAGGCCGTCGAGGAAGCTCGCGAGGGTGGGCAGGCTGACGAAGGAGGCGGGGAGCTGGACCCACAGGGCGTGCAGGCGGCGGCCGAGCGGTTCGATGGCGTCGAGGAAATTGGTCATCTCGTCGTCGATGCCGGTGAGGCGGCGGTCGTGGGTGATGGTGCGGGGCAGCTTCATCACGAAGCGGAAGTCGGGATCGGTTTGGCGGGACCAGGATTCGACGGTCCGGCGATGCGGCGTCGCGTAGAAGGTGGTGTTGCCCTCCACCGCATTGCACCAGGAGGCGTAGTTGTGCAGACGTTCGGCCGGGGGTAGCGGCTTCTCCTGCCAGTTCGGGTGTTGCCACATTGCGCAACCGACGTAGAGCCGCATGAGAACAACGTTATGTCATTGACTTCTTCGGCCGCAGCCACCCGAAGGTCAGCTCCACGGCCCGCTTCCAGTTGTCGTACTCCTCTACCCGCAGCGCCGGATCCATGCGCGGCAGCCACTGTGCGGCGACCCGCCAATTGTGGCGCAGGCCCTCGAGATCCGGCCAATAGCCGACCGCGAGGCCCGCGGCGTAGGCCGCGCCCAGCGACACCGTCTCGGCCACGATAGGACGCATGACCGGTATGTCGAGGACATCGGCGACGATCTGCATGAGCAGGTTGTCGGAGGTCATGCCGCCCGCCACGCGCAGCGCCCCCGCGTGCAGCCCGGAGTCGGCGTTCATGGCCTCGACCACGTCCCGGGTCTGCCAGGCCGTCGCCTCGAGCACCGCACGGGCGATGTGCCCCTTGGTGATATACGACGTGAGCCCGATCAACAGCCCTCGCGCGTCACTGCGCCAGTGCGGCGCGTACAGCCCCGAGAAGGCGGGCACGAGATAACACCCGCCGTTGTCCTGCACTGTCCCGGCGAGGGTTTCGATCTCGGGCGCGCTGGCGATCAGCCCGATATTGTCGCGCAGCCACTGCACGAGCGAACCCGTCACCGCGATCGGCCCCTCCAGTGCGTACACCGGCTCCGGACCGATCTGATACCCGATGGTCGTCAACAGCCCGTGCTTGGACCGCACCAGTTCCCGCCCGGTGTTCATGAGCAGGAATCCGCCTGTGCCATAGGTGCATTCGGTCTCACCCGGCGCGAAACAGGTCTGCCCGAACAGCGCCGCGTGCTGATCCCCCAGCGCGGCCGCGATCCGCACCCCGGGCAACACCCGCCGCGCGGTCCCGAACTCGCCGGTCGAGGGCTGGATGCGCGGCAGCATGGCCTTGGGAATGTCGAAGAACCGCAACAGTTCGTCGTCCCATGCCAGCGTGGACAGGTTCATCAGCAGCGTGCGCCCCGCATTGGTCACGTCGGTGACGTGCACCCCGTGATCGGCTCCTCCGGTGAGGTTCCAGATCAGCCAGGTCTCCATGGTCCCGAACAACACCTCGCCGCGCTCGGCCCGCTCCCGCAGCCCGGGCGTCCGGTCCAGCAGCCAGCGCAGCCGCGGCGCGGCGAAGTAGGTCGCCAGCGGCAATCCGCACAGCTCCCGAATCCGTTCCGCCCCAACGGATTCCCGCATGCGCTCGACGAGCTCCTCGGTGCGCACGTCCTGCCACACGATCGCCCGCCCGATCGGGGTCCCGGTCTTGCGGTCCCACACCACCGTGGTCTCGCGCTGGTTCGCGATCCCCACCGCCGCCACCTGATCCAGGGTGATCCCCGAATCCCGCAGTGCCGCGGGCACGATGCGCTCCACATTGCGCCAGATCTCGAGCGCGTCCTGCTCCATCCAGCCCGGCCGGGGGTAGTGCTGTTTGTGCTCGCGCTGCGCGACCCCGGTCAGCCGGGCCCGCTGGTCGAAGAGGATGGCCCGGGTGGAGGTGGTGCCCTGATCGATGGCGAGCACATAGCGTTGCGTCATCCGAGCCTGCTCCTGTCCGGGAAAATCATTGCGTGCCACCGAGATCCCGCGATACCGCGGCCGCCGCGTCGCGCACCTGGGCGATCGGCGCGGGCCGGAAACGCAGCTGCCCGTCGCAGAGCCGATCGATCGGCCCGGTGATGCCGATGGCACCGACCACCAAACCACCCCGGGAGCGAATCGGCGCGGCGAGACTCGCCTCGCCCGAACGGTATTCACCGATGTCCCCGGCCCACCCGGTGCGCCGCACATCGGAGATGGCGCGGCGCAGGGCGACCGGGTCGGTGATGGTCCGGTGGGTGAGCGCGGGCAGCCCGCCCTCGCGCGCCGCCTCGGCCAGCTCCCCGTCGTAGGCCAGCAGCACCTTGCCCAGCGCCGTGGCGTGCGGCGGCAGTTCCTCGCCCACGGCCAGTTCCTGCTCGGTGTTGTCGGGCCGGAAGACGTGATGGATCACCACCACTCCGCCGTCCACGGGCGCCGCGATCCGCACCGATTCACCGCTGCGCGCCGCCAGGGCGTCGGCCCGGTTGATGGCCCGTGACCGCAGCTCGTTGGCGTCCAGCCGCCCGGACCCGAGATCCTGCAGCGCCGGACTCAGCTGATATCTGCCGCTCACCGCGTCCTGATCCACGAAACCCACACCCTGCAGCGTTCGCAGGATGCCGTGCGCGGTCGGCTTGGCCAGGCCGAGCGCCGAGGCGATCTCCCCGACGCCCATGCGCCCGGATCCGCGCGCGAGCAGCCGCAGAATGGCCGCGGCGCGCTCGATCGACTGAATCGGTCCGGGCATGTTCGTAACCTATCAGCAAACCGTTCAGCATTGTCGAACGCGTTGCCTGTCCTCCGGACGTTCCACTTCGTAGCGTGGACGTCGGGCCCGCTGAACCCCGCGCCCACCTGGGTAAATGAACTCAACGACGAGTTTCTGGAGAGGACCGCGATGACGCAGTATGTCGGAGCCATCGATCAAGGCACGACCTCCACGCGATTCATGGTGTTCGATCACGGGGGCAATGTGGTTGCCCGCCATCAGCTCGAGCACGAGCAGATCCTTCCCCAGGCCGGGTGGGTCGAACACAATCCGGCGGAGATCTGGGAACGCACCCGCACCGTCATCAAGAGCGCCCTCGCCGGCGCCCGCCTCACCGCCGCCGATCTGGCCGCGGTCGGTGTCACCAATCAGCGTGAGACCACCATCGTGTGGGACCGCCGCACCGGCGTCCCGTACTACAACGCCATCGTCTGGCAGGACACCCGCACCGATCGCATCGTCGCCGACATCGACAAGGCCGGGCACGGCGATCTGATTCGCGAACGGGCCGGTCTGCCGCCCGCACCGTACTTCTCCGGCGGCAAGCTCAAGTGGATCCTCGACAATGTCCCCGGCGTGCGGGAAGACGCCGAGAACGGCCACGCCCTCTTCGGCACCCCCGACACCTGGCTGATCTGGAACCTCACCGGCGGCGTCCACGGCGGCGTGCACATCACCGATCCGACCAATGCCTCGCGCACCATGCTGATGGATCTCGAAACCCTGGACTGGGACGACGAATTGCTCGCGGTGTTCGGGGTGCCGCGCGCCATGCTGCCGCGTATCGCGCCGTCGTCGAATCCGGAGGGCTTCGGCACCACCAACCCGGACGGTCCGTTCAAGAGCGCCGTGAAGATCGCCGGCGTGCTCGGCGACCAGCAGGCCGCCACCGTCGGCCAGGTGTGCTTCCGGCCCGGCGAGGCCAAGAACACTTACGGCACCGGCAACTTCCTCATGCTGAACACCGGTCCGGAGATCGTGCGCTCCAAGCACGGCCTGCTGACCACCGTCGCCTACCAGTTCGGCGACGAGAAGCCGGTGTACGCGCTGGAGGGTTCGATCGCGGTCACCGGCTCCGCGGTGCAGTGGCTGCGCGATCAGCTCGGCATCATCGCCGGCGCCGCGCAGGTCGAGAACCTCGCCAACCAGGTGGCCGACAACGGCGGCGTGTACTTCGTGCCCGCCTTCTCCGGCCTGTTCGCGCCCTACTGGCGCGCGGACGCCCGCGGCGTGATCGTGGGCCTGTCCCGCTACAGCAACAATGCCCACTTGGCCAGGGCCACACTGGAATCCATCGCCTACCAGACCCGCGACGTGGTCGAGGCCATGCAGCAGGACTCCGGCGTGAAGCTCGACACCCTGCGCGTGGACGGCGGCGTCACCGCCAACGAACTGGCCATGCAGATCCAGTCGGACTTCCTCGGCGTGCCGGTCTCGCGGCCCGTGGTCGCCGAGACCACCGCGCTCGGCGCGGCCTACGCCGCCGGTCTGGCCGTCGGATTCTGGAGCAGCACAGACGAACTCGTCGCCAACTGGCACGAGGACAAGAACTGGCAGCCCGCCATGACCGACGAAGCGCGCCAGAAGGGTTACGCGCGCTGGCTCAAGGCCGTGTCGCGCACCCTCGAATGGGTCGATCTCGACGATGACGACGACCAGAAGCGATGACCGGTCGCACCAAGCTTCACCTCACCGATAACAAGGAGTATTTCGTGTCCGCACAACTGGATCCCGCCTACCGCGCCCGGGCGATTGATTCGCTCGGCGACACCGAAATCGACGTGCTCGTGATCGGTGGTGGAGTGACCGGAGCGGGTGCCGCCTTGGACGCCGCCTCGCGCGGTCTGTCCGTCACCCTGGTCGAGGCGCGCGATTTCGCCGCCGGTACCTCGAGCCGTTCCTCCAAGCTCATCCACGGTGGCCTGCGCTACCTGGAGCAGTACGACTTCGCCTTGGTCCGTGAGGCTTTGAAGGAGCGCGGGCTGCTGCTGAACAAGCTGGCCCCGCACCTGGTGCACCCGGTCTCGTTCCTGTTCCCGCTGCAGAAGCACTACGAGCGCTTCTACATCGGCGCCGGCATCGCCCTCTACGACACCATGGGCGGCGCGCGCTCGGTGCCCATGCACAAGCACCTGAGCCGTTCGGGCGCACTGGAATTGGCCCCGGCGCTCAAGGAAGACGCCATGACCGGCGCCATCCGTTACTACGACGCCCAGGTCGACGACGCCCGCCACACCATGACCATCGCCCGAACCGCCGCCCAGCACGGCGCGACCGTGCTGACCCGGACCAAGGTCACCGGCCTGCTGCGCGACGGCGAGAAGGTCGTGGGCGCGAAGGTCGTGGATCTGGAAACCGGTCTGGAGCACAGCATCCGGGCCAAGACCGTGATCTCGGCGACCGGCGTGTGGACCGACGACATGATCAAGATGACCGGCGTGGACTTCCCGTTCCACGTGCGCATGTCCAAGGGCGTGCACATCATGGTGCCGCGCGAGAAGCTGAACATGGACACCGGCATCGCCATGAAGACCGAGAAGTCCGTGCTGTTCGTGATCCCGTGGGCCGAGCACTGGATCATCGGCACTACCGACACCGACTGGTCGCTGGACAAGAACCACCCGACCGCCACCGCGTCGGACGTGCAGTACATCCTCGACCACGTGAATTCGCTGCTGCGCGAACCGATCACCCGCGCCGACATCGTCGGCACCTACGCGGGCCTGCGGCCGCTGATGACCGGCGCGAACAAGGAGACCTCGAAGCTGTCGCGCGAGCACGCGGTGGCCGAGCCGGCTCCCGGCCTGTTCGTCATCGCGGGCGGCAAGTACACCACCTACCGGGTGATGGCCGCCGACGTGGTGGACGCCGCCGCCGAGCGCCTGGGCAGCGATGTCGCGCCGTCGGTGACCGCCAACCTGCCCATCCTGGGCGCGGTCGGCTACCAGGACATGCTGGACTCCGTCGCCGATGTGGCCGCGCGCGCCGAGCTGCCGGTGGAGACGGTGGAGCACCTGCTGGGCCGCTACGGCTCGCTGGCCGAGGACATCTTCGGCCTCATCGCCGCGGCTCCCGAACTGCGCGAGCCGATTCCGGGCGCCGAGGACTACCTGGCCGCGGAGGCCGTCTACGCCGCCACCCACGAGGGCGCGCTGCACCTGGACGACCTGCTCACCCGCCGCACCCGCATCTCCATCGAGGTCTCCGACCGCGGCCTGAAGGCGGCCCCGGAGATCGCGCGGCTCATCGCCCCGCACCTGGGCTGGACCGACGAGCGCACCAACAACGAGATCAACCGGTACTTCGATCGCGTGCACGCCGAGCTGGCCGCGAACGAGGAGAAGGACGACGAGGCGGCCAACGCGGCTCGCCTGATCGCCGTCGGCTGATTCCGGACGCACCGCCCGATTTCGAATATCGAGTTGTAGCGCCGCACGGGCGATTCCCGCGCGGCGCTACAGCCGTATCTTGTGAGCCGAATTGCCTTGCGCCGTAATTAATTTACGGAACTTGTGTTCGGCGTCCGTTTACCTCTAGCGTGTTTCTAAAGGTTTGCTGAGCGAAAGACCGTAGAGTCTGGTTCAGAGTGGCATCGGACGCCGATCGGAAGGCGAATCAATGGGCTTCAGCTCTATCTTTGTCAGTGAGGCACTGGGCACCGGAGTGCTGATACTTCTGGGCGCCGGTGTGGTTGCCAACGTGGTGCTGGCCAAGTCGAAAGGTTTCGACGGCGGCTGGCTGCTCATCACCTTCGGTTGGGGGCTCGGCGTTTTCGGCGGCGTGTACGTCGCCTACAAGACCGGCGGCCACCTCAACCCCGCGGTCACGATCGGCAATCTGTTCTCGGGCGCAAAGGAATACGCCCCCGGTATCGAGGTGAACTTCACCAATACCGTTGCCTACCTGTCGGGTCAGCTGGTCGGCGCGTTCCTCGGCGCCTGCGCGGCCTACGTGGTCTACAAGAAGCACTTCGACGAGGAGCCCGACGAGGGCAAGAAGCTGGGCGTGTTCTCCACCGGCCCGGCCATCCGCTCCTATACCTGGAACTTCCTCACCGAGGTCATCGCGACCTTCGTGCTGGTCTTCGTGATCCTCGCCTTCGGCAAGACCCCCAGCGGCCTCGGCCCGTTGGCGGCGGCCTTGCTGGTGGTCGGCATCGGCGCGTCCCTGGGCGGCCCGACCGGCTACGCCATCAACCCGGCCCGTGACCTGGGTCCGCGCATCGCCTACGCCCTGCTGCCCACCCGCCGCGCGGCGAGCGTGGCGCCGGAACGGGTTCCGGCCGGTGTGGCCGCGGGTGGTGCGGGTCAGCGCGTCCTCGAGGAGAACCCCGGCGACCCGGTGTCCTCCACCGAGAAGAATGCCGACTGGTCCTACGCCTGGGTGCCGGTGCTCGGCCCGCTCGTCGGCGGTGCGCTCGCGGGCCTCGTGGCCCAGTGGTACATGTAGGCCCCACGCGGCGCTGAATCAGACTCCCACGCTGGAGAGTTCGCCCGGGGTCGCACCCAGGCGCAGGAAGTGCTCGGGAGCCACCTCCACGAAAATCGCATGACCGGTGGCGATCACGGTGTCGCCATCGGTCAGCGTGGTCTCGATGAAGAGCTTGCGACCCTCCCTGGCCCGCAGCATCGAAGTGACTACGAATTCTCGATTCAATCGCGCGGGGGCGAGGAAGCTGACGTCGAGTTTCACGGTCACGGCGGGCTGCTGAAGCGGAACCAGGATCGCGCCGGACCCCTCGTCCAGGGCCGCGGAGACAATGCCCCCGTGTGCCACGCCGGGCGCGCCCTGATGCCGCTCATCCATGGTGAAAGTGCCGCGTACGGTGTCGCCGTGGCGCTCGAAGGTGATCCGCGGGGAAGCCGGATTGGACGGTCCGCAGCCGAAGCAGCCGTGGTGATGCGGTGGAAAGGGCCCCTCGGCGAAGAGATCGCCCAGCGGCAACGGCGCGGTGCCGCGGTCGTGGTCCATGTCTAGAAGTTAACCCAGATTCGAATCTGTTGCGCAACCCGTGACGGGTGGTTCGTTTTCCGGCGCGCCGGGCGACACCCGCGATTCATCCCATATATCGGGAATCGGGTTTCAGATTGTGGACGCGGTGGGAAGATGCTCGCGTGAACCGCATCGCACGCTCGCTAGCCGCTGTCTGCGGAGTCCTGGCCGTGGCCGCCGGGACGACAGCCTGCGGATCGAGCAACGACCACTCGGCCTCGACCACGTCGGCGGGTACGCCGACGGTTCGATCGGGCATCCCGGATTCTGCCAAGAAATTCGACGTCTCCAGCCCGGATCTCAAAGACGGGCAGCCCGTGCCGCAGGCGCAGTGGGCGAACTCCAACGGGTGCACCGGAGGCAACCAGGCCCCGAGAGTGCAGTGGTCGGGGGCTCCCGCCGACGCGAAGAGCTTCGCGGTCACCATGTTCGACGTGGACGCGCCGACCGGCAGCGGGCTGTGGCACTGGCTGAGCTGGGATATCCCGGCCTCGGCCACCGATCTCGCCGCGGCCCCCGGCGCCGTCGCCGGCACCAACGACCTCGGCATGACCGGCTACCTCGGCCCCTGCCCGCCCACCGGCGACGGCCTGCACCACTACTGGATCACCGTGCTGGCCTTGGACACTCCCAGCCTGGGCCTACCCGCCAACACCCCACCCGCCCTGGCCGCCTTCGCCCTCAACCACCGCATCATCGGCTACGCGCGCATGACGGTGACGGCCCAGCAGTAGGCCGACACGACCGGCCGTCCCTCGGGATCGACGCCGCGCATGCTTCGGCGCGCGCCGAAGTATGGGGGCGGGAGACTGGAGGCATGGAACCGATCAGAGACGGCGATGTGGACATCTCCGGGGCCGCACGGCTGCTGGCGGATCCGGCGCGGGCGCGGATGCTGACGGTGCTGGCCGATGGGCGGGCACAACCGGCGGGGGAGTTGGCGCGGGCGGGCGGGGTGAGTGCGGCGACCGCCAGCGAGCACCTGGGGAAGATGGTCGATCAGGGCTGGCTGGGGGTGGAACGGGTGGGACGGCACCGGTATTACCGCATTGCCATGCCCGAGGTCGTGCAGGTGATCGAGTCGATGGCGCTGATCTCCTCGGTGCGGCCGGTCAAGTCGCTGCGCGGCGCGCGAGCGAGCCGGGACCTGAAGATCGCGCGCTCCTGCTACGACCATCTGGCCGGAGCCGTCGGCGTGGCCGTGTTCGACGCACTGTGCGACGGACAGCTGCTGAACGTCACCGGCGGCCAGTGGACCACGGGCGACCGCTCGCACCCTCTCCTCGACGAATTGAGCATCACCGCAACGGATCTGCGCCGATTCGGGCGCCGGCCCGCGGTGCGGGTGTGCCTGGACTGGTCCGAGCGCCGCTACCACCTGGCCGGTGGACTCGGTGCGCTGATCCTGCGCCGCATGCTCGACCGCCGATGGTGCACACCCGGAAACACCCCGCGCGCTGTCGCATTCACCCCCGAGGGCTGGGAAGCACTGGATCGCACGGTGAGCGTCGACCGGGCCGCGATCATGGACAAGTACGCCGCGTAACGACCTTTGCGGCGCATGGTTCGGCTCGGGCCGAAGGGTTTCGGGGCCAGGGTGGATACATGACTTCGACACTGGAATCGGCTCGGACGGAGCACGGGGGGCTCGCGCTGACCGCGATCTCGGCGGGGTTCGCCCTGGTCATTCTCGACACCACGATCGTGGCGGTCGCCTTGGACCGGATGGCGGTCGGGCTGCACACCACCGTGACCGGGCTGGAGTGGGTGGTCGACGGGTACACGGTCACGGTCGCCGCGCTGCTCATGCTGGGCGGGGGACTCGCGGACCGGTTCGGGCCGCGGCGCTCGTTCCAGGCGGGCCTGGCGTTCTTCGGGCTGGCCTCGCTGGCCTGCGCGGCCGCGCCGGATGTCGGCATGCTCGTGGCCGCGAGGGTGGTGCAGGGAATCGGTGCGGCACTGTTGATTCCGGCCTCACTGGCGTTGATTCGCTACACCTATCCCGACGACACCGCCCGCGCTCGCGCCACCGGAATCTGGGGTGCGATCGGCTCGACGGCCGCCAGCTGCGGTCCGGTGCTCGGTGGCGTGCTGTCCGAAAACCTCGGGTGGCCGGCTATTTTCGCCATCAACGCGCCGGTCTGCGTGGTCACGGCGGTCTTGCTGCAGCGGAACGTGCCATCGGTACCCGGTGCGGCGGAACGGATTCCGGTGCTCGGCCACGTGGCGACGGTCATCGCCATGGCCGGTGTCACCGCGACCGCGATTCTCGCCGGCGCCCGGCCCGTCGCGGTGAGCCCGCTCATCGCGGCCGCGGTGGCGGCGGCCGTGGGAGTCTCGCTGAGCGGGTACGCGGCCCGAACCGGAAAGGGGCTGCTGCCCAGCGGACTCCGGCGATCGCGGGCCTTCACCGTCGGGACCCGGGTCGGCCTGGCCCAGAACCTGGGCTTCTACGGGCAGCTGTTCGTGATCAGCCTCTACCTGCAGCGTCACCTCCACTATTCGCCCACCGCAGCCGGTTTCGCGCTGCTCCCCGAGGCCGCGATCGGCATCCTGGCCTCCACCCTGGGCGGTCGTCACGCCGCTCGGCTCGGTCCCCGCACGGTCATCGTCACCGGATTGACCACGGGCGCGGCCGGTCTGGCCGGCCTGGCCTGCATCGGCCCGCACACCCCGTTCGCCGTGATCGCGATCCCCTTGCTGCTCATCGGATTCGGCATGGCCTACACCATGCCGGCCGCGACACATGTGACGGTGTCGGCCGCCGGTCCTGCGAACGCCGGGTTGGCCGGCGCCGCCTTCAACGCCGCCCGCCAGCTGGGATCCGCTCTGGGCGTGGCGCTCCTGGGTTCCCTGCTGATCCTCGCCCCCGGCGGCATCGCCCTCCCCCTGACAGCCGCCGCCCTCGTCTTCCTGGCCGCCGCTGTCCTCGCCCGCACCCTCCCGAAACGCTGAGTGGCACACCATCGAGGGGATTTGTCCCGAATTCCTCGATGGTGTGCCACTGGACGAGCAGCCGTGAGGTCGACGATCAGCCGATGAGGACGGAGTTCTTGTCGGCGCGGGCGGCCTCGCGGGCGAGGGAGCGATCGCGTTGTTCCTCGAAGCGGACCACGTCGGCGCGGAGCTTGTCGAGGAATTCACCGAGTTCGTTGCGGCGGCGGTCGCCGAAGGAGCCGAAGTCGGTGCGGTCGAAGATGTTCCACTTCTTGAGGTTGGGGAGCAGGACCTCCTCCAGGTGCTGGCGGAGGTCGTAGATGCCGTGCTTGGCCATGAGCACGCCGTTGCGGCGGAAGTTGGGCATGCCCATGCCGGGCATCTGGAAGCTGGTGACGATATTGGTGATGGCGTCGATGGCCTGGTCGGGCGAGATGTCCAGAGCCGCACCGCAGACATTGCGGTAGAAGATCATATGCAGGTTCTCGTCGGCGGCGATGCGCTGCAGCATGCGGTCCGCTATGGGGTCATTACAAACTTTGCCGGTATTGCGGTGTGAAACGCGAGTAGCCAATTCCTGAAAAGTCACATAAGCGACGGAATGCATGAATCCGGCATCGGCTCGGACATTGACTCGACCTTCGCCGTGCTTCTTGATCAGATGTGCGGGGTTGTACCCGTTGGTCATATGGACCATGCGCGCCTGCTCCAGCGCCACCGGATCCACGCCCCGGGTCACCACCAGGTAGTCGCGGATGACGATGCCGTGGCGGTTCTCCTCGGCGGTCCAACGGCCCACCCACGTGCCCCAGGCCCCGTCCTGCGAGAAGTTCTCCGCGATTTCCCGGTGATAACTGGGCAGATTGTCCTCGGTGAGAAGGTTGGTGATCATGGCCGCCTTGGCGACTTCGCTGAGCTTGGACTGTTCTGGATCCCAATCCACGCCGTCCATAGCTGCGAAGTTGCGACCCAGATCCCAAGGCACGTAGTCGTGCGGGTGCCAGTCCTTGGCCATCGCTAGATGGCGATGCACATTCTGCTCGGCAATCGGCTCCAGCTCGATGAGCAGCTCCAACTGCGTGAGACTCCTGGCCACGATCGTGTGCCCTCCCTCGAAATGGCTCGACGCTGCGAGAATGATGGTGGAGAACAGAATGCTGGAGATCGGCGGACGGTGCCGCGGCGGAGGGGACCCGGGGATTGAAAAGGGATGCCCGCGTGTCGCTTAATGAGACTGGTCGGCTCCGCCTCGGATAATCTAGCCCAGTTCGCCGATGATTGGCTTCATACCCCGCCGATGCGTTCCTGGCCGGGCCCGCTCGCTAGTTGCACACCAGTCCTTGACAGCCCACGCGGATCGAAAGCTGGTTCGCCGAAGCATTGCTACGGAGAGTGAACATGCAGACGCCCAACCGCCGGAAGTTCCCCAGTGTTGTCGTTACCTCCCTCGCGGCGACCACCTCTATCGCGGGAGACGTCGACTCGACGTGGAAGGGACTACTCAACGGGGAGAGCGGGATCGACGTCCTGGAGGACAGCTTCCTGGATGATTTCGGCCTCCCGGTCCGCATCGGCGGCCACCTCAAGGTGTGCCCGACCGATCTGCTGACCAAGCCCGAGGCTCGCCGCCTGTCCTACGTGGAGCAGATGGCGCTGGTGCTCGGCCGTGAGGTGTGGGCCAACGCCGGTAATCCCGAGGTGGACAAGGATCGTCTCGGGGTCTCCATCGGCACCGGCCTCGGCGGTGCGGAAGTGCTGATGTCCGCGCGCGACAAGCTCGTCAACGGTGGTTACCGCAAGGTGCCGCCGATGGCGGTCCAAGCCATCATGCCCAATGGCGCGGCCGCGTGCGTGAGTGTCGAACTGGGCGCGAGGGCCGGTGTGTCGACGCCTGTTTCGGCCTGTTCGTCCGGCGCCGAGGCCATCGCCAACGCCTGGCGGATGGTGGTCATGGGCGATGCCGACATGGTGGTGACCGGAGGTGTCGAAGGATCCATCCAGGCGCTGCCGATCGCGGGATTCTCCATGATGCGCGCCATGAGCACTCGCAACGACGATCCCAAGGGCGCGTCTCGCCCCTTCGACATGGACCGCGACGGTTTCGTGTTCGGCGAGGCCGGTGCGCTCATGACCATCGAGACCGAGGAGCACGCCAAGGCTCGCGGCGCGACCATCCACGCGCGCATCATGGGCGCGGGCATCACCTCCGACGGCTTCCACCTGGTGGCCCCGGATCCGGAGGGGACGGGCGCGGCGCGGGCGATGACACGCGCGATGGAGTACGCCGGGCTGTCCAAATCCGATGTGTCCCACATCAATGCGCACGCCACCGCCACGCCGATCGGCGACACCGCGGAGGCGAACGCCATCAAGCAAGCCGTCGGCAATCATGCCGCGGTGTACGCGCCGAAGTCCGCTCTCGGACATTCCATCGGCGCGGTCGGTGCGCTGGAGTCGATCCTGACCGTGCTCAGCGTGCGGGACGGAATCATCCCGCCCACACTGAATTTGGAGAATCAGGACCCGGAGATCGACCTTGACGTGGTCAAAGGCCAAGCGCGCAGCGGCACGTTCGACTACGCCCTGAACGACTCCTTCGGCTTCGGCGGGCACAACGTGGCCATTGCTTTCGGTCGCTACTGAGCTCAGCTTGGCCCGTACTCAGTGACGCGGGAATGCGGCACCTGCTAGAGTTCCCCAGCCCCCAGCTACATTCGGGCTTTCGGTGTCGATCTTTGTTCGGTGTCACTACACAGTTCTCGACTGTGAGTTGAAGAAGGATAGGGAATGATCGGCGAGACCTTCGAAGACGTTCTGGACGAGCACGGCAACATCAAACTCCCCGAGAACCAGACCATGGTGGACCTGGTCGACAAGCACGCCGAGGTCAACGGGGACGAGCTCGCATACCGCTATATCGACTATTCGCGCGAGCGCGACGGCGAGTACCACGACATCACGTGGAACCGCTTCGGCGTCCGGCTGCGCGCGGTGGCGGCCCGGCTGCAGCAGGTGACGCAGCCGGGCGACCGTGTCGCCATCCTGGCACCGCAGGGACTCGACTACATCGTGGCCATGTACGCCGCGGTGTACGCGGGCAATATCGCGGTGCCCCTGTTCGATCCGGACGAACAGGGCCACACCGACCGGTTGCACGCGGTGCTCGAGGACTGCGGACCCGCGGCCATTCTGACCGTGGGCTCGGCCGCGGCCGGGGTGCGCGAGATCTTCAAACACCTGCCCGCGCCGCAGCGGCCGCGCATC
Source organism: Nocardia terrae (assembly GCF_009760405.1). Taxonomy (GTDB): domain Bacteria; phylum Actinomycetota; class Actinomycetes; order Mycobacteriales; family Mycobacteriaceae; genus Nocardia; species Nocardia terrae. Next base: position 85,444 of record NZ_WRPP01000001.1, read on the forward strand.
ATCGCGGTCGAGGCGATTCCGGACAATGTGGGTGAGAGCTGGGTCCGGCCCCGGATCGAGATGGACGATGTGGCCTACCTGCAGTACACGTCGGGGTCCACGCGGACGCCGGCGGGCGTGGAGATCACACACCGGGCGGTCGGTACCAACCTGCTGCAGATGATCGACGCCATCGGCATCACCGAGAAGGCCCGCGGCGTCACCTGGCTGCCGCTGTTCCACGACATGGGCCTGCTCACGGTCATCCTGCCGACCATCGGCGGCAAGTACATCACCATCATGTCGCCCAGCTCCTTCGTGCGGCGGCCCTACCGCTGGATCAAGGAGCTCGCGGCCCAGGAGGACGGCGCGGAGATCTTCGCCGCCGCACCGAATTTCGCCTACGAGCACGCGGCCGCGCGCGGATTGCCCAAGCCCGGTGAGGAATTGGACCTGTCCAATGTCATCGGCCTGATCAACGGCAGCGAGCCGGTGTCGGTGACCTCGATGAAGAAGTTCAACGACGCCTTCGCCCCCTACGGCCTGCCCAAGACCGCCATCAAGCCCTGCTACGGCATGGCCGAGGCGACCCTGTTCGTCTCCGCCACCAAGCGCGAGGACGAGGCCCGCACCGTCTGGGTGGACCGCACCAAGCTCAATGCCGGACGCATGGTCGAAGTGGACGAGCACGCGGAAAACGCTGTGGCCCAAGTGTCCTGCGGTTACGTGGCGCTGTCGCAGTGGGCGGTCATCGTCGATCCGGAGACCGGCGCGGAGAAGCCCGAGGGCGAGGTGGGTGAAATCTGGTTGCACGGCGCGAACATCGGCCGCGGCTACTGGGGTCGCCCCGAGGAGACCGAGGCCACCTTCCACAACCGGCTCACCTCGCGGCAGGCCAACTCGCACGCCGAAGGCGCGGAGCCCGAGGCGAATTGGATGCGCACCGGCGATTTCGGCACGTACTACGACGGCGAACTGTTCATCACCGGCCGCGTCAAGGATCTGGTGATCGTGGACGGGCGCAACCACTACCCGCAGGATCTGGAGTACTCCGCCCAGGAGTCCAGCACCGCCCTGCGTCCGGGTTTCGTGGCCGCCTTCTCCGTCTCCGGCAACCAGCTGCCCGTCGAGACCGTCGATGTCGCCGATCGGGGCAGCGCGGCCGAGCAATTGGTCATCGTGGCCGAACGCGGCACGGGCGCGGCCAAACTCGACCCGGAGCCGATCACCGAGACCGTGCGCGCGGCCATCGCCAAACGTCACGGTGTCACGGTCCGGGACCTGCTGCTGGTGCCCGCGGGTTCGATCCCCCGCACCTCCAGCGGCAAGATCGCACGCCGGGCCTGCAAGGCCGCCTACCTGGAGGGGACGCTGCGCGGCGGCCACCGCCAGCAGGCGTTCCCCGACGTGGCGGAATGACATCTCGCCGCGTGGGCCCCGTCGAAAGGCGGGGCCCACGCGGCGTCAGGGGGCGATGAGCGGGATGGAGAGCCGGCGCAGCGCGCCCTGCGGCTCCATCACCACGCTGTCGCCGATATTGCCGATGATGATGGGCACGAAGCCGGTGGTCTTGATGAGCTCGGCGACCCGGCACAGCGCGGCGGGATGGTCGCCCGCGATGGGCGCGACGATGCGGCCCAGCGAGGTCAGCGGTCCGGAGCGGTACATGGGCGTGGTGAAGGCGTTGAAGGCCTTCACCAGCTGCGCCTTCGGCACCAGATCGGCCACGATCGCGCTGGTGGGGCGGCCGTCGGTGGTGAGCTGGGTGACGGTGCCGTCGGCCTCGCGGACATACGGGTTGGCGGGGTCGATCCAGATCTTGCCCTCGAGATCCGGCAATTCCTTTGCGAGGGTTTCCAAGTCGAGCCACTGCACCGCGCCGATGAGGATGGTCGACGAGCCCGCCACCAGGTCGACGTCACCGATGTAGGTGTGGCGCAGTCCGCGCTCGGAAATGGTGGCCGACAGTCCGTCGAGGTGACGGCTGGCGATGTGCACGGTGTGCCCGGCGCGGTCGAACAGTCCCGCCAGGCTCAAACCGAAATGACCTGCTCCGAAGATTCCCACGTCCATTGCCCGCACACTCCTGTGTCCGGAGGGGTGTTCCGACCTTCAGGATCGATTATCAAGGTTGATCGAGGTGAGGGCGGCGGCGGGGCGGGCGGCACGCGTGGCCAGGGCTCGGGCGGCGGCGTTCAGACCGGCTCGGGCGGTCGGCTCGGCGACCAGGCCGTCGGGTCCGATATCGCTCTGCAGCACGGTGATCCGGCCGCAGGCGGCCTCGACCAGCTCGGCTCCGGCGTAGCCGACCACCGTGCGCAGCGTGGCGACGGCGGCCTCGCCGCGACCCTCGTAGGCCACGTTCACGTACGCGACCGGTTTGTCGCTGAGATCGGCATTGCCGATCGTCCATTCGAGCAGGTTCTTGAGGCTGCCGGGGATCATGCCCGCGTACTCGGGGGTGCAGAACAGCACGGCGTCGACCGCCCCGATCTCCCGGTGCAGGGCCTGGACCTCCGCGGGTTCGGGATCCGTCCCGGGGATGAAGGGCGGCAGGCCGAGCAGGCCCGCGTAGTGCACGGCCTCGAAATCGGACCCGGCGTCGGCGGCGATGGTGCGCAGCGCGGCGGAGTTCGTGGAGCCCTCACGGGTGCTGCCCGAGATCAACAGAATGCGGGGAATGGTCACGACTGCGCCAACATGGCTGGGGCCGGGAGTATTTCGCGGCACTGTGACCGTTGTCTCTGTAGTGCCGTCCCAATAAGTGGGAGTTGTTGTGACAAGAGGTGTCGCTATCTCCCATAGTGGGTATGGTTTCGAACAGCCGGACTGTCCGGGACAGCTGACGCCCTCCCTGTCGATCCGGTTGCGCGACAACTGCATAACGCGAGTTTTGCGAGAAGGGCAGGCAACGATGACTGCGAACACCAACCGCTTCGACGAGGCGGCGGTCGGTGCCGGACATCCGGGAGCGTTCGGACCCGGCAGGCTGCTGGCCGCCGAACCGATGACCGCGCGGATGCTGCCCGGACTGCGACTGCCCGCGCGCGCCTGGCGCATCAGCTACACCACGACCACCGGCAAGGGTGATCCGACGCAGGTCACCGGCACCGTCCTGGTGCCCCACGCCCCGTGGCGCGGACCCGGGTCCCGGCCCCTCGTCGGATACGCGGTCGGCACCCAGGGCCTGGCCAATACCGTCGCCTCCGCCTCCTGGCAGCTGCGCTACGGAATCGAATACGAAGCGGTGTTCCTGCGCGCCGCGCTGCGCCGCGGGTGGGCGCTCGCCGTCACCGACTACCCGGGACTGGGCAGCCCCGGCCTGCACCCGTACGTCATGGGCAAGTCGCTGGGACCGGCGGTGCTCGACAGCATGCGGGCGGCTCTGCGCCTGCCCGAGGCCGGACTGGACGAGGACGGCCCGCTGGGCATCTACGGCTACTCCGAGGGCGGCAACGCCGCGGGCTGGGCACTGCAGTTGCAGCCCACCTACGCTCCGGACCTGCCGCTGATGGGCGGCGCGGTCGGCTCGGCTCCCGCCGATCTGCTGGACATGGTGAAGTTCCTCGACGACACCCCGTACGCGGTGTTGCTGTTCTACGGCGTGCTCGGCATCGAGGCCGCCTATCCGGAACTGAATGTGCTGCAGCACCTCAACGTGACCGGCCGTGCGCTGGCCGCGCTGGCTCGGCGCACCCACGCCGGACTCGCGGCCGTGGTCGGCATCGGCGCGGGCATGGTGGTGCCCACCAAGGTCTCGACCTACACCCATCGCCCGCCCTTCGAGGTGCCCGAGGTCAAGGCGCGACTGCTGGAGAACCGGCTGGGCGGAATCGCGCCCGCCGCACCGGTGTTGGTGGCCGGCGGCACCAGCGAGCAGATCATTCCGTATCCGCAGGCGGTGCGGTTGGCGGAGGACTGGAAGGCGCTGGGCGCGGACGTCACCATGCACACCATGCATGGGCGCGAACACGTCGGCGGCGCACTGGCTTTCGCCGGTCCCGGCATGCGGTTCCTGGCGGAGCGCTTCGCCGAGGCCGAGACGTTCCTGCTGCGGCGCGGGGCCTGATACGGCGCAGAGCCGGGAACCCACACGGGCTCCCGGCTCTGCGATCCGGTCTAGTTGCCGACCCCCCAATGCAGGACTCGGGAGGTGAACAGCACCAGGCCGAGCGAGACCACCGCGACGGTGACCAGCCCGACCACCGCCACCACCAACGGACGCCAGCCCATACGGGCCAGCTCGCGGATATTCGTGTTCAGCCCGACGCCCGCGAAGGTCAGCAGGAACGCCCAGCGCGACACCGCGCCCATGGCCGTGTCGGCGCTGGCGACCGTGCACTGGCTGAACAAGGCTCAGGTCGCGAACCTTAGGTGCCGATGCCGGGCTTGAAGATCGGGTGCAGGCCAACGATATTGGTGATCAGCAGGCCGATCAGGATGGCCCACAGCACGTATTCGATGTCGGGGACGGTCCAGTGTTCGTGCTTGGCGAGCTTGAGCCACCAGATCTCGGCGTACTTGCCGAGCACGCCGACCGCGATGAGCAGCGCGATGCCGGGGACGTAGCTCAGCAGGCGGGCGAGAGTCAGCGGGCCGCTCGGCTCGTCGAAAGCTGCTCCGTCGGAATCGGTTTCGGCGGCGGTCTGGGTCAGTTCGGGGGTCGCGGCGATATCACTCATGACGTCACCACGGAATCTTCGGCAGGGCGTCGAAGACCGCGAGCGCGACCACGACGCCGGATACGATCACCGACCACCAGTCCGCGCCCAGACGCCCGAGGGCGTCCGGCCACGAGGGGCGGGCAGCGGATTTCTCCGGCGCGGGAATGGGACTTGTCACCAGGGCCTCCAGGTAAAAACGCAGTACAGCAGGTGCACTATGGCTCCACCGGAGGTTTTCGGACACTGTTGGAATCGGACTGATTCCAGCTCAGCGATGGGCCCGCCGGTAGGCCGCGGGCGTGGTACCGGTCCAGCGTTTGAAGGCGTGGATGAACGGGGTGGCCTCGGCGTATCCGAGCCGGATCGCGATGTCGTCCACCGAGAGCGGGGTGGCGGTCAGCATCTCCTCGGCCAGGGTGTGGCGGACCTCGTCGAGCAGGGCCCGGTAGGAGGTGCCGGCGGCCTCGAGATGGCGGCGCAGGGTGCGGGTGCTGACGTTCAGGTTGCGGGCCACCGCGTCGAGGGCGGGTGGGGCGGTGAAACCCGTTGCGCCGGAACCGGGGAGCAGGCGGTCGCGGACCTCGGCGGCGATGCCGGTGCGGGCGCTGCGGCGGTGCAGCAGGTCGCGGCACTGTGCCACGCACACCGCCCAGGTGGGCTGGTTGGCCTGAGGGAGGGGGCGCGCCAGCAGGTCGGGGTCGATGCCGAAAACGGTGTGGGGGCGGTCGAATTGCGGTCGCACACCGAGCAGGGATTCCAGGTGTTGACCGATATCGGTTGCCGGGTAGCCGAATTCGGCGCGGGTGAAGTCGACGCGCGCGCCCAGCAGATCGCTCATGACCCGGTGCATGGCCACGATGTCGCGTTCGACCAGGAACCGCTGCACGTCGTCGGGCACGGTGTCGTGGTGGATCCAGGTCACCACCTCGCGCGGGCGGGACTCCACGATCGGTGTGCAGAAGGCGAATCCGAGCCGGTAGTAGCGCAGGGCCAGGGAGATCGCTTCGCGCAGTGTGGGACTGGTAACGCAGGCGTAGCCGAAGATGCCGAAGGTGCTGATCCGGTAGCGGCGGCCCACCTCGACACCGAGGGCGGGCAGGTCGGGCAGCGCGCGAACCAGGTTGCGCACCACGGCCAGTTCGGTCTCGGCTGGAATCTGCGCTTCGGCGTCGGTGAGCTGCCGTTCGGTGAGTCCGGTCCCGGCGAGCATGCGCTCGGCCGCTATGCCGTGCTCGGCCGCGAACTCGGTCATGACCGCGACGCTGGCCGTGCCGCGCGGAAAGTTCCAGGTCCGGACGTCCGGTTCCTCGACCGTGCTCATGCGGCCATTATGGCCGAAAGTATCGATTTAATGGCCGTCGCTCTTTCATGATCCGATAACCGCAGGTCGTAGCGTCGAATCCGATCACATCGCAGTGAGGAGAGGGACGCATGGGCAGCAGTCCGTCGATCGTCAACATCGGCACCGGCTTCGGCGGCATCGGAAGGGCGCCGGAGCGGACATGGGCCGGGCACGACCGGCTCGTTCCGGCCGCCCGCGCGGAATGCGAGGAATAGCAATGCGATTCGACTACGACGTCCTGGTCATCGGTTCCGGCTTCGGCGGCAGCGTGAGCGCGCTGCGGCTGACCGAGAAGGGTTATCGCGTCGGCGTGCTGGAAGCCGGGCGGCGGTTCGAGGACCACGAATTCGCGAGGACCTCGTGGCGGCTGCGGCAGTACCTGTGGGCGCCGGCCTTGGGCTGCTTCGGGATTCAGCGACTGGCGCTGCTGAACGACACCTTCATCATGGCGGGCGCGGGTGTCGGCGGCGGATCGCTGGTGTACGCCAACACGCTCTACGAGCCGCCGGACAAGTTCTACGCCGACCGGCAGTGGGGGCACATCACCGACTGGAAGGACGAGCTGGCCGCCCATTACGACCAGGCCAAGCGGATGCTGGGCGTCACGGTCAACCCCGCGACCACCCCGACCGACCGCGTATTGCTGGAAGTCGCCGAGGACCTGGGGATCGCCGACACCTACCAGCGGACCCCGGTCGGCGTGTTCTTCGGCGGTCCCGGGCGGCGTCCCGGCGAGGACGTGCCGGACCCGTTCTTCGGCGGGGCCGGACCGGATCGGCGCACCTGCACGCATTGCGGGGAGTGCATGACCGGCTGCCGCCACAATGCCAAGAACACCTTGGTCAAGAACTATCTGTATCTGGCCGAAAAGGCCGGAGCCACCGTGCATCCGCTGACCACCGTCACCGATGTACGACCGCTGTCCGGCGGCGGCTACGCGGTGACGACCACCCGCACCGGCCGCTGGGTGCGCAGGCGGAAGCGCGAATTCACCGCGGAGCAGGTGATTTTCGCGGCCGCCGCACTCGGCACGCAGAAACTGCTGCACCGGCTGCGCGACCGCGGCTCGCTGCCGCACATTTCGCCGCGCCTGGGCTACCTGTCCCGCACCAATTCCGAAGAGCTGCTGGCGGTTCGCAGCCGCCGCAAGGACAGCGACTTCACCAAGGGCGTGGCCATCACCTCGTCGGTGCACCCCGATCACGACACCCACATCGAGCCGGTCCGCTACGGCAAGGGCAGCAATGCCATGTCCCCCATGACCACCGCCATGGTCGGCGGTGACGGCCCGCGCTGGCGCGGCTGGCTGCGCGAGCTCGCCCGCAACCGCCGCGACCTGGTCCGCATCCACAACCCCCGCCGTTGGTCCGAACAGACCCTCGGCCTGCTGGTCATGCAGTCGGTCGACAACTCCATCACCACCTACACCAAACGCGGCCCCTTCGGCCGCCGCATGACCACCAAACAGGGTGAGGGCCAACCCAATCCGGACTGGATCCCTGCCGGCCACGAGTTCGCCCTCCGCCTGGCCGACAAGATCGACGGCGTCCCCACCGCCGCCACCAGCTCCAGCATCTTCAACATCCCCATGACCGGTCATTTCATCGGCGGCTGCGTCATCGGCGACACCCCCGCCACCGGCGTGGTGGACCCCTACCACCGCCTCTACGGCCACCCCGGCCTGCACATCATCGACGGCTCCACCATCTCCGCCAACCTCGGCGTCAATCCCTCCCTCACCATCGCCGCCCAAGCCGAACGAGCAATCTCGTTGTGGCCCAACAAGGGCGAGCAGGACCCCCGCCCAGCCCCGGGTTCGTCCTACGTGCGTATCGCCCCGACCCCACCCCACACCCCGGTCGTCCCGCCCACCGCTCCAGCGGCCCTGCGCCTACCCATCGTCGGAATCAACGACACCCGCACCGACACAGCGAACAGCTAGCAAGATCGGTGTCCTGTCACCCGCGTTCAGAGCGCCAGCAGCCGCGCTTTGGCCTCGTCGTATTCGCGGATGAGGCGCTCGACCAGCTCTGCGGCCGGGAGGACGGCATCGACGGAGCCGATGCCCTGCCCGGACCCCCAGATATCCTTCCAAGGTTTGGCGCCCGGGGTGCTCGAATCCGATTCGCCGGTACCGAAATCCATGGCCGTGGGGTCGGATTGCCCCAGGTTGTCAGGGTCCATGCCGGCAGCCGAAATGCTCCCGCGCAGGTAGTTGCCGTGCACGCCGGTGAACAGGTTGGAGTACACGATGTCGCCCGCCCTGGAGTCGACGATCATCTGCTTGTAGCCCGGAACGGCATTGGCCTCGTCGGTCGCGATGAACGCCGAGCCGATGTAAGCGAGGTCCGCACCCGCAGCCTGCGCCGCGAGAATGGAGCGACCGTGGGCGATCGCCCCCGAGAGCAGCAGCGGCCCATCGAACCAGTCCCGAATCTCCTGGATCAGAGCGAACGGAGACTGGGTGCCCGCATGCCCGCCCGCTCCGGCGGAGACCGCGATCAGCCCGTCCGCCCCGCGCTCGACGGCCTTGTGCGCGAACACATTATTGATGATGTCGTGCAACACGATGCCGCCGTAGGAATGCACGGCCTCGTTCACATCCGGCCGCGCGCCGAGCGAGGTGATGACGATCGGCACCTTGTGCTCGACGACCGTGGCCAGGTCTTCCTCCAGCCGGTCATTGCTCTTGTGCACGATCAGGTTCACCGCATACGGCGCGGACGGCCGCTCCGGATTGTCGGCGTCGTGCTTGGCCAGCTCCTCGTTGATCCGCACCAGCCACTCTTTGAACAGCGACTGCGGTCGCGCGTTCAGCGACGGGAACGAGCCCACGATGCCCGCCTTGGACTGCGCGATCACCAACTCGGGCCCGGACACGATGAACATGGGAGAGGCGACCGCGGGCAGACGCAGACGCTCGGACAGGATGGGCGGCACGCTCATGACAACTCTCGTTACTCTCCGGGGCTTCCCCTGAAACCCCTTTTCAACCGGCAGGTTACTAGGCGGTAAGAAGTCAGGCCGCGCGGGCTCGGGCCAGTCGATCGTGGCGGGCGTAGCTGCGATCCGGGCTGTTCACCAGCGCGGCCCGGCGCATCATGCGCTCGGTGACGCGCCGGCCCACGCGCTCGCTCAGTCGCGTCGCGCCGGGAATGAGCCTGCGGGGCACCTCCAGGGCGCCGTTGATCGCCGCGGTGGCCAGCACCGCCGCCAGGAAGATCCGGCTGTAGGGCATCTCCAGGAAGTCGGAGTTGGTCTTGCCCAGTAGGATTCGGCTGTAGGACACGGAGTACAGGGTGAAGGCGCGGCGCATGAGCCGCGACCGCAGGGTGGAGTCGTCGAAGCCGTAGATCGGACCGAGGGCGGACACCAGCGCCTTGGACAAGGCCCGCGAATCCTCGTCGGGCAGGAACTCGTAATCGGCCTGCAGCCACAACAGTCGCCAGGTGTCGGTCTCGTCGGCGGGCAGGATCTCCGGATCGAGCCCGATCACATGGCCGACATAGCGCCACAGGTGATAGACCGCCGCCTTCTCCTTCTTGGAAAACGTCAGCCCCACCGCATTACATCCGGCAATCGTGGCCAGCGAGAACAACATCAGCGTGCCCGCGGTCAGCGATTGGTTGATGGGGTGATCCCAGTTCTCGTAGTCCCAGTCCGGCCGCCGGTTCATGCCCGCCCGCACCTGCGCGTGCATGAGCCGGACCCGGACGGTGTTCTTGAATCCCGGCGCGAACCGCTCCAGCCCGCCCTGTGCGGTCACATCGATCCACCAGGTCGCGGTCTCGACGACCCGGCGCGGGGCCATGAGCTCGGCCGACAGGCCGCCGGTGCCGACGAGCACCTTGCCCGCTCGCGAGGCCAGGTATCCGCCATTGAGTGAGAACATCGACAGCGCAAGGTTTGTCGCCCACGGCCCGACCCGCCCGCTGACTCGTGCGGCCCGGTCCAGCTTGTCCTGATCGAGCCAGAACGGCACCGAATCGATCTGCGCGAAGAAGGCTTTCAGCTCGGCGGGCGCGTCGGGCACCGCGTCGATGCCGTTCTCCAGGGCCGTCTCGAACATGGCCCGCCCCTGCCCGACCGGCAGCCGCCCGAACATCGTGACTACGGCGTCGGCGAGCGGATCGCCCATCTTCGTGAACTTGCGGTAGGCCGCCTGCTGTTCGGCCGTCGGCCGGATATCGCCGGGGCCGATCAGGCGGATACCGGCATTGAACGGGAACTCCCGGAAGATCACCGGATCGGGCAACTGCTCGGAACGCGCCATTGCGTGCCTCCTGTGTGCGCTCAGTCTCTGGTGAAGGACGTCACCAGAACTTTGGTGATAGTCTTCACCAAACTGGGCGGCAAGGCAACAGACAGGGCGGAATCGTGGAAGCACCCCGTGGTCGATACGCCGGGCTCAGCGCCGACGAGCGCCGGTCCCAGCGGCGTGAACAACTGCGTGCGGCGGCGCTGGACGTCATCGCCGAGGAGGGCGTCGCGGGCCTGAAGGTGCGAGCGTTGTCCGTCCGCGCGGGGCTGAACGACCGTTACTTCTATGAGGCCTACGGACATACCGACCGACTGCTGTACGAGCTCGTCGACGAGCAGCTGGCCGAGGTCGTCGCGGCCGTCATGGGCGTCATCGCCACCGCGCCCGCCGACACCCGGATCCGCCTGCGGGCCGTGATCGAGGCGGGCGTCACCGCCATCGCCGATCATCCGGCCCGCCGCCGGCTGGCCATCGATATGCAGACCACCGAGGAATTGCGCAACCGCAGAACCGATCTCGTCGGAGTGGTCGCCCAGGTCATGCTCGATCAGGGGCGCGAACTGCTCGGCGACGCCGCGGTCACCGGCCTGCATTCCGAGCTGGCCGCCCGCACGGTCGCCCACGGCGGCCTGGAGATCCTCATCGAATGGCTGCGCGGCGAGCTGGACATCGACCGCGCCCAGCTCGTCGACTTCCTGGTGGCGATGATCCTGACGGCTTCCGAGATCACCACCACCGTGCAGCGCGAGATGTCTACCAGCTGACGGCCTTTTCGGCCGCCCGGATCTTCCGGTACACGCGCCGGTCATAGCGCAGCGGCCGGGGGACCAGCGGCCAGGCCGATCGGACCGCCCCGGCGAAGAGACGGAATCCGAACTCGTCCAGGCGCTTCCATTCGATACCGAGAATCTCGCGGCCGCGGTCGGGCATCAGGGCCGCCAACAGCCAGATATTGAATTCCATGAACGGTCGCCGGATCACCGCCCACACCCACTCGGGAATGCCGGGCACCGGCGGGATCGGGGTGGTCGCGGCGTTCAGCGCGAAGTCGGTGGTCTCGTTGGACTCCAGCTCGTGCGCGAGCATGTGGTCCCAATACGCCTGGAACTCTTCGTAAGTCCCGAAGACCGGCTGCATGGACAGCCCGTAGCGTTCCCACCAGGTGACGCCCTCGGCCCACAGTTGTTCCTTCTGGGCGGGCTTGAGCGGTGTCCCGAAGACCTCGTTCATGGTCATCACGGCCTCGACGAAGGTGACGTGCGTCCACCAGAAGATGTCGGGACGCAGTGCGTGATAACGGTTTCCGTGGTGATCGACGCCCTTGAGGTCGCGGTGGTAGTCGCGCACCCGTCCGGCGGCCTCGGATTCCGGCGGGTCGTAGAGGGAGTCCTCGATCTTCGGGACCGAGCGCAGCAGGCGATCCCACGGGTCGTCGAAGAAGTTCGAATGCTGTTGCAGCGCGGCGCTGACGGCCGGATGCATGTTCTGCAGCGTGCCGGAGCGGCCGAAGAAGAGCTTCAATCGCTGGTCCCCGAAGTACTCCCACAGCAGTGAGCCGGGGCCGAGGGGCGCGCCGCTCGGCGGGGTCGTCGGCTGCTCGGTCTCTGCTGCGCTGGTCATGGCTCGGCCTCCACGTCATTGGGAACTCCTGCCTGGACAGTGCAACATATTGTCTCTCATTGTCGCAAGACCAAGCGACAAATTGTGTCGCTCTGTCGCATATCGATAGACTCCGCTCAGGAGGTGCCGCCGGTGGAATCACCCTTGTCGCTGCAGGCGTTGCTCACGGTCGCCGAGCCCGGCGATGCCGTGGACACGCGCATCAAAGAGGCCGCGCTGGAACAGTTCGCGCTCGTCGGCATCCGCCGGACCAGCGCCGATGACATCGCCAAGCGGGCGGGCGTCAACCGGGCCACGCTCTACCGGCGCATGGGCGGCCGCGAGGAGATCACCCGGGCCGCGCTCTCGCACGAGGTGCGGAGAACCCTCGCCGAGATCGAGCAGCGCCTCGGCGACATCGCGGATCCGCTGGAACGGCACAGCCGCGGATTCGTCGTCACGGTCACGACGCTGCGCGACCATCCGCTGCTGCGCCGACTCTTCGCGGTCGACAAGGATGAGGTGCTCAGCTGGCTGACCCTCGAGGCCGGTGAAATCCTGAGCATCGCAACCCTCTTCGTCACCGCCCAGGTTCGGGACGGCCGGGCGCAGCTCGGGCTGACCGGTGTCGATCAGGCGGAGTTCTACGCCTCGACCATCGTGCGGCTCATCCACTCGCTGGTCCTCACGCCCGACGCCCCGCCCCGGCTGGATTCCGAGGACCAGTTGCGCGACTATGCCGTCCGCTACCTGCAGCCGCTGCTGACCGCGCCCTGACCCGCACCGATTCGACTCTGGACGGATCGGGTTCGGCGTCTCAGGATGAGACCGGATCTTCGCCGATGAGGAGCAGGGCATGGTGGCCGAATCTGTCAGGCCGAACGAGCAGCGGGTGGACTGGCTGGCGGGCGGGGTGCGGCGATCGGTCGCGTCGGAGCGGATCGTCGGGGTCGCGACCGAGTTGTTCCAGGCGCGCGGGTTCGACCATGTGGGGATGGATGAGGTGGCGAGTGCGGTCGGGTGTTCACGGGCCACGCTGTACCGGCATTTTCCGGGGAAGGCCGCGCTGTTCGACGCGGTCATGGCGAAGTCGGCGATCCGGGTGGCCGAGCGGGTGACGGCGGCGGTGCGGCGTTATGACGGGTCGCGGCGGATCGTGGAGGCGATTCTGGCGTCGGTGGCGGCGGTGCGGTCGGATCCGGTGCTGGCCAAGGGGTTCGCGGGGAGCCGGGCGGGCGGCAGCGACGGGGCCTTCGCGAGTTCGCCGGAGCTGGGGCGGATCGCGACGCTGCTGACCGGGATCGCGCCGGATGACGAAGCGGCGCAATGGATCGTGCGCATGGTGTTGTCGCTGCTGACCTGGCCGCTGGCCGACGCCGCGAGCGAACGCCGGATGGTGGAGCGGTTCATTCGCTGAGCTGGGGGACCGGGAGCAGGGGAGCTTCGGGGTCGAGGGTCAGGCCCCGGGCCTCGGCGGTGGCGGACAGGGCTCCCCAGGCGAAGGCGCTGAGTTCCTCCGCGAGTTCCTTGGCGGAGATCACCGGTTCGTTGAGCCAGCGCAGCACGCCCAGGCCGATCGCGCCGAGCATGGAGTCGACCACGAACTGGGTGTGGTCGCCGTTCGCGCCGCGCAGTCGCAGCACGCCGGAGAAGAAGTCGGCAACTGTATCGGACAGTGGACGGCCATCGTCGATCAAACGCGCCGCGCCGAAGGCCGTGACCACCTGGGAGCTGACAATGAACCGAAACAGGTTGGGCCGCTCGGCCACCAGATCGATGTAGGCCGACAGGGCCGTGCGCACGGCGTCGCGCACCGGACCGGTCGGATCCAGGTGCGGGGTCACCCGTTCGACGATGAGTTGCTGCACGCGCCCGCTCACCGCGGCCAGCAGTTCCACCTTGTCGCCGAAGAAGCGATAGAGCTTGGGGCGCGGTATACCAGCGGTTTTCACCACATCGTCGATGGAGAGCTCGGGGCCGTGGGCGTCGATGGCGCGGATGGTGGCCTCGATGAGTTCGGCCCGGACCGTGGTGCGATGCGTGTGCCAGCGGTCGTGGCGGGCGTCACCCTTCAGCTCGGCCGGGCGGTCGCGAGGGTGGGAGGCCATGGGGCAGATTGTAATTCGATTCGTTAGGGCACACCCCCTTGTGTGGTGTCTGGGACAATCCTACACTGGGCCGTACATCGAACACGTAGTACTAGGTACTTAGTGTTGCACCAAGGACGGTCAAGATGGCGAATACCCTTCCGGCGCAGGCGTATCCCAAGGCGCGCCGCATCAGGTTCCGATTCGATCAGAGCGATTCACGCGACAAGTACTTCGTCGAAAACGACATGGTCTACAGCCATTTCGTGGCCGGCATGTCCGGCGGGTTCCCGGCCGGGGAGGAATCCTTCATCCGCTCGGTCCGCCGCGTGGCCGACCGGGTCACCGATCCCGTGCTCAAGAAGAGGGTGACCGGTTTCGTCGGGCAGGAGGCCATGCACGGCCACGAGCACCGCAGACTCAATGAAAAGCTCGTCGAGCTGGGCTATCCCATCGATTGGCTGGACTCGGACAAGATCAAGGAACGCGCCCTCTGGCTCGAGGAGCGGCTCTCGCCCGAAGTGCACCTGGCCATGACCGCGGCCGCCGAGCACTACACCGCGGTGCTCGCCCAGCGGGTCCTCTCCAGCGACGAGATCCAGAACATCCCGGGTGATCCCGAGGTGTGGAACCTGCTGAACTGGCACGCGCTGGAGGAGCTCGAGCACAAGTCGGTGGCCTTCGACGTGTTCCGCGCGGTCGGCGGCAGCGAGCGCACCCGCATCGGGGTCATGCTCGCCATGTACTCGCTGACCCTGCCGCTGACGTATCTGAGCCTGGCCCTGGCGGTCTGGCGCGACGACAACGCGCGGCGGCAGCCGGTGCGGGTCGCGCGCGAGGCGTACCGGCTGTTCACCGGCCCGGTCTTCCGCGGGCTCATGCCGGAGCTGGGCAAGTACCTGCGCCCCGGCTTCCACCCCGACGACATCGACACCTCCGAGCTGCTCTCCCGTTGGCAGCGTGAGCTTTTCGGGAAGAACGGCCAGCTCGTCGACCACCTGAAGTAACCACAACTCCATCGCGAGAAAGGACCGGCCAATGGTGATCGGTCGGCAGGAAAACACGTCCCCCATGCCCTACCCGAAGGTGCGGCGCATGCGATTCCGGTTCGGCGAGCCCGAGCCGATGGCGCATCACTTCGTCCAGGGCGACATTCCCCTCACCCATTTGATCGCCGTGCTCTCGGGGGCCTTCCCGCCCGGTGAGGAATCCTTCATCCGCTCGGTCCGCAAATTCTCCGGTGAGATCACCGATCCCGTGCTCAGGAAGCGGGTGGCCGGATTCATCGGTCAAGAGGCGGTGCACGGGCAGCAGCATCGGCGACTCAACGAGCAGCTCGTCACGAACGGCTTCCCCATCGTCCGCGTCTTCACCTTCGGTCATGACGCGCTACGGGAGAAGGGCCTGATCGCGCTCGAGAACGCGGTGCCGCGGCAGGTGCACCTGGCGGTGACGGCGGCGGCCGAGCACTACACGGCCACCCTCGCCAAGCGGGTACTGGGCACCGCGGAGATCCAGGATATTCCCGGTGACTCCGAGGTGTGGAATCTGTTGAACTGGCATGCTTTCGAGGAGCTCGAGCACAAGTCGGTGGCCTTCGACGTCTTCCGCAATGCCGGCGGCGCGGAGGTCGTGCGCATCGGCGTGATGGCCGGGATGTACGTCTTCACCATTCCGGTGGTCTCGCTCGGCGTGCTGGCCTCGATCCTCAGTGATCCGCGCAGCTGGCGGCCGATCAAGGTGGTGCGGCAGTCGATCCGGCTCTACCGCGGGCCCATCGTGAAGGGCCTGCTGAAGGAGATGCGGCCCTATATGCGGCCGGGCTTCCACCCCGACGACATCGACACCACCGCGCTGCTCGAGCAGTGGCGGCGGGAGTTGTTCGGGACCGACGGCGAACTGCTCGACCGAATCGGCTGAGCGGGAGACGGACATGGGAAGAAACGGTGGCAGTGGTGTGCCCACCGAGGCCCGCCCCGACCACGAGGTCATCGTGGTCGGGGCCGGGTTCGGCGGAATCGGCACCGGGATCGCACTGCAACGCAAGGGCATTCATGACTTCGTGATCGTCGACAAATGGGATCGGGTGGGCGGCACCTGGCACGCCAACACCTATCCCGGTGTGGCGGTGGATATTCCGTCGTTCATCTACAGTTTCTCCTACGAGCAGCGTGGTGACTGGTCGCGAATCTTCGCGCCCGGGACCGAACTGCGGGACTACGCGGAGGGCATGGTCGACAAGTACGGGCTGCGGGACAAGCTGCGGCTGAACACGACCGTCACGGCCGCGGAATTCGACGACCGGAACAGTCTGTGGCGCTTGACCACCGACGGCGGACAGCGGCTCACCGCGCGGTATGTGGTGCTTGCCATCGGCGGGCTGGAACGGCCCAAGATGCCCGACATCGAGGGGCTGGACAGCTTCGGCGGAACGTTGATGCACACGGCGATGTGGGATCACGACGTGCCGCTGACCGGCAAGCGGGTGGCGGTGATCGGCACGGGGGCCACTGCGCTGCAGTTGATTCCGGCCATTGTCGACGAGACCGAGCATCTGACGGTGTTCCAGCGGACGCCGATCTGGGTGTTCCCCAAGAACGACGCCGAGGTCGGCCGGCTCGGCCGGCGGATCCTGGGGAACCGCCGGATTCGGTCGGCGTTGCGGCTGGTCGGCAATGTCGGCACCGAGGTGGCCATGAGCGGCATGGTGGTCGGGCCGACCTGGGTCACCGATACCGCGCGGCGACTGGCCGAGGTGCCGATCCGGCGGTGGATGCGGGCTCAGGTGCGCGATCCGGAACTGCGGGAGAAGCTCACGCCGCGTTACGGTTTGGGCTGCAAGCGGCCCTCGATGTCCAACGACTACCTGCGGACGTTCAACCGCTCCGACGTCAGCCTGGTCACCGATTCCATCGCCCGGATCACCGAACGCGGTGTGGTCACCGCGGACGGCACCGAGCACGAGATCGATGTGCTCGTCTGCGCCACCGGATTCAAGCTGTGGGACAAGGGCGCGATTCCGCCGTTCCCGGTGCACGGCCGCGGCGGCAAGGACCTCGAACAGTTCTGGGACGAACAGCGATACCAGTCCTACCAGGGGGTTTCGGTGCCGGGCTTCCCGAACGCCTTCACCATCACCGGGCCCTACGGGTTCGTGCTGGGCTCCTACATCTGGATGATCGAGGCCACCTCGGCGCATCTGGCGCGGGTCATCGCGGAGTCGCGGGAACGCGGCACCAACGAGGTGGAGATCCGGCAGGAGGTGCACGACGAGTACTTCCGGCGGTGCCTGAAGCGGCAGGAGCGGAACTTCCTGTTCACCTCGGTCTGCGACGGCTCCAACACCTATTACCTCGACAATCACGGTGATTCGCCGTTCCGTCCGTCGACACACGGCGAGATGTACTGGCAGAACCGGCATTTCGATCTCGACGTGTATCGCTACACGGTCGGCGCGCCGGTCGACTCACCGGCGGTCGCGCTCTCCGAGGAGGCACTGTGAAACTCAATTCCGTCGATCCACGGCTGGTCGTGGTCACCGGCGCGGGCAGCGGCATCGGGCGGGCGACGGCGATGCGGTTCGCGCGCACGGGGTCCAAGGTCGTGGTCTCCGATATCGACAAGGACGCGGCGCTGTCCACGGTCGCGCTGATCCAATCGAAGGGCGGGCGCGCGGGCGCCGCGCAGCTCGATGTCACCGATCCGCACGCCTGGGCCGAGTTCGCCCGGGACGTGCACGCCGACCACGGTGTTCCGGATGTGCTGGTCAACAATGCCGGAATCCTGGTCAGCGGCGCGTTTCTGGATCTCGAACCCGAGGACTGGGATCGGCAGCTGAGCGTGAACCTGCTCGGGGTCGTGCACGGCTGCCGCACCTTCGGGCGGCTCATGATCGACGAGGGCAAGCGCGGCCACATCGTGAACATCGCCTCGGCGGCAGCCTTCACGCCGACGCCGGTGATGTCGGCGTACTCGGTGTCCAAGGCCGGGGTGAAGATGCTGACCGAATGCCTGCGGCTGGAGCTCGCGCCCAAAGGTGTTGGTGTGAGCGCGATCTGCCCCGGCGTGATCAACACCAATATCGGCGAGCATGCCATCGCGGTGGGCGTCGACCCGGCCTTGGTCGAGCGCGGCAAGCAGATCACCGCGCAGATCCAGGAACTGGCGGAACGCCTGCCGTTCTCGCCGCTGAGTCCGGACCTGGTGGCGCGCGCGGTGGTGCGGTCCATCCGCTACGACCTGGCCGTGGTTCCGGTTCGGGCCGAAGCGTGGCTGGGCTACTTCATGCTGCGGATCGCTCCCGGCGTGAATCGTCGGATCACCCAGCCGCTTTCGATGGAGCGCATCCAGTCGCTCGGCGAGCTCGTCCTGGGCAGGGGAGGAGGCACCCGGTGAATGCTCGCGCCCACGAACTCGAGGTGCGCGAAGTCATCAGCGAGACCGCCGACGCGGTCTCGCTGATCTTCGATATCCCCACCGACCTCACCCGCCGCTTCGTCTACGCGCCCGGCCAGTACCTGACCCTGCGCGTCCCCGGTGACCGCACGGGTTCGGTGGCCCGCTGCTACTCGCTGTCCTCGAGCCCCCACTGCGGCGACCGCCCCACCGTCACCATCAAACGCACTCCCGGCGGCTACGCGTCGAACTGGCTGTGCGACAACGTCTCCGCCGGCGACATCCTCACCGTCCTCGAGCCCGCGGGCAATTTCGTCCCGCGCACCTGGAACCGCGATCTGCTCCTGTGCGCCGCCGGCAGCGGTATCACCCCGATCATGTCGATCCTCAAATCGGCCCTGACCCTCGGCAACGCCGCCATCGCCCTCCTCTACGCGAACCGCGACCGTGACTCCATCATCTTCGCCCCCCAACTCCGAGACCTGGCCCGCCGCCACCCCCGCCGCCTGACCGTCACCCACTGGCTCGAATCCGAGCGCGGCCTCCCCACCTCCCGCGATCTCGCCACCTGGGCCCGCTCCCACCGCCGCCACGACGTTTACCTCTGCGGCCCAACAGGTTTCACCGCAACCGTCAAACAGGCTCTGACTCAGCTCCGCATCCCCGACCGGGCCATCCACCAGGAGGAATACCGCTCTCTCACCGACAACCCCTTCGAACACCACACCTCGCTCACCACCGAGCCCCCACCCTCCACACCCATCGCCACCTCCGACGCCGCGACAGTCCGCGTCGACATAGACGGCGAAACCCACACCCTCCCTTGGCCCCGCAACAAGAAGCTCCTCGACCTCCTCCTGGACCACGGCATAGACGCCCCTTACGTCTGCCGCGAATCCGCCTGCGGCACCTGCATCTGCCACGTAGACCAAGGCCGCACCCACATGCTCCACAACGAAGCCCTCATCGACGATGAACTAAGCCAGGGCTACACCCTCGCCTGCCAAACCCTCCCCGACTCCGACACCGTCGACATCACCTTCGAGTAGGCGGGTTCAGGCCCTGATCGTCCCTACTCACTCGAAAGACGGGTGGCGCGGATTACCTCGGTGCGGAGGGGGACTTCGAAGGGGCCGGCGGCGGTTTCGGGCATGGTCTGGAGGAAGGCGGAGACTCGGGCGAGGAGGGCGGTGCGTTCGGCGGGGGTGATCACCAATGTGTGGGATTGGGTTCCGATTGTGGCGGTGAGGGATTCGGCGGTGCGGAGGTGGTAGTGGGGGAAGACCGAGTGCTCGAAGGGCGTGAATCGGGGGTCGGAGGGGAGGATTTGGCGGGACGGGCGGGGGAGTGAGGCGCTCGAGCGGGAGATGCGGTCGAGTTCGGCTACCCACTCGACCGAGGTGTCGGTGTCGTACCAGAAGGCCGCCAGCACGCCGCCCAGGCGGAGCACGCGGGCGATCTCGGGGAAGGCGCGGGGTGGGTCGAACCAGTGAAAGGCTTGGCCTACGAAGACGGCGTCGACCGAATTCGAGGGCAGGGGAATGGATTCGGCGGTTCCGTCCAGGACTGGCACTCGGGGGTGGTGCTGGTGGAGGACGGCGCGCATCGCTTCGTCGGGTTCCACCGCGGTGACGTGTGTACCGGCGGCGAGGGCCACTCCGGTGAGTTTGCCTGTGCCCGCGGCGAGATCGAGCACTCGCGGGGAAGCCGGTTCGTGCAAGGGTTCCAGGGCCCAGCGCACGGCGGCCAATGGGTAGTCCGGGCGATGGTCGTCGTAGGACTCGGCCTCCGCTCCGAATGTTTTCGCGCGACGGGTGCGCTCGTCGGAATCCTGGATCTCCCACCTGCCCATTCCGCTCATATCGCCATGCTATGTCGCTCGTCCGGCTGCGATCTCGGATCCGGGCGAACAACCCGTTGCAATCGACATACGCTCGTACGTATTCTTTTCGTGCATCGGTTGGGGCCGGTGACGACGAGGAGGGATTCCTGATGGATGGGATAGCGACCGAGGTGAACGTGGCGGCGACGCCGGTTCGGGATCGCTCGACGGCGATCGTGTGGGTGCTGTGTTCTGCCGCGTTCATGGCGATGCTCGACGTGTTCGTAGTGAACGTCGCCTTCACGAAGATCGGTGAGTCCTATCGCGGTTCGTCGCTGGCCGACGTGAGCTGGGTGCTCAACGGTTACGCGATCGTCTATGCGGCACTGCTGATTCCGGCGGGCCGCTTCTCGGACCGGTTCGGCCGCAAGGCCGGATTCCTGGTCGGACTGGGTGTTTTCACGCTGGCGAGCCTGGCGTGCGGATGATGCGGCATCCGAATCCGGTGGTGTCGCCGACCCTGTTCCGGGTGCGAACGTTCAACTGGGCGAATGCCACCGTGCTGGCGTTCTGCACCGCGTTCGGGGCGTGGTTCCTCAGCATCGCCCTGTGGCTGGAGAACGCGGCCCACTTCAGCACCATCGCAACCGGGTTGGCCATTGTGCCCGGTCCGCTCATGGTGCCGATCTTCGCGGCCGTCGGCCAACGCATGATCAAGCGAATGCCGGTGGGCGTCGTTGTGGCCCTG
Organism: Nocardia terrae; assembly: GCF_009760405.1. Classification (GTDB taxonomy): domain Bacteria; phylum Actinomycetota; class Actinomycetes; order Mycobacteriales; family Mycobacteriaceae; genus Nocardia; species Nocardia terrae. The sequence continues at coordinate 106,341 of NZ_WRPP01000001.1, forward strand.
GGGAATCTGCTGCTCGCCGCCGGAGTGCTGCTGGTGCTGGCCGCCGCCTCGACGCACGTGGAGTACGCCACCCAGGTGCTGCCGGGCTGGGTGCTGTCCGGTGTCGGCATCGGCCTCGCGCTGCCCAGCATGATCGCCTGCGCCGCCGTCCTGATCGCCATCCTCGGATCGCTCGATATCCCTGCCGGGCGCATGCTGACCGCATTCCAGCACGGCTGGCTGTTCATATCGCTCGTCGCGATAGCCGGTGCCGCAACGTCATTCGGCATCACGACCCGTGCCGCCCGGGCATAACCGAAAGCAGATGACCATGCGGACAACAGCCATGACCGAACAGTCCGACCCGCTGTGCCTTTCCGAGACCACCTCCGCGGCACTGCTTTTCGACGCTCCATGGCGGCGGTTCGGTGTGATCGGCGACAGCTTGTCCCTGGGCGTCGGCGACCCGACCCCCGGCTACGTGAACAAAGGCTGGTCCGATCGAGTCGCGGACCTGCTCCGACGCGTGTCCCCGGACCTGAGCTATCTCAACACCTCCGAGATCGGCGCTACCACGGCCCGGACCATGGAGACCCAACTCGACCGCATCCTCGACTTCGGCCCGGACCTGCTGCATCTACCCTGCGGCCCGAACGACATCCTGCGCCGTGACCCCGATTTCGGTGAGATCGAACGGAACCTGCGAAGCCTCTACGCCCGCGTGGCCGCCACCGGAGCGCTGCTGACCACCTTCACCCTGGGCCGGGCCTTCGACGTACCGTCATTTCCGGACTGGCCCAGACGAATTCGCACCATGAACGACATCACCCGCCGGGTCGCCGCCGATTACGGCGCGCTGGTCGTCGACACCTGGGACCACCCGTTCAACGACCGCCCGAATCTCGTCAGCGCGGATCGGATCCACTTCTCGACATCGGGTCAGGCGGTTCTGGCCACCGAGGTCGTCCGGCACCTGGCATACCTGCTCGAGCGCCGGACGACCAGTCGGCCTCAGGCCCTGGCGAGTTCGGAGCGGGCCGCGGTGACCATGGTGGTGATGGCCACCGGGAGCGCCTGCACGGGATCGGGCGCGAAGCGGGGGGAATGGTTGGACGGGAAGCGGGGCGGCAGCGCGCCCTCGGTCAGCATGTAGGTCTGGTCCTCTTCGGTGAAGCGGGCCGGATCGATGCCGCCGATGTGCCAGAACACCGACGGGGCCTGGGCGGCCGTGCCGAAAGCGCCGAAATCCTCACTGCCGGTTATGGGATGCTCCATGGGCATGACGGGCAGCCCGGCGCCGGTGAGGGCGGCCAGCACCCGTTCGGTGTCGCCGGGGGTGTTCTCGGTGACCGGGAAGTGGTCGTAGAACTCGACTTTCGGCTCCTGGGGCGCGCCCGCCGCGGCGGCCTCGGCCTCGGCCATGCGCTGGATACCCTCGATCATGTGGTCGCGGGTGCCGTCGGTGAAGGTGCGCAGGCTCAGCAGCACCTCGGAGGTGTCGGCGATGATGTTCGGCCGGGTCCCCGCGTGCAGCGCCCCGGCGGTGAGGACCGGGCTCGAGGCGGTCGCGGTCTGGCGCGCGGTCAGCGACTGCAGGCGCACCACCAGCGAGGCCGCCATGAGCAGCGGGTCGATGGCGGTGTGCGGCTGGGAGGCGTGGCCGCCCTTGCCCAGGAAGGTGATCCGCACCGAGTCCGAGGCGGCCATCAGGGTGCCGGGCCTGCTCAGGATGATGCCCGCGGGCAGCGGGCTCACGTGCTGGCCGAGCACGATCGCCGGATGCGGGAACCGTTCCAGCAGACCGTCATTGACCATTCCCTGCGCACCCGACCCGGTCTCCTCGGCGGGCTGGAACAGCGCGACCACGGTGCCGGGCATCGGATTCGCCGCCAGTTCGGCGCAGGTGCCGAGCAGCGCGGTGACGTGCACGTCGTGCCCGCAGGCGTGCATGACGCCGGGGACGGTCGAGGCGTAGTCGAGGCCGGTCTCCTCCTGCACCGGCAGCGCGTCCATGTCCGCCCGCAGCCACACCACCGGGCCGGGCCCGCTCCGCAGCACGCCGACAACGCCGGTGCCGCCGACATTCTCGGTCACCTCCCAGCCGGGCATGGCGCGCAACTCCTCGGCCACCAGGCGCGCCGTGGCGTGCTCCTGGCCCGACAGCTCCGGATGGGCGTGCAGGTGGCGGTAGACCTGCTGCCAGTGCTCGGTCATGTGAGACTCTCCTTCGTGGGGATGGTCGCCGATGTGCGGGCCAGAGTCGCCCGGAACGCGTCGGCGGTTTGCGGGACCACGGACGCCGCCAGCAGGGCCAGCAGCGGGCCGACGGCCATGACTTCGAAAGCCGTTGTGTACGAGAAATGATCGGTGATGACACCGAAGGTGAGCGGGCTCGCCACGCCCGCCAGCTGGCCGCCGAAGATGATCACGCCGGTGGCCGCGCCGATATAGGCGCTGGGCAGCGCGCGCAGCGGCACCGCGAAGGCGGGCATGTAGGCCAAACCGGCGACCAGGCTCATGAGCGTGCCCTCGACCACGAACAGCGGGAAGGACCCCGCGCGCGGCAGGGCGAAAAGCATTGCGGCGGTGAAGGCCATGGCCGGCACCACGATGACGCGCGGTCGACCGCCGATCCGATCGGACAGCCGCGCGCCCAGCACCACCCCGGCCGCCGCGGCCAGTGTGGTCGGCACGGCCGCGAAAGCGATGCTGCCCATCGAGATTCCGAGTTGCTCTTGCAGGAAGGTCGGGGTCCACGCGGTGACACCCCACACCAGGACGTCGTAGCCGAAGAAGATCACCGCGAACCCGAGCAGCGCGGGGGAGAACAGCACGGCCCGGCGTTCGGCCTTGGTGCCGACATCCGCCAGCGGAATCTCGTCCTGCACCAAGGGTTCCGGCATCCACCGCCGCCACGCGAAGATCACCGCCACCCCGAGTACCGAGATGACCGCGAACATCACCCGCCAGCCCACCGTCGGCAGCGCGACCCCCGCGATCACCGCCGCCAGCAGCAGCCCCGCCGCATTGGAGGAGTTGGTCCAGCCCGCCGCGGTGGTGCGCTGCTCGGGCAGACTGCGTTCGGCGAGCGCCTTGATGGCCGCGGCCGGAAAGACGCCCTGCACCAGGCCGAACAGGAATCGGATGGCCAGCAGCACCGCGAAAGTCCAGGCGACGGCGGTCAATCCGGTGAAGACCGACCAGGCCGTCAGCCCCACTATCCCGACCTTCAGGGCCCCGTACCGATCCGCCAGCAAACCTCCGGGAATCTGCACCAGCGCGTACGGGATGAAGAACACCGACACCAGCAGGCCCTGTTGCGCGTGGTCGAGATGCAGGTCGTGGCCGATCGAGGGCAGCGCGAAATTGATCACCGTGCGATCGATGTAGTCGACGACCCAGGCCACGAACAGCAGCGCGATGGTTATCCGGGTGGTGCGTGGCATCCAGGCCCCTTCATAAGCGGGAGGAGGTGGCTGATGCCACACTGACCCCATGCCCGAGGATACGGCGAAATCGCCGGATACCGCCATCCCGGGGAGCGGTGTGCCGGAATCCGCCGTGCTGGCCGGCTTCGACGAGCGCGACCTGGATCTGGTTAATGCCTTGCAAATCAATCCGCGCGCCTCGTGGACGCGGATCGGGGAATCGCTCGGCATGGACGCCACCACCGCCGCCCGCCGCTGGCAGCAGCTCACCGCCTCCGGGCTGGCCTGGATCACGGCCTACGCGCCGGAGTTCGCCACCGTCGCCTACCTGCGATTGCGCTGCCGGACCGAACATCTCGGCACGCTCTCCGACCGGCTGACCGCCATGCCGTGGGTGCTCAGCGTCGACCGCCTCACCGGCGTCTTCCCGCTCCAACTCACCGTGGCGGTCGAAAACCTGGCCGCCCTGGACGATTTCACCGCCCGGGAACTGGCCGCGCTGCCCGGCGTCGAGGAGGTCCGCACGGCCGTCAACCTGCATCTCTATGTCGAGGGCAGTCAATGGCGGCCGCAGGCCCTCGACCCCGGCCAGCGCACCATGCTGACCGACCGGCGCGGCCCCGCGCCCACCGCCTCCCGGCCGCGGCCCGGCGACCGGGCCCTTGTGCTGGCGGTGTCCGCCGACGGCCGCCGCAGTATCGCGGACCTGGCCCGCGACACCGGCCTCACCGAAACCACGGTGCGCCGCCGGATCGGCGATATGACGGCCTCGGGCCGCTTGGTGTTCCGCTGCGACTTCGCCGAGCAGGCCGCGGGCTGGACCGTCACCGCCACCTATTGGGCGCGGCTGCCCGCCCGCCACCTCGACGCGCTCGGCGCTCGGCTCGCGTCCTGGCCGGAGATCCGGTTGTGCGTCGCCACCGCCGACGACAGCAATGTCATGCTCATCGGCTGGCTGCGCGGACCACGCGAGGGGCTGCTGCTGGAAGCCCGGCTGCAGCGCGAATTCCCGGAGTTGGAGATCGAGGAGCGTCAACTGACCCTGCGCACACTCAAACGCATGGGCCGCATCCTCAGTCCGCGCGGCCGCGCGGTGGGGTATGTCCCATTCAATGTCTGGGGTCGCGACCCCGAGTCCCCGCTTGGCTAGGCGTACCTCCGCATTCGCTCCGGCCATGCGCGGGGACGAAGGACGGCTACGCCGACAGCGCCCATTAGGCTCGCCCTCGATGACTGAGACGATGACGCACGGGTATGTCGCCGACGGATACGGGCGGGTCGCCGACGCCTTCCGGCGGAACTTCGAGCACCACGGCGAGATCGGCGCGGCGGTCGCGGTCTTCGACGGGGATACCCCGGTGGTGGATCTCTGGGGCGGATGGCGCGATTCGGTGCGGCGGTTGCCGTGGGAGCGCGACACCATCGCGCCGGTCTTCTCGTCCACCAAAGGCGTTGCCGCGCTGATCCTCGCGATGCTGGTGACCCGCGGGCAGCTGGACTACGACGAGCCGGTGACGCGGTATTGGCCCGAGTTCGCGGCACGCGGCAAGGGTGAGGTGACCGTCCGGCAGCTCATCGATCATCAGGTGGGGCTGCACATTCTGCGGGGGACCCGGATGACCCTGGCCGATCTGCGCGATCTGGACCGGGTCGCGGGCGTGCTGGCGGCGCAGCGGCCCGCGTGGACGCCGGGCACCCGGCAGGGATACCACCCGGTCAGCATCGGACTGTTCATCAACGAGCTGGTGCGCCGCGCCGATCCGGCCGGGCGCAGCATCCGGCACTTCCTCGCCGAGGAGATCGCGGAACCACTGGGCGTCGACTTCACCCTCGGGCTGGACGCGGACCTCGGCGGTGACCGCATCGTGAGACTCGTTCGCACCAACGGGCTCGACCTGCGCTTCGAGCGGAATCTGCCGTGGAATCAAGCGATTCCGGCGCTGTTGCGGCGCGGGCCGCTCTTCCGCGCGCTCGCGACCCCGGACCTGGGCATGCCCGAGGACTTCGTGCGCCCGGAGATCATGTCGGTGGAACTGCCCGGCAGCAACGGCGTCGGCTCGGCCCGCGGGCTGGCCCGGATCTACGCGGCGGGGCTGACCGGCGAGCTCCCGATCTCCGCGGCGGTCCGCACCCGCCTCGCCGACGCCGGGCCGGTGCCCGCCCCCGACGCGGTCCTGAAGACCACCACCCGATTCCATCTCGGCTTCCGAAAGTCCTGTCCCACTTTCCCGTTCGGGTCGGCGGACCACCGTGCCTACGGCACCCCCGGCATGGGCGGCTCACTGGGCTTCGCCGACCCGCACACCGGTCTGTCCTTCGCCTATGTTCCCAACCGCCTCGGCCTCACCCTCAATGGCGACAACCGCTGCCTGCGCCTGTCCCGCGCGGTCTTCGGAAAGACGACACGCCGATCGGGCACTCGCGGTGAACCGCAGCGGGCCGCCACTCGTTGATGCGGGTGTACCGGCCCCGAGCCGGTAGCTGTCCCGATGCGGTCCGGTACTCCCCCCTGCACCCGGACCGGGACCCCGCCGACGGTCTCGCGGCGGGGTCTTCGCATACCTAATTGCCCTGGCTAGCAGTGTATTTCGGGCAAAGGTGTGACTCGTGACACATTGATCAAGCTCGACTCCCATGGATACCTTGTGTGCGATGTATCGCGGACAAGGTACAACGAAATGGGGGATCGTGTCCGAGAACCAACCCGCCGCGCCCACCGTGGCCGACCTCATCATCGACCGCGTCGCGGCGCACACCGACCACCTCTTCGGTGTCGGCGGCGCCAATATCGAGGACCTCTACGACGCCCTCCACCGCCACCCGACCCTCACCGGCATCATCGCCAAACACGAGTTCGGCGCGGCCACCATGGCCGACGGCTACGCCCGCGCCACCGCCCGCCTCGGCGTCGTGGCCGCCACTTCCGGCGGCGGCGCCATGAACCTCCTGTCCGCCCTCACCGAATCCTTCGACTCCCGAGTCCCACTCCTGGCCCTGGTCGGCCAACCCCCGACCGCCCTCGAAGGACGCGGCGCCTTCCAGGACACCAGCGGCCTCCCCGGCCGCCTCGACGCCGAACACATCTTCACCGCGGTCTCCCGCTACTGCGCCAAAGTGACCAGCCCCCACGACATCCCCGAAGAACTCGACCGGGCCATCGCCGCCGCGTACGCGGGAGGACCGGCAGTCCTGCTGCTGCCCAAGGACGTTCAGACCGCGCTGTTCGCCGACGGCGGTGGTCCAGAGGGGGATCTCTCCCTGCCGGGGTGGTCCCCGGGAACTGACGCGGATCAGGTCCCCGTGATGCGGTGCTCCACGAGAACGGCTGTGTTGGAAAGTGATTCGGCATCACCGCCACCCTCGACGGTAGGTCCGAGTACCCGACCGGTCGCTTCCGCCGCAGGGGCCGTTGGAAGACCGGAACGCCTTGACGAGGGCGGTGCCTCCGCGCTGCCCGGTGAGCACTCGGCATTGCCGGACGCGGTGGACGCGCTGTCGGTTGTGGTGGCCGAACTGGTCGGTGCGGTGCCGGCGGGCGGGCGGGTTGTGGTCATCGCCGGACCGGAGGTGGGGGCGGCCGACGCGCGCACCGAACTCGCGGACGTCGTGCGGTTGTCGCGGGCGTCGGTTCTGGTCACCCCCGATGCCAAAGATGTCTATTCGAACCGGGATCCGCGTTTCGCCGGGGTCGTCGGTGTCATGGGGCATCCGCGTGCGCCGGAGCTCATCGCCGCTGCCGAGTTGTGTCTACTGGTGGGGGCGCCGCTGTCGATGACCGCCCGGGCCGGATTGGATGCGGCGCTGGCCGCGTGCCCGCGCGTCGTCTACCTGGGCTCGGAGGAGCCGTTCGTACCCGTGCACGCGGAGGCGCGCGGCTCATTGGCCGCCCTCCTGAGGGATCTGGCGGCTTCATTGGCGGCGTGGCCGGCCCGCGATCCCGGAGTTCCGGCGCACTCCTGGCCGGAATCCATTGAAACCGATTCGGGCACAGTGAATGCGGATCCGTTGCCAGGCCGCTACGGGATGACGAAGGGGTGGCTGCCCGAGTTGGTCGTGCCGCCCGCGTCCGGGCCCGGGGTGCGGTATCGCGAGGCGGTGGCAGCGCTCGAAGCGGGTCTGGAGCCCGGGACCGATGTGGTCGCGGATGCCGGGAATACCGGGGCCGCCGTGGTGCATTGGCTGCCCGTGCCCGAGGGTGGGCGGTTTCTCATCGCGTTGGGGATGGGCGGGATGGGGTATTCGTTCGGCGCGGGGATCGGGTGTGCGCTGGGGCGAGGCGGGCGCACGGTCGTGATCGCCGGGGACGGTGCGTATTTCATGCACGGGCACGAGCTGCATACGGCTGTCGAATATCAGGTGCCGGTCACGTTCGTGGTGTTCAACAACAACGCGCACGCCATGTGTGTGACGCGGGAGCAGGTCTTCTACTCCGGCGAATACAGCTTCAACCGATTCCGGGCGGCGGAGATCGGGGCCGGGGTGGGGGCCATGTTCCCCGAGCTGCCCGCCTGGACCGCGCGCACGCTCGGCGAATTCGAGCATGCACTGGACAAGACGCGGGCGATACCGGGCCCCGCGTTCATCGAACTGCAGTGTGACCCGGACGAGATACCACCGTTCGCACCGTTTCTGAAGGAGCCCCTCGCATGACCGAGACCGTCAACGCAGCACCGACCGACAAGGCGGCGCCGATCGAAGTGCCGGAGCTGGATGTGCCGGGGGTGTACCGCATCGAGACCATGGCCCTCAAGGAGGGCATGCCGCTGGTGCTGGACATGACCCGCTCGGTCTACCCGCACGACGAGATCTACGGGCAGTACTGCACCGTCACCGAATTCGTCGACGCGCCGCCGGACGAGGTGTTCGAGTACCTGGCCGACACCCGCAGCCTGTGCGAATGGACCTACAGCATGCGGGGTTTCGAGCGCACCGAGGACCCGGAGATCTGGGTCTCCGATGATCGGATCGGCTCGCACACCCGCATCTACACCCGCACGGTCGCCAATGCCGAAGCGCACACGGTCGACTACCACTGCGCCTGGGACCAGGCCGACCACCTGTGGATGATCTACCTGATGCGGGTCGTGGACGCGCAGCTGGTGCTGAACAAGCCGGGTTCCGTTGTCACGTGGACCAATTGCCACCACCCGTTCTACGACGACAACGGCTACCCGGAGACCGAGCCGCAGGGCCGTCCGGTATGGGTAGGCGACTTCTGGCACCTCTTCGCCGCCGGACACCTGCTGGAGCTGCGCAATCTCAAGGCGATCTGCGAGCACCGCCACGCCAACCGCCAGCCGATCAAGCCGGAATGGATGAACTGAGCATGAGCACCGACACCGTCAGCCTGATCGACGTCTCCGGCTATCTACCCGAGAACATCGTCGCCGCGGACTATTTCGTACAGCACGCGGACCCCGACGAGGTCACCTCGAACATCATGTTCAAGGCGCCCAAGTTCCGTCACCACATCGCCGCCGGTGAGACGCCCGCCGATATGGCCGAGCGCGCGGTCGCCCCGATCCTGGAGCGCCAGGGCCGGGACGTGTTGCGCGACATCGACGTTCTCATCGTGCACACCCAGCTGCCCGAGGTCGCCATCGTCGGCAACGGCGGCGAAGTGGCTGCCCGCCTGGGTATTTCGCCGGAATGGCTGATCGACCTGCACAACGGCGGCTGCGCCGCGTTCGTGCACGGCATGAAGCTGGCCCGCCAGATCCTGCTCTCCTCGCCGGCCCGCTCCGCGCTGGTGGTGACGGTGCAGAACGCGGCCGGCCAGATCTTCACCCAGGAGCAGGTGCGCGGCAAGGCGCAGGCCGCCATCCCGGGCGACGGCGCGGGCGCGGGACTGCTGGTGAAATCCGGTGATTCGCCGATCCTCGACATCGAGACCCGCCACCTGCCGGAGTTCGCCGGGCAGATGACCGCCATCGCCGAACCGCCGCGCCGCTACTGGGAGGCCGGAGCCGGGCAGATGCACGTCGGCTTCACCGAATCCAAGATCGCCAAGGTGCTGCAGCGCGGCAACCGGCTGGTGCCGGAGGTGGCGCACACGGTGTGCAAGCGCATCGGAGTGAAGTCCGAGGACCTGGACCTACTGGTCACCAACCAGCCCAACCGCGCCTTCCTGCGCAACTGGCGCGACGCGCTGCAACTGCCGCAGGAACGGCACCCCGACACCTTCGACGAATGCGGAAACCTGTTCGGCGCGGGCATTCCCGTCACCTTCGACCGGGCCGTCGACGAGGGCCGGGTACCGGCCGGCTCGGTGGTCATGTTCGCGGGCTTCGCGCACGCGGGCGATTTCGCCGCGGCCGCCGCGGTCCGATGGGGCGGACGCTGAAGGGGGCCAGCACGATGACCTCGCTGATAACGGCCGGACACCGGCTGCAGCTGAACGAGCTCCCCTTCGGCCCGCCGCCCTCGGTGCGCGAGGCGCTGAGCCGCGCGCTGGCCTCGGCCAACCGGTACCCGGAATTCCTGCCGGCGCGGCTGTCGCGGCTGATCGCGGAACGGCTGGGATGCGAGCCGGACCGGATCGTGGTGGGCGCGGGCGCGACCGGTGTGATCATGCACATCGTTCAGGAATTCGGTTCCGGCGCGGCCGAAGTCGTGATGGCGACCCCGACCTTCGACGGCTTCCCGATCCTGACCGGCATGGCGGGCGGGCGCCCGGTCACGGTGTCGCTCACCGGGGACGGCCGCCAGGATCTGGCGGCCATGGCCGCCGCGGTGACCGAGCGGACCCGCCTGGTGGTGGTGTGCAGCCCGCACAATCCCACCGGAACCCTGGTGCCGCCCGCGGACTTCGAGGATTTCCTGCGCGCGATCCCCGCCTCGATCACCGTGGTCCTGGACGAGGCGTACGTGGACTTCGTCGCCGAGGCCGAACGCGTCGACGTGTTCGCGCTGTTGGACCGGCATCCGAATCTGCTGGTCCTGCGCACCTTCTCGAAGGGGTACGGGCTGGCCGCGCTGCGGGTCGGCTACGCCGTCGGCGATCCGGAACTCATCGAGCGGATCGCCCGCTGGCAGTTGCCCTTCGGCATGACCGCGCTCGCCGAGGTCGCGGTGCGCGCCTGCTACGAGGCGGAGGCCGAGATCGAGGCGCGCATCGCGGTGCTGGGTGAACACCGCGATCGGCTCACCACCGGCCTGCGCGAGCTCGGCCTGTGCGTTCCCGACAGCTACGCCAACTTCTCCTACCTCACCCTGCCCGGTCCGGATGCCGAGCGGGTGGCAACCGCGCTGGCGGGGGCGGACATCCACGTCAAGACCTATCCCACCGGTATCCGCATCACCGTCGGCGATCGCGCGGCCACCGACGCGGTCCTCGCCACCGTCCGCAGTACAGTGCAGTAATGCACGAACATCCGCCTTCCGCACCCGACGGGCACCGGGCCGGAGCGGACGAGGAGATCGACTACGCGCTGCTCTCGCTGAATGCGCAGCTGTGCTTCGCGCTGTACTCCACGTCACGGTCCATGACCGCCGCCTACCGGCCGTTCCTGGATGACATGAACCTCACCTACCCGCAGTACCTGGTGCTGCTGGCCCTGTGGGAACGCCCCGGCATCACCATGAAGGATCTGGGCGAGCAGGTTCACCTCGACTACGGCACGCTCTCGCCGCTGGTGCAGCGACTACAGTCGCGCGGCCTGGTCGAGAGCGTCCGCAGCGCGACCGACGGGCGGGCGGTGGTGCTGCACGCCACAGAGTCCAGCCGCGAACTCCAGCAGGGCGCGCAGCACATGATCCAGACCGTGCTGGAGTTGGTCGGGGTTCCGGTCGAGGACATCGAGGAACTACGCGATCAGGTCAAGGCGCTGGGTGCGCGCCTGGACGCCGCGGCGGCGGCCGCCCGCGCTCGCTGAACCTCGCGGCCCTTCGCGGCCGTCAGGCGTATTTCGCCACCGCGTCGGCCACGATGGCGTCGAGTCGTGCGTGGTGTGCGCCCTTCCAGTAGGTCTGGCCGCACTCCACGCACTGGGCGAAGGAGTCGTAGCTGTCGCCGGTGTTGTCGGGCAGGTGGGCGCGCACGGCCTCGCGTGCGGCGGCGCGCAGCTGCCCGTTGCAGGAGGTGCAGCGCGTCCACGGCGCCAGGCGCGGGGCGAAGCGGGAGAGCACGTCGTCCAGCTGCTCGGCGGGCTGATGGCTGTAAACGTAAGCGCCGGAGTAGATCTCGCGTCGACGCAGCAGGCCGCGGTCGCGGGACAGCAGCACCCGCCGTTCGGCGGCCGAGCGGGCCGCCAGCGCGGCGTCGCCGATGTCCGGATTCTCGTAGGCCGCGTCGATTCCCAGTAGCCGCAGCCGCCGGGCCAGGGTGCCCAGGTGGATGTCGAGCAGGAAGCGCAGCGGCTCCGGACTCGGCTGCGGGCGGGCCACGGCCGCCACGGTGACGGTCTCGCCGGCGGTCGGGATGTGGCCGGTCGCAACCGGTTCGCCGTTCACCCGCAGCGTGCCCACCTCGGTGAGCGGTATCCCCAGCGACTCCACCACGTGCCCCAGCGTCGAGGTGCCGTCGATGCGGACCGGCGTGGCCCGGTGGCCGTGACCGTTCGAGCGCTGACCGACGAACACGCGCAGCTCCGGCGCGAACTCGACGGTGATTTCCCCTGCGTTCACCAGCCCAGGATCCCAGAAACGGGGGTCCGGCGAGCAACTCAATTTCGATCTTGGTCCGCGCGCGGGTTCCCGTGAATAGTGAAGTGGAGACCAATTTCTTCGGTGCAGTGGCGTGAAGCACAGTGGAAGGGCATCGGAACAGGTCGTTAACCAATTGTTTGCGTTCCTATGGCTTGCGCGGTTGGAATGTTGGTGTTTTTCTATCTGCGCAGGTCGATTTCGACCAACCGATGGACGAAGGAGTAATTCCCATCGGGTGCCATTCTCGGCAGCGTCGCCGCCGCACATACCGACCTGCTGCCACCGAGCCGCCCCTCTCGGCGCTCGCCCTGATGAAGGTTCGAAAGGAATACAGGCCATGAACGCACCCCGATTGGCCCGTGCGGCCATTGTTCTCGCGGGTCTCGCGGCGCCCCTGCTCACGCCTGCCCTGGCTACCGCCGCGCCGGCGGGCGGCGACTCACCCGCCCCCGCCGGCCCGGGCGCCACCTCCGCCCCGGGAGCCACGGCGGCTCCCACTCCCGCTCAGCCGACGATCCTGCCGCAGCTCGGAACCGGTAGCGCCGCGGTCGGCACCGGAAGTTCCACCGCCGCCGGGCTTGCCGGAGCCCTCGGCACCGGAAGCGCCGCGGCGGGCAGTCTGGCCTCGCTCTTCCCCGGTCCGGGTTCGGTATTGGGACTGCTCGGCACCGGCAGCGGCGCCGCCAGCGGTTCGGCGCAGGCCGGTGGCACGGCCGCACAGGCTCTGGGTTCTGGAAGCGCCGCCGCGGGCGCTGGTTCGTCGGGTAAGTAGAGCATTAGCTTTCAATTCGCCAGACGGCATAAACCGTTTAATGAGCGAGGGTTTCGCTCGCCGTGATTTATTTACGGATTTCTAACGGCTACTGCCTCGGCGGAATTAGATGAGGGAGACGGTCATGGATTACACCCATCTGTCCGAATTCGCCGTGCGCCCCGGCGCACTCACCCTGTGGCGGGCCGAACTGGCCGCCGGATCCGATTGGGCCACCGACGAGCGACCCTTCACCAACGTGCACGTCCGGCACTGCCGGGAGGCCGATGCCGCCGACCCGCGTCCGGGCCGGGGCCGCTGGATCGGAACGATTTTCGAAATGGACGCGCCCTTCGACGCCGGGCACTGGCGCGAGACGGTCCGGCTGTGGCACGCCCGGCACGAGGGCCTGCGCACCACGCTCGCCGCGCCCGGGCCGGGCGAGACTGCCATCGAGCCCGAGCGGCTGGTCTGCGCCGCGGCCGACCTCACCGTCGCCGCCGAACCCGTGCCCGGCGTCACCGGCTCCGAGCAGATCAACGAATACCTCACCGACACACTGGAATTGCGGCTCTCGCCGCTGCAGTGGCCGCACTGCCTGCTGGCCACCGTCGAGCATGCCGACACCGGGGATTTCACGGTGCTGGTGGGCGCGGACCACTCGGTCCTGGACGCCTACTCCCAGGCCATCGTCATCCTGGAACTGCGCAGCATGTATCGCGCTGTCGCACAGGGTGAGCCGGTGCGCGAATCGCCGACCTTCGGCAGTTCGGCCGACTTCGCGCACTGGGAGCGCACCGCCGCGGCCGCCCTCACCACCGAATGCGAACCCGTCCGCTACTGGCGGCGCTTCCTGGACGGCTCGGGCGGCATGCTGCCGCGCTTCGAACCGGCCATCACCGCCGCGGCCGGCGCGGTGTCGGAGCGACCGCAGGTGAGCGTGTCGCGAAAGCTGCTGTCGCTCGGCGAACTCGAACAGGTCGAACAGGCCGTCACCAACCGTGGCCACCGCCTCTCGGTCGCGGTCTTCACCGCCCTGGCCATCGCCTACCGCCGCACCTTCGGCTACATCTCACTGCGCGCCATCATGCCCATCGCCACCCGCTCCGATCTGCGCTTCCTCGAATCCATGGGCTGGTTCGTGAACGTCGTCCCCATCGACATCACCCTCGCCCCCGACCTGGACGCGGACAGCGCCCTGGAAACCACCCGAACCACCCTGCGCCGCTCCAGGATCGCCAACGACGCCACCTGGACCCGGGTCCTCGAACTCCTCGACTGCACCGACCGCCCCCGCTTCGGCATCTCCTTCCTCGACATCCGCGTCCTCCCCGACTACGAACTCGTCGAATCCCTGCGCGGCCACACCCTGCGCGCCGAGTCCTACTCCGGCGACGAGGTCTTCTTCTGGATAGTCCGCGCCGCCGACGGCCTCCGCCTCTCCACCCGCTTCCCCGCCTCTTTCCCGGCCGTGGAAATGGACCGCTTCCTCGCCGAATTCACCCGCGCCATGCGTGAATTCGCACGAAGCGCACGTCCCGGGCGCGCCTCCACACCGGCCGGCCCCACTGCCTCCGAGGTGCTGGCCGTCGAATCGGCTACGGCGGCCACGGCCCTCCACCACGGCGCGCCTGCTCGAACCGCCGCCGCGCGAGCTACGTTCGGAGTTCCACCAGGTGCGGGCGACCAGCAATCCACCTCCGTTCCGGCCGATGCGCCGGCCGCGCCCCAGACCATCCCCACCGCGCACACGGCCGCGGCGACACCGACCGAGCCGGCCCCGGCGGCCCTCACCCCGGCCCGGGTGTGAGCCATGCGCGCGCTATCGAAGGCCATAGGGGCTCACCGTGATAACCGGCCGGGCGGTCTGCTCGGCCGCGACCCCTCCGGCCGTACCCACCGGCTCTCGGCCACGGCCGCGCACGCGGCAGCCCGGCCGTGCGTCTACTTCCGGAATGGAGGTGCGCGATGACGCTGTTCAAGGTCTGCACCGGCATCCACGGGTATCGCCCGGGCCGTGGTGGAGCCGGCTCGCGATCTGTCGACCCGGGCCGGTTCGCGGTCGGCCGCATCTGTGCGGCCGTGGGTCCGGTGGCCAGCCTCTCGGCCTGGGCGGGCGACCATCGCGACGTGCGTGCCGGTGCGCTGCCCGGGTGCGATGTGCCGGGTGATTTCCACGCGCTGCCCGCCGCATCGGTCCAGCGCCGCACGAGCATCCGAATCGGAGGCGGGCGATGAAGGTGTTGCTTGCATTCGCCGGCAGCCGGGGTGACGCGCAACCCGGGATGTTGCTGGGCCGGGAGTTGGCTGAGCGGGGGCACGACGTCACGGTTGCGGTCTCGCCGAATTTGGTCGAATTCACTGAGCGGCATGGAGTTTCGACTGTGCCGTTCGGGGTCGACAGTGATGAGCTGTTGCGGGCGCAGCGGGATGATCGGCGGTTCCGGCATCCGAATCCGGTGCAGCGGGTGCGGGCGGTGGTGGATCTGCAGCGGCGCGGGTTCGCCGAGGCCGCGCTGGATCTGCTGAACCTCGCCGAGGACAGTGAGGTGCTCGTCAGCGGGATGGCGTGTGAGGAGATCGCCGCCGAGGTGGCGTGCCAGCAGGACATCCCGCTCGCGGCAATGCATTTCTTTCCGATTCGGCCCAGTGCGGCGGTCCCGGTCGTGCCGGCCGCCTGGGCGCGGCGGTTGCCTCCGACTCTGAATCGGCTCGGCTGGCAGGCGCTCACCCGGGCCCGTGCCGCGGCGCTCGCCTCCGAGATCACCGCCTTCCGGACCGTCGGCTCGGCGCCGGAATGCTCGTCGCCGTGCGAGATTCACGGCGACGGGCGGTTCACCGAGGACCCGGCTTCCTACGTCGCGATTCAGGCGTACGACCCGAATCTGTTCCCGGGCTTGGCCGAGGAGATCGGACCCGTGCCCTTCACCGGATTCCCGGTCGTGACCGACGCGGGCGCCGGGATCGGCGGGGAGTTGGGGGAGTGGCTGATCGCGGGGCCCGCGCCGGTGTATGCCGGGTTCGGGTCGATGCCGGTGGCCGATCCGATCGCGATCGAATCGATGGTGCGTGAGGTCGGCCGTCGGCTCGGGCTGCGAGTGTTGTTGGTGGGCAAGATGTTCCGGGAGAGGATCAGCCCGGATCTGGCGGTGGTCGATCAGGTCGATCACCGCGCGGTGCTGCCCCTGTGTGCCGCCGCCGTGCATCACGGCGGAGCCGGGACGACCGCGGCCGCGCTGCGAGCGGGGGTGCCGTCGGTGATCTGCTCGGTGCAGGCCGACCAGCCCTACTGGGGGCGGCAGATCGAGGCGCTCGGGTTGGGGGCGACCGCGCCCTTCGCCGGGCTCACCGCGAATCGTCTGGAGCGCTTGCTGATTCGGGCGACCGCGCCGGAGATCACGCTGCGGGCGGCAGCCTACGGCGCGCGGTTCCGCGACGACGGGGTCCGCCGCGCCGCCGATGTCATTGAATCCATTACCCCGGACAGGGTCGTCCGCGAGGTGCCGACCGAGATCGGAGGTGTGCGATGAGCACGGAGATCGCAATCGAAACCCGGGGGCTGGGCAAGAGTTTCGGATCCATGAACGCCGTGGAGGCGGTGGATCTGCGGGTCGAGGCGGGAACGGTGTTCGCGCTGCTCGGGCCGAACGGGGCCGGGAAGACGACCACCGTGCGAATGCTGGCCACGCTGCTGCGGCCCTCGCGGGGCACGGCAACGGTTTTCGACCACGACGTGGTCGGGCAGGCGACGGCCGTGCGGTCGATGATCGGGCTCACCGGCCAGTACGCGGCGGTGGACGAGAACCTCACCGCCTGGGAGAACCTGCGCCTGTTCGGGCGGCTGCTCGGCCTGAGCCGCCGGGCCGCCCAGGACCGGGCCGCCGAACTGCTCGAGGAGTTCGAACTGACCGGCGCCGCCCAGCGGCGGGTGAGTTCGTTCTCCGGCGGCATGCGCCGACGGCTGGACCTGGCGGCGACGCTGATCACGGTGCCGCCCTTGATCTTCCTGGACGAGCCGACCACCGGCCTGGATCCCCACACCCGCGAACGCATGTGGGGTGTAGTGCGCGGCCTGGTCGGGCGCGGCGCGACCATCCTGCTCACCACCCAGTACCTAGAGGAGGCCGACGCCCTCGCCGACCGCATCGCCGTCATCGATCACGGCACGGTGGTGGCCGAGGGCACCGCGGGCGAGCTGAAGGCGTCCATCGGCGAGGAGATGCTGCGCATCGACCTGGCGGATCCCGAGCAGCGGGCGCTGGCCGACGCCGCCGTCGAACGGCTCACCGGTATCACGCCCCTGCACGGGGACAACCCGTCCACCCTCACGGTCCCGCTCAGCGACATCGGCACCGCCGCCGACGTCATCACCGCCTGCCGCGACAGCGGAATCCGCCTGCGCGGCTTCGGGGTCGACCGCCCCGACCTGAACTCGGTGTTCCTGGCGCTGACCCAGCGCCCGGCCCGCACCCCGCTCCCGGCAGAAAGGGCGAGCGCATGACCGCCGTCTCCGGCACCTCGATCCTGGTGCATCCAACCGCGCGCATCGCGCGCGAGCCGCGGCTCACCCACGTCGGCCTGCGCGCGGGCCTGGCCCAGTCGCTCTACATGGCGCAGCGCGGCATGCTGACCTTCCGGCACAGCCCGCAACTGCTCTACGACGCCGTCCTGCTGCCCATCGTCGGGCCGCTGCTGTTCGGCAATGTCTTCGGCAAGGCCATCGCGGGCAGCCTCGACAACTATCTGCCGACGCTGATCCCCGGCGTGCTCGTGCAGATCGTGCTCACCTCCTCGGTCGCCATGGGAGTCCAACTGTCCGAGGACATCCGCTCCGGCGTCTTCGACCGCTTCGTCTCCATGCCCATCGCCCGCTTCGCGCCGGTGGCCGGGGGACTGCTCGCGGGCGCGACCCGCTACGTGATCGCGGCGCTCATGGTGCTGCTGGTCGGCGTCGGTATGGGCTATCGGCCCGACCATCCGCTCGGCCTGATCCTGGGTGCGGCCCTGGTCGTGTTCGCCACCACCGCCATGAGCTGGCTGTTCGCGTTCATCGGCGTGACCGTGGCCAAACCGGCTGCGGTGCAGGGCATGTCGATGCTGGTGCTGACCTTCGTCAGCTTCGCCTCCAATGCCCTGGTCCCGGTGGCCGCCATGCCCGCCTGGCTGCGCCACGTCTCCGACTACAACCCCGTCTCGCATCTGGTGGCGGCCGTGCGCACCCTCGCCGACTCCGGTTCGGTCGGCTCCGACTTCGCCTGGTCGGTGGGGGCCGCGCTGGTTGTCGCGATCGTGTTCGCGCCCTTGACCGTCCGCACCCTGCGTGCCCGTTGATCGGGAGACCTCCGTGACCGCCGTGCTGAACCGGCTCACCGCCGACGATGATCTGTTCCTGAAACTGCACGACCTGTACGGCAACGCCCTGGTCAACCAGCTGGCCTGGCGTTTCGACGAGTCCCTGGATCCGGCTGTGCTGGAACGCTTTCACGCGCACCTCGCGCACGGGTTCCTGGCACGCCGGGTGATGACCACCTCCGTGCCCTTCGCCCGTCCCTGGTGGGTTTCGGCGGCCGTCTCGGAACCGCTGGCCTATCAGGAGGAACCGGTCGACGAGAACGGCGTCCTGGATTGGCTTTTCGCACAGAGCCGGGTCGAGTTCGATCCGATCACCGGCCGGGTATGGCGGCTCTCCGCCGCGCCCACGACCACGGGCGGCACGCTGCTGTCGCTGGTCACCTCGCACGTGAGCTCCGACGGCGGTGCCGTGCTGTACGCGGTGGGCGATGCCCTGCGACGCCTGGACGCGGGCGACACCCCGGACATCGCAACCAGTTCCGGGCGACTGGTGGGCGCGATCCCCGCCACCGGCCTGCTGCGCGCCCACCTCACCGACGCGCTGGGCCGGCTGCGCGCCGCCGCGCTCAGCCTGCGCGCCGCCTTCGTGGCGCGCGATATCACCGAGCCGGAACGCAATCCGCGCCCGGAGGAGCCCCGCCGACTGCTGCCGGACACCTATTCGGCCGCCGACCTGGTGGTGGAAGTCGATGCGGCCGAATGGAATTCCATCGCCACCGCCCACGACGGCACCGCCAACGGACTCATGGTCGGCGTCGCGGTCGGAATCCTCGGCCGCAGCGGCCGCATCGGCGACGGCTCCTCGGTCCGCGTGGACATTCCGCACTCCATGCGCGGTCTCGACGATCCGCGCGCCAATGCCACCACCGGCCTGCCCATCTCGGTCCCCTACCGCAAGGGCGAGCACACCGACCTGCGCCAGGTCCGCACCGCCGTCAAACAGGCCGCCCGCGCCTACGCCGACCCGGCCACCACCCCCGCCCTGCAACACCTGCAGCCGATCCAGCAGATGCTCCCGAGATTCGTCCTCGGCTACTTCTCCCGCACCGCCAAGGCCCCCGAGTGCCTGTGCACCAACCTCGGCGAAACCGGCCAGAGCGTGGCCACCCTCGCCGGTGTGCGCGCAAGCTCGGTCCTCATGCGCCCGCTGCTCTGCACCGGCGAAACCGAACTCTTCCGCCGCCTCGAGATCGGCCTCAACCTCTCCTGGTCCAGCGACGGCCACACCGTCACCCTCGCCATCACCGGCGCCGACCCCGACCGCTTCCCGACCCGCACCGCCCTCCGCGATCACGTCACCGACGAGCTCGAAGCCTGGGGTCTCCGGCCGCGATTCTGGGCATAAGTGTTTGTGCACATATTAAGAAATCGATCCACCTGGATGACATCAAGTTGGTCGCGCTGGTAGATATATGCGTGCAACCCCATCCAGGAGGACCTTGTGCGCACTCTCGTAGGCGTCGTGGCCGCGCTCGCGATCATGGGCTCGACCGCGGGTGCGGCCACCGCGGAACCCGCGGGCAGCACACCGCTCGACACCCTCGCCGCCTGTCCCGCGACTGCTCGCTCCGACGCGCCGGTGCTGCTCATCCACGGCACCCATGCTGATGTGGAGAAGAGCCTCGGGCCAGTGCGTCAGGGATTACTGGACGACGGCCGCTGTGTCTACGGCCTCGACTACGACTCCGACGAGCCGCTGTCGGCCTCGGTCGACTATTTCACCGCCGCCGTGCACCGGATTCTCGCGGTGAATCAAGGGAACACCCTCGATCTGGTCGGAAAGTCGCAGGGCGCGTTGATCGCCCGCGCCGTGAGCCTGCGGTTCGCCGACCGGGCGACGAACCCGATCCGAACCGTCGTCGCGGTGAGCGGACCCCAGCAGGGCACGAGCATCGCGGGTATCCGGCTGCCCACCCTGCCCACCGGTTCGTCGGTACCGCAGGGGCTTCCGTTCCTCTCGCCCGCCATGTTCGACATGCTGGCCGGTTCGCCGTACCTCACCCGGCTCAACAGCGGACCGATGGTCGCGCCCGGGGTCCGCTACGTGATGACCGCGACCTCCTACGACGAGATCGTCACCCCCTACACCACGGCCTTCATCCACGCCCCCGGCGTCACCGACATCCTGGTGCAGGACGGATGCGCCGCCGACCACACCGGCCATATGGCGGGCTCCACCGATCCGCGCACCGTGGACCTGGTCCTCAACGCCCTCGACCCCGTGCGGCACCCGACGGTCCGCTGCGCGGCCAACGACAACCGAAAGTAGTCGCGCCATGCAGGAATCGACCTCATCCCGGACCGGCGCGGGCATGGGACGTCGCGCCTTCGGCCTCGGAATCCTGGGCGGCGCGGCCCTGACCGCCGCGGCCCGCCTCGCCCCGCCCGGCCATGCTGACCCGGTGCCGCAGTCGTATCGGATGACACCCGAACAGCTTTCGCGCACCGCCGATCGGGAATTCTTCGGCGTCAACGGCGCTCGCATCATCTCGGCCGAGAATGCCCGGCAATGGCACGATCCCGTCTTCCAGGACGCGCTGACCGCTGTCGGCCCGGGTCTGGTCCGGGTGCAGGGCGGCACCACCTCGCAGTGGATCGACTGGCGCACCGGCCTTTTCGATGAGCGGCCCGGCGGCGGCTTCGCCGGGCGCAATGACGGCCGACCGCCGCTCACCCTGGCCGACTGGGCGGATATCGTACGGCGGACCGGCGCGACACCGCTGTTCGATCTGAACGTGGTCACCTCGACCCTCGACGACCAGCTCGACATGCTGCGGGAGGCCCGGCGGCTGGGCATGCCGGTCCGCTACGTCGAGCTCGGCAATGAGCTGTGGGTTCCGATGCAGGTCTACGAGGACATCTATCCCACCGGCGCCGACTACGCCCGGACCATGAACGAGTGGATCGCCGCCATCCGCCGGGAATTCCCGCAGGCGCGGATCGGCGTGGCGGCCGCGGATGATTCGCTGGTCATGGGCGCCGGATTCGGGCAGCGCTACGCCGACTGGAATCAGGAGCTGTACGCGACGATTCGCGACGCCGACGCGGTCACCTTCCATCCCTACTGGATCGTCGACCCGATCGCGGCCGATATCGGCTCGACGGCCGTCGGCGGCGTCGTGAACTGGACCCACGTCGCCGACACCGTGCTGCGGGATATGCCCTCCGGCCTGCAAGCGTGGTTCACCGAGTACAACCAGATGGGCAAGGAGGCGACCCCGCCGCTGGATCGGCTGCCCGCCGTTCAGCAGACCTGGGCCGTGGGCCTGAGCGTGGCCTCGTTCACGCTGCGCGCGCTGCTCGATCCGCGCGCGGGCATGGCGGTCATGCACTGTGCCCTGAACGGCGCGCCGAGCACGACCACCGGCGGTGGCGGCACCACCAATCAGGCTGTGCACGCCCTCATCTCGGATGGTTCGGGCGGTTCGGTCCCGTACGGACGGACCGCCCTGAACATGGCGCTCACCCCGATCTACCACTGCCTCGACCAGGGGACCACGGTCCGCCCGCTGCGCCTGGATCCGGGCATCGGGACGCCCGCCGCACTGCTGCTGCCACCGTATGCCGGTGCGGCCGACGCGTTCACCGGTGCCGAACTGACCTCAGCGAGCGGCACCCGCGCGGTCCTGATCAACGCCTCGGACCGGCCCCTGCGAATCACCCTGCCGCCCAACCTGGTCGGCGCACAGGAAGTGCGGATCCAGACGGCCGCCCCGACCGCCGCCCCGGCCTTCGTCGCGGGCGACACCGTCTCCGAAACCAGCGCAGCGGTTTCCGATGTCCTCGACCTCCCCGCGTACTCGGAGGCCGTGCTGCGCCGTTCGTGAACGGTCAGGCGTGCGGACGGTTCTCGAAGTCGGCGAGGGTGACCTCGAGCCAGCCGATATAGGCGGCGGTCGACGCGCGGCCCTGCTCGTGCGCGGCCCGCATGACCTGTGCGGCCCAGCCGGAATCGATGTCGTCGATGGGTGCGAGCGCACCGCTGAGCTCATCGATCCGGGTGGGGGTGCGGACTTGCTCGCGACGGTAGTCCAATTCGGTGCGCAGCACCTCGACGGCCAGTTCGCGGCCGAGGGCTCCGGCCAGCAGGAACCGCATCATGAAGTCGGGGTTCATCGGCCGGGGCGCGGGTTCGTAGGGGGAGTGGGCCCAGTCCAGCAGGGTCTGCCGGCCGTCGACGGTGAGCCGGTCGACCTTGGCGTCCGGCTTGCCCTCGCGGGCCTCGACCTCGAATTCGACCAGCCCGCGCTCGACCAGCTTGCCCAGGGTTCGGTACACCTGCGGCAGCGTCACCCGGTAGCCGACGAACCGGCCGGGGCCGTCCATTCATTTGCCCAGGTCGTAGCCGGACATTGGGCGCAGGGCCAGCAGACCGAGGATGAGGGTGTCGAGCATGCGCCCAGCCTGTGCGCCCACACAGATATTCCGGTGACACGCGACGGCGGTCGGAGTCGATCTCTTGTTGACGCCCTGCCAGTGTCGGTGTAACTATGGGTAACAGTAACATGTGTCACTCTCCCCGAGAGGCTCTGACAATGACGTCAGCACCCGTGAAGACCGATCCCACGGTCGACCTCGCCCGGCAGTATGCCGAGAAACTCCTGCTGCTGTCGCAGGGCTCGGTCGACAAGCACTTCGATCCTTTCACCGATATCGATTGGGACAATCCCGATTTCGCGGTCACGCCGAACGACAAGCGCTGGATTCTGCCGGTCTCCGGTGACATGTTCGCCCGGCATCCCTGGTATCAGGCGCAATCCGAGGCTCGCAAGATCGCCATCGGGCTGTGGCGGCAGGCCAATATCGCCAAGGTCGGCCTGCAGTTCGAGACCCTGCTCATCGGCGGCATGGTGCAGCACACCTTCAAGCTGCGCAACGGCTCTCCCGAGTTCCGCTACTGCACCCACGAGGTCATCGAGGAGTGCAACCACACCCTCATGTTCCAGGAGATGGTGAACCGCATCGGGATCGACGTTCCGGGCATGGGGCCGATCCTCAAGCAGCTCACCTATGTCGTTCCGGCGTTGGCCTCGCTGTTCCCGAATCTGTTCTTCATCGCCGTGCTCTCGGGTGAGGAGCCGATCGACCACGTGCAGAAGGCGATTCTGCGCGCGGGCGAGGAGGTGCACCCGATCATGCGCGGCGTCATGGCGATTCACATCGCCGAGGAGGCGCGGCACATCTCCTTCGCGCACGAGTTCCTGGAGCACCATGTGCCGCAGGCGGATCCGTTCAGCAAGTTCGTGCTGTCGCTGGCGTTCCCGATCGTCATGTGGATCGGCGGACGGGCCATCGTGATCCCGCCGCGCGCGTTCTTCCGGGAGTTCGACATTCCGCGCGAGGTGCGCAAGGACGTGTTCTTCGGCTCGGCGGAGTCCAAGGAGGCGTTCGCGGGCTTCTTCGGCGACGTGCGCTCGCTGGCGAAGCGGATCGGGCTCATGAACCCCGTGTCCAAGCGGGTCTGGCGCGTCCTCGGCATCGACGGTCCGACGACCCGCTATCGCTCGGAGCCGGATCGCCCCGGTCAGGTCCGGGCGGCCTGAGGGCCTTGGTCCTCTCCCGGGCGGCGACAGTAGACGTAACCTGAAATAACATGTAATACTCGGTGCGCCCGGACGCCGGTGTCCGGGCGCGACCAGAAGCGAGTACCCAATGACGCGGCATGTCGACGTACTGATCATCGGCGCGGGCCTGTCCGGTATCGGCATGGCTTGCCACCTGACCAGGGAGAAGACCGGGCGCAGCTACCTGATCCTGGAACGCCGGACCGCCATCGGCGGCACCTGGGATCTGTTCAAGTACCCCGGCATCCGCTCCGACTCCGACATGTACACCTTCGGGTACGGCTTCCGGCCCTGGCACGGCACCAAGGTGCTGGCCGACGGACCGCACATCCGCCAGTACATCGAGGACACCGCCGCCGAGTACGGCGTCACCGACCACATCCGTTTCGGCCGCAAGGTCACCAAGACCGCCTGGTCGAGCGACAAGGGCGGATGGACCGTCGAGGTGCTCGACGAGCGCAGCGGCAAGACCGAGACCTACACCAGCGACTTCCTGATCGGCTGCACCGGCTACTACGACTACGACAACGGCTACCGGCCCGCGTTCCCCGGCGAGGAGAACTTCGGCGGGCAGATCGTGCACCCGCAGCACTGGCCCGAGGATCTCGACTACCGCGGCAAGAAGGTCGTCGTGATCGGCAGTGGCGCAACGGCTATCACGCTGCTGCCGGCGATGAGCAAGGACGCCGCGCACGTCACCATGCTGCAGCGCTCGCCCACCTACATCGCCGCGCTGCCCGCCGACGACCCGGTCGCGGTCGGCTTCAAGTTCGCGAAAGTGCCTGCCGCCATTGCCTACAAGGCCGGTCGCGCCCGCAATATCGCGTTGCAGCGGGCCAGCTACCAGCTCTCGCGCACCAATCCCAAGCTCTCGGCCAAGCTCATGCTGGCCGCGGTGCGGGCGCAGGTCGGCCCGAACATCGACATGCGCCACTTCACCCCGTCCTACAACCCGTGGGATCAGCGGCTGTGCGTGGTGCCCAACGGTGACCTGTTCCGGGTGCTTCGCAAGGGGGAAGCATCCATCGTCACCGACACCATCGAGACCTTCACCGAGAAGGGCATCCGGGTGTCCTCGGGCGAGGAGATCGAGGCCGACATCGTGGTCAGCGCAACCGGTCTGAGCGTGCAGATGCTCGGCGGCGCGACCCTCGAGGTGGACGGCGAAACCCTCGCGACCCGGGACCTGGTGGCCTACAAGGGCGCGCTGCTGGGCACCGTCCCCAACATGATGGTCATCCTCGGCTACACCAACGCCTCCTGGACGCTCAAGGCCGACCTGGCCGCCGAGTACTTCTGCCGCCTGCTGAACCACATGCGCGACAACGGATACAACGAGGTCGTCGCGATTCCGGAGGACGGTGACAAGTCCGAGGCCTCGCTCATGGGCGGCGCCCTCACCTCCGGCTACATCCAGCGCGGCGACGGCGTCATGCCCCGCCAGGGCACCCGCGGCCCGTGGCAGGTCATCAACAACTACTTCCGCGACCGCACCATGCTGCGCAAGGCCCCGCTGGAGGACGGCGTCCTCCGCTTCCGCCGAACCACCGCGAAGGCCGCCACGGCTCCCGCCGAATCCCGCTCGGCCTGAGCGATTCCCACTCGCGAACCCGACCGTGCCCTGTGTACGGTCGGTGTTTCGCGTGGAGGGGAGAACACACATGAGTTATCCGGCCGAGTCGGTCGAGCTTCGGGATCGGGGTCTCGAGGCAGTGCGTGCGGGGGACCTCGAGTCCGCGGAGCAGCTGTTCCGGCGGGCGTTCGAGACCGGGCACGCCGGGGCCGCCAACGACATGGCGGATCTGCTGCTGCGGCGCGGCGATCGCGACGACGCCGTGCGGTGGTGGCAGCGCGGTGCCGAAACCGATGATCCCGACTGCCTTTTCGAGATCGGCTACCTCGATGAGGAGCGCGGCGATCTGGTCGCCGCCGAGCAGTGGTACCGGCGCGGCGCCGCGGTCGGCGGCGGCAGCTGCCTGCTGAATCTGGCCAAGATCGTGGAGGGCCGCGGCGAGCGGGACGAGGCTCTGGACCTGTACCGGCGGGCCTGGGAGGCCGGACTGGACAAGGCCGCCTTCAATATCGGCCGCATCCACGACGACGGCGGCCGCGGTGACCAGGAGGCCGCGGCGCTCTGGTACACGCGGGCGGCCGAGCGCGGAAACAGCGGCGCCGCTTTCAATCTCGGTTTCGTGCGTGGTGACCAAGGCGATGTCGCAGGCATGCTGGACGCGTGGCGGCGGGCCGCCGGGTTCGGGCATCCCAAGGCGGGGCACGCGCTGGCCGAGCACTACCGGCGGCAGGGCGCGGCGGCGCAGGCGCGCTATTGGTCCGAATTCGCCGATGGCCCGAGTGTTTTCAGTCCCGAGTTCGAAGCCTTCGGCGGATGGGGTGCGGCCGCCGCGATCCACAAGCAGGACCTGCTCAACGACGCGCTGGGCGACGGCTACCTGCGCTACGACCTCACGGCACGGACGCTGACGACCGATACCGACAGCTACGGCGGGCTGACCATGCTGGGCAGCTTCTCCAATCTCGACCAGAGCTGGCTCTGGGCCTGGGACAACCCGTATCTGGATACCGATCGCCCGGCGTTCGAAGCGCTCGCCGAGATCCGGGAGTACGGTGCGCGGCAGGGCATTCCGGAGTTCATGATCGGCAGGCTGGATCTGTCGAACTTCCCGAATCCGAAGCAGGCGGCGACCACCATGGTCATCGCGGCCGCGACGCTGCTGGGCGGCAACGGGGTCAAGGCGATGGGGATCAACGACGGTAAGGGCGTCACCTATCTGCATGTGGACGATCCGCGCCTGCCGGCCGACGAATATGACCCGATCGCCGCACCGCGCCTGCTGATGACCGCCGCGCAGGTCTTCCCGGTCGACCAGGCACTGATCGTGCGGGGGTTCATCGAGCACTACGGCACCCGGATCCAGCTCTCGCGGGAGGTGATCGCCGGTGATTTCGCGCAGGGCCATCGGCTGGCGGTCGCGTTCACCGAGGATGGATTGATCAAGGCCATCACCTCCGATCCCGCTCGGCAGGAGCAAGATCGAGCCAGTAACTGACCGGGTGGACCTTTTCGGATGGGCGCACGCGGTCGCAGGATGGAGTGATGACTACTGCGCCCGCGTTCGAATCCATTGTGCGAGCCGAGTTCGCGCCCACCACCACCTATCTGAACGCGGCCAGCTACGGGCTGTTGCCGAAATCCGTGCTGGCGGCGGTGACCACGGCCGACGAACAGCGTGCGCACGGGGAGTTCGACATCCCCGGCGTGGACTCGATCATCGACGAATGCCGCGCCGCGTTCGGGCGGCTCACCGGGTTCGCGGCGAGCCGGGTGGCGGTCGGGTCGCAGGTGTCGCAGCTGGTCGGGTTGGTGGCGCAGAGCCTGCGGCCCGGCGCGAACGTGCTGGTGCCCGAGCATGAATTCAATTCCGTGCTCTGGCCCTTCCTGGTGCGCGGCGATCTGAACGTGCGGGTGGTGCCGCTCGCGGAACTGCCCGGGGCCATCCGGTCCGGGGACGATGTGGTCGCGGCGGCGGTGGTCCAATCCGCCGACGGCGCGGTGCTGGATGTGGCGAGGACCGTGGCCGCCGCGCGGGCGCACGGAGCACGCGTGCTCTTCGACCTCAGCCAGGCGGTGGGCTGGCTGCCGGTGCACGACACCGGGGCCGATTGGATCGTCAGCGTCGGCTACAAGTGGCTGCTGGGTCCCAAGGGCACCGCGTTCCTGGCGGGAACGCCTGCGGCACTGGATGACCTGAGCCCGGTCGCGGCCGGCTGGTACGCGGGTTACAACCCGTGGGAGACCTGCTACGACGGTCCGCTGCGGCTGGCCGAGGACGCGCGGCGCTTCGACGTCGGGCCGGTGTGGCAGGCCTGGATCGGGCAGCGCCGCAGTCTCGAACTGATCGAAGGCGTCGGCATCGACACCATCCATCGCCACGATGTCGCCCTGGCCGACCGGTTGCGCAAGGGACTCGGCCTGCCCGAGGGCAATTCGGCCGTGGTGTCGCTCGAGGTGTCCGAGCCGGCGCTGGAGCGGGTGCGGGCGGCGCGCGTCGTGGGCGCCATGCGCGCCGGGCGGCTGCGGCTGGCCTGCCACCTCTACAACACCGAGGAGGACGTCGACCGCGCCCTGGACGCGCTGATCGGCTGAGGCTAGATCGGCTGGAAGCCGCTGCCCACGCCCTTGCCCGCGTCGACGGCATTGCGGACGGTGTCGAAGGCGACGGCGATGACCGGGGTGTGGACCGGGTTGTTGGCGTCGGTGCAGCTGAAGCGGATGACCCGGGTGTCGCTGATGAGCGGGGCCGACACCATGCCGACCAGCTGGTCACCCAGGGTGACCGGCGCGCCCGAGTCGCCATAGCTGGAGCACGCCTGCTCCATGAAACCCACCGGACTCGATGCCCACACGACACCGCAGGCATTGCCACTGGTCCGGCCGTTCTGGCACACCACACTCCAGGCGGGCGGGGCCGCGGCGAGCCCGGCGATGGTGCCGCCATTGACCGATCGCAGCGGGGTGACCACGCTCGGATCGAATTCGATGACGGCGTAATCGAGTTCGGCGTCGGAGTCGCGGACCACGCCGACCACCCCGGCGTCGGGGAACTGCTCCCCGTGGACCGGCGTCCCGGCCTCGGCGCAGTGTCCCGCGGTGAAGCCGACCAGCCGTCCCGCGGCGTCGTAGCCGATGGCGGTCAGGCTGCATTTGGTGGACCGGCCCAGCACCAGCCCGGAACCGCCGCCGAGGGCGGCGACGGTGTCGCCCGAATCGGCGGAGGCGGCCGGTGCGGCGGCGAATCCGCAGGCCACGACCACCGCGGCCGGTGCGATCCAGCGTTGCGCAACCTGCATGACGAACCACCCATCCGATTCGGCGCCTTTAGCTACACCGTAGCCCTCGCGATCAACGCAGCCAGATCGGTCGCTGTGCGGCGAACGGATCGGACTGGACGTGCGGTGCATCGGACCAGATCATGGTCTCGCGCCGGTCGAGAGTGTAGCGGGGCCAGGCCGTACCCGGGTCCGTGTTGCTGACGAAGGCCACCCACGCCCGGTGTACGGCGTCGGCCAGCGCCTGCGGCGGATTGTCGCCCGCCACCGCCGTCACGCCCCGCGCCTTCAGCAGGTCGAAGGCGAACGGCACGTCCAGGCAGTGGAACGACTGTCCTTGGAACTTGGGCGCATTCGAGGTCCAGGTGAATTCGTAGAGCCAGGTCGGCTGATCGCGCCCGGCCCGCATCTCGGCCGCCCGGTAGGACGGCATGCGGATGACGGCGTCGCTCTGCGCCTGTCCGGCAAGCTGATTCGCGGTCAGGCCCGGGTAGGCGAGCCGGAAGGCGTCGCCGGTGGTCGGGGCGAAGCCCAGCGCGCCCAGCGCCGCGGGCAGTGTCGCATCGGTGATCTCGGGCTGCGCGCCGCTCAGCGAGGCGGCGTTGAACTCGTGCGCGGTGAAGCCGATCATCAGCGGAATATCCTGGTCGGCACCGGATTTCAGCACGTCGGCGCTGGTCGCGGGAATCAGCGTGCCGTCCGCGAAGGGGGCCAGGCCCAGCATGGTGGCGGCCGAGCCGTCCGGGTCGGGGGCGCGCAGCTTGTCCTCCATGTCCTGCAGCGCCACCTTGCTCACGTCGCGCAGCGCGGCGGCGGTGGCGGGCATGCCGGTGCGCTTGGTGAACAACTCGGACACGGCCTGCGCGGTGGCCCGGTCATTGGGCTGGGTGAGCGCGCCCGACTCCGAGATGCCCGCGCGGAACAGCCCTTTCGCGGAGGGGGTGTTCATCAGCGCCCACACCGCGCCGCCGCCCGCCGACTGCCCGGCGATCGTCACCTTGGCCGGGTCGCCGCCGAAGGCCGCGACATTGTCGCGCACCCAGGTGAGTGCGGCGATCCAGTCCAGCACGCCGCGATTGTCCGGGGCGTCGTCCAGGTGCAGGAAGCCCTCGATGCCCAGCCGGTAGCCGACCGACACCAGCACCACGCCGTCGCGATTGAAGGCCGCGCCGTCGTACCACGGGCTGGCCGGGCTGCCCGCCACGAAGCCGCCGCCGTGAATCCACACCAGCACCGGCAGTTTCGCGTTCTTGTCCGGGTTCGGGGTGAAGACGTTCGCGGTGAGGATGTCGTCGCCGGGGATCGAGGGCTCGGGAATCGCGGTGACCTCCGCGAGCTGCTTGATCTGCGCGGTCGGGCCGTAGCGGGTGCAGTCGCGGGTCTCGACCCACGGCACGGGCGGCTCGGGCGCGGCGAAGCGCAGATCGCCGACCGGCGGCTGTGCGAAGGGGATGCCCAGGAACGCGATCCCGGTGTCGCGGCGCTCGCCCCGCACCGGGCCGTACGCGGTGCTGACCGTGTCCGGGTGCGTCTCGTCCGATCCGGACTTGCCGCTGGAGCACGCCGCGGTCAGGGCCAATGCGCCCGCTCCGAGTAGTAGAGTCCGCCGCCCGAACCGTTCCACCGCCATGCCACCCTCAGATCCACAATTAACGTCAAGACTTGAAATAATTATTCGACACCATAGTCTCGACCCCGTGGACTCCGCACCCCCGCCCACCGACTCGGCCGCCATCCGCCGCCGCAACCTCGGCCTGGTCCTGCGTCACATCGCCGACCACGGCCCCTGCGCCCGCACCGAGGTCGCCGCCGCCACCGGTCTGGCCCACGGCTCGGTCACCGCCCTGGTCACCGATCTCACCGACCGCGGTCTCCTTCGCGAAGACGATGCCCTCCGCTCCGGCACCCGCGGCCGCCCCGGCCGCCCGCTACGCCTGGCCCCTGACCGCGCCGCCGTCGCCGCCATCCAGATCACCTCCGAACACCTGCGCGTGGCCGTCGCGGACCTGGCCGGTGAGACGAAGTGGCACGAGACGATTCCGCACACCCTGACCCCGGGCACGCCCGAGGCGATGGCCGAGCTCATCGCGGACGTCATCACGCGAATCGGCGACACGCTTTCCCGGCTGTCTGCGGGCCATGAATCCACCTCCGGTGCGACCGCATGGCCGCTGCGGGCAGCATCGTCTTCGGGTCCGACCGCGTCCTCCGCGGATGCGGGATCGTCTGCGGGTGGGATGGCGTGGCCCTGTGGGGAGAAGGTTTCACCGGGACCGGCCCTGGCCCGGGTCGTGGTCGCCATGGCGGGCCCGGTCCTCG
This sequence comes from Nocardia terrae, assembly GCF_009760405.1. Classification (GTDB taxonomy): domain Bacteria; phylum Actinomycetota; class Actinomycetes; order Mycobacteriales; family Mycobacteriaceae; genus Nocardia; species Nocardia terrae. The sequence continues at coordinate 137,228 of NZ_WRPP01000001.1, forward strand.
ACGATCCGGCGCAAACCGTCGTGGTCGCACCGGATTTCGGCTGGCTGGGGCCGGTCCGCCTGCGCGACCTGATCGCCGCCCGGCTGTCTGCCCCGCCGGTGGCCATCGATGTGGTCAACGACGCCAACGCCGCGGCGCTGGCGGAATTCCATGCCTCGAGCCGAGATTCGCGCGGCCTGGTGCTCATCGAGGCGGGCACCGGCATCGGCGGCGGCGTTGTGCTGTCCGGCCGCATCCACACCGGTAGCCACGGTATCGCGGGCGAGCCCGGCCACATCCCGGTCGCGATGGACGGCCCATCGTGCGTGTGCGGCGCGAACGGATGCCTGGTCTGCTATGCCGGTCCAGAAGCGGTCTTCGAGGCCGCCGGCCTCGCCGATCTCCTGCACCGCAAGGGATTACAGTCCGCGCAGGCGGAGTTGCTGACCCGGCTGTCGCGGGCCGACGCGAGGGCCACGGCCGCGATCGACACCGCGGCCCGAGCCTTGAGCGCGGCTATCCTCTCGATCACCGCGCTGTTCGACCCCGACGAGGTGGTGCTGGGCGGGCTGCTCGCCGAATGGTTTCCGTGGTTGATGCCGACCGTGGAGTCCCGCCTGTCCGGCCGCCGCGCCCTGGCCCCCGGCCTCGCCCTGCGGATCACGCCGACGACCCTCGGCGCGGACGCGATCGTCCTCGGGGCCGTGGGCTTCGCCCGCCGCGCAATCCTTTCCGACCCCGCGGCGGTCCCGCCGCTGCCGGCCGCGCCCCGAGCCTGACCGCCGCGCCGAGCCTGACCGCCGCGCCTGACCGCCGCGCCGAGCCCGGCCGCCGCGCCGAGCCCGGCCGCCGCGCCGAGCCCGGCCGCCGCGCCGAGCCCGGCCGCCGCGCCGAGCCCGGCCGCCGCGCCGAGCCCGGCCGCCGCGCCGAGCCCGGCCGCTCAGCCGCGCGCGGTACTGAAGGCCAGCCCGGCGAGGATCACCGAGACCATGACCGTCACCGACGCGACGGCCCAGCGGCTGAAGTGCCGATGCCCGGTGCGGACATTGGTGACCGTGAGCGCCCGGAACTCGCCGTGGCGATTCTCGTGCCCGTCCGCGAACGCGGGATCCCCCAGCAGCAGATCCGTTCCGAACAGCGGCAGGAAATGCAGGATCCATTGGGCCCCCGCATCATCGGTGATCCCCACCCGCATCCCCCGACGCCGTCGAATCGGCGCCACATACCCGGCCACCCGCGCGAGCGGACCGACCCGCGGCCGCGCCGCCCAGTGCACGATCAAGGCGGTGACGGCCACCCCTCCCGCCGTCACCGCCATCGCCGCCCGCGAAAGCGGCAGCATTCCCTCCCAGAGCAGCGCCGCCGCCAAACCGACGAACCAGAGTGGTTGCAGCGCGGGCATAGTCATCGGCCGCGGCGCCGAACTGATCGTGCCGATCAGACTCGACCGCCGATATCCGGAGGTCGGCAGCGCCAGCGCCGCCACCCGGTCGGAGGATTCGGTGGACATGAGATCGCCTCCCCTTGATCTCGAAAGGTGCTGTCACGGCCGCACCGGTGCCGGAACCTCTGATGCGATGCCCTCGGTATCGCGGAGCCACAGGACCGCGACAACCTGCCGCAGCTCGAGACCCAATTCGGCGGCGCGCAGTTCGGCCACCGCGAGGGCGTACTCCGGATCTTCCGACGAGTGATCGCTCAAGGTCTCATCGAGAATCATTGCGCTGCACGCCTCGTCGAAGGAGAGCAGTCGGCCGGGAAGCCAGCCGATCATGTAGGTGTCGATGGAAGGCCCTGTACGGATTGCCTTCTCGGGTGTCCTGTCGCTGCGGATCACCCACGGATTGTCGACCGGTGTCATCTCGAGGGTCATGAGATCCGACACCTCCTCGAAAGTGGTTGTCACACAACGATACTTCAGTGCATGGATGCTACAAAGTAATACCTTGTGCTCATTATGGATACTTCAGAAGCATTTGATGCTTACAGATACGCATGGATGTTTCGAAATGGCTGAAATATCGCGGATATCGATCAAATTGACTGCATTTCAAGGGCTTGATGGCATCGTTCACGCACGGATGCGTGCGTTGTCGACTTCCCGTCATGGGGCATTCGTCCGCTTAGCCTGACCTGTAAAGGAATACGCGATTCCTTGCAAGTGTTGCGATGGCGAAAATGACACATCGTGCTTAGTATGGGCTGCGCATGACACGTCTGAGCAATGCAGATCATGATGGGAGACGAGCATGTCTCGCGAGGCCTCGGACGGCGAGCCTATCGGCGTGACGGTCAAGCGACTCCGCCGGCAACGCAATCTCACCCAGGAGGCGCTGGCCGAGCGGGTCGAGTGCTCGCGCAGTCTGATTCAGCAGATCGAGAACGGCAAGCGCAACCCGCCGCGCGAGCAGCGGGAGAAACTGAGCGCGGTGCTGGGCGAACGGCTGCCCGGGCTCGACGACGAGTCCGACGCCGACGCCGAGCGCAGTGAGATGCGCATCGGCTTCAATATCCTGCTGTCCCGGCAGCCGGATATCGCCTCGCGCGTCCTGGCGATCGGCCAGAGCCTGGTCGCGCTCGGCGACTCGGCCGCGCAACTGGCACCGCTGCGCGAGATCGCCGACCGTCAGCTGTCCCGCGCCGAGGAGGTGCTGACCCAGATCCCCTCGGGCAGTGTCGTTGTGCGCGAATGGAATACGGTCAACGACTGGCTGACCGTGCTCGGCCGCGCGCAACGGAGCATTCGGGCCATCCACACCGCCGATCTCGGCGCGATCGGGGGCGATGTGGGCGACGAGTACCATCGTGCGATTCTGGACAAGGCTCATTCCGGTGTGTCCCTGCAGCGTGTCTATGTCCTCGACGACATCAAGAACGTGGAGCCCTATGAGACCAAGCTCTGGCAGCAGGTCAAGGCCGATGTCGAAACCATCTTGATCAACCGGGCCTTCGCGCCGAACGCCCAGAGCATGCTCATCGTCGACGACGACTTCGTCCTGACCGGTGACTACGACTTCCGTCGCAGGGAGCGCGACTCCAGCCGATTCTCGTCCCTGCGGCACGACGTGCAGACCGCGCACCGCAAATTCGATCAACTCTATGAACTCAAGAGCGCCCAGATGGCCCTGGTGGTCAACGATCTCGTGGATCGGGTGGGATTGACCAAGTTCGAACGTCTGGAGCACGGCGATTGCCGGACCCGGTTCTGGGCGGCGCTCGAGGCGGCGTGGCATGACGAGGAGTTGCCCGTCGAAGGTGGTCGAGGGTGAACGAGCCGGTCGGCGTGCCGGATCCGGTCGAGATCGCGGATCGGTCCGACGCGCGCAAGAAGGTCGCGCGCGCCTTCCTCTCCCCGGCGAGCCGGTTTCCCGGCCTGGACGGACGCGTCCATCACGGCCTCATCGACGCCTATCACGGTGAGACCGGGCTGCCGATGGACGAAAGCGCGGCCGCGGCAGTGAATTCCGCGTGGGCGGAGGTGATGGCGGGACACAATTCGGTGGCGGGCGGGCCTCGGTCGGACGAGTTCCGGGATGTGTCGCTGTACAACAAGCGCCAGCCGCTGGTGTTGCGGCGGCTGGCCGCCGACCGGCTGTTCCAGCGCCTGTCCCGGCCGGTGCCCGGAATGCCCCCGGTCGCGGTCGATCCCGAGGATGTGGTGGTCTGCCCGTACTCCAGCACGGTGCTGCTGGAGGAAGCAATCGCGACACTGGCGAGGCCCGGCGGCGTACTCGTATGCCCGGAGGGCTACTACAAAAGCGTTGCGGGACATATCGCCAAGTTCGGCCTGCGCCTGGTGACCAGTCCGGTCACGGCCGATACCCGCTTCCGGATCGATCCGGAAGCGCTGGCTCGCACCTTGGAAGCGCATGCGCGACAGGGAGATCTGTGCGGCGTGCTGCTCACCTTGCCCGGCAATCCCGTGGTCGCCGACTACACGGTCGAGGAGCTGGCCGAGATCGGCCGGGTGCTGGTCGCGGCGGACGTCCCGATCATCTGCGATATGTCGTTCGATCTGCTGGTGGAGGGCCACACACCGATCGCGACCCTGACCGTGGACACCGACGCGGGGCCGGTCGCGCTCTACGACAGGGTGCTGTCGATCACCGGGAATTCGAAGGCGTACAACGCGTTCGGTCCGTGCAAGCTCGGCGCGGCCTGTTCCGGTGACCGGGCCTGGCTCGACCAGATCCGCGACCGGCTGCGCGTGTCCTTCCAGCGCGAGACGACGCACCTGGTGCGGGCCGTGCTCGAGGCCACCTCCGCCGAGTACCTGGCGCACAACCGGAAACTGCTGCGCGAGCAGGTGGATACGGCGCATCGAATGGTGGCCGCGATCAATGCCCGCTTCGGCCGATCGCTGTTGCGCCCGCTCGGCAGCGCGGACGGCATGTTCATGACGGTCGAATTCGACGATGCGGTCATGGCTGCGGCCGGTGTGCGTTCCAGCGCCGATCTCGAGGACTTGCTCCTCATGGCGGCAGGGGTCGACTGTGTCGCGTTGGATCGCACCGGATCCCCGCGCATGGGTGTGCGGCTCAATGTGAGTACGCCCCGGCGTGGCACCGGCGAGGACGGTCCCGGTCTACTGGGCGAGCTCTTCGACCGGATCGAGCGGCTGCTCGAACGCATCGACGGCGGCCTCACCTACGCGGGCGTCCTGCTGGAACGCCGGATCCCGGCTCGCTCCCGCCGGGTGACGACGGTCGGTGTACTGCGCGAGACGTCCGCGCGCGAACTGCGGGTCGCGCTGACACCCGACGATGTCGAGCAGCTGGTCTCCCACGGACTGCGGGTCGCGGTGCAACGCGCCGCGGGCTGGCGGGCCGATTTCACCGACGCGGCCTACACGGCGGCGGGCGCGTCCGTGGCGGACACCGCGGACGCGGTCTTCGCCGCCGCCGATCTGGTGGTCTGGGTGAAACCGCCGGTCTACGACCTGGAGACGATGCCGCTGCGACCGGGCCAGCTGCTGCTGGGCTTTCAGGATCCGGTGCGCCGGCGGGAGCGCATCCGGGTCCTGCGTGGGCGTGGTGTGGAATCGCTTGCCTTCGAGTGGATTCCGCGGGCTTCCGATACGGCCCAACCCGATCCGCTGTCGGCCATGAGCCGGATCGCGGGCGGCGTCGCCTACCGGGAAGGCCGCGAGTGGCTGCTGGCGGCGGATCCGGAGCGTCCGGTCCGCGCGCTGGTTCTCGGCTGCGGCGCGGCCGGATTGGCGGCCATGGACGCCGCCGACGCCTACCGCGACGAGCCGCCGACCGCGGTGGGAAGGCACATCGAACAGAAAGATGACGCCTACGCACACGGTGCCCAGGAATTCCTGCTCGACCCGAACCCGGCCGAGGTCGCCGAGCACATCGCCGCGGTCCAGCCCAATCTCGTGATCTGCGCGGCCGGGCAGCGCGGTACGCGCGCCCCGGTGCTGCTGGATCACACGGCGCTGCAGTCGCTGCCCAGCGGTGCGGTCGTCGTGGATCTGACCGGCAAGGCCGGAGGCAATTGTGTGGCGACCCGGTCCGACGACACCGTCACCGTGGCGGACGAGGTCACGGTCATGCACCGCTCCAACTTCCCGTCCACGCGTCCGAAGGCCGCGAGCCGCGCCTATGGCGCCGCCGCGTCCGCCGCGATCCTGAGGTTCGGTGCGATGACCTAGGCGGGCGTGTCGCCGGAGATTCGCTGTATTTCGAAGGCGCGGTGGTTCGATAGCGGGATGGAACTGCGCCGGGATTTGGGTGGGACTGTCGACGGGTTGATGCCCGAGTTGAAGGGGCTGCTCGGGCAGCTGGTGGCGATACCTTCGATCGCGTTTCCGGAGTATCCGAAGGAGAACGTGCGGCGGGCGCACGACTTGGTCGCTGAGGAGTTGCGGAAGTCCGGGGTGGGGGAGATTCAGGTGTTGAATCTGCCGGATACCTCGCCGGTCGTGTACGGGCGGATTCCGGCTCCGGAGGGTGCGCCTACCGTGCTGCTGTACGGGCATTACGACGTGCAGCCGTCCGGCGACGAAAGTCTTTGGCATACACCGCCGTTCACGCCCACCGAGAAGGACGGGGCGATTTACGGGCGGGGTGCGGCGGATTGCAAGGCGAATGTGGTGGCGCATATCGGGGCGTTGCGGGCCTATGGGGGCAAGCCGCCCGTCGGGATCACGGTGGTGATCGAGGGGCAGGAGGAGTACGGGTCGGTCTTCGATGATTATCCGGCGGAGAAGCCGGAGCTGTTCCAGGCCGATGCGCTGCTCATCTGCGATGCGGGGAATATCCGGGCGGGGCAGCCGACACTGGTGACGGCGCTGCGCGGGGTGGCGGATGTGTTCGTGGAGGTGCGGACGCTGGCCGCGCCGGTGCATTCGGGACAGTTCGGCGGGGCCGCGCCGGATGCGTTGCTGGCGTTGGTCGCCGCGTTGGCGACCTTGCACGACGCGGACGGGAATGTGGCGGTGCCGGGGCTGCGGCGCGACAAGTGGCAGGGGGCGAACTACACCGACAAGGAGTTCGCCGAGGTGACCGGGATGGCGCCGGGGATGCCGCTGCTCGGGACCGGGCCGATCGGCGAGCGGATCTGGTACGGGCCCGCGATCACCGTGATCGGATTGGACGCGCCGCCGACGAAAACCGCTGCGTCCGCGGTGGTTCCGTACGCGAAGGCGTATCTGAACGTGCGGGTGCATCCGGAGCAGGATCCGGCCGAGGGGCAGCGCGCGGTCATCGAGCATCTGAAGAAGGTGCGGCCCTTCGGGATCGAACTGGAGGTCACCGGCGGTGACATCGGCGCCGGATTCGCCGCGGGCACCAACGGTCCCGCGTACGCGGCGATGGGTGAGGCGATGAAGAAGGCGTGGGGTGTCGACGCCGTCGATTCCGCGATGGGCGGGTCGATTCCGCTGACCAACACCATGGCCGCGGCCAACCCGAACTCCGAGGTGCTCATGCTCGGCGTCGAGGACTCCAACTGCAATATGCACGGCTACAACGAGCGAGTGCTGGTGAGCGAGTTGCGGAATGTGGCGCTCGCCGAGGCCGAGTTCTTCCAACTCTTCGCGGACAGGATGCGCAAGTGAGCGAAGCCGGGACGATCGAGACCGAGTCGAAGCCCGCGCCGCACAAGAAGAAGCGGGCCTTTCCCTCCACGTACACCATTCTCGCGGGCGTCACCGTCGCGGTGTGGCTGGCGGCCTTCGTGATTCCGCCGGGCGCCTACGACATGGACGACAAGGGACACCCGATCGCGGGCTCCTATCACCGCCTCAGCGACGTCAAGGGCTTCGGGGCGCGGGTGCGGGATCTGTTCCTGGCTCCGGTCAACGGGCTCTACGGGATTCAGGACGGCAAGACCGGTCAGGTCGCCCCGGATGTGGACGGTTCGCTCTATGGTGCGGCGGCGGTGTTCCTGTTCGTGCTGGCGGTCGGCGCGTTCATCACCGTCGCCTTCGCCACCGGCGCGCTCGACAGCGGCATCGGGCGGCTGGCGTACAAGCTGCGCGACCAGTCGTATCTGCTGATCGTCGGCATCATGGTGGTGTTCGCCCTCGCGGGCACCGTGGAGGGCTTCGCCGAGGAGACGCTGGGCTTCTACGCGCTGCTGGTGCCCTTGACCCTGGCGCTGGGCTATGACCGGATGACGGCGGTGGGCGCGATCATCGCCGGTGCCGGAATCGGTGTGCTGTGTTCCACGGTCAACCCGTTCGCCACCGGCACCGCGTCCTCGGCCGCGGGTGTCGCGCTGGGCGACGGCATCGTGCTGCGTCTGGCGATGCTGGTGGCGCTGACCGCGGTCACGGTCGCGTACGTGGTCTGGTACGGCCGCCGCGTCAAGGCCGATCCGGACAAGTCGCTGTCCGGCTGGCAGCCCGGGGACCGCGACGTGAAAGCCCATGAGCACGAACCGGATCCGATGACCAAGCGGCAGGTGGGGGTGGTCTGGCTGGTCGGCCTCACCTTCGCGTTCATGATCTTCGCGGTGATCCCGTGGGGCACGGTCGTCAACGGGCAGGGCGCGAAACCGTTTGCGTGGGAACTGGGTTGGAGCTTCTCCGAGCTGACGGCCCTGTTCCTGGTGGGCGCGGTGGTGGTGGGCCTGGCCGGCGGGCTGGGCGAGGGGAAGATGTCGGAGAACATCGGCAAAGGCTTCAGCGACTTCGTGGGCGCGGGCATCGTGATCGTGCTGGCCCGCGGCGTCACCGTCATCATGAACAACACCCAGATCACCAGCACGGTGCTGCACGCGCTCGAAGGCGTGGTGTCGGGCACCTCCTCCGCGGTGTTCGCGGTCGCGGTCTTCCTGGTGAACGTGCCGCTGGCCTTCCTGATCCCGTCGACCTCGGGGCATGCCACGCTGGCCATGCCGATCATGGCCCCGCTGGCCGACTTCGCGCATGTGCCGAGGTCTCTGGTGGTCACGGGCTGGCAGTCCGCGTCGGGCTGGGCGAACCTGGTCACCCCGACCACCGCGGTGGTCACCGGTGGTATCGCATTGGCGAAGGTGCGTTACGACCGTTACGTGCGGTTCGTCGCCCCGCTGATGGGGATCCTGTTCGTGCTGATCTGCGTGTTCCTCGCCATCGCGGCGTGGATCGGCTAGGTGCCCGGGAACTTGCGTCCGGTGAACTGGGTCCAGCACTGCCCGAGGTAGAACTCCATATCGATGGACGGGTCGATGAGCCATCGTGATTGCAGACCGTCGGCCAGGGCCATGAACGCGGTCGCCATGACTTCCGGGTCGACGGTCTCGGGGACGAGGCCGTTGCGCTGCATGCCGCGCAGGAGTTCGGCGAATCCGGCGGTGCCGCGTTCGTAGTGCTCGCGCATGAACTCGTGGGCGGGGTGGCGGGGGTCGGCGGCGGCCGCCTGCATGTGGGTGAACAGTTCGATGAGGCCGGGCACCCGGGTATTGCGCCGGATGATCTCGACCAGGATCTCGGGACCCGGGTTCTCGAGGGTGCTCGCGTCGATCTCGTTGCGTTTGCGCAGCACCGCGACGAACAGCTCCTCCTTGGAGCCGAAGTAGTGCAGCAGCCCGCTCTGGCTCAACCCGACCGCTTCGGCCAGCTCGGCCACCGAGGTCGCCAGGAATCCACGTTCGGAAATCGTGCGCAGGGCGGCTTCGAGAATCTGCTCTCGCCGCTCGATGCCTTTTCCGTAGGGTCCGCGTTTCGCCATCGGCAAAGTCTAAGCGGACTCTGAGAGTTTCTTGTCCTTGAAAACCGAAGACTGTACGGTTTTCGGCATGGGATCCCGCCGCCGTACTCTCAGCCTGGTCGTTCTGGCCGCTTCCGCCGCGTTGACCGCGACCGCCGCCCCGGCGTTCGCGCGGCCGGAACCGCCCGCCCGGATCGATTCGCTGGGACCGGACTTCCTCTGGGGCGTGGCGGCCTCGGGCTTCCAGTCCGAAGGCCACGCGCCCGACAGCAACTGGTCCCGCTACGCCGCCGCCGGGAAAACCGCTGACCCGTACCGGGATTCGATCGACTTCTACGACCGGTACCTCTCGGATATCCAGCTGGCCAAGGGCCTGGGCGTGAAGGTCTACCGGATCAGCGTGGAGTGGGCGCGGGTGCAGCCGCAGCCGGGAGTCTGGGACGAGAACGGATTCCGCTTCTACGACAACGTGATCGGTGCGATCAAGGCGGCGGGGATGCGACCCATGATCACCCTCGACCACTGGGTGTATCCGGGCTGGGAGGTCGACCGCGGCGGCTGGGGCAATCCCGCCATCGTGGACGACTGGCTGGCCAACGCGCGCACGGTCGTCGACCGATTCGCGTCGGCGGATCCGATGTGGGTGACCTTCAACGAGCCGGTGGCCTACCCCATCCTCGAGACCGCGGCCGGACGCCTGCCGATCACCGAGACCGGCGCCATGCGGGATCGAATCGCGCAGGCGCACAACGCGATCTACGACTACATTCACACCCGGCAGTCCGGCGCGATGGTGACCAGCAATGTCGCCTACTTCCCCGGCGCGGACGACGCCGTGAACGGCCCGCTGATCGACAAGATCGCCGCCAAGCTCGACTACGTCGGCATCGACTACTACTACGGACTCACTCCCGAAACCCTGGGCTCCCAGGCGGATTTCAACCAGATGTGGAAGAAGCCGCTGCAGCCCGAGGGCATCTACTACGCGCTGAGCCACTACGCGAACAAGTTCCCCGGCAAGCCGCTCTACATCGTCGAGAACGGCATGCCCACCGAGAACGGCGCGCCCCGCGCCGACGGCTACACCCGCGCCGACGACCTGCGCGACACCGTCTACTGGCTGCAGCGCGCCAAGGCCGACGGCATGAACGTCATCGGCTACAACTACTGGAGCCTCACCGACAACTACGAATGGGGTTCCTACACACCGCGATTCGGCCTGTACACCGTCGACGTCCTGACCGACCCGACCCTCACCCGCCGCCCCACCGACGCGGTCCCCGCCTACACGGCGATCACCCGCGACGGCGGCGTCCCCGCCGATTACCGCCCGACCCGCGCCCCCTCGGCCTGCTCCCTGGTCGATGCCGTCGAAAGCTGCACCGACCCGGTAGCCGTGCCCCACTAGTCCATCCGGCGGCTCGCCGGATCGGCCGCGGGACGCCCGGCTCGGGCCTCAGGAGCTTCCCCTGGACGGCCCGACCGCGCACCGGGCGTCGCCCCACCGCGACCCGATCCGGCGAGCGATACCGGCTTCGTCTCGGGCGCGCAGGTGCTCGTGTGCATCGTGCCCCGGTGTCGCGGCCACTTCCGGGGCGCTGCGCCGAGCCGGTTGGGCATCGGGTTCGGCCCGCTGACACCGGTAATCCGCTGTCAGCGGGCGTTTTCCATGTCCGTTCAGCGCAGTGCCGGGATGACCTCGCGCTCGAAGAGCTCCGGACCCGAGGTGTCGTAGGCGGTCTCGGGGAAGTAGTGGATCGAGTAGCCGAGGCCGAGTTCCTTGACTTTGGAGAGTCGTTCGACGATCTGTTCCGGGGTGCCGACGGCGGGGGAGTCGCGGAACATGCCCTTGACGTATTGGGCCGTGTTCTCCGCGCCGTAGAACGGCGTCAGCCGGGCCTCGAGTTCCGCCAGTCGCTGCTGGACCTCGGCTTCGGTGGCGCCGACCAGGGTATTGAAGTTCGAGCTGCGAGTGATGGCGTCGAAATCCGTTCCGACCTCGGCGCAGTGGGCGCGCAGAAGTTCGGACTTCTGGGTGAAGGTCTGCGGGTCGCCCGCGAAGTTGGTGTACTGGGCGTACTTCGCCGCGATGCGCAGGGTCACCTTCTCGCCGCCGCCCGCGATCCAGATCGGAATTCCGCCCTCCTGCAAGGGAAGTGGCCGCACGATCGCGCCGTCGACCTGGTAGTGCTTGCCGTCGAGGGTGGCCTTGCCGGTGGTCCAGGCCTGTTTGAAGATCTGTACGCCCTCGTCGAGGCGGCCCAATCGCACGCCGGGGGAAGGGAATCCGTAGCCGTAGGCGCGCCACTCGTGCTCGTACCAGCCGCCGCCGATGCCCATTTCCACGCGGCCGCCCGAGATGAGATCGACGGTGGCGGCGACCTTGGCCAGGTAGGCCGGGTTGCGGTAGCTGACGGCGGTGCACATCTGGCCCAGGCGGATGCGTGAGGTGCTCGCCGCCAGCGCGGACATGAGCGACCACGCCTCGTGGGTGGCCTCCTCGGTCGGCACCGGGGTGGTGTGGAAATGGTCGTAGACCCACAGCGATTCCCAGGTGTCCCCGGAATCCGCCCGCTGGGCCAGGTCTCGCATCACGCCCCATTGCGCGGCGGGGTCGATCCCGACCAGATCCAGCCGCCAGCCCTGCGGGATGAAGATGCCGAAACGCACTAGGTGTCTCCTCTGTTCGAATTCGGTGTGGCCATCTCGGCCGGGCCCAGCACCTTGCGCAGCGCCGAGGCCATGGTCTCGAGTTCGGCCTCGTCCAGTTTGCCCCCGAAGCGCTGTTGGATCTCGGCCAGATAATGCGGCGCGGCCTCGCGGAAGCGCCGGCGGCCCGCATCGGTGATGCTCACGAACGCCGAGCGCCCGTCGTCCGGATTGGATTCACGCCGCACCAAACCGTGCGACTCCATCTCGGTGACCAGCCGGCTGACCCGGGTGCGGCTGAGCACCACGCGCTCGCCCAGGTCGCTCATCCGGAGCCGGTGCGGCGCATCGAGTTCCAGCAGCACGTCGTACCAGCTCAGCGGGAGTCCGGTGGTCCGGCGCAGGGCGGCGTCGAGCTCGGGCACGAGTTTGGCGTGCACCTGGAGCAGCGCGGCCCAGGCGTGGACGGCCGGATGGGATCGGGTTGACACCGGCCCATCATAACCAGTTGCGTGCGCCCGCACATAAGTAATAGCGTGCACACGCACACATTTTCGTGCTCGGAAAGGAAATCCCATGACCGCACTCATCACCCGCGACGAACTCGTCAAGGAGATCGAGGCCGGATCGGTGATCGTGCTCGACGCCCTCGGCGGCGAGCACTACGCCAAGGCGCATCTCCCCGGCGCGCTCGCCCTGGTCGAGGCCGACGTGGAAAGCCAGGCCCCGCAACTGCTTCCGGACCGCGACGCGGCCATCGTCACCTACTGCTCCAACCCGGCGTGCCCCAACAGTCAGGCGGTCGCCGCCAAGCTGGAGAAGCTGGGCTACACCAATGTCCGCAAATACCGTGAGGGCATTCAGGACTGGACCGAAGCGGGCCTGCCGATCGAGAACTAATTGTCCCAGACACGTTAGGATGCGGTGGCCGGTTAGATCCACGACGGAGGGGCTCGACGATGAGCGCGATCCAACTGACCACCCCGAACGGACCCATCGACGCATACATCGCCACCCCGGCCGGGCCAGGTCCCTGGCCGGGCGTGGTGGTCCTGCACGACGGTATGGGCATGGGCGCGGACGTCCAGGGCACCGCGCGCCGCCTGGCCGACAGCGGTTACCTCGCCATCGCCCCGAACCTGTTCGCGCGCGGCCGCGTTCGCTGCGTCCCCGGCATGATGCGTGAACTGCTGTCCAACGGTCAGGGCACCACCGTGACCGACATCCTCAGCGCCCGCGCCCATCTCATCGCCGATCCCGCCTGCACCGGCCGCGTCGCCGTGGTCGGCTTCTGCCTGGGCGGCGGCTTCGCACTCCTGGTCGCCACCAAGGGATTCGACGTCGCCGCCCCCTTCTACCCCTCCGGCCGCGGAAATTACGACAAACTCCTGCGCGGCTCCTGCCCGATCGTCGCCAGTTACGGCGCGCTCGATCCCGCCAACCCCGGTCGCGGTTCGAAACTCGAACGCGTGCTGACCGATTACGGCATCGACCACGACGTCAAGACCTACCCCGGCGTCACCCACTCCTTCGCCAATCTCACCCCCGCCGAGCCGGTCATTCGCGTGACCGGGCTCGGCTACAACGAGGAAGTCACCGAGGACGCCTGGAAACGGATCTTCAACTTCTTCGAAATCCACCTGCGCTGAGGGCCGAAGGGGCGAGCGCGGCTACCTCTGCAGCCAGGGAATGTCCGCCGCGGCGTACCGATAGGCGCGGAAGACGGCGTTGGACACACCCGGGAAGACCTGGGCCGTATCGGAATCCGGGTATTCGGTGAAGGACGGGACCACGTACTCCCAGCAGATTCGGCTGTCCGGCGTCACCTCGAAAATGCGACCGAAGGCGGCCTCGGTGAGCAGGGTGTTGCCATTGGGCAGCCGCTGTGCGCCACCCATGTACGGGGTGAAGAACGCCTCGCGCGGCGAGTCCTGATAGGTCCAGCCGAGTTCGCCGGTGGCCAGGTCGATTTCGATGGCGCGGGTGTAGGTGACCGATTCGCCGGTACGGAAGGTGCCGTTGTCGAACACCAGCAGCTTCCCGTCACCCAGCGGCGTGGCGTGATGCTGCTGCGCCACCGTGGCGCGGTCGACGAGAGTTCTCGCCGTCCCGGTCCGCCGGTCGATCACGATGACCGCGGAAACGCTGCGCAGACTGGCGACGACGGTGTGCTCGCCGACCGGGTGCACGCTGTTGATCAGCGGCCAGTGCTCGCGCCAATAATGCGGCTGCAGCACGAAATCGGCGGGATCGAGGTGTTCGGCGGCCTTCCACTCCCACAAGGTGGTCCCGTCGGCCGCGACCTCGCGAATCACGTCCGCCCATACCGTGCCGTCCGCCTCGGTGCCGGGCACGCCGCCCCGAATGCGTTCGGCCTGAGCACCGGTCAGCGGTTCGACCGCGGTGTAGAGAATGCGCCCGTCGTCGTAGTGGTGAGCGTCGTGATGCTGCAACTCGTCCCGGTGCTCGGCGATCAGCGTCCCGTCCGGCGCGTACTTGCCCATCGATCCGCCGCTGTACTTGCGCCACATGGGAAACAGCACACCCGCCGCCAGCGTCACGCCGTTGTAGGCGAGCGTCCCGTCCGCCAGCAGCCGCCCGTGCCGCCCCGGCCGGTACGGCAACTGCCACTGATGCACCAGCTCACCGCGCAGGCCGACCAGGTCCACCCGGCCGTCGCCCGCCAGCGGTGCGTACAACGTGTACCCCGGGAAGGCGAGCTCCGGATCGACATCGATCAGTCCGACACCCCGCCGCTCGAGCGTGTTCTGCTCCACGAAACCTCCAAATATTCAGCCCGTCGAATATTCAGCAGTCCGGAGCCGAGATGAAGGTTTCCGATCTGCCTGAGGCGAACTCGCGTCCTCAGGCCTTCCGGGCGCGGGTGACGACGGCCAGGCAGAGGGCGCAGGCGGCGGCGAGGACGGCGAACATGGCCGGGTAGCCGACGCCGGTGGTGTCGTGGCAGATGGCCATGACGGCGGGGACGCCGAAGCCGAGGTAGCTGACCGCGTAGAAGACGGCGGTCAGGCCGGCCAGGTCGTCGGGGCGGGCCATGCGCTCGATTTCGAGCAGGCCCGCGACCAGGCCGCTGCCGAAGCCCATGCCCAAGGTGATGGCGGTGAGGATGGTCAGCCACATGGTGAGGGTGGCGGAAGCGGCTGCGGCGAGGGCCATTCCGGTGACGACCAGGGTCAAGGCCAGGACGGGCAGGCGCAGGGAGCCGGGGCGGTCGATGCGGCGCGCGACGGACTGGATGCCGAAGCCGCAGCCCAGGGTGATGACCGTGACGAGGGTCGAGAACGCGATGGGGGCGTTGTGGACCTTGGGCATCATGAGGGTCGGCATGACCGCGTAGGCCGCGGCCGAGCAGGCGAACAACCACAGCGACAGCGGCAGCGCCACGGTGCGGAAGCGGTGGTGCGCGGCCGCCGGAACCTTCAGGTCGTCCCACAGCCGTCCCGGAAGCCCCTGCGGGGCAGCGGTTTCCGGCGAACGCACCAGCACCGCCGCCGCCACCAGGCACAGCAGCACATTGATCAGGTAGGCGAGGGTGTCCGGCCACGGGGCCCACTGCGCCAGCACTCCGGCCACGCCCGCGCCCACGCCGAAGCCGCCGGTCAGGCTCATGGCCGAGCGGCGAGCGCCGGTGCCGGACAAGGTTTCTCCGGTGTAGGGCGCCTGGGAGAGTTCCTTGAGCCAACTGCTGCCGACGGCCATGGCCAGCCCCAGCGCGATGCCGCACAGCACGCGCCCGGCGGAAAGCATGGGGACCGAGTCGGATCCGAAGGCCAGCAGCGTCGAGCCGACGGCGGCGACGAGCGGCGCGGGCCGCATCATCGGGCGGCGGCCGTAGCGGTCGGAGAGCGGGCCGCCGATGAGCAGCGCCGGGATGATGCCGAGCACGTAGTAGAACAGCAGCAGGTCCACGGTGGCGACCGACAGGCCGTCGCGCTTGTACATGACCAGCAGCGGGGTGAATTCGTTTCCGCCCCAGGCGATCGCGAAGATCGCCGTGGCCACGCCCAGCCACGCCTTGGGGTGGGTGCCGAGGCCGGTTTCCCGGGTGCCGACGGATGTCAGCGTCGCCATCACAGTCCTCTCAGGGTGACGCCGTGCACGTGGGTCAGATGCTCGGCGAGTGCTTCGGCGAAACCGGCGGCGTCGGCGGCTTCGATCAGGTCGGTGATCACCGTGTGCTGCTCGATGATTCGATCGGTATTGGTCTCGCCGCGGTGCAGCGCGACGCTGTTCATGCGGCGCTGGCGTTCGCGCAGTGAGTCGTAGAAGCCGGTGAGCAGCGGGTTGTCGGCGGCGACCACGTATTCGCGGTGGAAATCGGCGTCCACGATGGCGAATTCGTCCAGGTCGCCGGCCTCGGCGAGTTCGCGCTGGCGGTCGAGGGACTCGCGCAGCCGGGGGATCAGGCCCGCGCGCGCGATCCGGGTGAGCGCGTCGACCGCGCCGGTCTCGACCACGTAGCGGGCGTGGATGACGTGCTCGGCCTCGTGCGAGGGCACCGGCACCACGAGCGCGCCGCGCTTGGGGTAGAGCCGCATCCAGCCCTCGGTCTCGAGTCGCAGGAAGGCTTCGCGGACCGGGGTGCGGGAGGTGCCGAGTTCCCCGGCCATCTCGTTCTCGCTGACCAGTTCCCCGCCCGGCAGATCGCCCGTGAGGATGCGTTCCTTGATCTCGCGATAGGCCCGTTCGGCAGCGGAGAAGGTCTTGGACACGACTTGCATACTAGTTTCGGCATCGGGTGAATTCGCCTGGATGTGGCCGGGTTCACGCGGGAGGGTGAGGGAGTTGCGCCACAACCCTCTCACCCCGCATGATTCATGCTGTTGGCGCTACGTCAGTAACGTAGGCCGTATCCAGGACGAGGAGGTCCGCATGGCGAACGACGCCCCGCCGCTGAACGAGGTCGTGAACGGTGGCTTGGAATTCACGATCCCGGTCGCGCACAAGATGGGTGTGCGGGCCGAGGAGGTGCGCCCCGGTTTCGCGGCCACCTCGGTGCCGATCGAGGGCAACGGCAATCACTTCGGCGTCATGTACGCCGGCGTGCTGTTCACCGTCGCCGAGGTGCTCGGCGGCGCGATGGCCATCGCCAGCTTCGATATGAGCAAGTACTTCCCGCTGGTGAAGGACCTGCACATCTACTTCCGCAAGCCCGCCGCCACCGATGTGCGCGCCGAGGTGTCGATGTCGGCCGAGGAGATCGCCCGCGTCATCGAGGAAGCGGACGCCAAGGGCAAGGCCGACTATGTCCTGAAGGCCGTGGTGACCGACGCCAACGGTGTGGTCGTCGCCGAGACCGAGGGCCTCTACCAGCTGCGCACGCACGGCAAGTGAGCCGCTGACACGCCTGAGCCCCGGGGACGGCCCCGGGGCTCAGGCGTTGTCGGGGTCGCTCAGGCGACGATGATCCAGCCCTCGCAGCCGGTCCCGGCGCTGCCCGGCCACTCGGAGCCGGACACCTTGAACGGGATGGCGCCGGGCATCGGGCTGCCCAGGTCGACCTTGGTGGTCTGCGCGCCGTAGGTGTCGGGCAGCGCCACCCGCTGGCCGTTCAGGTCGATCTTGGCGTCGTCGGTGAAATTGTTGGAGGTGGTGATCTCCAGCGTGGTGGGCGTCATCGAATGCGCCATGAGCGTGGTCTGCGCGCACTTGCCCTTGGAGTAGTCGAGCGTGATCCGCTGCGGCGCGGCGTCGGCGGACGCGGGGGCGGCGAAGGCCCCCGAGACGGCACACGCGAGCGCGGCCAGGGCGATGCGGCGGAGGTACACGGTCTTCACGAACAGAACCCCTTCCTGTGGTCACGGCTGTAGACGACCCCCCGATCGACGACGATCATGCCGTGCGCGGGTGCCGGGCACGCGGTAGACGCGCGGAAAGAATCACCGGAATGCCAGGCGCAGCGGCAAGCTGCGGTGGCGGCGCACGAAAATACTCGGAAACCACTGCGGCGGGACGTCTTCGACGAGGGTGAATCCGGTGGTGCGGTCCAGCAGCGCGGTCAGCGCCGCGGTGGCCTCCAGCCTGGCCAGCGCCGAGCCGATGCAGAAGTGGATGCCGCGGCCGAAGGCGAGATTGTTCGCGCCGCTGCGGCGGTCCAGATCGATGACGTCGGGGTGCTCGAAGCGGGCCGGGTCCCGATTGGCCGCGCCCCACGACAGCAGCACGTGACTGCCCGCGGGAATCTCGATGCCGCCCAGCGCGGTATCGGCGGGCACGTGCCGATGATGGCCGCGGAAGGGCGATTCCAGGCGCAGCGCCTCGTCGAGGAAGGCGGGCAGCAGCGCGGGTTCGCGGCGCAGCTCGTCCTGGAGGTCCGGGCGGGTGGCGAGCAGCCGTGCGGCATTGGCGATCAGGCCCGCGGTGGATTCGCCGCCCGCGCCCACGAGTTGGACGAGGATGAGCACCGCCACCGCGTCGGTGATCTCCCCGGCGGCGTGGGCGCGGGCCAGCGCGCCGAGCAGATCGTCACCCGGATCCTGCTGGGCGGCATGGAATTCGGTGTAGAGGTAGGCGGTCAGGTCGGTGGCGGCGGCCGCCAGTAGGGCGAACCGGTCCGCGTCCACCACGCCGCCGAGCATTTCGGTGCTGTCGTAGGCCCAGGTGAGCAGTTGTGGCACAGCGGCATCCGGCAGGCCGATGATGTCGGCGACCAGTGACAGCGGGAGCCGGTCGGCCATGCCCGCGGCCCACTCGATGCGATCACCGTGCAGCTCCTCGGACCAGAGCCGGTTCACGAGTTCGGTGACGGTCGGAGCGAGACCGCGAATCCGCTTGGCCAGCAGGGGTTGTACGAGTTTGCGCTGGGCCTGGTGGCTCGGCTCGTCCGCGGTGGCCAGCACGTGGACGGCCCGCCCGCTGCCGTCCATGTCGAAGGTGGATGGCGGCAGTCCCGGCTGTCGTAGCAGCGCGCCGGTCAGGTGCGAGGAGAAGTCGTCGGTTCGATTCACCGCCTCGGTCACCAGATCCCACGATGTCACCAGGTAGAAGTCGGTGCCCGGGATGCGGTGGACCGGTGACTCCGCGCGCAGGCGGCGGTACAGCGGGTACGGGTCGTCGAGGTGGGCGGGGTCGAAGAGGTCGAGGGCATCGGGTGAGAGCAGGGTCATCGCGGTCCCAACTGTGGAAGGTCTCGTGTGCCCCACGGTTTCCCGGCCTGGAATCGGGTGTCAACGACCGTCTCGCCGTGAGACGGCACGGCCCCGGCGGCTCACCCGCACGCTGGGCTTTCCCGCCCGTCTCGAGACTCCGGACCCCCGTCCGGGACGGCCGACTAGTATCGAATGCCTACGCGAAACGCTGCTGGCCCAGGAGGCTCGGGTGATCGTGCGCAAACGGATGTGGGCGGGACGAGGAGCCGGAGCGGTGGTCGCGGTGGCCGCCCTGCTCGCGCCGGTCTTCGCGGTGAACGGGCCGGTGGCGCGGGCGACGGCACCCGATGTGGTCACCATCGACAGCGGCGGCCTGCACGGTGTCGTGGCGCCGGACTATCGGCTGTTCAATGGAATCCCTTATGCCGCACCGCCGGTCGGCGCGCTCCGCTGGCGGCCGCCGCAGGCCGTGGCACCCTGGCCGGGCATCCGCGAGGCGCGCGACGCGGGTCCCAAATGCGCCCAGGCCACCGGGCTGGGCGGGCCGCGCTCCACCGACGAGGATTGCCTGTACCTGAATGTGTGGACCCCGCCCACCCTGCCCGCCGACGGCCGCGGCCTGCCGGTGATGGTGTGGATCCACGGTGGCAGCCTGCAGACCGGCGCCGGAAACATCTACGGCGCAGCGCCTCTGGTTTCGCAACCCGACGGCGACAGCATCGTGGTCACCATCAACTACCGGCTCGGAATCCTCGGTTTTCTGGCCGCCTCCGCCCTCGACGACGGGACGGGCGCGGGGGATTACGGCCTGATGGATCAGCAGGCGGCACTGCGCTGGGTGCAGCGCAATATCGCGGCCTTCGGCGGCGACCCGAATCGGGTCACGGTGGATGGTGAATCGGCGGGCGGGATTTCGATCTGCGCCCAGATGGCCGCCCCCGGCTCGGCCGGGCTGTTCCAAGCGGCGATGATGCAGAGCGGTCCGTGCTCGGGTCAATCCCTCGCGGACGCCGAGGCCGAGGGTGACGCCTGGGCCGCCGGAGTCGGTTGCGCCGGACCGGATGCCGCCGCCTGCCTGCGCGCCCTGCCACCCGACGTGCCGGTGGACCACACCCCCGAATCGACGAACGTGGTCTACGGCAACGACTTCTTGCCCCAGGATCCGGTGGCGAAGCTGAAAGCCGGTGGCATGGCGCGGATTCCGACGTTCATCGGATCCAACCACGACGAGATGGCGCTGTGGGTGTGGATGAAATACGGCATCCCCCTCGGCGCGCGACTCGACGCCACGGTCTACCCCACCGTCCTGCGGGACCAGCTGAAGCTCGACCAGGACAGCCTCGACCGCGTCATGGCGGAGTACCCGCTCTCCGCCTACGCCCAGCCCGCCCTCGCCCTGAGCCGGGTCTGGACCGACAAGGTCGTCTGCAACCTGATCGGCCAGGTCGCCGACTTCAGCCGCCAGAACCCCACCTACGTCTACCAATTCGACGACCCGTCCCCGCTGTCCCCGCCCAGCACCTTCCCCCTGGGCGCCTACCACGCCTCGGAGCTCCCATCCCTGTTCGACCTGGTCCAGGCCGGTCCGCTCCTGCACGGCGTCATGACCCCCGACCAGCAACGACTGCAAGCCGAAATGCGCAGCTACTGGGCGCGTTTCATCACCGCCAACACCGCGGACCCGCGGGGCCTCCCCGCCATCCCGCGATACTCGGCCACGGCCCCGGCCTACCTCTCGTTCCGCCCCACCGGCAGTCGGCCGTCCGATGCCTTCGCCGCGGATCATCGCTGTGAGTTCTGGAGCGATCTGGCGCGATAAGGGTTGACCTTGACGCTACGTCAGGGTTGGAGGCTGGTCGCATGACGAACGACAGCATTGCTTCGGACCGGCTCGCCCCGCCGGTCGGTGGATTCCAGGAGATCGAGGGGCGACGGATTTTCGTGCACACGGCGGGCAGCGGGGGACCGGCGGTGGTGTTCCTGCCGGGCGCGAGCGCGGTAGGTTTGGACTATTACGGTGTGCAACAGGGGGTTTCGCAGTTCACCACGGCCGTGGTGTACGACCGCGGCGGCTCGGGCTACAGCGATCCGCTGCCGTTGCCCCGGACCGCCGCCGCGGTCGCCACCGAACTGCGCGAGCTCCTGCGGGCCCGGAACATCCCCGCGCCTTACGTTCTCGCGGCTCATTCCCTCGGCGGCTTCTACGCCTACCGCTTCGCCCAGTTGTTCCCGGCGGAGGTCGCGGGCCTCGTCTGGCTCGACGGGCTGCACCGCGACTGGGACGACTTCGTGCCCGCCGCGTCGAGCCTGGCCGCCACCGAGCGAATGGCGGGGGACCCGGAACAGATCGAGCAGATGCGGCCCGCGGTGTGTGCGATGACCGCGGACCTGCTCGCGAACTATCCCGCGCGCCTGCGGGATGCGCTGATCGAGGCCAAGACCAGCGACGAATGGCTGCGCGCGGGGGTGGCCGAACGGAGCACGCTGATCGCGCCCGCCGCCGAACTGCGTACGGGGCCGGGCCTTCCGGATGTCCCGGTAATCGCGCTGACGGTGGTGGGTAACGACCCGTTCTATCGGGAGTTGCACGATGCCAAGACGAAAATGGATGCGGCCCTGGTGAATTCGGTCTCGTGCGGGGAACAGCGGATCCTCTCCGACACCCTCCACCACCGGCTCTGCTTCGACCGCCCCGACGCCGTGGTCCAGGCGATCCGCGACGTCGTCGACCGCCTGCCGCGGACCTAGACTCGGCGCGGTGCTCACCATCGGTCAACTCGCGGCCACCGCCGGTGTGACGGTGCGAACCGTCCGCCACTACCACCACGTCGGCCTGCTCTCCGAGCCCGACCGCGACGCCTCCGGCTACCGCCGCTACGGGGCGCAGGCCGCCGTGGACCTGATTCGAATCCGGACGCTGGCCGACGCGGGCGTCCCGCTGTCGCGCATCGACGCCCTGCTGCACGCCCAACCGGCCGAATTCGCCGCGGCCATCACCGATATCGACGCCGATCTACAACGCAGGATCGACCAGCTCACCGAGTATCGCGCCCGCATCGCCGAACTGGCCGGCGGCGAGCGTCTGGTCCTCCCGCCCGACGTGGTCGCCCTCCTCGACCGCATGCGTGCCCTGGGCATCGGTGACCTGCGCATCCGCCTCGAGCGGGATGCCTGGATCTTGATGCGGGCGTTGACCCCGCAGGCCGTTCCGCAGCGCGTCCGCGAGAAGCATGCCGCCCTGGACGATTCCGAAACGGTCCGCCTGATCCTGGCCTGCGATGAGTCGGTCGACTGGGACCCGCACGACCCCCGGTTGGATCGGCTCATCGATGACCTCGACGCCCTCGCGATCGAGAACGAGCGCATCGGGGCCCAGCCGTCCGCCCTGCCGCTGGTCTCCTCGCACATCGCCGACACCTCCCCGGCCTGGCAGCGCGTCCTCGGTGCGCTGTCGCACCGAGCCGCCCGCCGAGCCACGTGAGCGGTACTCAATTTTTTGACTACTCAGACTCTGGACATTCGGGTCGACCGGAGGATACCGTCGAGAGGCATAAGCAATGAGTTGAATAGGGAAGTGAGGCGTCATGCACCCGTTCCGGAAGGCTGTCGAGGCTCGTGACGAGGCCGCGATCGAGGCTTTGCTGGCCGACGACGTCGTATTCACCAGTCCCGTCGCGTTCAAGCCGTATCCGGGTAAGGCCATCACCGCGGCGATCCTGCGCGGGGTGATGCGGGTGTTCGAGGACTTCCGCTACATCAAGGAGATCGGCGCGGAGGACGCCGCCGACCACGCTCTCGTCTTCGAGACGACCGTCGGGGGCAAGCGGATCACCGGGTGCGACTTCATCCACCTGAACGCCGACGGCAAGATCGACGAGTTCATGGTGATGGTGCGGCCGCTGTCGGGGGCGCAGGCGCTGGCCGAGGCGATGGGCGCGCAGTTCGAGCGAATTCAAAAAGAGGCGGTTGCGGAGATCGAACGGGCAGGCGGCGGTCTCGTGAACTGATGCGGCCGGGCCCGCCGCCGGGCCCGGTTTCCTGGGATGATCCACGGACAGACACCGAAAGGCCGATCCGCCATGACCAATGGCAGCTACACCCGCTATGTCGCCGTCGGCGACAGCCAGACCGAGGGTGTCGGCGACGGCGACGACCTGACCGGCCTGCGGGGATGGGCGGACCGGCTGGCCGAGCGACTCGCTCGCACCAATCCCGAACTGCGCTACGCCAATCTGGCCGTGCGCGGCAAGCTCGCCCACCAGATCCGGACCGATCAGCTGGACGCGGCGCTGGCGATGCGCCCGGATCTGGTCACCGTGCTGGCGGGCATGAACGATCTGCTGCGCCCGAACTTCGAACCCGACGTGATCGCCGGTCACGTGGAGGCCATGTTCGCGGCCTTCACCAAGGCCGGTGCGGTGGTGGGCACGCTGACCTTCCCCGATATCGCCGACAACATCCCGCTGGCCCGCCCGATTCGCGGCCGGATCGCCCTGCTCAACGACCGTATTCGCGCCGCCGCGCACCGGCACGGCGTGATCGTGGCCGAAACCGGTGGCCACGCCGTGGTTTCGGACCCGCGCATGTGGAATCCGGACCGCCTGCACGCCAGCCCGCTGGGCCACCAGCGCATCGCCGACGCCATGGCCGAGGCGCTGCGCCTGCCCGGCGCGGACGACTCCTGGACCCGCCCGCTGTTCCCCGCGCTGCCCGAGCCGGGCGTGCTGCGATCGATGGCGAACGAATTGCAGTGGGCGGCCGTGGCCCTGGGACCCTGGGTGATGCGGCGGCTGCGCGGGCTGTCCTCCGGCGACAATCGGTCGGCCAAGCGCCCCGACCCGCTGCCGGTGCTCATGCTCTGAATCCGGCAGTGAAACCGGTTCGGCTGCCGGACAATCGACCCTGAGCCCAGCGGGGGGCGGGAAGGGTCGGTGCGACCATGCTCATCGGCGACAATGCCCTGGCGGCGATCGGCCATACGCCGCTGGTCCGCCTGCACCGCGTGGTGCCGCCCGATTGCGCGGAGATCCTGGTGAAGGTGGAGGGCCAGAATCCCACCGGCAGCATGAAGGATCGCATGGCGCAGGCCGTGATCGGCGTGGCCGAGCGGGACGGGCGATTGAAACCCGGTGGCACCGTGGTCGAATACACCGGCGGCAGCACGGGCGCGGCGCTGGCGCTGGTCTGCGCGGCCAAGGGCTATCGGCTGCGGATCGTCAGTTCGGCGGCGTTCAGCGCCGAGAAGCTCACGCAGATGGCGGCTTTCGGCGCGGAACTCACCCTGGTCCCGAGTCCGGACGGCATGTTCACCGAGCGCCTGTTCCGGGACATGATCGCCACGGCCGCCCGGCTCGGCCGCGAACCGGACACCTTCTGGACCGATCAGCTGCACAACACCGACAGCATCACCGGCTATCACTCGATGGGCCAGGAGATCTGGGCGCAGACCGAGGGCCGGGTGGACGCGTTCGTGCAGGCGGTCGGCACCGCGGCCTCCCTGCGGGGCGCGGCCTCGCTGCTGCGCTATCACAAGCAGCGCAGGCTGCACGTGGTCGCGGTCGAGCCCGCGGAATCGCCGGTGCTCTCGGGCGGCGCACCGGGCGCGCATCGCATCGAGGGCATCGGCATCGGGTATCCGCCGCCGCTGTGGGATCCCACGCTGGTCGACGAGGTGATGGCCGTCTCGACCGCCGACGCCGAAGCCATGGCCCGCCGCCTGGCCCGCGAGGAGGGCCTGTGCGCCGGCACCTCCTCGGGCGCGAACGTGCTGGCCGCCATCGAGATCGGCCGACGCCTGGGCGCGCGGGCGCGCGTGGTCACCGTCCTGGTGGACTCGGGCCTGAAATACCTGAGCACCCCGGTGTTCCGGCGCGAGGCTCAGACGTTGACGCCGTAATCCCGTGCGATACCGGCCAATCCGGAGGCGTAGCCCTGCCCGATGGCCCGGAACTTCCATTCGGGGCCGTGCCGATACAGCTCGCCGAACACCATGGCGGTCTCGGTCGAGGCGTCCTCGGTGAGGTCGAAGCGGGTCAGCTCCGAGCCGGTGGCGGCGTCGATCACCCGGATGTAGGCGTTGCGCACCTGCCCGAAAGCCTGCCGCCGCGTCTCGGCCTCGTAGATCGACACGGGGAAGAAGACATTGGTGATGTTCGGCGGCATGGCCGCCAGATCCAGGTTGATCACCTCGTCGTCGCCCTCGCCCTCACCGGTGAGGTTGTCGCCGGTGTGCTCGATGGTGCCCTCGGGGGAGCGCAGGTTGTTGTAGAACACGAAATGCTTGTCGGAGACGACCCGCTGGTCGGGTCCGCAGGCCAGCGCGCTGGCGTCCAGGTCGAAATCGGCTCCCGTGGTGCTGCGTACGTCCCAGCCCAGGGCGACGGCCACCTTCGTCAGATTCGGCGCTTGTTTGGACAGTGAGACATTGCCGCCCTTGGCCAAACTCACACTCATCGAATTGCCTTCCCTCAGGATCGGTTCATCCATGCCCCATCGTCCTCGCGACGCGGCGCGTCGGCCAGCGAATAGGCGCGCCGGGGGCGGTTTCGCCTCGGATGTACCTGCACTCCAGGTCATCCGAGTGAGCGCAGGAACTCCGCGAGATAGCGTCCGCTGTAGTCGGTGAGGCCGTTGTTCTGTACCGCGGCCGCGCCGATGGTGTCGATGTGGTTGTAGCCGGGCAGGGTCTGCACGATGGCGGTCTGGGGGACCGGGAACACCAGGCCGGGGCCGAATTGCACGACGCTGTCACCGGCCCAGAGCACCAGGTTCGGTTTGGTGCGTTCCATGCCGTGGTAGCGCAGCTCGCCCATGTCGCCGGTGCGGGCGCCGCCGTAGCCCGCGGCGATGTCGAGGACCACGCGCAGCGGGAAGTAGGTCTCCCAGTAGGCGTAGGGGCCGCCGGAGCCCAATTGCCGTGCCACGTCGCGGATGTCGGCGACCTCGTGGCCGGGGGCGGTGTAGGGCACGCCCTGGACGTTGTCGTAGTTCCGCCAGGTGTAGAGCACCGACCGGTCGGATGGTGCGTAGCGTTCCTGCGGCCCCGCCGACAGACGCAGGTAGTTGCCGAGAATCGGAATCTGGGTCGCGGAACCGGGATTGGGGAAGCTCTTGGGCCGCACCGGCCCGCCGTCGAGCACGCCCATACCCTGCTGCAGGAGTTCGAAGTTGCAGGAGTTGTTGTCCAGCAGCTCGCCGAGCAGGGCGGTATTGGTGAACCGGTAGTCGCGCAGGGTCCCGGTGCCGTCCGCGCCATCGGTGGCGAAATCGGCCCAGGTCGAGGCGAACAGGAAGTTCAGGGTGGAGTCGATCTCGAAGTCGTGCGGAAGGTGCGCCAGCAGGTGGCTTTCCCCGTCGGGGTCCAGATGCGCGGCCAGTCCGGCGAGACGGTAGATCAGGAACGCCTTGGTCCCGATGACCGGCGTCGCGCCGAGGATGCGCGGGAGCAGGCCGATGTTCTGGGTCGCCTTCAGCACATCGTTGACCGGCGAGATGATCGCATTGGTGAGATCGTGCAGGAACGGGGTGTTCTGGATGGCGACCGGGTCCGAGGACACCATCGAATCCTGGGACACGAAGGCCGCGCACTGGCTGTAGCCCGCGGCGTCGGGGTCACCGTTGCCGAAATCCCAGTCGGCGAAGAAGCCGGTGACCAGCCCGCCCATCGAAATGCCGGTGCACACGTACTTGTGCTGGCGCACAAGCTGATCCGGGATCTCGTGCAGCATGATCTCGTACTGGTCGCGCAGCACCCGCTCGAGCCCCATGGAGTCGAGCACTGCCAGATCCTGGGAGTTCTTGAACCCCGGGAACACTCGCCCGTCGATGGGCATGCCGTTGAAGTAGTAGTCGACGGCGTCCAGGTAGTTCCCGGTCTTCAGCGCATAGTCGAATCCCGTCGTCTCGTCGAGGCAGCTGCTGCGCCGGGCCATGGCCCAGAACTCCACCTTGCGGCCCAGCTGCGCCGCCGAGCGCACGGTATTGGCGGCCACACTGTCGGAATTCATTGCGCCGCCGTCGAATCCCTGCTGCTGCACCACCACCGAATCGGCGTCCGCCGAATCCGTCGGTCCGTCGGCCGCGCGATAGCGCAGGAACCCGGCCCGATCGCACTCCGGCGGATGCGCGGGCGCGTTCGGCGGCAACGGCAGCAGAAAACTGACCTGCGAGACGATCACGCCGTCCCTGTCGTCCAGGACCGTTTCCTGCCGATCGGTCGCCGCACTGACCGGCGCGACCGCGTGCGCCCGAGCCCCCAGGGGCGAAATCAGCGCGGCCACCGTCCCCGCGGCCACCGCGACCGTCCCCCAGCCCAACGAAATTCTCACGAACAGCATCGTCACCAGCCGGGATGTCCGCGGTCATTGGGCAGTGCGAAAGCAAACGATCCCCACCGCTGTGAACAATTCCGAATCCCGCGAGAACGGGCTCGGCGGTCGGGGTCGTTGCGCTAGGTTGCCCGCCCCGAGGATGAGGACGGTGTCCGGGGATTCCCCGATGCGTAGAGGCCGGTCGGGTTTTTAGGGTCGGTGTATGCGAATGAATCCGTTTCTCGGGCGTCACCGGTGGCGATCTGTCGTGCCGGCGGTCGCGGCTTGCCTGGCCTTGGCGGCGGTAGCCGGATGCGGTGGGCGCACGGCGAAATCGGACCCGGCCACGCCGTTGCCCGCGCAGGTCACCGATGCGCTCACCGATCTGGTCGGGTCCGGGCTGCCAGCGGCGCAGGCGGTGATCAGCGGCCCGGAGGGAACGCGGACCGCCACCGCGGGGACCGGATACGTCGAAGGGTCTCACTTCCGAATCGGCAGTGTCACCAAGAGCTTCGTCGCGACGGTCGTGCTGCAACTCGTGGGCGAGGGCTCGGTGGAACTCGAGGCTCCGATCGAGAAGTACCTGCCGGGGGTCGTACAGGGGAACGGCAATGACGGGAACCGGATCACGGTGCACCAATTGCTCCAGCACACCAGTGGATTGGCGGACTTCGCGCCCGAGGATCCCAGCGAGAAGCAGCCGCAGCAACTGGATCAGATGTCGGACGGCAAGGCGTACCGCGATCTCGGACCGGCCGATCTGGTCGGCATCGCGATGACCATGCCGCCGCAATTCGAGCCCGGGGCGCAATTCCGGTACACCAACACCAATTACGTGCTGCTCGGGATGATGGTCGAACGCCTCACGGGTCGGCCGCTCGCGACCGAGATCAGCCGCCGGATTCTGGATCCGCTGGCCATGCGCGACACCTATCTCCCCGTGCCCGGCGAAACCGGTCTGCGCGAACCGCATCCGACCGGGTTCCACAAGGTCGACGGCACGTGGGCCGACATCACCGATATCGAGGCGGCGTGGACCGGCGCGGCCGGAGCGATCGTCTCCACCGGCCCCGATCTCAACCGCTTCACCACTGCGCTGATCACCGGGAAGCTGCTGCCGCAGGCCCAGCTCGACCTCATGAAGAACACCGTTCCGATGACGCCCGACGGGGCGATGGCCTACGGCCTCGGTCTCATCCGGCTCCAACTCCCGTGCCAGAACCGGACCGCGGAGGCTTGGGGCCACGCGGGCGGCATCCCGGGGTTCAGCACCCTCGCGGTCGCCACTCCCGGCGGCACCGCGATCGCCGTCAGCGTCAACACCGAGGAAACCAACGACCACTTCTCCCCGGCTCTGACCGCCATCGTCTGCGCGGTCGCCTGACTGACGGCCGTCCTCGGCCCGGTCCGTGGGGACCGGGCCGAGGACGGGACGGGGACTACTTGCCGATAACGCCGTACTGGGTGAGCAGCTCACCGATCTCGTTGTTGCCGAGCCGCTTCGCCAGGCCGCGCCACAGCAGGTCGGGGCCGGGCAGGGTGACCGGGTCGCCGTCGCGCAGGCGGGCCATGGCGGCCAGCAGGGTGCGGACGTCGTAGGTGGAGTCGAAGACCTCGGGGACGCCGCGTTCGATATCGAGGAGCTGGTACGCGGCCTCCATGCCGGTGCGGACCGAGTACTCGGTGGTGAAGATGCAGTCGCGCGAGGTCTCGGCGAACTGGCCGATGAAGGCGAAGTTGGTCGCGCCCTCGGGAACCACCTGGGGGCGGTCGCCCGCCTTGCGGGGCATGAAGAAGGCGGTGATGTAGGGCATCATGACCGGCACGCACTTGGCCGCATCAGCGGCCAGTTCAGCGATATCGGCCTCGGGAACACCCAAGTGGTACAGCCATTCCTGGGTGATCTCCTCGCCCGTGCACTCCTGCATCGTCTTCTTCACGTAGTCGCCGGGCTTGTCGACGAACAGCGAGTAGACCCAGACCACGATCTGGTCCTTGGGCTGCTGCTTGAAGTGCGGCTGACGGTTGACCGTCCAGCTCATCAGCCAGCTGGAGTCCTTGACGGTGACGATGCCGCCGGTGACCACCTTGCCGCTGAAGGGATCCCGCTTGCAGATCTTCTGAATGTAGTCGGGGATGCGCTGATCCAGCGTGGTGACGGTGGCCGACTCCCACTTGGTCTCGGGGATGTGCCCGCCGAAGACGTCCGGGTTGCCGAAAGCCTGGTCCTTCGCGGCGATTCGACGCCACAGGTCCCAGGCGGGCGCGGGACCCTCGTTGAGCTTGGCGGGCGTGTGCTGGTCGCCCTCGTCGGAATTCTCGGTGAGCGAGCCGATGGTCATCAGCACCAGATCGTCGGGCCCCAGGTCGACCCCGCCCTCGACGCCCTCGGAGATCCAGTGAATCCTGGTGGCCTGCTTGCGCTTCGCGGTGATATCGAAGTCGACGTCGGTGACCGTGGTGTCGAACTTGAAGGTCACGCCCTGGTCCAGCAGCCAGCGGTAGAGCGGCAGCACCAGCGACTCGTACTGGTTGTACTTGGTGAACTTCAGCGCCGAGAAGTCCGGTAGGCCGCCGATGTGGTGGATGAACCGGTGTAGGTACAGCTTCATCTCCAGCGCGCTGTGCCAGTCCTCGAAGGCGAACATGGTGCGCCAGTACATCCAGAAGTTGCTCTCGAAGAAGTCCTTCGAGAACACCTCGTTGATGCGCTTGCCCTCCATCTCCTCACGGGTGGCGAGGAAGATCTTGGTGATGTCCTTCTGCGCCTTGTCGTTCAGCGTGAAGAGGTTCTTGGTCTGGGCGCTCTGCCCGCGATTGACGGTGGCGCGCTCGAGGGAGAAGTTCGGGTCGTCCTTGTTCAGCCAGTAGAACTCGTCGAGCACACTCGCGCCGTCGACCTCGATGGACGGAACGCTCCGGAAGAGATCCCACAGACATTCGAAGTGGTTCTCCATCTCGCGGCCACCGCGAATGACGAAACCCTTCTTCGGTTCCTTGATGCCGTCGAGCGCGCCGCCCGGCAGTTTCAGCTCTTCCAGAATGGTGATCTTGTTACCGGGCATCTGCCCGTCGCGGATGAGGAAGGCCGCGCCGGAGAGCGAGGCCAGGCCCGAGCCGACGAACCACGCCGTCTTGCCGTCCACGTTCGCGGGCTTGCGCGGACGGGCGAACGCCTCGTAATTGCCACTGCTGTAGTACATAAGAACTCCTATCCCTGAAATTGGTCCCGAAGTGCTTGCGCTGCCGTGGATCTCGGCTCAGTACTTGTAGAACCCCTCTCCGGTCGCGATCCCGAGCTTGCCCTGGTCGATGTAATTGGTCTTGAGCCACTGCGCGATTCGCTGCGAGGTCTCGTCGCCGTTGACCATGATGTTGTAGGGCGTGGTCAGGCCGATGATGTCGAGGATCCGGAACGGCCCGGCCGGTGCGCCGGTCCCGATGGTCCAGGTCTTGTCCACGTCCTCGGGGCTCGCGTATCCGCCCTCGGCCAGGTTCATGGCGGCGTCGAGCAGCGGCACCAGCAGCGAGTTCAGGACGTATCCGGCCTTCTCCTTGTGCAATTCGATCGGCACCATGCCGATGGCGGTGGCGAAGTCGACCACCGCCTGATACACGGCCGGATCGGTGTCGACGGTGCCCATGACCTCGGCGGTATTGAAGTGCCACACCTGATTCGCGAAGTGCAGCGCCAGGAACCGGTCCGGCCGGCCGGTGAAATCCTTCATGGCGCTGGGCAGCAGCGTGGAGGAGTTGGTGGCGAAAATCGTGCGCTCGGGCGCGAGCTTGCCCAGCTTCTCGTAGGTGTCCTGCTTGATGGCGAGCACCTCCGGCACCGCCTCGATCACCAGGTCGGCGTCGGAGACCGCCTGTGCCAGATCGGAAGTCAGCGCGATGCCCGCCGCGGTGGCCTCGGCCTTGCCGTCCGCGCCGCCCGCCACCTGCTCGCGGTAGACCGCGGCCAGCTTGTCGAAGCGTCCGCGCGCGGCGGTCAGCGCGTCCTCGGTGATGTCGTAGGCGGTGACGTCGAATCCGCGGAACGCGGTCTGGAATGCGATCTGGGAACCGAGCACGCCGGTCCCGAGCACGGTGACCTTGCGGATGTCGATGCTCATTGTCATTGCCTCCCTAGGGATGTGAAGAATCCAGCGATGATTTGCGCGATCTGCGAACGCAGATCCGCCATGGCGTCGTGACCGGGATGCGCCCCGGTGGACGGTTGTACGAGAGCCAGATGCAGGGCGGCGAACACGCTGCGTCCGGCCAGGCGCGCCTGCTCTTCGACCGGGCCCGCATCGATGCCGCGCGCGCGGGCGTCGGCGACGAGCCGCTCGGCGATCATGGATTCCAGCCGCGCGACCAGGGCCAGACCCTCGGACCGGTACTTGTCCGTCGGCGACCCGAACAGCAGTTCGCGCTGGTAGGCGATGGTGTTCTCGGGTCGCTGCTCCGCGGTGCGCAGCAGCGGCCGCACCATCGCGAACACCGCGGTGAGGGAGTCGGTCCGCGCCCGCGCCTCGGCAGCGCCGTCCTCGAGCGCGGTGCGCAACTCCTCGTTGTAAACCATGAGCAGCAGTTCGCCTTTGGAGGCCGCGTACCGGAACAGCGTCCCGGCGGCGATATCGGCCCGGTCGGAGATCTGCTGCGTGGTCGTGCCATCGAATCCGTGTTCAGCAAACATGGCTGCGGCGGCGTCGAAGATCCGCGACTGCTTGTCGTGCATCTTCCGCTGCCTTCGGGTGACGTGCACCGATCTGGCCTGCGCGACCATCGGACACCTCCAACTCCGCATCAGAAATGAGTATGCTCAAAAATGAGCGTACTCCCGGTTATCAGAAGTGCAACCCACGGTGTCGCCGACCGGGCGTATGTTGATCCCATGGGCACGCATCTGACCCACTGGGGTGTCTTCGAGGCGGACAGCGACGGCGACCGGTTGACCGAGGTGCGCCCCTGGCGCGAGGACCCCGAGCCCATGCCGCTGATCGAGAATGTCGCCTCGGCGCAACATCATCCGGCCCGCATCGACCAGCCGTATGTGCGAAAGGGCTGGCTGGAGAACGGGCCCGGGCCCGCCGCGCGCGGCGCGGACGAATTCGTCCCGATGTCCTGGGAGACCGCGCTGGATCTGCTGGCCGGTGAATTGGCCAGGGTGTACCGGGAATTCGGCGCGCAGTCGGTCTACGGCGGCTCCTACGGCTGGGCCAGCGCGGGCCGATTCCATCACGCGCAGAGCCAGGTGCACCGCTTCCTGAACTGCCTGGGCGGCTATGTCGCGCACCGCAACAGCTACAGCCTGGGCGCGTCCACCGTGCTGCTGCCGCACATCCTCGCCGATATGGGCACCATCATGTCGCGCGCCACCACGAAATCGGTGCTGGCCGAGCATTCGAAGCTGGTCGTCTCCTTCGGCGGGCTGTCGCCGAAGAACGCGGCGGTCTCGCCCGGCGGTGTGTCCCGGCACAACGGCCGGGGCTGGATCCGCACCGCGCGGGAGAACGGCTGCCGGTTCGTCACGGTGAGCCCGCTGCGCGACGATATTCCGGCCGAGGCTCAGGCCGAATGGATCGCCTCGCGGCCGGGCAGCGATGCCGCGCTGATGCTGGCGCTGGCGCAGGTGCTGGACGCGGAAGGGTTGGCCGACAACGCTTTTCTCGACAGCTACACCGTCGGCTACGAACGCTTCGCGGACTATCTGCGCGGCGGCGTCGACGGGATCGTCAAGGATCCGGAGTGGGCCGAGCCGATCACCGGCGTTGCCGCGGAACGGATTCGGTCGCTGGCTCGCGAGATGGCGAGCACCCGCACGCTGGTCACGGTGAGCTGGTCGCTGCAGCGCGCCCGCTACGGCGAGCAGCCGCTGTGGCTCGGCGTGGTGCTGGCCGCCATGCTCGGCCAGATCGGGCTGCCCGGTGGCGGTTTCGGGCACGGCTACGGTTCGTCCGCGAATGTCGGTCTGGCCGTGCGCGTCACCTCGCCGCCCAAGCTGCCGCAGGGCCGCAATGGCGTCGAGGACTTCATTCCGGTGGCGCGGATCGCGGATATGCTGCTCAATCCCGGTGCGCCCTATGAGTACAACGGCGAGCACCGCACGTACCCGAACATTCGCCTGGTCTATTGGGCGGGCGGCAATCCCTTCCACCACCACCAGAACCTGGCCCGGCTGCGCACCGCGTTCGGCCGTCCCGACACCGTGGTGGTGCACGATCCGTTCTGGTCGGCCACCGCCCGGCACGCCGATATCGTGCTGCCCTCGACCATGACCATCGAGCGTGACGACTACGGCTCGGGAGAGGGCGACCGCTTCTTCTTCCCGATGCCCGCCCTGACCCGCCCGCACGGCCAGGCTCGCGACGACTACTGGATGTTCGGGGAGCTGGCCGAAAGGCTGGGTGTCGGAAAGGAATTCACCGAGGGCCGCACGGCGCAGGAGTGGTTGCGCCACCTCTACGACGAATGGCGGGACCGGCTCGGCGAGCGCGGCTACGAGATGCCGGACTTCGAGGCGTTCTGGGCCGGTGAACCGGCGCAGCTGCCCCTCGAGGCCGAGGAGCACGTCGCCTTCGCGGACTTCCGCGCCGACCCGTCGGCCCATCCGCTCGGCACTCCGAGCGGCCGCATCGAGATCTTCTCCGAGACCATCGCGGGCTTCGGCTACGACGACTGCCCCGGCCACCCCGTCTGGCTCGAACCCGACGAATGGCTGGGCAGCCCGCAGGCGGCGCGCTTCCCGATCCAATTGGTGGCCAACCAACCCCGGACCAAGCTGCACAGCCAACTCGACATCGGCGCGCACAGCCAGTCCACGAAGATCTCGGGCCGCGAGCCCGTCCGCCTGCACCCCGACGACGCGGCCGCCCGCGGCCTCGCCGCCGGCGACGTCGTCCGCATCTTCAACGACCGCGGCAGCTGCCTGGCCGGCCTCGAGATCAGCGACGCCGTCCGCCCCGGCGTAGCCCAGCTCTCCACCGGCGCCTGGTACGACCCCGACCCCGCCGACCCGACCTTCTGCCGCCACGGCAACCCGAACGCGGTCACCAACGACCGCGGCACCTCCCGCCTGAGCCAGGGCTGCACCGGCCAGCTCTCCCTGGTCGAAATCGAGCCCTACACCGCCCCCCTCCCTCCTCTGACCGTCACCGGCCCACCCGCCATCGCCGCTTCCTAGCGATGCGGACGGCTACCGCACCGTGATTCAGCGAGCCTGCTTGCCCGTGGTGAGGGCTTCGATGACGGTGCGGGCGGCATTGGAGGGGGTGCGTTCGGTGGCGTGGCCGACACACAGTTTCCAGGGGAGGGGGCCCGGGGCGAAGTCGGAGTGGGGGATGGCGGGGGAGAGGCGGGCGACGGAGAGGGGGATGAGGGCTACGCCGAAGTTCTTGGCGGCCAACTCCATTGCGAAGGCTTGGTCGGCTACCTCGATGACCGGCGAGCGGGTGGGGAAGAGGTCGTCGGCTATGGAACGGATGCCCCAGCCGGGTGGGTAGTCGATGAAACGGACGCCGGTGAGGTCGGCGGCGCGGAAGGGGCGACCGGCCAGGGGGTGGCCGGGGGCGGTGCACAGGACAAGGGTCTCCTCGACGATGAGATGGGTTGTGATGCCGGGGAATTCGTCGGAGCGGCCGGCGAGGAGCGCGAGTTCCAGGGAGTTGTCGCGGAGACCTGCCAGATTGCCCGCCATGCCGGAGATGCTCTGGCGCATGCGCAGGGTCACGCCCGGAAAACGCTGGTGCAGATCGGCGATGATGCCCGCCAGGTCGAAATTGTGGATGTTCATGAGGTTGCCGACGACGACCTCGCCGCGGATCTCGCCCTGCGCGGCGTCGATGGCGTCGAGGATGTCGCCGCGGGCGCGCAGCAGGGAGCGGGCGGGGGCGACCATGGCGCGCCCGGCCTCGGTGAGTTCGAGGGTGCGGGGGGTGCGGTCGAACAGCCGGACGCCGAGTTCGTGTTCGAGTTTGGCGACGCTGGTGGAGACGGCCGATTGGACCAGGTTGAGCTCCCGGGCGGCCGCGGTGAAGGACCGGTGGTCGCAGCAGGCCAGGAAGCATTCGATCTGACGCATCTCCACCTCGGAGATCCTACTTTGCCATCTATGACAGAGATAGCGGCATCGAAAAGCATCGCTTTTGTTGATCCACAACCGGGTCCACCATGGACTCGTGACTGTTTCGATGACCCGCAAAGCCGAGGAAACCCGGTCCGAGGTCGGCACGACACTGAGCCGGACCACCGTGCTCGTTTTCGCCATCACCGCCGGTTCCTCCGCGGCCGGCAACTACTACCTGCAACCCCTGCTCCACGAGGTCTCGGGGGATCTGCGCATCTCCACCGCCACCGCCGCCCTGCTGGTCAGCGCCGCCCAGATCGGCTACCTGTGCGGCCTGGCCTTCCTGGTGCCCCTCGGCGACTTCCTGCGCCGCCACCGCATGGTCCCGATGCTGCTCGTGGCTTCGGTTGCGGCCCTGCTGGTTTCGGCCTTCGCCCCGAACTTCCCGGTGCTCTTCGCCGGTGTCGTCGCCACCGGCGTGACGGCCTCCGCGGCGCAGGTGGTGGTCCCGTGGGCGTCCTCGCTGGCCCATCCGGATCGCCGCGGGCAGGTGGTCGGCACGGTCATGAGCGGACTGCTGCTGGGCATCCTGCTGTCCCGCGTCCTGGCCGGGGCGGTGGCCCAGCTCGGCGGTTGGCGCGCGGTCCTGCTGGTGGCGGCCGGTCTGCAGGTGGTGATGGCGATCAGCGTGTATCTGCTGGCCCCCGCCACCCCGCGAGCCGCGTCCGGCGAGAGCTACCCGGAGGTGCTGACCTCGATCCTGGCCCTGATCCGGCGGCATCCGGTGCTGCGTCAGCGCATGACGCTGGGCTTCCTCGTCATGGCCAGCTTCTCGCTGGTCTGGACCGCCATCGCCTTCCTGCTGGCGGGCTCGCACGGAAGTGCTTACCGCTATTCGGAATTCACCATCGGCCTGTTCGGTCTGGCCGGTGTGCTCGGCGCGCTGGGCGCGCCCGTGGTGGGCCGTTTGGCCGACCGCGGCCACCTGCGCCGAGTGACCACGCTGACCTGGCTTGTGCTGCTGGCGAGTTGGGCGCTGGTGGCCTGGGGCGGGCACAATGTGATCGCGCTGATCGCCGCCCTGCTGGTCTTCGACTTCGGCATCCAGGGTTCGCACCTGACCAATCAGAGCGCCATCTACGCGCTGGATCCGGCCGCGCGCAGCCGCTTGACCACCGCCTACATGGTCACCTATTTCCTCGGCGGCGTCGCGGGCTCGGTGACGGCGGGCGTGGCGTACCAGGCTGGCGGCTGGGCCCTGGTCTGCGGAATCGGCGTCGCCGCAGCGCTGTTCGGTCTGCTGCTGTGGGCGGTATTCGCACTCCGTTCGGATTCGCCGTCGAAAGCAATTGCCGCTCGCTGAGTTCCGGGGTGATGGTGGCGCAAAGGCGCTTCTTGCTTACCGGTGACGCCGGGGTCGAATTGGCCCCGGCGTCTTTGCCATTAATTCTAATGGGTTTCCTTTTATTTCGAGTGGCGGTATGGCGCGTCCGATCCGCGCTGTCTCAGCCAATTGTCATGGGCGGCAACGCATGTCGGCGCGACAGCGTAGGCGATGATCGATCGCAAATCAATGGTTTGCCGAATGCAATATTCCACATGACTGACCCGGCGTGAGTGTGTACTGTCAGGTAATCTACTGACCGGTAGGCGGATCCGGGTAAGGTCCGCCATCGGTTCTCAGAGGGTCCGACCGTGCGGCGGACAGGGCAGGGTAAGGGACGGGCGTGGATCAACCGGCCGAATTGGTCGTTTGCCGTGTGAGACGGCGTGATATCGGCGAGATAGAGCCGGTAATGAAGGTTGTAGCGCACGACGCGGAGTGGGACGCGGCGCCATAGCCAACTCGCGGGGTGCATTCCCGCGCATCACTTCTCGGGGGGATTCGAGTTTACCGAGGAGACTCATTGTCTGACATTGCCATTGTCGGTATCGGCTGCCGTTATGCGGGCGGCATCGATTCACCGGAATCCTTCTGGGACTTCGTCGCCGACAAGCGCGACGGTGTCGTGGACATCCCGGCGGACCGCTGGGACTACCGGCGTTACTACGATCCCGACAAGCGGACCCCGGGTCGCATGTACACCAAGCGCGCGGCCTTCCTGACCGGTGACCCTTGGGAATTCGATCCCGACTTCTTCGGTATCTCGCCCCGCGAGGCGACCTCGATGGACCCGCAGCAGCGGGTGGTGCTCGAGGTGGCCTGGGAGGCCCTCGACGACGCCGGTGTCGCGGGCCGGGTCGCGGGTGCGCGGATCGGCGTGTTCGTGGGGGCGTTCACGCTGGACCAGCTGGCCGTGTCGGTCTCGGGTGACGCCCTGCCCCACGTCGACATGCACACCGCGGTCGGTGCGTCCTACACCATGCTGTCGAACCGAATCGCCTACGTGCTCAACCTGATCGGGCCCGCGATCACCGTCGACACCGCGTGCTCCTCGTCGCTGGTGGCCCTGCATCTGGCGTGCCAGGCGATCGAGAACGGCGACTGCGAGGTCGCCATGGCCGGCGGCGTCACCATGCTGCTGCAGCCGGAACCGTTCGTCTCCATGTGCAAGGGCGGCTTCCTCGCCGCCGACGGCCGCAGCAAGCCCTTCGACGCCTCGGCCGACGGCTACGGCCGCGGCGAGGGCGCGGGCATGGTGGTGTTGAAGAAGCTGGCCGACGCCGAACGCGACGGCGACCGGGTCTACGCGGTGATCAAGGCGACCGGCTCGAACCAGGACGGGCGCACCACCGCGATCACCGTGCCCAACGCCGATATGCAGGAACAACTGGCGAAGGAGGTGACCCGCCGCGCCGGCATCGAGCCGCACGAGGTTACCTACGTCGAGGCGCACGGCACCGGAACGCCGGTGGGTGATCCCCTGGAGCTGCGGGCGATCGGCCGCGCCTACGGCAGCGTCCCGGGCCGGACCGCGCCGGTGGGCGTCGGCTCGGTGAAGGCGCAGCTGGGGCACACCGAGGCCGCGTCCGGCATCGCGAGCGTCATCAAGTCCGCGCTCGCCATCTCGAAGCGGACCATCGCCCCGCAGGGCTGGCTGGACCAGCCCAACCCCGACATCCCGTTCGACGAGCTCGGCATCGCGCTGCAGCTGGACCTGCAGCCGGTCGGCCCCGAGGTCGAGCGAATGACGGTGGCGGTCAACGGATTCGGCTACGGCGGCACCAACGCGCACGCGATCCTGCAGGAGTACACGGGCCCCGGATCCGAGCACGAGCCGAAACACTTCGGCGTGCTGCCGATCTCGGCGCGCTCCGAGCAGGCCACCCGAGACCTGGCCCGGCGCTTCGCCGAACTGATCGCCGACGGGGCCGATCCGGGCCACCTGGCCGAGGCCGCGTGGACCCGCCGCCAGCATCATCCGATCCGCACCGCGGTGACCTTCGGCGACGACACCGAATTGGTCAGTGCCCTGGTGGAATTCGCCACCGGCTCCGGGCGCGGCGCGACCAAGGTCGTCGGCGGCAAGGTCGCCGAGCCGGTCTTCGTGTTCACCGGCATGGGTCCGCAGTGGTGGGCGATGGGCCGCGACCTGCTCCAGGCCGGTGGCACTTTCGCCACGGACGCCGAGCGTGCCTTCGTCACGGAGGCGGCCCGGATCGACGCTGTGTTCCAGGAGATCTCCGGCTGGTCCATCGTGGAAGAGCTGCTGCGGCCGGAGGAGCAGTCCCGCGTCACCGATACCGCTGTCGCGCAGCCCGCCAACTTCCTGGTGCAGGTGGCCCTGTTCGCCCTGCTCGAAGAGCTCGGCGTGCGGCCCGCGGCGGTGGTCGGCCACAGCGTGGGCGAGGTGTCCGCGGCCTACGTCACCGGAATGCTCTCCCTGCGCGACGCTTTGCTGGTCAGCTATCACCGGGCGCGCCTGCAGGCCACCACCGCGGGCTCCGGCGGGATGCTCGCGGTCGGATTGTCCGAGACGGCCGCCCGGGAGCTGATCGACGGCGATGAGCGAGTCGATGTCGCCGCGATCAACAGCCCTACCGCGGTGACGCTGGCCGGTGACGAGGATCAGCTCGACCGGATCGCCGAAAACCTCACCGAGCAGGGCATTTTCGCCAAGCGACTACGCGTCGAGGTGCCCTACCACAGCCATCTGATGGATCCGATCCTCGACGAATTGCGCACGGCGCTGGCCGATCTCGCGGTCTCGAAGCCGGTCCTGCCGCTGTATTCCACGGTCACCGGCGCGCCGGTCACCGAGGCGGACTGGGACGCCGAGTACTGGTGCGCGAACGTCCGCAGGCCGGTTCGCTTCGCCGACGCGATCACCGCGCTGGTCGGCGCGGGCAGCCGGGTGTTCCTCGAGGTCGGCCCGCATCCGGTGCTGGGCGCCAACATTCGCGAGATCCTGCTCGGCGCGGGCGAGACCGGCACCTCCATCGCCACGCTCAACCGCAAGCAGGCCGACGCGGACAGCATCCGGCAGACGGTCGCCGGGCTCTACACGGCGGGTGTGCTCGATATCGACGCTCTGTTCGCCGGGACCCCGGTCACCCCGCACATCGGCCTGCCGCGCTATCCGTGGCAGCGCACTTACCTGCGCAACGAGATCCGCGAGTTCCAGCAGCGCCGCCAGGGCACGCCCGACGCCTACCCCATGCTCGGGGACCCCGATCTGGACAACCCCTCGACGACGTGGACCACGCAGCTGAGCGTCGCGTCGCTGCCGTGGCTGGACGATCACGTGGTCGGCGGCGCTCGAATCCTGCCCGGCGCGGCGTATTTGGATGCCGCGCTGAGCGCGGTGGCATTGCGTACGGATTCGACCCGGGCCGCGCTGGACGATGTGCACTTCGTAGCGGCGCTGGTCATCGACGACGGTGAAGCCCCGATCGTCGAGCTCCACGTGGAGGAGTCGACGGACCGGTTCACCATTCGCTCGCGCGGTGCGGCCGGCACGGTCTGGACCGTGCACGCCACCGGACGGTTGATCACCGGCGTGTTCGAGCCGACGAAGGTCGACGTGCCCGACGTCGAGGAGATGCTCGAGGTCGACCCGGCCGAGTTCTACACCGGCCTGGCGGCCCGCGGCCTGCAGTACGGTCCCGCGTTCCGGCGCGCGACCTCGGTGCGGATCTCCGGCACCACGGTGGTCTCCACCCTGGACGGCGGGATCGCCCGCGACGCAGGACATTTCGCGCATCCGTGCGTGGTCGACGCCGCGCTGCAGAGTGTCGCCGCGCTGCTGGCGGGCACCGGCGGCGCCGCGGACGGAGCCATGGTGCCGGTCGGCGTCGCCGGGGTGCGCGCCTTCGCGGCCATCCCGGACGAGGTGACGGTGGTGGCGCGGCTGGACGCCGCCGATGCCGCGCACCCGACCGCCGATATCGACCTGCTCGATGCCGAGCACAATGTCGTGCTGCAGATCCTCGGCATGCGTTTCGGCTCGATCGCGCCCGGACTCCCGCCGCTGCAACGGATGTCGGAATTCTTCTACGAAGACCGCTGGGAGCTGCGGGATCCCGTCGACCTCGCGGGCCTGCCCGCCGCCGACACCGCGTTCACGCTGGTCGTCGAGCTCGGCTCCGTCGCCGGGGAACGCGCCGCGCAGGTGGCCCGGACCGCCGCCCGCGCGGAGGTCCTCGCGGTCGGCGACCCGGCCCGCACCGACCTGGAAGACGTGCTGCGCGAACGGCTCTGGGCCGCGGCCCGGCTCGACGGGGTCGAGCGGCTGCACGTGGTCTTCGTGGCCGGTTCGGAGTACTCGGACATGGACAACCTGTGGACGCTGCGCAGATTGGCGGTCACCACGGAAGAGTTCCTGGACGCGTGGCTGGACGAGCGCGGCGCCGAGACCACGATGACCGGCGACGGGTCGATCCACCTCACCCTGCTCACCGAGCAGGCGTACGCCCACCCGGAGGGCGACGCCGCGCCGAACCCGGCCCACGCCGCCCTGGCGGGCGCGCGCCGGGTGCTGCTCAATGAGCAGCTGCGGCTGCGCTGGCGGCTCGTGGACGTCGAATCCGAGGTCACCGACGCCGATCTCGCGGCCGAGCTCGCCATCCCGGGCGCGTTCACCTACGACAACTCCGACGAGGTGTTCCTGCGCAACGGCCTGCGCTGGGTGACCGTGGTCGAGGCGTCGCTGCCCGGCCGGATCGAGGCGCTGGACCAGGCGACCCCGCTGACCGATCCCGAGGCCAACTTCGCCCTGGAGGTCCCCAAGTCGCGGGTGCTCTCCCGGCTCGGCTGGCGTCGCTGCGACCGGCGGGCCCCGGAGGCGGGCGAGGTCGAGGTGCGGATGCGGGCCGTCGGTCTCAACTACAAGGACCCGCTCAAGGTGCTCGGCGTGCTCAGCGAACGAGACCTGGCCGGAACGTTCTTCGACACCGTGCCGGGCATGGAGGGCATGGGCACCGTGGTCCGGGTCGGCGCGGGCGTCACCGATATCGCCGTCGGCGACCCGGTGCTGCTGGTGTCCAAGGGCCTGATGAGCCGCTTCCACACCACCACGCGCGATCTGCTGTTCCCCGTCGCGGCGACGACGGAACCCGGTCATTGCAGCAGCAATACCGCCTTCTCCACCTCCGAACACTCGCTGCTCGAGCTGGCGCGGGTGCAGCCGGGCGACATCGTGCTCGTGCACGGCGCGGCGGGCGGCGTCGGCGCGGCCGCGGTGCAGATCGCGAAGCACCACGGCGCCATGGTGATCGGCACCGCCAGCACCGACGAACGGCGCGCGTACGTGCTCGCCCAGGGCGCGGACCACGTGCTCGACTCGCGGTCGCTGAACTTCGCCGACGACGTGCTCGGCCTCACCGACGGGCACGGCGCGGACGTGGTGATCAGCACCGCGCCGGGCGAGATCCTGCGGCACAACTTCAAGGCCGTGGCCGAATTCGGCCGCATCGTGGAGATCGGCAAGGCCGACATCTACACCGGCGGCATGCTCGACCTGCGTCACTTCGACAAGAACATCTCCTACCACTCCTTCGACCTGGACCGGATGCTGGGCAAGCGGCGCAAGGCGACCGTGGAGCTGGGGCAGCGGGTCAACGCGAAGCTGGATGCCGGAACCTACAGGCGCCTGCCGTACGAGATGTACGAAACCAACGATGTGGCACGGGCGTTCGAGGACGTCGCCCGCTCCAGCCAGCTCGGCCGCATCGTGCTGAGCATGGAGAGCGAGGCGCCGCTGGTGCGTCCGCAGATCCCCGAGGTCACCGTCGATCCCGCGGCGCGATACCTGATCACCGGTGGTTTCGGC
The DNA here is from genome assembly GCF_009760405.1 of Nocardia terrae. GTDB lineage: Bacteria > Actinomycetota > Actinomycetes > Mycobacteriales > Mycobacteriaceae > Nocardia > Nocardia terrae. The sequence goes on from NZ_WRPP01000001.1 coordinate 179,678, forward strand.
GGCTTCGGCCTGGCGATCGGCCGCTGGCTGGTCGGCAAGGGCGCCACCCGCCTGACCCTGCTGGGTCGCGGCGGGGCCCGGACCGAGTCGGCGCTGCGGCAGCTGGCGGCCTGGCAGGAGATGGGCGTCGAGGTGGTCACCGAACGGGTCGACGTCACCGACGCGGCGGCGGTGGCCGCGGTCGTGGGCCGCGCGCACAGCCCGGAACACCCGCTCAAGGGCGTGTTCCACACCGCTGGGATCGTGGACGACAAGCGCATCGCCGTGATGGACCGGGACAGCCTGGCCTCGGTGTACGGCCCGAAGATCGAGGGCGTGCACGCCCTGGTGCACGGAATCGACACCGCCGGAGCCGAACTCGACATGTTCGTGCTGTTCTCCTCGGGCAGCGCGATCTTCGGCGGCATCGGCCAGTACTCCTACACCGCGGCGAACATCGCCTTGAACGCGGTGGCCGACCGGATCGTCCGCGGCGGCGGGAACGCGCTGTCCGTCGGCTGGGGCCACATGTCCGGCGGCGGTATGGCCGAGGCCGACGAGACCCTCGCGCACTACCTGATCACCACCGGATTCGACACCGTCGACATGGACGAGGGCACCGAATTCCTGGAGGCGGCACTGACACTCGGCCTGCACCATCAGGCCGCGATCATTCCCGTCGACTGGGGCAAGGTGGTCGCCGGCGGTCCGCACTTCGCGCGGACCGGCCGCATGATGGAGCAGATCGCGGCCTCGGCCGAGGACGATTCGGCTGCCTCACAACTGGTTTCGGCGCTGCGCGAGCTCGACGAGGCCAAGCGCAAGGATGTGGTCGCGCACATGCTCGCCGAGCAGATGGCGGTGGTCATGGGCGTCGCCGCGGATTCGATCGACCTGACCGTGCCGGTGCCCGAACTCGGCCTCGATTCGCTGATGGCGGTCGAGTTCAGCGCTCTGGTCACCAGAGCGCTCGGTGTGGACCTGACCTCGCTGAAGATGGGGCGCACGTTCACCCTCGAACAGGCGGGCGCACAGGTCGCCGAGTTCTTCGTCGCGGGAACCTCCGCGGCCGGGACCCGGACCGAGGTGATCGCATGACCGAGTCGGCCCGGGATCTGGCCCGGAAACTGTTGGCGGGCAACGGTGCAACCCCGTCCGCCGCGAGCACGGTAACCCCGTTGGGGACAGGTGCGGCGCAGCGAGCCGCCGCTCCGGCGACGTCCGCGTCGGCCCCCAAGAAGCGCCGCGGGCCGGGTCGCCAGTTCGCCGACCATCCGGAAGTGGCCGCGGCCGTGCGGAAGTGGGCGGCCATCGACGCGCTCTCCGAGCAGTCGGGCATGGCGAATCCGCTGTTCCTGCCCCGGAACAGCCCGAACGACACGGTGATCCGGGCCCTGGACACCGAGCTGCTGAACTTCAGCGCCTACAACTACCTGGGGCTGGCCAACCATCCCCGGGTGGTCGAGGCGGCCAAGCGCGGCCTCGACCGGTACGGCGCGTCGGCCGCGGCCAGTCGCATTGTGGCGGGCGAGATTCCGCTCTACGGCGAGCTGGAGCGGCGACTGGCCGACATCTACCAGGTCGGCGACGCGATGGTGACCACCAGCGGCTACCTGACCAACGCGGGCGTCATCGGCTTCCTGCTGGGCGAACGCGACGTCGCCATCTGCGACGCGCTGATCCACGGCAGCGTCGTCTCCGGCACCCAGTGGGCCGGATGCCGCCGGATAAACTTCCGGCACAACGATCCCGAATCGCTGCGTCAGGTGCTGCGCATGTCGCGGTCCGGCTTCGATCGGGCGCTGGTGGTGATCGAGGGCCACTACAGCATGGACGGCACGGTGGGCCGGGTCGACGAATTGGCGGCCATCGCACGGGAATACGACTGCGCCGTCATGGTCGACGAGGCGCACTCGTTCGGTGTGTTCGGCGAGCACGGATTCGGCATGCGTGAGCAGCTCGGCATGGCCGGCGCCGACGTCGACATCTGGATGGGCACGCTGTCGAAGGCGCTGGGCAGCTGCGGCGGCTTCATCGCGGGCGACGCCGACCTCATCCGCGCGATGAAGGCCAGCGCGCCGGGGGTCGCCATGCTCACCGGAGGCCCCGCGCCGTCGAACATCTCGGCCGCGCTGGCCGGGCTCGAGGTGCTCATCGAGGAACCGCAGCGGGTCGCCCGGTTGTGGGACAACACCAGGCTGTTCAACGCGGCGTTGCGGGATCGCGGCATCGATCTCGGCGTCTCCGAGGGCACCCCGATCTGCCCGGTGATCGTGCCCGGCGAGATGCGCGCCGGTTTCGTGTCGGCGACGCTGCTGCAGCGCGGGGTGTACGCGGGCGCGATCTCCGCCCCGGCGGTGCCGATCGGCAAGGAGCGGCTGCGCTTCTTCGTCACCTCGGAACACACCGAGCAACAGCTCGTCTCGACCGCCGACCTGCTCGCGGAGACCATCGCCGCGGCCGAGCAGATACCGGAGCACGCGGCCGCGGTCTGAACGCGAGCGCGTGTCCGAGGGGGGTACCGAACTTCGATCAATTCACCGAGGAGTTTCATTGTCCGACATCGCTATCGGTGGCACGTCCCGCGCGATATCGGGTGCGGTGCCGTGGGTGGTGTCGGCCCCCACCGAGGGCGGCGTGCGCGTGCGGGCGGCGCGGCTGCGCGAATGGCTGCTGCGCCACGCGGAGTCGGACGCGGTGGATGTCGCGTACTCGTTGCTGGCCACCCCGGCCCGGCCGGAGTGGCGGGGCGCGGTCGTCGGACGCGATCGGGAGGAACTGCTGGCGGGCCTGGCGGCCCTGGCCGATCCGGCCGCACCCGCCGCGGCGATCGAACCCGTCACCGCACACGCACGAAAGCGGCGGGTCGCGTTCGTGTTTCCCGGACAGGGTGGCCAGTGGGAGGGCATGGCCCTGGAACTGCTGGACGCGGGCGGGGTGTTCGCGGAGTCGATCGCGCAGTGCGAGGCGGCGCTCGCGCCGTACGTGGACTGGTCGCTGACGGCGGTGCTGCGCCGGCATTCCGACGCACCCCCGCTGGATCGCGTGGACGTGGTGCAACCGGCGCTGTTCGCGGTCATGGTGTCGCTGGCGGCACAGTGGCGCGCGGCCGGGGTGGAACCGGACGCGGTGGTCGGTGCGTCGCACGGCGAGATCGCCGCCGCCTACGTGGCGGGCGGCCTGTCGCTGTCCGACGCGGCCCGGGTGGTGGCGCTGCGATCGAAGGCCATCGCCGAGGAACTGGCCGGGCACGGCGGCATGGTCTCGGTCGGACTCGATCCGGAGGCCACCCGGCAGCGGTTGTCCGCGTACGGGGAACGACTGTCCGTCGGGGCGGTGAACGGTCCGGCGCAAACCGTGGTGTCCGGTGCGGGCTCGACGCTGGAGGAGTTTCTCGCCGACTGCGTCCGCGACGGTGTGTGGGCGCGACGGGTCCCGATCGACTATGCGTCGCATTCGGTAGCGGTCGAGCGCATCCGGGCGCGACTGCGCGCGGAACTGGAGCCGATCCGACCCCGATCCGGATCGGTGCCGTTCTTCTCCACCGTGCTCGCCGGGCGGTTGGATACCGCCGAACTCGACGCCGAATACTGGTATCGGTCCGAACGCGAACCGATTCGGTTCGCGGACACCATCGCCGCGCTGATCGCGGACGGGATCACCGGTTTCGTCGAGGCCAGTCCGCATCCGGTGCTCACCATGGGTGTCGGGCTTACCGCCGAGGCTTCCGGCGTGGGCGAGGAGGTGGCCGTCGTCGGATCGCTGCGCCGCGGCGAGGGTGGCCCGGCGCGCTTCATCGCGTCCCTGGCGCATGCCCACTGTGCCGGTGTGGACGTGGATCCGGCCGCCCTGGTTCCCGGTGGGGCACTGGTCGATCTGCCGCCGTCCACCGTCGAGGATGATCAGTGGGCCGACGGCCCGCTGGCGAGCGCCTTGCGGGCGGCTCCCGAATATCAGTGGGACACCATAGTTCGCGACGTCATCCGTGCGCAGACCGCTGCGGTGCTGGGCCGTGAACCGCATTCGATCGACCCGAATCTGCCGTTCACCGAGCTCGGCCTGGACTCCGTCAGCGGAGTGGAGCTGCGAAACCGGCTGGCCGGGGCCACGGGCGTACCGCTGCCGATCTCGCTCGTCTTCGACCATCCGACCGTGGAAGCGGTAGCGGCGCTGCTGCGGGCGCGGGCTACCGGCAAGAGCATTGGTGCACAACAGGTGTCGCGTCGCGGGACCACGGAGGAACCCATCGCCATCGTCGGCATCGGCGCGCGATTCCCCGGCGGCGTGCGCTCTGCCGAGGACCTGTGGAAGCTGCTGGACGCGGGCCGCGATGTGATCGGCGAGTTCCCCACCGACCGCGGCTGGGACCTGGACCGGTTGTTCGACCCGGATCCCGACAAGCCGGGGACGGTCTACACGCGCCATGGTGGATTCCTGGGCGACGCCGGGGATTTCGATCCCGGCTTCTTCGGCATCAGCCCGCGCGAAGCGCTGGCCATGGATCCGCAGCAACGGCTCCTGCTGGAAACCTCATGGGAGGCTTTGGAAGACGCGGGCATCGACCCGATGTCACTGAAGGGCAGCGATACCGGCGTCTTCGCCGGGGCCTGCACCTCGGGCTATTCGCGCCGGGTGACCGGCGATCTGGAGGGCTACCGGCTGACCGGGACCTCGCACAGCGTCATCTCCGGCCGCGTCGCCTACGTGTTCGGTCTGGAAGGCCCGGCGGTGACGGTGGACACCGCGTGCTCGTCGTCGCTGGTGGCAGTGCATCTGGCCTGCCAGGCGCTGCGGCAGGGCGACAGCTCACTGGTGCTCGCCGGTGGCGTGACCATCGCGGCCGGCCCGTACCTGTATGTCGACTTCGCCCGTCAGCGCGGCCTGGCACCGGACGGGCGGTGCAAGGCGTTCTCGGCCGAGGCCGACGGTGTTTCGTGGTCCGAGGGCGCGGGTGTGCTGGTGCTCGAACGGCTTTCGGATGCGCGGCGGCGCGGACACGATGTCCTCGCTGTCATTCGCGGCAGCGCGGTCAACCAGGACGGCGCGAGCAATGGGCTGAGCGCGCCGAACGGCCCGTCGCAGGAGCGGGTGATCGCGCAGGCTCTCACCAACGCCGGGCTCGCCCCGGGCGACGTGGATGCCGTGGAGGCGCACGGAACCGGCACGAGGCTCGGCGATCCCATCGAGGCGCACGCCTTGATCGCCGCCTACGGCCAGGACCGCGGCGACCGCGAGCCGCTGCGGATCGGTTCCCTGAAATCCAATATCGGCCATGCCGTGGCCGCCGCCGGCGTCGCGGGCGTGATCAAAATGGTGCAGGCCATGCGGCACGAGCAGCTGCCGCGCACGCTGCACGCGGAAAACCCGTCGCCGCATGTGGATTGGTCGGCGGGCGCGGTGCGCCTGCTGACCGAAGCCGAGCCGTGGGCCGCGGGCGAACGCCTGCGCCGGGCGGGGGTGTCGTCGTTCGGGATCAGCGGCACCAATGCGCACGTGATCCTCGAGGAGGCCCCCGGCGTCCGGGCGGCCGACGAGGCAGGACCCGAAGGCGATGTCGCACAATCCGATATCGCCACCCCCGTCACGCCATTGCTGGTGTCGGGCAAGGGTGAGGCGGGTCTGCGCGCGCAGGCCGCCCGCTTGCGGGACTGGCTGTCCACGCACCCCGAGATCGACGTCGCGGACGCCGCCTACGCGCTGGCGACCTCACGGGCACAACTGGATTCGCGCGGCGTCATCCTCGGCCGCGATCGGAACGAACTGCTCGAGCGGCTGGCCGAACTCGCCGCCACCGGCACCGGCGGCATCGAAGGCGTCGCCGGCGCGGGTCGCACGGCCTTCCTGTTCACCGGTCAGGGCGCACAGCGACTCGGCATGGGCGCGGGGCTGTACGAGGCGTTCCCGGTCTTCGCGGACACGCTGGATTCGGTGTGCGCCCACTTCGATTCGCTGCTCGGGCGGTCGCTGAAGCAGCTCATGTTCACCGGCGACGGCGTCGGCGACACGGTGCTCGACCGGACGGAGTACACCCAGCCCGCCCTGTTCGCCTTCGAGGTGGCGCTGTACCGCCTGCTCGAATCATTCGGCGTCACACCGGATGTGGTGATCGGCCATTCGATCGGCGAACTCGCTGCCGCCCACCTCGCGGGCCTGTGGTCGCTCGAGGACGCCTGCCGGTTGGTGGCGGCGCGCGGCCGGCTCATGGGCGCGCTGCCCGACGGCGGCGCGATGCTGGCCATCGCGGCGCCGGAGACCGACGTGAACGAGGTCGTCGCCCGATACCCCGGCCGAGTGTCGGTGGCCGCGGTGAACGCGCCCGCGGCGCTGGTGATCTCCGGAGATGAGGACGTGGTCACCGAGATCGAGGCCCGCTTCGCCGAACACGGCGCGAAGACCTCACGACTGCGGGTCAGCCATGCCTTCCACTCGCATCGGATGGAGCCGATGCTCGCCGAATTCGAGTCGGTGGCACAGGGTTTGACCTACAACCGGCCGCGCTTGCCGATCGTGTCGAACGTGTCCGGCCGACTCGCCGAGGACGAAATCCTCGAACCCGCGTACTGGGTTCGGCAGGTGCGGGCCGCGGTGCGATTCGCACCCGGGATCGAGACCTTGGCCGCCTCGGGTGTGCGCCGGTTCCTGGAAGTCGGTCCCGACGCGGTCTTGGCGGCGATGACCCGGCAGACGCTCGCCGAGGACGCGGTCTCGGTGGTGGCCGCGGCGGCCCGCCGGGAACACGATGAGCCGCAGCAGTTCCTGACCCTGCTGGCACACGCTCACGTCTGTGGTGCGCGCGTGGATTGGACGCCGCTGTTCGGCCGCCCGGCGAGCCGAGTGCCCTTGCCCACATACGCTTTCCAGCATCAGCGCTTCTGGCTGCCGCCGCGCCCCGAAGCCTCCGACACCGGAGCGCACCCCCTGCTCACCGGCGTGGTGCCGGTGGCCGGGAAGGACGAGTTCGTCTGCACCGGCCGGTTCTCGCTGACCACCGACCCGTGGGTCGCCGATCACACGACCTTCGGCACCGTGGTGCTGCCGAGTGCGGCCCTGACCGAATTCCTGCTCGTCGCGGGCGACCGGATCGGATGCGGAGTCCTCGAGGAGCTGACCCTGGAAGCTCCGGTGCCGCCGTCCGCGGACGGTGAGGTCGAACTCCAAGTATCGGTGCGGGAGCCGGACGTTGCCGGGCGACGGCTGTTCGACTTCTATTTCCGCCCGGCGGGCACGCCGGAATGGGTGCGCAACGCCAGCGGCGTGCTGGCCCCTTCGCAGCACGACCACAACGCGCTGCTCGACCAGCTCCGCGAGGAGGACTGGCCACCGGCCGAGACCGAAACCCTCGACCCCGCAGGGATTCCCGAGCGGATCGCCGCCGTCTCCGGGCTCGAATACGGCCCGGCGTTCACCGGTCTCGCCGCCGCCTGGCGGCGCGGTGACACGGTGTTCTCCGAGATCATCCTGGATACGGTCGCCGCGCCCGGACCGGAGCGGTTCGATATCCATCCAGCCCTGCTCGACCAGGTATTGCACACCGGGCTGGCCGGGCTGCTCTGGCGTGATCAGGACGGCGACCCCGAGACGGGCCGCCTGCTGTTCCGCTGGGCCGGAGTGCGGCTGTACCGGCCAGTGAGCACGTCGACGACGCTGCGCGTCATCGCCACGATGAGCGGTGCGGAGACCATGTCCGTCGCTGCCGTGGATGATTCGGGACAGCCGATGCTCTCGGTCGATGCCGTGGTCATGCGACCCTACAACGTGACGCAGCTGCGCGGAGCGCTGGCGGGGCAGGAAGCGGACCTCTACGAGATCCAGTGGATGCCGACCGCGGCGGCGGCGAACGTGTCGCCCGACCGGCCTGGCCGGGCGGGCGTGTTCTCGGCCGGGATCCACACCGGGATCGACGGTCGCACGGCAGTGGATTCCGGCCGGAACCGTGCCGGAACGACAGCGGCCGTCGCGGCCCCGGCCGTCCTTGGTCCGGAGCCTGTCGCCGGAATCGGGATCTGCTCGCCGAGTCCATCGGAACTCGCTGCGGCACGCGATATTCCGGAGTTCGTGATCTGGCATCCGCAGCGCGGTGCGGCCACCGACGATCCGGTCACTGTGTGCGGCCACGTGGAGATGGTGTCGGCGACGTTGCGGGCCTGGCTGGCCGAGGACCGCTTGGCCGACACCCGGTTGGTCGTGGTGACCACGAACGGTGCCGGAATGCCGGGTGAGACTCCGGATCTGGCCGCCTCGGCCGTCTGGGGCCTGATGCGCACCGCGCAATCGGAATACCCCGGCCGATTCGTGCTCGTCGACGCCGATCCGTCGGGTCCTGTGCCCCTGGACGATTCGCTCCCGATCGGTGCCGTGCTCGCGACGGGTGAACCGCAGGCCGCGGTGCGCGCCGGGGCGCTGCTCGTGCCGCGCCTGGTCCGAACACGTGCCGAGCCGGCCACGGACGCCGCACAGCCCGAGTCCGAGCCGATGCCGCCTTTCGGGACCGGCACCGTCCTGATCACCGGCGGCACCGGTGGCCTCGGCGTGCTACTGGCTCGGCACCTGGTAGCCGTTCACGGAGTCCGCCACCTGCTCCTGGCATCCCGGAGCGGCGAAACCGCGACGGGTGCAACCGAACTGGTGTCCGAGCTGTCGGCGGCCGGGGCCGCCGTGCGCGTCGTGGCCTGCGATGTGTCCGATCGTGCGGCGCTGGATTCCCTGCTGAAGTCGATTCCGGAGCAGCAGCCGCTGACCGGTGTCATCCACGCCGCGGGCGTGCTCGACGACGGCACCCTCGCGGGCCTGACCGCCGAGCAGTTGCGCCGGGTGTTCATCCCGAAGGCAGAATCCGCGTGGCATCTGCACGAACTCACGCGCGGCCGCGACCTGTCGGCCTTCGTGCTGTTCTCCTCCGTCGCGGCCACGATCGGATCGGCGGGGCAGGGCAATTACGCGGCCGCCAATGCCTTCCTCGACGGGCTCGCACACCGTCGCCGCGCCGCCGGGCTGCCCGCCCTGTCGGTGGCCTGGGGTCCGTGGAACTCGTCCAGCGGCATGGCCGGCAGCCTGGATCGCAGTGCCGTCGCCCGCTGGGAACGGCTCGGTCTGGACCCGCTCGAGAACAGCGAGGGGCTGAGGCTGTTCGACGCGGCCTTCGCGAGCGCGCCCGCGCACGTGACCGCGATCCGGTTCGATCCGGTGCGCCTGCGGCGCGAAGCTCGCGACGGTACGGCACCCGCGGTGCTGCGCGGATTCCTGCCGCGTGCCGTCGAACGGCCCGCGGCCGCCTCGAGTTCGCTAGCGGCCCGCCTGAGCCGGGTCCCCGAGGCGCAGCGCGCCGAGGTCGTGCTGAACCTGGTCCGGGAGCACGCGGCGGCCGTCCTCGGACACGAATCCGCCGACGACATCGCCCCCGGCGAGCGTTTCGACGCACTGGGATTCGACTCGCTCGGCGGCGTCGAATTCCGCAACCGGCTGTCCAAGGCCACCGGCGTGCGACTTCCGTCCACGCTGGTCTTCGACCATCCGACGGCCACCGCGGTCGCGGCCCTGCTCCGATCAACCCTCGAGGGCGCTGATTCCGGTCCCGCGACGGCCCGGGCATCGCGTCGCGTTCGCGCGGACGAGCCCATCGCGATCGTCGGTATGGCCTGCCGATTCCCCGGCGGTGTCGAATCACCGGACGCGCTCTGGGATCTCGTCGCCTCCGGAACGGACGGGACCGGCGAGTTCCCCGCCGATCGCGGCTGGGATCTGGAGCGGCTGTTCGACCCGGACCCGGACAAGCCGGGAACCGTCTACACCCGTCGCGGTGGATTCCTCTACAACGCGGGCGATTTCGATCCGGCGTTCTTCGGAATCGGTCCGCGCGAGGCGTCGGCGATGGATCCGCAGCAGCGGCTGCTGCTCGAAGTGTCCTGGGAGGCTCTCGAATACGCGGGCATCGACCCGACCTCGTTGCGCGGCAGCGACACCGGCGTCTACACGGGCGTCATGTACCAGGACTACGAGGCCGTCGCGGGCAAGGCCGGTCCCGAGGTCGAGGGGTATCGCCTCACCGGCGGCCTGGGCAGTGTGGCCTCCGGGCGGGTCGCCTACGCGCTGGGGCTGGAAGGCCCCGCGATGACCGTGGACACCGCCTGCTCGTCCTCGCTGGTGGCGCTGCACCTGGCCTGCCAGGCGCTGCGCCAGGGCGAGAGCTCGCTGGCCCTGGTCGGCGGCGCGACCGTGATGGCGACACCCATGGTGTTCCAGGAGTTCTCGCGCCAGCGCGGGCTGGCCCGCGACGGCCGGTGCAAGTCCTTCTCGGCGGCGGCCGACGGCGTCGCCTGGTCCGAGGGCGCGGCGGTGCTGGTGGTCGAGCGCCTGTCCGACGCGCGCCGCCTGGGCCACGAGGTGCTGGCGGTGGTGCGCGGCAGCGCGATCAACCAGGACGGCGCGAGCAATGGCCTGACCGCGCCGAACGGCCCCGCCCAGCAGCGGGTCATCGTCTCGGCGCTGGCCAACGCCGGTCTGCGCCCGCGCGATGTGGACGCCGTCGAAGCACACGGCACCGGAACGACTCTGGGCGATCCGATCGAGGCGCAGGCCCTGCTCGCCACCTACGGACAGGACCGGGCGGGCGAGCCGCTGCGGCTGGGCTCGCTCAAGTCGAACATCGGCCATTCCCAGGCCGCGGCGGGCGTGGGCGGCGTGATCAAGATGGTGCAGGCCCTGCGCCACGAACTGCTGCCCCGGACGCTGCACGCGGATGAGCTGTCGCCGCACGTGGATTGGTCCGCCGGAGCGGTCCGGGTGCTGACCGAATCCCGGGCGTGGTCGGCGGGGGAGCGGGTCCGGCGGGCAGGGGTGTCCTCGTTCGGCATCAGCGGCACCAACGCCCACGTGATCCTCGAAGAAGCACCGCCGTCGATCTCTGTGCGCGAGAGTGCCACGGGCGATGCGGATTCCGGCGCCACCCCGGTGCCGTGGATCGTCTCGGCCAGGTCGGACGAGAGCCTGCGCGCCCAGGCCGCGCGGATGCGGGCCTGGCTGGCCGATCGTCCTGAGGCCGACATCTGGTCGGTGGCACGGACTTTGGTGGATGGACGAGCCGCACTGGACCACCGAGCCGTCGTCATCGGCCGGGATCGGGACGAACTACTGGACGGTCTCGCCGAGCTGGTCGCGCGTGCGCCGGGCACCATCGAAGGGACCGTGGGGACGGGGAAAACCGCGTTCCTGTTCACGGGGCAGGGCGCGCAGCGCACTGGCATGGGTTCCGGCCTCTACGAGGCTTTCCCGGTGTTCGCGGCCGCCTTGGACGAGGTGTGCGCCGAGTTCGACCCGCTATTGGGCCGGTCGTTGCGGGACCTGATGTTCGCCGATCCCGAGGGCGTGCTGGACCGGACCGAATTCACCCAACCCGCGTTGTTCGCGTTCGAGGTGGCGCTGTTCCGGCTGGTCGAATCCTTCGGTGTCACACCGGATCTGCTGATCGGGCATTCGATCGGCGAGCTGACCGCGGCGTACCTGGCGGGTGTGTGGTCGCTCGGGGACGCGTGCGCGCTCGTCGCGGCGCGCGGCCGATTGATGGGTGCGCTGCCGGAGGGCGGCGCGATGCTCGCGATCGCGGTGCCCGAAGCCGAGGTGACGGACGTGCTCGCCGAGTACAGCGGACAGGTTTCGCTGGCGGCGGTCAACGGCCCGTCATCGGTGGTGCTGTCGGGAACCGCCTCGGCGATCGACGAAATCGCTACCCGGCTTGCCGGCGCGGGAGTGAAGACCTCCCGCCTGCGGGTCAGCCACGCCTTCCACTCGGTCCTGATGGAGCCGATGCTCGACGAGTTCCGCTCGGTCGCTGCCGGATTGACGTACCGGGAACCCCTCCTGCCGATCGTGTCGAACCTTTCGGCCGTGCTGGTCACGGACGAGATGACCGACCCCGAGTACTGGGTCCGGCAGGTACGGGGCTGTGTGCGGTTCGCACCCGGAATCGATGCCCTGGTCGAGGCGGGTGCGCGCCGTTTCGTGGAGATCGGCCCGGATGCGGTGCTGGCCGCCATGACTCGGCAATGCCTGGCCGAACTCCCGGCCGTCGAAGCCAAAACGACGGTGGTCGCGACGGCTCGGCGCACCGGCGATGAGGCGGCGCAATTCGTCTCCGCGCTCGCCCGGGCCGCCGTCGTCGGCGCGAATGTGGACTGGACGCCGCTCTACGCGGGCCGCCCCACGCATCGGATCCTATTGCCCACCTATGCATTCGAGCACCGCCGCTACTGGGTGCGGGCCGCCGACGCGCCGGATCTGTCGCAGTCCGGCCTGGATCGGGCTGGACATCCGCTGCTGAGCGCCATGGTGCGATTGCCGGACTCCCAAGACGTGGTCTTCACCGGGCGACTCTCACGCGCCGGTCACCCGTGGCTGGCCGATCATGCCGTCGCCGGGTTGGTACTGCTGCCCGGCGCGGCACTCGTCGAGCTGGCGCTGCATGTGGGCGCGGTGGTCGACTGCCCGCGACTGGCGGAACTGGTGATCGAGGAACCGATGCCGCTGCCGGAATCTGGGTCGGTCGATCTGCGGGTCGTCGCCAGCGGACCGGATGACACCGGCGCCCGGACGGTGACGGTGTACTCGCGGTCCAGCGGCGACATCTCTGCGCCTTCCAACGGCGCTGCAGCACAGTGGATTCGCCATGCCGCTGCGACCGTGGACGCCGGGGCGGGCGCGTCCGTGGCCGCCTCCGACCTCATGAGCTGGCCGCCCGCGGGCGCGACGGCGATCGCGATCGATCATGTCTACGCGGATCTGGCCGAGCGAGGCTACGAGTACGGTCCGGCGTTCCGTGGACTGACGGCTCTGTGGCGGGATGGCGACGCAGTGCTCGCCGAGGTCGAACTGCCGGAATTCGCGCGGTCGGATGCTTCGGGTTTTGGCGTGCACCCGGCCCTGCTGGATGCCGCGCTGCACGCGATTCTGGTCGGCGGGCTGGCTCCCGACACCGAGCCCGGTCAGATCGCCGTGCCGTTCTCATGGGAGAACATCGCGTTGTATGCCACCGGCGCGACTGCCCTGCGAGTCCGTGTCGCCAAGACCGGAAACAGCGCGGGCAACGGGCCGATATCGATAACCGTGGCCGACCCGGCGGGCACGGCGGTGGCACAGGTGGCGGCCCTGACGCTGCGCAGCATGTCGGCCGGGGCCCTCGGCGCGGCGCAGCGTCACACCGAAGGCACCGGCTACGAGATGAATTGGGTGGCGCTCACGGGGCACGGCGCGGCTGAGTCGTCACCGGATCGGTCGCATTCCACGGCGATGGCCGCCGACGGTTGCGTCGAGGCGGCCTGGAGCCCTTGCGATGACGGTGAGGAAGTGACCATCGCGGGACAAGACCTGACCGTTGTACGGGTCGAGGCGCAGCGATCGCAGGCGTCGTGGCATACCGATCACGAGCAGCCGCGGAATGAATTGTCGCGCACTGGTTCTTCTGTCGTTGGCCACGACCTGCCTTCGGTGGTAAGGGATTCGGTCACCGCACTCGCCTCGCGGGTGCAGCGGCTACTGGCGCAGGACCGCCGCGTTGTCGTGGTGACCGGGCAGGCGGTCGCGGTACAGCCCGGCGAGCCGGTGGACCTGTCCACAGCGGCTGTGTGGGGTCTGCTGCGGACCGTGCAGAGCGAGAACCCCGGGCGGATCCTGCTCGTGGATCTCGACGAACGGACGGACTATCGGTCGGCGGTGCGCCTGGCGCTGGCGGCGGGAGAGGAACCGCAGCAGGCCGTCCGGCTCGGGAACGCGTACGTGCCGCGACTGCATCGCGGCGATTCGAGCACGCTCGGCGGCCCATCACGCACTGACCAGGCGTGGGAGCTGGTGCTGCGCGGCAAGGGCACTTTGGGTGCGGACAACTTCGCCTTCGGTGAGCGTCCGAGCGCGTTGGAACCGCTTGCGCCGGGCCAGGTTCGGGTGAGTGTGCGGGCGGTCGGGCTCAATTTCCGAGATGTGCTGATGGCGCTCGGCACCTATCCCGACAAGGCCGGTCGGCCCGGTGGGGAGGGGGCCGGTGTGGTGGTGGAGGTCGCGTCGGATGTGACCGAATTCGCCCCTGGCGATCGGGTTTTCGGACTCATCCCGGGTGTCGGATCGATGGCGGTGGTCGACCGTCGGCTGCTCGCGCGGATGCCGGGCGGCTGGTCGTTCACCCAGGCCGCGGCTGTTCCGATCGTCTACGCGACCGCCTACTACGGCCTGGTCGACCTGGCCGCCGCGCAACCCGGCGAGATGCTGCTGCTGCATGCCGCGACCGGTGGCGTCGGCCTCGCGGCGGTGCAGCTCGCACGGCATCTGGGCTTGCGGATGCTGGTCACCGCGAGTGAGCCGAAGTGGAATGCACTGCGCGAGAGGGGGTTCGACGACGCCGTCATCGGCAATTCGCGCACCTTGGATTTCGAGCAGAAGTTCCTGGACGAGACCGATGGTCGCGGCGTGGACATCGTCCTGGATTCGCTGGCAGGCGAATTCGTGGACGCCTCGCTCCGCTTGCTGTCGCGCGGCGGCCGGTTCGTCGAGATGGGCATGATCGACCGGCGTGACCCGGCCGAGGTGGCCGCCGCCTATCCGGGCGTGGACTACCACAGCTTCATGCTGATGGAGGCGGGTCCGGATCGGCTGCACGAGATCCTTTCCACTCTGGTCGAGCTCTTCGAGGCCGGAACCCTGACACCCGACCCGACCCTCGCCTGGGATATGCGGCGGGCCCCGGACGCCTACCGGTACCTGAGCCAGGCCCGGCACATCGGCAAGAACGTGCTCACCGTCCCGACACCGTTGCGGCCCGAGGGCACCGTTCTCATCACCGGCGGCACCGGCGGATTGGGCGCGGTCACCGCGCGTCACCTCGTCACCGAGTACGGCGTGCGCAGACTGGTACTGGCGGGCAGGCGTGGCCCGGACGCTCCGGGCGCGGCCGAACTCGCCGCCGAGCTCACCGCACTCGGCGCGCACGTGGACGTGGTCGCCTGTGACGCCGCCGACCGGGCCGCACTGGACGCGATGCTGGCGGCCATCCCGCCGGAGCATCCCTTGACCGCGGTCGTCCACGCGGCCGGTGTGCTCGCCGACGGCCTGTTCACCACCATGACCCCCGACCGGATCGCGGAGGTGCTGCGCCCCAAGGTGGACGCGGCCTGGAACCTGCACGAGGCGACCGCGGACCTGGACCTGTCGGCCTTCGTGCTGTACTCCTCGATCGCGGGCGTCATCGGCAATCCGGGCCAGGCGAACTACGCGGCCGCCAATGTCTTCCTCGACGCGCTGGCACACCACCGGCAGGTCAGCGGCCTGCCCGCCACCTCGGTGGTCTGGGGACCGTGGGACCAGAGCGGCGGCATGACCAGCGAGCTCACCGCGGCCGACCTCGCCCGCCTGCGGCGCGAAGGACTGTCGCCGGTGGACGAGGTACACGGCATGGCGCTGTTCGACGCCGCACTCGCGGGTGGCCGGTCGGAATTCGTGGCGATTCGCCTGGACCGGAACACCATTGGTGACGGTGCGCCCGCCGACGTCCGCTCGGTCATGCGTGACCTGGCGCGGCCCGCGGGCCGCCCGGCGGTCGCCACGACGACCGCGGCGAGCGGGTCCGCCACGGGCACAGTGCCGCTGACGGAGCGACTGCCGGGCCTTTCGGCCGCCGAACAACAGCACCTGCTCCTCGACGTCATCCGCACTCAGGCCGCGGCCGTGCTGGGCCACACCGGTGCGGACTCGACCCCACCCGACAAGCCGTTCAGCGATATCGGATTCGACTCCCTCGGCGTCATGGAATTCCGCAACCGCCTGAAAACGGCTGTCGGCGTGCAATTGCCGGCCACCGCCATGTTCGACCATCCGACCCCCGAAGCCTTGGCCGGATACCTGCGCCAGGAGCTCGTCCCGGTCGACGACCCGGCCGAACGCCTCGCCGCCGAGGTCGATTCGCTGGCCCGCGGCCTCGCCGCGGCCGAGCTGTCGGCCGCCGACCGGTCGGAGATAGCGAGCCGATTGTCCGCACTGCTGCATGACCTCGAGGGTGGCGACACCGGCGAAACGAGCGCCGGCTCCGACCTCGAAACCGCGGACGATCGCGAGCTTTTCGACTTCATCGACCAACTCAGCTGAATCTGGAGTTCCACCACCGATGGCCGACAACGACGAGCTACGCCGGTATCTGAAGAAGGCTGCGACCGAGCTCTACGAGACCAAGCAACAACTGCGCGCGCTCACCGACCGGGCGCGCGAACCGATCGCGATCGTCGGAATGGCGTGCCGCTACCCCGGCGGGGTGCGCTCCCCCGAGGATCTGTGGCGGGTGACCGCGGACGGCATGGACGCCATCGGCGGCTACCCGGCCGATCGCGGCTGGGACCTCGACCGGCTGTTCAGCCCGGATCCCGACGCGCCGGGAAGCATCTACACCCGCGACGGTGGATTCCTCGACGCCGTAGCCGATTTCGACGCGGCCTTCTTCGGGATAGGGCCGCGCGAGGCCGCGGCCATGGATCCCCAGCAGCGCCTGATGCTGGAGGCGTCCTGGGAGGCCCTGGAGGACGCGGGCATCGACCCGATCTCGCTGCGCGGCGGCGACACCGGCGTCTTCGCCGGGGTGATCCACCAGAACTACGGTCCCCGCATCGGCGGGCCGAACATCACCGCCGAGACCGAAGGCCATGCCTACCTGGGTGTTTCGAACGCGGTGCTGTCCGGCCGGATCGCGTACTCGTTCGGTTTCAAGGGCCCGGCCATCTCGGTCGACACCGCGTGCTCGTCGTCGCTGGTCGCCCTGCACCTGGCGTGCCAGGCGCTGCGCCAAGGCGATACGTCGCTGGCGCTCGCGGGCGGCGTGACCATCATGTCGGATCCGTCCCTGCTCATCGCGTTCGCGCGGCAGCGGGCGCTCTCGCCCGACGCGCGCTGCAAGGCCTTCGCGGCGGCCGCCGACGGGACCGGCTTCTCCGAGGGTCTCGGAGTGCTCGTGCTGGAACGGTTGTCGGACGCACAGCGGCTCGGGCACACCGTGCTGGCGGTGATCCGCGGCAGCGCCGTCAATCAGGACGGCGCCAGCAACGGCCTGACCGCCCCCAACGGTCCGTCTCAGGAGCGGGTCATCGCGGCCGCGTTGGCCAATGCCGGTCTGAACCCCTCGGACATCGACGCCGTGGAGGCGCACGGCACGGGCACGATGCTCGGGGATCCGATCGAGGCGTCGGCCCTGATCGGCGCATACGGCAAGCAGCGGGAGGGCGCGCCGCTGCGAGTGGGATCGCTGAAGTCGAATGTCGGTCACACCTCGGCCGCGGCGGGCGTCGGCGGCGTGATCAAAATGGTGCAGGCCCTGCGGTACGGCATGCTGCCGAAGACCTTGCACGTGGACGAGCCCACCCCGCACGTGGACTGGTCGGCCGGCACGGTGCGGCTGCTGCAGGACAGTGAGCCGTGGCCGGTGGGGGAGCGGACCCGGCGGGCCGGAGTCTCGTCGTTCGGAGCCAGCGGCACCAATGCCCACCTCATTCTCGAGGAAGCGCCCGCCCAGCCGGAGGCCGCCGCGTCCGAGGGCGAGCCGGAACCGGCCACGAAACCCGGTGCGGCCGGACCGGTTCCCCTGCTGCTGTCGGGCAAGTCCGAGGAAGCCCTGCGCGCCCAGGCGGATCGACTGCGGCAGCGGCTGATCGACGATCCCGACGCCGATATCTGGGATGTGGCGTACTCCTCGGCGACGTCACGGGCACAGTTGGAGCGGCGCGGCGTGGTCCTGGGGCGCGACCGGGACGAACTGCTGGCCGCACTGGCCGATCTGGCTGCGGGCTCGCACGAAACGATCGAGGGCAGCGCCCGTTCCGGCCGGACAGCGTTCATGTTCACCGGCCAGGGTGCGCAGCGGGTCGGCATGGGTGCGGGCCTGTACGAGGCGTTCCCGGTGTTCGCGACCGCGTTGGACGAGGTCTGTGCGCGTTTCGACATGCTGTTGGGTCGCTCGCTGAAGGACCTGATGTTCGCCGACCCCGAGGGCGTGCTGGATCGGACGGAGTTCACGCAACCGGCGTTGTTCGCCTTCGAGGTGGCGCTGTTCCGCCTGATCGAATCCTTCGGTGTCACACCGGATCTGCTGATCGGGCATTCGATCGGCGAGCTCGCCGCCGCCTATGTCGCGGGCGTGTGGTCACTCGAGGACGCCTGCGCGCTGGTCGCGGCCCGCGGGCGGTTGATGGGCGCGCTGCCCGTCGGCGGCGCGATGCTCGCGGTGGCGGCCGGTGAAAGCCGGGCCGCCGACATCGCCGCCGATTTCGCCGATCGGGTGTCGATCGCGGCAGTGAACGGCCCGTCCGCGACGGTCCTGTCCGGCGACGTCGAGGCCATCGAGGAAATCGAGCGACTCGCCTCCGCCGCGGGCATCAAGACGAACAGGCTGCGCGTCAGCCACGCCTTCCATTCGGCGCGCATGGATCCGATGCTGGCCGAGTTCCGCGCGGTGGCCGCGCGGGTCGAATACCGGTCGCCGCGTGTGCCGATCACGTCGAACGTGACCGGGGAGCTCGCCGGGAACGCGGTGACCGACCCGGAGTACTGGGTGCGGCAGCTGCGCGGTTGTGTGCGGTTCGCGCCGGGTGTGGACGCTCTGGTCGCGGCGGGTGCGCGGCGATTCGTCGAGGTGGGCCCCGACGCCGTGCTCGCCGCCATGACGCGCGACTGTCTGGCGGAGCAGCCGGAGATCGAATCCGTGTCGTCGGTGGTGGCGACCGTGCGGCGGTCGGCCGATGAGGTGGACCGGTTCGCGACGGCCCTGGCACAGGGGCATGTCGCAGGCGCGCGGGTGGACTGGCGTCCATGGTTCACGGGCCGTTCGGCACGCCGAATCCCCTTGCCCACCTATGCCTTCCAGCATCGCCGCTTCTGGCTGTCGGGCGCGGGCGACGCGTCGCCCGCGCAGTCGCCGACCGATCATCCGATCCTCACGGGCGTGGTCGGTCTGGCGGGCTCCGACGAATGGCTGCTGACCGGCCGGTTCTCCTTGCGGACCCATCCGTGGATCGCCGACCACATGACCTACGGCGTCGTGGTGGTGCCGAGCGCGACCTTCATCGAATTCCTCCTGGTCGCGGGCCGCCGAATCGGTTGCGGCGCGGTCGAAGAGCTCACCCTGCAAGCGCCGATCCTGCCGACCGCCGACGACGAGATCGAACTACAGGTGCTGGTGCAGGCGGCGGACGAGTCCGGGCGTCGGCCGTTCGAGTTCTACTTCCGCACCTCCGCCGAGCAGGAATGGATTCACAACGCCACCGGTGTGCTGGGAGCCGAAGGCGATTCGGCGCTGTCGGCGCGGCTGCGCGAGGAGGAATGGCCGCCGGTCGAGGCCGAGATCATCGACAGCGCAGGGCTTCCCGAGCTGATCTCGACATTCGCGGGACTCGAATACGGCCCGGCCTTCCTCGGCGTGCGCGCCGCGTGGCGACGCGACGACGCCGTGTACTCCGAGATCGCGCTGAACACCGAGGCCGCCGAGCCGGGACGGCACGACCTGCATCCCGCCCTGCTCGACATGGTGATGCATGCCGGATTCTCCGGATTGCTCTGGCGTGACGGGGATTCCGACCCCGACGCCGGCCGACTGCTGTTCCGGTGGGGCGGTGCCCGCTTCCACCGGCCGAACGGCCACTGGCCGAGCGAGGTGACCTCGTTGCGGGTCATCGCGACGGCGACCGGGCCGGAAACCATTTCCGTCGCGGCCATCGATCCGGACGGCAGTCCGATCGTGTCGGTCGACGCGGTGGTGATGCGCTCCTACGACGTGAAGGAGTTCCGCAGCAGCCTCGTCGGTGACGAGGCGGGCCTCTACCGGGTGCAGTGGGAGCCCGTCGCGGAATCGGTTGCGGCCGTCGACCGATCCGGGCTTACCCTGGCGGTACTCGGGGATACGACGCTGGCGGGCATCGCGACGGAATATGCGTCGATCACCGATGTCGCTGCGGCCGAGACTGTTCCGGATGCGCTGGTCTGGCGGCCGACCGCACCCGCCACGGCGGGAGTGGACGCCGGGGTTCCGGATGCGGTGCGGGCGCGGGTGCACGGTGCGCTGGCGGCGGTGCGCTCCCTGCTCGCCGAACATCGTCAGGCCGATGCACGGCTGGTCGTGGTGACGACCGGTGCCGTGGGTGTGTCCGGTGAAGCTCCCGATCCGGCCGCCGCGGCGGTGTGGGGCTTGCTGCGCAGTGCGCAATCGGAGCATCCGCAGCGGTTCGTTCTCCTCGACGAGGATCCGGCTCGGCCCGTCGATACGGAAGGCGTTGCCGCCGCCTTGATTTCGGGCGAGCCGCAGATCGCCATCCGGGGCGGGGAGATGCTCGTTCCGCGGATGGTGCGCGCGTCCGTCGCTCCGGAACAGGATGCGCGGCCGTCGTTCGGGTCCGGCACGGTGCTGATCACCGGCGGCACCGGTGGGCTGGGCGCGGTGTTCGCCCGCCATCTCGTCGCCGAACACGGTGTGCGCCAGCTGGTTCTGACCTCGCGGCGCGGATCCGAAGCCCCCGGTGCCGCGGAGCTGGTTACCGAATTGGCGCGGCTCGGGGCCGAGGTTCGGGTTGTCGCCTGCGATATCGCGCATCGTGACGCGGTGGCGGACTTGTTGGCGTCCATCGGCTCCGACGCCCCGCTGACCGCCGTCGTGCACACCGCGGGAATCCTGGACGACGGCACTGTCGAATCGCTGAGCGCCGATCAGCTGGACCGGGTGCTCGCTCCCAAGGTCGACGGCGCCTGGCATCTGCACGAGCTGACCCGGGGCATGAATCTCACTGCGTTCGTGGTGTTCTCGTCGATCGCGACCGTGCTCGGCTCGGCGGGCCAAGGCAATTACGCCGCGGCGAACGGCTTCCTGGACGCCCTGGCGCAGCGGCGGCGGGCCGCCGGTCTGGCCGCCACATCGCTGGCGTGGGGCCCGTGGAACCAGAGCGGCGGCATGACCGCCGGTATGGACCGTGCCGCGCTCGCGCGATGGGACCGCTGGGGCCTGAGTGCGCTCGAAAACGCCGAAGGTATCAGTCTTTTCGACGAATCCCTCGCCCGTCCGGACGCGCATCTGGCTCCCCTCCGCTTCGATGCCGGCGCCCTGCGCCGCGAATCCGACGTCGACGCCGTACCGGCCGTCCTGCGCGGGTTCGTGCGTCGTCCGACGCGTCCCGCGCAACAGCCGGCAGCGGCGGCGGGCTCGCTGGCCGCGCAGCTGGCCGGTGTGCCGCAGGCGCGGCGCGGCGAGCTGGTGCTCGAGGTCGTGCTCACCCAGGCGGCCGCCGTGCTCGGCCACGACTCGGCCGCCGATATCCGAGCCGACCAGCGTTTCGACGAGATCGGCTTCGATTCGCTCGGCGGCGTGGAATTCCGCAACCGGCTCGGCAAGGCCACCGGCCTGCGGCTGCCGTCGACGCTGGTGTTCGACCACCCGACCCCGGCGGCGGTGGCGAAGCTGGTGCTGTCGAGCATCGAGCCGACGGTCGGCGAGCCCGCCAAGAAGCTCGCCCGCCGCGTCCGGGCGGACGAGCCGATCGCGATCGTCGGCATGGCCTGCCGATTCCCCGGCGGCGTCCGGACTCCGGAGCAGCTGTGGGATCTCGTGGCTTCCGGCACCGACGCGACCGGCGACTTCCCCTCCGACCGCGGCTGGGACCTGGAGCGGCTGTTCGACGCGGACCCGGACAAGCCCGGGACCGTGTACACCCGCCGCGGCGGATTCCTCTACGACGCGGGCGATTTCGATCCCGGCTTCTTCGGCATCAGCCCGCGCGAGGCCGTCGCGATGGATCCGCAGCAGCGGCTGCTGCTCGAGGTGTCCTGGGAGGCCCTCGAGGACGCGAGCATCGACCCGAATACCTTGCGGGGCACCGACACCGGCGTCTACGTCGGCGCGGGCTACTCGGGCTACGTCGATCGGGTGGTCGGCGATCTGGAGGGTTACCGGCTCACCGGCACCACGAGCAGCGTGATGTCCGGGCGCGTGGCCTATGTGCTGGGTCTGGAGGGTCCGGCGGTCACCGTGGACACCGCGTGCTCGTCGTCGCTGGTCTCGCTGCATCTGGCCTGCCAGGCGCTGCGCCAGGGCGAGAGCTCGCTGGCGCTGGCGAGCGGCGTGACCGTCGCGGCCAGCCCCTACCTCTACGTGGATTTCGCCCGGCAGCGCGGACTTTCACCGGACGGCCGGTGCAAGGCGTTCTCCGCCTCGGCCGACGGCGTCGCCTTCGCCGAGGGTGTCGGCGTGCTGGTGCTCGAACGCCTCTCCGACGCGAAACGCCTGGGCCACGATGTGCTCGCGCTGGTGCGTGGAACGGCCGTGAACCAGGACGGCGCCAGCAATGGTCTGACCGCACCCAATGGTCCGTCCCAGGAACGGGTGATCGCGGCCGCGCTGGCGAATGCCGGGCTGAACCCCGCGGATATCGACGCGGTGGAAGCGCACGGCACCGGAACCACGCTGGGCGACCCGATCGAGGCCCAGGCGCTCATCGCGGCGTACGGGCAGGACCGGGCGCAACCGCTGCGCATCGGATCGATCAAGTCGAATATCGGCCACACGGTGGCCGCGGCGGGCGTGGGCGGCGTCATCAAGATGGTGCAGGCGCTGCGCCACGAAACCCTGCCCAGGACACTGCATGCCGACGAACCGAGCCCGCACGTGGACTGGTCCGCGGGCGAGGTCCGATTGCTCACCGAGGCCCAGCCGTGGCCGACCGGTGGGCGGGTGCGCCGCGCGGGCGTGTCGTCATTCGGTGTGAGCGGCACCAACGCGCACGCGATCCTCGAGGAAGCGCCCGGCCGACCGGCGGAGATCGCGCCGACGAGCGGCGAACAGCCGAACCCGGTGGTGCCGTTGCTGGTTTCCGCCAAGGGCCGGACCGCTCTGCGTGCGCAGGCGGCGCGACTACGGACCTGGCTGATCGACCACCCCGACACCGATCCGGCGGCCGTGGCGCAGGCGCTCGCCACGACACGGGCCCAGCACGAGTCGCGGGCGGTGATCCTGGGCGGCGACCGTGACGAACTGCTCGCGCGGCTCGCCCAACTCGCCGCCGGATCCGACACGGCCGGAGTGGTTTCCGGCACTGTCGGCTCCGGCAAGACCGCCTTCCTGTTCACCGGTCAGGGCGCGCAGCGAGTCGGTATGGGCGCGGGCCTGGCCGCGGCCTTCCCGGTATTCGCGGCGGCCCTCGACGAGGTGTGCGCGCGATTCGATCCGCTGCTCGAATGTTCGCTGAAGGAGGCGATGTTCACCGGACACCTGGTCGACGACCGGGGAGTCGGTGCGGAAACCGGGATTCTGGATCGAACCCGGCTGACCCAGCCCGCGCTGTTCGCCTTCGAGGTGGCGCTGTATCGACTGCTGGAGTCGTTCGGAATCGTCCCGGATGTGGTGATGGGCCACTCGATCGGCGAACTGGCGGCGGCGCACGTGGCCGGTGTGTGGTCATTGGATGACGCCTGCGCACTGGTCGCCGCGCGCGGACGGCTGATGGAGGCACTGCCCGAAGGCGGAGCCATGCTGGCGGTCGCCGCATCCGAGACCGAAGTCCGCACGGCGATCACCGGATTCGGCGGCCGGGTCTCGATCGCGGCGGTGAATGCGCCTGCCGCCGTGGTGATCTCGGGGGACAAGGATGCCGTCGAAGAGTTCGAGCGGCAGTCCACCGGGCTGGGCCGCAGGACGAACCGGCTGCGCGTCTCGCACGCGTTCCACTCCCATCGAATGGAGCCGATGCTGGCCGAGTTCGAAACGGTCGCGGCCGGGGTGACGTACACGGCCCCGCGAATTCCCCTGGTGTCCAATATCTCCGGCGAGACGGCCGGTGCGGAGATCCTCGAGCCCGGGTACTGGGTGTCGCAGGTCCGTGCCGCGGTGCTTTTCGCGCCCGGTGTCGAGACGCTGGTCGCGTCGGGTGTGCGCCGGTTCCTCGAAATCGGTCCCGACGCGGTGCTGGCGGCCATGACACGGCAGACCCTGCCCGAGGAGATCGAGGCTCGATCGGTGGTCGGCGCGGCGGCCCGCCGCGACCACGACGAGGTCGAGCAGTTCCTGACCATGCTCGGCCGGGCACACGCCGCCGGTCTGACCGTCGACTGGGCTCAGCTGTTCGGCAGTCGGCAGGCATCGCGAATCACCCTGCCCACCTATGCCTTCGAGCATCGGCGGTACTGGCTCGACCCGAGTGTGTCCGCGCCGCGGAATGCCTCCGACCATGCGCTGCTCACCGGCATGGTGCGGGTCGCCGACCGCGATGAGTGGTTGTTGACCGGCCGGTTCTCGCTGCGCACCCATCCCTGGATCGCGGACCACACCACCTACGGCGTGGTGCTCGTCCCGAGCGCCGCGCTCATGGAGATGCTGCTGGTCGCCGGTGAGCGCCTCGGCTGCGACACCGTGCACGAGCTCACCCTCGAAACACCGATCCTCCCGCCGGCGGACGGCGAGGTCGAACTGCAAGTGGTGGTGCGCGAACCGGATTCGGCGGGACGCCGATCCTTCACCTTCCACTATCGCCTCGCCGACGGCGAATGGACGCGCAACGCCAGCGGCGTACTCAGCGGTCGAGGACCCGACAACGGACTCATGGACCTGCTGCGCAGCGAGCCGTGGCCGCCCGCCGACGCGGAATCGGTGGACCCCGAATGGATCCCGGCCCAGGTCGCCCGGGTCGCCGGACTGGAATACGGCGCCTCGTTCATCGGCCTGCACGGCGCGTGGCGGCGGGGCGACACCATCTTCTCCGAGGTCACTCTGAACTCGGAGACCCCGTCCGACGGATTCCGCCTGCACCCGGCGCTGTTCGACATGGCGCTGCACGCCGGACTGGTGTGCCTGATCTGGAACGAGGAGAAGAGCGACCCCGCCGAGGGCAAACTGCTGTTCCGCTGGGGCGCTTCGCGATTCCACACCACGGCCAAGGTCACGTCCCTGCGGGTGATGGCCGTACAGCGCGGTGCCGAGACGATCAGCGTCGTGGCCGTCGACCAGGACGGCAATCCGGTCGTCTCCGTCGACGAAGTGGTCATGCGCTCCTACGACGTCGAGCAATTCGGTGCCACGCTGTCGGGTGGACAGGCGGCCCGGTACGGGTTGCGCTGGACGGCGATCGAGCCGTCGGCCGGGTTCATCCCCACCGGCGGCATGGCCGTGCTCGGAGACGCACCGGTACCCGGAATCGGCGAGAGGTATCCGGATCTGGC
The DNA here is from genome assembly GCF_009760405.1 of Nocardia terrae. Taxonomy (GTDB): domain Bacteria; phylum Actinomycetota; class Actinomycetes; order Mycobacteriales; family Mycobacteriaceae; genus Nocardia; species Nocardia terrae. The sequence goes on from NZ_WRPP01000001.1 coordinate 204,860, forward strand.
CGCCCTCGCCGCGGCCGCAACGGTTCCCGAGATCGTCGTGTGGTCCGAATCGGACGGATCGCACCGTGATCCGACACAGTCGGCGAGTGACCGGGTGAAGGCCGCCCTGCACACGGTGAACGGCTGGCTGGCCGAGGATCGCCTGGCGCGATCGCGACTGGTCGTGGTGACCGATCGCGCGGCCGCCGTGCCGGAGGGCGCTCCGGACACCGCGTCGGCGGCGGTGTGGAGTCTGATCCGCAGTGCGCAGACCGAATACCCGGAGCGGATCGTGCTGATCGACGCCGACGACTCCGCTGGCGCACAACCTATTTCGGCCGAGTCGATCCGAGCCGCGCTCGTGACCGGAGAGCCGGAGCTGGCGGTGCGGGCCGACCGTGTCCTGGTGCCGCGACTCGAGTCGGTGACATCCACTGTCGCCGAGCGGGTTTCGTTCGGGACCGGGACGGTTCTGATTACCGGTGGCACCGGCGGGTTGGGCGCACTGCTCGCCAGGCACCTGGTCACAGCACACGGGGTCCGACGGCTGCTGCTGGTTTCCCGTCGCGGCGAGCTCGCCGACGGCGCACCGGAACTCGCGGGGGAGCTGTCGAGCCTCGGTGCTGAGGTGCACATCGCCGCCTGCGATGTCGCCGACCGCGACGCACTGCGGGACCTGCTGGCGGACATCCCCGCCGAGTACCCGCTCACCGGCGTCGTGCACGCGGCGGGCGTCCTCGACGACGGCACGTTCCACACGCTCACCGATCAGCAGATCGACCGGGTGTTCGCGCCCAAGGCCGATGCCGCCCGGCAGCTGCACGAGCTCACCCGCGACCTGAATCTCTCCGCGTTCGTGATGTTCTCCTCGATCGCCGGACTGATCGGATCGCCGGGCCAGGCGAACTACGCCGCCGCCAACGGCTTCCTGGACGCCCTCGCCCTGCGCCGCCGCGCCGAAGGGCTGCCCGCGCTCGCGCTGGCGTGGGGTCCGTGGCAGCCCGAAATCGGCATGACCGGCGCATTGGATCGCCATGCCCTGGGCCGACTGGACCGAATGGGCCTGATCCCGTTGGGCCGCACCGACGGTCTGCGATTGTTCGACGAATCGCTGACCACGGCGGAACCGGTCGCCGCGCCGGTGCACCTGGATCCCGTCAAACTGCGCCTGGCCGCGCACAGCGGTCCGGTTCCGGTGGTGCTGCGCGGGTTCGTCCGCACACCCGGCCGGACGGCCGTCACCCCGACGGCCGAACCGTCGCTCGGGGAACTGCTGCACGGTGTGGCCGAGTCGAAGCGCTACCGGGTCGTCCTGGACCTGGTGCGCGAGCAGGTGGCCACGGTGCTGGGTTACGCCTCGCCGGACGACATCGGGCCCGATCAAGGTTTCGACGAGCTCGGTTTCGATTCCCTCGGCGGTGTGGAGTTCCGGAACCGCCTGTCCAAGGTGACGGGTCAGTCGCTGCCCTCGACCCTGGTATTCGACTACCCCACCGCGAGCGACATCGCGGGCTACCTGCTGGAGCGGGCCGTCGTGGCCGCGCCCGCACAGCCCGCCGCGGCGCCGGACGATATCGCCCGGCTGGAGGCCATGGTCGAGCGGATCATCGCCGCCGGCGACAACGCCGACGAGAGCGTCGCGGCCCTGCGGGGCATCGCCGAGCGGCTTCGCACCCATCTGGGGGACACGTGGTCGGGCAGTGGCTACGACGACCTCGAATCCCATTCCGACGATGAACTTCTGAACCTGATCGACGAGGAGTTTGGTCCCGCATGAGCAATCCGAGCACCAGCAACGAGGAACGTCTCAGCCGGTACCTGCGGAAGGTCACCGGTGACCTCCGCACCGCCAACAAGCGCATCCAGCAGCTGGAAGACCGTGCCGGAGAGCCGCTCGCGATCGTCGGCATGAGCTGCCGGTACCCGGGCGGTGCGGATACGCCCGCCCGGCTGTGGGAGCTGGTCTCCTCCGGCACCGACGCGGTCGGGCCGTTCCCGGCCGACCGCGGCTGGGACCTCGAGGGGCTCTACGACAGCGACCCCGACACGCCGGGCACCATCTCCACCCGGGAGGGCGGATTCCTCTACGACGCGGGCGATTTCGACGCCGGATTCTTCTCGATCCCGCCCAGCGTCGCCGAGTCGATGGATCCGCAACAGCGGTTGTACCTGGAAGCCACCTGGGAGGCGCTGGAGGACGCGGGCATCGACCCGGTGTCGCTGCGCGGCGGCGACACCGGCGTGTACGCCGGAGTCATCCACCAGGACTACGGCCCCCGCATCGGTTCACCGGGGCTGACCGCCGAATCGGAAGGCCAGGCCTACCCGGGTGTTTCGGCCAGCATCCTCGCCGGACGCGTCGCCTTCACCTTCGGGTTCAAGGGCCCGGCGCTGTCGGTGGACACCGCGTGCTCCTCGTCCCTGGTGGCCCTGCACCTCGCCTGCCAGGCCCTGCGCCAGGGCGAGACCTCGCTCGCCCTGGTGGGCGGGGTCACCGTCATGTCCGACCCCACCCTGCTGATCGCCTTCAGCCGCCAGCGCGGGCTGTCCCCCGACGCCCGGTGCCGGGCCTTCGCGGCGGCGGCCAACGGGACCGGATTCTCCGAGGGCCTCGGCATGCTCGCGGTGGAGCGGCTGTCGGATGCCCGCCGCCACGGCCACCGCGTCCTCGCGGTCATCCGGGGCAGCGCGATCAACCAGGACGGCGCGAGCAACCGGCTGACCGCGCCGAACGGTCCCTCACAGGAGAAGGTGATCGCGCAGGCGCTCGCCAATGCCGGTCTGGCACCGGCCGATATCGATGCGGTCGAGGCGCACGGCACCGGCACCACTCTCGGCGACCCGATCGAGGCGCAGGCCCTGATCGCCGCCTACGGCCGCGGCCGCACCGGAGATCCGTTGCGCATCGGTTCGCTCAAATCGAATGTCGGGCACACCTCCGCCGCGGCCGGCGTCGGCGGCGTGATCAAGATGGTGCAGGCGCTCCGGCACGAAATGCTTCCCCCGACACTGCATGTCGACGCGCCGACCCCGGAGGTGGACTGGTCGGCGGGCACCGTGCGACTGCTCACGGCGGCGGAACCGTGGCCCGCCGGAGAGCGGGTCCGGCGCGCCGGGGTGTCCTCCTTCGGTGCCAGCGGCACCAATGCGCACGTGATCCTGGAAGAGGCTCCCGCCGTGGCGGCACCGGCCGAACCGGCCGAGGCCGCCGAGGGCAGTGCGCGGGTGCCCTCCGCCCTCACCCCGTGGCTGGTCTCGGCGAAAACCGAAGAGGGCCTGCGCGCACAGGCCGCCCGACTGCGGCACTGGGTACTCGACAACCCCGACCTGGCGATCGACGACATCGGCTATTCACTGCTGACCACGCGCGCCCAGTTGGAGTGGCGGGGCGCGGTGGTGGGCGAGGACCGCGAAGCGCTGCTCGCCGGACTCGAGGTCCTGACCGAACCCACGGAGTCCACCGATGTGGCTGCGGGACGGGCTGTTTCGCGTAAGGCGGCGTTCCTGTGCACCGGGGGCGGCGCGCAGCGGGTCGGCATGGGACGCGAACTGTACGAGGCTTTCGGCGTGTTCGCCGCCGCGTTGGACGAAGTCTGCGAACACTTCGACCCGCTCATGGGCGGCTCGCTGAAGCGCCTGATGTTCACCGGCCGGTGGGGCGAGGACGACTCCGCCGATGCCGATACCAGCGTGCTGCACCGGATCGAGTTCAGCACCCCCGCACTGTTCGCCTACGAAGTCGCCCTCAGCCGCCTCCTCGACTCGTTCGGCGTGACACCCGATGTCCTGGTGGGACATTCGACCGGTGAACTCGCCGCCGCGTACCTCGCCGGGGTGTGGTCGCTGCCGGACGCCTGCCGACTGGTCGAGGCGCGCGGTCGCCTCATGGGGCAGTTGCCCGACGGCGGCGCGATGCTGGCCGTCGCGGCCGACGAGAACGAAGTGGCCGAGGCGCTCGCCGACCACGCGGGCCGCGTGTCCATCGGCGCGGTGAACGCGCCGGACGCACTGGTGGTCTCCGGTGACGAGGACGCGGTGGCGGCGATCGAGCGGTGGTTCGCCGACCGTGGGCGGGAGACGTCCCGGCTGCGGATCTCGATCGCCTCGCACTCGCACCGGATGGATCCGATGCTCGACGAATTCGCCGCTGTCGCACGGGAGGTGACCTACCACCGTCCGCGGACTCCGCTGGTGTCGAATCTGTCGGGCCGGATGGCGGGCGATGAGGTGCTCGATCCCGACTACTGGGTCGCGCACATCCGTGGGACCGTGCAATTCGCCCGTGGCATAGACGCTCTGGTGGCCTTCGGCGCGCGACGATTCCTCGAGATCGGCCCGGATGCCGTGCTGACGGCCATGACCCAGCAGAACCTGTCGGCGGATATCGCGGCGCAGTCGCTGCTGGTCGCCGCAGCGCGGCGCGGTCGCGGCGAGGCCGAGCAGTTCCTGAACTGCCTGGCGCGCGCCTACACCGCCGGTGTCGAGGTCGACTGGCGGGTGCTCTTCGCGGCACGCCCGGTCTCCCCGGTGTCGTTGCCCACCTATGCTTTCCAGCGCCGCCGCTACTGGCTGCCGGTCTCGCGCGGCACCGGCGGTGTCGAAGCCGCGGGACTGAGCGTGATCGAACACCCCATGCTGGACGCGGCACTGCCGATGGCCGATGGTGGTTTCGTCCTGACCGGGCAGCTGTCCGCGCTGTCGCAACCCTGGCTGGCCGACCACGCCATCCGCGAGGTCATGGTGCTGCCCGGGACCGCGTTCGTGGAATTGGCCCTGTGCGCCGGGGCCGAGACCGGGTGCCCGGTGATCGAGGAACTGACATTGCAAGCGCCGCTGGTCTTTCCGACCACGGGCGGCGTGCACGTCCAGATCGTGGTCGGCCCCGAATCCCCGCAACGGGCGATATCGATCTACTCCCGTGGTGAACACGACCACGACGGACAGTGGGTGCTGCACGCCCACGGGCTGCTGACCGGCCGGACCGGCACGGCCGCACCCGAATCGGAGGTGTGGCCGCCTGTCGCGGCAACCGAGGTCGACCTCGCGGGCGCCTTCCTGACGCCCGACTACGACATGGGACCGGCCTTCCGGAACGTGCGGGCACTGTGGCGGCGTGGCGACGAGGTCTTCGCGGATATCGCCCTCGACGCCGAAACCGGTGCGCACGCCGAAGGATTCGGAATTCATCCCGCCTTGCTGGACGCGGTCATCCAGGCGGGACTGCTGGCCGGTGCGGTCGAGATCCCGGCGGGCCAGGTAGTGCTGCCGTTCTCGTGGGAGTCGGTGTCGCTGTACACGACCGAGGCGTCGGCATTGCGGGCGCACCTGACCGTCGACGGGGCGTCGGCGACGCTGCGGGTGACGGACCAGAAGGGACAGCCGGTGTTGTCGGGCACGGTGACCAGCCGCCCGATGCCGCTCGGGCAACTCGTCGCGGCGCGCGGCGTGGCCGACCCGGTCCTCGAACTGGTGTGGTCCCCGGCCGAGGCGGGCGAATACCGCACGGACGATTCGAGCGTGGGCTGGTGGGACCGATTGGTTCCGGACGCCGCGGTACCGCCGGTGGTGGTGATCGAGGCCGGGACCGGGTGGAGCGAGCACACCGGTACCGACGTGGTGACCGCGACCCACACCGAAGTCGTGCGGATACTCGACGTGGCGCAGGCGTGGGCGGCCGACAGCCGGTTCGCGGCGAGCACCCTGGTGGTCGCCACCCACGGGGCGGTGCCGCTGCCCGGTGAGGACTGCACCGACCTGGCGGGCGCCGCGGTGTGGGGTCTGATACGGACCGCGCAGGCCGAAGATCCGGGCCGGATCATCCTGGTGGACACGGATATTAGCGTCGACGGGCAGGTCGCGGCCCGCATCGCGGCCATGGACGAACCCCAGCTGGTCGTCCGCGACGACGTCACCTACACCGCCCGTCTCGCCCGTCCCGCCGCGCCGATCGCTGACGTCGATTCCGTCGGAGCCTTCGGCACCGGCACGGTGCTGATCACCGGCGGCACAGGCGGGTTGGGCGCGGTCGTGGCCCGGCACGTGGTCGTGGAGCACGGCGTGACCTCGCTGGTACTGGTCAGCCGCAGCGGCCCGGACGCGGAAGGCGCGGCGGCATTGATCGCCGAGCTCGAGCAGCTCGGCGCGCAGGCCCGCGTGGTGGCCTGCGATGTCAGCGATGCCGACGCGGTGGCCGCCCTCGTGGCGGGTATTCCGGCCGAGCGGCCGCTGACGGGCATCATCCATGCCGCCGGAGTGCTCGACGACGGGACCATCGGTTCGCTCACCGCACAGCGGATGGACGCGGTCCTCGCACCGAAGGCCGATGCCGCCTGGCATCTGCACGCGGCGACCGAAGATCTGAATCTGGCCGCGTTCGTGGTCTTTTCGTCCGTATCGGGCACGATCGGCGCTCCCGGGCAGGCCAACTACGCGGCCGCGAACACCTTCCTCGACGGACTGGTGGCACACCGCAGGGCGCGCGGCCTGTCCGGCCGGTCGCTGGCATGGGGGCTGTGGGCGCGCACGAGCGGTATGACAGGGGGCCTGGACGCGTCCGACGTGGCCCGGCTGAGCCGCGGCGGATTCCTCGCGATGCCCGACGAACACGCCTTCGCCGGTTGGCGCGCGGCACTCGGACGAGACGCGGCACACGTGGTGATCGCCGCGGTGGATACGGCCGAACTTCGTGTCCAGGCCGAAAGCGGGCTCCTGCCAACGGTTCTGCGCGGCCTGGTACCGCAGACGGGCGGTCGCCCCCGGCAGACCCGGCAACCGTCGGCAGCCCCGGCGGCGACGTCGGATCTCCGGCAGCGGGAGACGGTCCTGGACATCGTCATCCGCCACGTCGCCGCCGTGCTCGGTCACGACAGCACCGCCGCGATCGATCCCGACCGCCTGTTCACCGAGCAGGGTTTCGACTCGCTGGGCGCGGTCGAACTGCGCAACCGCCTGCAGACCGCCACCGGCCTGTCCCTCCCGCCCGCGGTCGCCTTCAAACACCCGTCCCCCAACGCGCTCACCGACCACCTCCACGAACAACTCGCCGACCGGCCCGGGGAAACCCCGGTCCGCTCGATCGACGCGGTGTTCGAAGAGCTGGAAGCCGTACTCGCGGCGGGAGATTGGGACGATCCGGAGAAGGCCCGCATCGCGACCCGGTTGCGCTCCATGGTGGACGAGTCCGCGGTTCCGGTGGTCCGCCGCGCGACCGAGCACGACATCGAGGACATCGTCCAGGTCGTCGCCCGCGCCTTCGATGTCGACGACCCGGTCGAGGAATACGTGTTCCCGGACCCGGCGGTGCGCCACCGGCGCGCCCCGGACATGGTGCGCCTCATGATCAAATATCGATTCCTGCCCGTCAACGGCGCCGCGGTGGCCACCGTCGACGGCAAGATCGTGGCCGCACTGCTGTGGTACCCGCCGTACTACCGCAATTCGCTGTGGCGAGAGACGATTTCGGGTCCGCAGCTGTTGAAGGCCATGGGCACCGCGACGCGCCGCGGCATGGAGGTCGATGCCGCCATCGCGCGGGTGGCGCCCCCGCAGCCCCACACCACGCTGGTCTACCTCGCCTGCACACCCGAATGGCAGGCCGCCGGTGTGGGAATGGCCCTGGCCGACTGGGCCGTCGCGGAGGCTGACGAATACGGCGCCACGGTCGGCGGCATCTGCAAGGACGCCAACCTCCCCTTCTACGAGGCGTTCGGCGGCGAATTCGTCACCAAGACCCGGCTCGGCCGCAAGGGCCCGGAGATGAATTACGTCCTGCGACCGGCCGCCACCCGGAAGCGAGGTCCGCACGCCTGAAAGCGATATGGCTTCGTTTCAGCCCGGTTATCCGGCATTCCCATAGAGTGGGAGCGTGGCCGCACTTCTCACCCAAGGGCAAACCGGTGAACTGGGCGTCGCGGACATCACCGTGACGGTGCACTTCAGCGCGGGCATCGATCTGTCCGCGCTGTTGCTCACCGATCAGGGGACGGTGCGCGCCGACACCGATCTCATCTTCTACAACCAACCGACCGGTTCCGGCGTGCAATTGGTACCCGGGCAGAACGCCGTAGCCGTCAGTCTGCGCTCGGTACCGCAGGGGGTGGCCCACATTCGGATCGTGGTCACCCTCGACGACCGTGACGGACGGCTCGGGGACTACCCGCCGCCGCACATCGGAATCGCCGACGACCGGGGAAACCCGCTCTACGAGTACGTGATCGACGGCCTGGGCAACGAGACCACGGTGGCGGCGGTGGACCTGGACCGCGGCAGCGACGGATGGTACACCCGCGCGGTCGGATTCGGGCATCCGCGCGGATTCGCCGCCCTGCTCGCCGATCACGGCGTCTCGGTCAGCAATTCGCCGCAACCGGCGCGCCCGCCCGCCCCCGCCATCGCACCGGTGCTGCGCTCCGGCGACACCGTCGCGCTGCGGCGGCAGGGCGCGGACCTGAGCTTCGTGAAAATGGGCCTGGGCTGGGATCCCGTTCACGTGCAGCACAAGTGGGGCTCGCGCCCGGCGGAGATCGACCTGGACGCCTCGGCCCTGATGTACGCCGGAAACGATCTCGTCGACGTCGCCTACTACGGGCAGCTGGTCACCAAGGACGGGGCCATCCGCCATTCCGGCGACAACCTCACCGGTGAGGGCAAGGGCGACGACGAGGTGATCACCGTCGACCTGACCCGGGTCGGGTCGCACGTCACCGCCATCATCTTCGTCATCACCTCCTACGCCGGCCACACCTTCGAGCGGGTGCGAAACGCGTTCTGGCGCTTGATCGACGGCACCACCAGCACCGAGCTCACCCGCTCCAACCTGAGCGCGGGCGGCCCGCACACCGGCATGGTGGTGGCGAAAGTGCATCGCGAGGACGGCATCTGGAAGGTGCAGGCCCTCGGACACCCCATCCAGGCCGGGCACCCGGTCGAGGCGGCCGCACAGGTCGGCAAGTACCTCTGAGCTCAGGACACGGTGATGAAGCGGCCCAGTTGCGGTACCGCCTCACCGGGATGCTTGGCCTGGAAGCCTTCACCGATGGCCTCCAGCCGCCACTCGCCCCCGGCGCGGAACACCTTCGCCATGGCGATCGCGGTGAACGGCATGCCGCCGGCCAGGGCGTAGCGCGCCAGCTCCGCCTGCGTGGTGTCGTCGACCAGTCGGCAGTAGGCGTTGCTGACCTGCTCGAAGGTGTGGCCCTGGTAGGAGGTGACGATGAACAGCAGCGTATTGACCTGGTGCGGAACGCGAGTCAGGTCGACCTGGATCTGTTCGTCGTCACCCACCCCGCCGCCGCCGGTGAGGTTGTCGCCGGAATGCCGGATGGAACCGTCCTTGGAGATCAGCTGGCCGTAGTAGGCCACATCCACCAGATGCCGGTCGGCGAACATCGCCACCCAGGCATCCAGGTCGATATCGACCGCGCGCCGCCCGAACAGGCCGCCCTGCTTGACCGGATCCCAGCCCAGGCCCATGCGGATCCGGGTGAGCGCCACCCCGCCCTCCTTGCGCAGGGTCACCCGCTGCCCCTTGGACAGGTTCACCGGCCGCCCGCGCGACAGCTCACCGCGAGCGGGCGGCGGCGCGGACTGGGCCGGAGCCGGCGGCTGCTGCGGGGGATACGGCGAATTCGGCGGGGGCTGAGCAGGATACGGTGAGCTGGGTGTCACCGGGGTCGGCTCGACGGGTGGCGGATAGGCCGTGGGGGCGGGCGGCGGCGGGGGAGCGGCCGGGGCCCGTGCCGGGCGCGGAGCCTCCTCGACCGTGACGCCGTGATCGGTGACCAGCGCCGCGAACCCACCGGCATACCCTTGCCCGACGGCACGGACCTTCCAATTGCCGTACCGCCGATACAACTCCACGGCGATCACGATCGATTCACTGTGCAGATCCTCGATCTTGTACTCGAACAGCGCGTTCCCGCCCGGATCGGCCACCACGGCGACCGGTGGCGCCAGACGTCCGAAGGTTCCGCCCTCGTCGAGGGTGATCACCGCCCGGATCTGGGTGATCTCCGCGGGTACCTGCCCGAGCGACACGACCAGCTCGGCCGGATGCCCGGCCACTCCGTTGCGCAGCCGCACCCCCGGCCCCGACGGCTGGTTGTAGAACACGAAATCCGCGTCCGAGCGCACTTTCCCGCCGTCGGTCACCAGCAGCGCCGACAGTTCGGCGGCGGCCGCGACCCGAACGGACACCACCACCTCCGCGGCGGCCAAGGACCCGTTCTGACCCTTCACAAGCGTTGTGGACAAGGCCGACCCTCCCGTATCGAAACGTCCTCCTGCCACTCTAGGAGTCCGCGCGGTCCTCAGCAGCCGAGCTGAGCGGCCAGATCCAGGAAATCCACGGCATTGATATCGAACTCGTCCGAAAACTCCGCGTCACCCAGGGCAGGGTCACCGTATTCGAGTGGCCGGGCGATGAACGCCGTCCCGAATCCCAGCTCCTTGGCGGCGCGGATATCGTATTTGTGGCTGGCCACCATCATGATCTCCGACGGCGCGAGACCCAGGTAGCGCGCCGCGAGCCCGTAGGTCCGCGGGTCCGGTTTGAACACGCCCACCATCTCCGCCGCGAAGATCGCGTGCCAGGGCAGCTCGGCGCGCCGCGAAATCTCGATCACCGCACTGACATCGGCGTTCGACAGGGTCGCCAGCGTGAACCGTTCGCGCAACCGGGTCAGCCCCGCCACGGTGTCGGGCCACGGCCGCAGCCGCGCCCAGGCCCGCGCGAGCTCGTCGCGTTCCGGCGTACCCAGGTCGATACCGTCGGCGGCGAGCAGCGGATCCAGGGTCGCGCGGTACACCGAGGCCACGCTCACCCACCCGTTTTCCGCGGGCTGCTGGGAGGTCTGCGCGAAATAGGCGGCCCGCCACCTGTTCACGAACCCCGACCAGTCGTGCCCCGGCGCGAGCGGTCCGGCGATCGATTCGGCCGCGATCCGGATGGTCGAATGGAAATCGGTCGCCGTCCCCTGGACATCGAACAACAGTGCCTTGACCACGCACCGACCCTACCCACGCGCGGGCCCGGCCAGGGGTGAGGCTTTTCTCATACTCCGGCACTCGACAGCGGAATTAGGCTGACCGGCATGGAGATCGGGCGAGCCAGTCGAACCGCTTTGGCGACCGCGTACGCGCGGGCCTATCACCAGTTCTCGGACGAGCCCCGAATATTCACCGACCCCTTGGCAGTGCGCATTCTCGGGGTGAGCCCGGATCAGCTCGACGAGCTCGGTGCCGCGACGCTCGACCAGCCCGGCAGCAACGATCCGCGCCGGCGGGGACGGCGGTACTTCCTGGCCGCGCGAGCCCGATACGCGGAGGACGTCGTGGCCCGCGCGGTCGCGGCCGGGTCCCGGCAGGTCGTCATCCTGGGGGCCGGTCTGGACACCTTCGGCTATCGCAATCCGTACCCGGGGGTGCGGGTGTTCGAGGTCGACCACCCCGACACCCAGGCATGGAAGCGCGGCATGCTCGCCGACTCGGGGATCGAGATTCCCGACTCGGTCACCTTCACGCCCGTGGACTTCGAAACCGGCACGCTGGCAGCGGGTTTGGACACCGCCGGATTCCGGCGCGACGAGCCGGCGGCCTTCGTGTGGCTGGGCGTGGTCATGTACCTGACCAAGGACGCCATCGTCGACACGCTCCGATTCATCGCCGCGCAGGCCGAGCCGGTCCAGGTCGTCGCCGACTATCTCAGCCCCGGAACCACCGCCGAGGAGCGCGAGGAGCTGCGCAAACGCGCCGAGCGGCTGGCGAGCCTCAACGAACCCTTCCTGAGCTACCTCGATCCCGGCGAGCTCGGGGAGCTGCTCCGGTCGATCGGTTTCGACGCGGTCGAGCAGTGGACCCTGCCGGAACTGATCCACCAGTACGTCGGGGGGAGTCCGATACCGGAGCTGGCGGCCGGGAGCGCTCTGGTCCGCATCATGTGCGCGAGCCGCGGTGAGGGCCTGAAGATTGACTGAAACTCCCTGAGCCGAAGCTCCTCGCGGCCGTCCGGCGCTCGATACTCGGGTCATGGGCATGTCGCCGGAATGGATGCGGACCGCACGGGCACTGCGGCGGTCCGGGTTCGGAACGACCGGGGCCGAGGTCGACGGTGTCACCGACGTCGCCAGGTACCTGCGTTCCGCGCTCGCCGCCGACCCGGAGGCCGATCCGGGGGCGCGGGCGACGCCCGTCCCGCAGTTCGTGCCGCCCACCCCGGTGGGCAAGAGCGCGACGGCCGAGGTCCGCAAGCAGTACCAGGCCCAGATCACCGGGCAGCTCGACACCCTGACCGGGTGGTGGCTGCGGCGGATGGCGGCGGTGCGGGTACCCGTGCGCGAGAAGCTGACGCTGGTGTGGCACAACCACTTCGCGACCTCCGCCACCAAGGTGCGCAATGCCGCGGAGATGGTCGCGCAGAACCAGACGCTGCGGGCGCACGGCACCGGCGACTTCGGCGTGCTCGCCTACGCCGTGCTCACCGATCCCGCCATGCTGCGCTGGCTCGACGGCGTGGCCAACACCTCGAAAGCGCCCAACGAGAACTTGTCTCGCGAATTCATGGAGCTTTTCGCGCTCGGACACGGCAACGGGTACACCGAAACCGATGTGCGCGAAGGAGCCCGGGCCCTGACCGGCTGGACCATCACCGGCGGGGCGGCGGTGTTCGAAGCCAAACGCCATGACGCCGGATCGAAAACCGTACTGGGAGTGACGGGTCCGCTCGACGCGAAAGCCTTCTGCGACGCCGTGCTCGCCCGGCCCGAATCCGCGCGGTTCGTGGCCACCAGCCTGTGGCGGCTGCTGGCCTCCGACGAACCGCCCTCCGACGCCGCCGTTAACCGGCTCACCGCCGCCTACGGACCCGGACGGGATCTGTCGGCCCTGTACGCGGCGGTGTTCACCGACCCCGAATTCACCTCCGCCCGAGACACTGTCGTGCACGGTCCGGTCGAATGGCTGATCGCCGCGGTGCGGGCGCTCGGGGTGCCGCTCACCGACGACGCCGAGGTTCGCAAACTCGCCGGAACCCTGCGCAGCCTCGGCCAATTGCCGTTCTATCCGCCCAATGTCGGCGGCTGGCCGCGCGGCCAGGGCTGGATGTCCAGCGCGGCGGCGCAGATACGGCTCACGGCGGCAACGGATCTGGTGAAGAAGGCGGATCTGTCGCCGATCACGCAGGCGAGCAGGTCGAGCCGGTTGGACGCCACCGCCTACCTGCTCGGCGTCGGATCCTGGTCCGACCGCAGCGCCAAGGTGCTCGCCACCGTCGTCGACCAGCCGCCCCGGCTGGCCGCCCTGGCCGTCAACACTCCCGAATACCTCACCAGCTGAAGGCCGTACACCATGCCACGAGTCAGTCGCAGACAATTCCTGGTCGGTACCGGCGTGCTGGGGGCGCTCGGCGTGGTCGGCGCGTCCGCCATCACCTGGGACGAACTCCAGCAGCGCGCGACCACCACTCCGCTCGCCGCCGGATCCGGAATCCTGGTGGTGCTCACGCTCTACGGCGGCAATGACGGCATCGGCACGGTGATTCCCTACGCGGACAACGCCTATCACGACGCTCGACCCGAATTGGCCTACCGTCCCGAGGAAGTCCTGCACCTGGACGACCAACTGGGTCTCAACCCCGCACTGAAGGGCCTGTCCGGCCTGTGGAGCGACCATCAGCTGGCCATCGTGCGCGGCGTCGGCTACCCCCGGCCCGACCACAGTCACTTCCGCTCCATGGACATCTGGCAGACCGCCTCGCCCACCGAGCCGGTGCCGACCGGCTGGATCGGCCGCTGGCTCGACGCCACCGGCGACGACCCGGTCCGCGCGGTCAATATCGGCCCGGTCCTGCCGCAGCTCGCCCTCGGCGCGAAACACACCGCGGCGGCACTGGATCCGGCCTCCGCCCCCTTGTCGGCGGACCTGGCCGCGGCGCTGTCCGGACTGGGGGCCGCCGACCCCGCCGACAGTCCGGCGCGCGGGCAGGTCTGCACCGGATACCAGTCCGAACAGGTTGTCCGGCAGACCTTCTCGTCGCTGAAGCCGGATCGGGGCAAGGCCGCCAACCCCCTCACCCCGCAACTCGACCTGGTCTCGCAGTGCATCAAGGCCGGGGTGCCCACCCGTGTCTACTCGGTGAGCCTCGGCGGCTTCGACACCCACGCCGACGAACGCCACACCCAGGAACAACTGCTGGGCCGCATGGACGAGGCCGTGACCGCCTTCCTGAAGGACCTGTCCACCCATCCGCGCGGCCGCGACGTCGTGCTGCTGGCCTACAGCGAATTCGGCCGCCGGGTGGCCGCGAATGCCTCCGAGGGCACCGATCACGGCACCGCCGGACCCGTCTTCCTGGCGGGCGCGCCGGTCGCGGGCGGCTTCCACGGCGAGGAACCCAGCCTCACCGACCTCGACAACGGCGACCTCAAGGCCACGGTCGACTTCCGCGACGTCTATCACGAGGTCCTGCACCGGGTGCTGTCCACCGATCCCACCCCGATCGTCGGCACCGGCCGCACCGACCTCGGGCTGCTGACCGCCTGACCCGCCGCCGGAATCAATCCGCGCCGTCCATGTTTGTAGTGGGCATGGTGGCAGAGGGCATGACCGAGGCATTGCGGGCGATCCGCTTCTCGATCCTGGACCGCTCCCGAGTGCGCGCGGATCAGCCGCATCCGGAGGCGCTGCGCGAGACCGTCGAATTCGCCCGGCTGGCCGAGGAGTGGGGTTATCACCGCTTCTGGGTGTCCGAACACCACAGCGTGCCCGGTGTCGCCGGTTCCGCCCCGACCGTGCTGGCGGGCGCCCTCGCCGCGGCGACCACCCGCATCCGGGTCGGCACCGGCGGCGTCATGCTGCCCAACCATCAACCTCTGATCGTCGCCGAACAATTCGGCGTGCTGGAATCGCTGTTCCCGGGCCGCATCGATATGGGTCTGGGCCGTTCGGTCGGCTTCACCGGCGGCGTGCGCCGCGCCCTCGGCCACGACAAACGCGACGCCGACGACTTCGACGCCCAATTGACCGAGCTGCTGGACTATTTCGCCGGCGGACGCCAGGGTGTGCACGCCTGGCCCGCCGAGGGCCTGCGCGTGCCCGCGTTCCTGCTCGCCATCGGCTCGGGCGCCGAGCGAGCCGCGCGCTTCGGCCTGCCGCTGGTCATCGCGGCCGCCTCCGGTGCGGACGCCATGGTCGAGGCGATCGAGGGCTACCGCACCGAATTCCGCCCCGGCCCCGGCGGCGATACGCCGTATGTGGTGGTGTCCGGCTCGGTCGTGATCGCCGATACCACCGAGCAGGCGCATCGACTGCTGCTCCCCGAAGCCTGGTCGGCGGCCTGGTCCCGAACCCGCGGCGAATTCCCGCCCCTGCTCCCGCCCGAGGAGATCGAGCGCCTGTCGATGACCGAGCGCCAGCGCGGCTTCTTCGAGGATGCTCTGCGCGGTCACCTGCACGGCCCCGAAGCCGAGGTCCTGGCCGGTATCGATCGCCTGATCCGCCGCACCGGCGCCGACGAATTCCTGGTCCACACCAGCACCTACGACCGCACCGCGCGCCTCGAATCCCACCGTCGCCTGGCCGATGCGGTGGGCCTGCGCGAGCGGGCGCCACTCATGCAAAGGTGAACGGAAAGTGAACAACGGTTGACTGAACGGACTGGTTTCAGATATATTGGTCGATCTGTGCTCCGCAGCCCGCGGAGCTTGTAATCGGTGTCATGGCTCGTCGGAGGAGGTGAGGGACGAATGAATCACGGCGATAGTCCGTGTTCGAGACCGATTCACGACCTCTCATCCATCCCGGCCCACCGTTGCGGAGACGCTTTCTCATAGCGCGGTGAACCGGCCTGGCCCACGAAGGAGGGCTGTCATGGCTTTCATCAACTTCTCCCGTAACCCGCTGACCGTCCTGTCGGTACTCGGTGAGCGTCGCTCCCGGTCCGCACTGACCGCTCAGGAACGCGCCAACCTGCGCGCCTCGCGGTCCAACGCAGCCATCTTCAGCGCATCGCTCGGCGCACACGCCGGCCGCTGAGGCTGCCCGAGGTTACGGCCCGACCAAAAGCCGACTGCCCCGAATCGCTCGGGGCAGTCGGCTTTTCGCTATCGGCACAGCGCTATTCGGCGGCGTGCTGTTCGGTGCGGCGATGCAGCTGGGCGTACAGCTCGGCCGGGGTCTGCACCTTCCATCGGGCGAAAGCCTCGGCCGGGGACAGTGTCCGCGGATCGCGCGCCGCGACCTTGCGCAGGAACGGCGCGGCCACCGGGGCCGTCATGGGCGAAAGCCAAGCCAGCAGCGCCAATTGGAGGCGGCCGCTCTTGGACAGCGTCCAGAAGACCGGCTTGGCCAGGAGCCGCACCGACAGGTCGGCCATTCGGGACTGGTGAATGGCGGCCAGGTCGCGCTGCCAGTGCGGCAGGGTCGCGATGGTGGCGGTGCGCAGGAATTTATTGGCCACCCAGGCGAAGGGGCCGAGCTTGCCCAGCAGCGGCGGGTACATGACCCGGGCATTGAGCAGGTGGTCCATCATCTGCTGGGTGACCTCGCTGGCGGCCAGGCGCGGCCGGATGTCCTCGAAGTAGGCGCGGATGCCCTCGCGGGTGCGCGGCACCTTGTTCGGATCGCACGTCTGCAGCTGCGCCGCGACCGCGCACTCGTTCCAGAACTGATTCTCCTCGGCATCGGAGAGTGGCCCGGGGCCGAACTGCTCGTACACGTAGAGGATCGAGTGCCACGCGGTGAGGTGGATCCACAGCTGCGAGTCGGGATCGTTGGCCTCATAGGGCAATCCGGAGACCGGCTCGATGCCCACGCCCGTCTTGGCATGGATCTTCATCAGCACCGCCGAGGCCTTGGTGGCGGTCTCGGTATCCCCGAACAGCACCGTCGCGAAGTAGGCGAGAGTGTGGTCGTAGCGAGTCCTGGCCTGGCTGTACACCTTTCCGGTGTGCTGGACCGAGGCCACCAGGAACGGATCCAGCTCCTCGATCACCACCGCCCGCTGGAATCCCACCGACAGCCCGGTCGGATATCCCCACACCTTCCAGGTCACCGACCCGGGCCCGAAGAACCCGTTGTCCCCGGCGGGCTCCACCGGAGCCGTCAGCCACGCCAGCGGTTTGGTTCGCGCACTACCCGGTTCGCCCCCGGTGGACACCATCTCCATGGTCATAGCCAAAACGTATCAGTACCACCCAAACCCGGCAAATTCGCACCTGAAAAGCATACTTGAACGGTGTTCAAGCTCGAGGTAGATTGCGAACGCATGACAAGCGAACTGTTGAACACGTTGGTGGACAAGGCATTACAGCGTCGAATTCCGGAGCGTTCGGAAGCCCTTGCCTTGCTGGGAGATTCGGAGCCACTGATCGACGTCGTGGCGGCGGGCGCGCGGGTGCGGCGCGAATTCTTCGGCGCCCGGGTCAAGCTCAACACCATCGTGAACATGAAGAGCGGCCTGTGCCCCGAGGACTGCGGATACTGTTCGCAGCGGCTGGGTTCGGCGGCCGAGGTGCTCAAGTACTCGTGGATCGCGCCGGAGAAAGCGGCCGAGGTCGCCGGTGACGCGGTGCGAGCCGGGGCCAAGCGGGTGTGCCTGGTCGCCAGCGGGCGCGGGCCGGGGGAGCGGGACCTCGGGCGCATCGAGAACACCATCGCCGCCATCAAATCCGAGCATCCGCGGGTCGAGATCTGCGTCTGCCTGGGACTGCTGGCCGACGGGCAAGCCGAGCGACTGGCCGCGGCCGGCGCGCACGCCTACAGCCACAACCTCAACACCGCCGAGGCGCGCTACGCCGACATCTGCTCGACCCACACCTTCACCGATCGCGTGGACACCCTGGGCCGCGCGAGCACGGCGGGCCTGTCCCCGTGCTCGGGCGCGATCTTCGGTATGGGCGAATCCGACGACGACATCGTCGATGTCGCCCTCGCCCTGCGCGAGCTGAACCCGGACTCGGTCCCCGTCAACTTCCTCATCCCCTTCGAGGGCACCCCGCTCGGCGACCGCTGGGACCTCACCCCGGAACGCTGCCTGCGCATCCTCGCGCTGTTCCGCTTCTACTTCCCCGATGTCGAGGTCCGCCTGGCCGGCGGCCGCGAAATCCACCTGCGCGGACTGCAATCCACGGCCCTGCACCTGGCCAACTCGATCTTCCTCGGCGACTACCTCACCAGCGAGGGCCAGCCCGGCGCGGACGACCGGCAAATGATCATCGACGCCGGCTTCACCATCGAGGGCGTCGACGAACAAACCCTCCCCGCCGCCCGCCACGACCTGGTCGCCATCCGCCGCCGCGGCGCGGGCACGGCGCTGCCTTCCAATGCCTGACTCTCGGTGACCCAGCTCACTCTTGAAACTGACGTAGCGTCAGGTTTTAGCGTGGGTGGAGCACACCGAGAGGAGGCTCGATGGCTGGGCGGATGTGGCGGGTCGGTGAGTTGGCCCGGGAGACCGGGGTGACCGTGCGGACCCTGCATCACTACGACCGGCTGGGGCTGGTGACCGCGTCGTCGCGGACCGGCGGCGGGCATCGCTGCTACGGCGAGGCGGACGTCCGGCGGCTGCATCGCGTGATCGCGTTGCGGGACTTCGGTTTCACGCTCGAGGAGATCGCGGGCGTGCTCGACGAGACGCCGGATCAGGATCCGCGGGAGCTGGTCCGGCAGCAGCTCGCGGTGCTCGACGGGCGGATAGCGCAGGCCATGCGGTTGCGGGCCCGGCTGCTCGGTGTGCGCGAGGGTCTCGACCGGATGGTCGAGCCCTCGGCGGAGGAGTTCCTGCGATTGATCGAGGAGATGGTGGCCATGAATCAGCCGATGACGAAGGAAGAGTTCGCCCGGATGGCCGAGCGGCGCGAGGCGTACATGCGCGGGCTGACCGACGAGCAGCGGGCGGAGATGGAACGCGCCAGGCAGGCCGCGTTCGCGGCGCTGAGTCCTGCGGAAATCGAGCGGATGCAGGAGGAGCGGCGGCGGTATCTGCCGCACGACCTTTCCTAGGTCGTTATGAATGTGCCATTGACAACTGGCACATTCGGCAGCGATGCTCAGGGTATGAACACAAGGTCAACGGCGACCTTCCCGTTCCCGGCGGTTCCCACCCGGGCGAGCGCGCGCACGCGATTCGCGGCGGCGGCGTCCGTGGTGGGACTGCGGCAGGTCAATGGGTTGTTGCCGAACAATCGGATCGGGATCGAGGCCGGGCGCGGGCTCATCGCCGGGATCATGGCGGCCTTCGGGCCCACGCTGCCGGGGACCGCGGTCATGCCGGTGCGGTCCGGGGCGGTGCACGGGGAGTGGGTGCGCGCGGCGGGGGTGCGGCAGGGCGATCGGGCCATTTATTACCTGCACGGCAGTGGATACGTGGTGTGCTCGGCGCGCACCCATCGCGGGCTGGCCTCGCGGCTGTCGAAGGCGACCGGGCTGCCGGTGTTCGTGGTGGACTATCGGCTCGCGCCCGAGCATCCGTTCCCGGCAGCCGCCGAGGACGCGGCGGCGGGATATCGATGGCTGCTCGAACACGGCTATCGGGCAAGCGATCTGGTGATCGGCGGGGATTCGGCCGGATGCCATCTGACGCTGGATCTGTTGTTGCAGAACGCGATCGCCGATGTCGAACAGCCCGCCGGGGCGTTCATGTTCTCTCCGCTCATGGATCCGACGCTGACGCTGGCCGAACGGTGCGACCGGATGCTGCCCGATCCGATGGCCCCGGCCCGGGTGGGGCGGCGGCTCATCGAGCTGTATACCGCTGCGGAACCGGAGGATTCGCCCCGGCTGCGGCTGCGGATTCCCTCCGGTGTCACGCTGCCGCCCTTGTTCGTGCAGGCCAGTGCGGGGGAGATGCTGGCCGATGACGCGCGCCACCTGCGGGACATGGCCGCCGCGGCGGGCGTCGCGTGTGAGCTGGAGTTGTGGCCGGGACGCATCCACGTCTTCCAGGCGCTGCCGCTGCTGGTGCCGGAGGCCGCCGCGGCACTGCGGCGGGCCGCGAGTTTCGTGACTTCAACGCTGGCGCACGCGGATTCGCCGGCCCGAAAGCAGGTGAGCTGATATGTGGCCGATCGAGGAGCTGGTCTTCGCGCTGGGCGGCAAGCGCCGCACGCACAATGCCAAGGCGGTCGTGACCGGAGCGGGCAGTGGCATCGGGCGGGCGTTCGCGCTCGAACTCGCCGCGCGCGGCGGGGACGTGGTGTGCGCGGATATCGACAAGGACCGCGCCGACGAGACCGTGCGGCTGATCGCCCAGCGGCACGGGCGCACGGCACACGCGGTCTTCTGCGATGTGTCGCGGCGCGAGGACGTCGAGAGCCTGGCCATCCACGCCGAGCTGCTGTTCGGTGGCGCACCGACCCTGGTGATCAATAACGCGGGCGTCGGCATCGGTGGAAAACCGGTGGGGGACATCGGGTTCGGTGACTGGGAGTGGGCGCTCGGCATCAACCTGTGGGGCGTGGTGTACGGCTGCGAGATCTTCGCGCCGCAGCTGCGTGCGGCCGGGCGCGGCGGAATCATCAATGTGGCCTCGGCCGCCGGATTCGCCGCGGCTCCCGGAATGGCCGCCTACAACGTGTCCAAGGCCGCGGTGGTGTCGCTGTCGGAGACCATGGCCGCCGAGTTGGCGGGCAGCGGGGTGGCCGTCACGGCACTGTGCCCGACCTTCGTGAAGACCAATGTCGTCGCGGACGGCCGGATCACCTCCGGGTCCTCGCGGCTGGCGGACGGGCTCATGCGGTTGAGCGGGTTCTCCCCGGACCGCGTCGCCCGCACCACCCTCGACGCGCACGACCGGGGCGCGCTCTATGTGCTGCCGCAGCTGGACGCCCGCGTGGTCTGGCATCTCAAGCGGCACTTCCCGGCCCTCTACACCCAAGCCCTCGGTGTCCTGAATCGGGTCCTGCCGCAAGAGGACTCGACGACGCCGCAGCAGACCACACAGAAGACAGGAGTCTGACATGTCTGCGAAAACCTCGACCTTCGATTTCGACAATATGCTGGCCAAGATCAAGTCCAGGCAGTGGGCGCTGGCCGATATCGACTGGGACGCACCGGGCGCCGAGCTCATCGATCCCGCCCTGCACGCCAAGCTGAAGCCGTTCATGGCCGACCTCATGTGGATCGAGAATGTCGGCGCGCGCGGATTCGCCGCCATGGCCAAGAAGGCCCCGACATCGACCCTGGCCGAGATCTACCGCTACTTCCACGCCGAGGAGCAGCGGCACGCCAATGCCGAACTCGCGCTCATGCGCCGGTGGGGCATGCTCGACGGGGACGAGATCCCCGAGCCGAACATCAATGTCAAGCTGGTGATCGACTTCCTGGACAAGTACTCCGACGGCATGTCGCTGTCGTTCCTGGGCACGGTCATCCCCATGCTCGAGGTGGCCCTGGACGGCGCGCTGATCAAGTTCGTCACCGACGAGATCGCCGATCCGGTGGCGCAGGAGGTCTTCAAGAAGATCAACAATGACGAATCCCGGCATCTGGCCACCGATTACGCGGTCATGGAGCTGCTCGGCTACGCGAGCGCGCGCAAGCTGGCCATCGATCTGGTGGGCGGCTGGATCAAGCCCTCGCTCATGATCGGGGTGCTCAGCTACGTGCCGCTGCTGAACAAGATGCGCGACAACATTGTCGAGATGGGCGTGAACGAGGAGAAGCTCTACGCCGCCATGGCCCGGTTCAAGCAGGTCGGCGAGCGCACCCCGATCGCCAACCGGGTGCCCATGTACCGGATCGTGAAAATGCACGCGGGCTGGGTCATCAACCGCGACCATCCCTATCACCTGGTGGCGGACGCACTGGTCAAAGTGACCGGGGCCATCCCGGACCGGCTGCTGCCCAAACAGCCGACCTGGTCCAAGGAACTCACCTACGAGCCGGTCGCATGAGCGCCGTGGGCAAGCCGCTGGACGTGGCGATCATCGGCGCCGGATTCGCGGGCATCGGGGCCGCGATCAGACTGCGGCAAAAGGGCATCGGCGACTTCGCGATCTTCGAGCGCGGCGACCGGGTGGGCGGCACCTGGCGGGACAACACCTATCCCGGTGCGGCCTGCGACATTCCGTCGCGGCTGTACTCCTACAGTTTCGCGCCCAACGCGGACTGGTCCGAAACCTATTCCGGCAGTGCGGAAATCCTCGGATACATCGACTCCATGGTCGAGCAGTTCGGCATCCGGCCCTATCTCCGGTTCGGGCACAATGTCACCGGGATCGTGTTCGACGAAGCGGCGGGGCTGTGGACCTTGTCGTTCGCCGACGGTCGCCGGAAAGTGCGGGCGCGCACCGTGATTCTCGCCTCCGGTCCGCTGGCCAATGCCGGATTCCCCGACATCGCGGGCATCGACAGCTACGAGGGCCACAAGATCCACAGCGCCCGCTGGGATCACGACTACGACTTCACCGGCAAGAAGGTGGCCGTGGTCGGCACCGGCGCGAGCGCCGTGCAGATCATTCCGGAACTGGTGAAACAGGCCGCGTCGGTGAAGGTTTTCCAGCGCACGCCCGGCTGGGTGCTGCCCCGGGTGAACCGGCGCACCAACGGTCTCACCAAGCAGGTGTACCGGCAGCTGCCGGTCACGCAGGCGCTGGCGCGGGAAGCCTGGTTCTGGGGGCACGAGTCGGTGGCGCTGGGCGTGGTGTGGAATACGCCGCTGACCCGGGTCGTGGAATCGGTGGCCCTCATGCATCTGCGTGCCCAGGTGCGTGACCCCTGGATGCGCCGCCAGCTCACCCCGGACTTCCGGGCCGGTTGCAAGCGCCTGCTGATCAGCAACGAGTACTACCCCGCGCTGCAACAGGACAACTGCAAGCTCATCACCTGGCCCATCGCGGAGCTCTCCCCGCACGGCATCCGCACCGCCGAGGGCATCGAGCACCGCTTCGACTGCATCGTGTTCGCCACCGGGTTCGAGGTGTGCAAGCAGGGCACGCCGATTCCGGTGACCGGACGCGACGGCCGGGTGCTCGCGGACGAATGGCGCGGCGGCGCTTACGCGTTCAAGAGCGTCACGGTGGCCGGGTATCCGAATCTGTTCCTCACCTTCGGCCCGAACTCGGGTCCAGGCCATAATTCGGCGCTGGTGTACATGGAGGCCCAGATCGATTACCTGACCGATGCCATCAAGATCGTGCTGGAACGCGGGCTGACGCTGGAACCGCGCCGGGATCGCCAGGATCGCTACAACCGCCGCCTGCAACGCCGGTTGACCAGCACCACCTGGAACTCGGGTTGCAGTAGCTGGTACCTGACCGAGGACGGCTTCAACGCCACCATGTACCCCGGTTTCGGCACCCAGTACGCCCGCCAGCTGGCGACGGTCCGCCTGTCGGATTTCGACGTGCGCTCCGTTGCCCCGCGTTCGTCGCGTGACGCCGCCCGACCCGCGGGCGTCGGCGGCCGAACATCTACCCCGCTCGGCTAATGTCGTCACGAGGCGCGCTGCCCATGCCTACGGTGCTGTACCGCACCGGGGCATGGGCGTTGCGCGTCGTCGGCGAGCGACTGGCGGAAAGGACGGGTGCGACACGGATGGCGGAATACCGCATCGACGATCTCGCCCAGGCCGCCGGTACCACCACCCGCAATGTGCGGGCGTATCAAGAGAAGGGGCTGCTGCCCACACCCACTCGGCGCAGCGGGCGGGCGCTGATCTACGACGAGACGCACCTGGCGCGCCTGCGCATCATCGATACGCTGCTGCAGCGCGGATTCACCATCGCGCACATCGCGGATTTCATCACCAGCTGGGAGACCGGCAAGGATCTGACCGAGATCCTGGGCCTGCAGAACGCGGTCACCGCGACGTGGGGCAAAAGCGAAGAGCCGGTGGAGATGCCGCGCGAGCTGCTGGACACGGTCCTCGGTGAGGGCGAGGAGCATCAGGTCGACAGCGATCAGCTCGAACGCCTCGAAAAGCTCGGACTGGTCCGGCTGCACGGTGACACCGCCGAGCTCACCCGGCCCGATCTGCTCGAAACTTTCGCTGCCCTCAGTACTTACGGGTTCCGGTTGCCGGGGCTCATCGACCTCTACGCCGCGGTCGTCGACCGCCTCGACGACATCGCCCGCCTGATGGTGGGGGCCACCAAGGACCACATCGTCGAGGAGCACGGGCCCGGCTGGCTGCCCGACACCGACGCCGAGACGGCCGCCACCACCGAAATGATCAATCACCTGCGCGATCTCGGAGTCCGCTCGATCCGCGACGGACTCGATCAGGCGCTGGACCGGGCTCTGCGGTCGGAGCTCAGCGCTTACCTGGAGACGGCCGCGCGTCGGCGCGCGCAGGACGACTAGCCCGGCCGAAAGCATGCCGGGATGACGGGACAGATCGCGCACTTCGGTCTCGGTCGGATGCGTCGAGCGCTGGACCGTCGCGAAGCCCGAAACTATGATCGACGTCGGATTTCGTTGGTCGGATGATCGCTTCCAGAATGCGGAAGCCGATGGGCAAGGGGGACTTTCGATGAATGTCACCGTATTCGGGGCCGGCGGGATAGGACTCTACTTCGCCGCCATGTTGGCGCGCGCCGGGCAGCGCTCGCGCGACAGCCGGTCGGGATGACGCGCGCCGAACCCGCGACGGCGGAGCTGGTGCGCACGGCCATGCGGGAGGTGGCGGCGGTGGCGCGGGCACGCGACATCGCGCTGGGCGAGGCGGACGTCGAGCGGATGATGGCGGTGTATCGCGGATTCAGCGCTGACACAACGTCATCCATGCAGCGCGACCTCGCGGCCGGGCGGCCCTCCGAACTGGAATACCAGAACGGCGCGGTGGTGCGGTTCGGGCGGGCAGCCGGGGTCCCGACGCCTGTCCACGAGACGATCTACGCCTCTCAGCTGCCGGGCGAGGTGCTCGCCCGGCAGGTTTGACGGCGCGGCTCAGCGCAGCGCGGCTCTGGCTCCGGCGGCCTCGAGTTTGATCCGGGCCGCCTCCGCGGCGTCCTTGTCGACCTTCTCCAGCACCGCCTTCGGAGCCGCCTCGACCAGGTCCTTGGCCTCCTTGAGACCGAGGCCGGGGATGATCTCCCGCATGGCCTTGATGACCTGAATCTTCTTGTCTCCGAAGGATTCCAGCACCAGATCGAACTCGCTCTGCTCGTCGGCGGCCTCGACCGGGGCGGCATCCGCCACGGCTTGGACCGCCACCGGCTGCGCGGCGGTGACGCCGAACTCTTCCTCGAACGCCTTGAGGAACTCCGAAAGCTCCAGCAGCGTCATATCTTTGAACACGTCGAGCAACTCGACAATGGTCATCTTGGCCATGATGTACCCCTTGCAACGCTGACCAGGCGATACAAACAGTCTAAGCGCGCGGGGCGGCCAAGGTCAGCAGATATATCCGTTCGCTATCCGTGAGCGGGCGTGGCGCGCCCTCGGCGATGGCCACCAGCGTGGAAGTCGCGGAGAGGTAGAGGTTTTCATGATCACGCACTTCGTGGGTGAGCGTGAAGGAACTGGTGCCGATGCGGTCCACCACGGAGGTCACCGTCACGGGGGCGGTACGGAACAGCAACGGCATCCGATAGCTCAGCCGCTGCCCGGCGACCACCACCCGCCAAGGGGCGCCGGAGGATTCGTGGCGGTCCAGCAGATCCGCGCGGGCCTCGTCCAGGAACTGTGCGAAGACCACATTGTTCAGATGATGCTGCGCGTCGATGTCGGTGCGGCGCAACTGGAGTTCGTAGGTGTGCATCAGGCTGCTCAATCCTTCAGTTCTTGCAACAGCAGACGCTGGTCCTCGGGCAGCGGGCGCGACTGCTGGGTGTCCGGGTCGAAGGCGACCATGGTGCACACGGCCGTGGAGTAGACCACGTCCGCGTCGCGGATCTCCTGCTGCAGCGCGAACGACGAGGTGCCGACCCGGGTCACCCAGGTCTCGATGCGGACCGGCTCGGCTCGATAGCGCAGCGGGCTCAGATAGTCGATGTCCATTTGCGCGACCACGTTCGAACCGCCGAACCCTCGCGACCAGAACAGGTCGATCCGGGATTCCTCCAGGTAGCGCAGGTGCGCCGCATTGTGCACATGCCCGTCGGCGTCCATATCGGACCAGCGCAGGGGGCAGAGGAAGAGATGTCGGGCCACCCGGACTTTCTACCAAGCGCGCGCTCAGCGCAAACCTCCGGCCACCTCCGGGATGGCTGAATCTGCAAGAGTCGTGTCGTTGACGCCATCGGGTTCGAGTCGCAGGCTTGAGGCATGCGGGTGGTGTTGATCGTCGTCTTCGACGGCTTCCAGTTGACGGACCTGGCCGGACCGGCCGACGTCTTCACCGGGGCCGCGACGCTCGGCGCGCGGCCGGGGTACCGGGTCGAGCTGGCCGCCGCGCAGGCCGGGCCGGTGCGGTCCTCGTGCGGCATCGAGGTGACCGCGGCGCACGGGCTCGACACCTGGGACGGTCCGGTGGACACGCTGCTGGTGGTCGGCGGGATGAGCGTGTTCACCGCGGCCGCCGACGAGAACCTGGTATCGGGTGTCGAGCGCATCGCGCTGTCGGCGTCGCGGGTGGGCTCGGTCTGCTCGGGCACTTTCCTGCTGGCCCGCGCCGGACTGCTCGACGGCCGCCGGGTCACCACGCACTGGGCCGGCGGGGAGTTCCTGGCCCAGCAGTTCCCGGCCATTACCACCGAACCCGACCGGATCTATGTGCGCGACGGGCAGATCTGGACCTCGGCGGGCGTCACGGCCGGGATCGATCTGGCGCTGGCCATCGTGGCCGCCGATCACGGTCCGGATCTGGCGCGCGAGGTGGCGCGCTGGATGGTGGTGTACCTGCACCGCCCCGGCGGGCAGAGCCAGTTCAGCGCTCCATTGGCGGCGAATCCGCCGAAACGGGATTCGCTTCGGGCACTGCAGGTCTGGATGGAGGAGAACCTGGAAGCCGACCTGTCGCTGCCTTCGCTGGCGACGCACGTCGGCATGAGCACCCGGCACTTCTCGCGGGTTTTCGCCGGGGAGACCGGGACCACGCCCGCCCGCTACGTCGAACAGGTGCGTATCGCCGCCGCGCGCCGGATGCTGGAGACCACCGACCATCCGATGGATCGGGTGGCGGCGGCCGTCGGGCTGGGGAGTCCGGAAACGCTGTATCGAATCTTTCACCGTCACTTGGGAATACCGCCGGGCGAGTATCGCGCCCGGTTCACGAAGTTCTGAAAGGGAGACTGTCCCATGACATTTCAGATGGCTATCGTCCTCTACCCGGGCATGACCGTGCTCGACGCCATCGGCCCCTACGAGGTGATGCGCGTCCTGCCGGACAGCGAACTGCGGTTCGTTTCCAATGAGGTCGGGCCGATCGTGTCCGACAGCGGGGTGCTGGCGCTGGGCGCGACCCATACCTTCGCCGAGACGCCCGCGCCGGATCTGGTGCTGGTGGGCGGGTCCGAGGCGTCGACCACCGAGGCGATGGCCAACAAGGAACTCATCGAGTGGCTGCGCGCCGTGCACCCGAAGACGCAGTGGACGACGTCGGTCTGCAGCGGCGCGCTGATCCTGGCCGCGGCCGACATCCTGCGCGGGCATCCGGCCACCACGCACTGGGCCGCCCAGCCCGCGCTGGCGGCCTTCGGCGCCGAGTCGCGCCCGCACGACCGCATCGTGCGCAGCGGCAAGATCGTCACCGCCGCCGGTGTCTCCGCGGGCATCGACCTGGGGCTGTGGCTGGTCGGGGAGATCGCGGGCCGGGAGTTCGCCGAGATGACCCAGCTGGGCATCGAATACGACCCGCATCCGCCGTTCGATTGCGGCCATCCCGACAAGGTGTCGCCCGCGCTGCTGCGCAAGGCGCGCCTGGACATGACCAAACGGGCCGCCAGCCCGCGCGTCCCGGTCGATATGGCCACCACCATGTGGCGGCTGACCCTCAACCGCATTCGGGATCGCGCCGCCGCCCGGCGCTGATTTCCCGTACCGTCGAAAGGGTGGCCGACCTGCTCGACGAGCGATTCTTCGCCAATCCCCATGCGTACTACCGGCATTGGCGCGAGGAGGGGCCGGTGCGGCAGGTGCACTTCGGTGACGGCGTGGCGCGCTGGCTGATCCTCGGCTACGAGGAGTGCCGGGCGGCGCTGGCGGACCCGCGGCTGTCCAAGGACATCGACGGGCTCGAGGTGGCGATCGCGCGTAAATACGATGGGGACTGGGAGGGGCCGCGCACCCACGACGGTCTGCGGCACATGCTCAATGCCGATCCGCCGACCCACACCCGATTGCGCAAGGCGGTGTCCCAGGCGTTCACGGCGCGGCGGGTGGAGGCGCTGCGGCCGGTCATCGAGCGGGCGGCGAACGACCTGCTGGACGCCATGGCCGAGCACGACGAGGTGGACCTGCTGCGGGCTTTCGCCGTGCCGCTGCCGGTGACGGTGATCTGCCATCTGCTCGATGTCGACATCGAGGATCACGGCACCTTCCGCGAATGGACCAAGGCGCTGGTCGGCACCTTGGAGCCGGACGCCGATCGGGCGAAAGCACACGACGAGATGGTGGCCTTCCTGCGGAAGATGCTGCGGCGCAAGCGTGCCGAGCCCGGCGAGGACATGCTGTCGGCGCTGGTCAACGATGCCGACGCTCGTCTCGACGAGGGCGAACTCATCGGAATGGCACTGCTGTTGCTGGTCGCCGGGCACGAAACCACGGTCAATCTGATCGGCAACGGCGCGCTTGCGCTGCTGCGCGACCGTCCCCGGCTCGACCGCTTGGCCGCCGATCCGACGCTGATCCCCGGGGCCGTGGAGGAGTTCCTGCGCTACGACGGCCCGGTGAACATGGCGACCCTCCGCTTCACCAGAGAGCCGATCACCTTCGGCGACACCGTCATTCCGGCGGGCGAACTGGTCCTGGTGGCCCTGGCCGCAGGCAATCGCGACCCCCTCCACTTCACCGACGCCTACGGCTTCGACCCCACCGCGGACCGCGCCGCCCACCTGGGATTCGGCTACGGCATCCACTACTGCGTCGGCGCACCGCTGGCCCGCCTCGAGGGCCGAATCGCGTTCACCGCACTGCTGCACCGCTTTCCGAACATCGAGCTGGCCGTCGACGACTCCTGGCTGCGCTGGTACTCGAACCCGGTCATCCACGGCCTGAAGAAACTCCCCGTCCGCCTCGGATGAGGGTCAGTCGCTGATCAGCCCGGCGAAGGCAGTCGACCAGTCCACCGATGCGGTGCCGTCGTAAAGCTCGAATGTCCTGCCGTGGGATTCGGGGTGCAGCAGGGCCGCTACTGCGGCCTGTGCCACGGTGTCTCGGCTGACCCGGCCGTCGCCTCGATCGCCCTGCTCCAGATGTACGCCGCTGGCCGGTGAGTTCGTCAGCCAGCCGGGCCGGACGACCGCGTACGGTGTGCCACTGTTCCGCAATGCCTGCTCGCCGGCAGCACGGGCGCGGATGATCCCCGCCATCTCCGGGTGTTCCGCAGCGCGGGTGATGTAGATCTGCGACACCAGCACGACGGGAATCTTCTGTGCCGCAGCAAGATCGGCGAGCCGTGCGATTCCGGTGTTCATGACCGCATCGGCCTCGGTGTCGTCGACGGGCGGCTCGACCGAGACGATGATGCCGTCCACTCCGTCCAGCAGGTGCGGGTTGAGCGGGTTCGCCAGCTCGACGGCGATACTCTGCTCGTCACGTGGGTGGCGGGTGCCGATGAGCACGTCGTGACCGTCGCCCCGGAGTAGTTCGACGGCTCGCCCACCGGTGCGGCCGGTGCCGCCGATGACCAGGTACTTCACGGAAACTCCTCAATTGCGGGGGGACTCGTCACCAGGGGAGGGGATGGCCGTCTCGGAAGAAACCGCCGGTAGGGCCATCGTCGGGAAGGGTGGCGGCCCAGACTATTCCGGCTGCGCCCTCGCTGACCGGGCGGCCGCCGGGGCCACCCATATCGGTGGCTACCCAGCCGGGGCAGATCGAGTTCACCAGGATGCGGCCGGGGCGGAGTTCGGCGGCGAGCATGCGGGTCAAGGCATTCAGGGCGACCTTGGTGGTGTTGTAGGCGGGGGTGCCTGCGCCCATTCCGGTCAGGGAGGCTGCCTCGCTGGAGACGTTCACTATGCGGGGGTGTTGGCTCTTGCGGAGCAAGGGGAGGAAGGCTTGGGTCATGCGCCAAGGGCCGTAGAGGTTGGTTTCGGCGGCTTCTCGGACTGCTTGTAGGTCGGCGGTGGTGGCTCGTTGCCAGGTGTCGTAGGTGATGGCGGCGTTGTTGATGAGGACGTCGAGGTGGCCGTGGTGGTGTTCGATTTCTTGGGCGGCTGTGGTGATGCTGGATGGGTCGGTGACGTCTAGTTGTAGTGGGAGGGCGCCGATTTTGGAGGCGGCGTCGGTGGCGGATTTGGCGTTGCGGGCGGTTAGTAGGACGGTGAAGCCTTGGGTGGTTAGTTGGCGGCAGACTTCTTGGCCGATGCCGCGGTTGCCGCCGGTTACCAGGGCTATGGGGCTCATGATTTTGATCTTGCCAGTGGAAGAGCAAGGGCCAGAAGAGACAAGAGATAAAAGAACAAAAGATAAAAGATGCCTGGAGGAGGGAGAGGGGATGGCTGGGTTGGGAGGCCCGGCTCACGTTCCAGCCTCCTCGAGGCTCGAACCGTGTTGGCCTCCCGGTGTGAAGAGAAGAGATTCTCTGTGTAGTTGTCAGTGAACGTGATCCGTGCAGTCCGTGGGCTGGGATCGAAGGCTGACGGCTCCCGACTCGGCGTCAGCCCAACTCCGGCAGGGCAGGCGAGGCGACCACACTTCCGGTACATCCGAGCGTCGAGCAAAACCGTTCTGGTTCATTCACCCGGGAAGTCTTTCCCCGGGTTACCTGGCCTCATGGGTCTGAATCACATGTTCACGCCGCGCGAGAAACCTGCTCGCGTGACCGCGCCTCGAGATCGGAGGCGACCCGCTCCCCAACGTGATGGGACTCGTTGACTCGGGGAGTTTGGGTGGGGTCGATCGATTTCGGGGCGATCCACCCGACCCGCCCGGCGTGTGGGGAGTCTTTGCCGAGCATGACGGTCTTCCATCCGGTTTCGCTGTCGTTGACCATGGCGTGGTGGTGATCGCAGACCAGGGCGAGGTTGTTCAGGTCGGTGGGTCCGCCCTTGGCCCAATCGATCACGTGGTGGGCAGCGCACATGCTCGCAGGCATGTCACAGCCGGGGTGGGTGCAGCCCCGGTCGCGGGCGATCAGCCCGAGGCGTTGTCCACCGGAGGCGAGGCGCTTGCCGCGAGCCAGGTAGACCGGGACGCCGTGCTCGTCGAGGACGGCGAGGACCGGACGAGTGCCGGTGGCCATCTTCAACGCCGAGTCGATCGGCACCTGCACCCCCGAAGCGGTGGTCGCCATGCCGGTGCCGCGTTCGACATCGGTGAGGTTCATGACGAACACCGTCTGCACCGCCATCCCGCGATGCTTACCCAGCTTGCTCATATCGACGCCGGGTTGCAGCATCGCGATGAACGCATCATGGGTCCGCTGGGCCGCGTCACGGCGATCACGGCGCGCGGCAGCGTCCAGGAGTGTGGAGTCGATGACGGCATTGCTTGCGGTGCTGGGGCTTTCGGCGTCCTCGGGGTTGCACATGCCGGGGCGGGCGTATTTGGCCAGGAACGGATCCAGCAAGGCGCGCAGCTCCGGGGTGAGGTAGCCCTCGATCCAGGTCATGCCGTCGATGCCGGGACGCCCGACTTTGATGCCGCGCTTGCGCTGGCGGTCGGCGGTGTTGAACACCGTCCCATCAGGATCGACGCGGGCCATGATCTCGCGTCCGATCTTGGGCAGGTCATCGGGAAGCAAACCCTCGCACGACTTCTCGACCAGCAGTTCTTCGGTGCGGGCGCGTTCTTCGGCGGGCAGGTCGGACGGGAGATGGGTCATGATCTTGACGATGTTGCGGGCATGATCCCGCGAAACCTCCCCCGCCGCAGCAGCTTCGGCCAGCACCGGCAGAGCGGCCGGGGTCAACTGCCCGTTCAACCCACGGAACTCTCCGCATTCGCGGGCGAGCTTGACCCGCACCGACGCATCCGCCGCCGACAACCCGAGGGTTTGACGCAGGAACGGAATCAGTTTCCCTGCGCCGCTGGTTTCGGGCAGGCACCGTTCGGAGGCTTCCAGGATCAGTTTCGGATCCAACGCGGCGAGTTGACGTTTGCAGGTTTCGAGCTGCTGCATGAACTCCACGACCTCACCGTCGGAGAACGGTGCCAGGTCCCCGTGTCCGATCGTGTCGCACAGGTGATGGACGGCGGTCACCAGGTCGGTGAGACCGCTGCTGTCGAGTGTTACCCCCTTCGAACCCATATACCAATTCTACGCCCGCCACGATTGGTAGGGAACCCGAAATGTCCAGTATTGCAAGGCAATTCGCTAAATTGACATAACCTTCAAGAAATGCGAGACCTCGTTAATCATTTCAAACCGACCAGCCCCGAGATATGTTCGTGGATCCGAAAGTCCACGCTTTCCGGCAAGGGTCGATCGAATAGATTCGGTAAGGGCGATATTCAGCCTCGTGGCTATATTGATCTTCGCCATTCCATGCTGGACGGCCGATTGCAGGCCCTTGTCGGGGACGCCCGAAGATCCGTGAAGTACCAGTGGGACACTAAGTTTCGCTGCCAGCCGCGCGATGAGTTCGTTGTCGAGTACGGCGTCCCGGCTGTGCATGGCGTGGGATGAGCCGACCGCGACGGCGAGGGCGTCGACGCCGGTGGCGGAGACGAAGGCGGCGGCCTCGTCCGGGTCTGTGCGGACACCGGGGGTGTGGGCGCCGCCCTTTCCGCCGATCGCGCCGAGCTCGGCCTCCACGTGGACGCCGCGGTCGTGGCACCAGCGGGTGATCTCGGCGGTGGACTCGACATTGGCTGCGTAGTCGAGGGTGGAGGCGTCGTACATGACGGAATCGATGCCGAGTTCGACTGCCTCTCTGATCAATTCGTGGGTGGTGGCGTGGTCGAGGTGGACCGCGAGGCCGGCTGGGCTGTCGGCGGCGAGTTGGAGGCACGCGCGGGCGAGGGGTTTCAGTCCGCCGTGATAGCGGGCGGTGTTCTCCGAAATTTGCAGTACTGCAGGCTGATTCACCGACTCCGCAGCCGCGGCGATGGCCTCGGCGTGTTCGAGCGTGATGACGTTGAAGGCGCCCAAGCCTCCGGGAGCGGTGGCGGCGAGCAGGTCGGGGATCGGGAGCAGGGTCATGGCCGGGGCTCCGGGGTCGGCATGTCCAGCGCGGTGACGCGGATTGTCGGGGTGAGGCGGTCGCGGAGGGTCATGTCGATCTCTCCGGCGACCGGAATGACTACGGCGGCGGCGGAGGTCGCGACGGCATCGGTCAGCAGGGTCGGCCAGTCGGGGTCGCCGGTGGCCAGGGCGCGGATGACCGCGGCGGAGGCGGCGTCGCCCGCGCCGGTCGGGTTGCCCGCCAACGGTTCCGGCAGGCTGGCCGACCAGGCTCCGTCCGAGGTGACGGCCACGATGCCCGCGGCCCCCAGCGTCGCGACGACGGCGCGGACGCCCGCGTCCACCAGCGCGCCGGCGGCGGACACCACCGCTTCGGGCCGTTCGGCGACGACACCCGTGAGGCGTTCCAGCTCGTCCTGGTTGGGCATGAGGACGATGCCGGGAACGGTCGCGGCCACTTTCAAAGCCGGGCCGTCGACATCGCAGACGGTCGGGATGCCCGCCGCGACGGCCGCGCGCGCCAGATCGGCCGGAACGGTCTCGTCGACGCCGCCGGGCAGCGAGCCCGACACCACCAAGCCCTTCAGCTCCGGGAGCAGGAATTCGATGCGATCGCGCAGCCGGTCGACGGCGTGCAATTCGTGGATGTACGCGCCCGGCTCCCACAGGCCGGTCGCCGTGCCGTCACGGGATTCGCTGATCACCACGGTGCGCCGGACCCACGGCAGGGCGGGGACGAAGTCGGCGGGGAACTCCGCGGCGGCGGCCGCGGCGAAGGTGTGGTCGGCGAATCCGGTCGCGCAGGCGTAGGTTCCGAGCTGTGACAGCACGCGCGCGACATTGATGCCCTTGCCGCCCAATCGTTGTTCGACCGCCAGCACCCGATGCGCTCGTCCGCGTTCGAGCCGCTCCAGCCGGTAGGTCATGTCGTAGGCGGGATTCATTGTCACGGTGAGGATCACGCCAGCCACCGTCCTCGTCTCAGCACGCGTCGCAGATTCAGTTCTTCGTCGAGGACCACCGCGTCGGCGTACATGCCGGGGCGCAGATCACCGACTTCGTCGAGCCCGGCCGCGTCGGCGGGCGTCGTGGTGACGGCGGCGACCGCCTCGGCCAGCGGCGCGCCGCATTCGCGGACGGCCCAGCGCAGGCCCTGCAGCAGCGTCGAGGTGCCGCCCGCGAGCGAACCGCCGGGCACCCGCGCCACACCGTCGGTCACCGTCACCGACTTCGGGCCCAGCCGGTACTCCCCGTCGGGCATGCCCGCGGCCTGCATGGCGTCGGTGACCAGCACGACCCGGCCGGGCGCGGCGGCGAAAACCAAGGCGCCGAACCCGGAATCGACGTGCACGCCGTCGCCGATGAGCTCGACGAACGCGTGCCGTTGCGCGGCCGCGACCAGGCCCGCGGCCACCGGTCCGGGTGCGCGGTGGTGCAGGGGCGGCATGCCGTTCGCCAGATGGGTGACCAGGGTGGCGCAGCCCTCGGGGCTCAGGGCCGAGCGGAAGCGGGTGAAGCTCGCGTCACTGTGACCGACCGCGACAACCACGCCACTGTCGGCGAGCTGTTTGGCGGCGGCGTCGAAACCGGGGCGTTCCGGGGCCAGGGTCATGACCCGCAGGCGGCCGTCGGCGGCGCGCAGCAGCCGCTCGATCAGGGCCGGATCGGGATCGGTGAGGTGGGCGAGATCGTGTGCCCCGCAGCGGGTCCTGGACAGGAACGGACCCTCGATGTGGATTCCGGCGATCAGGCCGTCGGAGACCAGCGGCCGCAGGGCAGCCGCCTGGGCCACCATGACATCCGGGGCGGCGGTCACGAGGCTCGCGAGCACGCTGGTCGAACCGTTCCGATGGTGAAAGGCCGCGGCCGCGCGGGCCTCCGCCGGATCCACCGTGTCGAATCGATGCCCGAAACCGCCGTGCGTGTGAATGTCCACCAGACCGGGCAGCACCGTTCCCGCGTACTCGGGCGGCAGTTCCCTGTGGGTGGTGGCCCATTCGGTGGCCGGGCGCACCGCGGCGACCCGCTCGCCCTGCACGGTGACCACCGCGTCGTCCAGCACCCCGGCACGCGTCACCACCCGGCCGCGCAGCTCCAGCCCGCGCTTGCCGTTCACCGCAGCGACCCCGTCCTGGCCAGCTGCGCCGCACCGATCAAACCGGCTCGAATCCCGAACTCGCCCAGCGCTATCCGCGGCACCGGCGCGACCCGCAGCAGGGTGGTCAGGCGGGCCTGCAGTGCCGAGGTGAGCACCGTGCCCGCGCGGGCCAGTCCGCCGCCCAGCACGATCAGCTCCGGACAGCTCGCGTGAACGACGCCCAACAGGCCCGCGGCCAAAGCGTCGACGGCATCGTCCACGACCGCATGCGCTTCGGGATCGGTGTCGAGGGCGGCGAAAACCACATCCGCACCCGATATTTCACGCCCGGTCCGGGCGGCGTAGGCGCGGGCGATGGCAGGACCGGAGGCGACCGTCTCGACACAGCCGACATTGCCGCACGGGCAGGGCAGACCGTCGCGGTAGCGAACGGGAATGTGGCCGTACTCCCCGGCCTGCGCGACCCCGCTCTGCCCGGCGGAGGCGCGCACCAGCCGCCCGCCCACCGACAGGGTGCCGCTGATACCCGTCCCGATGATCAGCACGCACACGTCGTCGTGCCCGCGCCCGGCTCCGTAGCGCCATTCGGCCCAGCCCGCGACGGTCACGTCGTGATCGATCAGCACCGGCAGGCCCCACCGGTCGGTGAACCGGCTGCCCACCTTCACATTCCGCCACCCCAGATTGGCGGCGAAGAGGGCGATGGCGCGGTCGGGATCGACGAGGCCCGGCAGGATGACGGCCGCTCGGGCCACCCGGTCACGCAGATCCGGCGTCAGCTCGTCCAATAGCCGCAGGCCCAGCGTTTCGATCGCCTCGAAGGCGGCCTCGCCGTACGGCGTCTCGACGGTGTCCGCGCACAGGACGTTCCCGTCGGCATCGGTGATCTCACCCTTGGTGGTGCCGCCCCCGACGTCGACTGCCAGCACCAGATCCGTTGTCACATCAGCTAACACGCCACACCCATCAGCTCAATATGACCGATCGGCCGAGGTTGCGTGGGCGATCCGGATCCAATCCCAGGTCAGCGGCGCGCAGCAGGCAAAGTCGGTGCACCCGCACCAGCTCGGCCATGGGGTCGAAGGAGCGATGCTCGAAATGCGCTCCGGTGGCGTGTATCTCCGCGGCCAGGCCCGGCACCGGCGGTCCGAACGCCCACACCGCGCGACCGGGGCCGGCCAGGCTGATGGGGCCGTGGCGGTATTCGGTGGCCAGGTTGGAATCGGTCCAGGAGCGGCAGGACTCACGCAGCTTCAGGGCGGCCTCCTCGGCCAGCGCGGCGGCGAAACCCATTCCCACGAAACTGATCTGCTCGGCGTGACGGACATTCGCCACCGCCTCGTGGGCGGTCTCGGCCAGCACGGCGCGGGCCTGGGCGATGACCGGGGTGAGATCCTCCCCGAGGTGCCAGCGCAGGATCGCCAGCGTCGTTGTGGCGAACCGGGTTTGGACCACCGACTGCTCGTCGACCTCGTTGATGAGGATCGGCGCGGCCATCGACAGCACCGGCGTCCCGGGACTGGAGCTGATGACGGTGCGCGGAATCCCTTCGGGCAGTGCGGAGATGGCGTCGAGGACCTCGGTGGTGGTGCCGGAGCGGCAGATCGCCAGGTACCTGTCGTACTCGCGCCCCGCGGGCAGCGCGCTCGCGGGCCATGCGTCGGTGA
The DNA here is from genome assembly GCF_009760405.1 of Nocardia terrae. Classification (GTDB taxonomy): domain Bacteria; phylum Actinomycetota; class Actinomycetes; order Mycobacteriales; family Mycobacteriaceae; genus Nocardia; species Nocardia terrae. The sequence continues at coordinate 241,767 of NZ_WRPP01000001.1, forward strand.
GGCCCGCTCCGGCGGCCTCCCGCAGGGCCGCGTAGGCCCGGGCCATGAACAGCGAGGTGCCGCAGCCGAACACGGCCACCCGCTCGCCGGGCGCGGGCAGCAGGTCGCGGTGGGCGGCGGCGGTGGTGGCGGCGCGGGTCCAGTCGTCGGGCTGGGTGGCGACCTCGGCGGCCAGATGGGTTGCGGAGGCGGAGATTCGATTCGCATCGGGCAGCACGTACCCAGGATCAGGCCCGTGATCGTTGATGTCAATTTCCTGTTTCAAACGATCACATTCGAGCACGATCCGGGTTAGATTCGGACAATACGAATCGTTCGCTACATCATCCGCGATTCGTGTCGCGGGGTGTGCAGATTGAGAGGCCCTTGTCGTGAAACGTCCACTGCGCGGCGCATTTTCTTGGATTGCGCTGACCACCGGCCTGGTTCTGACGGTGTCCGCCTGCGGCTTCGGCGGTAGCAAGTCGGACGACAACGACCCCAACACGCTCACCTTCCTGGCGCCGACCTACAGCGACGGCACCAAGGGCAGATGGGAAGGCATCATCGCCGACTTCGAGAAGGCCAACCCGGATGTCAAGGTCAAACTCTCGATGGAGTCCTGGGATTCGATCAATGACGTGGTCCGCACCGACCTGCAGACCAAGAGCGCCACGCCCGACATCCTCAACATCGACGCCTACTCCACCTTCGCCACCGATGGCCAGCTGTACCCGGCCACCGATGTCGTGGACGCCTCGGTGATCAGCGACATCCAGCCCGGCTTCGCGAAGAACGCCTCGATCAACGGAACCCAGTGGGCGCTACCGCTTTTCGCGTCCACCCGCACGCTGTTCTACAACACCGACCTGTTCGCCAAGGCCGGGATCGCCGCACCGCCCAAGACCTGGGCCGAGCTCACCGACGACGCCAAGAAGATCCAGGCGCTCGGCGGCGGCGTCTCCGGCTACGGGCTGCCGCTGGGCAGTGAGGAAGCACAGGGCGAAACCTCCATCTGGACCTTCGGCGCGGGCGGTCAGTGGTCCGACGGCGACAAGGTCACCGTCGACACCCCGCAGAACCTCGAGGGCGTGCGGGCCATGAAGGCCATCGCGGATGCCGGTGTCACCGAGCAGAATCCCGGCGCGACCAACCGACTCGACGTGATCAACGCCTTCATCCAGGGCAAGATCGGCATGATCGAGGGCCTGCCGCCCACCATCAGCCAGATCGCCGACAAGAATCCGAGCCTGAAGTACGCGACCGCGCCGACGCCGACCAAGACCGGGGACGCGGTGACCCTGGGCGTGGCCGATCACCTGATGGCGTTCAAGAAGGACGGCAAGAAGGCGCCGGCCATCAAGAAGTTCCTCACCTACTTCTACTCCGCCGCCGTCTATTCGAAGTTCGTGAGCAGCGAGCACTTCATCGCCGTCACCAATTCCGGAGCCACCGCGCTGGCCGACGATCCGGTGACCAAGGCGTTCGCCTCGACCCTGCCGGTGGCCAAGTTCTACCCGAGCAACAACCCGAAATGGGGTGCCGCACAGGGCGCCATCCGGCAGCAGATGGGCACGATCGCACAGGGCAGTGATCCCGCGACGGTGCTGCAGAAGATTCAGCAGGCGGCGAGTTGAGGGGCGTCGCCTCCCATCGATCCACGGCCACGTTGCGCGCGTTGCCGTGGATCGGCCCTGTGCTCATCCTCATCGCGGCGGTGGTGGCCTTCCCCGCCGCCTACATGTTCTGGACCTCGACCCGGGACCTGAGCGCCTACGGGCAGGATCGGGGACCGGCCGGATTCGCTAACTTCCGAAGGCTTTTCGCCATCGACGAGCTGCCCTCGGTCCTGATGCACACCCTGGTGTGGGTGGTGGCGGTCGTGGTGATCACCCTCGTGCTCTCGGCGGGGCTGGCGCAATTCCTCAACAAGGATTTTCCGGGGCGGACCGCGGTGCGGCTGGCCATCCTGGTGCCGTGGGCGGCGTCGGTGGTCATGACGACCACCATCTTCGAGTACATGCTGGACCCGAATGTGGGGCTCGCCAACCGGTTCCTGGTCGACATCGGGGTGCTGGACCGGGGATTCGGGTTCACCAAGCAGCCGGGACCGGCGTTCCTGGTGGCCATCGGGGTGGCGGTGTTCGTGTCGATCCCCTTCACGACCTACACGATTCTCGCCGGGCTGCAATCGATTCCCGCGGACATGGACGAGGCGGGCCGGGTGGACGGCGCGAGCCCCTGGCAGCGGTACCTGTATCTGACACTGCCGCAACTGCGCCCGGCCATGGCGGTGGCGACGGTCATCAACATCATCAACTCGTTCAACTCGCTGCCCATCCTGCAGGTGCTGACCGGCAGCATCGCGGGCTTCTCCGCCGACACCACAACAACCCTGACCTTCAAGCTGATTCGGCAGAATCAGCAGGTCGCGACCGCGGCCGCCATGAGCGTGCTGAACTTCGCGCTGATCCTGGTGATCATCGCCATCTACGTGAAGCTGATCCGGCCCGCCGGTGAGGAGGCGCGATGACCTCGCGGCGGCGTTGGGGACTGAGCGCGGTCGGCGCCGTCCTGGCGGCACTGTTCCTGCTGCCCTATCTCGTGATGGTGCTGGGCTCGCTCAAACCGCGCTCGGAGATCCTGAAGATTCCACCGACCTATCTGCCCTGGCAGTGGCATCCCGACAACTACTCCACCATGTGGCACACCCCGGAGACACCGCTGCCGTTCAATCTGGTGAGCACCGTGGTGATCTCGGTCTTCGGGACCCTGCTGGTGCTGGTCGTCGCCATCCCCGCCGCGTATTACACCGCGCGACGCCGGTTTCCGGGCAAGGCGCTGTTCCTGGGCCTGGTGCTGGTCACCCAGATGCTGCAGCCGACCGTGCTGGTCACCGGCCTGCTGCGGGAGTTCTTCACGCTCGGCATCAATGACACCTGGCTGGCTATGATCCTGGTCAACGGCGCGTTCAATCTGTCGTTCGCGGTGTGGATCCTGCACAGCTTCTTCGCCGGGGTGCCCGTCGAGGTGGAGGAGGCCGCGCAGCTGGACGGGCTCAACCGCTGGCAGATCCTGACCCGGGTGAGCCTGCCGCTGGTGTGGCCCGGCATCGTCACCGCGACCGTGTTCGCCTTCGTGTCCTGCTGGAACGAATTCGCCGCCAGCCTGGTCATTCTCACCACGCCGGAGAATCAGCCGCTATCGGTGGCGCTGACCAAGTTCGTCGGCCAGTACGACGTGGCTTGGCAATATGTCTTCGCCATCTCTACCGTCGGCATCGTGCCCGTAGTCATCCTGTTCGCGCTCATCGAGAAGCGCTTGGTCGCCGGCCTCACCGCCGGCAGCGTCAAATGACCGCTCCGGCCGATCGGCCCCAGCGCTGGAATCGCCTGCTGGAACTGCTCGCCGACGCGGGCCGGCTCACCGTCGAGGACGCCTCCGAGCGACTCGGCGTCTCCGCGGCCACCATCCGCCGTGACTTCACCGCGCTCGCCGATCAGCAACTCGCCACCCGCACCCACGGCGGCATCGTCGCGGGCGCGGTCGCCTACGATCTGCCCGCCCGCTACCGGGGCAGCCGCGACGACGCCAAGCAGCGCATCGCCGAACACGCGGCGGCACTGGTCGATCCGGCCGAGGTGGTGGCCCTCAACGGCGGCACCACGACCACCGCGGTGGCCCGCGCCATCGCCGGCCGAGCCGACCTGCCGACCTCCGCCGACCACGAACTCACCATCGTCACCAACGCCCTCAATATCGCCGCCGAACTGGTACTGCGCCCCCACCTGCGCACCATCTGCCTGGGCGGCATGGCCCGCCGCGAATCCTACGAACTCCACGGCCCGCTGGCCGCCCTCGCCCTCGCCGAATTACGCCTGGACACCCTGATTCTCGGCGTCGGCGCCATCTCCGCCGAAGGCGGCGCCCAATGCCGCCACCTCGACGAAGCGGGCATCAATGCCGAAATGGTCCGCCGCGCCCGCCGCGTCATCGCCGTGGCCACCGCCGACAAACTCACCCGCACCGCCCTGGCCCGCATCTGCCCGATCGAATCCATCAGCACCTTGGTCATCGACCGCCACGCGGACGCGACCGCGCTCACCGCCATCCGTGACGCGGGCGTCGAAGTCCATCTGGTCTGACGGCGGGCAAGCTCGTACCTTCACACGATTGCCGCTGGATTCGGCGCGGCGATAGCTTGACGCCCGTGAGTGGTATCGGTTCGTCCGGCGAGGTGCTCGAGCGACTGCGGTCGGCGCTCGGTTCGAAGGTGAATTTCCCTGGGACAGTGGGGTATCAGGGAGCGCTGGCCACGGTTTTCCTCACCGAGGCCGCTCGTCGACGGCCCGTGTGTGTTGTCGCGCCGCGCACTGTCGAGGACGTCGCGACCGTTCTGCGGATCGCGGCGGCGGCAAGGGTGCGGGTTACGGTGCGCGGGGGCGGTCTGAGCTCCGGTTGTGTCGCGGATAATGCTGTGCTGCTGGATCTTTCGCGGCACTTGAATACGGTCCGCGTGGACGGCGAGCGGGTGATCGCGGGTGGCGGGGCGACCATGGGCGGTCTCGCGCGGGCGCTCGCGCCGGTGAATCGTACAGTGCCGGTGGGTGTTACCGGGCTGGCCGGGATGGGGATGGCCACCAGGGGTGGGATCGGCTATCTGACAAGGTCTCTCGGACTCACCCTGGATCACCTCGTCGAGGTCGAGCTGGTGGTCGCGACCGGGGACGTCGTACGCCTATCGGACGGCAGCCGCGGTGAGGACGCCGAGCTCTGGTGGGCGGTACGCGGTGGCGCACCGTTCGTCGGAGTGGTGACCTCCGCGGTGTTCCGTACTCACGCCGTCTGCCCGGTCCGGGTGGACCGGGCGGTATTGCGTCCGGCCGCGCTCGCCGCGTATTTCCGGATCGCTCCGGAACTTCCGCGCCACACCAGCATGAGCGCGGTGCTCGGCTACAGCGACCTCGCGCCAGGGGAGCCGGTCCTGTTCGTGTACACGGTGTGCGCGAGCCGCGACGATCGCGCGATCGGCCGGGCCCGGGCGGCGGCCACCGCGGTCGCGGTGAGCGGTGGGACCGCACCGCTCTACCGATCGGAGGCGCTCGGCCGCTATCCGGACGGGTTGCCCGAGTTCGCCGTACCCGGCGCGAGCGGTGCCGGAGCGCGCGATTCGTTCTTCGGCAAAGCGGTTTTCACGGGCCCCACCCTCGACGCCGCGCTCGCCGAGGCTCTCGCGGACCGGATGCGCGCCGCGCCGACAAGGGCCTGCCGCATCGACTTCCAGCACACCGGTGGGGCGCTCGGCGACGTCGCCGACGAGGCCACCGCGTTCTGGGGCCGGACCGCCGAGTGGAGTGTCCCGCTCAATGCGATCTGGGACGACGCCACGAACACCGGAGTCGGCCCGGAGTGGGCGCGCGACACCCTGCGCACCCTCGCCCCGCACACGACCGGGGTCTACAACGTCGAACTGCGCCCGGGCCTGCCCGAGACCGCGACCGAAACACGAGCGGCCTACGGCGGCAACCTCACCCGGCTCCGAGCCCTGCAGCACCGCTACGACCCGGCGGGAACCCTCGGACCGTTTCGGCTCTGACCACCCGGAACTAGTTCGGCCGCAGGACGACCAGGCCCGGGACCGTGTTCAGGTACTGGGTGAGGGGAGTGTCGACGACCTGGTTGTTGGCCGACAGCGAGGACGCGTTGCGGAACATCGGGCCGTTCGGGGTGCTGATGAAGATGCCCACGTGCGACACGTCGAGACCGGCCTCGTCGGTGTACGCGCCGAGGTAGTCGCCGGTGTGCAGCTGGGCGATGACCGCGTTGTCCACGGAGGCGCTGGGCAGGTAGGTGACGGTGCGATCCACGACCGGCAGGCCGGGCAGGTAGGTGCCGCCGTCGGCCTTGGCATTGAGGTGCTTGAGGACCGGGACCGCGGCGGGGGTGAGCGTGCCGGTGATGTCGGTGGCGGCGACGCGGTTGCGCTGGGCCCAATCGGTGAAGAAGTGCTTGCGGCTCGGGAATTCGACGCGGCCGTCGACGTAGCGGGTGGCGATGAGGTTCTGGACGAACTGGGCGCGATCGGTGGAGCGGCTCAATGCCTCCACGTAGTCGAGGTAGGTGAAGCAGTCGACGCCGCGGAAGTCGACGACGAGTTGCTCGGCGCGGGTGGCGGAGCCGATGAGCATGTTCGCCTGGTACGGGGTGCCCAGAAAGCGGGCGGACAGCTGGGCGATGGCGTCGGTGCGCGGCCCGGTCACGGAATTGCGGACGGCGAGCAGCTCGTCCAACTGCTGGGACGTGGAGGCGTCGATGTCCGGGTCCGCGGGGGTGGCCATGGCCTGGGAGGGCAGGAGTGCCACGCCGAAAACGAGCGTGACCAGCAGCAGTAGAACCCGGGTGACTGTGCGCAAAACCCCTCCATCAGAACGAGACGTGCAGATCGAACCTAACACCGAATTTCTGTCCCAGACAATCCTTCCCCTGGTGTGAATCCCTGCGTAAGCTCCGCGGCATGATCGCGACACAGGCACCGCTGAAGCGCATCGCGGAGTTGCTCGACCTCGAATCTACCGTCGTCGACGGCTATCTGGATGTGCTCGGGACGGACACGCCGCCCATCAAGGGGATCGGCCAGGCCGCCATGCGGGTGCCGCTGGTGTCCCGGATCTACGAGCCCATCTGGCGGAACTTCTTCCGGCTGGCCATGGGAAGCAATGCGGTCGGCCTGCGCAAGGAGAAGCAGCGGGCGGTCGATTCGCTCGCGATCTCCGAAGGCGCTCTGGTGCTCGACGTCGGCTGCGGGCCGGGCCTGTTCACCCGGGCCTTCGGCCAGGCGGCGGGGGAGTCCGGGCTGGCCATCGGCCTCGACGCCTCGCCCTCCATGCTGGCCGAGGCGGCCCGCACCAACGCGACCGGCTCGGTCGGATTCGTGCGCGGCGACGCGGGCCGACTGCCCTTCGCCGACAAGACCTTCGACGCCGTGGCCTGCTTCTTCGCCCTGCACTTCTTCCCCGACGCCGAGGGCGCGCTCGCCGAGATCGCCCGGGTCGCCAAGCCCGGCGGGCGGATCGCGGTGACCGCCCTCGCCCATCCGGAAATCGTCGACTTCCCGCTGTTCCGTCGCGTGTACGGGATCGGCGGCGCGCGCAGCCTGGCCTATCACGTGGTGCCCGATCTGCTCGCCGCCGCGGGCTGTGAGATCACCGGCCGGAAGTCCTCCGGCGCGGTGCAATTCGTGACCGCCGTCAAGCGCTAGCCGAGGATCCCGCCCAGCAGGCCCCCGGACTGCCCGGCCTCCTGGCCGCCGCCGGTACCGCCGATGAAGCCGCCCGGCGGCAGCTCGGAGGGCTGCACGATGACGAAACCCTGCCCCGAGAACGACAGCGTCAGGCCCTCTCCGGTACTGCGGCCGATGAGCCGGCTGAACCCGAACGAGTCGTTGCGCTTGATCCCGGTCCGCAGGCTCGACGACCACGCCACCGCCGCCTGCGGATCGGCGTAGGTCGGCTGGTCCACATTGAGGACCACCGGCGACCCGTGCGTGGTGATCGCGATGCGCCCGCGACCGGTGAACACGCAGTTGAAGAACCCCGCATTGCTCGCGTAACCGGCCGCGCCCTGCACCCTTTGGATGTTGTAGGACAGCGACGAATCGAAGGCCAGCACATTCGCGCCGTTGATGGTCAGCCCGTCGGTGCCGTCCAGGTCCACGGTGTGCACATCGGCCGCGGCATTGGCCAGGAACAGATCCCCGTGCCCCGACACCTGCATGAGCGGCACGCCCTCACCGGTGAGCCGCTGCTGGATGGCCCGGCCGATACCCCCGGAGCCGAGCGCCTTGAAATGCAGATCGCCCTGATACGCCACCATCGATCCGGCCCGCGCCAAGGTCTCCCCGTTGACCTGGACGCGAATCATCTTGCTGCCCTGCTTCTGAATGCCGGGACCGTTGACCTCGGCGTGATTCGGATGGAACAGCTCACTCTGCACGGGCGGAACTCCTTGTGGGGCTGCGATATTCGGCATCGTCGGCGCGGGCGGATGAAGCGGCGGCACGACGGTCCGCGGCGAGGTGGAGGGCGGGCTCGGCGGGAGGTGCCGACCCGGGGTGAATACCTCGGTCGTCGCGGTTCTGGACGACGGGAACGCTTGGGGCGGCTGCGGTGCCGACGTGGCGGGCTGCGGGGGAGTGACAGGCTGAGGCGGAGCGGGCGCGGGCTCGTCGTCGATGTTCACCCCGAAGGTCGCCGCCAGCCCCGCCAGCCCGTCGTCGTAGCCCTGCCCGACGGCCCGCACCTTCCATCCGTCACCGCGCCGGTAGATCTCGACGCACACCACGGCCGCCTCGGTGCTGAGCCGGTCCATCGGGAAAGTCAGTGTGCCCGCGGCGGATCCGATGGTGGCTGTCAGCGATCCAACTCCGGCGAACGTGGCGGGTCCGCTGCCGTCCAGGCTCGCGGTGATGGCGACCCGATCCACGTCGGCGGGCAGCGCGGAGGTCTGTACCTCGACCATGTCCCCGGCCCCGCGCCCGTGCCGGTAGACCACGCCCGGCGCGACCGGTTGGTTGAAGAACACGAAATCGCCGTCGGAGCGCACCCGTCCGTTCGTGCCCAGCAGCAGTGCTGATACGTCGACGGCGGCCGAGCAGGTGACGGTGACAGTCATGCGGTCGGCGGGCGCGGGCCGATTCTCCCCGCGGGCGAGGGTGGTCACCGCGGCCCCTGATGGTCGGGGCAGACCTGTTCGCGCGAGAGACGATTCACGGGTTCCAGTGTGTCGAAAATCGGCGACTGCGGCCATCGGGGTCTTCACCCAAACTCGCGTGCCTCAGTCGGACGGATGCCGGAAGGCGAGCAGGGAAGGAATCAGGGTGGTAGCGAACGCCCGGATGCGCTGGGGCGGATAGTTTTCGGGCTCGGCCAGCACCAGTCGCCCCGCTTCCCAGAACAGTGCGTACATGGTCCGGGCGGTAAGTTCGACATCCACCGGTTCCTCGGAATTCGGCGGGACGATTTCCCGCACGAACACTTCCAGGGCCCCGATGAACGATCGTCGGCCGCGTTCGAGTCGCCGCCGGAACGTCGGTGTGCTCGCGTCGACCAGCATGAACGCGGCGCGCCAGCGGTCGGGGGTGGTGCGTATCGCGGTGAGGAAGCCCTCGAGGCTGTCGGTGATCGCCCGTACCGGATCGCCGGTCGACGCGATCGGTACCGCGGCCGCCAATTGTGCCAGTGCCGCGGTCTCCTCGCGGTCGAGGCTGGCGCGCAGCAGGGCATCGGAGTCGGCGAACAATCCGTAGATGACCGGACGGCTGACCCCCGCCTCGCGCGCGACCGCATCGATGGACACCTTGTGCACGCCCTGCTCGACGATGACCCGCAACACCGCGTCGAGAAGCTGTTCGCGCCGCTGTTCGGGATCCATGCGCGGGGCATACGCGCGTCGTTCGGCCATGGCGGCGGCCACCTCTCTGATCCGGCCCCGGTCTTGACAGGGGACATCGTCGAGCAAATACTACAGTCACTGTAGCTACAGTGACTGTAGCTTTTTGGAGGCTGTTGTGACGACCACCGAATCGCCAGGCCCGACCGGCTTTTTCGCCGGACTGCTGGATCCCGCGAACCGTGCCGACCCCTATCCGATCTACGACCGCATGCTCGCGCACGGACCGGTGCGCCTCAATGGCGGCCCAGTGGTCGTGCTGACCTCGCACCGGGACTGCGCGACGGTGCTGCGGCATCCGGGCGCGGTGGTGGATCGCCGCCACGCCGCGATTCCGCTGGGGCCTACGCCCACCTACGACCTCGCCGGTGAGCGCGCCCGCGAGCTCGCGGGCGTCACCTCCTTCCTGTTCCGTGACGCGCCCGACCACACCCGGCTGCGGCGGCTGGTCGCCAAGGCGTTCACCCCGGCGGTGGTTCGCGGAATGGCGCCGCGCATCACCGCCATCGCCGAGGCCGCCCTGGACCGCGCCGCCGAGCGCGGACGGCTCGACATCGTCGCGGATCTGGCCTATCCGCTGCCGATCACGGTGATCTGCGAACTGCTCGGCGTGCCGCTCGAGGACGAACCGCGCCTGCGGGAGTGGTCCACCATGCTGGCCCGCACCCTGGACCCGGTCTCCGGGGCCGCCACCGAGCGACGGCCGGATCCGGGCGAGCTGGTGCGCGCCAACAACGAATTGCACGACTACTTCGAACAATTGATCCGCGTACGGCGGGCGCGACCCGGTGCGGATCTGCTCACGGCGCTGCTCGCCGCCGAGGAGTCCGGGGACGCCCTCAGCCACGAGGAGGTCATCGCCACCTGCGGGCTGCTGCTCACCGCGGGCCACGAGACCACGGTCAACCTGATCTCCAACGCGGTGCTGGCGCTGCTGCGGCATCCCGCACACCTGGACACGCTGCACACCGCGCCGGAGTTCGCGGGACCCGTGGTCGAGGAGACCCTGCGCTACGATCCGCCGGTGCAACTGGTCCCGCGCGTGGCGAGCACACCGATCCCGTTGCCCGGAATCGATATCGCGCCCGGTGATTTCGTCGTCATGCTCATCGCCGCCGCCAATCACGACCCGGCGGTCTTCCCCGACCCGTCCCGCTTCGACCCGACCCGGGAGTCCCGGCACCTGGCTTTCGGGCTCGGCCTGCACTTCTGCCTGGGCGCGCCGCTGGCCCGGCTCGAGGCGGACATCGCCCTGACCCGGTTCGCCCGGCGGGTGATCGCACCCCGGCTCGACTGCGCGCAACCGCCCTATCGGGAGCACGTCACGCTCCGCGGGCCCGCCTCGATCCCGTTGTCATACCGCGAGATCCGGCCGGGCTACCGCCGGTTCATGAGCGCGGCCAGGTCGGCGGTGTCGATGGTGCGCGAGCCACCCGCGAAAGCCAGTGCGGCATGGGACCGTTCGGCCGCCTCGGCATGGCCCGCACCGCACGCGTCGCTCACCATGACGGGCAGGTAGCCCAGATCGATGCCGTGCCGGACGGTGGGCTCGATGCCGACCTCCATGGCGATTCCGGCCACGGCGAAGGAGCCGATTCCCAGGTCGCGCAGGGCGATATCGAGTGGCGTGCCCGCGAACGCCGACATGGTGATCTTGTCGAAGACGACCTCGTCCGGACCGGGGGAGAGCTCGGGCACGAGTTGGTACTGCGGTGAACCTTGCGGAAACGAGGCCCGGACCTCGGCCGGATCGTCGACACGCTGCCACTCCATGGCCGTCCGCAGTTGCGAGATCCCCGCGGCGGCGGGCGGAATCGACATGTGCCGGGTGTAGAAGACGCGGAATCCGTTCACTCGCGCCGCATCCCGCAGCTCCAGGCACCGCTTCACGATGTGCTCGCCGTCCGCCAGCTGCCCGACGATGCCGACCTGCATGTCGTAGATCAGCAGCGCCATGCGGTCGGGGCGGCAAGCGTCCTCGACGGTCTGGGGAATGGTCAGTCCGTAGGCTTGTCGCATGTCGGCCTCACGCGGTGCGGTCGTAGGGTTCCGCGACATCCACCGAGGCATCCATCAGCGCCTCGATCGGCAGCGGCGCGGTCACGGGCACATAGGTCCACTCCAGAAACCCCTTCTTGGTCAGCGGAAAATCGTTCACATACCTCTTGGCCTCCTCGACGCTGTCGACCTCGAACACGATGACCACCCCCGGTTCATCGGCTCGCGCATAGTTCTCCCGCACGATTCCCGCCTTCCACAGCCGCCACACATTGGCGACCTCTTCGGGCAGGAACGGGGTGATGGTCTCCAGCGTGACGCCGGGCTTGAAACTGTCGAATGTAATGACCTTCATGGGAATTCATGAAAGCCGGATGATTACAGTGTTACAAGAACGCACTTTTCGGTAAGTACCGGGAGGGAATATGGCTGCCAAGCGCTACAACTGCCCGGTCGAGGTGACCGTGGATCTGATCGGCGGCAAGTGGAAGCCGGTGATTCTGGCGCATCTCAAGGAGGGGGTGCGGCGGTATGGGGAGTTGCGCAGGCTCATGCCCGATACCAGTGAGAAGATGCTGATCCAGCAGTTGCGGGAGCTGGAAGCGGATGGGCTGGTGCGGCGCACGGTTTTTCCGACCGTGCCGCCGCAGGTCGAATACGACCTCAGCGACGAGGGCTGGAGTCTCGTCCCGGTGCTGACCGCGCTCTACGAATGGGGTGAGAAGCGCGGCGCCCGTGCGGGTCTCGTCATCGAGAGCCCGTGACGACGGCTACGCCGCCTCTTTGCCGTCGATGCGATCCGCGCCCGGCACGTCGGCCTCGTACATCTCGCGATGGATGGGGCAGCGGTACTTGGGCCCCCGCTTGTTGAAGGCGGGGTCGAGGCGCTGAGCGAACGTGAGGTTCTCGCGCCGCCAGCAATCGATGCACACCGGCTCCTTCATGGCGTCCTCCTCGGTTGTCGCTCGCGAAAGGTATGCGACAGAGGGATTCCCAGCGAAGGCTCGATTCGGATATAGGTTGTGGAACTCTTGCGTAACAGATGCGGCTAGTTAGCCGACCGGTCGGTTGTCTAGCAGGTGGTCGCGGGCCGCCTCGAGAATGCGCTCGGACAACTCGTCCCCGGCGGCCGCCCGCGACAACATGAGCGCCCCCGCCATCAATGCCAGCTCCACCAGCGACTCGTCCTCGGCGTCACGTTCGCCCAGCTCATCGAGCTGGCCGACCATGTCGTGCAGTCCCTTCAGATACGACTCCCGCAGCGCGCTGTCGGTCTCGGTCCGCGCCACATCCCCCGCGAGCGCGGCGATTCCGCACCCCTGCGACGCCGCATCCCGATGCTTGACCGACAGATACCGCTCGAGAAATGTCCGCCGCGCCGTCGCCGCGTCGGGCGACGCCGCGCGAATCCGCTCGCGTTCGGCGGTCTTCTCGTCGCAGGCCGCGGTGCACGCCTGCGCGACCAGGTCCTCCTTGGACTTGAAGTGCCGATAGAACCCGCCGTGGGTGAGCCCGGCCGCGGCCATCACCTCGGGCACGGTCACGCCGCTCACCCCGCGCCGGCGGACCAGCGCCGCGGCCGCGTCCAGCACCTCCTGGCGATGCGTCTCGGCCTGAGCTCGGGTGGCTCGGGGCATGTCGATCCTCGCCTCTCGGTCGGGAACTCGGTCTTGCCTCCCAGCATAGATGATGCTCATAATCTAATCGATAGATGACGGCCATAATCTAAATCTGGGAGGCATCGGCATGACCGAGATCGATGGCGCGGTAGCCCTGGTCACCGGCGGGCAGCGGGGTCTGGGCAAGGCATTCGCGGACGAACTGCTGCGCGGCGGAGCGAGCAAGGTCTACGTCACCGCGCGCAACCCGATACCGAGCGACGACCCCCGGGTGGTGCCGCTCGCGCTCGAGGTCACCGATTCCGAGTCCGTCGCGGCGCTCGCGGCGGCGGCCCCCGATGTCACGATCCTCATCAACAACGCCGGCGTGCTGCACCCGTCACCGCTGCTGAGCGCCGATATCGACGAGGTGCGAGCCACTTTCGAGACCAATGTCTTCGGCCCGCTGCGCATCGCGCAGACCTTCGCGCCGATTCTGGCCGCGAATGGTGGTGGGGCGCTGGTGGATATCCATTCGGTGTTGTCGTGGATCGCCGGCGCCGCGGCCTACGGGGCGTCGAAGGCGGCGTTCTGGTCGCTGACCAACTCGCTGCGGCTGGAACTCGCCGGGCAGGGGACGCAGGTGGTCGGCGTGCACCTCGGCTTCGCCGACACCGACATGGTGAAAGGGATCAGCGCCGACAAGATCAGCCCCGCCGCGGTCGCCGAGGCCGTCGTCACCGCGGTGGCCAAGGGCGAGAACGAAGTTCTCGTCGACGACATGACCCGGCAGGTGAAGGCGGCCCTGTCGGGACCCGTCGAGAACCTCGCCGTCCGAATCCGCTGAGCCGGACCTCGTAGCGAACCAGGAGATCACCAATGCCGTTGTGGCACATCTACCATCCCGCCGACACCTACACCGACCAGGACAAGCAGGACTTCGCGGCCGATATCACCGAGATCTACACCCGCGTCGGCCTCCCGGCGTTCTACGTGGTCGTGCAGTTCCACGAAATGCCCGCCGACTCGGTCTTCGTGGGCGGCAAGCCATCCGGCGAGACGGTCCGGGTGGTCGTCAAACACCTGGCCCGCCACCTCGACGACCCCGAACGCCGCAAACGCATGACCGAGTACATCGACACCGTCATGCGCCCCTACACCGGCGATCGCGGCCTGCACCTCGAATTCCATATCGAGGACACCCCGCGCGACCAGTGGATGATCGCGGGTCTCTGGCCGCCCGCCCAGGGCAGCGACGCCGAAAAGGCGTGGGCGCAGGCGAACCGGCCTATCCCGTACTGACCGCCGGACGGGTGCGCAGCCGGTAGACCAGACAGCCGACGATGATCGCGTACACGATCACGTAGCAGTTCAACAGAATCTGCGAAATCGGCCAGGACGGCGGGAACAGGAACCAGCCGACCACGACCCAGGTGTCGGTCCAGTGGTACGACCACGCCCCGGTGGCCAGATACAGGAACCCGGCGGCCGACCACCAGCGCGGGTCGGCCTCGGCCCGGTGAACCAGATAGACGAACAAGGGCAGGAACCAGACCCAGTGGTGGTTCCAGGAGAACGGCGACACCACGCACGAGGTCAGCCCCGCCAGCGTCACGGTGAGCAGCTTCTCGCCGCGGTTGTGCAGCTCCGCGGCGAGCAGCAGCCCGCCGATCGCGATCGGCACCGCGAACAGCAGCCACAGCCATTGCGGCACTTGATGATCGGTGAGATGGGCGATGGTCCCGCGCAGCGACTGGTTGGCGGGCTGGGTATCGGGCGCGATGCGGTCGGACTGGAAGAACGTCTTGGTCCAGTACTGCTTCGAATCCGAGGGCAGCACCGCCCAGGCCAGCACGATGGTCGCGACGAACGTGGTCGCCGCGGTCACCGCCGTCCGCCACTGCCGCAACACCAGGAACTGCGCCACGAAATACAGCGGCACCAGCTTGATACCGGCCGCCAATCCGACTCCGATACCGCGTATCCGGCTGTGTTCCGGGCGGGAGAAGTCCCACAGGATCAGTGCCATCAACACGAGATTGATCTGCCCGTAGTACAGCGTGGTGCGCACCGGCTCGAGGAACATGACCGTCGCCGTCAGCAGTGCGCTGATCCCCGCGAGCCGCCACGTCAACCGGTACCCGAGTACACGCCAGCACAACAGGACACACACGTAGAGCGCGCAGATGTTCAGTGCCAGCCAGGTATTGGTGACGGACTCGAACGGAATGCCCAGGATCGGCAGGAAGATCAGCGTCGAGAACGGCGTGTAGGTGTAGGACAGGTCGCGATGGGTGGTCTCGGTGTAGAGCGGATGGTCGTTGTAGATCTTCCACGCGCCGTCGCGGTAGATGTGCACATCGAAGCCGCCCGCCAGGAAGCCCACCTGGTCCAGCCACGGATCCACCGTCAGGAAGATCAGCACCAGTGACAGCACCGCGCCGAAAACCAGCACGAACAGCGTCCTCCGGTTCCGTATCGGCGGTGATACGCGGGAATCCGCAACGACTGCACGGTCTTCCGTTCTTGCACCGATCAAGAGCAACCCACCTCAGATGTGCGATACCACCCTGTCGAGCTCCATAAACCGCTGAACGCGAAAGGCTTCAGCCTGCCCGCTGTGCACCCTACCGCGCTCGACGAGCACTCTTGTCACGTGCCCGACCGCGTGGTCTGGAGTGATAGGCGGCGGGTATTGGCCACGATGGCGTCGGCGAGCGCCTGCTCCGGATCCGACAGGCGCGTGCGGCGCTGCATGAGAACGAAATCCAGATCGCCCAATTCGGGCAGTCTGGGGTCCGCGAGTGGTATCAACCCCTCGGGCAGCACACCCGCGGCGTGCACGATGACCCCGAGCCCGGCCAGCGCCGCGGCCCGCAGTCCGAGCAGGCTGTCGCTGACGCAGGTCACCCGGCACGTCCGGCCCGCGTGCTTCAGCGCTCGCAGCGCCATCTGCCTGGTCAGACTCGGCTTCGGATAGGTGATCAAAGGCACGGGATCATCGAATTCCGTTGTGGCCGAACGCCCCGCCCACACCAGCCGATCCCGCCACAGCAGCGTGCCGTGCCGCTCGCCGGGCAGCCGCTTGCCGAAGACCAGATCCAGCTCACCGGCGGCCATGCGGGACTTGAGGTTCTCGCTGAGCCCGACGGTGAGCTCCAGATCCACGCCGGGATGCGAGCGCTGGAACTCCACCAGGATGTCGGGCAGCTCCCGGGCCATCACATCGTCGGACGCGCCCAGGCGGATCAGGCCGGTGAGCGTGGAGCCGGAGAAGTATGCCTGCGCCTGGGCCTGCGCGTCGAGGATGGCGCGGGCGAAGCCGATCATGGCCGCGCCGTCGGCGGTCAGCGCCAGATTGCGGGTGTCGCGCCGGAACAGCGCGCGTCCCGCGGCCTGCTCGAGCCGGGCGATGTGACCGCTCACCGTGGACTGGCGCAGACCCAGCGCACGGCCCGCGGCGGTGAAGCCACCGGCCCGCTCGACGGCGAGAAAAGTGTTTAGCAGCTCGGGTTCGAACACGGAGTAATTATCACGTATCGCGATCGTAGATATCGGATCGAACGACTATCGCGATCGGTGTCGGGCACCCTACCGTCGAACGCGTGCAGCTACTGGCCAAACTCCGCATCGACTCCTTCATGCTGGGCATCCTCGCCACCGTGGCGCTGGCGGCCCTGCTGCCCGCGCGCGGCGGCGCGGCCGAAGTCCTGGACTGGGCCGTGAAGATCGCCATCGCGGTGCTGTTCCTGCTCTACGGCGCGCGCCTGGAACCGCGCGAGGCGCTGGCCGGACTGCGGCACTGGCGACTGCACGCCACTGTGCTGAGCGCCACCTTCGTGCTGTTCCCGCTGCTGGGCCTGGCGCTGCGGCTGCTGGTGCCCTCGGTGCTCACGCAGGACCTGTACACCGGTGTGCTGTTCCTGTGCCTGGTGCCCTCGACCGTGCAGTCCTCCATCGCCTTCACCTCGATGGCGCGCGGCAATGTGGCCGGTGCGGTGGTCAGCGCCTCGCTGTCCAACCTGATCGGCGTCTTCGCGACCCCGCTGCTGGTGATGGCGCTGATGAATACCACCGCGGGCGTGCGGGTTTCGCCGTCGGCGCTGCTGGCGATCGTGGTGCAGTTGCTGCTGCCGTTCCTGGCGGGCCAGCTGCTGCGTCCGCATCTGGGCTGGGTGCTCGCCCATCCGGCGGCGACCAAGACCGTGGACCGGGGGTCGGTGTACCTGGTCGTGTACTCGGCCTTCAGTGCCGGTGTGACAGAAGGCATCTGGCACGGGCTCTCCGCGCGGGTGCTCATCTCCACGGCCCTGGTCTGCGCCGCGCTGCTGGCGATCGTCCTGACCCTCACCTCACTGGTCAGCCGGCTGCTGGGCTTCTCCCGCGAGGACGGCATCGTGGTGACCTTCTGCGGTTCGAAGAAGAGCCTGGCGACCGGTCTGCCCATGGCCTCGGTGCTGTTCGCCGGTCACCCGGTGGGCCTGATCGTGCTGCCGCTCATGCTCTTTCACCAGATCCAGCTGTTCACCTGCGCGGCGCTGGCCCAGCGCTACGCCCGGCAGGCGGAGCGCACGCCGCCCGCAACCGCAACGCCGCAAGCGGAACAAATCCCGGCCCCTCGGTAGTGGCCGACCCGTCCGCCCCGGTCATCCGCTTCGACATCGACACCGCGATCCGCTCGCCTTGCGCCTTGGCCCGGTCCGCGTTCGGCCCGGCATAGCGCCCATCCACCGCCGCGTGCCACAACTGCACCCATCGCCCGAAATCCTCGGCGGTCAATGCCCGCGCCGCATGCAGTGCCGCGTGCGGCGCCATGGCATTGCGCTTGTACTCGGCCGTCCGGAACAGCGCCCGCTCCCAGAAATCCCCGATCCGCGGCAGGTGCACATCCAGATCGGTCCCGGCGATCTCGGTGAAGAACGGCCCGATCAGCGGATCCGCGAACGCCTCGACATAGAACCGCCGCAACAGTTCGTCCAGGTCCGCCCGGCCGCGAATATCCCGTCGATCGCCCATGGACTCACGCTAACGCGCGATGCGGGCTCGGCGCTGTCGACTGAATTACAGCTCGGCCCAGGGGATTTTCGCCCTCGGCCAGCAGGATCGCGGCGACCGCTTCCGGGTCCTCGCCCATGGCGTCGTGCCCGGTCGGCAGGTCGTGAACCAGCCAGCCGGGATCGGCCGCGAGCCGGGCGCGCTGGGCCGCGAACGGCGTCCGATCCTCCCACCCCGCGCAGTAGACGAACTCCCGGCGTGCGACCCGGTCGACCTCGCCGGTCAGCCGAACCCGCTGGAAGAAGGTGGCGAGCGGATGCGGCCGCCGCCGCGGATCGCCGCCGAGCGTGGGCTGGACCGTATTGCCGGTGTCCGCCGCGCCCGCGGAGATCAGCTCCCGGAAGAACTCGTTCGTCTCCGACCACCACGATTCGCCGTCGCGCGGAACGAACGCGTCCAGATACACCAGGCGCGAAACCCGGCCGCGTGCCCGATCGGCAGCCACGGTGATCACCATCCCGCCGTAGCTGTGGCCGACCAGCGTCACGTCGGTGAGCCCGTCTCGATCGAAGACCCGCAGCACGTCATCGACATGCGTGTCCAGATTGATCGCCGCCGTCGCCCGGTCGTCGTCCGCGCCCAGCCCGCTCAATGTCAATGCGTGCACGGTGTGCCCGGCCCGCTCCAACAGCGGTGCCACCCCGTCGTAGACCCACGCACCCTTCCAACCACCCGGCACCAGAACGAATGTCGTCATGTGTCTCGCCTCCAGCCCATCAACGTCTCTCGGTATGAAGACAGTCTCGCGAGATCACCGGGTGGCGTGCCACCGATGGAACGCCACCTTATGCCTGTTCGCCGCCAGCTTCGTCCCGGCCGGTCGAGGTGGCGAAGAGCGTCGCGAGTGTGCTTGCGACAGTGGCGTTCCGGTCGAAGGAGTAGCCCAGATCGCGGGCGTGCCCGTCGAAGAGATGCCAGGTGGAGGAGGTCAGCAAGCGGGCCAGCGTTTCCCGCGCGGGACGTTCGGAACTCGCCGGGGCGGTGACGTATTGGGAGACGACGCCTTCGACCATGCCGACCACGCCGTAGATCATGGGATGGAACGCTCCGACGTCGATGCCGAGAACGGCTGTCCAGGAAGCGAATCGGTGCCACAGGGTATCGGCCACGCGCTGCCGGAAGCTGGTCAGGCTGTCGGGGCCCGGGTGCCCGGGCAGCGGGCCGAGCTGGGCGAAGCGGTAGAGATTGGGATGGTCGGAAGTCCAGCTCACCACCGTGAGCATGACCGCGAAGATGATGTCCTCGGCCGTCTGCGCGGGGTCCAGCACCAGGATCGCTTCCAGCTCCGACAGGTAATGGTCGAACACCAGCTCCCGGGCGCGGGCGTCGAGGTCCTCGCGATTGCGGAACTGGCGGTAGACGACCGAACGGGCCAGGCCGGCCCGGTCGGCGATCTGCTGGGTGGAGATGTCCGCGCCGGGCTCGTTCTCCTCGAGCAGCGCGATGAGCGCCTCGAGGATGGCGGTGCGGCGCGCGGTGTTGTGCTCGTCCCACCGCTGACCACCCGAGCGCCTGCGGTGCGGTCGCAGATGAGGGGGTGGTTTCACGGGATTCGACTATACGGCGGTGTCGGCCGGATGAGCCTCCGCCAGGAAGCGGGGACGCATCGGCAGCGGACCGTCGGGGCCGCCGGTGAAGGAGATCTGCCGGCGGACGCGGTCGGGCCGGACCGCGTCGAACTCCAGCTGCTGGGCGAAGGTCGCGACCACCAGCGCCGCCTCCATGCTCGCGAAACTCGAAGCCACGCACATGCGTTTGCCCGCGCCGAAGGGGATGGCGGCCCGTTTCTGCTCGCGCGCGAGATGCTCGGGCAGGAAGCGGCTCGGATCGAACTCCTCGGGGCGGTCCCAGACTCCCTGATGATGGTGCAGCGCGTGCAGGATGACCGCGACCGTGGTTCCGGGTTTGATCTCGTAGCCACCCAGATTGTCGTAATCCTTTGCGGTCCTGGCCAATCCGATGACCGGCGGCAGCAGCCGCATGGTCTCCGCCACGACCGCCTGCGTCCACGGCAGCCGTTCGAGATCCTCGGCCGTCGCGGCCCGGTCGCCCAGCACCGCCCGCACCTCGACCCGCAGCCGCTCCCGGGCCTCGGGATGCTCGGCGAGCAGCTGCCACACCCAGCTCAAAGCCGTTGCCGTGGTTTCCATTCCGGCCCCGATGAAGGTCATGAGCTCGTCGTGGATCTCCTGATCGCTGTAGCGGTAGCCGGTTTCGGGATCCTCGGCATCCATCAGCAGGGCCAGCAGATTGTCCTTGCGCGCGATCCGCCCGCTGCGATGGTCGGCGATGAGCCCGTCCACCACCCGCTCGGCGTGGCGCAGATCCCGCATGGCCCGCGGCTCGATCACCCAGCCCGCGGCCCGCATGATGCGCAGGGGCACACGGGAATTGGCGGCATCGCCGCGCCGCTGCAGCACCCAGGCCGAGATGTTGTGCAGCGGATGGCTGAGGTTGGTCATGAACCCGCGCCCGAAGAACCGCAGCAGCCGCTCCAGCACCACCTCGGACATGGGCCCGGTGATATCGGTGCCGAACATGGTGCGCGAGGTGACATCCAGGGTGAGCCGGTTCATCTCGGCCCCCACATCGACGATCCCGTCGTCGGCGGCGGAGTCGCGAATGCGCGCCACCGCGTCCCGCGCGGCCGCCACCATCACCGGTGCGAAGCCGTCCACATTGCGCTTGGCGAAGATCGGCTGCACCAGCCGCCGATTGCGTTGCCACTGTTCGTCATCGAAGTCGGTGACCAGCCCGCGTCCGAACGCCACCGCGAGCATGTCGTATTCGGGACTCTTCGCGTAGTTGTTCTGATTGTTGACCAGGACGTGCCGCACCAGCTCCGGGCTGCGCACGATGACGAATCGCGCGAAGGGCACCCGCGCGACCATGACGTCGTCCGCGCCGGGCAGGGTCGTCGCGTAGTCGAGCACGGTGTGATCGCGGACCCGCGGAAGGATCCGGAGGGCCAGTCGCCAGGATTCCAGCCAGCCGACCTTCGTGTCGTGCCAGCGGATGAAGGTCGGAGCCCATGTGGGCGGGTGCAGGGCAGTCGGAGAAGCAGAGCTATCGGCCATATCGCGGCCCCCTTGCCGAGCGAATATGAGACATGCTGTCCCACTCAAAGTAGTGAGACAGCATGCCCCAGTCAATGCCCTCGGCCCGCGCAAAGACTCAATGCGTACCGGCGGTGACCTCGCCGCGTTTGCCCGCACCCCAATGGTTGAAGACCAGGTTCAGCACGAAGACCACGATCACCGCCGAGGTGATCGGGCTGCCCGCGATCATCTGGAAGTTGGCCGGGAACTTGGTGTAGATGTTCGGCGCGACCGCCGGCAGCAGCGCCACCGACAGCGTGACCGCGATGATCAGCATGTTGTTGGTGCCCTCGAACTGCACCTTGTGCAGCACCCGCAACCCGACCGCGGTCACCATGGCGAACATGACCGTGGCCGCGCCGCCGACCACCGGACCCGGCAGCGCGGCAACCACATTGCCGACCTTGGGCACCAGGCCCAGGGCCACCAGGAAGCCACCGCAGACCGCGACCACCCAGCGGCTGCGCACACCCGTCAAGCCCACCAGACCGACGTTCTCGGCGAAGGCGGTATCGGGGAAGGAGTTCATGAATCCGGCCAGCACCGCGGACAGGCCGTCGGCGGCGAGACCACGGGCCAGATCGGCCGGTTCCAGCTCCTTGTCGACCATCTCCGACACGGCGACCATGTCGGCGGTGGACTCGGTGAAGGTCACCAGCATGACCACGCACATGGAAATGATCGCGCCGATGTGGAATTCGGGCGCACCGAAGGTGAACGGCTTGGAGATGCCGAACCAGGCCGCGGGCCCGACGTTCGACATGTCGACCAGGTGCATGGGCCACGCCACCAGCGTGCCGATGGCCATGGAGATCAACACCGCCAGCTGGCTGATCAGCCCCCGCGCGAAGCGGTGGATGACCACGATCAACGCGATCACCAGCGCCGCCAGCGCGATGTGCGAGATCTGGCCGTAGTCGGCCGATTTCGGGTCGTCCCCGGCGATCAGCCCGGCATCCGCGCCGATCAGTGACAAGCCGATCACGCAGATCACGCACCCCGACACCAGCGGTGGGAAGAATCGCACCACCGAGGCGAAGAACCGGGCGATGGCCAGGCCGAACACGCCCGACACCAGAATCGCGCCGTACACGGTCGGCAGGCCCGCCTCACCGCCGCCGAACTGCTGCGCGATCAGAATCATGGGCGAGACCACGGTGAACGTCGCGCCCGCGACCACAGGCAGTCGCACACCGAGGATCCGCCCGATCCCCACGGCCTGAATGATCGTGACAATGCCCGAAACCAGCAGATCGGCATTGACCAGCAGGCCGATGGTGTGGGCGGGCAGTTTCAGCGCCCCGCCGACCAGCAGTGGGACCGCGACCGCGCCCGCGTACATGATCGCCAGGTGCTGCAGGCCCAGCAGGACCAGCCGTGGCGGTCTGGGGATTTCGTCGACGGGATGCGGTGGCGGTTTCGGACCGGCCGTGGCGTCACCGTCATCGGGTTTGCGGGAGGGGCGCGAGAAGCGCATTTGCATGAGAAGCCTCCTGGAACACGTGGGCGACGACCAGGCAGGCCGCGACCACGACCCGAATAATGGCGCAGGAAATACCTGTCCCGCAGCAGATTGTTCGATTGTCCAGCCGTATCGGCGTGCCTAGCGGCCCTATTCGTATTTTCCTACAGAATCGGCGGCGTGTGAATTCCCGGCTATCCGATCCGCGGTCCGGGGCCGGCCCAATCGAGTCGGCCGGGTCCGTCCGCGCAGGGTCACCGATTCGCCCAGCCGCCAATGGATCTGCTCGCGGGTGGCGGCCGCGGCGATGGTGGCCGCCGAGGTCAGCACCCGCACGTCGTCGTTCTTGGCGAGCTCGCACAGCCGGGCCGCCTCGTTGACCGCGTCACCGATCACCGTGAACTCGTACCGGCGATCCGACCCGACATTGCCCGCCACCACCCGGCCCGCGGCCACCCCGATCCCCGCGTCGAATTCGGTATCCGAGTACACCAGCCGCCGCCGAATATTGCGCGCCGCCACCAGCGCCGCCCCCGCCGCATCGGAATGCGGTGCGGGAGTGCCGAATACGGCCAGTGCGGCATCGCCCTCGAACTTGTTGATCAGCCCGCCGCAGCGCTCCACCTCGTCGACCACGATCGAGAAGAAGTCGTTCAGAATCGCCACCACCTCGCTCGCCGGGCGGGTGGCGGTCATGGTGGTGGAACCGATGATGTCGATGAACAGGGCGGCCGCCTCGCATTCGGTCCCGCCCAGCTCGGGATCCCGGGTCAACGCCACCGCCGCGACATCGTGCCCGACATGCCGCCCGAACAGATCGCGCATCTTCTCGCGCTCCCGCAATCCGGTCAGCATGTGGTTGAAACCGCTTTGCAGTTCCCCCAATTCGGTGCCGTCGTACACGGTGACCGCCACCCGCAGGTCGCCGTCCTCCACCCGCCGCATGGCCGTGCGCACCGCCCGGATCGGCGCGACCGCCGCCGACAGCGTGAGCATCATGAGCAGCAGCCCGAACACCAGCGTCGCCCCGCCCAGCGCCAGCACCACGACCGCGAGCCGCTGCCCGCTCGCATGCCAGCCCGCCAGCGTCATCACCGCCACCACCATGAGCAGCGCCACCGGCATGCCGGTGCCCAGCACCCACACCACCACCGTGCGACCGAACACCCCCAGGCCGCGCCGGGGTCGCGACGGTGCGGCCTCCAGCACCCGGGCCGTGATCGGCCGCAGCGCGAACTCCGCGATCAGATAGCTGTTGGCGCACACCACGATCGCGCTGAACACGATGCCCAGCACCAGCTTCGGCACGAACCCCGGATCCGCCCGGGCGTACAGCGGCGTCAGCACCGCCAGCCCGCCGAGCCACAGCAGCGCCTGCATCATGACCAGTTTGCGGGGCACCGCCCCGGTCGCCGCCTGCTCGGGCACGGTCGGTATCTGGTCCGGGTCCCGCGACCAGTACAGCGTCCGCAATCCGAACACCGTCCCCCACCAGAACCCGACGACCAGCGCCGTGAGCGAGACCAGCGGCACCGCCACGAAATTGAGCGTCACCATGTCCGGGGTGAGCGTGTCCGGCCCCGGCAGCACGAACGCGATCAGCACCGTGGTCAGGGCCATCCCGATCAGATTCGCCACCGTCAGCCCGACGGTGAGCAGCACCTGCACCCGGATCCGCTGCATCCCGGCCTGTTCCCCGGCCGGTCCCAGCAGTCGGGACCCCCACGGCGAGGGCCCCAACGCGGCGGTCGTGACATCGTCATCGGCCATAAGCGCAGCGTAGGGGGTACGCCGCCGGAATCCCGGGACTGTCAGTGCGTGGCGGCCGGCTCCACCGCACGCGTGCCCGCCCGGCGACCCGAGTAGACGCAG
Source organism: Nocardia terrae (assembly GCF_009760405.1). Taxonomy (GTDB): domain Bacteria; phylum Actinomycetota; class Actinomycetes; order Mycobacteriales; family Mycobacteriaceae; genus Nocardia; species Nocardia terrae. The sequence continues at coordinate 266,276 of NZ_WRPP01000001.1, forward strand.
TCGGCCAGCGACAGCCCACTGACATAACCGTTCGAGCAGATCCCGACCGCGGCCCGCCCCGCCGCGAACAGTCCCGGAATGCTCGCGCCGGATTCGGTGCGCACCGCGCCGGTCTCCTCGTCCACCAGCAGCCCACCCAGGGTCAGCATCGGCATCGGATAGGTGAGCCGGGACTTGAACGAAATATCCAGCAGTGCAAAGGGACCCGAGTGCAGGGGCCGTCGCAGATCGTCCGGCTTGCCCATCGGATCGGGTAGTCCCCGCTCGATGGCCCGGTTGTGCGCGTCCACCGTCCGGCGCAGCGCGGTCGGCTCGATCCCGACCCGCGCCGCGACCTCCTCGACCGTCCGCCCGGTCACACTGCCGAACTTCATCAGCCGCTCGGCCTGCATCCGCTGGAACCACACCGACTGCTTCCCGAGCTGCCGACGCGCCTCGGCGGCCAGCGTCGCATCGACGAGCAGCCAGGCCCGATGCCCCGGAGCGGCCGCGATGGCCTGACCCAGCGCCGCGCCGTAACGGGATTCGTCGATCATGCGCTGCCCATTGGCATCCACCGCGATCGAGCCGAAGAAGGCGCTGGACGGCGCGATGAACCGCCAGGTCGAGAGCACATCCATACGCCCGGTGGCCGCGCCCAGCGCCTGCGCCATGGCGATCCCGCTGCCGTCGTCACCGGCCGTGCCCAGCGGAAGCCCTTCGGCCCAGGGATAGTCCGGCGCGTGCTCGGCGACCATCGCACCGTTGGCGATGAACCCACCGGTGGTGAGAATGACTCCCGAGCGAGCCCGGATCCGTACCGGAACGCCGTAGCGCCGCTCGATGCGCGCCAACAGCGCCTGCACCGCCTTCCGCAAACCCTGGTGATACACACCGGGTTTCGACGAGATCCGAGCCAATGCGGCGAACCGTCGCCGCACGGCGAGCGGCGCACCGCCGATCGTGGTGGCCTCGACCCCGGTCACCCGCCCGTCCTCGACGACGAGCCGCGTTGCCCTGGTACCGATCTGAACCCGCACACCATGCTTCGCGGCCGACTCCGCCAACGGCCCGAACAACTTCTTTCCCGACACCCCGCGTCCGTGCGCCCGATGCCCGCGTTGCCGCGGCGTCGCCAATTCCCGGAAGCCACCGGAGTTTTCGCTACCCGAGTAGTACAGGTAGTAGTCATCGGTCGGATAGGAGGTCTTGAACGGGCACAGCGACGGCTGAAACGGCACCCCGTGCCGGGTGAGCCACTCGATCATGGCCGGCGACTCCTCGCAGAACCGCCGCAACGTCGCCTCGCTCACGGTATCGCCGACCTCGGCCCGCAGATACGCCAGCATGTTCTCGACGTCGTCCTCGACGCCCGCGGCCCGCTGCACCCACGTCCCGCCGCCCGCGTACACGATGCCGCCCGACAATGCCGTGGCCCCGCCCCCGAGATACCGGTCCAGCGCCAGCACATCGGCCCCGGATTCCCGGGCGGCCAAGGCTGCCGCGACCCCCGCGCCGCCATATCCGACCACCACGACATCGGCCGAAGAGTCCCAGGTCCGCACCGTTGCGACCACCTTCCCGCACGAAAAACCGGCTAGCACTGCCCGAATCACCGAACTATAACGCGTTCTAATTCTCCGTGTCGTCCCGCGTCGCGGCATGCGGATGCCCGGAATGCCGGTTACCGTCGAACGGGTGGCCAGCAAGTCAGCGGCGCCGGCGATCGAGATAACGGTCGGCGACCACAACGTGCGCGTGTCCAATCCGGACCGGGTGTACTTCCCCGAGACCGGAGCGACCAAGCTCGACCTGGCGCAGTACTACCTGAGCGTCGGCGACGGCATCGTCAACGCCCTCCGCGACCGCCCATGCATGCTGCACCGCTTCCCCAAGGGCCTCCCCGGCGGCAAGGTCCACCAAAAACGCCTCCCCGCGGGCGCACCCGACTGGATCCCCACCGTCCAGCTCTACTTCCCTCGCTACGGCCGCACCGCCGACGAACTGTGCGTCGACAAATTGGCCGACGTGATCTGGGCAGTCCAGATGTCGACCGTCGAATTCCACCCCTGGAACTCCCGCCGCTTCGACACCGAACTCCCCGACGAGTGGCGCATCGACCTCGACCCCATGCCCGACTGCCCGTGGTCGCGTGTCCAACGCGTGGCCGACGTGGCGCACGAGGTGCTCGACGAGTTGGGAGCCGTCGGCTGGCCGAAAACCTCCGGCGGCAAAGGCTTACACATCTACGTCCGGGTTTCCCCGACCCACGGATTTCAAGACCTCCGCCGAGCCGCCCTCGCGTTCGCCCGCGAAGTGGAACGCCGCGCCCCCTCCGACGTCACCACCGCCTGGTGGCGCAAGGACCGCGACCCGGCCCAACTCTTCGTCGACTACAACCAAAACGCGCGGGACCACACCATCGCCGCCGCCTACTCCGTGCGAGGCGTCCCGCAGGCGACGGTCTCGACCCCGGTGCGCTGGAACGAAATCCCTGATATCCACCCCGCCGACTTCACCATGAAAACCGTTCCCGCCCGCTACGCGGAACTGGGTGATCTCCATGCGGGCATCGACGAGGCAGTCTTCGACATCGACCCGCTACTCGAGTGGGCCGAACGGGACAAGATCGAAGTCGACCTCGACGAGGAACCCGGCGACTAGCGCTGGTGGCGCGGTGCATCGGGGGTGTCAGAGTTCGTCGGTGGTGATCAGTCCGTCGCGGATGGCGCGGGCGACCAATGCGGCCTTGGTGGGGGCGGAGCGGCCGACGGAGGCGTATTTGGCGCGGATGCGTTCGAGGTAGGTGTTGACCGTGCCGACTGTGATGTAGAGCTGCTGGGCCACCAGGGCTTTGGATTCGGTTTGGAACCAGGCCAGCAGGACTTCGCGTTCGCGTTGGGAGAGTTTGGGGCGGTCGTCGGCGTCGGTGCTCATGGCGCGGGCCATGGTCGGGCTGAGGTAGGGGCGGACCTCGGCGGCGGCGTGCAGGGCGGCGATGAGGTGTTCGCGGCCTTCGGTTTTGGAGAGGTAGGTGACCACGCCGAGGTCGAGGCAGTCCCGGACCAGGTGGGGTTCGGTGTGCTGGGAGTAGACGACGACGCGGTGGCCGCGGGTGCAGATGGTGGACAGGGCGGTGAGATCCGGTGCGCGCTGGTCGAATTGGAGGTCCAGGACGATCGCGTCCAGGTTGCCGCGGTCCGGGCCGGCGGAGGCGAGGAAGGCCGTTGGGTCTGGGTGGTCGGCGGCCACCAGGATGTGCGGTTCGGCGGCCGCGCACCAGCCGCGCACCCCGTCGCGGATCAGTGGGTGGTCGTCGACGATGGCGATGCGGATCATCGGGCTTCCTCCAGCTCGAAGCGGTGATGCAGTCGCGCCCAGAGCAATTCGCCCGCGGTGACCACCTCGGTGTGCACGGCGGAGTCGGTCAGGGTGGACAGGCGGTCCAGCGTCTCGACCGGGCAATCGCCCAGGGCGCTGACGGTGCAGCCGGCGGCGTCCGCGGTCACCACCACCCGCGCATGGGAACGGCTGGCGTCCAACATGATCCGCGTCGCGGCCACCAGATGACCTCGCACCGCGTCGGGCAGGTCGGGGTGGTCGGGCGCGGCCTCCACGGTGACCGCGACCCCGCGCCGTTCGGCATCGTCGATCCCGGCGCGCAGATCCGCGAGCAGCGGATGCGCGACACCGTCCTGCTGGGTGAACAGCCGCCGCAGCCGGGCATACTCGGTCCGGGCCGCCGCCTGCGTTCCCGGAGCGGCCGGATCCAGCGTGCCATCGGCCAAACCCCGTAGCAGCGGCGTGAATTCGGTCAGCAGCTCCCGATACCGCCGCAGGCACTCCTGCTCGTGCATGCGCCCGACCGCGTCGGTGGTCCGATGCCGCAACCGTTCCCGATGCAGCGCCGCCGCCTGCCGCGCCGCCCGATCCAGCGTGGCCGCGAACCAGGCGGTGAACACCTGCAGGAAGAAGATGGCCGCCGTGTGATACCCGAGCGCCGTGAGATTCTCCGCACTCGGCGCACGCCCCAGCACCACCGCGCACACCAGCACCCACCAGGCCGTCAGCGCCGACAGCGACAGTCGCGGCGGCAGCCGGAAGCCGAGCGCGACCACCGTCCACCCCGAGGCCCCGATCGACCAGTTCGCCCCCGCGAGAACGGCATCCGCCGGCAGCCACGCGGTGAGCACGAGCGACCCCGCGATCGCCGCACCCATCAACGCGAGCGTGACCGGCTCCCGGCGGCGCGGTGTCAGCGCGGCCAGCGCGCACCCCACATTGATCGCGACCAGCAGCGCGTTCACCAAGGCGGGTGGCGTCGAAGCGGCAGTGGTGAGCGTCGACTGCAGCAAGGTGTCCACCACCGCGATCCCCACCATGCCGTGGCCGAAACTCCGTCCGAGCCGCGCGATTCCCGCGCTGGTCTCCGATTCGTCGAGCGAATCGCCCTCGGCGGCAACGGTCTCGATGACGTGCCAGGTCAGCCGGATCTCGGTCCCGCTGCCGCGAACGCTGGTGATCTCGGCGCTGCCGCCCACGCCTTCCAGCCGCTCGACGATCGAATGCCGGATGCCGTAGCGATCGGCCCCGGGATCCCCGTCGAAGCCGATGCCGTTGTCGGTGATGACCAGCCGCCCCGGCGCGGCGTCGATCAGAACGCGCGACGCGTGGGCGTGCCGGTCGATATTGGTGAGCGCCTCGCGCGCCGCGGCCGTGACCGTCCACGCCAGTGCCCGCCGGATCGGCAGCGGACCCGGCGCGCGCATCGTCACCGGTGTCGCGCCTTCGGAACTCAACTCGCGCAGCAACTCCGCCAGATCGACCTCGGAGTCGTCGCCCGGCAGCGGGATGCCCGACTCCAGCACGGTGAGATCCCGCGCGGCCTGCCGGGCGATGCGTTCGGGATCCGCGGCCGCGCCCTGCCCCACCATCAACAGCGTGGCCGCCGCGGTGTCGTGCATGACCGCCCACTGCTCGTGCTCGTAGCGCCGCCGCGCGGCCGCGACCTGTCCCGCGACGCGGGAGTCCGCGGCGGCGCTCACGGTCGCGTCGTGCACGGTCGCCGCCCGCAGCACCACCCGGCGCACACCCACCGCCAGCAGCCACTCCACCACCAGATAGGCGACCGCCATATCGGACAGGAAACCCCACGGCGTGAGCCCCGGCGTCGCGCGATTGGCGTAATAGAGCAGCCCCAGGACCAGCGCGGTCACCGCGGCGGACACCCGCACGCGTTCCGCGATGCCCACCGAGATCACCGTTGCCGCCACGACTTTCACATCGATGAGGTCCTTGGTCGAGACTCCCGACGCGGCCACGCTGACCGTGCCCAGCAGATAGATCGACACCACCGCGATATCCGCGGCGGTCCACCACGGACCGAGTCGCCGCCCCCACAGCCGGCTCGCCGACCACACCGCCAGCAGCACGGTCACCGCCCGCCCCGGCCCCGGATCCGCGGCACCGCTCAGCAGATGGACGACGGTGAGCAGCAGGCAGGCCGCGTGCCGGAATCGGATGGCGAGCCACATGGCTTCCTGCGCGACCGCGGCATGGGTCGGGTCGGCGTCGCGCGGCACCCGGACACGGTACCGAACCGAATCCGAACCAGCATGGCATCGCCGTCGGAAGGTGCGCTGTCCGTCGAACGCACGACAGACAGACCCGTCCGGCTCGGGAATCGTCTGATGGTGCGGAGTGGTGTCGGGTCCGGCCCGTGCCACTGCCGCGCCCGCGGCCGTTGGCGGGCGGGGAGTCAACGGCCGCCGGGGTAACCGCCCGGCCTCCCGGGTTTCCCGCCGCCGACCGCATACGCTGTCGAGTGATTTCGAACAGGTAGTCCTCCCTATCACGACGCTGTCTTAGGAAGAGGCCCCATGAGTAGCGAAATCCTCAACCTCGGCTCGTCCGCACTGGACCTGACGAGCACCGTCACCGGCATCGTCGCGAACGTCGTCGGCATCCTGCGGGCCTTCATCCCGCTCTGATCCGCAGTAGGCTCGGCCTTGGACGGGAGATGACTCGAGCCGGCGCAGGAGGCGCGGGATGGCGTGGTTCATCGCACCGGAATATTGGTTCGCGCGGCAGGTGCTCGAGCGCGGGGTGGCCGTCGTGTACGTGCTCGCGTTCGTGGCGGCGGCCCGGCAGTTCAAGGCGCTGATCGGGGCGGACGGCATGTTGCCGGTCCCGCGCTACCTGGCCCGGCGGCCGTTTCGGGTGGCTCCGAGCGTGTTCCAGTGGCACTACTCCGACCGGTTCTTCGCGATCGTCGCGTGGGGCGGGGCGGTGGTGTCGGCGGCCCTGGTCGGTGGCGCGGCCGATGTCGTTCCGCTGTGGGCGGCGATGGCGCTCTGGCTGCTGGTCTGGGTCCTGTACCTGTCGATCGTCAATGTGGGTCAGGTCTGGTACTCCTTCGGCTGGGAATCCCTGCTGCTCGAGGCCGGTTTCCTGGTGATCTTCCTCGGCAACGACTCGGTGGCCCCGCCGGTGCTGGTGGTGTGGCTGGCCCGCTGGCTGGTGTTCCGGGTCGAGTTCGGGGCCGGGTTGATCAAGCTGCGCGGCGATCGCTGCTGGCGGGATCTGACCGCGCTCTACTACCACCACGAAACGCAGCCGATGCCCGGGCCGTTGAGCTGGTTGTTCCACCATCTGCCGAAACCGTTGCACCGGATCGAGGCCGCGGCCAATCATGTCGTGCAATTGGTGGTTCCCTTCGGCCTGTTCGCGCCGCAACCGGTGGCGAGCGTGGCCGCGGCGATCATCGTCGTGACCCAGTTGTGGCTGGTGCTGTCGGGCAACTTCGCGTGGCTGAACTGGCTGACGATCATCCTGGCCTGGTCGGCCATCTCGGATTCCTCAGCGGCGCGGCTGTTTCCGGTCCCTGGCGCGCCCGATATGGGCCGCGGGCCGCTGTGGTTCACGGTGCTCGGGGTGGTGTTCGCTGTCGTCACCGTGGTGCTCAGCTACCTGCCGGTCCGCAATATGTTGTCGCGTCGGCAGCGAATGAACCAGTCCTACAATCCTTTTCACCTCATCAATACCTTCGGGGCGTTCGGCAGCATCGACCGCGTTCGCTACGAGGTGGTGGTCGAAGGAACCGATGAGACGGTGCTGACCGAGCACACGCACTGGTCGGAGTACGAGTTCAAGGGCAAACCCGGTGACCCGCACCGGCTTCCGCGCCAGTGGGCTCCCTACCATCTACGCCTGGACTGGATGCTGTGGTTCGCGGCGCACTCGCCGACCTATGCGCGGCCCTGGTTCCCCGAATTCCTGGAGCGCCTGCTGCGCAACGATCCCGCGACCCTGCGCCTGCTGCGCCGCAACCCGTTCCCCGATGCGCCGCCGAGATTCGTGCGGGCCCGACTCTACGAGTACCGCTTCAGCACCGTCCGCGAATTGCGGGATACCCGGGCCTGGTGGGTACGCGGCCTGGTCAGCGAATACGCGCCGCCGCTCGCTTCGAGACGCGCGCCGCTCGCGCGGCGGACATAATGCGGCATGGGATTTTTCCGGCCGCGCTGTCCGGTGGGCGAGATGGAGCGGATCTGGGTCGAGGAGATGCTGCGCTGGTGCGTGGCGGAATTCGGGACCAGGACCCTGAAGGCCCCGGTGGTGCTGCCGACCGGTGACTTCTTCCCCGGCGCCTACAGCGGGACCGAATCGCAGGTGCTGTCGGTGGTCGAGCGGGTGGCCCGGTACATGGGTGTGGCCCGGGATCGCATTGTGGTGGAGATGGATTCGGCTGGCGGGCTGCCCCCGGAGCAGCTCGCGTTCCTCGAGGGTTCCACGCGCGGGGAGGCCGGGCACTATCGGCTCGAGCACGGCCGCGCGGTGGTGTCGCTGGAGTTGGCGCGCCTGCGCTCACCGGTCACGCTGGTCGCGACCGTCGCCCACGAGCTGGCCCACGAACGGCTGCTGGGGGAGCGGCGGATCGACCCGAGCCGCCACGACGGCGAGCAGCTCACCGATCTGGCCACCGTCTTCCTCGGGCTGGGCGTGTTCAATGCCAATGCGGCCTTCCAGTTCTCGCAGAACAGCCGCGGGTGGCGTTCCCAGCGCCTGGGCTACCTCTCCCAGCCGATGTACGGTTACGCGCTGGCCTGCTGGACCGTCATGCGCGGGGATCCGAAACCGGTGTGGGCACACCATCTCGATACGAATCCCCGCGTCTACATGAAACAGTCCCTCAAATATCTGCGTGCCAACAGCGATGCCCTGCACGAATGGCATTCCGCCGCGTTCGAATCCTGACGCGGCTACACGGCGGTGCTGCTCGGGCTGCCGTTCTCCAGGTGACCGGCGAAGTGCCGGTGCCAGTTGCCGTTTCCGGACAGGCTGAGGGTCAGGTCGTACCAGCCCTGGTCCAGCGGTGCGGTGAACTCGTGCTTGGATCCGGCGTCGATGGTCGTGGCGGAGCCCCCGCCGACCTGGACGGTCAGCGCGGAGCCGCCGGAATTGCTCACCGTCACCACGAAAGTGGGCTGATCGGCGCTGCCGCCGATCGCGGCCGTCGCGGTCAGCGCCGCGGTGTCGGCGGAACCCGAAGCCTCGACCAGGAATCCGTTGGGCGCGTGCACCGCGAAGTCGTAGCTGCCGCCGATCTGGAAGCGTTCCTGCGCGCCACCCTGGGCTACCACCGTTTGGCGGATCGAATTGTCGTGGTAGGCAAAGGTTTGGAACGGCATCGGCACCGAGCCCTGATTGCCGAACCTGACCGTCGCGGCCGAACCGGCGATCTCGAGCCACGCGACGGGCTGATACGGCAGCGGCCGGGCCTTGGCACGGCCCCCGTCCTGCACCGGCATCTGCTGCCCGGCGGGTGAGGGCGGGGTGGGCTTGGGCAGGTTCGGCTGGCCGCCCGCGCGGGCGCGCTCGGCATCGGCGTCGGGCAGGGTGGGAATGCTGGTGTCGCGCTTGCCGAAATCGAAGCAGCTGGTGAGGTCGCCGCACACCGCGCGCCGCCAGGCCGAGATATTGGGCTCGGCGACCCCGGTCCACTGTTCGAGGAAGCGCAGCACCGAGGTGTGGTCGAACACTTGGGAATTCACGTAGCCGCCGCGACTCCACGGCGAGATGACCAGCATCGGCACCCGCGGTCCCAGGCCGATCGGCGACTGCCCGCCCAGCAGCGTCCCGGCCCGGCTGATCAGGGTGTCCATGGCCGCCGAGCCCGAGGACAGGCCGAGGGTCGCCGAGCCGGAACTCAGGTCGGTGCCGGTGATTTCGAGCGACGGCAGGATCTCGTCCGGGGTGCCCGGCGGTGCGGTCGGCGGCACCACGTGGTCGAAGAAGCCGTCGTTCTCGTCGTAGTTGACCAGCAGGACCGTCGACTCCCACAGTTTCGGGTTGTCCCACAGGGCTTTCAGCACCCGCTGGATGTAGGCCGCGCCGTCCGCGGGCCGGTAGGCGGGGTGCTCGGAGTAGCCGGCGGGCGCGACCACCCAGGAGACCTGCGGCAGGGTGCCCGCGGCGCAGTCGGAAATGAACTGCTGCAGAACGTAATCGACATTGGTGCCGTCGGTACCGGCCGGTGCGGGCTGCATGCCGGCGGTGGTCACGTTGGCGCGGTCGGCCAGCTGGCGGACGGCGGGATCGGAGGATTTCGCGGCGTCGTGGTAGGCCTGGAACAGCCACAGCGGGTTGTCGCCGAAGTCGGCGAGGAACGCGCCGCCGCTGTGCGAGTCGGCGTACACCTGCCACGAGATTCCGGCCTGCTGCAGGCGTTCGGGATAGGTGGTCCAGCCGTACACCGGCCGATAGTCCGGGGGATTGGACACCGCCGGGCCGCCCGCGCGCCCGGCCGCGTCGATGGTGCCGGTCCAGTGGAACAGCCGATTCGGCGTGGTGGGGCCCTGGATCGAGCAGAAGTAGTGGTCGCAGATGGTGAACGCGGAGGCCAGCGCGCGATGGAACGGAATGTCGGCCTCGGTGAAGTAGCCCATGGTCATCTTGGACTTGGCCGCGATCCAGGAGTGATACGCGCCGTCGGCCCACGCCATGTGCGTGGTGTTCCAGTCGTGGGCGAGATCGCCCATGTCCTGTCCGTCGAAGCGGGAGGTGTCGACATGCCAGGGGAGCAGGAATCCGGTGCTGGAGAACGCATCCGGCTGATGGAACGCGTCGCGGGCGTCGCCGCCTGCGGAGCCGCTGCCGGAGCCGCTGCCCGACCCGCTGGCCGACCCGCTCGCCGATCCGCTGGCGCTGCCGGTGCCCGCCGAGCCGCTGCCGAGATCGGTGCCGGGGCCGCCCGCCAGCGCGGTGTCCATGGCCGCCTGCAGGATCGGGTCGTAGCCGCCCGCGGGCAGTCGCACCGCCCGCTTGTCGCCGAAACCTCGGACGCCGCTCATGGTTCCGAAGTAGTGATCGAAGGAACGGTTCTCCTGCATCAGGATCACCACGTGCTGCACCTGATCCAGCGACCCCGAGCGGCCGGGTTCCGCCAGCGCCTCCGCCATGCCGTCGGGCAGCCCGGTCACCCCGGCCGCGCCCGCGGCCAGCATCGACCCCAGCACCGTCCGCCGATTCGTCCTGGCGAATCCACGCCCCATCAGCAATCTCCGATCCGTTGGTCTGTTCCCAGCCTCGCGGCGCGGGAGACGCTACCGGCACTCGCCCCATGAAGTTGGTCAAATGATCATCTCTGGGTCACTTGGCGATGCCACCGTGGTCGGGTGCGGATGGAGACGGTGCGCGACGGCGAAGAGTCGGCGCGGACACCCCGGGCGGTGCGCTGGTTCCACCTGATGTGCGACCGGGTGGTGATGCTGCTGCCCGCCGGGTTGCGGCGGCACGTCGCGCCGACCTTCGTCGGATACCTGCTGGTGAGCGGATGCACCTTCACCGTGGATCTGCTGATCCTCACCGCACTGCACGGCGTGGTGGCGTTGCCGATCGCCGTAACCGGGGGCTACTGCACAGCTTTCGGCCTGAGCTATCTGCTCAACCGAACCCTCAATTTCGAGTCGCACGGGGCGGTCGGGCCGCAGGTCGCGGTGTATGTCGTTGTGGTCGTGGTCAATTACCTGCTGTTCATCCTCGGCGTGACCAGCGGGGTCGCCGCCCTGGGACTCGACTATCGTCTGGCCCGGATCCTCGGCGGCCTCGGCGAGGGGCTGTTCATGTACTCGGCGATGCGCTGGATCGTCTTCCGGAACTGGACGCTGCCCGGCCGCCGATAGCGAGCCCGGCCGCGAGGGCGAGGCCGACGCCGCCGGAGATCAGCAGCGGGATTCGGCCGTCGCCGTGCCAGGCCAGGCCGGCCCACAGCCCGGCGACCAGGATGGCCCCGCCGCTCAGTCCTTGATAGAGGCCCTGGGCGGTGGATTGGCGGGCAACCGGGGTGAGGTCGGCGATCCAGGCCTTGCCCACGCCGTCGGTCGCGGCGGCGAAACCGCCGTAGATCGGCAGCACCAGGAAGACCCAGACCGGCGTGGACACCAGTCCCAGACCCAGATAGCCGACGGCGAAACACGCCAGCCCGGCGGCGAACACGAGGTGGCGGGGCAGTCGGTCCGAGAGCGCGCCCGCGGGATAGGCGAGCAGGGCGTAGGCCAGGTTGTAGACGATGTAGGCGGCGATCACCCCGGCCACCGACAATCCGAGTTGATGGGCCCGAAGCAGTAGCAGCGAGTCCGGGAAGTTCACCAGTGAGAACAACGTCAGTAGTCCGATGAGGCCCTTCAGGCGCCCCGGCAGCGGTTCCGGCGTCGTCGAGGTGACCACTTCGGGACCGGAAGTGACTGGTGTGGAAGGTTTTTCGCGGACCGCCGCGATCAGCGCCACCGCGGCGAGGGCGGGCACGACCGCGATCCACAGCAGAGGCCGCATCCGATGGTCGAGCAGTTCGTACAGGGCCAGCCCGAGCGCGGGGCCCAGCACCGCGCCCGCGGTGTCCGCGGCGCGGTGCAGCCCGAAGATCTTGCCCTTGGCGGCCGGGTCGGCGTCGACCATGAGCAGGGCGTCGCGCGGCGCGCTGCGCACACCCTTGCCGAAGCGGTCCACGCATCGTCCGGCGAGCACGATCGGCCAGACGACCGCCACGGCGACAAGGACTTTGCCGACCGCGGCCAGCGCGTAGCCGAGCGCGATGAGCGGGCGTTTGCGGCGGCGATCGCCGAGCCGCCCGGCCACGATCTTGGTGGCCGCCGCGGCGGCCTCGGCCAGCCCCTCCACCACCCCGACCGCGGCCACGGGCGCGCCCAGGATCGTGGTCAGGAAGATCGGCAGGATCGGGTACACCAGTTCGCTCGCGGTGTCGGCGAGAAAGCTGACCCCGCACAGGACTCGGAGGTTCGGGGTCAGCCACGTGGGCAGGCGCGTGGAGGTACCGGATTCGGTGGCCATGTCGGCACCGTACCGGCGCGCACCCGTTCGGTCGCGGGAACTTCGGCCATCGCGAGCGGGTCCTCGGACTCTGATCGACGCGGGAGGCGCGCTGCGATCGTCGAGGTCGAACCGGTCGTCGGGACCGGTGCGAATTCGAAGGAGTCGAGCTCGATGGACATGAACGCCGACATGGCCATGACCGGCCGGTGACCACGCCGATATGGACTGGCAGGTAGGTATGGCTTACCTTCACACGGTGAGCGTTGCCGAGGCTGTGCCTAATCTGCTGATCTGCCTGCGGGAGGGACTCGAGGCGGGTCTCGTGGTCACCATCCTGCTGGCCGCCGTGCGCCGGCTGTCCACACCCGAGCGACCGGTCGCGACCACGCCCGTCTGGCTGGGTGTGCTCGGGGCGGTGTCGGTGGCGGCCAGTTTCGCGGCCGTGCTGACCTATTCGACCGCGGCGCTGACCAGTTCGGCGCGCGCGGCGGTCGCGGGCGTGCTGAGCGTGCTGGCCGTGGGACTGGTCACGGCCATGATCTTCTGGATGCGGCGCACCGGCGCCTCGCTGTCGGGGCAGTTGCGGGGCGAGGTGGCGCGGGCCGCCGGGCTGGGCGCGGGCGTGCTGGCGGTGACGGCGTTCCTGGCCGTCGGGCGCGAGGGGCTCGAGACCACGCTGTTCGTGTGGACCGCCGTCAAGGCGGCCGGATCCACGGCCGCGCCGGTGGTGGGCGCGGCGGTCGGACTGGTGATCGCGTTCGCGCTGTGCTGGTTGCTGTTCCGGCAGTCGGTGCGGCTGAACCTCGGCGTCTTCTTCAATCGGACCGCGGTGCTGCTCATCGTGATCGCCGCGGGCGTGCTCGCCTACGGGCTGGGTGATCTGCAGGAGGCGGGCTGGCTGCCGGGTGCGCGCTGGATCGCCTTCGACCTGACCGCGCACGTGGACCCGAACTCCTGGTGGGTCTCGATCATCACCGGGATCACCAATCTGTCGCCGAAGATGACGGTGCTGCAGGTGGTCGCGTGGCTCGCCTACCTGGGCACGGTGATTCCGCTGTTCATGCGCGCGGGCCGGGCACAGGCTCCCGCGCCCGCCGCACCCGAGCCGGACACCGAACCCGCGCACGCGGATTGGTGGGAGCGGATCGCCGGACCGCGTCCGGTGCTGGTCGGAGCCGTGCTGGTGCTGGTTCCGGTGCTCGCGGCCGGAATCGCGATCGCGCTGCTGCCGTCCGCGGATTCGAGCGGCGCGCGCACGGTCACCGTCACCGCCGCCGCATGCGCTCCGGAATGGACGTCCGCGCGCACCGGCACGCAGACCATCTCGGTGCACAATTCGTCGGGCAAGTCCGGTGAGATCGATCTGGTCAATGCCGACGGCGCGATCGTGGGTGAGATCGAGAACATCGGTCCCGGCACCACCGCCGAGCTGACCGCGACCCTGAATCCGGGCAGCTACACCATCGTCTGCCTGATGTCGGGCAGCCCGTCGCTGTCCTCGCCGCGCGTGCAGGCCACCGGGCCGCAGACCGACGCGCCGCCGGCGTTCAAACCCGCTCGCACCAGCGATCTTCGGGCTCCCAATGACGCCTACCAGGCGTATGTGCGGCAGGTGCTGACCCGGCTCACCGGCGCGGTCGGCTCTATCGGCCGGGATCTGAGGGCGAACAATCTGCCCGCCGCGCAGGCCGATTGGCTGCTCGCGCAGCAGGAGTGGGAGCGGGTCGGCGCGTCCTACAACAGCTTCGGCGATGCCGGGACCAAGGTGTCCGGACTGCCCTCGGGACTGCCCGGCGGTGTCGCCGATCCGGATTTCACCGGTCTGCACCGGCTGGAGTACGGGCTGTGGCACGGGCAGGGCACGGATCAACTGCTGCCCGTGGTCGATCGGCTCGGCGCCGATATCGCCGCGATCGGGGACAACCTGACCAGCACCGATATCGCGGGCGATCCGACCACCCTGCCCGTTCGCGCGCACGAGATCCTGGAAGACGCGCTGCGCGACCATCTCTCGGGGCTGGACGATCTGGGCGGCGGCGCCGCCTATCCGATGACGCTGGCCGATGTCGAGGTCACCCGGGTCGTGCTCGATCAGCTCGGCGCGCCGCTGGACGAGCGCGACCCGAAGCTGCGGCCCGAGTTGAACGCGAAGCTCGACCGGCTGCGCACGGCGCTGCTGGCCACCCAGGACAACGGCCGCTGGCGCGCCCCCGCGCAGACGCCGCAGGCGAACCGGCAGGCGGTGCTCGCCGCGATCGGTGCCGCGCTGGAATCGCTGGATCGCGTGCCGCGGCTGCTGGAAACCCGAGCGAACTGACTCCCACGAAGGACACCACACCATGACTGTCAGCCGCCGACGCTTCCTCTCCGGCGCCGCCACGGGCGCGGCCGGGACCGCTCTGACCGCGGGCGTGCTCGCCGAGGGCGCCCGGGTCGACGCCGCCGCCGCGGGCGGGCCCGCCACGGCCACACCGGTTTTCCCGTTCCACGGGGAGCATCAGTCGGGCATTCTCACGCCCGCCCCGGCCGGGAAGCAGAACGCCTCGTGCTTCGCGGCCTTCGATGTCACCGCCGCCGGTCGAGCGGAGCTGACCGAGCTCATGAAGACGCTCACCGTCCGCGCCCGCGCGCTGACCGCCGGTGGTCCGCCGCCGGATCTGGGAGTCGGTGAGCCGCCCGCCGACAGCGCGGTGCTGGGTCCGGACATCCCCGCGGACGGGCTCACCGTCACCACCGGTGTCGGGGCGAGCCTGTTCGACCAGCGCTTCGGGCTCGCCGATCGCAAGCCCGCGCACCTCACGCCCATGCGGACCTTCCCCGACGACTCGCCCGATCCGGCCTGGATGCACGGCGACCTGCTCATCCAGTTCTGCGCGCACAACCCCGATACCGTGCACCACGCCATTCGCGACATCACCCGGCATACGCGCGGAGCGCTCCAATTGCGCTGGAAAATCCAGGGATACAACTCCCCGGCCCGCCCGTCGGGCACCGGCCGCAATCTGCTCGGCTTCAAGGACGGCACGGCCAATCCGGTCGGGTCGAAGGCGTCGGAGCTGATCTGGGTCGACAGCCTCGACGAGCCCGCCTGGACCAAGGGCGGCACCTACCAGGTGGTGAGGCTCATTCGCATGCTGGTCGAATTCTGGGATCGGGTCTCGATCGCGGAGCAGGAGAACATGTTCGGGCGGCGGCGCGAGTCGGGCGCGCCGCTGGACGGCACCAAGGAAACCGATATCCCGAACTTCGCGGCGGATCCGGATTCCACGGTCACCCCGGCCAAGGCCCATATCCGCCTGGCCAATCCGCGCACCCCGGAGACCGACAACCAGCAGCTGCTGCGGCGCTCCTACAACTACGACCTCGGCATCGACCCCAACGGCAACATGTCGGCGGGACACATCTTCACCTGCTTCCAGCAGGACATCCAGCGCCAGTTCGAGACGATCCAAACCCGTTTGGCCGGTGAGCCTTTGACCGACTACGTGCAGCCCTTCGGGGGCGGGTACTTCTTCACCCTGCCCGGCGTCCGCGATGACCGGGACTGGTACGCCCGCACGCTGCTGAGCTGATCACGCCGTCAGCACCGTGTGAATTCGATTGCCGGGGTCGATGGTTCGGCGCAGCTTCGCCAGGCGCGGATAGTTCTGGCCGTAGTAGCGGGCCAGGGCATCGCCGGGTTCGAGGTAGTTGGCGTACGCGCCCGCCGAGACCGGCGCGAAGAGCTTGTGCGCCGCGGTGACCCAGTTCAGTGCGGTGTCGTGCGGGATCGGTTGGTAGGCGCCCCATTCGACCAGGGCGGCGTGGAAGCGCCAGGGGAACGCGGTGGCGGTGGGGCCGGTGTCGCGGATCGCACCGTCGAGGGTGTTGATCTGGACCCAACCGGTGCCGCCCGCCCGGGAGAAGGTGGTGATGGCCTCGATGATGCGGTCGATGGCGTCGGGAGTGAGATCGGTGACGACGTCGGAGCCGTTGGTGAAACTCGCGCGGGGCATGGTGGGCGCGCCGCCCGCGAGTTGCGTGATGGCGTCCATGTGCTCGAGGGTTTGGGTGTCGAGGGTCAGCGGATGCACGCCGATCGCGTCGGTCAGCGAGGCGGCGGCCCGAGGACCGGTTCCGGCCGGGCAGACCATTTGCATCCAGCAGTCCACGTTGCCGTCGCCGTCGGCGTCGATGCTCACATCGGCCCACTGGCCGCGGTCGGCGGAGCGCAGCCAGGTGGACCATCCGGCGATCACCCGGGCCGCTTTCTCGCCCGGGAAGGTCAGCTGGACAAGGTCTTTCGGGGTCGCCGGGATGGTGTCGAAGGTGAGGGAGGTGACCACGCCGAACAGCGAACCGCCGCCGCGCAATGCCCAGAACAGGTCCGGTCGGGAGGTGGCCGAGACCTCCGCGACGGTGCCGTCGGGCAGCACCAGAGTCGCGCCGGTGAGCCGGTCACAGGTGAGGCCGTAGGAGCGGGATTCGAAGCCGAGGCCGCCGCCGAGCGTGAGCCCGGTGATGCCGACATCGGGGCACATGCCGGTCGGAATGGCCAGACCCGACCGGTCGAGTTCGCGGTAGACCTCGTAGAGCGTGTGGCCGGGGCCGATAATCGCCTGCCCGGCATTGACATTCACGCCGGTGAGCTGCCGGACGTCGATGATCAGGGCGTCGGTCGCGGTCGAGACCCCGGCGTAGGAGTGGCCGCCGGCGCGCGCGGCCACCGGGAGGTGATACTTCGCGGCGAAGGCCAGGGCAGCCACCACATCATCGGTGTTCGCGACTTGCACTACGGCGGCGGGTGTTTCGTTGTCGAAGCGGGTGTTGAATACCTGCTTCGCCGATCCGTAGTCGACGTCACCGACGCGGACCACGCGGCCTCGGATCCGGCGCTCCAGCTTGGTCCAATTCGGTTTCGCCACAGCCGGACCGGAGGAGTTCGAGACCGGATCGGCGTCGGAATGGCCGGTCAATCCCCACCCGGCCAGCGCGATTCCGGCCGCCCCGCACAGGAAGGCGCCGCGCGAGAAGCCGCCGCCCGCGGCGCCCGTGATCGGGTTGGCCCTCGCTCTGCGCATGTATCCTCCAGTCCGGGTCGCGAGCCGGAAAAATACCATGTCGAGTAATTGTGCCGAGCCCAGGGCGGGCGGGCGTGACTTCGAGCTACGCCTAAGGCAATTCACAGGCAACCGTGACCGAAAGATCGGCGAGTCGCGGCGGGTCCGATTACGTGGCGCGCACGCGCAGGTGGAAGTCGCGGTCGTCGGGCTCGTCGAGCATGGACTCCATGGTGGCGCGATCGAAGGGCAGCAGGTCGATGCTGCCGCCCTCGGTGAAGTACCAGGAGTTGCATCCGGTGTTCCACACGGTCGGTCCCATGGCCTCGGCGACCTCGGATTCGAACCGACCGGTGGCCTCCTCGGTGACCTCGACGGTGTCGAATTCGCCTGCGCTCCAGCGCCGGATCCAGCGGGTGATGTAGCGGGCGGTCACCTCGGCGGCGTGGTGCAGCGGGATCGAGCCGGTGGGGGAGTGCGGGCCGAGCACCGTGAAGAGGTTGGGGAACCCCGGGATGGCGGTCATGCGGTAGGCCCGCGGACCCTTGGCCCACGCGTCGTCGATCGAAACGCCTTCGCGCCCGGTGAGATTCATGGGGCGCATGTAATCGTGTGCCCGGAATCCGGTGGCGAGCACGATCATGTCGGCCTCGTGGTGGCGGCCGTCGGCGGTGCGGATACCGGTGGCGGTCACCTCGTCGATGGCCGTGGTGACCAGCTCGGCATTGCGGGCGCGCAGGGCGCGGTAGTAGCTGCCGGACAGCACCTGGCGCTTGCACAGCGGCTCGTAGTCGGGCGTGAGCTGTTCGCGCAGTTCAGGTTCGGAGATCTGTGCGCGCAGGCTCAGGCGGGCGTAGCGCTGGACCGCGCGCCGACGCCAGCTGGGGCGGGTGACGACATCGGTGAACAGCTTGGCTCCGGCCATGCCCGCCTGGTACAGTGCGCGGTTCACCTGTGGCATCCGGTTCAGCAATCCGCTGACGAGTGCGGGCTGCGGCAGCCACATCGGCGCCCAGATGACCCATTGCGGACTGCGCACGAAGTGCGTGATGTGCTGTGCGTCGGGCTGCAGGGCCGAAACCACCTGCACGCCGGTCGATCCCGTACCGAGCACGGCGATCCGCCGCCCGGCGGTCGGGACGGCGTCGTCCCAGCGCGCGGTGTGCAGCACGTCGCCGGTGAAATCCCCGAGCCCCGGGATGTCCGGCACCGCCGGATGATGCAGGACGCCGGTGGCCGCGATGACGAAGTCGGCCTCATAGCGGGTGCCGTCGGCGGTCTCCACCTGCCATTCGGTCCCGGTGAAGGTCGTCGCCACCACCTCGGAATTCAGCCGCACGTGCGACCGCAGCAGTCCGTGCCGCCGCGCGACATCGGCCAGATACCGCTGGATCTCCGGCCCGGGTGCGAACACATGCGACCAGTCCGGCTTGGGGTCGAACCCGAATTGGTACAGCTGCGAAGGCACATCGCAGGTCAGCCCCGGGTAATGGTTCCAATGCCAGACCCCGCCCACATCGGACCCCTTCTCCAACATCACGAAGTCGTGGAAACCGTTGCGCTGCAAAGTGATGGCACTCGCGATCCCGGACACGCCGGCCCCGATGATCACGATACGAGGCTGCCGTGGCGCGCCCATCCCCAACCTCCTTGTTGGATACCTTCAGAACTCAAATACTGACGGTATTTGGAATGGGCGGGCATGTCAATCGGCGAGCCGGATCGGCTCCCGCGTCAGGTCGCGCGCCACCAGCGTCGCCCCGGCGATCGCACCCGGCATCAGGAACACCGCCACCACCGGGATGAGGAACGCCAGGCCGAGTGGGAGGCCGAAGCCCCAGGCCAAGGGGCGGCGTGAGCGCAACAGCGCCAGGTGTTCGCGAACCTGCACGCCGCGGCGGGCGAGGGCGACGGCGGTCAGTTCCTGAGTGAGGAAGAAGCCGGTGACGAAGGCGGCGAGGACCGGGACGACGGTCTGGCCGACGACGGGCACGAAGCCGAGCACGAACAGCAGCAGCGCCCACAGCACCGCGCGGATCAGGATGCGGATGCCGTCGCGCAGGGCGATCCAGAGTTCGCGCCAGAGCGGCAGATTCGATTCGGGCGCGAGGCCGTCCGGCGCGGCCGCCCGGTCGACCCGCTCGGAGATCGCGTCGTAGAAGGGCTGTCCGATCAGCAGGGTGACCGCCGTGAAAGTGAGCACCGCGACCAGTGCCACGAGCGCGATCAGCGCCACGGTGAACAGTGCCCGGAACAACCCCAGCCACGGGCTCGGCCAGCCGTCGGCGAACGAGGTGAGGGTGTCGGTCAGGTCTGCGCCCCACACCACCATCGCCACCAGGGCCGCGACATAGAGCACCAGGGTGATCAACCCCGGCACGATGCCGAGGCCGTAGAGCCGCGGATGCCGCAGGATCCAGCGTTGTCCGGAAAGGAGGTACCGGAATCCGGTCCCGAAATCGCGCATGCCGGAACCCTAGTGGCCGCGCTAGGGGCAGGTACCGCCGGAGAGCTGTCCGAGGTGCTCGGCGAGCACGACCACGGCCCGGGAGACCAACAGCGTCGCGTCCTCGAAGGAGCCGGAGTCCGGGAGCGCCGCCACCGCGACCGCGAGGGTGCCGGAGTGGGTTCGCACCAGGCCGAATTGGCGTTCGGTGTAGGCGCCGGTGGCGTCGTCGGGACCCCAGCCGCCCTTGAACCGCGCCCCGGTGAATCCGCCCAGCCCCCAGCTCTGCTCGGCGACGACCTTGCCCATCAGGGCGAGCACCGACGCCGACTGCGGCAGGCACGGCAGGCGCGAGGCGAATCGCACCTGATCGGAGAGTGACCACACCGTGGAGCCGAAAGCCAGTGAGTCGCTTGCCCAGTCGGCATTGGCGGGATTGTGCCGGTCGGCGACGTCGGTGGTGGTGTCCCCGGCCTCGTGCAGGACCTGTTCGACGGCCGTCGCGGCGGCCTGCGGGGTGCCCAGCGACTGCCACAGGGCCGAGGCCGCCCCGTTGTCGGAGGCGGTGATCGCCGAGCCGACCTGTTCGGAAACATCGGAATGTCGTCGCAGCGCCGCGATCGCCAGCGGCACCTTGATCGTCGACCAGGCGACACCGCTGCTCCAATCACCGAGAACCGCAGGATGATTGCCGCCCACCGGCAGCAGAGCCAGCCCGAGTTTGCCGTGCGCCTGTGCCCGCAGTGCCGCGAAGTCGTCGAGCAACCCTGTGGGAACGACGAATTCGGCGGCGGCCGCGTGCGCCCACTTTCGTGGGTTCGCTCTGTTGACCGACGGCGCCGGGAGAATGTGACAGGAAGCGGCCCTGCGATCATGGACGGATGAGTAACTGGCCCGAACCCGGGACCCGCGAGGTGCGGTTCGGTCTCGCCGAGCTGCGCCCCGACCCCGATCGCCCGGGTGGATGGCTGCTGACCGTCAATGGGATCGCCCAGTCCTACGTGGATCTCGACGACCCGACCCACCTCGAACTCGATTACGTCCGCTACCTGGGCTACGTGGTCGATTCCCTGGACCCGTCCGACGCCCCGCTGGACGTCGTGCACATCGGCGGCGGCGGCGCCACCTTCCCGCGCTACCTCGCCGCCGTCCGCCCCGGCTCCCGGCACCTGATCATCGAGGCCGACGAGGCGCTGGCCAAGTTCGTCGACGATCGCCTCGGCCTGCGCTCCATCCCGGGCGTCGACCTCAGGCTCGGCGACGGGCTGACCGAAATCGCCACCCTCCCGGCGTCTTCCGCGGACCTGCTGATCGCCGACGCGTTCGAGGGCCTCCGAATGGCTGCGGGCATCACCGGCCCCGACTTCACCGCCGAGGTGGCTCGGGTCCTGCGCCCCGACGGCATCTACCTCCTGAATCTGGTCGGCACCCGCCACCACCTGGACGAAATCCGCAAGGCGTTCCCCCACCGCGCCCTCCTCGACGGCGACGTATTCGCCGGCTACACCGGCAACCAGGTGCTGGCCGCCGCCCGCGTCCCCCTCCCCCTGGACACCCTGCACCGCCGCATCGAGGACGCCTTCCCCCCGGCCCGCGTATCCGCGGAAATCCCGCTGGGATGAGACGCGCAGACTTCTGGTGAGCCTGCTCAGCGCAGGGGTACGGACCAGCGTAGGCGGGTGCCGGTGTCGTCCAGGCCGTTGAGGGTCGCGAATGTTCCGCCGGCTTGGTGGGCGCGGTCGGCGAGGTTGGTCAATCCGCTGGGGGTGATGTCGTCGGGGATGCCGCGGCCGTCGTCGGAGACGAGGATGCTGAGGTCGTCCGCGACGCCTATTTGCACGGTGAGGGTATGGGCGCCGGAGTGGCGGACGGCGTTGGATACCGCCTCTCGGACAACGGCTTCGGCGTGGTCGGCCAGTTCCGGTTCGATCACCGACAAGGGACCGGAGATTCGTAGTGAGGTCCGGATTTCGGTGTCGGTGGTGTGCTGGGCGAGGACGTGCTCGAGGCGTTGGCGTAGGCGGGTGCTGCTACCGGTGCCGCCGTGCAGGTCGAAGATGGAGGTGCGGATCTCCTGGACCACGCCCTGCAGGTCGCCGATGACATCCGAAAGGCGTTGCCGCACTTCGTCGGACTGGGCTCGGCCGAGCGTGCCCTGCAGGCTCAGTCCGGCGGCGAAGAGCCGCTGGATGACGTGGTCGTGCAGGTCCCGGGCGATGCGGTCGCGATCGGTGAGCACGTCGAGCTCGCGCATGCGCTGCTGGGAGCCCGCGAGCTGGATCGCCAATGCCGCCTGTTCGGTGAATGCCGCTGCCAGTTCCAGGGTTTCATCGGAATAGCGGGGAGCGTCGAGGGGGCGGATCATCACCAGCACCCCCAGCGCCGACTCCGGGGTGTGCAGGGGCAGGATCAGCGTCGGGCCCGGATCGCGGAGCGGCTTGCCGAGGTCGATCTCGCGGGGGTCGTCGAATCGCAGTGGGGTGCGTTCGGTGAAGACGCGTCCGATGGCGGTGTCGACGGTGCGGATCGCCGCGGTGCTGGGACCTTCACCGGGACCTGACCATTGGATGATCCGCAGCTCGGTGATATCCGCCGGAGCCTCCACGGGTTCCTCGGTGACAGCGAGGAAGGTGCGCTGGGATTTGGTGAGGGCGCGGGCGTGTTCGACCAGGTGCGCCATCACGGTGGCGGCCTCGGTGCCCGCCAGGAATTCGGTGGAGATGTCGCGGGTGGCCTCGATCCAGGCCTGACGAGTGCGCGAGGCCTCGTAGAGGTTGGCGTTGTCGATGGCGGTGCCCGCCGCGGCCGCCAGGGCCTGGACGAGCACCTCGTCGTCCTCGGTGAAACGCTGTCCGCCGGATTTCTCTGCGAGATAAAGGTTTCCGAAGACCTCGTTGCGGATGCGGACCGGTACGCCGAGGAAGGTGCGCATCGGCGGATGATGCTCGGGAAACCCGACCGAGGCCGGGTGATCGGCGATGTTCGCCAGCCGGATCGGCTTCGGCTCGCTGAACAACAGCCCGAGCACCCCGTACCCGTGGGGCGGGTCGCCGATGAGGGTGCGAGTGTCCGCGTCGATGCCCTCGTAGATGAATTCGGCCAGCCGTGTGTCGGACCCGCGCACGCCCAATGCGCCGTAACGGCAGTCGGCCAGGCTGGTGGCCGTGTGCACGATGGTCCGCAGCGTGTCATCGAGATCCAGCCCGGACGTGACGGTGAGCATGGCCTCGACCAGGCCGTCCATGCGATCACGCGCGTCGATGATCTGCTCGATGCGGTCCTTGACCTCCGCCAGCAACTCACGCAGCCGCAGCTGCGACAGGGTCTCACGCACCGAATACGACTCGCTTCGGGAACCGGGAGTCATGGTCGCGACGCACGGTCGGTGGCGGGTGTGACGAGCGTGAGATCGGCGTCGTAGCGGCGGTACAACAGATGACCGCGGCCGGTGTCGCGGTCGGTGTAGAACAGGAACGGCAGTCCGTGATCGCACAATCGGTGTACGGCATCGGCTTCGGCCGACACCGGTGCCGGGACCGGACTGATCGTCAACCGCTCGGAATCCGGTTGCGAGTCAGGGGGATTCACGTGATGCTGCCTGGCGAGCTTCAGTCCGCTGGGCCCGGCCCGGTACACGATGGCGTCCTCGCCGGTCTCGGCGTCGACGAACAGGTGGACGTCGTAGTCCATGGCGTCCATGAGCTGCACTGCCGCCAGCGGATCCAGTGTCCGCAGCGGCACCGCCTTGCGGCGGGCGATCGGATTGCGGCCGGGCAGGGTCAGTGGCCGCCGAGTGTCCTCCGGCCAGGCCCGCGGCCGCCACGGCCCGGACAGGCATCTGATCTGGTGTTCCAGGCGCGATACCGCGGGAAAGATATTGCTGTGCCCGCCGGTGAGCGACTGCATGCGGGCCGCGTTCCCGGCGATGCGCAGATTGGCCTGCACCAGCATCGGCCCGTCCTCGCAGTTCGCCGACGCGACCCGGACCCGCACGCCGCTGGTGACGTGAAACCGCTCGAGCATCCGTCCGATCGCGCCCGCGACGCGTTCGCCCTCGAGCACTCGCACTCGCCCGCGAGCGAGCACGACAACCTCCGGGAAGAACCTCGACGACCATGGCTCCGCCTCGGGTAGCACCGCTCGGACCTCCCTGTTCTCGACACCTGGACACTGTCTGAAAGATCAGCTTCGGCCGGTATCCGGTGCTGAAATAGGGTCTTAGGTCCCCTGATTGTCTAATTATCGATTTTCTATATCACGCAAGCAGGTGAGGGTCGCTGTGCCCGGTTCGTGTCGCGTGGGCCCTGCGGAGGACGAAAGTCCCGATCTGTCGATCATTGGTCACCATTCGGCCTTCGGGCATGTTCGAGGCGATAGCCCTCCGATTACCTTTCGGGTGCTTTGCGTGTCGATCGCTGGTTCCGGGGCGAATGAGGGGCTCCGGACCGTCCCGAGGAGGATTCTTGACTGCTTCAACTCCTGAGCGACTATCGAGACCCGCTGGGCCGGTGGAGGTTCCGGCGCCCGCGCGCCCGTATCCGGCGCGGCGCGGGCCGAAGGGATCGTTCGTCTACCGGATGGTCACCACGACCGACCCCAAGGTGCTCGGCGTCATGTATCTGGTGACCTCGATGGCGTTCTTCATGATCGCGGGGCTGATGGCGTTGCTGATGCGCGTCGAGCTGGCGCGGCCGGGCATGCAGTTCCTCTCGCCCGAACAGTTCAACCAGCTGTTCACCATGCACGGCACGATCATGCTGCTGTTCTACGCGACGGCGATCATCTTCGGATTCGCGAATATCTTGCTGCCCTTGCAGATCGGTGCGCCCGATGTGGCCTTTCCGCGCTTGAACGCCCTGAGCTACTGGCTCTACGTGTTCGGCGCGACGTTGGCGACCGCGGGCTTCGTCACCCCCGGCGGCGCGGCCGACTTCGGCTGGACCGCCTATGTGCCGCTGTCCGACATCATCCACTCGCCCGGCGTCGGCGCGGACATGTGGATCATCGGCGTGGGCGTCTCGGGTCTGGG
The DNA here is from genome assembly GCF_009760405.1 of Nocardia terrae. Lineage (GTDB taxonomy): Bacteria > Actinomycetota > Actinomycetes > Mycobacteriales > Mycobacteriaceae > Nocardia > Nocardia terrae. The sequence goes on from NZ_WRPP01000001.1 coordinate 291,099, forward strand.
CACCATCCTGGGTGCGGTGAACATGCTCACCACGGTGGTGTGCCTGCGCTGCCCGGGCATGACGATGTTCCGGATGCCGATCTTCACCTGGAACGTCGTCGTCGCGAGTTTTCTTATCCTGCTGGTGTTTCCGCTGCTGACCGCCGCCGCGCTGGCGCTCTACTACGACCGGCACCTGGGCGGGCACATCTACGACCCGGCCAGCGGCGGGGTGATGCTGTTCCAGCACCTGTTCTGGTACTTCGGCCACCCCGAGGTGTACGTGATCGCGCTGCCGTTCTTCGGCATCGTGTCGGAGATCTTCCCGGTCTTCAGCCGCAAGCCGCTGTTCGGTTACACCGGAATGGTTTACGCGACGCTCGGCATCGCGGCGTTGTCCATCGCCGTCTGGGCGCACCACATGTATGCGACGGGAGCTGTTCTGCTGCCGTACTTCTCGTTCATGACCTTCCTCATCGCGGTCCCGACCGGTGTGAAGTTCTTCAACTGGATCGGCACGCTGTGGAAGGGACAGCTGACCTTCGAATCACCCATGCTGTTCTCGCTGGGCTTCCTGGTGACCTTCCTCTTCGGCGGCCTGTCCGGCGTGCTGCTCGCCTCTCCGCCGCTCGACTTCCATATCAGCGACACCTATTTCGTGGTCGCGCACTTCCACTACACCCTCTTCGGCACCGTCGTGTTCGCCACCTTCGCGGGCATCTACTTCTGGTTCCCGAAGATCACCGGGCGGATGTTGGACGAACGCCTGGCCAAGTGGCACTTCTGGACCACCTTCCTCGGCTTCCACCTGACCTTCCTGGCCCAGCACTGGCTCGGCAACATGGGCATGCCGCGCCGCTACGCCGACTACCTGCCCTCGGACGGATTCACCGCGCTCAATACGGTGTCCACCATCGGCTCGTTCGTGCTCGGCGCGTCGATGCTGCCGTTCATCTGGAACGTCTTCAAATCCACCCGCTACGGCGAGGTCGTGACCGTGGACGACCCGTGGGGCTACGGCAACTCCCTGGAATGGGCCACCTCCTGCCCGCCACCACGCCACAACTTCTACGAACTGCCCCGAATCCGTTCGGAGCGACCGGCATTCGAGCTGCACTACCCGCACATGGTCGACCGCATGCGCGCCGAGGCCCACGTCGGCTGGGGAGCCCAGTCCCACCGGGTCGTCGAGACCGAACCGGTCGAGGCGAAATGAGACGGCCACCGGAGATGTCGACCTTCCGTGTGCCGCGGCTGCCGCAAGGACTCATCGCATTGCTGACCGGTGTGGTGCTGATCGTCGGGCTGATCATCCTGACGTGTGGAGCGGCTGTCCCCCCGTAGCCGCCCACACTCCGACGGGTGCGCAAGGAAATGTTCTACGACCCGCGCCTCGGTCACCGAATGGCGGCGGGGCCGAGGCTGTTTCGGTCCCGCGTCCTGCGCAGGTTCTCGGCCACCTCGGTCTCCCAGGCTTCATTGGCCTTGGTGGTGTCGACCTCGAATTCGAAGCGCTGCCGTGACTTCGGATCGATGTCGGCGACATCGCGATAGAACTGCTCGTACCAGCGGCGCAATTGGTAGACCGGGCCGTCCTCGTCGCACAGCAGCGGGTTCTCGATCTTGGACTTGTGTTTCCAGATCTCGACGTCCTGCAGGAAGCCGACGCCGATGCCCTCGACCATCTTCGCGGCCAGCCGGTCGGCGGCACCGTCCGGAATGCCTTGCGGTTTGCGCAGGGTGATCCCGTATTGCAGGACGAACGAATCCTGGGTGACCGGGTAGTGGCAGTTCACCAGGACGCTGTTGACCTCGAACCCGCCATAGATGTTGAGCAGCGGGTTGATCATGTACGACGGCCCGAAATACGAGGCTTCCGACTCCAGCAGGGTGTCACCGGCGTACTTGCCGGCCATGGGCGCGTCGGGGCGGCCCTTGGTCTTCAGATATTGCGTCGCGACGTGGCCTTCGAAGACGGTCTTGAAGTAGGTCGGGAAGGCGTAGTGGATATAGAAGAAATGCGCCATGTCCACGATGTTGTCGATGATCTCGCGGCAGTTGGAGCCTTCGATGAGGATCGAATTCCAGTTCCAGGGCGTCCAGGCGGCACTGTGGGTTTCGGCATGATTGCCGTCGGCGTCGGTGTACGGGCCCTGGATGTAGGGGATGGTCACCTCGTCGGTCGGCGGGTTGCCCTCGTGGTCGTGCCACACGAACAGTTGACCGTTGCGCTCCAAGGTGGTCCAGGAACGGGTCCGCGCCAGCGGCGGCACCCGGCGCGCGTACGGGATGCCGGTGCACCTACCTTGCCCGTTCCAGCGCCAATCGTGGAACGGGCAGGCGACGTCGTCACCCCTGACCTGTCCCATGGCCAGATCCCCGCCGAGGTGACGGCAGTAGGCGTCGAGTACGTTGAGCTTTCCGGTGCTGTCGGCCCAGACGACGAGCTTGGTGCCGAATGCGTTGACGGAGTGTGGTTTTCCGTCCCGGAAGGTGGCCGCCGGACCCAGGCAGTGCCAGCCCCGGGCATACCGGGCGGGCATGGAGCCCACGTCGATCTCACGGACCTGCCTGCCCTGCCGCGGAGAGTTTGCCGCCACCCGATCCTCCTCTGAAACATGTTATAGATCTGTGTCAGCATCGCCGCCGCTTGACCTTCGCGCTACGGTCGAAAGTCCCTAATGTATTGGCTAATCGGCACGATGCTGCCGAGGCTATCGATGATCCATAGTTGCTAGAACCAGTTCTAGTTTTTGGCGGGCGGGCGAGTAGCCCCGCTGATCGGATCAAGGAGTATCCACCGAGATGACCCAAGCCATCATCGATCGCGTCGAGGCACTGCTACCGGCATTGCGCGAGCGCGCACAAGAGACCGAGGACCTGCGCCGTATCCCCGACGCGTCCATCAAGGACTTGCAGGAGACCGGCTTCTTCACGCTGCTGCAGCCACGGCAATGGGGTGGGCATGCCTGCGACCCGGCCGTCTTCTACGACACCGTGCGCAAACTCGCGTCGGCGTGCGGCTCCACCGGTTGGGTGGCCGGGATTCTCGGCATTCACAACTGGCATCTAGCCCTGTTCGATCAGCAAGCGCAGGAAGACGTCTGGGGCGCCGACGCGACCGTGCGCGTCGCGTCCTCCTACGCGCCCATGGGCGCGGGCGTGGTCACCGACGGTGGCGACGGGTACCTGGTGAACGGGGCCTGGGCCTGGTCCTCGGGATGCGACCATGCCGACTGGGTGGTGGTGGGCGGCCCGGTGATCAAGGATGGCAAGGCGGTCGACTTCGGGTCGTTCCTCATTCCCCGCTCCGACTACCGTATCGATGACGTGTGGCATGTGGTCGGCTTGCGTGGCACCGGATCCAACACCGTGGTGGTCGAGAACGTCTTCGTGCCGAAACATCGCTTCCTCGGCTTCGGCGTCATGGGCGAGCTGAAATCGCCCGGCCTGGAACGGAATACCGATCCGGTGTACAAGATGCCATGGGGCACCATCCATCCCACGACCATCTCCACACCCATCGTCGGCATGGCCTACGGCGCCTACGACGCTCATGTGGAGCACCAGGGCAAACGGATGCGCGCCGCGTACGCGGGCGAGCGGGCCAAGGACGACCCGTTCGGCAAGGTGCGCATCGCCGAGGCCGCCGGCGATATCGACGCCGCATGGCGGCAGCTGTCCGGCAATGTCGCGGAGGAATACGCGTATCTGGCAGCGGGCCAGGATATTCCGCTCGAACTTCGCATGCGTGCCCGCCGAGACCAGGCGCGTGCCACCGGCCGCGCGGTCGCCTCCATCGATCGGCTGTTCGACGCGGCGGGCGCGACCGCGCTCACCGAAGGCACGGCACTGCAGCGCTTCTGGCGTGACGCACACGCCGGCCGGGTGCACGCCGCCAACGACGCCGAGCGCGTCTACGTCATGTACGGCACCCACGCCTTCGGGCTCCCGCTCACCGAGGGGATGTACTAGAGAGGGGTCGCCAGTAGGTTGCCGGAATCTGAAACGGGCGACCGGGCAAGGGGAGCGGGGAGGCCGCGGGGGCGGGGCCCGCGCCAGCGGAAAGAAGTGCGCGAGGCGGGACTTGAACACCCAAACCCGGTCCACGAGCCTGAGGCTCGTGTTCATGTGCACTAGAATACGCAGCTGAGAGCGAATTCCGTCAAGTTGTCAATGAGTTTCGCCAACTGATGTAGTCGGTGTGGCCAGAATGTTCGGGTGTCTGGTGCGGTGTCGGTTCGTACTGTCGGGGAGGCGCGTACATCCACAACGACGCGGGCCCGCCGCGAACTGCGGATTCCGGTGACAGGGCGGTCGTCGTGCGTCGGATTTGTCGGCGGTGCCATCTAGCTGGCTCTAGTTGACTTAAGTCCGAACTACGCCACTGATCAAGCTGAGTCCAAGGTGGGACTGTCGGATTACGGTGCGTCCGACAGTCCATTCAGCCGGGCGATGATCGGTCGGGGAGTCTCTGTTTCGGATCGTGCTGAGCCGAGAGGGATTAGCCTTGTAGCAGCAGGGATTGGTCGGCGCGAACAGGGGACGTCCGGTGGCTTCGACGGGGTTCGTATGGAGGCGCGTAGCACTGCCGACCGCAGCGGTAGCAGTAGTCGGCACCGGCTCAGCGATCGCGGTGAACATGGCAACGGGTGGCGAGGCGAAATGGTGGTGGTGGCTGGCCGTCGTCGGGCTGACTGTGATTGGGTTCGGGGCGTCGTTGTGGCAGTTCCGACGACAAGCCGATAGTTCTGTTTCCGCGGCCATCACTGCGACGGGTGAGCGCAGTGTGGCTGTACGTGGTAACACGACCGGCTCGATCAGCACAGGCAATACCGGAGCCCCGACGGTGGCCGGGGCACCGAATAGCACGGTGTCAAGCGGGGGCTCGCCCGTGCCCGGTTCGGTGACAGCGGCGGGCGCGCGGTCTGTTGTCGTCGAGGGCAACACAGATGGCGACATATCAACTGGTGATCACAGCTAGCGAACTTGACGTGCCATGGTTTGCCGGTAAGCGCAGGAACAGCCAGTCATCAGAACGTCCCGCGCTGGATTCAGAGGCGGGCACACATGCAGCTGGTGCGCGGTCGGTCGCGATCGGCGCGGGTTCCACGGTCGGGACAGTACAGACCGGTGATGGTGCTCGCGTGGTTAATCTGCCGCCCGAAGCCCTACGGCCGATCGCCGAGGTCGACGCTCCGCCTGGAATCGACAACCTGCCGGTGCAGCCGACACATTTCGTCGGACGCGAGCGTGAACTGGCGCGACTTGACGCCGCGCTGTCGGTGTCGGGCCCAGTGCTGGTGCAGGCTGTGCACGGTTTGGGTGGGATCGGCAAGACGACGCTGGTCGCTCAATGGGCGGCCACCCGCGATCATGGCCACGAACCCCTGCGATGGATCACCGCCGATACTTCCGCCAGTGTCGAGCGCGGACTGGCGGAGTTTGCGACAGCACTCCAGCCGATGCTGGCGCATATATTGACGGTGGCGCAGCTTGCCGAGCGGGCGCTGCAATGGTTGTCGACCCACAGCGGGTGGCTGTTGGTTCTCGACAACGTCGAAAACCAACGCGATATCGCAGAGATTCTCGCTCGGGCCCATGGCGGCAGAATCGTGATCACCAGTCGTCGGGCGACTGGTTGGCACACCGCAGCCACGATCGTACGGATCGATGTGCTGGATCCAACCGAATCCGTCGCCTTGCTCATCGACGCGATAACCGCCGATGGGCCTCGACAGCTCGACGGTGCCTCCGACTTATGCACGGCCTTGGGACATCTGCCGTTGGCCATCGATCAGGCGGGCGCCTACCTTGCACAAAACCCGCTCCTCACACCCCACGACTACCTCACCATGCTGTCCCAGTACCCGGCCGACATGTTCGAGCACGGAGCCGAAGTAATCGATCCTGAACGCACAATCGCCCGCATCTGGAACGTGACGCTCGACAGAGTAACGACCAACCACCCCACGGCCACCAACATTCTTCAAAGACTGGCCTGGTTCGCCCCCGAAGCCATACCCGTCACCCTGTTCGACGGATTGGCCGCCCCACCCGCAATCCACTCCGCGATCGGCGCGCTTACTGCCTACAACATGATCTCTGCTGATCCGGGCACGGCCAGCGTTTCCGTCCACCGGCTCGTGCAAGCGGTGGCCCGAACCCCTGACCCCGATGATCCGCGATACTCGGAAGCTGCGCTCGAATGCGCGCACGCCGACGCGGCGGCAGCTTTGCTCCGCGCCCTGCCCGAGCGCCCACACCCCAGCACGTGGGCAACCTGGCGGACCCTGTTACCGCACGTGGATACCCTTGTTGCGCACCACGATCACGACATCAACACGAATCTTCTTATAACCACCACGGACATACTGAACCTGACCGGGGAGTTTCTCGACGACCAAGGCTCGCACGAGCGAGCGATCGAATACATCGAACGCGCTCTCATCAACAGCGAGCGAACTGCGGGCACCGACCATCCCCGCACCCTTACCTCCCGAAACAACCTGGCCCTTGCGTACCGCTCCGTTGGTCGATTCACCGAGGCCATCCCTTTGTATGAACGCACTCTCGCTGACCGCGAGCGCATCCTGGGCATCAACCACCTCGACACACTGAGCTCTCGCAACAACCTCGCAGATGCCTACCGCTCCGTAGGTCGATTCACCGAAGCTATTCCTCTCTACGAGCGGGCTCTTGCCGACAGTGCAGAAGCGCTGGGTAACGATCATCCGAGCATCGTCGTCTCCCGCAACAACCTTGCTTCGGCCTACGAGTCGACGGGACGGCTCACCGAAGCCATCCAACTGTTCGAGCTCACCATCGAAGCCAGCGAGCAGATCCTGGGCATCGACCACCCGACCACCCTGACTTCGCGTAACAACCTCGCTGCGGCCTACCAGTCCTCGGGTCGGCTCGACGAAGCCATCCGGCTGTTCGAGCGGACCCTCGAAGCCCGCGAACAAATCCTTGGATTCGATCACCCTGACACCCTGACCTCGCGTAACAACCTCGCTGCGGCCTACCAGTCCTCGGGTCGGCTCGACGAAGCCATCCGGCTGTTCGAGCTCACCATCGAAGCCCGCGAACGAATTCAGGGCATCGACCACCCCCACACCCTCACCGCCCGAAACAATCTCGCAACGGCCTACATGTCATCAGGCCGGCTCGACGAAGCCCTGTCCCTCCTGGAATTGGCGTTGACCGAGTGCGAGCGACTGTTCGGTACCGACCACCCCGACACTTTCGTCGCTCGCTGCGTCCTGGCCGAAGGCTATGAGGCCGCGAATCGTCTACCAGAGGCATGTCGACTCTACGAACGCGTGCTGGCCGATACTGAGCGCGCCGTCGGCCCTGACCACCGCAGTACCCACTTCATCCGCGGCAACCTTGCTCGGCTACGTAGTCGCGGAACCTGAGCGGGCAATAGCGTGGCCCCATGCTGACGCCTGGAAACCCAGATGAAAGGACGGTGGGCATGCAGAGGACGATGGATCGGAACATAAAGGTACCCAACATCGTCCAGCGAGAGGGGTAGTTTCGACCGCCGGGCGTTTCTCGCAGCCGGACTCGAATCAGATGACTCGACGGGAGAGGGTACGGCGTATCTCGATTCGTGTACAAGATCAGCAAATGTGCTGCCGTCCAGAAAGATTCGGTCACCGCTCAGCGAGTGTCATTCGAGCGCAGTGGAATTCGTCCGCGATCGAGATTGTCCAATTGTTACTTTCGGCACTTACTGAAAACCGACCACCATATAGAAATGAAATCTATTGCCTAAAACACACCTGTGAAATTTGTTCGCGCTCCGTGTGATCTGGCTAGATTCCGACGTGATCATCGCTCAGCCTGCTTCGCGCACAACCGAATCCAACGACACTCCCTTTATCGCCCGTCCGGAATCGGTCTGGCCGCGCAAGTACAAGGACGCGGGACTTCGTCGCCTCATGGGCAAGCGCATCGCCCAGGCCAATCTCGACACGCTCATGGCCGCCTACCTTGCGGTCTCGGAGATTCGCATCGCGAACCATGCCCTGTCCGAACTGCGTGCCGACCGGGAGTGGGTGCAGCGGACGGTGGATGACGCCACAAAGCGGCGAGACAGTACGGTGCCGTTCGGGTGGGAGTGCAAGTTCACCCGTCGCGAGATGCGTGAATTGCTGAACTGGCTGATCGCCGAGGGCAACCGCGAGATCCAGTTGGTCAGGGAAGTCGAGACCACGGTTACTGCGCAACTTGCACAGCTGCGAACGATCCACGACGGCAACCAAGTAGATACTTTCAGCCTCGATAAGGATGACCCAGCTCTGATCGAATCAATCTACGCCACTTGGTCTTCCGTCTTCGGACTGGTGGCGAGGTTCAACAAAGCGGTCCAGCAGTGCATCGCACGTGCCGAAGAGGCCCGCGCTACCGAGAAGCTTCGCGCGGAGTTCGTCGCTTCCGGAAAAGGTGTGTCAGACCGCGATTTCCAGCAGTGTGACGGCCCCGAATTCGAGTCCATAATCGCCGAGCTTTCGGCACGAGACGGTCTCACGCTGCTCCGTCATGGAGGTGGACCCCGCGACCACGGGGCAGACTTGATCGCCTTGACGCCGGACGGCCGACGAATTGTCATACAGTGCAAACTCCGTCAGTCCAAGCCCGTCAGCCCCGATGTGGTCTACCAGGTCAACGGCACCGCGCGGCCCTATCACAAAGCCGACATCCCCATCATCGTCACCAACAGCACCTTCTCGGCTCAAGCTGCAGCCTTCGCCGGGCAGTACGACATCTACCTCATCGACGAGTACGCCCTGCGACGCTGGGCCACCTGGGGCGAGGACATCTACCGCGTGCTCGGCCTGCCCCGTCCGGAAGGGGGACCGAATCCGATTGCCGACGCAGCGTAAAAACATGGGAGCCCGCCCAGTTCGACCGCAGATATGGTGATCGACCGGGCGCTCGGCGCACGTCAGGACGTACCGGTGCATCCCGGTTCGGGTGTTAAGGCGTCGAACCGGTCTCCCATGTAGTTCAATGCGCCAAGGGCCTCGTCGGTCGCGGTGCTGTCGTGGCCGAGCATCGGCGAGAACCGTTGCGTGAGACTCGCTCCCATCGCGCAGTAACGGTCGATGAGGGCATGAACTCCGGCGGCGGGCACCACTTCGTCGGCACCGCCGTGGTACAGATAGAGCGGTGTATCCGGGGCGATGCCGCCTGGCTCCTGCCGCTGCGCGCTCGCCAGGAATTGCGGCTGGGAGAGCAGATCCGCGCCGGCCGTGAAATGGCCGATGTGGTCGTCGGCGTATTTCGCCAGAAGCTCGGTTCCGCACACTCCGGCCACCTCGGCCAGCATCGCGTGCCCTTGATCGTTGAGTAGCGCGGCGATGCCGGTGTTGGGATCGTTATGGATCAGTGCCGCCACGACGAGCATCGTGAGCCCGGCTTTCGGGCCGCCATCGGCGGTGCGGGCGATGGCGGGGATATCGGCGGGAATCCCGCCGGCGACGACCCCGCGCACCGGGACGTCCGGCGCGTAGTCGGCGTGCAGTTGTCCCGCCCACAGCGCGGCGTACGAGCCGCCGGAGTATCCCCAGATACCGGCGGGGCTGTCGGCCAGCGCGGCCAGGGAAAACCCGCGGGCGGCACGGATTCCGTCCAGCAGCGCGCGCCCGGAGTTCACGCCATCGAGAAATCGCGACTGGGGGCCCTCATAGTCCGACACGGTCACCGCCCAACCACGTAGTAGGGCTGCTGCGAGAAACGGTGCGTCCAAGGTGGTTTGGCTGTCTAGTCGCGGCGCAAGGCTAAATGTGTGCGAGGGTGCACAGGTGGTGGTCAGCGGCCGTGGGCCCGGACCCAGCCAGGGCTGGACCGGCTCGATGAGGGTGGTGATCGTGGTGGTTGCCTGGTCATCGGATCCGGTTGTGCGGAACTGGATTTGCCACGCCGATACCGGAAGCGGCAGCCCGAATAGAGTGAGATCACGCCAGGCGAGAACGTCGCCGTTCGGACGTTCGGACAGATCGGCGGGTGCGAGATAGAACGGGTCCGGCTCGGGCGGCGACGTGGTGGCGTAGGTGGGTGCGGCGCTGTTGCACAGCACGATCGCCGCGCACGTGAGCAGAGTCCGGCGCGCGGTTCGGGTGAGGAAGCCGAGGGCGCTGTTGTGATTCATGATCATCTTCCGCATCGATTGCCAACCTATCCGGCGTTTCCTCAGGTCAGAGGGAGTGGAGGCCGAACTGTGTCGGGCGTGTCGCCTCTGGCGTGTCTGGCGTGCGCGGGGACTCAAGAAGAACAACTAAGTGGTCTGCAACATGAATCGAAGCCCGCGACATCGTTAGTTGTCTGACAGCAGCGGGTGTGGCTCGCCGGTCAGTGCGGCGACGGCTTGTGCGACTTCCTCGAAGCTGGAGCGGATATAGGTGATCGTTGCGCCGGCCGGAGTCGAATCATCCGTGTGGCCGGCGAATGCGTGGGCCACGGCGTAGCCGAAGTTGCGTTCGACCCAGGTGAGGGTGGTGTGGCGAAGCCAGTGCGCTGTGATTCCCTGGCTGACCACCCATGGCAGGTGTTTGCCGACGCGCGTCCAGATGTAGTCGTACCGACGGCCGGTGATCCTACGGCCGTCGTAGTACCGGAACAGTTGTTCGTCGGGCTTCGCTCCGGGGGGAACTCGATCGGTGATGTGATAGAGCAGGGCGCGCATGAGCGAAGGCGAGATGGGTTGCCATCGTATGGTTTCGCCCTTCTCCCGCAGACGAACGCAGCTGTTCTCCTGGTCGAGGTCCTCGATGCGGAGGGCAAGTGCGCCTCCGCGGCGGCAGGCGGTCTCGACGTCACCAGGATTGTCCGAACCCGTTGGCAGGCAAGCCAACAGCTCGTGCGGCCATTCCGGATCATCACGGGTGATCAACTGCAGCCCGAGGCGATCCGCGTCGTCCAGGTCGCGGGCCGCGGCGTCGAGACTGCGGCCACGCGCGAGCACCGCCGGATCGAGTAGCAGACCGGTGCCGCCGGCCTCGACGATCGCCGCGGCATCGGTGACGCCCACCTGATCGACGAGTTCGAGTAACGCGGCGCAGGGTCCAGATGCCGCCCGCGCCAACAACGCCCACGCGACACGATCGACGCATGCCGAGGTCATCGTTCCACCGCAGTCGCCGGATCCGGTCGCTGGGCACCGATATCGATGCGCAGCTCCGCGGCGATCTCGACGCCGCTCTGAACCAGTCGCTGCAGCCGATCCGGATGCATGGCGCTCCGCAGGCCGTAATCGAGCAGGAACGCCAACCGATGCTCGGGATCGGCAGCGAGCGCCGCGTCCAGGGCCACACCCGCCAGGACCCCGTCTCCGCGCAGGTAGGCGTGGAACGCGAGCATGGTCGCCGCGCCGGCTCGGTCGGGGCCGGACAACGCGCGCGTGAGTATCGTCCAGACTCGTTCCGCGGCAGCGCAGTAGGGGCCGTCGGGCGCTCCGAGCAGCGCGTCACGCACCCTCGAATCGCGCAATGCGACAGTGACTTCGGCCAGCTCGCGCGGAGAAGGGGCAGACACGTCGTCGGCGCGTTTCAGTACGTCCATCACGCGCCACAACGCCATCCGGGTGTCGGCGTCGGGATTGTTGATGTGCAGGGCGCGGACGAATCGTTGGTGCGCCTCCGCGGCGACCTCGGGCAGCAGCCGCTCCACCTGATCTCGCAGTGCAGCGTCGATGGCGATGACGGAGACCAACTCGTTGCGGTGCCGATAGATCGCCGACGCGTGCAGCACAGTCTGGACGGCGACAGGCGACGCGGTCGGATCGGACACGATGCCGTGCTGCCGAGGGGACGAGAGGTTCCACCACGCCCCGCCCGCCGCGATCTCGGAAACGCACCAGGTGCCGATTAGATCGATATCGCGCACGGCCAACCGTTGTTCGAGAGCCACGTGCAGCGGTCGATACCGGTCGACAGAGGCAGCCTCGATCGACGGTCCGGACATGCGTTCATCCACGATGAAGGCCAGTGCGGCAACGGCATTGGCGTCAGAACACAGACAGGTCACGCGGATGACCGCTTCGGTGTCCGTGCGATCGCCAGGGCGCGGCAAGTCCAATCGAGACACCACGCCGATCTGAGGCGAAGTCGGCCGCGAGGACCGAGTGAGCGCGGCGACGATCAACGATCGATAAGGGACGAACCCGATCATCGCGGGCAACGCCGCGATCAGATCGCCGATGTTGTCGAGGGTGAGACCAGTCGAAGCAGGAAGATCGAACTCGTCAGGCATGAGCGAAGCTCCTCCGAAGCGAAGAAAGCCCCACGGACACAACGTAAAACAGAACAATTCTGTCGACGCCGTGCCCTCGGGGCGGTGGGCGCATCGCGTAGACACCGGCGGCGGAGAGGGCGGTCAAGCCGAGAAACCGACGGTTCCGGCCACCCGGTGCTTCGGTTCGCGGCAATCGCGGCTTGACCGCCCGCGCCGCCGGTGTAGCGTGCGCCCGCCCACCGCCCCGAGGCGCGGCGAAGACTTCTCCGCCTGACCGCCTGCCACGTGACATCAGTCGGCTCGACCCCAGATCGTCCGCGTCGCTCTGGCGGCGTGGCGACAGGTCGTATACGTAGTTGTCACTCACGGGGGGCAACCGTCAACAGCAAATGGCTGAGCGCCGACGGATCGTTCACGCGCCCGCGCACGCCCATCCGGAAGGGTTATCCCCCGATAAGTGACGCAAGGTCAGTGGTTCCCAACGGCAACCGCGCTGATGCTTGGGGCCTCGTGAGGGCTGGTTACATCAAAGGTGAGCGAGTACATTTTGACGGCGAAGGTTCCTGCTACAGAGCGGAATTGAGGACGCGACGAGGCTTGTCGCGTAGGTGGATTCGTCAACCGGGCCGGAAGCTTCATGTCAGCATAAAGACGAGGATCGGGCGATGGTGACCTCGAAGATCTTGGACTACTCGGATTACAAATCCTCATCAAACCTCATTGATCCTGGGTGGGAATCGGCACTAGGACAGCGGAAAGATTGCTTGTATTGCCATGAGCGCCTGGCTATTTCGTTTGACCAGCGATTCATCCGAGATGCGAGCAGTTTCTTGTGGCCAAGAGAATCGGACGACCTGCTTCACCTACGCGCGTCGGACTGCCCCCGATGCGGCTGGTGGCAATTCGAGAAGACATGGGACCATGAAACGGGCGTGTTCCACAGCGTGAGGGGTGCGACGCTCAGCTCATACGCGGTCGACTCTGCTCAGGTACCGGTCGATGCGCTGATTCAGCACATCCGCGATAGGCCGGATTCGATCCATTGCATCGATCCTTTGAGGATGGAGGTGCTGGTTGGCGCTGTCATCGCCGAACATCTCGACTGCGAGGTCAGGCACGTTGGGCGAACTGCCGACGGCGGTATCGACCTCCTGCTCGTGATCGCTGACGAAACGGTCCCCATCCAGGTGAAACGCAGGAGCTCGGCAACGGCAACGGAATCGGTAAAAACGGTCAGAGAGATGTTCGGGGTAATGCTCCGCGACGGCTTCCGAAAGGCGTACGTGGTGTCGTCGGCCCGCCAATTCTCACGTCAATCCAAAGCTGAGATCGAAACTGCAATGGCACGAGGGGCTTTCGATGAGTTCACTCTGCTGGACAAACAATCATTCATCGACATGATGGGTCGCACCGTCACCGCCACGGCGCCGTCGTGGCGCAAACAACTTCCAGACAACGACTCGGTTACCGAGTTCATCCTTGAGTCCTCAGATTGGCATCGGTTTGTCGAGCACCGTGCGGCTTTTCATGCAGCCTGAACACACGTGGGCAGGCACGGCGGCGTAGCCACCGGCAAGCCGACCAACCCGCCCGTCGCCGGGCTGGATCGCGCGCCGCCGGGAACTGTCAAGCGTTCCAGCCGTCGAACCGACCTGCCACGCCACGCCGCGGCGAGGTGCATCCGGATCCGCCGAGAGGGTGGCAGCTGCAACCTTCGGCCGGTGACAGCCATCTCCTGTAACTCCACGCCACATTCCAGATCGACCATCATCATTGGTGAGAACTAAAACCTGTCGTCACACCGCCAGTGGTGCTGCTCACGTAAAGTCGGCCGACGATCGGGCCGTTCATTCGCTACGAACCGGGGGATGCATATGCGTGGTGTGGGACGAGTAGCGGCGCTGGGCGTTTCAGTGCTCGCGGTGGCGTGTGTGGTCAGCTGTGGCAGCGAGACCAGGAGCGGACTGTCCGAAGCGCCGTCGACGGCTGTCTCGGCACCGCAGACCTCGTCGACGGCCGCGATCGCGCTCACCGAGGTCGACGCCGGTCCCTACACCGGGCAGGCGTTCGGCACACACTTCACCGCCGCATCGGGGAAAATTGCGTGCAACTTCAATCCGATGCAGGGCGGGTGCGTGTTCTCTGCGCCGGAGCATCGCGCTGCGGATTCGGTGCCGGTCTGCCTGGGCAGCGACACCCCGATGCCGTATACGGCGGTCGGATGGCGCTCAGCCGAGGGCCTGGCCTCACAGACACCGTCGACCTGCCGGATCGCGAACGCATTCTTCAACTCGCCGGCACCGATCGCCGCCGACGGCCGGTTCACCGATGCGGCGCTGCCGACGAATTCGACGATGACCATCACGCTGGGGTGGCCGGATACCTCCAACAAGGTGACCTGCACCTCCACAGCGGTCGAGTTTCGTTGCGTACAAGCCAAGTCCGGTCACGGGTTCGGGGCCACCTCGGCAGCGATCAACGTCTTCTGAATCATGGCGAGCCACGTCAGTCCGGCTGTAATTGATTGGCCTGGCTGATGATTCGGCTGACCGCTGATCGGCTGCGGCTCATTTCTCGGGCTATCCGCGCAGGGCTCCATCCCTCGTCGTGGTGGTGGGAGAGTATGCGAGCGACGACAGCGGGATCGCGTCGGTGAGCGGGGTCGTTAGCGCACACCATCGCAGCGACCCGCATCCAGCGATCGTCGGTGGGGCTGCTGGTCGGATCGGGTGTGCACGCGTCGGTTGCGGAATGTGCGCCGTCTGCTGGCCCGCTGCGGTCTGGGGACGGTGACGTGTCGGTACCGGCATTCGTCGGGATCGACGTGGCATCGGTGTGCGCACGGTTCGACGGAGCGTGCGCGAGAGCGAGTATGGCCAGAGTGGATTGGGCCATCGACCCTTCCACCACCATGGGCCACAACCATGCCTCACGATCCGGAATCGCAGTCAGGACAGCGAGATCCCGCAGCGCTGTGAAGGACATGCGGAACGCGCCGACCGCGATGAGCACCGTCATCAGCGTCACCAGTAGATGAATGGCCCGAGAACTGGCGTGCGCACGCAGCAGCACGGTCACGCCGTGTATCGCGGCCAGCAGCGCTGCCGGTGGGACGACCGCGACGGCCGCCGCCACGATCGGCAGGGATCGAGCGTGCAGGACGGCATGGGCGGCGTTGCCGGTGATGCTGACCGTGACCGACACGGCCAGAACGGACCAGAAGAACCTGTGGGCGGGAGTTGTGCGCGCGACCTCGGCAGTGCGCACGGACTCGTGGTGGATGGACATGGCGTCTCCATGCAGTAGGTCAGCGTGCGCACGCGCTGATCGCGCGGACGTCCGGTTGATAGGCGGGTACGAGGGGATGGCGCTCGCCGGTCATGACCGCGACGGCGGCGCCGACTTCGAGCAGGTTGGACTTGACATAGGTCGCCGTGGTGCCCGCCTCCTTGTCGTCGTGGCCCGCGAATTGGCGCGTCACCGCGAATCCGAAGTGGCGTTCGACCCAGGTCAGGGTTGTGTGGCGCAACCAGTGGATCGTGATGCCTTGGACTGCGACCCAGGGCAATTCCTCACCGATGCGGGACCACAGATGGTCGTAACGGCGGGAGGTGATCGGTTTTCCGTTGCGATAGCGCAGCAGCCGTTCTGAATGCGGCGCTCGGCGTTCTCGGGCGTGAATGACCAAGTGCCGCATGAGAGTCGGCGACACCGGTTGCCAGCGCACGGTCTCGCCCTTCTCGTGCAGCCGGACCAGACATTGGTCGACGTCGAGATCGGAGGGGGTCAGAGCGAGCGCGCCGCCGCGGCGACAGGCGGTCTCGGTGTGCAGCCGCAGAATCAAGCAGTCCAGTTCGGGATCGTCGCCGGTGCAGGCCGCGACGCGGACGATGTCGGCGAGTTGGTGGGGTGGAATCGCGAAACGTGCCGACGGGCGGCGTGAAGGCTTGGCGACTTGCCGGGACGGGTTGTCCGCCGGTCGGATCCAGCAGTGGTCTTCGGCGTAGCGGTAGATGCACCGGACAGCGCCGACGAAGTTCTCGACCGCGCCTCGGCCGTGGCGGGATCCGTTGGCGACGGACTCGGACTTGACCCGTTCCGCCATTTCGACGAGTTCAGGTTTGGTCGGCTCGTCGAGTCTGCGGTCTGCCCACTCGTTCTCGATCCGGTTGAAATGTGTGTTGTAGGTGCGCAGGGTGCCGAACGACAGCGTCTTGCGGACGTCGGGAATGACGACCGCGAATGTCGGTACGTCGATCGGCTCGCTGATCAGGTCAGCGGCAGATACGCCCAACTGCGACAACAGCAGTCGTGCTGCTTCGAGCGTTTGAGCAGTGGGCGCGTTGATGGCGGGGACGTTCATGGCCGTGCACCTCCCAGCAGGTCGATTCGGCTCGGTTCGAGCAGCGCGTGCAGTGCGCTCGGCGGATAGACGGCGAGCCGTTCGCGTTCGGGGTATGCGGCCAGCAGCACCGCGTCGCCGAGGAAGAGGTTGATGCGACGGCGCAGTCGGTAGGGGATGTGCAGATATCCCTTGCGGCTGACCGCGATTCCGCCGTCGGAGCCTGGGCGGACGAAAAGGGTTCCGTGGGCGGCAGGCGTGATGTCGATTTCGAAGCCCGGACCCCAACCGAGAGCGGCAGTGACGTTCTTGTCCGCGACGCGACCGCCGTCGGCGACGACGGCCAGACCGTAGACGACCTCTATGCCGCGATCGGGCAGGAGAGCGACCGGATCGACGGGATCGCTGATCAGTTGCTGCAGCGGCGAGGGGGGTGGAACGAGAGGCGGGATCACGCCTATCATCGCGACCACCGCCCGAATCGAGCCGAAACTGGCTCGTGAGCGGCTTTTCGGACCTGCGTGGTCGGTGTTTTCGCAGGTGAAACTGCGTGTTCTAGTGCACTAAAGCACCCGATGCTGGTTTCCGGCTCGTGAGCCGGGTTTGTGTGCGCGAGGCGGGACTTGAACCCGCACGTCCTAGGACACCAGAACCTAAATCTGGCGCGTATGCCAATTTCGCCACTCGCGCTAACGGTACGACCGTCCAAACTTTACCGGGTCTAACGGGGATCGCGAAGCACCGGGAGGGTGTGGCGTACTGGTCGGTAACCCTAGCTGGGATTATAACGATTTGATAAACGGGAACGTGAGGGGGGCTCACATTTCCTTCACGGGTGTAACTGGGCTCACCAGGGGGTTCAAACATGAGGGAGGGTCATGTTTCGGAGCATTCTGGTACTGGCGTACGGAAATACCGATGGGTATAGGGGTTGGGGTAGGGGCAAACATGAGGAGATCCTCATGATTTTCTGCAATCCTTGGCGTCTACCAGGGCCTGCGGGCCGAGGGGATACCTGCGCACCGTGAGCGCGGCCCAGTCCTGTGGAGGCTGGCCGCCAGGAGAAGGAAGTCGAACGTCTTGACGATCAACGAGAGCACCGGGACCGGATCGAAGGCCAGGGCGGCGGGGAAGTCACGGGAGAGTGGGGTCAGGTCGTCACTGTTGGACCGGTTGCTGGGGGGCACTCCGTATGCCCTGGCATTCGGTGGACAGGGCGCTCAGTGGCTCAGTGAGCTGGAAGAGATCGGGCGCGATTCCGCGCTCGAGCCGGAACTGACCGCGCTGGTCAACGAGGCGGCCGCCAAGCTGGAGCCGGTCGCCTCCCAGCTGCTGGTCGTGCGGCCGGTCGGCTTCGACCCGATCGCCTGGATGCTGGAAGAAGAGATCGCCGATCCGGAGCAGGGGGAGGTGTCGGGAGCGCCGTCAGCGCAGGTGTTGCGCTCCGCCGCCGTCTCCATGCCCGGTGTGTTCCTGACCCAGGTCGCCGCGCTGCGCGCGCTGCGGCTGCAGGGCCTGGACATCGTCGCGCACGCGCCCGCAGCCGTCATCGGTCACTCGCAGGGCCGCATCGCCGCCACCGCCGCCGAGGCGCACGGGCAGCGCGATGCCGAACTGCTCGCGGTGGCCCAGTTGATCGGCGCCGCAGCAGGTCTGGTCGCCCGTCGTCGCGGGCTGATGCCCGTCGGTGAGAAGTCGCCGATGGTCGCGGTCTCCAATGTGGACCCCGAGGCGCTGAAAGCCGTTGTCGCCGAGGTCATGAACGGTGTCGCGCCGGAGAAGGCCGCCGTTCTCTCCATTCGCAACGGCCGCCGCCGCGCCGTGCTGAGCGGCCCGGTCGCGCAGCTCGACCGCGTGCGTCAGCGCGCCGACGAGATCCACGCCGAGCAGGCCAAGGAACGCGACGCCAAGAAGCGCGGCGGTTCGGTCTTCGCTCCGGTCTTCGAGGACATCCCGGTCGAGGTGGCGTTCCACCACCCGGCGCTGGCCGAGACCGTCGAGCTGGTCAAGGGCTGGGCTCAGCAGTGCGGCCTGGACGCCGAACTCGCTGCCGCGCTTGCCCAGGAAGTGCTCGTCGACCCGATCGACTGGGTCGCCATCGTCGACGAGACCGTCACCGAAGGCGCGCAGTGGATCCTGGACCTCGGTCCCGGCGACCTGCTGTCCCGCCTCACCTCCGGTTCGCTCAAGGGCACCGGCGTCGGCGTGCTCGCCGCCGCCACCCGCCCCGGCCAGCGCAGCCTGTTCACCCCCGGCGCGGCCCCCGAGGTCGCCGCGGCGTGGAGCGAGTTCGCGCCCAAGCCGATTCGCCTGCCCAACGGCCGCGTCGTGGTCGAGACGGCGTTCACCAAGCTGACCGGCCGTTCGCCGATCCTGCTGGCGGGCATGACCCCGACCACGGTCGACGCGAAAATCGTTGCGGCCGCGGCCAATGCGGGCCACTGGGCCGAGCTGGCCGGTGGCGGTCAGGTCACCGAGCAGATCTTCGCCGACCGCGTCGAGGAGCTGAAGAGTCTGCTGCAGCCCGGTCGCGCGGTGCAGTTCAACTCGCTGTTCCTGGACCCGTACCTGTGGAAGCTGCAGCTGGGCGGCAAGCGCATCGTGCAGAAGGCCCGCACCGCGGGCGCCCCGCTGGACGGCGTCATCGTCACCGCCGGCATCCCGGAACTCGAAGAGGCCGTTGCCCTCATCGAGGAGCTGACCGAGGTCGGCATCACCCACGTGGCGTTCAAGCCCGGCACCGTGGCGCAGATCCGCGCCGTGCTGCGCATCGCCGACTCGGTCCCCGGCTACCCGGTGATCATGCACATCGAGGGCGGCAAGGCCGGTGGCCACCACTCCTGGGAAGACCTCGACGACCTGCTGCTCGAGACCTACGCCGAGCTGCGCGGCCGCGACAATGTGATCGTCTGCGTCGGCGGCGGCATCGGCACCCCCGAGCGCGCCACCGAGTACCTCACCGGTGAATGGGCTGTGCAGCACGGCTACCCGGCCATGCCGCTGGACGGCGTGCTGGTCGGCACCGCCGCCATGGCGACCCTCGAGGCCACCACCGCCCCCGAGGTCAAGCAGCTGCTGGTCGACACCCCCGGCACCCCCGACTGGGTCGGCGCGGGCACCGCCTCCGGCGGAATGGCTTCCGGCCGTTCGCAACTGGGCGCGGACATCCACGAGATCGACAATGCCGCCTCGCGCACCGGCCGCCTGCTCGACGACGTCGCCGGTGACGCCGACGCGGTCGCCGAGCGCCGCGACGAGATCATCGCCGCGCTGAACGGCACCGCCAAGCCGTACTTCGGCGACGTCGCCACCATGACCTACCTGGAGTGGCTGGAGCGTTACGTCGAGCTGGCCGTCGGCCTGGACCGCCGCAAGGACTTCGACTGCGGCGCCGACTTCTCCGACGCCATCGCCGACGCCACCCGCTCGGTGTGGCTGGACATCACCTGGCGCGACCGGTTCGCGGAGATGGTGCGCCGCACCGAATCCCGCCTCAACCCGGCCGACCGCGGCGAGATCGCCACGCTTTTCGCCGAGGACACCGCGTTCGAGGCTCCCGTGCAGGCGATCTGCACGCTGAAGGAGCAGTACCCGGCCGCCGCCGAGACCGTCCTGCACCCGGCCGACGTGCCGTTCTTCGTGAGCCTGTGCAAGACCCCCGGCAAGCCGGTCAACTTCGTCCCGGTCGTCGACCAGGACGTGCGCCGCTGGTGGCGTTCGGATTCCCTGTGGCAGGCCCACGATCCGCGCTACACCGCCGACCAGGTCTGCGTCATCCCCGGCACCGTCGCCGTCGCGGGCATCACCCGCGTCGACGAGCCGGTCGGTGAGCTCCTCGATCGCTTCGAGCAGAACACCGCCTTCGCGCTGGTGCGCGAGGGCGTCGTCCCGGCCGCCGTGGACGGCCGCCGCCGCGCCGAGGTCGCCAACGGCCTGCTCGACATCGTGCTGGCCGCACCGGACGTGCAGTGGGCCGGTCGCACCACCGTCAACCCCATCCACCGCCTGGGCAACCTGGACGAGTGGGAGATGAACGGCAAGGGCGCCAAGCACCCGCGCACCGGCGCGACCCTGTCCGCCACCGAGGGACCCGAATCCGATTCCGCCTACGTGGAATTGGCCGTGCCGCTGCTGGGTAAGGACGCCGTCCGCATCCGCATCACCGTGCCGGTCTCCGTGTACAACGGTGGCGCGCCGGTCATTACGGAAGACGACGCCGAGGCCGCCATGAGCGCGCTGCTGGCCGTCGCCGCCGGGCAGTCGCTGCCGGAGGTCAAGACGGTCGACGGTGCCAAGGTCGCGCACTTCAATGTGGCCTGGAGCCCGGATCTCGTCGCCGACCACGCCGGTGTCACCGGGTCCGGCCTGCCGGACTCGCTGTCCACCCTCGGCCGCTCCGTGCCCGACGTCCTCGTGGGCGCCTGCTGGCCCGCCGTGTTCGCGGTGCTGGGCGCGACCCGCACCGCCGACGGCCAGAGCGTCATCGAGGGCATGCTGGACCTGGTCCACCTCGATCACCAGATCGAGCTGAACGGCGAACTGCCTTCCGCCGCAAGCGTGCTCGCGGTCCGCGCCGAATCGGTCGAGACCCTCGACACCGATCTGGGCCGCGTGGTCGAGGTCCGCGTGCGGGTGGCGGGCATGCTCGACAAGCCCGAGACCGGCATGTCCATGCCGACCATCGCCACCCTCACCGAGCGCTTCGCCATTCGCGGCCGCACCGGTGCCGGTGAACTCGTCGACCCGCCGCGCGCCGCGGGCTCGCTGTCGGCCGACGCCACCGACACCCCGCGTCGCCGCCGCCGCGACGTGGCCCTGGTCGCCCCGCGTGCCATGGGCGCCTTCGCCCAGGTGTCGGGCGACTTCAACCCGATCCACACCTCCGACAACGCCGCCAAGCTGGCCGGTCTGGGCAGCCCGATCGTGCACGGCATGTGGCTCTCGGCCGCCGCGCAGCACGCCGTCTCGGCGATCGACTCGGGCGACAAGGTGCCGCCGCGCACCATCACCGCCTGGACCACCCGCTTCCTGGGCATGGTCCGCCTCGGCTCGGCCGTGGACGTGCGCGTGGAACGCGTTGCGGTGGACAAGGGTTCGGAGATCGTCGAGGTCTCCTGCCGCATCGACGGCAACCTGGTGATGACCGCCACCGGCCGCATCGCGCCGCCGAAGACGGTCTACGCCTTCCCCGGACAGGGCATTCAGGCCAAGGGGATGGGTCTGGACGCCCGTACGCGTTCCAAGGCGGCCAAGGACATCTGGGATCGTGCCGACAAGCACACCCGCGAGGCCCTGGGCTTCTCGATCCTGGCCGTGGTGCGCGACAACCCGACCTACCTCAAGGCGCGCGGCGTGGAATACCGCCACCCGCAGGGTGTGCTGCACCTGACCCAGTTCACCCAGGTCGCGATGGCGACCCTCGGTGTGGCCCAGGTCGCGGAGCTGCGCGAGGCGGGCGCCTTCATCGAGGGCGCGATGCTCGCGGGCCACTCGGTCGGCGAATACAACGCGCTGTCCGCCGCCGCGGGCGTGCTGCCGCTGAACGCGGTGCTCGAGGTCGTGTTCCAGCGTGGTTCGGCCATGCACGAGCTGGTGCCCCGGGATGCCCAGGGCCGCAGCGACTACCGCATGTGCGCCATCCGCCCCTCGCAGATCGGTATCGCCGACGACCAGGTCATCGACTGGGTCAAGGGCATCGGCGAGCAGGCCGGGGAGTTCCTCGAGGTCGTCAACCTGAACCTGCGCGGCGCGCAGTACGCCATCGCGGGCACCGTGAAGGGCTGCGAGGCACTGGAAACCGAGATCGAGCGCCTGCGCGCCGAGACCGGCGGCAAGCGCGCGTACGTGCTCATCCCGGGCATCGACGTGCCGTTCCACTCCACCGTGCTGCGCGCCGGTGTGCCCGAGTTCCGGCAGAAGCTCCTCGACCTGCTGCCGCAGGACCTCGACCCGAGCCTGCTCATCGGCCGCTACATCCCGAACCTGGTGCCGCGCCTGTTCAACCTGGAGCGCGATTACATCCAGGAGATCGCGGACCTGGTGCCGTCCGAGCCGCTGGCCGAGGTGCTGGCCAACTGGGACGAGTGGGCCGCCAAGGAAGTCGAGCTGTGCCGTGTGGTGCTGGTCGAGCTGCTGGCCTGGCAGTTCGCCAGCCCGGTGCGCTGGATCGAGACCCAGGATCTGCTGTTCACCGACGTCGAGCACGGCGGCCTGGGTGTCGAGCGGTTCGTCGAGATCGGTTTGGCCGCAACGCCGACCGTCGCGAACCTGGCGACCAACACGCTGAAGCTGCCGCAGTTCGGCAACGCCGTGGTCGAGGTGCTCAATATCGAGCGCGAGCGCGGCATCGTCTACGCGACCGACACCGATCCGGCTCCGGTGGAGGAGGTCGAGGAGGCTCCGGCCGAATCTGCTTCGGCCGCACCGGCTCCCGCCGCTGCCGCCGCGCCCGCTCCGGTCGCCGCGCCGACCGGCGGCCCGACCCCGGACGACATCGCGTTCTCCGCCGCCGACGCCACTCGCGTGCTCATCGCGCTGTGGACCAAGCTGCGCATGGACCAGATCGGCCCGGTGGACACCATCGAGGGCCTGTGCGACGGCGTCTCCTCGCGGCGTAACCAGCTGCTCGTCGACCTCGGCGCGGAGCTCTCGCTCGGCGCCATCGACGGCGCCGCCGACGCCGACATGGGCGCACTGTCGGGCACGGTCGATCGTCTGGCCCGCACCTACAAGCCGTTCGGCTCGGTGCTGTCCGACGCCATCGGCGACCACCTGCGCAAGGTGTTCGGCCCGTCGGGCAAGCGTCCGGCCGCCATTGCCGACCGGGTCAAGAAGACCTGGGGTCTGGGCGACGGCTGGGCCAGCCACGTCACCGCCGAGGTCTCCCTCGGCACCCGCGAGGGCGCGTCCGTGCGCGGTGGCGACCTGGGCGGCCTTGTCTCCGGCGGACTTTCGGACGGTGCGTCCGTGGACGCCGCCATCGACGCCGCCGTGCAGTCGGTGGCCGCGCGCCGCGGGATCGCGGTCTCCATGCCGACCGCCGGTGGCGGCGCGGGTGGCGCGACCGTCGACGCGGCCGCGCTGGGTGAGTTCACCGAGCAGATCACCGGCCGCGACGGTGTGCTGGCGCAGGCCGCCCGCGTGATCCTGGAATCCCTGGGCCACGTCGAGCAGGCGTCCGCGCCGGAGGCCACCACCGACACCCTGGTGGACCTGGTCTCGGCCGAACTGGGTTCGGACTGGCCGCGACTGGTCGCGCCCGCCTTCGACGCCAAGAAGGCCGTGCTCATCGACGACCGGTGGGCTTCTGCCCGTGAGGATCTGGCCCGCCTGTGGTTCGGCAACGACGGCTCGCTGCCGGTCGAGCCCGAGGTGGACGGCTACTACGGTGCCGGGGAAGCCGTTGCGGCCCAGGCCAACTGGTGGCGCAACCGGGCCATGAAGGAAGCCCGCTCGGTGCTGGCGGGTGTTTACGGCGCGATCGCCGAGGCCGCCCTGAACACCGACGAGGCCGGTGTCTGGTCCTCCGACATCGCCGTGATCACCGGCGCCAGCAAGGGTTCCATCGCGGCGGCGGCCACCGGCCGACTGCTCGCGGGCGGTGCGACCGTGGTCGTCACCACCTCCAAGCTGGACGATGATCGCCTGGGCTTCTACAAGCAGCTCTACCGCGACAACGCCCGCCACGGCGCCGCCCTGTGGGTGGTTCCGGCGAACATGGCCTCCTACACCGATATCGACGCGCTCATCGAGTGGGTCGGCAACGAGCAGGTCGACAATGCCGGTGGCGCGAAGGTCCTCGTCAAGGAGGCGATGACCCCGACGCTGCTGCTGCCGTTCGCCGCGCCGCGGGTGGCCGGTGACATGTCCGACGCCGGCGCCCGCGCCGAGATGGAGATGCGGGTCCTGCTGTGGTCGGTGGAGCGCCTCATCGGCGGTCTGTCCAAGATCGGCGCGGACCACGATGTCGACGCGAAACTGCATGTGGTGCTGCCGGGTTCGCCCAACCGCGGCATGTTCGGCGGTGACGGCGCCTACGGCGAGTCCAAGGCCGCCCTGGATGCCATCGTCGCCAAGTGGCGGGCGGAGAAGTCCTGGTCGGAGCGGGTCACCCTGGTGCACGCGCTGATCGGCTGGGTGCGCGGCACCGGCCTCATGGGCGGCAACGACCCGCTGGTCGAGGCCGTCGAGAAGGCCGGCGTGCACACCTGGTCCACGCTGCAGATGGCCGACGAACTGCTCAAGTGGTGCAGCTCGCGGGCCCGCGTGGTGACCGCCGCCGGACCGCAGCAGATCGACCTGACCGGCGGACTGGCCGGAGCCAAGCTGGATCTGCCGGAGCTGGCCCGCGAAGCGCGCGAGCAGGCCGAGGCCGCTGCCGCCGCGGAGTCGGAAGGCTCCGAGGGCGTGACCATCTCGGCACTGCCCGCCCCGCCGACCCTGAGCTCCAAGCTGCCGACCCCCGAATGGGGTTCGGTCACCGCCGATCTCGACGACATGGTCGTCATCGTCGGTGCGGGCGAGCTCGGCCCCTACGGTTCGGCGCGCACCCGCTTCGAGATGGAGGTCTCCGACCAGCTCTCCGCCGCGGGCGTGCTCGAGCTGGCTTGGACCACCGGCCTGGTCACCTGGGAGAACGATCCCAAGCCGGGCTGGTACGACACCGAATCCGGTGAGTACGTCGACGAATCCGAGGTGGCCGAGCGCTACCACGACACCGTGGTGGAGCGGTGCGGCGTGCGCCGCTACGGCGACGACGGGGCCATGATCGACAATGCCGCACCGCTTTTGACCTCGGTGTTCCTGGACAAGGACCTCACCTTCGTGGTCAACAGCGAGGCCGAGGCGCGGTCGTTCTTCTCCGCCAACCCGGAGCAGACGGTCGTCACCCCGGTCGAGGGCACGGGCGACTGGCAGGTGACCCGCAAGGCGGGCACCGAGATTCGGGTGCCGCGCAAGGCCAAGCTGTCGCGCACCGTCGGCGGTCAGATCCCCACCGGCTGGGATCCCACCAAGTGGGGCATCTCCGCCGACATGGCGAGCTCCATCGACCGGGTGGCGCTGTGGAACATCGTCTGCACCGTGGACGCGTTCCTGAGCTCCGGCTTCAGCCCGGCCGAACTCATGAGCTGGGTGCACCCGGCCATGGTCGCCAACACCCAGGGCACCGGTATGGGCGGCATGTCGTCGATGCGCTCGCTCTACATCGACAACCTGCTCGGTGAGCCGCACGCCAACGACATCCTGCAGGAGGCGCTGCCCAACGTCGCTCTGGCGCACGTGGTTCAGAGCTACGTCGGCTCCTACGGCGGCATGATCCACCCGGTCGCTGCCTGCGCGACCGCGGCGGTCTCCGTCGAGGAGGGTGTGGACAAGATCAAGCTGGGCAAGGCCGACCTGGTGGTCGCCGGTGGTTACGACGACCTCGGCATCGAGGGCATCGTGGGCTTCGGTGACATGTCGGCCACCGCCGACTCGGCGGCCATGTCCGCCAAGGGCATCAGCGACCGCTACTTCTCCCGTGCCAACGACCGTCGCCGCGGCGGCTTCGTCGAATCGCAGGGTGGCGGAACGGTGCTGCTGGCCCGCGGCTCGGTGGCGCTGGAGATGGGTTTGCCGGTGCTGGGTGTCGTCGCCTTCGCGCAGTCCTTCGCCGACGGCGTGCACACCTCCATCCCGGCCCCCGGCCTGGGTGCGCTGGGCGCCGGTCGCGGTGGCCCGGAGTCCAAGCTGGCCAAGGAGCTCGCCAAGCTCGGCGTCAGCCCGGACGAGATCGCAGTGGTGTCCAAGCACGACACCTCCACCGCCGCAAACGATCCCAACGAGTCCGAGCTGCACGAGCGGCTGGCCACCTCCCTCGGCCGTTCGGAAGGCGCTCCGCTGTTCGTGGTTTCGCAGAAGACCCTCACCGGTCACGCGAAGGGCGGCGCGGCGGCGTTCCAGATGATCGGCCTGTGCCAGGTGCTCGAGCAGGGTGTCATCCCGCCCAACCGCAGCCTGGACTGCGTGGACGAGAAGATGGCCCAGTACCCGCACCTGGTGTGGCTGCGTGAGGCGCTGACGGTGGGAGATCGCCTGCCGCTCAAGGCCGGTCTGGTCACGTCGCTCGGCTTCGGCCACGTCTCCGGCCTGGTCGCCATCGTGCACCCGCAGGCGTTCGTCGAGGCCATCGCCGACGCCGAACAGCGTGAGGCGTACCAGCGCAAGGCGCAGGAGCGTCAGCTCGCGGGCCGTCAGCGCTTCGCCGAGGCCATGTGCGGCGGGGCCCCGCTGTACGAGCGGCCCGCCGACCGCCGCCTCGGCGGCGACGGGACCCCGGCCAAGAAGTCGCGTCAGCTGGAAGCCGATGTGCTGCTGTCGCAGCAGGCCCGACTGGGTGCGGACGCCGTGTACGTCGCGGTGCCGAAAGGCCCGGGCTGCCAGTAGAAGAGACGGGCCTGCCGTTCTGTAGCTCTCGGCAGGTCTGACACGGCGGGCTCGCGTTTTCGCGCGGGCCCGCCGTTCCATGTGCTGCCTACGGTGCCGTAGGTCCGCTGGTATGTTCGCAGCCAATTCGACTGCATCAACGAGGAATCTAGGAGTCCCGCACTGTGACGATCCTGGGTATCGGCCTGGACTTGGTCACCATCTCCGAGTTCGCCGAGCAAATGGAACGCACCGGAACCACCATGCTCCGGGAGAGTTTCACCGCCGGAGAACGGCGCTACTGCCAGAGCAAGGGCACCGATCCGGCCCGCAGCTACGCCATCCGCTGGGCGGCGAAGGAGGCGGTCATCAAGGCGTGGGCGTCCTCCCGCTTCGCCCGCAGCCCGCAGATCGGCGACAACCCGTATCCGCTCATCGAGGTCGTCAACGACGCCTGGGGACGGCCGAGTATCAAATTGCACGGGCTGGCAGCGGAATTCCTGCCCCGGGTGCGAGTTCACCTGTCGCTGACCCACGATGGCGACACCGCCGCCGCCATGGTGGTGCTCGAGGACCCGGGCGAACTAGCCGATCTGATGCGCGACTAGTCCCGGATCGCGGGTCCCGCTACTCCGGATCGAAGGTGGTGCGCTGCCCGCCGGAGCGCGATTCCTTCTCCGCGATCAGCAGATACGCCACCATGAGGCGCTTGAGCTCCGCCACGGCGTCCTCATGGCTCAGGCCGTCCTGTACCGAGAAATTCAGCATCGAGTACACGACGTGCACCAGCACCTGCGCCATCATGGAGCGGCGGCCGCGGGGGGTGCGCGGCATGAGCGGGCGCAGCATCTGCGAAACCGCTTCGGCGAACTCCTTTTCGTGGATCGCGCCGGTGGCCCGGGTGGAGGGCGTGGACTGCATGGCCAGCCACACCTCGCGCCGCGACGGGTCGGTCATCCACAGATCGGCCAGGTGGTCGACCAGCGCGGTCATGTGCCGCAGCCAGTCCATGGACGGGATCTCGCCGTGGAAGTCGGCCAGCTCCTGTGAAACCGCCACCAGGTCTTGGCGATTCAGCTCGCAGACGATGACGTACTTGTTGGCGAAGAACTGGTAGAGGGTGCCGATCGGCACTTCCGCGCGGGCCGCGACCTCTTCACAGGTGAACGATTCGAAACCGACCTCGACCAATAATTCCCGGGAAGCCTGCAACAGGGCGTCGAACTTGCGTTTTGATCGTTCCTGCGTCGGGCGGCGACGGGGCATCAGCTCCTGCGGGTCGTCCTGCAGCTCCAACGCAGGGTCCGGTCGTCGCGTCGACCTGGCTCCCGTGCGTGCATCCACGCTGAACAGCCTACGGGTAGCGACACGCGCATGACACGCTGCGGTACTTCGTGTGTCATCGAATACCACCCATCCGAGCCGCCTTCGGCGCCGAACACCCATCGCAGCTGCATCTCAGCTGCCGATCTTTCCGGAAGGGGTCACCCCCCTTCCGAACCCTGGCGGAGGCTGCGTCACCCGATCCCCACCGCTGAGCCCCCGAGTCCCCGCCCTCGTGTTCATTGTCGACAAGACGACGTTGGAAGGCTGATTGTGGTTGCTTCTACCCCTGTTCGTTCCGCGGTGACCATCGGCGTCGCCACCGAGCGCGGCACGGTGCGTGCCGTGGCCCTCACCGACGGCGGCGAAAAGCTGACCGAGCGCGTGGTGCTCGAACGGGTCTTCTCGATCGCCGGAGATTCCAAGGCCGAGTTGGCGGTCGCGGTCGAAGCGGTGATGGAGGACATCGCCGACAAGATCGGGGCGGACCGGGACATCATCGGCGCGGCCGTGGCCTACCGCGATGCCGCCGAGCGCCGCGCCATCGTCACCAAGCTCGCGGCCGGGCCCTGGCACGACGCCTCGCTGGTGTCGGCCAAGGCCGCGCATCTCGCGGTGGCCCGCGCCATGACCTGGGTGGACGAATTCGAGGACCTCGCCATCTGCGAGGTGGTGCCCGGCTTCCAGGCGTTCTCGCTCATCTCGCCCGACCGCAGCCGGGTGCTCGCCGCGGTCACGCTCAGCGGCGGCGCGGCGGCGGAGGAGACCATGCGCAGCGCGGTCACCGCCGCCTGGGACCAGTTCGACGCGGCCGGGGTGAAGCCGGACGCCGTGGTGCTGATCGGTTCGGGCGCAACCGAATCCGCGGTGGTCGCGGCGCTGGAGTCGGGTTTCGGCGCGCCGGTCATCCCGTGCGGGGTGGCGGCCGCGGCGCCGGCCATCGGCGCGGCGCTGGCGGCCCTGCCCGAGGCCGAGTTCGCGGGGGAGGCGGCCGAGCGCATTCGCCGCGCCCGCGGCACCGCGGCCCTGTTCGCGGCGGCCAGCGTGCTGGCGGGCGGACTGGTGGCGGGCGGCGTGTACGCGGCCGGCAGTGATTCCAAGAAGGTGCCGCAGCCGATTCTCATCGACTCGCGGGTCTCCGCCGACGCCCACAATGGGGGCGAGCATCCGGTCGGCGATCCGGGTGCGCCCGCCGCGCCGGCACCCGACAGCGGTTCGGCCGCAGGCCCGGTGGACGGCACGCCCGGCATGGTCACCCCGACCGACGCGGTCGCGCCGAGCGGCAATCAGCAACCCGCCCCGGAACTGCAGCCCGGCGATGTGGTGACCATCGACCCGGCCACCCTGAACTGGGGCCCGCACGATTCCACGAAGTCCGGCGCGCATCCCAGGCCGCTGATCAAGGCGCAGCCCGAGCCCGAGGTCGCCTCGAATCCGGATTCGATCATCCCGGCCCCGACCCACACGGTCGGCTCGCCCACCGAATCCGGGCTGTTCCCCGGTGAACTCGCGCCGCCCCCGTTAGGCAGCCCGGAGTTCTCCTCCTGGTGGGACAACCACTGGCGCATGATGCTCCAGTGGGCCGCCCAGATGATGCCGAAGGTCTAGCACGCGTCCCAACACCCTGACACGAACCCCGGCCCCGAAAGAGGCAGGGGTTCGTGTGTTTTCGTATGCCCGGGCGACAACTGATCTCGTAGCGATGGGGGTAACTCCCCGGGTACGTCCAAAATCGGTTCGGGCACCTGACCGCCGGCACGGATGCATGGCGGTCGACGGCTCTTAGCGGTCCGCTGAAGTTCCGGGGAGGGGGATCTGCAGGTCGCGGCGGAGCTTGGCGACGTGGCCGGTGGCCTTCACGTTGTACTGCGCGACCTCGACCTTGCCGTTCTCGTCGACCAGGAAGGTGGAGCGGATGACGCCGGTGACCTTCTTGCCGTACATCATCTTCTCGCCGAACGCCCCGTAGGCGCTCAGTACTTCCTTGTCCGGGTCGGACAGCAGCGGGAAGGTGAGCTTTTCCGTGTCACGGAACTTGGCCAGCTTGGCCGGCTTGTCGGGGGAGATGCCGACGACCTCGATGCCCGCGCCCTCCAATTCGGCCAGGTTGTCGCGGAAGTCGCAGGCCTGCTTGGTGCAGCCGGGGGTGCTGGCGGCCGGGTAGAAGTAGACGATCACCTTGCGGCCGCGGAAGTCCGACAGCGAGACGTCCTTGCCGTCGGCGTCGGGCAGGGTGAAGGCGGGGGCGGTGTCGCCGGGACTGAGTCGGTGATTCTCGGTCATGCCGCCACGCTAGTCGACGGGCTCGAGGCGGTGTTGGCGATACACTCCTGAGCAGGTTCGGCTCGCATGCGCCTGTGCTCCCCCGAGATTGGCGTGCAGTGTCGCGCGACCGGCCCAGAGACGATCAAACCGCCGCCCTGCAGCGCGGCTTCCAGACAGGAGTGTGACGTGGCGAGAGACACCGAGGCGATCGAGCGCGAGATCGAGGCGGCTCGCAACCGGCTCGCGAGCACCCTCGACGAATTGGCCGTCCGCGCCGACCCGCAGCGCCTGGCCGACAATGCGAAGCAGTCCGTGGTGGCCAAGCTGAACGAGCCGAAGATCAAGTACAGCCTGATCGGCGCGGGCGCGCTGGTCGCGACGATCATCGTGGTGAAGATCTTCCGGCGGTAGACCCGAGAAGCCACGCGGCCCCGGTCCAATCGGACCGGGGCCGCATGTGTTTTGGGGTTCGGGGGCGAAGCCCGGCCGCGGGGAGGCGGAGGCCCGAGCTACGAGAGTTGTTTCAACTCAGACGGTCGGGCAGGCCATGCCGGTGCCGTCCGGGTCCAGGTGGGGGCTGTAGCCCGGCTGACCGCGGAAGAGTGGGGCGACGCCTGCGGCTCGCGCCTGGTCGCAGTTCTCGTAGACCGGCCCACCGGCGGAGCCGGTCTGGGTCAGGCCCGCGGAACCGGTGGCAGCGGAACCGGTGTCGAGAGCGGAGGATCCGGTGCCCGAGGATCCGGTGGGGACGTCGGCGTAGGCGACGGCGGTTTGGGCTGCGATGGTCGTCAAGCCCGCGACGCTGGCGGTGACGAGAAGCCGGCGAACGTTCATGTATTCCTCAATGTCGGCGCAATAGGGTGGTAACTGGCCCGGTTCGGCGCGGATTTGCCACCGCCGCCACGTGCGGTTGCGGCGCGGTGACCGGTCCGGGCTCGGCGTCGAGTTTTCTGGCGCAACGTTGCATTGTCAACCGGATGGGCTATCTATCCAGGTGAATTAGGGGATTTGCCCCGAACGCCGGATCCTCTTCTGCCGGAATGTCTCTCATTCGTCCGGTGCGGAAAGCTGCTCGCGCATTGATGATTTCCGCCGAACTACGCAAATCGAACCGTCAGTACTTTACTTCAGTGCGCTGCCGAGGGGGCACTCCGAGATGCCGTGAAGTTCCTGTGGATCCTCATGGTGTCCGTGTCAACTAACCGTCGATACTATGGAGATCATGACGCGCTGGCTGACCGACGAGGAACAGACGACCTGGCAGTCCTTCATTCGGATGCGGCAACGCCTGGACTCCGCGATCGCCGCCGGGCTCGCCCAGGACGGGCTGTCCTTCTCCGACTACGAGGTGCTGGTCGCGCTGTCCGCGGCCGGCGGCCAGATGCGCGCCAAGGAACTGGGCGCGGAGATCTGCTGGGACAAGAGCCGGCTGTCCAAGCATCTGTCACGCATGGCCGCCCGCGGACTGGTCGACCGCTGCCAGGCCGCCGACGACGCGCGCGGCCGGGAGGTGCGTCTGACCGACGCGGGCCGCGTGGCCCTCGAGGCCGCCGCGCCCAATCACGTGGAGTTGGTGCGGCGGCTGCTCATCGACGACATGACCGCGGCGGAGTCCGAGGCCATTCGCTCGCTGGCCGACCGCGTCGTCGCCGAGGTGGAACGCACGGACGTCGAGGGCATCGGCTGAGCGGTCCCGGAATGACGGGGGCCTCAGTCCTTCGGCTGGTCGAACTGCGCGCGCTTCCAGTCCCCGAACGGCTCGTCGCGTTCGCGGACCGCTTCTCTGAATCCGGCGGTCGCCGAACGCAATTGGAACGCGTAGCCCTCGCGGGTGTGCCGGGAGATGCCGTCGAACACGGTGCTGATCATGCCGGAGTTCAGCACGCCCTGGTTGAGCAGCGCGCTGTTGAGCGCCAGCTTCGCCATGACCAGCTGGTTGATCGGCACTCGTGAAATGCGTTCCAGCAGTTCCTCGGTGCGCGCGTCCAGTTCGTCGGCGGGCGGGGCCTCGATGGCGAGACCCCACTCCTCGGCCTGTTTGCCGCTGAGACTGTCGCCGGTGAACAGCAGCCGCTTGGCCCGCTGATCACCGACCCGATGCGCCCACATCCCCGCGGCCGGAATCCCCCAGGTGCGGGTGGGCGGGTAACCGAAGCGCGCGTCCTCGGCGCAGATGATCTGATCGGCGAACAGCGCGATATCGGTGCCGCCCGCGACGGCGAACCCGTGCACCTTGGCCACTGTCGGCTTGTTGGCGTGCAGCAGGCTCGAGAACCCGCGGTTGAATCGCGACATCATCGCGTAGTCGACCATGGGATCCCAAGTGCCCCAAGGATTGTGATTGCGCGCCTGCACCTCTGGATCGAGTACGGTGCCCTCGGTCGGCTGCGCACCCTCGGCCGGGGCGAAGCTGTTCTCCGCGAAGATCGACAGGTCGTACCCGCCGCAGAACCCCTTGCCCCGCCCGCTGACCACCATCACATGCACCCGCGGATCCAGATCGGCCCGCTCGACAGCCGCGGCCAGCTCGATCGGTGTATCGGCGGTGATCGCATTCCCACGCTCGGGCCGATTGAACGTGATCCGCGCGATCCGCCCGGTCACCTCATAGGTCAGCGTCCGCCCGGTGTACTCGTTCACCGGTTCGGGCCGCCCCGCGAACAGCGAATCGTCACCGCCGGTCAGATCATCGCGCCAGGCGGCCGGCCGCGTACCGGCATGGTTCTCGTAATCGGGAGACACTCAAGCAGTGAACCTCGGTTCATTTCTTGCTGTCAAGGGTCCGGGCCGCTACTCCCAGGGTTTGACCGGCGGTTTCACCCAGAGGATCTTCTCGTCCGCGCTTTCCCGGCGGGCGGCGGGATGGGTCGGGTTGCGGGCGGCCCAGGCGTCCTTCTCAGCGAGCAGACCCGCGACGACCTGCCAGGTTTCCTCGGTGCTGGGCGGGTTGGTGTCGGCGGCGCGGGCCAGTTTCCGGCGTTGCGCGGCGGGCATTTCCAGGAGTTCGTCGCCGGTGATTCCGCGGGCCCAGGCGTAGGCGGCCAGTCGGCGGGCCTTTTCCTCCCGGCTGCGACTGGCGTGATCGGAGTGCGCGTAGTCGGCCATATCTTTCCAACCCCGCAGCTAGTCGACGATGTCTTTGCCCGACCCTACCCGAGCGCCAGGTTATGGTTTTCGGGCAGTTGGATGGACGCTTCATCGACCGAAGGGACCCCGCCTTGACCGCGCCGATCGCGCTCAGCTGCGTCACCATCGACTCCGCCGATCCGCGCCGGCTCGCCGAGTTCTACGCCGCCCTGCTGGACTGGCGAATCATGCACTCCGAGGACGGGTATGCGCTGATCACCGACGGGAAGTCGGTGCTGTGCTTCGGTTTCGTGGAAGGGCACACGGCCGCGCCCTGGCCCGACAGTCCGGCGCAGGCCAAACGAGTCCACCTCGACCTGAACGTGGCCGACATCGACCAGGCCACCGATCTCGCCGTTTCCCTCGGCGCGACGATTCCCGAGTTCCAGCCCGGCCTCAATCCGGACTGGGACAACCAGTTGCCGTGGGGCATCGTGCTGGACCCCGAGGGCCACCCCATCTGCCTGAATCTGCGGGAATAGCAGAGCTTTTGCGGCTACCGTGGTCGCATGCCGGATGCCGTGCGTATCGATGATCTGGTCATTGCCCGCGCCACACCGGCGGAATGGTCCGCCGTGGTGGGGTGGGCCGCCGCCGAGGGGTGGAATCCGGGGGCCCGGGATACCACCGCGTTCTTCGCGCAGGATCCGGACGGGTTCTTTCTGGGGCGGGTGAACGGGGTGCCCGCCACCGCGGTGTCGGTGGTCAACTACGGCGACGAATTCGCCTTCCTGGGTTTCTATCTCGTGCGCGAGGATCTGCGGGGGCGTGGGTTCGGGCTGGCCACCTGGGAAGCCGGGATGAAGCACGCGGGGGATCGGGTCGTCGGGCTGGACGGGGTGCCCGATCAGCAGGACAACTATCGGCGCAGCGGCTTCGAACTCGCCTATCGCAGTGCGCGATTCACGGGCAGTCCCCGGCTGCCGCTGCCGGATGATTCGGTGACCGCGCTCGCCGCAACGGATTTCGCCGTGCTGCATCCCTACGACTCGGCTTGCCAGCCGGCGGATCGGCCGGAGTTCCTGTCCGCGTGGCTGGCCGAGCCGGGCCACCGGACCTTCGCCCGCATTGTCGGCGGCACCGTCACCGGCTACGCGACGCTGCGCCCGGCCCGGGATTCGCTGCGTGTGGGCCCGCTGTTCGCCGACGGTCCCGAGGACGCTCGTCAGCTGCTGGCGGCTCTCGCCGCGCACGCGGCCGGAATGCCGCTGGCGGTGGATGTTCCGCTCTGCAATGACGCGGCGGTGCGGCTCATGGAGGAGGCGGGGCTGCGCCCCAGTTTCGAGACGGCCCGCATGTACACCGGCCCGGTCCGAGAACACCACCGTGACCGGATCTTCGGGGTGACGACGCTCGAACTCGGCTGAGCGACAGGTGGATTCGCCGCCGAATCACCAGGCCGAGGGGCGGACCCGGCCCGGGACCACCACCCGGGCGAGGGCGTTGCGCAGGTCCGTCACCGCCTGTGGGCCGAGCGTCGCCCCCCACTGCTCGGTGAACCGGGCCATGGCGGCGTCGGCCGCGCGGGTGCAGGCCCAGCCGCGTTCGGTGAGGGTGATGAGTTTGGCCCGGGCGTCGGTGGGGTGCGGGTTGCGTTGGGCGTAGCCCTTTTTCACGAGTTCGTCGACGAGCTGGCTGGCGGCTTGTTTGGTGACGCCCAGGTGGTCGGCGATCTCGACGACGGTCGCGCCGTCGGGGGCCATGCGCACGAAGGCGAAGCCGTGGCTGGGCCGGATATCGGTGAAACCGGCCGCCACGGTTCCGCTGTGGATGGCGTCGGTCACCTGGGCGGCGGCCGCGAGCAGCAGTAGCGGCAGGTCCTGTGCGTATCCGGGCATGCCTGGAATCTTGACACTTGACAGGATAGTCAACAAGCTTGACTATATAGTCAAGTTGATTGACTAAAGGAGAAGGTAATGCCAGTCATCCACGCCGCCGACGCCCAGTCCCACGAAATGCACGGCTCCCGATTCACCCCGTTGATCCGTCCCAGCATCGGCAGCCGCGAATTGTGCCTGTGGCGGCTGGAGATCGCGCCCGGCACCGAAGGCGTCGCGCACCGGGTCAACCGCGAGGAGGCGTTCGTCGTCGTGGGCGGCGGCATCACCATGACCATCGACGGCGAATCGGCTCGGCTCACGGTCGGTGACGCGGCCGTGGCTCCGGCCGGTTCGGTGATCCGGCTGGACAACCCGTCCGCGGACCAGGCCGAGGTGATCGTCAACGCGCCGGTCGGTTTCACCGGCGAACTGCTCGACGGCACCGTCGTGAACCCGCCCTGGGTGAACTGATCCCTGCGCGGTTTCTGAAACATGTTCTAATTGGGAAAGATCATCGAACGGTAGGGGAGGCAGCGTGGTCGCGTTCTTCACGCACGAGGACGGCCGATACACCGCGGACATCATGGCCGTCAGCGCGTGGTCCCAGTCGCAACTGGCGGGCACCGCCGTCTGTGGATTGCTGGCTCACGAGCTGGAAACCCACAGTCCCGGGCCCGGTTTCCTGCCCGCGCGCTTCGCTGTCGACCTCTTCCGTCCGGTGCTCAACGAGCCGATCGAACTGCGCAGCTCGATGGTCCGCGACGGCAACCGGATTCGGGTGGTCGACGCGTGGATCGTGCAGGGCGAGGAGATCCGGGTCCGCGCCAGTGTTCACTTTCTGGCCACGGCCGCCGAGCCGGCGGGCGAGGTGTGGCAGCCCGCCCGGGATCTGCCCGTGCCCGATCGGCCGCTCGACGGTCCGAACCCGCCGCTGTTCAAGTCCGGAAATCGGGACTGGACTCACGATTTCGCTTCCGGGGTCAATCCCTACCGGAAGGCCGCGTGGCAGCACCTGCCGCCGCTGATCGAGGGGCGGTCCATGACCCCGTTCGAACGTGCCGCGTTCGTCAGCGACACCACCAATCTGGTCTGCAACTGGGGCACCCAGGGGGTCGGGTTCATCAACTCCGATGTCAGCCTCACCCTCGCCCGGCTCCCCGAGGGGCCCGAGATCGGTGTGTTCGCGCAGGATCACATCGCCGCGAATGGCATCGCGGTCGCCACCGCTGTCCTCTATGACCGCACCGGCCCGCTGGGTACCACCACGATCACCGCGCTGGCGAATGCGATGCGTCAGATCGATATGGCCGAGTTCGCCGCCGCGCGATCGATTCCGCAGCCTACCGGTCGGTAACGATTCGGTCACTTGACCTACTGGCTGTCCGGTTCTCTCGTACCGTCTGGGGCTATTCGCCCGAGCCGGACCACGAGGAAACCTCTGTCGTGAAACTGAAGCACTGCCTGTCCACTATTGCGATCGCCGCCGCCGCAACCATGGTCGGCATCGCACCCGCCCACGCCGACGGCACGAAGTATGTGGCGCTGGGGGATTCGTACGCGGCGGGCGTCGGCATCCCCACCATTCTCGATATGACCTGCTCCCGCTCGGATCACAACTACGCCCACCTGTTCGCGGCGGCCCGCGGCTACAGCCTGACCGATGTCACCTGCGGCGGCGCGACGACCGACTCGGTGACCAGCACGCAGCTCTCCGCGGTCACCGCCGACACCGCGCTGGTCACCCTGGGCATCGGCGGCAATGACATCGGGTTCACCGACATCGTGACCGACTGTGTGAAGGCGGGAACCATCGCCACCGGCTCCGGGACGGGCAGCGCGGTCCTGCAGAACCTGGGCACCGGAAGTGCCAGCGGCAGCGCCGAACTGGTGCTGGGCTGCAAGAACAAATACGACGCCTCGATGCCGTCGCGGCTCTCACAGACCTCGGCCAAGGTCGCGAAACTGGTGTCCGACATCAAGTCCCGGGCTCCGCAGGCCCGCGTCGTGCTGGTCGGATACCCGCACATCCTGCCCGACGACGCGTCTCTCTGCGCCGGACGTCAGCCCCTGCTGCCGGGCGATATCGACTGGGCGCGCGACACCGTCGTCGGCGGCCTGAACACCATGCTGAGCTCCCAGCCCGGCACCACCTACTTCAGCACCTACGACATCTACACCGGTCACGATGTGTGCGAGGCGATCCCGGACCGCTGGGTCAACGGCACCTCCGTCGACAACGGGTCGGGCGCGAAGTTCCACCCGAACCAGTACGGCCACGCGGCCACCGCCCAGAAGATGCAGACCACGCTCTGAGGCGTGCCGCTCACTCTTCTCGGTGGGCGAGACAGCTGCGGAGGAAATCCGCGACGACCGGGTCGGCGTCCTGCGCCGGACGCCAGGCGACGCCGACCCGGGTGGGGGTCACCCCGGTGAGCGGGCGGTAGACGATGCCGGGCCGGGCGAAGAAGCGAGTCGACGATTCCGGGGCGAGGGCGATTCCGTAACCATTGGCGATGGCATTGAGCCAGTCGTCGGTGCGGTCGGCGACCGCGCCGATGCGGATCGGATGGCCCTCGCGTTCGTCGGCCGCCAGCCAATAGTCCCGCCACGCCCCGGTTTCCGGCGGGGCGGCCACGAAGGGTTCGTCCCAGAGCTCGCGGAACTCGATCGTCTCGCGGGCCGCGAGCGGGTGGGTGGCGGGCAGCGCGATCCAGCGCGGCTCGGTCAGCAGGCACTCGACCCGCAGGTGTTCCTGGCCGGGAAAAGGCAAGCGCAGCAGGGCGATATCGACCTCGCCGTCGATCAGGCCCGCGGTCGGGTTGGACCAGGCCGGGGCCTGACGCATCTCGACCCGCCAGTCGGGCCTGCGCGCGGCGAACTCGGCGATGATCGGTTGCGTAGCCTCGTTGGCGGCGCTGGCGACGTAGCCGACCCGCAGGATGCGCGCGGCCCGGCTCGCGGCGCTCCGGGTCTCGGCCAGCGCGTCGTCCCAGCCGCCGAGCACGCCCGGTACGCGGGCGGCAAGGGCCCGGCCCGGGTCGGTCAGCGCCATACCGGCTTTCGACCGGGTGAACAGCCGCACCCCGAGCTGATTCTCCAGCTGCTTGATCTGCTTGGTCAGCGCCGGCTGCGACACGAACAGCCGCTCGGCGGCGCGGCTGAGATTCCCTTCCTCCGCGACGGCGGCGAAGTAGCGCAACAGCCGCGTGTCC
This sequence comes from Nocardia terrae, assembly GCF_009760405.1. Classification (GTDB taxonomy): domain Bacteria; phylum Actinomycetota; class Actinomycetes; order Mycobacteriales; family Mycobacteriaceae; genus Nocardia; species Nocardia terrae. Next base: position 329,813 of record NZ_WRPP01000001.1, read on the forward strand.
ACATCCATGCCATCAGGTTATAGATGCAGGTATTGGACGCGGTCTCGGCGCTCGACCAGGCTCGAAGCAGTTGCAGTGCCCGCCACGATGATTCACCACCGAGCCTGACCGGAGCCGCGAATGTATCCCGCCTACCTGGCCGTCGCCGTCGTCACCATCGCCATCAACGGTGCGATGGCCATGGCCGATTTCGCCCGTGCCGATTTCGTGCTGGCCAATTCCGCCGAGGTGAGCTTTCCCCGATCCTGGATCCCGCTCGCGGGTGTCCTGAAGGCCGCCGGAGCACTCGGTGTCCTGGCCGGTCTGCTGGGTTTCCGCCCGATCGGCATCGCCGCCACCCTCGGCCTGGTCCTGTACTTCGCCGCGGCGCTGATCGTCCACGTCCGCGCCCGGGTCTTCCACAACATCGCCTTCCCGGCGACGTACTTCGTCTTCGCCGTGGCCAGCCTGGTGTTCGTCGTCGCGCGCTAGACCGGTTCGAGGACTTCGTACCCCGAGCCGCACGGCCGGTTTTCTCTATTCCGGGACCCGCCGCCCCGACAAGGTGAGAGCAAGACGTCGGTGGGAGGCAAGGATGAGCAGACAGGTCGCCACGCCGCCGGGCAATCAGCCGGCGCGGACACCGACACCGCCGCCACCGCGGCGGTTGTCGTGGCGGATATGGCTGTTCCCGTTCGCCACGCTGGTCGTGCTGCTGGTCGTGTCGATCTGGTGGCCGGGCGTGCACACCTCGACGCCGAGCTCGGTGGGCCTGAGCTACAGCGAGTTCCTCTCCGACGTCGACTCCCATCAGATCAAGACCATCACCCTCGAGTCGTCGGGACAGGCGTCGGGCACGTTGACCGACGGCCGCGACTACAACACGGTCGTTCCCGCCCAGGCCGGTTCCGGACTGCTGGATCGGCTCGAGAAGGCCGGTGTCGCGGTGAAGGCGTCGCCGCCGTCGAGCGGTTCCTCGGTCGGATCACAGCTGCTGTCCTGGGGATTGATCATCGCGCCGTTCGTGCTGCTGTTCTGGTGGCTGCAGCGCGCGGGACGCGGTGCGGCGAGTCAATTGAGCAGCACCATGGGGGTGGGCAAGTCCAAGGCCAAGGTGTTCGACACCGAACGGCCCGGCACGACCTTCGCCGATGTCGCGGGTTACACCGGCGCGAAGGCGGAGATCACCGAGGTGGTCGATTTCCTGCGTGCGCCCGAGCGCTATCGGCGCGCGGGGGCGGTCGCACCGCGCGGGGTGCTGATGATCGGCCCGCCCGGCACCGGGAAGACGCTGCTGGCGCGCGCGGTCGCCGGGGAAGCGGGCGTGCCGTTCCTGTCGGTGGCCGGTTCCAGCTTCGTGGAGATGTTCGTCGGGGTCGGCGCGGCCCGGGTGCGGGACCTGTTCGCCGAGGCCCGCAAGCGCGCCCCGGCCATCGTCTTCGTCGACGAGATCGACGCGATCGGATCGCGCCGGGGCGGTTCGAACGCGATGGTGTCCAATGACGAACGCGAGCAGACCCTCAACCAACTCCTTTCCGAGATGGACGGATTCGATCCCGCCGTCGGGATCGTCGTCCTGGCGGCCACCAACCGGCCCGAGGTGCTCGACCCCGCGCTGCTGCGGCCCGGGCGGTTCGACCGGCAGGTCACCATCCCGCTGCCGACCCTCGCCGAGCGGGCCTCGGTGCTGGCGGTGCACTGCCGCGGCAAGCACCTCGACCCCGATGTCGACCTGCGGGTGATCGCCCGCGGCACGCCCGGCTTCTCCGGCGCCGATCTGGCCAACCTCGCCAATGAGGCCGCGATCTGCGCTGTCCGCGACGACCGCGCCGTGATCCGGGCCGCGGACTTCGACGCGGCGCGCGACCGGATCCTGCTGGGGCGGCGCGAGGGCTCCAATGTGCTGCTGCCCGAAGAGAAGTACGCGGTCGCGGTGCACGAGAGCGGGCACGCGCTGGTCGCCGCGCTGTCCGCGCACGCCGATCCGGTCGCCAAGGTCACCATCCTGCCCGCCGGGCAGACGCTGGGCACCACCGAGCAGTTGCCGCTGGTCGAACGGCATCTCTACAGCGAGGGGTATCTGACCGACACGCTGGCCGTGCGCCTCGGCGGGCGGGCCGCCGAGCTGGTCGTGTTCGGTCAGGGGTCGACGGGCGCGGGCAATGATCTGGCCCAGGCCACCGAGCTGGCCATCAAGATGGTCCGGGAGTTCGGCCTGTCGGCCGCGCTCGGGCCGGTCGGCTACCCGCAGGGCGGGTCGGTGTTCCTGGGCGGCGGCGGGGCCGAATTGTCCAGTCGCCCTTTCGCCGAGGCGACCCAGGCGGCCATCGACGCCGAGGTGTCGCGGCTGCTGCGGGAGGCCGAACATCGGGCCGTCGACCTCGTCGAGTCCCACCGGGATGCCTTGCGGCGCTTGGTCACGCTGCTGCTCGAGCATGAAACCGTCGACGGGACCGAGGTTTACGCGCTGATGGGTCTGCCCGTTCCGGTCGATCGCGCCGGCACCGCGCCGGTGCGGCAGGGCGACGGCTCAGCGCCTTCGAACGATCTCGGAGACCAATTGACCCGCGGGGCCGGACAATTTGCGGGGCGGCCGCCACACGGCGCGCAGGGTGCGGGGCAGGTCGAGGCCCTCGACGGGGATGGCGACCAGCTCGCCGCGGTCGAGTTGATCGGCGACCGCGAGGGTGCTCATGACGGCGGGGCCGACGCCGCTCGAGACGCTGGTGCGGATGGCGGCGGCGCTGCCGAGTTCGAGAAGCGGTTCGGCGCGCGGGAATTCGGCGAGGGCGACGTCGACGGTGCTGCGGGTGCCGGAACCGGGCTCGCGGACCAGCAGCGGGGTGGCGGCCAGTTCGGCGATGGTGAGCCGGCGCCGGCGGCGGGTCCACGGGTGGGCGGGGTCGACGACCACGATCAGGCGATCGTGGGCGACCGTCGCGCTGTGCAGCCGGTCGGGGACCGACGGGCTCTCGACGAAGCCCAGATCGCACTCCCCGGCCAGCAGCCGATCGAACACCTGCAGTGAATTCCGCACCTGCAGTTGGACTTTGATATCGGGGTGGACGCGCCGGAAGTCGCCGAGCCACGCCGGGAGCAGGCATTCGGCGACGGTCATGCTGGCGGAGATGCGCAGTTCGGCGTCGCGGTCGGTGCGCAGCGCGGCGGCGGCGTCGAGCAACCGGTCCACGTCCGCGAGCACCTCCCGCGCCCAGTGCACGACCACCGTCCCCGCCGCGGTCAGCGTCGATCCGCGCGGACTTCGCTCGATCAGGGTCAGCCCGACGCGCTGCTCCCACTGCCGCACCGCCCGGCTCGCGTTGGGCTGCGCCATGCCCACCGCCCGTGCGGCCGCGCCCAAGCTGCCGTTGTCGTCGATGGCGACCAGCAATTCCAGAAGTCCAAGGTCGGGGCGGGCATCAGACATGCCTGAATCATATGGGAAGCCCTCATCGCATATCAGAGTGATATGTGGTGATGTCGATATGGCGGCTTCCGGAAGGGGCCTGGCACCGGCACTCTGGGCTGCATGGCCCACCTGGACACCCCGCCCGCCCCCGGGCACGCGGACGATTTCGCCGAGCCGCCCGCGCGGCCGTCCACCGACCGCACCGCGGCCTTCATCGACCTGCGCGAGTGCTGGCCCGGGCTGAGTCTGACGGCGGTGGTCGTGGTGCTGGTCATGCTGATCAGCCGGTGGGTGCCGACGGTCAGCCCGTTGCTGATCGCGATCGTCGTCGGAGCCGTGCTCGCGAACGTCGTGGCGCTGCCGCAGCGCTTGCAGCCGGGCCTGCAGTTCTCGTCCAAGCGGCTGCTGCGCATCGGCGTCGCGCTGCTGGGTCTGCAACTGACCTTCAGTGACATCCTCGGATTGGGCCCGGCCGTCATCGCGGTGGTGATCGCGATCGTCGCCCTCGGCATCGGCGGCACCATGCTGATGGGCCGCATGCTCGGCCTGACCTGGACCCAGCGCCTGCTGATCGCCTGTGGGTTCTCCATTTGCGGCGCGGCTGCCGCTGCGGCCGTCGACGGTGTGATCGACGCCGAGGACGAGGAGCTGGTGACCACGATCGCCTTGGTCGTGGTGTTCGGAACCCTGCTCATCGGCGTAATTCCCATGCTGTCCAGCATGTTCGGGCTCGATGCCCGCACCAGCGGCCTCTGGGCCGGTGGCGCGGTCCACGAGGTGGCTCAGGTCGTCGCGACCGGTGGCGCGCTCGGCGGGGCCGCACTGACCGTCGCCGTCATCGTCAAGCTCGCCCGCGTGGTGCTGCTCGCCCCGGTGCTGGCGATCGTCGGCTGGCAGGCCCGCCGGCGCGACCCGTCCGGCACGGGAGTCCGCAACGCCCCGCTGATTCCGCTGTTCGTGATCGCGTTCCTGGTCTGTGCGGCCCTGCGCACCACCGGGATTCTGCCCACCTCGATCCTCGGCCCCGCGAAGCTGCTCCAGACCGGCCTGCTCACCGCCGCCATGTTCGCGCTCGGCACCGGGGTGCGGATCGCCGCGCTCCGCCGGGTCGGCCCGCGCCCGCTGATCCTGGCCGCCCTGTCCACCGTGTGGGTGAGCGGAATCGCCTTGGCCGGTGCGGTATTGGCCGCCTGAACGGATCGCCGTCGTCTCACATGACCGCCTCGTCATCGGACTCCGGCACGGCGGGAGTCGGGTAGAGGTGGTGGATGGTGAGGGCGGCGGCGAGCAGCCGGGAGTCGTTGGGGTCGCTGGGATCCAGGCCGGTGAGTTCGGCGACGCGGCGGAGGCGGTAGCTGAAGGTGTTGGGGTGGACGTGGACTACCGCGGCGGCGGCCTTGCGGTCGGCGGAGCCGTGGCGGATGTGAGCGTCGAGGGTTTCGAAGAGGTGGGGGTGGTGCAGGATCGGGGCGATGCGTTCGGCGAGGCGATCGCGGGCGGGGCCGGGGCGGGTGAGCTGGTATTCGAGCAGTAGGTCGTCGAGGCGGTAGACGCCGGTGGGGCGGCCGAGCAGGCGCGCGAGTTCGGCGAGGTCGGTGCTCTGCCGCGCGGCGGCGGGCAGGTCGGCGCGCGGGATGCCCGGGCATTCGGCGACGAAGACGTCGACGCCGAACTGGTCGGCCAGGCTCGCCGCCAAGCGCTTGAAGGGGCCCTCGCCGATCTCGGTGAGCGGACGAGATCGGCTGGGCAGCAGGGCGATTCCGTTCGAGCCGTCGAAGGTGTTGAGGACCGTCGTGCCGAGCAGGGCGTCGAGGGCCTGCTGGAACTGCCGGATACGGCGGCGGGTGACCATGGTGTCGGCCACCAGGATCAGGGGGTCTGGGCGCAGGTGGAAAGTGAGGACGTCGTAGCGCTCGGCCAGCGCGGTATCGGCGCGCGCGGCCAGTTCCTCGACCGGAGCGCCGCGTAGCAGGGCCGAGCACAGGGCCCGGCGCGCCTCGCGTTCGACCGTGTAGATGGACTGTTCGACGTCGGAGTGCACCTCGGAGATGGTGATGGTGATGTGCATGAGCGCCTCGAGCATCCCGCGGCCGACCGCCACGACATCGGGCAACTCGTGCGGCTGCGCGGCCGCGGCGATCTCGTCCCAGAGGTAGCGGGCGCCGCCGAACAGGCCGGTCATGAGCTGGCGCAAGGGAATTCGGTCCTCGGCGTGCCGTTCCACCACCGGTACGACGTACTCCGAGACCTCCTCGGTGGTGATTCCGCGCCGTTCCTCGATGGCCCGGATGAACGCCACCGCGCCAGCGAGCAGGCTCGGCATGACGTCGGCGAAATGGTCCTCGGGCAGATTCTCGAGGCCGGGCACCGCGTTCAGCGCGGCTTCGAAGACGCCGGCGGCAATCTCCGGTAGCCGTGGCATCAGGCGGGCCAGAATGGGCGAGTCATCACCCAGTGCGGGAACGAGGGCGAGCATCTGCCGATTGTTACCAAGAACAGACTCGAGCACCAAGGAATGTGTGCGAAATACCAATCGGCACAGCATCATCCCTGGTCGCCGTGACACCAAACGGTTGCTTGCTATGGGGTGTGGCCACTTTCACCCGGTCCGGAATAGATTTGTTTCCCGAAACTGAATCACACTTCGTGAATTGTCTCCGAATACAAAGCCGTTCTTCATCTTTCGCATTCGAGTCAATTCACGGTTAAGCTCCTGTAGTGTCCCTCTCGACTTCTCGAATGGTGTCAGTGGACGAACTCCCGGGGCCCAAAGGCTGGCCCCTGGTCGGAAATCTCCCGCAATTGACACCCTCCCTGCTGCATCGCCAATTCGACTCCTGGGCAGACGAATACGGGGCGCTCTACCGGCTCGGCATGCCCGGCCGCCGGATCGTGGTGGTCAGCGATCCCGAACTCAACAAAGAGATCCTGCGCGACCGGCCCGGCGGCTTCCGGCGTCAGTCCGCCATCGAGTCGGTCATGGACGAGATGGGCTCCAACGGCCTGTTCTCCCTGGAAGGCGAGGCGTGGCGGCGACGGCGCAAACTGGCCATGCCCGCCTTCAACGCGACCCACCTGCGTGGTTTCCAGCCCACCCTGGAGGCCATCACCGAACGGCTGCGGCAACGCTGGGAACGCACGCCCCCGGAGGACGTGCGGGCCGAATTGACCCGCTACACAGTCGATGTCACCGCCAAACTGACCTTCGACTACGACATCAACACCATCGAACAATCCGGCGATGTGATCCAGCGCCATCTGGAACTGATCTTCCCCATTCTGAATCGCCGCCTGAGTATGCCGCTCCCGTATTGGCGGTATCTGAAGCTCCCCGACGACCGGGCCCTGGAACGGGCCCTGGCGGCCCTGCGTCAGGATCTCACCGCCGTCATCGCCCGCGCCCGCGTGAATCTGCCCGAGCGGCCGACGAATTTCATCGAGGCGCTGCTGCTGGCCCAGGACGGCCGCGGTTCGTTCACCGACGACGAGCTGTTCGCCGAGGCGCTCACCATCCTCATCGCCGGTCAGGACACCACCAGCAATGCCATGGCCTGGCTGCTCTACCACCTGGCCGGTAAACCCGAAGTGCAGCAGCGGATTCGGGAGGAGGTCGCCGAAATTCCGTCGGTGCTGGAGCGGCAGCCCTATCTGGAGGCGGTCGCGGCGGAATCCATGCGGCTGCAGCCCACCACGCCGCTGCTCGGCATGGAGGCGGTCGCCGACCGGACCATCGCCGGGGTGCGGATCCCGGCCGGGACCTGGGTGATAGTCAATGTTCAGCACGCCGGTCACCAGGAGGAGAACTTCAGTGACCCAAACACTTTCGATCCGGATCGCTGGCTGAACTCCGGTCCCGGCAACCATCGGCCCGACACCTCCACCCCCTTCGGCTCCGGTCCGCGCTTCTGCCCGGGTCGCGGCCTGGCCATGCTGGAGATCAAGAGCGTCACCGGCATGGTGTGCCGCGATTTCGACATCGCGCTGCCCGCGAAGGCCGAACCTCCCGGTGACCGTTTCCATTTCGCCGTCATCCCGACCGGCATGCGGCTCGATATCACGAGAAGGGATCGCGCATGACGATCAAGCGACTGTCAGCCACCGACGGCGTCTGGCTGTCCCTCGAATCACCCGATATGCCCATGCATGTCGCATTCCTGATGGAGTTCACCGCCCCGGACGGGGATGCGGCCCGCTTCGTCCGGCGCTGGCGCGCGCAGGTCGTCGCGCCGATCGCGGTGCCGCAGCCGTGGAATCTGGTGCCGGTCGGCGGTCCGCTGACCCGCCTGGTCGCCCTCATGCGCGAGGCCGCCGAGGTCGACCCGGCCGACCACATCCGGACCTGGCAGCTCAATCGGACCGGCGACCGCCGCGAACTCGTCGAGCTGGCCGCCCGCATCCACCGCGAACAGCTCGATCCGACTCGGCCGCAGTGGGAGATCCACCTGGTCGAGGGGCTGGCGGCGGACCGCTTCGCGCTCATTCTCAAGGTGCATCACAGCCTGTTCGACGGCGCGTCGCTGATGCGGCTGTTCATCGATACGTTCTCGACGGATCCGGCCGACCGGGACACCCCGAATCTGTTCACGGTCGGCCGTGCGAATCCCGATGCGCCGCAGCAGGTTCGGTCCGCCGGTCGGTTACGGACCCTGCTGGCGACGCTGCGCGGTGTGCTCGAACTGGTGCGCGGTATCGGTGCGGCCGGTCGTGACGCACTGCGCCGGGCCCGCGGACGCACACCGGCACAGCGGGCCTACCAGCAGCCCGCCTCCATCTTCGACGGCCCGATCACCGGCCGCCGGGACCTGTCGCTGCGCCGCTATGACCTGGGCCGGTTCAAGCGACTGGCCAAGGCCGCGGACTGCACCATCAACGACATCGTGCTGTACCTGGTGGGCACGGCGCTGCGCGAATACCTGAGCGAGCATGCCGAACTCCCCGACCGCACGCTCACCGCCGGTGTCCCCGTGGATCTTCGGGAAGGCGACGACGACCGGGTGGGCACCCGCGCGGGCATGATGTTCACCGCGCTGGCGACCGATATCGCCGATCCGGCCGAGCGTCTGGCCGCGGTCCGTGCGGCCATCCGCGCCGCGAAGCAGGAGATGGCGGGTCTTCCGGCCAACACCGTCATCGGCTACGGGCTGGCCGTCACCCTGCCGTGGATCATGGGCCTGACCTGGGGGCGCGCCACCACCCCGGCCTCGCATCCGATGGGCATCTCCAATGTGCCCGGTCCGCGAAATCCGTTGTACTGGAACGGTGCCCGGCTCGAGTCGCTGTACCCGATCTCGTTGCTCATGCACGGCAACCCGTTCAATGTCACCTGTGTGGGTTACCTCGACGCGCTGCACTTCGGCGTGCTCGGCGCGGCCGACAAGCTGCCGTCGATGGAGTACCTGACCGAGGGGCTGGACGCCGCGCTCGACGAGCTGACCGCGCTGCTGTTGCCCGCCGAGGAACGCGCCCTGCCGTCGGCGGGGTGAGACGAGACAACAATGCTCCCGGTCCCTTTCGGGGCCGGGAGCATTGTCGTGTCCTGGCGAGCCGACCAGGATAGCGGGGGAATCAGGCCGGGAGTGCGGAGAGCCCGCCGATCGATTCCACCCACGCCACATAGCGATCCAGCCCGTCCCGCAGGGAAACCGTGGGGGCATAGCCGAAATCGCGCCGGGCCGCGCCGGTGTCGTAGGTGTTCGACACCGTCAGCGCCGCGACCGTCCAGCTGGACAGCGGGGGAGCGACGCGCGACTGCAGGCCGGGGATCTTCCAGATGGTGTCGAAGACCGCGATGACGCCGTCCAGCACCGGTTTCGGAATGGTCCGGGTCGGCGGCGTCAGGTCGAACGCGGTCGCCAGGTCGCGGGCGAAGCCCCACAGATCGACGTCCTCGCCGTCGGCCAGGAAGTAGGGCTTGCCCGCCACCGCGTCCGAGCGCGAGGCCTGCACGCAGGCGCGCGCGGCGTGCTCGCAGTAGGTGATCGAGACCAGCACCGGCTTGCCGCCCGACAGGTCGGGCAGACGGCCGGAACGAATCTTGTTCAGCAGCAGCGTCATCCAGCCACCGGAGCGCGGTCCCCAGATCATGCGGGGACGCAGGGCGCAGGTGGTGAAGTCGGGCCCGTTCGCGGCCAGGACCTCGCGCTCGGCGATCGCCTTGGTCTCGACGTAGTAGCTCTTGGGGTTGCGCACATAGGGTTCGGACTCATCGACGCCGAATCGGTCGCGATCGTATTCGGTGGCCACGCTCGGGCTGCTGACGAAGACGAAACGTCCGGTGCCGGCCTTGCGCGCGGCATCCATCAGTCGCCGGGTGCCCTCGACATTGGCCTCCCAGAACTGGTCCCGATGGCCGGTCTCGGCCACCCGCCCGGCACTGTGGTGCACGACGTCGACCCCTTTGCAGGCGGCGGCGAGCGACTCCGGGTCGCCGAGATCGCCGTGTGCGATCTCCACCTCGGGCAGCGAGCGCAGATAGCCGAGATCGGCGGTGGGGCGGGCGAGCACACGCACCTGGTCGCCCGCGGCCAGGGCCTGGTCGACGATGTGGCTGCCGAGGAACCCGGTGCCGCCGGTGACGAGGACCTTCATCGCTGGTTTCCTTCCTTGTCGTAGCCGAGCCGGGCGGCCGCCCATTCGGACAGCGCTTCGCGGCCGATCTTGGCGTTGTGCCGGATGTCGACCGGGAAGCCGTCGTGGCGCAGGAAGGTCCGGATCGGGGCGGTGATCTCGTGGGATTCGGCCAGCTGCCGCAACTCTCGCTCGATCCGGGGGCCTTGGCCGCGGTCGACGCCCGCGTGGGTCTCGTAGCAGAGCACCGGTACCTGCGCACCGGCGCGGCCGACGCCGACCAGCGCGCTGCGGTGGACATCGGGGTGGGTGTTGAAGATCTGCTCGCACTGCACGGTGAACAGGTCCCCGGCGGCGGTGCGCACTCGCTGGGAGATGCGGCCGCAGAACCACAGTCGGCCGTCGCTGTCGCGCCAGGCGAGGTCGCCGATGCGGTGCCAGCGGCGCAGGGTGCCGTCCGGGAGCCGTTCGTCGATCTTGGCGCGGGCGTCGGCGGCCGGGTTGCCGTGGTAGCGCTGACTGACCTGCGCTCCGGTGGCGGCGATCTCACCGATCTCGCCCGGAGCGACCTCCAGATCGTCGGTCCAGAACGGGATTTCGTCATCGGTGATGCGAATGATGCGTACCCGGGTGTCGCTGTCGGTCTCCGGCAGCGGTCGTCCCACACAGGTGCCCGCCCCGTCCACGGTGCGTTCCCGCAGCGCGTCGAGCTCGGACCATTCGAGGGTGGTCAGCGGCAATGCCTCGGTCGCACCGTAGGTGGTGAAGACCCGGGCCCGCGCACCGAGGGCGCCGCGCACCGCGGCCAGCGCCTCCAGGTTCGCGGGCGCACCCATCGAGATCACCGTGGTGAGTGCGGGCAGCTCGATTCCGGTGCGGCCCAGATAAGCGCCGAGCGGACCCAGCAGGGCGGGCGAGGCGGTCAGATCGGTGATCCGGAAGGCGCGGGCCACCTCGACCAGCAGTGCGGGATCGGCCTGCGACACCTTCACCGGATCCACCGGCCCGAGCACCACGTGCGCGCCCTGCAGCAGATCGAACAGGCCGAACAGCGGCACCGTCGCCAGCGAGACGAAACCGTCGGCGCGATCGTGCAGATCGGTGACCACCCGCAGCGAGGCCGCGAAGCCCGCGCGGGTGAACTCCACTCCCTTGGCGGGCCCCGTGCTGCCGGTGGTGAACGCGATCATCAGCAGATCCTCGGGCGCGTGGGTGACCGCGACCGGCTCGCCCGCCCGGCCGCGGTCGGCCAGCTGCACCAATGTGTGACCGCCCCAATAGGAGCGAGCGCCCGCCGTGACGTGCACGCGCACCGAGCGGAAGGTGCGGCGAGCGGCGATCCGGATCAGATGGGCCTCGGGAACCCCGATGAACGCCTGCGCGCCGACACTGCGGAAACAGTGCAGCATGCGATTCACGCCCATGCCCGGGTCCACCACCACCGGCACCGCGCCGACCCGGAACAGCGCGAAGATCACCGCGAACAGGTCCGGATCGGGCCGGACCATGACGATCGTCTTGATGCCCTCGGTGATTCCGATCTCGGTGAACGATCGCGCGTAGGCGTCGATCCGCTCGCCCAGGTCGGCGAAGGTCAGTGCGTCGAAGGCCGCGCCGACGCTGCCTCCGCCGCCCGGCGGCCGGGTCGGATAGCTGACCGCGGGCAGACCCGCGTATTTCTCGATCTGGCGCGCCAGCAACAGATCCGGGTCGTCGAATAGCGGGTTCACGCGTCCCCGTCCACCCGGTAGCGCACGCACGCGGCCATCGGACCCGAACCCGCCGCCAGGAACACCAGTTCGGTGCCGGGCGTCAGCGCGCCCTGCTCCCGGAGCTGGTGGTAGGCGACGGCCAGGCCCGAGCTGCCGGCGTCGCGGTCACCGGTCATGGCCTGATAGCCGCGGGCGAATCCGAAGTCCGCCGCGAGGCCGTCCGCCAGCCCGGGCACCGGGTTGTTGGTGACCAGAACGGTTCTGCTCGTGTCGATTTCGGGCTGATCGGCCAGGTAGCCGCGCAGCGTATCGGCCGCCGTCGCCGTGATCACGGTGGCGAAATCCGGTGCGAGATCGACCGTAATCGTGCGCTGCCCAGCATTTCCCATGGCCTTCAGGTCGAGGTATCCGGCGACACCGGGATTCGTGCCCGCCGCCCGGCCGCGCACCGGGGAAATCCGCAACGGGCCGAATCCCGTCTCCCGATCCACGCCCTTGCTCAACAACCAGGCCGAGCCGACGGTCGCGTACCGGAAATCGTCGGGCCGGTGGGCGATTCCGCCCGGGTGCGCGTCACTGCCGACCACCAGCACCCGCTGCGCGGTGCCATTGGCCAGCAGCGCGGTCGCCGCCTGCACGGCGTTGAGCACCCCGCACGCGCCATTGCGCAGGTCGAACGAGAAGGTGGAGCGGCCCGAGCCCGCCTCGTAGTCCAGGTGCATGTCCAGCCCGAGCTGGATGAGCGCGGAGTTCGCGGGCTCGACCACGTTGCCGTCGCGGTAGACGCCGACATTCACCAGCACATCGATATCGGCGGGCGCGATTCCGGCCCGCTCCAGGCATTCCCGGCCCGCGGCCACGGCATGGTCGATGGATCCCGCGGTGGCCGGGGCGGCGCTGATCGCGGATTGTTCGATGACAACGGACATGTTCATCCCACCAGAGAATCGAGAGTGGCCGACATGACGCCGAAGATCATTCCGGAGGCGGTCGGCACCACGCAGATCTTGGAACCCTTCGGTATTTCGCCCCGCGATATGTAGTCGTATATCGCGAGGAAATGCGTGCTGGCACCGGTATTCGCGTATTTGTGCACGGTCGCCAGCCGCGGCGGCATTTCCGCCTCGTGGATCTTCGCGCCGGATTCGGCGAGCTTCTCGGTGAAGGCCACCCCGAGCTGATGGAAGACGATGAAATCGAACTTCTCCTCGGCGAAGGTGGTGCCGCGCTTGACGAGCCGGTCGCGGTGCAGTTTCGCCCAGGTTTCCCGGCGCGGGGCCGCCTGCATGGTCATATTGTCGGTGAGCATGATCATGTTCTCGGAGGCGTCGCTGGGCTTGGCGATACACAGCGGGGAGAACTCGGCGCAAGTGATCATGTCCACGTAGTGGATGCGGTCGTGCTCGTCCTCGGCGCGGTCCACGATCACCGCGACGGCGGCGTCGGCCAGGGTGAGCGCGGGGAACTGCAGATCGCGCACGTCCTTCGCCTCGGCGAGCGCGCCCTCGGTGACCGGGGAGATGATCTCGGCGGTGACCACCATGCCGGTGCGCACCAGTCCTGCGCGAATCATGTTCTCCAGCAGGTAGATCGCGGTCATGGTGCCGCCGCAGGCATTGACGACGTCGTAGCCCGTGGCATTGTCCGCGCCGATTCCGCGGGCGATCGCGTGGGCGGCGGCGGGTTCGAACACCATGTGGAACCCGTCGTGCACGGTGGTGCCGGCGCTGATGATCACATCGATGTCGGTGGCCTCGTAGCGCGAGCGCGCCAGGCAGTCGCGCGCGGCGCGGACGCCGAGGGAGAGGCTGTCCTCGCCCGCCGACCGGTCGACCATGCGCCGGGTGCGGATTCCGGTGATCCGCTCGACCTCGAATTGCCCGCCGCTCGACATTCGGGCCAGTACTTCATCCGTGGTGTATTCGCGCTGGGGGAGAGCGGCTCCCAGCGCACTGAGGCGTGCGGCACTCACAATCGTGACTCCCGATCGTAATGGGATGGATGGAACTGGCGAGTGGCCGTCCCTGTGAATCCACCGAGGCGAACAGTGGCTCGGTTCGGATTCCACGGACGCTAGAGACGAGTTCCATACGGTGTCAAGGAAACCCGGTCCCGGGAGCGACAGAAGTCACCCGCGGGCCGTGTCATATCGAATGCCACTGCTCCCGGAAAACCAATGGCGACAATGCTTTTTGGCTTCGGAGACAAAGTCGGGAGTCCGGTTGCGAGGGAAAGGAATTCCTGGTTACTCTGGCCGAAACCGGCACCCTTCCGGCAATCGATGATCGGGCCATCGCCCGCAATCACCTCGAGTCCGCGCGTCGTCGCGCGATCCGCCCGCCAGATTTGGAGCACCTTCGCGATGACCTCCACCGCCACCGTCACGCCGATCGCACACCGCACCGTCTCCCACGCCGCCCCTACCGCGCCCGGCGCGATCCCGCTGCTCGGCCACTGGCCGCGCTTCGGCCGCCGCCCGTACCGATTCCTGTCCACGCTCGCGGCGGTGGGACCGGTTGTGCGCGTGCGGATTCCCGGCTACGACACCTATGTCGTCACCGACCCGGAGCTGGTCCGCGAGGCGTTCGTGGCGCTGTCGGATCAGGGTTTGATGATCGAACGCGCCGAGGCGCTGCTGGGCGAGGGCGTGACCGTGCTGCAGGGTCAGCGGCATCGGCGCGAACGGCGCATGATCGCGCCCGCCTTCGCGAAGTCGCGGATCGCGCGCTACGCGGCGGTCATGACCCGGCTCGGGGCCGAGCGCGCCGCGTCCTGGCGCAACGGTGATTTCCTCGCGGTCAACGAGCAGATGCACGACCTGGCATTGCGCACCGTGGCGGGATCGCTGTTCACCGGCGAGCTCGGTTCCGAGACAGCCGAACACATCCACCGGCTGCTGCCCCCCGTCATGACCCTGCTCTCGCGCCGCGTCACCCGGCCCGCCTGGATCGACCGGCTGCCGCTGCCCGGCAATCGCCGGTTCGACCGGCTGGTGGTGCAGATGAAGGCGGCCACCGGCGCCATCATCGCCGCCTACCGCGCCGAGCTCGCGGCGGATCCGGACCTCGATCACGGCGACCTGCTCGACACGCTGCTCAAGGCCCGCGACGAATCCGGCGGTGCGCTCACCGACTCCCAGGTGCACGACGAGCTGATCAACTTCCTGGTCGGCGGCACCGAGGCCATCGGGGCCACCTTGGCCTGGGTGTTCCACGAGCTCGGGCAGAATCCCGAGGTGGAGGCCGCGCTGCACGCCGAGGTGGACGCCGTGCTGCGCGCGGACGGACCGGCGCGGGCCGCGGAGTTCGGCGACCTGGCCGAGCTCGAGGTCACCAAACGCATTGTGCTCGAGACGTTGCGCAAGTACTCGCCGTGGCTGACGGTCCGGCACGTGCCCACCCCGTACACCCTCGGCGGTGTCGAGATTCCGGGTGGCAGCATGCTTTTCGTCTGCCCCGTGGCGGTGCACCGCGACCCCGCCATCCACCCCGACCCGCAGCGCTTCGATCCCGACAGGTGGCTGCCCGAGCGGATGGCCGACATGTCCAAGGGCGCGCACATCCCGTTCGGCATGGGTGCGCGGCAATGCCCCGGAAACGTGTTCGCGCTCACCGAGATCGCCCTGCAGGTGGCCACCCTCAGCGCGCACTGGCGGCTGCGGCCGGTGCCGGGTATTCCGGTGCGGGAGACCGTGATCGGCGCGCTGGTGCATCCGGAGAAGCTGCTCATGCGGGCGGAGGCGCGCTGACCGTGGTGCGATTCGTAGTGCGCAGGCATCGCGCGGTATTGATCGTCGCCGCCGTGCTGGCGGTGCTCGCCGGGTCGGCGAGCACCACGCTGTTCGGCAAGCTGCAGGGCGGTGGATACTTCGACCCGAGTGCCGAATCCAGCGCGGCGGCCGATGCGCTGCGCGACCACTTCGGGCAGGGCGCGCCGAACCTGGTGCTGCTGGTGGACACCGGCAAGACCGTCGATGATGCCGAATCCGCGCGCACCGCAACGGGACTCGTGCAGCGGCTGCAGGCCGAGCCCGATATCACCGGGGTGATGTCCTACTGGACCTCGGGGCAGCTGCCCGCGCTGCGCGACAAGAGCGGCCGCCAGGGTCTCATCGTCGGCACGATCATGGGCGACGAGACACGGGTCGACCGCCGGATCGCTGAGCTGGCACCGGAATTCGGCGGGACGCACGACGGGATCGAGGTCCGGGTCGGCGGGTACGCCATGATGATGCACGAAACCGTGCGGCAGGGGCAGAAGGATGTCGCCGCCGGTGAGGGCGTGGCGTTTCCGCTGACCCTGATCGCGCTGCTCGTGGTCTTCGGGACCGTGGTGGGCGCGGCGCTGCCGCTCGTCACCGGAACCGTCACCACCATGCTCACCATGGGTGTGCTGTGGCTGGTTGCCGAGTTCACCGAATTATCCTCCACCGCAACGAATGTGGCGTCGCTGCTCGGGCTGGGGCTGGCCATCGACTACAGCCTGCTGATCGTGAACCGGTATCGCGAGGAACTCGTCACGGCCGCCGATCCGCGTGCGGCGCTCATCGCGACCATGGGGTCCGCGGGGCGGACCGTGGCGTTCTCCGCGCTGACCGTGGCCGTCGCGCTGTCGTCCATGCTGATCTTCCCGCTGCTGGCGGTGCGATCGATCGGGTACGCCGGTATCGCCGTGGCGTTCACCGCCGCGGCGGTCTCGCTGACCGTCCTGCCCGCGACCCTGCTGGTGGCGGGCGATCGCATCGACCGGTTCCGGATCGGCCGGAAGCGGTTGTCCGGCAGCGATTCCCGCGCGCTGGACCAGGGTCTCTGGCATCGGCTCGCGATGATGGTGATGCGGCGGCCGATTCCGGTCGCCGTCGTCACCGTGGCCCTGCTGCTCGCGCTGGGAACGCCGTTCCTGCGCTTCCACCCCGGCTTCCCGGACTATCGGTCCATGCCCGCCGGTTCGTCCGCGCGGCAGGTGGCCGAGACGGTCCAACGCGATTTCGATGCCGCCGAACTCAGCGGACTGTTCGTGGTGCTGCCGGACGGCAAGCGCGGGGTCGCCGAATACGCCGCGGCGCTGTCGTCGCTCGACGATGTCGCTCGCGTGGATACCGCGACGGGCAGCTACGTCAAGGGCGCGCTCGCGATCCCGGCCACCGCCGCCCATCAGCGGTTCGAAACCGACGATGCCGCTTACCTTTCCGTGGTTCCCGCCACGACGGACCGGCGCGCGGTGGACGCCGTCATCCGCGCCGTCCGCGCCACCCCGGCACCGTCGCGGGCGCTGGTCGGGGGAGTGGACGCGGCCAATATGGATGCCATCCACGTGCTGACCGCGCGCGCTCCCTACGCGCTCGGCTTCGTGGTGATCGCCATGGGGCTGCTGCTGTTCCTGCTGACCGGCAGCGTGCTGGTGCCGGTGCTGGCGATCGTATTGAGCGCGCTGAGCCTGACCGCGACCTTCGGCGCACTGGTGTGGATCTTCCAGGAGGGCAGGCTGTCCGGGTTGCTCGGGTTCACACCCACCGGCGACCTGTCGGCGGTGGTGCCGGTCATGCTGTTCGCCGTCGCCTTCGGTCTGGCCATGGACTATCAGGTCTTCCTGCTGTCGCGCATACGCGAGGAGTACGAGAACACCGGGGACGCCACGGCGTCGGTGGCGATCGGGCTGGAGCGGATCGGCCGCATCGTCACCGCCGCCGCCGTGCTCATCTCCATCGTGTTCCTGGGCTTCCTGGCCTCCGACATCACCTTCATGAAGGCGTTCGGCATCGGGCTGCCGCTGGCGGTGCTGGCCGACGCCACCGTCGTGCGCGGCTTCCTGCTCCCGGCGACGCTGCGACTGGGCGGGCGGTGGACCTGGTGGGCTCCGCGGCCGCTGCGCCGCGTGCACTCCAGGTTCGGGCTGCGCGAAAGCGGCTCCGCACCGGCCGAAGTGGCAGTCGTTCCGTCCTGAGCCTTCACCGTCCACCCCTACCCGATCCCGAACCGAGGTGCCCGCATGTCCGAGACTCCCTCCGGCCCAGACCGTTTCGACGTCGCCATCATCGGCACCGGATTCAGCGGTCTGGGGGTGGCGATCAATCTGCGCCGCCTCGGCGTGGACAACTTCGTCATGCTCGAGCGCGCCGACGCCATCGGGGGCACCTGGCGGGACAATGTCTATCCCGGATGCGCGGTCGACGTGCCCTCGGTGCTGTATTCGTACTCGTTCGCGCCGAATCCGGAGTGGACGCGGCTCTACGCACCCCAGCCCGAGCTGCGCGCCTACACCGAGTCGGTGGTGGATCGCTTCGACCTGCGGCGGCATATACGACTGAAAAGCGAAGTGGCCGAGGCTGATTTCGACGAGGCCGCGGCCGAATGGGTGATCCGGCTCGGCGACGGCCGGACGGTGCGGGCGCGTGCGGTCGTCATGGGGTATTTCTCGCTGCACACAGCGGCCATCCCCGATATTCCCGGCCGCACCGAATTCACCGGTCCGCAAATGCATTCGAGCACCTGGGATCGGGACTTCGAACCCGCGGGCAAGCGCATCGCCGTGGTCGGTTCCGGTGCCAGCGCCGTGCAGATCGTGCCCGCGCTGGCGCGCACCGCCGCCTCGGTGGTGTCGTTCCAGCGCACCGCCGCCTGGGTGCTGCCGCGTGGCGATCGCCCCATCCCGCCCGCGATGCGGACCCTGTTCCGCCGGATCCCGCCGCTGCGACTCGCCGCCCGCGGCTTCGTGTTCACCTTCCTCGAGGCGCTGCACTTCGCCGAATTCCACCCCGCCCTGGTGCGTCTCTACGAGCGAATCTGCCTGGCCGCCTTGAACCATCAGGTGCCGGACCCCGAGACGCGTCGAAAGCTGGTGCCCGACTACCGCTTCGGCTGCAAACGCCCGATGGTGTCCGACGAGTACTACGCCGCCTTCGCCCGCCCCGCCGTCGACCTGGTCACCGAGAAGATCATCGAGATCACCCCCACCGGACTGCGCACCGCCGACGGCGTCCACCACGAGGTCGACGCCATCGTGTGGGCCACCGGCTTCCACGTTCAGGACTCGATAGCGCACTTCCCCGACTTCCGCACCGAAACCATGTCCACCCGAAGGAAATTCACCGAGGACGGGTTCACCGCCTACCGCGGCATCGCCTTCGCCGGCCTGCCCAACCTCTTCGCGGTCACCGGCCCCAACACCGCCCTCCCGCACACCTCCCAATTCCTGGCCATCGAACCCACCGCCCGTCTGATCGCCCGCACCATCGCCCACATGCGCGCCCACGGCATCCCCCGCTACACCCCTACCCGCTCGGCCGAACGCGCCTGGGTCGCCCGCGCCCGCACCCTCCTGAGCACCCGGATCTGGTCCACTGGCGGCTGCACCAGCTACTTCGTCGATCCCTCCGGCACCAACACCCTCACCTATCCGGGCGGCACCTGGACCCTCCGCCGCGACCGCCGCCACCTCCGCCTCGAGGACTGGCACCACGGCTGAACCGTCCTCGCCACCGCTTTCTCACCGGTTCGCGGTCGACTCCTGCCCGTAGGATCGAGGTGATGTACGAGGTGGGTTCCGTGATCGATGCGGCAGGGTGCGATGACAGCGGCGCGTGAGATACCCGATCCGTGGTCCGGGGTGCGGGTCGGGCGGCACTGGGTTGCCGCGCGGGGAGTCTCCAACGGGTTGGACGCGCAGGCTTGGGTGATACTCGCCGATCTGACCGAGGCGCAGTACTACCGGGTGCTCTTCGCACTGACGGATGCGGGGATCGCGGGGTATGTGCTGCCGGTCCGGGTGAACGTGGTGGAGCGCGGGGATCCGGAGGTGGTGTGGCGGTTGTGGGTTGATCTGCGGCGGTGCCGGGCCGCGGAGGATCTGCTCATGGAGTTGCTGCGGTACGGGCGGCCGCGGCGGGCCCCGGAGCCGGGGCGTCGGCGTCGCCGGCGCGTACCGCTGGTCCGGTCGGAGGCCCGGCGGCAAGGGCGCGAACCGCGAAATCGATAGGGCGGCCCGGGGATCAGTTCGCGGTCCAGGGGCGCAGCTTCTCGGGGTTGCGGATCACCCAGATGCGGGTGATCAGGCCGTCGGCGATGTCGAAGGCGTAGACCGAGACGACGGTGCCGTCGACCTCGGCCACCAGGCCGGGCTGGCCGTTGACCGTGCGCTCGACCAGATTCATCGGGGTGGCTCGGCTGGCGATCTCCATCCAGGCGGCGGCCACCCGCTCGCGACCGCTGATCGGGTCGAGGAAGGCGAGGGCCAGGCCGCCGCCGTCGGCCGTCGCGATCGCCTGCGGGTCGAGCAGGCCCAGCAGCGCCTCGATGTCCTTCGCGTTCCAGGCTCGCTTGAAGTCCCGGACGATATCGGCGCGCTCGGTATTCGACGGCGCGCGTGAGGTGTCGACGCGGCGGCGGGCGCTGGAGGCGAGCTGGCGGCAGGCCGCGGGGGTGCGGCCGACGATCTCGGCGACTTCGGCGAAGGAGTAGCGGAAGACGTCGTGCAGGATGAACGCCACGCGCTCGGCGGGGGTCATGGAGTCCAGGACGACCAGGAAGGCCATGCTGATCGACTCGTCCAGGGTGACCCGGTCGGCGGGATCGGCGGAGGCGGGGCCGTCGAGCCATTCGGAGCGGCCGGGGACCGGCTCCGGAATCCATTCGCCCACATAGCTTTCCCGGCGGGCGCGGGCCGACCCGAGCAGGTCCAGGCAGATCCGGCTGGCGACCCTGGTCAGCCACGCGCCGGGCACCTCGATCTCCTGCCGCTGACGATCCGACAGCGCGTACCAGCGCGCGTAGGTCTCCTGCACCACGTCCTCCGCCTCGGCCAGCGAACCGAGCATGCGGTAGGCGAGGTTGATCAGCTGGCGGCGTTCGCTCATCACCGCGGGCAGGTGTGGGTCGGTCATGGTCGCTCCTCGGATCTGCTCGTCACTTACCTGAATCGACGATTCGCAGGCCGAAAATGTGAGGCTACGCGCAGCGTTTCCTCATAGGGGTGGTGGCGGGGTGACGGGTGGGCGGAGGCGGCCTGACATTTCGGCGGGCTGTGTCGTCGGGTAGGGCAAGCGACGTTCAGTAGAGCAGGAGTTCGGAAATGACTCGAATCGGAATCATCCTCGGCAGCACCCGGCCGGGCCGCAGTGGCGCACAGATCGCCGAATGGGTCCTGGCCCAGGCGTCGGCGCGCGGCGACGCCGAGTACGAACTGGTCGACCTGCGCGACCACCCGCTGCCGCACTTCGATGAGGCCACGCCGCCGATGTTCGGCCCCTCGCCGAACGAATACACCCGCGCCTGGGCCGCCCGCATCGCCCCCTTCGACGCATTCGTGATCGTGACGCCCGAATACAACGGCGGCTACCCGGGCGTCCTCAAGAACGCCCTCGACCATCTGTTCGCCGAATGGACCAACAAGGCAGTCGGATTCGTCTCCTACGGCGTCAACGGCGGCGCTCGCGCGGTGGTGCAGCTGCGGGCGGTCTGCAGCACCCTCGGCATGGCCGATGTCGGCTATCAGGTCGGGATCTCGGTGCTCGAGTTCGAGAACCGCACCACCTTCGTCCCGACCGCCGCCCACGACCTCACGCTCGGCAAGACGCTCGATCAGGTCCTCGCCTGGAACGGCGCCCTCGCGCCGCTGCGGTCCACCCTCGTCAACTCCTAGGAGCCGATCATGAACGCATCCAATGACATTCGCCGGCTGATCGACGGCGTGATCGAAGCACTGCACGCCAAGGACCTCGACGCCGTGCGGCGGGCATACACCGCCGACGTGGTGTCCTTCGACGTCGAACCGCCACTGCAGCACGTCGGGATCGACGCGAAACTCGAGAACTGGGCCAGGGCGTTCACCTTCTTGGAGACCCTGAACTACGAGGTCCGCGACCTCACCCTGACCATCGGAGACGACATCGCCTTCGGCCACGCCTTCGCTCGCCTCACCGGCACCGCGCAGAACGGGGTCTCCTTTCCTGGAATGTGGGTCCGGGTCACCTACGGCCTGCGCAGAATCGATGACACCTGGCTGATCGCCCACGACCAGGTGTCGGTCCCGCTCGACATCGCAAGCGGCAAAGGCGTAGTCGACCTGCAACCCAGCTAATAGATTGTGTGCGAGGGATTTTTCGAATCGGCGTACCGGTGCCTCGGGAGGCTGGGATCGTGAGAGGGGCAGCGACAACGGAAGGTCCGCCCCATGACCGCCACCCACCGCCCGATCGCACCGGCCACCGATGACACCCGGGCGATCGCCGAACTCCACGACTCCTTCGCCCGCCAGCAGGCCGCGTTCGCGAAGGATCCGTACCCGACCTGCGCGGAACGACAGGATCACCTGGGCGCGATCGCCGCCATGATGCTGAGCAATCGGGAGCGGATCAGAAGAGCGGTGTCGCAGGACTTCTCGGTGCATCCGGAGCTGTTCACCGATCTGGTCGAGGTCCTCGGGGTGGTGGGGCGCGCGGTCTACGCGGCCGAGCAGCTGCCCACCTGGATGGCGCCGGAGACGCGGTTCACCGATCCCGGGCTGTACGGCTCCGCGCAGGCCGCCATCCGGTACCAGCCCAAGGGCGTGGTCGGCAATATCGTGCCGTGGAACTTCCCGTTCGACCTGTCGGTCGGCCCGCTGGTGGAGATGCTCGCCGCGGGCAATCGGGTGATCCTGAAGCCTTCGGAGTTCACCCCCGCCTGCGGTGAACTGCTGAAGGAAATGATCGCCGCCACCTTCGACGCCGACCGGGTCACGGTCGTCACCGGCGGTGTCGAGCTGGCCCGGGAGTTCTCCCGGCAGCGCTGGGATCACCTGCTGTACACCGGAAATCCGGAGGTGGGCCGGTTGATCGCGGTCGAGGCCGCCAAGAACCTGGTCCCGGTGACGCTGGAGCTGGGCGGCAAGTGCCCGGCCATCCTGGCCGAGGACAGTGTCGACGCGGCATCCGTCGAACAGGTCCTGGGCACCAAGCTCATCAAGAACGGGCAGATGTGCATCTCGGTCGACTACTGCCTGGTGCCACGCGAGGGCCTCGGCGATTTCGTCCGCCTGGCCGAGGCGCACATGGCCGAGCACGCACCGAAGTTCACCGAGACCGGCGATTGCACCGGCATCATCACCGAACGACACCTCGACCGGTTGATCGATCTGCTGGACGAAGCGCGTGCGGCGGGGTGCACGATCGTCGAACTCCAGCCCGCCGCGAAGGTCGATCGCGCGAGCCGGCGCATGCCGCTGTCGCTGGTGCTCGATCCCGCCGACGACCTCGGCGTGATGCGCGAGGAGATCTTCGGCCCGATCCTCGTCGTCAAGCCCTACGACACGATCGACGACGCGATCACCCATGTCAATGCGGGCGAAAAGCCGCTGGGCCTCTATGTTTTCGCCAAGGACGCCGCCGTCGCGGACCGCGTGCTGACCCGCACCTCCTCCGGTGGGGCCTGCGTCAACACCTGCGCGGTACAGGGCGCACTGCCCGCGCTCGGCTTCGGCGGCGTCGGGACCAGCGGCAGCGGACGGCATCACGGCATCGAGGGCTTCCGCGAATTCTCCAACCCGCGCGGCGTGGTCACACGCGGCGAGGGAGACCTGATCGCCGCGCTCTACCCGCCCTACGGCGACATCGCGCAAGCAGTCGTGACAGCGGTGCTCGAGGGGTGAACCCGAGCGGCTGCTAGGTTCGGCGGATGCCGGTCGATGAGGACGACAGCGGGTATCGCTGGAGGGATGAGTCCCCGAGCCGGTTGCGGCACACGGTGGCGGAGGTACTGGGGTCCTTTCCCCGTCGATCCGTCGACCCCGGCGATGACCGCAAACCCGCGGCGGTGTTGATCGCGATGGCCGATCGCGATGGGGAGCAGGGCATCTGGCTCACCGAGCGGTCGTCCGGGCTGCGGGCGCACGCCGGGCAGTTCGCCCTGCCCGGTGGCCGATTGGATCCGGGGGAGGACCCGGAGACGGCGGCCCTGCGCGAGCTGCACGAGGAGCTGGGCATCGCCCTGCCCCGCTCCGCGGTGCTGGGGTTGCTCGATGACTATCCGACCCGTTCCGGCTATGTGATGACGCCCGTGGTGGCGTGGGTCGGCGACGCCGCCGAGCCGGTCCCCAATCCCGCCGAAGTGGCTGCGGTGCACTGGATCCCGCTGTCCGATCTCGACGTGGAGCCCCGCTTCGCCCCGGTCCCCGGTTCCGATCGGGTGACCATCCAGGTGCCCCTGCTGGGCGGCCACCTGCACAGCCCCACCGGCGCGATCCTCTATCAGTTCCGCGAGGTGGTGCTGCACCACCGCCCGACTCGCGTCGACCACACCGACCAGCCGCGATTCGCGTGGGAATGAGCGAACGCGCCGAGACGGTCGTGCCCGTATTCGGCTACGGTTGACTGGTTTCGAATGTTGCTGGGGCACAGAACCACTAGGGGCCTTCATGTCGGCGCTGGGACGACCGGGCTGGGTGTTAGTCGGCCGCTACCGGTTGATAGAGAAGCTGGGGAGCGGCGGGTTCGGGACCGTCTGGAAGGCCCACGACGAGCGGTTGCGGGTCGATGTCGCGGTGAAGGAAGTGCTGCTCCCGCAGGCCGAATCGAGTGCTGAGCACGCCGAACGAGTCGCGCGGGCCGAACGCGAGGCCCGCAATGCCGCGCGGCTGCGCGACCATCCGAACATCGTCGGCGTCCTCGATGTCGTCACCGACGGCGGGACGCCGTGGATCGTCATGCGGCTGGTGTCCGGCCGATCCCTGAAGCAGCGACTGGACGATGGAGCGGTACCCGTCCCGGAAGCCACCGTCATCGCGGAGGCACTGCTGCGGGCCCTGCGGGCCGCCCATGACGCGGGCGTGGTCCACCGCGACATCAAGCCGGGCAATATCCTGCTCGCCAACGGCGGCGAGGTGTTGCTCACCGATTTCGGGACCGCCCGCCACCATTCCGATCACACGCTGACCGCCAAGGAGTCGATCATCGGCTCGTTCGAATACATGGCGCCCGAACGCATCGACGGCGATGACACACCGGCCGGTGACCTGTACTCGCTCGGCGTCACGCTCTATCACGCGGTGGAGGGGGTTTCCCCGTTCCGGCGCGACACCATTCACGGAACGATGAAAGCGGTGATGTTCGGGGCGGCTCCCCGGCCGGTGCACGCCGGGCAGCTCGGCCGGCTCATCACCCGGCTGATGGACAAGAAGCCGGAGCTACGCCCGTCCATCGCACAGGCACTGACCCTGCTCTCGACGCCGTCGGCCCACGCGCCGAAACCGGCGGCCCCCGTGGAGAACTCCCGGCCTCCGGGAGCCGGGCGCAGGCGTCGCGAGGCAGGCCGCCTGATGGCCCGTGCCCGAGATCATCAGAAGCGTGGCGACATCGGCGAAGCCGAGCGGCTGCTACGCGAGGCCGCGGCGCTGGACGACTCCCTCTCCATGTCCTTCCTGGCGAGACTCCTCGAAAACCGCGGCGCCCGTACCGAAGCCGAACGCTGGTACCGCAAAGCCGCCGAGAGCGGCGAAACCCTGTCCATGCTCACCCTCGGCCACATGTGCATGAAGGCGGGCGACCTCAGCCAAGCCGCCTACTGGTACCGCCGCTACGCCGACCACGGCCACATTCTCGGAAAGGTCCACCTCGCAACGGTTCACGAGGCCCGCGGCGAGGACGACCGCGCCGAACTCCTCTACCGCGAGGTCGAGCAGGACGGTGACATGGTCGCCCTCAAAGCCCTCGGCGACCAATGGAAATCCCTGGGCCGCACCGACGCCGCGAAACGCGTCTACCTCAAATCCGCCCGCGCCGGCTACGCCCCCGCGCAGGCCGCTCTCGAGACCCTGCCCCCGCGCTGACCGGTGCGCGCTCGCAGAGTCGGCAAGCTAACATTGCGCACCCCGTGAATCGGTCCTAGCCTGCGCAAAGAGTCTCGTTGACTCCAGCCGGAACTCTGGATCTCCCGACACGCACCGAGGCGGTTTGATGGCCGACGCTCGTTCGCTGTATCGAACCTGGTGGCGAGACCGGGTGGACTACCGATGGCTGGTCGACACCCTGCGATCGCACGCGGCACTGCGCGGATTCAAGATCATGTTGGGCGCGGGCGGGATCGTCATGCTGTTGATCGCGGTACTGGCCGCGCTCGCGCAGGGCGACGTCTCGGGGCCGCTGGGCTGGCAGGGCGGGGTGGAGGCCACGGTGGCCGGGGCGTGGACGCTGCGGTGGTGGCTGCTGCCGTGGCCGCGCGAAATCGAATCCCTGGTGTGGATCGCGCTGTTCGACCTGGACACCGCGGCCAACGATCTGCTGGCGCGCGACCGCGTCATCGCGGTGCTGGGGATCGTGCTGCTGATGGCCATGGGCGGATACGTGACCGTGTTCCACGGCCCGCGCATCCTGGCCCTGCACGTCGGGTGGTCGATGCTGACGGCGGTGATGCTGGCAGCGCTGATCGCGACCGGGCACCTTCCGGCCACCGGGCGCGGCGAACCGCACACCCCCGGCCGATATCAGGATCTGGCGCTGGGCCTCGACATCGTTCTGGTGATGGTGGTCGTGGTCGGCGTCATCCTGCCGTTCGTGCAGGTATGCCACTGGATCGTGCGGGTGGACGCCTTGTCCGATCCGCTGACCGGCTTGCTCAACCGCCGCGGCCTCGACTCCTATCTGGCCGCTCAGGTCGACCGCTGCGGGCGCCGCTCCGGATATGTCGCCTCGGTGGATCTGGACCGGTTCAAGACCATCAACGACACCTTCGGACACCCCTTCGGCGACGAAGTGCTGGTCCGGGCGGCCCGGCGACTCCGCGACACCGTCGAACCGGAGGCGCTCGTGGCCCGGACCGGAGGCGAGGAATTCGTCGTGGTCGGCTGTCTGCGCGAGGACCCCGCCACCGTGGCCGAGGGCCTGCGCGCCGCCGTCGAAACCACCCCCGACCTCCCCGTCACGATCACCGCCAGCGTCGGCGTCGCCATCGTCGACGCGGCGCAACCCGACGCCGAATGGACCGAGGCCGCCTTCCGCCGCCTGCTCCACCGCGCCGACTCCGCCATGTACCGCGCAAAACGCCTGGGCGGCAACACCTTCGTCATCACCGACGGCGACGAGCCGAACGAGGTTCGATATCTGGCCCACCATCGCGACCTCGAACCCCGAACCGGGTAGCGTCGGCGGCGTGCAATTTCTCGTGCTGACCGAGCGCTATCAGGACCGCTTCACCGAGGACGACTTCGCCGCCGTCATCCCCGGCGAAACCGAACATGTCCGACAGCTCCACGCCGACAACGTAGTCCGCAACATCTGGCTGCGCGGCGACACCCGCGGCGCGGCCTTCATCATCGAGGCCGCGACTCTCGCCGAGGCCGAGGCGGTGGTGGCGGAGTTCCCCCTGTCCCGTAAGGACATGTCCGACTTTCGGATCATCCCCCTGCAACCCTACGGCGGATTCGGTCCGCGCTGACCTCGTGCGAGCCGTAGTCGCGTCGAAATACGTCGTGTGGAGCGTCATCTGACCGATGCGGCGGTGATGGTGAGCCGGTGACAGTGGGGAGATGGCGGACATCGAACCCGAGGACATGCCGGACGGCGCACCTGTGGCTCGGAGAACACTGTTGGGCATGCTCGGACTCGGTGCGGTTGGCCTGATCGCCGCGCCGTACCTGCAGACCGGGTGGGAAGGATTGCTGGCCAAGGCATCTCAGCAGGATCCGACCGGCCTTACCGGGCTGCTCCCGAATCCGGGCGGGTTCCGGTACTACAGCGTCGTCCGCTCGGTGCCGCGCAAGGGCGAGGCCGACTACGAGCTGACGATCGACGGCCTGGTGGACCGTCCACGCACGTATACGCTCGCGGACCTGCGCGCGTTCCCGCAGACCCGGGTCGTCCACGATGTGCGATGCACCGACGGCTGGCGTGTCGAGAAGGTGCCGTTCGACGGTGTGAGGCTGTCCGACCTGCTCGACGACTCGGGGGTGGGGGCGAATGGAAAAGCCTTGAGCTTCAGCTGTTTCGACGGCGCGTACACCGAGAGCCTCACGCTGGAGCAGGCCCGTCGCGCCGATGTGCTGGTGGCGCTGCGGATGCAGGACGCGCCGATCACACATGAGCACGGCGGCCCGGTCAGGCTCTATGCGGCTCCGATGTACTTCTACAAGTCCGCCAAGTGGCTGTCCGGCATATCGGTCACCGACCGGGTCGTCCCCGGCTACTGGGAGGAGCGCGGGTATGACGTCGACGGGTGGCTCGATGACACGCGCTGAATCGCCGACGGGAGCGCGGCCGGAGCGGCGCGACGTGCGCAGATTCACCACCGCCGAGCGAATGGTCCACCGCGCCACCGCAACACTGATGCTGCTGTGCGTGACGACCGCGGCCTTCCTCTATGTCGGGCCGCTGGCTCAGCTGGTGGGGCAGCGAGACCTCGTGGCGACCGTCCACGAGTGGTCGGGCATCCTGCTGCCCGTGCCGGTCCTGCTGGGGTTGTTCGCACCGGCCTTCCGCGCCGACCTCCGCAGGCTGAACCGCTTCGCGCCGTACGACCGCCGCTGGCTGAACGCGGTTCGCCGGCGTCTGACCGCACCATCGGAACGCCCCGCGGGCAAGTTCAACGCCGGGCAGAAGCTCTATGCGGGCTGGATCGCCGGCGCCGTCCTGGTGATGATGTGCACGGGCCTGCTGATGTGGTTCCCGCACCTGCTCCCGGCCATCTCCCGGACCAGCGCGATCTTCGTGCACGATGTCCTCGCCTGGGCCATCGCGGTCGTGCTGGCGGGTCACATCCGCAAGGCGTACCAGGATCCGGAGGCGCGGCGCGGCATGCGGACCGGGTACGTCGCGCGGGAGTGGGCGCACCGCGAGCACCCCCGGTGGCCTGTCGAGGACCGGCCGACCGCGGAGCGGAGCGGTCCGTCCCGGATGTGAAGGGGCGGAGGATGGTTCGCCACCCGTGGCGGAGTTCAGAGATCGCGCTCGGAGATGATGCCGTACCTGATCGCCAGGTTGGCCAGCCGGGCGCGCTTCTGGTTCTGCGGCAGGTCTGCTACGCCGAATTTGGCGAACAGGGCCCGCATCTGAGCCTTGACCGTGTCGAGGGAGAAGAACAGCTCGTCGGCGATCTGCTGATTGGTGGCGGGCAGCGCGAACCCGTCGGCGCCGGTGAGGAGCGGGCGGCACAGGGCGATCAGGACCGAGAGCTGTGTGGAGGTCAGGGCGCCCGGCGTCGGCAGGCCGTCGCGGGAGGCTTTGGTGCGGTCGCCGCCGACGCCCTCGGTGAAGTCGTGAAAGGTGATGCGGGAGTTGCCCATTCGCAGCATGTCGCCGGGCCGCAGTGGGTGGCGACCGGCCAGCCGGTCGCCGTTGACGAACGTGCCGTTGAGCGAGAGGCCGCCGTCGAGCAGGGTCCATTGCTCACCCAGGTATTCGGCGACGGCGTGCACCCGTGACACCTCCCCGTCCCAGGACAGCGAGATGTCCGCCTTCGGGGAACGGCCGATGGTAAGTCGTGATCGCCTGGGCGACAAGGGCAGCTCGCGGTGCCGTCCCTTGTCGTCGTAAACCCTGAAGAACGGTCCGTCGACATCGGCCGACCGGAACGCTTTCGTCATCGAATCGAATTCCTTCGTGTTCGTGAGCCGAGATCTAGGCGCTCGCGCGGCCGGCGACGACCGCGACACCCGTTCTGCCGCCGTCGACATCGAGGACGGTGCCGTGGATGAAGGCGGCATCGTCGGAGGCGAGATAGACGGCGGCGGCCGCGATCGCGTCGGGGTGGCCGGAACGGCCGGCGGGGGTGCCGAGCATCAATGTTTCGCCGGGATGCTCGACGGCGGGATCCCAGTCGGGGGTGACGATGACGCCGGGGGAGATGGCATTGACCCGGACCCCGCGGTCGCCGAACTCGGATGACCATGCGCGCGTGAGGGTTTCCATCGCGCCCTTGGTCGACGCGTAGAGCGCGCCGACCGGGATACCGAGGCGCGCTACCCACGAGCCGAGGTTGATGATCACGCCGCCGCCGGCCTCGATCATCCCGGGGACGACGGCCTGGGTGAGGAAGAACGGGGCTTTGACATTGACCGCGTAGACGCGATCGAAGCTCTCGTCGTCGATGGTCAGGGTGGTTCCCGGCGGATAGATGCCCGCATTGTTGACCAGGATGTCGATGCGGCCGCCCAGGCGGTCGGCCGCCGCGGCGGCGAGTGCGCGGCTCGCGGCGGCGGTGCCGTCGAGATCGGCGTGCACGTAGTCGGCCGCGCCGCCCGCGGCACCGATCTGCGCGACGACCGCCTCACCGCGCGCCCGGTCACGTCCGGAGACGATGACGTGAGCGCCCTCCGCCGCGAAGGCGATCGCGATCGAGCGCCCGATATTGCTGGTGGAGCCGGTGATCAGAGTCTTCTTGCCGTGCAGTCTCGGGGACATGGGTTCCTTCTCTCGGATTGTCGAACGGGAGGTCAGCGGCGGGTGTGCTTCCAGGCCAGCAGTGCGGCCTGGGCGATGAAGAAGACGCCGCCGCCGGTGGCGTAGACGGCCAGCACGCCCAGCGACGGGGAGTCGCCGGTGGCCTGGGCGATGTAGGTCGCGCCGACCAGGAAGGACAGGCCGCCGGAGATCAGGGTCGGCCATTGCTTGCCGAAGGCGGCGCCTCGGCGGCGCACTCCGACGATCAGCTGGGCCGCGCCCGAAAGCACCGCCCAGGCGCCGAATACGCCCAGGACGGCGGCCGCGCCGCCGAGGGTTCCGGCGAAGCCGAGGGCAATGGCGACGGCCGCGCTGAGGATGCCGTTGAGGGCGGTCACGCGACGTTCGGAACCTTCCGGAACGGCGAGATAGTCGAGCAGCGACGAGACGGCGTCGATCAGCGGGTAGACGACCAGGAGGGTCACCGCGATCGCGTTCAAGGTGTGGTGGGACGCGGCGAAGGCGATCGCCCACCCGATGGCCAGTACGCCGCGGCTCAGATACAGCCGGATCAGCGACGAACGCTCGGAGGTCGAAACGGGCGGTGCGGCAGTCGTGTTCATGTACTCCACCCTCGCGCCGGGACCGCCGCCCCCACATCCGTCAGTTGACGGTGCTCGCGACGTAGGTCGTGGACGGTACGTCGATGCCAGCGTCAGCTGACGGATGTGGCACCCCGGCTGCGGAGGCGACAGTGGGATCACACCACCGATCCCCACTGTTCGAAGGACGAAATCCCATGGTCGAGAATGCAAATGGCCGCTTCCGGCGCAATGTCACGCGCGGCGCCGCGGCAGTCGTGGCGGCGGTCGCGGCCGGTGGTCTCGCGGTCGCCTGCACCGCGAACACCGTCACCCACGCCGGCCCGAACGAGGACGCGCCGCGGCCGACCATCGTGCTGGAGCACGGCGCGTTCGCCGACGGCTCCAGCTGGAACGGCGTCATCGAGAAGCTGACCAAGGACCGCTATCCCGTGGTGGCGGCGGCCGATCCGCTGCGCGGTCCCGCCAGCGACGCCGCCGCGCTGCGCTCGGTGATCAGCCATATCGACGGGCCGGTCATCCTCGTCGGGCATTCCTACGGCGGGTCGGTCATCAGCGCGGCCGCGGCCGGGAACGACAAGGTCAAGGGCCTGGTCTACGTGGCGGCGTTCCTGCCCGCGCCCGGCGAGACCGCGCTCGAGCTGACCAACAAGTTCCCGGGAACCACGCTGCCGGGCACGCTGAATCCGGTGCCGTTCACCAATGCCGACGGCACCGCGGGCACCGACCTCTACATCCAGCAGGACAAGTTCCCCGCGCAGTTCGCCGCCGACGTCCCCGCGGATCGCGCCGCCCTCGCCGCCGCGTCGCAGCGGCCGATCGCGCAGTCCGCGCTCGAGGAGAAGGCCACGGTCGCGGCCTGGAGCGAGAAGCCCAGCTGGGACATCATCACCACCAAGGACCTCAATATCCCGGTCGAGGCGCAGCGCTTCATGGCCGAGCGCGCCCACGCGACGGTCACCGAGGTCGACGCCTCGCATTCGGTCGCCGTCTCGCATCCGGACGTGGTGGCGAAGGTGATCGAACAGGCCGCCGCGGCCGCGCACTGAAAACCCCACCCGCACAGGAGAACCCGATCATGGACATGAAACTCGAAGTCATCGTGCTGCCCGTCGCCGATGTCGATCGCGCCAAGGACTTCTACGCCGAGCGGCTCGGATTCCGGCTCGACGCCGACTTCACCGTGGACGACGGCTACCGCGTCGTCCAGGTGACCCCGCCCGGCTCCGAATGCTCGATCATCTTCGGCGCCGGAGTCACCGACGCCGCCCCCGGATCCCTACGCGGACTGCACCTCATCGTCACCGACATCGAGAAGGCCGCAGCCGAACTCGGCGAACGCGGTGTCGCCGTGGAGGGACCGTTCCGGGACGCGACCGGTGTCTTCCACCACGCCGGAACCGCCGACCGGGTCCCCGGCGCCCACCCGGATCGCCGCAGTTACGGTTCCTTCGCCGCCTTCGAAGATCCGGACGGCAACGCTTGGTTCCTGCAGGAAGTCACTCAGCGCGCGCCCGGCCGCTGACGCTCACGAAAGCCACGGAAGCACATCATGTCTGACGAGAACACCTACGACGTCATCGTCCTCGGAGCCGGGCCGGTCGGTGAGAATGTCGCCGACCGCGCGCGGGCCGCTGGGCTCAGCACCGTCATCGTCGAATCCGAACTGGTCGGCGGCGAATGCTCGTACTGGGCGTGCGAACCCAGCAAGGCACTGCTGCGGCCCGCGCTGCTGTACGCCGAGGCGGCCCGGTTTCCCGGCGTCGCGGACGCGGTCACCGGGCCGCTCGATGCCCGCGCGGTCCTGAAGCATCGCGACCGCATGGTCGCCGATTGGAACGATCAGGGCCAGGTCGACTGGCTCGAATCCGCTGACATAGCACTCATCCGGGGCCACGGCCGGCTCGACGGGGTGCGGCGGGTGACGGTCGAGACACCCGACGGCGGCACGCGGCGATTGCACGCCCGGCACGCGGTCGCGGTCTGCACCGGCACCCGGGCGGCCCTGCCGCCGCTGCCGGGCCTGGACACGGTGCGGCCGTGGACCAGCCGCGAGGCCACCAGCGCCACCGAGGTGCCGCGCCGCCTCGCCATTCTGGGCGCGGGCGTCGTCGCCGTCGAAATGGCCACGGCCTGGCGGGCTCTCGGTGCGGAGGTCGTCCTCATCGCCCGGGAACCGCGACTGCTCGCCCGCGTCGAACCCTTCGCCGCCGAGCTGGTGGCCGACCGGCTCCGGGAGGCGGGGGTCGAATTGCGTTTCGGCTCGGGCATTCTGAGCGCCGAACGAGCGGGCGGACCCGACGACGGCCTGCATCTGAGCCTGCACGACGGCAGCCGGATCGTCGTCGACGAACTGCTGCTCGCGACCGGTCGCGAACCCCGCACCGACGACATCGGCTTGGAGACGATCGGTTTGACCCCCGGCGACTGGCTCGCCACCGACGACTCGTTCACGGTGACCGCCGTCGAGGGCGAATGGCTGTATGCCGTAGGCGATGTCAATCGCCGGGCCCTGCTCACCCATCAGGGCAAGTACCAGGCCCGCATCGCCGGAACGGTGATCGCCGACCGCGCGGCCGGGCGCGATATCGACTCCACCCCGTGGGGAAAGCACACGGGCACCGCCGATCTCGTCGCCGTCCCGCAGGTCGTGTTCACCGATCCCGAGATCGCCGCGGTCGGCCTCACCACCGAGGACGCCACCCGCGCGGGCCGAGTGGTCGACGTGGTCGACTACGACATCGCCCGGGTCGCCGGCGCACTCCAGCACGATCCCGCCTACCGCGGCCGCGCCCGCGTCCTCATCGATCCCGACCGCCAGGTGATCCTCGGCGCCACCTTCGCCGGGCCGGGCGTGGCCGAACTGCTGCATTCCGCGACCATCGCCATCACCGGCGAGATCCCCCTGAACCGGCTCTGGCACGCCGTCCCCTCCTTCCCGACCATCAGCGAGGTGTGGCTGCGCCTGCTCGAGACCTACCGTGACCGGACCGCGGAGCCCCGATGACGTCAACGACTACGTCATCCGACGCACGCGGCCCGCACAGGGCGGCTCATAGCGTCACGACAATGACGACAACCCTTCAACTCGGTGGTGAGCTCGAAGTCGGCCGAATCGGTTACGGCACGATGCGTTTGGCACCGCAAGAACCCGGCTTCGACGCCGCGATATTCCACGTGTGGCGAGCCCCCGCCGACCGGAAGGCCGCCATCGCCGTGCTGCGCCGCGCGGTCGAGCTGGGAGTGAACCTCATCGACACCGCCGACGCCTACGCGC
Organism: Nocardia terrae; assembly: GCF_009760405.1. GTDB lineage: Bacteria > Actinomycetota > Actinomycetes > Mycobacteriales > Mycobacteriaceae > Nocardia > Nocardia terrae. The sequence continues at coordinate 363,699 of NZ_WRPP01000001.1, forward strand.
TCGGTGAGACCGACGAACTGATCGCCGACGCCCTGGCCCCGTACCGTGACGACATCGTCATAGCGACCAAGGTCGGCGCGGTGCATCCGAGTCCGACCGAGTGGCTGCCGCTGGGGCATCCGGCCTACCTGCGGCAACAGGCCGAACTGTGTCTGCGCCGGTTGCGGGTGGACCGTATCGACCTGCTGCAACTGCACCGCATCGACCCGGACTATCCGCTCGAGGACCAGGTTGGCGCGCTCGCGCAACTCGTCACCGAGGGCAAGGTCCGCCATATCGGCCTGTCCGAGGTCAGCGTCGAGCAGATCCGCGCGGCCGCGGCGATCGTCCCCATCGCGAGTGTGCAGAACCTGTACAACCTCACCCATCGCACGGCCGAGGACGTCGTGGAATACACGGCCGCACAGGGCATAGCGTTCCTCCCGTGGTTCCCGGTGGCGGCGGGCGCGCACGCCGCGGCCGGCGGCGTCCTGGCGGACATCGCCGCCGAACTCGGTGCGACGCCGGTACAGGTCTCGCTGGCCTGGCTGCTGCGTCGCTCACCGACCATGCTGCCGATTCCGGGCACCGCCTCCCTGGCGCACCTCGAGGAGAACATCGCCGCGGCGCGGATCGAACTGTCCGACAGCCAGTTCGAACGCCTCTCGGCCATCGCGGCGGGAGCAGGCGAATGATCACCTACGACCGGCTCTATATCGGCGGGGCGTGGACCGAGGCCAGCGAACCGGCCCAACTGGAGATTCTCTCGCCGCACGATCGGTCGCTCGTCGGGTGCGCGGCGCAGGCGCAACCCGCCGATGTGGATCGTGCGGTGGCGGCGGCGGGTGCGTCCTTCGAGAGCCGGGTGTGGCGTGATGTCGCGCCCGCCGAGCGAATCGCACTGCTGCGCAAGTTCAACGAGCTGCGCGAGGAGCAGGCCGACCGGATCGCCGAGGTCATCACCGCTGAAAACGGTTCGGCCGCCTGGTTCACCAGGGCCGGGCAGGCCGGGCTGACCCGGCAGGCGAACGCGTATTTCGCGGCGGCCGAGAACTTCGACTGGGAAAGCACACTCACGCCGTCGGAGACGAACGCGCGGGTGCGCAGCGTGGTGCGGCGTGAACCGGTCGGCGTGGTGGCCGCGGTGATCCCGTGGAATTCGCCGTTCTCCTCCGCGACGTCGAAGATCCTGCCCGCCCTGCTCACCGGAAACTCGGTGGTGCTCAAGGTGTCTCCCGAGAATTCCCTGAGCATGGGGCTGCTGGCCGAGCTGGTGGATCGCGTCGGCCTGCCGGCCGGGGTGATCAGCGTGCTGCCCGCGGAACGGGAGACCAGCGAATACCTGATCTCGCATCCGCGGGTGGACAAGATCGCGTTCACCGGCTCGACCCGCGCCGGTCGCCGCATCGCCGCCATCGCGGGCGAGCAGCTCAAACGGGTCAGCCTCGAACTGGGCGGCAAGTCGGCGGCGGTGATCCTGCCCGATGCCGATCTGGCCGCGGTGATGAGCGGCCTGAAGTTCGGGTCGCTGCTGAACAACGGGGAATCCTGCATCGCCCAGACTCGGATCCTCGCCCCGAGGTCCCGCTACGAGGAAGTGGTCGCGGCGCTGGCGGCGCTGGTCGGGTCACTGACCGTCGGTGATCCGCGCGACCCCGAGACCTTCATCGGACCGATGGTCCGCGGCGACCAGCAACAACGGGTCCGCGACTACATCGGCATCGGCATCGACGAGGGCGCGCGCCCGGTGTGCGGCGGCCCGCAGATTCCGCCCGGCCTGAGCGACGGCTTCTATGTCACGCCAACGGTTTTCGCCGACGTGACACCGGACATGCGCATCGCCCGGGAGGAGATCTTCGGCCCGGTCCTGGTGGTCATCGCCTACGACGACATCGACGACGCGATCCGCATCGCCAACGATTCCGAGTACGGGCTCTCCGGCGGTGTCTGGTCGGCGGACGAGGACGCGGCCGTGGCCGTCGCCCGCCGCATCCGGACGGGGACGGTCACCATCAACGGTGCGCCGGTCGGATTCGACGGCCCCTTCGGCGGTTTCAAGGCCAGCGGGATCGGCCGCGAATACGGTGCGGTCGGGTTGGGTCAGTACACCGAATACCAGACGATCACCGTCTGACACCGCTGGTAGGGTGGGCCGGGTGATCATGGAGGAAGTCGACAGACTGTAGCCGCCCGGTCGAAGGCGGCGCTTTCTCACCCATTTCGCTCGGTGCCCGGGTACTGCCCATGGCCCGAGATCCTTTCGCCTTCGTCCGGCTCCGCGACGTTTCCCAATTCACGTCCGGCCGCTCGTTCTCCGAGCAGGAAGAGTCGACGAACCATGTCTTTCATGTACTCAGGCACATCCATGCCCTCCGCCATCACCCTGCGGAATCTGTCCTTCGAATGGCCCGACGGCACCGTCGCGCTGTCCGGTCTCAACGGCACGCTGAGCACCGGGCGCACCGGACTGGTCGGCCGCAACGGCGCCGGGAAATCGACGCTGTTGCGGCTGATCGCCGGCCGCCTGACACCGACCTCCGGACACCTCGAGACCACCGGTGAGGTGGGTTATCTCCCGCAGACGCTCACCCTCGGCCGCACCGCCACCATCGCGCAATTGCTCGGTATCGCGGGCAAACTCGCGGCCCTGCGCGCGATCGAGTCCGGCGAGACCGCCGACGAGCACTTCGAGACGATCGGCGACGACTGGGACATCGAATCCCGCGCCGACGAGGCGCTGCACGAGATCGGTTTCAGCGCCGCCGATCTCGACCGCGAGGTAGGGGAGATCTCCGGCGGTGAAGCCGTCCTCGTCGCGATCACGGGGCTGCGCGTGCGGCGCACCCCCATCACCCTGCTCGACGAGCCGACCAACAACCTCGACCGCGAAACCCGGTCCAAACTGGGTGAATTCGTGGATGCCTGGCCCGGCACCCTGGTCGTGGTCAGCCACGATCTCGAACTGCTCGAGCGGATGGACGCGACCGCGGAACTACGCGGAGCGACGCTGGAGGTCTTCGGCGGGCCCTACAGCGCCTGGAAACAGTACGTCGAGCAGGAGCAGGCGGCGGCCGTGCAAGCGGCTCGGACCGCCGAACAGGCGTTGAAGGTCGAGAAGCGGCAGCGGATCGAGGCCGAGACCAAGCTCGCCCGCCGCGAGCGCACGGCCCGCGCGACCCAGCGCGACGGCGGAATCCCGCGGATTCTCGCGGGCAACCGGGCCAGCCGGGCGCAGGGCTCCGCCGGGGCCATGCGCACCACGCTCGACGCCAAAGTCCGTGCCGCACAGGAGATCCTGGATGCCGCGTCCTCCCGGGTCCGCCGGGACGAGCACATTCATCTCGAACTGCCCGACCCGGACGTGCCGCGCAGCCGCCGCATCGCCGAACTCGGCGACGGTGAGCGGCGCATCGTCATCCAGGGCCCGGAACGCGTCGCGCTGATCGGCCCCAATGGCGTCGGCAAATCGACGCTCATCGAGAACCTGCTCGCGGGCAGCCATCCCGAACGCGGCGTGCTGCTCACCGACCGGGTCGGCTATCTGCCGCAACGCCTGGACAATCTGGACGAGCAGGCCGGTGCGCTCGACAATGTGCACGCGGTGGCCGCCGCCACCGCACCGGCCGTCATCCGTAATCAGCTGGCCCGCCTGCTGTTACGCGGTAGCAGTGTGGAGCGTCCGGTCTCGACGCTGTCGGGCGGCGAACGCTTCCGGGTCTCGCTGGCGCGCCTGCTGTTCGCCGACCCGCCCGCACAGCTGCTGATCCTCGACGAACCGACCAACAACCTCGATATCGCCAGCGTCGAGCAGCTGATCGAAGCCCTGGGCGACTACCGCGGCGCGATCCTGGTGATCAGCCACGACTATCCGTTCCTGCGACGGATGGGGATCGACACCGTCGTCGAGCTCGAGCCCGGTGGCGGTATGCGGCAGCGCGATTCCCTGTGAACGACTCCGGCTCCGGGCACGCTGAGTGCTCGGAGCCGGAACTCGATGGTGTGGCCGGAGGCTTCGTGCCCGGGTCACAGATGGTCGGCGTCGATGATCGCCTGGGCGAACGGATGCGGGGCTTCCTGCGGAACATCGTGCCCGATGCCGTCGAGGACGCGGTGCTCGTATTTCCCGGTGAACTTGGCGCGGTAGGGCTTTCCGTCCTTGGCCGCACCGTCGAAATCGCTGCCGAGGGTGATGGTGGGCACGGAGATCGCCGGACCGGTGGCGAGCTGCTGCTCATAGGCGTCGTACTGGGGTTCGCCGGGGGCCAGGCTCAAGCGCCACCGGTAATTGGAGATGACGATGTCGACCTGGTCGGGATTGTCGAAGGCGGCGGCGCTGCGCTCGTAGGTGGCGTCGTCGAAATTCCATGCGGGAGAGGCGCGCTTCCAGATCAGCTTGTTGAAGTCGTGCCGATTGCGGTCGTAACCGGCACGACCCCGCTCGGTGGCGAAGTAGTACTGGTACCACCAGCCCAATTCGGCCTCGGGCGGCAGCGGCTGCTGCTGGGCGGCCTGCTGGGTGATGAGGTAGCCGCTCACCGCGACCATGGCCTTGACCCGCTGCGGCCACAGGGCGGCGATGATGTCGGCCGTGCGTGCGCCCCAGTCGAATCCGCCGAGCACGGCCTTGTCGATGTGCAGGGCGTCCATGAAGTCGACGATGTCGCGGGCGATGGCCGTCTGCTGGCCGTTGCGCACGGTCTGCGCGGACAGGAAACGGGTTTCGCCGTAGCCGCGCAGGAACGGCACGAACACGTGATATCCGGACGCGGCCAGGATCGGAGCGACGTCGGCGTAGCTGTAGGCGTCGTAGGGCCAGCCGTGCAGCAGGATCACGGGTTGCCCGGTGGCGGGACCGAATTCGGCGTAGGCGACGTTCAGCAGACCGGCGTCGATCTTCTTGATGGGGCCCAGGCTGGTATTGGCTCCCGACCCCGTGCGCAGGGCCGCGCCCGGAACGGTGGTGGTCGCGGGGACCGTGGTGGCGGGCGCGGTGGAGCAGGCGGTGAGGGTGGCCGCGGCCACACCCGCCGCCAGCACCCCGCTCACCAGGCGTCGGTTGATGTTCATGCCGTCGACGCTAGGCAGCGCACCGGGGACCCGGCTTGCGTCGGATGACGTAATCGGTGGCTGTCAGTCCTCGCTCAACTGGCCTTTTCGTCCAGGGTGGGCAGCAGCGCGGCGAGGTCGCCACGGGAACTGATGCCGAGCTTGGGGAAGATGCGGTGCAGGTGGGTGCTGACGGTCCGGTGCGAGAGGTAGAGGCGCTGCCCGATCTCCCGGTTGGTCAGACCCTGCGCCGCCAGCTGGGCGATGCTCAGCTCGTGCGCGGTGAGCCGCTCCCGGGCATCCGGGTCGCGATTCGGGCTGGATTCACCGGCGCTGCGCAGTTCCAGGCGGGCCCGCTCACTCCACGCGGTGAACCCCAGAGCGTCGAAAATCTCTCGGGCCGTGCGCAAATGGGTGCGAGATTCCACCACCCGCCGCTGGCGCCGCAGCCATTCGCCGTACGCCAGGTGCAGCCGGCCGCGTTCGGCGGGCCAGCCGGTGAGATCCGCCGCCAGCGCGGCGGCGAACAGCTCCGCTGCCGTGTCACCGGCGAGAACCGCTCGGGCGTAGCGCATTCCGATGTGCAGGGCGGGTGACGGCGTGGCCGCCGCTACCGGTTCCAGTTCGCGCAGCAGGTCGGCCATGGCGTCGACGCGTCCGGAACGGACCGCCGACTCGGCGAGTTCGGAGAGGAAATAGGCGGCCAGCGCCGGGGAATGCGACGGGTCGCGCGGATCGTGGATGCGGGCCAGATCGGTGAAGGCGTCATCGAATCGGCCCTCGCCGAGCGCGATGAGCCCGCGGGTGAGCTGCACGGTGGCCAGCACGGGCCGCACCGCGGCGGCGAGTCCGGTGCGTTCGGCGTCCGCCACGATCGCGGTGGCCTCCGTGTAATCCCCGCGTAGGGCGGCGATCTCGGCCTGGACGCTGGTGATGGACGCGTGCATGAAGGGCTGCCCGGTCTCCAAAGCGAAGGTCGCGGCCTCGGCGGCGATGGGCGCGGCGGCGGCGAGGTCGCCGACCCGGGCCAGGCTCCACGCCTGGATCGCGAGTGCCCGGGTCAGCAGCCCCAGCTGCCCGGAGGAGCGGAATCCGGGCGCGGCGGCGGCCGCGAAATGCGCCGCGAGATCGAACGCGCCGACCTGGTAGGCCGCACTGCTGAGGAAGTGATCGACCTCGGTATCGCGCCCGGTGGTCGCCGCCAGCGTGCGCAGGTGGCCGAGAACCTCGTCGCCGCGCTCGAACGGAGCCACGATCGAGTCGATCGCGAGCTTGCGCGGATCACCGTCGGGAATGCCGAAGGTGTCGGCGACCGCGAGCACCGCGCGCCGGATCTCCGGCCCGGGCTCGGACCAGAAGCACCGCGCCGCCGCGCCCCACAGAATCCGCAGACCGGCGTCGGGAAAGTCATCGGCGGCGACCGAGGCCGCCAGTGCGGCCAATTCACCTATGTGCGAAGGGCTTTCGCGCATACCGTCCTCGAATCCGCTGAGGACCCATTTCGCCGTGGCCTCCTGAGCGGACGTCAGGGGGAGCATGCGCGCGGCGGCGACCAGCCGTTCGACCGTGTCGCGGTGCCCGGAGTCGACGGCCAGTTCGGCCGCGCGCAGCAGCCGATCGGCGCGGCGACCGGGAGTGGCGCTGAGGGCCGCGGCCCGTTCCAGCGCCATGACCGCACCGCCGCGATGCCGGGACCGTTCGGCCGCCGCCTCCAGCACCGCCGCGACCTCCTCGTCGGGGCCGAGCGTGCCCGCTGCCCGATGCCACACCTGACGATCGGGAAGCTCGCCGAGCGTTTCGGCCAGGGCCAGATGGGCGCGGCGGCGTTCCTCGGCGGTCGCCGCCGCCGCGAGGGCCGAGCGCACCAGCGGATGCCGGAAAGTCACCGTGCCGGAGCCGATGCCGATCAGGCGGGCGGCCACGGCGGGCGCGAGCACCTCGGATGCCACCGGGGATCCCAGGAGGATCCCGGTGGCGGTGAGCGTCTCGTCGGCCGAGTCTCCGTCGTTCAGGGCCGCGACGAGCAAGGCCGACCGGGTCGGTGCGGGCAAGGCCGCACCGCGCGCCGAGAAGGCATGCTCGAGACGCTCGGTCAGCGGCAGCGTGTCAGCATCGGTGAGATCCGGTACGGCCATTGGCAATTCGGTCAGCGCCAGCGGGTTGCCGTGGGCCTCGGTGAGCACCCGGTGGCGAAGCTGGGCGGGCAGGCCCGGTGCGATGCTGTCGAGCAACGCGTTCGCTTCGTTGTCGGGCAGCGGACCCAGCCGCATGACGGTCAGGCCGGCGGCGGACAGCGGCGAGGTGGTGCTGGTACGTGAAGTCGCCAGCACCGCAACGGGTTCGGATGCGATGCGGCGCGCGACGAAGGCCAGCACCTCGGCGCTGGCCGTATCGAGCCAGTGCGCGTCCTCGGCGACGGCCAGCACCGCCCGCTCGGCCGCCGTGTCGGCGAGCAGGGTCAGGGCGGCCAGGCCGACCAGGTGGATGCTGGGCTCGTCGGTCGACTCCGACATGCCCAAGGCGGTTGCCAGCGCGTCGAATTGACGCGGTGGCAGGGTGTCGAACGAGCGGCGCAGGGGATACAGGAGCCGGTGCAGCCCGGCGAAGACGAGGTTGCGTTCGGCTTCCACCCCGGCTGTCCGCAATACCCGCAGGCCCGCGGCGGACGCGGCGGCTACGGTCTGCTCGACGAGCGTCGACTTACCGATGCCGGGTTCGCCCTCGATCAGGATTCCGCTCAGGTCGCCGGGGCCGTCCACGAGCGCGGACAGGTCTTTCAGCTCGGTGTCGCGTCCGAACAGCGGCATGGTGCGGATCCTCCTCCGGGCCCCGAGCGGATGTGCGGGACCCGCGCAGACCCTACCGAAACTTGATTACGTCAAGACAGCGTCATCTGACAGATTCGGGGGCCCGGCGGTGGCGGCGAAGGTATTTCCCATGACAACCGTTCGCTTTCACCTGATGTCCACCCTGTCTCCCGCCGAAGTCATGCACGTGCTCACCGACTTCGGGCCCACCCGGCCCGAGGCGTGGCCCAGCATCGACGCCGAACACTTCACCGTCCACGCCCGCGGCGACAACTGGGCCGAGGTCACCGAGGGCACCGCCGCGGCCTGGGAGCGCGCCCGCTACGACTGGGACCCGGCCGGGGACACCGTCACCGTCACCACCCTCGATTCCAAGCTCTTCGGCGCGGGCGGCGGCTGGGTCTTCAAGATCACGCCCGACCTGCCCGGCTGCCGCGTCGACGTCGAACTGACCCGGACCCCGCAGGCGCTCAAGGGCAAGATCCTGGCGGCGCTGCTGCCGCTGGTCGGGCCGTCCTCGCTGCGCAAGTCCTTCGCCACTCCGCTGCGGGCCGCGTGATGTCCGCCTCGCACAACGGTTCCGGAGCGCTCGCACCGGGCGTGCACGCCTTCGACTCCGACGGCCTCACCCAGCGCTACCACGTGTTCGGCAGCGGGCCGGTCTGCCTGGCCCACCCCGGCGGGCCGGGCATCCACTGGGAGTACCTGCGCATGCCGGCGCTCGAAGAGCACCTGACCATGGTGTACGTCGAGGCGCTGGGCACCGGTGAGTCCGGCCGCCTGCCGACGCATCCCAACGGTTACACCCGCGAGCGCTACAGCGTTGCGCTGCAACGGATCATCGACCACCTCGGCGTGCCGGAGGTGTATCTGCTGGGCCACTCGCACGGCGCGTTCGTCGCCGCCTACCACGCGATCCACCGCCCGACCGGGCTCGCGGGCGTCATCCTCTACGAGGGCGCGCCGGTGACCGGACCCGAGCACGGTGCGGAGGCCGCGCGGCGGCTCCAGGAGTTCGCCGCCGCGCACGCCGACCGGCCCGAACTGAACGACGTGCTCGCGACATTCGCTGCGATGCAGGACATTACGAGCGACGAACAGACCCTCGCCGTCGCCCGCGGCGTCCTGCCCTCGTACATCGCCGACTACTGGGGCGACGAGCAGCGCTGGGCTCCGCTGCGAGATGCGTTGCGCGCCAGCCATATCTCGGGCCTGGACGCCCTCGGCTCACCCGAGATCATCGACGACCGAGCCGATCTGCCGAAACTGACCGTCCCGGCGCTGGTCATCGTGGGCCGCTTCGACGTCATCTGCGGCCCGCGCTGGGCGCGGGAACTGCACGCCCTCATACCCGGTTCCCGGCTGACAACCCTGGAAAACAGCGGCCATCTGGGCCATCTGGAAGAACCCGGCCGTTTCACCGACGCGGTCCGCGACTTCGTCCTCTCGACGCGATCCCTGCCCTCGCCCAGCGTCGGCAACCCCGAAGGAGCCGGCAAATGAAGCGGCAATCCACCGAAAGCCGGCTGATCGCAGAGCTTTTCGTCTGCGGCCCGGTCGCGATGCTCCTCTGGTCCGAAACCGCGGTATTACACGGCCGTGGCCCGTCGGCGCGCCAGCTCATGGGCTAGCCCCTCGGCGTCGCCTGCGAACCCTCGATACCTACTCCGGAGGACTCTCATGCCCGCGTTCCCGCCCCCGCCCGCCGCCGCACCGGACCGCCGATTCGTACTGGGCAAGCACCTGCGATTGACCATCCTCACCACGGCCGAGGAGACCGACGGCCGTCACGATCTCGCCGATGTGACGCTGCCACCGGGCTCGGATACCCCGTTGCACAAGCACACTCGCTACGAGGAGCGGCTCTGGGTGGTCGAAGGCGAGGTGTCCGTGTGGGCCGGCCAGGATACGTACACCCTGGGCCCCGGCGACTTCTACACCATCACGATGAACACCCCGCACACCCTCGAGGTCGGCCCGGAGGGAGCTCGCGTGCTCACCATGAGCTCCCCGGCGCACTTCGTCGATCTCATCCGTCGCGCCGGTACGCCCGAAGCCGAGGCGACGGCCGACACCGAGTGGGATCTCGACCTGTTCGGCCGGATCACCACCGAAATCGGCGATGTCATCCTCGGCCCGCCGGGAATGCGTCCCGCCGATCTGCCGGAGGGCGGCCCGGTCTAGGCGGGGTGGGCAACCAGGTGTTCGGTGTGGCGGGACGGTCGGTCGGTCATTCGATTCCGGGCGTACCGCACACCGATCATGAGGGCGACCGAGCCCGAGATCATCAGCAGCAGCATGAGGATCGAGATCCAGAACATCTGGTCGTAGAGGGCGATGTCGGCGCGGATGACGGCGCGGCGCGCGTAGGTCATCGGGGCGATGACCTCGAACGGCTTGAAGGCCGAAGGGGTTGTCCCGGAGGGGAATATGCCGCCGAAGGCGAAGGTCTGGAACATGAAGAACGCGAAAGCGGCGATCGAACCGGACACTCGGCCGAACAGCACGACGAACAGCTGGGTGGTCAGGGCGGCGGTGATGCCCACCAGGGCCACGACCGCCGCCATGGCCGGCCACTGGTGCGGCGACCAGCCGACCGAGCTCGCGTAGGCCGCCGCCGCTGCCGCCACGGCGATTCCGCAGGCCAGACCGATCCCGCTGCCCCGCAATACCGGAGCGGCGGCGCGACGCCACGGCGAGCCGGACTCTCGACCGCGCAAGGGGCGCACCAGCATCCACAGCACGACGGCGGCCAGGAACGCGCCCATCACCACGATGACCGGGCCCGCGCCACCGGCGATCTCCTTGTGGCTGCGGTCGCCGTCGCGCACGATCTGGCTCGGTTCCTGATTGTGGATGTCCATGACGACGGGCTCGGCGACCATGTACGCGGAGCCGTCGGTGTTCGCGATGTGCGGGGCCGACGCCGCGCCGCCCTGCAGACCGCCGTTGAGCTGGTTGGCGCCGTCGCCGAGCTGGGCCACGCCGTCCTGGAGTTGGCGGCCGCCTTCGTCGAGTTGCCGCAGCCCGGTGGACAGCTCGTCCGCGCCGGTGACGAGCTGGCCCGCGCCGTCGCGCAATTGAGCGCCGCCGTCGGCGAGGGCGAGGACACCGGCGCGGTAGTCGGCCTTCGGATCGGTCAGCTCACGAGCCAATTCGGCGGTGCCGTCGTGCAATTGGTTCAGCTGGCCGGTGAGTGAATCCGGATTGGTGCTGCGCAGCTGGTCGAGCAGACCGGTCAGCTGGGCGGCGGCGTCGGCGGTCGCGGGATCGGCCCGCAAGCGCTCCAGCGCCGGGGCGAGCGTGTCCGCGAGATCGCCCGCGGGCTTGGCGAGCGCCAGCAGGGGAGTGACGATCTGGTCCACCCCATCGCGGATCTGCACCGCCCCTGACCCCAATTGGTCCGTCCCGGTGACCAATTCGCCTGCACCCGTGGCGAGTTGGGTCGCTCCGGTGCGCAGATCGCCTGCGCCTGCGGCGAGTTGCGCGGCGCCGGTGGAGGCGCTGTCCAGGCCCGTCTTCAGCTGTCGGGAACCGTCGGCGAGTTGCCCGACGCCCTGCGCCAGCTGGGTCGCGCCCTGTGCGGCGTCGCCCAGTCCCGAACCGAGGCTGTTGACGCCGACGAGTATCTGCCCGGCGTATTCGCGGCCGATGGTCTTCGTGATCTCGCGCTGCGCCTCGGCCACCACGCTGTTGGCGACGGCCGGACCGAGCGTGCCGTTGAAGTCGTTGTACAGCACCGAGATTCGCGCCTGCTTGGGCTGCGGATCGGTGACGGTGAGGACATCGCGGGTGAAGTCCGCCGGGATGACGACGGAGAAGGCGTAGCGGTTCTCCCGCAGCCCGCGGTCGGCTTCGGCGCTGCTGACCCGGTGGAATTCCAGTTCGCCGCCGGAGGCGAGATTGTCGAGGATGTCCGCACCCATGTTCTGGGTGTGGCCGTCGGTGACGGCGCCGGTGTCGTCATTGGCGATGGCCACCGGGACATGCTTCAGGTACAGCTCGGGGTCCCACATGATCCACATGTAGACGGCGGACACCAGTGTCGGCACGACGAGCACCAGCACGAGCAGCGCCCGAGCCGCCCGAGTCCCGGCCGGTGTGCGGATTTTCGCGCCGATACGAGTGGGGAGGGAATTCGATTTGTCCGCCACGGGGAGACTCCGATACTGCGTGCTTCAGAACTTGGGGCATGAAGCTACATGGTCATGTGTCCAGTTGCGCGGCATTCACATGATTTTCATGGCCGGAAAACGGCAGGCGAACCACGGCATTGCCTAATATTGGTCATGTGACCAGCTCAAGGGTGGCGTGGTCCCCGGGCAGGGCCGCATGAACGATCGAATCGATTTGCCGATCATCCCGCCCACCGTCCTGAGCGGGGTCGTGGAAATCGGCCGGCGTGCAGGGCTCGAGGTCGACGCGTGGTTCGCCGGCACCGGGCTCGAGGCCGTGCACCTGCTGGCCGCCGACCCGGTCAAGGTGTCGTTCCGTCAGACGACGGCGGTGCTGCGGCGGGCGGTGCGGGACATGCCGGGGAAACCGCTCGGCCTGCTGGTCGGCGGCCGGGACATGCTGCTGTCGATGGGAATGCTCGGGGTCGCCATGCGCTCGTGCGCCACGGTCGGCGACGCGGTGTCGGTGGCGCTCGATCTGCATCTGGCCTCGGGCAGCCTGGTCGACGTGGACCTCGAGTACTTCGACGACGAGGTCGCGGTGCGTTTCCGGGAACGACGGCCCGAGCCCGAGCTGCGCCCCTTTCTCTTCGAGGAAGCCCTGTCCACCCTGATGGTCTTCGCGCGCACGGTCGTCGGCTCGGACTGGTCGCCGTCCCGGGTGGAGCTGACCTATCCGCCCCCGGCCTACGCCGCCGAGTACGCGCGTTTCCTGCGCTGCCGGGTGGCATTCTCCGCCGACGCCAACCGCGCCTTCTTCCCCGCGCAGGCGCTCGGCATCGCCTTCAAGACCCACCACGAACCCACCCGGGCCCTCGCGGTCGACGCGTGCCGCCGACTGCTGGGCGGAGGCCGTGAGGAGTCCGATGTGGTGGCCGCGGTCGAGGCCGTGCTCGAACGGGACCTGTGCCGTCCCCTGTCGGCGGCCGAGGTCGCCGGTCAGCTGCACATGTCCGAACGCACCCTGCGCCGTCAATTGGCCGTGGCCGAGCAGAGTTTCAGCGCCGTCAGAGACCGGGTGCGGCAGCGCCACGCGATCCTGCTGCTTCGCGAATCCGCGCTGCCGGTCGCCCTGGTCGCGCGGGAGGTCGGCTACAGCGATATCCGGGACTTCCGGCGCGCCTATATCCGCTGGACGGGACATCCGCCCAGCGCCGAGCGGCGGCTCGCGGGCTGACAAGGGGGGATTTCCGGCCATTCTGGGGGCGTGGGCGGTCAGCGTGCGGCCGCCGCGTGTGACGGCGTTCACCCGGTCCTAAATTTCTGCCCACCCCGGCGCGAACGCGACGAAGAATCAACGAAGGATCCACCATGCGGAACACTGCACGTACCCGGATGACTCTGGCGGTCGCCACGGCGGCCCTGGTCGCGCTCGGCGCGGAAGCCGCGACAGCCAATGCCGCGCCCGCGGCGGCCCCGGATCCGGCCCCCGTCGCGGTCGCGCCCGCTCCGCCTGCGGCCGAAGCGATTTCGCCGATCCCGGCCGCGACGCCCATCGACGCCCAGACCGATATCAACAACGCGTTGAACCAGGCCGGAAACGAATTCATGCTCGGCGCCACGGCCGGCACCATGGCGGGCGGCGTGATCGGGCTGGTCGCGGGCTGCGCGATCGGAGCCGTCGTCGGCATGATCGGCGGATGCATCCCCGGGCTGGGGCTCGGCGCCGCGATCGGCCCGATCATCGGCGGTGTCGTGGTCGGCGTCCCGGCCGGTCTGGCCGGGCTCGCCCAGGCCTACGACACCCTGCACGCGGCGGGCGAGATCAGCGCGCCGCAGCCCATTCTGCCCTGACCGGAGAAATCGGAGTCACCGTGAAGAACCGCGCCGAATTCGTCGGTCTGGCAGGCGCTTACGCGGCGCAGGGGCTCGGCTACGCGGCGCTGGTCACCGTGCTGCCGCAACTCGAGACGCGGCTGCGCATCGGTGAGACGACGGTGTCGCTGATGCTGCTGGGTGTATGCGTCGCGGCGGCGGCGGGTTCGGCGCTGGCCGACCTGGTGGCGGTGCGCTGGGGGAGTCGGCAGGCGCTGTGCTCGGGGTTGGTCCTGGAAGCGGCCGCGCTGTTCGCGATCGCGTGGCTCACCGACTTCGATGCCTTCGTCTTCGCCCTGGCCGCCTACGGAATCGGCCTGGGCATGGTCGACGCCGCGTCCAACATGCAGGGCGTGCTCGCGCAAAAGCGCAGCGACACCGCACTGTTGGGGCGGCTGTACGCCGCCTACACCGCGGCGGCGGTGGGCGGCGCGCTACTGGTATCGGCGTGCCTGGCGACGACATCGTCGCTGCTTCCGCTGCTGCTGACCGCCGCCGTGCAGCTGGCCGTCGCGGGCGCCGGTCTCCGATTGTTCGATCGGGCGCGGGCCGCTCACCGGCCCCACGACGACAGCGCTCGGCGAGACCCGTTGTCGCGCAGTGGAATATGGTTCATCGGATTGCTGGTGCTCGCGGCGTTCACCGTCGATTCGGCGGTTTCCGCTTGGGGCACGGTGTATCTGGCGGACGGTCTGCACGTCACGAGCGCGGCCGCGCCGCTGGGTTATGCCGCCTATCAGGCGGCGGTGTTCCTGGCTCGGCTCGCTGCGGACCCGGCGGTACGGCACTTCGGTCGTACGCGTCTGGCCGCCGCGGCCACCGCGGTCGGGGTATTCGGTTGCGGTGTCGTCGCGGTCGTCCCGACCCTGGTCGGGGCGGTCGCCGGGTTCGCCGCCGCCGGTGTGTGCACCGGAATCCTGGTGCCGATCGCGTTCGGCGCGGCGGGCGATCTGCGGCCCGAACGAAGCGACGAAGTGATCGCCCGGGTCAATCTGTTCAACTATGCCGGAGCCGTCGCCGGCGCGGTGGCGCTCGGACTGGTCGCGGCCGGTCCCGCCCTCGGCTATGCGTTCGCGATTCCGGCCGTCGTGCTGCTCGTCGCCACGCCCGCGCTGCGGCGGCTGGGCGGTGAACCCCGTCCGTCCACCTCCGAGAGGACTTTCTTGTCGAGTATTCGAACGACCTCGAAGGCGCGGTGATCCCATGGCGCACAATGACTTCGGCGAAGCGCGCGACGCCGTGGCCGCAGCGGCCCGGAAGCTGGCCGCGGCCGGGTTGCTGATCGGCACGGCGGGCAATGTGAGTCTCAAAGTGGGCGATCAGGTCGCCGTGACCGCGACCGGAGTCCGGCTCGCGGACGCCGGACCCGGGGATGTCACCGTCGTGGATCCGGCCGGGCGGGTGCTCGCCGGTGAGTTCGCACCCACCTCGGAACTGGAACTGCATCTGGGGGTGTACGCGCGGTTCGGCGCGGGCGCGATCGTGCACACCCACGCGATCGAGTCCACCGCGCTGTCGCTGGTCGTGGACGAGATCCCGTGCGTGCACTATCAGCAGCTGCTGCTCGGCGGCGCGATCCGGGTGGCTCCGTTCGCCACCTTCGGCACCCCCGAACTGGCCGCACACGTGCTCGCCGCACTGGACGGCAAGCGGGCCGCGCTGATGGCCAATCACGGTGCGGTCGCCCTCGGTTCGAGCCTGGACGACGCCGTCGAGAACACGCTGCTGCTCGAGTGGCTGTGCGAGATCTACCGCAAGGCAACGGTTTCGGGCCCGGTGCGCACGCTCAGCGAAGCACAGCAGACGGCCGTCATCGAGGCCGCGTTGCGCCGCGGCTACGGCGTCACCCATCGCTTGGAAGAACAGGACACGTAGTGAGCCAATCGATTATCTGCCTGGGAGCGCACGTGTTCGACGTGCAGGTGCGACCGGTGCAGGCGATCCCGGACGGGCAGGGCGCGACCCTGGTCGAGCAGATCCGGTTCAGCCCCGCGGGCACCGCCGGCGGGACCGCGCTCACGCTGGCGAAACTCGGCGCGACCGTACGCTGCGCGGGCGCGATCGGCACGGACCCGATCGGTGACCTGCTGCTCGCCATGCTCGGCGCGCGCGGCATCGACACCTCGCTGCTGGTGCGGCGCAAGGACGTTCAGACCTCGGCGTCGGTGCTGCCGATCCGGCCCGACGGCAGCCGCCCCGCCTTCCACGTGCCCGGGGCCAACCTGACCTACGGGCCGGACGACGCTCCGCACCAGGAGATCGCCCGCGCCACCCACCTGCATCTGGGCGGACCCGAGCTGATCGGCGGGGAGGCGGCCGCGCGGATCCTCGAACCCGCCCGCGCCGCAGGCGTTGTCACGTCGGCCGATCTGCTCGCCTCGGGTGATCCGGGCGTGCTGGCCTGGATCGCCCCGGCCCTGCCGCACCTGGACTATCTGCTGCCCAACGACGATCAGGTGCTCGGCTGCACCGGCGCCGCCACCCTCGAACAGGGCTGCCGCGAGCTGGTGGAGCGTGGCGTCGGCTGCGTGGTGGCGACCCGCGGCGCGCAGGGCGCGCTGGTGGTCACCGCCTCCGAGACGTTCGCGGTGCCGGCCTTCGCCACCGAGGTGGTCGATACCACCGGGTGCGGGGACGCGTTCTCGGCCGGCTTCCTGCGCGGTGTCGCCCTGGGGCGTGATCTGCGGGCCGCCGCCGTATTGGGCTGCGCGGCAGCGGCACTCGTGGCACAGGGGCTGGGCAGCGATCACGGTGACTTCGATCTGGCCGCCGCCGATGACTATGCCGAAGGGACGGCCACGCTGTGAGTGAGAAGACGGATGTCATCGTCGTGGGCGCGGGGCTGGCGGGCCTGACCGCCGCCCGCGAACTGGTCACCGCGGGACTGAATGTCACTGTCCTGGAAGCCCGTTCGCGCGTCGGCGGTCGTACCGTGAACCACGATCTCGGTGCCGGCCGGGTAGTCGAGGCGGGTGGCCAGTTCGTCGGCCCCACACAGGATCACATCCTCGGGCTGGCCGGCGAACTCGACGTGCAGACCTTCCCCGCCTACAACGACGGCGCGAGCGTGTACGTGCGCGGTGATTCCGCACGCCGCTTCTCCGGCGACATACCGCCGGACCTGCCCGCACTCCCGGACCTCGGCGTCGCCATGCACCGCATCAACGCGCTGGCCCGCACCGTCCCGGTGGACAAGCCCTGGCGCGCGGACCACGCCCGCAAATGGGACGGCATGACCTTCGAGAGCTGGCTGCGCGGAACCACTCTCACCGACGGCGCGCTGGACCTGGTGAACGTCTTCCTGGGGTCGGCCTACGGCGGGTCCGCCGCCGACGCCTCGCTGCTGTTCAGCCTGTGGTACATCGCCGGTTTCGGCAACGAGACCACGCCGGGCACCATCGACCGCGGCATCGGGGTCACCGGCGGCGCGCAGGAATCACGTTTCATCGGTGGCTCCCAGCGGATTTCGGAGCTCATGGCCGAGCAGTTGGACGGCCGGGTGGCGCTGGATTCCCCGGTGCGGATGATCGAACAGGACGCGCACGGCGTGCGCGTGACCGCCGACTCCGGCGTCTACCGCGCGGCCCGGGTGATCGTGGCCGTACCGCCCGCTCTCGCCGCGCGCATCGCGTGGCATCCGCTGCTGCCGCCGGAGCAGGACGCGCTGTTCTCCCGCCTGGCCTTCGGCACCTTGATGAAATGCGAAGCGGTGTACCCGGAACCGTTCTGGCGGGCCGACGGACTCAACGGCCAGGGCGTGTTCCGTGCCGATTCCCCGGTGTGTTCCATGTTCGACAACACCCCGCCCGACGGCGGCCCCGGTGTGCTGATGGGTTTCGTCGGCGGCGCGCAGTGGCGCAAATGGGCGAACCGGGCGCCCCGGGAGCGCCGCGGCGCGGTGCTGCGGCAGTTCGCGAAGGTCGTGGGCAAGGACGCGCTGCGGCCGATCGACTACTTCGAAATGGACTGGACCGCAGAGGAATGGACGCGCGGCGGACCGACCTCGGTCCCCGGCCCCGGCGTGCTGTCGACTCTGGGCGCCTGGCGAGACACCCCGTTCGGCCTCGTGCACTGGGCGGGCGCCGAGCATGCCGACCACTGGAACGGATTCATGGACGGCGCGGTGCGCTCCGGCCGCGACACCGCCCGCGCCGTCCTCGCGCAGATCTGACGAAAGGCCCGCCATGCCAAAGCATTTCGAAATCTCCGAACGCGCGGTGATCCCCGCCCCCGTCGAACGGGTGTGGGAGGTCGTCTCCGACACCGCCCGCTACGCCGAATGGGTGGCCGCAGTACTGGACGTGACCGACCACCACGGCACCGCCGAGATCGGCAAGACCTACGCCGAGCGCAACCGCACCCTCGGCCCCCTGACCACCCGATCCGTCTGGACGGTCCGCGAGATCGACCCGCTGCGCCGCCGCGTCGACACCGGCGTCGGCTTCGACCCGCTCCGGGAAATGACCAATATCTTCGAATTCCGCCCCGTCGACGCCGGAACCGAAATGACCTACGCCGTCCGATACCGCATCGCCCCGGCCCCCTTCGGCCGCCTGCTGCATCGCGTCATCCAACCCGGCACCCGCCAAGGCATGCAGGCTTCGATGTCCAACCTGGCCGACCTGCTCATCGCGGAAGGCTGACCCACCCGGTTCAGCGGTTCACGCGGGCGTCGCGGCCATGGCGGCGCCCACGATACCGGCGTCGTTGCGCATGGCGGCAGGCACGATCTGGGCCCGGACACCCTCGATCAGCGGAACGAATTTGTCGGCCTTCTTACTGATCCCACCGCCGATGATGATCAACTCCGGCGACAGCAACGCCTCCATATGCTGCAAATACTCCTGAACCCGCCCCGCCCACTTACCCCAGCTCAAGTCGTGCAACTCGCGGGCCTGCTCGGAGACGCGCCGCTCGGCGTCGTGCCCCCGAAGATGGACATGCCCGAACTCGGTGTTCGCCACCAACTTCCCGTCAGTGAACAGAGCACTGCCCACCCCGGTCCCGAAGGTCAGCACCAGCACGGTCCCGGTGATCCCCTTCCCGGCACCGAACACCATCTCCGCGATCCCAGCCGCGTCGGCGTCGTTCAACACCTCGACCGGCTGTCCGGCCGCATTGCTCAACAAATCGCGCGCGTTCATCCCGATCCAGGCCGGATCGAGATTCGCCGCTGTGCGTGTTTCCCCACCCGCGACCACGCCGGGGAATGTGACGCCGATCGGGCCGGTCCAGCCGAACTCGGAAGTCAACTGCCGGACAACATCCGCCACCGCCTCCGGTTCCGCCGGCCGCGGCGTCTCGATCCTCTTCCGCTCCGCCAAGAGCGTCCCAGCGACCACGTCGACGGGAGCCGCCTTGATACCCGTTCCGCCGATATCGATTCCGAGCGCGCGCATGGCGATACCGTAGCCGCCCGATCGCGATCCCGGACAGAGCCACGCAGCGCGCCGGGACATTGGACTCCGCCCTGGCCATTCCCAGGATGATTGATTCGTTTCGATATTCTCGGTCTGCTGTACCAAAGTCGAAACAGTCATGCGGCCGCCAGCTGATTCGGTATTCGATCATCGAATCGGAGTGAACTAGGCAAAAGGGACAGAAGGGTTTTCGGCAAGATAACCGGATTGCATCGAAAAGGGAAATCCCGCGAGACCACTGCTGCATTCGCTCGCACGGGTCTCGAACACCGGCCTACCGTAGTAGGTCTTCGGCCCTCGGGGTTCGCTCGGCAGAACTGTCTCCCGAGGGGGATTTCGAAAGGGGGGATCATGCCGGAGGTAAAGGGAGTATTGCTGCCCGCCTATGTGCTGGCCGACGAATCCGGCTCGATGGGGCCGTTCCGGGGCGACCTGTACAACGGGCTGGTGTCACTGTGCGAAGGCTTGCGCGCGGAGCCCATGATCGCCGCCAAACTGCGGCTGGCCATCCTCGGGTTCTCCGACGACGTCCAGGTCCGCCTGGCTATCGCCGATATGCGGGTGCAGACCGCGCTACCGCAGGTTGTCATTCGCGGATTGACCAACTATCAGGCGGTTTTCGACGATCTGCTACGTCGTATCCCCGACGATGTGCAATGGCTGCGCGGGGAGGGCTACAAAGTGCACCGCCCCGTCGTCTTCATGCTCAGCGACGGTCAGCCGACCGATGGCGGCGCCTGGCGTGGACCGCATGCTGTGCTGACCGACAAGTCCCGGACCGCGGCCGCTCCCAACATCATCGCGTGTGGCATCGGCGATGCCGAGCCGATGACGATGGTCGAAGTTGCGACCCGGCCCGAATTCGCATTCCTCGCCAAACCGGGTGTGGATATCGGCCAGGCGATCGCGGAATTCTTCCACGCCTTGACCGCGAGCCTGGTCGCCTCGGGTATCGCATTGAATTCTGGTACGCCGCAGCTGGTTATCAACAGGCCGGACCAGTTCACCTTGGCGATCGACGAGGTAGGTTAGCGATGTCGCTGCTGCGGCGGCGCAACCCGGCCGAGGACATCACGCCGGAAGCAGATGACCGCGATGTCCCCGCCGTCGCGCCCTCGGCCGATATCGCGCCCACCCCCGACCCCTGGCAGCCGATCGCGGTCGACGAGGCCGGGCCGGTATTCGAGGCGCGTCCGCCAACGGGCCCCGATTGCTTCGACTTCCCGGACACCGAATGTGACGGCTGGTCCACGTCGACGGCCACCCTGCGCTATGCGTCCGTGCGCGGAGCGCGACATCGCTATCACTCCGAGCCGCGCCAGGATTCGGTGCGGGCCGCGTTGCACGCGCCCAGTGAGTCGCTCGTATTCGCGGTCGCCGACGGGGTGTCCAGCGCGACCATCGCGCACCGCGGCGCGCACAAGGTGTGCGAGGTCGCGGTCGGCCGGATGCTGCACTGTCTGTCGGCCGACGCGCGCTGGGCCGATTTCGACGGACTGGCGAGGTATTGCGTGGGAAGTCTGCGGAAGCTGGCGAGCTGGCGGCTTCGCGAGGAGAGTCCGGCCCCGCCCGAGATCGCCAAACTCTACGCGACCACGCTGGTGGCAGGGCTGGTATGGCCGCACTCGAATGGCCTTGTCGCGGAGCTGTTCCGGATCGGCGACTCCAGCGCCTGGATCTTGGACCGCGCCTCGGGCCGCTATCTCGACCTGTTCGATTCCGGAGCCGACGAACCCCTCGACGTGGTGTCCACCGCGGTCACCCCGCTGCCGCACCTACCGGAGCGGGTGGAAACGGTGACCCGCCAACTGACCCCGGCGCAGGTGTTGCTGGTCGGCACCGACGGCTTCGGGCTGCCCCTCGGAGACGGCGACGGTCTGATCGGCACCCTGTTCGCCCGCCATCTCGACTCACCGCCGACCCCGAGCTGGCTGGCGCACGTGCTCGACTTCTCTCGCGCGACCTTCGACGACGACCGGACGCTACTGGCGGTCTGGCCTCGTGATCCGTAGGGGGCACAATGACTTCCGCCCAGACGCGAACCGTCGACCGCAGCGCCCTCGTACTCGGGAAGCGGCTGGGCCAGGGCGGTCAGGGGTCCGTCTACGAGGTGACCAACCGCAAGTTCACGGTCGGTCCGGGACCGGCCTGGGAGGTCGTGTTCAAGGAGTACGACGCGGCCCTGCTGCCCTCGCTGAATGCTGCGGCGCTGCACGCGATGGTGGATCTGCTCTTCGACATGAGCGCGACCGAAGGCGCGTGGCTGTGCGAACGGGCGGCGTGGCCCGCCGCGGTCGTGGAGGACCAGAACCAGGTGTGCGGATTTCTGATGCGCGCCGTGCCCGAGGCGTTCCGGTTCGATCTGCGCAGCCTGTCCGGCGCCGCGTCGACCTCGCGGCGGTTGGCGAACTTCGAATACCTGCTCAATGACGACGCCTATATCTCCGGAATCGGGCTCAGTATCAGCGATTCGGATCGGCTGGCGCTGCTCGCCGACCTGTCGGCGACGCTGTCCCGGTTGCATCGGCTGGGCATCGTGGTCGGCGATCTGTCCCCGAAGAATCTGCTGTTTCGGACGAAACCGGACGCGGGCTGCTTTCTGCTGGACTGCGATGCCATGCGGCTGCGCGGCGCGAGCGTGCTGCCACAGGCCGAAACCCCCGACTGGCAGCTGCCCTCCGGGGAAGAGAAGGCGACCAGGCAGGGCGATATCTACAAGCTGGGACTGCTCGCGGCTCGGCTGTTCGAACGCAATCAGACCAGCACCGATCCGGCGGCGCTCACCGCGGTGAGCCCCACTCTGGGCAACCTCGCACAGGCCAGTCTGGTGGCGGAACCGCCGCGACGGCCCAGCCCGTCGCAGTGGACCGAATTGCTCACCGTCACCATCCCGACCATTCGCGTGAAGCCACCGCCCGTCCAGACGCCGCTGGTGCGGACGCCATGGCAACGGCAGCCAACCGGAGGCGGGCCCGCGCCCGCCCCGTTACCGCTCAGCTCCATCCTGCTCGGTGTCGCCGTCGTCGTGATCGTCGCGTTGGTGGTGGTACTGCTGGCCACCCGCTCGCATCCCACCCATGACGGCGGCACGTCCGCGATCACGACGGTGGCTGGGCAACGCGAGTTCTCATCGACCTACAGGTACACGACCACGACGCCCGCGCCGGTGAGCCTGGTGGGCATCGTGGAGCTCGCGCCCGCACTCGCCGGCGATTCGCGCGCGATCGCGGTGGCCACCACACTGAACACCTATTTCAGTGGAATCAACAGCGGGAACTACGACGCGGCCATCAACGAGCTGGACCCGTCATTGCGCGGCAATCGGGCCACCTTCGCGGACGGCTGGGCTACCTCTTCCGACCGCAATATCGAAGTGCTCGAGGTCGATTCGGGGCCGTCCGCGCGAGTCACCTTCCAGAGCACCCAGGCGGCGGGCCGCGGTCCGCGCGGGTTGGAGGATGCGACCTGCGTGAACTGGGATCTGCTGTACACGTTCAGCCAACCCGGCAGTGAATACCTGATCTACCATTCCAGCCCGGTCACCGGGCCCACCGCCTGCTGATCACGAAACACTGTCGGCCACAGAACAATTCATGGAGCGGAGGGGGAAATGTCAACCTGGAGCACCAATCCGAGCAGCGCCCCGGCCGGGGCCACGACCCGTTATCCGGCCGGTTCGGCCGCGCCATCCCGGGTAGCGGCGGGTCCGGCCCCGACCCCGTCCAGACGCACCGCATCGGTCTCGACGCGCACCTCTGCCGCCACCCGATATCTCTGTGTCGCAGTACATCTCGACAGCAAGTTGGCTCGCGCCGTGATCGAGCGCATCCTCGAGGAGCCCCGGCTGGCCATCACCCGCTCCCCGGCGGTAGACGAGGTGACAGTCTGTCTACACGCCGTCGCGGCGAGCCGCAGGCAGGCGGTGCGTGACGGCGCGTTGATCGGCGCGCTGTGGCTGGCCCTGGCCGGGCTGAACGGGTTTCCGCGGTGGATTCCTCTGATCGGGCTCGCGGTTGTGCTGGCCTGGGCAGCCGTCTTCACGGAGGCGTACATAGCCTCCTGGGGCACCATCGCGCACAGTCTGCGTAAGGACAATTTCGCCAACTCCTCGCCGCCGCCCGCCCCGACCGACCGGGTCCGCCAGCAGATAGCCCGCGTATCCGCCGCCGCCACCGGCAATGTGACGGTCTATCGGGGGTACAACCCGTTCGGAGGGCACGGCTGGATACGGGCCGGGTGGTCACTGGCATTGGACACGACCAAGCCGCGCGATCCGGCCAAGCCGGTCGTACCGTTCACCGCGGCGGAGCTGAACGCCCGGCTGAGCGTCGATGTCTCCCAGCTCGACATTCCGGGTTTGAGCGTAGGTGATCGGTTGCTGGTCAACGGTTCCGACGTACACGACGATCAGCGTTTCGTCCCCGACCCGTACGGCGCGCCGGTCGCGTGGACGGATCAGGCCACCCTTTCCGCATTGATGACGCAGCCGGAGGATCGCGCACGGCCCTATCTCACCGCCGAAATCATCTGCTGGGATGGCGAACTGGTGTGGTCTGCGTTCGTCCGGCTGGTGGTGAACGACAATTCGCTGTTCGTCGAGACGAATTACACGGTGTTGCCGCCGTTTCGGCCCGGGTTCTACACGATCGACGATCTGCTGGCCCGCCCGACAGTGGGTCAGATCGTGCGGCTGGGGTGGCGCTGCGGGATGCGGTTGCCGAAGGCCATGCTGGACTGCATCCCCGGCGCTTCGACCCACCTGTTCGCCGGAGTCCGCTGCTGGCGTAACGACCGCCGGGATCGGCGCCTGATTCGTGAACTGTCCCGATTCCATCACGGCGCGTTGTTCAGTCCCCGCGAGGCCGCCGCGAACGGGGACTCGACCGGGGTCGTCTATCACCGCTACTTCCAGAGTCTCGACGAGCAGATGGTCATGAAGATCGTCGACAAGCGAATCTTCAACACACTCATCGACTTTCTGTCGAGCAAGAATGTCGACCCCGACGAGCTGAAGCGGCGCAGTGAGCACATCATCAACAACAGCAGCGTGTCGATCGGCGGCGACGTGCACATGACCAACTCGGCGCTCGGCGGCTCGACCGCGGTGAGCGGTTCGTCCACCTTCTCCGGCAGTACATAGCGACGAACTCCCCTGTAGCAAAAGGCAATTCAGCGAGAGGAATGATTCATGCAGCGAGACGAGTCCTCCGCGGTACACATCGGCGGCGACGTCACCATGACCGGTTCGGCGCTGGCGGGCCGGGATGCCCAGATTGTCCACGCCGACCACGGCGCGGCGGTGACCGTCGCATCCGAACCGGCGGCGATCCACCGCGCCCTGATCGACCTCGCCGACCAGATCCGCAACACCGCGACACCGCTCCCGAACACCGTCGAACTGGCCGACACCGTTGAGCATGCCGCGGCCGAGGTGACCCGCGAACGGCCGAACCGCACCATGCTCTCCGCGCTCATGCACACCGTGGCCAAGTCCGTCGGCGCGGCCGGCACGCTGGCCCGCACCGTCACCGCGATCCAGACCGCGATCGACGGCCTGTTCGGCTGAGCGCTCGGCCGAAAGAACATGGCCAACGAAAATGGCCTTCGACCCGGAACAGGTCGAAGGCCATTCTGTGGTGCGCCATCAGGGACTCGAACCCCGAACCCGCTGATTAAGAGTCAGCTGCTCTGCCAATTGAGCTAATGGCGCGTACCGGAATGCGGTGCGGAGAGCAGAGTAGCAGGGGTGGGGGTCGGAATCCGAATCGGCTGGAAACGGGGACGCCCCGACAGCGGGGCTGTCGGGGCGTCGGCTGTCGGCCGGGGCCGGGGTCAGGGCTGGAGGCCGGTTTCGATGGCCTCGATGATGCGGGGGCGGAGTTCGGCGGCGCTGATGATGGCGTCGACCGAACCGACCTGGACCGCGCGCTGGATGTTGTGGACGCGGTCGAACTCGGCGGCTACCTCACCGAGTTTCTCGGCCCGGACCGAGGAACGCAGTTCGTCGCGTTCGGCGGTGAGGGTCGCGCGGTCGGTGCCCGAGGCGGTGGCCGCGCGGGCCTCGAAGTCCTTGACCCGCGGGTCGGCGGCGGTGCGGGCGTTGACCTCTCCGGAGAACACGACCGCGGCGGCGGGGGCGCCACCGAGGACCGAGGCGAAGGAGCCTTCCAGCGCGAGCACCGTCATGTTCGGGTTCAGGGCCTTGGAGAAGACCACGAACGCGCCACCGTGGTAGCGGGAGATGACGCAGAAGACGATCGGGCCCTCGAAATTGACGATGGCACGGCCGATTTCGGCGCCGTACTCCAGCTGCACCTTGCGCATCGACTCCGGGGAGCCGTCGAAGCCGGACAGGTTGGCCAGCACCACCAGCGGGCGGTTGCCGCTGGCCGCGTTGATCGCGCGGGCCGCCTTCTTCGACGACTGCGGGAACAACGTACCGGCGGTGTAGGTGTCCGGGCCGTCGGTGGCCGGGAAACCGCGCCGCGGCACGCTGCGCGACTCGATGCCCAACAGGCACACCGGGATTCCGCCGAGCCGCGCGTCGAAGACGACGGAGGTCTCGGCGTCGGCCATGCCCGCCCAGCGTTCCAGCACCTCGTGGTCCTGGTCGGCCAGCGCGCGCATCACGGTGCGAATGTCGAAGGGCTTCTTGCGATCCGGGTTGTGGGCGGCGGAGAAGATCTCACCGACGGTGGTGAAATCGCTGCCCTCGATCACGTGCGGGAACGAGGAGACGTCGCGGTCCAGCGGGTCGTTGGACGGCACCCGGCGCGGCCCGGACTCACCCGGCGCCACATAGGTGTAGTCGTAGTGCGCCATCAGGATGTCCCGCGCGGCAAGCAGATTCGGGGCCCAGTACTGCGCCTGGCCGTTGGGGCCCATGACGCGGTCGTAGCCGCCGATGCCGAAGTTGTCCTCGGCCGAGACCGCGCCGGAGAAGTCCAGCGCCTGCTTGCCGGTGAGCACCATGGCCGATTCCGGGGTCATGATCAGCACGCCCTTGGTGTGCATGAGCATGGTCGCCTCGGCGTTCCAGTACGGCTGCGCACCGACATTGATGCCGTTGACGACGATATTGATCTCGCCGCCGTCCTGGGTGAACTCGACGATCCGCTTGAGCGCGGCCGCCACCCAGTCCATGTTCTCGGTGCCCGACTGCATGGAGATGCGCGCGCCCGAGGACAGCGCGTACCACTCCAGCGGCACCTGCAGCTGCTCGGCCAGATCCAGCGCCGCGATCACCCGGCGGCACTCCGGCTCCGACAGCGCGCCAAGGGATTTCGTCGGATCGCCGAGCAGCGCGACGCGCTTGATACCGGCCGGATGCTGCGCGGTCGCGGTGGTGACCACACCGGCCACCAGCGCGGCCTTGTTGTGGCCCTTGGGCCGCTCGACCGGCACCAGCACGTGGTTCTCGTCCAGGTCGTACTCGGTGAAATCGCCGAGCAGCCCGGTCAATTCGTACGGGTAGACGGTATTGCGGCTGGCGGCGCGCAGCACCTTCTGCCGGTACTCGTCGAGCGGCTCGACCGGGTCGTCGGTGCGCTCGTCGACGCTCACGATGACCGAACCGGTGGTGTCGAACGAGATCCGCACCGCGATCTTGGTCAGCTCTCCGGTCTCCGGGTCGCGCTGCCGCGCGATGAGCAGGATCTCCTCGAGTCCCGCGCCCTGGGTCATGGGCAGCACGTGCCCGCCGATCACCGTCTCCAACTCGGACCGGGTGACATCGACCACCGGCCAGATGTACATGACGATCCGGTTGGTGTTGAACCGCTTGTTCGACGGCCGCTGGGCCTGCGCCCGCCGCAGCGAGTCCAGGCAGGTGGCGATGGTGCTCTCCGCGGTGGGCAGCACCAGCAGTCGCCCGTCCTGCTCACGCAGCGCGGCCAGGTCGCGCACCTGGGCGAAGGCGATGAGCCGGTCGTCGTTCGGGTTCTCCTTGGCGACCGCGCGGAACAGGTACACCTCTTCGTCGTCCGAGGACGGCAGGCGGGTGAGGTCGAACTTGCGCAGTCGGCGCATCTGCATGCGCTGGGCGATGTAGGGGTGCAGACCGCGGATGAGCCGTTCCTCGGTCATGCCGGTGGTCGCGGGACGGAAGGTGAAGTGGTGGTGCATGACCGCACCGCCGCTGCCCGCCACCGTGCACGTGATCCGGTGCACCTGATCCGGAAGCGGGTGCGCGGCAAGCTTTTCCTGCAGCGCCGCCGCCATCGCCTCGAAGTCCTCGGGCTGCTTCTCCCAGCTGAGGTAGATGTCGGCCTCGACCGACGCCGCGCCCTTGGCGACCTGCGCCAGACCGCGCACGACGGTGTCGAGTTCGTCGAAGCTCACCGCGGCCGATACCAGGTTCACACCGCGACGCTCGGCAACGACGAAGGAGTGGCCGTCGGCCTGCTCGGTCCGGACGTTGGTGAGGTCCTTGTTGCCGTAGTAGCGGCGGGTCAGCACCTCGAGCATGACGGTGTTGTCCGCGAAGCCGCGCACCAGCCGCTGTCCGAGCAGCCGCACCAGCGGTTCGGTGGCCCGCACCATGTCCGCGATCCGCTCGCCGCGCTCGGCCGAATCCGGTTGCGCGTCCAGGAAACTCAGGTGCTTGCGCACATTGGTGTACACGCGGGCGCGGTTGCGGACCAGCAGCGGATGCCCGTACCAGGCGTAGGCCACACCACGGGCCAGGTCGGCCAGACCCGGGAAACGCACCTGGGTCGCGGTCACCAGGCGCTCCAGCGCCAGACCGGCCGGCTCCTGCAGGACGCGTTCGGGTCCCGGCTCGAGCAGCCACTCGCGCAGCAGCGCGGTGATCACATTGGCGGTGTCGGCGGGCCGCTGCTGGGCCAGGAAGATCCGGAAGACCGCCGACTCGAGGTCGGGGGAGCGGTCCAGTTCGGTGACGCCGTAATGCGCGAGCGCCTTGGCCAGCTTGGCCCGGTAGGACTCGGGCAGTCCGGCCCGCTCGACATCGAGGCTCTGCAGGTAGCCGTGGAAGAACTCGCGGGCGCTGTGCACGTGGCCGTGCCCGTCGTCGTCCCACGATCGGTTGTGGCTGAGCTCCTTGAGATCCGCGAACACCTGAATGAGTTCGATCTCTTCGGCGAGCGGGCGACGGTTGTCGGCCACGGCCGCCCGGCGCACGGCCAGGTAGTCCTCGAGCACGCGCTGCTCGTCGTGCGGGTCCACATCGAAGCCGAGCAGCAGGCTGCTCAGGTCCTGCAGACTCCGGGCCAGCGCCTCGGCCGGGCGAGCCGGCGCCGGGACGCCCGGCAGGTCCAGTTCGACCGAGCCGGTGGCGGCGGCATCGCCGGCCTCTTCGTCGTCGTCGGCCAGCGGCTCCAGCCGCAGCAGCGGCGCGCCGGTCTCCACCTGGGAGCCGACCGAGACCGCGCACTCCTTCAACCGGGCCCGGAACGGCGCGCGCAGCACCGTTTCCATCTTCATGGACTCGAGCACGAGCACCGGAGCGCCCGCCTCGACCTCGGCGCCGACCTCGAGCGGGGTGGCGACCACCAGCGCGGGCGCGGGGGAGCGGACCACGCCGCCCTCGTCACGGCTGATGCGGTGCGTCACGCCCTCGACATCGACCAGGTGCACGGGTCCATGGGTGCCGGCGACCACGCGGAAGCGGCTGCCGTTCACCACGATCTGCCCGGTGTGGCGGTCGAAACGCTCGAGATCCACGTCGGCGGCACGCATTTCGCCACCGGCCTCGATGCCGATCCGGAACCGGTGCGCTCCGATGCGGGCGACCCGCACCCGGTAGCTCACGCCGCGCAGCTTCAGATCGTGCGGGCGACCGCTCTGGTGCTGCACCTGCGGACGGCCACCGGCCGCGGTGGACAGCAGCCGCTCGCGCTCGACCTGCTCCTCTTCTTCGTAGGCGTCGATGGCGGCCACGGCCACCGCGATCGCCGAGTGGCGATGCGAGACCAGCCGGCCCTGCGCGCGGACGCGGTCGATCCAGCCGGTGTCGGCGCTGCCGTCGATGACCTCGGGCTGATCGAGCAGGTCGAGCACGAAGCTCTTGTTGGTCGAGCCGCCCTCGATGACCACCCGGGTCTGGGCCATGGCGCGGCGCAACCGGCCCAGCGCCTCGTCGCGATTGCGGCCGTAGGCAATGATCTTCGCGATCATGGAGTCGAAATCGGCGGGGATGGTGTCGCCCTCGCTGACGCCGGTGTCGACGCGGATGCCCGGGCCCGCGGGCAGATCCAGCCGGGCGATGCGGCCCGGGGCGGGCGCGAAGTCGCGGTCGGGATCCTCGGCATTGAGGCGGGCCTCGATGGCGTGGCCGCGCTCCAGCGGCGGCTCGCCCTCGAGCTTGTGGCCGGAGGCGACCATCAGCTGCGCGCGCACCAGGTCGAAACCGGTGGTGGCCTCGGTGATCGGGTGCTCGACCTGCAGTCGGGTGTTGACCTCGAGGAAGGCAAACAGCTCGTCACCGGGGTGGTAGAGGAACTCGACGGTCGCCGCGCCGCAGTAGCCGACCGCGACGGCCAGCCGCTCGGCCGACGCCTTGAGATCGGCGACCTGCTCGGGACGCAGCACCGGCGAGGCGGATTCCTCGATGACCTTCTGATTGCGCCGCTGCACCGAGCAGTCGCGCACGCCCAGCGCCCACGCGGTGCCCTGGCCGTCGGCGATCACCTGGACCTCGACGTGGCGGGCGCCGGTGACCAGGCGCTCCAGGAACACGACGCCGCTGCCGAAGGCGCGGGCGGCCTCCTGCCGGGTGCGCTCGTAGGCGTCGACCAGCTCGGCCTCGTTGGTGATCATGCGGATACCGCGTCCGCCGCCACCGGCGGTCGCCTTCAGCATGAGCGGGTAGCCGATCTGCTCGGCGGCCGCCACCGCGTCCTCGACGGTGTCGACCCCGCCGCGGCTCCACGGCGCGACGGGCACGCCGACCTCTTCGGCGATCAGCTTCGCGCCGATCTTGTCACCCAGTTTGCGCATGGCCTCGGGGTTCGGACCGATGAAGGTCACCCCGATCTGCTCGCACAACTCCGCGAAGGCCGGATCCTCGGCGACGAAACCCCAGCCGACCCAGGCCGAATCGGCCTTGGTCGCCTTGAGCGCGGCCTCGAGCACCTTCAGATCGAGGTACGGCCGCGCCGATGCCGGTCCGAGGTCGTAGGCGATGTCGGCTTCGCGCACGAAGGTCGCGTTCCGATCGACATCGGTGTGCAGCGCGATCGTCTGGATCTGAAGTCCAGTCTCCGCGGCGAGATCTCGGACGGCATGAATAAGACGGACCGCGGCCTCACCGCGGTTAACGATGGCAATACGGCTGAACACCGCCTGCTCCCTCCATTGCGTTGCATTGGCCCGGTCGGGCGACGTTGCGACTGCCGGTCCCGGGTAGTCTGCACCGTTGCCACGTACGCCTACCACCCCGATAGGGGGTTACTCGTACGTATTCGTTTAAATCTTTCTCCGACGGCGCGTCTGTGTGGAAGGCGATACGTGTGACCGACATTCTCGACGTACTGCACTCCCGCTGGGCCGAGTCCGCCGCCGAGGCGATCGTGACCGGCGAAGATCATCCGACCCTGACCTTCACGACGCACGAAGTAGCGGACCTCATCGATTACATCGCGAATCTGCGCCGCGATGTTGTCGACGCGGTGGCGGCCTTCGAGCGCATCCATCTCGCGCTGGACCAGCACACGGCCCACCCGGAAGCCCGAGCGCGCCAGGCCTGCACCATCGCCCGCTACGCCGCCGAGCGACTGACGGCCTCGCGTCAGAAGTTGCCGGGACCGCCGGGGTAGATCGGCGGATACGGGGTGTAGACCGGTGCGGGGCGGAAGTAGCCGCCGGATTGCTTGATCCACAGCAGAATCACGGTGGCGAGGCCGACCAGCCAGGTCAGGACGGAGAACGCGATCGTGACGGCGGTGGCGTTGGCCGTGAACGCTTCCGCCAGCATGCTGAGGGTGTACAGGCCGAAGAAGACAGTTCCGGTCACGCGGGCCCAGTTCTTGCCGGCGCGACTGGCGAAGGCCATCCAGATCCACAAGCCGGCGGAGATCAGTGAAACCACCACCCCGACCCCGAGCCCGACATTGACGAGGGTGTCGATGTCGTGGTCGCTGAGATTCCCGTGACTGGCCTCGGCGGCCCTCTGCCGCGTCTCATTGATCTGCGTGAACCCGACCAGCATTCCGATGATGCTGAGCGCGGCGCCCGCCAGCATGAGATAGAAGGCGTAGGTCACCGTCTGCGGTGGCGTCCCCTTGCCGGGCGTCGGCCCTCCCGCCCCGAACGGCTGATACTCGTTCGGATTCGGATACACCGGGTAACCGGGCGGTCCCGGATACGGTTCCTGATTCGGCCACCCTGGTTGATTCGTCATGTCGTCCCCCGTCTCGGGCGTAGGGCGAGCATATCCGCCCGGGAACGAAAAAAGCCCTGACAGTTGGACTGTCAGGGCTTTCGTGTTGTGCGCCATCAGGGACTCGAACCCCGAACCCGCTGATTAAGAGTCAGCTGCTCTGCCAATTGAGCTAATGGCGCGAGTTACTCCGCCGGGGGCTTGGGCTTTCGCTTCGGCCGCTCTGCGGTGCGGAAAGAACATTAACAGGGTTGATGGCGGAAAGTGAAATCGCCCCTCTGAGCTGGTGGTTTCCCCGGGAGTCGAGAGTTGTTAACGCGAGCGGGTTGATCACTGATGTTTCGTGCGAGCCCTATGGGGCGTGGAGGGTCTGCACCGAGACGTGAAGTGGGGTTGCGATGAGTGTTGCGAGGGGACGGCGTCGGTCGGGGAAGTTACTGGGCGTCGGGGCGGTGGTGGCCGTGCTGGCGGTCGCGCTGGCCGGGTGCTCGTCGGACGGGAAGCACCAATCCTCGACGGCGGCAATCGATCCCAACCCGATCGGTGAGCTCATGAAACCGAAGGTGATCTCGCCGGTCAAGGACGGCGATCAGGGGGTTTCGCCCGGTGCGCTGGATTTGAAGGTCCAGGACGGCAAGTTCACGAATGTGGTGCTCACCGGTCCGGACGGCAAGCCGGTGGCGGGGGAGCTCGCGGCGGACGGCACCTCGTGGAAGTTGACCGAGCAGTTGGGGTTCGGGCGCACCTACAAGCTGAGCGCCGATGCCATCGGGCTCGCGGGCGCGGCCAATTCGACCGTGAGCTTCACCACCATCGTGCCGCGCAACAAGACCCACCCGTATCTGCTGCCGGCCGAGAACGACGTGGTCGGCATCGGTCAGCCGGTGGCGGTGCAGTTCGACGAGAACATTCCGGACCGCAAGGCCGCCCAGGACGCGATCAAGATCACGACCACGCCCGCGGTCGAGGGCGCGTTCTACTGGGTCAACAATCGCGAGGTGCGTTGGCGGCCACAGAACTTCTGGGCCCCGGGCACCAAGGTCGATATCTCGGTCGACACCTACGGCCGCGATCTCGGCGACCGCCTGGTCGGCGACAGTGACATCCACTCCAGCTTCACCATCGGCGACGCCACCGTCTTCACCGCCGACGACAACACCAAGATGGTGACGGTCGAGCGCAACGGCGAGGTGATCAAGACCATGCCGACCTCGATGGGCAAGGACTCCACGCCCACCGACAACGGCGTCTACATCGTGGGCGACAAGTTCGACCGCATCATCATGGACTCGTCCACCTACGGCGTCCCGGTGACCGCGCCGGGCGGCTACAAGACACCCATCGACTGGGCGACGCGAATCTCGTACTCGGGCATCTTCTTCCACTCGGCCCCGTGGTCGGTGGGTCAGCAGGGCTACGTCAACACCAGCCACGGCTGCCTCAATCTGAGTCCGGCCGATGCCAAGTGGGTGTACGACAACGTCAAGCGCGGGGACATCACCATCGTGAAGAACACCGTCGGCGGCACCCTCTCGGGTGTGGACGGGTTGGGCGACTGGAACATTCCGTGGGAGCAGTGGAAGGCCGGGAACGCCGACCGCGGCTGACGAAGTCCGATCGACGACACGGGCGAGGGGCGCCGGCGTGATCGCCGGTGCCCCTCGCCCGTGCTCGATGTGGATTCGGATCTAGCCGATGGTGCCCGGCCCGGTGCCGGTTCCGGTGCCGCCGCCATTGAGGCCGCCGCAGCCCAGCGCCGCGAAGCCGCCGAGCGCGGAGGCGGTGCCGAGCACGGTGCAGGGGCCGCCCTTGCCCGCGGAACCCGTGGTGGCGGAACCGAATGCGCCGCCGAGGGTGAAGTTGGAGGAGCCGCTGGTGACCGAGGCCTCCATCGGATCGTTGGCGGCCGGGTCGGTGGAGGTCGGCGCGGGCGTCGTGGAGGAGGGGCTCGGCGTCGTGGTGCCCGGCGTCGTGGTGGTGCCCGGCGTGGTGGTGGTCGTCGCGGCGGTGGACTGGGAGGCGTCGGTGAGGACGATCTCCGCGGAGGCGATGGGCGCGGCGGTCGCGATAGCCGCAACGGCTAGCAAAGTGGTTACGGCACAACGATTCACGTGCGGAGTCCTTCGTATCGAGCGTGGGCCGGGGGTCCCGACACCCCCAATGTCGTGAGCAGTCTACGAAGATCGCGTGACCTGCGACGCAAAATGCGACACACTGATGTTTCTCTCACAGTCCCGTGCAGGCGACGGCCCGCACGGGAGCTCCGTCCGCCCCAGGCACGTTGAGCGGGAACAGGGACACTTCCATGCGCTGACCAGCTGATTGTGCGGTCAGGGCCAGGTCCAGCCCGGTCAGATTCTCGGCGATGACGGCATGCGCGCCGCACATGATTCGATGCACCGGAATCTCCACCGCCGGGGTCGGATCGACCGACAGCGCGTCGATGCCGATGGTCCGCACACCCGCGGCAACCAGATATTCGGCCGCCGCCACCGTGAGATGCGGATGGTTCAGATACGCGTGCGTGCCCCAGTGCGCGGACCATCCGGTGGCGATCAGCACGATCTGCCCCGCGGCGACCCGGCCCTCGAAGAATTCGCGTCCGATGGCGCCGCCCGCTCCCACTTCGCGGGCATCGATGACGACGCCCGGGCCGGTGAACCGTTCCAGCGGCAATTCGTCCAGCGCGGGCAGCGAGTCGTCGATGTGCCGCGGCGCGTCCACGTGGGTGCCCGTCTGTGAACCCATGTCCAGGTGCAGCACATTGACGCCGTCGACGGCCGCCGTCAGCGCGGGCCGCACGGTGACCTCCGGATCGCCGGGATACACCGGCATTCCGGACCGAATCGGTACCGAGAGATCGATAATGCCCACTTCTGCCTGCCTCCCTGGGTGTTTCGCGAGATGATGACAGTCAGCAAGATCGAATGACGCCGACCACGATGAGGGAATCGCCATGTCTGCCATACATATTGCCGTGTTGAACCGCAGTACCGTACTGACCGACGCGCAGGTTTCCGCGGTGGTCCCGGTGCTGCAGACGCAGGTGCACCGGGATTGGGCCCCGATCTGGGGCAGCGACGCTGATCTGAGCTTCGTGGGCACGGGGCAGCAGCCCGCGCCGGGCTCGTGGTGGCTGGTCGTCGCCGACGATTCGGACCAGGCCGGGGCGCTGGGCTATCACGATCTCACCAGCGAGGGCCTGCCGATGGGAAAGGTGTTCGCGCGCAGCGACGCCAATGCCGGACTGCAGTGGACCGTGACCGCCAGCCACGAGCTGCTGGAGATGCTCGGCGATCCCGACATCAACCTGGCCGCCTACGTGTTCACGACCTCGACCACCGGCACCCTCTACGCCTACGAGGTCGCCGACCCCTGCGAGGCCGATCAGTACGGGTATCAGATCGACGGAGTCGCGGTGTCGGACTTCGTGTTTCCGGCCTGGTTCGAGAACTTCCGGACCGCGGGCAGCACCCAGTTCGACTACGGCAAGCACATCACCGCGCCGTTCCAGCTGTTGCCGGGCGGGTACATCGGCGCGTTCGACATCACCGGCGGCAGCGGGTGGCATCAACTGACCGCGCAGGACACCGCGCACACCTACACCATGCGCGCCCGGGTCGGCAGCCGCCGGGAACGCCGGCGCACGCCGCGCGCGCAGTGGTTGCTCAGCACGGCGTCCGCTCGGTGATCCGCGGTGAGATCGCCCACAATTCGTAAGCCGATCGGTTGCTGATCGATGTCGGCGGGCGGGGTGGTCGTCTATTGTCGCGGGAGCGAACAAATAAACAGGCCGCTATGAGTCGTGGCGGGAGAACCCCGGTCGCCGGGGTACCGAAGGAGCAACCTCCCCGGAATCTCTCAGGTACAAGTACCGTTTCGACCAGGCAACTCTGGAAAGCAGGCGCATCCCGCGCCTCACCTACGGTGCAAGCCGCGCGCGTGCGGCGAAGCTCTCAGGTTCCGTGACAGAGGGGGAGATCCGATAACCGGGCGGCTGCCCGGTCGACCAGAGGACCTCCCATGCCCGTCGATTCCCCGACCCTGCCCCGCACCTGCGCCGAGCCCGCGTCGGTCGCCACGCGACCGCCGGCGATCCCCGGACTGGACATTCTCACCGCCGCGGCGGCCGGTCGGCGCACCGCCCTCGCCGCGGTCCTGGACTACACCCACCGATTCGTCACCTCGTACTGCCGCGCCACCCTGGGCCCGGATCCGGCCTCGGATCAGCTGGCCGCTCAGCTGAGCACCACCATCACCACCGGCTGGCCCGCGGCCCGCTCCGCCGGTCGCGACTTCCTCGAGTTCGCCTACTCCAGCGCGCTGCGCGCCGTCCGGCTGTGCCGCTACGAGCTGCCCGAACCGCAATTCCTCGGCCCGTTGACCGACCGGCAGCGCGAAGTCCTCACCCTGCGGGTGCCGGTCGGCCTGTCACCGCTGGAAACCGCCGTCGCACTCGATATTCCGGTCCGCACCGTCCACCGCGAAACCCGCCGCGCCTTCGCCGCCCTCGGCACCCGCCCGCCGCTGGACCGCGTCGCCTGACCCACCCGGCCGGCCGCGGCGGGGCGTGGAGTCCGAAAGCAGCGCGGCGATGAGGGTTTCGGCGACGAACCGCTCGGCTTGGGGCCGGTCCAGCCGTGGTCGGCGATCAGGGAGCGGTACACGTCGTAGGTGGTCAGGGCGCACACGATGTCGGCCGCACGGGCGGGGGTGAGGCCGGGCTCGAGAGCGCCCTTGGCCGCGAGCTCGGGGGTGATGTGGCTTGGGCCGTCGTAGCGGCCCTGTTCGGCCGCGGCGAGGAAGACTCCGACCTTGGTGTCGAAGGCCTGCTCGCCGAGGAATTCGAACCCGACCCGATCCTGCACGCGCCGGTGGATCTGGCCGCGCCGCTGCTGGCCGCGCTACGAGGGGTGCCGGCCATCACCTACGGCACGGGTCTGCTGCTCGAACCGGAGCTCATCGCGGCCATGGCGGAATGGGTTGCACCGCTCTGGGATTCGGTGAGCAGCGCGCCGGACGAGTATGCCGGTCTCTACCGGCACGGCTATCTCGACCCGGTGCCGCGCGGCCTGCAACCTGATCTCGGGCCCGCCACCGCCCTCGCGCGGCCCATTCGGCCCGCGGTACCGGGCACCATCGCCGACGAAATGCCGGAGTGGGCCGATAAGCTCGGCGGTCGCCCGACGGTCTACCTGTCCCTGGGCACCGTGCCGATCTTCAACCAGCCCGTGGCCTTCGCTCCGCTGCTGGCGGGCCTCGCCGATCGCGACCTCGACGTGGTCGTCACCGTCGGCACCGAGACCGATCCCGCCGAGCTCGGCCCGCGATCCGGCAATATTCATGTCGCCCAATGGCTTTCGCTGGCCGCCATCCTCCCGCGCTGCGATGCGTCGTGTGCCACGCGGGGTCAGTCTGTTTCCGGGTTGCGGGCGTGGAGCATCCAGCACGCGCCGGTGAATCGGACCTCGTCGCCGTGGACGAACGGGTCGAAGGCGGGGCGGATCGTTTCGATGACCTTGTTCCGGAGGGGTTCGTCCGCCTCGAGGAGAGCCAGGCCGACCGGGCCCATGCGTGAGATGTAGCCGAGGAGGGCCGATTCGGGCATCGTGCACTCGGCGTCGATCGGGTGGATGTCGATCTCGGTCCAGCCGCTCGCTGTCAGGATCTCGGCGGTTCGGTCACGATCGGCCAGGGCGAATTGGCCAGGTGCGCCGGGGATTCGGGGCGCCAGGTCGGGCAGCAGCGGTGCGGCGGCGCGCTCGGCGGCGGTCATGAAGGGGTTCTCCGCGAGGTCGCGCCAGACCAGGCAGCCGAGGGCGCCGCCGGGGCGGGTGGTGGCGCGCAGGTTGGTGAAGGCGGCGACCGGGTCGGCGAAGAACATCACGCCGAACCGGGACATGACCAGGTCGTGAGCGGCGGGTTCGAAGGGGTGGGTCTGAGCGTCGGCGTGGATGAATTCGACTGGCAGGGCTTCTCGTTCGGCGTGCGCGCGGGCGGCGGCGAGCATCGGCTCGGAGATATCGACGCCGGTGCAGTGCGCGCCCAGTTCGCACGCGACGGCGAAGGTGGTGTCGCCGGTACCGCATCCGACATCCAGTACCCGGCGGGCGTCGGCGTCGCGCGCGACCCGCACGAGGAGGTCCTGGAACGGTCGCATGATCCGCGAGAGGAGGTCCTGGGCGTCGACCCAGGCATTGCCGGAGACGTTCCAGCGGGCGGATTGGTCCTTGTCGAGGGGTGTCGTCATGGGCGCTGGTCCTTCGTCGGTGAACGGGCGGAGAATTACACTGTCCCAATTCAAGTCGGCTTGAAGTCAAGGTCCGAGGTGATCCCGTGAGCAGCCTGGATATCGGGGAAGTCGTGCGTCGATCGGGTGTTCCGGCCTCGACGCTGCGCTATTACGAGGAGCGCGGCCTGATCAGCCCGACCGGTCGGCGCGGTCTGCGTCGCCAATACGACGAATCGGTCCTGGAACAGCTGGCCTTGATCTCGGTCGGCCGCGTCGCCGGGTTCTCGCTCGAGGAGATCGTTCTCGTCTTCGGTCCCCAGGGCGAGCTGAAAGTGGACCGCGCCCTGCTGCTCGGCAAGGCCGACGAATTGGACCGCACCATCGCGCAATTGACCGCCGTGCGGGACGGTCTGCGGCATGCCGCCGCGTGCCCGGCCCCGAGCCACGCGGAGTGCCCGAGCTTCCGGCACCTGCTGCGCGAGGTGATCGAAGGCCGCCTGCACGGCGGCGAGGCCCTCACCGGCGAGGTGACGATGCCGTGAATCATCCGGTCTTATAGCGACTCGTTCCATTTGTAGCCCGGGTGGACGCCCGGGGTCAGCCCCGCGTCGGCGGCGATGCGGACCAGCATCTCGGAGAGCTGAGCGTGCTCTTCCGGCGTCAGCGACCGGCACAGATGCTGCTCGGATTCCCGTGCGACCGCGGCCAATTCACCGAGTTTGGCCCGTCCCCGCGCGGTCAGGTAGAGCGCGTGCTGTCGCCGGTCGTCGGGATTGCGTTTGCGCTCGATGAGCTCGCGTTCCTCGAGCTTGTCGGCGAACTGCACGAACCGGCTGGGCGGCATGCCCAGTTCGTCGGCGAGCTCACGCTGGCTGCGACCGGGCTGAGCGATGAGCAGGCGGAGCAGTCCGGCCTGGGCGGGCGTCAGGTCGATAGCGGCCGTGCGCTCCGCGAATCGGTTGGCGGCATAGGCCCCGACCTGGGCCAACAGGAATCCGACGGCGGTCAGGGCGCGCTGCGGCGCGAAGTCTTCTTTCGCATCCATGCGGCAATAGTAGCAGCGGGAAAATAATAGACGCTTGACAATCGTTACAGATTGTAATCATTATTCAGTAAGCACGGTTCAACCCCGAGATTGAGGATCACCGCGATGAGCACCACCACTGCTCGCACCAGCCCCGCCGTTCTCGCCCCCGTCATCGCCTTCGCGGCGCTGACCATCGCCTACGTCGCTACCAGTGCGCGCACTCCGCACCCAGATGCCAGCGGCGCGGAGGTGCTCGCCTACACCACTTCCCACGTCGGTCTCATCGATGCCGGGGCGCTGCTGATGCTGCTGGCGGCCGCGCCACTTGCCATTGCGGGCGGTCTGATTCAGCGGATCATGCGCGGGCCGACCATCGTCACCATCGGCGCGGCGCTCGCCGCGGGCGGGCTCACCCTCAGCGCCCTGTTCGACTGGACCGGCGCACGGCTCACCGATTCCGCCGGCCCGGCCTTGGCGCGGACGGTCGCCGATCTCGGCTACATGTCCGGCGGCCCCGCCTTCGCAGCGGGCTTCGGCCTGCTGGCCCTCGGCATCGCGCTTCCGGCTCTGCTGGAACGGAATCTGCCGACCTGGCTGATCTGGAGCGGTCTCGCGATCGCCGCCGTGGCCGCGCTGTCCACGCTGGCACTGGTGATCTCCGGATTCGGATTCCTGCTCCCGGTGGTTCGTTTCGGCGGGCTGCTGTGGCTGGTCGCCGTGGCCGTCGTCCTGAACCGTCGCTGACTTGTCGTCGAAAACCCAATACTGATCGAAAGGTTCACTCCCATGCTCAGCAACTACTCCGACCTCGCCGGGAAGACCGCCGTCCTCACCGGGGGCTCGCGCGGCATCGGCGCGGAGACCGCCCGCCTGCTCGCCGCCCAGCAGACCAAGGTCTGCGTGGTCGGGCGCGACCAGCAGGCGCTGGACCGGGTCGTCGGGGAGATCACCGCCGCCGGTGGCAGCGCCCTCGCCGCGGTCGCCGACGTCACCTCCGCCGCCGCGCTCGCCGAGGTGCGCCAACAGGTCGAGTGGGAACTCGGCCGGGTCGACATCCTCTGTGCCTTCGCGGGCGGAATGGGTTATCCGACACCGAGTCCGGAGCTGTCCGAGGAGATGTGGCGGCGGGTGCTGGACTCCGATCTGACCTCGGCGTTCCTGACCGTGCAGACCTTCCTGCCCATGATGCTGGCGCAGGGCGCGGGCAGCATCATCACCATGGCGTCCTCGGCGGGCCGCCAGCCCAGCCTGGCCAATCTCGCCTACGGGGTGGCCAATGCCGGGATCGTCATGATGACCCGCCACCTGGCGACCGAGCTCGGCCCGCAGGGTGTCCGCGTGAATGCCCTTGCGCCGTCGTCGATCCGGACCGAGAAGGTGGCCGCGAACATGCCCGAGGCGGTGCAGCAGCAGGTGGCGGCCTCGCATCCGCTGCGGCGGCTGGGGCTGCCCGCCGACGTCGCGGAGGCCGCGCTGTTCCTCGCCTCGGACGCGTCGTCGTACCTGACCGGCATCACCATCGACGTCGCGGGCGGGCGGATCACCAACTGAGCGGCGGCCTTCGGAGTGGCGGTGACCTACGGGTCACCGCCACAGGCGTTTCCGGGGCCGGTAACTTTCCGCGCGCCCGTCCCGTCATATCTGTCATGAGCACCGAAGATCGCCCGGACCCCGTCGCCGGAGCCTGGCGGCGGCATCGCGCCTACGTGGTGGATCTGGCCTTCCGGCTGCTGGGCGATATCGGGGAGGC
This sequence comes from Nocardia terrae, assembly GCF_009760405.1. Lineage (GTDB taxonomy): Bacteria > Actinomycetota > Actinomycetes > Mycobacteriales > Mycobacteriaceae > Nocardia > Nocardia terrae. Next base: position 404,290 of record NZ_WRPP01000001.1, read on the forward strand.
CGAGGACGCCGCGCAGGAGACCTTCACGCGGCTGGCCCGGATGCGGCCCGGCGAGGTGAACGACGAACGGGCCTGGCTGACCGTGGTGACCAGCCGCCTGTGCCTGGACGAATTGCGCAGTGCGCGAGCGCGTCGCGAGCAAGCCGGTGATCCGGGACAGCTGGAGGGCGCGGTGCCGGTCGCGCAGGCCGTACCCGTCGACCCGGTGGACCGGATCACCCTCGACGAAGAGGTGCAGCTGGCGCTCTATCGGATGCTGCAGCGGCTCGGACCCGCCGAACGGGTGGTGCTGATCCTGCACGACGTGTTCGGGCTGCCGTTCGATGCGGTGGCCGAAACCGTGGGGCGGCCCGTGGGCACGTGTCGGCAGCTGGCGCGGCGGGCGCGTCTCAAGGTGGCCGAGGCGCGGCGGCCCGGCGGTCCGGTGGCGGCGGCCGAACATCGGGCCGTGACCGAGCGGTTCATCGCCGCCTGCGGCGGTGCGGATCTGGGCGAGCTGCTGGCGGTGCTGGACCCGCAGGTGTGGGGCATCGCGCACTTCCGGCCCGGCTCGCCCATCGTCGCGCCGACCAGCCGGGGGCCGGAGACGGTGGCGGCCAATATGATCGCGTTCTTCGGGCCCGGGGTCACCCTGGTCACGCATTCGGCGTTCGGGCGGCCCGCCATCCTCGCGTATCGGGCGCGGGAGCTGTTCGGGGTGCTGGTGCTGACGGTGGTCGAGGATCGGATTCTCAGTATCGAGGCGACCGTGGACGCGTAACTTTCCGGAGCGGCGTCTCGTCTTGAATGCATGACTCACAACAGAATTCGCGGACACAGTGGACGAATCGCCGCCGTCGCGTTGTTCGGGCTGGTGCTGGCCTGGGGTGCTCCGGTGAGCTCGGCGGATCCGGGCGACGGCGCGAATCCGTATCTGGGCGTGTGGAATTACGATCAACCCGACCGCGCCGACGGGACCGATATCGCCGCCATCGGGCAGTTCGGGATCAATCCGTTGACGTTCCCGCAGGTCGGGACGGTGGAGTTCGCCAGGGGAGCGGACGGGGAGATCACCGGGCACACCGATCAGGGCTGCACCTGGCATTTCCGGGTGAACGGTGACGCGCTGGACCTGACCAGCACCGACCAGTACTGCTTCAACAATGTCATCGCGTCCGGCTACAACATCACCTACTGGCATGTGACCCTGCACGACGGACACGAGCAAGAAGTGATCCGAGCCAACAGCTATCTGCCGTACGGCACTTTCGATTTCGAGCTCGCCAATGGCAAGCGCACGCGCGCGGATGCCGCAGATCCGGGCGAGGCGGTGCGCTCACTGACCGGGACGTGGGCCTACGATCCGACCGATCTCGCCTATCTGAACAACCTCACCTCACCCGGATACCAGGCGAAAACCGGTGTGGTGCGCATCGATTCCACCGGCGGCGGTCTCGTCGCCCGCACCGATGACGGCTGCGCGTGGACGCTGGACGCGCACGGCAATACCGCCGAGCTCGCTCCGGCCGGCCAGACCTGCCAGGGGCCGGACGGCACCGTCACCATGTCGTTCTGGGCGATGGCGGGCGACGGCACGCACGTGATCACCGTCCTGAACACCACCGACGCGCAGGGCAATACGTACTTCCTCGGCAGCGGCAGCCTCACCAGGCGGTCGTGACCCGGCCGATCAATGCCGGGCGAAGGCCTCCTGCAGCCACCAGGAACCGCCGTCGCTGGTGATCTTCGCGTCCAGCAGCAGCGGTGTGTTCCGGTGGCCCGCCAGCCATTTCGGGACGATATCGAGATCCGCGATCGTGCGGACGACGGCGGCCTCGCAACCCGCGCCCCGGGCGAGAGCGGCGATGTCGGTGTCGGGGAAGGTCACCGCGCCCGGGTCGGCCTCGCGGAAGTGGTGTACTTCCGCGCCGTAGGCATGGTCGTCGTAGATCACGATGAGCATCGGAAGGCCCAGGCGCACCACGGTTTCCAGCTCGGCGATACCCATGAGCGCGCCGCCGTCGCCCAGCGCCGCGACCGGGAGCCGGTCGGGGCGCGCCAGCGCGGACCCGATGGCGGTGGCCAGGCCCAGGCCGATGGATTGGAACGCCTGGGTGAAGCAGAAGCCGTACTGGTCGGGCACCTCCAGGTAGGCGCTGGGGTAGCCCATGAAGTTGCCGGAGTCGACGGCGAGGATGCGTTCGGGCGGCAGCAGCTCGTCGAGGGCGCGGGACAGGGCGCGCGGGTCGATGCGCTCGGCGGTGGAGCGATCCTCGAACGGGACATCGCGCCACCTGCCCGTCTCGGCCAGGCGGCGCGCCACGCGGGGCGTGCGATAGCCGGGGCGAGGCGTGAACGTGCGGAACAGTTCCCGGGCGGTCTCGCCGACATCGCCGTGCACACCGAGATCGACCGCGCGGTGCGCGCCGAGAGCGGCGAGATCCGAATCGACCTGCGCCACAGTGGTCGTCGGGCCGATCAGGTTGCCGTGCCGCATGGTCCACATATTCAGGGCGCACCCCCAGCCGACGATCAGATCGGCCCCGGTGATCAACTCGGCCGCGGTGGGTGAGGCGAACCCGCCCGAGATCCCCAGTGACCACGGATCGCCGTGGAACAGGCCGTGCGCCACCGCCGAGGTGGCCAGCAGCGCACCCGCGCACTCGGCCAGCACGCGCAGGTCCGCGCCGTAGAGTCGCGCACCGCGACCCGCGATGAACACGGGCTTGTGCGAATTGAGCAGCAGCGTGGCCAGTTTCGACACCGCCGCGGCATGGGGACGCACCGGTTCCGGCGGTGGCGGTGGTGTCTCGGCCGCGCCCGGCATGGTGATCTCGGCGGCCTGGATGTCCAGCGGCAGGTTGAGTACGACGCATCGGCGCTGATCGCGGGCGATGCGGAAGGCGCGCACGGTGTCGGCGATCGCACTGCGTGGGCTGTGGATCCGCTCCGGTGTCGCGCCGACGGCGGTGGCCAGCGCGTCCTGGTCCACCCGGAAGTTCGACAGCACCGCTTCCCCGGCGGTGTCGGCGGCCAGGATGAGCAGGGGTGTGCGGCTTTTCGCGGCCTCGGCGATGCCGGTCAGCGCATTGGTCAATCCGCAGCCCTGGTGCAGGGTGACCGCGGCGACGGTATCGGTCATCCGGGCGTAGGCGTCGGCCATGGTCGTCGCGCCGCATTCGTGGCGGGCGGCGACATAGCCGATGCCGTTGGCGCGCAATGCGTTCGTCAGGTCGAAGTTGCCGCTGCCCACCACGCCGAACGCCCGGGAGACACCCAGTTCGGCGAGGACCCGGCCGACGACCTCGCTCACCGTCGGCACGGCGGCTACCGGTCGACCAGTGCGAAAACCCGTGCGGGACTGCCGGTTCCGCCCTGGATGGGCAGCGGGCTCACGATCAGCCCGGCCCCGGTCACCGGCAGGCGGGACAGATTGCGCAGCTGGGTCAGCCCGCATTTGCCCGCGCCGAGCAGGAAGTGGTGACACGGGAACGCGGGCTCGAACCCGTGCGCCGCGCCCGCGTCGGTGCCGACGGTCTCCACGCCCAGGCCGAATATCGGCTGCTCCGACAGCCATTCGGCACAGTCCGCCGACAAGCCGGGGGAGTGCGGTCCGGTCTCGTCGGCATTGAGGAAGCGGGCCGCGTCGTCGGCGTAGGCGTCCCATCCGGTGCGCAGCAGCACCCAGCCGCCGTCGGGCAGCGGGCCGTGCTGTTTCTGCCAATCCAGCACGTCGTCGACCTCGAGCAGGAAATCCGGATGGCCCGCCACCCGCGCCGACACGTCGATGACGACGGCCGGCGCGATCAGGCCGCGCAACGGGGTGCCCCGCACATCGAATCCGTCCTGCCCGGTGATCCAGTGGATCGGCACATCCAGGTGGGTGCCGGTGTGCTCGCCGGTGTGGATGTTGTTCCAGCGCCAGGCCGGACCCCGCTCGTCATAGTGGCTGATCTGCTCCAGCCCGAACGGAATGGTGTTCGAGAACGGCGGCGGCAGTTGCAGAATCGGGGTCCCCGAGTGCAACGGCGCGGTGAGATCGATGACTTCGGTGGATCCGTCGGCGAGCGCGGCCAACAGTGCGGTGACAGCCGTCATGGGCCTTACCTCTTCCCATTCGAGGCTGTCAGCATAGCGCTAGCGGACCTTGCCGACGGCCTCCTTGGCGACGGCGGCCACCAGCGGATTGTCGCCCGCCGCAGCCTGATCCGGCTTGGTGGTCAGCACCACGATCACCAGGGGCGCGCCGCCCCCGGCGGGCCAGGTGACCGCGACGTCGTTGGCGGTGCCGTAATCGCCGGCGCCGGTCTTGTCGCCGGTCTTCCAGTCCGCGGGCAGACCGGCCCGGATGCGGGCGTCGCCGGTGGTGTTGGCGAGCAGCCAGGCGGTGAGCTGGGTGCGCTCGGGCTCGCCGAGGGTGTCGCCGACCACCAGTTTCCGGTAGTCGTCGGCGAGGGCGGCCGGGGTGGTGGTGTCCCGGTCGTCGCCGGGGATATTGGTGTTGAGGTCCGGTTCCCACCGATCCATCCGGGTGACCTGGTCGCCGATGGAACGCAGGAAGGTGGTGACGGCGCCCGGTCCGCCGAGCAGCTTCAGCACCTGATTGCCCGCGGTGTTGTCGCTGCGGGTGATGGCCGCCTCGCACAGTTCGGTCACCGTCATGCCGGTGTCGACCTTGGTGCTGGTGACCGGCGAATAGGTCACCAGGTCCGCGGCGGTGAAATGCACGACCTGGCCGAAGAATCCGGTGGCCAGCGGGTGGGCGTGCAGGAGCGCGCCGCAGGCGAGGCCCTTGAAGGTGGAGTCGAAGGCGAAGCGCTCGTCCTGGCGGTAGCCGAGGGTCTTGCCGGTGCCGGTGTCGATGGTGAACAGGCCCACCCGCGCGCCGTGCTCCTGTTCGAGGCCGCGGAAAGCGGCGTCATCGGTGAGCGACGTCGTGGTTGTCGTGGAAGCGGACTGTGCCGCATCGCTTTTCGCGCCGCTGTCACACCCCGCGACCAGCGGTGCGAGCAGGAGCAGGGATGCGAGTGCGCCGTATTTCAGGGTCGACAAAACAAGCCTCTCTCTGGAGTGCGTCGGTTGTATTCGGCTTGCGCCGTGTGGAATTGGCGAGGTGGGAGCTGCTCAGTGCGGAGCGCGCAGCATGCGGCCCGCGGCCTGCACGGCCGGTTCGGAACTGCCCGCGTCGCTGATGAACACGGCGAAGGCCAGATCGCCGTCGATGCCGACGAACCAGCCGTGGGCGTGCTTGTCGTCGATGTATTCGGCCGTGCCGGTCTTGCCGAGCAGGCCGGGGATGTCGCGCAGCGCGGTGGCGGTGCCGCCGGTGATCGTCTCGCGCATCATGGATTTCACCTGATCGGCGATGCCGGCCGGGAGCGCGGGCGGCTGCTTGTCGGGCTTGCCGGGCTGTCCCTGGACCAGGGTCGGCGGCTGCACCGAACCCTGTGCGAGCGCGGCGGCCACCAGGGCCATGCCGAACGGGGACGCGGTCACCTTGCCCTGTCCGATGCCCTCCTCCACACGCAGCGCCGGGGTGTCGGCGGTCGGGACCTTCCCGGTGACCGTGGTCAATCCCGGTGTCACATAGTCGATTCCGAGCCCGAGCTGCGCGGCCGCGTTGGTGAGCCCGTCCGGTGCCAGCTGTACGGCCAGGCGGCCCATGGTGGTGTTGCAGGATTTGGCGAAGGCGGTGTGCAGCGGCACCTGACCCAGGTCGAAGTTGTTGTCGTTGGGGATCTCCCGGCCCTCGATGTTCTCCTTGCCGGGGCAGGCCACCATCGAATCGGGGGTGACCTCGCCCTCCTGCATCGCGGCGGAGACGGTGACCGTCTTGAACGTCGATCCGGGCGGGTACAGGCCGGTGAGGCCGATCGGACCCTGCGCGTCACCGGCGGCGTTCTGGGCCATGGCCAGCACGTTCCCGGTCGAGGGCTGCAACGCGACAATGGCCGCCGGCGTGGTGATCGGGGTCAGCGCGGCCTCGGCGGCGCGCTGCAATCCGATATCGAGGGTGGTGTGAATGTCGGTGACCGGCTTGGGATCCGGGCCGCCGACACGCTGGGTGCCGTCACCGCCCTGGGCGCGGACCGCCCAGCCGGCGCCGGCATCGGCCTGCTGCTGCCACAGGTCCGATAGGCCCGAGAAGGTCGGTGAGGACAGAGATTTGTCCACGGTCAGCAGGCGGGTCTGCTGGCTCAGGGTGACATTCGCCAGATTGGTGAGCGCGGATTGCACCGTGGCGTAATCGGAGTCGCGCAGGGTGACCGCGGTGATCGGTTTGCCCTGGGCCGCGGCCAGATCCGATTGCAGGCTCTCGGCGGTGACATCCGGCGCGACGGGCCGCAGGGCCGCGGCGACGGCCGCGAGATCGGCCCCGGGCGCGACGTTCACCAGCGTCACCACCTGCTGGGTGAGCAGGTCACCGCCCGCGCTGTCGAGGATCTTGGCGGGTTGGGGGTAGGCGACGCCGTAGGACAGCGGGCCGATGTTCAGGCCGGGCGCGATCGTGGTGGGATCCCACTGGATCTTCCAGTCACCGCCGGATCGGCTGGCGCGGCCGGTGGTGGCGTAGGTCCACTCGTCCTTACCGTCCTTGCCCAGCTTCCAGGTGGCGTTCAGGGTGAAAGTGCCGCCGCTGTCGTTCTTCTCGACCTTGCTCGCGGTGAAGCGCACCTGCTTGCCGAGGTTGTCGTACAGCGTGCCCAGCGTGGTGGAGGCGGTGGCCGGGTCGCTGGTCGCGTTCGCGGCCGCGGGCACGTCGTCGCGGGTGAGCGCGTCGGCGAAGGAATCGACCGTCTTGGACAGGCCGGATGTGGAATCCGACCCCGAGCACGCGGTCGCTGTCACCAGCATGGCCGCGGCGCAGACACCGGTGAACGCCCTCCTGCTGAACTCTGCCATGCCTGCCACCCCAACACGGATGCCCCGGGGCTGTCCAAGACCAACACGGACGAGAACCGATAAGAGAATCGATATCGTCGCAGTATGGGGGGTCCGCAACGGGCGATGTCGGGTACCGGGAATGCTGGGGGAGTGGACGAGATCTTCCGGACGGCCGGTGTCGAGGGCCGGGTGCACGCCCGCTGTTTCGACTGCGACGGCGAATTCGGCTGGGGCGCGGACGAACCGGTGGTGCTGTCCTCGGTGATGAAGGTGCCGCTGGTGCTGGAGTTCGCGCGGCAGGTGGCGGCGGGGCAGCTCGACGCCACCGATCGGGTGCGGGCGACGGCGGCGGACCGGCTCGGCGGGGTGGGGACCGCAGGCTGCCTCGACGATGTCGAGTACAGCCTGCGCGACGCGGCCTACTTCGCGATCACCGTCAGCGACAATACGGCCGCGGATCTGCTCTTCGACCGGGTCGGGGTCGAGAACGTGCGGTCGCTGGTGCGCGAGCTCGGGCTGGTGAACACCCGGATCGTCGGGTCGCTGCGGGACATCCTCTACAGCATGGCCGAGGATATCGGGGCGCGTGACCTGCACGAATTCGCGCGGCGCTACCCGGAATCGAGTGCGGCGGAGGTGTTCGGCTCGCGTGCGGTGGATCCGCTGCGGACCACCGCCAGCACGCCGCGGGAGATGACGCGGCTGCTCCAGCTGATCGGTGAGGACCGGGCCGGGCTGCCGGAGGCGTGCGAGTGGGTGCGGGATCTGATGCGGCGCCAGGTCTTCGGACATCGGCTGCCGTCGGGGTTCCCGCCGGGCACCGACATCTGGTCCAAGACCGGGACGCTGCCGGGGATCCGCAATGAGATCGGCGTCGTGGGGTATCCGGACGGAAGTCGTTACGCCGTCGCGGTTTTCACCGTCTCACAGAGCTTGGCGGGGCGGCAGCCCGCGGTGGACCGGGCGATCGGCGAGGCGGCGCGGCAGGCCGTCGAGCGCATTGTTCACGCTCTGCCCGAGACCACGTCCCACGGTCGGCGCTGCGGCCGGTCCTGAGCCGGGGCCGGGCGGGACGCCCCGTCGCCCTGCACCACGCGCACGACAAGCTCGGCCAGCTCCCGCACCAGCGGATGCGGCGCGGCGGCGGGCCAGGTCAGCGCGAGCCGCCAGCTCAGCGTGCCCTCCGGCAGCGGCCGCCACACCACGCGCGGCTCCTTCTGCGCGACCAGGCCCTGATCGAAGGCGACGCCGCGGCCGGAAAGCACCATGCCGAGCACGAATTCGGGACTGCGGGCGTGCTGCACCGAGGTGGGGCGGAAGCCGTGCTCCCAGCAGGTGCGCAGGGTGGCGTCGTAGAGGCCGGGGGCGGCGGCGCGCGGGAAGATGACCAGGCCGTGCCCGGCCAGATCGGCCAGGGTGAGGGTGGCGCGCGCGGCCAGCGGCGAATCGCGGGGGAGCACCACCCCGAGCGGGGTCTCCACCGCCGGGCCCGATTCCAGCCCGACCACATCGACCGGATACTGCAGCAGGCCCGCGTCCAGTTGCCGGTCCGCGAGCAGCCGAAGCTGTTCCGCCGTGGTCAGTTCCTGCAGGTCGACCCGGACCTCGCGGCTCTCGAACGCGGTGAGCAGGGCCGCGAGCACCCGGCCCGCCAGCTCGGGCGGCACGCCCACCCGCAGCGCGTCGATCTCACCGCGATGGGCCTTGCCCACCAGCGATATCGCCCGCTCCCAGCGCGCGATCAGATCCCGCGCCTCCACCAGCAGGATCTGGCCCGCCTCGGTCAGCTCCACCCGCCGGCTGTCGCGTTCGAGCAGCCGCGCCCCGATATCGATCTCCAGCTTCTTGATCCGCTGGCTGAGCGCGGGCTGCGCGATCCGCAAGCGCTCCGCCGCCCGGCCGAAGTGCAGTTCCTCGGCCACGGCGATGAAGTAGCGCAACTGACGCAGCGGATCCATCCGTCCGACGATATCGCTTTGCTTATGGGCGCGCCCGCACCTCGAGGATCTGCAGGCACCGGCCGATCGGCCCGCGCTCGTCGTGCAGCACTGTCGAGCACATTCCGACACCGTCCGGCCCGATCGAGGTCTGCACCGCCAGCCCGATCCACTCACTCTCCGGGAGCCGGAACAGGTCGATGGTCAGGTCCGTGTTCATGAACGTCCACTCGACCGGATCCAGCCGTGCCCCAACGCCATTGGCGACGTCCGCGACCGAGAACACCCGAACCAGCGGTGAGATGTCCTCGCCCTCGACCACCTCGACGCGCGGTTTCACCCATACACGCCGGGTCATGTCGTCGCCGTCCACGGCCCGCATGTCCACCGACTTCACGTAGCCGAAATCCCACCCGTCGGGCAGGTTCCAGCCCGGCGCGGTCGGCTCCGGCACCGGCGGCAGCGGTGCGTCGGCGGCGTGCACCACCGAGGAAGTGTCCGAGGTGGCGATCCGCCAGGCCGACGCCTTCGCCACGGTCCGCACCGATCCATCCGCCTGCCGCGCGGCCAGTTCCGCGCCGATCAACTCGATCCGCTTCCCGGGCCGCTCGACCCACGCCCGAACCTCGATCTCGCCGACCGGCACCGGCCCCAGGATCTCCATCGTCAACCGCGTCACCCGCGCCCCCTCACGCGGCGCGCACCTCTCCACGGCCCGGGCCAGCAATGCCGAAGGCGGCGCACCGTGCTGCATCGTCGCCGCCCACACACTCATCGTCGACCCGGTAGCCCGATACCGCTCGTACCCGTCCGCCCCGTCCCCCAGCCCCACGAAGTACGCCCGCACCCCGGCCTCCTCGGCCAAGGTCTCCGCTTCCACCGCTGTCACGTCATGCATCCGGGTCACCTGGCCAACGTATCAGCCCACGTCCCGCCCACTAGACGCTGTACGACAAAACGCGCCGCGGCGGCTCAGCGACCACCCAGGATGTCGTCCCAGATCCGCTCGACCACGGCCTCGTGACTCCAACTCGAATCGAACCGCGTCTCCTCCGCGAACCCCAGCGGCTGCCACCCGTAATACCACTCGGCCATCTGCTCCGCCGTGAACTCGGCGGCCCGTGGACCGCTCGAATGCCGGGCCACCGTCTCCTCCAAGCTGAGGTCGAAGAAGTAGTGCAGCGACCGATCCGCCACCGCCCCGAGTCGCGCGAGCATCGGCCCGTACCGCCCGGCATCCAGAATCCCCTCCACGATCACCACGAGGCCGCGCGCCAGCCCGAAGCCCGCAATCTGTTCCAGTAGTTCGATATTCGCGGCACCCGCCACATCGAGTTTCCGGAGCATCTGCCGCCGCACCACATCCTGTGCCGCCACCAGGCACTCGCCCCGCCGGAACCGTTGTTGCACCGCCGACGCGGTGGTCGATTTCCCGGACGAGGAGTTTCCGCGAATGACGATCAGCAGGCTCATGCCGGTGCAGATTACGCCCGTGTGGCGCAGGCATATTGGTATCAATGGTGAGGGCGCGGAACCGAACGGAGGGCGGACATGTCCGAGGAAACGGTATCGGAATCGGTCGAGGTGACGGCTGCGGCGGCGTTGGAGTGGGTGGTGGGCGCGGCTGCGCGGGCGCCGTTGCCGGAGGATGAGATCGGTGGGCACGTGGCGCCGATGCTGATCGAAGTGGTCGGTGGTACCGAGGGATTCAATGCGGTGCTGGCGCAGCTCGGACGGCCGGAGGTGACCGAGATCCGCAGGGAGCGGCCGGACGCGATCTGGGCCATGATCAGCGGGCGTGCCGAGGGGTTGTTGATGGTGCACGTGAACGAGGCGGGGCTCATCGACACCGCGCGGCTGGTTCCGGCGGCGGCCGACATCCCGGTGCCGACGTCCTGGGGCGAAATCGATTCGCGCCTGGAGGAATTGGGCTGCCGGGTCGCGTTCGCCGCGATGCGGATCGAGGACGACGGGCAGCCGCGGCTGGTGCACGGGGTGGATGCCGACACGGCGCGGCCGACCGGGTCGGGGTTCAAGCTGTACGTGCTGGCCGCGCTCGCCCGGGCGGTCGCGGCGGGCCGGGCCGACTGGCAGGAGCTGCTGCCCATTCGGGAGGAGTGGAAGAGCTTCCCCTCCGGGACGCTCCAGAACCGTCCCGCCGGTGAAAAGCTCAGTCTGGCAACCTATGCCGAATACATGATGGCGATCAGCGACAACACCGCCACCGACCACCTGATCCACCACCTGGGCCGCCCCGAGGTGTTCAGCGAGCTGACCGAGCTCGGCCACCCCGATCCGGACCTGAACCTCCCGTTCCTCACGACCAGGGCGTTCTTCCAGTGCAAGGTCCCCGACGACGGTGCCCACGCGCAGCGCTTCCTCGAAGCCACCCGAGGCGAACGCATCGCACTGGTCGAAGAACTGGAACGCCTGGACCTGCCCGACCCCGCCTCGTCATGGGTGAAGGAGTCGAAACCTCGCCACATCGACGAAATCGAATGGTTCGCAACCCCTTCCGACCTCTGCCGCGCCTACGCCGGCCTACTCCGCTTCGCCCAACCCGAGATCGACCACATCCTCACCCGCGACGACCACGGCCTGGGCCTCGACAGCACCCGCTTCCCCACCGTCTGGTCCAAACCCGGCAGCGAAGTCGGCGTCATAACCCTGAACTACCTGGCCCGCACCGCCGACCACCGAACATTCGCAGCAAGCCTGATGCTGTCCGACCCCACCGCAGGATTCGACGAGATGCTCATCGTCCCCCGGGCGTCCCGAATCCTCCAGGGCGCCTTCGACCTACTGGCCGCCACGGGTTAGGGCGGCCGCGAGCTTGCGGGTGAAGCGGGGCAGATGGGGATCCGAAGGCGGGAAGTCGTCGGAGTCGAGGTCCCACCACTCGCCGCCTTCGAACTCGCCGGGATCCAGCGGATAGGACCGGGTGCGGGATCCGCGGATCACATGCCACAGCGAGACATCCACGTGGCGAGCGGGTTTGGTGACGGTGGTGACGGTGAGGAAGAACGGGTTGTCGCCGACGACGTCGAAGGCCGGGGTGATGCCGATTTCCTCGCGGGCCTCGCGGCGGGCGGCGGCCGCGGGGTGTTCGCCCGGGTCGACGTGACCGCCCATGGGTAGGTGCAGGCCGGATTTGCGGTGCAGGCCGAGGTAGATGGCGGGGGCGTCGGGGTCGGTGAGCACGGTGTAGGCGACCAGGTGCCGGGACGGGGTCGCGGGGGCGATGCGGCGGAAGATGTCGTCGGTGGTGGAGAGCCAGGCCAGGGTTCTGGTGCGGTGAAGGTGTTCGAGATCGTCCCAGGGTTCGACGGCCGCGACGAGGTCGGCGATGACAGCGGTGGCGGGCTGCATGGCGGGGGAGCTTACGCGCGGGGTGCGACAGGTCCGGCGCGATCGGCGGGTCAGTAGGGTTCGGGGGTGGATTTCAACGGGGTGCGGACCTTTGTTGCGGTTGTGGATGCGGGGCAGTTTCAGGATGCCGCGGTGGGGTTGGGGATTACGCAGCAAGGGGTTTCGAAACGTGTTGCGGGGTTGGAGAAGTATTTGGGGGTGCGGTTGTTCGCGCGGACGGCGCGCGGGGCCGAGTTGACGGTTGAGGGGCGGGCGTTTCTGCCGCATGCGCGGGAGCTGGTGCGGGTGGCCGAGCGGGCGGAGGCGTCGGTGCGGAGCGGGGGGAGGGCACTTCGGGTGGATGTGGTCGCGCGGCGAATCGTGATGTCGGGGTTGTTGCAGGAGTTCCATCGGCGGCATCCCGAGGTCGAGTTGGAGGTGCTGACCCTGGATGCCGATGTCGAGGAGGCGATCGCGGCGGTGGAGAACGGGACCGTCGACGTCACGTTCCACGCGGTGCCGCTGGGGCTGCGGGTGCCCGGGGCGATCAGCACGCGGCGGGTGATCGACGAGGCACACCAGCTGCTCGTGGGGCCTCGCCATCCGTTCGCCGACGCGCGGTTCATCACGCCCGCGCAGCTGGCGGGGCATCGAATCTGGATGCCGGGCCTGCCGACTCGGGGTGAGGTGGCCGATTACTTCGACGAACTCTCGACCACCTTCGGAGTCACGATCGATACGAGGGCATCGATGTTCGCGAAAGAGGCTGTGCTGGAGGACATCGCCAATTCGGCGGAGTTGACGATGTTGATCGGTGAGGGCACGCGCTATCTGTGGCCCGACAGCTACGACCTGCGACGCGTGCCGGTGCGGAATCCGTCGCTGGTCTACCCGATGTCGATGATCTGGCGCACCGACAACCGGCATCCCGCGCTCGAGGAACTCCGCGCCTACCTCGACACGAGGCGGGCGGCGGCCACCGGCGCCGAGGTCTGGACGCCGAGGTGGGCACGCGACCGCTCGGACTGATCGGCGGTGCGGGTGCGGCGGGCACCGGAGGTATACCAGTAGACGGCCCCGACCAGCAGGCCGCCGCCCACGATATTGCCCGGAACCGTGTAGAGCAGATTGCGGCCCAGCTCGGCGAATGTGGCCTGGCCTTCGAAGATTCCGATGGTGTAGAGCGACATGTTGGCCACGCAGTGCTCGAAGCCGACGGCCACGAAGACCAGCACCGGCATCCACAGCAGCGCGATCTTCGCGCCGGAGCCGCGGACCCGGGAGAACATCCAGACCGCCAGGCAAACCAGCATGTTGCACAGGACCGCGCGCCAGAAGAGCTGACCGCCGCCGAGGGCGTCCTTGCCCGAGAGGAGTTCGGTGAGCATCGTTCGAGCCGAAGCCGAGGACATGATGCCGGAGCCGTGGACCATGGCCGCGAAGGCCAGGGTGCCGAGGAAATTGCCGACCAGGGTGGCGACCCAGGCCACCAGCATGTCCTTGACGCCAGTGCGCCCGGACAGCGTGCCGATCAGCATGATCATCACCGTCGAGGTGAACAGTTGCGCGCCCGCGAACATGACCAGCGTCAGCGCGATGGGGAACACCGCGCCCTCGAGCAGCTTCGCGGCGGGCGAGTGCGAGGCCACGAACGGCGAGATCGCCCCCAGCAGCAGCACCTCGCCCACGGCGATGTACGCGCCCGCCAGCATGGCCGAGACCAGGAACCGTCCGCGACCGCGCAGCTCCTCGGCCTTGTGCTCGGCCTGATCGACGGTGCTGGCGACATTCTCGGCGACGGTATTCACCCTCAGGACGTTAGAAGGCGCGACCCCGGGGCGACACTGACCAATGTCCCGAGAATCAGAGCTTGTAGCCGATGGCGCGCAGGAGTCCGTGGCGGTCGGCACGATCGGCCTCGGTCTCGATGCCCAGCGGCGGGCCGCCGTCGACCACGCCGACAATGCCGCGGCCCAGCGCGGTCTCGGCGATGAGCACCTCGACCGGGTTGGCGGTGGCGCAGAAGATGCCGCAGACCTCGGGAACATTGCGGATCGCGTTGAGGACGTTGACCGGGTAGCCCTCGCGCAGGAAGACGATGAACGAATGGCCCGCGCCCACGGCGGTCGCGTTCTTGGTGGCGAGTTCGACCAGGTCGTCGTCATTGCCGGAGTACCGGATCAGTCGCGGACCGGACGCTTCGCAGAACGCCAGCCCGAAGCGCAGATGCGGCGAGGTCCCCGCGAGCGCCTCGTGGAGGTCCTCGACGGTCTTGATGAAGTGGGATTGCCCGATGATGACATTGAGCTCATCGGGCTTGTCGATGGGCACCGCTGTCAGTTCCATGGCCCTATCGTGCCCCGCCGGCGGGTCGGTGTATGCGGAATCGGGTGTGGGCGGGCGTGTTCGGACCGACCATTAGGTCGGAGGTTGCCATGTATCACCAGGTTCTCGACCCGATCGCCCATTCCCTCGCGTGGAGTTCGCTCGTCGCCGCGCTCCCGCTACTGACTCTCTTCGTTCTCCTCGGTGTGCTCCGCTGGGCCGCGTGGATCGCCTCGCTGATCGCGCTCGCGGTGTCGCTGGTGGTGGCGGTGTGGGCGTACGGGATGCCGGTCGGGCAGGCGGTGCTGGCCGGTTCCGAGGGCGCGGCCTTCGGCTTCTTCCCGATCCTCTGGATCGTCATCAATGCCATCTGGGTCTACAACATGACCGTCGCGACAGGGCATTTCGACGTGCTGCGCCGATCCTTCGCGAGTGTCAGCGACGATCAGCGCATCCAGGCCATGCTCATCGCCTTCTGTTTCGGCGCGCTGATGGAGGCGCTGGCCGGATTCGGGACGCCGGTGGCGGTCACCGCGGTCATGCTCATCGCGCTCGGCTTCGCGCCGTTGAAGGCCGCCGTGCTGGCATTGACCGCGAATACCGCGCCGGTCGCCTTCGGCGCGATGGCGACGCCCATCATCACCCTGGGCTCGGTCACCGGCCGCTCGTCCGACACTCTCGGCGCGATGGTCGGCCGTCAGACTCCGGTTCTGGCGCTTTTCGTTCCGCTCATCCTGGTCCTGATCGTGGACCGCAAGAACGGCATTCGCGAGACCTGGCCCGCGATCGTGGTCTGCGGAGCGTCTTTCGCGGCCGCGCAGTATGTGACGTCGAACTTCATTTCGGTGCCGCTGGCCGATGTGGTGGCGTCGCTGGCCTCCGCGGCCGCGGTGATGGCGCTGGTCCGGGTGTGGCGGCCGGTCCGCGTGTATACGGAAGCCGTTGCGGCACCGGCCATGTCGGGAGGCGTGGTACCCGCGCTCTCGGGAGATATGCCGGAGGCGGAGGCCGAGCAGCCCGCCGAGTCGTCATCCGAGCGCACCGATCCGCCCCGCGAGATCGCCCGCGCCTACGCCCCGTATCTGATCATCATCGCGGTCTTCGTGCTCGCCCAGATCGGCCCCGTCAAGTCCTGGCTCGGCCACGCCACCCGTCAATTCGCCTGGCCCGGACTGCATCTGCTGAACGCCAAGGGCGGCAAGGTCGGTTCGGTCACCTTCACCCTCAATATCGCGACCTCGCCCGGCACCCAGATGCTGGTGGCGGGCGTGCTCACGATGGCGGTCCTGGGCATCTCGATCCCGAAGGCGTTGCGCGCCTACGGTGCGACCCTGTTCCAGTTGCGCTGGGCCATCCTCACCGTGATGGCGGTGCTGGCCCTGGCATACGTCATGAACGCCTCGGGCCAGACCATCACCCTCGGCACCTGGATGGCCGCGGCCGGCGGCCTGTTCGCCGTGCTGTCCCCGCTGCTGGGCTGGCTGGGCACCGCCGTCACCGGTTCGGACACCTCGTCGAACTCGCTGTTCGGGGCGCTGCAGGTGACCGCCGCCGGAAAGGCCGGGCTGTCGCAGACCCTGATGGCCGCGGCCAACAGTTCCGGCGGCGTGCTGGGCAAGATGGTCTCACCGCAGAACCTGGCCATCGCGGCCGCCGCGGTCGGCCTGCAGGGCCGCGAGGGCGACATCTTCCGCCGGGTGCTGGGCTGGAGCCTGCTGTTCCTGCTCGGCATGTGCCTGCTGGTCTGGCTGCAGTCCACACCCGTCCTGTCCTGGATGGTGGCCTGATCCGCGCTATTTGATCACGACATCGTTCGGCGGCGGCAGGGTGCTGCCGTCGCGCAGGATGACGGGACCGACGCCGGCCGGAGTGGCCACCGGCGAGGGTGGCGGCGGCACGGGAGCCGGGACCGGTTGCGGCGGTGGTGGCTGAATGATGGTGGTGCCGAACGCAGGTGGGCCGGGCATCAGCGGAACCGGGGTATCCGGGCGTTGATCGACCAGGTCCGCCAGGCCCGCGTCGGTGTCCACGCGCGGGACTCCCAGCGGCGGCAGCCCGAGCAGCTGGAGAACGGTCTTGGTGATGCTGGTGTGGCCGCACCACCGGTGGTCGATGCCGGGGCGCACGCGGCCGCCGAACATGAGCAGCGGCAGCCGGGAACCGTAGGCGAGCTGGTGGCCGGACAGATCGGATTCGACGTGCGGCGGGACGACGTGATCGTCGTAGCCGCCCCAGTCGTCCCAGGTGAGCAGGAAGACCGTCGAATCCCACAGTCCCGCGGCGACAATCGCGGTCACGGCCTGCCACACGGCGTCGTGGCCGACCGTGACATCGGCGGGCGGATGCTCGTCCCGGGGCGAGTCGTGCCAGAGCATGGACAACGCCGGGAGATTGCCCGCCGCCGCATCGGCGGCGAGCTGACTACTACGGACGATGTTCGGTGAGCCCTGCAACTGGCTGTAGAACTGCACGGGGTAGCCGGAAGCACCCGTGTAGGCGCGCCAGGAGACGCCGTGGTCCCCGGCGTGGCCGGGCAGGCTCGGCATGTCCCAGACCGGTTGCGGCGCGGTGCGGGACGGGTTCCGCAAGGTCGGCGTCTGCCCGCCGACGATCAGCAGATGGTTCGGGGTGGAGTTGGTACCGAATCCGCTGCAATGGTTTTCGAGCAGCGCCCCGCTCGCCGCGAGCCACGCGTAGAACGGCAGTACCGCGGACGTGTCGAACTGCACGTGCGCACCGGTGATCTTCCGGTTCAGCCAGCGGACCCAGGTCGCGCGGTCGTGCGGCTGATCCGACACGGGCGGATTCGCCGAAATCGGCCACCCCGTCGCGACGTTCGCGCCGTAGGCCGCCGCGGAACGCAGATAGTTGTCGGTGGTGTGGTTCTCCTGAACCATCACCACCACATGCTCGATCGGACCCGATGCTCGGCTCTGTGCCATCCACGCACGCTATCGCCGGATATTTGCCGAGTCGTGGATGGCGCGCCGACCGGCACGACCACGCCCGCCACCCGGATACCGGTGGCGGGCGTGATCACCCGGGGAATGCGAAGGCCTACGGGGAGACTCGGCTCTCGGCCGGTACGGGCGGAGCTGTGATGGCATCCGCCGCCGGGCGGCTCTGTGCGCCGAGCACCGAATGCCTGCGGCTGTAGGCGAAGTAGATCACCATGCCCAGCGCCATCCAGATCACGAACCGCAGCCAGGTCTCGATGGACAGGTTCAGCATCAGCCACAGGCAGGCCAGCGCCGCCAGGATCGGGATCACCGGCACCAGCGGCACCCGGAAGCCGCGCTTCAGGTCCGGGCGGGTGCGGCGCAGGATCGGAACACCGAGGGAGACCAGGACGAACGCCACCAGGGTGCCGATATTGACCATTTCCTCCAGCGTGCCGAAGTCCACGAACCCGGCCAGCAGCGCGCAGACCACACCGACGATGACGGTCAACCGGACCGGAGTGCCGTGCTTGCCGG
The DNA here is from genome assembly GCF_009760405.1 of Nocardia terrae. Taxonomy (GTDB): domain Bacteria; phylum Actinomycetota; class Actinomycetes; order Mycobacteriales; family Mycobacteriaceae; genus Nocardia; species Nocardia terrae. The sequence continues at coordinate 422,240 of NZ_WRPP01000001.1, forward strand.
TGTGGGCGAGACTGCGCGGCAGCAGGCCGTCGCGCGCCATGGCGAACAGCACCCGGGTCTGCCCCAGGAACATCACCATGACGACGGTCGACAGGCCCGCCAGCGCGCCGATGGAGATGATGTTCTTCACCCACATGTCGCCGTGAATGGCGAAAGCCGTTGCCAGGGTCGCATTCCCGCTCGCCAGCTCGGTGTAGGGCACCATGCCGGTGAGCACCAGCGACACCGCGACGTAGAGCACGGTGACAATGGCCAGCGAGCCGAAGATGCCGCGCGGCACATCACGCTGCGGATTGCGGGTCTCCTCGGCGGTGGTGGCGACCACGTCGAACCCGACGAAGGCGAAGAACACCAGCGAGGCCGCGGCCAGCAGGCCGTACCAGCCGAAATTCGTTCCACCGGAACCGGTCAGGAAGGAGAACAGCGACTGGTGCACGCCGCCCGCCTGCGCGGAGGGCTGCGACGGCGGAATGAAGGGCTTCAGGTTGGACGCCTTGAAGTAGGTCGCGCCGACCACCAGCACCAGCGCGATCACGGCCAGCTTGATCGCGACCGCGACCGCCGACACCCGCGAGGACAGCTTGGTTCCCGTCGCCAGCAGCACGCCGACGATGGCGATGATCAGCACCGCGCCCCAGTCGAACGAGATCGACCCGGCGTGCGCGACCGGATTCACCACATTGCCCAGCACCTCGCCGAGATACTGCGACCACCCCTTGGCGACCACCGAAACCGCAAGGGCGAACTCGAGAATGAGATCCCACCCGATGATCCAGGCGATGACCTCGCCGAAAGTGGCGTACGCGAACGTGTACGCACTGCCCGCCACCGGCACCGTCGAGGCGAATTCGGCGTAGCACAGCGCCGTCAATCCGCAGGCGATGGCCGCGAACACGAAGGCCAGCGAGACCGAGGGGCCCGCGACCGTGCCCGCGGTCCGGGCGGTGAGCGTGAAGATGCCCGCCCCGATGACCACCGCGACACCGAAGATGGTGAGATCCCTCGCCGTCAGATCCTTGCGTAGCTTGGAATCCGGTTCATCGGTATCCCGGATCGATTGCTCGACCGATTTGGTGCGGAACATTCCGCTCGCGAACGCCACTTGTCGTCTCCTCCTTGAAACTAAGCCGCGGCTCAGAGGGCCCGCGGGATGGCGTCCAGACGCCGCTCCGCGAACCGATTCGCCGCTGCCCCGGTGCCGATTCCCTCGGCCTTGCTTTCCGCGATGATGTCGCGGCAACGGTCGAAGATGCCCCTCACCGCGTCTTCGACCTCGGCCGTGGCTGCCGAACGCAGCTCTCCGGCCACCTGAATCAGCCCGCCACCGTTGGCCACGAAATCCGGGACCCAGGTGATGCCGCGCTCGTTCAGGGCGTATTCGACCGCGGGCGTGGCCAACTGGTTGTTGGCGGCGCCGCAGATCAGCTTCGCCTCGATGGCCTCGGCGCTGGACGCGGTGAGCGTCCCGCCGAGCGCGCAGGGGGCGTAGACGTCGACCGGAGCGGTGGAGACGTTGCTCAACAGTCGAACCGAAGGATGATTCTTCGAAATGCGTTCCAGCGCGGCCTCGTTCACGTCGGTCGCGCAGACCTCCGCGCCGTCGGCGAGCAGCAGCTGGATGAGTTCGTTGCCGACCTTGCCGACGCCCTCCACGCCGACCGTGCGGCCCGCGAGAGTCGGCTCGCCCCACACGGATTCGGCACCGGCGCGCATGGCGTTGAAGACGCCCAGCGCGGTCAGCCGGGCACTGTCGCCGGAACCGCCGGCCGCGATGCTGCGCCCGGTCACGTGGCCGGTGTAGCGGCCGATGGTATCCAGATCATCGGTATTGGTGCCCACATCACCCGCCGTGATGTACCGCCCGCCGAGGGATTCCACGAACCGCGCGTACGCCGCGAACAGCTCCTCGCTCTTGTCCAGCGCCGGATCGCCGATGATGACGGCCTTGCCGCCGCCCAGATCCAGCCCGGCCGCCGCCGCCTTGTAGGTCATCCCCCACGACAGCCGCAGCACGTCGTCCAGCGCCGCCGATTCGGAGGCGTAGGGGTACATCCGGGTGCCACCCAGCGCCGGACCTAGCGTGGTCGAATGAATCGCGATGATCGCCTTGAGCCCGCTCTTGTCGTCCTCGCAGAACACCACCTGCTCGTGTCGCCGGGCGCTGAGCTCCTGGGAGCGCCCGAAAACCCCTGCCTCGGTGTGCATTGCGGTCACAATCGATTCCTTTCGTGGACGCCGCTTGTGGCGGCTGGGTGGTGGCCGTGTGGTGTGCGGCCGGGGTGGCGGCCACGAGATGCGGCAGCCGGTCGCCGCGGGACGCGGCGGTGGTGGGCGGCTCGCTCGCCGTGCGGAGCGGGCCACCTCGCGGTCGGTGGTCATGTGGTCGCGCGACGAGTCACCGCGCGTTGTGGTCGGTCCGAACCGCCTCTCGAGGGCACGGGCCGGATCGCCCCGATACGGCGACGGGTTGATTTGCCGCCGTATCGGACCGGGCTGGTATGGAATTGGTCGGTTGGCGGCCGGGAGCCGCACAGGTTCGCGGGCCCCGAGTGGGCCTCGGCTGGGTACCGCGTCCGGTTCGGCGACGGGTCAGCCGTCGAGGCCGAGTTCGCGCAGGCGGGCGCGGTACAGCTCGATGTTGCCGAGCTTGACGTCCTCGTAGCCGCGCACCAGGTCGGGCAGGCCCGCTGCTTCGGTGGCTGTGGCGTAGGTCTGGTCGGTGAGTCCGGCCGCGAGGCGGTGGACCATCTCGGTGTAGTGGGACAGCAACTCCCGCTCCACCTTCCGGACATGGGCGTAGCCGAAGGGGTCGAGCTTGGTGCCGCGCAGCGACTTGCCCTTGGCGAGAAGCTTCAGGGCCACATGGGATTTGGGGGTGAGGCCGATCTTCTTCTTGCGCCCCATCGCCCGCAGCATCGGGGGATGCAGCTTGTAGGTGAGGTTCTCGCCGCCGGGGACCTGGGCGCGCACATCGTCGAGGAACGCGGGGTCCACCAGCAGGCGGGCGACCTCGTACTCGTCCTTGTAGGCGGTGAACTTGTACAGGCCCCGTGCCACGGCCTCACTGAATTCGGTGCGCTCGGTGACCGCGCGCTCGGCGCTCCACGCGGCCTGCACCGTGTCGACGTAGCGGCGGGCGACCTTGGCGTTCTGATAGCCGACCAGCTCGGCGGCGCGCAGCTCGACCACCCGCCGGACCTCACCGTCGAAGGTGGTGCCGGCCAGTAGTTCGGCCGGAGCGACCCGCGGAGTGCGCTGTGCGGCAACCGATTCCGTGGCGACCGCGAAGGCCTCCGGGTCGGCGATGGCCACCCGGCCCCAGCGGAACGCCGCGACATTGGCCGCCACCGCGACCCCGTTGATGCCGATCGCCTCTTCGACCGCCGCCGCGGGCAGGCGCAGGCCGCCGGTCTGGAAGGCCGCGCCGACCATCAGGAAGTTGGCCGCGGCGGTATTGCCGAACAGCTGGTTCGCCGCCGCCAGGGCGTCGAAGTCGAACAGCGAATCCGAGACCGCCGCAAGGCGATCGATCAGCGACCGGGTATCCGGGTAGGCGACCGACTTGTCGTACACCATGTCGCCGGTCGGGGTCTGGCTGGTCGAGGCGACCACCACGGTCCCGTTCGGGTTGCCGTACTGCAGGTTCTTGGGGTCGGCCGCGCCCAGCAGGTCGATGGCCATGATGCAGTCCGCGCTGCCCGGGGTGAGCCGGTTGGACGGCTCCAATTCCGTTGCGGAGAAACGCAAGTGGGACAGCACCGGTCCGGCCTTTTGGCTCAGCCCGATCTGGTCCAGGCTCTCCACCGCGTACCCGGCCCGCAGCGCGGCGGTGGCCAGCACCTGGTTGACCGTCACGATGCCGGTGCCGCCGATGCCCGCGATCAGCACGTTCTGGGTGCCCAGCGGAGCGCCCAGACCCGGATCGGCTACCACGGGCGGCTCGGTGGTCTTGCGCTTGCTTCCCTTGCGCCCCTTGGCGTCCGGGTTCACCTCGACGGTCACGAACGACGGGCAGTCGCCGTCCAGGCAGCTGTAGTCGGTATTGCACGAGGTCTGGTCGATGCGCGTCTTGCGCCCGAACTCGGTCTCCACCGGCTGCACCGACAGACAGTTCGACTTGGTGCCGCAATCCCCGCAGCCCTCGCACACCGCCTCGTTGATCACCACGCGGGTATTGCGCACCGGCAGCGTGCCGCGCTTGCGCTGACGCCGGGCATCGGCCGCACAGTGCTGGTCGTAGATGAGCACGGTGACGCCCTTGACCTCGCGCAGCAGCTTCTGCGCTTCGTCGAGCCGATCCCGATGCCACAGCAGCGTGCCTTTGGCGAGTGCTTTCCTGTTGTGCCGCTTGGGTTCATCGGCGCAGATGATGATCTGCTTCACGCCCTCGGTGGTCAGCTTGTGGGTCAGCTTCGCGACCGTCAGCCCGCCCTCGACGTCCTGCGCGCCGGTCATGGCGACGACCTCGTTGTAGAGCAGCTTGTAGGTGATGTTCACCCCCGCCGCCACACACGCCTGCACGGCCAGCTGTCCGGAGTGGAAGAAGGTGCCGTCGCCGATGTTCTGGAACAGATGCGGCACATCGGTGAACGGGGCCTGCCCGATCCACTGGCTGCCCTCACCGCCCATCTGGGTCAGCCCGGTCACCGCGCTGTCGCTGCGCCCGGACAGGGTCACCAGCGTGTGGCAGCCGATGCCGCCACCGCCGATCGAACCCTCCGGCAGCGCCGTGGAGCGGTTGTGCGGGCAGCCGCTGCAGAAGTACGGGGTCCGCTTGGCGGACAGCACCTCCAGCGAAAGCATCGGCGGCGGAGCCTTCTTCAGCTCGACGTGGTCGCGGAGCACGCGGCGCAGCGGCGCCAGCAGCCGTCCCGCGGTGAGCTCGCCGTCGAACGGCATGAGCGGCAGCCCGTTTCCGTCCAGCTTGCCGAGAATGCGGGGCGCGGCGGCGGTGCCGTACAGGATCTCGCGGATCTGGGTCTCGATGAACGCGGTCTTGTCCTCGACCACGATCAGCTGCTCGAGCCCCGCGGCGAACTCGGTGACCTTGTGCGCCCCAACGGGATACGGCATGCCGATGCGCAGCAGCCGGATGCCCGCCCGATGCATGGCGGCCTCGTCGACGCCGAGGTCGACCAGTGCCTGCCGCACCGCGTCGAAAGTCGTTCCGGTGGCTGCGATCCCGATCCGCGCCTGGATCGGATCCACCTCGATGACATCGAGCTCATTGGCGGTCCCGAACGCCCGCACGGTGGCCCACCGCGGCCCGTAGAGATCCGCCTCGGCCAGCACGCTGTCCGCCGGCGCCGCCATGGGCCGCTGCCGGTAGGCGAAAGTCTTTCCCTCCCACTGCACCTCGGGCACCGAGATGGGTAGCTCCGCCACCGTGGAATCCACGGTCCACGCGCCGTCGGCGACATCGGCCACGATCTTCATCGCCACGATGCAACCCGAGGCCCGCGACAGCGCCACGCCCTGCATACCCATCGTGATGATCTCGCGGGCATTGCGCGGGAACAGCACCGGAATGCCCATGGCCGCCAGCGACCGCTCACTCACGGCGGGCACGGTCGAGGACTTCGAGGCCGGATCGTCGCCGACCAGCAGCAGCACGCCGCCGCGCGGATTCACGCCGTACATGTTCGCGTGCCGCAGCGCGTCGGTGGCCCGGTCCACGCCGGGGCCCTTCCCGTACCACACCCCCACCACGCCGTCGTGGGTCGCGGTCCCGGCGGGCAGATCCGCTTGGCTGCCCCACACCGAGGTGGCCGCGAGCTCCTCGTTGAATCCCGGCACGAACGCGATGTCGTGCTCGGACAGGACGTTCGGCATGCCCAGCAACATCTTGTCGACCCCGCCCAGCGGGCTGCCCTGATAGCCGGACACGAAGGTCGCGACCCGATGCCCGGCGCGCATATCGCGCACATGCTGCTCGACCAGCAGTCTGGCAATGGCCTGCACACCGGTCAGGAGGACCGGACCCGCGCCGGACCGGTAGCGGTCGGCGAGGTCGTAGGGCGTAGCCGGTTCGGCCTGACGGACAGGCGCCCAGGCAACGTCGGTCATGGACAGTCACCACACTCTCCACAGCCTCGTGAGCTGCAAACGAAGGGGATCAAGCGATCGGTGCAGCGAAATCTGCCGTGATGTGTGATCTGTGTCAACCGTGGCGCGAAAAGTTGATCAGATTGCTCAAAAGTGATCTGGAGCACTGTGACCTGCGCAGCATTCTGTTCAGTGCCACAGTGCTCCGTCCGTCAGTCGACGCCGGGCTGACTCGTCAGATGCTCGACGAGCGGCAGCGAGCGGTATTCCACCGGAGTCGCCAGTGCCAGCATGGTTTCGGTGTGCTTGACCCCGGGGATGGCGTGCACCCGCTGGATGATCGACAGCAGATCCGGCTGCGAACGCGCGGCAATCCGCACCAGCAGATCCCCGCGCCCGGTGGTCGCGTGCACTTCGAGCACGTTCGGGAACTCCCGCAGCGCCTCGACGATGTCGTTCATCTTGTTCTGATTCAGCTCGATCCCCAGGAAGGCGTGCACCGCGAACCCGATGGCCTCGAGATCCACATCGGGCGGATACCCCCGCACCACCCCGGACGCTTCGAGCCGCTTCATCCTGGCCTGCACCGTGTTCCGTGCGATCCCCAGTCGCTGCGCCAACTCCAGGATCGGCGCTCGCGGATCGGCCGCCAACTCCGCCAGCAGGGCGGAATCCAGCCCGTCGATCTTGATGCTCATAACGCATTCTCCCATTTCGGGTGGCGGCTATCGGCCGCGGTTTTCGAGGCCGGTGCGGTCGGGGCCGTCGATAACGCGATTTCCGGCGTACCCGATGATCGTGTCGTGACGCGAAATCGGGAGGGGTTCATGAAAGCCAGGTCAGCGGCGGTGGTTTCGATGGCGGCCGCGGCCGTGCTCGCCGTCGGCGGGTGCGGGAGCGCGTCGACGCCGGGGGGTTCGACGACGACGGTTCCGGCGGCGGCCCAGCAGCCGGCGGGCAGTGCCAATGGACTGTGCTTCGACGCCAATTCCGACCTGGCGCGATCGGCCATGGCGCGGCTGTCGCCGCCGCCGGTCGGGGAGTGGCAGGTCGGTCAGGTCAGCGACGAGAAGATCTCGTCCGGGTGCGACGGAGTGCTCTCCTATATGGAGGTGTACTCCAACGTCAATCACCCTTACACGCACCTGCTGTTCTTCACCGGTGGCAAGTACCTCGGCACCGCGACCTCCGACCCGTACATGTACACGAGGATCACCGGCACGAGCCGGACGAGTCTGTCGCTGACCTATGCCTGGCTCGAGGGCGACAACGATCCGATGTGCTGTCCGAAGGGCGGGCCGAGCACGGTCACGTTCACCTTGAACGGCACCAAGGTCACCGCGAACGGGACGTTCCCGCCGCACAGCTGAATCCAGATATAGACAGTGTCACTATCGATACTCATACTATCCAGTATGAGCGTTGACGCTGTCGTTCCTGTTTCCCTGCGATCGCGGTGGTATCCGCCGCTGGTGTGGCTCGCCGCCGCCATGCTCGCGCTGCTGGTGTTCTCCGCCGGCGGCATGGTGTTCGACCATCGGGTCATCACCGGACTGCCGGCCTGGGACAAGCCCGCGAAATTCGCACTGTCCGTGATGATCTACGCGGTGACCTGGGCCTGGCTCATACCGCAGCTGCCCCGGGGGAGCCGGGTGGCGCGGTGGGCCGGGACCACCGCAGCGGCCATGCTGGGCATCGAGATGGCCGCCATCGTCGTGCAGGTCGTCCGCGGAACCACCAGCCACTTCAATGTGAGTACGCCGTTCGACAGCGCGATCTGGTACCTGATGGGATCGTCCATCGCGGTGGTGTGGGTGGCCACCTTGGTGATGGGCGTGGTGCTCTTCGGCAATCGCGGGCCGGATCGGGCGCGCGACCTCGGGATCCGGTACGGGACGGTGCTCGCGCTGATCGGGATGGCACTGGGATTCCTGATGGTCGGGCCCAAGGCGGGCCAATTCGCCAGGCCGCGAACGATCGTCGGGGCGCACACCGTGGGCCTGCCCGATGGCGGCCCGGGGCTGCCGCTGCTCGGGTGGAGCACGGCTGGCGGGGATCTGCGGATTCCGCATTTCGTGGGAATGCATGCGCTGCAGCTGATTCCGTTGGCGGTGATCGCGCTGGAGCTGCTGTCCCACCGGGTGCCGAGGCTGCGCGACCCGGGTCGGCGGGCAACACTGGTGACCGTTCTGGCCGCGACCTACGCCGCGGTGCTGGCGGTGGTGACCTGGCAGGCGCTACGCGGCGAATCGGTGATTCATCCCCGGGCGCTGACGCTCACCTCGCTGGCCGTCATCGCCGCGGCGACCGCGGGCGCGACCACCTGGGCGGTCCGCCGATGATCTCCACGCTGTTCCACCTGGTCTTCTGGCTGACGGCGCCCTTCTGGGCCGCCATGATCCTCGCCCCGCGCCATCGCTGGACCCCGCGGCTGGTCTCCGTGCCCTGGATCGCGGTGCCGCCCTTGCTGATCTATCTCGCGATCATGCTGCCGCACTTCCCCCAGTTCTTCGCCGCCATGGCCCGCCCCGATCTGACGACCCTGCGCGATATCCTCGGCGGCGACTGGGGGGCCGCCGCGATCTGGGCCCACCTGATCGGCTTCGACCTGTTCATCGGCCGCTGGATCTACCTCGACAGCCGCCGCCGAGCGGTGCCCGCCCTGCTCGTCTCGCCCATTCTGTTCGTGACGATCCTGCTCTCCCCGATCGGACTGCTCTCCTATCTGCTCGTCCGCGAGCTGATTCCGATCGGGGAGCGGGTGCGTGGCAGCTCAGCGCTGGACGAGAACGCGGTCGGCGGGGCGCAACGCCCATGAGGCGAGGGCGAGGAGGACGAGGAACCCGGTGACGATGAGGTGCATGGCGTTCGCGCCGTAGTCGTGGCGGGCGGCGTGGGCGATGAAAGCGCCGATGTTGAAGAAGAAACCGGCGTAGGCCCATTCCTTCAGGCGGGGGACCGGGGATGTGACAGCTACGGAACACAGGGTCCGGCTCGGCCTTGATGGATCGCCTGTGCGCGCTCTACGCGGCGGCGATCATGGGATGACCGGGTCGGACAGTCCGGTCAGAAACGTCCGCACGTCCTCGGCTTCGGGGACATCCAGTTCCAGGTAGAGGGTCAGCGCGTGTTCCGCGTGCTCGCGCGCCTCCGCGCGGCGGTCCAGCCGGTGCAGGGCCCGCGCCAGCCGGTCGTGGGCGCGCGCCTGTTCGGGGCGGTGGCTGTGCTGATCGCCGAGTTCCAGCGCGGTCCGGTGTTCGGCGAGCGCGGCGGCGGGATCGCCCGAGTCGCACAGCGCCACACCCAATCCATTGCGGGCGGCGGCTTCGTCGGTGGGGCTGCCGAGCGCCCGATACAGTTCGGCGGCGCGCCGGTGGTGGCCGCGCGCGGCGATGTGGTCGCCGTGGCGGGAATCGATCGTGCCGAGATAGGTGTGGACCAGGGCCTCGCCGCGATGGTTGCCGAGCTCGCGGTGCAGGGCCAGCGCCCGGTTCAGGTGCGCGCGAGCCAGATCGGTGTCCCCGGTGTGGTCGAGTGCGGGCCCCAGATTGCCCAGGACGTGCGCCTCGCCGACCCGGTTCCCGTCGGCGCGCGCCAAATCCAGTGCCGCCTCGAAGTATTCGCGGGCGGCGCGCGGATCGCGCCGCCGCCAGGCGACATTGCCGAGGGTGTTGAGCGCGCGGGCGTGGTCGTAATCGTTGGCGGCGTCGCGGGTCGCCGTCAGCGCCTGGCGCGACCATTCGTCGGCGGTGTCGTAATCGCCACGCCGCCAGGCGGTCCAGCCGAGGTCGGTCAGCGCCCGGCTGCGGGCCGTGGCGTCACCGAGCCGGGCCGCGGCGGTCAGCGCGGCGGTGTGGAGTCGCTGCGCCTCGCCGTGGTGGCCGTTGCCGTCGACGTAGGGCCGCAGGGTGGCCGCCATCCCCACCGCGTGGGCGGGCGAATCGTGGCGTTCCGCCCAGCATCCCGCCGCCACCAGATTGTCGCGCTCGGCATCGAGCCAGGCCGCCGCCGCGGCCGGACCCGCGAGTGGTTCACGCTCGATGTCGCTGGTAGGCAACGGGTTCCGGTGCCCGCTGGTGTAAGGGAAGAGCAGATCGACGGCGTCGCGCGCGGTGTGCAGGTAGTGGTCGAGCAGGCGGTGCAGGGCGGCGTCGATGGCTTCGGGCGGCTCGGTGACCGCCGCGGTGGCGCGGGCCTGCTCGCGCAGCAGATCGTGCAGCGTGTAGCGGCCGGGCTGCCGCTGGGTGATGACGTGGGCGTCGAGCAGTTCCTCGAGCGCGGTCTCGGCGTCGTCGAGCGGACACCCGGCCAGTGCGCCCGCCGCCGCCGGGCCGATGTCGTGGCCGGGCTGCAGGCCCAGCAGCCGGAACATGCGCTGCGGTTCGGCGGGCAGCTGATCGTAGGAGAGCGCGAACGCGGCGGCGACTCCCCGGTCGGCCGTGGTCAATTCGGCCAGCCGCCGTCGGTGATCGCGCAGCCGGTCCGCCAGGTAGCCCACGGTCCAGCGCGGGCGGTGGCTCAGCCGTGCGGCCGCGATCCGCACCGCCAGCGGCAGGAACCCGCACAGCCGCAACACATCCAGCACCGCCGCCGGCTCGGCGGCGGCTCGCGGACCGACGATGCGGCCGAACAGCTCGACCGCGTCGCGGGCGGGCAGCATGTCCACCGACAGGGCTCGCGCGCCGTCCAGATCGACCAGACGCCGCCGGCTGGTGAGGATGACGGTGCTCGGTGAGGAGCCGGGCAGCAGCGGCCGCACCTGCTCGCTGTCGCGGACGTTGTCGAGCACGACCACGACCTTGCGGCGCGCCATCTCGGCCCGCCACCGGGCCCCGCGCGCGTCCGAGGTCTCCGGGATGCGGTCGTAGGGGAGTCCGAGCTGGTGCAACAGGGTCGCCAGCGCGGCCTCGGCGGTCACCGGTTCGGCGCCGGCGGTGTGGGCCTGCAGGTCGACGAACAGCTGGCCGTCCGGGTGACACTCGGCAAGCAGATGCGAAATGCGCACGGCCAGAGCAGTTTTCCCGGCTCCAGCCATGCCGTCGATCGCGGTGATCACGGTGCCGGGGCGCGAACGTTCCGGCGGAGCCGTCAGCAGGGCCACTTCCGCCTCGCGGCCGGAGAAGTCCGGGAGGTCGTAGGGCAGGAAGTTCGGAGGCGCGTCATTCGCCGATACCGTGCCATTCGTGGACGCGATACCGGTCGCGGGCGAAGTGCCGGCTGCGGGCGCAGTGGCGGACGAGGTCGTTTCGGCATTCGCGGGCACGGTGGTGGTCGCGGCGGATGGCGTGGCTGCGGGGCCAGGGGTGGGCGGGCGCAGGGCCGGATCGTCGCGCAGCACAGCCTGTTCCAGCTCGGTGAAGGCCCGGCCGGGATCCAGGCCCTGCTCCTCGGCCAGCCGGGTGCGGAACCGCCGGGCCTGCACCAGCGCGTCGGTCTGGCGGCCACTGCGATGCAGCGCCAGCACCAATTGCGCGGAGTTCTTCTCGCGGAACGGGAATGCGCCCACCTGGGCGATCAGCTCGTCGAGGATGTCCTCGTGCCGTCCGGCGGCCAGTTCGGCGTCCATCAGTTTGTCGAAGGCGACCGAGCGGCGTTCGATCAGGCGGGCGCGTTCGGCGGGGACGAAATCGGCGTGGATGTCGGCGAGCGGATCCCCGTGCCACAGGGTCAGCGCGGCGCGCAGCCGGTCGATCACCACCCGCGGATCTCCGTCCGCGGCGGCGACCTCATCGGTGAAGACCTGGAGATCCAGCTGACCGGTCTCGGGCAGTGCCACATAGCCCGCGGGTCTGGTGACCACCACCCCCGGCGCCCCGGCCGCGCGCAGGGCCCGCCGGATCGCGGCGATCCCCGCATGAATCTGCGACCGTGCCGTCTCGGGGGCGTCCATGCCCCACACCGCGTCGATGAGCCGCTCGGCACTGCAGACCCGGCCCGCGTTGAGCAGCAGGTACGCCAGGACCGCCCGGTGTCGCGGCGCGGTCGGAACGGATCCGTCCGGGCCGAGGATCTCCACCGGGCCCAGCACCGTGAAACGCACCGACGGCGCCAATCCCATCACAACCTCCATCGCCGCGGAGCGGACGCACGGCGAATCTATCAACGCGGCAACCGGTCCGCTCGCGACCGCGTGTCCGCCCGGGCGGCCCTATGATCAGCCGGTGTTGACCCCGACGTATCGCGATGTAGCGCTGGCGAATACGCGAATCCGTACCTTGACCAGGCCGTTGACCGTGCTGCCCGCGCACGATCTGCTGCCCGGCACCCGGTTGTGGCTGGCGTGCGAGTTCCTCCAGCACACCGGGTCGTTCAAGGCCCGGGGCGCGGCCAATTTCCTCGCCGAGCTGCACGCGGCGGCCGCGGTGCCGGCCGCGGGCATCTCGGCCTCGACCGGACGCAATGCCGATATCGGATTCGCGTGGGCCGCGCAGCAGTTCGGGGTCAAGGCCACGGTGTTCCTGGCCCTCGGCACCGCCGCCGCCAAGGTCGAGCGGCTGCGAGCGCTGGGCGCGGAGGTCCGCCTGACCGGCGCGACCCAGGCCGACGCCGAGGCGGCGGCGCGCGAATTCTGCGCCCGGACAGGCGCGATCGACGCCTACAGCCACGACGAGCAGCCCGCCTCGGCCGGCGCGGGCACCATCCTGCTCGAACTGCTCGATACCGTCGGCGCCCTCGACACGGTCGTGCTCGCGGTCGGCGCGGGCGGCATGTTCTCCGGCATCGCCGCGGTCGCCCACGAACACGGCATCCGCGTGGTCGGCGGCGAACCGCAAGGCAGCCAGGCCCTGCACACCGCCCTCGCCCACGGCGGCGTCACCGATGTCGACATCGACTCGATCGCCGCCGATTCCCTGGGCGCACCGCGGGTCTCGCCCGCCGCCTTGAACTGGGCCCGGGCCACCGACGCCCACTCCGTCCTGGTCGGCGACCACGACCTGGTCGCCGCGCGCAGGCTCCTCTGGGACCGCTACCGGCTGGTCGTCGAACACGGATCGGCCACCGGCATAGCCGTTCTCGCCACCGGCGCCTACCGCCCCGCCCCGGACGAGAACGTCGCCGTCATCCTCTGCGGCGCCAATACCGACCCCGCCGACCTCAGCGGGTGAGGTGGGCGTTGACCTCGGCGGCCACGGCGGTGTCGCCGCGAGGCGTGGGGTGGAAGGGCAGGCCCACCAGGCCCACCCGGGGATCGAGCACAGAGAGCAGCCAGGGATCCGGGGAGCAGAGGCCGTGGCCCGCGGTGGGGGTGCGGGAGTCGACGAAATCGATCGAAAGAAGCTGGGCGGCATCGCGTTCGGCGTCGTCGAGGCGATTCCAGAATTCGTTGATCGCGCCGCCGCGCGGCTGGACGTAACGGTAGACGCCCAGCACGTCGAGGCACCAGGTGGCCGAGTTCGCCGGGGCCAGTTCGGGATAGCCGACGAGTTCGATCCTGGCGTTGGGGGCGTAGTACTTCACGTAGTCGACGACCTTGCGGATGCGGTCGGCGTAGGCGGCCCCGGTGATGCTGTCGGGGTCGGGCCAGCGGCCCTGGGCGACGGCGTCGGGGTCGCAGCCCTGGCTGGTATTGAACGCGCAGGTCAGCTGGGCGGGGGCGTCGGCGGTGGTGGCCGAGTCGCGGGGCCACTCGTCATTGGCGCCCAGTTGGATCGCCACCACCTTGGTGCGCGGCCCGAACGCGCCGTTCTTGGTCGCCTTGATCGCCAGCTGCGCGAGGGTGTAGCCGTCGCGGCCCGGAACCTCCTGGCCGCTCGTGGTGACCGGGCCGCTGTCGATGGAAGCGTTGGTGCAGGTGGCGTTTTCGAAGTCGTCGGCGGCGACGCCCATCAGGGCGCTCAGCTGGACGGGCCAGGAGGTGTCGCGATGCAGGCACTCGTGCGAGGAGGTGTCGTTGTTGCCGTCGCATTTGACCAGCACGCCGTCGCACGGCGGGTTCGCGGAGAACGAATCACCCAGCACCACAAGCGTTTTGCCCGCCACGGCGGTCGGCTCGTCGGCGGCGGCGGTGCCCATCGAACCGGTGACCATCGAACCGGCAGCGGCGAGAGCGGCTGCGGCTGCGGCCAGCCTGAAACTCATCATGCAAATCCTCGATAACGTCGGCGCTCACACTCACGAGACCGGTGGGACAACCATATAGGTCAACTTCGGCCAGGCGGCTGACACGGGTGCCAGGGGCTCGCGGCAGATCCAGATGGTCACGTGGTCGTTCTCCATGGCTATGCCGAGGGGGTCGTCCAATCGCAGAGCCGGTGTGGTGTGGGCGAATTCGGCGCGGAAGGCCCGGCTCTGCGGTCCGTCGCTGTAGCTCACGTACAGGATGGTCGTGGCCGAGTCCGGCGGCGGACCCCATTCGGCGAAGCCGCGATTGGGGCTGTAGACCGGCGGAATCGTTCGAGTCCGCCGATATTCGTCGAGCGCCCCGGCCTCGTTGTAGGCCTCGGTGACCACGGCCGCCCGCGCCTGCTCGGCGGGCGGCAGGCCGATCGTCACCCGGTGCACCGCATCGGCCAGGTCGGCCCAGTCGTCGTTGCCGTAGTGCTGCAGGAATCCCCAGTAGCCGTTGTCGGTCGCTTCGATCCAGCTCTTCGGGTAGGGCAGCATGGCCAGCAACGCGGTCAGCACCGCGGATGCGACCGTGAGCCCGGTGAACATCCTGCGCAGCGCGGACCGCGCTCCGGCCGGGTCGAGCAGACCCGACAGCACCGCCGCGCCCGCGCCGAGGATCGCCGGAACGATCCCGGCCACGTAGTAGGACCGGCCGTGTCCGCCGACCACCAGGACCAGCATGAGCAGGCCCGTGATCAACAGGAATCGATAGGGGCGCAGCTTCGGGGCGCGGGCCAGACCGTACAGGCCCAGCACACCCAGCCCGCCGCCGAGGAATCCGGTGGTCACCATGACGGCCAGGACGGTCCCGACCTGGCCGCCGTCGCTGCCGGCCGTCTCCTGCGCGATGGCGCTGTTGGTCGCCAGCTGCGGCCAATGATGGGAGACCTGCCACAGCAGGGCCGGAGTCATGGCCGCCGCGAAGATCAGCAACCCCAGCCACAATGCCGGACGCCGCAACAACTCCCGGGGACCGGCGAGCAGAATCGCCAGGGCGACACAGGCTCCCAGCATCAGCACCAGCCACTTGTCCTGCACGTCGACCGCCGCGGCCACACCGGCCCAGACGAGCAGGCGGTCGCGCCGGGTGCGCACCCAGCGGGCCAGCAGCCACACGATCAGCGCCTGGCCCGCCACGTCGAAGGCGACGCTGTCGAGCACGGTGAAGGCCACCACGAACGGCGAGAGGGCATAACCCGCGGCGGCGAGCATCTGATAGCGCGCCCGCGCGCCGCACTCGAAGGCGATCGCGGCCGTCAGCACCGAGACCGCGACCAGCAGCAGCAAGCCCGGAATCCGCAGCGCGACAACCGATCCGGGCGCGAGCAGGTCGCTCAGCCGCGCGATCAGCGGGATCACGGGACCGTTGTCGACGTAGTCGACCGCCAACCGCCGCCCGCACGCCAGGTAGTACAGCTCGTCACCGGCGAACTGGAACCGCGCCGCGGAGACCGACCAGGCCAGGGTGATCAGCCCGGAGACCAGGACGACGCCGCGCCAGGCGAAACTCGGTGGTGCGGACGTCGATTCGGTCCCAGGGGCGAGGGTGAGCGTCATTGCTTCTCCGAGGGCTTACGCGACATGGCTGTAGACGGTGGCGGCCACGACGACGTCCCCGTGCGGTGAGGGATGGAAGGGCAGCCCGGCCAGGTTGATCCCCGGATCCAGGAAGCCGTTGAACCACGGCTCGGCCGAACACAATCCGTGCCCCGCGGTCGCCTGCTGGGTGTCGACGAAGTCGATGCCGAGCCGTCCGGCCGCCTCGCGTTCGGCGAGCTGCAGCCGGTTCCAGAACTCGACCATGGCGCGCGCCCGCGGCTGGACCCAGCGGACCAGTCCGAACAGGTCGAAGCACCAGTCGGCAGCGTCTGCCGGCGCGACCTCGGGATAGCCGACGAGTTCGATCCTGGCGTTCGGGGCGTAGTACCTCACGTAGTCGACGACCTTGCGGATGCGCTCGGCGTACGCCGCCCCGGTGATCGAGTCGAGGTCGGGCCAGCGGCCCTGGGCCACCGCGTCCTCGTCGCAGCCGTGCACGAGATCGACGACGCAGGTGAACACCCGCGCGGCGTCGGCGGTGATCGCGGCGTCGCGCGGCCACGCGTCGTTGAAGCCCAGCTGGATCGCCACGACCCGGGTGCGCGGGCCGAAGGCGCCGTCCTGCGCGGCGGCGAGCGCCTCCTGCGACAGGGTGTATCCGTTCCGGCCCGCCACCTGCTCCCCGGTCGAGGTGACCGGACCGGTGTCGATGGTCGCGCTCGAGCACGAGTTGTTCTCGACGTCCTCGGCCGTGAGACCCATCAGCGCGCTGAGTTGGACCGGCCACGAGGTGGGTCCGTGCAGGCAGGACCGCAAACCGGTGGCATGCTCGTCCGAGCATTTCACCAATACGGCGTCACAGGGCGGGTTGGCGGTGTACGAATCACCGAGAACAACAAGCGCTCGGCCCGGTGCCGGGGCGGGTTCGGCCCACGCCGAGCCTTCCGTCACCGCCGCGGCGAACACCCCGACGACGGCGGCGAGCCGCCACAGGCGAACGGCCCTGCCGGTTGTCCAGGAACTGGTCAATGCACATCCTCATCGAGTCAGACCCTTCGGGCTTCGACCATGACGCAGGTCACAGCGTCCGACAGGTAAAGGAAAATATCGTCTTTTCACTTTGTCGGCAAGCAAACGACCGGTTTCGTTTGTCCGGCAGGTGTGGGGCGCCCCCGGACCGGCAGCGGTGGCAGTCGCTCTCGGATTGCCGGTACATTCGGGCGCGATGAAAATGGTCTTCGTTTCACGGTTGGTGGTTGTGCACGGTCGAATGCCCGACAGTCGGTGTGCTGGATGAGCGCTCCCATCGGGGGAGTGCGACGACTACGTCGATCGCGAACACGGGGGCCACGCGTTCAGACCTTGCCGCAGTTGCTGTCGGCGGCCGTGGAGGCCAATGCGGAGCGGCCCGCCCTACGGTGTGCGGGAAAGTTGCTGACTTATGCCGAACTCGACAGCCGATCCTCGCGCCTGGCTCGGGCCCTGATCGCTCGCGGACTCGGTCCCGAGGACCGGGTCGTGGTCGCCCTGCCGCGCTCGATCGATTCGGTTGTCGCGATCTGGGCGGTCGCCAAGTGCGGCGCCGCCTACGTTCCGGTGGATCCGTCCTATCCGGCCGATCGGGTGCGGCACATGCTCACCGATTCGGGTGCGGCCGTGGGAATCACGCTGATGGAGTGGCGCGGCGCGCTCGGCGCGGGCCTCGAATGGTTCGAGCTCGACGCCCCCGCCCGCGTCGACGAGCTCGCCCGGGCGGCCGATCATCCGGTGAGTTACCTGGAGCGCGTGCGCGAATTGCACGGTGATCACGCCGCATACGTCATCTACACCTCGGGGTCGACGGGAATCCCCAAGGGCGTCATCGTGACTCACACCGGGCTCGCCGGCTTGTGCGCCGAGGCCGTGCGCCGCTTCGGCCTGACCCGGGACGCCCGGACCCTGCATTTCGCCTCCCCGAGTTTCGACGCGGCGATTCTGGAACTGCTGCTGGCCGCGGGCGCGGGCGCGACCATGGTCATCGCCCCGCCGGGCATCTACGGCGGTGACGAACTGCTCGGATTGCTGCGCGAAGAGCGTGTGACCCATGCCTTCACGACCCCGGCGGCCCTGTGCGGAACCGACCCGGTCGCGTTGCCGGAGCTGCGGGCCCTGCTCGTGGGCGGCGAGGCGTGTCCGGCGGAACTGGTCGCGCGCTGGTCCGCCGATCACGCTCTGTTCAACCTCTACGGCCCGACCGAGACCACCGTGGCCGTCGCCATGAGCGACCCATTGACCGCCGGTGCGGCGATTACCGTCGGCCCGCCGGTGCCGGGTGTGACGGCACTGGTCTTGGACGCACGACTGCGGCCGGTGCCCGACGGTGCGTCCGGCGAGCTCTACTTGGCGGGAGCCGCGCTCGCCCGCGGGTACCACGACCGCCCCGGGCTCACCGCCTGTAGTTTCGTCGCACTCCCGGGTGGCGACGGTCAGCGGATGTACCGCACGGGCGACGTGGTCCGGTGGATCGTCGGCGTGACCGGCCACCGGGAACTGGAATACCTGGGCCGCAACGATTCTCAGGTCAAGATCCGGGGATTCCGGGTCGAACTGGGCGAGATCGACGCCGTGTTGGCGGCCGACGAGTCGGTGTCGTTCGTGGCCAC
Source organism: Nocardia terrae (assembly GCF_009760405.1). Taxonomy (GTDB): domain Bacteria; phylum Actinomycetota; class Actinomycetes; order Mycobacteriales; family Mycobacteriaceae; genus Nocardia; species Nocardia terrae. Next base: position 440,575 of record NZ_WRPP01000001.1, read on the forward strand.
CACCATTCGGCGACTACCGAACGGCGAGGCCGCCCCGGCGTCCTACGTCCTGGCGGAAACCGGTGCGACCATCGATGTTTCGGCGCTGCGCGAGCGTGCCCGCCGCGCCCTGCCGCGCCATGCGGTGCCCGCGGCCATCGTCGTCATCGATCGGATTCCGTTGACTCCCGCCGGGAAACTGGATCGGGCCGCGCTGCCGGAGCCGCGGTTGGAGGTGCGGGAGTTCCGCGAACCGGTCGGCGCGACCGAACGTGTGATCGCGGCGGAGTTCGCGCAGCTGCTGGGCATCGACCGTTCCTCCTCTCAGCGCTTGGTCGGCGGCACCGACGACTTCTTCGAGCTGGGCGGCAATTCGCTGGTGGCGATGCGCCTGACCGCGCGATTGAGCGCGACGTTCGGGTTCCGGGTTCCGGTGGACCTGGTCTTCGACCATCCGACGGTCGCCGGACTCGCCGCCGCGGTCACGGCCGACCCGGGCGATACGGCCGTGCGGTACCACGATCGCCCCGCCCTGACTCCGCGGACGCGCGGCGATCGGGACCCGCTGTCACCGGCGCAGCAGCGAATGTGGTTCCTGGCCAGGCTGGATCCCGGCTCGGCGGCGCAGCACATCAGCATCGCCCTGCGGCTGTCCGGCGTCCTCGATGTCGCGGCGCTCGGTGCGGCGGTCGGTGATCTGTGCGAGCGGCACGAAGTGCTGCGGACCGTGTATCCGGAGATCGACGGCGTCGGGTACCAGCGGGTGCTGCCGCTCGAGCGGGTTCGGTTCAGCCCTGTGCCGCAGGCCATTACGGAATCCGACCTGCCCGGGGAACTGATCGCGTTGGTGTCCGCGGGCTTCGACGTCACCCGCGACGTGCCCCTGCGCATCGGCCTGTTCCGGTTGGCCGACGCCGAACATGTGCTGGCGGTGGTGGTGCATCACATTGCGGCGGACGGTTTCTCGCTGGCGCCGCTCACCCGCGACCTGGCCGTCGCCTACGGTGCGCGCAGCCACGCACAGGCTCCGGCGTGGACCCCGTTGCCTGTGCAATACGCCGATTACGCGATCTGGCAGCGCGAATCACTGGGCTCCCGCGAGGATCCCGATTCCCTGCTGTCGCGGCAGCTGCGCTATTGGCGCGAGACGCTGGCGGGACTGCCGCCGCTGCTCGAGCTGCCGACCGATCGTCCACGCCCGCAGGCTCTCGGAACCCGGGGCGCCACTTACGGTTTCGAGGTGGACGCCCGATTGCGCGACGCACTCGAACGGCTCGCTCGGGATCGGGGCGCGTCGCTGTTCATGGTCGTGCACGCGGCGCTGGCGGTCGTGCTGGCGCGGCTGTCACGCACCGGCGACGTCGCGGTGGGCACTCCGCTCGCCGGGCGCGGCGAACGCCAGCTCGACGATCTGATCGGCATGTTCGTCAATACGCTGGTGTTGCGCACCGGCGTCGACGGATCCGAGCCCTTCGCGCGACTGCTCGACCGGGTGCGGTCGACGGACCTGGACGCCTTCGCGCACGCCGACGTGCCGTTCGAATCTCTCGTGGAGGAGCTCGATCCGCCCCGCACCGAGGCCCACCATCCGCTCGTCCAGGTGCTGCTGACGTTCCAGAACCTCGGCGAGCAGGCGCTGCGACTGCCCGACCTGACCATCGCCGGAGTCGATCTGGCCGACGAGATCGCGGAATTCGACCTGGAATTGACCGTCGTCGAGGGCGGTGCGGGCGACGGACTGCACTGTGCGTGGCGGTACGCGACCGAGCTGTTCGACGAGTCCACCATCGCGGTGCTGGCCGAGCGCATGGTCCGGGTGCTCGCGGCGGCCGCGGCGGATCCGCAACGGCCGGTGGGTGATCTGCCCTTGTCGGCGTCGACCGAGCCCGCCGCGGTGACCACGGGGTCTAGCCTGTCGCTCGAGGCGCCGGAAACGCTGCTCGAGCCCTTCCACGCGCAGGCTGCCCGCACACCGTTCGCGGTCGCGGTGGTGGGCGAGGACCGGAGCTGGACCTATGCCGAGTTCGCGAGCTGGGTGAACAGCCTTGCCCGCGAGCTGATCTCGGCCGGTGTCGGGCCGGAGACCCGGGTCGCGGTGGCGATCCGGCGGTCGCCGGAGATGCTGGCGGCGATCTACGCGGTGCTCACCGCCGGCGGCGCCTACACACCGATCGATCCCGGCCACCCCGCCGATCGCATCGCCCACATGATCGACACCATCCGTCCGGCCTGCGTGCTGACCTCGGGCGCCGAGGCGGTCGAGTCGGACCCGACCGTGCCACGGCTACGCATCGACGGACTGGAAGCGCAGGGAAATGGAGCGCTGTCGGCCCACGCGGCCACCCCGATCACCGATGCGGAACGGATTGCGCCCCTGCGGTCCTCGAATGCCGCGTACGTGCTCTTCACCTCGGGTTCGACGGGCCGCCCCAAGGGCGTGACGATCACCCACGCGGCGGTGGCGAACCTGATCTGCTGGATGCGTGAGCATTACGGTCTCGGACCCGGCGACGCCGTCCTGCACAAGACACCGGTGACCTTCGACGCCTCGGTCTGGGAGCTGTTCCTGCCGTTGCAGATCGGCGCCCCGCTGGTCATCGCCCGGCCCGACGGGCATCTGGATCCGGACTACCTGATGGCGACGGTGCGCCGCCACGGGGTCACGATCCTGGACTTCGTGCCCTCGATGCTGGCCCTGCTGCTCGAGGACGAGCAGGTCGAACTGCCCACGGGAGTGCGGTATCTAGCGGTCGGCGGCGAGGAACTACCGCCGCACGTGGTCGAGCGGCTCCGGAAGCGGCACCCGGCGATCATGGACAACCAGTACGGCCCGACCGAAGCGACCGTCATCTCGACCTTCCACCGCTGCGCCGACGCCTACCACGAGCGGGTCCCGATCGGGCGAGCCGTCCCCAATACCGCCGCCTACGTACTGGATTCGCGACTGCACCCGGTCCCGGCCGGGGTGGCCGGGGAGCTGTATCTGGCGGGGCGGCAGCTGGCCCGCGGCTACGAGGCGGCGAGTGGCGAAACCGCGAGCCGATTGATCGCCGACCCGTTCGGCCCGGCGGGCTCGCGCATGTACCGCACCGGTGATCTCGCGCGCATGCGGACCGACGGCGTCCTGGAATTCCTGGGCCGCACGGACTTCCAGCTGTCGCTGCACGGCCTGCGGATCGAGCCCGGCGAGGTCGAGTCGGCGCTGTGCGAGCATCCGGCTGTCGCGCACGCGGCCGTCGTGGTGCGCCGTGCGCAGCTCATCGGCTACGTGACGCCGGTCGCCGGGGGAGTGGTGGACACCGGCGCGGTGCTCGCTCTGGCCCGGGATCGATTGCCCGGCTTCATGGTTCCCGCCCAGCTGGTGGTGCTCGACGCGTTCCCGCTGGGTACGTCCGGGAAGCTGGACCGTTCGGCGCTGCCGGAGCCCACGTCCTCGCCGCGGGAGTTCGAGGCTCCGATCACCGCGGACGAGCACGCCGTCGCGGCCGTCTTCGCCGCGGTACTCGGCCTCGAGCGGGTCGGCCGCACCGACGACTTCTTCGCCCTCGGCGGCACCTCCCTGACCGCGATCCGGGTGCGCGCCGCACTGTCCGAGCGGCTGGAATCGGATGTGCCGCTGCGGCACCTGTTCCGCCACCCGCGGGTCGATGAACTGGCCGCGGCCCTGCGCGACGAGCCCGCCCCGCCGGCCGACCACCCCGATCCCCGAGCCGATGCCCTGCTCGACCCGGCCGTCACCGCCGCGGGGTGCGCTCCCGTCCGCCCGGGCGAACCGGCGGCGGTGTTGCTGACCGGTGCCACCGGATTCCTCGGCGTCTTCTTGCTCCGCGAGTTGCTCGAACGCACCACGGCGACCGTGCACTGCCTGGTGCGGGCCGAGTCGCCGACCGCGGCGCGGGCCCGGATCCTGGCGGCCGCCACCGCCTATCGGATCGACCTCGCCCCGTACACCGAACGGATCGTCGCGGTGCCCGGCGATCTGGCTGCGCCGCGCCTGGGCCTCGACGCCGGACGCCACGCCGACCTCGCACAGCGCGTCGACGCCATCTACCACAACGGCGCGCTGGTCAACCATCTCGAACCGTACGAACGGATGCGGGCCGCGAATGTCGGCGGCACCGTGTCGATCCTGCGCCTGGCGACCACGACGCGCCTCAAGCCGGTCCATTACGTCTCGACCGCCTCCCTCCCGGACCTCGAGACCGACCCGCCCGCCGACCTGCCGGGCTACGTGCAGACGAAATGGGTGGCTGAGCGCCTCGTCACCGCCGCGGCCGAGCGCGGCATCCCCACGGCCGTCTACCGTCCCGGCCTGATCACCGGCGACACCCGGACGGGTGCGGGCAGCCCCGACGCCTGGTGGACCATGCTGCGCGCGATGCTGATTCTCGGCCTGGCCCCGGACCTCGGCGATATCGAGGTCGAGATGGTCCCCGTCGACCATGTGGCCGCCGCGATCACCGGTCTGTCCCGCCATTCCCGCCCGGGCGTCTTCGACCTGTCCCGGCCGGCGACGGTCTCGCTGCGAAAGCTTCTGGAGCAGATCCAATCCCGGGGATACCGGGTGGAGGTGGTCGATCCGGAGCGGTTCGGCAAGGAGCTGGCAACCGCCGCCGAGCAGCGCGCCGCCGCCGGTGACCACACCCTGTCCCGGGCCGCCGCCCTGGCGATCAACTATGCCGGCGGCCTCGCCTCGGCCCCGTGCACCCTCGACTCCCTCGCCACCGCCGCGCAACTGGATCGCATCGGCATCCGCTGCCCGGCCGTCGATGCCGCGGTGCTGGATCGCTACCTCGAATACTTCGTCGGCACCGGGTATTTCCCGCCCGCCCGATGAGGCGACGGCCGGGGTTTGTCGGTGGGTCGCCGTAGGGTTGCGTGCATGAGCATTTCGGGGTGTCGGTGCGCAAGCTCGGACGAAATCAGTTGCGCGGCCGGTGGTTCGGATAACAGAGTATTCGTCGTCAGCGATTCAGGAACAGGGTCATGGGGAGTGGCCCTCCGGGGGAAGGAATGAATTTCATGAACCGCAATACGATTCGCGGTGAGCAGCGCGGACCCAAGTTCGCGAAGAGCAGTTTCAGCTACGGCGGGGGCGATTGTGTGGAGGTCGCCTACCACGAGGGACAGATCCTGGTGCGCGACTCCAAGGATCGGCACAGCCCCACGCTGTGGTTCACGAAGTCCGAGTGGCGCGCGTTCACCTCGGGTGTGCGCGCCAGCGAGTTCGACTTCGGAGACTGACGTGAAGGTGGTGTCGCAGCGAGTTTGCTGCGACACCACCACCCCCACGTGCGGTCGACCCCTCGACGACCGCTGGAAAATGGTCAATGGGTTGCGATGCGCTGGATTTCGTCCCGAAGGTCGGTGAGGAATCGATGGGCATCGGTGTCGAACAAGGCCATTCGAGTCAAGGCGTCCCAGCGTCTGCGGTGGGCGTCGACGAGTTCGGGGCCGCGCGTGACCATGCTGCCCGAGATCGGTTCCGCGGAGGCGAGGGCGTGGTCCTCGCTCTCGTAGATGACGAAACCGTGCGGGATGGTCGTGCTGGCCTCGATATCCTGCGGAATCACCCCGATGGTGACCGTATCGAGGGTCTCGATCGAGATGATCCGGTCCAGCTGGGCCAGCAGTATGCGATGCGGTCCGGGCCGAAAGCGCAGGGCCGCTTCGGTCATCAGGAATTCGAAGCGCTTGGCGGGGTCGTACAGCACCCGCTGGCGATCCAGCCGGGCGGCGAGCGCGGCCGCGAGCGCGTCGGGCGAATAGGGCGGATCGAAGCTGGCGAACACCCGGCGTGCGTAGTCGGCGGTCTGTAGCAGACCCGGCACCAGGGCGGGCTGGAAGTTGCGCACCACCTGTGCGTCTTCCTCCAAAGCCCTTACGTCGTCCTGTAAGTGCGGGCGATCCGCGAGCGAGGACGCCCAGTCGCGCACCTCGGGCGAATGCGCCGCCTCGGTGAGGCCGCGTAGCGAACGCTGGCAATCCGCGTCCGCCCCAACGGCTTTCGCCCAGTCCAGGACCTGCGGTAGCGGGGGAACCACATGCCCGGCCTCGATCCGGGACAGTGTCGACTGACTGATACCGACCCGTTTGGCCAATTCCCGACCCGAGATTCCAGCGATGTCCCGCAGCCGGCGCAGCTCCACGCCCAACTGCTGGCGCGGCCGCGACACGCGCGCAACCGAATTCGCGGCGGGTGTCGCCGCCGCGGTCGCGCCCTCTGCGGGTTGATTCACTGGAACCATGATGATTCAGATCGAATCATCTCTATTCACCTGAGTCAAGGTTCGGCCGGTCACAGCCATGAATCAGCCGTATTTTCACAGGTCGAGCATGGCGGCGGCGATGCGGTCGGAGGCGGAATCGCGCAGCGCGGTACCCATGTCGTCGAGGACGAGCAGTCGCGCGCTGGGGATTTCGGCCGCGAGCGCCTCGCCATTGCCGACCGGGAAGAACGGATCGGCGCGGCCGTGCACCACGAGCGCGGGCACGCCGAGTTCGCCGAGCCGGTGCCGCCAGCGCGGCGCACAATCGATGCGGGAGAACACCATTCCGAGTTGGTTCGCCGCGTGCACGGCGGGATCGTTCGACGGTGTGCGGTCCCAGATGCGCACCGCCGTCGCCCGAGCCTGCTCTGGGTCGTTGCCCAGCAGCCCGGCCCCCGCGGCGGCGAACGCCGCGACAGCGTCGCGATCGGTCCAGTCCGGGAGCGGGCGGGAGAAGAGCGCGCTCATGACGGCGGGGTCGTGGTCGGGCAGGTCCGCGTCGGCCGGGCCCGGCGCCACCGGTCGCGTGCCGACGAGCGTCAGCGCGGAGAACGTTTCCGGGTGGTCCAGCGCGGCGACCTGAGCGACCATCCCGCCGACGCCGATTCCGCCCAGCTGCGCGGACCGAGCGCCGAGCGCCTCGACCAGCGCGGCCGCGTCGGCAGCCAGGTCCCGCAGCTCGTAGCCCGGATTCTCCGGATCGAGCGTCGTCGAAGCGCCGCAGTCGCGCAGGTCGTAGCGGACCACCCGCCGCCCCGCCGACGCGAGCCGCGCGCACAGTCCGTCGGGCCACGTCAGCATCGTCGTCCCGCCGACCAACAGGATCAGCGGATCGTCCGCCCGCCCGAAGTGCTCGGTCCCGAGCTCCACCCCGTTCGCCCGTACCGAGGTCACACCCGACCCCGACGCTCCCACCATGCCGAACTCCTGTCTGTCGGTACACCCGGAGGTATCGACGACGGGTTCACCCGAAAATCATCGGTCCGGCCGCAGGAAAGAGCGTGAGGACGGGGGATGAGTCGACTAGTCGACCCGGCACAGCCATTCGGTGCCGTAGTGCGCGGCGTTGCCGCCATCGAGGTGGACCCAGTGTCCGCCGTTGTCGCAAGGCTCGCCTTCGACGTGCGCGGGCGCGGGCGGCGGGGTCGCGATTACGCCGGGCAGACCGCGGAACACGCCGTCGGGCAGGGGAATCGAGATGCCGGGGACCGGCTGCCACACATCGGCATTCGCGGTGGCCGTCGTGGCGAGCGGAAAGACGATGGCTCCGGCCGCCGCCGCCGTCAAGACTGTCGCAAAGCGCTTCATTCCCGGTCCTCCTGCTGAATCGGCTCCAAAGATCGGTCGGGACTTCCCAACCGGGCCGATGTCCGACACCGGCCACAGGAAGATCATCGTCCGTGGCCACGCCGAGCATTAGCGAATTTATGGCAAACCGCTTGATGATCCGTGCTACATCTCCGCTATCGAGTGCGGTGGATCACTTGCTGTCCAAGCGCGGGAAGAGCAGTTCCCGCACCAGGAGCATCAGGCTCGCGGCGACGGGAATCGCGAGCAGCGCGCCGAGCACGCCCAGGATCGAACCGCCGATCAGCACGGCGACAATGGTGACCACCGCGGGCACCTGGACGGTGCGTCCGATGATGCGGGGCACCAGCAGGTAGTCCTCGATCCAGCGCAGCACGATGAAGAAGGCCACGGTCGCCAGGCACACCGGAAGCGAAACCGTCAGTGCGACAAGGGTGATGATGATCCCGGCGAGCGTGGATCCGATCAGCGGGATCAGGTCGAGAACCGCGACCAGTACGGCGAGGACGAGCGCGAACGGGACGCCGAAGGCGGCCAGCCAGATGAAGGTGAGCACGCCGGTGATGAGCGAGATCAACAGATTGCCGAGCACATAGCCGCCGACCTTGGCCAGGATCGCGTCGCCGATGAGGATGGCCCGGGGGCGGCGGGCATTCGGGAAGAACCGATAGAGGTTGGTGCGCAAGGAGGGGAAGTTGGCCGAGAAGTACGCGGTGAGCACTGCGACGATCACCGTGGCGGTCAGCGCGCCGAACACCACTTTGCCGGCGCCGACGAGTCCCTGCGACAGCTTGCCGAAGTCGGCGTCGACGCCGCGACTCAGCTTCTCGTCGAGGTGGAAGCGATCGGCGGCCCGGTGCACGACCGGGTAGCGGTCCTCGAGATGGTGGAGGCTGTCGGGCGCATGGTGAATCAGCGCCTGGCCCTGATCGAGCAGTGGCGTGATCGCGGCCCACAGGAAGACGGCCAGGCCGCCGAGCGTCACCGCGAACACCAGCGCCACGGCGAAGCCGCGCCGGACATGGTGGCGGCTGAGCCACGACACCGCCGGTTCGATGCCGATGGCGAGGAACAGCGCCGCCACCACGAGCAGCAATGCCTGGTGGGCGGCGAGGACCACCCGGACCGCGCCGACGGTGACCAGCACCCCCGCGGCGGCCATGAGGCCCATCATGAACGGCGAACGCCGGTCGAACCTGCGTCCGGGCTTGCCGAACGGGTTCGTATCGCTGGAGAGCCGCGCGGCACGCTCCTCCGCGGACGAGATGGTCGCCGGTTCGTCGTCGGGGCGCGGCTGACCGACCCAGCGACTGTGGTGCGCTTCCTCGCCCATATCCGTCATTCGAATCCGCTCGCACGTATGGCCCGTCGACGTCGAAGCCGATGCGGCACAGTACTTCCGGTCGCATCGTCGATCATGTCCTGCTCGTGCCGACTTACCCCGGATGCGGGAGGTGAAACCCGGTTACGGAGGGGAATCCGGGGCCCGTCGATCGACCCGCGGCGGGACGATCTCAGGGCTCCCGCGGCTCGTCGTCCGCGCGCTGGGGCGGCGTCGTATTCGACTGGCGCAGTGTGGCGTTGGCATTCTCGAGGACGGAGTTTGCGGCGCGGAGCGTGCTGTTGGTGTCCTCGAGGTCGAGGATGCGGCCGATACCGGCCAGGTTGATGCCCTGCTCCGCCAGGGCGGCGATGCGCACCAGCCGGGCGAGGTCGTCGCCGCTGTAGCGGCGGGTGCCGCCCGCGCTGCGGGTGGGTGTGATCAGTCCGTGCTGCTCGTACAGGCGCAGGGTCTGCACCCCGACGCCGGACAGTTCCGCGGCGACCGAGATCGCGTACACCGCTTGCGCCGACGTCGGAAGGTGGTCCTGTTCGCCTGCCTGCATCCCGAAACCTTCCTCTGCTCACGCGCTGTCGAAGTTCAGATTACCTCTCTCAGAACCTTGCACTCACCTATGCCGAGTGCTAAAAAATATCTATGTCAGATGGCATAGGTTATCTGACAACCCTTCGATCGAGATTGGAGTGAGTTGGAGGTGGCGACCATGCTGATGCGCACCGATCCCTTCCGTGACCTGGATCGTTTGACTCAGCAGGTGTTCGGCACACCGGCCCGTCCGGCCGTGATGCCGATGGACGCCTGGCGCGACGGAGACGAGTTCTTCGTGGAATTCGACCTGCCCGGTATCGACCCGGACACCCTCGACCTGGATGTCGAACGCAATGTGATCACCGTGCGCGCCTCGCGCCCGCAGCTGGACCAGAACCGGTCGATGATCGCGGCCGAACGCACCCGCGGCGAATTCAGCCGGCAACTGTTCCTCGGCGAGAACCTGGACACCGAGCAGATTCGCGCCGACTACCTCGACGGGGTGCTGCGTCTGACCATTCCGGTCGCCGAGCAGGCCAAACCTCGCAAGATCGAGGTCGCCCGCCACAACGGCAAACACCAGGCCCTTCCCGCCTGACTCGCCGGGCGTCGTCCCCTGCGCCGGTCGGTGACCACGTTGTGAAAGCGAGGTGATGCCAGGCAGGAATGGTAACGGACACTGCATTCTCGCGCGGGGCGGGAAGCGAAACCTAGGGCCCGCGTCGAACACCGCGGCGGTGGAACATCTTCGGTGCACACCTGGCCGCCGCGGCAGGCGCGGGCCCGTGCGGCCCGCCCCGCGCGGGATGAATCATCAAGAGCCGGTTGGCTACTCGGTTTCGGCGGAGGCGTCCAGTCCGAGCATCTTCAGCAGGAAGGCGCAGTCCTCGGCATCGAGGGCATGGCCGGCGACGGTCAGGGCTGCCTGGGCGTTCTGTTTCTCGCACGCGGCTTTCTCGGCGGCGCGTGCCGCACCGAACTCACTCTGCTCGTGCTGGAGGGTGGTCTGTCGTGCAGAGCTCATTGGAATACTTCCCGCCGATGGCGCCGGATCACCGAATCCGAATGACGCGGGCCGACTACCGCTCACCCTACGGACTACTCCTCACCTTCGGACCACCGACCCGGCTGGAACGCACACATTTTCACCCGACATGCGACGAGGGCCCCGATCCGAATGGATCGGGGCCCTCGTGTCGGGGTGGCTGACGGGACTCGAACCCGCGACACCCAGGCACAAGATCGCAGGATTTCTGGGGGTCCCCGGATGCCCTTCGGTGTCCCGCAGGGGAGCGAAATTCGCTGGTGCAGAGTGCATTTCAATGGTTGTGCATGTCCCTCGTCATCCCTGCCCGTCCCGCGGTGTCTGCGCTCAGAAGTTGGTAATGAGTTGGAAAGGTTCGAGTCCCTGTCCCGGGTTGTGCCGCTATCGCCGAATGTCGGGCTTCGGTGTGTCGTGGTTGCGACACGCCGACGAGTTTCGACGTTGAGCAAACGAGCGGCTACCGCATGGGTCTTGCCTGTTATCGGGGCAGGAAGCGGCGTCTACCAGCTGCTTGTACGGACGGTCGATGCGCCATGAATGACGCGGAGCGTGATGTATTGATCCGGAAGCACTTCCTCGAGTACGGCCGAGTTATCGAAGCTGGCGAGAAGGCGAAGGACGCCCGGCTGCAACTTCTCGTGCGGCTGCGGGCCGTCGACCCGGACTATTACACGCAGACTCGGCTGGCTGGGTTGTCCGGCATGTCGCAGCAGAACGTCTCGTACCTATTGGCGAAACCGTCAGCTGCCTAGGTGGTTGGGTATCTGAACGAGCGCTGGCCGACTGCTTGCCGAGAGTGCAACTGTCGGCGAGCGCTGTCCCCAGCCATCTGCTGCGGTGTGGCGCGCCGACAGTGGTGATTGATCCCCAGGGCTGGATCCGATCACCTGCTAGCGGCAAATGCGGCATGATCGGTATCTCAGGTTGATGCTTCGCGAAGAGGGTGGGGAATGATGGGGCAGTCGGCGCCAGCTGTCTACATGTCGCGCATCCATACTCCAGGTTGTGCGTGGACATACTCATCCGAGTGCACTGACCACTTCGCTGAGCTTCGCGCAAAGGACCCCGAGGCTGCGGAGTTGCTTGAGGCGAAGGCTCGCCGTGCGTTCACCCATGGCTTCCCCGCGACAACCAACAACGAAAACCCTGATCGGAAGGGCTACCCGACCCATCGTTGCCCTGTCGGTGAGCGCGTCGAGCAACTCCCGGATCTAAAGTTCGATGCCGAGCGGCCAATGCCCTGGGCCGGCGAACTGTACGCCATGTCTGAGGATGAGCGCACGATGTATCGGCTGTACTTCATCGAGCAGCGCCCGGGCTGGGACAAGCCGACAGATCTGATCATTGGCAGCGGGATAGGGGTGAAGCCTGTGAGCGAGTCGAGCGACTGGGCTAGCGCCGACCAGACCAAGGACATACACGACGCGATGGACTCAGGGGTCACGAGGTGCGAGAACGTTCGTGCGCGTTGGCGACGCTGGAACTCGGCTTGATACCGTTTGCGTTATAAAGCACGCGAAGGTGCTAGGAATGAGGCATCCTGTGTCCAGCGGGGAAGGAGATGACGCACATGGAGATGTTCCCAGGCATCGAGAACCCGACTGATCGTGATCGCGTCGGTCTCATCGTCGCTGAGGAGCAGTTGAATCTGATCCTTGGCTTGCGGGCAATCAGGATCCAGCGCGGGATGACTGTGACCGAGGTAGCGGATGCTATGGGTGTAGATCCATCGCAGGTATCCAGATTCGAAAGCGGTGGCACCAACCCCACTCTGTCCACCATCAGGCGCTACGCCAAGGCTGTGAGGGGCGTCTTTCGTGTCGAAACACGCACCTTGGAGCAGGACCAGGCCGGAGCCGGACAGAACGTGGTCGTGGGTCAGTTGCTCGCCTCGGTGCCTCGTGATGAGCCAACGAGGTCGGGTGGGTCCAGCTCGCTTTGGGGCCTGTCGATGCAAGTAAAGGTCGTGTAATGGTGCTGGCCAAGCGGGCGACCGGTGGTGATGTGATCTGGATGTGCCGCGCCGTGCAAAGGGTGGAGAGCCAAGACAGCGACGACGCGGTACAGGACATCTACGAGGCATCAGTCAAACCGAGTCTGGGACGAGATGCACAGGTGAACGACGCGCCTATCCTCGACATCCGCGGACGTCTCGCACTCCGGAATGACTCGATCGACGCGACCTTCGAAGTAGTTACCCGATTCATCTTCGCAAACGACCAGGAGATGCCCGAGATCGAGGAAGTACGAGAGTTTCTCCGCGACTATGGGATTGACTACACATTTGGCTACATCCGCGCTGCTCTGGCGGACGATCTTCGGGTCTTCGGTCTGCAGGCTGGGGTCCTGCCTGTCACCGCCCTCGACGAGGTCAGGTTTGCAGATCTGGTCGCGGTGCACGCACCCGGAGCCTGAAGTTAGGTGCGACATTAGCCTTGAGCAATTCCGATGCAACTCCGTAGCCACGGCAGTCGGCCTTGGCTACGCGATGGTCAGCTGAGGGCTAACCATCGGCTGTGCCGGCGACACGCGTGACTTCGGCGGTGCTTGTCCGATCGCGGCACCGTTGGCAGGATTGCGCTCGGCCGGATGGCGGCCACTCCCGACACCGCGCTGCCCCAGCCTTGGCGGTGTCACTGGTGGGATAGAGGAGCTCTAGGTCCGCCACACCCGACCGCTGACCACTTCGTGCCCACCGATTGGGCGCGCCGATCACGATTCGGGCGTTTCGGGCAGCGGCGTTCGGGATGGTCGATGCCATGGTCCATGGGGGACGTCTTGCGCGGCGAGTTCGCACGCGGGCTCTCTACACGGGTGAGCCCTACAGTGATTTGAAGGGCCGCACTGTTTTCGACAACGTGGTGCCGATTCCCATGGCGGCCACCAAAGATCAGGAGTTTCTGGAGTCCGAGGTCTTGCGGACCTTCGGCGGCTACGGAGAGTGGTTGGCGCATCCGGTCGGAATTGCAAGGCTGCGCTTGGCGTCCGATGGCTCGCTGGCAGTCTGGCTCGATAGCCACGCCGAAATGCACCCGATTCGGAGGCCGCCAGAATGGTTGCCCGGCACGATCTTTCCGTTCAGCCAAACCCTCGTTGGGATGTTGCTCCCACGGGTCCGGCCGGATGGGGAGCTCTCGGGGATCCCGCGCTTGCGGCTTGTGTCTGTTAGGGGCGGCGATCTGATCGTGTCGCTCGTCGGAACCACCAGCCGCATGACCCTTCACGGAGCCCCCGGAACCCAGTGGAAGGCAGACATAGCGGAGTTTCATAGGACGCTGGATCTCTCGGGCGAGACACCCCTGTGGGCGTCAGGCTCTCTAACTGCGGCTGAACGCGAATTCGAACGAGATGTCCCAGGTGTGACGAGGAGCGCACACGATCTCGCCTGGCTCGGAAGTGGGCTTCTTCGTCGGGTTGCCCTCTTCCATACGGTGAATTCCGCTTACCGCACCAGATTCTGGACGAACCCAGATCGCAAGACCGGCGGTGAATGGATCTTCGAATTTGCAACTCGACGTGACGTGCCCGTCGAGCATGATGCCTTCATCGCCCGCCTCACCGATCGGCAGTGGGGGCTGCCCCTCGCTGTACGGCATCACTTCTGCATGTGCGACCACGATGCCCTTTGGGATCGGGAATGCAGCTACACCCTTGCACATACCGGCGATGAGCGGGGGCGTCTCCATCTACGCTTTCAACACGTGCGTAGGGATGCCGATGAAAACGACCATGCACGTAGAGATTTCGCTGAGATCGGATCCAGCGAGGCTTGGCTCGACAGGGTCTTGCCGGACCCGCCTGGACGAGAAGCATCAGTAACCGACGATGTTCGGGAACGTCGAAAGCAATACTGGCAGAGAGCTATTGAAAGCCGGCACCGTTCACGGTAGTCCGCATGGTAGGAATCTGAATGTCGGTTTCGCTAGCCGCGGTTCAGCAATCTGACGGACTGGCGACCCGGACGGAACTTCAACCGTCGGGGACAGTGAGGTGCAGGTAGTGAACAAGACGCAGGAATGCTCCACCTCGGGATGCGCAAACGCGGCTGCGTTCACTACCCGTACGAAGCCCGCTTGGTGTGGGACGGTCCTGATGCATGCGAGCCAGTTCGGGCCCGATCTATAACTTGCAGTCGGGACACCTCAAGCTTCGTCGCCTAGCGACACGTGCTGACCACTCGTGTCCCTTGTGGCAGATCCACCAAACCAACTTGTTGCTGGCCGGCCGCACCTGATCAGGCGTCAGGGTACCGTTGCGGTTCGGATGCCACTGGAGCGCGATTGTGGGGTACTTGTCGGCGAAGGATTTGCCAGGTTCCGGGCGGGAGAGTTTCTCAGCGACCTTTCGGTACCTGCATCGGGGGCATCCGTGGCCCGATGCCCTTGTTGACACCGCCGCTGTCCAGTCGTGCCCGCAGTTCGAGCACGACCATACAAACCTTGTATGGGTACCCGGATGAACCTGGTCCGCACGCACCCCATCGTTCTTTGCAGGGTCGAATTCCGCTGCCAGAGTGGGATTCTTCGTTGCAAGGCTTACTGTTCGATGTTGGTGGATCGCCTTCCTGGCGTCTGATTCGCCCCATGTGTCAGCTGAGGTACGGTAGTCGTTCAATCGATCAGCGACATATCCCCGCTTCTCCAGTGAGCCAAGCACTTTGAGCGCTACGGATTTGATCGATTCAGTGGGAGACACGAACACCTCGTCTCCACCCAGGCCGTGGAGTGGAAGTTCCCTTACCCGAAGGACTGTCCACCCGGCCGATGTCAGTGCAGCTGATTGTGCTCGGTCTTGTCGATCCAGACCTCGGTGGAAGCGCACGCCGTCGTACTCGATGATCAGGTTGAGGGATGGGATGACGATGTCGCAGCGCACCGGTCGCCTCCGATTGACCGGAATTGGTGGATGGCCGTGAGACACAGGTAGTCCCGCTGCCGCGAGTTCATACTCGAGACGAAGTTGGCGCGCCGATACACCGATCAAGGAACATCGGGGACAATCGTCGCCCCGCATGGTCCGCTTGTACGGTGGAGTAAGCCAGGCATGTTCGTTGGCCCGGCATTGCCACCAACGCTTTTGTCTCCCACCAGGGTTAACATCAGCGGCAGTTAGCTTCCCGTTGAGGGTGGGATGCCACTCGGCAGCGATTTCAGGGTATAGATCGGCCAGGGATCGGCCTGGCTTGGGTGTCCTCTTCGAATCACTCCGTCGTGACTTCGCGCATTCGGGACACTGCTCATTGCGAGTGCGGTCGGCAGGAGCAACCTCCCATTCGTGACCAGCGGCGCATATCCACCATCGCGGTGTCTTGCTGTACGGCCTGACGTTCGACGGCTCGCAGTCGCCATTGTGGGTAGGGTGCCACTCTGCCGCGGCAAGAGGATGCTCATCAGCGAAGCTGTGGCCGGGTTTAGGTGTGGCTCTTAGAATACCGCGACGCACATGCCAACACTTGCGGCACCCCCGACCCTCCCGAGCCCGCGAAGTCACGACGGTCTCCCACTCGTTTCCGCACACAGGACAGAGCCACCATGCTTTGGCTCCGCTGCCGGGCATTACATCGCTCGGGGTGAGCTCGTTCCTGGTTGGGTGCCACTCCGCTGCAAGATGAGGAAGCAGGTCTGCCAGTGATTTACCGGGCTGCGGCGTCGCCTGGGTGCGCGCACGACGAGCAACTGCGCATTCGGGGCAACCTCGACCGAGCTGAACCCTCTTCTGAAGCTTGGACGCCCACTGATGTCCACAACTCTTGCACTGCCACCACGCTCGAAAGTCGCTGCCAGCGAACACGTCCCGGGGAGTGACATCTCCGTTGAGCGTCGGGTGCCACTCTTCTGCGACCGTGGGCGCTCGATCGGCTAACGAACGGCCCACCGGCGGCGTCGTGCTCATGGTGCGCCATCATGCCACCACCGACCGACATAACTCCTCGGCTCGATCATCGTGATCGGGTTGATGGCGTCAGCGGCCAAGCGGCACAGGTGAATCCGAAGCTAGACCTGCAGCTGCATCGCGAGCCTGAATACCCTTCCGCGAGTTTGAATATGCGAGACATTCCTGGAAAGAGTTGCCCGTTGGGGTTCGCCTGCTACAGCGCTCCGTCGACGATGCCGAGCCACAGGTAATCGCGCGCCCGCGTGACGGCGACCAGCTGGCGGCGGGCGGCCAGCTCGTCAGCATCCTGTTGGGAGGCGGTTCTGCGGCGGGGTCGTTCGCCGGGGAGTACTGGACGGAAAACCGCAGGAAATTCGAGTCCCTTGGCTCGTTGGACGGTTCCGACCTTCACTGCGTTGACGTAGCTACCGTCGTAATCTTCGAGGAGTTGAGTCGCAATGCCGTCGGTCTTGAGCACGCGTAGGAATCGGTTTGCCTCGGTATTCGTGCGTGTGATCACGGCGATGTGACCTCTGGGTACGGTGAGCGTTCGGAGGGCAGCAATCAGGGCGGCGTCCAGCTGATCGTCGGGTCCTTGCCATTCGTCGACGTGGCCGCCGTCGAGCACACCTCGTGCATCGCGCAGCGCTACTCCGGCGCCGCCGTCGAGATCGTCGACGGCGTTGCGGGCGTCGATTCCCTTGGCGTAGGCAAGGATCGCGGCTCGGTTGCGATAGTTGACGTCCAAGGTCTCACTGCGGCTGTGGATGTCGAACCCTGCGTCCGACAGCCTCCACCCGCCCGGGTACACCTGCTGCTGGCCGTC
This sequence comes from Nocardia terrae, assembly GCF_009760405.1. Classification (GTDB taxonomy): domain Bacteria; phylum Actinomycetota; class Actinomycetes; order Mycobacteriales; family Mycobacteriaceae; genus Nocardia; species Nocardia terrae. The sequence goes on from NZ_WRPP01000001.1 coordinate 457,746, forward strand.
GCCGACGAATAACAAGGAGTTCGGGGTGCTGGCCGCGATCTGTCCGATAAGGCGCAGCCCCAGCAGGGTCACGTCCTGAACCTCATCGACGGCCACCATCGCGTACGGCGGGTCGAGCGGACGCTGCCGGAGCTCGGCCAGGGCCGCGTCGATCAGATCGTTCGCGTCGTGGATTTCCCGCTTGCGGCAGATCTTCTCGTACTCTTTGAAAAGTTGCCATACGAGAGGACGTTGGTCTTCCCGGCGCAGCGGCAGGCCCTCTCGACCGGTGCGCACCAGCGCCTTGTAGTCGTCGAACTCGGTGATGCCGCGGCCCTTGATCAAGCGGTCGATTTCATCGGCCCAGTATTCGAGGTTGGGCTCGATCCCGGCGAGTGCCCCGTTCTCACCTCCCACATGCGACCAGGCCAGCGATAAGGCCGTGCGTGCTCGGGTGGGCTCCATACGCATCGGTTTTCCACGCCCACGCAGGAATTGGCTCGCCCAGGCATGGAGTCCGATGAACTCGACCCGATCGGCGACTTCGGGGGCGAGTCGCATGAACGGTGTTCTATGGCATGCGGGGAGGGAACGTACGAAGCTGGTCATCAGCAGCTTGCCGGTGCTCTCTCGCGCGATACGCGCGAGGCGATGCAGCGCGACCACTGTCTTGCCAGTGCCGGCCGGTCCGCTGATCCGCGCCGGGCCGTTGTAGTTCGCTCGGACGAGCGCGAACTGATCGGGGTCCAGAAACGACAGCCAGGTGAGTAACGGTTCCGACAGGGCGCGCTCACGTTGGTCGGAGATCGTGTCGGCCTCCTCGAACAACCCCTCTTCCTCGACAGCCGGGCTGGTGGCGGCCACGGCAAGATGGACCGGTCGGTACTCGGATTTGTCGGCGATGCTCTTGGCAACTTGCTCGGCGTCACGTTGCTCAAGGACACGTCCAGTGAAGAACGCTCGTCGCACACCGCGTTCATCGGCGACGATCACCCGTGGGTCCACATGCCCCAGATCGGTGCCGACCGGCACGATCAGTGCGACGCGAATCGTGTTCGCTACGAACACGTTCGAGCCAACCGCCAGACGATCGAGGACGCGCTGGGCGCGACCACGGATGGTATCAATCGTCTGCCGGGTGGGTGCGCTGGTAGTGAACACCAGCGCGAATACTCCGCCGCGGCTGACGAGCAGCGCGTGTGCACGTCCCGCCGGGACATTGACGATGGGGTCACGCAGCAACAGATGCGCACCGCGCTCCATCAGCATGCCTGCGAACACACTTCGGTAACCCGCAGGAAGACCGGGCACTGCGTTCAGTACGTCGTAGACGCGCTGTCGCAAGATGTCCTGGGCACGGTCAGAGCTTCGACTCATCATTCCCTCCCTGCCTTGCCAACCCCTTGGCAAGATCCATCACCGATAAGGCTACAGGTGAGTTGGATTGTGATGTCACCAATTGCGGTCTATCACAGTGTATTTGGCAATCCGAGGCATCTCTGCATCTGATCACCTTGAGATCTTCTGCGGCTGAACAGGTTCGGCGGCAATACTTGTAACCCGTTGGTCCACGGCATGGTAAATACGATTGGAGTACTCACGATCGAGAGCGGTGGGGGTCTAGGTGGACGAGCTCGGGCGGGCGGGTAGTCGTGAGAAGCCTTGTCGAATAATGCGATACGAGTACACTCGGCCGGTGGACACGGCCTTGTCCTGGCGTCGCATCTATCTGGATTGCGACGAGCTGCCGATTCGCCACATCGACCTGTCGTTCGGCATCAACTACGTTCGTCGACCGGTCAAGGACGGACGGCGCGACATGTTCAGGCACTGTTTGGAATGGCCTGCGCTGCTGCCCACCCAATTGAAGGATCTCGTTGCGCTGCTGAACGAGGCGCTGGTGCTGCCGATGACCGAGGAATTCGATGCACTGCTCGCTCTGGATTGGTACAAGATCCCCGACGATGACCTGCCACCAGAAGCATGGGACAACACCGAGGTGGGTGAGATGGTCCGACAGGCGAAGTACTTCGTCACCAACGCCTCTCGACAGCGGGCCGCCCGGAAGGACCTGGTTCGTCGACTTGCCGACGCAATGGTCCGGCACCCGGCGTTGAACTCCGCCTTCTACGTGGTGTCGGTACCTGGACACCAGGGGGACGGGACAAGCACTGGGGAGCTGATCGCGGCAGACCTCGCGGCCCGCACTGGCAAGACCCTTGTCTCCACAACGGGTCAGCCACGGCCGGAGCGCAAGGACGACCGGAGCGTCGATCTGGTCGGCATGTTCACCTTGCCAATGAAGTTGGACGCGCCGTGTGTCATCGTCGACGACGTCTATCGAAGCGGTGACACCATACGGCAGGTCGCGCGAGTGGCCCGGCAAGCCGGCGCACCACGGGTGTACGGGCTGGCCGCAGCCAAGACAATAAGGAGTTAGCCTCGAGTGACATCCGATAGGACGTTGCGAATCCTGGTGGCGTTCGAGCACTTCAGGACACCAGCCAAAGTGACTAGGGCACTGCTCGACCCCGAGCCCGAGATGTTGCGGCAGGTGTGGCGGGAAATGGGGGGTTCGACCCGTGCCGCATTGAGCCGCAGGTCAGAGGAGCTGGCCTCTCGCGGCGTAACAGCGGTCGGTGCGGACGATCCGTGTTTTCCCCGGGCACTGGTGGTCAACGACCGTCCCGTCGCACCTGCCCTGTTCTGCATTGGCGCAAGCCAACTCTTGACGGCGCAGGGAGCCGGGATCTGCGGAGCCCGAAACGCGTCAGCCCTAGGTCTCAAAGCTGCCCGTGCCAGCGGGGAGGAGGTCAGTAGCCGCGGGCTGACAGTCGTTTCCGGATACGCCAAAGGTGTTGATTCCGAGTCTCACCGTGCCGCACTCGAAAACGGCGGTGCCACGATCTTGGTGCTCGCCGAAGGCATCGATCACTTCCGCGTCAAGCGCGACCTCAGCCCGCACTTCGACCCCGAACGTGTCCTTGTCATCTCACAGTTTCACCCTGGACAGCCGTGGGCTACCCACGCCGCTATGACTCGGAACCGCTTGATCTTTGGGCTCGGAATGGCACTGATAGTCATCGAGGCTGGCGAGCGTGGCGGGACCCTGGCTGCTGGGCAAGAAGCGCTCAAGCGCGGTCGACCGGTCGTCGTCGTCAACTTTGGCGATGATGCCCCGCCGGGAAACCGCATACTCATACAAGCGGGCGCACGTGCTGCAACGTCGCGGCGTGAGCTCGGGGACGCTCTCGGCATGGTCGTTGCCCAAGCGAGAACCCTGCCGGAGCAAGGCAAGTTGCTTTGAGTTGCGGGGCGTCCGCGTAGGTTATGGCAGCGCTGTCTGTCGCCCAGTATTCGGAATTGGCCGATACTGGGCCGCCCCTGGGCGGATCAGTTCGTGCATCCCTTCCAATCTGTCGCATATGGTCGATATTCTCCCGTTATGTTGTTGAGCCGCAACGGTCTTGGAGGGGTGTGATGGTAGAACAGCTCGACGCGGACAACGCCAAGGTAGGCATCGGCAAGACCGTCGACAGTATCGGCAAGGCGGCGCGAACCGCTTCATCTCAATTCGCTGGGCAGATCGGCAATGTCAAAGACGTCGCCAGAGGCAGAGTTGAGAAACTTACCGCGAAAGGGACTGACCCCTACGAAGTGGCCATAGCGGAGTACAACGGCGCCTTCACCGCGATGGCCGACCGGGGCCTGTCTCTGTTGCGTCAGCGCGAACGTTCGACGGACCTGATCGAGCTGGTCGAGCAGTTGGTGAACAGCATCGCCAACACCCCGAAATCATTCGACGCCGACTTCGACGAGATCGAGGTGCATCGGAAACGGTTCCTGCACACGGAGGATTTCGCGCAGCGAGAGCTGGAAGCGGCGCGGTTGTCGGCTGCCGGTGCTGGCGCTGGGTTCGCGGCGGGCACTGCGGTAGCGGGCCTGGCGCCGTCGGCGGCGATGTGGGTCGCCACGACTTTCGGGACGGCTTCGACCGGGACCGCGATCTCGACCCTGTCCGGGGCGGCATCCAGCCAGGCAGCACTGGCGTGGCTCGGTGGCGGCGCGCTGGCGGCCGGTGGCGGCGGCACTGCGGCAGGCACCGCACTGCTCGCGCTGGCCGGGCCGATCGGCTGGACCATCGCGGGCGCAACCCTGCTCGCGTCGATCGCGCTGTTCGCGAAGAAGAAGTTCGAGAATCGAGAGGCGAAGCACGAAGCGCTGACCGCGATCAAACGCAACACCACCCTCGTCAAGGGTGTGGATGCGCAGATCGATGATCTCCTTCAGCGGACGACCTTGCTCCGGGAAGGGCTGGTGAAGAGTTACGGTGAAGCGCTGGTGCACTTCCGCGCCGATTTCCACACGCTCGCCCCTGCCGGGCGGTCGACACTCGCTGCGTTGGTGAACAACACGAAGTCGTGCGCGACCATGCTGAGCACGCGCACAGAACAGGTTGCCGATAGTGAGTGACGCCGAGTTCGTTACCAACATCCAGGAGCAGGCCGTTGCTTCCTGGGTGAGCTACCTCAATCAGCTCCGCGTAGACACCCTTCTGAGCACGCTCAGCCAGCAGGACAAGCACCTTCGGGATGCGCTCGCCAGCGTTGATGAAGCCGTCAGGAAGATCGACCTTGAGGTGGTCGTGGCCAACCGCGGCGGGCAGCACGGCATGCACGGCTTCATCGCCGAGATCGCCGAGGTCGGGATCGGCAACGCACGAAAGCAGATCCACGGCCACGAGGCCGTCTACCAGTGGGTCAACGACAACGGACCCGTCGACCTGATGCGCGGAAATGTCGAGATCCAGCAGAAGTTCGTCGCAGCGGGTGGCCGCTTCTCGCTGGGCGCGATCGCCGAGCACCTTCAGAAGTATCCGGAGTACGTCCGCAATGGTGGGAGGTACCAGATCCCTCGTGATCACTTCGAGGTGATCCAGCAGCTACATGCCTTGTCACCCGAGGAAGCGAGGAAGCTGCTGTCCCGCAGCGGCGACGGACCTTCCCTCAAAGACTGGCAGCGGGTCCAGGTGTTCTTCCGAGGCGGATCGGTCGCGTTCGAATCGCTCGAACCCTCGGCGCTCGAGTACAACGAGGTACAGCGCGGTGTCTACGCCTCGACCATGGCGGTGGAAAAGGCTTCGCTCCGCGCCACGGACCGGTCCCTGCGCGACGACGCCCACCAGCACAGCGGACCGACGCTGCGAGAAGGAGGCACGGCCGCACTCACGGCCGCCGCGAGCGCGGGCGGGACAGCGTTCGTATTGGCCGTGGTCGCCAAGCGTCGGGAAGGCAAGCGGCTCAATGAGTTTAGCGGGCGTGACTGGATCGACATCGCGGGTGAGACCGGCTCAGGTTTCGGCAAGGGCGGCGTCCGAGGGCTGAGCATCTACGCGCTCACGAATTTCACCGCGACCTCCGCAGCCGTCGCCAGCTCTGTCATCACCACATCCTTCAGTATCGCCGAGCAAGCGAACAAGCTCCGCCGCAACGAAATCGACGAACTCGAGTTCATCGATACCTCCGAGCTCATCGCCTTGGAGGCAGCAGTACGCGCGCTGTCCGCTGTCGTCGGCCAAGCGACCATCCCCATTCCCATTCTCGGCGCCGTCCTCGGCACCACGGTCGGCACTGTGATGTACAAGGCAGTCGCATCGTCGTTGACGAAACGAGAGGCTGCGCTGATCGAGCATTACCTCGACGAGCAGCGCACACTCGACGAGCAACTCGCCATCGAATACACGGCGATACTGGACAAGCTGGACCAAAGCATGTCGAACTACCTCGGACTGCTGGAACGAGCCTTTTCACCCGACATGCAGGTTGCGCTCGTCGGATCGATCGAGCTAGCGGTGGAACTCGGCGTGGCTTCGAACGAGATCCTAGATTCCGATGAGAAGGTCGACGCCTACTTCATCGAATAGGGAGAGAGGCCACAACCGACGTGGCAACCTACGGCGGCGGAGTAAGTCATCGAACGCCCCACCTTCGCGATCCTCCGGTCAGACGTCGGATCGACACTGCCAGTTGACCTTCCGATGCCGGTTCGATCAGCGATCAGCAAGAGCGAGCGTTCGTCGTTGCCACCGAGCGATGTGCAACTCTTGTCTACATGCCTGCGACAGTTCGATATCGCTCAGATGACAACACATGGTATTTCGGCGGTGAACTGCGACTACTTGATGACGCTGGTGCTCTTGTGATCAAGCGCAGCGACCTCGCCGTGACGACCGCCACAGACCTCGCCCGTGCTCTCCGTCAGGCAGAATACAACGACCCGGAGTCTGACCATGTCCTCATCGATCTCGCTCCCGAAGAAGAGTACTCACCGGGGCAGGGGCTCGTCGATCCGATCTCATTTGTCCTACTCGATGACGGCAACCTTGCAATCCGTTTCTACTTCACCAGTAATGACTGCATCGACGACCAAAGCCAGCTTCACACGATGTTCAAGCGCCTCGCCGGACCCTTGCTCGGACGGGTCAGAGCTCGACTGGTCACCGTCGAAGTTGACGACTACAGCTCCACAGAGCCGTACTCCCACACAGCTGTAGTAAGCATCCCCGTACGCAGCAAAACCCTTGAGCAGCTTTATGAAACCGCGGCCAGCCTCGTCGCGCTGTTCGAGGCCGCCGCAACTGGAAACCTGACTCGCGAAACCGTCGTGGATCTGGTCCTCGGCGGACGTGCAGACCTCCTCATCGGCCTTCCGGAAGGGCCCTGGCTGGACGTGAAATCTCAACACTACGACCTCACGCTAGACCGAGGGAAGATCTCCTTAGCCGAGGCTGTGAGCCGGTTCTGCAATGCGGAAGAAGGAGGCATCGTAGTAGTCGGAATGGACACAAAACGCATCCCTGGTGGCGAACTCATTAAGTCTGTCAGACCTGTCCCTCTCGATACTGCAACGGCTCGGCGCTACCGCCAGGCTATCGAGAACCGCATCTTTCCGTTCCCCGCGGCCCTGAAAATTCAGACTGTCGAAACCAGTTCGGGCCACGGACTCGTCGTCGTCTCGGTTCCTCCCCAAGATGAGGAACTGAAACCCTTTCTTGTACATGGAGCCATCGTCGGCGGACGGGTTGAAGGTGCATACATCAGCATCCTGCGACGCAGCGGGGAAGATTCGATCCCCATCACGGCGCAACAAATCCACAGCACCCTCGCCGCAGGGCGTGCGCTCCTGCGCCGCGGCGAGATACCACCGGTCATTTAGTGAATAGTTCGCGGTTGAATGAGCACAATCGTCAGGTCCTTGCCTCGGCACGCACGCTGCAGTGGGGGCTCCTTATGACATCGACTCGCTCATCGGCTATTTAGCGGCGCACTCAACTCCGCCGGAGCGGGCCAGTACCTGTCATCCCCGACCGATAGCATCTCGCCGACCGTGGAGTAACTGCAACGACGAGGATCATGATGCGCAGTAGCGACTTTCGGCTCGAGGCGGATTTCAACGGACACCAACTGGACGACGGTGTGCTCACCTGCGTATCCCGAAACGGTACGGAGGACCGGTGGTTCATCGACCTTCCTACCGTGATGTGGATCCTGGACCGCGTTGCCGCAGGCGATGTTGACGCACGGATGGTGCAGAACCGTTTGCGGGACGCGACACGATGGTCGAGTGAATGCTGCGAGGCATGTGATCTCGCCGCACCACACTACAAGGAGATTCGCCGCCGACATGCAGATGCCATAGCGCGGTGGAATCGAGAGCAACCCAATGACGCCGACGGCGGATTCCTCGTTAACAACGGCAAGATCCACCGGCATGGGTGCCGCCGATCGCCTATACCGAGGCCGCCACGGCTGCCCGACAACCTGCACGACGTCGCCCTCCTCTACGACGCATTAGGCCGGGACCCCGGGCGTGTAGTCGCCGAGCTTGTCCACCGTGCCTCGCGAAAGGTTCGCAGTGCGAGCAAGATTGAATTGCTGACGATGATCTCGCGAGATGGTCGAGAACGCGTGGAGGCGAAGACATGCAGAGTGTGCAAGCCCGTTCTCCCTGATCTTGATCCGTCGTCGGAGTTACTCCGGCCGATCTGCTGGACATGGCCTGCAGATACAGCATCGCTCACACAGCTGCAGCGGACGGCGTCTCCACTGTCGATCATCGATCCAGCGATCCTGCCTGATCAACGTGTTAGCTTCGCGATGCTTGAGAAGTGGCAGAGCGGCCGATGCGCGATCTGCGGCGACAGTCCCACCCGCCGCGGACTCGTCCGTGACCACGACCACCGAACCGGACTGATCCGCGGACTGCTGTGCTACTCGTGTAACACTACCGAAGGACGCTCGACCTCAGCGCTTTTCGCCAACTACCGAGACCGCTCGCCCGCCCAGATTCTGGCGATAGAGGTGGTCTACCTCCCGCTGGATGCCATCAGCGCCATTCGGACGGCGTAGTACTCGCGCATCTGTGTGGATCACAGCCGGACGGGTCTGCGCCTCAAGCATTCTCCTGCTGTAGTAGCTTCGGCCTCATTGGCTGACCGGTGGGCTCACTCGCGCCTGAAGACCCTGCTCCAACCGACCTAAGGGCGGGCCGGACCGCCCGACGGCGAGCAGCTCGCCCACGACGACGGCGGCATTCAGGGCGCGCAGCTCTCCGCAGCCCACCGACTTGGTGATGCTGCGCATCATGTCGTCCCACACAATATGACTGCGGCGCAACGGGTTTCGCTCGGTGGCAACGATGTCAACGATTATCGCGTGCAATGCGTCATCGCCGATCACCCGACCCGTGCCGACCACCGTGCCGTCTATCAGCGCAACTACGCCGAATAGTGAACTTATTCAATGCTGCAAGGCATTTCGGCCTTGCAGGATGCGTTCATGCAACCGAATCGTGTAGGTTCAGGTATCCTGCAACGTCACGATCCGATCCTCCATGACCAGCCCAGGCGGCGACATTGTGGGATTACCCTATTGGTCGCCGCGTCCCAATTGGCGGGATTGTGGCCGCAGTTTGGTGTGGTGGCAGCGATTATCAACAGAGCGCGATCTACCATCGTGCACCATCCTTTCATCTCGATATCCTCGACAACGGCGCTGAATCGATCATCTACCGCTCGGCAGGTGCGCACGCTGAATCGGTAATCACGTTGTTCCAGTTCGGATCTCGTGGCACCGAGCTGGATGGTCAGATGCCGTTCTGCTGAAGGTTGTTCAGTACCTTGCCGACCGCGTCGCAGAGATCTTGCATCGTGGGTACGAGCAAACCGAGCTCGCCCGCGTCGTTGATCTCGATAGCTGTCTCGAGGCCGGCCTTCACGGAGAACTGAATCGTTTGGACAGGTGCTTGCGCCTCCGGTCGGACTCTGAGATGACCTGTGGCAACGATGGTTCCGACTGTCATCTCGGCTCCGATGTTGGGCCGAGCCTCGAGCACTTCGACGTTGTCGCTCACCCCTAACTCGAGCCTCATGGAAGCATAATCCACGACGATCAATGACCGATGTTTGTCGATGTTGACAAGCCGTCGCAAGATGTGGAGCGGATGCTTCTGGGGGTCGGCTGTACGGTACGGCTGGGCATCACCGACCACCTGTCGAATGGCTGGAATGAACCGCTTGCGCTTGTTCTCGAACTGACTGCATTGATCCTCGATGGGGAACTGAATGTCCTTGTCGGGCAAGCTAGGTCGCGTGGCCTTCACGTGATTGAAGACGGCATGATCGAGTGCTGCCCGCAGATTGGTCAGTATGTCGCCGACGATGAGAGGCCACGAGTCGGGGACGTCGTAGGCTGTCGCGACACGGACCTCGAACGGGATGCTGGAGGCGTCCGGATTGTTATCCGGCAGGTGACCTCTGAAGGTGTAAGGGCTGGTGCGGTGGAACTCTGCGACCGCCCGTTCCAGCTCGTCGAGATGCTGACGGGCACGAGCGAGTTTGTTTTGCGCCCCGACGATTCCATTGGACGTCATTGATGATCCTAATTTGGTGCGAAGATTCTACGGCGGGGAACAGTGGCCCCGAACCCGCTGAGCGCTGTGGCTGATGAAAACGGGTTCATCCATATGAGGTGGCCTTTCGGCCCGTGAACTTGCCGATGTGTTGCTGGATCTCCCAGTCTATTAGGCGTTAGCCGTTCCCGCTTTCCGACATGGTTTCGTCGTGGTCACATCTGGGCTGTGGCGGACGACTTGCCCAGCGGACGACCAACTGGTCAAGTGACCTTCCGGTGTGCCTTGGGAGAGATCGCGCGGCAATCCGGACAGCCTCGTCGGTGTCGCGAGATGCTGGTGATTCGCGGACTCTTGGGGACAGTCGTGCGGCCTCGCCGCTCGTGGGGTATATCCATGAGTAGGGAATGCAATTCGGTAGCTGCGATCAGATTTACACCTCGGCCCCGAGATCGTGCTCGGGGGCCGCGGCTGCTTCGAGGCCGTGCGAGCTACGACCGGCTTCATTTTCGGTGGGCTGGACGGCGCGTTGGTCGCGTAGGCGCTGTTCGGTGGCGGCACGCACGGGCGAGAGGTTTCGGCGGCGGTCGCGTTCGGCCAGTGCCTCATCCAGTTTCGTGGTGGTTGTGGTGCGAGCTTTGGCTTGCCGGGCCCGGAGGTCGGCGGCGCGGGTATCGGTGTGACGCGCGGCGGCGAGTTCAGCGCGTTTGCCGGTGGTGTTGCTGTCCCGGTCGAGAATCGCCTGCCAGCGATGGGGTGCCGCTCCGGCGGAAAGAGCTTCGGCGCAGGCGTGTTCGGCGCGGCGCCGGGCTTGCTTGGCCTGCGAATGTAGAGCGGCTCGGACGTGCTGGGTGCTGTCGCGTTCCGCTGCCGCCTCGCGTCGATTGCCGATGCGGTAAAAGGGCAGCGCGTCGAGGTTGCGCTGAGATTCGCTGAAAGCTGTTGTCACGGTGGCGAGTTCCACATCGGCGGTATCGGCCGCGGCTTGCGCGGTCAGGGCTGCGCGCACGAGATCGGCCTGCATATGTAGTTGGGCGTGCTCGGCTTCGACGGCTGCCAGTGCTTCGCCGTGTGTGGTGGCCCGTACGGGGTCGGGCCGGTTGAGGGTGGCGCGCAGGGCGCGGATGCGGGCGTTGAGGTCGCGGCCGTCCAGGGCGCGCAGTGGGTTGGCGTGTAGTTCGGTGGCGAGTTCGAGGTCTTCGAGTGCACGGAGTTGTTCGCGCAGTTGGATGGCGTGGGCGGCCAGGTCGTGGTCGATGCCGGGATGTATGGGCGGCAGCGGTGTCGGTTCGGTGCGCAAGACTCGTGTGCGGGCGTGCTGATGTTGGTCGAGAACGGTTTGCCCGCGGGCGGCCAGCACGCTCGCCGCTGCGGTCGTGCGAGTCAGGGGCGGTTGGCTGATTTCGGTGATTTCGGTGATGAACTCGCGTGCGTCGAGGTCGGCGGTGTGCGAGGCGGCGACCACGTCGAGTAGATGCTCGTAGTCGGGTCCGTCTTCGACGTGGCGGTGCAGCCCGGCCGGGAGGTGTTGGGCGAGTTCGTGGCGTGCCCAGTCGCGGCCCAGGGCGTGGGCTGTGTGTTCGTAGTCGGCGCGGATCCGTTCCAGACGCGCGGGCAGTTCCGCCTCGTCGGGGACGGCGAAGGTGTCGGCGAACTTGTTGACCGCAGCGATCCGGCCGACTGCCTGGTCGGGTTCGTCAAGTTCGGTCAGGCGGGTGTAGAGGTCGCTGGTGTAGTCGGCGAGCTCGGCATCGATGCCCGCGAACCGCGGCGGCACCGACGCCAACTTCGGGGCGGGCAGATCCCGCACCGCGAGGAACTTCCCCTCGGCACCGGTGGCGAGTAGCGCGAGCTGGCGGGCGATATGCCGGTCGGCGCGCGACCGTAGGACCGCGGCGGGATCGTCAGTGGCCTCGATCGGATCAGCGGTGACCCGCCATCGGTCGGTGGCCGCCAACCCGACCAGAGTCGTCAGATCCACGCCGGATTGCTCGGCGCGATCGAGGGTTTCGACCAGAGTCTCGTAGTGCGGCGACACCATGACCTGCTGATACAAGCTGGCGGGCAGAGCGTGCTCTAGCAGGGTGTCGATGCGGTTGTGCACGAGCAGGCTGCGGGCGTGGTCGTAGATCTCGCGCAACCGCTGCGGATCGTCGGCGGCCGCCAGTTCCTGGCGCAGGACCTCGGTGGCGGTGATGTTGTCGTCCTCGCGCGCGAGCTCGCGACACCACACCTCATACTCCGAGCATGGCTCGGCAGGGGTGCGGTCGAGTGCGGGGTTGGGCAGGGTGTCGGTGGCCAGAAAGATGCCGTTGTAGTCGCTGCCGCGAGTGAGCCCGACGTACGCCAAAGAACGACCCAACGTAGCTCCCATGAGCAGATACGCGCGTTGGACCGTCATGCCTTGGGCCCGGTGAACTGTACTGGCATAACCCAACTCGGTGTTGTCGGTGACGTAGCGGGCGGGCAATACAATGTGCCCGCGGTGGGTGATCCCAGCAAGGGTGAGGGAGCCGTCTGTGTGGACTTTCCGTATCCGCCATTGCTCGCCGTTGTCGATCGGATCTCCGGCCCGGTGCCCGCCGGTGATGCGGATCCGGTTGGTGTTGCGGCGCGTCACGACGATGTCTCCGACGTAGGCGGTGTGCGCGTCAGCCAGTGCTGCGCCCGGCCCATTCGTGGCGACGTGTCCGGCCAGGGCATGGGCGGCTTGGGCCGCCCCGTTGAGCGAATGGACGTCGTCGAGGGTGGCGGCCATCATCAGACTCGACACTCCGGCGTCGAGGTCGGCCAGGTACGCGGTGAGGATCTGTTCGCGCAGTTCGTCGACCATCCCGGACACGATCCGGCCCGCGGAGTCGTAGAACTGCCAGGCTGCGGGAGCGTCGCCGTCGCGTACTCGCAGCGACGCGTCGGCTTCGTCTGGATCCGCGAATCGAACAACGGTATCGAGCGCGGGAGCGTGGGTGTCGTTGGCGACCAGGCGCAAGCATCCTCCGGCCTCCGCGGCGGAGAGTTGTGCAGGGTCGCCGATCCATCGCACTACCGCTCCGTGTGCGTCGGCGAGGGTTTGGAGTTCGGCGAGGGCGGCGGTAGCGGCCATGCCTGCTTCGTCGACCAGCAGCATTGTGCCGTGCTCGATACCGGGGTCTCCTGTCTTGCGGGCGCGGGTGAGCAGGGAGTCGATCGTGCGCGCGGGGACACCGATGTCGTCACCGAGTACTCGTGCGGAGGATTTCTGTGGCGCCAGCGCCAGTACCGGCCTGCCGTCGTTGATCCAGGCGCGGGCGACCGCGCGCATGGCGGTGGTTTTGCCGGTGCCGGCGGGGCCGATCGCGACTGCCAACCGCGTCCCGGCCGTGCACAGATGCCGCACGATCCGCAGCTGTCCAGGGTTGAGTGATCGCCCTGTCTCGGACTCGACTGCCGTAACCGCGTCAGCGACCGTCGTCGTGGTGACGAACTCGGGCGTGGGGGTGTTGGCGGCGTCGACGAGCGAGGTTTCGGCGTCGAGGACGGCTTGGTTGCTGAATCGAACGGTGGTGGCAGCGCAGGTGGAAAACACGCTATGCCCGCTGTTGCGGGCCAACGCTTTTGGGACAGGCTCTGGATCGACGGTGAGCTGAATGTTGTCGGCCAGCACCGTGCTCACGATCTGCGCGACCGCGGCGGCCTGTTGGGTGTCGGAGGCGAAATCGCATGCGGAGATGCGGTCTTCGGCGGCCGCGCGTACGTGCACCTCCGTCCAGGTTGCGCGGCGGCGCGCCACCGTCTCGGCGACCTCGGCGGCGATGGTCTGTGGGTCGTAGACCTCACACCCAACGTGGCCGACCACCCGCTCGGCGAGGTCGAGCAGATTGTTTTCGTGTTCCGGATCCAGTAGCAGCGCGACCTCCTCGGCTGCGGCTACTCGGTCGCTTTCGGCGATGAACTCGTAGCGTTGCAGTACTTCCCGCACCGCGGTCGCCCGCTGCCCCGGCGTAGCATCCGCGAGCTCGGGAACGCAGGCGGCGAGCACGATCGCGGCGGCGAGAGCAGCGTGCTGGGCGTCATAGTCGCGCAACGCATTCGGGTCGCGGGAGAGCCTGAGGACGTGCTCGACCCACTGCTGGGCGGTGCGGCCGTCGCCGAGGAAGTGTTCGGTGTCGGTGGCCCATTCGGCGACCATGTCGCGCAATGTCCGGGGTAGCGGCTTGGCGCCACGGGTGGCGAGGGTGGCGGCTTGGGCGAGGCGGATCTGGACGGTTTTGCTGGGGTTGCGGCCGTGCTTGGCGCGGTAGTCGGCGACGAGTTTCTCGGTGGCGCGCACGATGTTCGGGCGGCGACTGAAGTGGGTGATCAGGGTCTCGGGGACGTCGGCGATCTCGTAGACCGGTGCCTTGCCCAGCCCGTTGCGGTAGCGGGGTTCGAACCGCAGCCCGAGTCGTCTTTTCAGCTTGCCGGTGATCGCGGCGTTGTACTGGCACGACAGGGAAACCGTGGCCGCGTACAGCGATCGCGCATCCAGAGCACACCATTTCCCGTCCGCACCGAGCACCCGCGCGGACACCACGGCATGGGTGTGGAGGTTGGGATCACCGGTGCGGTTGTCGAAGTGATCGTAGAGCGTGAATGTCATTCCATCCGCGTCGATCTGACGTACACCGCCCGCGCCGCGGCGAGCAAGCGAGAACTCCGACTGCATCCGGTCCAAGGTCTCCTCGACCGCTTCGCGGTGGCATTGTGCGATCTGCGCGCGCAAAGCGTCGTCGCCCAGACCCCACAGGATCGACACCGATTTCTGCGGGGTGAACACACAGTCGAAGCCGGCGACCGCGCGGGCGTGGCGTCGTTTCTCATCTGCCAAGGCGTCCTCGATTTCGATGCTAGAGGGCTCGCGTTCGAGTTCTTCGGTGAGGTGCTGGCGTGCGGCGTTGGCCCGTAGATCGGCCCATTCCTGCTGGGTCAGTGGGCGGCCCAACTCGGCTAGCAGGGTGGTCTTGTCGCGCTGATAGATGGCTTGGATCGGGGTGGTTCCTCGGCCACGTGCATGGGTGCCGCTGCCCAAGGATGCGGCGGTGAGTGCTTGGTGGGCGGTTGCTCCGGCGGCAATGGCGTCGATGATGATCCGGTCGGCGTCCGGGTGAACCCCTTCGCCGTACAAGGCGCGCATTTGGTCGTGGGAGACGTCGCCTGTCACGCCGAGAATGTCGGCTCCGCGGCCGAACCATCGGCCGGGGGGAGTGCCGGTTGCTGTGTAGTAATCGGTGAAGGATTTGTCGGCCGCGCAGGTGCGGTCGCCGGTGGCGACCTGCCGTGTGAGGTAGGTGTAGCCATCGCCCGCGTGAAGCGCGTGGATGGTCATCACAAGATCAAAGGTAGGCCCGAAACATGCCCGCGGGAAATGGTTGTGGCCGAAAATTCACAATAGTGCATGAGGTGTGTACTGGCTCAAGGCTTTTCGAGGGAACTGGAGGGAACTCGGGGGACAGCACCGAAATTGAGATGCTTGTTCGGAGTTGCTATAGGGTCGCGATCGGGCGGATCGTAGTAGTCGAAGATCGAATGTCGCTCAGATCGACAAAGACCGCATCTGCGTATGTCGACTCCTCCAGCGGGTGTCCCGCCCGTTGCGACCACGACCATCGGCTCCAGGCTCTCCGGTCGTCGGTCCGGGATCAACCTTCGAATCGCATGGGTAGCGTGTACCCATGATCGGGGCCGTGGTATTCGATGTCGGCGAAACACTCGTGGATGAGACGCGTGAATACGGGACGTGGGCGGATTGGCTTGGCGTGCCGCGCCATACGTTCGTCTCCGTCTTCGGCGCGACCATCGCACAAGGCAAGGACTATCGCGAAGCCTTCCAAGTATTCCGCCCCGGCTTCGACCTTGCCGAGGAACGCGAGGCGCGGGCGGCAGCCGGGCAACCGGAGACCTATGGCGAGGAAGATCTCTACCCTGATGTACGTCAGGCGTTGTCGAAGCTTCAGAGCATGGGTGTCTGGGTGGGGATCGTCGGCAACCAGACGGTGCGCTCCGGCAAGATCCTGCGCAGCCTTGAGCTACCGGCCGACTTCATTGCCACCTCTGACGATTGGGGCGTGGAGAAGCCATCGATTGCGTTCTTCGAGAAGGTGGTCGAGGTCGCACCCTGTCCGGTGAACGAGATCGTGTACGTGGGTGACCGTATCGAGAACGACATCGCACCGGCGAAGGCGGTCGGTATGCGGACCGCCTATCTTCAGCGTGGCCCGTGGGGGTGGATCCAGCGGGATAGGCCGGAGGTCGCGGAGCTCTCCGACTGGAAGATCCGCGACCTCAACGAGTTGCCGGAAATCGCGATGCGCTGCCAATGAAGACAGTCGATCAGGCGCGGCTGGAGCCGGTCGGCCAAACGATATCCACCGGAACGCCCTTGCCGCGAGCGAACTCGACCACCGTGCCGGTTCCGCCTTGCTCGCTGGGCTTGCCATCCCATACCGCGATGAGGCGGTCGCTTGATCCCACGAGAGTTTCGTTGGCGGCCTCGTACGCTTCGGGCCCGGCTACATCGAAATCCAGAACGTTCACCACGTCCGCGCGATCCAGCAGCGCGTCGAACTGCTCGGCATGGTCCTGCTTGACCTTGCGCTCGCGGTAGTTCCGGCAAGGCAGGACGACCTCGAGCCGTCCGCCGATGTCGAGGACAGCCTGAGCGAACACACTGTCGGCGCCGCGAGCGATACAGCTGATCCCGACGAGCTCGTTGGAGGGGCCTGCGGCAGACAGCATTCGGGTGATTTCGTCATAGACCATGGCGGCTGTGTCCGCGGTGATGTTCATGTGGCCGGTGACACCGATACGAGTCATGGTCACTTCATACCGTGGTCTCGACCAGTGGGCGCATTCTGTCCCTAAGGGATATGACGGCGCTGACGTTCGCCAGTTGCTCGGTGCGCTCGTAGATCTCCTGCACCTTGACGAGCACCCGGTCCGAGGTCGTCTCCTCGACCGTCGTGAGTGCTTCCTCTCCCAGTCGGCACGCCTCGTCGATCTCCCCCTCGATCATCCGTGCCTCGGTGAGCCCGAGCTGATCGAGGGCGCTGCTGCGCAGCCGTTTCGGTCGCCGCAGAGTGATCGCCCGCTCGATCTGCTCTGCGGCCTCGCTGGCGAATTCCGGTGCGTGCTTGGCCATCTCCAGCAGGCGGCCCCCGATGGTCCCGGCGAACTCGGCCTGGTCGAAGTATTCGATCCAGTGGGGATCGCTGTCGGGGGTCGAGGACGTCATGTCCTCGCCTGCTCTGTCCCAGGCTCGATGGAATGCCGAGGGGCGGCCGAGATTGGCATATGCCCATGCCTCGCGGGTGCGCAGCATCGCGTGAACGGTGGGCGTCGCGCCGTGCGCCGCGTGGTCCTGTGCCAGCCGGATCAGCTCGAGAGCGTCGCCGGCTCGACTCAAGCACAGCAGTTGCCGGGCCATGCCTGCCAGGGCATTGGCTGCGAACACCGGGTCGCCCGCCGCCTGTGCGGCCTTGACGGCGAGAACGTAGTACCGCTGCGCTATCGCCTGATGCCCGGAGTCCCACGACATCGTCGCGGCCGTTTCGGCCAGCTGCGCTTGTATTCCGCGAAGCCGTCGGCGAATCGCATCCGGGTGATGTTGGTCGAGCAGATCGTTGACCTCGTCGAGTTGGCCGACGACCGCCTTCCGGCGCAGACCGCCGCCGTACTGATCGTCCCATTCGCGGAAGATGCGGGCGGCATTCTCCAATTGGTCGATCTCTTGCAACCCGGCTCGAGGGATCGCGGTCGGGTGTCCCGGCGGTGTGTGCGCGGCCCGCAACAGCCAGTTCTCCAGGGGCTCTAGCAAGCTTGTGCCGACCGCGACCCCGAGAAGGGCGCGGCCGACTTGACGCCGATCCAGCATCAGGTCCTTCCGGGTGAGTTCGGAGGCGACGGCATTGCAATCCGCGGCCCAGATTCCGGGATCCCATTGCACCGCAGCGAGATCTGCGTGCGGCTCGGGATCGTCGAGGACGAGCGTCTCGATGCGAGACTGCCGGTAGGTGAAGTACGCCGCACGCTGCTCAGGCGTCGCCCGAACGTCGAGATGCGTGTTCATCATCTCGGCGAATTCCGTTGGCAGCGTCACTGTTTCGCCGCGGCTTGCCCATTTCTTGACCACACTGAGCGAGATGTCGGTCTTCTCCGCGAACTCGCGCTGCGACATCCGCAGTGCTTTTCGCAGCGCTGTTGCGTCGGCACCCGTCCATGCCTCTTGCATACCCATTTCCTCACCCCGGTGGGAGATGCGTGTACCGAGCGTATACCGGCGTGCACCGCCGTCCACTTCATTCGGAGCCAACGCGGCGGGAGGGTGAAATCGCACTCGATTCTAGGTCGGCCCCCTGACGTCGGGTGCACTCCGAAACCGTTCCAGGGACTAAGGAGCACACCCGACATGGACATCATCCTCGCGACAACCCTCGCTTCGCTACTGCTGTTCGTGGCGATCCTCGCCGGCCGAATCGTGGACGCGCGCTGGCACACAACTCCTCGGCTCACGGTCGCCGACATCCAAAAACGACTCGCCGCCGAACCGCCCCGGACCTACGTCCCGATCAGCCGGGGGTGGTGACGATGGGCCTGCTGCCCTCCGCTATCGGATTCCTGCGCAGCGACATTTCCGGACTGAACCAGCCGCACGACGAACTTCAGATTCGCCGCGCCGCCGAGCGGACTGGCTACGACCTGCGCAAGATGATCGTGTTCAGCGAACAGACCGAGGACCGGGCACGTCGTTTGCGTGTGGCGATCGATCGCTTGAACGTCGACGCGGTAATCGTGCCCAGCACTGCGCATTTCGACAGCCATGGCATACCGGCCGAGTTGCTCGCAGTGGCGACCGTGATCACGGTATCGCCCGGCAGCACGACATCCCGGACTTCATTCCCGAACTGAGGCCGTGCGATGTCGATACGAGGGCTATTGGCCGCTCTGAACGATGAGCGGCCGCGCGCCTGGCTGCAATACGAGGATGGCTCGTGGGCTCCGGTGGCCGAGGACGGATGGATCGGGCCGTCGATCACCGTCGAGGATCTCCTCACAGTTGCTCGGCAGGATCTCGACGCGCTCGAGGCCGCCGGATTCCTTACCGAAATCATCGACGTCGAGCCGCTGTCGGTCGTCGATGTCGAGGGCGGCACGCAGCAAGAAGGACGGACCGATCAGCCCGCGCTCGGCTGCGGCCTGTCCTGATCCGAGGCCCTCGGTACGAGCCGGGGGCCTCGAATGCCGACCGGATGGCGATTCTCCAGTCGCGAATTACGGGTGACTACAACATTCGTCGAAGATCAGCAGGCTGTATTGCCCGAATTTGATCGACGGAATACTCTGAGTGTTATTCGATGCGATCCGGTTGGCTGGAAGTCATCGAAACCGATAGCCAGGGTCTGTGTTGGCAGCCCTGATGACGCGAACTTCGCGTATTCCAGAAGATCTGTGCCTCCGCGAGCAGGCGAGACGAATCTGATCCCAGCTCTACTCGGCTGTCGCTGGGCACGCGCTGGTGATCTTGAACTCTCGGACGCCGACAAGGAGATTCGACTATGCCTACTACGGACGCATATCTGACTCGGGCGCAGGTGGCGCACCGGCTGCAATTGGCCCCGAAGACGCTCGCGAACTGGGCGTCGATTGGGAAGGGGCCGAGGTGTATTCGGCTTGCGGGTGGGCGAGTTCGGTATCCGAGTGAGGACTACTTCGCGTGGGAGCGGACTCAAACCGATCCCTGAACTGGTTACCAGTTGGCTAACTTTCAGGCTCTTGTTCCAGTCCGCCCTCACAAGGAGATTCGTGATGTCCACCGAAATCGCGTACCTAACCCGGCTGCAAGTTGCGCAGCGGCTTCAGCTGTCGGAGAAGACCCTTCGGAACTGGGCGGCGGAGAAGCCGCCGAAGGGGCCGCGGTGCATCCATATCGGTGGATGTGCTCGCTACCCGGTTGCCGATTACGACGAGTGGGAGCGGGCGCTACTGCAACAGTGAAGGGGATAGGGCGATGCCGAGTGTTGAGCTCAAGATCGGGCAGTGGGGCGCGATCAGCAGTAAGAAGTACCCGGACAGGGCCGGGCCGAAGAAGTGCCGGGCCTGGACCAAGTACCGGGACACCGATGGGGTCAGTCGTCCTGTGGACTGCTGGGACACAACCGAACCCAAGGCGCGGGCGAAACTCAAAGACATCCTGGAAGTGCGGCAGGCGCCTGCCAAGGCTGCGAAAGAGGGTCTGCTGACGCCGAATACGCGCTTCAGCACCGCACTGGATATGTGGCTGGATGAGCTGAAGCTCGATGAGACCATGGCGCAGCAGACCATCGACGGGTACGAGCGGCAGATCAACAAGTCCGACGACAAGCGGGCCGATCCCGATGCGATCAAGATCCGGCCCATGCTGGGGAACTACCGGATTCGCGAGATCGATACGGCCGTGGTGGACAACTACCTGAAGTCGATCAGCAAGCTCGGGCACAAGCGGAAGGCGCGGTGGCAGGCCACGATCCTGCGCGAGACGTTGGACCTGTGCATTCGCCACGGCGCGCTCACGGGCGCGAATCCCATGAGCGGAGTCTCCAAGCGCACTATGCGCAGCAAGAAGAAGTCCGTGAAGGCCGAGGCGTGGACCACCTTGCAGGCCATGCGCGAGACGGTGGAGAGGTGGGGGCGTGGCGAGGAGATCCCCGGCACTCCCGCATACAAATACGGTCCGCGCCGCGACTCCCAGGAGATCCTGGACGTCTGCGACTGCACGGCCGGGGCTGGCGGTGTCCGCCCGCACGAGGTGTTCGCGTTCCTGTGGGAAGAGGTCGAAGGCATCGACTTCGACGCGAAGAAGTGGCCGACCATCGGGCCGGACAGCTGCCCAGAGGTGTGGCTCACGATCTCGGGAACCGTGGTCACGGTGAAGGGTCAGGGCTGCTTTCGGCAGGAGTGGCTGAAGGTCGGCAAGAAGCCCTACCGGGTGCGCGTGCCGTGGTACATGGTGTTGATCCTGCGCCGCCGCTGGGAAGAGGCCGAACGTCCGAGCGAGGGCCTGATCTTCGTGAACCGGAACGGGAAGGTCAAGAACCCGAACAACTTCAACCGGACGTTCCGGGCGGCACGCGGAACCGAGTATGCGCATATCACTCTGAGGTCCTACCGAAAGCGAGTAGCCACGGCGACGGCGGAGGAGAAGGGTATCGACGCCGCGGGCCTCCAGTTGAACCACGTTCTGGGGTCGCGAGTGACCGCCGAGCATTACGTGGAGAAGCCGCGCGATGTCCCCGACAACCGTGACGTGCTCAACGCCTACGTCGCGTGAGGAGTTGGAAGAAATGCGCTCAGAAGTTGGTGAGAAGTTGGTAAGACGTCAAATAAGCAGTAGGCCCAGGCGGGAGAAAAGTCTCCGGCCTGGGCCTTTAGGGGTGGCTGACGGGACTCGAACCCGCGACACCCAGGATCACAACCTGGTGCTCTACCAGCTGAACTACAGCCACCATTGCCGTAACTTTCCGGCGCGGTAGATATTAGCGTGCTGCCGTGACGAGTACCTAATCGGCTGTTCAGGTGGGGTTTAGCCGGCTTCGGGGGTGGGGGCTTCGGAGAGCTCGGCAGCCACGGCGGCGATCTCGGCGGTGGAGGGGCCGGGCGGGGCGACGAAGGCGGTGCGGCGGTAGTACTGGAGTTCGCGGATGGATTCCTGGATGTCGGCCAGGGCGCGGTGGGCGAGGCCCTTCTCGGGCTGGCCGAAGTAGATGCGCGGGTACCAGCGGCGGGCCAGTTCCTTGATGGAGCTGACGTCGATCATGCGGTAGTGCAGGTGGGCGTCCAGGGTCGGCATGTCGCGGGCGATGAAGCCGCGGTCGGTGGCGATGGAGTTGCCGGCCAGGGGGACCGTGCGCGGGGTGGGCACGTACTGCTTGATGTAGTCGAGGATCTGCTTCTCGGCTTCCTCGACCGACACGGTGGAGCGGCGGACCTCTTCGGTGAGCCCGGAGCGGGCGTGCATCTCGGTCACCACCGGCGGCATGGCGGCCAGGGCGGCGTCGTCGGCGTGGATCACGATGTCCACGCCCTCGCCGAGGATATTGAGGTCACTGTCGGTCACGAGCGCGGCCACTTCGATCAGCTTGTCGCTGTCGAGCTGTAGGCCGGTCATCTCGCAGTCCATCCACACCACGTACTTGTCCACCCGCCAAACCCTAGCCCTTCGCCGCGCGGTGGCTCGGATGCCCGGCCGCGTCGAGGCCGCTCACCCACCCGACCGGGCAGTATCGTTCTCACCAGATCCGCGCATAACGAGCGGTCGGCATGTTGGTTGGGCAGTTCCAGAGAGCATCACGTTCGCAGGGCAGTCGCAGTTGGCAGAGCAGACGGAGGAAGCGCGATGACCACCCCGCAGGAGAAGGCAGCGGCGGCACGGAAAGCGGCGGAGGAGGCTGCGCGGATCGCGGCCGAAGCGGCGGCGGCCGCCGAGGCCGCGGAGAAGGAAGCGGCGGATCAGGATGCCGCCGACCAGGCGGCTGCCGCGGCGGCCGATTCGGCGACGAAGACCGAGAGCAAGGCGAAAGGCGCTGCGGCGAGCGCCGGTTCGGCCGACAAGGACGAGGCGGCCGCGCTGGAGATCGCGGCGGGTTACGCGATGGAGGGGCTGGCCCTCGAGCTCGGCACCGTCATCGTCGGCGGCAGTGTGCATCCCGATGCGCGCGTACGGATTCCGATGAAGACCATGAACCGCCACGGCTTGGTCGCGGGCGCGACCGGTACCGGCAAGACCAAGACCGTGCAGGGGATCGCCGAGCAGCTCTCGGCGGCGGGCGTGCCGGTGGTGCTGGCCGACATCAAGGGCGACCTGTCGGGTCTGGCGCAGCCGGGAACGTCCAATGACAAGCTGCTGGCCCGCGCGCAGGAGACCGGCGACCCGGACTGGAAACCGCAGGGCTTCCCGTGCGAATTCGTCTCCCTCGGCACCGAGGGCATCGGCATTCCGATCCGCGCCACCATCACCTCGTTCGGCCCGATCCTGCTCAGTAAGGCGCTGGGGCTCAACGAAACCCAGGAATCCACCCTGGGCCTGATCTTCCACTGGTCGGATCAGAACGGCCTGGCGCTGCTGGACCTGAAGGACCTGCGCGCGGTGATCCAGTACCTCATCAGCCCCGAGGGCAAGGAGGATCTCAAGGGGATCGGCGGCGTCTCCGCCCAGACCGCGGGCGTGATCCTGCGCGCACTGGTGAATCTGGAGGCCGACGGCGGCGATACCTTCTTCGGCGAACCGGAACTGGAGCCCGCCGACCTCATGCGCACCGCGGGCGGCCAGGGCATCATCACCCTGTTCGAACTGGGCGCGCAGGCATCGCGGCCGCAGATGTTCTCGACCTTCCTGATGTGGGTGCTGGCCGACCTGTTCCAGACCCTGCCCGAGGTTGGCGACATGGAAAAACCCAAGCTGGTGTTCATCTTCGACGAGGCGCACCTGCTGTTCAACGGCGCGTCCAAGGCGTTCCTGAACCAGGTCGAGCAGACGGTCAAACTGATCCGCTCCAAGGGCGTCGGCGTGTTCTTCTGCACCCAGCTGCCCACCGACATCCCGAACTCGGTGCTCTCCCAGCTGGGTGCGCGCATCCAGCACGCGCTGCGCGCCTTCACGCCGGAAGATCAAGCGGCACTGTCGAAAACGGTCCGAACCTACCCCAAGACCGCCACCTACGACCTCGAAAAGGCGCTCACCTCACTGGGTATCGGTGAAGCGGTGGTCACGGTGCTGTCGGAGAAGGGCGCGCCCACCCCGGTCGCCTGGGCCCGCATGCAGCCGCCGCGTTCGCTCATGGACACCATCGGCGACGACGGAATCCGCTCGCGCGCGCAGCAATCCACGCTGTACGGCAAGTACGGTGCCACCATCGACGCGGATTCGGCCTACGAGATCCTGACCGAGAAGCTGGCGGCTGCCGCGCAGGCGCAGGAGGAGGCCCCCGCCAAGGCTCCGCGTTCGTCCAAACCGGCCCCCGCCCCGGAGTCCATGGCCGAGCAGATCGTGAACAACCCCGCGTTCAAGAACTTCCTGCGATCCGCCGCCACCGTCGCGGGCCGCGAAATCAGCCGCAGCATCTTCGGTACCCGTAAGCGCTGATCGGCGAGCGGCACACCCATCGGGGTGTGCCGCTCGGCGATATCAGTGGCCGATGTCGCGGCACATGAGGTCGT
The DNA here is from genome assembly GCF_009760405.1 of Nocardia terrae. Lineage (GTDB taxonomy): Bacteria > Actinomycetota > Actinomycetes > Mycobacteriales > Mycobacteriaceae > Nocardia > Nocardia terrae. The sequence continues at coordinate 481,839 of NZ_WRPP01000001.1, forward strand.
CGATGGTCTCGCGGCGGATCAGTTCGCGGGAGCTGCCGTCGCGGACGGCGACGATCGGCGGGCGGCCCACGCCGTTGTAGGACGAGGCCAGGCTGTGGTGGTACGCGCCCGTGCAGGGCATGGCCAGCACCTCGCCGGGACGCAGGTCGGCGGGCAGGCGGACATCGCGGGCGAGGATGTCGCCCGCCTCGCAGTAGCGGCCCGCGACGGTGGCGGTCATGTGCGGGCCGGTGGGGTGGCGGTTGACCACGACGGCGTCGTAGCGGGCGCCGTAGAGCGCCACGCGCGGGTTGTCGCTCATGCCGCCGTCGACGGTGACGTAGGTGTGCCCGTCCTCGACGTGCTTGACCGACAGCACCCGGTACAGGGTGACGCCCGCGCGGGCCACGATGGCGCGGCCGGGCTCCAACGAGATTCGGGGGCGCGGGAATCCGTGCCGGGCGCACGCCGCGTCGAGCGAGTCCTCGATGATGTCGGCCAGCTCGGCCAGGTTCATCTCCGCGTCCCCGCTGCGGTAGGCGACCGCATGCCCGCCGCCCAGATCGAGATCGGTCAGGGTGACGCCGAATTCGTCACGGATGCGGGCCATTTCGGCGACCATGCGGCGCACCGCCTCGCCGTAGGGGAAGGTGTCGTGGATCTGCGAGCCGATGTGGCAGTGCAGGCCGGCGAATTCCAGATTCGGTTGCCGCACAATGCGATCCACCGCTTCCTTGACAGCCTGGCCGCCGATCGGGAAGCCGAACTTCTGGTCGCTCACCCCGGTCCGCACGGCCGGATGCCCGTGCACGTCGATATCGGGGGTGACCCGCAGCAGCACCCGCTGCGGCCGCTCGGCCAGCGTCGAGAGCAGGGTGATCTCGGTCAGCGAGTCGACGACGATGCGCCCGACCCCGCAGTTGACGGCCGTCTCCAGTTCGGTGAACGGCTTTCCGTTGCCGTGCAGCACGATTCGCCGCGGATCGGTCCAAGAGGACAGCGCGACGGCCAGTTCCCCGGCGGAGCACACATCCAGCGACAGTCCCTCGTCGGCGATCCATTCGGCGACCGCGCGGGTCAGCAGCGCCTTGCCCGCGTAGATGATCTCGGCGTCGGGAAAACGCTTGCGGTAGGCCTGGCAGCGCCCGCGCACCTCGCCCTCGTCGAGGACGTAGGTGGGTGTCCCGTACTGGTCGGCTATGTCGGCCAGCGCGACACCGCCGACCGTGATACGTCCGTCGCCGTCGTAATGGGTCTCGGCCGGCCAGATGGCCGGGTCGAGGCGGGGCACCATGCCCCCGTCACGCAGCGACGGAAAGATCTCGAGCAGCGTCAAGAGTGTCTCCTGTGGGGGTCCCCGCTTTCTCTTATGCGGGGCCACTTCAGGAGTACGCCCGTACCGGTAGCCGGTGAACCTCCGGCTACGCGGCTTTGACGACGCTCGGGCGGATCCTTACGGGTTGTTGACCACCGAGGCGGTCACTCGCCCAGTTTCTTGTAGGCGGCCCCGGCCACCACCGAGGTGATCGACCGCGGCCCGAACTGGCCGACCACGCTCATACCCTTGCTGATCAGGCCCGGAACCACGCGCATCTTGTTGCGGGCGAGCGCGTCGATGGTGATCTTGGCGGTGTGGGCGGCGGTGACCCAGATGAACTCCGGGATCTTGTTGCCCATCTCCTCCTGGTCCGGGTTGTCGGTGCGCACCGGCCCGGGGGCCAGCAGCGTGACGTGCACGCCGGTGCCCTTGAGCTCCCCGCGCAGCGACTCGGAGAAGGTGTTGACGAACGCCTTGGACGCCGAATAGGTGGTGTTGTGCGGAATCGGCATATTGCCCGCCGCGGACCCGGTGATCATGATGCCGCCCGCGCGGCGCTCCAGCATGCCCGGCAGCACGGCCAGCGTGAGGTCGTGCACCGCAACGGCATTGAGTTCCATGATGTCGCGCTCGTAGTCCAGATCCAGCTTGGCCAGCGGGCCGAAGGTGGCGACACCGGCGTTGTTGCACAGGATCGCGATCTCGCGCGCGGCCAGTTCCTTGGCCAGCGGGGCACGCTGGTCGCGGTCGGACAGGTCCACCGCGCGCACCTCGGCGGTGATCCCGTATCGGTCGGTCAGCCGCTGTGCCAGCTCGGCCATCAGGTCGCCGCGCCGGGCGACGAGGATCAGCGAGTAGCCCCGCGAGGCAAGCTCTTCGGCGAGGGCGACGCCGATCCCGGAGGAGGCTCCGGTGACGACGGCACGATTGTCGGCGGTGGGTGCAGGCAGGCTCACGACATCGCAGCCTACCGATGCCGACCGGGGCAGGGAGGGCGGAGTGCGGATGGGGTCGCCGAAACCGGCGACACCCACCGCGCAGATCTGATCAGCCCGCGTTGGCGGTGCAGTGCGTACGGACGATCTTCGCGTAGCTCGGCTCCGCGCTACCCAGGCTCACCAGCAGCGGGTTCGGGTCGGCGCCGAGCTGAGACATGGCATTGCGCTCGGCCTCGGCCTGGTTGCGACCGGTCGCGAAGACGAGGTTGTCGTCGCGACGCGCGACCGTGCCGCAACCGTTTACCCAGCGCAGTTTGACCACGCAGTTGGTGTAGCCGCACTGGTCCAGCGCGCTGGCGTCGGCGCGACCCTGGTCGGAAGTGTCCCAGGCGGCGCCGAACTGCCAGGAGTCGCCCAGATCGGCGACGGCGATCGCGCCGAACAGGTCACCGGCGGCGTTCGCGGTGCCGAAGGTGCCGGAGAACACTGCGGCGCAGGCCGCGACGCCCAGGGCTGCTTTACGTGTCAGAGTCATAGAGAATTCCTCCCCCAAGATCGGTGAATCATTTGCTCCGTGATCATGGCAGGGTGGTACGACAGCCCCCGACCGTCTGAATCGGTTGCCGTATAGGTCATTTCGGTTCCGGGCGGAAACATGACGAAGGCCCCGCCCGGATTCGGCGGGGCCTCCTTCGACGCAGCGGCGAGAAGCCGCTCAGCCCAGGGTGACCGACTGGATCGGCGCGCTGATGCTGCGCGCGCCGTCGGACATGCACGGGCCGACCATCCCGGCCGGGTTGTCGAGCGGGCCCGTGTTGACCACGAGGTTGGTGCCGGCGCCGGGGCCGGACGTCGCGGGCAGGGTGTTGCTGGCGGCGGGTGGCACGGTGCCGCCGGGGACGTGGAACGGACCACTCACATGGGTCTTGTCGCCGTTGTTCCAGAGCAGATCGGCGTCGACGGTGGCATTCACGTCGTTGCAGTTGCCGGTGCCGGTGAAGGTGCCCTCGACACTCTTCAGGTCGCAGCCGCTGAAGGTGCCGCTGACGGTTCCGTTGACCGGGCCGTCGGACATGCCGATCGGGCTGGTCTGGATATCGAGGTTGCCGCCGGTGCAGGAGGCGGTGCCGGTGGCGGCCGCGGCCTGCGGTGACAGGGCGAAGAGCACGCCGCCGACGAGGGTCGTGCACGCCAGCGCGAACGTCTTACGGGGTGATGCCAGTGAAGATCGTCTCCTTGGATCAGTGCAGAACAGTGCAGATCGAATGGGCGATGCAGTGGCGAAACGGGGGGAACTATACCCATGGCGCGCGCAGCGGCGTAATGCCCGCATCTGGGCAGGGCTTGCCCTTCGTCGGTGTCTAATCCCGCTGGCGAGAAGCCGTCTCAGTGTTACGAGACGGAGGAGTCACAAACGCTATGCCCCAGGTCAGGTGGCCGTGCCAGACACTGGCAATTCGACCGCCCTGGACTGCCGGTTTGGCGTCACCGATTGGGCCACCGGCCGCTCGAACGGCGGCAATTGTGGCGTCGAGGTCGGGGGTCGTGAATGCGGCCCCCACCAAGGCGGGTGGACGTCCCGAGCTCACCACCTCGAGGAACGGCTCGCCCACGCGGTAGAATGCCATCTCGGGGCCTTCCGGACCTCGGGGAAAGAAGCGGCGGCGCGGCGGAATGCCCAGCACGGCGGTCAGATTGGTGACCGCCTCGTTCAGCTCGGGCACCCAGTACACGACGTGGTCGATCTTCGTCACACCGTTCGGATGCGCGGGGATCCAATCGGACGCGGGCGCTGTAGATTCCAGATGCCGGATACCGAGAACCTCAGGGGCGGAGTGGGTTTCGTCGAAGCCCCAGGCGGCCTCGCCCAGGACGCAGTCGACCGCGCCGATGCGCACGCGGCCGTCGGTGACGGTGAAACCCAGTGCCGCCCAGGACTGCTCGTCTCCGGGCAGTCCCAGGCGGGTGAGGTTGGGCATTACAGTCCCGCCGCCAGCCGGGTGCCCTGGTTGATGGCGCGCTTGGCGTCGAGTTCCGATGCCAGGTCCGCGCCGCCGATGAGGTGCACCTTCACGCCCGCGTTCTGCAACGGCTCCTGCAGGTCGCGCACGGATTCCTGACCGGCGCACAGGATCACGTTGTCGCACTCGATGACCTGCGGGCGCTGGCGCTTCTCGCCGAAGCTGATGTGCAGGCCGCGGTCGTCGATGCGCTCGTAGTTGACGCCGCCGATCTGCTCCACGCCCTTGGCCTTGACCGCGGCGCGGTGCACCCAGCCCGAGGTCTTGCCCAGGTCCTTGCCGAACGAGGACGACTTGCGCTGCAGCAGTACGACTTCGCGGGCGGCGGGGGAGGGCCTGGGGGTGGTGAGGAAGCCGGGGACGGTGGGATCGTCGGAGACACCCCACTCTTCCTTCCACTCGTCCAGCTTGAGGCTGGGATGTCCTTCGACGGTGAGGAATTCGCTCACGTCGAAGCCGATGCCGCCCGCGCCGATGACCGCCACCTTCTTGCCGACCGGCTTGCCGTCGCGCACCAGTTCGGCGTAGGTGAGCACCTTCGGGTGGTCGATGCCGGGGATGTTGGGGATGCGCGGCTTCACGCCGGTGGCCAGGATGATCTCCTCGTAGCCGCCCGCGACGAGCTGCTCGGCCGTGGCCTTGGTGTTGAGATGCAAACGCACACCGGTGATCTCGATCTGCCGGGTGTAGTAGCGGATGGTCTCGCTGAACTCTTCCTTGCCCGGGATGCGGCGCGCGATGTCGAACTGCCCGCCGATCTTGTCGTCGGCCTCGAACAGGTCCACGTGGTGGCCGCGCTGGGCCAGGCTGACCGCGGCGGAGAGCCCGGCCGGGCCCGCGCCCACGACCGCGAACTTGCGGGTGCGCCGCGTCGGCAGCAGCTTCAGCTCGGTCTCGTGGCCGGCGCGCGGATTCAGCAGGCAGGACACGGTTTTCGCCTGGAAGGCGTGGTCGAGGCAGGCCTGGTTGCAGGCGATGCAGGTGTTGATCTCGTCGACCCGCGCGTCCTGCGCCTTGCGCGCCCACTCCGGGTCGGCGAGCAGCGGGCGGGCCAGCGACACCAGGTCGGAGTCGCCGCGGGTGAGGATCTCCTCGGCGGTCTCGGGCATGTTGATGCGGTTGGACGCGCACACCGGAATGTCCACGATGTCCTTGACCTTCGCGGTCCACTCCACGAACGCCGCGCGCGGCACCGAGGTGACGATGGTGGGCACCCGGGCCTCGTGCCAGCCGATGTCGGTATTGATGATGGTGGCCCCGGCGGCCTCCACATCCTTGGCGACGGCGGCGATCTCGTCCCAGGTCTGGCCCTTCTCCACGAAATCGGCCATGGAGAGCCGGAATACGATGATGAAGTCGGGTCCTACCGCCTTGCGCACCCGGCGCACGATCTCACCGGCGATGCGGCGGCGGTTCTCCGGCGAGCCGCCCCACTTGTCCTTGCGCTTGTTGGTGCGCTCGGCCAGGAACTGGTTGATGAAATAGCCTTCACCGCCCATGATCTCGACGCCGTCGTACCCGGCGAGCTTGGCCAGGGCGGCGCAGCGGGCATAGTCGTCGATGGTCTCCTCGACGCCCTTGCCCGACAGCGCGCGCGGCTTGAACGGGTTGATCGGGGCCTTGATGGCCGAGGCCGAGACGCTGGTCGGCATGTAGGAGTAGCGGCCCGCGTGCAGGATCTGCAGCGCGATCTTGCCGCCCTCGGCGTGTACCGCCTTGGTGATGGCGCGGTGCCGGTAGGCCTCGGTCTTGTTGGTCAGTTTCGCGCCGAAGGGCAGTAGCCAGCCGGTGCGGTTGGGGGCGTAGCCGCCCGTGATGATCAGTCCCACACCGCCTTTGGCGCGTTCGGCGAAGTAGGCGGCCAGCCGGTTGATGTGCCAGGCCCGATCCTCGAGGCCGGTGTGCATGGAACCCATGACCACGCGGTTGCGCAGCGTGGTGAATCCCAGGTCCAGGGGTTCGAACAGGTGCGGGTACGCGCTCATCGCTGAGAGCCTTTCGGTTCGGACGCCTGCGATCGGGCTGCATCGCGTTCGAGGGCGTCGAGTACTTCGTCGCACCAGTCGACGATTCCCTCCTCGACGCGGATGCCGCCGCGGAGCACGAGGTACTGGTGCAGTTTCTTGCCGGAGAGCTGATCCGGCGCGGGGTAGTCCTTCTTTTCGAAGGTGCGGTACAGGTCGAGGCGGTGCTCGTGCTGGTCGCGGTGGCGCTTCACCTCGACGGCGAGTGCGGACACGTCGCCGAGGGAGGCCGCGCGCAGCTTCACGCCGAGCTCGTTGCGCATGGGTTCGAGTTCGGTGGGTTCGCCGATCCAGCGGATCAGTTCCTCGCGTCCGGCGTCGGACACGGTGTAGACCTTCTTGTCGGGGCGGCCGGCCTGCGGGACGGTCTCCGCGGTCACCCAGCCCTGCTCGTCCATGCGCTTGAGCACGCGGTAGATCTGCTGGTGGGTAGCGTGCCAGAAGAACCCGATGGACTTGTCGAAGCGCTGGGCCAGGTCGTAGCCCGAGCTGGCGCGTTCGGTCAGCGATACCAGGAGCGCGTGTTCGAGGGCCATGCCGCCAGGGTAGCTGCTACAGGACGTACTATGCAATTCAGTGCATAGTACGGCGGGTCGCGGAGAGCGCGCCCGACACCCTGGTTAACGCGCCCGCTCGGAGGGCGGATTTCAGAGCGAATCAAACGCCCGCGAGTGCTGGGCGGAGGACACTGAACTGGCGACAGGGGAGGCAGCCGTGCGTTCGAAACTCACCACCATCGGAGCGGCGGTACTCATCGCGACATCGGCGATGCTCATGACCGCGTGCAATGACAAGGACACCGCCAAGGGCTCACCGGCGACCTCGGTGAGCGCGGTCGCGCCGGGCGGGGCGGATCGGTCCACCACGACCGCCAAGGCGGGCGGCTCGAATTCGCAAGCGACCGTGCGGACAATAAATAAGACCGGTTGGTACGAGGGCTTCGAGATCACCGTGGACAAGGCCACCGTCACGCCGGACGAATTCGGCGGCGCGAAGGTGCTGGTCGACATCACCTACAAGAACACCTCCACCAAGGACGGGACGCTCGACATCGTCCCCGGCGTGGAGGTCGGTGGCGCGCTCGATCCAGGGGCGGGCTGGGACACTCCGACCGTGCCCGGAAAGGGTTCGGCCGCAGGTGATGTCACCACCACCGTGAAGAAGCTGGACAGTGCCGACCATCTGCTCGACACCGTCACCGTCGTCTACGGCACCGCCGCCGACAATCAGACCAAGATCCCGTTGAAGGCCGACACCAAGGCCGACAGCGTCGCGCCGAAGACCCTGAATGTCTCGGGCAAGCTGGTCCAGGACCAGACCACCGTCGAGATCACCGGCGGCACGATCACACCCAGTTACAAGAAGGGTGAACGCAACAAGATGGATCTGGCCCTGCACATCAAGCTGGTCGGCGGCTCCGGGATCGCCGCGGGCGGTTCGAACATCTTCTACGAGTACTTCAGCATCAAGACCCCGGACGGCCAGTCCGTCGTGGCCGATATCCGCGGCCCCATCGACGAACTGCTCGATCGCAACCAAACCATCGACAAGGCCGACCTTTTCGCCATCTTCGTCGTCCCCTCACCGGGCACCGGACCCTACGTGGTGAGCTACGACGCGACCAAGGGCGCGAGCGCCGCGCCCAGCTACTCCTTCACGGTCAGCTGAGAACCGCTGCGCGCCCGGTCTTTTCAGGCTCCGGCGGTTACCCGGGCGCGCAGCCCGGCGGCGAATGCCCGCGCGGCGTCCACGTCCGTGGCATCGGGCCTGCCCTTGTTGATGCCGCCGACCAGCCGCAGGGGAGCCCAGGTATCGAAGGCCCGCACCGCGAAGGTGTCGGCCACCTCGAAACCGGCTCGCGTGACCAGTCGTGTCATCGGCCAGATCTGCGGCGGGAACCCACTGGTGACGTACACGAATGCCTTGCCGCGCCGCTCCTTCGGCAGGTTTCGCACGAACGCGCGCAGCCGCGGGTGGAACCTCTGGTGGAAGATCCCCGACCCGAACCCCACCACGTCGTACGACCCGAGCTGATTCACGTCGACCTGCTCGGGCTCCACGACGGTCGCCTCCAACACTTCCCCCATGGCCTCGGCGATCCGCCGAGTATTGCCGTGCGACACCGAAACACACACGATCAGGGCCTTCATCACTGCACTCCTTCGTTCCCCGGACGATTCGGACATGCTCTGTGACACCGCCCGCCCCCGCGACCGTGACACCGCCATCGTGTGTCGCCGGTCACCTTTGTCGGCGTCTGCGCGTATACAGACACCATGCGGATCTACATAACCAGCGTGTTCGTCGACGATCAGCAGAAAGCGCTCGACTTCTACACCGACGTCCTCGGTTTCACGAAGAAGCACGACGTGCCGCTGGGCGAGGCCCGCTGGCTCACCGTCGTCTCCCCCGAAGACCCCGAGGGCACCGAACTGCTCCTCGAACCCAGCGGCCACCCCGTCGTAGGCCCCTACAAGGCCGGCCTCGTCGCCTCCGGCATCCCGGCCGCCTCCTTCCAGGTGGGCGACGTCCGCTCCGAATACGACCGCCTCACCGCCCGAGGCGTCAAATTCACCCAGGACCCCACCCCCGCCGGCCCGGTCACCACCGCCGTCTTCGACGACACCTGCGGCAACCTCATCCAAATAGTCACCCCACCCGACCTCTGACCTCGGCCCGGGCGACACCGGGACCGTGCACGGCCGGTACGTCGACGGCCCGGTCCGCGGGGACGGGGACCGAGGAGCCCGTGCCGACCGCGTTCATTCGCGTCACCGTGCCCGATGATCCGGCCTCGTCGGCTGTTCCGTTCGCCGCGGTCGTCTACTGCCACGGGTCGTTCGGGGCGAAGAATCTCGTGGCTGACCGAAATCCCGCTGGTTGAGGGGATCGGGAGGCAGAATGCCGGGCATGCGGACATTTGCCCGAGTGTTGCACGCTGTCGTCGCCGGTGCGCTGGTGGTGGCGGTCGGCCACGGCGTCGCGGCCGCCGCCCCGGTCGCGACCGCGCCCCACGGCCAATTGCCTTGGCTGACTTCCGAACCGGAGGGAGTGCAGGCTCCGGGGGCGGCGCTGGCGGACGGCATCGCCGGCACCATGCTGTGGTCGCGCGAGGCGAACACCCCGGTCCCGATCGCCAGCATCGCCAAGGTGATGACGGCGCTGGTCGTGATCACCTCCGGGGACCTCGAGCGGCCCGTCACGGTCCCGGCGGAAGCCATCGCCTACTGCGTGCGGTTCGACGGCAGCACCGCGGGACTGTCCGCGGGCGAAGCGATGAGCACGCGCGAGATGCTCTACGCGATGATGTTGCCCTCGGGTTGCGACGCTGCCTACACCCTCGCCGACGCCTACGGGCCCGGCGTGGACGGCTTCATCGGCAGGATGAACGACACCGCCCATCTGATGGGCCTGGGCGCGACACAGTTCACCGATCCCAGCGGATTGCCCACGCCCGACGACTATTCCACCTACTCCACCCCGGCCGACTTGGTCGCCCTCGGTCTGCGCGCCATGAGCCTGCCCGCGTTCCGGGAGGTCGCGGGCGCGCAGAGCTATCACCTGCCCGCCGGTCCGGCCCATCGCGATCACGTCTGGCGCACCACGAATCAGTTGCTGCGCGACTACCCGGGCACCATCGGCATTAAGACCGGTTCCACCGACGCCGCCGGGTCGTGCCTGCTCTTCGAAACGGTCCGGGCGGGAATCCCGGTGATCGGCGTGGTGCTGCACAGCGGCCCGTGGAGCGGTGCCGCCGCGCGTGACGACGCCCGGCGCATGCTGGACTGGGCTTACAACCCCATTCTCGCCGCGCTTCCCATCCACTAGCGCCGACCCACCGCAGAAGACCTGATCGGCGGCGGTCACTGGGCCGTGACCGCCGCCGATCATGCTGTCGGAGAGCCTGTTTCGGTGATATCAGCGCGCCGCCTTGGCCGCCAGGCTCGCGGCCACCAGCACGGTGATGCCCTCGGCGAGCGCGGTGGCGCCGACCGCGTGGGCGGCGGACAGGGCGGTGCTGCCCGCGATGGTGAGAAAGACCGTGCCGAAGCTCGCCACTCCGATGACGACTCCCAACTGGACGCAGGTGACGAGAATGCCGCTGGCGTCCGCGGCCAGGGCGAGCGGAATCTTGCTGGTAGCGCGGGCCATCAGCGGGCTGAAGGCGAGCCCGTAGCCGACACCCATGACGGCGAAGACGGTCAGCGCGGCGAGGCCGATATCGGCACCGCCGCGCATCTGCAGGCCCATGACGATGGTCATGGCGGCGGCGAGGACCAGGCCGAGCGGGATCATGGCGGCGTGGAAACGCGCTGGGATGCGGGTCCAATTCAGGCTCACCAGGCCGAAAGTCACGCCATTGGGCAGGAACAGCAGACCGGCGTGCAGCGCGCTGTAGCCCAGGGTGGACTGCAGGTGGATGGTGAGGACGAAGATCCAGCCGCCGAAGGTGCACATCACCAGGAACAGGGTGGCGGCGGTGAGCACCAGGCCCGGCGCGCGCAGCACGCGGTCGGCGAAGAGGGGTTCGCCGCCGCGACGGTGCACCCACCGTTCCACCAGGGCGAAGCCCGCGAATCCAATGGCGGACGCGCCCAGCACGATCCGGGTCCACAGCGGCCAATCCTGTTCGTGGCCCAGCACCAGCGGCACCACCAGCGCCAGCACCGAGGCGGTGAGCACGGCCAGCCCGGGCAGGTCGAGCCTGCGGTCGGCCCGGGTGGTGACGGCGGGCAGGACGCGGGGCGCGACGGCCAACAGGATCAGCCCGATCGGAACGTTCACGAGAAAGACTCCGCGCCAACCAGTTCCGGCGATATCGCTGCTCACGATGACGCCGCCCGCGATCTGTCCGACCACCATGCCGCCGGAGATGACGGCCGCGTAGGCCGAAAGCGCCCGGGCCCGTGTGGTTCCCGTGAAGGTCCGCTGGATCAGCGTCATGACCTGCGGAACCATGGCGGCCGAGCCGATGCCCTGCAGGAATCGAAAGGCGATGAGGGAGCCCGTGTTCGTGGCCAGACCGCAGGCGAGGGAGGCGGCGGTGAACACCGCCAGCCCGGTGACGAACATGGTGCGCTGCCCGAATCGGTCGCCCAGCCGAGCGCCGGTGACCAGCAGCACCGCGTAGGCGATGACATAGCCGGAGACGATCAGCTGCAGCCCGGAACCGGTGGCGTGCAGGGAGGTTCGGATCGAGGGAATCGCGACATTGACGATGGAGGCGTCCAGCACCGCCATGAACTGGCCGAGCAGGATGACGGCCAGCACGGCGAGCGGCCGCCGGATGGTGACCGGGGCGGGAGCCGCCACGGGTGGGGACTGGGTGGTGCTCTGTGTCATGAGATGAGGGTGCGGCGGTGCCCGGGCAGGGAACAGGAGCCTGCTTATACGGGTACCGGTACCACCTGGATACCGGTGGCGGGAACCGGCACCATGGAGGGATGGTGTCCGGAGGGGATGGCTGCGGCCCGCTGATCGACGCGGTGACCAGTGCGGCCGCGCGCAACGGGAATTCGCGGGCGGTGCGCAAGGTGCGCCGGGAGGAATTGTCGACGTTTCTGAAGTCGCGGCGGGCGCGGATCGCGCCCGGCGACGTCGGCCTGCCCGTGGGCACCCGCCGCCGCACCCCCGGGCTGCGGCGCGAGGAGGTGGCGCAGCTGGCCGGGGTGGGCATCACCTGGTACACCTGGCTCGAGCAGGGCCGCGATATCAATTGCAGCGTCCAGGTTCTGGACGCCATCGCGCGGGCGCTGTGCCTGGACGGCGCCGAGCACGCGCACCTGTACCGGTTGGCGGATGTCCCGACCGCGCCGAACCCGATGTTCGAGGAGCCGGTGCACGAGGAGGTGCAGATCATCCTCGACCACATGCATCCGCTGCCCGCCGCCCTGTTCAACGCCAAATACGATGTGCTGGCCCACAATGCCGCCTACTCCGCCCTGTATCCGATGTTCATGAGCGGCTCGCGCAATGTGCTGCGCAAGGTCTTCCTGGCCGACGAATGCTGCACCCCCTACCCGTCGCATTCGGAGCCCGATCATCTGGCCCGCATGGTCGGCTACCTGCGATCGGCGTACGCGCGCAATCTCGGTGACCCCGAATGGGTCGCCTTCATCGACGACATGGTCGCCCGGAGCCCGCATTTCGCGGAACTGTGGGCCCGCAACGATGTCGCCCTCCCGCTCGGCCGCACCCGCATCGTCCGCAACCTCGCCATCGGCGAACTCGAGATGTACATGACCAGCATGTCCCTGCCGTCCATCGCCGGTGCCTGGATGCAGGTCTGGACCCCGTCGGATACCGAAGCCTGGGACAAACTCCACCTCCTGCTGTCCATGACCACCGACGAACGCCGCCGCCCCTGGGCCGAGCACGTCGAACAGGTTCATGGTCGGGAACTGCGGGAGTGGGCTGGCACGCCGATTCACGTCCGCGATACGGGCTCGTCTTCGGCACCCCTTGCGGCGGGATGACCCGAGAACCGCTCATGCGTCCCGGCGCGCCTAGATAAAGAGACAAAACACCCCGACGGATTCCGACCAGGGCGGGTTTTCAAGATCAACATGCAAATTGGCACAGTATTTGTCGTATTTGCCGTACCTAGTTGCATGTTGATCTTGAAAACCGACGGGTACCGGGGGAGTGGATTTCTGGGGAAGGGGTTTGTCTCTTTTTCTAGGCACGCCGGGGCAGACGAGCGGTACTGAATCATCGCTCCGGGAGGGTGCCGACCCACCCACCATGAGCCAGTCGATCCACTACTCTGCGCTGCATGACCGAGAGCTCGGGGCAAGTCGATGCGGGCCATGCGAGTGTCGGGCAGGCGACCGGCCGAGCCCCGGTTCTCGCCTGGGGGTTCTGGGATTGGGCGGGGGCCTCTTTCAATGCGGTGATTCTGACCTTCGTGTTCTCGGTGTATCTGACCGACAAGGTGGGGAAGGGGCTGCCGGGCGGGATTTCGCCGAGCGCTTGGCTGGGGTGGGCGTTGGGGGCGGCCGGGCTGGTGGTGGCTTTGACCGCGCCGGTGGCGGGGCAGTGGTTCGATGCCACCGCGCGACGGAAGCTTTCGCTCGGCATCCTGACGTCGGTGACGGTGCTGTTGATGGCAGCCATGTTCTTCGTCCGGGAGGACCATCGTTACCTGTGGCTGGGACTGGTGCTGCTGGCCGTGGGGTCGACGTCGTTCGAGCTGTCGCATGTGCCGTACTTCGCCATGCTGCGGCAGGTGTCCACGCCCGCCACGGTCGGCAGGATCTCCGGATTCGGCTGGTCCATGGGGTATTTCGGCGGGATCCTGCTGCTGTTGATCTGCTATGTCGGGTTCATCGCCGGCAAGGGGGATTACCGGGGTCTGCTCGGGGTGCCGATCGACGACGGCTTGAACATCCGGCTGGTCGCGGTGCTGGCGGCGGTGTGGTTCGCCGGGTTCGCGGTGCCGCTGTTCCTCTACGTTCCCGAAGTTCCGCGCACCGACGCCGATCCCGGTGCGGCGGTAGGGGCCAGGTCCTTCCTGGCCTCGTACCGGGTGCTCTGGCGCGATGTGCGGGAGCTGTGGCGGGTGGATCGGCGCACCGTGGGTTTCCTGCTGGCCAGCGCGATCTTCCGGGACGGGCTGGCCGGGGTGTTCACCTTCGGCGCGATCCTGGCCGTGCGGGTGTACGGCATCGCCGACTCCGACGTGCTGCTGTTCGGAATCGCCGCGAATGTGGTTGCGGCGCTGGGTGCTCTGGTGGGCGGCCGATTCGACGACCGTGTCGGACCGAAGGCGGTGATCGTGACCGCGCTGACCGGGATGATCCTCGCCGGGGCCTTCCTGCTGGTGCTCTCCGGCCCGCTCATGTTCTGGCTCTTCGGCCTGATCCTGACCGTATTCGTCGGTCCCGCACAGGCTTCGGCGCGCTCGTTCCTGGCCCGGCTGGCCCCGCCGGGCCGCGAGGGGCAGATGTTCGGGCTCTACGCCACCACGGGTCGGGCCGTATCATTCCTCGCCCCAACCCTTTTCGGCTTCTTCGTGTGGGCGTTCAACGCGGAGCGCGCGGGAATCGTGGGCCTGCTGCTGGTCCTGATCGTCGGCCTGATGCTGCTCCTGCCGGTCCGCGGAGATGACCTGCGCGGCAGATGAATTCAGGGTCGCCAGGCTCCCATGCCGAGCGCGATGAGTCGAACCTGGAGAACAGCCCGCTCGACCACGCGCCCGCTCTCCCGGGCTTCGGCCATCAGATAGTCGGCGATCCGGTCCGCGACCGTCGAGACGATGAGGTCGGCGGCCAGCTCCAGGTCATCGGGTGACCACGCGTCCAGCGCCCGCACCCGGGACAGGTCGACCACCAATTCCCGCTCGATGAGCTGCATTTCGACCGCGATGGCCCCGCGCAGCGCCGCCGACCCGCCGTGGCGTTCGCGAATCAGGAATCCCCACAGGTCGCGTTTGCCGTCGACCTGTTCGAAGACGAAGCGCACGGTTTCGGCCAGGGTGGAATTCGGCGTGCGCCGCATTTCCCGTAGCGCCAAGCGCAATTGACGCACACCCGCCTCGACCAGGGTGGTGCCGAGTTCGTCGAGCGAGGTGAAGTGCCGGTAGAAAGCGGTCGGCACGATCCCGGCCGACCGTGCGATCTCACGCAGCGACAGCGCCGCGAAGCCGCGGTCGGCGGCCAGTGCGAGGGTGCCGTCGAGCAGCGCGGAGCGGGTGCGCTCCTTGCGCTCGACTCGGGTAGCTGCCTGCTCGCTCATCTCGATCACCATACATGCGTTCACATTCGTTCCATTCACAAGATGTCGTGTGGGTCACACGAACTGCCGGTTGAACTGGGGCCGCTTCACCCGGCACACTATCTCAGTGTACAGATGTGCACCGAAAACCAGGAGGCTCGCATGGTCGGACTCATCGACCTGGTGCAGAAGACAATGACCACCCCGCATCCGCTGGACCGCTACCTGGAGCTCGTCCGGCCCACACTGGTCCAGCGCTCGATGCGCGCGGAGATCACCCACGTGCGGCGCAGCGCGGTCGGGTCGGTCACCTTGACGCTCAAGCCCGGTCGTCAGTGGTCCGGGCACGTGGCGGGGCAATACATCCAGATCGGTGTGGTGATCGACGGCGTTCGCCACACCCGCTGCTATTCCCCGGTCAACGCGGACGGCCGCCGCGACCGGCACATCGAACTCACCATCAAGGCGCACCCGCACGGCCTGGTCTCGAACTACCTGCACGAGAACGCGATTCCCGGCATGGTGGTGGACCTCGAGCCCGCGGCGGGCGTGTTCCACCTGCCGCCGCACCGGCCCGACGAGATCGTGCTGATCAGCGGCGGCAGCGGCATCACGCCGGTGCTGTCCATGCTGCGCACCCTGGCCAACGAGGGCTACCGGGGGCGCATCCTGTTCCTGCATTACAACCGTTCTCCGGAATGGGTGCCGCATCGCCAGGAGCTCGAGGCGATCGCCATGCAGCACGGCAATGTCCGGGTCGAGTTCCGCTACCCGGAGACCCAGCGCGACGCCAATTTCGGCTACGACGAGCTGGAGAACCTCGCGCCCTGGTTCGCGTCGGCGCAGACCTACCTGTGCGGCCCGCCCGGCCTGATGGCCGCGGTGCGCAAGGTCTACGAGGCCGAGCAGCTGGGCGATCGCCTGCACAGCGAGGAGTTCACCCTAGCCACCACCGTCATCGACCCGGCCGACGCCGAGGGCAAGGTCACCTTCTCCGGCAGCGGCGTGGTCGCCGAGAACACCGGTGAAACCCTGCTCGACCAGGCCGAATCCGCGGGCCTGAGCCCGCAGCACGGTTGCCGCATGGGTATCTGCTTCACCTGCACGGCCGTCAAGCGCAGCGGCTGCACCCGCAATCTGCGCACCGGGGAGCTCGACAGCGACCCCGACCAGCCCATCCAGATCTGCATCAACGCCCCCGTGGGCGATGTCGACATCGAAATCTGAGGAAGAATCATGGCTATTCTCACCGAAACCCCCGATGGCCCACTGGTACTCAGCGTCGAACAAGTCGAGGAGATCGGCCGCGAGCTCGACGCGCTGCGCGCCCGCATCACCGAGAACCTGGGCGACCGGGACCGCGAATACATCTACAACGTCATCAAGGCTCAGCGCGGCTTCGAGATCGCCGGGCGCGGCCTGCTCTACCTGGGCTTCCTGCCCCCGTTCTGGCTGGCCGGCGTGGCCGCGCTGAGCATCTCCAAGATTCTCGACAATATGGAGATCGGCCACAACGTCATGCACGGCCAGTGGGACTGGATGCGGGAGCCGACCCTGAATTCCCGTGTCTTCGAATGGGATACGGTCTGCCCGGGTGACCAGTGGCGGCACTCGCACAACTACATGCACCACACCTACACCAACATCCTCGACATGGACCGCGACATCGGTTACGGCATCCTGCGCATGGACGAGGCCCAGAGCTGGAACGTGGCGCGGCTGGGCAACCCGGTCTACGCGTTCATCCTCATGCTCGCCTTCGAGTGGGGCGTGATGGGCCACGACCTCGAGGTCGAGAACATCATCAGGGGCAAGAAGTCCTGGAGCGAGATCAAGACGCTGGTCAAGGGCCAATGGCGCAAGGCCAGCCGCCAGGTGCTCAAGGACTACCTGGTGTTCCCGGCGCTGACCGGCCCGCTGTTCTTCTCGACCCTGGCCGCCAACTTCACGGCCAATATCGTGCGCAATATCTGGGCCTACTCCATCATCTTCTGCGGTCACTTCCCGACCGGCGTACAGACGTTCACCCAGGACGAGACGGCCGAGGAGACCCAGGGTGAGTGGTACGTGCGCCAGATGCTGGGCTCTGCCAACATCGAGGGCAGCAAGTTGTTCCACATCATGTCCGGCAACCTGTCGCACCAGATCGAGCACCATCTGTTCCCCGACCTGCCGGCCAACCGCTACCCGGAGATCGCGCCCGAGGTGGAGGCGCTGTGCGAGAAGCACGGCCTGCCCTACAACACCGGCGGCTTCGCCCGGCAGATCGGTTCGGTCTGGGGCAAGCTGTTCAAGCTGGCGCTGCCGCCGTTCCTGGTCAAGAATTCCTCCCAGGCCGGTGTTATCGTGATGCGCCGGGGGCAGTCGACCAACGTGTCGCAAACGGACACGGTGTCGCCAACAGAAGTGGGCGTGTGAATGATTTCGAAATTCGAGAGCAACAAGGATCTGATCCAGGAATTGACGGCGTCGGGAGCCCGGCACGTCGGCAATATCGCATCGATCATCACCGGCACGGTCGCCGAGGTGACGCGCGAAATCGGTGATTGGATCACCGACGCCATCGAGATGCGTGAGGCCGCCGCCGCTGCCGAGCAGGACGCCAGGGCCCAGCGCGCCACCGCGGAGGACCTGGCCGACGGCCTCGACGACTTCGGCGATGACTCGGAACCCGCACCCGCACAGGACAATTCAGCAACGACGCCGGTTGCCGGCGAGCGCGCGGATGTCATCGACGCCGAGGTCGTCGACCCGCGTTAGTTTCTGGGGGTCCGGGGCGGAGCCCCGAAATCTCGAGGGGGTTCGGGGGCGAAGCCCCTGAGAGCCCCCGAGAGTTGGGGTTACCAGGTCGGGAGTCGCCTGCGGTGCTGGGCGACTTCCGTGATCAGATCCCGATAGCCGTCGGCGAGTTCGGCGAGCCGGTACCACTGCAGGTGGGCCTCGGTGTCCACCCCGCGTCGGGGGCGGTCCTCGCTGATGCGGTGCGCTACCGCCCGTCGCCGTCCGCGCCCGTCGGCAGCTTTCGAAGGACCGTCGGTCTTGGGGGACCGCACCGGCTCGGGTTCGGTGTTACCCAAAGCCAGTTGTGCGACAACCCATTTCGCCGCCATCCGGTCGATGACCGCGCCGAGGGTCTCGGTATGCAGCGAGGCCCCGGCGCGGTGCGGAATATTGGCCGCCACCCACTCGTCGATGCGGGCCACCAGATCCTCGCGCTTGATGTCGATCTTGTCGACCAGGTGGGTGCAGTCGGCGACCTCGTCGGGCGTGGCCTCGTCGGCGTGTGCCGTCTCCAGCAGGCGATGCCGTTTCTCATGGCATCGCACCAGTTCATGGGCGGATTCGAGGACCTCTCGATCGGGCCGGTCGGAGCCGATCGGTTCGCGGAAGGCACGTAACAGGGTGGACGGCGATGGGAGCTCGCCCCCGAATCCCGCTCCGGAGTAATCGATTGCCATGATTCCCACCCTCGGCCGTCGCACGTTTTGGATCACACACCGTTGGATGCGCCAGGGCCGAGGGGGTTTCGGGGAGGGGCTCCCCTCGGCTCCGGCGCAGCCCCGCACCCGGAACGCAACAGCCCACCACCAAAGACACGGTGAAGTAACCGGGAAAACCGCGACGATGCGATGAGAAGACTGTCCGATAATGCGGGACATATTCAGGAAAGCGCGATAGTCGGAGGGGCGCAACCATCCCGCGCGTGATCGGCGAAGCTGCCTGAAAATTGTTATACAGCATTACAAGACGGTCACGTGGCCGCTGCGGTTGAACGTTGATCGACACCTGCGCGGGCGGTATGTGAGACGGGTTCGAGGGTATCTCTCGACCGAGATGAGGCTTCCGGACCGCACATGCGGTTACCGAGGCTTATGAATAGCTATCCGTGCGGCGCGCCGGGGGCGCGACGCGCCATAGTCCGTTAGCCTCGGTATTCGTGCCCGCATACGCGTCGTCGCCGGAGCTGCGATTCGGTTTCATGTTCGCGCTGGAAGACCCCGAGCGAATTGCCGAAGTCGTCCGGAATCTGATTGTTCGCCGGACAGTGTCGGTGTTCCGTCTCGCGCATCTGTCCGACGACAACGGACCGCCTGATCGGTTTGTCGTGAACTGGGCGGCGGTGCCCCAGATCTCCATCACGACCGCCGCGCCGTCGCCGGACGAATTGCGTTCCAGCGGAACGATGCTGGTCAACGCCTTCTTGGGCGAGGACGGCGAGGTGAGTCTCTACTCGGCGGGCGCCGCGCCGCCGCAGTAGGAACTGGACAGTCCTCTCTTCTGTGACGGGTCACACATCGGGTCTTAGCTACCTCTCAGCTACAGGCAAGGTTCGCCTTAGCGAGGCTCGGCAGTGTGGGTCCGGTCGTCGAACGGAAATCCCGGGCGGCGGCGTCACACAGAGAGAGGTTGAAACATGATCCCGGTTATCATCGACACTGGTTCCGCTGCGCTGAACGGCGTGCTCAACACCGGTAGCGCGGCCCTGGGTGGTCTCCTCAACACCCTGTGGACCGGTTCTTTCGGCCGCTGATTCGCATTTGAGCGAAGGGTTTTCGGGCATCGCCCCGAGTGCGTACGCACTCGGGGCGATTTTTGGTATGAGGTGGGGCAAGGCCCCGGGTGCGGCGTCGGTCGCCACACCCCGAGGCCGCGAAGGTCGAATCAACCTGCCAGGGCCGGGGTCCGGCGGGCGTGCAGGATCTGCTCGAGCAGCGCCACCAGCACCAGTTTCACCGATTCCCGGTCGCGCGCATCGCAATCCATGAGGTGGACGGCCGGGGAGAGGTCCAGCGCCTCCCGGACCTCCTCGAGGGCGAAGCGGGGCCCGGCGTCGAATCGGTTGACGGCCACCACGAATGGCGTGCCGCGCTGTTCGAAATGGTCGAGCACCGGATAGCAGTCCTCGACCCGGCCGGTGTCGACGAGGATGACGCCGCCGAGCGCGCCGTCGAGCAGGTCGTCCCAGAGGAATTCGAAGCGTTCCTGCCCGGGGGTGCCGAACAGGTAGAGGACCAGATTGCGATCGAGGGTGATGCGGCCGAAGTCCAGGGCGACGGTGGTGGTGGTCTTGCCGGTGGCCAGGCCGGGATCGTCCACGCCCGTCGATACCTCGGTCATGGCGGCCTCGGTGGCCAGGGGTTCGATCTCGGAGATGGCTCCGATGAAGGTCGTCTTGCCGACGCCGAATCCGCCGCTGGTCACGATTTTCACCGAGGAGGCCAGCGGCATGGGATCACCGGATATTTCAGAGGTTCCGAACAAGGTCCCGGATCCTTTCCAGAGCAGCGGTGGAGAGTTCGTCGGTCCCGCCGACCGACACGTGCCCCGCGGACACCAGGTCACTGACCAGGACCCGAGCCACTCCGATCGGTACCCGCAGGGCCGCACCGATTTCGGCGATGGAATGCGGACGCTGGCACAGCCGCACCACGCGTTCCAGTTCGAACCGCAACGGCGCGGACAGGCTCGCCGGGGTGGCGCGCACCAGGGTCTCGATCCGCAGACCGTCGACCACGGGCGTGGTCCGGCCGGAGGTCATCATGAAGGGGCGCACGACCTGTTCGTCGTCGGTGAATCCGGCTGCGTGTGCGGCGTTTTCGGACGCGGCGGGTCCGGACCAGCCGCTGGGGCGGGTCAGCGCGATCATGCGCTCGTCCGGAAGCCGGTGCGAATCGTTCATCGGCTCAACGACTCCCGCAACTCTGTGATGAGGGCGGGGGTGAGCAGCGCGCCGGCGCGATCGGCCAGGACCGCCATCTGATAGCCGACCAGGCCGACATCGGCGTTGTTGTCGGCGATCACGCCGATGCAGCTGCCGCTGGCCATGGTGGACACCAGCAGGAAGCCGCGCCCCATCTCGATCATGATCAGCCGTAGGCCGTCGAAATCGTAACTGCGCGAGGCGCTTCGGCCCAGACTGGTGAGCCCGGAGACGATGGCCGCGAGCCGGTCGGCCGCCGAGCGGTCGAGCCCCTGGGACATGGCCATGAGCAGTCCGTCGGAGGACACCGCCACGGCGTCGCGCACGCCGTCGGTGGTGCGCACGAAGTCGGCCAGCAGCCAGTTGAAGGTGTGCGGATCGGTGTCGGTGTAGTGGGTCGTCACCCGTGGTCCTCCTGTGTCGCGCTCTATGCTCTCGGTCCGGGTTCGAGCGGCTGTCCGCCCTGCCCGCGCTGATGCCCGGATCGGAATCCGGCCAGCATGCTGCGTACCTCGTCCGGCGAACGGTCCGCGGCCGGCGGTGCGGCGGGCCGCGTTTCCGGCTGAGCGCCCCCCGGCGTGACGCCCGTTTGCCCGGCAGTCTTCCTGGTGCGCTTGACGAGACCGTTTCGCGTACGTTGCACCCCCGGGACAGCTCCCGAAACCTCGCCCTCCGCCACCGGTGAGCCCACGGAAACCTGCGCCGCCGAAACACCCTGCGCCGCCCCGGAACTCGGGCTCACGCCGTTCACCGGACGGATGCCGTGATCCGTCGCGGACACCGCGGGCAGCCCCGTCAGGGTGCGCGGTGGTTCGCGGCCGTCCGCCGGTTCGGGCAGCGGATGCATCTTGATCGTCGCGGGCGCGGGCAGGGAGCCGTTGCGTCCGTCCGGAGTCGGAGCCGGGGCCTCGGCGGCAGGTGTGCCGATCCTCTCGCCGTCCGCCGCGAAATCCGCCGCGCCGGTATCGGATACGGGGGAGACCGCGGCCCCCACGGCATGCCGCGGCAACTCCGCGTCGCTGCCGGTCGGCCGGTACGGGGAGCTGTGGCGGCCGGGCCTGGGCTCCGGCATGGCCTCGACGACGGTCGGAAGATGCGCTCCCGCCGCGTGTTTCGCGTCCTCGGGCGGCGCGGGCCGCTCGGCGTTGGCGTCGCCCAGCAGTTCGGCGGGCAGCAGCATGCGGGCCACCACACCGCTGGTGGGGGAGACGGTGAGTTCGATCTCGATGCCCAGGCGCCGCGCCAGTCGGCCCACCACGAAGTGGCCGAGGAAGCGGGTGGGCGCGACCAGGAAGTCGGCCTCACCGCGCAGCCGGGCATTGGCGATGGCGAGCTGGTCGGGCGGCATGCCGACGCCGTGGTCGACGACGGCCAGCGTGTAGCGAGGTCCCTGGCGGCGGCCGTAGATCTCCACCTCCAGATCGGGCGGGGAGAACGACAGCCCGTTCTCGATGAGTTCGGCCAGCATGTGCGCGATCTCGGTGACATGCGCGCCCGCGATCGCCACGTCGTCCACCCGGCGCAGCACCACCCGCCGGTAGTCGTCGACCTCGGACAGGCCGGCGCGGATGACATCGGTCAGCGGAATGGGTTTCGACCACCGGCGCGGGCTCGACTCGCCGACCAGCACCAGCAGGCTCTCGGCATTGCGGCGCATACGGGTGGCCAGGTGGTCGAGTTCGAACAGATTGGACAGCGCGTTGGGGTCGAGTTCCTCGCGCTCGAACTCGCTGATCAGGCCGAGCTGGCGGCGCACCAGGTTCTGATTGCGCCGGGCCAGGTTGGCCATGGATTCGGTGGTGTTGCGGCGCAGGCGGGCCTGGGCGGAGGCGAGTTCGTAGGCGGTGGTCTGCACCCGGTCGAGCGCGGCGGCCACGGAAACGATTTCGGCTCCGGCGCTTTCGTCGGCGCGCACCGGTTCGGGCGGTTCCGGGTCGGCGCCCTCGGAGCTCTGCCAGTCCGCGATGAGCTGCGGCAGCCGCCGTCCGGCCACCTCGTCGGCTTCCTCGGCCAGCTCGGCCAGCGGCCGCACGATGGCCCGCACGGTGGCCACCACCAGCCAGACCTCGACGGCGATGGCGAGTGCGGCCGCCACGGCGTAGAACGCCAGCACCAGGGCGGCGTCGCGACGCAATTCGTCGGCCCGGCCGGTGATCTCGGCGCCGATGCCGCGCTGCACGGTGCGTTCGCCGTCGATGACCGAGCTCATCTCGCGCCACCAGTCGCCGGCATTGACCGGCTCGGTGAGCGTCCCGCGTTCCGAGGCGATGGCGACGGCCTCGGCCTGTCCGGACCGCACCGACTCGTCGCTCTGCATGAGGGCGTACAGCTTCGAGCGCTGGGCGGCGGTGGCGTCGCGTTCGAAGGCGGTGGCGGCGGCCTGCTTGGCGGCTCGGATATCGAGGAACTTCACGTACTCGCCGGGCCCGAAGGCGCCCTCGGCGAAGACACCGTTGAGGAATCCGCGCTCCTGGCCGGTGTACTCCTTCAGATCGCCGAGCGCGTAGAAGGACTGCAGGCCCCGCCAGAGTTGGCTGTCCTGCGCGTGATCCATGCCGGGGCGAGCGCTGTTCAGCGCGGCGATGGCATTGGTGTAGAAGGTGAACGACATGGTCCGGTCGGCGCGCCCGGAATCCACGTCGGCACGGTTGGCGGTGACGCCGGAGAACTGGGTCAACGCCGTATGCACCAGATCGGCCCCGGGAGGTTGCCCACTCAGGGCCTGATTCAGTTCCTGCAGTGCGAAATCGGTGGCCAGGCGCTGATTGCCGACCGCGGGGCGGGCCGCGGTGTCGCCGCCGAGCAGACCGTTGGTGAGGCCGCGTTCGCGCTGGATCTCATGGACCAGGTCCTGGACCGCGAGCGCCACCTGCACCGATTGCGCGGTGTCGCCGGTGTCGCGGTAGCCGGTCACCTCGCGCGCGATGATCACGGTGAGCAGCGCGAGCACCAGCGCGACCGAGACGATCAGAATGCGGCGCAGGCGAGCGCGAATGGTGCGTGGCCGGATCAATTCCACTGGCGGCGTGAGCTTTACGTTACCCAATGGCAACACTTTCGCCGAACGCACAATCACTCCGTTTCCCGAAAATCAGCTGTCGTGCCGACCCGGGCCGTGCACATGGAGAGTGGTCAGCAACGTCGCACACTCGACCGCCACTCGCAATTCGAAAAGCATCGATGTGGCGTGCGGAACTCCCTGTCGCGCGCGCTATTACAAATCTGGTCACAATGTGTGAGAAGCAGATGTGATCTCCGCGTCGCCGGGGAAACAATGGGGTGAACAACGGCTCACCGCTGTTCGGGCGGCGGTCGCGAGGAAGGTGGCCGCCCGCGCTCGAGAGGAGTGAGGGTCATGCAGCCCAGTCCCGTTTATCCGGTGCGCGTCCGCGGCGACCTCGACCCGGGGTTGTCTCGCTGGATGTGGATAGTCAAGTGGATACTTGCCATTCCACACTATATTGTGCTGATCTTTCTCAGCATCGCCTATCTCGTGGTTTCGATCATCGCGTTCTTCGCGATCCTGTTTACCGAGTCCTATCCGCGTCAGCTCTTCGATTTCAATGTCGGTGTAATGCGCTGGAGTTGGCGGGTTCGCTTCTACGCGCTCACGCAGCTGGGAACCGACCGCTACCCGCCGTTCAGCCTGGCGCCGGACCCCGACTACCCCGCCGATCTGGAGGTCGACTATCCCGAGCGGCTCAACCGCTGGCTGGTCCTGATCAAGTGGTGGCTGCTGGCGATTCCGCAGTATCTGATCCTCAGCGCGTTCTTCGGCAACAATCGCAATATGGGTGCGCTGGTAGCGATCCTGGTGATCATCGCCATGGTCGGCCTGCTCTTCACCGCGGTTTACCCGGCCGGTCTCTACGACCTGCTGATGGGCATCAACCGCTGGTCCTTCCGGGTGCGGGCCTACGCCTCGCTGATGACCGACGCCTACCCGCCGTTCCGGCTCGATCAGGGCGCGAGGGAGCCCGACGCCGCGGCCTCGTAGAGCCGCCGCACCACGTCCTCGATATCGGGTTCCTCGATGGACAGGTCGCGGACCTCCGCGCGCGCGGAGACGGCCGTGAGCAACTGTGCGGCAGTGGTGATCTCGGTGTCGAAGGCCAGCCGCTGCCGCATGCCCGCGCCCTCGCTGTCGATGAGCTTCGCGCCGGGCAGATCGGCCAGGTCCGCGGTGGGCTCGGCGAGGTCGACGATCAGCACCCGCTGGGCGCCGACGGTCGCGCCGAGCCCGGTCAGCGACCCGTCGTAGACCAGCCGGCCGTGGTCCACCACCAGCACCCGGTCGCAGAGCCGCTCGATATCGCCCATGTCGTGGGTGGTGAGCAGCAGGGTGGTGCCGCGCTGGGTGCGCTCGTAGCGCAGGAATTCGCGTAATCGCTGCTTGGACAACACATCCAGGCCGATGGTCGGCTCGTCGAGAATGACCAGTTCGGGCGAATGCAGGAGGGCGGCAGCGACTTCGGCGCGCATGCGCTGCCCCAGGGAGAGCTGGCGGACCGGGGTGTCGAGGGTGCCGGCCATCTCCAGCTGCCCGACCAGTTCGTCGGTGCGCCGGCTCGCCGCGGCCGGGGTGAGCCGGTGGATGGCGGCCAGGATCGAGAACGATTCCCGCAGCGGCAGATCCCACCACAGCTGTGAGCGCTGCCCGAACACCACCCCGATCCGGCTCGCCAGTTCGCGGCGCTGCCGTACCGGGTCCAGCCCGCAGGTCCGCAAACGCCCGGCGGTCGGCACCAGAATGCCGGTGATCATCTTGATGGTGGTGGACTTGCCCGCCCCGTTCGCGCCGATGTATCCGACCGCCGCGCCGGGTTCCACGCGGAAGCTCATGTCGTCCACCGCGGTGAGCAGTTCGCGCCGCCGTCGCCAGCGGCCCTCCTTCTTGCTGAGCGCGAATGTCCGTGTCAGGCCCTCGATATCGATGATGGCACCGCTCACCCGCCGCCTCCTTGATAGTGCCTGGTTCCCAGTCGCCACAGGAACAGCGCGACCGCCCACACCCAGGCCGCCGCGACCGGCGCCGCCCAGGCCAGCCAGCCCGGCAACAGCGCCGATTCCGGCGCTCCGAGCAGGGCGACGGCGGGCAGATACGAGGTGAAGGCGACCGGAACCAGAAATCCGAAAACGAGTTTCATCGGTGTGGGGAACACCGAGGTCGGCTGCATGGACGCGTACGACCCACCGTAGGTGAACGCATTGGTCAGCTCCGCGCCGTCGATGAGGAAGAACTGTACTCCGGCCGCGCACACGAAAAGGCCGGAAAATATGGCTATTCCGGAAAGTAGCGTAGTGGTGAACAACAGCACGTGTTCCGGTGTCCATTGAATGGCGTTGCGGGCCATGCCGAATGAGAGCACGGTGGCGGCGACGCCGATGCGCGCCACCCGGCGTAGCTGGATATCGCTGGTCATGAGTTGCAGCAGCAGCGGTTGCGGGCGCAGATAAAAGGCGTCCAGCCGGCCCATCCGGATGTAAGTGGGCAGGGTGTCGGCGTGCCCGACGATCATGTCGGCGATGGCGAAACTGGTATTGCTGAGGCCGAACAGCAGCAGCATGCCGTCCAGGTCCAGGCCGCCCAGTCGCGGCACATTGTGGAATATGACCCACATTTCGGCGAATTCCACGATCCCGATGAGGAAGGCGCCGAGCAGATCGGTGGCGAAGGACAGCGGATAGGCCTGTTGCGCACGCAGCCGCGACCCGAGCACCGCGCGGTAGGGCGTCACCCGCGAGGGGCGTGCCTCACCCACCCTGCACCTCCAGTTTGCGACGTCCGGCGCGCAGCAGCAGCTGGCCGACGCCGACCAGAACAGATATCCAGAAGCATTGCACGACAACGATTTCCATGGCGGCGAACCCGGTGGTTCGGCCCGAGAGCACGTCGATGGGCCACTGCAGCATGGATGGGAACGGGGTGGCGTAGGCGATCGCGCGCAACCATCCCGGAAACAGCGGCAACGGCGCGAACAATCCGGCGAGGAAGGTGCCGCAGATCATGTGCAGGGCACGCAGTCCGCGGGTTTCGATGAGCCAGAATCCGGCCAGGCTGACCGCGAACATGGACAGGAACGACAGTGCCATGGCCAGCAGCAGGCTGATCGCGCCCAGCACGTAGGGGCCCGGCGTGGTCGGGAAGGCCAGCCCGAAGGTGATGACGCCGACCGCGATACTGGGTAGCCCGCGCGGTATCAGCGAATACACCGCACGCCCCAGATACTCGGCCAGATGGGCGAATTGGATGTCGATGGGCCGCAGGAAGTCGATGACCACGTCCCCGGTGCGGATGCGTTCCACGATGTCGGGCAGGGTCCAGAAGGCGATCGCCCCGAGCAGCCCCTGGGAGAGCCAGATATAGGCGCCGATGGTGCCGCGGTCGTAGCCGCCGAAGCCGCTGTTGGCCCGCACCGCCGACATCAGCACCGCCGCCCGGACGAACCCGAAGACCAGATTGGTGATGAGTCCGGCCAGCATGGCCAGCCGGTAGTGCGATTGTCTGCGGAATCCTGCCCTGACCAGCTGCCAGTAGACCCCCACGTCGCCGCGCACAAGAGATTCACGTTACGGGCAACGACGCTGCCGGGGGCCGTCTTTGGGTAAAACGGCCCGGTGCGCGACCAAGTTTGTCGAAAATGGTCATGTTTCACACTGGGGTTTGGTAGAAACATCAGCGTTTCACTTTGTTGCGACGCGAGGAACCCAGATGACCATGGCCGAGGCGACCGTTTTCGAGGCGCTCGAATCGAACGTGCGTGGCTACTGCCGTTCCTGGCCGACCGTCTTCGACACCGCCCGCGGCGCCTGGCTCACCGACCAGAACGGCAAGGACTACCTCGACTTCTTCGCCGGCGCGGGCACGCTCAACTACGGCCACAACAACCCGGTGCTCAAGCAGGCCCTCATCGACTACCTGGTCGGCGACGGCATCACGCACGGGCTGGACATGTCCACCGTCGCCAAGGCGCGGCTGCTCGAGACCATCCGCGATCTGCTACTGGTCCCGCGCGGGTTCGACTACAAGGTGCAGTTCCCCGGCCCGACCGGAGCCAATGCCGTCGAGGCCGCACTCAAGCTGGCGCGCAAGGTGACCGGGCGCACCACCGTCCTGAACTTCACCAACGCCTTCCACGGCATGTCCCTCGGTGCGCTGTCGGTCACCGGCAATGCCGCCAAGCGCGCGGGCGCGGGCGTGCCGCTGGTGCACGCCACCCCGATGCCCTACGACGGCTTCATGGATGAGGCCGAGGACTTCTCGTGGATGCGCCGCGCCCTCGACGACAGCTCCTCCGGTCTGGACAAGCCCGCCGCCGTGATCGTGGAGACCGTGCAGGGCGAGGGCGGGGTCAACGTGGCCCGCGCCGAATGGCTGCGCCACCTCGCGGAACTGTGCTCGGCCCGCGGCATCCTGCTCATCGTCGACGACGTCCAGATGGGTTGCGGCCGCACCGGACCGTTCTTCTCCTTCGAGATCGCCGGCATCACCCCCGACATCGTCACGCTCTCGAAATCCATTGGCGGCTACGGACTCCCGATGGCGCTGGTGCTCATGCGCCGCGAGCTGGACCAGTGGGCCCCCGGCGAGCACAACGGCACCTTCCGCGGCAACAACGCCGCCTTCATCACCGCCGAGGTGGCGCTGCGCCACTACTGGTCCGACCAGCGCCTGGAGGCGTCGACCCTGGCCAAGGGCGCGCATATCCACGACCACCTGACCGCCCTGACCGAATCCTTCGCCGGACTTTCCACCCGCGGCCGCGGGCTGGTCCAGGGCCTGGTCTTCGCCGACGCCTCGCAGGCCACGAAGGTGTGCCGCGTCGCCTTCGAGCACGGACTGCTCGTCGAAACCTCCGGCTCCTACGACGAAGTCGTGAAGCTGCTTCCCCCGCTGACCGTCACCGAGGACGAAATCACCCACGGCCTGGGCATTCTCACCCGCGCCGTGGAAATCGTCCGCGACGGTCACTGAAAAGACGTCGGCCACCGCCCACACCGGTGCCGACCCGGTGCCGGGTTCCCAGCTGCGGAGGGAACCCGGCACCACCCCTCTCCCTACTTCGTGAAGTACTTCTCGAACCAGTCCCGCAGGCTCGCATCGTCTTTGGGTGAGTTGCCCGGGTAGTCGGCCGTGGATCCGGCGACCAGTACCAGCAGGTGCAGATCCTCGTATACGGCCAGGAGCGCGGGGTGCGGTCGCGTCGGGTCGGTGGTCTTGTCGGTGTAGCAGGCGTACCGGCCGACGGGCTCGGTCTGCCTGCGCCACACCTCGTCCGAGCCGTTCCCGCCGGCGCAGACACGACTCGAGAACTGGCCCACGTCGGCCTGATAGACGGTCATCGCGACGTCGCGAGTGGGCAGTGCGATGAACGAGACGCCCGGATCGTCGAGCTTGGTGTCGCAGTCGATGACCGCGGAGACCGGACCGGGAGGCGGATTCTCGTGGCGGCAGTTGGCGCGGACGTACGGGTCACCGAGCTCGCTCAGCAGGTCATCGTCCGCGTCGGTGAAGAAGTCCGGATCGCGAGCGTCGTCCTCGGCCCGGAACCATCCGGCGTCGTACTTGGCGAGATAGTCGCGCAGCGCGGTCTTGTCGGGTGCGTCCCAGATGTAGGCGACCAGGGCCAATTCACTCTCATCGGTGAGTACGTAGGCCGGGTTGCCCGCGGTTCCGGTGCTCCGGTCGAGATAACACGCCTTGCGGCCGACCTCCCGGCCATCGGCCATGACCGGTCCGTCCTTGCCCGGGGGACCACCGGGACAGCTGGTGGCGCCCATGGTGCCCAGGAACAGCGAGTTGTAGTAGTCGTGCATCGCGTTCGCGCTGCTGAAGCGGAAGAAGCGGGCCGCCGGGGCGCCCGCGGCCGGATTCGCGTCGCACAGGATGAGGGAGACGACATTCTCATCGGTGCGGTTGTGTACGCAGTTGGCGCGGTGGTATCCGTTCCAGCCGACGAGCGAGAACAGGTCGATATCCGGGCCCCGCAGGGTGGCGGCGTCGGGAACTGCCTTCCCGGGTGTGGTGTGTCGCCAATAGGCCCAGCCCGCGAAGGTCAGCGCGGACGCGACGAGAACGAGCACACCCAAGATCGCCGCCACCCGCCGCCGATGCGTGCGCCGGGCAGGACGGGCGGCGGGACCGTGGTCGCCGCCACCGGTGGGACCCGTTCGTGGCGTGCCGGTTTCGCCGGTCGGGGTCGGTGCTCGGCCCGTCCGCGTCGTCACCGTATCCGGCTGCGGTGGAACCGAACCAGTCCGTCCGGGCGTGGACCCGGCCGGCTCGGGAATCGGATTCGTGCCCAGGGCGGCCCGGGCCGCGGCGGCGAGTTCGCCTGCGCTGCCGTAGCGTTCGGCCGGGTCCTTGGCCATGCCGTGGGCGACGACCGCGTCGAAGGCGGCCGGGACGGTCGGGCGGACCAGGCTCGGGCGGGGAATCGGGTCGAACAGGTGGGCGCTCATCATCTGCGCCTCGTTGCCGCCGGCGTAAGGCGTTGTGCCGGTGAGGCACTCGAAGAGGACGCAGGCCAGGCCGTAGACGTCGGCGGTCGGGCCGAGGTCGCGGGTGGAGAAGCGTTCGGGGGCCATGTAGCGGTAGGAGCCGACCGCCCCGCCGGCGTTGGTGAGGGATTCGTCGGTGGCGGACTGGGCGATACCGAAATCCACCAGGTACACGAAGCCCTCGTGGGTGATGAGGATGTTGTCCGGCTTGATGTCCCGGTGCAGCAGGCCGTCGCGGTGCGCGGCATCCAGTGCGGCGGCGACCTGCTCGACGACCGCCACCGCGTCCTCGGGAGCGCCCGGTCCGTGCCGGTGCAGCAGTGAGCGCAGGCTGTCGCCGTCCACCAGGCGCATGTCGATGTAGAGGCGGCCGTCGATCTCGCCGTAGTCGTGGATCGGGATGACGTGCGCCTCGCGAAGTCGTGCGGCCGCATGGGATTCGCGCTGGAAACGCCGGCGGTACACGGTGTCCTCGGCCAGGCGTTCGGGCAGCACCTTGATGGCCACCGTGCGGTCCTTGACCGTGTCGTAGGCCTGATACACCTCGCCCATGCCCCCGCGCCCGATCAGCCGGTCGAGCCGATAGGGTCCGAACCGGGATCCGACGGTGAGCGGGTGATTCGGACTGCTCATGATCGTCCCCGGCTCCTCGCTGCGGATCCATTGTGGCAGTCGGGACGACGACCGAAAGCTGGAATCACGCGGATTACAACCGGTGACCAGGGCGCTTGCGGGCGGCAGAGTGCTGAATCGGCGGGCGAAGGCCCTCGGCCGCCATCGCGTTCGTTTCGAAGCAACGCCGTCCTCGTCCCCGCGTCCCCCGAGGTGCTGCCGTGTCCTCAATTGCCCTGCAGGCCAGGCCCGTCGCGGCCCGGCTGCGCCTGCCGAGCGTATCCGTGCTCGCGCGGTTCGTCGCGCCGGTTCTGCTGGTGGTGGTCTGGCAGGTCGCCAGTGCCACCGGTGTGCTGCCGGAGCGGCTG
Source organism: Nocardia terrae (assembly GCF_009760405.1). Classification (GTDB taxonomy): domain Bacteria; phylum Actinomycetota; class Actinomycetes; order Mycobacteriales; family Mycobacteriaceae; genus Nocardia; species Nocardia terrae. The sequence goes on from NZ_WRPP01000001.1 coordinate 513,016, forward strand.
CTCGCCTCGCCGGTCACCGTGGTGCGGACCGCTGCCGATCTGATCGAGGACGGGACGCTCACCAAGGCCGTGTCGGTGTCGTTGCGGCGTGCCGCATTCGGGTTCGTGATCGGGGCCGGGTTCGGCGTCGGCCTGGCACTGGTGGCCGGTCTGAGCCGGGTGGGGGAGTACCTGGTCGATCCGATCATGCAGATGCTGCGGACCCTGCCGTTCTACGGACTGATTCCGCTGTTCATCCTGTGGTTCGGGATCGGCGAGCTGCCCAAGATCGTGCTGGTCGCCTTCGGTGTGGCGGTTCCCTTGTATCTCAATACCTTCGCGGGCATCCGCAGCGTGGACGGCAAGCTGGCCGAGCTGGCACGGGTGCAGCGGCTGAGCCGATACCAGCTGATCCGGCACATCGTGCTGCCGGGCGCGTCGCCACAGGCGCTGGTCGGGCTGCGCCAGTCCCTGGGCGTCGCGTGGCTGGCACTGATCGTGGCCGAACAGGTCAATGCCGATGCGGGCCTGGGCTTCATGATCAACGACGCCCGCGAGTTCCTGCGCACCGACGTGATCGTGGTGGGGCTGCTCGTGTACAGCCTGCTCGGTCTGCTGACCGACGCACTGGTTCGTTCCATTGAAAGGAGAGCGCTGTCATGGCGACGCGGCTTCCTGGCACACTGACCGATTCGGTGATCGCGGCGACGCTGGCCGAGATCGAGGAGACCGCCGAGACAGAGGAGACCGCCGACGCGGCGGCGAGCGCCGCGCCGCGGACCCCGGTCGTGCGAATTCGCGGACTGGTCAAGGACTTCGGCGAGCGTCGCGTGCTGCACGGCCTGGACCTCGACATCCGGCCCGGCGAGTTCGTGGCCCTGCTCGGGCGCAGCGGCTCCGGCAAGTCCACGCTGCTGCGGGCGCTGGCCGGACTCGACGGCGAGACCGGCGGTGAGCTGGCCGTCTCCGGTGAGGTCGCCGTCGCCTTCCAGGAACCGCGACTGGTGCCCTGGAAACGAGTGCGCGACAACGTCACCCTGGGATTGAGGCACGAAAACCCCAAGGCCGCAGCGGAAGCCGCGCTCGCCGAGGTGGGGCTGGCCGAGCGCGGCGGTGCCTGGCCGCTCACGCTGTCCGGCGGTGAGGCGCAGCGGGCGTCGCTGGCCCGCGCCCTGGTCCGGGAACCGGATCTGCTGCTGCTCGACGAGCCGTTCAGTGCGCTGGATGCCTTGACCCGCATCACGATTCACCGGTTGGTGCTCGATCTGTGGACCAGGCATCGGCCGGGCGTCCTGCTGGTCACCCACGATGTGGACGAGGCGGTGCTGCTGGCCGATCGCGCGCTGGTGCTGGCCGACGGGCGCATCGCCCGCGAGATTCCCATCGACCTGCCGCGGCCCCGCCGTCGCGAGCATCCCGAATTCCTGGCCCTGCGTGCGGCATTGCTCGCCGAACTGGGCGTCACCCCGGAAGGAACCCACGAATGAAACGCAGACGCCTGTTCGCCGTCCTCGCGGTCGCCACCGCCCTGGTCACGGGGGCGTGCTCGTCCGGCGGCGACGACAACAAGGGCGTGAACGCGGACGGTTCGGTGGACCTGTCGAAGGTGACCCTGCGCGTCGGCGATCAGAAGGGCATGGCGCTGCAGGCCCTGCTCGACGTCTCCGGTCAGAGCAAGGACCTGCCCTACAAGGTGGAGTGGTCCTCCTTCACCGCGGGCCCGCCCATGCTCGAGGCCATCAATGCCGGATCCGTGGACTTCGGCGGCGTCGGCGATGCCCCGCCGGTCTTCGCGGCGGCGGCCAGATCCCAGATCAAGATCGCTGGCGTGTACGACTCGGGCGCGGCCGGAAGCGCCGTGGTGGTGCCCAAGGATTCGGCCATCAAGGATCCGAAGGATCTGCGCGGCAAGAAGATCGCGGTCACGAAGGGCAGTTCGGCGCACTATCACCTGTTGTCGGTGCTGACGAAGAACGGGCTCACCTTCGCCGATATCGAGCCGCAGTATCTGCAGCCCGCCGACGCGCTGGCGGCACTGTCCACCGGCCGGGTGGATGCCTGGACGGTGTGGGATCCCTATGTGGCCCAGGCCGAAGTGGCGGGCAATCGGGTCCTGGTCGACGGCAACGGCTACCTGAAGCCGGACAGCTTCTGGGTGGTCGGCTCGAAGACCCTGCAGAACAAGGCGAACGCCGCCGCGGTCCGGGATCTGTTGGGCCGCATCCAGAATGCCCACGTCTGGATCACCGGGCATCGGGAGGAGTGGGCCAAGCAGTCCGCTGCCATCACCGGCGTGCCCTACGACGTCACGCTGCTGGCGGTGAAGCGCGCCAATTTCCAGGACCATCCGCTCGATGACGCCACCATCACCGCCGAACAGCAGGTGGCCGACGCGTTCTCCGAGGCCAAGCTGATCCCCGGCAAGGTCAAGATCACCGACTTCACCGATACCCGCTTCAACGACCGCTTCACCGCCTAGGAGTCCCCGAATGAGCTTGTCGTTCCATTGGTTCCTGCCCACCTCCGGCGACTCCCGCGGACTGGTGGTCGGCGGCCACGGCACCCCCATGTCGGGCGACCGTCCGGCCTCGCTGCACTACCTCAACCAGATCGCGGCGGCCGCCGAGTCCAACGGGTTCGAGGCCGTGCTCACCCCCACCGGGTCCTGGTGCGAGGACGCCTGGCTGACCACCGCCATGCTGGTGGAGACCACGGAGACCCTGAAGTTCCTGGTGGCCCTGCGCCCCGGCCTGATGAGCCCGACGCTGGCCGCGCAGATGGCGGGCACCTTTCAACGGCATTCCGCCGGAAGGCTTCTCATCAATGTGGTCACCGGCGGCGAACCCCTGGAGCAGGCCGCCTACGGCGACTTCGCCGACAAGGAGTCCCGCTACACCCGCACCGGCGAGTTCCTGCACGTGGTCCGCTCCCTGTGGGAGTCCCACGAGCCGACCACCTTCCGCGGCGAGCACATCCACGTCGAGAACGCCCTGCTGCACAACCGCCCCGACCCTGTTCCCCCGATCTTCTTCGGCGGCTCCTCGGCCCCCGCCGGTCCCGTCGCCGCCCGCTACGCCGACACCTACCTCACCTGGGGCGAACCGGTCCTCGCGGTCAGCCGCAAACTCGACTGGATCCGGGGCCTGGCCGTCGACCACGGCCGCCGCCTCGACTACGGCCTGCGCATCCACGTCATCACCCGCGACACCTCCGAAGAGGCCTGGGCCGTCGCCGACAAACTGCTGTCCGGTATCAACCCCGCCGATATCGAGCGCGTCCAATCCGCCCTGGCCCACAGCGAATCCGAGGGCCAACGCCGCATGTCGGAGCTGCACAACGGCAATACCGACCGCCTCGAGATCGCCCCCAACCTCTGGGCCGGAGTCGGTCTGGTCCGAGGCGGCGCGGGCACCGCCCTGGTCGGCTCGCACGAGGAAGTAGCCGACCGCCTGATCGAGTACTCCAAGGCCGGCATCACCCACTTCGTCCTCTCCGGCTACCCCCATCTCGAAGAGGCTTACTGGTTCGGCGAGGGCGTCCTGCCCATCCTCGAACGAAAGGGCTTGTGGCAGCACCCGACCCGCCGCTCCACCCTCCCCGCGGCGACTCCGTTCGCGAGCGCTTCGAGCAGCTAGCTCCACCACATTTCCCGACGCCTGGTCACATCGCCTGAACGCATCTCCAACTCTCACCGATGAAATGGCATCGGCCCCAGTCTCACCCGCCGCGATCCATGGCACGGGCTGTTCGATCATCCCCCAACCGATATCGATGGCCCATCAACAAGATTGCTGACCGCTGCGCGGTGCAGTGCGCAGGCGTTGGGAAGACGATCGTCTTCCCAACAGCCTCGATCGTGTCGGTCCCCGGGGTCATACTGGCTCTCATGGGGTATGGGGTGCGGCGGCATTCTCCGCGGGGACCGAGACGCGGGGGGTACCACTACCGTCGCGCAACCAGGCCGGGGCGCTACACATCCTTGTATGTGCACGGCTACCGCAGTGCCTCACCGATCCCGATGCTGTGGGCCTTCGCGGTGATCGCCGGCGGTGTGGTCCTGCTTCTGGTCGTGCTGACTCTCACGCACCTGAGAACCACTACCACTCCGGCGGATACGACCGTGGTCACCTCGACCGCCCTACCTGCCCCACCGACCGTCACGTCACCGCCGTGCTTCCCATTCCAGGCGACCTGCTGAGGCGCGTACGGGTCGCCGTTGTAGTGCCATGGTCGTGCGAATAACCCACGATCTTGTGAACGACCACGAAGACCAGCACTACGTGTCCGACATGCATGGGTGTTCGCGGCAACGCACGATCATGCCGCGAGTCGCGCTGATGGAACCGGCCAGTGCCCCGGGCGCGGAAGATCAAGTGGCGGTGTCGGTCCGAGGTCGGCCGAACGCCCGGCACCAGCGATGTCCGGGCACCGACATGACATCACGGCTCGGCTGAGCCGTCGAGGTCGAGTACCGGCATCGCATCCCCCTGCGGGGCCCATGTCGCGAGAAATCCTTCCTGTGCCGCGATGTCGACCAATTCGACTCGTGCACCGATGCTGTCGAGACGGTGGTAGGTGAAGGGCCGACCGTAGGGGCACGCATCGAACTCGATCGGTGCTCCGCCGACCGCCAGACGCTGCTTGTCGGCCATGACGTCTTCGGACCAGTAGCCGATATGGTCGAAACGGGATCCGTCGGTCGCGTCCCACGGACTGCCGGGCGGACCCTGGATCACCTCGAAGAACGGTGGGCCCTCGAGGGAAAAGACGATGCTGTAATCCCAGGGCCCCAGTTTGCCGCCTCGGACCGGGCTCCAGCTCACGCCCAGCGTGCGAGTGAGGTCCTCGGTCGCCCGCTGAAGATCTTGGACCACGAAACACAGGTGGTAGAAACTGTTCACCCCACTTGTCTATCAACTGGGCAGCGGATTCAGCTCCCCTGCCAACACGATCTTCCGTGGCAGACCGAGCGAACCGAACCAGCTGGCGCGGCCAGATCAGCGGCGAGCCGACCACGGGCCAAAACATCCGCCACTGCCGAGTTTCGGAAACCGGCCTAATCTCGCACTTTCCGCCGCCATACGGCGTCAGAAGGTCAATTCCGCTGCGATAGTGCGGGATTAGGTCGGATGATCTTGCTGCCAAGCTGCTCGCGCGAGCATCCGCTCGCTCTTGCCGCTGATCGCTCGGTTCGGGACCGCTGCGGAACCTACTGCCGAAGGCGTCAATATGCCGAGTGCGCCGCATTCTCAGCATTGCTGGCAAGGCATGATGTCGCGGTGACCTTGACGCTCATTGCATCGGTGGCTCAGAACGGCGTGATCGGCCGCAGCGGAGACCTGGCGTGGCGTGACCGTGATGATCTACAACGGGTCAAACACATGACCCTCGGTCGGGTACTCGTCATGGGGCGGCGGACATTCGATTCCATCGGTCGGCCGCTACCCGGTCGGCGCACAATAGTCGTCACCCGCCAAAAGGACTGGGCGCCAGATGGAGTCACGGTCGTGCGGTCGATCGACGGGGCTCTGGCCGCAGCTGGTGACGGTGAGGTCATTTGCTTCGGTGGCGGTGAGCTCTACGCGCAGCTCATCGATCGCGCCGACCGGCTCGAGATCACCGAGATCGAGTCGGTCCTCGATGGTGACGTCTACGTCCCTCCGATCGACCCGAGCCGCTGGAGCGAAGCGGAACGAGCGCGGCGCGAGGGCTACAGCTGGGTCACCTACACAACGCACTGATCTGCCGCGTCCCGTGCTGACCGAACCGGCCGACGCGGGAGGGGCGAAGATCAGCGGGGCGTGCCGACCTGGGGGGCGGTCGAACGCGCCTCATGCCGGGATTCCGACGACCGGCGCGGTCGCCAGTCTGCGAGCACGGGCCGCGGCTGCGAGGATTTGCAGCATGATCTGGCCGATGCGTATTCCCGTCGATCGCCTCGATGACGGCGGGGTATCGCTGCGTTTGTATACCTCCGCCGACGCTGAGCCGTTGTTCGATGCGATACATGACGAGCGTGTGTGGGAGCACATCCCTCGCGCGATTCCCTCCAACTTCAGTGAGCTCGACTCAGGTATTCGAGCCAAACTGATTGATGGACAACGCATCACGTTCAGCGTGCGCCAGGGCGCAGTGATCGTCGGGACGACCTCGATCTTGTACGACCCGGCTATGCCTGATGCGGTGGAGATCGGTGCGACCCAGTTCGATCCGGCAGTCTGGGGTGCCGGAATCAACTCCCGCGCCAAGGCATTGCTGGTGCGGGAGGTCTTCGCTCAGGGTGCGGCGTGGATCCAGTTCCGGACCGACGAGCGAAATGGCCGGTCAGCCGCCGCGATCCGCAAGCTCGGTGCCACAGATCTCGGTGTGCACCAAGACAGCTATGTCCGTCGCGACGGTAGTACCCGCCGAAGCCGCTTCTTCCGTCTCGAGCGCCCGCAACGGTAGGCCGCGAGGACCGGGCGGAAACGTCCTGCATTGCCGCATAGTGCGCTGACCGAACCGGTCAGCGCGGCGCAGCGGAAGATCAAGCAGCCGTGTCCATCCGAGGCGGGCCGAATGCGGCGTATTGCCGATTGCACAATGTTGGGCCGTGCCGCGTGATGGTCGGCCAATGATCGCTCGACCGCTTCAAACCGGAAATCTCGGGATTACTTGGCGGTGGATGGTGTGCCGTTTTGGGCGAGTTCGTCCAGCGCCACACTGGTGGGTTGGTGCTGCTCCGTCGATGCGGTCTTCGCACGACGCACGTAGACCTGCTGTTCCGCGCGCGCAATGACCGATCCGTCGCTCGCGACGATCTCGGTTGAGTGACTGGTCACGGATTTGCCGCCATCGGCGGTCGCTGCGCGCATCGCGGAAGTTTCGTCCGGTGTGAGTTGCATTGTCGCGGTGACCGTTCCGCGTCCGGGTTTGAGAAACCGGGTGCTTACCGAGGTGTTCCATACGACGTAGCCGGGACCGAGCTGCTGCGCGGCCATGAGTCCGAAGAACGGGTCGGTCATAGCCGACAGCGTTCCGCCGAAGGCTGCGCCATTGTGATTGCGATTCCACCAGCTGACCCGGTGACGGACCCGAACGCTGGTCCAGTCGTCCGCAATGTGCTCGACACGGACACCGGCGAACAGCAGCGGCGGATACAGGCTCATTCCGATCCGGAACGTGCTTGGCGACATGATCCTTCGGACCAGTGCGCTGTCGTTCTTCATGTCCGCCCCTATCGTTCGGCTACCGCCGACGTGTTCGTCTGCAACGTTACCGATCTTGCCGAACGGCACTGGTTATCGGGTGGTGGCGTAGGCGGAGGGATGTGAAATCCGTTGGGGCCGTTCGGGTTGCGATCAGCGTTCGCATCGGGCCGATCCGCCACCAGAACCGGGGGAAGCCTGGGTGGGTCGACGGTGCGCCAGGCACTCACGTTCGAACAACTTCACGGTTTCCTCATGTCGAGGCTGCCATCCTGCGACCGGCAATATCTCGAGAAGAAAGTCGTGTGATGGTCGAATATCTCTGGACCTCCGAACGGCGGATGACCATATGTGAGACACGGATCCTGAAACTGGCCGTCGCCACGGCGGTGGGTTTCGTCAGCGCGTCCATGCTCGCGGCCCCTGCCACGGCAGACCCGTCCCCCAGCCTCACGGTTGACGGCATCCAATACTTCAACGCAGACGGCAGCGTGCACATCACCGGCACCTACACATGCACCGGCGATCAGATCAAGAGCCTCAGGAACAGTCAACTGCGACAAGGTGACGCCAAGAGCGCCACCACCACCAGGTCGGGACTGCTGACCTGCGACGGTACCGCGCAGGACTACACGATCGACATTCCGGCATCGGGGTCGGTACCGTTCCAACCCGGCCCGGCCGAATTCAGCAGCACCTGGCAGTTCTACAACGACGCCGGCAGCCACAGCGAGGCCCAACTCACCAACATTCCCGTCACCCTCAGCGACGCCGACCGTACCGCACGATCCCGATAGCCCTGCTGAAACACATGATCAGCGTCCCGCGCGTGCCCCTCGCCCGCGCCGACATCGCCCGTGGGGAGATCATCGATCTGCCAGGCGGCCTATGAAGCACGATTGGCGTGACTTGGCGACCGAAACGCGGATGGCTACTGGCCTTGAACACGGGGCCCGCGTTGCGTTTACGCACGAACAACGGTCGCCGGATCACAGGTCCTGATCATTCGTCACTTCGCGAGTATGCGGGAGACGCACTGTCATGCCGCATGCCGCGCTGACCGAAGCGGCCAGCGCGACGTGGCGGAAGATCAACTGACCGCGCCGACATGTGCGTCCTGGACGTCCGCTTCTAGCCGCGATGCGCGCTGATCGAGCCGGACAACCCGGCGGAGCGGAAGATCAAGTGGCGGTATAGGTCTGAGGTCGGCCGAACGTCCTGCACTGCCGAGTTCGGTGCAGTGGGCCTATTCGTGCACAATTCGCTGTCAGACGGCAGTTTTCCGCCAATTCCAGTGCCTCAGTGCATGTTTAGCCCATTATCAACTCGTGCGGCCCTCCGCGGCGACGCACCCTCATGCCGCTCCCCGGGCGGACCTGAGCGGCGGCGGTGCGGGCGAAGAAATACGGGCCGAGCTGATCTGGACGGCGTCATCGGCCGATTGGGCGGGGTTGTCGGGGGCTGTGCTTATTGTTGGGCGCATGACCGATATTGCGCCGTTGGCTGCTTCGACGCGGGCTGCCTTCGGGGCTCCGGGGGTGCATGCGGTGGTGTGGGGCGGGCGTATGGTGCATGCGGTGGGGCTCGGGCAATGGGTTGTGGGGGAAGAGGTTCCGGAGTTGTTGTGTCATACCGGGATTGCGGGGTGGGATCCGGGGGCGTTGGAGCCTACTCGGGCAGAGGTGACCTGTGCTCGGTGTTTGCGCAAGATTGGGGGAGTGGTTCCATCGCAACAGCTTTCGCTGTTCGGGGAGGACGGACCGCACGGCTAGGTGATGGACTTGCTGAGTTCGGCCAGTAGTAGTGCGCGTTGGCGGGCCGCGTCGGTGGTGGCGGCGTTGACGGTGGCCAGGATGGCGGCGGCGGCCTGTTCGGGTGGGTAGGCGGTCAGGGACTCGGACAGGGTCAGGTCGGACAGGGTGCCGTCGCCTGCCGCCTCGGCGGTGATCACACCGTCCAAACCGGTTGCGCGGCCGGTGATTCGGGAGAGGCCGTCGGCGGCGAGGGTCAGGGCTTCGAGTTGGTCGGCTACCTGGGCGATCAGGGCCTTCATGGTGGTGGTCATAGGGCACGCAGCCAGGTGTGGGGGGTGGATTCGGCGGTGGGGGCGTCGAGGCGGGAGAGTTCGGTGGCGAGGGTTTCGGGGTTGGGGAGGCCGAGGCGGTCGAGGAGGACGTTGGCGAGGCCGGCGGCGGCGAGGGCGTCGCGGCGGCGGGCGCGGGCCAGCAGGGTGCAGCGCTGGGCGAGGCGGAGGATCTCGGCGGCCAGGGCGGAAGCGCCGTAGCCGTATTCGCAGGCTTCGAAACGCAATTCGATGATCTGGCCGGCGTCGGTGGTGGTCACGGTGATGGTGCGGGTACTGCAGGTGGTGGTGAAAACCGGCACGTCGGGGTCGGTCATGGGTGGGCCTCGAGCTTGATACGGATGGTCGTGGAAACCTCGACGGTGGAGTGCATTTCGATCTCGTGGTAGGTGATGTGGCGGTCGACGCGAGCGATCCCGGACTGCGTCGTCGCCTCGACGCCGAGCACCGGATCGGTGGCCGAGAGCGGACCCTGCAGGGCCGCGGCCCGTTCGGGATCCTCCCACAGCGAGGTGCGGTGCCCTGGCCGCGCGGTCGGCAGCGAGTCCCAGCTGCGGTCGCGGATATCGCCGGAGATCGAGAGTTCCTCGTACTCGGGCTCTTCGGGAACGGGTGCCGGGTCCCCGGCAGCCGGCACGGGCACCATCGGTCCGCCCGCGAAACCGGGCAGGTCGCCGAACAAATTCATGGGGTCATACCTGCCTGTCCAGCCGCAGATCGGCGCGCACCGTCACGCCCGGCTGCTCGATGTTCCCGATCTCGGCGATGAGAGCGTCCATATGTCCGTCGGCGGCCTTGATCACACCGACCGCGTCCCGTACGAAATCGGCGGCCAGGTTCACCACCGAATCCAGATCCGCCTGTGAGCGTGCGGCATTCACCAGCGGTGTGGCCTGCGCCCGGAAGCCGGAGATCAGATTGTCCAGACTCGTGGCGGCATGATCGCGCATGTCATAAGCCGAGGTCAATAGCGGTGCGAGGCTTTCCGACACGTCGGCCAGCGCGGCGAGCTCACCGCCGGTCCGGCGGATCACCGGCACCGCCGCCCGCGCGGTATCGCTCGACGCCAGCTGTTCGAGACCACCGCGATGAGCATCATCGGAAGCACGCACCGTCCCCGGCAGCGCCGCCATCGCCGACATGGTGGCATCGGCGGGCCGGGCCCCATCCCCCACTGCCGCACGCAATTTCACCAACGGCGCGACCAAAGCCGTGACCAGGGCCGGTTCATTCGCGCCCTGATTGCTCTCGTTCTGCAAATCCGTGGTCCCCTGTTCCCGGGCCTACGCCTGAACGTCGTCGCTACCGGACCCAATGCCCGCGATCCGCGCCGCGGACTCGGCATCGGTGGCGTCGAGCACCGCCCCCCAGCCGGTGATCGCCCGGCCGTAGGCGTCGGTGAGCGCCGACGCGGTCGCCAGGTGCCCACTGTGCGTGGTCCACGCCGCGCCCCACGCGGCCGCGAAATCCTCACCCAGAGTGCCCAACCCGGCCAGATCGATCCCGGCCACGGCCTCCGCGTGCCCCCTTGCGGTGTCGAGCAGCGCCGCGGCATCACCCGCCGCACGCACATACGCGGCGGCGCCCGGGTGATCCCACACCACCCGCTCACTCTTCCCGTCCATCGAATAGTCCTGTCCATCAGGTATTTTCGCTCATGACCATAACCCGCACGGCGACAAATGGCAGGCTCCTGAAGAGGACTCGTTCCAAAAGATGACACGGATCGCGCACCAGACGACCAAGTAGGAGAACGCACATGGCGACCATCCTCGGCGGCGGCATCGCCGGTTCCGTCCTCGCCGGAGCACTGGCCCGGCAGGGCAGCCGGGTCACACTCTACGAACAGCAGGCCGCGGGACCGGGCGGCGGCGCCTTCCTGTTCATCGACGGCCGCGGCCACGACGCCCTGCACGCACTCGGCGTCGACGATGCCGCCATCGAAGCCGCTTCCTACGCCGTCAGCGCGCTGCACTATGAGGACAGCAAGGGGCGCGGCTCATCCATGAGCCGCGGCCACCGCTTCTGGATGCGCTCGAAATTGATGGCCATCCTGACCGACTTCGTCGCCGGTTCCGGCGCCGACCTGCGCTACGGCCTGCCCATCACCGATATCGCTCTCACCGGGCCCGGCCGGGCCACCCTGCACCGGGGCGGCGAAAACCTCAGCGTCACAGACGACATCCTCATCGCCGCCGACGGCATCGACTCGGTCGTGCGGGCCGCGCTCGAACCCGACCGCGTCCCGGTCTACGCCAATGACGTTGTGCTCTACGGCATGACGGCCGAACCCGTCGAACTCGCCAGCGACCCGGAGGTTCTGCACTTCTTCGCCGAGGTGGGTCCCGGCGGCGCGCCCGGCGCGACCTTCGGCCACATTCACCGCGACGGTGACAACCCGATGTGGTTCATCCGCATCGCCCGCGAAGCGCTCAGCGGCGCAGACGATCTCGGCATGCGGCCGATGGCGGAATGGGCCGACGCCGTGCGCGCGGCCGCGCCCTCGATCCCGGACCTGGTCACCAGCCTGATCGATCACACCGGTGAGGTTCACGTCTCCAACGCCCGCAACGTGCCGATCGACAAGGCCGCCGCGCCCGTGGCACACACGCTGCTGATCGGCGACGCCGACCACGCCATCAGCCCGGCAGCCGGAGTCGGAGCCCGTGACGCGCTCGAGGACGCCCATGCGGTCTTCCAGGCACTCACCGCCGGCGCTTCCCCCGCGGATGCCATGGCGCGGCGGCGAATTCAGATCCTCGACGACCGTGAACGCGCCATGCGGGGCCGCGCCGCCATCTCCCGCCGGCCCTGATCGTTCGAGCGAAGACGGCCGCAGCCGCCGCACCTGGGTGAAGTGCGGCGGCTGCGGTTTCCCCGGGAGGGGCCCGGCGTCGGAGGGGTCAGTGATGGGCCGCCGGGGCCGGGGTTCGGGTCTCGGCGTTCCGGTTGGGGGTGGGCGTCACCGCTCGGCGGAGGGCTACGGCGTAGAGGAGGGCGGCGGCCGCGGTTCCGGCCAGCAGCAGGTAGCCGATGGTGTAGGTGTCGGTGCGGCCGTAGGCGAAGCCCATGACCAGGGGCGGGAAGTAGCCGCCGAGACCGCCTGCGGCGCCGACCAATCCGGTCACGGTGCCGACGCTGGCCGGATCGACCAGCTTGGCGACCAGGGCGAAGACGCCGCCGGTGCCCAGTCCGAGGCAGAAGGCCATGGCCACCAGGGCCGCACCCGCCGGGAGTTCGGCGGGAGGTTCGAGGGCGAGCACCAGGGCGAGCAGCGCGGCGCCGGCGAAGGCGGCGGTCAGGACGCGTATCGGGCCGACCTTGTCGGAGAGGATGCCGCCGATCGGGCGGGCCAGCACACCGGCCATGGCGAAGCCGGCGGTGCGAATGCCGGCGTCGGACTGGGCGAACTCGTAGACGTTGTGCAGGACGGTCGGCAGGTAGGTGGAGAAGGCGACGAAGCCGCCGAAGGCCACCGCGTACAGGAACGAACCCTGCCAGGTCGCCTTGAGTCGCAACGCTTCCCGGATGCGGGGGAGAGCGGGCTGGGTGGCGGGGGACCAGCTCGGCGAGTCCTTCGCGAACAGCAGCATGATCACACCCAGAACGGCCAGCGCCACCGCCATCAGAATGTGCGTCGCCGCGCGACCGAGGTGCTCGACCAAGCGCGGGGTGAACAGCGCCGACAGCGCGGTGCCGCCCATACCGAGCCCGAACATGCCGGTCGCGAAGCCGCGCCGGGCCGGCTCGTACCAGTTGTTCACGAACGGCACGCCGACGGCGAACGAGGTGCCGCCGATACCGAGCAGAAAGCCCCAGAACATCAGTCCGGCAAAGGAATTGGCCCAGCCCAGGAACAGCACCGGAACGATCGTGAGGAAGCAGACGATCGCGAACATGCGCCGCCCGCCGAACCGGTCGGTCAGCACGCCCACCGGAATCCGGCCCAGCGAGCCCACCAGCACCGGCGTCGCCACCAACAGCGAAGTCTGCCCGGGCGAGAGATCCAGCAGCTTGGTGTAACTCGATGACAGCGGCCCGATGAGATTCCACGCCCAGAAGGTCAGGGCGAAGGCCGCCGTGGCGAGCGTCAGATTCCGGGTGGTCATAAATTCTGTCTACCGGGCGCGGAATTTCGGCGATAGAAGATCTGAAACACGCCACGGCCGTGGGTATTTTCTCCGCGCCCCCCGACCTGCGGAAATGCCCCACGTCAGGCGAATTCGGTCATCGGGGGTATCCGGGCTCACAATGCGCCGCGGCTGGACGAGTATGAATTCATCTGCCCGTCGGGCGAGTGTCGACCGGATCTGCCACAGTCGGAGACTATGAACGGTCGGCGGCGGGTTCTGGGACTGTGTGCGGTCGTGCTGAGCGTCGGGCTGGTGGCGGGGTGCGGCAGCGGCGGGCAGAGCACCGCGCCCGCCACCTCGACCGCGGTGCCGCTGGTTTCGACCGGTGACCTGCCTGCGGCGCGGTCCGGCGAAGTGCACCTGTTCGGCATCAACGATCTGCATGGCAACCTGCAGCCGCCGGAGGGATCCAATGGCAAGGTCGGTGCCTACACCGCCGGGGGCGCGGCGTACCTGGCCGCGCATCTGGCGCGACTGAAGGCGGCCTATCCCGACAGCGCCATCGTGTCGGCCGGGGACAATATCGGGGCCAGCCCGCTGGTCTCGTCGCTGTTCCACGACGAGCCGACCATCGACTTCCTCAATACCGTCGGCGTGGCGGTCTCCGCCGTCGGCAATCACGAATTCGACCACGGCGTCACGGAATTACGGCGGCTGCAGCAGGGCGGCTGCGCGACCGACGGCTGCACCCCGGGCGAGCCCTTCACCGGCGCGAAGTTCCCGTACCTGGCCGCCAATGTCACCGACGCCAACGGCCAACTCCCCCCGGGACTGCGGCCGTGGACCATGCTCGACCTCGGCGGCCACAAGATCGGCGTGATCGGCACCGTCACCACCGACACCGAGCACATCGTCATGCCCGAGGGCATCGCGGGCTACCGCTTCGGCGACGAGGCCGACGCCATCAACAAGTACGTACCCGAAATGCGGGCGGCGGGCGCGGAAACCGTGGTGGCGCTGCTGCACGACGGCGGCGCGCAGCAGGCGCGCGGACCGGTCGACTACAACGGGTGCGCGAACATCTCGCCCGAGGTGAAAGCCTTGGCGCACAACACCGATGGCGCGGTGTCGGTCATGCTGACCGCGCACAGCCACCAGGCCTACAACTGCACCCTCGACGGCAAGGTCGTCACCCAGGCCGCCTCGTTCGGCCGTCTCATCACCGATGTGACCCTGCGCTTCCACGACGGCAAGGTCGACGCCAAGGCCGTCAACCGGGTCGTCACCCGCGACATCCAGCCCACGCCCGCCTCCACCCAACTGGTGGATTTCTTTGCCGGGCAATCCAAACCGCGTGCCGAACGGGTGATCGGCAACTCCACCGCCCCGTTGCCCGCCGAACCCGACCCGGCCGGCGACTCCCCGCTCGGGGATGTCATCGCCGACTCCATGCTCGACGCCATGGCCGGTGTGCAGGCGGTCGCGGCGTTCATGAATCCCGGCGGCGTGCGCGCGGGCCTGAGCGGCGGCAACATCACCTACGAACAGGCGTACACGGTGCAGCCGTTCGGCAATCAAGTGGTGGCCGTGGCGCTGACCGGCCAGCAGATCCTGAATCTGCTGGAACAGCAATGGGACAACGTGAGCAAGCCCGGCGTGCTCTCGGTCGCGGGCATCACCTACGCCTACTCCGACGGAGCGCCCAAGGGGCACAAGGTGATCGACGACAGCGTCCGCGTCGGCGGGCAGCCGCTGAATCCCAGCGCGTCCTATCGGGTGTCGACCAACAACTTCCTGGCCGCCGGCGGTGACGGCTTCACGGTGTTCCAGCAGAGCCACGAAACCCTGGTCGGCCCCATCGATCTCGACGCGCTCGAGTCCTACCTGCGCACCCACGCCGCGGTGACGCCACCGCAGAGCCGCGTCGAGAAGCGCTGAGGCTCAGCGTCGGAACTCCTCGACCGGGGTGAACTCGGCATCCCGGTCGCCGACCTCGTTGCGGTACCACCGCTCGCGCCGGTACCGCTGCACCCGATCGGCCACCGCGTCCAGCCCGGGCACGGTGCGGCGCAGGGTTTCCGCGCCGAACACCATCGGAGCCTGCAGCAGCGGATGGAGCACCCACGGGAACCGGTCCGGCATCCGATGGCGGGCGTAAGTGGCGGGCGGCAGCCAGAACGCGGTGTAGCCGATCTGCACCCGATAGTTGAACTCGTCGCGAATCCGCTTGGCCCACGGCGTATCCGGCTTCGGGGCGAACGCGGGCAGATACGACTCCACCAGCTCCTCGCCGTCCGCGCCCGCGGTACGGGCGCGCTTGACGAAAGCGGCGAACATCAGCTGCACCGACTCCCGGAAGTCGCGCGGATACCAGGCGGGCTGGACGCCCAGCAGATGGCCGACGTATCGCCAGAAGTGCAGCGTCGCTTCGATTTCCGACACCGTCGTCTGATGTCCGAGGCTCCACAGCGCCAGTCCGGGCACGACGCTGCCGCCCATCAGAGTCAATGTGGCGTCCCCGACACTGATCGGCACGCCCCAGGCGTCGTAATCCCACTCCGGCCGCTGCATGAGCTTGCGCCGGATGAACACGTGCATGATCCGCACCCGCATGGCGGTCTGCCGGCCCCGCGCCCCCGGATCCAGCCCGCCCGGCTCGGACACGTCGATCCAGAACCGCACCGTCTCCAACTGCCGCTTGTGCGCCTTGTCCCCGGCATATCCGCCCGCGTACGACAGCGGCTTGGCGATCGAACTCTCCGAATACATCTCCAGCGTGCTGGTGGTGGCGAAACTGAACACCGAGGTGCCCCAGCGCCGGAAGACCTTCGCCCCCTGCGCCACCAGTTCCGTATCCAGCCACTCCGGCGGCGTCTCGAACTCCTCGAACAACCGCTTCAGCGACGGCGGCGCGTCGACCACACTGTGCACTCCGTGCGCCAGCGCCTGATCCAGCATGGCCCGCCCCGCCTTGGGCCCGATCTCGCCGAGATACACCTCGTCGACGAAGGCCTCGGCCACCGGATCGGCCTGGTAGTAGGCCCCGGCGAAGGCTCGCACCAACTCCTCGTCGGGTTGCGGATCGAACCGGAACAGCCCGCGCCACAACCGCCGTACCCGCTGCACCCCCGGATCCCCGACCCGCTCCCAATACCGGAACTCGCTCGGAACCTTCCCCGCCGCAGCCACTTCCAACGTCGCGGGAGCCTTGCCTGCCATGCCAGCAGCCTAGGTTTCGCGCCCGGACCCGAGCAGAGAATTCCGGCCAACTCCGACGACGGTTCCCATCGGCATCTCGCATGTTCCACCGGCGGTCCGCGACCGCCTCACCGAGCGATGACGGCAAGGTGTTCTGCTCGAAGTCTCCCGACGGCAGGTAGTCGCCGAGGGCCGCCACGCCATAGGGTTCGGTCGTGATCCCCTTGTTCGAGCCTGTGGCCACCGTCGACGAACTGATGTCCCTGCTGGGCGACTGCGAGGACGCCTGGGACATGCCCGACCGCAGCGGCGACCCGGTCGACATCCTCGACCACGACCGGCAGTGTGCCGAGATTCTGCGCCGCGACTTCCCAGCGGACGAGGAACTGCAGGTCGCGGGGTTGGTGCACGACATCGGGCATGTGCTGGTGCCCGGCGACGACGCGGGGCACGGTGTGCACGGCGGTGATGCGGTGCGAGCACTGCTCGGCGACCGCGTCGCGCGGCTGGTCGAACTCCATGTCGTGGCCAAGCGATACCTGGTGGCCGCGGATTCGGCGCACGCCGCGGCACTTTCGCCCTCGAGTCAGCGCACCCTGGTCGCGCAGGGCGGTCCGATGACGCCCGCCGAGGTCGCCGCCTTCGAGGCCGACCCCGACTTCTCCGCCGCCATCGCCCTGCGCCGCGCCGACGACGCGGGCAAGATCGTCGGCCTCACCGTCGGCCCCCTCGACACCTGGCGGCCGATCATCGAACGGGTAGCTGCCGCACGCTGACTCAGCCCGCCAACCCGCTCGAACACACCCGGCCCGTGACTCCAGCGGGCCACCGCTCTCGGCCAGTACCTGCCCGCGCGGCCCGAGCGACACCCGCGAGCGCCGGGCTGCGCCGGTTCCTGCTCGCACACCCTGCACACGCCGGTTTCTGCTCGCGCCGGTTGTTCGCGCCCTCCTGGTCCATTCCGGCTGGTTCCCGTCATAGGGGCGTGCTCCCAGCTGGATCCGTCGGTGCCCGTGGATCGGCTGGTCCCGTGGATTCCGGCCGAATGCCTGCCGACATGACGGTGCCGGATCCGCCAACGACACGCTGGTATGGCCGTGCTGGATGGCCCGAGGCGCGCTGGATCGGCTGCGCGGGGTCGGTTCCGGCGCGCCGGAATGGCCATGTCGGACGGTCAAGTTGATGCGGCATAGACTCGCTCTATGCCGCTGTCGCCACGGGTTCCCGATCTGTCCGCGCTGGACCTGCTGTTGTCGGTGGTCGAGCTGGGGAGTTTGGGGCGGGCGGCGAAGGCGCACGGGATCAGTCAGCCGTCGGCGAGCTCGCGGATTCGGTATCTCGAGCAGTTGGTGGGGGTGGCGGTGCTGGAGCGGACCACTCTCGGGTCGCGGCCGACCGCGGCGGGCGCGTTGATCGTGGAGTGGGCGCGGGATGTGGTGGACGCGGCGGCGCGATTGGATGCCGGGGTCGACAGTCTGCGCGCGCAGCGGGATTCGCGGCTGCGGGTGGCGGCCAGTCAGACGATCGCCGAATATCTGTTCCCCAAGTGGCTGATCGGGTTGCGGGCGCGGATGCCGGACACCTCGATCGCGCTGGAATCGGGCAATTCGGCCGACGTGGCCAGGGCGGTGCTGGAGGGCCGGGCCGGTATCGGATTCGTGGAGGGCCCGCGGCTGCCGAGCGGGCTGGAAAGCCATGCGGTGGGACGGGATCGGCTGATCGTGGTGGTGGCGCCGGGTCATCCCTGGGCCAAGCGGGGCGAGGTCGGCGCGGACGAGCTGGCGCGCACGGCGCTCATCTATCGCGAGGCCGGATCGGGTACCCGCAACTCGTTCGAGCGGGCCATGGGCGCCGTCGGGCCGGACTGGACACCGGATGTCGCGCTGGAACTGTCCTCCACCACGGCCATCAAGTCCGCGGTGGCCGCGGGCGTCGCCCCGGCGGTGCTGAGCTCGCTGGCGGTGGCCTCCGAACTGGCCGAGGGAATCCTGGTCTCGCCGACCGTGACCGGACTGGATCTCGAGCGGCAGCTGCGCGCGGTGTGGCCGACCGGACAGAAGCCGACCGGTCCCGCGCGTGATTTGTATGCCATTGCGCGCCGCCCGATTTGAGTCCTTTCTGGGAGTTTTGCCGGAAGTGTTGACAGAGTGACGCCCATCACCCTAATGTTCCGGCGCAGGTGCTGCGGATTTCGCGAGGACCGTGCCTGCCTGCATATTTCTTTCCGCAATACAATGCCTTCGCTGAATTCGCAGCTCGAAGACACAAGTGCGCCAACGCCTCCCGCGAGCGTTATCAAAGGGTTATGGTCACGGCATGGTGCGAACCGCCGCCGCTGCCGCAGACCCGGATGAACCTCACATTCCGGCTACTGCTTCGCGGCCAAAGCTAGAGGTTGTTCCCGAAACGCCCGACCCCGAAGCGCCACAGCCCCACTCCTTCGGCGCACACGTCCTGAGCGCGGCCGATATCGAGCGACTCCCGTCCTCGGCCCGGCACCGCATCGCGGCCTTCATCCACCTGCAGGTGGCCACCCTCGAAGAGTGGCCCGAACCGGTCCTTCCACCCATTCCCGACCTCGACGATCTCTGACATACCCGGCAATCCGCCCGGCTAAACGATCTTCGCGCGCCGATCTCGAAACACTTTGTGCGCGCTGCCAGTCGGCCCGGCCGGATCCTGGGATTTTGCCGGATGGCTCCGGCGGTACGGCCTGGCATGGTCAGCGACCATGAACACCTTGCGGCCGACCACCCCGACCAGCTCTCGAACCCGTGCCACGACGCTGCTGGCCGCGCTGCTGACCCTCGGTGCGCACGCCACCGGACTCGCTGCCGCGGAACCGGATTCGAGCACCTGGTACGTCCGCGCTGGGGCACTCGCGGACGGAACCGGTAGCGCGGACGCGCCTTTCGACTCCCTCGCCCGAGCCGAGGCCCGCTCCCGCGACGGCGACACCATCATCGTGCAACCCTCCACCGCGACCCTCGACGGCGG
Organism: Nocardia terrae; assembly: GCF_009760405.1. Classification (GTDB taxonomy): domain Bacteria; phylum Actinomycetota; class Actinomycetes; order Mycobacteriales; family Mycobacteriaceae; genus Nocardia; species Nocardia terrae. Next base: position 532,533 of record NZ_WRPP01000001.1, read on the forward strand.
AATCGCGCTCAAGCCCGGCCAGAAACTGCTGGGAGACGGCCCGGCGGTGATCGGAGCGGCCAATGACGCCGCGCTGCCCCGGATCTCGAACACCACCGATGACCACGACGGCGACGCCGTGCGGCTGGCCCCGCGGACCGAGGTGCGCAATCTGGTCATCACCGGCGCTCGCCGCGGCGGCATCTACGGCAGCGACGCCGCCGACACCGTGATCGCGGGCAACGACGTCACCGCCACCAACCAGGAGTGCGCCGACGGCTTCATGATCGGCCCGTTCGGCCTGCCGCCGACTCTGCCGCTGGGCGTGTCGATTCCGGCGCTGCCGGACTTCATCACGCTCAACAACGGCTGGGCGGCCATCATGACCGACTTCCACGATGCGACGGGCACGGTTCGCATCGAGGACAACACCGTTCACGACACGGCCTGCGGCGACGGCATCGACCTTCGCGCCCTCGGTGCCAGCCGCATCGATGCCGACGTGAGCGGAAACACCCTGCGCGCCATCAATCTCGGCCTGGCCAAACTCTCGGTGCTCACCATCGGCGTGCAGGCCGGGGACAATGCCGGGCTGACCGGCCGGCTCGACCGCAACTCCGAGACCGACATCGCCACGACCGCAACGGGATTGCTCAATGCGATGGCCGACAGCGAGGGCGTCTTCATCAACCCCTTCGGGCAGGCGCATCTGGATATCAGCGTGGACGCCAACCAATTCCACAACGGCTACGGCAATTTCTCCGCCAATGGTCTGGAGTACGCCACCACCAGCGGCGCACCCGACAGCCGGGTCCGGGTGACCGACAGCGTCTTCGACAATGTCACCGGCGACGTCATCGAGAACTACAACCTCAGCACCGGCGGGGCGCACCAGTCGCTGACCCTGGAGAACGTGTACGCCCACCACTCCACCTTCCCCGGCGCGGCACTCGAGTCGCTGGTCCCCGCCAATCTCGGAAGCTGTGTGGTGACAACCAATTTCGGCCGCGCCGCGCACACCGACCTGACCATCGCCGGCTCGGACCTGGGCGACTGCAGCGCCGACGGCGTCGGGCTGATCGCCTACACCCCGGCCGGATCCGAGCCCAGCACGGCCGCACTGACTTTCGACATCCACGACACCGTCGTCGGCGCCTCCGCGGCCAACGGCATCAACATCATGAATATCGGTGACACCGCGACGCTGCGCGGTTCGATCGCGCGGACCGCGATCGCGGCCGCGCGGGAATCGCTGATCCGCACCAGCTCCAGCGACGGCCCGATCGCCGATGCCCGGCTGACCCTCGACAGCCTCACGCTGGACGGCGTCGCGCAGAGCTGCGACACCATCCAGCGTGACGGCACGGTAGCGCTGTCCGGTATCCCGGAAGGCTGCTGAGCTCAGCCGATGGACTGGAAGATCTTCACGCCCACCAGGATCACGGCCAGCACCAGGTAGCCGCGCAGCGCGAACATGCCGACCGTGCGCGCGGTCGAGAACTGCGGCCGCTCCAGGGTGTCGAGCGCGGGCGTGCGCCAGGTGTCGCGATCGGCCTCCATGATCGCCTTGCGCTCGGCCCGGGTGAGGGGCGTGGAGTCCAGCTCCTCCACCTGGTCCGGGTCCAGGTTGCCGAGCTCCTTCGCCGTGCGCTCGGCATTGCGGCGGCGGCCGCGCTGCCAGGCGATCAGCATCCCCGCCCCGCCGAGCACGCCGACGAGAGCGCCTGCGCCGAAACCGATTTCGATGGTCGCGGTGGACAGACCCGGGAAGAACACGGCCGCGGTCAGCGCCAGCGACAGCAGCACCAGCGACCAGACGATGATGCCGGCCATGATGTTCTGCTTGACCGTGTTCACCCACGGCCCGAGCACGGCCTTGTCGTTGCACAGCAGCACCAGGAACACCGTCGCCGAGGGCAGCAGCACGCCGGCCAGCGCCTGCACGCCCTGGGTCAGCAGGCCCAGCACATGGTCGGGGCTGAAGGACACCGCGGCGGCCAGGGCCAGCAGTGCGGCGTAACCGATGTAGAAGATCGGCGCCTCACTGACCTTCCAGTGCAGCGAGTGCCGCTTGCCCAGGGTGTCGCCGAGCGCGTACGTGGTGGCCAGGCCGACGGCGTTCGCGCCGATCAGCGAGGCGTCCAGCAGGAGCAGGGCGAACAGCGCGCCGACCGTGGTGCCCATGTGATCGTGCAGCGCCTGCGCCACGGCCCCGGCGTCGGTGAAGTTGCCGACCGCGTCGGTGCCCGCGAGCCCGAAGGTCGCCGCGGCCATGATGGCGACCGCGCCCATCATGACCACCACGATGCCGACCCAGAGATCGATGCGCTCGTAGCGGATCCAGCGCGGGGTGATGCGCTTGTCGACGATGTTGGACTGCTGGAAGAACAGCTGCCACGGCGCGACCGTGGTGCCGACGATGGAGACGATGAGCAGCAGCAGCGTGGAGTTCAGTCCGCCCGGGAAGGACGGCAGGAAGCCGTGCCCGATCTGCCCGATTTGCGGGTGCGCCAGGAACGCCAGCGGGAACATGACGATGTTCAGCGCGATCAGCCCGAACAGGAACCGCTCCCAGCGGCGGAAGGACCCGCCCGCGACCATGGCGAACAACAGCACCGCCGCCAGCGGCACCGAGATCGCCTTGGGCAGCCCGAAGTAGTTGAGCGCCATGGAGACACCGATGAACTCGGTGACGATGGTCAGCGCGTTCACGATGAACAGGTCGCCGACGCTGAACGCGCCCCAGAACTTGCCGAAGCGGTCGAAGATCAAGCGCGCGTGGCCGACTCCGGCGACCGCGCCCAAGCGCACGACCATTTCCTGGTTCACGTACAGCACCGGGATGAGCAGTACCAGCGTCCAGACCAGGGCCATGCCGTAGTTCTGTCCGGCCTGGGCGTAGGTGGCGACGCCGCCGGCGTCGTTGTCGCCGACCATGACGATGAGGCCGGGGCCGATGACGGCCAGCAGCATGCGGAAACGCTGCCAGCGGGAACGGCCTTCGAGGGTGTCGTGCAGGCCGATGGAGCCGAGCGCGCCGACGATATCGCCGACATGGGCGCTGTCCATGACGGCGCCGGTGGGACGGGTGTCGGCTACGGGCGTGCCCGGGGCGGGCGCGGCGACGGTGGAGGAGCGGCGGCTGGAGCCGTTCGCGAAGAAGGCCATGGCCCTTCCCTCGCTTTCATCAGGTACTTCGGCAGGCGGAAAGCACCCAGCAGCCAAGCGATTTCGGGCACGGCGCGGCGTACCCGACGCGCGCGCCGACCACTCGACCGGCGTCGGAAACGCCGCGAGGTTCGGTGTGAGGACGGGTCAGCCGGTGACCGGAATGCGGCAAGCCGGGGACGTCAAGGTTGTGAAATCCGTACTCGGATACGGACTATCGCCGGAACTCATTGTTCGTCCCTCACCTCCCTGCCGCCATGACGTACGCGGACGTCGTGCCTGTGTAGGCCAGACCGCGCGCGGCGAGAGGGAAACGCAGCCACGTCCGAACGGCGTGGACCCGCACCCCTCTCGTCAGAGCTTCGGCACTGCACGACGTATCCGGGGCTCGCGGCCCGGGGAAGCCACTTCGGATCACCCCTTAATCCGGGGTGATCTGTCCTAACCCTGGGCGTCTCTCGACGTCGTCGGATCAGTGGCCTGTGTTCGTACAGGAGCCTCGCCTAGCGAGGTGCTGACTGAGCAATGGTGGTCTCGGTCAGCGGAGTTGTCAAATCCGGTCCGGTCGGTTCCTCGTAATCGCTTGCGCCCCAAGCTGGTCCGCTGACTCGCCTGGCGTGAGGCGCTCGAAATCGTCATGTCTGAATTGTGAACTGTTGGGAAATAACGGGAATCGGATATGTGTGTCGAGTCACTAAGTGACAAAAGTCCATTGTCGCCTGGCTGAGAACGGACTTAAAGTTTGCTTGTCAATAACTGATCCTGCGATGAGTTCAGATTCCGCGGGCCTATTCAATCGAGGTAAATCAAGTGCGCAAGAGGGGTATTGCTGCAGTTACCGCTTTGGTGGCCGCGGTCACAGCTGTTACTGCCGGAACTGCCAACGCAGAGCCTGTAACTGGGGATATGGGTGTAATTCATTACACCGCCTCGGCTACGGACCGGTCGGCGACCATTACAACCGATCTCGGATCCATGGATGCCGACAATGGCGTGTTCAAAATCAAGGGCGCCGATGGAACTGTGGTTGCCGGACAGGAACTGACATTCCGTGTCGATGATTTCGTCTTCCCGATCGCAGCGGAAATCCGCGATCACACCGCCACTCTGACACCGCTTTTCGATATGGCGCACGCGGTGTATCAGCCGGTCGCGCTGCCCTACGAGGACACCGCCCCCTGGAAGACTCCTTACGATCGTGAGCAGGCGGCCTGGAACCGCATGAAGGACACCATCGCCATCGGCGCGACCATCGGCACCATCGTGGGCGGCATCGGCGGCGCGGCGGTCGGCTGCGCCCTGGGCGGCATCGCGGTCGGCTCCGGAGTGTCGCTGGCCACGGGCATCATCGGCGGCCTGTTCTTCTTCCTGCCCGGCGCGGTCGTCGGCTGTCTCGCCGGTGCCGCCGCCATGGGTGCGCTCGGCGCGGTCGCCGGCATGATCCTGGTCTCCGCTCCGGTGGCCATCGGCGCGGCGATCCAGTACTTCACCACCATCAACGAACCGTTCACCCCGGCTCCGGCGAAGTAGTCGGCGTGGGCTCGGCCCCGGTCGCTCCGATGAGGGAGTGACCGGGGCTGCTGCCTGGCACCATCGAGACATGCCCGACGTGAACAAGCAGAACCTCGTCTACTTCGAAAGCCCTTCCATGCGAGAGCTGTACGCCGCGCTCGACGAATGGCAGCGCACCAACGGTCAGCGCTTCCTGTCGCTGGCGATCCACCCCGACGCCGGCAACTTCTGCTGCATCGCCCTGACCAACCCCGCCGAAGTGGTCATCACCAGCGTGGACGGCCACCATCACGCCGCGGTCAACCGTTTCGGCCTACTCGCGGTCACCACCGACTAGGTCGATCAACCCCTGCACCCTCGATTGTCGGAGCACGCCCGATCGTCAGAGCGGTGGCACAACCCCGCGCTTCTCCTGCCACGTACTGATCTGCCGCGGCCGCCACGCCCCACGAACCAAGGGGTTGTGGCCGTGCCGCCCGGCGCGCTGCTCCTTGCGGAACTCGCGGAAGTACTCGAATCGGATCATCAACAGCCCCGACCCGATGAGTACCACCGTCACGATCCCGCCGACGATCGCCCACCCGTGGAACCCGGACGCCGCGGCCGTCAGGGTCATCCCGAGCGTCGCGATCCCCAGCAGGCACGCCACCAGCGCTGGACCTTCGCCCGGATCCTCGATCGCATCCCCCGGATGCGGGTGCCAATGCTCCCCATTCGGCTGAGTAGCCGTCACCTTAACCATGTCTACCTCCCTTGAACTGCGGAGATTTGTAGCCCTCCGTCCAGAATGCGCCGTTCGGCGAAGCTACGCGCGAGTAATTTGCAAGGTTTGCGAGGCGATCGCCCGAAGGTCTCCGAGAGCCCTGGTCCGGCAGTCCCGCGAAACGCCGGGCGGTCCTGCGCTTATCCGCACGTGATTGAACTGACCCACAGCGCCGCCGACACTGAACTCTCGATGTTCGCTGGAGGTGAGGCTGGTGGATTTGCGAAGAGCCCTGGGTGCGGTCGTCGCCCTGAGTCTGGGCATCGCGGCGACGATCGGGGGAGTCGCGACACCGGCCGGTCTCGCGGCGCCGGCGGCTTCCGGCCCGCACAGCGAGGAATTCGCCAATCCGGTGGTGGCCGCGGGGGCCGATCCGAGCATGACCTACTACCAGGGCCGCTTCCACCTGGTCCAGGGCGACTTCTACAACAACGACAACATCGTGATCCGCAGTTCGGACACCCTCGGGGGACTGGGCAAGGCCGATCCCGTCGTCGTGTGGGAGCACCCCTCCTGCCCGGCGGCCGCCTGCACCAAGATCTGGGCCCCTGAACTCGAGCACATCGGGGACCGGTGGTGGATCTACTTCGCGGGTCAGGAGGACGACCGCAACGAATCCCATCGGATGTACGCGCTGCGCTCGACCGGTGACGATCCGACCGGTCCCTACGAATATCAGGGCAAGCTGGACCTCCCCGGCGGCTGGGCCATCGACGGCACCTACTTCCAGTACGCGAACGCCGCCTACTACTTCTGGTCCTGTCTGCGCGACCCCGAAGACACACGGGTGCAGGACATTTGCGCCGTCCGGATGTCGGATCCCATGACCCCGGCCGGCGACCGCGTCAGCATCGCCACCCCGACCGCCACCTGGGAAACCGTCCCGAACAACGCGGACCTGCTGATCAACGAGGCGCCGCAACCCTTGCTGGCCCCCAACGGCCGCCTGTTCATGACCTTCTCCGCCAATGCCAGCTTCGACGACACCTACCGCCTCGGCCTGCTCGAACTCGCCCGCAACGGCGATCCCATGAACCCCGGGTCCTGGACCAAATCCGGCGGTCCCGTGCTGCCCGGCGCCCCCGGCGCGACAGCCCCCGGCCACAACGGCTTCTTCACCCTCGACGGCCACCCCTGGATCGCCTACCACGCGCGCCTCGAACCGAATACGGGCTGGGCCGGCCGCAGCATCCGCGTGCAGCCCTTCAACTTCACCCCGGACGGGCGCCCCCGGTTCGGCATGGCCTACGGACCCGATGACCCCGTCGTCATCGACGGTGGAAAACCGGACACCAATCAGACCCCCGGATAGCCGAATCGGGTTCCCGAGCGGCCGCTTTCGACTATTTTTGCAACACATTCCAGTTTCGCCGGTGACGTGCGGCGAGGCTCGTGTGGTCGGAAGGGCTGGTCATGGCGGCAACGGACTACATCATCATCGGTTCCGGGAGCGCCGGGGCGATCATCGCCCGCCGGCTGGCCGACAGCGGTGCGACCGTCACCCTGTTCGAGGCGGGCCGGCGCGACAACACCCGGCTGGTGCGCAAGCCCGGCATGATCGGCCCGATGCACAGCGTGCCCCAGCTGAAGAAGAAGATCGACTGGGGGCATTACACCGTCGAGCAGAAACACGCGCTGGGGCGGACCATTCCGCAGACCCACGGCAAGGTGGTCGGCGGTTCCAGCTCGGTCAACGGCATGGTGTTCGTGCGCGGCAATCGGCGCAACTTCGACGACTGGGCCGCGGCCGGGAATACCGGCTGGTCGTATCAGGACGTGCTGCCCAGCTTCAAGAAGTTCGAGTCGTTCGAGGACGGGGCGAGCGAATTCCGCGGTGGCACCGGGCCGATCAAGGTGATCCGGGCGCGCGATCTGACCGCCGCGTCCGAATCGTTCATGCGGGCGCTGACCGAAACCACCGATCTGCCGATCAATCCCGACTACAACGGCGCGGAGCAGGAAGGCGTGTCCATCCTGCAGCAGAACAACACCGACGGCCTGCGCTCCAGCACCTCGGTCGGGTACCTCGACGATCGCCCGAAAAACCTTACGGTGCTGGCGAATACGCAAGTGCTGCGCGTGCTGGTCGAAGGCGGCCGAGCGATCGGTGTCGAGTACCGAACCGACGGCGGCGCCGAGGTATTGCACGCCGAACGCGAGATAATCGTCAGCGCGGGCACTTTCGGCTCCCCGCAGCTGCTCATGCTCTCGGGCATCGGCCCCGCCGACCACCTGCGTGCCTTCGGCATCGATGTCGTCGCCGACCTCCCCGTCGGCGACAACCTGCACGACCACCTGTTCGTCCCGATGACCTTCGCCATGCCCACCGCCGTGCGGCGCTCCTCACCCGGTTACTTCGCCCGCGCCTTCGTCCGAGAGTCCCTGCGCAACAACAGCACCTGGCTCGCTCGCAGCGTCTTCGAAGCCGTCGCCTTCCTCCGCACCCCCTACGCGACCGGCATCCCCGACCTTCAACTCCACGTGCTTCCCTGGGGTTACCCCGGCCCCAACCAGGACGCCCCCATCCGCCACGTCCCCGACCCTCGCCGGTCCCTCACCATCCTGGTGACGATGATCTACCCCCAAAGCCGGGGCACCCTCCGACTCGCCTCCGCCGACCCCACCGCCGCCCCCGCCATCGATCCCAACTACCTGGCCGAACAGCAAGACCTCAACACCCTCGCCTACGGCATGGAACTCACCCGAGAAGTCATGTCCGCCAAGTCGATCAGCAGCGCGGTGGACACCGAGATCTCGCCCGGCCCCCGCTATCCCGACCGGGCGGCGCTGGCCGGGGAGATCCCGAACCGCGCCACCACCGTCTACCACCCGGTCGGCACCTGCCGCATGGGCATCGACGACCGGGCGGTCGTGGACCCGGTCCTGCGCGTTCGCGGAGTGGAGAACCTCCGGGTCGCCGACGCCTCGATCATGCCGAACATCGTGGGCGGCAACACCAATGCCACCTCCATGATGATCGGTGAACACGCTGCCGCCCTGATCCTCAGTTGATCGGTGGTGCGAGGTATTCCAGCGCATACCCGTTGCCGGAGGGGCTGACCCGGGCTACGCCGGGGGAGTCGAGGTGTGCACCGGCCACGAAATGGCCTGGCCGGGTGAGTTGTTCGAGCAGTCCCAATCGCGCGGTGCGGGCCTGGGCCTGGTCGCCATCGAACTCCCAGGTCACATTCGGCCGCTCGAATTGAAGCGTGGGAACGTGCACGGTATCGCCCCAGATCAGTAGATGCTCAGCGCCGCTTCTGATTTCGAAGACGGTGTGACCGGGCGTATGACCAGGTGTCGGAATCGCGGTGGCCCAGTCGTTGATCGCAACCTTCTCCGACACGGCGACAACCCGACCCCGAATCGGCTCGAGCCGCCCTGTGAACACCGAGACGTCCCCCGCCCCGACCCACACCCGCTCGAGCCCGGGAAACGCCTCCGAACCATCCTGCGCCACAAGCCCACTCACGTGATCTTCATGCCGGTGAGTGATCCCCACATCGGTGATCCGCGCCCGATCGATCCCCGCCTCATCGAGCGCGTCGTAGATCAATCCCATGGTCGGGTCATGCCAGACGTCGGACCCGCCGGTGTCGATGAGCACCGACCGCGTCCCATCGGTCACGTAGAAGGCATTGACCGCCAACCGCAAGTTGTCCTCGACCAGCGGCACCCCGATCGGCAACTCCGCGAACGTCCGCCCATCCTCACCCCGCAACCGCGTCGGCGGCATATCGATATACCCGTCCCGCAACGAGACCAGCTGCAGCTCACCGAATTCGAACGTGGCATGCTGCCGCCCACTCGAGACCAAACGCATGGATCCTCCATCGTGTCGCACGCGAATCGCGTGTCTCCGATAGTAGATGTTGTCTCCTTTAGAAGAAAGCTAAACTGTGTCCGTCAGGCCACCCATCGATCGAGGAGCCCAGTGGTCGAGCAAGACGGAAACCCGGCCGAACCACGCGATCGTGACGACCTGGCCGGCGCATTCGGCGCCAACGTCCGCCGCCGCCGCGAAGAGGCCGGGCTGACCCTGGACCAACTCGCCGCCCAGTCCGCGGTCAGCCGGGCAATGCTCTCCAAAGTCGAACGCGGCGAGAAGAGCCCGACAATCGGCGTCGCCTCCAAAATCGCCCACGCCCTCAACGCATCCCTCTCGGACCTCATCGGCGGGCCCCCGCCCCCCAATTCCGCTGTGGCCGTTGTGATGCGAAGGAGCGAACGCCCAATCTTCCGCGACCCCGAAACCGGCTTCGAACGACACATGGTCTCAGCGGCCCCCGGCGTCGCAGGCGGCGAGATGCTCGTCCACTACCTCCCCGCCCACATCTCCACCGGTCTCCTCCCCGCATACCCGCCAGGCACCGAGAAACAACTCGTAGTCCTCGAGGGCACCCTCACCGTCCTCCTCGGCGGGATCACCGAGACCCTGAACGAAGGCGACTCCATCTTCTTCCAAGCCGACACCGACCACGGCTTCGCCAACCGAACAACCACCCCCTGCGAATACATCATGATCATCTCGCGCAGAACCTAGCCCCGGACCGCGCGCCCGGCCTAGGCCGCATCCAGGGCATCTTGCGGGTCAGCTGGATCATCGCATCTCACTCCTCGTCCTCGGGATACGTCCCTCGTTCACCGGGGGATACCGACGAGCTACCCCCGTAGAGCCCGATCGATGTGTGCTCGTTTGTCCTCGCGGTGCTCGGGTAGAGCGAGCACATCGAACGAGCGAGGAGACACGATGGGCACGGACACCGGCGATCCGCGGCAGCGGGCGGACCTCGACGAGGCCGATCGCGAGGCCGAATTCGCGGACGAGCATCAGGCCGTGACAGCCGAGCATGATCCGGACGACGAGACCGAATCCCCGGAGGGCTTGGGCGGCATGGACTTCGACGACGGCGGTGCCGTCTGACGAGTCAGCGTGCGACGCCGCGCACCGTGCGGAGTTCTGGATCGGCGGGGTCGGGGGCCTTCATCCCGGGCTCGGTCCCGCTGCGCAGGTGGTCGATGACGGCGGTGTCGATGAGCTCCGGCCGTGGGTCGCCGTCGACGGCCGCTGCACCGTGTAGCCGGTTATCGTCGCGCGTGCGCCGGTATGCCGGCGAATACGCAAGTGAGCCAATTAATTTCCGCTCGCCGCTGAATAGCGAGCAACGGTTCGGGTATCGCGGAACCGTGGGCGAGCAAGACCGCCCACGTTCGGAAAAACACATCCTCGAAAGGAGTTTCGCCATGCCCGATTCGCAGAATCCGGGTCAGTTCGGCAACCGGCCGGACACCGAGGAACAGGCACGCAAGGGCGGTCAGGCCAGCAGCGGTAGCTTCGGCGAGCCGAACGCCGCCGACCCGCACGAGGCCGGCCGTAAGGGCGCTCAGGCGCAGCCGACCGAGGCCAAGGCCAAGGGTGGCGAGCACAGCCACGGCGGGCACTGACCGCCGCCGGTAGTGCCGCCGATAGACGACCGGGCCCCGTCCGACCATCGGACGGGGCCCGGTTGGTGTTCCTCCTGTTCGCGGCCGAGTCGCGGATATGAGGGCCGGGTCCGCTCACCGTGCCCCGATTGGGACGGCTCACGCTCGGTCGAACAGGTTGCGGGCGCGATCGATTCGGCGGATGGCTGCGGGGTAGTGCTGAAGCTGATTCGAGAGGAGAGGTGATGTCGCGCATCGCACTATGCCGCAGGCCCGTTAGTGATTCGCCCTGCCGGGTACGCACAGGCCAGGAGGTTGGTGGATATGGCCGTATTGCTTCTGGTCCTGCTGCTCGCCCTGCTCTTCGTGGGCCTCGGTTTCCTGCTGAAGGTGCTCTGGTGGGTCGCGATCGTGGTCCTGCTGATCTGGGTGCTCGGTTTCGTGTTCCGCAGCGCCGATGCCGCCGGCAGCCGCCGACGCTGGTACCGCTGGTAGCCGACCCGGTTTCGATCAAGCCGCCGCGGGCATCCGTGCGGCATGTGCCCAGAATCCGGCCCGGGCGACACTCTCGGCCCCACCGAGAGTCTCGACTCCGACGACGTCCGCAACACCGACGGCGACGTGCCCGTCACCCCGCCCGACCACTGGCAGGCAGCCGACCGCGAAGAAATGACCGCGCGCGGGCAGCGTTCGGGAGAATCCCACGTCGACCGCCTCGCGCAGGAAGAGCCGACCTACTAGAAGCGGCCACCGAACCACCCACGGAGTCACCACATATCGACGCGACCAACGCGGTATGCGATCGAATCAGCGAGCTGCTGTGCTTGCTGCTGACCGGCGATCTGCGACCCCAGCACGGTCACCTCACCGAAACGGGGGAGGCGGTGCGGCGATTCGTGCGCGAAAACGTCGGGACGGGCGATGTGCGCCTACCTGCCGTGGCGAATGCGCTGGGGTGGTCGCCGCGTCAACTGCGGCTGGCCTTGCAGCAGAGCGGGACGACCTACCGCGATCTGCGCCGGGAGGAGTCCCTGCGAGCGGCACGCTCCATGCTGGAGCGTCCGAACCCGCCGATCGCGGAGGTGGCGGCCCGTTGCGGCTTCACCGTGACCTGGTTCTCGGCGGCGTTCAAGGATCGTTTCGGGGAGACTCCGCGAGACTTCCGTAAACGCCGTCAAGCCGAATGTGACCGGTGAACGGGCCGCCCTCCCCGCGCTCGACCTAGGCCGCGTCCAGGGCGGCGGTGATCTGACGAGTCAGGTCGGCCAGAACGGGATTCGGCCGGGTCTGATGGGCCTGCGCGGCTTCGATGGCGAGCAGGACGGTACTGCGGAAGTTGGCGGCCTCGGCCGGATCCTGTTTCGTCAGCAGGGTCGTGGACGCCGTCAGCGCGGGCAGGACCTGATCGGCGATCTCGGCCACGGACTTGCCCTCCAGCGGTACGCCGCTGGACTTCTCGGCGAGCACGTGCCCGATCGGGCCGGTCGCCGAGGTCAGGGCGATACTGCCGTTGGCGGCGATCTTCCGGGGCTTGCCGGTGGCGTCGGCGGCGGCCAGCAGGGAGATCGCGCCGTAGGCGGCGGTGCGCAGGGTGATCTTGTCCTGATCGGTCAGGGTGATGGACATAACGGTGTTCTCCTCGAAATGTGGTGCGGGGGAAGTGATCGCGTCTAGTTCGCGATAGCGGCGACGTCGCGGATGGTCCGGGCGATGGCGGCGTAGTCCTTGCTCAGGATCTTGGAGTGGTTGCTGGCGACCTTCGCGCCGATCTGAACGTTCGGGTTGCCGGCGAACACCGGATCCAGTGAGGTCCTGGCCTTTTCCATCTCGCCGTCCTCGGTGCCGAGGCTGTTGCCGGTGGCCAGCACGAACCGGGTCGGGCAGGTCAGGCGCAGCAGCACGGGAACGCTGGCAGCGACGATCTCGTTGAGCTCGATGCCGATCTCGGCGTGCTCGGCGGCCGACATCCGCGCCGCCATGCCGAGCGGGCGCACCAGCGGCAGCACGAACCGCATGCGGCGGAACAGCTTCCGAATCCGCTCCCGGCTCTCCTCACCGGTAATGCCGTACGGAGCGGCGTCCACGGTGACCATTCCCACGACCCGGTCCGGATTGCGATCGGCCCAATGCCACCCGACAATTCCGCCGAACGACCAACCCACCAGCAGCGCCCGCTCCACGCCACGCGCGGCCAGAACCGCGTCGACATCCCGCAATGCCCCCTCGAAGGAATAGTCCGACGAGGTCTTCGACTTACCACGGGCCCGTTCGTCGAAAGTGATGTGCCGAAAGCCCGAACCCAATTCGGCAATCGTCTTGTGCCAATGCCGCTGACTGGCGTATGCCCCGTTCAGATACACCACGGGAACACCGGATCCTCCGGTATCGGTGACAGCCAGCGCGGTGTCGTCGACCGGCACCATACCGGTCCAGGCCGAGGCAGTCGGGAAGGTGTTCTTGTTCGTCATCTAAATCAGATCCTCGATCTTCGAGTGTTGTTCTGGAATAAGCGATTTCGCTCGCCGAGCAGGTTCTGCTCACCAACGCGAACCGCACCCCGGTGCCTCTCGCAGATCAGTAATAGTTCGCCCCCCGAACCCGCCGCCACCGCAGCCCGCAACTCTGCCCCGAAACACAATTCCGACGCCGCAATCCGTAAGTCGGACACCGACTTGCACACCCGCCCGCCCGACCAGATCATGGCCCGAGATTTCGTCCTGAATAACGCCCACCCAGCGCAAGGGCCCAACACGATGGTCCGCACACTGAGCGGGAGCCGAGCACACCATGCGCACCAGCGTTCCGGTCGGTGGCTGTTTGAGCGCCGTCGGCTATGAGTACGAGTGAACCTGGCGACGTTCGCGCACGTCACTCATCGAAAGCGCCCCGGCAGGAATCGAACCTGCGACCTAGGGATTAGAACGAGCCTCCGCTACTCGATGCCATTGGCCGCTGTCAATGGCTACCGAAAAGGGTTGTCTACCTGGCGATCTGATTCCCAGATGCCAACTCTTGACAACTGTTCGCAACCTTCAAATACTGCGACGGGCAGCGGATTTCGTGGGAGTTAGTTGGGTCTCGCGAGGTGTAGAAACCGGCAGGGCCGAGTCTATCAACGCCATGGCTGTCCAAGAGGTCAGGATAGGCCCAGGTAGCTATGTGTCATGTCGGTCTCAGGTGAGACGATCGCGGCGTGACGATTAGTATCCCGAACGGCCAGCCGAACTATCGATTCACGCGGTACGTGCGTCCGCCGATCCAGGAAAACGAGAAGCTTCCGCCGCTCTTCCCTCTTCGTCCCGCGACCCGGCAGTTGCGCTTAGGTGTTGACGTCACGACGGTGCCGGATCCTCCAGAAGGGCTTTTTTCGCGGTTCCTGGACCGCGACGAGATCGATGTGCAGCTGATGGTTCCAGCCGGCGAAGACGTGCCCGCCGCGTGGACGACAGCTCTCCGTGATCCGCTGGTCCGCCAGATCGGGTTCTCCACCGTCGAAGCAGCGGGTCGGCTGGCCGACGCGGTGCAATTTCGAGTCGTCACCGAAAACGGGCCGGAGTGGTCCCGGCGAACTGCCCGATTCTTCGATATTTACCAGCGGCTTGACGAACAGACGGCACCCGAGGCCGCGGAACCACTGAGCCTAGAACAGCGCCACCACGCCGCGGCATACGCCGCTGCCGCGGCTGAAGTGGGACTCGATGCAATCATCTCCAACGCGCCGACGGTCGGCCGATGCGACGTCGCGGACAACGACATCGTCACAAGCGTCACGCCAGATGACGCGGTTTCCCTCATTGGGCACTACCTGCGGGTGACGGCTAATCCGGTCGTAGGGGTGCGGCGCGGCGCACTACATGGCGGCGGTGCCTGGAAGTCGATCGAGTCGACGGCCACTATCGAGAACCTCTACGACTGGGGCGTGGTGTCGAATATGCCCTACTTCGATTGCTTTCCGCTTATCGCGACGCAAATGGGCGATACAGAGACGGTGACCGCTCTCAAGTCGATCCGCGTTCGGCTGGCTCGTGCCGCACGCGCTCTTGACCACATGCTGGCCGCACTGTCCAATCCTGTGAACGGCAAACGTGGTAGCGATGTCGTTGAGGCCGCCGCTGAAGCGTTCGACAGACAGTTGCTCTACCTCGCTGCTGCTTTCGACATTTACGGTCGACGGTTTCTTTTGCTCGTCGACTCGAACCGCAACCCGAGGAACTTTCGTCAGTCTCTCGACGGGAAAGGCTACGTCAAGGACCATTTGGAGAAGGAGTACGAGGCTGACGTGCTCACCGATGTGCAGCGACTTCATGTGTACGCCGGCGTGTGCAAGGTTCTTCGCAACCACATCCACGACGGCATCCTGCCCATCGATCAGCACCCTGGTCGTAGCTATGGCAACTCAGTCAATATCGCCCTGAACCTAGACACCATGCCCGAACTCCTGCCCGGTGCTGACGACAGGATGACGCAAAAACACTTCGACGCGCTCGGGATCTGGGAAGCTGACCCGGTCGGAGTGTTCGGGACTCCGGCTACGGTTGCGGACCTTGCGACGGCTGGATTTACGCTCATGGGTGCCGGACTCGCGCTAGTAGAGGCGTTCACCAAGCTCATCATGCGGAACAAACCTAAGGCGGCATCCGCGCCGAGTTCACTTCTCGGTTGTGTACAAGCGCAGCCAGGCGAGACTGAGCTTCCGCCGCTTGAGCGCGCGATGCTCTACCAAGCGCTGTTCGGATGGCACTCCGCCTGAGTCGTCTGCGCGCTCGAGAAGGTATGGGCCCATAGCCCGTGTGACGAGGCCGCCGAAAGGGAGCTGCAGTTCCCGCGAGCTTCCTCGAACCAGAACGCACAGGCCACTCGTTCGTCGACGCCAGATCGTCGCGTTCCAGTTAGCCACTGCGACTGGAACCCAAATGATGGGGCAGGTCAAACCTGTCACCTGATTTTGCAGCAGTCCTCTTGGTCTCCGCGGGTTGCTGGGTGGTCGTATGCCTTTCAGGCCATGGGAAGCAAGGGGATCCGGCGCTGATGCTCAGGGACTGGTCTTGCGCAGGTGTGTACTGCAGGACTATCCCATAGCCGGCGGGGGTGTTGATTGGGGCCCAGAGTGAGTCGGCGTCCTACTGGAGGGCCCAGCCCCGGGCCGTCCACGTGTTGCGGATCAACTTTTCGCACATGCGCTGAGCCGTACCCGCTGTAGTGAGCGATGTGCTGCCGAGCGTGAGAATGATCTGGTGTCGCAAGGAGGCCGACAAGCTCTTGCAGGCCGCGTTCAGTTCTGGGGACAGGAGATCGGGTGGCCGAGACGGGCGACGACCTCGTTGTACAAAGTAGTAACCTCATGGTCTAGAGAGACGCCTGGGGAGGCGATTGGCGTCGACGCTATTGTCTTCCAACTCTTGAGCTGACCATTGCTTTCGAAGAGATCTGCATACCTCTGTTTGAGATCGGATGGAATATCTGCACAGCTCAACGCTTTATGGTTCAGGATATCGATATTCAGCTGACCAGCGGGGCCTTTCGGATACGGCTCCCCACAGGCCGGGGGATGGCCATAGCGCGACTCCAGCGTCTTGTACAGAACAGTGATGTCTCCCGCCGGAGACGGTGTCTGATCCGAAGTCATGGACTTGATCGCGCTCAATGGCTTTAGCTGACCGTTCGAATCATACAGATACGAGTACTCCCAGCGCAGATCCTCCGGCACCGCTATGCAAGTCAGCCTCTCGTATTCTTGGTCCACTCCTGAAGGTGCCGATGCCGAATGAGAGGAGTCACCTGTGCGACTGCAGCCGGAAACTGTGGCCAGCGCAACGAGCGTGATCGCCACGACTGCCCATTTACCTGCCATTGTGCGGTTGCTGACCGTCATTCTTCCTGTAACCACCGGTGACATCGCTGTACCCGTCTCTCATGGCCGACTCATGGCCGTCTTTCAGACCAAGTTGGTTGAAGACTGTCGTTAGATCCTTCACGGGGTCGTCCCCGTTCCCGCTGTCGGGCATCGACTGAAGATCATGCCATGGCTTGAGCTGGCCGTTGGCATCGAAGAGGTTGGCGTACTGCTGGCGCAGGTTATCTGGCACCTCGGTGTTGGCCAACACGTTGTACGACTGCTGGTCAAAGTTCGGCGGGTTCAGGCCGATGTTGGTGTTGCCTGCAGATGGTGCGGGTCCGATGATCGCGTTTTTGAGTGGGTCACCGCCGATACCGACAAGTTTCGATACCTGTTCTCCCGTAACAGTTTTCACGGTCATGTCGCCGATCGGAGCGCTATATCCGAGACCTTTCGTGATGATGTCGTAGGCTGCCTTCTTCTGGTTGTAGGCATCCGTGGCGACCTTATTGGAGTCGGTGGTGTGGGCGCTGATTTCGTCGCGCAAGCCGGCGTCTACCAAACCTTGCAACTCCCCGGCATCGACCAGATGGTTGCGGGCATGGGCGTCGTTCGGGTTGTGTCCGTATTCAATTTCTTGTCGCAGCGAGGCATCCAGCGCTGCGGCATTAAACTTCTGCCCGGCTGCGTCATTGGTATCCATGAACGAGAAAATGTTCTTCGAACCCGCGAATGTGTTGTTGCCCGATGGATCGGTCCAGCTGTGCATCTGACCGTCGTCACCCTTATAGGTCACATTGAACCCATCGTTGGTGGGGTGAGTCGAGTTGATCAGATCGTTCATATACGGAGTCATGCCGGTCGAAAGGGTCTGTACCAGCTTCGGATTCAAGTCGCCGACGGTCTTATGCCCGGATTCGGGGATGTCGTAGAGATGCCATTTGTCGTTGCCGCCTGCGATGTTGCTCGGTGCGTCGTCGCTGGAGACGAACTGGCCGAATGCACTCATGATTGAGGCTTGACGGTGGGCATCTACCGAACCAGGTTGGCTGTCACCGAATGAGAACAGTTTCGAGGCAGCGTCGCCGCTATCGGTCCACTGGTGGGTCAGCACGTCGTGGAAGAACTGTTCGTTGGGTTTTCCAGTGCCAGCGTCGATAACGAGATTCTGCACGGCCGCCTTGTCGTCGCCTACGGCCCCGAAGATTCCCTCGGTCAATGCCGCCCGGGGATCCTGACCGTGCCCGTCGACGGTGAAGCTCATCAGCTTGTTTTCCGGGTTCTGCTCGACGCTGACCTGCGCGCCGAGATACTTCGCACCGACGTCGAGGACTTGCTTGTCGAGGTCGCTCCCGGCGCGGTAGCGGGGGTCCGAGCCACCGGCGATCTTCGCGATGATCTGATTGTCTTTGACACCATTGAGTTTGACCTCCGCGCTGGACCTCGCGTAGGGACCGCCAGTCGTGTTCCATGCGAAGTCGACAGCATCCGGGCGGGTCAACGACTCCTCGAGCTTCTTGGGCAACAGGTTCGCGCCGCCCTTGTCGGGTATGCCGGAGTCACCCTTCAGTGCGGTCGTGACATTGGTGTTCGAAACCAATTGCAGTGAATTTTTAAGTGCCACTTGGGCATTCGGAGGTAGCTTGTCCAAGATTGCTTGGACCTCTTCGGGGCTCTTGTTGTCCAAGGACCGTGAGAGTTGATTGAGGTAGTCCATCTGTGACTCGGGGATGGACACGGGCTTCCCGTTGTGGAGGTCGTCGAGTTGCTGGTCAGTGAGTTGCCCGGCGTCGATGAGACGTTGGATCGCCGCGTCGCTCATATGCGCAGGGTCGTCAACGAGACGCTTGCCGTCTGCCTTACCCTCATCGCCGCCCAGGGACGCACTGGAGGTGAATGCGATCAGAAGCTGGGAGCGCGTGGCGTTCAACGCATCTCGCGCGGCATTATCGGCGGTCACCGCCGCGTTGTAGGCGGCGGTGAGGTCCTTGTTCATCTGCGCGAGATCACGGGAGCTACCTTCGCCGATAACACCCAAATACGCCGTGACCGACCAACGGTTGGCGTCGCACTGCGACAAGTATCCGCGGGCTTTGCTCAAGGCTTCCGCGATCGCGGTCTCTCCGTCACGAGCCTGACCAGCGAGCCCGGTCAGCTTGTCGGCGAGGGCTTGCACGGTCTTCTGGTCGCCGCTGGCGCGATCTTGAGCAGCCGTGGCGGCTTTGCCGTCCCAGTATTGACCGTTGACCTTGGTGACCGAGTCGACGTACGCACCGAACACTGTTTCGAGCTGAAGACCGATCGAATCCCACTCGCTCGCGTATTTTCCCAGGATCGACGGGTCGGCAGTGCGTAGCCATCCCAGGGGCGTCGTGGTCATTGCCCTTGCCCTACGGCCCAGTCGCCGGTGCCTGTGTTGTAGACATTCACGAAGGAGTCGTAGTTGGTGTCGTCCATGTTCTTGAAATCTTTGACGCATCCGGTCATGACGGTCGCGGTCTCGTCCAGGCGTTGCTTGGCTGTCTCGATCAGCGCGCCGTACACCACGTCCGTGGTAATCGAGCCGGCGGCCTTGGCTGATTCGAGCAGGTTGTCTGCCTTCGGGTCGGGCGCGTCCTTGACCTTGATCCCCGCAGCGTCTTGGGCGTACCCGTGCAGCGTCGTCGCGAGCTTGCCGAGGATATCCAGATCGGCCTTGAGACTCATACATCCCCCAAACGCGAAATCTCCGAACAGAACCCAGGTTTCGGATGTCCGTTCTGGTCTGTGCTTGCGCAAACTATATAGCAGCGGTCAGACTTCAACCCTCCACCGCGCGATCTTGAAGCGCCCGGACCGGCAGGGGGCCGCACATGCAGGAGATCAGTGATCTGCACTTCGCCAGGGCAGCTCAACTCTCGGTCGACGAGGCCGAACTCTTCCAGATCGCGTTGCGGACCCGGATCGCCAACGCGACCTCAACTGACCACTCGGTGTCGATCGACGTCAGCGCCGACGGCACTATTTACCGATGGCACCTCGGTGAAGCCGGTCACCGCATTCCACCGGACCAACTTGTCGCCACGGTCATCGAATTGATTGGGAAGGCTCGGAACGAAGCGCGCGACGCTGTTCACGCGGACTTCGGTCTTGACCCGATCCCGTCCGCCTCAATGCCCGTCGAGGGCGTGCTCGCACGTCCTCCAGCCGCGGCGAACGAACCGGTGACCGCCGCGAACGATGAAGCTTGGGACGATGACGAGGACTACTACCACCGCGGCAAGTCCCGCATTGCCGCCGACTAGCTGTAATCGAACTACTGATAGAGGTGATCTCGACTACAGCTTGTCGCCGAGGCGGGCTTTGCGGTGGGCGTCGCGGGCGCGGGTTTCGGCGGTGGCGCGGGCGTAGCGGCCGATCATCTGGCGGGAGCGCCAACCGGCGAGCATCATCAAGTCCTGTTCCTGGCCGCCGTTCGCGAGCCAGTTGTGGGCGAAGAAGTGGCGGAGCTGGTGAGGGTGGAGATGTTTGATGCCCGCGGCTTCGGCGCGGCGTGTGAGCATGCGGTAGATGCCCCAGCTGGTCATCTGGCCTCGCTTGCCGAGCCAGAGGGCGGGATTGTCGTTGGCGGCCTTAGGGTGTCGGGCTCGGGTTCGGAGGTATCGGCGGAGCGCGATGCGAGTTTTGTCGCCGAACGGCAGGACTCGCGGGCGACCGCCCTTGCCGATCACGAGGGCGGTGTTCTCTTGGAAGTCCAGAGCGTCGATGTCCAGGGCGGCAATCTCGCCGACGCGGGGTCCGATATCGGCGAGGAGTCGGACAATCGCTGTGTCCCTGCGGGATTCGAAATCGGTGCCCTCGCACTCGGCGAGTAGCTTGCGGAGGTCTTCGATCGGCGGGACAGGAATGGGCTTCTCCGGGACGTGGGGTGGGCTCATCTTGTCGAACGGGTTGACCTCGAGGATGGCCTCGGATTCCAGATAACCGCAGAACTGTTGGAGGCTGCGGTACGGGCGGTGGGCGTACTCCGGGGTGATCGGCTTGCCGGTGCGGCGGTTGGTCCGGCTCAGTGTGTCGATGATGTAGGCGCCGATGTTCTCGCGGGTCAGGGCCTCGGCGTCGGGTTCGATCGGAGGGGACTGAGCGCGGAGGAAGTCGACGAAGTAGCCCACATCGCGGGAGTACGTGTCGATGGTGCCCTTTGACCGGTTGGCGCGCCGTAGTTCGGTGATGAAGTCCTCGAGAAGCTCGGGGATGGCGTCGAGATCCTGCCCCATCCCACGAGTCTAATCTTGTAAATCCCTTGGCGTTTGAGCGTTGTGAGGTATGGGTATTGGTGTAACTGCCAGCGTTTTCGCTGGTCAGTCACCCGATGCGCCCCCGGCAGGAATCGAACCTGCGACCTAGGGATTAGAAGGCCCTTGCTCTATCCAACTGAGCTACGGAGGCAGTGCGGGCATCGGCGGTGATGCGGGCACCAAACACCTTGACCCAAATCGATCTCGGTGTCCAGCGCGTTAAGTATAGCGAGCGTCCAGATCAGGGAAGGACCGTCGGTTAGCAACTGTTCGGCGCGTCGGGCGGGGTGTGCGGACCGGAGGACCGGAAACCCTGGGGGAGTCCGGATGGGTGCTTCGAACTACGCTGGGCGCATGTCGTCAGCGCAGGACCCGGCCGCCGGATCGGATGTTTCAGCCAGAGGGTCGGGTTCGGGGGTGCGGTTCGCGGCGATCACGGCACTCGGTGGTGCGGCGACGGCGCTGGTGGCGGCGCTGGTCGTGGCGCTGTCGGCGGCGCAGGCGCTGACACTGCTGGGGATTCCGGATCCGGGGCCACTGACCACCTACGGGTTGCCGGCGGTGCGGGCGATCGCGGATTTCTCGGCGGCGCTGACCGTCGGGTCGCTGTTGTTCGCGGCGTTCTTCGTGCCGCCGCAGGGCAACGGGGTGCTGGATGTCGGCGGGTATCGGGCGCTGCGACGCGCCGGCAACGCGGCGCTGGTGTGGGCGGGTGCCGCGGCTTTGCTGGTGCCGCTGACGCTGTCGGACACCACCGGGCAACCGCTTCAAGATTCTTTGCGGCCCGAGCAGGTGTGGCGCGCCGCGGACAAGGTCGACGTCGCCGGGTCGTGGCGGTTCACCGTGTTCATGGTGCTGGTGGTGGCGATCGGCTGCCGGGTCGCGTTGCGGTGGGGCTGGACTCCGGTGTTGCTGTGGTTGTCGGTGCTGTCGCTGCTGCCGGTCGCGCTGACCGGTCACTCCTCGTCGGGCGGTGCGCACGACCTGGCCACCAACAGCCTGATCTTGCACCTGATCTCGGCGTGCATCTGGGTGGGCGGTCTGTGTGCGGTGCTCGCCTACGCGTTGCGGGACGGCAAGTACACCGCGCTGGCCGTGCGCCGGTTCTCGAAGGTGGCGACCGTCTCGTTCGCGGTGATCGCTGTCAGCGGTGTGATCAACGCCTATGTGCGGGTGCCGTTGTCGGATCTGTTCGACACCACCTACGGCAAACTCGTGCTGGCCAAGGCCGTGGCGTTGATCATTCTCGGCGTCATCGGATTCATGCAGCGCCGGCGCGCGATCCCGGATCTGGAGAAGGATCCGCAGGACCGTGGCGCGCTCATCCGCTTCGCCGGTGTCGAGGCGCTGGTGTTCGCGGCCACCGTGGGCCTCGCGGTCGGTCTGGGCCGGACCCCGCCGCCGGAGCTGACCACCGTCCCCACCCCGACCGAGGTCGAGATCGGCTACAACCTGGCCGGTCCGCCCACCGCCGCCCGGCTGCTGTTCGGCTGGCGCTTCGACCTGATCTACGGAACTCTCGCCATCGTGCTGGCCGTGGTCTACCTGCTGGGTGTGCTGCGGCTGCGCAAGCGCGGCGACGCCTGGCCGGTCGGACGGTCCATCGCTTGGATGTCCGCCTGCGCGACGCTGTTCATCGCCACCAGCACCGGTGTCGGGCGGTATGCCCCGGCCATGTTCAGTGTGCACATGGCCCAGCACATGATGCTGTCGATGCTCGCGCCGATTCTGTTCGCGCTGGGTGGTCCGGTGTTGTTGGCGCTGCGGGCGATTCAACCGGCCGGCCGGGGCGCGCCGCCCGGGCCGCGTGAATGGATCCTGGCTGCCGTGCACAATCCGGTGTCGCGCTTCATGACCCAGCCCGTGATCGCGGCGGTGTTCTTCGTGGGCGGGTTCTACGCGCTGTACCTGGGCGGGATCTTCGACAAGATCGTGGGAACACACGGTGCGCACCTGTTCATGAATGTGCACTTCCTGGTCAGCGGCTACCTGTTCTATTGGGTGGTGATCGGTATCGATCCCAAGCCGCGGCCGGTGGAGCCGCTCACCAAGCTGGGCATGGTGTTCGGGTCGCTGCCCTTCCACGCCTTCTTCGGCATCGCGTTGATGAGCATGGACACCGTGATGGGCGGTTGGTTCTATCGCGGCCTCGGCCTCGGCTGGAACAGCGATCTGCTCGCCGATCAGCACACCGGCGGTAGCCTCGCGTGGGCCAGCGGTGAGGTACCGCTGGTGGTGGTGATGCTCGCGCTGCTCATCCAGTGGTCGCGCAGCGACACCCGGCTGGCGAACCGGATCGACCGTCAGGCCGAACGTGACGACGACGCGGACCTGTCCGCGTACAACGCCATGTTCGCCGAGCTCGCCCGGCGTGACGGAGAGGTACGCAAGTGAACGACGTCGCCATGGCGACCCGGAAAGTCAAGCGGCTCTACCGATCCGACGTGCGCCAGGCCCGCCGCCTGCTGCGCGGGCACACCCGCAAGACACCCGTCTTCCACACCGACATCCTGGGCCCGCGCGGCCCGGTCCCGGTGACCCTCAAGCTCGAACACCTGCAGCACGGCGGCACCTTCAAGGTGCGCGGCTGCCTCAACGCGCTGCTGCAGGCGCGGGGTGAACGCAGCAGCGTGGTGCTGGCCTCGGCCGGCAACGCCGGTATCGCGGCGGCGCTGGCCAGCGCGCTGCGCGGAATGTCGTGCACCGTGGTGGTTCCCGAGTCGGCCTCGCACACCAAGGTGGCGGCCATGTGGTCGCACGGCGCCGAGGTGCTGTGGCACGGAACGACTTACGCCGAGGCGCACAAGTACGCCTCCCAGCTCGCGGCCGAGCGCGGCGCGATGCCGCTGCACGCCTACGACCTGCCCGAGATCGTGGCCGGGGCCGGGGTGGTCGGGCTCGAGATCGAGGAGCAGGTGCGGGGGCGGCCGCCGGTGCTGGTCGCGGTCGGCGGCGGCGGGCTGGTCGCCGGGGTCGCGGTGGCGCTGGGGCTGCGGGGACGCGTGATCGGGGTCGAGCCGCACGGCGCGCCGACGCTGCACGAGGCGCTGGCGGCCGGTCGTCCGGTGGACGTCGAGGTGTCCAGCGTGGCCTCGGATTCCTTGGGCGCGAACCGGATCGGCGATATCGCCATGGAGGTGGCGCAGCGCTATGGGGTGCGGTCGGTGCTGGTCAGCGATGACGCCATCGTGATGGCGCGGGAGTACCTGTGGCGCGAGTTCCGCATCGTGGTGGAGCCGGCCGGTGCGACGGCGGTGGCGGCGATCCAGAGCGGCGCGTACGTGCCCGCGGTGGGGGAGCGGCCGGTAATCGTGTTGTGCGGGGCGAATACCGACCTGGCGACGCTGTAGTTGTCCACAGGCCGCGAGTTGTCCACACTCGCCGGTTCGGGTCTGTCGATGGCCTTGCCCCCGGGCGAAGCTTGAAGGCGACGGAAATCGGTTGCTCGAATCGGCAAGGGGGAGTGGAATGTACGAGGCGAATACCGCGGTGATCGGCCGGGTCGTGACGCATCCGGTACGGCGGGTCCTGCAGAACGGGGAGCAGCTTCTGAGCTTCCGGCTGGCCAGCACCGCTCGCCGTTACGATCAGGGCGCTGGAGATTGGGTGGACGGTGGCACGCTGTATCTCACCGTAAGCTGTTGGCGACGGGGGATCATCGACGGCGTCGAAGCATCGCTTCAGCGAGGTGATCCGATCATCGCGTACGGGCAGTTGCGCTCGAACGAGTACACCACCCGAGACGGCGCGGAGCGCACCGACCTCGAGATGCGGGCCCTGGCACTGGGTCCCGACCTGGGTCGTTGCACCGCCCCGGTGGTGCGCAAAACCTTCGGTCGACCTGACCGGACCGACCCCGTGGAACGGCCGTCCGTGGATGCGGACACTGCCGGAGAACCCGCTACTACACACAGTTAGGCTTGCCCATATGGCTGAGTTCATTTACCAGATGGTGAAGGTGCGAAAGGCGCATGGCGACAAGGTCGTGCTCGACAATGTGACCTTGAACTTCCTTCCCGGCGCCAAGATCGGTGTCGTCGGCCCGAACGGCGCGGGTAAGTCCAGTGTGCTGAAGATCATGGCGGGACTGGACCAGCCGAACAACGGTGATGCCTGGCTCGCGCCGGGCGCGACGGTCGGCATCCTGCAGCAGGAGCCGCCGCTGAACGAAGAGAAGACCGTGCGCGGCAATGTCGAGGAGGGCCTCGGCGAGGTCAAGGTGAAGCTGGACCGCTTCAACGAGATCGCCGAACTCATGGCGACCGACTACTCCGACGAGCTCATGGAGGAGATGGGCAAGCTCCAGGAGTTCCTGGACCACGCCGACGCCTGGGATATCGACTCCCAGCTCGAGCAGGCCATGGACGCGCTGCGCTGCCCGCCGCCGGACGAGCCGGTCACCAACCTCTCCGGTGGTGAGCGCCGCCGCGTCGCGCTGTGCAAGCTGCTGCTGAGCAAGCCCGACCTGCTGCTGCTCGACGAGCCCACCAACCACCTCGACGCCGAGTCGGTGCTGTGGCTCGAGCAGTTCCTGGCCTCCTACCCGGGCGCCGTGCTGGCCGTCACCCACGACCGGTACTTCCTCGACAATGTCGCGCAGTGGATCCTCGAGCTCGACCGCGGCCGCACCTACCCCTACGAGGGCAACTACTCCACCTACCTGGAGAAGAAGGCCGAGCGCCTCGAGGTGCAGGGCAAGAAGGACCAGAAGCTGCAGAAGCGCCTCAAGGAGGAGCTGGCCTGGGTCCGCTCCGGCGCGAAGGCGCGGCAGGCCAAGAACAAGGCACGTCTGGGCCGCTACGAGGAAATGGCCGCCGAGGCCGAGAAGATGCGCAAGTTGGACTTCGAGGAGATCCAGATCCCGGCCGGTCCGCGCCTGGGCAATGTGGTCGTCGAGGTCGAGCACCTGGACAAGGGCTTCGGCGACCGGCAGCTCATCAAGGATCTGTCGTTCACCCTGCCGCGCAACGGCATCGTCGGCGTCATCGGCCCGAACGGTGTCGGTAAGTCGACGCTGTTCAAGACCATCGTCGGACTCGAGCAGGCCGACAGCGGCTCGGTGCGCGTCGGTGACACGGTCAAGCTGAGCTACGTCGACCAGAACCGCGGCGGCATCGACCCGAACAAGACGGTGTGGCAGGTGGTTTCCGACGGGCTGGACCACATCCAGGTCGGCCAGGTGGAAATGCCTTCCCGCGCTTACGTTTCGGCGTTCGGTTTCAAGGGCCCGGATCAGCAGAAGCCGGCGGGCGTGCTCTCCGGTGGTGAGCGCAACCGCCTGAACCTGGCGCTGACCCTCAAGCAGGGCGGCAACCTGATCCTGCTCGACGAGCCCACCAACGACCTCGACGTCGAAACCCTGAGCTCGCTCGAGAACGCCCTGGAGAACTTCGCCGGCTGCTCGGTGGTCATCTCCCACGACCGCTGGTTCCTCGACCGCACCTGCACCCACATCCTGGCGTGGGAGGGCACCGAGGACAACCCGGCCTCCTGGTTCTGGTTCGAGGGCAACTTCGAGGCCTACGAGGCCAACAAGATCGAGCGTCTCGGCCCGGAAGCCGCCCGCCCCCACCGCGTCACCCACCGCAAGCTCACCCGCGGATAACCTCGTCCCGCCGGTCGGTCCCACCCGCATGGGTGGGACCGACCGGGCGAAAAGCCAAGAGCTCAAAGGCAAAAGACGCCCACCCCTTCATCGAGTGGCACGTTTTTCCGGACGAACCAGACAAGAACCCTCCAGGATGTACCACTCGATGAAAAGGACACGGCGTGTCGGGGATTTGGGGCCTGTCGTGGCGACGCGGCGGGTGTGGTGATCCGTGCAGTTCGTGTGCCGGGATGTGAGGGGACGGCTCTCAACCTGGCGTCAGCCCAAGTCCGGTAGGGCAGGTGAAACGACCACACTTCCGGTACGAACCCCGGCAGGCAATCCTGTTCGCCGCGCATCTACCGGGGAAGTCTTCCCCTCGGGCTACCTGACCCCGAGCATTTTGAATCACATGTTGGGATGGCCCTGACAGCGTACGAAAGATGCTGTGCGGCAAGGGGAGTAGTTTGATCCGGGCGGTTGCTGCGAGACCCGCCCGGGGTCGTATGTCGGCGTCGATATGGATTGGAGTGGTGCCGGAAATCGGACCGTTGGGTGTTTTTCGGGGCGGTCGAGGTGATCTGTTCGTCACCGTTGTGTTGGTCTAGCGATCGTTTGCTGGATGTTTGGGGGTTTGCCGAGTGGCCGAGGATGATCTTGCTGGTTAACGGCTATCGGATAGCGAACTAGGTGGTTTCGCATTCGCACGTTTGCGTGAATTGTGTTTCAGTGCAAGGTTTGTCGTGGGCGACCTGGAGATTTCGGGTAGGGGTCGAGGGCCGCGAACCATCTGGTTCGTCCGTATTGTGAGACGCGGCGCGGCATTGAGAGGAATTCAGCCCGGCAGATCTTGCGCCCAGCTACTCTCGCAACGGCGTCACTTTGTTACGGAACCGAATCCGAGGAGTTGGCGAAATGACGGTCTCGTCCGAACTGTCCAGCGCAGCCTGGGCTGCGAGTTTGCCCGCGTCCCTGCGCGGCAACCTGGTGTCCCTGGAGGAGGCATATTTCCGACACGTGGACGCCGGGGACGCGGACTGCGCCATCCCGACGACCTCCACCCACATCTTCCGCTGCCACGTCGATCTGGCCGTCCAGCGCACCCCCGGCACCGCGAATGTCCGTGTGTATCAGGCGGATGACGAGGCGGCGCTCGGCGTCGCCATCCAGATGGTCACCGACGACATGCCCCTGCTCGTGGAGTCGGTCACCTCGTCGCTGAGCCGCATGGGAGTCAGCGTCAGCGAGATCGTGCACCCCATCTTCGAGGTGACCCGCGACGCCACCGGTCGCCTCGAGACCGCGGTGCCGCACGAGGTCGACGGCAACGGCTCCACCGGCCTGCGCGAGTCCTGGATGCACGTGCAGCTGCACCCCGCCACCAGCCGCGCCCAGCTCGAGCGGATCGAGTCCGCGCTGCCCGATGTGCTCACCGACGTCCGCCGCGTCATCGAGGACACCGAGGCCATGC
Organism: Nocardia terrae; assembly: GCF_009760405.1. GTDB lineage: Bacteria > Actinomycetota > Actinomycetes > Mycobacteriales > Mycobacteriaceae > Nocardia > Nocardia terrae. The sequence goes on from NZ_WRPP01000001.1 coordinate 560,550, forward strand.
GCGAGGCCCAGGAACGCGTCGCCGGTGAGCTCGACGCGGCCGCGGCGGCCGGTAGATCCGCCTTCCCCGCAACGGATCTCACCGATTGCGCCGACCTGCTGCGCTGGCTGGCCGACGGCCACTTCACCGTGCTCGGCTACGCCCGCTACGAGCGCAGCACCGTGGACGGCCAGGCGAAGTCCATCATCGTGCCCGAGACCAGCCTCGGCGTGCTGCGCCCCAATGTCGGCACCGACTTCCGCGTCCCCGACAACAGCGGCGACCAGCCGCTGCTCATGCTCACCCAGGGCCTGGTCCCCGCCACCGTGCACCGCGCGGTCTACCCCTACTTCGTCGGCGTCGCCGAGATGGACGAATCCGGTGCGGTCACCGGCGAGCACCTGTTCATCGGCGTCTTCACCGTCACCGCCCTGCACGAGAACGTCCTCGACATCCCCGTCATCCAACGCCGGGTGCGCACCCTCATCGAGGCCAGCGGCTTCGACCTGGACTCCTTCTCCGGCCAGGAGATGCTCGAGGTCATCCAGTCCTTCCCCCGCACCGAGCTGTTCTCCTCCGATGCCGACGCCCTGCGCCGCACCGCCAGCGCCGTCCTGAACGTCGGCATGCGCCGTCAGGTCCGGCTGTTCATGCGCATGGACGGTTACGGCCGCTTCGTGGCCTGCATGGTGTACCTGCCGCGCGATCGCTACACCACCCGCGTGCGCCTGGAGATGCAGGACACCTTGATGCGCGAACTGGGCGGCGCGTCCATCGACTACTCGGCGCGCGTGTCCGAAAGCGACCTCGCCAGCGTGTATTTCACGGTGCGCCTGCCCGACCAGGGCATCGCCGCCGACACCTCCGAGGCCAACCGCCTGCGCATCCAGCATCTGCTCGCTGAGACCAGCCGCACCTGGGAAGACCACCTGCGCGACGAGGTCGCCACCTCCGCGGTCCTGGATCCGGTGGTGGTGCAGCGCTATACCGAAGCCCTCCCGGAGAGCTACAAGGAGGACTTCGAGCCCACCCGCGCCGTCGCCGACATTCTGCGGCTGCAGGGTCTGGCCGATGGCGGCATCGACCAGTACCTGTACCGCGAGGCCGACTCCGCGCCGGGCGCTTGGCGTTTCACCCTCTACATCGGCGGCAGCGGCATCTCGCTCAGCCAGGTGCTGCCGCTGCTGCAGAGCCTCGGCGTCGAGGTGATCGACGAGCGCCCGCACCAGGTCGAGCTGGATCCCGGCCCCGAGCAGTGGGTCTACGACTTCGGTCTGCTGGCTCGCCCCGAATTGCTGCGCAGCGCGGTGGACCGCGATATGGACGCCGAGCTGGTGGAGTCCGCGGGTCGCCTGAACGTCCTCGACGAGCAGGTGCGCAGACTGCGGGAACGCTTCACCGACGCCTTCGAGGCGCTCTGGTACGGCCGCGCCGAGGCCGACGGCCTCAACGAACTGGTGCTGGGCGCGGGGCTGGGCTGGCGCACCGTCTCCATCCTGCGCGCCTACTCGAAGTACCTGCAGCAGGCCGGTTTCCCCTACAGCCAGGCCGCCATCACCCGCGTGCTGCTGACCTATCCCGAAGCGGCCGGCATGTTCGTCGACCTGTTCGCCGCCCGCTTCGATCCGGACTCGGCCAATCCCGACCACGCCGCCGAGCTGGAAGCCGCGGTCCGCCATCGCATCGACGAGGTGGTGAGCCTGGACGCCGACCGCATCCTGCGCGCCATCCTCGGGCTGATCAAGGCCACCCTGCGCACCAACTACTACGTCACCGACGCCGAGGGCAAGACCCGGGACTACCTGTCGTTCAAGGTGGAACCGCAGGAGATCGCCGAATTGCCCAAGCCCAGGCCGCAATTCGAGATCTGGGTGTACGCCCCGCGGGTGGAGGGCGTGCACCTGCGCTTCGGCCCGGTCGCGCGTGGCGGCCTGCGCTGGTCGGACCGTCTCGAGGACTTCCGCACCGAGATCCTGGGCCTGGTCAAGGCGCAGGCGGTGAAGAACGCGGTCATCGTGCCGGTCGGCGCCAAGGGCGGTTTCGTGGTGAAGAACCCCCCGACCGCGACCGCCGACCCGGTCGCCGACCGTCAGGCGCTGCTGAACGAGGGCATCGCCTGCTACCGCACCTTCATCTCCGGATTGCTCGACATCACCGACAATGTGGATCGCGCCACCGGCGATGTGCTGCCGCCGGCGCGGGTGCTGCGCCGCGACGGTGACGACACCTATCTGGTGGTGGCCGCCGACAAGGGCACCGCGACCTTCTCCGATATCGCCAATGATGTTGCCCAGCAGTACGGTTTCTGGCTCGGGGACGCGTTCGCCTCGGGCGGTTCGGTGGGCTACGACCACAAGGCGATGGGCATCACCGCCAAGGGTGCGTGGGAGTCGGTGAAGCGGCATTTCGCCGAGATGGATATCGACACCCAGTCACAGGACTTCACGGTGGTCGGTGTCGGTGACATGTCCGGTGACGTGTTCGGCAACGGCATGCTGCTCTCGCGCCACATCCGCCTGGTGGCGGCGTTCGACCACCGTCACATCTTCCTGGATCCGAATCCGGATGCGGCGACCTCGTTCACCGAGCGTGAGCGCATGTTCGCCTTGCCGCGTTCGTCGTGGGCCGACTACGACCGTTCGCTGATCAGCGAGGGCGGCGGCGTGTTCGACCGCACGGTGAAGTCGATCCCGATCAGCGACCAGGTGCGCGAGGTACTGGGCTTGGACGCCGGTATCACCGCGCTGTCGCCGCCGGAGATGATCCGGGCGATCCTGAAGTCGCCGGTGCAGTTGCTGTGGAACGGCGGCATCGGCACCTATATCAAGGCGTCGAGCGAGACCAATGCTGACGTGGGTGACAAGTCCAACGACGTGGTCCGCGTGAACGCGAACGAGTTGCGGCTGAAGGTGATCGGCGAGGGCGGCAACCTGGGCGTCACCGCGCTGGGCCGCATCGAGTTCTGCCGGTACGGCGGCAAGATGAACACCGACGCCCTCGACAACTCCGCGGGTGTGGACTGCTCCGACCACGAGGTCAACATCAAGGTCCTGCTCGACGGCGTGGTCTCGGCGGGCGAGCTGCCCGAGGCCGACCGCAATCCGCTGCTGGCCTCGATGACCGACGAGGTCTCCGCACTCGTGTTGCAGGACAACGTCTCCCAGAACATCCTCATGGGCATGTCGCGGGCCGAGGCGCCGCGCATGCTGAACGTGCACCAGCGCGTCATCGAGGATCTGGAGGAACGCCGCGGCCTGGACCGCGAACTCGAGGCGCTGCCCAGCGACATCGAGATGAAGCATCGCCTGGAGCAGGGCACCGGCCTGACCTCGCCCGAGTTGTCGAATCTCATGGCGCACGTGAAGCTTTCGCTCAAGGCCGATCTGCTCGCCAGCGATCTGCCCGACAGCGTGTACTTCTCGGCCCGGCTGCCGCAGTACTTCCCGACCGCGCTGCGCACCCGCTTCGCCTCGGCCATCAAGCGGCATCGCCTGCGCCGTGAGATCACCTCCACCATGCTGGTGAACGAGGTGGTGGACCTGGGCGGCATCACCTACGCCTTCCGGCTCGGCGAGGAGATCGGGGCGTCGGCGTCGGACTCGGTGCGCGCCTTCACCGCGGCGACGCAGATCTTCGACCTGCACGCGGTGTGGAACCGCATCCGCACCGCCGATGTCCCCACCGGCATGAAGGACGCGCTGGAACTCGAGACCAAGCGCACCCTGGACCGCGCCTCGCGCTGGCTGCTCAACAACCGCCCGCAGCCGGTCGCCGTGGGTGCGGAGATCCACCGCTACGCGCAGGGCGTGCGCACCCTCGCGCCCAAGGTCCCCGGCTGGCTGCGCGGCCATCACATCGACAGCCTCAACGAACAGTCCCAGGCGATCGCCGACAAGGGCGTGCCCTCGGAGCTGGCCACCGAGGTGTTCGGTCTGCTCAACCTGTTCCCGCTGCTGGATGTGCTGGACATCGCGGACATCACCGATCGCGGCGGTGAGGAGGTAGGCGCGCTGTACTACGCGCTCAACGACCACCTCAAGATCGATTGGCTGTTGCAGGCGGTCAGCCACCTGGAACGCGGCGACCGCTGGCACGCGCTGGCCCGCCTCGCGCTGCGCGACGACATGTACGGTTCGCTGCGCTCGCTGACCCTCGATGTGCTCTCCGCGGGTGACCCGGAGGAGACAGCCGAGGAGAAAATTGCATACTGGGAGTCGAAAAACCAGTCCCGGCTGGGCCGCGCACGCAGTGCCCTGTCGGAACTGTTCGAATCCGGATCCCACGACCTGGCCACGCTGTCGGTTGCGGCGCGGCAGGTGCGCAGCATGGTGAGCGGGGTGGGTGCGCAATCGGAGGTACCGCGTTGACGAGTGTCGGTTCGCTGAACGGCCACGCCAAGACCGCTGTGAACCTGGGGGAGTCGCTCCCCCAGGAGGGACCCAAGCGGTTCCACACCAAGGTCGAGGTGCGCTGGTCGGATATGGACGCCTTCCAGCACATCAACCATGCCCGCATGGTCACCCTGCTGGAGGAGGCGCGCATTCCGTGGCTGTTCCTCGATGAGCGACCGACCGTCAAGCTGCGCTCCGGCTGCGTGCTGGCCGATCTGCGGGTGCAGTACAAGGGTCAGCTCCGGCACGAGGATTCGCCGCTGGATGTCTCCATGTGGATCGCCCGGCTGCGCGCCGTGGACTTCACCGTCGGCTACGAGGTGCGCGCGGCCGGCGCGGCCCCGGATTCCCCGCCGGCGGTGATCGCCTCCACCCAGCTCGCCGCCTTCGACATCGACACCCAGCGCCTACGCCGCCTCACCACCGAGGAACGCGACTACCTGGCGCTGTGGCTGGCGGACTGACCGAGAACGACAGTTGTCGGGACAGCTGAGCCTGCACGTTCCGGATCCCGCGGAACGCGAGAACCTGGCCACCTTCATATCGCACGCGCTGCGCCTGGACCCGGCGGCGGTCATCCGGCTGCGCCGGCGCGGGGACCGCTACGTCTCCGCCTGGGCCGCCACCGGATTCGAGGCGCTGGCGGTGCGGACCGTGGTGGCCGAACTCGGGATGGACGACGTGACGGTCGGCGGGGACACGATCCTCGGTGGCCTGCACGGACCGGACGCGAGCCGGGCCTTCGGGCTCGGCTACGCCATGGATTCCGCCTGGCGCACGGCCCTGCCGCCGGAGGCCGGGTTCGTCCACATCGACGATGTGCCCGCGCGCCTGCTCGTCGAATTGGCCGAGCGCGGAGCCGAATTGGCGCAGGAACACGGCAGTCAGCACGGCCCGCCCGCCGCGCTGCTGGATCAGACGGTGCTCACCGTCTCCGGCGGCGGCGAGCAGGTCGAGGTGCCCATGCGCGTCGTCTTCGCCCTCGCCGCCATGGATTTCATTCCGCACGGCGGCGAGAAGACCGATTCCCGCCGGATCTCGGTCGACGAGATCGTGCGGGTGCGCGCGGCCCGCACCTGGCTGCGCCTGGACGCCCGCTACGGTTCGGTCGCCCGCCGCCGCGGTCCCGCCCTGCCGTTGCTCCCGCACTGAGCCCGCCCCCAGCGTGCGGGGCACCGAATGTCCTGGCTCGTCATGCCTTTCGATCGGGTTTACGTTCGGTTCAAGTCGAACGCAGCCGTCGGGGAGGGCGATCACCATGACGATCCTGAGGAGCATTCTCGCGGGCGTGGCGCTGGGCATCGCGCTGCTGGCCCCGGCCTTCACGCCCGTGACGGGTGGTTGAGGGCGACGATTGTCGCCTCGCCCGGTCCCGATTACCTTTGCGGCATGACCGATGTCGCGATCGTGACCGAGTGGGTCGACCTGAAGGTCGGCGATTCCGTAATGAGCGCCTATGTGGCGCGCCCCGCGGAGCCGGGTGATTACCCCGGAGTCGTTGTGGGACACGAGATCTACGGGTTGCACGCGACCGCTCGGGCTGCTGCCGACCGCCTGGCCTCCCTCGGCGTCGTCGCCGTCATGCCCGATCTGTTCCACCGTGTCGCCCCGCGCGCCGAACTCGAACTGCACGTCGACCGCGACCGGGGCCTCGAACTCCTGCGCACTCTCACGCGCCCCGAGGTGGTCGACGACATCTCCGCCGCCCTCGACGAATTGCGCCGCCGCGGCGCGGTTTCGCTGAACATGGTCGGTTTCAGTGCGGGCGGCCACGTCGCCTACTACGCCGCGACCCAGCTCCCGCTGGCCGTCACCGTCGCCTTCTACCCGGGCTGGCTCACCAACACCGACATCCCGCTGTCTACCCCCGAGCCCACCGTCGAGGCGACCCCGGGCATCACCGGCCGCGTCACCCTGTTCTTCGGCGGCGAGGATCCGCTCATCGACGCCGAGGCCCGCGAGGAGCTCGAATCGGCCCTGAGCGCCAACAACATCCAGCACGAGATCGTGGTCTACGACGCCGCCCCGCACGGCTTCCTCTTCCCTGGCCGCGACTGGTACCGCCCCGAGGTCGCCGAGGATTCCTGGACCCGGCTCGCGGATCTGCTGCGCGGCTGAGACTCTCGCGAAGTGGAGGCGTGGAATCGCCCGGCGTCAGTGCACGCCGAGCATGCGCAGTCCGGCCGTGACGACCGCCGCGGAGAGGATCACCACCAGTAGCGGTGCGCGCTTCCAGGCCAGTCCGGCCGCCACGAGCACGCCCGCGGGCAGCGCCCACCCGAATTGCCCGCTGTGCGTGGGCATCAGTGTGGTCACGGCGAGGGCGGTGAGCAGCACGACCGAGGCGATCTCCAGCAGCCGGATGGTGCGCGGTGAGATCTTGATCCGGCTGCGCAACAACGGTCCGGCGAAGCGGAATGCGAAGGTGCCCACGGCCAATGCCATCGCACCCATGAGCAGCGCCTTGGTCATCGGCGCGCCTTCCGGACGGTCGGACGCCGAAATGCGGCCCGCATCAGTCGGTTCCGGCTGTCGTCACGACGGTGCCGACGCCGACGGCTTCCATCGGAAGATCGCGGCCCGTGCCTGCCTCATCCGAGCCCGGGCCGTCGGTGTTGTCGCAGCGGCGTCCGGTCTCCGGGGCGCGGCTGTCGGTCGAGGCGGTCCGACTGTCGATTGCGTTGACTGGGTTGTCGATCCCGGCGGAGTCGTCGATCGCGACGGCGTCCACATTCCCTGCGCGCCGCACGACGAGCAGCACCGCCGTGAGTGCCAGCAGTACTGGCAGTCCCGCGCCCAGGAACGGGGTGGTGATCGCCGCCACCGCGGCTCCCGCCAGCGCGGCGGTGCGGGTGAGGGGTTCGCGCAGGGCCGGGATGACGAGCGAGAACAGCACGGCCGGGAACACCGCGTCCAAGCCGAACACGTTGGGATCCGGCACCACCGCGCCCAGGATCGCGCCGACGGCCGCGCCGATCGGCCAGGCGGCGAACACCGCGAGTCCGCACAGCCAGTAGGCGGCCCGCCGCCGATCGCGGTCCGGCTGGGCCAGGGCCATGGCCACCGATTCGTCGTTCATGACGTGGGTGCCGAGCAGCCGACGCCAGCCGGTGCCGATCACGTCGGGGACGGACAGGCCGTAAGGTACGTGCCGGGCATTGACGAGCAGACCGGCCAGTACGGCGGCGACCAGGCCGCCGCCGGCGGTGAGAATGCCGATGAAGACGAATTCCGAGCCGCCCGCCACCACGGCGACGCTCATGAGCATGGGCAGCCAGACGGGGAATCCGGAGGTCACGGCGGTCGCGCCGTAAGATACGCCGATCATGGCGACTGCCAGGCAGATCGCCGCGATACCTGTGAGCACACCCCGATCGAGTGTTCGCCATGCCGAACGCATGTTTCCTATAATGAACACATCCGGCCGGGTTCGTCAAAGGGGCGTGCCGTCATGCCGGTACTGTGAACGCCATCATGACCCAGCAGCCCGACCGCTCAGAGCCTGTTTCCGCCGCGCAGCCGTCGACGGCGTCCGCGCCGCAGGAGCCCTCGTCTCCGCAGGAAGCGATCGCGGGCGCGCTGCGCCGAGAGCGAGCCCGGTCCGGGCTCTCGCTGACCGAGGTCGCCCGGCGCGCGGGGATCGCGAAGTCGACGCTGTCTCAACTGGAATCCGGCTCGGGGAATCCGAGCATCGAGACCCTGTGGGCGCTCTGTATCGCCTTGGACATCCAGTTCTCCCGGCTGCTGGATCCGCCGAGCCCGCAGGTCCAGGTGATTCGGGCCGGTGAGGCGCCCGCCCTCGCCTCGGGGCAATCCGAGTACCGGATCGCCTTGCTCGCGGCCTCCCCGCCCGCGGTGCGCCGGGATATCTACCGCCTCACCGCGGAACCCGGTCACCCCCGGGAGTCCGATCCGCACAGCCGCGGCGTCGTCGAACACGTCGTGCTGGCCGTCGGTCGCGCGAAGGTCGGCCCCGCCGGGGCTCCGGTCGAACTCGCACCCGGCGACTACATCTGCTACCCCGGCGATATGCCCCACGTCTTCGAGGCGCTCGAGCCCGGTACCTGGGGCATGCTCATCAGCGAATACAGCTGATCCGCGGCTGACTCCGCAATCCTCTGCGGCGCAGGGCATCTCAGTGCAGCGTCAGCCAGTGGGCGGACAGCAGGTGCACCGCCGCGAGCGCCGCGCAGGTGGCCGCCATCGGCCAATTGCGCCGTGTCGCACCGATGATGCCGTCGCCGATCTGCGCCAGCCCGGCCACGATCAGGATCGGCACCAGTCCGCCGTGTGTGCCCATGGCCAGCAAGGCCAGCATCACGACGCTCAGCGGCACCGCGCGAGCGCCGTACGCGTAGGCGAAAAATGTTGTGCCGGAGTTGATCTGGCCACCACCGGGTATCGCCAGTGCGGGCCGGGCCATGCCGACGGTGCTCGAAATTCCCGAGATCAGCGCGACGGCCGCGTTGGCGATGGCGATGCCGGTGTAGAGGTCCATATCCTTCTCTCCCTAAATCATTCAGACTCTGAATGGTTCGAGGGAAGTATCATCTGACTCGTGAATGAAGTCAAGAAGCCGACCGAACTCCCGGCGACGGTCGCGTTCCGGCTCGGGACGGTGGGTTCGGTGGTGGCGGATCGCTTCGCCGCGCGCATCGCCGACCTGGATCTGAAGCCCAAGCACGCGGGCCTGATGACCGCGCTGAGCCACGGTGAGGCCGCGTCGCAGCAGGAATTGGCGAAACGGCTCGGGGTCGCGCCCAGCCTGGTGGTGGCGCTGGCCGATCACCTGGAACGACTGGGCGCGATCGCGCGGGTTCGCGATCCCGAGGATCGGCGCAGGCAGGTGCTCACGCTCACCGATCACGGAGACGAACTGCTGGCGGCCTGCGAGCGGGCCGCCAGGGAACTGGACGGGGAACTCACCGCCGGTCTGAGGGCCGAGGAGCGCACGGCATTTCTCCGCGTGCTCGGCGTCCTGGCCGCCGAAGCCGGTCTGCCTACGGGTGAGTGACGCCGCGTCTGCCGGTCAGGCCGCGCCCTCGCCGAGGTACTGCAGCCAGGTCGGGTCCAGCTCGGAGCTGGCCGACAGCAAACGCCAGTGCGGACCCTTCGGGGCGACCATCGGGTGGTGCAGGATCCAGCCCAGTTCGCTCAGCAGTTTGTCGGCCTTGCGGTGATTGCACGGCGCGCACGAGGCGACGCAGTTCTCCCACGAATGCGCGCCGCCGCGGCTGCGCGGGATCACGTGGTCGATGGTCTCGGCCTTGCCGCCGCAGTAGGCGCAGCGATAGCGATCGCGGTGCATGAGGGCGGCGCGGGTCATCGGTACCCGTGCCCGGTAGGGGACGCGCACGTAGTTGCGTAGTCGGATGACCGAGGGGAGTGCCACCGAGGTTCCGGCGGAATGCACGACCGGACCCTCCGGGTTGTCGTGCACGGTGTCGGCCTTGTCGCAGATCAGCAACACGATGGCGCGGCGCGCGGACAGCGCGGTGAGCGGCTCGTATGTGGCGTTGAGAAGCAGCACGCGGCGTTTGGCCCAGGCGGGAACGGGTGCTGCGGTGGGCGGATGATGCGAATACTCGCGATGGTCGCCCGGATGGGCAGGCTCGGGATGAGCGCCCGGGTGATGCTCGGAATGAGAATGTTCGGACAGCAAGTGCAGCGGAGTAGCCCCCGACCCACGATTGTGGACGTCGGCGGGCTGGAGTTGTCGATGCGTCCGCGCTTGATGAGCGCCGTGCCGCTGCTTCATGGGCCATACCCCGGTTTCGTATAAGTCCGATTGTGTGGTATCTCGGCAGACTGCCACCCAGTTGACCATGAGTTGGCGCACATTGCACGGTGATTTCACACATTGTCGGGCACATTCGGATGAACGGGACGTGACAATCCTGCACCCGGGCGTGGCGGCTGTCGAGCAACTCGCGTTGCTGCGGCGAACGGTGTACAAACGGGCGCCGTCCGACCCGGTCGCGGGTGCGGCCCGGCCGGAAATCGCGGGAGTGGGCAGAATGGGTGCGTGACTTCCGGCGAGCAGACTGCAACTTCCTTCTACGAGGCCGTGGGTGGTGAACAGACCTTCCATCGGATCATCGCGGCCTTCTACCGCGAGGTGGCCAACGACGAGGTGTTGCGGCCGCTGTATCCGGAGGAGGATCTCGGCCCGGCCGAGCGGCGCTTGCGGATGTTTCTCGAGCAGTACTGGGGCGGGCCGCGGACCTACTCCGACGAGCGCGGCCACCCGCGACTGCGGATGCGGCACATGCCCTTCAAGGTGGGCCCGATCGAGCGCGACGCGTGGCTGCGGGCCATGTACATCGCGGTGTCGGAGATCGAGCCGGAGGTGCTCGACAATGAGCACCGGAAGCAGCTGCTCGACTACTTCGAGATGGCCGCTAATTCGCTCATGAACTCGCCTTTCTGAATTCGTTCCACAGAAGGCGCAGCGCCCCACAGCGTTTCCGGCGGGCTGCACCCCTCCGCTGATCATTTGCTGAAACTGGACAAGTCCGCACGACGGGCACCCGAAAGTCGGTGTGCTTTGGCACCATTACGGCTGTGACAGAGATTTCCGCCGCGGCCGGGGACGGGGCCGCGCAGGCGCCGTGGTGGCGATCGGCCGTGTTCTACCAGGTGTATCCCCGTTCCTTCGCGGACTCCGACGGTGACGGGGTCGGTGATCTGGGTGGATTACGGGACAAGCTCGGCTATCTCGAATTACTCGGGGTGGATGCGCTGTGGATCTGCCCGGTGATGCGCTCGCCCATGGCCGACGGCGGCTACGACGTATCCGATCCGCGCGATATCGACCCGCTCTTCGGCGGGATCGCGGCGCTGGACGAGATCATCGTCGAGGCGCACGACCGGGGGATGCGGGTGACCATGGACCTGGTGCCCAATCACACCAGCGATCAGCATCCCTGGTTCCGGGCGGCGCTGGCGGCGGGGCCGGGCAGTCCGGAGCGGGCCCGGTATCACTTCCGCGACGGGCGCGGGCCGGACGGCGCTGTGCCGCCGAACAATTGGCCCAGTATCTTCGGCGGTCCGGCCTGGACCCGGGTGATCGAACCGGACGGTAGACCCGGGCAGTGGTACCTGCACCTCTTCGCGGCCGAGCAACCCGATCTGAACTGGGAAAACACCGAAGTCACAGCCGATTTCGAACAAACTCTGCGATTTTGGCTGGATCGTGGCGTGGATGGTTTCCGACTCGATGTCGCGCACGGCATGGCCAAGCCGCCGGGCCTGCCCGATATGGAACGCCTGCCCACCCGGATGCTGCATCTCGACGATGACGATCCGCGCTTCAACAACCCCGGCGCGCACGAGATCCATCGGCGCATCCGCAAGGTGATGGACGAGTATCCGCACGCGGTGTCCATCGGCGAGGTGTGGGTCAACGACAATGTCCGCTTCGGGGAGTACGTCCGGCCGGACGAGCTGCACATGGCCTTCAATTTCCGGCTGGCGCAGACTCCGTTCGACCCGGACCGGATTCGGGCCGCCGTCGAGAATTCGCTGCACGCGGTGGCCGGGGTCGGCGCCTCGCCCACCTGGACGCTGTCCAATCACGACATCGAGCGCGAGGTCACCCGCTACGGCGACGGTCCCGCCGGGCAGGCGCGGGCGCGGGCCATGATCATGCTGGAACTGGCGCTGCCGGGAGCCGTATTCGTCTACAACGGGGCCGAATTGGGGCTGTCCAATGTGGACGACCTGCCGGAGGAGGCGTTGCAGGATCCGACCTGGGAACGCTCCGGCCACACCGAACGCGGCCGGGACGGCTGCCGGGTGCCGTTGCCGTGGGAAGGGGAGCGCCCGCCGTTCGGGTTCACCACGGGCGCGCCGTGGCTGCCCATGCCGCCGCAGTGGGCGGCGGTGAGCGTGGAGACCCAATTGGAGCGGTTGGACTCCATGCTGTCGCTGTATCGGATGGCGATCGAGACCCGGGCCGTCCGGCCGGAATTCGCGGGCGGGCTGGAGTGGTACGGGAGTCCGCCGGGCTGCCTGGCCTTCCGGCGCGAGGGCGGATTGCTGTGTGTGCTGAACGCCACCGACGCGCCGATTCTGTTGCCCGCCGGGGACATCGTCCTGACCAGCGCGCCGATTACCGCGAGGAAACTTCCGGCAAACTCGACGGCCTGGCTGGTCTGAAAGGCGATTGTTACGACACGGTCGCACTACCCCTTACCGGTCGTAGTAGTCACATGACCATCGACTACCGTTGGGCCCGTGAGCATTCTCCAGACAGTGCTGATCTACGTCGGCATCCCGGTCGCGATCTATCTGGTGATCGCCGGATTGTCGTTCCTCGGCAAGCCGCTGCCGGGCAAGAAGCCGGCACACTACGAACTCGGTGACAAGTGGACCCAGCCGCCCGTGCTGTGGAGCGCGACCGACGAGGTGACCGGTGCCGGCCACCACGACACTGCTGATTCGCATGGTGACCATGCGGCTATCGAATCCGCCCACGCGGAGCTGATCGGAGGCCGGGCAAGTGGCAAGTTCTAATTGGCCCGCGGTGAACGAGGCCGACCTACCCCACGGCTGGGCCGTCACCGTCAGCGGCCGGGTCTCCGGTGTGCACGAGGCCGGCGACATCTTCAATGACGCGCCGTTCACCGACCGCGAGCGGCTGCTCATGGACAACGCTCTCACCGACGCGACCCGCGCCACCAAGGTGCGCTTCAACGTCTACATCGGTGACCTGGGCGAGGACTCGTCCGCCGGCGTCGACGCCCTGTTCCCCTCCACCCCCGAGGCCGCCCGCTCGGTGCTCATCGCGGTGGACCCGAACACCAGCTCCGTCGAGGTCCGCTCCGGCCGCGACGTCGCCGAACGCGCCAATGACCGCGTCTGCCAGCTCGGCGCCACCGCCGCCACCAGCTCCTTCCGCCAGGGCGAGCTGATCGACGGGCTGGTCTCCGCCGTGCGCGTGATGGCCGCCGCCATCGGCCGCGTCTAGCCGACACTCGGTAGCACCACAGGGGCTTCGCCCCTGAAACCCAAGGGGCAGTTTGGGGGCCCAGCCCCCAAACCCCCGTTGGAAACAACACGGCTCCGGCCCGCGACGAAGGTCGTCGGTCTGGAGCCGCTGTGTTATCGGTGGCCCAGCTCGAACTCCGTCGCGGCCTGGCTTCGACAACCTCCGCGAGTTCGCTCTCAGCAGATCGGCGCGCGGAGTCGAGCCGGAGGAACTTACGCTCAGGGTATGGCCGAGCATCCGCGTTTGACAGCTATCCCCGGTGGCCTCGACGAGACGGGGCGGGGGGAGCGACGCGGCGTCATGCCCGCGGGACGGGTCCCCGAACGTGCGCGGGCCGGATCTCCGGCCGCCGCGCGCGAGCCGCTGTGGCGCGAGGCGCTGGGTGAGCAGCTGCGGTCCCGGCGTTTGGACCTGGGCGAGAAGCTCACCGAAACCGCTGGGCGGGCGGGCATTTCGCCGCAGTACCTCTCCGAGGTGGAGCGTGGCCGCAAGGAACCTTCGAGCGAGATGATCGCCGCGCTGGCCGGGGCGCTGGGCACCGACCTCGGCGCGCTCACCCTGCGGGTGGCCGAGGAACTGCACCGCCGCCACCTCGCCTCCTTCACCCCCGCGACCGCGCCCCAGCGCTACTCCGGCCGGGCCATGCTCGCGCTGGCCGCCTGACCTTCCTCCCACACGTCGCGAGTCTCGGCAGCCGGTCCACGGATCGGCTGCCGAGACTCGTTGTCGGCCATTCCCGGCGGGTGCTACCGCGGACCGAGGATCTGGTCGGCGAGGCCGTAGGACAGGGCTGCCTCGGCGGTGAAGACGCGGTCGCGGTCGGTGTCCCGGCGGAGGACTTCGGGGGATTGGCCGGTGTGGATGGCCAGGATCGCTTCCAGCTGGGCTCGCATGCGGACGATTTCGTCGGCCTGCAGGATCAGGTCGGGGATGGTGCCCTGGCCGCGGATCGCGGGCTGGTGCAGGACTATTCGGGAGTGGGGGAGGACGTTGCGGCGGCCCTTGGCGCCGCCCGCGAGCAGGACCGCGCCCACGGCGATGGCCTGGCCGACGCAGGTGGTGACGACCGGTGACTGGATGTGCTGCATGGTGTCGTAGATGGCGAGCATGGCCGAGAGGTCACCGCCCTCGCAGTTGATGTAGAGGTTGATGTCCTGGCCGGGGCTCTCGGCGTCCAGGTGCAGGAGCTGGGCGATGAGGGCGTTCGCGACACCGGAGTCGATCGGCGTGCCCAAGTAGACGATTCGCTCCGTCAGCAGGTGCGAATAGACGTCCATGATGCGTTCGCCGCGCGGATCGCGGGCGATGACGTTCGGGATCGTGTAGCTGGTCATGCTGTGCCTCCTGGAAATGGACCGGGCCCCATGCGATTACGCCGAGATGCCCAGGCGCGGACGGTCGGGGATCACCTGGTTGAAGGACTCCACGATGCCGTCGATGAAGCCGTATTCGCGGGCCTGGGTCGCGGTGAACCAGCGGTCGTGGAGGGAGTCCTCGAAGACCCGGTCGTAGGGCTGCCCGGTGTCCTCGGAGATGCGGCTGAGGATGGTTTGGACGGTGTAGCGCAGGTCGTCGGCCTGGACCTCCACCTCCACCGCGCTGCCGCCGATGCCCGCGGAGCCCTGGTGCATGAGGATGCGGGCGTGCGGGAGGGCCAGGCGGCGGCCCGGAGTTCCGGCCGAGAGCAGGAATTGTCCTGCGCTGCAAGCCAATCCGAGCGCCAGGGTGGAGACCTCACAGGGGATCAGGCGCATCACGTCGCGGATGGCCAGCATGGCCGGCACCGAGCCGCCGGGTGAGTGGATCCACAGCGAGATCCCCGCCTCCGGATCCTCGGCGGCCAGCGCCATCAGCTGGGTCATCAGGAGGGTGCCGTTGTCGTCGTCGAGCGCCCCGTCCAGCACCAGGATCCGCCTGGCGTAGAGCTGTTCCCGGGTCCGCCAGTTGAACATCGGAGTCTTGTTCTCTGCCATGCCTTCACGGTGCCGCAGCAGGCACCCGGAAGTCGCGTCACGCTGCTGTGGGCAGATCCGCTCAGGGCAGCGGAAAACGGTGGCGCTGGAATTGGGGGCACCGATTCATCGGTCTTCGAACTGTGGTTGCAACGCCCTAATGTCCTGTGCGGTCGGGAAATTCGAGAGAGGGAATGAAAGCGTGAATTTCGTCGCCACTTCCACCGGCAGCGATGTCGGCAGCCTGATCGGCGCCCTGCTGAAGCTGGTGGGCATCACATCCATGTGCACGATCTCGGCGAACTGGGTCGGGTGCAACGGCCAGCCCTGGTAATCGGCCCCGACCCTTTCCGGGGCAGAGCGACGGCCCTCCCGAATCTTTCGGGAGGGCCGTCGCTCGTGGTCCGGTCAGCCGCGGTCGAAGGCGCGGGCGCGCAGCGAGCGTTCGATGCCCGCCTTGCCCTCGATCACCAGGCGGCGCAGGGCGGGCGGGTGGTCGTCGGCGAGGAACTTGTCGGCGATCGCGACCGCCTCGTCGGTGATGGCCCAGTGCGGGTAGAGGCCGACCACGACGGTCTGCGCGACCTCACTGGAGCGACGCTCCCACACCGAGGCGATCTCGGCGAAATAGCGCCCCACATAAGGCGTCAGCAGCTGCGCCTGGCCTGCCGGTGCGAAGCCGGCGACGATGGCGCGGGTGGTGATGTTGGCGACCGAGTCGTCGTTCATGACGGTGTCCCACGCCTGCTCCTTGACCACGGCCTGCGGGCGGGCGGTCCGGGCCGCGGCGGCCTGGCGGCGACCGGCGGCGGTGTCGTCGCGCGCGAGTTCCGCGTCGATGAGCGGGGTCTCGACGCCGTCGGAGTCGATGGCCCCGGCGGCCGCGAGCGCCTGGGTGATCCGCCAGCGCAGATCGGTGTCGACGGTCAGGCCCGGCAAGCCGACGCCCTCCGGGTCACCGGCGAGCAGCTGCCGCAGCACCTGCACGTGCTGGGCCGACAGCAGGGAACCGGTGAGCGCGTTGACGAACGCCAGCTGATGGTCCGAGCCCGCACCGGCGGCGCGCGCCAGTTCCAGCAGGCGGTCGGCGTAGGCGGGCCAGCCCTGCGCGGACGCCCACTCCGGGTCGGCGTAGGCGCCCAGCGCGGTGCTCGCCTGCATGAGAAGCCTTTGCACGACACCGATCTCGGTTTCCGCGCCGACGCCGGACTGCACCAGCGCCACGAAGTCGCGGGCCTTCATCTCGGCCTGGCGGGTCATCTCCCAGGCGGCCGACCAGGCCAGGGTGCGCGGCAGCGGCTCGGCGATGTCGGCGATGCGCGCCACCACGGTGTCGAGCGAGTCGGCGTCGAGGCGCACCGAGCAGTAGGTGAGGTCGTCGTCGTTGACCAGCACCAGCTTGCCGCGGCCGACGCCGACCAGTTCGGGCACCTCGGTGCGCTCGGCCGGATCGATGTCGAGCTCGACGCGCTTGGTGCGCACCAGCTTTCCGTCCTGGTCGTCGTAGACGCCGATGGCGAGACGGTGCACGCGGCGTTCACCGGCACCGGGCTCCGCGCCCTCCTGGATGACGGCGAAGGAGGCGAAGTTGCCGTCCGCGTCCACGGTGAAATCGGGGCGCAGGATGTTCAGGCCGGTGGTCTTGAGCCATTGCGCGCCCCAGTCGGACAGGTCGCGGCCCGACGCCTTCTCCAGCGCGCCCACCAGATCGTCGAAAGTGGCGTTGCCGAAGGCGTGTTCGGTGAAGTAGTCGCGCAGACCGGCCAGGAACGGTTCCTGACCGACGTAGGCCACCAGCTGCTTGAGCACCGAAGCGCCCTTGGCGTAGGTGATCCCGTCGAAGTTCACCTCGACCGCGGCCAGGTCCGGGATGTCGGCGGCGATCGGGTGGGTCGAGGGCAGTTGGTCCTGCCGGTACGCCCAGGACTTCTCGACGTTCGCGAAAGTGGTCCAGGCATTGGTGTATTCGGTCGCGCCGACCTGGCACAGCACCGAGGCGAAGGTCGCGAAGGACTCGTTCAGCCACAGGTCGTCCCACCACTTCATGGTGACCAGGTCGCCGAACCACATGTGCGCCATCTCGTGCAGCACGGTCTCGCAGCGGCGCTCGTAGGAGGCGCGGGTGACCTTGGAGCGGAAGACGTAGTCCTCGAGGAAGGTGACCGCGCCCGCGTTCTCCATGGCGCCCGCGTTGAATTCGGGCACGAACAGCTGGTCGTACTTGCCGAAGGCGTAGGGCACACCGAAATTGGTGTGGTAGAAGCCGAAGCCCTGCTTGGTCTCGGTGAAAAGCCGTTCGGCGTCCATGAATTCGGCCAGCGAGGCGCGGCAGTAGATGCCGAGCGGGATCTCGCCGTGCGCATCGCTGTAGGAGTCGGTCCACTTGGCGTAGGGGCCCGCGATCAGGGCCACCAGGTAGGTGCTCATGCGCGGCGTGCGGGCGAAGGTGTGGCGCAGGACCGCGCCGATCTTGTGGGTCTCGACCACCGCGCCGTTGGAGATGACCTCCCAGTCCTCGGGCGCGGTGACGATCACGTCATAGGTGGCCTTGAGGTCGGGCTGGTCGAAGCAGGCGAACATGCGCTTGCAGTCGGCGGTTTCGAACTGCGAGTACAGGTAGACCTTGTTGTCGGTCGGGTCGACGAAGCGGTGCAGGCCCTCGCCGGTGTTCGAGTACTCGCCGTCGGCCTCGACGACGAGCTCGTTGGAGGCGGCCAGGTTCGGCAGTGTCAGGCCCTGCTCCTCGTCGTAGCCGCTGACGTCCAGCGCCACGCCGTTGAGGACGGCCGAGCGCACGCCCGCGCCCACGAAGTCGATGAAGGTCTGCGCACCCGGCGTCGCGGTGAAGGTCACCGTCGACTTGGTGTGGAAGCTCTCCCGGCGCGGCTCTTCGGCATTGGTGGGTTGCCCGGTCAGATCCAGCTCGACCTTGTAGTTCTCCACCTGGACCGTCGCGGCGCGTTCGATCGCCTGCTCGCGGGTGAGATTCGGTGCGGACAAGGGGGCTCCTTCGCTCTCGGAGAACTGTGCCGTGCAGGTGCATCCGACGCGGTGGGCGGCGCTGCCCGCGGTCGCGATGCGTGATGCGATGCGCCCGCACGAGGGCATCGAGCGGACCGAACAATTCTCCACTCGCGGCCCCGGACGGACGCGACGTTCCCCACAATGCCACGTCATGAACTTCGAGGCGCTCGACCGCGGGTCGAGGGGCAGGTCGGGGCGTCGGTAAGCTCTGCGGCGGCAGCAATCGCCCAGCACGAGGAGGACCGTTGAAGCACATCCACGCCGGTAAGGTGCGCGACCTGTACGAGGACGGCGACTCGCTGATCCTGGTCGCATCCGACCGGGTGTCGGTGTACGACGTGGTGCTGCCGACCCCGATCCCGGACAAGGGCGCGCTGCTCACCCAGCTGTCGAACTGGTGGTTCGGGTACTTCTCCGATGTGCCCAACCACATTCTGTCCACCACCGACGTGCCCGCCGAGTTCGCGGGCCGCGGGGTGCGGGTCAAGCCGCTGAAGATGGTGAAGGTGGAGTGCATCGCGCGCGGCTACCTGACCGGCGGCGGGCTGGCCGAATACCAGCGCTCCGGCACGGTCTCCGGTATCGCGCTGCCGCCGGGCCTGCGTGACGGCGACAAGCTGCCCGAACCCATCTTCACCCCCACCACCAAGGCCGACGAGGGCCACGACGAGCCGATCAGCTTCGCGGACGTGGTGAACCAGGAGGGCAAGGAGGTCGCCGAGAAGCTGCGCGACCTGACACTCGAGATCTACTCGCGCGGCGCGGACCACGCCGCCGCCCACGGTGTCATCATCGCCGACACGAAGATCGAACTCGGTTGGGACGGTGACGTTCTCACCGTCGGCGACGAGGTGCTGACCTCGGACTCCTCGCGTTTCTGGCCCGCCGACGACTACGAGCCGGGCCGCCCGCAGAAGTCCTTCGACAAGCAGTTCGTGCGCGACTGGTCGACCTCGACCGGGTGGAACAAGGAGTACCCGGGTCCGGAGATCCCGGCCGAGGTGATCGAGGTGACCCGGCAGAAGTACGTCGCGGCCTACGAGCTGATCACCGGCAAGACCTGGAACGGCGTCCAGGGCTAGGCCGAAACAGCTTCCGCGGCAAGGAAGTTCGCGACGAATTCGTCGGCGCGGCGCTCCAGCTCGGCGTATTGGGCCTCGCGTTCCGCGCCGACCGTGGCGGCGTCGATGAGGAGTCGCCCGTCGGCGTCCAGACGCTGACGGCGTTCCTCCGCGTCGGGGAGCAGGGCGACCGTCGAGTGCGAGAAGCCGCAGTAATAGGCGATACCCATATTGAGCTGGCCGTCGAGGGCCTGCTGCATGAAGTCGACGACCGGATCGCCCGCCGCCACACCGCCCAGCCCGAGCCACAGCATGCGTTTGCCCGCGAGCCGGGGCTTGCTGCGACCGTAGGCGAAACCGTAGTTCCAGACGCGGTCGATCCAGCCCTTGAGCAGCGCCGGAACGCTCGCCCAATAGACCGGGAAGACCGCGATCACGATGTCGGCGGCCAGTATCCGGTCCATGTGGTGGTGCACCTCGGGGGAGTAGGACTTCTCCCGATTGCCCCAGTCGGGTTGATCGGCGACGGTCATGCGCGGATCGAAGCCCTCGGCGTGCAGATCCAGCAGGTCGATGCGGTATCCGGCGGCCTCCAGTTGCCGGGCGGCACGGCGGGCGAGGTGCGCGGTCAGGGAATCGGAGCGGTGATGCGCGACCACGATCAGTGCGGTGCGGGACTGCTGAGCGATATCATTGTGCGACAAGGGATTTCCTCCTGACTCGGGTGGTGCTCGGGGTTCGTTGCCTCCAGTACACCCGCCCGCGTGTGGACGATCCATTGGCGAAGAGCTTCATTTGATAGGAATTCGTCTACTCTGGATCGAGTGGATCCCCTGAGCAGACTGTTGGGCGGTATTCGTGCCGAGGGTTCGGTGTTGACGCACGCCGTCATGCCCGCGCCCTGGACCATCCGGTTCGCCGATCGCGCCCCGCTCACCATGATCACCGTCATGCGTGGCGGCGGCATCCTGCTGCTGCCGGAGGGGCAACCGCGAACGCTCGGGGCCGGTGATACCGCGCTGGTGCGCGAACCGGACGAATTCCGTTTCGTCTCCGGCGATTTCGCTGCCGATCCGGACGATCACCGCGCCGCACTACCCACCGAGTACGAGATCTCCTGCTTCACAGGCGATTCCGAGTGCACGGCCGAGGAGTTGACCGGTATCCATTGGGGCAGTGAGGCCGACGCCACGGCGCTACTGGTCGGCGCCTACCGCACCTCTTCGCGTCGCCACGACCGCCTGCTGCGCGCGCTGCCGCCGGTCCTGGTCATCCACGAGAACATGGACACCTGCGCCTGGTTCGAGTCGGCCGCCGCCTCGGCCGTGGATCAGAGCGCGGGCTCCCAGGCCATGATGGACCGCCTCCTGGACTGGAGCCTGGTCTGCACCCTGCGCACCTGGTTCGAGCAGGCAGGCCCCGACGCCCCGACGTGGTTCCGCGGCCTTTCCGACCCGATCGTGGCCCCCGCCCTGCACGCCATCGACACCACCCTCGGAGCCCCGTGGACGGTGGCCTCCCTCGCCGCCGAATCCCAGGTCTCCCGAGCCCTTTTCGCCAAGCGCTTCGCCGCAGTCATGGGTCAACCACCCCTGACCTACCTCACCGCCGCCCGCATGGACGAGGCCGAGGAACTCCTCACCGACACCGACCTCACCGTCGCCCAGATCGCCAAATCCGTAGGCTACGCAGACCCTTTCGGCTTCTCCGCCGCCTTCAAACGCCACCGCGGCCTTAGCCCCACCGCCTACCGCACCGCCGCCGCCTAACCACCCCCGCCTTCCGCCGAGTGGCACATCTTGGAGCGGTTTTGTCTGATTAGTCCTGAAAAATGTTCCACTCGACGACCAAGGTGGGCGTGTCCGGGATGGAATTGGGCGTGTCGGACATCTTCGGCGGGAGGTCAACGCGGCCGAGCCTCGAGGAGACTGGAAGCTGAGCCCGGGCTGTCGGGCCTGCCAGCCCCTCTCCGGTATCCAGGCGTTCGCGACCGGTGGCGGCTGGAAAATGCCGAGAATTCACGAACCCAGCCCGCCCACTCCTCGTCCAGGCGGTCAGGGGCGGCGGAGGCGGGCGGCGCGGATGGTGAGGTAGTCGCGTTCGGGGAGGCTGGTGGTCAGGCGGGCGGCGGCGGTGTAGGCGGTGATGGCTTCCTCGGTGTCGCCGGCCATTTCGTAGAGGTGGCCGCGGACGGCGTCCAGGCGGTGGTTGCCGGCCAGCGCTTCGGTGAGAGTGTCGGTGAGGTCCAGGCCCGCCTGGGGGCCGTGGACCATGGCCAGGGCGACCGCGCGGTTGAGGGTGACCATGGGGTTGGGGGACTGGCGTTCCAAGGCGTTGTAGAGCAACAGGATTCGGGGCCAGTCGGTGTGTTCGGGGCTGAGGGCCTGGGCGTGCAGGGCGGCGATGGCGGCCTGGATCTGGTACTGGCCGATGAGGCCGCTGCGAACCGACGCGGTCGCCAGGCGCACGCCCTCGATGATCATCTCGCGGTCCCAGAGGCTGCGATCCTGCTCCTCGAGGGGGATCAGCTCACCGCCGGCACCGGTCCGTGCCGCACGGCGGGAATCGGTGAGCAGGAGCAGGGCCAGCAGGCCGGTGACCTCGGGATTGTCGGGGAGTGCGCGAAACAGGCTGCGGGCCAGGCGGATCGCCTCGCTCGACAGGTCGACCCGGTGTAATCGCTCGCCGCCGCTGGTGTGGCCCTCGGTGTAGATCAGGTAGAGCACCCGCAACACGTTGTCGAGCCGCTCGTTCCACTCTCCATGCTGCCCGTTGGACTCCGCGGGCATGGCGAAGGGACGCTGCTCGGCGGCCAGGCGCTTCTTCGCCCGCGTGATCCGTTGCGCCATGGTGCGTTCCGGTAGCAGGAACGCCCGCGCGATCTCCTCTGTGGTGAGCCCGCCGACCGCGCGCAGCGTCAAGGCGATCGCGCTCGCGGGCGACAATGCGGGATGGCAGCACAGAAAGAACAACGTCAACGTGTCATCCCGCTCCTCGGCATGCGCGTCGCCCGGCCGCATCCCCACACCGAACGCGTTGGGCGGCACCAAATCCGGCCGCCCGGAGCCGCCCCGGCCGGTGGCCTGTGCCGAGCCGGTGGTGGATGCTGGGCCGGTGGCGGAGTTCGAATCGTCGGCCAGGTCCGTCAGGCCGGGGAGGTCTCCATCCGTCAGGGCGGCGATCACCGCGTCGGCCGGGTCGGGGGTGGCGGCGGACAGTCGTTCCGGGTCGCGGATCGCGTTGGTGGCCTCGCGGTTTCGGCGGGCGGATTCGGCGCGGATGGCGTCGATCAGGCGGCGCTGGCCGACCGAGATGAGCCAGGCGCGGGGATTGCCGGGCAGGCCGTCGGCGGGCCATTGGGTGGCGGCGGCGAGCAGAGCCTCCTGGAGGGCGTCCTCGGCGGCGTCGAAATCGCCGTAGCGGCGGACCAGTGCGCCGAGGACCTGCGGCGCGAGGTCGCGGAGCAGGTCCTCGAGGGCGGGGTCGGTTCTCACAGGTCGGTGGAGGGGGCGCTCATGATGGGACGCACTTCGATGTACTCGCCGATCGGCTTGCCGCCGGGACCCGGGGCGGCCGACGCCTTGGCGGCGATCTCGACGGCACGTTCGGGGGAGTCGACGTCGACGATCCAGTACCCGGCCAGGAATTCCTTGGTTTCGGGGAAGGGCCCGTCGGTGACCACCGGCGCCGAGCGGCCGTCGGACATGACGATGCGGGCCTGGCCCGGGTCCGCGAGGCCCTGGGCGTCGACCAGCTCGCCGGACTTGGCCAGTTCCTCGCCGAGGGTGCGCTGGAAGTCGATGTGCGCCTGGATCTCCTCGGGCTCCCACTCGCCGAGGAAGGTGTCGCAGTAGGCGGCGGGGCTGTAGGTCTTGATGAGGATGTACTTCACGGTCGGCTCCTTCGTCGGTGGGCGCCCCGGGTGGCGCTCTCGTTCGGGAGTCGGAGCCGCGCACGCCGCTGCGACGTACTTGTCACTCCGTCTCGCGTGACGGTGATCACAGGTTGTCGGGGTCGACGGCCTCGCCGCCGAGGATCAGCTGTTTGATCTTGTCTCCTACATCCCACACGTTCACGTTCATTCCGGCCAGTACTCGATTGCCCGAGTCCAGCCAGTAGGCCACGAACTCGCGCTTGCCGAGATCGCCGGACACCACCACGCGGGCCTGCTGCTTGGGCCCGACGTAGCCCGTGTACTCCATCCCGAGGTCGTATTGATCGGTGAAGAAGTACGGCAGCCGGTCGTACACGGCCGGTTTCCCGAGCATGGTCAACGCCGCCACCGCGGGCTGGTTGAGCGCGTTCGCCCAGTGCTCCACCCGGATTCGCTGCCCGAGCACCGGATGCTGCTGGTCGGCGATGTCCCCGACCGCGACGATGTCCGGATCGCTGGTGGCCAGGCTCTCGTCGACCAGGACGCCGCCGTCCACGGCCAGCCCGGCATCGGCGGCCAGCTCGATATTGGGGCGCGCGCCCACCGCCACCAGCACCGCGTCCGCCTCGATCCGGGTGCCGTCGTCCAGGCGCACGCCGGTGGCGTGGCCGTCGGCGGTGGTGATCTCGCCGACCTTCACGCCGAGGCGCAGATCCACGCCGTGGTCGCGGTGCAGCTGCGCGAACACCTCGCCCATCTCCGGGCCCAGCGCCGCCGACAACGGCACCGATTCGGCTTCCAGCACAGTCACTTCCACGCCCGCGGCGCGCGCGGCCGCCGTCACCTCGAGTCCGATCCAGCCCGCGCCGATGACGGCCAGCCGTCGCGCGGTGCCGAACAGGGCCAGCAGGGCGTCGGAGTCCTCGATGGTGCGCAGCACGTGCACGCCCGCCGCGTCCGCGCCGGGCAGGCGCAGCAGCCGCGGCCGCGAGCCGGTGGCCAGCGCGAGCTTGTCGTAGGGCAGGGTCGTACCGTCCGGCAGCGCAACGGTTTTGGTGGCGCGATCCACGGCGGTGACGGTGGTTCCGGGCATCACCTCGACATGGTGGTCGCGGTACCACTGGGCCGGATCCACCGTGAAGTCGACCAGCGCCTTCTTCCCGAGCAGATGCTCCTTGGACAGCGGCGGCCGCTCGTAGGGCAGGTGGTCCTCCGCGCTGACGAGCGTCACCGTCCCGTCGAAGTCGTTGGCCCGCAAGGCTTCCGCGAGCTTGGCCGCGGCCAGCCCCCCTCCTGCGATGACGAACCTGGATGTGGTCATGCCGAAACCTCCCTGCTTGCGCGGTCGGGTAGCCGTCGACTGGTCCGATATTTCGACACTAGCCCCGGGTGGAGTGGGCGGCGCGGAAATATCGGCAACAATCCGGGTTGTTGCGCATGGAGTACGGCCCTCGTGTGCTCGTGAGAGAGTGCTGCCCCCGGCCGGCCGAAGACTGCGAAAGGACTTCTAGTGAGCGACACCAAAAAGGACCGGGTCGATTTCTGGTTCGACCCGCTGTGCCCGTGGTGCTGGATCACCTCCCGCTGGATCCTCGAGGTCGAGCAGGTACGCGATATCGAGACGCACTTCCATGTGATGAGCCTGTCGGTCCTCAACGAGGGCCGCGAGGGACTGCCCCCGCAGTACGAGGAACTGCTCGCGACCGGTTGGGGCCCGGTGCGGGTCGCCATCGCCGCGGCCGCCGAGCACGGTGACAAGGTGCTGCTGCCGCTCTACACCGCCATGGGCACCCGCCTGCACAACCGTCGCGCCGAGTACGAGCGCGAGGACGGTTCGCGCGCCGAGCTGCTCACGCAGATCATCGCCGAGTCGCTGGCCGAGGTGGGTCTGCCCGCCGACCTGGCCGCGGCCGCCAACGGCACCGATTTCGACGAGGCGCTGCGGGCCTCGCACCACGCCGGTATGGACAAGGTCGGCCCGGATGTCGGCACGCCGACCATCCACATCAACGATGTCGCCTTCTTCGGCCCGGTGCTGTCGCGGATCCCGCGCGGTGAGGAGGCGGGCAAGGTGTGGGACGGCGCGGTCGCGCTGGCCTCCTACCCGCACTTCTTCGAGCTCAAGCGGACTCGCACCGAGGACCCCGCCTTCGACTGAGCCATGGTCGAAACGAGTCGGGCGGGGCCGCGATGCACGGACCCCGCCCGACTCGTCGGTGCGTGAGAACTCAGTTCGGGCCGCGGTATTCGTGATAGCCCGGGGTGGACCCGTAGCCGGGCGGCGGGGTGCCGTAGCCGGCGGGCGGGAGGTAACCGCCGTAGGGCGGCATGGTGACCGGAGGCTGCGGGGGCGCGGACGGCCGCAGGAACATCTTGCCGTGGCGGCTGCGGTCGCGCAGCGCCCACATGCGCCAGGTCAGCACCGGGTGGCTGGCCATGGCGTTCACGATCCAGATGAAGAAGCCCTTCTCCTGGGCCGCGCGGTCGGCCATTTCGTCGAAGCCGACCAGGTTGTTCAGGTACTTGCCGCCGGCCAGCGTCTGCATGGCCTGGGGTGCGCCGTGCGGGCGGTTGCAGAAGCCGTGATTGTCGGCGGTGTACTCCTGGGCGCGGATCAGCGACGTGCCCAGGATCGGGACATACGACCCCGCGAACATGCCGAGCTGCCGCCAATACGACACGTGCCCGGCCGCGATGTGGCCGACCTCGTGGCCGATGATGAACGCCAGCGCGTCGGGATTGCGTGCCGCGCCGCCGATTTCGAACAGGTCGCTGTAGACCACCACGAAACGGCGGAAGCCGTGACCGGAGGCGAAGGCGTTGATCTGGCCGTTGCCCAGCACCACGTAGGCGTCGGGCACCTTCTTCATGCCGAAGCGGGCGGCGGCCTCCACCACCATCCGGTATCCCTCGGGGAACTGGGTGGGCGACATCTTCACGCCGTTGACCCGCTGGGTGGCGTAGGTCATGCCTCGGATCAGGTAGACCACGAGCGGCGCGAACACCAGGATCAGGGTCAGCTGGCCGGCATTGCCGGTGAGCAGGAGCAGCAGCGCGAACAGGTAGGCGATCACCGTGATGATCACGACGATCACCAGCAGCGGGATCTCCCAGCTGTGGCGCGCGGGCATCCCGTACGGGGACAGGCCGCGGGTCTGCTGCACCACCGGCGGCGCGGGCGGCGAAAACGGTTGCTGCGGACCCCAACCCGGCGGGCCCAGCCGCGGGTCCCAACCGTTCGTGCCGTTGATGAGTGTGGAGGTCGAATAGCTTCCGGTGGGTGGCTGCCCTAGGCCGCCAGCGGTTTGCCCCCCGTAGGCGTTCGGCGTTTGCGATCCTTCGTCGGACGTCATGCCTGGATAGTACTTTTCGCCGGTGAGAACCCCCTGTGACCCGGGCGCGGGCGCCCTGACACAATCGCTGCCATGCGCGTATACCTGGGTGCCGACCATGCCGGCTTCGAACTGAAGAACCACGTCAAGGCTCACCTGGAGGGCCAGGGCCACGAGGTCGTCGACTGCGGCGCGCTGGAATACGACGCCCTCGACGACTACCCGGCCTTCTGCATCGAGGCCGCCCGCCGCGTGGTCGCCGACCCGGGTTCGCTGGGCTTCGTGTTCGGCGGTTCCGGCAACGGCGAGCAGATCGCCGCCAACAAGGTCCCCGGCGCGCGCTGCGCCCTCGGCTGGAGCGTGGAGACCGCGCAGCTCGCCCGCCAGCACAACAACGCGCAGCTGCTCGGCATCGGCGGCCGCATGCACACCACCGAGCTGGCCCTCGAGATCGTCGACGCCTTCGTGACCACCCCCTGGTCCGACGAGGAGCGCCACCAGCGCCGCATCGACATCCTCGCCGAGTACGAGAAGACCGGCGTCCCCCCGGCCCTCCCGAACTGACCTGTGCCCGAAGGCCATACGCTGCACCGCCTGGCGAAGCTGCACCACAAGCGCTTCGCCGGCGGTCAGGTTTTCGTCTCCAGCCCGCAGGGCCGCTTCGCCGACGGTGCGGCCCTGATCCACGGCCGCACCCTCACCCGCGCCGAAGCCTGGGGCAAACACCTGCTCCACCACTATGATTCGGGCGTCACCCTGCACGTCCACCTGGGCCTGTACGGCACGTTCCGCGAATCGCCCGTGCCCATGGACGATCCCGTCGGCGAGGTCCGCATGCGCCTGATCGGCGGCGGCCGCACCGGCGAACTGCACGGCACCGACCTGCGCGGCCCCGCCGCCTGCGAAATCCTCCTCGACCCCGAAGTCGCGGCCCTCACCGCCCGCCTCGGCCCCGACCCCCTGCGCCGCGACGCCGAACCGGACCGCGCCTGGGACCGAATCCGCCGCTCCCAGCGCTCGATCGGCGCACTCCTCATGGACCAGAAGATCCTCGCCGGGGTCGGGAACGTCTACCGCGCGGAAGTCCTCTTCCGCCACGGCATCTCACCCGACCGTCCCGGCACCCAGCTCGCTTACGAAGAGTGGCAAGCGATCTGGGCCGACCTGGTCGACCTCATGAAGGTCGGCGTCCGCCGCGGCAAGATCGTGGTCGTGCGCCCCGAAGACGACCACGGCGCACCGGCCTACGCCAAGGACAAGCCTCGCACCTACGTCTACCGCCGAGCCGGCGACCCCTGCCGCCTGTGCGGCACCACAGTCCTGCACTCGGTCCTCGACGCCCGAAACCTGTTCTGGTGCCCCAGCTGTCAGCCTCGCTGACTCCTCGCGGGGTCGGTTCCGCTCAGTCCGATGTGCTCGGTACGGCGGTTGTGCCGGTGCGGGTCGGTGCCGTCGCCAGGATGCAGAGGGCGAGGGCGGCCAGTCCTTCGACGACGTGGACGATATTGCCGAAGGTATCGACGGCCATCATGTGCAGTACCGGTCCGTGGCCTGCGAAACCAAGGGTGGCTACGAGCAGGTAGAACGGCCCGCACAGCAGGGTGTAGGTGTAGGCGCGGGAGCGTGCCGGGGCGAGGGCCAGGCCGGCGAGGCCGGTGAGCAGGTGGAACAGGGCGTGCCAGCCGTTGACGGTGACGGGGATGAAGCCGAGGAACTGGATGGTGCACGACCGCATGGATGAGCCGAAGGCCATGTCGGGGTAGATGCCGAAGGCGACGATGCCGTTGGCGGTGAACCACGCGCCGAGCACGAAAACCCAGAACTGCAAGGGGGTTTCGAGGACGGCGTTGACGTAGCGCAGCGCCTGGGTGCGGAACTTGTCGAAGTACATGTCGTGCCTTCTGCGTATGCCGTCCACGGGTGCGCAGTGCTGCGCCCGCCCTTCTAGGCCGGGTGTCCTAGGGTTGGTGGGAGTATGTTTTAGGACGACTGTCTTAGTCAAGTGGTTGTGGCGAATTCCGTGTACGGCCTGCGGAATCGTGGGGGTGAAGCTAAATTGGTCGCACGTCCGGGCGATCTCTGGTGGGCATGGGCTCCCATTGATCCGAGAGGGGGGACTCGTGCCGGACCGGATGATGTTCGTGTTGTGGTTCGGAGGTCCGTCGGTACTCGCCGGGGCGGAATTTCCTTGTGCTCGAACATGAATCACACGAGAGCAGCATTTCCATGCGATACACCATCCTTGCCACCGCTTGCCTCAGCCTCGCGCTCGCGCTCGCCGGGCCCGCCGCCGGGCTCGAGCGGCGGCCTGCCGAGCGCCCTCGGCGGCAGCGTCCTCTCCGGCTTCTTCGGCGCCTTGACCAGCGGCTCGAGCCAAGGATCGAGCCACTAGGGCAACGGCTTTCGCGGAGCTAGGAGCGCGACAATCGCAGCTGGAGCAGCCGTCCCAGGGCAACCAGGAGCAGTGCGACGGTGGCGATGATGTAGACGTCGCCCGCGAGGTGTTGCCACCAGGCCCAATTGAGCTCACGGTGTTTGCCGTTGGGGACGAGGCCGGGGCCGATCAGGAAGAACAGGGCGAAGGCGGCGATCGTCGCGTAGGGGGCGAAGCGCGGATTCGCGGTGGTCCAGGCGATGGCGGTGACCAGGGCCGGGGCGACCCAGACCCAGTGGTGGGTCCAGGACACCGGCGAAATCAGCAGCAGGACCGCGGCGTTCACGAGCAACGCGGTGACGGACAGGACGGTCACGGGGGTCGGGGCGCCGCTGTCGGTGCGCGCGGCCTCGGTGCGGACCAGGTGGTTCATCAGCACCGCGCCCGCGCACACGACGACCAGGGCGAGTCCGAGCCAGACCGCGGTGGTCGCCGACTGCGGGACGCCGACCCGGAAGACCATCCCCTTGAGCGACTGATTGCCGACATAGTCGGGGGAGCCGATGCGGTTGGTGTCGACGATGGCGTGCAGCCAGTAGTCGCGCGATTCCCGTGGGAAGAGCAGGAATCCGGCGCCGATCACGCCGGCGGCGGTGGCGGCCGACGTCCCCGCGGCCTTCCAGTCGCGGCGGATCAGGAAGTACAGCACGAATGCCGCCGGGGTCAGCTTGGTCACCGCGGCGACGCCGATGAGCAATCCGCGCGGCCAGCGGGGCTTCTCGGTCAGGCAGTCGAGCGCGACCGCGGCCATCAGCACCAGGTTGATCTGCCCGAACCACAGGGTGGTGCGCACGGGCTCGATGGCCAGGGCCACCACGACCGCGGCCATGCTCAGCGTCGACTTGGTGCCGGCGTCCAGATCGGGTCGCACCCGCGACAGCACCAGCCACAGCGTCACCCCGAGGCAGGCCAGTGAGCTTGCGGTGACCAGGAATTCCGCCAGCCACAACGGCATGATCGCCAGCGGGATCATCAGGACCGCGGCCGACGGGGGATAGGTGAACGGCAGGTCGGTGTGACCCGCCACCGGCAGGGTGGGGCCGTAGAGCGTGCCGTGCTCGAGCCACCCGCGGGTGTCGACGCGATAAACCTGCAGATCGAGGAAGCCGTGCAGCGCCGAGAAGAGCACCGTGATCGCCAGCGCGAGCAGCAGTCCGATCAAGATCGGAATGCGGGGCAGGCCGCCGCGGCCCTCTGTCTTCAGGTTCCGCAGCAAGTTTCGTTGCCCCGACCGCGTCGTGATCATCAGGGAGACACTAACCCTTTCGGCTTTCGCGCAAGTTGTCCGGATTGTATTGGGAGAGTGGTTAATCGACGGCAAATCCGTCCGGCGCCACCCGGCCGCCCCACTGGGCCACCCGGCCTCCCGGACGAGCGAACCAGGTCGCGTAGAAGGCGAAGGCCACGGCCACCAGCGAGCCCAGGACCAGGAACCCGGCCGGGATCGGATACTCCGCCATGGTCTCGGCCAGGAACCGATAGGACAGCAACAACCCGGCGAGCACCGCCGCGCCGAGCGACACGATACGGACCCGATACAGGTCCCAGCCTCGGTCGGGATCGCGCAGCGCCGATTCCACCGTCAGGCACAGCACCGCGCCGGCCACCAGATCGCTGCCGTAGTGATACCCGAAACCCAGCGTCGCGAGCAGCGTGCACACCAGCCAGAACGCTCCGGCCCAGCGCAGCCAGCGCGGACCGGTACGGGAATGGATGAAGAGCGCTGTCGCCCAGGCGGTGTGCATCGAGGGCATGCAGTTGCGGGCGGTCACCGAGTCGAACAGCATGGGCTGCGGGTCCGAGGTGAAGGCGGGCCAGAGCTGCGGCCAGTCCCCGATCTCCAGCCCGTGGCCCAGCGGCCCGTAGGCGAATACGGGACCGACCACGGGGAACAGCACGTACCCGAGCGGTCCGATCACCCCGAGCACCAGGAACGTGCGCACCAGATGGTGGCGCGGCCACCCGTCGGTGGTCACCCGCCGCAGCTGCCAGACCGCGACCACCACCGCCGCGACCGGCAACTGGATGTAGACCACGTGCAGCACATGCGACGGCACCGGACCCAGCGCGTCGAGCAATCGCCCGACCAGCCACGCCGGTTCACCCAGCGCCCGGTCGGCCAGCTGCACATATTGATCGAGCACCCGCGGTCCCGCGATGATGCTGACCATGAGCCAGGTGTCGGCCAGCTTCGAGGCCATGACCAACAGCGCGCCGAAGCCGATGGCGTGCAAGGCCGTCCGCCGCCGCTCGCCCTGCCACCGCAGGACCGCGATGGTGAGGCCCGTCAGCGCGAGGGTCGGCCCGGTTCCGATCGACACATGCCATCCGCACGCCGCCTGCAAGGCCAGCGTGAGCAGATCCAGCACTCCCGCCGCAACCAGGCTGATGACCCGGAACCGTGTCGGCACACCGATGCACGCGAGTCCCAATCCGGCCCAGGACACCGCCGCCGACTGTGGATTCGCGAAGTAGTCGTCGACGAGACTGCGTAGCGGACCGAGCACCCCGTGGAGCGAGGCCCACGCCTGCGCGGCGGCCAGCAATGCGACCGCCACCGCTACCCCGGCGATCGGTAGCGCCCGTGCGCGCACCCGCTCGTCGGACAGTGACGAGCTGGATACGTTCACCTCGTGGTTGACCAGCACTGTAAATCGATAACACAGTGCAAACGGAGGCACAACATCCGGTTACCGATCGGGTGTGATCATCTGCATGGAAGGTTAAATTCAGAGCCGATCGCTATGGTTGGCGATTCGGTAGCCGATCAGGCCACTCCACCGTTCACGCGCAGGATCTGACCGTTCACCCACGACGAGTCCGGCCGCAGGAGGTGGGCCACCGTGGCGGCTATCTCATCGTTCGCCCCGAGCCGGCCCGGGGGGTGACTGGGCGGTGAACCGCCGCAGATCTTCCTCGGTCTTGCCGTCGCGGAACATCGGGGAGTCGATCAGCCCGGGCGCGACCGCGTTCACGCGGATCCTCCGCGGACCGAATTCCTTCGCCGCGACCCGGGTCAGGGTTTCGACCCCGCTCTTCGCAGCCAGGTAAACGCCGAGGCATGGGGTCGCGGTCCGCGTCGCGGTGGACGACGGGTTGACGATGGCCCTACCCTCGGCCAGCCGTCGCGCCGCCGCCGACATCACGGCGGCCACCGGCATGTCCGGAACGGACTGCGGGGTGCTGTCCCGCCTGGCCGATCTCGACGACGGCGGCCTGCGGCAACAGGCCCTCACCGACTCCATGGGCCTCGACAAGGGGGGCAATGTCGCATCAGCTGACCCGGATGCAGACTCGCGGGCTGATCCACCGCGAGCGGGTCCCCGGGGGTATCGACATCGTGCTGACCGACTCGGGCGCAGCGGCTTTGCGCGCGCTGCGGCCCGTGCACGCCGCGGCGGTGCGACGAAACCTCCTCGACCGGCTCGCCCCCCCGGGGATCGAATCGCCTTGCGACGCATAGCCGCCGCGCTGACCGATGCCGCCGCGCCGACCGAATGACGGGCGAGGCGACATCGGATTCGGGATCCGGGCGAATTTCGAGCACTGAATCACACCGTGTTCGCACCGGATATCCCCGTGTCGGCGTCCCTTGATCCCGTCGGTGCTGGTCCGGCGCGAAACCATCGGTGGCCGAAGGCTGTCCAGGGACAAATGTCCCACAAGATGTTGTGTGCCAGAACGGTTTTCGACACAATATGGTGTTTTCTGTGAGCGCCATTGATGCAGTCGATTCCGTGACCGAGTACCTCGAACGCCGCGACTGGCGGGTCAATGCCAATGCGAATCAGGGCTATTCGCTGGGCGGACTGATCCTCAACGCCGCGGGCAAGATCACCGCCAACTACTGGCTGGACCGCGTGTATCCCGAGGCGATCGGCCGCGCCCACCGCGACGGCGACATCCACATCCACGACCTGGACATGCTCTCGGGCTACTGCGCGGGCTGGTCGCTGCGCAGCCTGCTCACCGAGGGCTTCAACGGCGTGCCCGGCCAGATCTCCTCGGCCCCACCGCAGCACTTCTCGGCCGCGTGCGGGCAGGTCGTCAACTTCCTGGGCACCCTCCAGAACGAGTGGGCCGGAGCGCAGGCGTTCAGCTCCTTCGACACCTACATGGCCCCCTTCGTGCGCAAGGACTGCCTGACCTATCGCGAAGTGCGCCAGGGCATGCAGGAGTTGATCCACAACCTGAACGTGCCGTCGCGCTGGGGCACCCAGACCCCGTTCACCAACCTCACCTTCGACTGGACCTGCCCCGCGGACCTGCGCGACGAGACCCCGGTGATCGGCGGCGTCGCCATGGACTTCCGCTACGGCGATCTGCAGGCCGAGATGGATCTCATCAACCGCGCCTACATCGAGGTGATGGCCGAGGGCGACGCCGACGGTCGCGTCTTCACCTTCCCCATCCCGACCTACAACATCACCCGCGACTTCCCGTGGGACAGCGACAACGCGCTGCGCCTGTTCGCCATGACCGCCAAGTACGGCCTGCCCTACTTCCAGAACTTCCTGAACTCCGATCGCGAGCCGCACCACATCCGCTCCATGTGCTGCCGTTTGCAACTGGACTTGACCGAATTGCTCGCGCGCGGCAACGGCCTGTTCGGCAGCGCGGAGCAGACCGGATCCATCGGGGTGGTCACCGTGAACTGCGCGAGACTCGGATTCCGTTGCGCCGGAGACGAGAACGCGCTGTTCGCCGCGCTGGACGCGCTGCTGGAGCTGGCCTGCGAGAGCCTCGAGATCAAGCGCGAGACCGTGCAACGACTCATGGACGAGGGTCTGTTCCCTTACACCCGGCGCTATCTGGGCTCGCTGGACAATCACTTCTCGACCATCGGCGTGAACGGCGTCAACGAGATGATCCGCAATTTCACCGGCGGCGCGTCCGACATCACGGGGCCGGACGGGCACGCCATGGCGGTGCGGCTGCTCGATCACGTGCGGGCGCGGATGGTCGAATTCCAGCAGCGCACGGGGCATTTGTTCAATCTGGAGGCCACGCCCGCCGAGGGCGCCACCTACCGGTTCGCCAAGGAGGACCGCGCCCGGTTCCCCGGCATCCGGCAGGCGGGGACGGAATCCAATCCGTACTACACGAATTCGACGCAGCTGCCCGTCGGCTGGACCGACGACCCCTTCGAGGCGCTGGAGCGTCAGGACGAGCTGCAGGTCAAATACACCGGCGGCACCGTGCTGCACCTGTACATGTCCGAGCGGATCACGACCGCCGAGGCGTGCCGCGCGCTGGTCCGCCGGTCGCTGGAACGCTTCTCGCTGCCGTATCTGACGGTGACTCCGACCTTCTCGATCTGCCCCGGCCACGGCTACCTCGCGGGCGCGCAAACAGCCTGCCCCACCTGCGGTTCGGAGTGCGAGGTGTGGACCCGCGTGATGGGCTATCACCGCCCGGTGTCCTCGTTCAACATCGGCAAGCGCGGCGAGCACGCCGAGCGGGTGCCCTTCCTCGAACCGGCCGGGGTGCCGGCGTGATCCGCCTGGGCGGCTGGTCGCGGCTGTCCACCTGCGACTGGCCCGGCAAGCTGGTCACCACCCTGTTCACCCAGGGATGCCCGTGGCGCTGTGGCTATTGCCACAATCCGGAGCTGCTCCCGCCGCGCACGCCGCCCGCGCTGGACTGGAATGTGGTGCGCGTGCACCTGTTCCGCCGCCGCGAGCTGCTCGACGGCGTCGTCTTCTCCGGCGGCGAGCCGCTGCTGCAGTCCGGCCTGGTCGAGGCGCTGCGCGAGGTGCGCGCCATGGGGTACGCGACCGGCCTGCACACCGCGGGCGCCTACCCCCGCCGCCTGGAACAGCTGCTGTCCGCGGATCTGCTGGACTGGGTCGGCTTCGACGTGAAGGCCCCGCCCGCCCGCTACGACGACGTCACCGCCACCCCCGGCAGCCTGCGTCCCGCCGCCCGCAGCCTGCGCGCCCTGCTCGACTCCGGTGTCGCGCACCAACTCCGCACCACCATCGACCCGGACCAACTCGGCCCCCGCGACCTGGCGGACCTGGACCGATGGCTGCACGACCTGGGCGCCGGACCGACCCTCCGCCAACCGGTCCGCCACTTGTCCACCGGCGCCCGTTAACGCCCCCGGCGACTTCCCACGATCTTGAACCGGTGGGGGACGCGAGCTTCCCCGCGTTCCCCACCACCCCGGACACACGAAACCCCCGGCCCGCAATGCATTCGGGCCGGGGGTTCGGTTTCTGCTGGTCGACCGGTGCGGTCGTGATCTCGAAAGCTGGTCGGGGTGACAGGATTTGAACCTGCGACCCTCCGCTCCCAAAGCGGATGCGCTACCAAGCTGCGCTACACCCCGTTACGACCCGAACGGGCCTAGAGCGGGTGACGGGAATCGAACCCGCACCATCAGCTTGGAAGGCTGAGGTTCTACCATTGAACTACACCCGCAGTCACCGCATCCGTGGATGCCGCGTGCGTTGAGCACTGTACCGAACCTCACTCCCGGAATGCCAATCAGGGCCCGTACCCGCACGTCGCGGCCGGTAGGGCCGGGCGCACGGCGAGTCGCGGGAAACATGCCGAAATCGGGTGTAACACCGGCGCGACCGTAGCGATGACACTTCCGTCGCCATTCGCGTGACGCCGGGAACCTGTTCTGAATCAGGGGTTTTCGATGTCGGGTGGCTTGCTAGGATCCTTTTTGTCCGGACGGGGGTATCGGAAAGGGGGCGGTGAGCATGCACCACAGGTGTGGCCGACCGCGTAGTAGTGAGTTCGATCCGAAGGGCGTGACCGGCGCGGCCGCAGGTCCCGACATCAATCACGTCGGGTGAGCGCAGATGCCCATCCGACTCGACACGCGAACCTCCGCCGTTGTGGCGGTCACCATCCGGGAATGGGTGCGATCGGTGCACCCGGGCGCGGGCAGCTCCGCGCTGGGGCACTCGCCCGCCGTTCCCTCCGATGAACTCGAGCGCATCTTCGGCCGGGTCATCGACGAACTGCTCGAATTGGCCGGGTCCGAACCGTTTCCGGTGCAGGCCGCCCGCCGCATCGGCCGCAGCCTGGCCGAGACCCCGTTCGACCGCACCCGCATGCTCGCGCCGGCCAGCCGCGCGCTGCTCGGGCTGTCGCCGGGGCTGCGCGGCTCGCTGATCGCGACCCGCTGGTCGTTCATCGCCAGCCAGGCCATCGACGCCTATGCCGAGGCGCTGCAGCAGCGGGCCCTCGCCCAGCAGGAACGCAGCCTCTCCGAGGCGGTGTCGGTGCGGGTGCAGGAGATCGCGGCCCTGCAGACGCGGCTGCGGCACGAGGCCACCCACGATGTGCTGACCGATCTGGCCAATCGCTCGCTGCTGCAGGAACGCGTGCGGGTGATGTCCACCGATCCGGCGCGCGGCGTGGGGCTGCTGCTCATCGACCTCGACGACTTCAAGCAGATCAACGACGGCTACGGCCACACGGTCGGCGACGAGGTGCTGGTCACCATCGCCCAGCGGCTGCGCGCCACCTGCCCGGCCGAATCGGTGATCGCGCGCTACGGCGGCGACGAGTTCGTGGTCGCGCTGCCCGCGCGCCGCAACAGCCTCGGTGAGCTGGCCATGCGGGTGCTGGCCGCGCTGTGCGAGCCCGTGCACACGGCCGCGGGACCGGTCCCGGCCTCGGCGAGTGTCGGCACCGCCTTCTGCCCGCCCGGGCGCGACTGCGACTTCTCGGATCTGCTGCGCAGCGCCGACCGGGCCATGTACTCGGCGAAAACCGCCGGCAAACGACAGTTCGCGGTGTCGGAGCTGGACGAAGAGGAGGTTGAACCAGGTCGCCGTGTGGATCGATTTGCCGCGGTGGCCGGATAGTGCCGTTCTGCGCTCGGCTGATCATTCAGCTCACAGCGAGTAGCAACTGTTTGGCGAATATTGCTGCGTAGGCTGGGACGCATGGCTACGGTCGTCGTTCTGCTCATTGTCATGGTGGTCGTCCTGCTGGGCGTGGTGGCGGTCAATCGTGCTCAGCGCACCCGGTCGAACACTCAGCTCGAGGACGCCAAGGCCGATGCGCGCCGGGTGATCGAACGCCTCGGCGGGCAGGTGTACAACCTCGGCGGCACCGATGCCGCGTCCAAGCAGGCGCTGGCCGACGCGGGGGAGCGGTTCAACGCCGCGGGCTCGCAGATCGAGCAGGCCACCACCCCGGCGCAGGCCCGGCTGGCGAAGGAGACCGCGCTCGAGGGGCTCTACTACGTGAGCGCCGCGCGGGCCGCCATGGGGATGGATCCGGGGCCGGCGGTTCCCGAACTCGACGGGCAGCGCAGCGCCGGGCGGGTGACCGAGGATCGGGCCATCGACTTCGACGGACGCCGGGTCGAAGCCTCGCCGACACCCTCGGCGGCCACCCCGAACTACTACCCCGGTGGGCGGGTCGCGGGTCGTCCCGTTCCGGCCGGTTGGTACTCCGAACCCTGGTGGAAGACCGCCCTGGTCGCCGGTGCCTGGGGCGTCGGCTCGGCTGTGCTGTTCAATGCCCTCTTCAGCGGCATGTCCGGTGTCGGCTACGACTCCGCCGCCTTCGAAAACGGTTACGGCGACGGCTATCAGGCCGGATTGGACGCGGCCGACGGCGGCTACGACGGCGCGGGCTACGACCAATCCGGTTACGACCAAGGCGGTTACGACCAAGGTGGTTACGACCCCGGCTACGATCAGGGCGGCTACGATCCGGGCGCGGACCTGGGCGGTCAGGACTTCGGCGACTACGGAAACTTCGGCGGCTTCGACGGATTCGACAGCGACTTCTGATAGCC
Source organism: Nocardia terrae (assembly GCF_009760405.1). Lineage (GTDB taxonomy): Bacteria > Actinomycetota > Actinomycetes > Mycobacteriales > Mycobacteriaceae > Nocardia > Nocardia terrae. Next base: position 598,365 of record NZ_WRPP01000001.1, read on the forward strand.
GAAGAACTCCATCGCCAGGTCCACGACCCGCTCCGGCTGCTCGGTGGCGGGAAAGTGACCGACATCCTCGAAGACCTCGACGCGGACATCGGCTGCCGATGAGCCGAATTCGCGAGTGGCCGAGACCGGCAACAGCGGATCCCGGTCGCCCACCAGGATCAGCGTCGGAACCCTGAGCCGAGACCAGCGGTACTGGCCTGCCAGCAGGAGCGGTATCTCGTGGGTGAGGAGATTGCGGTAGTAGCCGACGGTCGCGTCGACGCGTGCGGGTTCCTCGAACTGGGCCAGGAAGATGGCCCGGTCCTCCGGTGTCATGGCCGCCGACCGGTAGGTCCAATTGCGTAGCGCCCATTCCGGAATGGCGCGCGCCGCGAGCAGCGGGCCCGCGGCATTGGCCGCGATGTGCCAGAGGCGGACGCCGTCGGCCAGGACCCGCGGTGTCGGCCGCAGGAACGGGCTGGCCGTATTGATGGCGATGTAGTGCCGCATACGCTCCGGAAAGCGCAGGGCCAGAAGATATCCCGTCAGGCCGCCCCAATCGTGGCCGATGGCGCGGAACTCGTCGACGCCCAATCGGTCGAGCAGGCCCGCGATGTCGTCGGCCATGACGCCGGGCCGGTAGCCGGTCTTCGGGGCGTCGGTCCAGCCGAGGCCGCGCAGATCCGGGCAGATGACCCGGAAGCGTTGCGCCAGTGGGCCGATCATGTGCCGCCACTGCCACCAGTGCTGCGGCCAGCCGTGCAACAGCACCAGCGGCTCGCCGTCACCGGCCAGCGCGACGTGGGTGCGCAACCCGCCGACGTCGAGGAAGCGGTGCTCGACGTCGGCGAGGTAGGGCAGCTCTCGCGCCATCAGTGGGGGCTTTCGGTGGCGGTCGCGGCGAGGAAGCTCGAGATCGCGGCGGTCAGCTGGGCGGGCTGGTCCTCGGGGGAGAAGGTGCGCGAGTCGTGGATCCATTCGATGCGGGCGTTGGGGAAGTCGGCCGCGAGTCGTTCGGCGTAGCGGTCCGGGAAGAAGCGGTCGCCCGCCGACCAGGCCAGCAGCACGGGCTGCTTGAAATCGGCGTAGGTCTTCGCGGCCTCGAGCAGGTACTTGGGGTCGAGACCACCGATGACGCGACGGGTGTCCTCGCGAATTGCCTTGGTGCTCACCGGCAGCGCGTAGGAATCGCTGGCCGCCGGTTCGATCGGGCGGCGGGTCAGCCAGCCGTAGGCGATGGGCAGGCGACGGGTCGCTCGCGGGCGCAGGCTCAGCGCCATGGCGGTCAGCGCCCCCGGGGTGCGGGCGGCGAGGCCGACGTAGTTGAAGAACGGCGGCGGGAAGTTCTCGTAGGCGTCGCAGGAGGTCAGGATGAGGCGGGCGACCAGATCCGGGCGGGCGGCGACGACCAGCTGGCTCACCGCGCCGCCGGAATCGTTGCCCACCAACGTGACCGGGCCCAGGCCGAGTTTCTCGATGGCTCCGATGACCAGCTGGGCCAGCCCGGGTGCGGACAGGTCGGCGTCGGGCATAGCGGTGGTGTGTGAGCCGAACGGCAGATCGATTGCCACGCAGCGGTATTCGCGGGACAGCGACGGGATGATCTTGCGCCAGAGGTTGGCGTTGACCAGCAATCCGTGCACGAAGACGATGGGATCGCCGCTGCCGCTGTCGAAGACGGTCAGAGTGCCTTGCGGCAGTGTGATGTCGCGCCGGGTGCCGACAGCGGGATCGCGCCAGGCGGCGGGGGATTCGGGGCTGATGGTGTTCGTCATCTTGGTGACTCCCTTGTGGAGTTAGAGACGGTGAAGAGGATTCCAAATTAACAAACAGGCTGCCTGTTTTCAATGGTTGCGCGATACGATCCACCCACCGAGCCAGGAAAGGTGCCGATGATCAGGCAAGCCGAACGATCCGAGTCGACCCGCGCGACCTTGATCGCCGCCGCGCGCGAGCTCTTCGCCGAACGCGGTTACGCGGCCGTCGGCACCCCCGAGATCGTGGAGCGCGCGGGCAGCTCCCGCGGCGCGCTGTATCACCAGTTCAAGGACAAGAAGGACCTGTTCCGCGCGGTCTACGAACAGGTGCAGCAGGAGATCCTGCAACAGGTCGGCGAAACCATGGCCGCGGCGCCGCCCACCGACCCGCTGGGCATGCTCGAGGCGGGCCTGCACAACTTCCTGCTCTCCTGCGTGGACACCGAACGCGTCCGCATCGCGCTCATCGACGCCCCCTCGGTCCTCGGCTGGCAGGAATGGCGCGAGGTCGACGAGAAGTACGGCCTCGGCCTGGTCGTCGCGGGCCTCGAAGGCGGCATCCAGGCCGGTGTCCTGCGCGCCGACCTCGACATCCGCCCCCTGTCCCTGATCATCCTCTCCGCCCTCGGCGAGGCCGCCATGTTCATCGCCAACTCCGACGACCCCGAAACCGCGCGAGCCCAAACCGAACCCGCGGTCCTGGCCTTGATCAACGGTCTACGGGCCTGAACACCCGAAACCCGCCGACACGCCCCGGATTTCGACGCGGCACCCCCAAAATCGATCAGGTGACGGACCTCGTGCTCACCCCCGAACGCCGCGTCGAACTCTCCGCGCTCCTCGGCGACGAGGCTCGCCTGCGCGCCGAATTCCCCAGAGTCGCCGACTATCTCGACACCGCATCCCAGCTACCCGGTACCGGCGACGAACGCGCCGACGCGGCCTTCGACCTGAGACTCGTGCACTACCTGACCGGCGGCGCGTCGAACAACCCGTACTGGGACATCGTCGGACCCTCCGTGACCGAATTCGCGCGTCGGCGGGTCGTCAACGGCGGACGGGTGTCCGGCAGCGCGAGACTCGGCTTCGCCCAGACGATCCTGCAATCCGCCTATGCCTACGCGATACCCTCACCGAAAACGGTCGAATGGGTGGCCGCGGTCTGCGCCGGCCACCCCATCACGGAGATCGGAGCCGGCCGCGGCTATTGGGCCGCCCAGCTCACCCGTGCGGGCCGCACCGTCCATGCCTTCGATTCCGAGCCCCCCGGCATCTGTCCGAACCCCTCCTTCCCCACCTTCCCCGGCCAGCGAACCCTCTGGCACCCGGTGAGCCCCAACACAACTCACGCCGCCTACAACGCGGGCCGCCACGCCCACACCCTCCTGCTGTGCTGGCCCCCGGGCTGGGGCGACCACATGGCCTGCACCACCCTCACCGCCTTCACCCGCGCAGGCGGCACCCACCTGCTCTACATCGGCGAACCCCGAGGCGGCAAGACCGCCGACACCGCCTTCTTCGACACCCTCGACAGCACCTGGCATCTCGAATCCGAAGACCCCCACTACGTCTCCTGGTGGAACCTCACCGACACGGCCCAATCCTGGACCCGCCTCTGAAGCGACTCGAACCCGGCCGAAGAATCCTGTACATCTCCCATCGAGCGCGCCCGAACCAGCTTCATCAAGATCAGGCAGCGAGTTCGGCGGATGCTTGCGCGGCGTCGACGCTCTGCAACAGTATCTACCGCGCCGATGCGGACATGATGGTCAATGCCCATGTGTGGGGCGTGAACGCCGAACAGCATGGTCGTCGCGACGTCGGCGGTGAGTTGGCCATATCCGATGAATCCATCGAACTGTGTTTCGTCGCTCCTGCCGACCTCGGCACGCTGGATATGCATCACACGCAGCGACTCGGGCTGTCCACTACCTGGAACGGCGGTCCACGCCTTACCCCGGCTGCCTTACCCCGGCTGAGAATCAGCGGCCGTTGTCAGTTCGGTGGTAACTGACCAGCGGTACGACAATGTCGAGATGGGATGGACTGTTGGGGCGGAGGCAGTCGACTCCGATGTCGCCGTCGCATTGTGGAGGGCGTATTACACCGAGGTCAGCGACCGTTGGTATCTGCTGCACGAAGGGCGCGCGACGGATCCTGACGAACTCGAGCGTGGGATCGCGGGATCGGATGGTGCTGAGCTCGTTCCGCCCGGTGGGCAGTTGCTGGTTGCGCGATACGACGGTGAGCCCGTCGGATGTGCGGGAGTGCGGTTACTGGATGTGGGAACGGCCGAACTGACTCGGGTGTTTCTGTATCAGCGGATGCGTGGGAAGGGCGGTGCCGCTGTGCTTGTCGCGGGCGCCGAGGACGCCGCACGTGCCCTCGGCGCCGCGCGGTTGGTCCTCGACACTCGTAGCGACCTCGTGGAAGCCCGCAGGCTTTACATGCGGTTGGGCTACACAGAGACCGAGCCGCACAACAGCTCTCGTTACGCCGACCACTGGTTCTGCAAGCGCCTCGACGTGGCACCAGGTTCGGTGCGCGAAATCTAGCGGACGCCGTCGGCCCAGTTGTCGCCGTGTTCGTGGCGGAGGTGTTCGGCGAGGATGGCTGCCTGGGAGCGGCGGGCCAGGCCCAGTTTGGCGAGGAGGGCGGAGACGTAGTTGCGGACTGTTTTTTCGGAGAGGTAGATCTTTCCCGCGATTTCCTTGTTGGAGAGACCTTGGCCGATATGCAGGAGGATCTGCTTTTCTCGTTCGGTGAGGTCGACATCCGCAAGAGGGTTGGTGGGGGTGCGTTGTTGGAGGCGTTCGGTTACCTCGGCGGCGGTACGGGGGTCGATCAGGGACTCGCCTGCCGCTACGCGGCGGATGGCGTCGATCAGTTGGGGGCCGCGGAGTTGTTTGAGGACATAGCCTTTGGCGCCGGCCAACACCGCGCCGAGGAGGGCCTCGTCGTCGGAGAACGAGGTGAGCATGAGGACGTTCAGGTCGGGGATCTCGGAGATGAGGTCGCGGCAGACGGTGACGCCGTCGCCGTCCTCGAGGCGGACGTCGAGGACGGCCACGTCGGGGCGGACGGCGGGGACTCGGCGCAGGGCCTCGGCGGCGGAGCCGGCCTCGCCGGCGACCTCGATGTCGCCCTCGGCTTCCAGGAGGTCCTGGAGGCCGCGCCGGACGATCTCGTGGTCGTCTAGTAGGAAGACTCGGATCTTGTTGTCCACGGTGATCATCCTCGCAGGTGGTCGGGCCGGATCCGGGTAGCGAACACGGCGGGTGGCGGTCCACTGTGTCCGACTGCCACCCGCCGCGCTCTTTCCCCTGTTCCTTGTCCCCGACAAGGTCTCTAGTAGGCCGCCAGTCCGGCGTCCTGGAAAATGTCGCGCGCTCGTTCGACCTGTTCAGCGGTCGGTGTCGGGGTGTCGGCGAGCACGAAACGACGGTTGAGGGCCTCCCACTTGGACTGGCCCAGGGTGTGGAACGGGAGCACATCCACCCGTTCGATATTGCCCAGGCCGCCCGCGAAGCCGGCGACCGCGCCGATCTCCTCGATCGGATCGGTGATGCCCGGCACCAGCACGTAGCGCAGCCAGACCCGCTTGCCGCGCTTGGCCAGCCGGGTGGCGAAGTCCAGGGTCGGCTGCAGGTCGCGGCCGGTCAATCGACGGTAGGTCTCGGGCTGTCCGGCTTTGATATCCAGCAGCACCAGGTCCGTGGCCGCGAGCAGCTCATCGGAGGCAAGGCGCCCCAGGTAGCCGGAAGTATCCAGCGCGGTGGACAGCCCGAGACCTTGGAACCCCTGCAGCAGGGCGGTCGCGAAGTGCGGTTGCTGCAGCGGTTCCCCGCCGCTGATGGTCGCGCCGCCGCCGGAGGCGCGGATGAACGGCACGAACTTGCCCGCCTCGGCGAGCACATCGTCGACATTCATCCGAGTTCCGTTGTCGCGCAACCAGGTATCGGGGTTCTGGCAGTAGAGGCAGCGCAGGGGGCAGCCGCTCAGGAAGGTGACGAAGCGGGTGCCCGGCCCGTCCACTCCCGTGGAGATGTCCCAGGAGTGGACGGACCCGGTGGTTTCGGGGCCGACACCGACGCTCGGCTGGGACAGAAGTGCTGTGGACATTCTCTTCAACCTTTCTCGGTGTCGGCCGGGTGCGAGGCTTACAGGCTCGCGTGGAAGGTGCGGTTGATGACGTCGAGCTGCTGCTCGCGGGTCAGGCGAACGAAGTTCACCGCATAACCCGAGACGCGAATCGTCAACTGCGGGTAGTTCTCCGGGTGCTCCATGGCGTCGAGCAGCGTGTCCTGGTTGAGAACGTTGACGTTCATGTGGAACCCGTTGGTCGCGACGTAGCCGTCCAGCACGCCCACCAGGTTGGTGATGCGCTCGTCGGCGCTGCGGCCCAGACCCTGCGGCGTCACCGTGGTGGTGAGCGAAATGCCGTCCGTCGCATGCTCGTAGGGCAGCTTGGCGACCGACATGGCCGAGGCCACGATGCCGTGGGTGTCGCGGCCGTTCATCGGATTGGCGCCCGGCGAGAACGGCTCACCCGTACGACGGCCGTCGGGGGTGTTGCCGGTCTTCTTGCCGTACACCACATTCGAGGTGATGGTCAGCACCGACTGGGTGTGCTCGGCATTGCGGTAGGTCGGGTACATGCGGACCTTCTGCATGAACCGCTCCACCAGTTCGGCGGCAATCGAGTCGACGCGGTCGTCGTTGTTGCCGTACTTGGGGAAGTCGCCCTCGATGGTGTAGTCGACGGCCAGGCCGGTCTCATCGCGCACCGGGGTCACCTTGGCGTACTTGATCGCCGACAGCGAGTCGGCGGCCACGGCCAGACCGGCGATACCGCAGGCCATGGTGCGGCGAACATCCAAGTCGTGCAACGCCATTTCGATGCGCTCGTAGGCGTACTTGTCGTGCATGTAGTGAATCACGTTGAGCGCGTGCACATACGTCTTGGCCAGCCAGTCCATCAGCTTGTCCATGGCGGCGTCGACCTCGGCGTAGTCGAGCACGTCGGAGGTGATGGGCTCGAAGCCGCGAGCGACGACCTTGCCCTTCTTCTCGTCGCGTCCGCCATTGATGGCGTACAGCAGCGTCTTGGCGAGATTGACTCGCGCGCCGAAGAACTGCATCTGCTTGCCGACCTCCATGGCCGAGACGCAGCAGGCGATGGCGGTGTCGTCGCCGAAGCGCGGCCGCATCAGCTCATCCGACTCGTACTGGATGGAGCTGGTGTCGATGGACACCTTGGCGCAGAAGCGCTTGAAGCCCTCGGGCAGCTGCGGCGACCAGAACACGGTCAGGTTCGGCTCGGGGGCCGGGCCCAGGTTGTAGAGGGTCTGCAGGTAGCGGAAGCTGGTGCGGGTCACCAGCGCACGCCCGTCGACGCCGACGCCGCCGATGGACTCGGTCACCCAGGTCGGGTCGCCGGAGAACAGCTCGTCGTACTCGGGGGTGCGCAGGAAGCGCACGATGCGCAGCTTGATGACGAAGTCATCGACCAGTTCCTGGGCGCGCTCCTCGGTGATCAGGCCCTCGGCCAGATCGCGTTCGAGGTAGATGTCGACGAAGTTCGCGGTGCGGCCCAGCGACATCGCCGCGCCGTTCTGCTCCTTCACCGCGGCCAGGTACGCGAAGTACAGCCACTGGATGGCCTCCTGCGCAGTGCTCGCGGGCTTGGAGATGTCGCAGCCGTAGGCGGCGGCCATTTCCTTCAGCTCGCCCAGCGCGCGGATCTGCTCGCTGACTTCCTCACGGCGGCGGATGGTTTCGTCGTCGGCCCACAGATCCTCGAGCGCGAGGTGGTCGGCCTTCTTGCCCTCGATGAGCTTGTCCACGCCGTAGAGCGCGACGCGACGGTAGTCGCCGATGATGCGGCCGCGGCCGTAGGCATCCGGCAGGCCGGTCACGATGCCGGCGCTGCGGGCGGCGCGAATGTCGGCGGTGTAGGCGTCGAAAACGCCGTCGTTGTGGGTCTTGCGGTACTTGGTGAAGATCTCGGCGACCTTCGGGTCCTCCTCGACGCCGTAGGCGGCGAGGCTGGACTGCACCATGCGGTAGCCGCCGTAGGGCATGATCGCCCGCTTCAGCGGCGCATCGGTCTGCAGGCCGACGATGAGCTCGTTGCCCTCGTCGATGTAGCCGGGCCGGTGGGCGGTGATGGTGGAGGGGGTGTGCTGGTCCACGTCGTAGATGCCGCGCTCGCGCTCGGCCGGGAACATGGCGCTCAGCTTGTCCCAGATGCCCAGGGTGCGGGCGGTGGGTCCGGCCAGGAAGCTGCCGTCGCCCTCGTAGGGCGTGTAGTTCTGCTGAATGAAATCGCGCACGTCGATGGCGTCCCGCCACAGGCCGCCTTTGAATCCGGTCCAGGCTTCGGTGCGCGGTTCGGTTCCGATCATCGTCATTGTGTGACTCCTAAATCAGCCGAATGGTCTGAAATCAGACTGCTCCGTGACGACACCCCGCCCCAGAGACAAATGTCCCCATGTTGCCGGTAGGTAGCCTTTGGTTCATGTCCGATGAGCCGTGGGGTGCCGTACCGGATGTGCTGCGGGAACTGACCGCGCCCGAGGAACGGCTGCACGACCTGGTCGAAGCCGTCTACTCGGTGGTTTCCGACCTGGATGTGGACATGGTGCTGCGGCAGCTGGTGACCGCGGCGGTCCGGTTGGTCGACGCCGAATACGGTGCCCTGGGGTTGCTGGACCTCGATGACCCGTCGGGTGAGCTACGCCTGGCCCAGTTCGTCCCGGTCGGTATGGATGACTCGATCATTCAGCGGATCGGGCACTGGCCGCGCGGAGGCGGCGTCCTCGGGGTGGTCCTGTCGGGGGACGAGCCGGTGCGCCTCGACGACCTCATGCAGCACCCCGCCTTCGAGGGCTGGCCCGCCGGGCACCCGCCCATGCACAGCTTCCTCGGCGTGCCGGTGCGCTATCGCGGGCGAGTGCTGGGCGACCTCTATCTGTCCAACAAGCGCGGCGGCGGCACCTTCACCGATGAGGACGAGCGGATCATCGAGGCGCTGGCGGTGATCGCCGCCACCAAGATCACCAATGTGCGCATGTACGACCAGGTGCAGCGCGACACCGTGCGGCGGCAGCAGGACTCCGCCAAGATCGCCGTCATGGAGGATCGCGACCGCATCGCGCGCGATCTCCACGACTCGGTCATCCAGCGCATCTACGCCTCGGGCCTGGCCCTGCAGGGTGCGCTGCGCATGCAGCCCGCGGCCGACATCGCGGATCGCCTGGAACGCGTGGTCGCCGACCTGGACGACACCATCCAGGACATTCGCGGCACCATCTTCTCGCTGCAGTCCGCCACCGGCGGCGAGGGCGGATTGCGCAGCCAGATCACCGAATTGGTCGCCTCGGCCGCCAGGCACCTGGGCTTCACCCCGGGCCTGCGCCAGAACGGCCCGATCGACACCCTGGTCCCGCCCGAGACCGCCCGCCAGGCCCTCGCGGTGCTGCGGGAATCACTGTCGAATGTGGTCCGCCACGCCGATGCCACCCGCATCGACGTGAGCGTCACCGCGGCCCGGGGTGAACTCCGGATCTCGGTGGCGGACAACGGTATCGGCGTCGGCTCCGCGCCCCGGCGGGGCGGACTGCGCAATATCGCCGAACGCGCCACCGAGCTCGACGGGGTCGTGGAGATCGGGCTGGGGCTGGACGGGCGCGGCACCACGGTCGTGTGGCGGGTGCCGATCCCGGAGGCGTGATCCCGGCCGCGAGCGGGCCGGAATCACGGGCTCGGCTCAGCTGCCCGGCTGGGCGGCGGCCTGCGGTGTGGGGGCCGGGGTCGTCTTGTCGGCCCACCGGGTGGTGCCGTCCTTGGCCTCCATGGTGTTGAGCAGGTCGAACCCGGAGATGAGGAGGGTGGGTCCGCCCAGGGCGATGGTGCCGAGGATGCCGCCGACGGTCGCGCCGGTGAGGAAGCCTGCGACACAGCCCGCCACCAGGGTGGCCACACAGCCGACGGTCGCGCCCAGCGCGGTCCCCACGAAGGTGCCGATCGTGGTGGCCAGCCCGAACTGCTGGGAGAAATTGGCCAGTGCGCGATCGTTTTCCGCCTGTGAGGCGACGGGTTTCACCGTGATGGGCTGTGCGAGCGACAGATCGGCGGGCCGGTCCGGGGTCAGCGCCAATACCGTGCCGTCATTCTGAATTTCGGGTTCGACCGGAATGTCGGTGGCGCCCAGATGGAATTCCAGCGGCAGGGTGAGCAGTATTCTTCCCTCGCCGTCCTTGACGTTCACCACGTCCGAGGTCGTCGCCTTCGAGAGTTCGAAGGTTCCGCCGCGCAGGCTGGTCACAACCTTCTTGTCCTGCAGTTTGACCGAGTACGTCAGGCTCGGCGGGGCGGTCGTGGGCTCGGCGTTCGCCGGTGTGATGGCCGCGGGTAGCACGGTGGCCGGGGTGACCAGTGCGCCGATCACCAGGGTGGCAGTAGCGCAGGCAGTGCGGAACTCCATGCGGTATTCCAATCCGTCATCAGGTGTGGAGCCGATCCGAAATCTGGAGCTTAATGGAAGGTGCAAATACCCAAAAGGTTTCGGACGCAATATATTCAGGCGGAAACGATTCGTCTGATATCGGAGAATAATCCACTACATCCGATATGCCGCAATGTCGCTCACCCTAGCGCCCGCCGTCCACCCCCGCGCGCCGATTCGGCAAACTCTTCTGCCATGAGCCTCAGATACAGCGCCGGAGTCCTGCTGTTCCGCCGCACCGCCGGTCTCGAAGTGCTGCTCGGGCACATGGGTGGCCCGCTGTGGGCCAAGAAGGACGCCGCCGCCTGGTCCATCCCCAAGGGCGAATACGAGCCCGAGGAGGAGAAGCCCGAGGCGGCCGCCCGTCGCGAATTCGCCGAAGAGCTGGGCGTGCCCGCCCCGGACGGCGAGTGGATCCCGCTCGGAGAGGTCGAATACGGCAGCGGCCGCGGCAAGAAGCAGCTCACCGTCTGGGCGGTCGAAGCCGACCTCGACCCCGCCGCGATCGTGCCCGGCACCTTCGAAATGGAATGGCCCCCGCGCTCGGGCCGCCTCGCCGAATTCCCCGAAATCGACCGCGCCGCATGGTTCGACCTCGCCACCGCCGAGGAGAAGCTGGGCAAGGGCCAGCGCCCCTACCTCGGCCGCCTGCGCGACCAGCTGGGCGGATAGCCCGCATACCGCGATCGCAGTAGATCAAGAGTCCACGTCCGGACGACGACGACCACCCGGTCCCGGCGGCAGGGTGGTCGGTATGACCGAAACTCAGCTCGTCACCGGGACCCAGCCCGTGGTGCGGACCTGCCCGTTCAGCCCGCCCGAGGAGTACCGGACACTGCGCGAACAGGATCCGATCACTCGGGTCACCTTGCCCGACGGCATCGAGGGCTGGCTGGTCACCCGCTACGCGGACGTGCGCGCCGTGCTGTCCGATCCGCGATTCAGCTCGCGGCGTCGCGGTGTCACCGGCAACCACCTCGGGTCCGAGGAACTGCCGCCGGCCCCGCCGGGCTGGTTCATCATGATGGATCCGCCCGAGCACACCCGCCTGCGCCGCATGCTCACCGGCCGGTTCACCGTCCGGCGCATGCGCGAGCTGACCCCGGCGGTCGAGAAGATCGTCGCCGACCACCTCGACGCGATGGCCGCGGCCACCGGCCCGGTCGATCTGGTCCAGGAGTTCGCATTGCCGATTCCCTCGCTGGTCATCTGCGAGCTGCTCGGCGTGCCCTACGCCGATCGTGAGGAGTTCCAGCACAATTCGGCCGTCATCCTGCGTCTCGGCGCACCCGCCGAGGAAGTGGCGCAGGCCCAGCTGGAATTGAACCGGCTGATCCACCGGATCGCCGTTCGCAAGCGCGCCGAGCCCGGTGACGACATCCTCAGCGCGCTCGTGCGCGACGGCGATCTCACCGATGAGGAGCTGGCCGGCGTCGGCGTCCTGCTGCTGGTCGCCGGGCACGAGACCACGGCCAACATGATCGCCCTGAGCACCCTGTGCCTGCTGCGCGATCCGGCTCAGCTGGCACTGCTGCGCTCCGAGCCCGAACACGTGGACGCGGTGGTCGAGGAACTGCTGCGCTACCTGAGCGTCATCCAGTTCGGCATCCGCCGAAGGGCTTTGGAGGATGTGGAGCTGGACGGCCACCTGATTCCGGCGGGCAGCACGGTGGTCGCCCACCTGCCCGCCGCCAACCGGGACCCGGAACAGTTCCCGCAGGATCCCGAGAGCCTGGATCTGATGCGCCCGCACTCGGCGCACGTCGCCTTCGGTTTCGGTATCCACCAGTGCATCGGCCAGCAGCTGGCCCGGCTGGAGCTGCGAATCGCGTTGAGCGCGTTGTTCGAACGCTTCCCGGAGCTGCGGCTCGCGATGCCGCTCGAGCAGATCCCGATGCGCGACGAGATGGTCGTCTACGGCGTGCACGAGCTTCCGGTGACCTGGTAGGGGAGGGGCGATTCCATGAAGATCGAGATCGACCAGAGCAAGTGCTGCGGCGGCGGCCAGTGCGTGATGGCCGCCCCGGCGGTGTTCGACCAGCGCGACGAGGACGGCGTGGTCGTCCTGCTCGACGCGAGCCCGGCCGAGGAGCTGCTGCCCGAGGTCCTGCGGGCCGCGGCGAGCTGCCCGACCCTCGCCATCCGGGTCGACCGGTAGTGTCCGCCCCGAATCACGTTGTCGTGGTAGGTGCTTCGGCCGCGGGTCTGACCGCGGCCGAGGCCCTGCGGCGGGAGGGCTTCACCGGTGGGCTCACCCTGATCGGCGACGAGACCCACCCGCCCTATGACCGCCCGCCGCTGTCGAAGCAGGTGCTCACCGGGGCGAGGCAGCCCTCGGAGGTCGCGCTGCGCGATGAGGACGCGATCGCCCGGCTCCAGGCGGATCTGCGATTGGGTTGCCGAGCAACCGGTTTGGATACCGCCGCACGCGTGATCGCACTCGCCGACGGTGACCGGGTGCGCTACGACGGCATGATCATCGCCACCGGTCTGCGCCCGCGCCGGCTGCCTTTCGGACACGAGCTGGCCGGGGTGCATGTGCTGCGCACCCTCGATGACGCCCTCGCGGTGCGCGCGGAGCTGGCGACCGGGCCGCGTGTGGTGGTGCTGGGTGCGGGCTTCCTCGGCAGCGAGACAGCCGCCTCCGCACGGGAACTCGGATTGGACGTCACCCTGGTCGACGCCGAGCCCGCCCCCATGATCCGCCAGTTCGGTCCCGAGGTCGCGGGCCTGCTGGCCGCCGCCCATCGCGACCACGGGGTGCGAATGCGGATGGGCCGCAAGGTATCCGGCATCGAGGGCGGGAACGGCCGGGTCGCCGCGGTCGTGCTCGACGACGGGACACGGCTGGCCGCGGACCTCGTGGTGGTCGCCATCGGCTCGGTGCCCGCCGTGGACTGGCTGGCCGGTTCCGGTGTGCCGATCGGCGATGGAGTGCTGTGCGACGAGTACTGCCGTGCCGGGCCGGGCGTCTACGCGGCCGGGGATGTCGCCAACTGGCCGCATCCGGGTCTCGGCGCGCGGGTCCGGCTCGAGCAGCGCACCAATGCGGGGGAGCAGGCGATGGCCGCCGCCCGCAATCTGCTCGCCGAGCCGGGACAGGAAACGCCGTATGCGCCAACCCCGTTCGGATGGACCGATCACTACGGCGACAAGATCCAGCTGCACGGCTGGTGTCCGCCCGGAGCCCGGACCGAGATCGTCGCGGGCCACCCGCGCGAGCGCAAGTTCGTCGCGCTCTACCGCCGCGGCGACCGGGTCGTGGGCGCGCTGGGCTGGAACAGCGTCCGCGCGCTGCGCGCATACCGCGGCCACGTCACCGCGCCGGGTCACGCCGATGCGTCCGGTCGGTAGGTACCTTGACGACGTGCGGATGATCACCGAGCTGCGGTGCTCGCTGCGGGCCCGGCCGTGGCTGGCCGATCTCGCGGTCGCCCTCGGCTGCTTCCTGGTGGCCGCACCGGTCGCGGCGGCCATGGCGGGGTTGCGGCACAGCCCGGTCGACCGCGCGATCAGCGGGGCCGCGCTGACCTGTGTGCCGCTGCTGGTCCGCACCCGCTGGCCGGTTCCGGTGGTGGCGGCGACGGTCATGGTGGAAGTCGCTCGCTACCTGGTGATTCCGTACTCGACGCCGCCGCCCGCCGCCACGGCGGTCGCCTTGTTCACCGTGGCGAACAGGGTGGATCGCCGCACTGCCTGGCTGGTCGGCGGATGCGCCGCGGTGCCGCTGGTCGCCGCGATCCTGATCTCGCAACCCGCTCCGGGGAATCTGACGCAGGCGCTGTCCCAGATCGCCTGGACCCTGCTCGGCGTCGCCGCGGGCGACGCGGTGCGCGGGCATCGGGAGTTGCTGGCCGCGGCCCTGGAACGCGCCGAAATCGCCGAACGCGACCGCGAAGTGGAGGCCGCCCGCCGGGTCGCCGAGGAGCGGCTGCGGATCGCGCGCGAGCTGCACGACGTGGTCGCCCACCACATCACCCTGGTGAACGCGCAGGCCACCGTCGCCCATCACCTGATGCGCACCGATCCCGAACATGCCTACGGGGCGTTGGAACGCATCCGCGACACCAGCCGGACCGCGCTCGACGATCTGCGCGCGACGGTCGGAGTGCTGCGCGCGGAAGGGGATTCGGGGCCCGCGCGGACGCCGTCGCCCGGTCTGGCCGACCTCGCCGCGCTGGTCGATTCGTTCCGGTCGGCCGGACTGGAGGTGGGCGTGGAACGGTCCGGAGATCCGGTCGAGCTGTCCTCGCTGACCGATCTGACCGCGTATCGGATCATCCAGGAGGCGTTGACCAATACCCGCAAGCACGCGGGTGTGGCGGCCGCGCGGGTGCGCCTGGACTATCGGTCCGATCTGGTCCGCATCACCGTCGATGACGAGGGCCACGCCCGCGCGAACACCGGCACCGGCTACGGCATGATCGGCATGCGGGAACGCGTGAAGGCGGTCGGCGGCACGCTCGACGCGGGCCCGCGTCCGGACGGTGGTTTCCGGGTGGACGCCGAACTGCCGTATCGGGCCGGGCGAAAGGGCGGGTCATGACCATCCGGGTGCTGCTCGCCGACGACCAGGCGCTGCTGCGCGACACCTTCCGCATGCTCATCGACTCCACCGCCGACATGTGCGTGGTCGCCGAGGCCGCCACCGGACGCGAAGCCGTCGAACTGGCCCGCACCCAGCGGGTCGACGTGGTGCTCATGGACATCCGCATGCCCGAGCTCGACGGCCTCGAGGCGACCCGCCTGATCAGTGCGGACGAGGACCTGGCCGGGGTGAAGGTGCTGGTGCTCACCACCTTCGAGCACGAGGACCACGTCGTCGAGGCCCTGCACGCCGGGGCGAGCGGCTTCCTCGGCAAAGGCATGAACGCCGACGAACTCCTCGACGCCATCCGCATGGTCGTCGCCGGTGACGCGCTGCTGTCCCCGACCGCCACCAAGGCCCTGATCGCCCGGGTCCTGTCCCAGCCCGACCCCGCCCGCTGGCAACCGCCGCCCGCCCTGGCCGAGCTCACCCCGCGCGAACGCGAGGTGGTCACCCTGGTCGCGATGGGCCTGTCCAACGATGAGATCGCCGAACAGCTCTTCGTCACCGCCCTGACCGCGAAGACCCACGTCAACCGCGCCATGACCAAACTCGGTGCGCGAGACCGAGCCCAACTCGTGGTCATCGCCTACCGAACCGGCCTGGTCCGCCCCGACACGCCCGGCTGATCCGGCCCCTCGACTTCGAGTCGACGCACTGGCGGACCGCAGGCGATCGAACCCGGACGGCCGGCAAAGGGCCCCTGCCCAGTGCGGAGCTCCCCGCCACCGTGATTCCGGCGGGCTTTTGGCCGGAATCCGCTCTGCGGCAGTGGATCCCGGCCAGAAGCATGCCGGGATGACGAGCGGGTGCGCCGCTCGGCCGGGATGGCGGGTGTCCGGTCGTCCCGCTGAGATCGCGGATTACAGTCGCCCGCCGCGACGAGCGGGACCCTGGTGTCCGCTACAGCCGGGGGTCGACCGGCTCGGTCTCCAAAGCGAGGATCGCGAAGACCGCCTCGTGGACTCGCCACAGGGGCTCGCGAGCCACGAACCGGTCCAGGGCCTCGAGGCCCAGGGCGTATTCGCGCAAGGCCATGGAGCGCTTGCCGCCGAGCCCCCGCGACCGCAGGCGCTGGAGCTGGTCCGGGCGCAGGTACTCCGGGCCGTAGATGATCCGGAGGTATTCCGGGCCACGGCATTTCACGCCCGGCTGGACCGGCCGGCCGCTGCGGGTTCCGGTGCCGGTCACCAGCGAACCCAGCGGCTTGACCACCATGCCCTCGCCGCCGACGGCGGTGAGCTCGGTCCACCAGGTCGTCGCCTCGGCCTCGGCCTGCGGGGAGGCGAGGTCGACGATGCGGCGACCCGTCGCGGTGAAGAACTCCGGGTCGGCGGCGACCAGGCGGTCGAGTCGCTCGAGGTGCCAGTTGTGGTCGCGTCCGGCGTAATTCGCGCCGGAGGCGGCCAGTAGCTGGAACGGGGCCAGGCGGACGCCCTCGAGTCCGTCGGTGGGCCAGCAGTAGCGGCCGTAGGCGGTGGTGAAGGCATCGGCGTCCTCCCGGCGCGCGATGGTGCGCGCGGCGAGATCGCCTACGTCCAAACCTCTTTCGACCGCGGCCGCCAGTACTCCCGACGCCTCGGCGAGGGAGGCGCGCGCCGCCGCGCCGACCGCCGCGTACTGGCTGCGCAGCAGGCCCGTCGCCTTGGCCGACCACGGCAGCAATTCGGTGTCCAGCAGCAGCCAGTCCGTGCCCAATTCCTCGAAGAGCCCGGCGGTTTCGGCCGCCGCGCGCACCCGGGCCAGCAGGGCCTCGGTGCGCGCCGGATCGTCGAAGAAGGGGCGGCCGGTGCGGGTGTACACCGCGCCGGTGCTGCCGTCCTCCACGCCGAACCGGTCCCGCGCGGCCCGCGCCGACCGTGAAACCACCACGACCGCACGCGAACCCATGTGCTTCTCCTCGCACACCACGGTGTCGACGCCCTCGGAGCGGTAGTACTCGAAGACCTGGGCCGGGTGCTCGAGGTAGCCGTCCAGGGTGGAGGTGGCGCACGGCGACATGGTCGGCGGCAGGTACACCAGCCAGCGCGGGTCCACGGCGAAGCGGCTCATCACCTCGAGCGCGGCGCTCGCGGCGTCCTGCTGCACGCCGACCCGGCCGAGTTGGCGGGTCTCCACCACACGGCGGCCCAGCACGTCGTCCAGATCGAGCACGCCCGGATCCCGCTGCACCACGGCCTCGCCGGTGGCGAAGGTCGCGGCCTCCAGCGGGCGCACCGGCTCGAACCAGACCTGTTCGGCCGCCACCGAAACCGGCTCGCGCTCGGGATAGCGCAGGGCGGTCAGGCGGCCGCCGAACACCACGCCGGTGTCCAGGCAGAGCGTGTTGTTCACCCACACCAGCTCGGTCATCGGCGTGTGGCCGTAGAGGACCAGCGCCTTGCCCCGGTAGTCGTTGGCCCACGGGTAACGCACCGGCAGCCCGTATTCGTCGGTCTCACCGGTGGATTCGCCGTACATGGCGAATTCGCGCACGCGACCCGAGGTGCGGCCCTGGTACTCCTCCTTCAGCCCGGCGTGCGCGACGACCAGCTTGCCGCCGTCGAGCACGTAGTGGCTGACCAGGCTGCGCATGAATTCCTGTGCGGTCTTGCGGAATTCGGCGTCCTCCGCCTCCAGCTGGGACAGCGACTCGGCCAGGCCGTGCGCCACCTTGACCTTGCGGCCGTCCAGCGCGCGCACCAACTTGAACTCGTGGTTGCCGGTGACGCACAGCGCGTTTCCGGCGGCCACCATGCCCATGACCAGTCGCAGCACACCCGGGGTGTCAGGCCCGCGATCGACCAGGTCGCCGACGAACACCGCCGTGCGCCCCTCGGGGTGCCGCGCGTCCACCGCACGCCCGCCGGCGTCGCGGGCGATGACGTAGCCGAGCTCGCCCAGCAGCGTCTCCAGTTCGCTCCGGCACCCGTGCACGTCACCGATGACGTCGAACGGGCCGGTGAGATCGCTCTTGTCGTTCCACAGCCGCTCGTCGCGGATGGTCGCCGCCTCGATCTCCTCGACGCCGCGCAGCACGTGCACCTTGCGGAAGCCCTCGCGCTCCAGGAACTTCAGTGAGCGCTTCAGGTCGCGCTGGTGCCGGTTCACCACGTGCGGGCCCAGATCGGCGCGATCCACGCGCAGCGCGTTGCGCCGCACGCATTCGGCTTCGGGCACGTCGAGCACGATGGCCACCGGCAGCACGTCGTGCGCCCGCGCCAACGCCACCAGCGCCTGCCGCGCCTTGGGCTGCACATTGGTGGCGTCGATGACGGTCCGCAGCCCGCGCCGCAGCCGCACGCCCGCCACATGGTGCAGCAGCTCGAACGCCTCGTTGGTGGCCGACTGATCGGCCTCGTCGTCGCTCACCAGCCCCCGATAGGCGTCGGAGGACAGCACCGCCGTGGACCGGAAGTTCTTGTGCGCGAACGTGGATTTCCCGGAACCGGAACTACCGATCAACACGACCAGCGACAGCACCGGGATGGACAGCTCTGCCATTACGCGGCCCCTTTCTCGTCGCCGTCGTTCTTCGATTCCTGCTTGGTGAACACAGCCATCTGTGTCGACGCCCCCACTTCCGCATCCTCGGGCCCGACCGGCTCGAATCGCACGGCATACCCGTACGTTCCGCCGACGCGGTGGGCCCAGTCCGCGAATTCTGCCCGGCTCCACTCGAATCGGTGATCGGAATGCCGGAACGTGCCCGCGTGCAGGGTCTCATAGCGCACGTTGTACTCGCTGTTGGGCGTGGTCACCAGGACCGCGCCCGGTGCCGCCGAGCCGAACACCGCATGCTCGAGCGCCGCCAGCCGGGGCGCGTCCACGTGCTCGATCACCTCCATGAGCACGGCCGCGTCATAACCCCGCAGCGAGGCATCGGTATACGTGAGCGCCCCCTGCCGCACGGTGATCCGCCGCGACTGCCATTCCGGCAGCCGCCGCATCCGCCGCGCCGCGATCTTCAACTCCCGCATCGATACGTCGATCCCGACGATCTCACCGAAGGCGCGATCCGCCGCCAACTCCAGCAGCAGCGCCCCCTGCCCGCACCCGAGATCGAGCACCCGGCCCGCCCCGACCGACAGCAGCGCCCGATGCACGGCCGCGCGTCGCAGCACCGCCAGCGAGGGCCCGCGCTCGCCCTCCACGCCTTCGCCCGTGGGCGACCCGGCGGATGCGGTGCCAGCGATGCGCGGGTCCGCCGGGCGCGCCGAATCGGCCTGTGCCACAGGCGCTGCGGCGACAGGTCCGGACCCCGGATCAGCGCAGTCGGTCTCGGAGTCCGTGCCGGTCGCTTCCTCGTCGGCGGCGTCCTCCACCGCGTCGAACTCTTCGGGCTCGGCGTCGTCCAGTTCGGCGAGCCGGGCCAGCGCGGTGCGGACCAGGGTGTGGCGGCGGGTCAGGTAGCGGCGGGTGATCCACTCCCGTTCCGGGTGGCCGGTGAGCCAGCCCTCGCCGAACCGCAGCAGTTTGTCGATCTCACCTTCGTCGAGCCAGTAGTGCTTGCTGCCGTCCAGGACGGGCAGCAGCACGTACAGATGCGTGAGGGCATCGGAGAGGCGCAGCGTGCCGGTGAGTTCCACCCGGACGTAATGGGAGTCGCCCCACTCCGGGAATGCCGGATCCAACGGCAGGGGAGTGGCCACCACCGTCCAGCCCAGCGGCGTGAACACCCGCTCGACGTACTCCGGCCCGCCCTTGCAGGGCACGGCCGGGAGTTCGACGCGCAGCGGCAGCGCGGTCCGTGCCAGCTCCGGCCGCTGTGCGCAGCGCCCGTGCAGGGCGGTGCCGAACACGGTCGAGATCGCCACCGACAGCAGCGAGGACGCCGCGTACGGGCGATCGTTCACATACTGGCCGAGGCTGAAATCGGGCGTGCCCTTGGGCTTTCCGCGCACCAGTCGCACCGGATCGATCTCCATCAGCAGCGCCGCGGTGCAGTGCTCCTCGGTGGCCTCGGGATAGAGCACGTGCGCGACACCGTAGGACTGCTCGAAAGTCTGTATGCGCGAAGGATTCTTGTGCAGCAGGTACCCCAGATCGGTGGCGGGCCACTCGGCTTCCACGGGGCGCGTACAAGAAATCGTCAACAGCATCCTGAGATGCTCCCGTATGCCCAGGGCGGTCGCAAACATATTTCCGTCTGAATTGGATGTCGTGTCCTCGACGGACTATTACAGACCGGTCGCGATCGCGCGGTAAACGCTTACCGCACAACGCAGTTGCGCCCACACTCGAAAAGGTTCGTCCGGCGACGGGTCTCGCCGGACCGGAACTGCTATGACGGGGGTGGCGGTATGCGCCGATCCGATCCGACGGTCCGGCGCGCGCACGCTGCCCGGGTGCCGGTGTTCTCGATCGCGCTGCTGGTCAGCGCCTGCACGATCGCGGGTGTGCCGCGGCCCGCGCCGCCGCAACTGGGCGGCCTCGACCTCGGCGGCTACAGCGGCCGACCCCTGGCCGCGGCGAGCGACACCGGGGAAACCTACAGCGCGCTGCTGGAATCGGCGCGGATGTCGGACGCCGTGGTGTCGCCGCGCGCGATCGACCCGGCGCTGCGAACCATCTCGGCCGTGCCGGTGCCGACCCCCGCGGCGGCGGTCGGCATCCTGGCCGACGTCAACGCCGACACCCTCGCTCGATACGGCATGCTGGCCGGGTTCAGCATCGGCGGCACCGATGCCGAGAGCGAGCCGCCGGTGATCGGCGCCTCACGGTCGGTGCGTCTCACGGTGCTGCGCGTGCGCGACAACACCGCGGCCATCGACGCGGCCCGGCAGATCGACGCGGCCGACTTCGCGGTCAACCGCGACAATGTCGAGGTCCCTTTCCCCGAATACTTTGCGACATACGGTCATTGGCGACCCTACGTGCCGACCATGGCCGCCACCCTTGCACACGGCCCGTTCGTCGTCACCCTCTTCGTCACCGCCGCGACCACCGATCACGACGCGCTGAGATCCCTGGTCACCGCCGCCTTCGACGCGGAGCTGCCCCGCCTGGACGCCTTCACCCCGACCCCAGCCGACCAGGTGCCCGCACTGCCGCTCGACCCGACCGGACTACTGAGCCGGGTGCTGCCCTCCGACCCCGGAAAATGGCCCTACCCAGAGCTTTTCGTGAACGACGGCGGCCGCATCGCGGGGTGGGGCGGCAAGCGCAGCGCGACCGGAGTGGTGTACGGCCCCGTCGAGGCCGCCGTTGCGCTCGACCTCGCCGAGTCCACCCCCGAGGCCATGGCCGTCGGGGATTCCGGTCGGCTGCTTCGTTTCTCCGACGCGGTGGCCGCGCATCGGGCCCTGAGCCGATTCACGGCCGTGAACCGGTCCGAGGCGTCACCGCCGTCCGGCGTGCCGGACGCGGACTGCCAGCAGGATCGGGTCGAGGAATCGCAGGGTGGGCAGCGGGCGGTCGTCTGCGAGGTGCAGTACGGCCGCTACCTGGCCTTCGTCTACGGTCCGGATCAATCGGCGGCGCACCGGAGGGCGGCCGCGCAGTACGCGGTCCTGGTCGACGCCGGCTGATTCGGCCGCGCCCTCCCCGGCGCGAACCGATCCGTCCGTGTAGGTTCGGCGCGGCGTCGCAATCGCTGCGGCAATCCGGACTGGACAGGAGCGGGAATGCGCTTGGTGGGCAAGGTCGGTGCGATCGGTGCGGTCGCGGCCGCGCTGGTGCTGGTGGCGGGTTGCGGCAGCAGCGGCAAGGACGACAAGTCGGCCTCGGCCACGTCGACCACGGCGGCCAAGACGTCGCAGACGTTCACCGTCGCGCTGCCGTCGACCGACGGCAAGGACTGCTCCATCAAGGTGGAGGGCGGCTTCGGCGAAGCGCCCAAGATCACCCTGCCGGACGGCTGCCAGCCGCCGAAGGAACTGTTCACCAAGGACCTGGTGACCGGCACCGGGCCGGGAGCGGCCGCCGGGCAGGCGCTGAGCGCCAACTACACGCTGGTCACCTGGTCGGACAAGAAGAAGCTGGACAGCTCCTTCAGCCGCGGCCAGACCTTCGACCTGACGCTGGGCGCGGGCAAGGTCATCAAGGGCTGGGATCAGGGCCTGGTCGGCATCCAGCAGGGCACCCGCCGCCTGCTGGTCATCCCGCCGGATCTGGGCTACGGCCAGGGCGGCCAGGGCATCAAGCCCAACGAGACCCTGGTCTTCGTCACTGACGCCGTCAAGGTCGGTAAATAGCTCCCCCGCCTCCCCGAGACTTTTGCCGGTCGTTGGGAGCCTCACCTGTCTCGTACCGGGCTGCCGGTAAGTGCCGGGTCGGTTTTTGGGCGTGCCCGACGAGTTACCCGGTCGGAACTAAATCAGTCGTCGCGTCCCCTACGCATCCGATTGCGGGTCCGATATGGCGTTCGACTAACCTGGTCGGGATGCGTTCGGGGGGAACCTAGACGTCAACCATGAACAACGAACAAGGAGCATGTCCGTGAAGAGCACCGTCGAGCAGCTGAGCCCGACTCGGGTCCGCATCAATGTCGAGGTGCCCTTCGAGGAGCTCAAGCCGGACTTCGACCGCGCCTACAAGGCCCTCGCGCAGCAGATCCGTATCCCCGGCTTCCGTCCGGGCAAGGCGCCGGCCAAGCTTCTCGAGGCCCGTGTCGGCCGTGGCGCGGTGCTGGAGCAGGTCGTCAACGACGTGCTGCCCAAGCGCTACAGCGAGGCCGTCATCGAGACCGAGGTGAAGGTCATCGGCCAGCCCGAGATCGAGATCACCAAGATCGAGGACGGCGAGGAGCTGGCCTTCACCGCCGAGGTCGACATCCGCCCGGAGATCACCCTCCCGGACTTCTCGACCATCAAGGTCGAGGTCGAGCCGATCGAGATCACCGACGCCGACATCGACGAGCAGCTGCAGTCGCTGCGCGCGCGCTTCGGCACCCTGAAGTCGGTCGAGCGGGCCATCGAGAACGGCGACTTCGTCTCCATCGACCTGTCCGCCACCGTCGACGGCGAGGCCGTCGAGGAGGCCAGCACCACCGGCCTGTCCCACGAGGTCGGCTCCGGCCAGCTCATCGAGGGCCTGGACGAGACCCTGGTCGGCCTGAAGGAGAGCGAGTCCAAGGACTTCACCTCCAAGCTGGTCGCCGGCGAGCACGCGGGCAAGGAAGCCGTCATCACCGTGACCGTGCAGTCGGTCAAGGAGCGCGAGCTGCCCGAGGTCGATGACGAGTTCGCCCAGCTGGCAAGCGAATTCGACACCGTCGACGAGCTGAAGGAAGACCTGAAGACCCGCGTCGAGCGCGTCAAGAAGGTCACCCAGGCCGGCGAGATCCGCGACAAGGTGCTCGAGGCCCTGCTCGAGACCGTCGAGATCCCGCTGCCCGAGGGCGTCGTCAAGGCCGAGGTCGACGCCGTCGAGCACGACGCCGTCCACGGCTTCGACCACGACGAGGCCAAGCTGGCCGCGGCCCTCGAAGAGCAGGGTTCCTCGCTCGAGGAGTTCAAGAAGGACACCAAGGAAGCCGCCGAGAAGTCGGTCAAGACCCAGCTGCTGCTGGACGCGGTCGCCGAGGCCGAGAACACCCAGGTCGGCCAGGACGAGCTGTACGAGCGGATCATCTTCCAGGCCCAGCGCTACGGCATGAGCCCGGACCAGTTCATCCAGCAGATCCAGCAGGCCGGCCAGCTCGGCGCGGTCTTCGCCGATGTCCGCCGCGGCAAGGCGCTGGCCGGTGTCGTGGTCCAGGCCGCCGTCACCGACACCGCGGGCAACACCGTGGACACCGCCGAGATGTTCGGCAACCCGGCCGAAGAGGCCGAAGAGGTTTCCGCCGAAGAGCTCGCGACCGTCGCCGACGCGACCGAAGCCGCCGAGGCCGAGGCCAAGTAGGAAACGAATCCGACCCGGCCGCGAGATCGGCGACGCGAGCCCGGAAATCCGTGCGTGACAGGGGTGGATGGGCGAGGATCGCTGAGACCGCGCGGCAGGCGAGAGCCGGGTCGCACAGCGCAAGTCCATTGTCCGAATCCGGCCCGCGTCACCGCGACGCGGGCCGGATTCGCGGCCGGGGTCTCAGGGGCGGGAGCCCCTGAGAGCCTTACCGAGAGTTGGGGTATAGGTTTGCGCTGTGAGCGAAGCAGGGCGGTACCGGGAGTTCGGTGCCGCCCTGCTTCGTTAGGGTTTGTGTCAGCGAATCAGTAGGGGCTTGTAACCGAGCCGTTGAGAGAGGGCAGGTATCCGTGACAATTTCTCAGGCAGGGGTGCAGATGAAGGCATCCACGGCTGTTCTGACGCTCAATGATTCGGTGTACGAGCGCCTGCTGCAGAATCGAATCATCTTCCTGGGCCAGCAGGTGGACGACGATATCGCCAACTGGCTGTGCGCCCAGATTCTGCTGCTGTCAGCCGAGGATCCCACCAAGGACATCTCGCTGTACATCAACTCGCCCGGCGGTTCGGTGACCGCGGGTATGGCCATCTACGACACCATGCAGTTCGCCGAGTGCGACATCCGCACCGTCGGCATGGGCCTGGCCGCCTCGATGGGACAGTTCCTGCTCGCCGCGGGCACCAAGGGCAAGCGTTTCGCGCTGCCGCACGCGCGGATCATGATGCACCAGCCGTCGGCGGGCATCGGTGGTTCCGCCGCGGATATCGCCATTCAGGCCGAGCAGTTCGCGTACACCAAGCGTGAGATGAACGAGCTGCAGTCGCAGTTCACGGGCAAGTCCGTCGAGCAGGTGACCGCCGACGCCGACCGTGACCGCTGGTTCACCGCGGCCGAGGCCCTCGACTACGGCTTCATCGACCACGTGATCACCCACGCGAGCCAGGCGAACGGCAACTAGGTCCGCACCCCACACAGACTTTGGAGACGCGTATGTCCAACATGATCGATCCGCGGGCCGCGGGCATCACCTTCAGCGCCGCCGGTTCCTCGCTCAACCAGATGCAGATGCCGCAGGGCCGCTACATCCTGCCGTCCTTCGTCGAGCACTCGAGCTTCGGCGTCAAGGAGTCCAACCCGTACAACAAGCTGTTCGAGGAGCGCATCATCTTCCTCGGCGCGCAGGTGGACGACACCTCCGCGAACGACATCATGGCGCAGCTGCTGGTGCTGGAATCCCTTGACCCGGACCGCGATATCACGATGTACATCAACTCGCCCGGTGGTTCCTTCACCGCGCTGATGGCCATCTACGACACCATGCAGTACGTGCGCGCCGACGTCGCGACCGTCTGCCTGGGCCAGGCCGCCTCGGCCGCGGCCGTGCTGCTCGCCGCCGGCGCCCCCGGCAAGCGCGCCGCGCTGCCCAACGCCCGCATCCTGATCCACCAGCCCTCCACCTCGGGCGGCATCCAGGGCCAGGTCTCCGACCTGGAGATCCAGGCCGCCGAGATCGAGCGCATGCGTCGCCTGATGGAGACCACGCTGGCCCGCCACACCGGCAAGGACGCGGATGTCATCCGCAAGGACACCGACCGCGACAAGATCCTGACCGCCGACGAGGCCAAGGATTACGGGATCGTGGACACCGTCTTCGAGTACCGCAAGCTCAGCGCCCAGAAGTGACGGGCTGAGCGCCCAGTAGTGATTCGCGCGGGTGGCGGAGACGGCGTGTCGCCGCCACCGGGGCGATAGGATTGGACTCGTTACTCATGTAACCGGGGCCAATCCTGGTGAAGTAATTCACCAGGTCGCGGAAGTCATTTCGAGCCGCGAACGGTGAGTCCACGCACATGTCCGACGGGAAACGTGCTCAAGTTGTCGACCTCGGCCGACTCGAGCGGGTACGGTCACTCTAGGGCCTTTGCTCGTGGTTGTCGGCCAGTCCGACCGCCGTCACCCCATCGCAGGGTGGCGGCACAAGCTCTACAAAAGGTGGGTAGTCACCGGCAACCAAGACAGACGGTTGCACGCGGACAAGGAAGTAGGGACCCAGGAGATGGCGCGCATCGGTGATGGCGGCGATCTGTTGAAGTGCTCGTTCTGCGGAAAGAGCCAGAAGCAGGTCAAGAAGCTCATTGCGGGACCGGGGGTGTACATCTGCGACGAGTGCATCGACCTGTGCAACGAGATCATCGAGGAAGAGCTCGCCGAATCCAGCGAGGTCAAGCTCGACGAGTTGCCCAAGCCCGCGGAAATCCGTGATTTTCTCGAGCAGTATGTGATCGGGCAGGATTCCGCCAAGAGAACGCTAGCCGTGGCTGTTTACAACCACTACAAGCGAATTCAGGCGGGCGACAAGGGCCGTGACTCCCGGGGCGAACCGGTCGAGCTGGCCAAGTCCAACATTCTGATGCTCGGCCCCACGGGCTGTGGCAAGACCTATCTGGCGCAGACCCTCGCGAAGATGCTGAACGTTCCGTTCGCCATCGCGGACGCGACCGCGCTCACCGAGGCCGGATACGTGGGCGAGGATGTCGAGAACATCCTGCTCAAGCTCATCCAGGCCGCCGACTACGACGTGAAGCGCGCCGAGACCGGCATCATCTACATCGACGAGGTCGACAAGATCGCCCGCAAGTCGGAGAACCCGTCCATCACCCGTGACGTCTCCGGTGAGGGCGTGCAGCAGGCGCTGCTGAAGATCCTGGAGGGCACGCAGGCGTCGGTTCCGCCGCAGGGCGGCCGCAAGCACCCGCACCAGGAGTTCATCCAGATCGACACCACCAACGTGCTGTTCATCGTGGCGGGCGCGTTCGCGGGTCTGGAGAAGATCGTTCAGGATCGAGTCGGCAAGCGCGGCATCGGTTTCGGCGCGGAGGTCCGCTCCAAGGCCGAGATCGACACCGCCGATCACTTCGCCGACGTCATGCCCGAGGATCTGATCAAGTTCGGTCTGATCCCCGAGTTCATCGGCCGTCTGCCCGTCGTCGCCTCGGTCACCAACCTGGACAAGGACTCCCTGGTCCGTATCCTGGCCGAGCCGAAGAACGCCCTGGTGAAGCAGTACGTGCGCCTGTTCGAAATGGACGGCGTGGACCTGGAATTCACCCAGGACGCTCTGGAAGCCGTTGCGGATCAGGCGATCCTGCGCGGCACCGGTGCTCGTGGCCTGCGCGCCATCATGGAGGAAGTGCTCCTCCCGGTCATGTACGACATCCCCAGCCGGGATGACGTGGCCAAGGTGGTCGTGAACGCCGACACGGTGAACGACAACGTGCTTCCCACGATCGTGCCCCGGAAGCGTCAGACCCCGGAACGCCGGGAGAAGTCGGCTTAACCCGGAACAACGCTCGGGCTCTCAGGGGCTTCCCCTGAAACCCCTTCCACAAGCCGAACCGGCTCCGCGAGAATTCCTCTCGCGGAGCCGGTTTCGTTTTCGACGGTTCAGTCCTCGGCGCCCACGGTGCCGTAGGTCGGGGCACCCTGCTTGCGGTAGGTCACCAGGATCGCGCCCTTGGGGGTGATGCGGGATTCGGTCACCGTGAAAGCGGTGGGCCGGGCGTTCTCGGCGAAGAAGCGTTTGCCGGTGCCGAGGACGACCGGGCAGATCCAGAGATTGAGGGTGTCGACGAGATCGGCGGCCAGCAGGGACTGGGCGAGCGCGCCGCTGCCGTGGACCTGGAGTTCGCGGCCGGGCCGGGCCTTGAGTTCGGTGACTTCCTTGACCAGGTCGCCGTGCAGCAGTTCGGTGCCGGACCAGTCGGCCTTTTCCAGGGTGCCGGTCGGCACATACTTGGGGAGGTCGTTGAGCTTGTTCGCGATCGGGTGGCCGGGCGGATTGTGGTGCGGCCAGTAGCCCGCGAAGATCTCGTAGGTGCGGCGGCCGAGCAGGAAGGCGTCGGCGCGTTCGAAGACCGAGATGATGAATTCTCCGAAGGCTTCCTCGCCGTAGGGCGCGGACCAGCCTCCGTGCGTGAACCCCCCGCTCGGATCTTCCTCCGGTCCACCCGGTGCCTGATACACACCGTCGATGGTGACGAACTGGGTGACCGACAGTTCCATGATGTTCTCCTGTGGGCGTTCCGTCGCAGTGGCAACACCGCCGGATCGCCGTGGAGTCGGTGACGGTCGGTGGAACCGATCGCGCCCGTCGCGGGAATCGCCGTTGATCCCCCGTGGTTCGCCGTTGAACCTTTACTCCGTTACTCCGGAAATCGGTGTGTTGGTCTCACCTGTTACGACGGTGCGGCACCGGAGAATTCATCGGCGCGGGGGCTGCTGACGGCGCGGAAATCTCAGGGTGAAGGGGGCGGGCTCGGGGACCGGGAAACGCTCGCGGGGAGCGACGAGCAGGATCGCCCCGGCCAGCACCGGGAGCAGTAGGACGGCGAGCACGTCGAAGGTGTAGCTGAGGGTGGTGAGCGCCTCGGGGCGGTGGAAGGCGTGATAGATGAAGTGCGGGACCCCGAAGACCAGCCAGCCGAAGCCCGCCACCCGGGCGATGACGCTGTCGCGGTACCACAGGGCCGCCCCGGAGATGGCTCCCAGGGCCAGGAAGAAGGCCCCGACATCGGTGATCAGGTGGTGGTTGTAGGGTCCGTCGCCGCGCACCCAGTGCAGGCCGAACGGGTAAGAGTCGTAGAACGATTCGGGTGCGACGACCGCCCACAGTCCGGTCAGCGCGCCGACCGCGGCCAGGAAGCCCAGGATCGCGAACAGCGCGATCCACCGCCGCCGGTTCACTTCCAGCCGGAAGTTCACTCGCACGCCGTCTCCGGTGCCGCGCAACGAGATCCGCACAGGCCCTCCCGCCCTCGCCGAATCACTGTGCTGCCACCGTAATTCGGGGAGGGGGAGGGGACAACCCCGTGGGCTAGATCTGCTCCATCTTCAGATCGTCGGGGCCCCAGTAGGCCCGCATGGTGACGATCTTGCCCTCGTCGTTCAGTTCCATCACGTCGATGGGCGCGAGGGTCATGCGGTGCCCATTGGACACGGTGACGAGGGTGAAGTGCGCGGCCACCTTGTTGCCGGCCACCTTCGCGGTGTGCAGCTCGGTCTCGCGGTCGAGGCTCTCGAGCGCCTTGTACAGTTCGCCGATGGCCTCGTGGCCGCGGCGTTCCGGGGTGCCGATCGGGTCCTCGACCACGGCGTCCTCGGCGTAGAGGTCGACGATCGCCGACGTGGGCCCGGTGGCTACCAATTTCACGTATTGCTCGACCACATCCCGGGGCTGCGCTGCCATGGAAGACTCCCATCAAAAGTGAAACGTGTTCTACTGCGGAGAATAACAGCCGGGCGGCGCGTAGGGACCCCGCTGCCTCACCCTGTGGAACGCCGGGGCGCTCACAGCGCCAGGCGGTGATCCCCGGTGTAGACGTTCATGGTTTCGCCGCGCAGGAAACCGACCAGGGTGAGCCCGGCGTCGGCGGCCAGGTCCACGGCCAGGGAACTGGGGGCCGAGACCGCGCCGAGCAGGGGTATGCCCGCCATGACGGCCTTCTGGACCAGCTCGAAGGAGGCGCGGCCGCTCACCATGAGCAGCAGATCGTGTGCGGGGAGCCGGTTCTCGCGCAGCGCCCAGCCGACCAGCTTGTCGACGGCATTGTGGCGGCCGATGTCCTCGCGGACCGCGATCGCGGTGCCGTCGGCGGTGAACAGACCCGCCGCGTGCAGGCCGCCGGTAGCGTCGAAAACCTGCTGACGGGAACGGAGTTCGTCGGGAAGCTTGGCGAGGGTGTCGATCTCGACGCGCGGGGTATCGGCGGGCAGCGGATGCCGGATACGGGTGGCGACCTCGTCGAGCGCGGTCTTTCCGCACAGGCCGCAGGCGCTGTTGGTCAGGAACGGGCGCGGCGTGACGGGAACCGGAGTGCGGAGCTGGACGTCGAGCACGTTGTAGGTGTTCTGCCCGTTCTCGTCGGTGCCCGCGCAGTAGCGGGCGCTGACGATGTCCTCGGCCGAGTCGATGATGCCCTCGGCGTAGAGGAACCCGTGGATCAGATCGATGTCCGCGCCGGGCGTGCGCATGGTGACGGTCAGAGACTGTCCGCCCGTGCGGATTTCGAGCGGTTCCTCCACGGCCAGGGTGTCGGGCCGGGTGATGGTGCCGGTGGGGGAGATTCGGAGGGTACGGCGACGCGCGGTGACTCTGCTCATGCGGTGTGGACGTGGTGTTCGAGGCGGATGGTGACGGCCTTGGAGACGGGCGTGTTCGAGCGCAGGGCGACGTGATCGAGGGGGATCAGGGGATTGGTCTCGGGGTAGTAGGCGGCGGCATTGCCGCGCGGGGTGGAGTAGCCGACCAGGCGGAAGCCGGTCACCTTGCGCTCCACGCCGTCGCCGAACTCCGAGATCACGTCCACCAGATCGTCTTCGGCGAAGCCGAGGGCGGTGATGTCCTCGGGGTTGACCAGCACCACACGCCGTCCGTTGTGGATGCCGCGGTAGCGGTCGTCGAGGCCGTAGATGGTGGTGTTGTACTGGTCGTGGCTGCGCAGGGTCTGCAGGATGAGCCGGCCCTCGGGGACCGGCAGCCAGTGCAGATCGTTGGCGGCGAAATTGGCCTTGCCGGTGTCGGTGCGGAATTCGCGGGCGTCGCGGGGCGGGTGCGGGAGCTGGAAGCCGTTGCGGCCCCGGACCTTCGCGTTGTAGTCGGCGCAGCCGGGGACGACGTTCGCGATGGCGTCGCGGATCTTGTCGTAGTCGCGCTGGAACTCCGCCCACGGCACCGGATGCTCCGGCCCGAACAGTTCCTGCGCCAGCTCGCACACGATGGCGACCTCGCTGCGCAGCTGGTCGCTGACCGGGGTCAGACGGCCGGTGGACAGGTGCACCATGGACATCGAGTCCTCGACCGAGACCTGTTGGCGCACACCGCCCTGGGTGTCCTCGTCGGTGCGGCCCAGGGTGGGCAGGATCAGCGCGGTGCGCCCGTGCACGACGTGGCTGCGGTTGAGTTTGGTCGAAACCTGCACGGTGAGTTCGCAATTGCGCAGCGCCGCCTCGGTGACCTCGGTATCGGGGGTCGCGGAGACGAAGTTGCCGCCCATGCCGACGAACACCTTGCCGCGGCCGTCGCGCATGGCGCGGATGGCGTCCACGGTGTCGAAGCCGTGTTCACGCGGGCTGGTGATGCCGAATTCCCGGTCCAGGGCGGCCAGGAAGGTTTCGGGCATCTTCTCCCAGATGCCCATGGTGCGGTCGCCTTGCACATTGGAGTGCCCGCGCACCGGGCACACGCCCGCGCCGGGCTTGCCGATCATGCCGCGCAGCAACAGCAGGTTGGTCGCCTCCTCGATGGTGGCGACGCCGTGCACCTGCTGGGTCAGGCCCATGGCCCAGCAGATGATGGTGGACTTCGATTCGGCCAGCAGCTTCGCGGTGCGGTCGAGGTCTTCGCGGGTCAGGCCGGTGGCCTGTTCGACGACGGCGAGATCGACCGCGCGCATCTGCTTCTCGTATTCGGCGAAGCCCGCGGTGTGCGCGTCCACGAAGGCCCGGTCCACGACGGTGCCCGGCGCACGGTCCTCGGCTTCGAACAGCAGCTTGCCCAGACCCTGGAACAGCGCCATATCGCCGCCGAGCCGGATCTGCAGGAAGTCGTCGGCGATGGTGATGCCGCCGGTGAAGCCCTTCACGGTCTGCGGGTCCTTGAACCCGATGAGCCCGGTCTCGGGCAGCGGGTTGACGGCGATGACCTTGGCCCCGTGCGCCTTCGCCTCGCCCAGCGCGGAGAGCATGCGCGGGTGGTTGGTGCCCGGGTTCTGCCCGGCCACGATGATCAGGTCGGCCCTGGCGAAGTCGTCGATGGTGACCGAGCCCTTGCCGATGCCGATCGAGCTGACCAGCGCCGTGCCCGAGGATTCGTGGCACATGTTCGAGCAGTCGGGCAGGTTGTTGGTGCCGAAGCTGCGGACCAGCAGTTGGTAGAGGAACGCCGTTTCGTTGGCGGTGCGGCCGGAGGTGTAGAACGCGGCCTCGTCGGGGGAGTCCAGGCCGCGCAGGGTGTCGGCGATGAGGCGGTAGGCGTCGTCCCAGGTGATGGGGGAGTAGTGGGTGTCGCCCTCGCGCAGGACCATCGGGTGGGTGAGGCGGCCCTGCTGGCCGAGCCAGTAGCCGGACTTGCCCGACAGCTCGTCGATCGAGTGCTCGGCGAAGAATTCCGGGGTGACGGTGCGCAGGGTCGCCTCTTCGGCGACGGCCTTGGCGCCGTTCTCGCAGAACTCCGCCGGACGGCGTCGACCGGTCGGTTCCGGCCAGGCGCAGCCGGGGCAGTCGAAGCCGTGCCGCTGATTCACCCGGGCCAGCGTGCGGGCCGTGCGGGCGACGCCCATCTCCTCGACCGCGCGTTCCAGGGCGACGGTGACCGCCTTGACGCCCGCGGCCGCGGTCTTCGGCGCGGTGACTTCGAGCTTGGACTCGTCGATATCACTCTTCGGCGCGGAACGGTGCATGGTGACGATTGTCCTCTCCGGAGCGATGGGGTGTCCCAGTCGGTACCGCAATCGTAGGGTGCACGGCTGGCAGAGTGAGCGGACTGGTCGGTCGGAGGTGTGAACGCGCGTGATCAGCACCGCGATAGACCGGGCGGTGGGGGCGTGTGTGGCCTTACCATCGAACAAGCGAGGTCACGCCGATGACGAAAATAGCGCGTTCCGGTCGGCGTGCCGGTGGGGACCGGCATGCGAAACTGTCCCGCGCGGTGAGACTTTCACCCCGGACCTTACACCTCATCCTGCTGCTCGCCGGTGCGATCGTCCTGGTTGTTCCCGCGGGTATCGGATGGGCCGATCCGAGTGCGACCCAACCGGTCCCGATCACCACGGTGTCCGCACCGGCGCCGCAGGAGCGCGCGCCGGCGAAAGTCCCCTCTACTACGGTTAATCCGCCGAAGAACGACTGCACCACGCCCAACTGCACCGGAACCAGTGACGGCGTACCGGGTCAGGGCGGCGGCAACTCTTGCGACGATCCCACCAAATGCACTGGCGGCGGCACCAGCGACGGCAAGTGCACGGGCGAGGGCTGCCTGAAACCGGAGTACTGCTGGGACGGTTCGGTCAAACCCTCGGGCGGAACATGCCCGACCTCACCGGCTCCCAAGCCCAAACCGGAGTACTGCTGGGACGGTTCGGAGAAGCCCGCGGGTGGCACGTGTCCGGCCTCGCCCAAACCGCAGCCGCAGCCGGAGAAGTGCTGGGACGGTTCGGTGAAGCCGTCGGGCGGGACGTGTCCGACCTCGCCCCAGCCCCAGCCCCAGCCGCAGCCGGAGAAGTGCTGGGACGGTTCGGTGAAGCCGTCGGGCGGGACCTGTCCGACCTCGCCCCAGCCCCAGCCGCAACCCGAGAAGTGCTCCGACGGTTCGGTGAAACCGTCCGGAGGCAGCTGCCCGACCACCGATGTCAAGCCGGGCGGGACGACTCCGGCGCGGCCGCCGACGGGGAATCAGCCACAGCCGCAACCCAATCCGGTGGTACCCACCACTCCGGTCGTGACCACCGCCCCGGCGGTGCCGCCACCATCTACGCCGGAGGTGGCTCCGCCCAGCGCGGAGCCCACGACTCCGGTGCCGACAACGCCTGTCCCGGCGCAATCCTCGGGGCTTTCCCTGAATCCGCCCGCGGTGCCGCCGGGCGCGCAGGTGACGGCCAGCGGCAGCGGCTGTGATCCGGGTTCGGATGTACGCCTGACGATCGGCGGCGCGAACGTCGGCGACACCAAGGCCCGCGCGGACGGCGGATTCGAGACCACCCTCACCACCGGCGGCGCCGAGATCGGCCAGCACGAGGTGACCGCCGAGTGCGGCGCGAAACTGGCCGCGGACCTGGACATCGTGCTGGTCAGCCAGGTCGGCGGTGGCGCCGCCACCATGACCGTGCTGCTGTTCTTCCTGCTCGTCGGCGGCTGGTTCTACGGCCACCGCCTGATCTCCCATCTGCCGGCACGGAGGCCCCGATGACCAGCCGCACGCGCCCCTGGACCGGCCTCGCCGGGCTGGTGCTGACCGTATTCGTCGCGCTGGCAGCGTTTTTCACGCCCGGTGCCGCGCACGCGGCGGGCGGGGTGAGCGCGCAGGCGACCATCGACGGGCGCGCCATCGCGGGCGCGAACGCGGGCGATCCGGTGCGCCTGGATCCGAAGAAGGTGGTGCTCGTCGTCGTCGAGATCACCAACGGGACCTCGAATCCGGTGTCGGTCCGGCGGGTGGACCTGGCCGGGCACGTGCTCGGGCTGAACTTCTACTCCTATTCCACGACAGTCGAATTGACCGTCGCGGCGGGAAAGACCGACAAGCTGACCTACCGGTTGGATCCGGCGGGCCTGGACGGTCAGGCCACCGGGCTCATCGGCTCGGATCTCACCTTGATCGGCTCGGACGGCAAAGCCCTCACCGCCGCGCACACGGTGATCGATGTGCGCGGCTCGCTGCTGTCGGTGTACGGCCTGTTCGGCATCATCATCGCCGTCCTCACCGGCCTCGCCATCGCCGACGCGGCGCTGACCGTTGCGCGCCACCGGCTTTCGGTCAATCGCTGGCAGCGCGGGCTGCGCTTGCTGGCCCCCGGCGTCGGGATCGGCCTGATGATCGGCTTCACCGCCTCGGTGGCCCGCTGGTGGGTGCCCGGCACCGCGCTGTGGCTGTCGCTCGCCGCGGCCACCGCTGCGATCTTCTTCCTGGCCGGGTACCTCTCGCCGACGCCCCGGCAAGCCGATGACCTGGGCCTGGACCCCGAAGACCTCGCCGCGGCAAGGGAACTCGACGCCCAGGGCTTCGCGGCCGCCCCGCCGAATCCGGGCGTGCCGTTTGCGCCGCCCGGCCCCAATCCGCCCTACGGCGGCACCCATCCGGACCTGCGGCCGATCGGCCAGCCGGGCGGCACCTTCCGCGACTTGGAACCGATCGGTCCGCCGGGCGTCGACGCCAACGCCGCCACCCAGGTCGTGCGGAACAGTCCCTATCCGGGCAGCGGGCCGCTCGCCACGGCGATGAATCCGCATTCGGGTGGCCTGCCGGCCGTGAGCCGTCCCGGCGCGTCCGCCGAACCGTTCCGGTATTCGGCTGCGGGCGTGGACGATTCGAGCACGGCCTACCCCTCGGGTCCGGTGCGGCCGCGCGGGCCGCGCGGGCTCGGCGAGACCACGATCGGGCCGGGGGTGAACCTCGGCAAGGCGGACCCGGCCGGGGCCGGACCCGAGGATGACGAGCCGACGATCCAGAGTTCCTCCAAAGGATTTCCGGCCGGGGGAGCGGGTCGATGACCGTCGGGAACCTGACCGACGCCGATCTCGCGCGGGTGCGGGCGGCCCTGCCGGGCTACGAGATCGGCGGGCAGATCGGGCGGGGCGGCTGCGGTGTCGTGCTGGCCGGGATCCATCGCGGGCTCAACCGCAGGGTCGCCATCAAACAGATCCCGCCGCAGTTCGCCGACGACATGCAGGTGCGGCGGCGGTTCGTGGCCGAGGCGCAGATCATGGCCGCACTCGACCACCCGCACGTGGTGCCGGTGTACGACTACGTCGAGCACGACGACATGTGCCTGCTGGTGCTCGAGTACCTGCCCGGCGGCACCGTCGAGAACCGCTTCATCACCGCGGGATTCGAGGCGACCGCCGCGCTGGCCGTGGCCCTGTCCTGCGCGGCCGGACTCGACGCGGCCCACCGCGGCGGCATCCTGCACCGCGACGTGAAACCCTCCAACCTGATGTTCGCCGCCAACGGCGCGCTCAAGCTCACCGACTTCGGCATCGCCAAGATCGTCGGCGGTGACGAGACGCTGGTGACGCGGGCGGGCGAGATCATCGGCACCCCGTCCTACATCGCCCCCGAACAGGTTCGCGGCCAGCAGCTTTCCCCCGCCACCGACGTGTACGCGCTGGCGACCATGCTCTACCAGCTGCTCTCGGGCGTACTCCCGTTCCCGCCAGGCTCCGACGCCCTGGCCATGCTGTTCGCCCACGCTTACGGTGACCCGGTTCCCCTCACCGAGGTCGCCCCCTTCGTCCCCCACCCCATCGCCGAGGCCGTCATGCGCGGCCTGGCCCCCGACCCCGCCGACCGCTACGACACCGCCGAAATCTTCGGCATCGCCCTCGCCGAGCCCGCCGCGCACCTGTGGGGCGCCAATTGGCTGACCCCCGTGGGCATCCCGGTCATCGGCGCGGACACCATCGTCGCCGCCGCGACGGGCGGCTCCCGCGGCGCGCGCGGCTTCGCCCAGTACACACCGCAACCCGGTTCGATGGCACCGGGCCCGCTGACGCCGCCACCCGGTGCGGCGGCCCGGGGCCCCGGGACCGGTCGGCCGACTCCGGGCCTGCGTTCCGGTCCGCTCACCCCCACGCCACAACAGCGGCCGCCCCGATTCGCGCCGCACGCCGCCACCGCGGACTCGGTGTCGAGGGAGGAGTTGCGGCAGACCCCCACCCCTCCTGACCTTGCCGCGCCGCGTTCGGAACCTCGGGCCGATGCGCCGCAATCCCGTTCCGGCCGTGAATTCTTCGCCCCGCAGGACGGGCCGGGCGACCGAGGCGATAGTCCGTCGTCGCGGTCCGACGCTCCCCGCGCGCCGATCGGTCCGTCCGATGCGCCGCATCGGGTCCCGAACCCACAAGGGGGCGCCGTCGCGCCGGGGCCGCCTCGTTCCGGCTCGCGCAGCGCTCCGACACAGCGCGCGGATGCGGGGCTGGGAATGCGGCCCGCGCTGGGAAGTCCGGCACCCCGGCAGGGGGGTACGGTTCCGCCGGGGCCCGTTGGGCCGGGCACATCGTCAGGTCAAGGGGCGGGATTCGGCCGCGGTTCCTCGCCGAGGAGTGGCGACGCCGTGCCCGGCGGTACCGGGAGGCAGGCGGGCGCTCAGGGAAACGTTGGGGCGGAGCCGGGAAATGCCGGGGCACCGGGCTTCGCTGGGGCCGGGGCGAGAAACGTCAGGGCACCCGGTTTCTCGGGGGCCGGGCCTATGGTGGCTATGCGGCCCAAGGAGCCGATTCGGCATGGCGGGGCGCGGCTGGCCGAGGTGGCGCGGGCGGATCTGGTGCCGGTGCGGAAGGTGGTCACGCTGCCGTCGCCGCGGGTGCCGTTCCTGGCGGCGTCGATCCTGGCGGTGGTGACGGGTGCGGCCGCCGTGCTCGGGTTCGGTGCGGCGGATCGGAATGTGCCGCCCGCCGGAATGATTCGCATCGGTGGGGTCGATCCGGCGGCGGGGACCGTCGACCTGGACCTGTCCAAGCCGGTGCCGATCACCGTCACCGGGGCAGACGCGGACGCGGCGAAGTTGTCGGTGGAGGTGCTCGGTGTGCGCGCCGGGGGACAGAGCGCGACCCTGCGGAACGGCATGGGAGAGATTTCCGCCCCGGTGAATCGATATGTGCTCGCCGGGCAGCTGACCGGCGAACTGGTCTTGTCGCGCAATGGGTCTCAGACGGCGGCCTATCGGTTCGCGATGCGGACGAATCAGCGGTCGACGACCACGGCGACCGCGGTCGGCATCCTGCTGTTGCTGTTGTTCGCGGGCGCGTACGCCGAATCCAATGCGCGCACGCTGCGCCGCGGCAGCGCGCGATTCGCCTCGACGGTGGGTCTCGCGATCAGCACCGGCCTGCTCGGTGCGGCGGCGGTCGGCGCGGCCTGGGTGCTGCTCGGACACGAGCCGACGGTGCTCGGCCTGATCGCCTGCGCCGCGGGCGGTGTCGCGACCGGGCTGGCGCTGGCCACCGGATGCCGCCGGGTCGGCAAGCGCTACCGCTATGTGCGGATCCAACGACTGCGGGAGCGGGCCTGAAAGACCCGTCGCGACCGGCGTTAATGCGGCCCGGCACCAGGCGATATACGCACGAGCACAGCGCGGTCGGTGATCGCGCGCGGAGAAGTGGGGTAGCAGCATGGCGGGGCGACCGGTCATCGAGATCCGCGAGTGGGGGCGGCCCGCGCGGCGGCGGATGCTCGACGGGCCGATCATCTTCGGACGCGAGGGCAGCCACGAAGTCCTGACCGACGGCGGCGTTTCGCGCAAGCACCTGCGCCTGGTGCCGACGCCGACCGCGCTGTCGGTGGTCGATCTCGACAGCCGCAACGGCACCACCGTGAACGGGGTGCCGCTGACCGGGCGGCGGGAACTGGTGACCGGCGACGTGGTCCGGCTGGGGCGCAGCGAGATCCTGGTGCTGCACGTGCCCCTCGCCGATGCCGAGGTATTCGAGCACGCGGCGACCGAGCTGGGGCCGTCCGGGCCGCTGCCGCGCCCGCCGGGCGGCGTGGCGGTCGTCCCGCGCTGGGTGGCCGTCGCCAACCGCGTGCTCGACATCGACCCCACCGGTGAGCGAAACATGTTCCCCGCCTTCACCGAACTGCCGAGCCGCATTCCGCTGCCGGTCTGGCGGACGGCGCGATTCCTGAGCATCACCGTATACCTGGCGCTCATCGTCACCCTGTTCGCGCGGCCCGCCGCCGGGCTGTTCTGGTTCTTCAAGGTCGTGGTCCCGATTCTGCCCGGGCTGTTCCTGATCGCGCCGGGCCTGTGGCGCAACACCTGTCCGCTCGCGGCCACCAATCAGCTGCCGCGCCTGTTCCGGTTCACGCGGGCGGCCACCCCGCCGGTGTGGATGCAGCGGCGTGGTTATCTCGTCGCCGTCGCCCTGTTCTTCGGCATCGCCGGATCCCGGGTGGCGGGCCTGGACCGCAGTGGAATCGCTACGGGCCTCGTCCTTTCCGCCGTTCTGCTGGCCGCCTTCACCGGCGGTGTCGCATTCAAGGGCAAGAGCGGCTGGTGCAGTAGCATCTGCCCGCTGTTCCCGCTGCAGCGCGCCTACGGGCAGACCCCGTTCGTCACCATCGCCAACAACCATTGCCAACCCTGCGTCGGTTGCGCCAAGAACTGCTTCGATTTCAAGCCGCGCGCCGCCTACCAAGCCGATATGGCCGATCCCGAACGCGGCTGGAGCGCGCCCCGCAAACTGTTCGCCGCGGCGCTGCCCGGATTCGTCCTCGGGTTCATGGTGCTGGCCGGACATTCGAATCTGCCTGTGCTGAACCGGTATCTGGTGCTGGCGGTGTTCATGCTCGCCGCGATCGGCGTCTTCTTCGCGGTCGAGGCGCTGACCGGTGTCAGCGCGGCCATGCTGTCCGCGATGTACGCGGTGCTGGCGTTGAACGTCTTCTACTGGTTCGCCGGGCCGGTCTTGCTCGGCTCGTTCACCAGCCTCACCGGAGTGGGCGGGGTGGCCTGGCTGCGCTGGCCGATCAGCGCTCTCGTGCTGATCGCGACCGTGCTGTTCCTGGCCCGCACCCGGGTCAGCGAGCTGCAGTACGCGTTGACGACCGGCACCCGCACCGAACCGGTCCTGCTGCCCTTCCCACGCCCCCGCGCCGACGAGAAGCCCACCGCCACCGGCCCTTCGGTGATCCTCGACGGGACGACGGTGGCCGCCGAGACCGGCGCGAGCCTGCTCGAACTCGCCGAACGGGCGAACCTGCCGCTGGAAGCGGGCTGCCGCATGGGCGTCTGCGGTGCGGACCCCGTGGCCATCCTCGACGGCGCGGACCAGCTCTGCGCACCCACCTCGGACGAGCGGAACACGCTGCGCCGCCTGGGTTTCGCGGCCAATACCCGCATGGCCTGCTGCGCCCGCGTCGAGGGCGGCGGGGTCCGGGCCTCGCTCACCCCCGAACCCGGGCACGGAAACGGCGACCGCCCGGCGCATTTCGACCGCTCGCTGATGAGCCTGGTCGTCATCGGCAACGGCATCGCCGGCGTGACCGCCGCCGACTTCCTGCGCCGCGGCCATCCGGACTGCGAAATCCACCTGGTCGGGCGGGAATCCCATGACTTCTACAACCGCATGGGCATCTCCCGCCTGATCCCCGGCCGCTCCGCCATGCAGGGCCTGCACCTGCTGCCCGAACAGTGGTACGAGGAGCATCGCATC
Source organism: Nocardia terrae (assembly GCF_009760405.1). GTDB lineage: Bacteria > Actinomycetota > Actinomycetes > Mycobacteriales > Mycobacteriaceae > Nocardia > Nocardia terrae. The sequence continues at coordinate 637,946 of NZ_WRPP01000001.1, forward strand.
CACCCGTGGCTCAATACCCTGGCCACGCACCTGGATCCGCGCGCCCGGCGCGTCCGGCTCGGCACCGGCGACGTACTGCCCTACGACCGGCTGATCCTCGCCACCGGAGCCGCGGCGGCGCTGCCGGAGATCGAGGGACTGCACCGCCCCGGCAGTTTCGTGCTCCGCGAAGCCGGGGACGCCCTGCGGATCCGCGCCTACGCCCAGCAGCGCGCGTGCACCCGCGCCGTCGTCGCGGGCGGCGGGCTGCTCGGCCTGGAGGCGGCATACGCCCTGCACCAGTTGGGATTACGGGTCACCGTGCTGGAACGTGGTCAGCGCCTGCTGAGCAAGCAGCTCGACCCGCGCGCCTCCCAGATCGTCCTGGACCATTTCACCCGGACCGGGATCGCGGTGCGGCACCGGGCCGAAACCGCCAGGCTGACAGCCGATCCCAGGGATCACGGGGCGGGCCCGGTGCGGTACGCCGGACTGAAGGACGGCACCGTGCTGCCCTGCGAGGTGTTCCTCGCCTCCATCGGCATCAAGCCCGATATCGACCTGGCCGCCCGCGCCGGAATCCCGGTCCGCCGCGGCATTCTCGTGGACGACCGCATGCGCACCGGCGCACCGCGCGTCTACGCGGCCGGGGATGTGGCCGAGCATCGGGACCGGGTGCTCGGATTGTGGCCGATCGCGGCCGAGCAGGCGCAGGCCGCCGCGGTCAACGCGCTCGGCGGTGATCAGGTGATCGTCGCGGAGACGCCCGCGACCATCCTCAAGGGTGTCGGCCTGGAGCTGTTCAGCATCGGGCAGGTCGAGCCGCGCGGGCACGACGAGGTGATCGTGGTCGACCGGTCGCCGCAGCGGTCCTATCGCCGACTGGTCATCTCGGAGAATCGGCTGGTGGGCGCGATCGTGCTCGGCCATCATCCGGCCGACGTGGCCGCCGCGCAGCAGGCGGTCCGCGCCCGGCGAGAGGTTTCCGCGTTCGCCCGGCACGACCTCCAGCGCGGCGACTGGTCCTCGCTGCAGTGAGGAACGGCCGCGCCGAGCGCTAGGTGGTGCGGTAGGTGAGGATCCGCTCGCCGATGCGCAGACTCCACCCCGCCTTCAGCTCCATCGGCCGCTGCCCCACCCGAACCCAGTCCGCCGCACCGGGAGCCGCCACGAAGGTGCCGCCCGGCGTCCCGGCGTCGCGCACATAGACCATGCCGTTCTCGATGAAGACCCGGGCGTGCACGCGCGAGACGTGCCGATCGCGCGCGATCACGATCGGTGAGGCCACCGCGCGGCGCACCGCCTCGTCGATCAGGGGGTCGCGGCCGATCACATACGGACGATCCAGGGGATACACCGCGCCCTCGGCGCTGGCGAGCGCGCCCGGCACGGCGGCCATGGTCGAGGTGGGCGGCTGCTGACCGACCGCGGGCAGGGGCACCGAATCGTCGAACCCCTCGACGCCCGGAATGTAGGCGGCGGTCGGCGGCTGATCGTCGGGGTCCGGCCGATCCGGGCGCTGGACCGGCGGCGTCGAATCGGCCGCGGGCTGCGGCTTTTTCGCCAGATCCGGCCCGGCGGGCTGGGATGCGGGCGGCCGCTCCGGCGCTTGACGGGTCTCCGCCGGCGCCTTGCGGGCCTCGCGGGGCGCGGCGGGTGTGGCGCGTGTTTCGGGACCGGAGTCGGCCTGCGCCTCGATCCGCACCCGCTTGTCCAGTCGCGACCCCGGAGCCGGTGTGGTGGTGGCATTGCGCGGATTCGGCGGCTCGGGTTCGGCCACCGGTTCCGGCGGCGCCGCGGAAGCCGTCTGCGCGAGAACCGGTTTCGCGATCCCCGATACCGGGGCGTGCAGGACGAAACCGCCGCCCGCCACCACCCCGGACCGCAGATCGGTGTGCGCGATCTCCTCGCCCACGCCGTCCGCGATCACCGTGAGCCGTCGCACCGGATCCCGCACGATCTCGTCGGCCCAGGTCATGGCGCGCTCGCCGGACAGGGTGCGGGCGCCCTCGGGACCGTCCACCGCGGCCGTCACCGCACCGCGCAGCAGAATCAGGATCCCGCCCGCCGTCGGCGCGACCACCCCGAAGGCCGGCGGCTGCGCGGAACCGCCCGCGAACACGGTCGCCGCCAGCCGCTGCGCGATCGCGACACCCGGATCCGCGGCGGTCGCCGCGGCCTCCGCCGCACCGAGAATCCGTTCCATGGAAGGACTCTCGCCGTGCAGGAAGATGACCACGTTCCCGAACCGCGCGATCAGCCCGGCTCCCGCCATCAGCCCGACCGTCGTCGGAATTCGACCCATCCGCGCCTCCCTCTCCCGGCGCTCACAACATCGCAGCCAAGCATAGGACCGTTCCATCCGGTCCCGCAGTGACCCATCCGGTCCCGTGGCGACCCGGACCGGTGGCGACCCCATCCGGACTCGCGGCGACACGGATCCCGCCAGATTGGCGCAATGCCACCCGCGGCGGGGGCCCGCGGGCGAGGATCGAGGGCATGTTGGGCACGATCATCAGGAACACGACCGCGACCGCGGTCGGCTGCGCCGCGCTCGCGACCGTCGTCGGACTCGCCGGGCCCGCCGGCGCGACGGCCACCCGGATCGGCATCGACCCGGGCATCAGCTTCGGCATGGCCAGCAATTACGGCACCGGCTGCAGCTACGACCTCGACGGCTATGTGGACGATCCGTCCACGCCGGTCGTCTTCTACGACAACAGCGTTCCCATCGGGGTGGCCAGGCCCTCCGGCGCGCTGGCCCAGATCCGCTGGACCCCTGCCACAACCGGTCAGCACCGGCTGCAGATCTGGCAGTACCATCCCGACAGCGAGGACGTCTTCCCCTACGTCGACATCCACGTCGGCACCGGCATCGCCACCGGCTCCGGCTGCAACGTCTTCAACTGATCTGGGACCCAGGCGCGGGGTCCGGCTGCAACGTCTTCAACTGATCCGGGACCCAGCCACCAGGTCCGGCTGTATGCCTTCATCTGATCCGCGGCCCAGCCAGCCACGGGGTCCGGCTGTATGGCCTTCATCTGACCTGGAACGCTGCTACCCGCGGCACCTCTGATACCCGCCGCGGCGGCACACTGTTCATCCCGGCATGCGCTCGGCCGGGATGAACGCGGGCGTGTCGGATACCGGCCGAATGCGCGTCGCCGCCATGCCGGGGTGGCGGCTATTCGAACGCGGCGCGGGCGGCGGGTTCGGCGGCCTTGCGGTCCTCGGGGACCAGGCCGATGCGAGTGCGGCGGTCGAGCAGGTCGGATTCGTCCAGCGCTCCTTCGTATTCGACCGCGAAGGCGAATTCGGCCGCGGTGACATCCATGCCCGGGGCGACCTCGACGGCCAGGCCCGGGTGCTGGTCGAGGACCGTGGTGGCCTCGCTGCCGTAGCGCTCGACCAGGCGCGGCGGGGCCGCGATGGCGTCGCGGGCCGCGCCGGACACCGCGCCCACCAGGGGCAGGGTGCGGGTGCGGCAGGGCGCGGCGGGTAGATGCGCGTGCGCGACGGCCGCGTCCACGGCGTCCTCGGCCATCTTGCGATAGGTGGTGAGCTTGCCGCCCACCACCGTGATCACGCCGGTGGGGGAGGTGAGCACGGCGTGCTCGCGGGAGATGTCGGCGGTGCTGTCGCCGCCGGTGCGCAGCAGCGGGCGCAGGCCCGCGAAGGTGCCGCGAATATCGCTGCGGCTCAGCGGCTCCCGCAGCACGGTGTTGACCGTGTCGAGCAGGAAGTCGATCTCGCCGTCGGTGGCGTGCGGGACGTCCGGCACCGGGCCGGGTGCTTCCTCGTCGGTGAGACCCAGGTAGACCCGGTTGTGCGCGGCCGGGAACGCGAAGATGAAACGGCTGGTGCTGCCCGGGATCGGCACGGTCAGCGAGGCGGTGAGACCGCCGAAGGCCGCCGCGTCGAACACCAGATGGGTGCCGCGCGAGGGTCGCAGCTCGATGCTCGAATCCACCTGGTCCGCCCACACTCCGGCGGCATTGATCACCGAACGTGCTGTCACGTCCAGGGTTTCGCCGGTCAGGGTATCCGTCAGCGTGGCCGAGGCGCCGGTGACCTTCGTGGCCTCGACCCGGGTCAGTACCGTCGCGCCTTCCCGCGCGGCCGTGCGCGCGATGCCGACCACCAGTCGCGCGTCGTCCACCAATTGCCCGTCCCAGGCCAGCAATCCGCCGCGCAGCCCGGCCCGCCGCACGGTCGGGGCCAGCCGCAGCGCCTCCGCCGCCGCGATGCGCCGCGAGCGCGGCAGCACCGACGCCGGCGTCCCGGCCGCGCGCCGCAGCACGTCCCCGGCCACGAACCCGGTCCGCACCAGAACCTTCTGCGCCGCACCGATACTCGGCAGCAGCGGCACCACCTGCGGCAGCGCCCGGGTCAGATGCGGCGCGGTCCGGGTCAGCAGAATGTCGCGCTCGACGGCGCTCTCGTGCGCGATCCCGACCCCGCCGCTGGCCAGGTACCGCAGCCCGCCGTGCACGAGTTTGGAACTCCACCGGCTGGTCCCGAACGCGAAGTCGTGCTTCTCCACCAGCACCGTGCGCAACCCGCGCGCGGCGGCGTCCAGAGCCACACCGGCGCCGGTGATTCCGCCGCCGATCACCAGCACGTCGACGGTCGTCCCGTCGCCCAGGGCGCGCAGCTCGCGCTGTCGTCGCGCGGCATTGAGCGCCGAATCGCCCCGAGTCGAATTGCCAGCCATGGAAAGACCTCTCAATCAGTGCAGCCAGGTCGCCGAGTGGCGCAGCGTCGAGGTGATCTGTCCGAAATCGCCGCGCCGGTGTGCCACTCGGCGGATCAGGGGGTGGTGGGGGTGAGGTAGCCGTGTAGGGCTCGGATGAGTTCGGTATCGAGGGTGTCGGTGTCGAGCACCGGGGCGTAGGCGGTGGCCGACTGGATGGCGGACTGGGCGATGAGCAGCAGCATGGCGGCCAGCTGCTCGGGGTCGCCCGCGCGAATCGAGCCGTCGCCCTGGCCTTCTCGGATGCCCGCCGCGAACAGCTCGATGAGAGCGCGCTGGTTGCGGCCCAGGCGTTCGAAGACGTAGGTGAGCATGATGTCGGTGTCGGCACGGAAGATCTTGGCGAACAGCGGATTCCGCCGCATGACCGAGCCGCCGCCGACGATCGCGCCGACCAGGCGCTCGCGGCCGGTGCCGGTGGCCGGGGCGGTGTCGGCGATGATCTCGCGCAGTTCGCGTACCAGCAGATCCGCGACCAGCGAGCCGGTGTCGGCCCAGCGCCGGTAGACGGTCGGGCGGCTGACGCCCGCGCGGCGGGCCACCTCGGTCAGGGTGGTCCGGCGGACCCCGAATTCGGCCACGCAGGCGCGCGCCGCGTCGAGGATGGCCCGATCGACGGCGGAGGATGATTCGGTCGAACTCATGGCTTGCACCACCGGAGAGTAGTATCCGTTACTGCTTGACATTCTATGTCACACTGTAACGCATGGTCGACACACAAGCAGCCGCCGCATCCACGGCAAACCCGGGCGAGCCGCAGGCCCGCGCGAGTATGGTTTGGGACGCCTGGGGCTCCCCGTCCGGACACAAACCGCTGTCCGACCAGATTCGGGGACTGCTCGCGCAGGTTTTCGGGGTGTCCGGCGAGCCGGTGACCCGTCGCGATGAGGGCGACGTGCCGCTGCGCGCCTCGGCGCTCACGCCGGAACAGCACGCCGGGCTCGTCGCGGTGGTCGGTGCCGAGAATCTATCGATCGACCACCGCGACCGCATGCTGCACGCCGGCGGCAAATCCACGCCGGACCTGCTGCGCCGCCGCGCCGACGGCGAACAGGACGCCCCCGACGCCGTCGCCTTCCCGGCCGACCACGCCGAGGTCCTCGCGCTGCTGAAGTACTGCTCCGCCAAGGCGATCGCGGTCGTCCCGTTCGGCGGCGGCACCAGCGTCGTCGGCGGCCTCGACCCCGCGCGCGGGCGCTTCCCGGCCGTCATCGCCCTGGACCTGGGCCGGCTCAACACCCTCACCGACGTCGACCCGATCAGCGGCACCGCCACCCTGGGTGCGGGCCTGTCCGGCCCGCAGGCCGAGGAACTGCTTGCCCGCCATGGCCTTTCGCTCGGCCACTTCCCGCAGAGCTTCGAATACGCCACCATCGGCGGCTTCGCGGCCACCCGCTCCTCGGGCCAGGCGTCGGCCGGCTACGGGCGCTTCGACGACATGATCATGCGCCTGCGCGTCGCCACCCCCGCCGGTGAGCTCGACCTCGGCCGCGCCCCCGCCTCGGCGGCCGGACCCGATCTGCGCGAACTGTTCTCGGGTTCGGAGGGCGCCCTCGGCATCATCACCGCCGTCACCCTGCGCGTGCACCCGGTCCCGGAGACCACCGCCTACCAGGCCTGGTCCTTCCCCGACTTCGCCACCGGCGCGAACGCCCTGCGCACCGTCATCCAGGCCGGGGCCGCGCCCACCGTCATGCGGCTGTCCGACGAGGCCGAGACCGGGCTGAACCTGGCCCGCGCCGGGGACATCGGCGGCGCGGCCGTCGGCGGCTGCCTGGCCGTCACCACCTTCGAGGGCACCGCGGCGCACGTCGCCGCCCGCAGCGCCGAAGCCATCGAACTGCTGGCCGCCGCCGGTGGAACAGCACTCGGCGAGGCCCCCGCCCAGGAATGGGAGCACGGCCGCTTCGCCGCCCCCTACCTGCGCGACGCGCTGCTGGACGTCGGCGTGCTGTGCGAGACCCTCGAAACCGCCACCAGTTGGGCGAATCTCGCCAATCTCAAGGCGAAGGTGACCGCCGCGCTGACCGACACGCTCACCGCGCAGGGCACCCCGGCGCTGGTCATGTGCCACATCTCGCACACCTACCCGACCGGTGCGTCGCTGTACTTCACCGTCGTCGGCAAGCAGGCCGAGGACCCGATCGCCCAGTGGGCCAAGGCCAAACAGGCCGCGGGCGACGCCATCGTGGCCGCGGGCGGCACCATCACCCACCACCACGCCGTCGGCGCCGACCACAAGCCGTGGATGGCCGACGAGATCGGCGACCTCGGCGTCCAGGTGCTGCGCACGGTGAAATCCGCGGTCGACCCCGCCGGAATCCTCAACCCTGGGAAGCTGATTCCGTGAGCATCGTTCGTTCCGTCGCCCTGGTGACCAATCCGCTCTCCGGTCACGGCAAGGGCGCGCTGGTCGCCGTCGAGGCGGTCAACCGGTTCGCCGAACGCGGCGTCCAGGTCACCGAGATCCGCGGCGACTCGGCCGCCGAGACCGAGCGGCTGGTCCGCAAGGCCCTGGCCGATCCGGACGCCCGCCCCGACGCCGTGGTGGCCGCGGGCGGCGACGGCCTGACCTGCGTGGTGCTGCAGGCGCTGGTCGGCACCGGCATCCCGCTGGGCCTGATCCCCGGCGGCACCGGCAATGACCTGGCCCGCGAACTCGGCGTCCCCGACGACACCGCCGCCGCGGTCGCCGCCGTGCTGGGCGGCAACACCCGCACCATCGACCTCGGCACCGTGGAGACCGACGAATCCGGCCGGGCCGTGTGGTTCGCCACCGTCACCGGCACCGGACTCGACGCCCGGGTCACGCTGCGCGCCAACGACTTGCGCTGGCCCAACGGCCCGATGCGCTACACCGTCGCCGCGCTGCTCGAACTCGTGGGCAAGCTGGCCGTGCCCTACCGCATCGAACTCACCGGCTCGCCCGACCACCCGGACGGCACCGTGCTCGAACGCGACGCGGTCATGGTGGCGGTCGGCAATACCCGCACCTACGGCGGCGGCATGCTCATCGCCCCCGACGCGGTCATCGACGACGGGCTGCTGGACGTGACCGTGGTCGGGGCCATGTCCCGGCTCGAGATGGTGCGCCTGCTCCCGGCGCTGTCCTCCGGCAAGCGCATCGACCACCCCGCCATGCTCCAACTCAAGGCTCGCGAGATCCGCCTGACGGCCCCCGGCGCACCCGCCACCGCCGACGGCGATCCGGTCGGCCTGCTCCCGGCGCTGTTCCGCGCCGGGCCGGGCGCGCTGGACGTGCTGGTGCCCTGACCTCCGGACAGCACCGCGCCCCATGCCGAAAAGGCATGGGGCGCAGGTGTATCGGTCTCACCAGACCTGGAGGACGACCAGTCCCTCGGGAACCAGGGCCAGCGCCACCTCGCCGTCCGGATGCGAGGCGGCCTCGCCGACGATCGAGGGCATATCCGCGTAGACGGCATCGCCGGTCTGCGGCAGCGTCGAATCGGACTCCAGGTCCACGCTCACCATGTCGCGCGGTCCGTATCGATCGATCAGGGCTGGAATCGGGCTGTTGGCCAGGGCTTGGGTCTCGCCGGGGGAGAGTTCCACACCGGCCGCGCCCGCCTGGGGAATCAGGAACGGGGTTGCGGCGGAAGCGGTTCCGGCCACGGCTGATCCCGCGAGGGCAATCCCGGTGCACGCGGCTGCGGTGGCGGCGATGGTTCGAACGCGCATGGTGACTCGCTTTCCAACAGGGGGATCGGGTCCCTCGGGAGCTGTCTCGTTACTGCGGTGAACTGTGGAGACGACTGGCGCCAGCCGGATAGCTAGAACACATCACCGCAGGTAGAAGCCGCAAGAGGTTAGCGAGCCAGCTCACCCGAGCCGGTTGGAGTGGTCTTCGACACGTGCCCTGACCGGGCGGATGCGTCCGGTCAGGCCGGGCGGCCGATGAGCAGGCGCCCGGGGATCGGCTTGTGCGGCAGGTCCCGGCGCTCGACCGTGAATCCCGCCCGCTCCATCGCCGCGATGACCTCGCCGACCGGGCGCAGCGTGAAACCGTATGGCGCGAAAGGCATTCTCGCCATCGCGTCCGGGTCCCCGATGCCGATGACCAGCCGCCCCTTCGGCTTCAGCACCCGCGCCAGCTCCGTGCACACGGCGTCCAGATCCGGCACGAAATACACGGTATTGCAGGTGATTACGGCATCGAGCGAGGCGTCGGGCAGGGGCAGTCCGGTCAGCGAGCCCTCCGCCAGCTTCAGCCGTCCCGAGGACAGGTCGGCCGCGAACTCCGTGCGGGCCCGCGTCAGCATGTCCGGCGACAGCTCCACGCCGGTCACCGAGCCGGTCGCCCCGACCCGTTCGAGCAGCAGCGTCAGCCCGAGGCCGCCGCCGAAGCCGATGTCGGCGGCGGTGTCCAGGGCACCTACCTCGGCCGCCGTCACCGCGGCCTCGATCATCGGCCGATTGCCGCGATTGAGGAATCGCGCCACACCCTTGCCCAGCAGTCCGTGCGGGTTCCCCAGCTGACCGGCGATCGTCGACATCACCCGCGAGACAATCGGATTCATGACCACGAGGCTACCCGCGGGTCGCTTCGCAATGTCTCTATTGCGACGCGGAAACGATGCGGGCAACGCAACGCAGTTGCAACGAATCTTGGTTTACCCTGGCCGATTTGGGTCAGATCCTGAGAATTACCTTTGGATCCGGGAGCGGGGCTCGAAACGGCGGTAGTCTGGCCATTGAGGGCGAGGCTTCCAGCGTCCCTCATCCGCCGGAAGCCTCGCCCTTCGGCTTGCCCGGGGAAGGTTCGCAGGGCTCGCCCACGACGCTCCTGGGAAGCCCGGTCGGGCCCCTACCAAAAACCCGGTCGTTCGGCGATAATCCCTGCCCTTAGAATCGACCGGTGACCAGCGCAGCCTCTGAGAACCCGCGTAATCGTGCCGATGCCCTCCCCAAGAGCTGGAACCCCAGCGATGTCGAGGCCGACCTGTACGAGCGCTGGGTAGCCGCCGGTTACTTCCACGCCGACACCGGCAGCGACAAGCCGTCCTACTCGATCGTGCTGCCCCCGCCCAACGTGACCGGCACCCTGCACATGGGTCACGCCCTCGACCACACCCTCATGGACCTGCTGACCCGCCGCAAGCGCATGCAGGGCTTCGAGGTGCTGTGGCTGCCCGGCATGGACCACGCCGGCATCGCCACCCAGACCGTGGTGGAGAAGCAGCTCGCCGTCGACGGCAAGACCAAGGAAGACTTCGGCCGCGAGCTGTTCGTGGACAAGGTGTGGGACTGGAAGCGCGAGTCCGGCGGCCAGATCCAGGGCCAGATGCGCCGCCTCGGCGACGGCGTGGACTGGAACCGTGACCGCTTCACCATGGACGACGGCCTGTCCCGTGCCGTGCAGACCATCTTCAAGCGCCTCTACGACGCGGGCCTCATCTACCGCGCCGAGCGCCTGGTGAACTGGTCGCCCGTGCTGAAGACCGGCATCTCCGACCTCGAGGTGGACCACAAGGAGGTCGAGGGCGAGCTGGTCTCGCTGCGCTACGGCTCCCTGAACGACGATGAGCCGCACGTGATCGTGGCCACCACCCGCGTCGAGACCATGCTCGGTGACACGGCCGTGGCCGTGCATCCCGATGACGAGCGCTACCAGGCCCTCATCGGCACCACCGTCTACCACCCGATCACCGGCCGGCAGATCCCGATCGTCGCCGACGACTACGTGGACCCCGAATTCGGTTCCGGCGCGGTCAAGATCACCCCGGCGCACGACCCCAACGACTTCGAGCTCGGCCTGCGCCACAACCTGCCCATGCCGACGATCATGGACATCACCGGCAAGATCGCCGACAGCGGAACCGAATTCGACGGCATGGACCGTTTCGAGGCCCGCCTCAAGATCCGTGAGCGGCTCGAGGCCGAGGGCCGCGTGGTCGGGCGCAAGTACCCCTACATCCACCAGGTCGGCCACTCCGAGCGTTCGGGTGAGCCCATCGAGCCCCGCCTGTCGATGCAGTGGTGGGTGAAGGTCGAGGGCATCGCCAAGGCCGCGGGCGACGCGGTCCGCAACGGCGACGTCAAGATCCACCCCGCCAGCCAGGAGCCGCGCTGGTTCGAGTGGGTCGACAACATGCACGACTGGAACATCTCGCGCCAGCTGTGGTGGGGTCACCGCATCCCGATCTGGTACGGCCCCGAGGGCGAGATCGTGTGCGTCGGACCGGACGAGCAGGCCCCCGAGGGCTACGTCCAGGACCCCGATGTGCTCGACACCTGGTTCTCCTCGGGCCTGTGGCCGTTCTCGACCATGGGCTGGCCCGACGCCACCCCCGAGCTGGCCAAGTTCTATCCGACCAGCGTGCTGGTGACCGGCTACGACATCCTGTTCTTCTGGGTCGCCCGGATGATGATGTTCGGCATGTTCGTCTCCGACGACCCGGTGCTCACCGCGGGCAAGGACGCGAACCAGAAGCAGGTCCCGTTCGAGGATGTGTTCCTGCACGGCCTGATTCGCGACGAGCACGGCAAGAAGATGTCCAAGTCGCGCGGCAACGGCATCGACCCGCTGGACTGGATCAACGAATACGGCGCGGACGCCACCCGATTCACCCTGGCCCGCGGCGCCCAGCCCGGCGGCGACCTCTCGGTCGGCACCTCGCACGTGACCGCCTCGCGCAGCTTCGTCACCAAGCTGTTCAACGCCACCAAGTTCGCGCTCATGAACGGCGCGCAGCCGGGTGAGCTGCCCGCCCGCGACACCCTCACCGACACCGACCTGTGGATCCTCGACCGCCTCGACGAGGTCATCGCCGAAGTCGATGCGGCCCTGGACAACTACGAGTTCAGCAAGGCCCTCGAGGGCCTGTACCACTTCGCGTGGGACGAATTCTGCAGCTGGTACCTGGAATTGGCCAAGGTGCAGTTCGCCGAGTCCGAGGAACGCGCCGCGAGCACCCGCATCGTGCTCGGCAACGTGCTGGATTCGGTGCTGCGCCTGCTGCATCCGGCCATCCCGTTCGTCACCGAGACGCTGTGGCAGGCGCTCACCGCGGGCGCGGAGGGCGAGTCCATCGTCATCTCCTCCTGGCCCACGGTCTCCGGCGCCACCGCCGACGCGGCCGCGGCCCGGCGCATCGCCGACACCCAGAAGCTGATCACCGAGATCCGCCGCTTCCGCTCCGACCAGGGCCTGGCCGACAGCCAGAAGGTGGCCGCCAAGCTGATCGGCACCGACACCGCCGACCTGCTCGCCCAGCAGGCCGGAATCGCCAACCTGGCCAAGCTCACCGAGCCCGGCGACGACTTCGCCGCCACCGCCTCGCTCGAGGTGCGCCTGACCACCGCCACCGTGGTCGTCCAGATCGACACCTCCGGCACCGTCGACCTGGACGCCGAGCGCCGCCGCCTGGAGAAGGACCTCGCCGCCGCGGAGAAGGAACTGGCGGGCACCACCGGCAAGCTCGGCAACGAGAAGTTCCTGGCCAAGGCCCCCGACGAGGTGGTCGCGAAGATCAAGGCGCGCAAGGAGATCGCCGAGGGCGACGTCGAGCGCATCACCGTCCGCCTGGCCGAGATCGCCACACTGGCGGCCAAGTGAACGACGAACCGGAACGCCAGTACGCGGAGGGCTCGCTGAGCGAAACCGGCACCTCCCCGGTGGATCTCGCCGAAATGGCGCTGGTCGAGGCCGAACTCGACCAGCGCTGGCCGGAAACCAAGATCGAGCCGTCGCTGGTCCGCATCGCGACCCTGATGGATCTGCTGGGCTCGCCCCAGCAGTCCTACCCGGCCATCCACATCGCGGGCACCAACGGCAAGACCTCGGTCACCCGCATGATCGACTCGCTGCTCACCGCACTGCACCGGCGCACCGGCCGTATCACCAGCCCGCACCTGCAGCTGGCCACCGAGCGCATCGCCGTCGACAACGCGCCCATCACGCCCGGGCGCTACGTCGAGGTGTACCGGGAGCTGCTGCCCTACATCGAGCTGGTCGACAAACAGTCCAAAGCCAATGGCGGCCCGGCCATGTCGAAGTTCGAGGTGCTCACCGGCATGGCGTACGCGGCCTTCGCCGAAGCGCCCGTCGACGTGGCCGTGGTCGAGACCGGCCTGGGCGGTCGCTGGGACGCCACCAATGTGATCGACGGCCAGGTCGCGGTCATCACCCCGATCGGCTTGGACCACACCGAATACCTGGGCCCCGACCTCACCTCCATCGCGGGGGAGAAGGCCGGAATCATCAAGAAGGCCCCCGAGGACGAGCTGTCCCCGCGCGACACCGTCGCCGTCATCGCCCAGCAGGAACCCGAGGTCATGGACGTCCTGCTGCGCCGCGCCGTCGAGGTCGACGCCGCGGTCGCGCGCGAAGGCGCGGAGTTCCAGGTGCTTTCGCGCCGCGTCGCCATCGGCGGGCAGATGCTGGAACTGCAGGGCCTCGGCGGCGTCTACGACGAGATCTTCCTGCCCATGCACGGCGAACACCAGGCCCGCAACGCGGTGCTGGCGCTGGCTGCGGTCGAGGCGTTCTTCGGCGCGGGCGCGTCCCGCCAGCTCGACATCGACGCCGTGCGAGCCGGTTTCGCGGGTGCCGTCAGCCCCGGCCGGATGGAACGCATGCGCAGCGCGCCGACCATCTTCATCGACGCCGCCCACAACCCGCACGGCGCGAAGGCCCTGGCCGCCACGCTGACAAGCGAATTCGACTTCCGCAAACTGGTGGGCGTGATCGCGGTACTGGGCGACAAGGACGCCGGCGGCATCCTGGACGCCCTGGAACCGGTCTTCGACGAGATCGTCGTCACCGAGAACGGCTCCCCGCGCGCCCTGCCCGTCGACGACCTGGCCAACCTGGCCGTGCAGCGCTTCGGCGACGAACGCGTGGCCGTCGCCCACGACCTCGCCGACGCCATCGAGACCGCCATCGCCCTCGCCGAGGGCGGGGAGGACGGCGAATTGGTTTCCGGGGCAGGCATAGTCATCACCGGCTCGGTGGTCACCGCCGGGGCCGCCCGCAGCCTGTTCGGAAAGGACCCCGCATGAGCGAGCGCAGCGAGCGACCGCAAGACGCAGCCGAGGAAGCCAAGCCCGAGGTTCCGCCGCCCGCCACCGACCCGTGGAAGGGTCTGCGCGGCGTCATGGCCGGAACCCTGGTCCTGGAAGCCATTACGGTCCTGCTCGCGCTGCCCGTGATCAGCGCCGTCGGCGGCGGCCTGCGCTGGTGGTCGATCCTCTACGTCGTCGGCCTGGCCGTGATCATGTTCCTGGGCGCGGGCCTGCAGCGCCGCCCCTGGGCCATCCCCTTCAACCTGGCCCTGCAGGTGGCCCTGCTGCTCGGCGGCTTCATCCACATCTCGATCCTGGTGATCGGCGTGGTCTTCGTCGCAGTCTGGCTGTTCGTGCTGTTCCTGCGCGCCGACGTCAAGAAGCGCATGGAGGCGGGCACGCTGCCGAGCCAGCGCATGTCCGGAGCCTGAACAACTCCGTATATTCGGGCAGACCGGGCCATCGCGCCCGGTCTGCGTTTTTCCTGCTGAGTACCCGCCGGTTAAGGTTGCGCTGTGACTGAGCAGACGTTGGTACTCATCAAGCCCGACGGCGTGGCCCGCGGCCTCGTCGGGGAGATCATCACCCGCATTGAGCGCAAGGGTCTGAAGATCGCGGCAATGAAGCTCGTGAACGTCTCCGAGGAAGTGGCCGTGAGCCACTACGCCGAGCACGCCGAGCGGCCGTTCTTCGGCTCCCTGATCGAATTCATCACCTCCGGTCCGGTTGTAGCGGCCGTGCTCGAGGGTGAACGCGCCATCGCCGCCTTCCGCCAGATCGCGGGCGGCACCGACCCGGTCGAGAAGGCCGTCCCCGGCAGCATCCGCGGCGACTACGCCCTCGAGACCCAGTACAACCTGGTGCACGGCTCCGACTCGCCCGAGTCCGCCAAGCGCGAGATCGACATCTGGTTCCCGGGGTTCGCGCACTGATCTTCCTGGGGCGTTCGCCCCGAATCCACCACGGATGGGTCCGGGAAACACCACCCGGATCCATTTCCCGGCGCCCGTCCGCGAGACTCGCGAACCCCGCTCCGGGCCGCGTGGGCACGAGGCCCCGGCACGGTGTGGGATACTTGCTCTGGAAGTGAGCGACGCGGGCCGTTTGCGGCAGGCACCGTTCACCTTCGAAATTGACACCGCGGAGCGACGGACGATCATCGCTGCCGCCGACGGCTCCAAGACTCGGCCGCCGGGCAGGCACGCTGGATGAACGCTCGTGACACGGAGTTGAGCCAACCAACCAGGCGCCACGTGACCTGTTAGCCCGAACGACGAGACACCGGTGATAACGGGCCACACGGCGCGAAGACTTACGATCTCACGCCCGCGGGCGTGAGGCCGACAAGACAGCGCCCCCGCGACGGCCGCGTCACTCCTCAGAGGAGCGCGCCCGGGGGCCCCGAGGAGATTTCGTGGCCGATCAAGAGCCGCTGGAAGCATCGCAGAGCAAGGGCGAAGGGGAGGGCGCTCAGATCACCCCGGCTGCCGAACAGTTGCCGGAACGGATCCGAGTGCACGCACTGGCGAAGCTGCTGGGCACCACCAGCAAACGTATCCTGGCCCACCTGACCGAGATGGGCGCGCAGGCGCGAAGCCCGCAATCGAGTCTGGACCGCACCGTCGCCGAAACCGTCCGCGACGCCTTCGGCCCGCGTGACGTGGAAGCCGCCGAGCCGGCCAACCCGATCGCGCCGATCACCGAGAAGACCGTCACCGAGGCGATCATCGCCGGCGACGACCGAGCCGCCGACGAATTGGCCGCCGAGGAGGTCGAAGAAGCCGAGGCCGCCGTCGCTTCCGCGCCCAAGCAGACCTCCCTGTTCACCAACCCGTTCGCGAGCGAGCCGCAGGCCGTCGAGCCGGTCCAGTACCAGCCCTCGGCCATCGTCGCCGCGCCGCTGTTCCAGGCGCCGGACGCCGCGGCCGCCGAGGAGGCCCGCCGCCAGCGTCGCGCCGAGCGCAAGTCGCGCGCCGAGGAGAGGGCCGCCGCGCAGGACAAGGCCGCGCAGGACAAGGCCGCGCAGGACAAGGCCGCACAGGACAAGGACGCGCAGGACAAGGACATCGAGGCCAAGGCCGTCGCCGCCAAGGCGGTCGCCGAGGACACCGCCGCCGAGGACGCCGAGGACGAGGGCGACTGGGACGGCGAGCAGCGCGACCGCGACGAGGCGGACCGCGAGGGCACCTCGCGGCGTCGTCGCCGGGGTCGGCGCGGGCGTGGCCGCGGTCGCGGCGAACAGCACGGCGAGAACGACGCCGAGGACGACGACCAGCCCGAGGGCGAGGCCGACGAGTCGGCCGAATCCGCCGACGCCGACACCGAGGACGACGACGAGGGTTCGGCCGTGCCCGAGGGCTCGAGCAGCCGTCGCCGCCGTCGCCGTCGTCGCCGTAAGGGCGGCGAGGACAACGAGCCCGAGGCCGCCGACGACGATCCGCCGAACACCGTCGTGCACGAGCGGGAGCCGCGCAGCAAGCGCCGCGCCGCCGCCAAGGATGTCGACGAGGTGCAGGGCATCAGCGGGTCGACCCGTCTGGAGGCCAAGCGCCAGCGTCGCCGCGACGGTCGCGAGGCCGGCCGCCGCCGCCCGCCGATCCTGACCGAGTCGGAGTTCCTGGCCCGCCGCGAAGCGGTGGACCGGGTGATGGTGGTGCGCGAGAAGCACTTCCCCGACCACCCCACCTCCACCACCCAGGTCGCGGTGCTCGAGGACAACATCCTGGTCGAGCACTTCGTGACCTCGACCGGTTCCGCGTCGATGGTCGGCAATGTGTACCTGGGCAAGGTGCAGAACGTGCTGCCCTCGATGGAAGCCGCGTTCGTCGACATCGGCCGCGGCCGCAACGGCGTGCTGTACGCGGGCGAGGTGAACTGGGAGGCCGCCGGTCTGGGCGGCAAGGAGCGCAAGATCGAGCAGGCGCTCAAGCCCGGTGACACCGTGCTGGTGCAGGTCTCCAAGGATCCGGTGGGCCACAAGGGCGCCCGCCTGACCACACAGATCAGCCTGGCCGGTCGCTTCCTGGTGTACGTGCCGGGCGGTTCGTCGACCGGTATCTCGCGCAAGCTGCCCGACACCGAGCGCAAGCGGCTCAAGGAGATCCTGCGCGACATCGTGCCGCAGGACGCGGGCGTCATCATCCGCACCGCCTCCGAGGGCGTCTCCGAGCCCGAGCTGGCGCGCGATGTGGAACGGCTGCAGGCGACCTGGCGCACCATCGAGGAGCAGTCCAAGCAGGGATCGGGCGCGCCCAAGACCCTCTACGAAGAGCCGGACCTGCTGGTCAAGGTGGTTCGCGACCTGTTCAACGAGGACTTCTCCAAGCTGGTCATCGAGGGCGAGCGGGCCTGGACGACCGTGGAGAACTACGTCCGCACGGTCGCCCCGGACATGCTGAATCGCGTTGAGCGCCACGAGAACAACGGCGTCGACGTGTTCGGCTCGCTGCGCATCGACGAGCAGCTGGCCAAGGCCCTCGACCGCAAGGTGTGGCTGCCCTCGGGCGGCACCCTGGTGATCGACCGCACCGAGGCCATGACCGTCATCGACGTCAACACCGGCAAGTTCACCGGGTCGGGCGGGTCCAACCTCGAAGAGACCGTGACCCGCAACAACCTGGAGGCGGCCGAGGAGATCGTGCGCCAGATGCGGCTGCGCGACATCGGCGGCATGATCGTCGTCGACTTCATCGACATGGTCCTCGAGTCCAACCGGGATCTGGTGCTGCGCCGCCTGACCGAGGCGCTGGGCCGCGACCGCACCCGCCACCAGGTCTCCGAGGTCACCTCGCTGGGCCTGGTCCAGATGACCCGCAAGAAGCTGGGCACCGGCCTGGTCGAGGCGTTCTCCACCACCTGTGAGACCTGCCACGGCCGCGGCATTCTCGTGCACAACTACCCCGTCGAGTCGTCGGCTCCGGCCGGCGACGGCGGCGAGGGCGCGGGCCGTCGCGAGGGGTCGCGTCGCCGCCGCAAGGACCGCAACGCGGCCGCCGCCGAGACCCCGGTCGTCGAGCCGGTGGTCGAGGAGAAGGCCGACAAGCACGAGAACCACGAGCAGCAGGCCGAGAAGGCCGCGGCCAAGCGCGCCCACCCGGTCGCCATGGCCATGGCGGCGCACGCGGCCGAGGAGGCCACGCACGTCGCGGACGAGGATGCCGTCGCGGCCGCCGACGCCGCGAACACGGTGCTGGCCGAGGGTGATTCGGCGACCGCGGCCGATGTCGCGGCCGCGGAGTCGATCATCGTGCGCGAGGCCGAGAACGCGGCCGCCGAAGCCGCGATCGCCGCGGACCAGGTGGCCGAGGTCGAGTCCGCCACCGAGGCCGCCGCGGAAACCGCTGTGGCTCCGGCGGCGACCGCGCACACCAACGGCACCGCCGAAGCCGCCGTCGCGGTGGACGAGGCGCAGACGGCCGAGCCCGCCCCCGCGGGCCGTCGTCCCGCCCGTCGCCGGGTGGCCCGCACGGCCTCGGCTCCGGCCGCGGACAGCGCGGGCGCGGTGTTCGTGCTCTCCAGTTCGGACCAGACCGACAAGCCGGGCTTCAACCTCGACGACCTGGCCCCGGCCGTGGTCCCGCCGCGGGCCCGCCCGCGCCGCCGGGCCGCCGGTCGTCCCGCCGGTGCGCCGGAGGGTGAGAACTAGCCCGCTCGCCGAAGCCGACTGTGGCCCCGCCGGAATCCGGCGGGGCCACAGCCCTTTCCGGGGCCTACTTCTTCTGGAATCGGGCGGAGAGATAGGTGCTGATGCTCACCATGAGGGCGAAGATCACGGCGATGATGACGGCGGCGGTGGACCAGGCCATGGCGATGTCCTTTGTTCGATGGGCAGCGTTGTCACCGTATGCCGCGCTCCGGGCCGAGTTCTCGTGCCGGAAGTCGTCGCGCTCCGGCCGGAAGTCCTCGATTCGTCAGGCGAGTTCGTAGTCGAACCAGATGCGGTGGGTGCCGTCCGGGTCGATGACGAGGTCGCCCTTGCCGGTGATGCCCGCCAGGCCGTCGGTGCCGCTGCCGGACACGATGGACAGGAATCCGTCGGTGCGCACGGCGCCGTCGGTGGAGGCCGAGTGGGCGAAGGTGAACGTGCCCGGGTGCCCGTTCAGCGTGCCTTCGAAGGAGTCCATCGCCACGTAGGTGCCGATGCCCTTCTCGGCGTCGAAGGCCGAGACGAACAGGGTCGCCGATCGCCCGACGATCTCACCTTCGTACTGCTTCTCCATCTTCGCCAGGCCGACCGGCAGTCCGGTGGCGATGGCGGGGTCGAGGGTCGCCTCGGTGGGGGTGAGGGATTTGACGCTGAAGGTTCCGGTCGCTCGCATGGGGGAATCGTCGCAGGGGCCGCGGTCGGAGTTCTTGTAAGAACACGACGCCTCGAGGTGAGAGCTGGGCAACCCCGGTTTGGAGGGGTAGGGCGAGTCAGGTAGTCTTGGTCAGTCGCTGCCCCCTGCGACGGCACTCTGTTGTGACTAGTGCTGTGAGTGGGCCCGGTTCGGTTATCCAGAGCCAAAGGCCCGAGGCGGCGGTGAAAACCACCAGACCAGTCTGCGGCGGTTTCCGGTGCGAGCCGGGCGACCAGCCGTGTGAGCAGAGTGCCGAGCATGTCGAGCACTCGAACAGAAAGAAGGGCAGCCGACCGATGGCAACGTACGCAATCGTCAAGACCGGCGGAAAGCAGTACAAGGTCGCGGTCGGTGACCTGGTGAAGGTCGAGAAGATCGAGGGTGAGCCGGGCACCGCGGTGTCGCTGGCGCCGGTGCTGGTCGTTGACGGCGCCGAGCTGACCACCGATGCTGACAAGCTGGCGAAGGTTTCCGTGTCCGCCGAGGTCGTCGAACAGACCAAGGGCCCGAAGATCCGCATCCACAAGTTCAAGAACAAGACCGGCTACCACAAGCGTCAGGGCCACCGTCAGAAGCTGACGGTCCTGAAGGTCACCGGCATCAAGTAATCCGACTTGGGGTTCGTCACCCCCGGTATGGGTGGTCAGGCCCGGAGGCGGCAGCCTGCGTAACCACGTAGGGCCCCGCCCATACCGAATAAACACTGCACGAGGAGTTCTGAGAAATGGCACATAAGAAGGGTGCATCCAGCTCGCGCAATGGTCGCGATTCGAATGCCCAGCGGCTCGGCGTGAAGCGCTTCGGCGGCCAGACCGTCAAGGCCGGCGAGATCCTGGTTCGCCAGCGCGGCACGCACTTCCACCCCGGCGTCAACGTCGGCCGTGGCGGCGACGACACGCTGTTCGCCCTCGAGGCGGGCGCGGTGCAGTTCGGCACCAAGCGTGGTCGCAAGACCGTCAACATCGTGGTGCCGGAGCCGGTGAACGCCTGACCGGCGCACCGGAGTTCCTACTCCACTGGCTTTCGAGCGGGTCAGGGTTGTGAATACCCTGGCCCGCTTTGCTGTTTTCAGGTTCTCGAACCAACAGCGATGGGTCCGCCCGGCCCAGTAGGGCCGGGCGGACCAAATCAAAGAGGCATTGAAATGCCGCCGGTCCGGGCGGCGTCGCAAACGACTAGTCCTGAAGGAGGATGATCACCGATATGTCCAAATTCATCGACCGTGTTGTTTTGCACGTTCGCGCGGGCAAGGGTGGGCACGGGTGTGCCTCGGTGCGGCGTGAGAAGTTCATGCCCCTGGGTGGCCCGGACGGCGGCAACGGCGGTAACGGCGGGGATGTGACCCTCGTCGTCGACCCGAACGTCCACACGCTGCTGGACTTCCACTTCCATCCGCATGC
The DNA here is from genome assembly GCF_009760405.1 of Nocardia terrae. GTDB lineage: Bacteria > Actinomycetota > Actinomycetes > Mycobacteriales > Mycobacteriaceae > Nocardia > Nocardia terrae. Next base: position 658,441 of record NZ_WRPP01000001.1, read on the forward strand.
CAAGGGCGGCAACGGCAAGCCCGGCGAGGGCGGCAACCGCAATGGCAAGCAGGGCGAGGGGCTGGTGCTGAAGGTGCCGGACGGCACCGTGGTGATGAGCACCGACGGCGAGATCCTGGCCGACATGGTCGGCGTGGGGTCGACCTTTGTGGCGGCCCAGGGCGGGCGCGGCGGTCTGGGCAATGCCGCGCTGGTCACCAAGTCGCGCAAGGCTCCCGGCTTCGCGCTGATCGGTGTGGACGGCGAAGAGCGCGATCTGGTGCTCGAGCTGAAGTCGGTGGCGGATGTGGGCCTGGTGGGCTTCCCGTCGGCCGGCAAGTCCTCGCTGGTCTCCGTGCTGTCGGCGGCCAAGCCGAAGATCGCGGACTACCCGTTCACCACGCTGGTGCCGAATCTCGGTGTGGTGCAGTCGGGTGACACCACCTTCACCGTGGCCGACGTGCCCGGTCTGATTCCGGGCGCGAGCGAGGGCCGCGGTCTGGGCCTGGACTTCCTGCGCCATCTCGAGCGCTGCGCGGTGCTCGCGCACGTGGTGGACTGCGCGACCCTGGAACCCGGCCGCGACCCGATCTCCGATGTGGACGCGCTCGAGGCCGAGCTGGCCGCCTACCAGCCCGCGCTGGTGGGTGACGCCGGTCTGGGCGATCTGGCCGATCGTCCGCGCGTGGTCATTCTCAACAAGGCCGACATCCCCGACGCCGACGAGCTGGCCGAGTTCGTGCTGCCCGAGTTCGAGAAGCGCGGCTGGCCGGTCTTCAAGATCTCGGCGGTGAGCCGGGAAGGCTTGCGGCCGTTGACCTTCGCGCTGGCGAAGATGGTCGCCGAGTATCGCGAGGCGCATCCCAAGGCGGAGCCGAAGCGGCAGATCATCCGCCCGGTCGCCAAGGGCGACAGCGGTTTCCGGGTGCTGCCCGATCCCGAGGTGGAGGGCGGCTTCATCGTCGTCGGCGAGCGGCCCGAGCGCTGGGTCAAGCAGACCCAGTTCGAGAACGACGAGGCCGTGGGCTACCTGGCCGACCGCCTGGCCCGCCTCGGCGTCGAGGAGGAGCTGGTCAAGCTGGGCGCCGAGCCGGGTGCGTCGGTGACCATCGCGGACTACTGCTTCGATTGGGAGCCTTCGATTTCCGCGGGCGTGGAGACGCTGATGACCCGTCGCGGCGTGGACCCGCGCCTGGATCAGACCGAGCGCATCGGCGCGGCCGAGCGCAAGCACGCCTCGCGCGTGCGCCGCGGTCTGGTGACCGAGGACGACGAGTAATACAGGATTCGGGTGCGACGGCGCTGCGGCGCCGCGGGCGAATTGAGGTGTGGTGCAAGTGAGTTCGGGTGGAACCCGGGTGACCGAGCTGAGCGCGGCGCGGCAGGCGATCGCGTCGGCGCGCAGCGTGGTCGTGAAGATCGGGTCGTCGGCGCTGACCAGCCTCGAGGGCGGTCTCGACACCGGGCGGCTGGACAAGCTGGCCGATGCGGTCGAGGGCCGCATGCGCGCGGGTTCGGATCTGGTGGTGGTGTCCTCGGGCGCCATCGGCGCGGGCATGGCTCCGCTCGGATTGTCCAAGCGCCCAAAGGATCTCGCCACCAAGCAGGCCGCCGCGAGTGTCGGCCAGCTGGCGCTGGCCCACGCCTGGGGCACCTCGTTCTCCCGCTACAACCGGGTGGTGGGCCAGGTGCTGCTGAGCGCGGGCGACTTCGGTCGTCGCGAACCGCACCGCAATGCCCAGCGCACCCTCGACCGGCTGCGCTCGCTGCACGCGATCGCGGTGGTGAACGAAAATGACACCGTCGCAACGGAAGAGATCCGTTTCGGTGACAACGACCGGCTCGCCGCGCTGGTCGCCCACCTGGTGGGCGCGGACGCGCTGATCCTGCTCTCCGACGTCGACGGTCTCTACGACGGCGACCCCCGCAAGGGCGCCGCCAACTTCATTCCCGAGGTGCGCAGCAGCGCCGACCTGGACGGCGTCATCGCCGGTTCCGGCGGCGCGCTCGGCACCGGCGGCATGGCCTCCAAGCTCTCGGCGGCCCGCCTGGCCGCCGACGCCGGCGTGCCGGTGCTGCTGGCCGCGGCCTCCGATGCGGCGGCGGCGCTTTCGGGCGCGACCGTCGGCACCGCCTTCGCGGCCCGCCCGGTGCGCCTGTCGGCCCGCAAGTTCTGGGTTCGCCACGCCGCCGACGCGCGCGGCGCGGTGCATCTGGACGCGGGTGCGGTGGCCGCGGTGTCCGAGCGTCGCCACTCGTTGCTGGCGGCCGGAATCACCGAGGTGGCCGGTCATTTCTTCGGCGGTGACGTCATCGATCTGATCGCGCCGGACGGTGTGCTCGTGGCCCGCGGGGTGGCCGCCTACGACAGCGACGAGCTCGAAACCATGAAGGGCCGCTCCACCTCCGATCTCCCGGACAGCATGCAGCGCCCGGTCGTGCACGCCGACGATCTGGTGAAGGTGTAACGGGTGTCGAACGGCCGGTTACGGCTGAATTGCGTTGGGGGAGAGGGCGAGTAACGAAGCCAGACCGGCCGGTTGGTCTCTTTGGGGAGGGGCAGTAGGCGGGCGGGGAAAGGGCAGTGGGCGGGACGGCCCGAACGGTCATGCTGGAAGAGCACCCGGTGCCGCATCGAGATGTGCCCTTCGCCGATAGCGGTCTCCTGGATCCGGCGCGGTCCGCCCTTGCCGCGCCGGGCTCGCGGTCCGGTGACCGCCCGCGGCTCCGGGTGCGCCCGCACCGCCCTGGAGGAAGGTATGTACGTACCGCAACCTGACAGCACACAGTTGTGGCGGGCGGGCGGCCGTGCCGGAGGCTCACCCGAGGTGGGTTTCGAGGATCGCCCCCTGCTGCCGGACTGGCATGAACTGCTGGCCGCCTTCTGCGGCCACATCGGGGATCAGCCCGAGGATCACGCGGTCACCCGCTGGGCGCGGGCACTGGCCGAACTGCACCTACAGCGTCGCGAGCAGGCGGGCGACACGGGTGGGATCGATGAACTACGGGCCCAGCTGGTCGCCTTCATCGACGAGTGGGTGACGAGCCGGGCGCTGCCGAGGGGTGTAGCGCGGGCCGAATCCCTGGGGGCCGTGGTGGATGCCATGGCCGCGGCGCATGTGCGCGCCGTCCATTTGCTGAAAACGGCCGAGAAGGTCTCGGACGAACAAGTACACGCCGCCTGGTTCCTGTTGGCGCAGATGGCGGACGGCTGGACCGATCGGGCCGCAGGGGTTGTCGGCCCACGGATCCGCCGCTCCGCCTGACCACTGAAAGTCATTTGCGCGACAGTCGAATCAGGAGGCAGCCGACCCGCGGCAGCGTGTGGAAATGCGCCGCACACGCCCGCGGGCGGCGTCGACGGGACCGGGTGCGGATCGGTGCAGGGGGCCGACCGGCACCCGGGCCGTCGTCGGTTTCACGCGGTCGGATTCACCTCCTGCGATGCCGGTCTCACCAGGCCGGATGGGCCTCGATCACGCAGTCGGGCGCGGCGGTGGGCACCACGCGGGTCAACACGAAACCGCTGCGGGAGAGCAGGTTTCCGAACTCGGTCTGGGTGCGTTCGCGGCCGCCGGGGGTGTTCACCAGCATTTCCAGATCGATGACCTTGCCCGGGTGCGGGCGGTGGTTCTCCGGCATGACGATGTCGATGATCAGCAGCCGCGCTTCGGATTCCATGGCGGTGCGGACCGTGCGCAGAATGCGTTCGGCGTCCTCGTCGTTCCAGTCGTGGATGATGTGCTTGAGCACGTAGGCGTCGCCGCCCTTGGGCGCGGTCTCGAAGAAGCTGCCTTCCTCGAAGGTGAGGCGGCCGGTCAGGCCCGGGCCCAGCAGTTGCTCCGGCAGGCCCGCCACCACGCGCGGCAGGTCGAAGATGGTGCCGCGCATGGACGGATGGCGCTGCAGGATGTCGATGAGCAGGCTGCCCCGGCCGCCGCCGATATCCACGATGGAGCCGAAGCGCCCGAAATCGTAGGCGGCCTGCAGGGGTTCGGTGGCCAGGCTGCCGACGCTGGTCATGGCGCGGTCGAAGATCTCCCCGGCCTCCGGATGCTGCTCCGCGTAATCCCAGAACCACATGCCCTCGACCTCGGCCCACCGGGACTCGCCGTGGCGCACCGCGTCGGCCAGGTGGGACCAGTGTTTGCGGTGCAGCTCGGATCCCAAGAGCAGGAACAGATCTCGCAGGGACACGTCGGCGTCACCGCGCAGCCCCTGCGAGATCCCGGTCAGCTGATACGCCCCGTCCCGCCGCTGGGCGAAGACGCCGCCGCTCACGAGCAGGCGCATCAGCCGGCGCAGCGCGTCCTCGTTCACCCCGACCGCCGCCGCGAGATCCGCCGGTTGGCGGGGCCCCGCCGCGAGCGCGTCGGCTAGGCCGAGTTCGGCCGCCACACAGGTGGCATGGGTGAGGTAGCCGGTGGTCGACAGCTCCAGCAGTGCGATATGCCCGGGTACCAGCCGCCGGTGCAGGGCGGCCAGGCCGTCGCGGAACCAGGTGAGAGCGCGCAGGACGGGCAGGGGCGGAGCTTTGGGTGGTGCGGACGCCATGAGGAACTCCCCGGGATCGTACGGCGACTGCGGGATTCGTCTGAGCCTACGCGCCGCACCCCTGGTGGACAGCGGTTTCCGCGACGGTCGGGCAACCCGCCGTGTGCCTTCGATCAGGACGCGGTGAATGCGGCGGCGTTTTCGGTTGCCCACTGCGCGAAGGTGCGGGCGGGGACGCTGAGCAGCGTCTCGGTGGTGTCGGCCGGAGTCTCGGGCGAATCGACGTACCGGTCCCAGACCGCGAGCAGCGACTCCACGATGTGAGGCGGCATGGTGCGGGACAGCTGCGTCGCGGCCTCGTCGCGAGAGATCTGCACGATCGGTATCTCCCGCCCGATCGCCTCGGCCAGCTGACCGATCTGCGCGCGAAAGCTGATGGGCTCGGGGCCGGTGAGAGTGACCGTGTGGCCCCGCAATTCGGTGCCGGTGAGCGCGGCCACCGCGATATCGGCGATATCCAGCGGATGGATCATGGCCAGGGCGGCATCCGGGTGCGCGTGCTCGATCGGCTGCCCCGCCCTGACGGCCGGGATCCAGCCGAAGGCATTGCTGTCGAATCCGCCTGGGCGCAGCGTGGTGGTGACGAGAGTCGTAGCGGCGAGCGCCTTTTCGACGGCCAGATGGGATGCGCCGATCGGGTTGTCGGCGGCCTGCGGGTGGCTGGCCGCCGAAGAGGACAGCAGCACAACATGTTCCACACCGGCCTGCTCCGCGGCGGCGGCGAAGGCGTTGGCGCGTGTGGGATTGGCGTAGAGGAAAACCTGGTCCACGCCGTCCACCGCGGCGGAAAGGGTTTCGGGTTCGTCGCCGAGCGCGACGGCCTCGACCCCGGCGGGGAGGTCGAGTGCGGAGGGGTCGTTGCTGGCGGCGCGGACCTTTAGGCCCTTGGCGTGCAGGCTGTCGAGAACCGCGCGGCCGATCTGGCCGCGGGCACCGGTGACGAGGATGGTCATGGCGAACTCCGATCGAGTGAGAATCCATGCACATGGACAAATGCATGCTGTCATGCACACATTTGACAGTCAACACATATGTTCGGAAGCGCATGCAGATACGATGTGCACATGACAGAGGACGACCGCACCCCCGACGAGCTGCTCGATGCCATCGGCCCGGCATTCGGCAAGCTCAAGCGCGGCGTCCTGCAGGAAGTCGAAAACCCCATCTCCACCAGGGATTCGACCCGGGCCCTGGTGCTGGGCATGGTGCTCGGCTGTCCGGCCGGGCCGACCGGCTCGACCGGGGAGATGACCGTCGGCGGCATCGCGGCCGCCATGTGCGTGGACCCGTCGGTGGCCAGCCGCATGGTCACCGACAGCATCAAGGCGGGCTACCTGCGCCGCGTGCCTTCCCAGCTCGACGGTCGCCGCGCGGTCCTCGAACTCAGCCCCGAGGGCGTGGAGTTCATGACCCGCTTCCGCAAGCAGCAGCGCGCCGCCTACGAATACATCACCGCCGACTGGCCCGAACAGGACCGCCTCGACTTCGCCCGCCTGATGCTCCGCTACGTCGACGCCATCGACGACCTCAAGAACCGCGCGCCCGGCACGGAAGCCTGAGCGCTCTCCGGGCTACCCGGTGCCGTTCCCGACAGCAGCCCGGTCCGGGTCGTAGTCGGACCCGTAGTCCACTGCCGCGGCCTCGCGGTCGGACTCCTCGACCCACTCCGCCGGCTCCGGCGGTAGTCTGCGCCAGCGCGCCTGCGGATCCGGATCTTCTTTCCCCTTGTCGCTCATGACGACTCCCTCCTGCCTCGACGGTACCCCCGAATATCGGGACGCGGCCGGGCTGTGGCGCTGAGACCCGATGTCTCCCAGGCGTTGCGATGGGGGTGCAACGCGGTGGGCCCGGTTGAACGATTCGCACCGATCGTGGCGGTGCCCGATCGTCAGGACGGGGTGGCGAGGGCGAAGGGGAGGACGGCGTCGGCTCCGGCGGCGCGGAGGGTGCGGGCGGCCATGGTGAAGGTCCAGCCGGTGTCGGTGAGGGCGTCGACCAGGAGGATGGGGCCGGTGACGGTGGTGAGATCCGGTGTCTCCCAGGCGTTGTGGAGGGCCGCGACGCGGTGCGCGGAGTTGGCGGCGGAGACGGGCGGGAGATCGGGGCGCAGGTGGAGGACGCCGAGATCTTGGAGGCGGCCGACCTGGGCGAGGCGGGCGGCGAGGGAGCGGGTCAGGGCCGGGCGGGAGCCGGAGTCCAGGGCCATGACGGCGGTGGGGCGCCGGGCCCAGTCCCATTCTCGGAGAACCGTTGTGCAGAAACGGAATACCTCGTCGGGGATGGGGGCGTCGGGGCCGTCGAGCAGGGGGCGCAGGCGCTGGCCCCAGCCGAGGTCGCTGAGGCGGCCCAGGACGCGGCCGGTCTCCGGGCCGTCGGTGATCTTGCCGGACAGGGGGATTCCGAGTTTGGCCAGGCCGGTGGGCCATTGCTTGCGCGGCGCCAGGTCGATGCCGGGGCGATCCAGGCGGGTGCGGATCTCGGCCAGTTCGGCGGCGTCGACGGTGGTGTCCTGGCGGGTGCCGGTGCAGTTGTCGCAGCGGCCGCAGTGGGTGCCGAGCACCAGGCCGGGATCGTCGAGTTGGCTGCGCAGGAACGTCATTCGGCAGGCGGTCGTCGCCTCGTAGTCGATCATCGCCTGCTGTTCGTGCTCCCGGGCGACGCTCAGGCGCTCGTAGCGTTCGGTGTCGTAGACCCACGGTTGGCCGGTGCCGAGCCAGCCGCCGCGTACCCGGCGCACCGCGCCGTCCACGTCGAGGACCTTGAGGACCATCTCGAGCCGGGAGCGGTTGAGCTCCACCAGGGGTTCGAGGGCCGCGGTGGAGAGCGGGCGGTCCATGTCGAGGGCGGACAGCACCGAGCGCACGATGTGTTCGCGCGGAAAGGCCACGGACGCGAAGTAGCTCCAGATCTGGCGGTCCTCCCGGCCGGGCAGCAGGATCACCTCGGCGCGCTCGGTGCCGCGGCCCGCGCGGCCCACCTGCTGGTAGTAGGAGATGGGGGAGGAGGGCGCGCCCAGGTGCACGACGAAGCCGAGATCGGGCTTGTCGAAGCCCATTCCGAGCGCCGAGGTGGCGATGAGCGCCTTCACCTCGTTGTTCAGCAGCGCGGCTTCGAGGTGTTCGCGTTCGGTGGGGTCGGTCTGCCCGGTGTAGGCGGCGACATTGTGCCCGTGGGAGTTCAGCACGTCGGCGAGGTCGTGCGCGGCGGCCACCGTCAGGGTGTAGACGATGCCCGAGCCGGGCAGTTCGTGCAGCCGCTTGCTCAGCCAGGCCGTCCGCTCGACCGCGTCCGCGATGCGCACCACCGACAGGTGCAGTGACTCCCGATCCAGCGAGCCGCGCAGAACCAGTGTGTCCGTGCCGATCTGGGTCGCCACGTCGGTCACCACCCGGTCGTTGGCGGTCGCCGTGGTGGCCAGCACCGGCACCTCCGAGCCCAGATCGGCGATGAGCGTGCGGATCCGCCGATAGTCCGGCCGGAAATCGTGTCCCCAGTCCGACACGCAGTGCGCCTCGTCGATCACCACCAGCCCCGCGTCCGCGGCCAGCTTCGGCAGCACCGAATCCCGGAAGTCCGGATTGTTCAACCGCTCCGGACTCACCAGCAGCACATCGACATCCCCGCTCGCCACCCGCGCGTGAATCTCGTCCCACTCGGTGACATTGCCCGAATTGATGGTCGCCGCAACGACTCCCGCCCGCTCCGCCGCGGCCACCTGGTTGCGCATCAGCGCCAGCAGCGGCGACACGATCACCGTCGGCCCCCGCCCCTGCGCCCGCAACAACTTCGCCGAAATGAAGTACACCGCCGACTTGCCCCACCCGGTCCGCTGCACCACCAGCGCCCGCCGCCGCTGCACCACCAGCGCCTCGATGGCGACCCACTGGTCCTCCCGCAGCTTCGCCGCGGGCCCGGCCAGCTCCCGCAGCAGCCGCTCGGCATCCTCCCGCAATCCGCCGGATTGCGTGCCATCGGCGCGTGCGAGGTCGGAGACATTCGGGTCGGCTGAGGTCACGCCGACCATGGTGCCTCATACCACCGACACCCGGCCCGCGCCGCCCGGATTCCGCCCGACTTCGCACCCCTGGCCGAAGTCCGGTCACCGGTGCTGTATCCGTGAGACACCGCACGCTGCTCTCCAGCAACCAAGGTCGGCGCCACGACGCTGTGAAACGGGCCGCCACACAGGGGCCGAAGTCGGCCGGCAGCACCGGATCGGCCGATCCGCGGGGGTGCGGAGCGGGGCCCTCATGCCCGGCGACCCGGCGGTGTTCGGAGCGGTGGGGCACGCATTGATCAGCACCGCATCCCGCCGCTCGGCCGGTGCGGGATTCGGTGCTGGTCGGATTCGCGGATCAGTGGCCGGTGGCCAGATGGGCTCGGACAAGGGTGTCGACCAGGTGGTCGAGGGGGAGCCAGGGGAAGCTCGGGCGGTCCTGGCGGAGGGTGATGAGGCCGTGCATGCCCGCCCAGAGGCATTGGGCGGTGGCGGTGGGGTCGGAGGTGCCGGCGGCAGCCGCGGTGTCGATGAGGAGTTGGGCGGTGGGGAGGCCGGGGAGTTGGCCTTCGGTGGGTTCCCAGCCGGGGGTGCCGGCGGTGCCGAAGAGGACGCGGTAGTGGCCGGGGTGGGTGATGCCGTAGTCGACGAAAGCGTGGCAGAGGGTCGAAAGGCGTTCGGCGGCAGCGGTTTCGGGAACCTGGGCCAGCGCGGTCAGGAGTGCCTCGCGGAGTTCGGCGAAGCGGAGCTGGTAGACGGCCGTCAGGAGTTCGCGTTTGTCGGCGAATTGCAGGTAGACGCTCTGGGGGGCGACCCCGGCGGCGCGGGCGACGGCGCGCAGGGACAGGGCGTCCTGGCCGTCGAGGTCTTCGAGCAGGCGGCTGGCGGCGTCGACGAGTTCGGCGCGCAGCAGGGCCCCTTGGCCGCGGCGATTGCGGCTGCGGGTGGGTTGGTCCGGCACATTGACAGGGTAACAAGACAGGCGTCTACTTACTTTGAAGTTTAAGTAGACGACTGTCTTGTTAGGAAATCTCCATGCTCACCGTGACCCGCGTCGTCCATGCCAGTGCCCTCGTCGATTTCGGGGGAGCTCAAATCCTCACCGACCCGTGGCTGTCGGAGACCCGTTTCTATCGGCAGGGCGAGCCGCGCGCCTTCGCCACCGCGGCCGAGCTGCCGGAGCTGTCCGGCATCGTGATCAGCCACGGCCACTACGACCACTGCGATCTGGACGCCCTGGTCGGGTATCGGGACAAGTCGGTGCCGTTCGCGGTCGTCCCCGGCCTGGCCGGGAAGGTTCGCGCGGCGGGCTTCACGCATGTGACCGAGCTGGCCCCTTGGCAGAGCACGCATCTCGGCCCGGTCGAGGTGACCGCGACCCCGGCCAGTCATGGCGTCCCCGAGGTGACCTTCGTGCTGCGCGCCGACGGGCACACCGTCTTCTTCGGCGCGGACACCCTGCGTATCGCCGAACTCGACGAAATCGCCGGGCGCTACCCGGATCTGGATCTGGCCCTGCTCCCCGTCAACGGCCTGCGCATCCGTCCGGCCCTGAACAAGCAGGTGGTCATGGACGCGGTCGAGGCCGCCGACCTCACTCGGGCGCTGCGGCCGCGGGTGGCCGTTCCGATCCACTACGCCTTCTCCAGCGGTCCGATCGGCGACCGCGTCATGACCAAGGGCGACCGCGCCGGAGCCGAGCATTTTCGGGCCGCCGCAGGTGATCTCGCACCCGACACAATCGTGCAAATACTCCCAACCGGACACGCCCTGGTCCTCTGAAGCACCGCTGAACAGCGCCTTGGTTGCGGACCGGTCAAGATCGCGCGGAATCCCGTGGGCGGACGGACAATAAGGTTCCGGGCACGAAGGGCGTCCGGGGGTGCGCAGGGAGACGCAGATGCCGGAGAAGTTTCCGTCGCCCGCGGGGTGGAGTCCACCCGGGGCGCAGTTTCGCAGCAGTGGCGGTGTTTCGCGGTCGGTGACCGGCGCGCTGGTGGGGTTGATCATCACCCCCGTCGGCATCGTCCTGGCCGCCCGCGGCGCCGCGGGAACCAGGCAGTGGACGATCCTGGGGGACTTCGCCGACCGCGTCGGCTCCACCTTCGAGATCCTGATCGCCGCCGTGCTGTTCCTGATCGTGGCGGCGCTGGCCGCCTATTCCCCGGCGGGCACCATCATCGCCGGTCTGGTGTGGGGGGTGCTGCCCGGGATCATCCACTTCATCTTCCCGGACGACACCTTCCGCCTGATCGGCGATCTGCCCGTCTCCGATGACATGCACGTCGCGCTGTTCCAGTGGCTGCAAACGGGATTCCCGCTCATCGTGGGCATCCTGCTGGTGGGTGCGGGTGCAGCGGCGACCTTCCGCCGCCGCTGACCCCTCTCAACCCTTCACGCACAGCACCTGTCGCAGCGTGGCGACAATGTCGACCAGGTCTTCCTGAGCCGCGATGACCTGATCGATGTCCTTGTACGCCGCGGGGATCTCGTCGATCACCCCGGCGTCCTTGCGCGACTCCACGCCCTCGGTCTGCGCGACCAGGTCGGCCACGGTGAACTGCCGCTTGGCCGCATTGCGGCTCATGCGGCGGCCCGCCCCGTGCGACGCCGACTGGAACGAGGCCGGATTTCCCTTGCCCCGAACCACATACGAACGCGTACCCATGGAACCCGGGATCAACGCGAGGTCGCCCGCGCCCGCCCGGACGGCACCCTTGCGGGTCACCAGCATGGGCATCCCGTCGATGACCTCCTCCGCCACATAGTTGTGGTGGCAGGAGATGGGCGTCTCGAAACGCACTGCCAGCCCGTCGAATTCGGCGCTGACGGCCTGGCAGACCAGGGCCAGCATGACGGCGCGGTTGCGTGCCGCGTACTCCTGAGCCCAGGTCAGGTCACGCCGGTAGGAATCCATTTCCGGTGTCCCGGAAAGGAATACCGCCAGATCGCGATCCGGCAGGTCGACGTTGTGCGGCAGAGTGCGCGCGACGGCCATGTGCCGCTCGGCGAGTTCCTTGCCGATATTGCGGCTTCCGGAGTGCAGCAGGATCCAGACGCGCTGCTCGGTGTCCAGGCACACTTCCACGAAGTGGTTGCCGCCGCCCAGGGTGCCCATCTGCTTGTGCGCCTTGGACTCTCGCGGCGCGACGGCCGGATCCAGCGCATCGAAGCCTTTCCAGAAGCGCTCCCAGCCCGCCCGCAGCGTGGTGCCCGCGGCGCGCTGACCGAAGACCTCGGCGTTCAACCGGTTCACGTTGACCGGGTCGTCGTGGGCCGAGAAGCCGACCGGCACCGCCGCCTCGATCCGCGACCGCAGCGAGTGCAGGCTGTCGGGCAGATCGGCCGCGGTCAGCGAGGTCAGCACGGCCTCCATCCCGCATCCGATATCCACCCCGACCGCGGCGGGTGCGACCGCGTCCTTCATGGCGATGACCGAGCCGACCGTCGCCCCCTTGCCCAGGTGCACATCCGGCATGACTCGCACGCCGTACACCCACTCCAATTGCGCGATGGTGCGCAGCTGCTGCAACGCGGCCGGTTCGACCTCGTGCTCGTGGGCCCACATGAGCGTCTGCGCCCGAGTACCGCGCAGCTCGACGGGAAACATTGTTTCGTCCTTCCTTCTGACTGCCGTCGAGGGTAGGTGCGCCGCCCGTCTCGGCGCACCGCATTATTCGGCGCTCAGGGTTCTGCCGGTTCGCTCAGGGTTCGACGAAGTCGGCGGCAAGGCCGCAGAGTTTCCAGGAGCCGTTGCGGCGGACCATGGTTCCGGTGTAGTCGATGTCCTTGAAGTAGCCGCGGTATTTATCGGGGACATTCGTGAAGGTTTCGTGGTATGCGAAGGTCGCGGAGTTCGGGTCGGTTTGGGTGACTCCGGTGACGGTATTGGTGTAGCCCGCGTTCTTCACTTCCGAGCCGAGGGCCTTGTCGAATTGCGGGGTGTATTGCAGCAGGATTTCATCGATGGTGTCGGCGGTTTCGGGGCAGACCAGCGAGCGGAAGCCTTCCCAGTCGCGTGCGTTGGAGGTGGCGGCGACGGCCTTGGTGGCATTCACCAATTCCGGATCGAGGGTGGTCGGATCGCCCGGCTCGAGTTGTTTGTCGGGGGCGTTGAACACCACCGGCGCGGGCAGCGGGTAATAGCCGCTGGCCGTGAGATCGCGTTCCATGGACCGCCGCCAGCTGCCGTCGTCGATCATCGACCGGATCGCCGCGGTGATGCGGCCCTGTAAGGCGAGGTCGCCCTTGCGAACTCCGACCCCGTAGCGCTCGCGGGTGAACCGGTGCCCGACCACGCGCAGCGTGCCGGTGTGCTCGTGGGCGTAGCCGGCCAGAATGACATCGTCGGTGGTGACGGCGTCGATGGTGCCGGCGATGAGGTCGGCGACGCACTGCGCGTAGGTGTCCCGGGTCGTGAGCTTCACATTGTGGGCGAAGCTGCGCCGGATCTTGTCCGCGGAGGTGGAGCCCTCGGCGCTGCACACGGTGCGCCCGTCCAGGTCCTCGGGCTGGTCGATGGCGCGTTCGCTCTGCCGCACCAGCAGGTCCTGACCCGCCATGAGGTACGGCCCGGCGAAGGACACCAGTTGCTGGCGAGCGGCGGTGATGGAGTACGAGGCGACGACGAAATCGACTGTGCCGGAGTTCAGCAGGTCCTCGCGCTGTTCGGAGCGGGCCTCGCGCCAGGTGATGTGGTCGGGCGTGACGCCGAGCTTCCCGGCGATGTAGACGGCGGTGTCGACATCGAATCCGTGGGGTTTGCCGTCGGGTCCCTTCACCGACAGTCCGGGCTGATCGAATTTGATGCCGATGGTCAGCGTGCGCGCCGGTGGTTCCAGTAGCGCATTGTCGGACTTCGGCGTGTTCCCGCAGGCTGCCACGGTCAGACCAGCCGCGACGGCGACGGCACGGATCGCACGCTTCATCGAATCTGATCTCCTGTCGTCAACTCATACGGAAGAAACACGAAGAACAGCCCCGGGCCGAGGTGCCGGAAGGGCAACCGATCAGCACATGGTGCATCAAATCATCCGAGTTGCAAAAACGTGCGGACATTGTGGAACTATGCCCGCGATTCGCCCGCGTTTCAGTTCCCTCCGCAATATTTCAGCGATTATTGCCCGGGATTTGCGATCAGCGCGTACGGAGTCCGTCGGCGATCACGGCGAAGGTGCGCTCGCGCAATCCGTCGTCGGCTCCGGCGTCGTGCACCGCGAGGGTGATGCCCTTGATGAGGGTCAGTAGGTCGTCGATGCCGATCTCGGGCCGGACGGCCCCGGCCCGCTGCGCCCGTGAAAGCAGCGCCGCCAGCGCCTCTTTGAATTCGCTCGGGGCCGTGCGCGGGTAATCCCCGCCCTGTGTCCGGAGCGCATCGGCCAGGTCGCGCTTGACGCCGCCCTGCAGGACCAGCTTCGCCAGGAAGTCGAAGAACGCGGTCCCCGCGTCCCCGGCCTCGGTCAGTTCCCTGGCGTGTGCGGTGATGCGCTCGACCTGATCCACGATGGCGGCCTCGAAAAGCGCCTCCTTGGTGGGGAAGTGGCGATAGACCGTGCCCGCCCCGACGCCGGCCCGTCGCGCGATCTCGTCGAGCGGTACGGAAATGCCCTCGGCGGCAAAGGCTTCCTGGGCGGCGGCCAGCACCCGCTCGCGATTGCGGCGGGCGTCGGCGCGCAGGGGTCGATCGCTCACCCCGACAGCGTACCGACCCGTTGACAAACGGGGCGCACGCCCCGAATATTAACCGGGTCCAACGTTCCGTTTTTGGAGGTAGTGGTGTCCACTTCCGTAGAAACCCCTCGCGACGTCGTCGAACAGCTTTTCCTCGAGCTGCCCTCGCGTGATGCCGGGCGCTTCGCCGCCCGCATGGCCCCCGCGGCCGTCTTCGAGATTCCCTTCCCGATCCCCGGCCAGCCGACCCGCATCGAGGGTCGGGAAGAGATCCGTGACTACCTGGCCTCGCGGTGGTCGGGCACGCCCGGCATCGAGCTGCACGGCATCCGCCCGACGATTCACGAGACCACCGAACCAGGTCTCTTCGTCACCGAATGCGATATCGACATCACTCGTCCCGGCGCCGGGCGGGAGTGGGTTCGCAGCTCCGTCAACGTGATTCGCGTCGAGGACGGCCTGGTCACGCTGTTCCGCGACTACATGGACACCGGCCGGATCCAGTCGATGCGGATGGCGGCCGAGCGCGCAGAGGTGTGACCGCTATTACCTGACCGCTCGTCGACTAACAGTTAGTGCGTTAACTATTATTGCCCTAACCAAGACGAGTGAGGAGGAGCGGTGGCCGAGGCAGTGTCGGAGGCGATCGACCCGTTGCAGCTGGACCGGCAGGTGTGTTTCGCACTGGCCGTGGCGAATCGGGCGGTGCTCGCGGTGTATCGGCCGCTGCTCGAACCCATGGGGCTGACCCATCCGCAGTATCTGGTGATGCTGGCGCTGTGGGGTGAGGCGCCGATGTCGGTCAAGGACATCGGCGAGGCCATTCAGCTCGATTCGCCCACGCTCTCGCCGCTGCTCAAGCGGTTGGAGGCGGCGGGGCTCATCACCCGGCGGCGGGACAGCAACAACGAGCGCAATCTCGTCGTGGATCTGACCGACGCCGGGCGGGCGCTGCGCGCGGAGGCGGAGAAGATTCCGCCCGCCGTGGTGGCGCGACTGGGGGTGAGCCTGGCCGATCTCGAGGAGTTGCGCGAGGTGCTGAACCGGGTGAACGCCGCGGCCCGGCGATCGGTCTTGGGGGATTCCGAGCAGGCCGGATCGACGAAGGGAAACCGGAAATGAAGCGCCCCAACCCTGTTCAGTGGCTCGGATACTCGGCCGGTCGGGTGCTGCCCGATGATCTGCGGGAGTGGGTGCGCAACGATCTCACCGGTCCGTGGGCGGTACCGCGGCACATCGTGCGCCAATTGGTGCCGCTGGTACCGATTTTCGCGCTGGCGTTCCTGCTGCCGGGCGAGCTGTGGCTGAAGCTGGCCGTGATCCTGCTGGGCCTGTTGCTGGCGCTGTTCTACATCGTGGCCTATATGCCGATGAACCGGGAGCACCGGCTGGTGAAGCACGGTCTGCCCGCGGACCTGGAGAATCCCGCCCGCGCTGCCCGGCGGGCCGCCGAGCGGGCGGCCTACGAGGCCCAGTACCCGCACTGAGCCGCGAAAGCCGGTGCTACTGCACGTTTTTGGTGCAGGCGCTGGTGACGACGTGGGCGGCGACGGGTTGCGCACTGCCCAGGTCCGGGAACGGCGGCGCACTCTGGCCCAAGCCGGCGACGGCGTTCTGCTGCGCCTCGTCGAGGCTCGCGCCGACGGCCCAGCCCCAGGTGCCGTCCGCGCCCTGGGCGACCGCGCCGCAGCCGTCGGTGAAGCGCAGCACGATCTCGCAGTCGTAGCTGGCGCAGTCGCGGATCGCGGCGGCGTCGGCGGTGACCTTGTTGCTGTCGATGCCGGCGACCGCGGTGTTCCGCAGCCGGGAGAGGGCCAGGGTGCCGAATCCGCCCGGGTCCGCGTGCGCGGTGGCGACCAGTCCGGCCGAAAGGGTCATAGCCGCTGTGAGGGCGGCGGTGCCTGTCACGATGCGTGCAACCGACAAGAGAGTTCCTGACGTTTCAGAATTGTGAACGCAGGTGATGCTAATCGGTGGGGCCGTGAACCCGCCGCGAATTTCAGACGACGGGTGTACGAGCCAGCGCGCGACGCAGCGCGGTGCAGGCGGCGGTGTTGGCGCGCTGGGTTTCTCGCAGATGGAATGCCATGGACATGAAGCCGTGCACGGTGCCGTTCCAGCGGTGGATCTCGGTCTCGACCCCGGCGTCGCGCAGCAGCCGACCGTACCGCTCGCCCTCGTCGCGCAGCGGGTCGAATTCGGCGGTGGCGATGTGGGCGGGCGGGAGCCCGGTGAGGTCGGCGATGGTGGGGTTGGCGCAGGGGTCGGACCTGTCGGCGTCCGAGTTCAGGTATTGCTGCCAGTACCAACGCAAATGGGCCGCGGTGGTGAAGAAGCCCTCGGCATTGTCGGTGTAGGACCGGCTGTCGCAGTTCGGATCCAGCATCGGATACATGAGCAGCTGGAAGGCGATGTCCGGTCCGCCGTTGTCGCGCGCGGTGAGCGCCGCGACCGTCGCGAGATTGCCGCCCGCGCTGTCTCCGGCCACGGCAAGACGATCCGGGTCCCCGCCCAGGGATTCGGCATTGTCGGCGACCCAGCGCAGGACGGCGTAGGCGTCCTGCGCGGCGGCCGGGAATCGGGCGTCGGGCGCGCGGCGGTAGTCGGCCGAGACCACGATGACCCCGGCCTCGTTGGCCATGGTGCGGCAGAAGCGATCGTGGGAATCCAAGCCGCACAGGACGAATCCGCCGCCGTGATAGAAGACCACGACGCCGGGCCTGGCCTCGGCCTCGTGCGGACGATAGAGCCGGACCGGCACCTCGGGGGCGTCGTCAGGACCGGGAACCAGCCATTCCTCCACCGCCGCGACGGGAATCGGTTCGGCGGCGGGGGCGGGCCGGGCGGCCAGGAAGGCCCGCGCTTCGGCGGCGTCGAGCACCTCGGTGCCCAGCGCCGGGAACGCCGCGGTGGCGGCGTCGACGAAGGTCTGCCATTCGGGGGACAGGGTCATTGCGGGCCTTCCTGGATCACGCTGTCGTGCTACATGTTTCGCGGGATGAACTTGCCCGCGGCCAGACCGCCGTCGACGGTCACCTCGGCGCCGGTGATGTACGCGGACGCGTCGGAGGCGAGGAAGGCGACCAGTTCGGCGACCTCCTCCGGCAGGCCGGTGCGCTCCAGCGGCAGGGTCGGGAAGCTGCCCGGGCCGGTGGTCAGGTAGGGCACCATCGGGGTGGCGATGGGGCCGGGATGCACCGAGTTGACCCGGATCCGGGACGGGCCCAGCTCCAGCGCGGCGATCTTGGACAGGCCGCGCAGACCCCACTTGGAGGAGCCGTAGGCGGCGTGGTTCATCAGGCCCTCGAGACCCGCCTGCGAGGAGATGTTCACGATGGAGCCGCCGCCGGCCGCGGTCATGGCGGGGACGACCGCTTTGATGCCGCGGAACGCGCCGACCAGGTTGACCTTCAGGATCCGTTCCAGCTCTTCGACATCGGTGTCGACGAGCGGCTTCATGACATAGATGGCGGCATTGTTGACCAATACGTCGAGCTTGCCGAAGGTGTCGACGGCGACCTTCACCGCGGCGTCCCAGCTGTCGGCGTCGGTGACGTCGTGGTGGACGAAACGCGCTGCCTCGCCGAGGGAGTCGGCGAGTTGCTTGCCCTCGTCCTCGAGCACGTCGGTGAGGACCACCTTCGCGCCCAGCTCGACGAACAGGCGGGCCTCGGCCGCGCCCTGGCCGCGGGCGGCGCCGGTGATCAGGGCGACTTTGCCGGTCAGATCAGCCATTTCGACTTCTTTCTCTGCTACTTGTGACGGTGGTGCTAGTGGGAACGGAAGTGGGGGATGACCTTCTCGCCCCACTGACGGATGGTTTCCAGGCACGCGGCCTGGGGCACGGTGCCCATCTGGATGAGGCACAGGATCTCGTCGGCCCCGGCGTCCCGCAGGCGCTCGACGTAGGCGATGGCGTCGTCGGCGGTGCCGTAGGCGTGCTCGGTGTTGAAGATGGCGGTGGACCCGGACTTCACCGGGATCCTGGCCTCGTGCAGGTAGGCGACGTGTTCGTCGGCGACCTCGCGCATCTTGGCCATTTCGTCGACAGCCGGGTCGACGGCCTCGTCGGGGACCGGGCCCGCGCCGTAGTAGTACTTGATGGACTGGGCGAAGAAGCGCTGGCCGCGCGCGCCGATCTGCTGGGCCTGCTCGCGATCGTCGAGGACGATGGTCGGGCACAGGGCCGCGAAATGATCGTTGACGACGGTGGAGACGAAGCGCTCGCCGGTGCGGGCCGCGATGGCCGCGTCGTAGATGCCGCGCAGTTCGGCGATCTCCTCGATGCCCGCGAAACCCAGGACCAGTGCGCCGATTCCGTAGTCGGCGGCCAGTTTCAGCGTGTCCTTCTTGGTGCAGGCCATGAACAGCGGGGGATGCGGGCGTTGCACCGGGCGCGGCAGCAGGTGATGGGGGTCGATGTTCAGAAGCTCACCGTGGTATTCGAATTCGCCCTCGGGATCCTTCCAGGCGGTGGCGATCATCCGCAGCGATTCCTCGACCTCCTGGTAGGTGCGGTCGGGATCGACTCCGCACATGGAGGTTTCGACGGCGGTCGCGCCGCGACCCGCGCCCAGATTCAGGCGGCCATCGGAGAGCACGTCGAGCATGGCGGCGCGTTCGGCGGTGCGTACGGGGTGATTGAAGCCGAACGGCATGCACACCACGCCGTGCCCGATGCGCACCCGGGAGGTCTTGGCGGCCACGTAGGTCAGGAAGATCTCCGGTGCGCTCATGTGGGCGTACCACTTGAGCCCGTGATGCTCGACGGCCCACACGGCGTCGAACCCCATCTCGTCGGCCAGCACCGCCTGCTCGACGCAATCGCGCAGCACCTGGGCCTCGTGCGCGGCGGTCGGGTCGGTCATCTGCGCTTCGAAGATCATCGAGAACTTCATCCGGACTCCTACCCGCGACGCCTTCCGCGCCCACCCGGGCGCTTATGCCTAACCGGAATACTTCTGCACCCATAGCCTCAGGTCATTCGCTTGTCTCAGTGGCCGGGACCACACCGTGCCGCCACCCTGCCCCCGACTTAGCGTCGGTGATGAACCCAACTACTCCAGCCCTGCGCCGCGCTGAACGCGCGACGCAGGGTCCGAGTTTCAGAGGTGGGAGACCCGAACAATCGTTGGTCGGAAGGACAGGATTCGGTGGGACAGCTGGACGGCAAGGTGGCGCTGGTGACCGGCGGCGCACGGGGTACGGGGGCGGAGCATGTGCGCCGCTTCGCGGCCGAGGGCGCGCGGGTCGTGTTCGGTGATGTGCTCGACGACGAGGGCAAGGCGCTGGCGGCCGAGCTGGGCGACGCCGTCCACTACGTGCACCACGATGTCACCAGTGAATCCGACTGGCAGGCAGCGGTTTCCGAGGCGACCACCAAGTTCGGCAAGTTGGACGTGCTCGTCAACAATGCGGGCATCCTGCGGTTCGAGCGCATCGTGGAGATGAGCCTGGACGAGTTCCAGACCATCATGAACATCAATGTCACCGGCGCCTTCCTCGGCATCAAGACGGCCGCGCCCGCACTCACCACCGCCGGCGGCGGATCCATCGTGAACGTCTCCTCGGTCGAGGGCTTCGTCGGTGCCGCCGGTCTCTCCGCTTACAGCGCAAGCAAATTCGCGTTGCGCGGGCTCACCAAGTCCGCCGCCCGGGAGCTGGGGCACTCGGGTATCCGGGTGAACTCCATTCATCCCGGCGGCATCGCCACCCCCATGACCGCGTCCGTCGCGGGCGCGTCCGGGGTGGACGGCAACAGTTTCTTCTCCGAACTGCCCATTCCGCGCTGGGGTCGGCCGGTCGAGGTCTCCGAGGTGGCGTTGTTCCTGGCCTCGGACGCCTCGAGTTATTGCACCGGCGGCGAATTCGTCGTCGACGGCGGCATGTTGACCAGTTGCGGCTACTGAGGACTCATTTCATGGAATTCGAATTCGACGTCGTTGTCGTGGGTTCCGGTGCGGCGGGCATGACCGCCGCACTGACCGCCGCCTACCGTGGGCTGTCGGTGACCCTGATCGAGAAGAGCCGCCTGTTCGGCGGCTCCACCGCGCGCTCGGGCGGCGGCATCTGGGTGCCCAACAACCCGGTGCTGCAGGCCGCGGGGGTGCCGGACAGCCCGGAGATGGCTCGCACCTATCTGAAAGCCGTTGTCGGCGACCGGGTTCCGGAGGCCAAGCAGCGGGCGTTCCTGGACCACGGGCCGGAGATGTTCCGCTACCTCGGGGCTCGCTCCAGGTACTGGGACTTCGCCTACGACCGCGGGTACTCCGACTACCACCCCGAGTTCCCGGGCGGACTGGCGCAGGGCCGCAGCATCGAGCCCAAGCCGATCGACGGGCGGCTGCTCGGCGGTGATCTGCACAAGATCAACCAGCCGACCATGTCCGCGCCCAAGGGCATCGCCATCACGGTCAAGGACTTCCACGACCTGAACATGATCGCGCGCACCTGGACCGGCAAGAAGACCGCCATGAAGGTCGGCGCGCAGACCGCGCTCAACCTGCTCAAGGGCGCGAAGCCGCTGAGCCTGGGCAAGGCCCTCGCGGCGCGGCTGTGGCTGTCGCTGCGGGACGCGGGTGTGCCGGTGTGGCTGAACACGCCGCTCACCGACCTGGTCATGGAGGGCGACGCCGTGGTCGGCGTGCACGTCGAGCACGAGGGTCGCCCGGTCACCATCAAGGCCCGGCGCGGTGTGGTGCTGGCCGCGGGCGGCTTCGAGCACAACCTCGAGATGCGCAAGCAGTACATCGACGGGCCGCAGAACACGGGCTGGACTGTGGGCGCGACCGAGAATGTCGGCGAGGGCATCGTCGCGGGCCAGAAGGCCGGTGCGGCAGTCGATCTCATGGACGACGCCTGGTGGGGTCCGTCGGTGCGCAACCCCGACGGCCCGCCGTTCTTCATGCTGGCCGAGCGTTCGCAGCCGGGCGCGATCGTGGTCAATGCCAAAGGCGAGCGCTTCGTGAACGAGTCCGCGCCGTACGTGAACGTCGTGCACACCATGTACGAGGAGGAGAAGAAGGTGCCGGGCAGTATTCCGGCGCACTTCATCTTCGACCAGAACTTCCGCGACCGGTACCTGTTCCTGGGCAACTTCCCCAAACGGCCGCTGCCCCAGAAGTACTTCGACGCAGGCATCATCAAGCAGGCCGACACCCTGGCCGAGCTGGCGGGCAAGCTGGGCGTCCCGGCGGACACGCTCGCCGCTACCGTCGAGCGCTTCAACGCCTTCGCGCGCAAGGGCCGCGACGAGGACTTCCTGCGCGGCGACTCGGCCTATGACCGCTACTACGGTGACCCGACCGTCAAGCCCAACCCGACCCTGGCTCCGCTCGAGCGCGGCCCGTTCTACGCGGTCGAGATGGTGCCCGGCGATCTGGGCACCAAGGGCGGCCTGGTCACCGACGAGCACGCCCGCGTGCTCGACGACCGGGGCGAGGTCATCTCGGGGCTGTACGCGGCGGGCAACAACTCCGCCGCGGTCATGGGCAACGACTACGCCGGTGCGGGTGCGACCATCGGTCCGGCCATGGTGTTCGGCTATATCGCCGCCAATCACCTCGCCGATATGGAAATCGAAGCGGCACAGGAGAACTGACATGGGACGGATTGATTCGAAGGTCGTCATCGTCACCGGGGGTGCGCGCGGCATGGGGGCGGCCTTCGCCCGCAAGCTCGCCGCCGAGGGCGCGAAGGTGGTGATCACCGACGTGCTCACCGAGGCCGGACAGGCCGTCGCCGCCGAAATCGGGGACGCGGCAAGGTTTTTCCCGCTCGATGTGACCGACGAGGCGGCGTGGAACGATGTCGTCGCACAGGCCGTCGCGGCCTTCGGCCCGATCTCGGGTCTGGTCAACAATGCGGGCATCGTGCACGTCGACCCGATCGAGAAGCTCTCGGAAGCCGACTACCGCAAGGTGATCGACGTCAATCAGGTCGGCGTCTTCCTGGGCATGAAGGCGGTCATCGGTTCCATGCGCGAGGCCGGGGTCGGTTCCATCGTCAACATCTCTTCGACCGGCGGCCTGATCGGCTACTCGAACATCCTCGGCTACGTGGCTTCGAAGTGGGCCGTGCGTGGCATGACCAAAACGGCCGCACAGGAATTCGCGGCCGACAACGTCCGGGTCAATTCCGTGCACCCGGGCATCGTGGCCACCGAAATGGTCGCGACCTCGGATCGATCAGCGAGTATCGCGGCCAATCAGCCGATCGCGCGCCCGGCCACGCCCGAGGAACTCGCCAACCTGGTCCTGTTCCTCATCTCAGATGACTCCTCTTACAGCACCGGCTCCGAATTCGTGGCCGACGGCGGCTTCACCTCTCAGTAGGGCCTGACGGCCCTACCTATTGGGGTTCTCAGGGGGCTGCCCCCTGAGAACCCCGATCAAGTAATCGCGAAGCGAGACAAGGAAACACCTATGAAGGACTTCCACGGCAAGGTCGCCGTCATCACCGGTGCGGGAGCGGGCATCGGCCGGGCGCTGGCCCTGGAACTGGCTCGGAACGGTGCGCGGCTGGCGCTTTCGGGGCGCAATCTCGAGAACGTGGCCGAGACGGCCGCGCTGTGCGAGAAGGAGGGCGCGAAGGCCCGCGCCTACCAGCTCGACGTGACCGACCGCGCCGCCGTGTACGCCCATGCCGACGAGGTCGCGGCCGACTTCGGCAAGGTCAATATCGTCGTCAACAACGCCGGTGTCTCGCTGACCGCCAATATCGAGGAAGTCTCCTGGGAAGACCTGGAGTGGATCTTCGGCATCAACTACTGGGGCACCCTGCACGGGGTGAAGGCGTTCCTGCCGCACGTGATCGCCTCGGGCGACGGGCATATCGCCAATGTCTCCAGCATGTTCGGCCTGGTGGCCTGCCCGAGCCAGGGCGGCTACAGCTCCTCCAAGTACGCCATGCACGCGATCAGCGACGCGCTGCGCCAGGAGATGATCATCGCCGGGTACAACGTGGGCGTCTCCAGCGTGCACCCGGGCATGATCAAGACCGAAATCGCTTGGAAGGCAAGGGCGGCCGCCAACCGCTCGCGTGACGACCTGGCCGCCAACTTCGACCGCCTGGCCCAGACCAGCCCGGAGGACTGCGCCAAGGTGATCGTCAACGGCATCCGGAAGAACAAGCCGCTCATCCTGATCGGCAAGGACGCCAAGGCCATGAACATCATGCGCCGCCTGCTCGGCTCGGGTTACATGAAGCCCCTCACCGCCCAGATGCGCAAAGAGATCTAGCCCCACTCTCGGGAGCTCCCGTGCCCCGGTGCGTTCCGCACCGGGGCACGGACCGAGGATGGATGGGTGGTGCTCCGGTCGTTCGAGCCCCGTGCCAAGAGGTACGGGGCTATCGGCTTTCCCCTGAAAAGTGGCCTGTGAGCGGCCATTATGCGCCGTCTCGCTGACCGGGATCCCCGGGATTTGTGACCCCGGCAACACGCCACGATCGAGGGGTGGCCCAATGACGGGCCGTTCCCGGAAGGACGGAGGCGGCCGATGCGTATCGGCATGCTCATGCCATATCTCGACGGCCTGGTGACGGACGGTGGATTCCTGCGGGAATTCGCCGCGGCGGCCGAGGAATGCGGTCTGGATTCGATCTGGACCGTGGAACACGTTGTGGTAGCCCAGGATTACGAGCCGCTGTACCCGTACTCGCCCGACGGCCGGATGCCCGGCGGCGATCTCGGGGTACCCATGACCGACCCGCTCGAGACGATCGCGTTCCTCGCGGGCGCGTCGAGCACGCTGCTGTTCGGCACCGCCATGGTGGTGGCGCCGCTGCACAGCCCGGTGGTGCTGGCCAAGCGGGCCGCCACCATCGCCCGCCAGTCGGGCGGGCGGCTGCTGCTCGGTCTCGGAATCGGCTGGCAGAAGGAGGAATACGCGGCGATCGGGGTGCCGTTCGAGGATCGCGGCGGACGGCTCGACGACTGCATCGGCGCCATGCGGGCGCTGTGGACCCAGTCCCCGGCCACCTACCTGGGTGAGCACGTCTCGTTCGAGCGGCAGTTCTGCCTCCCGCAGCCGGAGCGATCGGTGCCGATCATCCTGGGCGGCAACAGCGCTCCCGCGGTGCGCCGTGCCGCCCGGGTCGGGGACGGCTGGTTCCCCTACACGATCTCGTCGGAGGATTTCGCGCGCGGCGCGGACAAGATCCGCGAGATCTGCGGGGCCGCGGGACGTTCCGAGGACGCCGTGGAGATGACCATCTGGCCGGGCTCGTTCGACTTCACCCGCGAGTTCGACCCGGAATACGTCCGGCCCTATGTCACCGCCGGTGCGAGCCGAATCGTGCTCACCCCGCCCATGTTCGGTCCCGGATCGCTGCTCGAGGGCGTGGAGAACCTCGCGGCGTACGTGGACCGGTACCGCAACGAGGTGGAGGCGAAGCTGTGAACCCCGCGACGCCCGTGCGTGTGCTCGACCGCATCGTCCTGCCCGCCGACCGGGCCGAGGACTGGCTGTGCCGCTGGCGCGATGAATACCTGCCCGGAGCCAACGCGCGGGGCCTGCGCGCGCCGCAGGTGCTGCACGAGCATACGGGGGCCGATTCGGTTGCCGTGCAGATCATCTGGGAGCTCGCGGGCATCTACGAGTTCTACGGGATGCGGGGTGCGGCGGCGGCCGATCCGGGTGTCGCGGCCTTCTGGTCCGATACCGATGCCGTCGCACTGACCCGGGAGCGTCACGTGCTCGCCGTCCAGGAGGAACAGTCATGAGCCGCTGGGTGATTCTCACCGCGCCGCCCGCCGGGGACGACGCGGACGCGCAAATCGCCGCCCTGGCCGAGTCGGCGAACACGACGCCCGGCGTCACACACTGCTCGGCGGGCGTCGACCTGCCCGGCAGTACCGGCGGACTGGGCGCGGTCTGGGACCTCGCCGCCGACGCCGCACCCGCGACGGTGCTGCCGGTCCTGCCCGACACCGCCGACGTGGTGCCACTGGCTCCGGTGCACGCCCGCGTGGTCCGATTGGACTCCGCTCGCCGCATCAAGCGCACCCTGCTGCTGACCGTGCGCCACGGCACGGCCCCGGAGACGGTGGCGCGCTTCGAATCCGATCTGATGGCCATGCCCGCCCACATCTCTGCCATCAAGTCCTGGTCGCTGAGCCGGGTGCCGGGTCATGCGCGCTGGACCCACGTCTGGGAGCAGGAGTTCCTCGATCCCGACGGACTCAATGGCGATTACCTGCTGCATCCGTATCACTGGACGCATGTGGATCGCTGGTTCGACGCGGAGGCGCCGGGTTCCATCGTGGAACCCGCGATCGCGCATCTGTATCGCTGGGCCGACGGGCCGGTGCTGGGGAACTAGGCCCGATCGCGCAGGCGCTGTTTGAGCACCTTGCCGCCGGCATTGCGCGGGAGGTCGTCGACGAGGACGACCTCTCGTGGCACCTTGTACCCGGCCAATCGGGAGCGGGACCATTCGATGATGGCGGCGGGATCGGCGGTCGCTCCGTCGGCGGGCACCACCACCGCGCGGCCGACCTCGCCGAGGCGGTCGTTCGGGATGCCGATCACCGCGACATCGCGAATATCGGGATGCTCCAGCAGGACTCGTTCGATCTCGGCCGGATAGGCGTTGAAGCCGCCGACGATGAACATGTCCTTGAGGCGGTCGGTGATGCGCAGGTAGCCCTCCTCGTCGAGGGTGCCGACGTCGCCGGTGTGCAGGAAGCCGTCGGCGTCGATGGCGGCGGCGGTGGCCTCGGGATCGTCGAGGTAGCCGAGCATGACGTTCGGCCCGCGGACGGTGATCTCGCCGGGCTCGCCGGGCTCCACCGGTTTGCCGTCGCGGTCGAGGATGCGGATCTCACTGCCCTGCAAGCCTTTTCCGACCGTGCCCGCGACCAGTTCGGCGGGTGCGTCGGGTGGGCAGATGGAGACCACGCCGATGGATTCGGTGAGGCCGTAGGCGGTGAAGACGTAGGGTACGCGCAGGTCGTCGCGGATGCGGCGGACCAGCTCGGCCGGGACGGTCGCGCCGCCGGTACCGGCCAGGCGTAGCGAGCCGAGCATGTAGTTGTCGTGGTCGGCCGCGAGCAGGTCGGTGAAAAGCGTTGGGGGACCGGCCAGCACGGTGATGCGCTCGCTCTCGATGAGCCGCAGCGCGGCCGTGGTGTCGAAGCGCTCCATCGGCACCATGGTGGCGGTGCGCAGCAGACAGGCCAGGATCCCGGCCTTGTAGCCGAAGGTGTGCGAGAACGGATTCACCAGCAGGTATCGATCGCGGGGGCGCAGGGTGACCGCGTCGGCCCACTGCGAGAACACTTCCAGGGTCTGCCGGTGGGTGGCCAGCACGCCCTTGGGCGCGCCGGTGGTGCCGGAGGTGAACAGGATGTCGGAGACGGAATCCGGCTCGACCTCGGCGGTGCGGTCTCGCGTCGACTGCGGGTCGATCACGGTGCCGGGGGCCAGGAAGCCCTCCCACGAGCTGATGTCCCAGTCCGCGTCGCCCTCGCCGCGGGCATCGTCGAGCAGGATCAGATGTTCGAGATCCGGTAGCGGACGCCCGGATTCGGCCAGCATGGCCGGATAGTCCCGGCCGAGGAACTGCTGCACCGTGCACACGGCTTTCGCGTTGCTGCGGGCCAGGACCTCCGCGGTCTCCGCGCCGCGTAGCCGGGTGCTGATCGGTACCAAAGTGACGCCCGCGCCGAGCATTCCGAGCGCCGTCACGATCCAGCGCACACTGTTGGGCGCCCAGATCCCGACCCGGTCCCCGACCTCGAGCCCGGAGGCCATGGCGGCCCGTGTCACCCCGGCGACCTCCTCGGCCAACTCGGCGAACGTGAAGCGCCCGGCCGGTCCGGCGATCGCGACCGCGTCCGGATATCGCCGCGCCCTGTCCGCCACCAGACCCGGAATGGTCATCACGGGTCCGACCGCGGAGCTCCCGCCCGAGTGCCGCCGATCCATCCGCCCATCCTGCCCCAGCGCCGCCTGATGAATTCCCATTTTCGGAGTGCCATCCCGCTGACCGGGCGTGCCAGCGGGCCTCCCCAATTTCTTGGCGCGGCGTGTCCATTCCGGTCATCGGGATGGGAGTTGGGTGTGTGGGCGGTCACGCGGCACTCTCGTTGTAGTGGTCCCGAGGGGGGACGGGATATTGCCCGGCAGGCCGCTCGAGCAGCGGCGGAGCGCTGGAGTGCGGATGAATTCAGGATCTCGGAGGAGTGACATGACGGCCGGAACGGAGTTGGTGCGGCGCCCCGATGCGGGTGCGGCGACCGTTGTCGAACTCGACGGCGCGTGCGGGCTGTCGCGGGACACGATCGGCGGCAAGGCATGGAGCATCGATCACATGCGGGCGCTCGGTCTGCCGGTGCCGCCGGCGTTCGTCATCACCACCGACGGCTGGGCCGATTACACGCGGCGCGGCTCGATCGCCGAGGAGATCTGGGCGCAGGTGCGCGACGGCATCGCCATGATCGAGCGCGGCACCGGGCGGCGTTTCGGGTCGGTCGAGCGCCCGCTGCTGGTGTCGGTGCGTTCGGGCGCGGCCATCTCCATGCCCGGGATGATGGACACCGTCCTGAACCTCGGCATGACCGCCGCGGTGGAGGAGGCGCTGGCCGCCGAGACCCGCAATGCCGGCTATGCCGAGGACACCCGGCGGCGTTTCGTCCAGCAATACCGCGAGACCGTGCTCGGGGACGAGAACGGTGTCGTCCCGGTCGATCCGTGGGAGCAGTTGCGCGGCGCGGTCGAAGCGGTGTTCCGGTCCTGGGATTCCCCGCGCGCCAAGACCTATCGCGCCCATCGCGGCGTGGCCGACACCCTGGGCACCGCGGTCACCGTGCAGGCCATGGTGTTCGGCAATCTCGACGAATTCTCCGGCACCGGAGTGCTTTTCAGTCGCAACCCGAACACCGGCGACGGTCCCGTCTACGGCGAGTGGCTGGTCGGCGGGCAGGGCGAGGACGTGGTGTCGGGCCGCCTGACCCCGCGCCCGCTCGACGATCTGGCCGCCGCCCAGCCCGCGGTGCACGCGCGGCTCATCGCCGCCGCCGAGCTGCTCGAGCGGGACGGCCGCGACCTCCAGGACGTGGAGTTCACCGTCGAGTCCGGGACCTTGTGGCTGCTGCAGTCGCGCCCGGCCAAGCGTTCGGCGCGGGCCGCCGTGCGCGCCGCGGTCGCCATGGTCGAGGAGGGGCTGATCGGCGCCGACGAGGCGCTGGATCGGGTGAGCGCCGATCAGGTGCGCGAGGTGCTGCGCCCGGCCTCCGGCGACACCGGTGACCAGCAGCCGCTGGCACGGGGCGAATCCGCCTGCCCCGGACTGGCTTCCGGCGTGGTCGTCACCGATCCCGACGAGGCCGAGGTGCGCGCGGAGGCGGGCGAGGACGTCATCCTGGTCCGCCCCACCACCAGCCCCGACGACCTGCACGGCATGATCGCCGCGCGCGCCATCGTCACCGAATTGGGCGGCACCACGTCGCATGCCGCGCTCGTCAGCCGTGAACTCGGCCGCCCGTGCGTGGTCGGCTGCGGACCGGGTGTGGTCGCCGCGCTCGCCGGTAGGACCGTGACCGTCGACGGCGGAGCCGGTTTGGTGCTGCCCGGTGCGGTCGTGGCCAAGCCGGTCGAGCAGTCCGTGCTCGACGATGTCGCCCAGCTCGCCCAGTGGGTGGGGGTGGACGGCGACCGCCTGGCCGAGCGCCTCGAGCAGCGCGTCACCGAAGATGTTGAGCAGGAGGAAGTTTCCGTGACCGCACCTGTCACCGAGCTGGCCGTGCTGCGCCTGATCGGCATCAAGGGCCGGGTGAACGCCGACAATCTGGCGTTGAGCCTGTTCGCCGACGCTGTCGAAATCGCCGCCTGCTGTGAGGGTTTGGTGACCGCCGGCTTCTGCGCCACCACACCCGCCGGTTTCCGCATCACCCCCGAGGGTCGTCCGCGCCTGGCGCAGTTGCTCGACGCGGAGCGCGAGACCGTCGACGCGGCCGCCATGACCGTCGCCTACGACGAATTCTGCGTCTTCAACGCCGATCTCAAGGTCATCATCACCGACTGGCAGATGAAGGACCCGGCCACCGTCAATGACCACGCGGACGCCGAGTACGACGGTTCGGTCCTGGCCCGGCTCAACGACACTCACCAACGCCTGCGGCCGCTGATCGCCCGTCTCGGCGGACTGGCCCCGCGCCTGTCGCGCTACCTGGATCGGCTCGACCGTGCGGTGGAGCGCATCGCCGAAGGGGACCACACCTATGTGGCGCGGCCCATCATGGACAGCTATCACACCGTCTGGTTCGAGCTGCACGAAGATCTGATCGGGCTGTGCGGGCTGACCCGTGCGGAAGAGGCGGCGGCCGGCCGTGCCCACTGATTCGATGCCGAACCGCTGGATCGACTTCGCCCAGATCGACAATGTCCGGGACCTGGGCGGGCTGCCCGTAACCGGCGGCGGCAGCACGCGTTTCGGCGTGGTTCTGCGGTCCTCGACGCTGCAGCAGGCCACCTGCGAGGACCTCTCGCAACTGGTCGAGCGGCTGGGCCTGCGCACCGTCATCGACCTGCGCCTGCCCGACGAGGTGGAACGCGAAGGCTATGGGCTGATCGCCGACGCCGAGCTGACCATCGCGAACCTTCCGATCCGCAAGTCGCCCCAATCCTCGCTGGCGGCACGGGATCTGGTGCCGGACAAGACCCGTGTCGATCTCACCGAGCTCTACGGGCAGCTGCTGGCGGGCAGCGGCGAGCACATCGTCGCGGCGGTACGGCTCATCATCGACCCGGGCAAGCATGCGATCCTGTTCCATTGCGCGGCAGGCAAAGACCGCACCGGCGTGCTGGCCGCCGTGCTGCTGGACGCGGTGGGCGTCCCCGCCGAATCGATCGCCTACGACTACGCGCTCACCAATGAGCGTATTCAGAAGGTCCGCGACCGGCTCGACGCCCTGCCCTCCTACGAGGGTCTGCCGCAGACCAACACCGGAATTCTCGCCGTCGCACCGGAAGTCATGACGCGTTTCCTCGCCAACCTCTACGCCGAACATGGCGGGGCGGCCAAATGGCTGCTTGCCCAGGGTCTTTCGGAATCCGAGCTGAGCAGGTTGCGAGAGGCTCTGGTCGCCTGAACGGCGCGGCGATCCAGTACCGCTCATGCGTCCCGGCGAGATCGATGAAGTGGGGGGAGGAGGGAGTTGACGCCGGGTGGGAGGGTGTCGGTGTCGGCCGCCTCGTGCAGGAAGGTTTCCAGGGTTGCCTGGAATGCCGCGGAGGCGTGGGTCCGGGCTACGTCCTTGCGGTGGGCCAGTGCGACGATGCGGTGCAGGCCGTGTTCGGTGCTGCCGGGGCGGTGGGGTGTGCGCTCGCCCGACAGTGGAATTCCGCGCAGTCCGGGCCGTCCGGCCAGCACCGTGCTGGGGACCACCGCCACTCCGAGGCCGACCTCGACGAAGCGCAGGACCGCGTCCATTTCGCCGCCCTCCACCGCGAAGCGGGGTTCGAAGCCGGACTGGCGGCAGGCGCTGATCGTGGCTTCGCGGATGTCGTAGCCCTGCCGGAACATGACGAGCGGGCGGTCCCGCAGGTCGGTGATGCGCAGATGCGGGCGGTCGGGCAGGGAGGTGTCGTCGATGCGGGCGGCGACCATCAGGTCCTCGCGCAGGATCGGGGTGGTGGCCAGCGGAGTGTCGTCGGCCAGCGGCAGGATCACCAGTGCCAGATCGAGTTCGCCCCTGGTCAATTGGCGCACCAGATCGCGTGAGCCGCCCTCCTCGACCAGGAGCCGGATGCCCGGGTACGCGTCGTG
Source organism: Nocardia terrae (assembly GCF_009760405.1). Taxonomy (GTDB): domain Bacteria; phylum Actinomycetota; class Actinomycetes; order Mycobacteriales; family Mycobacteriaceae; genus Nocardia; species Nocardia terrae. The sequence continues at coordinate 689,411 of NZ_WRPP01000001.1, forward strand.
GTAGCGGCGCAGGGCGTCGGCCAGCAGGCTCGAGCACAGGGACGGCGTCGCACCGAGGCGGACCCGGCCGCGGCGCAGTCCGGCGAGCTCCTGGACCTCGAGCCGGGCGCTGTCGACATCGGCGAGGATGCGGGTCGCCAGCGGGAGCAGCGCCTCGCCGGCCGGGGTCAGGGTGATATTGCCGCGGGCGCGGCTGAACAGTTCCGCGCCGAGTTCGGTTTCCAGGACCCGGATCTGCTTGGACAGGGAAGGCTGGGCGACGCCGAGGGTGTCGGCGGCGCGGGTGAAGTGCTGAGCCCGGGCTACCGCCAGGAAGTACGACAACTGCTGCAACTGCACATCGATAGCCTAGGACTATTGAGTGCGTGATTTCGATTCCGAGGCGATGATCACACCTGGTCGGGGCGGCGGCGTGTGACATCCTTCACGTCGCGAATTCACTACTCGCAGTCGTAATCCCGGCCGCAGCTCGGTTCATAGACCACGGCCATGGTCACCAGATCCAAGCGGACTTGGACCGGTCGTGCGGGGCGGACGTAGCTTCCGGTCATGGCTGTCGCATTACCCCAGCTCTACCGCACGACGGTGGGCAAGAAAGCCGTGATGGCGGTGACCGGGGGCATCCTCGTGTTGTTCCTGCTCGGCCACATGGCCGGGAACTTGAAGATCTTTCTGGGCGCGTCCGATTTCAACCACTACGCCGACTGGCTGCGGACGGTCGGTGAGCCCGCGATCCCGCGTCGGGGGCTGCTGACGGTCGCGGAGGTCGTGCTCGGTGTGAGCGTGATCCTGCACATGTGGTCGGCCGTCTCCCTCGCCCGCACGGCGCGCCGGGCCCGGCCGATCAGGTACGCGGCCAAGCGGAAGTCGCATGCCCACGGCTATGCCGTGCACACCATGCGGTGGGGCGGGGTCATCATCGCGCTGTACGTGGTCTGGCATCTGCTGGATCTGACCTTCGGCGCGGTGAATCCCAAGGGCGGCAACGCGACTCCCTATGCGAAGGTCGTCGCCGACTTCGCGCCGTCGCACTGGTATGTGACGGTGTTCTATGTTCTCGCCGTGGTCCTGGTGGGGCTGCATCTGCGGCACGGCATCCGCAGCGCCGCACAGACTTTGGGCCTCACTGCGGGGCGCGGGGCGCGTGGTTTCGAGCTGCTCGCGGCCGCCGTGTCCATTCTGCTCGTGGCGGGCTTTCTGGCCGTCCCGATCGCCGTCTCCTTCGGATGGGTGAAATAGCCATGAACGACAACCTTTTCCAGGTCGGAGCGCCGATCGCCGATACCATGGCTCCGGCCGGGCCGATCGCCGATCGCTGGACCACCCGCAAGTTCGAGGCCAAGCTCGTCAATCCGTCGAACAAGCGCAAGAAGACGGTCATCGTCATCGGGACCGGTCTGGCCGGGGGCTCGGCCGGGGCGACGCTGGGGGAGCAGGGGTATCGCGTCATCCAGTTCTGTTTCCAGGACTCCCCGCGGCGGGCGCATTCGATCGCGGCGCAGGGCGGGATCAATGCCGCCAAGAACTACCGCAATGACGGCGACAGCGTGCACCGGCTGTTCTACGATACGGTCAAGGGCGGCGACTACCGCTCCCGCGAATCGAATGTGCACCGGCTCGCCGAGATCTCCAACCAGATCATCGATCAGTGTGTGGCGCAGGGTGTTCCGTTCGCGCGGGAGTACGGCGGGTTGCTCGACAATCGGTCCTTCGGCGGGGCGCAGGTTTCACGCACCTTCTACGCGCGCGGGCAGACGGGGCAGCAGCTGCTGCTGGGCGCGTATCAGGCGCTCATGCGTCAGGTGGACGCGGGCACCGTGGAATTGCACGCGCGGCACGAGATGCTCGATCTGATCATGGTCGAGGGCGTCGCGCGGGGTGTGGTGGTGCGCGATCTGATCACCGGCGAGATCCGCTCCTACACAGGCGATGCCGTGGTACTGGCCTCCGGTGGTTACGGCAACGTCTACTTCCTGTCGACCAATGCCATGGGCTCGAATGTGACGGCCTCCTGGCGGGCGCACAAGCACGGGGCGTACTTCGCCAATCCCTGCTTCACCCAGATCCATCCGACCTGCATTCCGGTGTCGGGTGAGCACCAGTCGAAGCTGACGCTCATGTCGGAGTCGCTGCGCAACGACGGGCGGGTGTGGGTGCCGAAAAACGTTGGCGACCACCGTGAACCCGGCGATGTCCCCGAGGAGGAGCGCGACTACTACCTCGAGCGCATCTACCCCGCGTTCGGCAATCTGGTGCCGCGCGATATCGCCTCGCGCGCGGCCAAGAACGTCTGCGACGAGGGCCGCGGCGTCGGGCCCGGCGGGCTCGGGGTCTACCTCGACTTCACCGACGCGATCCGGCGGCTCGGCGTGGACGCGGTGGAAGCCAAGTACGGCAACCTCTTCACGATGTATGAGCGGATCACGGGGGAGAACCCGTACGAGCGGCCGATGCGCATCTATCCGGCCGTGCACTACACCATGGGCGGGCTGTGGGTGGATTACGACCTGCAGTCGACGATTCCGGGACTGTTCGTGATCGGTGAGGCCAACTTCTCCGATCACGGCGCGAACCGGCTCGGGGCGTCGGCGCTCATGCAGGGGCTGGCCGACGGGTATTTCGTGCTGCCCACCACGCTCGGGGACTATCTGGCGCGGGGGCCGGTCGGGGAGGTTCCGGCCGAGGCGATCGCGGCCGCCGAAGGGCGGGTCACCACCATGATCGACCGGCTCCTCTCGATCAGGGGGGATCGCACTGCCGACTCCTTCCATCGCGAGCTCGGCCACATCATGTGGGAGTACTGCGGGATGGAACGGACCGAGGAGGGTCTTCGCAAGGCGCTGGCCCTGATTCCCGCACTGCGCGCGGAGTTCTGGGAGCGGGTGAACGTCCCGGGTTCCGGCGACGACCTCAACCAGTCGCTGGAACGCGCGGGCCGGGTGGCCGACTTCCTCGAGCTGGCCGAGCTCATGGTGCTGGACGCCTTGCACCGCACCGAATCCGCGGGCGGTCACTTCCGCGCCGAGTCGCAGACCGAGGACGGCGAGGCGCGACGTGACGACGAGAACTTCTCCTACGTCGCGGCCTGGGAATGGCATGCGGGCGAGCCGCCGACGCTGCATCGGGAGGCCCTGAGCTACGAGTACGTGCAGCCCAGCACCCGGTCCTACAAGTAAGAGGGGAATCGAGAATGAAACTCACACTGCGCATCTGGCGTCAACGCGACTCCGCGGACCGGGGCGGGCTGGTCGACTACCAGGTGGAGATCTCCCCGGACGCGTCGTTCCTGGAAATGCTCGACGTCCTCAACGAACGTCTCACCGTCGAAGGCGAGGACCCCGTCGCCTTCGACCACGACTGCCGCGAGGGCATCTGCGGCATGTGCTCCCTCGTCATCGACGGCACCCCGCACGGCCCCGAAAAAGCCACCACCACATGCCAACTCCACATGCGCAAGTTCGCCGACGGCGACACCATCACCGTGGAACCCTGGCGCGCCAAGCCCTTCCCCGTCCTCAAGGACCTGATAGTCGACCGCTCCGCCTTCGACAAGATCATCCAAGCCGGCGGCTACATCACCGCGCCCACCGGCACCGCCCCCGAAGCCCACGCCACCCCCGTCCCGAAACCCGACGCCGACTCCGCCTTCCAGGCCGCCGAATGCATCGGCTGCGGCGCCTGCGTAGCCGCCTGCCCCAACGGCTCCGCCATGCTCTTCACCGCCGCCAAGATCACCCACCTCGGCCTCCTCCCCCAAGGCCAACCCGAACGCGCCACCCGCGTGACCCAAATGCTCCGAACCCAAGACGACCTCGACTTCGGCGGCTGCACCAACACCGGCGAATGCACCCTCGCCTGCCCCAAGGAAATCCCCCAGGACGTCATAGCCCACCTCAACCGCGACCTCCTGCGCACCACCCGAAAAGCCCGCTGACCAATCCACTTCTAGCCCAGCACGTCTCCGCGCCGCATCCGCTCGATGGCGGCGCCGGAGGCGAGTTCGGGTCGGAGTTCGGGATGCTGCCAGTAGAACTGGAGCGTGTAGTACAGCAAGCCGCCGTCGACCGGATAGGCGATCGGCTGAACCGAGATCACATCGAGGAATGTGCGTTGTCGGAACCAGCGGAATCGCCAAGGCACAGCGATATCCGACGGCGCGTGCGGCCGTATCAGGACCATCGGGATGCGGCGACGGGACTGGCCGCCCGTGGGATCGGCGCGGGTCGGAGTCATGGCGGTGATGGCTGACCACGGAAGGTGCTGGTCCAGCGCGCCGTTGTTCTGGCGAACACCGTGTTCGGACAGCACCAGGCGGCGTGGGGTGCGCAAGGCGGCGGACAACAATGCCGCGACCGCGAACGCCGCGAGGGCTGCGGCCAGCAGCGGTATTGCCAGCAGCGTGTGCGCGGGGCCGTTCGAGTGGGAAGCGATGCGGGTGACGGCCAGCATTACCAGGAACAAACCACCCGACAAGCACAGCAGTACCCCGAGAAACCAGCTCGTGTGCGCCATGGGGAGGGCGATCGCGGTTTCACCGCTCTCGTTGCGCTCGAGCATGATTCGGCCCGCCGACGTAGGCCGATGGGGCCGGAGCCGGAGTGCGCTCAATGCGACGAACAGTGCCGACAGCAGCAGTCCCGACGCGCCGAAGATCGCACGGATACCGTCTCCCGCGGACATCCCGCCCACGGCGATCGCCGCGTAGTACAACGAGCCCACCCCGAAGAAGAGGATCGCGGCGATCGGCCATCGTGGCGACCTGCCGAACTCGGTGGGCCAGGGAAGTCGCATAGCGATCTGCCTCGAATCTGTCATTTGCTATCGAATGGTTTCTCTGCGTACCTCCCGGGTAATCCGGGCCACCGTAGCATTGCCGGAACTTTGCTAATGAGCGGAAGAAGGGGTCTGATCAGCGCGTTTTGAAGGTGATCTTGCCAGCTTCGTTGGGGAAGAGTACCGGCAGGAGTTGTTCGGCCTCGGCTCGGACCGCTGCTTCGGTGGCTTTCGAGAAGGAGTGCCACGGGATTACTCGAATCGTGGAACCGTCCAGATCCCAGCGGCCGTGGACGAATCCGTCGACCAGGTAGAAGGGGACGCCGCCGGAGGCGGTCTTGGCGATGCGGGCGCGGTCGGCGTTGCTGATGATGCGGGTGCGGTCACGGTGGGCGAGGCAGGAGTTGTCGAAGGCGGGGAGGAAGCGTACCGGGGCCGGGAGGTCGGGGGCGGCTATCGGGGCGTCGGGGAGGTCGTAGAGTTCGCGGCCGGACTCGTCGTGGAAGACGCGGAGTTCCGGGCGTAGTCGGGCCATGATCGGCGCGAGGCGGGTTACGCCGGCGAATTCCTGGATGTCGGCGGTGGTGGCGGGGCCGTACGCGGCTAGGTAGCGGCGGATCAGGGTTTCTGGTTGGGGGGTTTCGGATAGGGGTGCGGCGAGGTAGTCGGCGGCGGGGGAGACCGAGACGGAGCGGCCCCGCCAGGCGCCCCAGGCGCCTGCTTCGGCGGTGTGGATCAGGGGGTGGATGATGCCGGTGGCGTGGACGAGGGCGCGGGGTTCGCGGCCGGGGAAGCGTTCGGCCAGCAGTTTGCCGAGGTCGCGGCGGGGCAGGGTGTGGCCGGACAGTAGTTCGGCTCCGGCCGTGGACAATTCGTCGATGTCGAGACCTGCGACGGCGTCGCGCAGGTACACCGAGCGGAGGGTCGGCTCGACGGCCGGTCGCACGGTCGGGTACAGCCAGCGGTAGTCGGCGGCATCGGTGAGGTGGACGGTGCGACGAATCGAGGTGGCGCGCACTACGGTTCGGTCTCGCAGCAGCGATGCCAGGTCGTCGTGGCGGAAGTCGGTGAGCCGGGTCCACAGGCCGATGTAAGGCCAGTTCGGCTCCTGCGCCTGGACCGCGACGAGATGGCGGACGAGGTCGGCGGCGGGCATGGCCACCCGCTCGTTCAATTTCTGACGCAGCAGCAGGGTGCGGTTTAGGGTTCGCAGCGAGAGGTCCGGCATGGATTCATTCTCGAATGGATCTAGGACAGGTCGGGTCCTAGATGGAAGGCGCGGGCATGGACGGCGTGCGGGCGGGGGAGTTTCGGCGCATCTATGACCCGAGCGAATCGGATCGGCGCTGGTACATCAACGATCACACCGTGATCCGAGGTGCGGACGGCCGCTGGCATCTGTTCGGGATCACCCACCCCGAGCCCGCCGACCCGTTCGACGAGACCGAGTTCGCGCACGCTACCGCCGAGGATCTGCACGGGCCGTGGGTCCGGCATCCACCGGTGCTGCGCGCGGATCTCGATCGGGGGGAGACCCACCTGTGGGCGCCCTTCGTGGTCCACGACGACGGCCGGTACTTCATGTTCTACGACGGCGGCGGAACCGACCGCACCGCAACGGGTATGGGACTGGCCGTCTCCAGCGACCTGTTCCACTGGACCCGGCATCCGGACGGTCCGGTGTTCCGCGACGGCTACGACGCCCGCGATCCGATGGTCCTACGGGTGCGGGGTCTATGGGTCATGTACTACTGCGCCACGAGCACTCCCGCCGGCGGCAATCACGTGGTCGCCTACCGGACGAGCCCGGACCTGCTGAACTGGAGCGAGCGCCGCATCGCCTATGCCGATCCGGCCACCGGCACCGGCGCGGGCAATACCGAATCGCCGTTCGTCTTCCGCCACGGCGGCAGCTGGTATCTCCTGATCGGGCCCCGCCCCGACTATGTAGGCACCGAGATCTTCCGCAGTATCAGCCCTTTTCACTTCGACACGTCCGACCGCGTGGGGCACATCCCCGCGCACGCCGCCGAGGTGATCACCCACGACGACGCGCTGTGGATCACGCACGCGGGCTGGGGCCAGGGCGGAGTCGCGCTGGCGCGCTTGACCTTCCCGGACTGAGGCGATAATCCGATTTCGGGCGTGGCGTGTGGTCTGGACTGGGATTCTGGACGGGAGTCGAGAGTCCACCCACCGCGGGGAGGCAGGCAATGGCCCGAATCGGCGTGATCAGTCTTTCCGACGGCCGCGACTATGTGCACGGCGGAATTGTCGGATTCATTCGGACGGCGGAGGATCGGCTGGTCGCCGAGCTGACCGCGGCGGGGCACACGGTGATTCGCGGGCGGGAACCGATCGGCGGCAACGACTGCGCGGTGGAGGTGGCCCGGCGGGTCGAGGCGTCCGGGGTGGATCTGACCGTGCTGCACTACGCGGTATGGGCGTTCCCGCACTTCACCATGCTGGCGGCGGGCGCGCTGAGCGGCCCGCTGCTGTTGCTGTCGAATATCGATCCGGTGCAGCCGGGCATGGTCGGCATGCTGGCCGCGGGCGGTGCGCTCGACCAGATCGGGCGCGAGCACGCCCGGCTCTGGGGTGATCCCGCCGATCCCGCGCTCATCGCGGCCATCGGGGAACGGGCGCGGGCCGCGGCGGCGGTGGCGAGCCTGCGCGGCAGCACCTTCGGGCGGATCGGCGGGCGGCCCATGGGCATGAACACCGCGGTCGCCAATACCGATCAGTGGCAGCGGGTGTTCGGCATCGACGTGGAGGAGATCGATCAGTGGGAGATCGTGCGCCGCGCCGAACTCGCCGACGCCGGTGAGGCCAAGGCCGCGCGAGAGTGGCTGGAGCGCAATGCCGCCGGCGTCCACTACGACGGCCGCAAGCTGACCCCGGAGCTGCTGGAGCGCCAGATCCGCTCGTATCTGGCCATGCGGGACCTGATCGCGGAATGGCGTCTGGACTTCTCCGGCATCAAGGGCCAGCCGGAGCTCACCCAGTACTTCGCCACCATGGACATCACCGAGGCGTTCCTCAACGACCCCTACGACTGGAACGGCCCCAAACACCCGCACGTCTGCGCCACCGAGGCGGACATGGACGGCGCGCTCACCATGCAGCTGCTGCACCGGATCGCCGATACCCCGGTGCTTTTCGCCGACGTCCGCCACTATCACGCCGACCGCGACATCTGGGACCTGTGCAACTCCGGCCAGCACGCCACCTGGTACGCGGCCCGCAGCGACGACCCGGCCGAGAACCTGGCCCGCGTGCACCTCTACCCCGAGGTGTTCTTCTTCCCGGCCGGCGGCGCGTCCGTGCACCATCTGGCCGCGCCCGGGCAGATGACCCTGGCCCGCCTCACCCGCCGAAACGGTTCCTACCGAATGCAATTGATGCTCGGCGAGTTCGAGACCTACGACGAGGCCACCAACGAATCGCTCATGAAGCAGTCCACGCCCGAATGGCCGCACGCCTTCGCCCGCCTGGACGCCGACGCCGGGGACTTCCTGTCCCGCTTCGGGGCCAACCACATTCACGCCGTGCCGGGCGATCACCGTGCCACCGTGCGCGCGGCCTGCGACCTGCTGGGTGTCACGCTCGACGAATTCACCAGGGCGAGTTGACATGCTACTGGGCATCGATATCGGCACCTCCGGATCCAAGGGCGTCCTGGTCGACCACACCGGCCTGGTCGCGATGAGAGCCGAACGGCCGCACCGGGTTTCGACCCCGCGGCCGGGCTGGGTGGAGCACGACGCCGAGACGGTGTGGTGGGCCGACTTCGCGGCCATCGCCCGCGAGCTGGTGGCCGCCGCCGACGGCGAGCCCATCGACGCGCTCGCGGTGAGCGGCATCGGCCCGTGCCTGCTACCCGCCGACGCCGACGGCAACCCGCTGCGGCCCGCCATCCTGTACGGCGTCGACACCCGTGCGAGCGTCGAAATCGAGGAACTGGACGCGGAATTGGGCGCGCACACGGTGCTCGAGCGCTGCGGCTCACCGCTGACCAGCCAGGCCGTCGGCCCGAAACTGCGCTGGCTCATCCGTCACGAGCCGCGGGTGTGGCAGTCCACCCGCATGCTGCTGATGGCGCACACCTTCCTGGTCCACCGCCTCACCGGCCGCTACGTCCTCGACCACCAGTCGGCCAGCCAGTGCGTCCCCATGTACGACCTGATGGCCCGTGACTGGGCCACCGACTGGGCCGAATCCGTCGCCCCCGGCCTGCGCCTGCCCGAATTGGCCTGGCCCACCGAGATAGTCGGCCACGTCACCCCCGAAGCGGCCGCCGCCACCGGCCTGCCCGCCGGACTGCCCGTCACCACCGGCACCATCGACGCCTGGGCCGAGGCCGTCGGCGTGGGCGTGCGCGCCCCCGGCGACTGCATGATCATGTACGGCACCACCATGTTCCTCACCCAGGTCCTCACCACCCCCCGCCCTCAGCCCGGCCTGTGGACCACCTGCGGAACCTGGCCCGCCACCTACACTTCCGCCGCCGGCATGGCCACCTCGGGCGCGATCACCGACTGGCTGCGCACCCTCACCGGCAGCGACTTCACCGACTTGCTCGACGAGGCCGCCCACGTCCCACCCGGCAGCCGCGGCCTGCTGGTCCTGCCCTACTTCGCGGGCGAACGCACCCCGCTGTTCGACCCGAACGCCCGCGGCGTCATCGCCGGCCTCACCCTCACCCACCAGCGCGCCGACCTCTACCGCGCCGTCCTCGAAGGCATCGGCTACGGCGTCCGCCACAACCTCGAGGTCATGTCCGCCGCCGGCGCCCCCGCCACCCGCCTGGTCGCGGTAGGCGGCGGCACCAAGGGCGGCCTGTGGACGCGCATAGTCTCCGACATCACCGGTCTGCCTCAACAGCTCCCCGCCGACACGGTGGGCGCGGCCCTCGGCGACGCCCTTCTCGCCGCCGAATCCCAGGGCATCGACACCTCCGCCTGGAACCCCATCATCACCACCATCGACCCCGACCCCCTCCACACCGCCCGCTACGACTCCTACTACCGCCACTACCGATCCCTCTACGACGCCACCAAATCCACCGCCCACTTCCTGGCCCGCGAACAACACCGCGCCGCCATGATGTGAAGCGGTCATTTTTCATAGTTGTGTCGCTGGTGGTCACCTCGAGGTGGTATGACTTGCCGGTGGCATGGACTTTGCGGCTCAGCGAGGACGAAGAAGCTGCGCTGAGTGCGCAGGCGGCGATGGAAGGGCGGTCGAAGCATGAGATCGCCCGGGATGCCATCCGGAACTACATCACTCGGCACAAGACGTGGGATGACTATCTGGCCGATGGACCCGTTGTTTATGGGTAATAGGTGTCTCTGACCTCGGCGTAGCGCTGGCGGATGGCGGTGCCGATTCCGGCTGTCAGCGAATGGAATTCGGTGCCGGTCGGGGTGGGCCAGCGGGGTGGGCGGGGGCCGCCGCGCAGGGCCCAGGCGGCTTGGCGGGCCGCGCCGAGGGCCACGTATTCGCTGGGGTTGGGGACGGTGACGGTGCGGCCGAAGATGGTGGCGGCGGCGTGGGCGATGAGGCGGGAGCGGGAAGCGCCGCCGATCAACAGGATTCGGTGCGGGACCGTGGGGAGGCGGTCGAGGGCCTCAGCGATATTGCAGAGCATGCCCTCGATGGCGGCGCGGGCCAGGTGGTGCGGGCGCATGGTGTGCGGGCGCAGGCCGTGCAGGCTGCCGGTGGCGTAGGGCAGGTTCGGGGTGCGTTCGCCCGCGATGTAGGGGAGCAGGGTGAGACCGTCTGCGCCGGCGGGTGATTGGGCGGCCAGGACTTCCAGGCCCGACACGTCGGTGCCCAGCAATGTGGCGGTGGCGTCCAGGACGCGGGCGGCATTGAGGGTGCAGACCAGGGGCAGGAACGCGCCGGTGGCGTCGGCGAAGCCGTTCACCGCGCCGGAGGGGTCGGCGCTGGGGCTGGCGGCGCGGGTGAAGACGGTGCCGCTGGTGCCGAGCGAGACCACCACGTCGCCGTCGTCGATGCCCAGACCCAGTGCGGCGGCGGCATTGTCGCCGGTGCCCGCGGCCACCAGGCGGCCGCCGGGGGTGTGGCCCGCGATCTCGGCGGGGGCCAGCACCCGGGGCAGGGCGGGACTGCGGCCGCGGAAAGCCAGTGACAGCAGGTCGGGCCGGTAGGAGCCGTTGGCGGGGGACCAGTAGCCGGTGCCGGAGGCGTCGCCGCGATCGGTGGTGGGCTCGGTGGCCGGATCGCCGCCGCGCAGTTGCCAGGTCAGGTAGTCATGCGGGAGCAGGACGCGGACTGTTCGGTCGGCCAATTCTGGTTCGTGGTCGGCGAACCAGCGCAGCTTGGCCACGGTGTGCGCGGCCAGCGGCACACTGCCCACCGCGTCCGCCCAGGCCTGCGGCCCGCCCAGCTCGCTCACCAGCTGCGTGGCCGCCTCCGCCGAGCGAGTGTCGTTCCACAGCAGCGCGTCCCGCACCGGATGCCCGGACGCGTCCAGCACCACCAGCCCGTGCTGCTGCCCGGCCACCGCGATGGCCTCCACATCGCGCATCATGCGATCACACGCCGCGCGCAGCGCCTCCCACCACATGAGCGGCGGCACTTCCGTCCCGTCGTGGTGCGGAATCTGGCGCTGGCGCAATACCGTTCCGGTATCCGCGTCGCACACCACGATCTTGCAGGACTGGGTGGAGGAGTCCACACCGGCAACGACCGTCATTGGCCCCTACCTGTCTTATCGTGCCGCCCGTCTTCCGGGATGCAGCTGGATCTTGCGTCCGGTGCCCGCGCGGAAGGTCCGCAGGGCATCGCCGAATTCATCGAGCGCGAAATCGTGGGTGATCACGATGTCCGCGTCGATGACGCCCTCTCCCATCAGATCCACGGCCCGCCCGAAACTGTGCAGGACGGCCATCGACCCCACGATCTTGATCTCGTCGTTGTAGATGCGGAACGGCGAGATGCTCGCCCGCGCCGCCTCGGGTGCGACCCCGAACTGCTGATAGGTGCCGCCGCGGCGGACCCGCGCGAGCCCGTCCTCGATGGCGGCCACCGTTCCGCTGCAATCGATCACGATCTCCCAGCCCTCGGGCCGATCCATATCGTCGGCGGACACGGTGGCCGCGGCCGCGCCCAGGGTGCGCGCGATGGCCAGCCGATCGGCATTGGTGTCCACCATCGACACCGACGCCGCGCCCGCCGCGATCCCCAGCTGCAGCATGAGCAGGCCCATGGTGCCCGCGCCGTAGATCAGATAGTGTGCGCCGAGTTGCCGTGGCAGCACGTCGAATCCGTGCACCGCGCACGAGAGCGGTTCCACCAGTGCGCCGTGGGCGGGCGAGAGATGCCCCGGCAGCCGATAACAGTTGGCGGCGGGCACTTTCACGTACTCGGCCATGGCCCCGTCCACGGTGTCGCCGATCGCGCCCCAGTTCTCGCAGAGATTGCCGCGCCCGATCGCGCAGTAGTGGCAGCGCCCGCAGAACAGCGACGGATCCACCGCCACCCGATCCCCGACCCGCACCCCGGCCGCGCCCGCCCCCAACGCCACAACTTCTCCGGCGAATTCGTGTCCCGGCACGATCGGATACGGTGTGGGCGGGAATTCGCCCTCGACGATATGGATATCGGTGCCGCATATGCCGACCGCGTCGACCCGGATCACCACTTCGCCCGCGCCCGGCGTCGGGTCCGGAACAGATTCGACCGAGAACTGTCCGGGCTTCTCGACAACCAAGGCGCGCATAGCAATAACCATGCACCCGTGCGCCGTCCATTCGACGCGTTTTACTCAATAGCAATCGCACGTTTCCGTTTTTCCCGGAATCGTTACGGGGAACCGGGAAATGAGACCGAGCGGAATGTGAGATCACGGGAGCGCCTGGTACCAGAACGCGGTCGAGGCCACATGCGCCTGGTCCAGTGGAAGGTAGTGCCCGTCCTCGCGCCAGCCCAGCGCCTGCACGGTGGCGCGCAGTCCGTGGTCGAAACAGATGGGGTCGGGAATGTGCCAGCGATACATGCCGAATCGCTGCTGCGGTTCGTAGATTCGATGCGGCGGCAACACCTGCGGCATGCCCAGATAGGGGGATGAGTAGGGGCGATAAGCGCCCTCGAGATCGAAATTCCAGGCGCCGCCGAAATAGTCCTCGGTACCGGTGCCGCAGACGGTGGGGAATTCGGCGTCGTCGTCGAGATAGAACTTCAGCTCCCCCTCGCCCCACCAGCCCGCGGCACGGGGCTGCACCGCCAGATATGTCCCCGCGTACCGGCCGGGGCCGCCCTCGATTTCGACGATCGGATGCTCGGCCGGGGTGCCCAGCGGATCGCTGCAGCGCCACCGGGCGTGCAGATACCCGGCGGCGCCGGATAGTTCCTCCTCCAGATAGGTGATCTGGTAGTAGACCGGCGCGGCCCGCTCGGAGCCGTTGTGCAGGGTGATCAGGGCGCGGTGGTGGAAGGGCATGGGCCAGTAGCTGTTCAGCCCGCCGGCCGGTGCGACCACCACCATCGCGGAGTTGATCAGCGCCAGTTCGTCCCAGCCGTTGCAGAAGAAGTCGCCCAGCGGTACCGCGACGGCCGGTTCCGGCGCGTCGTCCCAATACATCTGGAGGGTGAAGTCGCCCAGCAGCGCACGGTCGGTGGTGAGCCACAGGTGCCGGATCACGCCGGGCCCGGAAACATCGGCGAGCGTGGCGGTTTCGCCCGGTGGCAGATCGATCGACGGCGAGACCTTCCAGCCGCGGCCCAGTCCCGCCGCCGCGAACGCGCCCGTCCCGGCCAGGGCGCGGCCACCGCCGCCGGGCGCGCCGGTGGGATTCTCGGCGCTCACCGAGCGGGTGCGCCGACCGTCCAGTTCCCAGATCTCGTGCACCATGCGAATTTTCGCACGCGCGCAACCCGCCTGACCCGGACATGAGGCGGACAAACGAATGCCGACGTCGTCCGATTCGCGACGCCGGCATTCGTGGTAAAACGCCTAGTTGCCGATGCCGCCCTGCTGGATCAGCTTGGCCTGCAGGATGCCGACGGTCGCGCCGTCGATGCCCAGCCCCTGGAAGACGAAGTTGTTCATCGTGCCGTAGGACTGCACGGCCTGGGCGAACGCCGCGTCCAGGTAGTCGCTCTGCACCCCGAGCACCGGCGCGAACAGCGACGGATCGGTGACCAGGCCCTTGGCCACCAGCGCGTCCATGGTGGCCTTGTTGGAGGCCGCCAGGCGATCGTTGGAGAGCAGGTAGTTGTCGTAGATCGCGGCGTTGGGGGTGCCCAGGATGCTCATCAGGATCGCGGTCATCCAGCCGGTGCGATCCTTGCCCGCGGTGCAGTGGTACAGCACCGGACCCGAAGCATTGGCGATGTCCTTGAGCGCCGTGCCGAACTGGGCGCGGGCGGTCGGATCGGTCACCATCCACTTGTAGTAATCGACCATGAACTGCGCGGCCTTGCCGTCACCGAGCAGCTGCTGCTGCACGGTCGGCCCGCCCTGCACGGCCTTGGCGAAGAACAGGTAGAAGTCGTTGTTCGGGTCGTAGACCGGCAGCGACTCCTCCGGAATCGACGCGGGCAGCGAATCCGGGTTCTGGGCGCGCTCGGTCGGGCTGCGGAAGTCGATCACCTTGGTGACCCCCGCCGCGATCAGGGTCTGCTGATCGGTGCCGGTCAGATGGTTGAGGGCGTCGGTGCGGAAGACCTGGCCGGACTTGATCTGCGCGACACCGTTGTTGGCCGCGACACCGCCGATATCGCGGGCATTGGGCGCGCCTTGCAGCGCGAAGTCCGCGCCGACCGGGGCCTGGCGCAGTATCGAACTCGTCGGCGCCGCCTGGACGGCCGGGGTGAGGGTGATCGGGACGGCGGCGATGAGCGCGGCGGCCACACCGGTAAGGGTGCCGCGCAGGGCACGAGAGATAGTCACTCGCGAATTTCCTTTCGGGACAACGCGGACCGGGACAGGTCGGCCCCGGTCCGTTTTGCCGCGATCGATTCCACACGCGATCGCGGCGCGCTGCGGAGGTCTTACGTGCCGACGAGCTTGGACTTCAGCGTCGCGACGGTCGCGCCGTCGATGCCCAGACCCTGCGACAGGAAGTTGTCGAAGGAGCCGAAGCTCTGCTGCACGGCGTCGAAGGAAGCGTCGAGGTAGTCGCGGTCGACGCCGAGGATGGGGGTGAACAGCGCGGGATCGGTGACCAGTCCCTTGGCGACCAGACCGTCCAGGGTGGCCTGGTTCGAGGCGGCCAGGTTGTCGTTGGACGCCAGGTAGTCGTTGTAGATCTGGCCCTTCGGCGCGCCCAGCGCGCTCAGCAGGATGGCCGACATCCAGCCGGTGCGGTCCTTACCGGCGGTGCAGTGGAACAGCACCGGGCCGCTCGCACCGGCGATCTCCTTGACCGCGGCGCCGAACTGCGACCGCGCGGTCGCGTCGGTGACCAACCATTTGTAGTAGTCGACCATGAACTGCTTGGCCTTGCCGTCGCCCAGCAGCTGCTGCTGCACGCTCGGCCCGCCCTGGATGGCCTTGCCGACGAACAGGTAGAAGTCGTTGTTCGGGTCGTAGACCGGCAGCGACTTCACCGGGATCGACGCCGGGACCTTGTCCGGATTCTGGCCGCGCTCGGTCGGACTGCGGAAGTCGATGATCTCCGCGATGCCCGCCGACACCAGCTGCTGCTGCTCGGCGTCGCCGAGCTTGTTCAGCGCGTCGGACCGGAACACCGACCCGTCCCTCAGCTTGCCCCCGCCGCCCTGGGTCGGAATGCCGCTCAGGTCACGGGCGTTCGGCGCGTCCGGCAGGTTCAGCGACGCGCTCTTGGGCGACTGCAGGACCGGGATGTTCGGCGACGCCAGCGCCGGGGTCACGGCGATCGGGGTGAGGGCGATGAGCGCGGCGGCTACACCGGTGAGTGTGCCGCGCACGGCGCGCGAAATCGTCACGGGGGCGTTCCTTTCGAAAACGGGACCCCACCGTGCCGTCACGGCGACGTTCGGTGCGGGTCCCGCTGAGTGAGATGTCCTCGGGCGCTTGACCGTTCGAGGACCGGTCTTCGGGCTAGTCGGTATCGGCGAGCAGGGTGACGGTGCCGGCCGCGCCGTCGACGCGGACGCGCTGGCCGTCCTTCAGGGCATCGGAGGCGGTCTTGGTGTCGACGACGCAGGGGACGCCGAACTCGCGGGCCACGATGGCGGCGTGCGAGGCCGCGCCGCCGATATCGGTGACCACCGCGCCCGCGTAGGCGAACATGGCGGTGTGGCCGGTATCGGTGACCGCGGCGACCAGGATGTCGCCGGGCTCGATGTCGTCGTCGAGGGTCATCACGCGCTTGACGGTGCCCTCCACCACGCCCGGGCTCACGCCCAGGCCGGACAGGGTGTCGCCCACCGCGATCGCGCCGGAGATCTCCTCCGGCTCCCAGGGGCCGTTGATCACATCGGGCATGCGCACGGCCTGGTACCTGGTGCGCTCGGCCCGGCGGCGGGCCACCCGCTCCTTCATATCGGCCGGGGCCCAGAGGATTTCGTCCAGGTTGAGGAAGGCCGAGTCCTCGATCTCGGTGAGCTTGCCCGCCTTCACCAGTCGCGCCGCGCGCTCCTGGGTGGCCAGGCGCAGGCAGTTGGTGACGCGCACGACCGCGTCGCGGGCGCGTTCGCGGTAGACGGTCGCGCCGACGGCCATCTTGGCGGTGCGGCCGCTCGGCTCCGGCACCGGTTCCCGGTGCGGTGCGGGCATTTCCGCGGCCCGGCCCGCGGCGGTGACCAGCAATTCGGGGCGGTCGCCGAAGGTGGCGTTGATGAGCTCGCACTCGCCGGGGCCGCGGTGGCCGATCCGGGCCAGCTCCTGGTCCAGGGCGTGGGCGAATTCGGGGGACTTCTCGCGGGCGGCGGCCACATCGCCGCTCTTGGCGACCTCCTGCAGCCCGGCGTCCTTGCGGCACAACGCCGCCAGCCGCTCCACGGCCAGCATGGTCTTGGCCGACTCCAGCCGGTTCAGGTCGATCTTGACCTCGCCCTTGTGGGCCGCGGTCGCCGCGCCGGTCATCATGACGCCGATGGAGGCCGCCTGCCAGGCCTGGTTGAGGCGGTCGCGCCAGAGCAGCGCGCGAGCGTGCAGCTGCTCGTCGGTGAGCTCCGAGATCTGGTCGCGGGTCAGGGCTTCCGCGTGTGCGGCGGCATTGATGTGCTCCGCGGTCTTGCTGAACTTCATCGCGGTGGCGGCGACCCGGCCCATGGCCTTGAAAGTGCCCGCGCGGGCGGCCATTCCGGTCGGCATGGCGGGGCGGCCCTCGGGGTGCAGCTCGACATCGCCGATGGTGCCGTAGACGTCGCGGCGCACGCTCTCCTCGTCCCAGCCCGGCATGTTCTGCGCGGAGAAGACGCCGATGGAGGCGTTGATGTACATGTGGTGGCCGAGCACGCTGGTGACGCGGGAAACCCAGTGCTCCAACGCGATTCCCTCGATGGCGATCATATGGCCCATGGCCTCGTTGCCCAGGCGGATCGCGCCCGCCTGCAGGTCGATGGTCAGCGGGGTGAGCGGGCCGGGCAGCGCCTCGGAGGTGTTGGTGGCGGTGTAGACGGGGATGCGGTCGTCGATCAGATCGTCGAACTCGCCCTGAAGGCCCTCGGGCGCGGCCGATTTCAGCGCGTAGCCGTCGGAGGTCGGGGCGTTCTGCGGCACCACGTGGCTGGGCAGCGGGATCGCGCCGCGGCGGGCGCGCACACCGGAACCGGTGCTCTTGCGGCCGTGCAGGCCGCGCGCCACATCGGCGATCACCTCGGCGGCGGTCCAGCCGGAGCGGAAGCCCCACTCCTCGCGGGCGGCGGTGGTGTCCACCCGGACCCGGGAGGTCGCGGACTTCGGCAGCCACGCACTGTATTTCACGCCCGCGTCGGCGAGGATGCGCTTGACCTCCGGGCCGGACACCTCACCCGGCGCGGCCAGCTCGACCACGCCGCCGCGCTGCGACAGCGCCGCCCGCACCAGGAACCGCTCGAGGTCGTCGTAGTGCAGGACCTGGATGCTGTCCTTGCCCGCGGTGAGGCTTTCCAGGGTGCGCCAGGCGCTCTTGTCCATGCGGCGGCCCGCGACCAGGGCGGTGCGCACGAGCAGCGTGTCCGCACCCGAGCCGGTCACGACCTGCTCGACATTCGAATCTGCCCCCGCCGCAACGGGAACCACGAGGCGCGCGCCGGATTCCTCGGCGGCCCGCGCGATCGCCGCGATACCGGTCCCGGCCAGGTGCACGATCGCGTCGACGCCGCCCGCCGCCCGCGCGCAGACCCCGGCATCGGACAGGTCGCCGACGATCACCTCGACCCGCGGGTCGACATAACGGTGGCGCTGCCGGTCCAGACCGACCACCTCGTGCCCCGCGGCCAGCAGCATGCGCGACACGGCCCGGCCGCTCGGCTCGGTGACTCCGGTGACCAGAATCCGCATTGACTCTCCTCCTCGTGCAGGCGTCCCCAACCACAGTGACGCCGTTCACACACCATCCCCATTGCGCAGTCGGGTGACGGGTCGCAGTCCCGGTCAACGGGATCGGGGAATCGGTCAGCAAGATGTACCGCTAAGTAGGAGCGCGGTCGGCGGGGATCGTGCAGGCATGACAGTCCGGAATTCGGTCACGCCACGGGCGGCCGGCGAGGTGAGCAACTACGACATCGAGACCGATGTGCTGGTCGTCGGCTACGGCGCGGCGGGCGCGTCGGCGGCCTTCGAGGCCGCGTATGCCGGGGCACAGGTGCTGGTGGTGGACCGGGCCGGCGGCGCGGGCGGCGCGTCGGCCATGTCCGGCGGCGAGATCTACCTGGGCGGCGGCACACCGATCCAGACGGCGTGCGGATACGACGACAGCCCCGAGGCCATGGCGGCCTTCCTGAAAGCGGCCCTGGGAGCCGGTGCGGACGCCGCCAAGATCGACGAATACAGCGCGGGCAGCGTCGAGCACTTCCATTGGCTCGTCGACCGCGGCGTGCCCTTCAAGCCGACCATGTGGGATGCCCCGACCTGGGTACCGCCCACCGACGACGGCCTGATGTGGCTGGGCGAGAACAGCTGGCCCTTCACCGAACTGGCCGCCCCCGCCCCACGCGGGCACCGGCCCACCGCCAACGACTTCGGCGGCAGACTGCTGATGGAATGCCTGTCCACGGCCGCCGAATCCGCCGGTGCCGCCACGCTTTTCGACACCTATGTGAGCGCCCTGATCGTCGCCGACGACGGCACCGTCACCGGGGCCGTGGCCCGCCGCTACGGCATGGAGCTCACCATTCGCGCCCGCCGCGGAATCGTGCTCACCACGGGCGGTTTCGTCGACAACGACGACATGCTCGCCGCCCACGCACCGCAGCTGCTCGGCCACACCAAGGTCAGCGCGGGCACCGACGACGGCTCCGGCATCCGCATGGCCCAGGCGCTCGGCGCGGCCGTGCGTCACATGAACGCGGGCCAGGTCGGCATGTCCCTGATCCCGGGCCTGGCCGCGCGCGGCATGGTCGTCAACGCCCTGGGCCGCCGCTTCGTCAACGAGGACACCTACCCCGGCCGCATCGGCCAGCACGCGCTCTACCGCCAGAACATGGGCGGCAGCTGGGCCGGCGACGACACCGCGGTCTGGGTCATCGTGGACGAGCACGGCTTCGAGGACGTCCCCGAACCCCAGCGCTGGGGCGTCCAGCCCACCCACGTCGCCGAAACCCCCGCCGAGCTGGAGTCTCTCACCGGCCTGCCCGCCGGCGCACTGACGGCCGCGATCGCGCGCTACAACGAATTCGCCGCGCGCGGACAGGATCTCGACCATCACAAGTCCACCCGCTGGCTCCGCCCCCTGACCCCGCCGCTGGCCGCCATCGACGTGAAGGCCGGGGTCCGCCCGCCCTCGGAGTCCGGCGACCGCCGCGGCACCGGCGCTTCGGTCTTCACCCTCGGCGGCCTCCACACCGACCTCGACGGTCACGTCCTCACCCTCGACGGCAAGCCCATCCCCGGCCTGTTCGCCGCGGGGCGAGCCGCCAACGGCCTGCACGGATTCGGCTATATCAGCGGCACCTCCCTCGGCGACGGCACCTTCTTCGGCCGCCGAGCGGGCACCGCCGCCGCCCGCCGCGCCTGACCCGGCTACCTCGCCCCCGACACCCCGCGTATGCAGATTCACAAAGTCTGGTTGTCAATTGCTGTGATTTCGCTGTTTCCCACTGATTCGGGTGCGGCATAGGGTTTTCGACGTGGGCGGACAACGCGGGGATTGCCGCGTCCACGGTCGCGTCCCCGGTTGCTACGGGGGCGATCTCGGATAGCCGGCGCCGCCGGACACCGGCCTGAGCCCCCGGTGTCCGGCGGCGCCGGTGCGGATTCACGCGTGTCGCTGATGCTCGGGCGTGTCTTGGCGACCAGACTCGGGGACATGACGGCGGACGATGAGCGCGGCAGCGGATCCCTCGGCGACGGCGGCTCGACTCCCGCGGAATCGAGCGGGGCGCAAGGGGAGTCCTCCGGCGGCGAGGCGAGGGGCTCCGAGGCCGGGACGTCGGCCGTCGCGAGTGCGGAGCGGTCGATCCTGGCTCGGCTGTGGGACTTCGCGGATCGCCTCGAGGACGCGGTGCGGCCCAGTTATCCCGGGCTGGTGGTGGCGGCGATCTTCTTCGCGTGGTCGGTGTCGCCGTCGTTGATGCCGCGCGCCTGGTTGTTCCAGGGGTTGGTCAGCGGAATCAGTGCGGCCATCGGGTACGGCGTGGGGTGCGTCCTGCAGTGGGCGTTCCTGAAGTGGGCGTGGCCACGGATTCCCGAGGCGGGGACGTGGGCGAAGCTGTGGCATCCGTCGGAGCTGGCGCGCGGGATCACCAAGATCGTTGTGGTGCTGGTGTGTGTGGTGGGGGCGGGACTGGTGCTGGCGCGGTCGGCACGCTGGCAACGGGACCTGGAAGTGCTGATGGGGATGGAGCCGACGACCACCTCCGGGTATCTGCGAGCCGAGGCGGTCGCCGGTCTCACCGTGGCCCTGGTCATCGGGGTGTTCCGCCTGGTGCGGTGGATGATTCGGGCGCTGGTGCGGCTGGCGAACCTGGATCTGCGGATGCCGAGGAACGTCGCCTATCCGGCGGTGGTCGTCATCGTGGCCGTGCTGGCGGTGCTGCTGTTCCAGGGCGTGCTGGCGAAAGCCTTCTTCAATGTGGCGAATTCGGCGTTCAGCACTCGGAACGGGAAGACCTCGCCGAGCGCCATCCAGCCGCGGCTGCCCGAACGCTCCGGCAGCCCAGCGTCTTCGGCGAAATGGGAGACCCTCGGTTCGGAGGGGCGCTGGTTCGTGGCGACCGCCCCGACGGCCGAGCGCATCACCCAGGTGACGGGTAAGCCCGCGCGCGAGCCGATTCGGGTCTACGCGGGCCTGGAGTCGGCCGAGACGCCGGAGGACATCGCGAATCTGGTTGTGCAGGAGCTGGATCGGACCAATGCGTGGGACCGCAAGGTGCTCGTGGTGGTGACCACCACCGGTACCGGCTGGGTGGACACGCAGACCGCCGAGTCCATCGAATACATGTACGGCGGCGACGAGGCGATCGCCGCGACCCAGTACTCGTATCTGCCCAGCGTGCTGTCGTTCCTGTCGGACCGCAACAAGGCGACCGAGGCGGGCAAGCTGCTGATCCACGCGGTGCACGAGAAGTGGGCGACCTTGCCGCCGGATCACCGCCCCAAACTGCTGGTGTACGGCGAGAGCCTCGGCTCGCAAGGTTCCGAGGGCGCGTTCACCGGTCTCGACGACATCCGCACCCTGGTCGACGGCGTGCTGTGGGTGGGCCCACCGAACTCCAACCGCATCTGGACCCAACTCGAACAGCGCCGCGACCCGGGCACCCCGGAGATCCTGCCCATCTACGCGGACGGGCTGATCGTCCGATTCGGCGCTACCGCCGAGGATCTCGCCGAACCCGCCCGCCCGTGGACCAACCCGCGCGTGGTGTATCTCCAGCACGCCTCCGACCCGATCGTGTGGTGGTCGCCGGATCTGCTGTTCACGCAACCGGATTGGCTGAAGGAGCCGCGCGGCTCGGACGTGTCCAAATCCATTCGCTGGTGGCCCATCGTCACCTTCTGGCAGGTGAGCGCCGACCTGGCCCACGCCCAGTCGGTGCCCGCCGGACACGGCCACAAATACGGCACCACCGTCCTCGACGGCTGGGTCGACGTGGCCCAGCCCCAGGACTGGAACCACGACCTCGAGAACAACATCCGCAAGGCCCTCGACGAGGACATTCTCTGGGAGTACGCCCACAAGTAGCGGCATGTGGGACCCGCGTTCCGATCATCGGGACTATTTCGGTTCGAAACACCGGGCGGGTCCTAGCTTCGAGTGCAGAAACTCTTGCACGAGGAGGGAACACCCGCATGACGAACAAGGTGCTCGATCGGGTTCGCGATCTGCTGCCCGCCATCAAGGAGCGGGCCGTCGAGGCCGAGGAGAACCGGCGGGTGCCTGACGCCAGCATCGCGGAGCTGACCCAGGCCGGTGTGTTCCGCATGCTGCAGCCCGCGCGCTTCGGCGGCGACGAGTCCTCGCCGGTGGAGTTCTACGAGGTGATCCGCACCATCGCCACCGTGTGCCCGTCCACCGCGTGGGTGTCCTCGGTGCTGGGCGCGCACCCGTGGCAGCTGGCCCTGTTCGAGGATCGGGCGCAGCGGGATGTGTGGGCCGAGAACCCCGACACCCTGGTGTCGTCCTCCTACGCGCCGACCGGCAAGCTGACCGTGGTCGACGGCGGCTACGAGCTGTCGGGCCGCTGGCAGTTCTCCTCCGGTTGCGACCACGCGCAGTGGGTCTTCCTGGGAGCGCTGGTGCCGACCGAGTCCGGCATGGACTACTACACGGTGCTGGTGCCGCGCACCGACTATCGCATCGAGGACACCTGGAACGTGTCGGGCCTGTCGGGCACCGGTTCCAACGACATCGTCATCGAGAAGGCGTTCGTGCCGGTCCACCGCGCCTACTCGGCCACCGACCAGGCCAACCTGGTCGGGCCCGGCCAGGCGGTGAACACCGGTCCGCTGTACAAGATCTCGTTCGGCGCGCTGTTCTCCAACACCATCACCGCCCCGATCATCGGCGCGGCCCAGGGCGCGTACGAGGCGCACATCGAGCGCCAGCGCGAGCGGGTGCGGCTGTCCTACGGCGGGCAGAAGGTGTCGGAGGATCCCTTCGCGCACGTCCGGATCGCCCGTGCCGCTTCGGAAATCGACGCCGCCGTGCTCCAGATGGAGCGCAATATGGGTGAGCAGCTGCGCTACGCGCAGGCCGGTGAGGAGATCCCGTTCGAGCTGCGCCTGGCCACCCGCCGCGATCAGGTGCGCGGCACCGAGCGCGCGCTCGAGGCGATCGACCTGCTGTTCAAGAACTCCGGCGGCCACGCCATCCGCCGCCCGAACATCATCGAGCGCAACTGGCGTGACGCGCACGCGGGCAGCGTGCACGTCATCAACGACGTGGAGCGGGCGCTGGCCATGTACGGCAAGGGCGCGATGGGGCTCGAGGTCGCGGATCGGATGCTCTGATGACTCTGACCGTCGAGAACACCACCCGCTGGGTCACCGTCGATGGCCACGAACTGCGCTATCACGAGGCGGGCGAAGGCCCGGCGCTGGTGCTGCTGCACGGTTCCGGCGCCGGTGTGTCCGGCTGGGCCAACTTCGGTGACAATCTGCCGGTGCTCGCCCAGCACTTCCGGTGCCTGATCCTGGATCAGCCGGGCTTCGGCGAGAGCGGACGGCCGGAGGTGTACGAACGCAACTACCTGCGCATCGCCGCCGACGCCGTGATCGGGCTGCTCGACGAGCTCGGCATCGAGAAGGCGCACCTGCTCGGCAATTCCATGGGCGGTACGGTCGCGACCCTGCTGGCGCTGGAACACCCGGGCCGGGTGGATCGGCTGGTGCTCATGGCACCGGGCGGGGTCGGTGTGAACATCCTGGGACCCGAACCGTCCGAGGGCATTACGCGGCTCATGGAGTTCAATGCCAACCCCTCCGACGAGAAGGCGATGGGTTTCCTGCGGGCCATGGTGTCCAACCCCGCCACCCTCACCGAGGAACTCGTCGCCAAACGCCTGAAGGCCGCCGCCGACCCCAAAGGTCAGGCCGCGCTGCGCGACGCCTACGCCACCTTCTACAACCCGAAGCTGGCCGAACCGGTCCCGCTGTGGGCGCGGCTGAAGGGCCTCGAGCAGGAAGTGCTGATCCTGTGGGGGCGCGACGACCGAGTCACTCCGGTCGAGGGTTCGCTCTTCGCCGCCCGTCAGCTGCCCAACGCGGACCTGCGCACCTTCGCCCGCTGCGGGCACTGGGTCATGATCGAACGCAAGGACGCCTTCGAGCGGTCGGTGATCGATTTCTTGAACAACGGCCTGTAACAAGGGGTTTCCGGGGCGATACAGTCCAGAGATGACATGGATCGCCCCGGAGATCACCAAGTCCCCTCAGCTGCTCGTCGGCGATGAGCGCGCCCAGCTGCACTCATTGCTCACCCGCGGCCGCGAGATCCTGCTCTGGAAATGCCAGGGACTCGACGGCGAGCAGCTCGCCACCCGCAGCGTGGAACCGTCCAGCATGTCCCTGCTCGGCCTGATCCGCCACATGACCGAGACCGAACGCGGCTGGTTCCGCATGCGGGTCGCCGGGGAGCAGCTCGACTACGTCTACAGCGACGCGACCAACCGCGACGGCGACTTCGACGACACCGATCCCGGGAACGCCGAAGCCGACTACGCCCGCCTGCTCGACGAAATCGCCTTGTGCGACAAGGCGATAGCCGACCTCACCCTCGACCACACGATCGTGCACCCGGGTTCGGGCAAGGCCGTCTCCCTGCGCTGGGTCTACCTGCACATGATCGAGGAGTACGGTCGTCACGCCGGTCACGCCGACCTGCTGCGTGAACGCCTCGACGGCGTCACCGGTTACCAGTAGCTCGGTATTGTTCGCGAAACCGGCTGTGCCGAGCCGCATCCGGCTCACAATCGGAAAGATGGAAATCAACGACTTTCTCCGCCGCAAGCTGACCCGTCGTTTCCAGACCTTCGACTTCGACGGCAACGGCCGCATCGAACGCGCGGACTTCGAATCCTCGGCCGCCCGCCTGGCCGAGGAATTCGGCCACGGCCCCGACTCGCCCGCGCGCAAACAACTCCTGGAGCTGAGCCTGGGCCTGTGGGAGCACCTGGTCTCGGTCGCCGACACCGACGGCGACGGCAGTATCGACCTCGGCGAGTACCAGCGTGCCTTCGCCGACGGCCTGCTCGTCACCGAACAGTCCTTCGAGCAGGGCTATCGGCCGTTCCTCGAGGCGATCATGGACATCGCCGACACCGACGGCGACGGCAAACTCGATGTGAACGAGCACATTCGCTGGACCGCCGCGCTCATGCACCTCCCCGAAGCCGACGCCCGCGACATCCACCGCCGCCTCGATACCGACGGTGACGGCCGCATCACCACCGATGACCTGCTCCATGCCATCCACGACTTCTACTTCGACGACGACCCGAACGGCGTCGGCTCCTGGCTGCTGGGAGCCCTGCCCGCCTGACCGTCCCCTGCCGTCGTGATACCGACACAGCTGCGGGCCGGGGTCCACGCCTCATCGAGCGGCTCCGGCCGCGAGGGCCGGAACAGCGAGGAAGGGCGGCTATTTCGGCTCTCGGGCGGCGAGCAGACGGCCCGCGGTGAAGAACTCCAGCAGAGCTTCGGACCCGCCCAGTTCGGCGATCGTCCGTGCCGCGCCGAAGGATTGGTTCCAGAAGTCACCGGAGCGCGGCGTCCACGGACCGATGTAGGCGTACGGCTCGCCGATCAGTGCGTCGCCGGGTGAGACGCCGTAGTTGACCTCGTCCAGGTCGATGCCGATGTCGAAGTGTTCGGGCCACAGCACCGGGGTTGCGCCGGGCCCGAGGGCCCGCAGCGCTGCATCGCCGAGTTCGTATGCGCGGGTGAGTATTCGGGCCTGGTCCGCGTCGATCCACAGCTGGGCGTGTGGGTCGAAGCCCGTCACATCCGCATAGACGCCCTCCGGCATGCCGGGTTCGAGCCCCGCCGCGGCGGCCAGCTCGGCGATGGTCGAACCGTGCAATTTCCCGACCGGTTCGTCGTCCGCCAGCAGGAGATCCTCGCGCACAGCGAGTTTCGGCTCCTTCACCGTCGCGAATCCTCCCGGCGCGGCGACGAGGCGAATGGTGCGGCTGCGGCGATACTCCGGCCCCGCGAGCAGTTGCTCCGCCACCGCGTGCAGACTCTCCCGGGTCCGGCGGTAGTCCTCGGCGTTCGTCATGTCCTAATCCTCTGCTCGGCTGTAACGCGGCGGGCCGCGCGGGGCACTGTGCACCGTCGACACAGATTCTTCTGGGTAGGCAGGCGTTACAGATGGAAAGCGATCGATCGGCGCGTTGGGCGGTTGCGGTATCGCCCTCGAACCGGCGTGAGCTCCGCTCGTACCCGCTAGAGTCGCGGGCGAGAAGGTGCCCGGCCCGGGGAGGGGATCGCGTGAGCCACGACGGCGTGCTGCCGCCGGACGACATCCTGGTCGGCAACCTGCGCAAACGCGATGAGGCCACCTTCGGGCTGGTGCTCGACGCCTGGTCGCCCGGCATGCTGCGGCTGGCGCGCTCGTTCGTCTCCACCAACGCCTCCGCCGAGGAGGTCGTGCAGGAGGCGTGGCTGGCGGTGATCCGCGGCATCGACGGGTTCGAGGGGCGGGCGGCGTTCAAGACCTGGGTGTATCGAATCCTGGTGAACACGGCGAAGAAGCGCGGCATCGTCGAGAGCCGGACCGTCCCGTTCGGGAGTCTGCTGGGTGAGGACGAGGGGCCCAGCGTGGACCCCGATCGCTTCCGCCCGGCGGGTGACCCGTATCCGGGCCACTGGAAGGCCGGGCAGAAGCCGCAGCACTGGTCGGAGCCGGAGAACGCCGCCGAACGCGCGGAGTTCGCGCGGGTGGTGGCGGCAGCGCTGACCGAGCTGCCCGACCGGCATCGCATCGTGCTGGTCCTGCGCGATATGGAAGGCTACAGCTCCGAGGAGGTGTGCGGTCTGCTCGACATCTCGGCCGGCAATCAGCGGGTCATCCTGCACCGGGCCCGGGCGGCCATCCGCACGAAACTGGAAGGGTATTTCGATGCGGAGGCGGTGCTGTCGTGAACTGCGATGAATTCGTCGAACTCGTCACCGCCTTCCTCGACGGCGCCCTCGAGCCCGACACCGAACAACGCTTCCTGGAACACCTTTCGCGGTGCGACGGCTGCGAGGTCTACCTCGAACAGTTCCGCCGGACCATCCAGGCGGTGGGCGAGCTGCCACCCGAAACCCTGTCCGGCCCGGCCCGCGACCACCTGCTGAACGCCTTCCGCGGCTTCCGGCACTGAGCCGGATCAGAGCTCGTGTTCGTGGGCCCAGGCGGCGAGCTGGGTGCGGGAGGTCAGGCCCAGTTTGGTGAGGATGTGTTCGACATGGGTTTCGGCGGTGCGGACGGAGATCACCAGGTCGGCGGCTATGCGCTTGTTGCTGTGGCCGGCGGCGACCAGGCGGGCCACGTCCTTTTGGCGGCGGGTGAGGACGTTGGTTTCCGAGAGGGTGGCGGTGGCGGCTCGGGGGGCGCGCTCGAGGGCGGGCGGTGCCGCGATGGGTTCCGGCGCGGCGGGGGTGCGGCCGAGGGCGTAGTCGATGGCCCGGTCGAGGGGCAGGCTCGCGCCCGCGCCGAAGGCGGCGCGGAAAGCGTCCTCGCCCAATGCCTCTCGGACCTTGAGCCGTTCCTTCTCGCCGACCGCCACGGTGATGGTGTGGGCCAGGCGGATGGTGCTGCGCTGCAGGCTTTCCGCCGCTCCCATCAGGCGGGCGGCCCGCTCGTGGTCGCCGCGCGCGGAGACCGTCCAGGCCAGGCCCTCGAAGGCGGACGAGAGCCAGATGCATCGCTCGAACAGGGCCAGCTGTTCGATGGCGCGGCCGTGGTATTCGGCGGCGGCGTCGAGGTCGCCGCGCCGCCAGTGGTCGATGCCGACCGTCCAGAGAGCCAGGCCGCCGAGCAGGTGTGAGCCGCTGTCGGTGGTGAGTTCGAGGAAACGCTCGGCCAATTCGGTCCGGCCGGGGGCCTCGAGCACCATGGCCGCCATGAAAGAGAAGGCGTGCGAATCCATTTCGATGGCGTGCTGACCGTGTGAGGCCGCCAGCTCGATGGCGCTGCGCCCGAGTTCGAGCGAGCGCTCCCGGTCGCTGTTGGCGAAGGCCAGCAGCGACCGATCCAGCGCCACCTCGGCCATGATGTCGGTATCGCCCAGTGCCGCGGCCAATTCCATGCATTCGGCCACCAGCCGTGACGCCGATTCCTCGTCGCCCAGCAGGGCCGCCAGCGAGGCCGCCGAGGAGAGCGCCTTGGCTCGTTCGGCGGTCCGCTCCGGGTTGCGGGAGAGGGAATCGGTGAGCCAGCGGTAGCCCTCGGACAGGAACCGGTTGTGCTCCCAGAAGGGCCGCAGCACGGTCACGGTGGCCATGGTGCGCAGCGGCTCGTCCTCGAGTCCCGACTTCAGCGCCGCTCGCAGATTCGCGTGCTCCCGCGACAATTCGCCGAACCAGGCCACGTCCTCGGAGGTCCAGTAGGCGGTCTGCCCGCGCATGGCGAGCTGCCGGTAGTGCTCCCGGTGCCGGGCCCGAACCTCATGTGCCGCACCGCGTTCGGTGAGCCGCTCGGCGGCGAACTGCCGGATGGGCTCCAGCATCGAATAGCGCGCCACGTCGCCGTCGAAGCGCAGCATCACCACGGACTTGTCGACCAGCCCGGTCAGCGCCTCCATCAGCGAGGCCGGACCCAGCTCGCACACCGCTTCGGCGGCGTCGATGTCGAAACCGCCCGCGAACACCGAAAGCTGTTCCCACAGTGTCTGTTCCGCCGCCGTGCACAGGTCGTAGCTCCACCGGATCGCGCCCTCGATGGTCTGCTGCCGCTGCGGTGCGGTGCGCGGCCCCGCGCTGAGCAGCCCGATGGTGTCGTCGAGGCGGTCGAGAATCTGTTCGGGCGTGAACATGCGCAACCGCAGGGCGGCCAGTTCCAGTGCCAGCGGCATGCCCTCGAGGCGGCGGCAGATCTCGGCGAGCACCGCGCGATTGGCGGATGTGGCCTGGAAGCTCGGGTTGGCCGCGGTGGCGCGCTCGACGAACAGCTGCAGCGCGTCGCCGTCCTCGGTGGCGGTGGCGGGCACGGTCAACGGCGGCACCGGCATGACCTGCTCGCCCGGGATGCCCAGCACTTCGCGACTGGTCGCCAGCACCCGCACGTCGGGCGTGGTGGCGATGATGCGGCCGACCAGCGTGGCGCACGCCTCGATCAGATGCTCGCAGTTGTCCAGAATCAGCAGCAGTCGCTTGTCGGCCAGGAATTCGGTGAGCCGGGGCAGGGGTGCGCTGGATTCGTCGCTGAGCTTCAACGCCTCGGCCACGCTCAGCGTGACGAGCGCGGGATCCTGCACCTCGGCCAGCTCGACCAGCCACACGCCGTCCGGGAACGCCCGCGACACCAACTGCCCGATCTGCCGGGACAGTCGCGTCTTCCCCATGCCGCCCGGACCCAGCAGGGTGAGCACCCGGGTGGTGGGCAGCAATCGCTTGGCGGTAGCCAGCTCCTCGCGGCGGCCGACGAAGCTGGTCACCTCTTCGGGGAGGTTTCCATCGACACGCCGCGCCATGGCGTCCAACCTATGTGATTTGCGGCATTCTATGCCAGCAGCGCCGCATAAACCCAGTTCGTGGCGATGCCCGGTGTGGGCGGCGATACACTCGACCGCGTGCCGCCGAGGTCTCGCCGAGCCCGCCTCTCGGACGTCCACGACCTGGCGTCCGGCATGCCGCACGCGACCATCGTGCCGGGCCCCGCCGGTAATCCCGTCTATCAGGTGGGCGGCAAATCGTTCGTCTTCTTCCGCACCCCGCGCCCCGACGCCGTCGACCCGGAGACCGGCGAACGCTACGACGACGTCATCGTCATCTGGGTCCCCGCCGAGGATGACAAGCTGGCCCTGACCCAGGATCCCGACACCCCGTTCTTCACCACCGACCATTTCCGCGGGCATCTCTCGGTCCTGGTGCGCGGCAGCCGAATTCCGGAACTGACCCTGCGGGAACTCACCGAGGTGATCCAGGACGCGTGGCTCTCCCGCGCCTCCGCCGCCCGCGCCCGCCGCTGGCTCGCCGAAAACGGTTCCGGTGCAGCGGGATCGACCTGATCAGCGCGGAGCGCGCGCGGGTGTGAGCGCCCGGCGCAAGGTGTCGACAATGAGGGTGCGGGCCGCCTTGCCCTCCGGGGTGGGGGTCAACGGATACACGTGCACCAGCCCCGCCGCCTCGTAGTAGTCGACCTCGACCCCCGCGGCCCTGGCCTTTTCGACCATGAGGCGGGCGTCGGGCATCAGGATGTCGCGGGTCCCGCAGAAGACGGTGAGCGGCCCGAGCCCGGTGAAGTCGGCGAACAGCGGGCTGACGAGGGGATCGGTGATGGGCAGCGGCCCGCGCCAGTGGTCGCCCAGCACCAGCCCGCCGTCCCGGCCCAGCCAGGGATCCTCGGGCTGCACGATCGGAATCTCGGGATTGCTCATCGACAGGTCGGTGGCGGGCGAGATCAGCACTGTCCGAGGCACACTCGGCTGTTCGCCGTCCCGCAGCGCCACGGCGGTGGACAGTGCGATCTGCCCGCCCGCCGAGTCTCCCGCCAGACACACCTCGCCGTACTCGGCGCGGTTGGCCCGAACCAGTTCGGCGAAGGCCGGAATCACCTGATCGGCGGTGCCGAACGGGACCAGGGGATAGATGGGGACCGTGACCGTCGCGCCCGCCCCCGCCGCGATATCGGCGGCCAGTTCCCAATGCTGCCGCACGACTTCGTTGACCCAGCCGCCGCCGTGGCAGTAGATGACATTCCCGTGCGCGCGGCCGGACCGGGGCGTGAGGGTGTAGACCGGCCAGCCGTCTTCGCGCCGGACCGACACCGCGACATCGGAGCGCAGCAGGCGCGGCGGACCGAAGGGCTGCGGCCGAATCGTGCGCTGCCGGATGTGTTCCCGTGCGCCCTCGGCCGTGCGGAACGGCTGGTTGGCGCGGGTGATCCGCAGGTAGGCGGGCACCGCCACCCGACTCATGAAGCTCGGCATCGCGCCTCCAGTGCATTCGTCCGGCCGATGCCGCCGACCCTACCAACCGGTAACCGCTCCTCAATCGGATTCGACGACAGCCTCGGTGAGGAATTCCGACATGGCGGCGGCGACGGCCTCGGGCTGATCGATCATCGACAGCACATAGGCGTCGTCGATCTCGACCAGGCGTGCCTTCGGAATCAGCTCGGCCAGCCGCCGCCCGTGCTCGCGCGGCATGACCTTGCCCGCCGAGGACCAGAGGATCAGGGCGTCGCCCGAGAAGTTCCGCAGCGCTTCGGTATTCGCGACGAGCTCGGACTTGACGCGCTTGGACCGGGCGTAGGAGAGCATGTCGCGCTGAATCCGCTTGTCCCGCAAGCCCGGTTCGGTCCAGCCGTGCACGAGTTCGTCGCTGAGCGGATAGCGCGCCATCCAGCCGAAGAGCAGGGGAGAGGAACGCAGCCACGAGATGCGCAACTGCCTGAGCCCCAAGGTGACCGCGCCGGGAATGGCGGCGACGAGGGTGATGGTCTTCCCGGGCAGGCCGGGTGGGAAGTTGGTGAACGCCTCGCAGGGCAGCACGATCAAACGCCCGACGCGTTGGTCGAGACCGTAGGCGGTGAGGAACAGCCCGCCGCCCCAGTCGGTGTGCACGAGCGTGACGTCTTCCAGATCCAGGGCCGCCAGGAAATCGGCGACCAGCTGATTCAGCCCCCGCATGGTCAGGTCGGCATCCTCGCGCATGGGTTCGGGATGTGACCCGAGCGGAAGCTCGGGCCGGATGTACCGGAACCCCTCGGGCAGCTTGTCGATGACCGCGTCCCATTGCGTCTGATTCATCAGCAAGCCGTGCAACAGCACGACCGCGGGCCCCTCGCCCCGCTCGGTGTAGTGGATCCGTCCAGCACTTACTTCAACAGTCGGCATGATCGTTTCCTCCTCTAGAGCAGACGCTCTAGTGCGTTTGCTCTAGTCTGTATCTGTGAGCGAGAAGCTGTCAACCACCACCAAGGACCGCCTGGTCACCGCGGTCGCCGAGCTCATGCGCGTCCAGGGCTACAGCGCGATCACCGTCAAACAGATCACCGCCGCCTCGGGCGCCCCCATGGGTTCGCTGTACCACCACTTCCCCGCCGGAAAATCGGCGATCGCCGCCGAGGCCCTCCGCACCTCGGGCGCGGCCTACATCCAATTGCTTCCACTGCTCATGGACGCCCACGACGACCTCCGCGAAGCGGTCCCGGCCGCCTTCGCCGCAGCCGCCGAAACCATCGAGCAGAACGGCTGGATGAACATGTGCCCGGTCGGCACGGTGGCCGGCGAAGTGGCCGACAGCGCACCGGAAATCCGCGAGGTCGCAGCCGACGTCATGAACTCCTGGATCGACGAGGGAACTCGGTATTTCATGCAACGCGGTCTGATCGACGGTGACGCACGAGAATTGATGATCGCCATTCTGTGTGCGCTGGAGGGGGCCTTCATTCTCAGCCGGACGCTCCGGTCGACCGAGCCATTGATGGCAGCTGGACGTGCCATGGGCGCAAGGGTTTCCGAGATTATCGGCACGAGAATATGAGCGATACCGAACCCGCGAAAGACTTCCCGGGCGAATGAATCGCCCGCCCGCTTGACCTGAACCATTGTTCAGGTTGAAGAGTGGTCCACATGAACACCAGCACCCTCTCGGCAGCCACCATCGTCGGCATCGGCGAATCCACCCGTTTCGCCCACGAAACCTTCACCCTCCGCGACACCCTCTTCCGCGACCTGGTCGAACACCACAACTTCCGCACCCTCGCAGTCCAGGACAGCGCCGACGTCGGCAAAGCCCTCGACGCCTACGTGCGAGAAGGCAAGGGATCCCCCACCGAAGCGTTGGACAACGCCTGGCGGCCCTGGCGCACAAAGGAAATGGCCGCAACCCTTGCCTGGCTCCGCGAGTTCAACGAATCCCACCCCGACGACCAGGTCACCGTCATCGGCATCAAGCCGACCCAGGCAAAGCGGGAAGACTACGACGCGATCCTGAATGCCGTTCGCGCCCAGGCCCCGGACCACCTGGCCGAACTCGCCGCCCACCTGGACCCCATCCGCACCGCCCACACCGTCGACGAACACGTCCAGCGCGCCCGAGGCACGCACCTCGGCCGCCCGTTCAAGGACCACGCCCACGACGCCTCGGCGCTGCTCGCGACGATCCCCGGTCTCGACGAAAACATCCGCGCTCGAATGGCTTTGATCGAGGAGTTCCACAACCACAGCGTCGCGGGTCGCGGGAGCTTCGCGGGTGAGGCCGAGGTCTGGGCGGCGTCGATCATCGATCATTACGAGCGCACCGGGCGGCGAACGGTGTACTGGGACGGCATCGCTCACGTTTCCGCCGAGGCGACCACCTTCGGGAAGACCGCGGCCGAGGGCGCTCACGCCAGCGTCGGCAGCGTTCTGCGCGAACACTTCGGCCGTGACTACGCCTCGGTGGCGATCGGATTCCACCACGGGAATCTCGGTGTGGTCGACGTCCCGCCACCGGCCTCGGATTTCCTCGATGCCGACTTGGGGGATCGCGGCCGGCCGGTGCTGTGGCTCGATATGCGCACCGATCCGATCACGTCCCCGGCCAAGATGCGTTCGATCAGCGGAGTCTACGACCCGGATCGAGATGCCAAGGAGTACTTGGCGATCGACAATGTCGCCCGGGCATTCGATCTCCTCGTCCACATCCGCGAGGTGACGCCGGTCGGCTGGCTGCCGTGAGCGCCCGCCTATCCGATCTGTGCGGTGACCACGCCGGTCGAGCTGGAATCGCCCTCGACCAGCAGGTCGCCGCCGGGCCGCCAGACGGCAGATCCGCCGCAACCCACCCAGGGGCCCGCCGGACCGACGTGATTCGACAGCACCACGGACATATTCGATTCGCGTGAGATCCCCGGGTAGATGGTCGCGCGTTCGTGAACACCGCCACCGGTCCCGTACAGCGAACTGGCCACGTGCACGTCGCAGCCGTCGGCGGCGCTTCGCCCGAGAAGCGCCGCAAAATGATTGTCGTAGCAGGTGGCGAGGGAGAATCGAAGCCCGCCCAGCTCGAATCGCCCATCCCGATCGCCCGCCACGAACAGCTCCCGCTCGTGCTCGAACAGATGCTGCTTGAAGTAGCTGTGCAGCAATTCGCCGGCGGCCGAGTACACAAAGGTCGCGATGGCGGGACCGCGTTCGGTGGGCGCGGCGCAGTTGATCACGGTGGCGACGCCGGTGCTCCGCATCGAATCCAGCCGGGCATCATCCGCGTCGACGAGGAGCCCGGGATTCGCGGCGATCAGATCCAACTCGTATCCGGTGAGCGTGAGCTCGGGAAACACCACGAGCTCAGCGCCGTCCGCCCGGGCCCGGTCGGCGAGTTCGGTCGCCTGCTTCACGTTGGCGGTGACGTCACCGGGGACGCAGGTCAGCTGTGCCGCCGCGATCTTCACGGCTCCCAGCATCGCAGCCGGAGGTTCAGCGGTAGCCGACGGCCTCGAAATGCGGTAGCTGATGGCTCATCCGGTCCCGCTTGGTGCTGAGGTAGTGGACATTGTGCTCGGTGGGCTCGGTCTGCAGCGGGATCCGGCTGTGGACCGTGATGCCGTTGGCCTCCAGGCCGGACTGTTTGGCGGGATTGTTGCTCAGCAGGTGAACCGAATTCACGCCGAGATCGCCGAGGATGCGGGCCGCCGCACCGTAGTCGCGGGCGTCGATGGGCAGGCCCAGTCGGACATTGGCGTCGACGGTGTCCGCCCCGGCGTCCTGTAGTTCGTAGGCGCGCAGCTTGTTGAGCAGCCCGATGCCCCGGCCCTCCTGGCCGCGCAGATACACCACGACACCGCGTCCCGCCGAAGCGACGGCTTCGAGAGCGGCGTCGAGCTGGTCGCCGCAATCGCAGCGCAGAGAACCGAAAGCATCGCCGGTGAGGCATTCGGAATGCACTCGAGCCAAGGCGTTTTCACCGGAAGGATCGCCGTGGACCAGAGCCAGATGCTCCGCGCCCGAGTGTTCGTCGGCGTAGCCGTAGACGCGGAAATCGCCGAAGCGGGTGGGCAATCGGGTCTCGACCACGCGAGAGATGCCGTGCTCCAACCGTTTCCGGTGCTCGATCAGGTCGGCGATGGAGACGATGGGAATGCCCCATTCGTGGGCCATGACCAGCAGCTGCGGCAATCGCGCCATGGTCCCGTCATCGTTGACCACCTCGGCGATGACCCCGACCGGCCGCAATCCGGCGAGCCGCATGAGATCGACGGCCGCCTCGGTATGCCCCGGACGCCCGAGCACACCGCGGGGATTCGCGCGCAGCGGAAACACGTGACCGGGCCGCGAGAGCTGATCCGGCATGGTCCGGGGATCGGCCAGCACTCGCATGGTCCGCGCCCGGTCGGCGGCCGAAATCCCGGTGCTGACACCGGAAACCGCGTCCACGGAGACGGTGTAGGCGGTGCCCTTCGGGTCCTGATTGACCGCGGCCATCGGCGGCAACCGCAGCCGGTCGCAGTCCTCGCCCGTCATGGGGACGCAGATGACCCCGCTGGTGTGCCGCACCAGAAACGCGATGTTCTCCGCGGTCGCCTGCTCGGCGGCCAGGATCAGATCGCCTTCGTTCTCGCGGTCCTCATCGTCCACCACCAGCGCCATGCCGCCACGGGCGATGGCGGCCACCGCCGTGGCGATGGAGTCGAGTTCACCGGTCATCGTCGACCACCTCCTCCGGCCACACGGGCGGGCGGCCTATTTCCAATAGAAATATGCCGACCGGAGAACAACGAGGTCAGATCCCAGTGAGCGGTCAGGAATGCGCGAACAATGGCCCGGAAGCAGTGTGCCTCCGGGCCATTGGGTCACTCGACGGTCAGCGCGGTTGTCAGTGCGCGGCGCCGCCGGTCGCCGGGGTGCGCCCGTGCTTCATGATCAGCGCGCCGATCAGCGCCACCGCCGCGGAGATCGCCACGAAGTAGAAGCTGATCTCATATCCCTTGTCGGCGTACACCAGCGGAATGTCCTTGGTGACCGGCGGCGCGCCCGCCACCGACACCACCGCCTTCACCGGATTGGCCGTCAGGAACGCCGTCGCCACCGCGAGCCCGATGCCCGCGCCCATGGCCTGCATGACGCCCAGCATGCCCGCGCTGATGCCCTGCTGTTGCGCCGGAACGCCTTCCACGATGAGGTTCGGCGTCGAGGCGTAATACAGCGCGAACGCGATGCCGTACACCGCGCTGATCAGCGCCTGCGTCTGCCAGCCGTGCGAGAGCGCCGCATAGGCCAGACCGCTGCCGACGAAGATGACCAGCGCCGTGATCAGCGGCCACCGCGCGCCCGAGCGCCGGATCCACAGGCCGCCGAGGAAGCCGAACAGCATGGCGATCAACGACTGTGCCAGCGTCACGTGTGTCGCGAACTTCAGCAGCGAGAAGTTGTCACCGTAGGTGTAGCCCGGCTTCAGATCCACCTTGACCATGTCCGGCGGCAGGTGTGAGTACACGGCTTCGGGCGGCACCTGCGCGTTCACCATCTCCGGGGTCACCTGCGCGTTCACCGTGTCGGTCAGCTGCTGGACCACCTGCGGCGGCAGGTCCACGCCGGGCGGCATCGCGGCCTTGGCCTGCGCCTCGGCCTGTGCGAGCCCCTGAGCCCGCGCCTGGGTCAGCGCCTGCGCCTGAGCCTGTTGCAGCGCACCCGCTTTCACCTGCTCCCATGTCCCGGCCTTCACCTGCGAGATGACCTCCGCGGACGGCGGCGACTGCGTCATGTACCCGGTCGCGTAGGACTGGTAGCCGATCATGAACGAGGCCAGCAGACCGATGAACAGCACCACGCTCACGCGCGGATTGAACAGCAGCTTCATATCCATGATCGGTTGCTTCGCACGCGTTTCCACGATCGGGAACAGCGCGAGCAGCACCAGACCGCCGATCAGCCACGCCAGTGTGGACGGCTTGGTCCAGCCCCAGTCCTGGCCCTTGTCCAGGTAGAGCAGCGTCAGCGTCGCACCCGCGCCGAGCAGCAGCGCGCCGATGAGATCGAGCCGCTGCGGCGTGCGCAGCTTGGATTCCGGCACCACGATGATCAGCAGCGGAATCATGATCACGGTGAAGATGAACAGGAACCAGAACAGGCCGCGCCAGCTGTAGTGATCGGTGATGTACCCGCCGATCAGCGGACCGGCGAGGGCGGAGACGCCCAGACCCGTGGAGGCGATGCCCAGGCCGATGGGAACCATCCTGCGCGGCATCAGGTCTCGGATCAGACCGTAGGAGACCACGGTGGTCGCGATGGCCGTCGCCTCGAGCGCGCGGCCCACCAGGAACACCGCCCAATTGCTGGTGACGGCGCACAGGGCCGTGCCGATGAGGAAGAGCACGCCGCAGACCAGGAACATCTTCTTCTTGCCCCAGATGTCGCTGAGCTTGCCGATCAGCGGGGACACGGCGGCACCGAAAATGCCGAAGACGATGATGGCCCAGTTGATGTTCGCGCCCTGATCGGGGAACGTGGGCGCGATCTGTCGCAGTGCCGACGCGACCATCACGTACTGCATCGGGGAGACCTCGGTGAACAGCACGATGACCGCGAGGACCGACCAGATCCTCAGATTCGACGCGCCGTCGAGGCGGCCGCTTTCGTCAGGCGCGGCGGGGGGTACCGCGGTGTCGACGGAGGTGGACATACTGCGTCCTCCAGGGTGGGTAGTAACACGATGGTGTGAACCGTGTCACGACCGATCACCGTCGACTATGAGCAAGTCCGTTCAGTGGGAATCGCTGGAATTCTGCTTCTTCACAGGCTTGCGGCGGCTACGCTGTCTCGCCAATTTGTCCATATCCGCGAGCAGGTCTTCCGCGAATTCCTTTTCCGCCTCGTAATGCTTGACGCACCAGCGCAATACCGCGCTCGGATAGGCCCAGTCCGGATTCACCTCCGCGCCCGCGGCGTCGGCTTCGGCGCGGCGGCGCATGGTTTCGGTGTATTCGATGTGCTGGGTGAGGATTTCGCGCATGCGCTCGGGTTCGGCGAGATGCCCCAGCCAGGCCCGCAGCATCACACTGTGTTTGAGCACCGGGGCTTCGACGGGGGAGTGGTTGACCCAGTGCGCGGCCGCTTCCCGTCCGCTCTCGGTAATGGCGTACATGCGTTTGCCGCGCATGCCGTCCTCGGAGACGACGGTCCGCGACGTCGCGTATCCGTGCTTTTCCAAACGTTTGAGTTCGGCGTAGATCTGGCTGAACGAAGGACTCCAATAGAAGAACTGCAGACTCCAGTCCGCCCATTTCTTCAGGTCGTATCCGGAGAGTTCCTCGGCGTGCGAGAGCATTCCGAGGACCGCCCACGCCGTCGTGGGCAGTTCCGGAACCGCCTGCGCCGCATCGGCGGGCACGCCATCGGTCATCATCGAACTGTATCGCCCCCGCATCGCCGGACTCCGTTCAGCGCCAGTGGGCGCGACGCGGGAACAGGGTGCGGCCGGCCTCGTGCGCGACCTCGAGCACGACGCGGGCCAGCCGGTCGTAGCTCATGCCGTCGGCGCGGCCGGACAGCGACAGCGCGGCCGGCGCGGTGCCACGCCCTCGCAGCGGCGCTGCGACGCAGGCGATTCCGGCCACGGCCTCCTCGCGGTCGATGGCCACGCCCTGGCGCAGGCGGATCTGGGCCAGCTCCCGGGTCAGCGCCTCGGGCTCGCAGATGGTGCGCGGGGTCAGGCGCGGCAGGCGGGTGCGCAGCGCGGCCTCGGCGATGTTCGGCTCCAGGCAGGCGAGCATGGCCTTGCCGAGAGCGGTTGCGTGCGCGGGCATCCGGCCGCCCAGGCGGGTGGGCAGGCTGGCGGCGAAGCGGCCACCGGCCTTGTCCAGGTAGACCACGTCGCGGCCGTCGAGGACCGCCAGATGTCCGACCATGCCGGTGCGCTGGCTCAGCTCGTGCAGCAGCGGGGAGACGGCGTCGCGAATCTCGTTGTGGTCGGCGGTGAGTCCGCCGAGCTCGAGGGCGCGCATGCCCAGGCGGTAGCCGCCGGAGGTGTGGGCCAGCCAGCGCAGCTTGATCATCTGGTCCAGGATCCGGTGCACGGTGGACCGCGGCAGCCCGGTGCGCTCGACCAGTCCGAGCAGCGTGAGGGTGGGGGTGGACGCGTCGAACGCGTCCAGGATCAAGGTCATTCGCTCGATCATCGAGACGGGGACCTCGGCGCTGGTGTGAGTTTCCTTGGCGCGCATGGGCTTGTGGGTGTGTCGAGTCTCCGCCGGGGGCAGCATGGTGACGGACATATGTACCTCCGTTGGTTCATATCCAGTCTAGGACTATTCCGATTAGGCATGTACCTAGTTCGGAGCTTGTGCTACCCATCACAGTGCCCTGCGCCACAACCTGCGGAATCGGGAGAACTACGTAAAACCTACGCATACGTGTCCCGATCACCGAACCACGTAGTTGACGCCTCCTTGTCGCGACCTGCTGTCATGACTTCTAGCTATATTTCGGATCGAAATAAGGAGGGCCCGTGGACCCGGTCCTGGACCAGGCTCCGGCCATCGACGCATCGGCTTTCAAGACCGTTCTGGGGCGCTTCGCCTCCGGCGTCACCGTGATCACCGCCCTTGACGAGGGCGAGCCCATCGGCTTCGCGTGCCAGTCGTTCGCCTCGCTGTCCATCGACCCGCCGCTGGTGAGTTTCTTCCCGGCGCGGACCTCGAGCACCTGGCCGAGAATCCGTGCGGCGGGCCGGTTCTGCGTGAACATCCTGGCCGACGATCAGGCCGAGATCTGCCGTCGGCTCGGACGCCCGGGCGCGGACAAGTTCACCGGCGTCGAGTGGGCCGCCTCGGAGAACGGCTCACCGTTGCTCGCCGGGGCCATGGCTTCGATCGACTGCGCCCTGCACGACGAGGTGGACGGCGGGGACCACACCATCGTCATCGGCCGCGTCACCAGCCTGAACGAGCACTCCGAGGCGCGGCCGCTGGTCTTCTACCGCGCGGCGTTCAACCGTCTCGCAGACCAGTAGACGCCGCCCGGCCAGTGAGACTGCGCTGTCGTCGCCGTCACATCGGCCGCAACCATCGAAGCAAGGCAAGGGAGAGGAATTCACATGACCACCGCAGAGAGTGAAGTTCGCGTCATCGACTCGGGCAAGCCCCCGGCTCGATTCGCGCGCGGCTGGCACTGCCTGGGACTGGCCGACTCCTTCCGCGACGGAAAGCCGCACACCGTCAAGGCTTTCGGCACCGAGATCGTGGTGTTCGCGGCCGAGGACGGCACCCTCAACGTGCTCAACGCCTACTGCCCCCACATGGGCGGCAATCTCGCCGACGGCACCGTCAAGGGCGACTCCATCGCCTGCCCGTTCCACGACTGGCGCTGGAACGGCAAGGGCAGGTGCACCGGCATCCCCTACGCGCGCCGCGTGCCCCCGCTGGCCCGCACCAAGGCGTGGCCGACCATGGTCGAGAACAAGATGCTCTTCGTCTGGAACGACCCCGAGGGCAAGCAGCCCCCGGCCGAACTGGCCATCCCGCGCATCGACGCCGCCTTCGACGACGAGTGGACCGACTGGACCTGGAACTCCATGATCGTCGACGCCAACTGCCGCGAGGTGGTCGACAACGTGGTGGACATGGCGCACTTCTTCTATGTGCACTACGGCTTCCCGACCTTCTTCAAGAACGTCTTCGAGGGCCACACCGCCAGCCAGTTCATGACCTCGGTGTCGCGCGAAGACATGATGGGCGAGACCGCCAAGGCGCTGGGCGGCAAGAACGTGCTGCAGTCGGAGGCGTCCTACTACGGGCCCTCCTACATGATCGACTACCTGAAGAGCGAGAGCCCGAACGGCCTGGTCGTCGAGGGCTATCTGATCAACTGCCACTACCCGATCGACGAGAACCGGTTCGTGCTCATGTACGGCGCGATCGCCAAGAAGCCCGCGGGCGTGACCCCCGAGCAGGCGCGGGAGATCGCCGAGAAGTTCGTGGGCGGCCTGGGCAAGGGCTTCGAGCAGGACGCGGCCATCTGGAAGCGCAAGTCGCGCATCAACAATCCGCTGCTGTGCGAGGAGGACGGGCCGGTCTACCAGCTGCGTCGCTGGTACGAGCAGTTCTACGTGGATGTCGCCGACATCGCCGAGGAGATGACCGACCGCTTCGAGTACGAGGTGGACACCACCCGCGCGGTCACCGCCTGGGAGGCCGAGGTCGCGGAGAACATCGCCAAGCGTGCCTCCGCCGATAGCGTGTCCCACGCGGACGCGAACGCCTGAGAGGCATCGGGATGGACAAGGTTTCGTGCCGGTCCTGCGGGACATGCGTGCTGGTGGAGAAGTACAGCGACCAGCACACCAGCGTGCAGTGGAACAAGACCGCCATGGCGGACTGCACCGAGCTCGCGGGAAACGGTCTGCGGTCGCACACCTGTAAGGCATTGCGCGCCAGCATCGACGAGGCCGTGGCCGCGGGCGCGGTGAACGTCAGCACGCGTGACGTGGACGTGCGCACCCGCGGCCGAACCCTGGCCTAGGGCGGGGCTGCCGCCGGGCATCGGGGCGTTCGATCGATGCGGCGGAGCGGTCCCCGGGGAGGCCGCCCGGCGTCGTCGGCGGTCGGCCCTGAGGGTCGGATACCCGGCTCGCCCGCGAGCGAAACGGGCGGCCCGCCCCGGACGGGTGTGTCGCGCGTCACAGATCTGAGGTGCGGGCCGCAGGCAAACAGCAAGGACGGGAATGGAACTGGTGGAGCAATGACGGTGACGGACATGGAGCCCGGCACGGCCGTCCCGGAGGCGGAAGCCGCGTCGGCGCAGGCCGGGGATGTCGCGAGCGCGCGGATCGTGCGCGTGATGCGGGAGACCGCGGACGCGGTGTCGCTCGAACTCGTTCCCGAGCCCGCGCACGCCGAGCGGTTCACCTATCGTCCGGGACAGTTCCTGACCCTGCGGATTCCGAGCGACCTGACCGGATCGGTCAGCCGCTGCTATTCCCTGTCGAGCGCCCCGCACGAGGGCGGTCCGCTCAAGGTCACCGTCAAGCGGACCGTCGACGGCTACGGCTCGAACTGGCTGTGCGACAACGCCGCCGAGGGCCTCACTCTCGACGTGCTGCCGCCCGCCGGGATCTTCACCCCGGAGTCGCTGGACACCGATCTGCTGCTGTTCGCCGCCGGCAGCGGTGTCACGCCCGTACTGTCCATCCTGAAATCCGTGCTCGCGCGGGGCTCCGGCCACTGCACGCTGATTTACGCCAATCAGCACGAGAATTCGGTTATCTTCGCCCAGGAGCTCGCGGAACTGGCCGCCGCGCACCCGGATCGACTGCTGGTGCTGCATTGGCTGCAGTCGGTTCAGGGGCTGCCCAGCGTGGCCGGTCTGGCCGCGCTGGCCCGTCCGTGGGCGGGCCGGGAGGTCTTCGTCTGCGGTCCCGGCCCGTTCATGGACGCGGTCGCGGCGGCCATGGCCGAGCTCGGCGCGGACCGCAAGCGCGTGCACATCGAGAAGTTCGTCTCGCTGTCGGGCAATCCGTTCGAGAGCGATTCCACCGCAACCGATGTCGTGATCGACGACGGTGACGCCGCCACCGCGCGGGTCGAGCTGGACGGCGCGAACCACGAGCTGGCCTGGCCGCGGCAGCAGACCCTGCTCGACACCATGCTCGCCAAGGGACTCGACGCCCCGTACTCGTGCAAGGAGGGCGCGTGCAGCGCCTGCGTGTGCCGGGTCGTCTCCGGCGAGGTGAGCATGCGCCGCAACGAAATCCTGGAGGCCGAGGACATCGCCGACGGCTACGTGCTGGCCTGCCAGGCGATTCCGGTCACCGACGACGTCTCCGTCACCTACGACTGACCACCCGACAATCCGAGGAGTATGACAATGGCCGCGTTCGCCTCGCTGGGCTACGTACGCGCTCACATCGCCGATGTGGACGCCTGGCGCAAGTTCGCCTTCGACACCATCGGTTTCGCCGAGGGCACCGGGCCCAACCCCGACTCCGTCTACCTGCGCGTCGACGAGCACACCTACCGCCTCGAACTGGTGCCCGGCGAGCGCGACGCGGTGATCGCCGTCGGCTGGCAGGTCGCCGACCGCCGCTCGCTGGAGCTGGTGCGCGAGACCTTGGAGAAGGCCGGCGTCGCGGTCACCACGCTGTCGGTGGCCGAGGCCGTCAACCGGCACGTCGAGGAGGCCATCGCCTTCGTCGACCCGTCCGGATTCACCATCGAGGTCTTCCACGGCCCGCTGCTGGACCACTCGCCGGTGGTCGGCAAATTCGGAAACCGTTTCGTCACCGGCGATCTCGGGCTCGGGCACGTGGTGCTGCCGGTGCGCGACATCGAGGAGGCCCGGCGGTTCTACACCGAGGTGCTGGGCTTCGCCGCGCGCGGCTCGTTCCGGGTGGGCCCGCCCGAGCATCCGATCTGGATCCGCTTCATGGGCGTGAACCCGCGCCACCACAGCCTGGCGCTGATTCCGGGTTCGCGGCCGGACGGGCCGGGCATCGTGCACGTCATGGTCGAGGTCGACTCGCTCGACGACGTCGGCCGCGCGCTGGACCGCGTGAACAAGGCGGGCTATCACCTGTCCTCCACGCTGGGCCGCCACACCAACGACAAGATGATCTCCTTCTACGTCCGCACGCCGGGCAACTGGGATCTCGAATTCGGTTGCGAGGGCATGCTGGTCGGCGACGACTACGTGGCCGAGGAGATGACCGCCGACAGCTACTGGGGCCACGAGTGGGCCCGCGGCTGAGGTAGCACCCGTCTGACCGCGC
Source organism: Nocardia terrae (assembly GCF_009760405.1). Taxonomy (GTDB): domain Bacteria; phylum Actinomycetota; class Actinomycetes; order Mycobacteriales; family Mycobacteriaceae; genus Nocardia; species Nocardia terrae. Next base: position 733,116 of record NZ_WRPP01000001.1, read on the forward strand.
GGCCCCACAGAGCCCACCGGGACGCGCGGTGTTCGGAGCGCCAACTACGGAAGGACAGTGACATGCGCGCTGTGGTCATGCGCAATCGGAAGCTCGTGGTGGACGAAGTCCCCGAGCCGGTACCGGGTCCCGGGCAGGTGCTGGTCGAGACCATCGCCTGCGGGATCTGCGGATCCGACAAGCAGGCCCTCGAGCACACCGACGAGTTCCTGCAGGCTTCGCGCGACAGCGGGGTGCCGACCTTCCTGTTCGACCCGCACCGGGATCTCGTGATGGGGCACGAACTGGCGGCACGCGTCATCGGCGCGGGACCGGACACGCCATTTACCGAGGGACAGAACGTCGTCGCGCTGCCGTGGGCGCTGGATCCCGCGGGCGGGATTCACGGCGTCGGGTACTCCAACGAGTTCCCCGGCGGCTACGGCGAGCGCATGGTGTTGCAGGCCATGGCCCTGGAGCCCATCCCGGAGCAGGTGCCCCCGCATGTGGCGGCCATGACCGAGCCCCTGGCTGTCGGCTTCGGCAACGTGGCCCGCACCGGTATCGGCCCCGAGGGCACCGGCATCGTGATCGGTTGCGGCCCTGTCGGTCTGGGTGCGGTGGCGGCGCTGGCCGAGCGAGGAGTCGCGCCCATCGTGGCGTCGGATCCGTCCGAGCTGCGGCGCGAGGCCGCCCTGCGCATGGGTGCGCACCGGGTGGTGGACCCCGCGGCCGAGGACCCGGTCGAGGTGTGGCGGGAACTCGCCGCGCCCGGCCAGAAGCTGCACGTCTGGGTGTGCGCCTCGGTCCCCGGCCTGCTCAACGACCTCATGTACAAGGTGCCCCGCGAGACCGCCATCCTGCAGATCGGCGCGGTCATGACCGATGACGTCATCCGCCCGATCGTCGGCATCTACAAGGACATCTCCCTCCAGATGTGCATGGTCTACCCGCACGAGGAATACGCGAAGACGTTGCACCGCATCGCCGAGGGCACCCTGGACGCCGCCTCGCTGATCACCGACCAGGTCGGCTTCGACGGCGTCGCGGACGCCATCGAATCACTGCGCAACCCCGACGATCACATTCAGATCCTGGTCCGTCCGGAGTTGTGAGCGCGCACCAATCGGCAGAAGTCGATCGGGTGCAGGGCGTCGTCGCGCTGCCAGAGGGCGGCGTCGACGGCGTCATCTCACCGTGTCCGTCGACCTTCCGAGCAGGAATCATCAGAATGTATGCTGATCTCATACATCACCAACATTGAGGAGATTCCGATGACGGTCACTCAGATCGATTTGGATGATGATGCGCTGGTCGAGGCGATGCGCCTGATGGGTACCAAGACCAAGAAGGACACGGTCAACCAGGCGCTACGCGACTACATCAGCAGGGTACGGCGAGTCGAAGCCGCTCAGCGGTTGTTCGAACGAGGGCAGCGTGGCGAATTCGATCGAGCTGCTGCGGCCTACGAAGCGGAGAAGGCCGCCCGCAGGGAGGTATTCGGCGAGTGATCGGATACCTCATCGATACGTCCGCCCTCTGGCGTCTGTTTCGGGATAAGGACATCTTCTCGACCTGGCAGCCGGAAATCGACGCGGCGGCCCTATCGATGTGCGAGGCGACTCGGGCCGAATTTCTGTTCTCGGCTACGGGTCCGGCCGACCGTGACGAGATTGCGGCTGACTTGGACGCGGTGTGTGGTCTGGCGGCTGTGCCGAAGTCCGTCTGGCGTTGGGTCGACACCGCGCAGTACAAGTTGACGCAGCGTGGTCAGCATCGTTCGGCCGGGGTCGTGGACCTCGTCGTCTGTGCGACAGCGGTGCACCACGGATTGACCGTTTTGCACGCTGACGCGGATTTCGCGACCGTGGCCCGGGTATTGCCCGAGTTGCGTGACCGGGATATCCGCGTCTCGAGCTGACGCGGATATCTCGATCGAGGTCGTGGTTTGCGTCTATCGATCCGTGAAGGTGATGCGCACGGTGACCGGATCGCTCTGCAGGGCCGCGAAGACGCCGCGACTGAACGGGGCCAGGGCCGGATGGGGCGCGAAGGACCTGGCGCGCGCCACCACATCGTCGTCGGGGAGCAGGACGGCGGTGCCGGTGCGCCACGTATCACCCTGGCGGACGCGGATATCCGGGTTGGCGGACAGGTTCAGACCCCAGCCCGAGCGCAGCCCGTGCTGGCAGATGGCCCAGGCGCCCTCGTCGTCGAACAGCACCGACACCGGGACCCGGCGCGGCTGACCGGACTTGCGGCCGATGGTCTCGATCTCGGTGGCGAAGGCGGTGCGGATGCCGATCCTGTCGAGGGCGCGGACGGTCGGGTTCATGACATAGCGGCCCACCGCGCGCTCGGCGCGGAACTTGCGGGCGGCGCGGTCGGCGGCCGTCCGCGGTGCGGCGGAGCGCTTGCTGCGGAAGGCGTCGAATCCGTTGCGGCGCAGCATGGTCGCCGCGGTGAGCCAGGGGGAGCGATCGGGGTCGGGGTCCTTGCCCGCACCGAGCAGGTGCAGCTGGTCGGTGTGCCACTGCAGGTCCAGAGCGCCGTCGAACGACTTGAGGCTGCCATTGGCGGCCAGGCGCGGCGGCAGGTCGAGCGAAATGTGCGGAGTCCGCAGGACGGCGGTGCGACCGGAGAGCAGATCGGCTGCGGCGCTGGGGATCACGGCGGTGGGGCGGCCCAGGCCGATCACATCGCAGATGCCGTCGGCGAGCGCCTCGGACATGGCGGCGAAGGAACGGAAACCGCCGGTCACCGCGATCGGTACCGAACCGGCTGCCTTGCGGGCGGTGGCGGCGTAGTCCAGGAAGTACGCCTCGCGGGCGCGAGTGCTGGCCGAAGCCGTGCGAGGACGGCCCATCATGGCGGGGGATTCGTAACTGCCGCCGCTGATCTCGAACAGGTCGAGATGCTCGCCGGACAGCTCCTCGATGACCGCGCGCGACTCGTCCTCGGTGAAGCCGCCGCGCTGGAAATCGGCGGAGTTGAGCTTGATGCCCACGCCGAAGCCCGGGCTGACCGCGGCGCGAATGCTGCGCGCCACCTCGATCACGAAACGCCGCCGTCGCTCGGCGTCGCCGCCCCAGGCGTCGGTGCGGTGATTCGACAGCGGGGACAGGAACTGCGAGACCAGATAGCCGTGCGCGCCGTGGATCTGCACGCCGTCGAATCCGGCGGCCTCGGCGACCCGGGCGGCCCGTCCGAAGCGGGCGATGATGTCGCCGATCTCGTCCTCGGTGAGCGCGCGCGGCGCGGGGACGCCGGGAATGCCCATGGCGATGGCGGACGGGGCGACCGCGCGGGTGCGGGTGACGATCGGATTGGCCTGCCGCCCCGGATGATTCAGCTGCACCCAGACCTTGCTGCCGCCGTCCTTGGCGACCTTGGCCCAGCGCGTCAGCGCTGCCAGATGCCGCTCGTCCTCGATGGCGACATTGCCCGGCTCGCCGCAATGGCGACGGTCGACCATGACATTGCCGGTGACGATGAGCCCGTAGCCGCCCCGGCTCCACCGGTCGTAGAGTCGTTCCAGTCGCGCGTCGGGGGCGTTCTCGGCATTCGCCAGCCCTTCGCTGAGGGCCGATTTCATGATGCGGTTGGGCAGCGCCTGGCCGCTGGCCAGCGGGAGGGGATCGTGCAGTGTCGGCATGCTGGGTCCCGTCTCATTTCTTTTCGCACAGTGTCGTCGAAGGGTCGAGCGGCGGACTACACTGGGTAGACCAATCGGTATATCCAAACGGTATTACACCGATCGGTATACAGCAAGGAGGAAACCGCCATGGGTGCCCGCGACCGCCTCATCGACAGCGCCATCGCCCTGATGCGCTGCAATGGCATCGCCGGGACCGGCATCGCCCAGCTGCTCGACCACAGCGGCATCTCGCGCCGGTCCGTCTACCTGAACTTCCCCGGCGGCAAATCCGAGCTGGTCGCCGAGGCCACCCGGACCGCCGGGCAGGCGTCGAGCGCACTCATGCGGACCGTCCTCGCGAGCACCGACCTCGCCAGCGCCATCGCGGCCTTCCCCGACATGTGGCGCACCACCCTGGTATCCACCGACTTCACCGCGGGCTGCCCGATCGTGGCCGCCGCCCTCGGCCGCTCGGAGTCGCCGGAGGCCGCCGACGTGGCGGGGGAGACCTTCACCGAGTGGGAGGGCGTCCTGGCCGAACGGCTCGAGGCCGAGCAGGTGGCGCCCGAGACCGCGCGCACCCTGGCCACCACCATCGTGGCGGCCGTCGAAGGCGCGGTCGTCATGTCGCTGGCGACCCGGTCGACCGCGCCCCTGGAACGCGCCGGGAAACAGATGGCCGATCTGGTCGCCCTGTACACGGGCAAGCGGGCCCCGGCCGTCTGAGGCGTCAGATCAGGCTGAGCCCGCCGTCGATGGTCACCACCGTGCCGGTGGTGTACCCGGACCGGTCCGAGGCGAGAAATGCTGCCATATCGGCGATTTCGCGGGGCTGGGCCGGGCGGCCGAACGGGAAGTCCGCGGCCATCTCGGCGAAGCGGGAATTGGTCTCGATCAGCTCGGTGATCCGCGCGGTGGCCACCGGGCCCGGATTGATGCCCACCACCCGGATGCCGTCGCGCCAGCTGCGGCTGCCCAGCGCCCGGGTGAACGCCATGAGCGCGGCATTGCCGGTGCTGCCCGCGATGTACTCGAAGTCCGGGCGTTCGCCCGCCATGCCGATCACGTTCACGATCACCCCGCGCGACTGTTCCTTCATGCGCGCGTAGACCGAGCGGCTCAGGTCGATGTAGCCGAACACCTTGAGGTCCCAGGCGTGCCGCCAGGTCCGCGCGTCGACGGACTCCAGCGTTCCGCCCGGAATGTCACCGGCATTGTTGACCAGGATGTCCGGCGTCCCAACGGATTCCAGCAGCCGCTCGATATCGCCGGACGAGCGCAGGTCCACCGCGTGGGTGTGCACGTCCACGCCGTACTCGCCGCGCAACCGCTCGGCGAGCTCCTCCAACCGGTCCTTGCTGCGCGCGGCCAGATGCACGTGGCAGCCCTCCCCGGCGAGCACCCGCGCGATCTCCGCGCCGATGCCCGCCGATGCTCCCGTCACGAGTGCGGTCCGCCCACTGAGTCCCAGATCCATGTGGCCCTCTCCTGATTCGTACTGGACGGTGCGTCCAGCTCACTGAGCGGCATCGCTTAACGGAATTATTCCCGGCTACACCGGAACGACCGATTCGATGGCCGATAGGCCGAGAGCTCGTCGGAACAGGCGGTCGCGCAGCCGGTCCGGGATGCGCGAGAGCCAGACCGCCAGCCGGGCATCGGTTCCCGCCACGTAGTGGGTCTTGGGTCGGCGCGCCTCGACCGCGCGCGCCTCCTGGAACCGCTGCGCCAGGTCGTATCCGCTGGCGGGTCCCTCCGCCGGCAACCCCAGCAGCCCGTGTCGCAGCGACATCGCGCACCTTTCCTGGAACCTGCCACCCACCATCACGCCTCGGCTAGCGCACTCCGGTGCCGGCGAGGGCGGCGCGGATCTCGTCGAAATCCGGAATCGAGGCGCTGGCACCCAGTTTCGTGGTGGCCAGCGCGCCCGCGGTGCACGCCCAGGCGAGTGCGGTCTCGGGGCCTTCGTGCCAGTGCGCGGCGAGCGTGCCGGTGAAGGTGTCGCCCGCGCCGGTGGTGTCGACGACCCGGACCGGGACGCCCGGGTGCGAGACCACGTGACCGTCCGGGCCGCGATAGGACGCCCCGGCCGCGCCGAGGGTGGTGATCACATGGGGGACGGCGGCCAGCGCCGCGGCCAGGTGCGCGGCTTCGCCCTCGTTGACCACGGCCACCCCGACCTCCGCCCAGAGCTCGGCCGGAAGCTCCTGCACCGGAGAAGGATTCAGCAGCACCGTCGCCCCGTTCGCCCGGGCGTGGCGGGCCGCCGCCAGCACCGTCGGCACCGGAATCTCCAACTGGCACATGAGTACATCGGCCGCGGCGATCGTATCCAGATCGGCGGCGGTCAATTCCGTCATCCGGCCGTTGGACCCGGCCACCACGATGATCGTGTTCTCGCCGCCGCCGTCGACCACGATCGTCGCGATCCCGCTCGGCCCCGGCACGGTCCGCAACCGCGAAACCCCAACTCCCGCCCGGCCCAGCACATCCCGCAATGCCGTGGCGAAGACGTCGTCCCCGACCGCGCCGACGAACTCGACCTCGCCCCCCGCCCGCCGTGCGGCGATCGCCTGATTCGAGCCTTTCCCGCCGGGCACCAGCGCGAACCCGTCCCCGGACACCGTCTCCCCGGGTTCGGGCCGCCGCCCGACCGTCGTCACCAGATCCATATTGATGCTGCCCACCACCACGATCCGCGCCATGCCCGCGACCCTAGTCCGGTTCGGGCAGCAACACTCCCGGCGCCGTCGCCTAGGACCGCGGCTGCGCGCTGTGGTCGGGTTCCAGCGGTGGGCTGGCGACGGCCGAGAAGGTGGTGCATTCGGGGGCGCACTCGGGCGGGGCGGTGCGCAGGGCGTCGTCGCGGACGGTGAAGAAGGCCAGGGCGGCGGCCGCGATCATGAGGGCCACCGAGGTGAAGATCGCGAGCCGGAAGCCGTTGTCGAAGGCCGACGGGTCGGTGTAGGCCGAGCCGGTGAGACCGGCCAGGGGCGGGATGGCGGCCACCGCGAGCAGGCCCGCGGCGCGGGCGACGGCATTGTTGACCCCGCTGGCCACGCCCGCGTGGCGCTCGTCGGCGGTCGCCAGCACCGTGGCCGTGAGCGGGGCCACCGCGAGGACCAGGCCGAGGCCGAAAACCAGTGCGGCGGGCAGGACATCGCGCAGGTAGGAGGTGTGGATGCCGATGCGGGTCATGAGCAGCATGCCCACCGCGGCCAGCAGCACACCGATGGTGATGGGCCAGCGCGGGCCGATGCGCTGGGCCAGGGCTCCGGAGCGGGCCGAGAACAGCAGCATCAACACCGTCACCGGCAGCATCGCGGTGCCCGCGGCGATCGGATTGAACCCCGCCACCACCTGCAGGGTCAGCACCAGCAGGAAGAAGACCACGCTCATCGCGCCGTACATGACGAAGGTGACCACATTGATGGCGCTGAACTGCTTGGAGGCGAACACGTCCACGGGCAGCATGGCCGCGGGATCCTCGCCGTCGCGCGAGCGTCGCCGCTCCACCAGCACGAAGCCCGCCGCCGCGGCGACACCCAGGATCGCGCTGCCCCACACCAGGATCCGATTCGCGTCGCGCTCGGGAGCCATGGTCAGCGCGTAGGTGATCCCGGCCAGGCACAGCGCCGCCAGCGCCGCGCCCAGCACGTCGAACTTCCCGTGCGAGGACTCGTCGCGGGTCTCGGGCACATGCCGGGCCGTCACCGCGACCACCACCGCGGCCAGCGGAATATTGAGCAGGAACACCCACCGCCACCCCGCCGCCTCGACCAGCCAGCCGCCCAGGAACGGGCCGATGGCACCGGCCACACCGCCCAGACCGGACCACGCGCCGACCGCCCGCGCCCGCTCGTCGGGCCGGAACGAGGCCTGGATGATGGCCAGCGAGCCGGGCGTCAGCAGCGCACCGCCCACACCCTGCAGCGCCCGCGCCGCGATCAGCATCGAAACGTCCTGCGCCGCACCGCACAGGGCCGAGGCGACGGCGAACCACACCACCCCGATGAGGAACACCTTGCGCCGCCCGTACCGGTCGCCCAGTGAGCCTCCCAGCAGGATCAATCCCGCCAGGGTCAGCGTGTACGCGTTCACCGTCCACTGCAGATCGGCCATGGACGCGCCGAATTCGTCACCGATCCGTGGCAGCGCCACATTCACGACGGTGGCGTCCAGCATGGCCATCCCCGAACCGAGGACGGTCGCGAGGAGAACCCATCGGCCGGTGCCCGAGGACAACCGGATGCTCGCGGTCATTGGCTCACGGTAGCAAGATCCGGGCGGCGGGGACGGGATCTGAAGGTGTCCTGAAGAAGGACCCGCAACGCTGGGTATCGGGGGTCCGCCGGACTTGAATCATGTTCGCGCTCCACCGCTTTCGGAGCGATTCCCCTAGATGAAGGTGATATAGGCATGAGTACGACCGCAATTCGACGCACCGCCACCCGCGGGCTGCTGGCCTTCGCGGTGCTGACCGCGCCCCTGGCCACGGCGGGCCTGGCGTCGGCCGACCCCGTGACCTCCGACCCGGCCGTGAGCGTCCCGCAGGCCCGGTTCGTCGACGCCGACGACTGGCACTGGTGGCACTGCCACGTCCAGCACGAGTGGTGGCGCGAGGGCTGCCGCGACTGGTGGGAGGACCACCACGAGGACCACGACGACAACAACAACCTGCCCCCGACCGGCAGCGGATTGTAATCAGTAATCTGTTCCCATGACTGCTCCCACGACCACCGAGCCCGACGCCACCCGCGAGGCGGTGCACGACGCGGCGCGCCGGGCTCGGGTGGCGTCGCGGACGCTGGCCCGGCTCACCACCGCACAGAAGGACACCGCGCTGCACGCCGCGGCCGACGCGCTGCTCGCCGCCAAGGACGCGGTGCTCGCCGCCAATGCCGAGGACATCGAGATCGCCAAAGCCGGCGGCACCGCCGACGCGCAGCTGGACCGGCTGCGGCTGACCGAGGCCCGCATCGACGGCATCGCCTCGGGGCTGCGGCAGGTGGCCGGGCTGCCGGATCCGGTCGGCGACGTGGTGCGCGGTTCGACGCTGCCGAACGGGCTCGAGATCCGGCAGGTGCGGGTGCCGCTCGGGGTCGTGGGCATGGTGTACGAGGCGCGGCCGAACGTCACCGTGGACGCGTTCGGCCTCGCGCTCAAGTCGGGTAATGCCGCGCTGCTGCGGGGTTCGTCCTCGGCGGCGCGGTCCAACGCGGCGCTGGTGCAGGTGCTGCGGGAAGCGCTCGAGACGCAGGGGATTCCGGCGGACGCGGTCCAGCTGCTGCCCGCCGAGGACCGTTCCAGCGTGACCCATCTGATCCAGGCGCGCGGCCTGGTGGACGTGGTGATTCCGCGCGGCGGCGCAGGTCTGATCAACGCGGTCGTGCGGGACGCGCTGGTGCCGACCATCGAGACCGGCACCGGCAACTGCCACGTGTTCGTCCACAAGGACGCGGATCTGGATATGGCCGAGTCCATCCTGATCAATGCCAAGACGCGGCGGCCCTCGGTGTGCAACACCGCCGAGACCGTGCTGATCGACCGGGCCATCGCGGATTACGCGGTGCCGCGCATGATCAAGGCGCTCGAGGACAACGGCGTCACCATCCACGGTGATCTGCCGGGTCTGGTACCGGCCACCGACACCGACTGGGCCGACGAATATCTTTCCCTCGACATCGCTTTGAAGGTCGTGGACGACCTGGACGCGGCCGTCGAGCACATCAACCAGTGGGGCACCGGGCACACCGAGGCCATCGTGACCGCCGACCTGAAGGCCGCCCGCGAGTTCACTTCTCGTGTCGACGCCGCCGCGGTCATGGTCAACGCCTCCACCGCCTTCACCGATGGCGAGCAGTTCGGATTCGGTGCGGAGATCGGCATTTCGACGCAGAAGCTGCACGCCCGCGGACCCATGGGCCTGCCCGAGCTGACCTCCACCAAGTGGATCGTGTTGGGCGACGGGCAGATTCGCCCCGTCTAGCAAGACCCCGGCTTCGCCGGTAGAGATGGGGTCCGGGGTGTAACCCCGGACCCCCACAAAGAAGGGACAGGGGCCAGTGGTCACCACCGCACCCAACCAGGAGCCGATCTTCTCGTCGGTCGACGATGTGATCGAGCGGCTGGCCCGCACCGGCTACCTGGCCGACAAGGCCACCGCCACTTCGGTCTTCCTGGCCGACCGGCTCGGCAAGCCGCTGCTCATCGAGGGTCCGGCCGGTGTCGGCAAGACCGAGCTGTCCAAGGCGGTCGCGCAGGTCGCGGGCGCGGAACTGGTGCGGCTGCAGTGTTATGAGGGCGTCGACGAGGCGCGGGCGCTCTACGAGTGGAACCACGCCAAGCAGATCCTGCGCATCCAGGCGTCCTCGGAGAACGACTGGGCCGAGACCAAGGCCGACGTGTTCACCGAGGAATTCCTGCTGGAACGCCCGCTGCTGACCGCCATCCGGCGCGACGAGCCGACCGTGCTGCTCATCGACGAGACCGACAAGGCCGACGTCGAGATCGAGGGCCTGCTGCTGGAAGTGCTCAGCGACTTCTCGGTCACCGTGCCGGAATTGGGGACCATCAGCGCGACGCGCAAGCCGTTCGTGGTGCTGACCTCCAACGCCACCCGTGAGCTGTCCGAGGCGCTCAAGCGCCGGTGCCTGTACCTGCACATCGATTTCCCCGACGAAGAGCTGGAGCGCCGCATCCTGGCCAGCCGGGTGCCCGAGCTCAAGCCTGCGGTGGCGGCCCAGCTGGTGCGGATCGTGCACGTGCTGCGCGGCATGCAGCTCAAGAAGCTGCCGTCGGTGGCCGAGTCCATCGACTGGGCGCGCACGCTGCTGGCCTTGGGCGCAAAGGATCTCGACGACAAGACGGTGCGCGCCACGCTCGGGGTGGTGCTCAAGCACCAGGCCGATCACGTGCGCGCGCAGTCCGAGCTGAAGCTGGCCTGACATGGCGGAGAACCGGCAGCGCGGACTGGTTTCGGCTGCCATGCGGGCGATCTCGGGCGGAACGCCCGCCAAACCGGTGACAGTGCCGGGACCGACGGCCGAACACGGGCTGCAGGGGCATCTGGTCGGGTTCGTGGAAGCGTTGCGCGGCCGGGGAATTCCGGTCGGCCCGTCCGAAACCGTGGACGCCGGACAGGTTCTCACCGTGCTGGACCTGATGGACCGCGAGGCGCTGCGCGAGGGCCTGGCCTGCGCGCTGCTGCGCCGCACCACCCAGCGCGGCACTTTCGACGGCATGTTCGACCTGTGGTTCCCGGCCGCGCTGGGTGAGCGCGTCGGGGCCGACGAGATCGAGCTGCCGATCAAGCCGGACGGCTCGGTCGACATCCTCGAACTGCGGAAGATGCTGGCGGAGTTGCTGATCCAGGATCCGTCGGGGGAGCAGGCGCAGCAACTACAGGCGCTGGCGGCGCAGATGGTCGAGCAGATGGGCCAGTACCAGGCCGCGGGCGGCCCGTCCTTCTCGGCCTACCAGACGTTGAAGGACCTCCAGCCCGAACTGCTGGTCAGCAAGATCCTCGCGGGCTTGGCCCAGGGCATGGACAACTCCGACTTCGATCCGGCCGGATTCGACGCCGAGGTCGCCCGCCGCACCGCGCGCCAGCGCATCAAGGACTTCCGCGGCACCGTCGAGGCCGAGACCCGCCGCCGCGTCGCCGAACGCATCGGCCGCGACCGCGTCGCCACCTACGGTGTCGCCCGTCAGGCCGAGGACGCCGACTTCCTGCGCATCTCCCAGGCCGAACTCGACGAACTGCGCCGCAGCAGCCAGCGCCTGGCCCGCGTGCTGGCCTCCCGCCTGGCCGCGCGCCGCCGCCGCGCCCGCCGCGGCGAGATCGACCTGCGCAAGACCATGCGCAAATCCATGTCCACCGGCGGTGTCCCCGTCAACCTGGTCACCCGCAAGCCCCGCCCCGGCCGCCCCGATCTCGTTCTCCTGTGCGACATCTCGGGCTCGGTGGCGGGTTTCTCCAGCTTCACCATGCTGCTGGTCAACGCCCTGCGCGAACAGTTCTCCCGCGTCCGCATCTTCGCCTTCGTCGACCAGACCGACGAGGTCACCCAGCTCTTCGACTCCGCGACCCCCCTGGACCAACTGACCCGCCGCATCTTCACCGAATCCAAGGTCGTCGGCATCGAAGGCCACTCCGACTACGGCTCGGCCCTGGACGGCTTGGCCGACAACTTCCCCGACGCCATCACCAGCCGCACCTCCCTGCTCATCCTCGGCGACGCCCGCACCAACTACCGCGACCCCGCCCTGGAAACCCTGCGCCGGTTGGTCGCCACCGCCAAGCACGCCTACTGGCTCAACCCCGAAGCCGAAAAAATGTGGGGCACCGGCGATTCCGCCGCCAACAAGTACGCCGACATCATCGAGATGCACGAATGCCGCTCGGCCCGTCAGCTCACCGCCGTGGTGGCCCGCCTGCTTCCCGTCTAGGAGACCCCATGGAGGCGCCCGCCCGCCGCGCGTCGAAATCCGAGCGCCCGTGAGCAACATCTGGACCGCTTTCCTGCGCATCTACGCGGCACCCGGTCGACGAATCGACCACGGTGAGGCGGAATCGCTCGCAGCCACCTTCAGCGCGAACGATGGGGACGAGTGGCGAAACCACGACGGATCGTATTGGGTGCCGGTCCATTTCCGGGTGGCGGAGGACGGGAGATACGCCGACATCCAATACGGCGATGGCAAAGGTCTCGGCTTGGAACACTTCCTCCAGGACTGCTACGACGGCTCGCGCTACAGCGCGCTGTGGGGACGCCACTACGACGATGGCAGCGATGAGGACCTCATCTACCGGCGGGACATCGACGACGAACGCCGCTTCTGCCGCTACGGATTCGACGAGGTCCGCGTTACGACAACGAACGGCGACCGTCCGCCCGCCGGTCCTCCCGGCCATTGGCGGCAGATCGGAGACTCCACCTGGGCAGTCGCGATCACCGGCAGCTATCGCGCGGGAAATGACCGCTCGGACATGGAAATCGGCCCGTGCGTGACCATGTCCGCCGCGCCGTCGCCGCCCGGCCCGTCGGATCTGATCACACCGACCACGCCGTGCTTTCACGGCAATCGGCCGACCGCAGTCGAGCCCGGATGGCTACGACCACTGATCGACGGCCATTCGAAGGTGACGGGTCTCGAATGCCATTGGCGCGGACGTATCGTCCACCGGGCGACCCACGAGGACACCGAAGGGGCCGGAATCGAGTGGTGCCACCGCAACGCCGACGATTGGGACAACCTACTGGACCCCGCCTTCCTCGAATTCACCGAGAACACCGCGCTCGAACTCGGCGACGACGTCTACCTCCGCGACCGGCAGGACTGGGCGAATTCGAACCGGTCCCGGCGATATGGTTGGCCGACCACGTGACTCACCCGGCGAGGAACGACAGGCGCACCTGGCGGACCGGGTTGTCGACATTGAGATCGACCATCGCGACCGATTGCCAAGTGCCCAATGCCATTTCGCCTCGCAGCACCGGGATGCTCGCGTAGGGCGCGATCAGTGCGGGCATCACGTGGGAGCGCCCGTGCCCGCGTGAACCGTGCGCGTGCCGCCAGCGATCGTCGGCGGGGAGCAGGTCGCGCAGCGCGGCGAGCAGGTCGTCGTCGCTGCCCGCGCCGAGTTCGATCAGTGCGATGCCTGCCGTGGCGTGCGGTACGAACACGTGCAGCAGGCCGTCGCCGCCCCTGGCCGTCTCGCGCAGGAAGTCGGCACACTGCGGTGTGAGGTCGTGAACGACTTCGCTGCGACCCGTCTTGACATCGATCAGCCTGCTCTCCATGCCCACCATCGTCCTCCGGCCCGCCGCTATGGGATGTGCTGGGTGGTATCGCCGGGGCTCGATGCGCCAGCGGTGGCCGGGCAGCGTGGCGGAACCGCAGAACGTCTGTGGCACAGGATCATTTTGTCCGCTCCGGGCCGTGCCTGTTCACCGCGTGCCCGAGCCCTCGGGCAAGGCCGCCGTCCCGGTGAGTTGCTCGAAGACCGTCCACAGACCGCGACGGACCGCCGGGTCGGTGGGCAGCGGGTCGATGCGGGTGGGTGCTCCGGAGGCGCGCAGCGGTGGGTCGTCCGTCGAGCGCGAAATGGTCGCCGCCGGACGCGAACTCACCGGCTGTGCCGACACCCTCGCGGCGGAACAGGATTCGGGCACGGCCTTCCTCACGTTGTTCGCCGAGCTCGTGGGCGCGGGCGCGACCCATCGCGGGCCGGCCGAGGCGCTGGCCGGGGCCGGATTCGATATCGACGCCGCCGCGGTGGCCGCCCGGTGCGATGTTTCGGGACGACTGCGCGAGCTGCTCGCCGCGGCGCAGCGGGCCGGAGCGATCCGCTCCGAGATCACATACGCCGATGTGAAAGCGCTCATGTCGGGCTGCCTGGCCTACCCGGGCGAGGATTCACGGCGCGTCATCGACGGCGTGTGCCGCGGCCTGCCACCGACCGACCGCCCCGCCGGTGCGCGGACGATCCAATAGCCGCCGGTAAGCTTGCGTTTCGTGCATATGAACGGTCGCCGCAAGCTGGGCGTGATGGGCGGCACCTTCGACCCCATCCACCATGGGCACCTGGTCGCGGCCAGTGAGGTCGCGAACCGGTTCGATCTGGACGAAGTGATCTTCGTACCGACCGGTCAGCCCTGGCAGAAGGGTGATCGCGCGGTCAGCGCGGCCGAGGACCGGTATCTGATGACGGTCATCGCCACCGCCTCCAATCCGCGGTTCACGGTGAGCCGGGTGGACGTGGATCGCGGCAAGGAGACCTACACCGTCGACACCCTGCGCGACCTGGCCGAGCAGCACCCCGACGCGGATCTGTACTTCATCACCGGAGCGGACGCGCTGGCCAGCATCCTCACGTGGCAGGATTGGTCGGAACTGTTCGAGCTGGCGAAATTCGTCGGCGTGACCCGTCCGGGGTACGAATTGAATATCGACCATCTGGCCGATTTCCTCCGCGACTATCCGGAGGGCACGGTCACGATGGTGGAAATCCCGGCCTTGGCCATCTCGTCGAGCGAATGCCGGCGACGGGCGGGGGAGGGCCGGCCGGTCTGGTACCTCGTCCCGGACGGGGTCGTCCAATACATATCGAAACGGCACCTGTACGTGCCGCAAGACAGTGCATCGTAAGAGAGTGCGCAGGAAGAGGTAGCAGGGTGGCAGCATCGGCAGAAGCGGTCAAGATGGCGACGGTGGCCGCATTGGCCGCCGACGAGAAACTGGCCGCCGACGTGGTCGTGCTCGATGTCTCCGAGCAGCTGGTGATCACCGACTGCTTCGTCATCGCGTCCGCGCCCAACGAGCGCCAGGTCAACGCGATCGTCGACAATATCGAGGACAAGCTGCGCGACGCCGGATACAAGCCGGTGCGCCGCGAGGGCACCCGCGAGGGCCGCTGGGCACTGCTCGACTACGTCGAGATCGTGGTCCACGTCCAGCACGAGGACGAGCGCGACTTCTACGGCCTCGAGCGCCTGTGGAAGGACTGCCCGCAGGTGCCGATCGAGGGCCTGGGCGATCCGCGGACAGCGCAGGACAACGCAGGGGAAGACAAGGGCGGGGACGAGTAGTGAGCAAGATGGCCGGCGTCCGCCGGTTGATTCTGCTGCGGCACGGGCAAACCGAATGGAATGCCACCGACCGCATGCAGGGCCAGATCGACACCGAACTCAGCGAGGTCGGCCGCCGCCAGGCCAAGGACTGCGCGCCAGAGATGGCGTGCAACGATCTGATCCACATCGTTTCCTCCGATCTCAGGCGCGCCCATGACACCGCGCTCGCCGTGGCCGAGTGCGCGGGGATGCCGGTGGTCACCGACACCCGGCTGCGCGAGACCAATCTCGGCGACTGGGAGGGCATGGACCACCGTGAGGTGGACGCGCTCTACCCGGGTGCCCGCAAGGCGTGGCGGCTGGACCCGACCTTCACTCCGCCCAGCGGCGAATCCAAGCTCGAGGTCGGCGCGCGGGCGCTGCCCGTCGTGACGGAACTGCTCGCCGAGCGGGCGGACTGGCCCGGCCGTACCATCATCCTGGTTGCGCACGGCGGGCTGATCGCGGCGCTGACTGCGGCCCTGCTCGAGCTGCCCGAATCGAACTGGCCGGCCCTGGGCGGGCTGGCCAACACCAGCTGGGTGCAGCTGACCAGCCACGGTCCGAGCATCGAGCAGCCCGGCTGGCGGCTGGATGTGTGGAACGCGCTCGCGAAGGTAGCCCCTGATGTCCTCTGAGGATTCGAACGACCGAGGCGCGCCGGACGCCGCCGCGGCCGACGACACCGCGTCGTCGCCGCGCAAGGTGCTGGTGGTGGTCGCGGACTCGCTGTCCTACTTCGGGCCCAAGGGCGGGCTGCCCGCCGACCATCCGCTGATCTGGCCCAATCTCGTTGCCGCCGAACTCGACTGGGACGTGGAGCTGGTGGCGCGCATCGGCTGGACCTGCCGCGACGCCTACTGGGCGCTGATCGGTGATCCGCGCATCTGGGCGGCCGTGCCGCGCGCGGGCGCGGTGGTGTTCGCGACCGCCGGCATGGACTCGCTGCCCTCGCCGCTGCCGACCGCGCTGCGCGAGCTGATCCGCTACGTGCGACCGGCCGCAGTGCGCCGGCGGGTGCGCGATGCCTACACCTGGCTGCAGCCCAAGCTGTCCCCGCTGGGGTGGCCGGTGGCGCTGCCGCCCGCGGTGAGCGTGGACTACCTGGAGCAGTCGCGGAACTCGCTGGCGCAGTTGCGTCCCGAGCTGCCGTTCGTGGCGGTGCTGCCGTCGGTGCACCAGTGCGAGGCGTACGCCAAGGTGCACAGCGGGCGCGAGCCGATGGTCGAGGCCGTGACGGCCTGGGCCGCGGAGCATTCGGTGCCGCTGGTGGATCTCGGGGAAGCCGTGCGCGACAACGTGTTCAACGGGCCCGCGAATCCGGACGGGATCCACTGGGGCTGGGAAGGCCACAGCGCGGTCGCGCGGGCCATGGTGAAGGTGTTGACCGAGGCGACGTCGGACAGGGCTCACACTGCATGACCGTGGTGGTGGTGACCGATTCGTCGGCCAGTCTCCCGGCCGACCTCACGGCTGATCTCGAGGTATTGGCCGTGCCGCTGCACGTGCTGGTCGACGATCGCGAGATCCGGGAGGGGATCGACGAATGCGACATCGACTACGGCTCCTCCCAGGTCACCACCTCGGCCGCCTCACCGGGTGACCTGCGGGCGGTCTACGAACGAGCCTACGAGCTCTCCGGCGGCGACGGTGTTGTCGCCGTGCACATTTCGCGCCAGCTGTCGGGCACCTGGGAGGCCGGGCGACAAGCCGTGCGCGACATGGACGCCTCCGACCGCATCAGGCTGGTCGATTCGCTCAGCGCCGGGCTGGGGACCGGGCTGCCGGTGCTCGCCGCGGCCCGCCGGGCCAAGGCGGGCGAGCCGCTCGACGTCGTGTACGACTCCGCGGTGGCCGCGGCCAGCCGGGGACGCGCCTTCATCGTGGTCAACCGCACCGAACAGCTCCGCCGCGGCGGCCGATTGAGCAGCGCCGCGGCCTTTTTCGGCTCCGAACTGGTCACCAAGCCCATCCTGCAGATCGTGGACGGACGCCTGGAACTGCGGGAGAAGGCCCGCACCCGCTCCAAAGCCTTCACCAAACTCGTCGCGGCAGCGGTGGACGCGGCCGGTGAGGACGGCGCGACCATCGCCGTCCAGCATCTCGCCGCCGAAGAGGCCGCCACCACCATCGCCGGGCAACTCCGCGACCTGATCCCCGGCATCCGCGAGGTGATCATCGCCGAGTTCGGTCCCACGCTGGGCGTACACCTGGGCATGGGAGCGGTTGGCGCACTGGTGGTTCCGGGCGGCTGCGGCTAGCGGGGCCATCTCCACACGCCGGCAGCCAGCGGAAACGCGCTTGTCCACAACATGAATCGCTATCCACAGCCGCGCTGAAAGCCCAGCTCGGCCCGTCGGCCACGACGCTCACCGCTTCTACCGTGAGCCACATGCCACGACTCGACGAACGCAGCCCACTGCAACGTCTCACCGGCACCCACCCCGGCCGCTGGGACGAGGAATCCCTTGACCACCCCACCGGATCGGAGCGGCCACTCGTCGAGCCGGATGAGCGCATAGCCGCCACGCCCGCATGGCTTTCCGAGCCCTGCGGCAGCGTCTCGCTGTGGCACGAACGCCTCGTCCCGGAACGCTTCCGCGGCACCCGCTGGGATCCCGGCCCGCGCGGCGTCCTTGTGATCGCCGCCGTCGGCCTGCTCGCCATCCTGCTCGCCGGCTACATCTCCCTGCGCGAAAGGCCGGTGACCCAACCGGTCCCGCCCATCGCCTCACTCAGCGAGATCGCCCCGGCCGAACCGGACGGTTCGCCGGGCGACGGCGGCAGCGCGGCTCCCGTCGCCACCGCGCCGCCCGCACCGAGCGCCGCCGCGCAACCCGGCCGAAACCCGCTCGCTCCCACGGCAACCCCCGCGCCGGTCAGCGCGTCCGCCCCTGGCGAACTCGTGGTCAGCGTCATCGGCGTCGTAGAACACGGCGGTCTGCGCCGCTTCCCCCTCGGCGCCCGGGTCGCCGACGCCCTGCGCGCCGCCACCCCACGCCCCGAAGCCGACCTGTCCACCCTCAACCTCGCCCAGCCCCTCGCCGACGGCGACCAGATCATCGTCGCCCGCGCCACGCCTCGCCCCACCACCCAACAGGTCGGCACCACAATCATGAATTCCGCCCACCCCCAACCCGATTCACCCCTCACCTCCGGCTCGCCCCGCCCCACCGGCCCGCCCCCGAAGATCAACCTCAACACCGCCACCGAGGCCGACCTCGACACCCTCCCCGGCATCGGCCCCACCACCGCCAAAGCCATCCTCACCTGGCGCTCCCGCCACGGCCGCTTCACCTCCATCGACCAACTCACCGAAATCCAGGGCATAGGCCACTCCCGCCTCAACCGCCTCCGCGACCGGGTGACGGTATGACCACCGGGAAAGCCACATCGGCACAGCCGAATTCGTGTGGACGGGAGGTTCCTGAAGCGCTGGATCCCAGGCGGCGCGGGTGCGGTGCGGCGCGCGGCGAGAGGATTCGCCGAAGGCTGGTGGCGCGGTCGGTGACCGTGACCGCGTGTTGCTGGGGCGCAGGGTGCGATGGCGGACGTGGGTGGTCGCGATGACCGGCGAGTCGGATGGCGAGGTCCGGAGTGGGGATCGCGGGGCGGTTGCGATTCCGGAGGTGCTGGATGCGCGGTTGGTGCCCGCGGCCGTGTGTTGTTGGGGTGCAATGGTTGTGGCGCTGGTGGGCGGATGGCGGGTCGGGGTTGGGATCGGGGCCGGGTGTCTGGTGGCGGGGATGTGTGTGGTGGCGTGGGGTGTTCGGCGGGCGAGGGCCGGGCGGCGGTGGGGGGTGGCCTGGGTGGTGGTGGGGGCCTTGGTGATCGGGGGTGGGTTCGGGGTGGCGGGGGCGTGGCATGCGTATCGGGTGCAGGGGCATCCGTTGCAGGTTGTGCGGGCGGGGCAGCGGGTGGTCGCGGTGGTGGAACTGACCGATGATCCGAAGCGGGTGTCGGTCCGGGCGTTCGGCGGGCCGAAGGTGATGGTGCGGGCCACGCTGGTCGAATATCGGTTGGGTGGGCGGATCGTTCGGGCCGGTGGTGCGGTGGCCGTGGTCGCCCCGGCGGCGGGCTGGGGAACCTTGATGCCCGGACAGCGGGTGGAATTCCGTGCGCGCGTGGGCCGTCCGTGGCGGTCGGATCTCACGGTGGCGGTGTTGCGCGCCGACGCGGTCCCGGTGGCGGTGGGTGATCCGCCCTGGTGGCAGCGGATCGCCGGGCGGGTGCGCGGTGACTTCGCAGCCTCCGCCCACCGCGCGCTGTCCGAGGATGCCGCAGGTTTGTTGCCCGGCTTGGTGATCGGCGACACCTCCGCGCTGACCGACCATGTCCAGGAGAACTTCCGCGAAACCGACCTCACCCACCTCACCGCGGTGAGCGGCGCGAATGTGACGATTCTGCTCGGCGCGGTACTGGTTTCGATGCGGGCTCTCACGGTCGACCCCCGGGTCGGCGCGCTCGCGGCGGGCGTCGCACTGGTGATATTCGTGATCCTGGCCCGGCCGTCCCCGAGCGTCCTACGGGCCGCGGTCATGGGCGCGATCGCACTGCTGGCGCTGTGCACGGGCCGCAGGAAACAGGCGCTACCGGCCCTGTGCGCCGCGGTCATCGGATTGCTGGCCTGGTCGCCGGGCCTCGCCGTGGATATCGGTTTCGCGCTGTCGGTGCTGGCCACCGCGGGACTGATCGTCTTGTCTCCGGCCTGGTCGGATTGGCTTCGCGCCCATGGCTGGTGGCGCATTCCGGCCGACTCGTTCGCCGTGGCCGCCGCGGCCTTCGTGGTCACCACCCCGTTGGTCATCGCGATCTCCGGCCATCTGAGTCTGGTGGCCATCGCGGTGAACATGGTGGTGGAGCCGGTCATCGCTCCCATCACCATCCTCGGCGCGATCGGGGCACTCCTCGCCTGTGTCTGGTCCCCGCTCGCGACCCTGGTCCTGCACTGCACCGCACCGCCGCTGTGGTGGCTGCTGACCGTCTCGGACCGGGCAGCCGCCCTGGGCGCCTCGATGTCGCTGCCCAGCGGGGTCCGCTCCGGCTTGATCACCGCGGTGATCTGCGGCCTGGTGCTGGTGGCCCTGCGGCCCCGGCCGACGCCGACACCGGCGATCGGGACGGAACCATGACATCTCGGTTCAGATCGGTCCGCTGCCGGTTTGCCGGGCGTAGCCTGCGATAACGGAGGCGATGATGATGGACGGAACGGTATTGACCGAGGTCAGCGCGATTGTCGCGGCCGAGCGCGAGGATGAGCTGGTGGCCGGGTTCACGGAGTTGCTGCGGGGCGGCTTTCCCGACGGGCTGGTGCGCACCGAGTTGCTGAACGGTGGCGGGCGATGGCGGATCCAGACCCTGTGGCGGGATCGGGCGGCGCTGGACGCCATGCGGAACTCGGGTGAGCCGCCCGCCGCGCCCGCGTTGTTCCGAAAGGTCGGGGCCGAACCCGTTCTGGAGATCCTGGCGGTGGCCGCCGCCGGCGGCCGGAGCTGACGGTCAGAGGGAATTCAGGAACTCGTTGACGGCCTTGGCGAAACCGGCGGGGTCGTTGGCGTAGACGAAGTGGTCGGTGTCGAGTTCGACCAGGGTGGTGCCGGGGCGGCGCGCGACCATGGATTCGGCCTGCTCGCGCGGGATCGCGCCGTGGGCGCCGCGGATCAGCAGGGCCGGGCAGGTGCTCGCGAGCCAGTCGGCCCAGTGGTCGCCGTGCACCTTGTCCTCGGACTCGACGATGTCGAGGGGGTGGAAGGGCAGGCTCCAGGAGCCGTCGGCGCGTTCGCGGATCAGGGGAGCGAAGTGGGCGGCCATCGGGCCCATGGCGGCAACCAGCTCGTCGCGGGCAGGGGCCTCGTAGGGGAGGGTGGCGACGAAGCCCAGGGGGTTGTGGCCGTCGAGGCCGAGGGACACCGCGCCATCGACGTCGATGATGGCGTCGACGCGCTCGGGGTGGCGGGCGGCGAACTGGTAGGCGTTGATGCCGCCGAGCGAATGACCCAGCAGCACAGCGCGATCCAGGCCGAGGTGGTCGAGCAGGGCGAGAAGGTCGGCGAGGTAGCCCTCGCGGCTGTACTCGTCGGCGCGGTCCGAGTGGCCGTGGCCGCGCTGGTCGAGGGCGATCAAGCGCCGGCCGGGGGTCAGGTTCGACGCCAGGTCGGCGAAGCTCGCGCCGTCGGACATGTGCCCGTGCAGCGCGACCAGGGTGCGGCCGGTGCCGCCGAAGTCCAGGTAGGACAGGGTGCGTCCGGCGATGGCGAAGGAGTGGCGAGTGGCGTTCATGGTGGGCTCCGATCCGTGATCCGTGGTGCTGAACCGACTTTAGATCAATCTTGTACAAATGTGCAAGACGTATGTGTAAGACATTCGTTCATGAGCGTTGATCGGGTGCGGAAGCAGAGGTTGTCGGGCCGGACTCGTAGGATCGACGGCGTGAACCAGCGACCCGCGCCCCTGCATCTCGTGCTCGGTGAAGAGGAACTGCTGATCGAGCGGGCCGTCTCGGCGATCACCGCGCAAGCCCGCGCCACCACGCCGGATCCGGACGCGCTGCCGGTGGACCGGCTGCGCGCCGGTGACGCGAGCACCGCGGAACTGGCGGAGCTGCTGAGCCCTTCGCTGTTCGCCGAGGATCGGGTGATCGTGCTGGAATCCGCCGCCGAGGCGGGCAAGGACGCCGTCTCGGTGATCCAGGACGCCGCGTCGTCCCCGCCCGAGGGCGTGGTGCTCGTGGTCCTGCACACCGGCGGCGGGCGCGCGAAGGCGCTGGCTCCGGCGCTGCAGAAGCTGGGCGCGGTGGTGCACGACTGCGCGAAACTGACCAAGGCGGGAGAGCGGGTCGAGTTCGTGCGCAACGAATTCCGGGCCGCGGGCGTCAAGGTCTCCGCGGACGTCGTGCAGGCCATGATCGAGGCCATCGGTTCGGACCTGCGGGAATTGGCCGCCGCCACGTCACAGCTGGCGGCCGACACCGGCGGCAAGGTCGATCTCGCGGCGGTCCGGCAGTACTACTCGGGCAAGGCCGAGGTGACCGGCTTCGATGTGGCCGACCTGGCCGTGTCGGGGGATCGGCCCGCGGCCATGGAGGCCATGCGCTGGGCCATCGATCGCGGCGTCCCGGCGGTGCTGCTGGCCGACGCGCTGGCCGATTCGGTGCACACCATCGCCCGCGTCGGCTCGGCCGGGCGCGGCGACCCGTTCAAGATGGCCGGTGATCTGGGCATGCCGCCGTGGAAGGTGAAGAAGGCGCAGGGGCAGGCGCGCGGCTGGAACGGCGCGTCCATCGGGGCGGCCCTGCAGGTGGTGGCGTCGCTCAACGCCGACGTCAAGGGTCAGGCGGCGGACGCCAATTACGCTCTCGAGCACGCACTCTCGCGCATTCTGGAGCTGCGCGAGAGTGCTTCTTAGCGGGGGCTACTGGTCCGAAGGCTTCCAGACGATCTTGCCGCCCTGGAAGTCCTGGGCCTTGCCGCCCTGGTAGTCGTACTCGTCGCCGGTCGGGTAGCCGTAGCGGCCGTTCTCCGCGCCATTGCGCACCCAGTCGTCGCGGATCGCGCCCCACACGATGTGGGTGCCCGTCTTCTGGGTGGAGTAGATGGCCCCACCCTCGAACAGCTGCTCGTGGGTGGTGGTGCTGCCGGTCTTGTTCTCGTCGGCGATGGGGAAGCCCAGCGGGCTCGACTCCCAGCCGACCGAGGAGTACTTGTCGCGGATCACGCCGCTGATCACGTGCGTGCCCGAGCCGACCGACCAGTAGATCGATCCGCCCTGGAAGTGCTGGAACTGGCCGGGCTTGGAGGTCTGTCCCGCATCGGTGACCGGGTACTTCAACGTGCCCGACTCCGACCCGGTCCCGCGCCACTTGTCGCGGATCGCACCGCCGATGGCGTGCGCGTCGGTGGCCGGGGTCCAGTAGATGGAGAGGTTGTTGGTGAAGTCCTGCTTCTTGCCGCCGCCCGCGGCGTCGCTCTCGGGCGTGGTGGGATCGCCGAAGAAGCCCGGCCCACCCGCCGCGTCGTACTCCACCTCGATGGCCCCACCTACATCGAAGGGTCCGATGGGCCGCGCGGTCGCGACACCCATTCCAGCGGTCAGCCCGAGCGCGGCCACGCTGAGAGCCAGCGTGCCCCGGGTCCAGGACGAACGGTTGTCACGACGCAGCGATGCCAAGAGAACTCTCCCAGTACGGTTTCCAATAGCCCCCGACGTTTTCGCGGCCATCCTGCTGCCAACCGTGCGCTCGCGCAAGTCCGCAGTTCTCTGGGCACGACAAAAGCCGCCGTGGTCATCGTGGCCACGGCGGCTGTGTAAAAGCATTGCTTCCGGTATGTCTACCGGGATGATCAGCCGAGCTTGTTGAAAGCCAGCGACAGGGCCGACTTCTTGTTGGCGGCCTGGTTGGCGTGGATGACGCCCTTCGAGGCGGCCTTGTCCAGGCTCTTGCTCGCGGACTGCATCAGCTCGAGCGCCTTGTCCTTCTCGCCCGCCGCGGCGGCCTCGCGGAACTTGCGGATCGAGGTGCGCAGCGAGGACTTCACCGACTGGTTACGCTGGCGCGCAAGCTCGTTGGTGCGGATCCGCTTCATCTGGGACTTGATGTTGGCCACGCCGGTTTCCTCGTGTTCCTTCGTTTGGTGTGTATGCGGGATGCAAAGTTCTCGGGGCGCGCACTACGAGAGGGGCAGTTGCAGCACCGACCGTCGAGGCTACCAGGCAACGCGCGCAGGTATGAAATCGGCCCTGTCCGCTACATGGCTGAAACCAGAAATTTATCGCGGTCCAACTGCGTGTTGCCCCTGCGTGATGGACCATTTTCCCATGACCCCCGCCGCGCCCGCACCGGGTCTTTCGAAGACAGACAGATCCTCCGCCGCAGCCCGCCACGCACCCGACCCTGCCGGAAACGCGCACCCGAAACCGGATAAAACAGGTGTCTTCGCCGGGTATCAGCCTGGGCGCTACGACCTGGCCTACGACGAGATGTTCGATGCCGCGGGCCGCCCGCGAGCGCCCTACCGGGGCATATTCAACGCACTCGCCACTATCGACGCCGAAGATCTGGCCGCCCGCGCCGAGGCGCTGGACCGGGCCTTCGTGGATCAAGGCATCACCTTTTCACTCTCCGGGCAGGAGCGGCCCTTTCCCCTGGACCTCGTGCCCCGGGTGATCGCGGCCAGCGAGTGGAGCAAGCTCGAGCGCGGCATCAAGCAACGCGTCCGCGCGCTCGAGGCTTTCCTCGCCGACGTCTACGGCGAGCAGACCATCCTGCGCGATCGGGTGATCCCGAAGCGATTGGTCACCTCCTGCGACCACTTCCACCGCGAGGCCACCGGCCTGGTGCCGCCCAACGGCGTCCGCATCCACGTGGCCGGCATCGATCTGGTGCGCGACGAGCACGGGGATTTCCGTGTGCTGGAAGACAATCTGCGCTCGCCCTCGGGTGTGTCCTACGTCATGGAGAACCGCCGCACCATGGCCCGCGTGTTCCCCGACCTGTTCGCCTCGCACCGGGTGCGGGCCGTCGGCGACTATCCGACCCATCTCCTGCGCGCCCTGCGCGCCGCCGCCGCGCCCAACGAGGCCGACCCGACCGTGGTGGTGCTCACCCCCGGCGTGTACAACTCCGCCTACTTCGAGCATTCGCTGCTGGCCCGGCAGATGGGTGTGGAGCTGGTCGAGGGCCGGGACCTGTTCTGCCGCGACAATGTCGTCTACATGCGCACCACCGCGGGGGAGCGGCAGGTCGACGTCATCTACCGGCGCATCGACGACACCTTCCTCGATCCCATGCAGTTCCGGCCGGATTCGATGCTCGGGGTGGCCGGGATCCTGAACGCCGCCCGCGCGGGCACGGTGGTGCTGGCCAACGCGGTCGGCAACGGCGTCGGCGACGACAAGCTCATCTACACCTATGTGCCCGCCTTCATCGAGTACTACCTGGGCGAGAAACCCGTACTGCCCAACGTGGATTCGTATCGCTGCTGGGAACCGGCCGAACGCGACGAGGTGCTCGACCGGGTGGCCGAACTGGTGGTCAAGCCCGTGGAGGGTTCGGGCGGGTACGGCATCGTGATCGGCCCGGCGGCCAGTGCCCGGGAGTTGGAGTCCACCCGCCGCAAGGTGCGGGCCAACCCGCGCGGCTGGATCGCGCAACCGGTAGTGCAATTGTCCACGGTCCCGAGCAAAATAGACGGCAGGCTGGCTCCGCGACATGTGGACCTGAGGCCGTTCGCGGTCAATGACGGCGACGACATCTGGGTGCTGCCCGGCGGTTTGACCCGGGTGGCACTGCCCGCGAACTCGCTGGTGGTGAATTCCAGCCAGGGCGGCGGCAGCAAGGACACCTGGGTGCTGTCCCCGAGAACCTCTGTCGCGCAACGGGAGTTGGCCGGACCGGAATTGGTCGGCGAACTGGAGATCGCGCCGGAGCGGGACCAGTCGCGTGAGCCCTCGTCCACGCGGACTCAGCAACAACAGCAGTAATTCGAAGACATCGGCGGCAATGGCGCTCGGCAGGTGGTTACAGCGTTAGGTGGTCGGATCATGTTGGCGCGCAATGCCGAATCCCTGTTCTGGATCGGTCGTTATGTCGAGCGTGCCGAATATACGGCACGCATTCTCGATGTCGCGGTCCATCAGCTGCTCGAGGACGCCACCGTCGATCCGGACCGAACCTCACGAGTCCTGTTGCGGGTGCTGGGGATCGAGTCGCCCGAGCAGGATCTGGAATTGGACGTGTGGTCGGTGACCGAGCTGGTGGCCTTCGGCCGCCACGGCGGATCCATTGTGGATTCCGTCAGTCGCGCCCGTGAGAATGCCCGGGGCGCACGCGAAGTCACCTCCACCGAAATGTGGGAATGCCTCAACGCCACCTACAACGGATTGGCGGCCGCCGAGCGCGCGGCGCGGGCGCTGGGGCCGCACGAATTCTGCCACTACATCACCGACCGGGCCGCCATGTTCTCCGGGCTCTCCGATTCCACCCTGAGCCGCGACGACGGATATCGATTTCTGCTGCTCGGCAGATCCATCGAACGCGTGGATATGACCGTGCGCCTGTTGCATTCGCGGGCCGGTGATCGCACGTCGTCTCCGGCATGGGTCACGGTATTGCGGTCGGCCGGCGCGCACGACCCTTATCTGCGTACTCATCGCGGGGTGCTCGACGCCAATCAGATCGCCGAATTCATCCTGCTGGACCGCCTTTTCCCGCGGTCGGTCTTCCATTCGCTGCGGGTCGCGGAAACCTGTCTGCAGGAATTGGATCAGCGGCCCAACAGCAGGTTCGCGGCACGCCACGAGGCACATCGGCTGCTGGGCCGGGCGCGCAGCGAGCTGGAGTTCATTCCGCCGTCGGTCCTGCTCGAGGACCTGCCCAGCCGGCTGCTGTGGTTGCAGCAGACCTGCCGGGAGGTCGGGGAGGCGGTGGCGCTGCAGTACTTCCACGCCGAGTCGTGGGTGGCGTGGACCGGGCTGCACGGGCGCAACTCCGTGCGAGTGGAGGAACTGGCGTGAACGGTCAGGCCCGCAGGCGGGAGCGCAGCGTAACCACGGAGGGCCCCGTGCGCGCCGAGGAGGATAGAGCATGAGCTGGCGGATGCGGGTGGTGCACACCACCGGATATGTCTACGACGCGCCGGTGACGCGGTCGTTCAACGAGGCCCGGCTGACGCCGCGCGCCGACAGCCGACAGAACGTCATCCTCAATCGGGTCGACACCGTGCCCTCCACCCGGTCGTTCCGCTACATCGACTACTGGGGGACCGCGGTGACGGCCTTCGACCTGCACGCTCCCCATACCGAATTGGAGGTCACCAGCGCCTCGGTCGTGGAGACCGAGCCCTTCGCCGGACCCGCCGAGGAACTGTCCTGGGAGGAACTGCGCGACGACGCCGTCGCCGACCGCTTCGACGAACTGCTGAACCCGACCTCGTATGTCCCGCGCGAACGGCGGCTGGCCCCGATATCGCGTCAGCTGGCCCGGGGCGTGCCGCCCGCCAAAGCGGTTGTCCGCGCGGCGGAATGGGTGAACCGGGAGATGAACTACCTGGCCGGGACGACATCGGTGCACACCTCGGCGGTGCAGGCCTTCGCCGAACGGCAAGGCGTCTGCCAGGATTTCGCCCACCTGACCCTGCTGCTGTTGCGCGGCATGGGGATTCCCAGCCGGTATGTGTCCGGCTATCTGCATCCGGACCCGGCCGCCGAGGTCGGCGCCACCGTCGCGGGGCAGATGCACGCCTGGGTGGAGGCCTGGACCGGGCAGTGGTGGGGCTACGACCCGACCAACAACATTCCCGTGACAGAGCAACACGTTTCAGTCGGTGTGGGGCGTGATTACGCGGATGTGCCCCCTCTCAAAGGTATCTTCAGCGGGAGTGGCTCGACAGATCTCGAGGTCGTGGTGGAGATAACCCGCCTGGCCTGAAGCGCTTTTCACACCAAGCGGAAGGTAGCCGATGTCTCCCACAGCTCAGGAAGTCGCCGAGGATCTCACCGACCTACATCCGCCCACCCTGGGCCGCAAGGTATTCGCCGAGGCGCTGGGCACTTTCGTGCTGGTCCTCGGCGGTGTCGGCACCGCGGTGCTGGCGGGCGACCGGGTGGGCGCGCTGGGCGTGGCCCTGGCCTTCGGCCTTACTCTGCTGTTCCTGGTCTACTCGATCGGCCCGATCTCCGGCTGCCACGTCAATCCCGCGGTCACCGTCGGCCAGCTGCTGCTGGGGCGGGTGAACCTCGTGGTGGCGGCGGCCTATTGGATCGCGCAGGTCATCGGCGGCCTGGCCGCGGGCGCGGTCGTCTACGCCGTCGCCAAGAATCTGCCCTCCTACGATCGCGCGAAAGACGGCCTGGGAGCGAACGGTTGGGGCGCGCACAGCCCCTCCAAGGTGGTGCTCGGCGAGGTCACCACCAACGGCTACGGCCTGGCCGCCGCCATCACCGTCGAGGTCATCCTGACCGCCCTGCTGGTCTTCGTGGTCCTGGCCTCCACCGACCAGCTCTCCGACATCCCGCTGGCGGGCCTGTCGATCGGCTTCACCCTCGCCGTCATCCACCTCATCTCGATCCCGGTCGACAACACCTCGGTGAACCCCGCCCGCAGCCTCGCCGTCGCCTTCTACCAGGACGGCGCCCCCGCCCAGCTGTGGGTCTTCATCGTCTTCCCGCTGATCGGCGGGGTCCTGGGATCGCTGGTCTACGGGATGATCTACGGCCGCTCCCGCAACCTGGTGAGCTGACAACTCTCGGTTCAGTGTGGAAAGGGCCTAATGCCAGTGGTATTCGGCGCAGAGCCGATGTGCCACCTTGTCGAAGGTCTTGCGCGGCAGGATCGCGCCCTCGCGGCGGATGCCCATCTCGGGGACGTCGAGGACGCGATCCAGCCGGACCCAGCTGTCGCGGCCCGCGCTGTCCCACGCCCCGGAACCGATGCCCACCCAGTTGTCGTGGTGGGCGTGGTCGGCGTTCGAGGAGAGCATGAGGCCCAGCAGTGTCTTGCCGTCGCGGCCGACCACCAGGACCGGGCGGTCCTTGCCGTTGGCGGGGTCCTCCTCGTAAGGGACCCAGGTCCACACGATCTCACCCGGATCGGCGCGGCCGTCCAATTGCGGGCTGTAGACGATCTGCCGCGCGCGTTCGTGGGAGGGGACTCCCGCCGAGGAGGTCGGGCGGACGTTCACTCCCGGCCCCTGCCGCGGCGTACCCATCGCCTTCAGCGCGCGGTCCCACATCGTGGACTGACGCACCCGCCCGATCAACTTCGGGGCTTGATTCGTCACGAGCTGGGTCCCCTGCTCTTTAGCCACGATCCCCAACTGCTTCCCCAGAGCGTTCCACCTGCCGGCCATGGTCCGCAGCCTAACGGCGTACCACGCGATTCTCATCCGCACCGGATTCGCCTGCGGCGATGGGTCGTTCGCGGGTGTGGAATGCCCGGGCGAGGACATCCGGTCCAGCACCGTAGACTTGCACGTTGACATGCCGCTGTTTCGCCATGCCGAGGAGTGACTCCGATTAGCAGCTTCGCCGACAAGACGTTCACCGATCCTTCCAAGATCAGGAACTTCTGCATCATTGCGCACATCGACCACGGGAAATCGACCCTGGCCGATCGAATGCTGCAACTCACCGGAGTGGTCGAGGAGCGGGCCATGCGCGCCCAGTACCTGGACCGCATGGATATCGAGCGTGAGCGCGGCATCACCATCAAGGCGCAGAACGTGCGCCTGCCCTGGCAGGTCGACGGGGAGGACTACGTCCTGCACCTGATCGACACCCCCGGCCACGTCGACTTCACCTACGAGGTGTCGCGTGCGCTCGAGGCCTGTGAGGGCGCGGTGCTGCTGGTCGACGCGGCGCAGGGCATCGAGGCGCAGACCCTCGCGAACCTGTACCTGGCCATGGAGCGCGATCTCACGATCATCCCGGTGCTCAACAAGATCGACCTCCCGGCCGCGGACCCCGACCGCTACGCCGCCGAGATCGCGCACATCGTGGGCTGCGAGCCCGAGGACGTGCTGCGGGTCTCCGGTAAGACCGGTGTGGGTGTGCCCGAGCTGCTGAACAAGGTCATCGCGGAGATCCCGTCGCCGGTCGGCGACGCCGACGCGCCCGCCCGCGCGCTCATCTTCGACTCGGTCTACGACACCTACCGCGGTGTCGTCACCTACGTGCGTGTGGTCGACGGCAAGCTGACCCCGCGCCAGAAGATCAAGATGATGTCCACCGGCGCGCAGCACGAACTGCTCGAGATCGGCATCGTGTCACCCGAACCCAAGCCCACCCAGGGCCTGGGCGTCGGCGAGGTGGGTTACCTCATCACCGGTGTGAAGGACGTGCGGCAATCCAAGGTCGGTGACACCGTCACCACCGCCCGCGACAGCGCGACCCAGGCGCTGGCCGGTTACAAGGAACCGCGGCCGATGGTCTACTCCGGCCTGTACCCGGTCGACGGCTCCGACTACCCGGACCTGCGTGACGCGCTGGACAAGCTGCAGCTCAACGACGCCGCGCTGACCTACGTGCCGGAAACCTCGGTGGCCCTGGGCTTCGGCTTCCGCTGCGGCTTCCTCGGCCTGCTGCACATGGAGATCACCCGCGAGCGCCTCGAGCGCGAGTTCGGGCTCGACCTGATCTCCACCGCGCCCAACGTGATCTACCGCGTGGTCATGGAGGACGGCACCGAGCACGTCGTCACCAACCCGTCGTTCTGGCCCGAGGGCAAGGTCCGCGAGATCTACGAGCCCATCACCCGCTGCACCGTGATCGCGCCGAGCGAATTCGTCGGCACCATCATGGAACTGTGCCAGTCGCGCCGCGGTGAACTGCTGGGCATGGACTACCTGTCCGAGACCCGCGTCGAGATGCGGTACACGCTGCCCATGGCGGAGATCATCTTCGACTTCTTCGACTCGCTGAAGTCGCGCACCCGCGGTTACGCCTCGCTCGACTACGAGGAGTCCGGCGAGCAGCAGTCCGCCCTGGTGAAGGTGGACATCCTGCTGCAGGGCGAGGCGGTGGACGCGTTCTCGGCCATCGTGCACAAGGACGCCGCCCAGGCCTACGGCCACAAGATGACCACCAAGCTGCGCGAGCTCATCCCGCGCCAGCAGTTCGAGGTGCCGATCCAGGCCGCCATCGGCTCGAAGGTCATTGCGCGCGAGAACATCCGGGCGATCCGCAAGGACGTGCTCGCCAAGTGCTACGGCGGTGACATCAGCCGTAAGCGCAAGCTGCTCGAGAAGCAGAAGGAAGGCAAGAAGCGCATGAAGACGATCGGCCGCGTCGAAGTGCCGCAGGAAGCCTTCGTGGCCGCGCTGTCCACCGACTCAGCGTCGGACAACAAGAAGAAGTAGCGCACGCGCACTCTCGCTGGCTCCCGTGCCCCGCTGCCTGTCGGCAGCGGGGCACAGTGCTGGGTGGGTTGGGGTAGCTCTCGTGCTGGGTGGGTTGGGGTAGCTCTCGTGCTGGGTGGGTTGGGGTAGCTCTCGTGCTGGGTGGGTTGGGGTAGCTCTCGTGCTGGGTGGGTTGGGGTAGCTCTCGTGCCGGGTGGGTTGGGGAAGCTCTCGTGCTGGGTGGGGGAGGGGGAAGGTCCCGTGCTGGGCGGGGTGAGTTGGTCTCTCGGCTGGGTGTGGGTGGTTCCTGCGCCGGGCGAGGTGAAGTGCTTTCCCGGCTGGATGGGGTGCCCGCTAACCCCTCGGCAGAGAGGCAAGCTACTGCTAGGGTTCGGGGACTTATTGGTCGCCGGTCGGGCGCAAGGTTCGGTATGCACCCCGAAAATGGGTCTTCCGTCCTGATATGCAGGGTGACAAGCTATGTGACGCACCGCTGTGCACACCGTCCCCTACCAGGCGGATGTGACAGACCGGATAACCGGAAATAGGGTGTGAAACGAGTTTGGTTCGGTGGTCCGCGCGGACGGATCGCCGGAGCCCTGAGAGCGGAGCCTGTATGACACGTGATCTGCCCCTCGACGACGCTTCCGGTGCCGACGACAAAGGCGGGGACGCCGCCTACCGCATTGCCGACGGTGTCGCGCGCGTGGCCAGGGCAGGCGCGTATGTCACCGGCGGCGCGCTGATCGCCGCGGGCGGCAGCCGCGGCGGCACCCCGGCCATCACCCACGACTCCAAGAGCGTCGGCTGGTCGCAGGTCAACGACCCGCAGCCGCAGGCTCCCAGCCCGACCATCACCTTCCCGGACCTGACCCCCGAATCGGCGCCCCCGATGCACCACGGACCCGTCGGCGGCGTCGAACCGGTGAACGCGCCCTTCGCGCACCTCGACAGCTTCGAGCACGGCACCGACGCGGGCCTGTTCCCGACCTCGTTCGATCCGATGTCGCAGAGCGTTCCCCCGGTGTCCGGCTTCCACGGACTCGGCCTGACCGACGGTGACACCAGCGTCGCGGGACTGCACCCGGGCTGGACTCTGCCCACCGAGGAGAGCGGCCAGCCCGGCGCCCCGGCCGAATCGCATCTGGCGACTCCCGAACTGCCGCAGTCGAATTTCCTGCAGAGCCTGACGGGCCTGCCGGGGATGTCCGGCCTGCCCGGTTTCGGCCTGCCCGGTACCAACGGCATGCACGTGCCCGGCATGACCGGTGAGTCCTTCGCGCCCGCCACCCCCGGCCATCACCCGGGCGCCTTCGACGGCGTCGGTGGCGCGGACGGCCAGGGCGTCGGCATCTTCGTCGGCACCAACTGGACCGTGGACGCGCACGTCGGCCTCGACGGTGTGTGGTTCCGCTCCGACCTGAAGGTCGATGTGGGTGTCGGCAACGTGGGCAACCAGTACCACGCCTTCCAGCAGCAGGCGGGCCAGGCCCTCAACCATGTTCCGGGGACCCCCGCGAACGGCGCTCCGAGCACCTCCACTCCCGGTGCCACCGGGCAGCCGTTGAATTCGGGATCCGCGAGCCCCGCCGGTTCGAATCCCCTGTCGGCCCAGGGTGTCTCGCCGTCGGCGTCGGCCGCCGCCCCCACTTCCGTTGTGCCCGGCGCGAGTTCGCCCGCCGCCTCCGCCGTTTCACCGTTGAGCGCGTCCACCTCGCCGCTCGGTGCGCCGAGCCCGGTCGCGGCGACCTCGAACCCGCTGGCCCTCGGCACCCCGGCGGCGTCGGCCCCGGCCGCGCCCGTGGCGCTCAACCCCGCGCCGACCCCGGTCGCCGCGCCCGTGGCGCCCGCACCGGTCGCTCCGGCCGTGGTCGCTCCGGCGGCGGTCGCCCAGCCGGTCACGGTGACGCCGCTGCAGACCACCATCCAGCCGGACGCCGCGAACCAGCCGATCGCGAATCTGCTGTCCACGCACGGCGGCCCGTCGCCGCTGACCGCGCCCGCGGCCGTCGCGCCCGCGCTGTTCGACCACGGCAAGCAGCCGGTGCTGGCGAGCGGCGATCCGTCCGCGCCCGGCCACCAGACGACCCTGACGGACAAGCCGGCGCCGCTGACGGCCGCGCCGACCCCGTCTCCGGCGCCGCACGTGAACACGCCGGGCGCGACCGCGCCGGCGATCACCACCCCGCCCACGATTCCGACGATCAAGGTCCCCGGTGGTCTCGACGATCTAACCAAGGGCGGCGGTGCGGTGACCACCCCCGCGGTCCCGCCGACCAACACCGGCGGCAGCGACATCACCAAGCCGCACACCCCGACCGACGAGCCCGGAACCCACGGCGGCACACCGACGGTCACCGTGCCGACCGAGGACAACACGGTGCCGACGCATCAGCCGACCGTCACCCCGGTGCGCCCGACCCCGGACGTCTCCGTCCCGACGGTCGCGCCGACCCCGGAGGCGCCGACCCATCAGCCCACCGCCACGGTCGCGCCCGCCCCGACGGTCGCTCCGGCCCCGACGGTGCAGCAGCCCATCACCACGCAGCCGCACATCGACCCGGTGCCGGTGAAACCCATGTCGGACCAGTCCGATTCGAGCCATCACGTGACGCCCGTGGCGACACCGATAGCGGACACCCACGTGCTGCCGATCGCCGACTACTCGGACACCCAGGCACTGTCGGTGCACGATTCCGGTCTGCTGCACGATTCCGGTCTGCTGCACGATTCCGGTCTGCTGCACGATTCCGGTCTGTTCTCCGGTCTCACGCC
Source organism: Nocardia terrae (assembly GCF_009760405.1). GTDB lineage: Bacteria > Actinomycetota > Actinomycetes > Mycobacteriales > Mycobacteriaceae > Nocardia > Nocardia terrae. The sequence continues at coordinate 766,952 of NZ_WRPP01000001.1, forward strand.
CGATGCCACGTTCGTCGATGCCCATCACTCCCCGGTGCAGGGTCCGGGCGATCACATGCTGCTGCTGTGAGCGCCCCCGGTCATCAGGTCGCGGTGAAGAATTCCGATGCGCTGGGTCCGCTGGTCGAGCTGGTCGATCGGCTGCTCGAGCTGACCCATGCCTCGGGCCGGGTGGATCTGTCCGGCCGGCTGGCCATTTCCCGTGCGCGCCTGGTGGATCCGCGGGTGCGGCTGGTCGTGGTCGGCGAGTCCAAGAACGGTATGAGCACGCTGGTCAACAGCCTGGTCGGGGCGCAGGTGAGCGCCACCGAGGGCCGGCCCAGCGTGCCGGTGATCGCCGAGTACGGTCCCGAGTCCGCCGCCACCCTGGTGACGGCGGGGCCGGGCGGCAATGCCGAGCGCACCCCGGTGGATCCGCAGGCGGTCGCCGCCGAGCTGGATTCCGGCGAGGTGATCCGGGCCGAATTCACCCAGCCCAGCCCGCTGTTGGCGGAGGGCTTCGTGGTGCTGGACGCGCCCGGTTCGCCCGGCGACACCCCGGCCACCTGGTCGCTCATCGCGGCCGCGGACGCGGTGCTCTACGTCGCGGACGCGCGGGCGCCGTTCACCCCCGCGCAGATCGAGCAGTTGCAGCGCATCCAGCAGGTGTGCCCGACCGTCGTCTGTGTGCTCAACAAGATCGACCAGTATCCGCAGTGGCCGCAGGTGCAGCAGCACGACCGGCAACTGCTCGACGACGCCGGGCTGGCCTTCGCGGTCGCCCCCGCCTCGGCGCGGCTGCACGAGCACGCCGCCGCCAATGGCGATCAGCAGCTGGACCTGGAATCCGGTGTGCCGCAACTACTGGACCACCTGCGCTCCTACGTGCTGGACCGCGCCGACGCGGTGGCGGTGCGCGCCGCGGTGCGCGACATCGCGCTCATCACCGACCATCTGGCCCTGGCGTTGCGCAGTGAGGCGGAGACGCTGCGGGATCCGCGCCGGCTCACCGTCATCACCGAACAGCTGCGCCGCACCCGCGAGGAGGCCGAACAGCTGCGCCAGCGCACCGCCAACTGGCAGGTGACCCTGGCCGACGGCGCGGGCGAGCTGATGGCCGACACCGAACACGATCTGCGGCACCGGCTGCGCAGCCTGATCCGCGAGGCCGAGGCCGAGATCATGAAGGGCGATCCGGCCAAGGGCTGGGCCGACTTCGGCGCGGATCTCGACGCCAAGATCTGCGAGGCGGTGGAGGAGAACTTCGTCATCGCCCACTACCGTTCGGTGGAGCTGGCCGAGCAGGTGGCGGCGAAGTTCCCCGAGAGCGGCATCCCCACCCCCGATCTCAAGCTGGACAGTCCGGGCGATGTCGGCGAGGTGCTGGAGCCGGTGGCCGCGCTCGACAAGCTGGACAGCGCCAAACACGGTGTCGTCCAACAGATCCTGACCGCCCTGCGCGGCTCCTACGGCGGCCTGCTCATGGTCGGCCTGATCACCAGCCTGCTGCACATGTCGCTGGTGAACTGGTACTCCGGCGGCGCGGCCGTGCTGCTGGGCGTGAACGCGCTGTGGGACGACCGCAAGGCTCGCCGCCAGCGCCGCCAGGCCGAGGCCAAGATGGCGGTGGCCCGGCTCATGGACGATGTGATCTTCCAGGTGAGCAAGGAGTCCCGCTACCGGCTGCGCGCGGTGCAGCGCAGCCTGCGCGATCATTTCACCGAGATCGCCACGGCTACCCTGCGTTCGGTGGACGCCTCGCTGCGGGCCGCGGAGGAGGCGGCGACCGTGGGCTCGGGCGCGGGCCGCGAGGCCCGGCTCACCGAGATCGAACGCTCGCTGGTGCGGTTGCGCGAGATCCGGGAGAACGCCGACGCGATCGGCGAGAGTCCCTCGTACTGAAGGGAATCGGCCGCGAAAGCGGCCGATTCTCTTTTTCTGGAAGCTTTTTCAGCGTCCCGGGTGCGCCGGGTTGAAGGTGCTCGCGGTGCGCGAGTCCTCGGCCCGGATCACGTGCATCACCGCGTTGATCAACGCCAGGTGGGTGAACGCCTGCGGGAAGTTGCCCAGGTGCCGTCCGGTGCGCGAGTCGATCTCCTCCGCGTACAGCTTGAGCGGGCTCGCGTACCCGAGCAGCCGCTCGCACAGCTGCCGGGCGCGGGGCAGCTCACCGATCTCCACCAGCGCCGACACCAGCCAGAACGAGCAGATGGTGAACGAGCCTTCGTGGCCGGAGAGCCCGTCGTCGGTGGATTCGGTGCGGTAGCGCAGCACCAGGCCGTTCTCGGTGAGCTCGTCGGCGATGGCCAGCACGGTGGCCCGCACCCGGTGATCGGTGGGCGGCAGGAAGCGGGTCAGCACCACCAGCAACAGTGAGGCATCCAGGCTCTCGCTGCCGTAGCTCTGGGTGAACACGCCCGCGGAGTTGACGCCGTTGTCGAGGATGTCGGCCCGGATCTCGTCCGCGATGTCGTGCCACTTCTTGGCGTAGTCCATCTCCCCGTGCAGCTCGGCCAGTTTCGCGCCGCGATCCAGCGCCACCCAGCACATGACCTTGGAGGAGGTGAAGTGCTGCGGCTCGCCGCGCACCTCCCAGATGCCGCGATCGGGGTTGCGCCAGTTCTCGATTGCCGCCTGCACCTGCCGTTCGAGCAAGGGCCACAACGTCTCCGGCACCTGCTGGCGCGATTTCACGTGCAGGTAAACGGAATCCAGGATGGTGCCCCAGATGTCGTGCTGGTCCTGGTTGTAGGCCCCGTTGCCGATGCGCACCGGTCGCGCGCCGTCATAGCCGGACAGGTGCGGCAGCTCGGACTCGGTGATCTCGCGCTCCCCGCCGATGCCGTAGAGCACTTGCAGCGGAACGGCTTTCCCGTCGCCGTCGGTCGCCACATCGTGCAGGAAGGCGAAGAAGTCGTCGGCCTCACGGTCCAGGCCCAGGGTGTAGAGGCCCCACAGCGCGAAGGTGGAGTCGCGCACCCAGGTGTAGCGGTAGTCCCAATTGCGTTCGCCGCCGGGTGTTTCCGGCAGCGAGGTGGTGGCGGCCGCGAGCAGTGCGCCGGTCGGCGCGTAGGTGAGGCCCTTCAGGGTCAAGGCGCTGCGCTGCAGGAACCCGCGCCACGGATGATCGGGGAAGCGGCCCTGCGTGATCCACTGCCGCCAGTATTCGGTGGTCTGCCACATCTTGTCGGCCGCTTCGGCGAAGGTGGTCGGCGGCGGCAGGTCCGACCAGGACAGGGCGACGAAGACCTCGTCGCCCTCCTTCATGCGGGTGCGAGCGCGCGCCTCCCGGCCCTCCAGGCCCAGCCGCAGGTCGGTGGTCAGGATCAGGGTCGGGCAGCCCTCGATTTCGCACGTGGCGCTGGCCTGCTCGTAGACGTCGCCGCTGTAGGTCCAGTTGGCCGGACCCTGGTGGAAGTCGAAGGCCGGTTCGCAGCTCATCTCCAGCTCGACCACGCCGTTCACGCATTTCACGGTGCGCAGCAGCATGTGCTCGGCATCCCAGTCCATGGGGGTGCGCTTGTGGGTGCGGCTGCGGGAGCGGTTGTTGTGCCAGGGACCCAGCACCAGCGCGTCGCGCACGATGAGCCAGCCGGTCTCGGTCTGCCAAGTGGTCTCGACGATCAGCCCGCCGGGCAGATACCGGCGCGCGGCGGGCACATTGCGACCGTAGGGGCCGATCCGGAAGTGGCCCGCGCTGCGGTCCAGCATGGCCCCGAAGATGCTGGGGGAGTCGGGGCGTGGCACGCACATCCATTCAACCGAGCCATTGCGCGCGATGAGGCAGTTGGTCTCGCAGTCGGACAGGAAGGCGTAATCGTCGATGGGGGGAAACACGGATTTGTGCATACCACCCGCGGGCGAAGGGAGATAGGAATCGGCGAGCGAGGGGTCATTGCGGTCGATGCCCTCTCTCGGGGCATCCACCGAGGACGGATCGTCGTAGTCGGCCTCCGGATCGATACCGATCTCACTGCCGAGCGGGCGGTCGGAGGACTCCGGTTCGTCGTAGGACTCCATAACAGACATCTTCGGCCCGAAGGGCCCGAATCGTCCACCATTGCGACTTCGGCCTAGGCTGGGGTCGTGCATGCGATCGCAAGTTGGTGGGACAGCGTCGAACTGTGGGTGGCCGGTCTGCCCTTCGTGCCCCAGTTCGCGGTGGTGCTGGCCGCCATGGTGCCGGTCTGCCTGGCCATCGCCTACCTGCTCGACCGGACGCTGCGGGTGGCGCTGCGCGTGGCCGGACGCGACCGGATCGCCGCCCGCGAGGCCGCGGTCCCCGCCGCGCAGCCGCAGCGCATCCGGAAGGAAGCCGCCTGAGATGCCTCGCTCTCGTGTCCAGCTTGCCCTGATCGCACTTCTCGTTCTCGTAGTCGTCGCCTGGTTGTTCACTCGCTGAGCGAGTTTCGGTACCGCTGCGGCGAACTCTCCGCGTACTGTGCTGACCCATGTCGACAACCGATGAAGGTCTGGAAGTGGAGACGCTGTTGTCCGAAGAGGACTTCGACGACGAGCCCCGTCTGATCGCCACGCACTACTGCGGCCCCGATGAGGCCATCGAAATGGTGAAGGCCGCCCAGCTGCTCGGTCTGGGCGTCAAGCTGAGCAACCGCATCCGCCCCGACGACGAAGACTCCGAGAGCGCCACCGAAGAGTGGCTCCTCGACATCTTCGAGACCCCGCCGGTCGTGGACGCCGAGGACTAGTAACCCCCCCGGGGTTACAAATGGGTGGGGGCTAAGCCCCCACACCCCCTTAGTCCGATCCCCGGATCCGCTTGCCCAACTTCGAAAGAGTTTCGCTGACTTCCTGACCCACCGTGCCGACCGTCTCGCCGAAATCTCGGCCCAGGTTGCGCACGGTGCGGATCAGGGGGTCTTCGGACTGCTCGAAGTTCTGCCTGTAGGACCGTGCGGCGTGCTTGATCTCCTCGCTGATGCGGGCGTTCTTGTCCTGATCCCGGCGCGGGTACTGGCCGTCGAGGATCCGGTCGTAGTCGCCGCTGGCGATCCAGCGCCGCAACTCGGCGGCCCGCAGCACCGAGAACGGGTGGGTCTGCAGTTCCAGGTTGAGCAGTTTGAGGACGCCGTCGCGCAGGTCGCCCGCCCGGTCGTAGTCGTCGGCCTGGGCCAGGAAGGCGGCGTGGCTCATCTGGTCCACGCGGGAGCCGCCCGCCAGTTTCATGTGCACGCGCACCGACGCCTCCACGTCCTGCCCGACCAGCAGGCCGGCCCGGTCGCCGGAGAGTTCGGACTTGCGGCTCCACTCCATCAGCGCCGCCACGATGGCGCGAACCGCCCAGCCGCCCACGGGCATCCAGCCGATGCTGTCGGCGATCCGCATGAGGTGCATGAGCATGGTCCGGTAGACCGCGTGCCCGGACAGGGCGTGGCCGAGCTCGTGGCCGACCACGAAGCGCAGCTCCTCGGGGTCCAGCAGATCCAGCAGCCCGGTGGTGAGCACGATGAACGGCCGGTCCATGCCGATGGTGAAGGCATTGGCCTCCGGCTGCTGCAGCACGAACATCTCCGGCGTGCGCTGCGCGTCCAGGATCTTCACCGCGTCCTCGCGCAGCTGATGGACGTTCTTGAACTGCCGCTCGTCGACCCGCACTGCGGTCGCCAGATACATGAGCCGGTGCTGGCGCTCCTGCAGGAGTCCGGACAGCGTGCGCAGCAGGGTGTCGAAGCCGCTCAGCTGCCGCAGCCCGACCAGGGCGGTGCGGTCGGCGGGATGCTCCCAGGCGCGAGTGGAGATGCCGGGAAACTCCCGGCGGAGTCGGTCGGGTGTGGTCATGGATTCCCCCGTTGGAGTCGGTCGGCGGCGCGATGTCGAGCCACCGGATACAGTCTGCCGCGTCCAAGCAAGGTTGTGCTCGAGCTGATTTCAACCCCAGCTCGAGATTCGCAGCGCGACGTGCGGCTCTGCTAAAGTCGCGACGTGTCGTCGAGCGTTGTTCCCCAGGTCCGCCATGAATTGGCGTTGATCGCTGTGGGCTGCCTCGCGGTCGCGGACATCCACTGTCGCTGAGATCCGACCGAGCCCGGCTGCCAGTCCTCTCAGTAGACTTGCGCGCATTCTTTTCGCAGCTGTGCTCGTTCCGGCGGCCCTCGGGCCGGCAGCGCCACCGCCCCAAGGTCCTTCGGCGGGTCTACGCAGTGCCACGATGTCCCCGCCGGCAGGTTTCCGGCGGTCGGTAGGAAAGGTTCCCTCGATGTCCCGCAGTTCCCGGTCTCATCGCCGAAAGCTCGCGGTCGCCCTGGCGGCGGTCGCGGCGACCGTCCTCACCGCCTGCAGCGGCGGTCCGAGCGACACCGTCGGCGGCGGGGGCGCGGACGGCAGCGGCGGCACTCTCAACCTCTACGCGTACGCGACCCCGAAGCCCGGCTTCGACGCCGTGATCCCCGCGTTCGACAAGACCGAGCAGGGCAAAGGGGTGGAGATCCTCGCCTCCTACGGGGCGTCCGGGGATCAGTCCCGCAAGGTCAAGGACGGTGCGCAGGCCGACCTGGTGAACTTCTCGGTCGAGCCGGACGTGACCCGCCTGGTGGACGCGGGCCTGGTGGATCCCGGCTGGAACCAGGACGCTACCAAGGGGATTCCGTTCGGTTCGGTCGTATCCCTGGTGGTGCGCAAGGGCAATCCCAAGGGAATCAAGGACTGGGACGATCTGCTGCGGCCGGGCATCGAGGTGGTGACCCCGAATCCGTTCAGTTCCGGTTCGGCCAAGTGGAACCTGCTCGCGCCTTACGCCGCAGAGAGCGACGGCGGCAAGAACCCGCAGGCGGGCCTGGACTATCTGAGCAAGCTGATCTCGCCCGAGCATGTGAAGGTGCAGCCCAAGTCGGGCCGCGAGGCCACCGATACCTTCCTGCAGGGCGTCGGCGACGTCCTGATCAGCTACGAGAACGAGGCGATCTTCTCCGAGCGCAAGGGCGACCCGATCGAGCATCTGATCCCGCCCACCACCTTCAAGATCGAGAATCCGGTGGCGGTGCTGAAGAACAGCAAGAACCTGGAGAAGGCGGTGGCCTTCAAGGACTTCCTGTACACCACCGCGGGCCAGACCGCCTGGGCCCAGGCCGGATTCCGGCCGGTGGACCCGAAGGTGGCCGCCGACTTCGCCGACGCCTTCCCGAAACCGCGGCAGCTGTGGACGATCGCCGACCTGGGCGGCTGGAAGAGCGTGGACAAGGAGCTGTTCACGCCGGGTTCCGGCAGCATCGCGAGCATCTACGACAAGGCCACCAAGTAGTCGGGTGACCGGAACCACACAGGATACTGAGCAACTGTGAAAGACAGCAGCGGAACCGTCGAGGTCGAGCAGGACCCCGCCGATTCCAGAGTCTCCGAGGCGGCCCCCGCATCCGTGGGCCGTCCGCGCCGCCGCAACTGGCTCCGGGTGAGCGGGTCGGTGGGCCCGCTCGGCATCGCCACCTCCGTGCTGTGGCTGAGCGTCATCGTGCTGCTGCCGCTGGCGGCATTGACCTTCCACTCCTTCAACGACGGGTGGTCGGGGTTCTGGGACGCGGTGACCGCGCCCGCCGCCCTCGACTCGCTGCGGGTGACCGTGTTCGTGTCGATCCTGGTCGCCCTGGTGAACGTGGTGATGGGCACCCTCATCGCCTGGGTGCTGGTGCGCGACGAGTTCCCCGGTAAGGGGATCGTGAACGCGCTCATCGACCTCCCGTTCGCGCTGCCGACCATTGTGGCCAGCATCGTGCTGCTCGCGCTGTACGGGCCGCAGAGCCCGCTCGACATCCACCTCAATGCCACTCAGCCGGGCCTGGTGGTGGCGCTGGCCTTCGTGACGCTGCCGTTCGTGGTCCGCTCGGTGCAGCCGGTGCTCATCGAGGCCGACCGGGATGTGGAGCAGGCCGCGGCCTCGCTGGGCGCGGACAACCTGACCACCTTCCGGCGCATCATCCTGCCGACGCTGGCCCCCGCCATCATCAGCGGCGGCGGCATGGCCTTCGCCCGTGCCATCGGCGAATACGGGTCGGTCGTGCTGATCGGCGGCAATATCCCCAAGAAGACGCAGATGGCCTCGCAGTACATTCAGCAGCAGATCGAGGTGGACCGGCCGGTGAACGCCGCTGCGGTCTCGGTCGCGTTGCTCGCGATCTCGTTCGCCACCCTGCTGGTGCTGCGGCTGCTGTCGCAGCGCGCGTCCCGGCGAGAGCAGGAGTCGCAGTGAAACTGTCCACGCCGATCCGGCTTTCGCTGCGCACGCTGGCGCTCGGTTATCTGTTGCTGTTGCTGGTGCTGCCGCTGGGCATCATCTTCTGGCGGTCCTTCGAGAACGGGGTGGGGGCGTTCCTGGACTGGATCTCCACGCCCGCGGCCATTTCCGCGTTCAACCTGTCGATGGTCATCTTGTTGATCGTGGTCCCGGTGAACGCGATCTTCGGCGTCTTCACCGCCCTCGCGCTGGTGCGCGGCCGCTTCCCGGGCCGGAACCTGGTACAGGGCCTGGTGGACCTGCCGATCGCGACATCGCCCGTCGTGGTGGGTGTTTCGCTGATCCTGTTGTGGGGTGCGGGCGGCTGGCTGGGCGGGCTGGACAGCCACGGGTTGAAGATCATCTTCAATCTGCCCGGCATGGTGCTCGCCACCATTTTCGTGACGCTGCCGTTCGTGGTGCGCGAGGTGGAGCCGGTACTGCACGAGATCGGTGACGATCAGGAGCTGGCGGCGGCCACGCTGGGCGCCTCGCGCTGGCAGACGTTCTGGCGGATCACCCTGCCGTCCATCCGCTGGGGTCTCACCTACGGGATCGTCCTGACCGTCGCGCGCTCGCTCGGCGAATTCGGCGCGGTGATCATGGTTTCCACGGCGTTGCCGGGTAAGTCCCAGACGCTGACATTGCTGGTGAACAGCCGGTACGAGGACCACAACACCTTCGGCGCGTACTGCGCGGCGACCCTGCTCATGGGCATCGCCCTCGTTGTTCTTCTGCTCATGACCCTTCTAGAACGCAAGCGGGGCACTGCCAAATGATCACCGTGACCAATGCGAACAAGCGGTACGGCACCTTCGCCGCGCTCGACAATGTCAGCATCGACATCCCGTCGGGTGAGCTGACCGCGCTGCTGGGGCCGTCGGGTTCGGGCAAGTCGACGCTGCTGCGCTCGATCGCGGGGCTGGAGACGCTGGACGACGGTGTCGTCACCATCGCGGGCAAGGACGTCACCGATGTGTCGCCGCAGAAGCGCGACATCGGTTTCGTGTTCCAGCATTACGCGGCGTTCAAGCACATGACCGTGCGCGACAATGTGGCCTTCGGGCTCAAGATCCGCAAGCGGCCCAAGCCCGAGATCAAGAAGAAGGTCGACGACCTGCTCGAGATCGTCGGCCTGGACGGCTTCCAGCACCGGTATCCGGCGCAGCTGTCGGGTGGTCAGCGCCAGCGCATGGCCCTGGCCCGCGCGCTCGCGGTGGACCCGCAGGTGCTGCTGCTGGACGAGCCCTTCGGCGCGCTGGACGCGAAAGTCCGTGCGGATCTTCGGACCTGGCTGCGCCGGTTGCACGAGGAGGTGCACGTCACCACCGTCCTGGTCACCCACGACCAGGAGGAGGCCCTCGATGTGGCCGACCGCATCGCGGTCATGAACAAGGGCCGCATCGAGCAGGTCGGCACCCCGGCCGACGTGTACGACCGGCCCGCCAACGAGTTCGTCATGTCGTTCCTGGGCGCGGTGGCCAAGCTGAACGGGCATCTGGTGCGGCCGCACGACATTCGCGTGGGCCGGGATCCGAGCATGGCGCTGGCCGCGCACGAGGGCACCGCGGAGTCGGCCGGGGTCACCCGGGCGACGGTGGAGCGGGTCGTGCAGCTGGGCTTCGAGGTGCGGGTCGAGCTGCGCAATGCCGCGACCGGCGATCTGTTCACCGCGCAGGTCACCCGCGGTGACGCGGCCGCGCTGCACCTGGCCGAGGGCGAGACCGTCTATGCCCGCGCCACCCAGATCCCGGAGCTCCCGGTCTCGTAAGTTCGTCCTGTTCAGGAGATTTCGACGGAAAGTCGCGAATCTCCCTGAGCCGAGAGTTTTTGGCGAGTTGCCCCGACGCAGGTACGACGGGCCCCGCGCTGCCGTAGCGTGAGGCCCGAAACGTGCAGGTCCAGAGGGGATAATCGGACGTGACGAGTGCGGGTGGCAAACGCGTCGGGATCATCGGCGCGGGTATCGCGGGGCTGGTGACCGCGAAGGTCATGCGGGATGACGGATTCGACGTCGTCGTCTTCGACAAGGAGGACGCGGCGGGCGGTGTCTGGATCGAGGCGCGCACCTATCCGGGGCTGCGCACCAACAACTCCCGGGATACCTACGCCTACTCCGAACACCCGTACCCGGAGTCGTCGGACGTGTTTCCGACCGCCGGGCAGGTGCGCGAGTACCTGGCCTCGTACGTGGAACGGTTCGGGCTCTCGGCGCTGCTGCGGCTGTCCACCGAGGTGATCCGGGTGACCGAGGTGGACGACGGGTTCGAGCTGAAGGTGGTCGGTCCCGAGGGGGTCGAGGATCTGCGCTTCGATTTCGTGGTGGTGTGCGCGGGGGTGTTCTCCACCCCGCGGATTCCGGATATCGAGGGCCGCGCCGAGTTCGGGGGAGTGGTGCTGCACTCCAGCCAGGCGACCGACCCATCGGTATTCGCCGGTCGGCGGGTGATCGTCGTCGGGGCCGGGAAATCGGCGCTGGACTGCGCCGCATACGCGGGCGAGCACGCGCGCGAGTGCACGCTGGTGTTCCGCAAGGCCCATCCCATGCTGCCGCGGTTCATGCCGGGCGGGGTGCCCTCGGATCGGATCGTGTTGAACCGCTTCACCGAATCCTTCTTCCGGTATCACCGGCAGACCCGGATCGAGCGGTTCCTGCACGGGCCCGGTAAAGGGATCACCGAGAAATACTGGCGGCTGCTCTCGGCCTACCTGCGCTTGCTGCTGCGGTCGCCGAAGATCATGACCCCCGACGCGCCGCTGCCCGCGGGGATCGAGAATCTCGGTGTCAGCGACGAGTTCTTCCGGATGGCCAGGCGGCGGCGGATCGCCCTGCGGCGGGACCGGATCGCGGCGTTTCCCGGCGGCACGGCCGTCGAACTGGCCGGGGGCACGCGGCTCGACGCCGATGTCGTGGTGTTCGCCACCGGCTGGCGGCAGGAACTGGAATTCCTTGCGCCCGAGCTGGAGAAGACGGTGCGGACCGAGGGGCGGTTCCAGCTCTACCGCCATATTCTGCCGCCGACGCTGCCGCGGCTCGGCTTCATCGGCTACGCCTCCTCCGACGCCTGCCAGCTCACCGCGGAAATCTCCGCGCACTGGCTGTCCCAGCACTTCCTGGGTGAGCTGGCGCTGCCGAAGGCCGACGACATGCACTCCGAGATCACCCGGGTCGGCAAGTGGCTGGGCGAGGTCATGCCCGCGCGGCCGGAGGGCTACTACCTCGGCCCGTACCTGACCCACCACATCGACGAACTGATGCGCGACATGGGATTGCCGGTGCGGCGGACCGACAACTTCGTGTCCGAGTACTTCGACACGCTGCTGCCCGGTCGCTACGCCGATCTCGCCGAGGAGCGCCTGCAGCTGCGCGTGCGCGGTTCGCGCCGTCGCCGGTACATGAGCGCGGGACGCTCGCTGGGCGGGCTCGCGGCGCTCACCCTGGCCTACGCGGCCTATCGCCGCCTTCGTGGATCGTCGAACTGAGCGCTACCGAACGCTGACGCCCGGCCGACCGCCGCGCATGCCGGAATGACAAGGGTGTCGCGGGGATGGTCCGGCTGACGCTCAGCACAGGGTACGAATCCACCGCCTCGTGTCGGCCGGGTCGATGACGTTGTCGAGTTCGAGAACCGTTGCGGCCGTGAGGGCCTTGCCGGCGTCGTAGGCGGCCTTGACCAGGGCGTCGAAGGCGGCCTGCCGCTGCACCGGGTCCTCGAGGGCGGCCAGTTCCTTGGCGAAGCCCAGGCGGACAGCGCCTTCCAGGCCCATGCCGCCGATTTCGCCGGTGGGCCAGGCGATCACGAAGCGGGGTGCGCGGAAGGATCCCGCCGCCATTGCCTGTGCGCCCAGGCCGTAGCCCTTGCGCAGGATGACGGTGCCGAAGGGGACCTCCAGGGCGGCGGAGTCGATGAACAGGCGGCTGAACTTGGTGACGGTGGCCTCCTTCTCCGCGTCGGGGCCGACCATGAAACCCGGTGTGTCGCACAGGGAGACGATGGGCAGGCGGTGGGCGCCGCACAGTTGCAGGAACGCCGAGAGCTTGTCGGCCGCCGGTGCGTCGATCGCGCCGCCGAGGTGATGGCAGTCGTTGGCGATGAGGCCGAACGGGCGGCCCTCGACGCGGACCAGGGCGGTGACGACGCCGATACCCCAATCGCGGCGCAGCTCCAGGAACGAGCCGCGATCCACGATGGATTCGATGGCGGCGCGAATGTCGTAGGCGTGCAGGCGATTCTCGGGGACGACGTGCCGGGCCAGCCGGGCGTCCGGAGCCTCCCAATCGTCCACGGCCCCTTGGAAGTACGACAGGTACCGGCGGGCGACGGCCACCGCCTCGGCCTCGTCGGCGGCGACCACGTGGATGACGCCGTTGCGGCGCTGCACCTCGACGGGCCCGATGTCCTCCGGCGCGTACACGCCCAGTCCGCCGCCCTCGATCATGGCCGGGCCGCCCATGCCGATATTCGCGTCCGGGGTCGCGATCACGACATCGCAGATGCCCAGCAGCGCGGCGTTTCCGGCGAAGCAGCGCCCCGACACGATGCCGATCAGCGGCACCCTGCCCGACAGCGCGCCCATGGCGCGGAAGGTGGTGACATCGAGTCCGGAGATGCCGCCGTGGTCGGTGTCGCCGGGCCGTCCGCCGCCGCCCTCGGTGAAGAACACCACCGGAAGCCGTTGCTCGCGAGCCAGTTCCAGCATGCGGTCGGTCTTGGCGTGATTGCGCATGCCCTGGGTGCCCGCCAGCACCGTGTAGTCGTAGGACATGACCAGCGCCCGTGCGCCGTCCGGGCCGAAGCGGTCGGCATTGATGGTCGCGACGCCGGCGATCAGGCCGTCGGCGGGAGTATTGGCGATCAGGTCCTCGAGGCTGCGGCGGCTGCGCTGCGCGGCTACCGCCAGCGCGCCGTATTCCACGAAGCTGTCCGGATCGACGAGATCGGTGATGTTCTCGCGGGCGGTGCGCCGCCCGAGCCGATGCCGCTTGGCGACCGCCGTCCCGCGTTGGGCGTCCAGGGTCTGCTCGTGCCGGGTCAGCACTTCGGCGAGGTCGGCGCGCACCGAATCCAGGTCCACCACGGTGGATTCCGCGGCCGGGCCGTCGTGGTCGGCCGCCGCCCAGGTGACCAGCACGGCGTGCGGATCGACCACATCGCCCGCCGCGACCGCGTGCCGCAGCACCCGCAGCGGTTCGGTGGCGCGCAGCACGTGCTGCATCTTCATCGCCTCCAGCACCGCGACCTCGGCTCCGGCGGCGAGGACGCTGCCGGGCTCGGCCAGCGAGACGACGGTCGCGCCCATCGGGGAGCGCAGCGCCTGCTCGTCCTCGGCCAGTTCGAGGGTGGCGGTGGCGGCTCGTTCGAGCGGTTGCGGCGGGGTCGGGTCCTCGAAACCCTCGGCCCGGGTACGCAATTCGTCGAGTCGATCCTCGAACCAGTCGGTGGTGACCGGTCCGCTGTCGCGCAGTTCGGCGAGCACCGCGCGCAGCAGGTGCAGGTTGGTGTCGACGCCGTCGATCACGGTCTCCGCGAGGGCGTCCGAACACCGTTGCAGCGCCGCCGGATACGACGGCGCGTGCGCGATGATCTTGGCCAGCAGGGAATCGAACCGCACACCCTGGCGCAGGCCCACCTGCGCGGCGGTGTCGACCCGGACGCCCGGGCCGGTCGGCGCGTCGAATCGGCCGATCACGCCGGTGCTGGGCAGCACCGACCCGTCCGCGGCGAGCAGTTCGGCGTTCACCCGCGCCTGCACGGCGTAGCCGCGCGCCTCGTTCTTCGGCAGATCCAGTTCGGCCAGGGTGCGCCCGCGCGCCAATTCCAGTTGCAGCACGACCAGATCCACGCCGGTGACCGCCTCGGTCACGGTGTGCTCCACCTGCAGGCGCGGATTGACCTCCAGGAACCACACCTCCGGGCCGGACACCAGGAACTCCACGGTGACCACGCCCCGGCAGCCGACGGCCTCGGCGATCAGCACGGCCTCACGCTGCACCCGGTCCCGCACTCCCGCGGGCAGATCCGGCGCGGGCGCGACCTCGATCAGCTTCTGCCGCCGTCGCTGCACACCGCAATCCCGATCGCCCAGCGCCACCGCGCCCGCCCCGTCGGCGACCACCTGCACTTCGATGTGCCGGGCCCTGCTCACCAATGCCTCGGCATAGATGCTGTCGTCCCCGAATCCGGCCAGCGCCTCGGCCCGGCAGCGTTCGACGACGTCGGCGACATGCGCGGCCTCGAACACCGTCCGCATGCCGCGCCCGCCCCCGCCCGCCGCGGCCTTCACCATGACCCCGGTCGGATGATCGGCCAGAAACGCCGCGACCTCGTCGGCCGAGACGCCCGCCTTCGTCGCGGGCAGCACGGCCGCGCCCGCGCGCTCGGCGGCCTCGCGCGCGGAGACCTTGTCCCCGAAGACCCGCAGCACCTCCGGCGACGGTCCGACGAAGGTCAGTCCGGCCGCCGCGCAGGCCGCCGCGAATTCCGCGCTCTCGCTGAGAAATCCGTAGCCGGGATGGACGAGGACGTCGGGCCCGCAGGCCGCTGCCGCGGTGACGACCGCCGCCACGTCCAGATATCCGGCGGCACCGCTCCCCGGCAGCTCGTACGCCGCGTCGGCGAGCCGCACGGCGAGGCTCCCGGCGTCGTCGACGGTGTGCAGCACCGCCGTCTCGTATCCGAACTCCCGCGCCGTCCGCACCACCCGGACCGCGACCTCACCACGATTCGCAACCACTACTCGCACGCCGCCAGGCTATGGCACAACTCACGCGGGGCATAAGACGCGAATCAAGCGCAGCGGCTGCCGATCCTCATGGCGTGCTGTCGTCTCGCCTCCGCACGGCTTCGTGACAGCGGACGGCCGGCTCGATGTTCGGATGATCCGGTAGCCCGGTCACTCGGCCAGTCAATCACGGGGGTGGACGGCGGTGAGGCTATGTTCGGGGCATGCATTGGGATCAGATGACGGCCACGCCCGGGGCGCTGCGGACGGCCGCGGCGCGGCTGCGGCGCGGTGTGGGGCAGTTGGAGATTCTGGCGTCGATCATCGAGGCGGCGGAGGGGCCGTGGCTGGGGGCGATGGATTCCGACGGGCGCGGGACCGCCGAGCTGCGCATGCATCTGGCCGGGAAATATCGGTTCACCGCCGTGGTGACCAGCGCCGGGAAGTTGTCGCAGGCGGAGATGATCTCGCCCGGCCGGGGCAAGCGGTCGGAGCTGGTGCTGTCCACCAAGGCCGCGCAGCGCAAGGGATTCGACAATCCCAAGGATGTGCCCAAGCCGCAGGAGTGGGTCGACTACGTGGTCGGCTGGGTGAAGTACGCCAGCGCCGAGGTGGGGCGGCGCGATGTCGTGGAGTGGCTGCTGAAGGGGGCCGATCAGCGGCTGGCCGCCATGAACGACAGCGTCGAGACCATGCGGGCCGCGCTCGTCGAGCGCGAGCAGATGCGGGATGAGCTGGCCGCCGAGGTGGCCGAGTTGCGCGCCGAGTTCGAGGCCGAATCAGCCCTCGCGGACAAGCGTGTCGTCGTCGGCGACGTAGCGCCAGATCGGGAGGAGGGCGTGCTCGTCGAGGGGCTCGCCGGCGCGGTGGACGGTGGCGTCGAGCCGGTCGAGGACGGCGCGCTCGTCGAGGCCGGAGCCGATGAGGACCAGGCTGCTGACGCGGGGTTCGTGCCGGGACCAGACGGTGGGCTCGAGGGTGATGTGGCGGCCGACCATGTGCAGGACGAACTTTCGCGGGTCGTCGGGGACGGCGAAGGCGAGCACGCCCTTGGCGCGGAACAGGCCGGCGGGCGGATCCTCCAGTAGCGCAATGAGTTCGCGCGGATTGAGGTCCGTGTCGGAGGTGAAGCTGACGCTGTCGTAGGCGTCGTGCAGGTGCCGGTGGTCGTGGCAGCCGCTCCCGTGGTCGTGGCAGTGGTCGCCGTGCTCGTGCCGCGTGTCCTCACCGAGCAGCAGTTCGTCGAAGCTGAGCTGTTCACCGACGCGAGGTCGATGCGATTCACGAGTGGGCACATCGAACAGCAGACCGGGATCGATGCGGCCGTGGCTGGTCGGATACACCGGGACCTGGCCGACCGACTCGGTGATCTCGGCCCGCAGCCGGTCCAGGGCGTCGGGCTCGACGCGGTCGGCCTTGTTCAGCACCACCAGGTCCGCCATGCGCAGATGCGTCGTCAGCTCCGGATGCAGTTCCCGGCTGTCGGGGAAGTGCTCGGCATCGACCACCTCCACCAACCCGCCGTAGCGAATGCGCGGATTGTCGCTGTTGACCACCATGCGAATGAGATTGCGCGGCTCGGCCAGCCCGCTGGCCTCCACCACGATCACGTCGATCTTCTGCTTGGGATGCGCGAGCCGGTCGAACAGGCCGTCGAGTTCGCTCACGTCCACCGCGCAGCACACGCATCCATTGCCCAGCGACACCATGGCGTCGACCTGCCCGGCCACCAGCATGGCGTCGATGTTCACCGCGCCGAAGTCGTTGACCACCACCCCGATCCGCATGTTCCGGGTCCGCAGCAGGCGGTTGAGCAGCGTGGTCTTGCCGGCACCGAGGAACCCGGCCACGATCAGGACTGGAATACGCCGACTCACGCCAGCCCACCTTACAGATGACCTGTGAGGCCGCCGCAGCACGCAGGAAACCGAGCGGAAATAACCGGGATCTACCGTGACTCGCTATTCGGAGCGACCACGGGAGGTACGCCGTGCGGGTGCGCGACATTCTCGATGCGCCGCAATTGCGGATGCATCTACTGCACGGGGACGCGGAGTTGGACCGGCCGGTCGCGCGTGTCTGCGCCACGGACATGCCCGACCCGCGCCCGTTCGTGACGCCGGGCGCACTGGTGTGCACCGGGCTGGTGTGGCGGCAGCAGGCCGCCGACTCGGATCGCTATATCGGTCTGCTGGCCGGGGTCGGGGTGGCCGGGGTGGTGGCCGGGCAGGCCATGCACGGGCACGTGCCCGAGGACGTGATCGCCGCCTGCCGCAAACACGGTCTGCCGCTGCTGTCCGCGCCGCAGAGCGTGCCCTTCAGCCGGATCATCGAGCACCTGGCCGAACAGGCCGCCGAGGTGCGCTGGCGGCGGGTGCAGTCGCGCGCCGACCGGCAGCGCAAACTGCTGGCCGCGGTCGCCGCCGGAGCCGATATCGAGACCCTCGTCGCCGATTTCGCGGCGGAACAGCATGTTTCGGCGTGGCTGCTGACCGCGACCGGGACGGTCATCGCCGGCACCGCGGACCTGGCCGAGGACGACATCGACCGCGTCCTCACCACCGCCCTGACCGCGCCGCGCCTGCCCGCGGTGACCGTGGGCGCGATGCGCGTCCTCCAGGTCGGCGTCGGCGATCGAATCACCGCCTGGTACCTGGTGATCCGCCCGTCCGTCCCCGAGCTCGACCCGCTCGGCGCGGACCTGGCCGCCGTCGCCGAACTCTACCGCCAGCGCCGCACCGACCGCCTGCACCTGGATTGGGAACTGGCCGACCGCTTCCCGACGCCGTTCCCGGAGCAGCCCGGTGTGTCGCAGGTCGCCGTGGTCTGCGAAATCCATGCCGCCGAGAGCATTCCCCGTTCTCCGGGCGAGACCTTTCCCCGTCATTCCGGCGCGCTTTTGGTCGGAATCCACCGCCCAGGGATGGATCCCGGCCAAAAACATGCCGGGATGACGGGTGGAGACCATGCCGGGATGACGGGTGGGGAGCATGCCGGGATGACGGGTGGGGAGCATGCTGCCGAGGTCGCGCGCGCGGTGCGGAAGCCTGATGTGCCACAGCGGCGATCGTTGCCGGGCGGGATCGTGGGTGCCATCGACCGGGCGGGTGCGCCGGTCGCGGCCGACGACACGGGGACATTGGCCCACACGGGGACATTGTCGGATGGTTCTGATCAGGGTGCCCTGCGACGGGTTTCCAGCTGGGCGGATACGGCTGTCGGGTTGATGGCGGTGCGTTGTGCCCTGCACGACGCGCTGCCCGGCCTCGCCACCTCCGTCGACCGGGAGGGCAGGCTGGTCGGCGTGACGGCGGGAACCCAGGACGCGATCGCGGCGGTGGTGAACCAGCGGCTGGGACGGATCACCCCGGTGCTCAATGGGATTCGGCTCGCCATCGGGGTCGGCGCGCGCCGGCCGGAGGAGACGCTCGCGGCCGCCATCGGTGCGGCGGCGGCCGCGTCCACCGCGGCCCGCGACGACACCGCATTGGTGAGTCTGCGGGTGGCCGACATCGATTCGGCGGTCGGTCTGCTCACCGCGGTGCCCGGTGGCCTGCAGCGGCGCTTCGCCGAGCGGGTGCTGGGGCCGGTGCTCGAGTACGACCGGCGGCACGGTGGCGGGCTGCTCGAGACGCTCGGGGTGTTCCTCGGCTGCGAGGGGTCGTGGCGACAGGCGGCGGAGCGAATGCATCTGCATCTCAATACCGTTCGCTACCGGATCGGGCGGATCGAGGAGCTCACCGGGCGGGATCTGGGGCGGCTCGACGATCGGCTGGACCTGTATCTCGCGGTGCGGACGCTCACCGGTCAGACCGCGCCGGTGTAGGGGTCCCAGGCGGTTCCGGCGTCGGGCGCGCCCTCACGCAGGACGCTCGCCTGGATCAGGCCGTAGGGACGGTCGTCGGCGTGGAACACCTCGCCCTTGTTCGGGACGCCGAAACGTTCGGTGTCGTAGGCGAAGTGGTGCTTGTTGGGCGCGGACAGCCGGATCTCGGCCAGGCACGGGTACGCCTCGAGCGCGGCCTTGCCCATGTCGAACAGGGTCTGCTGCAGGGCTTTCGAGTGCCGGGTCGCGAAGGTCTCGACCAGGGCGGCGCGAATCCCGTGGTAGGCGGCATCCCAGTCGTCCGGCGGGGTGGCGAAGCGCCAGCGGGCGATCAGGCTGGTGGCCAGGATCCGGTCGTAGGCGGGTTCGAGGACGGTGAACGGGTCGGTCAGGAAGCCCGCGAACTCCGAACCGGTGGATTTGAGGATCACCAGGTCCTTCACGCCGCCGATCACCCACTCGCGCCGGTCCTCGCCGTCTCCCGACACCGTGACGGCCGCGATCCGGACCTCGGGCCCGATGCGCGTCCAGGTGTGGTCGTGCCCGCCGCCACCGACCGGAACCCGCTGCCACGCATACTCTTCGATCTCGATGCGGGCGGACTCCACCGGCTCGATGTCGTCGACGAAATGCCGGGCCAGCGCCAGCCCGTAGTCCTCGACGCTCCCCTCGCCGTGGCTCTTGGCGTAGGTGTAGATGGTCTGCTTCTGTGAATCCGTCGGCAGCACCGCGCCCTGATCACCGGTGGTGTGCGCGTCGTCGAAAGCGCCACGCAGGCACGAGGAGACGTTCAGGTCCCGGATCTCGTGCCGGGCGGTGTCGCGATAGATGCGCACGACCCGGTTCTCGGCCTTTCCGTACTGGTGCGGGCCGAGCACGATCCGGCCGGTGGATTCGGTCATGGCATCACTGTGGCGCATCGGCAGCGCCGCACACGCTGGTTCCGGTGACAAAACGCCGGACGCGATCGGTGCGACGTTTGGGCACAGCGGACAAAGCCCCGCGTCGAAGCGACCGCTTAGCCTGACAACTATGACTACGCCTCATCCCGTCGATACACGCCTGCCGTGGCATCGGCTGCTGGTGTTCGGCATCCAGCACGTGCTGATCATGTACACCGGATGCGTCACCGTGCCACTGGTCTTCGGCGCGGCCGCGGGGCTCGACAAGACCACCGTCGCCCTGCTGATCAGCGCCGACCTGCTGGTAGCGGGCATAGTCACCGTGGTGCAGAGCCTCGGGCTCGGCAAGTTCGCGGGCGCCCGGCTGCCCATCATCACCGGCGCGACCTTCGTGGCCATGAGCCCGATGATCCTGATAACCGAGCAGTACGGGTTGCAGGCCATGTACGGGTCCATGCTGCTGGGCGGAGTGATCGGCATCGCTCTGGCGTGGCCGTTCGCGTCGATCGTGCGGTTCTTCCCACCGCTGGTCAGCGGGACGGTCCTGACCGTCGTGGGCATCTCGCTGATCGGCGTGGCGGGCGGCCTGATCGTCGGAAGCGACGCCAAGGCCGCCGGTTTCGCCGCGCCCTCGCACATCGCGCTCGCCGCGGCGGTGCTCGTGGTCGCGCTGGTGTGCACGGTGCTGGGCCGGGGCGTGTGGTCCCAGCTCGGGGTGCTCGTCGCGCTGGTCGTCGGCATCCTGATCTCGATCCCCATGGGACTGGTTCACCTCGACGGCGTTTCGAAGGCGTCCTGGCTGGGCGTGCCGCACCCCTTCCACTTCGGCGCACCGCACTTCCCCGTGACCGCGGTGGTGGCCATGAGCATCGTGATGGCGGTCGTCTTCGCCGAATCCACGGCGAGCATGCTGGCCATCGGCGAGATCACCGGAAAGCCCTTGACCCGCGGCGATCTGGCGCGCGGCCTGGTCGGCGACGGGCTCTCCGCGGTACTGGGCGGTGTGCTGAACGCGTTCGTGGACACCATCTTCAACCAGAATGTCGGCGCGGTCGCCAACACCCGCGTGTTCAGCCGCTACGTGACCGCGGTGAGTGGCGCCATCCTGGTGGTGCTGGGCCTGATGCCGCGCTTCGGGGCGCTGGTGGCCGCGGTGCCGCAACCGGTGATCGGCGGCGTCGGCCTGGTGCTGTTCGCCACCATCTCGGTGATCGGCGTGGACACGCTGCGCAAGGTGGACCTGTCGGATCGCCTGAACCTCAGCATCATCGCCGTCTCGATCGGCGTGGGCCTGCTGCCGGTGCTCACCAAGGGCATGTTCGACAAGTTCCCGTCACAGGCGCAGATCCTGCTGAACAGCGGCATCAGCCTGGCGGCGGTCACGGCATTCACCCTGAACCTGGTCTTCAACCACACCAGACTCGGCGAGTTCGCCCGTCCCGCCTCGGTTTCCGCCGCCGCGCAGCCGGACCCGGATACGCCCGAGGCGGTCGCCGCCACCTGATCCCCCCTCCTCATCGGGGAGGCCGAAGCCGTGGATTCCCTTGCGGGATCCACGGCTTCGGCTTGCGCGGGGTCACCCGCAGGCGTTGACCCACTCCGAGAGGCCGTCGGCGAACATCTGACGCTTCCAGATCGGGACCTCGTGCTTGATGCGGTCCACGAGTTCGGCGCAGGTGGTGAACGCTTCCCCGCGATGCGGGGCGGCCACGGCCACCACGATGGCCAGATCGCCGATGGTCAGCGGGCCGATGCGGTGGACCGCCGCCACCGGCAGTCCCGAGGATTCGGCCACTTCCGCGCACACCTTGCGCAGGAACTGTTCGGCCTGCGGGTGCGCCGAGTACTCGAGCGACGACACCGATTGCCCGCCATCGTGATCGCGCACCTTGCCGGTGAACACGACGATGCCGCCGTGTTCCGGGCCGCTCACGGCCTTCTCCACTTCGGCCGGATCGAGGGGCTGATCGCTGATCCGGGCCAGCAGCTCACTCATGGTTGCCTCCTCCGGCCACCTGGGCCAGCAGATGTTCGAGAATCGGGGTCAGCACGGCCAGACCGTCCTTCACCCCGCCCGGCGAACCGGGAAGATTGACGACGACGGTGCGCCCGGCCAGACCCGCGACGCCCCGGCTCAGGGCCGCGAGCGGGAATTTCGCGGTGCCCGCCTGCCGGATGGCGTCGGCGACGCCGGGCAGTTCCCGATCGATCACGGCCAGAGTCGCTTCCGGGGTGGCGTCGGTGGGGGAGGCCCCGGTGCCGCCGGTGGTGATCACCAGATCGGGCTCGGAGGAGAGCGCCTCCGAGAGGCCGAAGGCGATATCGGAATCGGCGAAGACCAGCGGTCCGCGCACCGAGAAGCCCTGCTCGGCAAGCCATTTCGCGAGGGTGGGCCCGGTGGTGTCGGTGCGGGTGCCCGCGGCTACACCGGTCGAGGCGACCACGACGGCGGCCGTGCGGCCCGCACCCGCGAGGGGAGCCTTTGCGGCAGCGGCGGTCTCGTGCTTCTCGTGGTGATGCCCGGTGCGCTTCTGGTCGGCCCCGGCCTCGGGCCGCACCCAATGTCCGTGCTTGCCACCCTCTTTGGTGATCAGCCGCACCCCGTTCAGCGTGGCCGCCGGGTCCACCGCCTTCACCATGTCGTGCAGCGTGAGCCCCGCGACCGCGACCGCGGTCAGCGCCTCCATCTCGACCCCGGTGGGCCCCTTGGTCTTGGCGCTCGCCTCGATGGTGATCGTGGTGTCGGTGAATCCGAAGCTCACGTTCACCGACGACAGCGCCAGCTGATGGCACAGCGGGATCAGCTCCGAGGTCTTCTTCGCGCCGTTGATCCCGGCGATGCGGGCGGTGCTGAGCACGTCGGCCTTGGGCATATCGTCGGCGCGGACCAGCCGGACCACCTCGGCGGTGGTGTGCAGTTCGCCCGCGGCGACCGCGATGCGCGCCGTATCGGCCTTGGCGCTCACATCGACCATGCGGGCGCGGCCCTCACCGTCGACATGCGACAACTCACTCATGGAAACCACCTTCGTACCGGGCACTGGAGATCGGGGTCGACGGGTTCACAGCGGCCTGACCTCGACGATCGTGCCCGCGGGCAGCTCGGTCGCGGCGGCCGGAATGTCCACCAGCACATCGGCCTGCGCCATGGCCGCGATCAGATGCGAGCCCTGACCCGACACCGGCGCCACCCCGTCCTCGACCAGCTTGCCGCGCAGGAACTGCCGCTTCCCGGCGGGGGAGCGGACCGAATCCAGCAGCGGCAGTTCGGAAATCGGCAGCGCGGGCAGCCCGGCCAGCTCACGCAGCAGCGGCCGCGCGAAGACCTCGAAGGAGACCATGGTGCTGACCGGATTGCCGGGGAAGCTCAGCACCGGCACGCCCTCCACCACGCTGAGCCCCTGCGGGCCGCCGGGTTGCATTGCCACCGAACCGAATTCGCCGCCCAGCGGCTCGAGCACCTCCTTGACGACCTCGAAGTCGCCCATGGAGACGCCGCCGGAGGTGAACACCACATCGGCCTGCGCGACCGCCTCGGCCAAGCGCAGGCGGAACTCGTCGTGTTCGTCGGTGGAGTGCGCGATCGACACCACCTCGACGCCGTTGTCGGCCAGGGCCGCGGCCAGCGCGATGCCGTTGGAGTTGAAGATCTGCCCGGGCAGCAGGATCGATCCGGCCGGGCGCAGCTCGTCACCGGTGGTGATCACCGCCGCGCGCACCTTCCGCAGCACGGACAGCTCGCCCAGCCCGACCGCGGCCAGCGCCGCGATGTGCCGGGGCCGCAGCCGTGTGCCCGCGGCGGTCAGCAGCGCTCCGGCGCGCACATCGGTGCCCGCCTCGCGCACGAAATCGCCGGTGGCCCTGCTGGTTCGGATCGTCACGGTGACGCCGTCGGATTCGGTGTGCTCCACCGGCACCACGCAGTCCGCGCCGGGCGGCACCGGCGCGCCGGTCATCACCTTCACCGCCGCGCCCGGGGGCAGTGTCAGCTGTTCGGTGTTCCCGGCGGCCACCACGCCCACCAGCGGCAGGGTGGCGGGGACGATGGCCACCGATTCGGCTCGCACCGCATAGCCGTCCATCGCCGAATTCCGGAAAACCGGCAGGTCGAGCGGCGAATACACATCCTCGGCGAGGCGGCGGCCGAGCGCCTGCTCGATCGGGACGGTTTCGGCGACGCGCCCGGCCAGTGGCCGCAGCGCATCCTCGATGCGTCGACGGTGGTCGTCGACGGGTCGGGCCGGGGCGAGCGCGTGCCGGGAACTCATGCTGGTGAGCCTATACGCGGGTGAAACCTCCGATTCGGGACCGGCCGGTTGACCGGGTCGGCTCGTGCGAATCTACGAACACTTGCGGACCGGGCAATAATGGTCGAATGACCGTGGTCGCGATGGGCATGCCCGCTGTGCGAACCGGGCGGCCCTCGTTGGACGGACGCCCGGACACGCCGTATCTGCTGGACCGCTTCGGCCGGGTCGCGCGGGACCTGCGGGTATCCATCACCGAGAAGTGTTCGCTGCGCTGCACGTACTGCATGCCGGAGGAGGGGCTGCCGGCGATTCCCGCCGATGAGCTGCTCTCCACCGACGAGATCGTTCGCCTGGTCACGCTGGCGGTGCACGAGCTCGGCGTCCACGAGGTGCGATTCACCGGCGGCGAGCCGCTCATGCGCCGCGATCTGGAGCAGATCATCGCCGGGTGCCGTGCCGCCCTGCCGGACACGCCGCTGGCCATGACCACCAATGGCGTCGGGCTCGAGCATCGGGCGCGCAAGCTGGCCGAGGCCGGGCTGGGCCGCATCAATGTCTCGCTCGACACCGTGGACCGCGACGGATTCCATCGCCTGACCCGCCGGGACCGTCTGGATTCGGTGCTCGCCGGAATCCAGGCCGCCATCGCGGCCGGGCTCACCCCGCTCAAGGTGAACGCCGTGCTCATGCGCGAAACCCTCGACGGCGCGGCCGATCTGCTGCAGTGGTGCCTGGACGCGGGCGCGGAACTGCGCTTCATCGAGGAGATGCCGCTCGACGCCGACCACGAGTGGGCGCGCGCGAACATGATCACCGCCGAGGAGCTGCTGGAGGTGCTCGGCAAGCGGTTCACCCTCACCGAGGCCGGGCGCGAGGACCCGTCGGCCCCCGCCGAACGCTGGCAGGTCGACGGCGGCCCGGCCACCGTCGGCATCATCGCCTCGGTGACCCGCAAGTTCTGCGGCGATTGCGACCGCACCCGCCTGACCGCCGACGGCCGGATCCGCTCCTGCCTGTTCAGCGATCAGGAGTACGACATTCGCGGCGCGCTGCGCTCCGGCGCGACCGACGCCGATATCGCCCAGCTGTGGCGCGGCGCCATGTGGAACAAATCGGCCGGCCACGGTATCGACATGGTCGGCTTCGTCCCGCCCGAACGAACGATGGGAGCCATCGGTGGTTGAGGTCCGCTATTTCGCCGCGATCGCGGACGCGGTCGGCAAGGACAAGGAGACCCTGGACCTGCCGTCCGGGGCCACAGTCGGCGACCTGCGCACCACGCTCTCGGCCACCTACGGACCGAAACTGGACCCGATGCTGAAGGTCTGCGCCTACCTCATCGGCGACGAACTCACCCGCGACGCGGCCGCGCCGCTGTCCGCCCGGGTAGACGTACTGCCGCCCTTCGCGGGCGGCTAACCCTGAGTGCCGATGGCGGGCGCTAGCATTCGCCGGTGACACGCACCCCGAACACCCGCCACCCCGCCCTGCTGAAAGTGCAGGAGCAGCGCGCGGAGAGTTATCAGCTGCGCGTCGCCGACTGGATCACGAAGTTCGCGGGCTCGATGAACTTCGTCTACATCCACGCCGTCGGCTTCGCCCTCTGGATGATCTTCGCGGAGAAGAGCCCCTGGCCCACCCTGACCCTGGTGGTCTCGCTGGAAGCCATCTTCCTGTCCACCTTCGTCATGATCGGCCAGAACCGCCAGGCCGATTTCCAGCAGGCCAAGGCCGATCACGACTTCCGCGAACAGGAACTCGAACTCAAGACCAACACCGAACTGACCCGCGCCATTCACGCCATGACGGCCGAACTCCACCGCCGCGTCATCGACGACCCAGACCAGCGGAAGAACTGACGCGACGGTCGACCGGCTATCGCCAGGCTTCGCCTTTTCGGCCCGGCGCGATCACGTCGTCGTACGCACCGCTCTGTGCTCGTGCGGTCATACGCTCGGCCGCAGCCGAACTCCGCAATCGCTCGACTACTCCGGCAGTGCCGCTCCGGATCATTGCTGGATCTTCGGTGTCCAGCCCGCGCAAGACCTCGTACCAGGGCCCGAGCTGATGCCAGCGCTCGGCACGGGCCCGCAATTCCGGTGTGACGCCGTAGGTTTCGGCCACCGCGTCCGCGAACTCCGGCGAGGTGTCGAACAACGCCCAGGCCAAGTCGATCGCGGGGTCGCCGAGGTGGGCATCGCCGAAGTCGATGACGCCGCTGATCCAGCCTTCCTCGGCGAGCACATGGTCGGGGCCGAGATCGGCGTGCACCACGGTGTCGGCGGGAAACGCGGGAATCCGGTCGAGTAGCGCGGCCGCGGCTGCCGTCAGCGAATCCGGCAGCAGCGGAAGCACTTCGCGGCGGCACCGGTCCATGGCCCAGTTCCGCTCCCGGTGCGTGTGGTCTGCTCCGGGCAGACCCAGCGCCATGATCTCAGCGGGTGGGGTGTCGTGCAGCGTGCGGAGGAAATGCCCGATCGCGTTCCCATTCTCCGCCGTGTAGTCCTCGATCGGCTCACCACGAATCAGCCTGTGCCGCACAACCAGCGGCGCTTCGCCGACCACCGCCGGAACCGGCACCGCCAGCGGCAACCGTGGCGCCAGCCACGGCATCATCCGCGTCTCCCGCACCAATTGCGCCTCGACCTCCGCCCGCCGCGGCCGCCGCTCCACCCACCGCTCATCGACCAAGGTGGCCCTACTGTCCCATCCGTTCTCGCCGTCGAAGTTCACGCCTCGACGGTATGAACGACGCCGCGCCGCCGCAAACGCTTATCGCGTATGGCGAGGGCAGCGCCGTCGAGGGAGTCATCGCGGCAGCCGAACTGCGGGTGGTGCGGCCTGGCCGGGCCTTCCAACACATCTCCTCCGGCGTGCGGTGGGTGCAGTGCAGCGAGCAGTTCTCGGTGGTGGATACGCACAGGTCCCGCACGACTCGGCCGAAGCGGTCCAGTAGATGCGGCGTGCCCGAGCGTCCGGCACGGGCCGCCCGGTTCGCATGGCCGGCACGCCCGACCGTGGCTGCAATGGTCCGCGGCCAGGGCCGCTGCCACAGAGGTGTTTCGCGCGGCAGCCGGGCGTTCGGTCCGGCGGCGGTCGGTTCGAAGACCGTCGGCCGGTCGCCCAACTGCCGTATTCGTTATCGGAGGTCTACTTCCACCAGGTGTCGAGCGGGGTCACCGGGACGGTTCGCTTGTGGCGGGTGTTGCGGAAGATGGTTTCGAGGCGGTCGGAGACTTCGGGGGTGACGGGCTTGCCCTCGAGGTAGTCGTCGATCTGGGAGTACCTCAGGCCCAGGGCTTCCTCGTCGGGGAGGGAGGGGCGGTCGTCCTCGAGGTCGGCGGTGGGGACCTTCTGCCAGACGCTGGGGGGTGCGCCGAGTTCTTGCAGGAGGGCGGCGCCCTGGCGCTTGGTGAGGCCGGTCAACGGGGTGATGTCGACGCCGCCGTCGCCGAACTTGGTGAAGAAGCCGGTGACCGCTTCGGCGGCGTGGTCGGTGCCGACCACCAGCATGTTGAGCTGACCGGCGATGGCGTACTGCAACACCATGCGTTCGCGGGCTTTGATGTTGCCGCGCACGAAGTCTCGCAGCCGGGGTTCCTCGTGCAGCTCCAGGATTCCGGTGGCGGCCTCGCCGGCGGCGGCGTCGGCGCTGGGCTTGACGTTCACGGTGACCGAGCGATCCGGCTGGATGAACCGCAGCGCGATCTGGGCGTCCTCCTCGTCGAACTGGACGCCGTAGGGCAGGCGCACGGCTACGAAGGTGGCGTCGTGGCCCTCGGCCCGCAACTCCTCGGCGGCCAGCTGGCACAGGCGGCCGGTGAGGCTGGAGTCCTGGCCGCCGCTGATGCCCAGCACGAAGCCCTTGGCGGGCGTGGAGCGCAGATATTCCTTGAGGAAGTCGATGCGCCGCCGCACTTCGGTTTTCGGTTCGATGGTCGGCAGCACGCCCAGTTCGGCGATGATCTCTTCGCGCAGGTTCCCCATGGCGACACTGTACTTGGCGGCCGGTGACAGCTATCGCTCAGCGGGAGCGGTGACCTGCCGGACGAGGGTCTCCCAGTGATCGCCGACCTGATCGAGGGTGTAGCCCAGCGCGCGGATCTGATGCAGGACGAGCGCGGCGTCCAGCGTGGCCAGCAGCGTATCGGCGGTCAGCGAGATGTCGCCCGGACATCGGGCCTCCCGGAGCAGCAGCGACACATGGGTTTTCGCGATGTTGTAGGGCGGCCCGCCGTACTGTCCGCCGATATTGGCGTTCTTGCGGACATCGCCCTCGACCTCGACCAGGGCCAGCCGGGCGCGCCCGAAGGCGATCAGCCGCTCCACCGCGGGCGCGCCGGGCCCGAGCGGCGGCGGCCCGAACATGTAGGCCCACTGCAGTTTCTGATCGGACTGGTCGAGCAGGGCCAGCATGAGTCCGGCGCGGCTGCCGAAGCGGCGGAACACCGTGCCCTTGCCGACGCCGGCCAGCTTGGCGACCGCGTCCATGGTGACCGCGTCCGCGCCCTGTTCCCGCACCAGTGTCTCGGCGGCGTCGAGCAGCAGTTGCCGGTTGCGGGCGGCGTCGCTGCGCTCGTGGCTACTGCCGGGCATGAGCAGCGGCACCGAGTGCGGCGGGGCCGCCTGGGTGCCGACGGGTTCGATCGACAGGGCGATATTGGGCAGCGCGACAGCGTCGTCGGCTGGGGTGTCGCGTGTCACAACGGTTGTGCTCCTACCCGGGGAATGGAAGCGGACTGTGGTCCGGTTACAGTGTATCGAAACTTCCGCCGCTGAATCAGTAACCCTGAGGTGATCATCATGTCGCAGACCCGCATTCTCGTCCTGGTCGGCAGCCTTCGCGCCGCGTCGATCAACCGTCGCCTCGCCGAGGCCGCCGCCAAGACCGCTCCCGAGGGCGTCGAGCTCGCCATCTACGAGGGCCTGGGCGAGATTCCTTTCTACAACGAGGACATCGACGTCGAGGGCAAGGTCCCGGCTGCCGCGCAGGATCTGCGTGACGCCGTCGCCAAGGCCGACGCCGTGCTGCTGGTGACCCCCGAATACAACGGCACCCTCCCGGCCGTGCTGAAGAACGGCATCGACTGGGCGTCGCGCCCGTACGGCGCGGGTGCGCTCAAGGGACTTCCGGCCGCGGTCATCTCGGCCTCCATCAGCCCGAACGCCGCCAAGTGGTCGCACGACGACGCCGTCAAGGCGCTCGGCGTGGCCGGTGCCGAGGTCGTCAAGGAGGCGTCGCTGAACTTCGCCACCATCGGCCAGCGCTTCGTCGAGACCCACCCGGCCGACGATGCCGAGGCCATCACCCAGCTGGCCGCCACCGTGAACCTGCTGACGCAGGCCGCAAACGCTCGGGTGAACGCCTGACGGGCGTACCGATCGCCAACTGAATTCAGCGCGAGGCCACGGCTTTTCAGCCGTGGCCTGCCGCTTTTCCGGGGCGATCCGGGCTACCGTCAGATCATGAAGCTATCAACGGGCAACTCTGCGTGGGGCCGTTGTTTCATGGCGGTCACCCTGGCCGTCTCCGCCGCCGCGGTGGTGGTGAACGCGGCCGACGCGGCGGCCGAGGCGAGTGTTTCCAATGTCCGCCTCTACCTGGGCAACTGGGCCGGGTACGTGGTTCGGGGGGATTTCCACGAGGTCAGCGCCACCTGGGTGCAGCCGGAGGTGGACTGCCGGGATCCCGGCGTGCTGCAGCGCGTGGTGCCCTGGGTGGGGTTGAACGGGGCGCAGGGCCTCGACGGCACGGTGGCCCTGCCGCTCATGCAGACCGGCGTCGAGTCGCTGTGCGCCAGCGACGCGGCGATGTACGCGGCCCTGCCGGGTCTGCAGGTCGAGACGCTCGCCGCGGGCGTGGCCTATGCCGATCCGCGTTTCGCGGGGACGGTCATGAATGCCGGTTCGAAGCTGTCCAACGCCCTCGGCGCGGCCGCGAACGGGCTCTGCTCGATCGGCGTCTTCGGCGGCTTCTGCCGGCCGGACCAGGAGGTCGACGGCTGGTGGGAGGGCTATCCGGACCCGCCGGTGAGCTACGACGACGTGGAGGTGCGTCCCGGCGACACCATGCATTCGGCGGTCAGCTGGGACGGCGGGCGCTACCTCATGACGCTGGAGAACCGCACCGCGAACTGGACCCGCACCACGGTCGCCGCCTCGAACGTGCCCGCCAGGACCGCGGAGATCGTGGTCGAGGGACACCTGGACGCGGCCCTGCCGGGTTTCGCGCCGATCACCTTCACCGACATCAGCATCGACGGCCGGCCGCTGTCGGACTACGACGCCCAGGTGTACGGCATTCCGGCCACCAATCGATTGCTGGCGCCCGGACCGGTCGACGGGGCCTCGTTCACGATCCAGTAGTTTCGCTGTTCGCGCCGCGACACGCCGGGCGGAGCGGGGCCCCTGGAATTGGGGGCCCGGCGCGGCGGGTCGGCAAACCGGGTGGTCGCTCGAGTCTGTTGTGACTCGTGAGAAGCGTGTTGATCAGCGGTGATGGTGTGTTTGCTGGAAATGAACTGTAGGTCCAAATTGTGATGTGCGTCGCAGTCGTGTCGAGTTGCGAATCGAGTGTCCAGGTACTTACGGCACCGGAATTTCACCTTTGTGAGTCGCAACATGTCGTGTTGTATGAATCTGTCGGCCACTAGGTGTAGTGTCTTGGGAGCTGGAAGGCCACTAGGCGAACACCTCGAAGTTCACCGAGTGAGCTGGGGCTTCGGTTCCGCTTCCAGGGGTTTGCGCATCAAGTACGTGGATCGTCTTTTAGCCGTGCACTGCATACGGACCGAAGGCCAGGAGAAGGGGATACCAATGACCATCACCGTTTACACCAAGCCCGCTTGTGTCCAGTGCAACGCCACCTACCGCGCCCTCGACAAGGCCGGTGTCGAGTACAACGTCATCGACATCTCCGAGAGCCCCGAAGCCCGCGATTACGTCATGGCCCTGGGCTACCTGCAGGCCCCCGTCGTTGTCGCCGGTGACGACCACTGGTCCGGCTTCCGCCCGGACCGCATCAAGGCTCTGGCCGACGTCGTCGCCGTCGCCTAGCGGGCCAGACGCCGCCGGTTCATCCCGGTGGCCTCCTGCAGGTTCGTCCGAATCGAAAGGAGGGAAGATGTCCGAAGATCTGCGTGCGACACCGGATCTGGTCTACTTCTCGAGCGCTTCGGAGAACACGCACCGCTTCGTCGAGCGGCTGGGCATCCCCGCCGTTCGCATACCGCTTCATACCGCCGACTCGCTTCGCGTCGACAATCCCTACGTGCTGATCGTCCCCACCTACGGGGGAGGTCGGCACGTTTTGGGTGGACAGCGATCCGACAAGGAATTCGTCCCCCGACAGGTGGCCAAGTTCCTCAACGATCCACACAACCGCGCACTGCTGCGCGGCGTGATCGCGAGTGGCAACACGAACTTCGGCGATACGTTCTGCTATGCGGGAGAAGTCATCTCACGTAAGGCAGGGGTCCCGTACCTGTATCGCTTCGAACTCATGGGAACTGCCGAGGACGTCGCGCGCGTCCGAGAGGGATTGGACTTGTTTTGGCAACGACAACAGCACCGGTCGGAAAGACTGCCCGCGTAGAGCGCCCGGTCAGCGGCGACTCCGCGACCGAGGGCATGGACTACCACGCCCTCAACGCCATGCTGAACCTGTACGGCCCCAATGGTGAGATCCAGTTCGACAAGGATCGTGAGGCCGCGCACCAGTACTTCCTGCAGCACGTCAACCAGAACACGGTGTTCTTCCACAATCTGCGGGAGAAGCTGGACTACCTGGTCAAGGAGAACTACTACGAGGTCGAGGTGCTCGACCAGTACAGCTTCGACTTCACCAAGAAGCTGTTCAAGCAGGCGTACGCCAAGAAGTTCCGCTTCCCGACCTTCCTCGGCGCGTTCAAGTACTACACGAGCTACACGCTCAAGACCTTCGACGGCAAGCGCTACCTGGAGCGTTTCGAGGATCGGGTGTGTCTGGTCGCCATGACCCTGGCCGCCGGTGACGAGAAGCTGGCGAGCGAGCTGGTCGACGAGATCATGGACGGCCGTTTCCAGCCCGCCACCCCGACCTTCCTCAACTCGGGCAAGAAGCAGCGCGGTGAGCCGGTGTCCTGCTTCCTGCTGCGCATCGAGGACAATATGGAGTCCATCGGTCGCTCGATCAACTCCGCCCTGCAGCTGTCCAAGCGCGGCGGCGGTGTGGCCTTGCTGCTCAGCAATATTCGTGAGCACGGCGCGCCGATCAAGAAGATCGAGAACCAGTCCTCGGGCGTCATCCCGATCATGAAGCTGCTGGAGGACTCGTTCTCCTACGCCAACCAGCTGGGCGCGCGTCAGGGCGCGGGCGCGGTGTACCTGCACGCGCACCACCCCGACATCTACCGGTTCCTGGACACCAAGCGCGAGAACGCGGACGAGAAGATCCGCATCAAGACGCTGTCGCTGGGTGTGGTGATCCCCGACATCACCTTCGAGCTGGCGAAGAAGAACGAGGACATGTACCTCTTCTCGCCGTACGACGTCGAGCGCATCTACGGCCAGCCGTTCGCCGATATCAATGTGACCGAGAAGTACTACGAGATGGTCGACGACAAGCGGATTCGCAAGTCCAAGATCAAGGCTCGCGAGTTCTTCCAGACCCTCGCCGAGCTGCAGTTCGAGTCGGGCTACCCGTACATCATGTACGAGGACACCGTGAACCGGGCCAACCCGATCGCGGGCAAGATCACCCACTCCAACCTGTGCTCGGAGATCCTGCAGGTCTCCACCGCCTCGGAGTTCAACGACGACCTGTCCTACGCCAAGGTGGGCAAGGACATCTCGTGCAACCTGGGTTCGCTCAATATCGCCAAGACGATGGATTCGCCGGATCTGGGCAAGACGGTCGAGACCTCGATCCGCGCCCTGACCGCGGTGTCGGATCAGACCCACATCTACTCGGTGCCCTCGATCGAGCAGGGCAACAACGAGTCCCACGCCATCGGCCTGGGCCAGATGAACCTGCACGGCTACCTGGCGCGTGAGCACGTCCACTACGGCTCCGAAGAGGGCATCGACTTCACCAACATCTACTTCTACACGATCGCCTACCACGCGATTCGCGCCTCGAATCTGATCGCGCAGGAGCGGGGTTCGTACTTCGGCGGCTTCCCCGAGTCGAAGTACGCCTCGGGCGAGTTCTTCGACAAGTACACCGAGCAGGTGTGGGAGCCCAAGACCGAGCGGGTGCGCGAGATCTTCGCCGACGCGAACGTCCACATCCCCACCCAGGACGACTGGCGCGAGCTCAAGGCCCTGGTCATGCAGCACGGCATCTACAACCAGAACCTGCAGGCCGTGCCGCCGACCGGCTCGATCTCCTACATCAACCACTCCACCAGCTCGATTCACCCGATCGCCTCCAAGATCGAGATCCGCAAGGAAGGCAAGATCGGCCGCGTCTACTACCCGGCCCCCTACCTGACCAACGAGAATCTCGAATACTTCGAGGACGCCTACGACATCGGCTACGAGAAGGTCATCGACACCTACGCCGCGGCCACCCAGCATGTCGACCAGGGCCTGTCGCTGACCCTGTTCTTCAAGGACAGCGCCACCACCCGCGATGTCAACCGCGCCCAGATCTACGCCTGGCGCAAGGGCATCAAGACGCTGTACTACATCCGCATCCGCCAGATGGCTTTGGAGGGAACCGAAGTCGAGGGTTGCGTGAGCTGCATGCTGTAAGCGGCAACGCTTTTCACAGGGGTGCCTCCGGATTTTCCGGAGGCACCCCTGTTAGCGGTGTCTACGATTTCGCGGTGGACCGCGAGTTCGTGCCGCAAACCGATGCGGCCGCAACGGATCGCGTCTGGACTCCCTCGGACGCACTGCGGGTCATCGGAGCTCATCCGGACAAGGCGACGCCACCGGACACCGCCACCGACTACACGAACTCCGGCTACTTCCTGCTGGGACTGGTGCTCGAAAAGGTCACCGGCCGACCGGTGCGCGACGTCATCAATGACCTCGTCCGCGACTATGGGCTGCGGGACACCAGCTTCCCGGCCGACGCGACCATGCCCGACCCGCACGCCCGCGGCTACGGCTACGACCACGATGTCCGCACCGACGTCACCACGCGTACACCACCGACGGTCTGGGGTGCGGCGGGTTCGCTGGTCTCCACGGTGACCGACCTGGCCGCCTACGCCCCGATGCTCGCCGAGGGCCGGTTCCTGAAGTCGGAAACCCTGCGAGCGCGAACGACTTTCACCGCGGGATCCGCATTCGGCAGCCCGATGGACTATGGGCTCGGGATCATGCGAGAGGGCTCCTGGATCGGCCACGACGGGGGAGTGCTCGGCTATACGGCGATGACGATGTACCTGCCCGAGCGCAAGGTCAGCCTCGCGGTCGTGTCGAACCAGTACAGCCCGCACTACGTGTCGCTGCTTCCGCTCAACAGCCAATCACTCTGGATGGGTCTGGCGGCGAAACTCTATCCCGGAACCATCCCCGGTCTGGATGCCTCGGCGACAGCTCCCACTCCCACGCTCCCCGCACCGGGCGACCTGAACGACCGGCTCCGCGAGGCGTTGAATCCGGCCATCCCACCGGCCGCGAAGCGACTGCGCGTCGAGGGCGACGACAAGGACCCGGACCTCATGACCAAGGTGGCCCACGCCTATTCGACCCTCGCCATCTCGGTTACCGTCGACAACGACAACATCATCGGCACCGGAATGTTCGCCACCACCTCCACCACCACGCCGCACGGCAACCTGCCGATGCTGGTGCCCTTCACCGCGGTCGACGGCGCGTGGCGACTGAGCCGAGGCTGGGCCTGTCAGCAGATCGCCGTCGTCGACGAGCAATCCGCCGCTTGCTCCTCGGCGCAGTGAAAACCGAGAGGGGAGTCATGGACACCGCTGAACGCTACCGGTCCTTCGCCGAGGCGGAGGTGCGCGGCTACTCGCCGTGTTATGGGCGCTGGGGACTCGGAATCGCCGGAGACGCGGAGCTTCTCGGGCTGATCGACACCTTGCCCGTGAACAAGCGGCAACCGAATCTGATCTTCGGGGCGGCGAGGTACCTCGGGGTGCGGGTGCTCTGCCCGTTCGAGGAGTTCAAGGATTTCTTGATCAGCAATTGGGCGCAGGTACGGGATGTCGCCATGACGCGACGGACCCAGACCAATGAGGTGGGACGGACCGCGGCGCTGCTGCCTGTTTTGTCCGGTTACGGCTCGCATCCGGTGGCACTCATCGAATTCGGTGCTTCCGCCGGGCTGTGCCTGTACCCGGACCGATACAGCTACCGCTACAACGACGAGATCGATGTCGACCCCCGGGACGGGAGGTCCAGCGTCGTACTGCCCTGTGCCACGAGCGGCAATCCGCCGCTTCCCGCCGAACTGCCGAATGTCGTCTACCGGGCGGGGATCGACCTCAATCCGCTCGATGTGAGCGACTCGGATGACATGCGCTGGCTGGAGTCGCTGGTTTGGCCGGAGCAGCGAAATCGGTTGGAGCGGTTGCGCAATGCCGCAGCCATCGCCCGCAAGGACCCACCGCATCTGGTCCAGGGGGATCTCATGACAGGGCTGGCTGAGCTGGTTCGTGCGGCACCGGCCGACATTCCCGTCATAGTGTTCGGTAGTGCCGTGCTGGTCTATCTTCCCCGGGCCGATCGTCTGGCGTTTCCTGCGATGATGCGTGAAATCGGGTGCGAATGGGTCACCAATGAAGCGCCGGGGGTGATCGAGTTCGCCCGTCGCACACTGCCTCCCGGGCCGTCCGATGTCCATATGGTTGTCTCGTCAGATGGGGTGCCGGTGGCATACGCACGGCCGCATGGGCAGACGCTGGACTGGTTCGGGGCGGACGGGGAGAGCGAAAAGCAAAGAGACAAAAGATAAAAGACGCCTAGAGGAGGGGGAGGGGCTGGCTGGGTTGGGGGCCGGGGCTCGGTTCCAGCCTCCTCGAGGCTCGCACCGCGTTGGCCTCCCGGCGCGGATGCCCGAGTGGCCGGGTTACAGCCCCACTCAAAAATTTTGGGGTTGTTTGTCTTTGGTTTTGTCTCGAGAAGGTGATGCGTGCGGTCCGTGGGCCGGGAGGTGAGGTGGCGGCTCCCAACCTGGCGTCAGCCCAAGTTCGGTAGGGCAGGCGACGCAACCACGCTTCCGGTACATCCGATTGATACGCAATCCTGTTGCCGCACATTTACTCCAGGAAGTCTTCCCCCGGGGTTACCTGGCCTCATGCCGATGAATCACATGCGGAAGCGCGGCACGGCATCGGCCGTGCCGGGCTTCACGCGGCTCGCCATCGAGGGCGGCTGCGTTCGCGGATCTTGGTGAGCGAGGCGGCCATCAGCTCCCCGGCATGGTGAATCTCGTTCACCTGCGGAGTGCGGGTGGGGTCGATGCTGGTTGGTGCGATCCAGCCGATGCGTCCGGCGTGTTCGGAATCTGTTGGCATGACCACCGTTTGCCACTTGGTGGGGCCTTCTCCGATCAGGGAGTGGCAGGAATCGCAAGCGAGGGTGAGGTTTTCGATGTCGGTGGGGCCGCCCTTGGCGAAGTCTGTGACGTGGTGGACCGCGCACAAGGTGGCGGGTGCGTTGCAGCCCGGGCGGGTGCAGCCGCGCTCGGCGGCGATCAGTGCCATCCGCTGGGCGGAGTTGGCCAGCCGGTGCTTCTTGGTGTGTCCCAGGTGCAGGGGGCGGCCGTGGTGGTCGAAGATCGCCAGGTAGGGCTTGGCCTGCTGCGCCAATACCAGGGCTTCCTCGAGCGGGACGGTCCCGCCGGTGGCGGTGGTCGCGACTCCGGCGGCGGCTTCGACCTCGGCCAGGCTCATGGTGATGATGGTGGAAACGGGCAGGCCACGGTGCTGACCGAGGTTGGCCGGGCCCATCTCCGGGCGCAGGAACGCCACCAGGGCATCGTGTTGGCGCTGCGCGGCCGAGCGGTTGTCGCGACGGGCGGCGGCCTTCAACGTCTCCAGGTCGATTCCCTCTGCGCGCCAGGGGCTTTCGGGGTCCTCGGGGTTGCACATGCCCGGCTGGGCCAGGTCGGCGAAGATCGGATCGAGCAGCGCCCGTGCCATCGGGGTGAGCAGTGCCGTCATCGGTGACATGCCGTCCACTCCGGGCTTGCCGAAGCTCACGCCACGCCGCGCCATCCGGTCGGCCTCGGAGAGCAGTGTGCCGTCGGGGTCGAGGTAGCCCAGGATCCGGTCGCCGATCGTCGGCAGCTGGTCGGGCGTGAGAGTGGTCGCGGCCACCGCGAGATGGGCTTCGGCGCGAAAACGCTGGACCGGATCGACTTTCGCGGGGATGCGGGCCATGATCTTGCCGATCGTCCGAGTGTGATCGGACGAGATCAGACCCTGCTCCTGCACCGCGGCCGTCCATGCCAGTTCCGGTTCCAGGATCTGACCGGCCTCCTGACGCGGCCCGAACCATTCGGCGGCCCCGACCCGTGCGCGGGCCTCGCCATTGCTCAAGCGCAGCGTCTGCTGCAGGTACTTCGCGGTGTGCTGGGCTCGCCAGCCCGCCTTCTCCGGCAGATTACGGGCCTTGACCTGTCCGACCACGAGGTGGTCGACCGCGGCCATGCGGCGCTTGGCGGTCTCCCACTCCTGCATGGCCGCAACGAAATCCTGGTCGGAGAGTGAGTCCAGGCAATCGCCGAGCAGGGTATCGGTGGCCTTCGACATCGCCGCGATCGCCTCGGCAATCGTGACGCTCTCGAAAGTCTCGCCGCCCCTGGTCATAGCACTATTCTACCGCCGAATACACTCGAAAGGAATCCGAATTGTCCTGTACAGCAACACATCTCGGTCATATAACGGTGAAATATGCTGGTGTGCGGGTGAATTATGGCAGCACCCTTGGCTCGAGTTGAGCAGAGCTCGCGATGCAGTACTTCACTCTGTCGATCCTTTGTGTGTGAAGCTGTGCACACACTGATTGTGAGCCCTCACAAAGTGAGTTCCCGATGTTTCAAGACATCGGCTGCGGTGAATGGGCGAGGTAGTTCGGTGCTGTGGCGGGTCCCACGTGCGGGTCGGCCGTCATTGTGAAGTCTCCAGAAGGTGCTTCGCGCCCTGCCGGTCGGGGTGGGTGCCTGGATAGGCTCGCAGTGGTCGGATATCGGATCGAAAAATGCGCGGCCGATGTCATGACCGGAAAACCGCACTGGGACACGCTTTTTGGAGGTGAATTCGGGTCCTCTCCTGCCCCCGCACATCGAGGACTCTTGTTTTATTCATGTACTGCCGGTGCAGACAGCACTGCACTCCCATCGGATGAAGACACCCGCCGGGCGGAAACCTCGCAGCCGCCCGGTGGGTTCTTCGGATATCACGCCCGGCGTCAGGAGTTACTTTGTCGGACAACAGAACATGGCGGACGGCGGCCTTGGTCGCGGCCGTGTTGGCGATTGTCGCGAGCCTGCCCGTCAGCGCGTCGGCGGATCGGTTCCCGAGGCGCACCGGCGTCGTGCATTCCGATCGAATCGGTCCGCATTGGGAGCGGGTGGAGGTGGATTCGGTGTCCATGGGACGTCCGGTCACCCTGGACGTGCTGCACGGTTCCGGTGACGGACCCCGGCCGACCCTCTACCTCCTCGACGGCGTCGACGCCGAGGGTGTGTCGGATTGGCTGACCAAGGGCCACGCCGCGGACTTCTTCGCCGACAAACCGGTCGACGTGGTCTTCCCCGCAGGCGCCACCGGCAGTATGTACACCGATTGGGAGCACCCCGACACCACCCTCGGCTGGAACCGCTGGGACACCTTCCTCACCGGCGAACTGCCCGGCGTCATCGAGCCCTACCTGCACTCCGACGGGCAGCGCGCGATCGCGGGCGTCTCCATGGGCGCGCAGGGCGCGATGATGCTGGCCCACCGCCATCCGGGCCTGTATCGCGCCGTCGCCGGGCTGAGCGGCTGCTATTCCACGGTGGACGGCACGGGCAGCGCGGTCACCGCGCTCACGGTCGCCTCGCGCGGCGGGAATGTGATGAAGATGTGGGGACCGCCCGGCACCCTCGACTGGATCTCGCACGACAGCACGGTCGGTGCGGAAGCATTGCGCGGCACGGTCATCTATCTCTCGGCCGCGTCCGGCGTTCCGGGTGCGCCCGATTTGACGGAGCTGCTGAGGTCTCCGGATATCGTCGGCTCGTTGCAGGCCGCCGGTGGCGGTGTCGCGTTGGAGGCCGGTGCCCGGATCTGCACCGAGAATTTCGCGAGACGATTGACCGACTTGGGGATTCCCGCCACCGTGCATTACGAGCCGACCGGAATTCATGCCTGGGAGGATTTCTCGGCGCAGCTGGGTCCGGCCTGGGACACGCTCGCGACCGCGTTCGGGCGGTGAATTCACTGCCCGAATCGGCTGCGGCACCGCCTATCTCAATGCCGGAAACCGTATCGGGGTAGTCGGCGCAGTCCGGGCCGGATCCGCCCGTCCACCGTCACGGCCAATCCGGCGTGTACCGCCGCCACGGTGAAATCGGACGCCTCCTTCCAGGTGGCCGCGTATTCCATGGTGAGTTCGGCTCCGTCGTCGGGGCCGCCCAGATAGACGGTGACCCGGTGCGTGAGCGCTTCCCCCGAGCTGTCGAACAAGACCTTGCTTTCGGTGATGCCGGTCATGTGTGCTGCTCCTCGATGTGTCCGGGAGCCGCGCGACCGACCCCTGCGGCGGCCACGCGTCTCTGTGGCCGAAAGTAACTGGAATACCGTGGATGAGAACGTGTTCAGGGCGCCGCTTGGAAATGTCACAAGCCCCGCGCGAGTTTTGTTGTTACCCGATGGAACAGAAACATTCTCGTCTCAAACATGCAGGGTGCGAACGGGAACGAGTCGCCGGCTGCTCCCGGTCACAATCCGACCGGCGTCCGGATTGTGAGTGTTCGGAACGTTCGTCGTGTCCCCTCGTCGCGTCGCCCGCGAGTTTCTACGCTGCCGGGCATGAGGATTCGTGTGCCGATCGCGATCATCGGCGCTCTGATGGTGGTGGCGGCCTCGGGATCGGCTGCCGCACAACCACTGCTACCCGCACCGGACCCGGACCCGTTCTACGCCGCCCCCGCCGACATCGCCGACCACCAGCCCGGCGACGTGCTGGCCGTGCGCAGCATGCCCGCGCTGGCGAGCTTCCCCGACACCGACGTCACGCTGATCAAGTTCCGCTCCACCAGTTCCGAGGACCGGCCGATCGCGGCCACCACCACCGTGCTCTCCCCGCACAACCGCCGCCCGGACGCCCCGCTGCTGTCTCTGCAGGAGATCATCAACGGCCTGGGCGCGCAGTGCGCCATCTCCCGGGAGCTCTACACCACCGACCCCAACCTCATGATCCGGGAGGCCCCGGCCTGGAACTTCATGCTGCAGCGCGGCTGGAGCGTGGCCCTGCCCGACCATCTCGGGCCCCGGGTCGCCTACGGCGCGGCCAGACTCGGCGGGCAGATCACCCTCGACGGCATCCGCGCGGTCCAGCGGGTGCCCGAATTGAACCTCGAGCACAGCCCGGTCGGCCTGGCCGGATACTCCGGCGGCGGCATGGCCACCGCGTGGGCGGCCGCCATGGCCGCGACCTACGCCCCCGAACTGCACATCGCGGGCGCGGCCATGGGCGGCGTCCCGATGAACCTGGTCTCC
The DNA here is from genome assembly GCF_009760405.1 of Nocardia terrae. Classification (GTDB taxonomy): domain Bacteria; phylum Actinomycetota; class Actinomycetes; order Mycobacteriales; family Mycobacteriaceae; genus Nocardia; species Nocardia terrae. The sequence continues at coordinate 807,517 of NZ_WRPP01000001.1, forward strand.
ATGCTGGAAACCCTGGGCATGAACCGGCATCCGGCGTTCGGGCTGGCGCTCGCGGCCGGCCTGGGCCTGGAACGCGAATACCCCGACCGCTTTCCGCTCACCGACCAGCTCAACGACCGCGGCCTGGCCATTCGCGACCGGCTGGTCAACAGCTGCACCAACGACATCCTCGCCGCGGGCGCGGGCCAGGGCGCGCTCGACATCGCCAAGACGACCGTCATGACCGAGGACCCGCAGGCTCGCTCGGTCGTGGAGGAGAACAGCCTCGAGCTCTACAGCGGCATCCCGAACATGCCCGTATTCGAATGGCATTCACCCATCGACGGCCTGATCCCGGTGGACGCCATCACCGACACCATCCACCGCTACTGCGCCGCCGGGGCGAAGGTCATGTCCCAACTGGAGCCGGTCCCCGACCACCTCACCGCCGCAGTGCTGGGAGTCCCGTCCGCGCTCATGTGGCTGGATGCCCGCATGCGCGGCGAGCCCGCACCGAGCAACTGCTGACGGAAGCCGGCCCAGTCGGCCATCTACACCGGGAGGTCAACGCGGCCGAGCCTCGAGGCGGCTGGAAACTGCGCTGGGCTTCCCAACCCGGCCGTCCCCTCTCCCTTGTCCAGGCGTCTTTGTCTTTGGTTCTTGGTCTTTCGGTCTATCCGGCCTGATAAGTCCGGGCGACCAGCGCAGACCGCAGATACCACAGACCGGACGCCTGGGTGGGATCGAACCCCGTCAGCTGCCCGATCCGCTTGAGCCGATAGTCGACGGTATTGGTATGCACGTGCAGCATTCGCGCAGTCCGCTGCCGATTCAGGTTATTGCTGATATGCGATTGCAGAGTTTCCAACAGCTCGGAATGCTCATCGAGCGGATCCAGCAACGACCCGAGATGGTCGCGCCCGGGCCCCGGTCTCGTCAGCTGGTATTCCAGCGCGAGCTCATCGAACCGGAACAACCCTCGCACCAGCCGTAGTCGATGCACGATATCCAACAACTCGTGCGCCTGATCAGCCGCATCCGGAATCTGTTGCGGCGCAGCGGAAACCAGCGTCGCCGTCATCGGCACCCGCGCGGCCCGCGACAGCTGCTCCAGCAACTCATCGAGCTGCTCGTCAGCAAGTGCGGTCACCGGCACCAGCAGCGTCCCGCCGTCCACACTCAACAACGACAGCACCTTGTCCGGATACCGCGTGGCCAGCTCCGCCTGCACCCGCCGCAACTTGCGGCGCGCCACGACGGCCCCGTCCACGGTGGGGGAGTGCTCCTCCGGATGATCCGGAATGGCAAGCGCCAGCACGTGATACCGCTCCGCGATCTCGATCCCGCACTCCCGCGCCATGGTGGAGGTGCTGTGCCCGCCCAGCAGCGCGGAGGTCAAAGTGTGGACGGCCGTGTGATGTTCGCTCACCACGGCCCGCAGCTCGCGGACATAGGACATGGCCACCGCGGAGGTCATCCGGTCCAGCAGCTCCACCACCAGCTTCGCGCCGTCCATGATGTTGTCCATATCGGCGGCCGCGATCACCAGCGTCGCGTCGCCGTCGTCGCCCTCCTGGCGGACGTGCCGCGACATGGCATTGGCCATCACCAGTTCGGACCCGATCTTGAAGCCCTCGTGGATGGCGTGGTGGATGGTGTCGATGGGAATGCCCTCCCGCGCCCACTGCGCGGCGGCCTCCTCGAGCCGCTTGGTCTTCTCCGGGATGTCGCGACCGTCCAGCATGCCCACGGCCAGTTCGAGGCAGATCCGGGTGATGGCGGTGACGTCCCCGTGAATGGCGTCGCCGGGCAGTGTCCCGCACGGTGCGACCGTCTCCACGAAGTGGCCGACCATGGTCTGCGCGAGCCCGCGCACGTCCTTGAGCGGCGACGATATCGGACTGCCGGACACGGTGAGCCCAGCCCGGGCCGGAATCTCCACGGACATCCGTGCTCCCTTCCACCCCCGGGTTGTGCCCCTTCCGGGACCTGAAACGCTAACGCATGCCGCATTTTCGAACGGCGAGATCGAACTGTGCTGTGAGGCCACAGTAATGTGCTCCCGGCGAACTTGTGACTTCTCACATGTGACAGGCGGGCCCCGCATGACACCGTAGCGCTACCGGGTGGAAGCATCGAACCCATGACCGAGGCGAAGCGCAGGATCGGAATTCTGGTGTTCGACGGGGTCGAGGAGCTCGATTTCGTCGGGCCCTGGGAGGTCCTGGCCTTCTGGACCCGCATGATTCCCGAGGACGGCTGGGAGGTGTTCACCTTCTCCCGCACCGGTGCGATCGTGCAGTGTGCCAAGGGCCTGAAAGTGACACCGGACCACTCGTTCGACAGCGCGCCCGCCATGGATGTTCTTGTATTCCCGGGTGGACAGGGCACCCGGCCCATGGTGCACGACGCGGAGATGCTGGATTGGGTTCGGGCGCAACGCGATCAGGTCCCGCTGATCACCAGTGTGTGCACCGGCGCGCTGGTACTGGCCGCCGCCGGGCTGCTGAAGGACCGCCGGGCCACCACCCACTGGCGGTCGCTGGACGTGCTCGCCGGACTCGATCCCAGCATCGACGTCGACCGCGAGGCCCGCTACGTCGACTCGGGCGACATCGTCACCTCGGCGGGCGTCTCCGCGGGTACCGACATGGCCCTGTACCTGGTGCAGCGGCTCGCCGGTGACGAGCGCGCCCGCTGGGTCCGCCGCGGCATCCACTACGATCCCGCCCCGCCGCGCGGCACCGACTGGCCGTCGGGCGCGGAATGGGCGATCGGCTCGGTGGATCCGACCCAGTCCCGCTAATCCAGGTGCGCGGTGTCGTTGTACATGGTGCGCCGCAATCCGGAATCCGTCCGCTCCCATCGGGTTATCGAGGCATTGCGCACCTCGGCTCCGGTCTGCGCGCTGATATCGGCCTCGTCCAGCTCCCCGAACAGGTAGCGCGTCAACACGACCGCGATATCGTGCGTGAAAACCAGGACGTGCCCGTGCATTTCCCCCAGCACACTGCGCAGCCGCAGGGCCACGTCCGGCCAGGACTCGCCGCCGGGCGGCCGGTGGTAGAAACTGCCGAGCCGGCGTAGCTCGCGATGCTCGCGCGGATAGCGGACCATGATCCCGGTCCTGGTGAGCCCGAACAGGATTCCGGTCTCGCGATCGCGCAGCCGCTCGTCGAAGACGATCGGCGGCGGGGTCAGGCTCGCGAGGGCGAGTCGCGCGGTCTCGCGGGTGCGCACATACGGCGAGCACATCACCAGATCGAACGCCGGGCTGATCTCCGCCAGCCGCTTACCCGCGGCCGTGGCCTGCGTGACCCCGAGCTCCGTCAGCTGCACATCGGCATCCCTTGTGCCGGTGATGAATTGCATCCCCCCGTCATACGGGGCGGCGTTGACGACGCTCTGGCCGTGACGCACCATGGTCAGCGATTCGAGTCCGGGTCCCACCACATGCACGTATCCATGGTGAGCTCAACCCTGGCCCGCTGTACGCCGAAAATGCTATGTCTGTCCGATGACCACATTCGGCGACGCGCGCGACACGCGATCCACCCCGCCCGTCCGGCTGGACGAACAGCCGCTGGGCCCGGTGCATTACAAGCTGGTCGCCCTGGTTGGCATGGGCCTGTTCTTCGACCTGTACGAACTGTTCCTGGCGGGCACCATCACCGGCGTCCTCAAGCAGCAGCTGCATCTGTCGACCTATGAGCTCAGCGGCATCCTGGCTTCGGCCTTCGGCGGCCAGTTCCTGGGCGCGCTGGTGCTGGGCCGGCTCTCGGACGTCTATGGCCGCCGCCGCATGTTCATGGTGAACATCGGCGTCTACGCCGGCTTCACGTTGCTGGGCGCGTTCAGCCCGAACGTCTGGTTCCTCATGGCGACCCGTGCGCTGGCCGGTCTGGGCATCGGTGCGGAGATGACACTGTCGGACACCTACCTCTCCGAGACCATGCCCGCCCGGGTGCGCGGCCGCATGATCGCCGTCGCCTACACGCTGGGATTCTGTGCCGTCCCGGCCGTCGGGTTCCTGGCCCGCTGGCTGGTTCCGTTGCATCCCTTCGGGATCGACGGCTGGCGCTGGCTGTTCGTATTCGGCGGTCTGGGCGCGGCACTGGTGTTCGTGGCGCGTCGTCACATGCCGGAATCGCCGCACTGGGAGGCCCGGCAGGAGCGAAACCGGGTGCCGTTCAGCGAGATCCTGCGCAAGCCCTTCCGCGGCCGGACCGCCCTGTTCTCGGCGGTCATGATCCTGCAGGTGTTCGGCTATTACGGTTTCGGCACGCTGGCGGTTCTGGTGCTGCAGCACAAGGGATTCACGGTGGTGAACTCCCTGGGATATCTGGCGATCACCTATCTCGGATATCCGCTCGGCTCGCTGCTGGCGATCCCGCTGATGGAACGCGTCGAACGGAAGTACCTGGTGATGGGCAGCGCCGCCGCGATGGCGGTGTTCGGCCTGATCTTCGGTTTCGCGAACGCGGTGCCGCTGATCCTGCTCTCCGGCGGCCTGTTCACACTCGCCAGCAATGTGTTCTCCGACGCCATCCACACCTATCTGCCGGAGTCCTTCCCGACCAGCGTGCGCGGTACGGCGTCGGGAACCACCTACTCGCTGTCGAAGCTGAGTACGGCCGTGCAGCCGTTCCTGCTGCTTCCCTTGCTCGACCATCGCGGTCCGGGGACCGTGTTCACCGTCATCACGGTGGCGCTGCTGGTGATGGTCGCGCTGCTGGCTGTCTGGGGTCCGCTCAGCGGGAAGCAGGCACCCCTGTCGTGATGTCGGCGGGCGGCAGCCACAGCGTGGCGATGGTGCCGCCGCCCGCCGCGGGTTCGATGGAGGCGTTGCCGCCGTGGGCCTGCGCCACCCAGGCGACCAGCGCCAGGCCGATGCCGTTGCGTCCGGTCCGCCCGGCCGCGCCGCGGTTGAACGGGCTGGCCGACATGACCGGATCCACGCCCGGGCCGTGGTCGCGAATGCTGACCCGGCCCTCGGCCACGTGCACCTCGACCGGTGCGGCCCGGTTGACCGCACCGTGGGTCAGCCCGTTCTCCAACATGTTCCGGATGGCCAGGCTCAGCAGCTGCGGGTCGCCGACCACGACGCTGGGGTGCGCGGTCACCACGATGCGCGGGTCCCCGGCCTCCTCGGCCACCGCTTCGGCGAGCTGATCCAGCCGCAGCATGGTCCGCTCCGGTTCGGCGATGCCGGACTGCATGCGGGCACGGGCCAGGAGTCCGGTCACCAAGCGCGCCATGCGATCCGCCAGCCGGCGCGCCTCCGCCAGCGTCTGCTGCACCTCTTCGGGTTTGGGCTTGGATTCGGTGAGCAGCTTCAAAGTGGTGAGGGGCGTACGCAATTCGTGTGCCGCGTCGCCCAGGAACTGCTCGTGCTCGTCGAGCATGCGCAGCGCCTGCCGCTGGCTGCGGCCCGAGATCAGATAGGTCGCGGCCGCGGCCAGCAGGACGAACAGGATGCCGCCGATCACCAACTCCCACACCAGGGTTCGATGCGCGCCGGCGTCGGCCACGGCCTCGGTCCCGGCCAGGATGACGACGGTGTTGTCCCAGTCGTTCCAGAACACCGGGCTGCCCGCCACCGTCACCTCGCGGCCGGTGATGTCGGTGGAGCCGTACCGGTTGCCCTGGTAGATCACGCCGTCCGCGTGGTCCTCGACCTGCGTTGCGAGCGTGGCGATCTGGCTGTCGTCGGGCATGAGCGAGCGCTGGTAGGTGTGCACCTGCTTCCACTGCTCGCCCGGCTTGCGCACCACGATGACGACGCCCGTGGAACCCTTGGCCAGCTCGTCGTCGACGACCGTCGACAGGTCCAGCACCTGCTTGTCGTCGTGCTGGATCGCGCGCGCGAGCCCGCCCGCCACCCGCTCGGCCTGATCCTGGGCCCGGGTCTCGCGCGCGTGCGCGTCGATGGTGGCGGCCACGAAACCGAAGACCAGCACGGCCGCCGCGGTGATCACGGTGACCAGCGCCGTCATGAACCAGCGGGCCCGCTTGAGCCGGGCCACGGCGGGGGAGCGGTGGGTGCTCACGAAACTCCGCCGGCGATAAGGAATCCGGTGCCGCGCACGGTCTCGATGACGCTCGGCTCCCCGAGCTTGCGCCGCAGTTTGGCGACCACCGCGTCCACCACGTTCGAGGCGGGCTCGGCCATTTCGTCCCAGCAGCACTCGATGAGGTCGGTGCGCGTGACCACGCTGCCGCGGCGGGTGGCCATGAGCTCGAGGACCGCGAACTCCTTCGGGGTGAGCATGAGCATGATGCCGCCGCGGGTGACGCGGCGGCGCATGAGGTCGATATCGATGTCGGCCACCGCGATTCGCGAGGCGGTGGGCTGTTCGCGGCGGCGGCACAGCGCCCGCACCCGCATCACCAGCTCCGGCAGCGCGAAGGGTTTGGTCAGGTAATCGTCGGCGCCGGACTCGAATCCGGCCAGTCGGTCGTCGAGGCCGTCGCGACCGGTGAGCATGAGCGCGGGCACGGTGTGGCCGGCGCTGCGCGCCCCGGCGACCAGGTCCAGGCCGTCGCCGTCGGGCAGGCCGCGATCCACCACCAGGCAGTCGTAGCGATTGATGGCGATCTTGAAATCCGCGTCGGCGATGCTCTGGGCGAGGTCCACCGCGAACCCGGCCGAGCGCAACCCATCGGTTACCTCACGGCAGAGCTGGTGGTCGTCCTCTAGCACCAATACACGCACAGAGGCAGAGAGTAGGGCATATCGGACGCTTGCCCAACGGCTGGGAGAAGGGTCTTTACCGAAAATGATCGAAAAATGATCGAACAGCTAACCGGCCCCGCAGCCTGCTCTGTCGACCCTCTCACGGAACTGGCCGCCCGGTCGAGCACTTTCCGGGGGTTGTCACCCACACGCCACCGGTTAGTACCGGTTAGTACCGGCCAGGTCACGCGGGATTAGGTAAGCCTCTGTATCCTGAACACGGTTGTTTCTATCGATCGCGGTCGTCGGAGGGGGTGAGGTCCATGCGTGGTGAACCTCCCAGTCGATGGCCGCGCGGCATCCTCCCCGGAACCCGTCGATAGATTTCCGGCGGCGGTGGGAGCGATGCCCGCGGTGTGATCCGACGCATCCATCCACCCTCGACTCGCCGTTCGGCCGAGGAACCGCCATGACGCAGACCGATCTGCCCGCCGTCAGCCCCGACGTGCGCGCCGCCGCCTCCGATGTCCGCCGCCCCGAAAGGGATTCGCTGCGCGACATCCTCGATTGCCATCACCTGGCCCCCGCCGTGGAGTGGCTCGACAACCACCCGCCGCACGTCATCGCCGACGAACTCGCCCGGATGGACGCCGTCGACGCGGTCATGGCCTTCCGTCTGCTCGACAAGGACCGGGCGCTGGCCGTGTTCGAGGAACTCGAGCCCGTCGACCAGCAGCAGATCCTCAGCGGCCTGCGTGATCACAGCTTCCGGGAACTCGTCGAGGGAATGGATCCCGACGACCGCGCCCGCATGCTGCGCGAGGCTCCCGCCAAGGTCGCCAAGAAGGTCCTGGCGGGGCTCAGCCCCCGCGAACGCCGCATGACCGCGGCCCTGCTCGGCTATCCGGAAGGATCCGTCGGCTTCTACATGACACCGGAAGTCGTTGCGCTGCCCCGGAATCTGCCGGTCACCGAGGCGCTGCGGACCGTGCGCGCGAAGGGCTCGAACGCCGAGACGGTCTACACGCTGCCGGTCGTCGACGCGGGCCGCCGCCTGATCGGTGTGGTGGAACTGCGTGATCTGGTGCTCGCCTCTCCCGACGCCATGATCGCGGAATTGGTTGCCGCCGAACCGGTCTCGGTGCGCGCCACCGACTCGGCGGAGAAGGCGGCCCGGCTCATGCAGGGCGCCAACCTGATCAACCTGCCGGTCGTGGACAGCGAGGACCGCCTCGTCGGACTGCTCACCATCGACGACGCCGTGGAGGTCATCGAGGCCGCGGACTCCGAGGACATGGCGCGTCAGGCCGGCGCCTCCCCGTGGCAGGGGCACTACATGGCCGCGGGCGTGTTCCAGCTCGCCCGCTATCGCGCGCTGTGGCTGCTGCTCCTGCTGGTCGCGGCGACGCTCACGGTGACGGTGACGAACTTCTTCGAGCCCACCCTCGAACAGGCCGCCCATCTGGCGCTGTTCATTCCGCTGCTCATCGGATCCGGCGGCAATGTCGGGGCTCAGGCCGCGACCACCTGCGTGCGCGCGCTCGCGGTCGGCGAGGTGCGGGTCTCGGATCTGTTCAAGGTGATCTGGCGCGAATGCCGGGTCGGGCTGCTGCTCGGCTGCATGCTGGCGGTGGTCGGGATGGTGATCGGCAGCGTGTTCGTGGGGGCGAAAATCGCTGTGGTGGTGGGGATCGCACTGGTCGTCATCTGCGGCTGGGCGGCCACCATCGGCGGCACCATGCCGCTGCTGGCCAAGAAGCTGCGCATCGACCCGGCGGTTATCTCCGCGCCCATGGTGACCACGCTGGTGGACGCGACCGGTCTGGTCATCTACTTCACGACGGCGAAGGTAGTGCTCGGCATCTGATCGGCAAACCGGGGGCCGATTGCGACACGGCTACCCCGGGTCGCTGTGACGGATTGCACCGCTGTAATTTTCTCCAGTCGGCGGCGTACTTGCCCACACCCTTTCCGCGTTCTCGCAGGACAGCACGAAGACACGTGAAGACACAACTTCTTGTGCTGCGTAGGGATGTCGCCTACCAGTAGTAGTGTTCAGGGCAAGGGCAATCTGCAGGGTCTCGGGAGCTGAGAAGGGTGTGTGAACGGGCGTGAAGCTGATCGATCGAGTAACCGCGATCAACTGGAACCGTGTGCAGGACGACAAGGATGCCGAGGTCTGGGATCGGCTCACCGGCAACTTCTGGTTGCCGGAAAAGGTCCCGGTCTCCAACGACATCCCGTCGTGGAACACGTTGACCGCCAATGAGAAGCAACTCACCATGCGGGTCTTCACCGGCCTCACCCTGCTCGACACCATCCAGGGCACGGTCGGCGCGGTCAGCCTCATTCCGGACGCGCTGACCCCGCACGAGGAAGCGGTGCTCACCAACATCGCCTTCATGGAGTCGGTGCACGCCAAGAGCTACAGCTCGATCTTCTCCACGCTGTGCTCCACCCGCGAGATCGACGAGGCTTTCCGCTGGTCCGAGGAGAACCGGAACCTGCAGCGCAAGGCCGAGATCGTGCTCGAGTACTACAACGGCGAGGACCCGCTCAAGCGCAAGGTCGCCTCCACCCTGCTCGAGTCGTTCCTCTTCTACTCCGGCTTCTACCTGCCCATGCACTGGTCCTCGCGGGCCAAGCTCACCAACACCGCCGACATGATCCGCCTGATCATCCGCGACGAGGCCGTGCACGGCTACTACATCGGCTACAAGTACCAGAAGGGCCTCGAGCGCCTCTCCGAGGCCGAGCGCGAAGAGCTCAAGTCCTACACCTTCGAGCTCCTCTTCGAGCTCTACGAGAACGAGGTCGAATACACCCAGGACCTCTACGACGAGGTCGGCCTCACCGAGGACGTCAAGAAGTTCCTCCGCTACAACGCCAACAAGGCCCTGATGAACCTCGGCTACGAGGGCCTCTTCCCCAAGGACGAGTGCGACGTCAACCCCGCCATCCTCTCGGCCCTTTCGCCCAACGCCGACGAGAACCACGACTTCTTCTCCGGCTCGGGTTCGAGCTACGTGATCGGCAAGGCCGTCAACACCGAAGACGAGGACTGGGAGTTCTGAGCTCCCCCGCCTCTCCGGGCTTTCGGCGGACGGCTCGGGTGCCGTGAGCACTCATGCATCCGGGTCGGCGGTCGAATGCCGAAACCACTCCGGGCGTACCCGGTGAGTTACCCCGACCGCTCCGAAATCGGTTGTCGCGGTTGACGAACGGTCCCGAGCAAATCTCGCTCGGGACCGTTCGGTCGTTTCCGGTAACATTCGCCGCGCGAACGGTCGTGGAGACAGGGGGAACCGATGGCGGAAACTGTTGTGCCCGGGGAAGATCAGGCGATTTCGCGGCGGATCGAGGAAACCGCGCAGCGTGAGGGCCTGGGAGCCGTGCGATCGGTGTATCCGGTCGGGCGGAAACCGGAATCGAGCACGTGGGCATGGGTCGTCACCGGTGGACTGGTGCTCGCGGCCGTCATCACCGGGGTGACGGGTGCGCACTCGGGGAGGACGCATTGGGCCGGGTTCTTCGGGATGGTCGCGTTCCTGTGGTTCCTGATCACGCTCGGGATCTATTTGCGCGGACGGAATTACAGCCGGAAGCTGGCCGGTGGGCGACTCGAGGTGCGCGAACACGGCCTGGTGATCGGATACCGTGACCGGGCGGTCGGAGTCCGCTACGACACGGTACGCGTGTATCAGAATCTGGTGCGGCACATGAGGAATGGCGTAGACAACGGGACGACCTACACCTACACCTTCTTCCTATCCGGCAAGCGGATACCCGTGATCATCGACCACTCGTTCACCGGTGTGCAGCAGTGGGGCCCGGAAATCCAGCAGGCCGTGGTGAACGCGCAGGCACCGCTCGCGCTGGCACGGCTGCGGGCGGGTGAGAAGGTGGAGTTCGGGACCCTCTGGATCACGGCCACCGAAGTCGGCACCCTCGTGGACTCCGCGCCGTGGGGTCAGGTGACGGGCCTGACGATCGCCGACGGCGCCGTCAAGCTCCACTCGGTCGACGGCCCACTCAACCTGCGCGGCAAGCCGATCAAGGACATCCCGAACTTCTTCGTGTTCCGGGCCCTGTTCGAGCACCTGCGGCAGGCTCACAACCCCGCTGCCGCAGGCTGATTCGGCTCAGTCGCCGACGAAGCCGTTGAGGTTGGCTCGCATGTCGTCGAGGAGGGCGCGGGCGGCGGTGATGCCGCTGCCGTGCCAGATGGCGTCCTCTACGGCGAACTCGCGGCGGTCCATGACCGCGCCGAGCTTCTTCCAGTCGTCGCCCTGCATGATCGACTTGCCGTACTTCAGGCCGTCGGGGCCGTCGAACATGAGGAAGATGAGGTCGCCCTCGATCTTGTCGCGGTCGGTCTCGGTACTCAGGCTGGTCACTTCGAAGGAGTCGGCGCGCTGGGGCTGGGGGCGTTGGACGCCCGCGTCGCCGAGGACCTGGGCGGCGAAGCTGTTGCCGCCCTGCACCTGGATGCTCTTGGGGTCGAAGCGGATTACCGACGCCTGGGTGAAGGAGGAGTTGGCGGCGACGCCCGCGTCGTGGGCGGCGGTCCGGTAGTCGTCGAGGGCCCTGGCACCGGCGGTCTTGCGGTCCATGGCTTCGGCGAAGCCGGAGAACGTGGCCTGCCAGCCGTTTTCGTCACCGACCAGGACGGTGGGGGCGATGGCCTGCAACGCGTCGTAGCGGTTGCCGTCGGCGGCCGCGCCGAGGATCAGATCCGGCTTCAGTGCCGCGATCTTCGCCGGGTCCGGATCGCCGACCGGACCGATGCCGGGGATGGCGGCGATGCCCGTGCCCAGATAGGCGGGCTGCGCCGTGGCTCCGGTGACGGTGGCCGCGCCGACCACCCGCTCCCACAGGCCCAGCGCGCAGACGGCGTCCAGCGCCGGTGTGGACAGCACCACGATGCGCTTGGCGTCCGCCGGAACCTCCGAGGTGCCCGCGGCGTGGTTGACAGTCTTTGTCCCGGAAGCGGAATCCGGGCTGCTCGGTAGCGGGCACGCCTTGGCGGTGTCGCGCTCGAGTCCGACGACGCCCGCGCCCGCGATATTCGTGGTGGTGCGCACGATGTTCGCGGAGTTGTCATCGGTCTTGCTGCATCCCGCGACCAGACCCACCGTGAGCATGGTCGCCGCCGAGACCAACACCACACTGCGCAAATGACGCAAAGGGGAGAAGGTGGAGGCGAACGTGTTTCGGGTGGAAGCGGACTCGCGCACCGGCATGCGGGGCAGCCTACAGCGGGGCCCGGCGACTCCCAATTACGACACCTGCGCCCCAGAAATACGACACAGAGTAGGACCCGTGGCGAGCGCCGTCGGAACACGGTTTACGATCTCTCACAGCGCAAGCCAACCGTCGTTCGTCATGTGCCGAACCGGACGCCGGAAGCAGCGTACGAACGATGGCATACCTGTGGAGGTTTCGTGACTGCCGTAGAACCGCGGCCGGCCAGCCTTGTGGAGGCGGCTCGGCCCTATCCGCAAAGGACAGGTCCGAAGGGCTCGTTCATCTTCAAGATGGTCACCACGACCGACCCGAAGGTTCTCGGCGTCATGTACCTGGTGACGGCCATGTCCTTCTTCCTCGTCGGTGGCATCATGGCGCTGCTGATGCGCGCCGAGCTGGCCCGCCCGGGCATGCAATTCCTCTCGCCGGAGCAGTTCAACCAGCTGTTCACCATGCACGGCACGATCATGCTGCTGTTCTACGCGACCGCGATCGTGTTCGGCTTCGCCAACATCATCCTGCCGCTGCAGATCGGCGCCCCTGACGTCGCGTTCCCGCGTCTGAACGCCTTCAGCTACTGGCTGTACCTGTTCGGCGGCACCATGGCGACCGCCGGCTTCATCACCCCCGGTGGTGCGGCCGACTTCGGCTGGACCGCCTACGCCCCCCTGTCGGACATCGTGCACTCGCCCGGCGTCGGCGCGGACCTGTGGATCCTGGGTCTGGCCGTCTCCGGTCTGGGCACCATCCTCGGTGGCGTCAACATGCTCACCACCGTGGTCTGCCTGCGCTGCCCGGGTATGACCATGTTCCGGATGCCGATCTTCACCTGGAACATCGCCGTCACCTCGGTGCTGGTGCTGCTGGCCTTCCCGCTGCTGACCGCGGCCCTGTTCGGCCTGGCCTACGACCGCCACCTGGGCGGCCACATCTACGACCCGGCCAACGGCGGTGTGCTGCTCTACCAGCACCTGTTCTGGTACTTCGGCCACCCCGAGGTGTACATCATCGCGCTGCCGTTCTTCGGCATCGTGTCGGAGATCTTCCCGGTCTTCAGCCGTAAGCCGATCTTCGGTTACACCACCCTGGTCTACGCGACGCTCGGTATCGCGGCCCTCTCGATCGCCGTGTGGGCGCACCACATGTACGCGACCGGTGCGGTTCTGCTGCCGTACTTCTCGTTCATGACCTTCCTCATCGCGGTCCCGACCGGTGTGAAGTTCTTCAACTGGATCGGCACCATGTGGCGCGGTCAGCTCACCTTCGAGACCCCGATGCTCTGGTCGGTCGGCTTCCTGGTGACCTTCCTCTTCGGTGGTCTGTCGGGCGTCATCCTGGCCTCGCCGCCGCTGGACTTCCACGTGTCCGACACCTACTTCGTGGTCGCGCACTTCCACTACGTGCTCTTCGGCACCATCGTGTTCGCCACCTTCGCGGGCATCTACTTCTGGTTCCCGAAGATGACCGGCCGCATGATGGACGAGCGTCTGGGCAAGTGGCACTTCTGGGCCACCTTCGTCGGCTTCCACACCACGTTCCTGGTGCAGCACTGGCTGGGCAACATGGGTATGCCGCGCCGCTACGCCGACTACCTGCCCAGCGACGGCTTCACCACCCTGAACACCATCTCCACGATCGGTGCCTTCATCCTGGGTTCGTCGATGCTGCCGTTCATCTGGAACGTCTTCAAGTCCTACCGCTACGGCGAGGTCGTCACGGTCGACGACCCGTGGGGCTACGGCAACTCCCTGGAGTGGGCGACCTCCTGCCCGCCGCCGCGGCACAACTTCTACGAGCTGCCCCGCATCCGCTCCGAGCGTCCCGCGTTCGAGCTGCACTACCCGCACATGGTCGAGCGCATGCGCGCCGAGGCCCACGTCGGCTGGGGCTCCAAGTCCCACACCGTCAAGGAGCTGGAGAAGGTTTCCGGCTAGCCCGAAACCTGAGTCTCGACGCGGCACCCGTCTTCGGATGGGTGCCGCGTCGGCGTTGGGGGATATCTCATATATCCGGTGCTCGGGCGCTCTCCGGACTTTCGCTGAACTCATGCACTGTGCAACAGTCGTCCTGTGCGTGATTCAGTAGACAGGCAGCGGCCTGGAACCAGTATCTCCGCGCGGCGTGACGTCGGGCATCTGGCCGACTTCACCGCGACCTCGCGGATGCTGTTCATCGCGGCCCTCGCCGTCCCCATCGGGGCGCTCGGAGCCGGTGCGGCCTGGGCGCTGTCGCATCTCATCGCGATCATCACGAATCTGGTCTGGTACCAGCGCTTCAGCACCACCACGACGGGAATCGGCGCGGGACACCACAATCCGCTGCTGATTCTCGGCGCGCCGGTGCTCGGCGGACTGATCGTCGGGTTGATGGCCCGCTACGGCTCGGAGAAGATTCGCGGGCACGGCATGCCCGAGACCATCGAGGCGATTCTGTTGGGCGGCAGCAAGGTCGCGCCCCGGGTGGCGGTGCTCAAGCCGGTGTCGGCGGCGGTGTCCATCGGCAGCGGCGGACCGTTCGGCGCGGAGGGCCCGATCATCATGACCGGTGGCGCGCTCGGCTCGCTGCTGGCCCAGTTCCTGCACCTGACCGCCGACGAACGCAAGGCCCTGCTGGTGTCCGGCGCGTCCGCGGGCATGGCCGCGACCTTCAACACGCCGTTCGCGGCGCTGCTGCTGGCGGTGGAGCTGCTGCTGTTCGAATGGCGGCCACGCAGTTTCGTGCCGGTGGCGACCGCGGTGTCGGTGGCGGCGGTGCTGCGCCCGGCCCTGCTCGGCTCGGGCGCGCTGTTCCCGGCGGTCGGCGCCCTGCACATCACCGCGCTCACCTGCGCGCTGTGCGTGGTCTCGGGCATCGCGTCGGGGTTGCTCGCGGTCGTGGCCACGCGTCTGGTCTATGCCTCCGAGGACGGTTTCGCGCGGCTGCCCGTGCACTGGATGTGGTGGCCCGCGCTGGGCGGCCTGATCATCGGCGTCGGGGGCATTTTCGTGCCGCAGGCGCTGGGCGTCGGCTACGACGTGATCGGCGCCGAGCTGGACGGGTCGATCGGGCTGGGACTGGTGGTCGGCATCCTGATCGTGAAAACGCTGATCTGGTCGCTGTCACTGGGTTCGGGCACGTCGGGCGGCGTGCTCGCGCCCATGTTCATGATCGGCGGGGCGCTGGGCGCACTCGAGGCGCACGTGTTTCCCGCTGTGGGACCGGGCTTCTGGGCATTGATCGCGCTGGCCGGGGTGCTCGGCGGTGTGATGCGCTCACCCATCACCGGGGTGGTCTTCGCCGTCGAGTTGACCCATCGCTTCGACGCGCTGCTGCCGTTGATCATCGGAGCCTGCACGGCCTACGCGGTTTCGGTGCTGGTCCTCAAGCGGTCGGTCCTGACCGAGAAGATCGCCCGCCGCGGCTACCACCTGTCCCGCGAATACGATGTCGATCCGCTCGAGATCCTGTTCGTCGGCGAGGTCATGCAGGACGATGTGCTCGCCTTCTCGGCGCAGGACACCGCCGGTGGCGCGTTGGCTGCGATCTCCGGTCACCATCCCGATGAGGTGGTGGACCGGCGGCAGATGCTCTACCCGATCCTCGACGACGACCGCAGGCTGCTCGGTGTGGTCACCCGCACCGCCCTCGAAACGGTTGTGCACGAAGACGAATCGGATACGCCGCTCGGCAGGCTGTGCGTGCCCGCCGTGGTCACCCATCCGGAGGAGACCCTGCGCGCCGCCGCGATGACCATGGCGGCCAACGACATCAACCGCCTGCCGGTCGTGGACCGCGACAACCCGGACGTCGTGCTGGGGATGGTCAGCCTGACCATGCTGCTCGCCGGTCGGGTCCGCGATCACCATGAGGAACACGCCGCCCAGCAGTTCCTGCGCCTGCCGAGGATGCGGTCGTCCCGAGTCGAGGTCGGTGCGACGGCCTAGTCCGGATTGTGCTGATATTGGCCGATGGAGGATCCGATGGCGCGGACGCGACCGTCCAGCCGCTGGTCGCGTTCGATGGGCCTGCGCTTGCCGGTCGTGAACGCGCCGATGGGCGGGGTGGCGGGCGGTAGGCTCGCGACCGCGGTCGCCGCGGCCGGGGGACTGGGCATGATCGGGATGGGCAGCGCCGGGTCGGTCGAGGCGCTCGCGCGGGAGCTGGCCCATGCCGCGGGCGCGCCCGGACCTATCGGCATCGGCCTGGTCGACTGGGTGGCCACCGCACGCCCGGGGCTGCTCGAACTCGCCCTCGCCTCCGCTCCCGCCCTGCTCTCGGTCAGTTTCGGGACGGACCTATCGTGGGCCGAACGCGCACGGGCGGCGAGAATTCGCACCGCGACACAGATTTTCACCGTGGACGACGCCCGGCGCGCCCACGACGCCGGGATCGATGTGCTCGTCGCCCGCGGACTCGAGGGCGGCGGGCACGGCGCACCCGAGCTCGCGACCCTGCCCCTCGTGGAAGCCGTCCTCGACGCGGTCCCGGGACCGGTACTGGCAGCGGGCGGGATCGGCTCGGCGCGCGGCGTGACCGCGATGCTGGCCGCCGGAGCCTCCGGGGTGTGGCTCGGCACGGCGCTGGCGGCCTGCGCGGAATCATTGCTGTCGCCCGGTGGCCGCCGGGCCATGCTCGCGGCCGAAGGCACCGACACCATCGTCACCCGGGCCTTCGATGTCGGTATGGAACTGCCCTGGCCGCACCGGTTTCCGGCCCGGGTGCTGCGCAACGACTTCACGGCACGCTGGACCGGTCACGAGCGCGAGCTCGCCGATGACGCGCGTGCGCGGGCCGAGCTGTCGGCCGCGGCAGCCGCTGACGATCCTCGCCTCGCCCCGGTCGATGCGGGTCAGGGCGTCGGCCTGGTCACCGCCGTGCGACCGGTGTCCGAGATCCTGGGCGAATTGTGTTCGGCGAGCTGAACTGTCACCGGGAACCGCCACGGCCATCGCTGGGAACCCCGCCCGGGCCGTCACTGGGACCCGCCTCGGGAACACCGCTCACGTCGGCGTGATACCCGCCACGGCGGACGGCGGGCGGCGCGGTCCCCGCCGTGCCGACCTGACAGAATGAGCTGCGCGTCGGCAGGCATGGGCGGCGCGAATCGCGAGTAAGGAGTCATCGATTGAGCGCGTCTGACACGACGGTTCTGGTCACTGTCACCGGTCCCGACAAGCCGGGCGTCACGTCGGTACTCCTCGCCGCGCTGGCCAATAACGGGGTCAGCCTGCTGGACGTGGAGCAGGTCGTCATCCGGGGTCGGCTCACCCTGGGCGTGCTGGTCTCGTGTCCCACCGACCCCGAGGCGCTGCAGGATCAGCTCGAGGACGCCATGGCGTCGATCGGCATGGACGTGGACGTGGAGATCGGGGCCAGCGCGGTCTCGGGCGCGAAGCTGTCCACCCACGCGGTCGTGGTGCTGGGTTCGCCGGTCACCGCGCGCGCCTTCAGCGCCATCGCGCGCAAGCTGGCCGCGCAGCGGGTCAACATCGACTCCATCCGCGGCATCGCCGACTACCCGGTGACCGGTCTCGAGCTCATGATCACCGTGCCCGCGGGCGGTGACGAGACCGAGCTGCGCACCGCGCTGGCCGCCGTCGCCGCCAAGGAGAGCGTGGACGTGGCCGTCGAGCGCGCGGGCCTGGCGCGACGGGCCAAGCGCCTCATCGTCTTCGACGTGGACTCCACCCTGATCCAGGGCGAGGTCATCGAAATGCTGGCCGCCCACGCCGGAGTCGAAGACGAGGTCCGCAAGGTCACCGAGGCCGCCATGCGCGGCGAACTCGACTTCTCCGAATCCCTGCGCCAGCGCGTCGCCACCCTGGCGGGTCTGGACGCCTCGGTCATCGACGAGGTCGCCGAGCGCATCGAGCTGACGCCGGGCGCGCGGACCACCATTCGCACCCTGCGCCGCCTGGGTTTCCGCTGCGGCGTCGTCTCCGGCGGCTTCCGTCAGGTCATCGAACCCCTGGCCCACGAGCTGGAACTCGACTTCGTGCAGGCCAACACGCTCGAGATCCGCGACGGCAAGCTGACCGGCGCGGTCACGGGCGAGATCGTGGATCGGGCCGCCAAAGCCGTTGCGCTGCGCCGGTTCGCGGCCGAGACCGGTGTCGCCATGGAGCAGACCGTCGCGGTCGGCGACGGCGCGAACGACATCGACATGCTCAACGCGGCGGGCCTGGGCATCGCCTTCAACGCCAAGCCCGCGCTGCGCGAGGTCGCCGATGCCGCGCTCTCGCACCCGTTCCTGGACGCGGTGCTGTTCATCCTCGGCGTCACCCGCGACGAGGTCGAGGCCGCCGATGCTCGCGACGGCGGCATCCGGCGCGTGCCGCTGGGGCAGTAGCGGGTTCACGCTCGGTACCGTGATCGAACTCGTCCTTGATGGATACAGTCGGCCACGATCCGAAGGAGAATCCGTGCGCGTGCGAATGCCACTGGTGTTGGTGATGGCGGGCCTGGCGGTGGCGGGCTGCGGCAACTCGAATCCGAACGAGTCGAAGCCGGTCTCGGCCACCAGCGTCGCGATCACCACCGCGGTGCAGGCCACTCCGACCGAGCACGAGGCTGTCAAAATCGGGGCGGATTCTGACGGCAAGGACGTTTCCCTCGCCGTCGGCCAGGGCCTGATCGTCACCCTCGAGGCCAACCCGACCACCGGATACGCCTGGGTGGTCGGCGAGCTGGACCAGAACGTGGTGAAACAGAACGGTTCCCCCGAATACCAGCAGGATCCGAACCCGAACGGCATGGTCGGCGTGGGTGGTAAGTCGGTCCTGAATTTCGTGGCCGCCGCGCCCGGCTCGACCAAGTTGAGCCTCGAATACAAACGGGCATGGGAACAGGGCATCGAGCCCGCCAAGCGATTCACCGTGAACCTGACGGTTCGCTAGTCAGCGTGTAGGAGTGGTTTTGTCGAGCGTCGGATCCACCATCGATGCCGGTTTCGTGGCCAGGCACGCCGAGCTGGCCCGCGGTTACGGCGGCGGAGGTGATCCCGCCGATCCGGCTCTCGTGCAAGCGATGCAGATGGTGCTGCACATTCCGAAGAACGATCCGCCCGCCCGCAGCGCGCTGCTCGCGGCCGCCGCGTCGTCGGTGGTGGCACTGTGTCTTGACGAGCGGGTCGGCCCCGAGGGGGAATGGGAGCAGCGCTATCTCGCCTGGAAACGCTCCCGCATCCGCAAGGTGGCGCGGCGGGCGCGCGGCGCGCAGTGGCTGGCCGCGCAGGAAGTCGACGGTGTCACAGTCGAATTCGCGGGCGCGCAGGCGCGGGCCTTCGTGCCGGGCCCGGTCGGCGAGGTGGACGCGCGCATCAAACGCCTGCAGATCAGCGGCACCGAACTTCCCCTGGACGAACCGATCGCAATCGATCCGGAATCTCCCGTGCTGTGGGTGAATGCGGAATTGGGTATGACTGTAGGTAAGGCCGCGGCACAGGTAGGGCACGCGAGCATGTTGCTGGCGGGTGCGCTGCCGGTGCGGCGGGCGTATGCCTGGGCCGCGCAAGGGTTCCGGTGCACCGTTGCGGAGGCCGATCCGGGCCGCTGGGCGGAATTGCAGCGGCACGTGGCGGAGGGCAGCGCGGTGGCGGTGCGCGATGCCGGGTTCACCGAGGTGGCTCCGGGATCGACGACGGTGATCGCGGTGCCCTGATCAGTTGAGGAGACACAGTCGGTTGAACAGACCCGGCCGGGTGTCGCAATAGCGAAACCGAATAGTGGGTGCGCTGACCTATATGGGTAGCGCGTATCGACTTAACAGACCGGGTGGGTAAGGATCGATTCACGAGTTTCCGCGGAAGGAAACCACGACATGACAACACTGTTGGTTGTTCTCATCGTGTGGACGGTGCTCTCGGTCCCAGTGGCACTGATCCTGGCACGCATGTTCCGGGCCGGCGGCGCGGCCGCGCGGGACCGGGAAATGCTGGGACTCGAACGCGAGCTGTCGGAATTCGACACTCGCGCAAACGAAATCGCCTACCGGCCGCGCTCATCGGAGGATGACACGCACAGAGTTTTCCCACCGCGTTGACGGTCGTCCGGGGCAGTGGTCCAAGATGGACCCCGTGCCGCAACCGGATCCCGATCTGCTCATCGATTTCAGCGACGTCACCGTCCGACGTTCCGGACATACCTTGGTCGGTCCGGTCACCTGGCAGGTGGAATTGGACGAACGCTGGGTGGTGCTCGGCCCCAACGGAGCCGGGAAGACCTCCCTGCTGCGGATGGCCGCCGCCGAGATGCACCCGACCTCCGGTGTCGCCAACCTGCTCGGCGAGACCCTCGGTCGCACCGACATCAACGAGCTACGCCCGCGCATCGGAATCTCCTCGGCGGCCATCGCCAGCCGGGTGCCGCTCGACGAGAAGGTCGCCGACCTGGTGGTGTCCGCCGGATACGCGGTGATGGGCCGCTGGCGCGAGCGCTACGACGACATGGATACAGACCGTGCGGTCGACATTCTGGAAAGCCTGGGCGCGGAACACCTTTCCGATCGCACCTACGGGACCCTCTCGGAGGGCGAACGCAAGCGAGTGCTCATCGCCCGCGCGCTCATGACCGACCCCGAACTGCTGCTGCTCGACGAACCCGCCGCGGGCCTGGATCTGGGCGGCCGCGAGGAACTGGTGGAACGCCTCGGCGATCTGGCCGCCGATCCCGACGCCCCCGCCACCGTCCTGGTCACCCACCACGTCGAGGAGATCCCGCCGGGCTTCACCCACGCCATGCTCCTCAACGAAGGGAGCGTGGTCGCGCAGGGCCTGCTCTCGGATGTGCTGACCTCGGAGAACCTGAGTGAGGCCTTCCGTCAATCGATTCAGCTGGACCGTATCGACGGCCGCTACTTCGCCCGCCGCAGCCAGCGCTTCGGCCGCCACCGCAGCGGACCCGCCTCTCCGCGTCTCTAGCGGGCGGCAGATTGCCGTAGCCGGTCCCGCACCCGTACCGCGGTTGGGTACCCAACGATTTCGGGGCTACCCGATGAGATACCCCCCTCGCAGCGAGATCAGTTGTCACGTCGCGAATCGCGGCGCGCTGCGATTGCGTCTGTTGCCACCGGCGGGCAAACTGTCCGCAAATGCCGGGTACGGAGGGAGCAGGCGTGGGCCGGAGCATCGGTGCGATCGGGATACTCGCGGTCGCCCTCGCCGCGTCCGGATGTGTGGCCGATCCTCCGGCCGCACAGAAGGTTTCGAACTCCCACGCCGCGGAGACCCTCGGCAAGGCGGCGGTCCCCGCGGACCTGAACGGCAAGACGGTGCAGCTCAGCTATGAGAGCGGCTCGGGTGGGACGATCATGTTCTCCGCCGACGGGCGCACCGTCACCTACACCGCCGCGGACACCGGCCGCCGGACCACCACCCCGGTCGCGGTCGAGTCCGTGGAGGCGGGCATCTTCCTGGTTACCTGGACCGACGACAGCGGCGCGGTGATCAGCCAGGTGCAGGACTACCGCACCGGCAAGGTCGAGGGCACCTGGACCCGCCGCGACGCCTCCGGTCAGGCGGTCATCGAAACCCGCCTCGGATCAGTCCATTTGACGGACTGACCGGCGAAACCCCGGTGAGTTATATCGCTTAGCCGGGGCAACGGTTATGGTGCGAAATGTGAGCGAAGCAATTGCCCAGCCCGACTCCCAGCCCGCCGCGCGGCCCATCAAGGACGCTTCCACGGTGATGCTGGTGCGCGACGGTGCGCGCGGGCCCGAGGTGTTCCTGCAGCGTCGAGTCGGCGGCATGGCCTTCGCGGCCGGCATGACCGTCTTCCCGGGCGGCGGCGTCGACCCGTCGGACGCGTCCATCGCCCTGGACTGGGCCGGACCCGAACCGGCCTGGTGGGGCGAGCGATTCGGCACGGACGCGGGCCGGGCGCAGGCGCTGGTGTGCGCGGCGGTGCGCGAGCTGTTCGAGGAGTGCGGGGTGCTGCTGGCGGGTCCGACCGCGGACAGCGTCGTCGGCGACACCTCGATCTACGCCGAGGCCCGCGGGCAGCTGGAACGGCGGGAACTGTCCTTCGCCGAATTCCTCACCCGCGAGAACCTGGTGCTGCGGGCGGATCTGCTGCGGCCCTGGGACAACTGGATCACGCCGGTGATCGAGCCGCGCCGCTACGACACCCGGTTCTTCGTCGCGGTGCTGCCGGAGGGCCAGCTCGCGGACGGCGCGACCTCCGAGGCCGAGGTCGTCATCTGGTGCACCCCCGTCGAGGCCATCGACCGTTGGCGCGAGGGCCTGGACGTGCTGCTGCCGCCGACCTGGACCCAGCTCACCGCGCTGAACGAATTCGCCTCCACCGCCGAGATTCTCGCGGCCGAGCGGACCATCGAACCGATCATGCCGGTGTACGACCCGTCGGGCGGCGGTCCGGCCCTGGCCTTCCCGCACGCCGACCGCTACTTCGCCGAGCTGCCGGACAACTCGCGCATCCGGGGTTCACAGCGGCCCGAGTAGTTCATCAGTACTGCGGTGTGCCCGCCGCCCACAGCGCCACCAGGAACACCCGGATCCAATAGGACGCCGGTTTCTCCTGCACCGTCGCACAGGACGGACACCTGCTTCCGGGGGCCGGAAGGGTCAGGTCGCAGGTGGGACACCACATTTCACGCATTGAGAACTCCACGATCGAGCACGCCCGCACGGGCGGAGGGACACCGTATCCGGCGCCCGGGCTAGGGTGATCGGCTGTGGCCGAATTCGTGACCGTGGACCGGGGTGTGGCGGAGGGTGTCGCCGTCGTGCGCATCGCCCGCCCGCCGATGAATCTGATCGATCTCCAGGTGGCGCTCGAGGTCGCCGCCGCCGCCGACGAGATCGCGGCGGACGCGGGGATCGCGGCGGTCGTGGTCTACGGCGACGAGCGGGTCTTTTCGGCGGGTGACGAAATGGCCGAGCTGGCGCAGCTCACGCCCGCGCAGGCGGAAGCGATGGTCGCGGACTTCCAGTCGGCGCTGAACAGCCTGGCCCGGCTGCCGCAGCCGACCGTGGCCGCCATCAGCGGATACGCCCTCGGCGCGGGCCTCGAACTGGCCCTGGCCGCCGACCGCCGCATCATCGGCGACAACGTGAAACTGGGCCTGCCGCAGATCAAGGCCGGTCTGATCCCGTTGGCGGGCATCCGCCGCCTGGGCCTGCTCATCGGCCCGTCGCATGCCAAGGATCTGGTCTACAGCGGCCGTTTCGTGGACCCGAAGGAGGCCGCGGCCCTCGGTCTGGTCGACGAGGTCGTCGCCCCCGACGATGTGTTCGCCGCCGCCCTGCGGTGGGCGAAGCAGTTCACCGGCGGACCGCGCCTCGCGCTGGCGGCGGCCAAGCGGGTGTTCGAGGCGGGCACGCACGGCCACGATCGCGCGCGCCGCGAGTGGGCCGAGCTGTTCGGCACCGAGGATCAGCAGGTTGGAACACGTTCCTATTTGGTCGACGGTCCGGATATGGCCCGGTTCACCGGCCGTTAAGCGGCCCGATAACACCGTTCACCGGGGTATTCATTAGGCTGCCCTGCATGACAGTTGGTCCTGAAGACCCCGCGCCGAACCCGCACGCCACCGAGGCGGAGGTCCAGGCCGCGTATAGCGACAACAAGCTGGCCCAGGTCCTGTACCACGACTGGGAAGCCGAGACCTACGACGACAAGTGGTCGATCTCCTACGACGAGCGCTGCATCGAGTACGCGCGCGGTCGTTTCGACGCCGTCGCCCCCGCTGACGAGGTGCCCTACGAGCGGGCCCTCGAACTGGGCTGTGGCACCGGCTTCTTCCTGCTGAACCTGATGCAGGCCGGAGTCGCGAAGCGCGGCTCGGTCACCGACCTGTCCCCGGGCATGGTCAAGGTCGCCACCCGCAACGGCCAGAACCTGGGCCTGGACGTCGACGGCCGCGTCGCCGACGCCGAGACCATCCCGTACGAGGACGACACCTTCGACCTGGTCGTCGGCCACGCCGTGCTGCACCACATCCCGGATGTGGAGCTGGCGCTCAAGGAGTGCCTGCGCGTGCTGAAGCCGGGCGGCCGCTTCGTGTTCGCCGGTGAGCCGACCACCATCGGCAACCTCTACGCGCGCAAGCTCGGCCAGATCACCTGGAAGATCACCACCAACGTCACCAAGCTGCCGTTCCTGAGCGACTGGCGTCGCCCGCAGTCCGAGCTCGACGAGTCCTCCCGGGCCGCCGCCCTCGAGGCCGTGGTGGACCTGCACACCTTCGACCCGGCCGACCTCGAGCGCATGGCCACCAGCGCCGGCGCGGTCGACGTGCTGGCCAAGACCGAGGAATTCGCCGCCGCCCTGTGGGGCTGGCCGGTCCGCACCTTCGAGGCCGCGGTCCCCGAGGAGAAGCTGACCTGGCGCTACCGCATGGCCCAGTACAAGGCGTGGCTGGCGTTCTCGGCCCTCGACGAGAAGGTGCTGCGCCACGTGGTGCCGCGGCAGTTCTTCTACAACGCCATGATCACCGGTGTGAAGCCCGGCGCTTCCGCCAAGTAGGCCGGTCCGCGAAAACCCGTGGGCTACGCCTTCACTCGCGACGACATCGCCTACCTCACCAGTCCGGCCGGCGCGGCCGCCCTGGCCGAGGTGGGCGATGTCGCGCTCACCCCCGCCTCGCTCCTGAAAGACCTGGAGCGAGTGCGCAAGTCGCACGGTGACCGTGCGCCGGGACTGGTGGAAACGGTCCGCCTGCGCCGCCGCGCGACGGTCAAGCTCGACGGCGCGGGGGACTGGCTGTTCACCGACGACGCCCTGCAGCAGGCGACCCCCTCGGCTGTCGCTCGGCACCGAGCACGGCGCCTGGCGGGCCGTACGGTTCACGACGTGACGTGCTCGATCGGCGCGGAGCTTGCCGAACTGGCACGCGTTTGTCCCGCGGTCATCGGCAGCGACCTCGACGACGTCCGCCTCGCGATGGCTGCCAACAATCTCGGGCTCACCGCCCATCCCGAGGACTCTCTCCGTCCTTCCGGCGCGCCTTCGGCCGGAATCCACACGGCGGGAATGGATCCCGGCCAAAAGCAGGCCGGGATAACGGGTGCTGTGGCGGATACGCCCCGAAAGGTGCTGCTGGCCAAAGCGGATGCCCTTGTGCCGTGCAGCACCGCGGAGGTGGTGATTGCCGACCCGGCCCGCCGCGCGGATGGCCGCCGCACCCATGACCCGGCCAAACTCCAGCCCCCGCTGCCGGACCTGCTCGCGGCCTACTCCGGTCGCGATCTGGCCGTAAAGTGCGCTCCCGGACTGGATTTCGACAAGCTCGCCTGGGCGGGCGAGGTCGAAGTCGTCTCCCTCGACGGCGCGGTGCGTGAAGCCTGCCTGTGGTCACCGGGCCTCACCGAGCCGGACGTCACGCGCCGGGCCACGGTGCTGTCCTCGAGCGCCGACCCGTGGACCCTGACCGACGCCGAACCCGACGACATCCCCGAGCGCGAGCCGGGGGAGTGGATCATCGACCCCGACGGCGCAGTGGTCCGCGCCGGTCTGGTCCGCCACTACGCGGCGAAACACGGCCTGTGGCAACTGGATCCCCGCATCGCCTACCTCACCGGCGACCAGGTGCCGGAGGGCGTGCGCGGCTTCCGCATCCTCGACCGCATGGAGTTCCGCGAGAAGCCGCTGCGCGCCGAACTCCACCGCCGCGACTGCGGTCCCCTCGAGATCCTGGCCCGCGGCGTCGACATCGACCCGGACGCCCTGCGCAATCGCCTCAAACCGCGTGGCTCCCAACCGCATACGCTGGTCGTCACCCGCATCGGCCGAACCGCGACCGTCTTCGTCTGCGCGACGCCGGTGGCATCCGCCGCTCCCCGTTGACACAATCGGTCCTGGCCGGGCCATCGAGAAGCCGATCGCCGACACCACCGACCACGACTTCGATCGCTCATCGGGCGCGATACCCGCACGCGTTCAAACACCCTGCGCGCCACCGCCCGCCACTTGGCCGACAGCCTCCAAGGCGGTCCGCATGGTGATCGCCGCGGCCAAGGAACTGGGCGCGCGCGGCATTACCGTCAACGCGGTCACCCCCGGCCCGACCGACGACGACTTCTTCCGTGGCGCGGAACCCCCGAATCCATTGCGGCCGCGGCCCCGCGCAACCCGCACGGCCGCCTCGGGCTGCCCTCCGACATCGCGCCCGTGGTCGCCTGGTTGGTCGGCGACGAGGCCGGCTGGGTGTCGGGCCAGACCATCCGAGCCAACGGCGCGATGTTCTGATCGTGCCGACTCAGCCCTGATAGGTGGCGTGGGTCGGGCGCATGACGAGGACGACGCGGTCCGGGTGGTCGCCGACCGGCTTCTGATAGGAGAGTCCGTAGCGCTGGGCGAGGACGTCGAAGAACTCGCCCTCGGGGTCGGCGTCGATGCGTTCTATGACCCCGCGCACCTCGAGGTAGCGGTACGGGGCTTCCGGGTCGTTGATGCTCACCGCCACGTGCGGGTCGCGAGCAGTGTTGCGGTGCTTGGCCCGTGTCGTGGTCGTGGTGAACCGCAGGAATTCCCCGTCCCAGATCTGCCAGATCGGGGTCACCTGCGGGGTGCCGTCGGGGTTCAGCGTCGCCATGTGGGCGAACAGCGGGCGGGTGAGCAGGTCGGCGTACTTGTCGGGGATGATCGGGTGGGTCATGGTGTGCTCCTTCAGAGTTGGGTGATCTCGACGATGCGGAAGGGGGCGGGCGTACCCGCGCCGTAGGGGCCGTTCTTGTCGAACTGGGAGACCGTGACCAAGGCGTGGCCGCCGGTGTGCACGATCGAGGTGGGGATGTCGAGGGCGGGGTCGGTGACGCGGTGCCGCAGTTCGGCTTTCGTCCCGTCCTCGCCGAGCTGCCAGCGGCTGACGGCGTTGTCCTTGTTGTGCACCACCCACAGGGTGTCACCGTGCAACTCCAGCCCGTCGCCGTTCAGCGCATTGCCGTCGCCGGTCACGGTGACGCGGCGGATGGCGGCCTGCGCGACGGTCGAGACCCGGTACAGCTCGCCATTGGTCATGTCGACGACGATCAGGAACCGCCCCGCGTCATCGGCGGCCAGGCCGTTGAGCACCATGGGCTGTTGTGCGGCAGGGTCTTTCGCCGCACCGAGGTCGGCGAAAACGCGGAGTTCGCCGCCGTGCCCGCCGTGTGCGAGCGCGTCCGCGATCTGCTCCGGTGCGATGCGGTAGACCACCGGCCGCCCGCTGTCGGTGAGATACACGCTGCCGTCCGGGGTGATGACCAGATCGTTGAGGAACGGCTTGTCCGCGGCGGGCTGCTCGAATCGGGCCAGCAGCGCGCGAGTTCCGGTGTCGTACAACGCGACTCCCGTCGTGTGGTCGATCACCCAGAGCCGCCCGGCGGCGTCCACCTTCACGCCGTTGGCCGTGGTGCGCCCGTCCGTGCCCGCGGGCAGGAAGGTCTCGGCCTTCGGGTTGCCCGGGGTGGCCCGGTAGACGGCTCCGGTCAGGAACGAGCTCGCGTACACGTCGCCGGTGCGCGGATCGGCCGTGAGGCTCTCCGGGTATGCCCCATCGGGGAGTTCGTAGGCCGTGGTGATGTGGTCGGCGGCCGGGCTCGGGGTCGTCGCGTCGCCATTGCCGCACGCCGCGAGGGCGAGCAGGAGGACCGACGCCGCGGGTGCGGCCCAGCGGCGAATCGGGTGGGGCATGTCGTGCCTTTCGAACCGGGTCGGTAGAGATGACAGCAGAGTGTGAGAGCGAAGATAGATTAGAGTTCTAATGCTCGTCAAGATTCGAATGTTCCGATGGGCTATCATGCTCGGGTGACGTCGATGCCGGTCGAAGAGCGCCTCGGGACCTTCATCAAACGCGCCGAACAGGCGCTCATGGGTGCGAAGAACGCCGCCCTCAAGCCCGCGGGTGTGACCATCCCGCAGTACGCGGCGCTCTACGTGCTCAGCGAGACCCCGGGCATCTCGGCCGCGGAACTGGCCCGCCGCTGCGGCGTCACCCCGCCCACCATGAACACCGTGCTCACCAATCTGCGCGAGCGCGGCCTCATCGAGCGCACCCCGCATGCCCTGCACCGCAACGTGCTCGAGACCCGGCTCACCGCCGAGGGGCGCAAGGTCATGCACGCTGCCGACAGGCGGGCGGTACCGGTGGAGCGGGCGCTGGCGGCGGAATTCACCGAGGCCGAGCGGAAAGCGCTCATGGACATGCTGGAACGGGCCGCTGCCGTACTGGAGTCGGTGCGCCCGGAGTGAGCTGCCGGGCTCGGTCGATACCGGCTATTCGGAATCCCTTCCGGTGCTGACGGTTTCGAAGTCGGTGACGAATCTGGTGAGCAGCCGGGCGAATTCGGCGCGTTCGCGATCGGGCCAGCCGGCGGTCGCGCGGGCGAAGACGGCCTGACGATTGGCGTGCGCGCGATCGAGTGCGGTGCGGGCGGTCGGAGTCAAGGCCAAGTGGATGCGCCTCGCGTCGGTCTGGTCGGCGCGGCGTTCCAGTAGTCCTTCGGCGACGGCGCGGGCCACCAGGCGGCTGGCGCGCGGCTGATCCGTGCCGAGGGCGGTGGCGATATCGGAGACGGTCGCCTCGTCATCGCGGGACTCCACCGCGTCGAGGACGCCGAAGATCGTCGGATCGACGGCCGGGCCCCCCGCTCGCGCCGCGAACTTGTTGAGCGCACGGCGGGTTTGGCTGCGGCGAATGGCCACCATCGCCCGCTCGATGGCGACGATCGCGGGGTCGTTGTCCTTCACGCTTGTCATCGTACAATTACTTGCTAAAATACATATAGATGTAATTTTACAACTGATTGAAGATGATCATGACGACCCCCAAGCCGATCGGCTACTGGTTCAAGCACATCGACAAGACCCTGGAAGACAACTTCACCACACTGCTCGCCGCCGACGGGCTGCGGCGGCGCCACTGGCAGATCATGCACACGCTCTCCGGCAGCCCGCTGGACGCGAGCGGGCTCGACCTGGCGCTCTCGCCCTTCCTCGACGACCGAGACCCCACGGCCGCACCGTATGTCGGCGTGCTGCTCGAACGCGGCTGGGTGATCGTCGACGACGCGACCCGCTACGCACTGACCCCCGCGGGCGTCGAAGCGCACGCGAAACTGCTGCGGCGCATCCAGATTCAACGCGCCGCCGTCACCGACGGCCTCACCGAGGACGACTACCGCACCCTGCTGGATCTCCTGCAGCGCGTCTCCGCGAATGTCGACGCGTTCGCGGAGACGCTGCGCTAGTTCACTTTTCGGGCTTGAAGACGAACAGTTCGCCGATGCGGGTCGTCACCACGACCTCGCCCTTGGCTCCGACCGCGGTACCGGCGGTCGAGCCTTCCGCGCCCGGCAGTTCGTTGGACTGCACGGTCGCGCCCGTCTTGGTGTCGAAGGTGACCAACGTCAGCTTGTCGCCGATCGGCGCGACCGTGTAGCCGGTGTCGCCCGCCGTCTGCACCGGCCGCCCGCGCAGCTCCAGATCCTTGCGCTCCCAGGCGACCTCCGCGCTGTCGCCCTTGTCGCGCAGCGCCATCAGGTGGCCCTCGTCCCCGGCGGGCACCAGCAGCCCGTCGGACACCGAGATGCCGCCGCGCGCCGGGAAACCGAGATCCTGAACCCATTTGGTGCGTCCGGTCGCGGCGTCCACGGCCATCAACCGGTTGGTGTTGTCGCCCACGTAGACGGTCGAGCCGTCGGCCGACAGCGCCGGGCTGGTGGCGCTGCCCTCGTTGAGCAACTGCGCGTTCCAGTCGACGTGCACCTTCTTGCCGTCATAGGTCAGCGCGACCAGACCGGCCGTGCCGTCGCCCGGCTTCCACAGGGTGGCGTAGAACCGTCCCGACTTCTGGTCCACCGCGGACACATTCGCGACCGGGCACTGCGGGCCGCCGCTCGCGCAGTCCTCCAGGCCCTGCCCGTCCGGCGGGCGGCTCAGCGACGCGTTCTCCAGGAAATCGGGCTCGCCGAGCAGCTGGAAGGTGGGGATCTGGCGGTCGCCGGTCTGGCGGCTGAACACGTCGATCTGCCCGGACTGCGTCACGGACAAGACATTTCCGTCACCGGTGAACTGCACCGACACCGGCGTCCCGGCCGCGGGCGTGCGCCAGCGCGGCTGACCGAGGTTGTTGAAGGAGTACACCGCGCCGTCGTCGCCGATGTACACATTGGCGCTGCCGTCCACCGCCGAGCCGCCGTAGATGGCACTGGGGCCCATGACATTGCAGTACCGCTTGCGCCCGGTCGGCATCTGGAACGAGAGCGCGTTGCAGGACCCGGTGCGGGTGGTGACGTACAGCTGCCCGTCCGCGCCGACCATCGTCGGCTGCGCGACCGGACCGCCCACGGGCCGTGACCAATTCAGCGCCAGCTTGCGCGACCCGGTCACCGGGCTGGACCCGCTGTTGCGGGCGTCGCGGAAGGCCAGCGGCCAGCCCTTGCCGGACCCGACGCCGATATCGTCGATCGTGGTACTGCCGTACGCGCACGCGGTCAGCGTGAACAGCCCGGCCGCCGCGGTCGCCAGCATCTTGACCCCGGTTCGGGTGCGTCGTCCACGTCCGGTCTGCCGCCTGCCGTTTCGCACCTGCTGGTGTCCCTTCTGCCAGTACGGAAGTCTGTAGATTTTTCCCCGGGCCGCTACAGCCGGACCACAGCCTACTTTCACGCCCTATCGAGGGGGCGGATACCCTCGTTGAAACGACCGGTGAACACAGGGAGTAGTTCGTGACGAGCATGTGGGGCGCACCGCTGAGCGCGCGTTGGCGGGGTTCGCGCCGCCGGGATCCGGAGCAGGCCCGCTTCCTCACCCCCGCCTCGCTGAAGTGGGTGCTCAACAACCGCGCCTACACGCCCTGGTACCTGGTGCGCTACTACCGGCTGTTCAAGTTCAAGATGGCCAACCCGCACGTGGTGTTGCGCGGCATGGTCTTCCTGGGCCGCAATGTCGAAATCCACGCCACCCCCGAGCTGGGCCGGCTCGAGATCGGCCGCTGGGTGCACATCGGCGACGGCAATGCCATTCGCTGCCACGAGGGTTCGCTGCGCATCGGCGACAAGGTGGTGTTCGGCAAGGACAACGTCGTCAACACCTACCTTGACATCGAGATCGGCGAATCCACCCTGGTCGCCGACTGGTGCTACATCTGCGACTTCGACCACGTCACCGACGACATCAACCTGCCCATCAAGGATCAGGGCATCGTGAAGTCCCCGGTCCGTATCGGCCCCGACACCTGGATCGCCGCCAAGGTGACCGTCCTGCGCTCCACCCGCGTCGGCCGCGGCTGCGTCCTCGGCGCCCACGCCGTGGTCAAGGGCGACGTCCCCGACTACTCCATCGCCGTCGGCGCTCCCGCCAAGGTCGTCAAGAACCGCAAGGACGCCTGGGACTCCGCCGCCGAGAAGCGCGCCGCCCACCTGGCCGCCCTCGCCGACATCGAACGCAAGAAGAACGGCGTCGCCGCTTCCTGATTTTGTCCCCCCCGCGCAGGTAGGTTCGGCCCATGCACAGCTACGCCGCCTTCCTGCGCGGGATCATGCCCAGCAACCCCAACATGCGCAGCGAGAAACTCCGCGGCGTCTTCGAGGGCCTGGGCTTCGAGAAGGTGGCCACCCTCCTCAGCAGCGGCAACGTCGTCTTCCAAGCCCGCGAATCGAATGTCCCCGCCCTGGAATCCAAGATCCAGCAGGCCCTCAACTCCGAACTGGGCATCCCCGGCGGCACCCTGATCCGCACCCGCGACCAACTCCAGACCCTGGTCGACTCCGACCCTTTCGCCGGCCTCACCCACGGCCGCGGGACCTACCTGACCGTCACCTTCGTCCGCGAGACCCCCAAGTCACTCCCTGAGTTCCCGGCCGACGACACCAACACGGTCCGCATAGTCCGCTTCGACCCCGAAGCCGCCGCCCTCCTGTCCGTCATCGACAACACCAACCCCAGCACCACCGGCTTCATGGCCGTCGTCGAAAAAACCTTCGGCAAGGACATCACCACCCGCACCTTCCTGACTGTCCAAAAGGCCCTGAAGAAGATGGACGCCTAACTCATTTCGCCACAGGCCACCCGGGTACAGGGGGAAGGTCCGCGTACATCGATGGCAGATCGGCAGGCCGTCGTTGGTCACAAGCCACCCACTCCGGATCAGGACCACTCCGTTGTTCCATCCGGGTGGCAATCCAATCACCGAAAACATTGACGTTGGGTCGCTTTGCGGTGCCGACCTGATCGGCGGGCGGGGCCACGACGCCCTTGTGGAAGTAGGTCAGCACGGTGGGAAAACCGTGCTCCTCCTCGGCACCTGGCCAAAGGCAGACGACCGCCTTCGTCGTCTCGGTCCCCTGATTGTCGATTCCCTCGAGATTGAAGGACACGCTCTTGTACGTTGATGGAGTGTCCTTTTGGCCGATGCCCACAGCGCCCTGATTTGCGGCGGTGAATCCCGGATACTCGTCCTTCCAGCTCCCCGAGTAGAGCACTGCCTGCCAGGACTCGATGAACGCCCGCACGAATGTGGCATCGGGACTCGCCAACTTCTCGACGGGATTCGTCCAGCGGAACGACACCGCGAGCGGTGGACGCGGAGTAGTGGTGGCCGTGCCACTCGATGTCCCTGTGTCGGACCCACATGCCGCGATCGAGACCGGCACTGTGAGGATGGTGCACCACCGCCTGAATCGTGCCTGGTACACGATCACTTCACCGGCCCCCTTTCTCCTTCCGGCCTGGCGCCGGTCGGGATGATGTTGTTGTCTCTGGTCCCGTCGGTATAACCGTCCTCGAAGACGCCGATCGGATTACCCGGAATATCCGGTTGGCGGAAGGTGTTCATGAACCTGTCCGGATAATGGGTAGCCGCGTTCCAGTCCTGCAACAGATTCGGACCAGGCGGTCCGGGTTGGCCCGGCGAGGGAGACATCTCGAATTTCGAGACGAGATCGGGATAGACGTTCGCATATCCCGACGCGAGGCTGAACTGCCTGCGTAGTGTGTCACCGTCGGTCAAGTGAGCGACATCGTCCTCGAGCTGCTTCGACACATAGTCGTCGGGCAGGGGATGGGTGGGATCGCCTGGAGCGGAAAAGGCTTCGAGTTTGATCCATGAACCTGCACCGGCCGCCAGTGCCCCGGTCACCGGGCCGACCTCGGGAAGTGCACCGAACCAGGGGGTCGCAGCATCGACCATCGCGGTCTTCTCGCTATAGCGCTGCGCGTACTCCCATTGATTGTGTGCGCTGAGCGATTGGAGTTGGTGATCGAAACCGCCCTTCATCGCGGCCGTCAACTGTCCCGACCGGAAGCCCAGTGACGTGGCCTGATCTGGATGAAGGCCCGCTTGGTAGGCGAGATAATCGTTCCACTGCGAGCCGGCTCCATTGATGATCGTTGCCGCTGTCGGATCGGAGTCGAGGATATTGAACAGCTTCGTCAGATCACCGACCGTGTTGAACGCCTGGGCCGAATGATTGATCAGCATTCCGTCGGGGACATGGGCGAAATTGCCGAGGTAGGGTCGCATAGCCTCGGAAAGTGCCTGGGTGACACCGGGATTCACCTTTCCCAGGGAATCGCCGTTGGTGTTCATGTTCAAAGCGAGGTGATCCTCGTTTCGAACCAGCATTCGTGCCAGTGCGTCTGCGGTATGGCCTGCCCGGTCGGCCACCCACGGATGCTGCGGATCGGGAACCGCCTCGGGACCACCGATCCACTTGAAGAGGTTCTCGGCACCGTGTTCGTCCTTGCTCCATTGGTGGCTCAGGACCGACATCACGTGCTCGTCGGCGTTGTAGGTTCCGCCGGGGGTGACGGTCGCGTTCATGCCGTGGCCGGTGATGAAGTCGGAGACGGCGATGTGATCGGTGCCGGCCGCGCCCAGCATCTTGTCGGCGACGCCGCCGACGCCGTCCATCCAATGGTTTTCGTCGGTGTACTGGTCGGCGATCTTCACGATCTCGGAGGCTTGCTTCATCATTCCGCGATCGAGGTCCGAGCCGATTCTGAGGGATGGGTCGCCACGATCGACGATCTTGGTTACGGCTGTGAAGCCCGCTTTGTCGACCCAGGGACCGCCCAGGGAATTGTGCATGGGGTTCTCGGTCATCAGGTCCCTGAGATGAGTGGGAAGCTGCTGCATCCCGCCCTGATTCCCGCCTTGGGCGTGGACTTCGGGGCGCGGTCGTCGATGGCCGAGGTGATCTTGTCGGCGTCGGCGGCGACATCGGCGAAGGGTTGCAGATTCCATTTCAGGACCTGGCTCTTGCTCGGGGTGCCCATCTCACACCGCCGCGTTGTTGAGGTCGCCGATTCCGTCGAGTTTCCGTGCCAGGTCCACGTCTGTTCCCTTGAATTGCTCGGCGGTCGCGTAGAGCAATCCGCCTATGCCGTCGAATCGGGATTTCAGGACGGTCTTGGCTTGGCTGCTTGCCGGGTCCGCGCCTTCCATCGCCTTGGCGACGGCGGAACCGGACATGGCTGAGACGCCGCGGTCGGCCCCGAGGTGGGGGATGACGTCAGCATTGCTCAGGTCGCCGGCCAGCCCTTTCAACGCGCTCGCGGCGTCTTTGAGGGAGCTCGGCTGAACTTCGAACGTCACGCCCTGAGATTAGCTGCTGAATAGCTGTCTGGATCTGATGGGTGGTTGATTCATTTCGCCCTGCGGAGGCGGAATTACCGCGCTACCGTGGGCCGGTGACTCTCGGGTTTCGAGCTGTGCTGACCGGTTTGGCATCCGTCGCGCTGGTGGGGGCGTGCACCGCGACCGCGCACGCGACACCGTCGAGTGGGATCACCGCGGTGATCCTGTCGCAGACCACCATTGGTGGCACCGATTACATCCTGCGTGAGATCACCGTTGCGCCAGGCGGTTCCACGGGATGGCACTTCCATGATGGGACGTTGTACGCGTACGTGCGGCAGGGGCAGATCAGTCATTTCGGGTCGGACTGCCAGGTGGATATGACCGGTGGGGCGGGCACCACGTTCGTTGAGCGGGCCGGGATCGGGAATGTGCACATCGAGCGGAACCTGACCGATCAGCCGCAGGTACTGGATGTGTTGTACCTGCTGCCCGCGGGGAGTCCGCTCTCCGAAGACGCCCCGAATCCGGGCTGCGACTTCAACTGACGCCTACACGGCCACATAGACGACTACGGCTCACCTCGAAAGAGGTCGTCAACTTCGGTGGCGGTCGTGGCCACGTCCAGCCAATTCAGTAGACGTTCGGCTTCTGCACAGGACATGATCCGCGTTCGCGCATCGCTGGATACGGCGATTCCGCGGCGATCGAGAGTGTGAAGAACAGCCTGGGCGAGTCCTTCGGCACGTCCTTCTGCGAGCCCTTCACTGCGTCCTTCTGCAAGCCCTTCGCTGCGGCCTTGGGCGCGGAGGCGTTGGGAGGTCTCGGAGCGGAAGAATGAGAGGTCCACGGTCATCAACTGTCTCCAGAGGTTGCCAGCCGGGCTCTTGCCCAGTCCGAGTTCGGTGAGTTCGGCGAAGATCAGGGCGTCGTCCTGGTCGATCTTCTGCAATGCGGTGGCAAGCGTCTTCAGTATGGCACCGATATTCGCATCGTTGGCGTGAGTGATGGCGGAGAGAGTGGTCAACGGGATGTCGTTGACAGCGTCACACACATCGGTCACCGGAGCGACGTTGTGTGGTCCCAAGACAAGGGGGTGTACGACAAGGCTGGTCCACTGGCGTGGGCCGATGCGAAGCGGCCCTGCGGCCCAGGCTGCGGTCGCGACGTCCTGACAGACGACCAGCAGGACCGGATGCAGATCGTATTTCGCATACACGTGCGCAAGGTAGTAGGCCCACGAGCTCGGCTTCCGTTTATCGTCGCGGCCTTGAGCCTCCACCAACAAGAGGAACGGTCCTTCGTTGGTGTCGACGCGCAGTAGCGTGTCCACGCGTCGTTCCAGGGGCTCGATCTCGGTCAGGTCGTTCGGTAGCAAGGCGACCGAAAGGGGTTTGGGGAAAGGGAGATTCAGCGCGGCGAAAGCCCGCTCGAACACCTCGGGATGGCTCTGGAAGAGCCGATGCATCGCCTCGTGCTTCGAACTGACCATGTGCTGACGGTATGACGATGAATCGAAAATATGTGCGGACCTGGTGAGCTGGTCCGGACTCGCCCGATTCACGGCCCGGGTCGGCGGGTCCCGGACGCGCTTCGGAAAGCTGGTTCGGATCCTGTTCCAGCAGTGGGTGTTCCGAGATGGTTACAGTGCGGCGTAGACGGCTTCGAGGAGGTTGTAGGCGCGGCGGTCGCCGGAGAGCCAGTCGCGGCGGAGGTTGGGGATGAAGGCGAAGGACAGGCGGTGGTCGGGGTCGGCGAGGCCGATGGAGCCGCCCGCGCCGGGGTGGCCGAAGGCGGAGGATCGGGCGGCGGCGGGGACGAGCATGTTCTCGGAGGGCAGGGCGTAGCCGAGTCCGTAGGCGGAGGTCGAGCCCAGGACTTCGTCGGTGCCGCGCACCCGTTCGCGGATCGCGTCGGTCAGGACGGCCCGGGGGAGCAGGTCACCGGCGAGCAGGTCGCGGTAGTGGGCCGCGAGCGCACGGGCGGTGGTGACCAGGCCGGTGGCGGGCCAGCCGCCGGTGAGGACCTCCGGATCGTTGTACGCGGCACGGGGATTGAGGGTCGCGCGCATGATCGGGGATTCGGGATCGCGGAAGGCGGCGGCCATGCGCCGCACCGACTCGGGGGAGATGGGCGCGGGATCGCCGGTCCACTGCTGCTCGTCGGCGGGCGGAAAGGTCAGGCGCGCAACTCTTTCCAGCAGGGTCGTGGGAACGCCGATGTGAAGGTCGGGGCCCAGGTTGCTCCGGACGTAATCGCCGACCGTGGAATCGGTGTGGCGGCTGATGAATTCGCCGAGCAGCCAGCCGTAGGTCAGGGCATGGTAGCCGTGGCGAGTGCCCGGCTCCCACAGCGGTGACTGGGCGGCGAGCGCCTGCGCGACGAATCCCGGTTCGGCGGCCTCGGCGGCGGAAACGGGGTGTTCCAGGATCGGGAGTCCGGCGCTGTGGGTGAGGAAATGCGCCAGCGTCGTCGAATCCTTGCCGCCGCGGGCATATTCGGGCCACCAGTCGACCACGGGTTTCTCCACCGCGACCCCGTGCTCGGCCGCCACCCGCAGCGCGGCGGTGGCGGTGGCGGCCTTGGTGCAGGAGAAGGTCACGCACAGGGTGTCCCGCTCCCAGGGCCTGCCGGTCTTGGCGTCGGCGACACCGCCCCACAGATCCACCACGGCCCGCCCGTCCACGGAGACTGCCACGCCCGCACCGAGATTCTGCCCGTCCGCGAAGCTCGCTTCGAACACCTCGCGGACCGCGCGGAAGGCCGGGTCGACGTCACCGTGGACCGAGATCACCATGCCCTGAATTAGAACATGTTCTAATTCAGGGCAAAAGGGTGTCCCGTGCGAATCCTGGCGGACCCGGCGTGTCGCGGTCAGTACGGCTGGTTCGGATCGCGTTCCGGCAGTGGGCGTTCCGCGATGACCGGGCGGCCCAGGGGAGTGCGGACGCGGCGCTTGGCGGACTGGTAGACCAGGGCGGTCTCCTGCGCCACCACGTCCCAGGCGAAGTCGGCGGTCAGGCGTTCGCGGGCGGACCAGGCGCGGTCCTGGGCGGCGGCCGGGTCGTCGAGAACCGAAATCACCGCTTCGGCAACGCCGTTCACGTCGGCCGGCTCGAAGGACGCGCCGGTGACACCGTCGGTGACCAGGTCGCCGAGACCGCCCGCGGTGGAGGTGACCAGCGGGGTGCCCGCGGCCGCCGCCTCCAGGGCGACGATGCCGAAGGGCTCGTAGCGGCTGGGCAGCACGATGGCGTCGGCGCTGTGCAGCCAGCCGAGCAGATCGGTGTGGTCGAGTTTGCCGACGAAGTTGACGGCGCGCGCGACCCGGTGGGTGCGGGCTCGCTCACGCAGCCAATCGAATTGGGTGCCGATGCCCGCCACGGTCAGGGTGGTGCCGGGGTGCGCCTTGCGGATGCGCGGCAAGGCGGCGATGGCGTCCTGGATGCCCTTCTCGTATTCGAGGCGGCCGACGTACAGCAGCCGCGGCGGCCCGGAACGCGGGGCGCGTTCGCGGAAGGTCCACGCGCCCACGTCGATGCCATTGCGGATCACCGTCATCGGCACCCGCTCGGCCCCGTAGAGCCGGTGCACCTCGTCCTTCATGGACTCCGAACACGTGATGAGCGCGTCGGATTCGTGCGCCAGCCACCACTCGACCGAGTGCACCTGCTTGTTCACCCGCCCCGACACCCAGCCGGAATGCCGTCCCGCCTCGGTGGCGTGAATGGTGGAAACCAGTGGCACGTCGTAATACTCGGCCAGCGTGATCGCCGGATGTGCGACCAGCCAGTCGTGGGCGTGCACGACGTCGGGCGTCCAGCCCTCGCCGATGCCCGGCTTGTTCAGCGCGATGCCGGCCCGCACCATGGCGTGACCCATGGCCAGCGTCCACGCCAGCATGTCCTCGCCGAAGTCGAAGGCGGGCGGATCCTCGGCGACGGCCACCACCAGCACGCCCTGCTCGATGAACGAGTGGGTGGGATGGGTGGTGGCGTCGGTGCCCATCGGGCGGCGCGCCAGCACGACGACCTCGTGCCCGGCGGCGGCCAGCTCGACGGCCAGGTGATGGACGTGGCGGCCCAGCCCACCGACTACGACGGGTGGGTACTCCCACGACACCATCAAGATCTTCATGCGGGTCCTTCTGAAGCGGGGCCGAGCCTGCGCGCGTCGAGCGCGGGGAAGAGTCCGTCGGCCGTGCACCATCCTGCCGCCAACTGCCCCGCTTTGGCGAGTTGCCCGGCGGCCACCGCCGCCGCGATCTCGCGCACCGCGTGGGCGTGCTCATGGGCTCGGTCACGCGCGTACCCGGCCGCCGAATCCTTCGACACCATGAACGCCCAGTCGCTGGAGACGGCCAGGATGGCCTCGCGCAGCAGCTGGTCGGCAATCGGATCGCGCAGCCCGGTCGCGTCCACCCGCATCTTGTCGAGGGTGTCCAGGGCCAGCCGCACCACCTCGGCATTCAGCTCGACCAGATCCGAGACCTGGTCTCCGGCCCACACCCGCCAGTCCTTGCCCGAACCCCAGGAGGAGTCGGCCAATTCGACGCGTTCGCCCACGTAACCCCGGGCCCGCGCGTCCGCGAGCGTGCCCACGGTGACCCCGGCCTCGGGCAGTGCGCGCAGCACCTGCTCGAGCCACTGCGGGCCCTCGTGCCACCAATGCCCGAACAATTCGGTGTCGAACGCGGCGACCACGAGGGCCGGGCGGCCGATGCGCTCCGACTCTGAGATCAGTCGCTCCCGCACGGTCGCCACGAAGTCCGCGACATCCTTCTCGATGGCCGCGGCGGCGAGTTCGGGATCGTAAGGGGCCTTGTCGGGACCGGCGACGGTCTTGCCCGTGACGCGCGCGGGCTTGAGTCCGGTGGCGTGATCGTAGTGATGGAAATCACGGTAGTAGGGCTGCCCCGGGTACCCGGATTTCGGCGACCACACCCGATAGCTGACCGTCAGATCACGGCCGAAGGCCACCACATCCGAATCCCAGACGGGCCGCCCGAGCGTCGTGTCGCCGCGCAGCGCGGGACCGTCCACCATGAAATGCGAGATGCCGACCCGGTCGTAGGTCTGTTCCATCCCCGGCGTGAAACCGCACTCGGGAGCCCAGATTCCGGCGGGCGTGTGCCCCCACCGCGCTCGCGCGTCGGCCAATCCCTCGACCAGCTCGTATTCGCGCAGCCGGGAATCCAGTAGCGGCTGGAACGGATGCGACAGCGGCCCGCCCAGCAGTTCGATGGCCTCGGCGTCGATGAGCTCGCGCCACACCGGCGAGGCTCCGTGCATCCACCGCGTCTCGAAATCGTCCAGAGCCGCTGAGGCGAGCCGATGTTCGTGCGCGCCGAGCGCGGTATTGCCCGCCAGCGACGCCTCGTCCGCGCGCAGCCGCCAGTTGCCCAGCCAGTGATGCATGCCCCTGAGGCAGTGCGCATCATCGAGCTGGGCGGCCAGCACCGGCGTGATCCCCAGGCTGATCAGATGCGAACGCCCCTCGGCCGCAAGGTTTCTCAGCACCTTCGCCACGGGCAGGTACGACGCCGCCCACGACTGGTACAGCCACTCCTCACCGACCGGCCAGCGCCCGTGATGAGCCAGCCACGGCAGGTGCGAATGCAGGACCAGCGTGAACTGGCCCGGCACCGGGGAAACGTTGTCGCTCAAGGCTTCACCGCGATGGCAAGCAGATCCAGGCTGGCGTCGATATCGCGCTCGGAGTCGGCGAGCAGTTCGAAATCGTCGATGCGCACCGCGGCCACGTCCGCGGCGAGGTCGGCGGGCCACGGCTCACCGGCGAGCGCCCGTTCGATCTGCGCGTCGATGATCGACCCGCCCCACTTCCGATCCAGCGCCACGAGTTCGGGCCCGTGGAAGATGCCCGCCATCAATTCGACGGTGAAACCGGCCTCGACGAGAAGTTCGGTCATTTCCGCGGCATTCAGCTCACGCGTATGGAAAGGATTGAGCGGCGTATCGCGGCCGGGGGAGAAAGTGATCCGGTTCGGCGTCGAGATCAGCAGTTTGCCGCCGGGCCGCAGCACCCGCAGGCACTCGCGCAGGAACTGCGCCTGATCCCAAAGGTGCTCGATCACCTGGAAGTTCACCACGATGTCGACCGAGGCGTCGTCGAGCGGCAGGTCGGCCAGATTGCCCTGCACCATCTCCACCCGCGGGTACTTGGCCCGCACGTGCGCGACCGCGCTGTCGTCGTAGTCCAGGCCGGTGACCTGCGCCGCGACGTCCGCGATCATGTTGGCCCCGTAGCCTTCTCCGCTACCGGCCTCGAGCACGACCTTGCCCGCGCACTGCTCGAGCATGCGCACATAGGCGATCTCGTGCCGCCGGAACCAGTAGTTCTCCTCGGCGATGCCGGGCACGGTCCGCTCACCGGTCAAAGGCAGGGGATCGGTGGGGTTTTCAACAGGTGTCACGGCGTCACTCACCGCTCCGACGTTAGCGGTTGTCCATATCACACCGGCGACCGGATCAACCGATGCGGAAACTCACACCGTAAGTTACCCACGAGTAACTTAACGTAGGGTAATCTCCCGAACGAGCTACTTGTGGACGTACGTGACGAACTCGTGCGACCGCCACCCCAGTGCCACCAGAACAGGAGGTCGACGAAGACCCATGCCGAACATCGTCGTACTGATCAAGCAGGTTCCCGACACCTGGTCCGAGCGCAAGCTCTCCAGCGGGGACTACACCCTCGACCGCGAGGCCGCCGACGCCATCCTCGATGAGATCAACGAGCGCGCCGTCGAGGAGGCGCTGTTGATCAAGGAGGCGCAGGGCGGCGAGGTCACCGTGCTGGCCGCCGGTCCGGACCGGGCCACCGAGGCCATTCGCAAGGCCCTGTCCATGGGCGCGGACAAGGCCATCCACATCAACGACCCGGCCATCCACGGCTCCGACGCCGTGCAGACCGCCTACATCCTGGCCGCGGCTCTCGGCCAGATCGAGGGCATCGAGCTGGTCATCGCGGGCAACGAGGCCACCGACGGTCGCGCCGGTGCCGTTCCGGCCATCATCGCCGAGTACCTGGGCCTGCCGCAGCTGACCCACCTGCGCAAGCTGGTCGTCGACGGCGAGCGCATCGCCGGCGAGCGCGAGACCGACGAGGGCGTGTTCAAGCTCGAGGCCACCCTCCCGGCCATCGTCTCGGTCACCGAGAAGATCAACGAGCCGCGCTTCCCCTCCTTCAAGGGCATCATGGCCGCCAAGAAGAAGGAAGTTTCGACCTTCACCCTGGCGGATCTGGGCGTCGACCCGGAGACCGTGGGCGTTGCGAACGCCGGCACCCAGGTGACCGGTGTGACCCCGAAGCCGGCGCGCACGGCGGGCGAGAAGATCGTCGACGAGGGCGAGGGCGGCAACCAGATTGCCACCTACCTGGTCGGCCAGAAGATCATCTAAGTCCCCCGAGCACAACGACTTTCAGGAGAGAAAGAAAATGGCAGAAGTTTTGGTGCTCGTGGAGCACGCTGACGGTGCGCCCAAGAAGGTGACCACCGAACTCCTCACCGCCGCCCGCGCGCTGGGCACCCCGGCCGCCGTCGTGGTCGGCACCCCCGGCACCGCGGACAAGCTGGGCGACGCCCTGGCCGCCGCCGGCGCCGAGAAGATCTACGTCGCCGAGGGCGACGACGCCGAGGGCTTCCTCGTCACCCCTAAGGTCGACGTGCTGGCCGGCCTGTCCGAGTCCGCCGCCCCGGCCGCGATCCTGGTCGCCGCCACCGCGGACGGCAAGGAGGTGTCGGGTCGTCTCGCCGCCCGCATCGGCTCCGGTCTGCTCATCGACGTCATCGCCGTGAACGGTGACGGCTCGGTGCAGCACTCCATCTTCGGTGGCGCGTTCACCGTGGACGCCAAGGCCACCGGCGACGTGCCGGTGATCTCGGTGCGCCCGGGCGCCATCGAGGCCGCCCCGCAGGCCGGCGCCGGCGAGAAGGTCGCCGTCGACCTGCCCGCGCAGGAAGAGGGCGTCACCAAGATCGTCTCGCGGGAGCCGAACGTCGGCGGCGACCGTCCGGAGCTGACCGAGGCCGCGATCGTGGTCTCCGGTGGCCGCGGTGTCGGCTCGGCCGACAACTTCGGCAAGGTCGTCGAGCCGCTGGCCGATGCGCTGGGTGCCGCGGTCGGCGCCTCGCGTGCCGCCGTCGACTCGGGCTACTACCCGGGCCAGTTCCAGGTCGGCCAGACCGGTAAGACGGTCTCCCCGCAGCTGTACATCGCCCTGGGCATCTCCGGCGCGATCCAGCACCGCGCCGGCATGCAGACCTCGAAGACCATCGTGGCCGTCAACAAGG
Organism: Nocardia terrae; assembly: GCF_009760405.1. Lineage (GTDB taxonomy): Bacteria > Actinomycetota > Actinomycetes > Mycobacteriales > Mycobacteriaceae > Nocardia > Nocardia terrae. The sequence goes on from NZ_WRPP01000001.1 coordinate 850,230, forward strand.
ACGAAGAGGCCCCGATCTTCGAGATCAGCGACTACGGCATCGTCGGCGACCTGTTCAACGTCGCCCCGCAGCTGACCGAGGCGGTCAAGGCCCACAAGGGCTGAAACCCCTCGCGCTGAGCGCAATCGACTGTCCCCCGGCCGGAATCGGCCGGGGGACAGTTGTTTTCGGCGGTTCCGATGAATTGTGAAACATTGCCGTTTAGATTGATCTCTGCGGGCGGAACCCCTCCCGGCCGCAGGTTCACGAAAGGGTGTTTCACCATGCGTACTCTGCTCGCCTCCGCCGCCGTCGCCGGTGCGTTGATCGCCGGGATCGGGCCCGCCGCGGCCGATGTTCCGACGGCCACCCAGATCGTCGGCTCCTCCGACCTGGCCTCGGGGTCCGCGTCCGCGCCCGGATCGGCTTCGTCCGCGGGCGGCGGCATCTGGAACTTCCTGTGCTCGCTCGGCCCGTGCAGCTACACCCCGCTGACCGTGCACTGACGTAGCGGTTGCCGAGGCGGCGGGGGTCGGGCAGTCTTGCCCGGTGCGTGGGCGATTCGATCCTCGGCGTGGACGGGTCGAGCCGATCCCGACCGAGAAGACGGACGAGACCGGTGAGGTCTATCTGGCCGACATCGTGGCGGCGCTGCATTTCGACCTGGCCGAATGGCTGGGCTCGGACGCGCCGCCGAAGGTGTTCGACCGGATCTCCGGCACGCTGGACGAGCGGTTCACCTCGGTCGTGACGACCGGGCAGGCGGTGGATCGCGAGACGTTCCTGGCCGGTATCTGGTCGGCCCGGAATGTGTTGGCGGGCGTGGAGATCGAGGTCTCCGAGGTGGCCGAGATCGCGCGCGGCGGACAGCTGATCGTCGTGCGCTTCGTCGCGGAGAACCGCCTCGGCTCGGTGCGGACCGGCAGGCGCACGGTGACCGCGGTGCTGGTGACGGACGGGCGAACCCACCTGTGGCGCACCGTGCACGAAACCCCGGTCCCCGAACCGGTTCAGCCGGTGTCAGGCGTAGAGGCGGGCGGCGATGTGGCCGTCGGGGCGGACCAGCAGAGCGGTGGTGGGGGAGAGGCCGCAGAGCCTTCGAAGGTCTTCGGGGAGTTGGGGTCCGGTGAGCAAGACGTGGCCGGGACCGACCAGGTCGAGGGTGGAGCGACCGTCGGGGAGCCAGGCGTGGGGGAGGCGGTCGCCGACGGCGGCGGCGGGGACGTAGCCGTCGGTGCGGATCAGGGTGTCGCTGTCGCGGTAGGCGGTGCCGAGTAGGAGTTCGTCGTCGATGCGGTAGCTGTCGCGGGCGCGTGCGTTCGCGGTGGAGATGTCGATGACCCGGCGCGCCAGCGGGCGGCGCTCGGATTCGTAGGTGTCGAGCAGGGATTCGGGAGCCGCGCCGGTGATCACGGCAGCCAACTTCCAGGCGAGGTTGTCGGCGTCGCCGATGCCTACGTTCATGCCGTGGCCGCCGGTGGGCGGGACGGTGTGCGCGGCATCTCCGGCCAGGAGCACCCGGCCCGAGCGGTAGTTGTCGGCGGAGCGGGCATCCATGCGCCAGGTGGCGGTGCCGCTGATGCGCACGGGGAGATCGGATATGCCGACGCCGGAACGGATTCGAGCGATCAGGTCGATGTCGCCCGGGTCTCTGCCCTGCAGCGGGTGCTGGTAGATCCACTGCCGGTCATTGTCGATCGCGAGGAATCCGCCTCCGCCGGTGAGGAAGTAGGAGGCACTCGCGCGATCGGCGACCACCGCGCCCAGCGGCGCTTCGAACCGGACGCTGAGGAATTCGTTCAAGCCGGTCGGGCCCGTCATGGTGATGCCGACGCCGGTGCGGACGGTGCTGTGCGCGCCGTCGCAGCCGATGAGCCAATCTGCCCGCAGCGCCGACTCTTCGCCGGTCCGCTCGTCTCGAACCGTCGCCGACACTTCGGAATCGTTCTGCTCGAACGAGATCAGGCGCACGCCCCGGCGAACCCGATCGCCCGCGTGTACGGACAGGACTCCTTCGAGCGCGTCCTGCGAGCACAGCAGTCCGGGCGCGGGCGTGTGCCCGGACCGGCTCGAATCCACCACGGTCCGTGTGTAATTCGGATCGTCGAGGGTCTTGCCGCGGAAGAACGCGACATGGTCGGCGGGCAGCCCCGCCGCGCGGATCTCCGACTCGAGGCCGAGGCGCCGGAAGATCTCCATCGAGCGGGCCGAGATGCCCCGCGCCTTCGGGTGCGGGGACGGCGCCAGCCGGGACTCGACAACCTGATGGTCGATCTTCATCCGTGCCAACAGGATCGACAGGGTCAGCCCGACCGGGCCGCCGCCGATCACCAGAACCGAGGTGCGCATCATCCTCCTGTAACGCTAATAATTTGAATTGACGTTACACTGTCCGGGTGCCGAACGACCAGAACCCGAGAGGGCTGTACTTCCTGGCCGACCTGGCCAATGCCGCGCGCGCCGGAGCCGGTGACGAGGAGATGCGGCGGATCCTGCGCGAACACCGCGCCCCCGAGCGGTATCTCGCCGCCGAACCCGCCGAGATCCGCCCCGCGGCGGCCCGCATCGCCGACATCCTCGAAATCGACGAGCCCGACGCGGCGGCGCACGCCATCAATAGCCTGCTGGCCGACTACCCCGCGCGTCCCACGCTGGTCCAATTCCCCGGCCGCCCCTGGTCCATGCATTCGCGGCCGCCCGAGGACGCCGACCCCGAGTACTGGCTGCTGGCGAAGGCCGCACTCGCGCTCGGCCTGTGGCTGAGCGATCGTGGTCGCTGCGCCTGGGGCCGCTGCGCCGCCGCGGACTGCGGCCGCTTCTTCATCGACACCGGCCGGCGACAGCCCCAGAAGTACTGCGGCACCACCTGTGCGACCCGAACCAGGGTGGCCGCGCATCGGCAGCGTCGATAGCCGCTCGACTCGCCCGCATATGGATTGCGGGTCCTTTCGCCGATGCGGCAGGCTGGCCGGATGCCGATCTCATTGCCTCCGGACGTCGCCGAGACCATCGCGGGGAGTTTCGGGGAGCGGGGGCCGCGGTGGCTCGCCGCCCTGCCCGGTGTGGTGGAGAAGCTGTGCGGAGCTTGGGAGTTGGAGATCATCGGCGACAGTTTCGGCGGTGGCACGCATTCGTGGGTCGCGCCGGTGCGGCGGTCGGACGGCTCGGTGGCCGTACTGAAGGTGCCCGTGGTCGACAAGGAGAACTGTGGGGAGCCGACCGGGCTGCACCACTACGGTGGTGACGGTGCGGTCCGGCTCTACGAATTCGATCCGGCGATCGGGGCGATGCTGCTCGAGTGGGCGCGGCCGGGCACGGAACTGCTGTACCAGCCGGGGTTTCCGAGTCTCGAGGGACGGCCGGAGAATATCGGGAAGGTCGAGCAGGCGTGCCGGTTGTACCGGCGGCTGCGGCGGGCGCCCGGCCCGGTGCCCGCCGGGTTTCCGGAGCTGCCGACGGCCGCGTCGATGGTGGCCGCGTGGGAGCGGATGTTCGCGGAGCCGGAAGCCGCTGTGGCCGAGGTGATTCCGGCCCGGCTACTGGATCGGGCCGCGCGGCGGGGTGCTGAGCTGACGGTGCCGGACGGGCCGTTGCTGGTGGTCAATCGTGATACCCACCTGGGCAATATCGTTGCGGCGGAACGGGAGCCGTGGCTGCTCATCGATCCGAAACCCTATCTGGGCGAGGCCGCCTTCGACGCCGGGTTCCTGGTGATGATCCAGGTGCAGAGCGACCCCACGCCCGAGCACGCGCGGGCGGTGGTCGCCAGGACGGCCGCGGCGCTGGAGGTGTCCGCCGATCGGGCGCACGCCTGGGCGTTCATGCGGTCGATGGAAGAGATCGGGTGGGCGATCGAGGACGAGGAGCCCGAGGATCTGCACCTGCACCTCGCGGTCGCCACCGCGCTGGCCTGATCCGGAAGTTATTGCGGCGGGAGTTGTTCGCGGGCGGCGCGGCGTCGATTCCCGTCGCGCTGCACGAGAATGCCGATCGTGGTGGGGATGAGGTTCAAGAGCTGTGCAGTGCCGCCAGCAGGGTGGTGACGATGGGGGATTGGCGGCCCTCGCTGCGGGTGACGGCGGAGACCGGGATGCGCAGGGGGTGGCCGGCGAGGCGCAGGGTGGCGATGCCCTCGGTCTGGCTGTCGGCGTAGAGGATGGTCCAGGCGTCGGGGCGGTTGATCAGTTCCATGGTGGCGGTGTGGTCCGGCGGGATGGGCGGGCCGAAGACCGGTCCGGTGGGCAGGTCGGCGAACGCGCCGCGGACGACGTTGTGCAGCAGGACCTGTTCGGACTCGGGTGGGAGCAGCAGGGGATAGGCCCCCAATTCCGCGAGGGTGACGTCGCCGCCGCGCTGGACGAGGGGGTGGGCGGTGGAGGTGGCGATGACCGGATCCTCGACCCAGAGTTGTTCGACGGACAGGCCGGGCTGGTCCACGCTGCCCCGGATGAGAGCAAGATCACAGTCGCCGTCGGCCACTGCCTGGATGCGCTGGCGGAAGGGCTTGATGACGAATTCGATCTCCGCGCCCGGGTGCGCCTCGCGCGCGCCCGCGATGGCCGAGAGTGATCTAGTTGCGAAGCTCATATTCGCTGCCAGGCGAATGCGCGGTCCGGAGGCCCGTACAGCTGCGCGAATGGCCGATTCCAGGCTCAGCATTTGCTTCGCAAGGGGAAGTAGCCGGGTGGTCGCGTCGGTGGGTACGACCGATCTTGTCGAGCGTTCGAAGAGGTGTACGCCAAGGTCGCGCTCCAGCCGGGCGATCTGGTGACTGATAGCCGACTGCGAGATGAAACAGCGGCTCGCGGCCCGGCTGAAGCTCAGCTCCTCGCAGACCGCCACGAAGTAGGCCAGTTGGCGCAGCTCCACGGCATCTCTCCAATTCATGATCAACGTAGATAAGAGTCATCTTGATTATGCGCCCTGACCCCTGGAACAACCGCGTTCCGAATCACGGTTAGTCATGACAGAAGGGAGCAGTCATGTACAACCTGGAGGCGGATATCGAAACCGCCGATGTCGTCATCGTCGGTTCGGGCTTCGGTGGTCTTGCCGCCGCGAAGCAGCTGAACAAGTCGGGAGTTCGCTACGTCCTCATCTCGGGTACCCCCGAGCATCTTTTCCAGCCGTTGCTCTACCAGGTAGCGACGGGTGTGCTGGCCTCCGATGAGATCGCGCCTCCGATTCAGAACATCCTCCGCAAGCACAAGAACGGCGAGGCGCGCCTGGGCAAGGTGACCGCCATCGACGCTCCGAACGCGATCCTCACCTATGAGACGCCCGAGGGCCCGCGCAAGATCCGCTACGGCAAGCTCATCGCCGCCACCGGCGCCAGCCAGTCCTACTTCGGCCGCGACGACTTCGCGGACAAGACGTTCTCGCTCAAGACCATCGACGACGCCCGCGCCCTGCGCGCGCAGATCGAGCGCGTCTTCGAGCAGGCCAAGACCGCCGACCCGGAGACCCGCCGCCGCCTGCTCAGCTTCGTGGTGGTCGGCGCGGGCGCGACCGGCGTCGAGGTCGCGGGGCAGCTGAAGGAACTCGCGAAAAGGTACTTCCACCTGGAGGATACGGTCACTCTCGTCGAGGGTGCGGGCGTCGTGCTGCCGCCCTTCGGCGGCCGGCTTTCGGAATATTCGAAGCAGTCGCTGGAGAAGAGCGGCGTCGAGGTCCTGGTCGACACCTTCGTGACCGATATCGAGGACGGCAAGGTCACCGTCAAGAGCAAGGACGGCGTGGAGCGCGGCATCGCCGCCGAGACCGTGGTGTGGTCGGCCGGTGTGGCCGCGGGCGCGTTCGCCCAGGTGCTGGCCGAGGCCACCGGCTGTGAAACCGACCGTGCCGGACGCCTTCTCATCAACCCGGACTGCACCGTCGGCGGCCACGCCGACATCTTCGCCATCGGCGACATGACCTTCCTCAACGGCTACCCCGGCCAGTCGCCGGTCGCCATGCAGGAGGGCCGCCACGTCGCCGACATCATCCGCGGCAAGAAGCCCGCGGCCACCCCGTTCAAGTACTGGGACAAGGGTTCGATGGCGGTCATCAGCCGCTTCGCCGCCGTCACCAAGATCAACGACAAGGTGAAGTTCACCGGCCTGCTGGCCTGGGTCACCTGGCTGGCCGTCCACCTGTTCTACCTCGTCGGCTTCCGCAACCGCTTCGCCGCCGTCGCCTCCTGGCTGATCGCCTTCATCGGCAGCGGCCGCCCCGGTTTCAACGAGGTCGAGAAGCCCCGCGCCGCAAAGACTCCCGACCGGGACCGACTAGCGGCCTGACCCGCACCCACTCCGCGACGGGCTCCCCACCTGATGGTGGGGAGCCCGTCGTCGTTGTCGGTGCTTCGAGGCCCGCGCGCTAACCTGCGACTATGTCTGTTCCAACAACCCGATTGCTGGTGCTCGCGGTGGTGCGGCTGCTGCAACCCGTGCACGGTTATGACGTTCGGCGGGAATTGTTGTCCTGGAACGCGGACAACTGGGCGAATGTGAAGCCGGGCTCGATCTACAGCGCATTGAACACGTTGGAGCGGGATGGGCTCATCTCGGTGGAGGGTGTGGGGCAGGAGGGGGCGCGGCCGGAGCGGCGGACGTATCGGCTGATGCCGGAGGGGGAGAAGGAGTTCGGGGCCATGCTGCGGGGCTCGCTGTTCGAGGCGGATCTGGTCAAGCATCCGTATTTCGCGGCGGTGGCGTTGTTTCCGCAGGTGCCCAAGGCGGAGGTGATGGCGGCGCTGCGGGCGCGGATTCTGAAGTTCGAGGCGGATCTGCTGCAGTTCGAGAACGAGATCGGTCGCATTCTGTCGGGTAGTGGGGATCCGCGAGAGTCGACGCCGCATCACGTGGTGTATTCGATTCGCTTGGCGGCGGCCCATGCTCGCGCCGATCTGGAGTGGTCGCGCCAGACGTTGAAGGGGATCGAGGACGGTGAGCTGGACGCCTGGTCGGGGTCGATGGGCGGCGTGCCGGTTCCGCCACCGATCGGATAATCAAGTTTTAATAGTCAAGCTTGACTAACTGGGTGGTCGTTCCTACCGTGGAAGACGTGGAAACGACATCACCCGTTCGTGGTGAACCCACCGATCCGGTGATCCGGGTGCGTGGGCTGGCCCGGACCTTCAAAACCAAGACCGGTGACGTGCAAGCGGTCACCGGTATCGACTTCGATGTGCGCTACGGGGAGATCATCGGTCTGCTCGGCCCCAACGGGGCGGGCAAGACCACCACGCTGCGCATGATCTCGACCCTGCTCGCGCCGACCGCCGGTGAGGCGACCGTGGTGGGCGCGGACCTGCGCACCCGGTCGCGGACCGTGCGCTCGCGCATCGGATACGTGCCGCAGGGCGGATCGACCAATGAGCACGAGCTGGTCGAGGACGAATTGATTCTGCAGGCCCGGCTTTTCGGGCTGTCCAAGGCCGAGGCCAGGCGCAATGCGGGCGAGCTGGCCAAGGCCCTGGAGTTCGACGGGCTGGAGCGGCGCAAGTGCTCGCAGCTCTCCGGCGGTCAGCGCCGCCGGGTGGATATCGGGCTCGGGCTGGTGCACCGGCCGACGCTCATCTACCTCGACGAGCCCACCACCGGGCTGGACCCGCAGAGCCGCGCCAACCTCTGGGACCACATCCGGCGACTGCGCGACGAGGGCACGACCATCGTGCTGACCACCCACTACCTGGAAGAGGCCGACGCGCTGTGCGACCGGATCCTGGTCATGGATCATGGCGCCATCGTCGCCGAGGGTACGCCCGACGAGCTCAAGCGGCGCATCTCGGGGGATGTGATCAGCCTCGAAATCGATTCCGGCAGCGCCGATCTGGCCATGGAGATCGCCGCGGACGTGCTCGAGCTGCGCTCCAGGCTGCGCACCGAGGGGCACGAGAACGGCCATGCCGGAAAGAGTCTCGTGCACCTGACCGTCGAACACGGTGACGCGGCGGTGGTTCCGCTGCTGGCCGCGCTCGGCGACAAGGGCATCACGCCCGGCGCGCTCACCGTCAAACGTCCCAGCCTCGACGACGTATTCCTCACGCTCACCGGGCGTTCGCTCCGGGAAGGAGACCGGTCATGACATTCCTGCGTGATACCGGACTGATCTATTGGTCTCAGATCCGCGCCAACCTGCGCAATCCGGTGTGGGTGATCATCGGCTTGATGCAGCCGATCATCTATCTGGTGTTGTTCGGTCCGTTGGTGAAAGGCGTCGCGCCTTCGCTGGGCGCCGGGGCCGATCCCTGGAACATCCTCACCCCGGCATTGGTCATTCAGACCGGTTTGTTCGGAGCCTTGTTCGTCGGCTTCGGCATCGTGGCCGAATGGCGTGCCGGCGTGATCGAGCGGCAGCGGGTCACCCCCGCCTCGCGCGGCGCGCTGCTGCTGGGTCGAGTGCTCAAGGACATGACGGTGCTGCTGGTGCAGGCGCTGGTCCTGGTCGGCGTGGCCACGGCCGTCTTCGGACTGCGGCCGAATCCGGGTGGACTGGTGCTCTCGCTGCTGCTGATCGCGGTCATGGGCGCGGGTCTGGCCTCCGCCTCCTATGCGCTGGGCCTGTGGGCGCGCTCGGAAGACACCCTTGCCTCGCTGCTGAACTCGGTCTCGGTGCCGATCATGCTGCTCTCGGGCATCCTGCTGCCGATGACGGTCGGCCCGAAGTGGCTGCAGAACATCGCGAAGGTGAATCCCTTCTCGCACACCGTGGATGCGGCCCGGGCGTTGTTCCGCGGCGACTTCGGCGCGCACGAGGTCTACGTCGGCACCGCCGTGACCGTGGTGGTGTCGCTGGCGCTGATCCTGATCGCCTCGCGCAGCTTCGCCCGGGAGAACGCCTGACCGCTTCGCTTCCGGCGAAAAGGCATTGACCTGAACAGAGGTTCAGGTTTCACGATGGCGTTATGCCTGAAAACAAGAAACGAGCCCTGATCACCGGGGCATCGGCGGGCTTCGGCCGGGCGGTCGCGCTCGCACTCGCCGAAAACGATTGGGAATTGCTCATTGTCGCGCGCGGCGCGGTCCGGCTCGAACAGGTCCGGGCCGCGACCGGCGCACACGCCATAGCGGGGGATGTAGCCGATCCGGCGGTCCGCGAGCAGCTCGCGCGGGCCGTCGGATCCGATCGCCTGGACCTGGTGCTCAACAACGCCAGCACCCTCGGACCCAGCCCGCTGCCCACGCTGGACCGGTATCCGCTCGAGGAACTGGCGGCCGTCCTCGACACCAATGTGATTGCGCCCCTGGCGATTCTGCAGGCCACCCTGCCCGCACTGCGCGCCTCGGGCGGGACCGTGGTGGACATCAGCTCCGATGCGGCCGTGGGCGGCTACGCGGGCTGGGGCGGCTACGGGGCCTCCAAGGCGGCACTGGACCAACTCACCAACGTGCTCGCCGCCGAGAACCCGGCCCTGCGGATCTACAGCTTCGACCCCGGCGACATGCGCACCGAGATGCACCAGGCCGCCTTCCCCGGCGAGGACATCTCCGACCGCCCCGAACCGGAATCCGTCGTGCCCGCCCTGCTGCACCTGCTCGCCTCGCGCCCGCCGAGCGGCAGATACCTCGCCTCGGAAGTGACGGTGGCCCCATGACCCCCGGCCTCGAATCGCCTCTGCTGAATGGCGGATGCAGTGCCTCGGAACGGCGGGTGGCGTCATGACCATCGGCGTGGAGGAACTCGCGTTCACACTGCCGGACGAGCTGTCGGCGACCCGCCCACCCGAGGCGCGCGGCCTGGCCCGCGACGAGGTGCGGCTCATGGTGTCCGACGCGGGGAGCCTGACCCATGCCCGGTTCCGCGAACTCCCCTCATTTCTCCGGCCGGGAGACCTGGTGGTGGTCAACAACTCCGCCATGCTCAACGCGGCCGTCAATGCCAAATACCACGGCGACCCGGCCGTACTGCACTTCTCGACCTGGCTGGACGACGGCGCCTGGGTGGTCGAACTGCGCGACCCGCACGGCGTACCCTGGCGCGGTCCCTTCGTGAAACCCGGTGCGCACGTCCATCTCCCGTCACAGCACCTGGCTGTGCTGCGCGGGCGCTGGCTGCCCGGCTCGGATCGTCTGTGGGTCGCGGATGTGACCGTCGAAGGCGCCGCCGCGGGCGGGGGTGCGGATGTGCGGGAGTTGCTCGCGCGGCACGGTCGGCCGGTCACGTACTCGTATCTCTCCGAGCGCTGGTCGGCCTCCTACTACCGGACGGTCTTCGGGATCCAGCCCGGTAGTGCCGAAATGCCCAGTGCAGGACGTCCTTTCACCGAGGCTCTGGTGACCGAGCTGGTGGCGGGCGGGGTGGGGTTCGCGCCGATCACGCTGCATACCGGGGTGTCGTCGCCGGAATCGGGGGAGCCGCCGAGTCCGGAGCGGTTCGAGGTGCCGGAGATGACGGCTCGGCTGGTGAATGCCACGCATGCGGCGGGCGGACGGGTGGTGGCGGTTGGGACGACGGTGACCAGGGCGCTCGAATCCGCTTATGGGGCAGATGGTCTGGTGCGACCGGTGAGCGGATGGACGGAATTGGTGCTGAGCGGTGAGCGTCCGGCGCGGGCCGTGGACGGCCTGATCACCGGGTGGCATGCGCCGGGAGCGTCGCATCTGCACCTGCTGGAGTCGGTGGCGGGCGCGGGGGTGGTGCGGGAGGCGTACCGGGTGGCGCTCGAGTCCGGTTATCTGTGGCACGAATTCGGGGATACCGCACTGCTGTTCCGGGAGTGAGGCGTCGCCGTTTCGCGAATCCGGGCCCGCCGGTGCAAGGTTCGGAATGGAGGCGTAGGCTAGCCTCTTCCGCTCGTTGCGGCGGGCTCGCCGGGGTCGGCGGCACCTCCCGGAGACGGGTCCGGGTGCGGCGCGCAGGGTCTTAGGGCCCGCCGGTACCCCGGCAGAATGCGAGCGTTTGTCCTGGTAGAGAACGTTCAGAGGCGCTCGGATGAACTCCGGGTGCGGTCTGTGTCGCGTTCACCGGACTGGCATCGGCAGGTAATCCGGCGGTCGCTCCAGCGCAGTCTGGGACTGGCTTGATCAAGCGTATGACCACCATGGCAGCGTCGAATTCCAGCCTGCTGGCAGCCGCGTCGAAGCCCGCCCCCGAAGCGCCCCGCACGTCCGGGCGGTCCCAGTACTCCCTGGTCGTCTCCTCCGATGCCGAGCATCGCGAGGCCGCGCAGCGCCTGCGCTACCAGGTGTTCGCCAATGAGCCCGGATTCACCATCCCCGACAACGGAACCGGCCTGGACGCCGACCGCTTCGACGAGCACTGCGACCACCTGCTGGTGCGCGACGAGCTCACCGAACAGTTCGTCGGCTGCTACCGCATGCTGCCGCCGGACAAGGTGTCCGCGGCCGGCGGGTACTACACCGCCACCGAATTCGATTTGGCCGCACTGGATCCCGTCGGCAACCGGATCGTGGAGATGGGCCGCGCCTGCGTGGTGCCCGACCACCGCAACGGCTCGGTGCTCACCCTGATGTGGGCGGGCATCCTGCACTACATCCAGCTCACCGGATACGACTGGGTCATGGGCTGCGTGTCGGTGCCGATGCAGAACGGTCCCGAGGACGCGCCCGGCGTGAACGTGCGCGGGGTGCGCGACCTGCTCCTGCGCAAGCACGCGCTGGACGCGGAACGCCATGTGCGCCCGTACAACCCGGTCGTGGTGGACGGCCGGACCCTCGACGAGCTCGAGCCCCCGGCCCGCCCCAAGCTGCCGCCGCTGCTCAGCGGCTACCTGCGCCTGGGCGCGGAGATCTGCGGCGAGCCCGCCCACGACCCGGACTTCGCGGTGGCCGACTTCGTCGCCCTGCTCGGTCTCGAGACCATCAACACCCGTTACCTGGAGCGCCTGCAGGGCGCGGCCAACAGCCTGGACGCCCGGTGATGCCCCATGATGCCCGCGCTGCTCTCCCCTGAAACCGGCGCCCTGTCGTGCCCGCCCGCCGAGGCGACCGCGCACGCCTGGATGCCGCACAGCCCTTGTGGCTCTTCGTGTGTCGACGCGCCCGCACAGGCGGGCTCCCTGCGGGTGGCGGCTCGCCTGGCCGGTGTCGCCGGGGTGCTGCTGAGCTTCCCCATCGCCCACTTCGCCACCCCGCGTCGCCGCCGGGCCGCGGTGCAGCGACGCTATGCGCGAGCCCTGCTGGCCTGCTGCGGGATTCGGGTCCGCATCGTGGACAATCGCGGTGATCAGCGTGTCGAGGGCGGCGTGCTGGTCGTGGCCCGCCACATCGGCTGGACCGACATCGTGGCGCTGACCGCCTTCGACAACATGAGTTTCGTCGCCCGCGCCGACCTGGTGGAGTGGCCGATGCTCGGCGATGTCGCCAAGCGCGTGCGTGTCATCCCCATCGAACGCGAACACCTGCGGCAGCTGCCGTCGGTCATCGAGACCATGACCGAGCGGGTCGCCGCCGGTGAGCGCGTCGCCTTCTTCCCCGAGGGCACCACCTGGTGCGGCCGCGCCCACGGCACCCTGCGGCCCGCGCTGTTCCAGGCCGCCGTCGACTCCGGCACCCCGATCCAGCCCATCCGCCTGCGCTACCTGAGCGCCGACGGTGAGCTGTCCACGATTCCCGGCTTCGTCGGCGTCGATTCCCTCGGCGATTCGATTCTCCGCGTGCTGCGCTCCAAGGGCGTCGTCGCCGAAATCGCCTTGCAGCCACTGGAATACCCCACCACCGACCGCCACGAGCTGGCCCGCCGGTGCGAGCGGGCACTCGAGGACGACACCGTGGCCCAGGCTTTCACCGATGTCATCCACGGCAGCGAGAACATCGCGGCCATCGGTGCGGGCGCAGTGCGTCAGGCCGCCGTTCAGCGCGCCTGAGCAGTCGAACGGACACGCGCACGTGCTGCCGGCTCGGCCCCGGTCGTGCCGGCCTGCTGGTTGGGCCGGAATCCACTGCCTATGAGTGGATTCCGGCCGACGGCGCGCGGGAATGACCCGGCGACCGCGGACCCGACCGGCGGCACGTCGAGGCCCGGTCCGGTGGCGCGCGGCGGCTCGCGCTTGCTAGCGCGTGTAGGACAGGATGCTCATCATGCCCGCCTCGCCGTGATAGGCGTTGTGGCAGTGGACCATCCACTGTCCGGGGTTGTTCGCGTCGAAGTCGGCTTCGACGGTCTGCATGGGCAGCACGATCGAGGTGTCCTTGCGTGCGCCGGTGCCCGCCGGGTTGACCACCTGGTAGGTGTGCCCGTGCAGGTGCATGGGATGGAACATCATGGTGTGGTTGACGAAGCGGAGCCGAATCCGTTCTCCCTGAGCCACATCCAGCATGGCGTGGTCCGGGTAGGACTTGCCGTTGATGGTCCAGGTGTAGTCGCCCTTGCCCATGCCGAGGGCCACTTCCAGGGTGCGGTCGGGCTTGCGGGCGGGCAGTCGCACCGATTCGGCCGCGACCAGCCGGTCGCCGGTGAGTGGCGGCGCGGACAGTTCGGCCGGGCGGACATCGGCGGCGGGCGCGGTGCCGCCGCCGGTCCGGATCAGGGCGAGGGCCCGGCCGTTCTTGCCTTCGGCGGAGGCGACCAGCGGGAAGACGCCGTCGGCCAGCTCGATGACCGCGTCGTAGCGTTCGCCCATGCTGAGCAGCAGATTGTCGGTGGTGACGGGCTGCACCGGGAAACCGTCGCTGTGGGTGACCCGCAGCCGGTGCCCGCCGACGGCCAGCCGGAAGGCGGTGTCGGAGGCCGCGTTGATGACGCGCAGCCGCAGCCGCTGTCCCGGGCGGCCGGTGAAAGTGACCGGGTCCGTGTCGATTCGGCCGTTGATCAGGTAGTACGGGTAGTCCTTCACGTCACCGGTGTCGGAGCCCAGCGGTGCGTTCGGGTCGGTCGACATGCTCATGCCGCCGTGGTCCATGCCGCCCATGCCCATCCCGCCCACGCCCTGCTGCCGGAGTTTGCGCAGCTCCTGATCGGGGTCGCGGCCGTCGACGCCGTCGAGCCAGTCGTCCAGCACGACAACGGCTTCCAGGTCGTAGTCCTTGCCGTCGGCGGGGTCCTCCACGATCAGCGGCGCGTACAGGCCGCGGTCGAGCTGCAGTCCGACGTGCGGGTGGAAGAAGTAGGTTCCGGCGTCGGGCACGGTGAACTCGTAGCGGAACGTGCCGCCCGGGCCGACCGCGGGCTGGGTCACCCCGGGCGCACCGTCCATGTCGTTGCGCAGGGCGAGCCCGTGCCAGTGCACCGTCGTCGAGGTGGGCAGGGCATTGGTCAGGTCCGCGCGCAGCACCTCACCCTTGGCGAGCCGGATCTCCTTGCCGGGCAGCGCGCCACCGTAGGCCCAGGTCCGGACCTGCACACCGCCGAGGTCGAGGGTGGTGGGCTCGGCACGCAACGTCACCTCGCGGGTGGCCGCCCCGGCGACGCGCCGGGCGTTCTCGGCGGCGCGGACCGGGTCGGAGTCGGGTTGGACCAGCTTCGGCGAGCCGGACGAGTCGTTCGTGCACGCCGCGAGCGCGGCGGCGGTGGCCAGGCCGGTGCCCAGCGCGAAGAAGCCACGCCGGTTCATGGGCATGGAAAGGCCGTGGGAGGGCATGCGAAATCTCCTTGATCGATGGATGAATTGCGTTGCGGCGCAAAACCATCAGATGCGGAGAATCGAGAGTTGTGCGAGGGCGGGGACGGTCCACGGCGGCGGGCGTTCCCGATGGTCGCCCGCGGTGGGGGCGGCGGCCGGATGATCGGAATCGGGGGTGCGGGTGATCCAGCCGAGCACGATCAGCCCGAGAACGAATGCGGCGGCCGCGAGGGTGAAGGCTTCACACGCGTGCTGCACGTGCGTCGGTGCGGGTTGGTCGGCGGGAGACGGGGCGTCGTGCATCGCGGCCATCGGTGCGGCGATCGCGGTCGCCGGTCCGGCCATGTCGTGTCCCGCGCCCGTGGCGACGGAGAACACCCCGGCATGCATGGCCGCGATTCCCAGCAGCAGCGCCAGCACTCCGAGCCACCGGACTACTCCGGTAGCTCGCCGTGAAACGCGCTGGTCGGCCACGTTCGCCAGCATAGCCGCCGACCGTGCGGGAACCCCTCGGGGGTATTCGTTGTCACATCGTCGCGAAGGAATCCTGCTGCCAGTGGAATGCCAGTTCGACATGCCACGTTCGGTTCTCATCAGTCGATCTAGGAGTGATTCATGAGCACCATCGTGGTTTCCCACGGCCTGCAGGCCCGCGAGGACAGCGTCTGGTTCCCCGCCTTCCGCGCCGAACTGACTCGCCTCGGCCGCGACGTCGTCATCCCCAACCTGCCCGGCACCGACGCCCCCGAGCGCGACGCGTGGCGAAAGGCGCTGTCCGAGGCCGTCGCCGCGACCCCGGAGGACACGGTGCTGGTCGGGCACAGCATCGGTGCGGTGAACGTGCTGCGCCTGCTCGAATCCCACGATCCCGAGGCGGGCGTCTTCGCCGGTGCCGTGCTGGTCTCGGCCTCGGCCCACGAGGTCGGCTACGACCTGCTCGCCTCGTTCTTCGAGGGCGGTTTCGACTGGCCGCGAATCCGGGCCGCCGCCAAGGGCTTCCGCGTCCTACAGGCCATCGACGATCCGGTCAACGCGCCCGACCCGCTCGAGCACGTCGGCATCCTGGTGCGGGAGCTGGGCGCGGTCGCGACCGTCCTGCCCGCGGGCGGTCACCTCGGCGCGTATCCCGAGGACCACATGGAGCTGCCCGAGGCGGTCGCCCTGGTGCGAGAGCTGCTGCCCGCGGCGGTGTGAGGCGGGGCCCGGCGGCGGACTGGTCAGGAATCGAGAAGCGCAGGTCGGTGGGCAAACCCTAGCGTTGCTGACATGACTTCCATTGAAAACATCACCCTCGATGTCGCTGATGCTCAGGCCGCCGCCGACTTCTATGCCACCGCCTTCGGGCTGGACGAGCGGTTGCGCCTGCGGACCGCGCAGGAACCCACCTCGGGCTTCCGGGGCTTCACCCTGTCGCTGACCGTCGCGCAGCCCGCCGATGCCGATGCCTACCTCGACGCGGCCCTGGCCGCCGGTGCGACCTCGCTCAAACCGGCGGCGAAGTCGATGTGGGGCTACGGCGGCGTGGTGCAGGCTCCGGACGGCGCGATCTGGAAGGTGGCGACCTCGTCGAAGAAGGACAGCGGACCGGCCGCCAAGCGCTTCGATTCCCTGGTGCTGTTGCTCGGGGTCACGAATGTGGGTGCGAGCAAACGCTTCTACGTCGAGCACGGGCTGACCGTGTCGAAGAGTTTCGGGCCCATGTACGTCGAGTTCGAGGCGGAGGGGCCGGTCAAGCTGGGGCTCTACAAGCGGCGGGCGCTGGCCAAGGACGCGGGCGTGTCCTCGGAGGGGACGGGGTCGCACCGGCTCGTCATCGGCGGTGGCGCCGCGGCTTTCACCGATCCGGACGGGTTCGCGTGGGCGGCGGCTTCGGTGGTCAGCGGGGCCAATTAGGGGATCGCGGCGTCGTCGATTAGGGAGTTTTGCAGGCGTCCAGTCTTGAATGCTCCTGCATTGCCGCTAACTTTCAGAATCCGGGCCGATACGGGGTAACACACCGGCCGGTCCGATCGACGGAAGAGCGTCGAACGTCATCTTCTGGAAGCGAATTCACAATGTCGGCAAGGACATTCACGGCGGCGATCTTCGCCGCGGCCGCTGTCGCGCTCTGCGCCTCGTCGGCCTCCGCGGACCCCACCACCACGACCGCCCCCGGCCCGGGCGCGGGTCTGGGTGTCGATGTGGGCGTCGGCGATGGGGGCGTCAAGGTGGGTGTCGATGTGCAGGCCGGAGTCGGCGGCAATGCCGGCGCCTCGGCCAGCCCGAGCCCTACTCCGGCGAACCCGGGGGTGCAGGTCGGCGGCGGCGTGCAAGCGGGTGGAAACACCGGCGGCGGCGTGCAGGTCGGTGGCGGCGTCCAGACCGGTGGCGATGCGCAGACCGGCGGGAATGTCGGGGGCGGGGTCCAGGTCGGCGGGGGTGTGCAGACCGGCGGGAACGTCGGTGGTGGCGTGCAGGCCGGTGGCGATGCGCAGACCGGCGGGAATGTGGGCGGTGGCGTGCAGACCGGTGGAGGCGTGCAAACGGGCGGCGATCTCGGTGGTGGTGCGCAGGTGGGTGGCGGTGTGCAGACCGGCGGGAATGTGGGCGGCGGTGTGCAGACCGGTGGAGGCGTGCAAACGGGCGGCGATCTCGGTGGTGGTGCGCAGGTGGGTGGCGGTGTGCAGACCGGCGGAAATATCGGCGGCGGCGTGCAGGTCGGCGGTGGCGTCCAGACGGGCGGCGATCTCGGTGGTGGTGCGCAGGTCGGTGGTGGCGTGCAGACCGGCGGGAACATCGGCGGCGGTGTGCAGGTCGGCGGGAACGCGAACACCGGCGGCGACGTCCAGGGCGGCGGCCTGGGCGGCATCGACCTGGTGACCGCCGGAGCCGGCGCGGCCGGCGCGGACACGGTGCAGGGCATGGCGATTCCGGTCGGCGCGACCACCGGCATCCCCGGTGGCACCGCGGTCACCGATCAGGTCCCGCCCGGCGGCTACGTGATCCCCAAGGGCGCACCGGAAACCGGCGCGGGCGGCATGGCGAAAGCGGTGAGCACCCAGTGATCGTCCGCCGTTCCCTACTCGGCGCGGTCGCCGCCCTGGCGATCGCTTCGTCGCTGATCACCGGTTGCTCGTCCGCCGGCAGCAGCACGGCATCCACGACCAAGGCCGCGGCGACGAGCACCGCTTCGGTGAAAACCGCTGCGGCGATTACCCGTTCGACTCCGGTCTCGTTCAACATCGCCTCGATCCAGACCTCCGGATCCCTGATCGCGGTGGGCCTCAACGACGACGGCTCGGTCCAGGTCCCCGCCGACTACAAGCAGGCGGGCTGGTACCAAAAGGGCCCCGCCCCAGGCGAACAGGGCTCCGCCGTCATCCTCGGCCACGTCGACTCCTACAAGGGCGAGGGCATCTTCTTCACCCTCAAGAAGGTCAAGCCCGGCGACCTCATCGACGTCACCCGCGCCGACGGCAAAACCGCCCACTTCAAAGTCACCGACGTCCGCATGTACAAGAAATCCGAATTCCCCGACCAACTCGTCTTCGGCCCCCGAGGCGGCGCCACCCTCCAAGTAGTCACTTGCGGCGGCAATTTCGACAAGGCCGCCAAAAGCTACGAATCCAACGTCGTGGTCTTCTCCTCCCTCGACTCGGTGACCTAGCCCGTCGTCCGGTCAGCGCGGTCGGTGCCCTGACAGCGCGGGTCGGCATCGTCTTCGGTGCGCCTGTTCGACTGATAGGTCAGGCGGCGCCGCGCTGGTGCAGGGTCAGGGCGGCGTACAGGTCCAGGCGGCCCTGTGGGTCCAGTACTCGGCGGCCGGTGAGGGCTTCGATGCGCTCGATGCGGTAGTGGATGGTGTTCACGTGTAGGTGCATGGCTGCGCTGGTGCGGGTCCAGGAGCCGTCGTTGTTCAAGAAGCTCTGCAATGTTTCCAGGAGCTGTGCGCCCTTTTCGGCGTCGTAATCGACGATCGGGCCGATGACGGCGGTCTGGAATGCCTGGGAGACCGCGGTGGGGAGGCCCTCGAGCAGTGCGCTCAGGTTCGTCATCTCCGAGGCTGTGCAGACCCGGGTGCTCGTCGGCGGCCGCTGTTCGGCCGCATCTGCCGCGTACTGTGCGCGGGCCAAAGCTGTTGTGAGCGTGCTCGTGTCGGCGCTCGGTCCGATGCCGACCGCGAGCGCGGGGTCTTCGGCGAGCAGGGTGCGTATGGTCGCCAGGCGTTGGGTGACCGTGTCGGTGAGTCGGTGGGTGGGGGCGGTGGTGAGGCCGATGGCTTCG
The DNA here is from genome assembly GCF_009760405.1 of Nocardia terrae. Lineage (GTDB taxonomy): Bacteria > Actinomycetota > Actinomycetes > Mycobacteriales > Mycobacteriaceae > Nocardia > Nocardia terrae. Next base: position 868,975 of record NZ_WRPP01000001.1, read on the forward strand.
CCGGATCTGTTCGCGCACACCACGAATCGGCCCGGGGTTCCCGCCAGCAGTTCGTGGACGGCGTCGACCGCCCAGGTGTCGGGTGCTCCGGGGATGCGCACGACCAGGGGCGTCAGCTTGTCGTCAGCGCCCAGGTCGAGTTCGTGCATGGTGGCCGAAATCGTCTGTGCGTCTTCGGCTTCCAGTGCGGCGAGCAATTCGGCTGTGGCAGTGGCCTGTTCGTCCAGCAGGGCCCGGTGCGTGGTGAACGCACGGGACAGCAGGGTGGCGAGTTCGTCGAGGACCGGCTGCTGCGCTCGGCTCACCACCCGGCCCGTGCGCAGGAACCAGCCGTCGAAGGGTGAGCGCGGGGCCGGACCGACCCCGAGCCGGGTCGGGTGGGTGGCGTCGGCCGCGCCGGGGCCGCTGGCGGCGATGACGCGCCCGCTCGCGGACGCCAACTCCAGCGGCGGCAGGCCGAGGCGTTCGACCGCGGTGGCGAGCAGCTCGTCGAGCGGGGCGGCGGAGGTGATGGCCTCCCACAGCTCGTCCATCACCGTCGAGGGCAGCGCCGGGCTGTCCGATGCCCGCATGTCGGACCACAACCGCAGGTAGATGCGATCGACGATGGCCCGGAAGGTCGTCCCGCAGGGCACCGAGAACAGTGGAAGTCCGTGCCGCCGACAGGCTTCGACCAATTCCTCCGGAATACGGCCGTGCACGCCCTCGCCCGCGATCAGCGCGACCGTCCCGGCCGCCCGCGCCGCCGCCACGAATCCGCCGACCGATTCGGCATGCTGCGGCTGCCACCAGGCCAATCCGGTGAGCACGATCTCCCCGGGGGAGAGGTAGCTCGCCGGGTTTCCCACATCGACCGTGGTCACTCCGGTCACGGTGCGCCGCAGCGCCCGCCTCGGCGCCCACATGGGGGCGACACCGAGATCGGAAAGCTCCAGCACCTGTTCGACCAGCACTCGCCTAGCAATACCAGATGCCCGATGCCCAGCCGGAAACGCTACCTGTCGGTTTGGTTGATCATCCAAGATCCGCTCGCAGGATTCGGATGCGGCGGCGGTGGTGGGCGCGACCGCCCCGGCGCTGTACTGGCAAACGTCTCACGCCGCCGACGCGGGCGGCCTGTTATGGAGGGCGGCACAGCGAATGGACCTGAACACGATCGACCGGTGGCGCGCGGCCCGGACCCGCGCCGACCTGGTCCTGGCGCCGGGGGAGGCGTTCCTGGGCGGCGGCACCTGGCTGTTCTCCGAGCCGCAGGTGTACACCACCGGCCTGGTCGACCTGAGCACCATGGGCTGGCCGTCGCTCGAGGAGACGCCCCAGGGTCTGCGCATCGCGGCCACCTGCACGGTCGCCGAGCTGTCCCGCATCCGCCGGCGCGCGGGGTGGACGGCGCATCCGATCTTCTTCCAGGCGGCCACCGCGCTGCTGGCCTCGTTCAAGATCTGGAACGTGATGACGGTGGGCGGCAATATCGCCCGCTCGTACGCCGCCGCGTCGATGGTGTCGCTGGCCGCCGCGCTCGACGCCACCGCGCTGGTGTGGACCGCGAGCGGCGGCCAGTACACGATGCCGGTCGCCGAACTTCCCACCGGGAACGGAACCAGCCTGCTGCGGCGCGGAGATGTGGTGCGCTGCATCGACATTCCCGCCCACGCGCTGCGCGCCCGCACCGGGTTCCGCAAGATCGCGCTCGCCGAGATCGGCCGCAGCGCGGCGGTTCTCACCGGTCGGGTGGACGAGTCCGGCGCCGCGGTGTTCACCATCACCGCCGCCACCGAGCGCCCGGCGGTGCTGCGCTACCGCACCCTGCCCTCGGCCGCGGAACTGCGCGCCGACAGCCGCGCCGCCGACGGCTACTACACCGACCCGCTGGGCACCGCCGACTGGCGGTGCGCCGTCAGCGGAGTGCTGCTCGAGGAAATCCGACAGGAACTGCTGCCATGGAACTGAACATCAACGGCGAGTCGTGCACCGCCGAACCCCGCGCGGGCCAGTGCCTGCGCACCTTCCTGCGCGACCAGGGACACTTCGAGGTCAAGAAGGGTTGCGACGCAGGCGATTGCGGCGCCTGCGCGGTGCTGGTCGACGGCAAGCCGGTGCATTCGTGTCTCTATCCGGCGCAGCGCATCGAGGGCCGCGAGGTCACCACGGTCTCGGGTCTGGGCACGATCGAGAACCTGCATCCGATGCAGCGGGCCTTCGTCGACAACTTCGCCTTCCAATGCGGCTTCTGCACGGCGGGAATGATCGTCACCGCGTCCACCCTGACCGAGGACCAGATCGGGGACATGCACCGTCTGATGAAGGGCAGCCTGTGCCGCTGCACCGGTTACCGCTCGATCCGGCAGGCGATCCGGCAGGGCGTCAGCGCCGGGCGCGCGGACGAAAACCACGCCGGCTGCGCCTCACCGGGCAACGGGGTGGTCGGCACCTCGGTGCACCCACCGGCGGCGAAACGGGTCGTCACCGGCACCGAACCGTACACCTTCGACGTGAATGTGCCCGGCGCACTGCATATTCGGGTGCTCTCGTCCCCGCATGCGCACGCCCGCATCACCGCCATCGACACCCGGCAGGCCGAACGGCTGCCCGGCGTCGCCCTGGTGCTCGATCACCGCAACGTCCCGACGGCCCGCTACTCCACCGGACAGCACGAACGCCGCACCGACGACCCGCACGACACCCGCATCTTCGACGAGGTCGTGCGCTTCAAGGGCCAGCGTGTCGCCGCGGTGGCGGCGACCACCGCGGCCGCCGCCGAGCAGGCGTGCCGGCTGATCAAGGTGAGCTACGACGTCCTGCCCTCGGTGCACGACCCCGAGGACGCCCGGACACCGGGCGCACCGCTGGTGCATCCGGAACTGGTCGACAGCGACCAACCGGCCGAGGAACTGCCACTGGATCCCGCGCGAAATGTGGTGGCCGCCATCCACGACGGCATGGGCGGCGACATCGAGCGGGCGCTCGCCGACTCCGAAGTCACGGTCTCGGGTGAATGGCGCACCCAGCGGGTGTCGCACATGCAGCTCGAAACCCACGGCAGCATCGGCTGGTTGGACGAGGACGGGCGACTCGAGATCCGCACCAGCTCCCAGGTGCCCTTCCTGACCCGGCGCACCCTGTGCCGGCTGCTCCGGCTGCCCGAGGACCGCGTGCGGGTGTTCACCAAACGGGTCGGCGGCGGATTCGGCGGCAAACAGGAGATGCTGACCGAGGACCTGGTCGCGCTCGTGGTGCTGCGCACCCGCAAACCCGCGATCTACGAGATGAGCCGCCCCGACGAATTCGCGCGCACCTCGGTGCGGCACCCCTTCCGGGTGCGGGTCCGGCTCGGGGCCGACCGCGACGGGCGGCTCACCGCGATCGCCCTGAACGTGCTCTCCGACACCGGCGCGTACGCCAATCACGGTCCCGGCGTGATGTTCCACGCCTGCGCGGAATCACTGAGCGTGTACCGCGCACCGGTGAAACGCGTCGACGCCGAGACGGTCTACACCAACAACCTGCCCTCGGGCGCGTTCCGCGGCTACGGCCTGGGCCAGGTGATCCTGGGCATCGAATCGGCCATGGACGAACTGGCGCTCGCGCTGGACATGGACCCGTTCGAGTTGCGGCGGATCAATGTGGTCGGCCGGGGCGACCCGCTGATCGAGGCGCATCCGGCGGACGCGGGATTGGTTTATGGCAGTTACGGTCTCGACCAATGCCTGGATCTGGTGCAGCGCGGCCTGGCCCGGGGCAACGGGGTGCCCGCGCCGGAAGGCCCGCACTGGCGGGTGGGTGAGGGCATGGCCATCGCCATGATCGCGACCATGGCCCCCTTCGGGCATGTCTCCAAATCCACGCTGTCGGTGTCGCCCGACGGCACCTACACCGCCGCCGTGGGCACCTGCGAATTCGGCAACGGCACCACCACCGTCCACACCCAGATCGTCGCCACCGACATGGCCACCGAACCGGGCCGGGTGGTGCTGACCAACGGCGACACCGACGGCGCGGTCTACGACACCGGAGCCTTCGCCTCGGCGGGCATCACGGTGGCGGGCAAGGCATTGCATGCCGCGGCGCTCGCGCTGCGGCGACTGCTGCTCGGCGTGGCGGCCGAGCTCACCGGCATCGATCCGGCCGACTGCGCGATGTGCGCCGACGGAGTCCGAACCCCGGCCCGGGAAGTCGGCTTCGCCGAGCTCATCGCCGCCTGCCCGGAGTCGAACCGCCATGGCGACAAGGTTTTCGCGCGCGGCGACGAACTGGGCGAGTTCCGCTCACTGGCCTGGAACGTGCACGGATTCCGCGTCGCGGTCGACATCCGCACCGGCGCGGTGCGCATCCTGCATTCGGTGCACGCCGCTGACGCGGGCACCGTGCTCAATCCCGAGCAGTGCCGCGGCCAGGTGGAAGGCGGCATCGCCCAGGCCCTGGGCACCGCGATGTACGAGGAGGTCATGGTCGACGACCAGGGCACCCTGCTCACCCCGGTCTTGCGCGCCTACCGGATTCCGCAGATGAACGACGTGCCCGAGACCGAGATCCACTTCACGACGACCTTCGACGAGCTCGGCCCGTTCGGGGCGAAATCGATGAGCGAGAGCCCCTACAACCCGGTACCGGCCGCCCTGGGCAACGCGATTCGCCGCGCGGTCGGCGAACGACCCTGCGAGACGCCGTTCTCACGCGACCGGATCTGGCGGCTGCTCAACGACTTCGAGGCCGTCCCGCAGTGGGCGCGGTCCGTGCGCGTGGCCACCCACGAGCCGGCGCGGCCGACCGTCGGCGTCTAGCGAACCTGGCATGGCGGTCGGCGGTAGCCGCACCGAACGAACAAGGAGGACGCGATGCGTGACATCGCCGACCAATTACTGGAGTGGCTGGACGCGGGGGAGCCGTTCGCCGTCGCCTCGGTGATCGGGGTGCGCGGCAGTGCGCCGCGCGGGCCCGGTGCAGCGCTCGCGGTGCGCGCCGACGGCACGGCGCTCGGCAGCGTCTCCGGCGGCTGCATCGAGAGTGCGCTGCACGAGAGCGCATTGGCGGTATTGCGCACCGGCGAGCCGATGCGCAGCTGCTTCGACCACGACCCGGATGATCCGTTCGCGGTCGGCCTGACCTGTGGCGGGGTGATCGAAGTCCATCTCCAGCGCATCGACCCAGGATTCGACAGCGCATTGCGGAACGCGTTGCGGGCCGCCCGCGACGGCAGGGCCGTGGCGGTGGCGCGGGTCCTGGACACCGGCGCGACACTGGCGGTGTATCCCACTCACCTCGACGGCGGCACCGGCGACGCCCAACTCGACCAACGCCTCGCCCGCACCGCACGCGCGATGCTGACCCGGGGCCGGACCGGCCTGCGCGACGTGCGGCTGCCGGGCGGCGACGACCGGCAGGTCTTCATCGAATGCTGGTCCGCGCCACCGCACATGCTGGTCTTCGGCGCGATCGACTACGCCTCCGCCCTGGCCCGGGTCGGCAAGCTCCTCGGCTACCACGTGACCGTCTGCGACGCCCGCGCCGTCTTCGCCACCCCGGCCCGCTTCCCGGACGCCGACCGGGTGGTCGTGCAATGGCCGCACCGCTATCTCGCCGAGCACGACATCGACGAGCACACGGTGATCTGCGTGCTCACCCACGACGCGAAATTCGACGTCCCCGTCCTCGAGTACGCCCTGCGCAGCAAGGCGGGTTACATCGGCGCGCTCGGCTCCCGCCGCACCCACCTCGATCGCATGCACCGCCTGCGCGCTGCCGGCGTGACCGAGCACGAGCTGTCCCGCCTGCACTCCCCGATCGGCCTCGACCTGGGCGCGGGCACCCCGGAGGAAACGGCGGTGGCCATCGCCGCCGAGATCATCGCGGCCCGTACCAGCGCCACCACGCTGCCCTTGGCGGTCTCCGACGGACCGATCCGCGCGATGGCCTGACCGAGCGGCACGGCCCGTCGAATACCGCCGCCGCGAAGACCGGTGAGCGCCGTGTGAAGCACCTACGCGCGGAGCAGCCACCGCAATCGTGGCAACTCCGCGCCCACGGTGACCAGCGCCAGCACACTCACGACCACGGCGGCCCACACCGGCAAGATCGCCCATGCCCCGAAGACGGCCGCGAGGAGTTCCAGGAAAACGAACCCGATCGTGACGTACCCCGGCACCGGCACCATCACGTCCTTCTTGTCGCCGGGAGTGGCGAAGACGGCGGGCACTCCGATGAGCACGATGAGCGAGGCGATCGCCAGCAGTACCGAATGGTGCGCCAACGCCCACGGCGCCGTCACCCACCCCACAAGTTCGGTACAGAACCGCAGCACAGCCGGAATGCGTCCGCGGTCAGTGAGATTCGGTGAAACGGTCGAGCGGTCGAGCATGCCCGCCAGCCTGTCACACCTTCGACATCCTCGCCCGGCCTCGAGGGTCGCCGAAGCCTCCGCTCTCAGCTCGCCTCGATCTCGGTCGGATCCGGGTCGATCGGTTCCAGAGCGGACTGGGGGATGCCGGGGGACACGCCGGTGAGACTCAATGACCCATCACCCTTGTCGGCATCCTGCAGTTGCAGTCCATAGCCGTCATCGGTTTTCACGGCGATCACCCATTGGGTGGAATTGACCGGCTTCCAATCATGGTCTTGCCATACCTGCTTGATGCGATCGAAGTAGCTCCGGGTCGCCCCGGCGGCGGCTCCGCTGTACGGATTCGCCGCCATATACGCGGCGAGTGGCAAGCCGCCCGGAACCAGGGACGCTCTCGAAGGCGCCGCGTAACTCGATGTACCGGCGGGGTCGGTCGATGGCGCGCGGCGCGCGGGTGTTGGCATGAGTCGTGTCACAGTCGAACTCTGGTGGGTGGGAGCTCGTGATAATCGGCGGGGCTCGTGTCATCGGGGTTGGTGGGGCGGCCTCGCCGCTGGAAGCGGAGGCGGAGTGTGGGGACTCGAGGGCGGGGTTGCGCTGCGGGGCGGCTGGTCCGGGTATGGCGGGAATATCGTCGCGACGGCGGCGGCTATCCTTGGACGGTCATGAAGTCGGCTTTCCCGGGTCCGGTCGGTGCCCAGACGGTCTACCTCGATCACGCGGCCACTACACCTATGTTCCCGGTCGCGGTCGAGGCGATGTGCGCTGCGCTGGGGACCACGGGGAACGCGTCGTCGTTGCACGGGTCGGGGCGCGCCGCGCGGCGGCTGCTCGAGGAGGCTCGGGAGTCGATCGCGGAGGGGCTGGGGGCCCGGCCCTCGGAGGTGATCTTCACCTCGGGCGGGACCGAGAGCGACAACCTCGCCGTCAAGGGGATCTATTGGGCGCGCCGCGACGCCGACCCGAAGCGGACCCGGATCCTGGTGAGCGCGATCGAGCATCACGCGGTGCTCGACACCGTGGAGTGGCTCGAACAGCACGAGGGCGCGCGCATTACGTGGCTGGAGTGCGATGCCGAGGGCATCGTCTCGCCGCGCACGCTGCGCGCCGCGCTGGCCGCGTACGCCCACGAGACGGCGCTGGTGAGCGTCATGTGGGCCAACAACGAGGTCGGCACCATCCAGCCGATTCAGGAATTGGCCGCGGTGGCACAGGAATTCGATGTGCCCATGCATTCCGACGCGGTGCAGGCGGCGGCGCAGCTGCCGATCGACTTCGCCCAATGCGGGCTGGCCGCGGCCTCCTTCGCGGGGCACAAGGTCGGCGGTCCGCACGGGGCCGGGGTCCTGCTGCTGGGCCGGCAGGTGCAGGCGGTGCCGCTGCTGCACGGCGGCGGGCACGAGCGGGACCTGCGGTCGGGCACCTCGGATGTGCCCGCGGCGGCGGGACTGGCGGCCGCGATCCGCGAGACCGTGGCCGGAATGCCGGTGCGCACGCTGGAATTGGAGCGGCTGCGGGACCGGCTCATCGAGGGCGTGCGCGCCGTCGTGCCGGACGCGATCCTCAACGGGGCGACCGGTGACCGGCGCATGCCGGGCAACGCCCACTTCACGTTCCCCGGCTGCGAGGGCGATTCGCTGCTCATGCTGCTCGACGCCGCCGGGATCGAATGCTCGACCGGATCCGCGTGCAATGCGGGTGTGGCCGGACCTTCCCATGTGCTGCTGGCCATGGGTATGGAACCGGCGCTCGCGCGCGGATCCCTGCGATTCTCATTGGGACACAATTCGACCGACGCCGATATCGATGCCCTGCTGGCCGCGCTGCCGCAGGTGGTGGAGCGGGCGAAGGCGGCCGGACTGGCCGGAGCGAAGGGAGGCTTCTAGATGCGAGTACTTGCCGCGATGAGTGGTGGCGTTGATTCCGCGGTGGCGGCCGCCCGCGCCGTGGATGCCGGACACGAGGTGGTCGGCGTGCATCTGGCGCTGTCGGCGAACCCGGGCACGCTACGCACCGGGTCGCGGGGCTGCTGCTCCAAGGAGGATTCCGGCGATGCCCGCCGGGCCGCCGACGTGCTCGGAATCCCTTTCTATGTCTGGGATTTCGCCGACCGGTTCAAGGAGGACGTGATCGACGACTTCGTCGCCGCGTACGCCGCCGGTGAGACCCCCAACCCGTGCCTGCGCTGCAACGAGAAGATCAAGTTCTCGGCGCTGGCCGACCGCGCGGTGGCGCTGGGCTTCGACGCCGTGGTCACCGGGCACTACGCGCGCCTCGAGGACGGCGTGCTGCGCCGGGCCGTGGACGCCGACAAGGATCAGTCCTACGTGCTGGCCGTGCTGACCCCCGAACAGCTTTCGCGCGCCATGTTCCCGGTCGGCGACACCCCCAAGCCGCAGATCCGCGCCGAGGCCGCCGAACGCGGGCTGGCCGTGGCGAACAAGCCCGACAGCCACGACATCTGCTTCATCCCCTCCGGCGACACCCAGGCGTTCCTGGGCGCGAAGATCGGCGTCCGGCCCGGCGCGGTGCTCGACGCCGACGGCACCAAGCTCGCCGATCACGAAGGCGTGCACGGGTTCACGATCGGTCAGCGCAAGGGCCTGGGCCTGCCCGGCCCGGCCGCCGACGGCAAGCCGCGCTATGTGACCGGCATCGACCCGGAGACCGGCAACGTGCACGTGGGTTCGGCCAAGGATCTGGAGGTGTGGACGGTGCTGGCCGACCGCGCCATCTGGACCTCCGGTGAAATCCCTTCCGGCCCTGTCGAATGCGTCGCCCAGGTGCGCGCGCACGGCGGCACCGCCCCGGCGGTCGCCGAGGCGGTGGACGGCGGCCTGGTGGTGCGGCTGCGCGAACCGCTGACCGGTGTGGCCCGCGGCCAGGCCGTGGTCCTCTACCGCCCCGACGAGGCGGGCGACGAGGTGCTCGGCAGCGGCACGATCAGCGGCACCGAACGCGAACCCCATTCGTACGCAAGCGAACTGGTCTCGGATAGCGCCCGGTGACCAGCCGTCATTCGCGCAGCGACGCGAAATCATATGTAGCGCCACGAGTCCGGGTGATCCTGCGCGGCCGCATCGTATGGCGCACCGGCCTGTCCCAGCCGGCGACCCTGCGCCCGCGCCGTGCCCCCGGCAAGGCCCGGCTCGGCAAGTGGGGCGTGGTGAACCGCCAGACCCCTGAGGCGTCCCAGCCCGCCCGCACCGACACCGGCGAGTTCCTGCCGGGCGAGGCGCAGCCGGGCCCGCAGGGTCCGCACGAGGCGACGAACGGCACACCCGCCGACCGTGGCACCGACCACGCGGGCCGCAAGCGCGCGGTCGTCCGCGTCGCCCCGTACGCCGAACGCGGAACCCGGTTCACGACCGGTTCGGGCGGGCCTGCCGAGGTGACCGAGCGCGCGGGCAAGACCTGGGACTGGTACGTCAACACGACTTGCTGGGACTGGTACACCAATTCGCCCGGCCGCACCGACCGCGGCGATGCCGACGAGTGACCGCGCCCGAGCGCGCCGCACCGATGATGACCGGTCGCCCGGTCGGCATGCCGGGCAGTGCCACGGGTGTCGGCGGCGCGGCACCGGCTTGGACGATCCGGTGACCCCGGACCGCCGGCAACGGGTCTCGGCAGCACTGCGCTCGGTGGGATTTCCCGGTTCGGCCCGGTCGGGGTGGTTCGGCTCGTCCTCCCGCTGGAATTTGGTGGAGCGCAGTGGAGTTCGGCCGCGCCACGGCGCAGTGGCCCTGCGTCGGGCGATGGCTCAGCACGGCGGCGTCGGCGTTGTCCTCGAGGGCCTCGATCTCGGCGTGTTGGAGGACCGTACCCGGTGATATCTGATCGAGTGATGCGGGATGGCTTGAATGACTGACGACGCGAGCGGGCAGGTGCTGGGCGGTGGTGTCGCGACCGGTGTCGGGTCGTGGCCGGGCACCGATGTGCGCGAGGCGGCGACGACCGTGCTGGGGGAGTTGGGGCGGCTGCCGCACCTGGTCGAGTTGCCTGCGCGGGGTGTCGGTGCGGATATGGTCGGGCGGGTTTCCGGGCTGCTGGTGGATATGCAGTTCGACAGCACTACGCGTGGGTATCGGCTGGCGGCGCGGCCCGGGGCCGTTGCGCGGCGGGCGCACGATTTGTTGCGGACAGATCTGGATGCGCTCGAAGAGGCTTGGGAGACAGGCGGTTTCGCCAGGTCCGGGCATCCGGTGAAGGTGCAGGTGGCCGGGCCGCTGACGGTGGCGGCGGAGGTCGAGTTGCCGGGTGGCCATCGGATTCTCACCGATTCCGGTGCGCTGCGGGATCTTTCGGAGTCGTTGGCCGAAGGTGTGGCGGCGCATGTGGCCGAGGTGGGTAAGCGGCTGGGCGCGCCGGTGCTGTTGCAGGTCGACGAGCCGCATCTGACCGCGGTGTTGAACGGGACCTTGAAGGGCGTGAGCGTGCTGAACACGGTGCGCGCCATGCCCGAACCCGAGGCGCTGCACGTGCTCGACACGCTGATCGGGAGTCAGTCGGTGCCGGTGCTGGTGCACAGCTGCGCGGACGAGCCCGCGCTGGGTTTCCTGCGCCGGAGCGCGGCGTCGGCGGTCGGTTTCGACATGGCGGCCATCGGCACCTCCGATCTCGACCGCATCGGTGAATTGCTGGACGGCGGAAAGCATCTGGTGCTCGGCCTGGTGCCGACTACCGCGCCCGCGACGCCGGTCACCTGGCGCGATATCGCCGAACCCGGTGTGCGCCTGATCGATCGGCTCGGCTTCCCGCGGCGGTTGCTGGCCGAGCAGGTGCTGGTCTCCCCGGCCTGTGGGCTGGCCGGAGCGCCGCTGTCGTGGGCGCGTCGCGCCCTGAGCCTGGCCGCCGAGACCGCGCGCGCCTACGCCGAGGACCCGGAGTCGCTCAGCTTCGAGTGAGGTTCGCCCGAGTGTGATTGGGCCGCAACGGGTTTGGTCACATGCGGGCGAGGATGTCCATGGCGATCGAGACCGACGCCGCGTTGCTCTCCTCGTCGGACAGCTCCAGATCACCCATCATGGACAGGCTCCAGCTGATCGTCAGCAGCGCCTGCCGCGCGTGGAAGAGGGTGATCGGCTCCCGGCTGGGCTCGGCCATCAGGTCGGCCAGTACCCGGAACTGATAGCGCAGGCTGGTGCCGAAGCCGAGATCGCGGAAGGCGGGCTGGTTCTCGGCCCAGAACCGGATCATGTCCTTGCCGAGACTGTGCAGCAGATCCCCGTAGCGCCGCACGATCTCCGCGGCCCGCTCGCGGCCCGGCGGCGTGGCCTCGGCCCACCGCACGATCTCGTCGATGCCGCCGCGCAGATCCTCCGACAGGCTCGCGACGATGTCCTCCTTGGTCCGAAAGTGGTAGTACAGCGCCGCTTTCGTGACCCCCAGGCGTTCGGCGATCTCGCGCAGCGAGGTCTTCTCGTACCCCCGTTCGGAGAACAGCTCCATCGCGACCGACCGAATCCGCTCCCGCGTATCGCTGCGACGCCCGTCCATCGGATCCCTTCACGCCTTTTCGGTGCATCTTGCTTGACGCCCGGCAAGGAGAGAGCCTACCGTCTTCCTCACCGGCAGATATCTAGCCGGGCGGCAAGTTAAATTGCATTGGGGGCAATCCATGGCCGAAACAGTGAAAGTGCCGGTCGACGGCGTAGCCGTGACCGCGATCGGGGTCGCCGTGATCAGAGCACGCGAGACCGAGCGCGAGGACCGGCTGTACAGCGACCCGCTCGCGCGGGAGTTCGTCACCGCCGCCGAGGCGGGATTCGACGCGGAACGCTGGGCGCGGATGGAAGCGCTGGCGGATCAGTTCTATCCCGGCCGGACCATCGGCGTCCGCCTGGTCGACGAGCGATTCGGCGAGGCGATCGAGGCGGGCTGCCGCCAAATCGTCCTGCTCGGAGCGGGTTTGGACACCCGCGCATACCGCATGGACCTACCGTCGGACGTCCACGTCTACGAGATCGACCTGCCCGAACTCTTCGCTTTCAAGGAGCCCGTCCTCGCGGCGGCTCACGCCACCCCGACCTGCCCGCGCCACGTCATCGTCGCGGACCTGGGCGGCGACTGGCGAAAAACCCTGCTGGACAGCGGATTCGATCCGAGCGTGCCGACCTACTGGGTCGACGAGGGGTCGCTCGGATACCTGAACAACGACTGGAATCAGCGCGTGGTCCGCACCCTCACCGAACTATCCGCTCCGGGAAGCCGTTTCGGCACGGGCCGCCTGCTCGTCGACCCCGACGCCCCGCAATACCGCGACCTGCGCACCTTCGTCGCCGGAGACTCCGCCACCGAGCCCCTCCCGCGACCCCGGCCCGACGACTTCGACGTCGAACGCTGGCTCGACGAACTCGGCTGGAACACCGAGTTCCGCAGCTGGAACGACATGACCGCTCACCTCGACCGCCCCTCCACCCCCCTCGACCCCCGCATCGGCAACATCGCCGCCGTCCGCCGCTGACCGTCGGCCGAAGGATCAATAGCCCTGATTCTTCGGCTTCTTCGAGCCGAAGTAGGGGCGGGCTCCGGGGTGGGCGAGCTGCCATTTGTCGGGCTTGCCCGCGGGGTAGAGGACCGGGATCTGGTCGCCGACGGCGGGCCACTGGAAGGTGTCCCAGGCGAAGCGGCCGTAGACCTCGTGGGCCACCACCGAAGGGCCGGAGATGCTGCCGGTGATGGTGACGTATTGCTCGCCGGGGACGTCGGGGCGGGGGCTCACGCCGGTCACGTGCAGCGTGCCGCTCTCCGGGCCCGCGAGGGAGTCGTTGCGACCGGCCCGCATCGGGTCGCCGGAGAAGGCGCGTCCGCCGCCGTTGCCGCGGCGGTAGTAGATCAGCGCGGCTGCCAGCGCGCCGCCGATCAGCAGCACGAACATCAGCTGAATGAGCATGAACCCCATGCTAGGCGTGCCGGAGTCCGAGCCCGCTCGACCAGGTGCGGGTTACTGGGCGGTGAGTTCGGAGACCCCTTCGTGGCGGCGGAGCTGCCAGACCGTGGTGCGTTTGGACTGGGAGCGCCCGTTGCCGCGGTCGATGAGGGTGCGGTTGGCGGTGGTGAAGATGAGTTGCGCGCCCTGGGTGTTGGTTTCGGGGTTCTGGAACAGCTGGATGAGGCTGTCGGCGGTCTCCGGGGTGAGGGCGGCGTCGATATCGTCCACGGCCAGCACGCCGCCGGTGTCGAGGGCGTCGAGCATGGGCGGGAGCAGGCGCAGCATGGCCAGGGTGGCGCTGGATTCGTCGGTGATGTCGAAGGCGGTCTCGATGCCCTCGTGGGACAGGCCCAGCCCGACGCCGCGGCGGGCCACCATGCGCGAGTAGAGGGCGTCGCGGGCGGCGTAGAGGTTGGCCAGCTCGCGCTGCAGCAGGGTGACGGTGATGCCGTGCTCGAGGAACATCTCCTCGGCGTAGTTCGCCGAGACGCTGCAGGACTCGATTTCCTTTGTGGTGGAGGCGATATCGGTGTCCAGGTCGCGCAGGTAGTCGGCGTACATGGGGTCGTCCGACGGCAGCAGCAGGTCGGTGATGCCCAGGTCGGCGGCGCGCAGCAGGGTGAGCAGGCGTACCGCGTGATCGGTGGAGCGCGAGATGTGCGACCCCACCCGGTGCGCGACCTCGGAGGTATCCGGTTGCCCGCACTGGACTTCCAGCAGCGACTGGAACCAGCGGTAGGCGGGCACCAGCGGTTCGGCGTACAGCTGCCCGGACAGGCTGAGTAGCAATGCGTTCGGGCGCACCAGCGGCACCACCGCACCCAGACCGTACCGGGCGGCCTCGAACATCGGCCCGATGCGGATATCGTCACCGGCCCGCTCGAACACCACCCGCTTGCGATTGTGCGGGTGCGAGTGCAGCCATTCCGCGGCCACGTCGGCATTGTCGAGCCGGAAGCCGTAGGTGTACGGGCAGCCCTCGGCGATGAAGTTCGCGACGAATTCCGAAGGGCGGTCCGCGAATCCGAGATGCGGGGTGCGCACCGGCCCGGAGTAGGGGTCCCATCCGGTGACCGAGTTCAGCACCGCGTCACGCATCTTCTCGAGTGCGTCGATGAGCCCGGTCTTGCCCGTGGCGGCCGCGCCGTACACGGCGGTGACCGGTGTGGCGACCGGCCCGCTACCCCGGGTCAGCCGCAGTTCCTGCGGCTCGGCGAGGGACCGATGATTCGTCACCTGAAAAGAACGCAACACCCTGGACATCCTGCCGGTAGCGGGTCGGAAATGCGACCCACCTTATTCGGGCGATTCCGCCGCCCGGCAGCCGGATGGCGACAGGTGCGTTTTCAGTATTTCCGAATGACCGTGTGCGCCAATCGGGTCAGCGGGACAGCCCGTACGCGCGGGTCGGAGTGAGGCGCAGGACCACGCGGCGGTCGGCGACCATGGCGCGGCGGTAATCGTCCCAGTCGGGATGCTCACCGGAGAGGGCGCGGTAGTAGGCGATCAACTCCTCGACGGTGGCGTCGTGGGGGTCGGCGGCGATGGGGGAGAGGTCGGCGGTCGCCTCGATGACCGCGTAGGACCAGAAGTCGTCACTGGAGATGTGCAGTGCGGCCCAGGGTTCGCGCAGCAGATTGTGGTACTTGGCACGGTCGGCGGTGATGGAGACGCGAATGATGCCGTCCGCACCGGTCCAATGCGTGACGTTCGACAGTTGCGGGCGGGTGTCGCGACGGATGGTGGTCAGTACCGAGTTGCGGTGGGAGCGCGCGAAATCGACTGCCTTGGCCAGGTCCATATGGAGTGGAACCCGGGCGGTTGCGGGACTGTTCCCGGACCGCCGACAAGGGTGTGATCGACCCGCATAACACGGCGCGACGTGCGGGAATGTTGATCAAAGCTGTCGGTGCGGCGGGATAGAGTGCCTGGTGTGAGCGAATCTGGCGTGGAGATCACCGCGGCGAGCGGAGACGAGCGGGTCGAGTGGCAGCGGCTGGCGGAGGAGGTCCGCGACCATCAGTTCCGCTACTACGTGCGGGACGCTCCGATCATCAGCGACGGTGAGTTCGACGAACTGTTCAACCGGCTGGTGGCGCTCGAGGAGGCGCATCCGGATCTGCGCACCCCGGATTCGCCGACCCAGCTGGTCGGGGGCGGGTTCACCACCGAGTTCGAACCGGTCGATCACCTGGAGCGGATGTACTCGCTCGACAATGTCTTCAACGAGGACGAGATGCGGCAGTGGATCGCCAAGGTGGAGGCCGACGCCGGCACGGACATCCATTACGTCTGCGAGGTGAAGATCGACGGTGTCGCGCTCAACCTCGTCTACGAGGACGGCAAGCTGGTGCGCGGCGCGACGCGCGGCGACGGGCGCACCGGCGAGGACGTCACCCTCAATGCCCGCACCATCGAGGACATTCCGCACGAGCTGATCCACAGCGACGACTTCCCGGTCCCGAAACTGCTGGAGGTGCGCGGCGAGGCGTTCATGACGCTGGCCGAGTTCGAGGCGCTCAATGCCAGCATTGTCGCGGAAGGCAAACCGCCGTACGCGAATCCGCGCAATACCGCCGCCGGTTCGCTGCGGCAGAAGGATCCGGCGGTGACGGCGCGGCGGCGGCTGCGCATGATCTGCCACGGATTCGGGCGCTTGGAAGGGTTCGCGCCGGAGTCGCAGTACGAGGCGTATCGGGCGCTGGCCGCCTGGGGCCTGCCGGTCTCCGCGCACACGATCCGGGTGCAGGGCGCGAACGCGGTGGTCGACCGCATCAACTACTGGGGCGAGCACCGCCACGACATCGAGCACGAGATCGACGGCCAGGTCATCAAGGTCGACGAGTTCAGCCTGCAGCGCCGACTGGGTTCGACCTCGCGCGCGCCGCGCTGGGCCATCGCCTACAAGTACCCGCCGGAGGAGGCCACCACCAAGCTGCTCGACATTCAGGTGAATGTCGGTCGCACGGGCCGGGTTACACCGTTCGCGGTCATGCAGCCGGTCACCGTCGCGGGTTCCACGGTGGCCATGGCGACGCTGCACAATGCGTCGGAGGTGCAGCGCAAGGGCGTGCTCATCGGCGACACCGTCACCATCCGCAAGGCCGGTGACGTGATCCCGGAGGTGCTCGGCCCGGTCGTGGACGCCCGCGACGGCAGCGAGCGCGCCTTCGTCATGCCGACCCACTGCCCCGAGTGCGGCACCGAACTCGCCCCCGCGAAAGAGGGCGACGCCGATATCCGCTGCCCGAATCAGCAGTATTGCCCGGCGCAGTTGCGGGAGCGCGTCTTCCACGTCGCCGGGCGCGGCGCGTTCGACATCGAGGCGCTGGGGTACGAGGCGGCCATCGATCTGCTGAAGTCGGGTGCGATCGCCGACGAGGGTGATCTGTTCGCTCTCGACGAGAACACATTGCTCACCACGACGCTGTTCACCAACAAGAACGGCACGCTGTCCGCGAACGGCAAACGGCTGCTGGAGAATCTGGACGCCGCCAAGGACCGTCCGCTGTGGCGCGTACTGGTCGCGCTGTCCATCCGTCACTGCGGCCCGACCGCGGCCCGCGCGCTGGCCACCGCCTTCGGCAGCATGGATAGCATCCGGGAGGCGTCGGCCGAGGAACTGGCCGCCACCGACGGCGTGGGGCCGACCATCGCCGCGGCGGTCACCGAATGGTTCACCGTGCCTTGGCATCTCGACATCGTCGACAAGTGGGCCGCCGCCGGGGTCCGCATGGAGGACGAGCGCGACGAATCCATCGAGCGCAATCTCGAGGGTCTGTCCATCGTGGTGACGGGTTCGCTGCAGAACTTCACCCGTGACGGCGCGAAGGAAGCCATCCTCATCCGAGGCGGCAAGGCGGCCGGATCCGTCTCGAAGAAGACGGCTTTCGTGGTCATCGGGGATTCTCCCGGCTCCAAGGCGGACAAGGCCGAGGAGTTGGGCGTTCCCATCCTCGACGAGGAAGGGTTCGTGAAGCTCCTCGAAGGCGGCCCGGACGCCGTGTCCTAGCGAGCGACAGACCTTGGCGCGGGTGGAGTCTCGCCAAGCCTCCGCGCCGCCGTCGTCCGCCGACATTGTCGGGGACGAGAGAGGCGTTGTGATGTCGGGCGCGGTGATGACGTCGAGACGGTGTCGATGTGGTGGAAGGCGGTAGCGGTGTGATGGTGGATGCGGTGGGACACGGTGGCGTGGTGATTCGAGATGCCGAGCCCGGGGACTTCGCGGCGGTCGGGGATCTGACGGTCGAGGTGTATGTCGGTGAGGGGCACGTGAATCCGCGGAGTCTTTATGTCGCGGAGCTTGCCGATACGGGTACTCGCGCGGAGTCGGCGGAGGTGCTGGTGGCGGTGCGCGGCGACGAGGTGCTCGGCTCGTTGACGATCGCCCGTCCGGGTACCCCGTTCGCCGATATCGCGCGGCCCGGGGAGCTGGAATTCCGGATGCTCGCGGTATCCAAGCGCGCGCGGGGGCTCGGGGTCGGGACCACGCTGGTCGAGCGGGTGATCGAGACCGCTCGGGTCGAGGGCTTCGAGGCTGTCGTCCTGACCACCATGCCGACCATGCAGGACGCTCGGCGGCTGTACGAACGGCTGGGCTTTGTCGAAGTGCCGGAACGGGGTTGGCACACCGATGCCGGGCTTCCGCTGACGGTCATGCGGCTGGGCATCGGTCGCTGACCGGCCAGAGCTGGGTTGTCGAGGCCGTCGGCATGTCCCGGCCTCGACCGGTCACGAGCTTGGGGCGGTGGACCGGCTCGGCCGGGTGGCCGAGTCGGCCAACCTCGGTGGCCCACTGGGGTTGTGAGCGAGGTCAGGTGAGGGTGCCGTCGATGCAGAGGGAGGCGGTGCGCCAGGTTGGTTCGGGGGGTGGGCCGTAGAAGGTCCACTGGGAGATGGGGTGGGCGGCTTTCCAGAGCAGGGTGCCGCCGGAGACTCGGACGACCTGGTAGACGTCATCCGTGCCGGGGATCAGTTGGTTGCCCACGCAGTAGTCGTTGTAGCTGGTGCCGGGTTGTCTTGCGCCGGGGCTGAATCGGCCGATGGGAGCGGTTGTCGCGCCGGGGATCGGGACGGTGTCGGGCTGGGTGGTGGGTGAACCCGGCGACCAGACGGGTCCGCTGGTGTCGGTGCCGCAGCGGAAGGTGGTGCCGCCTGCGGTCACCGTGGTGTTCTGCGGGTAACTCTTTCCGGCCCAGAGGCATCCGGTGGCCGCGCGGGTTTTGCGGGGGTCGGGTTCGGCCGCCTCGGCGGTGGCGGGGAGGGCGGCGACGGTCAGGGCGGCGATGGCGATCGGGGCGGCGGCCGCGCGGCGCATTCGGGTTGTGGTGGCGGGCATTTCGGCTCCCTGGATCGGCGTTGATCAGCAGTAGGTCGCGAGCGGGCGGCAGACGGTGTAGCCGGTGCCGTCGTCGTTCCAGGACGGGGTCCAGGCGGCGGGGTTGCCCGCGCGGGTGCTCAGTGGTTGAGGGTCGGGCTGGGCGGGGTCCTCGGACTGGCGCGGATGCTGGTTCTGCAGAACGGGATTCATGTCGGAGTGGTAGTAGCCGAAGGGATCGCTCGCGTGCAGGCCGGTGGGGTCGTCGCCGTGGGTGATGATGCCGCCGCCGGACCGGGTGCCGGGGGTTCCGCCGGAGGGGCCGTTACCGGTGAGGCCGCCGCCGCTGAGGGTTGCGGCCGAGTTCGAGTCGGCGGAACTCGTTCCGCTGGAAAGGGATTCCGCGGTGGCGGGTCCGGCGGCCACTATGGCGGCGGCCGCGCCCGCGAGCGGGGTCAGGAGGAGGCCCAGGCGTCTGAGGGTCGGGCGTGATCGATGGGCTTGCTGCATGGCTTCTTTGCCTCTCTGCTTGCCGGTTCAGGTCACGTCGGTGACTTATCTACTAAGTACGACCGTAGATCATCTACGTAGTTGAATAGTAGGTAAACCCTGTGAATCTACTGAGTTGAACCGTAGGAAGAGGGCGGTGAGCTCGGGCGGGTCGGTGCGGCATGACGCTCGTCACGCGACAACGCCCCCGCCGGAATCCGGCGAGGGCGTGAAACGCGGTGCGCGGGAAGGACTCAGCCGAGCACGGTGGCGATGATCCCGGCCAGGTAACCCAGCCGCGCGACCTCGGACGGCCGGAAGTCCGGCCCGCCGGGACGGCCCAGCAGCAGCACCTTGCCGGTATTGCCCAGCGGCGCGGCGGCGAGCTTGGTGTCCATGTCCTTCCACAGCTGCGGCACCCAGTCGCCTTCGCCGTCGAGGACCGTCGGCTTCTCCAGCGGCATCCAGGGTGCGGAGGCGGCCTGGGTCGAGGGTGCGCTCTGCGAGCCGACCACGCGGTAGGCGCCTTGCGGCCCCATATCGATCACGGTCGACCAGCCCACCCGCAGCACGCGCGGCGCACCGTCGACCAGCACCTGCAGTCGATCGTCGCGCGCGTTGGCGACTTGATCGATCAGTTCCAGTTCGCGATGGGTGTCGAGGATTCCGGAGTACGGCCGTAGCGAATCGACCTGCACGTCGTGCAGCGATTCGGCCGCGGTGATCAAGGTGTCGGGCAGCGCGCCCGGTGCCACCTCCACCACGATGTCGTCGATCGCGAAACCGTCGCCGCGCTCGACGACGTCCAGCGAAAGAATGTCCGCGCCGACCGAACCCAGCGCGAGGGCGAGCGATCCGAGACTTCCTGGGCGATCCGGAAGTTGCACGCGAAGCAGGTAGGACACGTGCCTTCCTTTCTTTCCTTTGCCACTGAAACTTTCGGACGGGTACCCGAGTCCCGCAATACTTACACCCTCGAGACCCGGTTATCGAATCGGAGGTTTGCTGTGAGGCGGGCCACTTACCCATCGGTTACACATTGATGTTGCCAGGTCTGGCGCACACCTGCGACCGGTGGCCGCAGGACACCCACTAGGCTGTGGGATGGCCAATCACCAAGCTCGAACCATGCCGAAAGGGGTCCCGCGGTGCCCGCCATCTCCAGGGACGAGGTCGCTCACCTCGCCCGGCTGTCCCGGCTCGCTTTGACGGACGACGAACTCGATCTGTACGCCGGTCAGCTGGATTCCATCCTGACCCACGTCGCGCAGATCTCGCAGGTCGCCGCCGCCGATGTGCCCGCCACCGCGTCCCCGAACCCGGAGACCAACGTCACCCGCCCGGATGTGGAGCAGCCCTGCCTGACTCCGGAGCAGGCCCTCGCCATGGCTCCGGCCGTCGAGGAGCAGCGGTTCATGGTTCCGCAGATTCTGGGAGAGGGCGAATGACAGACCTGACGAAACTGTCCGCGGCGGAGCTCGCGGGCAAGATCCACGCGCGTGAGGTGTCCTCGGTCGAGGTGACCGAGGCCCACATCCAGCGCATCGCCGAGGTCGACGGGGAGATCAACGCCTTCCTGCACGTCGCCGGCGAGCAGGCGCTGCTCACCGCCGCCGAGATCGACCGCCAGGTCGCCGGGGGCAAGGTCGTCTCCCCGCTGGCCGGTGTTCCCTTGGCGCTCAAGGACGTTTTCACCACCACCGACATGCCGACCACCTGCGGGTCGAAGATGCTCGAGGGCTGGGTCTCGCCGTACGACGCGACGCTGACCAGCAAGCTGCGCGAGGCGGGCATCCCGATCCTCGGCAAGACGAACATGGACGAGTTCGCCATGGGTTCGTCCACCGAGAACTCGGCCTACGGCCCGACCCGCAATCCCTGGGACACCGACCGGATTCCGGGCGGTTCGGGTGGTGGCTCGGCCGCCGCGCTCGCCTCCTACCAGGCTCCGCTGGCCATCGGCACCGACACCGGCGGCTCGATCCGCCAGCCCGCCGCGGTCACCGCGACCGTCGGCACCAAGCCGACCTACGGCACCGTGTCCCGCTACGGCCTGGTCGCCTGCGCGTCCTCGCTGGACCAGGGTGGCCCGTGCGGTCGCACCGTGCTGGACACCGCGCTGCTGCACGAGGTCATCGCGGGGTACGACCCGCGCGACTCCACCTCGCGCAATGTGCCGGTGCCGCCGGTGGTCGCCGCGGCCCGAGAGGGCGCGCAGGGCGATCTGAAGGGCGTGAAAGTCGGTGTGGTGAAGGAACTTCACTCCGACTCGTACCAGCCCGGCGTCATCTCCTCCTTCGATGCCGCGGTCGCGCAGCTGAAGGACCTGGGCGCGGAAGTGATCGAGGTGTCGTGTCCGCACTTCGAGTACGCGCTGCCCGCCTACTACCTGATCCTGCCGTCGGAGGTGTCCTCGAACCTCGCGCGCTTCGACGCCATGCGCTACGGCCTGCGCGTCGGTGACGACGGCACCCACTCCGCCGAGCAGGTCATGTCCATGACCCGTGAGGCCGGGCTGGGGCCGGAGGTCAAGCGCCGCATCATGATCGGCACCTACGCGCTGTCGGCCGGGTACTACGACGCCTACTACGGTCAGGCCAACAAGGTCCGCAACCTGATCGCGCAGGACTACGACAAGGCCTACGAGACCGTCGACGTGCTGGTCTCGCCGACCAGCCCGTTCACCGCGTGGAAGCTGGGCGAGAAGGTCAACGACCCGCTGGCCATGTACCTGTCGGACCTGTGCACGCTGCCCACCAACCTGGCCGGGCACTGCGCCATGTCGGTGCCGTCCGGGCTGAGCGCGGACGACGGCATGCCGGTCGGTCTGCAGATCATGGCCCCGGCGCTGGCCGACGACCGCCTGTACCGGGTCGGTGCGGCCTACGAGGCGGCTCGCGGCCCGATCGCCTGATCGGGAGCCGCTGAGACCGCCTGATCACGGCATCTCGCAAGCGAATTCGGCCCCCGCCGGTACGACCGGCGGGGGCCGTTCGCTGTCCGTCCGGCGTGTCCGTTTCCGACGGTGCGGCGTGTCCGGTTCCGGGCGGTCGACTTCCAAGCGATACCTCAATGCCTGCGGCGTGTCGGTCCAGACCGGTAGGCTGGCACAGGTTCGTCGTGTGTGAAGGGTTTCTTTGGGGATGTTGCGACGCGGCGAGGTCTTCGCTGGCTACGTGATCGAGCGCGAAGTGGGCCGTGGCGGAATGGGTTCGGTCTACGCTGCCCGCCACCCTCGGCTTCCGCGGCTGATCGCGCTCAAGCTGCTGCATCGGGAGATGTTCGGTGAGAACGAGACCCGCATGCGGTTCGAACGCGAGGCCGACGTGATCGCCCAGCTCGACCATCCCAACATCATCACCGTCTACGACCGGGGTGACGAGGACGAGCAGCTGTGGATCGCCATGCAGTACGTGGACGGGGTGGACTGCGCGTCCGTCGATCCGTACGACCTCACTCCGGACCGGGCGGTCGAGATCATCGTGCAGACCGCGGCCGCACTGGATTACGCACACGGCCGCGGCGTGCTGCACCGGGATGTGAAGCCCGCCAATATCCTGCTGTCGCGTTCGGGCGGCATCGGCACCGGATTCACCGAGCGGGCGCTGCTGTCCGACTTCGGCATCGCGCGGGTGCTCGACGACACCGCGCACCTGACCCGCACCGGCATGCTCAACGCCACCCTCGCCTACGCCTCGCCCGAACAGCTCACCTCCGCCCCGATGGGGCCGCGCTCGGATCAATACTCGCTGGCCTGCACGCTGTTCCGGATGCTCACCGGGCAAGGGCCGTTCGACGCGCCCAATATCGCGACCGTCATGCTCGGGCATCTGCAGTCTCCGCCGCCCGCCGCCCGCAAGCTGCGGCCCGAGCTACCCGCGGAATTGGATGCGGTGCTACGCAAGGCGCTGGCCAAGGATCCGCGCGACCGCTTCGAGAGCTGCTACGAATTCGCGCAGACCGCGTGGGAGACGGTGGCCGAACCGGTTTCGCTGGTGCGGCGGCCGCGCGCGCAGACCTCCGCGTGGGTTCCGCGCGAGGACAGCGTGCTCGGCTGCCTGTTCGGCGGCGCGATCGGGGACGCGCTGGGCGCGCCGATCGAGACGATGCTGCTGCCGAACATCCAGCAGCGCTTCGGGATCGCGGGCGTCACCGGGGAGGGCAGCGGCTACAAGGGGCGCATCTCCGATGAGACGCAGCTCGCGCTGTTCACCATGGAGGCGATCATCCGCGGCGCCCGCGCGCGCGAGCACGGGACGGCCGCCACCGTCGGCATGATCCAGGAGAACCTGCTGGTGTGGCTGCGCGGGCAGGGGCAGGCGGTGCCCGAGCAGCCGGTGCCGCTGCAGAGCGGGCTGACCGGGTACCCGGAACTGATGACCAATCGGGGGCCGACGCAGACCACCATCTCGGCCATGCGGCGGGTGGCGGCGCGACAGCGGCCGGATGTGCCGCTGGGCACCCGCGAACATCCGATCAACGACTCCAAGGGGTGTGCGGCCGTGGTCCGCTCCGCGCCCTGCGGATTGACGCCCTCGCTGGACTACGCCTTCGAATTGGCCTGCGACGCGGGCGCGCTCACACACGGCAATCCGAGCGGGTGGCTGCCGGCGGGCGCGCTGGCGGCCATGGTGTTCGGGCTGTGCCGGGGGCTGGACGTGCGCGGGGCGGCGGAACAGGCGCGGGCGCAACTGATCCGGCATCGCGATCACGAGGAGACCACGCAGGCGCTCGACGCGGCGGTCCGGCTGGCCGACACGGTGGCCTTCCGCGGGCGGCCGATGCCGTCACCGGAGATTCTGGAGCGGCTCGGCAGCGGTGTCATCGGCTCCGAGGCGCTGGCGCTGGGGGTCTGCGCGGCGGTGTGCGCCGAGAATGTCGGCGGCACACCGGAACAGGTCTTCCGCAACGGGGTGCTGCTGGCGGTCAACCATTCCGGGGACAGCGACTCGACCGGGGCCATCTGCGGCGCGATCCTGGGCACGCGGCTCGGTGTGCACGCCATTCCGCAAATCTGGCGCGCCCGGCTCGACGCGGCGGCCGCCATCGAACGCCTGGCCGCGGACTTCTCCCGCGAATTCCGCGGCGCCGCTCAGCAGCCCGGCAGCACCGTGCCCTGGTCGGTGCCGTAGCGGTGGCCGTGACCGGGCGGGGCATCGAGCGCGCCCAAGAGGTCGGCGGTGGTCTGCAGGAAGCTGATCACCGGAAACCAGTGCGGGACCGGGGCGTCCGGGCGGGTGCCGGTGAGATCCGGTGCGCGCCACAGCAGGGACGGGGACCAGCGCACCACCGGGTCGGAGGCATTGGCCAGCACCGCCGCGCGGCCGCGATGCACCTGCCCGGCGGGCGGGCCCGCCCACAGCGCGCCGCAGGTGCGCGCGTCCTGCTCGGCGTCGCTGCCGAAGATGGAACTGCCGCCGAGCGCGCCCAGGCTCTGACCGTAGACGTAAAGCTTCGGCGGATCGGGCAAGCGTGAAATCCGTTGCTCCACGGCCCGGAACAGCGCTCGCGCCGATTCCTCCGCGGCGCTGCGGCCGAACACGAAGGTGACCCAGCTCGGCGCGTCCGAGTACTGCAACCCGACCAGCGCCACATCGCCGCCGAAGCGCGCGTCCAGTCCCTTCGCGGCATCCCCGTCGATCCAGCCGGACCCGGTCGGCACGGTCACCACGAGATTGCGCCGCTGCAGCCCGCCGGTGCGCTCCAGCTCCCGAATCGCCAGCGCCACCCGGGAATCCAGATCGGGCGCGGAATTCAATCCGACATAGACGCGCACGGTCCGCGCCGGCGTGCCCGCCACGAAACGCCGCCCCTGCGCCCCGAGCGAGGGCCAGCTCGCCATCGACACCGGACTTCCCGACCGGGTCGGCGAATCCGGTTGCACCAGCCCCGGATCCACATACGAATTGGCCGCCGCGTACGCCGCCTGCCGCCACTCCACCACGCTCGGCACGATCACCACCTGCATGGCCACCACCAACGCCACCCCCGCCGCCACACCGCGCATCGGTCCCAACCGCCGCACCACCCAGCGCACCCCGCGCACGACGGCCACCACTACCGCGACGAGCGGCACCGTCCAGCCCAGCCATTGCGCCCAGTACCCCGGTCCTATTCCGCTCACTCCCATGGCGGCACGCAAGGTGTTCTGCCAGTGCTGGGCATAACCCAGCGCCGCTCCGGTCAGCGCCACCGCCACGACCAACGCCGGCACCCGGGCCCGCGTCAGGTGCACGATCCCGAACCGGGTCCACCGCAACACCATTCGAATGATCGCGGCCACCCCCAGCCCGATCAGCACCAGCAGCGCCGTCAGAATCGCCTGCGCCGACGGTGTACGCGGCAGCAGCCCGGGCGCCAGCGAAACGATCGTCCCGCCCGCCACCGCCACACTGGTCCCCACTCGAGGGACCCGCGGTGCGGCCCACCGCCACCGGAACCGGTCGTTCCCCGATCCGGCGGCAGCGCCGGGCAGCGCCGAACCGGCCGGATGTCCGCCATGGATTCCCGTCCGGCCGAACCGCATTCGTGATCGTGGCACGGGCACCCACGCCGGGTCCGTTGGATCCTGGTCGGGCCGTGGGCGGCCGATGGCCGAACCGGTGTTGGGCGCATCCGAGCCGGCCAGTTCGGCGGGATGTCCCGTATCGACGTGTCTCGCCTTCGTCAGGGAGATCTCGGGCGAGCGGGTCATAGTGCCACCGCCGCGTCGGCGGATGGGGCGAACCCGGTTGCGGGGAGCGTGATCTCCCGGTGGGAGCGGGTGCAGCGGACGAGAATCGTTGCCCCGATCGCCAATCCGACGGTGAGACCGATGCCGGACAGGGCCAGGGTGGCCGGGGAGGGCAGGTTGCCCGAGTGCTCGAAGAAGGGCTCGTAGATGGGGTTGCCGTAGTCCTGTCGGATGGAGTTGAGGTCTACGGCGGTGGTGGCGACGCTCGCCATGAATTGGCATCGGGCGCGGGAGACGGCGTTGTCGCGGGATTCGCAGGCCGCGTGCATGCGGCGTTCGAGACCGGCGTCGGCGACCTGGCGGGCCCAGGGGCCGAGGGGCTGACCGTGGGCGGCGGCGTAGCGGATCAGGTCGTAGCCGAGGTCGTGGGATTTGCAGGCCGGGTCGAACTCGGCGGGGAGGGGGACGGGGGAAGAGCAGTCACCGTTGGGGTTGACGAGCATGCCGTTCTCGACCACGGGGCGGTAGCCCGCCGTGGCGACGAAGTCCTCGGGGATGACCGTGGGATCCGGTTGCGCGGCAACCGATTCCAGGATTCCGGCCCGTGCCGCGGCATTCTCCGGCTGCACGGGGGCCGGAGCGGCCGCGCCCGCGTCCGGTGCGAAAGCCACCCCGGCCGAGCACGCGATGGCGGCGGCCACCGCGAGCGTGGCGTAGCGGGAGGGCCGGTCCCAGCGGGAGCGGGTCGGCTGCGCGGGGGTCGCGGCGCGGGGGGAACGGGGCGAAATCCGGCGGGAGATCGGGAACGCTCTCATGGCTTCGAAGTTAGGAATCGGGCCTCGACCTGGGCGTCAGCCTGCGGGGCCGTTCCCGGGTGGGCGAGGCGGGGGAGGGCGGGCCCGGTCTCGTACCCGGGTAGGGGGTACTAGATCACCCGGGGGTATGAGGTGCGGGCGGCGCGCGGTCTCTACCGTCGTAGCCATGGTCGGAAAGTTGTCTGGGCAGGCCCGTTCGGCACGGGCACGACAGGTGATCGACGGGTTGACGCTGCTGCTCGCGGTGATCTTCATCGCGGTGGCGTGGCCCACGTTGCATCTCACACACAAGGTGCCGGCGGCCGCCGCGCCGTTCATCGCCGGATTCGCCGCGTTCCCGATTCTCCTACTACGCGTGAACCCATTACTGGGATGGGCGGTTTCGGCCGGGTCGGCGCTGATGATCGCCCTGGCCGTCCCGAATCAGCCGGGGAACACCATCCCGTTCCAGGTCGTGCACATCCTGGTGCTGTTCGCGATGGTCTTCGCGGTCGCGGTGCGCGCGCCCATCCGGATGGTGGGCGTGGTGTGGATCGCGACCTCGCTGCTGTTCGCCACCACCATGGCGCAGACCGGCGACAGTTTCGCCGAATCCGGCTTCGGGTGGCCGCTGGCCATCACCGGGCTGGTGATCTTCGGGCTGCTCGTCCGCTGGGTCGCGGTGTCGAGGCAGGCGCTGCTCAAGTCGGAGGAGGAGACCGAACTCGAGCGGGCGCGCCGCGCGATCCTCGAGGAGAAGGCGCGCATCGCCCGCGACCTGCACGACGTGGTGGCCCACCACATGTCCATGGTGGTGGTGCAGGCGCAGACCGCGCCGTACCGGATCAGCGGGCTGTCCCCGGACGCCCGTGCGGAATTCGAGTCCATCGGCACCGGCGCGCGGGCCGCGCTCAATGAGATCCGCGGCATGCTCGGTGTTCTGCGCAGCGACGGCATGCTGCCCGAGCACGCGCCGCAACCCCGCGCCGCCGACGTCCCGGAACTGTTCGAAGGCGCGCTGCGCGCCGGCGTGCCGATCACCTGGACCGTGGACGGCGAACTCGAGGCGGTGCCCGAGACGACGGGCCTGGCCCTGTACCGAATCGTGCAGGAGTCCTTGGCCAATGCCTCGCGGCACGCGCCGGGCGCGGCCGTGCGGGTACGCATCGCCTGCGGGGCCGAGCTCACCCTCGAGGTGGCCAACGACCGTGCCATCGCGGTCCGCCCCGGCGACCACCCCGCCTCCTCCACCTCCGGTAGCGGTATCGCGGGCATGCAGACCCGTGCCGCGGCGGTCGGCGGCGTCCTGACCGCCACCCCCCGCCCCGACGGCGGCTTCGAGGTCCACGCCCAGCTACCCCTCACCCTCGCTCCCATCGCGACCGCCGCCGTCCCACACTGACCCGTCCGCGGGGCCGGGGGTGCGAAGTTGTCGTCGTGGCGGCCGTTCGCTTCCCGGCATGGCAAACTCGAGGGCGTGCGTGAGGTGGGATTGTGGCGATAACCGTGTTGATCGCCGACGACCAGGCGATGGTGCGGCAGGGGTTCGGGGCGCTGCTGGCGGCGCAGCCCGATATCAGCGTGGTCGGGGACGCGGCGGACGGGAAAATCGCTGTGGCCGAAGCGAAGCGGCTGCGCCCGGATGTGGTGCTGATGGATGTGCGCATGCCGGAGATGAACGGACTGGACGCGGCGCGCGCGATCCTGTCGGCCGGATTCGAGCCGCCGGTGCGGGTGCTCATGCTCACCACCTTCGATATCGACGACTACGTCTACGAGGCGCTCACCATCGGGGCCAGCGGGTTCATGCTCAAGGACGCGCCCGCCGAGGAGCTGGTGCGCGCGGTGCGGGTGGTCGCCGCCGGTGACGCGCTGCTCGCGCCGACCGTGACGCGGCGGCTCATCGCCGATGTGACCAGCCGCCGGACCCGGCGGGCGCCGACGCCGCAGCTGGAGGTGCTCACCCCGCGCGAGCGCGAGGTGCTGGAACTGGTGGCGCGCGGCATGTCCAATGCCGAGATCGCCGAAAGTCTTTTCGTGGCGGAACAAACCGTGAAGACGCACGTGTCGAAGGTCTTCACCAAACTGAACCTGCGCGATCGGGCGCAGGCGGTGGTGCTGGCCTACGAATCCGGACTGGTGACCCCGGGCTGACCTGCCCCGACGACGTTTCGACGGGTAGGCTCACGGACTTGTACGTCACCGGAAGGGGGTCGAAAGACAGTGCTGAATAGCGGTGACGTGTTCGCCGGGTTCACCGTCGAACGGCTGCTCGGTCAGGGTGGAATGGGCTCGGTGTATCTGGCCCGGCATCCGCGCCTGGGCAAGTTGACGGCACTGAAGCTGCTGAATCGGGAACTGTACGCGGACAGGGAGATCCGCGCCCGGTTCGAACGCGAGGCGGATCTGGTCGCGCGGCTGGACCACCCCAATATCGTCGAGGTGTACGACCGGGGCACCGAGAACGACATGCTCTGGATCTCCATGCAGTACGTGGACGGTATCGACGCCGCCAGCGTGAATGTCGGGACCCTGCCGCCCGAGCGCGCGGTCCAGATCATCGAAGGCGTCGCCGACGCACTGGATTACGCGCACGGCATGGGTGTCCTGCATCGGGATGTGAAGCCCGCCAATATCATTCTGGCCCGCGCCGTCGGCGGTCACGGTGAACGCGTCTTCCTCACCGACTTCGGTATCGCTCGCCTGCGCGAGGACTCCACTCACCTCACCCAGGCCGGCATGTTCACCGCGACCCTGGCCTACGCCTCCCCGGAACAGATGACCGGCGCCCCCATCGACCCCACCACCGACCAGTACTCCCTGGCCTGCGCCCTCTACTGGCTCCTCATCGGCGCGGGCCCCTACGACTCCCCCCACCCCGCCGAACTCATCCGCGGCCACCTCCAACTCCTCCCACCCCCCGTGAGCCTGCGCCGCCCCGGCCTCTCCCCGGCCATGGACGCGGTCCTCACCAAGGCCATGGCCAAACGCCCCACCGACCGCTTTCCCACCTGCACCGCCTTCGCCAAGGCCGCTCGCCAGGCCCTCTCGGGTCCCCCCGCCCAACACCCCGCCCTCCAACAACAACTCCGCCCCACCTACCCCAATCCCCACGCCCCCCAACCCAACTACCCTGCCGCCCAGCCCTACCCGTCCCCCGGCTACCCGTCCCCTCCCCAGGGCTACCCCGCTCCGGCCCCCCAGCAGCCCTCGAACTACCCCGCCCCACCGCAACCCTCGGCCCAGCCACCTCAACAGCCCATCCCGGCCCCCGCACCGAATTACCCTGCGCCACAGCCGCAACCGATCGCCCCGGCTCCCTCCGGCTACCCCGCACCCCCACAACAACCTGCCGCGCCACAGCCGCCCGCGCAGGACCCGGATCGGGCCGGCTCGGGCCCCACCGCGCGCCCGTATCCCCAGGGCACAGAGGGCGTTCCGCCCATCTACCCCACGCCGCCCCAGCCCCCGTCCGCCGGTACGCCGCTGTATCCCGTGCCCCCGCAGCCGACTTGGCTCCCGCAGCGGCCATCCGGCGACACCGAGCGCATCAATTCCGGACCGACCGCCCGGCCGTATCCATCCACCCAAGAACCCGCCGCCAACTACCCTGCGCCGCAACCCCAATCCCCGCCCCATCCACGGGCCGGCGGTACTGTCGGACCGCAATCCGCCACTCCGGCACAGCAACAGCCGAACCCGGAAGCCGGGCACGTCGGATCCGCGCCGACGTATCGCCCGCCCGCATCGGAGATGGAGCAGGCTGGATCCGGCCCGACATACCGTCCGCAGCCCGCGGGCGTGCCGGACGACCCGTCGCGGCGGCCGACCGACATCGTGCCGCAGCCGGTTGTCTCGGCAGGGCAGCAGGAGGATTCGGCCGAGGGGCGCGCTCAGGTTCTGCCGCAGCCGGGTGGTGCCGCGATCGGCCGGGGGGCCGCCGAGGACGCCGCGCCTGGTGGAGCGGCTCGCAGTGGATCCGGGCACACCGGTGCCGTCACGCCGGCGAGCGCGGGAACCGAAGCCACGATGGAGGATTCGTCGGGCACGTCGGACGGCACGTCATCGGTACGGTCGGATATCGGGGAAACGGACGAAGCGGACTCGGCGGTGGAGCGAGGTCAGGGTGGCATGGTTGGCTCGCCCGGCTTCGAGGAGATGATCTCCGAGCCGATGACCGTGCTGGCACAGCCGATTGCGCAGCATGGCGCAGCGTCCGATGTGCGGCCGCAAGCCGCTGAGGCGCGGTCGGGAGACGCCGGGGCGGGCGGAGAGTCGGCAGGGGCCGCACAGGATGAATTGTCCGGGGAGGCCGCGGACACCGGTGGCGGTGCGGATGCTCACGCGGCCATGGCGAAGCCGGGAGCCGTTGTGCGGGGCGGAGAGTCGGCCGAGGACGCACCGGGCGTGGCTGCCGTGGGCGGCGCGGGT
Source organism: Nocardia terrae (assembly GCF_009760405.1). Taxonomy (GTDB): domain Bacteria; phylum Actinomycetota; class Actinomycetes; order Mycobacteriales; family Mycobacteriaceae; genus Nocardia; species Nocardia terrae. The sequence continues at coordinate 899,950 of NZ_WRPP01000001.1, forward strand.
GCGGATGTCGTGGGGAACGGTCCCGGCACGGCCGGTGGTGCCGGCGGCGACGGGGAATCGGGTGGGGCTTCGAGGCATCCGGACTCGGGTGCCTTCGTGCCCGCGGGGGCGGTCGAGGTCGGTGATGGTGCGACGTCGGCCGAGGGTGTGGCGGAGTCCGGTGAGTCCGAGTCGGTTTCAGGCGACGCGTCCGATTGGGCGGCGCCGGGTGAGTCGGGTGTGGCGCCCGGGTCTGGCCAGCCGGCAGGGATGGGGATACCGGGCGCGGGCGGGGAGCCGGGGTACGGAGGTTATGGCGGGATGCCCGGTGGGCCGGGGTATGGCGGGCCTGGGCAGTTCGGGCCGAATCCGGTGGGGCCGGGGTTGATTCCGACGTCGCAGCGGGCGGAGGCTTCGCAGGTGACCGCGCTGGTGGTGTTGGGGCTGGCGGTGGCGGTGCTGGTGTTGATGGTCGTTGTCGCGGTGGTGGTGGTTTCGGGGTAGGGCGGGGGCGTCAGGTGCGGGGGTAGGGGGCTCGGGTGCCCAGCACCATTTGGCCCTTGTCGACCAGGATTTGGCGCGCGCGGCGGCGGACGAGGCAGTTGTCCACGGTGCAGAACTTGTGGATCTGCATGGCCTGGTGGGCCTGGGGTAGGCCCAGGTCGCCGGGGTCCATCGTGCAGTCGAAGAGATACATCATGGTGTCCACCGGGGCAGCGCAGGGGGCTGAACAGTTCGCGGTCCGGTGCTGGTGCTCGGCATGCGGCGCACTCGCGCCGGGCCTCAGGTCAGCCTAGCGAGAATCCTCGCGCACCACGACGGTATCGACCGCGTTGTCACGCCTGGTCAGGTTTCGGGGGAGGGGAGAGTGGGTGCGCCCGGCTCGGGGACGAGTGGGTCCAGAGATATCAGGGCTCCGGTTCTCACCGGGCGCGACTCCAGTCCAGCACCGTTTCGGCGAACCGACAATCGAACCCTCGGTGCGGTGGGAAACTTTCCGAAAGCTCCAGGTCAGCATTCATATCGCGTGGGAGCATCATTCGCAGTGACCGAAAACAGCCTTCGTGGGGGAGGATTCGATGTCCGAGCATGATTCGACTTTGCCGCGTCGTCAGCTGGGGCGATATCTGCGCGAAGGCCGGATGCAGTGCAATATGACGATTGCCGAGGCCGCGGCGCTGATGGAGTGGAGCGAGTCCAAGCTGCAGCGACTCGAAACCGGCAACGCGGAGAAGATCCGGGTGCTCGACGTCCGGGAACTGTGCCGCATCTACGACTTCGACGACGAGTTCAGCTCCGCCCTGAGCGGTCTCGCGCAACAAGCCAGCGTCAAGTCCTGGTGGCACGAATACGACGATCTGATCCCCGAGGGTTTCAATGTGTATGTGGGCCTGGAGGCTTCGGCCCGCGCCCTCATCTCCTACCAGCCGGAGATCATTCCGGGCCTGCTGCAGACCGCCGATTACGCCCGGGTGTTGATCAACGATTACTGGCCGGATGCTGCAAGCGACCAACTGGACCGCAGAGTGCAGTTGAAGATGCGTCGTCAAAGCCTCTTGACGCGCAAGCGAAGTCCCGCCTCCTTCGATGTCGTGGTGCACGAAACCGCATTACGTCGCGTTGTCGGCGGACCGCGCGTGATGGCCGCGCAACTGCGGCGCCTCGCGGACCTGTCGACTCTCCCGACGATCGCTGTGCGTGTACTACCCTTTGCGGCGGGCGTGCCGATCGGTCACACCGTCGGCCCGTTCGTGATCCTGGAATTCGGCCGGGACGCCGGCAACCGGCCCGTCGAACCCACGGTCGTCTACCTGGAGAACTTCCTCGGCGACCTCTATCTCGAGAAGCAGGCCGCGGTCGACCGGTACCGCGAGGCATACCAAGCGATTCAGCGCGCCGCGCTGGACGAGACGACCAGCAGAGACCTCCTCCGGAGGGCAGCTAAGGAGTACGCGACGTGACCGTCGATCCCGGCGTCCGGTGGTTCAAGAGCGTTCGCAGCACCGGCGCGAAGGAGTGCGTGGAAGTCGCCTTCCTATCCGGCGGTGTCGGAGTCAGGGACAGCAAGAACCCGGGTGGCCCGGCGCTGGTCTTCGCGCCGGCGGTCTGGGATCGCTTCACCGACGCCCTCGCCGAGGGACAGTTCGACTACTGAGGTTCAGGCCGCGCGGGCGGACCGCGCGGAGCCGAGGGTGATCGCGGCGGCGTTGGAGATGGCGTACGCGCTGATAGCGAAGGGCACCCAGGGGGAGTGATGGATGGCGATGAGCACGACGGTCGCCGCGGCCGGGGCGACCGCGCGCAGGACCGTCCAGTTCCGGATCAGGCTGCGCAGTGCGGGGAATCGGCCGGTGGTCCCGGTTGTCGCGCAATCCCTTTCGAACTCTTCGAACTCGAGGTTCTCGGAGATCGGTGCCGATGCGCTCGGAGCGACCACGGGACCTTCAGCTTTCTAACGGATGCCTTCGTGTCCTCACAGTAGAACCTGCCGGTCTGTGGGTGCAATTCCGTGGAAAACTACGGTCCGGTGATCACTCCGGGGCGTTCGTCAGGCCGTGCGGGCGGCACGCGCGGCGCGCACCGAATTCAGGGTGACGGCGGCGGCGTTCCAGATGGCGTACAGGCTCACCGAGTAGGGCACCCAGGTCGGGTGGCGCAGGGCGATCAGGACGATGGTGGCCAGGGCCAGCGCCACCGCGCGGACGGCGATGCCGTTGTGCAGCAGGCTGTTCAGGACCTGGACGCCGGCGTTCGGGCGCAGCGGGGAAGCGGTCTGGACTGCGTACATGATGACGTACCTTCTTCGAGTTCAAAGGGCTGTTTCGGGGCGGTGGACTACGCGGCGGGCCAGTCGTTCTCGGTCTCACCGACCTTGTTGACGTAGTTGGTGAGGGTCTGCAGCGCGACCAGCGCCACGATTTCGAGGACCTGCTCCTCGGTCCAGCCGGCGGCCAGCGCCTCGGCCGGGTCGGCCTTGCCGCGGGATTCGGTCAGCTCGCGGGCGAAGGCCACGGCGGCCGCCTCTTTCGCGTCCTCGGAGGTGCCCGCCTTGGCGGCCTCCACCTCGGCGTCACTGAGCTTGGCGACCCGCTTGCCGGTGAAGGTGTGCGCCGCGACGCAGTAGCCGCAGTCGTTGGCCGCGCCGACGGTGAGCGCGATCCGCTCGGAGGTGGCGGCCGGCAGCGTGCCCTTCTTCAGCGCGCCGGACAGCCCGAGGTAACCCTCCAGTACCACGGGCGCGTTGGCCATCACCTTGGTCATGTTCGGCACCCGGCCCATGCGCTTGCGCACCTCGTCCAACAGGGGGTCGGTCTCGATCGGAGTGATCATCTCTCTCAACTTTCTAACGGAAGATCATGTGTCTTGACGTTAGAACATCATGGCTAAGAAGCGCAATACCCGTTAGAATCTGGGGCATGGTCGATCCCTTGGCTCTCCGATTGGCGAACACCATCCGCGCCACCAGCCGTGGCCTGACCGACGCGTTCGCCACCCCCGAGTCGACGCGGGACTGGTTGCGGGCCAATGCCGCACACCTTCGCGTCTATCTGGATCTCGATGACTACCTGCCGAGCGAGGCCGATCGCACCGCCCTGGTGGACCTGCGCCAGAACGTCCGCTCGCTGTTCGCCGAATACGTTGCACCCCAGCCGCCCAGCTCCGCCGACGCGGCCGTGCTGCCGCCCTTCCCCGAGGCCCTGGCCGCCATCAACAACGCCACCGCCCCCTCCCAGCGCCTGCTCGGCTGGGGCCGCAACGGACCCCGCGCGGACGAGCGGCTGCTGACCGCCGACGACCTCGACACCGTCATGGCCGGCCTGGCCGACGCCACCATCGAGTTCTTCACCGGTCCGGTGGCATCGCAGATCCGCGTCTGCCCCGCGCCCCGCTGCGTGCGCTACTTCCTGAAATCCCATCCCCGCCAGGAATGGTGCTCGGTCGCCTGCGGCAATCGCGCCCGCGCGGCTCGCCACTACGCTCAGCACCGCGAGGACTGACGGGGCATCGCCATCGAGGATGACCCGGTGTCATCCCCGGGCCTCGAAAGCGGCTGCGACGGCGTCGACTTCAGGCCGATGCGCCGACGGCCTCCCGCGCCGGAGACTGCTTCCGTAGGACAGGACGCATGACCGGGAACGGGAGGCCGCGGTGAAAATCAAGGACAGCGAACGATTGTGGTGGACGGTCGGGGCCATCCTGACCATTCAGGGCTTCGGCTCGGGGATCACCGAAATGCTCTGGGGACACTCGTTCGGAGTGGCGGGCCTGGTCATTCACTACGGCGCCCCGATCTGGACATCCTGGGTGGTCGGGGCGCTCGGTGTGGCCGGAATCGGGTGGGCGATTCGCCTGGGGCGACTCGCTCAGCCGAAGAACGCGGCGGCTTCGCGGTAACGGTCCGCCGGAACCAGCTTGAGCTGCTTGGTGGCTTCCGACAGCGGGACCAGTTCGATGTCGTTGCCGTGCAGGGAAACCATCTGACCGAACTGCCCGGCGTGTACCGCCTCCGCGGCGTGGACGCCGAAGCGGGTGGCCAGTACTCGGTCGTAAGGCGTCGGGGTGCCGCCGCGCTGGACGTGGCCCAGCACGGTGACGCGAACTTCCTTGCCGATGCGGCGTTCGATCTCCGGGGCCAATTGCTGTGCCACACCGGTGAATCGGACATGCCCGAATTCGTCGATGCCGCCGTCGCGCAGGGACATGGACTTGGGGTCGGGTTGCGCGCCCTCGGCGACCACGCAGATGAAGTGCGAATCACCGCGCTGGAAGCGGCGTTTCACCATGGCGCAGAGCTCGTCCAGATCGAACGGCACCTCGGGCACCAGGGTCAGGTGCGCGCCGGAGGCGATGCCGGAGTTGATGGCGATCCAGCCCGCATGCCGGCCCATGACCTCGACCAGCATGACGCGCTGATGCGATTCGGCGGTGGTGTGCAGCCGGTCGATGGCCTCGGTGGCGATGGAGACCGCGGTGTCGTGGCCGAAGGTGGTATCGGTGCAGTCGATGTCGTTGTCGATGGTCTTGGGCACGCCCACCACGGGCACGCCCTCGTCGGCCAGCCAGGAGGCCGCGGTCAGCGTGCCCTCGCCGCCGATAGGGATGAGCGCGTCGATGCCGTTGTCGTCGAGGGTCTGCTTGATGCGGGGGAGTCCGGCGCGCAGCACATCCGGATTGGTGCGCGCGGTGCCGAGAATGGTGCCGCCCTTGGTGAGCAGGCGGTCGGTGCGGTCATTGTTGAGGATCTGGATCTTGCGATCCTCCAGTAGCCCGCGCCAGCCGTCCTGGAAGCCGACGATCGCATCCCCCCAGCGGCCGTTCGCGGTACGAACGACAGCACGGATCACGGCATTCAGGCCTGGGCAGTCTCCGCCTCCGGTCAAGACTCCGATGCGCATGGCCCCCATCTTGCCCTGAGATCGGTCATCGGTGGGCCCCGCCCCCGTGAACCGCAGGTTACGAGTCACTTGCCGGTCGGGCAGGTGCCGCCCTTCAACTCGTCGAGGTGTTCGGAGATGAGGTTGGCGATCTTGCCGAGTATGGCGGTGCCGTCGTCGAAGGAGCCGGAATTGGGCTGGGTGGCAATGACGATGGCGATCTGACCGCCGTCGACCGGGATCAGGCCGAGCTGACGGACCAGGTAGTTGCCGCTGGGGTCGGGGCCCCAGCCGCCCTTGAAGACCGCGCCCTCGAGGGTGCCCAGGCCCCAGCGTTGAGTGGAACTGATCTTGCCCATCAGCGAGGTGACGGCGTCGGACTGCGGCAGGCAGGGCAGTTTGGCGGTGAATTTCAGCTGATCGGACAGCGACCAGTCGGCCTGGCCGAAGGCGGAGTAATCGGCCCGGGTGCGGGCGGCGGGCACGGTGGTGTCGGGGTCGCCGCCCTCGCGTAGCACGTCCTGGACGGTCTGTGCGGCGACCTCGGGGCTGCCCAGGGACTGCCAGAGCGTGTCGGCCGCGGAGTTGTCGGAGTATTCGATGGCATTCACCGCCGCCACCTGATTGCCGGAACTCTTGCGCAGCGCCGCCAGGGTGAGCGGGACCTTCATGGTCGACCAGCCCGGGCCCGAGCTCCAGTCCCCGATCGCCACCACCTTGTCACCGCCGACGGGCAGCAGCGCCAGGCCCACCTTGCCGGGCAGCGTCGGCTCCAGGGTATTGACGAAATCCCAGGCCAGCGTGCCGGGTAGCGACATCACGGTGGCGGGGATCGTCGGTGTCGGCGCGGCCGCGTTCACGGTTGTCTTGTCCGGCACCAGAACCGGCTTGCTGGTGCATCCGGTCAGAACGCCCACCAGCAGGGCCAGCGCGCCACATCCCCGCGCGAACCGAGCTTTCACCCTGACAACCTCCATCTGCTCCGGGCGCCCGGTGCGTTCCCTGTTCCTAGCGGACACACCAACACCCGTCAATCGCAAGGATTGTTGTGGGTGGCGGCAGCGGGGGTCAAATGCGGTGGGTATGGGCGATTTTCGCGGGGATGTGCCCGATTCGGGGTGTGCGCCGGGTGTTTTGGCTGGTCACACCCCGAATCTCAATGGGAGCAGAGCCCGCCGCGTAGGTCGGGCAGATGGTCGCCGACCAGCAGCGCCAGCTTGTCCATCATGTCGGTGGCGTCGTCGAAGCTGCCCGAGTTGGGCTCGGCGGCCAACGCCACCGCGATCGGGCCGTTCAGCGTTGGGATCAGACCGAATTGGCGCACGGTGTACTTGCCGGTGTCGTCGTCGGGACCCCAGCCGCCCTTGAATTCCGCGCCGATCAACCGGCCCAGACCCCAGCTCTGGCTGGGCGTGATCTCACTCATGAGCGAGACCACGGAATTGGCGCGCGGCAGACACGGCAGCCGGGAGGCGAAATGCACCTGGTCGGCCAGTGACCATTCGGTCGCACCGAAGGCGAGCAGATCATCCGATTCCAGGGCGGCCAGTTTGGTGTGGCGCGCGGCGACATCGGTGGTGACGTCTCCGGCCTCGCGCAGCACCGCCTCGACCGCGTCGGCGGCCTGGCTGCCATTGCCCAGGGAGATCCAGAGCTCCTGTGCCGCATCGTTGTCGGAGTAGGTGATGGCGGCCTCGGCGGTGGAGCGCATGCCCTGGGGATCGTGGCGCAGCGCGGCCAGGGCCAGTGGCACCTTGATGGTGGACCAGGCGATGCCGTCCTTCCAATCGCCCAGCTGCACCATGTCGCCGCCGCCGACGGGCATGACGGCGAGGCCGACGCGGCCGTCCAAGGTGTTCTGCAGATCGGTGAAATCCGCGGCGAACTCAACGGATTTCGGCAGCGCGAAGATCTGGGGCAACCCCGCCGCGATCGGGCTCGGGGTCGGCAGCGTCGAGCTGTCGCCGACAGGCTTGATCTCGTCGGCCTGTGACGAAGCATGGTGTCCGGCAGCGAGATTGGCACCACACACGGAGACGGCCAGGGCAGCCGCCAAGGCCAGCCCGCGCGCAAACCCTCTGCGACAGGCCGGAGTTGGATCAGTAGACATACACCACCGCTTTATCGCCGCCGGCGCAGGTCACCAATTTGCCTGCGGCCGTGCAGTTCATCGTGTAAGACCGGCCGGTCACCGGACTCACTGCCACCACACTAACTTCCGAACCCGGCCGACCAGAAGTCGCGTCGGCATAGGCCCGGCGAACCTCTTCCGCGAAAGGACAACTCGTTCCCGAGTTTCCGATCGCGGAATTGGCGAATCCGCCGAGCGCCGCATACACCTGTGGACACGGCGTCGAACCCGCCGGCAGTTGCACCGTAGTGGGAGCCGTGGTGGTTACCGTCGGGTTCGCCGATTGCGAACGCGACGTGGTGGTACCCGGAACACCCTGTGCCGCCGTCGTTATGGGTGTTTCGTTGCCGGAGCGGTCGAGGACTTGCCAGCCCACCGCACCGGCGATGGCGGCCGCCGCGATCACCAGCACGCCGATCGCCACCGGCAGCGCCACCGACTTGCGCCGGCGCTGGCGCGAACGCGGCGGATCGTCGTAGACGACCGCGTGCTCCGAGGTCGGATACAGCGAATCGTCGGGGGCGGGCGCGTACGGGAAGTCCTGCTGCTGTGCCTGCGCGTGCCCCCACACCGCGCGCTCCTGCGCGTCGGCGGGAAGCGGGGTGTAGTGGAAGTCGCTGACCCGCACCCGGGTCGGGTCCGAGGGACGGATGACCGGGAGGTCGCCGGAGGGTTCCTCGGCGACCGGGAAGGCTCCGGTGATGTAGGCCGGGATCGAGCCGGTGGGCGTCACCAGCTGTGGATTCGGTTGCCGCACGGTCGGATCGGAGTTCCGAGCGGTCGGTTCATTGCTGGGCGGTGCGGCCGGCGTCCCACCCGGAAGAACCGTCGTCGGCGGCCCGAACGGCTGCTGCGCGGGCGACATGACCGTGGTCGGCGCACCCACGGGCGGACCGGGCGGCACGGTCCGGCCGGGCCGCGGCGGCATGCCCGGCGGCGGCGCGGCCTGCCCGCCCGCGAGCGCCATCCGTGCGGCACGGGCGAATTCACCCGCGGTGAAGAAGCGGGCGTTGGGATCCTTCGCCAACGCCTTCGCCACCACCCCGTCCAGCTGCGGCGGAATTCCGGCGCGCAGCATGCTCGTCAGCGGCGGCGGCTCCGACAGGTGCGCGCGCACCAGCCCGCTCATGTTCTGCGTCGGGAACGGCTTGTCACCGGTCAGGCATTCGTGCAACACGCAGCCCAGCGAGTAGATGTCGGCGCGCCCGGAGACCGGTCCGGCGTCGAAACGCTCGGGGGCCATGTAGGCGTAGGAGCCGATGGCCGTGCCGGTCATGGTGATCGTCGAGTCGCCCTCGGCGCGCGCGATGCCGAAATCGGCGAGATATGCGAAATCCGCATCAGTGACAAGGATGTTCGCGGGTTTGACGTCGCGGTGCACCAGACCCGAGTAGTGGGCCGCGTCCAGCGCGGCCGCGACCTGCTCGATGATCCCCATGACCCGCAGCGGCGGCAGCGGACCCAAGCGGTCCAGCAGCGAGCGCAGATCCTCCCCGCGCACCAGCCGCATATCGATGTAGAGCACACCGTCGATCTCGCCCCAGTCGTGGATGGGGATGATGTGCGGTTCCGCCAGTCGCGCCGCCGCCTGCGATTCGCGGCGGAAACGTTCCTGGTAGGCGGGATCTTTCGCGAGCTCTTCCGGCAGCAGTTTGAGTGCGACGACCCGATCCTTGGAGGTGTCGTAGGCCTCGTAGACCTCTCCCATGCCGCCCCTGCCCAGCAGCGAGCGCAACTCGTACGGCCCGAACCTGCTTCCGGCCCGCGATGGCGGTGCATCCACCCCGTCAAACCTCCAACTCTCGGGAGGGAAGCAGACGAGGACCCGCGACCCACCCCTCTAAGGGGTGGATTCTCCCGGTGCCACTACGCCGTGGTCAAACGCAAAGACGATGGCCGCCGCGCGGTCGCGTAACCCAAGCTTCCCGAAGATATGTCCCACATGGCTCTTCACCGTTACCTCCGAGATGCCCAATGTGGCCGCGATCTCAGCGTTGAGCCGTCCGCGGCCGATGAGTTCGAGCACCTCGAGCTCGCGAACGGTCAGCTCGGACAGGCGATTGCCGGTGGTCGGCGGCGTGGGACGCGCCGATCGGTAGGTCGTGAGGACACGCGGAGTAACGGTCGGGTCCAGCCACGAGCCGCCGGTGGCCACCGTGCGCACCGCGCGGATCAGATCCTCGGCGGGGGAGTCCTTGAGAATGAATCCGGCCGCGCCCGCCCGCAGCGCGCCGGACAGCAACTGGTCGTCGTCGAAAGTGGTGAGCACCAGGACCGGTGGGGTGTCGGCGACGGTGCGCAGGGTGCGGGTCGCCTCGATGCCGCCGATCCGTTTCATGCGCAGGTCCATCAGGACCACGTCCGGCTGGTTCGAGGCGACCGCGGCGGGCACCTCGTCGCCGTCGGCGCACTCGCTCACCGCGAAACCGTCGCGGCGGCGCAGGATTCGGCGCAGGCCGCCGCGCACCAGCTCCTGATCGTCGACGACGAGGACACTGATCAGCTCGTCGTCCGCGCGGTCGGTCACACACCCTCCTGGGGTCTATTGGTCATGGAGCTCAGCACGCTGCGCAGGCCATGCTCGGCCGCCGCGATGCAGGGGAGCTGACCGGTCGTCGGAATCCTGGCGCGCACCAGCCAGCCGTCGTCCTCGACGCCGGCGGTGAGCGTGCCGCCGAGTACCGCGAGCCGCTGGCGCATGCCCGAGATGCCCATGCCGCGTCCGGGCCGCGCGACCGCGCCGGTCGGCAGCGTATTGGTCACCGTCAGATCGATATGCCTGGCGTGCAACATGATTCGCACTTGTGCCTGCGCGCCGGGAGCGTGTTTGGCGATATTGGCGAGCGACTCCTGGCAGATTCGGTATACGGCCAGGCCCAGACCGGCCGAGACCTGCGCGGGATCGCCCGTCGTGCGGAAATCGATCGTCATGCCCGCACGCACGAAATCCGATACCAGATCCTGGATATCGTCCAGCCCAGGTTCGGGTCGCAGTGACGCCGGATGGCCGTCGAGCAGGCCGACCGTGCGGCGGATGTCGGCCATGGCCTGCCGGCCGAGCCGCTCGGCATCGGCGAGCGCGTCGACCGCCTCGTCCACATCACGGTCGGTCTGCAGGGCATGCCGGGCGGCGGTCACGTGCAGCAGGGTGACGCTCAACGAATGCGCGATGACGTCGTGCACCTCGCGTGCGATGCGCCGACGCTCCTCGCCCGCCGCTTGCAGCGCGCGGATGTGCTGGTAGTCGCGTTCCTGGTACAGGTAGCGGCGCTGATAGTTGAGCAGTTGGCCGGTGAACCAGCCGAACAGGATGCCCAACGAGAACCAGGTGAACGCCAGGCCGTCGACGTGCCCGATGGATCCGAAGAAAACGAGCTCGGCGAACATGGCCAGACCGACGGCCGTGCCGACCGCGGCGCGGGTGATGGCCGCGATCTCACCGGTGATGACGATCAGGACCAGCGGCGCGACATCCAACGGCACGGGCTGGATCAGGAACAGCGCGACCGCCACCATGGCCAGCGTCGCGAGCAGCACCGGACGCGGTGGGAAGTCGAAGATCACGCAGGGCGGCCCGGTCATGATGATGATGAGCAGCGCGGCCAGCGGCAGACCGCCCGGGAAATACCCGGCGGCCACGCGCTCGGCGTAGGCGATCGTCCCGATGGCGAACATCATCAGATCGACCAGCACGACCATCGACACGGGATAGTCGAACCCGCTGCTGTCCACCCAGCGCCGCAATTCCGCGAGCGGATCCCGCGCGAATCGGCGGGCCCGGACACCGGACTCCGACAGCCACTCCCGTAACTCCTGTCGCACCTGCCCGATCGTTTCAGGGGTGGCGCCGGTCACGTTCATTCTGCAAGGCTATCCGTCGAATATGACGGCGTACATCGTTCGACGGCAGGGGCTCGTCTCCTACCGGAGTAGGAGGCCAAGTCGCGTCCGCGGCACGAAGACAGGGCTATCGGGGCGATCGTAGGTTTGGGACAACGGCACAAGCGCTCGCCACGAGACAGGGCGCAGCCACACCGAAGTTGAATCCAACGAAAGGTTGGGGCCAATGTCCTGGGCCGATTTTCACGCTCGCACCGACATCCTGCACGCCGTCCTCGATCGGGCGGCCCGCAGTGACTTTGAACTGAATCCCGCCGACCCCAAGCTTTTCGACAATCTCCCGGGTCTGGAAGAGCTGTTCGGCGGGGTGACCGGAGTGCTGCTCGCGCTCCGCAATCGCTGGGAGAACCACCTCAACGTCAAACTGGAAGACGCACTGGCACAGGGCAAATCGGTGCAGCAGGTCTGGCAGGAACTCGCCACCGAACAACCCGCGCTACGCGCCGTCCTCGACACCTACGACACCGATCAACTGTATCCGCGCCATCCGCGGGCGCGAGCGATGGCCAGCTGACTCGTACCGGCTGGCATCGATCTAGAGGGGAACAGACCATGCTGGAATTGACCGACGTCACCAAGCAATATCGGGTGGGCGAACAGACCGTGCGCGCCCTGGACGGGATCAGCCTGCGCATCGAGGCGGGGGAGTTCACCGCCATCGTGGGGCCCTCCGGTTCGGGCAAGAGCACGCTGCTGCATCTGCTCGGCGCCTTGGATTCCCCGGATTCGGGGTCGATTCGATTCCAGGACAAGGAGATCGGTGATCTGGACGACGACCGCCAATCCGAATTCCGCAGGCACCAGGTCGGTTTCGTCTTCCAGTTCTTCAACCTGCTCCCCACGCTGACCGCCTGGGAGAACGTGGCCATCCCGCGGCTGCTGGACGGCACCGGATTGAAGAAGGCCAAGCCGCGCGCACTGGAGCTGCTGGAGCTGGTCGGGCTCGGGCAGCGCGCCGAACACCGGCCCGCCGAGCTGTCCGGCGGTCAGATGCAGCGCGTGGCGGTGGCCCGCGCGCTGATCATGGATCCACCGCTGATTCTGGCCGACGAGCCCACCGGCAACCTGGATTCCAAGACCGGCGCCTCGATCCTGCAGCTGCTCGCCGACATCACCGAGCAGGGCAACTCGGTGGTCATGGTCACCCACGACATGGGCGCGGTGCGCTACTGCGACCGGGTGATCAACCTGCGTGACGGGCAGATCGGTTCCATCGATCGGGTGGAGCGCGCCGACGACGGTCGGATCCGCACCGTCCCGGCCGAACTCAGCGAATCGGTGCCCGAACAGGACTCCGAGGACGCGGCGAACTCCGAGAGCGCCGACGACGCCGGGGCGGTGCGCGCGTGATCGGAGCGGTATGGGATCGACTGCGGCTGTTCAATATCGGTGAGCTGCTCGCGCACCGGAGCCGCACGATCATGTCGATGCTGGTCATGGCCGTCTCGGCGAGTCTGCTGGTGTCGGTGTTCAGCATCTCCGGATCGATCACCGGATCGGTGGACAAGCTCACCCACAGCCTCGGCGGCAAGGCCGCGCTGGAGATCAGCGGCGTCACCGACGCGGGCTTCGATCAGTCTCTGCTGCAGGACATCCGGGCCGTCGCGGGCGTCGGCACGGCGGTGCCCATGCTGCGGCAGGCGATCGGAGCCGATGACAATCGGGCATTGCTGATCGGCGCGGACCAGACCGTGACCCAGCTGGGCAGCGATATCGGCGGGACGCTGAAAGATCAAGCGGCCAAGCTGCTCACAGTGTCCAACGGCGTGCTCGTCGGGTCCGCCATGGGGCATCGGGAGGGGGACAAGTTCCAGCTCGGCACCGTGACAGCGACCGTCGCGGGCGTCATCGACGACGCCACCGCCGCCAAGCTGAACGGCGGTCACATCGCCATCGCGCTACTGCCGATCGCCCAGAAGATCACCGACCGGGCCGGCCGCCTGGATTCGGTGCAGATCATCGCCGCACCGAATGCCGATGTGGACCAACTGCGTTCGGATCTCACCAAGGCGGTGGCGGGCCGGGCCGTGGTCGCCGATCCGCAGTTGCGGACCGCGCAGGCCAGCGGCGCGGTCATGCTGGTGCGGTACTCCACGCTGGCCTCCTCGGCCGCGGCGCTCATCGTGTCCGCGTTCCTCATCTACAACGCCATGAGCATGGCGGTGGCGCAACGGCGTCCGACGCTGTCGCTGCTGCGGGCCATGGGCGGCAAGCGCGCACCCATGGTGCGCGATCTGATCGTCGAGGCCGCACTGCTCGGCCTGCTCGGCGGCATCATCGGGTCGATTCTCGGAATCGGCATGGGCCGCAGCGCGATTCGCCAGCTGCCCGCCGCGATCGTCAACTCGGTCGAATCTCGCACCGAGTACGAGGTGCCCGGCTACGCCATCCCGGTGGCGATCCTGGCCTGCGTGCTGGCCAGCGTGCTGGCGGCGTCGATCGCCGCGCGGCAGGTGTACAAGGTCGCCCCCATCGAGGCGCTGGCCCCGATCGGCGTCGGCGCGGCCGATGTCGTGAAGCCGTGGCTGCGCTGGGCGGCGGGGGCGCTGGGGCTGATCACGGTGGTCGGCGCCGCGATCATCGCCAAGGCCGATCTGGGGCGGGTCTCCATCGTCTCGATCTCGACGGCCATCGCCGGTTCGGTCCTGTTGTGTTTCGCCGCAACCGATCCCATCGTGCGCGCGGTCGCCGCGGTGGCCCGGCTGTTCGGTGCGCCCGGCGCACTCGGCGCGACGACCATCGAACGGGCCCCGCGCCGGGTGTGGGCCACCGTCATGACGGTCATGATCGGCGTGACCGCCATCGTGGCCATCGGCAATGCCAGCCGGAATATGGTGTCCGCCGCCACCGACAGCTTCGAGGGTCTGGCCCGCACCGACGTGTTCGTCAGCCCGACCGCCATGGAGCAGTTCCCCACCGGTCCGGCGCTACCCGCGGATCTGAAGGAGAAGCTCAGCGCGATCCCCGGTGTCGGCGCTGTCGGGTCGGCCCAGATGGCCTTCTCGACCCTGGGCCAGGGGCGGGTCATGCTGCAGGCGTTCGAGAACGGGCTCGCGGGCACCGCGTCGCTGGACAGCGTGAGCCAGGCCGATCGGGCGCGCATGGCGACGGGCGAGGGCGTCGTCATCTCCCGTGACGTGGCGCGCACGCTGGGCGTGCACGAGGGCTCGGACCTGACCCTGCCGACCCCGACCGGGGAACACCACGTGGCGGTGCTGCAGGTCGTGCCGTACTTCTCGGCCATCGCGGGTGTGGTCATGCTCGATCTCGACATCATGCGCCAGTGGTACGAGCGGCCCGGCGAAACCATCCTCGGCATCCAATTCGCGCCCGGCGCCGATCATGCCGCGGTGATGGCGGCCATTCGCGCCGCCGTCCCCGCCGACATTCACGTCAGCACCGGACGCGATGCCGTGACCGCGATTTCGACCAGCGTCCGGCAGGGCACCTCGATCAGCTCCGCCATCCTCTGGATCGTGGTGCTGGTGTCGGCCGTCGCACTGCTCAACACCCTGATGCTGTCGGTGCTGGACCGCCGCCGCGAACTCGGAGTGCTGCGAGCCATGGGCACCAGCCGCCGCTTCCTGCTGCGGACCGTGCTCACCGAGGCCGCCGGCATCGGAGTGACCGGCGCCGCACTGGGACTCGGGATCGGGTCGGCCGTGCACTACCTGGGCACCTTCGCGCTCGGGCATGCCATCGCCATGGACATCGCCTATCACCCCAGCCCGCTGCTGGTGGCCAACGCGGTCCTCGCGCTCGGACTGTCCCTGCTCGGAGCCATTCCACCGGCGCTGCGCGCGGCCCGGCTGCCCATCGTGGAGGCCATCGCCATCGACTGAGGAGCGAGTAAATAGGATGGAGCGCATGAGCGCAGCGACCGTGGACTTGATGGACTACTCCGATGTCATCGACCGGTACGACCCGGTGCTCGGCATGGAGGTACACGTCGAGCTGGGCACCGCGACCAAGATGTTCTGCGGCTGCCCGACCGAATTCGGCGCCGAGCCCAACACCCAGGTGTGCCCGGTCTGCCTGGGCCTGCCGGGCTCGCTGCCGGTGGTGAACGAGAAGGCCGTCGAGGCCGCGATCCGCATCGGGCTGGCGCTGAACTGCTCCATCACCCCGTGGGGCCGGTTCGCCCGGAAGAACTACTTCTACCCGGACCAGCCGAAGAACTACCAGATCAGCCAGTACGACGAGCCCATCGCCGCGAACGGCCACCTGGATGTGGTGCTCGATGACGGCACGGTCTTCCGCGTCGACATCGAGCGCGCCCACATGGAGGAGGACACCGGCAAGTCGCTGCACGTCGGTGGAGCCACCGGTCGCATCCACGGCGCCTCGCACTCGCTGCTCGACTACAACCGCGCGGGCGTGCCGCTCATCGAGATCGTCACCAAGCCCATCGAAGGTGCGGGCGAGCGCGCTCCCGAGGTGGCCCGCGCGTACGTGACCGCGCTGCGCGAGGTGCTCAAGTCGCTCGACGTCTCCGACGTGAAGATGGAGCAGGGCTCGATGCGCTGCGACGTCAACGTGTCGCTGATGCCCAAGGGCGCCAAGGAGTTCGGCACCCGCACCGAGACCAAGAACGTGAACTCGCTCAAGAGCGTCGAGGTCGCGGTGCGCTTCGAGATGCGCCGGCAGGCCGTGGTGCTGTCCTCGGGCGGCTCGATCCTGATGGAGACCCGCCACTTCCACGAGACCGACGGCACCACCTCGTCGGGTCGCGTCAAGGAGACCGCCGAGGACTACCGCTACTTCCCGGAGCCGGACCTCGAGCCCATCGCGCCCGACGCCGCCTGGGTCGAGGAACTGCGCGGCACCATCCCCGAATACCCGTGGCTGCGCCGCGCCCGCATCCAGTCCGACTGGGGCCTGTCCGACGAGGTCTTCCGCGACCTGGTCAATGCGGGTGCGCTGGACCTGATCATCGCCACGGTCGACGCGGGTTCCTCGGTCGACGCCGCCCGTTCCTGGTGGGTCGCCTACCTGACCGAAAAGGCCAAGGAGCGTGAGGTTTCCCTCGAGGACCTCCCCATCACCCCGAAGCAGGTCGCCGAGGTGGCGGGCCTGGTCGAGGCCAAGACCATCAACAACAAGGTCGCCAAGCAGGTCGTCGACTTCGTCCTCGCCGGTGAGGGCGAGCCCGCCCAGATCGTCGAAGCCAAGGGCCTCGGCATGGTCTCCGACGACTCGGCCCTGCAGTCCGAGGTCGAGAAGGCCCTCGCCGCCAACCCCGACATCGCCGAGAAGATCCGCTCCGGCAAGATCCAGGCCGCCGGCAAGGTCGTCGGCGACGTCATGAAGGCCACCCGCGGCCAGGCCGACGCCGCCCGCGTCCGCGAACTCGTCCTCGCCGCCTGCGGCGTGGAGGGCTAGCCGAACTCCTCGAAACATCCTGTGGCGCACGGTGATCACCGTGCGCCACAGTCGTTTCCGCCCCCATTAGGTCCGGCCTGCCTACGCTGAGTCCACCCCGCCCACCACATTCTCGAATCGAGGCGCTCGGCACCAGCCGCGCGCCCCGAGCTTTGAGCAATCATGGGCTTGACCCTCACACCGTGTGAGGCCCGAGCCTGGAGGAGTCATGTTCAGTATTGGAGACTTCGCCAGGTTCGGGTCGGTGTCCGTGCGGATGCTGCGCCACTACGACGAGATCGGACTGCTGCGGCCGTTCGAGGTTGATCCCTGTACCGGCTACCGGTCGTATTCGGCCGAACAGCTCGCGCGGCTCAACCGCATCGTCGCGTTGAAGGATCTCGGATTCACCTTGAATCAGGTGGCCGAGATGCTCGACGGGCAACTGTCGGTGGAACGGCTGCAGGGAATGCTGCAGCTGCGCCGCGCCCAGTTGGCCACTCAGGTGGCCGCGGATTCCGCGCGACTCGCGTCCGTCGAGGCGAGGCTCCTGCGTATCGAAAGTGAGGGCGTCATGTCCGAGCAGGAAATCGTCGTGAAACCCCTGTCCGCCACGCTGGTCGCCGAAATGACCGGTGTCGCGGCCGAATCCGGAGAGGCCGCGGTCGGGCCGATCATCGAGCAGCTGTATGCCCGCATGGCGAAGGCGATTCCGGAGTCCGGGCTCACCATCACCGGTGCTCCGATCGTGTATTACGAAGAGCTGGACGAGGGTCTGCGCGTGCACGTCGCGCATCAGGTCGCGGGCACCGCCGCCCCCGGCGCCCCGTTCGATCTGCTCCTGCTGCCGGAGGTGCCCAAGGCCGCCACGCTGGCCCACCGCGGGAAGCTGGCGGAGCTGTGCGTGTCCTTCGAGGCCATGGGGCGCTGGGCCGACGAAAACGGGTACAAGCCCAACGCTCCGATTCGCGAGGTCTACCTCGAGGCCCCCGGCGATCCGGCCTCCGACGAGTGGATCATCGAACTCCAGATGCCGGTCGGCTGACCCTCTCGGCCTTGAAACAACCGCGGCGCACAGCTTTCACTGTGCGCCGCGAGTCGGTCCGGGCTACGAGCGTTCGCCGCCGCCGCCCGCGGCCGGCGGCGGGATCCGCACGACGCGGTCGTCGTACTGGTTGGGGTTGCCGTCGGGCTTGTTGACGGTGCCGACCCAGATATTGCCGTCGCCGCCGAGCGCCGCGCCGTCGAGGCGGCCGTACTTGTCCTGCGCCAGCACCGACGGCGTGGCCGTCACGGCGTGGGTGTCCTTGTCGGCGGTGGCGAGGGCCAGACCCTTCTGATTGGTGAGGGAAATGGCCACCCCGTCGGTCGCGGCCGCACACCCCGCGACACCCGGGTGATCGGGCCACGACCACGCCTTCACCGCGACCCCGTCGGGACCGACGCGTTGCAGCCGGTCCTCGGTCGCGGTGCGGTCGGTGAACCAGATGGAATCCTTGCCGTCGGTGCACACCCCGCCCGCCACGCCGATCCCGGACACCACCACGTCAGCCGATGCACCGGGTGCGGGCGAGTCGATGCTGAGCAGCTTGCCGGCCATCGAGCTGGTGTCGCCCGCCAGCGCCGGATTGCCCGCGTCGCCGGTGAGGATCAACATGCGATTGCGCAGGAAGTCGATCGACCCGCGATTGCCGTTGACGCCCTTGGGGATTCCGGTCAGGATCGGCTTGGGCTCGCCGCCGTCGGTGGAGATGCGCACCACCCGGTTGTCGCTCGCGGTGGTGATGTAGGCGTAGATCAGCCCGTCCTCGCTGAAGGTGGGGGAGAGCGCGAGCCCGGTGATCCCGCCGTCCCCGGCCGGGTCCACATCGAGCTTGGCGACCTCGATCGGCGCGGGCGGCTCACCCTCGTCGGTGGCGACGACCTTCAGGATCCGCCCCGTCATCCGCTCGGCCACCAGCGCGCTCCCGCCGTCGGGCAGCGCGACCAGTCCGGCCGTGGTGTCCAGGCACGAAACCACCACCGCGATATCGGGATCCACGCACGGCAGATCCGGCCGTTTGGCATTGGTGGCCGGGGCCTTCGGCGTGCTGCTGTTGGGCTCGGCGTCCTGCCAGGTCGGTTCGGTGGTGAACGGGCTCGAGGCCCGATCGTCGAAGCGGGCGCAACCGGAGAGCAGTAGCGCACCGAGCGTCACGCCCAATGCGACATTCCGCGCACCCACCCTGACACGGCCTCCGGCAACCAAACTCATGGTTGAGACGTTACGGAAAAGCGGCCGCCGCCGCTCGGACGGGGTGTCGCAATATCGCGCCGTGGCGTGAATCGGACTGTGGACACGCCCGTGTTCTGCTGTGTATCGCGCCCTTCTGGCTAATACTCTGAGCCGGGTGACAGACAAGCCGACCGAGCCGTCCGCCGAGCCGGGCGACACCACGCCCGCAACGCTGCGACCGGCCGGTGCACCGGTCCGCAGCCCCTTCGACTCGCCGACCGAGCAGTTCGCCGCGGCGTCCTCGGTGCAGACCACCGAGAAGACCCCGGACCAGACGACCGAGAAACTGCCCCGCACCGACGAGGAACTCGGCCTGGACCCGGAGGTCCCGCTCTACTCCCAGGTCAAGAACGCCATTCCGGGAGTGGAGAACAGCACCACCACCGAGCCGTCCCCGACCTATTCCTTCGCCAGCATCCCCCCGGCGCCCGCCGCGCCCGCCGACGGCAACGGTCGTCCACGCCGCCGCGACGACCGCCGCGGCACCCTGGACCTCGGACTGCTGTTGCTGCGCTTGGTCATCGGCGGCACCTTCGTCTACCACGGCCTGCAGAAGGCCGCGGGCTGGTTTCACGGGCCCGGCCTGGACGGCATCAAGACCGCCATGGAGAACGGGGGCTGGAAGCACGTCGATCTGGCCGCGCCCATGCTGATCGCCGGTGAGCTCGGCGGCGGCGTCCTGGTCGCCCTCGGCCTGGCCACCCCGCTGGCCTCGGGCGCACTGCTCGCGGTCATCCTCGACGCGTGGATGTGGAAGCAGGGCATGGTGCCCGGATTCCAGTACTCCGCCAAGGGCAACTCGGTCGAACTCGAGTCGATCCTGGCGGGCCTGACCCTGGTCCTGATCCTCACCGGCCCCGGCCGCCTGTCCCTGGACCGCAACCGCGGCTGGGCGACCCGGCCGTTCCTCGGGTCGCTGGCGGTGATCGTCGCCGCGGTGGCGACGGCCATCCTGGTCTATGCCTACCTGCACGGCGGCAACCCGCTCGCCGAAATCGGTCCGTTCGACTGATATACCGAAACACGAAGCGGCCGGGATGATCACCGATCATCCCGGCCGCTTTCGGTTTTCCTAGAACTGGCGTGCAGTCCAGGACTGCCACTCCTGGAAGGTCTCCTGGTGGAGCTGGAGCACCCGGCCCGACTTGGCGTCGATCTCCTGGTTGAGCATCGCCTTGTGCGCGTTGCTCTGCATGATCTCGTCCGGAGTCATCATGAACTCGGTCGATTCCAGGTGCCGCACTTCCGCGGCCAGCTCCTCGGCCTCGGCGAGCAGCGTCTTCGCCTCGGCATTGCGGGCATCCGACCGCGCGAGCATGGCCGAGTAGTCGGCAAGCATGGAGTCGGCTTTGCCGATGTATTCGATTGTCATTCCGTTGCTTTCTTGAATTACGGCGCGGCTTTGCTGAATTACGGCACGCGCCGGACGGCACCCTTGTCGGCGGAGGTGGCGAGCGCGGCGTAGGCCCGTAGCGCGGTCGTCACCGGGCGCTCCCGGTTCACGGGCTGCCAAGGCCGTTCGGACGCTTCCATCTTCACGCGGCGCTCCGCGAGAACCTCTTCGGGGACCAGCAATTCGAGCGCGCGGGTGTGCACGTCGATGCGGATGCGGTCACCGTTCTCGATCAGGCCGATGGACCCGCCGCTGGCCGCCTCCGGGGAGATGTGGCCGATGGACAGGCCCGAGGTGCCGCCGGAGAACCGGCCGTCGGTGATGAGCGCGCACACCTTGCCCAGACCGACGCCCTTGAGGAACGAGGTGGGGTGCAGCATCTCCTGCATGCCCGGACCGCCCGAGGGACCCTCGTAGCGGACCACGACCACATCGCCGGGCTGGATCTCCTTGCCCAGGATCTTGGAGACCGCCTCCTCCTGGGACTCGACCACGACGGCCGGGCCCTCGAAGGTGAACAGGTCCTCGTCGATGCCCGCGGTCTTGAGGATCGCGCCGTCGGGAGCGATATTGCCGCGCAGCACGCACAGCCCGCCCTCGACGGTGTAGGCGTGCGCCTTGTCGCGGATGCAGCCGCCCTCGGCGTCGGTGTCCAGCGAGGACCAGCGGTTCTCGGTGGAGAACGGCACAGTGGTGCGGACACCGCCGGGCGCGGCGTGGAACAGCTCGATGGCTTCCTCGGAAGCCTTGCCGGAGCGGATGTCCCAGGTGTCGAGCCACTCGTCGAAGGACCTGGTGTGCACGGTGGTCACGTCGGTCTGCAGCAGACCGGCGCGGCGCAGTTCACCGAGGATCGCGGGAATGCCACCGGCGCGGTGCACATCCTCCATGTGGTAGTCGGAGTTCGGCGACACCTTCGACAGGCACGGCACCTGGCGCGAGATCTGGTCGATGCTCTGCAGATCGAACTCGATCTCACCCTCCTGCGCGGCGGCGAGGGTGTGCAGCACCGTGTTGGTGGAGCCGCCCATGGCGACGTCGAGGGCCATGGCGTTGTGGAAAGCCTTGGCATTGGCCACGTTTCGCGGCAGCACCGACGCGTCGTCGTCGCGGTACCAGCGGGTGGCGATGTCCACGATCACCCGTCCGGCCTTCTCGAACAGGGCGCGGCGCGCCGCGTGGGTGGCCAGCGTCGAACCGTTGCCCGGCAGCGACAGGCCCAGCGCCTCGGTGAGGCAGTTCATCGAGTTGGCGGTGAACATGCCCGAGCAGGAACCACAGGTCGGGCACGCGGAGCGCTCGACCTCGGTGAGCCCGTCCTCGGAGACGGTCGGCGAGGCGCTCGCGGAGATGGCGGTGATCAGGTCGGTCGGGGCCTGGGCCACGCCGCCGACGACCACGGCCTTACCGGCCTCCATCGGGCCGCCGGAGACGAACACGGCCGGAATGTTCAGGCGCATGGCGGCATTCAGCATGCCGGGGGTGATCTTGTCGCAGTTGGAGATGCAGACCAGCGCGTCCGCGGTGTGCGCGTTGGCCATGTATTCCACGGAGTCCGCGATGATCTCGCGCGAGGGCAGCGAGTACAGCATGCCGCCGTGACCCATCGCGATGCCGTCGTCGACCGCGATGGTGTGGAACTCGCGCGGCACGCCACCGGCCGCGCGTACCGCCTCGGCCACGATCTCGCCGACGTCCTTCAGGTGCACGTGGCCGGGCACGAACTGGGTGTACGAGTTCGCGATGGCGACGATCGGCTTCCCGAAGTCGGAGTCGTCGAGGCCGGTCGCGCGCCAGAGGGCGCGAGCGCCCGCGGCATTGCGTCCGACGGTGGTGGTGCGTGAGCGAAGCGGTGGCATGGGTCAGGTCCTCGGTTTTGTGTGTCGCAGTGGGCTGTTGAGCGACTGTCCGGCGGGGTTCAACGTTACTCCCGGGCCATGACCTCGATCACCGCCGGTAGAAACTCTGCACCCCCGAAACGCCTACGACTCGCCGGTTTCGGCCTCGGGCTGCGTGGTTTCGGCCTCGGGCTCGGTGGATCCGTCCGCGTCGTCGGACTCCTCGGGCTCGGCGAAGGGGTCCGGGATGCGGCCGTGGGAGGCGTCGACCAGAACCGCGAGCTGGCTGTAGCCCACTGCGGGCAGCGTCACATCGGAGTCGTCGGTCAGATGCACCTGCAGGTAGCCGCGATCGGGGATGCGCAGACCCCGCACCTCGGACCAGTCGATGTGCCGCGAGCCGAACATGGTGCGGGTGTCGATCCCATTGTCCGAGACGGTGGTGCGCGTCCGCTCGACCCAATACGCCACCGCCAGCGGGATCGCGAACAGGATCCACAGCACTTTCGGCCAGCCGAAGAAGGGGAAGGCCACGCAGAACAGCAGGATGAACACCCCGAGGTGAGCGAGCCGGGGGATGCGGATCACGCGACCCGCGTCCGATTCGGACTCGGGCGTGTGGGACGATCGAGCAGGTGGCACGGACTGATGCTGTGAGGACACACCCACATCCTTGCATCATGGTGAACGGACCCGATTAACCGCACTGTCTCACATAATGAGACCCAATAGGTCAGCTGTTTGACTGAACGACCAACGCGCAATTACCGTCGAGCGCGTGAATCGAACCGAGCTTCTCGTAATCGGCCGGCGCGTCCAGCGCTGAGCCGACGACTGCAGGTCATTTACGTCAGCTCGCAGCTGCGACGCGCCACCCTCGAACAGCCACCTGGCTGTCGGGGGCTTTTTTGTGTTCAGGCAAGTCCATGAACTGGAACGACAAGCAGTAAAGGAACCAAGACGGTGAGCGCACCTACCGCACGGCCCGGGCCCTCGGCCCGCAAGCCTGCGCCCTCTGCCCAGCCGACCGCGGCTCCGGCCGCGACCCCGAACCGCCGCCAGGTCCCGCCCGAGCGGGTCACCGGCGCGCAGTCGGTCGTTCGCTCCCTCGAGGAGCTCGGCGTCGACACGGTTTTCGGTATTCCGGGCGGTGCGATTCTTCCCGTCTACGACCCGCTGTTCGACTCGACCAAGGTCCGCCACGTGCTGGTGCGCCACGAGCAGGGCGCGGGTCACGCCGCGACCGGCTACGCCCAGGCAACCGGCAAGGTCGGTGTGTGCATGGCCACGTCCGGTCCCGGTGCGACCAACCTGGTCACCCCGATCGCGGACGCGCAGATGGACTCGGTGCCGCTGGTGGCCATCACCGGCCAGGTCGGCCGCTCGCTGATCGGCACCGACGCCTTCCAGGAAGCCGACATCTCCGGCATCACCATGGCGTGCACCAAGCACAACTTCCTGGTCACCGACCCGATCGACATCCCGCGCATGATCGCCGAGGCGTTCCACCTGGCCGCCACCGGCCGCCCGGGCGCGGTCCTGGTCGACATCCCGAAGGACGTGCTGCAGGCGCAGACCACCTTCTCCTGGCCGCCGGAGATGAAGCTGCCCGGCTACCGTCCGGTGACCAAGCCGCACGGCAAGCAGGTGCGTGAGGCCGCCCGGATGATCATGGACGCCAAGGCGCCCGTGCTCTACGTCGGCGGCGGTGTCATCAAGGCCGACGCCAACGAGGAGCTCCTCGAGCTGGCCGAGCTGACCGGCATCCCGGTGGTCACCACCCTGATGGCGCGCGGCGCGTTCCCGGACTCGCACACCCTCAACATGGGTATGCCGGGCATGCACGGCACCGTGGGAGCCGTTGCGGCACTGCAGCGTTCGGATCTGCTGATCACCCTCGGCGCGCGCTTCGACGACCGCGTCACCGGCCAGCTGGACTCGTTCGCGGTGGGCGCCAAGGTGATCCACGCCGACATCGACCCCGCCGAGATCGGCAAGAACCGCCACGCCGACGTGCCGATCGTGGGCGACTGCCGCGAGGTCATCACCGAGCTGATCGAGACGCTGAAGGCCGACCCGGCCGCGTCGGGCAAGGCTCCGCTGCTGGACCTGACCGAGTGGTGGGCGTACCTGAGCAATGTCCGCGACAGCTACCCGCTGGGCTGGAAGACCCCGTCCGACGGTTCGCTCTCGCCCGAGTTCGTGATCGAGAAGCTGGGCCAGATGGCCGGTCCCGACGCGATCTACTGTGCGGGCGTCGGCCAGCACCAGATGTGGGCCGCGCAGTTCGTCAAGTACGAGAAGCCGCGCACCTGGCTGAACTCCGGTGGCCTGGGCACCATGGGCTACGCCGTGCCCGCCGCCATGGGCGCCAAGATGGGTATGCCGGACCGCGAGGTCTGGGCCATCGACGGTGACGGCTGCTTCCAGATGACCAACCAGGAGCTGGCCACCTGTGCCGTCGAGGGCGTGCCGATCAAGGTCGCGCTCATCAACAACGGCAACCTGGGCATGGTCCGCCAGTGGCAGACCCTGTTCTACGAGCAGCGCTACTCCAACACCGACCTGGGCACCCACACCCTGCGCATCCCCGACTTCGTGAAGCTCGCGGAAGCCCTGGGCTGCCACGGTATTCGCGTGGAGAAGGAAGAGGACGTGGAGGCCGCGATCCGTGAGGCGCAGTCGATCAACGACCGTCCCGTGGTGATCGACTTCATCGTCGGCAAGGACGCGCAGGTGTGGCCGATGGTCGCCGCCGGCACCTCCAACGACGAGATCATGGCCGCGCGCGGCATCCGTCCGCTGTTCGACGACGACGAGTCGATCTCCGAGCCGGCCGTCATCCACGAGGCCATGTCGCACGAGCAGGCGTCGCTCACCGCCCACGAGCGTGCCGCCCAGAAGGGGACCCAGGAATGACCACCACCCACACCCTCTCCGTGCTGGTGGAGGACAAGCCGGGCGTGCTGGCGCGCGTGGCGTCGCTGTTCTCCCGGCGTGGCTTCAACATCCAGTCGCTCGCGGTCGGCGGCACCGAGATCCCCGAGATCTCGCGCATGACGATCGTTGTGACGGTGGAGGATCTGCCGCTCGAGCAGGTCACCAAGCAGCTGAACAAGCTGGTGAACGTGATCAAGATCGTCGAGCAGGATTCCGAGTCCTCGGTGGCCCGCGAACTGATCCTGGTCAAGGTGCGCGCCGACGCGTCGGTGCGCACCCAGGTCATCGAGTCGGTGAACCTGTTCCGCGCCAAGGTGATCGACGTGTCGCCCGACGCGCTGACCATCGAGGCCACCGGCACCCGCTCCAAGCTGGACGCGCTGCTGCGCATGCTGGAGCCGTACGGTATTCGAGAGATCGTGCAGTCCGGCGTCGTCGCTGTGGGCCGTGGACCCAAGTCCATCACCGCGACTCGCTGATAATCCATCCCAACGCTTAATCACAGAATCCAAGAAGGAGCTGACCAAAGTGGCAGTCGAGATGTTCTATGACGACGACGCTGACCTGTCGATCATCCAGGGCAAGAAGGTCGCCGTCATCGGCTACGGCTCGCAGGGCCACGCCCACTCGCTGAGCCTGCGCGACTCCGGCGTCGACGTGCGCATCGGCCTCAAGGAGGGCTCGAAGTCCCGCGCCAAGGCCGAAGAGGCCGGCCTGACCGTCGGCACCCCGGCCGAGGTCGCCGAGTGGGCCGACGTGATCATGGTCCTCGCGCCCGACACCGCGCAGGCGTCGATCTTCACCAACGACATCGAGCCCCACCTGAAGGACGGCGACGCGCTGTTCTTCGGCCACGGCCTGAACATCCACTTCGGTCTGATCAAGGCTCCGGCCAACGTCACCGTCGGCATGGTCGCCCCGAAGGGCCCCGGCCACCTGGTGCGTCGCCAGTTCGTCGACGGCAAGGGCGTTCCGGCCCTGATCGCCATCGACCAGGACCCGACCGGCAACGGCCAGGCGCTGGCCCTGTCCTACGCCAAGGGCATCGGCGGCACCCGCGCGGGCGTCATCAAGACCACCTTCAAGGAAGAGACCGAGACCGACCTCTTCGGTGAGCAGGCCGTGCTCTGCGGCGGCACCGAGGAACTGGTCAAGACCGGTTTCGAGGTCATGGTCGAGGCCGGCTACGCGCCGGAGATGGCCTACTTCGAGGTGCTGCACGAGCTGAAGCTGATCGTCGACCTCATGTACGAGGGCGGCATCGCCCGCATGAACTACTCGGTCTCCGACACCGCCGAGTTCGGTGGCTACCTGTCGGGCCCGCGCGTCATCGACGCCGGCACCAAGGAGCGCATGAAGGCGATCCTGGCCGACATCCAGGACGGCACCTTCGTCAAGCGCCTGGTCGCCAACGTCGAGGGCGGCAACAAGGAGCTCGAGGCCCTGCGCAAGGAGAACGCCGAGCACCCGATCGAGGTCACCGGCGCCAAGCTGCGCGGCCTGATGAGCTGGGTCGACCGCCCGATCACCGAAACCGCGTAAGGTTTCCAGCTTTACGAAGGCCCGCCGGGGATTCCCTGGCGGGCCTTCGCTTTTCGCGCATGAAGGGGGTATGCGCGAGGTATCCGATGCCGCGGGCTACCAACTGCCGGTGGGCGGGAGCACCTGGCGCCAGCAGCAGTTGCCGCGGTTCCAGTCGCCGTTCCAGCCGTCGTGGTCCCAGTCGTCGCGGTCGTGGTTCCAGTCGTCGCGGTCGTGGTTCCAGTCGTCGCGGTCGCGATCGTGGCGGTGGTGCCAGTCATCGTTGTCCCAGCCGCCGTCCCCGTGGTGCGGCCACGCCACATCGCCGGGGGAGGGCTGGAGCGGAACATCTGCGGAGGCCGGAATCGTCACCGCGGCAAGAGGAATCAGAGCGATCGCACCGGCAGCGGCCACCCGGGCCGTGATCCGGCGTAAAGGTATCGACGTCATGGTCAGCAACTGTGCCCGAAAGATCATGCTTCGCGATAGGGATTCCCTGTGAATTAGGGGCCCCAATGGTCCTTACGTATGACGTCAACCCCGAATCAACCCTGGAACCCATTGCACGGCAACGGCCCCGCAGGAATTCTCCGTCGGGGCCGTTCGCCAAGCGGCTGTCAGTAGTGCTTGCCGCAGTCGCGGGCTCTGACCGTCGGTCAGATCAGAGCGCCTGCTCCTGCACCGACCACGGCACCGGTCGCCAGGCCGACCACGCCGCCGATCACGCATCCGGGCGGCGCGGTGAGCGGGGCGATGATCGGAGCGAGGGGTCCTGCCGGGAGGGTTGCGATGGCCGCGCCCGCGATGCAACCGATGACGGCGCCGCCGGCGGCTCCGGCCAAGGCGCCCGCCGCAATATGGTCGGAGCGGCTGGGAGCGACACCGATCGAGCGGGTGAACTGCGAGATCTGTGCTTCGGGACCGGCCAGGGTGCTGTTGATCTGGGCGACCTGGTCGTCGCTGAGGAAGTCCGGCGCGATGGCGGTGAGGTCACCGGCGCGCAGTTCGCGCGGGTTGGTGGGCACGATCACGCCGATATCCGGTGTCGGCTCCGGCGCGTGCAGGTCACCCGGCTGGATCGGGGCGGGGGAATAGTCGCGCTTCGGGTCCGGCCGGGTCGGTGCGTAATCGCTTTGCGGCGCAACACCGTGCGCGTCGTCCTGCGGCGAGACCTGCTGAGCCGGCTGCGGGGTTATCGTGACGCCCGGCTGGGCGCCACCGGAATTGGGGGAGCTCGGATCCGGCTGGGTCACACCGGGTTGCGGTGCGGCGTGGCCGACAGCGCTGATGCCCAGCGCCGCGGTCATCGGGATGGCGGTGACGGCGGCGCGCAACAAAATGCGCTGGGCCGCAGTCTGCCTACGGTGCTTCGCCATGGGTGAAGCCCAACCTTTCCTGTACACAACAACGTTCGAGCACCGCAGGATCGGTGAACCGGTATGGCGGCGCGGCGAGATCGTTGTGCCGGTAGGCAATTGCCGTTATCGGCGACATGGACCCAACCCCCCCTTGCGGTCTTGCATCGGTCGCCAGATGTGAGCGCGACCACGTGACAGTAGATCCGCCACGGAAATATCCGTCAAACCCTATGGCATGCACTATGTCGCAGATCACAAAACGCGTGAAACCCATTGCACAGCAACGGCCCCGCGGAATCTCTCCCGCGGGGCCGTTCGCAATGCGGCTATCAGTAGTGCGTGCCGCCGTCGATCCGAATCTCGGTACCGGTAATGAACGCACCATCATCCGACGCGAGCATCGCCACCACACCGGCCACGGTATCCGGCGAAGCAAACCCCTGCCCGATCCCGGGAGCCAGCTTCATGAACAGACTGAGATCCGCATCCGCAGGCAGCCCCGGCCCCCGTCCATCGGTCATATCACTCGAAATCGACCCCGGCGCAACAGCAACCACCCGCAGCCCCTGCTTCGAGTACTCCGCGGCGAGCGCGTGAGTCATCGACATGATCCCGCCCTTGGACGCCGCGTAAGCAGACATGTACGGGTGCGCGAAGAACGCAGAAGTCGACGTGAAGTTGACGATCACACCCTTCTCCGACTCCAGCAACTGCGGCAGCGCTTCCTTGATCATGAGGAAGGTGCCGGTCAGGTTCACCGTAATGATCTTGTTGAAATCAGCGAGCGGCATCTCGTGCGTATGCGCCGACCGCAGAATCCCGGCCGCATTGATCAGCGCGTCGATCCCGCCGAGGGTCTCGACGGCCGCCGCGACTCCGGCCTTGACCGATTCCTCGTTCGAGATATCGACAACCAGCGTAGTGAGCCGATCCCCGTTCCCATTCTCGGCGGCCTGCTTGGCGGTCTCCGCCAGCGCTGCCTCGTTCACATCCGCACCCACGACCCGACCGCCTTCGGTCAAAATCCGATGCACGGTAGCCCGCCCGATCCCGGATCCGGCTCCGGTAATCACTACTCGACGGCCATCAAAACGCTCCATTGCGAATCTCCTCAACTATGTCCTCAGCCTCCATCTGACACGCTACGCCTACATGGCACAGCATGCCACCATGGCATCCCGTCGACTAGGATCGATACTTGATTCCCACGCCAAAGGAGGTGAAATGTCCGCCCAACCCCTCGACTCCCCCTCGCGCCGCCCCTCCCTGGCCGAACGCCGCAAACTCGAAACCCGCATGGAAATAGCCCGCACCGCAGCCCGCCTCTTCGCCGAACACGGCACAGCCGCGGTCACCGCCGACCAAATCGCCGCCGAATCCGGCGTAGCCCTCCGCACCTTCTACCGCTACGCCCGCACCAAGGAGGAGTCGGTCGAACCCATGCTCGCCGCCGGCGCGCAGCGCTGGTTGGCTGAGATCGGGGCAGGCCCCCGCCGCTTGCCAACTCCGGCTGAGTTCCAATCAGCCGCGGTCCGCTCCCTGGCGCTCGGTGACAGCCCTGGAGACCTCGAAATCACCCGAGGCCTCCTCCGGGCTATGGAAACCGACCCGACACTTCGTGCCATCTGGCACCGAATCAACCTGGAGACCGAACGCGGCCTAACCCGTATTTTGACGGATTTGTCCGGCTCCCAGGCGGATCCGTTCCGCATCCGCCTGACTTCGGCGGCCGCAGCCGGCGCAATCCGTGTGGCCCTTGAGCTTTGGGCAGCCCAAGATGGCATCCCGGAACGCAATGCTTCTCCCGCGGACTTGGTCGTCCGCTGTATGCGCCAACTCCACGTCGCTGAATAGGTGCCGTGCGCCGCGCTGGATCGGGCGACGTATCGACCACTGCAGGGACCATTTGGTTTGTTTAGCTACCGGTCGATTCGCCAAACTACCTGGCCCCCGTCGATGGTCGTTGAAGTGCCGATCGGTGCGCCGGGACCGAGCCGCGCAATGCGCGGGGCATCGTTTCGCATGTGTCGTATGCCACGTCCGAGTCGCCGAAGGAGCCTCTGCGGTCGACATTCTCGAGGTTCGTAATCGAGCAACCTTCGGGCGCCATTAGGATCTGATCACATGGCCGACGAATCCACGGGTGAGTGCTTGTTCCACAACGCTGAACTCCCGTCGGAAGTCGAGATGATCGACTTGTTCGCCGGCCCAGGCGGTCTGGATGTGGCGGCGAGATGGCTGGGAATCAAGGCTGTCGGTATCGAACACGACCGGGATGCCTGCCTGACGCGGATCGACGCCAAGCTCGGCACTCGGCAGGCTGACGTCCGTTCGCTCGAGCTGCTGGACATCTTCCCCAACGCGAGAATCCTCACGGGCGGGCCGCCGTGCCAGACCTACTCGGTCGCGGGCTCGGGTGTCGGTCGCAAGGCACTGGACCAAGTCGTCCGTTTCATGTCGCGGATGGCAGATGGTGAGGACATCGAAGCCGAGCTCGAGTCGCTCGAGGACGATCGAACCGGGCTCGTGCTGCAGCCGTTGCGATGGGCGCTGGCCGCAATCGAGAAAGGGCGTCCCTTCGAGACAATTGTCCTGGAGCAGGTACCGACCGTCCTGCCGGTGTGGGAGGCGTTGGCTACCGCGTTACTCAAGCACCGCTACGACGTCCGGGTCGGGATCGTGCATACCGAGGAATTCGGTGTTCCGCAAACTCGCCGTCGGGCAATCCTGATCGCATGTCGCGATCGTGCGGCACACTTTCCGAAGCCGACACATCATAGGTACAGAAAAGGTGTCCCGCGCGGACAGGGCGAGGCGGATCGATTGCCATGGACGACAATGAGCGAGGCGTTGCCGAACCGCTCCTATGAATTCCATGTGGTCTCCAACTATGGCACCGGGGGTGATCCAAAGTTGCGGGGACGGCGTGGATCGAATGAACCCTCGGCAACCGTGACCGGCAAGGTTCGGCGCAACCGAATCGTGTCGAAGGGCGCGGACCAAGACCGGCTCGAACCCAAGGAAGCAGGTCGGCTACAGACCTTCCCCATCGATTACCCATGGGCCGGTCTCGACCAGTACCAGCAGGTCGGCAACGCGGTTCCGCCTCGCGTCGGCGCGCATATCCTGGCCGCCGCGGTATTCGGGGAGAAGCCCGAGGAGACATCGCTGGATCAAGCCGTCGGCGGACTGTGGGAGTCGGCATTGAGCGGGAAGCACGACTTGAAGCGCGAACCTCTGCCGCAGCCGGACGAGGTGGACGGCCTGTTCGATGAACACGGTCGGCCGTACCGCGTCGATTTGGACTCCATCTCTGCGTATTCGGCCTGACAAATAGTGCCAACCGGCAGAATTGTTCGCGCTCGTACTTACGCTATTCATGGATAAATGGAACAGCCTAGTCAGGAGCACCGGTGGCCGACCTCGACGACGATCTAGACGATCTATACGACATCTTCGAGACGTTGCTCGACAGGTACACGCCCGAGATCGCGGTGAAGAAGATCGCCGGGTACGCCTCTCCCGAGGCTGTGCAGAAGGTACGGGACCGGCACGAGCGGACGCTGATCCGGATCCGCGAGATGGAGGAGCCCCGTGCGCTGATCCTGGGTAACCGAGACACCTGGTACACCGGCCCGCGGGACGATGACAAATACTGGCCGGCGCTGTGCAGGTTACTGGCCAAGGACGGTTGGTCGGAGAGTTCGATCGAGAACCTCGACGAGTCGTCCACCAGGATCATGTCGTTGCTGAATCATCCTCGAGAGAGGCAGTTTTCGACACGCGGTCTGGTCGTCGGGTATGTCCAATCCGGCAAGACAACCAGTTTCACCGCAGTGACGGCGAAGGCCGCCGACCGGGGCTACAAGTTGTTCATCGTGCTCGCCGGTATTCACAACGGATTGCGCCGGCAAACGCAGGCACGCTTGATCAAGCAGCTGGTCGAACCGAATCCCGGTGGCTGGCAGCAGATCACGGGGCTGGACCACGACTTCACACCGCCGGAGAACGCGGCGGCCTTCTTCAGCAAGGCGAACAAGACCCATGTGCTGTGTGTGGTCAAGAAGAACGCCACCGTCCTAACCAAGCTGGTCAAGTGGTTGGAAAGTGCCTCCGCCTTCCTCACGGATACTCCGGCGCTGATCATCGACGACGAAGCCGATCAGGCGACCGTCGCGACGAAACGGATCAACCCGTTGATCCGGAGGGTGCTCGACAGCCTGCCCAAGTCGGCATATGTCGGATACACAGCATCGCCCTTCGCGAATCTGCTGATCGATCCCTCGGCCGAAGATCTGTATCCCAAGAATTTCATTGTCAATCTGCCGAAACCGGACGGGCACTTCGGTACCGAGGTTCTGTTCGGCCGGTATGCGCTGGATGGGGAGAACCCCGAGGACGTCGATGACGGATGGGACATGATCCGTCTCGTTCCGGACGCGGATATCCCGCTGGTCCGGCCGAAAACGAAGGCCGAGGCCGAGGGCTTCCAGCCGCAACTGACCGATTCCCTGCGAAGGGCGGTGACCTACTTCTGGCTCGCGACCGCTGCGCGTCGTGTCCGGGGAACCGGGAATCCGCACTCCACCATGCTGATTCACACCAGCGTGCGAACTTCGGTGCACGATGGTTTCCGTGCGCCACTGGAAGGCTTCCGTGAGGTGATCACCCGGCGGCTCGAGGACCCGTCCGCCATCGCCGAACTGCGAAAGGTCTGGGACGAGGAGACCGCGCGGGTACCCGCCGGAGACTTCGGAGAGTCGAAGGTCGAATTCGATGACCTGCTACCGGAATTGGGCGGCGTCCTGCGCGACTGTCGGGTCATCATGGACAACTCGGGCAGCACCGAGCGGCTCGATTTCGAGAACGGACATGTGGTCGCGATCGCAGTCGGCGGCAACACCTTGTCTCGCGGCCTTACCCTGGAAGGTTTGCTCGTCAGCTATTTCGTGCGAGCGGTGACCGTCTACGACACCCTGTTGCAGATGGGCCGCTGGTTCGGATATCGCAACGGCTACGCTGATCTGCCGCGGATCTGGATGACCGAGGAACTGGCCGACTGGTTCCGCCACCTCGCCACAGTCGAGGTGGAGATGCGTCGGGATATCGACATCTATCTGACCGAGGACAAGACTCCTGAAACCTTCGCTGTCCGGTTGCGCACCCATCCGTCGTTGAAGGTGACTGCCGCCGCGAAGATGGCCGATGCGGTGGACGCTCATGCTGGATACGGCGGAAAACGCGTGCAGACGCGCTACTTTCACACCAACGCCGAATGGCTACTCGACAACCAGCAGGCGGCTCGCGACCTGGTCGTGGCCGCGCTCGAGGTCGGGGTGAGGGTCGAAAAGCTGCCGGAGAAGGGGCTTTTCATTCTTCGCGAGGTTCCCAGCGACCTCGTGATCGACTTCCTCGGCGCGTATCAGTTTCACGAGAAGTCCCAGGAAGCCGATGCCGAGTTGATGATTCGGTACATCGAGCGTCGAATCCGGAACACCGGTGCGCTTCGACGTTGGGACGTGGCCGTCATCGGCAATGACGCCGGTGCGCCCGATGACAACTTCGAGTTCGCCGACGGTATCGCGGTTGGACGAGTGGTTCGTTCCCGACTCGACACCCCTGAACCGGACTTTGCGGATATCAAGACGCTGATGAGCCGCAGGGACGCGGCCATCGATCTAGCCGGTCCCATCGCGGGTCTGACCGAGGCGCAGATCTTCGAGGAGCGGCGGAAACAGTTGCCGGATATCGGGCTTCTGGTGCTGTATCCGATTGACAAGACCTCGAATCCGGGCCCGGGCAGGGCCAAGCGCGCGCCGCTGAACGCTGCCGAGCACGTGATCGGCACGGGTCTCGTCTTCCCCAAGCCGACCGGCGACGATGACGTGGTCTCCTATGAGGCGCACTACATTTCCGCCGATCTCTCCGGCATCGAAATGGAGGAGGAGGATCTCAGCATCCTCGAGGCGGACGAGCAGTGAGTGACCAGGGTCCGCGCGACGAGCTCGAGCGTCACTGGCGGCAGCTCGAGGCCGAACCGACCTCGAGCGAACGGGCGCTGCGGGTCTCCGACCTGCGGGTCGATACCGCGAACGGTCCGGTGGCGGTGGCCGTCGACGCCTCGGGTTGTCGGCATCTGTTGGTTCCCCTCGAGTCGCGTCAGAAGGTGCGCAGGGAGCGGAGTGGACCGGTACTGCGGCTGAGCGGCCGCCCCCTGGAGTCGGAAAAGGTGTACCAGAATTTCGCCGATCTGATGTGCATGCGGCGCAGTTTCGACGGTGTGTTCACTACGCTGTGTGCCGATGTGTTGCAGGACATTTCGCGGATACCCACCAACCCGCTCAAGGGTCTGTACTTCGCTCTCGACACGTGGCGGACCTTGCTCGAGACCTCGGGCGGTCCGCTGACCGACGAACAGATGGCGGGGCTGTTCGCCGAATTGTTGGTACTCCAACAGCTGTTGGCGATCAGTAGCAGTGCGCATGGTCTGTGGCGGGGCCCCACCGGCCACCGACACGACTTCTCCTCGGCTGTTGCGGCTGTCGAAGTGAAGGCGTCCACCGCGACCGAGGGCAGACGGGTGCGGGTGCACGGCCTGGACCAGTTGGACGCGCCGCGTGGCGGCACTCTCGATCTCGCGTGGTTCCGATTGGAGCGCGTCGACACGGATGGAACGGCCCTGCAGCGGTTGGTAGAACAAGTGCTCATCGCCGCCGACGATGAGAGCGCGGTGCTGTCGCTCCTTTCGAAGGCGGGGTACCGCGCCGAGGACAGCGGCCGTTACAGCGAGGCTCGCTTCTCGGTATCCGAAGAGCTGTGGTACCAGGTCGATTCGGGCTTCCCGCGGTTGACGTACACGATGTTGGAATCAGCGGGGCTCATGGTGCGGGTCGAGGACGTCGAGTACACGATCGATCTGTCCTCGGGAGCATCTGCGCCGCTGTCCGACGATGAAGTGATTCGCCACCTACACACCATGATCGAGGAGCCGGTGTGATCATGCCGTCTTGGTTCTCGCAGCCATATCCGCCCGAAGGGGCCAGCGCGGCAGAGGGAATCAGAAATCAACTGGGCAAACCCGAGCTGGACCATCTGACAATTCTCGTGCGGGAGTCCGCCCAGAACAGCTGGGATGCCCGACGCGATCCGGGCACGACGGTCGACTATCGCATCGACCTGCGCACGGTCAGCGCGGCGGATGCCGAGGCGTGGCGTCAACACCTGTTGCGAAGCGCGCCGATCGATGCCCACCTGCCACTCCGAAAATCGTTGCAGAAGAGCGTGATCCGGGTGCTGTCGATTTCCGATCGAGGCACCACCGGGCTGGGCGGACCGACACGAGCCGACCAAGTTGTGGACGGTCCGAGGGATTTCGTCTCTTTCATTCGGAATATAGGTGAGCCAAGAGACACCATTCTGGGCGGCGGTACATACGGCTTCGGGAAGGGAATCTTGTATCTGGTGTCGAAACCGGGAGTGATCCTGGTCCACACCCGTTGCGAATATCAGGGCAGGTTGGAAACCCGGCTCATGGGCGCCGCTCTCTGGAAGAGCTACCAGGCGAGCGAGAACGTCGGTCAGCGGCGGTACACGGGACGGCACTGGTGGGGGGACAACTCCGGTGAGGTCATCGAGCCGCTGGTCGGAGCCAACGCGGCCGCCATGGCCAGATCGTTGGGGCTGCGCCCATTCGGTGAGCACGAGACAGGGACCACGGTCACCTTGATCGATCCTGATCTGGAAGACACCGAGCCGTCGGAGGTCGCCGACTACTTGGCCGAGACGATCGCGTGGCAGTTGTGGCCGAAAATGATCGCCCGCTCGGACGGGGTTGTGCCGATGCGCTTTACCGTGACCTGCGACGGGGTAACCCATCCGGTTCCCGACCCCACCGAGTCGCACCCATTGCGGTTATTCGTGGCCGCCTACCGCGCCATGGCCGGTCCGGATTCCCGCGAGGTGCGGAGTCTTCGCCCGAAACGTCTGCTCGGTTGCCTGGGCCTGCAACGCAAACCGGCCGTGCCGTTCGAGGCGACCCGCGCGTCCGAGATCGCGGGTGTCGAGCGGAGCGTGCACCACATCTGCCTGATGCGTCCGGCGGAGCTCGTGGTGACCTACTGGCCTGGACCCAAACCCGCCAGCGAGTTCATCTCGTACGCAGGCGTTTTCCGTGCCGACGACGGCATGGACGATGTGTACGCCTCTGCCGAGCCGCCGACACACGACAGTTGGAATTATCAGTCCCTGGAGAACCGGGACCATCGATCATTCGTCAGAACCACGTTCAAGCGCTTCGGAGAGGAACTCGAAGGTCTGCTCGATCTGCAGGGTGGAGGTGCGTCGGAGGTCGCGCAGGTGTCCCTGGGCGCGGCAAGTGACAAGTTCTCGCCGTTGGTCGGCGGCAATTGGGGGATCGGAAGCGCGACGGACTACGGACGTCCCGGCGACACGAAGGCGCCGGTGCCTCGGCGCCGACCCGTCCCGGAACCGGATCCCGAATTGGACTACGAAATCGTCGAGGAGCCAGCGAACGGCAATGGGAGCACCGGCTTCTCGGCAGGCGGGGCGACGAACGGAGGCCATGCGGGCGTGCGACGCCGGGTGCCCCGAGCTCGAGTCACGTATGTGGGCGAACCGTATCTCGACGAGTACAGCGGTAACGCCGTCCTGGTTCAGGAGTTTCAGCTTCCCGCACCGATAGCGCAGCGTGTGAGCGCCGATCTGGCTGTCGCCCTGACCACCGACGGTGGTCGCGAGATCGACCCGCCGGCTGGGGCCGAACAACCGGGGTTGGTCGGCTGGGAGGACGAAGCCGGAAATCTGAATGCCGTTCCGACCTTCGTCATCGAGGGCGGGGATGGGAAGCTGTGGAAGGCGATCGTGAAACCCGCAGCCGACACGATGACCGAGATCTCCATCGACGTGGAGCGGGTGAGCCTCTGATGCAGATGCGGGCACTGCCTTTCCGACAGCCCGACCCGACATCCGTTCGTGCCCGGGATTGGCGGCTCGTTCTCGATGGCGAAGAACTTCCACTGCCGGATGCCTACCCGTACTGGGATTATCAAACCGTCCTGACCGTGCGCCGGCGGGTCGACATCGATCTCGACAAGGTGCTTGTCGAGGCGCGATTGACGCCCGAGACCTCGCTGACCCTGGCGGTCGTCTGGACGGCGACAGGATCCAGCTTGCGCGGCAGTGGGGCGCGAATTCCGCTGTCGGGCCCGGGATCTATCGAGTTGGAAGTCGTGCTCCCCGGTGCCGACCTGGGAGGAATGCTCCTGCTTGATACCGTTCTCGTGCTCTCACAGCGCCGGAACGGAACCGATCGTCCGGTAGCGGCAAGGCGGGCAGGCTCTGTGTTGTGGAGCGATAGGCACAGCATTCGACTGCAGGGCGACGCACCGCAGTTTCCCATGGCCATCATTGATTTCGAGAAGACGAACTACCCGGATGACGCCGCATGGCATTTGGAGATCGGCTCGAATCTGGAGGCAGCGACCATGGGATCGCTGCTGTTGCTGGTGAACGAGCGCAAGCGCGTCGTCGCCGGCGCGCTCGAGAACGCTGCGAAGCCGCGCACCCAGGATCAGATCGCGCTGGCGATGGTCTATGTCGATGTGGCGAGGACGATGGTCGAACATGCCCTCGCCCACCCAGAATTCCAAGACTCGGCCACATTCCCGGACGAATCCTTGGGCGCGACACTCCAGGCGCTGTTCGCCCGGTTGTTCCCCTCCACGACCATCAGCGAGATTCGTGCGCTCGCGGATCGGTCTCCGAGCCGACTCGCCTCCGATATCCAATCGGCCATCAACAACCTGGAGGGCATCGTATGAGCCTGCTCTATCCGCGTCTGTTGAACACACGTGCGCGTGAACTGGCCCTGGACTATCGCACTCTCGAGCTGGACCAGCTGACCGCGCGCTGGGCGGTGTCCGATGATGCCGCGGTTTATGTCGCCACGGGTGGTGCACGGGCACAGGGCGATAAGCTCCGCGGTATACGCGATCTGATCGTCTCGCTGGCGGAGGCATACGGATACCCGAATCCCCCTGCGGCCCAGGCGGGCAACTTCGACCTCGCGGTCGCTGAGCAACTCCACCGCGAGATGCATCTCGCCCCGGCGGAGGCCTCGGCCACCGATATCTGGACCTTCCTCTCGCTGGTGCTCATGCCGGACATCGCTCAGTGGCGCTTCCCCGGAAAGTCCTCCTCCGACCGGGCCTACAGAGAGCGCATTCGCGGAACCCGGCTCGATCGTCATGTCTTCGGGCGCCTCTGGTGGCGCGCGCAACTGGTGCATGCTCCGGGCGATCCGAATCCCTACGGCGCGCTGACGGTCCTGGGTGAGGCGGCCTTCGATCAGATCTATGCGCGCCGATCGTCTCTCGGTGCGAGCCCGCACCTGGTGAAGTCGATCCTGCGAGTCTGGAACAACCTGGATCTGACGGGACTGACCGAGCGAGAAGTATTGCGCGACTTCCTCAAACGCGTATTGCGGCTGGCGCCGTTCGTGGTGTTCGATGCGATCGACGAGGAAGCGCTCGATGCAGAGCTCCGTGCCATAGCGCAGGAAACCGTTTTCGCCGCCCTGGTGCTCGCGGGATGGGACGGCTACAAGGCATCCCAGCGGGCCGACAAGGCGACCATGAGCAGGCGATCGGAATTCGCTTGATTGATCCGTTCTGCCTCTGCATGGAGTCCGGTCCCGCCGGTTCAGGGGCGCTCAACTGCGCGCCTGTCACTGCTGCGTCATGCTGCGCGAAACCAGCTGTGAGGCCGACAATCGATTCCTCGATCGAGCGCTGCTGATCGATGCGCCGGGCAACTTCGATCTCGGATAGTTCGGTAAGCTTGATCTGGATCGCAGGTTAGCGTGGGCTATGGTTGCTGAGCAGGTTGTGCCCTTTATCCCGAATGTGCGGCGGAGCTTCGTCGAGGCGCGTGGTGTTCGATTCCATGTGACCGAGGCGGGGGAGGGGCAGCCGACGCTGGCTTTGCATGGGTGGCCGCAACATCATTACGTGTACCGGGATCTGCTGGCCGATCCTCCGGAAGGGCTGCGGATCATTGCGCCGGATCTGCCGGGGTACGGGTGGTCGGGGGGTGCGCCGCATCGGTGGGCGAAAGATGATGTGGCCAGCGATGTTCTGGCGTTGATGGACGCGATGGGGCTCGACAAGGATGTGCTTCTGGTGGGGCATGACTGGGGTGGGTTCATCGGGTATCGGATGGTGCTCAGGGAGCCGGAGCGGTTCAGGGGGTATCTCGTTTTGAATATGGCGCATCCTTGGGCGCCGAAAGGGGTTGTGGCTCGGCATGCTTGGCGGTTGTTGGCTTATCAGCCGTTGATTGCGAGCGTGGGGGTGCCGTTGCAGCGGCGGACTCGGTTCCTGGAGTGGTTGTTCGGGGCGGCGGCCTCGGAGGGGGGAGGGATGGATCGGGAGACCGTCGAGATCTTCTCGGAGCGGTTCAGGGATCCGGTGGTGGCTCGGGCCGCGACCGACACGTATCGGACCTTCCTGTTGAAGGAGATACCGGCTTCGGTGCGGAAGCCCGAGACGCGGCGGGTCACTGTGCCGATTCGAGTGCTGTTCGGCAAGGACGACTCGGCGGTGCATTACTCGCTGGCCGCGGCGGAGACGGCTCGGGCGGATGACTACGCGCTCGAGTTGGTGGAGGGGTGTGGGCATTTCATCGTCGATGAGCGGCCGGAGCTCGTTCGGGCGAAGGTGGTTGAGATGGCGACTGGGTGCGAGTAGGGGTGACTGGCTCTGGCTCGCACTATTGGGCGGAGTTGGGTCGGGATAGTGGTTGGCGGGGCGGAAAGTGCGGGATTCGGCCGGATCAGCGTCGGCGGCGTTTGATGACGGCTGCTGCCTCGTCGGCGCAGCTGTCGATCGATTCGAGTACGTCGGCAGCGGCGTATCTGAGTACGAGCCAGTCGTCGAGGAGTAGGGCGTTCTGACGGCGTCTGTCTCGACGGAAGGTTGCTGAGTCGCTGTGGTATTCGCGGCCGTCTATTTCGATGATGGTGCGGGAGCGTTCGTCGACGAAGTCGCAGCGGTAGGGGCCGATCGGATGGTTGCAGAGGAGGCGGATTCCGCGGCGGGTCATGGCTCGGGCGAACAGGCGCTCCGGTTCGGATGCGGCGTGGATTGCGGCTTCGCGCAGTTGTTTACGGATTGTGCAGGAGCCGTGCAGGTGGGAATCACAGATGTCGAGCAATGCTCGGCCGGAAATTCGCCTGCCAACTTGGTGGTCGATCAAGGCATCGGCCTCGCGGTGGGGAAGGACCGTGGTGCAGTCGAATACGGTCAGTGCCGCGCAGGTCAGGGGCAGGTCGTAGCGTTCATCGATCCATTCGGGCGGGAGTCGGCGGCGGTAGAGCTTCAGCCAGGTTGGGGTGGCGCGGTCGGCGTCGATGGGGATGGTTGCCTCGATGAGGGCTGGCTCATCGACCAGGAATCCGTGCAGCCAGGCCGCGGTTCGATGGCTGAGGACTGCGCGGGGCTGCCATGCGATGACGGCCTGGCAATTGTCGAGGCTAGTGGGGGTGCCGAGGCAGAGTGTGCCTGGGAGCAGTCGGGTGTAGACGCCGCGGCGGCAGCGGTCGTTGATTGTGCTGGCGGGGATGCCTTCCGCGAGGAGTTCTCCGCGTGTGCGAATCATCTGGCAAGGATGGCAAAAGGGGAGGGTCTCGCCGTTCCGGCGACCTGCGGATCCGCCGAGGCTGTGGATGGTTGCGGCACTGTGGAGAATTCGCTGTCTCGGCCGAGAAATGGTGGACGGCCGGAGTTGGTTCGGCAGGGGGTGATTGGGCTGGATGGGGAGACTCGCTGACGTTTCGGGCGTGCAAACTCTTCGAAGGGGGCTCGCTGGCGCATCGGGTTGCTGGGAGTTCGGAAATGTGGAGTGACGTGGGGTTATCGGCGTGTGCGGCGAGGTTGGGGGTGGGGCCGGGGTTAGGGTGGCGGGGGCTTGAACGGGGTGGATGGGTAGAAATTGGTCAAGTGACCGACTAGTCTTCGGGAAACCTGAAATGGAACAGGTTCACTAAGTGAGGGTGCGATGAGTCTGTCCCGGCGGGCTGTGCTGGTTGGTGCTGCGGTTGGTGGCGTGGGGGCTAGCGCCGTGGTGGGTGCGAGCGTTGTTGGGGCGCAACCGATCAGGCAGCGGGCGGTCGGGCAGGACTATCAGGTTGGTGTGGGGATCGCTGATATCACCGGGGCCCCGGCGGGGCAGGGGATGATGGGGTACTCGGAGGCCGATCAGGTCACCACGGGGCTCTTGACGCGGTGCTACGCGCGGGCCTACATCGTGGTGGATCAGGCTACGGGGGATCGGGTTGCGTTCGTGAACACGGACAATGCCTGCTTGTTCCAGTCGGTGCACTTGGTTGTCATGCAGCAATTGCAGCAGCGGTTCGGGGGTTTGTACACCGAACGCAACGTCAATCTCAACGCGACCCACAACCACAACTCGTGTGGTGGTAGCGCGCGTGAATACGCATACTCGTTGGCCGCCATGGGTTTTCAGCAGAATTCGCATGATGCCGAGGTGAACGGGATCGTCAAGGCGATCGTCAATGCGCACGAGAACATCCGGCCGGGGTCGATCATGCTCGGGCATGGGGAGTTGCACGATGCCAGTGCCAATCGGTCGCGGGTGGCGTTCGAGGCGAATCCCGAGGCGGATAAGGCGGAGTTCCCGGATGCTATCGATCCGAAGATCACCGTGCTGCGGTTCCGGCAGGGAGGCAAGGATGTCGGGGCGATTACCTGGTTCGCCACGCACGGCACTTCGCTGACCGATCGGAACACGCTCATCTCGGGCGATAACAAGGGGTACGCCAGCTATCGGTGGGAGCACGATGAGATGGGGGTGCGGCATCTCGATGGTGCGCCCTCGTTCGTGGCCGCTTTCCCGCAGACCAATCCGGGCGATATGACGCCCAACCTGTGGATCCGGCCTATGCACCCGTCGGGGCCCGCCGAGGACAATCGCACCAACTGCCTGATGATCGGTGAGCGCCAATATCAAGCGGGGCGAAAGGCTTTCGATGCCGCTGGGCCGATGAACAGTGCCGGCGTGGACTCGGTGGTGCACTACGTAGACCTCTCCGACACCGCTATCGACGGGGACTACACGCCGGACGGGAAGCCCGCGAGGACCTCGCCCGCGATGATGGGTGCGGCGGCGATGGCGACCAGCACCGAGGACAACTGGAACTCTCAGCTTTCGTTCCTGCAAGAAGGCGACTCCAATCCGATGGTCGCCGCGCTCGGTGGGTTGAACTCGCCGATCGAGGACTGGATGCGGGATGTGCAGGCGCCCAAGTTGATTCTGGCTCCGCTGGGGATTCTGCCGCCGCGGCCGTGGGTGCCGCAGGTCGTGCCGTTGCAGCTGATGCGGATCGGGGATCTGGTGCTGGCGTCGGGGCCGTCGGAGTACACGGTGGTGTCGGGGCTGCGGATTCGGCGGATCGTGGCGCGGGCGTTGAACATGCCGATCGAGAACGTGCTGGTGCAGGGGTACTCCAACGGCTACAACGGGTATGTCACCACGCCCGAGGAGTACGCGCTGCAGCAGTACGAGGGCGGCGAGACGCTCTACGGGCGTTGGACTCTTTCCGCGCACATGCAGGAATTCGACAGGCTGGCAAAGGCTTTCGCGGCACGGATCGATCTCGGTCGCGGGCCTGCCCCGCTCGACTGGAACTTCGGTTTGCAGCCGAACCTGCTGCCGCCGGTGCCGGCCGACGTGCCGCACGCCGGTCGGTCCTACGGTGACGTGATCACCCAGCCGGAATCGAACTACGGTGCGGGGCAGACTGTTTCGGTGGAGTTCGTGGGTGCGCACCCCAACAACGATTTCCGGCTGGACGGCACCTACTTCGAGGTGCAGCAAGCTGCCGGTGGTGACTGGCGGCGTGTCTACGACGACAACGACTGGTGCACGGAACTGCATTGGTCGCGTCCGGACGGCCAGCCTGCCGCCTCCACGATCAACATCCAGTGGACCGTGCCCGACAGCGCTCCCTCGGGCCGCTACCGCATCCAGTACACCGGCAACAGCCGTGACGCCGCGGGAGCCGTCAGCGAATTCACTGGAACATCGGGCGAGTTCGTGATCGGCTGAACCCCATGTTCGTCAGATCTGCCGAAATCGCCGATGAGAAGTTCCTCTGGGCGATGCTCTACGAAGCGGCCTACGCCCGCGCGCAGGGCATCGACTCGCCGGACGACCTGCGAGACATCCCCGGGCTCGGGCACTTCGTCGAAGGCTGGGGAGCGGCGAACGATCTCGGCGTGATCGGCGGATTCGACGGGGTGCCGTTGGGTGCGGCGTGGTTGCGATCGCTCACCTCCGAAGACCCGGGCTACGGGTACGTCGATGACGACACTCCGGAACTGGCCATCGGTGTCGCGCCGGAGGGTCGCGGCACCGGACTCGGCACCGCGCTGATGTCGGCGCTGCTCGACGCCGCCCGCGAGAAGTACGACGCGGTCAGTTTGAGTGTGCGCCTGGAGAACCCTGCGCGAAAGCTCTATCAACGCCTCGGCTTCGTCGACGTCGACGGTTCTGATCACACCAACCGTGCCGGAACCACCAGCGTCACAATGATTCTCCGCTTCCGCTGATGATCGGTGACGCCTGATCGGCCGCATCGATCAACACCCCTCGTATCCCTCGCGCCCGGCTCGATCGGCCGTATCGCGTGAAGTGGGAGGAGAGTGAGACGTTCCCCGCGATCGGTGTCGGCCGCGTTCAGCTCAACGGCGGCAGGTCGAACGCGAGCCGGCCGGGAGCGAGGTAGTCGTCGCGGTCGAACAGCATCCGGATCTCGGGCCGCTCGGCTTCGGGGATGCGGGCCAGCTCCTCGTGCACCGGCGTGCGGAAGACCTCGCCGCGCGCCGTCATGACCGGCAGCCAGTTGTCGTGATGGTTGGGCACGAACACCTTCGGCCGCAGGGCCTCCACGTAGCTGCGCGGATCACGCAGCCCGTTGGTGAACTGGTTGAAGCCCTGCACCGCGCCGATGTGCACGTCCGAGGCGGGCAGCTCGCGCAGCACCTCCAGTACCTGCGGCGCCTTGTCCAGGAGCGGGCCGGAGGAATCGTGCCAGGTCAGCACGAACTCGCCGAGCTGGAACTGGTACAGCAGCACCCCGCCCTCCGGTGCGAGCAGATTGCGCGCCAGGTGCCCGGCGTCGCCGAGACTCGGCGGGTAGGTGCGGATGTCGCACAGGCACGGGCGGGGGCGCACCGGATCAGAGGCGTCCGGGCCTTCGTGGCGAGCGGTTCGCGCCGAGTGGATGTGGCGGACAGCGGTCACCGAAAGGCCGGGGGAGAGCTCGAAGTCGTAGCGCTCACCGGGCGCGGAGGCGCTGGAACCCAGTTCCTTGCAGGACAATTCGGCGCCGGGCACCTGTTTGCGCACCGTCGCGCAGTGTTCCGCGGTGCCGTGCACGACCGCGCCGCTGTCCCGCGCGATCACCCCCGCATCCGCGGCGTGATCGAAATGCCCGTGCCCGATGAAGATCGCCGCCGGTGCCAGCGCCGCGACCTCGGCGGGCGTGGTCGGCACGTATCCGGACGTCAGTCCGCGCGGCACCCACGCGTCGAGCAGGAACACCACCCCACCCATGGCCACCGCGAAACTGGCACACCCGAACCAGGACACCAGCACCTGATCCTCACGCACCGCCCCGGTCGCCGGGTCCACGGCGCCCTCACCGAAGAAGCGCTGACGTGCGGCAATGGTCTGACTACTGGTCACCCGGATCCCCTTGTCTCGCATGGCGGCGGGCATCCC
The DNA here is from genome assembly GCF_009760405.1 of Nocardia terrae. Classification (GTDB taxonomy): domain Bacteria; phylum Actinomycetota; class Actinomycetes; order Mycobacteriales; family Mycobacteriaceae; genus Nocardia; species Nocardia terrae. The sequence goes on from NZ_WRPP01000001.1 coordinate 944,842, forward strand.
GCGCCCGCCGCCCCGCATTCTGCCCGCTTCCGGCCCAACCGTCAGCCAATGGCCGGGGTCGGCGAGATGGGCTCCAGCGACGAGTGACCTGACTGCCCCGACACGAGGCCGGTCCCGCGCCAATCCAGGACAGTCCATGCTCGAGCGGCCTGCGGTCGACGACGAGCGCCTATACCGTCGAAGCCGGCACCGTGATCGCCAGGACCACGGCCCGCATGGTGATTCCGATCGCCGCCGGGCTGAGTCATCGGGCAGCCGCACGGTGCTCGCAGCCCCCATCGCGCGCACGGCTGCGTTGCCAGAGCATGTGGTCTGCCGGGCCCGGGTCTGCGGCACCTCGTGCCGCCGCGGTCCGTATTCGACGATCCTTCAGCTTGGGACCTCACCCGGCGGCCACCGTCGGTCCCATTTCTCCCGGCGTCGAATTCGGGGACCGTCACCCGACAGGGACCGCATCGCCTCGCACCGTCGCGGCCCGGGTGACGATCCAGGACATGCCGCGCTCCAGCGGTCCGCGGCCCAGCGTCAGCACCCACACCACCGATGCTGCGACGGTCACGGCGAGGAAGATCGCCAGTAGGACATTGCCGGTTGGGGCGGTCGCTGCGTCGCCGAGCAGTCGCACGGCTATGACATGCGCTGAATACACCGTCAGCGGGAGGGTTCCGACGGCAACGATGGGAAACAGTATGGGCCGCAGCCGATCCACGGTGAACAGCAGGACGCCGATGACCGTCAGCGCGAAGCCCAGCGAGCCGATGATCTCGAAGGTGGAGCCGGAATGCGGCTCGGCCGTGCGTAATTGGGTCCATTCGGTCGGATCCGGGGTGTCGAACAGGCCCAGCAGCCACGCTCCGCCGTATCCGAAGATCATCATCGGCACGCCGGCGGCGAGCAGCCGCACCCGGGTCGTCCGAGCGGCCAGGTCGCAGCGGCCCAGGGCAAGTCCGGTGAGCGCGAAGGTGATCCACACCAGGCCCGGGTAGTCGCCGGTGATCGCCAAGTCGGTCACCTGCGCGCCGGAGCACGTCGCGGCCGTCGGATCGCAGCCGGATGGCAGGAGTTGGCCCAACCACACCGTCAGTGGTGGCGCGATGACCGCCCACCCGGCTGCCAGGATCAGCAGTCGGCGCGGCGACCAGGTCAGGAACGGCAGGCAGCACGCGAAGAGCAGTGCGTAGGTCTGCAGGATCACCGAAATGCCACTGCCGAGCATGGTGAGCAGGCCGCCGAGCGCGAACAACACCAAGGCGCGCACCAGGATTCGCAATCGCGCCGAGACCAGTTCGGGCCCGGCCGGTGGATGTTGCCGCCCGCTCAGCAGCGCGATGGACACTCCGGCCAGGGTCGCGAACAGGATCGAGGATCGGCCCCACGCCACCGACAGCCAGCTGCCCGGGTCGGTCCATACCGGCTCCCGCAGCACGCCGACATGCACGGTGATCATCCCCAAGACCGCGAGCCCGCGGGCGGCGTCGATGGCCGCGATGCGGGACGCGGTCGCGGACAGCCGGGGAGGAGCGGCGAGTGCGGTCGTCATGTCCGCCATGGTGCCGACCGCTTCATTAGCGGATCGTGAGGCGTGCTTCGACCGCGCCGCCGAGCACGTGGACGGCAACCGAAGTTTCCCTACCGGTCGGTTCCGATGCCGTGCATGCGGTCTCATAGAGATAACCGAGACCTTGCCGTTGCCGTGGGCTATCGGTCGGTGAATCCTGGAATTACACCGTTATGAAGTGGTGGGTGAATGTTCAGCCCCTCGTTAATCAATCAGCGTTGCATCGTATTCAGAGGTAGCTGAACGACGGCTACCCCGAGGGCAATTGGGGGCCCACCATGTACAACGACGTGCATGCGGCCACGCACGAACGCGATGACCACAAGTACACGATGCGCATCAGCCGGCTGGCGATCGACAAGCTCGGTATCCGGCTGTACGACCGGGTTTCGGCGGTATTGGCCGAACTCATCGCGAATTCCTACGATGCCGACGCCACCGAGGTGGAGGTCGTGCTGCCCTGGGGCGCGATGCTGGCCGGAACCGTCCGGGCCGCAGACGAACCCGCGTACGAGATCGTCGTCTCCGACAACGGTCACGGAATGACATCCGAAGAGATCAACGAGCACTATCTGATGGTCGGATCCGATCGGCGCGTGCGCACCGGTTCCGATCTGTCCCGGGAGCGGCGGCGGCCGGTCATGGGGCGCAAGGGAATCGGGAAACTGGCCGCCTTCGGGATCTGCCGCACCATCGAGGTGATCACGGCCGGCAGCCGGGACGACGATCGAACCCCGCTGGGCTGGAACGTCTCCCACATCATCATGGATCTCGACGACATGCTCTCCGACACCGAGAGCGACTACTTCCCGCAGCCGGGGGCCTTGGACGGCACCTTCACCGCCAAGCGCGGCACCACCATCATCCTGCGCAATTTCTTTCGCAAGAGGGTGAATTCGGGGAGCGAGCTGAACCGGCAGCTGGCGGCGCGCTTCGGCATCGAGCGGGCCGACTGGCGGGTGGAGGTGCGCAACGCCATCGGCCGGGAGAGCTTCATTCTCAGCCAGCTGCCCATCGACGTCATGGAGGAGACCCGGATCGACGTCGGCCGGGTGCCGGTGCGCTTCGGACGGCAGTTCCTGCCGCTGACCGGGTGGATCGCCTACTCGAAACACCCCTACCGCGACGAGGCGATGGCCGGGGTGCGCATTTACGCACGCGGCAAGATCGTCGCCCAGACACGGGATTTCGGCATCTCCTCCGGGTTCACCGGCGAATTCAAGCTGCGCTCCTATCTGGTCGGCGCGATCAATGTGGACTGGCTCGACGATGACGACGACCTGGTCCGCTCCGACCGCCAGGACATCATCTGGAACTCCCCGCGCGGGGAGGCGCTCGCGCAATGGGGCCGGGCGCTGATCAAGGAGATCGGCCGGCTCGGCGAGAAATCCATTCGCCGCCGGGTCTGGGAGGAGTTCGTGGAGCGCTCCCGCATCCATGAAACCCTCGACGCCATCGCCCCCGGCGACCGCCTGTTCCGCGAATCGGTCCTCGACGCCGCGCGAATCCTGGTCGCGCACAAGGACCGTGCCTCCATGGACGATCCGGCGCACATCCAGAACATGCTGCGCCTGGCGCTGTCGCTGGGCCCGCAGCGCAGCCTGCTCGACACCCTCAAGGAGATCGCCGAGGAGGAGGGCGATCCCGAATTGGACGTCGTGGTCGCGCTGTTCGAGCGGGCGCGGGTGGCCGAGATCTACTCGCTGGGCCAGATCGCCAGCGAACGCGTCGCCGTGGTGGACCGGCTGCGCACCCTCATCGACGACCGCCGTTCCCTGGAACGCCCCTTCCAGGAGTTGATCGAATCCGCCCCGTGGCTGCTCGCCCCCGAGTGGACCCCACTGGGCATGAACGAATCCCTCAAGCGCGTGCGCGCCAGCTTCGAACGCTGGTACGCACAGAAATTCGGCACCCCGCTGGTGACCACCACCATCGGCAGCCCGAAGCGCGAACCCGATTTCGTCCTGCTGCACGACTCCGGCGAACTGTGGATCGTCGAGATCAAGCGCATGGACTACCACCTCACCGACGAGGAGTACAACCGCGCCGTCAACTACCTCTACGAACTCGACCACTTCCTCGACGAGAACCCCCGCATCGGCGCCCAGTTCCCGCGTCGCCGACTGACTTTCATCGTCGACCACATCGACAAGTTGGGCCCGGCCTCGCTCTCCTCCCTGGTCAGCGACCAGCGGGTGGACCGCCGCACCTGGCGCGAACTCCTCGACTCCACCTTGCGCGCCCACCGCGACTTCCTCGAACGCGTCTACGCCATGCGCGGCTCCGACGACGACGCCCCGGCCCAGGACATGCGGGCGGGCTGAGGAACTCGCACAGACCACCCGCGCCCCGACCGCCAGCGCCGAGCCGAAGCGAGCACGGCCCTCGTGTCGCGACGGTCGTGACGCGGGCCCCGGCGCCCGGGCTGACTCAGCGGCAGCCCGGGCGCCACCCCACGCTCGCAGTCGAACCCACCTGTACGGCACCAAGATCAGGGAGCTGTCAGCGCGGAATTTCGTCCGAATCGGCGCGGCCGGCGCTCCTTGAGCTTGATCTGGCGCTGCCGAGCGGTCAGGGGAGATGTGTGGGAGAGCACTCAGGCGTGAGTGATCGCATGAGAGTCGGCGCGTGGGACGCGAGTGATGCGTGGCGGGTGGGTAATTCGATAACCCGGCACGAGGCGCTCGGACGCGCGACGGTCACGGGATGGGCCGGAGCGGGTGCGGGCGGCCGACCGGGCCGGTCGCGGGCGTGACACCATGGTCGCGGCACGTTCGGGGACGTGGGAGCAGACGCATATTCGAGAAGGTTCGGTAATGGTGCACGGCACGGTGAAGTGGTTCGACAGCGAGAAGGGGTTCGGATTCATCAGCCCGGACGGCGGTGGGCCCGACGTGTTCGTGGAGTACACCGCGGTCGAGGGGGAAGGATTCCGGTCGCTGGTGGAGGGGCAGCGGGTGGCGTTCGAGGTGCGGGGCACCAAGCCGGGGCCGGAGGCGCTCGCGGTGCGGGTCGTCGCCGGGGCCGAACTCTGACCCTGCCGGAGACGCGGAGACGGCCGTCCTGCCGCGGGTAGGGCGGCCGTCTGCGCGTGATGCTCGATGGATTCTTTCAACCCCGCAGGCGGCGGCGGAAGAATTCGGTTGATAGAGCCTGTGCATGTAGCCGCTGCGCGGGCTCGTCCTTCACGAACTCCACGGCCGCCCGCTCGAACTCGACGGAGATGAAATCCGCTATCGGTGCGGGGACTTCCCCGGATCCCATTTCCCGAGTGCGTGACTTCAGTTCCGTCAATTCCGCGACGGACGCGATGAAATCGGCGGGAAGCTCGCATCCGTCGAGCAGCGTCGGCAAATGCATGGGTGCTACCGCTTTGTCCGGATGCTCGTGGAGCCAGCGCAATGCCATTGCCGGACGCAGTGAATAGAACACCTTTTTCAGCGACCGATTCGAGTCGAACAACTGCCACTGCCGGCGGCCCAGGTGGAGGTAGTGGCGGGCGACCCGGTTGCGGTCGGCGACTTCGTCCGCCAGCGCCCGCAATTCGTCCCGGAATTGCTCGTCACCTCGATAGACGATCGGCGACATCAGCCATTCGATGAGGACCGCATTGCCGTTCACCAGCAGTCGCAGCGCCTTGAGCAGGTCCCAGCCGTTGACATCCAGCAGACCGACCAATGGGGTCTCGATGACATCGCGCCCGGGCCAGGGCGTGAGGTAGTCGTCGAGGTGCCGCAGGTAGACGAAACGGCAGTCGTAGTCCGAGTCAGGGGAGGGGAAACCCCAGGCGCGGCTGCCGCTCTCGATGGCGAGCAGCACGTCGACGCGGTGTTCGCGCACGATCCGGTCCAGTTCGCCGTCGATCGTGGCGACCACCGCCGGGTCCATGGAAGCGGGGATCGAACGCAGGGTCATGGGAGCCGACGGTAGTGCCCGGGATCCCGCTGGTCCATGCGTTTTTCCGCGGGCCGGGCCCCCAGAAATAGGGGCGTGATCGGCACGTTATATGGCGGGAATTCGCCAGGCATATGAACGGGGCCACAGAATTCCGGATACGTGACACCGGTCACATCGCGTAATTCCTCGTAACGGCACTGGACAACCGCCCGATACGCCTCATGTCAGAAAGTTCGCTCGAAAACTCGAAGAGGTATTTCATGATCCCCGTTATCATCGACACCGGTTCCGCTGCTCTGAACGGCCTGCTGTCCACCGGTTCGGCTGCTTTCCACGGCATCATCGACACCCTGTGGACCGGTTCCTTCGGCCGCTGATAGCGCCCCGGTCGATGTAATTCGACTTTCGAAAGCCCGGCCTCGGACTCCGTAGCTCCGACGCCGGGCTTTCGGCTATCTGTGACCGGCGTCTCAACCGCTCGAAAATACCCACATCAGACGCGCAATTTGCTGCAAGTTAGCCAAAATTCGGACCCACACTTTCGTTTAGACACCGCCTCGGCAATGCCCTATGTTTGCCGTCATCCGGACAGTCGTCCATGACTCACTCGCACTGAGGATGCGGACATGGTCGTGTCCAGGAGGAGTGTTGGAGTGTTGGTGTCCACATGAACGTCGAGGCACTGCAGAGCAGTTGGCGCCTGGTCGATCGAGTCGGCGACGAGGCCGTTCAGTACTTCTACGCGCACCTGTTCCTCGCGCACCCGGAAGTACGGGAGATGTTCCCGATCCGGATGACCGGCCAGCGCGAGAAGTTCTTCGCCGCCCTCGGCCGCATCGTCAGCAATGTCGAATCCCTGGCCGCCGACCCGGAATTCGTCGCCCAGCTGGGCCGTGACCACCGCCGCTTCGGCGCGGTCGGCGCGCACTACCCGGCCGCCGGGGCCTCGCTGCTGGCCACCCTCGCGCACTTCCTCGGTCCGCGCTGGACCGACGAACTGGCCCAGACCTGGACCGACGCGTACTACGCCGTCGCCGACATCATGATCGCCGCCGCGGACGGGGCCTCGAACACTCCAGCCTGGTGGGACGCCGAAATCGTCGCCACCGAGCGCCGCAGCATCGATGTCACCGTGCACACCGTGCGCCCGCACCTGCCGTTCGAGTACGCGGCCGGACAGTCGATGGCCGTCGAGATCCCGCAGCGGCCGCGGCTGTGGCGCTACTACTCGCCCGCCAATGCCCCACGCCCGGACGGCACCTTCGACCTGCACATCCAGGTCGTCGACGGCGGTGAGGTCAGTACGACCTTCGCGCGTCAGGTCCGCCCCGGCGATCAGATCCGGCTGGGTTCGCCGGTCGGCACCGCCTTCCAGATCCCCGCGGGCGCGGTGGACAACCTGCTGCTGATCGCGGGCGGCTCGGGCCTGGCGCCCTTGCGCGCCTTGGTCGATCACTTCACGCAGGAGGCCCAGCACTCGCCCGTGCCGCGCGTCCAGCTGCTGCACGGCGTGCGCACGTCGTGGAACCTCTACGACCACGAGGCCCTCACCGCGCTCACCGAGAACCCTTGGTTCTCCTATACCCCTGTGGTTTCCGAGGATCCCGGCTTCCACGGCGTGCAAGGCGCCGTCGGCGCGGTCGCCGCCCGCGGCCGCGACCTGACCGGCACCACCGCGCTGGTGTGCGGCTCGCCCGCCATGGTGAAGGCCACCGTCAGCGCGCTCGCCACCGCCGGGATGCCGCGCCACGCAATCAGATTCGAGACGTTCGGGCAGGCGCCGGGCCCGGCCGCCACCGCACGCGGTACGAACCACGCCGGCCCGCGCACGATGGAGGCGGCCCAATGGACGTGAAACCCGACGACATTCGTTCCGCCCGCTTCAAGGGCGCGCGGCTGGGCCGCAAGGGGTACGACGCCGAGGAAGTCGACCGCTTCCTCGAACAGGTGCACGGCGCGATGGTCCGCCTCACCCGCGAGAACCGCAACCTGACCCTGACCAGCAACTCCTCGGAACTGGCGCGGCTGCAGCGGGAGAACATGCAGCTCAATGCCAAGAGCGAGGCGCTGCAGATGCAGATGCAGACCATGGCGAGCGCCGGCGAGGTGGCCGAGCTGCAGCAGCAGCTGGCCAACGCGCACTGGGAGATCGCGCGGCTGCAGGACGATCTGGAGAAGGACGAGCTGGGCATCAGCGCCCGCGCCGTCCACGTCCTCAACCGCGCCCAGCTCTCCGCCGACGCCATTGTCGAACAAGCCGAACACCATGCGCGCGACCTGATGTCGGTCGCGCGTGCCCAGCAGCGTGAAATGCTGCAGCGGGCAAGGGAATCCGCGGGCTCGACCCGGTCCGCGGGCTACCTGGACCCGGAGCTGGAGGACCAGCGCCACGAGCAGCTGCGCGCCTACTCCGAACTGCTGCGGTCGCAGTTGCAGGCCATGATCCAGACCCTCGAGGTCGAGGTGGACAAGCTTGCGCTGCTGCCCTTGCCGTCGGCCGCCATCGGTGTGCTGCACGGTAATTCGTTCCCGTCGGGCCTACCGGTCGCCGGCGCGGAACACGCGGCCGAGAACTGAGACATCGCGAATCGCAACAGCCCACGCGAGAAACGGAATTGGGGGACATCCCTGTGAATATCGAAGCGTTGCAGTCCAGTTGGCAGCAGGTCGACGCCATCGGACCGGAGGCCGTCGAATACTTCTACGACCACCTGTTCGAGGCACACCCCGAGGTGCGGGGCATGTTCGCCGAGGACCTGGCCCCGCAGCGCGAGCGCTTCCTGGCCGGTCTGGCGCGGATCGTCACCAACGTCGAGACCCTCGCCGACGACCCGTCTTTCGTGCAGCAGCTGGGCGCCCACCACGCCCGCCTCGGCGTCGTCGCCGACCACTACCCGGTGGCGGGTGCCTCGCTGCTCGCCACCCTCGAGCACTTCCTGGGTGACGGCTGGACGCCGGAACTCGCGCAGACCTGGACCGCGGCCTACGGCGCGGTGGCGGATCTGATGCTCTCGGCCGAAGTCGCCGCCTGAGTCGTGCTCTCGGAAGCCGGTTCCGTGCCACAGCGCGGGACCGGCTTCTCCCATTCGGAAGTAAATCGACCAACCGGCCCGTATAGATATACGAGTCCGGAAACCCGCAGTTCACAGCTTTGATGGCAGTTGCCTACCAGGCGGTAAAACACATCGAATTCCTGGCTATTAAGCTGACGCCCGTTAGTCACTGAATTAAGCACCGTCCGGATCCCTTCCTCAGGAGTACCCCACCGTGAGCCAAGCAGGCCGTCCTGTTGTTCTGATCGCCGACAAGCTCGCCCAGTCGACCGTCGACGCGCTGGGCTCCGGCGTCGAGGTCCGCTGGGTCGACGGCCCCAACCGCCCCGAGCTGCTCGCGGCCGTGCCGGAAGCCGATGCGCTGCTGGTCCGTTCGGCCACCACCGTCGACGCCGAGGTGCTCGAGGCGGGCAAGAAACTGAAGATCGTCGCGCGCGCCGGCGTCGGCCTCGACAATGTCGACGTGCCCGCCGCGACCGAGCGCGGCGTCATGGTCGTGAACGCGCCGACCTCCAACATCCACACCGCCGCCGAGCACGCCGTCACCCTGCTGCTGGCCGCCGCCCGTCAGATCCCGGCCGCCGACGCCACCCTGCGTGAGCACACCTGGCAGCGCAGCAAGTTCAACGGTGTCGAGATCTTCGGCAAGACCGTCGGCGTCATCGGCCTGGGCCGCATCGGCCAGCTGTTCGCACAGCGCCTGGCCGCCTTCGAGACCAAGGTCATCGCGTACGACCCCTACACCTCGCCGGCCCGCGCCGCCCAGTTGGGCATCGAGCTGATGAGCCTGGACGAGGTGCTCGAGCAGGCCGACTTCATCTCCATCCACCTGCCCAAGACTCCTGAGACCAAGGGCATGCTGAACAAGGAGACCCTGGCCAAGACCAAGAAGGGCGTCATCATCGTCAACGCCGCCCGCGGCGGTCTGATCGACGAGCAGGCCCTGGCCGACGCCATCACCTCCGGCCACGTGCGCGCCGCCGGCATCGACGTGTTCGAGACCGAGCCGTCGACCGACAGCCCGCTGTTCGAGCTGCCGCAGGTCGTCGTCACCCCGCACCTCGGCGCTTCGACCGCCGAGGCCCAGGACCGCGCGGGCACCGATGTCGCCAAGTCGGTGCAGCTGGCCCTCGCGGGCGAGTTCGTTCCGGGCGCGGTGAACGTCACCGGTGGCGCGGTCAACGAGATCGTCGCCCCGTGGCTCGAGATCGTCCGCAAGCAGGGTGCGCTGCTGGGCGCGCTCGCCAGCGAGCTCCCGGTCTCGATCGAGGTCCAGGTGCGCGGCGAACTGTCCTCGGAAGACGTTGCGGTGCTGGAGCTCTCGGCGCTGCGCGGGGTGTTCTCCGCCCTCATCGAGGACGCGGTCACCTTCGTCAACGCTCCTTCGCTGGCCAAGGACCGCGGCCTCGAGGCGTCGGTCACCACCCACAGCGAGAGCCCGACCCACCGCAGCCTGGTCGACCTGCGCGCCGTGTTCGGCGACGGCCGCACCCTGAACGTGGCGGGCACCCTGACCGAGCCCTCGCAGGTCGAGAAGATCGTCAACATCAACGGCCGCAACTACGACATGCGCGCCGAGGGCCTGAACCTGGCCGTCCTCAACTACGAGGACAAGCCGGGCCAGCTCGGCCGCCTGGCCTCCAAGCTCGGCGACGCCGGCATCGACATCCAGGCCGCCCAGATGACCCAGGACCTGGACAAGGAGGGTGCGACCGTCATCCTCCGCGTCAACAAGGACGTCCCGGCCGAGGTCCAGACCGCCATCGCCGAGGCCGTCGGCGCGGCCAAGGTCGCCCAGGTCGACCTGAGCTGATCCAGGCAGACGCGCGCCCCTTCCCGTTGAACGGGAAGGGGCGCAGTGCTTTCCGGGGTCGGCCGGTTCACGAGGAAGCGTCCGGTTCCGGCCCGCACCCGTTCGGAACGGCCTGGATCAAGGAGAGGTCGACCGGGCGGGAAGCCCGCGCTCGAGGCCCGGCCGCGTCGGCATGCCAGCGTGCCGCGAGACACGAACGTTGAGTGGCAGACGAGCGAGGGGGAACGGAAAAACCCCTCGCTCGTGTGCCAGTCAGTGGATCGGGATCAGCGGGAGCGGCCGCCGGGGCGGGATTCGATGGCGTCCTTGGCTTCTACCAGGCTGGCGGTGGGGTCCAGGTCTCGGTAGAGCTTGATGGCGTGGATCTTCTTGCCGCGGCTGAGGAGGTTGTCGATCTCGGTGTAGTCGGTGATCTTGTCGGGAGCGTCGATACCGAGGTGTTCGAGGATGAGATCGATCTTGCGTTCCAGGCGCGCGAGTTTGCGCTCGAGTCGGAGATTATCGAACATTCACCGACCCTACCGGTGCGGGTGACGCTCCGATTCCGCGCCGATCCCGAAGCGGATCAGGCCGTTTCGGGTGTAGCCGAGGACGGTGCAGGTGAGGTGGTCGCCGATGCGGGGCCAGTCGTCGCCGCGACAGGGACCCGGGCGGTCGTGGAGGAGGTCGCAGTCGATGGTGCCGGAGCGGCCGGAGGCGGTGCGGACCGAAACCCAGTGGGCTCCATGGCCGGTGACCACACAGTGGACGGTCGAGTGGAGCGGGTACGACGCCGTCATCTGTTGATTGTCGCGCCCAATATGGGTGAATCGGGCGGGAATCTCGCCGATTATTGGGGGATGCGTGGAAAGACGCCGCCTACCGAGCCGCTCACCTCGGGGGAGCGGCGGAATCTGTTGATCGGCGCGGCCGTCGTGGTCGCGCTGGTGGTGGCGGGTGTGGTGGCGTGGGCGCTGCTGGATCATCGGCCCGACTACTCTCGCTCCGAGAACGGCTGCGTCGCAGTGCTTTCCGCCGGAACCATGGGCGGCCAGCAGCAGCGCGCCTGCGGGGAGCGGGCGCGGGAGTGGTGCCGCACGGTGGCCGACCAGCAGGACAGCTTCTCGCTGAAGGTGCGGCAGGAGTGCCGCAAGGCCGGAATCGTCGGCTGATCCCACTGGTTGGGAGCGATTCGCCCTGGTGAAGGGGGTTGTGGGGGCACCGGCTATGGTGGCCGTGGACTCTCCGGCCAGGCGGAGCGGATCATTCGAAACGGAGCATGGATTTCATGAAACTGGCTGTCATTCCGGGCGACGGTATCGGTCCCGAGGTCATCGCCGAGGCGCTCAAGGTGCTCGACGTGGTGGTGCCCGGTGTCGAGAAGACCGAATACGACCTGGGAGCCAAGCGGTTCCATGCCACCGGCGAGATCCTCCCGGACACTGTGATTCCGGAGCTCAAGCAGCACGACGCCATCCTGCTCGGCGCCATCGGCGACCCGTCGGTGCAGTCCGGCCTGCTCGAGCGCGGCCTGCTGCTGCGCACCCGCTTCGAGCTGGATCACCACGTGAACCTGCGCCCGTCCAAGCTGTACCCGGGTGTCACCAGCCCGCTCGCCGCCAACCCGGACATCGATTTCGTGGTCGTGCGCGAGGGCACCGAGGGCCCCTACACCGGCACCGGCGGCGCGATCCGGGTGAACACCCCGCACGAGGTCGCCACCGAGGTCTCCACCAACACCCGCTTCGGCGTCGAGCGCGTAGTCCGCTACGCCTTCGAGACCGCCCGGAAGCGCCGCAAGCACCTGACCCTGGTGCACAAGAACAACGTGCTGGCCTTCGCCGGTTCGCTGTGGTCGCGCACCGTCGCCGAGGTCGGCGCGGAGTACCCGGATATCGAAACCGCCTACCAGCACATCGATGCCGCCACCATCCACATGGTCACCGACCCGGGCCGCTTCGACGTGATCGTCACCGACAACCTGTTCGGCGACATCATCACCGACCTGGCCGCCGCCGTCTCCGGTGGCATCGGCCTGGCCGCCTCCGGCAATATCGACGCCTCGGGCACCAACCCGTCGATGTTCGAGCCGGTCCACGGTTCGGCCCCCGACATCGCGGGCCAGTCCAAGGCCGACCCGACCGCCGCGATCCTGTCGGTGTCGCTGCTGCTGAACCACCTGGGCAAGGCCGAGGAGGCCGCGCGCATCGAGGCCGCCGTGGCCAAGGATCTGGCGCAGCGCTCGGGCGCCGCCTCCACCGTCGAGATCGGCGACCGGATCGCCGCCTCGCTGTAAGACCCTACGGTCAAGCCCCCGTTCCCGCGCTCGCGGGGACGGGGGCTGATCTATATCAGTGGCCGAATATCGACGGCGACAAGGTGATTCACTGGTACGTACCAGCGCCCGAGTGATCGAAACCCGACCGATTCGCACCCTTCGTGCGTTCCCTCCCGGCCCCCGAAATGCCATCCTGAGAGGCGATCTCGTGAAATCGGCTGGGGCAGTGAGGCATATCGCACAAATGCATTCGGATGCGAAAACTTAACGGGCGCAGGTCTTCCGGATTTGCCCGCAATCAGCAGGAGGCTGGGAACCGGTGGGCGCCAACGGCACTGATTCGGTGCGTGACCGCCGGACCGAATCGGTGGGCACCAGCGGCACCGCCGCCAGTGCCACCAGTGCTACCAGCAGGTAGACGCTCGGGAATCCGGCCGCGGTGATCAACGCGCCGAAGGCCGGGGCGACCGCGGCCGCGGCCAGATTCTGGCCCGTGTTCTGGATGCCCAGGCCGCGACCCGACCAGAACGGACCGGCGATCTCGGCCACCGCCGTGAAGGCCAGGCCGTTGTCCGCCACCGTGATGACCGAGGCCGCGACCAGAATCGGAACGGCCGCCCACCACTGCTGCGTCCACGACGCTACGGCCAAGGCGGCCATGGAGATAACGGCCGCGATGGCCACCGTGCGCAGCGGCCGCAGCCGGCTGCCGACCCGGTCCGACCAGATCCCCGCGCCGATTCGCCCGGCAGCGCCCAGGATTTGGGTGCCGGTGACCACCGCGCCCGCGGCGGCCAGCGACAGGCCGACATCCTGGTGCAGCCACAGCAGGCCGAACGTCCAGATGGCGGCCTGCGGGATGACCAGCAGAATCGATACGCCGTGGATCCGCCACAGCGTCGAATCCCCGCGGTAGGGATTCGCGGGACGCCCTGCGCCCCCGGCGGATTCGGGTCGCGGCGGATCCACAATCCCGATCAGGCAGCCGATCGCCGCCAGGCCCGCCATGGCCGCGGGTACCAGGACGGCCGTCGAGAACCCGTGTGCCGCAGCGACGGCCGGAATCGTCATGGCGCCGATGGCCACGCCCAGCGGCTGTGCGGTCTGCCGGATTCCCATGGCCAGGCCGCGCTGATTCGGCGGGAACCAGCCCACGATGACCCGTCCGCTGGCGCCGTTGGTGCTGCCTCCGGCCGCCCCGGCCAGGAACAGCAATGCCCCCAGCGCAACGTAGTTCGTGACCGCGGCCGCCGCCGCGCCGGTCACGAACATGATCGCGGGACCGGCCACCAGCGCCACGCGCTCACCCATGCGGTCGACGATGAAACCCCATGCGATCAGCGTGCAGCACAACCCGGCCAGCGGCATCGCCACCAGCAGACCGGCCGTGGCCAGCGACATTCCGCGCTGGGTCAGCGACGGCAGCAGGAACGGAGCGCCGTTGGTCATGACCGCGGTCGAGGCCTGTGCGAAGACTCCGAGGGCCAGCATGCTCCACCGTCGCGCCGCACCTATCTGTGTCACGGTGGCCATGGCCCTCACCTCGTGTCTCATTATGTGGAATCGATGTCTTACTCTGTGAACATCGGTTCTTACGGTACACCTGATGCGCAAGATGATTTCCGGGGCGAGCTGTTTGTTTGCTCACACCCGGGTACTGATCTTGTGCGCCGCCTTGCGCGCGGTGAGTTGCCTTGCGTATAAGCGCATTCCACATTCCGGTACGCCCGATGCGGGGTGGGATGCCGCGCGGTGCCGATCGGAGCGCCCGACCCGGGCCCGTCGTCGCCGGGATGTCACGTCTCGCCCCGCGGTCGGGCGCGTTCGGGCAGGTCGAAGCCGGTCGATAGGATGCCAACCATGCGCCTAGGTCGAGTTGCCAGCCCAGATGGAGTCGCTTTCGTCAGCATCGAAGGCGACGGTTCCGACGCCGTCGTCCGTGAAATCGCCGAACACCCGTTCGGCAACCCGACCTTCACCGGTCGCAGCTGGCCGCTCGCCGATGTGCGCCTGCTGGCCCCGATCCTGGCCAGCAAGGTGATCTGCATCGGCAAGAACTACGCCGCGCACGCCGAGGAAATGGGCGGCCCGGCCCCGGCCGACCCGGTCATCTTCATGAAGCCGAGCACCTCGATCCAGAGCCCCAACGCCCCGATCATCCTGCCGCCCAGCTCTTCTCAGGTGGACTACGAGGGCGAGCTGGCGATCGTGATCGGCCGCCCCTGCAAGGACGTGCCCGCCGCCCGCGCCCACGAGGTGATCCTGGGTTACACCGTTGCCAACGACGTGACCGCCCGCGATCAGCAGCGCCACGACGGCCAGTGGACCCGGGCCAAGGGCTACGACACCTTCTGCCCGCTGGGCCCGTGGATCGAGACCTCGCTGGACCCTTCGGATCTGGAGATCGTCACCGAGGTCGACGGCCAGGAAAAGCAGCGCAGTCGCACTTCACTTCTGCTGCACGATATTCCGAAGCTGATCGAATGGGTCACCGCCGTAATGACCTTGCTCCCCGGCGATGTCATCCTCACCGGCACCCCGGAGGGCGTCGGCCCGCTGCAGGAGGGCCAGACCGTGTCGGTGACCGTGTCCGGAATCGGCACCCTGTCCAATCCCGTTGCCGCCAAACGCTGAACACGGTAACCCTGAAACGAGAGAGAGCCATGACCGACGTCCGGGTACGTTTCTGCCCGTCTCCCACCGGCACACCGCATGTGGGACTGGTTCGCACCGCCCTGTTCAACTGGGCCTTCGCGCGCCACCACGGCGGCACCTTCGTCTTCCGCATCGAAGACACCGACGCCGCACGCGATTCCGAGGAGTCCTACGCCGCCATCCTCGACGCCCTGCGCTGGCTGGGCCTGACCTGGGACGAGGGCCCCGAGGTCGGCGGCCCCTACGCGCCATACCGGCAGTCGCAGCGGCGTGACCTTCATCTCGATGTCGTGCAGCGCCTGCTGGCCGCGGGGGAGGCCTACGAATCCTTCTCCACCCCTGAAGAAGTCGAGGCCCGCCACAAGGCCGCCGGCCGCGACCCCAAGCTGGGCTACGACAACTTCGACCGCGACCTGACGCCGGAGCAGATCGAGGCCTACAAGGCCAAGGGCCGCCCGGCGGTGATCCGCCTGCGCATGCCCGACCACGACCTCGTCTGGAACGACCTGGTGCGCGGCGAGACCACCTTCCGGGCGGGCGTCGTGCCCGATTTCGCGCTCACCCGCGGTAATGGCGACCCGCTCTATACGCTGGTCAACCCGGTCGACGACGCGATGATGAAGATCACCCACGTTTTGCGCGGCGAGGATCTGCTGTCCTCGACTCCGCGTCAGCTGGCGCTCTACGAATCGCTGAAGCGAATCGGCGTCGCCGAGTTCACTCCGGAGTTCGGGCACCTGCCCTTCGTGATGGGCCACGGCAACAAGAAGTTGTCCAAGCGTGATCCGGAGTCGAATCTCTTCCATCACCGCGCCCGCGGCTTCATTCCGGAGGGTTTGCTGAATTATCTGGCGCTGCTCGGCTGGGGCATCGCCGATGATCATGATCTGTTCTCCATGGCGGAGATGGTCGAGGCGTTCGATATCTCGAAAGTGAATTCGAATCCGGCTCGATTCGATCAGAAGAAGGCGGACGCTCTCAACGCCGAACATATTCGGTTGCTGAGCCCCGGTGATTTTGCTCACCGGCTGCGCGAGTACCTCACCGGACACGGACATATCGGCGCCGAGATCGACGAGAAGCTGTTCGAAACCGTGGCCGATCTTGTTCAGACCCGTATCAAGGTTCTCGGCGACGCCTGGGATCTGGTGAAGTTCCTGTTCATCAAGCCCGAAGAGTTCGTCATCGACGAGGCCGCGAAGGCGAAGAATCTGAAATCCGACGCCGCCCCGGTACTGCAGGCGACGGTAAAGGCGCTGGAAGGCGTTTCGGAGTGGACCGCGGCCCCGCTCGAGGAGGCGCTCAAATCCGCGCTCATCGATGAGCTGGGCCTCAAGCCGAACAAGGCGTTCACACCTGTGCGCGTCGCGGTGACCGGATCCCACATCAGCCCGCCGCTCTACGAGTCGCTCGAACTGCTCGGCCGCGAGATCACCATGGACCGCCTCCGCACGGCCCTGTCCGAGCTCGCCTGAGTGCTCCGAAATGATGCACAAACCGGCCTCTGACCAGCCGGTTTGTGTATCTACGGTGGGATGCTGCTAATCTTCTTCTCGGCCGGAACGCCGACAGGAACTTCCCCCGGGGAGATCCTGAAAGCCCAGGTCAATGGGGTATGGTGTAATTGGCAACACAGCTGATTCTGGTTCAGCCATTCTAGGTTCGAGTCCTGGTACCCCAGCTGCGAGAGCTCCGGTTCTCGATTCGAGAAGTTCGGCGGTGGAAACCGCCGGCATCTCATCCTGGTCCCGTCGTCTAGCGGCCTAGGACGCCGCCCTCTCAAGGCGGTAGCGCGGGTTCAAATCCCGTCGGGACTACAAAGCGAAGGCCCCCAGCCAACCGGCTGGGGGCCTTCGCTTTTTGCGGCTCCGGACTCTCGCGGTTCAAGTAGTGGAACTAGTCCGAGTGCTGGGCCGTGGTGCCGCCCTTGGGCATGGCGGGCAATCCGAGTTTGCGGTGATCCCAGCTGCGGATGCGTTCGGGCACGACGCGCACGGCCACCCGCTTGTTGAGCATCGCCTCGACGAACGGCTTGGCTTCTTCGCTGTAAGGCCCGGTGTAGCGCTCCCACACGCTGATTCCCACCTTGAACAGGGCTTCGGGATCCTCAACGATCTCGGCGCGGCCCTCGAGCGAAATACCGCGTAGCTGGTCGTAGGTGTCGCCGGCCTCGAGCATCACGGTGATGCGCGGATCGCGGCGCAGATTCACCGTCTTCTGGGCCTTGGCCTTGGTCTCGAACCAGATCTCGCCGTCGATCACCGCGTACCACATGGCGACCAGATGCGGAGCGCCGGAAGCGCCCAGCGTGGCCATGGTGGCGATGCGGCTGCGCTCGATGAATTCGGTGATCTCCTGCTCGGACATCACGATCTGCGCGCGTTGATTAACTCCCATGGGCCGACTGTAATTTACGGCGTATGAGCGCGGTCACAGTGGCCGTTTCCTGCCAGATACGGCACAGCCCCCGTCCCAGGATTCGGGACGGGGGCTGTGCGGTTCCGGCGGGGGCGGCGCAGCGGCCGCTGAGGCTGTCGTGACCGCTGTGGCCACCCCGAGGGTTCCCCGGGCCCCGCAAAGTCCGTCAGAGGCGCTTGTGGAGGGCGTCGGCGGCGGCCACCAGGTCGGCGGCCCACCGCGCGCCCGGCCGGCGGCCCATGCGATCGATGGGTCCGGATACCGAGACGGCCGCGATCACGCCGCCCGCGGCATCGCGCACGGGCGCGGAAACGCTGGCCACACCGGCCGCGCGCTCGGCCGCGCTCTGCGCCCAGCCGCGCCGGCGCACCTCGGCCAGCGCCCGCTCGCCGAAGACGGCCTCGGGCAGGATGGTGCGCTGCAGATCGGGATCGGACCAGGCCAGCAGCACTTTCGCGGCCGAACCGGCGGTGAGCGGCAGCCGTGCCCCGATGGGCACGGTGTCGCGTAGGCCCGCGGCCGGTTCCATGGCGGCCACGCAGATGCGGGCGTTCCCGTCGCGGCGGTAGAGCTGCACGCTCTCGCCGGTGATCTCGCGCAGGCGCGGAAGAATGGTGGAGGCGGCGTCGAGCAGGGGATCGCTGGCGGTTGTCGCCAGTTCCGACAGGGCCGGGCCCGGTCGCCACATGCCCTGGCTGTCGCGGGCCAGCATGCGGTGCGTCTCCAGGCCCACGGCCAGGCGGTGCGCGGTGGCGCGGGGCAGGCCGGTGCGGGCGCACAGCTCGTTGAGGCCGCAGGGTTGCTCGGCTACGGCGTGCAGGACGGCCATGGCTTTGTCCAGAACCCCGATACCGCTATGCTGTCTCATAGAACGATATTAGCGTCTCGCATGTTGGGAAATGCAAACCAGCCGCTCCCCGCGTCGGACGCCGGCGCTGATCACAATGAGCAGCGCGAGCCCCCGCGTCACAGCCCGAACGCGGGAATGTCTATCGAGAGGTGATGGAGATATGGCCGACCGGCCACGCACCCTGGCGGAGAAGGTCTGGGATCAGCACGTCGTCGTTCGCGGCGAAGGCGAGGGCGAGAATCGCCAGCCCGACCTCATCTACATCGACCTGCACCTGGTGCACGAGGTCACGAGTCCGCAGGCGTTCGACGGCTTGCGTAGTGCCGGCCGGCCGGTGCGCCGCCCGGATCTCACCATCGCCACCGAGGACCACAACGTCCCGACGATCGACATCGACAAGCCGATCGCGGATCCCGTGTCGCGCCTGCAGGTCGACACCCTGCGCAAGAACTGCGAGGAATTCGGTGTGCGCCTGCACCGGATGGGCGATCTGGACCAGGGCATCGTCCACGTGGTGGGCCCGCAGCTGGGCCTGACCCAGCCGGGAACCACGGTGGTGTGCGGTGATTCGCACACCTCCACCCACGGCGCGTTCGGCGCGCTGGCCATGGGTATCGGCACCTCGGAAGTGGAACACGTTCTGGCAACGCAGACTTTGTCGCTGCGCCCGTTCAAGACCATGGCCATCAATATCGACGGGCAGCTGCCCGCGGGCGTCACCTCCAAGGACGTGATCCTGGCGGTCATCGCGCAGATCGGCACCGGCGGCGGCCAGGGCTATGTGCTGGAGTACCGCGGCGAGGCCGTGCGCGCCATGTCCATGGAGGCCCGGATGACCATGTGCAACATGTCGATCGAGGCCGGGGCCCGCGCGGGCATGGTCGCGCCCGACGAGGTCACCTACGAGTTCCTGAAGGGCCGCCCGCACGCCCCGCAGGGCGCGGACTGGGATGCCGCCGTGGCCGCCTGGGACGCCCTGAAGAGCGATGAGGGCGCGGTTTTCGACGCCGAGGTGCACATCGACGGGTCGGCGCTGACCCCGTTCGTCACCTGGGGCACCAATCCGGGACAGGGTGCGCCGCTGGGCGACTCGGTGCCGGATCCGGAGCAGATCGTCGACGAGAACGAGCGCGCGGCCGCCGAGAAGGCGCTGCAGTACATGGACCTGAAGCCGGGCACCCCGCTGCGGGATGTGGCCGTGGACACGGTTTTCGTGGGTTCGTGCACCAATGGCCGGATCGAGGATCTGCGCGCGGTCGCCGATATTCTGAACGGTCGCAAGGTCGCGGACGGTGTACGCATGCTGATCGTCCCGGGTTCGATGCGGGTGCGGCTGCAGGCGGAAAAAGAGGGTCTGGGCGAGATTTTCACCACCGCGGGCGCGGAATGGCGCCAGCCGGGCTGCTCGATGTGCCTGGGTATGAACCCGGATCAGCTTTCCCCCGGTCAGCGCTGTGCCGCCACCTCGAACCGGAACTTCGAAGGGCGACAGGGCAAGGGCGGCCGCACGCACCTGGTCTCGCCGCTGGTCGCGGCGGCCACCGCGGTGCGCGGAACCCTGTCCTCACCTGCGGATCTGAACTGATCCCTCGCCCGCGGCGGCCCAGATCCGGCCGCCCCCACTGACTCAGGAGAATCAACGATGGAAGCCTTCAAGGTCCACAAGGGGATCGGCGTTCCGCTGCGCCGATCCAATGTCGACACCGACCAGATCATTCCGGCGGTCTATCTGAAGCGCGTTACCCGAACGGGATTCGAGGACGGCCTGTTCGCGGCGTGGCGGACGGATCCCCACTTCATTCTGAACACCGAGCCCTACAACCGGGGTAGTGTGCTGGTCGCTGGTCCGGATTTCGGTACCGGATCCTCACGTGAGCACGCTGTTTGGGCCTTGAAGGACTATGGCTTCCGGGTGGTGATCTCGTCTCGCTTCGCCGACATCTTCCGCGGGAACGCGGGTAAGGACGGGCTTCTGACGGCCCGGATGGCCCAGAGCGATGTGGAATTGCTCTGGAAGTTGCTCGAGGAACAGCCGGGTTTGGAATTGGCTGTGGACCTCGAGACGCGAACCGTGTCGGCCGGAACGGTCGTGTTGCCGTTCGATATTGACGACTACACCCGGTGGCGCCTGCTGGAAGGGCTGGACGACATCGGCCTCACTCTGCGCCACGAGGCCGAGATCAGCCAGTTCGAAAACGCAAGGCCGACTTGGAAACCCGCTACCATTCCGGCCCGTATTTCGCAGACGTAATCATTGATGGGCGTTAGCTGAACGCCCTCAAACCAGGTAGCTGAGCGTGTGCCATGCGTCATGTATTTCCGCGTGGCACATAGACTCTTGCCCGCAAAGGGTTTACCGTGGTACCTAGTCGGTCCGACGACGGGCCAATTAGTCTGCGGAGGATTCAATGAACAAGGCGGAACTGATCGATGTTCTGACCGAGAAGTTGGGTACTGACAGGCGCACCGCTACTGCTGCAGTCGAGCAGATGGTCGACACGATCGTGCGTGCTGTGAACAAAGGTCAGAGCGTCACCATCACGGGTTTCGGTGTCTTCGAACAGCGGAAGCGTGCTGCCCGGGTTGCTCGTAACCCGCGTACCGGCGAAACCGTCAAGGTGAAGCCGACTTCGGTGCCCGCTTTCCGTCCCGGTGCTCAGTTCAAGGCGATCATCGCCGGCAAGCAGAAGATCGCTTCGAGCGGCCCGGCCGTGAAGCGTGGTGTGGCTGCCCCGGTTTCGGGCAAGGCGGGTGCGAAGAAGACCACCGCCAAGAAGACGGCGAAGAAGGCCGCCACCAAGGCGCCGGCCAAGACCACCGCCAAGAAGGCCGCGTCGAAGGCGCCCGCCAAGAAGGCCACCGCCAAGAAGACGGTCGCGAAGAAGACGGTCGCCAAGAAGACCCCGGCGAAGGCCACCGCGGCCAAGAAGACCACGGCCAAGAAGGCGGCCACCAAGGCCACCGCTACGAAGGCCACGGCCAAGAAGACCGCCAAGAAGGCTCCCGCCAAGAAGACCGCGGCCAAGCGCACCGCTCGCCGCTAATACGGCCGGAACCCGTCGCTGACGGGGGTTTTCGAGCAGGACAAGACGTGAAACGGCCCGGCATCGCCGGGCCGTTTCGCATGTGCAGGGGCGGAATCGCCTTACGAGCGGGGCGGATTCGGCCGGAAGTCGCCGGTACGGCGGCGTTCCAAGGGTTTCCAGGGATTTCCGGCCGGTGAGTGGCCGATTTTCGGCGGGCGACGCTGCCCGCCGATCGGTAGTCAGCCGCGCGGCAGGTCTGTCGGCGTCAGCGCGCGGTCGAGATGGTCGGCCGCGATCAGGCGGCCCCGGTGGAACGACAGCACCCAGACGCTGCCCTTGCGGTTGCGGGCCGGTGGCAGCTCGATTCCGTCCTCGGCGGCCCACCAGTCGAGCAGATCCGGAATCACCTTGCCCTGACTGCAGATCACCGGCACCGAGTCGGCGGAGACGAGGTCGCGGGCGCGTTTGCGGGCGGCGTCGGGGTCTGCCGCGTAACCGGATTCGGAGAACAGCGGTTCGAGTTCCACGTCCACACCGAGGTTTTCCGCCAGCGGGGTCACGGTTTGGACACAGCGGGCCGGTGGGGCGGAGACGATTTCGCTCGCGCCGAAGGCGAGCAGGTTGGGTACGAGCGCGCGAGCCTGTGCGCGACCGGCCTTTTCGAGCGGGCGGGCGTCGTCGTCACCGGCGAAACGGTCGCTGCGACCGGCCTTCCCGTGCCGCACCACCAGCAGATGCGAGGTCTCGGGCGGCTGGCGCAGGAAGTTCCGGACGATGGTGCGGTCCATCGGGTAGGACAGGGCGTCCATGACCCGGTCGAGCGGACACCACTCCAGCACATCGACTTCGGTATTGGACTGGAAGTCGCCGTCGAGGATGTGGGCGGCCCAGTAGTCCACCCGCTTGAGTTTGCGATGTCCGGTCACCGGATAGGTCACGTGGCCCAGATAGCGGCCCAGGCGCGTGTTCAGCCCGGTCTCCTCGGCCACCTCGCGCACGGTCGTGATCACCGGCGTCTCACCGGGATCCAATTTCCCCTTGGGCAGCGACCAGTCGTCGTATTTGGGCCGGTGCACGAGCGCGATCTCGATGGATCCGTCCGCGGACCCCGGTGCGGGGCGCCACAACACGGCCCCCGCCGCGAGGATGTTGGCCTTGACCGGTGGATCGGCGTAGTCGGCGGCGGAGTCGTTATCGAGTGGGCTCACTGGCGATCCGGACGTCGCAGTCGCATCAGGTACTCCTGGTGGTCGCGAATCTCCTCGGCCGGGATGTCGGGCCCCGGCTGCGCCTCCCAGCTGCCGTCGGCCCGCAGCACCCAGCATCGGGTCGCGGGGTGGGTGGCGGAATCGAACACCTGGCCCAGCTGGTCGGCCAGTTTGGGATCCTTGACCTGCGCCAGGACTTCCACACGCCGGTCGAGGTTGCGGTGCATCATGTCGGCCGAGCCGATCCAGTATTCGTTCTGGGCCTGGAAGTGCAGGATCCGTGAATGTTCCAGGTAGCGGCCGAGAATCGAGCGCACCTCGATGTTCTCGCTCATGCCGGGGACGCCGGGGCGCAGCCCGCAGATGCCGCGCACCACGATCTCCACCGGGACACCCGCCTGGGAGGCCCGGTACAGCGCGTCGATCACCTGTTCGTCAACGATGGCGTTGGCCTTCAGCCGGATTCGCGCCTTCTCGCCCTGGCGCGCCAGTTCGATCTCGCGTTCGATGCGCTCGATGATCCCGGCTCGCACTCCGACCGGGGCCACCAGCAGATTGCGGTAGTTGGCCTTTCGGGAGTATCCGGTCAGCGAGTTGAACAGGTCGGTGAGGTCCGCGCCGATCTCCGGTGCGGCCGTGAGCAATCCGACGTCCTCGTACAGGCGGGCGGTCTTGGGGTTGTAATTACCGGTGCCAATGTGACAGTAGCGACGGATGGTGGCACCCTCGCGCCGCACCACGAGGCAGGTCTTGCAGTGGGTCTTCAGACCGACCAGGCCGTAGACCACGTGCACGCCCGCTTGCTCCAGTGCCCGAGCCCATTTGATGTTGGCCTGCTCGTCGAAGCGGGCCTTGATCTCGACCAGCGCCACCACCTGCTTGCCCGCCTCGGCGGCGTCGATGAGGGCGTTGACGATGGGGGAGTCACCGGAGGTGCGATACAGGGTCTGCTTGATGGCCAGCACCTGCGGGTCGGCGGCGGCCTGTTCGATGAACCGCTGCACGCTGGTGGAGAAGGAGTCGTAGGGGTGGTGCACCAGCACGTCGCCCTCGCGCAGGGCGGCGAAAACGTTTCGGGGCGTTTCGCGTTCGCCGAAGGCCGGCGGGGTGGCCGGGACGTAGGGGGCGTCCTTGAGGTTGGGGCGGTCCACACCGTAGACCTGCCACAGGCAGGACAGGTCGAGCAGGCCGGGCACCTGGATGACGTCGGCGGGGTCGACGTCGAGTTCGCGCAGCAGCAGATCGAGCATGTGCTCGGTCATGTCGTCGGAGACTTCCAGCCGCACCGGGGAGCCGAAGCGGCGGCGCGCCAGTTCGCGCTCGAGGGCCTGCAGCAGGTCCTCGTCGCGGTCCTCCTCGACCTCCAGGTCGGCATTGCGGGTGATGCGGAACGAATGCTGTTCCACCACTTCCATTCCCGGGAACAGCTGATCCAGGTGCGCGGCGATCAGCTCCTCCATGGGCAGGAACGCGGCGGTGGAGGGAGCCTGCGTGGTGGCCGGGGTACGCCGGACCCGGACGAAACGATCGACGTTGTCGGGCACCTTGACTCGGGCGAAGTGCTCGCCGCCGGTCACCGAATCCTTCACCGTCACGGCCAGATTCAGGCTCAGGCCGCTGATGTAGGGGAACGGGTGGGCCGGGTCGACGGCCAGCGGGGTCAGCACCGGGAAGACCTGGTCCTGGAAATACCCGGACAGGCGCTGCTTTTCGCTGTCCTCGAGCTCGGACCAGCGGATGATGGCGATGCCCTCCGCGGTCAGGGCGGGCAGCACCTGGTCCAGGAAGACGCGCGCGTGGCGCTCGGCGAGCACCTGGGTGCGGGCGGCGATCATCTCGAGCTGCTCGGTGGGCGACAGGCCGTCGGCGGAGCGTACCGACAGTCCGGTCTCCGCGCGGCGCTTCAGTCCCGCGACGCGGACCATGTAGAACTCGTCCAGATTCGAGGAGAAAATGGCGAGGAATTTGGCGCGCTCGAGCAGCGGCTGGGAATGGTCCTCGGCGGCGGCCAGCACACGCGCATTGAAATCGAGCCAGCTCAGTTCCCGGTTCACGTACCGGTCCGCAGGGAGGGGCGCGGCAGCAGTGGGCGGAGGGGTTGCCGCTGGCGGCGCCGCCGGTAGTAGCGGCGATTGCTTGACGGTATCCGTATCGCTCACTCTCACGATCATTCCTTATGTCGCGGGTGGGGTGCCGAACTGACACCGTCCATTGCAGCGGAGATCACGCCGCGTCAGCACAGTGACGACCCGGCTCTGCGCATCTCTTCGGTTGCCCGACATGCCTGAGACACGCCGATTTCACGCAGTAGCGCGCCGGTGGCGGTTCCGACCCCGAGTGCGGCGGCGCGCTCGAGGTCCGCGGCGGTGTCGACGTCCTGCCGCAGTCCGGGCCACTCGCCCAGTAGCTCCACCGCGCCGTCGGCGATGTGGCGGCGGGCGGAGTCCGGACCGAAAAGCGGGTTGAGCGCGGCACTCAGTGGATTGTCACGGTCGCCGCGTACGAGCAGGGCTACCGTGCCGCTGCCCTCGTGATCGGCGACCACCGAGCGGCGATGGCCCGTGCTCGCGAGCATGTCGCAGAGTTCCGCCGGGCGCAGCGCGGGCAGATCCGCTTGCAGGGCAAGCAGATCGACCGGGCCGTGCCGGTGCCGGACCGCGGCCGCGCCCGCCGAGAGCGCGGCATTGAGGCCACTGGTGTGCGGCTCGGTGATCTCGGGCTCGGGATGCACGTGCGCGCCGAGGCCGTGCACGAGTTCCTTGACGGTCGGATCGGGCGTCACCACCGTCACCGACGCGATCCCCCGGGTAGCAGCCGTCGCCGTCACGGTGTCGGCCAGCATGGCCAACACCAGCCGCGGCCGGTGTTCGGCAGGCAACCCATCGGACAGCCGAGACTTGGCGAGTCCGAGACTCTTGACCGCGATGACCGCGTGCACGGACGGGTGCATGCCCGAATCCTCCCACTCCAAGATGACGCGCGTGTGAGCGGCGTCGGATTCTTCGTGATGCCACAACCGGCATGGCTGGTTTAGCGCGCGCATATATTGGGCAGATGGCTAGGGCAGCGGTGTTGGGAGCGGGGTCGTGGGGGACCGCGTTCGCGAAGGTGTTGGCGGAAGCGGGAACCGAGACCACCATGTGGGCTCGACGGCCCGAAGTGGCGAAGGTGTTGGCCACCGAGCATCGCAATCCCTGGTATCTGCCCGATGTCGTGCTGCCGCCGATCGGGGCCACCGATGATCCCGCCGTCGCTCTCGCCGGCGCCGACATCGTCGTGCTGGCCGTGCCGTCGCAGTCGTTGCGCGTCAATCTCGCGGCCTGGAAGGACCTGATTCCCGCCGACGCCACGCTGCTGAGCCTGGCCAAGGGCATCGAGACCGGAACCCTGCTGCGCATGAGCCAGGTCATCGCGGAGGTCAGCGGCGCGGATCCGAGCCGGGTGGCGGTGCTGTCGGGGCCGAACCTGTCGCACGAGATCGCCGCCGGGCAGCCTGCCGCCACCGTGGTGGCGTGCACGGACATGGCGCGGGCGGAAGCGGTCCAGCACGCCTGTGC
The DNA here is from genome assembly GCF_009760405.1 of Nocardia terrae. GTDB lineage: Bacteria > Actinomycetota > Actinomycetes > Mycobacteriales > Mycobacteriaceae > Nocardia > Nocardia terrae. The sequence continues at coordinate 971,134 of NZ_WRPP01000001.1, forward strand.
CACCGGCTATTTCCGGCCGTACACCAATTCCGACGTGATCGGCTGCGAGATCGGCGGGGCCTGCAAGAACGTCATCGCGCTCGCCTGCGGTATCGCCTCGGGAATGGGGCTGGGCGACAACTCGATCGCCACCCTCATCACGCGCGGGCTGGCCGAGATCATCCGGCTGGGCGTCGCGGTGGGCGCGGAGCCGGTCACCTTCGCGGGACTGGCGGGGGTCGGCGATCTGGTGGCCACCTGCACCTCGCCGCTGTCGCGCAACCGCTCCTTCGGGCACGCGCTGGGCGCGGGCGGGACCATGGAGTCGGCGTTGGAGGCCACTCATGGCCAGGTCGTGGAGGGTGTGAAGTCCTGCACATCGGTGCGGGCGCTGGCCGCCGCGCACGGGGTGGAGATGCCGCTGACCAATGCGGTGCACCAGGTGTGCCACGAGGGCATGTCGGCCGTCGAGGCGATGGGCCAGCTGCAGGGGCGACGCCTGAAGTCGGAGTGAATCACCGCTGAGTCGACAGCGACCGGTCGCCGAGCCGAGGCGACCCCGGGGCGACCACGTAACACCGCGGCCACATTCGACCGGGTACGGTTCCGGGCATGACCAACAGGACCAGGGTGGCGGTGGTGTTCGGCGGCCGCAGCAATGAGCACGGGGTGTCGTGTGTTTCGGCGCGCACCGTGCTGGCGAGCCTCGATCCCGAACGGTACGAGGCGGTTCCGATCGGGATCACGCGCGACGGCACCTGGGTGCTCGGCGACACGGACCCGCGGGCGCTGACGGCCGGCGATCGCGCGCTACCCACGGTCGACGAGACGGGCACCGCGCTGGCGCTGACCGCCGACCCGTCGCGGGCCGGCGCGCTGGTGCCGCTGGACGGCGCGGACACGGTGCTGGGCACCGTGGACGTGGTGTTCCCGGTGCTGCACGGCGCGTTCGGCGAGGACGGCACCCTGCAGGGTCTGCTGGAGCTGGCCGAGCTGCCCTACGTCGGTCCGGGTGTGCTGGCCAGCGCGGCCGGGATGGACAAGGAGTTCACCAAGAAACTCCTTGCCGCCGAGGGGCTTCCGATCGGCGTGCAGGTGGTGCTGCGGCCGGGCGTGGCCACCGTGGCCGAGGCCGACCGCGAGCGGCTGGGCCTGCCGGTGTTCGTGAAGCCGGCCCGCGGCGGGTCCTCCATCGGCATCACCAAGGTGGACAGCTGGGACGAGCTCGACGCCGCCATCGCCGTTGCGCGCCAGCATGATCCGAAGGTCATCGTGGAGGCGGGCATCGTCGGGCGCGAAGTCGAGTGCGGCGTACTGGAATTCCCGGACGGCCGGGTGGAAGCCAGTGTGGTGGCGGAGATCCGGATGCCCGAGGACGACACCGAGGCGCCCGATTTCTACGATTTCGACACCAAGTACCTCGACGACGTCTGCGAGTTCGACGTCCCCGCCAAGCTGGACGACGATGTGTCCCAGGAGATCCGGGAGCTGGCCGTGCGCGCCTTCCGGGCGCTGGACTGCCAGGGCCTGGCCCGCGTCGACTTCTTCGTGACCGCCGACGGGCCGGTCATCAACGAGATCAACACCATGCCCGGATTCACCTCCATCTCCATGTACCCGCGCATGTGGGAGGCCACCGGCATCGACAACCGGACCCTGGTGAGCACCCTGGTCGAGACCGCCCGGGCACGTGGCACCGGCCTGCGCTGAGCTGATTTCGAAAGGACCCCGCCCGCGTGTTCGTCGCGGACGGGGTCCTTTTCTGTCGGCCTCGAAGAGATATCGGGCCTCGAAAGATATATCTGTCAGTTCGGGATCGGGTTCGGGTCGATCGGCTTGGCCGGGATCGCCTTGGCGATGGCCTCCGAAACATCCTGCAGCGGGCCCGATCCGACATTGTCGGGCACGGTCAGCGCGATGTAGGTGCCGCGATCGACCGCCCACCAGGTGCCCTGGCTGACGCCGCTGGTCTGATCCCGCACCTCGAACCAGTCCACCTCCGCGCCGCCCGCGACCTTGTTCTTCAGCAGGGGAGAGGTGACATTGAATTCCTGCGGGCGGTCCAGGCCGCAGCGCACCACGATGGGGTCGCCGCCGTCGGGCAGCTGCCAGGCGTGGGTGGCCGGGGGCGCGGGCTCCACCAGCGTGGAAGTGGTGTAATCGCCGATCTTCTCGGGCAGGGCCGACATGAGCGCCGCGCATTCCGCACTGGACGCGGTCGGTGCGGGCACCGCCCCCAGGACCAGCGCGTCCCGGCTGTGGTGCCGGTTGGCCAGCACACCCATGACGAGGATGCCGACGACGAGCGCGACCGGCAGCGCGACCGCGGTGGCGATGAGCGCGGGCGAGCGGCGAACCCCGTAGTCCTCCGAGTCCTCGGCTGTCGCAGCCCCTTCGGTCTGCTCGGTATCCGTGGGTTCCGCGGTGTCGGCGGCTGCCGCGTCGGTCGCTTCCGCCTGCGTGGCGTCCGGCTCGGTGCCGCGGGTGTCGTTGCTCATCCGGTCGTCGGTCCCCGATCGTGCCGTGCCGGGCACGCAGGTCGTGCACTGCCCGGCTGGTGGTCGTCGATTGCGGATTCGAGGGTACCGTCGAGCGGTCAGCCGCCCGCATCACACTCGCCCCGAAGGAGACCGTCATCACCGCCAGCAGCAGGCCGCAGCCCGACCAGCCCGCCCGGACCGTGGGTGAGCTCGGGGAATTCGGGCTCATCGCGCTGGTGAACCAGGGGCGGACGCAGACGCGGTCGGTCCTGCTCGGCCCCGGCGACGACGCCGCGGTGATCGCCGCGCCCGAGGGCCGGTTCGTGGTGACCACCGACATGCTGGTGCAGGACCGGCACTTCCGGACCGACTGGTCCAGCCCCCACGACATCGGGCGCAAGGCGATCGCGCAGAACGCCGCGGACGTGGTGGCCATGGGTGCGGTGCCGAGCGCGTTCGTGGTCGGGCTGGGTTGCCCGGCCGAGACGCCGGTCGAATTCGTGCGGGCGCTGGCCGACGGCATGTGGGCCGAGGCCGGACGTGCCGGGGCCTCCATCGCCGGGGGCGACATGGTGCGCAGCCCGATGCTCATCATCTCGGTGACGGCGTTCGGTGATCCGCGCCGGGCTCCGATCAAACTCTCGAGGTCGCGGGCGGGCGATGTGGTGGCCGTGGCGGGCAGGCTCGGGTGGTCGGGCGCGGGGCTGGCGGTGCTGTCCGCCGGGGCCGATGCCGACGAGTTCGCGGATCTGGTTGCCGCGCACCAGGTTCCGCAACCCCCGTACGAGGCGGTGCTCGAGTTGCCGGACACGGCCGAGATCACCGCGCTCACCGATGTCTCGGACGGTCTGCTCGCCGATCTCGGGCATATCGCCGAATCCTCCGGTGTCGCCATCGATCTCGACTCCGCCGCGCTGGCCGATCCCGAGCTCGAGGCGGCCGGGAAGGCGCTCGGCGTCAACCCCCTTGACTGGATTCTGGGAGGCGGCGAAGACCACGCATTCGCAGCGACTTTCGCCGATTCGGGCGATTTACCCGAAGGTTGGGTACGTGTGGGACGGGTTCTCGCAGGCTCGGGCGTTACGGTGGACGGCACCCACCGGACCGGACTCGGCGGTTGGGAATCCTTCGCATAGACGGGTGCGCTCACGCGATGAATCTCGACACGATAAGTTTTCCCGACATGGGTGCGAAACCACTGTCGGAAGTCATCGATACGGGCTGGGCCGAGGCCCTCGAACCGGTGGCCGACCGCATTGCCGCCATGGGCGAGTTCCTGCGAACCGAAAACGCCGAGGGGCGTGGCTATCTCCCCAAGGGGGAGAACGTGCTGCGCGCCTTCCAGCGGCCGTTCGACAAGGTCCGGGTGCTCATCGTGGGCCAGGACCCCTATCCGACGCCGGGGCATCCGGTGGGCCTGAGTTTCTCGGTGGCCCCGGACGTTTCGCCCATCCCGCGCAGCCTGTCCAATATCTACTCGGAGCTGACCAAGGACCTCGGCCTGCCGATGCCGTCCAACGGCGATCTGTCGCCATGGTGCGATCAGGGCGTGCTCATGCTCAACCGAGTGCTCACCGTGCAGCCGGGCCAGCCCGCCTCGCATCGTGGCAAGGGGTGGGAAGCGGTGACCGAGCAGGCGATTCGCGCGCTCGTCGCCCGTGACCAGCCGCTGGTGGCGATCCTGTGGGGCCGTGACGCCTCGACCCTGAAGCCGATGCTGGGCAGTACTCCGTACATCGAATCCGCCCACCCCTCACCGCTGTCGGCTTCGCGAGGTTTCTTCGGTTCTCGTCCTTTCTCACGCACCAACGAATTGCTGGGTACATTAGGGGCCGCGCCGGTGGACTGGCGTCTGCCGTAGCGCGAACCCCGATGACCTGATTCAGGAGCATGTGTATGCAGAAGAAGACTGCCCGTGGTGTTTTCGTGGCGTTGGCGGCCGGTGCGGCGCTGGCCGCGGCTCCGGCCGCCGCCAATGCCGAGGGCCTGCCGCTGGAGCCGTACTCGCCCGAGGCTCCCCACACCTCGGTCCAGCCCGTCGGCAGCCTGTTGGACACCAATAGCGTGAGCGGGCTGTCGTCGAACGTGACCTCGCGCCTGGCGTGCGTGGTGCAGTCGATCAGCCAGCAGGTGGACTGCCTGAACGGCGCGGCATAGGAATCGGCGCCGGGTCGCGCTGGGTTCAGCGCGTCGGGGCCCGGCGCACCATCCGCACTTGGATTGCGGGCGTGAAGGCTTCGACTCGGCGTTCGCCGTCGAGCTCGAAGCCATATTTTTTGTAGAAGGCGTGCGCGCGGGGGTTCTCCTCGAACACCCACAGCGAGGTGTCGGCCGCGTCGGACAGCACCGTGTCCATCAGGTCGGCGGCCAGGCCGGTCCCGTAGTAGGCGGCACGCACGTACATCGCGTTCAGTTCCAGTGGCGCGGGCGGGTTTTCCTCGCGCGACGGACCCGCGGCCGCGAAACCGACGACCGTATCGCCGACGACGGCCACCACCACGTGTCCCGGATACTTGACGCGGATGCGGTCCCACGCCGCCGCCCGCTGCACGACATCGAAGGCGTCCAGCACGTGCTGGGGGACCAGCCCCTGATACGCCTCACGCCAGCAGGCGACGTGACAGACGCCCAGACCGGCGGTGTGCTCGGGCCCCAGCGGGACCACCTGCCACTCACCCATGCTTTCCACCCGTCGTGTCATCGATTCCGGAAAGACGAAAGCCCCGGAACACCCATTCTGGGTGCCGGGGCTTCCGACGAAAAGCGTATTTCAGCCGCGAACGACCTTGCCGGCCTTCAGGCAGGAGGTGCACACGTTCATGCGGCGGGTGTTGCCCGGGGCAACCTGGGCGCGCACGGTCTGGATGTTCGGGTTCCAGCGACGGTTGGTGCGCCGGTGCGAGTGCGAAACCGACTTACCGAAGCCGGGGCCCTTGGCGCAGACGTCACAGACGGCAGCCATAGTCGCGAGCTCCTTCATGTCATAGTGGGACCCGCTGCACGATGCACAGCGTGTCCGAAAGCTTATGTCTTGGACGTACCTACCAGCTAATAGCTGGTCAACGCGGGCCGATACCTGAGAGGGCAGGACCGTGCCTGCGTGAGGCAACCGCACAAGAGTAGCCAACCGCTCCCGGGCGTGTCCAATTGGGTCCCCGCCGCCCGTTCCCTGTGCCCCGTACGAACACCAGGTGACAGCGCACTGTCGCCCCGCCCTACTAGGCTGGCGCAGGGATTCCATGACATGTGCGGAAGGACGGTGACGGTGCCCGGCGAACTCGACGCGCTCGACGGTACTGCCCTGCTGAGCTGGGGCCGCGCCACCCTCGCCGCCCTCGAACACCACCGCGACGAGATCAACGCCCTCAACGTCTTCCCGGTCCCGGATTCCGACACCGGCACCAACCTCCTCGCCACCATGCGCGCCGCCGTGCACGGGGCTGAAGACGCCACGGGTCCGCGAAGCGGCTCGGAAGATTCGCAGCGGCCGGATGTATCGCAGGTCACACCGGTTCGCGGCCCTGGCGGTGTGATGTCCGCACGGGAGATCGCCGCGGCCATGGCTCGCGCGGCGACGGTCGGGGCGCGGGGGAATTCGGGGATCATCCTGTCGCAGGTGTTGCGGGGGATCTCGGATGCGGTGGCGGATGGGCCGCTGACGGAGCGATCACTTCGGGTGGCGCTGCGGCAGGCGGCGCGGCTGGTTCGGGAGGCTTTGAGTTCGCCGGTCGAGGGGACGATGCTCACCGTGCTGGATCGGGCGGCCGAGCGGGCGGCCGACTGTGCGGAGGAAGATCTGGCGGCCGTGGCCTCGGCGGCGGCGGACGGGGCGGCCAAGGCATTGGGGGAGACGCCGACGCAACTCGGCGTGCTGCGCGAAGCCGGGGTGGTGGATGCGGGGGCGCGGGGACTGTTGGTGCTGCTGGACGAACTGGTGGCCATCGCGGGGGGCAGTGCGCCCACACGACCGGTCTACCGGCGTGATGCGCCGATGCGGCCGCGGACCTCGCCGGGAGGCTCGATAATTCCCGCCCCGGGCGGCGACCTGGGTGCGGCGGTCTCGGAAGCTGCTGCGGCGGTCCTGGATTCGGTCGCGGTCGGTATCTCCGGAGGCGGCGTGCCGCACTATGAGGTCATGTTCCTGGTGCGGGGGACCGATGAGCCGCGTATCGACAAGTTGCGGGATCGGCTTGCTGCACTGGGGGATTCGGTTGTCGTCGTTGGTGACGGCTCGCAAACCTGGTCCGCGCACGTGCATTGCGCCGATGCGGGGGCCGCGGTCGAGGCGGGGCTTGCGGCGGGCACGCTCAGCGGGATTCGGATCGAGACACTGACGCGTTCGGGGCATGCGATCGAGGGTGCTGCGGATCGGGCGATTCTGGCGGTCGCGTCCGGGGCGGGGGCGGTGCGGTTGTTCGAGGACGCAGGGGCCACTGTTCTGGAAGGTGACGTGACGTCGGAACTGCTGCTCGAGGCCATTCGGGGGGTGGCGCGTCGGGAGGTTCTGGTCTTGCCGAACGGTGCTCTGCCCGCGCACGAGTTGGTGGCGGTGAGTGTGGCGGCCCGGGATGGGCAGCGGGAAGTGTTGATGTTGCCGTGCGGGTCGATGGTGCAGGGGCTGGCGGCACTGTCGATGCATGATGCGGGGCGGGCGGCGGCCGATGATGCGTTCGCCATGTCGGAGGCGGCGGCCGGAACCCGGTGGGGCGCTTTGCGGGTCGCGCCGGAACGCGCCCTCACGATGGTGGGGATGTGTGAGGCGGGGGATGGGCTCGGGCTGGTCGGGCACGATGTCGTGGTCATCGATTCGGATGTGGCGGCGGCCGGGCGGACCCTGCTGGATCGGATGCTGGGACTGGGTGGGGAGCTGGTGACGATGCTGGTGGGATGTGCGGCGCCGGAAGGGCTTTCGGTGGAGCTGGCCGGGCATGTCGCGGCGGGGTTCCCGGGGGTGGAGGTTGTCGTGTATCCGGGTGGGCAGGTCGGTGACGTGGTGCAGATCGGGGTGGAATAACTTGCGGATCGGGGCGAAATAGATGGCTACGCTGGGTGATCGGCTCGATCACGTGCTCGGGGTGAAGACCGCCGAGGTGCTGCAGGAGAGCTTCGACATGCAGAGCGTGGAGGATCTGCTGCGGCACTATCCGCTGCGGTATGCCACGCAGGGTCAGCCGCTGACCGAGGAGGAGCCCGAGGAAGGGGCGCACCTCACGGTGATCGGGCGGATCACCAAGACCGATCTGCGGCCGATGAAGAATCGGCGCGGGAGTCTGCTCAAGGTGAGCTTGGACGCCGGTGGCGCGAAGCCCGTCGATATCACCTTCTTCAATGGTGACAAGGTGCGGCACCTGGTGAAAGAGGGTGCGCGGGCAATGATGTCGGGCACCGTGCACTACTGGCGGGACAAGCAGTGGAACCTCTCGCATCCGGATTATCTGATCCTGCCCGAGAAGGGTGAGGGGTCGGTGGAGAGCCTCACCTCCGTGCACGGCGGCGGCGCGCTGCGCGGTCTGGCGCAGAGCGCGAAGGGCGCCGGGGGCATCGACATGTCGTTCTTCGAGCGCGAGTTCATCCCGGTCTATCCGTCGACCGCGAAGGTGCAGAGCTGGACGATCCTGCGCTGTGTGCGTCAGGTGCTCGATCAGCTCGATCCGCTCGAGGAGCCGCTGCCGCAGGAGCTCTGCGCCGAGCATGATCTGTTGCCGGTCTCGGACGCGCTGCGCCTGATCCATCTACCCGAGCGCAAGTCCGATATCGAAGCCGCGCGCAATCGCCTGCGTTTCGACGAGGCCATGGCGCTGCAGCTGGTGCTGGCCGAGCGCCGCCACCAGACCGAGGGTCGCGTGGCCGAGCCGTGCCCGCCGCGCACCGACGGCATTGCCGCGGCCTTCGACAAGCGGCTGCCGTTCGAGCTCACCGAGGGGCAGCGGGCGGTCATCGACGAGATTTCCGCGGACCTGTCGCGCCCGCATCCCATGCACCGGCTGTTGCAGGGTGAGGTGGGTTCGGGCAAGACCATCGTCGCCCTGCACGCCATGCTGCAGGTGGTCGACAACGGGCAGCAGTGCGCGCTGCTCGCGCCGACGGAAGTCCTTGCCGCACAGCATTATCGGTCGCTGACGAAGATGCTCGGCGATCTGGGTGCGGCGGGCACGCTGGAGGCGGCCGAACAGTCCACCAAGGTGGTGCTGGTGACCGGGTCCATGTCGGCGGGCCAGAAGAAGGCCGCCCTGCTCGATGCCGTGACCGGCGAGGCGGGGCTGGTGATCGGCACGCACGCGCTGATCCAGGACAATGTGGAGTTCTTCGATCTGGGCATGGTGGTGGTCGACGAACAGCACCGCTTCGGTGTCGAGCAGCGAGATGCCCTGCGCGCCAAGGCGAAAGGCGGCACCAGCCCGCATCTGCTGGTCATGACCGCCACCCCGATTCCGCGCACCATCGCCATGACCACGCTCGGCGATCTGGAAACCTCGGTGCTGACCCAGCTTCCGAACGGCCGATCCCCGATCACCTCGAAGGTCGTTCCCGCCAAGGTGAAGCCGTCATGGGTGGATCGGGCGTGGGAGCGCATTCACGAGGAGGTCGCGCAGGGGCGTCAGGCCTATGTGGTGTGCTCGCGCATCGGCGACGAGGACGAGAAGGCCAAGGGCGGCAAAGCCAAGGGCAAGGCCAAGTCCGAGGAGGAGAAGGAAGGTCCCACCACCCACTCCGCCGTGGACATGTACGAGATGCTCGCCGCCGGTCCGTTGAAGGATCTGCGGGTGGGTCTGCTGCACGGCCGCCTGCCCGCCGATGAGAAGGACCAGGTCATGCGGGCGTTCAATGACGCCGAGATCGATGTGCTGGTCTGCACCACGGTCGTCGAGGTCGGTGTCGACGTCCCGAACGCGACGGTGATGGCGATCGTGGACGCGGACCGCTTCGGCGTGAGCCAGCTGCATCAGCTGCGCGGCCGGGTGGGCCGCGGTAAGCACGCGGGGTTGTGCCTGCTGATCACCGAGACCAATCCGGTCGGTACGGCGATGGCCCGGCTCGAGGCCGTGGCCGGGTCCACCGACGGGTTCGAGCTCTCCGTGCTCGATCTGCGGCAACGCCGCGAGGGTGATGTGCTGGGTTCGGCGCAGTCCGGCACCGCGCGCAGCCTGCGCCTGCTGTCGTTGCTCGACGACCTCGAAGTCATTACCGCCGCACAGCAATTGGCGCGCGAGATCGTGGCGTCCGATCCGGGTTTGAAGAACCATCCGGGCCTGGCGAGCATGATGCGCGCGGCCGTGGACGGCGAACGCCTGGAGTATCTGGCGAAGTCCTGACGGCGGCTACTCGGCGGGTTCGTCCAATCCGGCCAGGGCCGCCCAGCGCGCGAGTTCCTCGTGATGGGAACCGGTCCGGGTGGCCTCGGCGACGTCGACCGCCGCCGCGTCGTCGTCACTGTCGCCGTGGCGGGTCAGCAACATGAGCGGCCAGGCGGGTTCCGCACCCGTCGCGCCGTCGAAAGGCTCCCACTCCCAGGCGGATTCGAAACGCCATACTCGCGCCCGGGCGTCGGCGACCTGATCGCCGGGTTCGAGGAACGCGTACGGCCGGAACCGCACCTCGAGGGTGCGCGGGATGCCGTCCTCGGGGTCGAACGGCAGCCGCTGTTCCTCGGTCACCCGCAGCATGGTCGGGGGAATCCCGATGCGGCACATCGCGTCCGCGGTGAGTGTTCTCGGCTCGGGCCGGATCCGGAACAGCTCGTGTTCCGGATCCGGCTCGAGGGCCAGCGCCATCACCACACCGTCCTGCCACGGTGAATCGACGAAGATCTCGTCGTCGGTCACCTCGTCCACCCGTGTCTCGGTGAACGGACAGGACACGTCGATGATGTCCCCGACCCGGTATTCGAACGCCACAGCCATCGAACCTAATGGGTCGGGGGTCTCGTGTTCGGGTACGGCTATCCGACAGCGGGGAATTCGTCCGCTTTCACGCCCTTGATGAAGGCTTCCCACTCGCGTCGGGTGAAGAGCAGAACCGCGCCATTCTTACCCTCCTTGCTGTGGGCGACCACTATGCCGCGGCCGGGCCAGTACCCGACCTGAACGCAACTGCCGTTCGGGCCGCTGGCCGTGCTCGTTCGCAACGAGAGTGCGGAAGGCAGATCTGCCTTGGTGATCATGATCGCTTGCCCTTTCCTTTCATCGGTTTTGTCCGGGTTCGGGGCAAGGGAACCGCCGGACGGGTCCGCGATGCGGGACAGCGCCGTCAGGCATCGACTGAATGAAATGTGATCACTGCGCGCCCCCTTGCAGGCGTGATCGCTACGAGCGATCCACCGGGGGCTCGGGCGGAACAAGCATTTGCCGGATGGAAGCTCCGGCGCGGGGTGTTCGACGCCGATCACACTACCGAATGGATGCTGAGCGCGTGCCCGGTATCGCCGCAGAACGGTGATCCGTCATGAGGATTCACAATTGAAGGCCCGTTTCGATTATCGCGTGCGCAACCGTGCGCAGCCGCAGCTGCCGGGCGCGCGCATGCTGGCGGATCAGGGCGAACGCTTCATCGGGGGTGATTCCCTTGGCATTCGAAATGACCCCTTTGGCCTGTTCTATGAGCACCCGGGATTCCAGCGCCTGTTGCAATTGCCCGGTCAATGCCAGCTGCCGATCGCGTCTATCCGCGTTGACGAGGTAGCCGACGGCCGTGTCCGCGAGCACCCGCGCCACCTCGAGATCCGGTTCGGCCCACGTTCGGGGGCGAGCCTCGTAGAGGTTGACCGCGCCGATCGGGTTGTCGCGCAACCGCATCGGAATCCCGGCCACCGCGGCGATCCGATCCTGCCGCGCCACTGCGACGTACTGCGGCCACCGCTGCGCACAGCCGGCGAGGTCTCCGACCGCCACGACCGTGCCGCTGCGGTGCGCGTCGACACACGGGCCCTGCTGACGTTGTTCCTGACAGCGCTCGGCCGCGAGCACGTGCCTGCCCGCCGCCTTCTGCATCCGCAATCGGCCCTGTGACAGCATCACCACGCCGACGCCCGTCAGCCCCAGCACCGAGCTCTCCGCGGCGACGAGCTCCTCGAGCGCCTCGTCCGCGCCGTATTCGGTGGGCAGCAGGCGCGCGAATCGCGTCAATGCCGCTATCAGGGCCGGGCCGTCGTAGCTCATCGCTTTCTCCGTCGCCCTTGTCGTGCCGGTCATTTCCCGGCATACCCCGCCCCTCCGCGTTCGAACATCGCGGCGGGCGCGTGGTGGGGAGCGATGGTGACGCAGGTCGGAATCGAACCGACGGAGATCCTGAGTGAAAATCAGGCTGCCCATATGCCAGCAGAGCAACTGCGCCTCAGGCTGAGCGACGGGACTCGAACCCGCTGAACCCAGTACCACGAACTGGGGCCTCGACCACTTCGGCTTCGCACAGCATGCCCGCGTACGGGGTGGAACCGTACGCGCGATCAGCGTCGTTCTCGGAAGGCGCGCGACGACGCGGCGGCGGGAGTCGAATGATGATGCACTGCCGGTCCTTTCGTCGTCGGGGATGATGCGTAAACGCTAACCCCGCCGCACGGCCGACGCCACCGATTATTGCTAGACCTCGAGGTCCTCCTCGATGCCCTTGAGCCGGTGGCGGGCCATGGCGAGGTTGGCGCGGCCGCGGTCGAGGGCCAGATACAGGAACAGTCCCTTGGACTTTCGGCCGGTCATGGGCCGGATGACGTGGTACTGGCCGGTGAGCGTGATGAGGATGTCCTCGATGTCCTCTTTGATGCCCAGCTGGTCGATGGTGCGCATCTTGGCCCGCACCACCTCGGTATTGCCGGCGGCGGCGATCTGCAGATCCAATTGCTTGGAGCTGCCCAGCATGCCGAGGGCCATGCCGCTGTTGTAGTCGACCACCGCCGCGCCGAGCGCGCCGTCGATCACCATCATGTCCTTCAGTGCGATATCCATGTTGGACATGGGTATTCCTTTCAATCGGTGTTTCACTTGGGGTCGGAAGTCTGGTTGGGATCGCCGGCCACGGTGGTGAGCTGTTCGGCGATGGTGCGGGCGGCCGGCCGTGATTCCAGATGCACGCGGCCGATATTGGTGCCGGGGCCGGCCAGCACGGTCAGCGATGCGGTCCAGCCCACCGCGTAGATCACCACGTCGCCGCCCTCGCCGTGCACCACCACCTCGTGGAAGCCGCCGCCATTGGCGGTGGCGGCCAGGCGATGCGAGAGCGACAGTTGCGCGGCGGTGAGCGCGGCCATGCCGGACGGTTCGATGTGGGCGGGCAGATCGTGTGCGATGAGCAGCCCGTCGGTGGACGCCACCAGCGTCCCGATCAGCTGCGGCACCCGGTCCCGCAGCGCTTTCAGCTCCATGAGTACCTGCGTGTTCGGTTCTGGGCCGGACATCGCCACTTTGGTCAACCTTCCTATCAATCCACCGAGCCGCCTTCTCCGCGCGGTCACGCGAGCTCCTCCAAGGCCGCCTCCTTATTCTTTTGAGTGGCACATCCCTTTTGAGTGGCACTGCCCTTGTGCCCGTGCCGTCGCAGCGTGTGGTCAGGCCAGTTCCTCCAGTGCTGCCCGCAGTCGGATGAGCACGTCCCGGTCGGGCGGCTCCCAGCGGTCGGGGACCGCGACCGCGGCGGCCTGCCGGACCCGGCGGCGCAGCGGCGGCGTGGAATCGGTTGCGGCGGTGGGGTTCCGGACCGGCGCGGGTGCCGAGGCAGGTGCGGGGGCGGTGGTGATCGGGTCGGCCAGCGCGACCATGACCGGCGGTTCGATCAGCCCCGCCCCGGTGAGTTCGCGCACCGCGAGCAGGCAGCCGTAGGTGGTGCGGCCCAGATGCTCGGCGACCCCGGTGATGCTGCGCCGGGCGTCCACGGCGGCGAGCACCTCGGCCTGTCCGCCGGTGAGGACCACCCGCCGACGGCGGACCCGGTGGACCGGCACCACGGCGACCCGGTCGACGAGATCGATCGGCCAGGGCCCGGTGTGGGGATCGCCGCGACGCGTGCACTCGTGGAGGAGCGCGCCGGGGGTGATGCGGCAGGTGCTCGTGAGCCAGTGCGGAGGTCCGGGATGGAAGGCCAGCGGGACGGGCGCGGCCAGCAGCAGGTAGGCGGCGTCGAAGACCGACAGCAGCGCAAGGGTTTCCAGCCGCGGCCCCTGCAGCGATCGGTCCTCGCCGCCCGCGCGAGCACGGCGCCACGCCTCGGTGGTAGCCACTCCGGATGCCACCACCATGCGGTCCAGCGGTGTGGTGCGTGCGCATTCCGCAGCCACGATCGCGCCCTCGACGAGATGAAATGCGCCGTCGCCCACGATGAGTACACCGGTGCCGCGCTGCTGTTCGAGACGGCGCAGTTCGATGACGAGTTCATTGTCCATGATCGTCCTCGGCAAATTCGGCGAGAATTGCCCGCAGTTGGTAACGGGCCATGGCGAGATTGCCGGTGTCGCCGTCGAAGAGTATGTGCACGAAAAGGCGTGCCTCGAAATCACCGTTGATCAAATTCAACAGGTGATATCCGCGGGTGCCGACAATGATGATCTCGGTGATGTCGTCGCCGGGGCGGCCGGTCGCCACGGCCGGTGAGGTGAGCACGCTGTGTACGACATCGGTTGCGGCGGCGGCGTCTTCATGCTGGTCGAGCAGGTCGTGCCGCCCGGCCGCCGCGATGGCCAAGCCGCTCGCCCCGTCAACGAGGGTGACGCTGCACGCGCCGGGAATGTCCATGATGCGTTTGAGACATCCATCAATACCGATCACCGCGCCACCGTTTGTCATCGAGATACTCCGAGCGAATCCAGACGCTACACATGATGTGCTCGTGATGTGTGGCAAACGCTGGTCAATACCTATTGGTATTTGATGTGGTGTGGCGCAATGGATATCCACAATGGATGGTGGAGTTGCCCTTTATCGCAATGGCTTTCCTCGCGATAGGGTAGAAAGTCACCTGGGCATGCGGGGGTACGGCAGATCCGAGCTGGTGTGTTCGCTGATGGCCAGCGGCCGCCCGATCTGCGGGAAGGCGCGCTGGGCGCAGTTGGGGCGCTCGCACACCTTGCAGCCCGCGCCGATGGGCACCGCGGCCGAGGGCTCGTCGAGTTCCAGCCCCCGCGAATACACCAACCGGTCGGCGTATTCGATGTCGCAGCCCAGCCCGATGGCGAATTCCTTACCGGCCGCACCGAATCCGGTGGCGGGAGGCGTGGTGGTGCGCGCCACCCACAGATAGCGGCGGCCGTCGGGCATGGCGGCGATCTGGGTCAGCATCCGGCCCGGATGGTTGAACGCCTCGTGCACCACCCACAGCGGGCAGCTGCCGCCCACCCGGGAGAAGTGGAAGGCGGTGGCGGACTGGCGCTTCGAGATATTGCCCGCGCGGTCGGTGCGGATCAGGAAGAACGGCACGCCGCGCTGGCCCTGGCGCTGCAGGGTGCTCAGGCGATGGCAGACGGTCTCGAAGCCGACCTCGAAGCGCAGGCTGAGCAGATCGATGTCGTAGTGCAGTTCCTCGGCCGAGCGCAGGAACTTGCTGTACGGCAGGATGAGCGCGCCCGCGAAGTAGTTGGCCAGCCCGACGCGGGCCAGGGTGCGGGATTCGTCGGTGAGCGAGGGGCTTTCGTCGAGCACCTCGTCGAGCAGCGCCCCGTGCAGCAGGAAACCGAGGGTGGTGGCGATCTGGAAGGCGCGCTGCCCGGGGCGCAACCGCCGGGCCAGGGTCAGCGTGCGGGTCTCGGGTTCGTAGTGGCGCTTGGGAATGCTCGGGTCGGCCCCGTCGCCGCGCACCAGGACGGTGACACCGGCGCGTTCCTCGGCCACGCGCGCCAGCTGCCGGTCCAGCGAGCCGATGGTGAGCCCGCTCTCGTCGAACAGCCGCTCGGCCGCGAGATCCAGCTGGGCGATGTGATTGTGGTGATCGTAGAAGAAGTCGCGCACGTCCTCGTAGGGCATGGGGACGCCGGGTGCGCCGGTGGGAGTGGCCACCTTGGACGACAAAAGATCCAACTGGTCGGTCGCCGCGCGTAGTCGTCGGTGCATGGCCACAACGATTTTCGCGACCTCGGGCATGCGGGTGGCCAGGTCCTCGACCTCGGCCACCGGCGCGGCATTGCCGCCCGCGGCCTCCACCAGGATCTCGTGCAGATCCGACACCAGGCGCGCGTCGGAGTCCGCGGCGAAGAACTGCACATCCAGATCGAAGGTGGAATTCAGTTTCAGCAGTACGGGAATGGTGAGCGGCCGCTGATCACGCTCGAGCTGGTTGAGGTAGCTGGGGGACAGATCCAGGGATTTGGCCAAGGCCGCCTGGGTCATCCGCCGTTCCTCGCGCAACCGCCGTAGTCGGGCTCCCGCATACATCTTGCGCACGTGCAGGATGGTACCGATTCGGCTTCGCAAACATCGCAATTTGGGGAGACTCGCCGCAACTTCGCGGACCCTGCGTGGCACTTCGTCAATCCGGCGGTGCTGCGTAGCATGCGAATTCGGTGCTATGGGTGGTTTTGCGCGCGAGTCCCCATCGTACGACCATGCCCGCGCCACCGAGGTGGAACGACGTCCGGAATCCGCGCCGAAATCGGCGGGCTCACCCCAAAATCAGGTGAACCTGGAGTTCGCCGACCAGAAATCCGAGCACCGCGCCGATGGCGACCAGCTTCCATTCATCCTGTTTGAACGCCGGGCGCAGCAGACCCTCGTACTCGTCGTCGGTCAGTTGCTTGGTCTTCTCGATCACCAGGTTCCGGACATCGAGCGCCTCGAGGGCGTGCTGATCGAAACCGGAGTGGGCGGCGGCCCTGACGTGGTCGAGGACGAAGGTGACGGCATCGCGCTCGATGGCGGTGTAGCTGTCGCCGGCGACCAGCATGACCAGCGGGCGGGCCGGGCCGGTCTGCAGTTCCAGGAACTCGCTGACGTGGTGGCTCAACATAGAAGCCAACCGGTCGGCGCGTTCACCATTGAGAACGGCCTCGAGAATGCGTGCGGGGGTGAGGATCTCGGTGGCGATGAGGTCGCCGTAGTCGGCGCAGACCTGGTCGCGGCGCTTGTGGAACAGGCCCTGCCACTTGAAGGGGCCGATACCGACCGGACGAATCGGTCGGAAGATCATCTGCAACGCCAGCCAGTCGGTCACCAAACCGGTGAAACCGCCGAAAGCGGGCATGAGCCAAGGGGAATGGGTCAGCGCCCAGGTGATCATCTGCACGAAGCCCAGCACCGTGCCGAAGATCAGGCCCGACCGCACGATGAAGCGCAGTTCGTTGCCGCCGACCCGGCGCACCATGCTCACCAGCAGCGACTTGTCCTCGACCAGCGCGGTGATGGCCATGCCGCGCAGGTCCATCACCTGGTCGATATTGGTGCGCAGGTCGAAGACGATGTCCTCGATGAGCTGCGGCAGATCCCGTTGCGCGCGTTCGATGATGGCGCGCTGGGCGGACTCGGGCATGTTCACCCACAGCCGCGGCTCGTGCTTCATCATCATGGCGCGGACCATGTGGTCGACACCGGCGTCGAGCGGTTCGCGCAGGCGCGTGGTCAGTTCCGCGATATCGATGCGGGCGATGATGTCCTGCGGATCGATGAGCTTGCCGAACATGAGGTCCACGGCGATGGTCGCCATGCGCGGGGCGGCCCGGGGGATCACGCCCTGCCAGCCCAACCACGGTGGGATGCCCTTGAATTCGAGCGGATACATCAGCATCTGCACGGCCGCGATCTTGGTGATCCAGCCGATGAGGGCGGCGACAACGGGAATGGAGCAGTAGAGCAGCCAGTGGTCGGCGAAATCCTGGATCACGACCGGCCCTGCGTCGCTGTCCTCGAGGAGGCACCTGGCCCCTGTGCCCACATGGTTGCCACGACCCACTCCTCGGTGCGATTATCCGTATCCAGCGATACGGGTATTCGTATCGAGGCTCAGGCTAGGAGACCCGTGTGCCCGATGGCAAGACCCGGTCGGTCCCGAGCTCCCCGCCCACCCAACGGGTGATCTCCATCGTGGAGTTGCTGGCGGCCGGACCCGGGCCGCGTACCTCCGCCGAAATCGCCGACGGCCTGGGACTGAACCGGTCCACCGCGGGCACGATCCTGGCCGCGCTCGCCGAACGGGGCTGGGTGCACCGGCTGCCCGATCTCAGCTACGAACTGGGTCCGGCCCTCGCCGCGCTCGGGAGGCAGAGCTCCGGCACCGGCGACCGCGCCTGGCTGGAAAGGGAATTGGAGCGATTGGGCGATCGCGTCGACTGCGGCGCGGCGCTGACCACCATCACCCTCGACCATCTGGAATTCCTGGCCGTCACCCGCGACCGCTACACCGTCGGCATCGAATCCGGCGCGCGCATCCCGCTGCTGGCCCCCGCCGGGGCGGCCATCATCGCGCACTGGGGTTCTGCGCGCCAGCAGGATTGGCTCCACACCCGCGGACCCGAGCGGCGGGCGGAGTACCGCGAGGTGCTGGCGACCCTGCGCGCCACCGGGTTCTGTGCCTGGCGGCTCGAATCCGACAGCCTCCCCAACGCCCGGGTGCTCTCCGAGGTCGCCGACCACCTCGCCGACCAGCCGGCCAGCAAGGAACTCCGCGGCCGCGTGCTGGCCCAGCTGGCCGCGATCGGCGGCAGCGCCTACGACCGCGCCGCCTTCGACCGTGAGGGTCCACTGCCGGTGAGTTACATCAGCGCACCGGTTTTCGACGGCGGCGGGCACGCGGTGATGGAACTCCAGATCGGGCCCTTGCGCGACGAGGTCACCCGGGTCGAGCGTCGCCGCTACCTGGCGGAGCTGTCGGCCGCCGCGCGCCGCATAGGCGAGGGCCTGGAGTCGGCGTCCTCCCGTCGCCCGTGAATCGGCGCCTCACGAGATCCGCGGAATCTGCTGATGGCGCGGCGGGATTCGTCCGGTCGTTCTAGCCCTGGTCCCACACCACCGCCTGCGCGGCGATGACCGAGGCGCCGTTGAAGGTGACGGCGGGCGAACCGTGCAGCCGGTAGCCCTCGTCCAGCAGGGCGCTGATGCGTTCGCAGAACGTCGCGTCATCGGGGCCGGTGATCAGGCGGTAGCGCAGGCGCGTCGGGTCGGTCATGGCGCCAGCCTAGGACGGTGCGGGAGGCCGAATCCACCCGCCTGGTTCATGGCGTGAAAAGTCCCTGATCTGGCGTATTCGGCCCCGACCCTGCCGCTTGGGGCACCAGAACTTTCGGCTGTTCCGGTCGGGTCCGTCTTGACAAGGTTGCCAGCGTTCGACAAACCAGCAGAAGGAGTTCGACGTCATGAGCACAATGCGCCATGCATTCCGTACCGGCCTCGTCGTGACCGCGGCGGCCGTCGCGATCGGTGCGGGTTCCGGGGTCGCGGCCGCGGCACCCGAACCCGCCACCGCCCAGCCGATCTGGTACACCTCGACCGGCAGCGCCGGCCTCGATCTGCTCGGCCTTCTCACCGGCCTGCTCCCGTGGGGGCCGGAGTGCCCGATCGTCAGCTGCCACTGACCTCCTCCCGGCCCCTCTCGGTCACGGGTGGGTGGTGCGCCGGAAGCGGGCCGGGGGAATGTCGTAGCGGGATTTGAAGGCGCGGCCGAAGGCGGCTTCGGAGGTGTAGCCGACTCTTTCGGCGATTTGCGGGATGGGGAGGGTGGTGGTGCGGAGGAGGGTGGTGGCGGTGTCGAGGCGGACCTGGGAGAGGTAGGTGGCGGGCGGGGTGCCGACCCGGGTGGTGAAGCGGGCGGCGAAGGCGGAGCGGGAGAGGTTGCAGGCGCGGGCCAGTTCTTCGACCGTCCAGTCGTGGGCGGGGTTTCGGTGGATGGCGGTGAGGGAGGGGGACAGCTCGGGGTCGAACGCGCCTGCGAGCCAGTTGGGTTCGGCGTTCTCGCGGGCGGCCCAGGTGCGCATGATCTGGATGAACATCAGATCCAGGATGCGGGAGATCATGACCGCGGATCCCTGGGAGGGGGAATGGATTTCGATCTGGAGCATGTGGCGGGCGACGGTGAGGCCCTCGGGGACCGGGGTGCCCGCGCGGCCGAGAAGGACCACGGCGGGCAGGCTTCCGAGCAGGTGATCGGCCTGCGGGTCGCCGATCGCGAAGGCGCCGCAGAGCCAGCGCGCGGGAGTGGGGCCGACATTGGTGAGGCGGTGGGCGTCGCCGCGGGGAAGCAGGACCATATCGCCGGCGCCCGCCCGCACGACGTCGCAGCGCCCGTCGATCCGGAACTCGAGCTCACCGTCCTCGAGCAGATGGAGACGGCCCGTTCCGGCGAAGTCGAGCGCGAGCTCCGATCGCACGGCATGCTCGGCGACCCCTTCCCCGCTGAGCCGGACGCTGCGCAGCAGCTCCGAGAGCAGGTCGAGCGAATCACCTTGCGTCGCTGGACGATCTGCAGGTTTTCCGGGCGGAGCGGTCATGGTGGGCCAGCCCTTCCTCTCACTACTGTCGACAACCGTGAGCGGGCCCACTCACGGAACTCGAACCGCAAAACTAGCCGAGAGGTCTGTCATGCCGGAGCAGGGCAACCCCACCAAGATCACCTTCGTCTATTCCGACCCCGCCGACCCCGATGCCTTCGAGGCCGCCTACACCGACCAGCTCACCCTGGCCCGCAAACTCCCCGGCCTGACCCGCCTCCAGGCTTCGAAGGTCTGGCCCAAGGAGGACGGCAGCCCCACCCCCGCCTACCGACTGCTGGACCTGTACTTCACCGACTACGCGTCCGCGAGCGTCGCCGCGGCGGAGGCGGGCCCCCTCGTCGCCGCCACCCGCGAACACGCCACCGGAGGCTTCATGATCGCCTTCGCGGAAATCCTCGAGGACGCCTGACCGGGCCACTCCACGAAGGCCCGCTGGACCGCTCGGCGGTTCAGCGGGCCTTGAGGATCGCCGGGATCACGTGCTGGGCGAGCACGTCGGGGGAGCGGTCGGTCCAGTTCTGGAAGGACTGCGCGGTCGCCGGATCATCGACGATGACGAGTTTGGCGTGGGTGAGCCCGGAGGAGAGGAATCCGGAAGGCAGGCCGCGTAATCCGCCGTTGCCCGCTTGCTTGTCGGTGCGGATGACGACGACCAGATCGATGTCCGGAATCAGCGCATCCGAGGGGGACAGCGGGCGGGGCGAGGTCTCGCCGGATTCGGCGCGCAGGTCGGTGGCGTAGCGAAATCCGATGTCCTGCAGGAACTTGGCCTGCTCGCTGGTATCCAGATCGGCCGACAGCGAATTGTCGCCGAAGTTGTACACCGCGATGGTCTGGTTCTGGAACTCCGGGTGCGCCGAACGCAGCGACGCGCGGGGATCGGAGGAGGTGGTGGTGACGGTGGTGGAGCCGCGCGTGCCGTTGTCGGTCGCCAGGTAGAGGGCACCGGCCGAAAGGCCCAGCAGCACAACGATGGCCGCGATCGCCAGCGACAGGCGGTGGTGCCCGGTCGGCCGGCGCGGACCCGGCGGCTCGACGCTCACGGTGGGCGGCTCGTCCTCGACAACCGGTGGGGTCCAGGGCAGTCGGCCCCGCATGGCGAGTTCGGCGTCATCGGTGAACGCGCGGCAGGTGTCGTAGCGCCGCGCCGGATCCTTGGCGAGTGCCTTCGCGATCACCACGTCCAATGCGGGCGGCAATCCGGGGCGCAGACTGTTCAGGGCCGGTGGCGGCTCCTGCAGGTGGCCGATCATCGCCTGCGCCAGGGAATCCAGCGGGAACGGTGTGCGACCGGTGAGCAGCTTCACGAACGCGCACCCGAGGCTGTAGATGTCGCCGCGGTGGTCCATCGGTTCCGCCGCCAGGCGCTCCGGGGCCGCGTAGGCCACCGTCGCCATCAGATTATCGGTCGCTGTCAGCTCGCGATTGTCCGAAATCGACTTGGCCACACCGAAATCGGTGAGCAGCACCCGTTCCTCGTCCACGATGGCCTGGTGGCCCGCCCCGCGGGAGAGCAGGAAGTTGGCGGGCTTCACGTCCCGGTGCAGCAGTCCGCACCGATGCGCGTAATCGAGGGCCTTGCCGACCTCGGTGATGATGCGCAGCGCCCGCTGTGGCGTCATGCCCTCCGGGTGCCGTTCGAGCTCGATCGCCGCGTCGGTGCCCGGCACGTACTGCATGGCGATCCACAGCCGTCCGTCCTCCTCGCCCCGGGCGTAGACGGTCACGATATTCGGATGATCCAGCTCCGCGGCGAGATTCGCCTCGCGCTCGAATCGGGCCCGATAGGTCTCGTCGTGGGAGAGGTCGGTGCTGAGCACTTTCAGCGCGTCCTGACGGCCCGGGAAGATCGGGTCCTGCACCAGATACACGGTGCCCATCCCGCCGCTGCCGAGCACCCCGATCACCCGGTAACCGCCCACGATGGTGCCGGGCCGCAATGGCATTCACACACTCCTCATCAGATGTGACCGTAGGCGAGCAGAGCGTACTGCGCCGAAAGTCGTTGGCGCAGAACCTGGGACTGGTCGGCGTACACCTCGGCCACATAGTGCTCGTAGGGCAGGTAGCACAGGAATTTCGCGCCCGCTCCGTCCTCGTCCTTGCGCTGCAGGCACCGCGCGGTGGCCAGGCCGGGCGGCGGGTCCGCGGCCTTGTACCGGTCGGACAGCTCGTCGGAGAAGGCCCCGGCGAGCTTCACCGCGCCCACCGCGTCCCTGGTCCGATAGATATTGCTGAGCGAGCGCGCGACCAGATCGACGCCCGCGTCCTCGTAGGCGCGCTTGGAGGCGACCGGGCGATCGTCACCGGTGAGGGCGGCGTGCGGTGGATACAGACCCTCCGCCGACGCCGGATCACCCTGTTCCAGTGGAAGTGTGCGGCCGAGCAGGTCCTCCGGATCGGCGGCCAGGCCCGCGAGCCGGTCGACCGGGGTGGGCTGGTAGCCCTTCATCGACTCGATCGTCCGATCCAGCGAGTCGCGGGTCGCGTCGAGCAGGGAACCGGGACCGTCGGGAACGGTCAGGTCATCGTTGACCCAGAGCCAGTACAGGTAGTTGTCCTGCGCGTACAGGGTTTTCACCGAGTCGAGGTGGCCGAGCACGGATTTCGCGGCCGGATATCCGGGCACCGTCAGCGGGCCCTTGTCCGGGAACTCCGGATTCTGCCGGCTCGCCAGGAAATCCCTGGCGCTCACGGCCTGCTCGGGCTTCAGGAACCGCAGCACCGTGAGATCGATCTCCAGGCCGAAGGTCCGCTCCGCCCGGTGCCGCCCGCCGGTCTTCCACCCGGCGATCAACCCCGGTGTCCCGGCGGCGAAGTTGTCGATGTCCGGGTCCGGGTAGTCCGCGGTGACCGCGCCCGCGAACTCGCCGATCACCAGCCGATCGTCGATCTCGAACGGCAGCGGCATGTGCTCGGCCATCCGGATCGATTCCTGCACCAGATCACCCACGGTGATATCGGTGCCCTTGCCCGGGATCGTCCACGGCGTGACCGGGTAGTTGCCCGGATCCAGTTGGGAGACATCGACGACGGGAACCTTGGCCGCGGGCGTGGCGGGCGGGTGCCCGCCGGACCCGCACGCGGCCGCCAGCACGGCCGCCAACGCCAGCAACAGGATTCGCCCGGGCCGGGATCTCGATCGCGCGATACTCATGGCCCGCCGCTATCCGCTCTTGACCAGCATCGAATACTGGGCGGCCACCCGCTGCACGAACGAGGCCGGGACCGCACCGCCGAAATCGGCCACCGCCCCGATCACCGCGACATAGCGGCCGTAGACCACCGCGCAGAGATAGGTGTAGTTCCGGATCGGCTCGGGCTCGTCCAACTGCACGCACTGCGAGTCGGTGATGCCCGGCGGGTTCGGGAACTCGTCGTCGTCGCGGCCCAGCGTGGTCAGTGCCGTCTGCAGGGCGAACGCCGCGGCCAGATCCCTGGTGCGATAGACCGTGGCCGCATTGCGGGCGACGAGATCGACCCCGGCCGCCGCGAACGCCCTGCGTGCCGCGACGCCGTCGCGTTCGAAGTGCAGCGCGCCCGCGGCGCTGTAGATCTCACCGGACTGGCCGAGGCCACCGCTGGGATCGGAGTCGCCGGTGCCGAACCGGTTCGGCAACGTGATGCCCATGATGTTGTCCGGGTTGGTCGGCAGGTCCGGAATATCCTCGAGCGGAGTGGGTTTCAGATCCGCCATCTTGTCGAGCTGAGCACGCGCCATGGCCCGCAAGCGCTCGGCGAGGGCGTCCGCCTGCTGGACCATGGCGTGGCCGACGATCGCGTACACGCCGTGCACCGCGAAGACCTGACCCTTCACCTCCGTGGTCGACGAGGCCCGCGCATCGATGCCGTCCAGTGGTATCGGGTGGATCCGGGGGCCGCTCAGCGCTCCGAAGAAGCCGTCCACGGCGGCTTGGGCCTTCTGCTCGGTCGGGAAGCGCAGGATCGCGAGCGCGATGTACTTGCGATGGCGAATGCTGTCGTTGTTCCGCGAAACATAAGCGCCCGAGATCAACTGGTTCTGCTGGGCGATCGACTGCCAAGCCTTCGGGAACGGCGCGTCCGCGGCGAAGATGTCGCCCGGGTCGGCGAAATTGGCGTCAGAGGTGTCCAGCGTGCGGGCGCCGTCCAGGTACCTGACGTCCGGATCGATCTCGTCCGGGCTCACCAGATAGGTGAGCATGCGCCGCGACTCCATCCGGTAGGCGTCCGCGGCCCCGTCGTAGAGCGGGTCGTAATCGATCGGGGCCGAAGGATACGGTCCCACTTGGAGTTTCGACCAGTCCGGAGGTGTCATGCCGGGCACCGGATGCCCCGGGACGGTGGACGAGGCGACCGCGACACCGACGGCCAGCACCGCCGCCACCAGGGCTGCCACCGGCAAACCCGTTCGCCACCCGAGGATTTCGCGGACCCGCCGTAGCTGTTTCATCGGCTCGTCACCAGCACGTACTCGGCGGCGGTCTTCTGGTACAGCTCCGTCTGATTGAGCGCGACGGCCTGCACGTTGTACCGGTCGACGTGAAAAGTGCACTGCTTGTACCCGGGCTGCCCGTTCACCAGGTGCGCGAAGCAGCCGATATCGCCGGTCATCCCCGGCGGCGGGGCGATGGCCCGCTCGTTCTCGGTCAAGGTGGTGGCCGGATTTCGCTTGTCCCACAGCGCGCGTGCCGCCGCGCCGGTCCGGCTGTGGAAAACCAGCGCGTCGCCGTAGCCGACCAGATCGATGTCGCCGATCGTCAGATAGTCGAGATCGCCGGTGTCCAGGCTCTGGATCGAACCGCGCCCGGTGTACGCGCCGTCCGGGTCCGGACGCCACGGCTCTTCGGGATTCGTCGGCAGGGTGCGCCCGAGAATGCCGTCCGGGTCGAGCGGCATGTGCTCGAACTTGTCCGCCGGGGTCGGCTGGAACTTGTCCAGCAGCGGCAGCGCCACATCGAGCATCCGCTCGGTGCGTCCGGTCAGATCCGTGAGATCCGGTGTGGCGGCCAGCTCGTCGACGATCTTGATGAAGACGACGTAGCGGTCGTGCACGGTCCACGCCCCGATCGAGGCCACGTTCGGACGCCAATGCGCCTTGGTGTCAGGGTATTTCGCGAGCGTGACCGCCCGGTTGTCGGTGTTGTAGGTGAAGTCGTCGTGCTCGAGCGCCGGACCGACGGTCGCGGCCCGATCGGCGTCGGGCAGTTCCAGCACCGCGAGACTGAGTTTGCGGTGCAGGTCGTCGGCGTCCGAACCGCTGCACCAGGTATTGACCCAGCCGCCGCGCAGGTCGTGGGCGACGTCGTCGAAGGTGTCGTTGATGAGCAGGTCGCCCAGACCCTTGTGATTGGTCACCACGTGCGGGCGCACACCGTCGGAACACTCGAAGGTGTAGCCCGGATCGGACTCGAACGGCAGCGCCACATAGTCCGACAGGCGCTGTGACTCGCGGACGCGGGATTGCTTGTCGGTCTTGGCGTTTCCCACCACGCGCGGCGTGATCTGGTAATTGCCGACCTCGAGGCTCGCGGGATCGGTCTGCTGGCGGACCGGGGTGCCCTCGACGGTGGTGGTGCACGCGGTGGCCGCGGCGAGGACGAGCGCGACGAACACCCACAGCGGTGCCCGTGACGCGAAAACTCTCAACGTCCCCTCCTCGGCCCGGAATTTTACCGTCGCTCAACACTTCTCGCGCGAGATTGCGGCGCGCCGCCGGATCGCGGGCGCCGCGCGGCTGTGTGCTCGGACACGATCGCGCGGCGATCCGGACGCGAGCGCGTCTCGGGATGCGGGACCGTACCGGCGGGTCCTGTCCCGGCTTCGCTTAGCAAGTCGGCGAATTCCGTGGTCGGAGAGGCGCGACCCTCACCGGCAGGCATGTATCGCGGTGATTAACACAAATTCGCAACAGAGAAGTCCGGACTGTGAAGATTGCACCGAACGGGACTTCGATGCCCGATCCGTATCCGCGGGCAGGTACCTTCTACGCATGTTCTCCAAAGTCCTGGTCGCCAACCGCGGCGAGATCGCCATTCGCGCCTTCCGCGCGGCCTACGAACTCGGCATCGGTACCGTCGCGGTCTTTCCGTACGAGGACCGCAACTCGGTGCACCGGCTCAAGGCCGACGAGGCCTACCAGATCGGTGAGCCCGGACATCCGGTGCGGGCGTACCTGTCCATCGAGGAGATCATCAAGGCCGCCAAGAGCGCCGGCGCGGACGCCGTCTACCCGGGTTACGGATTCCTGTCGGAGAACCCGGACCTGGCCGCCGCCTGCGCCCGCGAGGGGATCACCTTCATCGGCCCGTCCTCGACCGTGCTGGAACTGACCGGTAACAAGGCGCGTGCCATCGCCGCCGCCAAGGCCGCCGGACTGCCGGTGCTGCGCTCGAGCGAACCCTCCTCGGATGTGGACGCGCTCGTGGCCGCCGCCGAGGAGATGGAGTTCCCGCTCTTCGTCAAGGCCGTCGCCGGCGGTGGCGGGCGCGGCATGCGGCGCGTCGCCGACCCGGCCCAGCTGCGCGAGTCCATCGAGGCCGCCGCGCGCGAGGCCGAATCCGCCTTCGGCGACGCGACGGTGTTCCTCGAGCAGGCGGTGGTCAACCCCCGCCACATCGAGGTGCAGATCCTCGCCGACCAGCAGGGCAATGTCATCCACTTGTTCGAGCGCGACTGCTCGCTGCAGCGCCGCCACCAGAAGGTGATCGAGCTCGCGCCCGCGCCCAACCTGGATCCCGCACTGCGCGAACGCATCTGCGCCGACGCGGTGGCCTTCGCCCGGCAGATCGGCTACTCCTGCGCGGGCACCGTGGAATTCCTGCTCGACGAGCGCGGCAATCACGTGTTCATCGAGATGAACCCGCGAATCCAGGTGGAGCACACGGTGACCGAGGAGATCACCGACGTCGACCTGGTGCAGTCGCAGCTGCGCATCGCGGCGGGGGAGAGCCTGGCCGATCTGGGACTGAGCCAGGACGGCATCCACATTCGCGGCGCGGCCCTGCAGTGCCGCATCACCACCGAGGACCCGGCCAACGGCTTCCGGCCCGACACCGGCCGCATCACCGGCTACCGTTCGCCCGGCGGCGCGGGCGTGCGCCTCGACGGCGGTGCGAACGTCGGTGCGGAGGTCGGGGCCTACTTCGACTCCATGCTGGTCAAGCTGACCTGCCGCGGACGCGATTTCGCCACCGCGGTCGCCCGGGCCCGGCGCGCGGTCGCCGAATTCCGTATCCGGGGCGTGACGACCAACATTCCGTTCCTGATGGCGGTGCTGGACGATCCGGACTTCCGCGCGGGCAAGGTGACCACCTCGTTCATCGACGAGCGGCCGCAGCTGCTCACCCTCAAGAGCTCGGCCGACCGCGGCACGAAGATCCTGAACTACCTCGCCGACGTCACCGTGAACAAGCCGCACGGCTCGCGGCCGACCAAGGTGTACCCGCACGACAAGCTGCCCGCGCTCGATATGACCCAGCCTCCGCCGCCGGGCACCCGGCAGAAGCTGCTGGAGCTCGGGCCGGAGGGGTTCGCACAGTGGCTGCGTGATCGCGAGGGCGTGGCCGTCACCGACACCACCTTCCGTGACGCGCACCAGTCGCTGCTGGCCACCCGCGTGCGCACCAACGGCCTGCTCGATGTCGCCGGGCATGTGGCGCGGCTGACCCCGGAGCTGCTGTCCATCGAATGCTGGGGCGGCGCAACCTATGACGTGGCGCTGCGGTTCCTCTTCGAGGACCCGTGGGAGCGCCTGGCCGCGCTGCGCGAGGCCGTGCCCAATATCAACCTGCAGATGCTGCTGCGCGGGCGCAACACCGTCGGCTACACGCCGTACCCCGAGAAGGTCACGCGCGCATTCGTTTCCGAGGCCACCGCCACCGGCATCGACATCTTCCGCATCTTCGACGCGCTCAACAATGTCGACCAGATGCGCCCGGCCATCGACGCGGTGCGCGAAACCGGTACGGCCCTGGCCGAAGTCGCGATGAGCTACACCGGCGACCTGTCCAACCCGAACGAGAACCTCTACACCCTCGACTACTACCTCAAGCTCGCCGAGGAGATCGTCGACGCCGGGGCGCACGTCATCGGCATCAAGGACATGGCCGGACTGCTGCGCGCGCCCGCCGCGCACACCCTGGTCACCGCGCTGCGCCGGGAATTCGATCTGCCCGTGCACGTGCACACCCACGACACCCCCGGCGGCCAGCTCGCGACCTATCTCGCCGCCTGGCAGGCCGGGGCGGACGCGGTCGACGGTGCGTCGGCGCCCATGGCGGGCACGACTTCTCAGCCTGCTTTGTCGGCCATCGTTGCGGCGGCGGCCAATTCGCCCTACGACACCGGGCTGAACCTGCAGCACGTGTGCGACCTCGAGCCGTACTGGGAGGCGCTGCGCAAGGTGTACGCGCCCTTCGAGTCCGGGCTGCCGGGCCCGACCGGCCGCGTCTACACCCACGAGATTCCGGGCGGGCAGCTGTCGAACCTGCGCCAGCAGGCCATCGCGCTCGGACTGGGTGACCAGTTCGAGGAGGTCGAGGCGAAATACGCTGCCGCCGACCGGATGCTGGGCCGCCTGGTCAAGGTCACCCCGTCCTCCAAGGTGGTCGGCGACCTGGCGCTGGCGCTGGTCGGCAGCGGCGTCGACGTCGAGGACTTCGCCTCCGACCCGGGCCGCTACGACATCCCGGACTCCGTGATCGGTTTCCTGCGCGGCGAACTCGGCACCCCCGCCGGCGGCTGGCCCGAGCCCTTCCGCAGCCGGGCGCTCGCGGGTCGCGGACCGGCCAAGCCGGAGACCCAGCTGACCGCGGTCGACGAGGCCGGACTGAACGGCACCGCCGCCGAGCGCCGGGCCACCTTGAACCGGCTGCTGTTCCCCGGACCCGCCTCCGAATTCCTCGCGCACCGTGAGAAGTTCGGCGACACCACTGGGCTGTCGGCGAACCAGTTCTTCTACGGCCTGCGCCACGACGAGGAACACCACGTCCAGCTCGACAAGGGCGTCACCCTGCTCATCGGCCTGGAAGCCATCTCCGAGCCCGACGAGCGCGGCATGCGCACGGTCATGTGCATCCTCAACGGGCAGCTGCGCCCGATCATGGTGCGCGACCGGTCCATCGCCAGCGAGATCCCCACCGCCGAGAAGGCCGACAAGACCAACCCGGGCCATGTCGCCGCCCCGTTCGCGGGTGTGGTCACCCTCGCTGTCTCCGAAGGCGATTCGATCGCCGCCGGTGACACCATCGGCACCATCGAGGCCATGAAGATGGAGGCGGCCATCACCGCCCCGCGCGGCGGTACCGTGCGCCGCGTCGCCATCGCCAAGGTCCAGCAGGTGGAGGGCGGCGACCTGCTCGTCGACGTCAACCTCACCGAGGCCGCCGCCGAATGACCCGCATCGTGGCAGGTACCGCCGGGGGCCGACGCCTACGCGTCCCCCCGGCGGGCACCCGCCCCACCTCCGACCGCGTCCGCGAGGCGCTGTTCTCACTCCTGCACGCCCGCATGGACTTCGACGGCCTGCACGTCCTCGACCTCTACGCGGGCTCGGGCGCGCTGGCCCTGGAAGCGTTGTCGCGCGGCGCTTCCCACGCCCTGCTGGTGGAGGCCGACCGCAAGGCCGCCGCCATCATCCGCGGCAATATCGGCGACCTCGGCCTCCCCGGCGCGGAACTGCGGCAGAACTCGGTGACCAGCGTGCTGACGGGCACCCCGCCGGAGCGCTACGATCTCGTCTTCTCCGACCCGCCCTACGACCTCGACGTGGCCGAAGTCCACTCCGACCTCCGGGCTCTGGCCGGCAACGGCTGGCTCCACGACGACGCCCTCATCGTCGTCGAACGCTCCACGCGCTCCCCGGAACTCGCCTGGCCCGACGGCTACTCACCCCTGAAATCCCGCACGTACGGCGAGACTCGAATCGACCTCGCCGAATACGGCGATCAGCCCTGACGGGCCAGTGCCGCGCGCACCGGACGCCCGGTGACGTTCTGCAGCAGTGGGATATAGATCAGCGGTACGGCCAGTTCGACGACGATCATGGCGATGTAGAACGGGTGCGGCCAGCCGACGTACGCGACGGTCAGCAGGCGTACCAGACCGCCGGCGAAGAACACCAGCATCAGTAGGTGGATCAGGCCGGCGTGCCGGTCCAGATCGCTTGCGGCCCATACGCAGAGGACGCCGTAGGCCAGGAACAGCACCATGGAGAACCGCACGTCGCCGTCCAGGGTGGCGTTCGGGGTGTTCGCCCCGATGATCGTGCCCGGCCCGATCAGGATGTGCGCCAGGGCGATCAGGATGTCGGCGATACCGAAAACAACGAGAAACCAACGCAATACGGCCTTCATGACCGCCTCCTCGAGGTGGCGTCGACACTAGTACACGTGTGTCTACTAGTGAAGATCAGCCTAAGCGCGTTAGTACACACGCGTCAACTATGGTGGAGCGATGCCGCCGCGCCGCCGACTCACGCCCGACCAGCGCCGAGCCGAGCTGCTCGACGTCGGCGCGCGGATGTTCGCCGAACTGCCCTACGAACAGGTCCAGATGGACCAGATCGCCGACCGCGCGGGCATTTCCCGCGCCCTGCTCTACCGGCACTTCCCCAAGAAGAGCGCCCTGTTCGCGGCCATCTACCAGCGCGCCGCCGAACAGCTGCAAGCCCAGGTCCGCATCGATCCCGAACGGCCCCTGGCCGACGAGGTAGCCGCCGGACTCGACGCCCACCTCGACTACTTCGCCGCCAACCGCCACACCGTCCTGGCCGCCAACCGCGACCTGTCCGGCGACCCGGTCGTGCAGGCCATCGTCTTCGGCGACCACACCGCCATGCACGACGCCGTCCTCGCCGCCACCGGCCTGACCGGCCCCCAACGCGCCGCCATGTCCGCGGTCCTCACCTCCTGGCTCATGTTCGTCCACACGCTGTGCCTGGAATGGCTCGAACACCGGAACCTCACCCGAGACCAGGTCCACGCGGCCTGCCTGGGCGCGCTCACCGGAACCATTGCCGCACTCCAGGACTCATCACACCCCTGACGCGGGGCAGCGGAACGCCGCTGCCGACGGGTTCTCGGGCTACCCGCCGACCGAATCTCGGTGCTCGAGGCCGCGCTCGAAACGTGTGGTGTCGGATTCCAGGCGGTCAGGCGATCCGCCGCAGACCCGCCAGCATCCGCTTCACATCGGCGGCGGATACCGCGTAGTCCTGCTCCTCCTCGCTGATGCCTTCGTCCACCCAGCCGCGAATGAGTGTCGCGAGGTCGGTGCCACGCTTGGTCGCGATCTCCTCGGCGCGGCGTCGCTGTCGCACGGTCAAACGGACCGTAGTGACGACGAGCGTGTCATCGGCCTTCGTGGGCGCTTCGCTACGCGAAGGCAACACCGCATCCGCGTCGAGTGTCTCGCCGAAGACGAGTTCCCCGGACGCAGCCGCAGTGGCGAGTTCCTCTGCCTCCGCTAGTTCGCGAAACTCAGTGTTTTCCGAGGTCATTGCTTCGCCTCCCAATCTTCGAATGCAGCTACCTGCTCCGGCGTCATTCGCGCGGCGTACACGATCTGATGATCGAATCCGCCGAGCGGTCGCAGGACTGCAAGTATCGGTGTGCCGCCAGGTGTGCGAGTCCACACGGCCAGCCCGGGCGCGCCGGTCTTGGTGGAGACGGTCTGCACGCACCTGGCTCTACAAGATCGCCACCATGGCGTGCCTGACCGCCCTCGACGGACGTTCCCGCAGACCCCTGCCGTCGGGACTGGCCGCGCCGCAAGACGATCACCGGGTGACCGTCGCCGCCCGGGAACCCACGGTGCCCTGGCTGCAGCCCGCCCCCGACGCCCTGTTCGGGTTCGACGATCCGGCCGTGATCGTGGCCGGGCGGACCGGCGTGCGACTGGCTTTCATCGCGGCCCTGCAACTCCTGCCCGCCCGCCAGCGCGCGGTCCTCACCCTGCGAGATGTCCTGTCCTTCCGGACCGCCGAGGTCGCCACCATGCTCGACACCACCCCGACGGCGGTGGACAGCGCCCTACGGCGAGCCCGAGCCCGCCTCGCCCAGGCCGGACCGGTCGAGACCGACCTGGCCGAACCGGACGAACAAGCCCAGCGGCAGGTGCTGGACGACTACGTCGACGCCTTCACCCGCGCCGACCACGCCGCCCTGCTCGCCCTGCTGCGTGCCGACGTCGAAATGGAAATGCCCCCCATCCCAACCTGGTTCACCGGCCGCACCGCCGTACACGGCTTCCTCACCGCCCGCGTCATCCGCCCGGACCTGTGGCACCTCACCCCCACCCGCGCCAACGGCCAACCCGCCCTCATCGCCCACAAGCGCACGGGAGATCACTACGAGGCGTATGGAATCCAGGTCCTGACCCTGATCGGCGCCAGGATCGCCCGCATCACCTCATTCAACGACCCAACCCTGGTCCCGGCCTTCGGCTTCGCGCCCGTCCTCGAAACCTGAACCGCGAGCGGCGAATACGACCGAAGCGCCATGAAAGACGGCGATGCCCGCCGTGCGTGGCACGGCGGGCATCGTTCGAAGGCGTCGGGAACGTCAGTTCTCGAACAGGTCCTTGAAGGACTCGGGGGCCTTGTGCTGGCAGGTGTTGGCCAGACAGCCCAGGTCCCAGAGGTGCTCGATGGACGACAGGACCGAGTAGTGGTCGGTGACGTCGGTCGAGACCTTGTGGTGCGGAGCGGGCTTGCCGGGCTCGCCCTTCTCCTTGTGGACCTTGTCGGAGTTGATCACCAGCAGCGGGGCGTCGCCGCCGCCGAGGACCACGCCGTTGGCGCCGACCGGGCTGCCCGGGCCGCCGGAGAAGCCGGAGTAGTCGTTCTCGTCCCAGGCGACCACGATGCTGGACCGGGTCTTCTTCCAGGTGTCCGAGTTCATGATCTTGGTGATGGTGTCCTTCAGGTAGGCGTCACCGGTCTGAATCGGACCGTGCGAGACACCGGAATCCGGGTACGCGCACTTGGGCTGGTTGATCTTCGCGGCGTTCGAGGCCGACATGCCGTGCATGTCCTGGCACAGGTCGGGGCTGATCCAGGTGAAGGCGGGCACATTGCCGCTCTTCAGGTCCGCGTCGAAGTTGTTCTCGAAGGGAACCACCTTCTGCAGGCGGGCATTGTCGGACGTGACATCCGAGAAGTACATGAACGGGTTGTGCTTCTGGGCATACAGCGAGACCCCGGTGTCGCCGATCGGTGCGGTCGCACCCGCGAAGCCGGCCGAGGGCATGGCGCCCATGTAGGCCTTCCAGGACTTGCCCTTGCCCTCGAGCTCGTCGACCAGGTTCTTGCCGGCGAACATGTGCGGCTTGTTGGTCGCGGAGGTGATCTGCTCGGGGGTCAGCGCGGCGCCGGAGGTGCCGTCGCCGGAGTTGGGGACGAATTCCTCAGGGGCGCACTTGGAGTCGGCGCCGGCCTTGCAGTCGTCCCAGATGCCCTGGAAGTCGCCCGAGAACATGGACAGGTAGTTCGGCAGCGACGGGTGGGTCACGCCGTGGAAACCGGTCGAGACGCCGTAGTCGTTGGCCAGCTGGTTGATGAAGGGGGCGTCGGCGGTGTTGCCGAGGATGTCGTCGTCGCCCTGGTTCTCCATCATGATGTAGAAAATATGCTCCGGGGCGGCCCCCTGGCCGTGTCCCGGGTCGGCGGACGCGGTCGCGCCCACCAGGCCGCTGAAGGCGCTCACGGTCGCAGCCACGGAGACTGCGATCTTGCGACCCAACGATGCCGATGCCATGTGTGTACTTCCTGATCGATCGAAATTGCCGGTGCAGCTTCGCAATCGATTGCGAACGATCATGGCGAGCAAACCGAACAGTATGCAAACAGGTGGCGGCCAGATGCGGGGTTGCAAAACCATAGCTGACCAGGCATGACTGAAATGTCCGTTTTGGGTTCGCGCGGCGGCCGGACGGCGATGCGGTAGCGTGCGGCCATGGCTGGAGCACTGTGCCCGGGGTCTTTCGACCCGGTGACCAACGGACATCTCGACGTTTTCTCGCGCGCCGCCGAACAATTCGACGAAGTGGTCGTGACCGTCGTCGTGAACCCCAATAAACAGGGCATGTTCACCGTCGAGGAACGCATGGAGCTGATCCGCGAGGTAACCGCCCATCTCCCCAACGTCCGCGTGGCATCGTGGCGCGGCCTGCTCGTCGACTTCGCCAAGCGAGAGGGCATCACCGCCATCGTCAAGGGCCTGCGCGACGCCACCGACTACGCCTACGAGCTCCAAATGGCCCACATGAACCGCAAACTCAGCGGCGTCGACACCTACTTCATCGCCTCCGACCCCGCCTACACCTACGTCTCCAGCTCCCTGATCAAAGAGGTCGCGGCCCTCGGCGGCGACGTCGCCGAATTCCTCCCGCCGGTCGTCCACAAGCGCCTGCTCGCCCGGATCGCCGAACGCAAAAGCTGACGCCGCACCCGTAGGGGCGCAACCCCTTTCGCCCCTACGGGTATCGAGCGGTCACAGCGCGCGAACGGAGGGACTCCGCGGCTCCGGCGCGGGAGCGGGCTCGACCCGCCCGTCCGCCGGCCGCCGGTGCGCGCCCAGCGCGGCCCGCAACCGGCCCGCCACGCGGTCGTGCACCAGGTCGTCCCAGGTCCAGCGCACCACCTCGAAACCCAGGGTGCGCAGGTAGGTTTCACGGATCCGCTCGCGATGCACGAGGGTCGAGAGGTCCTGGCCGGGCCGCAACAGGCGGCCGTACGCGACCGGCCCGTCGAATTCGCACACCACCCCCGCGCCCGCGTAATAGAAGTCCACCCGCCCGACGAAGCGCCCGTCCGGGGTGAAGACATTGCCCTGGGAGCGCGGCGCCGGTAGCCCGGCCCGCTGAATCATGATGCGGCTCAGCGATTCACCGATACTCTGGCTGCGCCCGTCGAGCATCGACAACACCTGCTTCGCCTGATTGATGCCGTATCGCCCCTTGGCCCGCGCGAGCTCCCCGGCGAGTTCGGCGGTCCCGAGCCCGAAGGACCCCGCCAGCGCGTCGCCCGCCACCACGGCCACCTCCAACGGCAGTGTCAACGCCAGGTCCACCACCGTCCGTGCCGGAGTGGTGACCAGCATCCCCTCCACTGCCACCGCCGAATCCACCGGCGAGCCGTGCACTTTCACCAACGGCCTGGTCCGCCCACCCCCACGGCGATTGCGGGTGACGCACACCCGCTCCAGCGGCGCACGCCACACGGTCGTCCCATAGAGCACCGCCGCCGACTGATGGCTCACCACCGCCCCGGCCGCCATCTCCGCCACCACCGCCGCCACCATCCGCCGATGCCACTCCCTGCGCCCCAGCCCCGAATCCCCGCACCTGGGCGTTGTGCCGCCACGTTCGGGCGTCGTGTCATCACCTTCGCGCGTCGTGCCGCCATGCCCGGAAGTCGGATCGCTGTACCTGGGTGTTGTGTCGCCGCACCCGGCTGTCGGACCGCCACGTTCGGGCGTCGTGTCACCACCTTCGCGCGTCGTGCCGCCACGCCCGGAAGTCGGGTCGTTGTACCTGGGTGTTGTGTCGCCGCACCCGGATGTCGGACCGCCACGTTCGGGCGTCGTGTCACCGCGTCCGTAGCCGGTAGTACCGCGCTCGAGTGTTGTGTGGCTGCGCCGGGGCGTCGTGCCTACGGTCCGCCCCTGTGGGCTCGGGCGACCGGCGTTGTGCGGCCCGGGTCCCCGCCGTACGCCGTACCCCTCGTGCGGCGTAGGGCGGGTTCCGCCTGCGGCGCACTGCCGTCCGTTACTCGAGCTCACGTCGGTGCCGGTACTCGCGTCCGCGCTGGTGTCCGCGTGTGCGCCGGTGCCCGCGCCCGCGGTGGTTGCGGCTTCGGCCGTCGCGGGTCCGGTGGTCATTCGTCCTCCTGCCGGGGACGCGGTGTGCGGCGGTTGCGGACGCAGGATCCGCATACTCGGCCCAGTGGTCGCCGTGGCCCCGGGGCGGTCGTATCCCGCCGTCCGCCAAGGCATCCGCGCCTTCGATCCATGTCGAACCCCTCTCATCGATCGGATGCTTAGTTGGACGCGGACATTCCGAGAGGGGTTCCGTCGATTCCGGGAACGACGAAACCTCGCACCGAGTGGCGGATTTCACTCCGGTGGTGCGAGGTTTCGGGGGAGGGTGTCAGAAGACCCAGAGGCGCAGGGTCAGGAAGCGCATGGTGCCGACGGCGGCGGTAATGGCCAGCACGGCAACGGCTTCGGCGATGTCGCCCATGCCGGGGGCGGTGACCTCCAGGATGGCCAGCGCGCCGGAGGTGATGGCGAGCCCGGCCAGCGCCAGCGCGCCGCCCTCCAATTGCGCTGTATACCACCGCACCCGGTCCGCGGCCTGGAAGGTCAGGCGGCGGTGGAGTTCATTGGCGAGCGCGGTGCTCACGATGGATCCGGCCAGATTGGCCACCTGCGGCCCGCCGCCGTAGAGGGCCAGGAACAGCAGCACGTAGCCGACATTGCTCAACCCACCGACCAGCGCGAACCGAATCAGCTGAGCGAGCGCCGATTCGCCGCGGCGCAACCAACTGCCGAGCCGCCCGAGTCCCTGTGACAGCATCTCGTACAGGGCCTGCGAGCCATGGGCATAGGTGTGCACCAGTTCTGGTACGGGCATCGTGACCCGCTCCGGAATCTCGTGGACAGCCATTGTCTTTCCCCATCTGCGTTCTCGTCCCTACAAGTAAACACCAAGCGGAGTTATTCCCTCCACTTGTTTTTGCCGTCTGTGAAACAGGCCATGTTTCGGAAAACCCGCGACACGCCGTGTCGGACCTTGTTGACAGCGCTGAGATTGGCAGACTGGCGGGAGCGGAGAGTCTCGCCGTGAGTCCTGGCTAGAGAGTGGGGTAGCACATGTACCGGGTATTCGAAGCGCTCGACGAACTGGTGGCCATCATCGAAGAGGCCCGCGGCATCCCGCCGACCCGCAACTGCATCGTGCCGCGCGGCGAGGTCCTCGAACTGCTCGATGACGTCCGCGAGGCCCTGCCCGGCGAGCTCGACGACGCCCAGGACGTCCTCGACCACCGCGACAAGATCGTCACCGACGCCCGCACCGGCGCCGAGACCACCGTCAAGACCGCGAACGAGCAAGCGCACCACACGGTTACCTCCGCCCGCGACGAGGCCGACCGCATCCTGGCCGACGCCAAGGCGCACGCCGACCGCATGGTCGCCGAGGCCCGCGCCCATGCCGAGCACCTCGTCGCCTCGGCCGAGGAAGAGGCCGAGCGCACCGTCGCCGACGGACAGAAGGAATACGACTCCGTCACCGGCCGCGCCCGCGCCGAGGCCGACCGCCTGGCCGCCGCGGGGCAGGCGTCCTACGACCGCTCGGTCGCCGACGGCAAGGCCGAACAGGAACGCTTGGTCTCCCAGACCGAGGTGGTCCGCGCCGCCCACGCCGAATCCGCCCGCCTCATCGACTCCGCCCAGGCCGACTCCGACCGTCTCCGTCAGGAATGCGACGACTACGTCGACGGCAAGCTGGCCGACTTCGAGGAGACCCTCTCCAATACCCTCCGCATCGTCGGCCGCGGCCGCCACCAGGTCCGCTCGGGCTCCTCGATCCCGGATTACGCCTCCGAATTTCGTCGCTGAGGCCAATTTGGGCCGCGAACGGGCCTTTCGGTAAGGTGGGGTGGTTGCCCATTCCACACCTAGTCGTGAGGTAGTTCGTGATGTCCGCCGATTCCGGTAATGGCTCGCGTCATCGTCAGAAGCTGACGGACGCGGGTTTCGTGCTGGACGTACGCAGTCTCGGACGCGCCCCCGGATCCATGCGCGAGCTGCACCGCACCTTCACCGCCGACGAGAAGATCGGTCTCGATCTGGTCGGGGTGCCCGCGGGTGCGGAGATCGAGATGGATCTCACGCTGCAGTCGGTCTCCGAAGGTGTGCTCGTCACCGGCACGGTCTACGCCCCCATCGAGGGCGAATGCTCGCGCTGCCTCGAATCGTTCACCGACGAACTCGAATTGCAGCTCACCGAACTGTTCGCCTACCCGGACAGTACGACCGAGCAGACCACCGAGGAAGACGAAATCCATCGCCTCGTCGACGATTTCATCGACCTCGAACCGGTGGTCATCGACGCCGTCGGCCTGGAGCTGCCGCTGCAGCCCCTGTGTGAACCCGACTGCGCCGGTTTGTGTCCGGAATGCGGCGTCAAGATGGCGATTGCGGGTTCCGGCCACGGTCATGAGATACTTGACCCTCGCTGGGCCGGACTCGCGAATTTCGCCGCTGAGTCCACCGATACGGAATCCGTGTCGGACCCATCAACCGATTCGACTCTTGCGGGACACAACGGTGCCGCAAGCAAGACAGAGGAGAGCTAGTCGTGGCCGTTCCGAAGCGCCGGATGTCCCGTGCCAACACCCACGCGCGTCGCAGCCAGTGGAAGGCCTCCGCGCCGACCCTGATCACCTGCCCGAACCGCGCCTGCGGCCAGAAGACCCTGCCGCACATCGCGTGCCCCTCCTGCGGTACCTACAAGGGCCGTCAGGTCACTTCCGCGATCTGATTCGCGTCCAGCCGACCGTGACCGCCAGCAAGGACGCGGCGGATCTTCCCGCCGTAGGTGATGCAGCAGACCATGCCAGCCTGCTCGAGGCTCTCGGCGTGGACGTACAACCGGAGCTTTTGCGCCTAGCGCTGACGCACCGGTCGTACGCCTACGAGAACGGTGGCTTGCCGACCAACGAGCGCCTGGAGTTCCTCGGCGATTCGGTGCTCGGACTGAGCATTACCGAACGCCTCTATCTGGAGCACCCGGACAAATCCGAGGGCGAGCTGGCCAAGTTGCGCGCGAGCGTGGTCAACATGCACGCGCTGGCCGAAGTGGCCCGCTGTCTCGGTGAGGGCGGTCTCGGCCGCCATCTCCTGCTCGGTAAGGGCGAGGAGCTCACCGGCGGGCGGGACAAGCCGAGCATTCTCGCCGACGGCATGGAGTCGCTGCTGGGTGCGGTGCACCTGCAGCACGGCATCGACGTGGCACGCACGGTGGTCCTGCGGCTGTTCGCCGATCTGCTCGAGCGCGGTCCCCGCATGGGGGCCGGGCTCGACTGGAAGACCAGCCTGCAGGAGTTGACCGCCGAGCGTGGCATCGGCGTGCCCAGTTACGAGATCACCTCCACCGGGCCCGACCACGACAAGGAGTTCACCGCCACCGCGGTGATCGGTGGTCAGGGTTACGGCCAGGGGGTGGGCCGCTCCAAGAAGGAAGCGGAACAGAAGGCCGCGGGCGCGGCCTACAAGGCGTTGCACGCCGAGAACGCGTCCGAGGGTTCGGCGGACGGCTCCAAGAGCTAGATGCCCGAACTCCCCGAGGTCGAAGTCGTCCGGCGCGGGCTCGCCGAGCATGTGGTGGGCCGCGTACTGGACCGGGTGACCGTCAAGCATCCGCGCTCGGTGCGCCGGCACGAGCTCGGCGGGGACGATCTCGCCGCCCGATTGGCCGGTCTGCGCGTCGACGGCGCGCAGCGGCGGGGCAAATTCCTGTGGCTCACCTTCGACGAGCCCGATACCTCTCTCGTCGTGCACCTCGGCATGTCCGGGCAGATGCTGGTACAGCCCGCGACCGCGCCGCTGGAGAAGCACGCGCACATCATCGCCGCGCTCGACGACGGCAACGAACTGCGGTTCGTGGATCAGCGCACCTTCGGCGGCTGGATGCTCTCGGATCTGGTCGAGGTGGACGGCACCTGGGTGCCCGAGTCCGCCGCGCACATCGCCCGCGATCCGCTGGATCCGCTCTTCGACGCGGACAAGGTCGTGAAGACGTTGCGCGGCAAGAACTCTGAGATCAAGCGGCTATTGCTGGATCAGACCGTGGTGTCCGGGGTCGGCAACATCTATGCCGACGAGGCGTTGTGGCGGGCCAAGATTCACGGTGAGCGCCCCGCGGCCAAGCTGACCGGGCCCGCGCTGCACGCGCTGCTCGCCGAGACCCGGCACGTCATGGGGGAGGCGTTGCAGGCCGGGGGCACCTCTTTCGACGCGCTCTACGTGAACGTCAACGGGCAATCCGGGTACTTCGAGCGGTCGCTCAACGCCTACGGGCGCGAGGACGAGCCGTGCCGGCGCTGCGGCGCGATCATGCGCCGGGAGAAGTTCATGAACCGTTCGTCTTTCTCCTGCCCGCGCTGCCAACCCCGCCCGCGCGGCTGAGACCAGCAGGTTTTCTTCGCGGTCCGGCCATCCGGTGCGACTCGAGCCTCCCTATCGAGCGCGATTAGGCGCTACCTTTTTCACTAGCGGCATGCAGTTGTGCCGACTGGAGGAAATTGATGCGCAAACTGACTTACTACGTCGCGGCCACCATCGACGGGTTCATCGCCACCGATGCGGGCTCGGTCGACTTCTTCCCGGTCGGGGGTGACCACGGGCCGGCGATCATCGCGCAGTATCCCGAGACCCTCCCCACCAAGGTTCGTCAGGTCCTGGGCGTCGACAAACCCTGCCAGAACTTCGACACCGTCCTCATGGGCCGCAAGACCCACGACTTCGGCGTCCGCACCGGCACCTCCAGCCCGTATGCGCACCTGCGCCAGTTCGTGGTGTCCACCACGCTGCCGGAGAACCCGGCCCCGGATGTGGAGTTGATCTCCGAGGATCCGATCGCGCGCGTGCGGGAACTCAAGCGCGAGAAGGGACTCGGCATCTGGCTGTGCGGCGGCGGCGAACTCGCCCAGTCCCTCATGCCGGAGATCGACCAGGTCTTCCTGAAGCTCTATCCGATCGTCCTGGGCCACGGCCGCCCGCTCTTCGGCACCGGCTCCCGCCTCCCGGAACCGTCCAAGTTCCGCGTGATCACCAGCCGTGTCTTCGAAGACGGCGTCGCCTTCCTCAAGTACGCCCGCGTGCGCTAGAGGATCGCTACCGCGACGACCAGGCCGATAGCGAGGTGGGCGGCGGAGACGACGACGGCCTCGGTGCTGAATTCGGGGTTCTTCAGGACCGCGCCGATCTGGATGCCGAGGACGAATTCGAGGCTGCGGACGGCGATCACCTGGGCGATGATGCCGACCAGGCCGTAGACGGCGGTGGCGATCAGGCCCTCGGCCAGTTTGCCCGCCTGGGCGTAGATGGCCAGGACCACGATGAACGCCGTGCTCAGCATGGCCGCGGCGCTGACGATGATGGCGTTCGGCAGGCCGCGCGCCACCATGGCGCGCAGGCTGCCGGGCGTCGTCCAGTCCACGGTCTGGAAGCCGATGAGCAACAGCACCAGGCCGAGCAGGGCGTAGAGCAGGATCGCGCCTACGCCGCGGCCGAGGGAGTGCCAGTACCCGGCTTCGAGGGCGAGTGCGGTGGTCATCGGTGATCCTCCGGGTCGGGTGAATCAGGGCCTATTGCGGTATGCGGTGCGGGACGAAGGTGGAGCTGTCGTCGGTGATGAGGCCGACGGTTTCGCGGATGCCGAGTCCCGCCGAGGTGTCGCCCACGATCCAAGCACCCAGTACCGGTCGCATGCCGTCGAATTCGGGGAGCGGGTCGAGCAATTGGTAGACGTAGCCCTCGTCGCCGTAGACGCCGCCGGTGGCGGTTTCCAGGCCCGCGCCGACAATGGTCATGTTCGCGCCCTCGCGGCCCAGTTTGGGCTTGCGGATGTACTCGGTGAGCTCGTGCGGGTCGTCGAGGTAGCAGGGCAGCAGGTTGGGGTGGCCGGGATACATCTCCCACAGCACGG
Source organism: Nocardia terrae (assembly GCF_009760405.1). Taxonomy (GTDB): domain Bacteria; phylum Actinomycetota; class Actinomycetes; order Mycobacteriales; family Mycobacteriaceae; genus Nocardia; species Nocardia terrae. Next base: position 1,012,678 of record NZ_WRPP01000001.1, read on the forward strand.
CCAGGATCGCCTTGTTGGACAGCAGCGTCTTCCACAGCGGCTCGATCCACATGGTTTCCGGGAGCGACTCGACCACGCGGCGGCCGAAGTCGTCGTCGAGGGCCCATTCCCACGGGTACAGCTTGAAGATGGCCTCGATGGGCGCTTCGGCCAGATCCACGAAACGGTGGAGTTCCGAGTCGAATCCGACGTCCTCGATGGGCAGGGCGACGGTGTCGAAGCCGGCCTCGGCGGCGGTCTCCTGCATGTAGGCGGTGGTGACGTTGTCCTCGCCGGAGGAGTCCGCGCTCGACCAGCTGAAGTGCAGCTGACTGCCCGGCAGCACCTCGAGCATCTCACCCCAGCGTTCGACCAGCTTCTCGTGCAGGGAGTTCCACTGGTCGTCGTCGGGGTGGGTGTCGGTGAGCCAGTGCCACTGCACGATCGCCGCCTCCAGCAGGGAGGTGGGCGTATCGGCGTTGTACTCCAGCAGTTTCGCCGGTCCGCGGCCGTCGTAGCGCAGGTCGAAGCGGCCGTAGATGTGCGGGTCGGAGCGGTGCCAGGATTTGGTGATGTGTTCCCAACTCCATTGCGGCAGACCGAAATCCGCGAATCGACCGGTCACCACCACCTGTTCGACGGCGTGCAGGCACATGGAGTGCAGCACCTCGACCTGTGCCTCCATCGCCAGGATCTCGGCCATGTCGAACTCGTAGTGCACCGATTCGTCCCAGTACGGGCGGGGCTGGCCGTTCGCGTACTGCCCCGGAGAACCGTAGACCAGACCCTGGCCCTCGATGATCCGCTGCCAGCCCGGCCGGGGATTGCTGCGCACCCGCCGCACTAGGAACCGCCCTTTCCGTGCACCTTCGCGCCGAGTCCGCCGCGTTGAATCGTGCTGCCGCTCTTGGTCTTCACCGTCGCGCCGCTGGGTATCGACGTGCTGCCGCCACTCGGGGCGTGCCCGATGGAGCCGCTGCCGCCGTAGTAGTAGCGGTACGAGTGTCCCGCCAGGAAGAAGAAGCCGGGGTGAATTCCGCTGTCCCCGTGGTCGGTCGCGTCCGAACAGTAGTTGTCCGGAACCACGACCTCCTGATTGTCCTGCGTCGCGGTGACGGTCTGCCCGTTCCCGATCGGCACCGTCTCACCCTTGTTGGCCACCACCGTGCACATGGCCGTCACCTCGGGCCCGTTCCACGCCTCGGCCACCAGATACCCGCCCCCGACCAGCGCCGCGATACCCACCACGGCCGCACCGCCGACCAGCAGCCGCTTCTTCTTGAGCCGCTTGGCTTCCGCGGCCTCCGCCTCGGCCCGCTCCTGCTCCTCGGCCCGCTTGCGCGCCTTCTCCCGCGCCCGCGCCTCGGCCACCGTGGGCGGCCGCGGCTTGGTGATCCCCTCCTCCTGGGTGGTGATACTCCCGCGCCGCCGCGGCGGCGCCTCCTCGACGGGCGCGGGCACCGCCGCCCCCTCCGGCTCCACCGACGGCACCGGCAACACGAGCCCGGCCCCGCCCAGCAGCGGCGGCCCATCGCTCACCCCGGACGCCGGGCCACCGCTCCCGAAAGCCCCGGAACCGCCATGAAATTCACCCGCCAGACGATGATGCGGCTCCCCACCAGCCTGCTCGGTCCCGAAGCCCGCGGGAAACGGAAGCGTCGGCTGATGCCCGCCCGGTTCCCCGGGCTGCCCGGCGCCACTACCGGTTTCACCGGGTGTCTCAGGAGTCCGCCACGGCTCACCGGCACGGCCCGATGCGGGTTCATGAGGCAATCCGGACGCGGATTCGCCTCCGCCGGAGCCGAAGTCGCCCGGAAGCGCGAGGGTGGGCTGATAGCCACCGGGAGGGGGCTGGCTTCCGCCCGAGGCGGGTTCGCCGGACGATCCGGACGCGGATTCAGTACTGGCGGGCCCGAATTCGCCTGGTAGGGGGAGTCTGGGCTGATGGCCGCCAGGCGTCGGACCGCCGGATAGCGGGGGCTGGTGGCCTGCGCCGGAACCCGGCTGGAATCGGACGGTGGGGTCGTTGCCTCCCGCCGCATGGACCTCGTCACCGGAACCGCCGGTGCCGGAGGCGGGCTGGGTGGTCCGTGCCCGGGTGGGCTCGGATCCGGCGGCGAATCGGATGGTCGGCTCGTTGTGGCTGCTGGAGGGGTCGGGGAACTGGACGGTTGGGTCCGTTTGGGGTGTGGGGGATTCGCCTGGAGTGAATCGGACGGTGGGCTCGTCGCGGCCGCCCCGCGCTGGATCGGTGGCGGGGTTGCGCACCGTCGGGTCGGCTCCGACCGGCGGGTCGGATTCGCTCACCACGGGGTAGTGGAATTCGCCGGGGTGGGGGGAATCGGCTGGGGTGGTGGGCGGTTCGGCGGGGTCGGGTGTGGGGCGGTCCGGGGTGTCCGGGCTGCCGGGACGATCAGTGGGCATTGGTCGACTCCGTGGGCTCGCCGCTCGCTAGCGTTCTTCGAATCCTGTCATGCCGCCCTGGGCGGTGTTCCAGTCTTCCACCACCAGGTTTACCCGACCCGGTGTAGTACCGGAACGTAGCAGGTCGAGCAGGGTTTCGCAGCGGTCGCGGGGACCTTCGGCGACGACGTGGACCCGACCGTCGCGGTGATTGCGGGCGTAGCCGGTCAGGCCCAGTTCCAGGGCGCGCGAGCGGGTCCACCAGCGGAAGCCGACGCCCTGGACGAACCCGTGCACCCAGGCGCTGAGCCGGACCGGATCACCGCTCATGCCGTGCCCATTCGCGAATGAACGGGGCGATGCGCCGCAACCTCCGCGCCTGACCGCTCATTCGTCGACGCGGAAGGTGAGGTTCACGGTGGTGCCGGCCTTCAGGGTGCGGCCGACCGTGCACACCTTGTCGATGGCGCGCTGCGCGGCGACCAGCAGGCGCTCGCGCGATTCGGCGTCGAGTTCGCTGAGGTCGAGTTCGACCTCCTCGTTGAGCTCCGGGTACACCTCGTTCTCGCGGTCGGCGTCGCCGGAGACGTGCACGGTGGCGTCGAAGCTGTCGCCGAGGCGGCGCGAGAGGGTGAAGTCGGCGCTGAGCCCGGTGCAGCCCGCGAGCGCGATCTTCAGCAGCTCACCCGGGGTGAAAGCACCCGGCACGCCCGCGGACGCGATGGACACCTCGGCGCCACGGTTGTTGCGGCCGGTGTAGGCGCGGGTGCCGGTGCGTTCGGCCCACAGCTTGACCGGTTCGTCGGCCTGAGCGGTGGCGGCGGTGGTCGGTGCGGCGGTCTGTTCGGACATGAGGAAGATCCTCCCATTGGGTCACCCGGGACAACCATCTGGTTGCCGATCGTTCGGAACGCTGCCGTCGTCAGCGGAATTCCGCCAGCAGCTCTGGGGTGACGTCCTTCAGGCTGTCGGCGACGAACGATGCCTTCGCGATGGCGTCGGCGGCGGGCGGGTACTTGGGATGCGGGACCGCGATGACGGTCATGCCCGCGGCGTGCGCGGCGCGCAGGCCATTGCTGGAATCCTCGATGGCCACGCACAGTTTCGGGTCGATGCCGAGCCGGGCCGCCGCCTCGAGGTACCCGTCTGGCGCGGGCTTGCCGCGCTCCACTTCCTCGGTCGAGACGGTCGCCGCGAACAGCTCGGCCACACCCATGTGCTCGAGCACCACGTCGATGAGCCGCCGCGGTGAGGAACTGGCCAGCCCGAGCGTGTAGCTTGCCCCCAACCGCCGCACGGTGTCGACCGCGTCCGGCATGAGCGGCAGATGCTCGGCATACCGGTCGGCCATGCGCGAGATCACATCCTCGGCGACCTGCTCGGGCGTGCGGCGGCCATCGAGAAGATCCTTGCTCGTGTACTCCGACCATTCGGCGGTGCTCATCCCCATGAACCGATCCTGGGTGTCGGCCAGCCATCGCCCGCCCAGCTCGTCGATGTACTCGCGCCGTACCTCCTCCCAGATGGGTTCGGTGTCGATGAGTACGCCGTCCATGTCGAAAACGATCGCCGCGATAGCCATGGCTTTCATCGTCCACTGACTGGGATCGGGGTGTGGAACCGGGTCGGGCTGTCCTGCGCAGGGTTTAGCGTCCGAATGGAAGACCTGTTGCTGCAAGTGAATACCGAGGTGGACCGTGGGCACGGTGACCGACATCTACGATCCGGAGCTCTATGTGGCCGGGCCGATTCACGAGATCTTCGCCGAGTTGCGGCGCACCGATCCCGTGCACTGGCAGGAGATGCCGGGGGAGCCGGGGTATTGGGCGGTGCTCAAGCACGCGGATGTGGCTCATGTGGCGCGGAATCCGGAGTTGTTCTCTGCCGAGCGGCAAGGCGTGCTTCTGGAGAATCTGCCGCCCGAGCGGCTCGAGCAGACCCGGAACATGATCTTGATGATGGACCCGCCGCGGCACACCGAATACCGCAAGCCGCTGGCCGAGCATTTCAAGGCGCGGGTGATCGGTGAGATGGAGGACAGGGTTCGGGAGCTGAGCCGGGCTCTGCTCGAAAGTGCCGACGGTGATGTGGAATTCGTGCACGATGTGGCGGGGGTGTTGCCCAGTCAGGTGGTGGGCGGGTTGTTCGGGATTCCGGCGGAGGATTGGCCGAGTATTCGGCAGTGGGCCGAACAGTCCACGAGCCAGCAGGATCCGGAGCTGGTCGGGGATTTCGACGTGACGGCCGAGCTGACCAAGATGGCCATCTACGCGATTCAGTTCGCCATGGCGCGGCGCGCCCAAGAGCCGAAGGCCGACCTCACCTCGCTCATCCTGGCGGGAGAGTTCGGTGGAAAAGCCATGTCGGATTTGGAGTTCGGCAGTTTCTTCACGCAGTTGGTGACGGCGGGCAACGACACCACCAAGACCATGCTGTCCTCGGGGCTGGAACTGCTGTTGCAACATCCGGAGCAGCTCGCGGCGTTGCGGGCGGACCCGTCGCTGATTCCCGGTGCGGTGGAGGAGATCCTGCGCGTCGCCAACCCGATCCACTACTTCCGGCGCACCGCCACCGCCGACACCGAGATCCGCGGCGTCCCGATCAAGGCGGGGGACAAGGTGGCGATGTGGTACACCTCGGCCAACCGTGACGAGGACGTCTTCGCCGACGCCCAGCGCTTCGACATCCGTCGCAACCCCAACCCGCACTTGTCCTTCGGCCTGGCCCAGCACTTCTGTCTGGGTGTGCACCTGGCGCGGCTGGAGGGCCGGGTGTTCCTCGAGGAGCTGCTGGCCCGTTTCCCGAAGATCGAGCAGACGGGTGAGTCCCGGCGCATCCGCTCGAACCTGAACAATGGCCTCAAATCGCTGCCCCTGCGCCTGACGCGGTAACCGCCGCGGGGCAATGTTCGCGTCCCCATCACCGGGCCGACGCCCGCTCGTTACCCGCGCCCGCAACCCTTTCCGGATCTCGGTTCACTCGTTCGGGTGGCCGGTGGTGAGGAAATGGAGTTGAGCTAGGTGCGCAAGGTGGGTTACCGGCTGGCAGCGGCCGGTGCGTGTGCGGTGATGGGTTTGGCCGTCGCCGGGTGTGGCGGTAGCGGGGATTCGGGCAAGCACGACCAGCATGTGCTGTTGCTGTCGATCGACGGTATGCACCAGTCGGATCTGGCCGATTATGTGGCGGCGCATCAGGATTCGGCGCTGGCCAAGCTGGTCGCGCGCGGCGCGCAGTACACCAACGCGCAGGTGCCGACCCCGGCCGACTCCTTCCCCGGCACGATCGCCATGATCACCGGCGGCAGCCCGAAGACCACCGGCGTCTACTACGACGACACCTGGGCCCGCGATCTGCTCCCGGCCGGCACCAAGGACTGCGCCACCGCCAAGAAGGGCGCGCAGGTCCCGCTGACCGAGGAGATCGACAAGAACACCGACGCACTCGACGGCGGCCAGGGCCTGTCCGGTCTGCCCGACGGCATCACGGCCATGACCGACGACCCGAGCGCCGTGCTGGATCCGGCCAAGCTGCCGGTGGATCCGGCCACCTGCAAGCCGATCCAGCCGTCGGACTACCTGAAGGTGAACTCCATCTTCTCGGTGGTGCACGCGGCCGGTCAGCGCACCGCGTGGTCGGACAAGCACCCGGCGTACCAGATGATGAACGCCAAGGGCGGCAAGGCGATCGACGACCTGTTCACCCCGGAGATCGACAGCAAGTCGCCCAAGGGCGACGCCTGGACCAAGGACCCCGACCAGACCAAGCGCTACGACACCTACAAGGCCGACGCTGTCGTCAACGAGATCGACGGCAAGGACCACTCGGGCGCGAAGCAGGTCGGCGTACCGGCGGTGTTCGGCATGAACTTCCAGGCGGTATCGGTCACCCAGAAGCTGGCCGCGTCGATGGGCTACTCCGCGGACGGGAAACCCGGTGCGCTGCTGGCGGGTTCGCTGGACTTCGTGGACCAGCAGATCGGTCGTTTCGTGGCCGCGCTGGACAAGGCGGGACTGAGTGAGAAGACCACGATCGTGGTGACCGCCAAGCACGGCCAGTCTCCGATCAAGCCGGACGCCCTGACCCGCGTCGACGACAAGCCGATCATCGACGGGATCGACAAGGAGTGGGCCGCCACCCATCCCGAGACCCCGAAGCTGATCGCGCACTCCCTCGACGACGCCGCCATCCTGTGGTGGCTCAACGACCGCTCGCCCGAGGCCGTCGCCTTCGCCAAGCGAAAGCTGCTGGAGGCCAACGGAACCGGCACCGACATCAACGGCAACCCGAAGCCGTTCACGGCCGCGGGCGTGGACGCCGACCAGGTGTACGCGGGTGCGGACGCCGTCAAGTTCTTCGGCGCGAACGCGGACGACGCGCGCGTCCCCGACCTCTTCGCGGGCACCAAGGGCACGGTCTACACCGCGGGCAAGTCCAAGATCGCCGAGCACGGCGGCTCCAGCCCCGAGGACCGCCACGTCCCCCTGCTGATCATCGGCTCCGGCATCACGAAGCACGATGTCCCCGACCAGGTTTCGATGACCCAGGTGGCCCCCACCATCCTGACTCGCCTCGGCCTGGACCCCGACAAACTCGACGCCGTGAAATCCGAACACACGGCGGCCCTGCCGAGCTGAGGGGTCCGACAGATCGGGGGGCTCTCGCATGTGAGAGCCCCCCAATCTATTGCCCAGCATGTGACACTGCCCCGTCATTCCGGCGTGCTTCTGGCCGGAATCCACTGCAGCCGTGTGGATCCCGGCTAAAATATACCGGGATGACGAGGAGGGGCATGCCGGGATGGCGAGGGGTGGGCTATGACTGGAAGCGGTAGCCCATGCCCGCCTCCGTGAGCAGATGCTTCGGCTGGGAGGGGTCGTCTTCGAGTTTGCGGCGGAGCTGGGCGAGATACACGCGCAGGTAATGGGTTTCGGTGGCGTAAGACGGACCCCACACCTCGCGCAGCAGTTCCCGGCGGCCGACCAGCTTGCCCTTGTTGCGGACCAGCATCTCCAGCACGCCCCATTCGGTCGGGGTCAGGTGCACGTCGTGCCCATGCCGGGTCACCTTCTTCGAGGCGAGATCGACGGTGAAGGAGGCGGTTTCGATGACCGGCTCGGCGGCGTCGGCGGTATTGGCGGAACGGCGGACCGCGGCGCGCAGCCGGGCCAGCAGCTCGTCCATGCCGAAGGGTTTGGTGACGTAGTCGTCCGCGCCCGCGTCGAGCGCCTCCACCTTGTCGGAGGAGTCGGTGCGGGCCGAGAGCACGATGACCGGTGCGGTGGACCAGCCGCGCAGGCCCGCCAGCACCTCGATGCCGTCCATGTCGGGCAGGCCGAGGTCGAGAATGATGACCTCGGGATGCTTCTCGGCGGCGGCCCGCAGTGCCGCGGCCCCGGTGGAGGCCGTGGTCACCTCGTAGCCGCGCACCGACAGATTGATGCGCAGGGCGCGCAGAATCTGTGGTTCGTCATCGACCACAAGCACTTTGATCGGCGCTGCCGCCGCGTTCGTCACCCGTTCTCCTCTGTCGTGCCCGCTGGGTCGTCGCCCGCGGGCAGCTCGATCACCATTGTCAATCCGCCGCCGGGGGTCGGCTCCGCGTGCACGGTGCCGTCCATGGCGTCCACGAAACCGCGTACCACCGACAGTCCCAGCCCCACACCGGTGGAGGTGTCGCGGTCGCCCATGCGCTGGAACGGTTCGAAGAGCTGATCCTCGAGGCCGGTCGGTACGCCCGGACCGGTATCGACCACCGTAACGGCCACCCGCTTCCCGACCTGCTCCGCCGCGACCCGCACCACCGAATCCCTGGGCGAGTAGCGGGCCGCGTTGTCGATCAGATTGGCCAGGACCCGTTCCAGCAGACCGGGATCGGCGCGCACCGAGAGCGCGTCCACCTCCACCTTGACCCGGTCCATGGTGGTGCGGCGCATGCCGCGGGTGCCCATGCCCATGAGCGCGTGATGCACCACCTCGTCCAGGTACACCTTGCGCACCTGCGGTTTGATCACCCCGACCGCCAGCCGCGAGGAGTCCAGCAGATTGCCGACCAGGGCGGTCAGCTGATCCACCGATTCCTCGATGGTTTCCAGCAATTCGGCGGTGTCCTCGGGGGAGAACTCGACATCGTCGCTGCGCAGGCTCGACACCGCCGCCTTGGCCGCGGCCAGCGGGGTGCGCAGGTCGTGACTGACCGCGGAGAGCAGGGCGCGGCGCAGTTTGTCGGCCTCCATGACGGCCTGCGCGGCGCTGGCCTCTTCCTGCAATTGCGTCTGATGCACCAGTCCGGCCGCCTGATTCGCGACCGCGCCGAGTACGAGGCGGTCCCCGGAGGTCACGGGACGTCCTCGCAACAGCAGCCAGTGCATGTCATCGCCCGCCTCCAATGCGGTCAGCGAATCGTCGACCTTGGACGGCGGGTCCTCGCCCGCCGAGGCGACCACCTCGTCGTCGGCGATCAGGCTGACCGCCTCCTGCCCCCAGGTCTCGCGGGCGCGCTCGAGCAGATCCTGCAGGTCCGCGCCGTGCAGCACCGAGCCCGCGAACAGGGCCAGCAGTTCGGCCTGCCGGGAAGCCTTGCGCGCCTCCCGGGTTCGCTTGGCCGCCACGTCGACCAGCGCCGCCACCGCGACGGCCACGAACAGCAGCACCACGATGGTGAGGAAGTTGTCCAGCTGGGCGATGGTCAGGCTGTAGCGCGGTTCGGTGAAGAACCAGTTCAGCAGGACGCCCGACAGGATCGCCGAGAGCGCCGCGGGGGCCACGCCGCCCAGCAGCGAGACGGCGATGACGCCGGTGAAGAACAGCGCGCTCTCACCACTGAGATCCAGCAGCCGATCGAGCCAGAAGTAGGTGACGGCGCAGATGGCCGAGGGCACCAGGAAGGCCGCCGACCACGACGTGACCTTGCGCTCGCCCCGGGTCAGCGAGGACCAGCGGAATCCGCCACCCTTGTTGGATTCCTCGTGGGTCACCATGTGCACGTCGATCTTGCCGGACGCCTGCACCACGGTGGCGCCGATGCCCTCGTCGAGCATGCGGGCCCAGCGTGAGCGCCGGGAGGTGCCCAGCACCAGCTGGGTGGCGTTGACCTGGCGCGCGAAATCCAGCAGCGCCGAGGGCACGTCCTCGCCGGTGACGGTGTGCAGGCTGGCGTCGAGGCTGGTGGCCAGGTCGCGCAGGCGGCCCAGGCGCTGCGAGGAGACGCCGGCCAGGCCGTCACCGCGCACGATGTGCAGCACGATCAGCTCGGCGCTGGACTTGGCGGCGATGCGGCTGGCGCGTCGCACGATGGTCTCGGATTCGGGGCCGCCGGTCACCGCGACCACGACGCGCTCGCGCGCCTCCCAGGTCTTGGTGATCTTGTGGTCCTCGCGGTATTTGGCGAGGGCGGCGTCCACCTGGTCGGCCAGCCACAGCAGCGCCAGCTCGCGCAGCGCGGTCAGGTTGCCGGGGCGGAAGTAGTTGCGCAGGGCCGCGTCCACCTTCTCGGCGGCGTAGACATTGCCGTGGGACATTCTGCGCCGCAGCGCTTCCGGCGTGATGTCGACCAGCTCCACCTGGTCGGCGGCGCGAACCACCCAGTCCGGCACCGTTTCCCGCTGCACCACGCCGGTGATCTGCTCGACCACGTCGTTGAGGCTCTCCAGGTGCTGCACATTGACCGTGGACACCACGTCGATGCCCGCGTCCAGCAGCTCCTGCACGTCCTGCCAGCGCTTCTCGTGCTTGCTGCCCGGGACGTTGGTGTGCGCGAGCTCGTCGACCAGCACCACCGCCGGTCGCCGCCGCAGCACCGCCTCGACGTCCAGTTCGGGCAGCGTGGTCCCGCGGTACTCGATCATCCGGGGCGGAATCCGCTCGATTCCCCCGAGCATCTCGGCGGTCTTGGAACGCCCGTGGGTCTCCACCACGGCCGCCACCACGTCCCGCCCGCGCTCCAACCGCCGATGCGCTTCCGACAGCATCGAGAAGGTCTTGCCCACGCCGGGGGCAGCGCCGAGATAGATCCGTAGTTGGCCGCGTTTCACTCGTCCATCATCGCGCGGGGTGCGCGGATGCCCTGCTGCGCCGTGCGGACGGGTGCGCGTGTGCCTTCGGCGGCGGCCAGTACGCGCAGTACCAGCGCGCAACCGATGAACCCGAAGATCACCATCAGGGTGACGGCGATGTGCGGCACGGGCGTCTCCTTACATACATGCCTGGTGTGTGTGCCCGGCCGCGCGTTCGTGGGCGCGGCCGGACTCTCCACTTCATACCGTCTGCGCTGGTCAACTAGCTGCCCCTAACGCTTTCTTTACGCCCGCGCGTCGCGATGTTGACGACATCCGAGCGGGCGGCGCGGGCGGTGTGCAAGGCCCGTCACAGACCATCCGGTACGAGATCTCGCGCGGTGAGGATGGCGACCCTAAGCTGTCGCACGTGAATTCCGGGCGGACTCTGGTCGACGGGCGTTTCGAGTTGATCGAACCACTCGGTAGCGGCGGCATGGGGACGGTGTGGCGGGCGTACGACGTCGCGCTGCATCGTGAGGTGGCGTTGAAGGAGGTGCGGGCCGAAGGGGAGGCGACCTCGGCCGAGGTGCAGCGGGAGCGGGTGCTGCGGGAAGCGCGGGCGCTGGCGCGGATCGCGCATCCGAATGTGGTGGCCATCCACCACATCGTGGACACGCCCGCGGAGCAGCATCCGTGGATCGTCATGGAGTTGGTCGCGGGTGGGTCGCTCGCGGATCGGCTGGACCAGGGGCCGATGGCGCCCGCGCAGGCGGCGGCGGTCGGGCGGGGCATCCTGGCGGGGCTGCGGGCCGCGCACGCGGTGGGGGTCCTGCATCGTGATGTGAAACCGCCGAATGTGCTGCTGCGCGCGGACGGTTCGCCGGTTCTCACCGACTTCGGGATCGCCGCCGTCAACGATCTGACCGGGCTCACGTCCACCGGCAGCGTGGTCGGATCGCTGCCCTACGTCGCGCCCGAACGCTTGCAGGGTCACGAGGGCAACCCGGCCTCTGACCTGTGGTCGCTGGGCTTGGTGCTGTTCGCCGCCGTCGAGGGCTATCAGCCCATGCGCCGCGACACCGATGTGGCGACCCTGGCCGCGGTCCTCATGGGCGCCGTCCCGCCGCCTCGTCAGGCCGGACCGCTGACGCCGGTACTGCAGGCCCTGCTGGTCCCCAACCCGGGCCATCGGCCATCGGCCGACCAGGTCGACCACATGCTCGCCCAGGTGGCCTCGACGGGTGGTTCGCCGGTGGAACCGCCTGCGCTCCAATACCCTTCGGCCTCGCAGCAGACGGTGACGTCTCCTCGGCCCCGCGACCACACCCCGCCTCCGCAACCCCGTGCCTTCTCAGCGGTTCGCACGCCGCAGCCTTACACTGCGCCGCAGTCCCAGCCTTTCGCAGTGTCGCAGTCTCAGCCTTTCGCGGTGCCGCAGGCTCAGTCCTTCACGGCAGCACAGCCCTTCCCGCAGACTCCTCCGGACCCGGTTCCGGTTGCGTCGCAGCGCAATCCGGTGCCGTGGATCCTCACGGGCGTAGCGGTCGTGTTGGTCGTCGCCGTTGCCGTGGTCGTGGCACTATGGCCCAAATCCTCGGGCGGCCAAGGTATGTCGGGTCGGCCGAGTGTCCAGGCGCAACCGGGCGGCGTCACGCTGTCGGGTGGGGCGATTTCGCCGACCGTCATCGCTCCCACCACCGCTGCTGGTGACTCCACGGTCGACCTGCTGACCCCCGACGGCGTGCGCAAGGCTGTCACGGCCCTCGAAAAGGCTTCCGGTGGAAAGCAGTTCGCGGAGACCACCATCTATCCCGAATACGTCATCGCGAAGGCGCCGCTGCCGGACCGGCCGAAGCACTACGACGAGTTCACCTACCGCGACGGCGCGGTCAAGCGCCAGACGGGTGGCCAGCTCACCGACGCCACCCTCGAACTGAGCTCCATCAACTGGGACATCCTGCCCGCCCTGCTGGCGGCGGCGAACCAGAACCTCGAGGTGTCCGACCCGACGTCGCGCTACATAATCGTCGACACCGCCGGCACGTTCACCGACGGCGTCCCCTGCCTGCGCGTCTACATCTCCAACGCGTACAACGACGGCGGATACGTCTCCGCGAGCCTCGACGGCACCATCAACCGGACCTACAAGAAATAGGCCCGTGACGGTGTGGGTGCTCAGACGCTCGCGCCACTCCGATTCAATCGCGAAACCAGCAGTACTCCGCCGCCGATCAGGAACAGTGCGCCGAGTCCGATGCCGCCCCAGCCGGTGGTGGTGTTGTCCGACTTCTGCGCGTTGTAGTCGCGCACCGCGGTGGTCGCGCCATGCTTGGTCTCCCGGCATTGATCGCCCTCGGTCATGATCTGACCGCCACACGTGACGTCGGTCTTGTTGAGCTGATTCATGCCCACGAAGATCAAGAAGATCCCGAGTACGACAGCGAAAATAGGCCGAATGATACGCATCGGCTAAGCCCCCCATAAACTTTCATGTCTTTCGAAGTCGAGCGGGTAGAACCTAGCACAGTGGTTTTCGGGGGATCCAAACGTTTCGACGACGAAGCCGCCGCGCCCTTTCGGATCGCGGCGGCTCCTGTCCCGGCACGCCCTGACATGCCGGTGACGGCTGTGCCGGAGGTTCGTCAGCGCTGGCTGGGCCGGTGGCCGTGATTGGCTAGAGCCGGTTGCTCCAGGTGGCCAGCCGGGTGCGGGCGCGCGAATTGCGCACCAGCGCTGCGGCATTCGTGGGTTCGCCGCCTTCGTAATAGCCGCCGTTGCGCACCGGGGTGCCCGGTGCGGCCAGGTGAACCAGCAGGGCCGCGGCGCTGTCGAGCGGCGCGGTGCGGTGGCTGCGCATCTGCGGCATGTCGATCTCGAAGTCGGCCGGGTGGACGCTGACCGTGGTCAGGCCGTCCGGTCCGGTCTCTGCCAGGGAGCGGCTGAACATGGTCAGCGCCAGCTTGGACTGCGCGTAAATGGCCAGCGGCGTGTAGATTCCGCGCCTGCGATCCAGATCCGAGTAGTCGATATTGCCCGCCGCGTGCAGTTTCGAGGTGACAGCGACGACCCGGCCCCGGGCGGCCTCGAGCGCCGGAAGCAGGGCCATGGTGAGGCGCTGCGGGGCGAGATAGTTGACCTGGAAGGTCAATTCGTGCCCGTCCTCGGTGTGGGTGCGCGCGAACGGGGCCGCGATCGACGCCGCATTGATCAGCGCGTCCAGTCGGCCGAGCTCCGCGGCGAGGGTGTGGCCGAGTTCGTCCACTTCGCTCAGCCGAGTGAAATCTGCCTGCACCATGCGCACCTGGCCGGACTTGGCCTCGGCCTGCAGGCGCTGCAGCGTCTCGTCGGCGTGGTTCTTGTCCAGGATGTGCGCGATGACGGTGTCGCCATCGGCGATCACCCGCTGCGCGGTCGCGAAACCGAGGCGCGTATCGGCCCCGGTCACGAGAACGGTGCGGGTGCTGGACAGGGTTGCGGACATAGGTCTCCGATCGTGAGGGTGCGATTGCGCGCCGAAGTGCGCAGCGGCACAGAAAATTTCGCGATTGCGCTCGCGAGAGTGTGGGAACGTCGCACAGTCGATGGCGACGCCGCACAGCCCGAATGCGCTGCGCGGCAAGAAATGTGACGGACCGGCTACACCGGACTCGGCGGCTCGTCCTCACTCTGGAAGCCGAACAGCTCCAGTGCGGACGGCATGCGCTCGACCCGGTGCCGGGCAACGCCGACGGCCACGCGCAGGGCGCGACGAGGGCCGACGGTTGCAGTCACCCTGCGATGACACCGCATTCGGAGACCGCCCGGCAAGATTTCGGGATCCGGATTGATGAATCCTTGACAGCCGCCACGGCTCAGCGCATGGCTCGGATCAGCGCTCGGTTGTCGGCCTGTGGCGCGACTCACTACCGCTGCTGAGGCATAGCCGAGGTCTGATTCGGGTAATCCGCACCTTGTGTCTGCTTGGAGCGTATACAGCCAGGTCACCGGCAAACGCTGGCTCACCTGCGACGGCACGGACTGGTTGGCCGATTCACTGACCACGGCACTATTGGGGCGATCGACCGCCGCCTTCCGAACACCCCCGCGCGGCGCGGAGCTCGACGACACTCAGCCCTACGAATCCCGGCTGCTGATCGCCGCGATGGACGTGATTCCCGCTCCGATCGCAGTAGGACACACCCCGCCTGGACGCGGCCCGAAATAGCAGGTCCTGACGGTTTCTTGATGGATCGGCGGGGTATGTCGACGACAATTGTGCGCCACGCCACGCGACGCTGTAAGTGGAGCGTCAATGCGGCGGTCTGGGACGCTAAGAAGGCGTAAAGGCCCTCGAATATGGGCTTGTCGGGCGCTTGACTCACTCCGGCGCGTCTCGGGACGTGTCACGTAGAGAGAGGTTTCGAGAGATGTCCGTCGTGGTGTTCACTGTGCTGACGGTGGCGATCTTCGCCCTGTTCGGCTTGATCCAACGCGGGGTGGAACGGCTGTGACTCAGAACATTGTCGGTCTGGTCCTGGCCGTCGGCATCGCCATCTATCTGGTGGCGGCGCTGCTGTATCCGGAGAGGTTCTGAGTGAGCACCACAACCGCGGGGATCCTGTTCGCGGCATCCCTGGTCATCGCGCTGGTCGCGGTGCATGTGCCCTTGGGCGACTACATGTACCGGGTCTACAGCAGCGAGAAGCACAACAAGGCCGAAAAGGGTCTCTACAAGCTGATCGGCGTGCAGCCGGGCGTGGAGATGACCTGGGCTGTCTACGCCCGCAGTGTGCTGGCCTTCTCGGCCATGAGCGTGCTGTTCCTGTTCTTCCTGCAGCTGATCCAGGGCAAACTGCCGCTGCACCTGCATGATCCGGGCACCAAGATGACCGCGGATCTGGCGTGGAACACCGCCATCAGCTTCGTCACCAATACGAACTGGCAGAACTACGCCGGTGAGTCGACCATGGGCCACGTGGTCCAGGCGGTCGGCCTGACCGTGCAGAACTTCGTCTCCGCCGCCGTCGGCATGGCCGTGGCGATCGCGCTGGTGCGCGGTTTCGCGCGCCGCCACACCGGCGAACTCGGCAACTTCTGGGTGGATCTGGTGAGGGGAACCACCCGAATCCTGTTGCCGTTCGCCATCATCTTCGCCGTCGTGCTCGTCGCGGGCGGCGTGATCCAGAACCTGCACGTCTACGACCAGGTCGCGCAGACGGTCGGCAACACCGATTCACAGACCCTGCCGGGTGGATTGGTGGCCAGCCAGGAAGTCATCAAGGAGCTCGGCACCAACGGTGGCGGCTTCTTCAACGTGAACTCTTCGCACCCGTTCGAGAACCCGACCGCGTGGACCAACTGGCTGGAGATCTTCCTGCTGCTGGTGATCAGCTTCTCGCTGCCGCGCACCTTCGGCCGCATGGTCGGCTCGAAGAAGCAGGGCGTCGCCATCGCGGCCGTCATGGCCGTCCTGGCGCTCATCTCGGTCACCCTGATGAACCTCTTCCAGCTGCAGCACCACGGCACCGTGCCCAGCGCCATCGGCGCGTCCATGGAGGGCGTGGAATCCCGCTTCGGCGTATCGAATTCGGCGACCTTCGCCACCGCGACCACGCTCACCTCGACCGGTGCGGTGGACTCGGCGCACGACTCGTACACCAGCCTCGGCGGCATGATGACCATGTTCAACATGCAGCTCGGTGAGGTCGCGCCCGGCGGTACCGGTTCGGGTCTGTACGGCATGTTGATCCTGGCGGTCATCACCGTGTTCATCGCCGGTCTGATGGTCGGGCGTACCCCGGAATACCTGGGCAAGAAGATCACTCCCAAGGAGATCAAGCTCGCCGCCGCGTACTTCCTGGTGTCGCCGCTGATCGTGCTCGTCGGCACCGCGTGCGCGATGGCGCTGCCGGGAGAGCGCGCGGGGATGGCCAACTCGGGCCCGCACGGACTCTCGGAAGTGTTGTACGCCTTCACTTCCGCGGCGAACAACAATGGCTCGGCCTTCGCCGGCCTGTCCGGCAATACGGTGTGGTGGAACACCGCACTCGGCCTGGCCATGGTCTTCGGCCGCTTCATCCCCATCATCTTCGTGCTGGCCCTGGCCGGTTCGCTCGCGGCGCAGGGGCATACCCCCGCGTCCGAAGGAACGCTGCCGACGCACCGTCCGCAGTTCGTGGGCCTGGTCGTGGGCGTGACCGTCATCCTGGTCGCCCTGACCTTCCTGCCCATGCTGGCGCTCGGCCCGCTCGCTGAAGGAATCCACTCATGACCACTCCCACACTCGATTCCGCGCCCGCGGACGCGCCGGCCAAGGCCAAGCGCAACGGGCCCTCGGCCGGGTTGTTCGATCCCAAGCAGATGCTGAAGTCGCTGCCGGACGCGCTCAAGAAGCTGGATCCGCGCATCATGTGGCGCAACCCGGTCATGCTGATCGTCGAGATCGGCGCGGTGTACTCCACCGTGCTGGCGCTGGCGAAGCCGAGCTTCTTCGCCTGGGCGATCGTCGTATGGCTGTGGCTGACCGTTATTTTCGCCAACCTGGCGGAGGCGGTGGCCGAGGGCCGTGGCAAGGCGCAGGCCGATACCCTGCGAAAAGCCAAGACCGACACCGTCGCTCGCCGTCTGAAGGACTGGTCTCCGGGCGCGCGTGTGGTCGAGGAGAAGGTGCCGGCCCCGGAACTGCAGCGCGGCGACTTCGTGGTCGTCGAGGCCGGACAGGTCATCCCCGGTGACGGTGATGTCGTGGAAGGCATTGCCTCCGTGGACGAATCGGCCATCACCGGCGAATCCGCGCCGGTCATCCGCGAATCCGGCGGTGACCGCTCGGCCGTGACCGGCGGCACCACGGTGCTCTCGGACCGCATCGTCGTGCGGATCACCCAGGAGCCGGGCGGCTCGTTCATCGACAAGATGATCGCGCTCGTCGAGGGCGCGTCGCGGCAGAAGACGCCGAACGAGATCGCGCTCAACATCCTGCTGGCCGCGCTCACCATCATCTTCGTGTTCGCGGTGGCGACCCTGCAGCCGGCGGCCATCTTCTCCAAGGCCAACAACCCTGGCGTGCTGGACAATCTGGCCCTGGACGGCAATGGCGTCACCGGCATCGTGCTGGTCTCGCTGCTGGTCTGCCTGATCCCGACCACCATCGGCGCGCTGCTGTCGGCGATCGGCATCGCGGGCATGGACCGGCTGGTGCAGCGCAATGTGCTGGCCATGTCCGGTCGGGCCGTCGAGGCCGCGGGCGACGTCAACACCCTGCTGCTGGACAAGACCGGCACCATCACCCTGGGCAACCGCCAGGCCGCGGACTTCGTTCCGATGCCGGGTGTCACCTCCGACGAATTGGCCGACGCCGCACAGCTTTCCAGCCTCGCGGACGAGACCCCCGAGGGCCGCTCCATCGTGGTGTACGCCAAGACCGCGTACAACAAGCGCGAGCGCACCCCCGGCGAGCTCACCGGCGCGACCTGGGTGGAATTCACCGCCCAGACCCGGATGTCGGGTGTGGACCTGCACGACGGCCATCAGTTGCGCAAGGGCGCGGCCTCGGCCGTCACCGACTGGGTCCGCAACAACGGCGGCGAGATCCCCACTGAGCTCGGCGTGACCGTCGACGGCATCTCCGCCTCCGGCGGCACCCCGCTGGTGGTCGCGGAGATCAAGAAGGGCACCGCCAAGCTGCTCGGCGTCATCCACCTCAAGGACGTCGTCAAGCAGGGCATGCGGGAGCGCTTCGACGAGATGCGCAAGATGGGCATCCGCACCGTCATGATCACCGGCGACAACCCGTTGACCGCCAAGGCCATTGCCGACGAGGCGGGCGTCGACGACTTCCTCGCGGAGGCGACTCCCGAGGACAAGCTCGCGCTCATCAAGAAGGAACAGGCCGGCGGCCGCATGGTCGCCATGACCGGTGACGGCACCAATGACGCGCCCGCGCTCGCGCAGGCCGACGTGGGTGTCGCCATGAATACCGGTACGTCCGCTGCGAAAGAAGCGGGCAACATGGTCGACCTGGATTCGGACCCGACCAAGCTGATCGAGATCGTCGAGATCGGCAAGCAGTTGCTGATCACGCGTGGCGCGCTCACCACGTTCTCGATCGCCAACGACATCGCCAAGTACTTCGCGATCATTCCCGCGCTGTTCGTGTCGATGTTCCCGGGCCTGGATCTGCTGAACGTGATGCGGCTGCACTCGCCGCAGTCGGCGATCCTGTCGGCGGTCATTTTCAACGCCATCATCATCGTGGCGCTGATCCCGCTGTCGCTGCGCGGCGTGAACTACCGGCCGTCCAGCGCGTCGAAACTGTTGAGCCGCAATCTCTATATCTACGGTCTCGGTGGCATCATCGCGCCGTTCATCGGGATCAAGCTCATCGACCTTGTCGTCCAATTCTTCCCGGGGATGTAGTCAATGCGTATGTCAGCCTGGATTCGCCAGCACATCGCGGCGCTGCGAGCGCTGCTGGTGCTCACGGTGATCACCGGAATCATCTATCCCGCAGTTGTTCTCGGTATCTCGCAGATACCCGGATTGAAGGACAAGGCGGACGGGTCGCTGCTGAAGCGGGACGGCAAGATCGTCGGGTCGAGCCTGATCGGTCAGGCCTACACCGACGGCAAGGGCACGCCGCTGAACCAGTACTTCCAGACGCGTCCGTCCAACTCGGCCCCGTCCGACGGCAGCATCCCCGACGGGTACGACCCGACCAACACCAGCTTCGGCAATCAGGGCCCGGAGTCGGTGGTGGACAGCCTCGACGCCACCGATCCGAAGAAGGACAAGCTGAGCCTGCTCAGCACGGTCTGCCAGCGCAGCCAGTCGGTCGGTCAGCTGGAGGGCGTCGACGGCAGCCGGCCGTACTGCACCTCGGGCGGGGTCGGCTCGGTGCTGGCCGTGATGGGCAAGCGTGACGCGCATGGCAAGGTCGAGCACCCGACGCAGGTCATCAGCGTCAACGAGGCGTGCTCCACCGACCCGAAGAACCCGACCACGCCGTTCCAGGACGCGTACGAGGGCGTCAAGGTCGAATGCGCCAAGCGCGGCGAGGACTACTCGGCGGGCCAGATCGTGCCGATCCGCGGCGACGCCTCCGCCGACACCCCCGTGCCGACCGATGCGGTGACCGCCTCGGCGTCGGGCCTGGACCCGCAGATCTCCCCGGAGTACGCGGCCATCCAGGTGGCGCGAGTCGCCAAGGCCCGCAACATCTCCGCCGACCAGGTCAAGGCTCTCGTGGACGCCCACAAGAGCGGCCGGGCCCTGGGCTTCATGGGTGAGCCCACGGTCAACGTCGTCGAGCTGAACTACGACCTGGACAGCAAGTACCCGTTCAAGGGCTAGAGCTCCCCCGCCTCCCCGCGACTTTCGCCGGTTGTGGGGAGGCGTTGACCTTTCGCGCCGGGCCGGCGGTCGACGCCGTGGCCGGGTTTCGGGCGTGCCCGGTGAGTTACCCCGGTCGCAGTGAGATCAGTTGTCGCCTCGCTCAACGAGGGCAACCGGGGTCTTTGTCCCTTCACGGCGTGCAGGACGTCGGGTTGGGCAGTTCGCCGCACGGGGTGTTGCCGTGGGCGCGCAGCACGTCCTTGCCGGTGCCGCCGGTGAGGAAGCGCAGGAAGGCCGCGGCCAGGGAATCGGCCGGGAGTTCCCCGTTGCTGTAAGCGTATTCGACGCTCCAGAACGGGTAGGTGTGGCCGAGCACCTGGTCGCGGTCGGGCGTGTGGCCCTCGATGGTCACCGTCTCGACGCCGGAAGCCCTGGCGGCGTCGGAGTATTCGCTGTAGCCGATCGAACCCGGCAGGTCGGCAATGGTTTTCAGCATGTCGTTGGTGACCGGGACCTCGCAGAAGGAGACGCCGGGCGGGTTGGTCGCGGCGATGCCGCGGCAGCTGGTGACGGCCGGCGAAGGGGGCTGGCCGTCACCGAGCACGTGCGCGCGGAAGGCTTCGCGGGTCCCGGAACCCAAGGCGCGATTCACCACGCGCACCGGCAGATCCGGGCCGCCGAGCAGCTGCCAGTTGTCGACGCGGCCCGCGTAGACGTCGCGGATCTGCTGGACGGTCAGATCGTGCACGCCGACAGCGGGATTGACGATCATCGTGAACGTGGACATGG
This sequence comes from Nocardia terrae, assembly GCF_009760405.1. Lineage (GTDB taxonomy): Bacteria > Actinomycetota > Actinomycetes > Mycobacteriales > Mycobacteriaceae > Nocardia > Nocardia terrae. The sequence continues at coordinate 1,033,152 of NZ_WRPP01000001.1, forward strand.
CCAGGGTGCGGGGGACCAGGCTCGGATACCCGACACCCTTGGGCCCGTCGCTGATCGCCAGCAGGCCCGGATTGTTCTTGCCTTCCTCGTCCTCTCGGCTCAAACCCCGGTCGCTGCTGTCGAATTCGAAGGTGAACCGCGCCTTCGCGCAGTGCTTGCCGTACTCGGCCGCGGCGTCGCGGACGGCCGGCTCGAAGGCGGTCGACCCGACCAGCGTGAGCGTGCCGGACACGCAGTCCGCGGCCTCGCCGGAGGCCGGGTTGTCGTCGAGGTTGAACACGAACTGCGCGGCGATGACCGCCACCAGAAAGCCGATGAGCGCCAACAGCTTCGGCGAGACTCCCACCCGGCTGCGGGTCTCCGAGACCCGCCCGCCCTTGAGCTTGGCCCGCACCACCGGTTCCGGATACTCACCCGCCCCGGCGGTCCGCTGCAGGATCGCCAGGATCTTGTAGTGGTCCCCGCGGTCCATCGGCACCTTGGGCAGATCGATGATCCCGACCCGATGCTGGGTGTCCTCGCGGCTCCCGATCCCCGTCCCCGGTTTGAGACTGTCGCCGAGGGCGTCATCGGACAGTTCGGTCACCGCCATCCCGATCACCCGCCGATGCGGAAAATGGATGTGCAGACCCACCGGATCGCTCTCGGGTGACGCGTAATCCGCGCTGTCCACATCGGTGATGCCGCTGTTCTCGATCCGCACCAGCACCACCGACAGGTCCTGCAGATCCGGTGCGGTCGCCCCGCCGTCGGGCCGCAACTGCGGCAGCACCCCCGGAAACACCGACTCGATCTCCCCGGTGACAGGCGTATCCATCTGCACCCGATACCCGAGCCGCTTCCGCCCCACCAGCACGAATTCCCACACGAAGGCCACGATCGGCACCGCGATACCGATGATGGCCAGCACGATGTCGAGGGGAAAGCCGTTCACCGAAACCCCGAATTCTGTTGTCCGACCGCGTCGTCGGTAGAGCGTAGTGACAGCCGTATGAATTCGGTAAAGATGGCGCGTCGCGGCGTCCAGGGGCCGTCAAGATCGCCCGTCCAGCCCACCCGGTGGGCCTAGCGTCGGATCAATGGAGAACCCGGCGGATGAACTATCCGCTCTGCGTGAACTGGTGAACCACCGCGGCGTCGTGGAAATGCTGGACCTGCTCTCGAGCGGGACCCACACCGTGCGGGACCTGCGCATCGAGCTGGGAATGCGCCGCCCCGGCGTCTGGCGGGTCCTGCGACTGCTGGCGGCCTACGGCGTGGTCACCGCCGACACGACCGGCAGCTGGGACGGCCCCCTGGACATCGCCGAACCCGTCCGGTTGACCGAGACCGGCTGGCGCACAGTCGAACTACTCGCCAGCTTCGCGGTCTGGGAAGCCCTCTACCAGCCGGACTCGCCTCAGGCCGCGGGGCGCCCGGCCGAATGAGGCTGCCGCCCCTGCTGCTCGATCAGCTCGATCAGCTCGTCCACGGCGGCCAGCGACGACCATTCGTTGCGTGCGACGAGCCCGGGGTACCGATCGGATCGGGCGATGAATTCGGCATCCTGGGGTGACCAGTGCACCTGGAAAGACGACAGGCAGACACCGCTGTCGATGATGCCCATGATTGCTTCCTCTTCTCCCGGTCATCGGCTCGGGACCTCGATTCAACCCTGGCAGGACGGGCCTCCCCGGGACTTTTACGGATCCATTACCGCGGCGCGCATCGGATTTCCGATTCCTTTGCGGCCAACTCGTTGTCGCGATCACCGGCCGGACTCGTGGAAGGCGGCATCGGATAGGTGTCAGGTTCATGTCAGGTCGATGGCAGGCCGGTCGAGGACGGTAGTAGCCGTCAGTGACCGAACAGCCATTTGGAGCTCATGTCATGCCTGCCGTCGAAGACGCCACGTCGAACCGAGTCGTCCGGTCGCTGTTGAGCGACAGACACCCGCTGCCGCTGTCGATTCTGCTGCATCTGGTGCCCGGCGCTCTCGTCGTCGCGGCGTATCTGCTCATCGGTGAACCGTTCGTGAAGGCCATTCACTATCCGGTCCTGCTCGGCTGGGCGATCGCGCTGTGCCTGGTGCTGATTCCGATCCTGCTCGGATTGCTGTGGCTGGGCCGCACGCGCAACGGCCACCCCGGCCTGCGCGGCGTGCTGCACTACACCGACATGCCGCTCCCGCGAGGGAAACTCGTCGCGCTGGTCCTGCCGCTGATCGCGTGGATGACGGTGCTCAGTGTCGTGACCGGACCCTTGAACCGCTTCTTCCTGCACCACTTCTTCATGTGGGTCCCGTTCACCGAAGGCGCGGGCAGCTTCACCGGATTCATGAGCGGATACTCACACGCGACCATGGTCACCACCATGCTGGTCTGCCTGCCGCTGACCGGAATCTTGTTGCCGCTCATCGAGGAGCTGTACTTCCGCGGCTTCCTGCTGCCCCGCATCGCCTACCTGGGCAACTGGGCGCCGGTGGCCACCACGGTCCTGTTCTCCCTCTACCACTTCTGGACGCCGTGGGTCTTCGTCTCCCGCGTGATCTTCATGTTCCCGGGTTTCTGGCTCGCCTGGCGCACCAAGGACATTCGGGTGTCGATCGGCATGCACGTCGGCGTGACCTCGACCATGGCGATCTTCGGCGCCATCGCCGTCGCCCTGAATCTCTTCTGAGTTCGGCCGGTCACCACCAGCCCAGGATGGGCTGGAGTTCGCGGCCGAGTTCGGGGGCCAGGGAGCGTGAATAGCTTGCGGTCAAATGGTGTTCGTCGTGGTAGATGAGGATGTTGCCCTCGACGACGGCGCACACGTCGGGTTCGCAGACGGCGTTGTTGGGGTCGATGAGGTGCAGGTTCGGGAAGGCGGCGGCGGGGGCGGCGGCCGGGTTCTCGGGAGAGAGGGCCTCGCTGCGCTCGAGGCCGCAGCTGATGCGGTCGCCGCCACCCGCGAGGCAGTCGATGGCGCGGTAGCGGATGCCGTTGCGGCGCAGCCACGGAGTGTCGCGGATGCCGATGATCTGCAGGTTGCGGTCCGACAGAGCCGACCAGACGTCGACGTAGTCCTGCGGGGTCTCGTCGCCGCCGTTGTCGCTGGGGCGGGTGGCGGTGGTGAAGACGTAGTCGGGGTGCTCGACGCCCAGCCGGTCGATGACCTCGGCGGACCAGTCCCGGCAGTCGGGGTTCTGCTGGCCCTTGTACACCGGATCCTCGGCCACCGTGAGCGGACAACCCATCTTGAGGTAGACGACGACGCGGAAGTGGTACTGCTCGCCCAGGATCTGGAAGGCCGGAATCCAGTGCTCGGCATGCGAATTGCCGACCACGGCGATGGTGCGGTGGGCGTTCTGGTCACCGTAGGTGCAGGTGACCACCGCGCGGGTGTCGAAGTCGGCGATGCAGCCGTCGCGGGTGGGGTAGGCGATATCGGCCGGTGCTTCCTCGGTCGTGGGCCGCATGGGTGCGCGCGGCACCAGTGCGTGATCGGTGAGGGCTGCCGCGCCGGGGTATTTGGACGGATCCAGCTCTCCGACGGCATGCGCCTTCGCGCCCATCGTCCACTGCCAGGCCAGGGTCGAACCCAGCAGCAGGACACCGACGGTGGAGACCGCCACACCCGCGAGCAGGCGGCCGCGGGCCGGGGTGGCGGACGGCTTGGACCGCATCCGCAGCGGCTCCTCGACCAGGTGATGGGTCAGGTAGGCCAGCAGCAGCGACACCAGGATGATGGCCAGCCCGCCGACCGCCCCCGCCCGGCGCTGATGCGTCTCGCCCAGGTAGAAGATGAGAATCGGCCAGTGCCACAGGTACAAGGCGTAGGCGAACCCGCCCAGCTGCACGATCGGGCCGGACGCGAGCGCGCGATTGACCAGCGGCTGCTCGGCGGTGTCGCGGCCCGCGCCCGCGAGAATCAGTGCGACCGTGGCCAGTACGGGAATCAGCGCGGCGGGACCGGGGAACACCAGCACACCGTTGACGATCCAGCCGCAGCACGCGATGGCCGCGATTCCGGTCCAGGCGAACACTTCTCGCGTGGGCCGGGGTAGCCGGATGTAGGGCGCGGCGATCGCCAGCAGCGCGCCTGCGAGAGGTTCCCAGGCCCGGGCGAAGGTGTCGTAGTAGTTCCAGCCCTGCTGGGTCGAAACCCCTTCGGTGGCATAGCAGAACGAGGCGACCGCCACGACCGCGAAGATCACCGCGAGGGTCAGCCGCAGCACCCCCTGCTGCCCGGCTCGCCGCAGGAACGCATGCCGCGCGGCCGTTTTCCACGCACCCGCCGCGACGGCCCGCCGCAGCGTCCACGCCACCAGCGCCACCACGGCCAGCAACACCAGATACATCTGCCCCTGCACCGACATCGACCACAGATGCTGCAGCGGGCTCACCGACGGATCGGCGGCCAGATAGTCCGACCACGACAGCGCCAGATACCAGTTCTGGTAGTAGAACAGCGAAGCCAGCGTCTGCCCCGCGATATCCGACCAGCGGGTGTGGGGGAGCAGCGTCACCGTCGCGACCACCACGGCCGCCAGCACCACGACCATGGCGGGCAGCAGCCGCCGCAGCGTGCGGCGCACGGTGGTCAACACGCCCACCGGCCCGCCGTCGGCGCGGCGCACCAGCATGCCGGTGAAGAAGAATCCGGAGAGCACCAGGAAGACGTCCACGCCGCCGGACACGCGCCCGGCCCAGATGTGGAACGCGACGACCAGGGCGATAGCTACGCCGCGTAATCCGTCCAGATCCAGCCGGTAGGCGCCGGGACTGGCGGGGCCGGCCGGGGCGTCCTGGCGGTCGCTGTCCGGCGCGGTCGGATGATCGGTGCTGGATATGGACATGGCGGATGCCATTGTCGGTCAGGGTTCGCGAAAATAGCCAATCGCCACTCGGAAGGTGTCCGTGTTGTTCCCTTTGTCGCTGGTCAGGCGAATGCGAAATAGCGCAGCCACAGATATGGCGCGGCCACCACAATCGTGACCGCGGTCACCACGATGCCCTTCCTGGTGAATTCCCAGAACGAGATCGGATGATCCGAACGCTTGGCGATCCCGAGCATCACCACGTTCGCGCTGGCCCCGACTGCTGTGAGGTTGCCACCGAAATCCGCGCCCAATGCCAGCGCCCACCACAGGGCGTCCGACTGCAGGGGGCTGTTCACGTGATCCGCGAGCTCCGCCACCAGTGGGCTCATGGTCGCCACGTACGGGATGTTGTCGATGACGCCCGACAGCACCGCCGAGACGACGAGTATCAGCATGGTTGCCACGAGCGCGTTTCCGCCGGTGAGTTCGGTCGCGTATTTCGCCAATCGGCCGATCACACCGGTTTTCACCAGCGCCCCGATCATCACGAACAGGCCGGCGAAGAACAGCAACGTCTCCCATTCCACCGCGGACAGGTAATCGCGTTGCGGCAGACCGGAAATCAACACCAGCGCACCGGCGCCCAGCAATGCCACCAGTGACGGTTCGAGATGGAAGATCGGGTGGCCGAAGAATCCCGCGAATACCAGCGCGAGCACAATTCCGCACTTGATCAACAGCTTCGGCTCGCGAATCGCCTCGCGCTCGTTGAGCAGCATGATGTCGGCGGCCCGTTCGGGATGGACGTCGAAGGAGCCCTTGAACAGACGCGGCAGCAGCAGCGTGAACACCAGCAGCTCGATCAGCACGATCGGGGTGAGATTCAGGAAGAAGTCGTTGAACGACAGGCCCGCCCGGCTGCCGATGATGATGTTGGGCGGGTCGCCGATCAGCGTCGCCGCGCCGCCGATATTGGAGGCCAGCACCTCGGCGATGAGGAACGGGGTCGGCGGCACCTCCAGGCGCTCGCACACCAGCAGCGTCACCGGGGCGATGAGCAGCACCGTGGTCACGTTGTCGAGGAACCCGGAGGCGGTGGCGGTGATCAGCACCAGCAGGATCATCACGCGCAGCGCGGATCCCTTGGCGCGCTTGGCCGCCCAGATGGCGACGTACTCGAAGATGCCGGTCTGCCGCAGCACGCCGACGATGACCATCATCCCGAGCAGCAGATAGATGACGTTCCAGTCGATGCCGGTCTCGTGGGAGTAGAACACGTCGTCGGAGTCGACGATGCCGACCGCGATCACCACACCGCCACCCACCAGCGCGGCGATGGTTTTGTGCACGCGCTCGGAGGCGATGAGGATGTAGGAGATCGTGAAGACCGCGATGGCGACGGCGACGGTCATGACCGCCGCCCGGGCGGGCTCAGTTCGCGAGCGCCACTTCCAGCAGCCGCGAGGAGGTGATCACCCCGAGCAGCCGGTCGCCGTCCTGCACCGCGACCAGCGGCGACTTGTACTTGGCCATGAGCGCGGCCACCTCGACGAAATTGTCGTCGGCCTTGGCGGCCGGAATCTTGGTCAGCCGCTCCGGAATCACGTCCCGAACCCGCTTGCCCCGCAACCGCTTCACCACCTGCCCGCACATACCCTCGGTGAGCACCCCCGCCAGCGACGGATCGTCCTGCACATACTTCGGCACGATGAACAACACCACCTGCGAGGCGGGCAGCACCGAGTGCGGTTTCCCATTGGCGTCGATCACCAGGATCCCCGGCAGCCGATGCTCGGCCAGCAACTTCGCCGCGTCGATCGCGTCGGAGTCCAAATCGATCACCGGATATTCCTCGGCCATCTGAGCGGCATGCATAGTTGCAGGATACGACGAATAGCCGAGCGTTCACGGCAAGAGAATACGTCAAGATCGAAAACGATCGCCGCATCGAAACTCCCAGGTCGGACCGTACGGCCCGAGGTTTCGGACCGGCCGACCAGACTTCCCGGCGCGCCTTCGGTAGAGATTTCGTAAAAGAATACCGGCCAGGGGTTCAGGGGTTGCCCGGATGTGTCAGCTCGTACACCCGGTAGGCCGCGCGAATGACCGCGTAGGAGACGTTGCGGACCTCGACGCCGGTCGGGGTGCGGCCGAATTCGGTCCCGCCGTGGGCGTGTCCGTGCACGGCGAACACGGCGCCGCCGCCGTCCACCGCGTCGGCGAGATCCTGGCAGCCGAGGCCGGGGTAGATCTTGGGGTCCTCGCCGACCAGGGTGTCGACCACGGGGGCGAAATGCATGAGGGCGATGCGCATGTCGCAGTCGAGGGAGTCCAGGGCGGCGCGCAGGCGCACGGCGTCGGCGGGGCCGCGGCGGAAGCGCTGCCGGTGTTCGACGCTGCCCTCGGCGGGATTGCCCGGGTGCCCGGGGAATCCGCCGCTGCCGCCCATGACGCCCGCGATGCCCAGGCGAATGCCGTTGACGGTCAGTGCGATCGCGGTGCCGTCGAGCATGTGCACACCGATGTCGTTGAGCTGCACCGAGATCCGGTAGCCCAGCCGCCGATCGTGGTCGTGGTTGCCGAGCACGGCGACCACCGGGATCGGGAGGCCCTCGATCTCGGCGCACAGGGCATCGGTGTCGCGCAGGGTGCCGCCGTTGGTGAGATCGCCCGCCAGCAGCAGTACGTCGGCGTGTGCGCCGAGGTCGAGCAGCGCGGGCCGGAAGTGCCCGCGCATGCTCTCCCGCATGTGCAGATCGCCGACGGCGGCGATCCGCACGCGTCCGCTCGTACCCTCGATGCCGCTGGCCATACCGTCAATCAGCCACAGACCACGCGGCCTGTCAACGGCGTTCCGTGTGCGACTAGGACTCGAGCGGTTCCATGCGCAGCGGCACGCCGAGCCGGTTCCACAGGTTGATCTGGGCGGTCACCGCGACCAGTCCGGCGCGCTGACCTTCGTCGAAGTGCTTCTCGACCCCGGCCCAGACCTCGTCGCCGACCCCGTGCGGGCCCAACTCCGTTGCGGCCTCGGCGTATTCCAGAGCCGCGCGCTCGGCCTCGGTGAACAGAGCCGACTCCCGCCAGGCGTTGAGGTGCCACAGGCGGCGCTCGGTCTCGCCCTCCTTGCGGGCCTCGGTCGAGTGCATGTCGATGCAGAACAGGCAGCCGTTGATCTGGGAGACCCGGATCTTCACCAGTTCCCGCACCGTGGCGTCCAGCGGTCCGCGCCGAATGGCGGTCTCGGCGGCGATCCACGCCTTGTAGACCTCGGGGGCGACCTCGCTGAGGTTCATTCGCGACATGATGTCGTCCTTTCGTCCGGTTCGAATGCATCCCTTGGACGAGGCGGCGTCCGTGGACGTGACGGGTGGTGAGCTATGAGCCCGGTCACACCGGCATGCCACCCGATCTAACCAGTGCGACCGGTCGGGTTGTGACGCCTGGAAGGCTGTGTTTGCCGTAATTGTGCGAAATGCCGCGCATACGGCAATAATCCGCACGTGGGAACCGTGCTCTTGATCGCCGTGGGTGTGTTGTGCTTTGTCACCGGACCCGCACTGGTGCTGGTCATCGTGCAGGCCGTGCGTAGTTCGGCCCGCGCGGCCGCCGCGCCGCGACAGCCGGTCGCCCGCGATGCCGAACGGATACCCGTCCCCGCAAATTACGCACAGCGCCGCTGATTCCGGCGTGAGCCCGGGGATCGCTTGCGGCGGCCGGGTTCCGGTGGTTCCGTCGGGCGAGTCACCGGAACCCGGACCTCTCACCGGTCACCCCTGAGCCGGTGCGTGCAACCCGCTACGGCCGCGTCAGCGCGGCATAACGGGAGATGTGCTGATCGGTGCTGCCGAACTCGTACTGAACGGCCGTGAGGCGCTTGAAGAAATGGCCGATCGCCAGCTCCTCGGTCATGCCCATCGCGCCGTGCAACTGCACCGACTCCTGCCCGATGCGCCGGGCGGCGCGGCCGATGGTGGCCTTGGCGGCCGAGGCGGCCCGGGCCCGCTCCGGCGCGGGCGCGTCCAGCTTCAGCGTCACCAGATAGGTTGCCGCCACGGCTTGTTCGAGCTCGAGCAGCATGTCCACCATGCGGTGCTGCAGCGCCTGGAAACTGGCGATCGGCACGCCGAACTGGCGGCGCTGCTTGGTGTAGGCCACGGTGTCGGCGACCACCTTGCGCATGGCCCCGACCGTCTCGGCGCAGACCGCGGCGATGGCCTCGTCGACGGTGGCCGCGATGGCCGCGCCGGCCTGCGCGAGTAGCAGCGCGTCCGCGGGCACCCGCAGATTCTCGAAGCTCAGGTCCGCGGCCGGACGCTCGTCGATGGTGCGGTAGGACCGCGCGGTGAGCCCGGCGGGCGGGGCGGCGGCGGCGTCGACATCGACCACGAACAGCGCGATATCGCCGTCCACGGCCGCGGTCACCAACAGGTGCGTGGCGATCGGCGCGGAGGTGACGACGGTCTTCTCGCCGGTGAGCAGCCAGTCGTCGCCGTCGCGGACCGCGGTGGTCGCGACATCGGTGTAGTCGTAGCCGGATCGCGGTTCCAGCGCGGCGAATCCGGTGACCACCTCACCGGCGGCGATGCCCGACAGCAGATCCTCGGCCCGCTTGCCGGTACTGCGCTTCAGCAGGCCCCCGCCGACCACGACCGTGTCGACATACGGTTCCAGCACCAGCGCGGCCCCCAGCGCCTCGCTGATGATCATCGTCTCGACCGGTCCGCCCCCGATGTCGCCCGCCGACTCCGGCAGGCTCGCCCCGAGAATCCCGACCTCCTCGGCCAGTCCGCGCCAGATCTCCGGCTGCCACCCGGCCCCGGTGCGGGCCGCCGCCCGGCTGGGCTCCAACCGGTAACGCGCCGCGAGGAATTCGGTGACGGTGTCGCGCAGCAGTTCTTGTTCTGCGGTGAAAGAGAAGTCCATGGTCACAGTCCCAGCGTGGCTTTGGCGATGATATTGCGCTGAATCTCGTTGCTACCGGCGTAGATCGAGCCGGCGCGGTCGTTGAAGTACCGCAGCGGGGCGACCGCCTGCCACTCCTCGCCGGTCACGAAACCGTCGGCGGGCGGGGTGAAGTCGGCGACCGGAGCGCCCGGCATGGTGGCGTGCGGCTGGTAGGCGCGACCGCGCGGACCGGCGGCCTCCACCGCGAGTTCGGTGAGGACCTGGCTCAGCTCGGTGCCCAGGATCTTGATGGTCGAGGCGGCCGGGCCCGGATCCTTGCCGCTGGAAACCAGTGCGAGCGTGCGGTATTCGAGAATCTCGAGCACGTCGGCGCGCAGCCGGGCATCGGCCAGCTTGTGGGCGAAGGCCGGATCGTCGATGAGCGCGCCGCCGTTCGGGCCGGGCTGGTCCTTGGCGGCCTGGGCCAGCTCCTCGGCCATCACCTGCAGCATCGGCGACGCCGCGCCGCCGCCGCGCTCGAAGTTGAGCAGGTATTTGGCCACGGTCCAGCCGTCGTCGATCCGCCCCAGCACATTGGCCTGCGGCACCCGCACCTGGTCGAAGAACACCTGGTTCTGCACCTGTTCGCCGGAAGTCATGACCAGCGGCCGGATTTCGATGCCCGGGGTGCGCATGTCGATGAGCAGGAAGGTGATGCCCTGCTGCTTCTTGGCCTGCTTGGAGGTGCGCACCAGCGCGAAGATCCAGTTGGCCTCGGTGGCGTGGGTGGTCCAGATCTTGGAGCCGGTCACCATGAAGTCCTCGCCGTCGGCGACCGCTGCCATGGACAGCGAGGCCAGGTCCGAACCCGCCTCGGGCTCGGAATAGCCTTGGCAGAAGAAGATTTCGCCGGTGAGGATGCGCGGCAGGAAGAAGTCCTTCTGCTCGGGGGTCCCGAACGCCATGATGGCGTGCGAGACCATCCGGATCCCCATGGGCGACAGGTTCGGCGCTCCCGCCAGCGTGCACTCGCGCCCGAAGATGTAGTGCTGGGTCAGGCTCCACTCGCAGCCGCCGTACTGCACCGGCCACGCCGGCGCGGCCCAGCCCCGCTCGTGCAGGATCTCCTGCCACTTCATGCTGGCTTCGTGGTCCGGATAGACGCTCGTCGCCAGGCGACCCGCCCGCCGAAGATCATCCGTTAACTTTTCGTCGAGAAATTCGCGCACTTCGTCACGAAACGCCAGATCGGCAGGCGACCAGTCAAGGTCCACGATGACTCCTTGTCCGAGAACTGTCACTAACGATCGCATTCCATAAGCCCTGCTGGCAAATGTGCTGGCACCCGCCTTCACTTGAATCGCTTGACATTCCACTTTGGAGGTTTACCCTGGTTCTTACGTTCCACAATGGAATATCAGGCAGCGCCTCACCGTTAGGCATCGACATGGACATCACCACCGGCACCCGAGCCTCCGACACCGAACGCGCCCAGATCGCCGACCTGCTCGGCCGTCACCTCACCGAGGGCCGCCTCGACCTCGCCGAATACAACGACCGCCTCACCCGCGTCTACGGCACCACCACACGCGAAGACCTCCAACTGGTCCTCCAGGACCTCCCGAAACTGACCGAGGCCGCTGCGTCCCAGCCGGTCTCGCGCACCCGGCTACCCCTCTGGCAGCAAATCGAGGGCAGCGCCTGGCTCGGCGTCAGCCTGCTCAGCCTCGTCATCTGGGCCGCGATCTCCATCGCCGCAGGCGAATTCACCTATCCGTGGCCCATCTGGGTCATCGGCCCCTGGGGCGCGGTCCTCGTCTTCCGGGTCGTCATGGGCTGGGAATCCGCCGCCTGGAACCGCCACCGCACCCACTGAGCCCGGCCCCGCCCGCTCCCCGAGGAGGTGGGCCATGCCCGCCTATACCGTCCTGCTGGCCCTCCATATCACCGCCGGCGCCCTCGGCCTGCTCCTCGGCCCGGTTGTCGGCTGGGCCGACGCGAGGTCCCGGCCCGACGCCGCCCGCTCGCGCCACTCCGCCGATTGGTGGCCCTGGTACCTGAGGGCCCTTGCCGCCATCGGCATTACGGCAACGATCATGGTCCTCTGGCACCGCACCGATCTCTGGTGGCTGATCCCGCTCTCGGCTCTCACCTACGCCCTGGCCTTGCTCGGCCGCAGAGCGGCAGGTCGCCCCGAAGCGTGGACCCACGCCTACGTCCACGGTCTCGGCGGCTCCTACATCGCCCTCTGGACCGCAACCCTGGTCGTGGCCTTCGCCCTCCACGGCCCCCTCCGAGGTCCCTTCGAGCTCGTCGCCTGGTTAGGGCCGACCCTTCTCGCTCTCCCCCTGCTGGAACTGTGGCGCCGTCGTCTTCTCGTACCGGTCGGCATCTGATTTCGCCGCGTGCCGCTGGCGACGCGCGACCCGAAGCCACAGGGCGCGATGTCCTGCCGGAGCGGCTGTCGCCAAAGTTCGGCGCGCTGAGTGCACAGGAAGCGGCCACTGTCTGCGGCGTGGTGCCGTGCTTCCCGTTCGTGTAGCACGGCACACTGCTCGGATCTGGACCTGATCCGATGCCCTACGACTGTGCGAGATCGACTCGGAGTGCGGTGGCGAACCATGCGAAAGTGGGGCCCAGGTCCGGCAGCGGCGGCCAGCCGTTGATGGTCGCCACGAGCTGCCAATACCGTTCCACCCGGCGATCATCGGCCATCTCCAGGCGCTCCAGGATCCACTCGCGCAGCGCGCGGTCGTCCGGCTTGTCGAAGGTCTCGGCGTATCGGGCGGTCAACTCGCCGATGATCGCCGCGGCGGCCGGGCCCTCGGGCTCGACGCCGCTCGACAGCGCGTGACCGACCTGGTCGCGCACCGCCTCGGTCAGGTCGTGGTGCAGGCCGGTGTCGTCGCCCGCGGCTCGCTCCTCGGCCTGGTATTCGGCCATGCGGCGGATGGCCGCGCGGAAGTCGTTGTCCTGGACCAGGTCCACCAGGTCCATCCAGGCGCCGACCTGCTCCGGGGTCGGGTCGTCGGGGAGTTCGGGCATGGTCGAGCGGAGCAGTTCGACGACGGCGGGGTTGCCGTCGAAGGCGCCGAAGGTGTCGTCCACGAAGTCGTGGATGATGCGGGCGCGTTCGGCCTCGGACAGTTGGACGAGCTTGTGCATGAATTCCATCTCCTTTTCGGTCGAATCTCGTTTGGCTACCGCGCGCAGGACCGCGCGGCGCAGGCGCAGGACGCGGATCTGGACGTCCACCGCTTCGGCGTGGGCGGCCGCGACCTCGGTCAGGGAGGTTTCGCGGGCGAGCACGCGGCGCACGGTGGCCAGGTCCATGCCCAGTTCGCGCAGGGTGCGGACCAATTCGAGCCGCGCGACGGCTTCGAGGTCGTAGAGGCGGTAACCGCCGTGGCTGTGCGTGGTCGGCGGAACGATCCCTTTGTCGGAGTAGAAGCGGATGGTCTTGACCGTCAGGCCGGTTCGGTCGGCCAGGGCTCCGATGGTGTAGAGCGTTTCGTCGTCCATGGGTCGAAGCTTCGTGCTTCCCCTTGGTGGAGAGTCAAGGGCGGGGGGATCGGCGCAGATGGGACGCGACGTTCGGCATACTCGGGGCAATCGTGGGGGAGCGGGTAGTCTGAGCCGCTGTGCACCTGAAGAGTCTGACGCTGAAGGGGTTCAAGTCCTTCGCGTCCGCGACGACATTGCGTCTCGAGCCGGGGATCACCTGCGTGGTCGGGCCCAATGGGTCGGGGAAGAGCAATGTCGTCGACGCGCTCACCTGGGTGATGGGTGAGCAGGGCGCGAAAGCGCTGCGGGGCGGGAAGATGCAGGACGTCATCTTCGCCGGTACCGCGGGCCGCGCCCCGCTCGGTCGTGCCGAAGTCACGCTGACCATCGACAACTCCGACGGGGTGCTGCCCATCGAGTACTCCGAGGTGTCGATCACGCGCCGCATGTTCCGCGACGGCGCGGGCGAGTACGAGATCAACGGGAACTCCTGCCGCCTGATGGATGTGCAGGAACTGCTGTCGGACTCCGGTATCGGCCGCGAAATGCACGTCATCGTCGGTCAGGGGCAGCTTTCGGCGATTCTGGAGTCGCGGCCCGAGGATCGGCGCGCCTTCATCGAGGAGGCCGCGGGGGTGCTCAAGCACCGGCGGCGCAAGGAGAAGGCGGTCCGCAAGCTCGATGCCATGCAGTCGAATCTGGCCCGCCTCACCGACCTCACCACCGAATTGCGCCGCCAGCTCAAGCCGCTGGGGCGGCAGGCCGAGGTGGCGCGTCGCGCCGCGACCGTCCAGTCCGAATTGCGTGATTCCCGATTGCGGCTGGCCGCCGACGATCTGGTGAGCCGCCGCCGCGAACTGGAGAGCCAGCAGAGCAAGGAAGCCTACGCGCGCGAGCAGCACGTCAATGTGCAAGCCGAGCTGGATGCCGCCAATGCCGCGCTGGCACAGCAGGAATTCGAGCTGTCCAAGCTGACTCCGAGCGCGGAGGCGGCCGCCCAGATCTGGTTCGGGCTGTCCGCGTTGACCGAACGTGTCAATGCCACTATCCGCATTGCGCGGGATCGTGCGCGCAACCTCACCATCGAGCAACCGACCGGCACCGGCCGTGATCCCGAACAGCTGGAGCGCGAGGCGGATCGGGTCGAGGCCGAAGAGGCCGAACTGCGCGAAGCGGTCGAAATGGCCACCGAGACGCTGGAAGCCGCGCGCGAGGCCCTGCACGAACGCGAAATGGCCGCCAAGGCCGCCGAACAGGCCCACCTCGCCGCCGTGCGCGCCGTCGCCGACCGCCGCGAGGGCCTGGCCCGCCTCTCCGGCCAGGTCGACACGCTGCGCACCCGCGCCCAGTCCTCCGACGGCGAGATCTCGCGCATGTCCACCGCCATCGCCGAGGCCCGCCGCCGCGGCGAGGAGGCCAACGCCGAATTCGAGGCCGTCCAGAGCGAACTCAGCGAACTCGACGCGGGCGAGGAGGGCCTCGACACCGCCTACGAACACGCCGCCCAAGCCCTCGCCCTGGCCGACCAGCGCGTCACCGAACTCCGCGAAAAGGACCGCGAGGCAGGCAAACGCGTCGCCTCCCTCACCGCCCGCATCGAAGCCCTCACCATGGGCCTGCGCCGCAAGGACGGCGCGGCCTGGCTCCTCGAACACCGCACCGACGGCCTGCTCGGCCCCCTCTCCGGCCTGATCCGCGTCCACGGCGGTTTCGAAGCCGCCGTCGCCGCCGCCCTCGGCCCCCTGGCCGACGCCGTCGCCGCCGACACCGGCCCCGCCGCCCACGCCGCCGTTCGCGCGCTCAAAGAAGCCGACGGTGGCCGTGCCGCATTGGTATTCGCCGACGCCGCCGATTGCCGCCCGGCCGGAACCTTCGCTACCGGACAGCCCGATGCGGGAATCGGCGCACAGCCCGGCAGCGCCGCGACCGGCGTGCAGGCAGGCATGGGTCCTGACGCCGGTGCCGCGCGGGTGGATTCGCGACTACCTGCGGGCGCGCGCTGGCTGTCCGAAGTGGTGGATTGCCCTGCGAACCTGCGCACGGCGATCGCGGCTCTCACGGCGGGCATTGCCGTCGCCGATGATTTGGACACCGCAGCGTGTGTCATCGCCGAGCGTCCGGAGTCGCGGGTAGTTACTCGGGACGGTGATCTGACCGGCACCGGGTGGGTGCTCGGCGGGTCCGATCGCGCGCCGAGTCAACTCGAGGTGCAGGCCGATATCGATTCGGCCAAGCAGGAATTGGAGTCCTGGCAGCGGCAGGCCGAGGAGCTCGAGGCCGCGCTCGCCGGGGCGCTGGCGGAGCAGACCGATCGTAAGGATGCGGTCGATCACGCGTTGCTCGCGTTGCACGAATCCGATCAGGCGCTGGTCGCCATCTATGACCGGCTCGGGCGGCTCGGGCACAGTGCGCGCACGGCGCAGAAGGAATGCGATCGACTGCTGGCGCAGCGCGCCGATGCCGAAACCGGCCGGGAGGAAACGCTTTCCAAGCTGGCCGAGCTCGAGGATCGGCTGCGCAATGCCGAGAGCGAGCAGGCCGAGATGGATCCGGAGGCCGCCGGGACCGAGACCGCCGGGTACGCCCGGGAGGAGGCGGCGGCCGCGCTCGCCGAGGCCCGGTCCATGGAGGTCGAGGCCCGCCTGGCCGTCCGCACAGCCGAAGAGCGCGCGGAATCGGTTCGCGGCAAAGCGGATTCGCTGCGCCGCGCGGCGCGCGCCGAACGCGAGAACCGGCAGCGCGCCGAACGCGCCCAGGCCGCCCGCCGCCAAGCCGCCGAGGTCGCGGCCGTCGTCGCCGCGTCCGCGGAGCAGGTGGCCGCCGAACTCGAACAGGTGGTGGCCCAGGCCGGTGCCCGCCGCGACGAATTGGTGCGCCGCCGAACAGAATTCGCGGCCCAGGTGGATCAGACCAAGGAGCGGTCGCGCGCCCTGGCCGCGCAGCTGGCGCAGCTCACCGACGCCGTGCACCGCGACGAGGTGGCCCGCGCGCAGGCGGCCCTGCGCATCGAGCAGGTCGAGACCAATATCGCCGAGCAGTTCGGCGTCAGCCTCGAGGACCTCATCGCCGAGTACGGCCCGGACGTCCCCATGCCGCCCACCGCGCTCGAGATGATGGAGTACGAGCAGGCCCGCGAGCGCGGCGAGGACGTCAGCGAACCCCAGCCGATGCCCTATGATCGCGCCACTCAGGAGCGTCGCGCCAAGCGCGCCGAGAAGGACCTCGTCACCCTCGGCAAGGTGAATCCCCTTGCCCTGGAGGAGTTCGCGGCCCTCGAGGAGCGCTACACCTTCCTCAACACCCAGCTCGAGGACGTCAAGAAGGCCCGCCAGGACCTGCTGGATGTCGTCGCCGAGGTGGACGAGCGCATCCTGCAGGTCTTCACCGAAGCCTACGAAGACGTCGAGCGCGAATTCGAAGGCGTGTTCTCGCGGCTGTTCCCAGGCGGTGAGGGCCGGCTGCTGCTCACCGATCCCGCCAATATGCTCACCACCGGCGTCGAGGTCGAGGCGCGCCCGCCGGGCAAGAAGGTCAAGCGCCTCTCGCTGCTCTCCGGCGGCGAGAAGTCGCTGGCCGCAGTGGCTTTCCTGGTGTCGATCTTCCGTGCCCGCCCCTCCCCGTTCTATGTCATGGACGAGGTCGAGGCGGCGCTGGACGACACCAACCTGCGCCGGCTCATCGGGCTGTTCGAGCAGCTGCGCGAGAAGAGCCAGCTGATCGTCATCACCCACCAGAAGCCGACCATGGAGATCGCCGACGCCCTCTACGGCGTGAGCATGCGCGGTGACGGCATCACCCAGGTGATCTCGCAGCGCATGCGCGGGGAGAACCTGGTGGGCGCGAACGCTTCCTAGCGTCCCGTCCCGCTCAGCGGGATCGGGATGGCCGGGCAAAGTGAAACGCCTGCGCGTCGCACTGGGTGGGCGCTAGCGTCCGCGCCATGAGACGCTCCATCGCCGTACTGGCCGCCGGCATCACCGTCGGCCTGGTCGCCCCGCTGCCCGTCGCCCTGGCCGATTCCGGTTCCTCCGCACTGGGATCCGGCTCCGCCTCGGGCTCGGGCACCGGGTCCCTGTCCGGATCGGGCGGCAGCAACAGCAATCTGCCGCCCTACAGCCAATGGATCAGCGACGTCACCACGGTCGCCAACGCCGCCAAGACCTACCTGACGACCGCGCTGCCCGGGGCCACCAAACCCGCCATCGTCTTCGACGTCGACAACACCGTGCTCGAGACGAGCTACCACCCCGGTCCGATCACCCCGGCCATCCCGCCCATGCTGGCACTGGCGCAATGGGCGAAAAGCCAAGGCGCGTCGCTCATCTTCGTGACCGGGCGGCCCGCGCTCATGAACTTCTACACCCAGATCAACCTGAGCTCGGTCGGCTACTCGGTGGACGGGCTCTACGGCGGCGGCCTGACCACCGGCTCCAGCGGCGCGGCCGCGCTGGCCGAATACAAGACCGCCACCCGCGCCTCGATCGAGGGCCAGGGCTACACGATCGTCGCCAATATCGGCAACAGCGACTCCGACCTGTCCGGCGGCCACGCCCAGCAGACCTTCAAGCTGCCCGACTACAACGGCGCCCTGCCCTGATCCGCACCCCGCCCTGGGCGCGGCGGGGAGGGCATCGCGCGACCTCCCCGCCGGTCTCAGTCGGCGAGCAGCGTCTTCAGCCGCGCCGCACCGGATTCCGCCAGCCACGCGTCGAGAGTCCGCAGCCCGGGGTGGATTTCGCGGAGCGCGGGGATATCGGCGTGCCAGCCCTCGCCCTCCCGCGACAACCGCCACACGGCCCCGACCTCCGCTCCCATCGCCTCGGCCTCCTCCTGCGTGGCCTCGACATAGCGGACCGGCTGCCCGATGGCGGCGCTCACCGCGATCGCGGCTTCGGACATGGTGAGGGCGTCACCGGCCAATTCGATGGTCTCGCCGTGGAATCGGGCCGGATCGTCGAAGGCCAGCTGCGCGAACACGGCGATGTCCTCCAATGCGATGGACTGCACCGGCCGGTCGGCCGGGAACAGATGCTTGTGCACGCCGCCGTTGATGCCGTCCACCGGGTAGCCCTGCATGAAGTAGTTCTCCATGAACCGGGCCGGACGCAGAATCGTCCAGTGCAGGCCGCTCTCGCGTAGCGCCGCCTCCACCTGCCGCTTGCCCTTCGCGCCCCACTGGCCGTCCGCGGTCAGGGACGCGACGGTCGTGAACACGAGGAACCCCACCCCGGCCGCCCGGGCCGCCGTGATGAACCGGGTGCCGCGCTCGACCTCCAGATCGACATCCCATCCGTTGGGTCCGAAAGTCGCGGGCGGCACCAGGAAGGCCGCGCCGACACCCGACAGTGCCGCGTCGAGCGTCTCGGCCGCGTCGAAGTCCCCGACGGCCAGTTCCGCGCCCGCCGCCGCGAGTTCCTGCGCGGCAGGCGATTCCGGATCGCGCACCAGCACGCGCACCCGACGGCCGGCCGTGAGCAGCCGCCGCGCGGTCACACCGCCCTGCTTACCGGTCGCGCCGGTCACCAGGATCAGCTCACTCTGAGAAGACATTGTCACCCGTTCGTTCGGTAATATTCGGGTCGGTCGACCCGTATACGGACGCTAGAACCGCCCGATTCCGGTTGGCCAGCACCGGAAAGGAACCGCGTAACGAAATGTCCGCGCCCACCTTGCCCCACGAGCAGCCCGCCGCGCTCCACGAGAAATCCACCGCGCCAGGCGGAAAGGCCACGGCGTCCGGTGCGAAGGGCGCCTCGCCCCGTGCGACGGCTCCCACCTCTGTCGAGCTGGTCGCCAGGCCGAACCAGGCGTCTGCCGCGCCGAGTGTGCGGGCGGACGCGCGTCGCAATCGAGCCCTGGTGCTGGCCGCCGCGCACCGCGCGCTCGCCGAGCGCGGCGCGGCCGTCTCCCTCACCGAGGTGGCCCGCCGCGCGGGTGTCGGCGCGGGCACCGTCTACCGCCATTTCCCGACCAAAACCGCACTGCTGGAAGCGGTTATGGAGCAGCGCATCAATCGCCTCACCGGCCTGGCCCACCGCCTGCGCGATGCCCCCGACCCCGGCGCTGCCTTCTTCTCCTTCTGCACCGAGGTGATCACCTCCACCCATCGCAACCAGGCCCTGTGCGACCTGGTCAGCAACGACGGCTGGCCCCGCGAACTGGTCCGCGACGCCGGCACCCGCTTCCACACCGCCCTCGAAGACCTGCTCACGGCCGCCCAACGCCAGGGCGTGGTCCGCTCCGACCTCACGCTAGCCGATGTTCTGGCCCTCTTCACCGGATGCGTTGCGATCCAACGACTCACCTCGGAACACGAACTGTCGCGCCCCGCGGCCCTGGTCCTGGACTCGATGCGAGCCCACCCCTCCACTATCCCCGTAACGAAACCCCGAACCACCCCCCGCTCCCGTGACGAATCCACCCGCCGTCACGAAACCCCGCACTGCCCGATCTGCACCACCCCCATTCACCCCGCCCCCACCGGCCGCCCCGCCCGCTACTGCTCCCCGGCCTGCCGTCAAAAGGCCCACCGCCGCCGCCACACCCCCGAATCCGCCTGAACACCGGCTGCTTCGTCGCGTCCCTTTCGGTGCCCGCTTCACCCCACCGGCACCGGCCGGCCCGCTACTGCTCACCCGCCTGCCGCCAGAAGGCCCACCGTCGCCGCCACGCCCCCGATCCGCCTGACCTACAGCCACTTCGCCGAGTCGGTATCGAGGGCCCGCCCCGAAACCGCCTGAGCCATGGCCCGCTTCGCGGCACGCGGCTGCTCGGCGACGTCGCCCCGTGCGAGGCCGCATTCCGCACGGCCGGGACTTCTGCCCGGCGTGACCACCACGGCAACGGCCCCCGAATCGGTCGGCGTTATCGCCCGGGATCGACATCCATTTCGTCGAGTGGCCCATCCTGGAGGGGATTTGTCTGATCCCCCCTCCAGGATGCGCCACTCGGTGAATCGGGGAGGTGGGGGTCCCTAACGAGCCCCTAATGCGAGGCTGGGGCGAAAGGTATTGGGGCGCTTCGTGACCTGGGTGTGTCCTAACCGGTGCGAAGGTGTGACGAGAGTGGGTTGTGGGTGAAAAATGCTGGTGGGAGGGGATATTCGGGGGGTTTGTAACGACCCGCAAACGGGCAGTGGGGAAGTACGCTCCCTGCGTGGTTTGGGTGTCGGCCGCGGCGTTCGGTGTCGCATGGTGGCTCGGTTTGTATCTGCTGGCGCGGGATCCGCGAAAGCCGTTGTTACGCAGGGCGGCTATCGGGTTGCTGGTTTATTCGGCGGCGGTGGTGGCCGATCGGCTGGCCGGGGGCGGTCCCTGGTTCGACGGAGTGCGGATCGTGCTGGTGTGTGCGCCGGCGCTGGCCTTCAGCGGGGCGTTCGTGCGGCTGCTGCCGGCGCGGGCGGTCGAGCGGGTGGATCGGGTATGGCGGTTGGGACTGATACCGCTGTGCGCGGTGCTGGCCATTCCGGCGGCCGGCGGCTTCCTGCCCGCCGGGTACCTGCTCGGCGCGCTGACCCTGCTCGCGCTGCTGGGCACCATGCTGGGCATGCTCGGCCAGCACGCCGAATGGTCGGAGGACTCGCGGCGCTCGGCGGGCGGACTGCTCACCGTGGGCGCGCTGCTGCTGGGACTCAGCGCGGCGCTGATCCTGTTGGGCCTCAATGTGCTTCCGCAGACCGCCATGCTGTCGGTGCTGGCCGCCGACCTGGTGGTGCTCGGCCTGGGCATCGCGGTGATCGACGCCTACGACGAGGGAGAGTCCCTGCGGGCGGCCATGATCCACTCCCTGGTCGTCTCGGCGGCCACCGCGGCCGTGTTCGGCGGCCAGGCCGCACTGGCGCTCGCCCTCGCGGGGGAGCGGCCCGCCCTGGTGGCGCTGTTCTTCGCCGCCGTCGCGGCCGCCATCACCCTGCAGGTGCTCAATGCCCCGCTGCAGGCCGGCGCGGATCGACTGGCCTTCGCCTCCGACCCGCGCCTGTGCGCGGCGCGCGTCGAATTGCGCAGTGCCAACGAGGCTTTGCTGCGCGGTGCCAACGAGGCTTTGCTGCGCGGTGCCAACGAGGCGCTGCTGCGCAAGGCCAGCGAGGCGCTGCTCGGCAAGGCCGATGAGACCCCGCTGCGCAGGGGCGACGACAGCGGGCTGCCTACAGTAGGTCGCTGACGTCGTCGGGGACGTCGACGGCGTACTTGCGCAGGGTCTCCATCGGAACGACCTCGAGCGCGTTCTCGTGGGTGGCGGCCAGCACCACCGGTGCGGCCACCCCGTCCTCGTGGGCGTGCAGCCAGCGCACCGCCACCACGCACCATCGGTCGCCCGGCTGCAGGCCGGGGAAGTTGTTCTCCGGCCGCGGGGTGACGAGGTCGTTGCCGATCGACTTCTGGTGCTCCAGGAACTCCGCGGTCACCACCGTGCAGACGGTGTGGCTGCCCAAATCCTCGGGGCCGGTGCTGCAGCATCCGTCCCGGTAGAAGCCGGTGAGAGGATCGGTGCCACACTCCTCCAGCGGTCCCCCAAGCACATTTCGATCGGTCACGTCGCCGATCCTATTGTCTCGGTGTCGCATTCGCCGCTCCTTCCGCACTGTGGCACGTAGTCGAGCAGACCGGTCGGTAGTTGTCGGGATTTCCGAGCCCCACCCCGGCGTGTCGACGCTTGCGCGGCCCAACTGTGTGATAGACGACACTGCTCCCAACGTACGAGCAGGTGTGTGAAACCGGCAATACGACTGCCTCTGAAAGGATGGGGGCGTGACGACTGCAGAAGTTTGGATCCTGATCGCCGCGATCGTCGCGGTGCTGCTCGTGGCGCTGGTTGCCGGATACGCCCTGAACAAGCGCCGCCGTATCTCGCTGACCCCGGAGGCCGCCGAAACCAAGGAGGTCACCGACCGGTCCGGCGGATATCAGGCATCGAGCGGATTCAGCTTCAGCCAAGGAAGCACCGCCGAGAAGGAGAAGGTCCCCGCGGCCGAGTCCAAGCCGGTCCCGCTCCCGCCCGAGCGCACCGACGACGAGGGCCAGCCCCATGTCGGCGACGACGCCGCCGTCCCGCGCGATGCCGCCAGGCGCAGCATCACCGATGTCCGCCTGCCCGAGCCGGTGCAGGGCCCCGAGCCCGCGCCTGCCGCCGCGGAGGCCGTCACGCCCACCGGCTCCGCTCCTGCCCATACCGACCAGGCCGCCGCCGGTCGGGACGCCGCGACCGCAGAGAACGTGCCGTCGGCCGACGCCTCGGCTGCGGGCGAATCCGGCTCGGCGACCCCGACTTCCGTCGCGGGCGGCGCTCCCGCCGCGCCGACCGAGGACGAGGCGCGGACCGCTGCCGTCGAAGCGGCCGGGCAAGCCGGTGAGACCGCCGCCGGTCAGGGCGCGGGAGAGGTTGCCGAGCAGCCCCTCTCGCAGGAGGCCGCCGCCGAGGAGGCCGCCGAAGCCGCGGTTGCCGCCGCCGAGGTCGCCGCCGGCGCCGAGGCCGCTGTCGCCGCTCGGTCGGGCGCACCGGCCGCCGCACCCGAAACCGCTGTTCCGGCCGAGGCTTCCGCCCCGGCCATCGCCGAGATCGAGCCCACCGCGGGCCGTCTGAACCGCCTGCGCGGTCGTCTGTCCCGCTCGCAGAATGCCGTCGGCAAGTCGCTGCTCGGTCTGCTGGGCGGCGGCGATCTGGACGAGGAGTCCTGGGAGGAGATCGAGGACACCCTCGTCATGGCCGACCTCGGCACCGCCAGCACCGCCGCCATCGTGGAGCGGCTGCGCGAGGAGATGGCGTCGCGCACCGTGCGCACCGCCGCCGAGGCGCGCGCCGTGCTGCGCGAGGTTCTCGTCGAAGCCCTACGACCCGAGCTGGACCGTTCCATCCGGGCGCTACCGCACGCCGATCATCCGTCGATCCTGCTGGTCGTCGGCGTGAACGGCACCGGAAAGACCACCACCACCGGCAAATTGGCGCGGGTGCTGGTCGCCGACGGCCGGCGTGTGCTGCTGGGCGCTGCCGACACCTTCCGCGCGGCGGCCGCCGATCAGCTGCAGACCTGGGGTGAGCGCGTGGGCGCGGAGACCGTGCGCGGCAAGGAGGGCGCGGATCCCGCGGCCGTGGCGTTCGACGCCGTGTCCGCCGGTATCGATCGCGGCGTGGATGTCGTGCTCATCGACACCGCGGGCCGCCTGCACACCAAGACCGGCCTGATGGACGAGCTGGGCAAGGTCAAGCGCGTGGTCGAGAAGAAGGCCGCCGTGGACGAGGTCATCCTGGTGCTCGACTCCACGGTCGGCCAGAACGGCCTGATGCAGGCGCGCGTGTTCGCCGACGTCGTGGACATCACCGGCGTCGCGCTGACGAAGCTGGACGGAACTGCCAAGGGCGGCATCGTGTTCCAGGTGCAACACGAGCTGGGCGTACCAGTCAAACTGGTCGGTTTGGGAGAGGGAGCGGATGATCTCGCCCCCTTCGAACCCGGCGCCTTCGTCGACGCGCTGCTCGGTTGATCAACCCTGAACTGCATCGATATCGAAATCAACATCATCCTCACAATGTCGTCGTAACAGTGGCGCGGTTTCGGAAACGTGACCGCAACACTGCACTCTCATCCGTTCACCTACGCGAAACGCCGCAGGATCACGGCTGAAACACCAACTGACGAATCTCATTGCAGGCTTATTCGCAGGTTGCTGCGGGGCTGAAGATGAGGAGGACAAAAGGTGGCGTACCCCATCGTTGATGTGCCGAACACCGGCGACACAGCATGGATGCTCGCGAGCTCGGCATTGGTGTTGTTGATGACCCCAGGGCTCGCGTTTTTCTATGGCGGCATGGTCCGTAGCAAGAACGTGCTCAACATGATCATGATGAGCATCAGTGCCATGGGCATTGTCGGCGTCCTATGGGCGATTTTCGGCTTTTCGGCATCGTTCGGCGACAACAAGTTCGGACTGATCGGCAATCCGACCCAGTTCTTCGGGCTCAAGGGCCTGATCGGCGCGGACGCGCATCCGGCCGTGGCCGCCGACCCGTCGAAGGGCATTCAGGCCGCCGACGCGATCGGCATCCCGCTCGCGGGTAACACCGGCATTCCGATGACCGTGTTCGTGGCCTTCCAGCTGATGTTCGCGATCATCACCGTCGCCCTGATCTCGGGCGCGGTCGCCGACCGCCTCAAGTTCGGAGCCTGGGCGCTGTTCGCCGCCATCTGGGCGACCGTCGTCTACTTCCCGGTCGCGCACTGGGTCTTCGACTTCAACGCCACCGACTCCAGCGGCAACATCATCCACGCGGGTGGCTGGATCGCCAACAAGCTCAAGGTGATCGACTTCGCGGGTGGTACCGCCGTCCACATCAACGCCGGTGCCGCTGGCCTGGCGCTGTGCCTCGTCCTCGGCAAGCGCAAGGGTTGGCCCAAGACGCCCATGCGCCCGCACAACCTGCCCTTCGTCATGCTCGGCGCCGGTCTGCTGTGGTTCGGCTGGTTCGGCTTCAACGCCGGTTCGGCGCTGTCCTCCAACGGCACCGCGGGTTCGACCTTCCTGACCACCACCTTCGCCACCTGCTCGGCCATGCTCGGCTGGCTGCTCGTCGAGAAGCTGCGTGACGGTCACGCCACCTCCCTGGGTGCCGCCTCGGGCATCGTCGCGGGCCTGGTCGCCATCACCCCGTCCTGCTCCTCGGTGAACGTCCTCGGCGCGCTGGCCATCGGCCTGGTCGCCGGTGTGGCCTGCGCCCTGGCGGTGGGCCTGAAGTTCAAGCTGGGCTTCGACGACTCGCTCGACGTGGTCGGCGTCCACCTCGTGGGCGGCATCATCGGCACCCTGATGGTCGGCCTGGTGGCCACCAAGGAGGCGCCGGCGGGTGTCCAGGGTCTGCTCTACGGCGGCGGCTTCAACCAGCTGTGGCGTCAGGCCGTGGGTGCCGGTGTGGTGCTTGCCTTCTCGTTCATCGTGACGCTCATCATCGCGCTCGCCATCAAGTACACCATCGGTCTGCGTGTCACCGAGGAAGCCGAGTTCGAGGGCATGGACGAGTCGGACCACGCTGAAACGGCATACGATTTCGCTGCTGTGGGTGGTGCGGCGCGCACCGCCGCCGTCAAGGAGGCATGACGAAAATGAAACTGATCACTGCGATCGTGAAGCCGTTCACTCTGGAGGACGTGAAGACCGGCCTGGAGCAGGCGGGCGTGCTCGGCATGACCGTCAGCGAGGTTCAGGGCTACGGCCGCCAGAAGGGCCACACCGAGGTCTACCGCGGTGCCGAGTACTCCGTCGACTTCGTCCCGAAGGTCCGGGTCGAGGTGGTCGTGGACGACGCTTCCGTCGAAAAGGTCGTCGAGGTCATCGTCGAGGCCGCCCGCACCGGCAAGATCGGTGACGGCAAGGTCTGGGTGACCCCCGTCGACGCGATCATCCGGGTGCGCACCGGCGAACGCGGAGCAGACGCGCTCTAACCGAAGAAAGATCGAGCGGCGGCCCGCTCCCGCTCACATGAACGGGACGGGCCGTCGCTGTGCTCGCGCGGTATCGGCCGAACAAATTGCATATCCGGTGCATTCGCCCATGTGGGTCGCGGCCCGTCTCGTTCTGGACTGAGCGGAGCGGGGGAGCGAAGCGGAGGAGCGGAGGGAGGGAAGAACGAGACCTCCAGGGCCGCGACCCCGCCGGAGCGCAGCGGAGGCAAACAGACACAGGTGGTGGGTTGTGGGTTTTCAGCAAGCACGCGACGAGAAGGCCGGAGACGACAAGGTTTCCAATGGGGCTTCGGATCTGGTGAAGGCCCGCGACCAACTGCTCGCCGAGCACGGACCCACCGGCCGCGTCACGCGGCTGGACGCCGAGGCGCTGCGGGAAGCGCTGGTGGACCTGTTCGAACTGTGGCTGACCACCAAGGGTCACGAGGTCGGCATCACCGCCGACAGCGGGCTCGCCATCGTCGCGGTGGGCGGACTGGGCCGCCGGGAGATGCTGCCCTACTCCGACCTGGATCTGGTGCTGCTCTACGACGACATCGACCCCGCCCGGGTCGCCGAGGTCGCCGATCAGCTCTGGTATCCGCTGTGGGACGCCCACATCAAGCTCGATCACAGCGTGCGCACCGTCCCGCAGGCGCTGCGCGTGGCCTCCGACGATCTCACCGCCGGCCTCGGCATGCTCGAGGCGCGGCACATCGTCGGCGACGAGGGCTTGAGCAATCTGCTGATCAGCGGGGTGCGACGGGACTGGCGTGCCGGAATCCGGTCCCGTTTCGACGCCCTGCTGGAGCAGGCCCAAACCCGTTGGCGCCGTAGCGGAGACGTCGCGCACCGCGCCGAGCCCGATCTCAAGAACGGGCGCGGCGGACTGCGCGACATCCAACTGCTGGACGCGCTCGCCATCGCACAGCTGACCGATGCCATGCCGGGGCTCGGTCCGGAGGTGCCCGGTGGCGGGTTGCGGCAGGCGCATCGGCGGCTGCTGGACGTGCGGACCGAACTGCACCGGGTAGCGGGCCGGGCCCGCGACCAGTTGCGGGCCCAGGACGCGGACGAGATCGGGGCGGCCCTGCGGATCGGCGATCGCTTCGATCTGGCCCGCACGCTGTCGGACGCGGCTCGCACCGTCAGCTATTCCACCGATGTCGGGCTGCGGACCGCCGGGAACGCGCTGCCTCGGCGCGGTCTCGCGCGCCTGCGCCGGGTCCCGGTGCGTCGACCACTCGATGAGGGGGTGGTCGAGCATTCCGGGGAGGTGGTGCTGGCGCGGGACGCGCGCCCGCAGCGCGATCCGGGTCTGGTGCTGCGGGTGGCCGCCGCGTCGGCGCAGTCGGGGCTGCCGATGTCGGCCACCACGCTCAACCGGCTCGGCGAGGATGCGCCGGAGCTACGCGAGCCGTGGCCCAAGGACGCCGTCAACGACCTGTTGATGCTGCTCGGAGCGGGCCGCGGCGCCGTCGACGCCATCGAGGCATTGGACCGGACTGGCCTGTGGGGCAGGCTCTTTCCGGAATGGGGCGTGGTGCGCGACCTGCCGCCGCGCGATGCCATCCACACCTGGACCGTGGACCGCCACCTCACCGAGACGGTCGCCCAGTCCGCGGCGCTGGCCACCCGGGTCTCGCGCCCGGACCTGCTGCTGCTGGGCGCGCTGCTGCACGATATCGGCAAGGGGCGCACCGAGGATCACAGCGCGGTCGGCGCGGAACTGGCCGTCTCCATCGGAAATCGCCTGGGGCTGTGGCCCTCCGACGTGGCGACGCTCGCGGCCATGGTGCGCCACCACCTGCTGCTGCCCGACACCGCCACCCGGCGCGACGTCACCGATTCCGACACCGTGAAACTGGTGATCGACGCCCTCGACGGCGATCCGCACCTGCTCGATCTGCTGGCCGCCCTGGCCGAGGCGGACGCGCTGGCCACCGGGCCCGGGGTGTGGAACGACTGGAAGGCCTCGCTCATCGGCGAACTGGTGCGCAACTGCCGCCGCGCCATGGCGGGCGAGGAACTGCCCGAGCCGACCCCGATTCCGGACGAACTGCGCGAGCGCGCGGAATCCGGTGGCGTGCACGTGGATCTGAAGCCGGGGGAGGGCCGTTACCACCACGTCGTCACCGTGGTCGCCCCCGACAATCCCGGACTGCTCTCGGACGCGGCGGGTGTGCTCGCGGTGCATTCGCTGCGGGTGTTGTCGGCCGAGCTGGCCAGTGTGGGCAAGTCCGCGATCGACACCTTCGTGGTGGCGCCGCGATTCGGTGACCCGCCGGACCCGGGCCTGTTGCGCCAGGAGCTGATCCGCGCCATCAACGGCGATCTGGATCTGGCTTCGGTGCTGGCGCGCAAGGAGCGCGACGCGGGCGGGACCCAGCCGAGTCCGTTCGCGCAGGCGGAGCCGCGGGTGTTCTGGCACGAGACCGCCGAGCCGGGGCGGGTGCTGCTGGAATTGCGGGCCGAGGATCGGATCGGCCTGTTGAGCCGGTTGGCCGCGGCCCTGGCCGAGGTGGGCGTGAACGTCTCGTGGGCGAAGGTGGTGACCATGGGCACGGCGGTCATCGACACCTTCGGACTGGATCTCGGGGCGACCGACACGCCGGAGCGCCGCGCGGAGATCGCCGCGGCGGTGCTGGCGGTGGTGCCGCCGCAACAACCGAAGAAACCTCTCGAAGCGGACAGCTGAATCGGATCTTCCAGCAGTTTCCTGACCGATCGCCATGGACCGGGATTAGCTGGCAAACCGTACGTTTGCCAGTTAATCAGAATGTTGCAGGCAATTTGCTGTAATACCGGTCGAGTGATCGGTGTCACACCCTAGTATTCGCGTGCAGGTGCCGCTTGCCAGACCCCGGACCTCCTGGGGGTTCGGGGGCGAAGCCCCTGAGAGTCCCGAGAGTTGGGTAGAGCTGTCGCGAGAACGAGGGGAGCAGGTCGGTGGCAATCGAAGTCGTCTCCGCGTCGATGATGACGAGTGATTTGACCTCGCACATCGCCCGCTGTGTGGGCGGCGACCGCTGGGTCGTCTCCTGGCTCCCAGGTCGCACCCTCACCGGTCAGCAGGCGGTGACCGCCATGACCATCGCCTCCACCGTCACCGAGCACCTTCCCAGCGACGTCGAATGGGCGCTGCTCGACGGGCTCGCACTGGAATTGGGGCTGACCGCCCGCGAGGCCGTCGGCATGGTCACCACGGAGAAGCACGACCTGCGGCGTCCGAGCCCGCGGCCACGTTCCCTCGAATAGCCCACTACCCTGGTATCTCGAGTGACAGTCCCTCGAGATCAGGAGCATCGGTGTTCGAATCCCTTTCCGACCGGTTGGCCGGTGCCCTCAAGGATCTGCGTGGCAAGGGACGCCTGTCGCCGGCGGACATCGACGCGACCGCGCGCGAGATCCGGCTGGCCCTGCTCGAGGCCGACGTGGCGCTGCCCGTCGTGCGCGGCTTCATCGCCAAGATCAAGGAGCGCGCCAAGGGCGCCGAGGTCTCCGCGGCCCTGAACCCGGCCCAGCAGGTCGTCAAGATCGTCAACGAGGAACTGATCAATATCCTCGGCGGCGAGACGAGAAGGCTTGCGCTGGCCAAGAACCCGCCGACGGTCATCATGCTGGCCGGTCTGCAGGGTGCCGGTAAGACCACCCTCGCGGGCAAGCTCGCCAAATGGCTGAAGGGGCAGGGGCATACGCCGCTGCTGGTGGCCTGTGACCTGCAGCGTCCCGGCGCGGTCACCCAGCTGCAGGTGGTCGGCGAGCGGGCCGGGGTGCCGGTCTTCGCGCCGCACCCGGGCACCTCCATCGGCGGCGGCGAGAACCCGCTGGGCGTCTCGGCGTCGGATCCGGTCGATGTGGCGCGCGCCGGTATCGACGAGGCGAAGCAGAAGCAGTACGACGTGGTCATCGTCGACACCGCCGGTCGCCTCGGCATCGACGAGGAGCTCATGCGGCAGGCCGCGGGCATTCGCGACGCCGTCAACCCCGACGAGACCCTGTTCGTCCTCGACGCCATGATCGGCCAGGACGCGGTCTCCACCGCTGAGGCCTTCCGCGACGGCGTCGGCTTCACCGGTGTCGTGCTCACCAAGCTCGACGGCGACGCCCGCGGTGGTGCGGCGCTGTCGGTGCGCGAGATCACCGGCCAGCCCATCCTTTTCGCCTCCACCGGCGAGAAGCTGGAGGACTTCGACGTCTTCCACCCCGACCGCATGGCCTCGCGCATCCTCGGCATGGGCGACCTGCTCACCCTGATCGAGCAGGCCGAACAGGTCTACGACGCCAAGCAGGCGGAGGAGGCCGCCCGCAAGATCGGCTCCGGCGAGCTGACCCTGGAGGACTTCCTCGAGCAGATGCTGGCCATCCGCAAGATGGGCCCGATCGGCAACCTGCTCGGCATGCTGCCGGGCGCGGGCCAGATGAAG
Organism: Nocardia terrae; assembly: GCF_009760405.1. Classification (GTDB taxonomy): domain Bacteria; phylum Actinomycetota; class Actinomycetes; order Mycobacteriales; family Mycobacteriaceae; genus Nocardia; species Nocardia terrae. Next base: position 1,063,183 of record NZ_WRPP01000001.1, read on the forward strand.
GACGTGCTGGCCCAGGTCGACGACCGCCAGCTCGACCGCGTGCAGGCCATCATCCGCGGCATGACCCCGGCCGAGCGCGCGAACCCGAAGATCATCAACGCTTCTCGCCGCCTGCGCATCGCCAACGGCTCCGGCGTTTCCGTGTCCGACGTGAACCAGCTGGTCGACCGCTTCTTCGAGGCCAAGAAGATGATGGGCGCCATGTCCCGTCAGTTCGGCATGCCCGGCGCGCGCGCGAACAAGGGCAAGGGCAAAGGCAAGAAGGGCAAGAAGGGCGGGCGCGGCCCGACCCCGCCCAAGGCTGCACGCGGTGGCTTCCCGGGCATGCCCGGCCTGCCGGGCGGCATGCCCGCCGGTATGCCCGACATCTCCAATCTGCCCGCCGGGCTGAACGAACTCCCGCCGGGCCTGGAGGGTTTCGACCTCAGCAAGCTGAAGTTCCCCAAGAACTGACCCGAATCGCCCTGAGGCGGACGCGATCTCGCGTCCGCCTCAGGCGTTTCCGCGGCCCGGGTGCGTCTACTCGACCGGCTCCGAGAGGATTTCGACGTAGCCGTCCGTGCCGTTCACGCGGATGCGCTGGCCGTCCTGGATCAGGTCGGTGGCGTGCTCCACGCCGACGACGGCGGGCAGGCCGTACTCACGGGCGATCACCGCGCCGTGGGTCATCAGGCCGCCGACCTCGGTCACCAATCCCTTGATCGCGACGAACAGCGGGGTCCAGCTCGGATCGGTGTAGGCGGTGACCAGGATGTCGTCGGGTTCGAGATCGGCCTGGGCGATGTCGGCGACGACACGGGCGCGGCCCTCGACGGTCCCGGCGGACACCGCCATGCCGGGCAGCGCGCCCGCGGGCAGATCCTCGCGCCGGTACGCGCCGGTGAGGGCGCGGCCGTCGGAGGTGAGCACCCGGGGCGCGGTGAGCGATCGGTACACGCGGAAGGCCGCCTTGCGTTCGTCGATGAGCTCCGCGCTCGCGCGCTGGGTGCCGACCACCTCCTGTAGCTCGTCGAAGCGCAGGTAGAAGATGTCCTCCGGATCGCGCAGGATCCCGGCCCGCACCAGGCGTCCGGCCTCGGCCAGCAGCGCCCGCTTGTAGACGAAGTAGCGGCTGACCATGCCGTACTTGGGCCACTCGCGATAGCCGGAGAAGGTGCGGACCCGGTCGATCATCTGCTCGGTCTCGGCGGCCTTGCGCTGCCCGTCGGGCAGTGCGCGCAGGCGCTCGAGCAGCCTTTCCCTGGTTCGTTCGGCGTCGCGCAGGCCGTTCTCGAAGCGCTGTCCGCCCGCGCCGGGCTCGAAGTTCTTGATATTGCCCAGGATTGTCGGCACGAGGGTGGCGGGGCTTTCGCTCCACCGCGGCCGGGTGATGTCGATCTCGCCGGCGCAGCGCATCCCGTACTTGCCGAGGAAGTCCTCGAGGGCGGCCCGAGCCTCACGGCCGCCCCGATAGGCGTCCAGCTCGCCCAGGAAGTCGTTTCCGGCGGGACCGGCGTGTTCGATCCGCCGCAGATAGGCCACGACCTCCGGATGGGGCCGGATCGCGTCGGCGACGTCCAGCAGTGCCAGGCCCATCTCCGAGGTCACGTTTCCGGGCACCGATTGGGTCAGGGCATCGGCGGAGTTCTTCTCGCCCAGCCATTCCCGCAGCTGATCGTTGAGCCAGGTCGAGGCGTTCATCGCCGTCGTGATCACGGCCAGGCCGCGCGGGGTGAACAGCACCCGTTGCAGCTCTTGGATATCGGCTCGGATGAAGTCGAGCAGGGCGGGCCCGGAATGGGTTCCGATATCCCGTTTCAAGGCGGCGAGGGAGGCTTCGCCGTCCGCGATCAGTTCGGCGACGAGAGCGGGATCGGCGTCCAGCGGCGGGGCGGCGGCACTGCGCAGGACGGCCGGAGCGGAATCCTCCTGTGGCACTTCGGGAACGAAGCCGCTCTCGATCACGCTGCGCAGGGCGTCGCCGATGAGGGGATCGGAGGAGCCGAGTCCGGCGATCAGCGCGGGCCGGGTGGTCGGTGACGACAGTGCTGCGGTCACATCCACGAACAGCCGGCCGCCCGCGTCGCGCATGGGTGCGCGGCTGGTGAGCTGCCACAGCGAAATGCCCAGGGGTTTCATGGCATCGGTCATCATCTGCTGATGGCCGACCGACACGTAGACGCGGTTGCCGTCGTCCGCGGCCACCGGGATCGGAAACAGGGTGGTGATCGGCCGGCTCTGAACGATGCGGAAATCCGCTCCGTCCAAACACCATTCGATGTCCTGCGGGCTGCCGAAATGCGCCTCGATGCGGCGGCCGAGGGCCGCGAGCCGCAGCACCTCGGTATCGGAGAGGACCGGCTCCTCGCGACGCTCGGGATCGATCTCGCGCACTCGCGTGCCACCGCCGGGCGCCGGTTCGATGGACAGTTTCTTGGCGGCGATCGTCCGCTCGGTGATCTCGCCGTCGCGCACCTGGTAGACGTCGGCGTTCACCAGGCCGGACACCAGCGCCTCGCCCAGCCCGAAACCGGCGTCGATGGAGACGACCGTCCGGTCGGAGGTGACGGGGTCGGCGGTGACCAGAATGCCCGAGGCGCGCGGGAACACCATCCGCTGCACCACCACGGCCATGCGAACCGTCTCGTGCCCGAACCCGTTTCGCTGCCGATAGGTGACCGCCCGCTCGGTGAACAGTGAGGCCCAGCAGCGGCTGACGTGCTCGAGGATCGCCGTCGGTCCCACGATGTTCAGATAGCTGTCCTGCTGTCCGGCGAAGGACGCGCCCGGCAGATCCTCGGCGGTGGCACTGGAGCGGACCGCGTACGCACCCTCGAGGCCGAGCCGCGCGTGCGCGTCGAGGATCGCGGCCGCCACGTCGCCGGGGATCGGCAGCGCTTCGATCTCCCGCCGGATGGCCGCGCTCGACACCCGGATCCGTTCCTGATCATCCGGTTCCAGGCGGGACAGCTCGTCGAGCCGGCCATCGAGCGCCCCCGCCACCGTCTGCGCGAAGGCGTCCGTCGTGACGCAGAACCCGTCCGGCACCGCGACCCCCTCGACCCGGGACAGCTCACCGAGGTTCGCGCCCTTGCCGCCGGCGATCGCGACCTGCGTCCTGTCGATCTCCCCGAAGCCCAGCACATAGGCCATTCCGCAACTCCTCACCTGGTGGTTTGGCATTTCGCGAGCCGATTATGGACCACGATCGGACGCCTCATGAGGACCCGGATTCGTGTATAGAGTGGAAGGGGGAGAGGGACGAACCGGTTCGACGGCTCGTGGTCGAAGCTCGAATTGCCGGTACGGTGCTGCGTGAGCATCCGGCCGGGAGGGACAGCGAGTGAAGATCGATCAGGTTTCCGAATCCGTGTACGTCGTGGCGGGCACGAACGTCAACTGGGCGTTGGTCAGTGACGATCGAGGCGTGACCCTGGTCGACGCCGGATATCCCGGCGACACCGGCGACGTGTTGAAGTCGGTGCGCGAGATCGGGCACGACCTCGCCGATGTCGCCGCGGTCCTGGTGACGCACGCGCATCTCGACCACATCGGCGCGATTCCCACGCTGGTCGAGCAGCTCGGGGTGCCGGTGTACACGGGAGCGGAAGAGGTCCGGCACGCCAAACGTGAGTACCTGCAACAGATCACGCCGGTGCAGATGGTGCAGCGCCTGGGAACGCGGCGCGGAATCGTCTGGGTGGCACAGACATTGCGGGTGTGTGCCGGGCATATCGGGATGAGCGTGCCGACCGCGCAGGCACTCGACGCCGAGGTGCTCGCTGGGCTGCCCGGCGGCCTGATCGAGGTCCCGACGCCCGGGCATACGAACGGCCACACCGCCTACTTCATGCCCGGTGAGGGCGTGCTGTTCTCCGGCGACGCCCTGGTCACCGGGCACCCACTGCTGCTGGAGACCGGGCTGCAACTGCTCCCGGGCTTCTTCAATCACGATGAGCCGGGAACGCTGGCCAGCGCCCGCGGGCTCGGCAGCGTCGACGCCGACATTCTCGTCCCGGGCCACGGGTTGCCGATCCGCGGGGACTTGGCGAGGCAGCTGGTCGAATTCGCTGGATGACGGCTCCGCGCGCGCAGTCGCTCATGGGTCAAATCGTGGAGGTCGCGGGGGTCAGGTGCATGCGTAGGAGGCCGCACGCGCAGCGCGTGTAGGTGACCAGGCCCTCCGAGGTGCGATGGCGCGAAAGGACTTGGAAGGGTTGGTCGATGGGCCAGCCGCAGCGTGCGCAGTGGTGATCGGATCCGGTCATGGGACCAGTCTTCGCGGCGGCGGTAGTCTCGGTCCATCGAAAGTTTTCGCAGCGAATCGTATGGGAAAACCACATGATCGATCCTCGATTGCAGGCCCTGCGGGTATTGCGTGACCACGGCACCGTGACCGCGGCCGCGGCGGCGCTGCATCTCACGCCGTCCACGGTGTCGCAGCAATTGCGCGGGCTGGCAAGGGAACTGGATGTCGAGTTGCTCGAGCAGGTGGGGCGGCGGGTGCAGCTGACCCCCGCCGGGCAGGCGCTGCTGCGGCACGCGGATCTGCTTGCGGCACAGGTGGAGAGCGCGCGGGCGGAACTGGCGGAGCATCGGGCGGGGATCGCCGGGATACTGCGGATCAGCGCCATGCCGACCGCGCTCGCGGCCCTGGTGGCACCGGCGGCCGCCCGGCTGCGGGACGCGAATCCGGGTTTGGCCGTGGAATTGATCGAGGACGAGAGCGCGCACTGCTTCGAGACGCTGCTGACCGGCGACAGCGACATCGCGATCGTGCTGCCCGCGCCCGGCGGCCCCGCGCCCGACGATCCACGTTTCGAGCAGCGGCCCCTGCTCGCGGAGCCGCTGGATCTGCTCGTGCCCGCGGGACATTCGCTCGCCGAGCGGGGCGGTGTCGCCCTGGCCGAGGCGGCGGCCGAGCCGTGGATCACCGGGCGGGCGCGCATCACCCATCACCTGGTGGTGTCGGCGGCTTGCGCCGCCGCCGGGTTCGCGCCTCGAATCGCCGGGCAGGCAGTCGATTTCCCGGGTGTGGCGGCCATGGTGGCGCACGGATTCGGCGTCAGCCTGGTGCCCCGGCTCGCGGTCCTGCCGCCCGACGCGGCCGTGATACGCGTTCCGCTGCGGGACGATCCGGCTCCGGTCCGCCGTCACCTGTCCGCGGTGCGGCGGGGCGGCGCCGAGCATCCGGTGATCGAGGCCGGGCTGGCCGTCATTCGCGAGGTGTGCCGGGAGCGGACCGGCATCACGGTCCTGGGCGACTGATGCGATAGTGGATCCGGGTTTGTGTCGAGACAGATCGTCCCCGGCGAGGAGGTCGGCATGCGGTGGCATTTCCGCGGTGTGGTCCTACCCGACGGTGAGGTGCGCGACCTCTGGGTGCGCGACGGCCGGATCTCCGCCGAGCCGATCCCCGACGCCGACACCGTGCACGCCTCCGGGTGGATCCTGCCCGGGCTCGTCGACGCCCACTGCCATGTCGGCATCAAATACGGTGGCGGACACGAGGATTCCGCGGGCGCGGTCGCCCAGGCCGAGGAGGAACGCGACGCCGGCGCGCTGCTGTTGCGCGACGCGGGCTCGCCCATCGACACCCGCTTCCTCGACGACCGCGCCGATCTGCCCCGCGTCATCCGCGCGGGCCGCCACATCGCCCGCTCCAAGCGCTACATTCGCGAACTGGGCATCGAGCTCGACGACGAACGCGAGCTGCCCGAGATCGTGGCCGAGCAGGCCCGCCGCGGCGACGGCTGGGTCAAGATCGTCGGCGACTGGATCGACCGCTCGATCGGCGATCTGGCCCCGCTCTGGTCCGACCCGATCCTGAAGGCGGCCATCGACGCCGCCCACCGTGAGGGCGCGCGCGTCACCGCCCACGTCTTCGGCGAGGACGCGCTGCCCGGCCTGCTCGGCGCGGGCATCGACTGCATCGAACACGGCACCGGACTCACCGACGACACCATCGCCACCATGGCCGCCAACGGCACCGCCCTGGTCCCGACCCTCGTCAATATCGACACCTTCCCCGAAATCGCCGACGGCGCGGGCAGATTCCCTGCCTACGCCGCCCACATGCGCGATCTGCACCGCCGCTCCCGCGACACCGTCGCCAAGGCCCACGAGGCCGGTATCCCCATCTACACCGGCACCGACGCGGGCGGCTCCATCCGCCACGGCCGCATCGCCGACGAGATCCTCGCCCTCACCGGCGCGGGTTTCACCCCGCACGATGCCCTCGCCGCATCCTCCTGGCACGCCCGCACCTGGCTCGGCCACCCCGGCCTCGAACCCGGCGCCCCCGCCGATTTCGTTGTCTACCAAGAAGATCCCCGACAGAACCTGGCAACACTGTCCACCCCGGCCTGGGTCGTCCTGCGCGGCCGCCTCTACGACCGCCGCTCCCCGGTCACCGCGAATCGGTAACCGAATCCGTCACACGGCCAAGGTGCTCGGCGCCGAGTTGCGTGCCCGGATTCCGGTGACCGATCACGCATGCGAGAGCATGCCGCGCCCGCGCATGGCCTTCGCGCGGCAGTCGCTGGGCGGTCGCGCGGTCGTGGTGTGCGCCGACGCGGCAGACCCGTCCGATCTGGCCAGCGGCCGGTACGGCGATCGCAGCGACCGCGCGCAGACCAGGGTGCGCTGCGCCGACCCCGATGCCGTCGAGCGCGTACTGACCGTGGACACCGTGTACCGGAAACCCGCCGAGCACGAGTGCGTGAATCAGATCGGTCCCGACACGGCGGTCCTGCGTGGCAATGACACGACGGATCTGACCGTGGTGATCTGCCCGGGCCCGATCGACCGGCACGATCTCCGCTACGCCGACCTCTACGACTGCGTGGACGACAAGGCCACGGCCGCCGAGACCCGCATCGTCGACAGGTCTGGTGATTCCGGCCCGCCAATGAAGTGAATCGGTCATGCTTCAGACGTTTGTTGTTCACCGTTTTGAGGAGATGACCGTGGGGTCCATCGAAAGCTTGGCTATCAGCGTGCTGGCGGGTTTGATCGTGCACGCGATCACGTCCGGAAGCTCCGGCCCCGGTCCGGTCCAGCAGTAGCCGGTTGCCGTCCACAGCCCATCGGGGTCGTCCCCGATGGGCTGTGCTGTTTCCCGGGTCGATTCGGGGCGATTTCTTCGGGGGAGCGGGGGTCTGGCAGAATGGTCGATCGTCCTCGTCGAGGACAGTGTCAGCCCGTCCCCGGTTACGTACCGCGCGGCGGTCACAGCACTTGACGCAAAACCGGGTCCACCTCGTGTGGACTGCTGAATTGCGACGTGACCAACCATTTGAAAGGCATCAGCTCATGGCTGTTCGTATCAAGCTGACCCGTATGGGCAAGATCCGCAACCCGCAGTACCGCATCGTCGTCGCCGACGCGCGTACTCGTCGTGACGGCCGCGCCATCGAGTCCATCGGCAAGTACCACCCGAAGGAAGAGCCGTCGCTCATCGAGATCGACTCCGAGCGCGCCCAGTACTGGCTGGGTGTCGGCGCGCAGCCGACCGAGCCGGTGCAGCGCCTGCTGGAGATCACCGGTGACTGGCAGAAGTTCAAGGGCCTGCCGGGCGCCGAGGGCACTCTGAAGGTCAAGGCCCCGAAGCCGTCCAAGCTGGACCTCTTCAACGCCGCGCTGGCCGCCGCCGACAACGAGCCCGTTGCCGAGGCCGTCACCCCGAAGAAGAAGGCCGCCAAGAAGGACGAGGCCGCCGAGGCTGAGGCCGAGGCCACCACCGAGGCCGCCGAGTAATGAGCGCCGTTGTCGCCGATGCCGTCGAGCACCTGGTGCGCGGCATCGTCGCCAATCCCGACGACGTCCACGTCGAGCTGATCACCAGCCGTCGTGGCCGGACCGTCGAGGTGCACGTGCACCCGGATGATCTGGGCAAGGTGATCGGTCGCGGCGGTCGTACCGCGACCGCCCTGCGCACCCTGGTCGCCGGGATCGGCGGTAAGGGCATTCGCGTCGACGTGGTCGACACGGATCAGTAGATGGAACTGGTCGTCGGGCGGGTCGCCAAATCGCACGGTGTGCGTGGCGAACTCGTCGTAGAAGTCCGCACCGACGAGCCGGAACTGCGGTTCGCGCCCGGCAGCGTCCTGAAGGGGAAGCTGCCGCGCGCGAAGCAGACGCAGCAATTCGAAGTGGAGTCGGTCCGGGAGCACTCGGGCCGGCTTCTGCTGCGTCTGGACGGCATCGCCGACCGCACGGCCGCGGATGCGTTGCGGGGCTTGCTGTTCGTGGTGGACACCGCGGACCTGCCGCCCTCGGAGGACCCGGACGAGTACTACGATCACGAGCTCGAAGGGCTGCGTGTCGAACTCGGTGACGGCACCGTCGTCGGCACCGTCAACGAGGTGCTGCATTCCGCTGCGGGAGAACTGCTTTCGATCAAGGCCGGGGACGCGTTCCCGCCGGCGGGCCGGGAGATCCTGGTGCCGTTCGTGCTGGCCATGGTGCCGACCGTGTCGGTGGCCGACGGCTTGATCGTCATCGACCCGCCCGAGGGCCTGCTGGACCCGGAGTAGCGGCATGCGTATCGACGTGGTCACGATCTTCCCCGAATACCTCGAGCCGATGCGAGCGGCCTTGCTGGGCAAGGCCATCGACAAGGGACTGCTCGAGGTCGAGGTGCACGACCTGCGCCGCTGGACCCACGACGTGCACAAGTCGGTGGACGACACCCCGTACGGCGGCGGACCGGGCATGGTCATGAAGCCGACCGTGTGGGGCGACGCCCTCGACGAGGTGTGCCCGGACGACGCGCTGCTGGTGGTGCCGACCCCGGCGGGTGTGCCGTTCACCCAGGCGACCGCCGAAAGATGGTCTGCCGAAAAGCATGTCGTGTTCGCCTGCGGGCGTTACGAGGGCATCGATCAGCGCGTCTTCGACGACGCCGCGCGCCGCGTGCGGGTCGAAGAGGTCAGCATCGGCGACTACGTCCTCATCGGTGGTGAGGCCGCCGTGCTGGTCATGACCGAGGCGTTCGTCCGGCTGATCCCCGGCGTGCTGGGCAATCAGCAGTCCCACGAACAGGATTCGTTCTCCAACGGTCTGCTGGAAGGCCCGTCCTACACCCGCCCGGTATCCTGGCGCGGACTCGACGTCCCCGAGATCCTGTTGTCCGGCAACCACGCCAAGATCGACGCGTGGCGGTACGAACAATCACTGCGCCGCACGGCCGAACGCCGACCCGATCTGCTCCCCGAAGCCGAGGTCTCCCAGCGGGATTGAGCCGAGGCTCAGTGCTTCACCGGAATGACCGCGTAGCCGTTGTCCGGTCCCGTGACGAGCAGGCCCCAGGAAGCCGGGTCGATTCCGGTGTCGACGGCACCCAAATTCATGGTGAGAGTGGGCTTTTCGCCCGCGGCCGTCGGACCGGGACCGGCGACGACGGTGCGCTTGCCGTCCTTCGTGTCATAGGCGATGAGCCACGCCTTGTAGCTCGAGTCCGCGCGCTCGCCCACGAGCGTAAAGACCGCGTTGCCGCTGCTCGCCATGAGCGGCTGGCTCTCTTCCTTCGGGTCGAGCGTGACGGTCCACCGGGTCGTGCCGTCGGGTTCCTGCAGCCGCATGTTCTTGTTGTCGGCCATGACATAACTGTCCAGGGTCAGCGCCGACCCGTCGGCCAGTTGGATGCGAAGTTCCTTGTCGGAGGATGGTTTCCGGCTGCTGAGTGATTTCCCGGTCCCCATGTCGATGGTCTCGAGCTTGCCGTCGATCTCTACGGTGCCGATGCGACCCGGCCCGCGCAGGAAGCTGCCCTTCTCCGGAACTTCGCGATGCCAGGCGGTCGCGCCGGTGGTGCGATCGAGTCCGCCGACGACGAAGCGTCCATTCGGCGCGGCACACCGGAACGTGTCGACGTCCGGGGGTACGGCCAGGCTCGGGACATCCAAATCGAACAGGGCTGGAAGGTCTTTCGACAATGGCGTGGCGCAACCCACGGTGCCGGGATCGACGCTCCACCGCTTCGCGCCGGTGCGGGGGTCGTTGTGCACGAACTGTCCCGTGGAATCGTCCGATTCGAACCACTCCTCGGCGGGCGTGCTCCACAGCTGCTGACCGGTGCCCGTGTCATAGGCGGTCAGTCCCGGCGCGTCTTTTGCCCCCACCACCAGCACGTGGCCGGAGTCCACAACCTGGATCTTGTTCTTGTCAGGCGTCGTGGGTGACGAGATATGCCAAAGCTTCTGTCCGGTATGGATATCCACCCCGGTGATGTCCTGACCTGCGACCGTGTACACGCCATTGGTCATGACCCCGAAACTGTCGTTCGCGTCGAGGGTGAGGGCCTTCACCGCGCCCAGGTCCAGATCGGGAACGACGGGTTTGGCGGAATCCGTGGACGAGTCGTGGGAACCGCACGCCGCGGAACCGGCCAGTACGGCCACCGTGACTGCGGCTCGGAGCGTGCGCTGCGGAAGACGTTCGCGGAGAGTCGAGGTCGGCACCAGGCGATCTTGCCATCGGCAGGTGAGGAGGTTGACCCGGCGCGCCGTGATCCGGACAGAGACCGAATCGTGTGTGGGTGTTGCACGGGACGTCGGGGTGCGCCGGTAGTGTCTGCGGGCGTGACGACAGCCTCCGAAACCGTCAGCGCAGCATCCACCAGTGCCGAGAGCACCGTTCGCCTCGCCAGTGTCGGCAGGCGTATCGCCGATGAGCTGGGGGTGCGCGAGGATCAGGTGCGTGCCGCCGTCGAACTGATCGACGGTGGATCGACCGTGCCGTTCATCGCCCGCTACCGCAAGGAAGTCACCGGCGGGCTCGACGACGCCCAGCTACGCACCCTCGACGAGCGCCTGCACTACCTGCGCGAACTCGACGAGCGCCGGGGCTCGATCATCGAATCCATCCGTGGCCAGGGCAAATTGGACGAAGCGCTGCACGCGCAGATCATGCTCGCCGACACCAAGGCCCGCCTCGAGGACATCTACCTGCCCTTCAAGCCCAAGCGGCGCACCAAGGCGCAGATCGCGCGCGAGGCCGGGCACGAGCCGGTGGCCGACGCGCTGCTGAACGACCCCACCACCGATCCCGCCCAGTACGACGCCGAACAGCTCGACGGCGCGCGGGCGATTCTGGTGGAGCGTTTCGCCGAGGACGCCGACCTGCTCGGTGAACTGCGCGAGCTCATGTGGGAGCGCGGGCAGATCAGCTCCACCGTGCGCCCCGGCAAGGAGGAGGCGGGCGCGAAGTTTGCCGACTACTTCGAATTCTCCGAGCCCTTCTCGAAGCTGCCCTCGCACCGCATCCTGGCGCTGCTGCGCGGCGAGAAGGAAGAGGTGCTCAACCTGCACCTCGAATCCGACACCGAGGAGCTCGAGGACGGGCAGCGCTCGATCTACGAGGGCCGCATCGCCATCAAGTTCGGCATCGCCGAGCAGGGCCGCGCCGCCGACTCGTGGCTGCTGGACACCGTGCGCTGGGCATGGCGGACCAAGCTGCAGGTGAGCCTGGGCATCGACACCCGAATGCGGTTGCGCCAGTCCGCCGAACGCGACGCCGTGGACGTTTTCGCCGCCAACCTGCGCGACCTGCTGCTGGCCGCGCCCGCCGGTACCCGCGCCACCATGGGCCTGGACCCGGGCTACCGCACCGGCGTGAAGGTGGCCGTCGTCGACGCCACCGGCAAGGTGCTGGCCACCGAGGTCATCTACCCGCACAAGCCGCAGGGCCAGACCGAGAAGTCCCTGGCCGTGCTGGGCGCGCTGGTCGCCCGTTTCAATGTCGAGCTCATCGCCATCGGCAACGGCACCGCCTCCCGCGAGACCGACGCCCTTGCCGCCGAACTGATCTCGCGCATCCCCGAAAACAAGCCCACCAAGATCGTGGTCTCCGAGGCGGGCGCGTCGGTGTACTCGGCCTCGGCCTACGCCTCGGCCGAACTGCCCGACATGGACGTGTCACTGCGCGGCGCGGTCTCCATCGCCCGCCGCCTGCAGGACCCGCTCGCCGAGCTGGTGAAGATCGACCCGAAGTCGATCGGCGTCGGCCAGTACCAGCACGACGTGTCCGAGACCCTGCTGGCCCGCTCGCTGGGCGCGGTCGTCGAGGACGCGGTGAACGCCGTCGGCGTCGACGTCAACATCGCCTCGGTCCCGCTGCTGTCGCGGGTCTCGGGCATCTCCAACTCGATCGCGGAAAGCATTGTGGCCCACCGCGACGCCAACGGCCCGTTCCGCAGCCGCGCCGGCCTCAAGGACGTTCCGCGCCTGGGCCCCAAGGCCTTCGAACAGTGCGCGGGCTTCCTGCGCATCCGCGAGGGCGACGACCCGCTCGACACCTCCGGCGTCCACCCCGAGGCCTACCCGGTGGTCCGCCGCATCCTCGATGCCAGTGGCAAGGACATCAAGGAGATCATCGGCAACACCTCCGCCCTGCGCGCCCTGCGCCCCGCGGACTTCACTGATGAGCAATTCGGTGTCCCCACCGTCACCGACATCATCGCCGAACTCGAGAAGCCCGGCCGCGACCCGCGCCCCGAGTTCAAGACCGCCGAATTCGCCGCGGGCATCGAGAAGGTCGCGGACCTGAAGCCCGGCATGGTCCTCGAGGGCGTCGTCACCAATGTGGCCGCCTTCGGCGCCTTCGTCGACGTCGGCGTCCACCAGGACGGCCTGGTCCACGTCTCGGCCCTGTCCCACAACTTCGTCAAGGACCCGCGCGAGGTCGTGAAGTCCGGCGACGTGGTCAAGGTGAAGGTCCTCGAGGTCGACGTCCAGCGCCAGCGCATCGGCCTGTCCCTGCGCCTCGACGACGAACCCGGCAAGCCCAAGCAGGACCGCGGCGACCGCGGACCCCGCAACAACCAGGGCGGCGGCCAGCGCGGCGGCGGCAACCGCGACAACCGCCAGGGCGGCCAGCGTCAGGGCGGCCAGGGCGGCGGCAACCGCGGCAACGACCGCCGCAACCAGCCCGCCCCCAGCGGCTCCATGGCGGACGCCCTCCGTCGCGCGGGTTTCGGCAAGTAAGAACGCACCGACGAGCGGCCCCCGGGACATCCCGGGGGCCGCGTCGTCTCGGTGGCGGAAGCGCCGACGCGAGCTCTCGGCTGGCTGGGCATCCGAGGATGAGCCGGAGGCGCGGGTGCGGCCGCGCTCCCGAGGATCGGGGGAGACCCTGGCCCGGGACCTGTGGTGGCCGCGCGAAATCCCAGGAGGCCGTACGGTTTCGAATATGTCGGCGGCGGAAGGGCCGCGTCGCACCGGTTCTCATCGGATTCGGCGGCGACAAGCCCGCCGAGCGCGCGGACTACGGCTCCGCACGCCGCATCGAATACGCCGGATCAGTCCGGAGCGAGCCGCCAGAGCGAGGTGATCTCGCCGACGCGTGCGGCATGGAGCGGATCGTTCGGGTCGTGCGCGCGCGGGTGCCGGGGCCGGGTGTCGAGACGGTCCAGGACCCGCAGCCCCGCCGAGCCGAACAGGGCCGGAACCTGGCCGGGTGCGCGGAGTCCCAGGCGTTCGGCGAGGTCGGACAGGACGAGCCAGCCTTCGCCATCGGCGGTGAGGTGCTTGGCCATTCGGTCCAGCACCGCACGCAGGACCCGGCTACCCGGGTCGTAGACCGCATGGTCCAGCGGTGACCTCGGTTTCGCGGGCAGCCAGGGCGGATTGCACACCACGAGGGGCGCACGCCCCGGCGGATAGAGGTCGGTGCGCCTCAACTCGACGCGGTCGCCGTAGCCGAGCCGATCCAGATTTTCTCGGGCACAGGCCAGCGCTCGCGGGTCGTCGTCGGTCGCGACGATCGACTCCATCCCGCGCTGTGCCAGTACAGCGGCCAGCACCCCGGAACCGGTTCCGATATCGAACGCCAGCCGGGTCGAGGGCAGCGGCGCGCGGGCGACCAGATCGACATACTCATCGCGCACCGGGGCGAACACACCGTAGTGCGGATGGATGCGCGCCCCCAGCGCCCGCACCGCCACACCCTTTCGCCGCCATTCGTATGCGCTTGTCACGCCGCGCAATTCGCGCAACGACACCACGGCGGGACCGGACGCCTCGCCGTAGGCGTGCCGACAAGCGCGCCGCACATCGGGGGCTCGTCGCAGCGGGACCGAGAGATCAGCGTCCAAGGGCACGAGGACTCCGCCCAGAATCCGTGCCCGCCGCGTCTGTCGTCGGCGATACGCATGGAAGTCGGTGGCCGATCCGCGAACCGACCGTTCGATTCTCCGATCGAGTGCGTTCAGCAGTTGATTCGCGCCGTGGAAATCGCCCCGCCACAGCAGGGCGGTGCCGGCGGCCGCCGACCGCAGCGCGGCATCAGCGTTCAACCGGTCGTCCACGACGAGAACGTCGGTCGGTGGCGGTGTGCCATTGGCGGATAGCCATGAGGCACTGTGCGTTTCGTGATTCTCGACCCACCGCACGGCGGGTTCGACGGAACAGGCGGCCGGATTCGACCGCACCGGAAGGGATTCGAGCATGACGTTCGCTCCTTTATGGGCCCGTCAACGCGCACGCCGGTGACGCGGATGCCGTGAGGTGAGGGGCATCCGCGAGCGTGGCCGGGCACGACGAGACTGTGGTTCGGAAACGGTCGCGCGAAAGCGACCGGAACTACGGCAGTCTCGGTGTCAGTGTGGAACGGCTGCGTGAAGCGGGGTCGTCACCAACCCAACGTATCGCTTACCCACCGTCGCGGGCAAAGCGCGGCGATCAGGGTCCGGGGTGCTCAGATCGGGAGGCTGGAGCCGACGCGGTGGAGGGTGCCGTCGGGGTCGACGTAGGCGAATTCGCGCAGGCCGTATTCGGTGTCGACCGGTGGGACGAGCCGGCCCGGCAGGTCCGCGCCCAGCCACTCGGCGTACAGCGCGTCGGCATCGGAGACGTAGAGATAGACGGCCGAGGCGGTGCGTTTCGGGTCGTGGTCGGGCCACTCCGTCAGGTGCAGGGCGACGCCGCCGCGATCGGCGAAGCCGTAGCGGGCCTGGCCTTCGTAGGCGTAGGCGGTGAACCCGAGACGGCGGTAGCGGTCCAGGGCGGCGTCGAGGTCCAGGACCGGGATCACCGGGGCGACGCGTTCGAATTCGATCTCGTCCGACACGGTGTTCCCTTCCTCGGCGGCGGTTCGCGGCCGAGACTACCGCCCTCCACCGACACCCGTTCGCGTCACGACCGGGTGAAAAACGAAGCGGCCGAGCTGAACCCCGACGGGTCGCCGCGGCCGCTTCGGATGAGGGGCTATTCGACGCCGAGGGAGACCTCGGTCGACTTGATCAGGACCTTCACCCGCTTGCCGTCGGCCAAGCCGAGGTCTTCGGCGGCGTCGCGGGTGATGGAGGAGGTGATCTCTTCACCGCCGTTGAGGCGGACGCGTACTACCGCCATCGCCTCGCCGTGGGTGACCTTGGTGACGGTTCCATCGAGTTGGTTGCGTGTACTGAGCTTCATGAGGCTGAGCCTAGTCACTTCGGGAAGGGCCGATCGCGTTGGCTGTGAGGTTGCTACATCACCGTGCCTGCGATTGTGATCTACCCGTGCCCGTCCCGGGCGCGGGTAGCGTGGCTGTGGTTGGTGTTCGCGCGAGGGTTCCGGGAGACGACGCGGTGATGCATGTGCATCGGTGGTGGGAAGATGTCGTGGTGGCGCACGGCCGATTGCCGCTGGCATGCCTGCTGCTCGGATTCATCGTGGGGTTTCTGCTGATTCGAATCAGCGTGCGGCTCATACGCAAACAGGTCCGCTGGTGGCCGGGCAACGTGCGGGCCGGCGACGTCCACATCCACCACATGGTGTTCGGCGTCATCCTCGTGCTCGGCTCCGGGATGGGACTGGTGGCGCTGTATCAGAGCCCGGTCGGCGTGATCAGCGCGGTGTCCGCGGTCTTCGGGGTGGGTGCTGCGCTGGTGCTCGACGAGTTCGCGCTCATCTACTACCTGCGCGACGTCTATTGGGAGGAGCAGGGCCGCACCTCGGTGGACGCGGTGTTCGTGGCCATCGCGGTGACGGGGCTGCTGCTGCTCGGATTCCATCCGCTGTGGCTGCTCGACGTCGGCAATGTGCGCGACTTCCGGTCGGATCCGAATGTGCCGGAACGGTTGTTCACCGTCGCCTTCGCGCTGGCGAACCTGCTGCTGGCGGCCGTCGTGATCGCCAAGGGCAAGATTTGGACCGGACTGTTCGGCATGTTCTTCCCGCCGCTGCTGGTCATCGGGGCGCTGCGGTTGAGCCGCCCGGGCGCACCGTGGGCGCGCTGGCGCTACGCCTCGGGCTCGGGCCTGATGCGCCGGGCCATGCGGCGCGAGCGTCGCTACCGCCGTCCGGTGATCCGGGCGAAGATCTTCGTGCAGGACCTGCTGGCGGGCAAGCCCGACGCCGCCCACGTGCTGCGCGCCGCCGAGGAGGAGCTGGCCCGGACCGTGGTCCCGGCCCCGCCCGCGCCGCCCTCGGCCCACCTGCACCTCATGCCCCGGCACAGGGTGGCCGATCGTTCCCCGGAAGCCGAGTCCGCGGAGCGACCCACGGAACCTATCGATAGCCAATAGGTTGCTGACTGTCCGTCGGCGTGCCAGTGTTGACCCATGGGCTACGTTGTCGGCGACTACCTGCTCGATCGGCTCCAACAGCTCGGCGTCACCGAGATCTTCGGCGTCCCGGGCGATTTCAACCTCCAGTTCCTCGACCACGTCATCGCGCACCCCGACATCCGCTGGATCGGAAGCGCCAACGAGCTCAACGCGGGCTACGCCGCCGACGGCTACGCCCGCCTGCGCGGCATCGGCGCGGTCGTCACCACCTACGGCGTGGGCGAGCTGAGCGCGGTCAACGCCATCGCCGGCAGCTACGCCGAGCACGTGCCGGTGGTGCACATCGTGGGCGTCCCGGCCAAGGACATCCAGGCCCATCACCGCGTCATCCACCACACCCTCGGCGACGGCGACTTCCACCATTTCCGCCGCATCGCCGCCGAAGTCACCTGCGCCCAGGCCGATCTCGGCGCGGCCGACGCGTGCCAGGAGATCGACCGGGTGCTGAACTCGGTGCGCGTGCACCGGCGGCCCGGGTATCTGATGCTCGCCACCGATACCGCGCGGATCGAGGTCTCGCCGCCCGCCACACCGCTGGCCCCGCCCGCCGACTTCTCCAGCGCGGGCGCGCGGGCGGCCTTCGCCCGAGCCGCCCGTGCGTTCCTCGGCGGCCGTCGGGTGACCGTGCTGGCCGACATCTTCGTCGACCGGGTCGGCGCGACCGGCCGCTTGCGCACCCTGGTCGGCCCCACCTCGGCGCAACCGCACGGACTGCCGCACGCCACCCTGGCGTGGGGCAAGACCGTCGTCGACGAATCCGCGCCGAATTTCCTCGGCGTCTACACCGGCGCGGCCTCCCCGCCGCACGTCCGCACTGCCGTCGAGGACGCCGAACGCCTGGTGACGATCGGTGTCCAGTACACCGACAGCATCACCGCGGGCTTCAGCCAGAGCATCGATCCGCGCCGGACCATCGACATCGGTCCCGAGCGCAGTGTCATCGGGGGAGTCGACGCCTTCGCACCGCTGTCGCTGAGCGCCGCGCTGGACATCCTCACCGAGCTCACCCCCGAATTCGCCTCTCCCGCCACGTTTCCCGCCCACGCCGACACCGAGTTCGCCGAACCCCTCGCCGCCGATGCCCCGCTCACCCAGGCCGCCCTGTGGCCGCTGGTCGCCGAGGCCCTGGGCAACAACAACATCGTCGTGGCCGATCAGGGCTCGGCCTTCTTCGGCCTGGCCACCCTCCGCATGCCCACCGGCATCACCTTCCTGGGCCAGCCGCTGTGGGGTTCCATCGGATACGCGCTCCCGGCCGCGCTCGGTGCGGGCATCGCCTGCCCCGATCGCCGCGCGGTGCTGGTCATCGGCGACGGCGCCGCCCAACTCTCGATCCAGGAACTCGGCACCTGGATCCGCGAACAGATGAACGGCGTGATCATCCTGGTCGACAACAACGGCTACGCCATCGAACGCGCCATCCACGGGCCCGACGCGCCCTACAACGACATCGCGCCCTGGCGCTGGGCCGAACTGCCCCACGCCTTCGGCGGCGACGCCGAATCGGTGCTGACCCTGCGCGCGACCACCGTCGGCGAACTGCGCGAATGTCTGAAAGCCGCAGCGGCGGAGCAGGATCGACTGATATTCCTGCAAGTCGTCACCGGCACGACCGACTACCCGCCGCTGGTCTCGGATATCGCCTCCGCGCTGACCCGCGCGAACACGGGATCCTGACCGGAGCGATTGCGCCACGCCCGGGCCGAGATTCGCATCATGGACACCGCGAGCGGCGTCCTGGATCCCGCCGACACCGCGGATGCCCGGGTGCGGGATTTCCGGGCCGACTGCGTCGCCGAACTGCGCGCCGCCATCGGGATCGTCGACGAGAAGGTGTTCGTCGAGCTCAGCCCCCTCGACGGCGACGGATGACGCCGCCTACCCCGATTCGCGGCCGGATCCGGCCGTCTGGCACAATGCTCAGGTTGCCTTGGGCGTAGTCATGCCCGGGCACCGCCCAAATTATCCGGAGCACGAACCGGTTGAGCACCCTGCCCGGGTGGCCGCCAGGTTCCTCTGTTCGCGCGAACTCCAATAAGGACGGAAATGAACACCCTCGACTTCGTCGACGCCAGCTCGCTGCGTAGCGACATCCCGGACTTCCGCCCGGGTGACACGGTCAACGTGCACGTGAAGGTTATCGAAGGCAACAAGGAACGCGTCCAGGTCTTCAAGGGCGTCGTCATCCGCCGCCAGAACGGCGGCATCCGTGAGACCTTCACCGTGCGCAAGGTCTCGTTCGGTGTCGGCGTGGAGCGCACCTTCCCGGTGCACAGCCCCAACCTCGACAAGATCGAGGTCGTGACCCGCGGTGACGTGCGTCGCGCCAAGCTGTACTACCTGCGCGATCTGCGCGGCAAGGCCGCCAAGATCAAGGAAAAGCGCTGAGGTAGCGACCGCCCGACCAGTTCGGGGACGGTTCCTCACAGTATCCAACGGTCGGCTCGCCGACGCCGAGTAGCCCGGCACCGCATGGTTCTTCGCGGTGCCGGGCTACTCTGTTCCGGTGGCAGACGAGAGCGAGTCGGTGACGATGTCTGGATCAGGCGATGAGAGCGGGGCCGAGGCCCCCGAGGCCCCCCAGCCGAAGCCGAAGAAGAAGCAGCGCCCGTTCTGGCAGGAGCTTCCCATCCTGGTCGGTTTCGCGGCGCTCATCGTGGCGCTGCTGGTGACCTTCATCGGCCGGCCCTACGTGATCCCGTCGCAGTCCATGGAACCCACGCTGCACGGCTGCTCGGGCTGCACCGGCGACCGCATCTACGTGGAGAAGCTGAGCTACTACTTCGGCGACCCCAAGCCGGGTGACGTGGTGGTCTTCGTCGGCCCGACCTCCGACTGGAACCGCCACTACAAGTCGATCCGCTCCTCGAACACCGTGGTCCGCGGTGTCCAGAACTTCCTGTCCTTCTTCGGCCTGGTGCCGCCGGACGAGAACGATCTCGTGAAGCGCGTCATCGCCACCGGCGGACAGACCGTCCAGTGCTGTGACGCGGAGGGCCGAATCCTGGTGGACGGCAAGCCACTCGACGAGCCGTACGTCAAGTTCAACAACCCGTTCGACCCCCAGCACCCCGACGTGCAGTTCAACGCGGGCGGTCGCGCCTTCGGCCCGGTCAAGGTCCCGGACGGCAACCTGTGGGTGATGGGCGACAACCGCGCCGAATCCGCCGACTCCCGCTACCACATGAAGGACGAGAAGCAGGGCACCGTCCCGGTCTCGGATGTGCGCGGCAAGGCCGTGTTCAAGATCTGGCCGCCGGGCCGGATCGGTCCGGTCCGGGCGCAGGACCCCCAGTAACACCGAGGATCGCGGGATAATCGACCGGTGGGGAAGATGGCTGGCGGCAAGAAGATTCAGCGGATCGAGCGCGGTGACTGGCCGCCGCGCGTGGTCATGCGGCAGGCCGGTGGGCTACGCACGCTGGAGGCCGCGCTGATCCGCAGCGGGCTGGGGCCCGTCGCGGGCGTGGACGAGGCCGGGCGTGGTTGCGCGGCCGGGCCGCTCGTTGTTGCCTCATGCTTGCTGCCGCCCAAGGCCTACACCTCGCTGGCCGATCTCGACGACTCCAAGAAGCTCACCGAGAACACACGCGAGAAGCTGTTCCCGATCATCAAACGGCTGGCGCTGGCGTGGAAGGTGGTGGTGATCCCGGCCTGGGAGATCGACGCCATCGGCATCCACGTGGCCAATATCGAGGGCATGCGCCGTGCCGTGGCCGGGCTCGATCCGGTGCCCGGCTATGTGCTCACCGATGGCTTCCGGGTACCCGGCATTCCGGTGCCGTCACTGCCCGTGATCGGCGGCGATGCGTCGGCGGCCTGCATCGCGGCGGCCAGTGTGCTGGCCAAGGTGACCCGCGACCGCATGATGGTCGAGATGGACCGCCAGTACCCCGGGTACGGGTTCGCCGCCCACAAGGGCTACAACACCCCGGAGCACAATGAGGCGCTGACCCGCCTCGGCATCACCCCCGAGCACCGCCGGTCCTGGCGAAACGTCCGGGAGACCGGCCGAGTGGCTACCGACAAGGCGTATGCGGGATGATGTCTCTACACCCAGTTGGGCGACAAGGAGGACGTTCCACCCGATGAGCGCCGAGGACCTCGAGAAGTACGAAACCGAGATGGAGCTATCCCTGTACCGCGAGTACAAGGACATCGTCGGGCAATTCTCGTACGTGGTGGAGACCGAGCGTCGCTTCTACCTCGCCAATTCCGTCGAACTGCGTCCGCAGAACGCCGATGGCGAGGTGTATTTCGAAGTCCGGATGTCGGATGCATGGGTATGGGACATGTACCGGCCCGCGCGCTTCGTGAAGCACGTTCGCGTCATCACCTTCAAAGACGTGAATATCGAAGAGCTGGAGAAGACGGACCTGCGGCTTCCGGAGTAATCCACAGCCCCCGGGTTGTCCACAGCCCGACCGTTTCCCCAGTTCGGCATGGCCGGTCCCGGCGCGGGCCCGGTCATGCTGGCTGAATGGCACAGCATCTGGCGCTCGGAGCGCAGGGGGAGGACCTGGCCGCGGACCATCTCCGCGAGGCCGGTCTGGAGATCATCGACCGCAACTGGCGTTGCCGATCCGGCGAACTCGACCTCATCGCCCGCGATGGCGAGGTCACCGTCTTCGTCGAGGTCAAAACCCGTTCCGGCCTGACCTTCGGCCCACCCGAGGAAGCGGTCACCCGCCTCAAGCAGCAGCGCATCCGCGCGGTGGCCCAGCACTGGCTGCGTGAGCAGCCGGGTCCCTGGCGTCGAGTCCGCTTCGACGTCGTCGCGATTCTCGTCCGTCTCGGCCGACCCCCGGAGATCCGCCACTTGAAGGCGGTGTTCTGAGATGCCGCTGGGCCGGGCCTACTCCGTCGCGGTGAGCGGGGTGGAAGGCCAACTCGTCGAGATCGAGGCCGACATCGGCCAGGGCCTGCCTTCCGTCCACCTCGTCGGCCGTCCCGACACCACGTTGCAAGAATCCCGCGACCGTGTGCGGGCCGCGGTCACCAACACCGGCGAGAAATGGCCCGACGGCAGGGTCGTCCTGGCCCTGTCCCCGGCCACCCTGCCCAAAGTCGGGAGCGTTTACGATCTCGCCCTCGCGGGCGCGGTGCTCGACGCGGCCGGGGCCATTCCCTCGAATCGGCTGTCCGAATCGGTGCTCCTCGGTGAACTGGCCCTCGACGGCCGGGTCCGGCGGGTGCGCGGCATCCTGCCGGCGGTCCTGGCCGCCCGCACCGCGGGCCGCCGCACGGTCATCGTGCCCAGTGCCGCCCTGCCGGAAGCGGGCCTGGTGGACGGCATCCGGGTCCTCGGCGCATCGACCCTGCTCGAACTGCTCGATTGGTTGCGCGGCGGCGGCGAACTCACCCTGCCCGAACCGATCGAACCCGTCGCGAAGCCCTCGATCGGCGACCTGCGCGAGGTGGTGGGCCAGGACGAGGCCCGCTGGGCTCTGGAGGTCGCCGCGGCGGGCGGCCACCACCTGCTGCTGACCGGTCCGCCCGGCATCGGCAAAACCATGCTGGCCCAACGCCTCCCGAGCCTGCTGCCACCCCTGCGGGAACGAGATTCCCTGGAGGTGACCGCGATTCACTCGGTGGCGGGCACGCTGTCCGACGATTCACCCTTGGTCACCGCGCCGCCCTTCGTGGCCCCGCATCATTCCTCCTCGGTCGCCGCCATGATCGGCGGCGGCTCGGGATCGGCTCGTCCCGGCGCGGTGAGCTGTGCTCATCGGGGAGTCCTGTTCCTCGACGAATGCGCCGAGATCTCCGCCAAAGTCCTGGAGGCACTGCGAACACCGTTGGAAGAGGGCGAAGTTCGCATCGCACGGCGCGACGGCGTCTCGCGCTACCCGGCCCGATTCCAACTCGTCCTCGCCGCCAACCCCTGCCCCTGCGCCCCCGCCCGCGACATCGACTGCATCTGCGCGCCTTTGGCCCGCCGCCGCTACCTCGGCAAACTCTCCGGCCCCCTGATGGACCGCATAGACCTCATGGTCCAAATGCACGCCCAGGCGGCGGGGGCCTTCGCCGGTGACGAAGTCGAGAGCAGCGAGACCGTCCGTACCCGAGTGACGGCCGCCCGGGAATCCGCGGCGAAGCGCTGGGCGGAGCTCGGCATGTCGACCAACGCCGAGGTCCCCGGACATGTGCTCCGCCAACGTTTCCGGCTGCCGCGGGAAGCCCTCGCACCAGTGGAACACGCCCTACACCACGGCCGCATGTCGGCCCGCGGCGCCGACCGCGCCATCAGGGTCGCCTGGACCATCAGCGATCTGCGCGGCGGCGAACTCCCGACCGCACAGGATGTCCTGCAAGCCTTGAGCTTTC
The DNA here is from genome assembly GCF_009760405.1 of Nocardia terrae. Classification (GTDB taxonomy): domain Bacteria; phylum Actinomycetota; class Actinomycetes; order Mycobacteriales; family Mycobacteriaceae; genus Nocardia; species Nocardia terrae. The sequence goes on from NZ_WRPP01000001.1 coordinate 1,086,041, forward strand.
GGCAGCGGAGTGGTGCGTGAGCGATCTGGTTCGCGCACGCGTGGCGGTCTCGTGAGGGGCCGGGGCGACGAGTGCCTCCCTCGCATGGGTTGAGAGCCGTATACGGCCTTTGTCAGCTGGCAGGTTTGTGGCCGGGATCCGCCGTCGCATCGCCAGGTTCGGTCGCGTGGACATACCGCATGTTCAGGACATTGTGTGGGCATTGAGGTTTCGAAAGGGGCGGAATATGAGCGAGGAGTCGCAGGGCGCCGACAGTGGGCGCGGCTCCGGGATCGGGCGTGGCTCCGGCTGGACCGGGGCGATGTATCGGGGGCGTGTCGGCGCTGCTGCCCGACGTTCGGTGCCGGGTGGGGATGTCGATCAGCGGCGGCTGGCTTGGGTGTATCTGTCGCGGGTGGTGGAGGGGCCGTGTGCGGCGTTGTCGGCGCTGATCGAGTCGGTGGGGGTGGTGGAGGCGGCGCGGGCGGTTCGGGAGTGTGCGCTGCCGGAGGTGTTGCGGGGGCCTACCGAGTTGCGGCGGGAAGTTGATATGGCGGAAAGGGATTTGGTGCAGATGGAGCGTCTGGGCGGGCGGGTGGTGACGCCGGACGATGAGGAGTGGCCGGCGTGGCGGCTGTTGGGGTTGGGGCAGTTGGATCCGGGGCAGGATGCGGATGCGGCTGTGCCGCTGGTGTTGTGGGTGCGGGGGAGGCCGTCGTTGTCGGAGTGCACCGATCGGGCGGTCGCGGTGGTCGGGGCTCGGTGCAGTACGGGGTATGGGAATCATGCGACGGGGGAGATCGCGGGGGAGTTGGCCGCGCGCGGGTGGACTGTGGTGTCCGGGGCCGCATTTGGGATCGATGGAATGGCGCATCGGGCGGCGCTGGCGGTTGGCGGGATGACGATCGCTGTGCTCGCCTGTGGGCCGGATCGGCCGTATCCCGTTCAGCATGATCACCTGCTGGCCGAGATCGCGGACACCGGGCTGGTGGTCACCGAGTACCCGCCGGGGACTTCCGCGCGCAAGCATTACTTCCTGGCGCGCAATCGCCTGATCGCCGCGCTCGCGGATGGTGTCGTCGTCGTGGAGGCCGGAGTTCGCAGTGGGGCACGCAATACGGTGAAATGGTGCCGCCGTCTCGGTCGCCCGGCGATGGCCGTGCCGGGGCCGATCACCTCCGCCGCATCGGTCGGCTGCCATCGGATGATCCGCGAGGGCGAGGCGTTCATCGTCACCCGGGCCGAGGACATTCTGGATGAGGCCGGGCCGCTGCGTCTTTCGCTGCCGGGTGCGGTGCCGCCCAGCCCGGAGGACAACCTGTCCAGGGACGAGGCGCTGGTCTTGGCCGCGCTTCCGCGCACCGGCTCGCGGCTGCCACGCGCCGTGGCAGCGGACACCGGCCTGCCCTTGCCCGCGGTCCGCGCCACCTTGTCCGCGTTGGAGATCGCGGGCCTGGTCGCGTGTGACGGCGATGGCTGGTATCGCCTGAATTCACACGCGACCTCGGCCACCGCCGCCATCGCCGCCGCACACGAGCGTCACCGGTGAGCGGGCGATCCGCGAGGGCGGAGCGGCCCTCAGTCGGGCAGGCCCGCGAGCCGGTGCGGGGCGAGCAGTTCGGCCACCGCTTCCGGTGCGAGCAAACCGAGTTCGGTGGCGACCTCGGCGACCGGTTGCCCGGTGTGCAAGGCGTGCTTGGCGATTCGCGCGCTGGCGGCGTAGCCGATGTGCGGTGTCAGCGCGGTGACGATGCCGATGGAGCGGTGCACACCCGACTCGAGGTGGTCCCGATGGGCGGTGATGCCGTTGACGCACTTGGTGGCCAGGGTGTCCGCGGCCGCGGTGAGGTGCGCGGTGGTGCGCAGCAGGCTGTAGGCGATGATCGGCTCGAAGGCGTTGAGCTGGAACTGCCCGCCCTCGGCGGCCATGGTCACCGTCATATCCGCGCCGATGGCCTCGAAGGCGATCTGGTTGACGGTTTCGGGAATGACCGGATTCACCTTGCCCGGCATGATCGACGAACCCGCCTGTACCGGCGGCAGGCTGATCTCGCGCAGCCCGGTGATCGGGCCGGAGGACATGAGCCGCAGATCATTACAGGTCTTGGACAGCTTCACCGCCACCCGCTTGAGGATGCCGGAGACCTGGACGAACGCGCCGCAGTCCTGGGTGGCCTCGATGAGGTTCTCGGCCGGAACCACCTGTTCGCCGGTGAGTTCGCTGAGTCGCGCGCAGGCCAGCGCCGGGTACAGCGGATGGCCGTTGATGCCGGTGCCGATGGCGGTGCCGCCCAGATTGACCTCGCGCAGCAGCGCGGTGCCCTCCTCGAGTCGCGCGCAGTCCTCACGCAGCATGATCGCGAAGGTGGCGAACTCCTGTCCGAGCGTCATGGGCACGGCATCCTGGAGCTGGGTGCGGCCCATCTTGAGCACATCGGCGAATTCGGCCGACTTGCGCTCGAATTCGCCCGCGAGCCGCTCCAACGCCGCGACGAGCTGCCGAATGTGCCCGATGACAGCGAGTTTCACGGCGGTCGGGTAGACGTCATTGGTGGACTGACCGAGGTTCACATGATCGAGCGGATCGAGTTCGGCATAGCCGCCGCGTTCGTGGCCCAGCAGTTCCAGCGCGCGATTGGCGATGACCTCGTTGGCGTTCATATTGGTCGAGGTGCCCGCACCGCCCTGGATCGGATCGATCGGGAACTGATCGTGCAGCGCGCCACCGCGGATCTCGGCGCAGGCCGCCTCGATGGCCTCGGCGCGGCCCTCGTCGAGCAGGCCGAGCTCGCGATTGGCCTGGCAGGCGGCCTGTTTGACCGAGGCCAGGGCGGTGATCAGCGCCGGGTACTGCCCGATGCGCTCCCCGGAAATGGTGAAGTTGCCCAGTGCGCGGGCGGTGTGAACGCCCCAGTACGCGTCCCGGGGTACATCGAGCGCGCCCAGCGAATCGTGTTCGGTCCTGGTCTCGGTCATTGTCGTCTCCATGCGATCGGCTCGTGGCTGGCAGGGAATGGGGTGGAAATCAGTGCACGGCAGGGGAATCGGCGAGTTCGCCGAGCAGATTGGTCGTCATCCATCGGCGCAGCTCGTCCGCCGGGAGCCCGAGGTCGGCGAGGTGGCCGAGCTTGGCCAGCGCGGCCTCGCGCGTCATGTCGCCGCCCCCGATGGCGCCCGCGGCGAGCAGCGCCCGCCCGGGCTGGTACCGCTCGAGGTCGACGGTTCCGCTGTCGCAGTGGGTGATCGCCACGACGGGCGTGCCGCGCTCGGTCGCCTTGCCGATCGCGGCGACCGCGGCCCGCGACATCGGCATGGTCCCGGCTCCGTAGCACTCGAGCACCACGCCGCCGTGGTAGATGCGCAGCGCGGCATCGAGCAGATCGGTGTCCATGCCCGGAAAGACGGTGAAAAGGCCGACCGGAGCGGCGGTTTCGGCCGAGTCGGCCGCGACCGGGTGGACGACCGGCGCCGGCGGCGGGGTGAGCGGGCGCACGGTGGTGAACCCGTCGTAGCCGTCGCAGCTGCGCTTGCTGGCCCGCACCGCCGGATGCAGCGCCGACCCGAACGCGAGGAACACGCCCGGAGCGGGTTGAGTCGCAATCGAATTCAACGCCAGCATCAGGTTGTCCCCGGCGTCGCTGGCGGGCAGTCCCAAGGGGATCTGCGCGCCGGTCAGCACCACCGGGACCGGGATGTCGTGCAGTTCGAACGCCATCCGCGCGCCGGTGTAGGCCATGGTGTCGGTGCCGTGGATGACGATGACACCGTCGGGCGGGGTGGCGCCGATCCGGGCGCGCACCCGTTCGGCGATCAGGCGGGCGGTGCCGGGCTCGGCCTCCGCGCTGTCGATGACCCGGTCGAGTTCGGTATAGCGGAACTCGACCGGAATCCCGTAGCAGTCGCTGTAGGCGTCGATCAGATCGGCGACCTCGCCACCGATTCCGGCGCGCGGGCGCAGCCCTTCACCGTGGTCGATCATGCCGAAGGTGCCTCCGGTGTACAGGATCTCGACCCGCAGTGTCGAAATATCCTGTGCCACAGCGCTGGACGCGGCGTTGGTCATAGTGCGGACTTCCCTTCCATGCTGTCGGCGGGCGTGAGCACCCCGGAATTCAATCGCCCGCGCACCCGATACCATCCGGCCACCATGGCCGCGACCACGCCGAGGAACACCACCAAGGTGATCCGCCCGACCTCGGCGTCGAAGAACATCAGCACCACGACCGCCGCCAGGAATCCGAGGGTGAGCACATTGAGCACCGGTGCGTAGGGCAGCCGGAACTCCGGCCGCGCGTAGTCCCCCCGCTCGGCGCGGCGCACGAAGATCCAGTGGCAGATCATGATCGACGCCCAGGTGCCGACGATGCCCAGCCCGGCCAGGTTCAACACGATCTCGAAAGCCTTCTGCGGCACCACCAGATTCAGCACCACGCCCGCGATGCCGACCACACTGGTGATCAGGATGCCGCCGTAGGGTACGCCCCGCCGGTTCATGCGTGCGGCGAAGCGCGGCGCGGTCCCCGCGACCGCCATCGATCGCAGTGTGCGCCCGGTGGCGTACAGGCCCGCATTGAGACTGGACATGGCGGCGGTGAGCACGACCAGGTTCATGACATCGCCGGCGTGCGGAACACCGATCCTGCTCATGACGGTGACGAACGGGCTCTCCCCGGCCGAGTAGGCGGTCCACGGCAGCAGCAGCGTGAACAGCACGACCGAACCGGCGTAGAACAGCACGATCCGCCACATGATGGAGTTGACGGCCTTGGGCACCACGGCCCGCGGATTGTCGGATTCGCCCGCGGCCACGCCGATCATCTCGGTGCCGCCGAAGGCGAACACCACGCCGAGCGCGATGGTCAGCATCGGGGCCAGCCCGCGCGGGAAGATGCCGCCGTTGTCGGTGATGGTCGACAGCCCGGGCGTGTGCCCGCCGATGTCGGTGCCGGTGACGATGAATCCGATTGCCACCAGCATGAACACGATGATGGTGCCGACCTTGACCAGCGCGAACCAGAATTCCAGCTCACCGAAGAGCTTGACCGACACCACATTCAGCCCGACGACCACGGCCAGCGCGATCAGCGCGAGCACCCACTGCGGCACCGGCACGAAGAACGACCAGTAGTGCACGTACAGCGCGACCGCGGTGATATCGGCGACCAGGGTCGTCGACCAGTTCAGGAAGTACAGCCAGCCCACCGAGTAGGCGCCGCGCTCACCGAGGAACTCGCGGGCGTACGACACGAACGCCCCGGACGAGGGCCGGTACATGACCAGCTCGCCGAGCGCCCGCACCACCATGAAGGTGAAGACGCCGCAGACGATGTAGACGATGGCCAGCGACGGGCCGGCCAGGGCCATGCGGCCGCTGGCGCCCAGGAACAGGCCGGTGCCGATGGATCCGCCGATGGCGATCATCCGCAGGTGCCGCTTGCGCAGGTCCTTCTGATAGCCGAGATCGCCGGCGTCGATCCGCGCTGATCCGGACGGGGCGGTGGTGTGCGCCGCGGACGGCGGTTGGTCGAGCTGCATGGGAAACCTTCCTCGGGCCGCATCCAGCCTCCGCGAGCGAGGAATGAGCGCTCAGGCAGTAAGGCTGTCAGGCTGTAAGACAGGTGAACGGTAATGGGCGTCACACTCGCTGTCAATGGCGGGATGACTCACCGGTCGCCGGTGTTTTGCGCGGCTCGAGCCGGGTCGCCCATACTGGTCGCGTGACTGTCGAAGAGGGACGTGTGCAGCGCATCGGCGCTACCGAAGCGGTCTTTCGTCGACTCAAGAGCCTGATCACCGGTGGTGAGTACGCCGTCGGTGACCGCATGCCCGGTGAGATCGCCCTGGCGAAGGAATTCGGCGTCAGCCGACCGGTGGTGCGTGAGGCCCTGCAGGCCTGCGCGATTCTCGGGCTCACCGAAACGCGCAGTGGCCGAGGAACTTTCGTGATTTCCGTCGAGGAGAAGCCGCAGCTGACCTTCGCCGGCATCGACGCCGGAGACCTCATCGAGGCCCGCCGCCTGGTGGAGATTCCCGCCGCCGGTTTCGCGGCCGAGCGCCACACCCCCGACCAGTTGGAGCGGCTGTTCACCCTCCTGGACAAGCTGGCCGCCACCGGCGACGCCCGGGAATGGGTCCGCTACGACGGTGAACTGCACACCGCCATCGCCGCGGCCAGCGGAAACAAGATGCTGACCTCGATGGTCGCCGACACCCGCCGCGCCCTCGACGTGCAGTCGGAGTTCCTCAACCTGACCCAGGACCGCCGCGCCGACTCCGACCGTGAACACGAGGCGATCGTGCGCGCGATCCAGGCCCGCTCCGCCGAGGAGGCGCGCCTGGCCATGGCCGATCACCTGGAACGCGTCGCCGAGACGGTCGCCCGCATCGACGGCTGACCGCACAGCCGAAACCGTCGTCCGCATCGGTGTCCGGCACCGCCGCCGATATCGAGGACCGGATCGCTTGAATCGGCGGTGCGAACCCGCACCTGATCCGGGTCACCCGGTAGGGCCTCGCCGCGAAGGTCGCCCGGTGTGAGCGGGTGTCCAGGTGCCGCAATCGGTACCGCGTGCCGGGGCCGGGTGAGGCCGCTCACCGGCGAGGGCGCTTGCCATGCGGCGGGATTCGGGTCAGCGTGGGGGAATGAGTGAGCTGCCCGAGGATTTGGAGGCGTTGCTGGCCGAATATGGGCGGCATCTGCGGTTGGGGAGGAATCGGTCGGAGCACACGGTGCGGGCCTACGTGGGGGATGCGCGGGGACTGCTCGAGCATCTGCTGAACCGGGCCGTGGATTCCGGTGTGGGGGAGGTGGATCTGCCGTTGCTGCGATCGTGGTTGGCGGCGCAGGCGGCGCAGGGCGTGGCGCGGACCACCATGGCTCGCAGGGCCTCGTCGGCGCGGACCTTCACAGCGTGGCTGACCCACACCGGACGACTCGCCGTGGATCCGGGGCCGCGGCTGGCCTCGGCGCGGGCGCATCGGGTATTGCCCTCCGTCCTGGGCAAGGAGCAAGCGCGTGCGGCGATGGAGGCGGCGGAATCGGGCGCGGCGCAACAGGATCCGATGGCTCTGCGGGATCGGCTGATCGTGGAGATGTTGTACGCCACGGGGATTCGGGTCAGCGAGCTGTGCGGGCTGGACGTCGAGGACGTGGACCGGGAGCGGCGGCTGGTACGGGTGCTGGGCAAGGGGAACAAGGAGCGGGCGGTGCCGTTCGGCGGGCCGGCCGAGCAGGCGTTGGAGGCGTGGCTGCGGTTCGGGCGCGCCGCGCTGGCGACGCCGGAGTCGGGGCGGGCGCTGCTGCTCGGGCGGCGGGGGCGGCGGATCGACCCGCGGCAGGCCAGAACGGTTGTGCACGACGTGGTTTCCGCGATTCCCGGCGCACCGGACATCGGGCCGCACGGGCTGCGGCACACCGCGGCCACCCACCTGCTCGAGGGCGGGGCGGATCTGCGGGTGGTGCAGGAGATCCTGGGGCACGCCAGCATGGCGACCACGCAGCTGTACACGCACGTCTCGATCGACCGGCTCAAGAAGGTGCACGACCAAGCCCATCCCCGCGCCTGACATGACCGGCCCGAGCGACCTACCCGACTCGGTCGAGCTGCTGCCCGGGGCCGCCGATTCACCGGTGGTGCTGCACGTACCGCATTCCGCGCGCACGATTCCCGCGGCCGTGCGCGCGGACCTGCTGCTCGACGATCGCGCGCTCGCCGCGGAACTCGGCGCGATCACCGACGCGCACACCGCCCGGCTGGCCGAACTCGCGGCGGACCTCGCTCCGGTGCGGCCCTGGCGATTCGTGAACCGGCTGTCCCGCCTGGTCGTCGATCCCGAACGGTTCCCGGATGAGCGCGAGGAGATGCGCGCGGTCGGCATGGGCGCGGTGTACACGGCCACCACGGACCGCGCCCCGCTGCGTGCGGCCGATTTCGATCCGGATCCCTTGCTGGACCGCTACTTCCACCCCTATGCCCGGGCCATGACCGAGCTGGTCGCCGACCGGCTCTCGGCCGTCGGTCGCGTCGTGATCATCGACGTCCACTCCTATCCGGCCGAGCGGCTGCCCTATGAACTCCACGGCGACGGCCCCCGCCCGCCGATCTGCCTGGGCGCGGACGCCTTTCACACGCCGCCCGAACTGCTCACCCGCGCCGCCGGGGCCTTCGTGGACTTCGGCGGCATCGGCGTGAACAGCCCGTTCGCGGGAACCTATGTGCCGCTGGAGTTCTACGGGCGGGAGCCGCTGGTCTCCGCGCTCATGGTGGAGATCCGCCGCGATCTGTACCTGGCCGAACCCGGTGGCCCGCCCGGCCCGGGAATAGATCGCCTGGCCGCGGCGCTGGCATCTCTGATCGCCGGAATCCCATGATCAACGGCATATCGATTTAGGTATCGACGACCTATCGGAATTCGTGCTAGCGTCACTTAGGTAATCCTAATTATGGAGGTGGCCTCTTGGCACGCGCACGCACGACGCTGGTGGTCCAGAACACGATCCGCCTGACCGATCACCTGATCCGGGTTCGGCTGGGCGGTCCCGGCTTCGCGTCCTTCCAGCCCAACGACTTCACCGACGCCTACGTCAAGCTCGTCTTCCCGGGCGCCGACGGCGACACCGTGCGCACCTACACCGTGCGTGAGGTGGATCCGGCGGCGCAGGAGATCGCCATCGATTTCGTCTATCACGGCGACGAGGGGGTGGCCGGTCCGTGGGCCGCGGCGGCCGAGCCCGGCGACACCATCGAGCTGATGGGCCCCGGCGGCGGGTACGCGCCGCGCGCCGACGCCGACTGGCACCTGCTGGCCGGCGACGAATCCGCGCTGCCGGCCATCGCCGCCGCCTGCGCGGCCTTGCCCACCGACGCGGTCGGGCAGGTCTTCGTGGAGGTCGCCGGTCCCGCCGACGAACTCTCCTTCGCTCATCCGGAAGGCGTGGAGCTGACCTGGATTCATCGCGGCGAGGCCGCACCGGGCGAGCGGCTGGCCGCCGCCGTCCGCTCCGCCCCCTGGCACGAGGGCCGGGTACAGGTCTTCATCCACGGCGAAGCGCAGGCCGTCATGCACGACCTGCGCCCCTACATTCGCAAGGAACGCGGCGTCCCCGCCGAATGGGCGTCCTCGATCTCGGGCTACTGGCGGCGCGGCCGCACCGAAGAGGGCTTCCGCCGCTGGAAGTCCGAGCTCGCCGAACGCGAGAAGGCCGCCCCCGCAGGCGTTTAGGCCACGCGCTCGTCCCAGTCGATGTGATGTTCGTAGGTGCGGCGCATGGACTTGCCGCGCGCCAGGAGCGGCAACACGATCGGCAGGAACAAGCCCTGGACCACCCGCTCCACCCGGCCTGCGGCCTTGGTGCGGTTCACCTTCGCCGCCCGTTCGATGATCTCCTCGACCCGCGGGCGTCGCAGCGTTTCGAAGCGCCGCAATGCCTCGGGGATCGGTAGATCCCGCAGGCAGCGGGCGAGCATCACGCCGTCCTCGATCACCAGTGACGCGCCCTGTCCGGAGCTTCCGGACGGGGCGTGCGCCGCATCGCCGATGACGATCATCCGCTGGCTGTGCCAGTGCGGCAGATGCGGCAGGTAGTAGATGTCGGTCAACGGCATGAGGTCCTCGCCCGCCGCGATGAGCCGGGCGGCGGGGCCCGCGTCATCCGCGAAAAACGATGCGAGCCAATCCCGTAGATCGCCGCCGGTGAAGGTCGGGCCGACAGCCGCGGGCAGGTTGACGAACCACCACACCTCCTCGGCGGACGCCGCGGCGTAACCGAAGAAGCCGTGCTTGCCGAAGATCATGGTGACGGCATTCGGGTCGGCTCGCACCGGCACGCCGAAGGTGTAGCCGCCGCTACCGGTGACGCCGGTGTGGGTAGGTGCGGGTGCCTGCGGGTCGATGAGCCCTCGGACCGTCGAATGGATGCCGTCGCATCCGATCAGCAGATCGCCGAGGGCCGCACTGCCATCGGCGAATATCGCTTGCACCCCGGTGGCTGTCTCCCGGGCGTCCACCAGCCGCTTGTCGTATTCGAACGGAATGCCCCTGGCCGCGGCCTCATTGCGCACCGCCTCGTACAGATCCGTCCGGCGCATGGTCTGGCTGGGTGGAATGTCGTGGCGTGGTGAGCCGGTGGCGACGGTCCCGAGCTTGCGTCCGCCCGCGCTCCTGAGCACCATGCCCGGTGTGGGGAAGCCCGAGGCCAGTACCCGCTTGTCCGCCCCGATGGCGGCCAGTGCGTCGACGCCGTTGGTGGCCAGGGTCAGGAAACTGCCCAGTCCCTCGGCTCCACTCGAATGTGCTTCGTGGACAACTGCATCGATGCCCGCCTGCTGCAGCGCCATCGCGGTGACGGGCCCCGCGATGCCTCCTCCGATGATCAACGCCTTGGTCATGATCGATCCCAACTAGTTCAATCAATTGAATGAAATTAATAGTACGCTCGGCGGCAATGCTCGTGCACCCTTGGAAAGGTCTCGAATGTCCACAGCCCGAGACGATTTGATCGCCCAGGTGATGGCCGCGGGCCGGGCCATGAGTACCGCCGCGGTCATGCACCACGCGGCGGTCGCCGAACACCTCGGCCTGTCCGCCGTCGAAGAGAAGACCCTGGAGTTGTTGCAGCGCACCGGCCCGCTCACCGCGGGCGAGCTGGCCCGCCGCTCCGGCCTGGCCCCCAACACCACCACGTATCTACTGGATCGCCTGGCGCAGAAGGGTTTCGTGCGCCGCGCCAAACACCCGGACGACGGCCGCAAGGTCCTCGTCGAGGTGAACGAGCACCACATGGTCGGCGGCGCTCGCTTCTTCGTCGAATTCGCGCGGCAGACAGAGCAATTGCTCGCCGGTTACACCGACGAGCAACTCCGCACCATCCTCGATTTCTCGCTCCGCATCACCGAGATCAACCACGAGGCCACCGCCCGACTCGCCGCCGATTGACTGCGAAAAATACTCGACGCGACCGGTTTGCCGCCGTACGGTCCCGATCATGACCGCCGAGACCAGCCCCCTTCGCGACCGCCTGCGCACCGCTCTCCCCGCCGCGATGAAGGCCCGCGACCGTGCAGCCACCGCTGCCCTCCGCTCGGCCCTTGCCGCGATCGACAATGCCGAGGCGGTGGACGGCTCCGAAATCCGCGCCGGGGCCATCGAAAACAGTGCGGTCGGTCTGGGTACCGCCGAGGTCGCGCGCCGCGAGCTCACCGAGGCCGACGTCGCGGCCATCGTCCGTGCCGAAATCGATGATCGCCTCACCGCCGCAAAGGAATACGAGACCCTCCCCGGCGGATTCGACCGCGCCGCCGCCCTCCGCGCCGAAGCCGCCGCCCTCACCACCCATCTCACCGGCAACTGACAATGCCGGCTACGACCCGCGTCGTGATCGAGGTTCGCTCGGCGTGCCGGGTGGGAGCACCGGAGTCACGCCGTAGCGATGGGGGAGAGGTGGAATCGTTCGGCGAATTCCGACATCTGGTCGTGTTGCTGGGCGGGGTCGGCACCGGCGAAGCCGACCACGAGCCGGTTCACCCCGTGGTCGGCGAGATTCTCGACGTCTTCGAGGGACATCCCGGCTGATCCCCAACGGGTGTACTCGATTTCGGCCGGATCGCGGCCCGCCTCGACGGCTGTCTTGCGGGCCAGTTCGATCTGGCGGTCACGTTCGTCCTCGGTCAGCCTGCCACCGGCGAAGTAGCCGTCACCGCGGCGTCCGGTCCGCACTGCCGCCGCTGCGCTGGAGCCACCGATATGGATTGGCAGCGTGGGTGTTTCGTGCGGTTTGGGATAGCTGCACAGGTCGTCGAAGTCGAAGAACTCGCCGTGGTAGCCGACGCCCTCCGGGCCGCCCTCCCACAGCAGGCGCAGTACATCGATGGCCTCATCGGTTCGGCGACCCCGGCTGCGGAAATCCACCCCCATCGCGTGGGCTTCCTTGGGCAGAGCGCCGAGGCCGACGGTGAGCAGCCGCATTCGGCCGCGGGACAGGATGTCGATGGTGGCCAGTCGCTTGGCCAGGACCACGGGATGCCGATACGGCAGGAGCAGTACGCCGGTTCCGAGTAGAAGCTTGTGCGTGGTCGCGGCGACGAAGCCCAGGCAATCCAGCGGATCCAGATACGGCAGCGTCGGCGGCAGCGGGCCCGCGCCGTAGTCGGCGCCGGGATACAGCGCGATGTGGTCCTGAACGTAGAGCGCTTCGAACCCCAGGTTTTCCGCGTGCTGGGCGAACGCTACGAGGCGATCGGGATCGGTGCCGTTGAACGCCGTGCCGTAGCTGACCGCGAACCGCATGACATATGCCTTCCTGGTACTGAGGGGAGTCGGTCATCGCCACAAGGGCTCGACCGTGACCAGCAGTTCTAGAGGGAGAACTCGCATTTCGGGGGTGTGTCGGCCACGGCGCGGATTCGCGCGCTCAGCTGTTGCCGCGCGGTCGAGAGCTTGTCGATCGCTTCGTCGATCTCGGCGAGTTTGGCCTGCAAGGACTCCACGGATTCGGGGCATTCGTCGCCGGACCGGTGGCCGCTGCGCAGACAGGTGACGAACGGACGGGCATCGACCAGGTCGAAACCCAACTCCAGCAATGCCCGGATCTTCCGTACGATCTCGAGCTCTTGCTCATCGAAGACGCGGTAACCGTTGGCCGATCGCCCGGGCCGGACAAGCCCGTGTTGCTCGTAGTAGCGAATCGTCCGCGTGCTCGTACCGGCGCGCTCGGCCAGCTCTCCGATGCGCATGGGATCTCCTCTCGGGACTGCTGCGGCCAGGCTAAACCTTGACGCCGACGTCAAGGCAAACGCGTTTTCCTCCAGCTTCGGCGCGGGTCAGCGGGGTCGGAGAGTGGCGATGTAGCGGTGGGCGAACCAGCGTTGGAGTAGGCGGACGATCGGGCCGCCGAGTCGGACGTACCAGACGCCCGGGCGGGAGAAAGCGGCGATGAGGCCGTTGACCGTGTCGTCAGCGGGGTCGTATTCGACGGCGAAGAGCTCCTCGCCGCTCTCGGGGTGGCCGGGCAGGGTGCCGTAGGCGAAGCCGCGGCGATTGGGCTCGTCGAGAACGTAGACGACTCGGCAGGGGGCGGTGATGCCGAATGGGCCGACGCCGAGGCGGACGGTGAGGTCGGTCCCGGGTTCGGCGGTCGGGGTGCTCGCGTACTGGAAGATGCCGGTGCCGTGCTGGATTCGGTAGGCGCGGATCTGCTCACCGGCCCGCTCGAAGAGGTCCCGGCCCGAGCCGATGCGGCGGCGCAGCTGGAAATGGTCGTAGCCGGGCGGGAATTCGCCCGCGGTCGCGCCGACATCGGTGTAGGTGAACGGCACGGCAGCGGGCTGTTGCGACATGGCTTCATCCTCGCGCCGGGAGCCGGGGGACGCGACGTGAGAGTGGTCTCGTGATGCGGGCATGGGGGTCTCCGGTGCGAGGTGGGTTCTCAGCCGTGCGGTGGTTCCGGGGTCAGGGGTTTGAGGCGCACGGGAGTGTGCCGCAGGAGTCCCAGCGGATCCAGGTATTCACGGTCGCGGCGTGCGCCCCAGTGGAGGCAGGGGGAACAGGGCGGGTGGCCGGGTCGCAGGGTTCCGATGGGGGTGCCGCGAGTTACACGGCGGCCCAACGGAATTGCGGGGGAGACCGGTTCGTAGGTGGTGCGCAGGCCGCCGGGATGGTCGATGGAGATGACCGGCTTGTCGGCCACGGATCCGGCGAACACGACCACGCCGTCGCCCGCCGCCAGCACCGTCTGGCCGTCGCTGCCCGCCAGGTCCACGCCGCGATGGCCCGGGAGCCAGTCGTGTTCGGGGTTGTCGAAGGGGCGAACCACCGACGGACGGGGCTGTAGGGGCCAGTCGAAATCGCCGTCCGACGCCACCGGGCTCGGCGCGGCCAGGAACATCGTGCTCAGGACGGCTGAAATCGTCGTGATCGGACCCATGCGAATCAGCGTGCCCGCTCGAATGAGGGCATGCCACGTCCACTTCGGCGAGTGTGTATGACACAATCAATTGTGAATAGTGCCAACTCCACTCACCCGATAGCGCGATTCCGCTACGTCGGTCGGTGAACGAAGCGGGCGGCGATGGTATTACCAGATCATCGTCTGGCCTTGCTGGGGTTGATGTTCTAACTGTTCCGCATTTCCGATAATTCCGGCGCGGCGGAGAATGTTGGCTTTCTGCCTGACTTTTCTTCGTCGAACCTCGGCGTACCGCACAACCGAGCCGGGAGCGAGCGACCGGACCCACAGCGGCCTGCCGATCATGATTCGCTCGGCCAGGGCCAGCTCGTCGTGAACATGACGCTTGTCGTCCTTGCCCAGGAGGACATCGGCGTATATCTCGGCGAAATACTCGCACCTGTCTGCGTGGCCGACAGTGAATCCGCGGCTCGCCGGTCTGCCCTCGTGCTCTTCGTCTCTGCCGGTGGATCCCTGGTAGAGGGCAACCTTCAAGGCCTCGATGCATTTGTCCTTGTCGTTGAGCCAGTGGGCTGTGTTCTCTTTTCCTCGGCTGGTGACGAGTTCGCCGATCGGAGCGGCGGATGAGGAGGTCCATCCGTGCGGAAAACTGTCATACGGTGCGAAACCGCGGACATTGTCCATGCTGCCGAAAAGGCAAAGATCCACGCGGCGACCCGATTGCGAGTATGTCCGGACGTGGAGGAGCGCGCCCTCGTTCTTGGCGTAGGGGTTGTCGAACTTGGCGAAGGAAACGCTGTCGCAGCCTTTGGCGAAGTGCGCCCGGGGTGGGGTATCGAAGTCTGCGACGGCGGGGATGGCGGCTTCGAGCCTCTTGGATTCCTCTAGCAGGTCACGGGTGGGGTTCTCGGGCGGCTTGGTCCCGAACTGGAGGAACTTCAGGTTGACATTGACACTCCAGGATGGGCGTCCGCGGAGCTCGACGCCGTTCTCGCTCGCCACGGTCTGGATCGCGCGGTCCGACCAATAGAGGAACTTGCCGGTGGGTCGTTGCCCGAACACATTGCTCCTTGGTGTCTGAAGAGTCCCGTCTGACTCGAAATTCGTTGACCAGGTGGGACATCGAGGGTGCCGCTGAGAGTTGGGAGCCATAACCCGCATCCAGAGGCTAGCCGCAATGACCGACACCTGACGCTGGCTTTTCGAGCAAGTAATGGATCATCGGTCCGAGTACGCCGGGAACGGTCTCGAACGCGCGCATGCCCAGTCGCTCGACCACCGCGATCGAGGCCGTGTTGCCCTCGTCGATCTCGGCGAGCACGCGGTCGAGCCCGAGCACCTCGAAGGCGTAGGACACGACCGCCGCGGCGGCCTCGCTCGCCAGCCCGCGACCCCGGTACCCGGGATCGAGGCTGTAGACGACCTCGAGTTCCGGCCCGCCGTCCAGCCGTCGCAGACCGGCCGTGCCGAGCAGAATTTCGTCCACCCCGGTCTCCCGCAGCCCCCAGAATCCGAAATTCTCGGTGGCGAAATCCTTTTCGGAGTCGGCGATGATCGCGGCGACCTGCGCGCTCGACAGCACCTCCCCGTCGAAGAGGAATTCGCGAACTTCCGGCATCCGCCACAGCCGCAGCAGCGCGTCGTGATCGCCGCCGCGCAGTGGCGAAAGCGTCAGTCGCGAGGTCCGGAGCATGACCTCACGATAGGCCGCTGACCTGCGGCTCAGCACCCGCTCATCGGTGACCGCCAGGGGCGATTTCGGTCTGGGGCCACCACTGCGTAAACTGGTCCAGCGGTTTGCGTGAATGCGAACCGACTTCGCGCGCCCACAGTGAGTGTCGCCGGCTGGTCCCCTGATTCTTTTTCGGAGGGTTCCGGTGGCCGTGGGCGCCAGGACAGGAATCGCCGATTCCTGTGTCAACCAGCAACGAGAGGAAGTTACGGAGCCATGGCTGTCGTAACAATGAAGCAGCTGCTCGACAGCGGCGCGCACTTCGGTCACCAGACCCGCCGGTGGAACCCGAAGATGAAGCGGTTCATCTTCACCGACCGCAACGGCATCTACATCATCGACCTGCAGCAGACGCTGACCTACATCGACAAGGCCTACGAGTTCGTCAAGGAGACCGTTGCCCACGGCGGCACCGTCCTCTTCGTCGGCACCAAGAAGCAGGCCCAGGAGTCGATCGCTTCCGAGGCGACCCGCGTCGGCATGCCCTACGTGAACCAGCGCTGGCTGGGCGGCATGCTCACCAACTTCTCGACCGTCCACAAGCGGCTGCAGCGCCTGAAGGAGCTGGAGTCGATGGAGCAGACCGGCGGTTTCGAGGGTCGCACCAAGAAGGAAATCCTCATGCTGACGCGTGAGAAGAACAAGCTGGAGCGCACCCTGGGCGGCATCCGGGACATGGCCAAGGTTCCCTCGGCCATCTGGGTTGTCGACACCAACAAGGAGCACATCGCCGTCGGCGAGGCTCGCAAGCTGAACATCCCGGTCATCGCGATCCTGGACACCAACTGCGATCCCGACCTGGTCGACTACCCGATCCCGGGCAACGACGACGCGATCCGTTCCGCCGCGCTGCTGACCAAGGTCGTGGCGTCGGCCGTCGCCGAGGGCGTGCAGGCTCGTGCCTCGCGTGCCGCCGGTGACTCGAAGCCCGAGGCCGGCGCCGGCGAGCCCCTGGCCGAGTGGGAGCAGGAGCTGCTGGCTCAGGCTGCCCCCGCCGCCGAGGCTGCCCCGGAGACCGCTGCCGAGGCGGAGCTGAAGGAAGACCCGGCCACCAAGACCCCGGCCGACTTCTGATCCACCCGCCGCGAGGCATCTGTTCACCTTGCCGACCGTTCTCGTACGAAAACGGTCGGCAAGGTTGACCACCACAGACTTTCACTCACAAAGGGAGGCTCGCCCGAGATGGCGAACTACACCGCCGCCGATGTGAAGCGGCTCCGCGAGCTCACCGGCTCCGGCATGATGGACTGCAAGAAGGCGCTCGAGGAGAACGCGGGCGACTTCGACAAGGCCGTCGAGTTCCTGCGCATCAAGGGCGCCAAGGATGTCGGCAAGCGCGCTGAGCGCGCTACCGCCGAGGGCTTGGTCGTCTCGCAGGACGGCGTCCTGGTCGAGATCAACTCCGAGACCGACTTCGTGGCCAAGAACCAGGAGTTCCAGGACGTCGCGAACGCGATCGTCGCGGCGGCCGCCAAGGCTCGCCCGGCCGACCTGGACGCCCTGAAGGCGGTCGAGGTCGACGGCAAGACCGCCGATCAGGTGCTGCAGGAGCTGGCCGCCAAGATCGGCGAGAAGCTCGAGCTGCGCCGCGTCGCCGTGTTCGACGGCCAGACCACCGTCTACCTGCACAAGCGTGCCACCGACCTGCCGCCGTCCGTCGGCGTGCTGATCGAGTACACCGGTGACAACGCCGAGGCCGCCCGCGCCGCCGGCATGCAGGTCGCCGCCCTCAAGGCCAAGTACCTCACCCGCGAGGACGTCCCGGCCGAGCTCGTCGCCAAGGAGCGCGAGATCGCCGAGGCGACCGCCAAGGAAGAGGGCAAGCCGGAGGCCGCGCTGCCGAAGATCGTCGAAGGCCGCGTCAACGGCTTCTACAAGGACGTCGTGCTGCTCGAGCAGGCCTCGGTCACCGACTCCAAGAAGACCGTCAAGGCCCTGCTGGACGAGGCCGGTGTCACCATCACCCGCTTCGCCCGCTTCGAGGTCGGCCAGGCGTAATCGCCTGACATACACGAAAAGGCCCCTCGCCCATCGGTTTCCGATGCGCGAGGGGCCTTCTCTTTGCCCCGCCCGGGCAGGTGGTGTCGCTTCGGTCAGTGGGGTCCGTTGGGGTCGTAGCACGTGCCGCCGATTCCCAGTTCACAGTTGCTGGAACCGGGACCGGCTCCGAGTCAGGTGCCGGGTGGCAGCAGCGGGTTCGCGGACCCGGTCCCCCCGAAGGACCCGGTGTTCGGGATCGGCGCGGCGGTAGCGCGAGACGCCGAGCCCAGTGCCCAACCGAGGAAGACGGCGAGCGGACTGGCTTGTACCGGCTCGTTGTCGAGGTAGACCGGGTCCGCGGCCGACGAGGACGGACCGAGGGGAATGCCGGCGGTGGCCGGGCCCGCGGCGGCGAGCGCAGCTGCGAAGGCGACGACGGCGAATCCTGTTCGGAGCACCCAGGTTTTCGAGGTCATGAGTGCGGATCGTATTTGAAATCTTCGTGTTTCAAGTTGAATCGCTGCCCCGAGTTACCGGGGCAGCGATCGGATGCATCGGAAGCCACCGAGTTGCCGATCGGGCTGTCGCTCAGTCCACCGGGCGATTCTGCAGCGGCGTCAGCTGGTGGATGTCGTGCTTGAGGCGGACCTCCGCGATGAGGTCGGGGGTGGCCTCGCCGGAGAGCAGGAGTTCGCTCAGTTCGGCCAGGTACTTCTCGTGACCGGAGGGGGTGACCAGGAAAAGCATTTTGGCCGTGGTGGTTCCGGGGTTGTAGAAGGCGTGGGGGCAGCCTGTGGGGACGTACATGAAGGAGCCGGGGCCGCCGCGGTAGACGGTGGTGCCGTCCTCGGCTTCCCAGGTCAGCCAGTCGCCGATGGCCTTGGCTTGCGGGTGGAAGGCGAGGAGGTTCAGTTCGCCCTCGACGACGTAGAAGATTTCCTCGGCGTGGCCGTGCCAGTGCGCGCCGACGTCGAAACCCGGTGGGACCTCGGCTTCGAAGGCCGACCAGGCGTCGGAGCGGTCGGCGCCGAGTTTCATGGTCATGCCGGGCTGGACCGGCTCGCCCACGCCGGGTGGCAGCAGTAGGCCGTCGGCGGCCAGGAGTCCGTCGGTCATGGTGTGCTCCTCAGAGTTTCCAGTCGGTGTGACGCACCCAGTCCTCGAGCGTCATCAGCTCGGGCAGGGCCGCGCGCAGGGCGGGGACGTCGGCGGCGGGGGTGGGGTGGGTGTTGAAGAAGGCGAACATCTTGCCCACCTGCTCGTCGAAGGCGCGGATCTGCTCGACCGGGACCTGGACCACGCGCGGGGTCAATCCGGCCGCGCGGGCGAGGGTTTCGGCGATCTGCCGGGGCGTGAGGATGTCGCCGGCCAGTCCGACGACGCGGCCGATGTACTCCGCGGGCCGGTCGAAGACCAGCGCGGCGTAGCGGCCGATGTCCTCGATGGCGATGAGCGGCATCGGCGCGTCCGGCGGCACCGCCAGGGCCAGCACCAGGTTGTCGCCGTCGCGGGTCGGCTTGCTGTAGGTGGCGAAGTTGTCCATGAACGACACCGGACGCAGCATGGTGGCGGGCAGGCCGAGGGCGCGGATGTGGTCCTCGATGTGCTCCTTGGCGTCGTAGTACTCGATGCCCGAGCCCATGCCGACCCCGTTGAGCGAGCTGTAGACCAGATGCGCGACACCGGCTTTGGCGGCCAGGTCGGCGACCGCCTTGCCGCGCCGCTCCTCGGCCGCGACGGCCTCGAGGCTGATGTGGACGCCGTCCATCATGGTCAGCATGAGGAAGATGCCGTGCACGCCGTCCATTGCCGTGCGCAGGGAATCCTCGTCGTCGAGGTCGCCCACCGTCAGCTCGGCACCGGCGTCGCGCAGTGCGCGGGCCTTGGGCGCCTCCGGATCTCGTACGAAAGCCTTGACCGGCCAGCCCTTTTCGAGCAATGCCGTCACCGTGGCGCTGCCTTGCCGTCCGGTTGCGCCGATGACCAGTATCGGTCCGTGTTCCGCGTTCATAGTCGGCTCCTGCCCTGTCGGTCTGGTTTCGACGGTAGGAAGCCGGGCGCGACCCTGTCCTGGTGGCCATACTGCTAGGCAGGCATCTGTACAGGGAGACGCCGAAATGGTAAGCGGCAATGGCACTTCTGCTCCGCGAGAGGGCTCCTCGCCGACCCGGCACCAGCAGCTGGGCGAGTTCCTGCGCGCGCGGCGGGCCCGATTGCAGCCGCGGGACGTGGGTTTGGTGCCCTACGGGGATCCGGCGCGCCGCCGCACGCCCGGCCTGCGGCGCGAGGAGGTCGCCGAGCTGTCGGGGGTGGGCCTGACCTGGTACACCTGGCTCGAGCAGGGCCGTGAGGTGGACGCCAGTCGCCAGGTCATCGACGCGCTGGCCCGCACGCTGCGATTGGACGCGGACCAGCATCGCCACTTGCGTTTCCTGGCGGGGCTTGCCGAACCCGAGGACCATCGCGGTGCCGCCGACCGCGCCCGCCTGCAGCGGCTCGTGGACGCCGTCATGCCCAATCCGGCCAGCATCTACGGCGAGGACTTCGACTACCTGGTGTGGAATCGGGCCTACGTGCGGATCCGCGACGACCCGCTGGAGCTGCCGCCGGGGCGGCGCAATCTGCTCTGGATGATGTTCACCGACAAGACGAATCGCATGCGCATGGCGCACTGGGAGGGCGCGGCGCTGGCGGTGCTGAGCCAATTGCGTGATGCGCTGGGCCGCCGCCCGAGCGATCCGCGCCTGACCGAGCTGGTGGCCGCGTTGATCGAGGAGAGTCCGGAATTCCGGCGCTGGTGGTCGGAATACCCGGTGCGCCGGTTTCGTCCGGCCACCATCGGGGTATGGCATCCGGCGGCGGGCCTGGTGGAACTGGAGGTGTTCCAGGTGCGCCCGGTCGAGAATCCGTTGCTGCTCATGGTGGTGCAGGTCCCCGCCACGCCGGTGGCGGCGGAGCGAATCGCCGCGGTGCTGGCGGCGGAATGATCTACAGACTGTTCAGTCGAATTGTCACGAATCGGTAGGCGGTATCGAGGGTCGGCTCACCGTCGTGACCGTGCGTGAGGCAGGATAGATGAAGCTTTGTTGCCGTCCCGTGCAATTCGTCGGCCGGGATGGTCTTTTCATGTGCCTGCGCACGCTCGACCGCGAAGACAAGGAGACCGATGACGGACCCGGATACCGCCCCCGATCGCAAGGGCTATCGCCGAGTGCTCCTCAAGCTGGGTGGCGAGATGTTCGGCGGTGGCCGGGTGGGTCTCGATCCCGATGTGGTGCAGATGGTCGCCGAGCAGATCGCGGAGGTCGTCTCCGAAGGCGTCCAGGTCGCGGTCGTCATCGGCGGCGGCAACTTCTTCCGTGGCGCCGAGCTCGAGGAGCGCGGCATGGAGCGGGCCCGCTCGGACTACATGGGCATGCTCGGCACCGTCATGAATTCCCTTGCGCTGCAGGACTTCCTGCAGAAGCAGGGCATCGACACCCGGGTGCAGACCGCCATCACCATGGGCCAGGTCGCCGAACCGTATCTGCCGCTGCGCGCCAAGCGGCACCTGGAGAAGGGCCGCGTCGTGATCTTCGGCGCAGGGATGGGCATGCCCTACTTCTCGACCGACACCACCGCCGCGCAGCGCGCGCTGGAGATCGGCGCCGAGGTGGTGCTCATGGCCAAGGCCGTGGACGGCGTCTACACCGCGGATCCCAAGGAGGATCCCGACGCCACCATGTTCACCGAGATCACCCACAAGGAAGCGCTGGAGCGCGGCCTCAAGGTCGCCGATGCCACCGCCTTCAGCCTGTGTATGGACAACCAGATGCCGATGCTGGTGTTCAATTTGTTGACCAAGGGAAATATCGCCCGCGCTGTCGCCGGTGAGAAGATCGGCACCCTGGTCAGGTCGTGACCGTGGACAAGGACCGGTTGTGACCGACGACAAGAACCATGACGCAGTGGAGGAAACGCCGTGATTGAAGAAGCGCTCTTCGACGCCGAGGAAAAGTTCGAGAAGGCCGTCTCGGTGGTGAAGGACGACCTGGGTTCCATCCGGACCGGTCGCGCGAATCCGGGCATGTTCTCGCGGATCGTGGTCGAGTACTACGGCTCGATGACGCCGATCACCCAGATCTCCTCGATCACCGTGCCCGAGCCGCGCATGGTCATCATCAAGCCGTACGAGCAGGCGCAGATGGGCCCCATCGAGACCGCGATCCGCAACTCGGATCTCGGGGTGAACCCCACCAACAACGGTGACATCATCCGCATCTCGATCCCGCAGCTCACCGAGGAGCGGCGCCGGGAGATGGTGAAGCAGGCCAAGTCCAAGGGTGAGGACGCCAAGGTCGCCATCCGCAATGTGCGCCGCAAGGCCATGGACGAGCTGGGCCGCATCCAGAAGGACGGCGAGGCCGGCGAGGACGAGGTCGGCCGCGCCGAGAAGGAACTGCAGAAGACCACCGACAAGTACGTGGCACAGATCGACGAGCTGGTGAAGCACAAGGAAAGCGAACTGCTCGAGGTCTAGTGCAGCACCGGGACGGCCGGGCTGCGGCCGGGGGTAGGGACGAACGGACGACAAGTTGAGCGACGGGACAATCGTGGCCGAAGAGACTGCCGCCACCGGCGAGGTGCCGGAGGACGCCATCGCGCCGACGGCCGCTTCGGCGGGCACGAACGCGGCGGTGCCCGGCAATGGTTCGGTCGAACCGAACCATGCCGGCGGGTCCGAGGGCGACAAGCCGGTGGACAAGCAGCCCGCGTCGAAGGCGGGCCGCAATCTGCCGGCCGCGCTGGCGGTCGGATTCGGGCTGGGGTTGTCCCTCATCGCGATTCTGCTGTGGGCGCCCAAGGTGCTCGTCGGCGTGATCGCGGTGGCGGTCGCGGTGGCCACCTGGGAGGTGACCAAGCGGCTGCGCGAGGCCGATGTGCTGGTGCCGCGGATTCCGCTGCTGCTCGGCGGTCAGGCGGTGGTCTGGCTGGCCTGGCCGGTCGGGCCGCAGGGCGTGCTGGGCGCGTTCGGGGCGACGGCGCTGACGCTCATGGTGTGGCGGCTGTTCGACCACGGACTGCGGGCCACACCGCGAAACTACCTGCGCGACACCGCGATCTCGGTGTTCACCCTGACCTGGATTCCGCTGCTGGCCGCGTTCGCGGTGCTCATGCTGTCCGAGGACAAGGGCAACCTGCGGGTGCTGACCTTCATGATCCTGGTGGTCTGCTCCGATGTCGGCGGGTATGTCGCCGGTGTGCTGTTCGGCAAGCATCCGATGGTGCCGCACATCAGCCCGAAGAAGTCCTGGGAGGGCTTCGGCGGTTCGCTGGTGTTCTGTGTGATCGGCGGTCTGCTGACGGTGACGCTGCTGCTGCAGGCGAATTCGATGATCGGCGTGCTGCTCGGCGTGGGCCTGGTGCTCGTGGCCACCAGCGGCGACCTGATCGAATCCCAGATCAAACGCGAGCTCGGCATCAAGGACATGGGCACCCTGCTGCCCGGACACGGCGGCATCATGGATCGACTGGACTCCATGCTGCCGTCCGCGTTCGTGGCCTGGCTCGTGCTGACCGCGCTGCTCTGACAATGACGGTCGGGGGGCCTTGCCTCCGGTATCCCTCGGTCCTCCCGATTACTTCGCTTTCTTGGCGGCGCGCCGCAATTGCAGGATGCGGTAGCCGCCGATGAGGGCGGTGAACAGCGCGCCCGCGATCACCGACAGCAGGACCAGCACGCCCAGGGGGAGATTCCAGTCCCAGGCGAATGCGGTGACGTTGACCTGCTCGAGGTTCTGCAGGATGAAGACCAGCACCGCAATCCCGAGCAAGGCCGCGATGACCAGGCCGACCCAGGCATAACCGGCGCGAGTCTTGAGCGCGCCCTGACCCTTGTGCTTGGAACTGCCTTGGCTCGGGGTCGGGTCCGCTCCCGAAGCTGGCACGGCGGTAGTCATAGCTCGATCATTGCCGATCGCTATGACGGAAGCTCGGATATCGGGTCGTCGGCCTGTTCCGCGTCGTCGAGCCTGGCCAGCGCGGCGTCGAGTTCCCGGCCGATGTCGTCGAGCCCGGCGATGAGCCGGTCCAGCTGCTGGTTCACGCCGGCGAACTCGTCGACGACGTCGAACTCCGCGTACATCGCGCGCAGCATGGCCCGCTGCTCCGCGAGCTCGTCCAACTGCGGATCCGGTTCGGTCACGGGGTGAGGGTACCGCCGCGGCCCGGAATCCGGCCGTAACCGGGAAAACGCCGGTACGTACACTGGACGGGTTATGACTACCCCCTTGCCCCTCGTTTTCGATGCCCCGCGTCGCGGCATGCCGCCGCGGCATCTCGCCGACCTCGATTCGCAGGAGCGCAAGGCGGTGGTCGAGGAGCTCGGGCTGCCCAAGTTCCGCGCCGACCAGATCGCGCGGCAGTACTACGGCCGGTTGGTGGCCGATCCGGAACAGATGACCGACCTGCCCGAGGCCATGCGCGCCAAGGTCGCCGAGGCGCTGTTCCCGACGCTGCTCACCGAGATCCGCCACATCGAATGCGACGACGGCACCACCCGGAAGTCGCTGTGGCGGGCCAATGACGGGACGCTGCTCGAATCGGTGTTGATGCGTTACCCCGACCGCAACACGCTGTGCATCTCCTCCCAGGCGGGTTGCGGCATGGCCTGCCCGTTCTGCGCCACCGGCCAGGGTGGTCTGAACCGCAATCTGTCCACCGCCGAGATCGTCGACCAGGTCCGCGCCGCCGCGGCCGCCCTGCGCGACGGCGAGGTGGCCGGTGGTCCGGGCCGCCTGTCCAACATCGTCTTCATGGGCATGGGCGAGCCGCTGGCGAACTACAAGCGCGTGGTGAACGCGGTGCGCCGCATCACTTCTCCGTCCCCGGAGGGTTTCGGCATCTCCCAGCGCTCGGTCACCGTCTCCACCGTCGGTTTGGCCCCCGCCATCCGCAAACTGGCCGACGAGGACATGTCGGTGCGGCTCGCGGTCTCCCTGCACACTCCGGACGACGAACTCCGAGACACCTTGGTACCGGTCAACAATCGCTGGCCCGTCGCCGAAGTCCTCGACGCCGCCCGCTATTACGCCGACAAGTCCGGCCGCCGAGTCTCCATCGAGTACGCGTTGATCCGCGACATCAACGACCACGGCTGGCGCGCCGATATGCTCGGCAAGAAACTCCACAAGGCCCTGGGCCCCCTGGTCCACGTCAACCTGATCCCCCTCAACCCGACCCCGGGCAGCAAATGGGACGCCAGCCCCAAGCCCGTCCAGGACGAATTCGTCCGCCGCGTCCAGGCCCAGGGCGTCACCTGCACCGTCCGCGACACCCGCGGCCAGGAGATCGCCGCCGCCTGCGGCCAACTCGCCGCAGAGGGCTGAAGCCTCCGGCGAACGGGCGGCTGCGAAGCGAATTCCGGCTCAGCAGGAGGCTGGGGTGGTGGGGGCGGTGACCTGGACGGTGACCGGGCCGTAGTGGCCGGCGCTGTCGTTGAGCATGGGGAAGCCTTGCATGTAGTCGCCGTAGATCTGGTGGGTGCCGACGACCGTGGGCGTCCAATTCGCGGTGGCTCTTCCCGTTGCGGATGCGGTGGCGCTTCCGAGGAACGTGCCCGACGAGTTGAGTCGGCTGACGCTGTTCTGGTCGGCCGTGTCGGTGAAGCCGTAGAGGTCGGACGGGCCTGACAACGTATAGGTGCAGCCGACGTGATAGTTGGACCCGCTGACGGTGATGCCGTCGGCGGTGGTGTCCGCGGCGGCGGTGGTGGTGGCGATGGCGGCGGCGGTGGCCGCGAGAGCGGCGAGTGCCAGTGTGCGAGTGGTGAATGCCATTGTCGGCCCCTGGGTCTGCGTATCGGCAAGTCTGTGAAACGTATGTGTTTCAGTGCCGCGATGGTAATGGATCGGACCTGGCGATTCGCGGTGTTCGGCGTGGTGAATCGTGCGCTCTGGCAAGGTTGTCCGATGGGATCGATCGCTGTCGCGCCGCATCGGTTACCCGTGCTGGGGCACATGGTGTCGCTGCTTCGCGATCCACTCGAATTTCTGAGATCGCTTCCCGCCCACGGTGATCTGGTGCGGGTCGGGCTCGGGCCGGTGAGTGCGGTCGCGGTGTGCGATGCGGAGTTGACGCGGGAGCTGTTGCGGCGCGATCGGGTTTTCGACAAGGGCGGGCCGTTGCTGGATCGGGTTCGGGAGATGCTCGGTGACGGGCTGGTGACCTGCCCGTATGCGGTGCATCGGAGGCCGCGGCGGCTGGTGCAGCCGTTGTTCCATTCCGCGCGGACCGTCGAGTACGCGTCGATCATGAGCGAGCGGATCGCCGCGGTCGTCGAATCCTGGTGCGACGGTGAGGTGCTCGATGTGAAGGCGCAGATGCACGCGCTCACCTCGGCGGTCACGGCGGCCACGCTGTTCGGGCACACGGTGCCGGGGCCCGTTCAGCGGCGGATGCTGAGCGATGTCGACCGTGTCGTGGCGGCGATGATGCTGCGCGCGCTGGTGCCGACGGCGCTGCTGCGGTTGCCGACCCCGGGGAACCGCGCCTACGTGCGGGCGATCACGAATCTGCGTGCGGCACTGGCCGAGATCATCGCGACCCGGCGCGCCGAGGGCGGCGGCACGGATCTGCTCGCCGCGCTGATCGCCGCACACGACGGCGGCGGGGAGCGGTTGAGTGATCTCGAGATCAGCGATCACGTCATCACCTTCTTCGTCGCGGGCACCGAGACCACGGCCACGGCGCTGGTCTGGGCGCTGGCGCTGCTCGATGCCCACCCCGCGATCGCGGACCGGCTGTACGCCGAGGCCGAGACCGTCCTGGCGGGCAGACCCGCACGCTACGAAGATCTTTCCCGGCTCCCGCTCACCGCCCGCGTCCTCACCGAGACGCTGCGCCTGCGCCCACCGGTCTGGTTCGTCACCCGGACCGTCGGCGAGGACACCGAACTCGGTGGCCGATCGCTGACCGCGGGCACCACGGTGTTGTACAGCGCCTTCACGATTCAGCATCGCGCGGATCTGTATCCCGATCCCGAGCGGTTCGACCCGGACCGGTGGCTCACCGCGAAACCGTCTGCGCGCACGGGATTCCTGGCCTTCGCCGACGGAGCACGCAAATGCGTCGGTGAGGACTTCGCCATGACCGAGATGACCCTGGCGCTGGCCACCATCGCTGCCCGCTGGCGACTGCGCACCGCGCCCGGCAGCGATCCCCGGCCCGCCCGATCCGCGACCTTGCAGCCGCGGCGACTGCGCATGCGGGTGAACGCGGCGATGCCTCAGGCCGGAAGCCGCGAGTAGCGACCGGATTTCACGATCCACCCGATGTGACCGCTCACCCAGTCGCATACTCCGCGGCTGAAATCGGCCGCGGCACTCTCGGCCGGTTCGGCGAAGTACTCCGAGAGCTCCAGCAGCGTCCGCATGCGGGCATTCCGGAATTCCACCACCGCCCGCGTGGCGGCGGCGAGATCGGGAGCCCCGTGCAGCACGGCCGCGGTCACCCCGTTGATCGGGAACTCCTCCTCGGGCCCGCTCTCCCGCGCATAGGAGAGCAGGTCGTTGTCGAGATCGGCGAGATCGGCCGCGGCCTGCAGCAATTCGGTCATCGGTCGTGCGCACATGATCTCGGCCGGAACCTCACGGCCCAGGCTCACATCGGTCAGCATGAGACAGGCGACGTTCGCTCCGCCGAGCCTGCGCATGTGCGTGTACGAGTTCAGCGGTGGCAGTGACCGCGCTTGCCGCCGTCCCGCTTCCCACAGCTTGGCCAGCAGATACCGCTCGGTGTCGGCCACCCACCGCTGCCGCTGTACCGCCGACCCCATCGCCGCGACCCGCTCGTGCAGATCCCGCAGGGCCCGCATGATCGGAAATTCGCCGGAGCTCACCGATCTCGGCGCCTCGAGCACTTGGATCAGATCCCCGATCACCGCGCTGAACCCGACCGGATCGCTGCCCAGCCGATTCCCGTCGCAGTACAGATCGTCGAACGCGAACAGCCACGTGATGAAGTCCGACGCCAGCTGCGTCCCCGCCCGGGTCCCCCGCGGATAGGTGTACGACCCCAGAGCGCCCGGCGCCCCGGCCCGAAACCGCGTCAACCGCTCCGCCGACATGACCGAGTGCCCCGCCAGCCACCCGATGCTGTCCGCCTCGATGGCCTCGACCATCGGATGCACCGAACTTCCCAGCGGACACCACAATCGCTGATCCCCGACTGCCGACATGACGGACCCCCGTACTCCGACCGACCGGTCGCGGACCGATCGCCTCCAATGATCCTTCGCCGCCGGCGAGGGGACAGCGGATCGCGCACATTCTCAAAACTTCGTTACGGGTGATCTTCCGTGTGGACGAGCGCTACGACCCCGCCGCCGGGAAGTGATTCATGGGCTACCCCATGGACCTCTCGGGGGAGACCCGTGGTGATACTGGAAAACCCCTCGGCGGCTCAGCAATTCACCGAGTGTCCGGCACCGGGGGATGGGGTCTGGCAAGGTGGGGCGGCATGGGATCGATTGCGGGGGTCCCGGATGGCTCGTTCGGGGAGAGGCTGCGGCAGTGGCGGCGGATCCGGCATGTCAGTCAGGCGGAGTTGGCCGGGCGGGTGGGGCTCGCGGCGCGGCAGTTGTCACTGATCGAGAGCGGGCGCTCCAACCCCGAGCGGGACCTGGTGCTGCGGGTGATCGATGCGCTGGACCTGGGGTTGGTGGACCGGAATCTGTTGTTGCAGGCGGCGGGGTTCGCGCCGGTGTATCCCGATGTGCCGGTGCACGATCCGCGATGGCATCCGTTCACCACCGCGGTCGATCGGCTGTTGCGGGCGCACGAACCGTTTCCGGCGCTGGTCGTGGACGCGTACGGCACGGTGGTGGCGGCCAATCGCGGCTGCAAGGCGCTGTTCGGTCAGGATCCGGTGGGTACCAATATGATCGACCGCTACGTCGCCGACAGCGCCACCTCCGATACCGACTGGCGGGAAGTCGCCTGGGCCGCCCGGGCGCGGCTGCGCGGTCAGCTCGCCCGTGCGCCGCTCGACGAACGGCTGCCCGGGCTCATCGCGCGTCTCGACACCCTGCTCGCGACCCTTCCGGCCCCCACTCGCGATGAGGCCGACCTCGTCGCCTGTCCCGCCTTCCGCATCGGCGATCGGCTGATTCGCATGGGCCTGCTCGCCGCCTGCTTCGACGCCGCCAACGACATCACCCTCGAAGAGCTGCGCATAGAACTCTTCTATCCCCTCGACCCCGGCTCCGAGGAGTTCTTCCGGCTGCGGTGAGGCGGGCGCGAAGATCGGTGGTCGTGTTCGACTCCCGCGCACGGACGCGGTGCGCGGCTTATGCTCGGGATGACTGGCTCGTTTCTCGTATCGGGGTCGCTGTGGCGCATGTCGATCCGTTTTCTACGCGCCGCGATGTGACCGTAGGGTTCGCGGCGGAGCTGGAGGCTGCCGGGTTCGGGGCGGCGGTCGAGATCGGGCGCGGGGGCTTCGGGGTGGTGTACCGGGCCTTCCAGCCGAGCCTCGAGCGGACCGTCGCCATCAAGGTGCTCACGGCCGATCTGGAGTCGGAGGCGCTGGAGCGGTTCGTGCGCGAGCAGCTCGCCATGGGGAAGCTGAGCGGGCATCCGAACATCGTGCCGGTGTTCGAGGTGGGGTCCACCGATGCGGGGCGGCCGTTCATTGTGATGCCGTATCACGCGCAGGGGTCCCTGGACGCGCGGATTCAGCGGCGCGGGCCGATCGGGTGGCAGGAGCTGTTGCACGTCGGGGTGAAGCTGTCGGGTGCGCTGGAGACGGCGCATCGGCGGGAGCTGCTGCATCGGGATGTGAAGCCGGGCAACATCCTGTTGACCGAGTACGGGGAGCCGCAGCTGGCCGATTTCGGGATCGCCCGGCTCGCAGGGGGTTTCGAGACGGCCGCGGGGACCGTGACCGGGTCGCCCGCCTACACCGCCCCCGAAGTGCTGCAGGGCCAGGCCCCGGATGTGACGGCCGATATCTACGGGCTGGCGGCCACGCTGTTCTGCGCGGGGACCGGGCATGCGGTGTTCGAGCGGCGCAGCGGGGAGCAGCTGGTGGCGCAGTTCGTGCGGATCACCAAGCAGCCCATGCCGGATCTGGGGGATGCGGGGCTGCCGCCGGATCTGACCGAGGTGATCGAAGCCGCCATGGCCCGCGAACGAGGCGACCGGCCGGTATCGGCGGCGGAATTCGGGACGGCGCTGCGCGAGATCCAGGGGCGGCACGGGCTCGCTCCCGACGAGATGGCGGTCCCGCTGCCCGCCGCCGAACCCGACGTGCAGTCCGACGGCATCGCGTCCGGCCCGGGACGCACCACGCCGGGATTCGCCGTCAGCACACCGACTTCGGGTCGCCGCCGGCGCACCACCACCGCGACGCCACCGGTCCCCGCGACCCGGCTGCGCCCACCCACCCTCACTCGCGCGCTGGTCGACCGCTCCCGCCTGCTCGACGCCCTGCGCTCGGCCAGCGACCGCCGGCTCGCGGTCATCCACGGCCCCACCGGTTTCGGCAAGACCACCCTGGCCGCGCAATGGTGCGGCGCGGTCACCGCGGCGGGCGGCTCGGTGGCGTGGCTGACCGTCGACAGCGACGACGACAATGTGGTGTGGTTCCTCGCCCACCTGATCGAGGCCATTCGCGCGGTCCGGCCCGCCCTGGCCCGCGAGCTCGGCGAGCTGCTCGAGGAACACGGCGACGAGGCGGGCCGGTTCGTGCTGACCTCGCTGATCAACGACATCGACCGCCGCGCAGAGCAATTGACGGTCGTCATCGACGACTGGCACCGGGTCGCCGATGCCACCACCCAGGCCGCGCTGCGCTTCCTGCTGGAGAGCTGCAGCCCCGCCCTGCACCTGGTGGTGACCAGCCGCCGCCAGACCGGCCTGCCCATGAGCTCCATGCGCGCCCGCGGCGACCTAGTGGAGATCGACACCGCCGCACTGCGTTTCGACGCCGACGAGGCGTACGCGCTGCTGGTCGAACTGGGCGGACTGGACCTGGACCGCGGCGATGTCGAGGATCTCACCGAATCCACCGGCGGCTGGGCGGCGGCCCTGCAGCTGGCGGCGCTGTCCATGCGCGGCAGCGAGGATCCCGGCATGCTGATCGGCCGGCTCACCGGCCGCCATCACGCCATCGGCGAATTCCTGGCCGAGAACGTGCTCGAGACCCTCGAACCCGGCGTGCTCGACTTCATGGTGGCGACCTCGATCACCGAACGCACCTGCGGCGAACTGGCTTCCGCGCTCACCGGCGTCCCCGACGGGCAGGCGCTGCTCGAGCAGATCGAACAGCAGGACCTGTTCCTGCGCCGCCTCGACGGCGGCCAGTGGTTCCAATACCACCAGCTGTTCCAGGATTTCCTGCGCCAGCGCCTCGAGCACGCCCGGCCCGAGGAGATCGACGACCTGCACCGCACGGCCTCCGAGTGGTTCGCCGAGCACCGCCACGTCAGCGAGGCCGTCGATCACGCGCTGCTGGCCGGTGACGAGCGCCGCGCCGTGGAAATCGTGGAACGTGACGGCATGTCGCTGCTCGAGTACGGGCAGATGGCCAGCCTCATCGGCCTGGTCAACAAGCTGCCGCCCGCGGTGATCGAAACCCATCCGCGGCTGCAGCTCGATCTGGCGTGGGCGAACATCCTGCTGCATCGTGCCGGTCCGGCCGAACGCGCGCTGGCGCTGGCGGAGTCGACCTTGGAGAGCGAGGGCATCGAGGCGGCGACGCGGGATCGGCTGCGCGCCGAGGCAGGTGTGGTGCACGCGGTCGTCAGCTGCCGCGCCGATGTGCTGACCGGTGTGGAGGACCTGCTCGCACCGTGTTTCGCGCTGGCCGACGAGCTCTCGCCGTATGTGGTGGCCATCGGCGCGAATGTGGCCAGTCTCGCGGCGGGCTACCGCTACGACTTCGACGAGGCGATGCGGGTGCACGAGTGGTCGGCCCCGTACATGCGCCGGAATCGGGGCGTCTACAACAACATCCACGGTTTGTGCTTCCTCGGCCTGGCCGCCAGCCTGCAGGTCGACATCCCGCGCGCCGAGCAGTACTTCCGCAGTGCGCTCAAGATCGCGAAGCAGTCCGGCGGCAGCCACTCCTACGGCGCGCGGCTGGCCGGCTCGCTGCTGGGCGAACTGCTCTACGAGCGCGGCGAACTCGTCGAGGCGGAACGCCTGCTCGACGACGGCTACAAGCTCGGCCCCGACGCGGGCACCGTCGATTTCAAGCTCGCCCGCTACGTGGTCGGCGCGCGGGTCAAGGCCCTGCTCGGCGACCGCGCCGCCGCTATCCGCCGCCTGAACGAGGGTGCGCGCGTGGCGATCTCGATGTCGCTGCCCCGCTTGCGCGCAGAGGTGGAGAACGAGCGGCTGCGCCTGGGCCTGCCCCCGCACCCCGAATTCGGCCCGGTCCCCGTCGTCGCCTACGCCGACCGCCGCGTCCCGACCGACACGATCGACGAATTCACCGCCCTCTACGAGGAATTCACCGCCATCCGCCTGCTGCTGGCCGAAGCCACCCCCGACAGTCTCGAACTCGCCCGCGCCTGGTCGCAGGAGTGGATCGACCGCCTCGAATCCGCCCACCGCCCCCGCGCCCTCCTCAAGGCCCGCCGCCTCCACATCGCCTGCCTGGCCGCCACCGGCCACCTCGACGCCGCCAAGGCCCTGCTCGCCACCGTCACCGCCCAATGCGCCGAACACGGCTCGGTCCGCTACATCCTCGACGGCGGCCCGCTCGTCGTGGCCACCCTCGCCGCCCTCCACGCCGACCGGCTCGCCGGCCGCTGGCACCCCGACTGGCCCGAAGTCCCGCCCGCCTTCCTCCGCGCCCTGGTCGACGCCCACGCCGCTCAGACCATCTGAGCTGCCCGCATCGGCGGTGTGCGCTGCCCGTGCGCGGGGATCGGTGAGCGCGGCCTGCGCCGGAACCGCTCGGCGATCGTCGGCGTATGCGCCGGCCCGGACATCGCGGCGCGCGGGGGTGTCGGGGGTGCGGATTACGATGGCGGGGTGGCCGATTCGGGGACTGCGTACAGCGCGATCCTGGCCCGGTGTGTGCTGAGACAGGCGGGGAGTGCTGTCGATGCGCGGGTGGTGCTGGGGGAGTGCGGGATCGGGGAGGCGCTGCTCGGGAGTGAGCACGGGATGGTGTCGAGTGGGTTGTATCTGAGGTTGTGGGAGCGGGCGGAGTTCCATCGCGGGGATCCGGCGGTGGGGGTGGCCTTGGCCCGCGACTATCGGCTGGGGCAGTTGGGGGTGTTCGATTATCTGTTCTCCACCGCGCCCACCGTTGCGGACGGGCTGGCCGCGATTCGGCGGAGTCCGGCGGCGATGGCCACCAATCATCGCTATCGGGAGGCGGATTCGGATCGGGACGGGGAGCGGACCACGGTGCTGGAGCTCGTCGAGGGGGAGGGGCGCGGGGCCGAGCTGACGGTGCAGGCCGCGTACGCGACCACGCTGGGGCGGATTCGGCAGACCACCGGTGTGGATGTCGTTCCGGCCCGGGTCACGTTGAGTCAGCCCGCGCCGCGGCGGGCGGGTCCGTTCGTGGCGGCGTTCGGCACCGACCGCATCGAGTTCGGCGCGTCCGCCGACAGCATGACGTTGCGGACTCGGGATCTCGAACTACCGCTGCGGACAGCCGATCCCGTGCTGGCCACCATCGTGCACGGACACGCCGATGCGGCGCCGACCCCGCTGCTGGACGATCCGTCCTGGCCGGAGCGGGTGCAGCGGGTGCTCGCGGACATATTGCCGACCGGCGAGGTCTCCCTCGAGGTGGTGGCCCGCCGTCTGTCGGTCGGGCACCGCACGCTGCAACGTCGCCTGGCAGAGGCGGGCACGACCTGGCGGCGCGAATTGGATTCGGCCCGTGCGGCCGCCGCGCGCGGCAACGGCCGCGCGCACTCCCAGGCTGCGCTGGCCGCCCGCCTCGGCTACTCCGATCCGCGCGCCCTGCGCCGCGCCGTGCGCCGCTGGAACACCCAGCCACCCCGCGAGCGAGCCGGCTGACCGGCCCACTCGCTACGCTCCGAGGCCCGCGTTCGGGGGTTCGACTCGACGCCGCACTCAGGGTGTGATTCGGGGCCACGCTCGGGGGTGTGATTCGGGGCCCGCTCGGAGCTGTGACGAGCGCCCGCGTTCGAGTGCGACTCGGTTCCCATGTTCGCTGAGGGCCGCAACGCGCGAGCCGCCGTCGCGGTTCCGGCGCGGTTAGAGTCGATCCGCTGGATATGGAGCTAGGCAGGGAATTACGGGCGTGACGGAACCGGAACACGAGGCGCACGAGCGGGCCAGCTGGGCGGAATTGTTCTTCGATCTGGTGCTGGTCTTCGCGGTGACGCAGGCGGCGCACCTGGCGTTCGCGGGGCAGAACTGGGGCGCCGTCGGGCAGATGGTGCTGCTGCTGGGAATCATGTGGTGGTCGTGGGTCGGTACCACGCTGGCGGTGCACGGCGTGGAGGACTCGAATCGGCAGCGGCTGTTCCTGTTCGCTTGCGGCCTGTGCATGTTCGTCTTCGCGATCACCGCGCCGCACGCGTTCACCGGGCACGCGCAACCGCTGATCCTGGCCGTCGCGCACCTGGTGCTGCGGGTGCTGCTGTGGGCGGAGATGCAGCGCAAGCGGGCGTTCGCGCAGGCGGGGGCCTTCGGCAACTGGTTCAATCCGTTCACCGTCACCGTGATCGCGGCGGTGATCCTGGTAGTGGCCGCACTGGTCCCCGCGGGCGGAATCCGCAACGGGCTGTGGATCATCGCCGTGCTGCTGGCCTTCGGCGGTCCGGCGCTGCTGGCCCGGCGATTGGCGACCGTGCATTTCGGGGCGACGCATCTGCCCGAACGCTTCGCCCTCTTCGTCATCATCGCCCTCGGCGAGATGGTGGCCTCGGTGGGTTCCCAAGCGGCCGAAGCCCAGCTGGGCGCGGCGTCCTGGCTCGCGGTGGTGCTGATCTTCCTGCTCGGCTGCGGCCTGTGGTGGCTGTACTTCGCCTACGGGTTCTCCGCGGTCGAGCATTCCCTGCGCACCAACCAGATTCGCGGCACCGTGGTGCGCGATGTGCTCAGCTACGGACACATGCTGCTGGTCTCCGGCCTCGTGCTGGTCGCGGTGGGCGCGCGCACCATGGTCGAGCACCCGACCGCGGCGGCGCACGGCACGGCCGGATATCTGCTCCCGCTGGGCGCCACCCTGTTCGTGACGGCCTTCCTGTTCACCCGCTGGCGCATGTTCGGCGCGGCGACGCTGGGCCGCCTGATCACCGCCCTGGTGCTGGCGGTCCTCACCGTCGCCGCCCCGCTGCTCCCGCAGCTCGCGATCCTGGCCCTGACCACCGCGATCCTGGCCGGGCTCAACGTCTTCGAGCACTGGATCGTGTCGACCGGCCGCCCGCTCCTGCTGCTGCGCAACCCGCTGCGCGCGCGTTAACCCACCGGCACGATGGTCGCCGCGATGGACTGGATGAGACCGTCGCGGATGACGAAGCTCTCGGTGATGTCCACGGTCACCAGGCGCACGCCGCCGAAGCCGGAGTCGAGCAGGTAGCGCGTGTTCACCACATCGCCGTCCTCGGAGATGCGCACATCGTGGATGCGCTGGATGACCGAGTACTGCACGCCGTGCTCGAGGTCGTTGCTGAGTTGCGGTCCCGAGTAACCGGTTTGGATCCCCGCCTCGACCCGCGTCGCATCGGGAGCGAAGGGCACATTCGACGCGTCGTGGCTGACCAGCGCGTCGATATAGGCCATCGCGATGGCGGCGTCGCGGGTCCGGAGCGGCTGCGGTTCCGCGGCGGCGAGGCCGGAGGCGAGATCGAGCGCCGCGGCCGCCGCCACCGACAGAACTGCAACATGTCCTAATTTCATGCGCTGATGCTGGCTCGAGAGCCGCTGCCGCGCAAGCGGTTCCAGCATGTCGCGAGCCCGTCGCGCCAGGTCGGCCGAACCGGCTCGGCCCCGACCCAGTCGGCGATATCGGAGATCACCGCCGGATCGACATGATTCGGCCGGGCGTAGTCCGAGGGCTTCGACGGACCGGTACCGGGGTAGAGCATGTGATCGACGGCCGGATACACGCGCACGGTGACCTCCGGCGTCCCGGCCAGCCCGGCCTCCCAGCCGGGCAGGTCCTCGTCGGCGGTGACCTGATAGTCGCGCCCGCCCTGCACGATCAGGATCGGCCGCCCCAATCCCGCGGCGGTCGCCACCTGGTCGTACTCGCGCAGGTCCAGCCAGTAGGAGGCGGGCCAGTCGAACAGCAGTCCCGCGGTGGGGGTTTCGGGGGTGAGCATGGGACTTTCGGTGGCGGCGACCTGCAGCCGGGTGGACGCCATCATCTCGGTCAGGTCCCGCTCGGGCTCGACCACGGCGATGTGGTCCAGGGCCCGCAGGATCGAGCGGGGGAGCGGGACGGTGTCCGCGGCGAGCAGGACCACCCCGGCGATCGCCGGATCCGCGGCCGCGATGCGCGGGGCCGCCTTGCCGCCGCCGCTGTGCCCGGCCACGTACACCCGCGCCGGATCGACGCCGGGCTGCCGCCGCAAGATCTCGGCCGCCGCGAGGGTGTGGGGCACGTACTCCTCGACCATGGTGAACCCGGGTGCGCTCTCGAATCCGCTGTGCGCGTAGGTCAATTTGTCGAAGCGCAGCACCGCGACGCCGCGCGCGGCCAGTCCCCAGGCCAGATCCTTGAACGGCTTGTTCGGGCCGGTGGTGACGTCGCGGTCGAGGGGGCCGGAGGAGACGAGCACGATGCCGGGCCGGTCGCCTCGACCCCTCGGCAGGGTCAGGGTGGCGCCGACCGCCGTGTCCCCGGTCCCCACGGTGACCTCTCGCTCGGTGAACAGCCGGGGGTCCGCGTAATCGGGTGGGTTCCAACCGGATTCGTCGGCCGAGGCCAAACGCAGGCCGTGCAACCGGCCGTCGCCGTCCACGGCCAGATGGACCGCGAGCGCGCCCCGCTCGCAGGTGACGGTCACCCGCGCGGAGTCCAGGCCGTCGGCGGCGGGCGCGACGACGGGCGTGCCGATCGTGCGGACCGCGCCGATCTTGGCGATCTCGCCGATCCAGGCGACCCGGACGGTCTCGGCGGATACCACCGCGGCCAGCCTGGGCGCGAACAGCGCCGAGAGGTCCTCGAAGCGTTCGTCGCGCAGGAGTTCGGCGACTTCGGTGGCCACGGACGCGGAATCGATGTCAACGGTCATGCCGTCACACCTTTCTCAATCGGTGCAATCATTCTTATGATTGAGAAAGGTAGCAGGCTATGAGAAGGTTGGGAAGTGGAAACCTACGAGCTCCTGGTGCATCCCGTGCGGCTGCGCATCGTGCACGCCCTGCGCGGAGATCGGACCCTGACCACCGGCGAACTGTGTGACCGGCTGCCCGACACCTCCAAAGCCACGGTGTATCGGCACGTCGACGCGCTCACCGCCGCGGGCATCCTGGAGGTCGCCGAGGAGCGGCGGGTGCGCGGCGCGGTGGAACGGCACTACCGGCTGCGCCAGGACCGGGCCGCCATCCCCACCGAGGCCGCCGCCGAACTGCCCGCCGAGGGCTATCGCTCGGTCTTCGGCATCGCCATGGCGGTGCTGATCGCCGAGTTCAACGCCTATCTCGACGGCGAAAAAGCCGATCCGGCAGCCGATCTCGTCGGCTTTCGTCAGCACGCCATGTGGCTCAGCCGCGAGGAACTCGAGACGATGATGGCCGAGCTGAGCGAGGTGATCGTCCCGCGCCTGGCCCATCGGGAGGCCGAGGGACGCGATCAATACCTGTTGAGCCCCATCATCTTTCCGATCGAACAAGCTCGCTGAGACGGCGTTCGAGGTGCCCGGCGGGGCGGATCGCGGCATTCCCGCCGAGGCCACCGCGAAGGTAGTGGCCACCTTCCTGAGCCGGGATGGTTACGGTGGGTAAGGAATTTGGTGAGGAGTGATCGCATGTCGAACGAGCGGGCGGATCTGCTGATCCGCGCGGAAGCCATCCACACGCTGGTACCGGGCCAGCCGCCGCAGCGAGCGCTGGCGGTGCGCGGCGACCGCATTGTCGCGGTGTCGCCGGACCGGAACGGGCTCGACGCCTGGGCCACCGGCGACACGGTGGTGATCGACCGCCCGGACGCCGTGGTGCTGCCGAGCTTCGACGACACCCACACCCACCTGATGATCGCCGCCAACAGCGCCCACGACGTGCCGGTGCACACCGCGCGCGACATCCCGGAACTGCTGGAGCTGATTCGCGAACGCGCCCAGCAGACCCCGCCCGGACAGTGGATCCGCACCACCGCCAACTGGCAGGAGATCAACCTGCCCGAGCGGCGCTTTCCGACCGCGCGGGAACTGGATTCGGCCACCGACAAGCATCCGGTGCTGCTCATGCGCGGCGGCCACAATATCGTCGTCAACAGTGCCGCACTGGAATTGGCGGGCATCACCGCCGAGACGCCCGTGCCCGCCGGTGGCCACATCGGCCGCGACGCCGACGGCGCGCTCAACGGCTGGCTGCAGGACAATGCGATTCCCCTGATCGCGCGCCTGCTGCCGCAGGCCACCCTCGAACAGCGCATCGACGGATTCCGCGCCGCCACCCAGGATTACGCGGCCAAGGGCATCGGCGCGGTGCGCGACGCCATGGTGCCGGTCGCCGACCTGCCGGTGCTGCGGGCCGCGCTCGAGGCCGACGCCCTACGGGTACGGGTGCGGGTCATGGTCTCCGCCTTGGGCTTCGGCACCGTCGAAGCCGTCGACGACATGCTCGACCGCATGGAGGAATGGCGCTACCTGCCGGGTCCGCGACTCGGCGTATGGGGTGTGAAGTTCGGTCTCGACGGCGGCATCGAAGCCGGAGCGACCCGCGAGCCCTACGCCTGCGACCACGCCTTCCACGGCTATCTCACCTGGGAGCCCGAGGTTTTGGTGGAGGCCATGGACCGGGTGATCCGGCGCGGCTGGCGGATCGGCACCCACGCCTACGGGGATCGGGCCATCGAGAAGCTCCTGGACGTGTACGCCGAACTCCAGGCCCGCCACCCGGCCCTGCCCGCCGGATGGCTGGTCATGGAACACGGCGGCCTGGCCGATGCCGGGCTGCGCGCCCGCGCGGTCGCCATGGGCATCCCGGTCACCATCCAGCAGCCGCTGCAGCACGATGTCGCCCGGATCCAGGACACCTACTGGGGTCCGGAGCGGGTGGATCGGCTCTTCCCGGCGCGCGGCTGGATCGACGCGGGCGCGCTGGTGACCGGCGGGTCCGACTATCCCGTCGGCGCGTACGGCGCGATGCGCTCGGTGTGGGGGATGGTGACCCGCGAGACGGTGACCGGTGTGCGCGGTCCCGAGCACGCCATCACCGCCGCCGAGGCCATCGCCCTGCACACCACGAATGCCGTTGCACTGCTGGGGGAATCCGACAGCCGCGGGCTGCTCGCACCCGGTCGGCTCGCCGATCTGACGCTCTGGGAGCTCGACCCCGCCACCGCGCCGGCGGATCGGCTGCGCGACCTGGAACCCACCCACACGGTGATCGGCGGGCGCCTGGTGCACGGCGAGCCCTGAGCGGTGTCGCGGTGCTGTCCGGATGGCCTGGCGGCGCACCGCCATCTCCGCGATGGCCGGTGGCGCGCTGTTCATGAAGGTCGCCGTGGAAGGCGGTGTGGGCTGGCGGCCCACCGGGCTGCTGCCCACCGCCGCGGCCCTGGTCATGGTGCTGGTCGCGGTCGTGGCCGTCATGCGGAATCGCGGCCTGCGGCGGGGTGGGCGCCCAGCGTCCGGTCTGCTGCTGTCGGCTGTGGCATTCGGGGTGGCCGCGATCGGGGCGGCGTCGATCGTCATGGTGGTGACGCAGTGGGCCGGCTGAACGACTCAACCAACTAAGCGGATGCTTTTTTTCGGGAACTCCCCGTAACTGCAGTTCTCCTGCATTACTGTCGCCCGCATGAGTGGTACCGGTCACTGGCGTCGCGACCTGCGGGACGCCCGGGGGAAATTTCTCGAGCACCACGGGCCTCGGCACATCGCCGACGGCGCCGCGCCCGCCCTCGGGTTCCTGCTCGGCTACAAGCTCTACGACCCGTGGATCGGTATCGCGGTCGCGCTCGCGGTGGCGGTGGCGCTCGGCGGATTCCGGCTCGCACGCGGCGAATCCGTCCGGGTGGTCGGCATTTCCATCGCCTTCGTCGCGGTGTACTCGGTGTTCGTCATGTGCACCGGGCAGGGCCGCGACTTCTACCTGCCCGACCTGATCCTGTGCGTGCTGTTCGTGGCGGGCTTCGGTGCGACCCTGCTCGGCCGTCGCCCGCTCACCCTCTGGACGACCCAGCGGCTGCGCCTGGAACCGGCCGCGATCTCCGGTGCGCACCTGGGCACCCACCGCCGCATCACCCTCGGCTGGGTGATCTTCTGGCTGGTCCACCTGGTGGTGATCGTTCCGCTGTATCTCGCGAATCAGGTTGTGCTGCTGGGTGTGGCCACCCTGATCCTGGGCAAGCCGTCGATCATCGTGATGATCCTGGCGACCTGGCTGCTGCTGCGCCGCTCGAATCATCGTGAACAACGGCCGATTTCGGCCGTGGCGACCGACGTCGTCCGGGTCGACCGCAGCCTCCCGGATCGGTAGCTGATTCATTGCTAATCTGACCGAATGAGCGCAGATCAGCGGGTTTTCCGGTCGCCGCCACCCGGTCGCCGATGACGATCCGGTGGAGCGGGGAGGGCGTGGAAACGGTCACCGCGTTCCTGGCGGCGCTCGTCGCCGGACTCTCGCTCATGGTCCCCATCGACTTCGCGTGGACCTCGCGCAGTTCGGCGCTGCACCTGGACCTGCTGGTCTTCTCACTGCCGCAGGCGATCGCGGCCGGTGCCTTGATCGCCGTGGTCGCGGCGGTGCTGTCCACGGCGTTGGGCGGGCAGAGCCTGCGCTGGGGCGTGGCCCTGGGCGGGGTGGCGCTGCTGTTCGTGAACCATCTGCTCGGCCGGAACGCCGTACTGGGCACCTCGCTCGCCACCCTGAACTTCCTGGATTCCATTGCCGGCGGCCTGATCCTCGGCGGCTCCGGTGCGGCGGTGCTGGCCCGCTCCCGCGTCGAATCCCGGTACTCCTGGGCGGCGATGGCCTGGCTGCTCGGAGCCATCGGCGGGGTGGTGGCCGAGGAGATCCGGCCCGAAACCCGTTCCGCGGTGACCGATCAGCACTTCCCGCAGAACTGGCCGGCCCTGGACGCGCCGCCGATGTGGCTCATCGTGCTCGCCGTGATCCTCATCGGCGTGCGCTTCCTGCGCGAACCCGGTTCACAACCCGCGGAACCCTATTCGATCCAGCTGCCCATCGTGCCCATTATCGCGGCCGCGTTCATGATCGGGGTGAGCCTGCTCTGCTCCAGCGTGCTGGCCCGCCACGGCGACAGCCTGCGCGATATCGCGGTGATGACCGCCGCCACGGTGGTGGCCGCCGTATTCGCCGCGCTGCTGCTGCCCGACCGCGACGGCACCCAGGTGCTGCTCGCGGTCGCGCTGGCCGGTGCGGGCAGCGTCATCCTGGAGAACCGGGTGCCGGGCTGGTCGGTGCCCCCGCTCATGCTGGCGGTCGCGGCCGGACTGCTCGCCGGAACCCGTTGGCCCGGAGTGCGCGTCGCCGCGGTCGGCGTGATCGGGCTGGCGGTGTTCTCGGTACTGGTGGTCGCCACCGGGCACAATGTCGTGCTCGGCGGCCTCGGACACGTGCTGCTCGCACTGCTGTCCGGCTACTGCTTCGGCGCGGTCGCCCCGCGCTACGGCTCCACCCGGGTGCTCGGCATCGCCCTCATCTACGTGCCCTCCCCGGTACTGGCCCTGCGCGATTACACCCGCCGCGGCCACTGCCTGCTGATCGACCCCGGAAAACCCTGCACCATCGGCGATTACACCTCGTTCGCACCCGGCTGGACCGCGACCGCGCTGGCGACGGGCTGCGCACTGGGCCTGTGGGGGCTGCTGCGCCGGCGACCCGAGCACGATCCCGCGGCCTGAGCGCGCGGCACCTGGGTACGGTGGCGGACATGAACGCGCTGCTGCACCGGATATTGGATATCGCCCCGATCTGGGTGTATCTCGTCGTCACCCTGCTGGTGTTCGTCGAGGACGCCATCTTCGTCGGCTTCGTGGTCCCCGGTGAGACGGCCGCGGTGCTCGGCGGGGTGGCGGCCAGCCAGGGGCACGTGGTGCTCGGGGTGATGATCGTGCTCGTGGTGGCCGCCGCCATCCTCGGCGACAGC
Source organism: Nocardia terrae (assembly GCF_009760405.1). GTDB lineage: Bacteria > Actinomycetota > Actinomycetes > Mycobacteriales > Mycobacteriaceae > Nocardia > Nocardia terrae. The sequence continues at coordinate 1,127,893 of NZ_WRPP01000001.1, forward strand.
GTGGGATACGAGGTCGGCAAGCACGTCGGCCCGCGACTGCTGCAGGTCAAAATGCTCGACCGTCATCGCGGGCGGCTCGACAAGGCCCAGGACTACCTGGCCCGGCGCGGCGGCTGGGCGGTCTTCCTGGGCCGGTTCACCGCTTTCTTCCGGGCCATGATGCCCGCTCTCGCGGGCACCTCCCGCATGCCCTATCGCCGGTTCCTGATCTTCAATGCCGCGGGCGGAATCGTGTGGGGCACAACCTTCGTGGTGCTCGGCTATGTGGCCGGGCAGTCCTACGAGAAGGTGGCCAAGACGGTCGGCCGCGACCTGGCCATCGCGGTCGTCGCCGTCGTCGTGCTGGCGCTCATCGTGTGGAAGCTGCGGGAACGCCGTCGGGAGAAGACGTTCGAGGCGGAGTACGAGGCGGCACACGAGGCGGACTGACCTGCTGCGGCCCTTCGACATTCAGCGTCGGCAGGACCCGGTCGAGGCGACCCGGCAGCCACCACGCCGCCCGGCCCAGCAGCGCGAGCACGGCCGGGACCAGGGTCAGGCGCACCGCGAACGCGTCCACCAGCACACCCACCGCCAACGCGAACGCGATCGGCTTCACCAGGGCGTCCTCGGTCGAGACGAAGGAGGCGAAGACCGCGACCATGATGGTGGCCGCCGCCGTCACCACCCGGGCATTGTGCCGGGCGCCCTCGATGATCGCGGCCGTGGCCCGGCCCGGCGCCTCGGAGTCCTTGCGGCGCAGCCACTCTTCCCGAATCCCCGACACCAGGAACACCTCGTAGTCCATGGCCAGCCCGAACAGCACTCCCACCAGGATGATCGGCAGGAAGCTCACCACCGGGCCCACCTTCGCGACACCGAGAAGCTCAGCGGCCCAACCCCACTGGAAAACCGCCACCGTCGCCCCCAGCGCGGCCGCCACCGACAGCAGGAAGCTCAGCGCCGCCTTCACCGGCACCGCGATCGACCGGAAGACCACGACCAGCAGCACCAGGCTCAGCCCGACCACGATCGCGAGGAACGGCAGCAGCGACGCCGAAAGCCGTTGCGATACATCGGTGGTGACCGCGGTGTCGCCGGTGACGGCCAGTTTCGCATCGGGCACCCGGGTCGACACCTCATCACGAATGGCATGCACCAGATCCGCGGTCTGCTGGGATTCCGGCGCACTGGCCGGAACGACCATGATCAGCGACTGCCCCGCCCGCTGCGTCGGCTGCGGAGCGGCGACATAGGCGACATCGGGCAGCGTGCGCATCGCGGCGGCGGCCGTCGCCGCGGCGTGCGGATCGCCGTCGGCGGCATCCACGACCACCACCAGCGGGCCGTCGAAGCCCGGCCCGAACTTCTCGGCGATCGTGTCGTAAGCCTGCCGCTCACCGCTGCCGACGGCGGCGGAACCATTGTCGGGCAGGGACGTTCGCAATGACGCGACCGGCAACGCGAGCAGCATCAGCGCCCCCACCACAGCCACCACGGTGACCACCGGCCGAGCGGTCACCAGCCGCGCCCACCGCGCCCCCGTGCTCTCCCTTTGCGGGGAGGCGTTCTCGATGTCGCCGGTGCCGGTGATCCGGCGGTGGGTTCGGGACCCGGGGCGCGGGGCGAGGCGGTGGCCGGCGAATCCGGCGAGGGCGGGGAGCAGGGTCAGGGCCACGAGGACCGCGATGAGGACTGCGCCCGAGGCGGCCAGGCCCATGGTGGTCAGGAACGGGATGCCGATCACGCTCAGTGCCGCCAGGGCGATGATGACCGTGGTGCCCGCGAAAACGACTGCGCTGCCCGCGGTTTCGTTGGAGCGGCGGGCCGACTCGCGCGGTGTCAGTCCGGCCGCCAGCTGGGAGCGGTGGCGGGAGAGGATGAACAGGGCGTAGTCGATGCCGACCGCGAGGCCCAGCATGAGGGCGAGGGTCAGCGCGGTGGAGGAGACCGGCACGGTGGCTGACAGGGCGATCAGCCCGCCGACCGTGACGGCGATGCCGAAAAGTGCGGAGAGGATGGGCATTCCGGCGGCGAGCAGCGAGCCGAAGGTGATCACCAGGACCAGCACCGCCACCGCGAGCCCGAGGACCTCGATGATGCCCGGGCTCATCTGGCCGATGCCGTACATGGAGCCGCCGACCGACACGTCGAGTCCGGCGTCGCGGGCCGGGGTGATGGAGTGTTGGACCGCCTCGCGTGCGGTGTCGGTGACCTTGGAGCGGTCGCCGTCGAAGTGGACGACGCCGATCGCGGTCCGCTGGTCGGGGGAGACGGCTCCCGCCTGTTGCGGCGTGGTGACTCCGATCGCGCCGGGCGCGGTCCCGGCGGTCTCCAGGGTGCGCTGGATGGCCGCGCGATAGGGCGCTTCGGTGATGAGGTGGCCCTCGGGTGCGGTGAAGACGATTTGCGCGTTGGACCCGGCCGCGTCGGGCGCGGTCTCGGAGAGGGTGTCGAGGGCGTGCTGGGATTCGGCGCCCGGCACGGTGAAGCGGTCGTCGAGGCGGCCGCCCGCGAGGGTCGCGCCGCCGACCACGGCGATCAATACGAGAGCCCAGATCGAGACGACCAGGCCGCGGCGTCGGAAGGCGAAGTCGCCGATGCGCCCCAGAAGTGCGCTCATGGGTGATTCCTCTCGGAAGCGAGGGGGATGTTGACGGGTGTGAACTTTATGGGTGTTAACTTGCCAGTGAATCTGTACAGGTGTCAACATCGATGTCGTGGACATCACCGACGATGCGGCTCAGCGCCCGGTTCGCGAGGGGCCCTACCACCACGGGGACCTGCGCAACGCGCTCATGCGGGCCTCCGCGCAACTGGCCGAGATCGGCGGGCCGTCCGCGGTCACCGTGCGCGCCGCCGCCCGCGCGGTCGGCGTCACCGCCACCGCCGCCTACCGGCACTTCGCCGGGCACGAGGAACTGCTGGCCGCGGTCAACGAACAGGCCGAAGCGGCACTGTTCGAGGCGCTCGCCACCGCCATGAACGACGTTGCCGATCAATCCGATCCGACCGCGACCGCCATCGCCCGCCTGGCCACCGCGGGCCGCGCCTACATCGAATACGCCGACCGCGAGCGCGGGCTGTTCCGAACCGCGTTCTGCGGCAGCGATATCGACGTCCACAAGGACAAGGACGTGCTCGAGGACCCGATCTTCCAGCTCATCGGTGTCGGCCTCGACGCCCTGGTCGCGGTCGGCTTCATGGATCCGCGCCAGCGCCCGGGCGCGGAGTTCACCGCCTGGGCGGCCGTGCACGGGCTGGCCACGCTCATCGTGGACGGCCCGCTGGTCGACGCCGAGGACGCCGACCGCGAGGCGGCCATCCACCACGCCGTCGCCACCGTGCTGCGCGGTTTCGCCACCGGTCCCCAGGCCGAGCCGTACCGTTCCACCGACCCGAATATCGCTCTGCCCGGCTGATTTCGGGAACACGCCACCCGAATCGGCGCGTGTTCACCCGCATGTCGTGAGTCCGTAAGCTTGCGGCGTTTTGATGACGCCCGTAACGAACCCACGGTGACAAGGTTTCCTCGATGCTGAACCCCCACGGCACGGTGCCCCGCACGGGCATTCCGGCGCACCTCGCCGCGCAGATGACGATGGACGAGCAATACGAATGGCACCGTTCGTACGTGCGCAGGCATCGCGTGAGCCGCCGGAACTTCCTGCGCGGCAGCACCGCCGCCGCCCTGGCCGCCGGACTCGGCGCGGCCTTCGGCGGGCGCGGCGTCGCCTACGCCGACGACGCCCCGCTGACCGTCGGCGGCCGCCGCGTCGGCTACGGCACCGACGCCGCCAGCCAGCTCCGCTTCTCCGCGCAGCTCTCGCGAAACCCGGGCGCCACCAAGGTCTTTCTCGAACACGGCCCCACCCCCGCGCTGGGCGGCACCCTCGAGGCCGAGGTCCGCAACCTGGTCACCCAGCTCCCGCGCACCGACGGGGGAGTGCTCTCGGCCGAACAGTTCTACGTGCACGCGCCCGTCGACGGCCTGCCCGGACGGATGCCGCACTTCTACCGCTGGCGCACCGCCGACGGCTATGTCAGCGACGTGCTCTCGGCCAATACCGCCATGCCCAGCGCGCGCGCGGCCCTGCTGCCCTTCCGCTTCACCATGATGGGCGACCAGGGCATCGACGACACCCCCGCGCAGCCCGGCGGCATGCCCGCCGGGGCCTACCGCAACAAGTACGGCGAAGGCGACGCCCCCAGCTCGCGCAATGCCGAGAACATCCAGCGCCAGATCGTCGCCAGCAACCCGGAATTCCACATTCTCGCCGGCGACATCTGCTACGCCGACACCTCACACGGCGGCGGCCCGGACTGGTTCGTGCCCAACGGCAAGGCCGGCCGCGAGGACATCGACGCCTACAACCCGTTCGTGTGGGACACCTACCTGCAGGCCATCGAATCCAGCGCGGGCCACGTGCCGTGGATGTTCGCCACCGGCAACCACGACATGGAAGCCGTCTACGGCAATCACGGGTACGGCGGGCTCATGGCGCGCATGGACTTTCCCGACAACGGTCCCGCGGGCTGCCCGTCGGTGTACTCGTTCACCTACGGCAATGTGGCGGTGCTGTCGCTGGACGCCAACGAGGTGAGCTGGCAGGTGCGCGCCAACCTCGGCTATTCCGGTGGGGCGCAGAACAGCTGGGTGGAGTCCACCCTCGCCGCCTACCGGGCGAACCCGGCCATCGACTTCATCGTCTGCTTCTTCCACGAATGCGCCTACGCCACCGGCATCGGCGGGGCGAGCGACGGCGGCGTGCGCGGCGCGTGGGCCGACCTGTTCGACAAGTACCAGGTCGATCTGGTGCTGCAGGGCCACAACCACAACTTCGAGCGCACCGACCCGATGCGCGGCGGGTCGCCCACCAAGGCCGCGCCCGACAACTCGATCGTCTACCCCGACACCGACGGCACCGTCTACTACGTCGTCGGTGGCGGCGGCGCGGCGCACGGCACCTTCGCCGCGGGCGACACCTACCGCGGTAACGAGAAGCCCGACACCTTCGTGCCGGAGAGCACCCTGTGGGGAGCCGACGGCAAGGACGGCAAGGAAGCCGCCCCCTGGTCGCGAGTCCGGTTCAGCCGCTACTCGTTCATCCGCGTGGACGTGCGGCCGGGCGTGTTCGCCAGCGAGATGGACGTGATCGCGGTCGACGAATTCGGGCGCGAGTTCGACAAGGTGACCTACCGCCGCACGGTTTCCCGCTGACCGTGCCGCCGGGGCGGATGAACCGTCCCGGCGGCACGGCGCATACTTGACGCCGTGGTTGGGATCGAAACACCGCTGCACATGAGCAGTTTGGTGAGCTCATGGCGGTGGGACACCTCGACTGTGCTGGTCGTCGCGCTGCTGGGGCTCGCTTACGCGGTCTGCTTCGTGAAGGGACGCCGACGCGGCGAGAAACTCTCGACGGGACGGGCCGTGTGCTTCGCCGTCGGCGGGTTGGGCGTGTGGTTGTACTCGGGCCTCGGCGTGGTCGGCGTCTACTCCGGCACGCTGTTCTGGGTGCGAGCCCTGCAGGTGCTGGTGCTGTTGTATCTGGTGCCGTTCGCGCTCGCCGCGGGCACGCCGTTCACCGTGGTGCGCGCGGCGCTCGGACCGGCGGGCCGGAAACGCCTGGATGCCATGCTCTCCGGCGGCGTCGCCCGGGCGCTCACCCATCCGGCCACCGCGTCCGTGCTGATCCTGCTGCTCCCGTGGGCGCTGTTCCTCTCGCCCTGGTACGAGGCGGTGCTGCGGCACGGGGTGGTCGACGCGCTCACCCGGATCGTGATCGTGGCCGTCGGATTCCTGTACTTCTACTCGCGGCTGCAACTCGATCCCGTGGCCAAACACTTCACCCAGGGCCTGTCCCTGCTGATCACCATCGCGGAGTCTCTCGCCGACGGCATCCTCGGCATCGTGCTGTGGCTCGGTCCGCTCGTCGCCACCGGCTACTACTCCTCGATCGGCCGCACCTGGGGTCCGGACGCGCGCATGGACCAGACCATCGGCGCGGGCATCTTCTGGCTGCTCGGCGATCTGCTCGGACTCGTCTACTCGCTGGTCGTCATGCGGCGCTTCGCCGCCGACGAGAAGCGCAAGGCGAGTGAGATGGACGCCGAACTGGATGCGGCCGAAGCCGAACGGGTGACGCGGAAAGCGGTGCGGCGTAGTGCCGCTCGCGCGGTGGAAGAAGACGACGAGCCGGTGTCCACCGGGCTGTGGTGGGAGAACGACCCGCAGTTGCGGGGGCGCTTCCGGCGCTGAAACAGCTGGTGGGTGGCGTGCCTCACGATCCGGTGGGTTAGTGAGGTTTGCTATCAAAGGACGTTTGTAGCTATTTCTCAGCTGATTCTTAATGGACACTTGACCTGGACGCCAGAAAGCCCCGTCCACTTCGCTCTCGGGAAGCGCCCAGAGGAAGGCCAGTCCAGCAAGAAAGCAAGTGTCATGCAGTTGAGCAAACTCGCCGCCACTTCGGCGATGGTTATCGCAGCACTCGGTATCACCGCCGGCACCGCCCACGCGGATCCCACTCCGGCCCCCGCTCCCGTTCCGGTTCTGCCCTCCCTGCTCGACGGCGTGAACCAGGGCATCGACCAGATCGCCCCCGGCATCCACTGGAACGCCAAGATCGACGGCAACGCCGTCGTGGTCGACGTCGACCAGGGCTCGCTTACCACCGACAACGGCCAGCTGCAGGTCCGTGACAACGGCGGCAATATCGTCACCGCGGTTCCGCTGGCCTACACCGTGGACGACCTCGACCACCCGATCCAGGCCACCGTCGAGGGACTGCGTGCCACCCTGGTCCCCAATACCGACCCGGCCGCCGCGCGTCCGACCAACCTGCCGCTGCACGAGGTGACCAGCGACAAGCAGAAGAGCTTCGATGACGCGGTGGGCGCCGCGGCCACGCAGTTCGGCCTCGCCACCGCGATCGGCACCCTGATCGGCACCGTCGTCGGCGGCGCGCTGGGCTGTGTCGCGGGCATCGTCGTCGGTACCCCGGGCCTGCTGCCCGGCTGGATCGGCGGCTGCATGGCCGGTGCGGCGGTCGGTATCACCCTGGGCGCCGCGGCCGGTCTGGTGCTGGTCGGCGTGCCCGCGGCGATCATCGTCGGCATCGTCTTCCTGAACCGCATCAACGACCCCGCCGAGCAGTAGCCCGAAATTCGCGGCATCAAGGCCCGTGTCCCCCTGTCATTCGGGTGTGACGCGGGCCTTTCGGTGTTCCAGAAAGTTGCCGGGGTCACACAGGAAACTGCCAGCGAACACCCTCTTTACGCAAAACATACTTCTGAAACGCTTTTGGATACGGTTTGGCAACAGATCGGCAACATTAGCTGGCTTATCTTGTCTCGGGTGCCTGATGAGGACCTCGCTCCCTGGAGGGAAGCGCCCGTTCAAGAAAGCGACGAAAATCCATGCGTTTCAAGAAGTTTGCTGCCACCTCGGCCCTGGCCATCGCGGCCCTCGGTATCAGCGCCGGCACCGCCTACGCCGATCCCGCCCCGGCCCCCGCTGCCGACGCGGCCGCCATTCACTGGGACGCCAAGATCGAAGGCGCTTCGGTCGTCCTGAAGACCGATCTCGGCTCCCTGGACACCCAGGACGGCCAGTTCCAGGTGCGTGACGACCAGGGCGCGCTGGTGACCGCGTTCCCGCTGTCGTTCCAGATGGACGGCCTGGCCCACCCGGTGGCCGCCCAGATCGACGGCAACACCGCCACTTTCACCCCGAACATGGACCCGGCCGCCGCCACCCCGGCGCCGCTGCTGCACGACGTCGCCAGCCAGGCCGACCAGGATTCCGCCTGGTCCAACGCGTCGTCGCAGTTCGGCATCGCGACCGGTATGGGCACGCTGATCGGCACCCTCATCGGCGGCGTCGGCGGCTGCGTCCTGGGCGCGGTCCTGGGCACCCCGGTGCTGCTCCCGGGCTGGGTCGGCGGCTGCATCATGGGCGCCGGCATCGGCATCCCGCTGGGCGCCGCGGCGGGCCTGGTGCTCACCGGTGGCGTCGCCGCCGTCGCGATCGGCATCGGCCTGTTCAACCGCCTGAGCGCTCCCGACGCCCCGGCCGCCTCGTAATGAGTTGACCGACAACGCAATCCGGGCCGGATCGTCGAGGACGATCCGGCCCGGATCCGTATGCGAGGACCCCGGGGTCAGGTGTCGGGGTCCCGCGCGGGTGCTACGAGCAGGAGGCGTTGAACGAGTCGATCGCGTCGCTCAGGTCGGTGACATTGTCGTCGATGAGCGCGGTGGCGAACGCCGCGATGGCCGCCTTGTCGTGGGCGTTGGCGTCGATGGCGAGCAGCTGGGCGGCCAGCGACTTCTGGCCGTCGTTGTCGATGCCGTTCGGGTACTGGTCGATGGCCGCGTTGATCAGGTCGACGGCGGAGCCGCAGGCCGCGGACTGGGCCTGGGCGGTGCCGGCCGGCAGGGCCAGCAGGGCGGCCGCGGCGACGGCCACGACGGCGGACGGCAGGATCTTGCGCATGGATGTCTCCGGTTACTCGGTACTGCGTTTTACTCGGTACTGCGTTGTGACGGCAGCGAGTGTGCCGGAAGACACCGACAAAACCCGAATTGCCCTACCGAACTGGTCGGTAGGGCAAGGGATTTCGCGAACGAACTAGCGCGGGCGGCGCGAGAGGATCGAGTCGCGGATCAGGATGAACGCGAGACCGGCCGCGAACAGGATCAGGAAGATGTAACCGACATTGCCGGTGCCCGACGAGCTGCCCTGCTGGTTCTCGAACAGCATGGCCAGCAGGATCACGACGACGACCCAGCCGGCGGCGCGGGCGGTCCGGCGCGATTCACCGCTCCAGCCCCACGCGGCGGACGGAACCTCGGCGGTGTCGACCTTGGTGACGACATCCTTCGGGTGCGCGGGTTCCAGTTCCGTGGCGGCCACTTTGGCTCCTTTACGGCTCGAATCGATTGCTGGGCAATATCGTGACATACGACCCGCTGTCGTAGCGACCAGGGGGCTGACAACTCTCGTAACTCTCAGGGGCAAGCCCCTGAAACCCCAGGAAGAGGCGGGGCGTGTCGCCATCTCTCGAGGCCGCCGTGGGTTGCTCGGTGGGGTACCCCTCAGAGTGACGAGAGTTGCCCACTCGCACGGGGTTGGATTGGGGCGGGGCGGAATCGAGATTCGGACAGGAGAGAATGGGCGCGTGTCCGACGTTGTGAGAGTTCTGCTGCTGGGCAGCACCGGGTCGATTGGTACGCAGGCGCTGGAGGTGATCGCGGCCAATCCCGACCGGTTCGAGGTCGTCGGTTTGGCGGCGCGAGGGGGTAACGCGGAGCTGTTGGCACAGCAGATCGCGGCGACCGGGACCGCGAACGTGGCGGTGGCCGACGCGGCGGCCGCGGCGAAACTCGGTGTGGCGCTGGCGGGTCCGGACGCGGCGACCGAGCTGGTGCGGCGCACCGACGCGGACGTGGTGCTGAACGCACTGGTCGGTTCGCTCGGGCTGGGGCCCACCCTGGCCACCCTGGAGTCGGGGCGGCGGCTTGCCTTGGCCAACAAGGAATCTCTGGTGGCGGGCGGCTCGCTGGTGACGCGGGCGGCCAAGCCCGGGCAGATCGTGCCGGTGGACTCCGAGCATTCGGCGCTGGCGCAGTGCCTGCGCGGCGGACGCGCCGACGAGGTGGCCAAGCTCGTGCTCACCGCCTCGGGCGGGCCGTTCCGGGGCTGGACCACCGAGATGCTGGAGTCGGTGAATCCGGCCGAGGCCAAGACGCATCCGACCTGGTCCATGGGTCCGATGAACACGCTGAACTCGGCGTCGCTGGTGAACAAGGGCCTGGAGCTGATCGAGACGCACCTGCTCTTCGGCGTCCCCTACGAGGACATCGACGTGACCGTGCACCCGCAGTCCATCGTGCATTCCATGGTCACCTTCACCGACGGCTCGACCCTGGCCCAGGCCAGCCCGCCCGATATGAAGCTGCCCATCGCGCTGGCCCTGGGCTGGCCGGACCGGGTGCCCGGCGCGGCCGCCGCATGCGACTTCTCCACCGCTTCCACCTGGACCTTCGAACCGGTCGACAACGAGGTGTTCCCGGCGGTCGAGCTGGCCCGCCGCGCCGGTTTGGCGGGCGGCTGCGTGACCGCGGTCTACAACGCCGCCAACGAGATCGCGGTGCAGGCGTTCCTCGACGGGCTCATCCGATTCCCCGACATCGTGCGCACGGTCGCGCGCGTCGTGGAGTCCGCCGACCGCTGGGCCGCCGAACCCGGTAGCTTGGACGAGGTGCTCGCGGCCGATACGTGGGCGCGCGACACCGCACGCACGATCGTGCGCGGCTGACAGCAGGAGGGTTCGGAAACCGAATGGGCTACGCGATCGGCTTCGTACTGTTCGCCCTCGGCATCACCGCATCGGTCGCCTTGCACGAATGCGGCCACATGTGGACCGCGCAGGCCACCGGAATGAAGGTGCGGCGCTACTTCATCGGCTTCGGACCCAAGGTCTTCTCCTGGAAGCGCGGCGAGACCGAATACGGTCTCAAGGCGCTGCCGCTGGGCGGTTTCTGCGATATCGCGGGCATGACCGCCCTCGACGAACTGGAGCCCGAGGAACTCGACCGGGCCATGTACCGGCAGTCCACCTGGAAGCGGCTGCTGGTTATGTCCGGCGGCATCCTGATGAACTTCCTGATCGGCTACATCCTCATCGTGGTGCTCGCTGTCGGCTGGGGTCTGCCGCGCTTCGATTCGCCGCCGGAAACCCAGCTCTCCCAGCCGTCCTGCGTGTCCGACCAACTCCCGGACCAGAAGGCCAAGGGCTGCACCGGTGAGGGCCCGGCGCAGTTGGCGGGCCTGCGGCGGGGCGACCAGGTGACCGCGGTCAACGGAGTGCCGGTGAAGACCTGGAAGGAATTCACCACCGAGACCCAGAAGCAGACCGGCACCTTCACCTACACGGTGAAGCGCGACGGCCAGAGCCTCGAGATCCCCGTCACCCCGCAGATGGCCGTGATCTACCCGGACAAGAACGGCGCTCCGAAGACGGTCGCCAAGGTCGGTGTGGGACAGGACTACTACGATCCGGTCCAGTACAACGTCCTCTCCGCCATCCCGGCCTCCGGCGCGTTCACCGGCCATTTCGCCGTTCTCACGGTGCAGTCCCTGGCCAAGATGCCGACCAAGGTCGTCGATCTGTGGCACGCCGTCACCGGCGGTGTCCGCGATCCGGAGACTCCGGTCTCGGTCTACGGCGCCAGCAAGATCGGCGGCGAGACCGCCCAACACCACCGCTGGTCCATTTTCGTGGTGACCCTGGCCAGCCTGAACTTCTTCCTCGGCGCCTTCAACCTGCTCCCGCTGCTGCCCCTCGACGGCGGCCACATCGCCGTGGTGCTCTACGAGAAGCTGCGCAACCTCTTCCGCCGCCGCAAGGGCCTGCCCGACGGCGCCCCGGTCGACTACCTGAAACTACTGCCCGCCACCTACGTGGTCGTGGTCCTCGGCGGCGCGTACATGATCCTCACCCTGGTCGCCGACATCGTGAACCCGATCAAGCTGTTCCCCTAGCGTCGGGGGATTCGACGAAAACCGTGTCCGGGCTGAGGTCGTTCAGTCCGGCCTCCGCGTGTAATCCCGCTGCACGCAGGATGGCGATGATGGCCGAGCTCATAGCCACACTGATCTCGAGGCTCTGGCGGGCGGCCGCAGACTCGAATTCTCCCGCTTGCGCGGCGGCGACGACGGCATCCGTCAGTGCGGGAGCCGGTCGCCAATCGATGAATACGCCGCCGATCATGTCGTTTCCGGAATCGACGCCGACAGCGGCCCCACCCGTACGAGCGTCACGGAAGGCGTCATGGGCGGGAAGGCCCGCCCGTCGGAGTTCGGCACGCACACGATCGGCCAATAGGCGGCGTCGCTCGATCTCCTCGGTAGGTGCTACATCTGAATCGGACACTAGCCTCCTGCTTTCTCGATCATCTGCGCGAGCAGCTCATCCCAGCTTTTTCGCATCGTGGGATTCCTGGGCCAGGGCACGGACCAGGTCACCGGGGTACCCGGTGCCAAACTGTTCTCCAGCATGCCCTCGCATTTCTCGGGACAGGGCTGGCGCTCACTGTAGAGGGCGGTGATCGTCTTGGGATCGATCCCACGAGCGCTCAACTTGTCCAGGATGTCGTCCTCGGAGTGGAACGCCTTGCCATTCTTGGACCCTTTGCTGAAACCGATGACCAGATCACCCCATTCGGGATCGTTCCACCCGGGCACCCGGGCAACGGCCACGTTCCTGCCCTTGGACCAGTCGTTCTTGATCCGAGCTCGCAGGGCCGCCCTGCTCAGTTCATCGCTGTTGTAGGGAATTTGCCCGGTGGTGCAGTTGTGCACCAGCACAGGGGTGTTCGCGGCGAGGACGAAGTAGGTCGGGACGCCGTCGATCGAGAGGTTGAAGGTTCGGGCGGTGGCCGAATAGGTCTCGATGGACTCGACAACCGCTGTGCCGGTGGGGGTTCGGAGGAGAAGGCCGGGGGTCAGTGCTGCGGCTTCGGTCCACGTGGCCGCGGTGGCGTTGTAGAAGAGATGGGCGGCGGTCGACTCGATCGTGCCGATGCCGTCGGGTCCCGAGACCGTGAGCCGCACGAAGTCGTGGTCGGCGTCGGTGACGTGGATATCGGTGACGCGGTGGGAGGATGGGTCGGAACCCGCTGCGGCATTGCGGATTTCGTCGCCGGGTCGGATGTCCTCGATCGGCCGGTGCGTGCCGTCGGCCATGAGGACGGGTGTGTCGGCGACGAAACTGTTCTTCGGGCAGGGCGTCAGGCGATTCGTGTCGGCCTGCTCGGCCCGTTCGGCCCCGACCGCCTGGTCGATCTCGGCCTGGATCAGCGCGATGGCCCGCAGGTCGGTGTGGGAGGCGAAGTGGAGGGTGTAGGGAAGTGAGACATCGCGGCCCGACGCGCGGGCCTGGGCGTTGGCCTTGGCCTGGTACTCGGATTTGATCTGGGCGACCACCGGGGCCACGCCGCCGACCACGCAGCTGAGTACGCCGCTGCCGTTGACCGGGAGGGATCCGGTCTGGCTGCAGCCGCCCGCGGGGCGGTCGTCGACGGTGACGGTCGACGTCATGGACACCGTGACGTTGCCGGACAGCTTCGCGCCGCGCTTGGCGGTGGTCGAGGTGGTGGCGTTGGCGGTGACCGTGCAGCTGCTGTCGTTGCAGTCCAGGTTGCCGGTCTGGCTGAAGTTGAAGTTGATGCCGAGGTCGACGGCGTCGCCGAGGGACTGGGTCTGGGTGATGAGGTCGGCGAAGGTCCGATCGATATCGGCGGGGGACATGGGCACGAAGTCGATCGGGCCGTAATCCGTTGAGAGGGGCGACTGTTCGGTGGTCGGCGCGGCCGGTTGGCTGCCGCCCGGGTCGGCCTGGGTGGTGGTCGGGTCGGGCTCGTCGGTATCGGTCGGCGTCGGCGCGGGTGTGCGGGTGGGGGTTGTGGCGAGGTCGGGGCTGGCGGGTGTGAGCCGCAGAACGTGGTAGGGCTCATTCGCGGAGACCGCGAGTGTTCCGATCGGAGTGGCCACCTCGAGCGCCTGCTCGGAGCCGATCTGCACGGTCGGTGCGCCGTAGCGGGGGAAGTCGGCGGTCCGCTCGAGGGCGTCCAGCAGTGCGGCACCGATCGTGATCGGGGACCAGGAGCCGGTCGGAATTCCCGCGGTGAGGCCGTCACTGCCGGTGAGCCACTTGCCGGTGACGGAATCGGCCGACACGTTCGAGGGCAGGGCGCTCTGCACCGCCGAGGCGGGTGGTTTGACGTAATTGCGTCCGCTGACGGTCAGCGCATCGGACTTCTGCCCGGCCGAGGTCACCGATCCGATCGCCTCGCCGCCGGTCGTGGCGCGCATATCCCAGGTCGAGCCGAGCCCGGGGATGGAACTGGTGTAATGCCCGACCGATTGCGTCACCAGGTCGGAGACCGCGGCGTAGAACGGGAGCTGATTCTGCTGGGGGATCGGGTGTCCGGGCACGGTGGCGCAGCCGGTGAGCAGGGCCACGATGCCTGTGAGCACCGTCGCGATCACCGCCGCACGGGCACGCGACCGCCTTCCCGATCCTGCACGACGCTGGAATTGTGCTGCGACACTCCGCATTCGACGATCCCCCCACTACGCGATCTCGATCGCGCATATTGTGCACCAGGCCCGCCGCCCGCGCGCGGCGAGCCGGGCTCAGTGGGCGGGGTCGGTTGCGATGTCGCGCAACAGGGTTCGGCAGAGGTGGTCGGCTCGGCGGGTGGTTTCGGGTTGGCGGAATTCGGGGGTCAGGGCGAGGACCTGGGCGCAGGCGGTGTCGAGGTCGATCAGGTGGCCGATCGAGACGTAGACGGGCTTGACGCCGGTGCGGGTGCGCAGGGCGCGCCCCACCGGGTCGCCGTCGATGGTGATGACGCTGGAGGAGCCGCGTTCGGGTGCGGGGTCCTCGACATCGCCCCAGGCGTTCTTGGCGACGCCGATGGTGGGGACACCGGTCAGCAGGCCGATGTGGCAGGCGAAGCCGAAGCGGCGCGGGTGGGCCAGGCCCTGGGAGTCGCAGATGAGCAGATCCGGTGTGATGGTGAGGTTTTCGAGGGCGGTGAGGGTGGTGGGGAGTTCGCGGAAGGCGAGCAGGCCCGGGACGTAGGGGAAATCGGTGGTGCCGCACGCGGTGGCGACCTCGACGGTCTCCAGGGTTGTGGCGTCCAACACTACGACCGCCGCGACCACGTTGCCGGCGTCGTCATAGGCGGAGTCAAGGCCCGCTACCGTCCGGAAACGCGGTGGCCGGGGGTTCTCCGCGATCACCCGCTCGCGCAGGAGATCTTGCAGTGCCGCAGCCTCTTCGGGGCTGGCCGGCCACGAATCCGGTTTCGCTACCTTCACAATTCAGACCGTAAACCTTCGCGTCACTTGCAACGAATAAGAACTGTAGGTCCCGGCCGATTCCGAGTCCTGCATCCGGCCCGGGTACCCTTGTCGCCGCCGTCACAGGGCGACCGGTATTCGAGCCTCGGTAAGCTCGGAGCCGGTAAGGGTGAGGACTTAGTCGAAAGTAGGCAGCCGATCGTGAGCAGTGCCATCGCTTTGGGGATGCCGGCCGCACCGGCGGCAGTCCTCGCACCGCGGCGCAAGACGCGCCAGCTGATGGTGGGCAATGTCGGAGTGGGCAGCGAGTTCCCCGTCTCGGTCCAGTCGATGACCACCACCAAGACCCATGACGTCAACGCCACCCTGCAGCAGATCGCGGAGCTGACCGCGTCCGGCTGCGACATCGTGCGCGTGGCCTGCCCGCGTCAGGAGGACGCGGACGCGCTGGCCACCATCGCGCGCAAGTCCCAGATCCCGGTGATCGCCGACATCCACTTCCAGCCCCGCTACATCTTCGCCGCCATCGACGCCGGATGTGCCGCGGTGCGCGTGAACCCGGGCAACATCAAGGAATTCGACGGCCGCGTCAAGGAGGTCGCCAAGGCGGCCGGGGCCGCGGGCATCCCGCTGCGCATCGGCGTCAACGCCGGCTCGCTCGACAAGCGCCTGCTCGAGAAGTACGGCAAGGCCACCCCCGAGGCGCTGGTGGAGTCCGCGCTATGGGAGGCGAGCCTGTTCGAGGAGCACGGCTTCGGCGACATCAAGATCTCGGTCAAGCACAACGACCCGGTCGTCATGGTCGAGGCTTACCGTCAGCTCGCCGCCAAGTGCGACTACCCGCTGCACCTGGGCGTGACCGAAGCGGGTCCGGCGTTCCAGGGCACCATCAAGTCCGCCGTCGCCTTCGGCGCGCTGCTGAGCGAGGGCATCGGCGACACCATCCGCGTCTCCCTGTCCGCCCCGCCCGCCGAGGAAATCAAGGTCGGCACCCAGATCCTGCAGTCGCTCAACCTGCGTCCCCGCAAGCTCGAGATCGTCTCGTGCCCCTCCTGCGGCCGCGCCCAGGTCGACGTCTACACCCTCGCCAACGCCGTCACCGCGGGTCTCGAAGGCATGGAAGTCCCGCTGCGCGTAGCCGTCATGGGTTGCGTCGTGAACGGCCCCGGCGAGGCCCGTGAGGCCGACCTCGGCGTCGCCTCCGGCAACGGCAAGGGTCAGATCTTCGTCAAGGGCGAGGTCATCAAAACCGTCCCCGAACACCTCATCGTCGAAACCCTCATCGAGGAGGCCATGCGCCTCGCCGAGGAGATGGGCGACACCACCGAATCCGGCGCGCCCATCGTCACGGCAGGCTAGCCCGCGGCCGCACCCCGGCCAAGCCCCGAGAATCTGTGGCCCGGACTTCGACATTCGTCGAGGTCCGGGCCAATTCTTGTGCGGCGCACGGGCTCTCGCCGTGTTAGTTTTCTCCAAGATCAATACTGCCGAATCCCCGGGGGATCGATGGTCACCTTCGCCGAGCTTCGCGATGCGAAGCCGACGTCCTGGACGACCGCCGCGGATGACCTGCTGGCGGCCGCCAAGCAGTGCGAGCGGATCAAGGACGACATCCACGACAACGGCGTGAAGCCCCTCGACGACAACTGGCGCAGCGCCGCCTACGGCCGGGCGCGCGATGTTCTGACCAAGGTCGCCGACCGGGCCGAGGTCGCCGCCATCCTCGGCAGGTCCGCGGTCGACCCGCTCGACACCCTGTCCCACTCCGTCCAGATCGCTCAGAACGAACTGCACACCGGCATCGAGATCGCCGAACAGGCCGGACTCGTCGTCGATCCGGTCACCGGTGCGGTCTCCGCGCCACCGCACACCTCGCGCATCGACCGGGAGGACATGGCGAAGGCACGCTCGGACGCGCAGCGGATCATCGACGACGCCGTCGAGGCGGCCACCCAGGCCGACACCCTGTGTGCGCAAGCCCTGTTCGACGCCTTCACCCCCGACATCACGAAAACCAGCGTCGACGAGGCCAAGAAGATCCAGGCCGACAATACGAAGAAGGCCCTGGAGGAAATCCGGGACACGCTCCCGGACGGACTGTCCCCCGATCAGGTCACCGCGTGGTGGAACGGACTCACTCCCCAGGAGCAATACGATCTGTCGCGGGCCAGCCCGGTCGAGCTGTACGACCTGCCCGGGATTCCGGATTCGGTGAAGAAGAGCCTCGATCGGCCGGAGCTGGGCTACAGCTCCATCGGCACCGTGCGCTACGCGCTCGACAACTGGGACAACCACCGGCTGGACTGGGTGGACAAGGACAACTGCACGAATTTCGCGTCGGATGCCCTGAAGTACGGAGGCGGCATGAAAGAGAAGGAAAGCGACTTCGGGCTGATCCCAAGGCATTTCGACGACGATGGCTGGAGTGACGGCTCGAACGGGGAAGGTGACGACATCACCCCGCCCGGCTGGTCGCACACCAGGTCCTGGGGCGGTGCGCAGCGGAACCACGACTTCTTCGTGAAGAACGGCGGCAAAGAGGTCTCACCCGATCAGGCGAAGCCGGGCGACGTCATGTACTACGAGGGCGCGAACGACCCCGGCAACCCGCATCCCGGCGAGGTCCACCACACGGTCATCGTCACCGGCGTGCTCCCGGATGGGCAGATCCTGTACACCCAGCACTCGGGCGACGCCAAGAACTATCCGTTGAACGGCCGACTACCCGAATTCCAGCAGGATCTCGGGCGGCAGGACATCAAGATCGTGCAGCCGCAGGTGACCTGGTGAGGCACGGGCGGTGGATCGCGGTGCCGATCGTTTCGACGGTCGTGCTGCTCGTGCTGCTCGCGCTGCGTATCCGCATCGTCATCCAGCGCACCGGCCACTGGTCCGGTGAGACCTGTGTGATCGGTCCGTACAACCCGGCCGAGCGCACCTACCTGTACGTGATCACCGCGGTATTCGTGCTCACCGTGGTGAGCGCCGTGGTCGTCGCAGTCCGAACCGGGCCCGGCGCGGTCCGATGGACCGCGATCGCGCTGCTGGCCCTGTGCGCGGTGATCGGGCTCTATCTGCTGACCGTCTGGGGTGGCCTGGAGTCCAACAACAAGCCGATTCCCGAGGAGCCTTGCCCGACCCTGAAAGAACGGCACGCCAATGAGTGACGACGATCTGTACATCGAGCCCGGAATGGTCAGTGCCGCGGGCAACCAGTTGGCCGATATCGCCGCGCAGGCCATCAAGCAGACGAACCAGTATTTCGATTCGCAAGCCGTCGCCGCGCGGGACAATCCGGGATTCGCCAGTGGCGCGAAGCTGATCGATTTCGCGGACAAGTTCCACGGCGAGATCACCGGATTCATCACCGATCTCGATACCAACGCACAGCAGATCGTGGCGGCCGCGCAGTCCTACCAGACGACAGATGCCGACAATGCGGGGTTCCTGCGGGAACTGAGCGCCCTGAACGGGCAGACGAAACCGGAGCTCCCCGGGCGCTGACCATCGACGTTTTGGCTGGTCAGTGGGCGGTTGGGGACAATACGCGGCGTGCGGGCGGAAGTTCTGGCAGGCTGTCAGCGTGCGGAGTGTGCTGGAGCCGACTCGCCGGGGCCGGGTGTCCGGAGCCCGTCAGCTCGCGAACCGCGATCTGACACAAGTGTTGCGCGTGCTCGACACCGATCCGGTGGCGACGTGCATGGTCGCCGCGCGCCTGCAGGAATTCGGGCTGGACCCGCGGGGGACGTACGGGGAGTTGTGGAGTCGGGGCGGTCCGGGGGAGTCGCTGTGCTTCTCGGGGGCGAATCTGGTTCCGCTGCGCGGTGGCCGTGCGGATATGAAGGCGTTCGCCGAGCGGGCGGTCAAGGGGCCGCGGCTGTGTTCGTCGGTGGTGGGGCGGCGGGAGCTGGCCTTGCCGCTGTGGGAGTTGCTGAGTGAACACTGGGGTCCGGCGCGCGAGTTGCGGGAGGATCAACCGCTGCTGGCGTTGGAGCGGCCCGCGAGTATCGCCCCGGATTTGCGGGTGCGGCGGGTGCGGCCCGAGGAGATCGATCGCTACATGACCGCGGCGGTCGCCATGTTCACCGAGGAGATCGGGATCGACCCGCGGGCGGGCGACGGCGGGCGCAGCTATCGGCGCCGGGTGGCGGGTTTGATCGAATCCGGCCGGGCCTGGGCGCGTTTCGAGGACGGCGAGGTGGTGTTCAAGGCCGAGGTGGGGGCGTTGTCGCGGCGGACCGGGCAGATTCAGGGGGTCTGGGTGCATCCGGACAAGCGCGGTCGGGGCTGCGGCACCTCGGGCACCGCGGCTGTCGCGAATGTCGTGGTTTCTTCCGGTCGCACGGCCAGCCTGTATGTCAACTGCTACAACGAGGTTGCGCGCCGCGCCTATCGGAAGGTCGGATTCCGGCAGATAGCTACCTTCGCGACCGTGCTGCTGGATTGATCCGATTTCTGTGATGTAGTCGTGAAATCCGTTCCGGTGCAGTGTGTCGCCCCGGTTTGCCGATAGTTGGCTCTAGCATCTGACCCGATGTCAACACGGGTCTTCACCTCGCTGATCGCCGCCGCGGTCGCCCTCCCGGTCGCCGCGCTCGCGGCCGGCTGCTCCTCGGGTCCGCAGGGCCCCGCGCAATCGGCCGAGGCCTTCGTCTCCGCCTTCGCCGACCATGACGCCCAGGCGGCCGCCGAGCGCACCAGTCAGCCCGAAAAGGCCCGTGCCGCTATGACTTCGGCGTGGGATCAGCTGCAGGCCGAGAAGCTGGTGGCCACCACCGGCGACGCCCGCGTCACCGACGACACCGCCGTCGTCGACTACACCTACGAATGGCATCTGCCCAAGGACCGCGTCTGGACCTACAAGGGCCAGTTGCAGATGGGCCGCACCGACGGCCGCTGGGAGGTGCGCTGGTCCGCGGCCGACATCCATCCGCGGCTCGGCAATACCCAAACCCTGCAACTGCGTTCGACCCCGGCCCCGCGCGCCCGCGTGAACGAACGCGCGGGCAGCGACGTGCTGGTGCCGGGGTCGCTGTACCGGGTGCTGTTCAAACCGTCGGCCTCCGCCGATCCGCGCCGCGTCTCGGCCACGCTGGCGAACACCCTGCGGCGCTTCGACGAACACCTCACGCCGGACTCGCTGCTCACCGCCGCGCGCAAGTCCGACGGCGCCTACACCGCGGGCCTGCTCACGGAATGGGAGTT
Organism: Nocardia terrae; assembly: GCF_009760405.1. GTDB lineage: Bacteria > Actinomycetota > Actinomycetes > Mycobacteriales > Mycobacteriaceae > Nocardia > Nocardia terrae. Next base: position 1,147,955 of record NZ_WRPP01000001.1, read on the forward strand.
CGGCGAGGTCAATTCGGAGTTGCTGGGCCTGTCCGGGGTCACCTTCAGCAAGGAATTCGATCTGGTCCCCACCGACCGCCGCTTCGCCCCGGACCTGATGACCCAGGTCCGCAAGACCGTGATCGACGAGGTCGACGGCAAGGCGGGCTGGAGCGTGGTGACCGTCAATGCCAACGGCGTCGACACCGATGTGCTCGCCGAGGTCGATCCGCAGGCCTCCCCGTCGTTTTCGCTCAGCGTCGACCGCAATGTCCAGAACGCCGCCCAGCGTGCGGTGGACGCCCGCACCGAGCAGACCATGATGGTGGTGCTGCAACCGTCCTCCGGCGCGATTCTGGCCATCGCGCAGAACGAGGCCGCCGACGCCGACGGCCCGATCGCGGCGACCGGCCTCTACCCGCCCGGCTCGACCTTCAAGACGGTGACCGCCGCCGCGGCCATGACCACCGGCCACGCCACGCCCGACACCTCGGTCCCGTGCCCGAGCCAGATCGTGGTGGGCCAGCGCACGATTCCCAACTACAACCTCTTCAGCGTCGGCACGGTGTCGATGGCCACCGCCTACGAGCGCTCCTGCAACACCTCCTTCGCCAAGCTGGCCTCGGAGCTGGGCGGGCGGGATCTGCGCACGGCGGCTTCGGCGCTGGGGCTGGGCCCGGATTACACGGTGGCGGGCCTGCCGACGGTGTCGGGTTCGGTGCCGCCCGACGACAACGAGGTGCAGCGCGCCGAGGACGGCATCGGTCAGGGCAAGGTGCTGGCCAGCCCGTTCGGTATGGCGTTGGTGGCGGCGACGGTCGCGCACGGTTCGACGCCGGTGCCGTATCTGATCGCGGGCCATCAGACCCGGGTGTCCGGGGATCGCGCGCAGTTGTCCCCCGAGGTGATCGACGGTCTGCGCCTGATGATGCGCAAGGTGGTGCTCGGCGGTACGGCCGAGCGCATCGTCGATCAGGGAGAGGTCTACGGCAAGACCGGTGAGGCCGAGGTGGACGGCGGTTCGCACGCGTGGTTCATCGGATACCGCGGTGATCTGGCCTGGGCGACGCTGCTGGTGCGCGGCGGCAGTTCGGACAACGCGGTCGCGGCGACCCGGGACATGCTCACGGCGCTGCCCGCCGGGTACTGACTGTCAGCGGTCGTCGCCGTAGCGGCCGTCGAGCCGGACGCAGGCGGCGGGGTAGATGCCGCCGGTGCTGTCGGTGACGAAGCGTTGTGCGGCCAGGGATTTGGCGGGCGGTGCGTCGCCGGAGGCGTCGCCGATCATTTCGGTGACCCCGGCACCGGCGAGAATCATGCCTGCGGTGGTGACCAGCAAAAGGGCCGAGCGCTTCATGTCCCTCTCCCTTGTTTGGGGATGAGTTAGGAAGCCCGAACGGTCTGTTACGGGGTTCCGTGCTCATTAGGGTTGGCTGACTGTTTGCCAATGCAAGGAACGGTAATCGGTCATTTATGCCGAAGCAAGACATAAGTGTGCCGCCGCACACCCGTCAAAAGAGGGGGCAGCAGGTCGCGGCCGAGTTTGCTACGAGAAGTTCGCCGTCAATTCGCACGCTGCATGGTCGCGGCCAGATGGTGGGTCAGCGGTTGCTGGACCGCCGCCATTCGCAGCGAGTACTCGAGGGTGTCGCCCGCGACGGTGATGGTCCGGCCCAGCGCGGTCACCGATTTGGCGCTGCTGCTCAGCCCGATCGAGGTGGAGTCGAGTTCGAGCCGCAACTCACCGTCCTCGTTGACGAGGCGCCCCTCGCAGATCTCGGTGATCCCGGTCGGATGGGCCAGGATCAGCTCGATCCGATCGGGCCCGGTGGCCCGCAGGTATCCGGTCTCGCTGTGCATGGGCCGGCTGCCGTCGGCCGCGCGGGTGCGCTGCCGGTAGGTCAGGAACGGCCGCCCGACATGCCCGAAGTGCACTTCCTCCAGATACTCGAACGATTCGATGGTCGGGTATTCGCCTCGGCCGCGACCACGCCAGGTCCCCAGCAGCGGGGCGAGGTGGGCGATATCGGGATGGGGCGCGACGGCGGTTTCGGGTTCGAGCACGGCGGTCAGCTTAATCCGCTCGCCCGATCCCGGTAGCCCCTCGACGCGCCGACCGCGAGGTATTTACGGAAAGGGGGATGGACCGCGGTCACTTCACACAGGGGACGCCGCTGGAGTCCATGGTCGACAGGTCGGTCGGGGCCGGGGCGTTGTCGCCGGTCTGGGTGGCCGCGACCGGGGCCGGCGGCGGGGTGGTGGCGGTCGTCTTGGTCGTCGTGGCGGTGTCACTGACGGTGGCGGCGAGATCGGCGATCGGACCCGTGGCGGCCGAGTCGCTGCCGACCACCAGTTCGATCGTGTTCGAGGCCAGACTGCTGGACTTGGTGGCGGTCAGGCCCAGCTGGGAGGCGAGTGCGTTGGCCGCCATGTCGGCGCCGGGGGCGTAGCTGAGGGTGCTCGATGTGCGGTCGGCGCCCGTGGTCGCCGTGCCCGGGGTGAATCCCTTGGCCGCCAGCGCGGTTTCGAGCTTGCCCGCCAGACCGGAGACGCCGGAGCTGTTGGTGACGTCGATCGTCATGCTGGTCGCGCCGGGGATGGTGGTCGAGGCCGGGGTCGCCGAGGTGGCGGCGTTCGACGAATTGGGCTGGGGGAGCAGGCCCTTCACGATGCCGTGGATCTCGTCCAGATCCACGATATTGATGTCCTCGCCCTCCTCGTTCTGCCCGAAGTCCTTGACCGGCAGGGTGAACAGCGACATGCCGCCGCCCATTAGACCGGTCGCGCGGTGCATGAAGTCGATCAGATCCAGCGAGTCGTCGAACCACATGTTCTGCTTGGCGACATCGAGCAGCTTCTGCAGCGTGCCGGTATTGGCCAGCGTGCCGTTGTTGTTGAGCTTGTGCGCCAGCGACACGATGAACGCCTGCTGGCGGCGGGTGCGGTCGAGGTCGGTGAAGTTCAGCGTCTCGTCCGGATCGCGACGCTGGCGCACGAAGGCCATGGCCTGCGAGGCGTCGATGTCCTGGGAGCCCTTCACGAAGTCGGCGCCGGAGAAGTTGTCGGAGGTCTTCTCGTTCAGGCACACCGTGATCGGCTGCACCGCCTGCGCGATCTGGAAGAACGCGGCGAGGGTCACCTCCACCGAGTTGTTGACCTTCACGTTGTTGCCCAGGAAGGTCTTCACCGTATTGATCTCGGCCACCCGGCCCGCATTGCGCGCCTTCTGCTCGAGTTCCTCGTCCACCGGTTCGGCGGTGGTGGAGGTCGAGGCCGACTTGCTGGTGGTCTTCCCGGCCGCCGCCTGGAGCTTCTCCTTTTCCTTCTCGTAGGCGAAACCGTAGGCCTGCTTGATCTTTCCCTTGCACGGGCTGCTGTAGAGGCAGGCGGCCGGGTCCAGGGTCACGTAGTCGTCGCGGGGAATCGAGATTCCGGTGGCCTTCGACCCGTCACCCGGAATGTGCAGCAGGATCAGCACATTCGAGTTGTAGCCGCCGACGCTGTCGTCACCGGCGTGGATCGCGTCGTACATGTCCTGCGGCAGCGGATACCCGCGCTCGTCCAGGCGACTGTCCAGGCCCATGATCAGAATGTTCTGATCCGAATGTTTGCCGGGATCCGGCTTGTCGAGGACGTCGATGTGCGAGGTATTGACGTTCTTCATCACATGGTCGTATTCGCGCCAGGTGAACCCGGTGGTCACGAACACCGCGGCCGCGAGCACCAGACCCGCGCCCCGCCCGGCGAGCAGCGCCCGCCGCGCCCGCGGCGGCGTCGCTTTCCGCCGCCGACGCGCACCGCGCGGACCACCCGGATTCGGACCCCCCTGATACGGGCGCAACGGTGTCGTCACCGGGTCTTCGATCGCCCGGCGGCTCGCCCGTGTGTAGCTCATAACGATCGAATATAGGCATCGACGGCGATTCGGACCATTTGTCCAACTCGCCGGACCTTTATCCGGCGGGAAGGGTCAGCGCCGGCTGGCTCGGCGGTAGCCGTAGGCGGCGGGCACGGCGAAGACGACGATCAGGCCGAAGGACCAGGCGAGGGTCTGGGTCAGCGGGGAAGCGATCGGCCCGCCTTCGGCCAGGGCGCGCATGGTGTCGACGGCGACGGACATGGGCTGGTGGCTGACCACCGGTTGGATCCACTTGGGGTAGGCGCCCAACGGGACGAAACCGCTGCTGAAGAACATGAGCAGGGAAGAGAGCAGGGCGATCGCCTCGACCAGGGTCGATTTGGCGGTGAAGACCGCGATGGCGGTGACCATGGTCGCGAAGGCCAGGCCGAACAGGACCGGAAGCCACAGGAAGGCGAAGGCTTGCAGCGGGCCTTGCCGAAAGCGGAAGCCCAGCGCCATCCCGAACAGGATGATGACGACGGTCCCGGCGAAGATGCGGCAGCCCTCGGCGAGAATGCGGGCGGCCAGCCCCGACGCGCGATGCACCGGCAGGACCCAGAAGCGGGACAGGATCCCGGCCTCGCGTTCGCGGCCGAGCATGACGCCGCTGGCCACGGTTCCCGAGAGCGCGCCGACCAGCGTCACCATGGGCGTCGAGCCGTAGAGGGCGCTGTGGCCGGAGAACTTCTGGATCTGCGAGCCCACCACGATGTCGAGCATGAGCAGCAGCAGGCACGGCACGATGAGCGTTTCGAGCAGCGTGATCGGGTCGCGGACCCAGCGCAGCAGCAGGCGCTGGGTTTGAATCCAGGTGTGCCGCAACAGGGCCGGGACGGTGGCCTCGCCGAAGTCGAGGGTATCGGTGAGTCTGGGGCGGTCGAGGGTTGCCATCACGACCTCTTCAGGTTTTGCCGGGCGATGAAGTAGCAGGACACCGCGATGATGGCGGCGATCCACAGCAGCGGCGGCGTCATGAGCGACCAGGTGACCGGATGCGCCTTGCCGAGGCTGTCGCCGCCGAGCGCGCGCAGGCCCTCCGCGAACTGCGATACCGGCTGATTACGCACGAAAAGCTGGACCCAGTGCGGGAATTGGTGGGCGGGGGCCAGTCCGGTGGAGAGCATGCCGAGGATGAGCGGCGGCAGCACCAGCATCTGGGTGGTGGCCTCGGGGCTGCGGGTCCAGGTGCCGATGGCGTCCGCGCCGAGACAGAACGCGATGCCGATGAGCAGTGAGAGGGCGAGCATCCCGAGGCTGTGCGCGGCCCCGCCGTGGAAGCGGAACCCGATCCAGTAGGTGCTCGCCACGGCCGAGGCGATGCCGATGAGCAGTCGGAAGACGTTGGAGGACAAGCGCGCCGCGGCGGGGACGAGCGGGTGCATGGGCATGGAGTCGAAGCGCCGATCCAGCCCGGAGACCGCGTCGGTGGCGGCCCGGAAGGCGGCTGAGACCGCGGTGAAGGCGGCGGCCTGCAGGAAGACGATGGGCGCCATGAACTGCGCGTAGCTCGAGAATCCCAGTCCGGCGAAGGTCATCACGCGGTTGAGGGGGATATAGAAGCTGACGGTGAAGGTGATGGGCGCGAGGATGGCGGTGGCGATCTCGCCGGTCTGCACCGAGGGCACGATGAGCCGCACCGTGAGCACCCACCACTGCGCCAGGGTGGATTGTGTGGCGCGGGCATCGGTGAGCCAGCCGTTGGGCGCGGCTGCCACGGCGGTCATGCCCGGGTCCGATCCTCGACGGTGAAGCGCCCGTCCGCCGTCCGGAACCGCACGGACGGCGAATCCTCCTCCGGTTCCTCGGTTTTGGCGATGTGCCCGGTGAGTTCGAGGAACACGTCGTCGAGTGAGGGCCGCCGCAGCGCGATGTCGACCAGTTCCATTCCGGCCGCGTCCAATCGGCGCAGCGCCTCGGCGAGGGTCTTGGCCCCCTCGGGTGCGGGGATGGCGATCCGGTCCGAATCGCCGGTCAGCGCTTCGCGATTGGCGGCGGGCAGCAGATCGCCGAGCGCGCGGGCGATGAACGGCAGGTCCTCCATGCGCAGCGGCACGATCTCGCAGTAGCTGCCGCCGGTGCGGGCCTTGAGTTCGTCGGCGGTGCCGTCGGCGATGACCACGCCGTGGTCGATGACGATGATGCGGTCGCACAGCGCGTCGGCCTCTTCCAGGTACTGCGTGGTGAGCAGCGTGGTGATGCCGTGCTTGCGGAAGCCGCCGACCAGGTCCCAGACGCCTTGGCGGCTGCGCGGATCCAGTCCGGTGGTGGGTTCGTCGAGGAACACCACCTCGGGCCGCACCACCAGCCCGCAGGCGATGTCGATGCGCCGCCGCATACCGCCGGAGTAGGTGCCGACCCGGCGTCCGGCGGCCTGCACGAGGTCGAATTCCTCGACCAGTTCGTCGGCGCGGGCGCGGGCGGCGCGTTTGCGCAGCCCCATGAGGCGACCGAACATGACGAGGTTCTCGTACCCGGACAGCGCGTCGTCGAGCGCGGCGAACTGCCCGGTCAGCATGATGGATCGGCGTACCGCGGCGGCGTCGGTGACCACGTCGTGCCCGGCGACCAGAGCGCGTCCGGCATCGGGGGCGATGAGGGTCGAGAGGATATTGACCGTGGTGGTCTTGCCCGCGCCATTGGGCCCGAGAATGCCGAGCACCTCCCCGGGCGCGGCCCGGAAGGTGATGCCGCGCAGCGCCTGCACCGCGCCGAACGATTTCTCGACGTTCTCGACCACGACGCCGTCGAAACTGGTTTCCACGTTTGTTGTATCGGGTTTGCCATTGTCGGTGTTCACGGCGTCCCTCCCCAATGTGTGTCGAGCACGCGCGCGATGGCCGCGAGCGCGTGCGGTGCGGTCAGCTCGTCGTGACTGACGTCGATGTCGTGGTTGGTGATGGTCCCGGTGATGTAGGGCCGCCAGCCGGTCGGCCCGAAGATCTCGGAGGTGTGCACGGTGGCGCTGAAATACAGTGCGTCGCCGTGGAATACGGGTCGTTGATAGCCGGTGCGGGTGTCGGCGGAGGCGTTGTAGGAGGCGGCCATGCGTTCCAGCGTCGCGGCGTCGACGAGGGAGACCCCGCCCATGCGTTCGCGGATCAGGGCGGCGGCCTGTTCGGCGCTGGTGTCGGCGGGAATGTCGGTGATGCCGAAGACCGACCCGAAGGCGGCGACGAACGATCCGGCGGTGAGCTTGTCGATGCTGCCGCCGTCGATATCGGTGCTGTCCGCGTCGAGTAGGGCCAGGGTGGCGACCTCGTCTCCGGTTGCCTCGAGCTGGGCGGCGACGGCATGCGCGATGAGGCCGCCGAAGGACCATCCGAGCAGATGATAGGGGCCGTGCGGCTGCAGTCGGCGGATTTCGGACACGTAGCGGTCGGCGAAGTCGGCGATGGAGCGCGCGTGCGCTGCGCCCGAGAGGTCGGGAGCCTGCAGGCCGTAGATGGGCCGGCCGGGCGCCAGCGCGTCGGCCAGGCCGAGGTAGGTCCAGGCGATGCCCGAGGACGGGTGGATGCAGAACAGGGGAGCCTCGTCGCCGTCCGCCCGGATGGGCAGCACCACGTCCAGCCCGAGTCCCGGGTGCGAATCCGCCCGGGCCGCGGCCAGTTCGGCGGCGGCCTGCTGTTCGCGCAGCTCGGCCATGGCCTGGCGTTCGGCCTCGGCGGCGAGTTCGGCGGCCGGGGAGACGGCGAAAGCGGCTGCGGCCGAGAGCGCGTCGGCCCACAGGTGGGCGAGCATGGTGATCTCGTGCCGGGGCAGCAGGGTTTCGGGGAAGCTGAAACTCGCTTGCAGCCGGTCGCCGATCACGACGGCATTGATCTCGATCTCGGCGGTGACGGGCACGTCGGGGTGTTCGGTGGCGTGCAGGTCGCCGAATTCGTCGGTGGGCAGCCAGCCCAGATCCTCCAGTCCGGCCGGAATGTCGGCGGTGGCGTAGCGGCCCAGGTAGTTGAAACCGATGCGGCCGGGCACCCGGGCCGGGAGTTCACCGGCGGTGTCGGTGTTGAGGTAGCGCAGCATGCCGTAGCCGATGCCCTTGTCGGGTACGGCCGCCAGCTGGTGTTTCACCGCGCGGATGGCGTCGCCCATGGCCGGTCCGCCGGCGAGCGCGTCGCGAATCGGGATGCCGGACAGGGCGATCCGCACCGGATAGACGGTGGTGAACCAGCCGAGGGTGCGCGAAAGGTCCGCGCCCGCGATGATTTCCTGCTGCCGTCCGTGGCCTTCCAGACGCAGGAGTACGGCGTCGATCGGCTCCATGCGCCAGCGCCGGATGGCCAGCGCCAGCCCGGCCAGCAGGGCGTCCTCCACGGTCCCGTCGAAAAGCGCGGGCAGCGTGGTGAGCAGCGCGGTGGTGGTGTCCGCGTCGATCTCGATATCGACCGTGCGCACCGCCGCGACGCGATCGACGGCCGGATCGAGCTCGCGCGATCCGAGGCGCGGGTCCGGCGTGGCGGCGATCTCGCGCCAGTAGTCCAGTTCGGCGATCCGGCCGGGCTGCCGCGCGGCCTCGTCGAGCGCATGGGCCCAGCGCCGCATGGAGGTTCCGGTCTCGGCGAGGATCGGTTCCGCGCCGCCGCTGATCTGGGCCCACGCCGCGATGAGATCCGGGATGAGGATCCGCCACGACAGCCCGTCGATCACCAGGTGGTGCGCCACCAGGATCAAGCGCCCGCGGCGGTCGGGCGGGCTGTCGGGCGCGGGATCCAGCCACACCAGGCGCAGCACGTCCCCGCGGTCGGGATCGAGCCGTGCGAGCGCGGAATCCAGTTCGGTGACGGCGAATTCACGCAGTTCGACGGGGTCGCCGGTATCGAATTCGATGCGCTGCAGCAGCGCGTCCACATCCACCGTGCCGGGCGGGCGGGTGCGCAGCCGCCAGTCGCCGTCGACGACGGCGAGCTGGGCGCGCAGCATGTCGTGCTGGTCGACGACCGCGGTGACGGTGGCGACGAGCTGTTCGCGGCCGATGCCGCGCGGCAGCTCCAGGACCGCGGTCTGCGCGAATCTGCGGTGGTCGCCGCCGCGTTCGAGCATCCAGCGCACGATCGGGGTGAGCGGCATTTCGCCGACTCCGCCGCCGGGCAGTTCCTCGAGCACGACCGTCTCGCCCGCGGCCGCCGCGAGCGCGGCCAGTGCGGCGACGGTCCGATGCTCGAACACCTGCAGCGGGGTGAGTTCGATGCCGCGCAGCCGGGCGCGCGACACCAGCTGGATGGCGAGGATGCTGTCCCCGCCGAGGGCGAAGAAGGAGTCGTGCACGCCGACCCGGTCCCGGCCCAGCAGTTCGGCGACGATCTCGGCGAGCACGGTCTCGAGTTCCGTGGTGGGAGCCCGGTATTCGGTCTCGGCTTCGAAGGCCGGCTCGGGCAGCGCCCGGCGGTCGAGCTTGCCGACCGCGTTGAGCGGGATGGCGTCGAGGACCACGAACGCCGCCGGCACCATGTAGCCGGGCAGCCGGTCGGCGGCATGGGCCCGCACCGCCGCGAGGTCGATCGCGTGTCCCGGCTCGGCCAGCAGATAGGCGGCCAGCGCGGTGGCCCCGCCGGGTCCGGGAACGCCGAGGGTGACGGCGAATTCGACGCCGTCGGCGGCCGAGAGCGCCGCGTCGATCTCGCCGAGTTCGATGCGCTGTCCGCGCACCTTGACCTGGAAGTCGGTGCGCCCCAGGTATTCCAGGCGCGGCTCGTCGAGGTAGCCGGTCCAGCGCACCAGATCGCCGGTGCGGTAGAGCCGTTCGCCGGGCCGTCCGTACGGGTCGGCCACGAAGCGGGCGGCGGTGAGGCCGGGCCGATTGTGGTAGCCGCGGGCCAGCGCGGGCCCGGCCAGATACAGTTCGCCCGCCACGCCCATGGGCACCGGCCGCAGCCGGTCGTCGAGGACCAGGGTGCCCGCGCCGCGGATCGGGGTGCCGATGGTGACCGGCTGCCCGTCCGCCAAGGGTTCGGAAGCCGTTGCCCAGATGGTGAATTCGGTCGGGCCGTACAGGTTGATCAGGGTGCGCCCGGTCGACCAGCGGGCCACCAGATCCGGGCCGATGGCCTCGCCCGCCACCGCCAGCACCCGCACGCTCGTCACGGCGTCCGGGTCCAGGGTCGCCAGCGCGGACGGGGTGATGACCAGGTGGGTGACGCCCTGCGCGGTGATGAGATCGGTGAGCGGCTGCCCGCCGAACACCTCCGGCGGGGCGACGACGGCGGTGCCGCCGGACCCGAAGGCCATCAGCGCCTCGAAGGCCGAGGCGTCGAAACTCGGTGAGGCGACCTGCAGCACGCGGCAGTGCTCGCCCAGGGCCAGCAGTTCCCGCTGCGCCCGGACCAGATCGGCGATCCCGCGGTGCGAGACGGACACGCCCTTGGGGGTGCCGGTGGAGCCGGAGGTGTAGATCAGCCACGCGGGCTGGTCGGGATGGGTGGTCATGGCGCGAATACGGCCGTGCCCCAGGTCGATCCGCACACTGGAGGCGGCGGGATCGTCGAGGACCAGCCACCCGACCGTGTCCGGCAGCAGCGCCCGGTGCGCGCTCGTGGTGAGTCCCAGCACCGCCCGCGAGTCGGTCAGCATGTGGTCGATGCGATCCAGTGGATGCCGCGGATCGATGGGCAGGAACGCGGCCCCGGCCTTGGCACAGGCCCACATGGCGGTGAGCAGCTCCGCGCCCCGGGACAGCGCCAGCGCCACAATGCTTTCCGATCCGGCTCCGGCCGCCGAGAGCTGCATGGCCAGCCGCTGCGAGGCGGTGTCCAGCTCCCGGTAGGACACCGTGCGCCCATCGGCGATGATGGCCGGGCACAACCGGTGCGCGGTGGCCGCGGCCCGGAAAACCTGTGCCAGCGTGGTGGTTTCGGTGTGCCCCGGCCCGCGCACCGGCACGAGCGCGGTGCGCTCGGCCGCGTCGAGCAGATCGATCTCCGACAACCGCACGCCCGGATCGGCGGTGATCGCGGTGAGTACCCGCTCCCACCTGGTCACCAGCCGCGCCGCCGTGGCCTCGTCGAACAGGTCGACGGCGAAGGTGAGGGTGCCGTCGAGTCCCTCGATTCCCGAACCCGGCAGCGGCGCACGCAGATCGAAGGTCAGATCGAACTGCGAGGCATCCCGCTCGATCGGCTCGACCTCCACCCGCAGTCCCGGGAATTCCACGGTCGGCGGCGTGAAGTTCTGCAGCGACAACGACACCTGGAACAATGGATGCTGGGCGGTCGACCGCGGCGGATCCAGCACCTGCACCAGCCGCTCGAACGGCACTTCCGCATGCGCGAACGCATCCAGGTCGACGGTCCGCACCTGTCCGAGGAACTCCCCGAACCCCTTGGCCGGATCGACCGGAGTGCGCAGCGCCAGCGTATTGACGAACATCCCGACCAGATCGTCCAGCGCCGCCTCCCCGCGCCCGGCCACCGCCGTCCCGATCAGCACATCGTGCGTCCCCGCCAGCCGCGACAACAACACCGCCAGCGATGCATGCAACACCATGAACAGGCTGGTCTCCGTCGCCGCCGCCAATTCCGTGAGCGCCCCGTGCAATTCGCCCGACAACCGGAACCCCAGATCGGCACTCCGCATGCTCTGCACGGCGGGCCGCGCCCGATCCGTCGGCAGCTCCAGCACATCCGGCGTGGATGCCAACTGCTCGCTCCAGTACCGAATCTGCCGCGCGGCCCGGGATTCCGCGTCCTTCTCATCCCCGAGCAGCTCCCGCTGCCAGATCGAGTAGTCGGCATACTGCACCCGCAGCGGCGGCCGCCCGTCACGTGCTGTCGCTCCGGCGTGCGTTTGGGTGTGATCCGCTGTGGTGGAGTGGATTCCACTGGAAGGCAGGCCAGGGCGGCGAGGGCTCGAGCTCCGCGCCAGATAGGCCGCCACGAGGTCGGTGGCGAGCGGGGCCATCGATGCCCCGTCCGCGCTGATGTGGTGCACCACAAGGACGACTACATGAGCGACCGTACCTTCGGCCGTTGCACCGGTGCTTCCCCGAGGCGGAGTGCCGCCGGGAGGAGGTGCGTCGCTGCCGGCGGGGTGGGTCGTGTCGCTGCTGTCCGCCGGAAGGGCGTGGCCGACACCGGGTGACGGAACGCGGCGGGGATGGTGGGGGTCCTGCTCCGCTACGCGGAGGATACGGACCCGCAGGGGCGTGTCCCGAGTGAGATCGAAGCCCGCACTGGTGCATTCGGCGATAGCGGCGCGCAGGGCCGGGCCGTCCTCGACATCGACGAGCGCGACCTCCGGTGCGGCGGCCTCGACGCCCAGGATGACCTGGCGGGGTCCTTCAGGGTCGGCCGGATAGGTTGTGCGCAGGCTCTCGTGGCGGGCGACCACATCGGAAATGGCCAGGCGCAGTGCGTCGAGGTCCAGTTCGCCGGTGAGGCGCAGCGCGGCGGTGATGTTGTAGGCGGGCGAGGTGGGGTCGAGGCGGTTGAGGACCCACATGCGTTGTTGGGCCGGGGACAGGGGGATTCGGTCGGGGCGGATGCGGGGGGCCAGGGTCGGGAGGCCCGCGATCTCGGTGCCCGGGACGATGCGGGAGGAGAGTTGGGCGACCGTCGGGGCGTCGAAGAGGTCGCGCAGGGCGATGGTCGCGCCGAGGGCGGCGTTGACGCGGGCTACGACGCGGGTGGCGATCAACGAGTTGCCGCCGAGTTCGAAGAAGGAGCGGTCGATGCTGACGCGGTCGGTGTCGAGGACGTCGGCGAAGACCTTGGCCACGGCGGTTTCGACGGGGGTGCGCGGGGCGAGGTAGCGCTCGTTCAGGGAGGCGAAATCCGGTGCGGGGAGGGCGGTTCGGTCGAGTTTGCCGACGGGGGTGAGCGGGACTTCGTCGAGTTCGATGAGGTAGCTGGGGACCATGTAGCCGGGCAGGGCGGCGGCGATGCGGGTGCGCAGGAGTTCGGTGTCGAGGGTGTGGCCGGGGGCGGCGACCACGTAGGAGACCAGGACGGTCTGGCCGGCGGGGCCGGGGCAGCCGAGGGTGGCGGCGTAGTCGACCTGTTCGTCGGCGTTCAGCACGGCGTCGATCTCGCCGAGTTCGATGCGCAGGCCGCGGATCTTGACCTGGAAGTCGCTGCGGCCCTGGTATTCCAGCTCGAGTTGCGCGCCGTCGGGCGTCTTCACCTCGACCCAGCGCACCATGTCGCCGGTGCGGTACATGCGCGCGCCGGGCTGGGTGTACGGATTGGCGACGCTGTACGGATTGGCAACGAAGCGGGCCGCGGTGAGCCCGAACCGGTTGAAGTAGCCACGCGCCAGCGCGGGCCCGGCCAGATACAGCTCGCCGGTCACGCCGATCGGCACCGGGCGCAGCCAGGTGTCGAGCACCAGCGCCGCCGCGCCGCGGATGGGCGCGCCGATGGTGATCGGCTCGCCGGGCCGCAGTTCGCCCGGTCCGGTGGCCCACACGCTGAATTCGGTGGGGCCGTACAGGTTCACCATGCGCCGTCCGGCCGACCACGCGGCCACCAGTTCGGGTCCGGCGGCCTCACCGGCCACCGACAGGCAGCTGAGCTCGTTCAGTCCTTCCGGGTTCATGGTGGCCAGCACCGACGGCGTGATGACCGCGTGCGTGACGCCCTCGGTCCGCAGCAGTTCCTCGAGCGCGCTGCCGCCGTACACGTCCGGCGGCGAGACCACCAGCCGCCCGCCCGCGCCGTGCGCCATGAGCAGCTCGTGCACCGAGGCGTCGAAGCTGGGTGAGGCCACCTGCAGCGCGCTGGTGGTCTCGTCCAGCTCCAGCAGACTCTGCTGGGAGGCGACGAGATTCGCGAGCCCGCGATGGCTGAGCAGCACGGCCTTGGGTTTGCCGGTGGATCCGGAGGTGTAGATCAGGTAGGCGGTCTGGGCGAGGTTGATCGGGCCGCCGCGCTCGGCGTCGGTGATGTGCGCGTCGGAGACCGTCATGACCCGGCGAATGGTGTTGAGGTCGTCGAGCAGCAGCCAGTCGATGCTGCCGGGCAGGGTTTCGCCGACCTCGCACACGGTCACGCCGATGGGTGCGCGCGAGTCGGTGAGAATGTGCTCGATCCGCTCGACCGGATAGTTCGGATCCAGCGGCAGGAACGCCGCCCCGGTCTTGGCCAGCGCCCACACCGCGACCACCGACTCCACCGACCGGGTCAGCGCGAGCACCACGAAGGTCTCGCGGCTCACCCCGCGCCGCAACAGGATTCGCGCGAACCGGTTGGACCAGGCGTCGAGGTCCCGGTAGGTCATGCTCAGCGACCCGGAACTGACCGCGATCCCGTCCGGATTGGCCCGCGCACCGGCGGCGAGAATGTCGGGCAGGGTGCGCAGCGGCGTGGGTTCGCCGCCGCGCACGGGCAGCAGCCGCGCCCGCTCGAGCGGATCGCAGTGCTGCAGCTGCGCGACCCGGCGCTGCGGATGGTCGGCGATCTGGTTCAGCAGCAGCACGAACCGGTCGAGCAGCCGCCGCGCCGCGGCCTCGGGCAGCTCGTCGGCCATGAATTTGATGGTGATGCAGAGGCTTTCGACCCCGTCGGCCGCCCGCTGCGGAATCACCATGAGGTTCAGCGGATACGGCGTGGCATCCGTGCCGGACACGTCCAGGATCCGCATGCCCGCGATATCCAGTGCCCGCGAGAGGGTTTCGCGGTCGATCGGATAGGATTCGAACACGGTCAGCGTGTCGAACAGCTCGGGCAACCCGACCGCCCGATGGATGGCCGCCAGCCCGACGTGCTGGTGATCCAGCAGCCGCGCCTGCTCGTCCTGCACCCGGGCCAGCAGATCGCCCACGCGCTCACCGGGATCCAGCCGCACCCGCACCGGCAGGGTGTTGATGAACAGTCCCACCATCTCCTCGACCCCGCCCAGTTGCGGCGGCCGCCCGGAGACGGTGCCGCCGAACACCACGTCGGTGCGGCCGGTGAGCATGGCCAGCAGCAGCGCCCACGCCGCCTGCACCGCCGTGTTGACGGTGGCCCCGGCCGTGCGCGCGGCGCCGGTCAGCCGCTCCAGGCGCACGGTGTCGAAGTCGGCGGAGACCATGCCGGATTCGGTGGAGGTGATGCCCGCGAGGGTGGGCACCGCGCGGGTGGGGGAATCGACCCCGGCCAGCGCCTCGGTCCAGGCGGCGAGGGAGGCGGCATCGTCCTGTTCGCCCAGCCAGGTCAGGAATTCGCGATAGGAGTGCGCCGGGGTCTGCGGGATCTGATGCCCGGTGACGGCGGCGAGGTATCCGGCCAGCAGCTCCCGCACCACCAGCGGCGTGGACCAACCGTCCAGGGCCAGATGGTGATTGGTCATGAGCAGCGTGTACGCCTCGGGCTCGGTGCGGATGAGGCACAGGCGCAGCAGCGGCGGCCGGGTGAGGTCGAAGCGGGTGCCCGCGTCCACGGCGATCAGCCGGTCCAGTTCTCGCTGCCGCTCGGAAGGCTCGGTGATGGCGGTGAGATCGATTTCCTGCCAGGGGATTTCGGCTGACCCCAGTACCAGCTGCCGGGGCCCGTCGGCGGTCTCGACGAAGGCGACGCGCAGCACCTCGTGGCGTTCCAGCACCGCCGCGGCCGCGGTGCGCAGCCGGGCGGCCTCGACCCGCCCGGCCAGCGAGAGCCGGGTCTGGACGGTGTAGCCGTCGGCGGTGTCGCTGTCGTAGCGGGCGTGGAAGAGCAGCCCGTACTGCAGCGGTGAGAGCGGCCAGATGTCGGTGAGCTCCGGATAGGCGCGCTCCCACTCCTCGATCTGCGGCTGCGAGACGGCGACCAGGGGAAAGTCCGAGGGTGTGTGCCCGCCCGCCCCGGCGTGCCGGGCATGGGTGACCAGCGCGGTGACCGCGCGCCCCCACAGCTGGGCCAATTCCCGGACCTGGTTCGCGCCCAGGACCCGCGACGCGTAGGCCCAGGTCACTTCCAGCCCGGCGGCGGTGTGGAAGGCATTGATGTCCACGACCGCCTCCAGCGGCGCGTCGTCATCCTGGGTGGACGCGAATCGCACCGGCACCCACGGGGTTTCGGCGCCACCGGGATGCTCGACCCCCGCTCCGGTGCGACCGAGATAGTTGAAGCTGAGCTGCGGGGTCGGCGCGCCCGCGAACTCGGAGGCGGCATCGAGATACCGGAGCATGCCGAACCCGACACCCTTGTCCGGGATCGCCCGCAGCTGTTCCTTGACCGCCTTGAGCGCCGCCCCCGCCGCCGGGCCGCCCCGGAAGGCGTCGTCGAGATCGATGCCGCCCAGATCGAGCGCCACCGGGAACACGCTGGTGAACCAGCCGATGGTGCGCGAGAGGTCGGCCCCCGGCAGGATCGATTCCTCCCGCCCGTGCCCCTCCACGGTGAGCAGGGTCCGTTCGGTGCCGCGCAGCTTGCCGACCGCCATGGCGAGCGCGGTCAGCAGGGCCTCGTCGAGCCCGCAGTGGAAGCGCGCGGTAATGAATTCCTGTGCGGCCGCGGCGGTGTCGGAGTCGATCACGGTGCGCAGCTGCCCCATGGTCGCCACCGTGTCCAGTACCGGATCGAGGGCCCGGCTGCCCAGCCGCGGGTCCGGGGTGGTGAGAATGCCGCGCCACAGCGGGATCTCGGCCGCCCGGCCCGAGGTCTGCGCGAGCTGGCCGTGCGCCCACCGCCGGAAGGAGGTGCCGACCGGCGCGAGGGTGCCGCCCGCCCACGCGGTGGCCAGATCCGGCAACAGGATGCGCCAGGACACGCCGTCGGTGACCAGATGGTGCAGGACGACCCACAGCAGCGGCAGCGCGTCGCCGCGCTCGATCAACACGAACCGGGCCACGACGCCCGCGGCGGGATCCAACAGGTCTGCCGCGCGCTGCAGTTCGTCCTCGCCGTCGCTGTCGGCGGTGGTGGTGACGGTCTCGATGAGCGCCCCGGCCTCGACACCGCCCGGTGCGCCGACCCGCCACTCCCAGGCGCCGTTCGCGGTCGCGTGGGTGAGGGTGCTGCGCAGCAGGTCGTGCCGGTCGAGCAGGGCCTGGACGGCGGCCGTGAGCCGGGCTCTGTCGATGTCATGGGGGAGCGGAATCAATACCGCCTGAGCGAATCTGGGCCAGGTGTCGCCCTGCGCGAGCATGGCGTGCACGATCGGGGTGAGCGCGACCGGGCCGACCGGACCGCCGGGCAGCTCCTCGATCACCGGCGCGGTCACCTCGGTGGCCACCGCGGCCAGCGCCGCAACGGTCTTGTGCTCGAACACATCCCGGGCGCGCAGCCCCAGCCCGGCCTGCTTGGCCCGCGCCACCAGCTGGATGGCGACGATGCTGTCACCGCCGAGCAGGAAGAAATTGTCGTCCGCCGCCACCGATTCCACGCCCAGCACCGCCGCGAACACCTCGGCCAGCACCCGTTCCCGCTCGGTGGCGGGCGCGCGGCCGACCCGGGCGCCGGTACCGAACTCGGGCCGGGGCAGGGCCCGCCGGTCCACCTTCCCGGCGGGGGTGAGCGGCAGCGTGTCGAGCACCATCACCGCCGACGGCACCATGTGCGCCGGAAGATACTGGGCCACCGTGGCTTTCACGTCCTCCGGCGCGACCACCGAGTCGGCCGCCAGCACGTAGGACACCAGCGCGGTCGCCCCGCCCGGGGTGGTCGCGCCCACGGTGATCGCCATCTCGACGCCGGGATGCCGCGCCACCGCCGCGTCCACCTCGCCGAGTTCGATGCGGAACCCGCGCACCTTCACCTGGGTGTCGCCGCGGCCCAGATACTCCAGCTCCCAGCGGCCGTTGCGCCGCCGCCAGCGCACCAGATCGCCGCTGCGGTACATGCGTGCGCCCGGGCTGAACGGGCTGGCCACGAAACGCTCCGCGGTCAGGCCGATGCGCTGGTGGTAGCCGCGCGCCAGACCCGGTCCGCCCAGATACAGTTCGCCGATCACGCCCGGGGCGACCGGGCGCAGCCACGGGTCCAGCACGACGGCCGACACACCACGCGACGGCGCGCCGATCGTAATCGGATCCCCCGGTGCGAGCGGGGCGCTCAGGGTGGCCGTGACGGTGGTCTCGGTCGGGCCGTATCCATTGATGACGCAGCGTCCGGCCCAGCGGACCGGCAACTCCGGCGGGCAGGAGTCGCCGCCGACCACCACCGTGCGCAGGCGCGGCAGGGTGTCGGGCTCCAGCGAACCCGCCACGGCCGGAGTCACATTCAGATGCGTCACCTCGAGCTTGCGCAGCACCCGGGCCAGCTCGTCACCCGCGTAGGCGGTGGGCGGGACCACCGCGACCGTCGCGCCCACGGCGAACGCGACCAGCAACTCCTCGATCGAGATGTCGAAGCTCGGCGAGACCGCGTGCGCCACCACCGCGTCCGCGCCGACCCCGAACGCGGCCCCCGACCCGGTGACCAGATTGGTCAGGCCGCGATGGGTGACCGCGACGCCCTTGGGCAGGCCGGTCGATCCGGAGGTGTAGATCAGATAGGCGACCTGGTCCGGATGGACCGGCGCACGCCGATCGGCATCGCCGACGGGGCCGGAATCAGCTGCGGCGAACAGCTTCTCGGTCTCGGGGTCGTCGAGCACCAGCCAGTCCACCCGGTCCGGCAACGCCGCGCGCGAGCCCGCCACCGTCACGCCCGCGACCACGCCGCTGTCGGTGACCATGTGCTCGATGCGGTCGCTCGGATACCCGGGATCGATCGGCACGAACGCCGCGCCGGTCTGCGCCACCGCCCACATGGCCAGCACCGACTCCGCCGAGCGGGGAATCGAGATCGCCACCGCGCGTTCGGGTCCCGCGCCCGCCGCGATCAGGACCCGGGCCAACCGGTTCGTGTAGTCGGTGAGCTCGCGATAGGTGTAGGCGGTCCCGTCGATGCGCATGGCGATGGCGGCGGGCGCGCGGTCCGCGCCCTCGGTGAGGATCTCGGGCAGCGTGCGCGGGCGGCTGCCGTCGCGGCCGTACGCGGGCACCAGTTCGACCCGCTCCGCGGCCGTGAGGGTGTTCACCTCGGCCAGGCGCTGCTCGGTGCCCCCTGCCAGGAAGCGGTGCAGGAATTCGAGGAACCGGGCGTGCAGGCTCGCGAGTTCGGTGTCGCCGTAGCGGTTCGGGTTGGCCTGGAAGTCGATGTGGGTGCGCTCGCCGCCGACGCCGGGATAGACATTGACGAACAGGTCGTCGATGAGCCCCGAGGTCAGCACGTGCAGCTGTCCGGTGACCCCGCCCAGGCGGATGCGGGTGTCGGCGAGCATGAGGTTCACCGTCGGGCCGAAACCGGCCACCTCGTCCATGGCCCAGCCGAGGTCGCGGATGATGTCCTCCTGCCGGTACCGCTGCCGGCGCAGCGCGGCGGTGAGCTCACCCTGGGTGGCGCGCACCAGATCGCCGACGGTGGCGGCGGGGGCGGGCAGCAGGCGCAGCGGCACCACGTTGGCGACCATGCCGCCGGAGCGGCGCAGGGTGGCGGTGGTGCGGCCGGACACCGGCAGGCTCAGCACGATCTCGCCCGCGCCGGTCATGGCCCCGACGTAGGCGGCGAAGGCGGCCACCACGACCGGGGCCGGGCTGGTGGACAGCGCGGCGGTCACCGAATCCAGCAGGGTCGCGGTCGATTCCGGGAGTGCGCCGCTGAGCAGGCGGGGATGGGCGTCGACCGCGCCGGTGCGCTTGCCCAGCTGGGCCGGTTCGGGCATGCCGGTCAGATGCTCGCGCCAGTAGTCGCGGTCGGCCTGCAGCTTGTCCGAATCCCGGTATGCCGCATCGGCTTCCACGATGCGCTGCAGCGGCTCGGCCTTGCCGGGCGGCACCTCGAGCCCGCGCACGGTGGCGTTGTAGATCTCGGAGGTGCGCTGCAGCATGGTGAGCGCGCCGACACCGTCGAGCAGGATGTGGTGGAAGCGCGAGTACCAGTACCAGCGGTCCTGCGCCAGCCGCAGCATGGCGACCTTGCAGAGCCGGTCACGGGTCAGATCCAGCGGCGCGGTGTACTCGGTGTACATCCACGCCCGGGCCGCGGCCTCCGGATCCGGCGCGCCGCTCAGATCGACGGTCTCGATCCGGTCGTCGAGCGTGGTGTCCACGAGTTGCCAAGGCAGCCCGTCGATTTCGATCAGGCGCAGATAGCCGGTGCCGAACTCGCGCCCGGCGCGGCGCGCCGCGTCGGCCAGCAGCTCCACCTCGACCGCGCCGGTGAACTCGACATACTGCGCGATCGAGAAAGGCGTGTCTCCGGCGAGCTGCTGGGCGAACCAGATGCCGCGCTGGGCCGCCGAGAGGGCGAAGGCCGCGGAAGCATCGGGGATGGAACTGGACAGGGCGCTGCTGTAAGCCATGCTGCTGAGACCTTCTGCGGCCGAGAGAGATTCGGTCTCGTCATTCCGGCGTGCCTCTGGCCGGAATCCACCCAGGTTGCTGTGGATCCCGGCCGGGAGCATGCCGGGATGACGGGCGGGGTGTCGTCGATCTTTCTAGGAAGCCTTCTTGGCCAGGCGGAGTTCGGCGTCGGTGAGCGGCGCGTCCGAGCCGGTGAGGTAGCCCACCAGCGTGGAGCGCTCGTCGAGCACCAGCCAGCGGCTCGCGTCGGTGATCAGCTCTCGGCCGGCCTTGGTGGTGATGCCGAAATCGACACGGGCCAAGGTGGATTCGGTGGTGAGCGGCACCGGCGTGGCGCCGGTCTTGGCAATCGCCAGGCGGGACACCATCGCCTCGAGCTGCGGGGTCTCCGCGATCGCGATGCGGGCGCCGGGGTGGGCTCCGAGGCGCAGCAGCATGCGCGCCAGGCGGTTGCTCCAACGGTCCAGCTCCGCGTTGTTCAGTTCGCAGTCGGCGGCGGTCACCGCGATGGAGGCGGGCGATTCGACCGGCTTGCACATCGAACATCATCCTCTCGGAGGGGGCGCTTGCGGTGGTGTTCGGGATGTATCCACTCTCGCCCGTGCAGGTCGTGGCCGATAGCGACCACAGTGCTGCCCGATTCCGCTCCGAGGGTGCGGGTTCATCCACCCTGGGGTGGGTGGAAGATCAGCCGCTCATTCGATCATGGCTTTTTCCCCAGCTCGTCGATGGCCTGCGAGATCATCGTGATGGAGTCGCGGGGGCTCAGCGCCATGGCGCGCAACTGGTCGAACATGACGCCGTAGCGGCGCACCTCCGGGTGGCCCTCGATCAGCTCGTCGCTGGCGATGCCCTCCACGTAGACCAGTTCGGGGTCGGCGGGATCCGGGAAGTCGAGCAGCGTGAACGAGCCCAGCATGCCCGGGTGCGCGCCGGCGTCGAAGGGCAGGATCTGCAGGATCACATTGCGCTTCTCGGTGTGCTCGAGCAGCTGGGTGAACTGCTGCACCATCACCTCCGCGCCGCCCACCAGACGCCGGATGACGGCCTCGTCGAGCACCACCCACAGCTCCAGCGGGTCGTCCTTGATGAGCACCTTCGATCGCTCCTGCCGGGCCCGGATGCGTTGCTCGATAACCTGATCCGAGACCTTGGGCATGGTGGTCTGGTAGACCGCGAGCGCGTACGCCTCGGTCTGCAGCAGGCCGGGGATGTAGGTGGACTGGAAGAACCGCGCCGACAGCGCCTCGGCCTCGAAGTTGATGTACGCGCCGTAGACCTCCGACACGGCGTCCTCGAAAGACCGTGCCATGCCGGGGCGTAACGCGTCCACCAGCAACTGCAAGGCATCTGAACGCTGCGGCTCGCCGATGCCGTAGAGATCCAGCATCGCGGTCAGGGTGCGGCGCTGTGGCCTGGCCTGAGCCGTCTCGATCCGGTACAGCGTGGTCACGTTGATGCCGGTCTTGGCGCTGACCACCTCTTTGCTGAGCTGTGCGCCCTCGCGCATCTCGTGCAGCATCGCGGCGAGCCGCCGCAACCGGACGGTAAGCACCGTGCGCTTGCCTGCCATGACAACCCTTTCGCCTGGCGCACTTGCTAGAACGCAGTATTGCGTTCTTGCATTTGTAAGAGCATGATCCAGCTAGCCTATTCGTGTACAACCGATCCGATGACCGGTATAGCTGAAATCCGGAGACCAATCATGTTGGTGCGATTAGTGATGCTGTCGGGTGCGTATGGGGAGTCGCGATGACCATGTCCATAGCCGGTGTTCTGCCGACGGCTCCGCAATTGCTCTGCGCCTTCCAAGGACGGCGTTTTCAAGATCGAGTTTTGTTGCGGTCGGCGCATGCACTGGCCGAACTGCACGAACGCCGTAACCAGGTGCGTGATCCCATGATGGTCAGTGAGATCGATTGCCGCCGCGGCGAACTCGTTGACGATATCAACGATTGGGTGGAACAGGAACTGCCACAACACCGCAACGGCGCCACGCTGCACACCGAGAGTCTGGGCGCGGTCGTCGACCGCATGGCCCGGAGCTGGGTGGAGGCCAATCAGGTGATCGATCACGAGGGCGCGGCCAGTGATAACACCCATAAACACTGGTACCATCTGGCCGAACTGGTTGACGGCTACACTGATCTCGTAATCGACGTGGCCGGTGGCCGTCGCCGTTTACCAGAACAATGATTCCAAATGCATTGACACAATTAATGTATTGCTACCGAATCGTTGATCGTCAGCGGTGACGTCAACCCGAGTAAAGCTATCGGACCAATAGCTCACTCGAACCGTAGGACGTCGCCCGCCCAAGACGGCGGGCGCAACGGGGCGCCCCGCCCGGCGTGCCGCGTGGTCGACTGGCGCGGCACGCCCGCCCTGAGCTTTCTGCTTTCCGACCGCACGGTCATCGCGGAGCGCCCGAACGCCATTCGCACTGTGTTCGTTTCGCACGAGTGCGGGTGAAATCGGCATTTCACAATGCGAGGGGACGGAGTTCGTCTATGAACACGGGCGAGGCATCGGCGAGCGAGCTCTACCGGCAGGCCGTGGGCGGCGCCTTCCGCCTGGAAGTGGACACGGCGCGCAAGTGCGCCGCAAACTTCCTGCGGTTCGCAGACGCGCTGGATCCGCAGATCGCGCACAGCCACGGTACCCACACCCTCACCGGCTTCGGCGATTTCGACTCGGCGCGCCAGCTCCGGCGCGGCTTCGAGGACAAGGGTCGCGATCTCACCGAAGCCCTGACCGCCCTGCGGGATTCGGCCGTGGAAATGGCCGCCGCCCACCTGCTGGCGGCGGGCCTGATCCGGGCCACCGACGAGACCAACTCCCGCACCCTGCTGGCCGCCACCGCCGGCCTCTAGAACTTCGGGCCCGATCCCTCCCCGGAGAATAGTTGGGCCGGTGTCCGAACCCTCGGGCACCGGCACAACTCTCAACCGTTGCCGGAGAACGCGACCGTCGTCCCGACCCCGATGATCATCGCCCCGCCGGTGGCGCCCACCGCCTCCAAACGCCGCGGCGAGTGCGCGAACCAGGCCCGCGCCGAGGCCGCGCCCAGCGCCCACACCACATCCGAAAGCACCTGGAGCACAGGGAATATCGCGCCGAGCATCAGGAACTGCAGTGGCAGCCACCCGGCCTCTGGCACGGCGAACTGGGGCAGCACCGCCGCGAAGAACACCACGGTCTTGGGATTGGTCGCCCCCACCAGGAAGCCCTGCCGCAACACCCGGCGACCGTCCGACTCGGGCACCTTGCCGCGCAGCGCCTCGCTCAGCTTGCGCCGCTCCCGAATCGCATTGACCCCCAGGAAGATCAGATACACCGCCCCGGCGATCTTCACCGCCAGGAACAGCATCGCCCAGGCCATCAGCAACGCCCCCAGCCCGGCGGACGCCGCGAGCAGGCACACCGTGGTCCCCGCCCCGGTCCCCACCACCGACAGCACCGCCGCGCGGCGCCCCAGCACCAGCGCACGCCCCACCGCGAACATCACATTGGGCCCCGGAATGACGATGATGATCATGGCGGCCACCCCGAACGCCACCATATGCGACACAGGCACCATCGATCCAGCGTAGCGACCGGCCGCCACCGGTCCTATCCGATTTCGGAATCGCCTGTGATCAGCAGGTTTTCGAGTAGTTGCAGGGGCCGACCACCTGGATGACCTTGTGGGCGGGCGCATCGAGGTTGGGGTTGAGCGAGGTGTCGGTGCTGAGGTTGACGTACAGCGCGTAGGACTCGAACAGGTAGCGGTACTGCTGGCGGCCCCAGCTGGAGTAGGCGGCGGCCAGCCAGGTGTCCTTGTTGGCCTTGCAGACCGAGGCGCCGACGCCGTCGGTCGGGCACCAGATGTCCCAGGTCTGATCCTGGCCCTTGAGGGTGGAGTAGACGGCGTCGGAGTCGGTGTCGGAGTTGAAGGCGAAGACCTCGATGGAGACCTGGATCTGCTGGGCCGTGTCGAGGTAGACGCCGGTCATCAGGCGCTGGCAGTTGTTGTTCTGCAGAGCGGTTTTCACGTTCTGCGACATGTTGCTGGAGACGCAGGTGTCCTTCGCGCCGTAGGACGTGCGGGTGAAGGTGACGTTGTTGCTGTCGGTGAAGGTCACCGGGAGCAGGGCGTCGGCGGTGAAGGGGGTCTTGTCGGTGGCCTGCGAGTTGAGGGTGCTCGTGTCATTGCCCGCGGTGGTCGTGGTCGGCGGCGCGGTGGTCGTGGTCGTGGCAGCGGTCGTCGTCGAGGTCGGCGAGGCGTTGTTGTCGGAGCTCTTGCCGGAGAGCACGACCGCGCCGACGGCGATGGCGATGACCAGGACCACGAGCAGCGCGCCGAGGATCACCTTCAGCGCGGTATTGGTGGAGTTCGACTGCGGCGCGGGCGAATACGCGAGCGGCTGCTGCGGGTTGGACCAACCGGTCGGTGAGGCCGCGGGCGCGGTCAAGGCCACCGTGGGCATGGCCGGCGAGCTGACGGGGACGGCCCGCAGCGTGTCGAACCACTCCTGTGCGGAGGGCCGGGCGTCCGGGCCGAATCCGCCATTGCCGAAGGCGCGGTCGAACAGCGCTCGCAGGCGCGGATCGAGATCGGCCGGATACCCCGCCGAAGGCTGCCCGAGAAACAGCGTGCGGTACACCAGCATCGCCAGGTCGTAGCGATCCTTGTACCGGTCGTAGGCGGCGTCGGCCGGCCTCAGCCCGGCGGTGTCGATCACGTAGGCCAGCGGCGCGGACGCGTGGAACAGCACGTTCTTCGGCGACAGGTCCCCGTGGACCAGCCCCCGCTCCTCGAGCACCCGCACGATCTCGCACAGCCGGGTCGCCAGCGCGGTGCGGAACTCCGCGGCCACCACCTGCCCGGCCCAGAGCTGGTCGAAGGTGCGCGGCCGACCGTCGGGTTGCAGGTAATCCATGGGGATCAGCGGCAGCACCACACCGGGTGGCGTCCCCTCGTTCTGCACGAGATCGATCGGCCAGTTCACGGCCTCGGCGGGATTGCCGGTGGAGCCACCCGCGGCCTCGCCGGCCAGGACCGTCTGCCGCCCGAAGAGCATGGCCTGCCGGGCCCATTCGAACTCGGTGGGGTTCGCCGGCGTCCGGAAGAGTTTGTAGAGCCGCTGCTGCCCGCGCGGATCCCGGCACAGGTACTGCACCGCCCGGCTGCCCGCGGCGTAGAAGGGCTCGGAGTCCACCTCGTAGGACTCCCCGGACAAACCTGTGACCAGCATCGAACTCTCCCCCGCCCGAACAGTGACTCCGAATCCCGAACTTCCAGCAACGCGGCGAGCGTACCGGTCCACTGTCCGCTATGCCCGGCAATAAAGGCAAGACACCGCTGACCGTCCCGTTCGCAGAGTATGTTTGTCGTGCTCTGCGACCTGTGGGATCGCTCCCACAGGGTTGGCCCGCAACCACGGTTTCGGGTCTTCCCGTGGCGATACCGCTGCCAGGCGTGCCTGGTCTTACATGGTTTCCAGCGGGCTCTTTTAACGTCCCGACGCAACTCGCCGAGGACACCGACGCCGCCAGGTTGCGGGCGGCGTTCACATCACGATCCAGTACGAGACCGCAATGACCACAACGGAATATGCGTTCGGACAAGTGCAGCTTGGCTTTCACTGCCTTGCACCTCGAGCATGTCTTGGAGCTGGGAAAGAACCGATCAGCCTTCACCAAAGCTCCGCCACGCCAGTCGGTCCCCAGTTGTAGACGAAACGTGCTGCACCGCAATGTGACCGCAACGCCTCTTCTTGATCGGATGTCGGTTCCAGCACGAAACGGTAGGCCTGCATCGTCGGGCCCGGGGCCCGCGCAGATGACATGAACCCGGCTTCGCTCACGCGTTCGAGGCTAGGTAATCCGGGCGAGACACAGCAACTCGAAATGGCCGACACGCCAACGAGATCCATCGATTCAGCTGAATGCCGAAACCGCTGACCATCCCCTCACGTTTGGTCAGCGGTTTTGGTGCGGTCGAACACGTACTGACCCCGGGGTCAGCGCAGCGCCGCACGACCTTTCAAGCGGCCCAGGATGATCAGGGCGAGGAGGGTGACCAGCACCAGCAGGGTGGTGCTGGCGGCCGCGTCGAAGACCGCGCCGCGGTCGGTGGCGGCGAAGATGGTCACCGGCAGGGTCTTCCAGGTCGCCGGGTAGACCATGATGGTCGCCCCGAGCTCGCCCATGGACAGGGCGATGGCCAGGCCCGCCGCCGCGCCCAGTGCGGGCAGCAGCAACGGGAGAGTAATGCGGAACAGCACACGCGCGGGTCCGGCCCCGAGCGATTCGGCGGCCTGCCGGTAGCCGGGGTCGAGCCGGTCCAGCGCCGCGGACACGCCGCTGAAGGCGTAGGCCAGCACCAGCACCGTATGGGCCAGGATCACAATCCATTTGGTGCCGCCCAACAGCAGCGGCCGTTCGTTGAAGGTGATGAGCACGCCCAGGCCGATCGCCACCGACGGCACCGCGACCGGCACGTGGAACACCGCGTCGGTGATCCGCCGCAGCCAGGCGGGCGCTTCGCTCGAGGCCAGCGCCGCCCAGGTGCCCAGCACCAGTGAGAGCAGGCCCGCCAGCAGCGCGGTCTGCAGGCTCACCGACAGGCTCGCGGACTCCTCGCCCGAGAGCGCCCGATCGAAATTGGCGAAACCCAGGTGCGAGGGCAGCGGCCCGGTCCACCGTCCGGCCAGCGCGGCCGCCACCACGGTCGCGATGGGCGCGACGAACACCACGACGACCACGATCCCGAACACCGCGAGCACCGCGGCCCGCCCGCGTCGCGTCCATACCAGCATGATCAGCTCTCCTTCCGCGCACCGGTCAGGCGCGCGAACAGCAGTCGGTATCCGAGGTACAGGCTCAGCGACAGCAGCACCTGCACCGAGGCCAGCACCGCGGCCCCCGGCAGATCGAAGGTGACGATGCCGCGCGTGTAGATCAGCGCCGGCAGCGTGATGACACCCTTCGCCCCGGTGAACAGCACGATGCCGAACTCGTTGAGCGTCAACAGCAGGGTGAGGCTCCCGCCCGCCGCCAGCGCCGGCCACGCCTCCGGCATGACCACCTGCCGCAGCACCCGCCACGGCGACGCCCCCAGGCTCGACGCCACATCCAGCTGCTCCCGCGGCAACTGCGCGAACGCCGCCAGCAGCGGCCGCACCACGAACGGCGTGAAGAACGTGACCTCGGCCAGGATCACGCCCCAGGGCGTACTGAGAAAGTTCAGCACCGGCTGCGTGCCCCCGGTGATCTGATTGATCAGCGCGTTCACCGCGCCCGCCGTCCCGTACAGGAACGTGAAGGCCAGCGTCACGAGGAAAGACGGCAACGTCAGCACCGAATCGATGAGCCGCCCCACCAGCTGCGACCCCGGAAACGGCACGAACGCCAACACGATCGCCAGAAACGTCCCCAACACCAGACACCCGACGGTCGAGCTCACCGCGATCGTCACCGTGCGCCACAACGCATTCCGGAACGACTCCTCGGCCAGCACCCGCGACCACGTCCCGACCCCTCGCCCGGACTTGGTTTTCGTCGACTCCAGCAACACCCGCACGATCGGATACACCGCGATCAGCAGCACGACCGCCACGGGCGGCAGCGTCCACAACACCGGCCGCCACGACCGCCCGGCTTCCCGCTCCGCGGGAGTCTCGGCCGTGGAAGCAGATTCGAGCAGCGCGGTCATGAAGCCCTCCCGTCCCGAGCCGCCGCCACCCCGGCGACCAGCTCGACCCAGACGTCCGTGCCGATCGCCCGAGGCAGGGTCGTCGCCCGACGATCATCGATCACAGGGCTTGAAATTGCCTTGTAGCAAGCGAATTCACCCGGCGAATGTTGTGGCAGGGCTCGCGTGCACGCGCAGCCCCGGACCTCGGGGCCCTTTGGCGCGGCGGGGGATTCGAGTAGATGCATCACGACTTGCTCCCATCCGGCGTCGCCGTGATTCCTCGGAACCGGTTGGGCGTCGAGGCGGTGGACGCCTCTGGCCACGGCTCCTGACTCGGGTCGGATGTCTGTGCGGCATAGGAGAATTCGCCCGTCACCCGCCGGGAAAGGTGTGCGGCGGTCATGCGCGGGCCTCGCCGTCCGCGGCGGCCTCGGTGCCGATGCCCGGCGGGATGAGGACACCGGCCGGGTCGGGGAAGCGGATGCCGACGTGGTCGCCGGGGGCGATGTCGGTGTGGCCCAGGACGTCCACGGCGAGTTCGGTGGGGATGCCCGCCACTTCGAGGTGCAGGCGGGTGGAGGCGCCCTTCCAGACGGTGGTGATCACGGTGGCGCGCAGGGCATCTCGTTCGGTGAGGGGGACGACCTCGACGGTGTGGGGGCGCACGCACAGTTGGGCGTCCGCGTTGGGGGCCCAGTCGGGGCGGCCGATGCCGGGGGCGGGGGCGTGGGCGCGCAGGGTGTGTTCGCCGACGGTGACCAGGGCGGCGGTGCCGGAGACGTGTTTGACCTCGCAGGCAAGCAGATTCGCGCCGCCGAGGAAGGAGGCGGTGAATTCGGTGGAGGGCTGCTGCCACAGGTTGTGGGCGGTGTCGATGTCGACCAGGCGGGCGTCGCGCATGACGGCGATGCGGTCGGCCAGGGCCAGCGCCTCGGCCTGGTCGTGGGTCACGTACAGCATCGCGGTGTCCGGCAAAGCCTTTCGCAGCTGCTGGAGCTCACCGAGCATGTTCTGGCGCAGCTGCGCGTCCAGCGCCGCGAGGGGCTCGTCGAGCAGCAGCACCTTGGGGCGGATGGCCAGGGCCCGCGCGATGGCGACGCGCTGCTGCTGTCCGCCGGACAGCTCGCGCGGCAGCCGCTTGGCGTAGGAGCCCATGCCGACCATTTCGAGTGCCTCGGCGACCCGGGCCCCGATCTCGTTGCGCGGCACGCGATGCGACTTCAGCCCGAAGGCCACATTGTCGTGCACCCGCATGTGCGGGAACAGCGCGTAGGACTGCACGACCACCCCGATGCCGCGCTTGGCGGGGGACAGGTCGGTGACGTCGCGCCCGGCCAGTCGTACCGCGCCCGAGGTGGGCCGGACGAATCCGGCCAGCGCCTTGAGCGCGGTGGACTTGCCGGAACCGCTGGGTCCCAGGAGCGCGACCGTTTCCCCCGCGGCGACCCGCAGGTTGAAATCGGCCAGTGCGACAGTGGTTTTACGGCCGCGGCCGTAGGTGACCCCGACCCGGTCGAACACGATGGCCGGTTCGGCGGTGGTGTCGGTCGCCACCGTGGATGTCGTCAACGCGGAGGACATGGCTGCTGCTCCTGGGACTAGTGACTAGCTACCGGTGGCCTTGTTGTATGCCGCGACGTCGGCGTCGAGGTCGTCGAGCACCTTGGTCCAATCCGGGTGCAGGATCTCGACGTTCTTCACCACCGAAGCCGGGGAGACCGCGCCCGGCGCGGTGGCCGGGGCGTTGGCGAGCTCGCTGCGGGCCGGGACGGCGTAGGCGTCGGGCAGGGTCTTCTGCGCGTCGGCCGAGAGCAGGAACTCCATGAGCTTCTTACCGGCGTCGGAGTGCGGCGCGCCCTTGGCCAGACCCATCAGGTACGGCAGCGCGACGGTCTTGGCCTTGCCGTCGGTGGTGGCCGGGAAGAAGACGTCGAACTTCGAGCCCTTCTCCTTCGCGGTGGCCAGGTTCATCTGCACATCGCCGTTGGCGACCAGGATCTCGCCCTTGTCCACCTTGGCCTGCAGTTTGCCGGTCGAGGAGGACGGGCCGACGTTGTTGGCCTGCAGCTTGGTCAGGTAGTCCAGCGCGCCCTGCTTGCCGTAGAGCTGCTGCAGCAGGATCAGGACCGCGGTGCCGTCACCGGCCTGGCCGGGGGTGGAGTACTGGATCTTGCCCTTGTAATCCGGCTTCAGCAGGTCGTCCCAGGTGATGGTCTTGGTGGCGTCGACCGAGGGGTTGGCGATGAAGCACAGGTAGTTGCCCGCCAGGGTGACCCACTTGCCGCCCGCGTCCTTGTCGGCTGCGGCGACGGCGGCGGTGTCGACGCCGGAGGCTTGCAGCAGCCCGGACTTGTCGGCCTTCTGCATGAACGGCGGCAGCGTCACGACCACGTCGGCCTGCGGGTTGGACTGTTCCTTCTCGACGCGGCTGACGACCTCGCCGGAGCCCGCCTCGACCAGGTTGACCGAAATGCCGGTCTGGTCCTTGAACTTCGCGAACTGGGCCTTGTACCAGTCGCCGACGCCATCGGCGGAGTAGACGGTGACCGTCTTGTCGCCGCTGGCGTTGCTGCCGGTGCCGCCGCAGGCGGTCAGGCTGAAGGCGACCGCGGTCGCGGAGGTCAGGATGAGAGCGGTGCGGGCGATGTTGCGTGCGAGGCGGTTGTTCGAAATACGCACGGTGACTGCACTTTCAGTTCAGGGGACGGTCGAGTCGAAGGGACGGTGGGGTACTCCGCCGCCCCGGGCGAGGCGCGCCCGGAGCGGCGGAATTCTCTAGCCGCGCTCGGCCAGCAGCAGCTGCGCGAACTCGGTGATGGACGGCACGACATGGGTCGCACCGGCGGAGCGCAGTTGCTCCTCGTCGTGGGCTCCGGTGAGGGTTCCGGCCACGATGCGCGCCCCGGCCGAGAGCCCGGTGCCGATATCGCTGGCCGTATCACCCAGCACCGCAACGCGATCCACGGCGTCGATGCCCAGTCGCAGCACAGCGGTGAGCACCATGTCCGGGTAGGGGCGGCCGCGACCGGCGTCGGAGGGAGCCAGGGTCAGATCGGCGATGTCGTTCCAGCCCAGCACTTCCAGCAGTTTGTCCTGGGTCTCGCGACTGAAGCCGGTGGTCAGCGCCACCTTGATGCCCGCCGCCCGCAGCGCCGAGATGGCTTCGGCGGCACCGGGAATCGGGCTGACGCCGGTCTCGGCGGCGAGTTCGGCGTAGGCGGCCTCGAAGGCCGCGTTGCCCGCCTGCGCGCGCTCCTCGTCACCACCGGTCAGTGCGCGGAAGACGACGATCTTGGACTGGCCCATGGTGTCGACGACGTACTGCCGGGCGGCTTCGCGCTCGGGCCCCTGTTCGGGGATGCCCGCCGCGGTGGCGGCCCGTTCGAAGGACCGGATGACCAGCCCGTCGTCTTCGACGGTGGTGCCCGCCATGTCGAGCACGGCGAGGTCGATCTGCTTGTCGGACACGGTGATTCCTTCGCTGTTCGGATCAGAGCTCGAGCAGGTCGGCGGTCTCTTCGCCGAGCGCGGGCCCCAGCGTCATACCGCGCCCGCCCGGGCCGGTGATCACCCAGACGTTGTCGGCGGCCCGCGCGCGGGTGACGATGGCCCCCGGATCGATGGACTGGCTGTAGACCCCGGCCCAGCGCCGCACGATCGGCGGCAGCTTGCGGCCCAGCAGCTCCTCCATCACGCCGGTGAGGTGCTCGTAGGGGGCCTCGTCGACGTCGAAGGTGAACGGCTCGTCGTACTCGTGGGTGTCGCCGATGGTGAGTCCGCCGTGCAGGCGCTGCACGGCCAGCAGCTGCATCTTGTGCTGGGCCGCGGTGAACGGCTGCGCCTCTTCGCGATTCAGCTTGTCCAGCTCGGGGCCCGCGAAGGCCGGGTAGTAGCGGAAGCTGTCGCCGTCGGCGATGGCGGTGGTGAGCGGTTCGCCCAGGGGAGCGGTCTGCATCATCTGCAGCCGTACCCGGCGCACCGGAATGTCCCCCACCAGTTCACGAGTCAGGCCCGCGTGCGCCGCGCCCGGGCAGACCAGGACCAGATCGCCCTCGTGGCGGCGGCCGCGGTCGTCGACGACGGTGGTGCCGGTGAGAGTGCGCGCCTCGGTCCCCGCGAAGAAGGTGTAGCGCTCGCTGGCCTCCATGTAGCGGCGCAGCGCGGGCAGCGCCTGCCGCGACTCCACCGCGGCGTCGGCCGAACAGTGCAGGCCCGCAAGGAACTTGCCGCGCAGCGCGGGGTTGAGCGCGCGCACCCGGTCCGGGTCCAGCAGCTCGAAGCCGCGTTCGGCGGCCGAGGGGCCCGCCATGGCGGCCTCGGCCACCGCGAGCTCGTTGTCGGTGCGCACCAAGGTGATCGAGCCCGCGGCGCGGAAGCCCACGCCCGGCACCTTGCCGCCGATCTCTTCCCACAGCTGCCGGGACCGCAGCGTGAGCGCCAATTCGCTGGCGCTGCGCCCCGAAACCCACACCAGTCCGAAGTTGCGCACGGTCGCGCCGCGCGCCTCCACCTCGCGTTCCAGGTGAACGACGTCGTGGCCGCGCCCGATGGCGGCGAGAGCGTGGGCGGTACCGAGGATCCCTCCGCCGATGATGACCAATCGCATGACCAACATCCTGGGCAATGGTCTAGACCTAGGAGTGTTTCGTGTGGAAACGCTAGGTTAATAATTGGTATAGACCAATCCTGTGTACGCTGGGGCTCATGGACCAGTGGGAGGCTGCCGGGGTGGAAGACCAGTTGGCGCGCATGCCGAAGTCGTATCGTGTCCGCGCGGAACTGGAGTCGCTGCTCGCCGAACTCTCCGAGGGCGACCCGCTCCCCTCCGAACGAGAACTCGCCCTGCGCTGCGGCGTCGCCCGCGAAACCGTGCGGCAGGCCGTGCGAGAACTGCTGGTGGAGGGCCGGATTCGCCGCCAGGGCCGCGGCACCGTGGTCTCGCGCCCGAAGATGGTGCAGCCCTTGTCACTTCGCTCCTACACCGAGGGCGCGCTGCGCTTCGGCCGCACGCCCGGCCGTCTGCTGGTGGGCTGGACCGATGTGCCCGCCGAACCGGATGTCGCCCAGGATCTGAAGATCGAGCCCGGCACCGTGGTGACCCATCTGGAGCGGGTGCTGCTGGCCGACGGCGAGCGCATCGGCCTGGAGAGCACCTGGATGCCGTTGCCGCGCTTCGCCTTCCTGCGCGAGTTCTACGACCCCACCACCTCGCTCTACGCGGCGACCCGTTCGCGCGGCATCGTCTACATGTCGGCCACCGAGCGCATCGAGACCATGCTGGCCTCCCCGCGCGAGGCCGCCCTGCTGGAATGCACCACCGCCCTGCCGATGCTGCTGCTGCACCGCCGCAGCGTGGACGCCGAGGGAACGCCCATCGAACGCGTGCGGTCGCTCTATCGCGGCGACCGCATCGCGTTCCAGGCCACTTTGCGCGACTACTGACGCACTCCCGCACCGGGATCCACTGACGCGTGTTCCTGCCGTCCTGCGTGGGAGGATCTGCCGACGCGTGGATCCGGCCGCGCGGGGGATCTACTGCGTGGCGTGGGTGTCGTCGAGCCAGTCGAACAGGCGCTGCAGGGTGAGCAGCACGGCTCCGGTGTGGCAGTGCTCGCCCGCGCCCTCCGCCTCGGTGCCGGTGATCAATTCCTTCTTGCAGGTCAGCGCCTCGTGGAGGCGCGGGGCCTCGCCCTTGAAGAAGAGGTCGTTCTCGGCCTCGAAAACCAGTGTCGGGCACTGGATCCGGTCGGCCACACCGGCGAGGGTGTAGTCGGCGGTGCGGCGCACGTAGTCGGCGGGTGAGGCCGCGCCGAAGGTCCACCGCCCGTTGCGCAGCGCCCAGCGCGTGGTGGTGCTGACCGCCATCAGCAGGGCGGCAACGGCATTCGCCTCCTCGTCGCGGCCCTGCGCGATCCACTCGGACAGGAACGGCGGCATGATCCGCTCGTGCGCGGCGTGGTAATCGTAGAGGCCGTCGTCGAGGATCAGCGCCGCCAGCCGCGGCTCGAAGGCGGCGGCACGTGCGGCCAGGTAGCCGCCGAGGCTGTAGCCGAACAGGGAGATTCGCGTCGAGTCGATCTCCGGGCGGGTCAGCGCGAAGTCGACCACCGGGGTGATGACGGCCTCCCAGTCGTGACGGAAGGTGAGGCCCTGCTCGCGGATGACCGCGCCCTGGCCGGGGCCGTCGAAGGCCAGCACGTTGTATCCGCGCGCCACCGCGCCCGCCGCCAGCGCGAAATACGACTCCTCGAGGGTGGAGTCGAAACCGCTGTTGAAGATGACGGTCGGACGCGGCGCGCCCGAATCGTCGACCAGGTAGAGGTAGCCGGGAAGGGTGGTGTCCGCGTAGGGAATCGACACCGGGATCACCGGTGAGTCCATGAGTTGCGCGGCGGCCCAGAAGGTTTCGCGTGCCAGCCGGGACAGCTCACGGGCCTTCGAATCGTTGGCCGGATCGTCGCGGCGGTAGAACTCGGCGGTGCGGTAGTAGTTCGAGGCCCGCAGCAGCGCCTCGCGGGCACTCACCCGGTGGCCCGCGCTCGCGGCCGCCTCGCCGAGGCTGTGCACCCGGCGGGCGGTGGCCTCCCACTCGCGCAGCCAGGCCGCCTCGTCCCCGTCCGGGATGCGGCGGGCGGTGGTGATCACCTCGCCGAGTTCCGCGCCGCCGTAGCAGGCGAACCCGGCCGCGCGCAGGGTCTCGTAGTCGAAGGATTCGTCGTCGAAGAGGAATTTCATGGCTTCTACCTCGCTCTTTACGTCGATACGACACCGTTTCGTCGTACGGGAAGAACGGTAGACCCCGTAACGACGAAACGCAACCGTTTCGTCGTTGATAGACTTCGGGCCATGAGCGAGGAACCCGGTTCGAGCGGACGCAAACCCGCGGGCGCGGCGGTGATGCAGCCGCAGGTGACCGCCGCCATCCGGGCCGCGGCCTTCGAGGAACTGGCCGAGGCGGGCTACGGCAAACTGTCCATGGAGGCGGTCGCCCGTCGCGCGGGCGTGAGCAAGCCGACGCTGTACCGGCGCTGGTCGACCAAGGAGGACCTGGTCCTCGCGCTCATCTCCGAGGTGGCCATCGCCGCCGCCGACCCGCCCGACACCGGAACCGTGCGCGGCGATCTGCGCGCGCTGCTCGCCGTCATGGCCGACGGTCTCACCAATCCCTTTGCCGCCCGGATCATTCCGGACCTGCTGGCCCAGGCCGTCCGGGTGCCCGCGCTGCGCGAGGTGCTCGCCGTGGGTATCGGACAGTCCCGGCGCGCCAGGATCGAGCTCCTGCTGCACCGGGCCGTCGAGCGCGGCGAGCTGCCCGCGACCCTGAATACCGAACTGGCCCTGGACTTCATCGGCGGTCCGCTGTTTCTGCACGTCATGCTCGGCGGTGACCCGACCGGAGCGGAGTATCTCGACGAACTCACCGACATGCTGCTCACCGCCTTCGGGGCGGCCCCGACGAAATGAGTTCGGCCCGCTCATCCACGACCGGGCCAACCCCCGTCGTTCGTGACCGGGCCAACCCCCGTCGTTCGTGACCGGGCCAACCCCCGTCGTTCGTGACCGGGCCAACCCCCGTCATTCGCAACCGGGCCAACCCCCATCGTTCGTGACCGAGCCAACCCCCGTCATTCGCAACCGGGCCAACCCCCGTCGTTCGCGACCGGGTCAACCCCCGTCATTCCGGCGTGCTTTTGGTCGGAATCCAATCACGGTGCCGCTCAGCGGACCTGCGGTGCGACCTTCGCGCCCAGCAGTTCGATGTTGTGCAAGACCTTCTCGTGCGGCAGCGTGCCGACGCTGCTGTGCAGCATGAACCGGTCCAGCCCGAGGGTGTCGCGCACGTCGGCGATCTTCTCGGCGACGTAGTCCGGCGTGCCCACGAACAGCGAACCGCTTTGGGAGCGAAGGGC
Organism: Nocardia terrae; assembly: GCF_009760405.1. Classification (GTDB taxonomy): domain Bacteria; phylum Actinomycetota; class Actinomycetes; order Mycobacteriales; family Mycobacteriaceae; genus Nocardia; species Nocardia terrae. The sequence continues at coordinate 1,183,660 of NZ_WRPP01000001.1, forward strand.
ATCGAACTGCTGCCGGGTCATCGGACCCCAGCCGCGCTCGCGCCCGATGCCGGACATGGCCCGCGCGTAGGAGGCGTAGAAGTCCTCGACCGCGGCCTTGTCGGTGTCGGCGATGTACCCGTGCGCGTGCACCGCCACCGGCTGCGGCTGGTGCCCGCCCTCGTCGAGCGCCCGGTGGTACAGATCCACCAGCGGCTTGAACCGCGCCGGCTGCCCGCCGATGATGGCGATGGCCAGCGGCAGGCCCAGAAGCCCTGCGCGCACGACGGATTCGGGGCTGCCGCCGACCGCGATCCACACCGGCAGCGGCCGGTTCTCGGTGCGCGGGTAGACGATGGCGTCGGTCAGGGGAGCGCGGAACTTGCCCTCCCAGGTGACCGGCTCTTCCTCGCGGATCTTCAGCAGCAGCGCCAGCTTCTCCTCGAAGAGTTCGTCGTAGTCATTGAGGTCGTAGCCGAACAGCGGGAACGACTCGATGAACGAGCCACGCCCGGCCATCAATTCGGCCCGCCCGTTGGACAGTCCGTCCAGGGTCGAGAAGTCCTGGAACACCCGTACCGGATCGTCGGAGCTGAGCACGGTTACCGCGCTGGTGAGCTGAATCCGCTCGGTCCGCGAGGCGATGGCGGCCAGCACCATCGCGGGTGAGGACGCCGCGAAGTCTTTGCGGTGATGCTCGCCCACGCCGTACACGTCCAGCCCGGCCCGCTCGGTGGCCACGGCTTCCTCGACCACCTGCCGCAGCCGCTCGCCCGCGGTCGGCACCGGCCCGTCGCCGCCCACGGGGTGTGTTTCCGCGAATGTCGTCAGTCCCAGTTCCACGGCCGCAGCCCCTCTCGAGTCTTGTCTCCAAGTCAACCGAAAGCGTAAACGGACCACGGTCCGGAAGAATTCCCGCCGCACGTGGACCTGCGGATCTCAGCATTCGGACCGGCAGATACTCTGGTAGCCATGTCTGTGCGCACCCGCAAGCCCCTCGTACCCGGCACGCAGTCGCCCATTCGCGAGGTCCCCAAGAACATCGAGCGACCCGAGTACGTCTGGAAGAAGACCGTCAACGAAGGGCGCGAGCCCTGGGTGCAGACCCCCGAGACCATCGAGAAGATGCGCATCGCGGGCAAGATCGCCGCACAGGCCCTGGAAGAAGCGGGCAAGGCCGTCGCGCCGGGCGTGACCACCGACGAGCTGGACCGCATCGCGCACGAGTACATGATCGACCACGGCGCGTACCCGTCGACCTTGGGCTACAAGGGATTTCCCAAATCCTGCTGCACCTCGCTGAACGAGGTCATCTGCCACGGCATTCCGGACTCGACGGTCATCGAGGACGGCGACATCGTCAATATCGACGTGACCGCCTACATCGACGGCGTGCACGGCGACACCAACAAGACCTTCCTCGCCGGTGACGTGGACGAGGAGGTGCGCCTGCTGGTCGAGCGCACCGAGGAGGCGACCATGCGGGCCATCAAGGCCGTCAAGCCCGGTCGCGCCCTCAACGTCATCGGCCGCGTGATCGAGGCCTACGCCAACCGCTTCGGCTACGGCGTGGTCCGCGACTTCACCGGCCACGGGGTCGGCCCCACCTTCCACTCCGGCCTGGTCATCCTGCACTACGACCAGCCCGCCGTGGAGTCGGTGATCGAACCGGGCATGACCTTCACCATCGAGCCCATGATCAACCTGGGCGGTATCGACTACGAGATCTGGGACGACGGCTGGACCGTGGTCACCAAGGACCGCAAGTGGACCGCCCAATTCGAACACACACTCGTCGTAACCGACGACGGAGCAGAAATCCTGACCCTCCCGTGAAAATCGCCATGCCCCAGCGGGGCACCACGACGCGCGGCATCGGCTCGCGCGGACCTCGCCGCAAGCCCAACCGCTTCCTGCCGCCCAACCCCCGCGACGAGGGCCTCGGCGCCATGCGCGCCGCCATGCGCCGCCACGTCGAACTCTCCGCGGGCCGCCCGGTCGAGGACGCCGAAAAACCCGACGACGCGGCGACCGACACCCGCGACGCCTCCGACAACCGCGACGCCTACACCAGCAGCGGCCGCGAGTACTACGTCTACCGCCCCCGAGCGGAGTACAGCACCCGGTGACCAGCCGTCCCGCCGCGGATTTCCTCCGCCGTTCCGGCGTGCTCTCGGCTGGAACCCACCGCCCGAGTTGGGATCTCGGCCAACGGTATGCCGGGATGACGGGTGGGATTCGCCCCGGGATCACGGGCCGGACCTCGGTCCGGTCGGCCGGCGCCGGGCGGCGGGGATGAAAGGCGCTCTGCGGGTCGCGGGAGCCGCCTTCGATGCGGGGAAAAGCGTTGTCGGAGAGCGTCTCTGCCGCCGCCGTGCAGAGGCGAGCGCGGCTCCGCCGATGAACGACCTCCGGTGGCTCGGGTGAGGGGCGCTCGTGTCGGCGCGGGAACATGCCCGCGCACCTGCGCGTGGGGGGTGTCGGCCGGGTCTCGCCGTCCGGGCGCGCGGCGGGTAACGCGGGGTGGCTTCGGGACGGAAGGAGGCCTCGGATGGCGGTGGTGAAGGGTGCGCTGCTGGTCGCGGGCACTACGTCCGATGCGGGGAAAAGTGTTGTGGTGGCGGGGCTTTGCCGTCTGCTGGCGCGGCGGGGGGTGCGGGTCGCGCCGTTCAAGGCGCAGAACATGTCCAACAACTCCGTGGTCACGCTCGACGGCGGGGAGATCGGGCGGGCGCAGGCGTTGCAGGCTCGGGCGTGTGGGCTCGAGCCGAGCGTCCGGTTCAATCCGATCTTGTTGAAGCCCGGGAGTGATCGGCGGTCGCAGCTCGTGGTGCGGGGCAAGGCGATCGACACCGTGGGGGCCAAGGATTATTTCCGGCATCGGACCGAGTTGCGGGCGATCGTGGCCGAGGAATTGGCCGCGCTGCGGGACGAATTCGATGTGGTGATCTGCGAGGGGGCCGGGTCGCCCGCCGAGATCAATTTGCGGGCAACGGATCTGGCGAACATGGGGCTGGCGCGGGCGGCGGACCTGCCGGTGGTGGTGGTCGGCGACATCGATCGCGGGGGAGTGCTGGCGCATCTGTTCGGCACCGTGGCCATCCTGGAACCCGAAGACCAGCAACTGATCTCCGGTTTTATCGTCAACAAGTTCCGTGGGGACGTCGATCTGCTGAAGCCGGGGCTGGATCAGCTCGAGGCGCTCACCGGGCGGCCGACGCTGGGTGTGATCCCGTTCGCGGAGGACCTCTGGATCGACGCGGAGGATTCGCTCGGCACGGTCGCCGACGCCCCCGTCGGGCGTCCCCGGCCGCCGCTCGGCGCGAACTGGCTGACCGTCGCCGCCATCCGGTTGCCGCGCATCTCCAATTCCACCGATGTCGAGGCGCTGGCCTGCGAGCCGGGCGTTTCCGTGCGCTGGGTGAGCGACCCCTCTCGCCTGGCGGGGGCCGATCTGGTCGTCGTGCCCGGCAGCAAATCCACCGTCAGCGATCTGGAGTGGTTGCGGCGCACCGGGATCGCCGACGCGCTCACCGCGCGCGCGGCGGCGGGCGGGCCGATTCTCGGCATCTGCGGCGGCTATCAGATGCTGGCGCGCACCATCGTCGACCCGGTCGAATCGGCGGCGGGCACGGTCGCGGGCCTGGGCCTGCTGGACCTGGAGATCGAATTCGACGATCCGAAGGTGCTGCGCCGCTCGCGGGGCCGTGTCGGCGATCATGCGGGCCTCGGCGGTGATGACGCTCTCCCGGTGCACGGCTATGAAATCCACCACGGTCGCGTGACTCACACCGGCGACCGCCCCTGGTTCGAACTGGACGGCCTCCCTGAAGGCAGCGTGCGCGAAGCGATCTGGGGCACGCACCTGCACGGAGCCTTGGAATCGGACGAGTTTCGGCGCGCCTGGCTGCGCCGGGTCGCCGAACAGGCCGGTCGCCCGGAATTCATTGTGGCCGACGATGTTTCGGTCGCCGAAGTGCGCGCGTCCCAGCTCGATCTGCTCGCCGACCTGCTGGAGAAGCATCTCGACCTGGACGCGCTGGAACGCCTGATCACCGCGGGTCCATTGTCGAATGTCCCAACTCTGACCGTAAAGAAGTGACCCCGGTCACAGGAATCCGCCCGACTCGCGGTCGACCTCTCTCCGGCTCCTGTAGCGTGAATGACCATGGAATCTCGGCGGATCACGGTCGGTGACCGCGAGTGGGCGGTGCGAATCGGCGGACCCGAAACCCGGCACCACGTCCTGCTGCTACCCGATGCGGGGGATCCGGCCGACATTTACGACCAGGTCTGCGAACGGCTGCAGACCTCGGACCTGCACACCATCGCGATCGAATCGATCGACGGTCTCGACGCCACGGCGGTCTTCGCGATCCTCGACCAGTTGAAGGTCCCGTGGGCCAACCTGGTCGGCAGCGGCGCGGGCGCGGAGCTGGCCTGGCAGTTGGCCGCGCGCGGCTTCGGCCGTTTCATGAGCCTCATCGCGGCGGGCGGCGGACACCCGGCCGCCCCCGGCACGGACGGCGAGGTCAAAGACGCCTCCTGCCCGCCGGTGGAGATCCCCACCACCCTGCTGGCCACCAAGCGCCTGCCGCGCCCGGTGGCCGAGGGTTCCAGCCGGTTCGTCTACGGCGAATTCCGGCTGGTCCCCATGGATGTCACCGATGTGGCCTCCGAAGCCGGCCACGAGCTGGCCACCGAAGTGGTGCTGCGCACCAGCTTCTGGTGATTACCCGCCGTTGATCACGCGCTGGCTTCCGGGCTGGAAGCCAGCCACTTCAGCCATGAATCCAGCTCGGCGAACGCCTGGTTGCGCGGCGTCTCCGCGGACAGGAACACATCGTGCCGCGCACCCTCGATCGGCACGATATTGGTCCGGTCGCCCAGGCAGCCCGACCAGCGCTGGATCTGCTTCACGTCGAGCACCAGATCGGCCAGGTCGGCGGCCGGACCGTACTCGCGCATGAATTTGGTGATCTTGGACCGCAGGATCAGCGCGGGCACCCCGATATCGAGGCCCTTGTGCAGCCGGAACTGCCCGCGCCGGATGGCCCGCAGCCAGCCCGCGTGAACCGCGAAGCCGCTCAACGGTTTCCAATCCAGGTTGTAGTCCCATTCCCCGGAGACGCTCTTGTGCAGGCTGTCGCCGTAGGCGGTGGACACGCCCAGCGGAATCTTCGCGAACGCCCGCAACCGGCCCAGCCCCTCCAGCACCGGGGTGCCGATCGAGCGGTAGTAGCCCGGGCCCTGCAGGTCGAACCACGGGCTGTTGAGCACCAGGCCCGTAATGCCCTGGGCACGAACGCCGCCGGAGGACTGCAGCCGGTTCAGCCACAGCGAGGTGACCAGACCGCCGGTCGAGTGCGCCATGACCAGCACGTCCAGCCCGCTCTCCTCGCGAATGATCTTCAGCGAGCGGTTCAGCTCCACGTCGTAGAGCGCCAGGTCGCTCACGAAGTGCGGGGTCTGCCCGGCCCGCTGTGACCGGCCGCACTTGCGCAGGTCCAGCGCGTAGAAGGCGTACCCCTGCGCGGCCAGATGCTGGGCCAGGTGTTCCTGGAAGAAGTAGTCGGTGAAGCCGTGCACATAGAGCACGGCCTTGGTGGCGACCGGCGTGTCGGCCGGGGCGTAGCGGACCAGCGTGGCGACCACGTCGCCCTCGCCGTCCGGATCGGGTCCCATCGGAATCGTGAGCTGCTGGTAGTCGTCACCCAGCACGTCGGGCTGCCAGGCATCGGGCCGCCGAGTGTCTGTCGACGAGGTGGTGGATGACGTTTCTCGGGTCACAAGCCCAAGATAGACCGCGTCCCAACGATGTCCATTTGGGAGGGATCTCTCACATTCGGGGATTTCGAAGCGGGATTGGGGAATGGTCAGGGGCAGAATTGAGCTCAAGTGAACGACGGGTAACCTAACCCCCACCTGGTGACCCATTCAAGGACAAGGAAGTCGACGAACGCCGTGTCGAACGCTGCCACGATTGAAAAGACCGATGTAGTACTCATCGGAGCCGGCATCATGAGTGCCACCCTCGGCGCCTTGCTCCGACAGGTGCAGCCGGATTGGTCGATCAATATCTTCGAGCGCCTCGACGAGGCCGCCGGGGAGAGCAGCGATCCCTGGAACAACGCCGGTACCGGCCACTCGGCCCTGTGCGAGCTGAACTACACCCCGCGCAATGCCGCCGGCGAGGTGGAGATCGCCAAGGCCATCGACATCAACGAGCGCTTCCAGGTCTCGCGTCAGTTCTGGTCCTACGCGGTGGAGAACGGCGTGCTGGCCACCCCGTCGAACTTCATCAACCCCATTCCCCACGTGAGCTTCACCCACGGTGCGGACGGCGTCGAATACCTGCGCAAGCGCCACGAGGCGCTGTCGCGGCATCCGCTGTTCGAGGGCATGGAATTCATCGACGACGCGGACGAATTCAGCAAGCGACTACCGCTGATGGCCAAGGGCCGCGACTTCTCCGATCCGATCGCCCTGAACTGGACCGATCACGGCACCGACATCGACTTCGGTGAGCTCACCAAGGAACTGCTGGCCTACCTGGGCGCGTCGGGCGCGGATATCGCCTTCGGCCACGAGGTGCTCAATCTCACCAAGCAGTCCGACGGCTCCTGGCTGGTCAAGGTGCGCAACCTGCGCAGCCGCAAGGTGCGGGTGATCAACGCCAAGTTCGTGTTCGTCGGTGCGGGTGGCGGCGCGCTGCCGCTGCTGCAGAAGTCGGGCATCAAGGAGATCAACGGCTTCGGCGGTTTCCCGGTGTCGGGCCTGTTCCTGCGTGCCACCAACCCCGCGCTGGTCGCCAGCCACGAGGCCAAGGTGTACGGCCAGGCGTCGGTCGGTGCGCCGCCGATGTCGGTGCCGCACTTGGACACTCGCGTCATCAACGGTGAGAAGGGCCTGCTGTTCGGCCCCTACGCCGGTTGGACGCCGAAGTTCCTCAAGGACGGCAAGATGACCGACCTCATCAAGTCGGTGAAGCCGAACAACCTGTTCTCCATGCTGGGTGTGGGCGTCACCGAGATGGGCCTGGTCAACTACCTGGTCGGCGAGCTGCTCAAGTCGCAGGCCGGTCGCGTGGACGTGATGGAGGAGTTCATCCCGCGGGCCGACGGCGCGGACTGGGAGCTGATCATCGCCGGTCAGCGCGTGCAGGTCATCCGCCGCAAGGGCGCGGGCGGCGTGCTCGAGCTGGGCACCGCGGTCGTCGCGGCCGAGGACGGCACCATCGCCGGTCTGCTGGGCGCTTCCCCGGGCGCGTCCACCTGTGTGAGCGCCATGCTCGACGTGATGAAGAAGTGCTTCCCGCGCGAATTCTCCACGTGGGAGCCGAAACTCAAGGAAATGGTGCCGTCGCTGGGCACCAAGCTCTCGGAGAATCAGGCCCTGTACCGCGAGGTCTGGGACTGGTCCACCAAGGCCCTCCAGCTGGATTCGGACAACACGCCCAACCACTCCGCTATTTCTTCTCACGCCCAGATGTGATAGCAAGACGCGATGATGTCAACGGTTGCTCTCAAACGGTCGTGGTCCCAAGACCTGGACACCGCGACGCTGTACAAGCTGTTGAAACTTCGCGTCGAGGTGTTCGTCGTCGAACAGAAGTGCGCGTACCCCGAATTGGACGGTTACGACCTGCTGCCGGAAACCCGCCACTTCTGGCTCGACGATGAGGGCGAGGTCATCTGCACCCTGCGCCTCATGGAAGAGCACGAGGACGGCGTCAAGTCCTTCCGCATCGGCCGCCTCTGCACCACCCCCGAGGCCCGAGGCCACGGCTACACCACCCGCCTGCTCCAGGCCGCCCTGGCCGAAGCGGGTTCGGCGACGGTCCGCCTGAACGCCCAGACCTACCTCGTCGACATGTACACCAAGCACGGCTTCAAGGTCGACGGCGAGGAGTACATCGAAGACGGCATTCCCCACATCCCGATGCGCCGCGGCTGACCCCGCACCCAACTGAAAACGTCCGTGCCCGCTGTGCGACCCACAGCGGGCACGGCTGTTTCCGGGTTACCTCGAGACGCCCCAGGGGTCGTCGATCAGGATGGCCCAGGAGTCATCGGCTCGGCGGCGCAGGACGTCGGTGCTGACGGCGGACATGGCAATGGGCCGGCCATCGGGGCGGGTGCCGTCGATGCGCCAGGCGTTCACGACCGTGGCGATGTCGCCGACGACGACGGTTCGGAGCACGTCGTTGTGCATTGTCGGATGTATTGCCACGAGATCGGCCAGCGCCGAACGGATTTCGTCGCGGCCGGTCTTCGGGGCGGTGCCGGGGGCGTAGAAGAAGACGGCGTCGGGCTCATAGAGTGACGCGGCGTCGTCGGGCCGCCCTTCGGCCAGGGCGGTGCCCAGCAGGGACAGAACGGATTCCGGGGTGGATGCGTGCAATGCGGTCATCGGGGCCTCCTGCTTCGAGTATCCGATCGGGACGCGCTTAGAGTTGGGGCGTGTCCGTTTCTCCTGTGGCTTGTTCCGAGAGTGTTCGTGCGGCCGATGATGAGGCCGGGTTTCCGTTCTCCGCGGTGGTGGGGCAGGAGCGGCTGCAGTTGGCGCTGATCCTGTGCGCGGTGCATCCCGGGATCGGGGGTGTGCTGGTGCGCGGGGAGAAGGGGACGGCCAAGTCGACCGTGGTGCGGGCGCTGGCGCAGTTGCTGCCGCCGGTGGTGGACGAGTCGGGGGCGCGGCCCGCGCGGCTGGTGGAGTTGCCGGTCGGCGCGACCGAGGACCGGGTGGTCGGGTCGCTGGATCTGGAGCGGGTGCTGCGCGACGGGGAGCAGGCGTTCAAGCCGGGCCTGCTGGCGGCCGCGCACCACGGCGTGCTGTACGTGGACGAGGTGAACCTGCTGCACGACCATCTGGTGGACGTGCTGCTGGACGCGGCGGCCATGGGCCGGGTGCACATCGAGCGCGACGGGGTCTCGCACACGCACCCGGCGCGATTCGTGTTGGTGGGCACCATGAATCCCGAGGAGGGCGAGCTGCGCCCGCAGCTGCTGGACCGCTTCGGGCTCACCGTCGACGTGACCGCCTCCCGCGACGTGGACGTCCGCATGGCCGTCGTTCGCCGCCGCCTGGACTACGAGGCCGATCCGGCCGCCTTCGCCGCCGCGTACGCCGCCGCCGATCGTGAAGTGGCGGAACGCATTCTGACCGCCCGCGATCGCCTGGCCGAGGTGTCTCTCGACAATGTCGAGCTGCGTCGCATCGCGGCCCTGTGCGCGAGCTTCGACGTCGACGGCATGCGCGCGGACCTGGTGGTCGCCCGCACCGCCGCCGCCCACGCCGCCTGGCGCGGTGCCACCGCGGTCACCGAGGCCGACGTGCGCGTGGCCGCGGAACTGGCGCTGCCGCACCGCCGCCGCCGCGACCCCTTCGACGAACCCGGGATCAGCGAGGAACAACTCGACGAGGCCATGAACCAGGCCGCCGAGGAAGCCGCCCGCGCCGGGGAGGACGACCGCCTGGGAAAAGGTGAGGCGGTCCCGCCGAACGGTGCGGGACCGCAGGATGCGGCGGACGGCTCGCCCGAGGATCGCGACGCGAACCCCGATTCACCTGACGCTGGACCGGATTCGCCATCCGGCGGTCCGGAGCCTCTGGCCGATGGTCAGGAGCCCCGCACCGATCCGGACACGGAGCTCGGACCCGATATCGACCCCGGTCGGCCCGACCCCGACCCGGATTACCGTGGGGGAGATCAGGATCCATCCCCGCGACCGCGCCCCGAGGACGACGGCAACCGGAGCCCCGCCGGTGACCGCCTGTCGCGCGAGGGCCACGTCTCCGCCCCCTCCGGCACCCTGCCCAAACCTCCGCGCTGGGAGGTGCCCGGCGTCGGTGAGGGCGCGCCCGGCCGCCGTTCCCGCGCCCGCACCCGCCAGGGCCGGGTCGTGCGCGCCACCGAGGACACCTCCACCGGCCTGCACCTGCTCGGCACGATCTTCGCCGCGGTGCCCTACCAGTACGAGCGCGGCCGCCTGACCGGCCCGCTCGCCTTCGTCCCCGCCGACCTGCGCGGCGCGTATCGCGAAGGCCGCGAAGGCAACCTGGTCGTCTTCGTCGTCGACACCTCCGGCTCCATGGCCGCCCGCGACCGCCTCTCCGCCGTCACCAGCGCGGTGGTGGCCCTGCTCCGCGACGCCTACCAGCGCCGCGACAAGGTCGCCGTCATCACCATGCGCGGGCAGGACGCGGAGTTGGTGCTGCCCCCGACCTCATCGGTCGACATCGCCGTCCGCCGCCTGTCGGACCTGCGCACCGGCGGCAAAACCCCACTCGCCCAAGGGCTTCTGAAGGCTCGCGAGCTGGTCCGCCGGGAACGCACCCGTGACCCTCACCGCCGCCCGCTGCTCGTCCTGCTCACCGACGGCCGCGCCACCGGCGGCACCGACCCCCTCCCGCGCGCCCGAGCCGCCGCCCGCATGCTCGCGAACGACGCGGTCACCGCCATGGTCGTCGACTGCGAACGCGGCATGATCCGTCTGGGACTGGCCCGCGACCTCGCCGCCGACCTGCGTGGTGGCTACCTCCAATTGACCGACCTCACCGGCGATTCCGTCGCGGGCATAGTCCGCGCCACCCGGGCGGCCTGAGGGCGCTGCCTACTCCATCGAGCCCGAGCCTTACGCGCCCACGACCTGCGGCCGCCTCGCGGGCTGTGTCCGCGCCACCGGGGCGGCCCACACCCTCGGCCCGACATCAGTCTTCGAGGTCGTCTCCCGTGGTTTCGGTGACGTGATCAAGGGCCTCCGCGACCTCTTCTGATGACCGCAGTCCGGGCCGGGAGCCTCCGCATCGGATGCGTATGGCACCGTGAATCCCCGGACTGGTTGTCGTGGAAGGAGCTGGGGTCGATGCCGAAGGGTGTGCCGTTGCCGGAGAGCATTCCGGATGACGGGCTGACGACGCGGCAGCGCCGGAATCTGCCTGTGCTGGCGGTGCACACCGGGCCGGGGAAGGGGAAGTCGACCGCGGCGTTCGGGATGGCTTTGCGGGCGTGGAATCAGGGCTTCGATGTGGCGGTGTTCCAGTTCGTGAAGAGCGCGAAGTGGAAGGTGGGGGAGGAGGCCGCTTTCCGGACGCTCGGGAAGCTGCACGAGGAGACCGGGGCCGGGGGCGCGGTCGAATGGCACAAGATGGGTGAGGGCTGGTCGTGGACTCGTAAGCAGGGCAGCGACGAGGACCATGCTGCCGCGGCGCTGGCCGGGTGGCAGGAGATCAAGCGCCGCCTGGGGGCCGAGGAGCACCGGTTCTACGTGCTCGACGAGTTCACCTATCCGCTCAAGTGGGGATGGGTGGATGTGGACGAGGTCGTCGAGACGCTGCGGAATCGGCCGGGCAACCAGCATGTGGTGATCACCGGTCGCGATGCGCCGCAGGCGTTGATCGACGCGGCCGACCTGGTCACGGAGATGACGAAGGTGAAGCATCCGATGGACGCGGGCCGCAAGGGCCAGCGCGGCATCGAATGGTGAGCACGCCCGCGGTCGTCATCGCCGCGCCCGCCTCCGGGAGCGGGAAGACCACGGTCGCCACCGGATTGATCGGGGCGCTGCGCCGGGCCGGTCATCGTGTCGCACCGTTCAAGGTGGGGCCGGACTACATCGATCCCGGCTATCACGGGCTGGCCGCCGGACGTCCCGGCCGGAACCTGGACCCGGTCCTGGTCGGGGCCGAACGAGTGCTGCCGCTGTATCTGCACGGCAGCGCCGATTGCGATCTCGCGGTGGTCGAGGGCGTGATGGGCTTGTTCGACGGCCGCATCGACGAACACAACACCGAGGCGATCGCGGAGGGCTCCACCGCCCAGATCGCCGCCATGCTGGGCGCACCGGTGATCCTGGTGGTCGACGCCCGCGGCCACAGCCAGAGCCTGGCGGCTCTGCTGCACGGTTTCGCCACCTACGACAGCGGAATCCGCCTCGGCGGAGTGATTCTCAATCGGGTCGGCAGCGAACGCCACGAACAGGTGCTGCGCGCGGCGTGCGCCCGCGTCGGCCTGCCGGTCCTGGGCGCGCTGCCGCGAATGGCCGAACTGGCGGTCCCGTCAAGGCATCTCGGACTGATCCCGGCCGTCGAGCACGGTGCCGCGGCGCAAGCCGCCGTCGACGCCATGACCGATCTCGTCGCCGCCCACATCGACCTCGCCGCGGTAGCGGCCCTGGCGTTCTCGAACGCGCAAGGTCGGAGCTGGGATCCAGCGGCTGAAGTGACGGCCGAGGACTCTGGCCCCGTGGTGGCGATCGCGGGCGGCCCAGCCTTCACCTTCGGCTACGCGGAACACCGCGAACTCTTGGCCGCCGCCGGCGCGCAAGTGCGGGTGTTCGACCCGCTGCGCGATGAATTACCCTCCGGCACAGCAGGTCTGGTCCTGCCCGGTGGTTTCCCGGAAGAGCACGCGGCCGAACTCGCCTCCAACACGGGTTTGCTCGCCACGATTGCCGACCTAGCCTCCCGCGGCCTCCCCATCCACGCCGAATGCGCGGGCCTGCTCTACCTGACCCGCACCCTCGACGGCCACCGCATGGCCGGAGTCGTCGACGCGGACGCCGAATTCGGCCCCCGCCTCACCCTCGGCTACCGAGACGCGGTGGCGCTCACCGACTCTCCGCTCTGGAGCGCCGGTGAACGGGTTCGCGGTCACGAATTCCACCGCACGCGACTGACCGCCCAGAACTCCACCACTCCCGCCTGGGCATGGCGCTCACCGAACGGAGACACGGTCCGGGAAGGCGCAACCCCACACCGAGTCCACGCCTCCTACCTCCACACCCACCCCGCCGGAAACCCGACCGCCATCGGCAGCTTCGTCTCCGCCGCAGCCGATTTCGCCCGCGCCCATGCCCCGGCCTGAGTTGGCGGTCGGAGTCGGACTGCGTCCTGGAACATCAGCCGACGACATCGTCGCCGCAGTAAGGGAAGTGGTAGGCGGTGCGCGAATCGTCCGTCTGGCCACGATGGAACGTCGGGCTTCGGAGCCTGGATTCATCAGTGCTGCTGAGCAATTGAGTGCGGAGATCGCAGCCTTCTCCGCCGAGGAGCTGGAAGGAGCAACGGTTCCCAATCCTTCGGGTCGGGTGGCGGCGGCGATCGGAACCTCGAGCGTTGCGGAGGCTGCGGCGATATTGGCAAGTGGCGGTGGGGAATTGGTTGTTTTGAAAAGTATCGTTTCGGGAATTGTCGTTGCTGCCGCTGCTATTCTGATGGGCGAAGAATTCTGAAAAGCTAAGTTACAACGGACATTTCGGGTTCCGTGGCGATTGTGGCGGGCGTAGAATTAGCTCATGGGTTCGAAGGGGGTAACACTCGACAGCAGCGGTCTCGCCGACCTGGTGACCGCGGTTCAATTCCTGTGCGACACGATCGGACACGGGGACTTGACCCCGTTCGCCGACGGCGAGGTCGTGGAGTTCATGCAGCAGCTCGAAACCTGCAAACGCCAACTCGCCGCACTGGATCCGAAACTGATCCTGGAAGCCTCCGAGCGGTGCTTGCCCGAGTCCACTGGCGCAGGCAAGTTGATTCCGTTCCTGCGCCAAACGCTGGGATTGTCCGCCGCTGATGCGTCGGTGCGGGTCAAGCTCGCCCGCGAGTGTGGAGAGTTCCGTGGGTTGAACGGTCAGCTGAACCCGGCCGCTCTGCCGGTGTTGGCGGAAGCTGCTGCGGCGGGGGAGGTTTCGCGGGAACATGCCCGCAACATCGTCAAGATCATGACTCACCTGCCGTCCGATCTGCCCGCTGAGGAACGTGCCCGCACCGAGGAGCTGCTGGTGGAGAAGTCGTGTGGGGGTTTGCTGCCCGATGATCTGCCCAAGATCGGGCGCGAGATCATGGCACGGGTCGATCCTGACGGGACGGTGTTCAACACCGCCGACCGCCAGCGCAAGCGCGGCATCAAAGTCGGGCGTCCGGGTATCGATGGGATGACGTGGATCGAGGGCTACCTCACCCCGGAGCTGCGGGCCCTGCTGGATCCGTTCCTGGCCAAGTACGCACGCCCCGGCATGTGCAACCCCGACGACGCCGAAAGCCCCAGCACCGCTAGCAATGCCGTCATCGACTCCACAGTGCTCGACGCCGCCGCGCGCCGTGATCGCCGCGACGCGGCCCAGCGCACCCACGATGCGTTCATCGCGATGCTGCAACCCGACGTGGACATGAGCAAGCTGGGTAAGCATCGCGGGATGGCGGTGCAGACGGTGTTCGTGATGAACCTCGCTGATGTCGAACGCGGCACCGGCTACGCCACCACCGCGTCGGGGGTGCAGGTGCCGATCGACTCGGCGTTGAAGATGGCCACCGGCACCCGCCCGGTTCTCGCCGTCCTGGATGAGCACGGCGTCCCGGTTTACCTCGCTCGCGGCAAGCGCCTCGCCTCCGGTGGACAACGCCTCGGCCTGATCGCCCGCGATCGGGGCTGCACCCACCCCGGCTGCGATATGCCTGCGAGCATGTGTGCCGCGCATCATGTGATCGATTGGGCCAAGGGCGGACCGACCGATCTGAACAATCTGGCTCTGGTGTGCGATCACCACCACGCGATGGTGAACGACTCCGAAACCGGGTGGAAGACCGTGATGTTGGGCAAAGACTCCCCGCACGCCGGGCGGGTGGGGTGGATCGCTCCGAAATCGATCGACCCGACCCAGACTCCCCGCGTGAACGAGTCCCATCACGTTGGGGAGCGGGTCGCCTCCACCCTCGAGGCGCGGTCGCGCGAAGAGTTTTCTCGCGCGGCGTGAACATGTGATTCAGATGCTCGAGGCCAGGTAACCCGGGGAAAGACTTCCCGGAGTGAATGAACCAGGGCGGTTTTGCTCGACGCTCGGATGTACCGGAAGTGTGGTCGCCTCGCCTGCCCTACCGGACTTGGGCTGACGCCGAGTCGGGAGCCGTCAGCCTTCGATCCCAGCCCACGGACTGCACGGATCACGTTCCAAGACAACAACACAAAGACCAAAACATCCAAGGCCCCCACCCTCGACACGGCCTCAATCCCCAACATGCCGTGGCCTTTTCGTCGAGTGGCACATTATCGAGGGGTTATGTCTGGTTCGTCCGGAGAAATGTGCCACTCGACGCAAGGGTGAGGCTGGAACCGGGCAACTCGGGCATTCACCCCGGGAGGCCAACGCGGTTCGAGCCTGGAGGGGGCTGGAACCGAGCTCGGGCTCCCAACCCAGCCATCCCCTCTCCCTCCTCCAGGCATCTTTTATCTTTTCTTCTTTTATCTTTGGTTCTCAGTCTCGAGGTCTTTATCTTTTGACGTGTGGCAACCCCCACCGACCTCCCCGACCGCTGGCGCACCTACCTAACCTGGTGGCGCTTCTGGGGAGCAATCGGCTTCTGCCTGACCTTCTTCCTCTCGTTCCTGATCATCAGCGACATGGAAGGCGTCCCCGCTTTCTGCGGCTGGCGCCACCCCTGCTCCCCCCTCATCCTCGGAAGCCTCGGCACCCTACCCATCTACGTCTGGGCAGCAGGCGGCGCCATCTCCTGGTACCTGGGCCGCTTCGCCCTATCCCGAGGCCGAACCCCAGCCTGGGGCATCATCATCGGAGCCCTGGTCTTCCTCCCAGGCGTGATCCTCAGCCTGTACCTGGTAGCCGCCTACTGGTGGCCCGACGCCTGATCCCGCCGCTGCGGCGACTCAACCCGCACCAACCCCGATTGAAACGCGATCACCACCAACTGCGCCCGATTCTGAACCCCCACCTTCGACATGGCCCGCTGCACATGAGTCCGGATCGTCAACGGGCTGACATACATCTTCTCGGCGATCTCATCGTTCGACAGCCCTTCGGCGACCATCGCAACCACCTCGCGTTCCCGCGTGGTGAGAACGTCGAACGCCTCGGTCTCCCCCATTCGGCTTTCGGGCCGAGCCAAGTAGCGGGCGATGAGGGTGCGGGTGGCCGCTGGGGAGAGGAGGGCGTCTCCGGCGGCGATAGAGCGAATGGAGCGGAGCAGCTCTTCAGGGCCGACTCCCTGGGAGGCCGTCGGGTGTACTGCACACGCAGTACGCGGACGGGCGTCGTACTGGCACGGTACGACGCCCGTCCCGCTGCCTCACCGTGTGGTTGGCGCCGGCGAGGCAGCGAGTCTCAGTGCGTCACGGCGCGACCGAGCCCCAGTCGGCGAAGCCGGTCGGATCGTGGCGGCCCATGGTGCCGTGTTCGAACAGGCCCCAGCCCTCGGCGTCGCCGCAGCGGGCCTTGCCGACGTGGTCGATGACGCCGAACGGGATGCGCCCGGCGATGGCCGGATCGGTCAGGTCGTAGAGCTTGCTCTCGACCCAGCCGCGGCCCTTCCACTGCCCGTGCTGCCAGTCCGGGTCGCCGCCGTAGCCGCAGCCGACATTGAGCGCCATGAAGGTGCCCGCCTCGACCTCGAGCTCGAGCGGTTTGCCCTCGCCCGTGGTGAGGTCGAGTCGCACCTTGGTCGGGATGCGGGTGCCCGGCTTGTAGGTGAGATGCACGCGCGGCCAGCCGAGCTGTTCGATCCGGCCGTCCTTCCAGATCCGGGTCGCGTCATTGAGTGTGCGGAACCCGTTGGGTTCCTCCTGCACGATGACGATGATCGAGAACTCGTCGAACAGCAGCGGCACGTACAGCCACCAGAAGCCTTCGGACGGTTCGGAAGCCAGCCGGCCCGGGTGATCGGATTCGCCGACCGGGCGGATGCCCCATGACCGGTCGCGGGTGCCGCACCACGCGGACGGGTCCACCGCGATGTCGGTGCCGTCGACATTCAGTGTGCCCGACCAGGTTCCGACCTGCGCGAAGCGCTGCGCGTCGATGATGGGCCGGTGCACGCCGGTGAGAATGGTGTGCGGCTGCTCGGCGACCGCCGGGAACGAGCCTTCCCAGGTGAGATCGAAGGACAGATCGTCGTGTTCGCACAGCACGCGGATCTTCCGCAGCGGCTCGACGATCTCGATGCGGTAGCCGCCGACCTTGGGTTCCAGCCCGCGCTCGACCAGCGCGTCGGAGAACCGCACGGCCCGCTGGGTGTCGCCGCGGCGCACGGTCGCGAACGCGTCGGTCACCCCCAGGTTCGGGTACACGCCGAAACCGGTCACCAGGAAGGTGTCGCTGCCCTTGTCCAGCGCGTTGAAATAGTTGCGGTCGTAGAAGTTCCGATCACTGGTCCCGACCCGCGACATGGACAGCGGGGTCTGATGGATCGGGTATTCGTCGAGCGAGTTGATCTGATTCTGCGTCATCTCTCAATCCCACGAGTAGGTGCCGTCGAGCATGGCTTCCAGTAGTTGCCGGTGCATCACGTAGTCGTCGCGATCGTCGTTGTCGGGGGCCTCGCCGAAGTGGATCATCCGCCGCCGGATGCGGGCCATCACGATGCCGTGGCGCAGTGCGGCGTACATGAGGTACCAGTCCATATCGCGCGGCGCGTGCCCGCTGGCCTCCTCGTAGAGCTTCTCCACATCCGCGCGCCGCATGTAGTCGGCCAGCCCCGGCTGGTCGAAGCGGGTGGCGATGTCCTGGAAGAAGCGGTGGATGAGGATGGTCCAGGCCACGTCGAGTTCGCGCGGCCCGATGGCGGCCATCTCCCAGTCCAGCACCGCGACCGGATCGAACTCGTCGAACATGACATTGCCCGGCCGGGCGTCGCCCCAGTTCAGCACGTCGGGCCCGGTCTCGGTGGGGAAGTGCTGTTCGAGCCATTCGAAGGCGCGCTCCAGCAGCGGGATCCGGTAGCCGTCGCGTGCGAGCGCCCAGTCGTACCACGCCTTCTGGGCCTCGAAGTGCCGGCGCAGCGCCGAACCTTCGCCCGCGAGCATCGGGAACCGTTGTGCCGGATCCGGAATCGAGTGCACCTTGGCCATGATCTCGACGGTCCGCCGGGTCACGTCGTAGCGCTGTTCGGGTGTGGCGTCGTGCAGCCAGCCGACGAACACGTACGGCGGATTGTCCTCGGGCACACGGCCGTTCACGCGCCGCATGACGAAGAACGGCGCGCCCAGCACATTGTCGGTGCCGGTCTCGAGCCAGCACAGCGGCGGCACCGGCAGATCGGTGGCTTCGGCGACACCGGCGATCACCGCGAACTGTGTTGCCAGATCATAGTTCTCGAACACCGGGAAGGAGTCCGCGTCCGGCGCGAGCCGGGCGACGAAGGAGCCGCCCGCCGGTTCGCCGTGTTCGGTCCATTCGGCGTCGAACAGCAGCGTGGTGCTGGACATGCCGCCCGCCTGCGGTCGGGTGATCGAGGTGACCCGCGGCTGCTCATCGGCTTCGACCTTGGTCCCGAGCCACTGCGCGAGTTCGTCCGCGAGTTCGTCGAGGTTCTGGCCGGAGACGGTGAGTTCCATCCGCTGATTGGGATCGGCATTGGCCGAAGTCATGAGTGTCCTCCCTGCACGGGTAAAGCGGCGCGTGTGCCCGGGACTACCGGGTGCGGGCTAGGAGCCGGTGTGGTAAGCCCGGGCGGCACGTTGGGTGAAATGTAACGCGTTCTAAATGCTGCCGTAAGGGGATCGGGGAGACCCGTTTCACCAGTACCGGTGACCGGGATGCGGGTTGGTCGCTCAGGGTCGGTCGTGCTGACACGTACGTCTCGAGAAGTAGTTCCTAGCAGGCATATTCCGGGTCGGCTCAGGGTTGTCACCGAAGCGCCGCGACGCCCGCCGTTCCTAGGCTCGGTAGGTGCAGACAATCGATACCGTCGTCGTAGGAGCAGACGAACAACAACCAGCGGCCCGATCGTGGAATCCCGTCGGCCGCATTCTCTTCCGCTTCGGATTCCTGTACTTCGGACTTTTCTGCGTCTTCTACCCACAACCCTTGTGGGCCTTCCTGGGGCCGCTCGCGCACTGGCTGCCTGATGACTGGTTCCGCACCTGGCTGGACATGTCGACGCCGCTGGTGAAATGGGTGGGGCACACCTTCTTCGGGGTCGATGTGGTGCTCCACGACTCCGGCAGCGGTGATCAGCGGATCCTCTGGATGCTGGTGTTCACCATCCTGCTCGTCGCGGTGCTCGGCACCGTCGTGTGGAGTGTCCTGGACCGTGCCCGCCCCGACTATCGTCGCCTCTCGGCCTGGTTCCTGCTCTTCATCCGCCTGTGTCTGGCGGGCCAGATGCTGGGATACGGCTTCGCCAAGCTGATTCCGAACCAGATGCCGCAACCCGCACTGTCCACCCTGTTCACCCTATACGGCGATTTCGCGCCCATGGGCGTGCTGTGGAATCAGGTGGGCGTGTCACCGGTGTACGAGAGTCTGCTCGGCGCTGCCGAAGTCACCGGTGGTCTGTTGCTCCTGCTGCCCCGCACGCAGCTCGCGGGTGTGCTGTTGAGCCTGGTGAGCATGGCGCAGGTCTGGATCCTGAACATGACCTTCGACGTGCCTGTGAAGCTGCTCTCGTTCCATCTGATGCTGCTGTGCCTGGTGCTGCTGGCGCCCGAGCTGCCGCGTCTCACCGCCGTGCTGACGGGCCGGGCCGCCGGACCCGCGGCCACCCCGCAACCGTTCCGCTCTCGCCGGGCGATCCGGATCGCGGCCGCGGCGCAGGTGCTGCTGGCCGTCTGGATGTCGGCAGGCGATCTGTGGCAAGGCTGGCGCGGCTGGCACGACTACGGTCCGGGCAGTGCCAAATCCGAGCTGTACGGCGTCTGGTCGGTCGCCGACTTCACCCGTGACGGCCAGTCGGTGCCGCCTCTGCTCACCGATGAGACTCGCTGGCGGCGGCTGATTTTCGAGGTTCCCAAGGTCGCGGCCGTGCAGGGGATGGACGACGAGATGACGGTGGTCGGCACCCGGTTCGACACCGGCGCACACCGATTGGTGCTGCGCGCACCCCAGGCCACGACCGATCTGGCGGAGTTCACCTACGAGCAGCCGACATCGAAGCGTCTGGTGCTCACCGGTCGACTGAACGGTCATCAGGTGACCATCGCGTTCGATCAGGTCGATCTCGACAGCCTCCCGATCCGGCAGAGTCGTGGACTGCACCTCATCCAGGAGAACGCCAACTGGGGCAAGATCATGGACTACTGATATCGCTGGTCTGGTTGGCCCAGGCGGGATTCGGGGCGAGGAACTCGCCCGATCCCGCGAAGGCCCGCGCGGCGTCGGCGTTCCCGAGCAGCCGCGCCGCCAGCCAGGCGGTGGGGTAGCCGAGATAGCCGTACACACCCGTCGTGCAGGGCCAGGACGCGTTCGCGCAATCCGGCTGGCCCTGCACGTCATTATGATTCGGGCCGACCAGCGTGCCCCACGCCTTCGGGATCGAGGCGGGCAGCGCGTCGTAGTAGGCGCGTTCCGACTGGAGGCCGACGGCCTGCGGCGGCAGGGCCTGTTCGGACGGCGAGATGATGGTGTCGGCCGAGCCGTTCACCAGGAACACCGAACCGCGGGTGACGCGGCCCGGATCCGGGCACGAGCCGTTGAAGCACCACATCTGGGCGGGAAGCTCGATCGGCACCGCGGTCGCGATCCGGCCGCCGGAATTCGCCATGGCGTTCAGCACCCCCGTCGCCCCCTGCGAATGCCCCACCGCGCCGACCGCATCGGGGTTCAGCTTGTCGTGGAACGCACTCGCCGGATCGGCGGCCAGGCCCAGCAGTGCGTCCACCGCCCCGGCGATGTCGACCCCGGAACCGGTGGCCGAGTTCTCGGTGGCGATGACCACGAACCCCCACGACGCGAAATGCCGCAGCAGATAGTCGTATTGGCCGGGATGGGCATTGGTGCCGTCGCCCCAGGTGATGATGGGATGGCGAAAACCGTTCGCTCCCAGGTCGGTCGGATACCAGATGTCGTAGGCCGCGCCGGTGGAGTCACAGCAGGCGACGTCGCGTTGTTCGGTCACCGCCCAGGGGCCGGGTTGCGAAAAGGTCGATTCCACCGTCGAATCCGCGTGACCGGCCATCGCGGGCAGTCCGAGTGCGACCAGCGCGGCGAGCAGAAATCCACGGATCCACACGGCGCACCGGTTCATAGCTCATAAGCATAGAAACGACCGGTGCGTTCCTGGCATGAGATGGTCGCACCGCTGTGAACTTCCTATCGATTGCCGCACGGAAGCCGGGCGATTGTCGTCCCGCGCCGGGCACGCCGTAGGCTCAATCCTCGTGCAGAACGCCTCCACCACCCCCGATGACCAGCCGGTTCCGGATTCGCAAGCCCCGACCGGCGACCCGAACTACCTGGTCGGCCTCGATCTCAACGGCCGCCGCGTGGTCGTGGTCGGCGGCGGCACGGTGGCGCAGCGCCGGCTCGGACTGCTCATCGCCTCCGGCGCGGACGTGCACGTGATCAGCCGCGAGGTGACCCCCGCCGTCGAGGGCATGGCGACCTCGGGTCAGCTCACCGTCGAACTGCGCGCCTACGCCGACGGTGACCTCGAGGGCGCCTGGTACGCCATGGCCTGCACCGACGAACCCGAGACCAATGCGGCCGTGGTCGCCGAGGCCACCCGTCGCCGCGTGTTCTGTGTGCGCGCCGACACCGCCCGCCTGGGCACCGCCGTCACCCCGGCCACCGCCCGCTACGACGGCATGACCCTGGGCGTGCTGGCGGGAGGTCAGCACCGCCGCTCGGCCGCGGTGCGCAACGCGCTGCTGGAGGCGCTGCAATCCGGTGTGGTGACCGATGATTCGGCCCCTGTCACCCCCGGCGTCGCCCTGGTCGGCGGTGGTCCCGGCGACCCGGACCTGATCACCGTGCGCGGTCGCCGCCTGCTGGCCCGCGCGAATCTCGTTGTCGCCGACCGCCTCGCGCCGCCGGAGCTGCTGGCCGAGCTGGGCCCCGACGTCGAGGTCATCGACGCCGCCAAGATCCCCTACGGCCGGGCCATGGCCCAGGAGCACATCAATGCCGCGCTCATCGAGGGCGCGAAGGCCGGCAAGTTCGTGGTCCGCCTCAAGGGTGGCGACAATTACGTCTTCGGCCGTGGATATGAGGAACTCGAGGCGTGTGTCGACGCCGGTATCCCGGTGACGGTGGTCCCCGGCGTCACCAGCGCGATCTCCGTGCCTGCCCTGGCCGGTATCCCCGTCACCCACCGCGGTGTCACCCACGAGTTCGTGGTGGTCAGCGGCCATGTCGCCCCCGACCACCCGGATTCCCTGGTCGACTGGCCCGCCCTGGCCAAGCTGCGTGGAACGATCGTGCTGCTCATGGCCGTCGAGCGCATCGAGAAGTTCGCCGACGCCCTCATGTCCGGTGGCCGCGCCGCCGACACCCCGGCCACCGTCATCCAGGAGGGCAGCCTGCGCACCCAGCGCGTCCTGCGCGCGGACCTCTCGACCATCGCCGAACGTGTCCGCGCCGAAGGCATCCGCCCGCCCGCGATCATCGTCATCGGCCCCACCGCAGGATTCACCGCGGGCGCACCCGACCTCGAGTGACCGGAATCCCCATGGGTATCAGGGTTTTGTGGCGGACCTCCGGAGTTGTTCCGGGGGCCCGGGGGCGGGGTCCCCGAAATGCTCCTGGGGGTTCGGGGGCGAAGCCCCTGAGAGTCACCGAGGGTTGGTTTTCCCCTACAGTGGGCGGGTGCTCGATAACCCCGCTGCGACGACGCAGTATCCGGTGACCAAGCGGGCGTTCGGGCTCGCCATTCTCGTCTTGAGCGGGTTGCAGCTGATGGTGGTGCTCGACGGCACCGTCATGATTCTCGCGCTGCCCCGACTACAAGAGCAGCTGGGCTTGTCCAGCGCGGGCAGCGCGTGGACCGTGACCGCCTACGGTCTGCCGTTCGCGGGCCTGATGCTCTTGGGCGGACGACTCGGCGACTCGTTCGGCCGCAAGCGGATGCTGATCATCGGCGTCACCATGTTCACGCTCGCCTCGGCGCTGTGCGGCACCGCGCAGAACGAGGCGTGGCTGATCGCGGCCCGCGCGCTGCAGGGCACCGGCGCCGCGATCGCCGCCCCGACCGCGTTCGCGCTGGTGGCCAGCACCTACGCGCCCGGCCCCGCCCGCAATCAGGCGGTGGCCATCTTCGGATCCATGGTCGGTGTCGGCTCGGTCGGCGGTCTGGTCATCGGTGGCGCGCTGACCCAGGTGGACTGGCGCTGGATCTTCTGGATCAATGTCCCGATCGGCATCCTCATCGTGTGGGGCGCGGTCTACCAGCTGCGCGACACCGCCCACCACCGCATGTCCATGGATGTGCGCGGCGCGATCCTGGGCACGCTGGCCTGTGTGTCGATCGTCTTCGGCGCGACCGAGGGGCCCGAAATGGGTTGGGGCTCTCCGGTCATCCTCGGCACCCTGATCGGCGGCCTGGTGCTGCTGGTCGTGTTCGTCTTCGCCGAGCGTGACGTGGACAACCCGCTGCTGCCGTGGTCGCTGTTCGACAGCCGCGACCGCGTGATCACCTTCGCCGCCATCTTCCTGGCCTCGGGCGTGCTCGGCGCGACCACCTTCTTCGTCGCCCAGTTCCTGCAGAACGTGCTGCGCTACAGCCCCTTGCAGGCGGGCCTGGCCAGCATCCCCTTCACCCTGGGCGCGGGCGTCGGCACCGCGGTGGCGTCCAAGGCGTGCATGTACGTCAAGGCGCGCTGGCTGCTGCTGGCTGCCGCCGCCGTGCTGTCGGGCGCGCTGTATTTCGGCTCGACACTGGACAGTTCGGCCGACTACTTCCCGACGCTGCTGGTCATGATGTCGATCGTGGGCTTCTGCATCGGCACCGCGATCGTCATCCTGCCGCTGTGCGTCCTGGTAGGCGTGGACATGGCCCACATCGGCCCGCTGTCCGCGGTCGGGCAGATGTTCATGAACATGGGCACCCCGTTCGCGGTCGGCATCCTGAGCCCGGTTGCCCTCTCGCGCACGCTGTCGCTGGACAAGAGCGCCACCGGAAAGGTGAGCGAGATGTCGCAGCACGCGATCGACGCGCTCGGAAACGGATACACGTTCGTCCTTCTGGTATGCGCCATCGGCACCGCGATCATGGGTCTGCTCGCCTTGACTCTGCGGTACACGCCAAGCCAATTGGCCCAGGCGCAGCACGCCCAGGACGAAGCCCAGAAGAACTAGGGGCAGCTGAGCTCAGTTTCGGTGTAATCTGAAACTTCCCTGATCCCAGCCACTTTCACGGCGGCGGCCGGTACCCGATCGGGTACCGGCCGCCGCCGTTCTGATTCGATTGACCCGATCCGCCGATTCGCACAGCGAGCCGATCAGATTCCCGAAGCGCACCTAGAACGTGTTCCACTCGGGTAGCGTCTGCCCGCAAGATCGACGTGGGGGTATGCGCGGCTGGTGGGGCAGTCGCGGCCTGCGGGTGATCGTCCAGGGGAGTGACGAAGTGCCGTAAGGGAGTTTGATGTCCACGGCTGAGACGCAAGATCGATCGGATGCCACGGAAATGTCCGGGGCGCAGGTGCTACGAAGGAATTTCGGATCGACAGTGCTGTCGAGCCTGGCGACGCTGGGGCGTTCGCTGCGCATGGGTGCGGACGCGGTGCGGGCCGGAAGCACGGATATGGTGCGACTACGGTTCCCGGTACACGAAACACTCACGCAGGCTTGGTTTCTCATCAGAGTAACCGCGATTCCCAGTGTGCTGATGGCGATTCCGTTCGGCGTCATCGTCTCCGCCCAGGTCGGCAATATCGTTTCCCAGCTGGGCGCGGATTCCATGATCGGCGCGGCCGGCGGGCTCGGCGTCATCAAACAGGGCGCGCCGATGGCCACCGCCATGCTGCTCGGCGGCGCGGGCGCGGCGGCCATCGCCGCGGATCTGGGCGCGCGCACCATTCGCGAGGAGGTCGACGCCATGCGGGTGATGGGCGTGGATCCCGTGCAGCGGCTGGTGGTTCCGCGCATGGCGGCCATGATGCTGGTCGCCCCGCTGCTCAATGTGCTGATCATCTTCATCGGCATCGCCTCCGGTTTCGCGGTCGCGGTGACGGCGCTGGGGGTGACGCCGGGCTCGTACTGGCAGTCGTTCGGCTCGTTCACCACGCCGATCGACATCTGGGTGTCGCTGATCAAATCGCTGATCTTCGGCTTCCTGGTGGTGGTCATCGCCTGCCAGCGCGGCCTCGAGGCCAAGGGCGGCCCGCGCGGCGTCGCCGACGGCGTGAACGCCGCGGTGGTCATGTCGGTGGCGGCGGTCGCGGTGCTCAATACGGCGATCACGCAGGTGGTCACCATGTTCATCCCGGTGCGGATGGCATGATGGCGACCTCGCAGATACCGCCCGTGCTGGGCTGGACCCGTCGCCTGCGCCCGCTGGGCCCGATCGAATCCCTGGGATTCGTCCTGGGTTTCATCTGGCAGGTGCTGTCCTCGGTGCCGTACACGCTGGTCCACTATCGGCGTCAGACCGCCGCGGTGGTCACCGATATGACCTGGGGTCGCGGTTCGGTGATCATCGGCGGCGGCGTGGTGCCGCTCATGCTGCTGATGGGCGCCGCCATGGGCGCGTCCATCGGCATCGAGGCGTTCAGCGCCCTGAATCTGTTGTCGCTGGGCCAGCTCAGCGGATTGATCTCGGCATTCGGTGTGACCCGCGAGCTGGCCCCGATCGCGGCGGGCATCGGGTTCGCCGCGCAGGCGGGCTGCCGGATGACCGCCGAGATCGGCTCCATGCGCATCTCCGAGGAGATCGACGCGCTGGAATCGCTGGGCATCCGCTCGGTCCCGTTCGTGGTGACGACCCGGGTGATCGCCGGAATCATCGCGGTGGCACCGTCTTTCGTGGTGGCGCTGATCCTCAGCTACGCCTCGTGCGAGCTGATCGTGACCACGGTGCACGGGACGCCCAGCGGCACCTACAACCACTACTTCGATCAGTTCGTGGTCGGCTGGGACGTGGTGGCCGCGACCATCAAGGTGATGCTGTTCGCGGTGGCCGTGGTCCTGATCCACTGCTACCAAGGGTTTTTCGCCACCGGCGGTCCGGAGGGGGTGGGCATCGGCTCGGGGCGCGCGATTCGCGCCAGCCTGGTGTCGATCATCGCCCTGGACATGCTGGCCACCATCGTGCTGTGGGGCTTCCGCTCCCCGATCTCCTTCACCGGGTGATTCCGTGCCTGAATACACTCTGCCCGGCACCGAGACCGGTCCGCGCCGCGCGCGTGTCCTGGGTGCCTGCGCTCTCGTCCTCACCCTGCTGACCGTCGTCGGCTGGCGGTTCTGGCCCGATCCCGCGGATCCGGGCGATCTGCGGGTGGCCCTGCTGGTCGGCAAGGTCGGCGCGGGCGTCGAGCCCGGCACCGATGTGCGCCTGGACGGCGTGCGCGTCGGCGCGGTCACCGCCATCGACGCCGCCGGTTCCGGCCGGCAGCGGATCACGGTGAACCTGAACGGTTCCCAGCTGTTCGGGCTCACCGACGCGCTGAACCTCGACTACGCGCCGGGCAATCTGTTCGGCATAAGTGCCGTCGAATTGCATTCGGGCACAGGTGGTTCCGTGCTCGCGAACGGCTCGACGGTGGACCTCACCGGCGACGCCGACCGGGTCCGCGACGCCACCCTGGCCACCCTGCTGAAATCCACGGGCACGCTGACCGATCGCGTCCTGACCCCCGAACTGGTCGAGCTGCTGCATCGCTTCGCCCACGATCTGGACGGCTTCGTGCCGCTGCTGCAGGCCATCGGCGCGACCGCCCGCGCCTTCGCCGAAACCCAGCAGCTGCCGCCGTCGGTGGTGTTCGACCGCTACGGGTCGGCGCTGGCCGGACTGCCGCCCATGCTGACCGGCGGCCTGGCCGTGCTGTGGGCCTCCTACACCAACGAGCATCTGCACACCACGGAACAGGTGCAGCGCTACGGCGAGATGTTCACCCGGATCCGCTCGGAGCTGCTGCCGGTGGCCACCGCCATGCTCGGTACCTCGCAACAGCAGTTCCAGGGACTGCTGCCGATGGGCACGGTGATCCTCGATCGGATCGGCGGTTCGGTGAGCACCCCCGAGCTTTCGGCCCAGCAGCTCACCGATCTGCTCGACCGCGTCGGCGCGGCCTTCCACGACACCCCGGACGGGCCCGTGCTCAATGCCTCGGTCGAACTGGTTCCCGCGCTCGCGCAACCGCTTTCGGCGCTGCTCGGGCAGACCACGGGTGAGGGGCCGCGATGAGGACCCGTGCCCTGCTGCTGCGCGTCGGCACCGCCGTCGTGCTCATGACCCTGGTGCTGGCCGGGGTCTTCCGGGTGGTCGAACGCCCGGTCGGCGGCGACACCGACACCTACACAGCGCTTTTCACCGATGCCAACGGTGTCCGCGCGGGCGATGACGTGCGCCTCTACGGCGTGCAGGTCGGCAAGGTCGATCAGGTCGGGCTGTCCGGCAGCCTGGCCCGGGTGCGGTTCACCGTGAGTCGCGCGCACCCCGTGTTCGTCAACACCAAGATCGCGGTCCGCTTCCAGAACCTCACCGGCTTCCGGTATCTGGACCTGGAACAACCGGATCAGCCGGGCGGCCGCCGGGCTCCCAAGGCCACCTTCACCACCGCGGAAACCGTGCCCGCCTTCGACATCACCACCTTGTTCAAGGGCCTGCAGCCGGTGCTGGCGCAGCTCTCGCCCGAGGATATCGACCAGTTCGCGACCAGCCTGCTGGCCGTCATCCAGGGTGACGGCAGCGGTCTGGGCCCGGCCCTGGGTGCGATCGAGAAGCTCAGCCACTACGCCACCGATCGGCAGACGGTGCTGTCCACCCTGGTCGGCAATCTCTCGCAGATCTCCGAGCGCATGGGCGGCAAGTCGGGCAACGCGATGAAGCTGCTCACCAACCTGACCGACCTGTTCGTCACGATCAGCGACAAACTCCCCGGCCTGGTGCAGTTCTCCGCCACCATTCCGCCGGTGCTGCAACCACTTCGGAATCTGCTGACCGTGCTGGGCGTCACCGGTGCCCGGGACCGCGATCTGGACACGGTGCTGCAGCAGGCGTTCCCGAACCCGCAGCAGGCGGTCGCCGTGTTCGACCAGCTGCCGGGACTCATCCAGACCATGGCCGCCGCGGTCCCGCGGACCGGTCCCGACGCCGACTCCACCTGTTCGCACGGCCCGGCCACCGCGCCCGAGCCGCTGCGTCTGCTCATCGCCGGACAGAGGATCACGCTGTGCCAGAACTGAGGCCGTGGCGGCGCCGGACCGCCCATCGCCAGACCAGCGACATCCGTTGGGGGATAGCCGGATTGGTCGTCGTCGTGCTGCTGGTCATCGCGATCGGCGTGGTGTACGCGACCGGCACCACCGATGAGCGCACCTACCGGGCCGACCTGTCGCAGGCGGGCACCGTTCGCGTCGGCGACGACGTCCGGGTCGCCGGCATTCCGGTCGGCAAGGTGAAATCGCTGACGCTGCTGTCGGATCGGGTGCGCATGGAGTTCAGCGTCGACGCCGACACCTTCCTCGGCGACCAGACCACCCTCGACGTCCGGATGCTCACCGTGGTCGGCGGGTACTACCTGGCGGTGTCGCCCGCGGGCACGAAACCGTTGGGGAGCACGGTGATTCCGCAGGACAAGGTGCTGTTGCCGTACAGTCTCACCCGCGCCTTCCAGGACGCGATCGATCCGGTGCGCAAGATCGACGGCGGCACGTTGCAGCAGGATCTGGCCGCGGTCTCCGAATCGGTGAACGGCAGCCCGGATTCGGTGCGCGCGGCCGTGCGCGCGGCCGGTGACCTGGTCGGCATCCTCGACAAGCAGAACGCCGACATCTCCCGCACGCTGTCCATGACCGACGAGTACCTGTCGGCGCTCGACGCGAATGCCGATGTGCTGTCCCGGCTGCTGACCACCTTCGGCACGCTGGAGTCGATCGTGCGCAACGACAAGGTGACGGTCTCGACGGCCCTTGATGATCTGGCGGCCGTCGCCACCGACTTCACCCCGCTGGGCCGCGCCTGGGACGCCGGTCTGAAGGACAAGGCGCAAACGCTCGCCGACGCCATCCCGAAACTGAGCGAGTTGGGGGATCGCCTCGGCGCGCTGCTGGATTCGGTGCGCGACCTGGAACAACGGCTGCTGCCGCTGCTGCCCGCGGGCGGCGGTGTGACCGTCGACCGCTCCGCGGCGACCGTCCGGCCGGTGTCGGTGTGCGTGCCCGTGCCCGGAGGAGGGTGCTGATGTTGAAGCGAATGCTCGGATCTCGTGGGCTGATGTCGGCCACCGTGGTTCTCACCCTGGTGCTGGCCGCCGCGATCGGCCTGCGCATCAGCAAGCCCGAGGTGCCGACGCGCAGCTATTGCGCCGAAATGCCCGACAGCATCGGCCTGTACAAGGGCAGCGCGGTCGCCATCCTCGGGATACCGGTCGGCCGGGTCACCGAGATCACGCCCGACGGCCCCACCGCCCGGGTGCGGTTCACCGTGCGCGCCGACCGCAAACTGCCCCCCGACGTCGGCGCGGTCACCGTGAGCGACACCCTGGTCGCCGACCGCACCCTCACCCTGATCGGGGCC
The DNA here is from genome assembly GCF_009760405.1 of Nocardia terrae. Classification (GTDB taxonomy): domain Bacteria; phylum Actinomycetota; class Actinomycetes; order Mycobacteriales; family Mycobacteriaceae; genus Nocardia; species Nocardia terrae. The sequence goes on from NZ_WRPP01000001.1 coordinate 1,213,045, forward strand.
GAACCCACCGGCCCCGCCTGGAATCCGGACACCTGCATCACCAAAACCCTGACACCCAAGAGCCTCACGCAGACCTTCGAGGCCCTCACCGGCCTGGTCGACGGACTCAACGGCGGCGGGGATCCCGCCAAGCGCACCGCGGTCGCGGGCGGCATCGACGCCCTCGACACCGCGACCAACGGCACCGGCGACCAGATCAACGCCCTCATCAAGCAGCTGTCCACCGCACTGACCGCCCCCGACGCCGCCATCGGCCACCTCGGGAAGCTGCTGGACGCGCTCACCGAACTCGCGCACCGCGCTCGCAACGGTTGGACCGGGGTGCAGTCCACCGTCATCGGCCTGCCGCAGGCGTTCAGCGATATCGTCACCCTCGCCTTCCCGCCCGTCATCAGCCTGGTGGCCGCCCTGACCGACACGCTGCCGCAGGCCAACGACGCCATCATGATGCTCGCCGCGCCCATGCTGAAGAAGCTGGATGTTCCGAATCTCGCCCGCCTGATCGCCTCCGGCGTGGGCTCGCTCATCGAGGTGATCCGCATGACTCCGGCCGTGGCCACCGGTTTCGCCACCGCGCTCGACCCCACCACCGGGCAGCTCACCATCGGGTACTCGCCGCCGAAAATAGCGCTCGGGCAGGCGGATTCCGACAGCGTGTGCGCGGCCGTGCAGGCTCTCACCGGACAGGGGTGCACGGTGTCCGGGGGAGTGGCGACCATCCCCGCCGTGCCCGCCCTGCTGGCGGCGGTGAGCGCGCGATGAAGACCTGGCGGCGTGCCGGCGCGCACGTGATCACCTGTATAGCAGTGCTTTTCGCTGCCACCGGCTGCGATTTGCAGCCTGCCGACATCCCCGTTCCGGGCTCGGGCGTCTCCGGCCCCACCTATGCGCTGCGCATCGAATTCGCCGATGTGCTCAATCTGCCGCAGGGCGCGAAGGTGCTCGCGGGAGGTGTGCGGGTAGGCCAGCTCACCCGGGTCACCCTGGTGGATCCGACTCCCGCCACCGGCGACCGAGCCGCCCGCGCCGGATACGCGATCGCCGATATCGCCGTCAGCGATTCGGTGCGCCTGCCTCGGGGCACCACCGCCGAACTGCGCCAGGACACCCCGCTGGGCGACGTCCACATCGCCCTGAGCGAACCGGCGAAATCGGCTGCGGGACAGCTGGAACCGGGTGCGACGATCCCGATCGCCGACACCACCCGCTCGCCCTCGATCGAGGACGTGCTGGCCGGGCTGTCCACCTTCATCGGCAGCGGCGCGGTCTCCGACTTCCAGGACATCGTGCGCAAGATGAACGGGGTGCTGCCCCGCGACCCGGCCGACACCGCCCACATCGCGGGAGTGCTCGGCGGCGATCTCACCGATCTGGGCGACCATCTGAACTCGGTCGACGCCCTGCTCAACGGTTTACAGGCCACCGTCGACGACGGCCTGCTCGGGAACACCACCCAACTCGACGGCCTGCTCACCCCCGACGGCGTCCAGCACACCACCGACGCCATCAATGCCGAGATCGGCGTCATCTTCGTGCTCACCGCGCTCGGGCCGCTGGGTCCGGCCGCCGCCTGGCTGGGACCGCTGGTGGGTTCGCTCGACGGTGCGGCGAAAGCGCTGGTGCCCATGCTGTTCGGCAGCCATCCCCTCGACAGCGGGTCGCCGTCGAACATGAAGCTGCTCACCGATCTCATCCAGAACAAGCTGATCCCGTTCGCCGAGCGCGGTCCCAAGGTGAACCTGGTCGGGGTGAGCGCACCGGGCATCTCGGTCGCCGACCGCACCGACCGCATCGTCGACACCCTGCGCATGATCGGAGCGGTGCGATGAATCCGCGCACGCTGCTGTCCTTCTCGGCCATCGCGGCGGTGCTGCTGCTGGGCATCGGCTACATGACCGTCGGCGTGCTGCACGTGGATCCGCGGCGCGCCTATTTCACCGCCGAACTGCGGCTGGAGAATTCGGGCGGGCTCGGGGTCGATTCGCCGGTGCTGCTGACCGGCATCCAGATCGGCCGCGCCGAGTCGGTCGACAAGCAGGCCCACGGGGTGCGGGTTCGGCTGCGCATCGACGACCGCTACCGCGTTCCGCTGGCCAGCGATGTGCGGATCGAACAGCTCTCGGCGCTCGGCGAGCCCTATCTGGAGTTCGCGCCGCGCTCGGCCGCCGGACCGTATCTGGCCGACGGCCAGGTCATCTCGGCGGACCGGGTGCACGCCCCGACCACGGTCACCGATCTGGCCGCCCGCGTGGTGGACCTGATGAACCAGCTGCATCCGGAGTCCATCGGCCGCCTGGTCGACACCTTCGACCGCGCCCTGGCCGGCACCGATGCCGCCGTGACGACGCTGCAACGCTCCACCGACCTGCTGGCCGCTACGCTGCTCAGTCGCACCGCGTCCATCCGGCAGCTGTTCAGCGATCTGCAGGCGATGGGCGGCGACATGGACTGGCTCGGGCCGTCGCTGGCCGCCGCCGGACCCGAGCTCGGCAAGTTCGGCGTCACCCTCAACGACATCGTCGCCAATGGCGCGGCCTTGGCCGAAAGTCGGCCGGTGGCCTCGTATTTCACCGGCGACGGCCTGACCCCGTTCCTGAAGTCGCTGGACTCGCTGATGGCGCAGATCGGTCCCGGCCTGGCCCCGCTGGGGCCCGCCCTGGAACCGGTGGTGCGCGACGCGGTGCAGCGCACGCCCGCCCTCGACATCAGCGCGCTCATCGGCCAGGCCCTCCAGGGCGTGGGCGACGACGGTGCGGTGCACCTGCGCGTCGGCCTCAAATAACCTGCCTCCCTGCCGATTCGGCGAAAGGACCATCATGACCACCACCATCGAGGAGACCCCGGCGGCGTCCGAGAAGTCCGCCGAGACGCCCGCCGAGAAGTCCGCCGGGAAATCGCGCGCGGCCGCGAAAACCTCGTTCACCGTGTCGATTCGGCTCTCCACCGTGCTGATCGGCACCGCGCTCGTCGCCCTGCTCGCGGTCGCGATCACCTTCGGGGCGCTGTGGGCCTCGGCGGCCTCCACCCTCTCCGACCGCGACGCCACCGCCGCCGCCGACCGGCACGCCGAACAGATCGCCACCGACTACGCCCTGGGCGCCTCCACCATCGACTACCACGACGTGAAGGGCTGGCTGGGTCGCCTGCAGGCGGGCACCACGCCCGCGCTGTCGGCCAAATTCGACGCCACCGCACCGCAACTCGAGCAGATCCTGCTGCCCCTGCAGTGGACCTCCAAGGCCACGGCTCTCTCGGCGGCGGTGACCTCGGAATCCGGCGGCATCTACAAGGTCAACGCCTACCTCAATGTCACCTCCACCAGTGCCCAGACCGCCGACGGCACCCAGAGCACCGTCACCTACGCGCTGACCATCGACCGCAACTCGGGGTGGAAGATCACCGAGGTGGGCGGGCTGCAGAACGCCCTGCCCACCAAATAGCCCGCGGGACTAGGGGACTCGGGTGACGGCGATGGCCGACTCGGTGAGGCTGCCGAGGAAGATCGTGCCGCCCTGTTCGGCGACGCCGGTGACCATGGCGTAGTCGGTGCCCTCGCGCTGCAGGTCGTGAACCAGCGTGCCGTCGAAATCGAAGGCCTGCACCCACACCGTGCGCGCCGGTTTCGGTTGCAGGGCTTCGGGAATCGCCCAGACCAGCCGCCGCAGCACGCCCGGGAGCGGAAGCAGCGTGTCCAGCAGTGGATTTCGCGGTGACACCAGCGCCACCCAGATCAGGCCGTCGGAGCCGAGGCCCATATTGTCGGGGAAGGCGGGCAGATTCTGCGTGAAGTAGTCGTGGGTGCCCGCCTTCGGCCCGGACAGCCAGTAGCGGGTGATGCTGTAGCCGCCGGTCTCGGCGACCAGCACACAGGAGCGGTCCGGGGCGAGCACGATGCCATTGGCGAACTTCAGTCCGTCGACCAGGGGTTCGACGCTGCCGTCGGGGTTGCGGCGCAGTAGTCGCCCGGTCTCGGAGTGCTCGAGCATGTCGCCCATGTACTCGCCGAGCTTCCAGTGCCGGGTGGACTCGGAGAAATAGACGGTGTCGCCGTCGGCGAACACATTGCTGGCGAAGTTCAACGGCACGCCGTCGACCTCGGAGACCAGCACCTCGAACTGTCCACCCGGCTTGTCGAGACGCAGCAGCCCGCGTTCGGCATCGCAGATGAGCAGTGACCCATCGGGGTTCGCGTGCAGGCCGAGCGGCCGTCCGCCGGTATGCCCGATCTCCTCGACGGCACCGTCGGCGGGATGGACGGCGACGAGGGTGCCGTCGGCCAGCCCCGCGATCACTCTGCCGTCGGCCGCGACCACCACATCCTCGGGCCCTGCGCCGGGCACTTCGAGCCGTCGCAGCGCGGGCATCGGTGGCTCACTGTGGGTTTCACGGGCGCGCGGCGTCGCCTTGGGCGGCGTCCAGCGCCGGGGCTGCATAGACATGCCCTCATCTAACCGCGCCGCACCCGGCGGCGACACCGGTCGCTCAGGGCTGCGAATCCCGGTAGGTGGCCAGCACATTCAGCCGGTGCAGGTGGCCCAGCAGTTGCTCGAATTCCGGAGTGGGGTGAACGTTGGCGGGCAGCCGCAGCAAGGCCGGGGTCGGGATGCGGTCGATCGTCTCGTCCACCGTCCAGCCCGCAGCGGCGGCCTTGCCCACCTCGTCCCGCAGGAACTCGAGGTACTCGATGAAATTGCGCAATGCCGCCGGGCCGTCGCCCATCGGACCGTGGCCGGGGACCACGAGCTCGACGGGCAGCGTCTCCCGCATGGCCCGCAGGCTCTCCAGGTACGGGCCGGGGCCGCCCTCGAGCAGCATCGGCGGCAGGCCCGCGCTCATGAGGAAGTTGCCGGTCCAGGCCGTGGCCGTCTCGGGCTCGAACACGATGGTGTCGCCGGGGCCGTTGCCGGGCCCGAAGTGCCACAGCTCCACGGTCTTTCCACCGAGGTCGATCGCCGCGTGCCGGTCGAAGACCACCTCCGGCTTGCGCCAGCTGGTGACGCTCGCCAGCGGGTTCTCGTCGCCGCGCATATTGCCGAACCGCATGCGCTTCTCGTAGTCGAGGTCGCGCATGCTGTCGCGATTGGCCTTCGAGCTGACGATCGTCACCGACTCCGGGAACGCCGCGTTCCCGAAGGTGTGGTCACCGTGATAGGTCGTGTTGACCAGGAACTTCAAGGGCCGGTCGGTCAGCCGCTCGACGATTCCCTGGATCTGGTGGGAGACGTCCCCGTTGATGCCCGCGTCGATTACCAGCGCGGCATCCCGTCCGAAGATCACGCCGTTGTTGTCCTTCGGCGGGATGTTCGCCAGCAGTGCGTGCACGCCCGGGCCGATCTCGTGCGGCAGCAATTCCAGTCCGGCCGGGTTGAGGTTCGGCCCGAGGTAGTCCTGCGGTCGTTCGGCGAGTTCGCGGGTCTGGTCGTTCATGGCTGAATCCTTTGTGCGCAAATGTTTTCAAGGTCAACAAGCGTTGGTCAACGTCTGTTGGCATCTACGGTAGCGAGAGGGCGCTTGGGTGTCAACAAATGTTGGCCTACACTTGTGGGCATGACGGTGGAGACGAGTCCGCGGCGGTCCGATGCCACCCGCGCGGCGATTCTGGAAGCGGCGCGGCGGCGGTTCGCCGAGGACGGTTATCGCAAGGCGACGATTCGGGCGATCGCGGCGGATGCCGGGATCGATCCGTCGATGGTCATGCGGTACTACGGCAACAAGGACGGATTGTTCGACGCCGCACTGGATGTCGACCTGGAGTTACCGGATCTCGGTGCGGCCGAGCCGGATTCGCTGGGCGCTCTGATCGCCGGTCGCTTCGTCGAACTGTGGGAGCAGCCGCCGACCAGCGAAATCCTGCTCACCCTCATGCGTTCGGCCCTGAGCGACGAGATGGTGGTCGAACGGACCCAGCGCATTTTCGCCCAGCAGCTCATGCCCGCGGTGCTGCGCTTCGGCGACCCGTCGGACGCGCCGCACCGGGCCGGGCTGATCGCCACCCAGATTCTGGGACTCGCGCTGTGCCGCTACGTCCTGCGGCTGCCGCCGGTGGTCGCGCTCACCCACGAGCAGATCGTCGCCGACATCGGGCCGACTATCCAGCGTTACCTCACCCTCGGCGCGGAGTGACCGTATCCGCCAGTGGTGAATCCCACGGTGCCGGAGCCCTTTTCTCCGGCCCGAACATTGGGCACACTGCCCGGATGGGGAAGAGCCTGCACGCGGATCTGCTGGACCGCTGGACGAAATTGGCCGGGCCGCAGGCGCATGCGGTGGGGGAGGACCTGATCCGCCGCTACAGCGAGCCGCACCGCCGCTACCACACCGTCGACCACCTGGCCGCCATGCTGGCCGTCATCGACGACCTGGCCGCCGACGCCGAGGACCTCGACGCGGTCCGCTACGCCGCCTTCTTCCACGACGCCGTCTACAACATGGACGGCACCGACAACGAGGAGGCCAGCGCGCGCCTGGCCGAAACCACCCTCCCCGCCCTGGGCATCGACGAGGACACCGTCGCCGAGGTGGCCCGCCTGGTCCGCCTCACCGGCGGCCACCACCCCGACCCCGCCGACCGCAACGGCGCGGTCCTCTGCGACGCCGACCTGGCCATCCTCGCCGCCGACCCGACCGCCTACGCCGCCTACACCGCCGCCGTCCGAGCCGAATACGCCCACGTCCCCGACGAATTGTTCCGCTCCGGCCGCGCCGCGGTCCTCAGCGCCCTCGCCGAACAGCCGGACCTGTTCCGCACCCCCACGGCGCGCGCCCGCTACGACTCCGCCGCCCGCGCCAACCTCGCCGCCGAATTGGCCACGCTCACCGGCGAATAGACGCGCAGGCGAGGGCTACTCGACGGGCCTCAGTTGGGGTCCGGAACGAAGATCACGATCGTCGCCGGGTCCGGGTTCGTGCTCACCGTGGCTTCGATGTGCCCGGGACCGACCAAGTTCATCGAGGCGCCACCCGCGCGGAATCCGGTGGGCTGCACCGTGAGTGTCTCCGTCTTGGTGGCCCCGGTGTCCAGATTGTGCAGCGTCACGGTGGACGACAACGCGCAGGGCAGCATCGACCCGCTCGAGTTCGTCCCGCCGGACGTATCGCGATCGAACCAGACCGTGATCTCGGAGAAGGTGTAGCTCGCGGCGTCCATGCCCGCGTACGCATTGGCCGGGAGCGCCGACTGACCGCGCACATTCGCCCGGGCCGTACCGGAGCACCCGGGGATCGACGTGGTGACAGGCGCGGGCGCGAACTCCTGGTAAATCGAGTCGTCCGCCGCGGCGACCGGCGCGGTTGCCGTCAGGACGGTCATCGCGACCGGTGACGCGATCGCGGCGAGCAGCGTGAAGAGCCTCATTCCAGCCCCTTTCCAGGTATCGATGTGAACGCCGATTGAAAAGTGACTACCGATCGGAACGGTAGCTGGCCGATGTCTGTTGGTCCAGCGCTTCGTCAGCGGGTGCAGTCATTGCGGTACCGGCTTCCCGGAGGAATATTTGTTGTCCGCGGCGGCTCGAGCACCGGCGCGGGTTCAAGGCTGCGGTGAGTGCCGAACCCGGCCGGCCGTGCAAAGCGATCTGTCCACCAGGCTCATCTCGGATATCGAGGACGCGCCCGCAGGCCCCTGACGCGGACGATGGGCCTACTCGTGCACAAGTCGTCGTCGGAAGGCGGTTTTCCACCCATCCGGCTGCCTTGGCGCACGTTTAGGCCCATGATCATCGGGATGGCCAGGTCGCGGCCGTCGAGAAGCTCGATGCCGGGCCACCGACCGCCCCGCAGGATTGAAGTTCGGCGAGGCGATGGATTCGCTATCACGTTCCAGCACAAGGACTCCTGAGCTGGGGGAGTCGGCTGATGCGGTCAGCGGGTGCCGTATTTGTAGGTTTGTTTGCGGAGTTTGAGGTAGATCATGATTTCGGCGTGGCGGACGCCGGCGAGGCCGCGGATGCGGGTGGAGACGAGGTCGAGGAGGGCTTCGTCGTCGGGGCAGACGGCTTCGCAGAGGATGTCGTAGCGGCCGGCGCAGACTACGACGTAGTTGATTTCTTCGATGGCGGCCAAGGTGTCGGCCACCGGTTGGACGGGGCCGTCGACCGTGATGGCGATCATGGCCTGGCGGAAGAGGCCGACCTGGAGGGGGTCGGTGACGGCGACGATTTGGATGACGCCCGCGTCGGCGAGTTTTTGGACGCGCTGGCGGACGGCGGCTTCGGAGAGGCCGACGGCTTTGCCGATGGTGGCGTAGGCGCGGCGGCCGTCCTCCTGGAGCTGGGCGATGATCTGTTTGGAGATGTCGTCGAGGTTGGGGGCTCCCCGGCCGGAGGTCTGGTCGGTCACGAGTGATCATCCTTCCCGATGGGGCACGGTACGTTGGATAGCGCACGCCGATTCCGGCGGTTATCGGTCCGACAAGGATGATCTCCCGTGAAGTACGTTCCGCGCGCGGTTCTGTTTCTAGGCATTCCCGCGCTCCTGTTCGCCCTCCCGTGGTGGCTGCTGGTCTACACGACCCTGTCCGGGCCCTGGTTCTGGTTGGGTACGGCGGTTTTCGCGCTCGGCTACCTGGCCCTGCCCGCGGGCATGCTGCTCGGGCACGGCCCCCGGCAATCCGATGCGGCGTCGCTGGTCGGCGACACCCTGCTGGGCCTGATGTGGGTGTTGTTCACCTGGTCGGTGATCGGTGCGGTGGTGCGCGGCGGTCTCGCTCTCGCGGGCGTGGACGACCCGGCGCGCTCGCGCATCGTCGCGGCCGGTGTGCTCGTGGTGTGGGCCGGGTTGAGCGCGTGGGCGATCTACGAGGCACGACGGCTGCCCCGGGTGCGCGCGGTCGAGGTCGAGATCCCCGGTCTCGGTGCGGGTTTGGACGGACTGCGGATGGTGGTCGTCACCGACACCCACTACGCCGCGACCGATCGGCTGCGCTGGTCGGAGCGGGTGGTCGAGACGGTCAACGCCCAACGCCCCGACATCGCCTGCCACGCGGGCGATCTCGCCGACGGCTCAGTGGCCGCCCGCAAGGCGCAGGTCGACCCGCTCGGCAAGGTCGAATCCGAATTCGGCCGCTACTACATCACCGGCAACCACGAGTACTTCGGCGACGCTCCCGGCTGGATCGAGCACATGTCCGGCCTGGGCTGGCGGCCGCTGCGCAACCAGCACCAGGTCATCACCCGCAACGGCGACAGCCTGGTGCTCGCGGGCATCGACGACCCGACCGGCGCCGGCCTGCCCGGCCACGGCCCCGACATCACCAAGGCCCTGGCCGGAGCCGACCCCTCCCACCCGGTCATCCTGCTGGCCCACCAGCCCAAACAGGTCACCGACGCGGTCTCCGCCGGTGTGGCCCTGCAGATCTCGGGCCACACCCACGGCGGCCAGATCTGGCCCTTCCGCTACCTGGTCCGCCTCGACCAGCCCGTCGTAGCCGGTCTCTCCCGCCACGGCACCCACACCCAGCTCTACACCAGCCGAGGCACCGGCTTCTGGGGCCCCCAACTCCGCCTCTTCGCCCCCAGCGAAATCACCGTCCTCATCCTCCGCGCCCCCGCCGCGTGATCGAAGAGAAGAAGACAAAAGCGGCCTAGAGCGGGCTGAGCCGGGCCCCCTCACCTGCCTTCCAGCCTCCTCGCGGCTCCGCCGTGTCGACCTCCCCGCGCGGCTATTCGCCGAGTGGCACATTTTTCGGGACTGAACGGACAAATACCTTCCGGGATGTGCCACTCGACGAGCGGTTAGGAGTCGAAGCCCAGGCCGGTGTAGTCGAGGGTTTTCAGCCAGAGGTTGCGGCGGCCCTGGTGGGCGTCGGCGCGGGCCAGGGACCAGCGGGTGAGGTGGATTCCCGCGGAGCGCAACGGTTCCGGGGGGAGGGGGAGGGGGCGGGAGCGGACCATGCGGAGGCGGGTGCGGTCGGTGTCGAGGTTCCAGAGTCGGTCGAGCATGACTTCCGCGCCGAAGCGGGTCGCGCCGACGCCGAGGCCGGTGTAGCCCGCGGCGTAGACGAGTCTGCCCTTGTAGGCCGAGCCGAAGAAGGCGCAGAAGCGGCCGCAGGTGTCGATGACGCCGCCCCAGCGGTGGGTGAAGCGCAGGCCGTCCAGTTGCGGGAAGGTCTGGAAGAAGTGCTGGGCCAGGGTTTCGAAGGTGGCCTCGTTGTATTCCAGGGTGGGCGCGATGCGGTTGCCGAAGTGGTAGATGGCGTCGTAGCCGCCGAAGAGGATGCGGTTGTCGCTGGTCAGCCGGTAGTAGTGGAAGCGGTAGGAGGCGTCGCCGAGTCCCATGCGGGTGTGCCAGCCGATGCTGTCGAGCTGTTGCGCGGTGAGCGGTTCGGTCATGAGCGCGTAGTCGTAGACCGGCACCACATGCCGTGACACCTTGGGCACCGGACCCGCGAACGCGCTGGTGCACAACGCGACCCGGGGCGCGCGCACCTCGCCGTGCGGGGTGTGCAGGGTCAGCGTGCCGCCGCAGGATTTCGAAATGCGTTGCACGGGAGTGCCTTCGTAGATGCGCACCCCGGATTCGAGGCAGGCGCGCCGCAGTCCCCACGCCAGCCGCGCCGGATCCAGCATGGCGACCCCGTCGCGGTCCCACCAGCCGCCGAGATAGGTGGGTGAGTGCACCATGCCCCGCACCTGGCCCGCGTCCAGCAATTCGGTGCGGTAGCCGAGGGATTCGGCGGCGTCGTGGCTTTCCCGCAGCCATTCGATCTCGTGCGGCGCGGTGGCGACCTCCATCTCGCCGGTGCGCTCGAAGTCGCAGTCGATGCCGTAGCGCAGGATGGCCTTCTCGATATCGTCGAGATTGGAGCGGCCGAGGCGTTCGAGCTGCCCGATCTCGTCGGGAAAGCGCTCCATGCCGTTGGCCAGGCCGTGAGTCAGGCTGGCGGAACAGAATCCGCCGTTGCGGCCCGAGGCCGCGTGTCCGCAGAGGCCGGATTCCAGCAGCACCACATCGGTGCCGGGATTGCGTTCCTTGGCCAGCAGCGCGGTCCACAGTCCGCTGTATCCGCCACCGATGACGGCCAGATCCGTGTGCGCGGCGGTGGTGAGGGGATCGGTGGGGGTCGGCCGCTCGGGCCGGTCGGTCCAATACGGCGTCGGTACTGAATCTTTCAGGGCCGACGCCCACAGTTTGCTCCCTTTGGCCGACATGGCCGATCAACTCCTTCTCTCTCGCCGATCGGTCCGGCCGTTCGGCTCCAACTACGGATGTGCTGGCCCGTGTGCAGATAAGCGGTAACCCCGTTCCCGGGTATGCGAAAAACCGCCGGTCGGTCCGCGAACGGACGACCGGCGGTCGGGAACGGGGTCAGCTGGTGGCGGCGCGATCGTCGCAGCGGCGGCGCATGCGCAGCTGCCCGGCGATATTCATGGCTGCGTGCTGCAGCCTCGGGTCCGACCCGGCAATGCGGGTGTCCACGGTAACCACCTCAGAACGTGACGTGTGCCGTGAGGATAGCTCAATTCCCGGGGGATTGCCGGAACCGGCTCGATACCGTGTCGTCGCCGTTACTCGGCGCGGAAGATCACCTCGTGCCAGGGTTTGCGCGCGACCGCCGTGATATCGGACATGACGTGCTTGATATTCGTGTACTCGTCGAATGCGTACGCGGACATGTCTTTTCCGAACCCGGAGGACTTGTATCCGCCGTGCGGCATCTCACTGACAATCGGAATGTGGTCGTTGATCCACACACAGCCCGCACGAATCTCCCGGCTCGCACGCTGGGTGCGGTACACGCCGCGGGACCAGGCCGAGGCGGCCAGGCCGTACGGGGTGTCATTGGCCAGCTCGATGGCCTCGTCATCGGTGTCGAAGGGCAGCACGACCAGGACCGGGCCGAAGATCTCCTGCTGCACGATCTCCGAATGCTGGGCCGCTCCCGTGATCAGGGTCGGTTCGAAATAGGCGCCCGCCTCGGGTGTATGGTCCGGAATTCGGCCGCCGCGAACGATTTTCGCGCCGGACTCCCGGGCGCGTTCCACCATGCCCATCACCTTGTCGCGGTGCGCGCGGGAAATGAGCGATCCCATATCGGTCTCCGGGTCCGAAACCGGCCCCAGCCGCACCTGATCCATGAGGTCGGCCACCCGGCCCACGAATTCCTCGAACAGCGGACGCTGCACATAGGCGCGGGTCGCGGCCGTGCAGTCCTGCCCGGCATTGATCAACGCGCCGGCGACCGCACCGCGCGCGGCGGCCTCGAGGTCGGCGTCGTCGAACACCACGAACGGCGCCTTGCCGCCGAGTTCGAGATGGACCCGCTTGACCGCGCCGGCGGCGGTCGCGGCCACCCGTCTGCCCACGCCGGTGGAGCCGGTGAACGAGACCATGGCCACGCCAGGGTGCTCCACCAGCGGCTGACCGGCCTCACCGCCGGTCCCGGTGAGGATATTGACCACCCCCGGCGGCACGCCCGCGTCGACCGCCGCCCGCGCGAACAGCAGCGAGGACATCGGGGTCAGCTCGGAAGGCTTGAGCACCACCGTGTTTCCGGCCGCGACGGCGGGCAGGATCTTCCAGGCCGCCATCTGCAGCGGGTAGTTCCACGGCGCGATGGACCCGATCACGCCGAGCGGCTCGCGGCGGATCGAGGAGGTGTGGTCGCCGGAGTACTCGGCGCTCGCCTTGCCCTCGAGATGCCGTGCGGCCCCGGCGAAGAAGGCGGTGTTGTCGATGGTGCCGGGCACGTCGAACTCGCTCGCCAGGCGAATCGGCTTGCCCGCGTTGGCGCTTTCCACCGCCGCGAGTTCACCGGCGCGTTCGCGCAGCAGCCGCGCCCACTCGTGCATGATGTCCGACCGGGCGCCCGGCGTGCGGGCGGCCCAGTCCCCGAACGCGTCCCGGGCCGCGGATACCGCGGCCTCGACGTCGGCGGCGTTCGCGCCCGCACCCGAGGCGATCTCCGCCCCGGTCGCGGGTTCGATGATCGACAATGGCGCACCCGAACCGGAACACGATGCGCCGCCGATGAATTGCAGTTCCACAGTCATACAGTGTGCCCGTCGGCGACGGTCAGCGCCTGATCGAGAATGGCGAGCCCCTCCTTGGCCTCGGCCTCGGAGATCGTGCAGGGCGGGACCACGTGCAGCCGGTTGAAGTTCACGAACAGCAGCAGTCCGGCGGCCTTGGCGGCGGCGACCGCCTCGGTCATGGCCGGGCTGCTGCCGCCGTAGGGGGCCAGCGGTTCGCGGGTGCTGCGATCGCGGACCAGTTCGACGGCCCAGAACACACCGAGTCCCCGGACCTCCCCGACACTCGGGTGCCGGTCGGCCAATTCGCGCAGGGCGGGCCCGATCACGCGCTCACCCATATCGGCGGCGTTCTCCACGATGCGTTCCTCGGCCATCGCGTTGATGGTGGCGACAGCGGCGGCCGTGGCCAGTGGATGCCCGGAGTAGGTGAGCCCACCGGGATACGGCCGATCGTCGAAGGTGGCGGCGATGTGCGGCGCGATGGCCACGCCACCCAGCGGCACGTACCCGGAGTTGACGCCCTTGGCGAAGGTGAGCAGATCCGGCACCACCTCACTGTGCCCATCAGAAGCATGATCGATGGCGAACCACTTCCCGGTGCGCCCGAACCCCGCCATCACCTCGTCGGCGATGAACACGATGCCGTACTTGTCGCACAGCGCCCGCACCCCGGCCAGGTATCCCGGCGGCGGCACCATGATCCCGGCCGTGCCCGGCACCGACTCCAGAATGACGGCCGCGATGGTGCTCGGCCCCTCGAAGACGATGGTCTGCTCGAGGTGCTGCAGCGCCCGCTCGGTCTCCTCGGCCTCGGTGGTGGCGTGGAACTGCGAGCGGTACAGGAACGGCCCGAAGAAGTGCACCACCCCGGCATTGCCGTGGTCGTTGGGCCAGCGCCGCGGGTCACCGGTCAGGTTGACCGCGGTCTCGGTGCCGCCGTGATAGGAGCGGTAGCGCGCGAGCACCTTGTACCGCCCGGTGTGCAACCGGGCCATGCGCACCGCGTGCTCGACCGCGTCCGCGCCGCCATTGGTGAAGAAGATCCGGTTCAGCGCGCCGGGCGTGCGCTCGGCGATGAGCCGCGCCGCCTCCGAGCGCGCGTCGTTCACGAACGCCGGGCCGATGGTGCACAGCGTGCCCGCCTGCTCCTGGATGGCGGCCACCACCTTCGGATGCTGGTGCCCGATATTGGTGTTCACCATCTGCGAGGAGAAGTCCAGCAGCCGGTTGCCGTCGCCGTCCCACACGTAGCAGCCCTGGGCCGCGGTGATCACCATGGGATTCAGCGATTTCTGCGCCGACCACGAGTGGAAGACGTGCTCACGGTCGAGTTCGTATGCGCGGGCCGCCTTTTCGCGTGCCGCTTCAGGGGTCAGGCCATTGGGGAGAGTCATCGCACGATCCCTTCGATGTGTTCCGGCGCTCTTTGTTCGCGGAGGCTCAGTGGTTCTTTGTTCGCGGAGGCTCAGTGGTTCTTTGTTCGCGGAGGCTCAGTGGTTCTGCGGGAAGCCGAGGTTCAGCCCGCCGTGGCTCGGGTCGAGCCAGCGGGTGGTGACGGCCTTGGTGCGGGTGAAGAAGTGCACGCCGTCGGTGCCGTGCGCATGCGAATCGCCGAACAGGGAGTTCTTCCAGCCGCCGAAACTGTAGTAGGCCATGGGAACCGGGATGGGGACGTTGATGCCGACCATGCCCACCTCGACCTCGTTGTGGAAGCGCCGGGCCGCGCCGCCGTCATTGGTGAACAGGGCGGTGCCGTTGCCGTAGGGGTTGGCGTTGATCAGCGCGAGTGCCTCGTCGTAGCTCTCGACCCGGACGACGGAGAGCACCGGGCCGAAGATCTCGTCGGTGTAGACGCTCATCTCGGTGCCGACATGGTCGAGAATCGTGGGGCCGAGCCAGAATCCGTCGTCTGCGCCGTCCGCCTTCACCGTGCGGCCGTCGAGTACCACGGTGGCCCCGGCGGATTCGCCCGCCGCGATGTAGGCGGCCACCTTGTCCCGGTGCGCCTCGGTGACCAGCGGACCCATGTCGGTGCCGCGGGTGCCGTCGCCGGTGCGAATGGTCTTGGCGCGCTCGGCGATCCGGGCCACCAGATCATCGGCGATGGAACCGACCGCCACCAGCGCGCTGACGGCCATGCAGCGCTCGCCGGCCGATCCGAATCCCGCGTTCACCGCGGCGTCGGCGGCCAGGTCCAGATCGGCGTCCGGCAGCACCACCATGTGGTTCTTGGCCCCGCCCAGGGCCTGCACGCGCTTGCCGTGCGCGGTGCCGTTCACGTAGACGTACTTGGCGATCGGCGTCGAGCCGACGAACGAGATCGCCTTGATGGCAGGGTTTTCCAGCAGCTCGTCCACCGCCACCTTGTCGCCCTGGACCACATTGAACACCCCGGCGGGCAGCCCGGCCTCCTGCCACAGCTCGGCCATCCACAGCGACGAGGACGGATCCTTCTCACTCGGCTTGAGCACCACCGTGTTTCCGGCCGCGATGGCCACGGGGAAGAACCACATGGGCACCATGGCCGGGAAGTTGAACGGCGAGATGATCGCCACCGGCCCCAGCGCTTGGCGCACCGAGAAGATGTCGACCTTGGTGGAGGCGTTCTCGGTGTACCCGCCCTTGAGCAGATGCGGTATGCCGCAGGCGAATTCCACGATCTCCAGGCCGCGGCTCACCTCGCCCATGGCATCGGCGAGCACCTTGCCGTGCTCGCTGGTGATGATCGCGGCCAGCTCCTCCTTGCGCTCGTTGAGCAGCTCGCGGAAGCGGAACAGCACCTGGGTGCGCTTGGCCAGGGACGCGTCGCGCCAGGCCGGGAAGGCGGCCGCGGCGGCCTCGACCACGGTGCGCACATCGGCCGCGGAAGCCAGCGCGACCTGTCCGGTCACCACACCGGTGGCGGGATTGGTGACGGGCGCGGTCGCCGTGCTCGATCCGGCGAAGGGCTTGCCGTCGAGCCAGTGAGCGATGGTCTGCATGTCTCCTCCTGTGTCGTCCGTCCTCACTCTGCGGCATTACCGGCCGGTTGACCCCCGACATTATGTGCGCGATTTCGCGCTTCGTTTTACGATTCGTCGGTGCACCTCACCGTTGCCGACGTCGTAGCCATGCCGGTGGTACGCGCCGGGCTGCCCGAACTCGTGGGCGGCGGATCCCTGGATCGCCCGGTGCGCTGGGTGCATGTGAGCGAACTTCCCGACGTCGCGAAGCTGCTGGTCGGGCGGGAACTGATTCTCACCACCGGGCAGGCGCTGGCCGGTAGCGACGCGGCCACCGTCGGGTATCTGGAAGCGCTGGCCGCCGCCGGGGTTTCGGGCCTGGTCGTCGAATTGGGCACCTACGTGCGGGAATTGCCGCCGGTGGTGGGCGCGACCGCGGACCGTCTCGGATTGCCGGTGGTGGCGCTGCACGAGGTGGTGCGGTTCGTGGAGATCACCGAGGCGGTGCACCGGGTGATCGTGGCCGACCAGTACGACGAGCTGGAATTCGCGCGCACCGTGCACGAGACCTTCACCGCGCTGAGCGTGCGCCGCGCTTCGCTGGCCGAGATCGTGAAGACCGCTGCCGGGATGCTGGACGCCTCGGTCGTGCTCGAGGACCTCACCCACCGCGTGCTGGCGCTGACCGCCCGCCACACCGGCACCCCGGCCCTGCTCGAGCGCTGGGAGTCCACCTCGCGGCTGCTGCCCGACACCGACCCGAATGTCGTTCCGGTGGGCCCGCACACGCAACCCTGGGGTCGGCTCATCCTGCGTTCGGGCCGCGGACCCGACGCCCGCGCCCGCATGGTCCTCGAACGCGCCGCCCAGACCCTGACCCTGCACCGCATGATCGAGCGCGACCGCTTCGGCCTGCACCGGCAGGCGCAGACCGGGCTCATCGACGACATGGTCACCGGCCGTGTCACCGACGAACGCGACGCGGTGGCGCTGGCCGCGGCCCTCGGCCTGGCCCGCCGCGCCCGATACGTTCCCCTGGCCGTGGAGATCGCGGCCGCCGCGGAGGCCGATCCGGTGGCGCAGCAGCGCCGCACGGCCGCCCTGCTCGACGCCGCCCTGCACGGCGTGGCCCTGGCCAAGGCGACCGCGCTGGCCGCGCCCGACCACGGCACTCGAATCACCATGGTGCTGGCCATCTCTCGCGGCGGTGACCTGGACGCCGCCCTCGCCGCCGTCTGCGCCGCCATGCTCGCCGAGATCCGCCGGGTGCCCGGTGTGGAACGCGCCGTCATCGGCGCCGCCGCCGAATCCGACTCCCTGCTCGACTCCGCCCGCGAGCTGGCCCAGGCCGCTCACGTCGCCGAAGTGGCGCTCTCCCTGGCTTCTTCGACCACCCGCCCCTACTACCGCAGCGGCGACATCCGCCTGCGCGGCCTGCTCTCCCTCATCCGCGACGAGCCCGGCGTCCAGCGCTTCGCCGAAACCGAACTGAGCGCCCTGCTGCGCCACGACATCCGCAACGACACCGACCTCACCCGCACCCTGCGCCTGTTCCTCGACCTGGCCGGCAACAAAACCGAACTGGCCAAACGCCTCAACATCAGCCGCCCCACCCTCTACGACCGCCTCTCCCGTATCGAACGCATCCTCGCCGTCCACCTCGACGACGGCGAAACCCGCACCTCCCTGCACACCGCCCTGCTCATCCGCGATCTGGTCCCCGAAACCCGCTGATCGGGACCCGGGCATACTTGCCGCGTGGAGTTCGGGATCTTGGGTCCGATCGAGGCGTGGCGGGCCGATGGGGTTCCGTTCCCGATCGGGGGTCCGCAGGTGCGGGCCTTGTTGGCGGCGTTGGCATTGGATGCGGGTCGAGTGGTGGGCCGCGAACGGCTCATCGACGAGCTGTATGGGGAGCAGCCGCCGGGGGACGCGGGCCACGCCTTGCAGTCGCAGGTGTCGCGGTTGCGGCGGGCCCTGCGCACCGGGCTGGGGGAGGACGAGTTCGTCGAATCCACCGGGGCCGGTTACCGGTTGGCCGTCGATCCGGATGCGGTGGACGCGCTGCGGTTCACCCGGCTCGCGGCGCAGGGTAGGAAAGCCTTGCAGGACAGGGACGCCGGAGCGGCATTGACGCTGCTGGACGAGGCGCTCGGGTTGTGGCGGGGTCCGGCGCTGGCGGATGTGCTCGAGGCGCCCTTCGCCGAGAGCCGATCCGCCCGGCTGGGTGAGGCGCGTCTGGCCGCCGAGGAGGATCGGGCCGAGGCCGCGCTGGCGGTCGGCGAGCCGCAGGCGGTGCTCGGGGCGCTCTCGGAACTGGTTGCGGCGCATCCGCTTCGCGAACGAGCCCGAGCCCTGCTCATGCGCGGCCTGTACGCGGCGGGCCGCCAGGCCGAGGCCCTGGAGTCATTCGAACAGGGCCGTCGTCTGCTCGCCGACGAGCTGGGCGCCGACCCGTCGGCCGAGCTGATGGACGCCCACCTGGCGATCCTGCGCGCGGAAGAGGCCGCGGCGGTGTCGAATCGGCGCCTGCCGACACCGCTCACCAGCTTCGTGGGACGCGAGGACGAGCTGGCCCGGTTGGTGCCGCTGATCGCACGGGCCCGGCTGGTGACGCTGCTCGGCCCGGGCGGCACCGGCAAGACGCGTCTGTCGCTGGCGGCGGGCAGTCGGGTCCGGGGCGAGGTGTGCTTCGTCGAACTGGCTCCGCTGGAAGACGGTGCGCAGGTGGCACAGGCCATCGCGGCGTCCATGGGATGCCGCGACCTCTCGGCGCATGGAGCGGCCGGGCCTCGCGACGACGAGTCGCAGCTGATCGCCATGCTCGCCGAGCGCCCGCCGCTGCTCATCCTCGACAATTGCGAGCACCTCGTCCTGGAGGTGGCCCGCCTGGCTCACCGCCTGCTGATCTCCTGCCCGGGCCTGCGCATCCTCGCCACCAGCCGCGAGGCACTGCGGGTGACCGGTGAAACGCTGTTCCCCGTCCCCCAATTGCCGGTGGCCGCAACCGGTTCCGCGCTGGCCGAGCAACTGTCCGCCCCGGCCGTACGCCTGTTCGCCGACCGCGCCGCCGCGGTCCGGCCCGGCTTCGCCCCCGACGCGGGCACGATCGCCCTGGTCTCTCGCATCTGCGCCCGCCTCGACGGTCTCCCGCTGGCCATCGAACTGGCCGCCGCCCGCCTGCGCACCCTCGACCTGCCCGAAATCGACGCCCGCCTGAGCGACCGCTTCCGCCTGCTGGCCCGCGGCGACCGCACCGCCGAACCCCGCCACCAGACCCTCCAAGCCGTCGTCGCCTGGAGCTGGGACCTCCTCGATCCCGGCGAACGGCTACTGGCCCAACGCTTCTCGGTCTTCGCGGGCGGAGCGACCGCCGAACATGCCCGCCACGTCTGCGTCGCGGACGACGATGACCTGAGGTCCGACCTCGACGATCTGCTCGCCGACCTCGCCGACAAATCCCTCCTCGAGGTGACCGCGGGCCGTTACCGCATGCTCGAAACCATTCGCGACTTCGCCCGCACCCGAGCCCTCGAATCCGGCGATCACCCCGAAACCCAACGCGCCCACGCCGAATACTTCACCACCCTCGCCGAAACCGCAGACCCCTTGCTGCGCACCGCCACCCAGCTCGACCACCTGACCCGCCTCACCACTGATCACGACAACCTCCAGTCCGCCCTGCACTGGTCCGTCACCAACGCCCCCACCCTCGCGGCCCGCCTCATCGCCGCCCAAGCCTGGTACTGGTGGCTCACCGGCCGCCCCGGCGACGGCCCCGCCCTCGCGAACAAGCTCCTGCCGGAACTGAATTCGCACACCCTGCGGCACACTCTGCCCCGCCCTCGCAACACCGAGCGAAACGGGTCATCCGCGGCGGATACGCCCCTGGGCCGCGGCGAATTCGGCGCACCGTGTGCGGATCCGGTCGCGACCGCCGGACCGGCCGGGCCGCCGGTCACCGTCGATGCGGAGCGGGTCGGGCGGTCGGCCCTTGAAGCGACTCGTGAGCGCGATGGATTCGATGCGCCGTGTGCGGATCCGGCGGCGAAGGCTTCACAGGCCGAGGCACGGGTCATCGTCGATGCGGAGACCTTCGCGCTGTGCGTGGCGGTGGCCGCGCGGGGGCGGAATGATCTCAGGGCCGAGCTCGAGCGGGCGGGTGTGGGGGTCGCGGCGCTGGAAGGGCCGCTGCGGCAGCCGCATCTGGTGTTCCTGCTGGCGATCGCTGGCGGCATCTTGCCCGGCGAACCAGGGGAGTTGCGCCGGTTGTTCGGCACCGACCCCTGGTCACTGGCGTTCCTGCACCTGGGGGATGGGCTCGCGTTGTTCATGTCCGGCAGGGTTGAGGAGTCCGAACCCGAATTCACCATGGCGTTGGCGGGTTTCCGGGGGACCGGGGATCGGTGGGCGATCGCCGCGAGTCTGGACAAGCTGGCGGCGGTGGCCGAGCGGCGCGGGGATCTGGCCACCTCGCTGGCCCTGATCGATGAGGCCATCGCGGTGAACACCGAATTGGGCTGGGCCGCCGACACCGCCGATCTGCTGACCAGGCGGGGCGATATTCATTTCGGTGGTCCGGACTCCCAGCGCGATGTCGCGGCGGCGCGAGCGGATTACGAGCGTGCGGTGGAGCTTTCGCGGACCGACGGTGCTATCGATATGCGTGCCAATGCCCTGCGTGGACTGGGCGACGTCGCGCGGACCGAAGATCCGGAGCTGGCACGGGAGCACTACACGGCGGTGCTGGCCATCCCGGCCGGTGGTTCGCTCACCATCGCCGAGGCCCACGACCGCGCGCGGGCGGGTTTGGCGCTGCTCGACGGGGAATAATCCCAGGTCGGAGCGTCGGTGAGGGATGGTGAGCCGACGGTGAGGGGTTGGTGAGCGCACCCGGTCAAAGTTCGTGTCATGACCAGCACACAGCAGTTCGCCAACAAGACCGTCCTCATCTCCGGCGCCAGCGTCGCGGGCCCGGCCCTCGCCTTCTGGCTGACGAAGTACGGCTTCACCGTCACCGTCGTGGAGCAGGCCCCGGCCCTGCGGGAAGGCGGCTACAAGGTCGACCTGCGCGGCGTGGCGATGGAAGTCATCGACCGCATGGGCCTGTCCGAGGAGATCCGCGGGGCCTCCACCGATATGCGCGGTGGCGCGTGGGTGGACGCGAACGGCAAGGCCATCGCCACTCTCGGTCCGGACCTGATCGGCATGCGTTCGCCCGGCGACGACGAGGTGCTGCGCGGGGACCTGGCCCGGATCTTGTTCGACGCCACCAAGTCAGGCGTGGACTACCGCTTCGGCGATGCCATCACCGAGCTCGTCGAGCACGCCGACGGCGTCGAGGTGCACTTCCGTCACGCCGCGCCCCAGGTGTTCGACCTGGTGATCGGCGCCGACGGCATGCATTCCACGGTGCGCCGCAGCATCTTCGGCGCGGAGGAGCAGTTCGCCCGCCACACCGGCATGGCCGCCTGCGTCATCTCGGTGCCCAACTACCTGGACCTCGATCACTGGGAGCTCGTCCACCCCACGCCCGGCCACATCGTGCAGATGTACAGCACCCAGCGTTCGACGGCCAAGGTGCAGTTCATCTTTCCCGCCCCCGAGCAGCTGCCGGACCGCCGCGACACCGCCACCCAGCAGCGGTTGGTGGCCGAGGCGTTCGCGGGCGGCGGCTGGGAGGTGGCCGATCTGCTGCGCGCCATGCCGGAGTCGCCCGACTTCTACTTCGACACGGTGAGTCAGATCCACCTGGAGCGGTGGTCCTCGGGCCGTGTCGCCCTGGTCGGCGACGCCGCGTACTGCCCG
This sequence comes from Nocardia terrae, assembly GCF_009760405.1. GTDB lineage: Bacteria > Actinomycetota > Actinomycetes > Mycobacteriales > Mycobacteriaceae > Nocardia > Nocardia terrae. The sequence goes on from NZ_WRPP01000001.1 coordinate 1,234,766, forward strand.
TCTCCGCTGTCGGGGCAGGGCACCAGCATGGCCTTGGTCGGCGCGTACGTCCTCGCCGGTGAACTCCACGCCGCGGCCGGTGATCACCGCGTGGCCTTCGCCGCCTACCAGGAGCGCATGCGCGAATACGTCGAAGAGAACCTCACCCTGGGCTGGAACAACGCCACCCAGATGGTCGCGTCCAACGCCCGCACCCTGCGCCTGCATCTGACCGCCATGCGAGTGATGGTCCGGCTGCCGTGGAAGGGCATGGCCCTGCGCTCGATCATGAAGCCGATCGAGAAGGCGGCCAACGCCATTCGACTGCAGGACTACTGAACCGCACCGCGGCTCGGCCCCGGGGTCCACCCGGGGCGGCGGATCCTCATTCTCCGGGTGGATCCCTGATGTGCGGATATGTCGTTGGATGGGAATCTCGACAAGTCGGATCGCTCGAAAGGAACGCCGGACGTGACCATCGCCGTATACACCACCTGGGCGTGGGTGGCATTCGAGATCGCCCTGCGAGTGCGGGATCGGGTGCGCGGCACCGGTTCCACCGCGGGGGACGGCGGTACCCGGCTGGCCATCATGCTGCTGGTGGCGGCGGCCATGACCGTGGCCAGCTTCGCCGGAATCCTCCTGCCCGCCGACAGCCCGCTGCGTTTTCCCGGTCCGGTGGTCCCCTGGCAGGTGGTCGGCATCGCCCTCATGTGGCTCGGCCTGGCCATCCGGGCCTGGGCGATCACGGTGCTGGGCAAGCACTTCCGCACCACCGTCGAGGTGGACGCCGATCAGCCGGTCGTCAGCCACGGCCCCTACCACTGGATCCGCCACCCCTCCTACACGGGCGTCCTGCTGATCACCGTCGGTTTCGGCATCGCCTCGGCCAACTACCTCTCGCTGCTGCTCACCACGGTCGTCCCCGTCTACGCCTTCCTGCGCCGCATCCGCCTGGAAGAGCGGACCCTGGTCGACACCCTGGGCGCGCCCTACGAGAACTACCGCCTCACCACCAAGCGGCTGGTCCCCGGCGTCTGGTGATCCCACCGGATGACCCGTCAGGATTTCTTGACGCTCCCCGGTCGTCAGGTTAACCTGACGGCATGAGTGGTGAAGCGTTGTCCACCTCCGCATTGGCCGAGCAGGTCACCGATCCCGATCCGGCCGTCGGACTCGCCGCGGTCGCGGCCCTGCGCCGGCTGCTCGAAGAACTCGAGCGGGTACAGGTGGACAACGCGCGTGACAGTGGCTGGAGCTGGCAGCAGATCGCCGAGGCGCTGCGGGTCAGCAAGCAGTCGGTGCACGAGAAGCACTCGGGCAGAAGAAAAGTCAGCGGCAAGGAGTAGATCCGTGTTCGAACGATTCACACTCTTGGCACAGCGGGCGGTCGCCAACGCGCAGGACGCGGCGCTCGCGCTGGGGCACGATTTCATCGGAGCCGAACACCTGTTGCTCGGCCTCTGCGCGACCGCCGGAACCGGCAGCGAGGTCTTGCGGGCGCACGGCATCGAACTCGAGGCCGTCCGCGACCACACGGTGACGCTGGCGCGGCAGGCCGGAATCCCCGAAACCAGGGGACAGCCGACGCGCGACGCGCTGGCCACCCTGGGCATCGATGTCGACGCGCTCCGGCAACGCGCCGACGCGTCCTTCGGGCCGGGCGTCTTCCGATTCCCGCGCCCGGCCTTCACCCCCGGCGCGCAACAGGTGCTGGCGACCGCGGTTCGCGAGGCGGGCGCACTCGGCTCCCCACGCGTCGACACCGAGCACCTGCTGCTGGGCCTGCTGCACGAGACCGACGGCCTCGCACACCGATTGCTGACCGACCTGACCGCCGACCACACCGCGCTCCGCACGGACATCCTCACCCGCACCGCCCGGCGAGCAGGCTGAACGGCCGATCCCGGACCCTATCGAGCTGTCTCGTACCGGATCTCGTGCCGCGCGGCAATCGGATTGATCTTGGCCGGATCGAGTGCGCCGTCCGTGAGCACCGCCGGACCGGCCTCGATCAGGTCCTCCAGATAGCACTCCCAGCCACCCGGCGAGGAGATCTGGATGAGCCGCGGCGGGGGTGTGGAACCGCGGCGCAGGGCATGCGGAACACCGTGGGGGAGCAGCACGAACGCACCGGCGGCGGCGTGCACGACACGGTCGTCGAACTCCACCTCGAGGATGCCGTCGAGCACGTAGATGCTCTCGTCGGCGACATGGTGGGTATGGCGCGGAATATCGCGTGCCAGAGTGACTTCCAAGAGCGAGAAGCGGCCTTCGGTATCGGCGGTGGTGGCCTTCACGGCGAACGCGGGCGGCAGGGGAATGCGGCCGGGGCGGACCGTGCCGGGATCGAGCAGCAGAAATCGATTGCGGGACATGGTGGTACCCTCTCCATCGAGATAAACGGAACCGGAATCCGATTCCGTTTCGAGTGTAGGCCGAGAGGGAACCCGAGTGTCAAGCCCGTCATCGCCGGCACGCAAGGCGCGTGCGGACGCCTCGCGCAATCGCGACCGCATCCTGGAAGCCGCGCGAAACCTGTTCGCGGAGCGTGGAAGCCGAGTGCAGCTCCCGGAGGTGGCGCGCGCCGCCGGTGTCGGCATCGGCACCGTGTACCGGCACTTCCCGACCCAGGCCGCGCTCATCGAGGCCGCCGCCGCGCAACGCTTCGCCGAGATCGAGGAATACGCGCGCACCGAGTGCCTGCGGCGGGCCGAGCCGGGGCAGGGTCTGCTGCGCTACCTGACCCATGTCGGTGAAACCCTCGCGGCCGACAGCGGATTGTCGGCCGCGATCGAAGCCGCCCGCGACTCGCGCGGCAGCGAACCGCGCGGCGAGGCCCTCGACCGGCTCGCGGTGGTGATCGGCGGCATCATCGAATCGGATTGCACCGCAGGGGCATTGCGCGCCGATCTGACGGTCGCGGATGTGTACATGGTGGTCGGCGCGCTCTCGGCGACCATCCGGGCGGACAGCGGTGACTGGCGTCGGCTGCTGGCCCTGCTGTTCGAGGGTCTGCGGTCCTCCTGAGGCCCTTGCCGAGGTATGCGTCAGGCCGGATCGGCGCCCATGGGGTTGGGGTAGGGGACCTCGCCGCTGCGAGCCACCGCACGCGCGGCGGGGGTGAGCACCGACAGTGTTTCGAGCATGCCCGGCACCCCGCGGTAGGCGGTCATGGCCAGGGCGTCGGTGCGGGCCTCGAGGTGTTCGCGCAGGGCGCGGCCGGGGTCGGTGATGCCCTCGGCGTCGAGCAGTTTGCGCTCGATGAGGCGCTCTCGCGCTGCCTCCCAATCGGTTTCGCTCCAGCCGCGATTGTCGCGCCACAACTGGGGTGGTACGCCCCGCGCGGCCGAGAACAAGACGTGCGCCTCGCAGCCGTCGATTCCCTCGCTCAGCAGGCACGCCACATGACCGTCGCCGCGATGCTCGCGCAGCGCGGTGGCGGCCTGCCACAGCGCGTGCACCGCGTCACCCGGGACGGGCAGGTCGCGGTTGGCGGCGAAGAGCGGACGTCCCGCGACCTCCGCGGCGGCGATCGCGTCGCGCAGGTGCGGCACCGTGCGCGCGGCGACAGTGGTGATGTCGGGCACCAGGTTTCGCAGCACCGCGGCGGCCGCGATGGTCCGGGTGGCGATGACCGTGTCGGGCGTGGCGAAGGACCAGGCGTCGGGGATGGCCCGCCGGACCATCGCGGGATGGAAACCGTAGAAGGTGGCCTCCACGACCGACGGGCCCACCGCCCCCAGCGGTGCCGAGCGGGTCGCGAAGTATCCCATCCAGAAGCCGCGCAGCCCGATCGCTTTGTTGGCCGCCCGGCACTCCGCGGAGAAGTAGGAAACGGCGTGCAGCGGTTCCAATACGCGCCACATGTCCCGCGCGAGGTCGGTGTCCATCGACCCACCCTAGCCGCTGAGTACAGCCAGCTGAAGCCAGGATGTGCGAATCCGGGTCACACACTTGGTATCTGCTGGTAACCCAAACACATATCCACGCAACATTCCGGGTCGCACAATTCCTCCCATGACCGAGATTCAGGAGCGGTCGGCCTACGGTGACCGGGTGATCGCCGTGGAGCCGGGCGGCGACGACTTCATCCCCGAGGACGCCCGGCACGGGACTCCTCGAAAACTGTTCTGGACGTGGATGTCTCCGAATATGGAGTTCGCCACGGTGTTCGTGGGCGTGCTGGCGGTCACCGCCTACGGCATGAACTTCTGGCAGGCGAGCCTGGGCCTGGCGGTCGGCACCGCCCTCGGGGCGGCGGCGCACTATCTGCTGTCGGCGCGCGGCCCGCTGCACGGCGTTCCGCAAATGGTGCTGGGGCGCTTGGCTTTCGGCTATCGGGGCAACAAGCTGCCCGCCGCGTTCATGTCGATCATGTGCGGTGTCGGCTGGTTCGCCACCAACTCGGTGAGCGGGGCGTTCGCGCTGAACTCCCTGACCGGACTGCCGAAGGTGCCCGCGCTGCTGGTGATCGTGGTGGTGCAGACGGCGTTCGCGTTCTTCGGCCACAATCTGGTGCAGGCCGTCGAGCGCATCGCATTCCCCCTGCTGGCGATCGTCTTCGCGCTCGTCACCGTGGTGATCTTCAGCAAGGCGCACCTGGGCGCGCCCGCCCCGGCCGGGGGAGTGGGCGGCATGGGCGGATTCCTGCTGACCGTCGGCACCGCGTTCGGTTACGGCGCGGGTTGGAACCCGTACGCCGCCGACTACTCCCGGTATCTGCCGGTCTCCTCGTCACGGCGCGCGACCGGCGGCTACGCCTCGGCCGGACTGTTCCTGTCCTGCCTCTGGCTGGAAGTAGTGGGCGCGGCCTCGGCCACGGTGACCGGCTCGGCGCAGGGCAGCCCGACCGATGTGTTCACCGCGAATCTGTCCACGCCGCTGGCGGATCTGACCCTGCTGGCCATCGCGGTCGGAGCGGTGGCGGCCAATGCGCTCAACGTCTATTCGGGCGCGATGGCCTTCGTCACCATGGGATTCCGATTCTCGCTGCGGGCACAGCGGGCGGTGGTGTCGGCGGCCTTCGGCGTGATCGGATTCCTGGTCGCCTGGTGGGCGCTGCCCGACGCGGCCGCCAGCTACGAGGGCTTCCTGCTGATCGTGGCGTACTGGATCGGCCCGTGGCTGGGCGTGGTCTTCGCCGATGAGTACCTGCGCCGCGGGCAGCGCGTCGACGACCTGCTCTACGACCGCTCCCACACGAATTGGGGTGGCGTGGGCGCGTTCCTGGTCGGCCTGGTGGTGTCGGTGCTGTTGTTCTCCAATCAGGAGAAGTTCGTCGGAGCCGTCGCCAAGGCGGTCCCGCAACTCGGTGACATCACCTTCTTCGTCGGGTTCCTCCTCTCCGGCGCGGCTTACGTGGCCGTCAACCGCTCCCGGCTTTCGCGGGTACCGGTGGCAGCATGATCGACATGATCAACGCACAGGATCTGCTGACCACCGCCTACGACGAAGCGATGCTCGGATTGCGGGAGGGCGGAATCCCGATCGGCGCGGCCCTGTTCGACAGCGCGGGGAATCTGCTCGGCCGCGGCCACAATCGCCGCGTCCAGAACGACGATCCGAGCGTGCACGCCGAGACCGACGCCTTCCGCAATGCGGGCCGCCGCCGCGACTACCGCGACACCATCATGGTGACCACGCTGTCCCCGTGCTGGTACTGCAGCGGGCTGGTCCGCCAGTTCGGCATCGGCGCGGTCATCGTCGGGGAGTCCCGCACCTTCACCGGCGGCCACGATTGGCTTGCCGCGCACGGTGTCTCGATCACGGTGCTGGACGACCCGGCCTGCGTCGACATGATGACCCGCTTCATCGCCGAACGGCCCGAGCTGTGGAACGAGGACATCGGAGTGGCCGAATGACCGCGATCGCGACCATCGACCTGGACCGTTGGCGCGCAGGCGGCGAAGCCGCGGACCGGGTGCTGCGCGAGGTGGACGCGGGCATGCAGCGCGCCGGGTTCCTGCTGGTGCGCGGACACGGTGTGCCGGAAGGACTTCCGGCCGCCCTGCGCGCGGCGGCCCGGCGCTTCTTCGCCCTGCCCGAGGCGGTGAAGCAACAGTACGCGGTCTCGGTCGGCGGCCGCGGCTGGATCGGTCCCGGCCTCGAGGCCAATGGCTACGCCGAGGGCACCGAGACCCCGCCCGACCTCAAGGAGACCTTCGCCATCGGCGCGGACACCCGCACCGGTGACCCGCTCGTCGACGAGGTCTGGTTCCTCGACAATGTGTGGCCCGCCGAGGTGAGCGAGTTGCGCGAGCTGTTCCTCGCCTACACCGCCGCCGTGCACACGCTCTCCGACGAGCTGCTGGCCCTGTTCGCCGCGGCACTCGCCCTGCCGCACAACCCGTTTCAGGGCCTGGCGAGCCGACCCACCTGGACCTGCAATATCAACCACTACCCACCCCTGGCCGAGGTCGGCCCGCCCGAGCCGGGCCAGTTCCGCATCGGACCGCACACCGATTTCGGCACCGTCACCGTCCTGGACCGCGAACCCGGCGCGGGCGGCCTGCAGGTCTACACCGACGAGGGCGGCTGGGAAGACGCACCCTACGACCCCGCCGCCCTCACCGTGAACATCGGTGACCTGCTGGCCCATTGGAGCGGCCAGCGCTGGCCCGCCGGCCGCCACCGCGTCCTGCCGCCCCAGCAATCCGCCCCCGACGAGGACCTGATCTCCCTCATCTACTTCTACGAACTCGACCACGACGCCCGGGTGACACCCCTCGAGCCACCCATCGGCCGCGTCCCCGGCCTGAAACCGGTCATCTCCGCCGAGTTCCTCCGCACCCGCCTCGACGCCATCACCCTCGGCTGAAAGATGAACCCTCTCAGACCATCTGACGAGTTCCCACGGCCGTCGCATCACGATCGGCGGCCGTGGGAGCGATCCTCATCCGCAGCCTTCGACTATTCCGGCGGTCGCCTCCGCACCATTGCGGGGGAGCTCGGCCGTCATGCGGCCGGCGAGCGGTGGGGTCCGGTGCTTCGATCATCCATCGCGTGGGGCGATGCGCACGGGGCTCCGGCCCTTGCTCGCCGAGACGCATCGCCCGAGTATGTGGTGGGCCGGAACTGGCTGTGTTGGAAGCGGATCCCGATGCAAGGGCGGCTACCTGGATCGGCTGGGTGATGAGTCACGCGGTCGCTGTTCCCGGTGCGGGCACGGTATTCGTCATACTCGGGGGAGTGGTGTTGGCTGCGGGCGCGGTGGGGAGTGGGGGCGGAGTAGCGGCCGGGTCGGTGGACCGGTTGGTCGCTGCGTGCAGGCTGATCGCCAGTAGTCCTAGCGCGCCGATCACCAGAATCACGCCGATCCAGCCGAGTGAGTCCGCGCCCCACCACTGCAGGCCGAGGCCGCCTGCCGCGCCGCCGATGGCGATGCCGAAGTACTGGGCCGAGGCGTTGAGGCCGAGCAGCAGCGGCGAGCCCTGGGGTGAGAGTTCCACCAGCCGATGTTGTTGTGCCACAGCCCAGATCCAGCCGGGGATGCCGAAGGCCACGCACCAGATCAGGGCGGTGGCGAAGTGTTGTCCGGCCGCCTGGATCAGGGCCACGACCACGCCCGCACCGATCAGGGTGAGCGGCATGATCTTCCGTGAGCCGAGGCGGTCGACCAGCCGGCCGCCGAGCGTGCTGCCCGCCACGGCCATGAGGCCGTAGACCCACAGCAGGATCGTGAATCGGCCGGTGCTGCCGCCGGTCGCCGGATGCATGGCGGCGGCCAAATACGTGTAGACGGTGAACATTCCGCCGAACAGCAGCACCGCGTGCAGCAGGCCGGTGGCGATCGTCCTGTCGCGCAACGGCATCAAGCGTTCCCGCAGCCGCGCGGGCGCGGGCAGGTGCACCGCCGGGACGATCGCCGCCACGCTCGCGAGCGCGACCGCGCCGAGCGCCGCGACCAGCCACAGCGTGGCCCGCCAGCTGAACGCGCCGCCGATCCAGGAGCCGATCGGCACGCCCAGCGCGGTGGCCACGGTCAATCCGCCGATGACCACCGAGATGGCCCGCCCGCGCCGTTCGGGTGCGGACAGCGCGGCCGCCACGGCCGTCGCGTTCGGCGTGTACATGGACGCGCCCGCCGCCGCGATCACCCGCGAGGCGAGGACGAGCGCGAAGGCTCCGGCCGATGCGGTGACCACATTGCCGAGCACGAACAGCGATAAAGCGATGAGCAGCACCCTTTTCCGGGACAGCTGCGCGGTGGCCGTGGCCAGGATCGGCGACAGCACCGCGTAGGACAGCGCGAAGACGGTGACCAGCTGCCCGGCCGCCGAGGTCGAGACCCCGAGGTCGGCCGACACCGGCGTGACCAGTCCGGCGGTGACGAAGGCGTCGATGCCGATGGCAAATGTCCCCAGTGCCAAGGCGATCAGTCGTGAATTCACCCGAGACTCCTCGTGGTGGGTGAGCGGGAATCCGCGTTAGTTTGACGTCCGTCATACTATGAAGACGGTTTGATAGATGTCAAACAATCCAACTATTGCTAGGGTGACGCCATGCGGTACCTGCCCCAACCCGCCACCGGCGACATCGAATTCGTCGCCGTCATGCACGCCCTGTCCGACCAGGTCCGCCTGCGCCTGCTCGCCACCCTCGCCGACGACGCCGAACACGCCTGCGCCGCCGCCGCCGAGGGCATCGACGTCCACAAATCCACCATGTCCCACCACTTCCGGGTCCTCCGCGAATCCGGCCTCATCACCACCCGTCAAGACGGCCGCAACCGCTTCGTCTCCCTCCGCCGCACCGACCTCGACACCCGCTTCCCCGGCGTCCTCGACGCCGCCCTCACCGCCGCCACCTCCCTCGATGAACGTTGAGCGGCACATCAGCGAGGGGAAATCGGGCAAATCCCCTCGCTGATGTGCCACTCAACGGGTTCGGGAACATTGGGCGGCGGGGGTGCGTTGGGAGCGGGCATGACGACGCTTGGGTTGATCGGGAGTGGGAATATCGGCGGCACGCTGGCTCGGCTGGCGGTAGCCGCGGGGATCGATGTGGTGCTGAGCAATTCGCGAGGGCCGGAGACGCTGGCCGAACTCGTCACCGAGCTGGGGGAGAAGGCGCGGGCCGGTACTCCGGCCGAGGCGGCCGCGGCGGGGGACATCGTGGTGGTGACCGTGCCGCTCAAGGCGTACCGGGACGTTCCGGCCGACCCGCTGGTCGGCAAGGTGGTCATCGACACCAACAACTACTACCCGGACCGCGACGGCGAATTCCCGGACCTGGCGGCCGGGGTGGCCACCAGTTCCGAACTGCTGCAGCGGCATCTGCCGCGCTCGCGAGTCGTGAAGGCGTTCAACAACATCTACTTCGAGCACCTGGCCACGCTGGCCCGCCCGGCCGGGGCCGCCGACCGCACCGCGCTGCCGATCTCCGGTGACGACGCCATCGCGAAAATCGCTGTGGCGGAGTTCATCAGCGCGCTCGGCTACGACACCATCGATATCGGCACGCTCGCCGACAGCTGGCGCACCCAGCCGGACACCCCGGTCTACGGAATCCCCTACGGGGCGGCCCAGCCGTTCTGGGAGCACGAGGGCGCACCGGCCGACGCGGCGAAGGTCCGCAAGGCGGTCGAGGCCGCCGAGCGCTGAGGAGCCAGCGAAAGACGCTCCGGTGCAGGAGGTTCGGAGCCGGACGCGATGGTCCGGCTCCGGGTGGTCAGTCGTTGCAGATGGCCGTGCGCACGATGGTCGAGTCGGGGTACCACCGGGCGTTCGCCTCGGCGTCCTCCGGGGTCGCGCCGTATCCGCCGGTGTACTTGTTCATCGAGTTCGAGAAGGCCGCCGCCCCGCACTGCGGGAAGGTGGTGATGACCGAGCAGCTGGCCTTCGCGCACTTGTCGACGGCGGCCTGATTCGCCTCGTCCTCGGTGTCGTAGTTCCAGGCCCAGCCCAGATCTCCGTAGTCGGACACTGCGATCGCGCCCCACGCGCCGCCCGCCGCCTGTGCGGGGGCGGTGGGCAGTACCGCGGCGGCGGTGGCGAAGGCGAGGCCGGACAGGGCGTACAGAGTCTTGCGCATGATGGTCCTAGCGTTGATCGAAGCGATATCGCCATCATGATCGACAGAAATCTGCCGCGTGTTAATCGGGTCCCGCGGGCTCAGACCTGTTCGGGCGCCCAGCGATTGGCCAGTAGCGCGTAGCCGGGCAGGTCCGCGGTGGACTGTTTGGACTCGTAGATGCGCTCGTATCCGGTGGAGGCGATGCGCCACACGCCGTCCTCGCGGCGGTAGGTGTCGTTGTAGTAGGCCGCGCCGCGAATCAGCAGGCCGTAATCGGCGGCGATGACGGTGTCCTCCATGCACCAGCTGCCGGTGGCGGTGTCCCCGTCGACGGTGATCTCCGGGTGATTGGCCACGTGCACGGTGATGATGTTGGCGCTGAGCGCATTGCGCATGAAGTCGACGATCGAGTCGCGGCCCTGGAACTCGGCGGGCAGCCCGCCCGAGGGGGAGCCGTACGCGCCGACGATGTCCTCGCACAGGGTGTCGGCGAACTCGTCCCACAGTTTCAGATCGAGGGTGCGCAGGTAGCGGTACTTGAGTTGGCGAATCGCCTCGAGTGCTTCGAAATCCATCACCGCAATGTAGCCGAATCGGACATGCACCTACCAAGCATTTGCTACGTTCCGTTTCATGATTTCCACGCTGGTCTGGGGTACCGGCAATGTCGGCCGGGCCGCCATCCGGGCCGTCACCGCCCACCCCGGACTGGAACTGACCGGCGTCCTGGTCCACAACCCCGCCAAGGTCGGCCGCGACGCCGGCGAATTGGCCGGACTGGACACCGAATCCGGGATCGCCGCCACCGACGACGTCGACGCCGCCCTGGCCGCGAGCCCCCGCGCGATCGTCTACGCCGCCTCCGGAGACATCCGCCCCGACGACGCCCTCGCCGACATCGAACGCGCCCTGCGCACCGGAGCCGTGGTGGTGACCCCGGCGCTCTACGCGCTCTACGACCACCGCAGCGCACCGGCCGAACTCAGCGACCGGGTCTCCAAGGCGGCCACCGAGGGCGGCGGCGCGCTGTTCGTCTCCGGTATCGACCCCGGCTGGGGCAACGACGTCCTGCCGCTGCTCATGAGCGGCCTGGGCAGCACCATCGACGTGCTGCGCTGCCAGGAGATCTTCGACTACACCACCTACGACCAGCCCGACTCGGTGCGCTACCTGGTCGGCATGGGCCAGCCCATGGACTATCAGCCGCCCATGCTCGCGCCCACGGTCCCGACCATGGTGTGGGGCGGCCAGATTCGCCTCATCGCGCGCGGACTCGGCGTGGCGCTCACCGACATTCGCGAGGTCGTGGACCGCCGCGCCCTCGACGACACCGTCGAGACCGAGCTCATGGGCAAGTTCGAGGCCGGTACCCAGGGCGCGGTCCGCTTCGAGGTGCAGGGCATCGTCGACGGCAGCCCCCGCATCGTCATCGAACACGTCACCAGAATTCACCCGAGCTGCGCGCCGGACTGGCCGCAGCCGCCCAGCGGTGCCGGCGCGCACCGCGTCCTGATCGAGGGCCGCCCGCGCATCGAGATCACCGTCCAGGCCACCGACGAGGACGGCAATCACTCCGCGGGCGGAAACGCCACGGCCGTCGGCAGATTGGTCAACGCGATTCCCTGGCTGGCCGAGGCCGCGCCCGGCCTCTACGACGCCCTCGACGTCCCGCTGCCCTACGGCACGCTCGGCCGGCAGTGACATTTCAAAGGAGTCCGAAATGATCATCGACATCCCTGTGGGCAAGGACCCCATCGGCTACGTCTGGGGCGAAATGGTCCCCGGCATCGGTGTCGCCGCCTCCAACTTCTCCCTCGCCGTCTACTCCCACTCCACCCTGGGCCTGCGCGAATTCGAGGCCGCCCGCCTGCGCATCGCCCAGATCAACGGCTGCCTGTTCTGTCTGGACTGGCGCACCGACCGCGGCGGCGACAAGGTCGAGGAGTCCTTCGCCGAGGACGTGACCAACTGGCGCACCACCGAGAACTTCGACGACCGCACCCGCATGGCCGCCGAATACGCCGAGGTCTACGCCCTCGATCACCACAGCCTCGACGACGAGTTCTTCGACCGCATGAAGCAGCTCTACACCGACACCGAAATCGTCGAACTGTCCATGTGTCTGGGCTCCTGGCTCGCCTTCGGCCGCCTCAACCACGTCCTGGGCCTCGACGCCGTCTGCGTCCTGCCCGGCCACACCCAGCAGTAGGCAGTTCTCCGAGACCTCGGAAGCGCAGTTCTCCGAAAGCCTCAGAAGCGCCAGCCCGCTGCCTCGGCCAGTTTGCGCAGCGCGGTCCACTGTTCGAAGTCGGCGGCGACGAGCGGCGTGCACCGCTGCGACGACGCGGCCGCCACATCCCATTGCGGGGCATCCAGATTCGGTGCGCCGGTGAAGTCCAGCACCTCGGCGATATTGCGGGCGGCGGCATCCCGGGGAGTCAAAGACCGCAGGCCCCAGCGCCATTCGATGGCCTTCAACACCGAGGTGTGGTCGTACACCTCGTGCGCCACGTGCTTGCGCCGCGCCCGCGGCGAGACGACCAGGCACGGCACCCGGAATCCGCGCAGTCCCCAGTCCGGGTTGGCGTCGGGGGCGACCTGCGGCGGTACGTGGTCGAAGAAGCCGCCCCACTCGTCGTAGTTGACGATCAGCAGCGTACGGGACCAGGCCGGGCCCTTGGTGACGGCCCGATACACCTGGTTCAGAAATGCCTGTCCCGCACGGATATCGGCGTGCGGATGATCGTCGGCCGAGGTGCCGGTCGCCTCGTCGAGGAACTTGGGGTCCACGAACGAGACCGCGGGCAGCGTCCCGGCCGCACAGTCGGACAGGAAGGTCGAGAACAGGTGGCTGATGGACAGGTACTTGGCGCCCCATGCCGCCAGGAACGGCACGTCGTGGAAGTAATAGCGGGCCTGGATCTGCTTCTCCGCCAGCAGATCCCAGATGGTCGGCAGGGTCGAGACGGTCGTCGAGTTGTGGATGCGGTCGGTCTGCGCCGCGTGCTGGTAGACCCGGTTCGGGTAGGTCTCGGCCATGATCGCCGCGAAATAGTTGTCGCACACCGTCCATGCGGGCGCGGCCTTGTCGTAGAAGCCGAGATCGCTCCGCTGGTAGTAGCCGATGGCGAACTCGTCGTTGGTCCCGGCGCGCAGCCAGCCGTCGCACTTGCCGTCGTTGAGCGCGGTGCGCCCGCCCTCGAAGGAGTGGTCCGGGTCCATGTACTGGCAGCCCTGCGCATTGCCCAGGTGGAAAGTCTTGCGCGCCACACCGTTCCGGTCGGTGAACGCCAACCCCGCCTGTTTGCCGTTCGCTCCGGGCAGCCAGCCCAGGTAGTGGTCGAACGAGCGGTTCTCCATCATCACCACGACGATGTGGTCGATCCCGCAGTCCGCGGGTGCGGGCAGCGGGGACGTGGTGGCGCTCGGGGTCTCGGTCTCGGAGGTCTTGCATCCGACGGCCGCGCCGAGCGCGATCGCTCCGGCTCCGGCCAGGACGCTTCTGCGGCTCGCGGTTCGGCGAAGAAGAACAGTCACGAACTAAGAATCGCGGGGCAGGCCCTTTCGGCAACGAGGATTGCTTGTCCGCGCTCCCGCCTAGGGTTACTCTGGTCAGAGTAAGCAGATACTCTGACCAGAGTAACCGGAGGTGAGTGTGGCCACGCAGCGGGCGTTCCGCCGAGTCAATCCACTGGCACTGGCCGTGCTGATGGTGCTCTGGGAACGGCCCATGCACCCGTACCAGATCTCGCAGACCCTCAAGCAGCGCGGCAAGGAGGGTAGCGTCCGGATCAACTTCGGTGCGCTCTATCCGGTCGTCGAATCACTGCTCAAACAGGGGTTCATCGAGGTCGTGGGCGCCGAGCAGAACGGAAACCGGCCCGCGCGCACGGTGTATCGGATGACCGCGGCGGGGGCCGCCGAGGCCCGGGACTGGATGCGGGAATGGCTGTCCGAACCGCAGAAGGAGTATCCGCGGTTCATGGCCGCGCTCTCGTTCCTGCCCGCGGTCGGTCCGGACGAGGCCGTCGCGCTGCTGCGGCATCGGGTCGCGGCGCTGGACGAGCGGATCGCCGAGATCGGTGAGCTGGTCACGCCCGTGCTCTCCTGGCTGCCCGAGGTGCTGCTGGTCGAGAGCAACTACGAGACCCGCATGCTCGAGGCCGAGCGCGACTTCGTCGCCGAGCTGGCCGAGCGCATCGAATCCGGTGTGCTGGGCGGCCTCTCCGGCTGGCGGGCCATGACCGAGCTGGCCGCGCAATACCCCGACGGCGGAGTGCCGCCGGAAGTCAGCGACAAGTTCCTGGAGGAATGGGGGATGCCGAAACCACCCGAGTGAGCAACCACCCCGAGAACAACGGAAGCCCGGATGCGCCAACATCCGAGCCTCCGCCGAATCCGAACGACCGACGGCGAACCGCCGGATGCTCGAACCGCATTCACAGCATATGCTCTGAAATCTTGCAGCCAGGCTGCGCCGTGGTCGTTCCCCACACCTGACAGAGGAACGCACCCATGTCCATCACAGCTGTGCCCTCGGCCGCGGTCGAGGTCCGCGACCTGGTCAAAACCTATCCCGGCGGCCGCCGCAAGCCCGATGTGCGGGCGCTGGACGGCCTGAGCTTCAGCATCGCCGCCGGCACCGTCTACGGCATGCTCGGCCCCAACGGGGCGGGCAAGTCCACCACCACCAAGATCTGCACCACCTTGTCGCGGGCCGACTCCGGCACCGCGCGGGTGGCCGGATTCGACGTCACCACCGACGCGGGCGCCATCCGGCATCGCATCGGCTACGTCTCGCAGGGCTCCGGAGCCGATCCCCGCCAGACCCCGTTCGAGAACCTGGTCATGGCCGCGCGCCTGCACGGCCTGTCCCGGCACGACGCGGTGCTGCGCGCCGACGGGCTGCTGGATCAGTTCCAGCTCACCGACGCGCGAAACCGCAAGGTGTCCAAGCTGTCCGGCGGCATGCGGCGCAAGCTCGACGTCGCCGTCGGGCTGGTGCACACCCCGTCGGTGCTGTTCCTGGACGAGCCGACCACCGGTCTGGACCCGCAGGCCCGCGCCGAAATGTGGTCGGAGATCCGGCGATTGGCTACCGAGGCGGCGCTGACGGTGGTGCTCACCACCCACTATCTGGAGGAGGCCGACGAGCTGGCCGACCGCCTGGTCATCATCGACCACGGGCGCGCGGTCATCGAAGGCACACCGGCGCAACTGAAGTCGACGCTGGACGGTGACACCCTCACCGTCGAGCTCATCAATCCCGATATCGCCGCGGTCCGCGCGGTCGGCGAGTCCATCCCCACCCTGCGCAAGGTCCTCGTCGAGCAGGACGGCCCGAACGGCAGACTCGTCGCCCGCACCGACGACCCGTCCGGAATCGTGGGCCGGGTGATCGCCGAATTCGACGCCGCCGGTATCGGTTTCGGCGCGGTGTCGATCTCGCACCCCTCGCTCGACGACGTGTACCTGCACTACGCGGGCCGTTCCTACAAAGCCGACAACCACCGCGACCGAGTGGAGGTGGCGGCATGACCGCGACCGTGACCTACGACCTGCCCCCCACCCGCGAAATCCCCACGGCCGGTTGGGCGGTGGCGGCCGGGCAGGTCTACCGCCGCTGGATGGTCAACACCCTGCGCGAATCGTGGGGCGTGTTCGCCGCCCTGCTGCAGCCCATCGTCTGGATCATGCTGTTCGGCCAGGTCTTCGAATCCGTCGGTGAGATACCGGGATTCGGTGCGGCCAACTACATCACCTTCCTGGCCCCCGGCGTGCTCATGATGACCGTGCTCTACTCGGGCGTCTGGGCGGGCACCGGCTACATCGAGGACATCGACAACGGCGTCATGAATCAGCTGCTCACCGCGCCGATCTCGCGCAGCGCGGTGGTCGCGGGCCAACTCGGCGTACAGCTCACCATCGGCCTGGTGCAGTCCGCCCTGGTCCTGCTGATCGGATTCGCCGGTGGCGCACGCTTTCCCGGCGGCGTGGTCGGCATCCTGCTCGCCCTCGCCGCGGCCACCCTGCTGGCGGCCATCTTCTGCGCGGGCTCGGTAGCCCTGGCCCTCATCTCCCGCAGCCAGATCGCCCTCATCGGCATGTCCCAACTCATCATCCTGCCCCTGACCTTCCTGTCCTCGGGCATGATGTCCCCCGCCCTGATGCCGGGCTGGGTACAAGGGATCTCGAAGTTCAACCCGGTCACCTGGGCGGTCGACATCGGCCGCGCCGGTCTGGCCGGCACCGCCGACGCGGCCTCGGTGGCAGCCCATCTCGGCTACCTGGCCGCGCTGGCGGCCCTTGCCTTCGCCTGGGCGCTCTCGGCCTTCCGCACCTACCAGCGCACGCAGTAACCCCGAACCCCGAAAGTCCGGCCCGAGTGACGATTTCGTCGACGGACCGGACTTCCGCGCTACCTCGGCAGAGCGTCCCGGGTTTCTAGTCGACGATCAGAGGTTCGAGCAGCCACAGCTGCGTGGGCAGGTACTGCGGCGGCATGGATCGGGTAGTGATCACGGGGCGCAACGAGATCGTGGAACCAGGGGCGTCGGGTTCGGTCACCGTCCAGACGAGGGATGGGTCGGAGACCGACGCGATGGTGTATGCATTCTGGGCTTCGCGATATTCGATCGTCCAGTCCTGGTCTTGCTCCTGAGCGATGGTGGCGAGGAGCTGCCCGTCCGTGACACCGGTGTACGGGTAGGCGCCGACCATGATGCTGGTCACCTTGTCGTCCACTTGCCTGAGTGTGCAATCGGTTATCGGCGCGCCGATACGGGCGAGCTGATAAGCCGGACGGACCGGGCTGACGCCGACCGCCGCGCCTCCCTGCACGCTGCTGATCTTATATATTCCCGAGTTGATTGCCATGATGCTTCCGATCCTCGAACGAGAACGAATAACACTGTGTCACTTGGGAAAACACTGCGACCAGTCAAGGATAGAGTTCGGATGCGCGGTGTCGCCGAGGATCCGAAAAGCAGACCGGGACGTCTGTGAGTCCACCATCTGGCGTCCCGCCTGCCTCTGACCCGTGGCGGGGATCCACGGTCCTACCGGGCCGTGGGTCCATCCGGTGACCATCTGGATTCGAACTCCCTGAGACGAGTTGAACGAACACTCAGGGGATGTCGATGAGCTGCGAACGTTGGGCCGAAGCGGGCGGTGTGCCCGGTAACATGACCGATATGCCGACCCCGCCTGTCGAGCGACCTGACCTGCCGGAGTACATGACTTGGGAAGAGCTCGAGCAGCTGCCCGACGAGATCGCCGGGGAGATCGAGCTCTGGGAAGGTCGTGTGGTTTGGGTTCGTAAAGGACCGGCCGAGCATCAGGAATACTCGGTGGAGTTCCGGAACTCGTTGCGCCGATGTGCGCGAGAGGACATGGCGGGCGAGCCGGACCGCTGTTGGAGATCAGCCGTCGAGACCAATGTCTTCTTCGGTGCTACGGGCAAATCCGACTTCGTGACACCGGATTTTCTCGTTTATCGCTGTCTCGAGCGCGAATACGAACTCATCCGCGCATCCGATGTACTGATCGCGGGTGAAGTGTTGTCGCCATCGAACACCGAGCAGGACATCGACGCTAAGCGAGCCAAGTACGCCGGTGGTGGGATCCCCTGGTACTGGGAGGTCACCCTCGGTCGGAATCCTCGTCGCATTGCGAGTGTTCGAGTCTTCGGACTCGAAACCGGGCACGGCAATTTGCCCGAAGGTGTGGCACCGCTGCATTCCACGAACTACCTGATCGCAGATGAATGGTTCAGCGACGTTCATGTCGGCATCGACTTCGACTTCCCCTTCCCGATCCACATCCCCTGGTCCGAGCTCGATTTCTGAACCCACCGAGTCGGACCCGGAGTGCGCGAGTCGGTTCAGTTCAGTGATCGAAGAGCTTCAAATACTTGCTCTGCCCGAACATTTCGGCGGCGTCGCGGGCGGAGGGGCTTCCTGCGTTCGGGTCCGCGCCCGCTGCCAGCAGAGCCGCGACGATCTCGTCCGAGCCCTTGAAGACGGCTCCCGAGAGCGGGGTCTGGCCCTTGTCGTTGCCGAAGTTGGGGTCCGCCTTGCGTTCCAGGAGGGCGTTCACGGCCTCCGGGTGGGAGTAGTAGGCGGCGAGCATGAGCAGGGTGTCGCCGTTGTCGTTGGTGAGGTTCACCGGGACCCCGGCGTCGACGTAGGCGCCGAGGGTTGCCGCATCGCCGTTGCGGGCCAGATCGAAGATCTTGCTCGCCAGCTCGAGCACTTCCGGGTCCAGATCGTTGGGTTCCACCAGGCCACTCTATCCAGGTGGGGCGTCGGAGCCGACCGTGGATTTCGTATATCTGGAGGATCGGGCACAGAACGTCAGGACGTGATGATCAGCAGTTCGGTCGGCGAGGCGATCTCGGTGCGCAGGCCGGACTTTTCGGCGAGCTTGGCCAGGCCGTCGATGGTCGAGGGTTCGGTCCGCGAGAGCACCAGCGCGCGTGCCAGCAGTCCCTTGTGATGCTTGTTGAAGTGGCTCACCACGGTTCGCTTGCCGTCGGGACGCTCGGTGAGCACGGTCGCGGTCACCGCGCCCGGGACCCGGCCCAGGTTCATGTAGGTGCCCGAGCGCAGGTCCACCACCAGCTGCCCGGCTGCCTCCTCGCGCAGCGCCTCGGGCAGCACCGGCTTCCACAACGACTGCAGGGTCGGCAGGCCCGGCAGCTTCGAGCCGCCCGAAAGCCGGTAGGCCGGAATCGGATCGCCCGCGCGGACCACCCCGAACAGCGCCGAGCCGATGCCCAGCCGCGCTTCGGCCTTGGCGCGCTGCGCCTTGGTGAAGCCGGGCGCGTCGAGCGCGTCGTAGAGCACTCCCGTATAGCGATCCAGCGCCGGGCGTGTCGCGGAGGTCCGCAGGGCGGCATTGCGCGCGATCTCCGCGTCAGCCCCCTTGCCGAGCCCGAGCGCGGCCCGCGCGGCGTCGCTGTCGGCGGCCAGCTCGATCACCTCGGTGACGAGTTTGTCCCGCACCGCGCTGAGCTGCGGCATCGACAGCGAATCCAGATCCAGGGGACCGCCCGAACCGCCGTCGGACTTGGTTTCTGAGGGAGGCAGCAGCACCAGCACGAGCCAACACGGTAATGCCTTCGCGGCATCGGATGAGCAGCGGCTACTGTGTTGAGCCGTGATCACCCGCCTCTCCCACCTGTTCCTGCGCACCCTGCGCGACGATCCCGCCGACGCCGAGGTGCCCAGCCACAAGCTGCTGGTGCGTGCCGGATACGTGCGTCGCATCGCGCCCGGCGTCTACTCGTGGCTGCCGCTCGGCCTGCGCACGCTGCGCAAGGTCGAGGAGGTCGTCCGGTCGGAAATGAACGCCATCGGGGCGCAGGAGATCTCGCTGCCGGCGCTGCTGCCGCGCGAACCCTACGAGGCCACCAAACGCTGGACCGAATACGGCGACGCGCTGTTCCGCCTCAAGGACCGCAAGGGCCAGGACTACCTGCTCGGCCCGACCCACGAGGAGCTGTTCGCGCTCACCGTGAAGGGCGAGTACAACTCGTACAAGGATCTGCCGGTCACGCTCTACCAGATCCAGACCAAGTACCGCGACGAAGGCCGTCCCCGCGCGGGCATCCTGCGCGGTCGCGAGTTCATCATGAAGGACTCGTACTCGTTCGACCTCGACGAGGACGGGCTGAAGAAGAGCTACAACGCCCACCGCGAGGCGTACCAGAAGATCTTCGACCGGCTCGGCGTGAAGTACGTCATCGTCGCCGCCACCTCCGGCGCGATGGGCGGTTCGGCGTCGGAGGAGTTCCTGGCCGACAGCCCCGTCGGCGAGGACACCTACGTCATCTGCCGCGAATCCGGTTACGCCGCGAACGTGGAGGCCGTGGTAACCGCCGCCCCGCCGGAGATCGCCATCGAGGGGCAGGCCGACGCCGTCGTCCACGACACCCCGAACACCCCCACCATCGACTCGCTGGTCGAGTGGGCCAACGGTGCCAACGTGCTGGGCCGCGAGGCCACCGCCGCCGACACCCTGAAGAACATCCTCGTCAAGCTGGTCTACCCGGACGGCAAGACCGAGATCCTCGGCGTCGGCATCCCCGGTGACCGCGAGGTCGACGAGAAGCGCCTCGGCGCGTCGGTCGAACCCGCCGAGGTGGAGCTGCTCGACGACGCCGACTTCAAGGCCAACCCCTTCCTGGTGAAGGGCTACATCGGCCCGAAGGCGCTGCAGGCCAACGGCGTTCGCTACCTGGTCGACCCGCGCGTGGTCTCCGGCACCAGCTGGATCACCGGCGCGGACGAGCCCGGCAAGCACTACGTCGGCCTGGTCGCGGGCCGCGACTTCACCCCCGACGGCACCATCGAGGCCGCCGAGGTCCGCGACGGCGACCCCTCGCCCGACGGCCGCGGCGTCCTGGAAGCCGCGCGCGGCATCGAGATCGGCCACATCTTCCAGCTCGGCCAGAAGTACACCGACGCCTTCGACGTCGACGTCCTCGGCGAGAACGGCAAGCCCGTCCGCCTCACCATGGGCTCCTACGGCGTCGGCGTCTCCCGCATGGTGGCCGTCCTCGCCGAACAGAAGCACGATGAGAAGGGCCTGCGCTGGCCCCGCGAGGTCGCCCCGTTCGACGTCCACGTCGTCATCGCCAACAAGGACGAGGGCGCTCGCGCCGGCGCGGAACAGGTTGCCGCCGAACTCGATTCCCTCGGCTTCGAGGTGCTGCTGGACGACCGCACCGCCTCCCCGGGCGTCAAGTTCAAGGACGCCGAACTGTTGGGCATGCCCTACATCGTCGTCGTAGGCCGCGGCTGGGCCGAAGGCAAGATCGAACTCCGCGACCGCTTCGCCGGAACCGCCGAGGAACTCCCGGCCGACACCGCCGTGGCTTCGGTGGCAGCCAAGATCCGCGGCTGACCACTCCCCACCGAAAGACCCAGTGGCGCATCACCTTCGGGTGGTGCGCCACTTCTTTCACCGCACCCCCTGATCCGGCCCCCAGATGTTCCACCCGAGCCCCGGCCCCCGGACCATCTCCCTGACGGCCTTCTCGTAGTACTTCTTCGCCTCGCACTCCTCGACGCACCCCAGATGCCGATCGAGCCCACCCTTCGCCTCCGAGAGCGTGGCGGGACGCCGATAGGGTGCCCGATGACGATCACGGATCGCACGTCCCACAGCCTGCCTCCTCCCAACTTCCCGGAAACCGAATAACCTTCGCCGACAGGGTCTTTTCCGGATCGGTCTTGATGATCTGCCCGGCCGCCATCTTCCGTTCACACAACGCGGTCAGGCAGTCGTGATGCAGCACAAGCGATTCCATCGCCTCGGAGCATGTCATCGTCGGTTCCCCATCGCGGACATCGCAACTCTCGAGTCGTTCGTACATGTCCACGTTCAATTCACCGCCGATGCCTACCCGTGCTTCTCTTATACCGACCGGTATTTCGAATATCTTCGACCAGAATGGCGGCGAAAGTTATCACCGATGTGCCGGTCAATAGTGTCAAAGCCCAAGCATCCCAGGTCATTTCGACTCCTGTTGCTTTCGGTTCGTTTCCCTCCTGACTAATCATGCACCCAAGCTCGCGCATCAATCCGTGTATGGCGCACAGTCCTGCCAAATAAGCTTGAGGTGCATGACCAACATGTGCGTAGAGAACACTCCCCAGATAGCGAGGCTAACGAAATGGCCGGTCTGACGGTCTCGCGCATGGATTTTGGAAACTTCATGAAATCTGTGCGATCGAAAGCGCCCCGCACCGCCTTGTCGGCGGCGGCGGCCCACCTCGATGTCACGCGATTTGTCTTGATGCGTATGGAGGAAGGCGCGCCAACTAGGCTCACCAAGCCGCAAATCAAGGATTTGCTCGGTTATTACCACGCTTCACCGGAGGATCAGGCCAAGGCCCTCGCGTTGCTCGAAGAGGTTCGGGCGCAGGACAATGCGGCCAAGGTGCAGGGAAACTCGAAGGGGTTCTGGAAGCCCTACAGTGACCAGGTCGCACCGAACTTCGAGAAGCTCCTCCGGCTCGAAGGAGTAGCAGACCAGATCATCACGTACCAACCAGTCATCGTGCCGGGCCTGCTGCAAACGTCCGACTACCGGCGGGAGATCATTCGAGTCACCTTGCCGCGCTTGTCGGCGGTGGATGTGGAACGGCGGGTCGAGCTCACCCAGAAGCGGCAAACCCGGTTGAACGATGCAGGGTTTCGACTGGAGGCGTTCATCTCCGAAGCGGTCTTGTGGAACAGGCCCGGACTGCCGGAGGTCATGTCGGCCCAACTGCGGTGGCTCGCCGAAGTCGGCGATCGCGACAATGTCGAGATCAGAGCGCTCCCGTTCGCCATCGGCCCGCACCCGGGGCTGGTCATTCAGCAGTTCATCATGGTCCACCTGCCCAAGGGGCCGAGCGGGATGACCTTGCCGCCGGTCGTGTACGCCGAGGGTGCCATCGGCAGCGTCCTTCACGAGAACCAGGAGGAGATCGACGAATATCGTGAAGCGATCGCCGGTCTGCGCGCTGTAGCGTTGTCCCCGGAGAGCACCAAGGACTTGCTGGTGCGAATCGCGAAGGAGCACAACGCATGAGGAAGCCGATTATTAGCGAGTGGTACAAGTCGAGCTTCTCCGATGCCGGTAAGGAGTGCATCGAGGTGCGCCACGACCCCGCCGTCACCCTGGTCCGCGACACGAAGGATCGCGGCCGGGGTCCGATCCTGTCTTTCCCCGCCGAGGCGTGGACCGCGTTCCTCGCCAGCGACGTCTGGCGACGCTGACGACCGGCACCTGCCCACCCTCATCGAGGGGCACATCAGCGAGGGGTTTTTGTCTGAATTGTCCCCTCCACTGTTGTGCCACTCGATGAAATTGCGAGTAATCGCGAAAGTAACGGGTGGGGATTTGCCACGATGTTCCTGGCAACACCAATCCAGGAGGTCGGAATGCTATCTGCGAAGCGGCTTGCTGTTAGCGCTGCCGTTGCCGCCACCGCGTCCGTGGGCTCTCTGCTCGTCGGCGCCGGCACGGCTCACGCTGATGATGTCCCGGTGTGGCAGGCCAATTGCCACGTCTACAACATCTTCAATACGGGCGGAATGTCCCTTTGTGAACTCGGTGCCTGGCATCAGGTGAAACTCACCTGCATCGCCTGGCCCGTCCCGTTCACCTACTGGAAGTACGGCCCCATCCAATACGGCCAAAACCAATCCTGGGCCAGCTGCGACTCCTACAACGCCTTGGTCAACGTAGAAGTCATCCAGGCATAGACCCGCTCACCTCGCGGCAGGTCAGCGGAACCGGGGAAGGCTCCGCTGGCCTGCCGCCGCCCCCGAACAGCCATGCCGACGACCATGCATCCTGGCATGCAAACGTCGAGAGGGCATGTGCTCGAATGCATTCTGGTGGCGGGGATCGTGGTCGGGTCAGATTCCCAGCAGGCGGGCGCGGGCTTGTTGGTGTTCTTCGTGGGTGATTTTGCCTGCGCGGTACAGGTGTTCCAGTTCGTCCAGGCGTCGTTCTGTGCTGGGTGCGGGATCGAATGTCGCGCTGTTGGCTATGCGGGCCTGCCATTGCAGGTCCGCGGTGAGGGGATCGATCCCGAGTTCGCGTGCCGCTCGATAGCGGCGGACCGCCGTGTAGATGCCGAAGCTGACGATCGCGACCATGACCAGCACGACCACGGCCAAAAAGATCTGACCGCCGACCGGAATGCCGGGCGACGGATCGCTCACGTGCGGAAGCCCCGTGTCACCGACTCCCTGACCCTCGAGCGTGCAGCCGAGCTTCTCCGCGA
This sequence comes from Nocardia terrae, assembly GCF_009760405.1. Taxonomy (GTDB): domain Bacteria; phylum Actinomycetota; class Actinomycetes; order Mycobacteriales; family Mycobacteriaceae; genus Nocardia; species Nocardia terrae. The sequence continues at coordinate 1,258,549 of NZ_WRPP01000001.1, forward strand.
GCGCCTGCTGCACCTCGGGTGGGGGTGGAGGCTCACCGGCAGGCTGTTCAAAGTTGCAGATAGGAGCGGTCACCCTGCGCAGCATACTTTCAGCAATCTCATGGAGTTAGCGGGGCCCGCGGATCGCCGGAACGAGATTCGGGAAAGTCGTGGACGCAAAGCGAGATGAGCTCGCGGCCGTTCGGGTGCACGGCATCTCATCGGTGGCTTCGATCGACGCTATGAATCTCGAATTATTGTCTGCTAGAGCGATTTTCATTCCAGTGCGGTCCCGACTCGGGCGGCGACCACTCCCTATTCGAATGTGATGCGTCCCACTGTCGCCTTTCGTGACCGGTAAGCGGCATGCCAATCTGGCGATAGTTGCCGACTGTTTGCTGATGGGTTGATGGGAGAAAGCTTTGGGGAGGGCACAATACACCGCGGCGTCCTGCGTCGCGGTGGTGAGCGCTGCGGTGCTGGTCGGCGCTTTCACCGATGCTCTCACCGAGATCTACGGTGGCCGCAAACTCGCGACAGGCTGGCCCAGCTACAAAGCCACAATCAATGGCAGCACCGCCCAGGTGGTCTTCAAATACAACGACCTGGAGGAGGTATGAAATTCGTGCGGTCATCGTGTACACGCTGGTGAGTCTGCCGCTGACCGTCAGCGTGATTCGCGGTGAACATTTCGATCTGCGCTGGACCAGCATTCTCGGCTGGCTCATGACGGTCCTGACCATCACCTGCTGGAGCTGGATCATCGTCACGGCAGTCCGGGACCGTCTCAGGAGCAGGCATCGATGAGCACAACGGGCGAGAAAGCCACTGATAATCCGTCTGAAGAATCGGAATCCGCGACGAGTTCCCGGTACCTCGTCGTGGCGCTCATCGCCGCCGTGATCGCGGTGTTCGCGATCGTCGCCGCCCGGCACGGATCCGATAGTTCGGCACAGTCCACGGACGAGGCAGCCGTGACATACGCGGTTCAGACCGTCGTGACCGCCGCCAACACCGGCGACAAGAAGACACTCGCCGACCGTACTTGTGGCGATGTCGGGTTACGAATGACAGCGGGGGACCGCCAGGTTGTCGTCGCCGGTCGTAAGGCCGCCGATCCGGACGCTTCCGTTCCGGTGATCACGGTCCGGGATTTCCACTACACGACCATCACCGGCGACGTCGCCACCACGTACGGACGGGTCCTGGGCAAACTGGGCGCCGCAGCGGGCGCTGAGAAGATCGCCTACTTCGCCCTCGCCCGCACCGGCGATACCTGGAAGCTCTGCACCGCTGAAATCCGCTAGGAATCGAGGTGGGCGCGGTCGGCGGCGGCGCGGCCCGCGTGCCAGCCCTCGGCGTCGGGGACGGAGATGCGGGAGGTTTTCACGCTGGGGAAGTAGGTGTCGACGGCGGTGTCGACCCGGAGTTGGTGTGAGGCCAGGACCGGTAGCAGTCGTTCCGGCTCGGGCGCTTTCGCGATCGTCTCGGCATTGGCGCGGGTGAGTCGCTCTCCGATGCGGGTGGCGTAGGCGATGAGGAAGGACTTGCGGAACGGGCGGGTGCGGGCCGAGTCGCGGGCGTCGCCGGTGGCGATCATGGCGCGGGTCGCCTGCACCAGCAGAGAAGTGGTGAGCAGCTCGGCGGCGTCGAGGTCGGCTTCGTCGCCGACGAGGGAGACGAAACCCCATTCGGCGGAGAAGATCGCGCGGCAGCGGTTGGCGTTCGCGACGGCGTCGACCAGCAGGGCCTTCGCGTCGACGTACGGCGTATCCAGCCAAAGTCGGCGCGCGGCAGGCAGATCCGGTGCGGCCGCGTCGGCCTCGAGCAGGACGCGATCGATCGCGTACTTGGTCATCAGCTCCTGCGCTTTGGCCGACAGCACCTCGGCTTCCTCCGGGAACGAGGTGGATTCGGCCTTCGCGAGCAGTCCGCGAATCCGGCCCAGCGCCTTCTCGTCGACAGCATGGTGTGCGGTGCGCGCGGGTCGCGCCGTGCCCGGCAGCGGCCGGATGAGTTCCATTCGCGGCAGCTGGAACAGCAGTGCCAGCGCCTCGATCACCGCGCTCACCGCCTCCTCGGCGATCAACAGCTGCTTGCCCGCCCACTGCGCGAGATGCGGATTCGCCTGCGCCCACCAGATTTTCGCGCCCAACTCGTCGAGCTGGGCCCGCCACGTCTCGTCCACGGTGTCCGCAGCGAACTGTCCCATGTACGCGGCCATCAGATCGATCAGATACGCGACCGCGAACTCACCGACCCGACGTCGCGCGGCCTGATGAATATCGGCGGGCAGCCAGCCGCTCTCGAACGCCGTCGTAATCGCCTGCCGCCCGGCCAGATACGCGCCACTCTCCAACGCCGGAGTGAAGCCGTCCCCGGCCAGTGCCGCAGCGAATCGCCGCACCGCCCGCGCATCACCCTTGGCTGCCTCCAACGCGCCCGTCAGAATCGCGTACCCGATCTGTTCGGGATTCGCGTCCCCCTCACCCAGCGCGGCGCGCACGGAGTCGAACCCGCCGCCCGAGTCGCGCTCCTGCCGCGCCCGCTGCGCGGCCGCCCGATGCCGCCGGTTCTTCCCCATCTCACCTCCACCGATACCCGAAGCCTTGAACGATAGAGGAGCATCGGAAACCGTCGAGGTCACACCCGGCGGTCGCGCGATCCGGCATCATCGATCGGTCCGCGGCACCGCAAGCCCGTCGCACCTCCCGAATCGCGTTGACTGCGCGTCTACGGTGGAGCAATGGCAACGGTCAGGCAGATTCAGGTCACCTTCGACTGCGCGAACCCCGAACGCGTCGCCCGATTCTGGTGCGAGGTGCTCGGCTACGTCATCCCACCGCCACCGCCCGGCTTCGCCGACTGGAACGAATTCGACAACTCGCTCCCGCCCGAGCGTCAGGGCTCGGCCTTCGCGTGCATCGACCCCACCGGCGTGGGCCCGCGCCTGTTCTTCCAGCGCGTCCCCGAAGGCAAGGTCGTGAAGAACCGCGTCCACCTCGACGTCCGTGTCGGCACCGGCCTCGTCGGCGCCGAGCGGGTAGCCGCCCTCGAAGCCGAATGCGCACGGCTGCTGGCCCTCGGCGCGACTCGCGTCCAGTTGCTGACCGCCGACGGTTTCAACGAGTCCTGCCTCGTCATGCAGGACGTCGAGGGCAACGAATTCTGCCTCGACTGAGCTCGGGTGTGAGCGCGGCGATCTCACCTAAGCTGATGGGTGATTTGTCTGATTTCGACGTGAGGAGGACAGCGTGATCGCTGCGGTGGTGATCGATCTCGACGGGACCTTGATCGAATCGACCGGGCTGTGGCACGCGGCGCTGCGCGCTTGCCCGCCGACCGTGACCGGTGAGATCGCGATCCGTGACCGGTGTACCGATTACCTCGTCGAGCGGGCGGGGACGCTGCGTCCCGTGCCGGGCGCCGAGGCGTTGGTCCGCGTGATCGCCGGATACGTTCCGGTGGTCGTCGCCACCACCGCCCCGGCCAGGTACGCGGCCGCGTTGACCGACCACCTGCCCGCGCTGTTCGACGCGGTGTCCAGCATCGTCGTCGGCGACCCGGCCGACGGGCGGACGCCCGCCGAACTGCTGGAAACCGCTGTGGAGTCACTCGGCATGGCGCCGCACGAGGTTGTCGCGCTGCTCAACTCCAGCTCCGGACTGCTCGCCGCCGACGCCCTGGGAATGCGAGCCATGGCGCTCGCCGACCCGCACCACCCGCTCTCGCCCGAGGTGGCGTCGGCGGGCATCCCGATCAGCCCCGGGCCGCACCATGCCGCGGTATCGCTGCTGCGCCTGTTCCGGACCGAAGGCTCGATCCCGTTGCGCTGGAAGCTCATTCGACAACTGCTGCCCGTGTAGCCCCTGGGATCGGCACAACTCCCGCTTCGCCTCCCGGCCGGGGCGCGGCCGTGGATCGAGTCCTCAGTTGTAGGACTTCGCGACCCCGTCGAGGAGGCGCTCGAGGGTGTCGTAGTCGGGCGGGGTGACCTGGTTGACGAGGTTCACATCCACCGGGACCTGGTGTGCCGAGGTGACATTCGTGAACAGGCTCACGTCGGTGGGGCGGAAGCCGTGTTCGGCGGCCAGGCGCTGCAGGTCCGGGTCGGTGGTGAGCAGCTTGCCGATCTGGTCGCCCTTGTCGTTCAACGGCACCACCGTGTGCTGGGACATGACGGTCGGCTGCGGGTACATCAGAACCATGTCGGGCTTGAGCTGGTTGTGGACGGCCGCGTCCACGTACTGGGCCTCGTAGATCCAGGCCATCGGGACCGTGCCCATGCCGTTGGACAGGTAGTCCTTGAACGGACCGTCACTGCTGGACTCGGTGAAGCCCTGCCGGGTGAACAGGCGCGAAACCCGCGACACCGCATAGTCTTCGGCCTTCTCACCGCGCACGATGGTGTTGTCATTGGCGACGTAGGCCGTCACCGCCAGGTACATGGCCGCCGAGTTGGAGGTGCGCGGGTCGGTCGTGGACACCAGCACGTTCTTGGGCACCTGGTAGGTGGAATTGCCCTCGAGTTGATTCCACTGGACCCCCTTCTCGGCCAGCGAAAGATACTTCCCGACATCGAGGGTGGTCGTCGCGCCCGGCTGCACGATCCCGGCCTGGGTCAGCAGATCCGCGATCGGCTTGAACGTGGCGACAGCCATGGGGGAGGAGAACGGCACGTACTTCCCGCTCACCCCCGCCTGCCGCTGAATCCGTTCCGCGGCAGCCGAACTCGACGGGAACGCGAAGTCGTACTTCTTCAGATCCACCGAGGTGGCGATCTGCCGCGACCCGGCGGGCTCCACCTCCACCTTGAACCCGTGCTCGGCCAGCGCGTCGGCCACCTTCGGATCGTCGAAGAACGCCGACTTCTCCGAGCCGACCACGCCGCGCACCGTCGTCAACGCGGGCGCGGCCGCCGTGCCCGACGGCGAATCCGACGGCCACACCGCCACGGTCACCGCCACCGCGAGCACCCCGGCCACCCCGGCCGCCGCCACCCCCAGCGTCCGCTTGTTCTCCACCAGCCGCGCGGGCACGAACCGGCCGGCCACGGCCGCGAAGACGCTCGTGGTGTCCGCCGACCGCACATCGGGCGAATCATTCTCGCCGCCTTCGCCATTCGGCCGCGGCTGGTCGACAACAGTCGACTTCGCCAACTCGACCGTCGTCGCGCTCTGCTTGGCCCGCGTCGGATCCAACTCCCGCCGCGCAATCCGCTCGACGAGAATCGGTACGAACTCCCGCACCGAATGCCCCTCGAACCGCTTGCGCACCGCCCCCACCACGGCCTCCACCCGCTCCGCCGGGTGCGCCTCGCCATAGTCGTCGACCAGGCGATTCGTCACCTCGCGTAGCGCCTTCTCCTCCCGGGCAGCCTTCTCTCCGGGGGCAGCGTTCACCGCCACAGCATCTCCCTCGACCTCACACCGAATTCCGTTGCGCAGCAGCAGAATGCGAAACGCCACGCCGCCGAGACCCTATGCCCCGAGAGTGCCCGCCCATGATCGCCAACGCAAACGTCAAGTGCGCCTTCGGCGAATTCCTGGTGACGTCTGGCTCAGAACTCGAGTTCGGCCCAGGGGATGTGAATCGGGAACGGGTGGTCGGCGTCGATCCCGGTCGTCGAGCCCTGTTCCCATTCGCCGGCGAGGATGTAGTTGGAGGGGTGCAGAGGTGCCACGCCGGGCGGCAGTTGGCCGTGGCCGAACTCCAGAACATAGGCGCGGACACTTGCGATGCGGCGTGGATTCCGTCCGAGGGACACTTCCCAGTACCAGGGAATGCCTGCCCCCGCGTACCGTGCTTTCTTCGCCTCGATAATGCGTTCGGTATTCGAAGGGGACAGCACTTCGCCGGCGATGAGAACGTCAGCGGCGCGGATGTCCTGGTACTCCTGCTCGAGACAGCGATAGACGAGGAAATCCGGGTTGACGAAGTCGGCCTTTGTGGAAGCGCTGAAGAAGACACTGCATTCGATCGAAGCCCGCCAGCAGCGGTCGGTCTGCGCGGACATATCCTCGCGGGCGCATCGGCGCAGAGCTGCGCAGAATTGCATCGAATAGTCCTGATGTTCGGCCGGTCCGCGGCGCAACCATACGACCCGGCCTTCCCACAGCTCGATCTCTCCCGCGATTTCGTCCGGCAACTGCTCGAACTCCTCCCAGGTCATGAACTCTGGAAGATTCGCAGGACGGTCGACATCCGAGGTCGGCATGCCTGTCATGTTACCGAGACCACCGGTTGATTCCGCTCCCGCGCAACTGCCTGTCATCGGTTGTCCCCCGTCTGTGTATTCGGCTCGGGGGATATTCGAATCCGGCAGGGCACCGGATTGCTGTGGGTCAGGCTTTACCTGGGAATGCCACCGTTGCGGGATTCGTCCCGAGTATCGATTGCCAAGTGGCAAGGCGGACAGCGCATTCGGTGAGGGCATCGATGCCGGTGCGGCGGAGGTCGGGGGTGTCTGCGCGTTCGACGACCGAGCGCCAGGCGGCGGCGGTGTCGGATTCGACGGTCACCGCGAGCTTGGCGGCGGGGATCGGGTCGTTCACCTGGATGGGGGAGGTGTAGGCGGCGGCGGGCTCGGGAACCGTTGCGCCGGAAGCCTTCAGGGCGTCGATGGTGGCGTCGCGGCGGGCGCGGTGGGAGGCGGTGTACTCGGCGACGAGTTTGTCGCGGTCGTGGTTGGCGTAGGCGGCGATGACGCCGTAGGCGTAGACAGCGGCGTATTCGGCGCTCAACGCATCGATGAGTGCCTGCTGGTCGGTCGTGGTCATGCCAGGAGAACCCCCGCGTGGGTAGCGCAGGACGCGCTGATGGAAGAGAGGAGACCGGCTCGGTAGCCGGAGAGCTGAGCCGACAGGTCGGCGGCCGAGCGTTGGGACTGCTGAAGTTGGGTGCGCAGGGTGGCCACCGGGGGCGGGGGTACCGGCGCGGTCGGGGTGACCGGCGGGGTGCGGCGGCTGGGGGTGGTGCCGTCGCCGTAAACGCCTATGGCGCGGTCGATTTCGGTGCGCAGGGCATCGGCGTGCGCGGTGCGCTGGGTGGCGATGGTCTGCAGCGCGCCCGACTTGTCGGGGCTCGTCGCGATCGCGGCGGTCGCCGCGGCCGCGTCCGTGCGCGCCGAAGTCTCCAGCGCGATCAGCGGATCCGGAGCCGCGGGCTTGTCGTCCTTCGCACAGGCCGCGAGCGCGCCCACGGCAGCTACCGCCAGCGCGCCACCGCCGGCCAGCCGGAGCGCGGAGCGACGGTTCACGGCGGAGGCGGGAGGCGGGGTCGATCCGGGTGGGTCCTGGATCATGACATCGACGACACCGGCCGGTAGGCCGCTCTGACTGCTGGGCACGGCCTACATGGTGCCAGCCGTCGCCGATAGCTTGCTGCGTGAGGCCCCTCGGATAGGCGAAACCTCCGCCTTCGCTCCGGCCGTGCGCAGGGCAAATGATGGCTACGCCGCTGTGCTGATTAGGCTGTGATCTGGTACGACGGGAAACCGTCACGGGCGCGTCGCAGGTGGACACGCCGTCTGCACGACAGCGCCGACCATGCCGAACTCGAGCCAGTCGGCTGGTCCTTTACACTCTTTCAGCGCGTTACGCTAGACCTTCGGCACGGTATTTCGCCGAACCCCGACAACTCAACCCGTGACAACTGAACCAGGAGCCGCCCCACATGCCGATGCCGACCGAGGAAAGGGTGAGCCAGCTAGTAGCTGAGCTCGTCGAACGCCGAGGATTGGACCTCGAAGGCGTCGCGATTTCGGCTGCCGGTTCAGCGCAGGCCAAGGTCAAGGTCATCGTCGACAGCGACGGTTCCCCCGACCTGGACGCCGTCGCCGAGTTGAGCAACGAGATCTCGCAGGCCCTCGACGACGCCGGCGATTTCGGCGAGACCGCCTACCTGCTCGAGATCACCACCCCCGGCATCGACCGGCCCCTCACGCACCTGCGCCACTGGCAGCGCGCCCAGGGCCGCAAGGTGAAGATCGTGATGGCCCCCGGCGCCGAATCACCGGAGGGCAAATCCACGTTCGAGGCCCGGGTGGGCGTCGCCACCGACAGCGACATCGCCCTGGTCCTCGGCGGCAAGCGGAAGCCACACCGGGTGACGGTGCCGCTCGCCGATATCCAATCCGCCGTCGTGCAGGTGGAATTCAATCCACCCGGCGCGGCCGAACTGGAACTCGCAGGGGGAGTAGCACCGGGCCGTCCCCAGCCCGGCGCGCAGGAGGTATCCGAAGAATCCGACACCGCAGCAGCGTCCTTGACCGAAGGGATCGTGGAATGAACATCGAAATCGAAGCCCTGCGCGCGATAGTCGCCGACAAGGGGATCTCGATGGAGACCGTGATCTCCGCGATCGAGTCGGCGCTCCTCACCGCCTACCGGCACACCGAGGGCCACCAGCCCAACGCCCGCATCGACATCAACCAGAAAACCGGTGTCGTGCGCGTGATGGCCCGCGAAGTCGACGCCGACGGCAATGTCATCTCCGAATGGGACGACACCCCCGAGGGTTTCGGCCGCATCGCCGCCACCACCGCCCGCCAGGTCGTGCTGCAGCGGCTGCGTGACGCCGAGAACGAGAAGTCCTTCGGCGAGTTCTCCACGCACGAGGGCGATATCGTCGGCGGCGTCGTGCAGCGCGACGCCCGCATGAACGCCCGCGGCACCATCGTGGTCCGCATCGGTTCGGAAGCCAATGGGGCCGAGGGCGTCATCCCGCCCGCCGAGCAGGTGCCGGGCGAGACCTACGAGCACGGCGACCGCATCAAGTGCTACGTGGTCGGCGTCTCCCGCGGCCCGCGCGGCCCGCAGATCACTCTCTCGCGCACCCACCCGAATCTGGTGCGTCGCCTGTTCGCCCTCGAGGTCCCCGAGATCGCCGACGGCTCGGTGGAGATCGTGGCCGTGGCCCGCGAGGCCGGGCACCGCTCCAAGATCGCCGTGCGCTCCACCGTGCCCGGCGTCAACGCCAAGGGCGCGTGCATCGGCCCGATGGGCCAGCGCGTGCGCAACGTGATGAGCGAGCTGGCCGGCGAGAAGATCGACATCATCGACTACGCCGAGGATCCGGCCACCTTCGTCGGGAATGCGCTGTCCCCCTCGAAGGTTGTCTCCGTCACCATCGTCGACCCCGAGGCGCGTGCCGCACGGGTGGTGGTTCCGGACTTCCAGCTCTCCCTGGCCATCGGCAAGGAGGGGCAGAACGCCCGGCTGGCGGCCCGTCTCACCGGCTGGCGGATCGACATCCGCTCCGACGCCGCCCCCGACAACCAGGGCGGAGTCCGTCCGGCGGCGGCCGCGGGCGGCGGAGAGGCCCACCGGGGTTGATCTTGCCGGATCCATCCGGCCCGGTCCGTCCCGAGATTTGTGAAACAGACCCCGGGGATGACAGGTTGGTAACTTCCAAGGGGTACGGATGCGGAGATCGGGACGTGACAGCGGTAGAGTGGACGAAGGCTCAGCGCGAGTCATCGACTTCTCTGCGCGCCGAGCGGGTGTCAGCAAGATCAACACCCGTCCGGACCTGCATCGGATGTCGTAGACGCGAGCTGGCTGCCGATCTGATGCGGGTCGTGGCGCAACCAACTGCCGAGAGTGGGCAGACGGTTGTGGTCGTTCCGGATCCGCGGCGCAGACTTCCCGGACGGGGTGCGTGGATGCACCCCACTTCGGCTTGTCTGAGTCAAGCAGTTCGGCGTCGAGCAATCGGCAGAGCACTACGAGTGTCCGGACATCTGGATATCTCAGCCCTGGAGCATTACGTAGAGAACAGGCACGAGAACTCATGAGCACACCGTGAAGTCCCAGAAATGATCGGCCTTCGAAATTAGTCGAGGTCGTGCGCGCGTCCCGTCGTGAAACGGGCTGCCGCGCTCGACCTCTGAGTGAGGAGAGCAGTGGCAGGCAAGGCCCGCGTGCACGAGTTGGCTAAAGAACTCGGTGTCACGAGCAAAGAACTACTCGCGCGGCTCAAGGAGCAGGGCGAGTTCGTGAAGTCGGCGAGCTCGACGGTGGAAGCACCCGTCGCGCGTCGCCTGCGGGAGTCGCTCGCACCCAAGAGCGCCCCGTCGGGGAACGCCAAGCCGGCGTCCCCCAAGCCCAACGGTGACAGTGCCCCGCGTCCGGCCGCCAAGCCGGCCACCCCGGGCGCCGGTCCCCGTCCCGGCCCGCGGCCGACCCCGGCCCCGGCCCCCGCGCCGGCGGCTCCCGCCCCGGCCCCGCAGGTGGCTCCGGCCGCCCGCGCCGAGACCCCCGCGGCTCCGGCGTCCCGTCCGGCTCCGGCTCCGGGACCCAAGCCCGCCGCTCGCGAAAACGTCGCTCCCGCAGCGGCTTCCGCGTCGGCCACCCCCGCCGCCCCGGCCCCGTCGGCCCCGCGCACGGATGCTCCGCGTCCGGGTGCTCCGGCCCCGCGTCCGGCGCAGCAGCAGGGCGGCAGTGCCCCGGCTCAGCCGGGTTCCCCGCGTCCCGCCGGGCCCAAGCCGGGTCCGAAGGCGCCGCGGGTCGGCAACAACCCGTTCTCCTCGGCTCCCGAGCGTCCGGCGCCGCGTCCGGCTCCCCGTCCGGGGCAGCAGCAGGACCGCGGTCCGCGTCCGGGCGGCCAGCAGGGTGGACCCCGTCCGGGTCCGGCCCAGGGTGGCCCGCGTCCCGGCCCGCAGGGCGGTCCCCGTCCGGGCCAGGGTGGCCCGCGTCCGGGTCCCGGCCAGGGCGGTCCGCGTCCGGCTCCGGGTCAGGGCGGTCCGCGTCCGGCCGCGGCCGGTCAGGGCGGTCCCCGTCCCGGCGGTCCGCGTCCCAGCCCCGGTTCGATGCCGCCTCGGCCGAACCCGGGTGCTATGCCCGCTCGGGCCCAGCGTCCGGCCGGTGGTCCCGGCGGCGCGGGTCGTCCGGCGCGTCCGGGTGGCCCGGGCGCCGGTGGCGGTCGTCCCGGCGGCGGTGGCGGTGGCTACCGCGGTGGCGGCGCTCCGGGTGCCGGTCAGGGTGCGGGTGCCGGTGCCGGCGGTAACACCGGTGGTCCCGGTGGCTTCCGCGGTCGTCCCGGCGGCGGTGGCGGCGGTGGCCGTCCCGGTTCCGGTGGTGGTCGCGGCGGTGCCGCGGGTGCCTTCGGTCGTCCCGGTGGCGCGCCCCGCAAGGGTCGCAAGTCGAAGCGGGCGAAGCGCGCCGAGTACGAGAACCAGCAGGCGCCCATCGCCGGTGGCGTGCGGCTGCCGCGCGGCAACGGTGAGATCGTGCGTCTCGCCCGTGGCGCGTCGCTGTCCGACTTCGCCGAGAAGATCGGCGCCAACCCGGCCTCGCTGGTGCAGGCGCTGTTCAACCTCGGTGAGATGGTCACCGCTACCCAGTCGGTGAACGAGGAGACCCTCGAGCTGCTGGGTTCGGAGATGAACTACGTCGTGCACGTGGTCTCCCCGGAGGACGAGGACCGCGAGCTGCTGGCCAACTTCGACCTCACCTACGGCGAGGACGAGGGCGGCGAGGAAGACCTGCAGGTCCGCCCGCCGGTCGTGACCGTCATGGGTCACGTCGACCACGGTAAGACCCGACTGCTGGACACCATCCGTAAGGCCAACGTCCGTGAGGGCGAGGCCGGCGGTATCACCCAGCACATCGGCGCCTACCAGGTCGAGGCCGAGGTCAACGGCGAGCACCGCCTCATCACCTTCATCGACACCCCCGGTCACGAGGCGTTCACCGCCATGCGTGCCCGTGGTGCGAAGGCCACCGACATCGCGATCCTCGTGGTCGCGGCCGACGACGGCGTCATGCCGCAGACGGTGGAGGCCATCAACCACGCGCAGGCCGCGGACGTGCCGATCGTGGTGGCGGTCAACAAGATCGATAAGGAAGGCGCGAACCCGCAGAAGATTCGCCAGCAGCTGACCGAATACGGTCTGGTCGCCGAGGAATACGGTGGCGAGACCATGTTCGTGGACATCTCGGCGAAGCAGGGCACCAACATCGAGTCGCTGCTCGAGGCTGTCGTCCTGACCGCGGACGCGGCTCTGGACCTGCGGGCCAACCCGGACATGGACGCGCAGGGTGTGGCCATCGAGGCCCACCTCGACCGCGGCCGCGGCCCGGTGGCGACCGTGCTCATCCAGCGCGGCACCCTGCGGGTCGGCGACTCGATCGTGGCGGGCGACGCCTACGGTCGCGTGCGCCGCATGGTCGACGAGCACGGCGACGACGTTGAGGCGGCCCTGCCGTCGCGGCCCGTCCAGGTCATCGGTTTCACCTCGGTGCCGGGTGCAGGCGACAACCTGCTCGTGGTCGAGGAAGACCGCATCGCGCGTCAGATCGCCGACCGCCGCAACGCTCGCAAGCGCAACGCCCTGGCCGCGCGCAGCCGCAAGCGGATCTCCCTGGAAGATCTGGATGCCGCTCTGAAGGAGACCTCGGAGCTGAACCTGATCCTCAAGGGCGACAACTCCGGTACCGTCGAGGCCCTCGAAGAGGCGCTGCTCGGTATCGATGTCGGCGACGAGGTGCGTCTGCGCGTCATCGACCGCGGTGTCGGTGGCGTCACCGAGACCAACGTCAACCTGGCGTCGGCGTCGAACGCGATCATCATCGGCTTCAACGTCCGTGCCGAGGGCAAGGCGACCGAGCTGGCGAACCGCGAAGGCGTGGACATCCGCTACTACTCGGTCATCTACCAGGCGATCGACGAGATCGAGAAGGCCCTCAAGGGTCTGCTCAAGCCGATCTACGAGGAGCACGAGCTGGGCCGGGCGGAGATCCGCCAGATCTTCCGTTCCTCCAAGTTCGGCAACATCGCCGGTTGCTGGGTGCTCTCGGGCTCGGTCAAGCGCAACGCCAAGGCGCGCCTGATCCGCGACAACGTGGTGGTCGCCGAGACCACCATCCAGTCGCTGCGCCGCGAGAAGGACGACGTCACCGAGGTTCGCGAAGGCTACGAGTGCGGTATGACCGTGGGCTTCAACGACATCAAGGACGGCGACATCATCGAGGCCTACGAGCTGCGGGAGAAGCCGCGCGACTAGGAAGCAGTACACGACTCCGCCGGGCTCTCACGGGTCCGGCGGGGTTGTGCCCCTTCCCTTTCCGGGTAACCGTGCGCGCATTTCCCCGGGGCGCGTTCATATGACTGAAAAGATGTTCTTCGGAGCGCTCGAATTCGATATCTTGCTCGGTGATGTGCATTCACTGAAGGAGAAGCGCTCTGTCATCCGCCCGATCATCGCGGACCTGAAGAGGTTCGATGTGAGCGTGACCGAGGGCGGAGATCATGACCGTTATCGACGGACCATGCTCGGTGTGGCAATGGTCAGCTACGGCATGAATCACCTGACCGAGGTGCTGGACAAATGTGAAAGGCACGTCGCCAACCGTCCGGAGTTAGAGTTGCTGGCAGTACGCCGCCGCATCTTCGGACCCGAAGACTAGCTAGGCGCGGGAAGTTTTTCCTCTCCCGCAAGCAACAGCTTGCGGGAGAGGCAGAAAATTCTCCGCCAGGAGAAGTGAGGAGGGCTCGTCATGGCTGATCAAGCCCGGGCACGCCGACTCGCAAAGCGCATCTCTTCGATCGTGGCCACCGCGATCGAATACGAGATCAAGGATCCGCGACTGCGGTTCGTCACCATCACCGACGCCAAGGTGACCGGTGACCTGCGCGAAGCGACGATTTACTACACCGTGATGGGTGAGACCATCAACGCCGAACCCGATTACGCGGAGGCCGCGGCCGGTCTTAAGAAGGCCGCCGGGATCCTGCGTTCCAAGGTCGGCGCGGGCACCGGGGTGAAGTTCACCCCGACGCTGGCCTTCCAGCTCGACACCGTGCCCACCGCGGCGCGCGAGATGGAAGAACTGCTGTCCAAGGCGCGTGCCAGCGATGCGCGCGTGGCCCAGGTGGCCGTCGGCGCGAGCTACGCCGGTGACGCCGACCCATACAAGTCGGACGAGGACGAAGACGACGAAGCCTGACCCGCGGTGACCCCCGTCGATGTCACCCCCGCCGTCGAGATCCTCGATGCCGCGAAATCGGTGACGATTCTCTGCCACGTCCAGCCCGACGCCGACACGATAGGCAGCGGGCTGGCACTGGCGCAGGTGTTGCGTCGACGCGGGGTCCCCGTCGTCGTCTCCTTCGCCGAGCCGGCCGAACTGCCGGTCTCCATGCGCTCGCTGCCCGCCACCGACCTGCTCGTGCGAGCCGATCAGGTGCCGCGCGAGGTCGACGTCCTGGTGTCGGTGGACTGCGGCGCGGCCGGTCGCCTCGGCTCGCTGCGTGACCGATTGGACAGTGCCGCAAAGACTTTGGTCATCGACCATCACCGCTCGAACACCCGCTTCGGGCAGGTCAACGTCGTCGACGAGGCCGCCGAATCCACGGCCGGAGTCATCGCCCGCATCCTGGACGCCTGGGGCGAACCCATCGACCGCGATATCGCGCACTGCCTGTTCGCCGGATTGGTCACCGACACCGGCTCTTTCAAGTGGACCCGCCCCGGCTCCCACACCCTCGCCGAACGCCTGCTCGCCACCGGCATCGACGGCGCGGCCATCACCCGCACCCTCATGGACACCCACCCCTTCGCGTGGCTGCCCATGCTCTCCAAGGTGCTCGGTTCCGCCCAGCTCGTCCCCGACGCCGCGCACGGCGCGGGCCTGGTCTACGCGGTGGTCCGTCGCGAGGACACGGAATCCGTGCGCTCGGAAGAGGTCGAGAGCATCATCGACCTCATCCGCACCACCGCCGAGGCCCAAGTCGCGGCTGTCTTCAAGGAGTCGCGCTCCGAGGCCGAGCACTGGACGGTCTCCCTGCGCTCCCACGCCAACCATGACGGCACCCCCGGCGTCGACGTGGCCTGCGTAGCCACCGCCCTCGGCGGCGGCGGACACCGTTACGCCGCAGGCTATTCCACTACCGGCACCACCACGGACCTCCTCACCAACCTCCTCCGCACCCTCGGCTCACCCTGATCGTCGAGTGGCACAGCCTGGCAACCAATGCGGACAAATCCCTCCGAGATGTGCCACTCGATAGGGTTCGGCCTGTCTGCTCGCTGCGCGCACGGCAGCGGAGACCGGTTGTGCCGCAGATCGGGTCACTGTCGAGGCCGTGCGGAGTTGGGGCGGGGGATCGGTGCGGCGGCCGCCCGTCGAGGACGTCGGCGGGACGGCAATGCCGCGGCCGGTTGACCGCGCGGGGTCAGTCGGGCAGGCCGTAGACCCTGACGCCCTTGGGGGCCTCGACTCGGTAGCCGAGGGTGATGGTGGTTTCGGCCTGCGGGGCGAGTTGTTGTTTCCAGGTGAGGATTCCGAGGTCGTCGCGATCGGCGGGTTGGGGTTTCAGGACTGTCTCCTTGACCGTGACGGTGGTGTCGCGGGCGACCGGGAGGCGGTCCAGGACGGTGACGGTGGTGGGGCGGGCGCCGTGGTTGGTGACGGTGATGGTGTATTCCATTTCGACGCGGCGGGCCGAGCCGAGGGTGGCCTTGGAGGCGTTGCGGCGCACCAGTTCTCGCTCGACGCGGATGCGGTCGTCCACGCCGAGGGCGAGTTCGCGTTCTTCGCCCGGTGCCCAGATGCCGAGATCGGTGGCCCCGACGTATTCGCTGTCGTTGAAAAGGGACGCGCGGCCCTTGGGCAGGGTGTGCTCGGAGGTGTTGCGGGCGGTGGCGCGCAGGATCGCCTCGGGGGAGCGCAGTGGCGCGGTCACGTGATCGAGGTCGGCTTCGAGATCGAGCGCGGTGATCAGGGTGCGATGGTCGGAGCCGTCGGAGGTGATGGCGACCGCGCGTTGCGGAGAGTAGGTCGCGGCGGTGGCGCCGTGCTCGACGGTGGACTCGGCTTCGAGCCACGGAGGCGGCGGCGGGGGAGCGGGCGGAAGCGCGCCGGCGGGTGCGGCTGCGGCCAACGGCATTTCGGCGTCCGCCGCTCGTCTCGGGCCGCTCGCGCGCATCCGGCGTTTCGGCTCGGGTGCGGTGGTGCTGAGATACCAGGGGTCCAGTTCGGGCACGTCCAGGGCGACGGCCGGACGGGCGGTCGACAACTCGAGGCGGCATTCCGGCCAATCCTCGCCTGTCTGCTGGCTGACCAGGCCGAACCAGCGCAGGTTCAAGCCCTCGTCGTCGATCCGCAGGTCGTAGGTACTCGACCATTTCGCGCCGGTGACCACATACGACAGTTCCAGTTCAGCGGTCGCCGTGTGGGCGGCGTCAACGGTGATGATCGCGGCCCGGATGTCGGGGCGGTTCTTGCGGCCCAGGTCCGCCAGACGCCGTTCGAGCGCGTTCTTCTCGCGAATCTTGTCCTGCCGCAGGCGGGCTCGGTCGCGGCGTCCGGCGTGGACGGCGGCGTACTGGGCCTCGAGATTGTCGCCGAAGGCCACGACCCGCTCGTCCGAGGCTTTGGCCAGCTGCCCGGCGGACTTCTGCACCAGGCGCTGCAGGAATTCGATACGAGCATCCGCGGCCTGGTCCGCGTCGGCGAGCTCGGTCAGTGCGACGTCGGCTTCGTCTCTGAGTGCGGTGAGTTCGGCGACCTGCTCGTCGCTGGGTTCGGGCTGGCGTTCGGTGACGAGGTCGACGCCGAGCACCGTCGCCTCACCCCGACCGGCCACCCGGATCGAATCGCGCAGCAGTTCCAGCGGTAGGGGAGATACGCGAATGCGGTGTTCGCCCGCCTCCAATGTCGTTTTGCCGGACCGGGTGACCCGCGCCCGATCCGGATAGACCGTGACCGCCGCAATCGTTGTCTCGAGATCGACCATGCCGCCCAGCCTGCCCGACCGGCCTCGGAGAGTCGACGTGATTACGCGCGGCGCTCATCGTGTCGGGAGACCGCGCCGAGCCGACTGCCATGCTGTCCGACGGCAGAATAATGCAGACACGGACATATATTTGCCTAACTATGAATGGTGATCCGCGGCTGGCTACATAGAACGACGACAATGCGATTACAAGCCGACCAGGACGGCGGGTGTGGGAGTCCGCGGCGCGCAGGCAGCTATGCCACACCTCCTGACCGCGCGCCCGCCGCAGCCTGCTGACCAGCAGTCCGGCTCTGCGGTGGACGTATGGGGTGGCAGGCGGCGATCGTGCTCGAAACCTGTGCGGGCGCGGCGCGGTTGCGGGGTTGCCGGCGGCTGCGCTCGGGGCGGGTCCCGGTTTGCGGTCGACATATATTTGCCGCGCCGCCGATGCCGAGGTGGTGCTCGGCGGGGTCTGCCTGGTTGGCCTCTGGGTCGAAGGCGCAGGTGGTGAGGCATTTCGGGGTGGAGTGTGCGCGGCGGGCCGGGCGGCGCGGCTGGGTGGGAGTGTCGGGGCCGTGTGGGATGGTGAGCTGATGAGCAGCACCGAGGTTGTCGACGGCGGGGGCGAGGACCCCGGATCTCTGCGGAAGCCCGAGCGATTGGGCGAGTCCCGGGAGGCGTTGGCGGCGGCGCGTGGGGCCGAGGCGGCGGCGGCCGGGCCGCGGCGGATTCTGGGGATCGCGATTCCGACGCTCGGGGTGTTGGTCGCGGAGCCGATCTATCTGTTGTTCGATATGGCCGTGGTGGGGCGGCTGGGGGCGTTGGCGCTGGCCGGGCTGGCCGTGGGCGGTTTGATTCTGGCGCAGGTGAGTTCGCAGTTGACGTTCCTGAGTTACGGGACGACGGCGCGGGCCGCGCGGCGGCACGGGGCGGGGGACGAGCGGGGAGCGGTGATCGAGGGGGTGCAGGCCAGTTGGATCGCCGTCGGTGTCGGGTTCGCGATCGTGCTGCTGGTGCAGGTTTTCGCGGGGCCGGTGACCAGGGCCATCGCGGGCGGGGACGATATCGCGTCGGCGGCGGAGTCGTGGGTGCGGATCGCGTTGTTCGGAGTGCCGCTGATCCTGCTGTCGATGGCGGGGAACGGGTGGATGCGCGGGGTGCAGCAGACTCGGCGGCCGTTGTTGTATGTGCTTGCGGGGCTGGTGATTTCGGGGATCCTGTGTCCGACGCTGGTGCATGGGCTGCTGGGTGCGCCGCGTATGGGGTTGGAGGGGTCGGCGGTCGCGAATCTGGTGGGGCAGCTGATATCCGGCGGATTGTTCGTGAGCGCGCTGTGGCGGGCCAAGGTGCCGCTCGCGCCGCATATCCAGATCATGAAGGCGCAGTTGGTGCTCGGCCGGGATCTCATCGTGCGGAGTCTGGCGTTCCAGGCGTCGTTCGTGTCGGCGGCGGCGGTCGCCTCGCGATTCGGGGCGGCCTCGGTGGCGGCGCACCAGCTGGTGCTGCAGATCTGGAATTTCCTTGCCCTGACCCTGGATTCGCTCGCCATCGCCGCGCAGACTCTGGTGGGCGCCGCGCTGGGGGCCGGGAACGCCCGTGGCGCACAGGGTTTGGCACGCCGGATAACGGCCTGGTCAACGGTCTTCTCGGTGTTCCTGGCGGCGGTGTTCGCGGCCGGATACTCGGTGATTCCCCGATTGTTCACCACCGACCCGTCGGTACTGGACCGCACCCACGTGGTGTGGTGGTACTTCGTCGCCATGATCCCCGTCGCGGGCGTGGTCTTCGCCCTCGACGGCGTCCTGCTCGGCGCGGGCGACGCCGCCTTCCTCCGCAATGCCACCCTCGGCTCGGCCCTGATCGGCTTCCTCCCGCTGATCTGGCTCTCCCTCGCCTACGACTGGGGCATCGGCGGAATCTGGACCGGTTTGGTCGCTTTCATGCTGCTCCGTCTTTTCGCCGTGAGCTGGCGGGCGCTATCGGGACGCTGGGCCCAGGTCGGGGCCGAGGTGCCGGGGCGGATGTCGTAAACCGTCCCGGCGCACGGTGATTCAGTCGGCGGAGCCGTTGCCCTGTGCCGCAGCCTGTTTCGCGAGGTTCTCGGCGACTTCGGCTTGCCAGTTCTCATTGGCGTGGGTGGTGTCGACCTCGTATTCGAAGCGGTCGGTCATCTCCGGCTTGATGTCGGCGACATCGACGTAGAACTGTTCGTACCAGCGGCGGTGCTGGTAGACCGGGCCGTCCTCCTGGGTGAGCAGCGGATTGTCGATGCGGGTCTTGTGTTTCCAGATCTCGACGTCCTGCAGGAAGCCGGTGCCGAAGCTCTTGCCGAAGGCCCTGGCCAGGCGGTCGGACTTGTCCGGCGGCAGGCCCTTGATGCGCTGCACGCTCACGCCCCATTGCAGGACGAAGGAGTTGTGGGTGACGGGGTAGTGGCAGTTGATGAGCGCCACTTCGACGGTGTTGTCGCCGAAGTCGTTGTGCAGGTAGTTGATCATGTAGGACGGGCCGAAATACGAAGCCTCCGAACGCAGTAGCGACATCTCCTGCGAATAATTGGACTTCGCGTGAATGTCCGGGCGGCCCTTGGAGTGCAGGAACTGGGTCGCGACGTGCCCCTCGAACACATTCTTGAAATACACCGGGTACGCGAAGTGAATGTAGAAGAAGTGCGCCATATCGACGTTGTTGTCGATGATCTCGCGGCAGTGCGCGCCCTCGATGAGCAGGCTGTTCCAGTCCCAGTCGGTCCACTCGTCGGTCTCGATGCCCTCGATGTGGGGGATGGCGACCTCGGGCGGCGGCGGATTGCCCTCCGGATCGTTCCACACGAAGAACTGCCCGTTCTCCTCACACGTGATCCAGGACCTGGTGCGCGCCAACGGCGGAACACGCCGCGCATACGGAATGGCCGCGCACTTACCGTCCCCACGCCAGCGCCAATCATGGAAAGGGCAGGCGATATTGTCGTCCTTGACGCTGCCGTAGGACAGATCCGCCCCCATGTGGCGGCAATACCCGTCGAGGGCGTGCAACTCACCCTTACTGTCGGCCCAGATCACGAGTTTGGTGCCGAAGGCGTTGATGGAGTGGGGGTTTCCGTCCCGGAATGTCTCGGCGAGCCCGAGGCAGTGCCAGCCGCGGGCGAACCTCGTCATGGGCTCGCCGACATCGATGCTCCGGTAGTGCTGACTCATGTGCGTTCTCCGTGCTCGAGGGTCTACCGCCCGAGGCTAAGCACTGCCGCTTAATAGAACAAGTGTCAGTTTGGTGCGCCTCGGATCAGGCTCTGCGGTATCGGCGCACTACGACTTTCGCGGGGCGGATGGAACGGTCGCCGACGGTCAGGCCCGGCTGGATGACCGACTCGACGGTGCGGTCGGCGTCGGGGTCGTTGGTGTCGCAGATTTCGGCGGCCTCCATGACCTCCGGGTCGAAGGCCGCGCCGCGGAACGGGGTCACCAGTTGGCCGCCGCGTTCGGTGAGCATGCGCTCGACGCGGCGGCTGATGGCCTCGAAACCCGGGCGGTCGGCATCGGAATTGGAGGTGGAGGAGAACGTCTGCGCCAGGCCGTGCAGGGCGAACAGATCGCGGATCAGCGGCGCGTCGGCTTCGGCGCGCTCGTCGCGGATCTTGAGCTTGGCCTCGTCGGCTAGTCGCTCGATGGTGGCGGCCTGGCGGGCGATGACGCGGGCGAGGTCGTCGATGCGTTCGGTGATGCGGTCGAGACTCTGGGCGGGCACCTCTGGAGCCTTGGGTACCTCGGGAATCGTGGCCGCCGGGGCAGGATCGGTCATGCTCGAACGATAGCCCCAGCCGTCGGCGGTCACTGCTAGCATCGGCCCCATGGGGGTCTACGGAATCGATCTCGGCACAACGAATTCGGCAATTGCGGCAATTGACGCAGACGGCCGGCCCGAGGTGCTGGTCGGACTCAATGGCGAACCGACCGTTCCGTCTGTGGTGTTGTTCGCCTCCGCCAACGACCATGTGGTCGGCGAGGGCGCACGGCGGCAGGCACGCCTGGATCCCGACCACGTGTGCACGCTCGTGAAACGCCGCATGGGGGACGCGGAATGGCGTTTCGGCGCGCACGGGCAGCTGTGGTCCGCGCCCGCGGTGTCCTCGCTCATCCTCAAAAGCCTTGCCGCCGACGCCGAATTCGCCGGCGGCGAGCCGGTGCGCCGCGTGGTGATCACCGTGCCCGCCTACTTCGGCGACGAGGAACGCCGCGCCACCATGCAGGCCGGGACCTACGCCGGATTCGATGTGGCGGGCGTGCTGTCCGAACCCATCGCGGCGGCGCTGTCCTACGGCTTCGGGCGGCTCGACGGCGGCCTGCTCGACACCGGCCCGGCGCGCGAGACCGTGCTGGTCTACGACCTCGGCGGCGGCACCTTCGACGCCACCGTCATCGAACTGGCCGACCGCCGCATCTCGGTGCTGGCCGTGGAGGGCGACCATCAGCTCGGCGGCGCGGACTGGGATGAGCGGCTGGCGCTGCACCTGTCCCAGAAGTTCTGCGCGGCCAATCCGGATGCCGAAGACCCCCTGGACGATTCGGTCGGATCGCAGCTGCTGGTGCTGGCCGCCGAACAGGCCAAACACGATCTCACCGCGGCCGAGAGCACCGAGGTGGTGATCGCGCACGACGGCGCGCGGGCGATCATCGAGCTGACCCGCACCGAACTCGAGACCATGACCGCCTCGCTCATGCGCCGCACACTCGACCTGACCAAGGCGGTGCTGGCCGCCGCCGAGCAGCGCGGGGTGCGACGGGTGGATCGGCTGCTGCTGGTCGGCGGGTCCTCGCGGATGCCGATGGTGGCCGAGCAGCTGCACAAGGAATTCGGGCTGGCCGGGGAGCTGCGGGACCCGGATCTGTCGGTGGCGCGCGGGGCCGCGCTCTACGGCGAGAAGCTGGAGATGGAACGGCTGGTGGCCGCCGACCTGGTGACCCGCGGGCGACTACGCGATCACGCGGACCTCACCGAGGCCGATCCGGGTGATCTGGAGGCCGCGCTCGAGCGGGTGGCCGACTCCTTCGGGCAGCCGGTCGGCCTGGTGCGCCGCATGATCGAGATCCAGGTCGACACCGTGGTGTCGCGCGGATTCGGTGTGCTGGCGCTGGATCCGTTCAGCGGGCTGGCCGCCAGCTGGCTGGTGCACCGCAATCAGACGCTGCCCATCAAGGTGCGCCGCTCCTACGGCACGGTGCGCGCGGACCAGGATCAGATCGAGCTGACCATCGTCGAACAGCAGGGGCAGGCGGCCTCGACCCGGCCCGAGGACACGAAGGTCTTGGTGGAAGGCAGGATTCGCGATATCCCGCCGGGGTACCCGGAGGGGAGTGAAGTCCGGGTGACCTTCGAGATGGGATTCGACGGCGTGCTGCACGTCACCGCCTACCACGTGGACGCCGACATGCCGCTGACGCTGTCGGTGCAGACCGGCGCCACCCTGTCGCAGGCGGATGTCGAGCGCGAACTGGACCAGTTGCAGCGCACCCGCCGCCGCAACTCCTGACCCGCACCCGCCCGTACGATCGAAAACCGATGCACGCCTTCGACCCCAACGACTATCGCAAACGAGTGCTCGCCGCCGTGGAGCGCCGAGGCGGCATCGAGGAATCCGATGCCTTCGAGCTGTACGACATTCCGGTCGCCGAGGCGATGCGGCTCAGTGACGACGAGGTGGCGGCGCGGGTCGCCGAGGTGTGGGCGCTGTGGCAGAAGCTACGCGATCACCCCAAGTACCGGGTGCTGGCCGGGCTGCTGGTGGACGCGCACCGCGAGCTCTCGGAACCGTTGCTGCACACCGGTTCCCGGCTCGTCGAGGCCGACCGGGTGCGGGGGTTGCGGGAGCGCCGCGACGCTGAGCGCTACGAGATGCTCGACACCGCGATCGAACGACTCGTGCAGCGCCACGGCGGAATCCCCGCCGCCAAGATCCCCGGCCTCGAGGACATCGGCCGCCTGGGCGGGCTGACCAAGCCCGAGATCGCCGACCGCGTCCGCCGCCACCGGATCATCGACGAGGCTCCCGCCCCGTTCCCCGCGCCCGCCGCGTCGACCCTGAGTCCCGAACGCCGCCAGCAGATCCGCAAACTCCTGGCCGAATACGAGCGCCTCCTCCCCGGCGACCCGGTCCCCACGCTGCTGTCGCTGCTCGGCCTCGACTTCTCCGACGCCCACAACACCCCCGAAATCCGCCTGCGCGCCGAGGCCCTGCGCGCCCGCACCCGCGAACTCCCGCCCGGCCGCATCCGCGTCGTCCTCGACGAACTCCTCATCCACGTCGGCGACATCCTCGAACCCGGTGGCGAACTCGTCGACGCCTACCTGCTGGTCATCGTCGAAACCGTCACCGACACCCTGCGCCCCCAGGTCCGCGCCGCCGTCCTCGTCGAAGACCTCCTCGTCGCACCGGATTTCGAATACCTGCGCACCACCGCCATCACCGCCGGCCTGGACCTCCCCACCGCCGAACGCATCCTCATCGCCCTCGCCGACGAACTCGGCACCACCGTCGAGGGCCGCGAACACCTCGCCGCCCCGGCTCGCGGAACCACCGCATCTCCCCATCCCGCCCCGGGAACCATCGGCCGGCCGAGTCGATCCGACCATGACGCAACGGCTTCCGGCCGACGCCCCGCTCCCGACGCGACCGCGCCGAGTACCAGCGGGGGACATGCGACTTCCACGCCTGCGCAAAGCAGCTCCGGGACCGGCGGTTTCGGACCCGGCTCCGCGCGCGGGCGGCGCGGCTCGACCTCCTCGGATAGTGAACTGCCCGGCGGGTCAGGGAGCCGTGGCGCGGAGTTCGGTTCACCGAGCAGCGGTGGACAGCAAGCGGATTCGAGCGGTGCGGGTTCCGGTGCTCCCGCACCGGAACAGTGGCAGCAGACGCCCTATACGGGTGGTGTGTCGCCTACGGGTGAGGTGTCGCCGTCCCGGGTGGCGCGGCCGTGGGAGGCGGCGTTGAGTGCGGCGCGGGGAGAGTTGCGGCGGGGGCGGCCCAGGGCGGCGGCTGGTTTTGTCGCCGATGCGCGGCGAAGTGTGGGGGACGACGCGGCGGGGGCGCGGGCGGTGGGTGCGGTGGGGGAGGAGGTGGAGCGGGTGCTCGCCGAGGCGATGGTGCATTGGCGGGGCGCGGTGTCGTGTTGTGCGGCACGGCGGTTCGTGGAGGCGTTGGCGGTGCATCTGGAGTTCTTGGATCGGCGGGCCGCTGATGTGGCCAATCCGGATCCTCGGGGGGCGAGCCGGGAGTTGCTGATCGGGCGGGCGCGGGCGGCGGTGATCGAGGCGGGGCGGATGTTCGAGGCGTTGCCGAGTGATCCCGGGTTGCGGATGCAGGCGGTGCTGGCGGTGCTCGAGGTGTGTGCCGATCACGCGGCGGCGCGGGCGGCGCTGGCCGAGTTGCAGGTGGGGGCGCCCGGGGAGGTGACCGCGGGACGCAAGGACGACGGGACGGTGGTGATCACCTGGGTGCCGTCGGGGACGCCGCAGGTCGAGTACCGGGTCACGCGGTTGCTGGCCGACGGGTCGTGGCGGGTGGTGGGCCGTACCCGCGGTATCGCGCTCGAGGACGGCGGGGCGCTGACCGGGCCGGTGCCGGTGTACGGCGTGGTGGCGTCGGTGTCGGGGCGCGTCTCGGAAATGACCAGGTCCGACGGGAATTCGGTGGCGAGCGAACCCGACGGGGACGATGCCGAGCCCAGCGGCCTGCCGACCGTGCGCGGGCTGGCCGAGCACGGGGGCCTGCTGGTCTTCGTCTGGCCGACCGGCATCACCGAGGTGATGGTGGTGGCCCGCCCCGACGCACCGCCGGTGGATCCCGAGGATCCGCACGCGCGCCGCTGGAAGGTCACCAATATGCGCTACGAGATCGAGGGCGGTGTCCGCATCCCGGCCGAGATCCCGCGCCCGTGCCACGTGGCGGTGGCGTCGTGCCGCCGCGAGCCCTCCGGAACCCTCACGGTGGCGGCCGGATTCGCGCCGGGGGCCCGCATTCGCTGGGTGCGCTGAGCACGGTCACGCCGGGTGCGCTGATCATCGCCGCGATCCCGCATGGGAATCTGGTGGGGGCCGGTGCTGTTGCTGCGAGGACCGACCATGATCAGAGAGGCGGAACCGGGTGACTCCGAAGTTGATGGCGGTGAGCGACATCCATGTCGGTCATCAGGGCAACAAGCCGGTGGTCGAGGCGATCCATGTGGATTCCCCCGAGGACTGGCTGATCCTGGCCGGTGACGTCGGGGAGAAGACCGATGACATCCGCTGGGCCCTGGAGACCCTGCGCGGCCGCTTCGCCAAGGTCATCTGGGTGCCCGGCAACCACGAATTGTGGACCACCGCAAAGGATCCCGTGCAGATGCACGGTGCGGCCCGCTACGACTACCTGGTCTCGCTGTGCCGGGACCTGGACGTGCTCACCCCCGAGGACCCGTTCCCGGTGTGGCAGGGTGCGGGTGCGGAGCACTACGGCGGCGCGGTGACCCTCGCGCCCATGTTCATGCTCTACGACTACTCGTGGCTACCGGCGGGCGCGAAGACCAAGGCCGAGGGCCTGGCCATCGCCAAGGACCGCAATGTCGTGGCCACCGACGAATTCCTGCTCTCCGCCGAGCCGTATCTGACCCGTGACGCCTGGTGTCACGCCCGCGTCCAGTACACCCAGCGCCGCCTGGACGCTCTGCCCGCCGAGACGCCGCTGGTGCTGATCAACCACTGGCCGCTGGTCCGGCAGCCGGTCGACATGATGTGGTACCCGGAGTTCGCGCTGTGGTGCGGCACCGACCTCACCTCCGACTGGCACACCACCTACAACGTGGTCTGCGCGGTCTACGGCCACCTCCACATCCCGCGCACCACCTGGTACGACGGCGTCCGCTTCGAGGAGGTCTCCCTGGGTTACCCCCGCGAATGGCAGCGTCGCGGCCTGCCGGACAAGCTGCTGCGCCAGATCCTGCCGGTCCCCGACTACGGTGACGAGCTCAACGAGTGGGGCGGCCACTTCAAGATCACCCCGGAGATGCGGGAGGCGGGCCAGAAGATGAAGGAGGCCGCCGAACGCCGGCGCGGTCTGGCCTGATCCACGGCTCGCGAGCAGGCGGGATGGTCCGGATTAACAGAAATCGCCTCGTTTTGGACATGTGACCAGTAGAGTCTCCGGTGGCCGCCCGGCCGAGTGGCGCTGCGCCGCAACCCGAATCGCCCTGGGAGACTCCGCCGAGATGAGACGTACACGCATCCTGTGCTCGATATTGTCGGCACTGGCCATCGCTGCGAGCGGGGTCGCGGTGGTGAGCGCGTCGCCTCTGGATATCGCCGACGGGTCCGGCAGCTCCAGCGGGTCCGGATCGGGCAGCGGGACCGGGTCCGGCACGGGCAGTGCCAGCGGGTCCGGGACGGGCAGTTCGGGCGCGCCGACCAGTGTGCCCTCGCTCGGCCCGGACTTCCTATGGGGCGTGGCCATGGCCGGATTCCAGTCCGAAGGCCATGCGCCCGACAGCAATTGGAGCCGGTACGCGAATTCCGGGAAGGCGCACGACCCGTACCTGAATTCGGTCGACTTCTACGACCGGTATGCCGAGGACATCGATTTGGCGGCGGGTATGGGCTTGAAGGTGTACCGGCTCAGCATCGAATGGGCGCGGGTGCAGCCGCAGCCGAATACCTGGGACGAGAACGGCTTTCGCTTCTACGATCAGGTCATCGCGAAGATCCGTGCTGCGGGCATGCGCCCGATGCTGACTCTCGACCACTGGGTGATCCCCGGCTGGGAGGCCGATCGCGGCGGCTGGAAGAACCAGGGCATGGTCTCGGACTGGCTCACCAACATGCGCCGGGTCGTGGACCGCTACGCCTCCGACGACCCGCTGTGGGTGACCATCAACGAGCCGATGGGCTATGTCGCGCAATCGATCAAGATCGGTGACATCGGGCTGGGCGACGCGCTGCCCATGTTCGACCGGCTCGTGCAGGCGCACGACGGCATCTACGACTACATCCATCAGCGCCAGCCCGGCGCGAAGGTCACCAGCAATATCGCGCAGTATCCGATCGTGCAGGACCTGACCGACATGCTGTTCGCCGACCGCATCCGCGGCAAGCTCGACTACATCGGCGTCGACTTCTATTACGGCGCTTCGCTGACCCATCTGCCCGGCCCGGCCCTGCTCGGCGACGAACTGTGGAAGAACGCCATCGAACCCGAGGGCATCTACTACGACCTGCGCACCTACACCGAGAAGTTCCCCGGGCTGCCGATCTACGTGGTGGAGAACGGGCTTCCCACCGACAACGCGACCCCCCGTGCCGACGGCTACGACCGCGCCGACCACCTGCGCGACACCGTCTACTGGCTGCAGCGGGCCAAGGCCGACGGCATCGACGTGATGGGCTACAACTACTGGAGCCTCACCGACAACTACGAATGGGGCAGCTACGAACCCCGATTCGGCCTCTACACCGTCGACGTGAAGGGCGACCCCACCCTCACCCGCCGCCCGACCGACGCCGTCGCCGCCTTCAAAACCATCACCGCCCAGGGCGGTGTCCCCGCCGACTACCGCCCCACCCGCAAGCCCGCCCTCTGTTCCATCATCCTGCCGCTGGAGAGCTGCCTGCGCCCGGTGTCGGTGCCGTAGAACTGGTTCCGCGAGGCTCGGCCCGCCACGGGCGTCTGTCCTGGCATTGCCCTTGTCGCCGTATCCGGCCGGGCTCGGCCGGGCGTTGCGGCGTTCGGCCCGAGGGTGTGCGAGCCTCAGTCGGATGCCAGGCGCAGTCCGCCGGACAGGGCATCGACCATGGTGTGCAGCAGCGGATTCCGGGTATTGGTACGCCAGGCCGCGGCGTAGGTGATGACCAGGGGGCGGGGCTGCAGCGGCCGCCAGACCAGCCCGGGCGTCGAGGCGGTGCGTGCGGAGCCGACGCCGATCGCCTCGGGGCGCAGGGGGAGTAGCTGGAGCATTTGCGCGTGACTCATGGCGCTGTCGCTGAGCACCACCGCCGCGCCGCGCTCACGCAACTGCTCGAGCACCGAGTCGTGCACCTCGGGTGCGGCGTCACGGGCGAACATGATGAGTTCGTGGTCGCCGATGCGGGCCGGTTCGATCGAACCCGCTGCCGCGAGGGGATTCTCCCGCGACATGACGATGCCGAGCTCCTCGTCGGCGATCGGCGTGTAGGTGAGGTGCTCGGCCAGGCGCACCGGCAGGCGCAGCACCGCCAGATCCACCTCGTCGCGATCGAGCAGCCGCGCCTGATCGCCGGAGGTGCCGGTGGTGAGCGACACCTTCACCCCGGGCTGGCGCGCCTTCAACAGCGCCTCGATCCGCCCGGGCAGCCATTGCGGCGCACCGTTGACGATCCCCAGCCGGAACACCGCGTTCCCCGGCTGCGCCACCGCCCGTGTCTCGCGCACCGCGATCTCGGCCGCCTCCAGCACATTCCGCGCCGTCTTCAACAGCACCTCACCGGCCGCGGTCAGCTCCACCCCGTGATTCCCCCGAATCAGCAGTGGCCCGCCCACCTCGCGCTCGATGGTCCGGATCTGCTGGCTGAGCGTCGGAGTCGAGATGAACAACCGCTCCGCCGCCCGCCGAAAATGCAGCTCCTCCGCCACCGCCACGAAGTACCGCAACTGCCGCAATTCCACCCCTAGAACTGTAGGCGGCCCGGCCGCCCCCACCACAACCCCGCCGGTCACCTGCCCGGGTTGCGCTGGGATTTCAAGCCCGGCAACCGAATCCGTCGCGGCCCCGGGGAGGTCGTCCCCGGGGCCGCTGTCGGTAGCGGGGGCGGGATTCGAACCCGCGACCGTTGGCGTATGAGACCACTGCGCTGCCGAGCTGCGCTACCCCGCGTCGATGGGATTCGACGCTACGCCCGATGACCTTGGGGTTCCAGCGATTTATGCCCAGCCGGGGTGCGGGGAGGGCTGGGTGACGGTGGCCCAGCGTTCGGCTATACGGCGGCCCTGGAAGCGCCACAGGACGAAGCCCTGGAAGGTCATGGGTTGGCCGGTGGTGCGGTCGGTCCAGCACCAGATGTTGCGGCACATGACCTTGTCGCCCTCGGCGAGCATCTCGACGATGGTGACGTGGAGGTCCGGCAGCGCCTCGTACATGCCGAGCATCATCTTCTCGTCGCCGGTGAGGTCGGTGGGCTGACCGCCGGGGCCGTCGTGGTCGAGGAAGTCCGGGGTCATGTTGCGGTGGATGACCGCGGCATTGCGCCGGTTCACGAATTCCTCGAAGTGGTCGGCGACGAACTGCTTCATGGACTCGAGGGAGAGGTCGGTGGCCATGATCGCCTCCTCGGGCGGCTTGACGACCTTTCCATGGTGCTCTCGCCGGTGCCGCCGCGTAAGCGATTGGGCGGCACCGGGTCAGAGCAGGGGCAGTCCGGGGTCAGAGATTGGCGGGCCGGATCACCAGGATCGAGGAGGCGCGCTTGCCGGATTCCGTGATCAGGGCGATGGCGTGGCCCGCGGGGTCGACGGCCGCGTAGACGCCTTTCATACCAATCGGTTCCAACCATCGGCCGTTGCGGAGATCCCCGGCCTGGGCGTCGCTGATCTCGCGCACCGGGAAGGCGGTGCGCACGGCCGCGTCGATATCCAGGCTCAGCAGCGGCTCGTCGGCCTCGGCGGCCGCGGCCAGCTGATCCAGGGTGCGGGCGTGTTCGAGGGTGAACGGGCCCACCCGGGTGCGGCGCAGCGCGGTGAGATGGCCTCCGACACCCAGCTTTTCGCCGAGATCGCGAGCCAGAGCACGGATGTAGGTGCCCGAGGAGCATTCCACCTCGACGTCCAGATCCACGAACCGGGTTGTGCCGGTGTCGATATCGCGACGCGCCAGCACCTCGAAGCGGGTCACGGTGACGGGGCGGGCGGCCAGCTCCACCTCCTCGCCGGCGCGGGCGCGGGCGTAGGCGCGCTCACCATTGATCTTGATGGCGCTGACCGTGGCCGGCACCTGCTGGATGTCGCCGGTCAATTCGGTGATGCGCGCGGCGATCTCGGCGTCGGTGAGATGCCCGGCCGCCGTCGTGGCGGTCACCTCGCCCTCGGCGTCGTCGGTGATCGTGGACTGGCCCAGCCGGATCGTGGCGGTATACGCCTTGGTGGTCAGGATGAGCTGACCCAGCAGCTTGGTGGCGCGCTCCGCGCCCAGCACCAGCACGCCGGTGGCCATCGGGTCCAGGGTGCCCGCATGCCCGACCTTCTTGGTGCGCAACAGACCTCGGCACTTGGCGACCACATCGTGGCTGGTCCAGCCGCCGTCCTTGTCGACGATGAGCAGGCCGCCGAACGCGTCCACCCGCGGCGGCAGCTTCTCGCGACGCGGGCGATTCTCGCGCTCGGCCTGCGTGACACCCGATTCCGTCGCCATCAGCCCTCCACGATCGCGGTCAGGATGAGACCGTCGCTGATCAGCCAGCGGCCGTCGAACGAGGTCAGCGGCGCGCCGCCATCGGTCACCGGGCCGGGGACGAGCAGGTCGCTGTGGAAGGTGCCCGAGCCGCCGCCCGCGGACTCCTCGTCCACGGTGAAGGTGATGTGCGCGTCCTCGAAGCCCAGCCACTTGCCGGTCAGCGGGAACCACACCTTGTAGGTGGCTTCCTTGGCGCAGAACAGCAGTCGGTCCAGGTGCAGTCCGGTGCCGGGTCGCACGGTCGAGAGCCATTCGCGTTCGGGCGGCAGGCTCACCGAATCCAGCACGCCGTCCGGCAGCCGATCGTGCGGTTCGGCATCGATGCCGATGGAGCGGAAGCGCAGTTTGTGGCCGAGCGCGGCGGCCCGGTAGCCGTCGCAGTGGGTCAGGCTGCCGACGATGCCGCGCGGGAACACCGGTTCCCCGGTACCGCCCTTGCCGATCGCCACCGCGGGCTCGCCCAGCTGGGCCAGCGCCTGCCGGGCGCAGTAGCGCGCCCCGATGAAATCGCGCCGCCGCTTCTCCACCGAGCGGGCGATCAGATGTTCCTCGCCGGGGTGGGGTTTCAGGTCCTCCGGGTACGCCGTCAGCTCGGCCGCGGCCACTCCGTTGGGGAGAATTCTGCCGAGTATGCGCGCCGACTCCGTGTTCCCAGAGGGAACCTGATTCGCCGCGACTGCCCGCTCCTCGATGACCCGCCTCCTGCTCGCTCGTATAACTGCCGAATCGAGCCTACCGGGCACGCCGATTCGACTCGGGCGCTGAGCGGCCGGATACGGCAACCCATTGTGATACACCAATCGGTCTACTAGCTTCTGAGGGTATGTCCGACTCCCTTACAGACCAGTCCTGGCGGCGTCCGACCCTGATCGCGACCCTCATCGCCGCGTTCATCACTCAGAACTCGATCGCCCTGCCCTATGTGCGGCGCAACGGACCGAAGTCGGCGCTCGACTTCTTCGTCGGCGACATCTACAAGACGGTGCCCGGCCGCTTCGCCATGGTGGATCTCATCTTCGTGGTGATCGGCTTCCATGTCTGGGCCCTGGCCGAGGCCCGCCGCCTCGGCATCGTCCGCTGGTGGGCAGCGTCGTTCGTGCTCACATTCTCGGTCGGCATCGCCACGGCCATCCCCTTCTTCCTGCTGGCGCGCGATTTCACCGCGGAGCGTCGCTGACCGGTCCGACCGTGAGCGGAAGTTAGGGTTGCACATGACCTACGTCGTGGACTTCACCGATGTGTCGACCGTCGGACTGGAATCGTCGCCGGTCGCCGCGGCGCTCGCCGGACTGCGGGCCAACGAGGCCCGCTACTTCAAGAACAAATACGACCACGTCTTCACGGTCGAGCCCGCGAGTAAATCCAAGGCGACCATCGCCTGGGTGAGCGGAATCCTCGAGTCCGAACGCTCCATCGTCATCGCCTCCCCACCCCTCGAGGCCACCGAATTCGAGGTCGAAGGCATTCGAATGGCCTACGTCTTCTATCAGTCCGGCCTCTCGATCAACGTCATGTACACCCTCGCCGACGCCGGCAAACGCGCAGTCGGCTTCAAACTCTCCGACGGCATGGAAGTCCCCGAAGAACTCGCCTCCTTCAAATTCGCCCGCCAGAAGTCGAAACTCGCCGGCACCATCCGCGGCTCCTACTTCGTCATCAAGGGCGAGCACTGACCCTCACGGCAGAGACGGCCAAACGTCGGCCGCGATGCGTTCGGCGGCCCGGCAGGCCTGATCGCCGGTGTGGCTCGAATCGGCGGGCCAGTCGACGGCCAGCTCGATGACTTCGGTCAACGTCCGATCGAGATCGCCTGGCGGGTCCCCGATTTCGCGGTACCCGAGCCAGTGGTTCCAAGTTTTCCCGCGTGTCGAAGCGACGCAGGAAAACGCGGTGGGCATCGACGTGCGATAGACGGCGGTCGGTCGTCCGGCCATCGTGGTGATCGGCCGGTACAGCGAATCCCCGAGATTCCTGGTGAGCTCCAAGCGCACCCGGATCTGCACCGAGGGATTCGTCTCGCCGACCTCCACCGACCACTTACATGTATTCCGTGCCAGATCGAATCGGCGGGCACCGGTGAAGTCGAGCGCCGCCTGCACGGATTCTTGTGTGGCGTGGCTGCAAAGGTCAACGGAGGCAGCGGAATCCGCCGGATAGGTCAGGTGCCGGATCGGTCCCATCGCCAAGGTCCGGGCGGCCGCGTCGGCAACCTGCCCGGTGAGAACCGCAACGTTGACGCCGTCGGCGAGTCTGCCCGTGTTGTTGTCGAAGGCCGAGCCGATGGCTTGCCCGCTGATGGTGATGCCGGTGCCGTTGTCCCGGTAGAGCAGTTCGAGCGCGCCGGCGGCCTCGGCGACTCCCTCGATCTGGGACGGTCCCCACGCGTGGTGTATCGACCCCTCGTCTCTGAAGGTCAGGCCCTCCCGGCGGTAATGGGTGATGTCGAAATGGTCGCTCACGTTCATCCACAGGAGGACGGCCCCGTCATCGGTGTTCCGTAATCGGACGGCGAATTGGCAGGACCGCAGATCGAGCGGACGTATCTGAACATCGAAATTCGGGCCGACGACCGCGTCGGCCGTGGCGAAGCCGCACGGATCGATGGTCGCCATATCGCCGAAGCCGGCATTGTCTGTTGTCTCCGACTGTCCGCCGGACGTGGTCGAGGATCGGACGGACGCGACCGCCACAACCGCGGCCGTAACGACGGTAAGTGCGCCGATGAGTATCCAGATCTGCCGTTTCGAGCGACGGTCTGTCACGATTTCTCACCCTCTCACATGGGGTGTTAGGTCCAGGCTCATGTGCCTTCGTGCGCGCGTCGTGGACGGCGCTCACGGCCGCGGGTTTGCTGAATGGCATGACAGACAACGGATTTGTGGGGCAGGGGCGGCGTGCGGTGGTTGTGGGCGGGGGCTCCGGGATGGGGCAGGCGATTGCTGATTCGCTTTTGGGGGAAGGGTATGAGGTGGTCATCGTCGGGCGGTCGGAGCAGCGGCTGGGCGATGCGGTGCGGGAGCTCGGGGAAGGGAAGTTGAGTGCCGTCGCGGCGGATGTGGCCGATGAGGAGCAGGTGGCGTGGTTGTTCGAGACGGTGGGGACGGTCGATCATGTGATCACTACGGCGGGGGATCCGGGGGGTGCTTATGCGCCCATCGCCGAGTTCGATTTCGCTGCCGGTCGAGGCTTTCTGGAGACCAAGGTGGTCGGGTCGATGCTGCTGGCCAAGTACGCCCGGCTCACCCCGGGCGGCTCGATCACTTTCGTGTCGGGCATCGCCGCCTACCGTCCGGCGGCGGGCGGGGCCATGGTGGCGACGGCGAACGCGGCGCTCGAGGGCTTGGCGCGCGCCCTGGCGGTCGAGCTCGCGCCGACCCGGGCGAACGTGGTGTCACCGGGCTGGGTGGACACGGCGATCTGGGACAAGATGGCTTGGGACGACGTCGAAGCGCGGCAGCGGGCGATGGCCGAGAAACTTCCGGCGGGGCGCATCGGCAAGCCGGAAGATATTGCGGCGGCGGTGCTTTCGGTGATCCACAACCCGTTCATTACCGGCACGATCCTGCATGTGGACGGTGGGCACCGGCTCGTCTGAATTCCTCCCCACTTCAACGTATATCGCGTGGGGGGACTTGCCGCAAGACCCCGTAGCGGATCGATAATCGCTGGTCGTAGCGGTATACGGAAGGGGAATCATGGCGGAGCGGATGGCATTCGGGGTCGGTCCGGCGCGCATCGACATCGCGTATGAGGAATTCGGTGAGGCGGGCGATCCGCCGGTGCTGCTGATCATGGGCGGGGCAGCTCAGATGATCCACTGGCCCGAACCGTTCTGTGCCGCACTGGTCGAACGCGGGATGCGGGTGATCCGGTTTGACAGCCGCGATGCCGGACGGTCGACGCGCATATCGGACGCGCCGGAACCCGACGTCGCGGCGGCCATGGCCGGGGATGTGTCCTCGGCCGCCTACAACCTGTCGGACATGGCCGCCGACACCGTCGGACTGCTGGACGAGCTCGGCGTGGACAGCGCACATCTGGTCGGATTGTCCATGGGCGGAATGATCGGCCAGACCATCGCCATCGAATACCCGGACCGAGTGCGGTCGCTGACCTCCATGTGCTCCACGACGGGCGATCCCGCTGTGGGACAACCCAAACCGGGCCTGTTCGGGTCAGCGGAAGCGTGGCCCGAGGATCGGGAGACCTACATCGCCTGGCAGGTGCGCAATCTGCGGACGGTCGCCTCACCCGGCTTCGCGTTCGACGAAGCCGCCGTGGCCGACCGCGCGGGCCGCGCCTGGGACCGGGGCATCGATCAGCCCGCCATGATGCGCCACTTCCTGGCCGTGCTGGCCTCGGAGACCGATCGCACGCCCAAGCTGGCGACCTTGCGCGTGCCGACCCTGGTGATCCACGGGCTCGACGATCCGATGATCGACGTCAGCGGCGGCCGGGCCACCGCCGCCGCGATTCCGGGCGCCCGCCTGGTCACCTATCCGGGCCTCGGGCACAGCCTGCCGCCAGAGTTGTTCTCCGCGTTCGCCGATGAGATCGCCCACCTCGTGCTCGAGGCGGAGAAGAACCGCGCCTGAGCGCTAGTGCGCTTCGCTCAACCAGATGGCCTCGGCGGCGATGCTGCCGAGGTCGATGGTGCGCTCCTGCACCTGCACCGCGATGGTGCCCGCGAAGTCGCGGCGCTCCACCACCGCGATCGGGGTGTCCAAAGCGATGCCGAGCGAATCGAAGTAGCGCAGCATGGCCGGGTCCGAGTCGGAAATCCGTGCCACCCGGCCGGATTCACCGGCGTCGAAGTCGCTGAGCTGCCGCGCCGGGGGAGTGGGGACCGCACCGTCCACCGACGGGATCGGGTCGCCGTGCGGATCCCGGTCCGGGTGGCCGAGTTTGGCGTCGATGCGTTCCATCAACGTCTCCGACACCGCGTGCTCGAGCACCTCGGCCTCGTCGTGCACCTCGTCCCAGCCATAGCCGAGCTCGTTGACCAGGAAAGTCTCGATGAGCCGATGCCGGCGCACCATGGCGATGGCCGCGCGCCGGCCGTCTTCGGTGAGCGTGATGGACCCGTACCGCGCGTGCTCGACCAGCCCCTGGTCGGCGAGCTTGCGCACCGCCTCCGACACCGTCGACGCGGAAACCCCGATCTTCTCCGCCAGCAGCTTGGTCGACACCTTCTCCTGCGGCGACCATTCCTGCGCGGTCCAGATCACTTTCAGATAGTCCTGGGCCACCGACGACAACTCCGGCGCGAGGCTGGCCGGGCGGGTGGCGGTGGTCCCGTGAGGTTCGGAAGGTGCGGACGGATCGGCCAGCTCGCGGCGGGTAGCGATGTCACGTTTTCCGGGCACGTACTCGAGCTTAGGCACACCTGTCGAGGTTTCCCACATCGGCGCGCTCGCGGGCGCTACCGGCCCGTAGGGTCGCGTTCCGGGGTGATCGCGGACCGGTGAACGCACGGTGACGGGCGTGCTTCCGGCCGTGAAGTTCCGTACCGCCGAATATTGTGCGGGACGCCCTTTCAGTAGGCTTCCGGTGTGCAGAGATGGCGAAGCCTCGAGGAGATGCCCGCGGACTGGGGCCGATGTGTCCTCACCATCGGGGTATTCGACGGCGTCCACCGCGGTCATGCCCAGCTCATCAGCCGTGCGGTGAAATCCGCTGCGGTGCGCGGCGTTCCGTCGGTGCTCATGACCTTCGATCCGCACCCGCTGGACGTGGTGCGGCCCGGGTCGCATCCGTCGCAGCTGTCCACCCTGCATCGGCGCGCGGAACTGGTCGAGGAACTCGGCATCGACGTGTTCGTGGTGATGCCGTTCACCCGCGAGTTCATGAAGCTCACCCCCGAGGAGTACGTCCAGGAACTGCTGGTCGACCGGCTGCACGTGGCCGAGGTCGTGGTGGGCGACAACTTCACCTTCGGCCAGAAGGCCGCCGGCACCGTGGACACCATGCGCGAGCTGGGCCGCGAGTACGGCTTCGACGTCGACGGCGTGCAGCTGCTGGGCGAGCACGCGGTCACCTTCTCCTCCACCTACATTCGCGGCTGCCTGGGCGAGGGCGATGTGGCCGCGGCCGCCGAGGCGCTGGGCCGCCCGCACCGCGTCGAGGGCGTGGTCGTGCACGGCGACGGCCGCGGCAAGGGCCTGGGCTTCCCGACCGCCAACGTGGCCCCGACCATGCACGCCGCCATCCCCGCCGACGGCGTCTACGCGGGCTGGTTCACCGTGATCGAGCCCGGCGACCCGCTCGCGGGCACTCGTCACATGGCCGCGATCTCGGTCGGCACCAACCCGACCTTC
The DNA here is from genome assembly GCF_009760405.1 of Nocardia terrae. Taxonomy (GTDB): domain Bacteria; phylum Actinomycetota; class Actinomycetes; order Mycobacteriales; family Mycobacteriaceae; genus Nocardia; species Nocardia terrae. Next base: position 1,295,009 of record NZ_WRPP01000001.1, read on the forward strand.
GACGGCCGCAATCGCACGGTCGAGCCGCACATCCTCGATTTCGACGCCGATCTCTACGGCAGGCACGTGGCCGTGGACTTCGTCGAACAGCTGCGCGGCATGCGGAAGTTCGAGTCCATCGACGAGCTGGTCGAGGCCATCGGCAAGGACGTGGACCAGGCCCGCAAGGTGCTCGACGAGCAGACCGGCGAATAGGGCCCGCCGGGGCCGATTTCCGCTGGCCGGACCACTCCGGTAGGCTGGCTCGTCGGGTTTGCTGCGGTTCGCGGCGGCGCCCAGCCCAACCCTCGTATGGGGTTTCAGGGGCTCGCCCCTGAGAGTTCCGAGAGTTGGGTCATTCAGAGCGCGGACTGAAACAAGGAGATTCTGTGGCTCTCACCACCGAGCAGAAGCAGGCCATTCTGGCCGAGTACCGGATCCACCCGACCGACACCGGTTCCCCGGAGGCGCAGATCGCGCTGCTGTCGAAGCGGATCGCGGACCTCACCGAGCACCTGAAGACGCACAAGCACGACCACCACACCCGCCACGGTCTGCTGGCGCTGATCGGTCGTCGTCGTCGCCTGTCGAAGTACCTGCAGGCCAAGGACATCAACCGCTACCGCTCGCTGATCGAGCGCCTGGGCCTGCGTCGCTGATTTCGGAGACTTCGTTCTCTGCCAGCAACGTCGCAGACCCCTCGGCATGTGAGGTGACACACCTCGCACGCGGAGGTAGTTGACGAACCGGCCAATGAGGAGGCTTAGAATCTCCTCGTTGGCCTTTCGTATATGTGTCCGATTTCCCCACGAGGGGGAGGTCGAGACGTGTATACGCCAACAGGAGCCGTATGCACCCGCCGCGTGGCGTCGGTCTTCGGTAGTGGCTTTTCGGGGCGTAGCAAGAGGATGAACCCTGCGCGCCCGGAGGGCTTCGATCGATGACCGCCTCCGCGTCGCCGTATCCCAGGGGGGATAGGGCCGGGTGTGCGTGCCGCTGACCACGAGGGTCGGTGCACGCCCATGCCGGGTACGGCCGCGCCGGATCGCACGAGAGGAATGTGCGAACCCCGGCAAAGACGAGAGGTTGAGATAAAACACATGTCTGACACCCAGACCAGTTCCGCCGCCGAGGTCGAGCCCGGCGTTTTCGAGTCCGTCGCCCTGATCGACAACGGCGCGTTCGGAACTCGCACCATCCGTTTCGAGACCGGCCGGCTGGCCAAGCAGGCCGCGGGTTCCGTGGTCGCCTACCTCGATGACGAGACCATGCTGCTGTCGGCGACCACCGCCTCCAAGCAGCCCAAGGACCAGTTCGACTTCTTCCCGCTGACGGTGGACGTCGAGGAGCGCATGTACGCCGCGGGCCGCATCCCCGGCTCGTTCTTCCGCCGCGAGGGCCGCCCCTCCACCGACGCGATCCTGACCTGCCGCCTGATCGACCGGCCGCTGCGCCCGTCCTTCGTCGACGGCCTGCGCAACGAGATCCAGGTCGTGGTGACCGTCATGTCGCTGGATCCCAAGGACCTCTACGACGTGGTCGCGATCAACGCCGCCTCGGCGTCCACCCAGATCGCGGGCCTGCCCTTCTCCGGTCCGGTCGGCGGCGTGCGCGTCGCGCTGATCGAGGGCCAGTGGGTCGCGTTCCCGACCGTCGAGCAGCTCGAGGGCGCGGTCTTCGACATGGTCGTCGCCGGTCGTGTCGTCGAGGGTGACGTCGCGATCATGATGGTCGAGGCCGAGGCCACCGACAACGTGCTCGCCCTGATCGCCGACGGCGCTCCGGCTCCGACGGAAACCGTTGTGGCCGAGGGCCTCGAGGCCGCCAAGCCGTTCATCGCGCGGCTGTGCAAGGCGCAGGCCGACCTGGCTGCCCTGGCCGCCAAGCCGACCGAAGAGTTCCCGATCTTCCTGCCCTACCAGCAGGACGCCTACGACGCCGTCGAGGGCACCGCCAAGCGCGAGCTGAACGAGGCGCTGTCCATCGCGGGCAAGCAGGAGCGCGAGGAGCGCACCGACGAGATCAAGCTGGCCGTGCTCTCCGAGCTGGCCGAGTCCTTCGCCGGTCGCGAGAAGGAGCTGGGCGCTGCCTTCCGCTCGGTCACCAAGAAGCTGGTGCGCCAGCGCATCCTGACCGACAGCTTCCGCATCGACGGCCGTGGCCTGGCCGACATCCGCGCGCTGTCCGCCGAGGTCGCCGTGGTGCCCCGCGCCCACGGTTCGGCGCTGTTCGAGCGCGGCGAGACCCAGATCCTGGGTGTCACCACCCTGGACATGGTGAAGATGGCGCAGCAGGTCGACTCGCTCGGCCCGGAGACCTCCAAGCGCTACATGCACCACTACAACTTCCCGCCGTTCTCCACCGGTGAGACCGGCCGCGTGGGTTCGCCCAAGCGTCGCGAGATCGGCCACGGCGCGCTCGCCGAGCGTGCGCTGATGCCGGTGCTGCCCTCGCAGGAGGAGTTCCCCTACGCCATCCGTCAGGTCTCGGAGGCGTTGGGCTCCAACGGTTCCACCTCGATGGGTTCGGTCTGCGCCTCGACCCTGTCGCTGCTGAACGCCGGTGTGCCGCTGAAGGCTCCGGTCGCCGGTATCGCCATGGGCCTGGTGTCGGACACCGTGAAGAACGACAAGGGTGAGGACGAGGTCCGCTATGTGGCCCTCACCGACATCCTGGGCGCCGAGGATGCCTTCGGCGACATGGACTTCAAGGTCGCCGGCACCCGCGAGTTCGTCACCGCGCTGCAGCTGGACACCAAGCTCGACGGCATCCCGTCGCAGGTGCTGGCCGGTGCGCTGAACCAGGCCAAGGACGCCCGCTACACGATCCTGGATGTCATGGCCGAGGCCATCAACACCCCGGACGAGATGAGCCCCTACGCGCCTCGCGTCACCGCCATCAAGATCCCGGTCGACAAGATCGGCGAGGTGATCGGACCCAAGGGCAAGGTGATCAACCAGATCACCGAGGACACCGGCGCCAACATCTCCATCGAGGATGACGGCACCGTGTTCGTCGGTGCGACCGACGGCCCGTCGGCGCAGGCCGCGATCGACGCGATCAACGCGATCGCGAACCCGCAGCTGCCGAAGGTCGGCGAGCGCTTCCTGGGCACGGTCGTCAAGACCACCGCCTTCGGCGCGTTCGTGTCGCTGCTCCCGGGCCGCGACGGGCTGGTCCACATCTCGAAGCTGGGCAACGGCAAGCGCGTCGCCAAGGTCGAGGATGTGGTCAACGTGGGTGACAAGATCCGCGTCGAGATCGCCGACATCGACAACCGCGGCAAGATCTCGCTGGTGCCGATCGACGAGGATTCGGACAACTCCGAAGCCTCGGCTGCGGTCGAGGCCGCCGCAGAGTAATTATTTCTCTGTGACGAAGAAGCAGTCCGCGGTGCGCGCGGGTTCCGCGCGCACCGCGACAGACACCGCCCCCTTGCTCCGCAATCTGGAGCAGGGGGGTTCTGCACTCGTGGTGGCCCAGAACCAAGCGCCCGCAACCGATATCGGGGTGCGGCGCACCGTGCTGCCCGGCGGGCTACGCGTGGTCACCGAGCATGTGCCCGGTGTCCGGTCGGCGTCGATCGGCGTGTGGGTCGGGGTCGGCTCGCGCGACGAGGGCCCGACGGTCGCCGGCGCCGCGCACTTCCTCGAGCACCTGCTGTTCAAGGCCACGCCCACGCGCTCGGCGCTGGACATCGCGCAGGCCATGGACGCGGTCGGCGGTGAACTCAACGCCTTCACCGCCAAGGAACAGACCTGCTACTACGCGCACGTCATCGACGAGGATCTGCCGCTGGCGGTGGACCTGGTCACCGATGTGGTGCTCAACGGCCTGTGCCGGGCCGACGACGTGTCGGTGGAACGCCAAGTGGTGCTGGAGGAGATCTCCATGCGCGACGACGATCCCGAGGACATGGTCGGCGACGCGTTCCTGACCGCGCTGTTCGGTGACCATCCGATCGGGCGGCCGGTGATCGGCAGTGTCGAGACCATCGAGGACATGCAGGCCCATCAGCTGCGCTCGTTCCATCTGCGCCGCTACCGGCCCGACCGGATGGTGGTCGCGGTCGCGGGCAATATCGAGCACGAGCACGTGGTCGAGCTGGTGCACCGGGCGTTCGCGCACCGGCTGGAGACGGGCCGCGAGCCCGCGCCCCGGCGCGAGGGCAAGTTCCGCCCGCGCGGCAATCCGGAACTGCTGCGCATTCAGCGCGACAGCGAGCAGGCGCACCTGGTGTTCGGCACCCGGGCTTTCGGCCGGCATGAGGGCGAGAAGCGCTGGCCGCTGTCGGTGCTCAACACCGTGCTCGGCGGCGGGCTGAGTTCGCGGCTGTTCCAGCGCATCCGGGAGGAGCGCGGTCTGGCGTACTCGGTGTACTCGAGCGTCGACACCTTCGCCGACACCGGCGCGTTCTCGGTCTACATCGGCTGCCAGCCCGAAAACCTGGGCCACGTCGCGTCTTTGGCGCGCGGGGTGCTCGAAGAGGTGGCGGCCAACGGCATCACCGATGCGGAATGCGCCCGCGCGAAGGGTTCGCTGCGCGGTGGTCTGGTTCTCGGCCTCGAGGATTCCGGCTCCCGCATGAACCGCATCGGCCGCTCGGAGCTGAGCTACGGCAATCACCGCAGTGTCTCCGAAACCCTCGCTCGCATAGACGAAGTCACCACCGACGAGGTGTCGAAGATCGCGGCGAGCCTGCTCGCGCGGCCCTTCGGCGTGGCGGTGGCGGGCCCCTACCGGCGCACCCGGGACCTCCCGGCGGCGGTCCGTCGTCTCGTTCCCTGACGCCGTTCGGCCCCCGACCGTGATGGTCGGGGGCCGAACGGTGATCTCTCTAGTTGTGGCTGTTCGCGAATGCCTCGTTCGCGATGGTGGCCGCGTCCGTACCGTGTGCGGCCGAGTCCGCCACGGAGGTGGACCTCGTCAGCCACAGGCCCGTGAACACCGCGGTCGCCAAGGTGATCGCCCCGGCCGCGGCGAAGGCGCTGTCGAGGCCGTTCTCGAACGACGCGCCTCCCGATTGCCGGGCTCGGACGATCGCTCCCAGCACCGCCACGCCGAGCACCGCACCGATCTGCCGGGTGGTGCTGCTGATGCCCGAGGCGAGACCGCCCTCCTGCGGGCTGACCGCCTGGATGGCGGCTCCCGTCAGCGGTGACATGGTCAGCGCGAAGCCGATTCCGGCGATTGCCAGCCGCCACCACACGTTCTCGTAGCCGGTGTCGGCGTGCACCATGCCGAGCGCCAGCAGTCCCAGACCGGCCAACGCCAAGCCGATGGTGACCACGATCCGGAACCCGTAGCGGGCGGCGAGCCGTCCCGCGTACGGGCTGACGACCACCATGGCCAGCGAGGTGGGCAGGGTCTGCAGCCCGGCGCGCAGGATCGAGCTGCCCTGCACGTAGACGAAGAACTGCGAAAAGAAGAACGACGAGCCCATGAGCGCGAAACCCACCACGATCATGGCGGTGTTGGACACGGTGAACAGCCGCTGACCGAACAGTCGCAGCGGCAGCATCGGTGCGGGCCGCCGCGCTTCGACGGCGACGAAGGCGGCGAGCAGGATTACCGCGGCGGCGAAGCTGCCCAGGATCACGGGCGAGGTCCAACCGCGCGCGCCGCCTTCGATCAGCCCGTAGGTCAGCGTCCCCACTCCCGGAATCGACAGCACCGTCCCCGGGACGTCGATCGCGGGCGCGCTCGGATTGCGGGTCTCCTCCAGGCTGCGCAGCCCGACCAGCAGCAGGATCGCGCCGATGGGCAGATTCACCAGGAAGATGGCGGGCCAGCCGAAGACATCGGTCAGCACGCCGCCGGCCACCGGGCCCGCCGCCAGACCGATTCCGCTGAGTCCGGCCCACAGTCCGATCGCCTTGACGCGTTCCTGCGGAACGGGATACGCGGCGGCGAGCAGTGCCAGTGAGGCGGGGGCCAGCGCCGCGGCCCCGATGCCCTGCAGTACCCGGCCCGCGATCAGCCAGCCGAGCGAGGGCGCGAGGCTGCACACCAGTGACGCGGCGGTGAAGACCACCACGCCGGTCAGGTACACCCGCTTGCGTCCGAACCGGTCGGCGAGGATGCCGCCGGACAGCAGCAGCATGGCCACCAGCAGGACGTACGCGTCCACGATCCATTGCAGACCGGTCAGCTCGGTGTGCAGCCGGTGCTGCATGTCCGGCAGCGCGGCTCCGACGATCGTGTTGTCGAGCAGAACCATGAATTGGCCGAGGCAGGTCACCGTGAGCAGCACGGCCCGGTTCGATCGACTGCCTACGGCCGCATGCGATGTAGTCAGGGGATTCCTCTCAATCTTTGTTCGCGCCTGCCACGGTCCGCGCAGGTGGTGAAACCCTCCGACGACTAAAGCAGTCCGTGGCTGCGTTAAGTGAGAGTAGGGGACGCCGCTCGTAATCGCAAGCCCTGACTGCGTTAAGGTGGCCGACGTGAACGAGCAACAGCGAGCCCGGCGGCCCGGCGGGCGCAGCGCCCGCGTCGGCGCGGTAGTCCATCAGGCCGTCACCGACCTGATCGGTGAGCGCGGCTACGGCAACTTCACCGTCGGCGAGGTCGCGGCCCGGGCGGGGGTGGCCGACAGCAGCATCTACCGCCGGTGGGGCAGCCTGGAATCGCTGCTCGCCGATGTGGCACTCGCCCGCCTCAACGCGCGCTCGCCGATGCCCGACACCGGGACCCTGGCCGGTGACCTGCGCACCTACGCGGCCCAGGTGGCCCGCGAGATCACCGGACCCGACGGATTGGCGGTGGTGCGCCTGGCCGTCGCGCTGTCGGGCAACGGTCCGCAGGGGCTGGGGGCCGGTGACGATCTCCTCGCCGAACGGATGCGGCAACTGCAGTCCATGCTCGATCGCGCCCGCGACCGTGGCGAGGACCCACCCGACGCGCTGGACGTGCTGGACCACATCCTGGCCCCGATGTACATCCGCGTGTTGTTCGGCTTGGTTCCGCTCACTCCGGATTACATCGACGGGCTGGTCGACCGATTGCTGTGAGACGGAACGGTTTTCCCGTCTCGCCGACTGAGACGGCTACCCGACAGTAGCCGCGTACACCCTGTGGGGTATGCCGGTTTGTGGCTATGATCTCCTCGCCGGACGGGAGGGGATTGTGCTCAGACCAGGTGAGAACTTCGCCGGGTATGTCATCGAGCGTGAGCTGGGGCGCGGCGGGATGGGGTCCGTGTACTTGGCTCGGCACCCGCGGCTGCCGCGCTGGATCGCGTTGAAGGTGCTGAACTCGGAGTATCACGGGGACAGTGAGACTCACGCGCGGTTCGAGCGCGAGGCCGATCTGGCTGCGCGGCTGAATCATCCGGGCGTGGTGACCGTCTACGACCGCGGTGTCGAGGACGGGCGGCTGTGGATCGCCATGCAGTACGTCGACGGCGTCGAGGCCGAGGCGATGGGGGAGATGTCGCCCGAGCAGGCGGTGGAGATCGTCACCGCCACCGCGGACGCTCTCGACTACGCGCATCGGGTCGGGGTGCTGCATCGAGATGTCAAGCCCGCCAACATCATGCTGGCCCGGGAGACCCGCGAACAGCAGGCGGGGGTGCTGCTCACCGACTTCGGCATCGCGCGCTTACAGGAGGACACCGGGCGGCTCACCGGGTCCGGCTCGGTGATGGCGACACTGGCCTACGCCGCGCCCGAACAGCTGCAGAATCAGCCGGTCGGGCCGCGCTCGGATCAATATTCGCTGGCCTGCACGCTGTTTCGGCTGTTGACCGGGGTGCCGCTGTTCCCGGCGTCCGATCTCGGGGCCATCGTCAAGGCCCACCTGTACGACAAACCGCCACGGGCGGCCGGTATCCGGCCGGAGCTGCCCGCCGCGCTGGACGCGGTGCTGGCGCGGGCGCTGGCCAAGGATCCCGAGCAGCGATATCCGTCGTGCCTGGAATTCGCGGCGGCGGCCCGGCATGCGCTGACGGTCGGGGATCCGGTCGGGTCGGCGACCATCTCGATCCGGGACCAGACCTCGGAAAAGGCTGTGCGGAAGGCGAATCCGGTCGCGGCTCCTCGGCGGGGGACGGCGGCGGCGCGGCCGTCCCAGTCGGGGCCGCACCCCCAGCGCCGAGCTGCGCAGTCGTCGGTGGCGCTGCGCTCGGGGCGGCTGACCGATATACCGGCCCTGTTCGGCCCGCCGACCGACCGGCATCAGGCCGCGATGCTCGCCAGGTCGAATTCTTCGACGCCGGTACGGAAATGGCTCGTGGGGCTACGCACGGTGGTGTTGCTGGGCGCGTGTCTGGCGGCCGCGCTGGGGCTGGGGATCTTCTTGCTCACCCCGTCGGCCAATACCGCCAAGCCGAAGGCTCCCGCACCCGAGATCGCCGAGATCAGTGCGGCTTTCCCGGGATTGGTGCCGGTCCGGCCCGAACTGGGCTCGGGGTACGCGGCCGCGAGCTGCCGGGTGGTGGATCACGACACCAAGGACTTTCAGCCGCCGTGGGCCTTCGAGGGCTGGGCGGCCGCCTGGGACTGCCAGTACTCGGCCGATCACGAGGTCCGCGAATACATCGTGTTCGCCTACGGTTCCGGTGCGATGGCCAGGTCCGCGGTCAGTCGAATCCACCCCGCCGGAACCACCTTCGAGGATCTGATCTTCAAGGAGTACTGCGGCAAGAAGCAGTACACCAACCATCGCTTCGACGCCTACGCCGACATCCCCTCGACGGCCTTCGCCACCTCGTTCTTCGATGACCCCAACCGTGAGAAGTTCCTGCTTTACACCCGCGGCACCCCCAATGCTCCGGGCGGCATCGTCGACTGGTGGAAGTCGTTGCCGCTGACCCAGTAGTGATCATCGCCGCACAGTGCTGCATCCAGTACGTCCGTACTGTTAAGTTCGGTCGCAGGGGATGAGGAAGGGAGCGCTGTGTCGAATCGGTATGCGCGGATCGCCTTCTCGGAGGCGGCGCGGGAGCGTCAGAAGCTCGTCGGCAGCTACCGGGACTACGGTGCGCAACTCGAGAACGGGCGCGACGAGCCGCAGCCGTTGGAGCTGCGCGAGCGGGGTTTCGTGCGCGCCGCCGACTCGTTCTTCCTCGGCACCGCCACCCCGGACGGCTGGCCCTACATCCAGCATCGCGGCGGCCCAAAGGGTTTCGTGCAGGTCCTCGACGACCACACCCTCGCCTTCGCCGACCTGACCGGCAACGGCCAGTACGTCACCGTCGGCAATCTCACCGAGAACGACCGCGTGGCCTTGTTCTTCATCGACTATCCGCTGCGTGAACGCCTCAAGGTCTACGGCCGTGCCCGCATGGTCGAACGCGTCGACGACCCCGAGCTGGTCGATCGTGTCGCCGTCGCCTACAACGGCGCGATCAAGAAGATCACCGAGCGCGCGATCATCATCACGGTCGAGGCTTACAACTGGAACTGCGTGAAGTACATTCGTCCCCGCTTCACCAAGGAACGCCTCGACGAGGCCATCGCGCTCGAGCGCCGCACGGCCGCCGCGGAACAGCAGCGGCTGAGCGCCGAGATCGAGCAGTTGCGCCGCGAGAACGAGGTGCTGCGGGCGCGACTGGGGGTCGAGACCGCAGCGCCATAGGACTAGTGCGCAGCGTCCTGATCGTGTCGGAACTCTTCCGGGGTGACGTGTGGTGTGGAGCGTGATGTTGCCGCGAACTGGTCATTGCTGACGAACCGCTGTGGCATATGGGTTTCATCGTCCGTCGGGGTGGCGCTGTTGGCGGCGTCGTTCGCGGCGGTCAGGATCGCGTCGAAGAGGCCCGGGAGCGCGGCGTTCAGCTCTTCGGTGCGCAGGCGCAGGTGGGTGTTGCCGTCGATGGTCACCTTCTCGGTGACGCCGGCCTCGCGCAGGATCTTGAAATGGTGGGCGGCCGTGGACTTGCTGATGCCCTCGTAGGTCAGGCCGCAGCGCATCGGGGTGCCCGCGTTGGCGAGCCGCCGGACCACCTCGAGGCGAACCGGGTCCTGTAGTGCGCCGAGCACCGCGGGCAGCGGGGCCACCGCGGGCTTCGCGTCGGTGTCGGGCATGATCCACCTCACTCCGCATCTAGTTTGATAATCATCGAACCTGCCGTAGAGTCGGGTTCGATACAAATCAAACTTACCTGATGGAGGGTTCGATGGCATCGGCAACGGCAGTTGCGACTCGAGCCGAACAGGGCAGCCAGACCTGGGCGTACACGCTCATCCTCGCGGCCAGCGGCGTGGCGCTGGGTGTGTCCGGGGCGCCGGCGCCGCTGTACGGGATCTATCAGCAGAGCTGGCATTTCTCGCCGCTCACAACGACTTTCGTCTTCGCCGCCTACGCCGTGGCGGCACTGGGGGCGGTGCTGGTGTCCGGGCGCATCTCCGATGTGGTGGGGCGGAAGCCCGTGCTGCTCGGCGCGTTCGCGACCATGATCGTCGGGCTGGTGGTGTTCCTGCTGGCCGACAATGTGGCCATGCTGCTGCTGGCGCGGGCGCTGCACGGTGCGGCGGTCGGCGCGACCGTGGTGGCGGGGGCGGCGGCGCTGCTGGATCTGCGGCCGCAGCAGGGCGCGCGGTCGGGGCAGCTGTCCGGCGTCGCCTTCAATGTCGGTATGGCCGTGGCGATTCTGGGGTCGGCGGTGCTGGCGCAGTACGCGCCGCATCCGCTGCGCACGCCGTACGTGGTGATCACCGTGGTGTGCGCGCTGATCGCGGCGGGTGTGCTGGTGCTGCGCGAGCCGCACGGGGAGCGCAAGAAGCAGCGCATCACCATTGCGAAACCGGCTGTGCCGCAGGAGATCCGCAGTGACTTCTGGTTCTCGGCGCTGGGCGTGATGGCGGCCTGGTCGGTGCTGGGGGTGCTGCTGTCGCTGTATCCATCGCTGGCCTCGGCGAAGACCGGTATCCACAATCTGGTCTTCGGCGGCGCGGTGGTGGCCTCGACGGCGACCGCGGGCGCGCTGGCGCAGGCGGTGGCGGGCGGGATCCCGGCGCGGCGCGCGGCCATCGCCGGTGACATCGGCATGGCGATCGCCCTGGTGGTCACCATCCCGGCGCTGAACACCCACAACTGGGTGCTGGTGCTGCTGGCCGGATTCGCGCTGGGCGGTACGTTCGGGCTGGGCTTCGGCGGGTCGCTGCGGCACCTGTCCAATGTTGTGCCGCAACACAAGCGGGGCGAGACCATGTCGGCCTACTACCTGCTGGCCTACTCGGCCATGGCGATCCCGACGGTGGTCGCGGGCTGGGCTGCCACCACCTGGGGGCTGAGCGCGGTCTTCCCGTGGTTCGTGGTCGTGGTGGCGCTGGCCTGCCTGGGCGCGGCGGGAATCGGACTGCGCCGCAATGCCGAAGCTGCCTGATTCATCCCGAATAGCCTGATACTCGTCCGCCCAGTGACCGTGTGTCACCGGCCGGACGCGGCATTCGGGGCGAAACGGATTGCCGGACGCGGGCATTCGAGCGCGCGAAGTCCGGGTCGAATACCCGCATCCGATGCGTGACCGGGCCGGTATCGCTATCCTTCGGCTATGCGGCGGTGGAGGTTCGGTGGGGTGGTGAGCCGGACGGTACATCGGTCGGGTCTCATGGTGTCGGTGCTCGCGGCCGTGGCGGGCGGGCTCGCCATCGCGGGCCTGACCTGGTGGGGGCTGTGGCACTACCTCGGAGCCAAGGCCGAGACGCCGAATCAGCTGGACCTGACCCGGATTTCACTGGCGGTGGCGGCTGGCGTCGGCGGCGCGGTCGCCCTGGTGGTGGCATACCGGCGGCAGCGCGATACCGAGCGCGGGCGCTTCGCCGAGGTCTTCGGGGCCGCCGCCCGGCAGCTCGGCGATCCCGATGTGGCGGTGCGCATCGCCGGGGTCTACGCCATGGCCGGAGTGGCCGACGAGTTCTCGGCCCGCTGGCGGCGGCAGCAGTGCGTGGACGTGCTGTGCGGATATCTGCGGCTGCCGTATCAGCCGGAGGAGGGCGCGAGCCATCTGGTCTCGAAGTCGCAGCGCATCGAGGATCACGGGACCGCCGTGGAGCGGGTCTACACCTACCGGCAGAACGACCGGCAGGTGCGCGACACCATCGTCCGGGTGATCGCCGAGCACCTGCGGCCCTCGGCGGAAACCCGGTGGTGCGCCTGCGATTTCGACTTCTCCGACGCGGTGTTCGAGGACGCCGACTTCCGGTACACCGTCTTCGCGGGGCGCAATACCCGCTTCACCAACGCCATGTTCCTCAGCGGCCGCACGGTCAGCTTCGAGAAGTCGAGCTTCCTCGGCAAGCGAGTGACCTTCCGCGGGGCCATCTTCCGCAGCACCGCCAGTTTCGATCGGGCGGTCTTCGCACACACCGAGGTCGGGCGGGCCGACCACGATGCCACGGGGGTCACCTTCACCGAGGCCACCTTCGCCAGCGGTGTGACCTTCGAGGGGGCGCAGTTCCGGGGCGCGCGGACCGCGTTCACCCGCACCACCTTCGCGGGCGAACGGGTCAGCTTCGCCAATGCCGTCTTCGCCGCCGAACTGACCTCCTTCGAACGGGCGGTCTTCGACGGTGAGCGCGCGACCTTCACCGGGGCCGAATTCCGCGGCGCGCGAGTCACCTTCGCGGACTCCCGGTTCTACACCGATTCCGCCTCCTTCGACTGCGCGCAACTGGGCGCACAGGTGCGCTGGCGCACCGGCCGCACCCAGGAGGTCTCCTTCGCCCGCACCGAATACCACGGCAAGGTGTCCTTCGCCGATGCCGTCTTCTCCGGGCGGTCGGTGAATTTCGCCGGGGGAGACTTCTTCGGCGACATCTCCTTCCGGCGGGCCTCCTTCGACGCCCGCGCCATCAGCTTCGAAGCGCCCAAGGCGTGGGTCGGCGTCCACTTCGACTGGAATGCCAGCCCGAACACCAAGCCCGCCAACATCACCCCGACACCGTGGCCGCCTGCGCTGGCGGAACCGGCCAAGGACCCGGTCGCCTGACTTCCCCACTTCGGGGGCGCATCCGGCCGGAATCCACCTCTGGCGGGAGTGGATCCCGGTCGGGAAGCGCGCCGGAACGACGAGGGTGACCCGGGCCGGGATGACGAACCGGCCTACGCGGGCGGGATCGGCTTCAGCAGCGCGAAGGTCGCGCCGAACGGGTCGGCGAGAATGGCGAAACGGCCGACGGTCGGGATGTCCATCGCCGGCACGACGGCGGTCCCGGAGGCAGCGATGGCCGCCGCCACCCGGTCGTCGACGTCCTCGACTGCGAAATAGGGCAGCCAGTGCGCGGTCTCGCCCTCCTGCAGCGGTGCGATGCCGCCGAATTCCGCGGCCTGCTGATCGCCTTCGCCGGTGGACAGGATGGTGTACGGCATTTCCGGCATGCCGGAGTCGGCGGTGCGCCAGTCGAATACGGTCCGGTAGAACGCGGCGGCCGCCGCCGGGTCCGAGACGTGCAGTTCCACCCATACCAGCGCGCCGGGGGTGCCCGCGGCCTCGAAGCCCGCGAATTCGCCCGGCTGCCAGAGCGCGAACTGCGCGCCCAGCGGTCCGGTCAGGTTGGCCATGCGGCCCGCGCCCATCACATCGAAGGGCTCGGTGCGAATGGTGGCCCCGGCCTGCTCGGCGGCCTTGGCGGTGGCGTCGGCGTCGGGGGTCTGGAAGTACACCGTCCAGGCCGAGTTCGCCCCCGCCTCGGTGAGGGGTCCGAGGCCCGCGACGGTCTTGCCGTCGAGCTGGAACATGCCGTAGCCGCCGGTGTCGGGTCCGGCGGACTGGTAGGTCCAGCCGAACACGGCCGCGTAGAAGGCGGCGGCCGCGCCCGGCTCGGGGCTGCCGAGGTCGATCCAACTGGGCGCGCCCGTGACGAATTCGGTTGTGAGCACTGGAAATTCCTTTGCGGTTAGGGATTTCTCGCCGGAATGCCCCGGCGGTGTCCAGCATTCCACCGCGCGGGCGGGCAGCGGCTCGGATTGCCCGGTTGTCGTCGGGTGCGATAGCTTGCAGGTCGAGGTCGGGGTTGTGAAGGGGACGCACGGCGTGTGGGTTGTGGTCGGGGTGGCGGTGATCCTGCTGTCCGTGGCGGCCGTGGCCGGTGTGCGGGCGATCGCTCAGCAGAACCGTGCGATGGCGGATTTCAGTGGCCGTACACCGCGGGTCGGGGCGCGCCGGCGGGGAGTGATCTCGGCTCTGGCCGTCACCGGCTGGGTGCTGGTCTATGCCGCGGTGGCCTCGAATCTGCCGTTCCTGCACCATGACACCGTCGCGGGGCAGCCCGTCGCGGCGCCGCCGCAGCTGGTGCAGGCGGGCCAGCCCACCACGACCGCCGCGAAACCGCGGGCCGATCCCATGGCGGCGCTGAAGGTGGGCGACTGCGTCGAGGTGCCGATCGAGGCGGCCAAGGACGCCTCCGGCGCGCCGACCTGGCGGCCCGGCTCCCCGGAGCCCTCGGACTGCAATTCGGTGGACGCGAATTACCGTGTGCTGCAGATCGGGCCGGATCCGTGCAGCGATCCGCTCTACACGCTGGAGTCGGCCCCGCACGATCGGACCGGCAAGGTCCGCTATCACCTGTGTATGACCTTCGACTGGCGCACGGGCGTCTGCTACGACACCACGAACATGGATGTGCCGTCGAAGGTCGCCTGCGGCACGCCCGGCGAGCACATCGTGCAGGCCACCGCGGTGCTCGAGCACGACACCTCGGGTGCGGCCTGTCCGCGCGACGGCCGCGGAGCCGTGTGGGTGGTCTGGAGCAAACTCCAGCTCACCGTCTGCTTCCGCGGCAGCGACAATCCGGGGAAGTGATCAGCGGCTGCGGCCGACGGTGATGACGTCCGGGATCAGCCAGGAGGGGAGCGGGCGGGTGATCTTGCGCTGGTCGACGACCTCGAAACCGGCCTCCTCCAGCAGCTTCCGGGTCTCGCGCGGCGACGGCGCGTGCGCGGGGAACAGCGGGCTGCGGGTGAGCCGCTGAATCGGGCGCGAGGTCGGGCCGGAGGGATGCATGGTCGCGATCGCCACCAGGCCGCCGGGCACGAGCACCCGATGGAATTCGCGCAGCGCGACCGGATGATCGAAGAAGTGGAAGGCGCTGGTGGAGACCACCGCGTCCAGCTCGCCGTCGGTGAAGGGCAGGTGCTCGGCGGCGGCCTGCCGCCACTGCACCTCCGTGGAGCGGGCGCGGGCCTGGGCCAGCATGCCGGTGGAGGCGTCCACGCCGTACACCGCCTCCGGGCGCAGTTCGCGCTGGATGCGGGAGGTGAGAATGCCGGTGCCGCAACCGATATCGGCGATGCGGCGGGATTTCGCCCGGCGCAGTTCGGAGAGCACCTGATCCTGCGGGGGACGGTAGACGACCTGTTGCAGGGCGGCGGTGTCGTAGGCGCGGGCGACGTTTCCGAAGAACTGTGTCACCACGTGGTTGAAGGCGCGATTGCCGGTGGTCAGTGAGGTGCTCATGGGTGCTCCGATCGGGCGGCCTGTCCGTAACCCATCGAAGCAGATATCTAGCTGTCTGGGAAGGTTCGCCGCCGCCTCGGGTGCGAGTGGGAGTACCGTCTGGCCCATGAGGATTCGTGGGGCCGTGCTGGAGCGCATCGGAGCGGAGACGCCGTTCGCGGAGTCGAAGCCGATCACTATTTCCGAGCTGGAGCTGGGTGAACCCGCTCCCGGCGAGCTACTGGTGCGGATCGAGGCGGCCGGGCTGTGCCATTCGGATCTGTCGGTGGTCGACGGCAATCGGGTGCGGCCGGTGCCCATGCTGCTCGGGCACGAGGCGTCCGGGCGCGTCGAAGCGGTCGGGGCGGGCGAGACCGATATCCAGGTCGGGCAGCGCGTGATCATGACCTTCCTGCCGCGTTGCGGGGCGTGCGCGGGCTGCGCCACCGACGGACGCACACCCTGCGAACCCGGCAGCCTCGCCAACAATGCGGGCGAATTGCTTTCCGGCGGACGGCGATTGCTGCGCGACGGCGCGGAAGTCCACCACCACCTGGGTGTTTCGGCCTTCGCCACGCACGCGGTGGTGGACCGCCGCTCGGTGGTGCCGGTCGACGACGACGTGCCGCCGGAGGTGGCGGCCGTCCTCGGCTGCGCCGTCCTGACCGGCGGTGGGGCCCTGCTGAATTCGGCGAAGCCCGGCCCCACGGACCGCATCATGGTCGTCGGCCTCGGCGGCGTCGGCATGGCCGCCGTACTGGTCGCCGCCGCCCTGCGCGCAGGCACCGACCGCGAGGTCATCGCCGTCGACACCGTCCCCGAAAAGCTGAAGATCGCCACCGAACTGGGTGCGACCGCCGCCTATACCCCGCAGGAAATCGCCACCGAGAACATCCAGGCCGAATGCGTCATCGAGGCCGCAGGCAATATCCGAGCCTTCGAAACCGCCGTAGCCGCAACCGCCCCCGGCGGCACCACCGTCACCGTCGGCCTCCCCGCCCCCGACGCCCGCGCCTCCATCTCCCCCTTGGCCCTGGTCGCCCAGGGCCGAGCCATCATCGGCAGCTACCTGGGCTCCGCCGTCCCCTCCCGGGACATCCCCGAATTCGTCCGCATGTGGCGCGAGGGCAAACTCCCCGTCGAACGCCTCGTCTCCTCCCGCATCCGCCTCGAAGACATCAACGAGGCCATGGACGAACTGGCCGCAGGCCACGCCCTCCGCCAGGTAATCCTCTTCGACTGACCGCTTCGCTTCTCAGTCGCTCACATCCGTCGACAGCGCGAGATCCTTCTGGGCTTCCAGCTGCTCGAGCCGGTCGCGCAGCGCGGTTCCGATCTCACTGTAGGCATCACTGCCGAGCGTGAGCCGATGCGGCGCGATCGGCGCATCGGCGGTCTCGATGATCGCGGCCGCCATCTTCCCCGGATCACCGGGGATCGGAAACTCCCCGGCGGCCGCGGCCCGCCGCATCGCCCCCACCGGCGTCTGCTCATAGATCTCCAGCGGCTGCCCCGAAATCGCACTGCGCACCGCGAAATCCGTGCGCGCACTCCCCGGTTCGACCAGCGTCACCTGGATCCCGAACGGCGCCACCTCCGCCGTCACCGCCTCGAAGAACCCTTCGATCCCCCACTTGGTGGCGTGGTACAGGCTCAGATTCGGATACGCGATCTGCCCACCCATACTCGAGATCTGCATCAACCGCCCCCCGCCCTGCCCCCGCAGATGCGGAATCACCGCCCGCGCAACCTGAATCGACCCCACCAGATTGGTATCGATCTGCGCCCTGATCTGCGCATCGCTTACCTCCTCGGCTGCCCCGAACAACGCATACCCCGCATTACTCACCACCACGTCAACGCGCCCCGCCCTGGCGAACGCATCTCCCACAACCCGCCGCACCCCGGGCGTATCGGTGACATCGAGCTCCCACACCATCAACGCCGCCCCATACTCCGCGACGAGGTCATCCATCACCGCCCGCGTCCGCACGGTCGCACACACCCGATCCCCACGCCGCAACAGCTGTTCGGTCAACTCCCGCCCAAACCCGGTAGACGTCCCGGTAACGAACCACGTTCTCGAAGCCATGACCCCACCCTTCCCCGGCCCGCTGGCAGTTCCCTGGCAATATGAACGCATCCTCGACAGCCTGCAACTCCGAACCTGTTGAGGCTGTGGCTGGATCGGGTCAGGTCGGCTGGCAGGTGGGGGTGATCTTCAGCATGACCACGGCGTGGGCGGGGATGCCGGGCGCGGTGAGGGGGCCGTCCGTCGTGCGGGTGGTGTGGGTCCACAGGTCGCGGACCGTATAGCAGGAGTGCTGTTGCAGTCCGGCTGCGGCGGCTGTGGTTTCGATGGAGGTCGGGGTGTTGCCGAAATTGAACAAGGCGAGCGCGAGCGAGCCGTCGGCCAGCGGTTTACGCAGAATCCGGCGATCACCGTGCAGTCGGGTGGCCTGCACCACGGCCGGGTCCTGGTCCACGGCGATGACCTCGGTATTGGTCAGCAGTGCGCGGGTCTCCTCCGACATGGCGCGCACGTCGTTCCCGGCGATGAGCGGCGCGGCGAGCATGGCCCACAGGGCGAAATGCGAACGCTGCTCGTCGAGGGTGAGATTGCGGCCCGGGTCACGCAGCTCGGCGATGACCGCGGGGGAGATGTCGAAGGACGACTCGAGCTCGAGGACCTGCCTCGCATCGAGAGTGCCGCTCAGCGCGTCGGCGGAATATCCGGCCAGGTGAGCGCCGATGAAATCGGTGAGTTGCAGCCCGGCCACCAGCATGTCGGGATCGTTCCAGTAGCCCGGCCGGGATCGGGCGGCGAGCGGTTCGGCGGCGTCGAGCTGGTCGGTGACACCGAGAATCATTCCGGTGGAGGAGGATCCGGTTCGCGTATCGAGGATGTCGTTGTGCCACAGGGGGATCAGGTCGCCTGCGTTGCGGGTCATGTCGGAGACGGTGGACCAGTCGTAGTCGGCGGCGGCGTGGGTGTCGGCGGAGCTGTTGGGGTTGATGCTGTAGAGGATTCGGCGGCCGCTGTGGCGCAGGGCGTCTCGCATGGCGGTGAAGATCCGCACCTGTGATTCGAGGGTCGCGTCGGTGCGGCACCAATCGTATTTGAGGAGGTCCACGCCCCAATTCGCAAAGGTGCGGGCGTCGGCGGTCTCGTGGCCGAGGGAGGCGGTGGCGGGGGACTGTCCGCAGATGGCGTTGAAGGGGCTGGAATACAGGCCGAGAAACAGGCCCTGCCGGTGTGCGTAGTCGGCGAGTGCGGCGATGCCGTGGGGAAAGCGTTGCGGGTCCGTTTGCAGGTTTCCGTTGCCGTCGCGCACGGGCGCGGCCCATCCCGCATCCAGGTCGACGTAGCGGTAGCCCGCATCCCGCATTCCGGAGCTGACCATCGCGTCGATGACTTCATGGATGGTGTTCTCCGTCAACGCGATTCCGGAATTCCAGGAGTTCCAACCCATCGGCGCGGCGACCGACGCGAGGCCCGGATCCGGCTGCGTGTCGCGTCCCGCACAGCCCGCACCGCCGACAACCACCGCGAGCGCCACGACCAGCACGGACGACAGAACCCGCAATCGCACGTCGAGCGCCTCCTTCGGATCCCACTGAGCCCGGATATCGATCGGCTCATTGAACCCGGCTCCCGCCGCCGTCGAAGCGCGGGGTGAATCAGTGGGTGGCGCTCACATTCCAGAGACGAACGGTGCGGTCGTAGGAGGCGCTGGCGAGGAGGGTGCCGTCGGGACTGAAGCGCACGGCGGAGATTTGGTCGGTGTGGCCCTGGAGGGGCTGGCCGATTCTGGTGTGGGAGTTGACGTCCCAGAGGCGGACGGTTTTGTCCATGCCGCCGGAGGCTACGCGGGTGCCGTCGGGGGTGAAGCCGACGGAGAAGACGGTGCCCACGTGACCGATCAGGACGCCCGCGGGGAGGTGGGTGCGGACGTCCCAGAGGCGGACGGTGGTGTCGAGGCTGCCGGTGGCCAGCAGGGTGCCGTCGGGGCTGAAGGCGATGGAGACCACCTTGTCGACGTGCCCGGTGAGGTCGGTGGGGAGGTATCGGCGCGAGTTGACGTTCCAGAGTTTGACGGTGCTGCCGGTTCCGGAGCCGACTCCGGTGGCGACGAGGGCGCCGTCGGGGCTGAATGCCATGGCGGAGACCGCGATTCCGGTGTCGAGTTGCGGGCCGTCGAGCTGTTGGGTGCGAACGTTCCATAGTTGCGCACCGAGTCCGCCGGGGGCATTGCGGGCGACGGCCAGCAGCGTGCCGTCCGGGCTGAAGGCGGTGGCGTCGATGCTGGTGGCCGTGCCCGGGTCCAGTAGTCGTCCGTCGAGTTGGCGGGTATGGATGTCCCAGAGCTGGGTTGCCCAGTCGCCCCTGGCTCCGCCCGCGGTGGCGAGGAGGAGCCCGTCGGGGCTGAAGCTCAGCGACTGAACGGCGTGCCCGGTGTCGAGTGGTTCTCCGTCGGGTCGGCGGGAGCGAACGTCCCACAGCCGCACCGTGCGGTCCAGGCTTCCCGACGCGAGGGACGTGCCGTCGGGGCTGAACGCGAGCGCCCGGATCTGGTCGGTGTGGCCGGTGAGCACATCGTCGGAGGTCGCCGCCGATCCGCGGCCGGCCGGCCGATCGCCGGAGCCGACCAGGGCGATGACCCCGGTGACCGCGGCGGCCGTGACCGGGACTGCCACCGCGCCGCCGATCAGCAGGCGGCGGCGACTCATCAGCCGGTCACCGTGGCCGGGCTTCGGGACCACCGGCTTCGGTGCGGAAGCGGTCGGTCGTATCGGCGAGGTCGTCGCTCCCGCCGGGGCCTTCTCCGGCGTGGCGGTCGGCACCGACGTGACCCGTCGCCGCGCCCGCGCGGCCGTCCGCGCGGCGACCGCCTCCCGCGCCGCCGCGGCCAGATCGCCGCACGTCCGATAGCGTCCGTCCGGATTCTTGGCCATGGCGACGGCGATCACTTCATCGAGACCGGTCGGTAGATCACGTCGCCGCCCGCTGGCCGACGGCACCGGATCATTGAGATGCGCCGCGATCACCGCCGCCTGCCCGGTGCGCGGAAACGGCGGCTCCCCGGTCAGCAACTGATACAGCGTGCAGCCCAGCGAATAGATATCGGCCCGATGATCGGTCGGCGGCCGGTCGGTGAATCGCTCGGGAGCGGTATACGCGAGCGAGGCGAGCACCCCCGAGTGCGTCGCGGTGTCATCGAGCGTGCGGGCGATCCCGAAATCGGTGAGCAGCGCCCGTTCCCCGACCCGCAGATCGTGCTCGATGAGCAGGTTCGCCGGCTTGACGTCGCGATGCAGCACGCCCCTGCTGTGCGCGTAGTCCAGCGCGTGCGCCGCGTCGGTGATCAGCCGCAGCGTCTGCTCCACCGGCAGTCCCGCGCCCGCACCGGTCAGCAGCGAGGCCGCGTCGCCCCCGTCGATATGCCGCATGGCCAGCCACAATGCCGGATCCTCGGGCCCGCTGCGGTCGTAGACGGGAATGATATTGGGGTGATCGAGCTCGATGGCCAGCGCCGCCTCGCGATCGAACCGGATGCGCGCCTTGGCGTCGGCGGCGAAGGCGTCGTTGAGAACCTTCAGCGCGACAAAGCGATTCATGCGCGGATGCCGGGCCAGATACACCCCGCCCATGCCGCCGGAACCGAGCACCCGTTCGATGGTGTATCCGGCCAGAACCTCCCCCACGTGCAGCACCGGAACCTGTGGCCTTCCCCCTGGATCAACCCGCACCTCGGGAACCGGTGCGGGACAACGGAAATGTATCCCAGCCCCGGTCAGCGTGCTAGCCGATCGCCGGAACCCTCCCGCACTCCCCGACAGCCGTCGGATTCGGCGTTTCGCCGACCCGATAGGCTCGACCCATTCCAGATAGGGCTAGTGAAGGAGACCAGGTGACCACGAACCGGATCCGGGTGGGTGTGCTCGGGGCGCGCGGCAAGGTCGGGCAGGCGATCTGCGCGGGTGTCGAGGCGGCCGCGGATCTGGAGCTGGTGGCGCAGGTCGACAAGGACGACTCGCTGGAGGCGTTCACCGCCGCCGGGACCGAGGTGGTCGTCGACTTCACCCACCCCGACGTGGTGATGCCGAACCTGAAGTGGCTGGTGGAGAACGGGATTCACGCCGTCGTCGGCACCACCGGCTTCGACGCCGAGCGCCTCGACCAGGTGAAGGGCTGGCTGGCCGCCAAGCCCGAGGTCGGCGTGCTGATCGCCCCGAACTTCGCCATCGGCGCGGTGCTGTCCATGCGGTTCGCCGAGCAGGCGGCGCGCTTCTTCGACTCGGTCGAGGTCATCGAGCTGCATCACCCGAACAAGGCCGACGCCCCGTCGGGCACCGCCTTCCGCACCGCGAGCCTCATCGCCGCCGCGCGGGAGAAGGCCGGTGTGGGCCGCAGCCCCGACGCCACCAGCCAGGAGCTGGAGGGCGCGCGCGGCGCGGACGTGGACGGCGTGCGCGTGCACTCGATCCGCCTGGCGGGCCTGGTCGCCCACCAGGAGGTGCTGTTCGGCACCCAGGGCGAGACGCTGACCATCCGCCACGACTCCCTGGACCGCACCTCGTTCGTGCCGGGCGTGCTGCTCGGTGTCCGCAAGACCCCGCTGCGTCCCGGCCTGACCGTGGGCATCGACCCGCTGCTCGACCTGTGAGCGTCGACGACAACACTCGCGAGGTCTACAAGCGGGTCGGTTTCATCGCCGCCCTGGTGCTGATCCTCGGCTTCTACTTCGTGCTGCTGGGCCGCATCGCGGTCAGCCTGATCGCCTCGGGCAAGGTCGCGGCCGTGGTGCTGGGCGTCGGCGTGTTCATCCTGCCGCTGCTGGGCGTGTGGGTGGTCGCGACCAGTGTCCGCGCCGCCTTCGCGCATCAGCATCTGGCGAAGCGCATGCACGACGAGGGCGGTGAGCTGGATGTCTCGCAGCTGCCGCGCCGCGCGTCGGGCCGCATCGAGAAGGCCGCCGCGGACGAGCTTTTCGAGCAGGTCAAGCTGGAGTTCGAGGCCGATCCGGAGAACTGGCGCACCAACTACCGCGCCGCCCGCGCCTATGACTACGCCGGTGACCGCTCCCGCGCGCGCGAAATGATGAAGCGCGCAGTGGAATTGGAGCGCGGGGAGCGCGCGGGCAAACGATAGCCGGAACTTTCCCGCAAACCGGCCGGTAACTCTTAGCCGGAGTAAAGTCCGCCGGGTGAAGTTCATGGTGGGTTATGCGCTGGCTGTCGCCTGCGCGACGATGGGGTCACCCGCGGCGGGATCGGCTGTGGCGCGCGCGGATTCCGGTCCGTCCTGCGTCGAGTCCGACAACGGGTACAAGCTGGAATGGCAGGCCAGCTGGTCGGTCTACGAGGCCGAGCAGCAGAATCCGTCCGACGGGCGCGCGGTCACCGAGGTGGATCTGCCGGTCACCATCGGCGCCCCGCTCGACCACGTCTGGTCGGTATACACCGATGTCCGCAACGGCATCGGCCGCCACTCGTTCCTCAAGGACGTCATCGTCCACCGCACCTGCGACGAGGACGGCGTCCACACCACGGATTTCACCGCGCTGGAAGACATTCCGATGGGCCCGATCACCTTCCCCGGCCACACCCAGGCCGAGCAGCGCCTGCACCCGGACGAGCACTACTACACCGCCGACAGCTGGGACGTCCCGAATGTCACCACGCACCAGGTGATCACCTTCACCGACAACGGCGACGGCACCACCACCGTCAACGAGCACCTGACCTTCATCGCCGATCAAGCCCTGATCGACTTCAGCGCCGACAACGGCGTGGCCGCGCACCGCGCCTCGCAGGACGCGGTCAAGACCGACATCGAGAACGGCACGCTCTGAGGCGATTTCGCCCCGCACGGACGCAGATCGCGTCCCGCGCAGACAAATGCGGCCCGGAACCTCATGGTTCCGGGCCGCATTCGTGGTTGGCCGGTAGCGCCTCGATCCGCGCGCCAAGGAGGGTATCCCGGGCACCGATGACGGCGTGGATGCCCGGTCGAGAGGCGGCGCGTAGACGAGCTCCCGGCCTCCCCTTACCGGAGTGATCGCGCAATCACTCCGGGCCTCAGGGATTTCGGGACGATTGAACGGAAGTCCCCATCGTCCCCATCCGTCATCCCGGCATGCTTTTGGCCGGGATCCACACAGGCCACAGTGGATTCCGGCCCAAAGCGCCGGAATGACGGGCCGGGACTCAGGGTGCCGGGTGGACCGACTTCCAGTGCTCGGCGATGTCGATGCGCCGCGCCAGCCACACCTTCTCGTGCGACTGCACGTAGTCGAGGAAGCGCTCCAGCGACTTCGCGCGGGCCGGCTTGCCGATGATGCGGCAGTGCAGGCCGACCGACAGCATCTTCGGCGCACCCGCGGCACCCTCGGCGTAGAGCACGTCGAAGGCGTCCTTGAGGTAGGAGAAGAACTCCTCGCCATTGGCGAACCCGGCGGCGGAGGCGAAGCGCATGTCGTTGGTTTCCAACGTGTACGGCAGCACCAGCTGATCCTTGTCGCCGACCTTCACCCAGTAGGGCAGATCGTCGGCGTAGGAATCGGAGTCGTAGACGAATCCGCCGTGCTCCACGACCAGCTCGCGGGTGTTGGGCGAATCCTTGCCGGTGTACCAGCCCTTCGGCGCTTCACCGAACAGCTTGGTGATGATGCGCACGGCTTCTTCCATGTGCGCGCGCTCGGTCTCCTTGTCCACCTCTTGGTAGATGAACCAGCGCAGCCCGTGCGAGCAGATGTCGTAGCCCAGGCGCTTGAACGCCGCCACGGCCTCCGGATTGCGCTCGAGCGCCCGCGCCACACCGAAGATGGTGAGCGGGATGTCGCGCTGTTCGAACATCCGCAGGATCCGCCAGAGCCCGGCCCGCGAACCGTACTCGTACATGGTCTCGACACTCATGTGCCGGTTCTTGAAGGCCACGGCCGGAACGATGTCCGGGGTCAGGAACGTCTCGGAGCCCGGATCGCCGTCGAGCGGGGTGTTCTCGCCGCCCTCTTCGTAATTCAGCACGAAGTTGACGGCGATGTTCGCATCGCCGGGCCAGTGCGGGTGCGGCGGGTTGGGGCCGTAGCCCACCATGTCCCGCGGGTAGTTCAGGTCGAAATCGCTCATGCCAGTTCATTTTCCAGCTCGGCACGCAGACGCGTCCGGGCTTCGTCGGTCAGGGTGCCGAACAGTCGCAGGCGGGCCATGCCGCCATCGGGGTAGGCGTCGAAACGCACCCGCACGACCGCCTCGGCGGAATCGATGAGGAAGCGGTGCCGGGTGTCGGGCTGCAGCCGGGTCCGCGGCAGCAGCTCCACCTCGGAGCCGTCGGCGCGGATACCGGTCAGCGCGCCCGCGCCCGGGCTGTTGAACAGGAAGTAGGAGGTGTCGATCTCCGCGGCGGTGATGACGCCCTCGGCGGCCAGCTGCACCAGCACCCAGTCGTTGGTGGTCTTGTCACGACCGCGCGCGGTCTCCCAGCCGTCGCCCATGCTGGCGGCACGGCCGGGCATGAGGATGTTCTGGGGGTGCGAGAAGAAGATGTTCGAGCAGTCGGCGACCAGGCCGCCGTTCTCGATCGCGGCCAGGTCGAACGGGCCCGACTCCAGCCACGCCAGGTCCGGCTTGGCGACGCCGTGCACGCGCAGTCGCGCGATGCCGCCGTCGGGGAACATGCGCAGCCGCACGTGGGTCCAGCGCTTGGCCGAGTCCACGGCGAACGGGTTCTTCGAGTCGCCCGCGACCTTGGCGCGCTCCACGATGGTGGTCCAGCCCTGCGCGGCGACGAGTTCGTCGACCGACGGATTGCCTTCCACGGCAATGGCTTCCACGGTGATCTCGGGCGGGTAGTTGCCCTTGAACCAGGCGGTGTCCACGATCACGCCCTTGATCACGCCGGGCACGCCCAGGCGGATGATGGCGGAATCGCAGTCGTCCCCGGCCGGGTGAGCACCGTTCTCGCCGCGGCGGCGGCGGGTTTCCCAGCCGTCGTACTCCTGACCCTTGTGGCCGAAGGTCGCAGGCGAGTACGTGGCCGCCTGCGGGCGAATGAGGTTCTCCTTCTCGGCGAAGGATTCGTCATTGGCCCACAGCACGGCACCGCCCAGGGTGCGCACGGCCAGGTCGGGGAGCAGCGTGAAATCAGCGTCGCTCATAGCGCGGGGATCTTCCTTTCTCGCAGTTGGTGCAGCACGTCGACGGTGGCCTTGGGCGCGATGGCGGTGACGTCGGCGGGATCGAACGCGCCGCATTCCAATCCGCGCAGCACCACGGTGGCGAGCGCCTGCGCGGTGGCGGGCTCGTCCATGACCGCGCCGCCCTGGCGATCCAGGTAGCGGCCGATGCGCGGGGCGGCGACGCCCAGGCCCTCGCGGAAGAAGGCGAAGGTGGCCAGCCAGCGGGTGACCAGGTGGCCCGCGCCCATGTCCCAGCCCTGGTAGTAGCCGCGCTCGAGCGAGCGGGTGACCAGGCGGAAGTGTCGTGACACCGCAGCGCGCACCTCTTCGTCGGTGCCGATGGGCAGCACCTGGGTGGAGCCGTCGCACACCCACACGCCGGTGGTGGCGGCCGCGGCCTGCATGACGGCCTTGGCGTGGTCGGCGACCGGGTGCTCGAGCGACTGGAACTTCGGCGCGATGCCCAGTGCGGCGCTGTAATCGTAAGTGCCGTAGTGCAATCCGGTGCAGCGTCCCGCAGAGCGCTGGATCAGCTGCGACACCGGGGAGCTGCCGTCGGCGGCGATGATGGCCTGCGGGGACTCGATCTGCAGCTCGAACCGCAGCGACCCGGCGGGCAGACCGTGGGCGGCCTCGATGGCCTCGCACACCCGCACGGTCAGATCGGCCTGCTCGAGGTGGCGGATCTTGGGCACGGTGAACACGAAGCCCTCGGGCACGCCGCCCGCGCCCTCGAGGACCTTCTCCAGGGTGCGGATGGCGCGCGCCCACTCCAGGGTGGTCAGGCCCTTGGTGCGGATACCGCGCGAACGGACCTCGGCCGGAAGGGCTTTCAGCACCGCACCGGCGTTGAGGGCGGCGGCGTCCTCGATCTCGTCGCCGCGGGTGCCGTAGCCGTCCTCGAAATCGAAGCGCAGGTCCTGGATGGGCCGCTCGCGCAGGGTCTCGAAGACCCGCGCCACGACGTCTTCCCCGGCCAGCGCGACCAGCAGTTCGCGCTGTTTCTCGGCGAGTTCCAGTGCGGCCGAACCCCATTCGCGCGGGGTGTCGACGGAGGCGTCCGCGCCGGACACGTACGCGGTGTGAATCGGCTGGCCGGGCCGATCACCCGGGTAGAGCCGGGCCAGCTCCGAATCGACAGCCTGCAAACGGGATTCGATCCCGTTCAATGTCTCCGGTGGCAGCGTCACGCCTGCGCCTCCCTCTCCTCGATGCCGAAATCGGCGAGCAATCCCACGTACTTCTTCGGTAGTGGGGCCGCGAATTCCCCGCGGCCGGACTTACGCAACTTCATGGTGACCAGCGATTGCACGGTCAGCGTGGCGGCGGCGACGCCGTCGACCACGGGTACCCCGACCTCTTCGGTCAGGAATTCGCACAGATCCGCCATGCCCGCGCAGCCGAGCACGACGGCGTCGGAACCGTCGGCGGCCACCGCGTCGCGGCAGGCGTCGGCGATGGTCTCGCGGGCCTTGGGGTCCTCGAGCTCGAGCACCGGGATCTCGCACGCGTGCACGTCGGCGCAGAAGCGTTCCATGCCATAGCGTTCCGCCAGTTCCCAAGCCCGGCCCGCAGTGCGGCCCAGCGTGGTGACCACGCTGAACTTGCGGCCCAGATGGCTCGCGTACTGCATGGCCGCCTCGGCGATGCCGATCACCGGCCCGCGCGCCAGTTCCCGCGCGGCGTCCAGGCCCGGATCACCGAAGCAGGCGATCACATAGCCGTCCACGCCCTCGGCCTCGCCGCGCGCGATCTCGGCCAGCAGGCCGGGCACGGCCAGCGCCTCGTCGTAGTGGCTCTCGATGGAGACCGGGCCCATCGCGGGGTTGACGGCCTCGATCACCGTGCCGGGGGCCGCGACCAGACGCGCGCTGTCCCCGATGAGTGCCGTCATCGCGGCGGTGGTGTTGGGATTGATGACCCGGATCCGCATGGGTCCACGCTATCGAACAGAAATAGTTCCGGCGTTGCTGGAACCGTATATGTTCGAAAGCCCCTGGCTCAGGGGTTATATATCTTCTTCACCTGCGGGTTCGGCGAACAAACCGGTATCGGTGGGCAGGTGTTCCAGAACACCGTTCAGCCGTGAGTGATGCCCCTCGCTGGCCGCCAGCAACGCTTCAGCATCCCTGGCGAGGAAGGCTTGCAGCTGCTTGCTGTGGTCGGCGTGCAGCACCACCCGGTCCATGGTCGACACGTGCACCATGGGCTGCACGGGTTCGGTGATGTTCCAAGCGTATTCGAGCATGTGCACCACGCGCGGCATGCCCGACGGGCGCACCAGGGCGAGGTGGAAGTTGCGGGTCTCGCGGTGGTAGGCGACCGCGTTCTCGGTCAGCACCGCCTGCTCGAGGCGGGCGTGGATCTCGCGCAGCAGCTGATGGTCGGCCTCGGTGGCATTGTGCACGGCCGCGGCCATGGCCACCGACTCCAGGCGTTCGCGCACGACGTACAGCTCGCGCAGCTCGTCGGAGGTCAGCATGGTGACCTGGTAGCCGAAGTTGGGGCGGTGCTCGACCAGGCCCTCGCCGATCAGCGTCTGCAGCGACTCGCGCACCGGGATCGCGCTCACGGTGAAGGCGCGTGCGATCTCGCCCAGCGGCAGGCCGGTGCCCGGTGGCAGGTTTCCCTCCAGGATCATCCGGCGTAGTTCGCCGAGAATCTCCTGCTGGGAGTAGCCGCGGCGGGCGTCCAGAGGCGGGTTGAGCTGGGGCAGGCGGGGTAGGCGGGGGCGAGATGGCACGGGCTCAACCCTAGCCCTTCGCCGATCGGGTTCTTGCGCCGCGACTGGTTGGGGCCGATTGTGTGTCCGATTACGGAGGCCCTGTGGGTCAAATCTCGTCGGCGTCGTAGCCGAGGGCCTTGAGCGAAAGCCGGTGCAGGGTTTCGCGTTCCGCCGGGGTGAGGCGGGCGAGCAGGATGTCGGTCTGTTCGCGGATCTGCGCGTCGACCTCCTCGCGCAGTCGATTGCCCGCCGCAGTGATAGCCAAGCGGTATTTCCGGCGGTCCTCCGGATCGCGATTGCGGGTGACCAACCCGGCCTTCTCCAGGCTGTCGATGAGCCGGACGACCTCGCTGCGGTCGATCTCCATGGCATTGGCCATCTCCTGCTGGGAGATCTCGTTGCGCTCGGCGAGGTAGGTCAGCACCCAGTGCTCGCGCAGGCTCGTGTTCAGCCGGGTGTGCATGGCCTTGTGCAGTTTCCCGAGCGTGTAGGTCGGGTATCGCAGCAGGCCGGCGGGGTGGAAGACGGGTGCGTCGCTCGGTTCGTCGGTCACCTGCTGATTATATCTATTGTTGAGTTGCTCAATCATTGGTAGCCTCTGCGATTGAGTTGCTCATCAACTATTGAAGGAGAGGTCCGATGACGCAGATGCGTTCGGACACACAGACATCCGGCATCGGGGGAGTGCCCGTCGCCGCTCCCGCCCCCACCGCTTCCGACAAGATCCCCGCGCATGTCTGGCGAACCGCCGGGGTCGTGGTGTTCGGGGCCGTCATGGGCATGCTCGACACCTCGCTGGTGAACATCGGGCTGCGCACCATCGGCAACGATCTCGGGGCTTCGCTGGCCACCATCCAGTGGGTGGCCAGCGCTTATCTGCTCGCGCTCGGCGTCTCGCTGACCGTGTGCGGCTGGCTCGCCCGGCGGGTCGGCGTGACACGGCTGTGGCTGGGGGCGCTGGTCGCGTTCACCCTCACCTCGGTCGCCTGCGCCTTCGCGCCGACCGCGGGCTGGCTGATCGGCATGCGGGTCCTGCAGGGGCTCGCTGCCGGGCTGATGATTCCGGCCGGGCAGACCATCCTGGGGCAGGCGGCCGGGCCGCAGCGCATGGGCCGGGTCATGGGCGTGGTCGGGATCGCGGTGGTGGGTGCGCCCGCCATCGGGCCGACCATCGGCGGGCTCATGCTGGCGCATTGGAGCTGGGAGTGGTTGTTCCTGATCAACATTCCGTTCGGGCTGATCGGCTTGGCGCTGGGGCTGCGGTATCTGCCGGAGTCCAGTGGGATGCCGATGCAGCGGCTCGACGTGCTCGGGGTGGTGCTCGCGGGCGGCGGGGTGTCCGCGGTCGTCTACGGGCTGTCCGAGATCGGAACCACGGGGTCGGTGACCTCGCTGTCGGTGTGGCTACCCGTGGTGCTCGGGCTCGCCGGGCTGGCCGGATTCCTCACTCGCGCACTGCGCAGTGAGCGTCCGCTGCTGGACGTGCGGCTGTTCGCCATCCCCGGCTTCCGTGCCGCGACCACCGCCGGCTTCTTCGCCGGTGGCGCGATGTTCGGCGTGATGGTGCTGCTGCCTTTGTACTTCCAGGTGCTGCACGGCACCGGGCTCATCCGCACCGGCGTGGATCTGCTCAGCTACGGGGTCGGCGGAATCGTCATGCTGCCCTTGGGCGGTCGCCTGACCGACCGCTTCGGCGGCGGCCGGGTCGCGGTGGTCGGCAACCTCGCCATCGCGGCCGCGGTGCTGCCGCTGGCCTTCCTGCCCGCCGACGCGAACGGGATCCTCATCCAATTCCTGCTGTTCGTAGCCGGAATGGCGACCGGCGTCGGCGCCATGCCGCTGGTGTCCTCGGCCTACGCGGCGGTCCGCCGCGAGCAGCTGCCCGACGCGACGGCCTTCGTGAACATCATGCAGCGCGTCGGCGGCGCGGTCGGCGTGGCCCTGGCGGCCGTGATCCTCTCCCGCGCAGCGGCATTCGGCTGGTCCCCGGCCGCGGCCTACCACCTCGCGTTCGCGGCCCTGGCCGGACTCTCGCTGACGGCGTCGGCCGCCTCCCTCGTCCTGCGCAACCAACAGCGCCGGGCCTCGAGGCTTGCCGCCACCGGGGGTGCCGGAGCGACACTGGACAGGTGAACGATCCCGATTCCCTCGCAGCCCGCAGGACCCGCGTCGAGCGGTTCCTGCGGGATCGCGGCGCGGACACCATCGACCACCCCGGCGGCACCCTGCTGTCCCACCTCGGCCGAGTGGCCGACACCCTGGCGTCCTGGGGGCACGGCGCCGACCTTCAGCTCGCGGGTCTGGCCCACGCGGTCTACGGCACCGACGGTTTCGACCGATGGCTCGTCGAATTGCCCTATCGCGCAACGGTTGTCGACCTGGTCGGGAAGGACGCCGAGGGTCTCGTCTACGACTACGCGGCCTGCGATCGCGCCGCCGTCTACCCCCGGATCGACGCCACTCCCGTCCGGTTCCGCGACCGCTTCACGGGCCACGAATTCGAACCGGCCGCTGCGGACTTCCGCGCCTTCCTGGAACTCACCGTCGCCAACGAGCTCGACGTCATGGCCCACAACACCGACCTGGCGAACCGGCACGGCGCTGCCCTCTACGACCTGTTCACCCGCGTCCGTCCGCACCTGACCCCGGCCGCCTGGTCCGCCTGCCACGCCCAACTGGCCCACTACCCCCGCCCCGGCTCATGAACACCCGCCCCATGGTCTTCCGCCTGGCCTGGATCGGCTTGGCCGCCATCGGTATCGCGATCATCGTGTTCGGTCTCGTCACCTTGATCGCGCCCCCGAGCGGCGACCGGCTGCTCTGGCGGGCCGACTCGCTGGCGAACATCGGCCTCGGTCTGTTCGGCCTCCTGATCACCGTCTTCGCCTTTCGCGAACGCCGCCCCTGGGCATGGTGGGCACTCTGGTTCTATCCCGTCTTCTGGCTGACCCACCTCCTGTCGAACCTGCCCCCGGCCAAGGACCACATCCACCAGATCCTGTTCATCGCAATCTCCCTGGCCGCCCTGCTCGCCACCATCCCGTATCCGCTCCGGCCGAAACGGTGAGGGGCCATCGCCAGAGGTACCAGTCGTCGGGCGCGGGAACCGCACTGTTCCAGGCTGTTTCGAACTCCTCGGCGGGGATCTCCTGATCGGCCAGATCGGGATCCCAGAGGTCGATCGGCGGATTGAACAGGAAATCGTCGAGGCCGGTGCGGACCGATTCACCGGTGTCGCGGACCTCGACCTGGCGGGTGCGATACCCGTCGATGATCTCGGTCAGATAGTCGGCGGCCGGAACCCCGTCCTCGCCATCCCAGCGCCGTCGGGTGAACAGGAGCTCGCGATCCGCCATGACTCCGAAACCCGGCCGGGCGCGCTGGGAATCCCGCTGTGCGCGCAGGCTGTTGAGTGCGGAGTCGGTTCGGTCGTCGATATCGACCTCCTTCGAACCGAACCCCCGAAGCTTCGTCAACCGCTCCGGATCGACGATCACCGTTGTCTCGGCGAAGGTTTCGGCGATCTCGCGGGCCGAACGAGCGTGGATCGACCACCACAACCCACCCATGCCGTAGTCGTGGCATATCAGGAAGGGCTGCTTGGGTAGCTCGTGATCGGTCACGGCGGTCCAGCGTAGGTGGAATCCGTTTCTGCACCATCGAATCCGTACCGAACTCGGCGAAGAACCGCTCACCGTCGACAATCCCCGCGAAACCGCCGAAGCCCGCGAACAAGGGTAATGACGAGGTAAACTCGGAGTCATGACCGAGCGTAAACCGCCCGGCCTCTCCTATGAATCGTGGATCGACAAGCAGGTCCGCGAGGCAACCGAGCGGGGCGAATTCGACAACCTGCAGGGCGCGGGCAAACCCATCCCACCCGGGGCCGCCGACGAGAACTGGTGGCTCCGGAACTATCTGAAACGCGAGGGCGCCTCCGCCGACGCCCTCCTCCCCGAATCGATCGTGCTGCGCCGCGAACGCGAACGCATCCAGGAAACCGTCCGAGACCTGACCTCCGAGAACGAAGTCCGCGCCCTCGTCACCGACCTCAACGACCGCATAGTCCAATGGCTCCGCATGCCGTCGGGGCCGTATGTTCCCATCGCCCCGCTGAAGACCGACGATATCGTCGCTGCGTGGCGCTCGGACCGTGCGGCCGAGCGAGCCGCCCGCCCTCCGGCGCCGTCGGCCTCGCCCCGTCCGCGACTCGGCGAACGCCCGTGGTGGCGGCGGATTTTCAGCTAGCCATCAGCACGGTCGGTGGGATCGGGGGCCGAGCCGGTACTGTCGCGACGTGGGGAACGAATGTCTGATCTGTGAGAAGCATCGTGGGACGGGCCGTCTGGTCGGGCCGGTGATCTACGCCGACGAGTCGGTGGTGGTGACGCACCGTCCGCTCACCGAAGGGGTGCCGATGCCCGGGTACCTGTTCGTCGAAACCGTGCGTCATGCAGCGACCTTGGCTGATCTGAGCGATGCCGAAGGGGCTGCGGTCGGGTGGGCGGTCCGGCGGGCGGCGGAGGCGTTGCGCGCCGAATTGTCGCCCGAGTACGTCTTCTCGGCGATCACGGGCATCAGCGTCGCGCATTTCCATCAACATGTGTTCGTGCGCTTCCCCGGCACTCCCGATGATGTGCGCTGGTTCACCACCTGGAGCGAAGGGCCGTGCGTCGATGAAGCCGAGTTGGCTGCGCTGTGCGAACGGCTCGCCACGCATTTCACACCGGACGCATGACGGATATCGCTTCGATGTCGCCGACACAAGCCTGGATCGTCGCCGATGATTCGCCCGATCCCGCGACGCGGACCGAGCTCGGCAAGGTGCCCGTCCGTGTGCACGGGATCGGCGTGTACTACCGCCGCTTCTTCGACCCCGGCGACGACCACTTCGGTCGAATTCGCGCCGAGCACGAATTCCAATCGCTGACCGAGTCCACCAAGCCCGGGACCGCCCATCGCAGCGGGATCTACTTGACGCCCGTTACGCGTGTCGGTGATGAGTTGCGTTTTCGTCTGCTGCGCTGTTCCACGAACCTCTCGGGACCGACGGAGGGTTTTCGCGCGACCGACACGAGCATTGTCGAGGCGTTGAATCGTGCGGCCGCCACCATCTTTCGCGGACACGCGGAGCTCAATCATGTACTCGCGCAGATCTACCACAACACGCACGCCACGGTCGAGCGGAAGCAGGCGAAGGCCAAGATTTCCGCGCATGCCGACAAGACCAAGGACATGCCCGTCAACGGGATCATGGCCTTCTGCACCTTCTACGACGGGCTCGAGAAGCTGCAGCCCCTGAGCGAGGACCCTTTCGACTTCGGCGTGAAGGGTGTCAGCGGCCTGACCAGTCTTCGCTTCCGACTGAAGGATCCGGTCGAAGAGCGCGACCGGGCGGGGCTACCCGCGCAATTCAGTCTGACGCTGTATCCGGGCTCCGTCTTCTTCATGCCGCTGTCCACCAATCGCCTGTACACCCATGAGATCCGGCCCTCGATGCTGGAAGCCGAGTTGCTGCCGACCCGACTGGGGTATGTCGTGCGCTGCTCGAAAACCGAAGCCGTGCACAAGGATGATCGGACGTTCCTCGAGCGGGCGGGGGAATTGGTGGAACTGGAGCCGCCCACGCCGGAGGGCATGGACGAGCTGCGCAGGCTGTACGCCGAGGAGAACCGGACCTCCTCCTTCATCGACTACGGGGACCGTTTTCCCTTCAGCATGAACTCGGGGGACTACCTTGCGCCCCGAGCCTAGGATTTCGGACGAGATCGTCTCGTACGCTTTACCGTTCGAGGAGGACTTCTTCGCGGAGCTCTCCGAGTCAGCCGTGTTGGAGGACCTGGGAAAGGGTCGCAGAGGGGCCACGCTGACCAAGCCGGACGAGGCGGGTCTGGTCCCGCTCGTTCGTACCACCACCCGGTACGGCAGTCCGGCCCAACGCTTCCGGGCGGTGCACGACCGCCTGGCGCGACGGATTCGCGCGCTGGCGGAACTCCCTGCCGACTTCGACAATGCCCTCATCGAGCGCTATACGAACGCCTACGCCACCATGGGCAGTCACTCGGATCAAGCCCTCGATCTGGCCGACGAGTCCTTCATCGCCGTCTTCTCCTGCTATCGGAATCCCGAAACGGTTCCGTCGCGGAAGCTGATGGTCGAATCGAAGGAGTCCGGCGAGACGTTCGAGATTCCCTTGGCCCACAACGGGATCGTCGCGTTCTCCGTTGCTTCGAATCGGCGGCTGAAGCACAAGATCGTGTTGGACACGTCCGTCCCGGTGGCGGAGAACGAATGGCTCGGCGTGACCTTCCGGACGTCGAAGACCTTCCTCCGGTTCCACGAGGGACACCCGTACCTGCCGGACGGCGAGCGACTCGTACCGGCCGATGAAACTCAGCGGCGCGAGTTCTACCAGCTGCGTCGGCGCGAGAACAACGAGACGGAATTCGTCTACCCCGCACTGACGTACACCATCAGCGAAAGCGACCTGATGCCGCCCGCCTGACCTCGTAGATGATTTCGAGGCCGTCCACCTCGTCCCATTGCTCGCCGGTTTCGACGAAGCCGTAGTGCGAAACCAGTTGGCGCGAAGGGAGATTGCCGGGGCTGATGGTGGCTCGGACGACACTCACCGCGGGCTCGTCGGCGGCCCGGTCCAGCATGAATTCCAGTGCCGCGCGGGCGTAACCGCGGCGGCGGAAGGCCGGATCGACGGCGTATCCGACCTCGACCATGCCCGAGGCGTCGGGGAGGCCGTGGAAACCCGCCCTGCCCACCGCGCACCGAGCCTGCTCGTCCCAGATGACCCCGGTCACCCACTCGGCGCAGGCCGGTTCCCGCTCGACCTGGGCCGTGCGCAGCGACCACGTGTACCGCCACTCGGGACCCGCGAACATCCCCGTCAGCGGCACCGGGCTGGTCGCGTTCGCGGCGACCAGATCGCCCGCGGCGAGGGCCCGCAGGGTCGGGTGGTTCAGCTGCACGATGCGCACCCGCGGGAGCGGGCGATGGCCGGCTGCGGCGATCTGATCGTCGGACATAGGCCAAACCTGCCTCATGCCCCCGAACCGCGCACCGGAATTTCGACCGGGACCGGCTCATCGGCGCGGTCGGTCTCGGCTTCGGGGATCTCGGTGCCGTGCAGGGAGGTTCCCGCGGTCTCGCGCAGGTAGGCGCAGGCGATCAGGCCGATCAGCGAGGCGGCCACCATGTAGACGGCGGGGAAGAGGGTCCAACCGGTGTGCTCGATGACGGCCTCGTTGATCAGCGGGGCGGTGCCGCCGAAGGCGGCGGTGGAGACGTTGTAGCCCAGGGCGAATCCCGCGTAGCGCACGTGGGTGGGGAAGATGGCCGGGAAGGTCGAGCTGATGGTCGACAGCTGCGGCACGTACAGCAGCCCCAGGATGACGAAACCGAGGACCGCCCAGACGATTCCGCGACCCATCAGCCAGTACATCGGTACGGCGAACACGGTGAGACCGAGGAGCGAGACCAGCCACAGCGGGCGGCGGCCGACCCGGTCGGAGAGGCGGCCGAAGAACGGCAGCGACACCATCATCACCAGCTGACCGATCAACATCATTGCGGTGGTGGTGGATTCGCCCACGCCGAGGGTGTGTTGCAGATAGGTGGGCTGGTAGGTGAGCAGCGTGTAGTTGACCACGTTGAGGGCCACCACCAGGCCGATCAGGGTGAGCAGTTCGCGGCGATAGGTGGTGAGGACCTCGCGCAGCCCGGCCGGCGGCGTGCGCTCGCCCTCGCAGAGTTCGGTGAACACCGGGGATTCGTCGAGTTTGGCCCGCAGGTACCAACCGGTCAGACCCAGCGGAACGGCCAGCAGGAACGGAATCCGCCAGCCCCCGGCGTACATGGCGTCCGAGCCGAGCACCAGCTGGCAGGCCAGCACCACCGCCGACCCGCCCACGAACCCCGCGAGCGTGCCGAATTCGAGGAAGCTGCCCAGGAATCCGCGCTTGCGGTCCTGTGCGCATTCCGCGAGATAGGTTGCGGCGCCGCCGTATTCACCACCGGTGGAGAAACCCTGCACCACCCGCAGCGTGATCAGCAGGATCGGCGCGAGCACCCCCGCCGTGGCATGGGTCGGCAACAGCCCGATCGCGCCGGTGGCCACCGACATGAGCAGGATCGTGGTGGCCAGCACCGCTTTCCGGCCGATCCGGTCGCCCAGCGGACCCCACACCATCCCGCCCAGCGGCCGCAGCGCGAACGAGATCGCGAACCCCAGCATGGTGCCGAGCGTGCCCAGCTCGCCCGGGAAGAACGCGGACGTGAGATAACCGGCCGTGGCGGCGTACACCCCGTAGTCGAACCATTCGGTGGCATTGCCCATGGCGCTGGCGGCGACCGACCTCCGCAGCGGGAAGCCGGTCCTGGTCGATTCCATAGAATCTCGCATGGAAAAGATCGATACCCACGCTCACGATCCGCAAACGGCGGCGGTCCGGCACGGGCCCGCCGGCACCCGATGCCACCGGCGGTTAAACCATGATCGTGAACGTGGTCACAGGGCGCGTTCGCGACATCGTCCTTCCCCGCAATTCCCGGGCCGCGCCGCCCACCCCAATTAGGCTCGGGGAGTGCCGAAGCTGCTGATCATCCATCACACGCCCTCGCCGTTCATGCAGGAGATGTTCGAGGCGGTGCTGGCCGGGGCCACCGATCCCGAGATCGAAGGGGTCGAGGTGGTCCGGCGCGCGGCACTCGGCGTGACGGCGAGCGACGTGCTCGAGGCCGACGGCTATCTGCTGGGCACTCCGGCCAACCTCGGCTACATGAGCGGCGCCCTCAAGCACGCCTTCGACACCTTCTACTACCCGTGTCTGGACTCGACCCGAGGTCGGCCCTATGGCCTCTATATCCACGGCAATCAGGGAACCGAGGGCGCGGAGCGCAGTGTGGACGGCGCGACCACCGGGCTGGGGTGGGAGAAAGCGGCCGCGCCGGTGATCATTTCGGGCAAGCCCGAGAAGCAGGACATCGAGCGCTGCTGGGAGCTCGGGGCGACGGTGGCAGCCGGGCTCATGGGGTGATCGGGAGCTTCCCCCGAATTCTGGTGGCTGACACACCTGGTGGTCGGACCGTCATACTCGAGGGGATGTCCGTGAGGACGTCTCGAACGTGGAGTGTGGGAAGAGGTGACGGCCGCCTTGGAGGCGCAAGAGTTGGGGATTCGCCGGATCGGGCTGGTCGAGGACCATGAATCGGTGGCGATCGGTCTGTCGGCGATGTTGGCGCCGGAGGCCGATTTGGAGTTGGTGATCACGGCCGGGACCGTGGCCGAGTTGCTCGCGGCGGGGCCGCGATTGGATCTGGTGGTGCTGGATCTGCGGCTCGCGGACGGGTCCGCGCCCGAGGACAATGTGCGCGCGCTGCGGGCGCGCGGCATCGAGGTGCTGGTGTTCACCGGCGCCGACAACCCGTTCCTGGTGCGGGCCGCCGCCCGCGAGGGTGTGCTCGGCGTGGTGCGCAAGTCCGAGGACATGCCGACCGTGGTCGCGGCCGTGCGCCGGGCCGCGCACGGCGAGCAGGTCGTCACCACCGACTGGGCCGCCGCCATCGACGGCGACCCGCAGCTGTCGGACGTCGGGCTGAGCCCGCGCCAGCAGCAGGTGCTGCAGCTCTACGCCTCGGGGGAGAAGGCGTCGCGGGTGGCACGCATGACCGGGCTGTCCGAGCAGACGGTGAACGACTATCTGGGCCGCATCCGCCAGAAGTACGCCGACGCCGGCCGCCCGGCCCCCACCAAGACCGACCTCTACAAGCGGGCCGTCGAGGACGGGTGGCTGCCTGTCCCCGAACGGAATCCGCGGACATGACCGCCTCGGGCACCCTGGAATCCACGGCCACACCCCGGCCGCTGCCCTCGATCGCGGCCTTCGCGCAGCGGGTGCGCGGCACCCTCCTCATGAAAGAGGACCCGGCCACCGCCGCCTACGACCGCATCATGCGGCGGCTGGGCATCTCGATCGGCATCGCCGGGATGATCTTCGGCGGTTTCGAGCTGCCCGAGGTCGCCGAACAGGGCCGCTACGCGCCCATGTGGTGGACGGTGACCGCGC
The DNA here is from genome assembly GCF_009760405.1 of Nocardia terrae. Lineage (GTDB taxonomy): Bacteria > Actinomycetota > Actinomycetes > Mycobacteriales > Mycobacteriaceae > Nocardia > Nocardia terrae. The sequence continues at coordinate 1,333,352 of NZ_WRPP01000001.1, forward strand.
TGGTGCTGGCGTTCGGCTGGTATCCGGTGATCGGCGTGGTGGCCGCGGTGTCCGGGCCGCGCGCCATCCGGTTCGTATCCGGTTGCGCGGCGGTCAGTTTCCTGGCCGCGCTGGCCACGATCCCGTTCGGGCTGCACCTGCACACGATCGACGCCACCACGGTGTGGCCCTACCGGATGACCCCGCTCGCGGTGACCGCGGCCGTGCTGGCCTGGCAGACCCGGCTCACCGTCGGTTATCTGCTGGTCGCCGCGACGTCGGCCGCGGCGGCGTCGCTGTACACGGTGCCCGCGTTCACGACTCAATATGTGGCCGAGAACTTCCTGCGCGCGGTCGGACTCTCGGCCCTGTTCGTCTGGTGCGGCACCGCCGCCACCGGAGCCGCCGCCCGCGTGGACCGCGAATCCGCCATCGCCAGCCGCCGCGCCGCCGCCCAGGCCGCCGCGCAGTCCCGCGATCGTGAACGCGCCCGCTTCGCCGCGCTCACCCACGACGCGGTGCTCTCGACCCTGCTGGAAGCCTCGCGCGCCGGCACCGCCTCCGATGTGCTGCAACGCCAAGCCGAACGCACCCTCGAACAGCTCGACGAATACCGCGGCGAGGACCGCGATCCCGATCTGCTCGACGCCCGTTCGGCGGTGCTGTTCCTGAGAGCCGCCGTGCAGGAGATCAATCCGAGCGTCCGGTTCGCCACCCGCACCTGGCCCGGCTACGACGACCTGCGCATGCCCGTGCACTCGGCCAGCACCATCGCGGCCGCGCTCGCCGAGGCGGTGCGAAACAGCCTGCGCCACGCGGCCGTTCCGGGCCGGGAGGTGCGCCGCACGGTCACCGCCACGGTCAGCGCGGGCAGCATCCGCATCGCCTTCAGTGACAACGGCGCGGGTTTCGACCTCGCGGCCGTCTCCGCGGACCGCCTCGGCATCTCCATGAGCATCCTGGGTCGCATGCGCCAGCTCGCGGGCGGCTCGGCCTTCGTGGAATCCCAACCGGGAGAAGGCACCACCGTGACCCTGGTGTGGGGTGGCGATGGTTCCCGCTGACGAACGCCTGCTCGATCTGGATCCCCGCTTCGGGCTGCGCGATCTGCTCGGCCTGCGCGGCAGTGCCGCCTGGCTGTTCCTGCTGATCCTGGAAGCCGTCATCGCGCTGTACATGCTGCGCAACTTCGGGCACGCGCCCTTGTGGGCGGCCTTCGCCAGTCTCGTGCTCATGCTCAGCGCGGGCGCGCTGGTCACCGCGATCCCGGTCGATCCGCTGCCGATCCCGGTCGCCCTGTATGCGGCCGCCGCGCCGCCGCTCGCCACCGCGCTGACGGTGATCACCCCCGACCATGCCGTGAACGACACCGTCTGGTCGGCCTTCGCGTCCTCCTACGTGCTCGCGGTTCTGGTGCTGCGCGGGCGAATTCGCACGGCGTGGGTCGGCGTCACCGCCGTCGCGGCCGTGCTGGTCGTGATCGGGCTCATCGGCGGGCACCTGCGGCCCAGCACGCTGATCGGTTCGCTGGTGCCGATCGGCACCATCACCGCCATCTCCGTGTTCACCGCGGTGATGCGTCCCATGCAGCGGTCCCTGCGCGTCCTGCGCGAGGACGCCATGATGCGCGCGGCCGCCGAGGCGACCATGGCCGCGGCCGACAGCGAACGCACCCGCCAGCTCGCCCGTCTCGACCGGGTGGCGCGCCCGATCCTGGAACGCATCGCCGAGGGCGCGGAACTCACCGCCGCCGAACGCGAGGAATGCCGCCTGCTCGAGGCCGAACTCCGCGACGGTCTGCGCGCACCGCAACTGGTCACCGACGAACTCAGCGGTGCGGCCCGCGGCGCGCGTGGTCGCGGCGTGGAGGTCATCCTGCTCGACGACGGCGGTTTCGCGGGCGTCCCCGAATGGGTTCGCAAGCGCGTGATCGACGCCGCCACAAAGGAACTCGACGCCATCAATGCCGGGCGGATCACGGTCCGCGTGCTACCGCTGGGCCGTCACGTGCTGGCCACCGTCCTGGCGACCGGCCCGGACGAGGACCGCCGCACCGAGATCGACACCGACGGCAAGGTCACGGTCATCGCCGACTGACAGCGGCGGCTACGCGTCGGTGGTGCCGGTCGGAGGGGTGAAGCGGCCGGGGCCGCCCTTGCGCATCTGATCCCGCAGAGCGGACTGGACGGTTGTCGAAAGCCACGAGTTCAACGACTGCCCGCTCTGTGCGGCGGCCTCTTCGGCGCGCGACTTGATCTGCTCGACCAGGCGCAGCGTGACACGGCTGATGTCGCCGGTGACCTCCTCGAAGCTGGGGTGCTCCTCGGCGGCCGCGGACTTGCGGACATCGACGTGGGCGTCGGTGCCGTCGACCGAGACGTGGACCGTGCGGTCGGGCAGGGTGGCGCTCACCTCGGCGGCGAGCTCGGAGAGTGCGGCCAGCAACACCAGCCGCGCGGAATTCTCGGTCGCGGCGGCCAGGGCGGCGGCGGTGGCTTGGGTTTTCTCATCGCCCAGGGCCGCGGCGGCGATCAGGTTCTCGCGCAGCTGAGCGGTGTATTTGTTGAGATCCATGACACCAGTGTGGCGTCACCACTGACGTCATTCAAGGAAACTTTTGACGCCAGAATCGGGCGCTTGACACGAATCGCCATCGCAGCGGGCGCGGTTCGGGTATAACGGTGCAAATCCCGTTCCAGCGACGCTGTAGCCTTTCTGACTATGACGAACGGTGAATCGACGCGAACCGAGCTGCGCGCGTCCGGCACAGTAGGTGTCGCGATGGTGACCCCCTTTACCGCCGAAGGCAAGCTCGACGTCGATGCCGGTGTCGCGCTGGCCGCCCGCCTGATCGACGGCGGCGTCGATCTCCTCGCCATCTCCGGCACCACCGGCGAGTCGCCGACCACCACCGAGTCCGAGAAGTTCGATCTGCTGCGCGCCATCGTCGACGCGGTCGGTGACCGTGCCACCGTCATCGCGGGCACCGGTACCTACGACACCGCGCACAGCATCGAGCTCTCCCGCAACGCCCAGCGCGCGGGTGCGCACGGGTTGCTGGTCGTGACCCCGTATTACTCGAAGCCGAATCAGGACGGCCTGTTCGCGCACTTCACCGCGATCGCCGATGCGACCGATCTGCCGGTCACCCTCTACGACATTCCGCCGCGCTCGGTGGTGCCCATCGCCACCGACACCATTCGCCGCCTCGCCGAGCACCCGCGCATCGTCGCGGTCAAGGACGCCAAGGGCGACCTGGGCTCGGGCGCGGAACTCATCGCCGAGACCGGGCTGGCCTTCTACTCCGGTGACGACGTGCTCAACCTGCCGTGGCTGTCGGTGGGCGCGACCGGATTCATCAGCGTCATCGGCCATCTCGTGCCGGACCGCCTGCGGGCCCTGCTCGACGCCTACAACGCCGGTGACATGGTTCGCGCCCGCGAGATCAATGTCAGCATGCTTCCGCTCAATCGCGCCATGGCCCGTCTCGGCGGGGTCGCCATGACCAAGGGTGCGCTGCGGCTGCTCGGGACGGAGGCGGGCGAGCCACGATTGCCACAACTCATGCCGAGTAAGGATCAACTCGACGAGCTCGTGGTGGACCTGCACGCGGCGGGAGTCCTTGCATGAGCGAACCCATCGCACGCCGCCCCCGCCGTACCGCCAGCCGCGCCGCCGGCGCTCCGGCCCCGGCCCCCGAAACTCCCGTGCAGCCCGCCGTCCAGCCGGAATCCGCTGCTCCGGCTGTCGAATCGGTTGCCGTCCAGCCGGAATCGGTGACCATCCCGCCGGAAACCGCTGCGGCCGAACCGGTTCGGGAACGCAGCGGCCGCGGCCGCAACGGCTTGGCCGAGCGCGCCAAGGCCGCGCAGGACAAGCCCGCCGCCGAGGCCCCGCGCTCGCGTCAGGACGATTCCCGTTCGCGCGGTGACGATTCCCGTTCGCGCGGCGGTGACCGCAACCGTCGCGGCGGCGGCCGTGGCCGTCAGGGCGGCCGTGATCGTGACGCGGCCCCGGCCCCGCGCGATCCGCACGCCATGGGCACCCCGCCCAAGGCCCCCAAGGGCGGCCTGCGGGTGTTCGCGCTCGGCGGCATCGGCGAAATCGGCCGCAACATGACCGTTTTCGAGTATGACGGCAAGCTGCTCATCGTCGACTGCGGTGTGCTGTTCCCCGAGGACCAGCAGCCCGGCGTCGACCTGATCCTGCCCGACTTCGGTCCCATCGAGGACCGCATGGACGACATCGCCGCGGTGATCCTCACCCACGGTCACGAGGATCACATCGGCGCGGTGCCGTTCCTGCTGCGCCTGCGGCGCGACATTCCGGTCATCGGCGCGAAGTTCACGCTCGCGCTGGTGGCGGCCAAGTGCCGCGAGCACCGGCTGCAGCCGCACCTGGTCGAGGTCACCGAGGGTGAGCACACCACGCACGGGCCGTTCGGTTGCGAGTACTTCGCGGTCAACCACTCCATCCCGGACGCCATCGCGGTGGCCATCCGCACGCCCGCGGGCATCGCGCTGCACACCGGCGACATCAAGCTGGACCAGCTGCCGCTCGACGGCCGCCTCACCGACCTGGCCGGGTTCTCCCGCCTGGGCGACGAGGGCGTGGACCTGTTCCTGGTCGACTCCACCAATGCCGAGGTGCCCGGCTTCGTCACGCCCGAGCGTGAGATCGGGCCGGTGCTCGACAATGTGATCGGCAAGGCCAAGGGCCGGGTCATCGTGGCCTCCTTCGCTTCTCACGTGCACCGCATCCAGCAGGTGGTGGACGTGGCGCAGCGCTACGACCGCCGGGTGTGCTTCGTGGGCCGGTCCATGGTCCGCAATATGCAGATCGCGCAGGATCTCGGCTACCTGGATATTCCGGACGGCCTGGTGGTCGATCTGGATCAGGCCGCGAACCTGCCGGTGCACAAGCTGGTGCTGATCTCGACCGGTTCGCAGGGCGAGCCGCTCTCGGCGCTCTCGCGCATGGCGCGCGGTGACCACCGGCAGATCAACATCCGCCCCGATGATCTCGTGGTGCTGGCCTCCTCGCTGATCCCGGGCAACGAGAACGCGGTCTTCGCGGTCGTGAACGGCCTGGCCCGCCTGGGCGCGACCGTGGTCACCCAGCAGAACGCGAAAGTCCATGTCTCCGGCCACGCTTCGGCCGGTGAGCTGCTGTACCTCTACAACGCGGTGCGCCCCACCAACGCCATGCCCGTGCACGGCGAATGGCGGCACCTGCGCGCCAACGGCGCGCTCGCGGTGGCGACCGGCGTCCCCGAGGAGCGGGTCATCCTGGCCGAGAACGGCGTGGTGGTCGACCTGGTCGACGGCATCGCCTCCATCACCGGCCGCGTCCCGGTCGGCCAGGTCTACGTCGACGGCCTCTCCGTCGGCGACGTCGGCGAATCCACCCTCTCCGACCGCCTGGTCCTGGGCGAGGGCGGCTTCATCTCCATCAACGTCGCCATCGACTCGGCCACCGGCAAGGCTGTCAGCACCCCCGAGGTCACCGGCCGCGGCTTCTCCGACGACCCCGAAGCCCTCACCGGCGCACAGGAACTCGTCGAGAACGAACTCCACCGCCTGGCCGTCGAGGGCGTCACCGACACCCACCGCATCGCCCAGTCGGTGCGTCGCGTGGTCGGCCGCTGGGTCGCGGAGGTCTACCGCCGCCGCCCCATGATCGTCCCGACCGTCATCGGCGTGTAGCGGCCGAATCGCCTGCAGCACAAACGAACCCGCCCCGGCAGTTATCCAACTGCCGGGGCGGATTTGGTTTTGGAGGTATCGGCAGGTTCCAGCCCCCCACCGGTTCGGCAACGGCCTGGATCGCGGAGAGGGCGTGCCCAGGCCGACAGCCCAACTCACGTCCCAGCCCCCTCGAGACTCGGCCCGTGACGACCTCCCGGCGTGTCCCACGACACGAACGCCGAGTGGCACATCCTGGAGGGGATTTGTCTGAATTGCCTCCAGAATGTGCCACTCGGTGGGAAGGGCGGGTTATTTGTCCTGGCAGGCTGCGGAGTCGAGCTTGGCGGCCTTGACGATCGAGCAGGCGTAGTTGTGGTCGATTTTCCAGTCGTTGCCGTCGGCTACGAAGGAGACCGTCGCGTTCTGGACGGGCTTGCCGTCGATCGTCACGTCGGCGTCGGCCTTGAGCTTGCCGCCGGACGGGTCGCCCACGTTGGTGATCTTGATCTTGACGTTGTTGGCCTTGGCGGCGTCTACCAGCTTCTGGGCGAGCTGGGGGTCCAGGGCGGCGTCTTCGATCCAGTCGGTCTTGGTCTTGGAGTCGATGGACGGATCGAAGGCCTTGGTCACCTTGGCGTTCAGGTCGTCGACCGTGGGCTTGGGCAGGTCGGCCGCGGTGGTGGGCGCGGGGGCCGCACCGGTGACCTTGCCGCCGTCGTCGGTGCTGCCGTCGAACTTGCCGGCGGGCGCGGCGGCCGAGGTGGTGGTCGCGGCCTTGGTGGTGTCGTCGGACTTGCTGCAGGCCACCAGACCCAGGGCCGAGGTGGCCAGCATCAGCGCGGCAGTCGCGCGGAAGATGTTGTGCTTCAACGTAATTCTCTCCCCGTGTGGATTACAGCTGGTAGCCGGTGGTGCAGTTCCAGTGGATGATGGTGGCGTCACCGGAGTTCCGGTTCAGTGCCTGGTTCTTGGCCGCGACGCGCGAGGACGCCGCACCGAAGGTGTAGTAGCCGTCGCGGTTCGAGTACGCCACCGCGCCGCAGCCGTTGGCGAACTTCGCCACGATCTTGCAGTCGTTGTAGGTGCACGAGCTCATCGCGGCGTTCTGCGCCGAGGGGCTGTCGGAGTAGTCGTAGGAGTAGCCGATACGACCGGTGGACACCGACAGCGCGATCGCGCCGTAGTTGTAGTCCTGGTAGGCATTGGCCGGAGCCGCGGTCCCCGCCAGCAGGGAACCGGCGGCCGCGACCATCACGGCTGCGCCGCTGACGATCTTCTTCAATTTTTCGCCCTTCTAGTGCTTTCGGATCCACGACCCTATGGACCGAACGATCAAGCTACCGATACGGAAACGTAGACGCCAACCGGGTATCTGTGTTTTGTGATCGCCCACCGCGGGGTACGCGCGCGTGCGGGGAAAAGTGGTGCCGTGCATATTCGGATGAGCCGGACTAAGGTTCGCCTTATGAACTTGGCTCAACGCGAGCGTCAGGCCCTGGTCCAGGCCATGGACGAGGCCGGTCCGGACGCCCCCACCCTGTGCGGGGAATGGACGACCCGAGACCTGGCCGCGCACTTGATCGTTCGCGAGCGCCGCCCCGACGCCGCCCCCGGCATCCTGCTGAAGCCCTTCGCGCCCTACCTGGACCGCGTGCAGAGCAAGGTCGCCCAGCGGCCCTTCGCCCAGCTGCTCGACGAGGTGCGCAGCGGCCCGCCGTTCCTCCTGCGTCCGGTCGACGGCCTGATGAACACCACCGAGATGTTCGTCCACCATGAGGACGTGCGCCGCGGCGCTCCCGGCTGGGAACCGCGCACGCTTTCGGCCGCCGATGAGACCCAGCTCTGGAAGGTGCTGCAGGGCCTGGCGCGCATGGCCTATCGCAAATCGCCGGTTACTGTCGCGCTCTCCACGCCCGACGGCCGCCGCACCATCGCGCACAAGGCGGGCGATCGCACCGTGGTGCTGGTCGGTCCGCCCTCGGAGCTGCTGCTGCACGCCTTCGGCCGCAACGAGGTCCGACTCGAGGCCACCGGCGCCCCCGACGACGTCGCGCTGGTCCACGCCCTCGACCGCAGCGTCTGACGTCCCGGTACCTGGGACGGCCATACCGTCCGAGGTGGCAGGCGGCGTACCGGTCATGAAACGATCACGTGCGGAGCGGTAGCTTGCGTGATCGGCAGTGGTCCGCGTGTGATGAGGTGGTAGGCAATGTCTTGGCAACTGGCGGTTCTCGGACCGGTCGAGTTGACGGCAGATGGGGTGCCGATCCCCGCCATGCCACCCAAACAGCAGGCGGCGCTGGCCATGCTGGCCTGCGCGCGGGGCCGCACGGTCTCGGTCGAGGAGCTGGTCGACGGCATCTGGGGCGCGGACCGGCCCTCCTCGGCGGTGGGCGCGCTGCGCAACTACGCGTGGGCGCTGCGGAAACACCTTTCGACGCAGGGGAGCGTGCTGTTGTCCTCGGAGTCGAGGGGATACCGGCTCGACGGCCCGCTGGAACTGGATGTCGACGGCATCGAACGCCTGCGCGCCGAGGGGACCGAGGCCCGCGTCGGCGGCCGCCTCGAATTCGCCGACACCGCCCTGCGCACCGCGCTGGGCGCCTGGCGCGGTGATCCGCTCACCGGCGTGCCCGGCCCGTGGGCGGCCGCCGAACGGGCCCGGCTGCGGCGACTGCACCGGGTGCTGGAGGAGGACCTCATCGAGATCGCCGTGCAGCGCGGCGACTTCTCGCACGCCATGGCCGAACTGGAGGCGCTGATCACCGGCGACCCGCACAGCGAACGGCTGCGTGCGCTCATGATGACCGCGCTGTATCGGGCCGGCCGCCGCGCCGAGGCCCTCGACGAATATCAGCGCATTCGGAGGCTGCTGGTATCCGAGCAGGGCATCGAGCCCGGCCCGGTGCTGGCCGAACTGCACCGCCAGATCCTGTCCGACGAGGTGCCCACGGTGGAGGCGGCGACCGCCCCGATCGCGATGGTCGCGCCCCGCCCGGCCCAATTGCCGCCCGACGCGGCGGATTTCACCGGTCGGCAGGAGCAGGTGCACGAACTGTGCTCGGCGTTCGGCGGTGTCGCGCCGCCGCTGGTGGCGATCTGCGGCATGGGCGGGGTCGGCAAGACGGCGCTGGCTCTGCATGTGGCGCACCGGATTCGGAGCCGCTACCCGGACGGTCAGCTGTATGTGGACCTGTGCGGCGCGAGCGCCGCGCCCGCCGACCCGGAGCATGTGCTCGGCGCGTTCCTGCGGGCATTGGGCGTGGCGCAGAAGGAGATCCCGGTCGGCGTGGCCGAGCGCGCGGCGCTGTTCCGATCGGCCATCAGCGGCCGCCGCATGCTGATCGTGCTCGACAATGCCAGCGACGCGACCCAGGTCGCGCCGCTGCTGCCGGGCGAGCCCGAGTGCGCGGTGCTGGTGACCGCGCGCCGCCCGCTCACCGCGCTGCCGGGCGTGCGGTCCGCGGCGCTGCGGGTGCTGGAACCCGAAGAGGCCGTGGAGCTTTTCGCCCGCATCGTCGGCGCGGCACGGGTGGCCGCCGAACCCGAGGCGGTGCGCCGCATTGTCGAGTTGTGCGGGCTGCTGCCGATCGCGGTGCGGATCGTGGCCGCGCGGGTGGCGGCGCGCCCGCAGTGGACGGTGGTCTCCGAGGCCGAGCGCCTGGCCGCCGAACGCCACGACCTGGACCGGTTCCGGGTGGGGGAGCTGGCGCTGACGGCCGCCTTCCGTGCGGGCTACGACCAGTTGCCCGCCGAGGCCGCGCGGGCGTTCCGTCTGCTGGCGGTCGCCGATCTGCCGGATCTGTCGCTGGCCGCCACGGCCGCGGTGCTCGACACCATCGAGCCCGTCGCCGAGGACCTGTGCGAGGAGCTGGTCGACCGGGCGATGCTGGAGTCGGTGGGCCGCGGCCGCTACCACTATCACGACCTCATGCGCCTGTTCGCGCTCGGCCGTCCGGGGACCGATCCCGCGGCCGATGTCACCTCGCGCCTGCTGGACTTCTACCTGGCCACCATGAAAACGGTGCTGCGCGTGCGGCATCCGGGCCTGCGGATGCGGCTCGCGCCGACCGGTCACCCGGGCACCCGGCTCGCGGATCTGGAGGCGACCCGGGAATTCCTCACCGTCGAGCGCCGCAATCTGAACGCGCTCTACCGGTTGGCCATCGCGGGCACACCCCGGCATCGGGTGCTGGCCGCGGATCTCGCGCTGACCGTGGCCGAGACCGGGCTGGCCTGTGACGCCAGCATCGACCCGGCTCGCACTCTCGAGGAGCTGGCCCGGGCGATCGAGGCCGACGGGAATGTGGTCGCGGCCCGGCGCGCCCGGCTCGCGGTGGTCTTCGCGCTGCTCGGTGAGCTGGACGAGCCGGATCAGGCGACCGCGCACATCGATCGCCTGCTGGCCGAGGACGATCCGGACTCCGACGAGTGGGCCTCCGGGGCGGTTCACGCGTACGCCGGAATCCTCGCCCTGCACAATGGCGACCCGGCCCGCGCGGCCACGCATTTCGCCACCACGCTCACCATGGCCCGCCGCGCCGGCAGCCCCGAATGCGTCCGCGTCGCGTACTCGCTCTTGGCTCGGGCCTATTCGGCGGCGGGCCGCAATCGCGACTCCCTGGCCGCCGCGGCGCGCGCGGTCGTGGCCGACGACAAACCCGGTGTCCGCCGCCACATCGTGTGGGGCCTGATCGAGGCCGCCTGGGTGCTCAGCGCCGAGGGCGACTTCGACCGCGGCAGCCGCCTCTACGACACGGCCCTGTCCTTGTCGCGCGGATTCGGCAGCACCCGCATCGAATCCATCGTCCACGCCCGCGCGGCCCGCGCTCACCTGAACGCGGGCCACTTCGCCAAGGCCGCCGAGCATGCCGAGCGCGCCGAGGCCACCCGGGTCACAGTCGGAATGGGCGCTTTCTACACCCACAACCTCCTGGTCCGCTACACCGCACTGCGTCGCCTGGGCCGTGCCGTCGACGCCGCCGAGTGCTACCGCGCCGCCACCACCCAGATCCCCGACTTCGACGCCGCCCTCACCTCCTGGTCCGCCGCCCCCCAGGTCCCCGCGACCCGCTGACGCCCCCGGCACCCAAACGTCGAGTGGCACACCAGCAAGGGTTTTTGTCCGTTTTCCCTTCGCTGGTGTGCCACTCGACGTTCGTGTCAGGGGACATGCCGCGATGCCGCCGGGGATCTTCTGTGGCCGGTGAGACGCGGGTTTCCGCGTAGTGAGCGCCACATGTCCGATGTGGGTGGGTCGGGTGTTGCGGATGGTCCGGGTGGGGCACGAGCGGCTAGCCTGGGACGCATGGCAGGGAAGGCCCGCAGCGGAACGTCACGTACGAGAGCCGGGACTGCGCGGGGGCAGGCTCCTGCGCAGTCCCGGGCTCGCAGTCCGCGGACACCCGCGCGGGCGCGCAAGGCCCCGGCACGGAAGGCTCCGGCACGGCGACCGGTTCGGCGGCAGTCGAATACCGCGCCGCTGGCGGTGGTCCGGCGGGGAGTGACCAGTGCGTGGAACGTGACCGCGCGGGGGCTGGGAGCCACGACCCGGGCGATGAGCCGGGCGGGGGATATCGAGCACGGGCATCGGCGCGATGGAATCGCGCTGGGGCTGGTGGCTTTCGCCTTCATCATCGCGGCGGCGGTGTGGCTGTCGGCGGGCGGGCCGGTCGGGCACTGGGTGGATACCGCGGTGCGCTGGGTGGCCGGATCCGCCTCGGCGGGATTGCCGTTCGTGGCGGTGGGCATCGCGGTGGTGCTCATGCGCACCGAGCCGCATCCGGAGATCCGGCCCCGGCTGGTGCTGGGCGGGCTGCTGGCGGGGCTGCCGATTCTGGGGCTGTGGCACATGGCGGCGGGCGCGCCGACCGATGAGCACGGGCGCGAGCACGCCGCCGGATTCGTCGGGTATGTGGTGGGCGGGCCGCTGCAGGACGGGCTGAGCGCCTTCCTCGCGGTGCCATTGCTCATGCTGGCCATCGGTTTCGGTGTCCTGCTGCTCACCGGCACCCAGGTGCGCGACGTGCCCGCCCGCATGCGCGAGATCTTCGGCACCGATGCCGGGGGTGACGAATACGAGGGCTACTCCGAGGAACACGGCCTCTACGACCCGGACAACTATGACGCGGACGGCTTCCCGCTGCACCGCCCCGAAGTACGCAAACGCCGCGGCAAGTCCCCGTCGGAGAACTACCCGACCGACGAGTTCGGCGGGTCCGACGCCGTCACCGAGGTCATCGGCGAACCCCCGCTGCAGGACGCCAAGGACATCGCCGCGCCCGAGGAGAAGCCACGGAGTTCATCGGAGCGGGCCAAGCCGCGCAAGCCCGCTCCCAAGGTCGTCGACCAGACCCCGCCGCCGCCGGAACCCCAGCAGCTGGAGTTCGTCACCGACCGCGAGGTGGACGGCGACTACACGCTGCCGTCGCTGAACCTGCTCACCGACGGCGAGCCGCCCAAGAAGCGCAGTGCGGCCAACGAATCCATGATCGAGGCCATCACCGAGGTCCTGGTGCAGTTCAAGATCGACGCCGCGGTCACGGGTTTCGTGCGCGGCCCGACGGTCACCCGCTACGAGGTGGAGCTGGGCCCCGGCGTGAAGGTCGAGAAGATCACCGCGCTGGCCCGCAATATCGCCTACGCCGTGGCCACCGAGAACGTGCGCCTGCTGGCCCCGATCCCGGGCAAGTCGGCGGTCGGCATCGAGGTGCCCAACGCCGACCGCGAATTGGTGCGCCTGGCAGACGTTCTGAAGGCGCCGTCGACGCGCAACGACCACCATCCGCTGGTGATCGGCCTGGGCAAGAACATCGAGGGCGAATACCTCGCGGCGAACCTGGCCAAGATGCCGCACCTGCTGGTGGCCGGTTCCACCGGTTCGGGTAAGTCCAGCTTCGTCAACTCGATGCTGGTCTCGCTGCTGTGCCGCGCCACCCCCGAGGAGGTGCGCATGATCCTCATCGACCCGAAGATGGTGGAACTGACGCCCTACGAGGGCATTCCGCATCTGATCACGCCCATCATCACCCAGCCCAAGAAGGCCGCCGCCGCGCTGGCCTGGCTGGTGGAGGAGATGGAACAGCGCTATCAGGACATGCAGGCCAACAAGGTCCGCCACATCGACGACTTCAACCGGAAGGTGAAGTCCGGTCAGATCACCGCGCCGCTGGGCAGCGAAAGGGTGTACCGCCCTTACCCGTACATCCTGGCCATCGTGGACGAGCTCGCCGACCTCATGATGACCGCGCCCCGCGACGTCGAGGACGCCATCGTCCGCATCACCCAGAAGGCCCGTGCCGCGGGCATTCACCTGGTGCTGGCCACCCAGCGCCCGTCGGTGGATGTCGTGACCGGTCTGATCAAGACGAACGTCCCGTCCCGATTGGCCTTCGCCACGTCGTCGTTGACCGACTCCCGAGTCATCCTCGACCAGCCCGGCGCGGAGAAGCTGATCGGCATGGGCGACGGCTTGTTCCTCCCCATGGGTGCGAGCAAACCGACTCGTCTGCAGGGCGCGTTCATCTCCGACGAGGAGATCTCCGCCGTCGTCGATTTCGCCAAGACCCAGGCCGAACCCGACTACCAGGACGGCGTCACCGCCGCCAAGGCGGGCGAGAAGAAGGACGTCGATCCCGACATCGGCGACGACCTCGACCTGCTGGTGCAGGCCATCGAACTGGTGGTCACCTCCCAATTCGGTTCCACCTCGATGCTGCAGCGCAAACTCCGCGTCGGCTTCGCCAAGGCGGGCCGCCTCATGGACCTGATGGAAACCAGGGGAGTGGTGGGCCCGTCGGAAGGCTCCAAGGCCCGCGACGTTCTCATCAAACCCGACGAACTCGACGGCCTGCTATGGACCATCAAGGGCGGTGGCGGCGAGCCACCCGCCTCGGATGACGCGGAGTCCGAGGAGTTCTGAGTCTCCGGGCGTCCGTCAGTCTCGCAGCGTCCGGCTCGGCGGCACGCCGTATTCCTCCCGATACCATGCGGCGAACCGGGCCGGGTGGGTGAAACCCCAACGCGCGGCGATGGCTTCGACGGTCGCGCCCGCCGCGGGATCGGCCGCGCTGAGGTCGCGATGGGCGTTGGCGAGCCGGGCCCGCCGCAGATAGCCCAACGGCGTGGTGTCGAGGTGGCGGCGGAAACCGGCCTGTAAGGCCCGCGGACTCACCCGTGCCGCCGCGGCCATGCGCGCGAGGGTCAGCGGCTCAGCGGCGTGGGCGTCGATGAACTGTGCCGCGCGCCGCACGACCGCGGGTGCCATGTCCCCGGGCCCGGGCGTGTAGTCGGTGGTCATGGTGGAGTTGGGGAACGTGGTGAGCAATGCGGTGGCGGTCAACCGTTTCAGGCTGTCGAGCATCAGGGGGTCGATGGTCTCGGCGCCGGAGTCGATCAACCGGCGGTACAGGAAGGTGGAGGTGTCGGCCCACACCGGCTCGGTTCCCGGGAGCGCGGCCATGCCGTGGAATCGCAGCGGCCGAGCCGAGAGGTCGTATCGTCCGGCGGCCTGATCGGCGACGTCGGACAGGCGGATACGGACCAGGGCGTATGTCATGTCCTCCAGGCTGGTCGTCCAGTTCGAGTCCATCGGCGCCAGGAACATCCCGCCCGCGCCGAGCGTGAGTTGGTCCTTGCGCGTGGTCAGTTGGCCGCGGCCGCCGAGCATGACCGCGGCGAGCAGGCAGTCGGAGGCTTCGCCCTCCGCGTGGTAGCTGATGCCGGTGAAGCGCAGCAGGTCGGCGCCGAGCCCGTCGGCCGTCGACGACCGCACCTCGACCCGCACCCGCTCCGGCGACGTGACGCTGATTCGCGCCCGATGATCGATCACCAGCTCTTTGACCACGGCGACAGCCGGATCGGCTTCACCGGTACGGATTTCGGCACGCTCGACGGAAATGGTCACAGTGCCGACCACACAGCCTTTCCTTGCTTCCCCTCGGTGTCTGCCCGGACCGGTCACCGCGCCTTCGGACCCCTCGCGTCCAGGGTAGCCACATTCGGAAGCCGGTATCCGGAAAGCGCTCCATGTTCGCCCACGGCACAGCCGACCGCCGGTCGCGACCCGATACTGGTGGCACGGTCTTCACGAACAGCCCGGCGCAATGATGCGCCCGGCAACGCTGAAGCCGCGCGTAACCCCGCGGCACCCCTCGCCGCGGGGCTACCCCCTTGCTTCGCCTGGGGAGGAGGCGAATTCGATCGGCTGTGCGTCTGTCCGTGCCCTGACGCACCGCTACGTCGCATCCGCGCTGATTCAGCTCCTTTCAGCGCGGATGCGACTTTTTTCTGCGGCGGTGCCGGCCCGCGCCGGCTCGACGGTCAGTCCTCGCGGGCCGACGCCTGCCGGATGGTCAGACGGCCCTGGGTCTGCATGAGGGAGCGGCGGTTGAGCCTTTCGGCGATCACGACCGTGCCGTAGGCGGCGGCGGCCATGAGGGCCAGGGCGATGATCGGCTCCCACCAGGCGGCGGTTCCGGCGGCGAGGCGGGCGGGCATGGCCACCACCTCGCCCGCGCCCGGCCCGGTGACCGCGATGTCGATGGTTTCGGTTCGCCCGCTGAGGAATCCGGTGACGGTCAGCGAGACGATGATGGCGATCATGGTCACCGCGGTGGAGATCAGGAGATTGCGATCGCGCAGCTTCACCGCGATCTCCCGCCGCGCCACGATGCGCCACCGCCCGCCCGGTAGTGGATCGGGGCCAGGTCCAGGTGCCGCCCGCTCATGCCACGGCCTCCCGGTAGATGTCGGACACCGAGGACCGCACCGGCGCGAGCTCCCGGATCGACCCCTCCGCCAGGGCTTGGATGAGCAGTTCGTCGGTGGTCTCGTCCAGCAGTTCGAAAATCGCTGTCGTCCCGTCGATCTCGATCACCCGCACGCCCGCGAACTCGCGCAGCCACACCGGTTCGTGGTCGACCACCAGCCGATAGCGCGGCGTTCCCGATCGCGTGAGTTCCTCGGCCGAGCCCTGGGCGACCACCCGCCCGTCGGCGAGGATGATCAGCCGATCGCACAGCCGCTCCACCAGGTCCAGCTGGTGCGAGGAGAACAGAATCGGGATACCTTGCGCGGCATGCTCTTTCAGTAGCGCCGCCATGGTGTCGACCGCGACCGGGTCCAGTCCCGAGAACGGCTCGTCCAG
This sequence comes from Nocardia terrae, assembly GCF_009760405.1. Classification (GTDB taxonomy): domain Bacteria; phylum Actinomycetota; class Actinomycetes; order Mycobacteriales; family Mycobacteriaceae; genus Nocardia; species Nocardia terrae. Next base: position 1,349,165 of record NZ_WRPP01000001.1, read on the forward strand.
TACCAGCGCGACCGGGTCCGAGATCAGCGCCGCCGCGATCTGCACCCGCTGCTGATTCCCGAGCGACAGCGATTCGAGTTTGTCCTTGCGCCGTCCGCCCAGTTCGAACCGGTCCAGCAGCTCCATGGCCCCCTCGAAGGCCGCCCGCGTGCTCATCCCGCGCAACCGCGCCAGATAGATGAGCTGATCCAGCACCGGCTGTTTGGGATACAGCCCCCGTTCCTCGGGCATGTACCCGAAACGCCGCCGATCCGCGGCCGTCACCGTGTGCCCGTTCCAGCGCACCTCACCGCCGTGGATTCCCAAGACCCCCATGATCATCCGCATGGTGGTGGTCTTCCCCGCCCCGTTCCCGCCGACGAACCCCGTCAGCGTCCCGTCGGGCACGACGAACGAGACATCGTCCACCGCCACCTTTTCCCCGAACCTGCGCATCAGTCGCGCTGCTTCCAGCATTGGCCCTCCCCTGTACCCGGTGCGACGGCTCGATATCGGGTCCGTCGTCAGCTGTCCTCCAGACGTTAGGCGGCGACTCGCGCTCAAAGCCCGGGCATTTCGCGCCGGACGGGCTTCGGCCCTGATCAGGGTCGTGCGACCGGTTGTCCGGACCGGACGATCGGAGCGCACTAGAACGTGTTCTATATTCGGGTGACAGTTCCGGCGAGCCCTCGGGAGTTCCGTACATGTACCAGTGGTCCGACGAAGACCTGATGTTCCGCGACGCTCTGCGCGGGTTCATCGACAAGGAGATCAAGCCCAACGTCGAGGCACTGGAAAGCGGTGCGCTGCCGCCCTTCGACATCATTCGCAAGCTGTACGCCACCTTCGGGCTGGACGAGATGGCGAGGGAAGGGCTGGAGAAGGCGATCGCCCGTGAGGAGAGCGGGACCACCGGTAAGTCCGGCGGTGGGTTCAGCGGGTCGGGGAGCATGGGGGTGATCCTCAACAGTGAGCTGGCGGGGGTCAGTCTCGGGCTGGTGGCCTCCATGGGGGTGAGCCTCGGGCTGACCGTGGGAACCATTCGCAGCCGCGGCACGCTCGCGCAGAAGAAGCGCTGGCTGCCGGAGCTGGTCACCTTCGAGAAGGTGGGGGCGTGGGCGATCACCGAACCCGATTCGGGCTCGGACGCTTTCGGCGGGATGAAGTCCTACGTCCGGCGCGACGGCGAGGACTACATCCTCAACGGCCGCAAGACCTTCATCACCAACGGTCCCTACGCCGATGTCACCGTCGTCTACGCCAAGCTGGACGAGCAGGACGACACCGATCGGCGCGACCGCAAGGTGCTGACCTTCGTGCTCGACAAGGGCATGCCGGGCTTCACCCAGTCCAAGCCGTTCAAGAAGATGGGCATGAACTCCTCGCCCACCGGCGAACTGTTCTTCGACAATGTCCGCATCACCCCCGACCGGCTGCTCGGCGAGACCGAGACCCCCGCGAAGGGCGATGGAAAGGACAGCGCCAAGGAGTCTTTCGCCGCCGAGCGCATCGGCATCGCCTCGCTGGCGCTGGGCATCATCAACGAATGCCACCGGCTCTCGGTCGACTACGCCAAGTCGCGCAAGCTGTGGGGCAAGGAGATCGCGCAGTTCCAGCTCATTCAGCTCAAGCTGGCCGAGATGGAGATCGCGCGGATCAATGTGCAGAACATGGTGTTCAACGCGATCGAGCGGACGGCCGCGGGGGAGAAGGTCTCGCTCGCCGAGGCGTCGGCCATGAAGCTGTACTCCTCGCGCGCCGCCACCGAGGTCGCCATGGAGGCGGTGCAGCTCTTCGGCGGGAACGGCTACATGGCCGAGTACAAGGTCGAGCAGCTCGCCCGGGATGCCAAGTCGCTGATGATCTACGCGGGCAGCAATGAAATTCAGGTCACCCATATCGCCAAGGGGCTGCTCGCCGGTTAGTCGTGGGGCTGCTCGCCGGATCAGTGGTGAATTCACTCCGCCCGAGACAGTGAAGCATTATCGTTTCTCATCGCTCACGGCTTTGCGTGGGCGATGAGAGGAGCACACCCATGAGCAACACCCGGCGGGCCGGCATCGGCGCGACCGCGATCGGCGCCGCGGCGGCTGTCGCGATGCTGACCGCACCCGACGCCAACGCCCTGGTCACCGACATCAGCGTGGCGAGCAGCAGTCAGTACTGCACCAACCAGCCGTACACCGTGACGGTCAATGTGACCGTCACGTCGTTCCTGTTCGATGTCGCCTTGAGCGACAACGACAGTCAGGTCGGCAGCGTGAAACCGCAGAACGGCGTGGCCACCTTCAACTGGACCCCGACCACCACGGGCACGCACACGCTGAAGGCGGTCCAGGAAGTGATCAGCAACAAGTCCACCAGCGTCACGGTCGTCGATTGCTCCGCGACCGGCGGTGGCTCCGGCTCCGCGGGCTCCGGCTCGTCGGCCTCCAACCCGTTGTCGGGTCTGCTCAGCAGCCTTTCGGCGCACTGAGGCCGAGCCTCTCGGGGGCACTGAGGCCGAGCCTCTCGGGGGCACTGAGGCCGAGCCTCTCGGGGGGCACTGAGGCCGAGCCTCTCGGGGGCACCAGGCAGCCAACCCTGCCGGGCACATCATGCTTGTTCGAAAGCCGTTGTGCCCGGCGGGATCGGTGCTCAGCCGCCGAAGAAGGTCTTCGGCTCGCCGAGGTACCAGGTGTTCTCGATGCGCATGCGGCTGATCAGCCAGCGCTCGCCGTCGCGCGTCAACTCCAGCACGTACGGGTTCTTCAACAGAGCAAAGGTCCCGTGATCGTCGGTCAGCAGGTGCTGGGCCTCGACGAGGGCGGTCATCCGCGCGGTGTCGCCGTCGATCTCGATGCGCGGGTTGGTGACCTGGTGGGTGGTGTCGACGCGGCCGGTGAACATGGCCAGGATGGTCGAGACGATGGTGTCGCGCCCGGTCATCACCGGCGGCTGGGCGCCCCAGCGCGCGGCGGCGGGCCGGAAGTCCAGTTCGGCGTCGGCGGTGAAGGCGGAGGCGAACAGCGCGGCGTCCTTGCGGTCCTGCCCGAGCGCGAATCGGTAGAGAGCGTCGGTGATCTCGGCCCGGTCGCGCAGTTCGGCGGTCACCGCGGCCGTATCGCCGGCGGGTGCGGATAGGGCGTGGTGCTTGACGCTCACGTCAATCTCCTTGTGGTGTGATGGTTTCGAGGAATTTCAGCGCGAGTTCGGCTATCTGATCCGGGGTTTCGGCGTGCGGATAGTGGCCCGAACCCTCGATCATCGCCACCGACCCGAGGCCCTTCGGCATGGCGGCGACGATCGCCTCGGCCTCGGCGCGCGGGTCCGGGAAATCGGGATCCTCGGTACCCATGATCACCAGAGCCGGGCAATCGATGTGCGGCAGTTGGGCTTCCGCGTCGGCGGGCGTCGACTTCATGGTCTCGAGGAAGTTCGCGAACCTCCCCGGCTCCCGCAGCTTCGCCGCCAGATCGCCCATGTACTCGTCGTAGTCGGGTGTGCCGAGCGGATAGGCCACATCCAGATAGCTCAGCCACAGCCCCAGACTGCGGAATATCGCCGTCCCGAGAATTCGCGGCTGCCCGCGGCGATACCGCGAAACCGTGAACAGCGCACCGAAATCCAGCAGCGGCTGGGTCCTGGTGAAAGGGTTGATCTCGATGACACCGCGCACCAGCTCGGGCGACATCGCCGCCGCGATGGTCGCCGCCCCGCCCGAAATGGAATGCCCGACGATCACGGCGGGCCCACCGAGGTGCCGGATCAGCCCGAGCAGATCCCCGGCGATATCGGTGCGTGAAATGGCCGCACTCCCGTCATGGGAGGTCCAGTTCATACTGGATTCGCCGTGCCCGCGCAGATCGGGCGTGGCCACCCGGTACCCGGCCCCGGCGAGCAGCGGGGCGAGGAACCGGAAGACCTGCCGGTGATCGCCCATCCCGTGCGACAGCACCACCAGCGGCCCGGCGCCTTCGACGTCGTAGGCGATCCGCCCGCCGTCAAGTTCCAAGAACTCGGTCATGGCACCGACCCTAGGATTCGGCATCGGCCCGGATCGGGGGCGATTCACGCCAACCTCGAGTCTTTCGACGCCACCGGTTGTCTGGCAGGGTGACCGAGGTGGTAGCCGCATCGTGGAAGATCCGCTGGCAGTTCGACCGCTACGACGACGAGCATCGGGTGGAGATGGGTGCCGTGGCGGTGCTTCCCGGCGTGCCCGCCCGCTTACTCGTCACCGAGGAGTGGACCTTCACGGGGCTGAAGTCGGATAACACTTTTCTGTACCTGACCGATGACAGCGTCGAGCGTGACTATCAGATCATGTTCAAGTACCCGATGACCGAGCCTCGGCGTCCGCGCATCGAACTCTTGCCCCGGGGCGGGGGCTTCGTGGCGCTGGTCAATACCTCCCGGGGTGTGAGCGCGCTGAATTTCGATGGTGCCGAGCCGATCTCGCACCGCATCGAAGGCGACACCGCGGTGCTGGACTTCGCTTCGGGGTTCGTCGACGGGCGGGCGGTGGTCATGGTGGCGGCCGACGGCTGGGACTCGGTCACCCTCGCGACACACGACCTCGAGACGGGTTGCGTGCTCGGCGGGCCGGAGGAGCTGCTCTTCGCCGACCGGAATCGGCAGGACTGGCGTGTGGGCCGCTGGCACGGCGCGCCGGTGGTCGGGCTGCTCGATCCGGAGGTCTTTCCGGGTTCGGCTGCCGCCCAATACTTCTCGCTGCTGGACCCGTGCACCTGCTGCGAGGCGGCGCTGCTGGCGGTCACCGATGTCGAGGAGCTGTCGCTGGTGGTGACTCGCGAGCACGGCGGGCTCGTCCAGTGCTATGCCGCGCCGATCACCGCCGACCCGGACACCGAACCGCAGCCCTACGGTGCGCCGATGACCGACGTGCCGGGAACGGTTCACGGTGCGCGGCCCGGGTACTGGCGTGCGCTCCCGGCGGTGGTGTTGTGGACCGACGCGGGAATCTCGTTGCGCGACCTGGCGACCGACCGCTGGATCTGCCACGTCCCGCTCGCGTCGAGGGTGCACGATGTGGCCATCACCTCCGACGGTGCGCTCGCCGCCATCACCGAGCACGGTCCGCGGTTGATCGAGATCGGACCCTGGCCCTGAATCAGAGCCCGTCGAGCCGGGCCAGGACGTCGAATGCCTGCTCGGCGGTCTGGTGCTCCCACTCGATCTCGGCGGTCGCAGCCGGTGCCAGTGCGGGATTCGCGAGGGCGAGGCCGTTGGCGAAGATGGTCGTATTGGCCCCGAGGTCGGCGGCGATCAGCATCGGCTTGGTGGCCACGCCCGCCCCGAGCACGCGGTCGAGGCCCTCGCCGACGAAGTAGAACCGCCACAGCGGGCCCATTTTCGCGCGGTAGATGCGGTCGGTGCGCTCGGTGATGTGGTCACCGGTCGCCGCGATACTGGCGACGATCTTGAAGTAGTCGCCCGCGTCGCCGGGTGTCGAGCCCGCCTCGGCGACCGCGCGGGGGAGATCCACGACGAGGTGGGCGTTGTAGCCGGCGATCGCGACGCGGGCGGGGGAGACGGCGCAGTCGGCGGCGAGCGCGAAATAGTTGGCCCAGTGCGGTTCCGGTGTGCCGCCGCTGAATTCGGCGTGCACGTTGTCGAGGAACCGCCGCAGCAGATCGAAACTGAGCCGATGCGCGTATTCGGGGTCGGCGAACGATCCCGGATCCCGCTGCAACGGCATCACCGCCTCGGCCTCCACGACATCGAGCCCCGTGGCGAACGAGCCGCGCCGATCCGCGTGCCGCTCGAGGATCTCGGTGATCCGGTGGTCCCGCGCCACCGCGTCCTCGAGCTTGGCGAGCCCGTCGCCGCCGAGGTCACCGGTATCGGACAGCCGTGCGATCTCATCGTTCTCGGCGGGCGACAGCGTCGGCGCGCAGCCTGTCTCCGTCGCCGGAGCGGCGAGCGCCGCCGCCGGCGTGACGACCGAAGCGGCGGCAACCGAGAGCGCGGCAACGGACCGCCAGAATGCATCGAGCACGATGGATTTCTAGCAGACCGCGGCTCGATATGCATGTCGGAGATCGATCGGCGTGTCGGCTACCGGGAGCCGATCGAGCGCATGAGACCGACCACGTCGGTCTCGGTCTGGAGCATGAGCACCGGCGCGTCCGAATCCGCGCGCACCCGCGTATCGCCGTCCAGTGCCTCGGGGTCGCCGAAGCCGGTCAGTGTGGCAGGGCGGCCCGGCCGCCCGTCGATCAGGTACGCGTCGTAGGGCGAGCCGTGCGGCGCAATGGCATTCACATAGGTCACGAGCGTGGCCGCCGATTGCGGCTGGGCGTTTTCGATTGTTCGTCCTGAAAATGATGAAGGCAGGTTTTATCCCGAAAAGTGGGGATGTCTAGCGTGTTTGACGCGGAATTTCGGACCAATTGGCGGATGTCGGCACCGCGTCACGCGGTATGTGACTAGGTTTTCCAGGGTCGTCGGTGAGTCTTGTGCGTGGCCGGAGGAGCCTTGGAGACCACATATCGCTTGTCCTTGCACCGGTTTGCCGTGTCGGAGTTGGCGGCGAACGGGCTCGAGGCCGAGTGGCTGCTAGCGGAGGCGGGGATTCCCGAGTGGACGCTGGAGGACGGGGACATCCAGGTCCCGAGTTCGGGATTCGCGCGGCTGTGGGAGGCGGCGGCGCGGGCGCTGGATGATCCGATCGTGCCGGTTCGACTCGGGTGCCGGTTCGCGCTGGGGGCGGGCGGGCTGTGCGACTACCTGTTCTCGACCTCGCCGACGATCGGTGAGGGGCTGGCCACCGTCGGGCCCTACATCAGCGATATCAGCACCAATCATCGGCTGTCCTTCGTCGAAGAGGACAACGGCGACATCAGATTCGGCTTCGAGATCATCGAAGGCGACGACACCGCACGCGATCTGACGCACCTGTGGGCGGTCGCCTCGCTGCTCGGGCGACCCCGCCGGGTGGCGGCCGGGCCGTTCGACGCGGTGCTGGTCCGGCTGCGGCAGCGGCCGCCGCGCAATCACACCGACATGTACGACCTGCTCGGCACCCGGGCCATCGAGTTCGGGGCCTCGGAAGATTCGATCACCTTCCGCGCAGCGGATATGGAAGTGCCGCTGACCACCGCCGATCCGGTGCTGCACGCGATTCTGGAGAAGGTGGCGGCCACTGTGCCACCGCCGCCCCCGCTGGCCAGCGCATGGGTGGATCACGTCGCCGGAGCCCTCGAGCAGGCGCTGGCCGCCGGGGACGCCACGCTCGACTCGGTCGCGCGGCGGCTGATGGTGAGCCGCCGGACCCTGCAGCGCAGGCTGACCGAGGCGGGCACCACCTGGCGGCAGGAACTGGACCGCGCGCGACTGGAACGGCTGCGCCGGGCCGACACCGCCGGGGCGCACCTGGGCCGCGCGCGCCAAGCCGAGATCCTGGGTTACGCGGGGCCGCAATCGATTCGCCGGGCCGCCCGGCGCTGGGAGTCGATCGCCGATCGCCGCGCCGTCGAGTTGCCCCTGCGGGCCTGAGGTCCCCTCCGCCTCGGGCACGTCCGGGCCGACCGGCTCAGCCACGCGCGGGTCCGCGTCCGAAGCGGTGGCGGGAGCGCCGCATCCGCAGCGACCCGTCGCTCTGGACCGAGTAGAGGCGCGCGAATCGCGGATTCGCCTGCGGCATGGGCGCATTCATCAGCTCGGTGTCGAGGAAAAGCACCGTGCGGCTGGAACCGAACGTGACATCGCGGACCCCGAGCACCACCGCGATGCCCTCGTAGACCGGATTGTCCTCGACGGTGACCTCGGCCCGCTTGACCGCCTGCCGCATCTGCAGTGCGTCGCGCTGCATGCCAACGAGCACGCCGATGTCGTGCTCGAGCGAGAAGCGCCGGATGTCGGCGGGCACCATGGAATCGTCACGCACCAGCTCCATCTCGTCGCCGTGCTGCTCGAGGGTGTGGCGGGCGAGCGAGCAGGACTGCTCGGCGAATCGGATCCCGATCTCGAAGGCCCGCCCGACGCTGGGCTGGCTCATGACCGCGAGTTCGAGCGCGTCGAGCATGGGCGGATGACAGGTCAGCCCCGCCATCAGGCCGAATCCGGGTTCGTCGCGAATGCCCCGCACGATATTGCGCATGACCGCGACCTGCTGCGCATAGGTGACCTCGCTGTCCGGATCGCGGAGCTGGCCGCCGCGAAGGTCGGTGCCGCGCAGGATGGCCGCCATCGACAGGCCGCGGCCCAGCGCGAAATCCACCAGGAGTGCCGTACTGAATACCGGGCGTCTTCGGAACTGCCGCTCGGTTGTGCTGTGGTCGATCACCGGAGCCCCACTGCTACCTCTGGTCTGTTGGTCCGTAGCCCCCCGGCGGATCGGGCGAGGGTCCGGATGCGCCGGCGGGCAGTCGGCGCACCCGGATCCCGCCTACAGCCTGGTGAACCAGACGCCGCACGGCGAGCACCTTTCGCGCCAAGCTGCCGCAGAACGTGCCATCGTGCGCCATGGGAGCAAACCTGGTCGGAAACCGGCTGCGGCGGGCCGGAAATCGATCATCGAATCCACCCGGGCTGGGGAAATCCGGGCTTTTCGGGCGTGTTGGCGTGTCCCAATTCCGACTGGTCGTGACCGGAAGCGCGCTGGCGAATCAAGGTTGGCAACCTTATAGTTAATTCACCGTTTCATTCGGTGACCACGTGTCGGCCCGGCTCGAAGTTCCGGCACGGCCCCCACTTTCGAATCGAGGCGTCCATGCCCTCATCCGACTTCTCCTGCGCTGTGCCGGAATTGGAGATCCTGCCGCCACCGGGGCACCCCATTCTCGCTCTGCCGGTGCGTGTGTCGCCGCACGCAGCCCGCCTCGAGGAGCTCATCCTCGACTGGGCCGATACCTACGAACTGCTCGAGACGGCGCGGCAGCGGGAACGATTGGCCGGCACCCATCTCGGCGAACTCATCGCTCGCACTTTCCCTTTCGTGCGCGAGGACCGCCTCGAACCATTGGCGGGGTGGTTCACGTGGGCCTTCGTCATCGACGACTGGTACGACGGTCCCGGCGGCGGCCTGCTCGACGGGCACGAGCGCCGGCTGTCGCAGGTGCTGGACGCGTTGCCGGTGGACGGGCGCCGACCGGCCACCCATCCGGCCGCGCTCGTGCGGCAACTCGCGGCGGTGTGGACGCGCATGGCCGATCGCCAAAGTGTGCAGTGGCGGCTGCGATTCGTCGACTGCATGGCGGCGTTCATGGAGTCCTTCGCCTACGAGGCCGTCAACAGGCGTGCGGAGACGACGCCCGGGGTGGTGTCCTATGCCCAGTTGCGCCGGCAGTCCGGCGGCATCACACCGTGTCTGTGTCTGCTGGAATATGCTGCGGGACTGGAGGTTCCGGGTCTGATCCGGCGTAGCGACCCGTTCCAGCGCATGTTCAACTGCGCCGCGGACGCGGTCGTGTGGGTCAACGATGTGGTGTCCCTGCGCAAGGAGCTGGCCATCGGCGAGGTCACCAACGGGGTGCTGGCGCTGGCCGCCGAACGGTGTTGCGGCCTGCAGGAGGCGGTTGCCGCGGCCTACGGGCGCGTCGCACGGGTCATCGACGAATTCCATACCGCCGAAGGGGAACTGGCCCGGTTGTGCATGGACTGGCGCGGGCTCGCCGACCGGGATCAACGCGCCGTGCGCAGCTTCGTGGACGGTATGAAGTGCTGGATGCGCGGCAATCTCGACTGGTCGCTGCATTCGGAGCGGTACCGGCAGGCCGACCCGCTGCGGCTGGGCACCGCACCGACGCTGCTGAATTCCGAATAGCCCGAGGGCATCCCGACCATCCCCCTGCCATTCCTCCAGGAGGCCGATCATGGCTGTCTTGTCACCCCGCGCGTCGCGCCCCGACTCACCCGTACCCGCGGCGCCGGGTGCGCTGCCGCTGCTCGGCCACAGCCTGGCCCTGCTCCGGGACCCCCTGCCGCTGCTGCTGTCGCTGCCCGGACACGGCGAGGTGGTCCGGCTGCGGCTGGGCGGCGGCGACTTCTACGCGGTGTGCACCCCCGAGCTGACACACGAATTACTGCACGACCCACGCACTTTCGACAAGGGCGGCTTCTTCTTCGACCGCCTGCGGGAGCTGACCGGGAACAATGTGGCGTCCTGCCCGCATGCCGAGCACGCCGCCCAGCGACGCCGGGTGCAGCCGATGTTCCGCCGGGACCGGATGCCGGGATACGGCCGGACCATCGTCGAACAGGCCGCCGCGGTGACCGACGGCTGGCGGGCCGGCACGGTGGTCGAGGTGTTCCCCGACATGCTGCGCATCGGCGCGGGCTGCGCCGCCGCCCTGGTGTTCGGTGCCGCATTCGGCCCGGAGGCGTTGGAGCGCACCATCTCCGACATCACCCGCTATGTCGAGGGCATCTTCACCCGCATGTTCCTGCCGCCGGTGCTCACCCGGATTCCCCTGCCCGCCAACCGTCGCTACGAGCAGGTGCGAAAGCGATTGCGCCACGCCGTCTCCGAGATGGTCGACGGCCATCGGCGCGCGGGCCACCCGGTCGGCGGCGACCTGCTGACCGCGCTGATGGAAGCGGATCCCGCCGCGGACGGACCGGATTCCCGCACGGGGCTGGTCGATCAGCTGACCCTGATGCTCATGGCCGGAACCGAATCCACCGCGACCACCGTCGCCTGGGCGCTGCACGAGCTCGCCCGCGACCCCGGCCTGCAGCGCCGTGTGCAGCACGAACTCGACGCCGTGATCGGGCCGGAGACACCGGTCCACGCGCACATCGAACACCTCGAACTGACCGGCCGGGTCCTGACCGAGACGCTGCGAAAGTACCCCGCCGCATGGCTGCTCAGCCGCGTCGCGACGAAAGACGCACTGCTGGGCGGTCACCGGATCCCGGCGGGCGCGGCGGTCGTCTTCAGCCCGTATCTGCAGCACCGTCACGCCGAACTCTTCCCCGACCCGGAACGGTTCGATCCCGGCCGCTGGCTACCGGGGGAGTCGCTTCCCATGATGCGAAAAGCCTTGATTCCCTTCGGTAGTGGGACACGCAAGTGCGCGGGCGACACCTTCGCCCTGACCGAGTCCGCTCTCGTGCTGGCCTCGATACTCACCCGATGGTCCGTGCACCCGGTGCCCGGCAGCCAGGTGCGGCTGGCGGCTTACGGGGCTCTGCAACCCGAAGGACTACGTCTCGGGCTGACGGCACGGTGCCCCGGGGCTCACGGGTAAAACGTGGGCAACATCCCTTTGACGAGAACCAGGGCTGATCCCTCGCCGGAGGGCACCGCGGCCAGATTGGTGACGACCACGATGCTGAGCCCGGAATCCGGGTCGTAGCCCATGAAGCTCATGAACCCGGGTAGCTGGCCGTCGTGGCCGAGCAGGTGCGGGCCGAATCGGACGATGCCGAGGCCGTAGGCCGCGGCGGCCGGGTTGGCCGGGTCGACGGGCGGGATGCTGTCGATCCTGATCTGCTGTGTTCTGGCGTCGAGCATCGTGCCGGTGGCGAGCGCCTTCACGTAGGTGGTCAGATCGCCGACCGTCGAGATCGCCGCGCCGGCCGTCCAGGCCCACGACGGGCTGGCGGTGGTCTGGTCGCTGGGTTTCAGCGTGCCCGCCAGTGCGGCGGCCTGCTGGTCGGGCGGCAGGGCGGCCGTATCGATGGTCTCGACATTGGTCCCGAAGGCGTAGCCCTGCGGATGCGGATCCGGAATCGCGGAGTCCGTCGCGACCGGGAACGAGGTGTGCTTCAAGCCGAGCGGTTCGAAGATGCGGGTCCGGAAGTTCTCGGCCATCGACATGTTCGTGACGTTCTCGATGACCAGCCCGAGCAGGACGGTGTTGGTGTTGCAGTACTCGAACCGTTCCCCGGGCGCGAAGTTCACCGGGTGCGAGAACGCGATCGCCAGCAGCTCCTCCGGTGTCCACACCTTCTGCGGGTCGGTGTCGAGTGTGGCGTTGAACTGCCGGTCGAAGGTGTAGCTGTACAGGCCGCTGCGCATATCGGCGAGCTCGGCGAGGGTGATCCGATCACCGTTCGGCACACCCGGCTGGTACTTGCCGATCGGATCGTCGAGGGAGAGCCTGCCCTCCTGGGCGAGCTGGAGCAGCACGGTGACGGTCATCGTCTTGGTATTGCTGCCGATGCGCCAGTGGTCGGCGGTCGACGGCGGCTTGTTCTCGCCGAGCGTGCCGGTGCCGAACGCGGCGGTCCAGTCGCCCTGCTTCGGCGATCGCACCGCCACCACCGCCCCCGGAATGACGTTGTCCTTCATCAATTTCTCGATGATCGGCCGCAAGGTCACCGCGTACCCCGGCTCCTCCGACCCGGTCGAATCCCCCGAAGATCCGCACCCCGTAGCGACCGCCAACCCCACGGCCACGACAACCGCCCCGATACTGCGCCGATATCCCATAACCCCTCCGTCCGATGAGCTGGAACGCGGTTATGCGGGGCATCAGCCTAACTCCATACCGACTGGTCGCGATTGAAAATGAGGACCATGTCGCCGCGGGGCGGCGCGTGGTGATCGACGAGGCCGAGGCCGAGGCCATGCGTGGTCTGGGCGCGTACCTGGCCAGACTCGGCCACACCCACGTCGCGATGGTGGTCGACTCCGGGCGGGCCGATACCGCGCCGCACGAGATCGTCGATGTCACAACGCTGTACAACAACGCGCGGCTGCGGATGCAGGGTCTGCGGGAGGGGCTGGGGGCGAACGCTCGGCTGACGGTCGTGTCCGGCGGTCACAACTCCATCGAGTCCGGTATCGCCGCCGCCGCGCTGGCCCTCGATCGCCGCGACCGCCCGACCGCGATCGCCGCCGGCGGCGATGTGCTCGCGTTCGGCGTCATCGAGGCGATGCGGCGGCGGGGCCTCACCCCGGGGCGCGACATCTCCGTCACCGGCTTCGACGACATCCCGGACGCGGAGAGCGCCGGGCTCACCACTGTGCGCCAACCGATTCGAGACAAGGGACGGCTCCTCGGCCGCATGCTCCTGGACCCGTCCTACACCGAGGACCGCGTCGTCCTGCCCACCGAACTGATCATTCGCTCCAGCACCGGTCCGGTGCGGAGCTGACGCTCGCACGAGGAGATCGACATGCATCCCATCGCCGGACATATCGCCGTCAAGGCGGTACGGGCACAGGCCAATTCGGCCCTGCCCGGCGCTCCGGTCCTACCCGATCCGCCGCACAAGGCCCGCCTGCGCAAACACGTCGCCGCATTCTTACGCGGCTCCGCCCAGCGCCGAACCCGCCTGGCCGACCGGCTCGACCCCCGCCTGGCCGAACCGATACCCTGCTGACTCTCAGATCTGCTCGGCCCGTTGGTCTTCGGCCACCTCACGCTGGCTTCCCGTCGGTGAAATGCTCGGGACCGGCGAGCGCCGCTTCCGACGCCGAACGGGTTGCCTGCGTCCTCGAGCGGGCCAGGACGGCGATGAGGGCGAGCATCGGGACGGTGACCGCCAGGGTCACCCAGCCGGTGCCCAGGCCGAGGCCGTCGGCGCGGGAGGATGCGAGCCAGTCGGTGATCGATGCGCCCAGGGGGCGGGTGATCACATAGGCCGACCAGAAGGCGGCGACCGCGCCGAGGCCGAGTCGGCGGTGGGCCAGGGCGGGGACGGCGATGGCTGCCGCGAACAGGAGGGCGGAGGGGCCGAAGCCGAGGTGCAGCTTTTCGGCGGTCAGGTCACCGGCGACGGTGCCCAGGGCGAAGGTGGTCAGGACCGTCGCCCAGTAGAAGGCTTCCCGGCGCGGGGTCGTAATGCTGTGCACCGAAAGGGTTTTCTCGCTGCGCTGCCACAGCCAGAAGATCGCGGCGAGCACGGCGGCGAACCCGAGGGTCGACAGCGGCAGCGGGATGCCGACGACGAAATCGATGATGTCGGCGACCATGGTGCCCACGATGCTGACCATCACCACCGCCGTCCAATACGTCCAGACGCGGTAGCGCGGACTGCGGAACTGGGCGACCAGGCTCGCGATCAGCAACAGCAGGCCGCCGCCGACCGCCAGCTCCGGCGGCAGGTGATTGACCAGGAAGTCGGAGAAGGTCTCGCCCATTCCGGTGGACAGCACCTTGATCACCCAGAACAGGGCGGTGATCTCGGGAACCTTGGACAGCAGCGGTCGCGCGGCCGAAACAGCAACGGGTGCAGGGTTTATCACGTCGCACAGCCTGGCAAGGCGGCGCTGAGAAACCGCTGTGAGCGCGGCTCAGGGCTGGACTGTCACGGCGACGTTCGTGCCGCCGAGCCCCTTCAGCGTGCCGGGCACCTCGAGCTGTACGTCGATGCCGGTGTCACCCGCGGTGTAATCGATCTTCGGGTCGGCCTGGAGCTGCACCTTCATGTGATAGGTCACCGAATGTCCCGGTTTCAGCGTGATCGACGGAATCACGGGGACCGAGAGGTAGTCCATTCCGGTCCCTTCCCGCACGAACGTCACCTGCTTCCAGGTGCCGGTGCTCGCGTCGAGCAACTGCATGACCCCTTGGGGACTCATCTTGGTCGGGCCCGTATCGCAGCCGCAGTGCTCCATCGAAACGACCACGCCCAGCGGCTGAGTGGCGTCGGTGCTCGACGGGTTGGTCAGCGTCAAGTCGAAGGGGATCGGATCACCGCCGAGCTTGATGCTGGTCGACCCCGGCACGACGAGCGTGACGTTCGCGCCGCCCCCCGATCCGGTGCTCTGACGCCCGGCCGCCGGTGTGGTGCTCCCCGGTGGCACGGTTGTCACCGATTGTGCGGCTGAGGGTTTCGCAGTGGCGGTGTCCGGATTGCAGCCCGCCAGTAGTGCGGTGGCCGCCGCGCAGCCCGCGATGGCGACCAGGCGTGTCGAAGTGTTGATGATGTCTCCCCCGAAAAGGGCCACCGCAGTGACCGACCCGCGAATCGACAGATAATCGCGGGCCCGGCAACTCCCGTTAATCCGGCTGACCCAGCCGGGCGGTCAGGACGATCGCTGGATGCGGAGGCGAGCCTCGGGCCAGGACAGCGGAAGATCGGCGGCGGTCGCGCTGGAATCGACGAAGTGGGGGTTGCCGAGCCGACCGGCCATGTCCTTCAACATCTCCGCGTGCACCCCGCTGTGCACGAACACTTCCATGGCGTCCTTGTCGGACCAGGCGGACAGCGTCCAGAACGTCTTGGTGAACACCTTCGCGTCCAACGTGTATCCGGCGCAGCCCGGCGCGGTCTTCAACTGGACGCGGATCTTCATGGTCCAGCGCAGGAAGCGGGGGATGTCCCGGTAGCGTTTCAGCGGCAGATTGCTGGTCAGCACGTGTAACTGGGCTCCGTCGGCGGGTGCGTAGACTCCGGCGGACCAGGGCAGAGCGGGCATCGACGGCCCCTTCCGATCGACGTGAGCGACCCCGGGCGTCCGGACACGGTCGCCAAAGCATCAGAATACCCAGTGCCCGTAGACCTTTGGCCGGAATCGGCCCGCAGCGCTCACCGAACCCTGACCGGCACAGCGACCCTCCGCGAGCTCGAGGTGACCGCGACCGTCGGGGAGCTGACCCTCCAACTCCCCGACGGCCCGATCGTCCTGCGCCGTACCCGCTGAGATTCGTTGTGCCACAGTGCCGTTTCCGGCACGGGTGGTCGACCGCCGGTCAGCGGCGGCCGGTTACCTTGCCGACGATGAAAAGCAGCAGGACCGCGCCGGCCAGGCAGGTGAGGAAGCTGAAGATCAGGCCGCCGCCCTGGACGTCGACGCCGACCAGCTTCAGCAGGAATCCGCCCAGCAGGCCGCCGACCACGCCGACGACGATATTGAGGATCACGCCCTGCTGGGCGTCGGTGCCCATGATCTTGCTGCCGATCCAACCGGCCAGGCCGCCGATGATGATCCAACCGAAAAAGCCGAGTGCGAGCATGGTGTCTCCTACCAGTCCGATACCGGTTATCGACGCCTATGGTCGCTCGTTCATCGGCGGGAATCGGACAATGACACGCCTTTCGGCCGAACCCGCGCATTCCGGTGACCGATTCGCCGACTGATTCAGGTCGGTGCAGGTGAGGGTGGGCTTGTGATACCGATGATGGTCGGATCAAAAGGTCCGTCACGAAATCGCATGTGAGGAATACAAGGTCACCATGGGTGGAGTTCTCGGCGTTCTCTTCAATTTGTTCGGTCAGGCGGCCGGCCTGGCGAGTGCGGGATCCGCGTACGCGAATACGCAGCACTAGGGGGAGCTCTACGTCGGCCCCTGGTCAGGGGCCGACGGTCGCATCCACCGCGGCGAGCCGCTCGGCGAGTGCGCGAATGTCCGCGGGGGAGTTCAGGGTGGTGCGGCGCAGGATCAGTTCGCGGCCGATGCGCAGGGCGTGACGGGCGGCGGTGGCGTCGGGGAGGGTGTCGAGGTCGGTGAGGTGGGCGAAGCCGATGATGCGGCGGATCAGTTCCGCGCCGGCGAAGCCGAGGGAGTCCTGCCAGACGCCGGTCAGGAAGCGGTCGAGGTAGCCGTCGTCGAAGAAGGTGTCGACGCGTCGCGGCCAGAGGCGGCGGAATTCGGATTCGAAAGCCGTCCAGGTGGATTCGAGTTGCATGCCGTGATCCCCGAGATCGCCGCGGGCGCGGGCGCGGGATTCGGCGGCGATCAGATTTCCCCAATACAGGCCGAGGTCGAATCCGATCGGGCCGACGAAAGAGAATTCGGGGTCGAAGACGCGCAACACCTCGGTGTCCTCACGGATACCGATCATGACGCTGCCGGTGTGCAGATCGCCGTGCAGTAATGCCTGGGCATGGGACATGAATCGATGGCGAAGGTCGGCGACTTCCGTGCGCAATTCGGCATCGGCGCGGAATTCGGCGGCGATATCGTCCAGGTCCGGATGCCAATGATTGTGTTCATGGTCGAGATACGGTTCGGACAGCACCACATCCTCGGTGATCTTGCACAGCTCGGGATTCACCGATTCCGCGAGCAGCGCTTTACGTTCCGCCGAGGACAGGCCGAAATCACTGGTGGCGAACGACAGTCGGGCCACGAAGACGCCGATCGCCGTCGAGGCCGCCCCGCAACCGCCGCCCTCGTTGAGCACCGTCCGCAACACCCGCAGATCCGACAGATCCTCCATGACCAGTACGTAGTTGGCCTCGTCATAGCCGTGGACGATGGGCACCGTGCGGTGAGCTCGCTCGCGCCGGAGATCGTGGCCGTTGAGTCCGACGCGTGCCGACGCGGAGGCGCGTGCCTACCCGGACTCAGCGTCGGCGCCGGAGTGGCGGCGTTCGCGGCGGTGCCGTCCGAGGTGACGGTGTTGCCCTGATCGGTGGATTGGGTTGCGAGGCGCCCGCGGACACATCGCCCTGCCCGATCCGCGCGGCCAGGATCATGCCGCCCACCGAGGCCGGCAACCCCGACCGCACGTACGCCAGCGACCGGTAGGCCCCCACCCGAATCCCCGCCAGCCGAGCGGCTTTCGGGTTCGCGCCGATCGCGTACAGCATCCGGCCCCACCGGGTGCGGGCCAGGAAGATCCAGGCCAGGACCGTCAGCACTGCGAAGACCAGCACCGACACCGGGATCCCGAAGACATTGCCGCGATCGATGGCCAGGAAGCCGGAGGTGAACCGGCCCGGCGCGGTCGCCCCGCCCGACATCGTCATCCCCGGCGAAATCGACTGCCCGTCAACGAGAATCAGCTTCACGCCCTGAATCACGAACATGGTGCCCAGTGTGGCCAGCATGTCGGGCACTTTCAGCAACACGATCAGCGCGGCATTACCGAGCCCGGCCAGCGCGCCCACGACCAGCACCACCAGAACGGCGATCGCCCCGAACTTGACGGTCACGGTGGAGGCGGTCGAACTGCCCGAGGTGCCATTGCTCGGACTGGAAGTGATCCACCCCGACCCCCGCATCGACCTCGGCTCGCCTGCGAGCGCTCGGTGTCGACCTCCCCGTCCGCGCCGGCAACCGGCCGACCCTCCTCGCCCGCATCGGCGACCCGGACAATCCGACCATCCTGCTCTGACCGCTCCCACACAGCGACCGGCCGAGCACGGCGTCTCCGGTGGCGTCCCACTGCGCCACCCTCCATCGAAAGGTGGTATGCCCGAAAGGATTCGAACCTTCGGCCTCCTGCTTCGTAGGCAGGCGCTCTCTCCGCTGAGCTACGGGCACTCGAACCCCGCACGGATGTCGGCGCTGACATCTACTCGGCACTGAGGTGCGCGGGGTTGGATAGGTCGGTTCCCTCGGTGAGATTCGAACTCACACTTGACGCCACCTGAAGACGCCGCCTCTACCGATTGGGCTACGAGGGAATGGGGTACGGAAATATGAAGAGGGCCGCGCTCCGGTCGGATGTCGGAGGCGGCCCTGGCGGGTCGGGGGTGCCGAGACCGCTAGGTGACGCTCCGAACGCCGAGACGGACGCGCAGAAGGCGGGCGAAGTCGAATGTGGAGGGGCGCTGGATCAGCACGGTCACGGGGTCCGCCTTTCTGTCGTCGGGTTGCGATGTCGCACAAACGGTAGCAATGCGGTCGGGCGGCAGTAAAACGATTTTCGGGGAAGGATCCCCGATCGGCGAATATCGGCTCGGGATGTTCTACGGCACAACGACTTCGGTGGAGGCGGGGAGGCTGGGGCGGTCGGTTCGGACGGTGAGGGAGACTCGGCCGGGGCCGGTTTCGGCGAGCACGATGGCTGGGGTCGAACGCTGGCCTGCGGGGATGAATTGAGTGACGGTGCCGGTTTGACCGGTGTCGAGGTTGCGCCAATCCACGACCGCGGTCACATCGCAGGCCAGCAGCTGCGGGCCCCATTCGCCTACTGGGGAAAAGCCCTGGGTGATACGCAATACGACGGAGTGGGTGGCTCCGGGTGCCTCGGAGTACTGGTAGAGGGGGCCGTCGAACGCTGTGCCTCCGGTGGACAGCATCCCCACGCACACGCCGTTGCCCAGGGTGAATACCGGGTTGAGGTTGAAGTCGTTCTTCGCGCAGGTGCGCGGGCCGACATTCGACCATCCGAGCTGGCAGGCGTCGCCCGGGTCGGCGGTGGCGGGCGCGGCGACCGCCAGCGCCGTGCCGATGAATGCGGCGGAGATCGCGGCTGGCAAAACGCTTTTCATCGTGCTCCCCTCATCGCGGACACTCGTTACCGGAAGTAACTGTCTCGATGGTAGCGAGCCGGATGCCGTCGGTGGTGAAACGGCGCGCCCTTATGCCATCGGACCCGTTACCACGGCAAGGGGCCCGAGGCGGCGAAATAGCCTCCGGTGGGGCCGTCCTGGGGGATCTGGGCCATGCGGACGATGATCTCGGCGCCCTGGTCGACGGTTTGGGTGCCGGTGTTGGCGTTGAGGTCGGTGGCGGTGTAGCCGGGTTCGACCGAGTTGATTCGCAGGTCGGGGAAGGCTTTCGCGTATTGGACGGTGACTCGGTTGAGGGCGGTCTTGGAGGAGGTGTAGGTGAGGCCGGGGTAGGTGTAGCCGACGGTGCCGGGGGTGGTGGCGCGGGTCATGGATGCCAGGGAGCTGCTGACATTGACGATGACCGGGGCGGCGGATTTGCGCAGGAAGGGCAGGAAGGCGTGGATTACGCGGACTACGCCGAAGACATTGGTGTCGAAGACCGTTCGCATCATGTCGGCGGTGACGTCCGCCAGGTCCATGGTGCCGTTGCGCTCCAGGTCGATGCCCGCGTTGTTGATCAGGACGTCGAGTCCGCCCTCGGCGTCGATGAGTTCCGCGGCGGCGGTGACCGAGGCGTCGTCGGTCACGTCCAATTGCACGGCGCGCGCGCCGATCTGTGCGGCGGCGAGGCGGCCGCGCTCGAGGTCACGGCTGCCGAGGTAGACGGTGTGCCCGGCCTCGACGAGTTGGCGGGCGGATTCGAATCCGAGGCCCTTGTTGGCCCCTGTGATGAGTGTCGTTGTCATAACCTCACATTCGCAGCGTGCGCGAAGATCAACCAGCCCCCTCTTCTTCCTGGGACCGCCGATACCAGGCAGGCAGAATGAAGCCCATGGGCACAGCGGAATTCGGAATAGCGGTTCGGCGCCGGCGCGATCAGGTCTCGCCCGACGCCGCCGGGTTGGCCGCGAACGGCGCGCGCCGCGCACCCGGACTGCGCCGCGAGGAACTGGCCCTGCTCGCCGGAATCTCGGTCGACTACATCACCCGGCTCGAACAGGGCCGGGCCTCCAATCCCTCACCGCAGGTGGTCGAGTCGCTGGCCCGCGCCCTGCGGTCGACGCCCGAGGAACGCGCCCACCTGTATCGGCTGGCCGGGCTGGCCCTCCCCGAATCCGGCACGGTGCCGACCGTCATCCCGCCCGCGGTCCAGCGCATGGTCGAGCACCTGATCGGCATCCCGGTCGCGGTCTTCGACGCCTCCTGGACACTGCTGCAAGCCAATCCGGCCTGCGAGGCCATCCTGGGCGACACCACCGCCTGGCACGGCAACGCCCGCAATCGCGTCTGGCGGCACTTCGTCACCCCCGGCTCGGTGGGCCGCTACACCCCCGACACTCTCGAATCCCTCGAAACCGCCCTGGTCTCCGACCTGCGCGCCGCCGGTACCCGCTACCCCGCCGATACCCGCCTACGCCAACTGATCACCGATGTCCGCACCCACAGCCCCCGCTTCGCCGAACTCTGGGAATCCGGCGTCGTCTCCGGTCACGACACCACCATCAAAACCATCGACCACCCCACCGTCGGCCCGCTGACCCTCGACTGCGCCGTCCTCACCGTCGCGGGCCCCGACCTCCGAATCATGATCGACACAGCCGAACCGGGCAGCGAGGACGCTCAGCGCCTTTCCCTGCTGACCGCTCTCGACACCCACACCACGGTCGGTTAGCGCGTTCCGAATTGCCCTGTGTGGCAATTCGCCGCGGAGCCTTACTGGTCACCGGCGCGGGAAGTCCCCTTTGTGGCGTGTTCTATGCCCTGTGGTTGCTCGGAGGGCGGATAGATTTGCTGTTCGGGCCCGGCGTGGGGTGGGGCCCGCCTAAACGGTTGCGGGGGTGGGGGAGTTGCCGGTGGTCATCGGCTCGGGCGCTTGCGTTCGCGCAGGACGTGGGAACGCAGGCGGGAGATGCCTTTGACTCGCACGCTGCGCAGGTGGCGGAGGGTGAAGTCGTTGTCGTTTTCCAGCGCCGCGGCGGCTCCGTCGTCGAGCAGCACCGTTCCGGGGCGGGCGATGCCGGTCAGGCGGGCGGCCACATTGACCACCGTGCCGTAGAGGTCGCCGAAGCGGGTGAGCACCGGGCCGTAGGCCATGCCGATCCGGATCTGCGGCATGTCCGGGATCGATTGCGCCGCACGGGTGATCGCGACATGCATGGCCAGTGCGATGCGCGCGCCGTCGTGGGCGTTCTCGGCGGCGAACATCACCTCGTCGCCGACGTTCTTGATCACCCAGCCGCCGTGGTCGGTGATCGCCTCGGTGGTGGTGGTCTCGAAGGCGTCGAGCAGGTCGGTCAGCTCGTCGAGGTCGAGGTGACGCGACAGGCGCGTGTAGCCGACCATGTCGGCGAAACCGACGAGCAATTGCCTTGTGGTGCCGTCGGATTCGGTCGAGCGCCCCAGCGCCGCGGCCAGATGCCGCCGCCA
The DNA here is from genome assembly GCF_009760405.1 of Nocardia terrae. GTDB lineage: Bacteria > Actinomycetota > Actinomycetes > Mycobacteriales > Mycobacteriaceae > Nocardia > Nocardia terrae. The sequence continues at coordinate 1,370,700 of NZ_WRPP01000001.1, forward strand.
GGCGTACTCCTGCAGCCCGGTGAGCACCTCGATGGTGTGGTCGGTGGCCGCGCGGTTGGGCCGGATCAGATCCGCCTGCCATTCGGCCAGCCGCGCCATCGCCTGCCCGAGCGTGCGCGCCGCCGCGATCTGGCTCGGCTCACCGGCCCCCGCGATCGGATCCAGCGCCGTGAAGGCCCGCACCGCGGCGATGTCGGCGTCGGTGAAGGCCACGTCGTCATCACTGGCCGCGGCCGGAAAACCCAACGCCACCCACAACTTCCGGGCCCGCTCGACGGGTACCCCGGACAACTCGGCCACCTGTGTGCGGGTGTACCGCCGCGGCCCGCCCAGCAACGACTCTTCGACGCCCGCGCCGACCACCTCGGCCCGTTCCCCGGATTCGATCATCGCGCCAGTACAGCACGCGGGCCGGTCGATCGAACAGGCCGAGTTCACACAGAGTTGGCTGAGACAACAGCGGACGTCCGCTGTCGGAGGGCAAGACCGCCGCCCAGCTCGGCGCGCTCACCGCCTGGAACGCCGGAAACCCCGCCACCGAAGGGCGAATTCGCCAAACTGTGCAAGCCCTACTCCGACGCCGAGCCGGGCAAGCTCGCCTACGCGATCGAATACCGCCGCCACAACGGCCTGTGACCCGCACGCCGTCCGGGCCCGGCGCCGCGCCCGGACGGCTCCCGGTCTCGTGCAGGTAGGTTCGGGGCATGGGGAGTTCCAGCGGTGCGGTGCGCCGTGTGCAGAGATTCCGGGGACCGCTGGCGATCGTGCTCGGACTGCTGGTCGCGGTCGTGGTAGCGGCCCTGGTGCCGAGCTGGTGGTGTGGGCGCGATGCCGACGCGTGGTTCTACGGTGACGCCGCACGCGTGCGCGGTCTCGCCGAGGAACTGGTGGCCTTCGAAGCCGAGGACGATCACCGGCGCGCCAGCGGCGCGAGCGGCGTGCTCGACGGAATGTACGGACTGCTCGCACACCAGATGACCGCGCAGGGGCTCGCGCAAGTCGTGCTGGCCCACCCCGATTGGCGAGATCGCTACGCCCCCATCGCGACTCGCGCGGCGGCCAAGACCCTGCGCCCCGAACTCCGCGAGGCGTTCACCGCGGCCTGGCATGGCGAGGACGGGCTCACCGTCCTCGACGGCCCGCACGGGCACGCCTATCTCTCCTACCCGGCGCTCGCGCTCGGGATGGCGCGGCTGGTCGACCCGGCGTTCCCCGCCCAGCTCGCCGCCCAGCAGGACGCCCTGGTCGCCTCCTACGAGCGGCGACTGCTCGCCTCCCCGACCGCGCTGCTGGAAACCCTTCCGGGCGAGGCCTATCCGACCGATGTGGCCGCCGTCGCCGCCGCGATCGCGGTGCACGGCCGCGCGACCGGCGCCGATCACTCCGCGGTGCTCGCGCACTGGGCGCGGCAGGTGCGCGCGGGGCAGATCGATCGGGCCACCGGACTGGTGTGGCAGCGCGTGGGCGTCGACGGGCGGGCACACGACGCCCCGCGCGCCTCGGGCACCGGACTGGCCGCCTACTTCGCTGGATTCGCCGACCGCGGCATCGCCCGCGAACTGGCGTCCGGATTCTTCCGCCAGGAGCGAAACATCTTCGGGTTCAGCGCGATTCACGAGTACGGCAAGGGCTACGACGGCGCGGGCGACATCGACAGCGGCCCGGTCGTACTCGGCATCTCGGTCTCGGCGACCGCCTTCGCGCTGGCCCCGGCCCGCGCCTTCGGCCGCCGCGACATCTTCACCCGCGTGTACCGCACCGTCGACCTCACCGGCTCGCCACTGCGCAGCGGGAACCGCGTGCGCTTCGCGAACGGGGGAGCGATCGGCAATGCCCTGCTGCTCGCGTTCCTCACCTCGGGCCCGGAGTTGGCGCGATGAGACTGCTCCGGACCCCGCGAGTGCTCGCCGCCCGGCGGCTGTTGCGCATCCCGCTGATCCTGACCGTGCTGTACTTCGCCTTCCGCCTGATTCTGGCGGCACTGTCGGACCGGCACGGCTTCGGTTCCCCCGACGGCGTGAGCCTCGAATACCTGATCGTCGCCTTCGTCGTGATCGCGCTGCGCGTCGTGCTGCTGGCCCTCGTCCCCGGCTACCTCGCCTACCGCGCCGTGGCCTGGGCCATCAACCACGCACTGCGCGAGGACGATTCGTCGGAACCGCTCGAGTCCGATCTCAACTCGGCTGCCGCAACGGCAGTCCCGCCGCCCGATACACCGCATCGATGACGCTCATGTTCGCGACCGCCTCATCGGGCGTGGTGAGGACCGGCTCGCCCCGCAGCACCGCGCCCGCGAAGGCGTCCAGCTGATAGTCGTAGGAGGCGCGACGGCCGAAAGTCCGCAGGCGACGCCCGGATTCGGTGCGCATCGCGAGCACGTGCCCCAGCTGCGGCACCACCGGATTCAGGATCCGCAGCCGCCCGCGCTCCCCGACGACCGTGGCCGCGATGCGCACCAGATCCGACGACCACATCGAACACCGGATCCGCCCGGTGTGCCCGGACGGGAACCGCAACTCCGCCGACATGGCCCGGTCGATCCGCGGATCGCGCAGCTTGGCCTGCGCCGCAACGACTTCGGGCTCCTCACCGCCGAAGGTGCGCGCCATGTGCACGGCGTAGCAGCCCGCGTCCATGAGCGCCCCGCCCGCCAGCCCGTAGTCGTAGCGGATATCGGTGAACTTCGGCAGCGGAAAGCACAGTGCGGTCTCCACCCGCACCAGCTTGCCCAATTCCCCTGCGGCGATGATCTTCTCGACCGCACGCGTGAGCGGGTGATAGCGGTAATGGAACGCCTCCATCACCACCCGATCGGATTCGCCTGCCAGCGTGGCGATCTGCTGCGCCTCCTCGGCATCGGCGGTGAAGGGCTTCTCGCACAGCACGTGCTTGCCCGCCGCCACCGCGGCCCGGATCCAGCGCCCGTGCAGGCCGTTCGGCAGCGGTATGTAGACCGCGTCGAGATCGGGCGCCGCGACCAGCGCCTCGTAACTGTCGTACACCTGCCCGATGCCGTGTTTACGCGCGAACTCCTCGGCCCGTCCGCGATCCCGGGCCGCGACCGCCGCGACTTCGACCTCCGGGTTGCGGCCGGCCGGTCCGACCAGCGCCGTCGGCGCGATGGCGGCCGCACCCAGGATTCCGATGCGAAGCCGGGCGTGCGTATCGTCGTTCATCGGCCGACACTAACAGCCCCCGGCCGCTGTTGAATGCTGTTGGTTCGCACCAGGTTCAGCGGTGGTGTTCCTTCTCGCTCGAGGCGCGGAAGCGCTGGTGCTCGACGGCGATCCAGGCGAATCCGGTGGCCAGGCTGACCACGGTCGCGAGCACACCGAGCAGGCGCAGGCTGATACCGGCGTCGTTGTCGCCCATGGTCCACGCGAGCAGTGCGACACCGAGCAGCAGGAGCAGCGGCCCCGGCCAATCGACGCCGTCGAGAATCGTTTCGGGTGCTTCGGATTGGGTGACGGGAAGGGCGCGGCTGTCGGGCATCGTGAATCTCCCTCGGCTCTGTCATGGCGGCTCCCGATTCCGGAGTACCCGGGTGTGGCTGGAGGGAAACGAGGCGACCGGTGTGGTCGCCCGGCTCAGAATCGATGTGTCGCACCGCCATTACGTTGCGCGGCGGGAGGCGTTGGCTATCGTGGTCGAATGGTTGTGGGGGCTAATGAAAGTTCGCGGACGGTCGCCACCGGTGAACAGGGCGATATCGACCGCGATGCGGTGCTGCCCGGAGAACGTTCGGTCACCGACCGCATGCTGGTCGTGGGCGTCATCCTCGCCGTCGCCGCGGTGCTGTGGCACGTGTACGCGATTCCGATCGACAATCCCTTCTACGGGCTTTTCGCCAACGGCCTCGACCTGGAGGTCTATCGCGCGGGCGGCGCGGTCTTCCGTGACCGGACCGGTCTCTACGACGGACCCGTCGTGTTCGGCATGGAGTTCACCTATACCCCGTTCGCGGCCCTGGTCTTCGTTCCGCTCACCGTGATCACCCTGGTGCACGCCAAACTCCTGTGGGCGCTGGCGACCATGCTGGCGCTGGTCCTGCTCGCCGGGCGCTGCCTGCTGCTCCTGAACTACCGGAACACGCTGCGCACCTGGTCATTCGCGCTGCTGGCGGCCGTGATCTGCAGTGTGCTCGAACCGGTGCGGACCACCCTCTGGCTCGGGCAGATCAATGTCTTCCTGATCCTGCTGATCATCTGGGATCTCACCCGCCCGCCCTCGGCGCGACTGCGCGGCGTGGGTGTCGGCATCGCCGCCGGGATCAAGCTGACGCCCGCCCTGTTCCTGGTCTATCTCGCCTGCACCCGGCAGTGGCGCGGCCTGGGCGTCGCCACGGGAACCTTCGCGGCGACCATCGGACTCGGTTTCCTGCTGCGCCCCGACGACGCCTACTCGTATTGGCGTGGGCAGGTCACCTCCGCCGGTCGGGTCGGAGCCGTCGACTCCCCGGGCAACCAGTCCGTCAACGGCCTGCTCGCGCAGCTACTGCGGTTCTTCGACGTCGGGCGATACAGCTCCGATGCGGCCGGCTGGACGATCTACCAGCCGCCCACCTGGATGTGGCTGCTGGCCCTGATCCCGGTCCTCGCCCTCGGGCTCACCGCCGCGGTCCTGGCCCATCGAGCCGGCCGGGAGCTGCTCGCGGTCACGCTCGTCGGCATGACCTCGGCGTGCGCTTCGCCCTTCTCCTGGGGTCACCACTGGGTGTGGTTGATGCCGTTGGCGATTCTGGCCTGGCAGTACGCGCGCGAGGCCGAGAACCGCTGGGCGTGGCTCGCCCCGGCCGGGGTCTTCCTCATCGGCTTCAGCTGGTGGTGGACCTTCACCGACCGCCCGCCCATGGAGAACTCGCCGCACCCGATCGGCATCGGGCTGTTCATGATGCCGCGACCCGACAATTCGGTGTGGTTCGCCTACGTCACGGTGCCGATCTACGCGGGCTGCTTCGTGCTGGTGCAGCTGGTGACGAGCGCTGTGGTCATCAGGCGATACTGTGGCCCGGTACGAATTCCTCCGCGAAAGGCTCAACCATGTCGATTGCCGCTGACAAGGTCGTTTCCATCGAATACACCTTGACCGACGACGACGGCGAGGTGCTGGACACGTCCGTCGGCGACGCGCCGCTGGTCTACCTGCACGGCGCGGAGAACATCGTCGCCGGGCTCGAGCAGGCGCTGGAGGGCAAGAGCGCCGGGGACGAGATCGAGGTCGTCGTCGAGCCCGAGGACGGGTACGGCGAGTACCTGGCCGAACTGGTCAGCACCGTCGACCGCGACGCCTTCGAGGGTGTCGACGAGCTCGAGGTCGGCATGGAATTCCAGGCCGAGGCGCCCGACGGCGAGACCCAGATCGTCACCGTCGCCGCCGTCGACGGCAACGAGGTCACCATCGACGCCAACCACCCGCTGGCCGGCCTGCGCCTCAACTTCAAGGTCAAGGTCATCGACATTCGCGACGCCACCGAAGACGAGCTCGCCCACGGCCACCCGCACGGCGACGACGACCACGAGCACTGAGCTGACTCACCCCATATAGAGGTGTCTCACTCCGAGTAGGCCCAGCCTCGAATCGCCTCCACCTCGATCCGGATCACCGGACCGGTCGGGGGTACGGCTCGATACTGCGGATACTTGGCGGTGAGCCAGCCCAGGGGGTCGGCGAGAGCCGGTGCGGCGGTGAGGATTTCCGCTGTGCCGTCCAGGCGTGTCCACCACAGCCGGGTCCAGTCGTCGTCGTAGTGGTCGGCGAGCACCGAGACCCGCGGGTTCGACGCGATATTGCGGAGTCGGCGCAGATCAGTGGTGGATTTGGGCTTGTGGTCGATGGCGATGACCACGAGAAGCGGTGCGTCGGTGGGGGAGACGGCGAAGGTGACGGGCACCAGATGCGGCTGCCCGGTGGTGTCGGCGGTGCCGAGGCGGGCGACCCGCGCGGCACGAAACCTCGACAGAGCGGTGGCTGCGTCCGTTCGCACGCCATGAACGCTAGACCGCCGGTGACCGCGGGGCGCCGGCGGTCGAGTCCGCAGAGCTCGGGATCGCTCAGCAGTCGGCGAAGTCCTGCTGGACCTTGGCCGGGTCGGTGATGCCGTTCGCCAGCAACAACTGCACCAGAACACGGGACTTGGCCGGGTTCAGATACATGGCGGAGACGGTGCCCAGGTCGTCGTCGTTGAGTTCGGCATTGCGCACCACCGAGCCGGAACCGACGCGGCTGGAACGGACCACGACCACACCGCTCTTCGCGGCCTTGCTCAGCGCGTCCACCACGGCCTTCGAGGTATTGCCGTCGCCGACCCCGGCCAGCACCAGGCCCTTCGCGCCGTGGCCGAGCGCGTCGTTGACCTGGTCGGCGTTCATGCCCGCGTGCGAGTAGATGATGTCCACACGTGGCAGTGGTGTGCTGCCCGGCACCGGGAAGGTCAGCCGCGGCTGTTTGGGCAGCGGGGCCGTGAAGGTCACCGCGGCGGCGTCGACATGGCCGATCGGGCCGGAATTGGGTGAGACGAAGGTCTGCACGCTGGTGGTGTTGGTCTTGGTCACGTCGCTCGCGCCGTGAATGGTGTCGTTGAGCACGACCATGGTGCCGCGTCCAGCCGCCGCGGGGGAGGCCGCGACCTGAACGGCCGAGCGCAAATTGGCGGGCCCGTCGGCGCTCAACGCGGTGGAGGGACGCATCGAGCCGACCAGCACGACGGGCTTGTCGCTGGCCACGACATGATCCAGGAAGAACGCCGTCTCCTCGATGGTGTCGGTGCCGTGGGTGACCACCACGCCGTCGACCTCGTTCCGGGCGAACAGCTGGTTGATCCGGTCGGCCAGTTTCACCCAGACGTCGTCGTTCATGTCCTGGCTGCCGATATTGGAGATCTGCTCGGCGCTCAGCTTGGCGATCTTGTCGATGCCGGGAACCGCGTCGATCAGATCCTTTGCCGTGGCCTCGCCCGCGGTGTAGCCGACCGCCGAATTGGCATTGGCCTTGCCCGCGATGGTGCCGCCGGTGGCCAGAATCGCGATGCGCGGCTGGGTGCCGGGGGCCGGGGCCGCGGCGTCGTCGGTCTTGCCCGGGGCCGCCTGGGCGGAGGTCGCGGACGGGGTCGAGGCGCTGTTGGCGGAATCGCCGGAATTGCCACCGCATCCGGTGACCACGAGCGCCGCGCCGACCACGAGACCGGCGAGACGAAGAACGGATTTCCGCGGCATTGCGATGTCCTTTCGGGTCCTGTCGGTAATCGATCCTTCCCGAAAAACGAAATGGCAGTGCAGAGGCAAATGTCCCGCTACCTGGAATGCAGGCCCTCCAACACGATACGCAGATTGCGCTGCCATTGGTCGGGCGCGGCCCGGAGGCCGATGGTGCTCTCGGCGGTGGCGACCCCGGCCAAAAGGAAAGCCACGTCCTCCCAACTGGTATCGGAGCGCATGGTGCCGTTTGTCTGTGCCCGGCCGACCAATTCGCGCAGTCGTTCGCGGATGTCCCCGAGGCATCGCTCCAGATCGCAGCTGCCCGCTCCGCCCAGGGCGTCGTTCACGCCACAGCTTTCTTTTCGCAAATTGACGTACGCGGTCGCGAATTCGATGAATCCCAGCCAGGGGTCGGGGTTCGCGAGAGCCCGGTCGGCGGCGGCGATGGCCTCGTCGAGTACCTCTTCCAGCACCGCCTGCAACAGCGCCTCGAGTGAGGGCACTCGCCGATAGAACGTCCCCTTGCCCACGCCCGCCCGCTGCGCGACCTCCTGGGCGGTGACGTGCACGCCGGTTTCGGCGACGGCCGAGCGCGCCGCGGTGACCAGCCGCTCGAGATTGCGGCGCGCGTCGGCGCGGGGAGTCGGCCCGGATTCGCGGGCGAGCAGGCGGTCGACGGCGGTCATGACCTGGACTCTAACAAAAGTGGACTTTCGGAGTCCGCTTGGCTAGCGTCAAAAACGGACCACGAGAGTCCGTTTGTGAAAGATGCTGTGCGAAGGAGTGAACGATGTCCGACACCATCCGCGTGGGAATCATCGGCGCGAGCCCCGACCGGGGCTGGGCCTCCCGCGCCCACATCCCGGCCCTGAGCGCCCTGCCGGACTTCGAACTCACCGCCGTCGGCACCAGCCGCCGCGAGAGCGCCGATCGGGCGGCCCGCCTCTTCGGCGTCGACCACGCCTTCACCGACGCGCACGAGCTGGCGTCGCATCCGGAGGTCGATCTGGTCGTGATCACCGTGAAGGTCCCCGCCCACGCGGAACTGATCAGCGCCGCCCTGGCCGCGGGCAAGCACGTCTACTCCGAATGGCCGCTCACCCGAACGACTTCCGAGGCCGAGGCCCTGGTCGCCGCGACGGCCTCCGCGCCCGGCCATCACGTCGTGGGCCTGCAGGCCCGCTTCGCCCCGGCGGTGCTGCGCGCGCGTCAGCTGCTCGCCGAAGGCCATGTGGGCGAGCCGGTTTCGGCCACCGTCTACTCCTCGCGCGGCAAGGGCGCGGGCGGCCGCATCCCGCAGTGGGCGGCCTACACCCTGGAGCGCGAGAACGCCGCCGGACTCCTGGAAGTCGCGGGCGGCCACACCCTCGACCCGCTGCAATTCCTGCTCGGCGACCTCACCGAACTCTCGGCCGACCTGGCCATCCGCAACCCTCACAACACCGTGATCGAAACGGGCGAGCGGGTGCGCGTCACCAGCCCGGACCATCTCCTGCTGAACGCCCGCGTAGGCGCGCTGCCGGTCTCTGCCCACCTCCACGACGCCAAACTCACCAACGCCCACACCCGCATCGAGATCTCCGGCACCGAGGGCGATCTGGTTCTCGCCAACGACACCGCCTCCGGGGCGCCCGGCCTGCACGCGGGCGGCATCCAGATGAGCGACCTGAACCTGCTGGCCTCCCGCGGCGCGGGCGGCGCCTGGCAGGACCTGACCCCCGCCGATCCGGAGCCGATCGCGAGCCTGCCGGTCGAATCCCGCAACGTCGCAAGGCTTTACGCCCGCCTCGCCGAGGACATTCGCACCGGCGAGCACACCGTCCCGTCCTTCGAAACCGGTCTGCGCATGCACCGCGTCCTCGACGCCATCCGCCGCAGCGCCGAATCCGGTGCCCGCGAACCCCTCCCGGCCTGACCGGTATTCGACGACCTGACCGGCCTGCGACGACGAAGCCCCGCCCGATCGGACCGGGCGGGGCTTCGAGGTGGCGGTGCTCAGGAGGAGAAAGCGCCCATGGTCGGCACCCACTCCACGATGCGCTTGTCCGCGAGCAGGTTCTCGCGGGCGAAGGGATCGTTCTCGAAGAGCTTGGTCACGGCGTCGAGCGAGTCCTCCTGGACCAGGATGAGCGCGCCCGTGCCGTCCGGGTAGGGGCCGCTGGTGAGCACGGTGCCCTCGTCGACGAGGTTGTTGAGCCACGCGCGGTGGTCGGGGCGGTGGATGTCACGGCCGGGGGCCTCGGCGGCGGCATAGACATAGTGGACGGCGAAAACGGCCATGGGCGATCGCTCCCTGATCGAAGGTGTACGGAGTGCTGGGTCTAAAGGTCAGAGCGTCAACAGCATTCGGGTATTCCCGAGCGTGTTGGGCTTGACGTAGGACAGGTCCAGGAATTCGGCGACACCGGTGTCGTAGGACCGGCACATCTCGGCGTACACCTCGGCGGTCACCGGCGTGCCCTCGATCTCCGCGAAACCGTGCCGGGCGAAGAAGTCGACCTCGAAGGTCAGCACGAACAGCCGCTTCAACTGCAGCTCCCGCGCCACCGCGATGAGCTGCTCGACCAGCAGCCGCCCCGCGCCCGTGCCCTTGATATCGGGATGCACGGCGACCGTGCGCACCTCACCGAGGTCGGCCCACAGCACGTGCAGCGCGCCGCAGCCCAGGACCACCCCGTCGCGTTCGGCGACCCAGAATTCCTGCACCGCCTCGTACAGCGTCACCAGGTTCTTCTCGAGCAGGATCCGGCCGGCGTAGATGTCGATGAGCTTCTTGATCTCGGGCACATCGGAGGTTCGCGCTCGACGGACGACCGGCGCGATCGCCGCCTGCCCGTCGATGGATCCACCTTCATGTGCCCGTGTTGTCATGGGGTGCACAGTAGTCGGCCCACCTACCGATAGGCTTGTCGGTGTGTCACACATCCAGTCCCCCCGCATTCCGGCATGGCCCGGGAACCATGGCCGCCATGACGGCTGTTGGGGGCGCTGGTGACCGTGCAGCCTGAGGAACTCGAAGGTCGCTGGACCGACGCCGGTCCGGCGGCGGGACCCGGATATATATCTTCCCCGCGCGCGGAGGCCGTAGTGGAACCCGCGGCGGTGCCATTGATGAATATCGCCAATGTGCTGACCGTGCTGCGCATTCTGATCGTGCCGCTGTTCCTGATGGCGCTGTTCGCGAGCGGCGGGCACGACACCTCCTGGCGCTGGATCGCCGCCGGCCTGTTCGGCGTCGCCGCCATCACCGACCGCATCGACGGGCAGCTGGCGCGCAAGTACGGTCTGGTCACCGACTTCGGCAAGCTGATGGATCCGATCGCGGACAAGGCGCTGATCGGCGCCGCGCTGATCGGCCTGTCCATGCTGCACGATCTGCCGTGGTGGATCACCCTGGTCATCGTGGCCCGCGAACTCGGGATCACCCTGCTGCGGCTGGCCGTGGTCCGGCGCGGGGTCATTCCCGCGGGCCGGGGCGGCAAGCTCAAGACGCTGGTGCAGTCGGTCGCCATCGCCGTGCTGTTGCTGCCGCTCTCGGGCGGATTCGCTTCGGCCGGAATGGACTTGATGTACGTGGCGGTCGTGCTGACCGTCGTCACCGGCTTGGACTACGTCGTGCAAGCGGCCCGCCTCTGGTTCGGGTCGCCGGGCGGCAGTCGTGCCGCGTAGGGTCCGGCCCGACATCGAGGGCGCGCTGTCGCGGGTAGCGACCGCCGGACCCATCCCGCCCGACCCGCTCGTCACCTCCGCCCCCGCCGGTGAGCTGGTGGCCGCTCTGGTCGAGGCCGGGCAGACCGTGGCTACCGCCGAATCGCTGACCGCGGGTCTGCTCAGCGCCACCATCGCGGGAATTCCGGGCGCGAGCGCGGTGTTGCGGGGTGGACTGATCGTCTACGCCACCGACCTCAAACAATCCCTCGCGGGTGTGAGTGCGGACACGTTGGCCACCGATGGTCCGGTGGCCGCGAGCACCGCCGAACAGCTCGCGGTCGGGGCGCGCCGGCGCTGCGGATCGGACTGGGGAATCGGACTCACCGGGGTCGCCGGACCCGAACCTCAGGACGGACGACCGGTCGGCACGGTATTTCTTGGTATAGCGGGTCCACAGTCCACCGAGGTACTTCGGTTGAAGTTGTCGGGGGACCGGTGGACGATCAGGGTGGGCGCGGTTCGCGCCGCGGTCACCGAACTCGTCCGCTCCGTCAGGGGCGAGTGAAGGGGCCGGGAACGCGCGACCGACGTCGGACGTTGTCCAGTCAAACGCTGGGTCCGGCGAGACGAGTGTGAGGAGAACGAGATGACGCTGCTGCGAGAAGCGATCGGGGAAAGCCTGCGTCGTGCTCGGGTCACCCAGAGCCGGACACTGCGTGAGGTCTCCACCTCCGCGAGGGTGAGCCTGGGGTACCTGTCCGAGGTGGAACGGGGTCGCAAGGAGGCGTCCAGTGAACTGCTGGCCGCCATCTGCCAGGCCCTGGATGTGCCGCTGTCGCAGGTGCTCTTCGATGTGAGCGCCGCCATGGCCGACGCCGACCGGGCCACCTCCCTCGCGAGCGAGAAGGCCGCCGCGCTGGCGAACGAGAAGGCCACCGCGAGCCTGGCGACCGGCAAGGTCGCCGCCAAGACCGGCCTGGCCAAGGTCGCCGCGAAGGTCTCCCCGAAGGGCGGCGACGGCGAGATGGTGATGGCCGCCGACGGTACGTTCGGCCCCCGCATTGTGATTCCGGCCCCGAAGTCGGATCGTTTGGTGCTGGTGGCCGCCAAGTGATCGCTGTGCTCCGAAGCCGAAAGGGATAAATTCTCTGTAGGCTTCGTTCCGGAGACGTCGTCCTGTGGCCGAAGTCTCCGGAACGGCCGTTGCACAGCGGGTTATAGGGACAACAGGGGTGCGCGACGGTCGCGCACTACTTGTCGCGCTACGGGGCGCGGCACGTCATATGGAGGCGGGATCAATCGATGGCTAATCCGTTCGTGAAGGCCTGGAAGTACCTGATGGCCCTCTTCGACTCGAAGATCGAAGAGCATGCGGATCCGAAGGTTCAGATCCAGCAGGCCATCGAGGAAGCCCAGCGCCAGCATCAGGCCCTCTCGCAGCAGGCCGCGTCGGTGATCGGCAACCAGCGCCAGCTGGAGATGAAGCTCAACCGCCAGCTGGACGAGGTCGAGAAGCTCAATGCCAATGCGCGCCAGGCGGTTATGCTCGCCGACCAGGCCAGCGGCGCGGGCGACACCGAGAAGGCCATCCAGTACACCAATGCCGCAGAAGCTTTCGCCGCGCAGCTGGTGACCGCCGAGCAGTCCGTCGAGGACCTCAAGGTGCTCCACGACCAGTCGCTGCAGGCCGCCGCCCAGGCCAAGAAGGCCGTCGAGCAGAACGCCATGCTGCTGCAGCAGAAGGTCGCCGAGCGCACCAAGCTGCTGTCCCAGCTCGAGCAGGCCAAGATGCAGGAGCAGGTCTCGGCCTCCCTGCAGCAGATGGACTCCACCCTCTCCGCGCCCGGCGCGGTCCCCAGCCTGGACGCGGTGCGCGAGAAGATCGAACGCCGTTACGCCAACGCCCTCGGCGCGGCGGAGCTCGCGGGCAACTCGGTGCAGGGCCGCATGCTCGAGGTCCAGCAGGCCAGCGTCCAGATGGCCGGCCACAACCGCCTCGAGCAGATCCGCGCCTCCATGCGCGGCGACGCCCTCCCCGCCGGCGGCAATGCCGCCCAGCCCCAGATCCAGCAGCAGGGCCAGCCCGCCCAGCCTGCCACCCAGCCCAACTTCAACAAGGGCCAGGCCGCCCAGCAGTAACTGCTGCGCGAAAGGTAGTGCACGATGGGGAGATCGCGGTCCGACCACAGTCCCGCGACCTCCCCTGCGCGTTTCCTACGCCGATCCAAGACGAAAACCCCGGACCCCATCCCGGGCCTCCCGCCGGTCTTCCCTCCACTGGCAACTTCGCAGCCGTCGACAGTGCCCGACTCCCTCACCCCGGGAACCGCTTCCCTGCCGCCCGCCGGTACCGAACCCGGCCGAGGCTTTGCCCCCGAGCCCGTGAATGGACGACCCGGCTCCGATACGACCGTGCCGCAACGGAGTTCGACGTCCGCCGCGTCCCGGCCATCCTCGGGACCGATCGGTGCGCCCGTCAGCGAATCGGCTCGACCCACCAGGTTCCGGCGCAAGCGAGACGCTGCGGCTCCGGAATCCGTAACCCCGGCAGCGGCCGACAGAGCGGGCCACGCGGATACGTCCACCGCAGCGCCCTGGGACTGGGCTCCAGCCGAAGGCGCGACAGTACCGTTCTCGGCCGCAGCGCCCCGCGATTCGCGCCTCGGCCCGAATCAGGTTGTCGGTGCCCCCGGATATCTTGGCCCGATGGAATCGGAGCAGCCGCGGACAGCGGCGAATCAGACTTCCAGTGACAGGGCGCCGTCCCCGAGACACTCGCCGCCGCGGTCACCCTCGGTGGTCGGCCCGAGCGCGGCCGAGAACCAGACTTTCGATGCCGCTGGATATTCCGGCATTCCGTCGGCGACCCGCGCGACAACGTCGCGGTCCGCACCCCGCGATGCGCGTCCGGATGTGAGACAGGCCCCGGGTGCCGGCAGTTTCGACACGACACCGCCGGGTCACCCTCGGCCCTCGCGTGCGGCCGATACTACGCCCGGGGCCGGCGCTCACAGAGGCCGGACCGGTGGCGCGCCTGGTGATTTCGGTCGTCAGCCCGACGGTACGCGGCCGGTACTCGGGTCCGAAGCCGGTATGGCAGGTCCGTTGCCCTCGGAGGGCTACGGAAATCCTGGCCGGAACCGCGGCGCCGCGCCCGGATTCGGTAACCCTGTGAGGAATTCGGCATCCGGTTCGGCCGAGTCGATCGGTCGTGGGCGTGGCGGCAAGAAGCGGCGCAGGCGAGAGCGGGCGACCGAGGCGGTTCGGGAGGTGTTGGCGCCGACCGGGTTCGAGCCGGAGGAGTTGGCGCAGCGGCTGCCGGACACCTTGCGTGGGGTGGGGGAGCAGGCGTTGGTGGCGGTGCGGAAGTGGGCCGATCCTCGTGAGCGGGAACTGCGGAAGCGGCGGCGGGCCCGGCGGCGGAGTTTCCGGTTGGGAACGGCTTCGGGGCTGACCACGGCGGGAACCGTTGGGCTGGTGTTGATTTCCGCGCCCGCATGGGCCGTGGTGGTGGTCGGCGGCGGTGCCGTCGCACTGGTCACGGGCACCGCGGTGACCGCGAAGCGCTATCTGGAGATGCGCAAGGAGCCGCTGCCGCAGGCGACGTTCGTGCCCAGGAAGCTGCCGCCGATTCGGTCCGCCGCACGCGCCTCCATCGCCCGGCTCGTCAAGGCGGAGCGGGCGCTGCACGGATTGCATTCGCAGATAGCGCGTTCCGGACGACTGCCCGAGGACGATCTCGCCGACACCCTGGAGACGGCCGCGTCGGGTGCGGCCGCATTGCATGCGCTGGCGCAGGATGTGGTCGCGATGGAGCGCGCATCGGGGGCGTTGGGCGTGAATTCGCCGCTGGGCGAGCATGTTCGGGCCGTTTCCATCCGCCTGGACGGCGGGGTCGTCGAATACGAGGGCATGGTGGCCGCGGCGGCGCGGGTGCTCGCGGTGCCGGAGAGTGCGGCGGTGGCCGACGATCTGGGGTGGGCCATGGTCAATCTGCGGGATGCGGCCGATCGGCTCGACGGGTGGGCGCAGGCACTCACCGATCTCGCCGACCAGCGTTTTCGCGCGAATCCCTGAGCCGTCGGCCGGGTCTGGTTGCAGCTGTCGATCGGGTCCGGCTGCGTCGGGTCCCGGCGCAGGTCAGGGTGTTTCGACCTCGCGTGGCTCCGGAGGATAGCCCCGGCGGTCTCGGGGTGAACCCTGATTCTTCCCCGGATATCGCTGCTGACCTGGTGATTTTCTCAGGTGGGCGACGCAGTATGGATGGTGTCGGATCGCGCGGACGGCGGTTCGGAGACTTAGGAGGTTGGAATGTTCTGGAAGATCCTCGGCATCGTCGTCCTCGTGTGGATCGCGTTCGCGGTGCTCGGATGGCTGATCAAGGTGCTGTTCCCGCTCTTGCTGGTGAGCGCGGTCATCTTCGGTCTGTATGTGCTGTACAAGGCGGTGTCGGGTTCGAAGAACAAGTCGCCGTTGGGCAAGTACTGACGGATGCCCGAAAGGACCGCCCGCCCCGGATCGCCGGGGCGGGCGGTCTTTTTTCGTAGAATCGCCGCATGGCTACTGCTGTCGTCGCCACCGCCTACGGTGGACCGGAAGTCTTGTCGCTCGTCGAGGTCGAGGTGCCCGCACCGGGGCCGGGCCGGGTCACCATCGCGGTCCGCGCGGCCGGGGTGAATCCATTCGACTACAAGGTGTACAGCGGTGCGTTCGGCACCGATCCGAGCAAGCTGCCGATCCGGCCGGGCCTGGAGGTTTCGGGCGTGGTCACCGCGGTCGGCCCCGATGCGGTCGGTCCCGCCGGACCGATCTCGGTCGGAGACGAGGTGATCGCGCAGGTGTCGGGCGGTTACGCCTCGGCGGTGGACGCCGCGGCCGCGAGCGTGGTGCCCAAGCCCGCCGACGTGGAGTGGAAGCAGGCCGCGGGTCTGCTCAGTGTGGGCGGCACCGCCGTGCACATGCTGGTCGCGGCCGGCGTCGGCCCGGGGGACACCGTGCTGGTGCACGGCGCCGCCGGCAGTGTCGGCGCGCTGGCCGCGCAATTGGCGGTGGCGCGGGGCGCGCGGGTGATCGGCACGGCCTCGCCGGGCCGTCACGAACGGTTGCGCGCCTACGGCGTCGAGCCGGTCGCCTACGGGCCCGGGCTCGCCGATCGTGTGCGGGCGCTGGCTCCCAAGGGAATCGACGCCGCCCTCGACACCGTGGGCACGGATGAGGCGGTCGACGTCTCGCTGGCGCTGGTGCCCGACCGCAACCGGATCGCGTCCATCGTGGCCTTCGGCCGGGCCGCGGCCGACGGGTTCAAGGTGCTGGGGATGGGTCCGGGCGCCGACCCGGGCACCGAGATCCGCGGCAATGCGTGGCGCGAGCTGTTGCCGCTGCTGTCGGCGGGCAAGCTCGATCTCCCGATCGCCAAGACGTTTCCGCTGTCCGAGGCGTCGGCCGCGCACGAATTCGTGATGGACGGGCACGCCGGAGGCAAGGTGATCCTGCTGCCCTGAACCGGCGCAACCTATTTGGCGAAACGTCCCATATGACTGGCCCGCACGGCATATGTTGTTGCCCACAACATATGCCGTGTTGGTGGTCACACCCAGTGACCGCCGCCGTGAAAGGTCATCCTGATGAGGACGAAAAGCGCGCTCCCGCCGAAGAAGTCCGGACGCCGACGGGCCTGCGTCGCCGCTGCCCTGGCGTTGTCCGGCCTGCTCACCATTACCGCCTGCGGATCCAATTCCAGCTCCGGCGGCGGCAACTCCTCCTCGAACGCGCCAACGGGCAGTGGGGCCAATGGCACGGTCGGGGTCATCCTCCCCGAAACGGCCAGCTCGGCCCGCTGGGAGTCCTTCGACAAGCCGCTGCTGCAGAAGGCGTTGGGCGACGCGGGTTTCGCCGCCGACGTGCAGAACGCGCAGGGCGATAACCAGAAGTTCACCACCCTCGCCGACGGCATGATCGCCAAGGGCGTGAAGGTGCTGATCATCGCCTCGATCAACAGCGAGGTCGGTGGCGCGGTGGCCGCCAAGGCGCAGAAGGCCGGTATTCCGACCATCGACTACGACCGCCTCAACCTGGGCGGATCCTCCGACTACTACGTGTCCTTCGACAATGTGAAGGTCGGCGCACTGCAGGGCCAGGGCCTGGCCACCGCGTTGAAGGACAAGCCGGGCGCACAGGTCATCGAGATCGAGGGCGCGCCGACCGACAACAACGCCACCCTGTTCCATGACGGCCAGGAGACGGTGCTCAAGCCGCTCTACGACTCGGGCGCGCTGAAACTGGTGCGCAGCCAGGCCATCGACGACTGGAACAACCAGAAGGGCGGCACCACCTTCGAGCAGATCCTCACCGGCAACGGCGGCAAGGTCGACGGTGTGGTCGCGGCCAATGACGGCCTCGCCGGTGCGGTGATCACGGTGCTGAAGAAGAACGGCCTCAACGGCAAGGTGCCGGTGACCGGTCAGGACGCCACCGTCGACGGCCTCAAGTCGATTCTGCGCGGCGACCAGTACATGACGGTCTTCAAGCCCATCAAGGAAGAGGCCGATGCCGCCGCGAAGCTCGCCGTGGCGCTGGCCAAGGGCGACAAGGCGTCCGCGGATGCGCTGGCGGTGGGTGTGAGCAAGGACCCGAAGGGCAAGCGGGACGTGAAATCCGTCCTGCTGCAGCCGCAATTGATCACCAAGACCGAGGTCAAGCAGGTCATCGATGCCGGTTTCGTGAAGGCGGCCGATGTCTGCTCCGGTGACGTGAAGCAGGCCTGCACCGATCTGGGCATTTCCTGAGATAGATCCCGAGGGAAGAGAACATGAGTGAGCCGCTGCTCCAAATAACCGGGCTGAACAAGAGTTTCGGGCCGGTGCACGTGCTGCACGACGTGGACCTCACCGTGCCGGCGGGAGAGGTCACCGCACTCGTCGGAGACAATGGCGCGGGCAAATCCACGCTGGTGAAATGTGTTGCCGGAATCCACGCCGCCGACTCCGGCGAGGTGCGTTTCCGGGGTGAACCCGTCCACCTGCATGGCGCCAAGGACGCGGCGGCGCTCGGCATCGAGGTCGTCTATCAGGACCTGGCCCTGTGCGACAACCTCGACATCGTGGCCAATATGTTCCTCGGCCGGGAGCGCGGCAAGCCGTGGCTGCTGGACGAGGCGAGCATGGAGGAGGCGGCGCGGCGCACCCTGGCCTCGTTGGGGGTGCGCACCGTGAAGTCGGTGCGCACCCCGGTCGCAGCCCTCTCCGGCGGGCAGCGCCAGACCGTGGCGATCGCGAAAGCTGTGCTCTGGAACAGCAATCTGGTGATGCTGGACGAGCCGACCGCGGCGCTCGGCGTGGCGCAGACCCGGCAGGTGCTGGATCTGGTGCGCCGGCTGGCCGAGCAGGGGCTGGGGGTGGTGCTGATCAGCCACAACCTGGCCGACGTGTTCGAGGTCGCGGACCGGATCGCGGTGCTGTACCTGGGCCGGATGGCCGCGCAGGTGCGGACCGCCGATGTCACCACCGGCCAGGTGGTGGAGTTGATCACCGCCGGCCGCTCGGGCGATCTGGGCCTGGCCCGGCCCGAGGCCGTGGCGTTGTGAGAAGAGTTGTGGCGCTGTGAGCAAGGAATCCACTGACATGACCAATGTTTCGGAATCGACGGCCGCCGAATCGGGCACCGCCGTCACCGACTTCGGGATCGACACCACGACGCTGTCGACCCGAGAAGCCCTGCGCGACTACGCCGCCCGCCTACGCGGCGGCGAGATCGGTTCGCTACCCGCGATTCTCGGCCTGATCGCGCTGGTGGTGCTGTTCTCGCTGATGTCGGACGTGTTCTTCTCGCTCAACAACATCGCCAATCTGCTGGCGCAGGGCGCGGGCCAGACCATCATCGCCATCGGAATCGTGTTCGTGCTGTTGATCGGTGAGATCGATCTGTCGGCGGGCACGGCCTCCGGTGTCGCGGCCGCGGTGCTGGCCATGCACTACGTGGACAACGGGAACCTGTTGAACGGCATGGGGTCCACGGTGTTCTTCATCTTCATCGCGCTGCTGGTCTTGGCGGCGGTCCTCGCGGGACTGATGCGGATCTGGCCGGGTGTGGCGTTCTCGCTGGTCGGGATTCTGCTGACGGTGCTGGGGCTGCAGGCGAATCCGTGGATCGAGATGTTGTTCGCGGTCTGCGTGGGCGCGGCCATCGGTTCCATCACCGGGTTCCTGATCGCCAAGATCGGCATGCCGTCGTTCGTGGTGACGCTGGCCTTGTTCCTGGCCTGGCAGGGCGTGATCCTGCAGCTCATCGGCGAGGGCGGGGTGCTGGGCATCAGTTCCTCGAAGGTGCTCAACGAGGTGGCCAACGGGAATCTGTCCACGGTCGGAAGCTGGCTGCTGTGTGTGGTGGCGGCGGGCGGCTATGCCGGAGTCACGCTCGGCGGGCATTTCCTGCGCCGCAGGCGCGGGCTGGTCACCTCGCCCACCCCGCTGGTGGTCGCGAAGGTGTCGGCGCTGGTGGTGTTCGCGATCGTGGTGACCGCGCTGCTCACCGTCAACCGCTCGCCCAGCAAGCTGATCGTGATCTCCGGTGTGCCGTATGTGGTTCCGATCGTGCTGGTGCTGCTGGTGGCGGGCACCTACGTGCTGACCCGCACCACCTACGGCCGTCACATCTACGCGGTCGGCGGCAACGCGGAGGCCGCGCGACGCGCGGGCATCAACGTGACCCAGTTGCGGGCAAGCGTTTTCGTCATCAGCTCCTCGTGCGCCGCGGTCGGCGCGATCGTCTACTCCTCCAAGGTCGGTTCGGTCGATCCGCAGGCGGGCGGGCTCAACACCCTGCTGTTCGCGGTCGGCGCGGCGGTCATCGGCGGCACTTCGCTGTTCGGCGGCCGGGGCCGGGTGGCCGACGCCGTGATCGGTGGAGCGGTGCTGGCCGTGGTGTCCAATGGCCTTGGGCTGCTGCAGCAACCGGCCGCGGTGGTGTCCATCGTGACCGGCCTGGTGCTGCTGCTGGCCGCGACCGTGGACGCGCTGTCGCGACGTCGCGTGGCGGTCACGGGCCGGTAAGGCGAGGTGATCGCCCGGCCCGGTGATCGAAAGAGCTCGGGCCGTGGCGATTGCGGACGAAGGAGGCGCGCAATGGTAGAAACCGGTCCATGACCGTCGCCCGACCGGACGAGGTGCGCCGGTTCAACCGGTCCAGCCTCCTGCGGCTGCTGCACACCGGAGGCCCCGCCACCCGGGCGGTGCTGGCGACCGCGCTGGGGCTCAACCGATCCACCATCAAGATGCTCGTCGACGGCCTGACCGAGGACGGCGTGGTGGAGGAGAAGGTGCCGCGCCTGGCGCGCGGGGCCGGTCGGCCGTCGCTGCTGGTGCTGCCGCAACCGCAGGCGGCGGTGGTGCTGGCGGTGGATGTGCAGGTCGAGCACGCGGGTATCGCGCTGGTGGGTTTCGGTGGGCAGATCCTGGGGCGCAACAGCTGGAATCTGCGTGGGCGGCAACGGGAACCGGACGAGGTGATCACCCACGTCGCGGAGTCGGCGGCCGTGCTGGCGGCGGATCTGGATCTGAGTCCGGTGGCGGCGGGCGTGTGCGTGCCCGGGGTGGTGCGGCGGGCCGATGGGCTGGTGCACACCGCGGCGAATCTGTGCTGGGGTGAGGTGGCGCTGGGGCAGCGGCTGCGCACGGTGCTGAATCTTCCGGTCGTGGTCGGCAATGACGCCGAATTCGGTGCGCTCGCAGAGCATGTCCGCGGTGCGGGGCGGGGGTCCTCCGACGCGGTGTTCGTCTCCGCCGATGTCGGAGTCGGCGGCGGGATCATCGCCCAGGGCGCGCTGTTACGCGGCTCGGCGGGCTATCTCGGCGAGATCGGCCACATGACCGTGAACCCCGGCGGCCGAATGTGCCACTGCGGCAACGAGGGCTGCTGGGAGACCGAGGTCGGCGAGGCCGCCCTGTGCCGGGCCCTCGGCATGCCCGAGCACGGCCCCCGTGGCGCGATCGTCGCCGAACTGCGTGAGCTGCACGGTGATTGGGAGACTCAGCTGCGCGAATACCTCGACTGGCTGACCCTGGGCCTGGTCAATGTCGTCAATATTCTCGGCCCCGAACTGGTCGTGCTCGGCGACCTGTTCACGTCCCTGCCCGACGGCGCCATCGACCACGTCGCCGAGCAGGTGCGCCGCCGCAGCATGGTCAGTCGCGCCCTCGGCGGCGTGCGCATCGAAAAATCGAGGCTGGGAGCGGATTTGAAGCTGCTGGGGGCGGCCGAGGCGGCGTTCGAGGGCGTGCTCACCATGCTGTGAGGTTGAATGACCTCATGGAGCAGCTCCCCGAGGACTGGCAGCGCGGCATCGTCATCGTCGCGCATCCCGATGACATCGAATACGGTGCGGCGGCCGCCGTCGCGCGCTGGACGCGGCAGGGCAAGGACATTCGCTACGTGCTGGTCAGCAGCGGTGAGGCCGGGATCGCGGGGCTGTCGCCCGCCGAGGCGGGGCCGCTGCGGCAGGACGAGGAACGCGCCTCGGCCAAGATCGTCGGCGTCACCGAGGTGGAATTCCTCGGCCACCCGGACGGGCGCATCGAGGAATCCCTGGCCCTGCGCCGCGACCTGGCCGCCGCGATCCGCCGCCACCGCCCGGAAATGGTGGTGCTGTTCAACTTCGGCGACACCTGGGCCCGCGGTTACGCCAACTCCGCCGACCATCGCGCCGTCGGCCGCGCCGCCCTCGACGCCGTCTCCGACGCGGGCAACGAGTGGATCCACCCCGAGCTGGCCGACCTGCCCGCCTGGTCGGCCCGCTGGGCCGCGGTCTGTGGCGGCGCCGAAGGCAGCCACGCCCTCGACGTCACCGACACCTTCGACGTGGCGATCGAGTCCCTCACCGCCCACCGCCGCTACCTCGAGGCTCTCAGCTCGGACCCCGTCGAAGCGCAGGCGCGTGCCGTCCTCGAGATGACCACCGGCCCCAAGGAAGGTTTCGACGCCGCCCACGCGGTCGCCTTCGAGCTCTACTACTTCGCCGGTTGACCTACCGCCCATCGGAGGTCGTCGAGCCGCGGCCTACCGGTGGACCGCTGCGTTCTGACGTCCCGGCATGTTCGCGGCCCGGATCCGTATCGGCTGTGGTCCATCGAGGTTCGCCCGATACCGGGCGGAAAGCGCGCTGGAAGCACTGCGTCGACCGCGAAGGGTGCGCCGACACGGCAGGCGCGCCGACGGTCTCGGCGGCGGGCACCGCCGCCTACTTCGACGATGTCAAGGTCGGTAGGTGCCGAGAGCGTCGGCGGGGTGTGGCAGTCTGTCGGCGTGCGAGTAGCGGTGGTGGCCGGGCCTGATCCCGGGCATGCGTTTCCGGCGATTGCGTTGTGCGAGCGATTGCTGGCGGCCGGGGATGAACCGGTGCTGTTCACCAGTCCGCGCTGGTTCGACGCGGCGCGGGAGGCCGGGATCGGGGTGCGGCGGCTCAAGGGGCTCGCGCCCCGCGCACAGGATGACGATGACGACGCCGGGTCGAAGATTCATGAACGGGCCGCACACATTTCGACGGAGATCCTGCCCGATCTGAGTGCGATGCTGCCCGAACTGGTGGTGTCGGACGTGCTGACCGCCGGGGGCGGCATGGCCGCCGAGCGGTTGAAGCTGCCGTGGGTGGAGCTGTCGCCGCATCCGCTCTACCTGCCGTCGAAGGGGTTGCCGCCCATCGGAAGTGGGCTCGCGGCGGGGGAGGGCGTGCGCGGGCGCGCGCGGGATTCGGTGCTGCGCGGACTGACCTCGCGGGCCATTCGGCGCGGCGAGCTGCAACGCGAGCAGGCGCGGATGAGCGTCGGGCTGCCGCCGCAGGATCCGGGACCGACCGCTCGGCTCGTCGCGACCCTGCCCGCCCTCGAGGTCCCGCGACCGGACTGGCCGGACAACGCGCACCTGGTCGGCCCGCTGCTCTGGGAACCCACCGACCACATTCTGGAGCTGCCGCCCGGTGACGAACCCCTGGTGATGGTCGCCCCCTCGACCGCTCAGACCGGCACCGCGGGCCTGGCCGACATGGCGCTCGAGGCGCTGGAGGGCGCGGGCGTCCGCGTCGCCGTCTCCCTGCTCGACACCCCGCCCGCCGACCTGCCCGCCTGGGCCACAGCCGGTTTGGGCCGCCAGGACGAACTGCTGCGCCACACCTCGGTGGTCATCGGCGGCGGCGGCCACGGCCTGCTCGCCAAGACCCTGCTCGCGGGCGTGCCCATCGTCACCGTTCCCGGCGGCGGCGACCAGTGGGAACTGGCCAATCGCGCCGCCCGCCAAGGCAGTTCGATCCTGGTCCGCCCGGCCACCCCCGAAGCCCTCCGGGACGCGGTGAAACGCATCCTCGACGACCCCTCCTACACCGAGGCCGCCCGCTCCGCCGCCACCGGCATCGGGGTGGTCTCCGACCCCGTCGAGATCTGCCACGCCGCCGCCAGCTGAGGGGCGCGGTGCGGGGCGGGGTAGGCTCGCGGCCGTGCGGTTGACGGAGTTCCAGGAGCTGTTGCATACCGAGTTCGGGACGGCGCGCGGAGACGTGCTGTTGAAGGATCATGTGCTGCCGTCCATGGGGCGGACCGGCGCGCAGGCCATCGAGGCCGGGGTGGATCCCCGGGACGTCTGGCGCGCGCTGTGCGCGGAATTCGATGTGCCCAAGGCGCGTTGGTGAGCTAGCTCGTCGGTGGGCTAATCGGACCGGGTCTTCTTCGCGTAGTGGCGGGTCGCTTTGGCGCGGTTGCCGCAGGCGGCCATCGAATGCCAGCGGCGGGTGCCGTTCTTCGAGGTGTCCAGGAAGAAGAGGATGCAGTCGGGGTGGGCGCATTGTTTGATGCGGTCGGGGGTGCTCGCCAGCAGGTGGAGCAGGTTGTCGGCGGCCAGCCAGCCGGGGAGCTGGGCGGGGTCGCTCACCTCGGGTAGGGAGGCCGGGCCGTCGAGGGTGAGGGTGCGGCGGATGCGGCCCTGGGCCAGTACGGCATTGAGCTCGTCGGCGGTATCGCCCTCGACGGCGTGCAGGATCGCGTCCCGGGCGGTCGCCAGGGCGCGGCGGGTCGGCTCGTCGGCGGGGAGATCGAGGCCGTTGTCGGCCAGCCAGCGCCGGACGCCGGCCACATCGGCGAGCAGGTCCTGGCGGCCCTGTGCTGTCATCCAGCGGGTATTGAGCAGGTCCAGGGCGAGCGGTTCACCGAGGTGGGGGCGTGGATCGGGCACGCCTGAGGGTAACCGTCGCGCCGCTGGCATCGGGTCCACCACTCCTTTCTAACCTGCTAAATCAACTATAAGGGTTGACGGTGGGTGCTCCGCATCGCTAACTTCTAACCAGTCAAGCAAAATATGACGGTTAGATCATCCGAAGGGGTTCACCATGACCGCACCTGTTCTCGCCACCGGGCACATCGGCCTCAATGTCACCGACCTCGACCGGTCGGTCGCCTTCTACCGGCGGGCCCTCGGCTTCGAACAGCTCGGTGCGGGCGGCGACGGCGCGCAGCGCTTCGCCTTCCTCGGACGGGACGGCAAGCTGCAGGTCACCCTGTGGCAGCAGAGCGACGGCGAGTTCTCGGCGAAAACGCCGGGCCTGCACCACCTCTCGTTCCAGGTGGACGGCATCGACCAGGTGCGGGAGGTGGAATCGGTACTGAAGGAGCTGGAGGTCGCCTTCGCCCACGACGGTGTCGTCGCCCACGGCGAGGGCGCGGCCTCGGGCGGCATCTTCTTCATCGACCCCGACGGCATCCGGCTCGAGGTGTACGCGCCACGCGGCGCCGAGGACGCGCCCGCGCCGAGCGGCTCCGCGCCCACCTGCGGATTCTTCTGAGCCGGAATATCAGCGCGAACAGCGGAATTCGCAGGAGAGGGCCGCTTCGACGGGCGGCCCGATGGGAGCTCATATGAACGCGGTATCGGAAAGCCGCTCGGCGGCGGGCGGTGTCGCCTATCACCCGGGCGAGCTGGCGGTGCAGCGGCGGATGGGGCAGGACCACATCGCGCAGCGCGTCGGCCGGATGATCCGGGCCGATATTCCGGGCGCGGCGGCGGAATTCCTGGCCGAGCAGCCCATGATCGTGGTGGCTGCCGCCGATGACGCCGGGCGGATCTGGGCCAGCCAGCTGGTCGGCCCGCCCGGATTCGTGCACGCCTCGGGTGCGCGGGCCATCGAGGTGGAGGCGGTGCCGGTGGCCGGGGACCCGCTCGCCGAATCACTGCGCGGCACCCGGCATGTCGGCATGATCGCGCTGCAGCCCCAGCTGCGGCGCAGGATGCGGGTCAACGGGGTGATCGCGCCCGCCGCCCACGGGCTGCACATCGAGACCGAGCAGGTGTATTCGAACTGCCCGAAATACATCTCGCGGCGCGGGGTCGAGGAGTGGGTCACCGATGAGACACCGGTCGTCCGCCGGGCCTCCGAGCTGAATGCCGCTCAGCAACAGCTCATTTCCGGCGCCGACGCCTTCTTCGTCGCCTCCGCCGATGCCGACGGCAATGCCGACGCCTCCCATCGTGGCGGCAATCCCGGCTTCCTGCAGGTCCTTTCCCCGACCGAGCTGCGCTGGCCCGACTACCGCGGCAACTCCATGTTCATGACGCTCGGCAATATCGCGGCCGACCCGCACTGCGGGCTGCTGATCCCGGACTGGCGGACCGGCGTCACCCTGCAACTCACCGGCACCGCCGAAATAACCTGGGACGAAACCACGTTCACGGCCGGGTCCCAATGCTCCATCGACTTCACCCTCACCGAAGTCGTCGAGATCTCGGGTGCGACTCCGCTGCGCTGGAGCGAACCCGAACTCTTCCCCGCCAACCCCTGAAATCCCCGTCCCCGAAAGGTTCACACGTGCGTCCACCGCTTCCTCCCTTCGTCGATATGGAATCCGCGGAGGCCAAGGTCCGTGCCGCCGAAAACGCCTGGAACACCCGCGATCCCGAGACGGTCGCGCAGGCGTACACCGAAGATTGCGTCTGGCGCAATCGCGACGAGTTCATCACCGGCCACGCCGAGATCATCGACTTCCTGAAGCGCAAGTGGGCCAAGGAAAACGGCTACGCCCTGCGCAAGGAGCTCTGGGGCTTCCGGAACAACCGCATGGCCGTCCGCTTCCAATACGAATGGCACGACGACAACGGCCAGTGGTACCGCAGCTACGGCAACGAACTCTGGGAGTTCGCCCCCGACGGCCGCATGTCCCGCCGCGAAGCCAGCATCAACGACACCCCGATCCCCGAATCCCACCGCCGAATCTTCGGCCCCCGCGCCGCCGCAGAGCTCAACACTCCCCTTCCCCTGCAATAACAACAAGATCAGGGAGCTCTCACCGTGGTGAATTCGGGCGAATTCGTCGGTGAGAGCTCCCTGATCTTGGTCATCGCGCGGCCAAGGGTGGGTCAGGCGACGTGGGCGGGCTCCGGTGGGGTGGTGATCGGGCCGTTCGAGGCGGGGGCGGTGCGGGCGGATCGGGTGTAGAGGGCGAAGACCAGTGCGCCCGCGATGATTCCGGTGGCGCCGGCTGCGAAGGTCGCGGCGTTCAGGCCGTCCACGAAGCCGTGGCCGGATGGCTTGCCCGAGCCCGCGTTGCGGAAGACGGTGCCGAGCACGGCGACTCCCAGTGCCAGGCCCAGTTGGCGTGCGGTGTTGATCGCGCCCGCGGCGGTGCCGCTCTGGTGCGGCGGGACCGCGGCCATGCCCACCGCCACCAGCGGCGGGGCCATGACGCCGACGCCGACGCCGATCACCAGGTAGCCGGGAATTGTCGCGGTCCAGGAGGATCCGGTGTCGATGATGGTCAGCAGTGCGCTGCCCGCGCCGATCACCGCCAGGCCGCCGCCGATGGTCCACCTCGGCGCGACATCGTGCAGCAGCCTGCCGAAGACGCCCGAGGTCAGGAAGGCGCACACCGACATCGGCAACATGGACAGCCCGGCCCGCAGCGGGGTCAGGTGCAGGTACTGCTGCAGCCACAGCGACAGCAGCGGACTCGCGGAGAACGCGGCGAAACTCATTCCGGCGGCGGCGATCAGCGTGGCGGTGAATCCCGCGCTGCGCAGCAGGGGGAGCGGCAACATCGGTGCGGCGCTGCTGAATTCGACGGCGACGAACGCCGCCAGTGCGACCGCCCCGGCGATCAGCGCGACCGCCGCACCGCGATCGCCCCAGCCGTGCTCGCCCGCTCGGATCACGCCATAGGTCACCGCCGTCGCGGCGACGGTGAAGGTCAGCATGCCGCCGAAGTCCACCCGACGGTCCGCGCGCCGCGGCGACGGCCCGAAAGCGATGGCGGACAAGGCGATCGCCAGTACGGCGATCGGCAGGTTGACGAAGAAGATCCACCGCCACGACAGCAGATCGGTCAGCACGCCGCCCAGCACCACGCCGACACCGGCGGCCGCACCCGACACCGCGCCCCAGGCGCTGAACGCGATTCCGCGATCACGGCCGGTGTAGGTGGCGTGCAGCAGCGAGAGCGTCGTGGCCAGCATGGCCGCGCCGCCGATGCCCTGCGCGGCACGCGCCGCGACCAGGACGCCCGCCGATCCGGCCACGCCGCAGCCGAGGCTGGCGGCCGCGAACAGGGCCAGGCCGATCAGATAGGTCGGCTTCGCGCCGAACCGGTCGGCCAGCGAGCCGAGCATGAGCAGCAGGGCGGCCAGGGCCAGGGCGTAGCCGTCGATGACCCACTGCAATCCGGACAGGCCCGTGCCGAGATCGGCGGCGATGTCGGGTAGGGCGACGTTCACGATGGTGACGTCTATAAGGAGCATGAACGAGCCCAGGCAGGCCGCGAACAGGGGAAGCCATTTCCGCATGGGAACCTCCGGTGGAACGAGCGATTTCGTCTCCAAGCATGGGAGATACGCTTGTATCCACCTAGCTATCCGCCGGAGGGCGCTAGAATCCTCCTATGTTCGAGGAAGAGTTGGATGATTCCTCCGTTTTGGATGTGCTCGACAAGCAGATCGTGCACGGCCTGGTCACCGACGCGCGTATCCCGTTCGCGCGGCTGGGGGCGATCCTGGGCGTCTCCGAGCAGACCATTGCGCGGCGGTATCGATCGCTGATCGGGCGGGGGATCATTCACGTTGCGGGACAGGTGAATACCGTGCCGCTCGGCCAGCCCCGCTGGATCATGCGCATCACCTCCGAGCCCGCCAAGGCGGTGGCGCTGGCCGAATCCCTGGCCCGGGTACCGGAATTGAGCTGGGTGGCGCTGCTGACCACCGGGTTCGAGGTGATGTGCGTCGGCCGGACACGGTCGATGGATCGGCGGGATCAGTTGCTGCTGCGCATGATTCCGCGCGCGACGCCCGTGCTCGGGTTGAGCGTGTACGAGGTCATGCGGCAGTTCCCGTTCACCGAGGAATGGCCGCGCTACGGCCGATTGCTGACTCCCGCGCAGCTGGAGGAACTCGGACCGCGACCGCCCATGTGGGATCCGGCCGGACCGGAGGCCCCGGTCGCCCTGTCCCGCGAGGACGAGGCGATGCTGGCGATTCTGGCGCGCGACGGCCGCGCGCCGTACGCGCAACTGGCCGCCGCCACCGGATGGAGCGCGACGCGGGTGGCGCGGCGCATGAGCGAACTGATCGGCTCGGGGGTCCTCTACTTCGATCTCGACTTCGCCTTGGAACTCATGGGTTACACCTCGCGGGCGCTGTTGTGGATGCAGGTGAGCCCGGCGCACCTGGAGGCGGTGGGGATGGCGCTCGCGCAGTATCCCGAGACCGCGTATCTGGCCGCGATCACCGGACCCGCGAACCTGACGGCCTCGGTGGTCTGCCGGGACAACGCCCATCTGTATCGGTTCGTCACCGAGCGGCTGGGCGCGCTGCCGGGGATCAACAACATCGAGGTCTCACCCGCCTTGCGCATCTTCAAGCAGTCCCAGAGTTTGATCGATGCTCGCAAGATCGCGGTCGCGCCCTGAGGGGCATCGCGCTTGCCGAGGGTTTGCCACCAGGTCTTTCGCGTGTCGTTCAGCGCGTCGCTTGCGTCGAACATCTGTTCGTCTAAGCTCGTCGTCGGAACTTGTCGGTGCCTCCCTCTAACGTGGGCGCCAACCACAGCATGAGACACCCGTTGAGAAGGGGAACTGACGATGGCACCTCCCGCTTTCGATCGTGACAAGGCCCTCGATCTGGCGTTGGCGCAGATCGAGAAGAGCTTCGGCAAGGGCGCGCTGATGCGCCTGGGTGAGGAGGCGCGCCAGCCGATCTCGGTGATTCCCACCGGATCCATCGCGCTGGATGTCGCCCTCGGTATCGGCGGTCTGCCGCGCGGCCGCATCGTCGAGGTGTACGGCCCGGAATCCTCGGGTAAGACCACCGTCGCCCTGCACGCGGTCGCCAATGCGCAGGCCGCGGGCGGTGTCGCCGCCTTCATCGACGCCGAGCACGCGCTGGATCCCGACTACGCCCGCAAGCTGGGTGTCGACACCGACGCGCTGCTGGTCTCCCAGCCCGACACCGGTGAGCAGGCGCTCGAAATCGCCGACATGCTGGTGCGTTCCGGCGCCATCGACATCATCGTCATCGACTCCGTCGCCGCCCTGGTGCCGCGCGCCGAGATCGAGGGCGAGATGGGTGACAGCCACGTCGGTCTGCAGGCCCGCCTGATGAGCCAGGCGCTGCGCAAGATGACCTCGGCCCTGAACAATTCGGGCACCACCGCCATCTTCATCAACCAGCTGCGCGAGAAGATCGGCGTCATGTTCGGCTCGCCGGAGACCACCACCGGTGGTAAGGCGCTGAAGTTCTACGCCTCGGTCCGCCTGGATGTGCGCCGCATCGAGACGCTGAAGGACGGCTCCGACGCGGTCGGTAACCGCACCCGCGTGAAGGTCGTCAAGAACAAGGTCTCCCCGCCGTTCAAGCAGGCCGAGTTCGACATCCTCTACGGCGTCGGCATCTCCAAGGAGGGCTCGATCATCGACATGGGTGTCGAGCACGGCTTCATCCGCAAGTCCGGCTCCTGGTACACCTACGAGGGCGACCAGCTGGGCCAGGGCAAGGAGAACGCCCGCAAGTTCCTGCTCGAGAACACCGACGTCCGGGACGAGATCGAGAAGAAGATCAAGGAAAAGCTCGGCATCGGCGCGGACGTCACCGCCGACGAGGCTCCCGCCGACTTCTGATCGATGACCCCTCGGGAACCTGAAGGGCCCCGGCCTGACTCGCCGGGGCCCACCCCCCGCCTGGACGCGGTGGAACGCCTCCGCCGCCAACTCGCCGCGGCCGACGCCCGCGCCGCGAAGCGCTCATCCCGCACCTCGGCCCCCGGGACCCGGATTCCCGAGCCGAGTCACGACCTCTTCGGCCGCGACTCGGCCGACCCCTATACCTCCGCCGCAGGCACCTGGAACTACGGCCCGGCGCACCACGTCCCGGCCGATTCTGGCCCCGCGCAGCATTTTTCACCCGATACCGGCCACTCGACCTGGCACACGACCGAGCGGTCGGCCACCGCCGACTCCTCGCCGAGCGACCGCGGTACTGATCCGTCCTCCGACGACCCGTCGCCGAATTCATCCCGCCCCCAAAGCGGTTCGTCCACCGGGCGAGCCCACCCGCCGGGGCAGTGGCGAGAGGAAGCGCCCACTGCCCCCGGCGAGCGGGCGGGCGCTGGCGCGAATTCTGAAGATGCTCCGCGAGTCGAGAACCGGTCCGCGTCGAACGATCCAGGCATCGTGCCGATTTCGTCTGGAGCCACCAGGGTAGAGAAGCTTCGCGCCGCTCACGCCGCCCTGGCCGAGGCGACCGCCGCGGCGAAGAATGCGGAGAGCGCGTCGGACACCGAACGGCGTGGCCGTCGCGCGCCCCGCGGAGTGGGCTCGAGCGACCCGGAAATCAGCGAACCCCGCACCGAGCGCGGACGCAACGGGAGCCGCCGAGGCGGCGTCGATGCGGTTGCGCTGGAGGGATACCGGAGCATCGACCCGATCTCGCCCGGCGCCACCAAGGAAGAGAAGTTGCGGGCAGCGCGGGCGGCGCTGGCAGAAGCGACTGCGGCGGCTGCGGACTCCGGGCGGACTGCCGGGGGTCGGGGCGTGGAGTCGATCGGGCGTGAGGGCGCTCCGCGGGGCGGTGGGGCAGAGGTTCGGCGGTCCCCGGCGGGCAGGAGCGGGTTCGAGGAGCCCGGCGAAGACGTTGCAGGTGAGGGGGAGCGGCGTGGCAGCGGGGGAGTTGGGGCGGATTTCGCGGAGGGCGGGGATTGCGAATTCGAGGAAGGCGGTGCGAGGCGGCGGGGTGGTGCGTACACGGAGGGACGTACTCGGGGCCGGAGAGGGCGTCGCGGGGACTCGTCATCGGCTGGTGAGGGCGAGGCGGGACGCGGGGGAGTGGATGCCGGTGCGGCGGAGGGATATCCGGGCGACTATGGCGATGAGGGCGACGCCGGGGGGCGTCGACGCCGAGGGGGTCGGCGTGGGCGGGCGTACTCGGAAGAGCGCGCGTACTCGGACGGTTCGGGGTCCGGGGAGGACGGCGATGAGCCGGAGGAGCAGGGTGGCCGAGGGCGGCAGGGGCGTCGTCGGCGTGGGCGGCAGGCAGGGGAAGGGGCATCCGCTGCGGAGGGGATGGTCGGTGGGGGGACCGAGGCGCAGGCCAAGGATGTGTGTTTGCGGCTGTTGACGGATCGGGCTCGGAGTCGGGCCGAGTTGGCGGATCGGTTGGCGGAGAAGGGGTTCAACGCGGGGGTTGCGAAGCGGGTGTTGGATCGGCTGACCGAGGTCGGGTTGGTCGATGATGCGGAGTTCGCTCGGCAGTGGGTGCGGTCTCGGCATGTGTACGGGGGCAAGGGAAAGAAGGTCCTCGCCGAGGAGTTGCGGCGCAAGGGGATTGCTCCGGAGCATGCCGAGCCTGCGTTGGAGTCGGTGACGGCCGAGGACGAGAACGCTCGGGCGGCTGAACTGGTCCGGCGGAAATTGCCGTCACTGCCGTCGGATATGGATCGGGACAAGGCAGTTCGGCGTTTGGTCGCCATGCTCGCCCGCCGTGGCTACAACCCCGGCACCGCCTACGGCGTGGTGAGTGCCGAGGTCCCCCGGACGTCAGCGGCCGAGCGTGAACCCGTAGAGGCCGACGCCGCTCCGACCAGCGCACGCCCGGCCGCATCCCACCGCGAATCCCCTTCCACGGATGCCGATTCCGCTGCCGAATTGGTCCGCAAGAAGCTGCCCACCCTGTCCCCGACCGTTGACCGGGCCACCGCCACCCGCCGCCTGGTCGGCCTCCTTGCCCGCCGCGGCTACGACTCCGCCACCGCCTACCGCGTCGTCGCCGCCGAACTCGCCGACTTCCCGGCCCCCGACGACCAGCGTGGCGCATCATCCCGCGCTCCGCAGCCCGCCCGATCGAGCCGCGAGATGGCCTCCGGTGCGGGCGATTCCCGGGAACCCGACGAACCCGCCGACGCGGAACACGACCATGCCCGGGCCGCGGAACTGGTCCGCGCGAAGATCCGCACCCTGCCCGCCGGCTTGGACCGGGCGAAAGCGATGAACCGACTCGTCGGCCTGCTGGCCCGCCGAGGCTACAGCCAGTCCGTGGCATACGCGGTGGTCAAGGCCGAACTCGACTAGCGATCGTTCCGAACGTCACCCGTGGAATCGGCCTGACAGAATCGGGGTGTGGACGAGAGGATCGTGGCCGCACTCGAGGAGCTCGAGCGGGTATTTCGGAGGTATCCCCGGCGTCCGGTCCTCGAACGTTGTCCGCATTGCGGACCGCCGGTGCGAGTCGCGGACGTCGACCTCTATTGGCTGAGCATCAAACTCGGCAACACCGTCGGTGACGATGGCGATGTGAAGGCGTTGCTGCCGCTACTGTTCGAACGGCTGATCGGCACTCGCGAGTTGGATGCCGAGATCGTGCTCGGCAAGTTGGCTCAGCGGAATTGGCCGTCGGAGGAACAGTCGGCCATCGACAACCTTCTCGACCAGGTGTGGCGACAGTTGCTGGCCGAATTTCCTTCGTGTGTAGGGGGATTCGAGGATGTTTCCGGGTTCTTCGGGGCGACGGCCGCGGCGGGCCTGGCTCCGGATCGATTTCTCGCGGTCTGGGATGCCACGCCCGGCGAGGCGCCCGATCTCCACCTCGCCGAATTCGTGAACGCTGCCTCGATCTCTCGGCGACTCGTTCCCGCACTTCGATCCTGGATCGGACGGAACTCGGTGCGGGACAGGCTGTTGCGGGCTTATGAGCGGTGCCATGAGGATCGGGAGCTGGGGGATTTCTTCGCCCGGGCCTACGATGCGGCCTGGCTCTGATTGTCGGTGCCGCCGCGTAGCGTGGATGTATGGCATTGACATTGGAGGAACGACAGGAATTTCTGGCTCAACCACATATCGGTGCGCTGGCGGTGGCGGTGGGGGCCGGGCGTGCGCCACTCAATGTGCCCATCTGGTATCAGTATTCGCCCGGCGGTGAGTTGTGGATGGTGACCAGCGCGGGGTCGAAGAAGGTTCGGGCGTTGGAGGCCGCGGGGCGGTTCAGCATCATGGCGCAGGTTTTGACGCCGACGGTTCGGTACGTGACGGCGGAGGGGGCGATCTCCAGGATCGAAGCGGGTACCGATGAGATGGTGCGGGAGATGGCCGCCCGTTATCTACCGGCCGACAAGGTGGAGCCCTACCTGAAATACGCGGAGTCGCTGGGGGAGCAGGTCGCGGTGTTCATGCGGCCGGAGCAGTGGCTATCGGCCGATATGGGTTCGGTCTAGAACGCGCCTATCTCCACTTGAACGCCAGGGTGATCACCGCGGCCACCACGCCGAGCGTCAAGGCGGCCGCACCCCACAACACGCCCCGCCGTTCCCACGGCCGGCCGTGGTCGAGCGAGAATCGGCCCGGGCCCGCGATGGCCAGTGTGAACGCGACCGCGGCGATCATCAGGGCGCTCTCGGAGGCCATGAGCCCGTGATGCCAGGTCACGTTCGCCGCGTTGATCATCGTGCCGATCGCGACGGCCGCGCCCAGCGGGGTGAGCAGGCCGAGCAGCAGCAGGCTGCCTCCGGTCGTCTCGCACAGTCCGGCGAGAGTGCCGAAGAATTTGCCGGGGTGGTAGCCGAGTTTGTCGAAGCTCACGGTGGTCGGATGCCACCCCACCCCATGGAACCAGCCGAACAGTTTCTGGGTGCCGTGCATGAACATGAGCCCGCCGAAGAACACTCTCAACACCAGCAGTCCCACGTCGACGGCGGAATCGGTGCCTTCGGCTCGATCGGTGCTGTGTCCGTAGGTGACGTTGGTGGCCATGAGGTCCCACTCCGGTCGGATGTAGCGATCTTGCTTTCCCGCCCCACAGTGAAATACGAGTCACCACCCGAGCGGGTTCAACAAGATCCTTCTTCTCCGCGAATGCCCCGATCCGCAGAACCTACACCTGGGGGTCACGGGCGGTGTCTTTCGTCTCTAGGCCCTGCCCCGGCGCGGTGTCACCATCCTCCTATGCGGGTGTTCTCACCGGTCGCCGTCGCGGGCCTGACCGCCGCTGTCTACGCGATCTTCGTGCGTCCCAGGCTGATTCGCTGGGGCGCCACCGACGACGAAGTGGCGCGACCGTACCCGGGCGCGGACTTCATCCCCGACGGCAAGCGGGCCGCGACCATGGCGGTCACCATCGAGGCGCCGCCGCGCGAGGTCTGGCCGTGGCTGGTGCAAATGGGTTACGACCGGGCCGGATGGTATTCCTGGGACCACCTCGACAACGGCGGCAGGCACAGCGCGGACTGGATCCACCCGGAATGGCAGCTGCTCGAGGTCAGCGACTGGCTGACCGTCTGGTCGCCGCACGGCCCCGCCGACGCGTGGGAGGTGGTGGCGCTGGAACCGGAG
The DNA here is from genome assembly GCF_009760405.1 of Nocardia terrae. Classification (GTDB taxonomy): domain Bacteria; phylum Actinomycetota; class Actinomycetes; order Mycobacteriales; family Mycobacteriaceae; genus Nocardia; species Nocardia terrae. The sequence goes on from NZ_WRPP01000001.1 coordinate 1,405,369, forward strand.
CGTTTCCTGGGCCTGTACGGCGGCAGCGACCTGCGCGGCCGCCCGTTCCTGCGGGTGGAGGCCCGGCCGCACATCTACATCGAGGGCCTCTGGGGTTTCCTGCTGACCGAACTGCCCGGCGACCGCACCCGACTGGTCGTGAGCGGATATCAATCCGGCCGCCCTCGCCTGCTGTGGGCCCTCGGCGACTATTTCGTCTATCCGCCGATGCACTGGACGATGCAGACCCGGCAGTTCGCGAATATCGCCCGCCGCGCCGAGCGTGACCGGGCCCGGCGACCCTTCGGCCGACCCCGAACGCGGGAATCGGCGCGGTGAGTACGGCCCGGGAGCAGAGATTCATCCAGGACGGATTCATCCGCCTGGAGTCGGTCTTCTCCCGGGCGACTGCGCGACGCTGCGTGGAGATGCTCTGGCGCGACACCGGATGCGACCCCGACGACCCGGCGACGTGGACCAGACCTTTGGTGCGGCTACCGGGCCACGACATCGAGCCGTTCCGCACCATCGCCCGAATGCCGTTGCTGGAGCAGGCTTTCGACCGACTGGTCGGCCCGGGCCGTTGGATACCCGATTCCCGGCTCGGCCCCGTCCCCGTCCGTTTCCCGCACCCCGACCCTCCCCACGACGACTACTGGCACTTCGAAGGCAGCTATCTCCCCGGGGGCTGGAAAGGTCACTCGTTCACCAATTACCGCTCCCGGGCGCGCGGATTGTTCCTGTTCGTCTTGTTCACCGATGTCACCGATGTCGACGCGCCGACCCGGATGCGGGTCGGCTCGCATCGGGCCGTCCCCGCCTGTCTATACCGCTACGGCGAGGCGGGCATCGACGCCACCCGCATCGGCGAGACGGGAGTCCTCGAGGCCACCGCCGCCGCGCCGATCGCCTACGCCACCGGCCGCGCCGGCGACATCTACCTGTGCCACCCTTTCCTGATCCACGCCGCCCAGCGTCACCGCGGCACCACCCCGCGCTTCATGGCCACCCCCACCCTGAAACCCGCTGTGCCACTGGAGATCGACCGTCCCGACGGCGCGTACTCACCGGTCGAGATCGCCATCAGGATGGGTCTCCGAGAGCACCTCGAAGTGCGCGCAGACAGCACGGTGCCGCCCCCTCCGGCTTGACCTTCACGCATACGGCAATGCTCAGCGTCGGCGACGCAGATGGTCGCGGAGGAGATCCGGGCCCCCGGGTCGCGCTGCTCAACGCGCGCATCGCACGCCTGACCGAGCAGCGTGATCGACTCGAAACTCGAATGCCCTGGCCGGTGGACTGATTCGGCGCACGGCGGGCTCAGTGCAGCACGCCACCGGGGCGGCGATTGGCGAGGGCCCGGCGGGCATGGCGGTTGTCGGCGCGCCGGACGGCGCGGTGGGTGGCCATGCGCGGTGCGGACAGTGGGACCTGATCGGCCTGTCTGTCGCGGTGACGGCCGCGTAGCCGGGACAGGCCGTCGGAGAGATAAACCGCTCCGACGCCGGCGGCGAAGGCGGTGAGCCCGGCGAGCAGCGGGGCGAGGACGGTCGTCAAGAACAGCCCGAAGACGAATTCTCTTCGAGCGCTGTCGTCTTCGTTCATGATTTCCAGTATGCGAGCCGAAGTGACGACTTGTCCGCAGGTCGGGTGAGCATTCCCGGAATGCCCGGTCCCGGTTCGGGAGCGACGGCTCCCGAACCGGGACCTCGGCTCATTTCGTGCTCTGGGTGGGCAGGACCACGTCCATGCCCGGGGGAGCGGTGACGGTGCCGGCCGACACCACGGCCCGCGAGCCGCGCTTGCGGGTGCGCAGCCACTTCTCGACGCGCGTGGCGACCACGGTCAGCAGGTAGTTGAGCGTGATCATGATGGCCGCGATGACGATCAGCGACGGAATCGGATTGCGTTCCGCCGCACCGAGCTGGGTACCCGAGCGCACGACCTCCAGATAGGTGATCTGGTAGCCCAGCGCCGAGTCCTTCAACGCCACCACCATCTGCGAGATCAGCGCGGGCAGCATGGCCGTGATCGCCTGCGGCAGCAGGATCGACACCATCACCTGGGTCTTGCGCATGCCCAGCGCGACCGCCGCCTCGGCCTGTCCCTTGGGCAGCGCGCGGATACCCGACCGCACGATCTCGGCGATGACCGACGCGTTGTAGATGGTCAGCGCCGTCACCACGGCCCCCAGCGCCAGCTGCTCGGAGGGGAAGATCTGCTGCTGGCCGAACAGGTAGTACAGGAAGATCATCAGGACCAGCACGGGAATGGCCCGCGCGATCTCCACGACGAACCCCGCCACCCAGCGGACCACGCGATGATCCGACAGCCGCAGAACACCGAAGATCATGCCGAAGACCATGGCCAGCACGATCGACAGGAAGGCCGCCTCGAGGGTGCCGCGCAGGCCCTTCAGCAGATAGGTGTTCCAGATGTCCGGTTCCGTGAAGGGTTTCCACTTCTCGGCCGTGAACTGGTCCTTGTCGGCGAATCCCTTGTAGACGAACCACAGCACCGCCACCGCGATGATCACCGTGATCACCGAGTAGACGCGGTACCGCATCCGCGCGCGGGGTCCGGGCGCGTCGTAGAGAACGGACGCCGCGCTCATCGCTTCACCTCGAATCGTTTGGCCAGCCACCCGAAGAACAGGCCGGTGGGCAGCGTCAAGATGACGAATCCGAGCGCGAAGATCGCGCCGATGTTCAGCACCGCCGCCTCGTTCTCGTTCATGTCCCACATGAGCAACGCGGCCTCACCGACGCCGATGGCCGAGGCGACGGTCGAGTTCTTGGTCAGCGCGATGAACACACTGCCCAGCGGTGCGATGACGGCCCGGAATGCCTGCGGCAGCACCACATAGCGCAGGTTCTGCCCGAAGGTGAACCCGAGCGAGCGCCCGGCCTCGGACTGCCCGAACGGCACCGTATTGATGCCCGAGCGCAGTGACTCGCACACGAAAGCCGCGGTGTAGACGCTCAATCCGACGATCGCCCACCGAAAAGCGTTCTCGGTGAGGGTGTCCGGGCCTTCGGGCGCGAGCTTCAGCTTGAGCGTCGAGTACAGGCCGATCGAGCAGAACACCAGGATCAGCGTGAGCGGCGTATTGCGAATGATGTTGACGTACAACGTGCCGAGCCATCGCGCGATCGGGATCGGCGAGACTCGCATGGCCGCGACCAGGGTGCCGATGATCAGCGCGAACAACCCCGAGAACAGCGTCAGTTTGATGGTCACCCAGAACGAATCGAGCAGTTGGGTGTGATAGCGGGAGATCAAGTCGAACACGACTGCCCCATTCCTCCGATCGGAAAACGAAGCGCGCCGGGCGATTCATCACCCGGCGCGCGTCCGTGGATCAGTACCGGTCGACCTTGGGCGGCTCGGGAGCCTGGAAGCCGGTGGAGCCGAACTCCTTGTCCAGGGCCGCCTTCCACGCGCCGGAGGAGATCATGGCCTCGATCGCGTCATTGATCTTGTTGCGCGATTCGGTGTCGCCCTTCTTCACGCCGATGCCGTACTTCTCGGTGGTGAAGGTGTTGCCGACCACCTTCAGCGCACCCGGCGACTGCGCGGCGTAACCGCGCAGGATGATGTCGTCGGTGCTGACGGCGTCGACCGTGCCCGACTTCAGCGCCTCCACGCACAGCGAGTAGGTGTCATAGGTCAGCAGCTGCACCTCGTGCGCGTACTTGTCCTTGAGGTTCTGCGCCGGGGTGGAACCCTTGACCGAGCACAGCTTCTTGTTGCCGTTCAACGATTCCGGCCCGGTGATGTCGGTGTTGTCGGACCGCACCAGCAGTGACTGGCCGGTAATGAAATACGGCCCCGCGAAGTCGACCTTCTCCTTGCGCGCGTCGGTGATCGAGTAGGTCGCCACGACCATGTCGACCTGCCCGTTCTGGATCAGCGTCTCGCGCTGCGCCGACGGCGATTCCTTGAACGTGATGTTCTCCGGCTTCACGCCCAGCTTGTCGGCCACGTACTTGGCGACGTCGACGTCGAAACCGCTGTAGCTGCCGTCCTTGTTGAGCAGGCCCAGGCCCGGCTGGTCGAACTTGATGCCGACGGTGAGCTTGCCGTCGGCCGCGTGCTGGCTGGCGCTCTTGTTGCTGCCGCCGCCACACGCCGTGACGGCGAGCGCCAGGGCAGCCACTCCGGCGGCGATCCGGATTGCGTGGTTGATCCTCATCGAACGTCCTGTTCTCTCGTGGAGTGCGGGATGTCTTCCCTAGTGGAGTGGGTCAGTGGGAGAGGATCTTGCCCAGGAAGTCCTTGGCGCGATCCGATTTCGGCGCGGTGAAGAAGGTGTCCGGCGCGGTGTCCTCGACGATCTGCCCGTCGGCCATGAACAGCACCCGGTTGCCCGCCCGGCGCGCGAAACCCATCTCGTGGGTGACGACGAGCATGGTCATGCCGTCCTTGGCCAGCTGCACCATCACGTCGAGCACCTCGGAGACCATCTCCGGGTCGAGCGCGGAGGTCGGCTCGTCGAACAGCATGACCTTGGGGTCCATGGCGAGCGCGCGGGCGATCGCCACGCGCTGCTGCTGTCCGCCCGACAGCTGCGCCGGGTACTTGTCGGCCTGGTTGCCGATGCCGACCCGCTCGAGCAGTTCCTGTGCGCGGGCGCGGGCCTTGGTCTTGTCGATGCGGCGCACCTTCACCGGCGCGAGCATCACGTTCTCCAGAATCGTCTTGTGTGCGAACAGGTTGAACTGCTGGAACACCATGCCCACATCGGCGCGCAGCCTGGCCAGCGCCTTGCCCTCGTCGGGCAGCTTCACGCCATCGACAGCGATCTCACCGGAATCGATTGTTTCGAGCCGGTTGATGGTTCGACAGAGGGTCGACTTGCCGGAGCCCGAGGGTCCCACCACGATCACGACTTGCCCCTTGGGCACCTCGAGATTGATGTCACGCAATACGTGCAGCGAGCCGAAGTGCTTGTCCACATTCCGCATCGAGATCATCGGCGCGGAAGTGCTGATGGAATCGGCCACGTCGGTCATGACCAGTGACCCTATATATCTTGTGACCGAATTGCTTGTTTTTGGATTGTCGCCGTCTCACTGTGCCGCAACCGAGACGCCGGTCACGCTGGGGAGACGGTGTCCATGACGGGTTTATGACCTCCGCGAGTGACGCATTACCCTGGTTGGGTGAATTCCCCGGCCAAGACCTACGAGGTCCGCACCTTCGGCTGCCAGATGAACGTGCACGACTCCGAGCGCCTCTCGGGTCTGCTCGAGGACGCCGGATACGTCAAGGCAGTGGCCGGCGATACCGCTGACCTGGTCGTCTTCAATACCTGCGCGGTGCGCGAGAACGCCGACAACAAGCTGTACGGCACCCTCGGGCACCTCGCGCCCATCAAGGCCGCGCGCGAGGGCATGCAGATCGCCGTCGGCGGCTGCCTGGCCCAGAAGGACCGCGACACCGTGGTCAAGAAGGCCCCCTGGGTGGATGTGGTGTTCGGCACCCACAACATCGGCTCGCTGCCGGTGCTGCTGGAGCGGGCCCGCCACAATGAGGAGGCCCAGGTCGAGATCATCGAAGCGCTGGAAGCGTTTCCGTCGACCCTGCCCGCCAAGCGCGAGTCCGCCTACGCGGGCTGGGTGTCGATCTCGGTGGGCTGCAACAACACCTGCACCTTCTGCATCGTGCCGTCGCTACGCGGCAAGGAGGTCGACCGCCGCCCCGGTGACGTGCTCGCCGAGGTGCAGGCGCTGGTCGATCAGGGCGTGATGGAGGTGACGCTGCTCGGGCAGAACGTCAACTCCTATGGCGTCTCCTTCGCCGACCCGACCGAGGAGCGCGACCGCGGCGCGTTCGCGAAACTGCTGCGCGCCACCGGAAACATCGAGGGCCTCGAGCGCGTGCGCTTCACCTCCCCGCACCCGGCCGAGTTCACCGACGACGTCATCGAGGCCATGGCCGAGACCCCGAACGTGTGCCCGCAGCTGCACATGCCGCTGCAGTCCGGTTCGGACCGGGTGCTCAAGGCCATGCGCCGCTCCTACCGCAGCGCCAAGTTCCTGGGCATCATCGAGAAGGTGCGCGCGGCCATGCCGCACGCCGCCATCACCACCGACATCATCGTCGGCTTCCCCGGCGAGACCGAGGAGGACTTCCAGGCCACCCTGGACGTGGTGCGCCAGGCGCGCTTCACCAGCGCCTTCACCTTCCAGTACTCGATCCGCCCCGGCACTCCGGCCGCCACCATGCCCGACCAGCTGCCCAAGGCGGTCGTGCAGGAACGCTACGACCGGCTCATCGAACTGCAGGAGCAGATCTCCCTCGAAGGCAACCAGGCCCTGATCGGCTCCACGGTCGAACTCCTGGTCGCCGAGGGCGCGGGCAAGAAGAACGACAAGACCGCCCGCATGTCCGGCCGTGCCCGCGACGGCCGCCTCGTCCACTTCCGCCCGCCCCTGAACCCGGCCCCCGGCACCGAGATTCGCCCCGGCGACGTCATCACCATCGACGTCACCGGCGCGGCCCCCCACTACCTCATCGCCGACGCCGAGGTCCTGACCCACCGCCGCACCCGCGCCGGCGACGCCCACGAGGCAGGCATCACCCCCAAGACCGCCCCCATCGGCGTCGGCCTGGGCCTGCCCAGAATCGGCGCGCCGGTGCTCGCCGAGACCGCCGCAGCGGGTTGCGGTTCCGCCTGCGGCGACTGACTCCTCGTCATCGAACCCCGTCATTCCGGCGTGCTTTTGGCCGGAATCCACCCTGCCCGGTGTGGATCTCGGCCAAAAGCACGCCGGGATGGCGAGTGGGCTGTGCCGGGTTGGCGAGTGGGCTGTGCCGGGATGATGAGCGGCCGGCTGTCGGCCCGGTCGACACGGTCCGCGCCGATCCGGCCCGCGCTCGGCACGCATGCATGCGTCGAGTGGCGCATCATCGAGGGGAATTCGGGCAAATCCCCTTCATGGTGTGCCACTCGACGGCACCGGGGCGGGGTGGTGGTTTACTACGCGGCGTCATAGGGCAGGATGCGTTGGGGTACGTGCGGGAGGGATCGCCTGTGGGAGGTTCCGGGTCGCACGCCGCCGAGTAAGCAGGGCGGTGCGGGAGCGCTGTGCCGGCCTTCGAGAAACCATGGCGTGAGCGAGGATCGCGAGCGAGATGACCGAGCAGCAGCCCACCGGCCCGGACGAGCCTGCCGAGCGGCCGGAAGATCCGGAGCATGCGGAAGATGTAGCAGCGCAGGCAGAACCGACCGAGTCGGATGAGAACCCAGAGGCGAACGAGGAGAGCATGAAGGCCGCGGAGAACAGTCAGGACTTCGAGCAGTTCCGTTCGGACCTCGAGGCCGTCGAGCGCAAGATCGCGGGGGAGATCGACCCGGGTATGCGTGCCATGGTCGTCGCCGGGTCGGTGTTCGTGCTGCTGCTGTCGCTGGTGCTGCCGCACGCGGGCAAGACCCGCGGGTTCGACGTGCTGCTGTTCGACACCGTCGCCCAGGGTGATCACATCGGTCTGCCCTCGCGGGTCTTCGTGTGGTTCATGACGATTTTCGGCATCGGCTTCTCGCTGCTGGCGCTGATCACCCGCCGCTGGCTGCTGGCCTGGATCGCGGTGGCGGGCACGGCCATCGCCAGCGTGTTCGGTGTGCTGTCCATCTGGCATCGGCAGACGCCGGGCCTCGGCAACTACCACGGTGCGGGCCCGGCCATCGGCCTGATCGTCGCCACCATCGCCTGCATCGTGCTGACCTTCCACTGGATCCGGGTGGTGTGGGCCCGCACGAATCTGCACCTGGCCGCCGAGGAACAGCGCCGCCTGGCCGAGGCCAAGGCCGAGGAGCAGCAGCGCCGCCGGCTGTTCGGCGAGGACTGAGAAACGTCCGTGCAGGCCCGACGGCAACCGGATCAGGTTGCCGCCGGGCCTTTTTCGTAGCCGATGGGGGTGGTCAGGCTGCCGCGCGGTCCGGCCGGTAGGCGAGTCCGGCGACCATGGCGGCCAGACCGGCGGCGACCATGAAGATCCAGCCCGCGCGGAACTCGGTCATGGTGCGGGTGGCCGCGCCGCCGAGGACGGCGGTCAGGATGGCGACGCCCAGGGCCGAGCTGGTCTGGCGGGCCATCATCAAAGTGCCGGAGCCCAGCGAGATCTGGTCGGCGGGCAGCAGGGTCGAGGCCCCGAACAACGGTGGCTGGAGCAGGGCCGTGCTGGCTCCGGCCAGCAGCGCGCCCGGGATCATCACCACCGCGTACGAATCCGAGAAACCGGTGGCCAGCACCCACCAGGCGCAGCCCACGGCGATGGCGGCCCCGCCCAGCGCGGCCGAGGCGCGGGCGCCGAAACGGGCCACGAACCGGCCGTTGAACGGCGACAGCACCAGGCAGCTGATCGGCATGGCGGCGACCCCGAGGCTGGCCCGCAGCGTCGAGTAATGCCATTCCTCGGTCATGAACAGCGTGGCCTCCAGGATCATCGCGGCGAAGGCCAGGTAGTAGCAGAAGACGCCGAGGGTGGCGGTGCGGAACAGCTTGTGCCGCAGGATGACCGGGCTCACCACCGGATCGGGGTGACGGCGCACGTGCAGGACGAACAGGGCGGTCAGGGCGATGGCGACGAGCAGGCAGGCCAGTGTCGCGGGTGCGGCGTAACCCCAGTCGGTGGCCTGCACGAACACCGTGGTGAAGCCCGCGGTCGCACCGAGGATCAGGGTCGCGCCGAGCAGATCCAGTCGCCGGTCGGCGCGCTGCTGGATGTCGGGCAGCACTGTCAGTCCGAAGGCGAAGGCCACCACCGTGAACGGGACGTTGAGCAGGAAGATCCAGCGCCACCCCGCCTGCAGCAGCAGCCCGCCGATCACCGGTCCGCTCGCGCCGCCCGCCGCCGCGATGGCGGTCCAGATGCCCATGACGGTCGCGTGTTCGCGCTTGGGGAAGACCGGCAGCACCAGGCCGAGCCCGGTGGGGATGAGTAGGGCGGCGGCCGCGGCCTGTGCCACGCGGGCGACGATGAGGACCGTCAGGTTCGGGGCGAGGCCGCAGGCGATGGAGGCCAGGCCGAACAGCGCTATGCCGGTGAGGAATCCGCGTTTGCGGCCGGTGTCGTCGGCGAACCGACCGGCCGGAACCAGCAGGGCGGCCATGACGATCGTGTAGGCGTTCAACGTCCACGACACCGCGCCGGTCGAGGCGTTCCCGAAGGACTGCTGCAACGCCGGGAAGGCGACGATCACCGCGAACAGATCCAGGATGGCCAGGTACTGAGCGATTCCCGCGATGGCCAGCACCCGCCAACGACGCGGATCCGGTGTCGTATCCGATTGGGGGACTTGGATTGTGCGTTCGGTTGCCGTGGTCATATCCCGAGTCTGCGAAGCCGCGGCCCGATCCACGAGTGGCAGGAATGCCACACTGCGCTAGATTTCTGACACGAGGTCGCGCTAGGTTGGAGTTCGAAGACCTCGCCTCAGGGAGGAATCATGGAATCGAACGGTCCCGGCACGCTGGCCGTCGCCGTCGCGCCCGGCATGCCGATCTTCGAGGTGGCGATTCCGTACCAGGTCTTCTACGAGCCGCCCATCGGCGTCGACCCTGCCACCTGGTACGACTTCCAGCTCTGCGGCCCCCGTGACACCCACCACGCGACTCTGCGAGATCCCTTCGTGGCCTTGACCGATCACGATTACGACGACCTCGTGCGCGCCGACACCGTGATCGTCCCGTCCACGCCGAGCGTCCGCGAGGACCCGCCCGCCGACCTGGTCGAGGCCGTTCGCGCCGCCCACGAGCGGGGAGCCCGCATCGCCTCCCTGTGCACCGGCGCTTTCGTGCTGGCCGCCGCGGGACTGCTCGACGGCCGCCGCATGACCACCCACTGGCGGCATATCGCCGCGCTGCGCGCCCGCCACCCCCACCTCGACATCGACCCCGGCGTCCTCTACATCGACGACGGTCGCATCCTCACCAGCGCGGGCACCATGGCCGGAATGGATCTGTGCATCCACCTGATCCGCAAGGACCTCGGCTCCCAGGCCGCCAATGCCGCCGCCCGCTATCTGGTCGTCTCACCGCATCGCGCGGGCGGCCAGGCCCAATACCTGCGATCCCCGGTCCCCGACCAGCCCACCGACTCCGGCCTGGCCGCCACCCTCGAATGGGCGATGGCCAATCTCGAACGCCCCCTGACGGTTTCGGATCTGGCGGCCCACGCCAACCTCAGCGACCGCACGCTGGCCCGCCGCTTCCACGCCGAACTCGGCGGCACCCCGCTGCAATGGCTGCTGACCCAGCGCCTCATCAGAGCGCGGGAACTGCTGGAGCTCACCGATCTACCGGTCGACGTGGTCGCCGACCGCTGCGGCCTGGGCAGCCCCGCCAACCTCCGCGCCCACTTCAATCGCGAAGTGGGTCTGTCCCCGACCGAATACCGCCGCTCGCACCGCCCCACCCGCCACGAGGTCGTGACGGCCCCGGCCGAACTCAACTGAGCGGCAATCACTCTCGCCCGAGGATGTACTCCGCCAGCAGGTCGTACTGTTCGGCCTCGATCCCGTCGTCGAGCGGCACCGCCACCGCGACGGTTCCGATCTCCTCGCCCACGAACAACGCCGGATCATTGCAGTCCGCGAATCCGATCGCATCGATCCCCGCCTGCGCCGCGCCACCGCACCAACCATGATCGGCGACAACCAGATCCGGCATGGGCTCCCCGGCCTGCCGCAGCGCGTCCAGGGCCAACCCGATCGGCACCGCCGAATGGGTGTGGATCGCACCGCGCGTGGCCATCAGGTTGGCGACGCCCTGGAAGTGCTCGATCGTCAGCCGCTGAACCCCATAGTGGGTCTGGTCGTCCCAAACGGCTCCCGCCCCCGCCTCGACCACCGTCCCACCGGCGGCCGTCAATGCCCCGGCGAGCATTTGATACAGCCGAGTGAGCGTCTTGGGATGCCCGGTCGCGAACAACACCCGCTGCCGCTCCCGAATCGCCTTGTCGAACCGCGCCGCATACCGATCCAACGCCGCCGCAGTGCATTCCGGATCGATGGTGTCCGCCCCGCGCCGATGATTCCGCCGCGGATCGACCCCGACCTTCCGAATCATCAACTCGAAGATCGCATCCGCATCCCACCCCGCCCCGATATCCAACCCGAACAGATACCCCGGATCCCGCTGCGCCAGCCGCCAATAATGCGCGAGATTGTTCTCCCGGGGCGTAGCCACCCGCCCCGCCATCCCGCTCGCGATCAAATGCGCGACCAGCTCATCCCGACTAGGTGCCATACCCGCGAGCCTATCCGCGAACCCCAACCCTTGTGAATAACCTTGTGCAACAGCGGAATCCACGCCGACATCGATATCCCGGCATCGTGCCGTGTGTGCGGGTCGAGCGCACGTGTCGTTGTCGGATGCGGAGAAGTAGTCCGCGCTCACACAGGAAACCGGCCCGGCCTGTGGAGGCCGGGCCGGGGTGAATCTCGGTGTGGGTCGCGCGTACTCAGCGCTGGCTGACTGCGCCTTCGGCGGCTTCGGCCCATTCACGCCACTGCTTGGCCTGTTCGAGGGCCTTTTCGGCGTCTCGGGTCTTGCCGGCGGCCTGGGCCTTGGCGGCTTGTTCCTCGAATTGGGCTACGCGTTCGCGGAATTGGGCGGCGCGGGCCATGGCCTCGGGGTCGGTGCGGCGCCATTGGGCGTCGACGGCCTCGCGGACCTTCTTCTCGATGGTGCGCAGGCGCGACTCGAGATCGTGCATGCGCTCGCGGGGGACCTTGCCGATGGCGTCCCACTTCTCCTGCAGCTCGCGCAGGGCGTTGCGGGCGGCGTCGAGGTTGGACTCGGGGTTGATGTCCTCGTAGTGGCGCAGGAGTTCTTCCTTGGCGGCCGCGTTCTGTTCGAACTCGTGGTCGCGTTCGCTGGCCGCGGAGTTGCGGGCGGCGAAGAAGACGTCCTGGGCGGCCTTGAAGCGACGCCACAGCTGCTCGTCGGCCTCGCGGGGGGCGCGGCCGGCGGCCTTCCACTCGGTCAGCAGGTCGCGGAAGATGGCCGCGGTGCCCGACCAGTCGGTCGAGCCGGACAGTTCCTCGGCGCGCACGCAGAGTTCTTCCTTGCGGGTCTTCGCGGACGCGCGCTCGCGGTCGAGTTCGGCGAAGTGGGCCCCGCGACGGCGGTTGAAGGCCTCCCGGGCCTTGGAGAAGCGCCGCCACAGCGCGTCGTCGACCTTGCGGTCCACGCCGCGAATGGTCTTCCACTCGTCGAGGATCTCCCGCAGCCGGTCCCCGGCGACCTTCCACTGGGTGGAGTCCGAGGCGATCTGCTCGGCCTCCGCGGCCAGGGCTTCTTTGCGCTCGGTTTGCTCGTGCCGGGTGCGTTCCTTCTCCTCCTTGGCGTGCGCGGCCGCCTCGTCGGAGTGTTCGATGATGGCCCGCAGGCGGGTGTTCAGCCCGTCGATATCGCCGATGACCGCGGCCGTGGGCAATGTTTCGGCAAGCGCGGTGGCGGCGGCCTTGGTCTTGCGGGCGTCGGTGCCGGCGGCCAGGCGGGCCTCGAGCAGCGCGACCTCGGTGGCCAGATCGTCGAAGCGCCGGCCGAAGTGCGCGAGCCCCTCGGTGGCGTCACCGGCCTGCCAGGAGCCGATGACGCGTTCGCCGTCGGCGGTCTTGACCCAGGCGGTGCCGTCGTCGTCGACCCGGCCCCACTGGCTGGGGTCGCTCACCGACGGCACGACCACCGGATGCGGGTGCGGTGTCGCCGGGCCGGGCGCGGGCTTGACGGCGTGGGGTTTGGGGGATTCGGGTTTGCGACGCGGGCCGCCCGGGCGGGGTGCGGCGGCGTTCGCGGGAGACGGTTTGGTGCCTTCACCCGGCGTGGGCACTGCGTCGCTGTTCGAGGCGGGCACTGCGTCGCTGCCCGAAGTGGGCACTGCGTCGCTCGGGGTTGGCACTGCGGCGCCGGGCTTGGGCGTCGGGGTCGACTCCGAGTGGGTGGCCTTCTCGGTTCCGTTGTTGTCCGTCATTGCTCCTCGTCCCTGCCGCGCGTCACGGCTGCCTGGTTACGCCCTAGCTCATCGGTCTAACTGCATCCCATTCAACCAGGCTGAGATGGGAAATGCTGTCTTTGAGCCCGCTTCGGCGGCGCGGCGGTCCGGCCGGGGTGGGGCTGGTGAGGTGCGTTAGCGCTACGGTTGACGGCGTGTTCTGTGTTGCGTCGCTGGTTCCCTCGCCGCCCGTGCTGGTACCCGAACTCGAGGGTACCGCCGGTGCCCTCGGCGATGGTCCGGTGGCAACGCTGCGAGCTGCGGTGTTGCGGGCCGCGGGGGAGTTGGCGGCCCGCGCGTCGCGATGGATCGTGGTCGGCGTGGCGGAGCCGGAGGAGGTTTCCGGCGGCGCGGTAGCCGAGCGGGTGATCGGTTCGGACGCGGTGGGCACATTCCGGGGATACGGCGTGGATGTCCGAGTTGGTTTGACCGGTTCGATGGCCGAGCGTGTCGTCTACGACCCTGTCCTCGACATCGATCCGCTGCTGCCCCTCCCGGCCTTGATCGCGGGCTGGCTGCGCGAGCAGGTCGCGCCCGAGGCGGTCGCCGAGTGCCGCCTGATTTCGGCCGACGCCTCCGCCGACGAGTGCCTGACCTTCGGCCGATACCTGCGCACCGAACTCGACGCCGAGGCCGAACCGGTCGCGGTGCTGGTCGTCGGCGACGGTGCGGCAACCCTGTCCCTGAAGGCCCCGCGCTATCTCGACGAGCGCGCCGAGGGCGTGCAGGAAGTCATCGACCGTGCTCTCGGCGCGGGGGACCGGGAGGCGCTGGCCGCCCTGGACACCCACCTGCTCGCGGAACTGGATGTCGCGGGCCGTCCCGCCTACCAGGTGCTGGCCGGTCTGTTCGCCGTCGATCCGGTCGATCCCGAGGTCGAAACCCTCTATGCCGCAGCCCCGTTCGGCGTCGCCTACCACGTGAGCGTGTGGCGTCCGGGAGCCGCCGCGTGAGGCCCGTCGCCGTGGTCGGCCCGACCGCCACCGGAAAATCCGATCTGGCCCTGGAGCTGGCCGAACGCCTGCACGGCGAGATCGTCAATATCGACGCCATGCAGCTGTATCGCGGCATGGACATCGGCACCGCGAAACTGCCGGTCCCCGAACGCCGCGGCATCCCGCACCACCAGCTCGACGTGCTCGACGTCACCGAGACCGCCACCGTCGCCTCGTACCAGTCCGCCGCCCGCGCGGATGTCGAGGCCATCATGGCGCGCGGCCACACGCCGGTCATCGTCGGCGGCTCCATGATGTATGTGCAAGCGCTGCTGGACGATTGGGATTTCCCCGCCACCGATCCGGAGATCCGCGCGAAATGGGAAGCCGTGCTGGCCGATCGCGGCACGGTCGCGGTGCACGAGGCGTTGAAGCGGGCCGATCCGGTGGCCGCGCAGACGATTCTGCCCACCGACGGCCGCCGCATGGTGCGCGCGCTGGAGGTGGTCGAGCTGACCGGCAAGCCGTTCGCGGCCTCCGCGCCCCAGATCGGTGAACCACGCTGGGGCGCCTGCATTATCGGCGTCGATCGCGACACCGCCGAGCTGGATGCCCGCATCGAGTTGCGCACCGCGAAGATGTTCGAATCGGGTCTGGTCGAGGAGACCGAACGGCTCATCACCCAGGGCCTGCGCCACGGCCAAACCGCCCGTCGCGCCATCGGTTACGCCCAGGTCCTCGATTTCCTCGACGGCGAATACGACCTGGCCGAAGCCCGTGAGCGCACTTTCATCGGCACCCGCCGCTATGTCCGCCGCCAGCGCTCCTGGTTCCGCCGCGACCAGCGCGTGCACTGGGTGGACGGCGCGGACCCGCAACTGGCGGACACGGCTTCGGCCATTGCCGAGCGCGTGCCGGGTGACGGCTGACAAACCGTTCCGCACGCTGCGGGCGGGGGTTTCGACATGGCGAGCCCTGCCTGGCCGGCTCGGCCGTCGCGGCGGCATGCGATCGGCTCTCGGCGGCCGGTCGTGGGCGGCGTCCGAACGACCCGCCGGCACCGTGCGCCCGGTCGCGCGTCTCCCCGTCGCTCCGGCCTGCTCGTGGCCGGAATCGATTGTGCGAAGCGAGATCTCGGCCAAGAGCCCGCCGGATGGCGGCCCGGACCTGCGTCGACGCGCTCGGCCTGCCCGGGCGGTGGGGCACCGCGTGCCTGCGTGACCGAGCAAGGGCCTGATCCTGGGGCGGAGTGCCATCTTCGTGAGTGGCTGGGCGATGCCCCGCAGTGATCGAGTCGGACACTCCGCGACTCGGGGACACGCCAGATTCACGTCTGCGTTGTCGGGGGTTCGCGCTACGTTGCTGGGGTGACGGGCCGTGGGAGTACGCGGAATGCCTCGGTGGAGTTGTGGCGGGAATACCTGCGCAACAGGGCCAAACGGGTGCGGGACGGTCGATTCCTGGTGCCGGGCAGGCGCGCTATCACGCGGGCGGTCGAATGTCGTTGGCCGCTGGAGACGCTCGTCTACCGGCTGGGTGCGCCGGAGCCGCCGGATTGGGTGCGGCAGCTGCTCGAGACCAGTGGTGTGCCGGGCATGGGGCTGGTGCCGGAGGTGATGGCCGAGCTGGCCGAGCCCACCGAGGGGGTGCCGGAGCTGGTGGCGGTGGCGGTGACGCAGCGGCCCGAGCTGGAGGATTTCGCGCCCGGCACGCCCGAGGACCCGGCCACGGTGGTGGTCGTCGACCGGCCCGCGTCGGCGATCCGGCTCGGTGCGCTGATCCGCTCGGCGGTGGCGTTCGGCGCGGGCGGGGTGATCGTGACCGGTTCGGGGGTGGACCATTACGACCCGCAGAGCGTGCGGGCTTCCGACGGGGCGTTGTTCGCGGTCCCGGTGCTGCGGGCCTCGGGTCCGGCGCAGGTGGTCGCGTTCCGGGACCGGCAGCGGGCGCGCGGCATCGACACCCGCCTGATCGGCAGCGACGATCGCGGCGGTCTCGCCCTCGACGACGCCTCCTTCGAAGGCGGCACCGTCCTGGTCCTCGGTGACGAGTCCGAATCGCTCACCCCCGCCTGGCGGCAGGTGTGTGACGGGCTGGTCTGCATCCCGACCGACGGCACCCTCGGTTCGCCGTCAGCGGCCGCGGTGGCCCTCTACGAGATCTCGCGGCAACGCCGGGCACTACGCTGGGAGCCATGACGAGCGAGAACAGCGCCGCTGACATCGAATTCAGCAAGGGCCACGGCACCCAGAACGACTTCGTGGTGCTGCCCGACCCGGACGCTTGGCTCGAACTCACCGAATCCCGGGTCGCGGCCCTGTGCGATCGGCAGCGCGGGCTGGGCGCGGACGGGGTGCTGCGGGTGGCGCGCGCGGGGGCACTGCTCGAGAACGGCGTGCTGGCGCAGCTGCCCGAGGCGGTCAGCGCCGAGGACTGGTTCATGGACTACCGCAACGCGGACGGGTCGATCGCGGAGATGTGCGGCAACGGCGTGCGGGTGTTCGCGCACTACCTGGTCGCGAACGGGCTCGAGCAGCGCGACGAATTCGTGGTCGGGTCCCGGGCGGGCGCGCGTCCGGTGGTCGTGCACCACGCCGACCCCGTGCACGGTGAGGTGACCGTGGCCATGGGCAAGGTCAAGACCCTGGGCACCTCCACCGCCACCGTCGACGGCCGCGAATTCACCGGCCTCGGAATCGATGTCGGCAACCCCCACCTGGCCTGCGTCGACCCGAACCTCACCCCCGCCGCGCTCGCCGCCCTGAACCTCGAACGCCTGCCCGGCTTCGACCACACCCTGTTCCCGCACGGCGTGAACGTCGAGATCCTCACCGCCCTCGGCGTCGGCTCCGACGGCGAGAAGGGCGTCGACATGCGCGTCTACGAGCGCGGCGTCGGCGAAACCCGCTCCTGTGGAACCGGAACCGTGGCCGCCGCCGCGGCCGCTCTGGCCGCGGACGGCTTCGACCTGTCCTCCGACATCGGCCACATCAAGGTCCGCATCCCCGGCGGCGTCGTCACCGTCGGCATCGAGCACGGCTCCGCCTGGCTGCGCGGCCCGTCCGTGCTGGTCGCGACGGGCCGCCTCGCCGCCAAGTGGTGGCAGGACGCCTGATCGACCGCCGCGGCGGACCCAGCGCGAATCTGCGTGAGCCCAACTGCCCGGGCCCGTCGGCGCTGGTCGTGGCCGGGCTGCCGATCGAACGTCCTCGGATGACCGGCCGAGCGCGCCACGCGGACGGGAGTTCTTGCAGGTTGCGCCGCTGACCGGTCACGCCGCAGAGGTGGCGGTGGCGAGTTCGGCGGTGTCGAGTGTCGGGTAGTCGTTGTATCCCTCCGCGCCGCTGACGTACATCAACGGCGCGTCCCGGACCGGGTTGAGAGGTGCGCCGATGCGCAGGCGGTGGACCAGGTCCGGGTTGGCCAGGAATGCCCGGCCCAGGGAGATCAGGTCCGCGCCTGCGTCGAGGAGGGCTTCACCGGCGGCGCGGCCGCCGTCGGCGGGGAGGGGGAGGGTCCAGCCGAGGATGGGGTTGGCGATCAGGGTGTGCGGCCACAGTCGGCGAATCTGCTGGAAGAGGGGGTTTTCCGGGTCGGCGTAGACGAGGTGGAGGTAGGCGGGGGCGCGTTCGGCGAGGGCGGTGACCAGGGCCGGGTAGAGGTCGTCGGTGTCGTCTTCGGCGATGCCGTTGGCGGTTCCGGCGGGGGAGATGCGGATGCCGACCCGGTCCGGGCCGATGGCCGCGATCACGGCGTCGACCACCTCGAGGGTGAAGCGGATGCGGTTCTCGATGGACCCGCCGTAGGCGTCGGTGCGGTGGTTGGTGTTGCCCGCCAGGAACTGGTGCAGCAGATGGCCGTTGGCGCTGTGCACCTCCACGCCGTCGAATCCGGCGGCGATGGCGTTGCGGGCGGCCTGGGCGAAATCGGCGACGGTGTCGCGGATTTCCCGCTGGTTCAGCTCGTGCGGGGTGACCGATTCCTGGTGGCCGGACGGTGTGTGGATCCCCTCCGGCAGCGGAATCGGCGAGGGCGCGACCGGCGTCAGCCCGCTGTTGTCGGGATGCCCGGCCCGCCCGCCGTGCTGCAACTGCAGGAACATCCGCCCGCCCGCGGCGTGGACCGAGTCGGTAACCCGCCGCCATCCGGCGATGTGCGAATCGTTGTAGATGGCAGGGATATTCGGGTAGGTCTGCCCGACCCGGCTGGGCGTGGTGCCCTCGGCGATGATCAGCCCGGCTCCGGCGCGCTGCGTGTAGTGGGTCCGCATGAGCGCCGACGGGGTGCCGTCGGCCTCCGCGCGATTGCGGGTCACCGGCGCCATGACCAGCCGGTTCGGGAGTTCCAGCGCGCCGATCCGGCCGGTGGAGAAGAGGTCCGTGTTCGTCATGCCGGTAAGGTAAAACCTGACATTGATGTGAGGTGCAAGCCTCGGAACCCGGAGTGCCGCATGCGAATCGGTGAGCTGGCCAAACGCACCGGAGTGAGCGAACGCTCCCTGCGCTACTACGAGGAACAGGGCCTGCTCGTGCCCACCCGCACCCCCGGCGGCCAGCGCGACTACCCCGACCTGGCCGTCGACCGCGTCATCCACATCCAGGAACTCTTCGCCGCGGGCCTGAACAGCAAGCGGATCTACGAGATCCTCCCGTGCATGCGCGACACCGACGGCGGCGCGAACGAACGCGCCACGCCCGACCTCGTCGACCGTTTGGTCTCCGAACGCGACCGCATCGACCGCACCATCGCCGACCTCCTGCGCTCCCGCGAAGTCCTCGACGACGTCATCGCCCGCGCCGGCGAACGTTGGGGTTCTGGGGGCTTGGCCCCCGGTCTCTAATCTTCTGGGGGTGTGGGGGCTTGCCCCACCCGCCGGAGGCTCGAGTCGCCGCGAAATAACCGAATGCGGCTTCTCGTTGGGACGTGGGACTATGGAGGTGTATGAGTAAGCCAGAAACGTATGAGTTCACTCCCGCCGAAGACCTCGACGAGGAGTACGACGACGCCCCTGACGCCGGTAACAACGGCTGGTCGGCCGCGCCGACCGTCGGTGAGCAGCAGC
Source organism: Nocardia terrae (assembly GCF_009760405.1). Taxonomy (GTDB): domain Bacteria; phylum Actinomycetota; class Actinomycetes; order Mycobacteriales; family Mycobacteriaceae; genus Nocardia; species Nocardia terrae. The sequence continues at coordinate 1,424,350 of NZ_WRPP01000001.1, forward strand.
TCGAGGAGCGTGCCGCACTGCGTCGTGTCGCGGGTCTGTCCACCGAACTCGAGGACATCACCGAGGTCGAGTACCGGCAGCTGCGCCTGGAGCGGGTGGTGCTGGTCGGCGTCTGGACCGAGGGCACGGCCGCGCAGTCCGACGCGAGCATGGCCGAGCTGGCCGCGCTCGCCGAGACCGCGGGTTCCGAGGTGCTCGACGCGCTGATCCAGCGCCGCGACAAGCCGGACAAGTCCACCTACCTCGGTTCCGGCAAGGCCGAGGAGCTGCGCGCCATCGTCCTCGAGACCGGCGCCGACACCGTCATCTGTGACGGTGAGCTCTCTCCCGCGCAGTTGACCGCGTTGGAGAAGGTCGTGAAGGTGAAGGTCATCGACCGCACCGCGCTGATCCTGGACATCTTCGCCCAGCACGCCACCTCGCGAGAGGGCAAGGCGCAGGTCTCGCTCGCGCAGATGGAGTACATGCTCCCGCGGCTGCGTGGTTGGGGTGAGTCCATGTCCCGGCAGGCCGGTGGTCGCGCCGGCAGCAATGGCGGTGTGGGTCTGCGTGGTCCCGGTGAGACGAAGATCGAAACCGACCGTCGTCGCATTCGCGAGCGTATGGCCAAGCTGCGCCGTGAGATCCGCGACATGAAGACCGCCCGCGACACCAAGCGCGCCAAGCGCTCGGCGAGCGGCATTCCGCAGGTCGCGATCGTCGGCTACACGAACGCGGGCAAGTCCTCGCTGATGAACGCGTTGACCGACGCCGGAATCCTGGTGCAGGACGCCCTGTTCGCCACCTTGGATCCGACCACCCGTCGCGCCGCCCTCGAGGACGGCCGCGAAGTGGTGTTCACCGACACCGTCGGTTTCGTCCGCCACTTGCCGACCCAGCTGGTCGAGGCGTTCCGCTCCACCTTGGAAGAGGTGACGGGCGCGGACCTGCTGCTGCACGTGGTCGACGGTTCGGACCCGCTGCCGGATCAGCAGATCAAGGCCGTCCGCGAGGTCATCACCGATGTCCTGAAGGAATCCAAGACCCCGGCCCCGCCGGAGTTCCTGGTGGTCAACAAGATCGACGCCCTGGATCCCCTGGAACTGACCCAGCTGCGCGGCTGGCTCCCCGACGCGGCCTTCGTCTCGGCCCGCACCGGCGAGGGCCTGGACCAACTCCGCGACCGCCTCGGCCAGATCCTCGGCGGCCTGGACGTAGAGGTGAGTGTCCTGCTCCCCTACACCCGCGGCGACCTGCTCGCCCGCATCCACGCCGACGGCAAGATCCTCTCCTCCGAACACGAGGAATCCGGCACCCGAGTCCGAGCCCGAGTCCCGAACTCCCTCGCCGGCCAGCTGGTCGAATACGCCAACGCCGGAGCCCCCGCCTCGGAATAGATCGTCGAGTGGCACATTATCGAGGGGATTTGCCCGAATTAGCCTCGATAATGTGCCACTCAACGTTTTCAGGGTGGGGGCCAGAGGTTCCAGGTGCCGGAGGCGGCTCGGCGGCGGGCGATCATTTCGAGGTGGGGGACAAGGGCTTTGAAGTAGCGTTTGGCTTCGCAGGTCCTTTCGCAGGTTCGGTGGGTTTCCAATCCTCGTCGAGCGACCTCGAGGTTTTGGACCGGGTAGTCGGGGACCTCGTGGCTGATCGCTTGCGCCACAGCTCAACTCCTCGTCTGCTGTCGCGACAAACGATGCCGACCGGATCGTTTGCGATGAGAATTTCCAGAACCCTTGATGTCTTCAAGAACACAGAACGCTGTCAGCGCTCCACCCATAACAGTCATAAGCGACAAAATCCACGCATCCCAAGGCATTGCGACTCCAGATGTCCTATCGGATCGAATGGCCCAGATGTGACACCTGAGCCGAAAACTGTTTTCGCTGAGCGCTCTCCATCAAGTAGACAGCCAAAGTCCTTGCTGGAGTAGGTCCTACGGACTTCTCGCTGAAATACAATGAATGTCCGCGACGGTCATGTCCGTGGCGGGCATCCCCCTGATAGCGAGGCTAAGAAATGACTGGATCGACGGTCTCTCGCATGGATTTCGGGAACTACATGCGCGGAGTACGAGAAAACGCACATCAGACACTGCTCGCGGCCGCGACGGGGCTGGAGGTATCGCGTCAGGTCATCATGCGTATGGAGGAGGGGAGCCCCACCAAGCTCACCACGCCGCTGATCGGACTGCTACTCGATCATTACGGCGCGTCGCCGGAGGTGTGCGAAGAGGCGCTACGGCTCTGGTCCGAGATTGTCAATCAGGACAAAGTGGCGAAAGCGCAAGGAAATTCAAAGGGTTTCTGGAAGGCGTACACCGACCAGTTGGCCCCGACCTTTCCTAAGTTTCTCCGCCTCGAAGGTGCCGCGAACCGGATCATCGCGCACCAGCCGGTGATCGTGCCCGGGCTCCTGCAGATCTCCGAGTATCGTCGCGCGATTATCCGGATTGATGAACCGGACCTCTCGCCCGTGAATGTCGAGCGCTTGCTGGAGCTCACGACCCGCCGACAAGCGCGGTTGACCGAGACCGGCTTTCGTCTGGAAGTGCTGATCTCGGAGGCGGTCCTGCGCCATTGCCCCGCGAGCCCGCCGGTCATGGCGGCTCAGCTGCGCTGGATCGCCGAGATCGGGGACCGTGAGAACGTCAGCATTCGCGTGATCCCGTTCGCGGTCGGCCCGCATCGAGGTCTCACGATCCAGCCCTTCACGCTTCTCGAATTTCCGAAGGCGTCGAGCGGAATCGCCTTGCCTTCAGTAGTTTTCGTCGAGGGTGCGATCGGGAGTCTCTACCACGAACGCGTCGAGGAGATCGACCAATATAGGGAAGCGATCGGGGCTATGCAGGCGGTAGCGTTGACGAAAACGGACACAAGAGACATGGTGCTCGCCCTCGCGAAGGAGTACGCCGCATGAAGAAGCTCCCGCAGACCGGCCAGTGGTACAAATCGAGCAGATCCGATGCCGCGAAGCAGTGCGTAGAGGTCTACCTCGGCGATGGGCGAGTCGGTGTCCGCGACTCCAAAGCTGGCCCTCGCGGCCCGGAACTCTGGTTCTCGGACGGGGATTGGCGGACCTTCCTCGCGAGTCGAGTCTGGGAGCGTTGAGCTCGGCCGCGAACTCCGCGAGCGTGTTCGACGTCGGCCGGGTATGGAGGGCATGTGGTGGGTGGGGGGAACGCGCGGCGGTTCTCGACCGGGTGGTCTGAATCTGCGCGGCGAATTCAGCATGATGGTGGGATGACCGAGCGGGTGAGCGCATGCGCACATTACTGATTCTGATCGTGATACTGGTGATCGCGGTGATCGCGGGGGACCGGGTGGCGGTGGTGATGGCGCAGAACGAGATCGGGCGCAAGATCGCTTCGGAGTACAACCTGCCGAATCAGCCCAGCGTCGCCATCGGGGGTTACCCGTTTCTGACGCAGGCGGTCGCCGGGAAGTACGGGCGCATCGACATCCGGATCGGTGACTGGAGCCAGAAGGACATGTCGGTGCGCGACCTCGACGTGGTCTTGAAGGACGTCTCCGCGTCGCTGGACGATCTGATCAACAACCGGACGTCGAACCTGGTCGCGTCCACCGCGACCGCGACGGCGGTGATTCCCTACGAGACCGTGCAGCGCTTCGCGCCCAAGGAGGTCGAATCGTTCTCGTTCGGCTCGGAGGGGTTGAGCGTCAAGGGGAAGTTCCCGGTCGCGGGTGTTCCGGTGCCCGCGACGGTCGTCGCCAGCGTCGCACCGACCGACTCCGGTATCGAGGTCACGCCGGAGTCGGTGCGGCCGGTGTCGGGCGGCCCCTCGATCCCGCTGTCGTTGCTGCGCCAGTCGCTCACCTTCACCGTGCCGCTGCAGCAGTTGCCGCTGGGTGCGAAGCTGACCGCGATCACACCGGCCTCGGACGGCCTGCACGTGACCGCCGAGGCTCCGAACGTGCGCTTCTCGAACCTGCCGAAACTGCCGCAGTCGCAGTAGGTCAGCCCTTGAAGTAGACCACCTGGTGGCTGGTGGCCAAGGGCGTGCCGTCGGCGGTCCACAGCTGAGCCGACTGGTCGAAGAAGCCATTGCCGAAGTGCTGGCCGCGGGCGGTGGCCAGCACGTAAGGGGTCGGGTCGGACGGGAATTGGCCCGCGTCGGTGTGGAAGTAGACGGTGAAGGAGACCGTGCCCGCGGGGACCATGCGGCCCAACCGGAGCATGACGCGCGGGAAGAAGATGTCGCACATGGCCGTCAGCGACAAATGGTCCAGCGTGCGGGCGGGCGTGTCACGGACCCACAGGGTGGTGGTGGAGGTCGGGGAGCCGTCGCTGTCGGCCTCGAAGGGAACGCCGCCCTCGACGAACCGCATCTCGTAATTGCCCAGCCAGGCCGGGAATTCGGGTGTCACCGCGGCCTCGACGGCTTCGGGGGCGGGTACCGCGGGCGGGGTGATCTCGGTGTCGGACCAGGTGTCGCGGCGCAGGGCGCACACCACGGTCGCGGTGGTGACCACGGCGTCGTGCTGGCTCATGGTCACGACCCAGTGCTGGGTGGTGTTGTTGGTCCGGACGGGATCCGCGTCGATGGTGAACTCGCCGTCGGCGACGGGACCGGCGTAGTTGACGGTGATCGAGAGCGGGCTGCCCGAGCAGCGCGGGTCGTCGAGGACGGCGCGCAGCATGGTCGCCGCCGTGATTCCGCCGAAGGGGCCGACCATGTTCGAGTATCCGGGCGAGGTCCGACCCAGGAAGCGGCCCTCACCCGCGGGGGTGAGGTCGGTGGCGAGGTCGAACGGATGCTCGAGGGCGGTGGTCGATCCCAAGACGGCTTCTCCTTCGAAGAGTTAGTTGGTGATGTACTGGCGCACAACGAGTTCCAGCTGTTCGGCGATCCGATCCAGTGGCTCGATACCGCGCTCGGCCCGGCACAGGGCAATGCTGCCTTCGACGGCGGCGACGATCAGGGTGGCGGTGCGCGCGGCCTCGGCTCGTCCCGCCCCGTGCTCGCCCAGGGAGTCGGCCAGCAACTCGGTCCACTGCCGGAAGGCTTGCGCCGCAGCGATTCTCGGCGCGTCCTCGCCCTCGGACAGATCCTCGACGGCCACCGCCAGCACCGGGCATCCGGCCCGGAAGTCGCTGTCCACCACGATCTTCCGCCACATCTGCAGGAAGGCGTGCAGCCCGTCGACGGGTCCCTTCTCGAGTTCGCGGGTGAGCAGCTTCGTGGCCAGCTCGCCCGCGAACGTGACGGCCTCGCTGGCGAGCTGGTTCTTGCCGCCCGGAAAGTAGTGATACGTCGACCCCAACGGCGCGTGCGCGTGCTTGGCCAGCTCGCGCACGCTGGTCGCGGCGAACCCCCGCCGCCGGATCATGTCGGCCGCACCTGCGACGAGCTTGCGGCGTGAGTCCGAGGACCCCGTAGATGCTCCGGCCACACGCACCTCCTCGTCTATAACAGTCGTCATAGCTTAGCGCGGAGGCCGGGTCGATGATCAGGAGGGGTAGGCGCGGGCGTCGGTGGTGTATTCGGGGTTGCCGTAGGTGGCCAGGCGCTTCTTGACGACGCGGATGGTGTGGATGTCGGTGAGCTTTCGCAGGGCCGGGCGCTGGGACGCGAGGGTCATGAAGAGGAAGCGCAGGATGACGAACGGGGCGGTGACGGCGACGCGGGCCGCGTCGGCGGCGGTGAGCGGCACGCTCATGGCGGCGGCGGCTTTGCGGTCGCCGCCACAGAAGCCGAGGAAGAAGGCTCGGCTCCAACTGTTTTCGACGGTGTCGGCGGCGCGGTCGAACCAGGTGTGGCCGGGGCGCAGGTAGGCGGTCATGGTCGAGCGGACCAGCTCGCCGCAGGTCGCGTCGTCGAAACCGTCGCGGAGCAGGGCGGCGCGGGCGTGGAAGACCTCGATGATGCCCTCCGCGGTGGTGGGCAGCAGTTCCTCGGGGAGGCCGAGCAGGAAGCAGCGGTAGCGGGCGAATTCGAGCATGGCGCGTTCGCGGGTACTGAACTCGCTGCGGCCGCGGCGGGTGGCGAGGACGGCGAGCAGGTAGTTGCCGATGAGCCCGGCCGGCATCTGGTCGATCTGCGGCACCGGGACGCCGTAGACGCTGGAGTCCCACTGCTGGGAGCGTTCGAGGGCGTTGTAGCGGACCATCGAATGCATCAGGCGGACCATGGCGGCGGCTTCGAAGCCCTCGCCGTGGCGTTCCAGTGCGCCGGGCAGGGTCGTCACCGTGAAGAAGCTCGCCGTCTCGTGGACGCGGTGGGCGGCGCGACGGCCGGACAGGGCTCCGGTCAATGCCATCGGCAGGGCGGCATAGGTATTGAGGAAGGTCGCCAGGAACGCGCCCCGGATGAGGAACGGGGACAGGAAGGCCGCGCCGATTCGCGAGTGTCGCGCGCCCTCCTCGACCAGGTCCATGTCCAGCCAGGCCGGGGCCGCCTCCATGGATTCGAGGAAGGCCCGCAGTTCGGCGGGGGCGTCGGCGACCGAGTCGATGCCCTCGCGGCAGGCCAGTCGCAGCATGGCGATCAGGCCCTTGACGCCGTAGCGCGGCACCAGGGCGGCGTACGGGTCGGCGACCACGTCGCCGAGCATCGTTGCGGTGTGCATCAATTCGACGATTCGCTCGTCGGTGAGTAGTGGCTCGCGCTCGGCCACCCACCCGGGCAGCGACGACTTGTCGGCGGGGTCGGCGGTGAATCGATAAGGGGTCGAGTCGAAGTCGATGCGGCCGTAGAGCTCGGGCTGCAATTTCCGCTGGCTGCGGACTCTTTCGGCGAGTTCCGGGTAGTGGAGCGTCATCGAACACCTCAACTTTCAACCTGTCAGTTAGAGACTGACAGGTTGTAAGTTAGACTGTCAAGGATGACGACGGCCCCGGGTACACGCAGGCGCATGAGCGCGGAGAACCGGCGCGAACAGATCCTCGACATCACCCACGCCATCGTCGACGCCGAGGGCTTCCACGCCGCCACCCCCAACCGGATCGCCGAGGCCGCGGGCATTACCCGCCCGGTGCTCTATCAGCAGTTCGGCGACCTCGCCGGGATCTTCGTCGCCCTCATCGACCGCGAAGCCGCCCGCGCGGCAACGCAATTCGCCGAGGCCATCCTCCAACCGCGCGAAACCGACGACCCCGACCCGTTCATCGGCGCCTTCGCCGGAGCGATCCGCGCCATCGACAGCCATCCCGCCACCTGGCGGCTGTTCCTGTTCCCGCCCGCGGGCGCGCCACCCGAACTGCACCGCCGCCTCGCCGAGTCCCAGGAAGCCGTCCGCGACTTCCTGGAACACGAACTGCTGCAAGCCTTTCCCCGCCTTCCCGACCCGGAGTACACGGCCAGGATCCTGCACGCCTCCGGCCGGGAACTGCTGCAGCTGCGCCTGACCGACCCCGCCAACGCCACCGTCGCCCGCCTCATCGCCCTGGTCCGGCACCTGCGAACCAATGTCCTTCCGGCGGAGGGTGATCAACCCTGATCGGCGACGGCCCGCTCGAGGTCCTCGGGTAGCAGGAAACGGCGGTCGACCAGTCGCTGGGCGGCGCGGCGAATCACGGTGGGGTCCGGCGGGTTCGAGTCCTCGTCCGCGAGGCGGCTGCCCACCAGTTCGTAGAGGACATCGGGCAGACCGTCGATGTGGGTGCGCGGGTTCCAGCCGGTGTAGGCGGCGACGCCCGCGGCGAGTGCGGGCAGACGGATGCCCGCGAGCTCGTTGCCGTCCTCGTCCACCTCCGAGACGAGAGCCACCAGTGGGTCACCGTATTCGAGTGGCCAGCGGGTGCTGTACGGGTCGATCACCGGGGTCCAGGGCAGGTACTCGGCGTCGGGCAGCGCGGCGTCGGGGAAGCGGGCACGGATATGTTCGAGGACCCGTTCGCGGGTGGCGGCGGTGCCGTCGGCGCGGCGGGGGACCTGGCTGGGCTCGGGGTCGCGTCCGTCGCAGACCCACTGCTCGAGTTGAATGAACAAGGCGCGCAGGACGAGCGCCGGATCGAGGTTGCTGGCCGGATTGGCCAGCGGCATGAGCTTTTTGAAGGGCGCCGCCGAGCCGAGGTGGTCGGTGCCGGAGATCAGGTGGGCGCGGGCGTCGGGGTCCTCGGGCAGGTCCTCGCCGGTGCGGGGATCCTGATGGATGAGTGCGGCGTCGCCACGCCAGTACTCCCAGGAGCTGTTGGTGAACATGACCTTCGGGGTGCCGCCGAGTGCGCGCTGGCGGGCCAGCAGCGCCGTAGTGTCCAGGGGCGCACCGTATTCGGGCGTCAGGGGATGGGTGAGCCCCGGCTGCCCGAAGCGGCGGTTGAACTCTCCGCGCCGCGCGCTGGCGATCTGGGCGAAGACACCGTCGAAAACCTGCGCGCCGGATTCGTCGACATTGAGTCCGTCGTACAGGAATTGCCGTAATGCCCTGCCGCACTGCGATATTCCGGTGGCGAAGACGTACTCGTGGTCTTGCCGCAGCCATGCGCCGAAGTCCCGCAACGCCAGCAGCCCGGTGCCGACGACCGGAGCGAACGCCGAACGATAGACCAGCTCGTAAAAATGGAAAGCCCGGAACCCGCCGTCGATCTCGAAGGTCGTCGGGCTGGTGAACCGCCACGCCGACCGAGCCACGACCTGCCGCGCTCCCATCGGGCTGGTGCGCACGGTCAACGTGGCGTCGAGATCCTCCACATCCACCGTCGGGTAATCGGTGAAACTGAACAGCGGCCCCGAGTCACTCAGCGCATGCTCGGCCTGATCGACATCCGGCCGAAACTCCACCCGCAGCCACCCCGGCTCCACCTCGGCCACCGGCGCACCGAGCCCCAACGCCCCCGTCTCCCGCGCCACATCCCACTGCCACCCGCAATAGGCGACAGTCCACCCCCGCCGCAACAAGAACGCATCATCAACCGCGGGCACCCCGAAGAAATCCATCAATGGAATCCCCGCCCCCGCATTGAACGGCACCCCGAACGTCATCCCCCGATTCGGCACCGAAACCAGCGCCCGCCCATTCCCTCCACTCACCGGCCGCAACAACCGCACATCAGCCTCGAACCGAACCAGCCCACCCCCATCCCGCGGCGCCACCCCAAGATCCACAATCCGCCCATTAGCAACATTCCCGGGCTCCACCCCGAACTCCGCCGTCCCCGTCACCCACTCATACGGCAAATTCCCATACGGCTCGACCGACCGAATAGTCAGGGCATCCAGCACATTCGCTCCTAGGCGGTGAACTCCACGTCTCTCCCGCCCGATTATTCACCGACCGCCGGAACGCCCCTATCCGCGCCCCGAAAACGCGTGGGCCTGCCGCCGGATCGGGTGTTGAATGGGAAATCATGGATGACAGGGGGATTCAACGTATTCCGGCGTCGGTGTATCGGCAGGGCGAGCCGGACGAGCATTGGGATGACTACGCGAATTGGGCTGCGGACAGCGATGATCCGCAGGTGCTGGAGACGTTGGTCGGCGCGTACTCGACCGAGTCGCGGCATTGCTGTCGCGTCGTGATCCATCGATCCCTCTACGCCGCTGCTCACGGGCCCTTGGCTGCCGTACTCGCCGAGCGTTGGTGGGATTCGCGGGATCCCTGGGAAGCGATGGTCGCGACCCGGGCCACCGGTGACGCCGAACGTCTCCGGACTCGGCTCGCCGATGAACGATCGGGCGTCGTGCTCGCCGCGATCGAAGGATTGGCCGCTCACGCCGCGGAGTCGGCGGAGATCGCAGTACTCGGCCGGATCGTCGCTCGTCCCGAACCGGATTGGCGCTGGTCTCGTGCCGCGGCGGCACGCAGGCTGCGCACGATCGGCGGATCGGATGCCGAAGCAGCGCTCCAGCAGCGGTTTCTCTCGCCGCTCGATCCACCCTGGCGCGACGATCCGAAATGGATCGCGGAGCATGGCCCAGCCGCGGTCCCGGAGCTCATCGCCCAACTCGGGGAACAGATCTGGCGGTGGGAGGGACCATATGTGCTGGGGGCCTTGCGTGTGACAGCGGCCGTGCCGACTATCTGTCGTCTCCTGCGGGACGATCCCAATTGGCTGGCGGGGATAGCCGCGCTCGGCAGGATCGGAGTGGTCGACAGCGTCGAAACCCTGATGGAGCCGGCGATTACAGGGAACGCCGAGGCCCGGGATCACAGTCTGCGCGCTCTGGTTCGGATCAGTCCTGGGTCAGCGGTGGCGGCCGCGCTGTTCGCGATCAACGACATCGAACCCGACGTGCGCGATCGGGCCGCCCGCATCCTGACCAGACACGGCGATCAGCGTGCGGTGCTAGCGCTGATCCGACTCTGCGACACCGCATTTGCCGAGGCCGCCGCAGGGGCGCTCGGCCGTATCGCGGACCCTCGGGCCGAGCCGACGTTATGGAAGTTGTTCTCCACCGGTACTCCTCGCGTCCGGGCAGCAGCCGGTCGTGCGCTGAGTCGGGTACCCGGTCCGCGCCGCTATCTCGATTACGGTGCCCGGCAGCGTGATCCGAGCCTCCGACTCGCCTATGTCCGGCTGCTGAGCCACCGTCCGGACTGGGAGACGCCCCATAGCCTCGAGCACTGGCTTCGGGACCCCGATCCCAAGGTTCGGGCCGTCACAGCGCATCTGATCGCCACCCTTGGCCTCGACACGCTGCGGGTGCCGCTCGACGCGCTGCTGAACGATCCCGATCCCCGGGTCCGCAGGGCGGCGGCGAGCGCGGGGCGGCGGCTCGACCACCGGCTCGATCCGCAGACCTGAGCTCGGACCGACAGGTTCAGTCCCACCCAGTCGGACTGGTCGACCGATTCTCGGCGTTCGACGTCGGGCCGTTGTCACTCTGATCGGATATCCCGTCAGAGTGGAGGGAGCGGTGTGATCGAGCCTGCGTCGAGAGCGGATCCGTTGCGGTTGGCCGAGTTGGGGGGCGATTCGGGTGCGGTGCTGCGGGTGGTCGCGTATTTCGATGAGTTCGCGGCGAATGCCGATACGGTGATTCGTGCGGTCGCGCTGTTCGCCGAATGCGTGGTCGGTGCTAGTTGGCCATCGGGCGTCGTGATTCGTTACGACGGGGCGGGGCGCTTGTTGCCTGCCACGGTGACGCCCGTCGATGCGGTCGGTGTGGAACCGGCGGTGTGGCTGGAGTGGCCGGCGGCGGGTGGTGCGGGTATGCCGGGGGCGGTGCATCCGCTCGGCGGGGTGGTGCTGGATCGGCTACGGCATTGCCTGCGGGTGGTGGAGGCGCGACATGCGGCGCGGTCGTTGCGGATGGATGATCCGGCGTTGCTGGAAGTGGTGCTGTCGGAGAAGGAACGGGTGCGGGCGATGCGGCTGCTCGGGCTGGATCCGGGGCGGGCCACACGGGTGCTCGCGGTCGCGGGGCCCGGGGCGGGGGAGGCGGTGCGGATCATCGGTGAATATGTGCCGATCGCGCGGCAGGCGGTGATCGGGGCGGCGACGGCGGTGCTGGTGCAGGATTTCGGGGCTTCGGTGGTGGATCGGGGGTTGTCGGATCGGTTGAATTCGGCTGTGGTGCGCGCGTTTCCGGCATCACAGGTGGGGGCGGGCGGGCCGTGGATCGGGATGGGGGAGCGGGGGGCAGCGGTGTCGGCGGCGGTGTCGTGGGGGCAGGCGCGGCGGGCGTTGCGGTTCGCGTCGTCGACGTGGCACGGGCGGCGGGTGATCGCGTTCGAGCGGTTGGGGTCGTTGGAGCTGCTGGCGGATATGCCGGTGCAGCGGCTGCTCGGGAATGCGGATGTGGTGCGGGTCAACGAGTTCGCGGCCAGCGAGGCGGGGGCGTTGGCGGTGGACACGGTGGAGGCGTTCTGCATGTTCGGGACCTTGCGGCGGACGGCGAACGAGCTGCATGTGCACCACAGCACGGTGGCGGCGCGGATCGCGCAGGTGGAGGCGGTCATGGGGTGGGACATGGGGGAGGCGCTGGATCGGTTCATGGCGACGCTGGTGTTGACGGTGCGGCGGATCGCGCTGTCCTCGGCCGACTACCTGATCGAGTTCCGTCAGCTGCTGCTCTGGCCGGTGAACGACGACGGCCTGATCGAAGGCGAGGACTCCTACCACTCGGGGCCGGTGACGATCCGCACGCTGTCGCGCGAGGAGTTGCCCAGGGAATACGTCGAACTCGTGTACCCGGCCGTCTGACAGCGGCGAGACTCGGCATATGGAAGGCGATTCGGACATGACGGACCTATCGGCAGCGCCGGTCGAGCGGCGCGCGGATATCGCGACGCTGTTGCTGGACCGGCTCGGTGACCAGCGACTCGGACTGCGCACCCGCGAGCGGGACTGGACGTGGGACGCGGTGGTGCGCGAGTCGGCCGCGCGCGCTGAACTGGCGCGGGAACTGCGGCGCGAGGGCCCCTTTCACATCGGAGTGTTGTTGGACAACGTGCCCGATTTCGTCTTCTGGCTGGGGGCCGCCGCACTGTCGGGCGCGACCGTGGCCGGTATCAATCCGACGCGCGGAAACACCCAGCTGGCCGCCGACATCCGCTATGTGGACTGCCAGCTGATCGTCACCGACGCGGCCGGAATGGGCCGCTTGCGGGCCCTGGAGCTGGATCTCGCACCCGACCGGTTCCTGCTCGTGGACGACCCGGCCTACCTCGACCGCGTCGCCGCGCACCGCACCGAGCCGGTCGCGCACGCGGGCCCGGAAGCCTTGCTGCTGTTGCTGTTCACCTCCGGCACCACGGGCACCTCCAAGGCGGTCAAGTGCACGCAGCGCCGCCTGGCGGCGATCGCCTATGGGGCGTCGGACAAGTTCGGTCACCTCCGCGCGGACGTCGACTACTGCTGCATGCCGTTGTTCCACGGCAACGCCATCATGGCGCTGTGGGCTCCCGCGCTGGCCAACGGCGCGACGGTCTGCCTGACCCCGAAGTTCTCCGCCTCCGGATTCCTCTCGGACGTCCGGTATTTCGGCGCGACCTTCTTCACCTATGTCGGCAAGGCCCTCGGCTACCTGCTGGCGACCCCGGAGGCTCCCGACGACGCCGACAACACCCTGGTCCGAGGGTTCGGCACCGAGGCGTCCGTGGCCGATCAGGCCGACTTCCGCCGCCGCTTCGGCGCGGAGCTGTTCGAGGGCTACGGCTCCAGCGAGGGTCCGGCCCTGGCGGCCCTCGACCCGCAGGCGCCGCCGTCCGCACTGGGCCGACCGGCGCATCCCGGTGTGGCCGTGGTGAATCCGGAGACCCTCAACGATTGCGCGCGAGCCGTGCTGGATGAATACGGTCGCGTCACCAATCCCGACGAAGCGGTCGGCGAGATGATCGACAAGGCGGGCGCGCTCGTCTTCGAAGGCTATTACAAAAACGATGCCGCGGATGCCGAGCGTTTGCGGAACGGCTGGTATTGGACCGGCGATCTCGGATATATCGACGAAGCGGGATTTCTCTATTTCGCCGGACGCAAAGGCGACTGGCTGCGCGTGGACGGCGAGAACACCTCCACGCTGTTGATCGAACAGGTGATTCGACGCCATCCCGCGGTCATCGCCGCCGCCGTCTACGGCGTGCCCGATCCACGCTCGGGCGATCAGGTGATGGCGGCCGTTGAGGTCGCCGACCCGGCCGTCTTCGAGGTGGCCGAGTTCGCCGAATTCCTCAGTGCCCAAGATGATCTCGGCAGCAAGGGCGCGCCCCGGCTGTTGCGGGTCTCGGCCGAGCTGCCGGTCACGGGATCGAACAAGGTGCTCAAACGCCAACTGCAGCAGCAGCGTTGGCACACCGACGAGCCGATCTACCGCTGGGCCGGTCGCGGCAAGCCGGAGTACGAGCCATTTACTGAAACAGACAAATTCCAACTGAAGGCGGAGTTCGCCACTTTCGGACGGGGGAACTTGTTCTAACCCTCGGTCTGTGACCTGCAAGAGCTTTCGTTACGATGCTGTTATCGCAGCTCTGGCAGGGAGGGTTTGTTTTGAATACGCAAGAAACGCTGAGCGACGGCGCACCGCTGCATGTCGATCTCACCGAGACCGATCGCCGCATCATCGATCTGCTCATCGCGCCGTCGCGCGCCTGGTTCAGCCCGCGCTTCTACGGCATGGAGAATTTCCCGCTCGAGGGCCCGGTGCTGCTCGTGGGCAATCACTCGCTCGCGGGCGGCACCGACGCGCCGCTGCTCGCGCACGAGATTCTCGTCCAACACGACCGGCTGGTGCGGGGGCTCGCCGAGAATGTGCTGATCGACGTACCGGGTCTGCGAGATGTGTTGCACCGCTGGGGAATCGTGCGCGGCAACCGCCGCAACTGCACCACGCTGCTGGAGAAGGGTGAGGCCGTCGCGGTGTTCCCGGGCGGCGGTCGCGAGGCCATGCGCGGCAAGGGGCAGAAGTACCAGTTGCTGTGGGAGGGCCGTACCGGCTTCGCCAAGATGGCGATCCAGACCGGCGCGCCCATCGTCCCGATCGCCATGGTCGGCGGTGACGACATCTACGACATCGTCTTCGACGGCGACCATCCGGTCATGCTGCCGCTGCGCAAGGCGGTCGAGGGTCTGGGCCTGCGCTCGAACCTGACCCCGCCGCTCATCCGCGGACTCGGCCCGACCCTGATCCCCAAGCCGGAACGCTTCTACTACGCGCTCGGAACGCCCATCGACGTCAGCCCATGGCGTGACGCCGAGGATCTCGACGAAGCCGCCGGCGAGCTTCAGGTCGTGGTGAAGAAGGCCCTCGAAGGTGAACTCGACTTCCTGCTGGCCGAGCGCGACCGTGACCGCGGTCGCAGCCTGCTGGGCCGCACCCTGGGCCGCTTCGGCCTGTGAGCCTCACTCTGACTTCTCGGTAGGTTTACCGAAGTTCAGGCTCTCCGTTCCGCGACGTCAATGGCGACTGTCGCAGTTCGGACCACTTTCTCGCCCCGCGAAGTTAACCTCCGTTCGACTTTCGAGTACCGTATTGGGCACCGGCGATGGTGCCGATGTGGTCACTGTAGGAGGTTGGCGTGGAGCGCACCCTTTTCGAACCCGAACACGAGCTGTTCCGGGAGTCGTTCCGTAAGTTTCTCGATCAGCATGTGGCTGCCCATCACGAGCAGTGGGAGCACGACGGCATCGTCGATCGCTCGGTCTGGCTCGAGGCCGGCAAGCAGGGATTCCTCGGCATGGCGGTGCCGGAGGAGTTCGGCGGCGGGGGTGTGAAGGATTTCCGGTACAACGCCATCGTGACCGAGGAGGTCACCAAGGGCATGTACTCCGGGCTGGGTTTCGGTCTGCACAATGACGTGATCGCGCCCTACCTGCTGGAACTGGCCAACGAGGAGCAGAAGCAGCGCTGGCTGCCCGGCTTCTGTTCCGGTGAGATCATCACCGCCATCGCCATGACCGAGCCCGGCACCGGCTCGGATCTGCAGGGCATCAAGACCCGCGCGGTGCGCGACGGCGACGACTGGATCCTCAACGGCTCCAAGACGTTCATCACCAACGGCATCAATGCCGACATCGTGATCGTGGTCGCCCAGACCGATCCGGCCAAGGGCGCGATGGGCTTCTCGCTGCTCGTGGTCGAGCGCGGCATGCCCGGTTTCGAACGCGGCCGCAACCTGGACAAGATCGGCCTCAAAGCGCAGGACACCGCGGAGCTGTCCTTCGCCGACGTCCGCGTCCCCGGCAAGAACCTGCTCGGCACCGAGGGGCAGGGCTTCATCCACCTGATGCAGAACCTCCCGCAAGAGCGCCTGTCCATCGCCGTCATGGCCGCCGCCGCCATGGAGGGCTGCCTGGACCTCACCTGCCAGTACGTCCGTGACCGCAAGGCGTTCGGCAAACCCATTGGCGCACAGCAGAACACGCGCTTCGTGCTGGCCGAGCTGGCCACCAAGACCACCGCGGTGCGCGTCTTCACCGACCGCTGCATCGAGCTGCTGAACCAGGAGAAGCTGACCGTCGAAGAGGCGGCCATGGCCAAGTGGTGGTCCACCGAGGAACAGCTCGACCTCATCACCAAGTGCCTGCAGCTGCACGGCGGCTACGGCTATATGCGCGAATACCCGATCGCCAAGGCCTACATGGACGCTCGCGTCCAGACCATCTACGGCGGCACCACCGAGATCATGAAGGAGATCATCGGCCGCAGCCTGAAACTCGCCTGACCGGAGGCGGTTCCCTAGCGACAGTTCGGACAGAGCGGAGCGACAGTTCGGACATAGCGGTCGGAAACTACAGTTCTTCTGTAGTCGACTGTGCCACCAGGTAATTTGTGGGTTGGACCGGTTGCGGTGCACCGTCTCCACGGCGTTTCCGGTCCTCTCGCGGCGTGCGTTCCAGCAAAACCCGCTGCAGACTCTTCGGGATCGGTGCACGGAGAAGGGCCGATGAGTCTTCTCGGCCGCACCGCCGCCGGTCTTTTCGCCGGGGGTGCGTGGATGTCGCACGATGGACCATGTCGCGCCCTCGGCTGCCCGTGAGGTGCGCGAAGCCTACGACGCTCGCGCGCGGCGGCCCACCCGCGTGCGATGCCCGCTCTCCTCCCGGTGAGTCCGGAATTTATATGTAACGCACGGTAGCGTAAATATTGATCAGCGTGACATGCTGTAGCGGCAAACTTGTGCCCCGAGAGGTGTGGTGTCAATGGCGACCCATGGATCCGTTCCCGAGCCCGCGGGAAATCCGGGCCGAATCAGCGCTTTTCACCGCGATGGATTGACTTTCCCCGTGGTCGATTCCGGCCCGATCGAGGGCGAGTCGGTGTTGTTGCTGCACGGCTGGCCCCAGGACTCCCGAAGCTGGAGCGAAGTCTCGGACCTGCTGAATCAGGCTGGGTTCCGGACGTTTTCGCCCGATCTGCGCGGTGCCAGCGCTACCGCGGCCCCGCGCTGGCGATGGCAGTACCGGCTCGACGAGCTGGCGGCGGACGTGCTGGCGATGATCGATCGGATCGGGCAGCCGGTGCACGTCGTCGGCCATGACTGGGGAGCGGCCGCGGCCTGGGCGACCGCGATCGTGGCGGGGGATCGGCTGCTCTCGCTGTCGGCGCTGTCGGTGCCGCATCCGGGCGCGTTCGCGCGGGCGATGCTCACCACCCGGCAAGGTTTGGCGTCGTGGTACATGTACTTGTTCCAGCTGCCGCTGATGCCCGAGATCGTGCTCCGGACAAAGCTTTTCGGACAGTTGTTGCGGAAGACGGGCCAGTCGGACTCGGTTTCGCGGCGCGATGCCGAGCGGGTGCGGGACCGGGTGATCGCACGCGGTGGGCTGCACTGGTATCGCGGCATGCCGTTCTCCGATCCGCGCATCGTGCGCGGCCGTGTCGCCGTCCCCGTATTACAGGTGTGGAGCGACGGCGACACGGCAATCCTCGAATCCGGCATCGAGCTGACAGCCCGCTATGCCGACGGTCCGTTCCGGCTCGAGGTGCTGCCGGGGGTATCGCACTGGATTCCCGAGGAAGCGCCCGAGGCGGTGTCCCGACTGCTCATCGAGCATTTTCGTGCGAACGGGCGAGGCGAAGAGCCACTGCCGCACGAGCTTTCGACGAGGTCGTCAGCGCCGACCCGACGGACGTAGGCGGCGCAGGGTGCGCTCGTAGTCCTCGACGCGCGCCTTGGCGATGACCGAACGATCCGGGCTGCGCAGCACGATGCCCTCGGGGCGGCCGCCCGCGCCGCCGTCGAGGGCGCTGCGGGTGGTGGGCAGCTCGGTGGCGAGGAAGTCCCGGGTGGCGGTCAGCTCGCCCGGCAGGTCCGCGCCGTCGAGGGTGAAAAGCCTTGGGGTGATCTCGATTCCGGCTACGCGTGCGGCGTCGAGCAGTTCGGGTTCGGGCAGGAAGTACTGGCCGCCGGATTCCCGCCAGGCCGAGATCCGGGCGACGGGCTGATCCAGGATCGCCTCGACGTCGCGCAGCTCGAGCACATCGAACAAGCGGTAGCCCACGCTCCGCTCACCGGTGTACTGGGTGCTCGCGGCGGTGACCTTGCCGCCGTACAGCTCGAGGAAGTACACCCGGACCCGATCCTCGACCGCGCTCAGCGACTCGGCGAGCTCGCGCAGCGCCGCGACGATCCCCAGCGCCGGGTTGGCGATGAGATCGCCGCGGGCGTGGAGCAGTTCCTCGCGGCTGCCCAGCAGCCAGCTGCCGTCGGGCAGCAGCACGATGCGCGCGTTGGTGCCGTCGATCTTCTCGGTACCGATCACCGGCCCGGTGAAGGCGGTCACCGTCTCGGTGAGGGACCCCTTCTCGCCCAGCTGGTGGTAGGTCTGGATGGACGGGTACTTGGTAGCGCTGTTGATCGCCTCCAGGTTCGCGGCGCGCACATCGAAATTCATCGTTGCATGGTGCTGGTCGCGGTTACCGGGCGTCCACGCATTTTCGGCCGCCCGGTACCCGCGCCGCGCACGGGTCATGGCGTCGGTGATAGCTGAGTGGGCACATAAGGTGGGGGCATGCTCGAAACCGTGATCCTCGGGATGCTGGCGCTGCGCCCGCTGTCCGGTTATGACCTCGGCAAGTGGATGGACGGCCCGGGCCGGTTCATCGGCTACCGGGTGACTCTGCCTCAGGTGTACCGGACGCTGGCCAAGATGGGAGAGCGGGGTTTGGTCGCCTTCCAGGTCGACCCGCGCGAAGGCAAACCCGATGCCAAGATCTACACGCTCACCACCGCGGGTAAGGCGGCGTTGCTGGAGTGGGCCCACTCGCCGTACGAGCCCGCCCCGCGTCCGATGGATCCCGACTTCATGTTGCGGTTCCTGTTGGGCGGCATGTTCGGTCGCGACATCGCCGTCGAGGTCCTGCGCGCCGAGCTCGACTACCGTCGCGAGCAGGTGCGCAACCCCACCCGGGTCGGCGAACTGTCCGCGGCTTTCGCGCCCATCGACGAGGTCGACCCGCAGTGGGCCGCACAGGTTCTCGCGGCCGGGCATGAACAAGGTCGTGCCTCCACGGCCGCCTACATCGGCTGGTTGGAGGTCACACTCGCGGATTTCGAGAACCGCTGACGAGCTCGGGCCGGGCGGTCGGGGTGGTCCTGGCACATCACAGAATCTCCACCGGCCGTCATTTCGCCTCGTCGTCGGCGACGCACCGGATGGTCGGGTGACGTTCGGGGCCTCGACGAAGGAGTACATCGATGGCGTCCGCGCCGTTCACCGCGAGGATCTTGTCCACGACCGTGGTGAAGTAGTCGACCGATTCCGAGATCGGCCGGTCGGAGTCGTAGTCGGGGCCGCCGCGATCGCGAGGGCGATACCGATCCGGTGCGGCATTCCCATGTGAAACTCCTCAGTCATATCTGTGTCAGCAGTCATCGGTGAGCCGAAGATGACGCTTGTTTGCGTCCGGTTGATATGTTCGAATGTACATATCGTAGACAGTCTCGGAAAGGACCTGCCCGATGCGCGCGATCATGGTCATGTTCGACAGTCTCAATCGGCACCTGCTACCGCCTTACGGCGCGGACTGGACGCACGCACCCAACTTCGCGCGGCTGGCCGAGCGCACCGCGACCTTCGACAACTGCTGGGCCGGATCCATGCCGTGTATGCCCGCCCGCCGCGAAATCCACACGGGCAGACACAATTTCCTGCATCGCAGCTGGGGGCCGCTGGAGCCGTTCGATGACTCCATGCCGGAATTGTTGAAGCGCGCGGGTGTTCACACGCATCTGGTTACCGATCACCCGCACTACTGGGAGGACGGCGGAGCCACCTATCACCCGCGTTACAGCAGTTTCGAGTTCTTTCGCGGCCAGGAGGGGGACCCGTGGAAGGCGCATGTCGCCGATCCGGCGAATCCGGCCGATCTCAAACGCATCCGGCGCGCGTCCTACCGGCAGGATCTGGTCAACCGGCAGTACATGGACACCGAGGAGCGGCATCCGCAAACTCTGACCTTCGACGCGGGCCTGGAATTCCTGCGCACCAACGCCGATCAGGACCGCTGGTTCCTGCAGATCGAGGGCTTCGACCCACACGAGCCGTTCTTCACCCACCAGCGGTACAAGGACCTCTACCCGCACGACTACGACGGCCCGCGCTTCGACTGGCCCGACTACAAGCCGGTGACCGAAACCGCGCAGCAGGTCCAGCACGCCCGCTACGAGTACGCCGCACTGCTGTCGATGTGCGACCACTCGCTGGGCCGGGTGCTCGACTTCATGGACGAGCGGGCGATGTGGAACGACACCATGCTCATCGTGTGCACCGACCACGGATTGCTGCTCGGTGAAAAGGACTGGTGGGGCAAGAGCATTCAGCCCTGGTTCAACGAACTCGTGCATCTGCCGCTGTTCGTGTGGGACCCGCGCCACGGCGTCACCGGCGAACGGCGCGAGTCCCTCGTCCAGACCATCGATCTCGCGCCGACACTGCTCGAATTCTTCGGCGTCGAACCCACCGCCGACATGCAGGGCAAGCCGCTACCGGTCGCCGCCGATGAATCGATCCACGACGGCGCGCTTTTCGGTATTTTCGGCGGGCACGTCAATGTCACCGACGGCCGCTACGTCTACATGCGCGCCCCGGCCTCACCCGAGAACACGCCGCTGGACGAATACACCCTGATGCCCACCCATATGAACAGCCGCTTCTCGACCGACGAACTCGCGAATATCGCACTGGCCGAGCCCTTCTCGTTCACCAAGGGTGTGCGCACCCTGCGGATCCCCGGCCGCACCTTCATCGACGCCTACCAGTTCGGCACCCTGCTGTTCGATCTGGAAACCGATCCGGAACAACGCAACCCGATCGTCGACGACTCGCAGGAACTCCGCATGGCCGGACTGCTCGCGGACCTGATGCGCGCGAATGACGCCCCGCCCGGGCAGTTCACCCGGCTCGGACTACCCGTGACCGGCCCGGTCGCCATGGAACACCTGCTGGTCCGCGCCCAGCGCGAACAAGCCGAACGGGCGGCCGAACCGCTGCCCCGTCCGGAGGACTTCCCCGACAGTCGCCTGTCGGTGGTCACGCCGATTCACGAACTGCTCGCCGACCGGGTCGCCGGAGACATACTGCGGCAACGACTTCCGATGCTCGCCGACACCGAGATGCTCCAGGTCTTCGGCACGGCCTCCCTGCTCGACCTGGCGGCGCTGGTCCGGCGGATCATCACCCCGGACCTGCTGCGCGCCGTCGCCGACGATCTGTCCGCCCTGGATGTCCCGGCGCCGCGCTGACCCGCTCCCGGTCTTCACACGCGCCTGCCGGGGTGTCGCTGTCTCGGTGGATATTCCGGCGGGCGGACGTTTGTGGAAGCGAACACCGGATCGGCGCTCGGATGCTGCGGAGCGAGTTGTCGGTCGGTCGCCTCGGCTTCAGTGCGTCATGACGGCCGACAGCGTGCACGCCGTCGTCGCGAGCGCGACCGTGCCGGCGGTAACCAGGAGGGGCACGGAGGTGTGGTGGATACCCCTGCGCAGCAAGCGATTGCGGTGCCAGCCGAGTATCGAGACCAAAAGCATGAGTGCCGCCGCCACCGCCGCCGAACCGGCGGCGGGCGCGTGGTCCGCGACCACGGCGGAGCGGGTGAGCAGGGCTGCGAGGGCGGCGCAGGAGGCGGCGGTGCGTCGCCAGGCGAGGGCGGTGCGCTCGGCGGCCAGTCCGGCGTCGCGGTCCCCGGTTCCGATCGGTTCGGTCACGACAGCACGACGGCCGCGGCGGCGAGCACGGAGATCACGGTCATGCCGGCTCCGAGGATCGGCGCAGGGCCCGGACCGGGCAGTGCCGCACCGGCTCGCATGGCGCGCTCCACCGCACACCAGCGGCGGTACGAGCCGATCGATAGGAGGAAGGCCATGGCGATGCAGACGAGCACGGCCGCGCGCAGCAGGCCCGCCGCGCCCAGCGGCTCCACGAGGGTGTGCACGGCGACGGCTCCGGCCAGCAGTCCGAGGGCAGTGCGGATCCAGGCCAGGAAGGTGCGTTCATTGGCGAGGGTGAATCGGTAGTCGATCGGTTCGGGGTGCTCGTCGGACTTCATCGCGATCACTTTCTTCGGTCAGCCGCCGTGAATTCAACCCCCCGCTATGTACCCTGGAACATAAGAGGGCAACGAGTCAAACCCGAGGAGGGTGACAGTGGACGACAACGAATCGAGGCCGCGCTGCTGCGCGCCGAGCCGGAGTGGGAGTGCGGTGGAGGCTTCCCCGGGCGTCGGTGGCGGGCAACGGTTACCGGTTGCCGCCGGTGCCGTCGACGTCACGGGCATGATCGGCTTGCCGGGCGGTGAATTCCTCATGGGCACCGAGGACGGTGCCGGTTATCCGAACGATGGCGAGGGGCCGGTGCGTCCGGTTCGTGTGAGCCCATTCCTGATCGACGCCTGCGCGGTTTCCAACGATCGTTTCGCGGCCTTCGTCGCGGCGACCGGCTACCGC
The DNA here is from genome assembly GCF_009760405.1 of Nocardia terrae. Taxonomy (GTDB): domain Bacteria; phylum Actinomycetota; class Actinomycetes; order Mycobacteriales; family Mycobacteriaceae; genus Nocardia; species Nocardia terrae. The sequence continues at coordinate 1,446,618 of NZ_WRPP01000001.1, forward strand.
ACCGAGGCGGAGCGTCTGGGCTGGTCCTATGTCTTCGCGGGGTTCCTGACCGCCGCCCTGCGGCGCGCCGCCCCGCGTCCGGAACGCACGCCGTGGTGGTGCGGCGTGGACGGGGCGAGCTGGGATCACCCGGAAGGCCCCGGCAGCGATCTGGCCGAGCGCGGCGATCATCCGGTCGTCCACGTGTCCTGGAACGACGCCCGGGCGTACTGCGACTGGGCGGGCAAGCGGCTGCCGACCGAGGCCGAGTGGGAGTACGCGGCGCGGGGCGGCCTGGTGCAGGCGCGCTATCCGTGGGGCGACGAACTCGATCCCGGGGGTGAATACCGGTGCAATATCTGGCGCGGCACGTTCCCCGTCAAGAACACCGCCGCCGACGGCTACCGCGGCACCGCACCCGTGAACGCGTTCGCGCCCAACGGATTCGGCCTCTACAACACCTGCGGCAACGTATGGGAATGGTGCGCCGACCGGTGGGGTACCGGGCACGGCGCGGGACCGCTGGTGGATCCGGCGGGACCCGCGGCCGGCTCGGACCGGCTGATCCGCGGCGGTTCGCACATGTGCCACGACTCCTACTGCTTCCGCTACCGGGTCGCCGCCCGCTCGGCCAATTCTCCCGACTCCTCGGCGGGGCACACCGGTTTCCGATGCGCGTTCACGGTTGCTTCTTGACATCGTCCCTTCGATTGGGGATTGTGATTCGTATATTCCTAGGAACATAGGAGACCGATGCAGCTCGATTACGTGATCCTGGGCGCGCTGGCACTGGGCCGCTACTCCGGATACGACCTGCGCCGCTGGATGGAAGGCCCCGGCCGGTATATCGGCTACGGCGTGCAGCTACCGCAGATCTACCGCCGCCTGGGCAAGCTGGTCGAGCACGGCTGGGTGGAATTCGACATCGACCCACGCGAGGGCCGCCCCGACGCCAAGATCTACACGTTGACCGACGCGGGACGCGAGGTGCTGTTGGACTGGGCGCGTTCACCGTTCGAGCCGTCACCGCGGCCGAAGGATCCGGATTTCATGCTGCGCCTGATCTTCGCGGGCCAGTTGGATCGCGAGATCGCCATCGACATCGTCCGCACCGAGCTGGAATACCGCCGCAAACACGACAACCTCTCCGCGGCGACGCCGTTTCCCGCCGAATACGAGCCGCAGATCCCGGAGCTGGATCCGGAGTGGGCGCGCGAGATACAGACCATGGCACACGAACACGGGTATGCCTCCACCGCGAGTTATATCGCCTGGCTCGAGCTGACGCTCGCGCGACTGGAGGCCGGCCGCGCGAACTGAGCACGGTCGACGGGGGGATTGCTTTCCGACGGGGGTTGTCGGCCATATCTTTTCGAGGAACCGCACCCATGCGCATCATCTATGTCGATGTCGACACCTTGCGTGCCGATCACACCACCCCCTACGGCTACCACCGCCCGACCACACCGAATCTGCAACGGCTGGCCGACAAGTCGGTGGTCTTCGACCGCTACTACTGCTCGGATTCGCCGTGCATGCCCTCGCGCACCGCGCTCACCAGCGGACAGTTCGGCATCACCAATGGTGTGATCGGCCACTTCGGACCCGCCGCGCAGTTCCGCCTGGACGCCGGTCACGGTCCCGAGCCCGACCGGCCGCTGCTGGGTCAGCTGCTCCAGTTCGGCGGCTATCACACCGCCGCGGTGTCGGTGTTCGCCGAACGCCACCGCGCCTACTACTTCCACGGCAATTTCCGCGAATCCATTCGTGCGACACCGAATTGGGGTGACGAGGACGCCGCCGACGTCAACCGCGCCGCCATCGACTGGATTCGCCGCCACGCCGACCGGGACAACTGGTATCTGCATCTGACCTACTGGGAACCGCACACCAACTACACCCAGCCGGTCGAGTGGACCGACAAGATGGCGGAGTCGGGTCCGGTGCAAGAGTGGCCCGATGCCGAGACGATCGCCGCGCACGCCGAAATCTACGGTCCGCGAAGCGCTTTGGATCTCAACTATTCGCTCATGGGTGACGGGCGTTCGCCGGTGCCGCACAATATGCCCGACAACATCACCTCCCGCGCGGATTTCGAGCACCTGATCAACGGCTTCGACGGCGCGATCGCCTACTGGGACCATCACTTCGGTCAACTGGTGGCCACCCTCGAGCAGCTGGGCATCGCGGGGGAGACCGCGATCATCGTCAGCGCCGACCACGGAGAATCCTTCGGCGAGAACGGTTCCTACGCCGAACACGGCCTCGCCAACGAGCCCACCCACCGCCTGCCGCTGGTCTTCTACTGGCCCGGCGTCACCGACGACCTCCCGGCCGACGCGCGCCGCAATGACGCCCTGCTCTACAACATCGACTACGCACCGACCGTGTGCGAATTGCTCGGATTGCCGAAACCAGCAGGCTGGCAGGGGGAATCGTTCGCACCGGCGGTGCGTGGTGAATCCCTGGATTCCCGCGATTACCTGGTGCTGGGCCACGGCGCGCACACCTACCAGCGCGCTGTGCGCACTCGCGATCACCTCTACATCCGCACCTATCACCCCGGCGCCTTCCGCGCCGAATGGGAACAACTCTTCGACGTCACGAAGGACCCGTACCTCACCACGGATCTCCTGGACTCCGAACCCGAACTCGCCACCGCCATGCGAGCCCGTCTCGCCGAATGGCACTACACCTACGCCGGACACCCCGGCGCACTGCCGGATCCGATGCAGACCACCCTGCAGACCGGTCCCACCTACTACAACGACCCGGCCACCTACGCGCGCCACCTGCGCGAGACCGGCCGCGCCCACCTCGCCGACGACCTCGAGGCGCGCCTGACGACCGCGGCCGTGCCGGTCTCCTGGCACGCCCCCGACCGCCCCCGCACCGCGCAACTCGCCGCCCGCTGGGGCGAACTCGCCCGCGCCTTCGCGCAGCCGCGGCGCTGACAGCCGCGGAATCCGACATGACCCACGCCCGCGCGGTGCACCCACCGGACCTGTACCCGCCCGCCGTCGCGGTCTCCGTTTCCGCGGAGGGACGCAGCGGCGTGATGTCCGAGGCTCCGGTGCGGCCTGCACCCCGGCCCAGGGCGCTCACCGCCATCGGGAAGCTCACGCCGAGGCAGCGCTGGAACGCCGCGCGAGTGCCCATGGCCTCGCGTGGCGGATACGGGCGAGCCATCGGCCGCCGTCCCGAGACGTTCCCATACGACGAAAAGAACACCCATGCAGCAGTTTTCATTCAGGCCCGGTGAGGTTGCACCGTCCGGGTCGTTCGCGGACGCGGCACCGGCGGACGCCGGACCGTCCGCGATGGCCGATGCGGGCGGATCGATCGGCACGTCCGCCATGCCGGTTGCGGCCGCATCGCCCGGACCCGACGGACATGCCGACACGGACGTGCCCGCCGATACCGCGTCCCCGGGCGAGAACCGCCGCGCCTGGCGGCAGCTGGCGCTGCTGAGCGGGCTGATCAGTATGGACAACAGCGAGGGCGCGGTGATGTCCACGCTGTTTCCCGCGGTGCGGGCGGCGCTGGATCTGAAGCTGTCGGCGCTGGGAAACATGCTGGCGGTCAGCAAGATCCTGACCATGATCTTCGGCCCGATCTGGGTGGCCGTGGCGGTGCGATACGGGCGCAAGCGGATCCTGGTGGTGTTCTGCGGATTGTGGGGTGTGTGGTCGGTCGCGGCCGGGTGCTCGCAGAACTACGCGCAGCTGTTCGCGTTGTATTCGATTGCCGCCGTGGGCTTCGCGGCGGGTGGTCCGCTGATCAACGGCATCCTGTCGGACCTGTTCCCGGATCGGCGTCGAGGCCGTGCGGCGGGCTGGCTCTATGCCGGATTCGCGGTGACCGGCGCGATCCTCACGCCGCTGTTCGGTCAGCTCTCACGGGTCGAGAACGGCTGGCGTTATGGCTTTTTCATCGTCGGCGCGGTCACCATCGGCTGCGGTCTGCTGGTGTGGCGGTATTTCGTCGATCCGCGCATCGGAGCGGCCGACGGAGTGGCGCACGCACCGGTCGCCGCCACCCCCGGCCGCCGACAGGTGCTGGCGGCGTTGCGCTCCCGCACCCTGTGGGTGATCATGGCGCAGCGGGTCACCACCCCGCAGTTGGCCTTCCTGAGTTTCGGCGTCGTCTTCATGGTCGACGTCCGGCATTTCAGCACCGCACAGGCCGCACTGGTCAGCCCGGTCGCGATGCTCATGTACGTGGTCGGCACCGTGCTCGGCGGTTACGTCGGCGACCGCGCCGGCGCCCGGTTCCCCGGCGGCGGGCGCGTGGCGGTGTGGCAGGCGTCGGTGCTGGCATGGGCGGCGGCGACCGCCTTGGCCACCCAGATCCGATGGCCCTCGATCTGGGTGTACGCGATCATGTTCGCGATGGTGGGCCTGACGCAGGGTTTCGGCCCGGGCAGCAACCGCCCGATCCTGACCTCGGTGACCCGTCCCGAATTACGCAGTGCCGCCTTCTCTTTGCTCCTCAGTGCGGAGGCCCTGGGTTGGGCTGCCGGCACCGTGCTGATCGGCTACGCCGGCGACGCGTTCGGCCTGCGGGCGGCGGTGCTCTGGCTGGCCGTGGTGACCTCCCTGGCCAACGGACTGCTCATGACCCTCCTCTACCGGCCATACCGGCGCGAATCCGCCGCACTCACCGCCGAATTGGCCGCTGAGCGCGCCTGCGACGCCCCTACTGGAAAGCACACCGAATGACTGTCTCCGACACCACCACCGGATATTCGGCCATCGTCGAATCCGCGTTGGCCGCATTGGACCTCGACGACAAGGCAGCGTTGTTGGCGGGGCAGGACCTGTGGTCGCTGCGCGCGCTGCCCAAGATCGGGCTGCGCTCGCTGGTGATGTCCGACGGGCCGGTCGGAGTCCGGGGCGGCGGGTGGAGCGCGGACGATCCCTCGCTCACGCTGCCCAGTCCGACCGCGCTGGCCGCGACCTGGGATCCGGAGCTGGCGCGCCGCGCCGGGCAGGTGCTGGCCGCCGAGGCGCACCGCAAGGGCGTGCACATGCTGCTCGCGCCGACCATCAATCTGCATCGATCCCCGGTGGGCGGCAGGCATTTCGAGGCGTACTCGGAGGACCCGCTGCTCACCGCCGCCATCGGCGCGGGCTATGTGACCGGTGTGCAGGAATGCGGCGTCGCGGCGACCATCAAGCATTTCGTCGCCAATGACGCCGAGACCCAGCGCTTCACCGTGAACAACGAGGTCTCCGAACGCGCGTTGCGAGAGTTGTATCTCGCGCCGTTCGAGGAGATCATCGCGACCGCGCGGCCGTGGGCCCTGATGTCGGCCTACAACGGAGTAAACGGCGTCACCATGACCGAAAACGGTGCCCTGCAAGTCGATCTGCTGCGCCGGGAATGGGGCTACGACGGCGTCGTGGTCTCGGACTGGCTCGCCGCGCGCGACACCGTCGGCGCGGTGGTGGGCGGTACCGATATCGCCATGCCCGGTCCCTACACGGTGTTCGGCGCGGCACTCGCGCTGGCCGTGCGGGAGGGGCGGGTGGCCGAGGCGACGGTGGACGACGCCGTTCGCCGGGTGCTGCTGCTGGCAGCGCGGTTGGGGCTGCTCGATGGCGCCGAGCCCGCGGTTGCTGGTGCGGCGCGACCCACGCCGCCGGACGGCATCGAGACCGCGCGGGAGCTGGCTGCCCGTTCGATGGTGCTGCTGCGCAACGAGAACCGGGTGCTTCCGCTGTCGGACCGGGTCGGCTCGATAGCGTTGATCGGCAGTGCGGCCCGGGACGCGCGAGTGCTCGGGGGCGGATCGGCGACGGTGTTCCCAGCCCGGGTGGTGTCACCGCTGGACGGACTGCGCGCCGCACTGCCGGAAGGTGTGGTGACCTACACGGTCGGCGCCGACCCCAACCAGGGGCTCGAGCTCGCCGGCGGCGGGTTCGACCTGCGGGCGATCCTCCGCGATGCGGAGGGCTGGGTGCTTGCCGAACAGCCGCTGACTGTCGCCCGGGTGCGCTGGACGGACAATGCGCTACCTGGCGGAGCGGACTACGACGCGGTGGCGTCGGTGGAGATCGTCGGCACCTTCACCCCGCGCGAATCCGGTCCGCACGAATTCGGCCTCGGCGGCCTCGGCGCGTTCCGGCTCGCCGTCGCCGATCGGGAGTTGTTCGACGGCGTGCACGAATTGCCCGAGCATGCAGATCCTTTCGAGGCGCTCACCGGCCCGCCGACTCCGCACGGTTCGGTGATGCTGACCGCCGGTGAACCGGTGCCGGTCAGTCTGTTGAACACCACGCCGCAGGGCGCGATCGGCCCGATCCGGGGCATCAGCTTCACGCTGGCCATGCGCGAACCGCGCCTCGACGACGACACCCTGATCGAGGAAGCCGTCGCCGCCGCTGCCGTCGCCGATATCGCGGTCGTCGTGGTCGCGACCACGACCGCGCAGGAGAGTGAGGGCTTCGACCGCGCCGATCTGCGACTGCCGGGTCGGCAGGATGAACTCGTGACCCGGGTCGCCGCCGTCAATCCGCGCACCGTGGTGGTGGTCAACAGCGGATCACCGGTCGAGATGCCTTGGCGGGACGAGGTTTCCGCGATCCTGCTGAGCTGGTTCCCGGGCCAGGAGGGCGGTGCCGCATTGGCGGACGTGCTGCTGGGCCGCACCGAACCCGGCGGTCGGCTGCCGACCACCTGGCCCGTCCGGCTGGCCGACGCGCCGGTCCGCGAGGTGACCCCCGAAGACGGTGTATTGCGTTATGACGAAGGAATTTTCATCGGATACCGAGCCTGGCAGCGGCACGATATCGCACCGGCCTACCCGTTCGGTCACGGACTCGGCTATACCGATTGGCATTACGAGTCCATCGAGACATCCGACCGCACAGTGCGAATCAGATTGCGCAATACCGGATCTCGGCCCGGTCGGGAAGTCGTTCAAATCTATCTCGCACCGTCCGAACCCGATGATCGTCGACCACGAAACTGGCTGGCCGATTTCACCGTGGCAGCCGCGGAACCCGGCGAGACAACCGAACTCACCCTGACATTGCCCGACCGCGCCTTCCGGATCTGGGACGAGACCAGCGGCGCATGGCAATTCGTACCCGGCCGCTACCGGGTGCACGCCGGGCGCAGCAATACCGATCTGAGGATATCCGCCGTGACCGACATCGTCTGAGCCTCTCATAGCGCGAAAGACCAACCCGCCGAACGCATCAGCGTCGGCGGGCAGTCTGCGTTGTGCGTGTATTTCGCGACGGAAATCGATTGAAAAAGCCTCGAGAAAACGCTGGCAGAACGAGCGTTAAGTCGGCTAGTGTCTCAAATCACGAAGACGGCGGATCGTAATGACGGTCACAAGCCGAGGCCTCAGTGCCGGAACGTGATTCGCGCTTCGTAGCCGATTCCCGCACTCGCGGGCCCAGTCATCGACCGACGGTCTCCCCCTGCGAACCGCGGCCGGTGCGTGAGATGAGGAAACACGCATGAACATTCGCCTCGCAACCCTGACCACGGCCGTCGTGGCCGCCGGCGTCGTCGGAGCCGCCGCCACCGCCACCGCGGCCCCGGAAACCGCGCCACCGGCCGTCGGCTACCACTCCGACCTCGACGGCAATGCTGTGGTCACGACGCTCACCGACGGCAGCTTCGCATTGTCGGGGGACCGGCAGTCGGTCGCGATCCGTGACATCGCGGGCAGGACCATCGAGAGCCTGCCGCTGTCCTTCACCCTCGACGGCCAGCACCTGCCGCTGGTGCAACAGATCGCCGATGACGGCCGCACTTTGCGCCTGCTGCCGGATCTCACCACGCTGGACCGCACCGCGCTGAAGCCGGTCGCGTCGCCGGTGGAGAACCAGCTGGCCATGAACGACCTCATCAACTCCGTCAGCCTGGGCACCTCGATCGGCAGCCTCATCGGCACCGCCATCGGCGCGGTCGCGGGAATCGGCGTCGGTGTCGCGGTGGCCGGCGCCTCCTGTCTGGCGCTGAGCCTGGGCTGCGTGATCACCGCGCTGCCGATCATCAGCTTGGTCGCCGCGGCCGGCGGTCTGGCCGGACTGGTTCTCGGCGGCGGTCCGACCGCCATCGCCGCCGCTCTGACGTACTTCTCCGTCATGCAGGCCGCGCCCGGCACCAGCAAGTACGCGCCGTACGTGCAGGGCAGGACCGGCGACCCGGCCCCCGCGAACTGACCGCGACAACCAGCAGGGATAACGGAATGAAGCTTCGCACAACAGCTTTCGCGGCACTGACCGCGGCGGGCGCGATGACGATCGCTGCGGCTCCCGCCCATGCCGACGAGGGCCCGGGAGTGCGCTATCGCGCGGGCGTGGTGGGTGACTCGGCGGTCACCGTGCTCGACGACGGCACTTTCGCGCTCGCCCCGGATGCGGGATCGGTACTCGTCCGTGATGCCGGTGGCAACCAAATCCTGTCATTGCCTTTGACTTTCGATCTGGACGGGACCCCGCACCCGATTCTGCAACAGATCAGCGCCGACGGTCACCGCCTGGCGCTGACCCCGGATACCGGCCTGCGCCCGGTGGCTTCTCCCATGGAGAACCAGAAGGCGCTCGACGAATTCGCCGGGAACATGAGCACCGGCACCCTGGTCGGCACCGTCGGCGGATTCGTGGTCGGCGCGGTGGTCGGCGCGGCGATCGGGCTGGGCTCCTGCCTGATCGTCGGCCCCGGCTGCCTGGCCACCGCCCCGGCCGCCATCATGGCCTTCGCGGGCGGCGGCATGCTGGTGGGCACCCTCGGGCTGGGCGGCGCGGCGCTGGTCAACGGGGCGTGGAAATACCTCACCACCCTGCAGGCCGCGCCGGGGCAGAGCGCCTACGCGGACAAGGACGGCCTGCTGGTGCCGGACGGCACCGATGTCCCGAACGCCAACCTGCGTATCCCGCCGCTCCCGCTCAAGCCGCTGATCAGCGGTTCCTCCAGCGGCTCCGGCCACCACTGACCGGCTGACGCGATGCCCGTCCCGCGGCCCCGACAGCCGCGGGACGGGCGGCGCGCTCAGCCCGTGCACCGCGCTATTGTCGCCTCCGGCACCGAAAACGGTGGGGGAGCAGAGGAGGGCGCGGTGGCGCGGACATTGGTCGCGGACAAGGCCGGTCGGGCAGCGCGCGAGCGGATCCTGCGTGCGGCACTGGAGACCTTCGCCGAACGCGGTTACGCCGCGAGCTCACTGACGGCTGTGGCCAAGCGCGCCGGACTCTCCGCCCCCGGGGTGCTGCACCATTTTTCCGACAAGCGCTCGCTGCTGGCCGCGGTGCTCGAGGAACACGGGCAGAAGGACCGCGAAACCGGTGATCGCACAGTCGAATTCGCCGACCTCGACTTACCGGCGGCCCTGGACCTGATCGTCGACCAGGTCGAGGCCAACCTCGCGCACCGCGACGTCATACGGCTGGCCCACCTGTGCGCGCTCGCCCCCGGCGAGGACGCGCAGGTGGCGGCGGACTGGTCCAAGGCTCGGCTGCAACGCCTGCGCGCCGACATCGTCGCCTTCGCCGACCGGGCGCGCGCCCGTGGTGAAATCTCCGCCGACACCGACCTGGACGCCACCGCCGCGGTGATCGTCGCGGCCTTCCTCGGCCTGGAACATCAGTGGCTCGTCGATGAATCCTTCGACATGGTCGCGGGCATGCGTGCCTTCACCAGGTTGCTCGCCACGCGGATCGGACGGTCCGGCGCTTGAGCCACCATGCCGGAGGCCATGATTCACCCCGCTCCGGAACCAATACCGTCGATGACGAGTCCGGCCGTGACGAGCGGACCGCCCACCCGCCTGCCGGGGCTGAGGTTCGGGCTTCGTCGCAGCCCCTCTCGCTGGATCAGGGCGAGGATCTCCGGCGAGTTTCAGCCGCCCGGTCGGCGCGCCGGACCGGATCACGGCGCCCGGAAACGGGCCGAGTGCCCCGGTTCTTGTGACCTTCGGCCGCGCCGGGCGCACGCGGGTCTCGGCAATGCTGGGTGTTGTCGCGGTCATGGGCATGACCTGGCCGCCGAGACCGGGAAAGGGAGACGATGATGGCCGAACAAGTTTTCGCGCACGCGCCGGACGCGCCGATCGTGGTGGCGGTGGACGGCTCGGCGACGGCCGGTCTGGCCGTGGCCTGGGCCGCCGCCGAGGCCGCGCTGCACGGGCGCAGGCTGCATATCGTCATCTCCCAGGCCTTCCAGTTCGCTTATGGCCCGGTGCCTTTCATCACCGAAGAAGTGGTCGAGCAGTTGCAGGAGGCCGGTGATGAGATCGTGGCCGACGCGGTGCGCATCGCACGCGACACCGTGCCCGGTGACCAGCTCACGATCAGCACCGAGGTGATCTTCGAGCCGATCATTCCCAGCCTGATCGAACGTTCGCGGCAGGCCCACACGCTGGTGGTCGGCAGTCGTGGTCGCGGTGCGTTCCGGCGCGCGGTGCTCGGTTCGGTGAGTTCGGCGATGGTCCAGCACGCGCACTGCCCGGTCGCGGTGATCCACACCATGTCCGGGACCGACGCGGTGTCCGCGCGCAAGCCCGTGCTCGTCGGGGTCGACGGCAGCGCCAACAGTGTGCCCGCCCTCGAGCTCGCCTTCGAGGAGGCGTCCCTGCGCAAGGTCGGGCTCGTCGCGCTGCACTCGTGGAGCGATGTCACCGGCACCGAACCGGCCCCGGTCGGGTGGGAATCGGTGCGGGACAGCGAAGAAGCGCTGCTGACCGAGAGCCTGGCCGGTTACGGCGAACGCTATCCCGATGTGCCGGTTCGCCGTGTCCTGGTCCGCGATCGGCCCGCGCGCTCACTGTTGACCGAATCGGAGAACGCGCAATTGGTGGTCGTCGGCAGTCATGGCCGCGGCGGCTTCGCGGGCATGCTGCTCGGCTCCACCAGCGCAGCACTGGTGCAGTCGGTGGAATGCCCGATCGTCATCGCCCGGACATCGGCGACCGGCCGCGCCGACAGCTGACCGATCGACCTGCCCGAGGGACCAAGGGCCTTCGCGTCGGCGACCAGTGGATCTGCCCTCGGGTGTCCGACGCTGTGACGCTGGAATGACCGGTCGTCCAGGAGGTTTCGATGGTGTTCGTGGATCGTGCCGAGGCGGGGCGTCGCCTGGCTCAGCGTTTGGTGATGCTGCGCGGTGAGGATGTCGTCGTGCTGGGGCTGCCACGCGGTGGCGTCCCGGTCGCGTACGAGGTCGCGCGAGCGCTCGACGCACCGCTGGATGTTCTGGTGGTGCGCAAACTCGGTGTGCCCTATCAGCCGGAGCTGGCCTTCGGCGCCATCGGCGAGGACGGGGTCCGGGTGGTCAATCAGTTCGTGGTGAGCCGCATCGGGGCCTCCGATGAGGAATTGGCACAGGTGGAGCGATCCGAGCGCGCGGAATTGGACCGTCGCGCCGCCCGTTTCCGTGCCGGCCGCCCGCGCCTCCCGCTGACCGGCCGGACGGTGGTGATCGTCGATGACGGGGTCGCGACCGGCGCCACCGCCCGCGCCGCCTGCCGGGTGGCCCGTGCGCAGGGTGCGGCGCGAGTGGTGCTGGCGGTACCGGTGGCGGCCCCGGAGGCGCTGCACGCGGTGGAGCGCGAAGCCGACGAAGTGATCTGCCTCGAACAGCCGATGTTCTTCTCCGCGGTCGGCCAGTGGTACTACCGCTTCGGGCAGACCACCGACGACGAGGTGGTCGAGCTGCTCGATCACGCCGCGGCGCGGGCGCCGCTGCCGCAATCGGCTCCGGCCGCCGATCCGCCGCTGCGCGACGACGAGGTGCGGGTGCGGGCCGGGAAGGTCGAGCTGGCAGGGCATCTCACCGTTCCGGAGAATCCGGTGGGCATGGTGGTGTTCGTGCACGGCAGCGGCAGCAGCCGTCACAGCCCCCGCAACCGCTATGTCGCCGCGGTATTGCAGCGGGCCGGGCTGGGCACGCTGCTGTTCGATCTGCTCACCACGGCAGAGGAATTGGACCGCGCCAATGTATTCGACATCGATCTGCTGGCCGGGCGACTGGTCGAGGTCACCGCGTGGCTGACCCGTCAGGAACACGTCGCGGGCCTGCCGATCGGGTACTTCGGCGCCAGCACCGGCGCGGCGGCCGCCCTGTGCGCCGCGGCCGACCCGCGCGTGCGGGTGGACGCGGTGGTGTCGCGCGGCGGGCGACCCGATCTGGCGGGTCCCGCCCTGGCCGCGGTCCGCGCGCCGACCCTGCTGATCGTCGGCGGCCACGACTATGTGGTGCTGGATCTGAATCGTCAAGCGGCCAAGGCGATGTCGTGCGAGACTGCACTGGTGGAAGTCCCGGGCGCGACGCATCTGTTCGAGGAACCCGGCACCCTGCGCCGGGCCGCGGAACTGGCCCGCGACTGGTTCATCACCCGCCTGCACGACGTGGCCGCGACCGCATCGGCGGAGCCGCGGTGACCGCCCCGGAAGCCGGATACCGGTACATCCCGCGCCCCGACGACCTGTGCGTCGAGGCGTGGGCTCCCACGCGTGAACGCTGCCTGGTCCAGGTGATCGACGCGGTGGTGGACAGTTTCATCCAGCGCCCGCGGCCCGAGCCCAGCGAGACGATCGAGTGGGTCATGCCGCGCGACCGCGCAGAGAACCTGATGGGCACCCTGCTCGAGGCGGTCGACCACCAGATGGAGGTCTACTCCCGCATCCCGGTCACGACGACCGTCGAGCGGCTCGACAGTGGCTGGCGTGTCCGCTTCGAGCTGGCGGATCTGGATCGCACCACGCTGTGCGGCGCGGTGCCGACGGCGGTCACGTTGCACGACATCCGAATTCAGTCCGAACGCGACCGCTGGCACTGCGTGGTATCCGTCGATTCCTGACCCGGGGTCCGGTCGACCCGGGGGTCAGCCGAGCTGGATCGTGCGCTCGTGCGTGTCGACGGCCTTGCGCAGCCGGGCGCGCGAGAGTTCGTGATCGCCGCATTCGCAATGGGCCGAGAGCACATCGTCGGTGTAGCGATCGCCGTCGAGCAGGTCGACGAAGCGGATGTGGCGGCGGTCGGCGTGGTGAGCCTCGTCGATGTAGTCGCGGCGGCCGTGCGCGTGCGGCCCGATCAGCGACTCGTACACCGCACCCGCCGCGGTGTCGAAAACCGTTGCGACATGGTGGCTTCGACCGCAGCGGACGCGCACCAGCGCGTGGTCGTCGCGATCGTCGCGCAGGTCGTCCAGAGCGCGCCGGGCGGCGAGTCGCCGTTCGGATGGGCTGAGATCGGTTGGATTGCTCATCGATTCCTCCGTCGTTCTGATCGCCTCGGTGTGCGGATGGGCCAAGTCTCCACGGGGCGCACAGACCGGCAGAAGGGTCGCAAGTCGCACATCGAAGGGCCGGACGGCGGGTACCTTTCCTGGTATGAGCGACTTCGAAGAGTTCGGTCGCGATCTGCCGTACCAGCCGCCCGCGGAGCCGCAGCATGCGCCGCCGGGGTACACCCCGGCGCCGAGAGTGCGCGTGGGTCGGCTGTGGGCCGGGGGTATCGGGACCGCGGTCGTGATGGCCCTGCTCGTCGTCGTCGCCATCCTGCTGGTCCGAGGGGTCTTCGGAATTCCCGTGCTGGCGCCCGCGCGGGAAGGCGCGTACGGCACCGCCAACACGACCACCTACGCGCTGGGCGCGGCCGGAATCACCCTGCTGGCCACCGGACTGCTGCATCTCCTGCTGGAGTTCATGCCCAGCCCCCTCACGTTCTTCTATTGGATCACGGCGTTGTCCACCGCGGCGGCGGTGATCCTGCCGTTCACCGTCTCCGCCGAGCGCAGCGCCCAGATCGCCACGGCCGCCATCAATCTCATCGCGGGCGTGTGCCTGATCAGTGTGCTCGGCTCGGTCGCGCCGGGATCGATGCGACGCCCGGTGTGAGCGTCGCGGCACCGCGAGTGCTGTTCGATACGGGGACAACGCTTCCAGGTTGAAGCAAAACAGCTGGTTAACGGACCATTCATCTGTAGCAGTACAAGGTTTACCTCGCGGCCAGGATCGGGCCGGGAACAGGTCACGCTGCGGTGTAACCGTTTTGGCGATCTTCGTCGGAACGGGAGTTACAGGTCTTGTCGCCATTGAATCGCCGCGGGTTTCTCGGTGCCTCCGCCGCGGCGGCCGCCGGTGTGGTCACCGGCGGCGCGTTGCGGTCCGCGGTGGCCAATGCCGCCACCGGCACCATCGCGGACGCCAAACACGTGGTGATCCTGATGCAGGAAAACCGTTCGTTCGACCATTATTTCGGGACGCTGAAGGGCGTGCGCGGGTTCGGGGATCGCGCGACGATCCAGATCGCGGGCGGCAACAGCGTGTTCAACCAGCCCAATGGCACTGGGCGGCAATACCCGTGGGCGCTGAGCAGCTCGGGCGGTGAGACCGCGGCGCAGTGCGAGGACGACCTGCCGCACGCCTGGGCCGATCAGCACGCCGCCTGGAACAACGGGCACCTCGACGCGTGGGTGGCGGCCAAGGGCAATGTGCGCACCATGGGATACCTGGCGCGCAAGGACATTCCGTTCCACTACGCGCTGGCCGACAACTGGACCATCGGCGACTCCTATTTCTGTTCGGTGCTCAGCGCGACCGGGCCCAACCGCACCTACCACTGGAGCGGCTGGATCGATCCGGCCGGCACCGCCGGCGGACCCGCCAGCGACGGCGGCGACGAATCCGGGCTGAGCTGGCAGACCTACGCGGAGGCGCTGCAGAACGCGGGCGTCAGCTGGAAGCTGTACCAGAACGCGGCGGACAACTACGGCGACAACGCACTCGCGTATTTCAAGCAGTTCGTGAACGCCGCGCCCGGCAGCCCGCTGGCCGTCAACGGGATGGGCTCGGTGCCCGCGACCACCGGCAAGACCCCCGACGACATCGTGGCCGCCATCAAGGCCGATGTCGTCGGCGGCACGCTGCCGCAGGTGTCGTGGGTGGTGCCGGACCAGGGCTCCTCCGAGCACCCGGACGCCCCGCCGAACGACGGTGCGCACTTCGTGCACAACGTGATCAACGCGCTCAACGCCGATCCGAACGTCTTCAACTCGACGGTGCTGATCCTCAACTACGACGAGAACGACGGGCTGTTCGACCATGTGCCGCCGCCGATTCCGCCCGCGGGCACGGCCGACGAGTTCATCAACGGGGTGCCGATCGGCCTCGGCTTCCGGGTGCCGCTGATCGTGATCTCGCCGTGGACCCGGGGCGGCTGGGTGAGTTCCGAAGTGTTCGACCACACTTCGGTCCTGCGTTTTCTCGAGACCTGGACCGCCGCGCTCGGCAAGAAGGCCACCTGCCCGAACATCAGCGCGTGGCGGCGCTCGGTCTGCGGCGATCTGACCGGCATGTTCAATTTCGCCTCCCCGGTCACCGGGCTGCCGACGCTGCCGGACACCTCCACGGTGATCGGGCCGACAACCTGTTCGGCGCAGCACAATCCGTCGCCGACCTCGAACGCGCTGCCCGCTCCGGAGTCCGGCACCCGCCCGGCTCGCGCGCTGCCGTATCAGCCCAACGCCTACCTCGATCACTTCACCTTCGGTGCGGCGGGCGAGGCTCGGGCCTGGATCAATTTCGCCAATGTCGGCGCGCCCGCGACCCGCGCGGTGCATTTCGCGACTTACGCCAACGCTTTTCGCTCCGGCGGGCCCTGGCAGTACACGGTCGGGGCGGGCGGCAATGCCAGCGATTTCTACGAGGTGGGCACCGGATACGGCAATGGCGCCTACGACCTGACGGTGGTCGGGCCCAACCGGTTCCTGCGCCGCTTCCAGGGCAATGTCACCAAGGCGGGCAAGACGGTCGCGGTCGCCTCCTCGTATTCCAACGCGCCCAATACCGGAAAGTTGGCGATCTGGTTCGCCATGACCAATTCCGGCACCTCCTCGGTCACCTTCACCATCAAGGCCAACCAGTACCGGACCGACGGGCCGTGGACCTACACGGTGGCGGCGGGCAAGACGGTCAGCGACTACTTCAACGCCATTGCCTACAACCACGGTTGGTACGACTTCACCATCACGGTCAGCTCGGATTCGGGCTGGTCGCAACGATTCACCGGGCACCTCGAGAACGGCACGGCCAGCGTCAGCGGCTGAGGCGGATCTCGCGAAACTCATTCAGGGAACAGAAAGCACCATCTCGTGGAACCAACGGACAGCAAAGACCTCGGCCGGACCGATTCGGACGCGGCGCCTTTCATCGTCAAGCCCAAGCTCAACCTCACCCGGCACCTGCCGCGCGCCATGGCCATGACCGCGCTGCTGACCCTCACGGTCGCGACCGTGGTCGCGGCGGAATCGCGCGGCGACGACCGGGTCGCCGATATCAAGGCGTCGTCCTCGAGCGCCGAAGACCATACGGCGCTGCTGGATTCGACCTCGGTGAGCGATATCGCCGACACCTCGGACACCCCCACCGACCAGCCCGTCCCCGGCGACGGGTCGACCGACACCGCCACCGCGGTCGACGACGGCGGCGACGGCGGATCGACGGCCGCCGACACCACCACCACGGACAGCCCGGTGACGACCACCGACACGCCGGTCACGACCACCACCGACACCACCACCGCCGCGCCCGGGGCCAGCCTCGATATCAGTGTGAGCGCGAATCTTTCGGTGGATCCGGGCTCGCTCGCCAATGCGGTGGACTCGGCGATCCCGACGACGGATCCGGGCACCGTCACCGTCACCCCGGCCACCACGGACACCACCACTCCGCCGGCGACGCCGGGCCCGACGACGACCACCCCGGTCGTCACGACGACGCCCGCGCCGACCACAACTCCCGCCCCCGCGACGGCCACCACGACGCCCGCGCCGACCACGACCGCGCCGGTCGTCGCGACCACGGTGCCCGCCACCACCACGAACCACTGCGCGCTGCCCCCGGCCGTCCCGGCCCAGCAGCCGCTCGCCTCGCACATCACCCTCCCGCCCGCGGCCCCGCACCCGATCGCCCCGGTCGTGACCACCCCGCCCAAGGCACCGGCCCCCGCGCCCAAGCCGTCGGTGGCCGCACCGAAACCGACCGCGACACAACCGAAGTCGACCGCGACCCAGCCCAAGCCGTCCACGGTGGCGGTCGCGCCGACCACCGCCGCGCCCGCCCCCGCGCCGCACGCGTGCGGGTAGACCGGATGCGAACCCACGGCCGGGGCCCGGAGTCGGTGCGTCTGGCCCTGCTGGCCTCGGCCGTCGTGGTGACGGTCGCGGGCTGCGGGACCGACCGCACCCCCGACCCCGCCGCGCCGGGCACCGGCGGCCCGGTTCCCGTGGTCCGCCTGGACGCGGTCGAACACAAACTCGACCAACTCCACGACTGGGCGCTCCCGCGTTCCACCAAATACGCCATCCCGCTGCGCGCCCTGCAGTCCTACGGCTACGCCACGGTCGTCATGGCCAAGGCCCAGCCGAACTGCCACCTCGGCTGGACCACCCTGGCCGGAATCGCCCGCGTGGAAAGCAATCACGCCCGTTTCGGCGGCGCGACCATCGCCACCGACGGCTCGGTGCGCCCGGTGATCCGCGGCGTCCCGCTCAACGGCACGGCGGGCAACGCCACCATCCTCGACCCCGCCCACCGCTCCAGCAGCACGGTCTACGCCCGAGCCATGGGCCCGTTCCAGTTCATCCCCGACACCTGGAACCACTGGGGCATCCGCGCCGACGCCGACTACCAGGCGTTGTCTCACGCCCTGGAATCGGCCAAACCCGTTGCCACAACGGCCCTCTCGGGCAGCCCCGACAATATCGACGACGCCGCCCTCGCGGCCGGTCGCTATCTCTGCGCGTCCGGCGGCGACCTGTCCACCCCGTCCGGCTGGCGCCGAGCCATCCTGGCCTACAACCACTCCACCACCTACGTAGACCAGGTCCGCACCGCCGCCACCGGGTACGACGCCTGACACCCACCACGATCAGGGAGCTCTCACCGCGGAAATTCATCCGGTTTCCCTCGGTGGGAGCTCCCTGATCTTGTATTCGGGGGCGGGTAGGGTTCGTCCGGACGGCTGGGCACCACATCGGAAACGGGAGTGGGGCGGCATGCGGAACACGCTCGAGGAAGAGGTCGATGTTTCGGGGCTTTTCGGGCCGGCGGCGGTGGGGGCCGTGGCGGTGCGGAATCGGTTCGCCATGGCTCCGTTGTCGCGGTATGCGGCGCGGAGCGGGGTGCCCGCACCGGAGTTGGGGGAGTTCTATCGGCGGCGGGCCGCGGGCGGGGTGGGGCTGATCATCAGCGAGGGGATCGCGGTGGGGGAGGGCGGCGGTGCGGACGGGTCGGGGGTGGCGGGGATTCAGGAGGGGCGCGCCGAGGCGGGGTGGCGGGAGATCGTGGCGGCCGTGCATACCGAGGGGGTGCCGATCTTCGCGCAGCTGATGCACGGCGGGGCGGGGGTGGTGGAGAGCGAGCGGACCGTGGCGGATTATGTGGCGGCGGCGGGGCAGGCGCGGCGGGCGGGGTTCGACGGGATCGAAATCCATGGGGCGCACGGGATGTTGCCCGCGCGGGCGGGGTTCGTGGCGGAGCTGGTGGGGGCGGTCGCGGAGGCGGTCGGGCCCGCGGTTCCGATCGGTTATCGGTTCTCGCAGTGGGAGGTCGGCCGGTACGACGAGCGGATGGCGCGAACACCGGCCGCGCTGGAGGCGGTGCTGCGGCCGCTGGTGGAGGCCGGGGTGGCGGTGTTCCATCCGTCGACGCGGCGGTTCGACGAGCCGGAGTTCCCGGAGTTGGGCGGGGCCGGTGGGGAGTTGGGCCTGGCGGGGTGGACGAAGGTGCTGACGGGGCGGCCCGTGATCACGGTGGGGTCGATCGGGTTGTCGAAGGTGGGGGAGGCCGCGATGTCGTTACGGCCGTTGGTGCGCCGGTTCGAACGGGGCGAGTTCGACATCGCCGCGGTCGGGCGGGCGGTGCTGGCGAATCCGGACTTCGTGGAGCTGGTCCGGGACGGGCGGACCGGCGAGCTCGTGCCCTACGACGAGGACAAGCACAAGAGCACGCTGGAGTGACCCTCAGCGGATCAGCTTGCCGGTGTCGGGATACTCCTGGATCCAGTGGAACGCGGGTCCGCGCAGCGGGAATGCGGTGGGGTCGAGGCGGTGCAGCGCGACGGTGACCGGTCGCCCGTCGAGGTCGCCGCGCAGCGTGAGCCGGTCGGGCTCGGGCCGCTCGTAGGCGAAGGTGAAGGTGAAGGGCGGCAATTGGCTCGGCCGGGCCTGCTCGGTGGCCGCGGGGCTGGACAGGGTGAGGGTGTCGGGTCCGGTGTCCACGACCGCGGCGGCGGGGACGATCGAGTCGTCCATCTTCTGCACCGCCGCCTTTCGGGTATCGAAAACCACTCGCCGCCACCGGGTCTCGTCGGTGGTGAGCGGCGGCAGCGCGGTGCCCTCCAGACTGAACTCGGTGACGTCCCAGATGCCGTACAGCGGCGGTTCGGCGACGCCGTCGCCCTGCGTGCGGTAGCCCTCCCACGCCATGCGCACGCCCCCGAGCAGCACCCAGAGGCCGAGCACGGCGGTGACCACCGCGACGATCCGATTGGCCCGTCCGCAGCGGAACAGATCCGGCTGGGTGGCCGGCGCCGAATACCGTTCCAACACCAGCATATTCGCCAGTCGCCGGGCCTGCGGGGCCAGCACGAACAGGCACATCAGCACGAGGTGGAAGGACAGCAGCTTGACCGGCACGTCGAAGGTCATGTTCAGCACGAACACCTGCAGCAGGCTCACCAGGCTCAGCAGCGCCCCGGCGGTCGCGGTGCGCGGCACGAACAGCAGCAGTCCGCCGAGGATTTCGGCTGCGCCCAACAGCATTTCGTAGACCGGCGCGGACCCGACCTGATTCCACAGCACCCCGGTCGGGCTGAAGTCGCCGTAGGGCTGCAGCAGGGTGATCAGGGTGGGCCGGGGCATCTGCAGCGGAATCACCTTGGCCGTCCCGTAGATCAGCATCTGCCCGCCCAGGCAGAGCCGGAGGAAGGCCAGGAACCACGCGTGCAGCCGAGGATAGGAGCCGCGCCGCCGATCCAGCGCCGACCAGGCGACGGTGAGGGCGACCGCGGCGGCGAACACGCAGAACACCAGGATCCACAGCGGCGCCTGATCGCCGCTGTAGGACTTGCGCAGCGGCGCCACCTCGACGCCGAAGACATGCGTGCTGATCGCGCGCACGAAGTCGTCGATCGAGTCCATCTGCCCGCCGACCGCCTGGGCGGCCAGCAGCGGGAACAGGGGTCCGGCGAACACCAGCAAGATCTGCGCGAACAGCAGGCACAGCAACCCGAAGTAGGCCACACTGAATCGGAATGCGATCCGCGTCAATGGCTTCCACCGCGGCGGAGCGATATCGGTGGCGGCGCTGCGGTCTTCGCGATCGAGAACTTCGGTGGCGACGCTCGACATCTGGACTTCCACCTTCCCGCGCGAGCAGAGGGGCGCACATCGACCGGCGACGATGATGCCATTGGACCCGAACAGCGGCGGCGGCCGACACGCGATGGTTTGCGTGAATGTTGCCGAGTGGCCTCCGGAGCACCAAGATGGGGCCTGGACTGTTCGTTCAGCTGCTCTTTCGTCTAGCCGCAGCCGCGACGCGGCCGTTGACCACGGTCGTCTCGCGACGGCGGCCCCAGGATCCGACAGGAGCCGGGCGTATGCAGAGATTGCGGAGGAACTCGCAGGACCGCTGGGATACCGGCGCCCGCACCCTGGTCGACGTCCTGTCGGCGCGGGTGCTGGAGACCCCGCATCGGACGGCCTACCGCTTCGTCGAACGCCGGACCGACGACGACCTCTTCGACTACCAGCGGCTGTGGGAGCGGGTCGCGGGACTGGCCGAGCGGATCATCGAGGAGACCTCCGTCGGCGACCGGGTCACCCTGCTCTGCCCGCCCGGCCCGGATTTCGTGTGCGCGTTCTTCGCCTGCATGACCACGCGCAGAATCGCAGTGCCGGTTCATCTTCCGATGTCGGAGCAGCAGATCGCGACGCTGCGGGCCATCCTGCACGACAGCGGCGCGACCGCGGCGATCGCACCCCTGTCGACGGTGCCGGTCGACGGCGGCCGCCTCGGCGGCGGCATCCGGATCATCGACAGCGAGGGCGCGGGCCGGGTCCTGGGTTTCGAACCGCTGCCCGAATCGCTGCCCGACGGCGAGGACATCGCCTTCCTGCAGTACACCTCGGGCTCGACCGGGGTGCCCAAGGGCGTCATGGTCCGCCACCGCAACCTGATGGAGAACCTCGGCGTACTGCAGTCGAAATATCAACTCACAACGCACAATTCGATCGCCTCCTGGTTACCGCCCTACCACGACATGGGTTTGATCCAGGGCGCGCTGCTGCCGATGTTCGTCGGCTTCCCCAGCACCCTCATGTCACCCATGACCTTCCTGCGCGACCCGCTGAGCTGGCTGCGCGTGATCGCCGAGACCGAGCACGCCGTCGCGGGCGGCCCCAATCTCGCCTACGGCCTGTGCGCCAAGCGCGTCTCGCCCGAGGCCGCGGCGGAGCTGGACCTGAGCGGCTGGGACATCGCCTTCGTCGGCGCGGAACCGGTCGATCCGGCCACGCTGCGCCGGTTCGCGGACTCCTTCGCGGTGAGCGGCTTCCGCGCGAGCAGCTTCGCGCCCATGTACGGGCTGGCCGAATCGACCCTGTACGTCAACGGCGGTGCGCGCGGCGCGGGTGCGCGCTCGCGGCACTTCTCCGCCGCCGATCTGGAGAACGGTGTCGCCATCGCCAAACCCGCGGGACGGGAACTGATCTCGGTCGGACCGGTCGGCCCGGACGTGGCCGTGGTGGACCGCGAGGCCCGGACCCGCTGCGCCGAGAACTGGATCGGCGAGATCTGGTTGCGCGGCGGGAGCATCACCGCGGGCTACTGGGAGAAGCCCGACGAGACGGCCCGCGCCTTCGGCGCGACCCTCGAGGGCGAGGACGGCACGCCGTATCTGCGCACCGGCGATCTCGGATTCGTCTGCGAGGGGCAGCTCTACATCTCCGGGCGCATCAAGGAGCTCATGATCGTCCACGGCCGCAATATCTTTCCCCAGGACATCGAGCGCACCATCATCGGCGGCCATCCGGCGCTGCGGCCCGGCGGCTGCGCGGTCTTCGCGGCCCAGATCGACAATCAGGACCGGGTGATGGTCGTGCAGGAACTCGACGACACCGCGGCCGCCGAGGTCGACACCGCGGCACTGGAGGACTCGATCCGCGACATCGTCAGCCGCGAGCACGCCATCAGCGTGCACCGGGTGGTGTTCGTCGGCAAGGGTGAGGTGCCCAAGACCACCAGCGGCAAGATCCAGCGCCGTCGGCTGCGTGAAACCTATTCGTCCACAACGGCATTCGAGGAGAGCGTGCTGTGAGTACATCGTCCGAGAGTGCGACCGTGCTGGACTTCTTCGTGGAATGGGCCGCCGATCGGCTCGAGCGCGATTCGGTGGATCCGTACTCCCCGCTCACCTCGCTGGGCCTGGACTCGGTGAAGGCCGCCGAACTGATGACCATCCTCGAGGACCGATACGACACCGAGATCACCGCCGAGGACATCTTCGACGGTCTCTGCCTGGCCGATGTCGCCGAAATGGCCACCGGGCGGCGCGGAAACGGGCACACACCCGCGCACCCGCGCGGTGGCGGCGGTTCCGGGCCGCGCGAGCTGGAATTCAGTCTGCTGTTCTTCTCCAGCGACGCCCAGCGCCGCGACGCGGACCGCTATCACCTGCTGCTCGAGAGCGCCCGCTTCGCCGACGCGCACGGGCTCGCCGCGATCTGGCTGCCCGAGCGCCACTTCCACACCTTCGGCGGCCTCTACCCGAACCCATCGGTGCTCGGCGCGGCGCTGGCCGCCGTCACCGAGCGGGTGCGCATCCGGGCGGGCAGCGTGGTGCTGCCGCTGCACAATCCGATCCGGGTCGCCGAGGACTGGTCGGCCGTCGACAACCTCTCCCACGGCCGCGTCGACCTGGCCTTCGCCACCGGCTGGAACGCCGACGACTTCGTGCTGGCCCCCGGCAACTACGCCGACCGCGTGGAGCTCACCCGCTCCGGCATCGAGACCGTGCGGCGGCTGTGGCGCGGCGACTCGGTCACCCTGCCCAACGGCGCCGGGGAGCAGCGTGAGGTGCGGATCTTCCCGGCCCCGGTGCAGGCCGCGCTGCCGACCTGGCTCACCTGCAGCGGCGGGATCGAGCGCTTCGAGATGGCCGGGGCGCTCGGGGTGAATGTGCTGACCGCCTTGCTGTTCCAGGAGGTGGACGAGCTGGCCGAGAAGCTGGCCGCCTACCGCGCCGCCCGCGCGCAGCACGGCCACGACCCCGACGCGGGCACGGTCACCGTCATGCTGCACACCTTCCTCGGCGGCGACGAGGCGACGGTCCGCCGGACCGTGGAGGGCCCGTTCAAGCGCTACCTCGAGGATTCGGTGGACCTGTGGCGGCGCGGCTCGGACGCGCTCGAGAGCCTGGACGCCAAGACCCGGGTCAAGGTGCTGGACTTCGCCTTCGAACGCTACTACCGCAACAACGGCCTGTTCGGCACCCCGGATTCGACGGCCGCCATGGCGGCCCGGCTGCGCGCGGCCGGAGTGGACGAGATCGCCTGCCTCATCGACTTCGGCATCCCCGACACCGAGGTACTGGCCGGGCTCGACTCGCTGGCGAAGCTGAAGGCCGCGGTTCACTGATTCTCCACTCGTCTCGAGAGCAGGAGCAGAATTTGACCGGATCCAGTTCGGTTCCGTTTCCGTTGTCCGCTGCGCAGCAAGGCATTTGGTACGCACAACAACTGACCGGGCCGAACCCGATCACCAATGCCCTGAGCATCGATCTGCGCGGGGACCTGGACGTCGAACTGCTGATGACCTCGTTCTGGCGGGTGGCCGGCGAGTTCGGGGCCGCGCGGCTGCGGGTGATCGAGACCGACCACGGCCCGATGCAGGCGGTGGACCGGCCGCTGGACGAGCCGAACCGGGTGCTGGACCTGCGGTCGGAGCCGGATCCGGTGGCGGCGGCCGAGGATTGGATGCACGCCGAGTACGGCCGCCCGATCGATCTGCAGCGGGACCGGTTGATCGCGACCGCCGTGCTGCGGGTGGGGGAGCGGCGCTGGTTCTGGTACCTGCGCGCCCACCACATCGCCATGGACGGGCTCGCCGCCATGACCCTGCTGAACCGGGTCGGCGAGCTCTACAGCGCCGCGGTCGAGCATCGCGAACCGCCGCAGGCCAAGATCCAGGGCCTGGCCGATCTGGTCGCCGCGGACGAGAAGTACCGGGCCTCAGCGCGTTTCGAGACCGACCGCGAATTCTGGCAGCATCAGCTCGACCAGCTGCCCGCCCCCGTCAGCCTCGCCGGGCGGAGCGCGCAGGCCGACGCGCACCCTATCTCGGTGAGCGGGGTGCTGCCCGACGAGACCGCCGAGCTGCTCGCCACCGTCGTCAAGGCGAGCTCCACGAACCCCGCTGTGCCGTATCTGGCCGCCTTCGGAATGTTCCTGGGCCGCATGACCGATGGCGACGACATCGTGCTGAGCCTGCCGGTGTCCGCGCGCGTCACCACCGCGGCGCTGCGGTCGGGCGGCATGCTGGCCAATACGCTGCCGCTGCGGATCACGATGGATCGGCGCGGCACCGTCGGCGACCTGATCGAGGCGACGCAGCGGCAACTGATCGAGGTCCTGCGCCGGCAGCGGTACCGGCAGGAGGACATGTTCCGCGACATCGGCCGGCTCACACCCCAGACCCAGGTCTTCGGGCCCTACGTGGACCTGATGATGTTCGACACCACCATCGTGCTGGGTCCGATCGCGGGACAGCTGCGGGTGCTGACGCCGGGACTGGTCTCGGACCTGTCGGTGAGCGTCTACACCGGTGCGGGCGCGGTCGAGGGCACCACCGCGACCCGCGTTGACTTCGTGGCCAATCACGACCTCTACACGCCCGAAGAGCTTGCGCGCCACCATGATCGGTTCCTGCGGTTCTTCGAGGAGTTCGTCGCGGTGCTGGCCGCCGATCTCGCCACGCCCCTGCGTGAGCTCGACCTGCTCGAGGCCGCGGAGCGCGAGCGCGTGCTGCGGGAATGGAACGATACCGCCGCGCCGATCGACGAGACCGCCACCCTGATGGAGATCTTCCGGCGGCAGGCCGCGGCCACGCCCGACGCCGTCGCCGTCGTGGACGGCTCCGATCACCTCACCTACGCGGAACTCGACGCGCGGGCGCGGAGTCTGGCCTCGCTCCTGGCCGCCCGGGGAGCCGGGCCGGAAACCCTGGTGGCCCTGGCGCTTCCGAAGGGCATCCCGCTGATCACCGCGCTGCTCGCGGTGCTCGACACCGGCGCGGCCTACGTACCGCTGGACCCCACCTCGCCGCCCGAGCGGATCGCCCACATCCTCGCCGACGCCGCGCCCACCCTGGTCCTGGTGGACGAGGGCACCGCCGAACTCGTCGCCGCGAGCGAGGTGCCGCGACTGCGCGTCGACATCACGGACTCCAACGGCCCCGACCTACTCGACCCGACCGACCGGTCGGCGCGGCCGGGCAATGTCGCCTACGTCATCTACACCTCCGGCACCACCGGAAAACCCAAGGGCGTCGCGGTCACCCACGCCAATGCCGTCTCACTGTTCCAGAGCACCCAGCCGTGGTGCCGATTCGGCCCCGAGGACGTCTGGACCTGGTGCCACTCACAGGCTTTCGACTTCTCGGTCTGGGAGATCTGGGGCGCGCTGCTGTACGGCGGACGCGTCGTCGTGGTGCCCCGCGAGATCGCCTACGCACCGGCCGAGCTGTGGGATCTCATTCTCGAGCAGGGCGTGACGATCCTCAACCAGACCCCGTCGGCCTGCTACGCGCTGATCGAATCCCGCCGCGCCACCGCCACGGACGGGTCCGCGCTGCGCATGGTCGTCTTCGGCGGTGAAGCCCTGGATCCCACGCGTTTACAGCGCTGGCCGGTGCTCGAACGCCCGGACCCGCCGCGGCTGGTCAATATGTACGGCATCACCGAGACCACCGTGCACGTCACCGAACAGCCGCTCGCACCACAGCATTGGCGCGGCGAGCCCGGTCTCAGCCCGATCGGCGTCCCGCTGGCCAATCTGCGTGTGTACGTGCTGGATTCGTGGTTGCGTCCGGTGCCGGTCGGTGTCGCGGGCGAGCTGTATGTGGCGGGTAACCAGGTCGCGCGCGGGTATCTGGCCCGTCCGGCGCTGACCGGTGCGCGATTCGTCGCCGACCCGTTCGACCCGCACGGCGGCCGCCTCTACCGCAGCGGCGATGTGGTGCGCTGGACCGAGGCCGGTGTCCTCGAGTATCTGGGCCGCGCCGACGAGCAGGTCAAGATCCGCGGCTACCGCATCGAACTCGGCGAGATCGAATCCCTGCTCGCGGGCCAGGACTGCGTGGCCGGGGCGGTCGTCACCACCCACACCGTCGAGCCCGTCACGCCCGCCGCGCCGCCGTCGACCCAGCTGGTCGCCTACCTGGTCCCGGACCCGCACACCGCCCCGGTCGCCGCGAAATGCCTGGAGCTGCAGCGCGAGGGCGTGATCGCGGCCTCGGAGCTGCACGAGTTGCCCAACGGCATGCCGGTGGTCGGCCGCAACCGCTCGAATATCGAGTTCCTCTACGAGGAGATCTTCGAGACCGAGGAATACTGCCACGGCGGCGTGACGATTCCCGAGCACGGCTGCATCGTCGACATCGGCGCGCACATCGGCATGTTCTCCCTCTATGCCAAGCGGAAATCGCCGGGGGTCAGGCTCTTCGCGGTCGAGCCCATGCCCGAACTGCAGCGCTACTACCGGGCCAACGCGGCGCTGCACGACCTGGACGCCACCCTGGTGCCGTACGCGATCGGCGCGGCGGCCGCCACCGATACCTTCACCTACTATCCGGAGATGTCGGTGCTGTCGGGTCGCGGGACCGACAGCCGCGAACAGCGCGACATCCTGCAGTCCTTCCTCCACACCGAATACCACGCGGAGACACAGGATCTCGGTGACGGGCTCGTGGATCAGCTGATCGCCGACCGCCTCGACTGCGTCCAGGTCGACGTCTCGGTCCGGACGCTGTCGCACATCGTCGACGAGTTCGGGATCGACCGCATCGATCTGCTCAAGCTCGACGTCGAGGGCAGCGAACTCGACGCGCTGCACGGCATCGAGGCGCGCCACTGGCCGCTCATCGACCGCATGGTGATCGAGGTCAACGATGTCGAGGACCGGCTGGCGCGCATCGAGAACCTGCTGGCCGACCACGGATTCGAGGCCGAGGCGCGGGTCTCGCCGAATGTGATGGGCACCGACCTGCACATCGTCTACGCCGTCCGCGCCGCACTGCGCACCGCACCCGGCGAGGCCGGACAGGCCGCGCCGGAGCTGCTGGTGCCGGACGAGAAGTGGAGTGCGCCAACGGCCCTCGGTGCGCTGTTGCGGGCGCGCCTGGGGGAGGCGCTGCCCGGTTACATGGTCCCCGACGTGATGATGGTGCTCGACGCCCTGCCCCTGACGGTCAACGGCAAGGTGGACAAGGCGGCACTGCCGGAACCGGTGGTGGCCCGTGCGACCTACCGCGCCCCCGCGACACCGGTGGAGGAGGTCGTGGCGACGGTCTACGCCGAGGTGCTCGGGGTGGACCGGGTCGGCGTCGACGACGACTTCTTCGCGCTGGGCGGCAATTCGCTGTCGGCCACGCGGCTGGCGGCCCGATTGTCGGAGGGCGTCGGTGTGCCCGTGGCGGTCCGGGATGTCTTCGAGGCCGCGGCCGTCGGGGCCCTGGCCGACCTGCTGACGACCCGGCTTTCGGATCCCGCGGTCGTGGCGGAGGGGCCGCGACTGCGACCGCGGATGCGCCCGGAACGGGTGCCGCTGTCCTTCGCGCAGCAGCGGATGTGGTTCGTGAACCGCTTCGATCCGGACTCGGTCGCCTACAACATCCCGATGGTGATCCGCCTGTCGGGGCCGCTCGACACCGCGGCCCTGGCGGCGGCGGTGTGGGATGTGCTGGCCCGCCACGAGGTGCTGCGCACCCGATACCCGGACGTCGACGGCGTGCCCCACCAGGTCACGGTGCCGATCGACGAACTCGGCGAGTCGGCGGACGTGGACCTCACGCCGATCACGGTGGACGACGCCGGGCCGGTGACGGCCGCGCTGGTGTCGGCGGGATTCGATGTGGCCGAGCGGGCTCCGCTGCGTGCGCGGCTGCTCTCGACGAGCTCCACCGAGTTCGTGCTGCTGCTGGTGGTGCACCACATCAATGCCGACGGATTCTCCATGGCTCCGCTCGCGCGCGACCTGGCGGCCGCGTACGTGTCCAGGCACGATGGGCGGCAACCGAATTGGCGGCCGCTGCCGGTGCAGTACGCCGACTACGCCCTGTGGCAGCGGGAACTGGCGGGCACGGCCGCCGACCCGGAATCGTTGCACGCCCGCCAGCTCGACTACTGGTCCGGGCAACTGGCCGAACTGCCCGAGGTCGTCGAGCTGCCGTCGGATCGCCCCCGCCCGCCGATCGCCTCGCATCGGGGTGCGACCCACAGCTTCGTCCTCACACGCCCGGTGGTGGAGGGACTGCGGACGCTGGCCCACGCACGCGGCGCGACGGTGTTCATGGTCTTCCACGCGGCGCTGGCGGTGGTGCTCGCACGATTGTCCGGCAGCACCGATATCGCGGTGGGCTCGCCGGTGGCCGGACGTGGGGCCGCCGAATTGGACGAGCTGATCGGCATGTTCGTCAATACCGTCGTGCTGCGGACCCGGGTGGACGAGTCGATGCCGTTCACCGAGCTGCTGTCCGCGGTCCGCGGGACCGACCTGGATGCCTTCGCGCACGCGGACGTGCCGTTCGAGCAGGTCGTGGAGCGGCTGGATCCGCCGCGCAGCCGGGCGCACCACCCGCTGTTCCAGGTGATGCTCGCCTTCCACAATCTGGATCAGGCCCGGCTCGAACTGCCGGACGTGGTGGTGACCGCCTCCGGCGCCGACACCGGTATCGAACGCTTCGACCTGACCTTCACCCTCACCGACACCCCCGACCGGGACGGCGCGATCCCGGTCGATCTCGGTTATGCGACAGACCTTTTCGATCCGGCGACCGTCGCGGCCCTGGCGGGTCGCCTGCAACGGGTCCTGAAAGCGATCACCGCCGACCCCACGATCCTGGTACGCGACATCGATGTCCTGACCGCACCCGAACGGGATCGGCTGATCCGCGAGTGGGGCCGCAACGGCGACCCCGAGCGGCCCGGCGTCGTGACCCTGCCCGCACTGCTGGCCGAGGCAATCGCTGCGAACCCCGACGGTGACGCGGTGATCGACGGTGATCGACGGCTGTCCTACCGCGAACTCGACGAGCATTCGGACCGACTCGCACGTCATCTGATCGGACTCGGTGTCTGTTCGGAATCGGTGGTCGCCATCGGCGTGCCGAGGTCGCTGGAGTGGGTGCTCGCCGTGTGGGCCATTGCCAAGACCGGTGCGGCCTTCGTGTCGGTGGATCCGGCACATCCGGCGGAGCGGAATGCCTACGTGTGCGCCGATGCGGGTGTGTGCGTGGGCATCACGACCGCGCAGTCTGCCGGTGCGCTGCCGCAGAATGGGACCTCGTGGCTGGTGCTCGACGTCGACTCTCGTCATTCCGGGCTGCTCGTTGCCGGAATCCGCGATGCCGGTGTGGCTCCGGGCCGACAGCGCGCCGGGACCTCGGACGGGGCACCTACCGGGATGCGGGACGGGACTTCGGCCCGCCCGCTCGGTGTCGCATATCTCGTGTATACGTCCGGTTCAACGGGTCGGCCCAAGGGCGTGGAAGTGACCCACACCGGCCTTGCCGCACTGGTCTCCGACCTGGTCGAGCGGTGCGCGGTCGACACCGGCTCCCGCGTCCTGGCCGTGGCGGCACGGACCTTCGACGCTGCCGTCCTGGAGTTCCTGCTGGCGGTGTCGGGTGGGGCGGCGCTCGAGGTCGCGCCACCGGATGCGTATGGGGGGCAACCCCTGTGGGAGTTGATGCGCGCCCAACGTGTCACCCACGCGTTCCTCACGCCGCCGGTGGCCGCTTCCATGGACCCGGACGGGCTGGACGATCTGCGGATCCTGCTCACCGGCGGGGATCGGTGTTCGACGCGGTTGGTGACCCGGTGGGCGGGCACCGATGCCGCCGGTATCCGCCGGGTGCACAACCTCTACGGTCCGGCCGAGGCCACGATCTGGGTGACCGGCTCGGAGTTGGTGCCGGACGGGCAGATCGGGATCGGCCTGCCGATCGCGGGCATGAGCGTGGCCGTGCTGGACGCGTGGCTGCGTCCGGTGCCGAGGGGCGTGGTCGGTGAGCTGTACGTGTCGGGTTCCGGTGTGGCACGGGGCTATCGGGGTCGGGCCGGGCTCACGGCCGCCCGATTCGTCGCCGACCCGTTCGGTGCGCCGGGACAGCGGCTCTACCGCACCGGCGACCTGGTGCGCTGGACCGAATCCGGCTCCGGCAGCGCCGCACTGGAATTCGTGGGCCGCTCCGATTTCCAGGTGAAGGTGCGCGGTCAGCGGCTGGAACTCGGCGAGGTCGAGTCGGCCCTGTGCGAGATGGACGGGATCGAACAGGCCGTCGCGGTCGTCCACGCAGCGGATGCCGGGGCGCGGGTTGTCGGTTACGTCGTGCCCCGGCCGGGCGTGACGATCGATCCCGAGCAGGTCCGGCGATTCGTGTCCGAACGGCTGCCCGCCTACATGGTGCCCGACGCGGTGATGGTGCTCGACGAGCTGCCCATGACCGCGACCGGGAAGATCGATCGCCGCGCCCTGCCGGAACCCGTTCTCGCACAGCAGGAATTCCGTGCGCCGTCGACGCCGGTCGAGGAGATCGTGGCCGGGGTGTTCGCCGAGGTTCTCGGACTGGCTCGGGTGGGTGCCGACGACGACTTCTTCGCGCTCGGCGGCGATTCGATCGTCTCGATCCAGGTGGTCTCCCGAGCCCGTGCGCAAGGAGTGGTGTTCGGGCCGCGAGACGTCTTCGAGCAGCGAACCCCGGCACGGTTGGCGCGCAGCGCGCAGTTCGTGGGCGAGACCGCCGGGGGATCGGCCGAACTGCCCGGCGGCGGAGTCGGGGAGCTGCCGCTCCTGCCGGTGGCGCGATGGATGCTGGACTGGGGCGCGGGATTCGAGCGCTTCGAACAGCACATGGTGGTTCCGGTGCCCGCCGGTGTCGACGAACCCGGAGTGCTCTCGGCGGTGGCGGCGCTGCTGGACCGTCACGACATGCTGCGATCCCGATTGCGCCGCACCGAGTCGGGGGAGTGGTCCGCGGTGGTGGACCCGGCCGACACGGTCGTGGCCGCTACGGTGTTCCACCGCTGTGCACCCGGGGCCGATCTCGGTGACGAGGCGAATGCCGCTGCCGCACAGTTGGATCCGCTCGCCGGGGCGATGATCCGGTTCGTGTGGCGGCCCGGGCACGGTGATTCGCCCGGCCGGTTGCTCGTGGTGGCGCATCACCTGGTGGTCGACGGTGTCTCCTGGCGGGTGCTGGTTCCCGATCTGCAGTCGGCGTTCGAGCAGATCGCGGCGGGCGGCCAACCGGTCCTCGCGCCCGTCGGGACCTCGATGCGGCGATGGGCGCACGGGCTGCGGGACGCGGCCGCCGACCCGGCCCGGATCGATGAGCTGCCACTGTGGCGGTCGATGGCGTCGGGCGTTGACCCGCACTGGGGTGGAAGGGATCTGGACCCGCGGCGCGATACCGCCGCGACGGTCGAGGAAGTGCGCGTCGAGCTGCCGGAGTCGGTGACGCGCGGGCTGCTGTCCCAGGTTCCGGCCGCATTCCACGGCGAGGTCAATGACGGCCTGCTGGCCGGGTTGGCCATGGCGATCCGGGCTTGGCGTGGTCGCCGCGGTGTCGACGAGCCGTCGGTTCTGGTCCGGCTCGAGGGTCACGGTCGTGAGGAGCAGGTGGTTCCGGGCGCGGACCTGTCGCGGACGGTCGGCTGGTTCACGTCGATGTTCCCGGTGCGCTTCGACCTGGCCGGAATCGACGCCGAGGATGTCGGGGCTGCGGTCTTCTCGGTGAAGGAGACGTTGCGGTCGATCCCTGACAAGGGCATCGGGTACGGAATGCTGCGGTACTCGAATGAGGAGACCGCGTCCTCGTTGCCGCGGGAGATGCCGGGGCGGATCGGTTTCAACTACCTCGGTCGCATCTCGGCCGCCGCCGCCGAGGCGAGCGGAATGCGCGGCGAGGCAGCGGAATTCACCGTCGCCCCTGATCCGCGTATGCCGGTGACGCTGGCGGTGGACATCACCGCGATCGTGATCGACGATCGGCTGCAGGCCCGGCTCCGCTTCCCGAACACCCTGCTCGATCGCACCGAGGTCGACGAGCTGGCCCAGCTGTGGACCCGGGCGCTCACCGCCATCACCGAGCATGCCGAAACTCCCGGCGCGGGCGGGCATTCCCCGTCCGACTTCGACCTGGTGGACCTGACCGGATCCGATGTCGCCGCGCTCGACCGCGCCTACCCGTCCCTGACCGACGTGTGGCCGCTGACCCCGCTGCAGGCCGGGTTGCTGTTCCACACCGGCCTCGGCGATGCCGCCGCGCAGGACGCCTATGTGGCACAGCTGATTCTGCGGCTGACGGGACACCTCGACGTGGACCGCCTCCGTGCCGCGGCACGCGGGCTGCTGGACCGGCATCAGGTGCTGCGGACGGCGTTCGCGACCGCCGGCAGCGGAACGAGTGTCGCCGTCCTGCGAGACAATGTCGAATTGCCCTGGGAAGTCTTCGATCTCACCGATTGTCCGAACCCCGAAGCTCGGCTGCAGGAGCTCGCGGCCGAGACGAAGGCCCGCCGTTTCGATCCGGCGGCGGCACCGCTGCTGCGGTTCGCGGTGGCCGAACTGGGCGTCGACGAGTGGGCGCTGATCCTGACCAACCACCACGTGATCCTCGACGGCTGGTCCTACCCCCTGCTGGTCACCGACCTGTTCACCCACTACGCCGAAGACACCGGCGTTCCGGCCGGCGCGTATCGAGACTTCCTGGCATGGTTGGCAACTCGTGATCGGGACGCCGCGGCCGCGGCGTGGTCCCGGGCTCTCGAGGGTGCCGAACCCGCCCTGCTCGCCCCGGGCGCGAAGACCGAAACCGGTGCGGTGGCCGAGGAATGGCTCACCGTCGACCCGCTCGCCACCCGCGAGCTCGCAGCCGCGGCGGCCACGGCCGGAGTGACCGTGCACACCGTGCTGCAGTCGATGTGGGCGATCATGCTGGCGCAGTGGACCGGTCGCACCGACGTGATCTTCGGCGGCACCGTCTCCGGCCGCCCCGCCGAACTGCCCGACGCCGAACGCACCGTCGGCCTGTTCATCAACACCGTGCCGACCCGCGTGCGGCTGGACCCCGCCGAGACCGTCGCGCAGCTGTGGGCCCGCATCCATCGCGAACAAGCCGCACTGCTCGACCACCAGCACCTCGGCCTGCCGGACATCCACGCGCTCGCCGGCGCGGATCGCCTCTTCGACACCGTCATGGTGCTCGAGTCCTATCCCCTGGACGCACAGGGCATCCGGCAGCTCACCGGGCGTGCCGCGCTCGAGGTCACCGGGGTGAACGCCACCGATTCCACCCACTACCCACTGACCTGCAGCGTCACCGTCCAGGACGGCATGCGTATCCGGTTGCAGTACCGGCCCGATGTGCTCGACGCCGCGACGGTCGCCGCGTTCGGGCAACGGCTGCACCGAGTTCTGCGCACCCTCACCACCGAGCCCGCCACACCCGTCCGCGACATCGAGGCCCTGTCCGATGCCGAACGGCAGCAGCTGCTGCGCCGGGGACGCGGCAGCGTCCTGGATCTGGAGGCCGTCGGATGGGAGGGCAGGCCGACGCTGCCGCAGCTGCTGGCCGCCGCGGTGTCCGCGAATCCCGACGGCTGCGCGGTGGCGGACGGGCAGCGGCGAGTCACCTACCGTGAGCTCGACGCGCGCTCGGATCAGCTGGCCCGCCACCTGATTCGGTCCGGCGTCGCACCCGGATCGGTGGTGGCGGTCGGCGTGCCGCGCTCGCTGGAATGGGTGCTGGCGGTCTGGGCCGTCACCAAGACGGGCGCGGCGTTCCTCTCCTTGGACCCCGGACATCCGCTCGAGCGCAACCAGTTCATGTGCACTGATTCCGCTGTGCGGCTCGGCATTACGACCGACCGGCACGTCGAGGCGCTCCCGCGAGACGGCATGTCCTGGCTACTGCTCGACGCCGCCCCGGACACCGACCTCGACGCTCCAAACGACACGCCTCGTCATTCCGGCACGCTGTTGGCTGGATTCCAGCACGGAGGGGTGTATCCCGGCCACGAACATGCCGGGATGACGAGGGAGCCTGCTCAGATGGCGGGAGGGGCGGCTGTCCGCCTGCCGGACGTCGCGTATGTCGTCTATACCTCGGGCTCTACGGGTCGTCCGAAGGGAGTCGAGGTCACCCATGCCGGTCTGGCCGGGGTGTGCGGCGCGCAGCGGCGGCGCTTCGGGGTGGGGCCGGATTCCCGCGTGCTGACCGTGGCCGCCCGCACCTTCGACGCGGCGATCTTCGAAATGCTGCTGGCCGTGTCGGGAGCCGCGACCCTGGTCGTGTCGCCGCCGGATGTGTATGGCGGGCAGCAACTCTCCGCGTTGATGCGGGCCGAACGGGTCAGCCACGCTGTGCTCACGCCGACCGTCGCCGCGGGCATGGATTCCTCCGGGCTCGACGATCTGGCAGTCCTGACCGTCGCGGGCGAGGCGTGCCCGGCCGGATTGGTGGGGCGGTGGGCGGGCACCGATGTCGCCGGGCGTCGCCGGGTGCACAACCTGTACGGCCCGGCCGAGGCGACCATCTGGGTCACCGGCACCACCGAATTGGTTGCGGGAGAGCCGATCACGATGGGCTCGGTCATCGGCGGCATGTCCGCGCTGGTGCTGGACGCCTGGTTGCGGCCGGTGCCGGTGGGCGTGGTCGGTGAGCTGTACGTGTCGGGTCCCGGTGTGGCACGCGGCTATCGGGGCCGGGCGGGGCTGACGGCGGCGCGCTTCGTCGCCGACCCGTTCGGTGCGCCGGGTGAGCTGTTGTATCGGACCGGCGACCTGGTGCGCTGGAGCGCCGGTGAACCCGGTGCGGACAGTGCCGAATTGGAGTTCGTCGGCCGCTCCGATTCCCAGGTGAAGGTGCGCGGGCAGCGGCTGGAGCTCGGCGAGATCGAGTCCGCCCTGTGCGCGCTGGCGGGGATCGAGCAGGCCGTCGTCCTGGTGCGCGATTCCGGTCGCGGTGCGCGCCTGGCCGCCTACGTGGTCGCCACGCCGGGCCACGCGGTCGATCCGGGACGGGTGCGGCGGGCCTTGGGACAGCGGTTGCCGGGCTACCTGGTGCCGGACGCGGTGATGGCCCTGGACGCCCTGCCCTTGACGCTGAACGGCAAGCTGAACAAGGCCGAGCTGCCCGAACCCGTCACCGCCCGAGCCGAATACCGGGCCCCGTCGACGCCCGCGGAGAAGCTGGTGGCGGCGGTCTTCGCCGAAGTGCTCGAGCTGGATCGCCTCGGCGTCGATGACGACTTCTTCGCGCTGGGCGGCAATTCGCTCTCGGCGACGCGACTGGCGGCCCGGCTGTCCGACCGCCTGGGCACCTCGGTGAGTGTGCGGGAGGTGTTCGAGGCGTCAGCGGTCGGCGCGCTGGCCGCGCGTCTGGGCCGGTCCGACTCGGCCGCGCCGGGACCGCGCTTGCGGCCGTGGCCGCGTCCGGAGCGGGTGCCGTTGTCATTCGCGCAGCAGCGCATGTGGTTCGTCAACAGGTTCGCTCCGGAATCGGCGGCCTACTGTATTCCCCTGGTGCTGCGGCTGTCCGGCGCGCTGGATGTCGCCGCGCTGCGGGCGGCGATCCTGGATGTGCTCGCCCGCCACGAGGTGCTGCGGACCCGGTACCCGGACGTGGACGGGGTGCCCTACCAGGTGGTGGTGCCGCTCACCGAGCTCGATGCTGCCGCCGACGTGGATCTCACGCCACGGCCGGTGGCCGCGGGCGATCTGCCGGACGCGGTGGCCTCCGTGGTGTCGGCCGGTTTCGATGTGGCCGAGCGGATTCCCGTGCGCGCCAGGATGTTCTCGACCGGTGCCGCCGACTTCGTCCTGGTCATGGCCGTTCATCATATCGGTGCGGACGGTTTCTCGATGGCTCCGCTGGCCCGCGATCTCGCGGCGGCCTACGCGGCCAGGAGCACCGGCGGGCAACCGGATTGGTCCCCGCTGCCCGTGCAGTATGCGGATTACGCGCTGTGGCAACGGGAGCTGCTGGGATCGGCGGAGGATCCGGACTCGTTGCTCGCCCGGCAAGCCGGGTACTGGACGAGCCAATTGAGTGATCTGCCAGAGGTATTGGAGCTGCCGTCGGATCGACCGCGTCCGGCCACGGCATCTCACCGGGGTGCCACCCACCAGTTCACGGTGGACCCCGCCACCGCGTCCGGGCTGATGGAACTGGCGGCCGACGCGGGTGTCACCACCTTCATGGTGTTCCATGCGGCCCTGGCGGTGCTGCTGTCGCGGATGTCGGGCAGCACCGACATCGCCATCGGCACACCGGTTTCCGGGCGTGGCTCCGCCTTGCTCGACGATCTGGTCGGTATGTTCGTCAATACGGTCGTGTTGCGCACCCGGGTGGACGAGTCGGTGTCGTTCGCCGACTTCCTGGCACGCGTCCGTGCGGTCGATCTCGATGCGTTCGCGCAGGCGGAGATTCCGTTCGAGCAGGTGGTGGAGGCGTTGGATCCGCCGCGCAGCCAGGCGCATCATCCGCTGTTCCAGGTCATGCTCGCCTTCCACAATCTGGACCCGGCGGCCGTCACGCTGCCCGGTCTCGCGGTCACCCCCTCGGGCGCCGACACCGGGGTCGAACGCTTCGACCTGACCATCACCCTCGCGGACACTCCCGACACGCACGGCGCGATGCCGGTCGATTTCAGCTATGCCACCGACCTTTTCGACCCGGACACGATCGCCGGGCTGGCCGAACGACTGAACCGACTGCTGCGGGCCGTGGTCGCCGAACCCGCTCGTCCGATGCGTCATCTCGACATCCTGTCGGCCCCGGAACGGCAGCGCCTCCACGCCTGGAGCGAGGCGGGCGCCCCCGACCTCGACGGCCTCGTCCCCTTCGCCGCCGGCGTGACACTGCCGGATCTGCTGGCCGCCGCGGTGGCCGCGAATCCGGACGGTGACGCGGTCGTGGACGGTGATCGCCGAATCTCCTACCGCGACCTCGACGAACGCTCGAATCAGCTGGCACGATCGCTGATCGGCCATGGCGTCGGCCTGGAATCGGTGGTCGCCATCGCGTTGCCGCGTGCGCTGGAGTGGGTGCTCGCGGTCTGGGCGGTCACCAAGACCGGAGCCGGGTTCCTGTCGCTGGATCCGGCGCACCCGCTCGATCGAAACCAGTTCATGTGCGTTGATTCCGGTGTGCGGCTGGGCATTACGGCCGAGCGGTTTGCTCAGGCGCTGCCGCAGGACGGGATGTCTTGGCTGCTGCTCGACGCCCACCTCGATGCGTCTCTCGACGCGGGTGAGCCTGCGGGGATGATCGGGGGAGCGGCTGTCCGCTCACTCGGTGTCGCCTATGTCGTCTACACCTCCGGTTCCACGGGCCGCCCCAAGGGCGTCGCGGTCAC
This sequence comes from Nocardia terrae, assembly GCF_009760405.1. Lineage (GTDB taxonomy): Bacteria > Actinomycetota > Actinomycetes > Mycobacteriales > Mycobacteriaceae > Nocardia > Nocardia terrae. Next base: position 1,484,259 of record NZ_WRPP01000001.1, read on the forward strand.
CCACGCGGGGCTGGCGGCGGTCGCGGCGGCACAGACGCGCGACTATGCGGTCACCGCCGACTCCCGGGTCCTGGGCGTGGCCGCACGCACTTTCGACGCGTCCATGCTCGAAATCCTGCTCGCCGTCCCCGTGGGCGCGGCCCTGGTTCTCGCCCCGGCCGATGCCTACGGTGGTCCGGCGCTGACCGCGCTGCTGCGGGAACAGCGCATCACCCACGCCTTCCTGACCCCGTCGGTGGTCGCCTCGCTCGATCCCGAAGGGCTCGACGACCTGCGCGCCCTGACCGTGGGCGGCGAAGGCTACTCACCGCGCCTGGTGACGCGCTGGTCGCGGACCGACGCGAGGAACGCACGCCGCTTCTTCAATACGTACGGTCCGACCGAGACCACCATCATCACGATGATCAGTCGTGAACTGCGCGATGGTGATCCGCTCGAACTGGGCACGGGCATCCCGGGAATGGGCGTGCTGGTGCTGGATGCGTGGTTGCGGCCGGTGTCGGTGGGTGTGGTCGGCGAGCTGTATCTCTCCGGTGCGGGCCTGGCACGGGGATACCGAGGCCGCCCGGGCCTGACGGCCGGGCGCTTCGTCGCGAATCCCCATGGTGGACCGGGAGAGCGGCTCTATCGCACCGGTGACCTGGTGCGGTGGACCGAGTCCGCCTCGGGTGCGGGTGCCCTGATGTTCGTGGGCCGCTCCGACTTCCAGGTGAAGGTGCGCGGACAACGCCTCGAACCGGGCGAGGTCGAGACCGCGCTGTGCGAGCTGGACGGAATCCAGCAGGCCGTCGTGGTCGTGCACTCGGCCGGCGGCACCGCCGATTCGGCGGTCCGGCTGGTGGGTTACGTCGCCGCGCGGACCGGGCACGTGGTCGATCCCGAGGCGATCCGAACGGCGGTGAGTGAGCGCCTGCCGGGCTACATGGTGCCCGACCTCGTCATGGTGCTCGACGAACTGCCGTTGACCGCGACCGGGAAGGTCGATCGGCGGGCGCTGCCGGAACCGGTCTTCGCGGCACCCGAGTTCCGTGGACCCTCGACACCGCTCGAAGGAATCGTGGCCGGGGTGTTCGCCGAGGTCCTCGGGCTGGACCGGGTCGGCGTCGACGACGACTTCTTCGCCCTCGGCGGCGATTCGATCGTCTCGATCCAGGTGGTGTCCAAGGCACGCGCACAGGGTGTTTCCTTCGGTCCGCGCGATGTCTTCGAACAGCGGACCCCGGCGCGGCTGGCGGCCTGCGCACAGACGGTCGCGGCCGGGTCCGGCGGGCGGGTGGCCGAATTGCCCGGCAGCGGCGTCGGCGCGCTGCCGCTGCCGCCGGTGGCGCGGTGGATGGTGGAGTGGGGCAGGGGCTTCGACCGATTCGATCAGCATGTGGCGCTGCGCCTGCCCGACGGCGTGGACGAGGCGGGCCTGGTCCTGGCGATCGGTGCGCTGCTGGATCGGCACGACATGCTGCGATCGCGGTTGCGGTGCAGCGAGACCGGGGAATGGTCGATGGAGGTCGCCCCGGAGGGCGGTGTCGACGCCGCGTGGCTACTGCACCGGCGGCCTCTGGAGCCTGGCCTCGACGTCGACAGCGCGGCCGGTCGGGAGACGGTGACCGGAATCGCCGCCGCGGAACTGGATTCGGCACTGGACTGGCTGGATCCGCAGGGCGGGGCGATGGCGCAGTTCGTCTGGCTCGACCCCTCGGACGAGGTGCCGGGATGGCTGCTCGTGGTGGCGCACCACCTGGTGGTCGACGGCGTCTCGTGGCGGATCCTGGTGCCCGATCTGCTGTCGGCGCTCGGCCGGATCGCGGCGGGCACCGTACCGGTCCTCGAGCCGGTGGGAACCTCGATGCGGCGCTGGGCGCACGGTCTGGTCGACGCGGCCGCCGAGCCGATCCGGGTGGGGGAGTTGGACTTCTGGCGGTCGATGGTCGCCGGTGCGGACCCGGTGGTGGGCGGGCGGGAGCTGGATCCCTGCCTCGACACCGCCGCCGCGCTCCAGCAGGTCGAGCTGCGGCTGCCGGAAACGGTGACCCACGCCCTGCTCTCGCGGGTGCCCGCGCTGTTCCACGGCGGAGTGAACGACGGGCTGCTGGCGGGATTGGCGCTGGCGGTGCGGATCTGGCGCGCGCGACGTGGAATCGACGAGTCGCAGGTCTTGATCCGCCTGGAAGGCCACGGTCGGGAGGAACAGGTGGTCCCCGGCGCGGATCTGTCGCGGACGGTGGGTTGGTTCACGTCGATGTTCCCGGTGCGGTTCGATCTGAGCGGGATCGACGCCGGAGATGTTGCGGCTGCGGTGTTTTCGGTGAAGGAGACATTGCGGTCGATTCCGGACAAGGGCATCGGGTACGGGTTGCTGCGGTACTTGAACGAGGAGACCGCGTCCTCGTTGCCGCGAGAGATGCCGGGCCGCATCGGATTCAACTACCTGGGCCGGATCTCGAGCGCCGACGCCGGTACGGACGGCCCGCACGGTGGCCTGGGCGAGCTGGCCGCCGCACCGGACCCGGCCATGCCCGTGACGGTGGCGATCGACATCAGTGCGATCGTGATCGAAGACCGGTTGCAGGCCGTCCTCCGCTTCCCCCGGACACTGCTCGATCCCGCCGAGGTCGAAGAGCTGGCCGAGCTGTGGTCGCGGGCGTTGACCGATATCGCCGACCACACCGAAATCCCCGGCGCGGGTGGGCATTCCCCGTCGGACTTCGAACTCGTACCCTTGACTGCCTCCGACATCACCGACCTGGAGCGTGCCTACCCAGCGCTGAGCGACGTGTGGCCGGTGACTCCCTTGCAGGCCGGTCTGCTGTTCCACGCCCATCTGGCCGACGCCCAGGCCGAGACGGATGCCTATGTGGCCCAGCTGGTCCTGCACCTGTCGGGTCGAATGGACTCGTCCCGATTGCGCGATGCCGCCGCAACGGTAGTGCGACGACACGAAGGACTGCGTACCGCCTTCACGACCACCGGCGGCGGTGTTCAGGTGGCGGTCGTCGGAGAGGTCGAATCATCCTGGCGGGTAGTCGATCTCACCGGGCAGTCGAATCCGGAAGCCGCGCTCGACGAGCTCGCGGCAACAGAGAAGGCGGCGCCCTTCGACCTCGCCGCGGCACCGCTGCTGCGATTCACCCTCGCCCGGCTCGAATCCGAGAGCTGGGCGCTGATCCTCACGAATCACCACGTCATCCTGGACGGCTGGTCCTACCCGCTCCTGGTGACCGAACTGTTCGCCGAGTACGCGGGCAAGGGCTCCGGCCGCCCCGCCGGGTCGTATCGGGATTACCTGGCGTGGTTGACAACTCGCGACCACCAGGCGGCGCTGCACGCCTGGGCCGAGGCCCTCGACGGCGTCGAACCGACCCTGATCGCCGGTGACTCCGGCATCGGCATCGGGACGGTCGCCGAACAATCGATCACGCTCGCCGAGTCCGGCACCCGGGCGCTGATCGACGCGGCCGCCGCGGCCGGGGTGACGGCCAATACCGTCCTGCAATCGGCGTGGGCGATGCTGATGGCCCAGCACACCGGCCACACCGATGTGGTGTTCGGTGCGACGGTCTCCGGGCGGCCCGGCGAACTGCCCGATGCCGCACACACGATCGGCCTGTTCATCAATACGATTCCGACCCGGGTCCGGCTGAACCCCGCCGAGACCGTCGGCGAGTTGTGGACGCGCATCCATGCCGAACAGGCGGCCCTGCTCGAACACCACCACGTCGGACTGCGGGACATCCACGCCCACACCGGGTCCGACAACCTCTTCGACACCCTGATGGTGCTCGAGTCCTACCCCGTCGACATGAACGACATCGAACACGCCGTCGGCGACGGAAACCTCGCCATCACCCGGGTCGACGCCGCCGACGCCACCCACTACCCGCTGTCCTGCACCGCGATGCTGCGCGACACCCTGGGCATCCGCCTGCAATACCGGGCCGACCTGTTCGACGCGGCGACCATCGCGACCCTCGGCGAGCAACTGCTACACCTGCTGCTGGAAATCGCGCACGACCCCACCGCGCAGGTGCGGATGATCGGACAGGATGAGTCCGCACCTTCCGCCCGTCATTCAGGCGTGCTCATGGCCGGAATCCATTCCGATGGGTTGGCGGGGGAGACGTCCGGCGACGCACTCGGCACAGTATTGCTGGCCGATGTGCTGAAGTCGGCGGTGGCCGCCAATCCGGACGGGGACGCGGTTATCGACGGGGATTGTCCGATCACCTACCGCGAACTCGATCGGCGCTCGAATCGACTGGCGCGCTTGCTGATCGGACGCGGCGTCGGCCCCGAATCGGTCGTGGCGATCGGGCTGCCCCGGTCGGCGGACTGGGTGCTGGCGGTGTGGGCGGTCGCCAAGACCGGGGCGGCGTTCGTCTCGGTCGATCCGGCGCATCCGCACGAGCGGAACCGCTTCGTGTGCACCGACTCCGGTGCGGGCTGGCTGCTGACCCGCGACGATCTCGGGCTCGAGGTGGCCGGGATGGAGACGGTTCGGCTCGATGAGCCGGAGGCGGCCGCTCTTGCCGCGACGGCCGTGACGGATTCGGAGCGGCGTGCCCGCCCGCATCCCGCGCACCTGGCCTACGTGGTGTACACCTCCGGTTCGACCGGACAGCCGAAGGGCGTGGAGGTTTCGCACCTCGGCCTGGCGGCGCTGGTGGTCGACCACGTCCGGCGCTGCGCGGTCGATCCGCGCTCCCGGGTGCTCTCGGTCGCCGCGCGCGGCTTCGACGCGGCGATTCTGGAACTGCTGCTGGCGGCGTCCGGATGCGCCGCACTGGTGGTCGCTCCGCCGGATGTCTATGGCGGGCAACCGCTGCGGGACCTGTTGCGGGACCAGCGGGTGAGCCACGCCTTCCTGACTCCGGCCGTGGCCATGTCCCTCGACAGCGCGGGGCTCGACGAGCTGCGGGTGGTGCTCACCGGCGGCGATCGCTGTGGGCCACAGCTGGTTTCGCGGTGGGCGGGCACCGACCTCGCCGGGCAGCGTCGCGTGCACAATCTGTACGGTCCGGCCGAGGCGACCATCTGGGTGACCGGGGCGCGGCTGCGACCGGAGCAGCCGATCGGGATCGGCGCTCCGATCGCGGGTATGGCGGTGGCGGTGCTGGATCCGTGGCTGCGGCCCGTGCCCGTCGGCGTGGTCGGCGAACTCTATGTCGCCGGTCCCGGTGTGGCGCGCGGGTATCGGGGCCGGGCGGGCCTGACGGCGGAACGGTTCGTCGCCGATCCCTTCGGGGCCGCCGGGGAGCGGCTGTATCGCACCGGTGACCTGGTGCGGGTGAGTGTGGACGAATCCGGCTCGAGCACGGTGGAATTCGTGGGGCGCTCCGACTTCCAGGTCAAGGTGCGCGGTCAGCGGCTGGAACTGGGCGAGATCGAGGCCGCCCTGTGCGAGCCGGCGGGAATCGAGCAGGCCGTCGTGGTCGTGCACGCGCCGGAGTCGGGCACCGCCGGTCGGCTGGTCGGCTATGTATCCGTGGCCGAGGGCCATTCGGTGGACGCGGACCAGGTCCGGCAGTTCGTCGGCGAACGGCTGCCCGCCTACATGGTGCCCGACGTGGTGATGGTGCTCGACGAGCTGCCGTTGACCGCGACCGGCAAGATCGATCGCCGTGCGCTCCCGGAACCGGTCTTCCCGCGGCACGAGTTCCGGGCACCGTCGACGCCGGTCGAGAAGATCCTCGCGGGCGTGTTCGCGGAGGTCCTCGGACTGGAGCGCGTCGGCACGGACGACGACTTCTTCGCGCTCGGCGGCGATTCCATCGTTTCGATCCAGCTGGTGACCAAGGCGCGAGCCCAGGGCGTGGTCTTCGGTCCCCGCGATGTGTTCGAACAGCGCACCCCGGCCCGGCTGGCGGCCCGTGCGCGGCTCGCCGACGGTACGACGGCCGAGCTCGCGGAGCTGCCCGGCGGAGGGGTCGGCGAGTTCCCGCTGCTGCCGGTGGCGCGGTGGATGGTGGAGTGGGGCAAGGGATTCCAGCGCTTCGACCAGCACGTGGTGTTGCGCCTGCCCGCGGGCGTCGATGCCGAGCGCACGGCGGCGGCGCTGCGCACCGTCCTGGACCACCACGACATGCTGCGCTCCCGGCTGCACCGCGACGAGCCCGGGGAATGGTCGATCGTGGTGGCCCCGCCCGGCGGCGTCGAGGTCGCCGACGTGCTGCACCGGCGCGCGATCGACGCCGATCCCGACAGTGTGGCCGGACTGCGCGCCGTCGCCGATATCGCGTCGGCCGAACTCGATTCGGCACTGGGCCGCCTGAATCCGCAGGGCGGCACGATGATCCAGTGCGTCCTGCTCGAACCCGAAGGCGGACAGCCGGGCTGGCTGCTGCTGGTCGCGCACCACCTGGTCATCGACGGCGTGTCCTGGCGGATCCTGGTGCCCGATCTGCTGTCGGCGCTCGACCGGCTCGCGGCGGGATCCGCCCCGGTCCTCGCCCCGGTCGGGACCTCGATGCGCCGCTGGGCACACGGACTCGTCGCCGCGGCCGCCGAACCGGACCGCAGGGCAGAGCTGCCGCTGTGGCAGTCGATGGCCGCCGGTACCGATCCGGTCCTCGGCGGCCGCGAACTGGACCCGGCGATCGATACCGCCGCCACCCTCGACCAGGTCCGGGTCGACCTGCCCGAGACGGTGACCCGCGCCTTGGTCACCAGTGTCCCGGCGGCGTTCCACGGCGGGGTGAACGACGGCCTGCTGGCCGGTCTGGCCGTGGCCGTGCGGATCTGGCGGTCCCGGCGCGGCCTCGACGGCGACTCGGTGCTGATCCGCCTGGAGGGCCACGGACGCGAGGAACAGGCGGTGCCCGGCGCGGATCTGTCGCGCACCGTCGGGTGGTTCACTTCGATGTTCCCGGTCCGATTCGACCTGAGCGGACTCGATTCCGATGACCTCGGTGCGCGGGCGCTGGCGGCGGCGGTGTTCACGGTCAAGGAGACTTTGCGCTCGATCCCCGACAAGGGTCTCGGCTACGGCATGCTGCGCTACCTCGATCCGGAGACCGCCGCGGCCCTGCCGGACCGCATGCCGGGCCGGATCGGCTTCAACTACCTGGGCCGGGTCGCGGGCACCGGCGGAATCGACGGTGGGCTGGGCGAATTGGCGGTTCCCGTCGACCCCGAGATGCCGGTGACGGTGGCCTTGGACGTCAGCGCCCTGGTGACCGACGACCGCATGCACGCCACCTTCCGCTACCCGCGCACCCTGCTCGCCGCCGCGGACGTCGAGGAAGTGGCGGGCTTGTGGACCGACGCGGTGACCGCACTCGCCGCGCTCGCCGAAACCCCCGGCGCGGGCGGACATTCACCCTCGGATTTCGAGCTGGTGACGCTGACCCGGCCGGAGGTCGCGGCGCTCGACCGTGCCTACCCGTCGCTGTCGGACGTCTGGCCGGTGACCCCGCTGCAGGCCGGACTGCTGTTCCACGCCCACCTCGCCGACAGCGCCGACGGCATCGATGTGTATGCCGCGCAGGTGGTTCTGCGGATGTCCGGCCCGCTGGATCCGGAGCGATTGCGGGCCGCCGCGACGGCGCTGGTGGAGCGGAACGCCGGTCTGCGCACCGCGTTCACGACCACCGGCGGCGGCGTCAGCGTCGCTGTCGTCTGCGAGAACCTCGAAGTGCCCTGGCGTGTAGTCGATCTGACCGACCGACCCGACGCGGAGTCGGCCGTGGCGGAGCTGGCCGCGGCCGACAAGGCCGAACGGTTCGACCTCACCGCCGCCCCGCTGCTGCGCTTCACCCTCGCCGAGCTGGCCGCCGACCGGTGGGCGCTGATCCTCACCGACCACCACGTCATCCTCGACGGCTGGTCCTGGCCGCTGCTGGTCACCGACCTGTTCACCCGCTACGCCGACGGCCTCGACACCGGTGTGGCGGTGGATTCGTACCGGGACTTCCTGGCGTGGTCGGCGACCCGCGATCGCGACGCGGCGCGCACGGCCTGGTCCGACGCACTGTCCGGCGTCGAACCGACCCTGATCGCCGATCCCGCCGCGACCGCCGCCGCCGCGGTGGTGGACCACTCGCTGGTGATCGACGAGGCGGGAACCCGGGACCTGCTCGCCACGGCGGCCGCCGCCGGCGTCACGCTGAACACGGTGCTGCAGTCGGCCTGGGCGATGATCGTGGCGCAGCTGACCGGCCGCACCGACGTCGTGTTCGGCACCACGGTCTCCGGGCGGCCCGCCGAGGTCCCCGGGGCCGACCGCACGATCGGGTTGTTCATCAACACGATTCCCACCCGAGTCCGGCTCGACCCCGCCGAAACCGTGGGCGGACTGTGGACGCGCCTGCACGCCGAGCAGGCCGCCCTGCTCGACCATCACCACCTCGGCTTGACCGACATCCAGGCGCTCACCGGCAACGACACCCTGTTCGACACCGCCATGGTGCTCGAGTCCTATCCCGTCGACGTGCGCAACATCCAGCGCGTCAGCGGCCACGGCAGCCTCGAACTGACCGGCGTGACCGGCGCCGACTCCACCCATTACCCCTTGTCCTGCACCGTGATCCAGCAGGACACGCTCCGTATCCGGCTGCAGTACCAGCCGGATCTGGTCGCCGCCCGAACGGTCGCGGCACTGGCCGAGCGGCTGCGGGTCGTGCTGGCGTCCCTCTCCGGGGCCCCGGACCTGACGATGCGGGAGGTCGCGATTCTCCCCGCCGCGGAAAGCGCCGCGCTGCTGGCGGATTGGGGACGCAACGATTCGGCCGATCTGCTCGACGGCTCCGAACTCGGCGCGCCGCTGCCGATCCTGCTGGCCACGGCGGCGGCCATGCGCCCGGACGGGGAAGCCGTCGTGGAGGGCGACCGCCGGATCACCTACCGGGAGCTCGACGAGCGCTCGAATCGACTGGCGCGCTACCTCATCGAGCAGGGGGCGGGGCCCGAAGCAGTCGTGGCCATCGGGTTGTCGCGGTCGCTCGAGTGGGTGCTGGCCGTGTGGGCCATCACCAAGACCGGCGCCGCGTTCCTGACCGTCGATCCCGCGCACCCGCTCGACCGCAACCGGTTCGTGTGCGCCGACTCCGCGGTGCGCGTGGGGATCACGGTCGCCCGCCGGCGCGCGACGCTGCCCGGAGACGACGTGCGATGGCTGGTCCTCGACGACGCGGAGCCGATGGCCGCGATCGATCGATGCCCGGCCGGTGCGGTGACCGAGGCGGAACGCAGTCGGCCGGTGCGGCGCGACAATATCGCCTACGTGATCTACACCTCCGGCTCGACGGGCCGTCCCAAGGGCGTCGCGGTCAGTCACGCGGGTCTCGCCACGCTGGCCGCCGCACACCGCCGCGCCTACGCGGTCGAGGCCGAATCGCGCGTCCTGGGCGTCGGCGCACGGACATTCGACGTCGCGATGCTCGAACTGCTGCTCGCCGTCTCGGCGGGCGCGGTGCTGGTGATCACCCCCGATGACGTGTACGGCGGCAGCGTGCTCACCGAGCTCCTGCGCGAGCAGCGCATCACCCACGCGTGGCTGACGCCCTCGGTGGCGGCGTCCCTGGACCCCGCGGGGCTCGACGATCTGCGGGTGATGTGGGTCGGCGGTGAACATTTCGCGCCGCAGCTGGTCGCGCGCTGGTCGCGCACCGATGCCGCGGGCGCGCGCCGGTTCTTCAATTCCTACGGGCCGACCGAGGCCACGATCATCACCTCGGTCAGCCCGGAACTGCGGGCGGGCGAACCCATTACGCTCGGGTCCGGAATCGCGGGGCTGCACCTGACGGTGCTGGACGCGTGGCTGCGGCCGGTGCCCGAGGGCGTGGTGGGCGAGCTGTATGTGGCCGGACCCGGTGTGGCGCGCGGCTATCGGGGGCGCGCCGGATTGACCGCGAGCCGGTTCGTGGCCGATCCCTTCGGCACGCCCGGGCAGCGGCTCTACCGGACCGGTGATCTGGTGCGCTGGGTGACCGGCGAATCCGGTTCGGGCACACCGCTACTGGTGTATATGGGCCGGTCCGACTTCCAGGTCAAGGTGCGCGGGCAGCGACTGGAACTCGGCGAAGTCGAAGCGGCCCTGTGCGAGGTCGACGGCGTCGGCCAGGCGGTGGTTCTGCATCGCACAGGTGAAAACGGTTCCGCCGGTGCGCGACTGGTGGGCTACGTCGTCGGTTCCGCACTGGATCCGGTGGAGGTCAAGCGCGCCGTCGGAGAGCGGCTGCCCAGGTTCATGGTGCCCGACGCGATTCTCGTGCTCGATGCGCTGCCGTTGAACAGCAGCGGCAAGATCGATCGGAAAGCCCTGCCGGAACCCGTGTTCAGCGGCGAGGATTTCCGGGAACCGGCCACCCCGACCGAGCGGATCGTGGCGCGGGTCTTCGCCGACGTCCTCGGGCTCGAGCGGGTCGGCGCCGACGACGACTTCTTCGCCGTCGGCGGAAACTCGTTGTCGGCCACCCGATTGTCGGCGCGACTGGCGGACGCGGTCGGCGTGCCGGTCGCCGTGCGGGACGTGTTCGAAGCCTCGGCCGTCGCGGAGCTGGCGGGCGTGCTCGACGCGCGGGGCGCCGACGCGGCATCGACCGGACCGCGGTTGGAGCCGAAGGCGCGTCCGGAACGCGTGCCGCTGTCGTTCGCGCAGCAGCGCATGTGGTTCGTGAACCGGTTCGCCCCGGAGTCGGTGTCCTACAGCATCCCGCTGGTACTGCGGTTGTCGGGCACGCTGGACGCCGAGGCGCTCGCGGCGGCGATCCTGGACGTGCTGGCCCGCCACGAGGTCCTGCGCACCCGATACCCGGATGTGGACGGCGTGCCCTACCAGGTGGTGGTGCCGGTCGCCGAGCTGGCGGCGACGCTGGACAGCGATCTGGCGCCCCGGGTGGTGGACGAACCGAAGACCGCCGACGCCGTGGCCGACGTGGTCTCGACGGGATTCGATGTGGCCGAGCGGATTCCGCTGCGGGTGCGGCTGCTCTCCACCGGCCCCGACGAGTACGTCCTGGTGATGGTCGTGCACCACATCAATGCCGACGGATTCTCGCTGGCGCCGCTCGCCCGCGATCTGGCGGCGGCGTACGCGGCCAGAAGCGCCGGGCGGCAACCGCAATGGACGCCGCTGCCGGTGCAGTACGCCGATTACGCCCTCTGGCAGCGGGAACTGCTCGGCTCGGCCGATGAGCCGGAATCGCTGCCGGCCCGGCAACTGGGGTACTGGCGCGATCAGCTCGCCGGCCTGCCCGAGGTGCTGGAACTGCCGACCGATCGACCCCGACCGGCCGTGGCCTCGCATCGCGGCGCGACCTATGGATTCACCGTGGAACCGGCGGTGGTATCCGGGCTGCAACGGGTGGCGCAGTCGTCCGGGGTGACCATGTTCATGGTCTTCCACGCCGCGCTGGCCCTGCTGCTGTCGAGGCTGTCCGGCAGCTCGGATATCGCGGTCGGCACACCGGTTTCGGGCCGCGGGTCGGCGCTGCTGGACGATCTGGTGGGCATGTTCGTCAACACGGTCGTGTTGCGGACCCGGGTGGACGAGTCGGTGTCGTTCGCCGACTTCCTGGCTGGGGTGCGGGCGGTGGATCTGGATGCGTTCGCGCGGGCGGAGATTCCGTTCGAGCAGGTGGTGGAGGCGTTGGATCCGCCGCGCAGCCAGGCGCATCATCCGCTGTTCCAGGTCATGCTCGGGTTCCACAATCTCGACGAGGTGCACGTCGAGCTGCCCGGGGTCGCGGTGTCCACCTCCGGCGCCGATATCGGGGTCGAACGTTTCGACCTGACCCTGACCCTCACCGACACACCCGATGAACGAGGCGCGATTCCGGTCGGAATGAGCTACGCCACCGACCTTTTCGACGCCGCCACCATCGCGCGGCTGTCCCAAAGGCTGGGCCGCGTGCTGGCCGCCGTCGCCGAGAACCCGTCGATTCCGGTGCGCGACATCGATGTGCTGTCCGCGCGGGAACGCGAGCGGGTCCTGCGCGAATGGGGCCGGGTCGACCGCGTCGAGCCCGCCGCGGTTGTCACACTGCCGGACTTGCTGGCCGCCGCGGTGGCCGCGAATCCGGACGGTGACGCGGTCATCGACGGTGCGCGCCGGATCTCCTACCGCGAACTCGACGAACGCTCGAACCGGCTGGCGCACCGGCTGATCGAGCAGGGCGCGAGGCCGGAAACGGTGGTCGCGATCGCGCTGCCTCGCACACTGGAATGGGTGCTCGCGGTCTGGGCGATCACCAAGACCGGAGCCGGATTCCTGTCCCTGGATCCGGCGCATCCGCTCGATCGCAACCAGTTCATGTGTATCGATTCCGGTGTGCTGCTGGGTATTACGGTCGAGCGCTACGCCGAGGCGCTGCCGCGGGACGGCATGTCCTGGCTGCTGCTCGACTCTCAGAGCGACAAATCCCTCGGATACACAGGGAAGGTCGAGAGGGCAGCTGTGCGCCCGCTCGGTGTGGCGTATGTCGTCTACACCTCCGGTTCGACGGGAGTGCCCAAGGGAGTCACGGTCACCCACGCCGGATTGGCGGCGGTCGCCGCGGCTCAGCAGCGCGACTACGCGGTCACCGCGGAAGCCCGGGTATTGGGCGTAGCCGCACGCGTTTTCGATGCGTCGATGCTCGAGCTTCTGCTCGCGGTCCCAGTCGGTGCGGCCCTGGTTCTCGCCCCGGCCGATGCCTACGGTGGTCCGGCGCTGACCGCGCTGCTGCGGGAACAGCGCATCAGCCACGCCTTCCTGACCCCGTCGGTGGTGGCCTCACTCGATCCCGAAGGGCTCGACGACCTGCGCGTGCTGACCGTGGGTGGCGAAGGCTACTCACCGCGCCTGGTGACGCGCTGGTCGCGCACCGACGCGCGAAACGAGCGCCGCTTCTTCAATACGTATGGTCCGACCGAGACCACGATCATCACGATGATCAGTCGCGAACTCTGCGATGGGGATCCGCTCGAACTCGGCACCGGCATCGACGGTATCGGTGTGCTGGTGCTGGATGCGTGGTTGCGGCCGGTGCCGGTGGGTGTGGTCGGCGAGCTGTATCTCTCCGGTGCGGGTCTGGCGCGGGGATACCGGGATCGAGCGGGGCTGACGGCAGCGCGCTTCGTGGCGAATCCCGTTGGCGCGCCGGGGGAGCGGCTCTATCGCACGGGCGACCTGGTGCGGTGGACGGAGTCGGCTTCCGGCTCGGGTGCCCTGATGTTCGTGGGCCGCTCCGACTTCCAGGTGAAGGTGCGCGGACAACGCCTCGAACTCGGCGAGGTCGAGGCGGCCTTGACCGCGACGGCGGGCATCGCGGAGGCGGTGGCGGTCGTCGCGGACGAGGGCGAAAGCTCCGGGACCGCAACCCGATTGGTGAGCTACGTCGTACCCGAGGCGGGTTCGGTGGTCGACCCGGCGCACATTCGCCGGTCGGTGGCCGAACGCCTCCCGGGATACATGGTGCCCGACGTGGTGATGGTCCTCGACGAACTGCCTTTGACCCCCACCGGGAAGATCGATCGCCGCGCACTGCCGGCGGCCGAGTCCGCGCCCCGGCGGTTCCGATCCCCGGGCACCCGACTCGAACAACTCGTCGCCGACGTGTTCGCCGAAGTGCTCGGCGTCGAAAAGGTCGGCGCCGACGACGATTTCTTCGCCCTCGGCGGCACTTCGCTCACCGCGGTGCAGGTCGTCTCGCTGGTGCGCGCTCGCGGTGGCGGCCGGCTGCAATTCGGGCAGCTGTTCTCCGACGCCACCCCGGCCGCGCTCGCCCGCACCCTGGAGAACGGGTCACAGCACCTGGACATCTCACTGGGTGTGCTGACCCCCTTGCGGTCCTCGGGCACCCGGCCTCCGCTGATCTGCGTCCATCCCGGCGGTGGCCTCGCCTGGGTCTACGGCTCGCTGGTGGCACAACTGGATCCCGACCGGCCCGTCTACGGGCTCCAGGATCCCTACATCGTCGCCGACGAGCCCCGATCGGAATCCGTTGCGGCCTACGCGGATCGCTACGTCCGCGAAATCCTCGACCGCTTCCCCGGCGCCACCTACAACCTGCTGGGCTGGTCGCTGGGCGGCCAGATCGCCCACGCCATGGCCGTGCGGCTACAGGAACTCGGCCACTCGGTCGGTCTGCTGGCCTTGGTCGACGCCATTCCGGAGAACGTCGTCCACGAGACCCGCGAACCGACGCAACAGGACGTCGCGGCCTCGGTCGCCCGCATCCTGGGCGGCTGGCAGGACGCCCTGAACCTGGACGAGATCCCCGAGATCGACGATCTCGACGAGTTCTACGCTCTGCTCGCCGACCGCATCGGTGGCACCGGAATGCTCACGCCCCAACAGGTTCAGCGGGTCCTCGAGAGCTTCTCCCACCCGCTGCCGTACCGGCCCGGCCGCTTCACCGGTGACGCCCTGCTCTTCACCGCCGCCCGCGAATCCGGCCGCTCCCGCCTCGCCGACACCTGGCGTCCCTACATCACCGGCCGCATCGACCAGATCTCCACCGACGAATGGCACACGGGCATGCTCAACCCCGACAATGCCCGCCACCTCGCCCCCTTCCTGAAATCCCGCCTCACCGACCGCTGAGCTCGGCGGGGCGGGATTCCAGGTCGGCGCTAGAGGCCGAGCTGGGTGGAGGCGGCGGCGGTGCCTTCGACGCGCGCCCGGATCTTGGCGAAGGCGGTGTCACGGGAGGTGGAGACGTCGTCGCCGAAAGGAGAGAAGCCGCAGTCGTCGCAGGTGCCGAGGCGGTCGACGGGGATATGGCGGGCCGCGGTGAGGATGCGGTCGCGGACCTGCTCGGGGGTCTCCACGACGGGGTCGATCGGGTCGATGACACCGATGAAAACGCGTGCGTCCGAAGGCAAGTGGTCGGCGATCAGGCGAAGCACGCGGTCGGGGTCGGATTCGCTGGCCAGCTGTACGTAGAAGGTGCCGGCGTGCATGGTGAACAGCTTCGGAAGCAAGTCCGCGTAGTCGATGTCGAGACTGTGGGTCGAGTCCTGGTCGCCGCCGGGGCAGGTATGGATGCCGATGCGCCGGCGCTCCTGCGGGGAGAAGCGGTCCAGCACACGGTTGTTCAACTCGACGAACGAATCCAGCACGCCGCCGGACGGATCGAGCTTGAGGGACAGGCGGCCCTCGGTGAAGTCGAGCTGGACCGAATGCGCGCCCGCGTCGAGCGCGCGGCGGATATCGGCCTCCGCGTTGTCGACCAGGTCGGAGAGGAACTGCTCGCGTGAGTATCCGGCGATTCCGTCGGCGGGATAGAGCAGGCTCAGCGCCGACGCCGCGATGACCGCCTGTTTGACCGGCACCGTCGCGTACTTCTGGGCGGCGGCGAGATAGGACTCGGCGAAGGCGCCGTAGCGGAACGGCCCCGCCGTGAGCGTCGGCAGCTGCCGAATGTGGCCGTCCGCGAAGGGAATCACCACGCCCTCTGGACTCAGATTCGTCGCGCCGGCGAGCGGGTAGGTCGCGAAACTCGGTTTGCTCTGCTCACCGTCGGTGACGACGGGTGACCCGAGCGACTCCAGCTGCCCGATGGTCTCGCGCACCGCGGTGTCGTAGAGCTCGGCGAGGGCATCGTCGTCGATGCGCCCGGCGGCGTGTTCCTGAATACCGTTCAGCAGCTGTGCGGGTCGCGGAATGCTTCCGATGGGTTCGGTTGGCAACGGCATGAGCGTTCTCCCCTCGGTGTTCTGCAGGCATGGCAGAGCACGGGTACCGATCAAGTGAGTGCTGATGACTGCGAAATCGCCGCGACCTTGAAAGCGTAGCAACCAAACGGGATTCGCTGTCCGAGATCACCGAACCGAATCACTCGATACGCATGACACCCGTGGACTGCGCCGGCCCACTGAGATAGGACGTACCCGCCCCGCCGATGATCGCGCTGGCTGCCTCGGCGGCCGTCGCCGCGGCTGCCGCCACCGTCGCCGAACTCACGCTGGGTCTCGGCATGATCGTCGGATTCCGGACCCACTACGTCGCGGCGGCAATGACATTGGTACTGACCACCTTCGCCCTCGCCATGGCGACCTCGGTCGGCATCGGCTCCATGCTGTCCTACGCCGTCCCGTTCCTGGTCGCCGCGGCCGCGACGATCGAGGTCACCGGCCCCGGCCGAGGCTCGACTCTCCCAGCGACTCGGCGCGAGCGCGCAGGAACTCCCGTTCCGGGCCATTCGTAGTGAGGGCGATGGCCCGCTCGTAGGCCGCGGCCGCCTCGGCCTCGCGGCCCAGGCGGCGGAGCAGATCGGCACGGATGGCGTGGAACAGATGGTGGTCCTCCAGTGGGAGGGTCACCAATTCTGCGAGAGCTGTTGCGGGGCCGGAGACTTCGGCCAGGGCCACCGCGCGGTTGAGCAGCACCATCGGGTTGGGGGTCAGAGCCGCGAGCTGGTCGTAGAGGGCGAGGATCTGGGGCCAGTCGGTGGCGGCTGCGGTGCGGGCATCGGTGTGGACGGCCTGAATGGCGGCCTGGATCTGGTAGGGGCCGGGGTGATTTCGGCGTAGGCACTCGCGGACCAGGGCGTGGCCCTCGGCGATCAGCGCCGCGTCCCAGCGGGTGCGGTCCCGAACGGGGAGCGGGATCAGCTCGCCATCCGCGGAAGTGCGTGCGGCGCGGCGTGATTCGGTGAGGATCAGCAGCGCGAGCAGGCCCTCGGCCTCGGGCTCGTCGGGCATGAGTTCGGCGAGCACCCGGGCCCGGGCGGATCGCCTCGGCGCACAGCTCCGTCCGGGTCAGTCGGTCTCCCGCGGTGGCGGTGTAGCCCTCGGTGAAGATCAGGTAGATGACCCGCCGGCACGGCGTCCAGGCGCTCGGGCAGATCGGCGTCGGCGGGAACCCGGTAGGGGATGCGGGCGTCGCGGATCAGGCTGGCCACGGCACGACCGTAGTGCGCGGTGAAGACCGCTTCGACGGCCGCCACATCGACAGCGCCCGAGGCCATCTCAGCGGTCCTGTATCGGCCGGACCTCGATGGGCAGGCCGATGACGACCGCCATTCGCTTGCCCCAGTCCAGGGCCTCGTCGAGATCGGCGGCCTCGAGCACGGTGAATCCGCCGATGTGCTCCTTGCTCTCGGCGTACGGCCCGTCGGTGACCAGCACCTCCGAACCGTGCGCCCGCAGCGTCCGCACGGCCGAAACCGCGTCGCCGCCCAGCAGAACCGAGTTCTGCCAGGGCAGCGGCGCGGTGAGGGTGCGGGAGGCGACGAACTTCTCCGCCTTGTCCAGCACCTCGGTGAAGGGGCTGTCGGTCTGGTGCGGCCAGAACCCGTGGAAATCCTGATAGGTGCGCCGACCGAACAGCAGGGCACTGTGCGCGTGCGCGGCCATGTGCGCGCCCACGACCCGCCCCTGCACCGGATCGGCGTAGCGATGCGCCCATCCGCCGCCGGTGAATCCGCCCCGCGTGTCCTCGTCGGCCCGGCCCGGCGCCTGCATGACGCCGTCGAGAGTGAGGTTGACGACCGCGACGATCCTGCCCATGTTCGCTCCTTGGATGTGCCCGGCCGGATCGCCGGGTTCATCCTCTACACGAACGGGCTACCGCGAATACGACACCGCGAGCCGAATCATGTCGAACGCGGCCCTCAGACCTCGAGGCTCTCCTCGATGTCCTTGAGCCGATGCCGGGCCAGCGCCAGATTTCCGCGCGCCCGGTCCAGCGCGACATACAGGAACAGCCCTCGCGAGCGCCGCCCCCGCAGCGGGCGCACCAGGTGGTACTGGTTGGTGAGCGAGATGAGGATGTCCTCGATCTCCTCGTTGAGCCCGAGCTGCTCCATGGTGCGCAATTTCGCCCGCACCACCTCGGTATTGCCGGCGGCCGCGATCTCCATATCGAGAGTCTTGGTACCGCCCAGCATGCCCAGCGGCATACCGCTGCCATAGTCGACGACGGCGGCACCGAGCGCGCCGTCCAGCATCATCATGTCCTTGAGTGCAACTTCCAAGTCCGCCATGGAATGTCCTCTCCTGCGCCGTGACGGGTTCTCGCGAGCGGTGACGCTACGCCCGCCCGGCCGGCGCGGTACGAGGTTTGCTGAACAATTCCGCAAGGTATGCAATTAACAAGTTACGCAATCAGATAGGAGAGATCATCGGTGAAAAAACTGCGGGCGCCGCCCGATCCGGCAGCGCCCGCAAGCTTCCTACGACACCGGCTCAGCCGCACAGGCTCCCGGCGGCCGTGGCCGCGTCGAGGAACAGCAGGGCCTCCTCCTTCTCGGCCGCCCCACCCGGAAGCTGTTCGGACAGCTGCTCCTTGGTGATGCCCGACGCGAGCGCGGTGCAATCGGTCTTGCCGACATCGATCGCCGCCAGCTGCTGATCCTGGTCCTGCAGTAGCTCACCGTGCGCCTGCAGGTAGCTCACGAACACCTGTTCCTGTGCCGTGAGCGCCCGCTCCGCCCCGGCCACCCCGGTAGCCGCCCCCACCAGCAACGCCACCCCTGCGGCCATCACTCCGAAACCCGAAGCGAGACGGCTGTTTTTACCCACGAACTCTCCTTCAACATCGATTGAACCCGCGCAGCCTACCCCGCGAGCGCCACCAACTTCGTTGCAATGTCATCGATGCTCGGCATGGCCGCCATCTCGGCGGCGACCTCGCGGGCGGCGACGGCCAGGTTCGCGTCGTTGATCAGCCGCGTGATGTGGCCGGCGCCGATGCGGCGGGGCGGGACCGCCAGGCCGCAGCCGCGGGCGTCGATCAGCTGGGCGTTCCAGCCGCGGTCGCCGGTGTCGGGGGTGAGAATCTGGGGGAGACCGGCGCCGAGGGCGGCGTACACCGAGCCCGCGCCACCGTGATTGATCATGGCGGTGCAGGTGCGCAGGGCCTCGCTCAGCACGGTCCAGCCGACGGTGCGGATATTGGCGGGCAGGGCCGGATGGCGGGTGACCCCCTGATCCGGCCGCACGATGACGAACTCCGCGTCCACCTCGGGGGCCGCGCGCAGCACCGAGGTGAGGAACGGGGTCGCGCGGTCACCCAGCATGGTGCTGCGCGTGACCAGGATTCGCGGTCGGTCGGCGGGAGCGGTCAGCCACTCGGGCATGGGCGGGCCCGGAGTGGAGAAGGGCACATACCGCATGGGCCAGCCCGGAATCGAGACGATGCTGGGCGGGGCGATGCTCAGGGCCGCGGCGTCGCGCACCCCCGGCGCGCCCAGCCGCTCGAGCAGCCGAGCGCACACCAGCTCACCGTGATCGAGGCCGATATTGTGCAGCACCGCAGGGATTTTCCGGCGATCGCCCGCGATGGCCGCGACCGCCGCGAAGGGCTCGTGCACGATCAGGTCCGGCGCGAACCGCTCGACCAGCGCCGACACCCGCGCAGCCATCCGATCGTTCACCGATTCGAAGACCCGTGCCGCGACCGCCGGATCCGCCGACCCGGCGATCGCATTGCGGGCGGCGATGGGATGCAACGCCAAGGCCCGGATCGGAACCCGCACACTCATCGGATCCGCGACGGTCACCATCGGCAACCGCTCACCCAACACGGTCACCACCTCGTCCCCCGACCCGAACACCACCTCGTGCCCGGCCGCCCGCAGCCGCAGGGCCAGCGGCAGCATCGGGAAGGCGTGGCCGATCAGCGGGGTGGCGACGAACAACACTCGCACCCTGAAACTCGCTTTCTCCCCGACGATTTCGACTCGATGACGTACTGATGACTTCGGCTCGAGGACTCAAGGACTCAAGGCGGCGGCGAGCACCGGCCAGGCGGTGGCGAGATGGTCGCGCCAGTAGGGCCAGCTGTGGGTGCCCGCCGGGGTGAGGTCGTAGGTGGCGGGGATGCCCAGGGTCCGCAGGTTTTCGCGCAGCAGGTCGGTGCACAGGCGGGTGCCGAATTCGATTGCGCCGCCCTCGAATACGACATCCGGGAGGTCGGGGGTCGTCGCGTTCTCGTGCTCGCCGGGGAGGCCCGACGCGGCGTAGAGGTAGAGGGACTTGCCGGTGAGGCGGTCGGCGTGGGTGAGCACATCGTGTGCGGCCCAGTCGGAGTCGGTTGACGGTCCCCACATGGCGTCCGGGTCCGAACCGTCGGTGCCGACGATGTAGCGCAGTTCGGCTTGGCCGATCGCGTCGGAGGTGTTGAAGCATCCGCTCAGCGCGGCCACGCCCGCGTAGAGGTCGCCCGACCGTTCGGCGAGCATCATGGCGGCCTGCGCGCCCATGGAGATGCCGAGGACGGCGTTGCGGCCGTTGCCGTCGAATCGGGTGTTCAGCAGCGGCGGCAGTTCCCGGGTGAGCAGGGTCTCCCACTTCTGGTGTCCGCGAACGGGATCGTCGCGCTGCCAATCGGTGTAGTAGCTGCCCGCGCCGCCCACCGGGAGCACCACGTTCACGTTCTTGTCGGCGAAGAATTCGACCGCGCCGCCCTGGAAGGTCCAGTCGTTCTGGTCCGGGCGGGCGGAGTCGATGCCTTCGAGGAGATAGACGGTCGGTCGTGGCGCGTCGCGGTGCCGCGGGAGCAGGACATCGACCTGCACGGTGCCCGCCATGGCGGGGGAGCGGACGAACACCTGCAGCCAGCGATCGGTGACGCGGACGATGTGGTCTATGCGCGCGGCACTCTCGGCCCGGGCGGCCGGTGCGCCGATCATCGTGGCGAACACGAGCGCCACTGTCGCGATCCATCTCATGGCGTCCCCGTCGCGTTCGGCTGGAAGCGCCAGATGGGTTCGCCGCCGCGCACCGCGTGCGCCCGCCTCAGGATCTCCCGCACCCCGGATTCACCGCCGAGAGCCTTTGTCTGCGTGCGATATTCGCCGACGGCTCGCAGCTTGAGCCCTTCGACCGAGCCGACCGGAAACGCCGACATGCTCCACGATCCACGCCCGACCGGGACCTCGGCCAACGCGGTCGCGTCCGGTCCCCGCGCCAGCAGCGACATCGCTTCCAGCTCGACGCCGGTGCGCGGGCTCGCCCATCCGGGCGCGGACCGGTACGGGAAGGGGCGCAACCGGGAGACGGGATGGCGGCGGCGATTATGCTCCGACATCGCGTTGAAGTCCTCGTAGAACAGGATTCGCGCACCGGGCCCCGGGTCGGCTCGGTCTCGGACGGTCCACAGCGCACCCACCGCGACGATCACGTGATCCACGTGGTTGCCGATGCCCAGCGGGGCCAGCACGACCGTGTCACCGGAATCCAGCAATCGCGCGATCGCGCGCCGAACGGTCTCGGCATACGCTCCCCGCGCCAGATCCTCGGAGGTCCGGAACAACGACAGCGGACCGCGCGGCGGCGGATCCCGGAACAGCCGTTCGAACAAACCCAGCCGCCTGGGCCGCGCCCCGAGCACCGACAGCGCCCGATCGTCCTCACCCACCCGAGACGCGTAGTCCGAGAACGCTTTCTGCCGCCTCCCACCCTCGGCAGCGGTCCCCGCCGCAGAGAAGACCGTGAGCACCTCGACCACTTGTCCCCGACCCGCCCGGGCCGCGATCAACCCGCCCACCGACAGCACCGCGTCATCGAAATGGGGCGACACCACGACCAGGCGATTCGCGGCCTCGAGTATCGGGGAAAGCTCCATCGATCACACTCCTCTCGCTGAGCGAGAGGGGCCGAGCCGGTTCCAGCCGCACAGTGAACAACTTTCACCCTAACCGAACTCCCCCTTGCGGAACCGCCTCTGCCCACAAGCGCGCTGGTCTTCGTATGCCAAGGCGCTAAGGCGACAACTGATCACGCGACGGTTGGGGTAACTCCCCGGGCACCCCCAAATCGGTTCGCCACCCAACCGCCGGCACGGGTTGCCAAATGTGACGGCTCTCAGCCGTCCGCTGAAGGCCCGGAGAGGCGGGGGAGCTCGAGGATGGTGGTCACCAGCATGGTGTGGTCCTCGAGGCGGCGGCGCACGATCCAGCCGAGGTCGGCGAAGGCCTGCTCGTATTCGTGCCGCGTCCACAGGCGCACTCCGGTGACCGCGTGATAGATCTCGTAGGTGGGAGAGAACCACGGCTGCTGGGTCCACGAGGGGGCTTCGAGCAGGTAGCCGTCACCGATCACCAGCCGTCGCAGGTTGGGGAACCAGTCCATCCAGCCGCGCAGGACCGCGGCGATACCGTCACCGTCACTGGCCAATTGGTGCAGCAGGAAGAAGGACATGGCGGTGGTGACGGTGTCGCGATCGACCTCGGCCAGCCAGGCCGGTGGCGTCGGTTCGGGCTGGACCGAGCCCGCCAGCAGGGTGATGCGTTCCCCGAGGCCGCGCGCGTCGAGTTCCGCGGTGGCCGCGGCGATCACGCCGTCCTCGATGTCCACGCCGAGGAAGCGCTCCCGTTCGGCGATCCCGGCCAGCGCCGTCA
The DNA here is from genome assembly GCF_009760405.1 of Nocardia terrae. GTDB lineage: Bacteria > Actinomycetota > Actinomycetes > Mycobacteriales > Mycobacteriaceae > Nocardia > Nocardia terrae. The sequence goes on from NZ_WRPP01000001.1 coordinate 1,506,521, forward strand.
CCCGACCGGCGTCCGCGCAGCCGAGATCGATGGTGCAGCCGGGTTCTCCGGTCGCGATGGCATGCCCGATGGCCTCGAAGATCTCCGGCCGCCGCCGTGCGATATCGGTGCAGCCCCGGGCCACCTCCCCGGGTTCGGTGGCGGCGGGAATGTATTCGCGATGCGGACTGTCCGACAGCTGCCGGAAGGTGGGCTCCCAGCCGCGCACCGCGACCCGCACGAAGCCGCGGTTCTTGCCGACGTCGTGCCCGGTGTGGGTGAGCTGGTAGCGGTGCCCGCGCCGGACGAGGAATCCGGCGCGCACCAGCCCCTCGGCGACGGTGTGCTGAATGCCGGTGGTGGGCGCGATGGTGTTGCCGCCCAGCAGGGTGGTCCACCACCCCCAGTCGTCGGCGGCGACGATGAGCTGGCCGGCGGTCTGGCCCTCGATGACGTCTCGAATCGTGAAATCACCGATGGCGGAGTGCGGATGGACGAGCGGGGTGACTGCGGTCATGATCGATCTTCCTGAGCGGTGGCGACGGCGATCGCCTGGATTTCGATGAGCAGCCCGTCGATGGGCAGGGTGGTGACGGTGGTGATCCGCGCCGGTGCGGCCGTCGGGAAGTAGGTGCGGAAGGCGGTGTTCCAGGCCGGGAACCAGCGGCGGTCCGAGAGATAGCAGTCCAGTCGCAGCACCCGGTCGCGGCTGCTGCCCGCCGCGCGCAGGGCGGCGTCGAGCTGACGGAACACCTCCTCGGCCTGGCCTTCGAAGGTGTCGGCGAGAACGGTCAGGGTGTCGGGGTCGAGGGCGGCCAGGCCGGAGGTGAAGACCAGGCCGGAAGCGCTGCGGGCCGAGGGGAACGCGCTCATGCGGCCCGCTGGATCCGGGAGCGATCGATCGCGGCGATCGAGGGCGTACCGGCCAGGATCATCAGGGTGCGCAGTTCCTCGGTGAGCAACTCCAGCACCCGATCCACCCCGGCCTGTCCGGCCGCGGCCAGCCCGTAGATGGCGGCGCGGCCGATGATCACCGCGTCCGCGCCCAGCGCCAGCGCCAGGAACACATCGCTGCCGGTGCGAATGCCGCTGTCCAGCAGGATGGGCACCTCCGGGCCGACGGCCGCGCGGATGGCGGGCAGCATGTCCAGGCTGGCCGGAGCCGGATCCACCTGCCGCCCACCGTGATTGGACACCACCAGCGCGCTCGCGCCGATGGCCAGCGCCCGTTCGGCGGTGGCGGGGGTGAGCACGCCCTTGGCGATCCAGGGCAGGCCGAACCCGGTGGCGGCGATGGCCAGCTCGGCCCAATCCCACACCATGCCGCCGCGTTTGAGCAGCTGCCCGAACACCTCCGCCACCCCGGGCGCACCGTCCGCGCCGGTCAGATTGCCCGCGAAATGCCGCTGGTCCGGGTCGAAGCGGTTGGCCATATTGCGGGTGCGGAAACCGCCGACCGGGCAGTCCAGGGTGACGCACAGCGCCTCGTAGCCCAGCCGGGCCGCCCGCTCGGCCACCATGGCCGCGTGCCCGAAGGGATGGACCTGCGCGATGCGGGCGGCCTCCGGCGCGGCCGCCCGCACCCGCTGATAGGAGAAACTACCCGCCTCCGGCACGACGGACAGCGCTCCCCGGGCCTGCGCGGCCCGGGCCACGGCCGGATGCCCCTCGGCGTGGAACAGTGCGTCACCACCGAACGGCGCGGTGAGAATCGGTGTCGCCAAGGGCATTCCGAGAAACTCGGTGCGAGTGGAGGGCGCGCCCACCCCGCTCATCGGCGCGGGCAGGATCCGCCACCGATCGAACGCCGCCCGGTTCTCCCGCAGCGTGATCTCCTTACCCGCCCCGCCCTCCACGAAATCCAGCACCTCGGCGGGCAGGGCGGCCGCGGCGGCGCGATGGATCTCGTCCAGCGTGCCGAAGTCGACGCGAGTGGGATAGAAGCTGTCCAGTTGCGCGGTCACGCGGCACCTCCGGCGGGAACGGTGGACGGGGCGGGTGTCTCCGGCAGATCGGGTGCGGCGCGGTGGAGCTCATCGGAGCCACCGAAATCGACGTGGGCAAGATTGCGGCTGTCCGGCTGAGCGGTCACGCCACACCTCCCGCGGGCAGAGCGGCGGTGTCGGGCAGGGCGGCGTCAGGGGCAGCGGGCGTCGGCGACATCGCGGGCTCGGACGGAGTCGTTGCCGAGGCTTCCAGCACCGAGGTTGCGTGGCGGCGGCCGTAGAAGAGGTACAGCGCCAGTCCGGCAGCACTCCAGATCACGAAACGCAGCCAGGTCAGCGCCTCGAATGTGGTTGCCAGCCAGATACATCCGGCGATGGCGCAGACGGCCACGGCGGGCAGGAACGGGACCCGGAAGGGGCGCGGGCGGTCGGGGGCGGTGCGGCGCAGGAGCAGCACGCCCAGGGCCACGATCACGAAGGCGAACAGCGCGCCGATATTGACCAGTTCGGCCACCGTGCCGATGGGCAACAGCCCCGCGACCACGGCGACGACCGCGCCCAGCAGCAGGCTCAGCCGTACCGGGGTGCCCCGGGAGCCGGTGTGACACAGCGCCTTCGGGACCATGCCGTCGCGGGCCATCGCGAACACCAGCCGGGTCGGGCCGTAGCAGACCATGAGCAGGCCCTTGGTCAGCGCGATCACCGAGGCGACCAGGATGACCTTGCCGATCCATCCGGCCCCCACCGCCGCCAGCGCGGTCGCCACCGGCGCGGCATTGCCGAGGGTGGAATACGGTGCGACACCGGTCAATACGGCGCTCACGGCCACATACAGGCCGGTGGCGATGACGACCGAGCCGATGATGCCCCAGGGCAGATCACGGCGCGGATCGCGGGTCTCCTCGGCGGAGGTGGCGACGACGTCGAAACCGAGGTAGGCGAAGAAGGCCAGCGCCGCCCCGGCGGCGATGCCGTGCACGCCGAACGGCAGGAACGGTGACCAGTTTCCGGGATGCAGATGCGGTGCGCCGACCGCGACCACGAGAATGAGAACGCCGATGGTCAGGGCCACCAGAGTTTTCACCACGACGGCGGTGAGTTTGACCTCCAGCACCAGGACGCTGACCAGTACGGCGACAATCAGGACCGCGGGCAGATTGATGACGCCGCCGTCGCTCGGCCCGGCGGAAATCGCTTTGGGCAGCGTCACTCCGAACAGTGAATTCAGGGTCGCTCCGAACAATCCGGACCAGCCGATGGCGATGGCCGAAGCCGCCACCGCGTATTCGAGCAGCAGATTCCAGCCGACCAGGAACGCGGGCACCTCGCCGAGCGTGCCGCGGGTGTAGGTGTAGGCGCTGCCGGACTGCGGTGTCATGGAGGCGAGTTCGCTGTAGCACAGCGCCACCAGCGCGCAGATGGCCCCGGCCAGCACGAACGACAGGACGATGGCCGGACCCGCCTTGGTCGCGGCGGCGACGCCGGTGGTGACGAAGATGCCCGCGCCGACGATGGTGCCGACCCCCATGGCGATGAGATCCACACGACCGAGACTGCGGGTGAGTGTTTGTGTTGCCATTGCTGGAATCCATTCGGAGAGAATGTCTTTGAAGCTGATGTATTCCAGTGAAATGGTTGGAGTTTATGTGCCGGTGAACTCGCGTAACGACTTCGTTTCGTTGAATTCGGATGTGGCGATTCTGAAATTGTCGGCGGGCGTGCGTAATTGCGCGCGTTCGGCAATTGGCGCGCGGAAATAACGGTGGGTGTTTTCAGTTTTCGAATATGACGGTCGGTGAAATTATGCGGTTGTCGAGATCTGCTGAGCGGGAAGGGAGTCCGCGGCGCGCGCCGTTGCGCGCCGGCGGACGACTGTGGTGGCCGTGGCCGCCAGGACGAGGACGGCCGCGGCCGCGAGCACGGCGTCGCGCATGGACGCGACCGTGGCGATGGCCCCGAGCGCGAGCGTCGAGACGGCGGCGCACGCGTAGGCCACGCCCGCGAAGCGGGATGCGGACCGGGCATGCTGGTCGGGAGGTGTTGTGGCGCTGACGATCCGGAGCCCGGCGCGATAGGCGAGGCCCTGTCCGCAGCCGGCCACCGCGCCCGCGCACAACAACAGCGCCAGGTTCGGTATCCAGGACACGGCCGCGCCCAGCGCGACACCGGCGATGATGATCCACTGTGCCGAAACCGGCTCGGCGGCAAGTCTGTTCGGCGGTATCGCGCGCTGCGCCAGCCAGGCGGTCACCAGGTAGAGCGTCACCGGCAGGGCCAATATCGCGAGGTTCGTGGTGCCCAGCAGTTCCGCGCCGTAACTCGGCAGCAGTGCGACCACCAGACCCGCGGACACCCACGCGGCAATTCCACTGAGGTATCCGACGATCGGCGGCTCGAAGGCGGTCGGCGCGGGCGCGCCGGTCCGGCCCTGGGAAGCCGGTCGGACCGCTCGGTCACCGAGGACCGCCACGGCGACCACCGCGAGCAGCGCGGCATGCGCGAGGTACACCGTCACCCCGGGCGCGGGCAGGTACTGCGCGACGACCGCGGCCGCGATCGTCCCCAGCGCCGAGCCCAGCACGGTCGCGACCGCCATGGCCGTGCGCCCGCCTTCGCCCTTGCGCTCGAGGATCAATCCGGCCAGTGATCCGGTCACCAGCCCCACCGACACTCCGGCGCAGACCCGCGCCACGACCACCGGCCACGGCGAATGCGCCACGGCCATGGCCGCATCCGCGGCGACGCCGAATCCGCTGCCCGCGCCGATGCGCCACCACCAGGACCGCCGTGAGGGCGGCGTGCCCAGCAGCGACAGCGTGGGGGTGAGCGCGAACAGGTAGGCGGCGAAGATCGCCGTGATGAGCAGCGGCGCGAGCGTCCAGGCGTGCCGGTAGTACGGCATCATCCCGGTCGCCATGTTCGGCTGCGCCATGATCAGCACCAGCAACGCACCCGGCGCGGCTGTCCGCATCGCGGCCTCCTAAGTGAGGAGATCTTCTCTGTTAGAGAATACGAAACTGAGAAGAACTTCTCTACTCGAGTGCCGCGCGACGATCATGACCGCTGTTCGCGCAGGATGGAGGCGTGCCCGTGAACACCCGCAGTGACGCCCAGCGCAGCCGAGTGCTGCTGGTCGACGCGGTCCAGAGCCTGTTGCGCACCGGCCGGATCGGTTTCTCCATCCCCGAGCTCGCCACCGAGGCGGGCGTGGGAGTCGCGACCGCCTACCGGCATTTCCCGACCCCGCAGGACGCGCTGCAGGCCTTCCATCGCCGGGCCATCGAGCAACTGGTCGACGCGCTCGCCGCGGTCGACGCCGGGCCCGACCCGGTCGACCGCTTCCACCGCTGCTGCCGCACCTGGGTGGACCAGGCCGCGCAGTGGGGCCCCGCGGTCCGCTACATCCGCAGCTCGAAGGGCTTCATCGAACGCCTCACCGCCGGAGACGAATCCATCACCGCCCTGCACGACATGCTGGCCGGGGTGTTGAACTCGCTTGCCCTGCAAGGCAAGACCACCGAGTACGACCTCACCTACGCGGTGCTGCTGTGGATCACCATCTTCGACGAACGCGTCGTCTACGACCTCACCGAACACCGCGGCTGGACCAACGCCGAGGTGACCGATCACCTCACCCGCGCGGTCGCCGGAGCCCTCGGCATCACGGTCTGACGGCTAGCCGACGGGCCACCCCGCCACCGCGGCCGCCAGCCCCAGCAGCCCGGCCCCGAGCAGTGCGCTCACCACCGCGCGCCGCGCGGCCAGCAGCCACGCCGCGGCCGCCCCCAGCACCGCGAACTGCCAAAGGTGGTGCAGTGCAAGCGTGAGCGGGATCGCGGACCCGGCGATCGCCCCGATGACCGCCGGTCCCGCCCCGGTGAGGAACGCCTGCACCCGCCGATCGGCCCGCAGCCGGTCGAAGTGGCGGCCGCCCGCCAGCACGAACACGAACGAGGGCGCGAAGGCGATCGCGGCGGCCAGCAATCCGCCCGGCACGCCCGCCGCGGCGTAGCCGACCACCGCCACCGTCTGCACCACCGGTCCCGGCGTGATCTGGCCCAGCGCAACGGCATCGAGGAACTGGCCGTCGGTCATCCAGTGGTAGTGGCCGACGGCGTCGGCATGCATGAGCGGAATGATCACGAAGCCGCCGCCGTACGACAGCGCGCCCACCTTGAACGCCACCCACGCCAGCGCGGCCAGGCCCCCGGCGGTGATCCCGGACGCCGAGGCGAGCGGCACGGCGGCCACGGGACGGCTGGGCAACCCGACCCGGATCGCCACCTCCAGCAGGCCCGTCCCGATCAGGACCAGCACCAGCCACGGCCCGAGCGGGGCCGCGGCGGCGAGACCCAGTGCGGCATAGGCGATCCAGCGCAGCCGGGCCGCCCGCAGCGTCCCGGCGCGCGCCCAGCTCGCGGGGATCAGCCCGACGGCGGCGTGCACCGCCACCGCGGCCACCGCGGCCCCCGCCCCGGCGGCGGCGCCGTGCACCCACCTCGGGCTGTCGGCCGCCAGGAACACCGCGGCCAGCACCAGGATCAGCGCCAACCCCGGTGCGATGAAACACAATCCGCCGACCATCGCCCCGGCCGTACCGCGCAACCGCCACGCCGTGTAGATCGCCAGCTGCGTCGACGCCGGTCCGGGCAGCAGGTTGGTCGCGGCGATGCCGTCCTCGAACTCGGTCGCGCCGATCCATCCCCGCCGCTCGACGCACAGCTCCCGCAACAGCGCGATGTGCGCGGGCGGCCCACCGAAGCCCAGGCACCCGATGCGCCCCCACTCGCGGGCGATGGTCCGCAGCGTCACCGGCCGGGCGGCAGCCGACTGCGATGCCGAATCGCCCACGCCGTGCCCCTTCTCTCGAATCGAACGTCGAAACCGACGGCTGACCCTAACCGCACCGCACGCGTATCGCCCGACACGGTGTCGAGACACCTTCCTGCCTGCCGCTTGCCCACTCGCGTCCTGGCTGAGGCTCGGCCATGCCGCCGGCGGATGAGGCGCGGTCCGGATCGCCGAACAGGCGGGATTCGACGCGGTCGAACTGCATTTCGGCCACAACTATCTGGTCAGCTCGTTGCTGAGCCCGCTGATGCCGCTTCCGACCGCGCGCCCCGCGCTCGCGCCGAGCAAGCTGTTCAGCCCGTTGGCCGGCTCGCTGATCCACCGCCTGGACACCGCCGACACCGTGACGGCGACCCGGTAACCCGCCCGAGCGGCCACCCGGAGACTGTTCGGCGCTCGACGGATTGCCCGCTCGGTTCGAACGCGCACGACAGCGTGGCCCCGAGGGGATCGCGAGCGGTGGCAGCCCGGGGCGGCGGCCGAGCGGCCGCCGCGTGTGCGATCTCCGTCGGCACCTTGGAAACCATACGAGCGTATGACACACTGAGCTCTGAAATAGTCAGTCCAACGTACATTCGTATGAGGGGTGGGCGAGATGTTCCGAGTGTTCGAACTGCTGGGGCTCTTGGCTCCGGCGGCCGGGGCGGCGCTGGCGGTGTACTACCGGCGCCGCCTCGGCGGGGCTTTTCCGTACGCGGTGGCCGCCGCGGTGATCGCGCTGGGCGGATCGGCCGTGGCCCTGATCTCCGAGCGCACCCTGTGGCTCGGCGGGGACGCCGAGGGCATGAGCGAGCACCTGGAAGTCGGTGCCGCCCTGCGGAATCTGCTGCTGATCGTGGCCTGGGTGCTGCTGCTGGTCGCCATCGCCCGGCATCGGCGCACGGCGGACTCCGAGGCGGGGACGGCGGTGCGGCGATGAACGGGGCGACGCTGTTCGGCGCGAGCGAGATCGCGGTCGCGGCGCTCGCCGTGGGCACCATGATCTTCGGCCTGTCACTGGCCCGACGGCATCCCGCGGCGGGTTGGTCGAGTGTGGCGGGAGCGTGCGCGTGGCTGCTCGCCGAGGGGGCGTTCCGGATCCAGTCCTCGCTGATCATGCCCCGGCTCGCCGGCCACGAGCACGAATCGGCCCGCCTGATCGTCGGCATGCTCGGCGAGGCGGTGTATTTCGGGCTCGGCGGCATCGGCATACTGCTGTTGTTCCTGGCCGCCGTGGCCGACCGCGCCCCGAACTCGGATCAGCGTCCCGAACCGGTCGCGCTGGCGGGCAAGCTGGCCGGACAGGCGTGGCGCTACTACTCCGCACGCAATCAGAGAGGACGCCGTGGCTGACCGTCGCCCCGCCGAAACCACCGACCGGCGTGGTCAATTGCTGGAACGCCTCGCCGACGCCATCGCCGAGACCGGCATCGAGGGCGTCAGCATTCGCGATCTCGCCGCGCGGGCCGGGGTTTCCATCGGCACGGTGCAGTACCACTTCCCGACCAAGACCGAATTGCTGCTCGCCGCCTGGCATCACGTGCGCGCCCAGGCCGCGGAGCGGTTCCTGCGTTCGGGTGTGGCCGAGTTCCCGCCACGAGATCAGCTGCTCAGCCTCACCGAGCTGCTGCTCCCGCCCACACCCGACGATCGGCTGACCCGGGTGTGGCTGGCCCTGGTCGCGCGGGCCGCGCACGACCAGCAGATCGCCGCCCTGCACCGCGAGCAGTGGCGCGAGACCGAGGACCTGCTGACCCGGGTGCTGACCCGGTCCGCGCCCGCGCGCGAGGCCGAATCCCGGGACGCCGCAACCGAACTGCTGGCCATGCTCGACGGCCTGGCCATCGCCGTGGTCACCGAACCGGATCGGGTCTCGCCCGAACACGCCCGCCGCCTCGCCCGTAATCGAGTGCGGCAGTGGCTGGATTGAGCGACGGCGACGGCTCGGCGCGCTACTTCAGCACCGCGTGTAGTAGCTGCACCCCGGCCGTGAGCGCCGTGCCCGCCGCCGCCCAGCTGGTGCCCGCGGGCTGGGTGGACAGCACCACCACGGCGTAGCGGTACGGCTGATCGGGGGAGGGACCGACCAGGCCGGTGGTGTCGAGGGTGGTCGAGGTGTACAGGTCCATCCAGCCCTGTTTGACCGCCCAGCTCGCGCCGGTCAGCGCGTCGGGGATGCCGAAGTACTGGTCGGTGCCGTCGGCGGCGGTCTGGGAGGTGTTGTGCAGCGCGCCGAGGATCAGATCGCGGGCCGAGGCCGGGATCTCCGTGGTGATGTAGTGGAAGACCGACACGACATCGCGTGGCGTGGTCTGGGTTTCGCCCCACTGGGCGATATCGTCGGGCGCGGTGGTGGCGGTCAGGCCGATGTCGCGCACCGTGCGGTCGATGATGGCGTCGTTGCCGCCGTTGTCCCACAACACGTCGGCGATGTCGTCGTCGCTGGTCGAGAGCATCTGGGTGATCTGGTCCGCGGTATCGGAATCCGGCTGCCAGTTCTGGCTTTTCAGCGTGTCCAGCGCGATGAGCAGCTTGACCACCGAGGCGGTGTAGAACTGCTGGTCGGCATTGAGGCTGGCGATCGGCGTACCGGTGGTGGTGTCCACCACGTCGATGCCGACGCTGGTGCCGGGCGAGGCGGCCTGGATGGCGGCCTGCATCTGCTGGGCGATGGCCGTGACCGAGATGGGATGCGGGGCAATGAGCGTCGTCGTGGGCGGCGGTGTCTCGGGTATCTGGCCGAGACCGGCCTGATCCTTTGATGTGGCCAGGGCGCGCGGGGCGCCCAGGACTGCCAAGGAGATCACGGCGACGAAACTGCCGGCCGCGATCCAAGTCCACCGAGCGTGCGGTGAGCGGGCCTGAATCGGGGTCATAGTTCAATACATCGACACGAACCTCGAGACATTTCCACCTGAACGCTGTCAATTTCCTGTTAACTGCGGATCGATCTGATTGCGGTTCGGAATCGGTTCGGACCAGCTATTTTGTCGCGAACTAAGATCACTGGTGGGTCGGGCTTCATCCCGATGGAGACAGTGATGGGTACTAGCGGTGAGATTCTCCGAAAAGCCCTCATAAAATGCCTCGCCCCCCTCGGTTTCGGGGTGCTGGTCCTGGCTGTCCCGGTGCTGGCCCACGCCGGCGCGGACTACGGCAACGGTTGTGTTCTGTTCTCCGACAACACATCAGCAACTGTGGACTCTTTGCGGTTCAGATGTAACCCCGCGCAGCTGAACGCGATCTACCGGGATGCCCCGCGCGGGGACGTCCCGATCGGCGCGAAGGACGGCTGGGTCGCCTCGCCCCGCGAGATGCAGTCCTGGACGCCGCTGGTCTGGATCGGCAAGGACTTCTACACCGGTCCCGCGGGCGGGTATCTGCTCAACCGGCTCACCGCCGGGATCGAGGCGTGGCCCGCGAACGTCTTCGCCGGTCCCTCGGTCGTGGACGGCGGCCCCGCCTGGATCCTCGACTACGCGCCCTCACCGACCCCGCAGCTCTACGACGAGATCCGCGAGGTCACCCCGGGCGTTTGGTTCGGCTACTCGTGGATGCGCCAGGGCGGCGGCTTCGCCGAACAGCTGAGCTTCATCCTCGCCTGACCCGGTCGGCGCCACTCCTCAGGGCGTGTACGCAGCGGCACTCGAATGTGCTGCTGACCAATCCGATTCGTGAATCGTGACCGCTGCGGTCGATCACCGCGCGGTGCGGTAGACCTTGCGCGCGGTCGTCACCAGCGGGATCTGCAGCGGGAGGCGCAGCAGGGCACCGATTTTCAGCGGCATGGGCTTGTCGCTGTTCCACCACTCGTAGGCCATCTGCAGGTTGCCTGGGAAGACGGCGAGGAAGACCAGCACGGCGAGGCGGGCGCCGAGGCCGCGAGTGCGGGGGACCGCCAGCAGTGCGCCCGCGGTCAGTTCGGCCGCGCCCGAAACCTGGGTGTAGGTACGGGGTTTGCCGGGCAACTGGGGTGGTATCAACGCGTCGAACGGCTTCGGGGCGACGAAATGGAGAGTGCCCATGCCGAGCAGCAGGCCCGACAGGGCCAGAGCACGGGGTCGGGCGCCGGTGCGGCCGGACGGATCTGCTGCCATGCGCTGCAGCATAACTGGTCGGTATGTATTGTCCGACCGGTCCCGAGTTTCCGCGTTTCTGCCCGGTGTGTCGTCGTGGTTGATGGCCGATCGCCAAGTGGTAACGCACAATTAGGCTGCTATCCGGCTCGAGCAGGGGAAGTTATGAAGGCGCACAAAGGGCTTGCCGTGGCCCTGTTGGTCGTGGGATTGATCGCGGGTTGCTCGAAGGAAGAGGCCAAGCATCCGGCCAACGCCCCGGCGCAGGAGGTGGGTCCACAGCCCGCGCCCAAGGAGAAGGCCGGCACGATCCCGGTGGGCCCGGGGCCGCAGGGCACCTACACCGTGGCCGCCCAGCCCGCACCCGGCAGCTGCCACTACCGCTACACCTCCGACAAACAGCCGCTGCCCGACTCGAACTGCACCCCGGGCGCGACGAATCCCAAAGTGAGCGCGGCGAATCTGGCCGACACCATCTGTAAATCGGGGTACACGACCTCGATTCGGCCCAACACCACGATCACCAATCCGGAGAAGGCCGCCAACATCAAGTCCTACGGCTACAACGGCGACCCGCGCGATGCCGAATACGACCACCTGATCTCGCTGGAGCTGGGCGGCGATCCCAATGACCCGCGCAATATCTGGGTCGAACCGCCGTCACCCGGTCACCAGAACGGCAACGGGCCCAACAATCCCAAGGACGGCGTCGAGTCCAAGCTGCACACCCTGGTCTGCAGCGGCAAGGTCGCGCTGCTCGACGCCCAGGTCGCCATCGCCACCGACTGGACCACCGCGCTCGCCAAGGTCGGCTTCCCCAGCTGACGGGCGCGCCGCGCTCGGCGTGGCGGGCGGAAAGGCCCTCGGGACCGGTGCCCGCGGGCCTACCATCGAGCGATGTCAACGCCGCAGGACGGCTCGACGATGATCGAGGGCCGGGTCGTGCACAAGGTGAACAACGCGCTGCGCATCACCTTCAACGCAGGGCCCGGTGATCCGCTGGCGGTCGGCGTGCAGGGTGCGGGCAACGGGCTGGGTGCGAAGGCGGCCATCCTGTTCGGATTCAAGAACGGCGGCACCGGCAAGCACCGCATCACCTACGCGGACGGGTCCGTGGTGTGGGTGGAGTCCCGCGACTCCGCACCCACCGTGCTCAGCCGCGGGGACGGAACCGCGCTGGGCACCATCCAGCGCGCCGACACCTCCACGGCCGTCGGGTCCACGGCGGGAACGCTTTTCCACTTCGTGCCCGATCCCGACGAACCCCGCACGCCCGAGCTGTTCCGCATGCTGGTGCTCGACCGCATGGGCGCGGAGACCGGCCGGCTCGACGTGGTGCGCACGGCCGGCGGCTGGACCGTGCGCCGTCTCGTCGGCGACCTCTACGACGAATCCTTCTGGTGGGATCGGGCGGGCCAGCCGCTGCCCATCCCGATCCTGGGCACCCGGCTGTGGCTGAAACACCCGCTCGACTCGGTGGAGCGGGACGTCCTGCTGGGTGCCTGCGTCGACATCACCCTGGGACTGCGGCCCTATGTCGCCGCCATGAAATAGGGCCTCAGTCCGCCACTTTGATGACCAGCTTGCCCAGGTTCTTGCCGGTGAGCAGGCCCTGGAACGCTTCCACCGTGTGATCGAGGCCGTCCACGACGTCTTCGAGGTAGACCAGCTTGCCCTCGGCGATCCACTGCGCCGCGGCCGGATAGAACTCACCGGCCTGATCCCAGAAGTCGGACACGATGAAGCCGCGCACGGTCATGCTCTTGCGCAGGATGTTCGACATGAACAGCGGCAGGCGGTCCGGGCCGGGCGGGAGGTCGGTGTCGTTGTAGTTGGCGATCAAGCCGCACACCGGGATTCGGGCGAACTGGTTGAGGCGGGGGAGGACGGCGTCGAACACCGCGCCGCCGACATTCTCGAAGTAGACGTCGATGCCGTCCGGGGTGGCGGCGGCCAGTTGTTCGGCGAAATCCGGTGCGCGATGGTCGATGGCGGCGTCGAAACCGAATCGCTCCCGCAGCAAGGCCACCTTCTGCGGGCCGCCCGCGATGCCGACCGCCCGCGCGCCCTTGATCTTCGCGAGCTGACCGACGGTCGCGCCGACCGGACCGGTGGCCGCGGCGACCACCACGGTCTCACCCGGCTGCGGGCGGCCGATCGTGAGCAGGCCGGTGTAGGCGGTCATGCCGGGCATGCCGAGCACCCCGAGCGCGGTGGTCAGCGGCGCGGCATTCGGATCCAGCTTGCGCAGGGCGCGGACGCTCTCGACCGAATGCGTCTGCCAGCCGCCGTAGCCGAGCACGATATCGCCGGGGCTCAGGGCGGGATCGGTGGATTCCAGGACGCGGGAGACGGTCGCGCCGCACATGGTGCCGTCGACCTCCACGGGTGCGGCGTAGGAGGGAGCGTCGCTCATGCGGCCGCGCATGTACGGGTCCAGCGACAGATACAGCGTCTGCAGCAGTGCCTCGCCCGGTTTCGGCGGCTCCAGCTCGACGGTCTCGGTGCGGAAATTCTCCTGCTGCGGCATGCCGATCGGGCGCGAGGCCAGGACTATGCGGGTGGACTTCATCGTCGGTACGACCTTTCGATGGGCGAATCCCTCCATTCTGGACATTGTGGACCGGGGTCAGGAGTGTTCCGCTCGCCAGGTGTCGAAACTCGTCATGATGTGGTGGCGGACCGTCGCCCAGTCCGGGACCAGGCTCGAGGCCGCGGGGACCGAGGCGGTGAGCAGGACGCCCGCGATGGTGATGACGGTCAGGCGCATCCAGTCCCGCGCTCCCGGGCGGTCGGCGAGACCGCCGAGCACGCCCCGGGCGACCGCGAAGACGGTGGCCTCGAGGTGCTCGACGAGATGCGCCACGGTGGCCGTCATTTCGGGGTCGGTGCGGGCGGCGGCCAGGAATTCGAAGCCGACGCTCACCGGTGCGACCTGCGCCAGCGTCCACAGCTCGTCGACCAGCACGCCGACGCGTTCTCGGTCGGAACCCTCGATGGTGGAATAGGTTTCGACGACCGCCTGGGCGGTGATATCCGCGACCCGGCGGATCGCGGCGTCCAGCAGTTCGGCGCGGGTCGGGTAGTAGTGTTGCACCGCGCCCTGGCTCACCCCGGCGCGTTCGGCGACCCCGCGCGTGGTGGTGGCGGCGTGCCCGTTCTCTATCAGGCTGGCGATGGTGGCGTCGAGAATCGCGACCCGGGTGTCCTCCCGCTGCTCGGCCCGGCTGCGGGCCTTCGGCGGCTCGTCCGGGTCGGCCTTCGCGGGCCCATCTGCTCTGTCGCGCTTGCTTTTTCCCGTCGTGACCGGCACGGCCCCACGATACCGTTCGTGCAACGAACAAGTCGGCCGACTTGTCAAGTCGTGCGACTGATCAATACGCTTGTCCCACAGCCGATATGGAACACGACGAGGTGATCTTCCATGGCATCCCAGGACATCCGCATCTGGCGGCGCGGCCCGGCCCCCACCCCCGCGACCCCCGCCGACCCCGGCTACTTCGGCCCCGGCTCCCAAGTCTGGCGGGTGCTCCTGCACCCCGCCGTCACCCCCTTCCTGGCCCCCGTGACCGCCCTGCTCGAACTGCCCCACATCGGCATGCAAGCGGTCATCCTCGACCACGACCCCCTGGCCGTCACCAGCCGCACCCACCGCGCGATGAGCCCGATCATGGCCGTCCGCCGCGCCCAGCGCACCGTCGGCGTCCCCGTCCCGATCATCCTGGGCGACAAGCCCACCGCCGACCGCATCGCCGCCCACCTGCGCCGCTACCACCGTCCCATGACCGGCACCATCCCCGGCACCGCCGAACCCTACGCCGCCGCAGGCCCCGAACTGGTCCTCTTCGCCCACGTCACGATCATGCAAGCGGCCCTGCTGGTCTACGAGCACTTCGCCTACGAGGGCCTGCGCCGCCCAGCGCGGCTGACCCCCGCCGACCGCGACCAGTTCTGGCTGGAAGCAAAACAATTCGGCATCCTGATGGGCGCGAACCCCGACGAAATCCCCACCACCTGCCACCAGGTGGCCACCTACTACGCCTCGATCTCCCACCGCTACGGCGTCATCGAATCCTTCGGCCCCGACCTGGCCGTTACCCCGGTCCTGTCCCTGCTACGCGGCTTCGGTCCCGCCCAACTCCCCCAACTGGCCCCACTCCTCTTGTCCGCCTTGCTGACTCCCCAACTAATGGCCACCCTCCCCCGCCCGGCCCGCCGCAACCTCGGCATCCCCACCTTCCTCGACCCCCTCCTCAACCTCTCCCTCCGCCTGACCCGCCCCACCCTGCGCGCCTTCACCATCCACCGCTTCGCCACCGCCCTCGAACTCCGCATCAGCGGCCCCGACGCCGCATCCCTCTCCGCCCACGCCCGCCGATTGCAGGCCGCCGTCGCATAGAAGAA
Organism: Nocardia terrae; assembly: GCF_009760405.1. Classification (GTDB taxonomy): domain Bacteria; phylum Actinomycetota; class Actinomycetes; order Mycobacteriales; family Mycobacteriaceae; genus Nocardia; species Nocardia terrae. The sequence continues at coordinate 1,521,756 of NZ_WRPP01000001.1, forward strand.
TGCCGGCCCATCCCCGGCCGACCGACGAGCGAAATATTTCTGCCATTACCGATATAGTCAAACTATGGGAACTGAGGGAAAAGGTCAGACGAAGCCACTGAAGACCACCATGTCGACGTTGTCGACCACGCGTGAACGTTTGGCTGACCTCGCACAACCCGAGGAAACGGTCGATCAGACTCTCAACCGGCTGATGGACGTCTACCAGTCGGTTCGCTCTCGTGCCCGCACGGCTTGGGAGACGCGCAAAGCCGCTGCCCAAGCAGATCCTCAGGCTTGGGCAGCCGGGGCGCACCTAGCTGACATGCTGACCGACCGCGCCGCCGCGCGGCGGGCGGCCCGAGGGTGACCAATACGGGCTATGTCCTCGACGACACTGTTCTTCACGCTTATGCGCACGGTTCCTTGACCACGACCAGCCTCATCGTCCATCTCACCGAACGTGACGTTCGTATCGCCATCCCCGCTCTCGCATTGTCTGCCAGCAAAGCGCGTTTGAACGAGGATCAACGCGAAAGCCTCGATGGCGTGATCGACAACAACGGGCTGATCGAGCTGGCAGGCTTGACTACGCTCGCCGACACCAATGAGTTGGCCGACATTCTCGCCGCGACCGATCACCTTGATATCGCTGCTGCGCAGATGATTTCGGTGGCCCGTCACTTCGACTGGGAGATCATCACCCACGACCGTGGCCGGTGGCGGCAAATCGAAGAAGCGCTTCCCTGGCCGATCGATCTCGTCGAACTGAGCAACGAAGGTCCCTGACTTCCACCCACCGCCTGGACTACATGCGTTGCGGTACCAGAACTTCGAGAAGTCCTGTGCCGCAATGCATGCTCGTAAGTGGAGGTGGTCAGGGGGAGGGTGGGAGTGGGGGGTTCCAGGTGTCGGCGGGGGAGGGTGGGGAGTCGGGGTATTCGTCGTGGCGGTGCCACCAGGCGTAGGGCGGGGATTGGGGGTAGTCGGGTGGGGAGTCTTCCCAGGTTTCCTGGCGGCCGAGGGCGGTGATGTCGAGGAGGGTCCAGGTGTTGCCGAGGGCGGAATCGCCTCGGGTGGTGAGGAAGTAGGTGCGGAAGATCTGGGAGTCGACTCGGATGAAGGCGTTGGTGCCGTGCCATTCGTCGACGCCGAAGTCGGTGTCGAAGGTGTCGGTGATGGTGTACCAGGGCATGGTCCAGTCCATGCGCTTCTTCAGGCGGGCTATGTCGGGTTGAGGGGCGCGGGAGGCGAAGACGAAGGTGGTGGAGCGGGCGTTCACGTGGGCGAGGTTGCCTATGTGGTCGGCCATCATGGAGCAGCCGAAGCACGCTTTGCCGAGGTCGACGCCGGCGGTGCCCTCGGGGGCGCCGTGCACGCCCGGGTCGAAGAAGGCGCGGTAGACGATCAGCTGGCGACGGCCTTCGAACAGGTCGAGGAGGGTCATGCGGCCTTCGGGGCCTTCGAAGGTGTACTGCTTTTCGACGGGGAGCCAGGGCATTCGGCGGCGCTGCGCGGCCAGCGCGTCCTGCGCGCGGGTCAGTTCCTTTTCCTTGACGAGCAGCCGCTCCCACTCGTCCTGCCACTCCTGCGCTGTCACAATCCTCGGTGCTGTCATCGGAATGTCCCATGGTGATTGTGGTTCAGTGGATCCGGATATCTCTCAGCTCAGCACTGGCGGAAACCGCAGTCAACCGAGCCGAGGAGCGAGTGAACGGGAGTGTCGGTGGAGGTGCACGCCGAAGGGCGCGATGCGGTGAGCGCGTTCGCGGAGTATCGGAAACTGCTGTTCACGGTGGCCTACGAGATGCTCGGGTCGGCCGCCGACGCCGAGGACGTGGTGCAGGAGACCTGGTTGCGGTGGTCGACGGTCGATCTCGCCACGGTGCAGGACGCGCGCGCCTATCTCGTGCGGATCGTCAGCCGTCAGGCGTTGAACCGGTTGCGGACACTGGGGCGGCGCAAGGAGACCTACGTCGGGCCCTGGTTGCCGGAACCCCTGTTGACCGCACCGGATGTGGCCGAGGATGTCGAGCTGGCCGACCGGGTCTCCACGGCAATGCTTTTGGTGCTCGAAACCCTCGCGCCGACAGAGCGGGCGGTCTTCGTGCTGCGGGAGGTGTTCGACCTGGGATACGACGAGATCGCGGCGGCGGTCGACAAGACTCCGGCGGCCGTGCGCCAGATCGCGCATCGGGCGCGGCAGCATGTCGAGGCCCGCCGTCCGCGGTCCGTGGCCACCGCCGCCCAGACGCGGGCCGCGGCCGAATCGTTCCGGCGCGCACTCGAAACCGGCGATCTGCAGGGCCTGCTGGACGTGCTCGCACCCGAGGTGGTGCTGACCGGCGACGGCGGCGGCATCAAACAGGCCGCGCTGCGCCCGATCACCGGCGCGGACAAGGTGGTTCGTTTCATTCTCGGCGGATCCGCGAAGAACCGGGCCCTGCTCACCATCGACGAGATCTCGATCAACGGCCGCCCGGCGCTGGTCTTCCGGCTCGACGGCGAGATCGACGGCGTCATGACCTTCGATGTCGAGGGCGAGCGCATCCACGCCCTGAACTTCGTCCGCAACCCGCACAAGCTGACGCGCGTCGAATCCGAAACCGCGCTCGCGCTGCGCTGATTCGCGCGATGTGAGGCCGGTCACCCACTGTCACAGGCGGTGACCGGGCGGGGTCTTGTGGGCATGACGAACACAGCACAGACAGCCCTCATCACCGGAGCCAACAAGGGACTCGGCCTCGAAGCGGCCCGGCGGCTCGGGGAACAAGGCTGGACGGTCTTCCTCGGCTCGCGCGACGAAGCCAGGGGACAGACGGCCGCGGACAAGCTGACGGCCGAGGGAATGACCGTGATCATGGTTCCCCTCGACGTGACCTCCGACGAATCGGTCACCGCCGCAGCACGCCTGGTCGGCGAGCACACCGATCGGCTCGACGTCCTGATCAACAATGCCGGTGCGCCGGGCGGGGCCGTCCCGCCCGCCGACGCGACCGTCGCCGACCTCCACGCCGTCTACGACACCAACGTCTACGGCCCGGTCCGCGTCACCCACGCATTCCTGCCGCTGCTGCAAGCCGCCGAGAATCCGCGCGTGGTGATGGTCTCCAGCGCGGCCGGCTCGTTCGCCGTCATCACCGACCCCGACCAGCCGGTCTCGAAAATGCACGAGCTGGCCTACAGCTCGTCGAAGGCGGCGCTGAACATGATCACCGTCCGCTACGCCCAGGCGCTGCCGCACATCAAGTTCAATGTCGCCACCCCCGGCGAGGTCGCCAATCGTAAGTTCGCCGCCACCGATATGAACCATCACACCGGTCAGCTGACCGTGACCGAGGGCACCGATTCGATCCTGCGCCTGGCCACCCTGGACGCCGACGGCCCGTCGGGCATCTTCATCGACCGCCTCGGGCCCGTCGCCTGGTGACCCCGAAAACACGCTGGGCCGCAACCGAAGTCGCGGCCCAGGGTTCGAGTGCTACCGCTAGGCGCTACCGGCCACCCACTGATCCCAGCTGAGCGTCCAGTCGCCGTTCTGCCACACCTCGAGCGGCGCGCCGCCGGTGTTGTGCACCTCCACCACGTCGCCGGGGTTCGCGAAGTTGAAGAACCACTGCGCGTTCTCGGCATTGAGATTGAGGCAGCCGTGCGAGGTGTCGGTATTGCCCTGCGCCCACACCGTGGAATCCAGTTCGTGCAGGTAGATGCCGTCGGTGCTGATGCGGGTGGCCCAGCTGATGGCCTCCTTGTAGCCCAGCCGCGAATTCACCGGCAGGCCGTAGGTCGAGGAGTCCATGATCACCGGATTGGCCTTGTCCATGACCGTGTAGGTCCCGGGCATGGTCCAGAACGTGAATGTCTTGCCGGCGATGGTCTCGCTGCCGCCGCGCCCCATGGAGGTGGGCATGGTGCGGATCAGCTGACCGTTCTCGAACACCTGCACCTGATGGGTGTTGTCGTCGGCGATCGACACGTGCGAGGGCCCGATCACGAAGTTGGCCTTCGAGTCCTCCTGGCCGAAGAGCCCGTTGCCGACCTCGACGCCGTAGATGTTGGCCGCCACGCTCACCTTGGTGCCGGTCTTCCAGTACTCCTTGGGCCGCCAGTGCGCATTGCGGTTGTCCATCCAGTACCAGGCCCCGTCCACCGGCGGATCCGTGGTGACCACCAGCCGCTTCTGCGCCGCGGCCCGGTCGGTGATGTCCTCGTCGAAGTGCGCGACGATGACCATGCCCACGCCGTAGCTGTTGCCGTCGACGATGGCCTGCCCGCCGGTGGTGTTCAGGTACACCTTGGTCTGGTTCTTGGGTGCGATGGTCGTGAAGGTGGAGGTGACCGGACCCGTGGGACCGGTCACCTCCATACCGGACGCCTTCAGCGTGTAGGTCCGGCTGTAGCCCAGTTGATCGTTGGGCTTCCACGCCGTCTTGTCCGGCGTGAAGGTGCCCGGGATGACCTTGCCGTCCTCATTGGTGAGGCTGACGTCGGTCAGCACGCCGCTGGTGGTGCTCACCTCGACCGGGGCGGACGGATCCACCTTGTCCGTGCCCTGTGCCGGGGTGAGGGTGATGGACTGCGCGGCCGGGGTCCGCGGACCCACCTTCCCGCTCGGGAGATTGGACGAGCAGGCCGCCAGTATCAGTACCAGCGCGATCAACGCGCTCGCTGCGGCGTTCGCCCGAAAACGGCGGGGTGGCATGGCTTCCCTCCTGTAATCGCCGTGCGCCGCACTGCTGCACAGCATCTTCTTACTGCCCAGCGTAGTAGATTACCCTGCGTTTTCGATCTTCCAGACCCAGGTCATGCTGTCGAAATGACAACGATGTGAGACACACACCGCGACATGCCGATCGGCTGTTGTCATTTCAGCGTTTGTTCTTTGATAGCGAGCTGCTGTTGACCCTTTTGATACGTGACTTCGCGAATCCCCAGGGCCTCGTGCAACTTGCCCGCGGGCAGCGTCACCGGCTTGGGTGCGGGCCCGTCGCCGGGTTTGGGCAGGGGATAGGCGGTGGTGGTGCCGCTGTAGAAGGTGACATTGCCCTCGGTCTTCGTGAACAGTTGGTGCACATGGCCGTTGAGGCAGGTCACCGACGAGAAGCGCTTCATGTAACTGAGCGCTTGGGTGGCATCGTCTGTGCCCCAGCCCCATTGGGGGTACATGGCGAACAGCGGGATGTGGCTGAACACGATGATCGGTGTGTCGCTGGACAATCCGGCCACGTCCTTCTGGACGAAGTCGAGCTGGTCCTGTCCGAGATGTCCGAGATCCTTGAGGTTCAAGGTGTTGACCAGTCCGATCACGTGCACGCCCGCGATGTCGAAGCTGTACCAGCCGTCACCGCGCGTGCCGTTACCGAAGACCGACCGGTATCGCGAGCCGCCGTCGTCACTCGAATCGTGTTCTCCCGGAACGGTGAACACGTGCGGCGTCTTGAACCCCTGCATCATCTGCTTGACCTGATCGAACTGCTCCTGGGTCGCCAGATGCGTGAGATCGCCGGTGTGAATGATGAAGTCGGGTTCGTACCCCAGCGAATTCACCTGGGAGACGGCCTCGGCGAAGGTGTCGGTCACGCTGGTGTTCGCCGTGCCGGTGAAGCCGATATGACTGTCACTGACCTGCGCGAACCGCAGCGTGGGCCGCTCGGGCGCGGCCGCGGCGGTGCCCGCCACGTGCGAGACCACCTCCCCGCCGACCACCGCCAGGCCCACCGCCGCCCCGAACCACGCGCTGTGGCGCATGAGCTGGCGGCGGGTCATCTGCTGCGGATCGTGCGAGGCTTCGTCGTCGAAGCGGTCGTACGTGCTCATTGCGTCACCACCACGGTCGCGTGCATGAACGGATGAATCGAGCAGACATAGGCGAAGCTGCCCGCCTTGGTGAAGGTGAAGGTGTACGTCGCGTTGTTGCCCAGCGTCGGCGAACGGAACGCGCCGTCGGTGGCGACCACCGTGTGCGGTTCCTCGTCCTTGTTGGTCCAGGTGACCGTGGTGCCGACCTTGACGGTCAGCGAGCTGGGCCCGAAGGCGAAATTGTCGATGTTGACAGCATTCGGGCCGGCCGGTGCCGCCGCGGCGGCGGACGAGCTCGGCATGGACATGCCGGGCATACCGGTCGGCCCGCTGCCGTCCGGCGCCATGCCGGGCGTTGCGGTGCCGGAAGCGAAGGTGATTCCGGGGGCGGCGTTGTCAGGGGCTTTGCCGCCGCCGTTGGAGCTGCACGCACTGGCCGTCAGCAGGGATGCCGCGGCGATCGTGACGGCGACGGCCATGCGCCGCCGGCTGCGGGTAGGTCTCATGAGGGTCCGGGCCTCCATCCGGGATGGGTCCGTTCGCTGCTGCGAACCGGTCATCCATAGATAGGGGCGGGGGTTACACGAGGCGGAAACCGCTGTGCGCGTGCGCTATCGAGTTCTAGGCGGGTTCGGTGGGCGCGTAAACCTCGATGGTGCCGTTGTTTTCGCGGACCTGGACGGTGGGCAGTGGCGCGGGCGCCACCTTCAGTTGATGTGTGACCACCTCGCCCTCGATCGAGAAGGAGGTGGAGTGGCACGGGCAGCGCAGCCGTTCGGCGGGCGCGTCCAGCCACAGCTTGCAGCCCTGATGCGTGCAGACGCCGGAAACCGCGACCGGATTCCCCTTGTCGCGGCGCACGAATCCGTTCACCGTGCCCACATCGAAGGCGATCGTCGACCCCTCGGCCAGATCCGTGGACCGCGCGATCGGCAGCCACGCACCGGTATTCGGCGACAGCGGCTGCTGCTGCGCGGCCGGCGGGGAGGCCGGTTGCCCGGAACCGATGAGGGTGCGGTCCACCACCGCGCCGACCGTCGCGGCCGCCGCGGCGGCAGAGGTGCCGATCAGCAGATTGCGGCGGCGGTAGCCGGTGCCGTGGCGTGCGTCCGGTTCGGGCTCCTCGTCCATCTCGGCGGCCAGCTTGCGCTGCAGGCTGCTCAGGAAGTCCTCGCTGGGGGCGTCGCTGCCCATGCGCGCGGCGCGCAGCTCGATGGCCGTGCGCATCTCCTCGGCCTCGACGTCGTCGGGCCGGAAGCCCGTGGACTTCTTTCCGGCCAATAGTTCGTCGACGAACCGCCGCACTTCCCGCCCGCTCACCGTGCACCTCCCTCGTTCAGCTGGGACGCCATCTGCAACGCCCGATGCTGCAACACTTTCGCATTGGCCACCGTCACACCCATGCTCTGCGCCGCCTCCTTGACCGAAAGGCCCTGCAGGAAGCGCAGTTCCAGAATGGCCCGGTAGCGGTCCGGCAGTTCGGCCAGCACCGCCTTGGCGCGACCCTCGGCCCCGGAGTCCGGGAGCTGCTCCGGCGGATCGTCGGCGATATCGCCCTCGATCGCGGTGATCTCCCGGCCCATGCGCGCCTTCCAGTGCGCGGCCAGCACCGTGCGCGCGGTGGCGCGCAGGTAGGCCCGCACCTCGGGGGCGCTGGCGGTGATGCGCAGCGGTTTGAGCGCTGCCATGAACACCTCGGCGGTCAGATCCTCGGCGTCGGGCTTATTGCCGACCTTGCCGAACATCAACGCGTACACCCAGGTGACATTGTCGCGGTACACCGCTTCCCAACTGGCGTAGCTGTCACCGGCCACCAGCCGCAACTCCCGACCCGAGCTCGTACTCGTGGCAGGCCGCGTCCGGCGCTCGGATTCCGCTCCTCGCACCATGAACCGCTGCTTTCCGTCTGCACCGCCGACGCGTGTTCACGCCTGTCAGTAGATAGCGAACGGGGTTACAGCGCGGACGTTTCGGCGGTTTCGGGCACGGTGTGTCACTTCTGGTGGACGGGACGGAGCAGGTTCCCGCGGATCACGCCGTGCACGGTCCTGGCGGCGACCACGGCCCAGGCGGCGACCAGCAGGGCGTAGAGGGCCACCGCGGTGATGGCGAACAGATCGGCGCCGGTGTGCTGGAACAGGGCGGTGCTGCCGGTGACACAGCAGCCGACGGGGAAGGTGAAGCCCCACCAGGTCAGGTTGAACGGCATCGACTCGCGGGCGTGCCAGGTGACCGCGACGGCCAGCGCCAGCCACAGCATGGCGAATCCCCAGGTGGGAATCCCGAACAGCAGCGAGAACACCTGCATCCCGGCGGCTTCGCTCTTGTTCAGCACGGTGGGGGCGACATTGGCCAGCGATCCGGCCGCGGTGACGCCCTGCCCCAGCGGACCCAGCACCAGCCACACGGTGGCGACCATCCCGACCGGAGGCAGACCGTGGTGCAGCAGCCGTGACCAGATCAGGGTGGTGGTGACGAAGGCGGCGATCAGGCTCAGCCCGAACATGGCCAGGCAGGCCACGAACATGGTCAGCCGAGCTTGCCCGGCGGGGGTGTAAGGCACCAGCAGAGCACCCAGGGCAGCCGACACCATGGGCGGCACCACCGGCATCAGCCAGCCACCGAAAGCCGAATCGGGATCGAAGTTGTGCCGGGTGATCATCCGGTAGGGAATGCCGGCCGCGGTCAGCAAACCGATCACGGTGCCGACCGACCACAACACCCAATCGACAGTCAGTGCGGCGGTCAGCCCGATGACGTCCTTGCCGAGCATCAGGGTTCCCGCCCCCACGGTCAGCAACGCCATGGGCAGCGCCCCATAGAACTGCATCATGACCGGATGCATCCCGTGTCCCCGTGCCTCCTCGGGATACCGCCGCCAATGCATCACCCACGCCCCGACCAACACGATCAGAATCACCGAGGCCAACCCCCACACCCCGGTGGCGACGCCTCGCAGCCCGGGAAATCGCACGGGCAGGGTGGCGGCCGCATTGGCGATGATCCCGGTCCCCATCACCACGGCGAACCAGTTGGGAGCCAGATGCCGCAGCGGCTCCCGCCCCTCACCCCGCGCCGCCGCGGTTTTGCTCACGCGGACGGCAACAGGGGCATCGGCACTTCTGCGGAAGGTCATCGTGGTCATGCATCAACCCTCGCCGACCAGCGTTTCCCCCGGTAGAACCCATAATCCAATGGATCCATAGACCGGTTCTATGTCCCTGCTCGATCGGCGAGCGGACGGTAGCCGGCTACTGGGCGATGAATTTGCGGAGGCTGGCGAGAACGTAGTCGGTGTTCTCGTCGAGGACCCAGTGGTCCGCGCCGGGGACGACATCGGTGGTCACGTTGGTCGCGACCCGGCCCATCATGGTGCCGACGCCGGCGCCGATGCTGTCCTGCCCACCGAGGCCCAGCACCGGAACGGCCAGTTTGCCGTCCTTGGCGATCATGGCGTCGATCGCCTTGTCGCCGGTCGGCTTCTGGCGGTAGTACTCGAGTCCAGCATGCGTGCGCCCCGGCTTGCTGAAGGCCGCGATGTAGGCGTCGCTCTCCGCTTTGTCGATCGCGCCGCCCTTCGCCTCCTTGTAGAACGAGCCGTAGAAGGCGGATTCCTTACCGGCGATCAACTGTTCGGCGAGTTGGTCTTTGGCTCCGAGCGCCATCCAGTCGAACCAGAGGTAATCGGGCTTCTCGAGCGCGAACTTCCCGTAGTCACTGCTCGGCGCGGCCTCCATGATCGCCAAATGCCCCAGATCCGAACGGTATTCGTCCGCGTAGGCCAGTCCGATCTCCCCGCCCCAGTCGTGCGCGAACAAATCGAACTTCCCCAGATTCAACTTCTGCGCGACCGCATGCACATCGGTGGCGACATTCAGCGCCTGATAGCCCTCGTCCGACTTGGCGAACCCGGAATCCCCCATCCCGCGCAGATCGATCGCCACTACCGTGTGATCCCTCGCCAGGTCCGGAGCCAACTTCGACCAGGCCCGCCACGTTTCCGGCCAGCCGTGCAGCAATACGATCCCGGGTCCCTGCCCGCCGACCACGTAATGCACACTCACGCCATCGTTGTCGACGGTGCCGTCATGAAACCCGGGCAAGGGCTCCGCCGCGGCCGACTGCGACGACGAACACCCAGTAGCCAGCGTGGCCGCCATGCCCAGCGCGGCGGCGAGCGGTACGAGTCTTCCCAGAAACGCGTTGAAGCGCATAGTTTTCGAACCTCTGTCCAGTGACTGCCGTAGTGGAGACCCCTGTCACGATCCCCGTACCGCTGGCAACTCACTGGCAGTGCCGTCGACGCGGTTCGGCTACTCCGCTGGTGCCGGTGGGGCGGCCTTGCGGAGGACTTCGAGGAAGGCTCGCATCCACTGGGGGTGGTCGGGCCAGGCTCGGCCGGTGACGAGGTTGCCGTCGATGTGGTCGGGGCTGTCGATCCAGGTCGCGCCGGCGGCAACGACATCCGGTTCCAGGGCGGGGTAGCTGCTGGAGGTGCGGTCGCGGAGGACGCCCGCGGCGGCGAGGATGAGAGGGCCGTGGCAGAGGGCACCGATCGGCTTGTCGGATTCGGCGAAGTGCTGGACTATGCGGCGGCAGTCCTGGTCCGTGCGCAGGTATTCCGGGGCTCGGCCGCCGGGGATGATCAAGGCCGCGTACCGGGTCGGGTCGACCTCGGTGAAGGCGAGGTCGGAAGGCCAGGTGCGGCCGAGTTTTTCGGTGTAGGTGTCGAAGCCCTCGGTGAAGTCGTGGACCACGAATTGGAGTTGTTTGCGGGTGGGGGCCGCGATGTCGACCTCGTAGCCCTCTTCCAGCAGGCGCTGGTAGGGGTACATGACCTCGAGGTCTTCGGCGGCGTCACCGGTGATCAAGAGCACCTTCGTCATGGCGCACCTCCCAGGAAATCGTATCGGGATGGGCTGTGCGCCAAGGCGGTTTCGGGTCAGCCGACGATGGAGGCCCGGCGATCCGGGGGGACCGCGCGCAGGTGGCGGACCACCGCCAGGTCCGGGGGCTGGGCGTGGCTTGCGTCGTAGCGTTCGAAGACCGCGGCCAGTTCCGGTGACCAGCGGGCGAATTCGGCGCGAATGGGCCCTTCGGTCTCGAGCTGGCACACCACACCCAGCGCGGTCAGGAAGCAGCGGGCGAAGGGGGTGAAGTAGGCGGGCATGTCGAGCTGGCGGTGCACGTTCGACAGCCGGGGAGCCAGGACCGAGCGGACGTGGCCGCGCAGCCAGGCGGTGGTGAGATGGAAGGTGGGCACGGTGAGCGGTTCGCCGACGGTGTCCAGGCCCTCGGCCAGCGCCGCCACGTCGTAGCTGCGCCCGGGCCGCACGAACCCGTGCCGCCGCACCGCGGCGTCCAATTCCGGTATGCCCCCGTTGAACGCGGCATCCATCAGCTCGCCCACCAGATCCTCGAACCCCGGGGGCGGCCAGGGCGTGCAGGCCCCGAAATCCACCACGCCCAGCCGCCCGTCGGGGAGCACCCGGAAATTGCCCGGGTGCGGATCGCAGTACAGCAGCCCGGTGCGCGACCAGGTGGACAGCAGGAATCGGATGATGAGCATGCCGACTCGACTGCGCTCCTCGGGCGCGCCCGATTCGATGATGCGGGAAACCGGTGTGCCGGTGAGCCATTCGGTGACGATCAGGTCCCCGCGCTGGATGAGCACGTCGGGCACCACGAAGTCGGGGTCGCCGGCGTAGGCGGCGGCGAAGCGGCGCTGGTGGGCGGCCTCGGCGGCGTAGTCGAGCTCCTCGGCGACGCAGGTGCACACGGCCTCGGTCAGCGCGGGCACGTCGGCGCCGGGCGCGAACACGGTGGCCAGCACCGAGATCCGCCGCAGCTGTTCGAGATCGGCGAGCACCGCCTGGTGCGCGCCCGGATACATCACCTTGACCGCGACCTGGCGGCCATCGCGCCATACCGCGCGATGCACCTGCCCGATCGAGGCGGCCGCCGCGCGCCGGTCGTCGAATTCGGTGAAGTGCCGCCGCCAGTTCTCGCCCAAGCCCGCGGCCATGGCCTCGTGCACGGTAGCGGGCAGCATGGTCGGCGCCGCATCCTGCAGCTGGGCCAATGCGGTCCGATAGGGGGAGGCGATCTCCGACGGTAGCGCGAGTTCGTAGAGCGAGAGCAGCTGCCCGAGTTTGGTGGCGCAGCCCTTCAATTCGCCGAGCACCTCGAAAATGTGCTGGGCGGTGCGCATTTGAATGTCGCGGTTGACCTCGGCGGCCGAGCGCCCCAGCGCCCGCTTGCCGACCCCGGCGGCCTGGCGGCCGGCGAATGCGACTGGGAGACTGGCGATTCTGGCATTGCGGGCCGCGGCGCGCACCGGCGGCTTGCCCCCGTCGCCCCCACCGATTCGCCGAATCGCCATTGCTCACCTCATCGTGTGCGCGGCAGACACACCCAGAACGTCTCCCTCCCGAGGATACGTGACGACCGTCATGCCGATTTCGGCCGCCAGCCTGGGCGTATGCACGTGCAGTTTCGCACAGGAAAGTCTAAACTGTCTGGGACGTATCCGAAAGTTGTCGAAAGGTGACAGGATGGGTGCCCAGACGGTCGTCGCCGATGTCGCGGACGAGCTCGCTCGCCGCGTCGCGACCGGGGAGTACGCGCCCGGCGATCTGATGCCGTCGGTCCGCCAGGTCGCCGACGAGTTCGATATGAACCGGGCCACCGCGCAATTGGTGCTGGGCCGCCTCGAGTCCTACGGCTTCGTGGACGCCCATCGGGGTCGCGGATTCACGGTCCGCGATGTGCGCAGCGCGGGCGGCGTGGACGTGTATCGGCGACTGTTCCGGTTGTCCATGCCCGCGCCCGAGGTGGCGGCGGAGATGTTCGGCAATATCGTGGCGGCCGAGCGGTCGATCGTGCTGGAGGCGTTGCTCGATTACACCGGCGCCGAGCGCGGCATCGACGCGGCGGTGCTGACCGCGGCGGTCGACGAACTCGAAACCTGCGCCCGCGGCGCCGAACCCGATCACGCCCGCATGCTCGAGCTCGAGGTGGCCCTGGTGCGCCTGGTGCTCACCGATCTCGGCCACACCATGCAGCGCGCGGTGCTGAACTCGGTGGGGGAGATGCTGTTCGAGGTGCCCGAGGCGGTGGAGGCGTACTTCGCGGTCTCCGCCGATCTGCACGTGCTGGTGTGGCGGGCGCTGCTGGCGGTCTGGGAGTCCGAGGGCGGTCCCTCGCCGGCGCAGCTGGCCTTGTTCGAGGACCTGTTCGCCATGTACCACGAGAAGGTGCTGGCCCGATTCGACGAATTGCTCGGTCTCGACGCCGGTTCCGAGGAGCAGCCGCACAGCGCGACGGCCTGAAGTCGGCTGGGTCACATGCCGATCGACGATCTGTCTCAGGCAATTTAGGTTCGGGCGTCTCTTGTCTTTTGGTTTTTCCGGGCGGCGGGTGTGGCCGTGGACTTTCGTACCCGAAGCTCCACCGGGACAACGATGTTCGTCTGTTCGGCCTGCCGTCCGGCGAGGGAGTCGATGAGCAGGGTCGCGGCGTGCTCGCCGATGCTGCGGCGGTCGACGGCGATGGTGGTGAGGGCGGGGGAGAGGGTGGCCGAGGTGGGGAGATCGTCGTGGCCGATGACCGAGATGTCCTCGGGGATGGACAGCCCCAGATCGGCGGCGGCGAGATAGACGGTGTGGGCGATGTAGTCGCTGTTGGTGATGAAGGCGGTCGGGCGGGTGGCGGGGGAGTGCTCGAGGGCGGCGCGGATGGCGGTGCGGGCGGCGTCGGCGGAGAGCTCTGTGGTGACGGTGGCGGCGGTGAACCCCAGTTCGGCGGCGAGACGCCGGAAGTGCTCGAGCCGTTCGGGATCCGGCGACTTGTCGGTGGGCGCCACCACCATGGCCAGGTGCCGGTGTCCCAGCTCGAGCAGGTGCTGGACGGCCAGATCCACCGAGGTCTCCTGGTCGGAGCGAACGCTCATGGTGGACGGCCCGGGTGCTGCCGTGTCCAACAGCACGACAGGGCGTTTGTAGGTCGAGAACCGCTCCCGCGCTTGGTGATCGGTGCCGATGGGTGCGATGGCGAACCCGTCGATGGCGCGGTGCTGGAAGGCGTCGAGCAGATGCGCTTCCCGGGTGGGGTCGTACCGCGAGGAGCCGATCATGACCTCGTAGCCCGCCCGGGCGCAGGTCTCATCGAACCCGTCGATCACATCCAGGAAGTGCGGATTGCGCAGATTGCGGATGAGCAGCCCCAGCACCCGGGTGCGGCTGGTGCGCAGGGCGACCGCCGAAGCGTTGGGTCGATACCCCAGTTCCGTGGCGCGGTCGAGGATTCGGCGCCGCAGCTCCTCCCCGACGCCGGGCCGGCCCGACAGCGCGAGGCTGACCGCGGAGACCGAGACGCCGAGTGAGGCCGCGACATCGCGTTGAGTGATCGGTTCCCGCGCAGCTGGCACGAACGACACCCTAGCGAACACGATCTGAACGCCGATGATCATGGCCTGAACAATCGATGGACTTTGCCGCGATACTCTTCGGCGAGGCGACTACCTCTGCTAAAACGATTGAGTAATCAGCTCCGACCCGGAAGGGAGCATCGTGGCCCGCGATGCCTTCTCAGTTCTCGACTCCGCCGAATTGACCGCCTTCCACCGCAAGGTGACGGTGTTGTCGGCCGCCGGAATGTTCCTCGACGGCTACGACATCACCGTCATCGCGGTGGCGCTGCCGACCGTCACCAAGCAATGGCACATGTCCAGCTTCATGACCGGAGCGGTCTCGGCCGCCGCGGTCATCGGAATGTTCGTGGGCGCACTGGTCTTCGGCCGGCTCACCGACCGGCTGGGCCGCAAGAAGATGTACCTGGTCAACCTGATCGGGTTCGTGGTGCTGGCCCTACTGGCCGCCCTCGCCCAGGACGCCTGGCAGCTGCTGGCCGCCCGCTTCCTGCTCGGCCTCGCGCTCGGCGCGGACTACACCATCTCGACCTCGCTGCTGGCCGAATACGCGCCCGCCCGCCGCCGCGGCACCCTCATGACCCGGCTCGGCGCGACCTGGTTCGTCGGCGCGGCAACGACTTACGTGCTCGCACTGCTGCTGTTGCCGCTGGGCAATGTCATGTGGCGGGTGATGCTGGTGCTGGGCGCGGTGTTCGCGCTGATCGTGCTGTGGATGCGGCGCAGCATTCCCGAGTCGCCGCGCTGGCTGGCCGCGCAGGGACGCGAGGACGAGGCCCGCGCGGTGCTGACCGAGCTGGGCGACACGACCGCGGTGGTAACCGAAACGCCCGCATCCGAGACGGTTTCACCGTGGCGCGCGCTGCTCACCCTGCCGCTGGTGCGGTTCACCTTCTTCTGCTGCGGCTTCTGGTTCATGTACACGATGTCCTATTACGGCATCACGCTCTACACGCCGACCATCCTCGAGCAGGTCACCACCGGCACCCGGGGCACCTACACCGGATCGCTGATCATCGCGCTGGTCGGTGTGGCCGGAGCGGTCGCCGGTGTGCTGCTGGTCGACCGGGTGGGCCGCCGCCCGCTGCTGATCACCGGATTCATCGGCATGTTCCTGGCCCTGACCACGCTCGCCCTGTGGCAGAACCCGGGCCTGACGGGTCTGGTCGTGCTGCTCGGCGCGGCGGTGCTGTTCGCCAACTCCGGGCCCGGGATCGTGAACCTGGTCTACCCGAGCGAGGTCTTCCCGACCCCGGTGCGCGCTACCGCCAATGGCCTGGCCACCGCCGTATCCCGCATCGGCGCGATCATCGGCACCCTGTGGCTGCCCACCCTCATCTCGAAATGGGGCCTGCACCATGTGCTCTGGCTCTTCGTGGGCGCCAGCGTGATCGGTCTGGCGATCGCGGTGGGGTTGGCCCCGGAGACCAAGGGCCGCACCCTCGAGGAGCTCTCCGCGGCCCACACCCGCCGTCCCGAAACCGTGGCGGTGAAGGGCTGATCACGTGACTTCCGACGAATTCACCCTCGCTCCAGCGGTTTCCGGCTCCTACAGCGCGCTGACGCGCGGCCCCGGCGAACCACACCTGGAACGCGCCGATCTCGCGCCCGGCCGCTCGGCCGGGCCCGGCCCCCGGCTGGCGCGGTTCGTCCAGATGACGGACTTCCAGATCGCCGATCCCTTCTCCCCGGGTCGGCTGACCTTCCTGCACCACCTGGCCGGACGGCCCGGCTGGGAATACATGTTCCCGGCCTACCGCCCGCAGGAACCGCTCATCCTGCAGGCCGTCGAGGCAGCCGTCCGCTCGGTCCGCGAGATCGGCGGCATCGCACCGGATTTCGTCGTCACCACCGGCGACAGCATCGACAGCGCGCAGGCCAACGAGCTGACGGCCCTGCTGGCCCTGCTCGACGGCGGCACCGAGCTGGACCCGAACTTCGGCGTCACCGACACCGGATGGCATCCGGCGCAGGCGATCTCGGCGGAGTTCTACAGCCCCGAGCCGGAATCCCGCGACGTGTACAAGAAGCGGGGATTCCCGGATGTCCCCGGCCTGCTGGCCGCCGCGAGCCGCCCGTTCGTCACCGAGGGCCTGGGTGTGCCGTGGCTGGGCTGTTTCGGCAACCACGACTGCCTGGTCCAGGGTCGCGCCCCGCTGACGCCGGAGTTCCAGGCGCTGGTGACCGGGGACCGGCAGCCGATCGCGCTGGGCATGGAACCGCCCGACGACCCGATGGAGCGGTATCTCGCCGATCCCACCGCGCTCTCCCGCGGTCCGTCCCAGCCGATCTCGCCGCGCGCCGATCGCCGGGTGATCGGCCCGGCCGAATACGTGCGCGCCCACCTGGACAGCCCGACCCAGCCGCCCGGCCACGGCTTCACCGAGCAGAACCTCGCCGACGGCACCACCTACTACTGCTACGACGCGGTCCCGGGCCTGCGCATGATCGTGCTGGACTCCACCCATCCGGCCGGTCACGTCACCGGCAGTATCGGTGCCCGGCAACGTGATTGGCTCATCGAGCGACTGGCCGAGGTGCATTCGTCCTATCTGGGCGAGGACGGCGTCGAGGTTCGGACCGGCAACACCGACCGGGTCGTCGTGCTCGCCTCGCACCACGGGCTGACCATGATGAACAACACCACCGAGAACGCCGCCGACGACGAACAGCGTTACCACGCAGCCGATCTCGAAGCCCTCGTGCACCGGTTCGGCAATGTGGTGCTCTGGCTCGCCGGGCACGAGCACCGCAATTCCGTGGTCGCCCACCCCCGAGCGGGCGGCGGCTTCTGGCACGTCCTCACCTCCGGCCTGTGCGAATGGCCCGCCCAGACCCGCTCCCTGGAAATCTCACTACCCGAACCGGATTCGACCGGTCACCTGCTCGCCATCCGCTCGACCATGATCGATCACGCGGCCCCGGCCGTCCCGGGCCCCGATCTGGACCTGTGGGACCTGGCCGCCTGGCATCGCGAATTGTCCTACAACGAACCGACCCGCGTCGGCGGCCCGCATTCCGCGGGCACCCCCGCCGACCGCAACGCCGACCTCCTCGTCCCCATCAGCCCCGCGCTCGCCGCCGCGCTGCGCGCCGTTGTCGACGCCTGAACAACCGGCACCGGCCGGATCTCACCCGTGTAGAAGGTATTTCATGTTTTCGCTTCGCCGAGCCGTGCTGCGTACCGCCGCCCCGGCTTTCGTCCTCGCCGCCGTGACCGCCGCCGTCGGCATCGGACCCGCGTCCGCCGCTTCCACGCCCGCGCCGACGGATGCGACCGCCACCCAGTACGGCTCGCTCGGCCTGTGGATGCTCCAGTCCAACGGCCAGATCGCCGACTGGCTGGGCCAGCAGTATCAGGGCAAGACCATGTACGAGCCCATCGACGTCGTCTTCGTCGACCAGACCTCGACCACGGCCGCGGCCGCGACCACCAGGCTGACCGACGATCTCGCCGCGGGCGGATTCCCGGCGCGGTTCGGGCACAGCACCGGATACCAGGGCCGCATCGACGGTCAGCTGTTCGCGCAGCAGCCCGCCGACGGCGGCGATTCCGCGTTCTCCGACGGGTCGGCTCTCGAGACCAATGACCACGGCCGGGTTTTCGGCCCGGCGCCGCTGCCGGGCGGCGGATTCGTCTGGACGGCAGCGTTCAGCCGGGAGTCGGTCGGCTTCTTCACCCACAACTACGCGTCGTTCGCGCAGGCGCGCGCGGACGTGCGTTCCGGGCTGCTGGGCAGCGGGGCAACCGATCTGGGCACGGTCGCCCTCGGCAATACCGCGAACACGGCGACCACCACGACCGGTGACCACGACGGCAATGCCGTGGTACTCGGGCTGCAGTGAGCCGCTCGGCCGGGAGGCGATCAGCCCCCGGCCACCATGGCGGCGGTGACCAGCGCGGTGATGACGGTGATCGCCATGAAGACCAGGATCACCCGGGCGCTACGGGTCGGTGGTTCGGCGGGCGGCTGATCGCTCATCGGGTTATCTCCTCAGCGGAATCGGTGGTGCTGGAGGGTCATCGTATTCGGGAGGCTCCCAATACGTTTGGAGTCCACGACGTTGGGGCATTATCTCGGCCGCTTCCCTGGCCACGCCGAGGAAACCGGGGTGGTCGATAACGAACCGCGCCACCCGCTCGACCTCGGGTCCGCTGACCGCCCGCATGAGGGCGCGGCTGGTACGGGGGAAGGCCCGCGTCAGCCGGTAGGCCAGCCACGATTCCCACCGCAACGGCAGCACGGCGCGATTGCGTTCCACGGCTTCGACGATCCGCCGGCCCGCCTTGTCCGGATGCATGCCGATCAGGCTCATGCCCTTGACCACGATCTGGCGGGCGATGGCGACCTGCTCGGCGCTGAGCGTGGACAGGGTCGCGGTGGCCGCCAGATTGGTGGCGATCAACCCCGGGCACACCACCGTCACCCCGATGCGCTCGGAAGCCAGTTCGGTGCGCAGGGTTTCGCTGAAATGCTTCACCCCGGCGGAGGCGAAGGCGTACGGGGTGCCCATCCGGATCGGGGCGAACGCGGCCATGGAGGAGATGTTGACCAGGTGCCCGCCGCGCCCGCGCGCGGCCATCTGCGCGCCGAACAGCCTGCAGCCGTGCACGATCGCGGTGAGGTTGACGTCGGCGATGCGGTGCAGGTCGGCGGGCCGGATGTCGAAGAACGGCCCGCCGACCACGATTCCGGCATTGTTGACCACCACGTCCGGAACCCCGTGCGCGGATCGGACATAGTCGGCGAATGCCTCGAGCGCCAGCGGGTCGCCGACATCGAGGGCGTAGGGGAAGGCCGAGCCCCCGGCCGAATGGATCAGCGACACCGTGTCTTTCGCGGTCGCGAAGTTGATGTCGGCGACCACCACCTCCGCACCGCGCGCGGCCAGCGCCTTGGCGGTACCGCGGCCGATCCCGCTGCCCGCCCCGGTCACCACCGCGAGCTCGGGGTGGAAGGATTTCTGTGTCAGGCGCCGCATTCCGCTCCTCGGATGGCGAGACTGAAGTGTACACTGTCTGGGACAGTAGCGCCAGCCGGGCAGCCGCAGCGGAAACAGGGGATAACCACTCATGACGGGCTTCGAGAACGAGGTTGTCGTCGTTACCGGCGCCGGCGGCGGCATCGGCCGCGCGGTGGCACAGCGCTTCGCGCGCGAGCGCGCCGCGGTCGTCGTCGCCGACCTGGACAAGGATCGCGCGGTCCAGACCGTCGAGAGCATCGAGGAATTCGGCGGCGACGCCACCCCGTTCGCGGTGGACGTGGCCGACGCGCGGGCCATGGAGAGCTTCGCCGATGATGTGCACGCCGAGTTCGGCGCCCCGAAGGTGCTGGTCAACAATGCCGGATACACCACGGCCGGACCATTTCTCGAACACACCCTCGAGGAATGGGATCGCCTGATGGGCGTGAACGTGTGGGGACTCGTCCACGGCTGCACCTACTTCGGGCGGCAGATGGTCGACTCCGGACGCGGCGGCCGCGTCATCAATGTGACCTCGGTGGCCGCCTTCACACCGATCCCGCTCAGCGCCCCCTACTGCGCGACCGAGGCCGCCGCCCAAATGCTCACCGAGGGCCTGCGATTGGAGTTCGCCGGGACCGGCGTGGGCGTCACCGCCGTGTGCCCGGCCCTGGTGCATACCGGAATCTACGAGAACGACGACGCCGACGCCGAGGACACCGCCGCGGCGGCGCGAACGTTGAGCGTCGCCGCGCTGGCCCAGCGCTATGTCGTGCACGGCCCGGAAAGCATCGCCCGCACCATCGTTCGTGTGGCCGCCCGCAATCCCGCGGTGGTGCCCACGCGCATCGAGGCCCGCGCCCTGTACCTGGCCACCCGGGTGTCACCGGGCGGCGCACGCCTGGCGGCGCGGGTGCTCGAGCCGGAGAAGCTCACCGGCCTGCGCGCCCGCGTCACCCGCCGCGGCGTGCTGACCCGCATCGACGACTATCTGGCCCGCAAACTCGAGCCGGGTCAGTAGCGGCCGAAGAGCACCGCCGCATTGTGCCCGCCGAAGCCGAACGAATTGTTCAGCGCGAATTCGACTTCGGTGTGGCGCGGCTTGGTGTGCACCACGTCGAGATCCACCTCGGGGTCCTGATTCTCGAGGTTCAGGGTCGGGGGAATCACCTGATCGCGCAGGGTCAGCACCGAGATGATGGCCTCGAGCGCGCCGACCGCGCCCACCGAATGCCCCAGCGCGGACTTGGGCGCGTATACGGACGGATGGCTGCCCACCGCCGCGGCAATACCCTTGGCCTCGGCCAGGTCTCCGATGCTGGTGCCGGTGGCGTGCGCGTTCACGTGATCCACCTCCGAGGCGCCGACTCCGGCGGATTCGAGGGCGCGGCGCATGGCGCGGGCACAGCCCAGACCTTCGGGATCGGGGGCGACCATGTGGTACCCGTCGGCGGTGAGACCCGCGCCGAGCAGCCGCGCCAGCGGTTTTGCCCCGCGGGCCAGCGCGTGCTCCTCGGACTCGACCAGCAGCAGCGCGGCGGCCTCGCCGAAGACGAAGCCGTCCCGGTCGCGGTCGAAGGGCCGGGACGCGCGCTCCGGCTCGTCGAGGCGGGTGCTGAGGGCGCGCGCCATGGAGAATCCGGCAATGGCAACGGGATTGATGTAGCCCTCCACACCGCCCGCCACGATCATGTCGGCCTCGCCGAGCACGATGGAGCGCCAGGCGTGCACCAGCGCCTCATTCCCGGACGCGCACGCCGAGACCGGCGTGACCAGGCTCGCCCGCGCCCCGAGCTCCAGCCCGACCACGCCCGAGACGCCATTGGGCATGGACATGGGCACCGCGAACGGCGACACCTTGCGATAGCCGTGATCGCGCATCGCGTCATTGGCGTCGACGATGGTGTCCGCGCCGCCCAGCCCGGTGCCGATGCACACGCCCAGCCGATCCTTGTCGACCTCGGGGCTACCGGCGGTGGCCCACAGGCGTTTTCCCATCACATACGACATTTGCTGCACGTAACACATGCGGCGTTTCTTGATGCGGTCGAGTTCGTCGGTCGGGTCCGCCGCGAGTTTGCCGCCGATGGTGACGGGCAGCCCGAGCTTGGTGATTTCCGGATCCGTGAGCGTGCCGATGCCACTGGCTCCCGATAGCAGGCCCTGCCAGGTGCCTTCGGTATCGGGGGCGATCGAGGTGGTCATTTCCACCGCGGTTACTACCACATTGCGGAATCCGCCGTTGCGGGTTGAGAATTCTGCGAGGCTATTCACTTTTCGTATCCTTTTCGACCAATTTTCATGTCCTGCAGAGAGTTCACGAGCGCTTGCGAGGCTAGCCCGAGAAGCACGGCGGGGCAGGGCGACACTCAGATGCGTGCCGCCAAACCCTTGATGCCCAAGGACGGAAAGGGTTTGACGAACGGAATCCTGGAGAATGTGCCATTGAGTTGCAGGGCATCCCAGACCTTGTGCGCCAGGAACGGGAATTCGCGGTCGTACGGAAAAGCCGCCTCCGGCAAGTACCACGTTGTCCAGCCGCGCAGAACCGCTGCCGCGATGCCCGCGGCGATCGCGATCCCTGAATTGTCTCAGACAGAATCGGGTCCGGGGCCTTTCGTGCCAAGGTCGGGTACATTGTCTCAGACGGAAATTCGAGCGAGGAGAACGACCGCATGACCGAGGCGCTGCCCGACCGGCCCACGGTGGCGAACCCGCCGCTGTTCGCCCGCCGCTGGACCACCGACGACATCCCGGACCAGACCGGCAAGACCGCCATCGTCACCGGAGCCAACAGCGGACTCGGCCTGCGCACCGCGGAAGCCCTGGCCGCCAAGGGCGCTCACGTGATGATGGCCTGCCGCAACGAGATCAAGGCCGCCGCCGCGCTCGAGCAGGTCAGCGCCGGCGCCGCCGGCCCCAAACCCGAAGTGCTGCCGCTGGATCTGGCCGACCTGACCTCCATCCGCCGCGCCGCCGACCACCTCGATGTGCGTGGCACCCCGATCGACATCCTGGTCAACAACGCGGGCGTGATGGCGCTGCCGCGGAACCAGCGCACCGCCGACGGTTTCGACGCCCAGTTCGGCACCAACCACCTGGGCCACTACGCCTTGACCGGACTCCTGCTACCCGTGCTGCTGCGCGCCCCCGAGCCGCGCGTGGTCACGGTGTCCTCGATCGCCGCCTGGGGCGGGCTGATCAACTGGCTCGACCCGAATTGGCGTGTCGTGTATGTGCGCTGGCTGGCCTACAGCCAATCCAAGCTCGCCAACCTGCTGTTCACCGCCGAACTCCAGCGCCGCGCGACCGCCGCCGGTACCCGGCTCACCGCGGTCGCCGCCCATCCGGGCTTGTCGGCCACCAACCTCTACGACTCCGATGCCGAACAGGGTGTCGGCGGCCGCCTCGCGGCACTGCAGCAGCGCCTGCTGTTCTCCCTCGCCCAATCCGATACCCTGGGCGCGCTGCCGCAGCTCTACGCCGCCACCACCCCGAACCTCGCCGGAAACTCCTATGTCGGACCGGCTTTCGAGGCTTTCGGCTATCCGCGGCGCACCTTGCGCAACCCGATCGCCTACAGCCGCTTCGAGGCTCGGCGCCTGTGGGAGCTCAGCGCGAAACTCACCGGCATCGACTACGAGTGGCACGGCTAGCCGAGCTCCGCACGCGCTACGCGGCGAGCGAAAGACTCGGCAGGGGAATGGTTCCCAGTCGCTCGGCGGAGTGCAGGTCGGCCCGGCTGTCGGCCGCGGGGGAGGGGCGCCTGACCTGGGGCCGCCGCAGGGAGGCGAACCGCTCACCGGCTGTCCGGTGGTGCCGGTGGGCGGATAGCCCGGATCGCTCGCCGTCCGTTCGTTCTCCTGGCAGACTGCAACGCGGCGGCAAACAGTGGGGTGTGTGGCGATGGTGGATATCGATTCTGTCGAAACCGGCAAGGTGATCCGGTTTCCCGGGCGAACTCGGGCCGAGACCGGAATGCCGCCGACCACCCGCCTCGGGCGCGACGCGAAGCTCGCCGCGGTGCCCGTCGCCTATGCCGGACGCTGGGTGGCCGGGCGCGGGCGGCGGCTCATGGGCCGCTCCGCCGCCGAGGTCGAACTCGATATCCAGCTGCGCACCGCCGAGCACCTCGTCGACGTACTGGGCGAATTGCGTGGGTGCGTGGCCAAACTCGGGCAGCTGGCCGGACTGTTCCGGTCGGCCATACCGCTCGAATTCGCCGACACGGCCGGTCAGGTCCTGAGCCGGTTGCAGGATTCGGCCCCGCCCATGATGCCGGCGCTGGTCCACCAGGCCCTCGAGCGGAGCTTCGGACCACAGTGGCGGACGCTGTTCCTGGAATTCCAGGAGCGTCCGGCCGCGGCGGCCTCCCTGGGCCAGGTGCACCGCGCGGTATGGCACGACGGCCGGCCGGTCGCGGTGAAGGTGATGTATCCGGGAGCGCGCGAGGCGGTCGCCGCGGATCTGCGGCAGTTGCGAAGCGTGTCCGGCGTGCTGGGCGTGCTCATGCCGGGCGCGGATGTGGACGCGTTGATCGCCATGGTGTGCGCCATGGTCGGCGATGAACTGGACTACCGCCGCGAAGCCCACTACCAGCAGCGTTGCGCCGACGCCTTCGCCGAGGATCCGGACTTCCTGGTGCCCGCGGTGATCGAGGTGGCCGACGAGGTGCTCATCAGCGACTGGGTCGAGGGCCGGCCGCTGACCCGGCTCGTCGATTCGGGGGAGCGGGAGGAGATCAGCCGGGTCGGCCGCCAGGTGTTCCGGATGCTCGAGGTGATGGGCCGACGCTGCGACGTGCTCTACGCCGACGCGCATCCGGGCAACTTCTTCGTACTGCCCGACGGCCGCATCGCCGCGGTCGACTTCGGCGCGTGCGACAGCTACCCGGAGGACTTCATCACCCTGCTCATCGAGATCGGCGACGCGGTCTTCCACGGCACCCCGGCCGACCTCGAGGCCACGCTGCGCCGATACGGATTCGTCGCGGCCGGAAAGGAATTCGATGTCGAGGAGCTGATCCGGATCATCGAGCCGTTCAAGGAGATCCCGCTACAGCCCGACTTCCGGATGAGCAACACCTGGCTGCGCGAACAGGTCACCGCCATCGCCGAGATCCGCCTGTCGAATGTGTTCCGGCAGATGACATTGCCGCCGCACCTCACCGCCTTCGCCCGAAAGGTCGCGACCTGCATCGGCCTGCTGTGCCTGTTCGAGACCGAGCACATGTCCAAGGAACTGCTGGCGTTCTGGCCGGAAGTGGCGGCGGCGCTGTGGCGGAACGAACGCCCGGTCGAATCCGGTTCCTGCCGGATAACCAGAACCGGTACGCGGTTGTGATGCGACCGACAAATTCCACTCCGACGGCGTTACTGCCCGAGTCTGTGAGTTGCTCCATAACCGATTGCTTCGTTGTGCGGCAACCTGTTTGATCGGCAACTGTTTGCTTTTCATGTCATGAGAGGGGGGTCATGGCTCACCGCCGTACCACCAAGCTGATCAACCGCACCGTTGCCGCCGGAGCGCTGCCGGTAGCCGTCGCCGTCATGTGCGCGGGTGTCGCCTCGGCGGCCCCGACCGAACCGGTCACCGCCGCACGCACCATGACGATCGAGGGCCACGCCGTCACCCTCGTCGACGATCACACCCTGACCATCGACGGTCACACCCTCGCGATCGATTCCCAGTACGCCGTCACCATGGACGGCCACCCGGTGACCTTCCGGGCCGCCGATGTGTCGTGGCCGGTGGCCGCCGCGGTCGACGCCCAGGGCCCGGACGCGGGCAAGATCGGAACCGGCGCGCTGGCCGGTGCGGGCATCGGTGGGGCGGTGGCCGGGATTCCGGCCGCGGTTCTCGGCGCGATCCCGGGCGGCGTGGTCGGTGGCGTGGTCGGCGCGGGCGCGGGCTTCCTGGTCGGCATCGGGGCGGTGGCCGCGGGCGTGTTCATCAGCTCCATGGCCGGCTGCCTGACCGGCTGCGTCATCGACGCCCCGATCTTCCTCGCCGGTCTCGCGGCCGAAGCCGCGACCGCCGCGCCCGCCATCGCGATCGGCGCGGTGATCGGTGTCGCCATCGGCGCGGCGATCGGCGCGGGCCTGGTCGGCCTCCCCGCCGCGGGCGTGGGTGCCCTGGTGGGCGCGGGCATCGGCGCCGGAGTCGGCGCCGCCGCGCCGCAAGCGATTCCCTGATCGACCGCTTCAGTCGCGGCCCCTCACACCTTCGGGCATTTTGTCTGGGACAGCAACCGCAAGGTCTGGTGTTCCCTTGTGGCGGAACGCATCCTGCCCGCCGGGGGCGCTCAGGACGGGTAGACGGCGATCTCGATGAGGTTGCCGTCGAGGTCGCGGCAATAGTGCGACACCATCTCGCCGAGTGCGCCCACCTTCACCACGGGGCCTTCGAGGATCGTGACTCCGCACGCGGCCAGATGCTCGGCGACCTCTTCGGGAGAGGCGGTGGTGATGAAGCAGAGGTCCTGCGCCCCAGCGGCTTCGGTGGCACCGGTGGTCCACGCGGGATCGGTCTCCAGGGCTCCGACAGGGCGCAGATTGATCTTCTGATTGCCGAATCGGAGCGCGGTGCGCCCGGCCGGGCCGAACTTCTCGACGGTCATGCCGAGGACTCGGGCATACCAGTCGGCCGTGGCCGGGACATCGTGACAGTTGATCACCACATGATCGAAACGCTCTACGGAGAAGCCCATTTCGGCATTCTCCGCCCGGTCATGTGCAAGATCAACAACCTCACCGCCGGCGCAGGAGCACCCCGCGAACGAAGGCGGCCTGGCCCGCATGCTGGATGTCGTCGTCGATGACGCTGATCAGGCGGACACCGAGGGTGACCGGCGGATCCCAGCGGGTGTCCACGATGCGGGGCAGGTCGGCGTCGACCAGTGCGGAAACATACTCGACCGACTGGGCGTGCACGGCGTCGAAGTAGCCCAGCAACAGTTCGGCCGGAACACCGTTCAGCGCGGCCACATCCGCGGCGGTGTGGCCATATCCGGTCGCGGCGTCGTCGAGGGGCAGCTCGAAGCGCTTGGCCCAGCCCTGGGCCGTCCACACCTGTTCGAGGCCCGCCACCTCCGCGACATGATCGTCCTGCACTCGGGTCAGATGCCAGATGAGCCAGGCGATCGAGTTGGCGCCCTCGTCCAACCGCACGCCCAGCTCCTGCGTCGTCAGCCCGGCCACCGCGCCGTGGACGTTCTCCTTGATCCGACCGAATGCGTCCACCAGCAAGTCAGCGCTCGTCATGCCTCCATCCAAGCACCCGGCACCGACACGTATTCCCGGATCATCCGCGACACAACTCCCGGTTGTGGCTCGCCGGGCGATCGGTTGTTTGATCCCGCCACCGAGATTTTGCTTCGATCTCGCGGACGAACGGCGACGAGGTGCGAGGCGGGCGAGTATGGCGGACAGGCGGTCATTGGGACGCGGATTCGCGTGGTTGTGGACCGCGTTCGCGGTGAGCACGGCGGGCACCTGGCTGGCCTTCGACGCCGTCCCGCTGATCGCGGTGCTGGTCCTGCACGTGGGCCCGGAACAGGTGTCGCTGCTGGCCGCCGCCGGGCTGGCGGTGGGTGCGGCGCTCGC
This sequence comes from Nocardia terrae, assembly GCF_009760405.1. Lineage (GTDB taxonomy): Bacteria > Actinomycetota > Actinomycetes > Mycobacteriales > Mycobacteriaceae > Nocardia > Nocardia terrae. The sequence goes on from NZ_WRPP01000001.1 coordinate 1,548,531, forward strand.
GGTGCCGCTGGGGCCGTGGATGGAGTTCCGGCGCAAGCGGCCGGTACTGATCGCCACCGACATGGCACGATTCGCGGTGGTGCTCAGCGTGCCGTTGACCTTCGCCATGGGGGTGCTGAGTTTCGCGCAGCTGCTGGTGGTGTCGGTAGTTGTCGCGGCTGCGGACATCGCGTTCAAGGCAGCCTCCGGCGCGTATTTGAAAACCCTTGTGGCTAAGGAGGATCTGCTCACCGCGAACGGCCGGTTCGAATCGACCATGTGGACCGCGTCCGTGCTCGGCCCGCCCCTCGGAGGCGCGGCCATCGGAATCTTCGGACCGGTGGTGACCGTCGCGGCGAACGCGGTCAGTTTCCTGTTGTCGGCGTTGGGGATTCGCGCGATCGGCGGCGGTGAGGCACGGCCCGAGCAGCGATCGTCCGGAGGATTCCGCAAGGGCGAGTTGATCGAAGGCTGGCGCTACATCCTGTCCCACCCGTCGCTGCGGCCACTGTTCTTCAATACGGTCCTGGTGAACTCGCTGATCATGGCGACCGCACCGCTGCTGGCCATCATCATGCTGCGCGAACTCGGTTTCGCGCCTTGGCAATACGGCTTCGCCTTCGGCCTGCCGTGCCTCGGCGGGCTGATCGGCTCCCGGCTGGCCAGGCCGCTGGCCGACCGATTCGGTCAGCGCACAGTGCTCCTGACGGCCGGAATCCTGCGGTGCTGCTGGTCCTTCGCGCTGTCGTTCATCGGTACCGGCCTGGGCGGTCTGCTGCTGGTCATCGTGGTGGAGTTCGGCCTCATCACGTCCTGTGGCATCTTCAACCCGATCCACGCCACCTTCCGCCTGCAGAACACCCCGTCCGACCGCACCACGCGGGTGCTCTCCGCTTGGTCGATCACCAGCAATGCGAGCACGGCGGCAATGACGGCGGTATGGGGCCTGCTCGCGGCATTCACCAGCCCGCGCCTGGCGATCGGTCTGGCGGGGCTGCTCATCCTCGCGACCGCTCTTCTGTTGCGACCCAACAGATTCCCCGCTCCCGTATCCATCGAGCCGGTCCCCGCCGCGAATCCGGGCTGATCTCAGGGAAAGACCTGATGTGGAGCCCGGCCCGCAGTGGTTGCGTTGAGAGTATGACCGCCACCACCACGCCACCCACCGTTCCCGGCTACGTCAACGTCATAGTAAAAGCCCTGCTCCGCTCCCCATTTCACCGCATCATGAGCAAGCGCACCATGCTGCTCACCTTCACCGGCCGCAAAACCGGCAACCGCTACACCGCGGTAGTCCGCTACTTCCCCGAAGGCGACACCCTCACCTGCTACACGGACAGCAAGTGGTGGAAGAATCTGCGCGGGGGAGCGCCGGTGGAGATGCTCATCGCCGGCCGAACCGTCACCGGCCTCGCCACCCCGATCACGGACCGCACGGCTGTCGCCGCGAGCCTGGGGGCATTCCTAACCGAAATGCCCGGAGATTCAAAGTATTACGGAGTTCGCAACCGAGACGACGGGCTCCCGGACCCCGATGACATCATTGCTGCCGCGCATTACACAACCATGGTACGTATTCAGCTCACAAACTGACCGCCACCTCCCGCAAGATCAACACAGCGATGAACACCACCGTGAATGCAAGATCAATCTGAATCCCCCCGACCCGAATCGGCTTGAGCACCCGCCGAACGGGCGCGATCACCGGCTCGGTCATCCGATGCACGATTTCCCGAGGCCGCCGAATCCCCTGCGGGTTATCGCTCAAGGTCATGATCCAATCCAGCACCAGCCGAGCGATCAGCACCAACATGAACAAGGTCAGGACCAGCCCGATCAGGCTCCCGACAACCGACATGGCGAACTCCTTCGCAATAGCCGCCCTTACGCTGATCAACGCTGCGCGAGCGCCGAAAGTGCCCCTCATCGTCGACCATGATCGCCATGTTCCACAGCGGGCTCGCCGAAGCCGTGCGAGAATCTGGGCTGCTGTTTGCCAGGCTCACCCCGAGATCGCACAAGGAGTCGAAGTGAGCAAGAAGTATTGGGTCGGCCTACCCGTGGCCGTTTTCGCGATGGCCCCGGTCGTGGGTGCTGTCGCCGCCGCTCCGGCCGAGGCCGCCGTCTCGACCTACACCTGCAACGCGCAGACCTGGGAGGGTGAGACCCTGCCGACCCTCACCATCGAGGCGAAGTGGTCGAAGCGTCAGGCCATGGGTGAAGCACAGACCACCTGGCGTGGAGTCGCCAAGTACTCCACCATCGACTGCAAGTTGAACGGCTGATTCCGATCCGGTCGCGCCGCGCGATCAGATGGCGCGGCGGTGGTTCAGATAGGCGAATGAGGCGAGGCCCAGGGGGATCTGGCACCAGAAGGTGAGTAGCCGGAAACCCAGGGCCGCGCCGACCGCCACCCCGGCGGTCAGGCCCGCTACGGCGGTGAGGCCGGCGGCGATGGTGATCTCCTTGGTCGCCATGCCATTGGGGGAAGGCAGCAGGGGCGCCAGCGCCACTGTCACCAGCTCGACCACGAAGGTGTCGGGCAGGCTGAGATTCGCGCCGACCGCGTGCAATACCGCCCACAGGGCGACCACCATGAGCAGCGGCTGCAGCAGCGCGCAGATCCACAACGCGGCCGCGCGGCGGGGATGGACCGCGGTCGCCGCCACGGACTTCCAGGCCGTCTTCGCATCCGAACGAGCCTCGCGCATGCGGGTCGGGAGGTGACGCCAACCGCCCCGGGCTTGGAGCCGGCCGCGCAGGGCTACGCCGATCGCGACTACGAGGGCGACGGTGGCGATCACGGCGATGAACATGATTCCCGCTGTGCGCCATGGATTCTCGCCGACCAGGTGATGCCACCAGCCCGCGGCGCGGGCCCCCAGATCGTGCCAGGGCGGCTGTGCGCCGTTGCGGCTCATCAGGCTCGGGGCCGCCAGGACGGCGATCACCACCAGGGGCACCCGCACCATCAGTGCGGCGAATCCCATCAGCGCCATCGAGGCGAGGGCGCCGGGATGGCTGAGTCCGGTCCGGCGCAGGAAGCGCAGGCGCAGCAGCAGCGATGCGGCGGGGACCAGGCCGATGGCGGGCACCGCGAGCTGCAGCGCGAACAACTGCCGGGCCGACGTGTCCGCCGGTATCGAACCCCGCAGCATGAAAACCGAGGTGGGCCAGAGCGCGAGAGTCGCCAGCGCGGCCACCAGCAGCCAGCGCGGATCGGCTCCCATGAGGGCGTGGACTCCGGTCAGCACCGCGTCCCGCTGCCAGATCGCCGCGGCGGCCACCAGAGCGGTGCACGCGACGGTGGGTAGTGCCTTTCTCGCAGCTGCGGGAACGGCCGCCATCTGCCCTCCTTGGAACTCGCAGACGTTTTCCCCGGTGAATCGCGCACGCGCAGATCGACATTAACGCGATCGGAGACGTGCGCGCACGCGTTGCCCGAATAATCGTATGGGGGCTCGGCGTGCGAAAACGGGATTGCCGGGATCATTGAACACGATTCGAAGATCGAAATCGAACGGTGCGCGGTTCAGCGGCCCGGCCGAACGGTCGTCTTGCAAGAGCTGCCCGGCAATTCATGGGATAACCAGGTAGGCTCGCGGGCGGAGATCGGCAGGGACAGGCCGAGATCGAGACAAGTCGTAGAGCAGGGACACGACATGGCGAAATCCATGACTCCGAAAGCACTGCTGGCCGAGCTCGAACCAGTGGCGGAAGCGAATCTGAACCGGCATCTATCGCTGGCGAAGGAGTGGCACCCCCACGACTACGTGCCCTGGGATGAGGGCCGCAATTTCGCGGTCATGGGCGGAACCGACTGGGAGCCGGGACAATCCAGGCTCGGTGAGGTGGCGCGCGCCGCCATGATCACCAACCTGCTCACCGAGGACAACCTGCCCTCCTATCACCGCCTCATCTCCGACGCGTTCTCCCGCGACGGCGCCTGGCGCAACTGGGTGGACCGCTGGACCGCCGAGGAGAACCGGCACGGCATCGTCCTGCGCGACTATCTCGTCGTCACCCGCGGCGTCGACCCCGTCGCCCTCGAACAGGCCCGCATGGCGTGTATGTCCCTGGGGGTCGACGACCCGACCGGCACCGGCGACCACGCCGTGCTGCACGGCGTCGCGTACGTGACCTTCCAGGAACTGGCCACCCGGGTCTCGCACCGCAATACCGGCAAGGCTTGCGGTGATCCCATCGCCGATCGCATGCTCACCCGCATCGCCGCGGACGAGAACCTGCACATGGTCTTCTACCGCAATATCTGCGGCGCCACCCTGGACCTGGTCCCGGACGACGCGCTGGAAGCCATCACCGCGGTGATCGAGAACTTCCGCATGCCCGGGGCGGGGATGCCGGACTTCCGGCGCAACAGCGTGCTCATCGCGAAACACGGGATCTACGATCTGCGGCAGCACCTCGACGAGGTGATCCTGCCGGTGCTGCGGAAATGGAACATCTTCGAGCGCACCGACTTCACCGCTCGCGGCGAGCAGCTGCGTGAGCATCTGGCCGCGTTCCTCGAGAAGCTCGGCAAGGATGTCGTCCGGTTCGAGGAACAACGCGCCCGTGCGCTGGCTCGCGACGCCGCCCGCGCGGGGCGCTGACCGGAGGTACCGCGCCGAAATGTGAACAGCCACTGCGCTGTCCACATCCTGGACTTCTCGCCCTGCCGCTCGATCCCGCCCCGGTTAGGGTGTGGACCACATACGTCAGGGGGAAAGACATGACTGAAATGCTTCGCGCCGACATAGCGGCGCTGCGGATCATGGCCGCGGGCATCCGCAACGAGGCCGACGCCATCGCTTCGATCGATCCGGTGGCACATCTCGCCCAGGTGGCCCAAGCCATGCCCAACTCCGCCACCGGGGCGGCCGCGTCGACGCTCGCGGAACCGTTGTTGACCGCGTTGGGGCGGATGACCACTCAGCTGAATGCCCTGGCGGATACGACGGACCACGCCACTGCCACATACGAGGACGCCGAGCAGGCGTTGAAAACCCAACTCGACACGTACTTGCACACCACCTCCTGAAGCTGGCTTCCCGGCGTAGACGCCCGATTTGCCGGGTTCCCAGCCGCGCCCTTGCGTTGAGTGGCACACCAGCGAGGGGGAAACGGACAAAAGTCCTCGCTGGTGTGCCACTCAACGGAGGGGAGGGGGTAGGTGGATGCGGAGCGTGGCGCGGGTCGTCGGGTGGGATGCGGGGGTGGCCGGGGTGGCGGGTGTGGCTGTGGGGGAGGTTGATACGGCGTTCGGTGGGGCGATGGGCCGGGTTGGTCGATTGGTTGGGGAGGCGATCGGTGGGTGGCAGGGGGCGGCGGGGACTGCCGGGGAACTACGAGCGCTGGAGTCGCAGTGGGAGGCTGAGCACGTCGGGGCGGCGCTGCTGGATATCGCCGAGGCGTTGACGGAGGTGGCGGCGCTCGAGCGGGTGTGTGGGCTGGTGCGGGAGATCGAGGGGCAAGCGGTGGTTGCCGGGTGCCGGGTCGCGGACGACGGGGTGGTCACGCCGCCGCGGTCGGAGACTGGGAACGCGGTGCTGGACTTGATCTTTCAGGGTGGGTTCGATGCGCGGGCGCGGGAGTTGGAGGCGCGGCTGGCGCCGTTGCTGGAGGTGGCGGACGAGACCGATGCGCGGGCGGGAGCGCGGTTGAGCGCTGTCGCGGGGGCGCTCGAGGCGATGAACGCGGATCCGGGCGGCGGGAGGGTGAGTACGCGCGTCGCCGGGATCCTCGAGGGCACCACGATGTTGCCGGAGGATCCGAAAGCGCTGAACACGCTGTGGAATTCGCTCTCGCCGGCCGATCAGGACGCGCTGTTCGCGTTCGATCCGATGGTTGGCTCACGTGACGGAATCCCGGCCCTGGTTCGGGATCATTACAACCGGATCGCGCTCGGGCGATTGCGGGACGCGGCCGTGGCCGACGGCAGGCGGTTGGACGCCGAGCACTCCGACTGGCAGCACGGCGAGAACGCGCCGGACACCGCCGACGGATGGAATGCGGTCCGGCGGTGGAAGGCCGCACGGGAGGAGGTGCGGACGCGGATCGCCGGGTATGACGCGCTGGCGGAGCAGATCGGGGCGCCGGGGTCGGAGCGGCTGTTGTTGCTGGTCGATGATCGCGGCCACGGGGTGGTCGCGCTGAACAATCCGGATACGGCCGCCAATGTGGCGACCTTCGTGCCGGGCACGGGCTCACCACTGACCGATATCGGGGTGGGACTGCGGCGTTGCCGGGCGCTGCTCGGGGCGGCCGAGCGCGCGGATCCGGCGGCTCGGACCTCGGTGATCGCCTGGTACGGGTACGACGCTCCGCCGGACCTGTGGGACGCCATGGGGGACAGCCGGGCTCGCGACGGCGCGGCCGCGCTGGACCGGTTCGAGTCCGGACTGCGGGCCACGCACGCGGGACCGCGGTCGTACAACACGGTGGTCGGGCACAGCTACGGGAGCACGCTGATCGGGGCGGCGGCGTCCGGAGCTAACTCGCTGGCGGCCGATGCGGTGGTGTTCGCGGGGAGTCCGGGGGTGGATGTCGACGATGTTTCGCAATTACGGCTCGAGGGTATTCCTGCGGGCCGCAACGGTGCACATGTGTTTGCCACCGCCGACCCCGCCGATCCGGTGCCCAGGGTCGGGCAGTTTTTACACGGGGTCGATCCGGTGGATCGCGAATTTCGCGCAACGGTTTTCACATCTTCGGAGGCCACTATCGACCTTCCGATCCTGCGCACCTTGCCCGTTGATGTGTTCGCGCACGGAAACTATTGGGAGCCTGGCAATCCAGGGCTCGCGACACAGGGGGAAATCATCGCGGGGCGCGCTCCGCGCTGACGCCGATCGAGCCATTCGTTGCGCGGTGATAGCCGTTACCGCTGGTTGCGGGTTTGTAGCGGGCATTGCCGAACCGGTACCCTGGACGGCCGACCAAACAGGTTTGAAACGGTCGGGTTCATGCTAGGGTTCCGTGAAGTTGGAGCGGGAAGTCGGAGATAAATGCGCACTGAGAACATCAATAGGAAGTTCAAACTGCATGACGAGCGCAGGATTGCCGCCCAACTTCCAGAGCAACTTCTCGGTTTAGATGTCGTCGGTTTTGGGAAGTTAGAAGAGTTTCCGGGTGAGTTGCTGAACTCCTTCGGGGAATTCGCCAACGGTTCGGTGGCCCCGCGCACGCGCATCTACCGGAACGCGCAGCCCAACCTCATCGACGCCTGGCTGCTCGAACTGCTGCGCGGCGCTCACATCGGTGATCGCTTCTACCTGCGCACCGGGCTCGAGTACTTCCCCTGGGCCGACTGCCGGGTCCTGGACCACCGCTGGCTGGAATCGCTGCGCCGGGTGATGGGCACCAACCAGGGATACATTGCGCACGACAAGAATTCGGCCGTCATGACCATCGGCACCCAGTACGAGGTGCTCGGTTTCGTCGCCGGTTCCGGATCGGCCGGCGAGGCCGAGGTCGCGCCCGCGCCCGTCGAAGAGGTTCCGACCCGCCGCATCGTCACCGCTCCCGCCGCATCGCCCGAGCCGCAGCCGTCCGCGGCGCTGAGCGGTGACCTGCGAGCCCGCCGGCTGGCCGCGCTCTCCGCCGACGGTCAGGCCGCTGCCGCGACCGCGACGCCGGGTGCGGCGCTGGCGTCCATGCCCGATCTCCCGGCGACCCCGTCGTCGGAAACCGCGTCGGCGCCGCAGGTGATCGATGCCGAACCCGCCCCTCCCGCGGAAGCCGAACCCGCCCCGGAGACCGCTCCCGCCGAACCGGCCGAGCAGTCCACGGCGCCCGCCGATGACGCGCCCACCCAGTATCTGACCAGAATCGTGGTGCCCACCGACGCCGACTGATCCGGCCGAACTCGCCGAATCGACCCGGGACGCGACCGAACCATCGACGGTCGGCATACGTTGTACTGATACGCCGGGCTTTTCGCCGAGTTCGAAAGAGCCGATACATGTCGACAATCAATGGGCTGCCCGCCCATGTCCTTTTGGTGCACGTGATCGTCGTGCTGATCCCGCTGACCGCGGGTCTGCTGATCCTGTGCGCACTCTGGCCCGCGGCGCGCGCCCGGCTGATCTGGCCGACGGCCGCGCTGGCGGCCGGAGTGACCGTGCTGACGCCGGTGACGGTGTTCGCGGGGGAGTGGTTCCAGAAGCAACTGGGATTCCCGCCCGTGGTCGACCAGCACGCACGGCTCGGGCATCAGATGCTGTACTTCGTTGCGCCGCTGCTCGTTTCGGCCGCGCTGCTGGTGTTCGCGCACATGCGTCAAGGGCGCGGGAAGCCGGCGGGCCGGGCCGTGGTGGCGGTGATCGCGCTGATCGCGATCGCGGCGGGCGGGGCGGCCGCGTGGCAGACCTATCGGGTCGGGGATTCAGGGGCGCACGCGGTGTGGAACGGCGTGCTCAACCACTGACCGACCATCGCGCACGACCGAGGGTCGTGCGCGGGGTACGACTGTCGTGACCCGGCGGCCGGTCTGCGGGGCGGTCACCGGGTCACGGCAGTGCGGGCACGGTCAGATCTTGCGAATGACCGTGACGACCTTGCCGAGGATCTGGGCGTCATTGCCCGGAATCGGCTCGAACAGGGGGTTGTGCGGCATCAGCCACACCTGGGAACCGGTGCGCTTGAACGTCTTCACGGTGGCCTCGCCGTCGATCATGGCGGCCACGATGTCCCCGTTGTCGGCCACGTTCTGCTGACGGACGACCACCCAGTCGCCGTCGCAGATGGCCGCGTCGATCATGGACTGGCCGACGACCTTCAGCAGGAACAGCGAGCCCTCGCCGACCAGTTCGCGCGGCAGCGGGAAGACGTCCTCCACCGCCTGCTCGGCCAGGATCGGGCCACCGGCGGCGATCCGGCCGAGGACCGGGACGTAGGTCGGGATCGGGTGCTCGTCGGAGGACGCGATATCCGCGGCCCGCGCGCCGGAATCGACCGCACGCAGCTTGGATACGCCCGCGGTCGCGCGCAGCGCCGTCTCGTCCAGGCCCCGGACATCCACGGCGCGTGGACGATTGGGGTCGCGGCGTAGATAGCCCTTGCGCTCGAGCGCGCGGAGCTGGTGCGCCACCGAGGAAGTCGAGGTGAGGCCGACGGCGTCGCCGATTTCGCGGATGCTGGGCGGGTAGCCGCGGTCGCTCACCGAGGTGCGGATGACCTCCAGCACCTTGCGCTGGCGCACGGTCAGATCCGCGCCGGTGCCGGACGGCTCGGCGGAGGAGTCTCCTGAGAGGTCTCCCGAAAGACCAAGGGGTCCGTTGTCACCTTCCGCGCCGCCGTGTTCGCTCACCGCCGCCGTCCTCCGTTCACTGCTGTCGCTCACCGGAATTCGTTCCCGGAGCCGCTCGCGCCCCTCGATGTTCGAGGATTTCGGGCGTCCGGGTAACTCGTGTCTCGACTGTAGTCCGTGTGACGCGAGTGATCAAACATCTGTTCGACGCGAGTCGTGGAAATCAGTGACATTGTCGGTGGGCCGTGGTAGAAATTCGAACATCAGTTCTTCGAACACATGATCGAGTCAGTTGTCCAGCATCATTCGGTCCGCCCTAACTTGGAGGTTTCTTCGATGCGCGCAGCGGTCAGTGAAATCGACACTCTCGGAAGCGATCTCGGATTCGACAGCATCCCGTGGGAGCTGCGCTCCGATCGGCCGCCGGTCCGCCTCGCGGCCGTGGCGTCACGTCCCACCGCTGATCGCCGACCCTGTCGGGTGCAGCCCCGGGCCGCCGTTCGAGCACGCGTTCGACGCGACCATGTCGTTGTGCGACACGCGGCCGGACGCGCCCGGGGCCTGCATCCGCTCGATCGGGTGCAGCGCGCGCAGACCGGTTTCGCCGCGCTCGCCGTCACCGCGCTGGTGAGCGCGCTCGCGGTCGCCGGATTGATCGGCCTGGCCCAATTGCGTTCGGGCGACTTCGATTCGCAGACCACGCCGCCGCCCGCCGTGCAGATGGCCCCCGAACCCGCGCGCTAGCGATCCGGGGTTCGCGCGATAGCGATCCACGGCCACGGTATCGGCCGAAAATGTAGATTGAAAACTGAAACGCGTTGCTACCGTCCCCCTGACTGTGACAGAGGCTACACACGCGACAGGGGGCGTAATGCCGAAAGTACAAGGGTTGATCCGGCTGGCCGGAGTCCTCACCTGCCTGACCATCGGGCTGGTGACGGCACCGGCCGCACACGCGGAATCCGCCTACGCGGCCTATCTGGATCTGCCGTCGGTCAATGGTGAGGGCGCGAGCGGCGGCGGATTGAATCCCGCGCTGCCCCTGGATCCGGACACCTTGCGCGGCGCGCTCGACGAGGCACGCGCCGCCGGCATCGCGCCGCGGCACTACGCCACACTGCTGCACCAGTATTGGCTGTCGGTGGCCACCCGCAACGCCGACATCGATCTGGCCACCTGGGATCCCGCGCTCGGTGTCGCGGCCAATACCCGCACCTTCACCCAGGTCTACGTGAACTACCTGCGGCTGAACAACGCTCACCCCGACTACTGGTGGACGGGCTTGGCCGGTCTGGCCGGCGGGTCGTTCGCCTCGGGCTTCTTCGACATGGGTGATGTCTCCTCGATCATCAGTGTGCCGGGACTGCATCAGGTCGGCAGTACGGTCGCGGACCTGCTGCGGGGCACCCCGTCGCAATTGCTCGACGCCCTGCCCGCCGACGTCCGAACCCTCGGCACCGAGGGCGAGCGGCTCACCGCCGATGATCTGGCTTGGTACCAGACCCGGTTGATGATCATGCAGAAGCACATCTTCATCGACCAGGTCCCCATGCACGAGGCCTATGCGGCCGACGGCCTGGCCGGGGTCGAGGAGATGTACCGGGCCGGGGTGCTCGACGACAACGCCATCACCGCCTGGCGGGAGATCGCCGCCGGAACCCAGGACGGCCTGGCCGACGCCGCACTGCGCATGACCGACCGTGAGCAGAATCAGATCATCGCCGACCAGTGGGATGTCACCGCGCGCGGTCGCGGGGCCATGGGCCGGGTCATGACCTACGTGAGCACCATCGCGGGGAAAGCGGCCGTGCCCGGCGTGCGCGCGCCCGGCGTCTTCGCACCGGTCACCGTCGCCGTCGGCGCCATGTCGCTGCGCGCTCCGCTGCCCGATTTCGACTGGGCCGACCGCGACACGCGGTGGAACTACATCACCCACGACCTGTTGCCGCGCTATCTGGAACTGTGCGCGAACCCGGCCGTCGCGAGACCGATTCTGGCCGTGCCCTTCTCGACCATGCTCGACAACGGCCGCCTGGTCCGGCGGCTGCCCGATCTGCTCGGTGACATGACCGCGCAATGGCAGCTGACCACCTGATTTCGGCCGCGTGACACGGGCGGACGTCGCGGACCTCGTTTGCCACGGTATCCTCGAGATTGCTTAAGGTTTTCAGTCAATCGAACCCAGGCATCGACGAAGGATCCCGGATGCATTGCCCGTATTGTCGTCATCCCGATTCGAGGGTGGTCGACTCACGTGAAGCCGAGGAAGGCACCGCCATCAGGAGGCGGCGTGCCTGTCCGGAGTGTGGGCGCCGGTTCACCACTGTCGAAACCGCGATTCTGTCGGTGGTGAAGCGCAGCGGCGTCACCGAACCGTTCAGCCGCGAAAAGGTCATCCGCGGTGTCAGCCGCGCCTGCCAGGGCCGCGAGGTCGACTCCGACGCCCTCAACCTGCTCGCCCAGCAGGTCGAGGATGCCGTGCGCGCCAAGGGTTCCCCCGAGGTCCCCAGTCACGAAGTCGGCCTGGCCATCCTCGGCCCGCTCCGCGACCTCGACGAGGTCGCCTACCTCCGCTTCGCCTCGGTCTACCGATCCTTCAGCTCCGCTGAGGATTTCGAACGCGAGATCGCCGAAATGCGCCAACACCGCGCCGAAAAATCCATAGCCGCCGCCACCAAGTAACTCCCGCCCATACTCGACGATCGTGTCCCCGGACACGCCGGGAGGACGACGCGGCCGAGAATCGGGGAGGCTGGAAGGTGAGGCCGGGCTCCCAACCCGGCCAGCCCCTCTCCCTGATCCAGGCGTCTTTTGTCTTTTGGTTCTTCGGGTTTGACGCGGTGGCTCAGCGCGGCGGCTGAGGTGGGCGGCGGGCCGCGTCGATGGCCTTCTCGATCCGCTTGGCCGAGACCGCGTACGGCGTCCCGAGCTGCTGCGCAAACAGGCTGACCCGGAATTCCTCGATCATCCACCAGAGTTCGAGGATGTCCCGGCCACCCCGCCGGTTCTCCGGCAGCCCGGCGAGCAGACGGTCGTACGCCGCGTGGACGCGATCCAGTTCGGCCATACCCGCGCGATCACGGTTCGCAGCCGCGGGCAGGGCCTCGAGGCGCAGGCGTGCGGCTTCGAGATACCGGGGGAGCTCTCGCAAACGGGCGCTGCCCCATTCGGAGATGAAGCCGGGGAAGATCAGCTCGTCGAGCTGATGAGTGACGTCGTCAGTGGCGTCAGGATCACGAGACTCGGCGAGGGCGGCGCGCAGTCGGTGCGCCTCGGCGAGAACCGGAACGACGGAGCGGACGATATTCGCAACGGCCGTAGTGAATTTCGGCCGCACCTTCTCGACGAGCGCCTGGAACTGCTCGGGGCTGCGAACCGGCCCACCGTTGGCGGCGATGAGCTCATCGGCCGCGCAGGCCCGGCAGTCCTCGACCAGCGCGTCGAGGGACCCGTACGGATTCTGGCTCAGCGCAAGGCGATCGGTCGGCGGCAGACCCGCCGTCACGGCGCGGGTGTTCGTGGTGATCGTGCCCAGCAGCAGGGCGCGGGTGCCGGTGCGCATGGCCGTGGCCTGTGCCGCCGGTGAACTGAGCACGCGCACGGCGACACCGTCGGATTCGGCGACCAGGGCCGGGTAGCCGGTGATGGTCTGCCCGCCGACCTCGCGCTTCACCGCCGACGGCAGCGTACCCAGCGACTCCGAGGTCCACACCGTGGCGGGCGCGCGCTCGGCGGCGGTATTGGCCCGAGCCACCGACCTCGAAACCTGATCGGCCAGCTTGGTTTTCAGTTCCGCCAGGCTCTTGCTGCGGGCCACGATCTCACCGGCGGGGTTGACCGCGGCGAAGGTCATGCGCAGATGGTCGGGTAGCCCGGCGGGATCCAGGTGCCCGGGGGTAATGGTCACCGAGCCCAGCTGGGACAGCTCCCGTGCCAGCCCCGTGCGCAGCGGCTCGGCGCGCGGGGTGAGCCGGTCCAGCGCGGCCTTGGCGAAGTCCGGCGCCGGAACGACGGTGCGGCGCAACTGCTTCGGCAGCGTCTTGATGAACGCCGAGGCCAGTTCCTCGCGCATGCCGGGCACCAGCCAGTCGAAGCCGACCGAGCGCACGTGCGCCAGCTGGGCGATCGGAATGTGCACGGTCACACCGTCATCGGCCTGCCCGGGCTCGAATTGGTAAGTGAGCGGGAAGGTCAGCTCACCTTGACGCCAGCTGTCCGGGTAGGCGGTCGGATCCAGGACCGCCGCATCCTCGTTCACCACGGTGGAGGCGGTGAAGTCCAGCAGGTTGGTGTCGGTGCGCTGCGCCTTGCGCCACCAGCTGTCGAAATGCCGCACCGACACGATGTCCGGCGGAATCCGCTTGTCGTAGAAGTCGAACAGCACCTGATCGTCGACCAGGATGTCGCGTCGCCGCGCCCGATGCTCGAGATCGGCGACGTCCTCGAGCAGTTCCCGGTTGCGCGCGAAGAACTCGTGCTTGGTCTGCCACTCGCCCTGCACCAGCGCATGCCGGATGAACAGCTCCCGCGACAACTCCGGATCGATCCGCCCGAAGTCCACGCGCCGCTGCGTCACCAGCGGAATTCCGTACAGCGTGACCCGTTCGTACGCCGCGGCCGCCCCCCGCTTCGCCGACCAATGCGGCTCGGAGTAGGTCCGTTTCACCAGATCGCCCGCGAGCCGCTCGGCCCACTCGGGTTCGATCCGCGCCGCCGTCCGCCCCCACAACCGCGAGGTCTCGACGAGCTCCGCGGCCATCACCCAGCGCGGCGGCTTCTTCGCCAGTGACGACCCTGGGAAGATCATGAACTTGGCATTGCGAGCCCCGAGGAACTCCCGAGTCTCCGCCTCCCGCACACCGATATGCGAGAGCATGCCCGCGAGCAGCGCCTGATGAATCCCCGTCACATCCCAGGGCAGCGAATCATGGTCCAGCCCAGCCTTGGCCGCCAGCGATTCCGCCAGACCCGAACGCCCGCCAGAGGCGCCCGATCCGGCTCCGGCGCCCGCGACCCGTCCGGCTGCCGCGGCGGAACCCGCGCTGCGCCGCGCGGCCGTGCCGCCGTGATCGGCTCCCGAACCGGCGTCATTCGCGGCCTCCGTGCCGCCGCGTCCTCTGCCAGAGGTCGTGCCGCGGCCGGAGTTCGTCTGTGTGCCATCATCATTGGTGCGAGAGCCGCCCCTACCGCGCCGATTTCGTGCGGTTCGGTCGCCTGTTCCGGCTGCTTCGCGGTGATCGCTGGACTCGACGCCATCGGTATGCCCGGCATTTCCGCCGCCGGTCCTGCCCCGGCGGTTGCGGCCATCTCTCCTCACGCTTCCGTCGTCGCCGGAAGTCGCCGCGGTGCGGTCGAATTGGGCGTCGGAGCCTTCGGTGTTCCAGCCGAGGCCGCGGGTGATGGTGCGGAGTTGGCCGTGGAGGTCCTGCCATTCGCGGATGCGGAGGTAGTGGAGGAACTCGTCGCGGCACAGGCGGCGGAACTGGTTGGAGGACAGGGCGTTGCGCTGTTCTCGCAGGTAGTCCCACAGGCGCAGGTAGGACAGGAAGTCGGAGCCCTCGATGGTGAAGCGGGCGTGTTTGGTGTCGGCGGCCTGCTGGTGTTCGACGGGGCGTTCGCGGACGTCCTGGATGGACAGGGCGGCCACGATGATGAGGACCTCGGCCAGGCAGCCGCCGCGGTTGGCCTCGACGAGCATGCGGGCCATGCGGGGATCGACCGGGATCTGCGCCATTTCGCGGCCGATGGGGGTCAGGACCAGTCCGGCGTCCGGGATGTCCTGGCGGCGGCCGGTTTCCGCGTCGGCACGGCCGAGCGCACCCAGCTCCTCGAGCAGTGCGATGCCGTCGCGGATGGCGCGGCTGTCGGGGGCCTCGACGAACGGGAAGCTCTCGATGTCGCCCAGGCCGAGCGCGGTCATCTGCAGGATGACGGCGGCCAGATTGGTACGCAGGATCTCCGGTTCGGTGAACTGCGGCCGGGATTCGAAGTCGTCCTCGGAGTAGAGCCGGATCGCGATGCCGTCCGCGACACGGCCGCATCGACCCGAACGCTGCCGCGCCGAGGCCTGCGAGATCGACTCGATGGGCAGCCGCTGCACCTTGGTGCGCATCGAGTAGCGCGAAATGCGGGCCGTGCCGGGGTCGATGACGTACCGGATGCCGGGCACGGTCAGCGAGGTCTCGGCCACGTTGGTGGCCAGCACCACGCGCCGCCCGGTGTGCGACTCGAACACCTTGTGCTGCTCGGCCGCCGAGAGCCGCGCGTACAGCGGCAGGATCTCGGTGCGCGGCAGGCGCATATCGCGCAGCGAGTCGGCGGTGTCGCGGATCTCGCGCTCACCGGACAGGAAGAC
The DNA here is from genome assembly GCF_009760405.1 of Nocardia terrae. GTDB lineage: Bacteria > Actinomycetota > Actinomycetes > Mycobacteriales > Mycobacteriaceae > Nocardia > Nocardia terrae. Next base: position 1,564,115 of record NZ_WRPP01000001.1, read on the forward strand.
CAGGATGTCGCCGTCGCCCTCGGCCTGCAGCTCGCGCACCGCGTCGCCGATGGCGTCGGTGGGGTCGCGGTCGACGATCTCGGTGTCCTCATCGTCGGGATCCTCCGAGGTGACCGGAATCTCCAGCGACAGTGGGCGATAGCGGACCTCGACCGGATATGACCGGCCCGACACCTCGACAATCGGTGCGGGCGTGCCCTTCTCGTCGCTGAAGTGCCGGGCGAACAGTTCCGGGTCGATGGTCGCCGAGGTGATGACGATCTTGAGGTCGGGCCGCTTGGGCAGCAGCTGCTTCAGATACCCCATCAGGAAGTCGATATTGAGGCTGCGTTCGTGCGCCTCGTCGATGATGATCGTGTCGTAGCGGCGCAGCAGCCGGTCGCGCTGGATCTCGGCCAGCAGGATGCCGTCGGTCATCAGCTTGACCAGGGTGCGGTCCGACGCCTGATCGGTGAAGCGGACCGTATAGCCGACCACGTCGCCCAGTTCGGTGCCGAGTTCCTCGGCGATGCGCTCGGCGACCGTGCGCGCGGCCAGTCGCCGCGGCTGGGTGTGGCCGATGGTGCCGCGGATCCCGCGGCCGAGTTCCAGGCAGATCTTGGGTAGCTGGGTGGTCTTGCCCGAGCCGGTCTCACCGGCCACGATCACGACCTGGTTCTCCGCGATGGCCTTGGCGATGTCGTCGCGGCGCGCGGAGACGGGCAGCTGTTCGGGATACCGGATGGTGGGCACGGCGGCCCGGCGGGTCTCGACCCGGCGCGCGGCGGCGTCGATGTCGGCTTCGAGGTCGGTGAGATCGCCGCCGCGGGCCTTGTCGAGTCGGCGACGCAGTCGATGTTCGTCGCGGATCGAGAGATCGGCCAGGCGGGAACGAAGCTCGCGAGAGGTGGCGGCGGTCCTGGTCATTGCACCGTCAACGATAGCGAAGAGTCGGTCCGGGCCGGTCGGCGCGGTGTCCGGCGACCCGAAACGGTGATTGCCGTAAGGATGCTCGAATCGGCGTATTGTCCGCATTTCCGCCGTCCGGCATGCGAATATCGGGGAATGAACGGCGTTGCGGTACATCCGCTGTGGGGTCGGTTGCTCCTGTTGGCGGTCGCGGTCCTGGATATCGCGGCAGCCGTGTGGACCGCCACCCACCTGGCGGCCGGCGGGACCATCGGAAACTTCTTCAGCTACTTCACGATCCAATCGAACCTGATCGTCATCGCGGTCTGGATCGGTATCGCACTGTTCGATCCGCAGGGCGAGCGCTGGCAGCTCGCTCGCTGTGCGGCCACGCTCTACATCCTCATCACCGGTGTCGTCTACACGGTGCTGCTGCAGAAGGTCGCCGTCGGCATCATGTACCCCTGGACCAATGACGTGTTGCACCGGGTGACCCCGCTGGTCGCGCTCGCCGACTGGTTGCTGGTACCGGCCGCGCTGGGCATCAGTGTCCGGCTGATCGGCTGGCTGCTCGCCTATCCGCTCGTCTACGGCGTGTACACACTGATCCGCGGACCGATCGTCGACTGGTATCCCTACCCGTTCATCGATCCGCGCGGTCAGGGCTACGGCCCGATGGCGATCGGACTGGTGTTCCTGGTGATCGCGTTCGTGATCCTCGCGGTCGCCGTCATCACCCTCGGCGCGATGGCGAGCCGGTGGCGCGCACGCCGCGCGTCAGCCTAGCGCCAGGGTCATGAACACACTGTGCGGATCTTCGCGGTAGTCCGAGAAGGGCCCGCACTGCTCGAACCCGTATCGCTCGTACAGCCGCACCGCCGGCAGATAGAACTCTGACGCCCCGGTCTCCAGGCTCAATCGCTCGAACCCGCGCGCCCGCGCCTCATCGATGAGGTGCCGCAACACCTGTGATGCCACCCCGCGCCCCCGGAAACCCGCCGCGGTCCGCATCGACTTGATCTCTCCGTGCGTCGGATCCAGTTCCTTCAGCGCCCCGCACCCCGCCAGCCGGTCGCCCTCCCACGCCGACCAGAAGGTGATGTCCGGTTTCCGCAGCCCGTCCAAGTCCAGCGCGTGCATGCTCTCCTCCGGCGAGTTTGCCAGCATTTCCGCCACATGGGCCTCGAGCAGCCCGATCACCTCGGCCCCGGTGAGATCGTCGATCACGATGCGCATGCGGCCCAGGCTATCGCCCGAGATCATCGCGGTAATCCACTGACCGACCGCGCCAACCGGCCGACCTCCCGTGCCCTTCCCGCCGTAGCCGTCGGCGTTCGGCGCGCACAGCGGTGACACTCGTTGTGGCCGGACGGGTTTCGGGAGCACTTCGCGGTACCCGGTTCGACTGTTCGGAACGTCGTGGGGCGAACCGCAACGTGCACTTTCCGAGGGTGCCAGCGCGGGGCGTCGGATACGTGCACGGCGCACCGAAGCACTGAAAGACGGCCCGGTGACCGCAAGGCGCCGGGCCGTTGCCAATTCTCCGGATCCGATTCCCCGGCCGCAGCGGGACTCCCTAGCTGCCGCGCAGGACCTGGAAGCCCGCCCGCGCCACCACGCCCGGAATGCGCCGGGCGGCCTGCAGGTGCCGCATGCGCGCGGTCTCGGGCAGCTCCTCCCAGGGCAGCGGCTCGGCGTCGTCGACGTCCTCGGGGTCGATGGTGCGGCGGGCGACGCGATCGGCGATCCAGCGCCGGTATTCCAGGCGGGCCAGCGCGCGCACCTCCTCGTCGTCGAGGTCGGCGCTCAGCGCCGGGTCGACGGTGGGCACCATGAAACAGCCGATGGCGGCGAGGTTTTCGCCTATGCGACGCGCCTGCGCCCGGTGCTTCTCACGCGCCCGATCGGTCAGGTCCTCCCAGCGGCGCAGGGCGGCGGCCTCCGGCGGAACCTCGCCGGTGGTCATGGCCGCGTGCACACGGGCCTGGTGGTCGAGGCGTTCGCGGGTGTCGTGCACCGCCTGGCCGAGCAGCTCGGTGACCTGCCGGGTGACGTACCCGGTGAGGCTGTCGAGCACGCGGTCCTGCGCGTCCAGGCGCGCCTTCATGCGCCGGCACTCGTGCAGGATGGCTTCGGCGTCGAGGAAGGTCTGCTGTGAGCGGCGATCTCCGGTGCGGCCCAGCACATCCTGGCCGACCATGATCACGATCATGAACACCAGCTGGGCCAGCGTCGACAGGAAGGACATGAACGCGAACGGGTACGGGTCGATGGTCTGAATCCCGGTCTCGGCCAGCAGGATCCACACCGCCTGCGAGCCCAGCGCCAGATAGAACCCCCACACGCTGCCGAGCTTCACGGTCAGCCAGGCCGCGATCCGGCCGTTGACGCCGATCGCCTGGTCGGCGGCCTGCGGCGGGTGCTGCACCCGGTGGCGTTCGATCCATGGGTGTTCGCTGGTGTCGAGCAGGCTCAGCCCGCGGCTGAGCACCCGGTCCTGCCGGTCCAGATGCGCCTGCAGATCGGCGACCTGATGGAAGATCGCCTCGGCGTTCTCGTAGGTCTGCACGGCCCGGCGGTCGGCCGCTCCGCTGAGCACCCGCTGCCCGACCAGGATGACCAGGCACAACACCAGCTGCGTGACATTGTTCAGAAACAGCAGGAACGGAAAGGGATACGGGTCGGCGTGCCGCAGCGGCCCCCAGGTGGCCAGCGCCATGTAGACGGTGAACGCCAGCAGCGCCGTGTACAGCGCGGGCATCGAGCCCACCCATCTGGTCAGCACCGCCGCCACGGCATCGTTCACCCCGACCCGTTCGTCGGCGATCGATACCGGATTCGCGCGCCGTTGCCGGATCCGGCTGTCGATGCTCACGTCGTAGGTCCCTCCAACCCGCAGTCCTGTGGCCGCCCACTGTAGTTCGGGTTCGCGGGAATGCCGAAAGGGCCATTCCGGGAGAGGAGTACCGGAATGGCCCTGTCACAGGGAGTCAGCGTTCGTGTGTTTCCTCCAGGACGGTGCGGCCCACGAGGGCGTAGCGGTCGGGGGAGCGGCGCTTGAGATATTCGGCGAAACCGAAGCCGCCCAGGGCGATCGCGGCGACGAGCCACGGGGTCGCCTTCAGCACCAGGGAATCCGATTCGGAGCCCGCGGCGGTACCCATATTGAGGACCAGCAGCAGCACCACACCGATCACGGCGAGCCCGCCGACCAGCGGGGCGACGAAAGTCTTGAACCAGTGCCGGGTTTCGGGGTGGTTGGTGCGGAAGTAGGACCACACCGCGAAGGAGCACGCGGCCTGGACCACCAGGATGGCCATGGTGCCCAGGATCGCCAGCAGCGTGTAAGTGCCCGCGTAGGGATCTTTTCCGGCGATGCCGAAACCGGCCACCAGCGCGATGGCGACAACCGTCTGCACCAGACCCGCGATGTGCGGCGAACCGTGCTTGGGGTGGGTGCGTCCGACCGTCCGCTTGAGGACCGGGAACACGCCCTCACGTCCGAGCGCGTAGAGGTAGCGCGCCGCGCAGTTGTGGAAAGCCATGCCACAGGCCAGCGAACCGGTCATCATGAGCCACTGCATGGCGCTCACCGCCCAGTGCCCGACATAGGTCTGGGTGGGGTGGAAGAAGACGTCCATCGGATTGTCGGAGCCGGCCAGCGCGGCCGATTCGTCGAGGCCGTTGCCGGACATGGCCATCCACGAAACGAACACGTAGAACACACCCACGCCCAGCACCGCGATCATGGTGGCCTTGGGGATGATCCGCTTGGGATCGCGCGACTCCTCGCCGTACATGGCCGTCGATTCGAACCCGACCCACGACCAGAACGCGAAGAACAATCCCAGCCCCGCCGACGGCCCGGTGAACGCGTTGACCGGGTTCAAGGGCGCGAACGAGAACCCGTGCGGCCCACCGCCGTGCAGGGCCACCGCGACACCCATGACCGCCAGCACCAGACATTCGGTGCCGAGCAGCACCACCAGGAACTTCTCGGCAACGGCCACCCCGAACCAGGTGCCCATGGCATTGATCGCCAGCATGACGATCGCGAACACCCACCACGGCACGTGCCAACCGAACTGTGCCGAAACGGTATTCGCGCCGAAGCTGGAGAAGATCCCGACCAGCGAACCCTCGAACACCATGTAGGCGAAGGTCGCCAGCAGCCCCGACGCCAGACCGGCCGAGCGGCCCAGCCCGAAGGAGATGAAACCGTAGAACGCGCCGGTCGCGGTGATGTGCTTGCTCATGGTGGTGAAGCCCACCGAGAACACCGCCAGCACCACCATGGCGATCAGAAACGCGGCGGGCGTGCCCTTCCCGGTCCCCGCTGAGATCATGAACGGCACGTTCCCGGTCATGGCGGTGATGGGCGCGGCCGTGGCGATGGCCATGAACACGACGCCGAGCAAACCGACGGCATTGGCTTTCAACCGATGTACGCCGTCGGGCGGATCGGTGGCGGTGGGTGCGGCGGTGGCGCGGTCGATCTGCTGCGTCATGGATCCGTCTCTCTACTGCGCCCGCCCCCGAATCCCCGGGTGGCGGGTTCATTTCCAATGCAGCGGAACGGTAGGGGCGGTCTGTAACGGCGGCGGGCGTGCGACGGTGACCGTCGGCGAGAAAGCCGCGAGAGTTTTCTCTCGCCTCGTGACAAGCCGCTGTTACCGGCGTTTACGTCCGCGCAATACCGATCGGCGACGCTGTGGGCGACAGGCGTCGGCGACGCCGTGGCAACTTGTGTGAGCAAGAGAAAGGCGTGCGCGGATGAGAGCGGCCCCGTCGAGCCCACCCCCGGTGGCCGACCGGTCGCCCCTGCGCGGATTGACCCGGCGCGAACTGCCTTTCGTCCCGGTGTTCGCGCAATCGGTGGCGGCCATCGCGCCGTCGGGAACCGCGATGGTCACCCCGGCCTTTGTCATCGGCGCCACCGGCGGCGGGGCGAGCGTGGCCGTGTTCCTGGCCGCGGCACTGCTGGCGTGGGCGGTGGCGCTGGTGATCCGGCCGATGGCGCAGCGCCTGGCGGTGACCGGCGGGCTGTACACCTATGTGGCCAAGGGGCTCGGCCCCGGTGTCGCGGTGCCGGTGGGCTGGTCGGCGATCGTCGGCTACGCCAGCGTGAGCGTGTCCGGGCTGATCTCGGTCGGCATCTACCTGGATCAGATCGCGGTCACCGCGGGCCTGGCCGGATTCGGCGGCACCGCGACGATCGTGGGGCTGCTGCTGATCGCGGCGGTGGTGGCGGCGGTGCTCATGGTGCGCGGCATCCGCCTGTCCGCCTCGGCGACACTGCTGGTGGAATGCGTCTCGGTGGTGACGGTGCTGGCGCTCATGGGTTATCTGCTGACCCGCGGCGCGCCCGCCGCGCACGCCTTCGAATGGCACGGCGGCACCGGCACTCTCGCCATGAGCGCGGTCGTGGCGTTCAGCGCCTTCGTCGGATTCGAGAGCGCGACAACCTTGTCCGCCGAGGCGTATCGGCCGTTCCGCTCGGTGCCCAGGACCCTGGTCTGGACACCGGTCGCCGCGGCCGTCATCTACCTGATCGCGGTCGCCGCGCAGGCGGTGGCCCTGGCCGTCGCGCCGCCGGGCACGGCCGCGAGCTCGACACCGGTCACCGACATTCTGCTGCAGGACAATTCGCGATTCCTCGGCGCGGTCCTGGACCTCGGCGTGGCGGCCTCGTTCTTCGCCTGCACGGTCGCTTCGATCAACGCGCTGGTGCGGGTGCTGTTCACCATGGGCCGCGAGGGCATCGCGCCCACGGCGGTCGGGCGCGCGCACCCGCGGTTCCGCACACCCGCGCCCGCCATCCTGTTCGCGGTGGGCGCGGTGACCGCCTGCGCGGTGTGGTACCTGCTCTCGGGAGCCGAACCGCAGGACGGGATCCGGAGCTTCCTGACCCTGAGCGCCCTGGGCTACCTGGGCTCCTACCTGCCCGCCTGCCTGGCAACACCGGCGCTGCTGCGGCGCATCGGTGAGTCCAGTCGTGTCGTGGCGGTCCTCGGCTCGGTGACCGCGCTGCTGCTCGGAGTGCTCATGGTCGCCGCGGCCGTCTCGGCCCGCAGCGACAATGTCACCGTGGTGATCGCCTACGCCGCCGTCATGGCCGCCGCCATCGCCTACACCGTCGCGCTGCGCCTGCGCGCGCCGGATCGCTTGCGCGGCATCGGCATCTACGACGAGCCGCGGCCCGAAGACCTGCTGCCGACCGTGACCTTCCGGTAGCCGCGATGAAGGATGCCCGCCGCACCAATACCGTCTCCAACTCCATCGCCATCCTCGAGGCGGTCGCCGACTGCGGCGTCGGGGTCACCGCCAAGGAGATCGCCGAACGTCTCGGCATCGCCCCGGCCACCGCCTACCGCCTGCTCAATTCCCTGGTCGCCGACGAATACCTGGTGCGCACCGCCGACCTGCGCGGGTTCGCCCTCGGTGCGCGGCTGCGCGGTTTCGCCGCCGCGATCAATGTGCCGCCGGTCTCCACCGCCGCCCGCGCCCTGCTCGACGAGTTCCGCGCCTCCACCCGATTCGCCGTGCACCTGATGAACTTCCGCCCCGCCGCCGTGCAGGTGCTCAGCGAGGATCCCGACCATCCGCTGCCGGGCGAGCGGGAACTGTCGCGCCACCTGCACGCCTCCGCCGCGGGCAAGCTGCTGCTCGCCTCCCGCACCGAATGGCGCACGCTGGTGGCGCATCCGGTGCGCATCGCGGCCCGCACCAAGGTCGACCACGCCGCCCTCGCCGGGGATCTGCAGGCGGTGCGCGACACCGGATATGCCAGGGCCGCAGACGAATTGGTGCCCGGCATCGCGTGCCTGGCGCTGCCCATCTACAACGGCACCGGCACCCTCGAGGGCGCGCTGTGCCTCACCGGCCCGAGCAATCGCCTGCCCGCCTTGGAAACCCACCGTGATCCGGCCCGCGATTGCGCGGCCCGGCTCGGCCCGCTGCTGTACTGATCACGATCGCTTCCGGTCCACCGTCACGAAAAATCGATGGCCGCCACCGGGTGTCCGCTCCTAACCTGGGACGACCGCCTCGGCTACGGGCGGTATCGACTCGAAAGGACCAATTGGAAGCGACTGTCACGGTGACTCCGGATCAGTTACCGGAGCTGCTGCTGCACGTCGCGGTCGTGCGTCCGGTATTCCTGTGGGGAGCGCCCGGAATCGGAAAGAGCTCGCTGGTGCGGGCCTTCGCCGACGCGCTCGGACTCGAATGCGTCACCTTGCTCGGCACCCAGCTGGCACCCGAAGACCTCATTGGGGTGCCGCAGATCGTGGACAACCGCAGCCGGTTCGCGCCGCCGGAGATGATCGCGCGGGAACAGCCGTACTGCCTGTTCCTCGACGAACTCAATGCCGCGCCCGCCGAAGTCCAGAAATCCTTCTACTCCCTGATTCTCGATCGGCGCGTGGGCAACTACGAACTGCCCGCCGGATCGGTTGTCATCGGGGCCGGTAACCGCGCCACCGACAACGCCCTCGCCCGGCCCATGGCCTCGGCGCTGGTCAACCGCATGGTGCACGTGCACCTGCGCGCGGACGTGGACGACTGGCTGAAGTGGGCCAGCAGCAACGACATTCATCCCCGGGTGATCGAGTACATCATGCAGCGCCCCGACCACCTGTGGTCGCAGCCGCCCAAGACCGAACAACCGTTCTCGACCCCGCGCGGCTGGCACATGCTCTCCGACGCCCTGCACTCCTACGGCGAGGACCTCGACGACACCGTGCTGTGGGTGCTCGCGTCCGGAATCCTCACCACCGCACACGCTTCCGGCTTCCGCGCCTTCCTGAAGACAGTGCGCCACGCCTTCGATCTGGAGGCCGTCATCAAGGGTGACTCGGCCTGGCCGCGCAATCCCGCCGACCGCGACCTGCTGTACTTCCTGTCCGAGGCGTTCCGGGCCCGGCTGATCAAGGAACTCCCGGAATCCAGAGACCACGCCTCGCCCGGTGTGAAGCGATTCTCGATGCGTGCCAAGACCATGCTCACCGAGCTGGCCGAGATCTCCGTGGAATGCGCGCAATTGGTGATCGCCTCCGACGACAACGGGCTGCCCGTGCTGCCGTCGTGGTTTCTGGTCGAAGTGACCCGCGATCTGCCGCGACTGGCGGCCCGGAGATAGCCCATGGCCGGACGCTCGAATCGTAAGCGCGGCAGGGTGGTCGACCCGTGGCAGGAACACCGCGACAACGGGTGGAAGCAGGTGGCCGACCATGCCATCTTCCGCCGGATTCGCAATGGGCTCGCCGACGCCGACGGACATCTGCCCGATGACGTGTGGGCGATCATCTCGCCATCCGGCACGCTGTTCTACAACGCGAAGCGCCGTGCCACTGCCGACGAATGGGCCTGGGTTTTCGCGCATTTGCTGCTGCATGCCGGATTCGGCCACCTCGATCCGCGCGGCGTGCCGGAGCATTCCGTCGAGCCGAACGTGTTCGCGCGCACATGGCTCAACCCGCCGAGTCAACCGCATCCGGTCTATCGTGCCGTCTGCTGTGTGTTGGTCGATCAGTACCTGCGGTCGCTGAAGATCGGCTGTCCGCCGATCGATCTGCCGCCCGCACCCGGCAGCACCGATGAACGGGCGCTGGCGGAACGATGGCGGCAGACCAGTGTTCCGGATCTGTACCGGCGTAGCGAGTATCCCGATTTCTTCATCGGCACCGCGAAGGAGGCCGAGATCCGGGATCATCGATCGGCCTTCGCGATCGGTATCGGTGACGCCGCCCGCGATGCGCTCGAAACAGCCGGACGCGACGTCACCCGCGGGCAAGCGCAGACCCTGCGAGTCTGGGACCGCGCCCTCAACTGGTTCGTCTCCGCGTATCCGTTGCTGGGTGCGCTGGCCGCCGGGATGAAGATCGTCGCCGAGGCGGATGTGGCTCGCGGCTGGGACATTTCGATCGCGGCGGTCAATGCCGAGGCCGCCGAGATCTACATCAATCCGCTCGTCACGCTCTCGGGCGAGGAGTGGAAATTCGTTCTCGCGCACGAGATGCTGCACGCCGCCCTACGGCACGGTGAGCGCGCGGGCTGGCGTGATCACTACCTGTTCAATGTCGCCTGTGACTATGTGGTCAACGGCTGGCTCGTCGAGATGGGGGTCGGGCAACTGCCCGAGGGTCTGCTCTACGACCCGCAGCTGAAAGGTCTTTCCGCCGAACAGGTCTACGACCGAATCTCCACCGATCTGCGTCGGCTGCGCAAGATCGCCACCGTGCGCGGTCGTGGCAAGGGCGACATCCTCGGTGAGCCGCTGCCGCACGGCAATACCCCGGGCCGCTACCTGGACCTGGACGAGTACTACCGCAACGCCATGAGCACCGGATTGGCCTATCACCTGTCCAGCGGCCGGGGCCTGCTCCCCGCCGGACTGGAACAGGCGATCCGCGCCCTCGACCAGCCCCCGCTGCCCTGGGATGCCCAACTGGCGCAATGGTTCGACGAGCACATCCCGGCGGTGGAGAAGCGCCGCAGCTACGCCCGCGCCTCACGGCGTCAGTCCTCGACACCCGACATCCCGCGCCCGGCGTGGGTGCGGCCGGAGGAATCGGTGCGGCTGCCCACGTTCGGCGTCGTGCTGGACACCTCGGGCTCGATGTCGGTCGAACTCATGGGAAAGGGGTTGGGCGCGATCGCTTCCTACGCCATGGCCCGCGACGTGTCGCGCGCCCGGGTGATCTACTGCGACGCGGCCGCCCACGACGCGGGCTATCTGCCCGTGGACGAGATCGCCTCCGGTGTCCGCGTGCGCGGTCGCGGCGGCACCGTGCTGCAGCCGGGCATCCGCCTGCTCGAACGCGCCGACGACTTCCCGCCCGACGGCCCGATCCTGGTCATCACCGACGGCATGATCGACGTCCTGCGCATCCGCCACGAACACGCCTACCTGATTCCCGCCGGTGCGTCGCTGCCGTTCCGCCCCCACGGACCGGTCTTTCGAATTCGCTGATCCGGTCAGCGCTTCCGGCCGCGCTCGGCGACGCTGGCCTCGAGCGCGCTGAGCCGGGCGTCGAACCCGCGCATCTCCTGCAGGATGCCCTTCATGGCCTCGGTCATCTGCTCGACCGAATGGCGGAGCAGGTTCAGGTTCGCTCGTAGGTCGGCTATGGGGTCGATCGCTTCGGCGTTCGGGCGCGGGCGCATGGGGGCACTCCTCTGTTCATTCGTACGCGTGGAAACCGTCCCAGACGACCACCCCCGAGTGAATCGGCCGGTCTATCGGTCACCCAGTGGCGGTGCCGGGGCGGGGGATTCGGCAGTGCAAGGGCGGGAGCATTCGGCGGCCCCGGTGTCACCATGGAGATGGGAGGCCGGTCGCCGCGGTGAGAGGTGGTGGGGTGTGGCGGTGTTCGTCGAGCAGTACGGGGTGCTGCGATGGAGCGCGGTGATCGCCTTCTGCCTGGCCGCCGCCCTGGTGGTCGCGCGGTTGGGGCAGGGCCGGTTGTGGGTGAGCGCGGATCGGGAGTCCGATGCCGCGCATCTGGTGATGTGTCTGGTCATGTTGGGAATGCTGGTGTTTCCGACGGCCGTCGACCCGCACGCGGTGCGCGGGGTGCTGACGGCCATGGTGGTGGTGTACACCCTGGTGCTGGGAGAGCGAATGCTGCGGTGGCGCAGCGGGATCGCGGACGTCGACGGCAGGGGAGGGCCGGCAGGCGCGTTCGTGTATCACGTGGTGGCGGCCGCGGCCATGTTGTATGCGATGAGCGGGCACGGGTCGCACGGGCACGCGATGTCCGGGCACGGGGGGCCCGCGCCCGAGCCGATGCTGGCGCTCGCGGCGCTGTTCGCGGCCGACGCGTCGCTGATGGTCGTGCCCTGGTTGCGGCACCGGTTGCCACGAGTGTTCCCGCACCCGATGGGGTCGGCCGGAACGCTGGCCGTCGTGCCGCACGTGGTGATGGATCTTGGTACCGCCTACATGCTGCTCGCCGTCGCGGTCGCCTGATCCCGGGGCCCGTTCGACCTGATCACCGTCGTTCTGGTGAGATGGTGAGGGTAAGGCGTACTTCCGCATTCGCTCCAGCCATGCGCCGGATCGAGGACGGCTGCGCCGACTGCGTTTTTTGGTAACCGGGTGAGAGAGGTGCGCTGGATGGGTTCGCTGTGGCATGGCTTCGCCGATATGGGTGCGGTCGAGCGTGACGGGGCCTTCGTGGTTGCCCGTGGCGAGGGCGCGTACATCTGGGACGAGGGTGGCACGCAGTACCTGGACGCCACCGGTGGCCTGTGGTTCGCGAATGTCGGTCACGGCCGGCGCGAGATCGCCGAGGCGGTGGCCGCGCAGCTGACCCAGGTCGCGCACTACTCCAACTTCGGTGACCTGGTCTCCCCGGTGACCCGTGATCTGGCCGAGCGGCTCTCGGCGCTGGCCCCGGTGCCCGGCAGCAAGGTCTTCTTCACCTCCGGCGGCTCCGACGGCGTCGACACCGCCGCCAAACTGGCGCGGCGCTACTGGCAGGAGATGGGCCGCCCCGAGAAGACCATCCTGGTCGGCCGTCAGAAGGCGTATCACGGCATGCACGTCGGCGGCACCTCGCTGGCCGGCATTCCGGTCAACGGCGAGGGCTACACCGGCGTCTTCATGCCCGACACCCGCACCATCGAATGGGATCAGGCCAAGGCGCTGACCGCTCTCATCGAGGAGCTCGGCGCGGACCGGATCGCCGCCTTCTTCGCCGAGCCCATCATCGGCGCGGGCGGTGTCTACCTGCCGCCCGAGGGCTACCTGACCGAGGTCCGCAAGATCTGCCGCGACAACGACATCCTCTTCGTCGCCGACGAGGTCGTCACCGGCTTCGGCCGCATCGGCGGATCCTGGTTCGCCTCCTCGCGTTTCGGCCTCGAACCCGACCTCATGACCACCGCCAAGGGCCTCACCTCCGGCTACGTCCCCATGGGCGCGGTCTTCATCGCGCCCCACATCGCCGAGCCCTTCTTCTCCGGCGGCACCTGGTGGCGTCACGGCTACACCTACGGCGGCCACGCCGGCGCGGCCGCCGCGGCCATGGCCAACCTCGACATCTTCGAGCGCGAGAACCTGCTCGACGCCAGCAAGAACCTCGAATCCCTGCTGCATGAGCACTTCTCGCCGCTGGCCGACCACCCCCGCGTCGCCGAGGTCCGCAGCGGCCTGGGCGCGGTCGCCGCCGTCCAGCTCGCCGACCCGGCCGAAGCCCTCCCGTTCGTGAAAACCCTGCGCGTCCACGGCGTCTCGACCCGCGCCGCGGGCCAGGGCGCTCTCCAGATCTCCCCGTCCTTCGTCATCACCGAGGCGCAGGTCGCCGAAATGGCGGATCGCTTCAGCCGCGCCCTGGGCTGACCGAGCGCGACCTTCGTCATCCCGGCATGCTGTGGACCGGATCCGCGGCAGCCGCAATGGCTTCCGGGCGAGCGCGGGCCGGGATGACGGGATGGAGCTCAGTCGTGGCCGTGGCTGCCGGATAGCTCTCCGGCGGGTACGTGGCGCAGCCGGGCCACGGCCAGCACTCCGACCGCGATGGCCCCGACCGCCGCCACTCCGGCGGTGATGTGGACGCCGTGGATGAAGGCCGCACGGGCAGCCGCCAGCACGGCGGTACCCACATCGTGCGGCAGCGTCGTCGCGACCTGCACCGCCTCGCCGAGGGTTTCGCGGACCGAATCCGCACCCGGCAGCTGCTGTGGGAGCGAGTCGGAGAGGTCGGCGCGGTAGATCGCCAAGCTGATGCTGCCCAGGATCGAGATACCCAGTGCGCCACCGAGTTCCGCGCCGGTCTCCGAGACTCCCGACGCGGCTCCGGCCTGCTCCGGCGGGGCCGAGCCCACGATGAGCTCGGTGGTGATGCCGAAGACCGGGGCCAGACCCAGGGCGATGAGCAGGGAAGCGATCACCGCGAGCAGCGGGCCACCGTCGACCGAGAGACGGGTGAGCATGAGCAATCCGAGTGCGGCCAGGATCATTCCGCCGCCGATCAGATAGGCGGGGCGGACGGCGCGCACGAGGTGCGGGGCGGCCTGCGAACCGACGATGAAGCCGACGCTGGACGGGGCCATGGCGGCACCGGCCTGCATCGGCGTCAGATCCAGCACCAGCTGGAAGTACTGGGCCACGAACAGGAAATAGCCGAACGCCACGAAAATGGCGATCACATTGATGCCCAACGAGGTTCGAAACGCGCCGAGCCGGAACAGGCTCAGGTCCAGCATCGGGTCGGGGCGAGTGCGCTGACGGCGCACGAACAGCGCGCCCGCCGTCAGACCGACGGCGACTGCGATGAGCGGCAGCGTGCCCACACCGTCCTGGGCGACCTGCTTCATGGCCAGCACCAGCGAGATCATGGTGACCACACTCAGTGCGGCGCTGATCAAGTCGAGCCGCCCGGCCTCGGGGTCGCGGAACTCCGGCAGCACCCGGGGACCGAGGATCAACAGCAGCACCATGACCGGGACGGCCAGCAGGAACACCGAGCCCCACCAGAAATGTTCCAGCAGCACACCACCCAGCAGCGGGCCCACCACGCCACCGGCGGAGAACGCGCTCACCCAGGTGCCCACGGCCAGCGAACGCTGGCGGGGATCGCGAAACATGTTGAAGATCAACGACAGTGTCGAGGGCGCGATGGTCGCCCCGGCGATGCCCAGCAGCGCCCGGCACCCGATCAGGAATTCGGCGGTGGGGGAGAAGGCCGCGACGACCGACACGACCCCGAACAGCGCCCCGCCCAGCAGGAGCAATCGCCGGCGCCCGATGCGGTCGCCCAGCGTGCCCATGGTGATGAGCAGACCCGCCAGCATGAACCCGTAGACATCGATGATCCACAGCAACTGCGTGCTGCTCGGATGCAGCGTCTCGCTGATCTGCGGCACGGCCAGGTGCAGCACCGTCAGGTCCATGGCGTACACCAGGCAGGCCAGCGCCAGCACCCCGAGACCGATCCATTCGCGTCGCCCCGCCCGGTCGGACCGCTCGGGGGCAGCCGGTTGCACGACGCTGGAGTCCACGGCGAACGATCCTTTCGAAAGTGGGTGAGCCTGGGCCGATGACGACGGCCGGAGCTCCACCCTCTCATCGCCCACCGGCGGACGCGCAACCGAATTTTCGTCCGCTACCCGCGGTAAGCTGCGGAAATGGCTGAGTTCGAGAGCTATCGGGCAAATCTGGAGGTGGCCGACCTCACGCCCACGGTCGACTTCCTGCGCGATGTTCTGGGCTTCACGGTCGAGGTGAACGAGCCCGCGATGGGATTGGCGCTGGTCCGCCGCGACCGTGTCGGGCTGGGCATCGTCCGCACGCCGAATCCCGCCGTCAACGAGACGACCGCCGGGTACGTCGGCGTGGCGGATGTCGATGGGCTTCATGCTCACTGCGTGTCACGCAAGGCCGATATCGTTACCGGCCTCACCGAACATCCTTGGGGCCTGCGTGATTTCGTGCTGCGCATTCCCGGCGGCCACCGGATCGCGTTCGGGCAGCGAATCGGCCCGGCCGAATGATCGACCGGGCCGGGCGGGTGAGCGGAGCTAGACGACGATCGGGTGGTCGGCGACCACACGCCCGCCGACGCGGGCCCACCCGTCGGAATCCCATTCGGTGAAGATCTGCGAGCCCTCGCCCTGGGTGATGTTCAAACCGCGGGTGAGCAGCGCGGTGAGGCGGATGGCCGCCGCGCCGGTGGCCTGATCCTCGGGAACTCCCATGGCGGGTGCGAACATTCGCGCCCGCACCGCGCCGCGCGGCTCGTCGGTCCAGCCCCAGCAGTAGTGCTTGCCCTCGGGGAAGTCGGCCGGGTCCAGGGTGGCGATCGCGGCGGCGTCCTCGAACTGGTGGAATTCGAAGTTCGGCGCCCACTCGGCGCGGGCCCGCGCCCAGGTGATGCCGTCGGTGGTGGCGACCTCGACCGGTCCGGCGGGCACGTCGATGATCTTCACCGGATGCCGCTGATCATTGAGCCACCAGGCGGTGCCGACGCTGGGATGCCCGGCGAAGGGCAGTTCCACCTTCGGGGTGTAGATGCGCATCTTCACGCGCTCGGTCGCCGGGTCCGGGTCGTGGACCACCACGGTCTCGCTGAAGCCGACCCGCGCCGCGAGCGCCTGATGGTCGGCGTTCTCCACCGCGGAGTACCTGGCGATGCCGAGGGGATTGCCGAAACGCCCGGCCGGGTCGGTGAACACGCGCACGACTTCGATTTGAGCGCCATCGCTTTCCGGAACGGTCATGGCAAGCGAGCTTACCCACAGTTATCCATTCGCGGGAGGCCCGCAAGTGTCGAGCATGTCACTCAGGGCGCTGCGCTCGGTGGGCTGCACGGTCAATCCCCAGCGCGATTTCACGCTCACCCACCGGCGCGCGTAGTCGCACCAGTAGCTCTGGCGCGGCTTCCACTGATCCGGTGTCTTGGAACCCTTGTCCTGGTTGGCCTGCTTCTGCACCGCCAGCAGATTGCCCACATCGTTGGCGAACGCCTCGCGCTGTCCGGGATTCCACTGCGAGGCGCCCGAGCGCCAGGCGTCGCCGAGCGCCACCACGTGGTCGATCTCGATCTGCGAGGCTTTGAAACGGTCGTAGGGCAGCCGCTCCCCGGTATACGGATCGACGAGCGTCCCGGCCAGCACCAGGCACGAATTGCTGTCTCCCAGACGCGTTTCGGTGAGATCGCGCTTCATCACGTCCTCGCGTGCGGTGCAGCCGTCGCGCAGCACCACCTCGCCGCCGCGCCCCGACCAGCCCGGCCCGAAGGAATTGCGCTGATAGGACTCCCAATTGCGGTTCCACGCGACGGTGAGCCGATCGAGTCCCGTGCGCGCCTGCGCGGGATCGAGCAGCCGGGTGCCGTCGGGATCCCCGGTGGGCGGAGCGTCCGCGCGCGGCTGCTCGTGCCGGTTCAGGTACAGCGCCGTGCCGCCCGCGGCGACCGCGACGAGGATGACCGAAGTGGCGAAGAGCCTGCGCCAACGACGCCGGGCGGTGGTCCGGGAGCGCAAGGGCATGCGGGGGAGTCTAGGGCGGCAATTCCGGCGATCCGGTCATTGTTGCCGACCGGTGACCCGATCGCAGCAATCTGTTGGCAAATGAGAAAGGGGCCGTACACCTCGCGGTGTGCGGCCCCTCTCGCGAGAGTCGATCAGACCCCGGCGGTCGCCAGCGCCTCGGTCGAGGTCACGGCCTGGCCGACGCCAGCCACGATCGCCGCCGCGCGCAGCGCCTCGAAGATCACCTCGCGCGACACGCCCGCCTCACGCAGCGTGTGCTCGTGCGCCTCCAGGCAGTGCCCGCAGCCGTTGATCGAGGAGACCGCGAACGACCACAGCTCGAAATCGACCTTGTCCACACCGGGATTGCCGATGATCTGCATGCGCAGTCCCGCCCGCAGATCGTCGTAGCGGCCCCCGAGGAACGCCTTGCCGCGGTAGAACACATTGTTCATACCCATGATCGACGCGGCGCCCAGCGCGGCGTCGTACGCCTCGGCCGACAGCGCGTCGGCGGCCTCCTCGGCGATCTCACGCAGCGTGGTGGCCGAGCGGGTGGCCGCGGCCGTCGCCAGCAGGGTGCCCCAGAGCTGCTGCTCGGTGAGCACGGTGGTGCGCGCCAGCGAGGACAGGTTGAGCTTCAGATCCTTGGCGTACTCGGGTAGCGAGTTCTTCAGATTGTCGATGGTCACGATGAAATCCCTTGGTGCCTCGGGCGGAGCTGTCGGATGCCTTAAACGGAAGCGGTCATGAGCTCGCCGGCCTGGATGGTCGGGTCGCCCTTCTTCCAGTTGCAGGCACACAGCTCGTCGGACTGCAGGGCGTCGAGCACGCGCAGCACCTCGTCGACATTGCGGCCCACCGAACCCGCGGTGACCGACACGAACTGGATCTCGTTGTTCGGGTCGACGATGAAGGTCGCGCGGTCGGCGACGCCGTCGGCGTTGAGAACGCCGGTGGCGGCGGCCAGTTCGCGCTTGAGGTCGCTCAGCATGGGGAAGGGGAGGGTCTTGAGATCCTCGTGCTGGGCGCGCCACTGGAAGTGCACGAACTCGTTGTCGACCGACGCGCCGAGCACCTGCGCGTCGCGGTCGGCGAACTCGTCGTTCAGCTTGCCGAACGCGGCGATCTCGGTGGGGCAGACGAAGGTGAAGTCCTTGGGCCAGAAGAAGATGATGCGCCACTTGCCCGTGTAGTCGTCGCTCGAGATCTGGGTGAAGTAGTCGTCGGGCTGCTGAGCGTTCACCTTCGAGAGATCACCGCCGATGACAGCCTTCAGGTTGTAGGCGGGGAACTGGTCGCCGATGGTCAGCAGGGTCATGCGCGCTCTCCTCATATGTTGTCGTGCCGATTGTGTCGAGACGTATATATGATTTCCGAACTGCGGTGAGAGGTAAACGTGATCGGTCGCACTAGACTGATAGGCGTGACTGATCAGACTTATCAGCCCACCCTGTCACAGCTGCGTGCGTTCGTGGCCATCGCGGAATACCGGCACTTCGGCACCGCGGCGACCCGGCTCGGCGTGAGCCAGCCAACGTTATCGCAGGCCCTGGCATCACTGGAAAACGGACTGGGGCTGCAGCTGATCGAGCGCAGCACGCGGCGGGTGCTGGTCACCGCCGACGGCAAACGGCTACTGCCGCAAGCCATTGCCACCCTCGAGGCCGCTGACCGATTTGTCGCCTCCGCGGCGGGGCTCGAGCTCGGCGGCGCCCTGCGCCTGGGCATCATCCCGACCGTGGCCCCCTACGTCCTGCCCATGCTGCTGCCCGAATTGCGCAGGCGAATGCCCACTTTGGTGCCGCACGTCATCGAGGATCAGACCGCGCGGCTGCTCGACGGCCTGCGCTCGGGCGTCCTCGACGTGGCCCTGCTCGCACTGCCCGCCGACGCGACCGGGCTGGTCGAGATACCGCTCTACACCGAGGAGTTCGTGCTGGTGCTGCCGCGCGGGCACGCCCTGGCCGGGCGCGCGAATCTGCGCCCCGCCGACCTGGACGCGCTGCCGCTGCTGCTCCTCGACGAAGGCCACTGCCTGCGCGATCAGACCCTGGACCTGTGCCGTGCGAGCGAGGCCCAGCCGGGCGCGGTCGGCGACACCCGCGCCGCCTCGCTGGCCACCGTGGTGCAGTGCGTCGCGGGCGATCTCGGGGTCACCCTGATTCCGGCCATGGCGGTGGCCGCCGAAACCTCGCGCGGCACATTGGACATCGCCACCTTCGCCGCGCCCGCACCGGGCCGCACGGTCGGGCTGGCCTTCCGCTCCTCCACCGCGCGCGGCGACGACTACGACCTGCTCGCCGAGATCATTCGCGAGTGCCGTCCGCAGTGACCTGGACGACGCCTCGAGAGTTGGTAACCCTGCCAAGGGTGGCGGACAAAACCGACAACCTGCGCGGTTGCGCCGTCTCAGACCGTCTGAAACGCTCTGGTCCATGCGGATTCACCACCTGAACTGCGGCACCATGGGATTCGGCCTGATCGACCACTGCCTGCTCATCGAGACCCGCGACGCGCTCGTCCTCGTCGACACCGGGTTCGGGCTCGAGGCCGTGCGACAGCCCGCGAAGATGATCGGTGCCAGCCGTTTCCTGATGGGAGTGAAGCCGACCGAGGCCGAGACCGCGGTGCGCCAGATCCAGCGGCTGGGCTACGACCCGCGCGATGTCCGCCACATCATCCTCACCCACCTCGATCTCGACCACTCGGGCGGGCTGTCGGACTTCCCCGAGGCCACCGTGCACGTCCACGGACCCGAATTCCGGGCCGCCACCGCCACTCCCACGCTCTCGGAGCGCTTGCGGTATCGGGCGGCGCAGTGGGCGCACGGACCCAAGTGGATGGTGAACGAGGTCGAGGGCGCCGAAGAGTGGTTCGGGTTCACCGCGGTGCGGGACCTGCCGGGGCTGCCGCCGGAGATCCTGGTGGTGCCGCTGGCCGGGCACACTCGCGGGCATGCGGGGGTGGCGATCGATCACGGCAACGGGTGGCTGCTGCACGCGGGCGATTCGTTCTTCGTCGAGTCCGCCATTCATCCCGAGGAACCGTTCACGCCGTTCTGGTGGAAGGTCTACGAGACCGGTGCCATCGTCGGCGACGCCTACCGGACAAACCAGCGGCGGCTGCGTGAGCTGCGCAAGCAGCACGGGAACGAGATCACCATCATCAACTCACACGACGCGGGGATCTTCGCACGTACAGTCGGCAGATGACCGACCGGTGGGCACGGAAAATCCCGTCTGCGAGTGATCCGCTTTTCGTTTACGGGACCCTGCGGTTCGGTGAGGTGCTGACCGAATTGATCGGGCGGGTACCGGAAATAGAGCCCGCGCGACTGCTCGGTCGCCGGGCGGCGGCGCTGCCCGGCCGGGTGTATCCCGGGCTGGTGTACGCGACGGGCAGCGTCACCGATGGTTTCCTGCTCACCGGGCTGACCGTCGGCGAGTGGCTTGTCCTCGACGCCTTCGAGGACGACGAATACGATCTGCTGCCGGTCTGCGTCGAGGCGGGGGATCGGGCCGGGTACGCGTGGACCTATGCCTGGACCGCCGAGGTCGAGGAGCGGGATTGGTCGGCGTCGGCCTTCGCCGTCGAGCAGCTGCCTCGTTACCTGGGGAAATGCGCTGCGTGGCGGGCGAATTTGGTCCTGCTCAGCGAGACTGTATGACGCGGGACACATTTGTGCGGTAGAAGTTGGTCGCATGGATGCAGAGGGCACTGATCTAACGGTGGCGGGCGCGCGGTCGCAGGCGCTCGGAGATCTCCTGCGGCGCAGCGCCGCCCGGGTTCCGGACAAGACCGCGCTGGTGTGGCGGGAGCGGCGCGAGAGCTACGCCGAGCTGGACGCGGCGGTGAACCGGGTCGCGCACAGCCTGGCCGATCGCGGTGTGGCGCAGGGCGATCGGGTCGCGATCTACTCGCACAACTGCCGCGAGTTCGTGCTGGCCTACTTCGCGCTGGCGCGGCTGGGCGCGATCTCGGTGCCGATCAATTTCATGCTCACCGCCGACGAGGTGGCGTTCATCCTCGAGCATTCCGGCGCCGTCGCGCTGATCACCGAGGACACGCTGGCCGGTGCGGCCGAGGCGGCGGTGAAACAGCTGGGCGACAGCGAGATCCGGCTGTTCGGCTGGATCGGGCTGAACGGGCTGCCCGCCGGGCCCGGGTGGGAGGACGTGAGCGGCTGGGAAACCCACGCCGACGCCTCCGCACCCGAGGTCCTCGTCGGAGACGACGACCCCATCCAGATCATGTACACCTCCGGCACCGAATCCCGCCCCAAGGGCGCGGTGCTCTCCAGCCGGGCCTTGATCGCCCAGTACACGAGCGTCGTCGTCGACGGCCGGATGAGCGCCGCCGACATCGAAGTCCACGCGCTGCCGCTCTACCACTGCGCCCAACTGCACTGCTTCCTCACCCCCGACCTGTGGCTCGGCGCGACCAGCATCCTGCTGCAGGGCCCGGACCCGGCCACCATCCTGCGCACCATCGAAACCGAACGCGCCACCAAGCTCTTCTGCCCGCCCACCGTCTGGGTCTCCCTGCTGCGCCACCCCGATTTCGACAGCTACGACCTGTCCTCACTGCGCAAGGGCTACTACGGGGCGAGCATCATGCCCGTCGAAGTCCTGCTGGAACTCTCCGAGCGACTACCCGGCGTCGGGCTCACCAACTTCTACGGCCAAACCGAACTCGCCCCGCTGGCAACGGTTCTAGCCCCCGAAGACCAGCTCACCAAGCCCGGCTCCGCGGGCCGCCCCGCCCTCAACGTCGAAACCCGCGTGGTCGACGACGACGATGTGCCCGTCGGCATCGGCGAGATCGGCGAAATCGTCCACCGCTCGCCCCAAGCCATGCTCGGCTACTGGAACGATCCCGCCAAGACCGCGGAAGCCTTCCGCAACGGCTGGTTCCACAGTGGCGACCTCGGCGTCCTCGACGCCGACGGCTACCTCACCGTCGTAGACCGCAAAAAGGACATGATCAAGACCGGCGGCGAGAACGTGGCCAGCCGCGAAGTCGAAGAGGTCCTCTACGAACACCCCGACATCTCCGAGGCCGCCGTGGTCGGCATCCCCCACTCGCACTGGATAGAAGCGGTGACCGCAATCGTGGTGGCCCGCACCGGAACCGACCCCGACGCGATCTCCGTCATCGCCCACTGCAAGCAGCGCCTGGCGGGCTACAAGGTCCCCAAGTACGTGACCTTCGTCGAATCCCTCCCCAAGAACCCCAGCGGCAAGATCCTCAAACGCGAACTGCGCACGCAGCACGCCCATCTCGCCGCCGAAGCCTGATCATTCGATCCGATCCACGTGCGCGATATTCGCGCGATCGCCGGGGTCCGCACTCGGGGCCCCGGCGAACCAGGCATCCAGAATCTCGCCGAGCTGCGCGCGTGAAGTCAACCGCAGACTCAACGCCAGCACGTTCGCGTCGTTCCACTTCCGCGCCCCCTCAGCGGTATACGCGTCCACACACAGCGCTGCCCGAACCCCCGGCACCTTGTTCGCCGCGATCGACGCCCCGGTCCCGGTCCAACAGCACACGACAGCCTGATCCGCCCGCCCATCCGCCACATCCCGCGCCGCGGCCTCACTGGCCCACGCCCAGTCGTCGCGTTCCTCCGGATCCAGCGCCCCGTGCACGATCACCTCGTGCCCGCGCCCCCGCAACTCCTCGACCACATCCCCGGCCACCCCGGTGTCCTCGTCGGCGGCTACCGAAATCCTCATGAGTGCAGTCTGGCGTTCTCAGGAGAAAACGTCGGTGATGGTCTCCGCGGTGGTGGCCCGCCGCAGCCACTGGTCGAGAGTGTCCGCGTCACCGCAACTTTCGATGCGTTCTCGGATCTCGGGAGTGATTTCGAAACGTCGAACGCCCAGGACCGCCATCAAGCCATGTACCAGACCTTCTTCGAGCCCACGCTCTCGGCCTTCCTCCCTGCCCTGCGCCACCAGGTTCCGAAACAGCTCGCTCGTGTACTCGCGGTGCGGTGCCGTGGTCATCAATGCCTCCAGGGAAGATTTGGCCGCATCGTTCAGCTTGCCGTGCACAAAGTCCACGTAAATCCTAGCGCGCTCGGACAGAGCACTGTCCCGACTGCCGATGGCGCTGTCGTGCCAGGTCAGCAACGCATCGAAGATCCGGGTGCGGTCGGATCGGTCTTGGTGTGCGATCGCCGACAGCACGGCGAGTTCCGGTAGGCGAACAGCAGTCTCCGGATCCGTGACAACCGGAACCTGGCTCGGTCCGAGGACCAACGGTTGCACGGAAGAGAGTCCGAAGCCCAGGTCGATTGGTTCGGATGCCCATGCTGCGGTCACGCCGTCGATCACCAAGACCAACAGCACTACTGGACAACGTAGCCGCGCTCGGAGGGTCGCCTTGTACACCGGCCAACTCCACTGTTTGGCGGGATCTGGGCGCAGCTGAACCTCGACCACGATCGCGGCCACCTTCCGGGTACCGGTGGACAGGATTACAACGCGGTCGGCGCGATATTCGGTCGGCTTGGTGTCGGTAAGGTCGGCGCTCGCGGTCTCTGCATGCTCGTAATCGGGAAGTTTCACGCCGAGCGAGGCCGACAGGCTGGCGGCGAGTTCGGGTTCGTTTTCGAAGAGCTCCAGCAGCTGCTCATGTAGCTGAGAGGGCATGCTTCGACGCTAATCCGGCGCTCAATCCTGTTGGTGGGTAGCAGTTTTCCTGTCTGAATGGCGGCGTTGCGACACGCGTAACTGTTCTGTGGCTATCGTCAGGCGAACGGTAGGGCGGGTGGAACTCGGATGTCGTTCTCCTGCAATGGAGTTGAGCGGTCCGTTGGGCCGCTCAACCGCGATCGGGGAGGTGGTGGCGAAGCAGGAAGGTGAGCTGGGTGCCCGCGTCGGTGAAGGGGAGCACGGATTTGAGGGCGCGGCTCTGGACGATGGCGCCCTCGATCACCGAGAGGGTGAAGCCGGACAGGGAGCAGGCGGTGGCGCGCTCGATGCCCGCCTCGACCATGCCGTCGGCGAGGCGGGCGGTCCACTCGGAGAAGGCCTGGCCGGCGGCGGACTGCAGGGTCTGGTCGGTTTCGTCGAGGGCGGCGGCCATCATGAACGAGCCCGCGCGGAAATCGCTGGTTTCGAGCTGGCCGCGCCAGAAGGCGAGCAGTTCGTCCACCCAGCCGGGCAGCGACGGGGCGATCGGGAGGGCGTCGGCCATGCGGCTCACGTGTGAGTAGACCATGCGCGACACCAGTCGCGCCGCGGTCGCCACCAACTCCCCCTTGCCGGAAGGGAAGTGCTGGTAGAGCGAGTTTCTGGAGGCATTGCTGCGCTTGAGCAACTCGTTGAGACCGGCCGCGTGCACCCCGTGTTCCTGGACGGTGGTGATCGTGCTCGCGATCAATCGGGCGCGCGGTCCCGCCGTCATGCAAATCCCTCCAGACTCGTGCAAAACTCTCGAGAACCTTGTGTGAACCGATCGGTCCATGTTAAACCTTACCCATGTGAACCGATCGGTACACACCGTTAGAAGTTTCTGGCGAAAAAGAGGAAATTCCGCGCATGCCAGCTCAGATCGCCACCGCCACCCCGGTCGCCCACGCCGCGTTGCTCGGCCTGGGCGTCTACCGGCCACGCCGCGTGGTCCCCAATGCCGAGATCGTCGACCGCATCGACAGCTCCGACGAATGGATCCGGACCCGGTCGGGGATCGAGGCCCGCCACTGGGCCGACGCCGACGAGACCATCGTCAGCATGAGCACCGCCGCCGCCCGGGACGCGCTCGAGGCCGCGGGTGTCACCGCGCAGCAGATCGACGCGGTCGTCCTGGCCACCTCCTCGCAGATGGTGCTCGGCCCCTCGGCCGGCGCGGTGGTCGCGACCGAGCTCGGCATGCACGACACCGCCGCGTTCGACGTCTCGGCCGGGTGCGCGGGCTTCTGCTACGCGCTGGCCAACGCCGCCAACCTGGTGCGCGCCGGGCAGGCCCGCCACGTGCTGGTGATCGGCGTCGAGCGGCTCTCGGACCTGCTCGACCAGGACGACCGCACCTGCGCGTTCATCTTCGCCGACGGCGCGGGCGCGGTCGTGGTGGGCGCCGCCGAGGAAGAGGGCATCGGCCCGGTCGCGTGGGGTTCGGACGGCAGCCAGACCGCGGCGATCAAGCAGGACAAGGACTTCCAGCAGTACTTCGCGGAGGTCGCCGAGGCCGAGGCCACCGGCGGCCACGCCGAGCGGCCCTACATCCGGATGAACGGGGCCGCGGTATTCCGCTGGGCCGTCACCTTCCTGGAGAAGGCCTGCCGCGACGCCCTCGACCAGGCGGGCGTGACGGTCGAGGATCTGGACGCCTTCGTGCCGCACCAGGCCAACGGCCGCATCACCGACGCGCTGCTGCGCGCCCTGCACATGCCCGAAAGTATCGCTGTCGCAAGGGATATCGCGCAGACCGGCAACACCAGCGCGGCGTCCATCCCGATGGCGATGGAACAGCTGCTGCGCTCGGGGGAGTCCAAGCCCGGTGACACCGCGCTGCTGCTCGGCTTCGGCGCGGGCCTCGCCTACGCCGGACAGGTCGTGCGGCTGCCCGCTATTTCTTGATCTTCAGGGTCGGCGGACAACGAAATCCGTCGTCCCGGACAACGAAAAACGAAGCGCCCCGCACACAGAGGTGTGCGGGGCGCTTCGGTACAGCGGGGAATCGACTAGACGTTCACGCCCACACGCAGCGCGTGCGGCTCGATCGCGCCGCGGACCAGGGCCTGCGCGTCGATGGTCTCGGCCTTGTAGGGCAGCGTCGCCAGCGTCTCGGTCATCTTGGCCACCGGATCCGCGATCGCCTTCGGGGTGCCGAAGATGAAGGTCCACTCGTGCTCGTCGCTCACGTACGGAACGACGGTCTCGAACAGGTTGTGGAACCGGGTCCACGAGCGCTTCAGCGTCTCGTTGCGCCACATGGTCTGACAGCCGGCCTGCGCGGCGAGCACGCCGCCCTCGGCCAGCAGGGCCTTGCAGCGGTTGAGGAAGTCGTCCTCGTAGAGGCGGTTGTGCTGCGCGTCCTCGACCCGCTCGTCGGGCAGGTCGATGCAGATCATGTCGTAGCGGGTGCCCGCCGCCTCCGCGTTGGCCAGGAAGTCCCAGCCGTCGGCGTAGTGCACCTTGATCGGGCCCTCGTGCGCGACCGCCGCGGCCAGATCGGTCTCGGTGTAGCCGTAGGGGAGGTGCTTCGCGCACAGCTCCACCTCCAGCTGGTCGATGTCGACGTGGTCGACGAGCGAAGCGCCCGCGGCCACCGACATCTGCGAGGCGACGCCCTCACCGGAACCGATGATCAGCACCTTGTCCATCTTCTCGGCCAGCGCGTACCCCGGGACCAGCATGGCCTCGTGGTAGGTGAGCTGCGAGAACTCGGTGGACTGGCGGTCGTCGTCGGAGAACAGGGAGATGCCCTGCTCGGTCCGCGCGATCACCATGTGCTGGAACGGGGTGTTGGTGTCGACGATGGTTTCCGTCGTGTTCCACACCCGGGTCAGACCCTCGCCCACCGGCTCGTGGATCCGGCGGGCGGTGTGGCCGCGCTGGATGACCTCGATGTTGACCGAACCCGGAGCCAGCTCCTGCTGCAGCAGCTCCACGGCCTTGGTGGCGCCGGAACCGATGCTGCCGCAAGTGAATACGTCGACGAAGATGTCGCCGGACTCAGGGTAGGTGTGGATCGAGGCGTGCGACTCGGCCAGAAGGGCCAGGATGGTGACACCCTGCGGCTCGAACTTCTTGCTCACGACATCGCAGATGGTCACGCCCGCGGCGACCAACGATTTTCGAAGCGCGGTTTCGAGTCGTTCGAGGTCGTCGCAGAGGTTGGCGTCGACACCACCGAACTCGGCCAGCACGTGCCAGCCGGTGAATTCTGCCGTGATCATGGCTAAAACTCACTCTCGCTCAGCGCCAGTGACATGAACAGTCAAAGGCGGAAAACCGTTGAAGGACACCGACGAATAGCTCGCCGTATAGGCGCCGGTTTCGAGGATCCGGACGGGATCACCGGCTCGCAACGTGGTCGGAAGGAGGACACGCGTGCGTTGATAGAGTACATCGTCGCCGTCACACGTAGGACCGGCTACGACAGCTTCGTCCTTCGGATCCGTGTCCCGATCGGTTTGGAATCGGTAGGCGATGTACTCGTTCTCGGTCTCGGCCATGCCGTTGTAGCGGCCGATATCGAGGTATACCCAGCGCCGCCCGTCCGGCGCCACGCGAACATTCACCACTTCGGCGTGGATGACACCGGTATTGCCCACCAGGGCGCGACCGGGTTCCACGACGAGCGCGGTGTGTTCCGGGAGGTAGCGGCTCGCCGCGTCGGCGATGGCCGCGCCCAGCTCCGCGAGTCCGGGAGCCGGATCGGCATACGAAATCGGAAGTCCCCCACCGATATTCACCGCCGTGACCGGAATGTCCTTGACCGCCAACGCTTCCGCGATGGCACCGGCCTGCTCGATCCCGATGCCCCAGGCCTTCGGGTCCAGCTGCTGCGAGCCGACGTGGAAGTAGGGGCCGACGACCTGCAGGCCCAGATCGTGCGCCCGCACCAGCAGCCGCTTGGCCTCGCCCGGCGCGCAGCCGAACTTGGTCCCGAACGGTGTCTGCGACTGCGGGGCCGAGGACAGGAACCGGCACTCCACCTCGGAGCCGGGGGCGTGCTCGGCGATGCGCTCGAGATCGTCCTCGGTGTCGAAGGCGTAGCGCCGCACGCCGGCCGCGTAGGCGGTGGCGATCTGGGAGGCCTTCTTGATCGGATTGCCGTAGCACATGACGGCCGGATCGACGCCCTGCGCGAGGCAGAGTTCGATCTCACCGACGCTGGCGACGTCGAACTCCGCGCCCTCGTCGTTCAGCAGCCGGATGATCTCCGGCACGGGACTCGCCTTGACGGCGAAGCGAATTCGTGCCGCAGGTAGGGCGGCGTGCAGTGCGCGGTAGTTCGCGCGGACCTTGTCGAGGTCGATGACCAGACAGGGCGACTCGGGCAGGTTTCGACCGGGCAATCTAAGGGAACTCTTTTCTGTCGGCCAGGGCGGCGGGGACTCAGGCAACCTGCGCGACAATACACGCGTCGAGCCTCGAAAAACGAACCGGTGGACGATCGATTACGTCACTCTAACGCCGGGATTCGTTCACGTGCCCCGTGCGACGTCTTACGAGAGTGTGACCCCCGACCGTCGCGCGGCGCCGCGGCTATCACCGCAGACCGGACCGGTCAGCCCGCGGTGACCGAAACCTCGTCGAAGACCACTTCGCCCGCCGCGTCCGATTCGGCCAGATCCACGATGGCATTGAGGGACCAGCCGTGGTCGCCATTGGGGTCGTCGAGCACCTGGCGGACATCCCAGAATCCCGGTCGCTGCTCGACCCGGAACAGCTGCGGGCCACGGGCGTTCGGACCGGTCCCGATGGTCTCGTATTCGTCGAAGTAGGGGCCGAGCTCGCCTTCCCAGTCCAGCTCGTCGCCCATCTCGGCCAGCGCGTCCCAGCGTTGCAGCGCCGCCAGCTCCACGCGCCGGAACATGGCGTTGCGCACCAGCACTCGGAAGGCGCGCTCGTTGGCGGAGATCGGCCGCACCGTCTCCGCGCCGAACGCGACCTGCTGTTCGTCGGATTCGGCGCCGGGATTGGTGAGCTGCTCCCACTCGTCGAGCAGGCTGGAGTCGACTTGGCGAATGAGCTCGCCGAGCCATTCGGTGATGTCGTCGAGTTCCTCGGTGCGGGCCTGCTCGGGCACGGTGCGCCGCAGCGCGCGGTAGGCGTCGGCGAGGTAGCGCAGCACCACGCCCTCGGAGCGCGCCAGCTCATAGCCGGACACCAGTTCGGCGAAGGTCATGGACCGCTCGACCATCTCGCGCACCACCGATTTCGGCGACGGCTCGAACTCCGACACCCACGGGTGCCCGGCCTTGTAGGTCTCGAAGGCGGGCTCGATCAGCTCGGCGGCCAGCGGCTTGGGCCAGGTGACCTCTTCGAGGAGTTCCATGCGCTCCTCGTACTCGATGCCGTCGGCCTTCATCTCCGCGACCGCCTCGCCGCGCGCCTTGTGCTGCTGGGCCATGAGCAGCTGGCGCGGATCCTCGAGGGTCGACTCGATGAGCGAGATCACGTCGAGGGTGTAGGTCGGCGACTCCTTGTCGAGCAGTTCCAGCGCCGCCAGCGCGAAGGGAGAGAGGGGCTGATCGAGCGCGAAGTCGCGCTGCAGGTCGACCATGAGCCGGGCGTGGCGTCCGTACTGGTCGGGTTCGTCGAGCTGCTGCACCACGCCCGCGTCGCGCAGCGCCCGGTAGAGCCGGATCGCCTTGAGGATGTGCTTGCGCTGGGCCGCGCGCGGCTCGTGGTTCTCCTCCAGCAGATGCCGCATGGCGTAGAAGCAATTGCCTTTGCGCGCAATCACATTCAGCAGCATGGCGTTGGTGACGTTGAACCGCGACTGCATAGGTTCGGGCGAGGCCGCCACCAGCCGGTCGAAGGTCTCCTCCGACCACGACACGAAACCCTCGGGCGGCTTCTTCTTCTGGACCTTCTTGAGCTTCTTGGGATCGTCGCCGGCCTTGGCGATCAGCCGCGCGTTCTCCACCTCGTGCTCGGGGGCCTGCACCACGACCGTGCCCAGGGTGTCGTAGCCCGCGCGCCCGGCCCGCCCGGAGATCTGATGGAACTCGCGGGCATTGAGCCGCCGGGTGCGCACGCCGTCGTATTTGGTGAGTCCGGTCAGCAGCACCGTGCGGATCGGCACATTGATGCCAACGCCGAGAGTGTCGGTGCCGCAGACCACTTTGAGCAGCCCGTCCTGGGCCAGCTTCTCGACCAGTCGCCGATATTTGGGCAGCATGCCCGCGTGGTGCACGCCGATGCCGTGGCGGATGAACCGCGACAGCGTCTTGCCGAAACCGGTGGCGAAACGGAATTCGCCGATGGCCGCGGCGATGGAGTCCTTGTCGGCCTTGGACGAGATGTTCACGCTCATCAGCGCCTGCGCCCGCTCCATGGCGGCGGCCTGGGTGAAGTGCACGACGTAGACCGGCGCGAGGCTGGTGGTCACCAGATCCTCGAGAGTCTCGGTGATCGGGGTCCGCACGTACGAGAAGCTCAGCGGCACCGGCCGTTCCGAACCCGACACGATCGCGGTTTCGCGCCCGGTGCGCCTGGTCAGGTCCTCGGCGAAGAAGTCGACCTCGCCGAGCGTGGCCGACATGAGCAGGAACTGCGCGTTGGGCAGTTCGATGAGCGGCACCTGCCACGCCCAGCCGCGATCGGGGTCGGCGTAGTAGTGGAACTCGTCCATGATCACCTGGCCGACCTTGGCCGCCGCGCCCTCGCGCAGCGCCAGATTGGCGAGGATCTCCGCGGTCGCGCAGATGATGGGCGCGTCCGGGTTGACCGCCGCGTCGCCGGTGACCATGCCGACGCGGTCGGCCCCGAAGATCTCGCACAGGGCGAAGAACTTCTCGCTGACCAGCGCCTTGATCGGTGCGGTGTAGTAGCTGCGCTCGCCCTTGTTGAGCGCGGCGAAATGCGCGCCCAGGGCGACCAGCGACTTGCCGGATCCGGTCGGCGTGTTGAGGATGACGTTCGACCCGGTGACCAGTTCCAGCAGCGCCTCCTCCTGCGCCGGGTAGAGGTTCAGCCCCTCACCGGCGGCCCAGTCGGCGAATGTCTCGTACAGCCAATCCGGATCCACGTCGGGTACGGCACGGTCGGGAACCAGTTCGGACAGCTGCACGTCGAGCAACGTTACCGGTCGACCCGCCGAAACCCGGCAACGACCACTGGATGACACCGTCGGCGTAGCCGCCCTTGATCCCGCGCACGGCCGGAGCGAATGCGGAGGTGCGCCTACCGCAGCGGCGGGTTCTCCGGCCCGTCGCCGTCGCCGAACCCGGCCTGCTCGGCCAGGAAGCGCTCGAATTCCGCGCCCAGCTCGTCGCCGGTGGGCAGTTCCTGATCGCTGGCCAGCAGCGAGGACTGGCGTTCCTGCGCGGTGACGAAGCTGTCGTACTGACGCTCGAGCGCCTGCACCACGGTCTCCACCTCGGAGTTGCCCGCGATGTGCTCGTTGACCTGTTCGCGCACCCGCGCGGCGGCGTCGGTCAGCGCGGCCAGGGGTAGCTCGAGCCCCGCGTTCTCGGCCACGTTCTCCAGCAGCGTCTGCGCGGCCTCGGGGTAGGCGGTCTGGGTCAGGTAGTGCGGCACGTGCACCGAGAAACCGACCGACTCGTGGCCGTGCTGGGCCATGCGGAATTCCAGCAGCGAGGACGCGCTGCCGGGCACCTGCAGCTCACCCGGCCAGCGCTGGTGATCGCCGATCAGATCGGAATCCGAGGCGTGGGCGGTGACGCCGAGCGGGCGGGTGTGCGGAATGGCCATGGGAATGGCCGAGAGTCCGATGGTGCGGCGCACGCCGAGCTGTTCGGCCAGCAGGCGCACCGCGGTGACGAACTTCTCCCAGCGCAGATCCGGTTCCAGCCCGGCCAGCAGCAGGAAGGGCGTGCCCGCGGTGTCCTTGAGCGCCCACAGGCTCAGCTCCGGCTCGGTGTAGTCGGAGAAGTGATCGGTCTTGAAGGTCATGAGCGGACGTCGCGAGCGGTAGTCGAGCAACTCGTCCATGTCGAACGAGGCGACCAGTTCGTGCTCGAGACTCTCCTTGAGATGCGTGGTGGCCAGGCGCACCGCGTGCCCCGCGTCGGTGAAGCCCTCGAGACCGTGCACCAGAACCGGACCCGCGCCATCGTCGGACGACAACTGCGGAGCCGGGAATTCCAGCTCGTACATTCGCGACTCGTAGTCCATCGCGTGCTCCTTCCTGCGTGGCCCACTCTCGCGACCATCCACATTGTCCCTCATGGGCATGACAGGTGTGCACCACCCGCACCAGGGGTGCAACACGCCGACGGGTGACACACATTCCCGACGTGCCGGTACGCGGCGTGGCAATCGGTGTGAACAGCCGATTTTCGGCATAGTGGACGAGGTGACCGTGCCCTTCCGAACCCCCTCGCGCAGCTGCTACCGCAGGTCCGTCGGCACGGTAGGGGTCGCGTTATCGGGAGTTCTGCTCGCCGCGTGCGGAACCACGGTCTCCGGTCATCCGACGGCGGCGCGCAATCCGGTCACCCCCATCGTGAGTGTCGACGGTCTCACCAAGCTCCTGCCGGATCCGTCGCAGTTCCCCACCCGCTACACGGCGCTCGTGCTCCCCGCCGACACCGCGAAACAGGCGGCCGACGATCTGAACGGCTATCTGCCCGGGGCGCAGGTGGATCCGAGCGCCTGCGCGCCGGAGACACCCACCGCGGGGCCGGTCGCCGCGGTCGGCAACGACGACACCACCCGCGCCACCCTCACCGTGGTGCTCACCCGATCCACGCAACCGCTGTCGACACTGCGAAATCAGTTGCAGGGCTGCGGCACCGTGCGACTCGGGCATTCGGGGGCCACCTCGGTCGTGACCACCCAGCTGGATCCGCCGCCGCCCGCCAATGCCGACGACTCGCTCGCCATCAAGCGCACGGTCGGCGCCGAGAACAGCCGGACCGGCCTGACCCGCACCATGCAGTCACTGGTCGGTCAGATCGGCGATGTGCGAATCAATGTGACGTACATGACCTCCGGGACCGCCTCGGACAGCGAGGCGCTCGACGCCCTGTTCACCACGGCGCTGCGCAAGGTTCGCAAGGGCTGAGTATCCCGGGGGAGGGAGCCGACCCCCGCCGTGTTCCGGCTCCCGGGCCCGATCAGCAGACGGGCAGCGGCGTCGAGGACCCCGCGGAACCGCTTCCGCCCGAACCCGATCCGGCCGAGCCGCTGCCGCCCGACCCGGTGCCCGACCCGCTGCCCGCGGAGCCGCTGCCGCCCGAGCCGGTGCCCGAGGAACCGCCGCTGGAGGAACCGGGGATGAACGAGGAGATCGGCGGGCAGGTCCCGCCCTTGCCCACCACGTAGACGGTGGAGGTGCTGGAGAGCCCCTGCCGCGCGGTGAGGTTGTAGGTGCCGTCGGTGTCGGGGTGCCAGGGCATGTTCGCGGCGGCGCCGTCACCGTAGGAGGTCGGGGTGATGGTGCCGAGCAGGGTGCCGTTGACCAGGAAATCGACCGGGGCCAGTTCGTCGGTGCCCGAGAGCGAGACCTGGATGCTGCAGCCGTTGGCGACCGAGCAGGTCTTGTCGCTGGTGAGTCCGGCGACGCTGATTCCGGCGATCGACGCGGTGGCCGGACCGGCCAGCATCGATCCGGCCACGAGGGCGAGCGCGGTGGCCGCACCCGCACCGGCTGCGGCTCGGTGGAGCTGAATTCTCATGGGGAAATCCTTTCGGCGCTTTGAAGGGGTGCGCCGGGCGGAGATTAACAGTGAAATACTAATGATTCACATGAAATCGGCACTGCTGCAGCATGATTCGTTTATCGCATGACCGGGAAGCGGTTACTCTCCGGTAAATCGGTAGCGCCGCACCAATTCCGCGCCCAGCCGGGCGAGTTCGGCGCGCACCGACTCCGGTTCGACCACCTCCACGGCCGCGCCCCAGCCCGCCAGCTGCTGGGCGATCATGAGCGGTGTCGGCGCGGTGATCCGGGCGCGGACCCGGCCGTCACCGGTCGGGCCGTCCAGGATGCAGTGCCGCCCCTGCTGTTTGCGCAGCACCGGCGCGAGCGTCGCGGTGATCAGCACGGTCGCCGACAGCGAGGAGCGATGCCGCTCGACCTCCTCCACCACCTCCGACCAGGCCGTGGACAGATCGAAATCCTCCGGGCGGTGGGCGATCTCGTCGGTGGTCTCGACGGTCGCGATCCGATCCACCCGGAAGGTCCGCTGCCCGTTCTCGGTTCCGGCCACCAGGTACCAGGTGCCGTCCTTGTCCACCAGGCCCCAGGGATCGACCAGGCGCCGGGTCCGCTGCCCGGCGCGTTCGTAGCCGAGCCGGATCTTGCGGCGGCGCACCACCGCTCGCTGCAGCTCGTCCACCAGGGCGGGCGGGCGTTCATCCGATTCGCCCCAGCGCGCCGGGTCCACGACGATCGCGCCCGCCGCCGCCTCGGCCTCGAGCCGGAACGGTTGCGGCAAGGCGCGCAACAGTTTCCGCAGCGCCGACTTGGTTTCCGAACTCGCGGTGGCCACCGGGCCCAGCAGCAGGAACAGCGCTCGGGCCTCGGTGGCGGTGAGCCCGCTCAGGTCCGTGCGCGCGCCGCCGACCAGGGCCCAGCCGCCGCCGCGTCCCGGCTGCGGATAGACCGGAATCCCGGCCGCCGACAGCGCGTCGAGGTCGCGGCGCGCGGTCGCCACCGAGACCTCGAGTTCGGCCGCGACCTGGGCGGCCGTGACCCGGCCCCGGGTCTGCATGAACAGCAGGGTCGCCACCAATCGATCCGCGCGCATGCCTGAGATTCTGCCCGTCAAAGTGCTCATTCGGTGAGCACTTTGACTGTGATGATGGATTCATACCGACCACCACCCGATGAGGAGAACGACCATGCTGCGTGGAATGGCTACCGTCAACTACTTCGCCGACGATCTCGAGGCCGCCAAGGACTGGTACAGCGAATTGCTCGGCGTCGCACCGTACTTCACCGTGCCGGGCGGCTACTACGAGTTCCGCATCGGCGACTACCAGGCCGAACTCGGGATCATCAACCGCAAGTTCGCGCCCTCGCACCCGGACGTGCCCGGTGGCCAGATCGTGAACTGGCATGTCGACGATGTGGCGGCGACCTTCGCGCGGCTGCTCGAACTCGGGGCCACGGTGTACGAGCCGATCATCGAACGCGGTGAGGGGACCGGATTCGTGACCGCCTCGGTGGTGGACCCGTTCGGCAATGTGCTGGGCATCATGTCCAACCCGCACTACCTCGAGATCCTCGCGAAGGGCCGTCCCGAACAGTCCTAGCTCGTGGAGCCCGACGAGCCCGTGGGCAGCAGGCCCGAGGAGCCGGTGCCGCCGGTGGACGGTGCCGGCGCGGTCAGGGTGTAGCCGATCGAGGCGGTCGAGCTGTCCTGTGCGGCGCTGATCGTGTAGGTGCCGTAATCCTGCGGCACCCAGGTGACCTGCGCGGTCGCGAAGCTGGGGTCCCAGCTGTCGTTGACCGGAACGGCGTAGCCGATGACGGTGCCGTTCACGGACACGGTCACCTGGTCCAGGCGGTTGTCGCCGATCAGCCGGACCCGCACGTAGCACGCCTTGCCCGGCGCGCACTGCTGGCTGTCCGACACATTGTCCACGCGGACCTGGCTGGTGTCGGCGCTCGCGGTCGGGGCCAGCAGCGCGGGCACCGCCGCCGCGGTCAGCGCGGCCGCCGCGGCGGTGAATGTCGTGCTCTTCATTGCACGCGATACTCCTTCCGGCACTTCGGATGACGAGTGCCGAGCCGGACTGTAACAGCGAGAACCCGGCTTTTCGGGCAAAATGAAATGAATCCATTTCAAGTGGGGTGTGCACGATAACAACTGCCACCGACAGTGGCGGCCCGCGGCGACCGAAGCCGCGCCGAATACTCCACAGCGCGCCGGACGGCCGCGAAAGATCCACAGGCCCAGTGAAACTCCAGGTCGGGCTCGGGAGCCGGTCGGCGTCTCGGCGCAGGCTCGATCGCATGACAGCCCCACTCGAACCCACGCCTCCCGACTCCTCCGCGCCCGGCTGCGACCCTCGCGGCCTGTCCGGCCGACCGCCGCTGGCCGATACGCCTGCCGGAGACATCGACCCGTTCGAATCCACGCAGGCCGAACCTCGGGAGGTCCGCGAACCCACCAGGCGGATCGAGTCCCGGCGACCCCTGCCACCTCCGTCCCCGGCGAACTCGGCCGGGGGCTGCGAGGATCCGCCGTCGGAGGAGCCCGAGGAGCCCGAGCCGCGGCTGCGGTCGCCCGGCGATCTGATCGCCGCGGTACCGGCCATGCTCGGGTTCATGCCCGCGCAGTCGCTGGTGGTGATCGTGCTGGCGGCCGACCCGCGAGCACCGGGCGTCCTCGCCGTCGAGATGGTGGCCCGGATGGATCTGGACGGTCCGGGCCGAGCCGCGACCGGCATCCTGGTCGATCAGGTCGCGGGCATCTGCGTGCGGCACCGGGCGGTGGCGGCGCTGGCGCTCATCGTCGACGACCGAGCGACGGAGCCGGAGCGCAGACACCGCGGTGTCCATGGACGCAGGCATCGCGATCTCGTTGCGGCCCTGGAACATCGGCTCCACGCCGACGCCGTGCCGCTCACGGGTGCGTGGGCGGTCCGTGCCATCGGTGCGGGACTGCCGTGGTGGAGTCTGTCCGAGTCCTCCTCGCGAGGACCGCAACCCGACCCGGCCACCTCGATGGTGACAATGCGGCACGTGCTCGACGGGCGGCCACTGCGCGGATCCCGCAAGGAGCTGACCGATCTGCTGGCCGTCGACCAGGTGCTGTGCGCCGCGACGTCGGCTGCCATGGAGATCGCGGTCGTCGCCGCGTCCCAGCGGTCGGCGCGCCTGGTGCGGCACTGCGATCCGAAGGCACAGTTGCGGTTCGAGCTGTGCCGGGTGCTGCGATACGTGGAACTGGTCGAGTCCGGCGCTCGGCTGACGCCTGGTCAGCTGGCCGAGGTGTCGGTGGCCCTGCGCGACAAGTCCCTGCGCGACATCATGTTCGGGCTCGCGCCCGGCACCCGCGCGGACAGCGCCGAGGCGACATGGCTGCAATTGGCGCGGGCGCTGCCGGATCCGGATCGCGCCGAAGCGGCCGCGCTGCTGGGCTATTGCGCCTACGTGCGCGGCGACGGACCGCTCGCGGGTGTGGCACTGGACGCCGCGCTGTCAGCGGATCCGGAGCATCGGATGGCGAATCTGCTCGAATACGGCCTGCGCTTCGGAATGCACCCGGAACGGCTGCGCGAGATCGCCGAGTCCGGCCGCGAGGCCGCCGCCGGACTCGGCGTCGACCTCGGGCCGGAGCGATGAAGCGCGGTCAGCGGCGCGCGGAGTGCGCGCGATCGCCCAGGGAACGCAGGAAATCCCAGGCGTCGGAGACGATCTCGTCGAGATCGGTGTGCTCGGGCCGCCAGCCGAGTTCGGCGATGGCCTTCTCGGAGGAGGCCACCAGCACGGCCGGGTCGCCGGCGCGGCGCGGGGCGTCCACCTTGTTGATCGGCAGGCCGGTCACCCGCTCGCACGCCGAGATGACCTCGCGCACCGAGAAACCGGTGCCGCTGCCCAGATTGAAGATGCGATGCGTCCCCGGCTGCGACTGGGCCAGCGCCTGCAGATGCGCCTGGGCCAGATCGCGGATGTGGATGTAGTCGCGCACCGCGGTGCCGTCCGGCGTCGGGTAGTCGGTGCCGAACACCGAGATGGACTCGCGCTGACCCAGCGCGGTCTGCAACACCAGGGGGATGAGATGGGTTTCCACCACACGGTTCTCGCCGAGCCCGGCGTACGCGCCGGCCACATTGAAGTAGCGCAGGCTGGTCGCGGCCAGCCCGTGCGCGGCGGCGTAGGAGGTGATGGCGTAGTCGATGGACAGCTTCGACGCGCCGTAGGGGTTGGTCGGCTGCTTGGGGGCGTCCTCGACGATCGGCACCTGCTCGGGCTCGCCGTAGACGGCCGCCGTGGAGGAGAAGACCAGGCGCGGGGTGCCCGCGGCGCGCATCGCCTCGAGCAGCGCCAGGGTCTTGACCACATTGCCGTGCCAGTACTTCTCCGGCGCCACCACCGACTCGCCGACCAGCGACTGGGCCGCGAAATGCAGCACGCCGTCGAAGGATTCGGCGGCGATGAGCTCGACGCCCGCCGTGGCGATATCGCCCTCGACGAACTTGGCCCCGGCCGGGACGCCGTCGGCATTGCCGGTGGACAGATCGTCGACGACCACGACCTCGTGGCCGTCCTCGAGCAGAACCTGCGCGCAGACGCCACCGACGTAGCCGGCGCCTCCGGTAACCAGAAGCTTCACGTATCAGACCAACTTCACCTGGACGGCGTGCGCCATCTCGTCGGACAGTTCGAATCCCTCATGACCGGGCACCGAGATGACCACCGCGCCCGGCTTGGTCTCCACGGTGACGCGCGCGTCGGGGACGACGCCGGCCTCGCGGAGCTGGTTGATGGTCTCCGGATCGGTCTGGATGTGCTCGGACAGCCGGCGCACCACGACCGCCTGCGCCTGCCCGTTGGGCAGATCGCTGAGCCGGACCAGCTTCTCCTCGGCGCCGGAACCGGGCACGATGCCCAGCTCGTCCAGACCGGGAATGGGGTTGCCGTAGGGGGAGGTGGTGGGGTGGTTGAGCACCTCGACCAGGCGCCGCTCGACCTCCTCGCTCATCACGTGCTCCCAGCGGCACGCCTCGGCGTGGACGTTCTCCCACTCCAGTCCGATGATGTCGACCAGCAACCGCTCGGCCAACCGGTGCTTGCGCATCACGGCGACGGCCATCGAGCGGCCCTTCTCGGTCAGTTCGAGGTGGCGATCACCGGCGACGGTGAGCAGCCCGTCGCGCTCCATGCGCGCGACCGTCTGGCTGACGGTCGGGCCGCTCTGCTCGAGGCGCTCCGCGATGCGGGCGCGCAGCGGCGTGACACCTTCTTCCTCGAGGTCGTAAATGGTACGGAGGTACATCTCCGTGGTGTCGACCAGATCTTTCACCTGTTAAACCCCTTCGTCGGCACGAATTCTACCCATGCGCGGCGGCTGCACCGGGCGACAGCTTATTTCGCGAACGCACTGTCAACACCCAGGAGGGACTGCGTGTTCCCTGCGTGTTTCCGGAACGGACAAAGCCGAGCGGCATCCTGCCATCCCGGTACGACAGCATTGCGGTGGCTAAAGCTTACGAACCCCCGCCGACGCATTAGCGTGGCAGGTATGTCTGGCCTAGCTGGTGGCGACGGAACCGTTGTCTGGACCGATAGATTCCTCGACTACACCTGGACCCCGGAGCACCCCATGCGCCCGGCCCGGCTGGAATTCACGATGGCCCTCGCGCAGGGGCTCGGACTGCTCGACGGGGTGGAGCGGCTCACACCGAGCGCGGCCGGGGAATCGGATCTGCTGCGGGTGCACACCCACGACTACATCGAGGCGGTCAAGCACGCTCAGCAGCCGCCCGGCCCGACACCCACCGATCCGCCCTACGGTCTGGGCTCGGCCGACAATCCGGTGTTCCCGCACATGCACGAGGCGGCGTCGGTGATCGTGGGCGGCACCCTGGCCGCCGCCCGGGAGATCGCGGCCGGGCGCACCCGGCGCGCGGTGAGCATCGGCGGTGGCATGCATCACGCCATGCCGGCCTCGGCAGCGGGGTTCTGTGTGTACAACGATGTAGCGGTGGCCATTTCGTGGTTGCTGGACAACGGTTTCGACCGCATCGCCTACATCGACGTGGACGTGCACCACGGCGACGGCGTGCAGCGCGTGTTCTACGGGGACCCGCGCGTGCTGACCGTGTCCATCCACCAGCACCCGGCGACGCTGTGGCCCAATACCGGATGGCCCGAGGAGACCGGCGCGGGCAAGGCCGAGGGCACCGCGATCAACCTGCCGATCATGCCCGGCACCCGGGATCCGCTGTGGCTGCGCGGTTTCCACGCCGTGGTGCCCGGCGCGCTGGCGGCGTTCCGGCCGCAGATCGTGATCAGCCAGTGCGGTGTCGACACCCATCGCGAGGATCCGCTCGCGGATCTCGAACTGAGCGTGGACGGCCAGCGCGCGGCCTTCCTGGCCATGCGTGAGCTGGCGGACCTGTATGCCGAGGGGCGCTGGCTCGCGGTCGGGGGCGGCGGCTACGGCTTGATCCGCGTGGTGCCGCGCGCCTGGACGCACCTGCTGGCCACGGCATTGGACCGCACCATCGACCCGGCCACCGCGACCCCGCCGGAATGGCGTGAGCGCGTGGGCGAATACGCGCCCATGGTGGCCGCGCCCGAGACCATGGGCGACGGCGCGGACACCTCCTACGCGCGCTGGGACGGCCCCGGCGGCGGCCGCGACACCGGTGACGAGCGTGCCGACCGCGCCCGCCGCGCCCTCGATATTTCCGTATTGGCAACGCGCCGGGCGAGTTTCGGCCTGCTCGGCCTGGATCCGGAGGATCCCCGTGACTGACCCCGCCGATCAGACCTCGTCATCCGGGAACGGCAGTGCGCCCCGCGGCGATACGCCCGGGGTCGCCGGTTCCCGCCCGACGCCCGAGTCCGCCCCGGGCGGGGCCGCTCGGTCGGGCGCGGGCGGAACGGCTGACCGGTCCGACTCGGTTGCGGGCCAGGGCGGTTCGGTGGTGCCCGGGGTCGCTGCCGCCGCCTCGACTCCGCCGCTGCCGCCCGATACGCCCGGCACTCCGGTGAATCCGCCTCCGCCGCCGGAACACTGGTTCGCCGACGTGCTGGCCTCCGACGGCGGCGTGGTGCGGCTGCGGCCCATCACGCCCGCGGATGCGGAGGCACTGGAGCGTTTCCACGAGCGGCTGTCGGATCGCACCCGCTATCTGCGGTACTTCGGGCCCTACCCGCGCATGACGCCGAAGGACCTGTATCGCACCACGCACGTGGACTATCGGGATCGGGTCGGGCTGGTGACCGAGCTCGGCGACGAGATCATCGCGGTCGGCCGCTACGAGTTCCTGGCCGATCGGCCCGGGCCGCGCGCCGCGGAGGTGGCGTTCGTGGTGGCCGACGGCCATCAGGGCCGCGGGCTGGGTTCGATCCTGCTCGAGCATTTGAACGGCGCGGCGGCCGAGAACGATATCGAGACCTTCGTGGCCGAGGTGCTGGCCGAGAACAACGCCATGGTGCAGGTGTTCCGCGACGCCGGATATCAGGTGCAGCGCAGCCGGGACGGGTCGGTGCTGCACCTGGAGTTCGCCATCGACCCCACCGAGGCGCTGCTGTCGGTGCGGGACTCGCGGGAACGGGCCTCGGAGGCGCGCAGCGTCGGAAACCTGTTGTCGCCCAAGTCCATCGCGGTGATCGGCGCGACGCCCTCGACCAGCCGGGTCGGCGGCGCGGTGCTGGCCAACCTGCTGTCCGGGGCGTACCAGGGTCCGGTGTTCCCGGTGAACCGCCATCGCACCGCGGTGCGCGGGGTGCGCGCCTATCCGACGGTCCGCGACATCCCCGACGAGGTCGACCTGGCGGTGATCGCGGTGCCCGCCGCCGAGATCGGTTCGGTGCTCGACGATTGCATGGCCAAGGGCGTCAAGGGCCTGGTGGTGCTGACCGCCGGATTCTCCGAATCCGGTCCGCGCGGCTACGAGGCCGAGCGGGAACTGGTCGACGCGGCCCGGGCGCACGGCATGCGGGTGGTGGGTCCGAGCGCGCTCGGCATCGCCAATACCGATCCGTCGATCGCCCTGAACGCGACGCTCGCGCCGGTGCTGCCCGGGCGCGGGCGGATCGGATTCTTCTGCCAGTCCGGACCTTTGGGCGCGGCCATCCTGGGTGAGGCCGCGGCGCGCCAGCTCGG
Source organism: Nocardia terrae (assembly GCF_009760405.1). Taxonomy (GTDB): domain Bacteria; phylum Actinomycetota; class Actinomycetes; order Mycobacteriales; family Mycobacteriaceae; genus Nocardia; species Nocardia terrae. Next base: position 1,605,426 of record NZ_WRPP01000001.1, read on the forward strand.
CCTGTCCACCTTCGTGTCCGCGGGCAATCGCGCCGACGTGTCCGGCAACGACCTGATGCAGTACTGGGACAGCGATCCCGACACCGACGTGGTGCTGCTGTATCTCGAGACCTTCGGCAATCCGCGCAAGTTCTCCCGCATCGCGCGCCGGGTGGCGCACACCAAACCCATTGTGGCGGTGAACAGCGGCCGCAATGTGGGGCGCATGGACGGGGACCGGGACCTGGACCGATCGCTGGTGCGCAACTTGTTCGCGCAGGCCGGGATCATCCAGGTCGACTCCATCACCGAGCTTTTCGACTGCGCCATGCTGCTGGCCTACCAGCCGCTGCCCGCGGGCCCGCGGCTCGCGGTGATCGGCAACAGCGCCGCGCTGAGCTGGCTGGCCGTGGACGCGGCCCGCGGCGAGGGCCTCGAGATCGAGGAGCCCATCGATCTGGGTCCGCTGGCGGGCCCGGCCGACTATCTGACCTCGGTCGCCGCGGCCGTGAGCGATCCGGCGGTGGACGCGGTCATCGTGATCTACTCGCCGCCGGTGCCCGCGGCCGTCGCCTCCTTCGCCGAGGCGATCCGCTCGGGCGCCCAATCCGATCCGGACACACCGGTGCTCACCACCTTCGTCGCCGACCAGGGCATGCCGAACCTGCTCGCCACGCGTGGACTCGGCGGCATTCTCGAGCGCGGGTCCATCCCCTCCTTCGGTGATCCGGAGCGCGCGGCGCGGGCGCTGGCGCGGGTGCGGCGTTATGCCGACTGGCGCACCCGGCCGCTCTCGCCGATCGCCCGGCCCGGCGGCGTCGACACGACGCGGGCCCGGGAACTGGTGGCGCAGTGGATGTCCGACGACCCGCACTGGCTGACCGACCTGCAGGCCGCGGAACTGCTGGGCTGCTACGGGATCGCGGTGGTGGAGTTCCGGGACGTGAGCGACGCCGACGCCGCCGTGGCCGCCGCCGAGGAGCTGGGGTATCCGGTCGCGGCCAAGGCGACCGGTGAGATCTGGCGCAACCGGCCCGATCTCACCGGCGTCCGCCTGGATCTGTGGCATCCCGACGAGGTGCGGCGGGCCTTCACCGATCTGGCCGAGATCTCCGGCAATCCGGTGCACATCCAGCGCATGGCCACCAAGGGCGTGGGCTGCACCTTCCGGGCACAGGACGACCCGTCCTTCGGCTCGGTCATCAGCTTCGGCCTGTCGGGCACCATCATCGATCTGCTCGGCGACCGGGTGTACCGGGCGCTGCCGCTGACCGAGGCGGAGTCGGCCGAACTCATCGACGCGCCGCGCGCGGCCCCGCTGCTGTCGGGCAGCGTCGGCGGGCGCGATATCGGCAAGCCGGTGGACAAGGACGCGCTGGCCGAACTGGCGCAACGAATCTCGCGGCTCTGCGACGACCTGCCGGAGGTGCGAGAGTTGCAGTGCGAGCCGGTACTGGCCTCGCCGGAAGGCGCGGCGGTGCTGTACGGACGAGTGCGGATCGGGCCGGAACCCAACAGGTTCGACATCGGTCCGCGCCGAATGGGTTGAGCTCCACAGCTCGAACAACCGGCACGACACAGCTCGAGCGGCCGTCACGACACGGTCCGGGACAGCAGAAGCGACAACGCTTCGGAGAGGTGAACGAGTGCAGTCACACCAGATCGAGACGGCGACCGCGCCGCTGCGCGACGACATCCGCTTCCTCGGCGGAATCCTCGGCGACACCATTCGCGATCACGAGGGCGCGCAGATCTTCGACCTGATCGAGCGGGTCCGGGTGGAGGCGTTCAAGGTGCGCCGCTCCGAGGTCGAGCGCAGCGCCGTGGCGGACATGCTGCGCGACATCGACACTCGCACGGCCATTCACGTGATCCGGGCCTTCAGCCACTTCCTGCTGCTGGCCAATCTGGCCGAGGATCTGCAGCGCGATCGGCGGCGCGCGGTGCACGTCGCGGCGGGGGAGCCGCCGCAGGACTCCAGCCTGGCGGCCACCTACCGCAAGCTCGACGCGATCGGGCCGACCGGGGACACGGTCGCCGATCTGCTCACCGACGCCCTGGTCTCGCCGGTCATCACCGCGCATCCGACCGAGACCCGGCGGCGCACCATCTTCGACGTGCAGGGCCACATCACCGAGCTCATGCGGCAGCGGGGCCGCTACAACCGCTACGAGCCGGAGTTCGCCGAGCTCGAGGTCGACATCCGCCGCCAGGTGCTGCAGCTGTGGCGTGCCGCGTTGATCCGGTTGGCGCGCTTGCGGATCCAGGACGAGATCGAGGTCGGGCTGCGGTACTACGACCTGACGCTGTTCGATGTCATTCCGCGCATCAACGATCAGGTGCGCGCGGCGCTGCGTTCGCGCTGGCCGGGGCACGCGCTGCTGCGGCGTCCGATCCTGCGGCCGGGTTCCTGGATCGGCGGCGACCGCGACGGCAATCCGTTCGTGACCGCCGAGGTGGTGCATCGCGCCACCCACCGGGCGGGTGCGGTGGCGTTCGACCGGTATCTGAAATCCCTGGTGGAACTGGAGAAGACGCTGTCGCAGTCGGCGCGGCTGGTGCCGGTGACCCCGGAGCTCGCGGCCATCGCCGACGCGGGCTACGACGATTCGCCGCAGCGCGCGGACGAGCCGTATCGCCGTGCGATCCGCGGGATCCGGGCGCGGCTGAGCGCCACGGCCTGCCGGTCGCTGGGCGAGATCCCCACCGACGGAATCGACGTCGGCGCGACGCCCTACGAAGGACCGCAGGGGCTGCTGGCCGACCTGAACGCGGTCGACGCGTCCATGCGCGCCTCCGGCGACGGGCTGCTGGCCGACGACCAGCTGGCCGCGCTGCGTGCCGCCGTGGAGACCTTCGGCTTCCACCTGCAGGGCCTGGACATGCGCCAGAACTCCGAATCCCATGAGCAGGTGGTGGCCGAGCTGTTCGCTTGGGCCGGAGTGCATTCCGACTACGCCTCGCTCGACGAGGCCGCGCGCGTGGAGCTGCTCTCGGCGGAGCTGACCACCCGCCGGCCGTTGGTCGGGTCCAACGCCCGGCTCAGCGAGCTGGCCGCCAAGGAGCTCGCGGTGGTGCGCGCGGCCAAGACCGCGCTCGACGATCTGGGCCCGGATACCGTGCCCAACTACATCATCAGCATGTGCACCTCGGTCAGCGACATGCTCGAGGCGGCCCTGCTGTTGAAGGAGGCGGGCATTCTCGATCCGGGCGACGCGGACACCCCGCCGTCGAGCCCGGTCGGCGTGGTGCCCCTGTTCGAGACCATCGACGACCTGCGCCACGGGGCCGAGATCCTCTCCGCCGCCCTGGAAGTGCCCGCCTATCAGCGGCTGGTGGCCGCGCGCGGCATGCAGCAGGAGGTCATGCTCGGCTACTCCGACTCCAACAAGGACGGCGGGTACCTGGCCGCGAACTGGGCGCTGTACCGCGCCGAGCAGAACCTGGTGGACGTGGCCCGCAAGACCGGAATTCGCTTGCGGCTCTTCCACGGTCGCGGCGGCACCGTGGGTCGCGGCGGCGGTCGCAGCTACGACGCCATCCTGGCCCAGCCGGCCGGGGCGGTGCGCGGTTCGCTGCGGCTGACCGAGCAGGGCGAGGTCATCTCCACCAAGTACGCCGACCCGAGCACGGCCTACCGCAATCTGGAGGCGTTGGTCGCGGGCACCCTGGAATCCACCCTGCTCGATGTCGAGGGCTTGGGCGCGGAGGCCGAGCCCGCGTACGAATTGCTCGACGAGCTGGCCGAATCGGCGCGAGTCGCGTACTCGAAGCTCGTCCACGAGACGCCCGGCTTCGTCGACTACTTCCGTGCGTCCACCCCGATCGCCGAGGTCGCGGACCTCAACCTCGGCTCCCGCCCGGCCTCGCGCAAACCCACCAACTCCGTCTACGACCTGCGCGCGATCCCGTGGGTCATGGCCTGGAGCCAGTCCCGGGTGATGCTGCCCGGCTGGTACGGCACCGGCACCGCCTTCGAGCAGTGGATCGGTGACGATCCGGCCCGCCTGGCCACCCTCTCGGACCTCTACCGCCGCTGGCCGTTCTTCCAGACGGTGCTGTCCAACCTGGCCCAGGTGATGGCCAAGGCCGATATGGACATCGCCGCCGCCTACGCCGACCTGGTCCCCGACAAGGCGTTGCGCGACAAGGTCTTCGGCATGATCTGCGACGAGTACTCCCGCACGGTCCGCATGCACGCCGCCATCACCGGCACCGACGAACTCCTCGCCGACAACCCGGCCCTGGCCGAATCGATCCACAACCGCTTCCCGTACCTGGAACCCCTCAACCAACTCCAAGTCGAGCTGCTGCGCCGCCGCCGCGCGGGCGACACCTCCGAACTCGTGGAGCGCGGCATCCTGCTCACCATGAACGGCCTGGCCACCGCCTTGCGAAATTCCGGCTAGCCCCCGCACCCACAATCCTTCTGCCCCAGGAAGATGGGGCAGCAGGGATGTGTGGAATGCAACTCTTTCGCATCATGCGGAAGTTAGTGTTCGGCGACCTCACAGTCGGGGTGTCGAACAGGAGTTCCAGATGAGTTCAAGCAGCATGTTGCGTCGTCGAATCGGTTGGGGTGCATCGAGTTTGATGGCCGCTGTCGCCATGGTCGGGTGGGGCACCGCCGCCGCGTCCGTCCCACAGAGCTATGTGGCGCTACAGGTCCCGGCGCCCGCCGGTGGTTTCGTGGTGGGCACGTCGACGGAGGTCCATGCGAGCGTCCTGGGCACGGGGATGCCCTTCCTCCCGAACATGCAGGTCACTTTCACCGACAACGGCACCTGCTTCGATTCGATGTACCCGCTGAATGTGGACGAGAGCGACGTGCGGGCCACCTGGACCCCGACGACCCCCGGTATCCACACCCTGACCGTGACGCAGGGCGGCGGCTCGGCCACGCAAACGGTCACGGTCGCGGCGGCGCCCGCCGGAACCAAGGTCCCGACCCCGTCGACCCCCGGCTGCGGCGGCAGTGGCAGTGCGGGTTCCGGCAGCTTCGGATCCTGAATTGCGTAGGTGAAGTCCTACGGTTGACAGGTAGGTAAAATCCTACCTATCCTTGGGTCATGCCCTACCGCTTGAAGTCCGGAACCGCTGATCGGGTGTTCGGGGCGCTGGCCAATCCGACGCGGCGCGACATCCTCGAGTTGTTGCTCGAGGGGGAGCAGTCGGTGCAGGTGATCGCCGAGCGCTTCGATATGGCGCGGCCCAGCGTCTCGGAGCATTTGAAGGTGCTGCGGGACGCTGGGCTGGTGGCGGAGGAGAAGCGGGGGCGGCAGCGGTTCTATCGCGTGGAGCCGGATCCGTTGCACGACTTGCAGTCCTGGCTCGATCCGTTCGAACGGTTCTGGCGGGCCCGGCTGCGTGACCTGGGTGCGGTACTGGATGCCATGCCCGATGATCCCGAGGAGAAGGACCGATGATGACCGACGATCTCACCACGATCGAACTCGACCACTTCTATCCGCATCCGCCGGAGAAGGTGTGGCGGGCGCTGACCACCCCGGAGCTCATGGGGCAGTGGATGATGCGGCCGATCGGCTTCGAGCCGGTGGTGGGCAATGTGTTCGAGATGAAGACCCAGCCCATGCCGGGCCAGAACTTCTCCGGCGAGATCCGCGGCGAGGTGCTGGAAGTCGTTGCGCCACAGCTGCTCAGCATCACCTGGAGTGACGCGCGGGCCGAGCGTCCGAGTGGTTGGGTGATCAGCTGGGCGCTGCGGCCGGAAGGGGGCGGCACCCGGATCATGTTCAGCCACAGTGGCTTCGATCCGGACGATCCGATCGCGCAGCGCACCCGCGGCATCATGGGCAAGGGCTGGGGGAGCATGCTCGGCAACCTGGAGGCGGTCATCGCCGCGGCGTAGCCGATTGACGCGGCCCCTCTGCCGACCTATCGTCTGAGACAGTAGGTCGAACGAGGTGGTCCCATGTTGTCCCGTCTGACGCGACGTCCCGCCGAACTCGTGCACACCGCGACCGAGACCGGTGTCCGCGACGAGCTGTCGCTGTTCGTCGCCGCCCCGCCCGAGGCGCTGTGGGATCTCGTCTCCGATGTCACCCAGATGAGCCGTTGGAGCCCGGAAAACCGTGGCGCGCAATGGCTGAGCCCGATCTCCGAACCGGTGCCCGGGGCCTGGTTCCTCGGCTTCAACCGCATCGGCCCGGTCCCGTGGGTCACCCCCTGCGAGGTGACGATCGTCGATCCGCCCCGCCATTTCGAATTCCGCGTCCACCTCATCGGCACCAGCTGGGGCTACCTGCTCGAGCCCGCCGAGGGCGGCACGGTCGTCACCGAATACCGCGAATGGCCCTATGCCGCACCGCTTCTGAAGCTGCTGCGGCTCTCGGGCCCGATCGGCCGCCCCCGTGACAATCTCGCCCTGGACGGGCTGTACCGCTCCATGTATCGCCTCAAGGCGCTCGCGGAAGCGGCACAGCCCGGTCCGGTGTATCGAGACCATTAGCGCTGCGGCACCGGCACTTCGGCCCGGGGTGCGGGCGCGGCGGGCGGACCCGCCTGGCGCAGCGGCACTTCGACGAGGAACAGGGCCGCGATCAGCGCGACCGCGCACAGCCCCGTCGACCAGGTGAAGATGCTGTCGATCCCGGCCGTCACGCCCGCGAGATGCTCGTGCCCGTGCACCTGCCGGTTGAACAGCGCCCCGAACAGTGCGACGCCGAAGGATCCGCCCAGCGTCCGGAACAGCGTCTGCACTCCCGATGCCGCGCCGATGTCCTTCATCTCCACGCTGTTCTGCGCGATGAGCACGGTCATCTGCATGACGAATCCCAGGCCCGCGCCCAGCATTGCCATGTACACGCCCGCGGTGAACCGGCTGGTGTCGGCGCCCATGGTGGCCAGCGCGACGCTGCCCGCGGTGAGCAGCGCCCCGCCCGCGATCGGAAACACCTTGTACCGGCCGGTTTTGCTCATGATCCGTCCCGCGAGCTGCGAGACCACGATGATCGGCACCATCATGGGCAGCAGCAACAGCCCGGAGTTCGACGCCGAGGCGCCCTGCACGGTCTGCTGGAACAGCGGCAGGAAGCTGGTCGCGCCGAACATGGCCGCGCCCACCATGACCGAGACCACCGAGATGAGCGCGAAGTTGCGGTTGGCGAACAGGCTCAGCGGAATGATCGGCTCGGGCGCGCGGGTCTGCGACCACAGGAACGCGGGCAGTCCGACCGCCGCGATCGCGATCACGGTGAGCACCTGCGGTGAACCCCAGGCGTATTGGCTGCCGCCCCAGGTCGCGAGGAGCACGAGGGCGGAGATGGTGACGGTCAGCAGGGCCGCGCCCGGAAAGTCGATCTTGGCTCCGGGCCGCCGCGCGGTCAGGTGCAGGGTGGCCTGGCACCACACGAAGGCGACCAGCCCCAGCGGCAGGTTCAGATAGAACGCCCAGCGCCAGCCGAGGTGATCGGTCACGAAGCCGCCGACCAGCGGCCCGCCGATGGTCGCCAGCGCCATGACCGAGGCGGTCATGCCCATGTATTTGGCGCGTTCGCGCGGCGGGATCAGCTCGCCGATGATGGCGAACGCGCCCGCGGCCAGCCCGCCCGCGCCGATGCCCTGCAGCACGCGGAAACCGATGAGCTGATCCATGTTCTGCGCGGCCCCGGACAGTCCGGAGCCGACCAGGAAGATCGCGATGGAGGCCAGGAAGTTGTTCTTGCGGCCGAACAGGTCGCCGAGTTTGGCCCAGATGGGTGTGGATGCGGCCGTGGCCAGGGTGTATGCGGACACCACCCAGGACAGCCGGTCGAGGCCGCCGAGTTCGCGAACGATCGTCGGCATGGCGGTGCCGACGATCATGTTGTCGAGCATGCCCAGCAGCATCGCCAGCATCACGCCCAACAGGATCCAGCGCACAGTGCGCGGCGCCTGAGCTGTGGTTGTCGAGGTCATAGCGGTCCCTCCCTTCATGCGTCGGAAGTCTGATTCGGACGGCCGAGCGGCGTCCGCGATCCAGAAAACCATAACGACTAAAGAAATTCAACCGATAAGAAAATTGCATGACTTAGGTAACTCTGAGTAAGGTGGGATCGTGACCGGACTCCGAGAGCGAAAGAAGGCCCAGACCCGCAAGGCCCTCGCCGACGCGGCCCTGCGGCTGTTCCTGGAACGCGGCTACGACGCGGTCAGCGTCAAAGAAGTGGCCGAGGCCGCCGACGTTTCGGTGCCCACGCTCTTCGCGCACTTCCCGGACGGGAAGGAATCACTGGTCTTCGACCTGGACGCCGACCGGGAGGCCGCCATGGTCGCCGCGGTCCGCGACCGCGCCCCGGGCACGACCGTGCTCGAGGGCCTGCGCGACGCCTTCCTCGCCTTCCCGCGCCCCCCGGCGGAGGAAGGCGAGATGCGGGATTTCACGCGCCTGATCGAGGAAACCCCCGCGCTGTCCAGCTATTTCCGCAAGATGTGGGGGCGGCACGAGGGTGCGCTGGCCCGAGCCATCGCCGAGGATCTGGGCCGCGCGCCCGACGATGTGGCCGTGGTGTCGTTGGCGCACTTCGTCTTCGGCGCGCTCGAGGTCGCCCGCCGGGGCGAGGATCCGGCGGGCGACCTCGAGCGCATCTTCGAACTGCTCGAAAACGGTTGGGGTGCGATCGTCAGGCCGTGAAGGCCGCCAGGTGATCGCGCACCCAGTCCGCGTAGGTGCGCGGTGCGCGGCCGGTGACGCGCTCGACGTCGCGGGTGACGGTGGAGTTCCCGCCATTGCGGACGAATCTGTTGCCCGCCGACGCGCGCTCGGCGAACCCTTCGGTCCGGCCCGCCGCGACCATTGCCGCCCGCACCTGGTCGAGCGGAATCTCGCTGACCTCGAGCGGACGTCCCAGCGCCTCGCTCAGGATCGCCGCCTGCTCGGGCACCGAGATGGCCTGCGGCCCGGTGGGTTCGTAGATGCGGCCCGCGTGTTCGTCGGAGAGCAGGGCTTCGACGGCCACCGCGGCGACATCGCGCGGATCGACGACACCCTGTGCGCCGGTTCCCGTCATATTGGGCACCGGCTGCCCGGCCTTGATGGGCGCGGCCCAGCTCAGGGTGTTCGAGGCGAAGGAACTCGGCCGCAGGATCGTCCACGCCGCTCCGCTCTCGCTGATCGCCTTCTCCCCGGGCATGTGCCAGGTGGTGAACGGTCCCAGCAGGGTGTCGCCGGTGCCGATGGCCGAGAGTTTCACCAGACGGGGGACACCCGCGTCACGCGCGGCGGCGATCAGCGCGGTATCGGTGTCGCTCGTTTCGATCGAGACCTGCCCGACCAGGAACGCGGCCTGCGCGCCGTCGAAGGCCGCGGCCATGGATTCGGGATCCAGGTAGTCGCCCCGAACCACCTCCACCCCTTCGGGCAGCCGCGCCGCTTCCGGATTCCGCGTCACCGCACGTACTTTCACACCCCGCTCGGCCAACTGCCGGACGACTTCACTGCCGATGGTGCCCGTGGCACCGGTGATTACGATCATGTCCTCAACCCTGCCGACCGGGGTGCCTGTGGCTATAGGAAAAACCGGCACGGTCACGGCCGCCGATCCGGCCTAGAGTTGATCGGGTGACCACCGCGCAAACCCTGACTCCCGTCGTGAACGCCGAGGACCTCGAGCAGTTGCTGTCCCCGCCCGAGGCGCTGCGTCCGTGGATCACCGAAATCGCGCACATCCCGACCGTGACTCGCGGCTCGATGGCCTTCACCCACATCCCGCAGACGCTCACCTCGATCGTGCTGCGCCGGGAAGCCTCCGGCCGCCGGGACGCGCTGGTGGTGGGTCCGCGGACCCGCGCCACCTACGCCAACCCGGACAAGAACGCCGGATGCACCCGAATCCGCCTGGCCCCCGGTGCGTCCCAGTCCTTGCTCGGCATACCGGCCGCCGCGCTCACCGACCGGGTGGTCCTGCTGTCGGAACTGCCCGGACCCGCCGCCGATCTCGCGCAGGCCCTGCTCGAACTCGACCCCGACGACGTGACGCCGTTCCTGGAAGCCGAACTGCCGCACCGCCTCTCCGAGGACGCGGTTCGCCGTGATCACCGCCGCCTGCTGGATTCCGCCGTCGCCGCGATGGGTCCGGGCACGCCGTTGACCGACGTGGCCACCACCCTCGCGGTCAGTGAGCGCCAGCTCCGCAACCTGTTCACCGCCGGAATCGGCGTGTCTCCCAAGCACTACGCGCGCATCGCCCGGGTCCGTCAGGTGCTGGCCGCCGCCGGCAATACTCCGTGGTCCCATGTCGCCATGGCCTCGGGCTATTACGACCAATCGCACATGACCGCCGACTTCCGCTCCCTCATGGGCGTTCCGCCGACCGCCTACTTCCGTGGTGACATTCCGACGCCGACTCCGTGCCAGTCCCTGACCCGGATCTGACCGGCAGCGCGTGTCGTTCCACGATAACGGCCGGTGCGGCGGCAGCACACGGCCGGGCATGAACAGCAGCGGGGCGCTGATGGATGGGTTCCCCGCCACCGCGGGATCGCAGACCGCGCACGGCACGCCGACCCCCGCCCCGGCCGAGGCGACCTGCGGCGGAGGCGGCCGCTAGCCCGAGCGCGCGGCGGTGATCTCGTCGCCGTGCACGACCGCCCAGTCGGCCAGCGCCGACAGCGGGCGCAGCAGTGAGCGACCCAGCGGGGTGAGCGCGTATTCCACGGTCGGGGGCAGCGTGGGAAACACCGTGCGCGTGATCAATCCGTCGGTTTCCAGTGAACGCAGGGTGCGCGTGAGCATTCGCTGGCTGATGCCCTCGATCGCGCGGTGCAGCTCGTTGAAGTGATATGGGTGGCGGCCGAGCAGGACGAGCAGTAGCACGCTCCACTTGTCGCCCACCCGGCGCAGCACATCGGTGACCGGGCAGGCTTCGTGTTCGGCCGCGGGCACCGGGCTCGGCAGTTCGGTGGCCAGCATCGAGGGCACATCCGTGTGCGTATCCGACATGGAAGTGCCTTCTTTCGCCGCTTCCGAACGGTCTCCAGGATCGAGGTGTTCATCTCGAGAGTAATGGAGGAACCATGACGAGAACCGTTGTCGTCAGCGGCGGTACGGACGGGATGGGCCGGGCGTTCGCGCTGGAGCGGCTCGCGCGCGGCGACACCGTCGTCGCGATCGGGAGCAACGCCGCGAAAGGGGAGTCGTTGGCGGCGGCGGCCGGTCCCCATGCCGAGCGGCTGCGCTTCCTGCGCGCCGATCTGAGCTCGACGGCCGAGGCCGAACGCGTGATCGGCGAGATCGGTGAGCACCACGCCGCTCTCGACGCGCTGGTGTTGTTCGCCAATCGGATCAGCCCGCGCCGCGTCGAGACCGCGGAGGGGCTGGAGCACACTTTCGCGCTGTACTACCTGAGCCGGTACCTGTTGTCGCACAGGCTGACTCCGCTGCTCGAACGCGGCACCGATCCGGTGATCGTGAGCGTGGCCGGAGTCGGTGTCACCAAAGGCGCGATCAGCTGGGATGATCCGCAGCTGACCCGCGACTACGGCGCTGTGCGCGCCCAGCTCCAGGCCGGTCGGGCCGCCGATCTGCTCGGCGTCGACTACGCCGAAAGGTTCGGCGCGACCGTCCGGTTCGTGCACTATCACCCCGGCTTCACCCGCAGCGGCGATCTGTCTCCGCTGAACCCGGTGGCGCGCACCCTCATCCGGCTGCTGGCCCGGCTGCGGGCGCGCCCGATAGGGGAGTCGATCGCGCCGATCCACGACTTCCTCGACCACCCGCCGACGCGGCCGCTCACCGCGATCGACCGCGGCCGTGCCCTGCCGTTGTCGCTGCCCACCCTCGACCCCGGGAATGCCCGGCGGCTCGCCGCGCTCACCGAGGAACTGCTGGCGGCCCGGACGGTCAGATGAGGGCGGGGAGGGGCTGGGTTTCGGTCGCGGGATAGACGGATTCGATGACGGCGGTGAGGCGGATGCGGGAGTCGCCGAGGCGGCCGGTGAAGACGCGGCGGCCCGCGGAGGCGTCACGGTCGTCGGTGGCATCGGTCAGGTCGAGGGCGCGGGCCCACGCCAGCAGATGCGTGTTCGATTCGGCGGCAGCGAGATCGGGGTGGACGGTGCCGCAGAATTCGGCGTCGGTGCCGGTGGCGTCCAGGCGCGCGCGGCAGTCCCACATCCAGCTCACCGGGGGTAGCGATGCGCCGCTGACCTCACTCGCGTAGGAGTTCACCAACTGCGACAGGGTGTCGATGGCAACCATCGTCAGCGAATCGGTCACACGGGCCAGATTCCCATCCCCGAGAGCCGGTGGGCGGCAACCTCACTCACGCCCGCGTGTCGGAGCGTGAATTATCCGACATAGGACACAAATGCGCCGGTCGACTCTGCTCGCCCGGAGGGGGACGTACGGGGGAGCGGAATCGACCGGCGTGAATCGGGCCAGCGCCTCGAAGATGGCCCGACGTTGGGGGGTGGAGCCGTGCAGGGGGTTTCGGCTCCACCCGGGTGCGAACTAGCTTGCGGTGTACCTCCGGAACCAGCTTGCTGCGCTTATCCGGGAACTAGCTGGCGTAGGCGCGCAGGCGGTCGGCACGCTCGCCCTTGCGGAGCTTGGACATGACCTCGCGCTCGATCTGGCGGACGCGCTCCCGGGACAGGCCGAAGAGCTTGCCGATCTGGTCGAGGGTGCGGGGCTGGCCGTCGTCGAGGCCGTAGCGCAGGCGGATGACCTGCTGTTCGCGCTCGTCGAGCGTGGCCAGGACGCTGCGCACGTCGCGGTGCAGCAGTCCGGCGATGACCGCGGACTCGGCGGAGGTGGCCTCGGAGTCCTCGATGAAATCGCCCAGCGGAGCCTCTTCGTCATTGCCCACCGGCATGTCCAGCGATACCGGGTCGCGGCTGTGGTCGAGCAGATCGGCGATCTTGTCGACCGGGATGCCGGACTCACGCGACAGTTCCGCGTCGGTGGCCTCGCGGCCGAGCTGCTGGTGCAGTTCGCGCTTGATGCGGGCCAGCTTGTTCACCTGCTCGACCAGATGGACGGGGAGGCGGATGGTGCGGGACTGATCGGCCATGCCGCGCGTGATGGCCTGCCGGATCCACCAGGTGGCGTAGGTCGAGAACTTGAAGCCCTTGGTGTAGTCGAACTTCTCCATCGCGCGGATCAGGCCCAGGTTGCCTTCCTGGATCAGGTCCAGCAGCGGCATGCCGCGGCCGGTGTACCGCTTGGCGAGGGAGACCACGAGGCGGAGGTTCGCTTCGAGCAGATGCTGGCGGGCGGCCTGACCCTCGCGGACGAGGATCGCGAGATCCTTCTTCTTCGCCGCGGACAGTCGCTTGCCCTCTTCCAGCAGGTGCTGAGCATAGAGGCCCGCCTCGATGCGCTTGGCCAGCTCGACCTCGTCGGCCGCCGTCAGCAGCGCCGTCTTACCGATCCCGTTCAGGTACACGCGTACCAGGTCGGCGGCGGGGCTTGCGGCGTCGAGGTCTTGTTCGCTGGTGCGCACGTCAGTGGTGGCGGGGCTTGTCATGACTTGCCTCCTGTCGGTGGTGTCTCGCTCCGTTCAACGGACCCGACTACAGGAAAGTTCCCCGGCGGACCACCGGTAAACCGTGCTTGAGCTGCGGTTTTTACGGCGCACGTCTGAGAAGTTCCTGAGAAGCGCGTATCCTGTGGAACTCGCGCTCCCCGGCGGAGGGCTCTCGGTGTCCGGGTGGTTGCCACCGCCGGACTCGAACTTCCTGACGCGACAAGCGAATACGTGCCACGCACGTGTGAACGGGCCTTGCCCGGGCGTCGAAATTCGAGCAAGGCTTCAAACGATCCGCAGGTCGCCCGCATTCCCGGGGCGTGCCGCATCGATACGCGGGCGACATGCGATCGTGACGGACCTCACCGCCGCTCAGCGGGCGGTTTCGGGAGTTCTCAGCGCGGGTGGACCAGGCCGTGGCGGACCAGACCGGCCACCACGCTCATGGCCGCGGTCTCGAATTCGGGGGTCGCGGCGTCGCCGGTGTCGGAGAACGCCAGCAGCTCGACGAGCTCGCGCAGCGGCAGGCCGTCGGGGCGCATGCCGGCCAGTAGCGCGGCGGTCGGGTCGTCGACCTCGTGCTGCCAGCGCGGCCCGTCGCCGCGGTGCAGGCGGGCGACGACCTGGTTCCAGCCTTCCTCGCCGGGGAGGTAGACGCGCTCGAGCGCGGTGGCCGGATCGACCTCGTAGCGGGAGTCGAGGATGAGGTCGTTGTCGGCGGCCGCGGCGCGCAGCCAGGCCGAGCGCTCGAAGTAGGCCAGCGCCTCGGGGCCCAGCGGGTCGTCGAAGCCGTGCGTGAGGTCCTCGGCGAGCAGTTCGGTCGGGCCGTCGATGGCGCGCAGATAGACGAAGCCGAATCCGATGCCCTCGACCTCGGATTCGCGGAAGGCGTCGAGCCAGCGTTCGGCGCGGGCCTGGGCCGCGCCCTCGCGCGGGTCCAGTCCGGCGTCGCGCAGCCAGGTTCCGACATAGAGGGCGGGATCGGCGATGTCGCGCTGCACGATCCAAGCGTCGATGCCGTGCTCGGGCAGCCAGCTCGCGACGCGGCTGCGCCAGTCCTGGCCCTCGATATGCACCCAGGAGGCGAGCAGGGCCGCGGTGCCGCCGGGGTTCAGCAGGTCCGGAATTCCGGAGATGACCAGTTCGCTCGCGCCGTCGAGATGCAGGCCCGAGTCGCGGTAGGTGTGTTCGACCCGGGCCGGACCGACCACGAACGGGGGATTGGCCACCACCTGGTCGAAGCGGCGGCCCGCCACGGGCTCGAACCAGGAACCTTGCAGCAGTTCGATATCCAGGTTGTTGAGGGCGGCGGTGGCCTCGGCCAGCCAGAGGGCGCGCACGTTGAGGTCGGTGCCGGTGACGGTGCGCCCGTAGGAGGCGGCGTGCACGGCCTGGACGCCGCAGCCGGTGCCGAGGTCCAGGACGGTGCCGACGCGGCGGGTCGGGGTGGCGCGCAGCAGGGACAGCGACGCCTGGCCGACGCCGAGCACGTGATCGGTGTCGAGGCTGCGGCGGCGCATGGAGTCGTCGAGGTCGGAGAGCACCCAGCGGGTGCCCGCGCCCAGATCCAGGGGGCGCAGGTCCAGGGCCGCGCGGATCTCGTCGCCGTCGCGTTCGAGCAGGCCCGCGGCGACGGCGCGGTCGATGCCGACGGGCGAGAGCGCCGCGGCCGCTTCGGGTTCGGTGACCGGGTCGCCGAGCAGGAGCAGACGGACCAGGATGCCGAGTTCGCCGAGGCCGGCGGCGGCGCGGCGGACGGGGACGGGTTCGCCGCGACCCAGGGCGGCGTGGGCGGCGTCGCCTAGCGCCTCGAGGAGGGTGTCCGCGTCGTAGCGGACGCGGGTCAGGGCCGCGCGCAGGTCGGGGGCGAGGTCGGCGAGCAGGGACGAGGTGGTCGTCTGATTCGTCGGCATGAGCAGGAACTCTGCCACCGCAACGATCGGGCATCCGGCAGCGGCCCCCGGGATGAAGAGGCAACCGGTTGGTAGCTGGCGGTCGGCGGCGATGAATTTCGGCTCACTTATCCATGAATTCGCGATCTCACCTGCGGTTATTCGCCCCGTACACAACGATATCGGTTGCTACTGTGACCTGGATCACCAGGAGGTATCGCAGTTGACAACTGAAACCCAGACCGGCGGACCGAATCCCGATTGGTCGCAGGTCTACGACACTCCCGAGTTCCAGCGCCTGCGTTCTCGCTTCCGGCGCTTCGTCTTCCCGATGACCGCCCTGTTCCTGGCGTGGTACGCGCTGTACGTGCTGCTGGCCGACTACGCCCACCACTTCATGTCGCAGAAGGTGATCGGCAACATCACCGTCGGGCTGGTCTTCGGCCTGCTGCAGTTCCTTTCGACCTTCGTCATCACCGGCCTGTACGTGCGCTACGCCGACCGGACCCTGGACCCGATGGCCGAGGAGATCCGCGCCGAACTGGAAGGACAGGCGTGATGAACGTCTATATGGCCGCGGCCGTCGAAGGCAGCCGACCGGGACTCAATATCACCATCTTCGCGATCTTCGTGGCCATCACGCTGGGCATCGTGGTGTGGGCCAGCCGCGACAACCGCACGGCCGCCGACTATTACGCGGCCGGGCGCGCGTTCTCCGGAGCGCAGAACGGCATCGCCATCTCGGGTGACTACCTGTCGGCGGCCAGCTTCCTCGGTATCGCCGGGGCCATCGCGGTGTACGGGTACGACGGCTTCCTCTATTCCATCGGGTTCCTGGTGGCCTGGCTGGTGGCGTTGCTGCTGGTCGCCGAGTTGCTGCGTAATACGGGCAAGTTCACCCTCGGGGACGTGCTGGCCTTCCGGATGCGGCAGCGGCCGGTGCGGGCCGCGGCCGCCACCTCGACGCTGGCGGTGAGCCTGTTCTATCTGCTGGCGCAGATGGCGGGCGCGGGTGTGCTGATCTCGCTGCTGCTGGGCGTGTCCACTTCGGCGGGACAGAATCTGGTGATCGCCGTCGTCGGCGCGATCATGATCGTCTACGTGCTGGTGGGCGGTATGAAGGGCACCACCTGGGTGCAGATCGTGAAGGCGGTGCTGCTGATCGGTGCGGCCGCGGCCATGACCGTGTGGGTGCTGGGGCGCTACGACTTCAATCTGTCCAGCGTGCTGGCCGACGCGGTGAACCACGGCGGCAAGACCGGCGCGAAGCTGCTGGAGCCGGGCTTCCGCTACGGCAAGAACGGGACGACCAAGCTCGACTTCCTCTCTCTGGCACTGGCTCTGGTGCTCGGCACAGCCGGGTTGCCGCATGTGCTGATGCGCTTCTACACGGTGCCGACGGCCAAGGACGCGCGGCGCTCGGTGGTCTGGGCGATCGGGTTGATCGGGGTCTTCTATCTGTTCACCCTGGTGCTCGGCTATGGCGCGGGCGCGCTGGTGGGACCGGAGAAGATCGCCAAGGCGCCCGGCAAGGAGAACGCGGCCGCGCCGCTGCTGGCCCTCGAACTGGGCGGGCCGGTACTGATGGGATTCGTTGCGGCGGTGGCATTCGCGACGATTCTGGCCGTGGTCGCGGGGCTGACCATCACCGCGTCGGCCTCCTTCGCGCACGATGTGTACGCCAATGTGCTCAGGCGCGGGAAGGGTGACGGCTCGGGTGAGGTCCGGGTCGCGCGGATCACCGCGGTGGTGATCGGGGCGCTGGCGATCGTGGGCGGCATTCTGGCAAAGAATCAGAACGTGGCGTTCCTGGTGGCGCTGGCGTTCGCGGTGGCCGCTTCGGCAAACCTACCGACCATCTTGTACTCGTTGTTCTGGCGGCGCTTCAATACCGCGGGCGCGCTCTGGAGCATCTACGGCGGGCTGGCCGTCACCCTCGTGTTGATCGTGTTCTCACCGGCGGTCTCCGGAGCGCCCACGGCCATGATCAAATCCCATGACTTTCACTGGTTCCCGCTCTCGAACCCCGGGCTGGTGTCCATCCCGGTTTCGTTCGCTCTGGGCTGGCTGGGAACCGTCTTGTCGAGGGAACGTGACGGCGCCAAGTATGTCGAGATGCAAGTGAGGTCGCTGACCGGCGTCGGAGCCGAAAAGGCTGTGCAGCACTGAGGTCCGAATAAAGTGGCGGAAAGTTCGCTGAAAGGGGTTTCGGAATTTCAAGATCAACAATTTGAAGATCAAAAATACTGCCCCGCAACGTGGTTGGGCTGTGTATGCTACTGATCATGCACGGCCCCACTACGAGGTGGGATGACGGCGAGGCGGTGTCGTATTGGACCTCAACAGGCTCCGGATGCGCAGAGCGACTGCTATTGCAATCGCTTTCGGCATACTGGCATTGATGGTCACAGGAGCGTTGGATCGATTGTTGCTGGGCGTATTCGTCAGCACCGGTCTGATGCTCGGCTGGGTTAATGCCCGGCTCACATGGATGGCTATTGTTCGAATCACCGATGCGGAAACTCCCAGCAAACAAAAGCTGGCGTTGTCCTCGGCGTCCCGTCTGATCATTTTGACCGGGTTGTCGATTCTGGTGGCCTTCCTGACTCGGCCCTACGGTGTCGGAATCTTCTTCGGGCTGGCCCTGTTCCAATTGATCCTCGTCCTGCACACCGTTCTGCCCGAGGTGAAAGGGCTCCGACAGCAATCATGAGCATTTCCACTTTGCTTGCCGCCGAGGACTCCTCGGGGGACTCCAAGATCCATGTCGGCGACCATGCCCAGGCGCACCTGTGGGGCATGACCTTCAACGTGGACACCATCGTGTCCACCGGGGTCGCCGCGCTGATCGTGCTGGGCCTGTCGTTCTACCTGCGAGCCAAGATCACCTCGGGCGTGCCCAACGGGGTGCAGCTGTTCTTCGAGACCATCACGGTCCAGATGCGCAATCAGGTGGAGACGGCGATCGGCATGAAGATCGCGCCGTTCGTGCTGCCGCTGGCGGTCACGCTGTTCACCTTCATCCTGTTGTCGAACTGGTTGTCGGTGCTGCCCCTGCAGTACGGCTCCGGCGAATTGATCGCGCCGCCGGCGTCCGATTTCAACTTCACGCTCTCGCTCGCGCTGTTCGTATTCCTGCTCTACCACGCCGCCGGTGCCTACCGGCGCGGCCCGGGCGGGCACATCAAGCAGTTGCTCAAGGGTCACACCGGCTGGGGCCCCATGGTGCTCATCAATGTGGTCGAGGAAATCGCCAAGCCGCTGTCGCTGTCCTTGCGACTTTTCGGCAACATGTTCGCGGGCGGCGTCATGGTTTCGGTGATCACGTTGTTCCCGTTCTGGATCAGCTGGGGTCCGAATGCCATCTGGAAGATCTTCGACCTGTTCGTCGGAGCCATTCAGGCATTCATCTTCGCCCTGCTGACCATCCTGTACTTCAGCCAGTCGATGTCGCTGGAGAGTGAACACCACTGAACGACTCCAGTCGTTCTGTGTGGCAACCTTTTTGCAAAAGGAAGTGAAAAATGGCAGACCCAGCAACCGCGAGTATCGTCCAGGGCGCTCTCATCGGCGGCGGCATCATCCTGGCGGGCGGTGCCATCGGCGCGGGTATCGGTGACGGTCTCGCCGGCGCGGCGTTGATCAATGGCGTCACCCGGCAGCCGGAGGCCGAAGGCCGCTTGCGCGTCAACTTCTTCCTGACCGTCGGTCTGGTCGAAGCGGCGTACTTCATCAATCTAGCGTTCATGGCATTGTTCGTATTCGCTACTCCAGGTAAGTAGACGTCATCATGTCTCCCAGAACGGATGTCGAGGCCGCGGGGAACTTCCTGGTTCCCAACGGCACCTTCTTCGCCGAGTTATTGATCTTCCTGATCGTGCTCGCGGTCATCTGGTTCTTCGTGGTTCCACCCATACGAAAAGTGTTGGCGGAGCGGGAGGCACGCGTCGAGGTCACGACGGCCACCGCCAAGGAGGCGAGCGAAACGTTCGCCGAAGCCGAGGCGCGCTACGAATCAGCACTCGAGAAGGCCCGCCAGGAGGCGGCCGACATCCGTAACCAGGCGCGGGCGCAGGGGCGGGCCATTCTCGAGGAAATGCGTGGCGAGGCGCAGAAAGAGGCCGACCAGATCGTGGCCGAGTCCACGGCGCACCTGCGCGCCGAGGCCGACCAGGTGGCCGCCGAACTACGCGAAGCCGTCGAACCGCTCGCCCAGAACCTGGCCGGCCGGGTCCTGGGTAGCAACGATCGTGCCCGGACCAGCGCGGGCCAGCAGAGAGGACGGGGGTCTGCATGATCCTCACCGATACCCATCTCGCCGAGGGTATTTACAACATCACCTTCGACTGGCCCGTGTTCTTCAGCCAGCTATTCGGGTTCGTGGTCATCGTGTGGTTCTTCGTGAAATACGTTGTGCCGCCGGTGAAGAAGATCATGAACAACGCCCAGGCCCAGATTCGGCGGCAGCTCGAGGAGAGCGACGCGGCCGCCGAACGACTGGCCTCCGCCAAGGCCGCCTACGACAATGCCGTGGCCGAGGCCCAGGCCGAACTCGAGCGTATGCGCGAGGAGGCCCGCGCCGACGCCGACCGCATCATCATCCAGATGCGCGAGGCGGCGGCGGCCGAGGTGGAGCGGGTCCGCAAGCAAGGCCGCGATCAGATTCTGCAGTACCGCAGGCAGATGATTCGCGACCTGGAAACCGATCTGGCCGCGGCCATGCTGGCCCTCACCGAGGAGAAGGTGCGCGAGCAGCTCGGGTCCCCGCAGCAGCGGGCCGACAGCATCGACAAGTTCCTCGAGGACCTGGAGGCACTGGCCAACTCCGGCGAGGCGCGGCGTCAGCCGCAAACCGAGCGGAAATAACCAACTCTCGGTGGAATAACCAACTCTCGGTGGCTCTCAGGGGTTTCCCCTGAAACCCCGGAACAACCTCGAAACCCCGGACCACGTCCGGGGTTTCGAGGTTGTTCGGGGTCAGGCCGGTTTGCGTCCGGTCAGGCAGTAGGGCTGGCCGGTCGGATCGGCCATGACCATCCAGTTCGCGCCGCGTTCCACGCGCCGTGCGCCCAGCTTCTCGTGCCAGGCCGCGGTGGCCTCGAAATCCGTGCAGGCGAGATCGGGATGTGCTGAGGTGGGCCGGTTTTCGCCGAGGCGCTGCAGCAGCAGATCGAGGGGGAGGTCCGGGCGGGGGGACAGCCGGGAGAACTCCGGCAGGCTGCCGGGCCGCCACGCCCAGCCGGTCAGATCGGTCCAGAAGCGCGCCTCCCGCGCGTAATCGCTGTCGCCGATGTCCAGGCAGATCTGGTCGAGGCGGCTGCGGTCGCCGGAGGGCCCCACGACGGTGGGGGCGAGCGGGCCCGCGGTGTCGTGGAAAGGCGTGAAGCAGAACGTCATTCCGGCGGGGGAGCGCAGTACCGCGTAGCCGATGTGCTCGGTGAGGACATTGTCCTCGGCCAGCGTCGCGCCGAGGGCGACGGCCCGATCGGTGGCCGCGGAGACGTCGTCCACGTCGAGGTCCAGGTGCACGCGGGCCGGGCCGCCGATGGCCTGCATCTTGACCGTGGCCGCACCGGATTCCGGTAGGAGCGTGACGAATTCGTCGTGGTCGCCGCGGCGCGGGGACAAGGTGGTGCCGGTGACAGCGGTCCAGAACTCGGCGGCGCTGTCGAATTGTGCGGCGGGACGGTCCAGGAAGGCCCACACCCAGCGAATCGTCATGCTGTCTCCAGAGTCTCGGTCATGCTGTCTCCAGGGTCTCGCGCTTGCGGAAGGTCTTGCGGTAGGCCAGCGGGGGCACGCCCAGCTCCAGGCGCATGTGGTGACGCAAGGACGCGGAGGTGCCCATGCCCGCGGCGCGCGCCACCTCGTCGATGGGCAGGTCGGTGGTCTCGAGCAGGTGCCGGGCGTGCCGGACACGCTGCTGCAGGATCCACGCCCCCGGCGCCATCCCGGTCTCGGCCTTGAACCGGCGGGTGAAGGTGCGCACGCTCATATGAGCATGCGCGGCAAGGGAGTTCAGGTCCAGCTCTCGATCGAGATGATGCAGCGCCCAGCGGCGTGTCGGCGCGGTGCCGTCGCTGCCCGCCTCGGGCACCTGCCGCTCGATGAACTGCGACTGCCCGCCCTCCCGCCACGGCGGCACCACGCAGTAGCGGGCCGCGCCATTGGCGACCGCACTGCCGTGATCGGTGCGGATCAGATGCAGGCACAGATCGATGCCCGCGGCCAATCCCGCTGAGGACCAGACGTTTCCGTCCTGGATGAACAACTGATTCTCATCGAGCAGGACGTTCGGATAGAGCGCGCGGAACCGATCCGCGAATTGCCAGTGCGTGGTCGCACGCCGACCGTCCAGAATGCCCGCCGCGCCCAATACGAACGCGCCGGTGCAGATCGACACGATCCGCGCGTCGGACCGAATGGTGGCCAGCGCCGCCGCCAACTCCGGCGGCAGCTGTCCGTCGGTGCGCGGGGCGGGAATTCGGGTACCCGGCACGATCACGGTATCGGCGCGTGCGAGCAGCTCGGGCCCGCATTCGGGAATGACGGTGTAACCGCCGGTGGCGACGACACCGCCGCTGCCGAGACCACAGGTCCGCACTTCATAGAGCGGGTTCCCGTCCGCATCGACCGCCGAGCCCAACACGATCGGCGGAATCGCCATATCGAATCCGACCGTCGGCTCCAGCACGAGCACGGCCACTACATGTGGTGTGGGCGGGGTCGGTTGCCGGTCGACAGTGGGGACGCTCTCTGCCTCGATCCCCTCGCGGACTCGATCCGCCCGCGAGTCGCGGATTTCGGCCGAACGCCTACCGGCACGGCGTGGCGGCCTGAGATGGGCACTACCCGGAGAACGTTCTTCGGGACGCTTGGGTGGCATGACCTTCCCTCCGCCGGTGGCTGAATCTTGACGCATTGTGGCATTCAGGCCACTCGCTCGGAAAGGGCTTTTCCGTCAGGCTCGATCGCGTGAGTGAACTGACCGACGATCTCGAACGGGAATCCGCCGAACGCGCAACCGCATTGACGGCGGCGGGCGACCCGCCGACCGCGGAGCCGACGCCACGTCGGCGGTCGGCGGACAGGCTGGGGGAGGAGGGCGCGGTCACCACACCCAACTCGTCGGCAGCTGACGTGTCGGCCGGTCGGTCTCGGTCTTCACGCCCGGTCGCGCGTCGGGGACCGCATCCGGCATGGAGTGTGGCGGTCGTCGGATTCATCGCGCTGATCGGTGCGGCCGGGTTCCGGTCGGTGCCCAGCGTGCTCATGGATCCGCTACACGAGGAATTCGGCTGGTCACATGGCCTCATCGGAGCGGCGGTTTCGGTGAATGTGCTGCTGTACGGTCTGATCTCGCCGTTCGCGGCGGCACTCATGGACCGGTTCGGGATTCGCCGCGTGGTGGCGTGCGCGTTGGTGCTGATCGCGGCGGGCAGCGGCCTGACCGTGTTCATGACGCGGCCGTGGCAGCTCATGGCGACCTGGGGCGTCCTCGTCGGTGTGGGCGTGGGGTCGATGTCCATGCCGTTCGTGGCCACCATCACCGGCCGCTGGTTCGTGCGGCACCGGGGTCTGGTCACCGGTGTACTCACCGCCGCGGGCGCGACCGGGCAGTTGGTATTCCTGCCTCTCATTGCCGCACTGGCCCACGATCACGGCTGGCGCACACCGTCTCTGGTGGTGTCGGTAGTCGCGCTGGCGGTAGTGCCGTTGGTGCTGCTGTTCATTCGCGATTTCCCCAGCGATGTCGGCGTCCGGGCCTACGGAGCCGAATCCGACAGCGCGGCGGGCGTGCGCACCTCGGTCCCCGGCAGTGCCGCACGTGCGATCACGGTTCTGGCGACCGTTGCCCGCAAGCCCGTGTTCTGGCTGCTGGCAGGGGGATTCGCCATCTGCGGCGCATCCACCAACGGCCTGATCGGCACGCATTTCGTGAGTGCCGCGCACGATCACGGCATGCCCGCCACCACCGCGGCCGGATTGCTCGCCACCGTCGGCCTTTTCGACGTCGCGGGCACCATCGCCTCCGGTTGGCTCACCGACCGATTCGACTCGCGCTACCTGCTGGTGACCTACTACACCCTGCGCGGCACATCACTGTTGTGGCTGCCTATCCTGCTCGGTCCGGACGTGCACCCGACCACTTGGGCGTTCATCATCTTCTACGGCCTGGACTGGATCGCCACCGTCCCGCCGACCGTGGCCCTGTGCCGCGAGAACTTCGGCGCGGACGGGCCGATCGCCTTCGGCTGGGTCTTCGCCTCGCACCAGGTCGGCGCGGCTCTGGCCGCCTTCGGCGCGGGCGTCATCCGCGACGTGCAGGGCAGCTACACCATGGCCTGGTTCATCGCGGGCGGCTTGTGCGCGCTGGCGGCGATCTTCTCGGCGAGCATCCGCCGCCCGAAGACCGAGTTGGCGGCTGCTTAGCCCAGCGGGCTCCCCCTGTGCGTGGGGTTTCAGGGGTTTGCCCCTGAGAGTTTCGAGAGCCGAGTTATCCGTCGATGGCCTTGTGGTTACCGGATTCCAAGGCGGTCTGATCGCGCCGCCCGTCCCACCGGCTGGGTTCGTCCTTGCTGCGGGGCGGGCGGTCGTTGGCGATGAGCACCGCGATCCACGGCAGTGGAATCGAGACTCCGATGATCAGCAGCGACAGCCACCAGCTGTGCCAGATGCTGTAGGCGACCGCCGCGCCGATCAGGCAGGGAATGCGGAACGACATGATGGCGATGTAACGCCGAACCCGCGCGCGATGCTGATCCTCGAGTGATGTCGACGCCTCGGTGATGAGCGCCGGATGCTGCTTCTGCTCGCCCGGGAAGTAGCCCTGCGACGCCCGCGGTGGCATCGGGATCGAACCGGCGGGATGGAATTCGACGTCGGGGCGATCCTCGCCGCTGGTGCCGTCGGCCTGGGATTCGCCGTCACGCTGCATACCCCCGAGTCTTCCACTACACCGCGTCGGATGCACACGCCCGCCCCCGTCACGGGCTTGCGGTGATCGCTCGAGCGCATCCTGGCATCATGGACGTCGTGAGCACAGACACCCTGGTCCGTCCGGACGAGACGGTCGACGAATCGACCGACAACGACACTCCCAAGGTCTTCCACTATGTGAAGAAGAACAAGATCGCGGAGAGCGCCGTCATGGGCACCCACGTGGTCGCCCTCTGCGGCGAGGTCTTCCCGGTCACCCGCTCCGCCAAGCCCGGCTCCCCAGTCTGCCCGGACTGCAAGCGCATCTACGAGATGATGAAGAAAGATTAGCTATTTCCGCTGGTCAGGGCGTTGCGGACTGCTGGAACGGGCCGGAAATCGTACGTTTGGTGTAACTTTGGCCGGATCCAGTAGTTCCATGACCGCGGCGTTGTCGACTGCCACCATGCGGCGAATGCCCTGGTGGATGTAGTGCCGCTGGGCCATCGACTTGTTGCCGTCCAGATGCCCCAGCTGAGCGCTGGCGCGTTCATCGTCACCCGTCGCCGTGGCGACGTGGGTGGCCACCGTGTCTCGAAGGTCCGACAAGCGGAATGTCTTGAACTCACTCCGATTTCGCACGGCATAGACGGCCATGCGGGCGTTGGACACGCTTACCCATGACCCTGCGGCGCTCCTGGGGCCCTGAAGGATCGGCAGGGTATCGACGGCGGGCGATACTTTTTCCTTCTCGGAATCCAGCTCGGTTGCGAGCCAGTCGGGGAGCACCAGTCTGTACTCGTTGCCGCTCTTCCTCCCAGGATTCCGATACGGGCCGATATTCGCCTTGCATCTGACGGTGGCGCAGACGTGAAGCACGGACCTAGTGACGCCATCGAAGTCCTCCTTGGTGACGTCGCACCACCGCGCTGCCAACCCTTCGCCTGGCCGCATCCCCGTACCGAGAAGTAGGAGGTACAGCATCCGGAGGTAGCGGCTCTCGCCGCGACCCTCGTCCAGCCAATTTTCGATGCTGCGCAGGACGCCGCGTTGCTCGAAAGGAGTCAGCGGTCGGGGCTTTGCGCCGTCGCTGGACGGTCGAGGTACATATGGCATCGGGTTTGCGGCGGGTTCGATGCCCTTGCGTAGCACCGCTAGTTTGAAGGCTGAGCAAAGCTGGCGATGTTGGTGGTAGGCGGTGCTGGGTGCGCTGTCCGCCACCTCGTCGAGAAAGTCAGCAATCCATGCCGCGTCGGCGGCCTCGGCGATGCTGAGGCTTCCCATCTCCGTATCGAGTTTGAACGCGTCGGGGTTGTTACTGCGCTTCGCATTCTTCGCCGGTGGGTAGATATGGCAGCGATAATTGGTATAAGTGTCCTCGGACATTTTTCCGGCCTCCACCTTAGCCTTGTACTGCGCATCCAGCTCAGCAAAGACCTTGCTCATCTTGTCGGTGGGGGAGAACTGCGTCCTGTGACCACGACGTCGACGTTTCGAGCCCTTCTGCACGTTCTTTTTGAAGTTTGACTCCCAATCGTCCATACATTCTCGGCGGGTCTTGCCGCTGCCGCTGGTTCGAACGTATTCACCGCTGTGTGACCGATGGCGGACCTGATTGAGCCTCCATATACCGTCCGATCCTTTGGTTGGAACGAGCCTATCCTTCGGTGGCATAGCGCCGGGCTCCAACGGCACCTGGGCCATGGATTACTCCTTAGAGACGTTTGTCGGTTCCTGCTCAGGCAGCATTGCGGTAATCGCCGGATTGCTCTTGCGTGGTGCTGCCTCGGACTGGCAGTGCCTGCTCCCAGGCGAGCAGGTCGCTCAGCTTGTACCTGCGAAAGCGGCCGATTTTCGCGAAGCGGGGACCCTTTCCAAGTGATGCCCAGTTCGCCAGCGTCTTCGGAGGTATTTTCAGCCTCTCGGCAACCTCCTCAGTGCTCATCCAGCAGTCAAAATTTTGGAGGCGTTCGAAATTCTGTTCCGGGTCGGACATGGCCGTATCCTTTTGGTCGGGTGCATGATCGGATAGGTCCCGTTGCGATACAACGGGATACGGAATATGGACCCTCCGTTGCGGTGGTTGGGTCAAGCGCCTCGTCCAGGGAATGCGCTCTTCGACTGTGTGCACCCCGTACTGGCCGCAAAGTTCCCGAAAATCACCCCTCGGGGTGGTCACAATTGGATATCTGGGGTATTGCCGCTATCGCGCAGATGTCCGAAAGGTCGACGAACACCGTTCAGGTGAAGACACGTTTGTTGCAGGTGCGTCTCATTCGTCTGGGCGCGCTCCACCGACGTCCGGATGGATCTGCCGAGCTGGTGCTTGGGTGAAACCTGGCCGGGTCTGGCCTGTCCCTGCACCGCTCTGGGCATGCCACGCCCGTGCGTCGGCCTCTCTCACCGGAGATCACGGCGCATGGGGCAAAGGAAACCCGCAGACGTCCGAATCACCCTTTCGTGAGCACCAATCTCGGCAATGCAAGATGTTGAGATGTCATGTGGCTGAGGCCATGAAGGCGGCGAGGATGTAGTTGGGGTGGCGGTCGAGGTTGGTGCGGGCGCGGTCGTAGCGCATGGTGGTGCGGGGGTCGGCGTGGCGGGCGGCGATCTGGACGTCGCGCAGGTCGACTCCGGCGTCGAGCATGGTAGTGACGAAGGTGTGGCGCAGCATGTGGGGATGCATACGCGGTAGCCGGACCACCGCGACGTCCGCCAGCCGCCTCAAGCGGCGGGTGGCGCAATGTCGGTCCATCCGCCTTCCTCGCAGGTTCAGCAATATCGCCCCTGTACTCGGCCGTCGACGGCGCGGTCCATCGCACGCCCGACCGCGGGCGGCAACGGAATCAGCGCGATCTTCGAACCCTTGCCGAGGGCATGCAGGACGCGGTGGCCGTGTTCCTCACCAAGGTCGGTCACATCGCAGCGGCATGCCTCGCTGATGCGCAGTCCGAGGAGTCCGAGCATGGCGACCAGCGCGAAGTCCGTGGGGTTGTCTGAGTCTCGGGACGCAACCAGCAGGGCCTCGAACTGTAGGTGTGAAAGTCCCAGTGTCGGAGACTCGTTCGACACGCGCGGCCGGCGAACATACTCGGCGGGCGAGTGCTCGAGCAGGCCGTCGATCACGCAGGTGCGGTAGAACCCCGCCACTACAGCCAGGCGGCGGGCGATGGTGGCGGGCTTGAAGTGGCGCGTCTCTCGCATCCACAGCGAATAGTGCTCGACCTCGGTCGGTGTCACCGCCAAGGGGGTCAGTTCTCGCTCGGTGCACCACGAAAAGTACAGGCGCAGATCCGATCTCGTATGGACGCGCGAGACGACGGAGAATCGTGCCAGGTAGGCGAGCGACGCAAGCCGCAGGACGAGATCATCACCAGCGAACGAGACATCCAGGTCGGAGGAAGTACTCATCCCTCACGATGGCCCTGGATGGGCAACTCACCGAAACCAGACACGAACCGCAGAGCGCATGCCTCGCGGCCACGGCAGAACGTCCTGCATTAACCAGCCGAGTGCCGGACGCTTGTCCGGAGTAATTCATTGCCATATTTGATCGTTCGTCCAGCGATACCCTTCGAGGTACGACAGGCAGTCAACTCCGGAAGGAGTGTCATGGCAGAGACGAAACCCGTCCCGGAGAGCCCGGATCCCAAGGCCACGCAAGCAGAGACGGCTGCGCCCAGCCTCGAACCGCCCGAGCCGCGCGCACCGGACGCGCAGAGATTTTCCGACTTCTCCGAGCAGCTTGAGGTCATGCACGGGGATGCGCATTTGGGCATCGGCAATGACGGCTGAGTAGCGCAACCTCCGCTCATGGCTCCATGTCGCGCTGACTCAAGCGGCCAGCGCGAAGATCAAGCGGCCGAAGCGATCTGAGGTCGGCGGAACATCCTGCATCGCCGATTTCAGCCGTTCCGAAGTTTCGTGATCCGCTGGGCCGCTACCGACGAGGCACCGACGCGCACGGACTGTCCAGTTTCGAACGGCCACTTACGATTTCGGCATAGTTGGGTACGTAGTCATGAGATCATCTCACATGGTCGGCATCGGGCCGACCGGGAGGAGGCAACACCGTGTCCGATGAGCAGGCCACCCCAGAAACAACCGATGTGGGGATCATTCCGGCCACTGTGGATTCGAACCTTGTGCCGATCACTGCCAGGTTCGACGGAATTTTTGGCATGGGCTATATAGATATATCCGTCAAGAGCGCATCTGTGCAGATCGACCCGTCCGCCACTCCCGAGGCTGCTGCCGTAGATGTTATCCCGGCCGACGAGGTCAAGGCCGAGGACGTGGGCGCGCTGAGCCTGCGTTACGTGAACGGCGTTCCGTCGCTGGTCGTCAGCGGAGGAGCGGTCATCCCGACCGCGCTCGCTGTGGTCGACCCGCAGGGAACCGAAGTCGCCGCCTACGGAGTGACGGCCGTGTCGGCGAAGTGATCAAGCCGAGCACCGCTCGGTCCGCGCGAACGTCCGCTTTTGGCTCCCCCTCTATGTCAACCCCTCGGAGTGGGGTTGGGGTTAGCCTGGAATGTGGGTCCGGGATGTGGCTTGTCCGAAGGATCGGTGTGCGGGTTGGAACCGGTCGCGCTGGAGTCAGTAGTCGTTCCCGATTGCCCTCCCGGGCCTGTTAATTCACGGCGTTGCTGGTCGGCGAGCATCCGTGTGTAGATGACGTTGGAGAGTCGGCGTTTGAGTGCGCGCAGGGCTTCCATCGAGGTCTTGCCGCCGGTCTTGCGCAGATCGTAGTAGACGCGCCCGGGTGTGGGGTTTCGTAGTTGAACGATGGCCATGATGTGCAGAACGCGATTGATCTTGCGGTTGCCGGCGCGGGAGAGGCGGTGGCGTTGCTGCTCGCCCGAGGACGCGTCCAGGGGTGCGGTGCCGTTCCAGGACGCGAACCGGTCCCGGTCACGGAATCGATGGATGTCGCCGGTGTCGGCCAAAAGCCTTGCCGCTGAGGATGGTCCGATGCCGTGCAGGCCCATCAGTGTGGATCCGCGGTCGAGGACGAGCTGGCGCAGTTCTTTGTCCGCGGCGCGGGTATTGCGGTCGATGGTCTCCAATTCCTCGATCATTTCCTCGACCAGCCGCCGCCGGACCCGCGACGCGGCGTCGTGCGGGGTGACCTCGGCGATCAACGCGCGGGCCTGTCGAGCGGTGAGGAACACCTTGGCGCCACCGGGAATCAGCTCGAGCAGCAGCCGGTGAATCCGACACAGGATCGCGGTGTGAGCGCGGCCGAGTTCGTCGCGGCGGCCGGCGAGCATGCCCAGGGCCACCAGGTCCGGATCGGCTTCGACGCGCCGCAATCCCGGCGCGTGTAAGGCGGCCAGCGCGACCGAATGGGCATCGACCGGGTCGGTCTTGCGGCCGTTACCGGTGGCGAACACCCGGACCTGCGCCGAAAGCTTCGTCGGCACGTCGATCACCGTCTCGCCGTCGTGGACCAGCCGGTGTGCCAGGTGGCGTCCGATGCCGTTGCATCCCTCGACCGCCCATACCCGATCGGCGAATCGTCTTCCGGCGGTGAGCATTTCCGTGAAGCCCGCATTGTCGGTGGCGTATCGGCCGGTGACCAGAACGCGCCCGGTCGGGTCGACGGCTTCGATGGTGGCCGAGCGTTTGTGCGGATCCATCCCGATGATGACCCTCATCATCCCTCCCGTGCTCGCTGACTTCGTTGGTGTCCGTGCGGGAGGGCACCGCTAGTACGAGCATGGGGCAGACCCCTCTTCAGCCACTCCCTGCACGGTGACCGGTGGGAGGCAAGCCAAAAGAGAGCCACACCAATCCAGACGGTGGGCAGCCGCATAAGAGGAGCATCCCACCGGGCACCTGGACCCGATCCTGGCCGGGATCCGATCCTGACACCAGTGTCTTACTAGCCGCATACCTCGCGACTCGAACTGGCCAGGCGGCCTAGCTGAAGATCAACGCCCCGAGATCATCTCGGGGCCTTCGTCGTACCGGGAACGTCCGCAACTGCCGGGTTCCTCTACCGCTGTCGCGTGCTGGCTCCCGGCACAGCCGCGGCAGCGGCCTCACCAGTGACTGCTGTGAAGGAGATCACTACGCGGCTCGCGGAGAGAGATGGGTCATCGGTGGGCGCTATGACGAAATACCGAGTCCCGCGGATTCGATAGTTGCTGTGAGTTGTCTACGACAGCGAAGATGCCCCTCCGAAGAAAGCTGGGATCGATATGCGCGCACTACTGGCCACCGCCGCCATCGCCGGAACTCTCACCGCCGGAGCGGTGATCACCGGTACCGGTACCGCTGCGGCAACACCGCCCCCGCCCTCGCCGCAGTGCGCGATCGTCTCCTACCCCCTGGTCTTTCTGATCGAGGCCACCGGCGGCGCGTCGAGCCCGTTGCTGCCGCTGGCTAATTCCCTACAGGCCGCGGTCTGCTCCTGACCAGACCGGCAACACCGCCGATATCCGGAAAGGCCATCAATACCGGAGGCGCACCGCGCGATCGGAATCCTTGACAGCGTGCGCGGTGAGTTCGGCTGGGGAAACGCACTATTCTAGCTGCGAGTCGTGCGGTTCGAAACGGCCAAACGGTCGGCCCTGAAGATCGTTGGGGCCGACCGTTTTCGATCTTCCGGCTGATGCGCCGGACCGACCGCGGGTGCGCGCTCATGCCGAGTTTGGTGCGTTTGCTGTCGGTGTCGTCGGTGGTCAGGATTCAGGTTTCTCCGATGGCAGTTGGAAGCTCCGGGCGATGAACAGACTCCGGCCGGTCCAGTCCAGTTCCTCGGCACTGAGGTTGGGGTCGCGGGTGGTCAGCAGTTCTTTCGCTCGTTGGGTGAGCACCAGATCGCCTTTCGGTGTGAGCCCGAAGTCGTCGATGAACGCGGTGCCGGTGATCCACATGCCGTACAGCTCTGGGATGTCCAACTCCTGCGGGTCCTCGACGTAGTCTTCGATCGAGGTGGTGGCAGGCACGAACTCGAAACCGGTCATGCCACTGTCCCGCAAGGCATCAGCTAGCGGAATGGTGACCGCGTAGGTTCCCAAAGACGTGATGATTTCGCTGCGCACCGAGTACACGAAGTCCAGTTCCAACATCCGCCCGTGCTCCTCGTCGCGGTAATTGCCCGATACGGCGGGAGCTTCGGGGCTGATCTCGAAGTACGTCTTGTCGTTGCGGGCCCAGTCGGGTTTGGGGCCGTACCACACTTGAGGCGAACCGCTGACAAGGACGTGGCCCCAGCTTCCGACTATCTCCCAGTAGCCGTCCTCCAATGTCATGGCGTCGATGCCGCCCATTGGTGCAGCCGGTTTTCCGGCGTCGGGTCCGCTGCGCAGCCAACGCACCTCCCTGGCGTTGTTGAAGCCGAGGCTGAGTCTGGCTCGAAAGGGACCTGCTCCAGATTCGGGCGCACGGTAGGCAGGGTGCTCGGGCGACAGGGCTGCGTCCATGAGGAAATGCAGTTCTATCAACCCTGACGTGGAGTTTTCCCGCGGCCCCTCGGTGATACGGAGGACCTCGCTATCGGGCAGCGCGAGCTTGGCCAGCTCCTTGAGAAACGTGTAGTCCCGAGCTGGTTGCGGGGGAAACCGGGAAGCGTGGCGGGAAATGGCGCGATAAACAAGTACCGCAGCGGACTCGCGGTCCATCCCGCCGTCGGCCATGGCGTCGATCACCGACTCCGCGGCGCAACCGCGCTGGATGCTTTCCTCGAGCCATGACGCCCATTCGGGAGCTAGCGCCCTAGGCGATTGCACCGGATCGCTCATAAGTGAAACGTACCGTACGGATTCTTACGGGCCTCGGGTGTTGCAGCCACCAGTCGGAATACCACGCTGCCATGCCGCTTACAAGGTCGTTCGGACGACACGGGTGCGGCCGGTCGAATCACCATCGTGCCGAGTTAAGTGCGTCGGAGCTACCCCGTCATGATGACGCGCATGACCGAATGGAACCTGGACGTATCCCTCACCGAGCTGCGCAGAGCGTTCAACTTGCTACTGGATCATGTCGAGGCGGCCACCGAGGGCGACGTCGTCCGATTGGACGAGGACTACTTCTGGTCGATCCCGCAGGACGAGCTGTACGTCGTCGATAGAGTTCCGTCCAACCTGACGATCGGTCAGCTCTCGTGGTCATGGCAGCATCTGACAGACCTACTTGCCGACGCGGATCAGGCGATTGGACACCACTTGGTCTGGCTTGCAGAGGTTCTACGTGCTGTTGGCCAGAAGACGCACTGAAATGCCGCTGACAAGTCTGTTCGGACCGGAGAAGGCCGGTCGAACACGCTGACATGCCGCTGACCGAACCGGCCAGCGCGGGTGCGTGGAAGATCAACGGGCAGAGCGCCGTACGCCGCCAGCAGTGCGCGCTCATGCCGAGGGCCGCGTGTTCATAGACACCGCAAAAGAGTTCGGGCGCGCAGCGGTTGCCAGCCATCAGGATGGGTACGCCCTACATGGGCCGAATTGTCGCGCACGGTGTGTGGCCAGCGGAGCGCTCCGGGCGACTCCGCGGGCACCCCCGGCCGTTACGTGTCATGAGGTCCAGCGGGTTGCGAGAACGCCCTTCCCCAGGTCCCCGTCTCGCAGCCCGCCGTTCTGTCCGCCGGTGCGGTCCTTACAGTGTGCTCCACCTCACGACGACCGGCTACGAAGACTTCATCGAACTATCCCCAGCCACGGCGTTGACGTTGGCGCTCCAACGCGGCCAGGGTCACCGACTCCGCCATGACCACGTACTCCCGGGCGTGCCGCGCGTACTCCGCAGCAGCCCTAGACGATTGACGCGCCCGTAGGGACATAGCGCGGGCCTGCTCGAGAACCGCGCGGGCATGAGCCACATGATCGACGAATGCCTTATCCACCCTATTGATGGTGCGCGCCCGGACCGTTCGGCACGAGATGCGAATCGTGGGTCAGGCGGTGTCTACCGACCCACCTGATTAGGGTCGGAGGTCACTACCGCCGCACTCACGTCCAGCACGACGCTTGACTGATCGAATGGCAGGTAGGAATCGAGGCCCGCAATGGAGGACGTCGAACGTAAGGTCCACGATGCCGCGTACCGGATTCGGTGGTCCCCGGCCGAAAGACAGTTCGTCGCACGCTGTGACCGCTATCCCGGAATGAGCCATGGATCCGACTGGCCCTTGGACGCCGTCCATGGGCTTCAGGAGAAAATCCGCCAATTCCTCATAGTCGAGTCCAACTGACCTGGTCCGCAAAACGCGCTGTACTGCCGCTTACAAGGCCGTTCGGAGTGGCCCTGGTGCCTGGTGGCTCGACACCGGCTGCCCCACTAGTCCTTCGGTTTTCGATCGGCCCGGTGCGACAAACGCTCGGTGAAGGTGTCCGTCCAGGCAGCGGACTCCGATTCCTCCGCAGATCGGGACGTGTGCCGTCCAGCGCTCAGACTCCCCGCGCGTCCGCCCTGCTTTGCCCCGCCGGGCCGGGCCTGGAGCGCCAGGATCCGCACACCCCAGGAGACGTATGCCTCCACGCTCATCCCCGCACACTCGGCAGCATCGCTGAGCGTGAGCCAGTCATCCTCGCCCACCGTCACCACAATGTCCCTGCTCGCCATACCAAACAACCGTAGACCTGGTGGTCCGCGGTCGCCCGGCAGCGAGCCCCGAATATCCGCTCTTGCCGCTGATCGCTCGGTTCGGGACGGCCGCGGTACCCCGCCGGAGAACGCACTGAACTGGCACCCGAGTGTCACCCGCGCGCGGTTGAAGCCCACGGGCAGAGATCATCTCGGGCAGACTTCCTCGTATGAGTGCTGATGGCGTAGACGTCAGGTTCCTACTTGACAACCTGTGTGTCGAACTGGGTTTTTGTCTGCCATTAGATGAAAAGAGCAGGTTGTGTGCATCGCCGCCTACGGACGTCGACTCGTTTACCGATGCAGTCTTCGTTGCCGAGGGCATGGATCCACACGCGGACAAGCTTCTTCGTGAGTTGGTCCGCCAGAAGGTGATGCGCGCGTTCCAACACAGATAGAGCGAGCTCACGGCTACAAGAAGACCGAAACTGGTCCACATCGAACGCGCTATCCTGCCGCGAGCCGCGCTGACCGAACCGGCCAGCGCGGGGCGTCGGAAGATCAACTGGCCGTGACGATCCGACGTCGGCGGACCGTCCGTTATAGCCGAGGACCGAGCAGACGGGCTATCCGATCTTGGGTATGGGTTCGATATCGTTGGAGGTTCGGAGGACCTCAGCGTCCGCCCGCTCTACAGGGATGAAACCCAGTGCCATCGAGTCAGCTTCGGTGTTGATTCCGACCAGCACGGCCCCAGCGGCGCGGCTGTGCTTGCCGAGCAATTCGAAGAATCGGTCGCCGGTCTCCATCGCCACTTCGTAGTCCTGTGCCGCCGCCTCGAACCACTCCCACGACATCCCCTCCGGATAGGAGCGCAATCTCTCCAGGCCATCGCGGATTTCCCTCGGGTCTGCTTTCCAGTCGGCACACATCAACAGCCCTAGGGACAGCAGCGCGGAGAGCAATCCCTTCAACGTCTCGAAGCCGAACTGGTAGGGCTCGATATCATCCAGTTCGATGGCACCGAGATCGAGGACGGTGAGTTCCAAATCTTCATCCTGAAGCAGGTCCCTCACGTCGACCTCATCGAATTGAGCTCGCAGACTCAATGCCGGTACCCATCGCAAGTACTCGGCCAGTGACGGTTCATCTGGCGCCACGAGTGCCGCGATGCTGATCAGGCCGCGGCACCGGGACTTCCAGTCCGAATTGCCCGCGTCGAACACATCCCATGGCTGCCGCCACACCGCATC
Source organism: Nocardia terrae (assembly GCF_009760405.1). Classification (GTDB taxonomy): domain Bacteria; phylum Actinomycetota; class Actinomycetes; order Mycobacteriales; family Mycobacteriaceae; genus Nocardia; species Nocardia terrae. Next base: position 1,640,465 of record NZ_WRPP01000001.1, read on the forward strand.
ATCGCTATCGACCGGATCTTGTACCGCCACAGCTCTGACTCTCTTCCACCCACCGCGCGCCAAGCAAGCGATGATCCATGAACCCGACAAGGCGACCAGGTGTCACGGCCGATTTGACGCAGCACGACACCATCAAACACACCATAATGCCGCTGATCGCTCGGTTCAGGACGGCCGTCGGCACCCAGCCGTCGAATGCGCTGATCTCCAGACGGTGGTGCGCGACCTTGGACCCCGTGACAATCGCTTGACGCCGCTGTGGGCCCTTACGTGGCGAAAGTCCTCACCGTCGGTGTCCTTCGGGCGCTACACGGAACCTGCCGGGCGGCGCATCGTGAAGTGATGACTTCCCACCCCCATCCCCTCTCACGCCCGGACCGGCCGCCGCCTTCACGGCGGCACCCGGTGCGCGTGGTCCTCATCGACCGCGACCGGGTCGTCCGCGACGCCATCGCGGATCTGCTCGAACTCGACCCCGCCGTGTCCGTCGTCGGCGAGGCCGACACCCGCGCCCGCGCCCAAGCCCTGCTGCCCGGCCTCAAACCCGACGTGGTGATCCTCGACCCCCGACTGCCCGACGGCGACGGGCTCGAGATCTGCCGAAACCTGCACACCGCCAACGCCGCGACCCGCTGCCTGATCCTGAGCGCCGACATCGAACCCGAAGCGATGCTCGCCGCCGTGGACGCCGGAGCCGCCGGATACATGATCAAAGACCTGACCGAACTCGCCCTCGCCGACGCGGTCAAAGCCCTCGCCGCCGGACAATCACGCCTCGACAGCCACGCCACCCCGGTCCTGATGCATGCGCTGCGCCGCCACAACCAAGGCGACCACAGCCCGCTGGCCGCGTTGACGACCATGGAGATGACGATCATGCTGCTGCTGGCCGAGGGCCTGAGCAACCGGCAGATCGCCAACCGACTGTTCTTCAGCGAGAACACCATCCGCAACTACGTCACCCACATCACCCGCAAACTCGGCGTCAACACCCGCACCGAAGCCGCCCAGCACGCCACCGGCCTACGGGAAGCCACAACCGTGACCGGTAACGAGAAATAGGCAGAGCCACAACGAAACCCAGAACGCACTACGTTGCCGCGAGGCACGCTGACCGACGCGGCCAGCGCGGGGCGTCGCAAATCAACGGGCAGGACGCCATACGGCCGCCGCCAGTGAGAGAGTGCCGATGGGCGCGCATTACCAGGCTCCGCAAGGGCACTCCTCCGTCGCGTCGCTCCGCGATGTCTACGGCACCCTTGACGCCTTCCTTCCGCTGAAGGGCCGCCTGTATGAGGAAGCAGGGGAACAAGGGGTCGCCGAGGCTCGGCTCGCTGTGCCGGCTCGAACAGCGCGGCTAGCGAGTGTTCGCGGGGGCGTTAATCTTCCTCGGCTTCCTGGCTGACACCGCTGAGGAGATCGTTCAAGTTCTTCTTGACGATCTCATTGGTGTTTATCAGGGCACTAACCGCATCGTTTCCCGAGGTGGGGTTCTGATCTGCTTCAGCCATCTTCGTCTCCTCGCCGTGTCGATCGTTCCGGATCGAACTGTATCGCTGGACGGATGCTCATGTTTTGCAATGGATTCCTGCGGACGAACATCGTGAATTCTGCGTTGCAGCGCCTTCCCAAAGGCAGCATGGAGGCAGCGGGACGGCCGAGATGTCACAGTACGACAGTCGGCAGCCAGGCGCGGTTCGTGCAAAGCGATGTCGGCCGCGATCCCTATCGTTGAGTTCATGACCGATATCGCGCCTCTGGCAGCCTCCACACGGGCTCGCTTCGGTGACCCAGGTGTGCACGCGATCGTGCGCACCGGCCGCACGGTGCACGCGGTCACCCTCGGTGAGTGGGTGGGCGAGGAAGAAGTCCCGGAACTGCTGTGCCACACCGGGGTCGCGGGCTGGTCTCCGGCCGCGCTGCAGCCGACCCGTGAACCGATCACGTGCGCGCACTGCCTGCGTAAGACCGGCGGAGCCGCTGGTCCGTCGAGCCAGTTGCCCCTATTCGGCGAGTAGCTGTAGCTGGCGGGCGGCGAGGATGCGGGCGCGCCGGCGGATCGAGGGATGACCGTAGGTCCGGTACAGCAGCATGCGCAGCCGCGCCCAATCCCAGCGCTCGGCAACGGTTTCCAGGGTTGGCCACATCGGTGACACGCTCACCTCTGCTTGGCCGCGAACGCTCTGCTGCCGGTTCCCGAAGCCAGACACGAATCGCAGAGCACATGGCTCACCGCCACGGCAAACGTCCTCCAGTCGATGACCGTGTCTATCGGGCCTGCCGCGGCATCGTGGCGAGGCATGGCGGTCCGGATTGATAGATTGCCGTGAATTAGCTATTGAGGGCTTGTGCTGGCGGAGCTCACCGCAGTCGCATCATCGTTAGGAGTGGGTGGATGCGAAGCAGTTCGATGGTCTGGATGGTGGTCGCCGCGGTCGCGGCCACGACAGTTGGCTGCACGGCCGACCGCTCCCCGGCGGTCGCGACAGCAACACCGATTGCCTCGACCTGCGACGACACGCGGCACTACCCCGACAGGCCACCGCCATCGTCAGGACCCCGCCCCGAACAGCCTCCGGTTACGGTGGTCGACCCGCCGACCGACGGAGAACTCCTGATCGGAAAGTGGTTGGCGCCCGTACGCCCCAGTCCGATTGAGTTCAAACCCGACGGAACTACTTCCCCGAACAGCGCGGTCCGGTGGCAATGGGTCTCAAACGAAAGCGTCCCAAGATATTCCGGCCAGCGTGAACCCAAGCAGCCGATTATCGAGCTCATCGCCCCGCAATTTCCTACCGAGAGCTTTTTCGAAGTGTGTTTCCCTGACCGCACCACACTGCAGCTCGCAGTCCTCAGCGGCTTTGGACTGCCAGTTCGCTACACCCGCCAGTAGTACCGCTACCCAGTCTCTCTACTGCGTCACCGTCGGTGGCGGGGTCTGGCAGCCTGGTTGGGTTTGCTGCTGTTGTTAGGGGAGCAGGTGTAGGTGGTTGGTCCAGTCACCGTTGTATTCGGGATCGTGCCGGTAGACACTGAGGGCGAGGTACAGCGCGGTGCGCAGGGCTTTCTCGCGTTCGTGGGCTTCGATCCATTGGGGCGAGCTGTTGTTGACGTCGCCGAAGATGGCTTGGACCTCGGTGAAGTCGTTGCAGGCCTGCCTGTAGAGGTCCAGCAGAATGTACTTGGCCTGTCTTTCGGTGAACTGGCGCATGCCGTTCTCGGCGGCTGCACTAATCGCTTCGTGCGCTGCCCGGGCGTCGGCCTCGAGTCGGTCATCGAGGAATGCCTCGGCTTCGGCCGGAAGCGGTGAACCTGTGGAGATATGCAGGCGCATGGTGATCACCTTCGTTGTCGGCGCGAAAGTGCTCTCGAGTCCACGGTAGTTGTTCGGTCCAGCCGGACTGAATCGCAATTCAAGGATAAGACCGGGCAGGTACGCGGCCGGGGATCTTCGGGCTTTCGGTCATTGAGCGGTCGGCTCGCATGACATGTCGTGACAGAGGCTGCAGTTCGTCACTGGAGGGATCGGTTTCGAGGAGATCGGGGTGACTTCGAGGAGGGCTTGGGGTCGTTCGCCGTCGGCGATGCGGTTCCAGCGGGCGTGGAGCGTGATCCACGCATCGTCAGAGGTGAACCGGACGCGAGCCCGGGTATCGGCGGTGCGGCGGATGTTGGTGGCGAGTTCGTAGCAAGTGGTTGCGGCCAGCATTTGGCTGGCGTTGTCGAGTTGGGGGTTGTGGTGACGCCATCCGGCCAGCGGGCTGCCGGGTTCGGTGAGCCATTCGTGGATAAAGCCGGTTTTGAGGTCTGCCAGGCCGAGGGCGTGCCCGGCTGGAATTGGCATGGCGCGCAGGGCCAGTGAGCTGACGTCGGGGATGGCGCGGGTTTGGTCGTCGGTGATGTCGCAGACGATGGCTCGTATGGTGCGGTCGGGGCCCGTGCCGCGGGCATGGGCGGCGATGTGGAGTTGGTGGGCGTTGCCGTCTTCGTAGATTTTGGTCGCGGTGCCTGCCCACCGGTCGACGGGGTCGTCCAGGTTGAACAGGGAGAAGAAGCCCAGTCGGTCGCTGAAGTTGTGGAAGCCTGCCAGCATTTCGGGCACGGTATGCGAGGCGGGAGTGTCGAGATAGGACAGCCGTAGCAAGTATTGGGCTGGGGGTGTGCTGGTTGCGATGCCTGCGGCGCTCCATTCCACGGAGCCGATTTTCGGGATCTCCGGGATGGGGCCGTGGCGTGGGCCGGTCCACAGGGCGACAGCGTTGACTGAACCGGTCGGGCCGAGGACGGGGACGGCGATCGTGCGCATCGGCTGCCCTTCGGAGGCGGTGAAGCGCTCGGTCTGGGCGGCACCGGAGGCGGTGCACGTCTTGATCAGGCGGGTCACGCTGGGAACGGCTGTGGCGAGCCGTCCGATGCTGGAGTGGTTGAGCCGGGTGAAGGCTCGGGGAGTTCGACCGTCGAGGACGGTCGAGGGTTGGCCGGGGTCGCAGAGGGTTTCTACGACGACCCACTTGTCGCGTGGTTGAGACGCGCCTTGGCGGGGCTGGGTCCGATGCCAGAGGGCCGGGCCGTCGGCTGTGCTGATGGCGGGTTCGTCAGCTTGGGAGACGACCAGCGGATCCACATCGAAGGCCAGCGGGACCGTCTCGTGCGATTCGAAATCCGGGTTGTCGTAGATGTCCATGGAGTCGATGCTGGCGCGGTGGCCAGTCTGCTCGCGACGCCGCAAAGGCGCGGCTACGCCGCGTTATAGTCTCGTGGAGTCGCGTTTGCCGGAATTTGAACCTCACCGATGAGGAACCTGATGCCGACGATTGCGTTGAAGTCACTGCTGCAGGCTCGTCACATGCACGGGTACAGCGAGTTCGTGGCCGAATACCGCCGCCACGCCAAGGCGCTGGAGCTGCCGGTGATGCCCGAGCCCCCAACCAAAGCTCACTACTACAAGTGGGTCGCCGGCCAGGTGAAGGGGCTGCCTCGGGGTCCGCATTGCCTGGTGTTGGAGCACATGTTCCCGGGATGGACCGTCGAGCGTTTGTTCGCGCCGTCCGATTTCGGCATCGCGCGGGTCGACGAGCCGTCCGAGGAACTCGTCCCGGGCCTTTCGGCAATGGTATTGAGTGGGTTGTGGGTCACCGTCTACCGCGTCGAGGACGTCGGGTGCCATGTCGATCTCACCCGGCTCACCGCGGTGTCCGGCCATCGGGTCACGGGCCAGAACTGGCCGCCGGAGCCGCGGTGCGAGAAGGGGCATGCCGGGTACCGCAACGAGATCGAGGCCGAGGTGTCGCAGCGGCATCTGATCGGACGCTGGCGAAACCGAAGGGACAGTTACTACTTCGGGACAGTGCACCTTGCGGTGCTGCCGGGGGAAACGATCCTCGATGGCTTCTACACCGCGAATGCCGCGGATGTGGCGGTGGCGGCAGAGCCGTGGAAATGGATGCGCATCAGTGAATCCGAGGTCGGTGAGGCGGATCTGGGAAAGCTGCAGATGAAGGCACCGGAGCAGGTCTACGCTCTGGTCCAGGAACGATCACGTCTGGACCCACCGCTCGGCCTGGCCGACATAACGGAGTGAGGATCGACGATGCTGACCGAGGACACTGCGCGCCGGGTGATCGACACCTACTTCCGGGCCTGGGAGACACAGGATCCCGCACTGATCGTCACCATCTTCACTGAGAACGCCACCTACGCCGAGCGCGCCTTCGAAGAACCTCACCGCGGCCGCACCGGGATCGCCGCCTACTGGAAAGACAAGGTCGTAGGGGATGAATCCGATATCCGGTGTCGGCTGCTGAGCTTGTATCTCGACGGGCAGACCGCCATCGCCGAATGGGAAGCCGAGTTCGCCGACCTCGGTGTCCGCAAGCTCATGCGCGAAGTCGCGATCCTTGAGTTCGACGGCGACAAGATCGCTTCGCTGCGCGAGTACTGGCAGACGAAGAACCTCTAACCCCGACCGCAGCGATGAGCTTCCACCGCGAGGACTCGCCGGGGTATCGATCACGGGAAAGCTTGTACGGCAGTCGGATTGCGGCGGTCGAGCCCGGCGGCGTAGATGCCATCCCGCTGTCGGTCCGGCATGGTCGGCCCACGCAGATGTTCCGTACGTGGATTTCACCGAACCTCCAATTCGCGACGGTGTTCGTCGGTGTCCTGGCGGTCGCGGCATTCGGGTTGAGCTTCTGGCAGGCCACGGCGGTGATCCTGCTCGGGAACGCCACCGGCGCGGCGATGCACGGGGTGCTCGCGGCACAGGGGCCGCGGTTCGGCCTCACTCAGATGGTGCTCGGGCGGGTGCCGTTCGGATACCGGGGCAATGTGTTGCCCGCAGGGCTCAACAGCCTGACCAGTGTGGGATGGTTCGCGGTCGGCAGCATCAGCGCGGCACTGGCGCTGAACACATTGACCAGGTTGCCGAAACCAGGGTGCCTGCTGATCGCGGTGGTGGTTCAAGTCGCCGTTGCGTTTCTGGGACACAATCTGATTCAGGCGTTCGAGCGCTACGCCTTCCCCGTGCTCGCCAGCGTGTTCACGATCGCTACGGTTGTCATCCTCTCCCGAGCCACCCACCTCAGCGACACCAGTCCCAGAGGTGCGACTGGTGGCTTTCTGCTTACCTTCGCGACCTGCTGGAGCTATACCGCTGGATGGAGCCCCACGGCCAGCGACTACACCCGGTATCTCCCCGTGAACGTCGACCACCGCAAGGTTGTGTTGTGGTGTGGGCTTGGTGTTTTCGTACCCTGCAGTCTCCTCGAGATTGCAGGGGCGGCATCAGCATGTGCGGGCAGCGATGCCCTGGGCGATCCCACGGGGTCGTTCACTGATCAGCTGCCCGCGCCGGTCGCGGCGGCCACATTGCTTGCCATAGCGGTTGGGGCGATTGCGGGCGGGGCGATGAATGTGTACTCCGGCGCGATCTCTGTGCTCACACTCGGGATACGTTGGGGGTCGGGGTATCGACGAGCCTTGTCCGCTTTGGTATTCGGGATAACGGGGTCGGCACTGGCCTACGTCGGCCTCACAGCCGAATCCGAGCGCTACCAAGCCTTCTTGCTGCTGATCGCCTACTGGGTGGCGCCATGGCTCGGCGTCGTGCTGCTCGACCTGTATCTGCGCCGAGGACAGTCTGATTCGGCGGATTCACGGGTGGTGCGTCTGGCCTTCGATCCTGGACACCGCAATTGGGCCGGTTCGATTTCGATGGGGATCGGTTTGGTGTTGTCGGTATGGCTGTTCTCGAACCAGGAACTCTACGTCGGGCTTGTGCCGCAACGGGTTCCGGCCGTCGGCGACCTCACCCCCGAAGTGGGATTCACCATCGCCACCGCGATCTACGCCCTGCTGGGACAGCGGATAGCTGGGGACCCCAGCCTCGCCAAGATGCCGCAGGCACCCGGAACCGATCACCCGAACTGAACCGACAGGTCGCGACGCCCGCGACAGCGGTCCCTCGACAAATCAGAAACTGTACTGTTGCGAGCGTCACATTCTAGGGGTTATCGTGATGCTGTCAGTAACGAGCAACCTGCAAGCTATTCAACCGTTGTGGGCTCCGAACTGAACGAAGAGACTTTTCGGCCTCCCAATGCCGCCGACTTGGTGGCGGGAGAGCTTCCAGGGCCTGTGTGGACAGCCCCTGATGGCGCGAAGGTTCCCGGATCGGGGAACCGATGTGAACGCGCAATTCACCGATCATCTCGCACAATTCCGACCGCCAATCGACGGCGCAATCGCTTGCACACCAGAGCCTTAACCTCGGTGTTGTGCGCGCGTATCCCGTAACGGCGGGCGAACGCTGGAGGAGTTTGTCATGACCTGGTTTCTGAATCGGCACTCGCACTCACCGGTCGCGGCAGCGTTGCGTGCAGCCATGGACGAGAGTGTCAATCATGGTGCGGCAGTGGGGATGTGGGTGGTGTGGCTGCGATCCGGGCGTGCGCTGGCCTGTGATTGGTGCCCGCGCCTGGATATCGAAGCGCCCGTGGCGATCTGCGCCGACGCCGATACGGCGGTGGTCGTCGCGATCGCACCGCAACGCCTGGCGCACCCGGTCACCAGCCGGGCACAGGTGGCCGGGGAATACCTGGAGACCAAGGGCTTTCGCGTCGAGGTTGTGCATGTTCGCGCGTTGCACGAAGGCGCACTGTGGATCTCGCTGCGTGGCGGAGTGGGCGGGGTCGTGCCCGCGCAGCGGATCTCCGCCCGGTGCCCGAGGCTGCTCTTCCCCGGTGCTGCGCTGATGTCGTCGCGCTCGGCAGCAGCAGCGTGCGTCCTCCTCGCGGCAATGCTGTTCGCCGCTCCGGCTCCCGCCGCACCGCCTCCGGGACAGCCCGGACTGATCACGACCCCGAATTCGGGAGGACAGGCCGGTGTCACCGCGCCACCGCGTGCCCTCGCCCCTGCCGCCCCGGCGGACTCGGTCGATGATCAGCCAGCTCGCACAGTGGTGCCTGCGGAGTCGGCGTCGTATCCGCAGACGGCACAGGCGATCTCGGCAAGTCCGCAGCCTTCGGTACCGCATGCGCCCGGACGGACCGCCTCGCCGTCGTCGGGCGGGGGAGCGACCGCATTCGGTCAGGACATCGCTGCGGTTTCCGATGTGGTGCGGTTCGGTTCGGCGGAGTTGCGGCGCCCGGATTGGATGCCCGCGTCGATCGCTGACCGCGAACGCGACTGGAACGCCTTCCTGGCCGCCCGCGTCGCTGCTGCCGCCGACCAGGCGGGACTGACCAACCCGGCCGTCGACGCCGCACTCGGTACCGGCGGGGACGAGCAGGCCCCGCTGCCGCAGGAACTGGTGCTCGCGCAGATGGTCGCCGCTGATCCGACGACGCTGGTGCCCGCGATCACCCACGAGACCGATGCCGTGATCAGTGCGGCGGACGCAGAGGTCCCTGACCTAGCCGCGCCGGTCGCCGATGTGCTCGGCGCACTGGCGACTGCGCAACCGCCGGCCTGAGACGCGAGAAGGAGCTGACCCGCGATGAACGAGATCCCCCTCGAGGAGAACCGGGAACCCGAGGAGATTCTCCTCGACGCTCCCGAGGCACAGACTGAGACGGCGCAAGGGCCGCTGCAGCAATGGCTACGAACTCACACCGAGACCTCGGACGAGGACGCCGACGCCGAGGCCCCGCCCGATCTGCCTCGGCCGCGTCGATGGAGGGGAGTGGCGGGTGGGGCGTGCGCGCTGGTGCTCGCTGCGGCGGCGATCACCACCGTCGCTCCGCACCCGCACCCATCGACCGCATCCGAGTCGACGGTGGCGTCCCCTAGGGTGAGCGATCATCCGGTGGAGTTGGTGACTGGAACCTCCAGCGGCTGTGCGCATTCGGCGACTGAGCAACAGATTCTCGCCGTGGCGCGCGGTGCGGTGCCGGTGCGCGACGGAGGGCAGGCGATTGCAGTGTTCGAAGCCGCCTACTACCGAGATCGCGACGGTGGGCGAGCACGGGCGCTGGTAGCGGAGTCGGCGGCAGTCGCGGACGCGCCCGCGATCCAGGCCGGAATCGATTCGATCCCGGTCGGGACCACCTATTGCGCGCGCATCCGCCGTCTAGACCTCGGCTTGTATGGCGTCGAGATCCATGAAGTTCGCCCCGGGGAGCCGGAATCGATATGGCGGCAACAGATCGCGACGAGCGATCGCGACGGGCACACGCTGATCACTGCGATCACGCAACTGTGAACCGGGACTCGGCCAAACCGATCCGACCAGCAGCAAATCACTAAATCGCACAACACGTTACGACTCCAGTGGGTCGAAAGGATGGTGGTGGCAATGTTGATCGCAATAGCAGGGTTGCACCCGTCGGCCGGGGCGAGCACGACTGCGCTGTTGCTGGCCGCCGCCTGGCCCACCGGGCAGCCGGTGATTGTGGTGGAAGCCGACCCGCGTGGCGGGAAGCTCGCGCGCCGCTGCGGCGGCGACCCTGCCCGAGGCGTAGCCAGCCTCACCGCGGCGGCCGGCAAGTCCGGGGTGCGCGGGCTGGGCGACCTCGCCGACCACCTGCAATGGCACCCCGTCGGGGTCGCCTACCTGGCCGCACCCGAGCGTCCCGGCAATCTCGCCTGGCTGAGTGCGCCGAGTGGATTCGACCTCGCCGGTCTGGCCCGCACGGGTGGGCCGACCGGGGAGCTGGTCGTGGTCGCCGACTGCGGTCTCGTCTCCCAGGACTCCAGTACCGCAGCGCTATTCGACGGGGCCGATGTGCTGCTCGTCGTCGCCGATCAGCATCGACCGGCGAGCGTGCTCGCCGCGCACACGCGAGAGCTGGCGGCCCGCTTCCCCCGGATGGCGATCGTGCTGACCGGCCCGCGCTCGATTCCCGCCACCTTCAGCCCCGAGCTGGACGCTGCGGTCATCGGGTGGCTGCCGCCACCGGCAGCGACCGGGCCGACATCGAACAACGGCGGGGCTGATGCCAGCGAGGTCGGTACGTACGTCCGTGCCCTCGCCGCAGCCGTCTGCACTCGGGCAGCCGAAGACCGCTCCGGCTGCGCTACCGACGACCAACTGCGACCGCGGCGGCGTGGCCCGCTCCGTCGACCCATCCGCTCGGCAGCGCCGACGGTGTACGCGATCAGTGCCCGTGGCAGCTTCGCCCATAGCCGGTCTCGGCTCGCTACCGCTTCGGCGACGCCACTACCTGCGGTGCCCGCGCTCGCGGGCCCTCTGCCGCAGCCCGCCGCTGTGCCCGAGACCGACTTTAGTCCGGTGCCCGAGCCCGCTCACGCTTCCGGCGCCCCGCATACATCTGAATTCGCCCCGGCGGCCCAATGCCTCCACGTGCGACTGTTCGGGCCGCTGCGTGTGATGTGGCGGCCCCGGCAGGGCATCGCTGGTCAAGCTGGCTCGGAGGCGGTCACCGAAGTCGAAATCACCGCGCGGCTGCAGCCCCGCAGCCGTGAACTACTGGTGCTGCTGGCGATCCACCCGCACGGCCTGACGCGCGCCCAGCTCGTCGATGCCCTGTGGGGGCCGCGCCCTCCGGCCCGGCCGGGCAACGCCGTCTGCACCACCCTGGCCCGCCTGCGCAACACCCTCGCCGACATCACCGGCGACACCGGGCAACCGCTGCTGGACACCAGCTCAGGTCGCCTACGGCTCAACCCGGCCGCAGTCCACAGCGATTACGCCGAGTTCACCAACGCCGCCATGCGCCGCCGCCACAGCGGCGACGACGACGAACGCCGCCGCGCCTGCGCGCGCGTCCTCGAACTCGCCGCCTCCGGCCCGCTGGCCGCGGACCTCGACGTCGAATTCCTCGACCCCATTCGAGAAAGTGTGCGCCGCGACGCCATTGCCAGCGTCGGCATCCTGATTCGATCTCACACCGGAAAAGACCCGAGTGCCGCGTTGCGTCTGCTCGAATCCGCGATCGATATCGACCCACACAATGAGAACTTTTACCGCGACATGCTGAGACTGTATTTCGAACTCGGAGAGCACTACGTTATCGGCAATACAGTGAACCTCCTCACCAGCCGCCTGGCGCAAATAGGTGAGAAACCAAGCAAAACTATACGAGCACTCGCTCGACAGCTCGACGAAAAGGCTTCCTGAGTTTACCGCCGGAGCATCTTCGTCGCTCACGGACTACGCCAAAGACAGGCTTGTAAACACCTGACATCGCCGAAGCGGTAAACGACTGTCGGGGTGATATGGGCCTCACGTGCGGCTGGTCCTGGCCGACGATATGGACAACAATTCACGCATGCCATTATTGCCCGCCCGCCGCGACGGAATCGGGGATCGAAACCATTCGCAAACCCGACTCTTCGCCGCAAATAAGAAGGTAGGTACTCCAACCTCGGAACCTCGCCATATATGGCCATTCCAGAACTTGGAGAGTGCCCCCAAAGCGGTTACTCTGCGAGCGGGTACCCGCTCGCGATCCTCCGATTCCGATGCGATGCCGAGGCCGCGTCGGTTCGGCAGAACCGGCTGTGACCGTTCCATGTGTCAGTCCGTGTTGCACTCGGTGTGCCATTCGGTGTTGCGACTGAGTCGCAACACCCCGCCGCCGGTATATGGCCCGGTCGGCGCCGGTATCTTCGCGGGACGGCCGCCCAGGGTCCTACCCCTGGCAGGAACAAAGACACATGCGGGCGGGTGGTGGCCCGGTGATTCGGGCCCGGCCTCAGCGCTCTGCTGACCCTTGTCGTTCCCCTTGTGCACGTTCTTGCATTAGTGGATTCTTTTGATTTCAAATTCCCATTTCACCGGCCGGCCGCCTCTCGGCATTCCTTGAATCCGGTGCGCATTTCGGCAAATTATTGCCCTGACCTGGTCTTTTGTTGCTGAAATTCGATCTGAAATTCGGGCAAAAGGAGTTGTGTGGCGTTCGAAATCGAGCTAATTTCGGTGCGATCGTTGAATTGAACGAATTCCCCAACTGCAATTCCGACCCGGCCCGCACCGTGTCCGAATATTCCAAACGGAGGCGATTCAAATGACCACCGACACCACCGCGAACACCGGCGAACTGTTTGTTGCGCTGATCAGTTTCGTACCGCCCGCCAGCGCCCGCGACGCCGGTCAATTCGCGCCGTTCGACACCATTGACGCCGCGCGCCAGTGGGCGGACGAACAATTGCGTGCCGACGTCGGCCGATCAGGTTCGGCGTGGAACTTCCGCGCCGACGTCGCCCGGGTGACCCGCGCGGATTTCGATGCCGACACGTGGGGCGTGGACAACGACAACACCGCCACCCGCGCCACGTGGAACGTCGAAACCGCAACGGTCGTGTGGCAGGACAACGGCCCGTTCGAATTCGGCGATTGGTCCGACGAATTCGAATACGACGAATGCGACGACAGCGACATGTGACCGCCCGCGCGCCGGGGGCCACCCGCCCCCGGCGCGCACCCACCGCCCCGCCCCTGCCACCCGTTCGTTTCGTCTGTGAAGGAGTTTTCCCATGACCGCCCCGGCCCCCATTTCCGCCCCGGCCCCCGCCGCCGCTGCCAGTACCGCCCCGGCCCCCGTGACGGCGGGCGCGCGGTTGGGCAATGGCGAATTGCGCCGCATGGTGGCGCGCGTGCTGGCCGATGAACCGGCCACCGAATTCAGCCCCCGCGACATTTCCAACCGCACCGGCGGCCGGTCGTCCGGCGCGATCGGCAACGCGTTGGATGTCCTGGTCGCCGCCGGGCACGCCGACCGCACCCAGGACAAACCGCGCCGCTACCGCGCCAACGCCGACACCGCCGCCGCTGCCGGTACCGCCCCGACCCCCGCCACCCCGCCCGCCCCCGCCGCCCCGCGCCGCCGCAAAACCGCGCCCGCAACCCCCGCAACCGCCGCCGCACCCACCCCGGCGGTCCCCGTTCCGGCCCCGGCCGGTGCCCCGGTGACGCGCCCGAACGGGCAGTTGTACCACCCGCGCACGCTGGCGGGACTGCCCGACGTGGAAGTGCTGGCGCGCATGCGTACCGCCGGGGTGCCGGTGCTGTTGTACGGGCCGCCCGGAACCGGCAAGACGTCGTTGATCGAGGCCGCCTACCCCGACCTTTTCACCGTGCAGGGCGACGGGGACACCACGGTCGCCGATTTCGTGGGCGAGTACACCCAAACCCCGGACGGCCGTTTCGAATTCGTGCACGGCCCGTTGGTGCGCGCCATGCGCGCGGGGGCGGTGCTGTTCATCGACGACGCCACCCTGATCCCGCCGTCGGTGCTGGCCGTGGTGTACCCCGCCATGGACGGCCGCCGCGAGATCGTCGTGAAAGCCAACGGCGGGGAAGTGGTGACCGCCGCGCCCGGATTCTTCGTCGTCGCCGGGCACAACCCCGGCGTGCACGGCGCGATCCTGTCCGACGCGCTGGCATCCCGGTTCGCCTTCCAGGTCGAGGTGAGCTCGGACTACGAACTGGCCGAATCGCTGGGCGTGGATTCCCGCGCCGTGCGGGTGGCGCGCGCCCTCGCGACCCGGGTCAGCAAGGGCGAGATCGGGTGGGCTCCCCAACTGCGCGAACTGTTGGCGTTCGCGAAAATCGCTGCCGCCGTGGACATTCCGACGGCCGCCGCGAACATGATCGGCACCGCCCCGGAAGACGATCGGGCCATCGTCGCCGCCCAGGTCGGCACCACGTTCGGGCGCGCGTTCGCGCCGCTGGCGCTGGGCACCCGCATCCGCCCCTGACACCGCCCCGGTGCCCCGGTCGACCACCGGCCGGGGCACCGGGTGACCCCCTACCGAAACCCCGGCCCGAAGGAGCACGCCATGCCCGCGCCGCACATCGCTACCGCCGCCCCGACCACCCCCGCGCCCGTCCCGGCCGTACCCGCCGGGGCAGGGTGGGCGGCCCTGTCTGCTGCCATGACCGCCCAAACCCCGCCGATCGCTGCCCGCCGTGACCTGTCGGTCACCATCGCGCCCGGCGCGGCCGGGGGCGGGCTGGCGTTCTTCGTGCCCGCGCACGCCGCGATCGAGATCAACGGCGCGCACCTGGGCATCGACCCCGCCACCGCCCGCCCCGCCCGGGTGTCCGACCGCTACCGGTACGCGCCCACCTGGGGCTCGCTGGTGCACGAGTGCGCGCACGCCGCCCACACCCGCTGGAACCGCGCAGCGTGCACGGACCCGGAGGTCGTGGCGGCGGCGCTGCTGTTGGAGGAGTCGCGGATCGAGGCCGCCCAGTTGCGCCGCCGCCCCGAAGACCGGCACTGGTTGCGGGCCTCGACCCGCGCCCTGGTCTTCGCCGACACCGGAGGCTGGGACGCCACCCTCAGCGCGCCGCCCACCTGCTACGCCGCCGCCCACCACGCCGCGCTGCTGCTGGCCCGCGTGGACGCCGGGGTCCTCGACCCGACCGAGACCACCAGCGCCGCCGCCGCGATCGAGACCATTCTCGGGCGCGCCCTGCTGCGGCAACTGCGCACCCTCTGGCGCGTCGCGCACCGCCTGTCCGACACCAACACCCACGGCATGCTCGAGCTCGCGCGCCGCTGGTTCGCGCTGGTCGGCCCCGACCCGCACGCCACCCCCGTCCCCGGTTCCCCACTGGGCCGCGCGGTGGCCGGGACTCTGCGCGATATCGCGAAATCGGTTGCCGACCAACCTATCCCGGCCGATCCCGACGACGTGGCCGAGCGTGTCGCCGCTGCCCGTGACGCCGAAGATCGCGACAGTGACCGGGCGGGCGCGATCGCGGGCAAAGTGTTCGACCCCAACGAGTCCCGGGCGCGCTGGAGCGCCACCCGCGCCCCGCGCGCGAACGAGCGGACCGCCGCGCGGGTACTGGCGCGCGGGTTGAACACCGCCAGCGCACGCGAGCGCGCGGTCACCAAGACCGCCTCGGCGCTGCCGCCGGGGCGGGTACGGATGCGGGCGGTCGTGGCGCGCGAAGCCCAGCGCGCGGCCGGGGCGGTACCGACCGCCGAGCCGTTCACGCGCACCACCCGCAGCGCGGTTCCGGTGCCGCCCTTGCGAATCGGCATCGCGTGCGACGTGTCCGGGTCCATGCGCCGCTACACCGGCGAGGTGGCCTCGGCCGCCTGGATCCTCGCCCAGGCCGCGAATCTGGCTGTGATGCCCGCCGCCACGGCCACGGTCACCTTCGGCAGCGTCGTCATCCCGGTCACCTACCCCGCCGCCGCCCCGGCCAAGGTCACCGAATTCACCGCCTCCGGCAGTTGGGAGGCCATCGACACCGCCCTCGACGCCCTCGACGGCGCGCTGGGATTGTCCAAGCGCGAGAACACGCGCCTGCTGGTGATCATCTCCGACGGCCGGTTCGAGCCCGAACCCCGCGCCGCCGCCCAGAAACGCCTCGACCGGCTGCGCGCCAGCGGGTGCGCGGTGCTCTGGCTGGCCACCGGCCTCGCCCCGCTGCCGCTGGACGGGGCGACCGTGCACACCCTCACCGACCCCGCCGCCACCGCCGACAAGATCGCCCGCGCCGCCACCGCCGCAGTCCGCACCGCCTGACACCCCACCCCCGCCCCGCCCGGGGGCGGGGGACCGACTATCGAAACCACCTGGGAGACAACAGCAATGAAACGCAACCCCGCCCCGTCCGCCCCCGTTGCGACTGCGCCCGGCCCCATCGCGCTGGCCATGGTCTACCTCGCCAAGAACTTCACCACCGGCGCTGCGTTCGTCATCTACGGCCCGGCCCCCGACACTGCGGGCGCTGTGTACACCGTGGCACATATCAGCGCCACCGCGACCGGGACCGCCGCCCCGATCGTGTGCCAGGTCCCCCGCGACGATCTCGCCGGGTACGCCGCCGGGGCCGTCCGCATTCTGCGCACACGCCACCCCGACACCGAGGTGATCGTCTGCACGAACACCGCCCCCTGGCCCCTGTCTGCCGCCCTGCCCCGCTAACCGGCCCCGGGTCCGGCACAACCACACCCCGCCGGACCCCCGTCCCTCATCTGCCCACGTTCACCCCGAAATGCCCAAGGAGGCAACAGCAATGACCGACCACGCCACCGCACACACGAACCAGCTGCCCGCCGCCAGTACCGGCGATCTGGCCTTGTGCCCGATCCGCGTCGGCGACCAGATCACCGCCACCCGTGACCCTTCCGTGCACGGGCAGGTCACCTATGTCAGCGACTATCCCGACGCCCTGATCGAGTGCCTGGTCCAACTGCCCGACGGCCAGAAATTCTTCGCGCCGCCGTGGCTGCTGCGCCCCGTCGACGGCGACCAGGACGCCTTCACCACGCAGATCGAGGCACTGGTCGCCGCGTAGCGGGTCACCGCCGCCCGCGTGCTGGACGGCAAACGCCAGCGCGCCTTGACCATCTCCCGGCAGGCAGCTCAGACACTGGCCACGCTCATCGACGACCTCGAACACCACCGGATTCCCAGCGAGCTCCAGTTCGGTGACGAGTTCACCGATCTCGAAGACCTGCTGCGCGAAGCCGAAGAGTTCCAATCCGAGGCCATCGCCCTCGAACTGATCAACCCGCCCGACCAGCCCCAGCCCGGCGGCCCTGACACCCCGCCCGCCCCGTAACCAGCAACACCCCACCGTCCTACCCGAACCCAATCCCGCCCGCCCACGACACTGAGGAGCCCGTCGTGAACAACTTGCCCACCAACTGGAAGCGCCTCGACACCGATCCCCCGCTCGACCAGCCCGTCGAGGTCATCTGCGACACCTGCGGCACAGTCGGAACCTTCCGGGTCAACCGCGCCCGGTTCGCCGCCTGGTCTGCGCGCCGCATGCTGTTGCAAGACGCCTTCGCGCACCTGTCGGGCCCCGACCGCGAGTTCATCAAGACCCGCATCTGCCCGAGCTGCTGGACGAAAACCTTCGGCCCCAACCCGTTCACCACCTGAACCCGATACCGGTGTCCCCGAGCCGATCTCCGGGACACCGGCACCGGCGGCCCCGGGACGTCGGTCCAGGGCGCGGAGCCGAACCGCCCATCATCCCCCTTTCCGTTCGATCGCCTTGCAAGGAGACGACCATGCACGAGATCGTGACCGCACGTCTGGACGAGTCCTACACCCACATGCTGACCGGGCAACGGGTCACCCGTGAACGCCGGTTCGCCTTCGAAGTCGTCGCGCCACCGGACTGCAACCACCACAACGGCGACACCATCTGCACCGACTGCGCACCCGGATGGCAGCAGGACTACGAATTCGCAGACCCGTTCCCATTCCCCCGCGTCCGCCGCGTCACCGTCGCCGAACTCCTCGCCGCTGGACAACTCACCGCCGGAACGACATTGGAGATGGACAACAACACCGCCACCACAGCGACGATCACCGACACCGGCGGGCTCATGCTCGCCGACGGACGAGTCTTCGACAACCCCTCCGCCGCCGCCAACGCCGCCCTCAACCCATAACCCGAACACAACTCGCGGCGCCGAGTCTCCGCGGCCCCCGGTCACATGACCTCACCCCGTGCAGACTCGGCCGGCGAGCCCCTCCCCGTCGAGAGAAAGGCCCGCGTCGATGACGCGCTATGAAATCGGAGCACACGTGGTCGCTGATGACCTGAAGACCGGAGATCTGTTCGGCGAGGACCGCATCGAGGCGATCGCCGAACATGCCGACGCCGCAGACTATGTCGAGGCGCTCACGATCACCCTCGCCGGTGGCGGCTCGTTCACCGCCGACACGTTCGAAGAAGTTGTTGTGCCGCACCGGCACACGGTCACCGTGACCGTCGCCGCCCACCTCGGGCTGCGTTTCGAGTTCGCCTGCCACAGTGTCTCGGGTGAATGCCGCCGTTCGTGTGCACGCTGCAATGCCTCGGCCGCGCGGTGCCGGTGCCCCGACCCGCAGCCCCGCGCGGGCGCGTGCCGGTTGATCACCCGCTGCAACAGCAAAGACGTCGCCGCGCTGCTGGTGGCCTACGACGGCGACCCGGCTCCGGTGCGGTCCGGGCCGGTTATGCTCTACCCGACCCCGGACGGCGTGGGCTGCCTGTGGCGCTACCCGGACCAGCACACCGACTGACAACCCAAGAACGGCAAGCGCACCCCGAAGAGCGGTGTGGGGGAACAAAACTCGAGTCTTGTTCCCCCACACCGCTCTTCGTCGTAGGCTGCCCGGCGGGTTGGCTACCGGGTCCCTACTTGGCGTGGTCGAGCTGAGTGCCGATCCAGTCCAGGACAGCGGGCAGCGTGGAGTCGTAGCCGCTCTGGTGCACGCCGGAGAGGTAGAACTTGGCGGCGTCGTTGCCTTGGCGTGCGAGATCGGTGAGGGTGCTGCTGGTGTCGGGGTTGTCGGTCAACGCCGAGGCCAGCGAGGAGCCCGAGCCACTGGTGCCGGTGAGCGCCGAAGCGGCGGTCGCAGCGAGATCGGCGGCGACGGGCACCATGCCCACGAGATCGATCCCCGCGCTGAGAAGGTCACCCGCGGCGAGCTTCTCGGTCGCACGCCACGCGATCTCTTGGGCGGTGCCGATGTCGGTGGCGACCCGGTGCAGGTCGGTGCGTGCCAGGATTCGGACGATCTGTGCCGCGATAGCGGTGGTGCCGGAGGTGTCCATCGGCGCGGCGAGTTCGAGTGCGCGGGCGACGAGATCGAGGTCGGCTTGGTCGGCGAGGTCCACCAGCGGGGCGAAGCTGCTGTTGATCTCCCCCGACAGCCGATGCGCTTCGGGAATGTTGCCCGCCACGACCGCGCCCGGGAGCGCGGCGAGGTCACCGAACAGAGTCGGCAGGCCGGAGGCGAATTGGGCGAGACCGCTGGCCACGACCACGACCTGGCGGGTGATGCTCGCGGCGTCGAGGCCACCGCCGGTGGTGGTGCTCGCGGCGGGCGAGGAGTCGGTGCCCTCACCGGTGAAGGCTTTGCCCAGGGCTGTCCATGCCGGCGAGGTCTGCGGCGAGGTCGCGCAATACAGGTCACCTGCCGCGCACACGGTCCGGACCCGCTCTGCGAGTGACCCGAAGCCGCCGCTGCGGGGACCGGCGACTCCTTGCCCGTCGGTGTTGCCGCCGAGCTGGGCGGTGGCGGGGTCACGGCGCGGGTCGGCGATCAATGCCACGGCGGCCACCTGCGAGGCCGACACGGCACCGGAGCCGGTGCCGATCGCGGAGGCGACGTCACCGGCGACGTCGGCGCCCTGGGAGTAGCCCGCGAGCACCACCTGCGTGCCGGGGCACAGCCCGGACAGTGCCGCTGAGAGGTTCTGCACGCCTGCGGATTCCGAGCTGGCGTACGGCGCGGGCGTGGCGGGGTAGGGCAGATAGCGGACCTCGATATCGCCGCCGTAGCGGCCTGCCAGTCCGTTGCCCAGGGTGGCCAGCAGCCCAACGGGTTGGGCGGGGTTGGCGGTGGCGCTGGTTTCGCCGGTGCCGGGGACCAGGATCGCGGTCACCGGCGCGCACCCGCTCGGGTTGGCGGCGGCGGTACCCGCCCCGACCATCGTGGCCGTAGCGGCGGTCAGGACCGCCGCAGCGGCCACAGCAGCCGTCACGCGGGGCCGGGTGGCGCTGCGGTGGGGGGAATCGGTGGTGGGGACGCGGGAGGGGTGGCGGGAGCGGTTCATGGGCGGGCCTCCGGAGGCAGTCAACGGGCGCGCGGCGCGGTTGGTGGCCGTGCACCCGGTACTGGCGGCCTCGAGGCCGAAAATCCCACTCGATCACGAAAATTATTGCGCTGCTTCACCCGACGAGTTCGGCAGCGGGTGTTCTGGGGCGCGACAATGGCCGGTACGCGCGGGGTGCGTACCGGCCGTGGAGATGTCGGGTCAGGCTTGGGTGTGTGGGGCCGCTTCCTGGGCTTGCTGCTTGGCCTGGTCGGGGTGGAGGCGGAACTTGTTGGGGCGTTCGCAGGTGTATTCGGCGACGAATTTGCCGACCAGTGCGAAGCAGGCGTTGTAGACCGCGCCGGAGGACTTGCCGCCCAACGCCTTCGCGATCTGGCCGGGGGTGAACTCCTCGGTCGGGTTCTCGCGCAGGTAGTCTTCGACCTTGCCCCGCAGGACCCCCGCCTGCGATTCGCGCGGCTGACGCTTGGGCGGCTGCCCGCAGGTCGGGCACACACCGTTCACCAACGTCGGGGTCGTTGTCCCGGGCGTCGAATCACCTTCGCCCGCTGGGGTTTCGGCGTCCGCGACGACAGCCTCGCCTTCGGTGGAGTCCGGGGCCTGGGGGGCGGGCGCGGGCGTGTCGGAGGGGCTGTCGGTGGCGGGCTGTGGGTCCGCTGCCGCCGTGTCGCTGGGTGAATCGGGCGCGGTGGCGGTGTCGCCGGTGGCCGCGTCGGTGGCGGGCACGGGTTCGGCCGGGGTGGGTTCGGCAGCGGGCTGGGGGTCGGGTTCGGTTGTGGTGGTGCCGGTTTCGGTCGGGGCGTGCTGGTCGGCGATGCGCCAGCGGAATCCGTTGCGGTCGTCGCCGTTGTTGGCGCGCACGATCAGCCCGTCAGCTGCCCACTGGTTGAGAATCTTGCGGACGGCGGTTTTCGGCTGGGATGCCGCGTGGCCCAATTCGATTGCGCTGGCACCGGGTGCGGCGGCCAATGCCTGCCACAGTGCGTTCTCCTGGTCGGTGCGGGTGTCGGCGGGGGTGGTGGGGTTGGACATGACAGGTTCCCTTCGTGATTGCGGAGCAGTGCAATGGGTTTGGTCATGTCCCGGCCGGGACGGTTACCCGTCGGTTGCGCTACCGATGTGTGCGGGGTTCCCCCTACATGGACGCTCCGTACCCGCGACCATGTCAAGCGGAATCGCCAAACAAGACACATGTCTTGTGTGATTGCCCGGATTCGCGCACCAACCGCCCGCCGCCGACAACGCCACAGAACCGCCGCCGGAATCGAAATCGGCTTGTGCAGAAGCAGTTACGGACCGATCGAAGTGACGCGCGGCGGGGGTGGGTTCACTGGTCGTGTTCCCAGGGCAGTGGTTGGCAGAACAGGTGATCGAGTTGCCATTGCCAGGCGCAGTCGGGGCACATGGTCGCATCGTGCGTGCAGTGCTCGACAGTAGCCAGAGGAATTTCGACTTCGTCGATGCAGGGCTCGAACGTTTTGGCTCCGGGCGGCAGGTAGCTGCAGTCCGCGAGCGCGTGCACGGTCTTGGGGGGTCGCTTCGCCATCGGTCACGCCTTTCGCGAGTTGGGGGATTGTGCGGTCACTGAGCCGGATTCGCGGCAGCGGCGGCGGGCGGGTGCAGTGGGGAGGTCGCGCCGTAGTAGTCGTCGCCGGAGTAGTGCAGATCCTGGACCTGCACCGGGACTCCGAAGGTCGGTGCGTTGACGATCTTCCCGGCTCCCAGATAGAGGCCGACGTGATGAATGTCGGTGTCGGTGCCGTAGAACACGAGATCGCCAGGGCGCAAAGAGTTTTCGGGAATTGGTGGCCCGGCGTGGAATTGGTCGGCGGCGGTGCGGGGCAGGGTGACACCGGCGCGCGCGTAGGCGGCTTTGGTCAGCCCGGAGCAGTCCCAGCCGCCGCTGACCTCGGGGCCGTCACCTCCCCACACGTAGGGTTGACCGAGCTGCGAGCAGGCGAACGCGAGCACCACCGAGGCGGGGTCGCTTCCGGGGAGTGTCCCGCAATCGCCTCCGCCGCTGGGGGTTTGGCTGCGGTAGTGGGCGGCCTGGTCGAGGACTTCGTTGACGTACCAGTCGGCGTGGTTGTAGGTGAAGATCGCCGCGTGCATGTCGCCGGGTGCGCCGGAGTCGCACAGGTAGTACGCGGCGGCGTAGATCGCGTCCGACGGGTTGTAGCGCGAGGGCGGGGTGACACCCCCGGCAGGAAGCGGGTGGTGGGCGGCGACGGAGTCGAAGGTCGGTGCCAGGAACTGCATCGGTCCACCGGCTCCGGCGAAGTTCTCTCCGGAGCTGACCCCGGGCATGTCGGCTCGGCCGTGGTTGGTTTCGACTTTGCCGATGCCGGCGAGCACCGACCAGTCCAGTCCGGGGCAGACTTGCGCGGCCTTTTGGTAGAGCACGAGCATGGTGGCCGGGATGTCGGACACCGCTTCGGGGCTCGGTGCCGAACCTGATCCGGGCGCGCTCACACCCAGCTGGGGTTTGTGGTCGAAGACGACGACGGTGGTGACGACCGAAGCGATCACGACCGAGGTGAAGACCACGCTCGCGCAGCCCGCCGCGAGCACCCGCCCGAACATCATCGGTCTCCCGTCTCGGGCGGACGTGGTGGCGGTGGGGTGAGGATGGCGTGGCGGCTCGTCGGCGGGACCGGCACGGTGGCGGGCACCGGGGTGCGGTGCGGCCACGCAGCCGCCAGTTGCGCGAGCGTGACGCGTTGCCCGCCGGTGGACTCCAAAGGTAGCCAGAGGCGTTCGGCCGGGCTCGCTGTGCGGTGGTGGGAGGCCAGCTCGGCAGCAGCGGTGGCGACCGGCACCAAGTCCGGGTCGGCGAGCCCAGTGCGGTTGTGGCGCACCTGTTTTCGCATCGCTTCCTCGCGGGCCAGGGTGGGGGTCCACAGCAGGATCGGGGTGATGACCGCACTGGTGCGTGCCAGCTCGGCGTAGCCGGTCAGCTTCGCCGTGACCGTGGACAAGGTCATGGTGCCCAGGTCGAATTCGAGGAAGAAGTCCAGAGTCGTTGCCGCCGAGGTGAATCGGCCGTACCCGTCTGGGCGGGCGAGATCACCCCACAGCGCGTGGCAGCGGTACTGCGACCACCAGGCCAGCAGGCTCGTTGCGGGGTCACACGCCAGCGCGGTGAACCAGTCGTTGACGCCGAGAGTGTGGGCCAGGTGCAGGCTGTGAGCGATGCCCAGTGCCCGGTCGGGCCGGTAGCCGAGTTCGCGGATCTCGATTCCGGCTTCGGCGGCCAGCACCGCGGCTCCGGCGGGGGCCAGAACCCAATGCGCGGGCGCGGACCCGACCACCAGCAACGGCCGGAAGGAATCGAGGACACCTTCGCAGCGCAGCCGCTTGAGGCGTCGGCGCGCGGCCGAGCCGGTGCCGAACCCGAGTGCTGTGAGCTGGTGGGTGGTCAGGACGCGGTGCTCGTGGCACATGCGCAGGATCCAGCGGTCGCGCTCGGTCAGGCACACCGCCAGCCGCGCGTGCTGGCGCGCCAACGCCGGGGAGGTGGGGACAAGACCGCGCAACGAACGTTGGCGGGCTGGACGAGCAATCATCACAGCCTCCTACTGGGTGAAGGAAAGCCTCAGCGGCACAAAGGAACCGAGGAGCCGTGGGCGCGGTCAACGCAAGCGGGGATCACCCTCGCCGAGCTCGGCGACGGGCATTTCCGGGGTGGGTCGACTCTGGACCGGTTGAGTCCGTGCGCGGGCAGCGCGTCGGATCTCGGCGGAGCGCCCTGGAGTGGGGTCCGCCAGCGCCCTCGTGGTGAAGGTGAACGGGGGTGCCTGCTGGCCGCTGACGAGGACGCGGGCGGCGGCGTGATGCACATCGAGGTGGGTCAGGTCGTGCTCGGACAGCCACGGGCTGGTGTGGCGGGCCAGGTCGCGGGCGTCCTCGGGTGAGGCGGAGAAGATCACTTTGTTGCGGGCGTTGGCCGAGATTCCCTCGCGCAACTCCCGCGAGAGCTGCCCCAAGTTCTGATGCGCCAGCGTCAGCGAACAGCGCAGGCCGCGGGCCTCGGCGAGCATGTCTTCCACAGGTGTGGACAAGTTGAGGAAGTTCTGGGCTTCGTCGAGCACCAGGGACGCGTCGGCGCGTTCACTGGTCGGTGTGGTGCTTCGCGCGGTGACCGCTTGCCAGGTGCGGGCTACCAGCAGCGATCCCATGAGCCGGGTGGTGTCGTCGCCGAGGGAGCCCTTGGGTAGGCGGGCCAGGCAGATGCCGCCGTTGTCGAGGACCTCGGTGAGGTCGACGGTGGACTCGCCGGCCGCGATCGCGGCGCGCACGAACGGCCGCAAAAGGACCGTGCGCAGCTTGTTGAGCAGCGGGCCGACCACTTGAGCGCGGGCAGCGTCGGACAACTCGGCATACGCGTTCCAGAACCCGCGCAGCACCGGATCGTCCACGTCGCGGGTGACGCGGTCGAGGTTGGCTTCCCCGGTCAGCAGCCGCGCGAGATCGACCAGGGTGACCGTGCCCGGCCGCGCGCACAAGGTCCGCAATCCGGCCCGCAGGAGGTCGTCGGTGCGCGGCCCCCACCAGCGGGCGTAGATGCGGGAGAAGATCGTGGCCAGGTTCTCCACAGCCAAGTCCAAGCCCTCGACGGTGGTGTCGAGGGGGTTGATGCACGGCGGGCGAGCGGTGGAGTCGGCGTCGAACAGTACGACCTTGTCCGCCAACCGTTTTGGCAGGCGAGTGAGGATGTCGGTGACGAGGTCGCCTTTGGGGTCGATGACGACTTGACCGCGTCCGGCCTCGGCGTCGGCGAGGATCCAATGCGCGAGCAGGGTGGATTTGCCGACGCCGGTCGCGCCGAGGATGTGGGTGTGGTGTCGGGCATCGGCCACCGCGAGCGCCACAGGGCGGCCGGTGCCGGAATCGGCGAGCCCGAGCGGTTTGGTGTGCGGACCGTCGATGGGGATGGCGGTGTCGGGGGCCAGGGTGCGTGCGCCCGCGCGGGGCAGGCCGGGCACGACCACGGTTTCGCCAGGCAGGTGCGCGATTCCGGCCAGTTCCGGGACCGACAGCAGATCCCCGCGCCCCAGCCAGCGCCCGGTCAGTGCGGCAACGGGTCGCCACCAGACGCGGCGGCGGTGATAGAAGTTGAGATCGGTGCACGAGGCGAACACCGCTGCCGCCGCGTGCGCGCGGCCCCGCGCGACCGCGCGGGCCCGGCGGCGCTGCGCGTGGTCGGCGTCGGCGGGCAGCTGCACGGCGGCGGCGTAGCGGATCAGCGTTTCCCAGTGCCCGCCACGGGTTTTGGTGATCGCTGCCCGGGTCTGGGTGGTGTCCTGCATCCGCGAGAAGCGGTCCTGCGCTCCCGGTTGTCGTGCGCGCGGTGAGCGGGCGGTGGAGCCTGGGCTGAACAGATCGAGTACCTCGACCGCCAGGCTTGAGGTGATCCGAACGAGCGCGGTGAGGATTCCGCCACGGTGCCCGGCGAGCACTCTGCGCACCCGGTGTCCGGTGATCGGGCGCGCGAGGATCTGCACGCACACGCTTTCTCCGAGGGCGAGATCGGTGGCGGCGGTGAGGATGTCGCGGGCGATGTCGATGCTGTCGTAGTCGGTGCGGATCGGAAACGATTCGGCGCGCCCCAACCGCAGCCGACCCACGACCAGCACCCGCCGAGATCCCTTCGTGCAGGCGGGAAGTGGGAGCGTGGCGTATTCGAGGGTGCGGGTGCGTGCTCCCGGCCACGCCGAGGCCGCCGCGCGTTCGACCAACCCCGGTGGGACGCTGGCCGGTACCCACACAGCGAGGGTGATGCCGTCCTCGCCGGTGACCCGATACTCGAAGCTCAGATGCGGCTGCCCCAACAGCAGCCGCTTCCACGCCGGACGCAGCAACCCGACCAGATGCGACCAGAACGCCTGCGCCGCATGAGCATCCATGGTCGGCGGGCACAACACCACGACCTGCCTCGCATCACGCGCCAGGCGCTCCCGCCGACCCCACCGCGCGACGGCGGCAAGGAGCAGACTCGCGGCCACGACGGCGACCACGACGGTCGCGGTGGTGGTGCCCGCCGCGAGCTCACTGGTGAGGCGGTCCAGCAGCCGGTGCGGGGGCAGCACTAGCCGCTCGATCCGATCCGGCACCGGCATCTGCAGCGTGGGGGTGACGGGGGCGGTCATCACGGCCTGCCTTGCGGGCGGCGGCGAGTGCCGCAGCGGTGCCGGTGCGCGCCGACCCCGTCGCGCCCGTAGAACAGATGTGCCCGGACGTCGCCGGAGACGACCTCCGGCGCGAGGTGCCCTACATGCCAGCAGTCGTCGCTGTGGAAGCGGCACTGGTAGGCGTGCAGCGCGGATCCGGGGTAGCGGCCTCGCGCATACTTGCGGGCGGTCTTGCGGCTGGCGAATCCTGCTTTGCCGCAGTGCTCACACATCCCGAGAAACCCGGTAGCGACCCGGTATTCGCGCGGGGCCTCGTGCGCCGGGGGCGTCATCACGCGGCCTCGGGCAGATCGAGGAACACATCGGTGTCCTCGTCGACACCGGTGGTGGTCTCGTTGGGGGCGAGGTCGTCCGGAGTGCCGGCGGGCTCGCCGGGCAGCTCGATGCCGAGGTCGTCGAGATCCTCGCCGGTGGCGAACTGCGGAGAAGTGGTGATCAAGCTGTCTTCGAAATCCGAAGCCAGCGAAGCGAACACGGTACGGTCGGTGCCGACCGCGAGCAGGCCCTGGCCGCGATCGGCGGCGAGCAGGAACCCGCGCTCACCATCGGAGAGCGCGAACGCCGCCGCGATCTCGTCGATGGCTTGGGGAGCCTGACGCAACAAGACCTGGGTGGCGGAGTTGGCCACGATCGCCTTACCCAGCTCCGTGGCCAGCACATCGGCGC
This sequence comes from Nocardia terrae, assembly GCF_009760405.1. Taxonomy (GTDB): domain Bacteria; phylum Actinomycetota; class Actinomycetes; order Mycobacteriales; family Mycobacteriaceae; genus Nocardia; species Nocardia terrae. The sequence goes on from NZ_WRPP01000001.1 coordinate 1,667,312, forward strand.
AGTCCTGAGTCGCCACCGTCAGCCCGGCCCAGTGCTTGCGGAAGCTCTTGGCGGCACGGAACAGGAACTCCCCGCCCGCCTGCTGGCTCAGCATCCACCACGCCTCGTCCACCACGACCAGGCGCGGCCGTCGCAGGCCCGGGTTGGCCACCCGCCGCCAGGTCGCATCCAGCGCCAGCAGAGTACCGAGGGTCTTCAACTCGTCGGGCAGCTCGCGCAGGGAGAACACCACGAACGCGCCCTCGGGGGCGGTGGTGGTCTCGCCGTCGATCAGCCCGGCGAACGCGCCGTCGTGGACGAACGGCGAAAGCGCCTGCGCCAGCTCGGTACCGACGCTGGAGCCGCACACGCGCAGCTGCTCGGCCAGCACCGCCAGGGTCGGGGCCGGACGGGTCCAGGTCGAGGGGTCCTCGGTGATTCCGGCGGCGGCGTAGGTGGCGATCAACGCGGTATCGAGCACCGCCCGCTGGGCCGGGGACTGTTCACCGATCAGTACCCGGATCATGGTGTGCAGGAACAGCTTGCGGCGCGTGAGGGCGTCGGCCGGGGCGCTGCGGCGGCCGTCGGGACGGGTGTGCAATTCGAGATCGAACGGGTTCAATCGCACGCCCGCCGCCCCGAGCTGCAGATACGTTCCGCGAACCGCGTCGGCCAGGGGGCGGTATTCGTCTTCGGGGTCGATGACGATGGCCTCGATGCCGCGCATCAGCGACCGCAAGACCTCGGATTTGACGAAATAGCTCTTACCGGAGCCGCTTCGGCCCAGCACGACCATGTTGTGGTTGTGGATGTCCTCGGCGAACCGATCCCAGAACACCAACCCCGAGGCGGCGTCGCGGCCGTAGAGCACGCCTTGCGGGCGGTGTGCGGTGACCGGATCGGCGACCGGCAACTGTGGGGAGGTGAACGGGAACGCCGCGGCGAGCGCGTCGGTGTCGAAGGTGCGACCCACCTTCACCGGGTCCAGGCCCAGCGGAAGCGTCGCGGTCCACGCGGCCACCGCGCGGTAGGTGAGGTGGCTGGTGTCCACGAGCAGGCTCGCCGCCAGGGCGCGCACCGCGGCGACTTCTTCGGCCAGTTCGGTTTCCGAGCTCGCGTGCACGCTCAGGTAGAGCCCGACCCGGAACAGGCGTCCCTCGCCGCGGGCCACCCGCGAGGAGAGATCGGCGGCGTCCTCGGCGGCCACCTCGAGCACGTCATCGGCCAGCAGCCCGTACGAGGCGTTGTGGCGCCGCGAGGACTCGAGGCGGGCTTGCTGGCGGCGCAGCCGGTTGGCGGCGGTGACCGGGTCGATCGGGTCGATGTGCAGTGACAGGTCCACGCGCCCGGGGTGCGCGAGCAGCGGAGCGAGCCAACCGCCGGCGACCTCGCGCGGGTAGCCGGTGACCGCGAGAGTCGCTACCCAGTCCGAGCCGACCTCGACATGGCGGGCACCCACACCCAGCGACTGCGGCGCGAACCGTGACGACGTTCCGAACCGGATGCGCCCCAACAGCTTCCGGCGACGCCGCTCGGCGACGACCACACCCGGCGTTTCCTTCGGGTCGGCAACGGTGGTGGCGGTGTCGGTGGTGCTGGCTGTGGTGATGACGGCGTCGGGGGCGGCGATGTCGGCCGAATGCGGGACCAGGCTGCCAGGGTTAGTGGATGAGGCCAGGATCGCGGTCGCCTGGGCGTCATCGAGAGCGGTGACAGCGACACCGAGCGGATTCAGCAGGTCGGTGGCCTCGGCGACACGGCGCAGCAGCCGGGTCTCAGCCGCGCGGCGCGCGGCGGCCGACACCTCCCGGGCAGCGCGCCGACCACTCGGCAGCAGCGCGGCGGCCAGTGTGCGCGCCGACGGCCCGGCCAGGCCGGGGCTTGCGGCGGTGACATTGTGGTGGGGTTCGCGCCACACCAGCAGCACCTGCCGGTGCAGCAGATCCTCGGTGACCGCGAGCTCGGTCAAGAATCGAGCGTGATCGGTGGCAGCCTCGGCCAGCTCCGGCGACATGTCAGCGGCGGCCGACTGCAACGTGGTGATGCGGCCGGTCAAGTCCAGGCGGGTGGAGCGGATGAGAATCTGCACCGGCTGACGCAGCGAATGCAGCCAGCCACCCAGCTGGGCGACGAGTGCGGCCTGCTCCTCGAGGGTGCGCAAGGCGAGGTTGATGGTGGAAGCGACCGCCACCGCCGCCACGCCATCAGTGCCGAGGTCGACGATGCCGACTTCCCCGGCCGTGCTGATCTGCTGGGGCAGGTGTGCGGTGCTGGTTGTGATCGGTTGCTGGGCTGAGGATTTGGGTTCGCTGGTGGCGTGGGTGGTCAGCCAGCGCGGGGCCGCGGTGAGTCCGTGTGGGGCGGCGACGAGGCGGTGCGGGCGTACTCGGTGGCGGACTGCGGCGACCACCAGCTGGTCACCGGAGAGGCCGTCGCGGCTGGTCAGCACCAGGCCGGTCATCAGCGCACCGATCGGAACCGCTGCGGCGGCGAACACCGGCGGTGCGACCAGGGTGCGGGTGAACAGCCACGCCGCGTACAAGGCGAGCGCGGTGACGGCGAGTATGGCGAGCTGGCGGGCGGTGAACGGACCGATCAGCTTGTCGCGGCGATCGACATCGGCGGGGATGCGGGCGGAGATGCTCATTTCGAACCTTTTCCTGGGGTACGGCGGGGATTACGGCGGCGGACAGGGAGATCGGGTAGCGGCAGATGCAGCTGCCGCCCGGCCGAACCGGACACACGCGCGGGTGGCGGGGTCGCGGTGCGTGACGGTGGAGGTGTCGGCGTGCGTGGTGGTGAGCTACGCCGGACCTCGATCGGCAGCGGGTACTGGCCGCTGCGCGTCGGGCGGACCTTCGCGTACGGGTCCGGTGGAGTAAGCGCGGAGACGCTGTAGTCGAAGGCCAGCTGTTTGGGTTGCGGGCTCCGGGTGCCCGGAAGCGGCCTCGCAACCGGAGGCGTCGGCGGCGCAACGGGTTTGGGCACGCGCTGCACCGGGATGGGCAGCTGGTACTGGCCGTTTCGGCCCAGCACGGGAGTGGGGCCGAGGTTGACGCCGCCGTGGAACTGCGGCAGCGGCAACATCAACTGCTGGCCCTGGGGCGCGGCGACCGGGATCGACGCGGCATGCGGGATCCGAGGCTGGGGCGGGGGCGGCGGTACGACCCGGTGCACCCCTTGCAGCGGGAGCATCAGCTGGCCGCTCCGGGTGGCGCGCACCTTCGCGTACGGATCCGGTGGCAGCTTCGGGCCGCCGCTGGGCTTGGGTTTGGGAGGCGCGACGGCCGCGGACTTGCCGACGCTCTTGAGCAGACCCAGGGTCTTGTACATGACGAAGCTGCGCGCCAGTGAGGCCACCATGCCGCGGCCGTTGCCGATCTTGAGTACTGACAGCAGCCAGAATGGGATCTTGAGCAGCAGCAGCGCCATCGCGTCGGCGACGATGATGGAGGGCAGCCCGTTGGGAGTGATGCCGAACCAGCTCCAGTTCTCGGCTAGGAAGACCCGCAGACCGACGACCAGCACCAGCGATTGCACGACTTGGATGGCCAGGCAGGCGCTGAAGGCGCGCCACCACCAGCGGGCGATCCCGTCGAGGCCGGGCAGGGCGTGGCACATCATCGCCAGCGGGGCCGCCGCGACGAGCACGACCGTGATCACCAGCCGGATCACCCACGTGATCAGCAGCAGCGTCAACACCACGATCAGGGCCAGCACGAGCAAGGTCGTGAACAGACTGTCGACGCTGCCCGCACCGACTTTCATCAGCGAGCGGAAAGCCGCTGCTGCGGAATCGGGGTCGACGCCGTCTCCGGCGACCGCGATGGTCAGGCCGTTGGCGAATTGAATCGCCTTGGTGGCCAGCAGCATGCTCATCGCGCCCGCGAGGAACCCCATGACCAGCCGAGGCAGCAGCTCGCGCCACCCCCACCGGGTTTGCAGGGTCTCATGCAGCATGAGCAGCACGCCCACGGCCATGACCACGAGCCCGTATGTGGCCACCATCAGCTGCCACGACGAGGACCACAACGCCCCCAGACGTGGCAGTTGGCTGGGTTCGGGCGTGGTCAGCAAGTGCTTGGACAGCAGTTCGAGGATCGGGTTGAACGCCGAGGCGACCAGGCGGGAGAAGAACCCGTCGATCGCGCCCGCGACACACGCGGCGATGTCGGAGACGCCGCAATCGGATTCCTGCGAACCACCGCCGGAAGGCGACGGGCTGTAGGGGCGCTGGGGCGGGGTCGCCGGGGCCGGTACCCCGCTGGTGGCAGGCGGAGTCACCGTCGCGGGTGGGGGTGCCGTCGCGGGTGGGGTCGGTGTGGTCAGTGTCGGCGGGGCCGGGGTTGGTGTGGCGGGTTGCGCGCTGCCGATTGCGTTGCCGCACAGCAGGATCGCCGCCAGCGCGAGCGCCACGACCAGCGCCCGCTTCGCGGTCGGTGGTGCGATACCGGCCCGGTGTCGGGGGGCCATCTCAGGCGCCCACGATCGACTTGAGCACGCCGACCACGACCGGTGCCAGCATCGCCAGCGCGTACCCGAGGCACGCGGCCCGCAGTGCGACCTTGGCGCGTTCGACCTCGCCCGGGTCGCCGGAGCTGATCAGGTAGCGGGTGCCGCCGATGGTCAGGCACACCGTGGCGATCAGCGCGAGAATCCCGATCAGCCAGTTGCGCAGGTTGTTGAGTACGGTCTCGAAGGAGTCGGCCACGGCCAGGACCGTCACCGCCTCGGCGCTGGCTGCGCCTGCCGCGGCGAGGACCACGGTGCCCGCGGCGAGGGCGACCGCTGTGCGGGCCAGGACGCGTCGAGTTCGGGGTGTGGTGTGGGGGGAGTGGGCTAGGCGCATCGCTTGACCTCCGGGTGAGTCGGATGCGCGCAGACCTGCGAAGGTCTCGCGCACCCGGTACTGGTGCCCGGAGACCCGGAAATCCCAGTGGCCGGCGAAACTTTCTTCTCAGTGGCGAGCGCGAACGCTGCAGAATCGAGTGCGGCGGCCTCGACGATGCTGGTGTGGCCGGACTCGGTCTCGCCGATCCGCTGCCGCAGCCATGTTCCGAGACGTGCCTCTGCACGCTTGCGCCGGATGACCAGCCAGTTGTTGGAGTTTGCTTGCTCGGACTTGCAACTGCGCAATGAACGCCTGCCCAGGCGGGTATCAGCAATCAGCGCGGCATCCTTGGCATCGATCACGCCCTCGACGACTGCCAGCGCCAGCAACGTCTCCAGATCTCCGTCAGTGCGCTGCGCGGGTATACCCGCTTCCTGGCGGGGGATCGGAGCCGTGGTGATCGCCTCGGCTTCTTCCCACGCGCGTCCGCCCCGGTAGGCAGCCCAGCGCAGCGCACACCACACGCGGGTTGCGCGCAGGTTGATCCGCGGGATCTCTTCCACGAACCCGGCCAGCACGGCGGCTTCGGCTTCGGCACGTTCACCATCGATCCGGATCGCCAGCCGCGCGGCGGTCGCGGCCAGCATCGGCATCGCCAGCCCCGCGCAGACGAGCACCGCCTCGTCGCCCTGGCGGCGGGCCCAGGCGACCAACCACTGCCACACCACATCGACGTCCATCACCTCGAAGGACACCGAGGTGTCGAGCAACAAATGCGCCAGCCGCCCCCACGTCACCGGCGACTCCGGCAACGCGGCGGCGGCCTCGGCGCTCAGCGGCACCACGTCCTCGGCGATGCGGTCCAGACGCGCGATCACCGCCGACAGCGGAAGACGCGGATCCCTCGCATAAACACGGTCGCGAGAATTCATGAGAACCAACTCCTTGCATGGATGGAAATCGGGAAATCCGACCCAGCAAGGACAGCAAGACGAATACGCGAGAAATATGCGGAAAGTACACGAACCGCATTCGGAAAGCACACGGAAAGTACACGAACCCTCGACGGCAGGGCGGATTCACGCACGAGAAAGCCCGCTTAGTCGACCACCTGAGAAATCCCTCTACCAGGGGTTGTGTGTACATCGTGGATGTTTGGCGACGCTAACGACTGCTCGCACCGCGACGGACGTCGAATCTCGAGAAAAACTCCAAAAATAGTTAGCGCGAATCTTCCTCGACCGCACGCATTGCCTTGAGTCGAAATCTGAGAAGAAAATTGATTCGAGACTGTGGATGGATTTTCTTGGTTTAGGGACGCAGTACCGGGTGCAGGAGTATTCCGTCCTCACGAAGGGCCCTCACCCATGAACGAATCCCGCCCCGCCCTCGCTGCTGCCGTTCCGGCGTCGATCTGGGCCTGCGGCCCCGCCGACTTCCCCGACCCAGAGCAACTGTGGCCGACCGCAATACTGCGCCGCGCAGTCACCGAATTCAGCCGCCACAACGCGCGAGTGCAGCTGCTGGCCGCCGCGCGCCGCCACCAGCTCGCCGCCCGCCGCGCCGTCACCGACCTCGCCGGCATCGGCCGCGAGGTCACCACGGCCACCATGGACTTGCCGGCCGCCCGCGGCGAGGCCGACCTCGTCATCGCCAGCCTGCTCCCCGACCCCGCACACCCCTACAGTCCCGACACCTTCACTCACCTCGCCTTCGCCGCCGCCGACCAGCTGCGCGGCGGCGGGATCCTGGCCGTGCTCACCCGCTGCACGCACACCCCCGCCGGAATCCTCGACGACCCGACCGGCCCGGTCGTGAGCGCCGCGCAAGCCGCCGACCTGCTCTACCTCGCCCACGTCGTGGCCGCCCCCATCCGCGACGACGCCATCGCCACACCCGAGCGTGCCGAACACGGCGAGCGCGAACCCCGCCACGCGGTGGTCCACACCGACCTGACCGTCTTCCTGCGGCCCGACGACCAGCACTTGCCCGCAGCACTCGACTCCGCCGCATAACCCGCCAGCCACCCGCTCGGAAGGATCGCCATGAACGCACTCCCCATCCCCGCGTCCGGCCCCGAACCCGCCCTGCCGGTATCGGTGTGGGCCACCGGACAACACGCCCCCGCCACACAACGACGGGGCCGCTACCACCCCGACGGCACCGCCCACCCCGCCAAAATGCTGCCCGCCGTCGCGGCCCACGCCATCACCCACTACACCCAGCCCGGCGACCTGGTCATGGACCCGATGTGCGGCACCGGCACCACCCTCGTCGAAGCCCTGCACCTCGGCCGCCGCGCACTCGGCTGCGAATACGAAGCCCGCTGGGCGGCCATCGCCCGCACCAACATCGACCTCGCCCGCACCGCCGGATGCGACCAGAGCGCCACCGTGTACTCCGGCGACGCCCGCCGCCTCGATGCCGTCCTTCCGGCCGAGCACCTCGGCATGGTGGATCTGGTGATCACATCCCCGCCCTACGGCGATTCCACCCACGGCCATGTCAAGACCAAACCCGGTGAAGGCGTGCAGAAGCGCAACCACCGCTACGGCCCTGTGCTCGACCGCGGGCAACTCGCCAACGTCGGCCTAGGGAGACTGCTGTCGGGATTCACGCGCATCCTCGCCGCCAGCGCGGCCTACGTGCGCCCCGGCGGGCACATCGTCATCACCGCCCGCCCGTGGCGGCAGCACACCGAGTTGATCGATCTGCCCGCGCACATCATCACCTGCGCCACGTTGGCGGGGCTCGAACCGATCGAGCGCTGCGTCGCGCTGCTTGGGCGCCTGGCTGATGGCGAGTTCATCGCGCGCTCGAGCGTTTTCCAACGCGATTTCGTGGTCAAGAAGCGCCAGGCGGGCCTTCCTACCCACCTCATCACGCATGAAGACGTCTTGGTGCTCCGCAAAACGATCGGCTGAAATCAGGCCGGGCACAGTTCATTTCGGCTGTGCCCGACTCGTTCGCCCCCGGCATGCATGGCAGGCCGGGGGCAGTACATGCCCGGCATCGGTGCGGGTAGTACCCCGGGTGCGCTATCGCACGGCGATGACACGGGTTCGCCGTTTCCCAGCAACGATTACGTGCTGGCCTGCGGGCAGATGAGCGCTGTTCGGGACAACGACCACCTCGATCTCCGGTCGGGCGGTCGCGCGGGTGAGCGCGGCTACCGCCTGCGCGTCATCGTGGGAGGCGAGATAAGTTCCCCCCCCCAACTGGCGGAGTCGGATATCTAGTGCACCGGAATAGCTGGCCTGTTTCGTTATTCAGTACTGCTAGACGGCTTGCTAGCCCCAGAGAGCGGCCATGGCATCGTCCACGCCAGCCGCAGGGCGACCATGCTGCGCGCCGAGATCGGCCGCGCGCGCCACTAGCTGCTCGTTGGTCGGGCGTTCTTGTCCGGCGTAATCCTCGAGACCGACTCGGACATGTCCACCCGCCCGCAGGGCTGCCTCGGCCAACCCTGACCCGAGTACGTCTCCTTGCGGTACCCCGACCATCCAGGGAAGTCCCGTGCCGCTGATCATTTCGACATAGGCGTTCAGACTGGCCTGTGTCGGCGGCAAGCCGAAAAGTGCCGACGGACCGCCGAAATACAATTGGATCTTCGTCCGCTTCGGCAGTCGACCCGCGTTGTGGTGCGCGAGGGTGAGCATGAGGAAACCGGGCTCGAAGATCGATACATGCAATGGTAGGTCGACCTCACGGCACCACTGGAACACGTGATCGACGTCGGCGGCAGAGTTGCCGAAGACGGGCACGGCCGTCGGTCCGTCGGGACCATCGAACGCCAGTGACAGACAGCCTGCATCGGCAGTGGCCATGGTCAGTGCGCCGCGCTGATGAAGTTCCACGATGTGCGAGAAGCGATCGGTAATCGCGCGCGTGCGCTCGCCCGAGGTTGTGGGGTGTATCAGCACGCCGGGCCTGGTCTGCCAGACGCGCCTCCACGCCGCTTCATAGGGATCGGCCGAATGCGCGCTCGGCTCACCGACATTCGGTTCGTCGTTGTGGTTGTGCACGATCGTTGCACCAGCGTCGATACAGGCGAGGGCCGTCGTGACGATCTCGTCGACCGTGCGTGGCACGTTCGGATTTGTGTCCCTTGGTGTCGATCCATTGATGGCCGCTTCGATCACCAACGGTTTACCTGAACTCATTCGCCCCCCGATATCCCTCACGTCTGCCCAAGTATCGCTTGAAGAGTTCTCAGCGGCTCGCCCGTAGTATGCGGCTGGCGCGCAGCGCGCGGGGTGGCTGGCCCTCGAATTCCGCCGGGTTGTCGAGATATCCGGAAATGAGTTCGGTGGCGGAGTGGTCTTCGACGGTGGTGAAGCCGAGCGCGCGCAACTGTGCGGCGATGTCATCGGGTGTGTAGTAGCTGAACCAGGGTTCGCCGGCAGCTGCCACTCGTTGTGCGCGTTCCTTCAGTTGCGCACGGTCCTCGTCGGTGTCGCCCGGCTGCAGGTAGTCGAAGATCACCTCGACCGGTTCGGATTGCTCAGTGATGTACTCGAGCGTGGCACGAGCGGCGTCCGGGGTCAGGTAATAGACGACGCCGAGCCACACGAACACGGCCGGATCCGTTCTGCTGAATCCCGCGGATTCCAATCTTTCCGCCAGTGTGTCGGTTTCGAAGTCGACCGGTACGAAGGTCAAGCTCTCGGGTCGGTCGATGCCGGAGTCGGTGAGGCGTCGGCGTTTCCACGCCTGGGTCGCGGGATGGTCGACCTCGAATACGCACAGGCCCGGATGCGGGTTGCGGTAGGCGAAGGTGTCCAGGCCCGCGCCGAGGAACACGACCTGCCGCACGCCGGTCGTGACCGCCTCGGCCACACGATCTTCGGCGAAGCGGGCGCGGGCAGCGAAGAACAGTCGGCGCGGCCGAAAGTGCGCGCCGCTCCCGGGACGATCCTCGGTGGGCTCGCCCAAGGCGGACAGCTCGTCGGCGGTGATCCCGAGTAGACGTGACGCCAGCGGATCGGTGAGAATCCTTGGTTGGTCAGCGATTTGGTGATAAGCACGCGCCTGGGCGGTCAAGAGTGCTGTCTGGCTGGGCCCCTCGTTATCCATGATCAAGAACCTACTCATGAGCGCCGCGCATGCACCGTGAACTCAGCCACACCACATACTCCCGGACCATGTTCGGCATCCGAGGACTCATCAGATTGCCTGCGGCAATAACGATTAGGGATGCACGCAGTGACGGGGCGTTCTGTGGCAACGACGTTCAGTGGGTGGTTCGCCGGTGCACGAGTGCGGCGTAGTTGGCCCAGGAAGCGCCTGAACGGTCGACCCAGCCGTCTGCGGCGGATGTGCTGATGCCGAGGAGGTCGGCGATGACGGCGGCGGGTAGTTGGGTAGCGATGTCGAGAAGGGCGGCCTGGCGACCTGGTCGGGATTGGATGCCGATCCTGCTGAGGCGGCGGCCGAGATGGCCCGGGCTCATGGGGCGGGCAGGGTCGGTGCCGGAGGGGAACAGCCAGGTGGACTCGTCACTTCGGCCGAAGACCGTGCGGCAGGTCCGGGTCCGGAGGTGCTCATCGAGAAGCACGGCGACGGGTTCGGGCAGCTTCAAAGGCACTGTGCCGAACCGGATGTAGGTGTCGGTACTGGAAATGGTGATGTCCGCGGCGGTCAGGCGGACGATGTTCGTGGCGGGTTGGGCGTAGAGCAGCGTGAACAGTCCGGCGACACGGTCTTTGGCTGCAATGGTGTGGTCGTCGAGAAGCTGGCGGGCGAGCGCCCACCGCCGCTCGGCGTCGAGTGGGTTTGTCTGGCTTGCCTGTTGGTATTTGGGGACCTGGAGCGGGTGGGCGTAGCGCTTGGCGACCGACCAATGGACGAAGTCTCGGATTCGATAGTGGGTGCTGGGGCCGTCGGCGATCCAGCGGTCGATATCGGCTTGTCGACAGGTGGCCAGGGTCTGGTTTTGCTGGTCCAGCCAGCCGAGGAAGGTGATCGCAGCTCGCAGGCTCACGCGGATCGCGTCCACCTGGTTGTGCTCGGCGAACTCGCCGCGCAGTTTGCGGCGCAGCCGAGCAAGGTGATGCCAGGTGACGAAGCGGCGCAGCAGGTTTCGCCGCTCTGGGTTGTCGACGGCGGCCAGTGTCTTGTCGATCCAGGCTTGCAGGTTGGCGAGGTGTTCATCGCGCGGTGCGAGCAGTCCCGCGCTCACCAGGATCGCCCGTAGATGTCGGCTGGACTTACGGGGAAGCCGCGCGTCGATGGCGTCGTGGGTGAGAGGGCAAGCGCCGGTAATGATGTCGGTCAGGGTGCGGCTGGCGGCGGATTCTGCGAGCCAGCGCAGTGTGGAGGCAGGCGAACCGGTGGTGAACAGAACCTGGTGCAAGGCAGCCAGTTCGGTGCGGTCCACCGCGCTGGAGTGGTGCACGAGCTCGTCGAGTCGCCGGGCGAGGGCGCAGCGGGGGCAGAGCTCGCGGTGATAGAGCCGTTCGACGCTGCCGCATCCGGTGCAGGCGCGAAACGAGAGGGGATCCTTCTCGTAGCAGGTGTGGCACAGACGCCCGTCGGGAACGCGGGCCGCGATCTGAAGCGTCTTGCCGCAGCGTGCGCAGGGCCATTTCCGCGCCGCGCAGGTCTCGCAGACGGGTCGCCCGGCGGCGACCCCCAGGCAGACGGCGTGGCGACCGCACTTGCCGCAGGTGGCCGTCGGGCGGCGGAAGCAGTTGCCGCAGAGACGTTCCTCGCCTCGACGCCGAATTATGAACCGCTGTTCGTGGCATCGCGTGCACTCTTCATGCAGCAGCGCTATGCGCCGATAGCAGCTCTGACACAACGGTTTTCCGTCGGCGGTGCGGGCAACGGTGTGGCGATCCCGGCCACAATGCGCGCAGAGCTTCGTAGGCCGGGCCCGCTTGTGACAGGACCCGCAGACGCGCTGGCCGTCAAGAATATTCGTGAGTGCGACGTCGCGGTGACAGACCGGGCAGAGCGGGACGACGATCCGGCGCGCGCCGACGCGCCGCAATTCGGTGATCAGCCGGATCAGGTGTGTCGAGCCGTGCACCGCGTCGCCGGTCAGCAGAGTCGGTCGGTCTTGCAGCTCCCATGCCAGGTTCAGCAGGTGGCGCGGTGCTGTGGTGACCTTGGCGATGGCCGCGGTCATGGCCTCGTGATCCATGTCCGGCTCGAGGGCTCGTAGCGACCCGGTGAGCAGGGCAACGGGGTCGACGCCTCGGCCGGGACGGCAACGTTCACACACCCGGCGACCCTGGCGGTCGCGGGAGACGAGTCGGCGGACGGCAGCGCAACCGGCGCAGGACCCGGTGGCGACTCGTCGTTTCTGCTTGCACGACTCGCAGATTCGGGAGCCCTCCGCACGCGCGGTGAGGGCACGTGCTCGGCCGCAGTCGGGACAGCGTGGTGCGATCACGTGTGAGGCCCCGGCCTCCATCAGGGCATGGATGAACTGGTCGACGGCGACGGGACCGTCGGGTCTGCCGCAGGTCAGCAGATCCGGTTGCGTGTGCAGGGCTTGGACCACGAGCAGCAGCTTGGATCGCCTCGACGCTGCCGCGTGTGCTGCCGACAGGACAGTCTGTGGCGGCAACGTCGGCTCGATCTGGGCGACCAGGTCGATCAGCTGTTCTTCCAAGGGCGCAAGGTGATCCATCGCCGAAACTCGCTCGAGTCAGCGGGTGATCCGGGCCGGTTTCGGCCGGAAGGAGCCCACCCCGGTGTCGGTGCCCTTGCTGGCCCCGACGGTCTTGCGTGACCGGGGTGCCGAGTCGGCCGCGATCGGTTCGATCAAGTCATCCATCGAGCAATCCAGAATGTCGAGCAGTGCGACCAGAATCTTCAAACTCAGCCGTTCAGGGCGCTCGGCGACAAGACGATAGACCTGGCTCGGTGACAGGTCGATCCCGCGCTCGGCCAGCAACGGCCGCAGTGCCGAGGTCGAGAACATCTCCCGGGTCGCCATCACCTGCCGCAGATTCCAGCGATAGTCCAATTTGGCCGTCACGTCCGAGATCCTTCCTTGGCGAAGACCCGGTCCAGGGTCGCCCGCAGCATCGAGTTCATGAAATCACCACTGACGGTGGTGTAAACCGCTGTGGTGGAGGAAAATTCATGTCCGGCTGCCGCTTGGACGAACTTCGGATCGGCTCCATCCTCGATGAGATGCGAGACCCACGAATGTCGAAGACAATGCGGCGTCAGCTCTTTCGGCAGGCCCAGCGCGTCCCGGTATCGACCGAACCGGTCGTTGATCTCCGCCGGCCGCAGGCGGCCCGAGCGCTCGGTCAGCCAGACCGCCGGATGCTCCGGCACTCGGAAGCGCGGCCGGATATTGACCAGGTAATCGTCGATCACCGGAACGATCCACGGCATCGTCGTGGGGACCTCTCGCCGCTTCGGCGGTGATCCTCGGCTGCGTTTGCCGTAGCGGACCTGCAGCATCCCGTATCTGCCCAGTTCCCGAGCGTGAGGATTGCGGTAGAAGTCGACGGTGTCCATGCGTGATGCCTCGGTGCGACGAAGGCCCCAGGCGTAGATCGTCTTGAACAGCGTCGCATCCCGATAGGCGGTCAACGCGCCCTTGCGGCCCGAGCGCTCCGCGCGATCGACCTGATCGTCGGCATAGTCGAAGAACCGCTGTAACTCCTCGCGGGTGAACGGCCGTCGACCGGGTGAACCTTCATACTCGAGCAAGTGGGTGAGGGTGTTCCATTCCTGCACGATCTGGACCGGATGAGTCCCGAATCGCTTCTCACACTCGGACTCCCACCCGTACGCCCTATGCGTCAGGTAGTCGCCGAAACCCCGGATCACACTCTGATAGCCGCGGATGGTCGATTCGGCCAAGCCGAGTTCTCCGACCAGATGCGACATCCACTCGTCGAAGTGCGCGGCGGTCCAGTTCCACGGGTACTCGTTGCTGTAGGAGGCGAATCGGCGCACCAATTGCACATGCGCACGAATTGTCTTGGGCTGCAACAGGCGTCCTCCTCGCTGCTGGTGTTCCCAGCCGCGCAGCATTGCCTCGACGACTGCTTCCTCGGGGTGCAGGAAGGACACGCCATCGACCAGTTCGAGATGTGCAGTCCCGGGCCCATGGAAGTCTTCGGCCACGCCCATCCTCCAACCGTCTGATGCGCAGATATTGCATCAGACGCGAATGCGAATGTAAACGGGCAGGTCAATGGGGCTATCTTCGAGGACTATCGAAGATGAGGATTGTGCTAGATGACCTGCGCACCAAGGACTCCGGACCGCATCTGATGCAATTCCGGACAGTCAGCGATATCCCTGCTCCTCGGCCCAGCTTCGGATCGGTCCACCCACCGATTCCGGTGTTGCGCCTTCGGGAATGCGGTGGCGGTTGATGTAGCCGACAGCGGTCGGCGGTGTCGCGGTCAGGGACTTACGGCGAGGCAACATACGGTAACCGATCCTCCGTACGAGAGCGGCGATCGAGCAGGGATGGGTTTGCTTGCCGGTCAAGGCAAGTGGAGTTCGGTCGCCGTCACGACCAGGCACGTCTCGTGAGGGTGATCCTCGTGCAGCTCGTGCAAGGTCTCGGCGCGCGCCGGGGTGAGCTCCAATAGCTCCACCCGACACAAGAACTCGGCGAGCGGGCCATCGGCGGGAACGAACATGTGAGAAAGCGGGGGTACGGGCGCAGACATAGCGGGCTCCGTCGCTAGAGCATGCGGGAAGGGCTACAGAGTGGTCGCGCGCAGAACGGCGGCGGCGACGTCTCGGATCGGTGGCCGCGACGGGCCGTGGGGGACCGTGATCCAGCTTCGGCGGCGCACGCCGGGCGTCGGCAGCGCGAGCGCCGAGGGCGACAGGACCGCAACCGCCCCACAGCGAACCAGCGAGACCGACAGCCCGCGCGTATCCGCGCCGTTAGGCAGCCCCTCGGTGACGAACACCCGCAACACGGGGCCGACGCTATACACCGGCGCGCGCCCCGGCCATCCGAGCAGCGTCGCCGCCTTCGCTGCCAGCGCTCGGGGAATGATGAGCCCTGCCGTGGCCGGACCTATCGCTGCCCAGATCTCGCCGCGGGCCGGAGCGCGGTACGCCTCAAGGTCGAACTGCGACTGATACAGCTGACACCGCTGCGCGATCATCCGGTCCGCCAGCACCAGCTCGCGCTCGCCGATCACCATCTCAGACATGGGAGGTCTGGCCTTTCACCCGAGAGTGCGCGGCACGCTTGGGGACGACAGCGGCGGTCGATTTGCCTGCATCACGTCTCCGGGCCGCCATCACGGCACGTGAGGAGGTGGTGCTGACACCCTCATGCGCGAGCCGGGCCAGAATGCGCTCGATCGGAACCGAATCCTCCGCCGCTTCCGAGGGCATGGGGTTGAGCGCGGTGTAGGACACCAGCGCCCACACCAAGACCCCTCCCACACTTACGCCGGTCAGGAATATCACGAGCGAAACCATCACAATCCTCCCTTTGCGGAACTACTTCGAAAACAAAGCGGACCGGCCCCTATCGGGCCGGTCCGCGTGGTCAAAGACGTCTCAGAGCGGTAGGGGTCGTTGATCAGACCGCGCCCGGCGCTCGTCGGGCGCGACCCGTCCCCCCACAGCCACGAGCAGGGCAGCTTCGGCATCCCCGGCATGACGTGGTCGTCAACGGTCACCACCAGTGCCAGCCCGATGGTCGACAGCTCGGCCGCAACGTCCGAGACTTGCTGCTGACCTCCCTGAAAATCCAGGATCAGCGGGCCGAACTCCACGTGAAGATGCACTATCGCGGGCGTCATCGACTGCCGCCCAGCCCAGGCCGGAACGGGATCATGCGTCCCGGCGTGCAGTGGCGCGGCCATCGCCCAAGCGGGTCGAGGGTCCAAACGTCGACGTGGTGGCGGACGACGTTCATCCAGCCCGTCATGTGCAGCGCCGAAGGCACCAGCAGAGCGGTAATGCCGGACAGCTCGAAGCTGGCGAAAAGCGAGGCGAAATTGCCATCGGACTCGGCGGCCAGGACGCCGCGCAACTCGAATCCGAGGCGTTCGGCAAGGTCGCAGAGACGCTGAGTTTCAACAGCTTCGACGTGTTCGGACTTGTCCGTCCGAAGCAGCGCATACGCGCATGGTCGCCGCTGACTTGCCGCGCCGGTCATCAGATGCCCCCGCCCAGAGACCTGGGTGCCGGTACCGCTTGAGCGTCGAGCGGGCGGAAATCGAGCATCACTTTGCCGACGGCTTCACACGGCGGGAGCCCCAGCATTGCGGCAAGGACTGTCAACCCAGCGACGGCTTCCGCCAGCTGAATCGCCGCCACCGCCTGCTCGGTGGTGATTGTGCGACCGGGCAGCCAAGACACCACCCATCCGCCATGCCCAACTGACCGAGCCGAATGCGTCGTTTGGTCGCTGTTGATCAGTGCCCTAAGCGACTGAATGGCCATGCCAACCACCTCTTCCGCGACGCGCCCCCGGGCGATGTCGACATCGGAATTGTGTTCTGTAGCACATTAGAATCTATTCCTGTAACTGTTACAGACGCAACGATCAATTGGGGCCAGATCGCACATTTGTTGCAGTACTGTGCAGGACAACGAAAGGAGTAGCTATGCCTCCTGTGTCACCGGCTGTCGCAAGTTGGGAGCTGTCTCTTCGGCTGCGCCAGCGACGTGAGCAACTGGGAATCGATGTGCAAACGATCGTCAAGGAAGCTGGGCTATCACGGGGTTACTGGGTCCTGATCGAAGGGGATCGCAGGATCCCTGCGGAAGACAAGTTGAAGACCCTGATCGAGGTGCTCGAATTTGAGGCCGATGAAGCTGCGGAACTATTCCTGCTCCGCGCCGCTGCGAAGGAGCGTGGGTGGTGGGGTAGGTACTCGGCGCTGTTCGGGCCTGAGCTCCTCCGTTACTACGGAATGGAGCACGGCGCCCAGCGAATCCGGACATACGAAAGCGTGCTTATCCCAGGTTTGCTTCAGTGTGAGGAGTACGTCCGAGCCCTCATGACTGCCGGCGTCGCGACCGTCTTGCCGGTCGAGGTCGAGCAACGCGTTGAAGTGCGGATGCGGCGCCAGCTACGCCTCGTGGAGGAGGATCCTTTGCAGCTGTCCGCCATCATCGGAGAAGCCGCGCTGGTTCAGCAAATTGGCGGCCCCCAGATCCTGCACCGGCAGCTCCAGCATCTGGTCGATGTTATCGAGCGGCACCCGGACACCATCGACATGCGGATTATCCCGTTTACGGCTACCGAACGAGTCATATTCAGCGGTGCGACATTCCACCTGATCGATTTCGCAAATCCACGGCTGCCAACACTGGCCTGGCACGAGACAACGGTGACCGGTGAGATTCTCGAGGATCGCGACACTGAGACCAGGGTGCGAGATCTAGGGGTCATCTACGACAGAGCGGTAAGCAAGGTGCTGAGTCGCGAGGCCAGCTTGGACAGGGTGAAGGCCATCATGCGTGGGATAGAGTCGGTGATATGAGCAGGTCGCTTTACGGACGTACAGGCTGGTTCAAGTCCACCCGGTCGTCCGAGACCCAAACGTGTGTCGAGGTTCGATTTGACGAGACGGATGTGCTTGTCCGCGACAGCAAGTACCTGCGACAATCTGCTAACGAACCAGATCAGCAGCCCATCATCAGGGTGCCTAAATCCTGCTGGAACGGGTTCCTTCAGCTGGCGCTCAGTAAGGGTTCTGGGGCTGTTGCCCTCAGCCAGGTCGGCCACGACGTTCTGACCGTCGTTGTGATGTTGGGGGGCGGCGTGACGGTCACCAGCAGCGGTCAGCAAGTGGAGCTGCGTTTTACCGAGGCCGAATGGGATTCGTTTGTTGTGGGGATCCTGGAAGATGAGTTCATCTGCGCGACTGCGTCTTGATGCGGTCGCTGCAACGGAATCGCGCCTAGTGTGCTCGATCGTAGGGTTCTGATAGCCGCCGGAACAGTTGTGACACAACGGTTCCGGCTGGTATTGGACGAGTCTTAGGATAGCTGTAGCTCGTACAGGGCCACCTGCGCGACGTGCGGCCGGTCATCTTTCAGCCGGAACTCGGATCGCGTTGTGTGTGCCAATCGCGGTCGACGGCCGGGATAACCACCGTGGATGACCACCATGTTCTCTGCGGTCCTCGACGGTTGCCGAGGTGGATCCGAGCATGACGCCCGGAGCGGCCGAGGTATTGCGTGCGGTCCGGGCTTTCGATCCGGTGCCGAGCCCTGAACAGTTCGATGAGGTGCTCGCGTTCCTCGCGCTGCCGATGCTCAGCGGTGTCGTTGGGGTCGGAGCTGGCACATATCGCGGCCGGAGCCTCTGCCGAGGACGTGCTTAGACGGCTTGGAACGCCTAGCCGACGCTGCCCCCCTCGAGTCGACGAGGCCGACCTCGACGACCGGTACTGATCGGCACCCGAATGTTCAGTAGTAAGGGATCGACGTGAATTCGTCTGCTGTTGAGGTGAACTGGTTCCCTGTTTGCTGCATCACCGGGTGCGGAGAACCGCTAGGCGTGCCGTCCGCCGCCATGTAGGCAGGATTGAACCAAACGCGTTCTGTCTGCCCGATGATGATTCCGTGGTCGCCACCGAGATCTAGGCGAGCGACCGTGCGGCAGGCCATCCACCCGATTCCGGTCAGGAGGACCGGGCCGAACTCGGATATCTGGTGATCGAGCTCGAGTCCACTCGCCGTCAACTTCTCAGCAGGACTTGGCACCGGGAAACGGGAATAGCGGGCGCCGAGTTTCCATACCCCTTCAAGCTGGTCAATGACCGGAACCGACACAGTGAATCCGCTTGCTTCTTGCAACGTTTGATACGTCGACCACTGCTTGTATACCGCGAGCGCTACTTGCTGGGGTTGGGTAGAGACCGAGGTGAGATTAGACACCGGAATGAGGTTCGCGACCTTCTCGGCACTCACAGTGCCGATCAGGTAGGCGATGCGGGGCGCAAGTAGGCGATGTGCCCGCGTGATCGGATTCTCACTGGCCATAGAGTTCCTTCATCGGAGCGAAGTCTCGCACAGCTTCCCTCAGTGCCTGACGATCCGGTGTGGACGCCATGCGGTGAAGGTCCGTTGCGACGGAGTTCAGCGCGACCTTAACCTGCGGGATGCGTTGTCCGGCTGGAATTTTCAGGACTGGTTGCAGAAGTACCAGCGCGGCATCAGCGCCTTCGAGGTGCAACTCCGCCCGCGCCAGTGTCACTTGCGCGAGCGCCAATGTCGCAGACCAGGTCTGTGTCGACTTGGGGGAGTACAGGTGGGCCACGCTTTCGGCCGACGACTTTGCGCGCTGCCATTCGCCAAGCTGCGCGTAGGTCGTCGCGTCGTAGTAGTGCTGGCGAGCCAACGAGAACGCGAACACCGGCCCCAAATCCGTCAGGCTGTCGCTCGCTGGCAGTTTGTCGCGTTGACGACGGGCTGTGTCCATCGCGTCGATCGCACCGCGGCGGTTGCCCATCTGCGAGTGGGCGCGCGCAACCAGCCCCGACATCCGAACGTGTGAAATGCCCTGAATCTGACCAGCTTTCTCAGCTTCGGCAAGAACACCGTCGGGTGGCCCCCACCATGAAGCGATCATCGCGCGTGTGCACGACACCCAGTTCTCCAAGGGGCGATGCCCAGCGAGCTTCGCGAACGCGGCGGCCGAATCGGTCTGGATTATTGCCGCGTGGGGCTCAGCCAAGTCGTGCGATACCGACGCGAGCAGGGTGCAGGTGGCCGCGAGCAGAACGTACAGATGCTGAAGGTCAGTCAGCCGGCCGGCGTGATGGACTGCTGCAGCCGCTCGATCACGCAAGATGGTCAGCTCGAGGAAGATTCGATCCAGATCTGGGCATAACACGTAGTCCGTGGCGAGTCGGTGCAGCGTCTCGGCACACTCGCTCACCATGCCTGGATCGACCGCAGGCCGGTCGATTGTGTTGGTCAGCACCGCCGATTCGCGAGCAGCTCCCAACACCGCACCTCGTAAGCCTGTAGTCGTGATCCCTCCTATTCCCAATCCGAGCAGCATGGCTCGACGATTCGTTGGGTCACCTCCTAGTTCGAGGGCGGGCTCCAGATCGGACTGTTCTTGTGTCAGTTCCTGTTCGAACCGGGCACGCGCTGAGGGGTCAGCTTCGGAGAGAGCCTTGTCGAGCAGCCGCCTACTCGACGCGCGTATCTGCGTCGTCCGCCCGGATTCCCAGTTCGGCACCGTCTTCGGTGTGATGTCCACGCATTTGGCGAACTCTCCAGGGCTCATCTTCAGCGCTGCGCGGAGCGCGCGAATTTCGCGTGCTGTCCAGTCGACCTGAACCATAGGCCCGCTCCCCTGCAATTGGCCGCTGTGCAGGGGAAATTACCTGAAATTCCCTGCTTTGGGCCTGTAATTCCCTGGATCCGGAAGTCCAGGCTGTAAGCACACCGAGCATCCGAAGCCTTCGGCCTCGGGTGCCGGGTACCCACGACTTGCGAACCCGAAGGGCACCCGACATGGGAATCATCCTCGCGACAACCCTTTGCGCGCTACTGCTGTTCGTCGCCGCCGCAGCTGGCCGCGTCGTCGATTCGATACGGCACGCTCGCGCCAAGCTCACCGTTCCCGACATCGAAGAAGGACTCAACGCCGAACCGTCACGCACATACACCCCAACCGGCAGGGGGCAGTGAGCATGGGGTTGCTGCCTTCCGCCGTTGGGTTCCTTCGCACTGATGTGTCGGGGCCGAATCAGGCGCAGGACGAGTTGCGAATCCGTCAGGCCGCCAACCGGACTGGCTACGATCTGCGCAAAACGATCGTGTTCAGCGAGCGCACCAAGGATCGGGTGCATCGCCTCCGCGTGGCGATTGACCGGCTCGACGTCGAGGCGGTCATCGTTCCCACAGTTGAGCACTTCGATGGCGGCGACATTCCGGACGAGATTCGAGAGATGGCAGGGGTGCTCATCCTCAACCCCGAGGTGAAGTACCTGCGCCAACCGCGCGCTGTCGCCCTCGCCAATGCCACTGTCGCTGTGACTCCCGAGGTTATGGCGCTGCTGAACTCGGCTGCTGAGATCGCGGTGGCGGCTGGGAGCGGAGGCGTCGGTGTCGATCATCTGCTGCTGGCCATGCTGCGTAATCCCGATGGGACTGCAGAAGCTCTCCGCCAAATGGACCTCGCCGCAGATGTATTCGGCCAGCGCCTGGCCCACTTGGCGACCCTCGGCCCTGCCCCTCACCGCGCATACTGCGCAGCCACGAAATCAGGTGAATCGCAATGAACCAGACGACGAGCCTGTTCGCGGATCGTGGCTACCTCGCACCCACCCAGTGGGCCACCGGCCAGGCCGCGCGAGCGCTGACGCACTACCTCGGGTCCGTGTACAGCCCTAACCGCACCACCTTGATCAGCAATCCACACATACGTGAGGCGTGGGCGCGTGACTTGGTCCAGACCCCCGCGCTGATCAATCGGGTCGCCGGAATGATTGGGCCCGAGTCCGGGGTCGACCAGTCGTTCCTCGTGATCAAATGGCCCGGCGATCAGACAGTGGTGCCGATGCATCAGGACGGCTTGAGCGTCGATTACGAGCTGGATCCGCTGCAGTCAGTGTCTAGCTGGCTGTCGATCAGTGATGCACCCGCCGCCGCTGGCGCCTTGCAGTTTGCGCTCGGATCGCACCGCTGGGGGTACCTTCCGCACGGCTTCGACGAGACCGGCGCGCTCACAGCACACGGCGATCAGCGGCTGACGGACTGCGAATTCTCAACGGTGCCAACGACTGTTGGCGAAGTGCTGCTGTTCGACACCCGGCTACTTCATCGTTCCGGGTCGAACTCGACGGGCCGTCCACGAATCGGGCTGAACGTCGTCTACGCCCGCCGAAGCGCGTATCTGCGTGGCTCGGCCGCCACCAGAGAGGGCTGGCAGCCCATCAGGCTTCCGTAACCAAACCGGTTGCGGGAGAACCCTATTCACCACATTTCTGGTAGGGAGAAACACAATGTCGGCACTCACCATCTCACCGGCACTCGCCGCCGTCATTCCCGACGACCCCGAGACCATGGTGCGGGTACTCGAGGGCGAAGGCCCCGGCACGCCGCGCCGCGGCAACAAGAGCCTGTTCGCCAAGTCCGAGTGCACCTACTACTGCCGTACCGCGAAGATCGCCGCAGCGGTGATCGACGCGTTGCGCGACTCCGACGAGCGGCTGCGATCACGGCCCGAGGAACTCATGCTGTGGGACTGGCAGCACACCTGGTTCCGGCCCGAACGCGGCAGCGAAACCGGCGCGGGCTGGGTGGTGCTGGGCGTGGTCTGGTACGACCCGGAGTTCTACACCGAGCGACGCGGCGCGTACCTGTCGAGAATGCACACCCTGATCTATGACCGGCTCGACCTGACCGTCGACGACGTCGAGGTCACCCACTATCTGGTCGACCCCGAATCTCAGGCTGCCTGACCGGTCGAATCCGTGCGGGTGGTGGAGGCAGCGGCCTCCACCACCCGCACGCTGCGTGTCCGAGGGGCGCGCGCCGCAGCGGCGGTGATCGCCCAGGCCGTGACCGCGACGACCGCCAGCGCGGTACCGCCCAGGATGAATCCGCGGGCGGGCGCGGGCGCGATCAGCGCCGGAATGATCGCCATGCCCGCCGTCCCTGCCGACCGCATGACGGTGTGGTTGATCGTGACCAGCCGTAGGCGGGCCGGTCGAGGATGCGCGGCGAGCTGGGCACCGAGGGTGATCGAGATGAATGGGGTTACGAACCCGGACAGGGCGGCGAACATCAGCACCAGCGCGAGATTGTGGGCTGCGCCGGTCGCCATCATGAGCACGCCGGCGGTGGCCCATGCCAGGCAGAACCGTGGCAGGAAGACAGTGGCCGGGCGGATCCGCGAAGCGGTCAGGTTCCCGACGAGCGAGGCCAGCCCGGTGGCGGTGAGAACCCACCCGTAGGCCGCAGGTCCCGCCCCGATCTGGTGCGCCAGCAGCAACGGCAGCCCGATCGCGGGAAGCGCGTTCAGAAACAGCCCGGCGGCGTGGACGGCGAAGGCCACTCCGAGGGCGGGTTGTTGTCGGATGAGCCGCCGTGCTGACGCAGTCGGCGCTCCTGCGGTCGCTGGTGCGCCGGTCGTCGCCGACGAGGCGACAGCTGGCTGAGCCGACGCCAAGTACAGCAGGGCGACCACGGATACCGTGAATGTCATGGCGTCGGCCAGGAACAGGGCCGAGATTGGTATGAGCAAGAGCAGCACTCCCGCGAGCGCAGGGCCTGCGACGCGGGCAATGCGGCCATTGAGGTCCATTGCCGCGACCAATGCGTGCCGCTCGTCCTCGTCGACTAGATCAGGCGTGAGCGCGCTGAGGGATGGATCGAAGATCGCCGCCAACGCCCCGAGCGCTGCGGCGGTGCACAGCATCGCGGAGGTGCCGCCAGCGTTCCACAGCAGTGGCATCGCGGCTACGAGCAACGCGCGAACGCAGTCGATCGCGGCGAGGATTCGGAAGGTTGCGCAGCGTTGTAGCAGGCGTACACCGAAGGCTCCGATCAGGATGAACGGGACACTCTCCGCGATAGCGACGGCGCCCATGGCGACCGGGCCGGAGCGTTCCAACGCGATCCACATGATCGCCAGCGCATAGAACCTGTCGCCAAGGATCGACAGCAGCTGCGCCGACCAGATCGCCAGGATGCGGGGGCGGCGTAGCAGCGTCAGCAACGGCACAGCGCCGCACAGTAGTCGATTGGCTCCTGGTTGTCGGCGTGCCGCCCATGCGGCGTTGTGTCGGCGAGACTGACAACTCGTGATGGTCTGCTGGTGTGCCCAAGGACGGTCACCCCCTTGCGCCGAGAGTGCCGGTTTCTCGACGATCTTAACCGCGAAGCTCGCTAGGCTGCCTGAGTGACTTTGGTCGAAACCGGCCCGCGCGTAATCGTTTACGCCCTCGGCGGCACCATCGCCATGTCCACGACGAGCAGCGGGGCGTCGAGCCCACGCTCTCAGCAACTGACCTCATCGCGGCCGTGCCTGGTCTAGCCGACGTGGGCGTTACTGTCGATATCGAGGACTTTCGCCGGTTACCAGGGGACCACTGGGGTTCCTCGTCGAGGGTCGGCCTCGGTTCGTCAACCCCCTCACCGATCGCACCGTCATCCCCACAAACTCGCCAACGACGTACGCGTCGCAGTAATACCCAGCGTTCTGGGGGACGACGGAACCCGGAAGTGCAGGCGGCTCAGCAGCGGATCTCTGATCTGTTGCGCTGCTACGGAATGTGGCTGCGCAACTGGGGTTGATCGGAGCGGCGCTGCTGGTGAGTCCGAGAGTCGTGATCCGCGATGTGGATCTGCTGGAATCCGGCGCCGCCGCGACGTCGAGTTCGTTGTTCTGGACGGGCTATTGCTTGCTCGTCGAGTCTGGTGAGTGATGTCGGGACCGCACGGCACTGCGAACACTCCGGGTGATGCCTCACGTGAACGCCGGAGGAAACTGCTCACTCGTGCTCGTCGAGTAGTCCCCATGGGTTGACGGGTACAACGTCGATGGCATGCCCGTCGCTGTCCAAGAGTCGGCCCCACGACTTCACCGCCTGGAGCACTAGACGCTGATCGACCACGACGACGTCGGACTGAGTTCGGCGCACGCGTTCGAGAACGTCGTAGAGATCGGGGATCGTATGGACCTGAGACATCACCATCATGTTCGCTACCCCGACGGTGGACATGCAGATTCGCGTCTCGGGCCATCCTGCGATCTCAAGCCCGACCTGAGTGACGCGATTGTGTGGCACCGATAGCCACAGCACGTACTGGGCCGACCAACCGCCTTGCCGCCGCGCGAAATCGGTTCGGAAACCGATCATTCCGCGGCGGATCAGCGAATCGAGTTGACGGCGAACGAGGTGTTCGGAGGTCCCCAGCTCACGTGCCAAGTCCCGGTAGCGGGCTCGGCCGTCGTGTTGCAGTGCCAGAAATAGTGCTTCGTCGGCGGGTTCGAACGTCCGGTTGCGGACGGTGCGGTCGTTGGAGTGGGCGCGATCTTCCACTGACTGCTTCTGAAGGGCGTCGATCGCGCCCAGGTGCCAATGCACGCCGCTGTACCACTCGATGCCCACATGGGCTTGTGCACGGGCTATGCCGGGAACTGAAGGCAGATGTTCGGACAGCAATCGGCCCAGGGTCGGCATGTCACGGGCGAGCAGGATCGTTTGCAGGTCGAATCCGCCGTCGGTGTAGTAGACGCTGATGACTTGCGGTATTCGGGCCAAGCGGTGGGCGACCTCCGGGATCTGGCCGGGGACCGCGCGCACCTCATAGATGGCGCCCACGAGGTCGAGATGCGGACCTGGCACCGACGAGACCCATGCACGCCCGGACTCCGAAAGTCGCTGCCAGCGGCGCGAAGCCGTTGCTGCGGATATACCCAGAACCGGCCCTAGCTTCTCGAAGCTGATGCGCGGGTTGGCGTGCAACCCGTCCAGTAACAGCACATCGATTTCGTCGACCCCGCGACCGGCGGATCGCATGTCGGTCATGTAATGCCTTCCTATCGAGCAGTCTCGTCGCAGCAATGAGCGCCCGGATGTGCCGTCTGTTTCCCGCGTCAGCGATCGCACCTTTGTAGACATTCAACGCCCGACACTGCATTCGTCCGTGTTTCCGGCGATTTGCTCGCTGGTCACGCGTCAGTTGTCACCATGTCAGCGATCCGAACACCTCGACCAGGAGACGTCAACATGCCTCGATCCGCGTTGGATGGACTGACCGTACTGATCACCGGCGCCGCCGATGGTATCGGCGCCGCTACGGCCCGACAGCTCATCGCGCAAGGTGCGCGAGTGGCACTGGTGGATCGTGATGCCCACCGACTGCACGTCACCGCCGCGGACCTTGGGCAGGCCGCACTACCTATCGTTGCCGACGTTACCGACGTCGCCTCTATCCAGGAGGCGCTGGCCCAGACCGTACAGACGTTCGGCGGCATCCACGCGGTCATAGCCAATGCCGGGATCATGCCTACACCCACCCTCGCACACCAAATCCAGGCGGCCGATGCCGAGAAGGTGATGGCCGTGAATGTTCTCGGTGTGATGAACACCGTCTCTGCGTCGGTGCCGTATCTGCTCGATGGTGGCTACATTCTGGTCACTGCGTCATTGGCGGCCCTGATCCCAGTTCCTGCAGGCGGCCTCTACACAGCCAGCAAACACGCCGTCTACGGGTACGCCCGCACGTTACGGATGGAGCTGGCGCATCTCGGGATCAACGTAGGGACAGCGTTTCTGGGCACTGTTGTCACCAGTATGTCCCAAGGCGTCCTGGGCAGTGCGCCCACCAAACCGTACTGGGACAGTTTGCCTCGGTTCTTGAAGGTTGGTATCCCCGTCGATTCCGCGGCGCGCGCGATGGTGCGCGGCATCGGGCGCCGCTCGACCTGGGTCGCGGCTCCGTCGTGGGTCTACCTGCCGTTGCTGCTGACCTACGGATGGAGCCGACCCCTCGAACGGGTGGCGGTTCGAAACTCTGCGCTGCGCACGCTCACGCAATGGACACCAGCCGTTGCAGTCGTCGACCCTGCAGAACGAGGCTGACACCGTCAGGCAGTGGTCGTCGGCTCATTCCGGAGCCAGGTCACGACGATGATCGATCGGCCCAGCAAGCGATCCAGGGCAGCGGCCTCCCGGTGGCCCCGGCGGGCGACTCATATCCGAGCCACCCGCCTGTCTCTGTCCGCAGGGCCTGTCGATTTCCCGCACACGCGACCAGGGCGGTGCCACAATCCTGTTTTCGGTCTGAGCCCCGTTTGCACTTTCCCGCAATTTCGCGGTCGGGGTAGTTGCGGCATGTTCACTGAAGGCATGAGCGAATCGACTACCCCAGAGGTGACGGTGCCGTTGGCCCGGTGGGTCGAGCAGCTGTCCCCCGACACGATCCCCGACCGAGTTCAAACTCGCGCAAAGCACCTGCTTCTCGATGGTGTGGCCTGCGCGCTCGTCGGTGCGCAGCTGCCATGGTCGCGTGTTGCGACACGATCGGTGCTGGCGCTGGAAGGATCCGGCGACGCGGTGGTGATCGGGACGGGCAGCACGACCTCCGCACCGGCCGCGGTCCTGTTGAACAGCACCTACGTGCAAGGTTTCGAGCTCGACGATTTCCACCCGCTGGCGCCCCTGCACAGCAACTCGCTGATTCTGCCGACTCTGCTGGCCACGGCCCAGCATACGGGCAGAGTCTCCGGCGCCGATGCGTTGACCGCGGCAGTCGCAGGCTTCGAAGTCGGTCCGCGCGTGGGACTTTCGCTGCACGGCTCGCAGATGCTGTCCCGGGGCTGGCACAGCGGACCCGTGTTCGGGACCCACACAGCAGCGATGGTTACTGGAAAGTTGCGTGGGCTGGGTGTGGATCAGCTCGAAGATGCCCTCGGTATGGCCGGCACCCAATCAGCGGGCCTGATGGCCGCGCAGTACGAGGCGATGTCCAAGCGGATGCAGCACGGCTTCGCGGCCCGCAACGGCTACTATGCGGCCGGGCTGGCCGCTGGTGGTTACACCGGCATCAAGAAGGTGTTCGACCGCCCCTACGGCGGCTACCTTGCAGTGTTCGGTGAAGGCCATGATCCCGACCCCGCCCAGGTCATCGCCGGGCTCGGCGAGGGCTGGCACACCGAATTCATCATGGTCAAGTCCTATGCCGCCCAGGGCGGTCTGCACGGCACCATCCAGGCAGCGCTGGAACTGCGCGCCGAGCACGATATTGACCCGACAACGGTCTCTCACATCGAGATTCGAGTGGGGCACACCGTCTATCACCATGGATGGTGGGAGCCACAGCGGCCTCTGACCAGCATCGGCGCGCAGATGAATCTGGGCTATGTCGCCGCGGTCGCGCTGCTCGACGGGCAGGTGCTGCCGCCCCAGTTCACCGACGCTCGCCTCGACGCAGATGACGTGTGGGAGTTGCTGGGCAAAGTCGAAGTCAAGCTCGACGAGGAAATCCAGAACGGACCTGTGGCAGAGCGTTTCGCCACCGACCTGAGCATCACCCTCGCTGATGGCACCGTCCTGCACAAGCGGATCACCCAGCCCCACGGCGGTCCCAACGACCCCGTCACCAACGAGGACCTCATCGCGAAGTATCGGTCGTTGGTCGGGCCTCTCATCGAGCCCGCCCGCCTCGACGCCATCCAGGACGTGGTCTTGGAGCTGGACACTGCGCCCGATCTCACCGAATTGGTCAACCTACTCGCCGCGCCGGTCGCCGGCGCACTGGATTGAACGGAAAAGCCCTGTGACGCCACAGCATCTACGTCAACGACTGCGCGAGGCCATCGCCGCCGCAGATGTCGTCGTCGCCCCTGGAGTATTCGACGGGATCTCCGCACACCTGGTACAGCGGCTGGGCTTCAGCGCCGCGTACATGACCGGTGCGGGGGTCGCGGCCTCTGGGTTCGGCCTGCCCGATATCGGGTTGGTGACCCAGACCGAGATGGTCGAGCGGGCTCGCATGCTCGTCGACGTCTTGACGGAAACGCCTCTGATCGCTGACGCGGACACCGGCTACGGCGCACCGTTGAACGTGGTACGCACCGTGCAGCAATACGAAGCCGCCGGAGTGTCCGCGATCCAGCTCGAAGATCAGGCATTCCCGAAGAAGTGCGGGCACCTGCCGGACAAGGAACTGGTCCCCACCGGTGAGTTCCTCACCAAGCTCACTGCCGCTCTCGACGCGCGCACCGACCCCGGACTTGTCGTGATCGCGCGCACCGACGCGCGCGGTCCGCTGGGGATCGACGCGGCCATCGAACGCGCTAACGCTTACGCCGACGCCGGTGCCGACGTCATTTTCGTGGAGGCACCCCAGGGCGCTGAGGAAATCGCCCGCATCGCCGCGGAAGTCAAAGCGCCGCTGCTGATCAATCTGGTGATCGGCGGGCTGACCCCGATCGAATCGAGCGAGCGGCTCAAAGAACTGGGCTACGCGATCGCCATCCACCCCTCCCTGCCCTTGGGTGTCGCTGCCTTCTCCATGCTGACCAGCCTGGCAGAACTCGCTGGCACAGATCCCTCCCCGCTGATGCCCTCCAAGCCTGCCGAGTTCTTCAACCTCGTCGGGCTGGCCGAGTGGTCCGACATCGGCGACCGCTACCGTATCGAAGGAGCCTGAAATCCCATGGGCATGACCATGATCGAGAACCTGCTCGCACGCAAAGCGGGTGTCAAACAGGTACGCCCCGGCGACTTGGTCACCGTCGAGGTGGACATGTGCGTCATGATCGACTTGCAGTTCGCGACACTGTGGATCCCACCTTCACGTATCCACGACCCCGACAAGGTCGCAGTGATCATGGACCACGCGGTGCCCGCCCCGTCACTCAAGGACGCAGAAGGCGGCCTCAAAGCGCGAAAGTTCGTCTCCGACTTCGGGATTGAGAAATTCTTCGACGTCGGCCGCCACGGCATCTGCCACCAGGTGATCGCCGAGAACGGGCTTGCCCGCCCCGGTGAGGTCCTCGCCTGCACCGACTCCCACACCTGTGCCGGCGGCGCCTACAACACCGCCGCACGTGGTATGGGCCCCGCGGAGGTCTACTCCATCCTGTGCACCGGCTCCACCTGGTACCAGGTCGCCCCGACCATCCGCTACGAGTTGACCGGGACGCTGCCGACTGGCATCAGCGGCAAGGATGTCTTCCTGCACATCGCCGATACTTACGGCAACGCGACCAACCAGAATCTTGAGTTCGGTGGCCCCGGATTGAGCAGCGTCCCGCTCAACGACCGGCGAACCATCGCCACCCAGGCTGCCGAGATCTCCGCCGACTTCGCCACTTTCGGGGTCGACGACGTGCTTGCGCGGTTCCTGGCCGAGCGCGGCGTCGAGGACTACCAGCCCGCCGATGCCGACCCGGACGCTCAGTATCTAGACGTGCGCACGATCGACCTTTCCGAGCTCGAACCGTATGTCGCACGCCCCGGCACCGTCGCCCACAACGGCGTGCCGGTCTCGAAAATCGAACACCGCAAAGTCGATCAGGCGTTCATCGGCTCGTGCGCGAACGGCCAGCTCGACGATCTGCGTATCGCCGCCGATATTCTGCGCGGCCAGACCGTCGCCCCCGGCACTCGGCTACTGGTCACTCCGGCCTCCCAGCAGGTCTACCGCGACGCCATGCGGCTGGGTTACCTACAAGACATTGCGGATGCGGGCGGTGTGGTCACAAACTCCACCTGTGGCGCCTGTTTCGGCTACCACATGGGCGTCATCGGGTCCGGCGAGGTCTGCCTGACCTCGAGCACCCGCAACTTCACCGGCCGTATGGGCAGCACCGAGGCCGAGATCTACATGGCTTCCCCGGCCACCGTCGCCGCTTCCGCCATCACCGGCTACATCACCGATCCCCGGAGCGTCACCGCATGAACACCACCATCACTGGCCGCGTTTGGGTCTTCGGCGACTCGATCGACACCGACGCACTCTACCCGGCCTTCGCCATGAAACTCGAGATCCCCGAAGCCGCCAAGAGCATCTTCTACCAAATCCGGCCCGGCTGGACCGATCTCGTGAAGCCCGGCGATATCGTTATCGCCGGACGAAACTTCGGAGTCGGCTCGTCACGGCCGGTAGCGCAGCTGTTTCGCCACCTCGGCGTGGCCGCGCTCATCGCCGAGGAGTTCAACTCGCTGTTCTTCCGCAACGCGATCAACGCCGGACTGCCCGCATTGACCGCGCCCGGTGTCACCGAACTGTTCGAGGACGGCGATATCGGCAGCTTCGACATCAGCACCGGGCAGTACCGCAACGAAACCAGCGACGTGTCCGGTCGGACCGCGCCACTCCCCCCGATGATCCAGGAAATCCTTTCCAGCGGCGGTGTTCTGGCTCGTCTGGCCGAACAGGGCTACCTGCCCATCGAACTGCTCGATGTGCTGCGCTCGGGCGCAATCCCGGTCGACAGCAGCACCAACGCCTGAATTAGCCGACATCGACGGCGAACCCTGTGCGATCCGCCCACGCCCGATAGCGCGGCGCCGCGGTTCCGAGCTCGATCCACCGCTGCCTCACAAGCAATTCGTGTGTGCCGCAGCGACTTTGCTTCGAGCACCACGCGTATGGGTTCGTCGGCAGGTCGCACCTGTCAACAAGCCCCGACCCACACGGAGTTCCCATGGCCAAACACCTGATTGCCCGCCTACTACGACCGGTCCGTGCCGGCATCGACTCCACCGCCTGGTACCACCCTGCCGTCCAGCAGGCACCCGAGACGATTGCCCTGACCAGCAGTGCCTTCACCGACGGCGAGGCGATCCCCGTGCGTTACGCAGGAGTCGGTGTGGGCGACAACATCTCGCCACCACTGAATTGGAGCGGCGTTCCCACCAATGCCGCCGAGCTCGTCCTTGTCATTGAGGACCCCGACGTGCCACTGCCGCGCCCGATCGTGCACGGCGTAGTCACCGGCATAAACCCCCGTAGCACCGCACTGCCTGAAGGAGCCATCAATATCGGTCCCACCCAAGTGGCCCATGAAGACTCCTCGATCGCGATGACGATCGGTACCGGGGCGTTTCGGCGCCGCGGATACGCCGGACCACGGCCGATCCCGGGGCACGGCCCGCACCGCTATGTCTTTCAGCTCTTCGCCCTCGACCGTGTCACAGGGCTCGGTGAGGGCGCCACGCTCGGCAGGGTCATGTCCGCGATCGACGGCCACGTCCTTGCACGTGGCAAGGCTATCGGCATCTACGAACGCGCCTGACCGGCCACCGCACCAGCAGCATTACTCCGTCGTGTCGGCACACCTCGAATAGGTGCGTCCCGTAGTCGTTCAGATCGGGACACCGTGGGTAGCGCGCCGATCCCTTTCCAGTGAGATCCAGTGACAGAGAACCTGACACCGCCCACGGCGGACGTGCAGTCGGCCCTGCACGCCCTCGACCGTATCGACGTAACACCCTGGCATCGCCGAGTCGTGGCACTGGTGGGGATCGGCTCGTTTTTCAACTTCTACGAAATCGCAGTCGGCACACTGATGTTGCCGCTGCTACCCACGGAATGGAATCTCAGCTCCTCGTGGAAAGCGGCAATTGTCGCCGCGCCCTTCGCCGGTGAATTTCTGGGCGCACTGCTGTTGACGCCACTGGCAGACCGGTTCGGCCGTCGGAGAATGTTCCAGATCAACCTGATCAGCTACGCGGTGTTGTCGTTGCTGTGCGCTACCGCCGATAACGAAACCAGCATGGTGGTGGTGCGTCTGCTGGTCGGAATAGGGCTGGGCGCCGAACTGGCGTTGGTCGACAGCTATCTCACCGAATTGCTGCCCTCGCGCCACCGCGGCAGGCTCATGGCCTGGTCGTATGCCTTTGGCATGCTCGCGGTCCCAGTGGCCGACATCTTCGCCACCGCACTTCCACACCAGATCGCAGGCATCGACAGTTGGCGATGGATGCTTGTCAGTGCCTCATTGGGCGCGGGGTTGGTGTGGGTTATGCGCCAAGGGCTGCCCGAATCGCCGCGGTGGCTTGCCACCCGGGGCCGCGACGACGAAGCCGTGCGCATCATCAGCGACATCCTTGCCAAGGCCGACCCGCTCCGCGGCGATGCTACGAAAAGCGCGCCCACAGAACGAGGATGGGTTCCGGCGTTCGGTCGTGGGGAACTGCGGCGACGGATCACCCTCGTGGGGCTGATGGAAATGTTGGGGACTGTCGGTGTCTACGGGTTTTCCTCGATCGCGCCGCTCGCGATTCTGGCTAAAGGCATCGACCTGGTGGATTCCCTTGCCTATTCGGCGTTGTCTGCTCTCGGATTTCCCCTCGGCCCGGCGGTGCTGGTGCTGCTCTCGGACAGGGTTCAACGACGAACCCTCGTCATCGTGACTGCGGTAGCGGTCGCTGTGGCAGGGTTCGCGTTCGGACTCGCCCACCAGCCCGAGCTGATTGTGTTATTCGGCTTCCTCACCGGGCTCAGTGCCAGTATCCATGGCACCGTCGCACGCGCCTACGGGGCAGAGCTATTTCCCACGCACATGCGCAGCACGCTGGTCGGCTCGCCGCCGGGGACAAGGTGGTCGCGCAACTGCTCGACAGCAAACCCGTCGACTTCCACCTCGTCGACCAGACCGACGCCACGGCGGGGCTGCGCTCGGGCCGCTACTACTTCGT
Source organism: Nocardia terrae (assembly GCF_009760405.1). Lineage (GTDB taxonomy): Bacteria > Actinomycetota > Actinomycetes > Mycobacteriales > Mycobacteriaceae > Nocardia > Nocardia terrae. Next base: position 1,700,213 of record NZ_WRPP01000001.1, read on the forward strand.
GGTGTCGATTCCCCGAGATTTCAGCCGCACCATCGCCGGGATCTCCCAGCCCACCGCGACCCCGGCCCGTATCGAGGTCACCTACAACGACAACAACACCATCATGGCTTCGACCACCGGCGCCCGGATCATGACCTCGATCGAGAACGCCGTCCGCAAGAGCCTCGCCACCCAAGCCGCCACCACCGTGCTCGCCGGTGTCGACTCCGCGGGAACCGGGCTGCGCGCGCCGCCGACGGCGCGAACAAACTGTATGCGGGCACCAACCAACTCGCCACCGGCGCTGACACTCTGGCCACCGGCCTGTCCGGGCAACTCGTGCCGGGCGTCGGCGCCGCGGCCGCGGGCGCCGGGCAGCTCGCCTCGGGTGCCAACGATCTGGCCGGTGGACTCACCGGTCTGCAGAACGGCACCGCCACCCTCGGTGGCGGCGCCCAACAGCCTCGCGGGCCGACGGCGTCGCCAGCACCGTGGAGATGACAACGAAACGTGAATGATCGTCGATGCCGGTGATCAGCTTGCAGGAGCGGTCGTCGGCCAAGGGCACACCACCGACGATGTCGAGCTGCCACAGATGCATCGGTTCCTGCCGCTGCCAACGTCGATATACCCGTTTATGTTGCTGGACTTGTTGATTCACCAACCCGTTGCGGACCAGGATCCGGTGTATGGTTGCTCGCGCCGGCGCCGGGATATCGTGGCGCCTGGCCAGCTCGTAACTGATCCTGCGGGCACCCCAGCGTGGATGCTCCTGCCGCAGTTGGCAAATCAGCGCCTCGACATCGGTAGCGACGCGAGCCGGGCTGGTCCGCGGTCGCCGTGACCGATCCGCCAACCCCGCTATGCCCTCCTGCCGGAACCGGTTACGCCAGGTGTCCAGGGACTGCCGCGACGTTCCGAACCGGGCCGCGACCTCACCGATCGGGGAGCCGCCCAAGACTTCACACACCGCCCGATAGCGGTATTCCACCATCGCCCGCTGATCCACGCCGATCCCGTTCGCGCCATCGCCAAAGCCGGACCGAACAACACCACCGATGAGGCCGACACGTCAAGCGTCACTCGATAACAATCGGTCAAGGGTGTCGTGAGCCCTCACATCGACACGAAAAGCCAATGCCGGTGGCCGAAAGGCAACGGGAACCCCCCACGGAGATCGCCGGCCCCTCCGCTGGTGCGTCGTGGATAACCGGCCGGATACCGGACCGAGTGTCCGGACCCGAAAGGGTGCTGACGCGGGCCAGGTGAGCCTGTGAGGAACCGATGACAACGACACCCGAACCGACGGACAAGTTGGACACCGACACGGTGAACGGACCGAAGCGTCGCGCCAGCGCTCAACCTCGGCGCCTTCGGCGATCACGATCTCGAACTCTGCGCTCGGTGGTTCCTGCCGACTGCTCCCACGGCGTGGAGGATCCTTGGGTTCGTCGTTGTCGGCCATTTCGTAGGTTTGCCCACCGAGCATGATCAACGCACTGAAGTGCCGAATCGATGGTGTGTTGTCACGGCCCGCGGCGTTTTTCTCGTGCGGGGTGTCGACACGACGTCCGGCTGACCAGGCCGGGTGGGAAGGTTCTGTTACGTTCCGATTCGTCACCCCGTAGACGTTCTGCAGTGCGTGGAAGGATGAAATCCTTGGCGGACCGACAGGCGCGGGTCATGTTGGCGGAGTTGCGGGCTGCCGCGCACCGGCTCGTCGACACCATCGATCCGTCCGACGTGGAGTCCGTCGAGGCGGTCGACCTGAGAGCCGCTGATTTCCTGATAAGCGCCCATCTGCACATCGATCTGTTGTTCGCGTTGTTCATCGATGGCACGGATCCCTCCGACACCGCTCTGGCTCCCATTGTCGCTGCGGCGCGTGCAGCGGTGCGGGATGGACGCACGTTGGAAGATCTGCTCGACATCCGCTCGAGCGCTGTCGAATACGTGTGGAACCGATTGGCCGATGCGGCGAACGAACCGACTCGGCGGCTGATGTTCGACCATGCGCCGGCGTTGTCGCGCTACAGCGCGATCGTGGCCACCCGCATCGCTGTCGCCTGCGCCGACTTCACCGCGTTCCCGGCCTGGGAACAACTCGAACGTCGCCACGAGCTGGTCGATGCCCTGTTGACCGGCAGCTACAACGTTGGCATGCATGCCGATCCTCGGGTCCGCGTCGCCGAGGGCTATCTCGTCGTGGTCGCCTGCGCCGCTGACCCGACTCCGCTCACGGTGAGCAATCTGCGCCAGCGTTTCCCGCACACGGCGGCTGCTCTGGTGCGTGCCGATGTCGGCGGCTGGACGGCACTGTTGCCCCTCGGCCGCGATGTCTCCGCCGAGGCCGCGATCGACGATCTCGATCGGCGAGTGCACGCGGTCCGTGACACGCTGCCGCGGTTCTGGCTCGGCGTGGCGGCAGGCCCGGTGGCCGGGCTGCCGGAGGCGTTCGTGGAAGCACGTACCGTCGCCGAGCTGTGTCGCGCCCTCGACGTCGGTGAGATCGTCTGCCGCCGTGAGCGATTCATGCTCGAGTATGCGATCGCCACCGACCCCCAGACCCGTACCCGACTGGCGCACCTGGTCGACTCGCTCGACGACCAGCCGATACTGACCGAGACCTATGACATGTTCGCCCGCAACAACTATGCGCTCAACCCGACGGCCGAGGCATTGCACATCCACCGCAACACGGTCACCTACCGGCTGTCTCGGATCGCCGATCTCACCGGATACGATCCGCAAAACCCTACCGAGGCAATCACGTTGACCGCCGCTCGGGTCGCGCGCCTGCTACAAGCGGACGCCACCACGAACTGATCTCACCCATGAACGTCTCATTCGCGCCCGGGGAGTGAACTTCTCCTCAGGACAGCATTTTCGCCTGTAGTGCGGCGACGTCGGCGTCGGTGAGTTTCAGGCCGTTTCGGACGTAGTTGTCGAAGCTGCCGTAGCTTTGGTCCGCCTGATCGAACGCGGCGTCCAGCGCGGTCGCCACGACTCCGTTGGCGGTGTCGCCGGGAGCCGCATCGCGGTAGTAGTTGGATAGCAGGAAGTCGTAGTAGACGGTCTGGCGGTCGACGCCCAGAACGGTCAGCAATACGGCGGTGGTCCAGCCGGTACGGTCCTTGCCCGAGCTGCAGTGATAGAGGACGGTGCCGGCGGTGGTGTCGATGATGTCGTGCAGGATCGCCGCGAATCCCTCGTTCGCGCCGGGTGTGGTGATGAAGGCTCGGTACAGGTCGGGCCCCGCGTTCTGGGCGGACGCGATTACCTCCGGCGAGGCTTGGCCCACGACATCCACATTGCGGTAGGCGGCCCCCGCCGCCACGCGGTCCGGGGCCTTGGCGATCTCGGATCGCAGGCGCAGGTCGTCGTCGAATTTCAGATCATGGCCGGTGAGGTACGCCAAGGCCGGGTCGCTGGCTGTGGACAATTCACCCGAGCGGTAGACCAGGCCGGTCCGGACCTGCCGACCATCGACGGTGCGATAACCACCCACGTCACGCGCGTTCTCGACGCCGGGTAGGGGTAGCGCACGCTCGTCGACACCGACGACGACCGCGGAGGTCCGCGTGGGCGGTCCGACCCGAGCATCGGTTCCGCCGGAACAACCGGTCACCGCGGCGACCGTCGTGCATGCCAGCACGAGGAATAGTCGACGAGAGTTCATGTCCTGCCTCCTTGGTCGGTTCACCGGTGATTTCAAATCGCGTAATGCATTACCTGCCTAATATCTCTCGACTGGCATCAGTGCACCATTGGAAATCTAACGGAAAATCCCTCGCATATTTCTCGATTGTGACAGCAGCCTGCAAAATGGTCACCTGACCGGGGTGTTTGCCGTGTCGGCGAGTCGTGGAAATTGATCGATTGGAGAATTTTACCCGTCGTGATTTTCGACACCGAGGTTCTGTCCAGCTCGAGTTTTCGTCAAAACAACAGCCCGCATCGACTATATTTTGTCATTTTGGAGAATGTCAGAGAACGGCTTGCTGATATTAATTCCGGCCGGTAGCTTCGTTTGAGTAATTGATTTTCCGATCCCATCGCTACAACGGAGGTTTCGAAATGTCGCTCCAAGACAAGCTCAAAGGCAAGGCCGAGCAGGTGAAGAGCAAAGCCGAGGAAGCGCGCGGCAAGGCAAAGACCAGGGCCGAGGAAGCAGAAGTCAAGCGCGATCACCTCGAAGCAGGATTGAAAGACGCCGCGAACACGGCCAAGAAAACCATTGAGGACGTGACCGGGGGACCTCGGAAGTAGTCGGCCACAGAACACGGAGTGGAATCCCAAACCCCACACTGTCCACCCTCGTCCGAGACCGATCCTGGAGATCGGTTCGACCGTTCCACAAAGTGATTGCAGGCACGGTTCAGCGCTGAATACGTGCTGGAAATGCTATCGCCCACTGCGATCATTTCCGTGTGCAGACATGTTCCCCATTCGGTTCGACCTTATTGACGGAGGCAGAAATGGAAGAGAATACGGCGCTCATTACCTTCGCCGACGACAGCAGGATCAATGCAGGGATCAACGCCATCGAGCTGGCAGCCACCAATGGCAACCTCGAGCTCCGTTCCGCCGCTGTGCTGAGCCGGACCCCGGACGGGCGGTTCGAGCTTCGCGACGGCGCTGATGATTTCGAGGGCTTGGCGACTGTCGGAGGCGGCCTGGCCGGATCACTGGTCGGGGTGCTCGGCGGCCCGCTGGGGGTGCTACTCGGCGGGAGTCTGGGAGCGCTGACCGGCGGTGTTGGCGATGCAGCGCGCGCCGACGAGTCGGACGGCGCAATCGAGTTGTTCTCCCGGTATGTCCAGCCCGGGCGGACCGCGCTGCTCATCGAGTTGGTCGAGTACACACCCGAAGTCCTCGACCGGGCGATAGCGGACCTGGGCGGATGGGTCTACCGCGAACCCACCGTGGTGGTCGAGGCCGAACTGCAAGCGGCCGACGAGGCCGCGCGGGCCGCTGAGAAGGAAGCCCGCAAGAAGCTGCGTGAACAGCACAAGCAAGAGTTCCGCGAGAAGCGTGAACAGCACAAGCAGGCCTTCCGTGAGAAGAAGGAGAAGCTCGCAAGCAGTTTCAGGGCATAGGCATCGTCGCAACGCGCGCGTAGTCGACCATCGAACTGAGTATGAACTCGGCGCCCTCGACCTCCCGGACTGTGGACCACGGCGTTGTGGTGCGCCGGGAGGTCGAGGCGGGTGTTCTGGCCCTGTGTCGAGCAAGGCCAGGCAGGGCGTCTGCGGGATGGATCGATGGGGTGGTGCCGGTCCGTTGTCGCTCGGCCTCGGCCGTTCTCTTGCCCGGAGCGGCCTATCGGAGCAGCATCCGAACCACGAGTTGATTTGCAGCAACATCGCCTCTCGGCCGAATCGCGACCGAACTGACCGCTAACGATGCGGTTCTGCAACGGCTTTGCTGCAACGCGAGAAAAAGAACAGCCATCTAGCGACTATCTAGTTACATATCCGTCGACACTGTCAGGAGACCTGTATGTATCGATCCAACGGAAACTTCGAGGCGTTCGCCCGGCCACCGAAGCGCGAGTGGCCGGGCGACCGCAAGGTGCACCTGGTCGGCGGTGGTCTCGCGGGTCTGGCGGCAGCCGTGTTCCTCATACGCGACGGCGGGGTCACGGGCAAGGCGATCACCGTCTACGAGGAGCTGACGATCCCCGGCGGCAGCTGCGACGGCCTGCTCGACGAGCACAAAGGCTTCATCATCCGCGGCGGACGCGAAATGGAAGCCCATTTCGAGACACTCTGGGACCTGTTCCGCTCGGTACCGTCGTTGAACACCCCGGACGCCTCGGTGCTCGACGAGATGTACTGGATCCACAAAGCCGACCCGTCCACCAATCCCAACCGCGCGATCCACGATCGCGGTCAGCGCATCGAGAAGATGAGCGATCTCACTCTCACGCCGCGGGCGGTCCAGGAGATTCTGCACCTCGCGCTCACCCGGGAAGAGGACCTCGACGACAAGCGCATCGACGAATTCTTCGGCGAGGAGTTCTTCGCGTCGAACTTCTGGCTCTACTGGGCGACCATGTTCGCGTTCGAGCCGTGGGCCTCGGCGATGGAGATGCGCCGCTACCTGCTGCGCTTCGTGCACCACATCGCTGCCCTCGCCGATCTGAGTTCGCTGCGGTTCGCGCAGTACAACCAATACGAATCGCTGATCGAACCGCTCGTCGCGCATCTGCGATCCGAAGGCGTCGTGTTCCGCAACGCGACCCAGGTGCTCGATGTCCTGGTCACCGACGCCGGCGGCCGCAAGACCGTGACCGAGCTCGAGTTGCTGGTCGGGGCCACCACCGGCGGCACCGCTGGCGAAGCCGCCGCTTCGGCCGGACTCGGCAACGACGGTACGACCGAGAAAGTCGCCGTCGCCCCGGAGGACCTCGTCATCATCACGAACGGATCGATCACCGAGAGCTCGACCTTCGGCGACAACGACACCCCCGCACCCGTGGTCACCGACCGCGGCGGCGCCTGGAAACTCTGGAAGACGATGGCCACCCGCGACCGTGCGTTCGGCTATCCGGAGAAGTTCAGCGAGAACATCCCCGAGGCGAACTGGACCATCTCGGCGACGGTCACACTGACCGACGACAAGATCGCGCCCTACATCGAAAAGATCACCGGGCGGGACCCGCGCGGCGGCAAGATCATCACCGGCGGCCCCTGCAGCATCAAGGACTCGAGCTGGCTCTACGGGTTCACCATGAGCCGCCAGCCGCATTTCGCCGCGCAGGACCCCGCCCGGCAGCTCGTGGTGTGGCTCTACGGCTTGTTCTCCGACAAACCGGGCGACTACGTGAAGAAGACGATCCGCGAATGCACGGGCGCCGAACTGACCGCTGAATGGCTGTACCACATCGGTGTGCCGGTCGACCAAATCGATGACCTGGCCCGCAATTCGGCGAATACGGTGCCGTGCAACATGCCCTACATCTCGTCGTACTTCATGCCGCGCGCGCTCGGCGACCGGCCGAAGGTGGTCCCGGACGGATCGCAGAACCTGGCATTCATCGGCAACTTCGCCGAGACCGAACGCGACACCGTCTTCACCACCGAGTACTCGGTACGCACTGCCATGGAGGCCGTGTACACGCTGCTGGACGTCGACCGGGCGGTCCCGGAGGTCTTCGGTTCGTCCTTCGATGTGCGGGTCCTGCTGCAGGCGTTGTACTACCTCAACGATCGAAAGCCGCTCAGCGAGATCCCGTTGCCCTTCGGCGGCAAACTGATCGAGAAGGCGGCACTGAAGAAGATCGAAGGCACCTACCTCGACCAGCTGCTGCAGCAGGCCGACCTCATCTGAGCCATCGACCGACGACCGACCGCAGCCGGGCCAGATTCCCGCCACCCTGGCCCGGCTAGCGGATGTCCTGTGCTCACTGACTGGCCAGCTACGCGGCACGCTGCCTCGCCGCCGGTCGGTGCAGGCCGGAACAAGCCTGATGCCTGACCCTGGCCACCGCCGCAGCAATCGCTTGGACCACAGGTATTACGGGCTGGCCGTGGAGCAGATACGCAGGGCCGGGCAGCGGATCGACGACGAAGTCGCGGCCCACACGATATAGATGGGAACAGGACTGACCAGATAGATGGGAACAGGACTGACCAGCGGTTTCTTGCTGGAAAGTTGGTGATCGAAGCCGATTTCGCCCTGAATAGTCGCAAAGCGCCAGGCGGTCGTTGAATGGCCACTCCCGCTGACGTCGGCGCGATGGGAGGGTTATAGCATCGCCGCGATTTTGAAGAGGGTCGGTTGGGCCTGCTCTAGGCTCGGGCCGTGCAGGGCTGTATCGATCTCGTAGAGCTTCTCCCATAGGGCCTCTGACTCGCTGGCAGCGTCGAATGCTTGTCCTTGTCTGCATGAAGCGCTCAGCAGATGGCACGATTCAAGAGGGTCCGCGCGAGGTATCCCTTCCGAGAAAGCGGGGGAACCTCAAGTCGCAGTTGCTCACTTTTCGCGTGACCAGACTTGCCGCTGGGGGCTTACAACCGAGAAGTGACCAGCGGGGGTGAAAGGCAGATCGAAATCAATCTGCGCAATGGGCGGTCAGGGGAACATAGGCGAGAGTTTCGGCTGTCCGTCCGCGTAGCTGCAGGGCGCGATGGAACTGCCAGTGACGGGCCTCGGCAGGATCGGCGGTGATCGTGAGGGAGGAGGCGAGTACGCCCTCGGGTATCGCTTTGGCGTGTTCGGTCAGTCGCGCTGCCTCGTTCACCGCGTCGCCGATGACGGTGTACTCGTAGCGGTCGGCGGCGCCGATGTTGCCGGCGAACACTACGCCGGTGGAGACGCCGATCCCTGCGTCGAGGTCGGGATGCCGCTGTCGCAGAGTGATCAAGCTCCTGCGTAGTGCGCGGGCGGTGCGCAGTGCGGCGGCGGCATGCCCGGCGTGGTCGCCGGGCGGGCCGAATACGCACAGTGCCGCGTCACCTTCGAACTTGTTGACCCAGCCGCCCTCGGCACTCGCACAGGCGACGACCGCGGCGAAAACATCGTTGAGCATGACGACCATTGCTTCGGGTTCGAGACGCTGAGCCAAGGCGGTGGATCCAATCAGGTCGATGAAAAGCACACTTGCCGAACATCTTTCGCCGCCCATGTGGACGCCGTCGGCCAGCGCGGCGCGCGCGACCTCGATGCCTACGTGACGGCCGAACAGGTCGTGCAACCGCTGACGCTCCGCCAGGCCGTGCACCATGTGGTTGAAGCCGGCCTGCAGCATGCCGATCTCGCCCGCATCCTCGACGGGCACATGAACGGACAGATCGCCGTCCTGAACGCGATGTTGGGCCAACCGAAGACGGGTGACCGGTTCGATCAGTGTGCGCGCCATCGCGGAGGTGACCGCGACGCCCCAGGCAATCGAGACACAGGCAATCACGACCGAGGCGACCGACACGGCTGTATGCCCTCGGGCCGACGGGCCGGTGGGCGCGGTGGCCAGCAGCACGACAGGCACGGCGCCGGTCAACATCCAGGCCAGCAGCAGGCGCAGGCGCAGGCCGATCGTGGTGGCCTCGGTCGGCGCGTTACCTGCCAGCGCCAACCGGGTCAGTGGCCGAGTGGCCTGTTCCAGCAGCAGAAACGACAACGATGAGGCCGTGAGGCTCGACAGCAGACTCGCGACCAAGGCGCGCACGACCGCCGTCGCCCCGTATCCGAGCCCGGTGTAGACGGCGAGGGGGATGATCACGGCGATCAGCCATCCGATCAGAACGTCCAGCGTTGTCGACCACGGCACCCGCAAAACCGCTACCTGTTCGGCTGCCGACGGTGATCGACGCTGCGGCATCCATGCGGTCACTCGTGAGACACGACGCCGTCCACGCAGATCCACAACCGCGACCGCACAAAGCGTGTACAGGGCGATGGCCGCGACCAGACCCGCCGTCTCTGCGACGGATGGCCCAACGGGCCCGCCGCCGTAGACGACCAATTGCGCTGCGGCCAAAACGAATCCGGCCAGGTTCGCGGCAAGCAACGTCCGGCGAGCTCGCCGGACGACTTGCCCGACCTCACGCGAATGCCCTGGGTTGTCGTCGAATCGGGTTTGTCCCGCATCGAACATAGGCGCCTCGGCGTCGCTCATGGCGCAAACACTAGGCCGTGTCATCGAGACGCGGAGCCGTTGCGAACCGGCTCTCGACCGTTCGGTGTGTTTCCGTCTCGCGGTCATCGCCCGCAATCGACGCGGTCGGCTATCGGCTCGGTCAGTCGTTCATCGGACGTGCCGATCAGGCGCGACGATCGTGCCGTAGTTCAGGCCGCCGTGGGTGAAAGTCGGGATCAGCGGCCACTGTCGCTTCCACGACACGCATTCCGAGGACGGCACCACCTGCAGCCAGCGTGGATCGCGCGGCGAGCGCGATGCCATCGTCTTCTCCTTGATCATGGAATCGTATTGATCGAGGCTGTCTTCGAGGGTGTTCGCATTGAGCACCACTTCGCGGCCGTAGAACTCGGCTTGCTGTTTGATGCCGGGGATTTTCGACAGGTCCGGCTGCCAGCTGTCGGCGGCCATCCCGTTCTCCGAGGAGACCCACACCCCGTCGGGTGTATTGACGCACAGGGAATGGTTGCCGTCGGTGTGGCCGGGAGTCCACAGCAGGCTCACGCCCACGCCGAGTTCGACATCGCCGTCGAAGATCTCGAGCCGCTCGGGCGGGACACCGGCCATCCCGTCCTTGACGTACCACGCCCATTGCATCGGGTGCATCGATTCGAAAGTGCCGAGTTCTCTGCGGTGCACCAGCAGTTTCGCGTTCGGGAACATCGGTGCGCGCGCTGTGGCCTCGCCCTCGATGGGCGTGTCACTGCCCATGATCATCCGTACGTCCTGCACGTGCAGGTGGTCGAAGCTGACGTAGTCGACATCGGCGTTGCTGAGCCCCAGACTGGGCAGCACCGTGTGGGGGTCGTTGTAGTACTTGACGAAGAATCGGCTGGCGCGCACGGCATTGCCGAGCTTTTCGATCTTGTTGTAGAACGGTGCCTCCGCCGATCCGGCGGCGACGGTCGGTTCCCACACCAGTGTCTTGAGTTTGCCGTCGAAACCGTCGAACTGGATCACCATCATCCGGTTGACGATGCTCATCACCGGATTGACGTGCAGCGAGTAGCCCTGGAATGCGAAGCGGGACGGGTACGGGGCCGCGGCGATGTCGACACTGCGGATGGCCCGCACCTGCCCTTGGGTCAGAAACCGCTGCCGGTATTCGCCCGCCGCCTCACGGATAGCCTGCAGGCGGTCGCCGCGTGGCCAAATCTCGTGCACGTCTTCGAATTCCGGTATCGGGCGCAGGGCCGTGGTCGGTTCGAGCATGGTCATCAGGTGGTCTCCGTTTCGGTGGCCGAGTGGGCCCGTGCGGCGAGGTCGCGGATGTGATCGGCGATCTGGGTGGCGCTGTCCTCGGGGAAGAAATGCCGCCCGGGCAACACGACCGGGGCGTCGAGATGGGCCACCCTCGCGGCGTATCGGCCGTGGTGTTGCAGGGGAATGGCCGGATCGTCCGCGGCCCACAGCACCTGGACCGGGTAGCGGCGATCGGCCACGACCGCGGTGTACAGCGCGGTTTTGGCGCGAGTGGTCTGGAAGGAGTGCATGATCCGCAGGAACGCCTCGCCCTCGTCACCTCGGGTGAGCAGTGTTCGGTGGACGTCCATCTCGGGTCCGGAGACCGTCGTGTGCGGGGCAAGTCCGACGCGCCGCATCACCAGCCGGAAGATCGGCTGCTGTTTGGAGCCCGCGAGCCACAGCCGATCCAGCACCGGAATGCCGTAGGGGCGCATCGGCCACGGTTTCACGAACGTATGGGCTTCGACCATGGTGTCGAGCACCGTCAACGAGGCGACGCGTTCGGGCCGCTGTGCGGCGGCCTCAAACCCGACGGGACCACCGATGTCGTGGACCACCAGGTGGCAGCGCTCGATTCCCAACGCGTCCAGCGTATTTCCCAGGTGCCGCCCCAGACCGGTCCACGAATAGTCGAAATCGGTTGGCCGGTCCGACAATCCGAGACCGGGCAGGTCCGGAGCGATCCCGCGCAGCCCGCGGTCGGCCAGTGCGGGCAGCACGCGACGCCACAGATAACTCGACACCGGAACACCGTGCACACAGACGACGGGGACCTCGCCGGTTCCCTCCTCGCGCACGAAGGTGCGCACCCCGCCGACGTCGACGTATCGTCCTGCTGCCTCGTGTGCCGCGATCAGCGCGTCACGCTCCATACCGTGTTCCTCCTAGTGGTCGTTTGCCGTGAACCGCGTGCCTGGTTGGCAGAGCATCACGACAGCCGTTCCAGGACCATGGCCATGCCCTGGCCGCCGCCGACGCACATGGTTTCCAGCCCGATCTGCTTGTCGTGGAACTGCATCGAGTGGACCAGCGTGCTGGTGATGCGGGCCCCGGTCATGCCGAACGGGTGACCCAGGGCGATGGCTCCGCCGTTGACATTGAGCTTGTCCATCTCGACGCCGAGCTCGCGCGCGGACGGGATGACCTGCGCGGCGAAGGCTTCGTTGATCTCGACGAGGTCGATGTCGGCGATGCTCATTCCGGCCCGCCGCAGCGCCTGCCGCGACGCCTCCACCGGACCCAGCCCCATGATTTCGGGTGACAACGCGCTCACACCGGTCGACACGATGCGTGCCAGCGGTGTCACGCCGAGTTCGGCGGCCCGGGTGTCGGACATGATCACCACGGCCGCGGCGCCGTCGTTGAGGGGACAACAGTTCCCCGCAGTCACAGTCCCATCGGGCCGGAACACCGGTTTGAGGGCGGCGACCTGGTCGAGGGTGACATCGGCGCGGGGCCCGTCATCGGCGGAGACGACACTGCCGTCGGGCAGCCGGACCGGGGTGATGTCACGCTGCCAGAAGCCGTTCGCGATCGCTTTCTGGGCGAGGTTTTGGCTGCGGACGCCGAACGCGTCCTGCTCGGCGCGGGTCACCCCGGCGAACTGCGCCACATTCTCCGCGGTCTGCCCCATCGCGATGTACACGTCGGGCAGCTCGCCACGCGTACGCGGATCCGACCAGATCTGGCCTCCGGCAGCGGATTTCGCGGTGCGGGTGATCGCGTCGGCGAACAGCGGGTTGGTGGTGTCAGGGGAGAAGTCGGCGGCGCCACGCGGATAGCGGCTGACCGTCTCCACCCCGGCGGAGACGAACACGTGGCCTTCGCCGGCGCGGATCGCGTGCATCGCCATCCGGGTCGTCTGCAGGCTCGAGGCGCAGTAGCGGTGCACGGTGGTGCCGGGGACGTCGTCGAGACCGGCCAGCACGGCGACCACCCGGGCGAGATTGAATCCGGCCTCACCCGCGGGTGATCCGCACCCGACCATCAGGTCGTCGATGTCGTGCGGATCCAGCGCGGGCACCTGCGCGAGCGCCGCACGCACCATCTGCGCGGTCAGATCGTCGGGCCGCAGCTCCCGCAGCGACCCTTTCGCGGCCCGGCCGATGGGTGAGCGTGCCACGGACACGATGACTGCTTCGGGCATGAATGCCGACCTCCTGTGCGGGTGCTGAGCGGCTAGTGGGTGTGGAAGTACTCAAGTGCGGCGGCGGCGATCGTGTCGCCGTGCTCCTGGGTGAAGTGCCCGGCGTCGAGGAGCATCAGCGGTGGTGGGCAGCCGTTGATCAGTGCGGCCAGCGACTGCATCACGGCGGGGCCGAGGACCGGATCACGGTGTCCGACCGCCATGAAGGTCGGACCGTTCCACCGTGCGCTCCAGAATTCCGCGGCCTCGCGGCTCACCGGCACTCCGGGCATGTCGGGCTCGGTCATCACCAACTGCGGGAAGCGCCGCACCCCGGCCTTGAACGTCTTGTCGGGAAACGGTGCGTCGTAGGCGCGGGCCTCGGCATCGGTCAAGCGCGGCTCGGAGCGGGCGATCAACCGCCCGACCGCCAGGTCGTCGGTCGATGCGGCATAGGCGCGCCACGCGTCGAATCCCGGCCCGGGGCTGCGGCCGACGGCCAAGCCGGTGTTCATCAGCAGCAGCCGCGTGATGCGCGGGGTGATCGACGGCTCCACGGGCAGGGTGAGGCCGAGCAGCCCGCCCCAGTCCTGTACGACGAGAGTGATCCGCTGTAGATCCAGTCGGCCGATGAACTCGATGAGGCTGTCGCGGTGGAAATCGAAGGTGTAGGCCGCGTCGTCGGCGGGTTTGTCGGAACGACCGAACCCGAAGAAGTCGGGGGCGACCACCCGGGCGCCGGATGCGGTGAAGACCGGAATCATCTTGCGGTACAAGAAACTCCACGTCGGCTCACCGTGTAGACACAGGAAGGTGTGCTCGGCGTCGGCGGGTCCCTCGTCGATATAGGCCATGCGCAGCCCGCCGATGTCGACGTAGTGCGGCTGGTAGGGGAAATCGGGCAGATCGGCGAATCGCTCGTCGGGTGTCCGCAGAATGACGGCCATAGGAGGTCGAGCCCCTTTCACGCATCTTGGAACAATCATTTCAAGATTGATGCGGCGGCGATGGGTTGTCAAGAGTTATCTTGGAATCGTCGTTCCATGAAGGGAGAATGCGGCGTGGCCGATATCAAGCATTTCGATCCGGACCGGGCGCTCGCGCAGGTCGAGCGGTTGTTCTGGGAGAACGGCGCCGCGGCGACGTCGATTCAGGACGTCTCGAGTTCCACCGGGCTCAATCGGTCCAGCCTGTATGCCACTTTCGGGGACAAGCGTGAGCTGTACCGCGCGGCACTGCGCCGCTACCTCGACCGTCGGGCCCTGCCCGCGTTCGAGGCGCTCGCCGCCGACGGGCGTGGTCTGCCGGGTGTTCGGGACTTCTTCAGCGCGCTCATCGACTACCGGAGCTCCGGTAAATACGCGGGCTGGGGGTGTCTGGTCGTGAACGCGCACGGCGGGACCGAGCGCGACGATCCCGAGGTGTCCGCGGCGCTGGACGAGCATCACGCGCGGCTGCGCGACGCGTTTCGCCGGGCGTTGGCGGTCGCCGAGGACGCCGGGCAGCTGCGGCCGGGGACCTCGCTGGACGCCAGCGCCGAAATGCTGGCCATGCTGGCGTACGGAATCAACGTGCGGTCGCGTGCCGGGGCCTCGGCCGATGTGCTGCACGAGGTCGCCGCCGCGTCGATCGGACTGCTCGCGGCGCCCGAAGCGCAGCTCTGACCACCGCCCGCCGCCCGGATGTGAGCCTGCCCGATCGGATCTCACGGTCCTGTCGGCCGCGGAATCCGAACGGGCACGCGGTCCATGGCTCAGCAGCCCAGTTGTTGTGCCAGGTCGATGAACGAGGTGACGGCCAGATCGCTGGTCGTGTCGTCCGCGCGGTCGGCGTTGCGGTGTGGTCCCTTTTCTTGTGGGCGTTCGAGGAAGGCGGTGCGCAGACCCGCGCCGCGTGCACCGTCGATGTCCCAGCCGTGCGCCGCCACCATCAGTATTCGCGCCGGGTCCATGTCCAGCAGAGTCGCGGCGCCACGGTAGGTCTGGAGTGCGGGCTTGTAGGTGCGCATCATGTCCGCGGACAGAATGCAGTCGAAGGGCAGACCTGTCGTCTTCATCAGGCGGGTCTGCATGGCGAGACCGCCGTTGGACAGGGTGGCGACCACATAGCGTCCGCGCAGACGCGCCAGTCCTTCCGCGGCATCCGGCCAGGCCGGCAGCCGATGCCAGGCGCGCACCAGACGTTCGCGCGCGTCGTTGCCGACCAGCCGGTCCACGCCGTGCCCGTCGAGTAGCCGATCCAACGATTCCCGGTGCAGCACATCGAGATTGGCGAAGGGGCGGGCGCCGGACTCCACCTGCTCCAGGGCGGGCAGATACATCGCTCGCCAGTCGTCGGCGAAGGTGGCGGTGTCGAGATCGACGCCGAGCGGGCCGAAGACCTCGGCGGCGGTGTCGCGGACTCCGCTGTACCAATCCACGGTGGTGCCGAAGACGTCGCACGCGACGACGTCGATCGATTCCGGGTCGAATGCCGACATGTGCTGGCTTCCTTTCGCTGTGGTCATGCTCGGGTTTCGGGCACGAGGAGGAGGTTGTCGTGGTCCGGGCCGAAGTGCAGGCTCGTCGTTCCGGCGAAGCGCTCGGCGGGGCGATCATTGGGATCGGTGTGCAGGAACAGCGAGATCTGTAGGGGGTGCTGACCATCGCGGGTGAAATCCGAGCCCGCGATCGTGAGTGCGAGACGATACCCGGCGGGCAGATGCATACCGGTCGGCCAGATCTCGACGTCGACGGTGTACACCTCGCCCGACCGCACCTCGAGTGCGCCGGTGTGCGGATGCCAGGGCCGCCACGGCAGCGAGCGTTCGGGATCGAGCGCGCGCTGCGACAGCCGCAGCCATCCGCTCGACAGCGGCTGCGCCGAGGCGGCGGAGCCGACGACGGTGACCTCCGTGCCGTCGGGACGCAGCGCCCGCACCGTCACCACCAGATCGGCGTCGGCCGCGGTGGTCGACACCTGTAGTCGGGCGGCCAGCGGACCGACGAGGTCCACCGCTTGCTCGAGCGGCGCGGTGGTGAAGGTAACACCGGCCCCGTCCGGGTCGAAGTCGAGCCTGCCTGCGGGCGAGGAGCTTTCGGCCAGGCCGCCGTCGGCGTGCAGGTGCAGCGGAGACCAGGTCGTCGTGGCGGGCGGCCACAGCTGTGCGGTTCGCTCGGAGAGCGCGCCGTCGGGATCGGGCAGGCTCATCGTGATGCGGGGGGTGTCGGTGAACCTGTTGTCCTCGCCCTTGAGGAAATGGTCGAAGAACCGCAGGAGCAGGGCGACGCTGCGCGGCAGGTAGAACCATTCCTCGTGGCGGCCGGGGTGGATCTCCAGCCATTTGTCGGCCGAGCCCGCCCCGGCGAAGCCTTCGAAGTTGCCGCGATTGTGCATGCCCTGGCCGAACCAGTTGGCCGCCGAGAGCACCGGCACCGTGATCTTCGACAGATCCGGGGTGCGGGCCCGATGCCAGGCGTCGTCGAAGGGATGCTCGCGCAGGGCGGGCAGGGGGTCGGTGCGCCGCGCCGCCAGCTGCTGCTCGGTGAGGGTCTCGGCGCCGGTGGCCGGCGCCGCGGTCCAGGGGTTGATCGGCCCGTTGTCGCCGAGGCCGTGCTGATTCGACAGGACCTGTAGGGGATACCAGAGCTCGTAGAAGACATTCGACAGGATGCCGCCGTGACGGCTCATGTCCCGGTAGCTGTCCACCGCCCCTTCCCAGGGGCAGATCGCCGCCAGATGCGGCGGTTGCAGGGCGGCCACCCGCCACTGGTTGATCGCGTAGTACGAGATCCCGCACAGGCCGACCTTGCCGCTCGACCACGGCTGGACACCGGCCCATTCGATCGCCTCGTAGAAGTCGCGGGTCTCCTGTTCGGAGAAGATCTCCAGATGTCCCGGCGACGCGCCGCTGCCTCGTGAATCCACGCGCACCACCGCGTAGCCCGCCGCGGTCCAGACCTGCGGATCGACCGTCTCGTAGGTCAGGTACTCACACGGTGAGTGCTCCAGGATCTCGGGGTGCTCGGCGACCAACGCCAGCCACCGCGAGGCATATGGTTCGTCCTGGAACCGGCGGCCCTTGCCGTAGGGACCCATCGTCATGATCACCGGCACCTGCCCGACGGTCTCGGGCAGGTACACATCAGCGCACAGGCTGATGCCGTCGGCCATGGGGATCGCGAGATCGAACCCGATCCGCATGCCACCCCGATGCTCGAACTTCATTCGGTTTCTCCGTGTCTGCCTTCGCGGGCCGAGCGCCCGCGCTGTGCCCAATTCCGTTGCACCCAAATCCGTTGTGCCTGCCGTGGTTTCACGGCACCGCCCTGGCCGCCGCGTTGGTGGCGCCGTGCGAGCGGGCTCGGGTGTTCATCCACGACCGATACCGCGCCAGCGCCCGCCGGTCCCCGAGCTGGTCGCGCACCAGCGCCGGGATCGGTCCGATACCCGGGCGCGGCTCGCCGCCGCGAGCCACCCGCTGTATCTGGTAGCGCACCATCGCCATCCCGGCGGCGAAAGCGATCGTCTTGTGCGGCAGGGTGACCGGCTTCAATTCCGCTGTGGCTCCGTCGTTTTCACGCCAGCGGCGGGGAAGCTCGGGGTTCAGCGCCATGGCGGTGCCGATTCCGGCCACGGCGACACCGGCGTCGATCACCTGTCGCGCGGTCTCTCGGCGTCTGATGCCGCCGGTCAACATCAGCGGCAGCGGACTGGTGGCGACCAGTTCGGTGGCCAGATCCAGGAAGTAGGCTTCGCGCGCCCGGGTGCGGCCGTCGGCGGCCCGGCCTGCCATGGCAGGGCTTTCGAAGCTGCCGCCGGACAGTTCGACGAAGTCCACACCCAACGGTGCGAGCATGTCGATCACCCTGGCGGCGTCCTCGGCGTCGAAGCCGCCCCGCTGGAAGTCCGCGGAATTGAGTTTCACCGCGACCGCGAACCCTGGCGACACCGCCGCGTGCACGGCACGCACCACCTCGAGCAGCAGCCGCGCACGGTTGGCTAGTGGGCCGCCCCACTCGTCGGTGCGGGTGTTGACCAGCGGGGACAGAAACTGTGACAGCAGATAGCCGTGCGCGGCGTGGATTTCCACGCCATCGAACCCGGCCTCCTCGGCGCGGGCCGCCGTCACCGCGAAACGTGCGATGGTGGCCTCGATTTGCGCGGTGGTCATCGCGACGGGTTTGCCGATTCGGCTCGAGAACATGCCCAGATCGACCGCGGCATCGGAGGGACCCCAGACGACACCGGGCTGATTGGCGGGAATCTGACGGCCCGGATGACCGATCTGCATCACCATCACGGCCCCGGCTGCCTTGCCCGCTCGAGCCCATGCGGTGAACGGCTCGAGCGGTGAATCGGCATCGAGCACCACACATCCGGGGGCGACCAGCGCCTCGGCATGGATCATGACGTTACCGGTGATCAGCAGACCGGCGCCGCTCGCGCCCCAGCGCCGGTACAGCGTGGCCAGCCGCTCGTCCGGTTGCTGCCCGTAGGCGCCCAGCCCTTCGTCCATCGCCGCCTTGGCGATGCGGTTGGGCAAGACCGAGCCCGACCGCAGCGTCAGGGGAGAGAACAGATCACTCGACATGGATGCCATCACCTACCCTCAGTAAAGCAGAATAATTTGCTTTAGCGAGCGTAGGTGGTCGGGTGATGTGATGGCAAGGAGCGACACGTGTCCGATCCTCGTCGACGCCTGCGGGCTCAGCGCATGTCGAGATCGCGCATCCCACTGGCGAGGTCGTGCATGACCTTCGCGCCGAGCCGGCGTTGGACGTGCATCGCGAAATGCGGAACGGCCAGCCCGAACGCCGAGCTCGCCCGCAACGCGGCCGAGGCGACGTCGATCTCGGCGATGTCGTGTTCGACCGCCCGCACAACCGCTGCCGCGACATCGCCCGGGGAGCGTGTTCCGGCGCCGACCGGCGCGGTCGCGCCCGCTTTGGCGAACATTCCGGCGTCTCGGATGAAACCGGGGTAGACGCTCGACACTCCGACACCTCGACCGCGCATGTCTTCACGCAGGGCGAGCGCGAAGCCGCGCAGGCCGAATTTCGTGGCGTTGTAGATCGATGCCTGCCCGGAGGCGACCTTGCCCGAGAGGGAATTGACGAAGACCAGATGCCCGCGGCCGCGTGCGAGCATCTGCTCACCTGCCAGCCTCGCGAGCAGCATCGGTGCACGCAGGTTGACGTTGAGCGCACGATCGATCTGCTCGGGCGTGAACTCGTAGAGATCACCGATGCCGGGCAGCGCGGCATTGGCGACGACCACGTCCAGATCGCCGACCTCGGCGAGCAAGCCCTCGACCGCGTGGTCGGCCGACAGGTCGGCGGTCACCATCTCGGCGTGGACGCTGCGTGCGATCGGTTCGAGGGCGTCGGCGCGTCGCCCGGAGGCGATGACACTCGCCCCCTGCGCCGCGCAGGCGGCGACGATGGCCTCGCCGATCCCTCCGGTCGCGCCCGTCACCAGCACTCGGGCGCCATTGAGTTTCATTTGTGGGTGGACCTTTCCGGAAATGCGAAGGGACGAAACGGTTACGGGTGTGGACGGGAGCGGCGGCCGTCAGACCCACACGCGCGTGAGGGCGGTGATGAGCGCGGAGGCGGCGAACACCACCAGCGCCGCGAGAATGACCAGCCCCGTCGCGGTCGTCAGGTGGCGCCATTCACTGAGCAACAGGACCAGCGCGATCAGGACCAGCAACCCGTCGAGGGCTACCTCGACGAGCAGGGTGGATTCGTCGCTGAACAATTTCCGGGCCGCTGCGATGGTCCCGATACCGTGGCCGATGAGCACGACACCGACAGCGCTCAGCGTCGCGGTGACCAGACGATCGCCCGGTACCAGACCTTCGACCAGGAAGTACATCGGGAGCAAGCCGTACACGATCTGCACGATCCCCAGACCGCGGATCACGGACTCGGCACGCATCAAGCGGGTGCCGGCGTGGCCCGAGTCGAACGGATCGGTGTGCGCAATGGTGGTGTGCATGGTTCTCACCTTCGATGTGGGGGAGTGGGTTCCTTCGCGGTGTGGGAATGGCCCGGGCTGTCGGGAGACGCCCGGTCAGTGCTGCTCGGCGACGGGGGTGTTCGCGAGGGCCTTGCGGGCGCCGTCGAACATGGTGGTGATGAGCCGGTCGAGGACCAGCTTCAGGACCGGTCCCGGCACCCGCAGGCGGGGCTCGGATTCGATGCGGTAGACGACCTGGGTGCCGCTCGGCGCGTCGGCGAAGGTGATGGTGCCGACATGCCGCCTCACCGGTAGGCCCGCGACGACCTGGTAGACCATCTTGCGGCCGGGGACCAGTTCGATGGTCTCCTCGGTGGGGCCGAGGCCGGCAAGTCCCAGGTGGTAGCGGGCTCCGACACCCGAGGGGCTGTCCGCACCGGGTCGCACGAGCGAGACACGTACGGGCAGAACCGAATCGAGGCCGTCGCGTTCGCGGAACAGTTTGTAGACCACATCGCGTGGGGCGGGCAGGACGGTTTCGACCGTCGTAGTGGCGAGCATCGCGAGATGTCCTTTCGAATCGTTTGGGGCGTACGGACTTTCACGCGTCGACGTGACGGGGTCCGCCCCGTCGGAGGCGGCGCAGCCGCGGCACGAGCCTGAGCTGGGCGGTCATCAGCGCGCGCAAACCACGGCGCACGACCACAACGACGACCGCCGGGGGCTTGCGCTCCCCGACCGCCCACAGCGCCCGGTCGGGGAGCAGTGAGAGCACGATGGAGCGCCCGAGCGGATGCAGCGGTCGCGGCAACCATCGGTTGTCGAACTGCTCGATCAGCGCTTCCGCGCAGCGGTAACCTGCCTCGGTCGGCCGATACCACTGCGGGTCGGCCTCGTAGACGTCCAGCGCCCGCTGCATGCCGGCCCAGGAGTCGGGCATATCGCGCACACGCATCTGCTCGCCGATCGCGTACCAGTGCGCGACCTGGGCGGCCTTCTCCTCCTCGGTGAAGATGTCGAGCCCCAGGACCTGGAAGATCTCGTCGAAGAGCACGGTGAACAGCGCGATGGCGTGCACGAAGGTCTCATTGGACATCGAGTACGACTGCCCGAAGTGGTCGTGCATCCGCACGACCTTGGCGATATCGGCACGACCGTGCTCGCTGTGGGCGCCGTGGGTCATCCAGTCGAGGAAGTAGTTCGTGGTGTCATCGGCGCGGCGATCGCCGTGACGGTGGATCTTGCCCTTGCCCGCCCGGTCCACAGCGTCGGCGCCCTCGACCGAACCGGAGATCCGCATGAATCCCACGGCATAGATGAGGTTGTTGAGCATCGCCGCGCCCATCGGCGGCGTGACGCGCGACCGGATAGCGGTCAGGACGGCGACGGCGTCAGCCGCGTCGGGCGCCGACGTGGGCGGGTTGCTGGGCCGATCGGCGGTGTCGATGCCGCGCGGCGAGGACTGATTCGTGCGGGTCTGACTTGACATGACTGCTCCGGGAGACGAATTGCGTGGGCGGATCGGTGGATCACCGAATGGGACGGACCGGCGCGACGGTGGCGTCGCGCGCCCCGGCTCTCGACTTCATCCACGACCGGTAGCGCCGTGCCGACCGCTGGTCTCCGATCTGGTCGCGCAGTAGCGCGAAGACCGGCCCGGCGCTCATCCGCGGATCCTTGCCGTCGGCCATGCGGTGGATCTGGTAGCGGGCCAACGACAATTCCGTGGCCATGGCCAATGTCTTGTTCGGCCAGTTCACCGGCTGAAGGGTCCCGCTCGCCTCGAGGTTCTCGCGCCAGCGATTCGGCAGGTCGGGGGTGAGGGTGAACGCGGTGCCCATGCCGACGACCTCGACGCCGCTGGCGACGACTCGATCGGCGGTCTCCTGGCGGGTGATGCCTCCGGTGAGCATCAACGGCAGCGGGCTGCCGACGGCCAGTTCGGCGGCCAGATCCAGGAAGTAGGCCTCGCGGGCACGGGTGCGGCTGTCGGCGCGGCGCCCCGACATCGCGGGGCTCTCGAAACTTCCTCCGGACAACTCGACCAGGTCCACGCCCGCCGGCGCGAGCAGGTCGATCACCTTCCGGGCGTCGTCGGCATCGAAGCCGCCACGCTGGAAGTCGGCGGAGTTGAGTTTCACCGCGACGATGAATTCCGGTGAGACGGCCTCGCGCACGGCGTGCACCACCTCCAGCAGCAGCCGGGCCCGGTTCTCGAGCGACCCGCCCCATTCGTCGGAGCGGTTGTTGACCAGCGGAGACAAGAACTGCGACAACAGGTATCCGTGCGCGGCATGGATTTCCACGCCGTCGAATCCGGCCTGTTGCGCCCGCAAGGCGGTGGTCGCGAATCGCTCGATGGTGGCGCTGATCTGTGCGGCATCCATCGCCACCGGCTTGCCGATCCTGCTGCTGAGCGCGCCGATATCGACCGGCAGGTCCGACGGGCCCCAGACGACGCCGGGCAGGTTGGCCGGGGCCTGGCGGCCGGGATGGCTGATCTGCATGAGGAGCGTCGCACCGGCGGCCTTGCCCGCCTGCGCCCACGCGGCGAAGGGCTCCAAGGGGGAATCGGCGTCGAACACGACGCAGCCCGGTGTAACCAGCGCCTCGGCGTGCACCATGACATTGCCGGTGATCAGCAGACCGGCGCCGCCGGCGCCCCAGCGCCGGTACAGCGCCACCATCCGTTCGTCGGGCAGCTGCCCGTAGGCCGCCAGACCCTCGTCCATCGCCGCCTTGGCGATCCGGTTGCGCAGCACCCGGCCGGATCGCAGCCGCAATGGGGAGAACAAGACACTCGACATCCGGGACCTCCTGGTAACCACTGAATGTATACGGCGTTCACATAATGTGGGCGTCGTTAACATTAGCGATGCATGTAAACGGCGTCAACACTTGTTAGATTTGAGCCATGTCACGTGCCCGCACGCCCTACCATCACGGCGATCTACCGGCCGCGCTGGTGCGCGCGGCCATCGAACTGCTCGAAGAGGGCGGGTCCAACGAACTGTCGTTGCGGGCCGCCGCGCGCCGCGCCGGTGTATCGATCGCCGCGCCCTATCGCCACTTCGCCGACCGCCAGGCCCTGCTCTCGGCTGTTGCGGCGGTCGGCTACCGGGAGCTGGCGGCGCATCTGATCGGCGCGCACCCCGCGCCGGAGACCGTCGAGGACCTGGCTGCCATCGCGGTCGCCTACGTGCAATTCGCGATGCAACGGCCGGGCTTGTTCCGGGTCATGTTCGTCGAGCCGACCGACCCCGACAGTCCCGATCAGGTTGCCGCCGTCGACGCGATCCACGAATACCTGCGATACATCGTCGGGCATGCGTTTCCCGACCTCGATCCCGATGATGGGGCCAAGGCGATGTGGTCGGTGGCGCACGGTCTGGCGTTCCTGCATCTCGACAACAAGCTCGATGCCTCGTCGCCTGAGATCGTGGCCGATACGGTCCGCCGGGTCGTGCGCGCCACACTCGCCGCATCCGGCCGAGACCTGTCGGCCTGAAGTCACCCCGCGCCCGGTCGTGCGAAAGCCGCTGTCTCTCAACCTGTCTCACTCTCAGTGTTGACGGCGTTCACATATGGTGGCTAATGTGAACGCCGCACACATTATGTGAACGACGCAAACATCCGGCGGCCGTGGCTCGAGCGGGATGGCAAGCGACGGATCTCCTGGCGAGGTCGGGCCAGTGGCCTTCCCGGACGGCATCGCGGTCCCGGCGTCCCTACCGTCTCGAGCGCACGGCCCACGGTGGGACGGAGCGAGCGATGAAGCCGCAGTTTTGGTTGCGATGGCTGTTGATGCAGGGCACTCCGCGGTTGGCTCTGAAAAGCCTTGCCCGGCGGGGAGATCCGCTCGCACAGCTGCTCTGCACGCCGCAGGGCATGCACGATCCTTATCCGCTGATCGAGTCCGTGCGCGCGCAGGGGCCGATGGTGCGCGGTCCGTTGGGGTGGAGCACCGCCGATTACGAACTGTGCCGGATGATCCTGCGCGACAACACGTTCAGGGTGCGGGCGGCCGAAGGGTTCGTGCCGCGGCCGCTGCGTTCGCTGGCCGGGGCGGCGGTGTTGCCGCCCAACCCGGTGGACCCGCCGTCCATGCTGGTGATGAATCCTCCCGAGCACACGCGGCTGCGTCGGCCGGTGGCGTCGGCGTTCACTCCGCGCGCCGTCAAGCGCCTGCACGATCGGGTCGTATCGGTGACGGCCGAGCTACTGGACCGATTGTCGCGCAGCGACTCCGCCGATCTGGCCGCTTCGTTCGCCGCTCAGGTGCCGATCGCGATCATCTCCGAAATGCTCGGATTCCCCGACGAGGATCGGGACACCTTCCTGGGCTGGGGCGAGCAGTTCTCTCCCATGCTCGACATCGGATTGTCCTGGCGCGCAACAAGTCAGGCGATCTCCGCGATTATGGAGTGGGATCACTACCTCGACACCCACCTGGCCAGGCTGCGCAGCTGCCCCGGCGACGACATCCTCTCCGGCTTGGTCGAAGCCGGCCAACTCGACGACCACGAGCTGAAGGCGACCGCCAGCTTGCTACTGGGCGCGGGCTTCGAGACCACGGTCAATCTGATAGGCAATGGCATCGTGGCCTTGCTCGAACACCCCGACCAGCTGGCCCGTCTGCACGCCGAACCCGACCTGTGGCCCAATGCGGTCGAAGAGATCCTCCGGTTCGACGCACCGGTGCAGCGGTCGGCGCGCATCGCCTCTGCCGACCTCGACATCGGCGGGGTCCAGGTGCGGGAGGGCAGCACGGTGGTGCTGCTGCTGGCCGGGGCGAACCGTGACCCCGCGGTGTTCGGCAATCCCGAGGTTTTCGACGTCGGCCGCGTCAATGCCCGCGATCACCTGACGTTCTCGACCGGAATCCACGCCTGCCTCGGCGCCAGCCTGGCACGCATGGAAGCCACGTACGCGCTGCGGGCATTGTTCGAGCAGTTCCCCGATCTACAGCTCGCAGGCCCGCCGCACCGCACTCCGATGTTCACCCTGCACGGCTTCGATCACATGCCTGCTCGACTGGGCACTCGCCAACTGCAGCCCGCCACGACCTGAGACCACTCCCCGGCGGCTGGCCACCCCCGAATCCGGTCAGCCGCACCGGCCGTGACCCGATCTCCCACAGCGTCGGGTCACGGCCGGGTCATGTCCGTCCATCTCCACCTTTTCCCGAGCATATCGGGTGATGCCCTCACCGTCGCGAACGAAGGACAGCCATGTCTGCAACCATCCGAGCAGTACAGATTGCCGCAATCAACGGCCCGCTCAGTCTCACCGGTCTCCCCGTCGCCGAACCTGGCCCCGGGCAGGTCCGCGTCACGGTGGAGGCGTGTGCCATCTGCCACACCGATTACAACGTGGTGCGCGGCGACTTCGGTGCCGTGCCCTTCCCCCTGACCCCCGGCCACGAGATCGCCGGCCGCATCGACGCGGTGGGTTCGGACGTCGAGGACTGGGCGCCCGGCGACCGAGTCGCCGTCGGCTGGTTCGGCGGCAACTGCGGGCGGTGCGTGCCCTGCCGGGAAGGCGATCCGATCAGCTGTGCCGACGCACAGGTCCCGGGTATCTCCTACCAAGGCGGGTACGCCGAGGCGCTGGTCGTGCCGGTGAGCGCACTCGCACGCATTCCCGACGGCCTGTCCGCGGTGGACGCCGCCCCCATGGGCTGCGCCGGGGTAACCGTTTTCAATGCACTGCGCCGCAGCTCTGCTCGCCCGGGAGACCTGGTCGCCGTCCTCGGGATCGGCGGCCTGGGCCATCTGGCCATCCAGTTCGCCACCAAGATGGGTTTCGCCACCGTCGCGATCGCGCGCGGCGCGGACAAGGAGATCCTCGCCAAGGAACTCGGTGCCGACCACTACATCGACAGCACCGCACGCGACGTCGCCCACGCTCTGCAATCCCTGGGCGGCGCGAAGGTCGTGCTGGCGACCGTCACCGAACCCTCGGCCATGAGCCCGGCGATCGACGGGCTGCGGACCCGCGGCGAATTC
Source organism: Nocardia terrae (assembly GCF_009760405.1). Taxonomy (GTDB): domain Bacteria; phylum Actinomycetota; class Actinomycetes; order Mycobacteriales; family Mycobacteriaceae; genus Nocardia; species Nocardia terrae. The sequence goes on from NZ_WRPP01000001.1 coordinate 1,726,155, forward strand.
GTCGTCGTCGGCGCGTCCCCGCAGCGGCTGGAAATCAGCCCCTACCAACTCATCGCAGGCCAGAAGACGCTGCGAGGCCACGCCGCGGGCACGTCCCGCGACATCGAGGAGACCCTGCGCTTCGCGGTGCAGTCCGGGATACGCGCGAGGTCCGAACTCGTACCCCTGCACGACGCTCCCGCAGCGTTCGCCAAGATGCTGGCCGGACGCGCCCGTTTCCGTGTGGTGCTCACCACCGGTCGGTAGGGTCCTCACCCGGTCCGACAACGATTCCGCAGGCGTCGCCCGGCGCACGTCGTCACCCCGTGGCGCGGTGGTGAAATCGCCACAGGCGCAACCGGATCGGACGGCCGTGTCCGATCTCTGTTCGACCGGTGCGCGGCCCGCGGCAATTTCGAGGCGCTCACCCTTGGCCTGTGTCATCCCGTGCGGCACGCCCGCACCGATCGTCGAGATGACCCCTCGACGGGTGTCGGGTCAGGATCGGACGGCGCGGATCACGCGATTGACGTGCTGGTCGACGAACCTCGCATCGCAGTGTTCACGGGTGAGCAAGTGGCGGAAGTGGATCGGCGCCACCAGCAGTTCGATGACGACCCGGGCATCGGTGCCGGGCGGCACTTCGCCGCGGGCGATCGCGCGGGTGATGATCTCCTCGTTCGCGTGATATCGCGTGTTCCAGAAGCTGTCGCGCGCTTCGGCGATCTCTTCGGAGTCGGTGACGAAGGCCAGTGCCTTGGCGACGCCCTGCCCCAGCGGGGTGTCCAGGTAGTCGATGAGCTGGAAGGCGAGTTCGCTCAGGTCGCCGTAGAGCGAACCGGTGTCGGGTAGCGGCACGGTGCGCTCGCTCACCGAGAGCATCACGTCGAGGATCAGATTCTCCCGGGTACCCCAGCGTCGATAGATGGAGCTGTCGCGGATGCCCGCGCGCCGGCTGACATCGGGGATGCCGACCTTCTCGACACCGTGCTCGAACACGGCCTCGAGTACCGCTCGGTGCACTGCTTCCCGCACTCGAGCCGCACGACCGCCGGGTCGCCGCTGCGGCTCGGCCTTCTCAACTCCGGTCATGCCGAAATTCTAAAGCAGAATTCCTTGCCTTTGCGGCCGCCCCCGGCCTACGCTCGCTAAAGCAGAAGTTTCAGCGATTTGGAGGTTGGACGATGCCGATGCCGGAAATGGCGAAACGCGTCATGGTCACCGCGTGCGCGATCACCCGCACCACCGAACGCGCCACCCACAGGTTCGGCGTCACCCCGTTTCTGCCTAAGCTGCACGCCGACCGGTTCACCCATCTCGGCGGCATGCCCGAGGATCAATTCCGGCTCCAGATGGCCGGGTGCCGCTCCTTCGAGGACACCCACTGGAGCACCTATTGGGGCAGCTTCGCCAGCGAGTATCTGGCACGCGCGGACGAAGCACTGGCGAAGCTGGGCGGGCCGAGCACCCAACGGTTGCTCGATCCCACCGCTACGACCGATCTGCGGGCGCTGGGCGATCTCCTCGCCCCCGCGGTGACACTGCTGGCCGACCGCGGGACGGTCGCCGATCCCCTTGCCGCACAGCGGTTCTGCGCCCAGCATCCGGAGTCCGCCGACGCGGCGGTAGCGCTGGACGCATTGATCAAAGCGCTGGTGTACGAATTCCATGCGGGCTGGCCGGGCTGGAGCCCGGGCCGATTGCGCGCCTACGAACGCTCCTATCGGCTGTGCGAGATCCTGGTCACCGCGCTGGCACCGGCGATGGGTGTCACGGTCGAAGCCGTCGAGATCCCGGTCGGGAATTCCGATCGGGTGCGCGGCCTTCTGATGCTGCCCGCCACCGCCGCGGCGCCGGTGCCCACGGTGCTGGTCACCAACGGGCTCGAAGGCACCATCGCCGAGGCCCTGCTTCCGCTGCTGGCACAACGTGATTCGGGCCTCGGCACTTTCGTGATGGAGATGCCCGGCACCTACTCCTACCGCGAGCCGATGTCGGACGCGTCGCAGGCGGTGTACTCGAAGGTCATCGATTTCCTGGCCGCCGATGCGCGCATCGATGCCGACCGGCTGGGCATGATGGGGTTCAGCTTCGGCGCCTACTGGTCCGCACGGATGGCCGCGGTCGAACCCCGGTTGAAGGTCGCGGTCGCCAACGGTGTTCTGACCGATCACAGCTTCGGCGGATCCAGCTCCATCGGGAAGCCCGAGATCCTGATTTCGACGTTCCGCCAGACCCTCGGCGCCAACAGCCCCCTGGATCTCTCGCGCAAACTCGCGAATCTCTCCCTCGCCGACCGATACCGCGACATCGAGATCCCGATCCTGGTCGTCAACGGCGCCAACGACAGTCTGGCCAGCCCGCAGGACTCCATCGATCTCGCCGCCGGTGCCGTGCGCGGGCAACTCGCCCTGTACGCGGACGACGACCACTGCGCCATGGGACATGCCGTGTTGTGGGAGGAGCTCTCGACCCAGTTCCTGCGCCAGCATCTGCTGCCCGCCGCGACCGCGGCGGTGACCGTATGAACGAATCCGTTGTTTTCGCGCCCCGTTGGCGGCGCGGCCTCAACCGTGCCCAAGGACGCATCGACCTCTACGTCGACACCGGTGAAGGGTGGACGATCGTGGAGGAATCGGTGCCCGCCGCCGACGCCTTCCCGGTGCCGCGAGCCTTCACCGCCGAGTTCGAACTCGCGCGCTACGACGCCCTGGGACTCGGCGACGGCGCCGCGGTGCTGCCCTTCTGTCCGGCTTCTTTCCGCGACTTCATGGTCTTCGAGAAACACGCCGTCGATGCCGCGCGCGGTCTAGCCCGCCGCTTCGTTCCCGCGGGCTATCGGATCGGGCACGCCTACGAAATCGCCACCCGCCGTACCTTTCCGGGCTTCCGGCCGAACGCGCTGTGGTACCGCGAGCCGATCTACTACATGTCCAACGCGCTGACCATCGTCCCGTCCGGGGTCCCGATTCCGTTCCCGCCCTACAGCCGCGCACTGGATTTCGAACTCGAACTCGGTGTCGTGCTCGGCGCACCGCTCGAGAACGCCACGCTCGAGCAGGCCGCGGCCGCGATTGCGGCGGTGGTGGTCGTCAACGACTTCTCCGCCCGCGACGTGCAGTGGGCGGAGATGCGCTCCGGCTTCGGACCGCAACGCTCCAAGCACTTCACCACCTCGATGTCGGCGACGGCCGTGGCGGGGACGGCCGTCGCCGACCGGCTCGACCGCCTCACCGCCACCGTGGCGATCAACGGAACCACGGTCTCGCGCACCGGAACTCACGGCATGCGCTACTCGCTGGCCGAGGCGATCGCGCACGTCTCCCGGGGTGAGCGGCTCTACCCCGGCGAACTGTTGTCCACCGGCACCCTGCCCGGTGGCAGCGGCATGGAGCTGGGCCGCTGGCTGGCGCCCGGCGACGAGCTGCGCCTGGAAATCGACGGCGTCGGCGTCATCCAACACCGAATCCAGCAGTGAGGACGGCCCTGTGAAGATCGATCAGGTCTCCGACTCCGTCTACGTGGTCGCCGGAACGAACGTGAACTGGGCGCTGATCGGCGACGGCGGCGGTGTCACTCTCATCGATGCCGGTTATCCCTGCGACACCGAGGACGTCGTGAGCTCGATCAGCCAAATCGGCTATCAGCTCACCGATCTGGCGGCGGTGCTGGTCACCCACGCCCACCTCGACCACATCGGGGCCATCCCCGCCCTCGTCGAGCGGGCGGGCGTGCCCGTCTACACCGGGGCCGAAGAAGTCCGCCACGCCAAACGCGATTACCTGCAACAGATCACGCCCACCGACATGTTCAAACAGCTCGCCACCGCGCCCGGCCGCCGATGGGTCATTCACACCGCGCGAGCGGTCGCGGGCCACGTCAACATGACCGTGCCGACCGCCGCCGCCGTCGACGACGACACGCTCGCGGGGCTGCCCGGGGCGCTGCTCGCGATACCGGCTCCCGGGCACACATCCGGTCACACGGCGTATCTGATGCCGTCGGAGGGAGTCCTGTTCTCCGGCGACGCGCTGGTCACCGGACATCCGCTCCTGCCTGAGACCGGCCCCCAGTTGCTTCCCCAGGTCTTCAACCACGATGAGTCCGAGACCTTGGACACGGCTCTGCGACTGGCGGGGCGGTCCTTCCGCGTCCTGGTCCCCGGTCACGGGCTGCCTGCCCGCAATGAACCGACCCCCTTGTCACAGCTGTTCCGGCGGCCGTGAAACCGCCTGGTGCCGTGACGATCCCGCCGTGACCGCACCCGGTCCTCACCGCACATCGTGCCCACGAAAGACACAGCCCATGAGCCTCGATCGCCGGACCGAACCGACCATCCGCAGATCTGCCTCCACGACCCGCCGGGCACTCCTCACGGCCTTGCTCACAACCACCGCGCTACTCGTCGGCGGCTGCTCGGCGTTTACCAACCCGATCGCCGGTACTCAGCATTTCACCGCCGACTTCCTCAGTGTGGCGGGCATTTTCGAGGGCAACCCGATCACCGTGCTCGGCCTCGAAGTCGGCAAGGTCGACAAGATCGTCCCGAAGGGTGAATACGTCGAGGTCCACATGAGCGTCGAGCACAGCGTACAGATACCCAAAACCGTACAGGCGGCATTGATCTCGCCGTCCATCGTGACCGACCGCCACATCGAGCTCACCCCGCGCTACACCGGCGGCGATACACTGCCCGACGGCGCGCACCTGACCACCCGGCAGACCAAGACCCCGGTCGAACTGGACACCATGCTCAAAACCATCGACAGCTTCGCCGCCTCGCTCAAACCCCAAGAGGGACAAGATGGTCTGGGTCCCCTGTCGGGCCGGGTCCTGTATCCGATGATGAACGGCAACGGCGAGAAGATGCGCGATGTGCTCAATGCCCTCTCGGGTGCGCTGAAGACCGGCGTCGACAACAAGGACGCCATCTCCACCATCATCATCAAGCTCAACGAGCTGACCAGCATGCTCGCCGACAATGACGATTCGGTGCGCGACTTCAGCAACAAGATGACCCAGATGAGCGGGCTTCTGGCCGATCAGGCCCCGGGCCTGCAGGCCACGCTGGATCAGCTCAATGCCTTCCTGACCAACACCAGTGGCGCGTTCTCGCAGTACTCCGATCAGCTGAACGGCACCCTCACCGGATTGACCGCGGTCACCAACCAGCTGCGCGCCAATGCGGCCGGGGTCACCGAGACCGTCGACCTGCTCCCGCTGACCATGCAGAACCTCGACCGCGCGGTCGACCGGCAGGGCCGGTTCGCGCGCGAACACTTCAGCTTTGGCGCCTCGGTAGCCGACGGTGAGATCGTCAGCCTGTTCTGCGAGCGCATCCAGATGAAATCCGACGGCTGCCGGACCGGCAAGATGGAAGACTTCGGTCCCGATTTCGGGCTTATGGCAGCGGTACTCGGAATGACGAAATAGCAGGTCCCGCTGACGATCCCGCACTGCCGAACATCGGCTCGATGGCGGTTGCGAACCGGCGTCGAAAACGATGCTACTGCAACATCTTTGCGCGTAGCGCCGCGATGTCGGCGTCGGTCAGGTGAAGTCCCTCGTGAACGTAATTGGCGAAGCTGCCGTACGTCTGCTGGACCTGGTCGAAGGCGTCGTCGAGTAGATCCATCGACACGGTGTCGGGATTGTCGTGGTAGTAGTTCGACAGCAGGTAGTCGTAGGTCACCGTGCTGCGATCGACACCCAGGATGGTCAGGATCACCGCCGACGTCCAACCGGTCCGGTCCTGGCCACTCGTGCAGTGGTACAGCACGGCACCATCAGCAGTTTCGATGATGTCGTGAATCACATCGGCGAACCGCCGGCCGGCGCCGGGCGAAGTGACGAATTCGCGATACTCGCCGGCGCTGGCCTGCCCGCCCGCGAACTGCCCGAGTAGTTGCTGCGGCGACCCGAGGCCGAGTAATTCTTGCGGTGACATCGAACCGAGGATGTCGTCAGAATTCTCCACCGCGCCGACAGGCACCCGATCAGGCTGCATCATCCGCTCGGGCTGGCTGCGCAGGTCATCGATGATCCGCAGGTTGTCGCTGGTCAGCGTTGTGAGATCGGCGTCGGTTGCCTTGCCCAGGTCGCCGCTGCGAACTATCAGCCCGGTGCGCACCTCGTGGTCGTCCATGGTGCGGTAACCGCCCAGATCGCGGGCATTGAGCACTCCCTGCAGGCTGAGCGAGCGGGCAGTGGTGTCCAACACTACCGAGTTGGTCGGGGCAGGTGGCTGGACTGCGGCGGGTGTTGGTGCCACCACGGGAACCGGGTCGGCTGGAGCGACAGCCGTCGTCGGTACCAGGGCGAGGACAGTACTGGCCGCGAGTGCGGCGCCGATTCGATTGCGTTGGTGGATCATGACAAGCACTCCCATCAACTCGGCGGCATCCAAGGGGGTGGTCGCGCAGCCGCATCCCGCAGGTAGTTCTCTTCTACCCCAAACGATCGTGCTGGCGATGGCTTGATGGAGATGACGCGGCGGCCTGATATCCATGAGAAGCCGTGGACGGACCCCCGGATGGTGCTCTGGGCCGATCGCCTCACCCGGATCGGGTGGCCGGGCGGTGCTCGAGACGCCCCGGCCCCCCGATCTCGTTGATACCTCGGATCAGTGGCCTGATGGTTGCGAGCCCAGCCTTGCCAGGGTTGGCTCGATGCCGTCGTAATCCGCAGCGGCGTAGAGGCGATCACGGGCATGAACGAGGTCAGCGCGGATGGCCGCCGTGTCGACGCCGACGAGCGACCCGTCCCGCTTCACGAAATCACCATCGATCATGACCGCATCGACATTGCCGCAGTGTGCCGAAGAGACGACCGTGTCGAGCAGGTTGCTGGCGGGCCAGAGATTGGAATCCGAAGCGCGCAACAGGATGAGGTCGGCGCGCTTGCCCGGGGTGAGCGTGCCGACTCGATCGCCGAGCCAGCAACTGTGCGCCGCGACGCTGGTGACGGCCTCGAGGGCTTGTCGAGTGGTGATGCGGTCGCCGTGAGCCACGACGGCCTCGCCGCGGGCGAACCGATCGAGCCCGTAGTCGCTGCGCTCGATGCACAATCCGAGCCTCGCCTCCTCGAAAAGGTCGCCACTACCGGCGGACACCGCATCCGCGCCGAAGCAGGGCGCCAGCCCGTTCTCGCGCATCCGTCGCGACGGCGACGCGCCGAGATTGAGGGAGGCATCGCAACTGGGACACGAAATCGCATGGCCGCCATGGTCGGCCAGCATGCGGAACTCTTCGGCGGTGGTGTTGCAGCAGTGTGCGAAGCTCATATCGGAGCCGAGCAGGCCGTATTCGACCAGGCGTTTGATCGACAGATTCGGCGGTGGACCCATCGGGACGCCGAGGTGGAAGCTCATCGGGACGTTCATCGCACGGGCGGCGGCGATGTCGGTGCGCGTGGTCTCGGGCGTGGACAGATCGAGTCCGGGCAGGGCGAGCGCCATGGTGAGGCGTGCGTCGTCGGAAGCGAAATGCCGCTCACGCAATTGTGTTGCGTGTCGCCAGGATTCGGCGTCGGAGAGGACGGGGCTCAGCTTCTGCGTCATCGATTCGCCGTAGCCGAACACTGCGCGCATCCGCATCTCCTGATGGGCCTGCACTGCGGCTTCGGCATGTTCCGGAGTGTTGATCACGTGGCACCAGTCGAAGAGTGTGGTGATGCCGGAGTCGAGCGCGTTGGCGATTCCCGCGCGTGTGAATGCGTAGACATCCTCGGGTGTGAATGCGGCCGCGAGCTTGCCCCAGGAGCCGGTGTACAGGTCGAAGATGGTCGCGTTCATGTCGTCGCCGCGAATGCCCGCGTACCAGAGATGCCGGTGCGCGTCGATCAGGCCGGGCATCACGATGGCGTCCGACGCGTCGACGATCTCGCAGTCGACGGCTTCGATGGGCGGCCCGACATGAGCGAGTACACCGTTGTCCACGAGCACGTCGCCGCGACGGTGGTCGCCGACGGACGGATCCATGCTCAGGATCGCGGCACCCTTCAACAACGTCCTGGTCATATGCGGTACCTCATATTTCGAACGGCAGCCGGGATCGCGGGCGGTGGTACGCCTCAGCACGCGCTCGGCGTGGTCGAGGACGCACCACCACGGTGTATCGCGAACGCTGGCTGCGGGATTGGGCACCTCGTCGACGAGGGCGGTTGCAGCCGGATGGTTTCGGGGACGCCACAGCCGACCTCCGTTCGGGTCGAGGTGTTCTCACGGGTGCGGCCGCTCGCCCAGAGTAGGCATCAACCCAGGCAAAAGCAAGAACTTCCGCTTTAATGGCAGCATGATGGTTTCAGGTCGCGGCGCGATTAGGCGAGTGCGACGGGCCTCATGTTGACGGCGTTTACATCAAGTTCTAATGTTAACGCCGTATACACGGCGCGGGTGAGCGGCTCCGCCCCTTACCGGCAGCGTGACCACGACGACAGGAAAAGGTTCATGGCTGACAGGGAATTCGATCTGGTGCTCTACGGAGCAACCGGCTTCGTCGGGGTGCTGACGGCGCAGTATCTGGCACAGTCCGCCCCCGCCGGGGCACGCATCGCGCTGGCGGGACGCTCACGGGACAAGCTGGCCGCGGTGCGCAGCCGACTCGGTTCCGCCGCCGCGCAATGGCCGCTGGTACAGGCCGATTCGAACGATCAGGCCAGCATGTCCGACCTAGCGTCACGCACCAAGGTCGTGGTCACCACGGTCGGCCCGTACTTGCGCTATGGCACGCCACTGGTGCAAGCATGCGCCGAGCACGGTACGCATTACGCCGACCTGACCGGGGAGCCGGTGTTCATCCGCGATTGCATCGACCGCTTCGGCCAGCAGGCCGAGCGCACCGGTGCGAAGATCGTGAATTCCTGTGGCTACGACTCGATTCCGTCCGACCTGAGCGTTTACCAGCTCTATCAGCGCAGTGTCGCCGACGCTGCCGGCGAGTTGACCGATGTCACTCTCGTGGCGTCACTGAAGGGCGGTGTCAGTGGCGGCACTCTCGACTCCGGCCGCGCCACTGCCGAGGCCCTGCTCGCCGATCCGGCGAAGTCGTCGATCATGTCGCGCCCGAATTCGTTGTCGCCCGACGAGTCGCTCGAGCCCGACCTCGGTCCGCAGAGTGACCGCGCGCTGCGGCGGGCCTCGTCGATCGACCCCACCCTCGACGGCTGGGTGGCGACGTTCTTGATGGCCGCCCACAACACCAAGATCGTGCGTCGTTCCAATGGCCTGCTGGGCTGGCGATACGGTAAGAGCTTCCGCTACAGCGAGGTGATGAGCGCGGGCTCCTCGCTCGCCGCGCCGCTGGTGGCCGCGGGTATCGCGGGTGGTCTCGAAGCAGCGCATGCCACGACCGCGCTGCTGTCCCGGTCGACGGCGGGCCGCAGGATTCTCGACCGGGTCATGCCCAAGCCCGGCACCGGTCCGAGTGAAAAGTCCCGTCGCAGTGGCTGGTTCACTATGCGCACCATCGCGCAGACCACCTCCGGGACGAAGTACCGCGCCACGTTCTCAGGAACCGGCGATCCCGGCTATCAGGCCACCGCGGTACTTCTGGGCCAGTCCGGTTTGTGTCTGGCCTTCGACGAACTGCCCGAGCAGGCGGGACTGCTCACTCCGGCCTCGGCGATGGGCGATGCGCTCACCGCTCGGCTGCGCGCCGCGGGAATGATCATCGAGGTGGAGCGGATCTGACCGCCACGCCGCTGCCCGCTCATACGGGCAGCGTCGTGAATCCTCACCGCGCGCGGCGACTGTCGATGTCGAGTTCGGTGCCTGTGGCGGCCTGGACTCGGTCGAGGCTCACGCCGGGCGCGAGTTCGCCAGTGTCAGCGTGCCGTCTCGCACATCGAGGACCGCGAGGTCGGTGATGATGGGATGGACGACACCTTGCCGAACGACAACGCCGAGTCGAAGAACGACGCCCCCGGATGGACGGTCACCGTCTCCTTACCGGCATTGATCAGGCCCGGGTCGACGTTCTCGGCCGCGGGATGACGGCGCCGCCCGGGACGACGAGGGCGCCCTACCGCTGGCCGAGCTTGGCGAGTAGCCGCAGCGGCAACCGGGGGAGAGCGAATCCGATCGGAGCCCACGGCCAGGGCGGCACCGCTGCGCGCGCCCTTTCGGCTTCGATGGCGTGCACCATCGCGCGCACGCCCTTCTCGGTGGAGACGCGAAACGGTGGCTTGTGGTCGGCGACTCCGAGCTCGGATTCGATGAAGCCCGGGTAGAGGGTCGTGACGTTGATCGGCGTGGCCAAGGTATCGGCACGAATCGCCTCGGCGAGGGTGGCGACGGCAGCCTTGCTGGCCGAATATGCCTGAAAGCCGGGCATTCCCCGCAACGCGGCAATGGAGGAGACCACCACCAGGTGGCCATCGCCCCGGCCGCGGAAGATCTCCATGGCCGCCTCGCATTGGGCCAGGGCCGCAACGAAATTCGTCTCGGCGATGGCCCGGTTCGCGGCGAACCCGCCGGTGCCGACCGGGCGGCCGTGGCTGATCCCAGCATTGACGATCACACGGTGCACACCGCCCAGCTGCCGGCTGAGCCGCTCGAACACCGCGAACACGTCATCGTGATCGTTCACGTCGAGGCGGGCGATGGCGACCGTGATCTCGGGATGGGCGTCCAACAGCTCGGTGCGCAACCGTTCGAGATTCTCGACGCGACGTGCGCACAGGGCGAGATTGCGTCCGCGGGCGGCGAATTCGCGTGCCATGCCCGCTCCTAACCCGGAGCTGGCTCCGGTGATCAGGATATTGGCTCGTTCAGTCATCGAGGGTCTCCTTGTCGGTGGTTGCGGTCTGCAAGGCGCGCATCACGGAGGCGACGAGGCGGTCGACGAACTGCCCGTCCATCGGCTCGCGGGGTCAGGTAGCGGCGAAAATGAATCGACGCGATCAGCAATTCGAGCACCTTCCGGCGTCGGTATCGGGAGGTAGTTCCCCACGCCGCGCGACGCGAGCGATCATGACCCCGTCTGCGCGATAGCGCCTGTCCCAGAACGCGTTATGAGTGTCATTGATCTGTTTGGAGTCTGATACGAAGATCAGGGCCCGAGTGAGACCGTGCCCCCGAGGGGTATAGAGGTAGGCGATGAGATCGGTGGCGATCCCGGTGAGATCCGCCTGCGGGCTGCCCGCGTCGGGCAGCGACAACTCGCGCTCGCTCATCGTGAGCATCACATCGAGGACCAGATTCTCGCGCATTCGCCGCCGACGGTTGACCGAGCCGTCGTGCACCCTGAGTCGGCGACTGATCTCGAGAATTCCAACGTTGTTGATGCGACCCTCGGAGATGACGTCGGGCACCGCGCGATGCACGGCCTGTCGGAACTGCGCCGTGCCGCCTCCGGGTCGACGATGAGGCGCGACGTTCGCGGGTTCGGACACATCCCCGATACTAAAGCAGAACTTATCGCATTTGCTAGTTCGGTTGGGATCACGTGTCCATGCGAGCAGTTGTTGTTGCCGTCCGCCGCTGCGGTCGTCGGCCGCCAACTGGGATTGAAAATTGCTGGTCAGCGCTGGTGATTTGGCATCAAATTTGGCATCACGACAGCATGGGAACCATTGGACCCAGTGGGATCGGGCGGATATCGGGGACGGCGGAAATTCTGTTGACCTGTACGAACGGGATGCGGTGGCATGTGATGGAAGGAGTGGAACGGCAACCCGTTGGCTCATAACCCAGAGATCGCAGATCGCGTGTCGTCCGGGCTGCCGGTCGGAATCCTGGCAGACGTCCGCGTGGTCGATGCAGCGGAATCGGTGGGATGGCATGGGAATTTCAGTGCCATTTTGCGTGCCATTTTGCGGCCAGAATGGTGGGAATCGAAGGGTATCAGTCGGATCGGGCGGGATGCGTTGGGATGGCGAAATGCCAGGTCAGGATAGGTAGAACCCCCAAGATTGCCACGTCAGCGCATGATCTTGGGGGTTCTACGAGATGATGAAAAAGTGATGCGCTAGGACCAGGCATTTCGGCCGCTCGGTGGCCGTTTTGTGCCTCTGAAGTGCCACTTTGAGTGCCACTTTCAGCCGGTTCGAGAGTGGCCCGTTGGGGTTGAGTCCTTCTTCATCGGTGGGTGGATAATGAAGGACTGTCTGTTTCTGCTGGTCAGGGTGTTGTGCGCGGCTTCGTTGGGCAACAGAGTGCCATTTTGATGTCATCGCAGACGGATTCGGCGGCTCAAGGGATCCGGTGTTGCTGATAGTGGTACTCCCGTACGGGAGGTCTGCCCTTCGGGTGAACCAGCGTGGTCTGCTCGCGCAACGACGATCTCTTCGATGCGGCTGCGTTGCGCGCGGCTGCAGTCCGGTCGATTCCTTCTTCATCATCTCCTGGATGAGGTTTTCGCGAGTGCGGGCCGGCTCTTCGGAGCCGACCGGCCGTAGCGGTGGAGTGATCGGTCAGTTCATGAATCGGAAGCAGGCGCGTTCGCCGCGATCGCCGACGGTGGCCGAGGACATGCACACCATCGAGTAGTCCTTGGCCGGGTGGTCGGACAGCAGGCCGTAGAGGTAGCCGTTGGAGCACGCTTGCGACAGCGGATGTTGTTCGATCTGGCCGGATTTGGTCTGCAGGACCAGGCTGCCCGCGGCGCAGGAGGTGTCGAAGGGCGCCAGGTCGGCGAGCCAGCCGATGGTGAGAATCTGCCAGTCGGGGTTGACCGCCCAGACCGCGCCGTCGAAGGTGACTCCGGCCGGGAACTGATTGGTGTGCTTGAAATCGAAGCCGAGGATGTTCGCGTTGAAGTTGAACGGCGGCAGCAACACCGGGGCCTGCTGGGCCGGGCGTTCGGGAAGGTCCGCAGCGGAGGGCACCGGATCCGGTGCATCCGCGGTCGCGGACGCCGCCATCGACAGCGTCAGCGCGGCGGTCGCCGCGACTACGGTGAGCAGACGGGTTGGGATGTCGGTCATCGGGGCCTCTAGTCGTTGGGGAATCGGAAGCAGGTTTCGGTGTGCTGCACTGCGGCCGCGCCGGCCGGTCGCGCGGGTGCGACGTCGACCACGCCGCACACTTCCGCGTAGTCACCGGCCGGGCGCGCCGCGGCGACCAGGAACGGGAACGGCAGGCCGCAGCTGACGCCGACCGGAACAACTTCCGGCGCACCGTTTTTCGGATGGAACACGAACGAGCCGGTCGCGCAGGTGTCGTCGAGCGGGGTGGCATCGGCGAGCACCCCGACGATCCCGGCGTTGATCCCGGGTTGCAGGGTGACGATGTCGGCGTCGAACAGCGCCCCGTTGGGCACGGTGGTGAAGTGGTTGATGCTGGTGCCGCCGAAGCTGGTCCCGAACGACAGCGTCGGTTCGACCGCGCTCGCGGGCGGTGCGGTGGCCGCGGCGACGGCGAGCGCGCCGCCGAGGACGGCCACCGCGGAGCCCGCGGTGCGAGACAAGGATGTGCGCATGATTCAGCCTCTTTCGCCGCTGCGGTTGACCAGCACGGACACGTCCTCCGACGCGCTGCTCATGCTGAGGAGTTCGGGACGGCCGTCGCCGTTGAGATCGACCGCTTCCATGGCCTGCGGTCCCAGTCCGATGGTGTGCTGCTCGACATAGGTGAAGCCGCGGTGGCCGTCGCCCTTGAAGATCATGGCGGTGGACGGAACATACTGTCCCACAGCGATATCGGGAATGCCGTCGCCGTCGAAGTCGCCGATCGCGATCGTGCACGGCGCGAGCGCGGGCCCGATCAGCTGGGGTGGGCTGAAGTTGCCGTGCCCGTCGCCCCAGTGCACGCCGACGCTGAATCCGGCGACATTGGCGGTGACCAGGTCGAGGTTGCCGTCCCCGTCGACGTCGGCGAGTTTGAGATCCTCGCTGGGCAGCGCGGCCAGATTCCAGCGTGGTGGCAGGAACCCGCCGTGCCGGTCGTTGAGCATCACCCAGACCCCGGAGGTGGCCAGATCATGGAAGGCCAGATCCGGCCAGCCGTCGTTGTCCAGGTCACCGGCCAGCACGCTGGCCTTGCTCAATCCCACGCCGTACCACTGGGGTTGGCTGAACTGCCCGTGCCCGTCGCCGTGCATGATGCCGACACCGCCGGGCGCGGGCAGCAGGCTGTTGAACGCGATGTCGATGTTTCCGTCGTGATCGAAGTCGGCGAGTGCGACGCCGAACGGAATGCCGCCGGTGCGGTAGGTGACGTCGGGGTTGAAGTCGGTGGCGTAGGTGCGGTCGACGTGGAAGTTGCCGTGGCCGTCGTTGAGCAGCACCGAGATGCTCAGGAAGTTGGTGACGACCAGGTCGGGTGCCCCGTCCCCGTTCAAGTCGGCGACCTGGACGGCGTTGGCGCCGACTTCGGTGTGCACGAATTGGTTTCGCCGTAGCGCTCCGGTCCCGTCGCCGAACATGATGCCGACGCCGTCGACGATGCCGGTGGCGGCCACATCCATTTTCCCGTCGCCGTTGAAGTCGGCGTAGGCCATGGTCTGCGAGCCGAAGGCAGGGCCGAGGCCGCCGACGTTGTACTGTGCGGATTCGGCGAAGATCGGGTTCGCGCCCTCGGAGGAGCCCGAGCTCGATCCCGAGGGCAGCGCCGCGGCGGTACCCGTCGTGCACAGGGCGAGCGAGACGGCGAGCAGCGGGGCGAACCCGCGCAGCCGTTGAGTGTCAGACATTTCCGTGATTCCTGTAGTTGGTTCGGCTCAGCTCTGCGGGGTGCAGCTGTAGCGCGGATGGCCGTTGAGGGCGTCGAGGAACCATTCCGGCCGGAGGATCTGGCCGATCGAGGCCCGGTCCGGAATCCGCAGGCACAGATCGGGTCCGGCGGCGCCCTCCGGCGCGTATTCACTGGCGAACGCGCGCGACATGCCGTCGGTGGGCTTGGCGAGCGCATCGCATGCGGCGTCGCTCTTGTCCGGGCGGCCGTAGCAGTCGAACCAGTCCATCGAGTACTTCACCGACAGGGCGGGCGATTTCACGTTGCGCGGTATCCCAACCCAGTTGATGGAGTCTCCGTGGCTGCCGCTCTCGTAGACGATGGTCTGCAACGCGGCGTTGGTGCCGGTGGCCAGGATGTTGTGGAAGCGGTCCATGGTGCCGTAGGGGCCGTCGGTGGCATTGAAGAAGGGCTGGTAGAAGTTGGTGAAGCCGTATCCGGACAGGCCGGGGATGTCGAGGTCGGCGGTCTGCATCTGCAGCGGCACATCGGTGGCCAGGGCGGTGTAACCCGACATCACCGAGGCCGAGGCGACGCGCGGCAACGGCTTGCCGTCGATGCCGTAGCCCTTGACCTGCCAGTTCAAATAGTTGGAGGTGCCGACCGCGCCGACCGACTGCCCGAACAGATTGACCCAGTCCAGGTCCATCTTGTCGATCCACGGGTTGCTGATATTCGCTCCCGCCGGTTGATAGGCCGGGTTCTGCCGTCCGGCGCGCGGCACCATCAGAATGTTGTTGAGCTCGTTGCCCAGATCCACCACCGGGGTGATGGGCTGGTTGAACACCCAGCGCACCGCGTCCTGGACGTCGCGGCACGAGCCGGGCGCGAAGCAATCCGGCACGCTGAGCACCGGCAGCACCATGTCCAGGGCGTTGCCCGAGCTGTCGGGCTGCCCGGACTGTCCGAACGTGACGGTCATGAAGCCGTTGCGCGCGGCGGATTCGGCGTACATGGCGATGTGGTTCATGGCTTCCGCTGCTCCGGGAGCCCCGACCGCTACCGGATACTTTTTATCGGAATCCGCTGCCCCGTAAGGCATCCACAGCATGGCGGCCATGGAGATGCCGCGCGAGTTGATGATTCGGAACTTGTGCACGTCGCCGAGCTTGAACTCGGCACCCGAGTTGCCCGGAGCGCAAGTGCCCGAGAGCGTTTCGTACCAGACGCTGCCGTCCGGGTTGAGGCACGGGTAGCGGAACTTCGCGTCCATGAAGTCGGGCTTCTCGTAGTCGCCGTCGAGGACCGTGTCGGATTCGAAGCCCGGCAGCAGCTGTCCGGCGGTGTCGTCGATGCCGAACTTGCCGTCGTGGTTCCAGTCGGGCAGATAGTCCGGATGCGGCGGGAAGCCGATGCCAAGCGGTTCGACGTGGGCGAGGGTGTCGAAGATCTTCTGCGCGGCCACCGCCAGCCGCTGCGGCGCATCGGGGGAGTTGTAGGTCTCCGGCTTGGCGAGGTCCTCGAAAGCCTGGGTCCAGTTGCCGGCGGCGGTCATGATGCCCGCCTTGACGAAGTAGTCCAGCATGCCGGGCTGGGTCACGTCGCGCGCGGTGCCGCCGAAGATCTCCATGATCTGGTTCAAGACGTAGGTCGGATCCGGTGGCTGGGGACTGAAATCAGTGTCCGCGTAGGCGGGCGCGGAGCCACCACCGGCGACGGCGAGCACTGCCGCCGCTGCCATGGTGAACGCAGCGTGGGCTAGTCGACGGGGATATTGCACCGATCCTCCTGATGTGACGCACGGCTCATTTGTCCCAGACGGTAGAGGGCGGGCGGGCCGGGTGAGGCGTCATGAGGTGCCACGTGGTTGACATCCGCGGACAACCAAGATCAACAGTGAAACGTCGCCGGGCTGTCCGGAATTGTCACCGCAATGGCGGCTGCGGCCGTGGTCAGCGGCGGTCCGCCCCGATTAGCTTCGATGAGCTTTGGTGCGACGGACGTCAGGAGGGCAGAGTGGCCGAGGATCGGGACAGCGCGCGCGATCGCCGCGCGGGCAAGCGCAGGTGGCGCACGGGGGTGGCCGTGGCGGTCAGCGCGCTGGGGGTCACCACCGTGCTCACCACGGGGACGGCGCACGCCGCCGGCGGGGCCGCCTTCGCGCCCGCGCAGTTCTACGACACCTTCGCGGGCGGCCCGTTCTTCATCCGCGCCGTCGACATCAACGGTGACGGCAAGCCCGACATCGTCACCTGCGACTCGCTGCAGGGCGGTTGGGGAGGGCTGTCGGTACTGATCAACCACACCGAGAAGGGCGCGGCCGGCACGGATTTCAGCGCCCCGTTCAATGTGCCGGGAGTGCCGCTGGCGTTCGGGTGCAATGTCGCCGACGTCAACGGTGACGGCAAACCGGACCTCATCGCCACCGACGCCTCCAAACTCGGCGTCGGCGGTGTGGTGGTGATGCTCAACCACACCGAGAATGGTTCGGACGTCCCGAGTTTCGGGCCGCCGCAGTATTTCGCGGGCGGACTGATGCCCGCGGTCGTGGCCGCGGCCGACATCAACAACGACGGGCGGCTCGATCTGATCGTCGGCGACACCGCCAACGTGGTGCTCGGCACCACCCAGGTGCTGATGAACACCACCGCGCCCGGTTCGGACACGGTCACCTTCAGCGGCCCGTTCTTCTTCAACGGCGGGATCACCACCGAAGGCATCGCGGCCGCCGACATCAACGGGGACGGCAAGACCGATCTCGCCATCGGCGAGACCAGTTCGAGCACCGTCACCGTGCTGATGAACTTCACCGCGGACGGCGCGCCGGTCCCGGATCTGCGGCCGACCACCTATTTCTTTCCGTTCGCCACCTGGGTCGGCCTGGCGGACATGAACAACGACGGCAAACCCGATCTCATGTCGGATGTCGGCATCCTGGGCAATCCGCTGGCGGGCATGTTCTCCTCGGTCAACCGGACTCCTCTCGGGTCGCCGGTGCCGGACTTCCCGACCGTGCTCGACGGCGCGCAGGCGCATCAGGCGGGTGGCTGGGCGACCGAGAACACCGCGATCGCCGACTTCGACGGTGACGGCAAACCGGACGCGGTGCTGGCCAGCCCCTATCTGAACCCCCGCAATCAGCTGTCGCTGTTGCGCAATAGGACACCCGATGGCGCACCCGCCCTGACCTTCGATCCGCCGGCGCTCATCGGCGACGCGGGCTGGACGCCCAACGCGCTCGACACGGCCGACTTCAACGGCGACGGCAAACCCGATCTGGTTGCGGGCGCGTTCCTCGCGGTCACCGGGCGCGGCTCGCTGGCCGTGCTGCTCAATACCTCCCGCTGAGATCAACCACGCAGGCCCGCTGCTCGAATCGAGCGGCGGGTCTGCGTGGTCGAGTGTGTCCTGCAACGCCACGACATCGGGGCGTGCGGATCAGGGCTGGGGCGCCGGGTCTTCGTGTGCTGCCGGAACCTGGCTCATCGCGGCCTCGGCCATGGCGCAGATGGTCAGGCTGGGATTGACGCCCACATTGGCGGGGACCGCCGAGCCGTCACACACGAGCAGCCCGGTATAGCCGAAAACCCTGTGGTGACGGTCGATCACGCCGTGGTCGCGATCCGCGCCGACGACTGCGCCACCGAGGAAGTGCGCGGTCATCGGCGCGGAGCCGAGGGTGTCGGCGAGGGAGGCGAGGGGTCGGCCCTTCATACGCCGCGCCGCCAGCGTCGCCACCCGGCGGGCGACGTCGGCGGCGGTCTCGCCGCCCGGTGCGCTGCCGGCCGCCTCGGTCTGCAAGCGGCCCGGCCCGAATCCCCTTCGCAGCCGCAGGGATACGTCGGTGTCCCGCATGACGGTGAACAGTACGGTCCGGCGTGACCACTGTCGGTCGGTGAGCAGTCGACGCAGGTATCCGGGATACGCGCGCAGCAGCTGACCCCAGCGTCCCGAGGTCGTGCCCGCCGTGGTGGCGGGGCCGTAGGTGAGGGCCAGCAGGCCGCCGCCGTCGCCGTAGGTGTTGTTGGTGATGTGGGTGTGCGCGCCGAGGAAGACGCTGGAGGTGATGGCGGCGTCGCTGCGGTAGTCCGCGCCCGGGTCGTCGCTGGTCGCGGCCGGGATGGATTCGTCGTTGGTGCGCACCATTTCTCCGAGCCGGTCGGACAGATCCGGCAGCGAGCCTCGTCGTTTGCACGCGGCCAGCAGTTCGTTGGTGCCCAGCGCGCCCGCGGCGATCACCACGGCGCGCGCGGTGAATGTGCGGCAGCCGCGCCGCGCGAATCCCGGTCGGCGGGCGCGTACCCGATAGCCGAATTCGCCGCTGCCTCCGCCCAACGGTGCGACGTCGACCACCTTGAGATCGGAATGCACTCGCGCCCCGGCCTTCTCGGCCAGCCACAGGTAGTTCTTGGGCAGGCTGTTCTTGGCTCCGAAGCGGCACCCGAGCATGCATTGCCCGCAACGGACGCAGCCGGTGCGCGCGGGGCCGGCCCCCTCGAAGTAGGGGTCCGGCACCGTCTGCCCTGCGGGCCCGAAGTACACCGCGATCGGCGTGTGCCGATACCCTTCCGGTGCTTCGAGATCGGTGGCCAGTTGCCGCATCAGATCGTCGACGGGCCGATCACCGGCGTACGGGTGCACCCCGAACATGCGCCGGGCGGTGTCGAAATGCGGTGCGAGTTCGGTTCGCCAGTCGGCCAGGTCGTCCCATTGCGGATGCCGGTAGAACTCGTCGCTGTCGGGCTGGTACATGGTGTTGGCGTAGACCAGACTGCCGCCGCCCACCCCGACCCCGGCCAGCACGGTGGCGTGCCGGTAGGGCGCGAGCCGCAGGATGCCGTGCAATCCCAGCGCGGGCAGCCACAGGTACTTTCTCAATTGTGTTGCCCGCTCGGCGAAGTCGCTGTCGTCGAAGCGGCGGCCCTGTTCGAGGACGCCGACGCGGTAGCCCTTCTCGGCGAGCCGCAGGGCGCTGACGGCCGCGCCGAATCCGCTGCCGACCACGAGCCAGTCGAAGTCGAAGTTCTGGCCTGCCGGCTGGGAATTGTCCACCTGGTGCCCTCCGTGTTCCCGAATGTCGTGGGGACGCTATCGGGAGGTCGGAGGGGCGAGAAGGACAGCGGCGGACGTGCGGTTGATATTTCCGGACCTGGGTGTGATCAGACCAGCTCGGGTTCGCGGGCCGTGCGGCGCAGCACGCGCGTGCGGTATTCCTGTGGCGGGCAACCGTTCCAGCGTCGGAAGGCCCGGATGAACGACGCGGCTTCGGCGTATCCGAGGCGGGCCGAGACCTGCTCGGTGGTCATGTCGGTGCGATCGAGCAGTTCCTCCGACAGCGCCTGGCGCACCTCGTCGAGCAAGCCGCGGAAGGTCGTGCCCTCCTCGGCGAGTCGGCGTGAGAGCGTGCGCGGGCTGATGAACAGCGCGGCGGCCACGGTGGTCTGATCGGGCACCAAGCCGGGCGTGCGCACCAGCAGATCCCGGACCGTGCCCGCGATGCCGGTGCGTGCGTGCCGCCGCGTCAGCAGTTCGCGGCACATCTGCTCGCAGGTGCTGCGCGCCCACTCGTTGGCCTGCGGCAGCGGCATGTCCAGGTAGGCGGGGTCGAAGGCGAGTTCGTTGCGGTCGGCGCCGAAGCTCGGCTCCACTCCGAACACGGTGCGGTAGCGGGAGGTGTCCGCGGGCCCGTGATGCCGGAAGGCGACGCGGTGGATCGGGATTCCCGCCGAGAACACTTCCTGACCGATCATCTGGGCGCCGGTCATGACCCGTTCGGCGAGAAAAGCACGGACGTCTGCGGGCACGTCGCGATCGTCGTAGACGATGCGGGCCTCGCCGCCGGATTCCTCGAAGTTCAACTGCCCGAACACGAACGCCAGCTCCACGTAGTTCAGCGCCACGCCCACCGCGTCGCGCAAGGTTCGGCTGCTGAGCAGAGCCAGCCCGAACGGGCCGTAGAGCGAGATGTGATAGCGGCTGCCCGCCTCCACGCCCAGTCCGGGTTCGGTCCCGAAGCGTGCCAGCAGGTTGCGCACCACGGTGAGCTCCTGCCGGGCGGTGACTTCGGTGTTCGGATCGATCACGGATTCGGGCGGCAGTCCTGTCCCAGTCAGGCAGGCCGCCGACGCCATCCCTCGTTCCTCCGCCAGTCGCGTCATCACATGGACGCTCGACGTATTGCGCACTAGATCCCAGTCGAACATGTAGCTGTAGTCCTCATTGACCGTCCGGCGCGGCATCGTCCCAGAGGGTTGGTGCCGCAGCGTTGTCTCCCGAGGGTCAGTGTCGCACAAACCATGGCGGCCTGAGTTGTGCATGCTGCCGAATCGTCGCCGCCGATTGATTTCCGCGGCCGCGACATTCACCCTTCGTGCCGCACTCATGCCAGTTCAGGGCATGAATCAGAGCGTCCTGCCTAGTCTGGCTCGGTTGCGAACCGGCAGCCGGAACGATTGGGGAGGTCACCTCGTGACTCGTAGCGAACAGGTCCTGGACACCGCCGACGGCATTCGGCTGAGCATGGTCACCCACCGGGTGCCGTTGCCCGACGGGCACTCCGCGCATCCTGAGGAGTGTGATGAGTTGCGGCATCTGCGGGTTCGTCGTGATATTGCCTCAGACGATCCGTCCACCGCCGACGCCGTGGTGGTTCTGCTCCCGGGTGCGATCGCCGGTGCCCGGTCGTTGCAGCCATTGGCCCGCAATACGGTCCGCACTCTCGCCGCGGCCGGTGCGAGTGTCGAGGTATGGGTCCTGGACCGCCGCGCCAACGGGGTCGAGGACCATCACGCCGTCGAGGTGGCCATGGCGGAGGGCGACTATCACCTCGCCTTCGACTACTACTTCGGCGGGAAGAGCGTCGGCGGCAAGGTCTTCGGGGGCTTTCACCGCGACCGCGAACTCGGGTTCCTGGCCGAGTTCGGAATGGCCCGGACCGTCGAGGACACGCATGCGGTGCTGTGCCGCGAGATCCCCGACGCCGATGTGCGGTCGCGAAAGCTGTTGCTGGGCGGACATTCGCTGGGCGGCATCCAGGCCGGTGCCTACGCCGCCTGGGATTTCGACGGCCGGCCCGGACATGAGCAGATCGCCGGCCTGATCGCCCTCGACACCATCACGCATCTGGACCCGCTGCGGCTCGCGGACCGGCCGCGGGTGGCCGCTCCGGTGGGTGCGCTGGGGCGTGCGCTCGAAGGCATGCCGGTGGCCATGCGACGGGGTCTCGCGCCGCGCAGTACCGCGGTTCTGCGCGGCGGCTGGGGCAATGCCGAGGCGTTCGCGCTCGTCGCATCGGTCGCCGCGGCCGCGGCACTGGCGCCCGACGAGGAGACCGACATCCTGTCGCTGCTGCCCGAGAAGGGCACCGCGGATCTGGTGCTGCGCGGCTCGACCGCCCGCACCTGGCGCGAATACCTCACCCGCACAACCGATTACCGGCGGCTGCGGATGACCAACCAGGCTCTGCTCGGCCTGATCGGCGGCGCGCACACCTCGGTGAACATGGCGGTGTTGTCGATGAGCTGCGGCACCCTCGACAGCGCCGAGGTCGCGCCGCGCAGCTTCCCGATGCCGTTCGAGCTCGGGCAGAAACCCGGCCTGCGCGGCCTCTATCAGGCGGTCTGCGGTACTGCCCCGCGCTACAGCCCCACCTCCTTCGACACCCTCTACCGCTGGCGCGACTACGACCGCTGCGGAACCCCCGACGCCCCGACACAATTCACCAGGACCGGGATTCCCGCGGCCACCGCGCGCAGTGAGGTCGTCAGCATCGTGGAGCTGGCCCGAATCCTGGCGGGCGGGCGGCTCAACGTGTTCGAGGACTACTTCCCGTTCCGTCAGCAGTCCGATGCCGTCGCCATGCTCGCCGGCTGCCGCACCGGATCGCTCGCACCCTTGATTCACGAACGCGGCGCGGCGCGGCTGCCGTTCGTGAACCTGATGGGGGAGTCCAGTTTCACCCGGGTGCTGGCCCGCTGGAACGTCTACCCGGCGCACGACGTGCATTGGTTCCCCGGCTATCTGCACTGCGACCTCGCGGCGGGCGCGCACCCGCGCGCGGACGGCAGTCCCGAGCCGATCGCCGCCGCCCTGGCCGGATTCGTCGGCCGGCAGCTGGCGCCGGAACCGGCCGTGTCGTGACGCGCACGGCCGGTCGGAAACTGTCAATCGCGTGACCGCCCGTGCCATGGGCAGTGCCGGACACGCTGCCTAGCGTGCAATTCAGCACATCGACAGGAAGGAACAGCGAATGCCGCCCGTGCCGTCGGCCCCGCTTCGCGACGCGCCGCTCACCGCGCTGCGAATCGTGCGCAACAGCTTCGCCGACACCGTGTTCGGCGCTCTGCGCACCTTCGGCCGCACGGTGGATCTCGCCGTCGAGTCGGTGTGGGGGATCATCGGCGACCTCGTGCGCCGCCGGTTCCCGCTGCCCGAAATGCTCTCCCAGGCTTGGTATCTGATCACCGTCACCGCGATCCCGGCCATCTTGATGGCGGTGCCGTTCGGCGTGGTGGTCTCGGTGCAGGTGGGCAACCTCATCCACCAGCTCGGCGCGGACTCGCTGCTGGGCGCGGCGGGCGGGCTCGGCGTGATCCAGCAGGGCGCGCCGATCGCCACCGGCCTGCTGCTCGGCGGCGCGGGCGCCTCGGCCATCGCCTCGGATCTGGGCGCGCGCACGGTGCGCGAGGAGATCGACGCGCTGCGTGTGATGGGCATCGATCCCGTGCACCGCTTGGTGATTCCGCGAGTGGCGGCCATGGTGCTGGTCGCGCCGCTGGTCAATATTCTGGTCGTGTTCGTCGGCATCGTCGCCGGATACGTGGTCGCGATCAGCGCGCAGCAGGTGACGCCGGGCAGCTATTGGGCCACCTTCGGCGCGTTCACCGTGCTGACCGACGTGTGGATCTCGCTGGCCAAGGCGGTGCTGTTCGGATTCGTCGTGGTGATCGTGGCCTGCCAGCGCGGTCTGGAGGCGCGGGGCGGGCCGCGCGGGGTCGCCGACGGCGTGAACGCGGCGGTGGTGCTGTCGGTGGCGGCGATCATCGTGATCAATCTGGCGATCACGCAGGTGGTCGCCATGTTCCTGCCGATGCGGGTGGCGTGATGGCGGCCGCGCCGTACGCCCCGAGGGGCCTGCGTACCGTCGGCAGGCTGGCGCGCGATCCGCGCCGGATGCTCTCGCCGCTGGAGAACCTCGGCTTCGCGATGGCCTTCGTGGTGGAGGCGCTGGCCTCGATTCCGTTGGCGCTGCGGCACTATCGCGGCCAGATCATGCGCACCATCACCGATATGACCTGGGGCCGTGGCTCGTTGCTCGTCGGTGGCGGCACGGTGCCGATGCTGGTGGTGCTGGGGCTGTCGATCGGCGCGGGGGTGGGGATTCAGGCGTTCGCGGCGCTGAACCTGATCGGCCTCGGGTCCGTCTCGGGCGTGGTGTCGGCGTTCGCGAACACCCGCGAGTTGGGACCCATCGCCGCGGCGGTCGGATTCGCGGCGCAGGCGGGCTGCCGCATGACCGCCGAGATCGGTGCCATGCGGATCTCCGAGGAGATCGACGCCCTGGAATCGCTCGGCCTGCGGTCGGTTCCGTTCGTGGTGACCACGAGGGTCATCGCCGGGGCGGTGGCCGTGGTGCCGACCTTCCTGATCGCACTGATCCTGTCGTACCTGTCGTGCGAGACGGTGATCGTGCTGCTGCACGGTCAGGCCGGCGGCGTGTACGACCACTACTTCTACCAATTCACCAGCGGCTACGACATTCTCGCGGCGGTCGCGAAGATCCTCGTGTTCGGGGTCGCGGTCATCCTCATCCATTGCTACCACGGCTTCTTCGCCGCCGGCGGCCCCGAGGGCGTGGGGATCGCCTCGGGCCGCGCGGTGCGCGCCAGCTTCGTGGCCATCATCGGCCTGGACATGGTGTTGACGCTGCTGCTGTGGGGCATCGGCTCCTCGATCGAATTCCCCGGGTAGGACATGGCGAACCATTCGATTCCCGGAGTGCGGATCGGCCGTGGCCGCTCCCTGGCCTCCGGGGTGATCACCGTGCTGCTGACGGCGGCGACAGCGCTGGCGTGGCACGCCGCGGGCGAGCGTGACGCGGGTACCCACCTGCGAATCCAGCTGCGGACCGAGCAGATCGGCGCGGGCATCGCGACCGGCACCACCGTGCGTTTCGACGATGTCGCGATCGGCCGCATCGCCGAGGTCCGGCCGATCGAGCAGGGCAGGCAGTTGCTCACCCTCGATCTCGACCCGGCCCAGACCGCCGGTCTCACCGACGCCCTGCGGGTGGATTACGCGCCGGAGAACCTGTTCAGTGTGAGCGCGGTCGCCCTGCGCACCGCGCCCGGTGGGACCCCGCTGCGCGACGGCCAGGTGATCGACCTCGCAGGCCGGGTGAACGACGTGACCATGGGCGCGCTGCTGCGCTCGCTCACCCAGACCGCCACCGACGTTCTCACGCCGAAACTGACCGAACTGCTCACCCAGGCCGACACCGATCTGCGCGCCTTCACCCCCGTGCTGCAGGCGGTGGTGTCGATCAGCCGGGTCGTCGCCGACACTCAGCAGTACCCGTCGTCGTATCTGCTGGCCCGCTACGCCGGGTTCTTCGCCGGCTTCGGCTCTTTCACCTCGGCGACCTTCAAGCTGGCCAAGGCGATCCTGGACATTCCGGTGTTCCAACAGGACCGCGACCGCTACAACCGTTCGATCGAGATGCTGCGCACCGGCGTCCTCGAGGGCCTGGCCACGACGGTGGACACGGTGCACCAGAGCTTCGGCGACTTCACCGACCCGCTCGCTCCCACCCTGCAGGCACTGGCGAATACCGTGCCCGATCCGCAGCTTTCGCACTCCCAGCTCACCGAGACGCTCGATCGCCTCGACCGCATGTTCACCGACACTCCGGACGGTCCGGCGCTGAACGTGACCATCACACTGCTGGGCGGAACACGATGACGCGGCGCATCTCGGCAGGGGTGCTGTGGCGGCTGGGCCTGTTCACGGCCGTGGTGATCGCGCTGCTGCTGGTGGTGATCAATGCCATCGTGCGCCCGATCGGTGGTGAAACCGTCTCGTACCGTGCCGAATTCACCGATGTGAGCGGGTTGAAGACCGGCGACGACGTGCGCGTGTTCGGGGTGCAGGTGGGCAAGGTGACCGCCATCGAGCTGCGCGGAGCGCGCGCGATGGTCGGATTCACCCTCCGCGCGGACCGGCCGCTGTATGCCACCAGCGGGCTGGCCATCAGATATCAGACCCTCACGGGTCAGCGGTATGTCGATGTGCGGCAACCGGATTCGCCGGGGGAGCGGTTGCGACCGGGAGCGACAGTGGGCGCGGACAAGACCGTCCCCTCCTTCGACATCACCCAGCTGTTCAATGGTTTGCAGCCGGTGCTGCAGGAGTTCTCGCCCGGCGCGCTCAACCAGTTCACCGAGAGCGTGCTGGCGGTGATCCAGGGCAACGGCTCCGGAATCGGGCCCGCCCTCGACGCTTTCGAGAAACTCAGCCGCTATGTCAGCGACAAGCAGTCGGTGCTGTCGCTGCTGCTGTCGAATCTGCAGGGCATCTCCGAACAGATCGGCGGCAAGTCACCGCAATTGGTGACCTTGCTCAAAGGACTAGCCGACGTGTTCACCTCGTTCCGCACCGAGCTGGACGGCCTGCTGCACTTCGCGGCGGTCGCGCCGTCCGCGCTGGGGCCGCTGAACTCGCTGCTGGCGACACTGGGCATGAGCGAGGACGCCAACCCGAACCTGGAAAAGGATCTCGCGCAGTTGTTTCCCGACCCCCAGCAGGCATTGGACACCCTCGGCCGGCTCCCGGGCCTGCTGCAGTCGATGGCCAACCTGCTGCCGCCCGCCGGGCCGACCGCGGGGGAGATCGCGCTCGGCTGCTCCAAGGGCGCGGCCGAGGTACCCGCGCCGGTCTCGGTGCTGATCAGCGGGCAGCGGGTGTCGATATGCCGAAACTGACACTCGCCGCGATGATTCCGGCGCGCGGCACGGCCGCCCGGGAATTGCGCCTGGGCCTGTACGGCGCCGCCGCGCTGGCGGTCGTGCTGGTGGCCACCGCGGTCTTCTACGTGCTGCCGCTGGGCAAGTCCACCTACACCGCGGACCTGAGCGAGGCGCGCTCGGTACGCACCGGAGACGAGATCCGTGTCGCGGGCATTCCTGTCGGGACGGTGAAGTCGCTGGAGCTGCTGCCCGATCGGGTGCGGATGACCTTCACCGTCGACGACGGCGTCTTCCTCGGCGATCAGACGAGCCTGGAAGTGCGCATGCTCACCGTGGTCGGCGGCCACTATCTCGCCGCCTTCCCCGCAGGCGACAAGCCGCTGGAGCACAAGACCATCCCCGCCGACCGAGTGCGTCTGCCCTACAGCTTGATCCGCACCCTGCAGGACGCCACCACGCCGATCCGGCAGGTCGACGGCGACACGCTGCGCAAGAACTTCGACGCTTTGAGCGAGTCGCTCACCGACAGCCCGGATGCGCTGCGCCGCATGGGAAACGCCATGCAGAGCCTGGTCGGGCTGATCGACCGGCAGAACGCGGACGTCTCGCGGGCACTACGGGTCATGGACGAGTATCTGACGGCCATCGACGACAACCGCGCGCTGGTCGGGACCTTCCTGCGCAAGATCGGCTCACTCGAAACCGACGGCCTGGCCAAGAAAGCCGAGATCTCCGAATCACTCACCGTCACAGCGGAACTGCTCTCGCGGATCGCGGCCATAGAACCGGCCTGGCGCACGGAACTGGAGCCGCTGGCCGACCAGCTGCAGGCCGCCGTGCCGCAACTCGAGGACCTGGGGCGGCGCTTCGATCAGGCGTTGAACAGCCTGGGCGAGATCAAGACCAGGCTGCAGGCCGTGGCCACGAGCACCGACGGGGTGGTGATCGACCAGTCCGGCGTCGTCCTCGACGGGGCCGGGTTCTGTATCCCCCTGCCGGGAAAGGGATGCTGAGATGAAGCGTTTCCTCGGATCCCAGGGCTTCGTCACCACCGTCGGGGTCGCGCTGCTGGTCGTCGTCGCGGTCGCCGGGTATCTGCTGACGTTCGATCCGTTGAAGAAGACGCTGTCGTACTGCGCGATCATGCCGGACTCGATCGGCCTCTACCCCGGCAACAACGTCACCATGCTCGGTATGCCGGTCGGTGTGGTTGCCGCGGTGGAGCCCGAGAACGGTTCCGTGCGTGTGTCGTTCACCGTCGATGCCGCTCATCCGCTGCGCGGGCAGGTCACCGCCACCACCGTATCCGACACCCTGGTCGCCGATCGCGACCTGGAAGTGCTGGGCGACAACGCCTCCAGCGCCGGCTGGCCGACCGGGACCTGCATCACCAAGACGTTCACGCCCAAGAGCATCACCCAGACGTTGCAGGCGTTCGCCGATCTCGCCGGGCAACTCGACGGCGGCGGCGATCCCGCGCAACAGAACCGGCTGCGAGACGCGGTGCGCGCCTTCGACAAATCCACCACGGGCACCGGCCCCCAGCTCAACCAGCTCATCAAGGGACTCGGTGCGGCGCTGGACCGGCCCGACGCCGCGATCGGGCATCTCAGCGACGCGCTCGACGCCTTCGCCTCACTGGCCCAAAGCGTGTCGCTCAACTGGGGCGACATCAAAGTGGCGCTGACGCAAGCCAACGAGGGCATCGGCTTCATCAACTCGGTGTGGGGCCAGACGGTGAAGATCGTCGACTCGCTGTTGGTGATCCTGCCGTGGTTCAATACCATCGCTCACAAATACGGGCGTTCGATTCTCGACGGCCTCGACGCCGCGGTACCGAAGCTGACCCTGCTGTCGGCCGGTCTCGACTCGTTGCAGCAGCTGTTGCAGATGATTCCGGCGGTGGTGTCGGCGTTCTCGCGGTTCGTCGATCCGCGGAGCGGGCAGGTGAAGATCGGGTACGCGCCGCCGCGGGTCGTATTGGCACCGGAGACGGCCGGCCGGGTGTGCGCGGCGGTGGAGGCGCTGCTGCCGGGCCGCTGCCGCGACGGCGGCAACAGCGTGGCCGAGGTGGATCTGGTGCCGCTGGTCCTGGGATTGGCGGGCGTCCGATGAAGAAGGCCCTGTGCGCGACGACAGCGGCGGTGGCGTTGCTGCTGCCGACCGGTTGCGCCTTCGATCCCGCCTCGATCCCGGTGCCGGGCGCCTCCGTTTCCGGCCCGACCTATGCGGTGCACATCGAGTTCGCCAACGCGCTCAATCTGCCCTCGCAGGCGAAGGTGGTCGCCAATGGAGCGAAGATCGGCAGCCTGCGCACGGTACGGGTGATCGATCCGACCTCCGAGAGGCCCGGCCGCATCGACGCCGTGGTCGACATCCAACGTGCGGTACGGCTGCCGAGCGCCACCACCGCGCAGCTGCGGCAGGACACCCTGCTCGGTGACGTTTTCATCGGACTCACCACGCCCGCAGGCGATTTCGCCGACCCGATCCCGGCGGGCGGGACCATCCCGCTGGCGCAGACCAAACCCGCCCTGCAGGTAGAGGATCTGCTGGCCGGGCTGTCGGGCTTCGTCGGCGGTGGTGCGCTGCACCAGGTCGAGGACATCATCGACCAGGCCAACGCCGCACTGCCCGCCGACTCCCGCGACACGGCCCGGATCTTCGACC
The DNA here is from genome assembly GCF_009760405.1 of Nocardia terrae. Classification (GTDB taxonomy): domain Bacteria; phylum Actinomycetota; class Actinomycetes; order Mycobacteriales; family Mycobacteriaceae; genus Nocardia; species Nocardia terrae. The sequence goes on from NZ_WRPP01000001.1 coordinate 1,755,378, forward strand.
GGATCGGCGGCAATGTCGAAGACGTCTCCGATCATCTCGCGGTGCTCGACGAATTCCTCGACGCCTTCCAGAACGACCTCGACGCCGTCCGCGGCAATCCGCGCGAGCTCGACGCCCTGCTGAGTCAGCAAGGCGCACACGATATTCCGGCCGATGTCCAGGCGCTGGTGAACACGCTCGGCATCGTCGGGTCGCTCGGTGACATCGGGCAGGCGCTGGTACCGCTCGCGCCGCTGCTGCGTGCCGGGGACGCGACCGCCAAGGCGTTCGTGCCGATGCTGCTGGCGAACAACCCCCTCGACCTGAGCGCGCCGTCCAACCTCAACCGCCTGGTGGCCCTGGTGGACGACCGGCTGGTCCCTTTCGTCGAGAAGGGGCCGAAAGTCAACATCACCGGGGTGACCACCGGTGCCGGCGATGCGGTGTCCGCCGAGGACCGCATCGACGGCATCGTGCGAGCCCTGCGCATGATCGGAGTGGTGCGGTGAAACCGAGTTCGCTGCTGTCGCTGACGAGCATCGCGGCGATCCTCGTGCTCGGCAGCGGGTACCTGGCCGTGGACGTGGCACGGGTGGACTGGGTGCGCCACGACCTCGAGGCGGCCATGACCGTGCCGCAATCGGGCGGATTGCTGCCCCGCTCGAAGGTGCTGCTGTCGGGCGTGCAGGTCGGGGAGGTCACCGCGGTGACACACACCGCGGACGGAGTGGTGGTGCGCCTTCGGATTTCGGACCGCTACCCGATCCCCGTCGCCAGTCCCGTGCGGATCGACGGTCTGTCGGGCCTCGGTGAGTCGTATGTCGAATTCGAACCGAGCTCCGGCGCCGGACCCTACCTCCGGGACGGACAGACGGTGCGGGCGAACAAGATCGCCGCGCCGACCTCGATCCCGGACGTCGCCGCGGCCACCACCGAACTCATGCACCAGCTGGACCCCGCCGCCATGGCCTCGATCGTGGACACCTTCGGCCAGGCCGTGGCCGGGACCTCGGCGGTGATTCCGGAACTGTCGCGCGCCACCGATCTGCTGGCCGCCACGCTGGTCAGCCGGACCGACCTGATCCGGCGGATGCTGCTGGCCCTGCAGTCGCACGCCGACGATATGGACTGGGCGCAACCGGCGCTGACCGGTGCCGCCGGGCCGTGGGCGGAGTTCGGCCCGCGCGTCGCCGACGTCGCGGCCTCCATCGCCGCGGTCATGAAGGCCGGTGATCTGCCCGACTCCTTCCAGGAGGACAGTGCGAATCGCCTCGGGCTGGTGCCGTTCCTGCAGCAGCTCACCGTTCGCCTGAAGCAGCTGGGACCCGAGCTGGAACCGCTGGCCCCGCTGGTCGCGTCGCTGCTCGAGACGGCCACACCCCTGCTCGGCCGCCTCGATCTGGGCAGCCTGATCGGCCAAGCCCGCGATGCCACCAGCCCCGACGGCGCACTGCGCCTGCGGATGACCGTCCACTGATCGCCGAACCCCTGGAGCGCCATGACCATCGAACTCGACAAGACCGTCGAATCCGACGAAAAAGCGGACAACACAACCGAAAACGTGCAATCGAAGCGGGGAGGTCGGGTGAAACCCGGCGCGGCGGTGACGGTCTCGATTCGCGGCCTCGCGTGGTCGGCGGCGGTCGCCGTGCCGGCGATTCTCGCGCTGGTGCTGGGCATCCTGCTGATCTCCGCGCGTGGCGACCTCAGCCGCCGTGACACCGTCGCCGCCGACGACGCGCGCGCCGAACAGGTGGCCAGCGACTACGCCGTCGGTGCGTCCACCGTCAACTTCGCCGACTTCGACGCGTGGGTGGCGCGTTTGAAGAAGAACACCGCCCCGGCGCTGTCGAACAAGTTCGATGCCACCGCACCCAAACTCCAGGATCTGCTCACCCCGCTGAAATGGACTTCCACCGGTTCCCCGATCTCCGCCAAGGTGGTGAGCGAGTCCGGCGGCGTGTTCAAGGTCAACGTCTTCGTCAACGTCTCCTCCACCAACGCCCAGAACCCGGACGGCGCGCAGACCACCGTCACCTACAACGTCAGCGTGGACCGCGGCGCGGACTGGAAGATCAGCGACGTCGGCGGCCTCAACGGCGCGTTGCCGCTGAAATGACGGAGACCGGCGTGACACACGATTACGACTGGCTGGTCGTGGGCTCCGGCTTCGGCGGCAGCGTCAGCGCATTGCGGCTGGGGGAGAAGGGGTTTCGGGTCGCGGTGCTCGAGGCCGGGCGGCGCTTCGCCGACACCGACTTCGCCGAACGGGCCTCGCAGCTGCGGCGCTACTACTTCCTGCCCGCGCTGGGCATGCGGGGCATCTTCCGGCCGACGTTGTTCAAGGACGTGTTCGTGGTGACCGGCGCCGGGGTGGGCGGCGGCTCGCTCACCTACGCCAACACCCTCTACCGCAGCCGTCCCGAGTTCGCGCGCAACCCGCAGTGGTCGCATCTGGGGGACTGGGACGCCGAGCTGGCCCCGCACTACGACACCGCCGAACGCATGCTCGGCGTCACCGACCTCGACCGCGACGGGGCGGCCGACACGCTGCTGCGCGAATACGCCACCGAGCACGGCTTCGGCGACACCTACACGCGCAGCCGGGTCGGCGTCTTCCTGGGAGAGCCCGGAAAGACCGTCCCCGACCCGTATTTCGGTGGCGCGGGGCCGGATCGGGCCGGTTGCCTGCGGTGCGGTTCGTGCCTGCTCGGTTGCCGCCACAACGCCAAGAACACGCTGGTGAAGAACTATCTGTGGTTCGCCGAGCGGCAGGGCGCGACGATCCTGCCCGAACGCACCGTCGTCGACATCCGCCCGCTGGGCGCGGCCGACGGCAGCGACGGGTACACGGTGACCAGCGAACGCACCGGGCGCTGGCTGCGGCGCGACCGCCGCACCCACACCGCGCGCGGGGTCGTGGTGGCCGGCGGCGCGCTGGGCACCAACCGGCTGTTGTTGCGCTGCAAGCTGTCCGGCTCGCTGCCCGCGCTCTCGGACCGGCTGGGAGAGCTGGTGCGCACCAACAGCGAATCCATCCTGGCCGTCACGGCTCCGGACGACGCCCGCGATTTCGCGCGCGGTCTGGCGCTCACCTCGGGGGTGTATCCGTCGCCGAACACGCACATCCAGCCCGTGACCTACGGAGCGGGCGGCGATTTCATGTCGCTGCTGACCACCCTGGCCGCCACCGGCGGCACCCCGCGCACCCGTGTGTTCCACTACTTCGCCACCGTCGCACGACATCCGGTCCGCTTCGCCCGCGCCTCCCGAATCCGGCACGCCTCGCGCCGCACCATGCTGTTGACCACCATGCAGTCGGTGGACAACGCGATCTCGCTGCGGGTGCGATTCCGGCTGCCGGGCGGCTATCCGGTGCTGACCACCCGGCAGGATCCGCAACATCCCATACCCCGCTTCATTCCGGCCGCCTATGCCGCCGCCGAGGCGATCGCCGGGAAGATCGGCGGGGTGGTGCGGGCCGCGGTCCCCGAGGCGGTGGCCTCGATCCCGACCACCGCGCACATCCTCGGCGGTGCGGTCATCGGTGACAGCGCCGACACCGGGGTGATCGACGCTCGTCATCGTGTGTACGGCTACCGGAACCTGCTGGTGTGCGACGGCGCGGCGGTACCGGCGAATGTCGGCGTGAATCCGAGCCTCACCATCACGGCCATGGCCGAACGGGCCATGGACCTGCTCGACCAGCCGTGAATCAGCGTCCGCTCCACCGTGGTTCGCGGCGTTCGAGGAACGCCGCGACGCCCTCGGCGGTGTCCTGCGAGGACAGGGTCGCCGCCATCGCCGCCTCGGTGACCGCCCAAGCCCGTTCGTCGTCGGCCGAGTTCAGCCGTTCGAGCGCGGTCAGGCTCTCGCGCACCGAGACCGGGGCATTGCGGCAGATCCGTTCGGCCAGGCCGCGCGCGGACCGCTCGGCTTGCCCAGCTTCGGCCACCGCATTGACGAAGCCGAGCTGATACGCCCGCTCGGCACTGAGCGGGTCGCCGGTCAGCAGCAGCTCCTTGGCCACATTCAACGGCAGCGCGCGCCGGGTGCGAAACAGCCCGCCGCAGGTGGCGATGACGCCGCGGCGCGGCTCGGGCAGTCCGAAGGTGGCGGTCCGCCCGGCCACCACGAGGTCGCAGGCCAGCACCAGTTCCATACCGCCGCCGAGCGCGTACCCTTCCACCGCGGCGATCAGCGGCTTGCTCATGCGGCGACGGATCACACCGTATTCGCCGCCGCGCGCGGTCTTTCCGCCCGAACCGGCCGCCAGATCGGTGCCCGCCGAGAACACGGACTCGGTGCCGGTCAGCACCGCCACCCACAGCTCGGGATCGTCCTCGAATTCGTCGAGGGCCGCATCCAGGCCCGCGGTCATCTCCGCGTCGATGGCATTGCGCTTGTGCGGGCGATTCATTCGGACGACGAGCGTCCTGCCGTCGCGTTCTCGTTCCACGGTCATGCGCCGATCATGGCCGACCGGTTTCCCGGCGCCCAGGCGGGTGGCGCCTGCGGTCAAACAGTTGGCGTGCGCGGAAAGGGGATCCGGTGGCGGCCCGCCCTAGGTTCGGGAGTCGGACACCGTCGAAAGGAGCCCGGCCGCGATGAAGCCGCCATCTCAGCACCATCCGCAGACCGAACCCGATCTGGAGGTCGTCGTCATCGGCGCGGGCTTCGGCGGTCTGGGCGCGGCGGTCGAACTGCGCCGCGCGGGCATCGACAACTTCCGCATCCTGGACAAGAACGCCGACATCGGCGGCACCTGGTATGCGAATACCTATCCCGGTGTGGCTGTGGACATTCCGTCGGTCTACTACAGCTTCTCCTATGCCGCGCCCAAGACGTGGACGCGGCTGTTCGCGCCCGGCGCGGAGGTCAAGGCGTACGCCGATCAGATCGCGGACGACTACGGGCTGCGCGACAAACTCTCGCTCGACACCACGGTCACCGGCGCGTCCTGGGACGAGGACAACCATTGCTGGTGGATCGAGACCACCGAAACGCTGCTGGCGGCCCGATACCTCATCGTGGCGGTCGGCGGGCTGGAGATTCCCCGCATGCCCGAGCTCCCCGGCATCGACGAATTCGCGGGCAAGGTGGTGCACACCGCGCGATGGGATCACGAGTACGACTATCGCGGACGCCGTATCGCGGTGATCGGCACCGGAGCCACAGCGCTGCAATTGATTCCGGAACTCGCACAGGACGCCGGGCGGCTCACTGTCTTTCAACGGACACCCATCTGGGTGATGCCCAAACCCGACTTCGGGGTCGCGCCGGTGGTCAAGCGGGCACTGGACCGGGTGCCCGGACTGCGCCGCCTCGTCCGGCTCGCGGTGATGACGTCCTTCGATGCGGGGGTCTCGACGGCGGGCGTGTTCTACCGGTTCACCAACCCCACCATCCGCGGCTCGGCGCGAATACTGCGGCGCTGGTACCGGACTCAGGTCGGTGACCCGGTGCTGCGGGATCGGCTCACACCGGATTACACACTGGGCTGCAAACGTCCGTCGGTCTCCAACCGGTATCTACGGACCTTCACCGAGGATCATGTCGAGCTCGTCACCGAGCCCATCGAGAAGATCACCCGCACCGGCGTGGTCACCGGCAGCGGCACCGAACACGAGATCGACGTGCTGGTGTGCGCGACCGGATTCAAGGTGATGGAGGCGGGCGCGACACCGCCGTTCCCGATCCGAGGACGCGCGCAGGAGCTCGGAGAGTTCTGGCAGGCCAATCGCTTTCAGGCATACCAGGGAGTGTCGATACCGGACTTCCCGAACCTGTTCATGGTCACCGGGCCCTACGGATTCGCGGCGGCGTCTTACATCGCCATGATCGAGTGCACCACCCGGCACGCTCGCCGGGCCATCACCGCCGCTCGTGCGCGCGCGGCGACCGCGGTCGAGATTCGGCGCGAGCCCCACGAGCGGTACTGGCGCAAGAGCCTTCGTCGGCACCGAAATGCGCTGTGGCTCAACAACGACTGCGAATCGTCGAACACCTACTACATCAACGGCCACCACGACGTGGCTGCCATCCGGCCCAGCACGCACGCCGGAATGTGGTGGGGCAACAAGCATTTCCCGCTGCGGCACTACAGCTATTCCCGGCTGGAATCACGGCCCGACCATGCCGAATCCGCATCCTGAACCCAGCATATCGAGGACATCATGGAGCTCAAACCCGACGTCGCCGCTCGCACCGACGCGGCCGGCCACTGGCGGGCCGCATCCGCCGATCGCGCAACCGAACTCGGGCGATGGCGGCACACCGCGCCCGGCGCCTGGCTGCTGTCCCGGATCGGGGGTCGGATCGGCGGTGGACGCCAGATCCGGCTCGTGGAGGTCATGGGCCAGTCGGGCAGCCTGTTCTGGCAATACCTGCCGTTGGCGCTGCGTCTGGTGCCCGGCAGCCGGCTCGGCCGCGTCGACTGCGAACTGGCCACGCTCCGCACCGCCTGGAACACCGGGGCACGCTACGAATGGCACCACCACGTCTACGCGTCGCGGCTCAGCGGCCTGTCACTCGACAGCGTCGAACGCGTCGCGGCGGGCCCCGATGCCCCCGGCTGGTCCGAGCGACACCGCCTGCTGCTGCGCGCGGTCGACGAATTGCATTCCGGGCACATGATTCTCGACGACACCTGGGCCGGTCTCTCCGAGCACTACACCGCGGCCCATCGTGTCGACCTGTGCATGCTGGTCGGCCATTACGAAATGCTGGCCATGCTGCTGAAAACCCACGGCATCGAACCCGAACCGGAAATGTGGCGACGCGGCCCCCTGCGCTGGGTCCGAGACAGCGCCTCCGGGGACGGCCTCACCCCCCGCCGCCTGCCCGCTTTCAACAAGGTGGTCACCAACCGCCTGATCGCCCCCGCCGCCGGAAAATACCCGCCCTACACCGTGATCCACCATCGAGGCCGAAAATCCGGTCGCCCCTTCACCACCCCCGTCCTGGCGATCCACCGCGACGGCCTGCTCATGGTCCCCCTCCTCTACGGCGACCGCTCCGACTGGGTCCGCAACACCCTCGCCGCAGACGGCGGCGAAGCAACCTACCGCCACCGAACCCGAAAGTTCGCCTCGCCCCGGATCGTCGACGCCACTTCGGTCACAGACCTGCCCGCCCCCGCTAAACACCTCACCCGCCTGCTGAGACTTCTTGTCGCCGAAGTCGAGTCCTGAGGCCGGCGGAACAGCCGGAATGAACCGTCGCGTCAATCGCGACCGTTCAACGCAAATCGTCCCTGGATCAGCATTTTCCGCCGCGTGCTTACCGGAAGTCGCCACTGTCCCAGACTCTCGCTGTGGGTTGATCATTCGTGATCCAGAGTCGAATCGAACGACCGCGCCCAGCGTCCGCAGCGGCGTGAGACCCACGAGGGGAGAGTCATGTTCGGTAGACGACGACTGCTAGCGGCCGGCTCTGTGCTGGCCGGGCTGCTGTTCACAGCGGCCGCAGTGCCGAACCCGGTCCTGGCGACACCGGCCGACCCGGTGACGGCCAGTGGCGAGTTGTATCCGGCCCCGGATCATTATCCCGCACCACAGCAGCCGGATCCTTCCTATGTGTTCTCCGAGATCGGGCAGTTGTTCTCGGGGTCCGCCGTGGACGCGATGACGCCCGGGCAGGTGGAATACTTCATCAAGGCAGGCATCCTGACCAACGCGAAGTTGCTGGCACAGCCGTTCGCCGATCTGGCCAAGCCGGAGACGTGGCGTACGCCCGAAGGTGCGGCTCCGGCCGCCGCGGCGGCGCAGAAGATCGCCGACGCGCTGATCCACCTGCCGCCCTTCGGCCTCACCGCCCCGCCGCACCCGGCCTACCTGCCCGACTGGAACCATGACGGGGTCTTCGGCGTCACTCCGGGCAGTCTCGACGACGTAGCGGACGCCAACCTCGACGACGACTTCGACGATCCACAGGCATCGTGGGCGCATTTCCGGTTGCCGTGCAACAACTCCGACGGCTCGGTCTGGTTCGAGACGTCCGACGGGACCTGCGCGCCCGGCGACTCCGGAGCCGACTTCAAGCTCGGCATCGTGAAGAAGTTCCGAATGGTCAATTCACGAGGGGTGTCACTGGCGGGCAAGGCGTTCTTCCCGGCGGGAGTCGATCCCGACCATCCCGACGCGAACACGAAATTCCCTGTCACAGTAGGACTTCCGGGGGCCGCCGAGACCGCGAACGACGTCGGCATGTATTCCGAGGCCGCTGCGCGCGACGGCTACGTCAGCTTCGTCGTCTCGCAGGCCGGTCAGCCCGCCAGCGACGGCAACCTCACCGACATCTGGATGGACGCGCCATTGCAGCTGCCGAACTGCGGCTGGGCGTCCGGATCGTGCCTCGACGCCCAGGACGCGGTGCGCTGGGTCCACGGCGACGACATCACACCGATCGTCGACCTGCACAATGAGGTCGCCAACCTCCTGAACGGGAAGGCCCCCAGGCTGATTCGACTGGATCCGGCCTACACACCCGTCGGGGTCAACCAACTCAATCCGTGGCTGTCGATGCTCGACCTCGACCACATCAACCTGTGGGGCCAGTCCATCGGCTCCATCGGCACCTCCAACTATCTCGACTATCAGGCGATGGGACACGGCTGGGACGGCCGGCCGCTCCCGCACGTGTCGGCCTTCGCCGGGATGTCCGGCTTCACCCAGCATCCGGCGTCGGCGGCGGTGATGTACCAGACCGCGGACTTCGACTTCCCCGGACTCAACCAGTACGGGGTCGTCTTCCCGAATGCCCTGTTCCAGTCCACCGACGGCCCGATCGGCACCAAGGACCTCTACGACATGGAGCGGCGCGACCCACGCAGCACCAACCCGATGATGTTCATCACCGACGAGGGCGGCTTCCACACCGACTCGATCAACCTGCTGGGAATTCCGCACGCTGCGCCGGCACCGGCGCTGTCGGTGCACTACGCGATGGACTGGTTCGACTGCTACGGCCGCGCGGACGTGCGCCAGGCCGCCTGCGACGGCCTGCGCAAGCCCTACCCCGGCCTGTCGCGCGCCGTGGCCACCGAATACGCACCCGATGGCCACAACGGGCCCAGCTACTGTGTGACCATCCCGGACCGCGCCACCCTCGAACAGGTCCTGCGTCCGCAGATCTTCATGCAAAACCTCACTGGCCCATCCTGGTACGACTGCACACCCCAGCAATAACAACACCACACCTCTCCTCTGACGATCAACGTGGATCGCGGGCAGCCACGCCAAAACCGCAGCGGAGGATCGTACGGTGCGGCGGTCGTCGGTGTGAATGACGCACCGCCGACGACGAACTGCCCGATCAGCAGGTCCTCATCTCGCCGGACCGGCCGATGCCACGCAAGAAGCGTCAGGTCAGTACTTTCGAGCCCCCGCCGCCACTGCTCGGCGTCTACGATGGCGGGGCGCGGCCACCGCTGACTCAGTTGTGTTGCACACAAATACAATTGATCCCGCGGTGGTCGCTCTACGTCCAGCCCGTCAGCCGGCATCGTCGAGGGCCGCCGGTCTGGCTGGAACACTTGGGTGATCGAGCGGGGGAGAACGCGATGGAGGGTGCGTACAGCGGGACGCTGGGCGGGTACGCGATCACCGGCTTGATCGGCCAGGGCGGGATGGGAACGGTGTACCGGGCCCGGCATCCGCGACTACCTCTCGTGGTGGCGCTCAAGGTCCTCAATCGGGACGCGTCGGCCGATCCGGAACTGCGGGCCAGGTTCGAACGAGAAGCAGCCGTCGTCGCGCACCTGGATCATCCGGGCATCGTGTCGATCCTGGACTGCGGTCTCGAGAACGAACAGCTATGGCTGGCCATGCAATACATCGAAGGGACCGATGCCAGCCGACTCGATCCCCGCGCGGTGACCACCGAGCGGGCGGTGCGGATCATCGGGGAAGTCGCAAACGCACTCGATTACGCACACGGCCGGGGCGTGCTGCACCGGGACGGGAAGCCCGCGAACATCCTGCTGGCATCCGAGCAGGCCGGGCGTGCGGAACGCGCAGTGCTCACCGACTTCGGCATTTCCCGCTTGCTGAGCGCCAACACCCAGCTGACCTCGACGGGAACCTTCACCGGCACACTGGCTTTCGCTTCCCCCGAACACCTCTCCGGTCTCGAGATCGATCACCGCTCCGATCAGTACTCTCTGGCCTGCACACTGTTCGCGCTGCTCGAGGGCCGCACCCCATTCACCGCGAGCGATCCCGGCCAGGTGGTGGCTGGGCATCTAGCGAAACCAGTTCCGCCGCTGGTCCGCCCCGACGCGCCGCCGCAGCTGGATGCTGTGATCGCGCGGGCGATGGCGAAGAACCCCGCCGCCCGTTTCACCAGCGCCAGGGAGTTCGCGGCTGCCGCGTATCAGGCGATATCCGGGTCGGCCGTCCGGCAGACGACACAGCATCGGGCGAGGCCGGCCGATCGCCATCACGCTCCGACCGATGCCGATTCCGCTCCACTCGAATCTGCCGCCGAAGGCGGGTCGTCGCAGCCGAATGCCTCGCCGACCCCGCGAACCCCGACCCGGTCGGATCCGCCCCCGTCACCTCGGTGGGCCCGGCTCGGCGGTATCGCCCTGATTGCGACCGTCGTCCTCGCCGCCGCGGCGGGCCTGGTGTATTTCACCGGCAGCTCGCACAGCCCCCCGAGCCCGCACCCCACGACCACCACACCCACCGTCACGACGATCGCTCCGACCACCACGCCGCCGGTGGGGAACACCGGTGACGTCCGCTTCGACAAGCTGCTCGGGGCCCACCCGATGTTCCTCGCCGCCGGAGTGAGTCCAGCGCAGGTGGATTGCCAACTACCAGCGTGGTCCACCGCCGAGAACGCCAAACACGCCTACTACCAGGCTGAACTCAACTGCCTCGATTCCGCCTGGCAAACCGTGCTGACCCGGTTCGGCTACACCGGACACCCGGTAACGCTGTACACCGGCAACAGCAGCGACTATCACGGCGCCTGCACGGCGTACTACGCGCATCAAACGTTCTACTGTCCCACCGATGACAGCGTCATCATGCCGATCGACCAAACCACCGGCTACGACCAGGGCAGCGACACCCAGGTACTGGCCCTCTTGTACGGGTACCACCTGCAGAGCATCCTGGGCATCCTCAGCGAGGTCACCATCCGGGTGTCGCAGGTCGGTGACGGCTCCGAGGCCGGCCTGCGGATCGACCGCCAGTATTCGCTGCAGGCCCGCTGCCTGGCCGGAATGTTCTTCGGCGTCAACGTCGGCCACAGATCGATCACCTCGAGCCTGTTCGACGCGGTCGTGGCCGGCACGGGCGGCGACACCCCAGGCCAACCTCGAATCCTGGGCAGCAACGAGAACGCTGTCCGCTGGTTGCGCTGGGGCTATAGTCCCAGCGCCGACATCACTATCAAGGCCCAGCCCTCCACCTTCGAATGCAACCCCTGGAACCCCCACGACCCCGCCTGGATCGAGTAGCTTTGCCTCGGCGATGCCGAAGCAAGGCCACCCCCGACTGAGAAATTCCTGTGAGACATTCGTGCCGTAGCCTTGCTCGCTCTGGCGATGGTGAATTCACCTGTGGCCGTTGGAAGGACGACAAGAGGCATCGAAGATCGATGGGCTGAGATCTTTTGTCGCACAAGGGTTCGTACGTGCGGGATACAGAGGAATCGAGATCACCTGCGGTGGCTTCCTCGACCGCCGTGAAGTGGTGGCCGTGGTCGGTGAGGAAATGCAAATAGTGGCGACCACCGCGGTCGGCGTGACGCCACGCGTCCTTGCCGGTGCGCTTCAAGTAGGCTCCGAGCACCAGTCCTAGGGTGATCACCTGGCAGCGACCGGGTTTCGCGTTGGCGATCTCCCTCAGCAACTCGCTGCGCCACCCGGTGATTCCCAGCAGCGCATGCGAAGTGCTCGTCATCGTCCCCCACGGGGCATCTCCGCGCCGTCCGCTCTTGCCGAATGTCGTACAAGTGCTTGGGTTGCATCGGTGATTCAGGATCCTGCGCCGGAGTGGGTCTCACCAGCTTGTGGCGGTGTGGGATTCGGTGTGCGGGAATCGGTCAGTCGAGCGATCGGCTGGCCAAGCGGGTGACCGTGTTGCGTTCGTATGCGTTGTATTCGGTGTCTTCCCAGAGTCGCAGTGGCACACCGCGCAGGTGGCGGCCGTGGGGGTCGAGGAGGTGGCCGCCGAGTTTGACCGGCCACATGGTGACGGCGCGGTCGGCGATGGTGAGTGCGGGGAATCGGTCGGCGAGGCGTTTTTCGAACTCGGCGAGGTCGGCGACCGAGCGCAGCCACACCTGCAGCAGTAGGTTGTGGGTGCCGGTCAGTTCGGCGCAGAGGCGAGTTTCCCTGAGCTGTGCGAGTTCTCGTGCTATGCGGGTGGTGTCCGCGGGGCCGGTCGCGCACCATAGGTGGGCGCCGATCGGCCAGCCTGATACCACGCGCGCGACTTCGATCCGGTAGGTGAGTGCGCCGTCGGCTTCGATTGCCGCCAGCCGTCGTCGCACGGTGGGTGTGGACAGCCCGGTGCGCGCGGCGAGGCGGGACAGCGAGGCGCGGGGATCGTCGGAGATCGCGCGCGCCAACTCCATGTCGCGCTGCTGGATCGCGCGGGTCGGCAGATGATCGGGCCGCGTCCGATCCGGTTGGTTCGCTCGTTTCAGCTTGGTTTCGTCGACTCGGTCCAACCGCCATTGACCGGGGGAGGAGTGGACGACCACCAGAATGTCGGCGTTGAGGCCGACCACGCCGGGGATTCGGGCCAGTCGCAGGTCTCGGTAGCGGGCCAGTTGTGCGAGGTCGGCCACGATCGCGGTCACCAGCATGCTGCGGCGAGCGGAGACGTGTTCGAGGTTGAGCACGTGTGAGTCGTGGCCGATGATCCGGGCGATCTCGTGGACGCGGTCGGGTGCGCAGTCGACCTCGATGAAGGCCGCCTGCACACTGCGGTTCTCGAGTCGCGTCGCGCGACAGGCCATCCAGGCGTTGCCCGCCTGTTCGAGGCGGCTCCAGCGCCGCGCGGCGGTGGTGGCGTCGATGCCGAGAGCGTCGCCGATGGCCTGCCAGTCCGCTCGGGGCGCGACTTGCAGTGCGGTGATCAGCAGATAATCGAGTTCGTCTAGCTGGCTGTGTGGATCTCGCATCTCAATTCCCGCATGTCACTGCCGTCGTTTTCCTCTTTGCTGCAGATTTCAGGCCGGCCTCGATGTGATGCGCACCATAGTCGCAGTCGGTCGAAAGAATCGTGACCGGCAGCACACAGGAAGGTCATCGCATGAGTGTTCGGGCTCTTACCGTCGTCGCATTGCCGGTCATCGCCGCTGTCGGCCTGGGCGCCGGATCCGCCGCTGCCACACCGGATTCCGTCGACACGGCAGCGATCCACTACACAGTGAACAGGTCCGGAGACTCCGCTGTACTCAGCGCGCCCGGCGCCCGGTTGTCGGCCGCCGACGGTCAACTCATGATCGCGGATGCCAGCGGTGCTGTGGCGGCCTCGATTCCGTTGTCGTATCGGATGGACGCGACCGCGTACCCGATCGATCTGCGCATCGACGGTGACACCGCCACTCTCACACCGGTACGCGCGAACGGTGTCGCGGTGATCGATAGGGCGGGGCCTACGGACATGGTGCCGGCCTCGAAGCTGGAATCCGTGGCCGAATCCTTCAATATCCGTGACCAGCAGGCGTTGCTCGCGCTGGGCCAGCGGGCGGGCATCGGCAGCGTGACCAGCGCGGTGCTGGGTGCGATCGTCGGCGGTGGGGCGGGATGCCTGCTCGGTGCGGCTGTCGGTGCGACCGCGGCCGGTGTCGCGACGCTGCTCGCGGGCCTGCTGCCCGGCGCAGCGATCGGCTGCCTGGTGGGTATGGGCACCTTGGGCCCGATCGGCGCGGTCGGCGGCCTGATCACGGTGGGCGGCCCGATCCTGGCTTGGTCTGCGTTCCAATACTTCTCGACCATTCTCTCGCCGTGCACGGGGCCGGCCCTGTACTGCCAGGATCCGGCCACCGTGCCATCGGCTCCCAAGCCCTGAGACGGGATGAAGCGTCATCGCTGGAGCTACTCCGGTGTGACGATGGCGAAGTCGGGGTTGGGTTCGTCGAACAGGCCCGCGAGTTTGACGAAGCTCTGGGCGTCGCCGTCGATGGTGATTGCACCGGTTTGCACGGCCGCGCCCAAGTCCTCACCGGCGAGCAGTACGCCGATGAGGGTGGCGCGGGTGAGGGTGAAGGTCACGTCGGCGGGCGGGAGTTTGTCGCCGTCGCGGCGGTCGAAGTGGATGAGCACGCCGTTGCGCAGTTCGAGGCGGTGGGTGCGTTTCTCGTCGGTGAAAATCCAGTCGCTGACGGCCTTTTCGTGCCATGCCTTGGGTCCGTCGAGGCGTAGCGACATGGCGTCGAAGACCTGGTCGATGGTCAGGGCGGCCATCATGGTGGGGGAGTTCGCCTTGGTGGGGGTGCCGATGTTGCCGTTGCGTAGTTCGTAGGCGCCCATGAGGAAGAAGTTGCGCCAGGTGGCGTTCTCGGCGCCGTAGCCCAGCTGTTCGAAGGTGCTGGCCTGCAAGGTCTTCGCGGCCTCGTTGGTCGGGTCGGCGAAGATGACGTAGTTGACGACCTGGGCGACCCAGCGGTAGTCGCCGTTGTCGAAGGCCACCCGCGCCTTGCGTAGCACCTCCTCGGCGCCGCCCATGAATTCCACATGGCGGGTGGCTGATTCGACCGGTGGGTGCTCCCACAGGTGCGCGGGGTTGCCGTCGAACCAGCCCATGTAGCGCTGGTAGATGGCCTTCACATTGTGGCTGACCGAACCGTAGTAGCCGTGGGTGCTCCAGGCCGCGTTCAGCGCCGGTGGCAGTTGGATGGTCTCGGCGATCTCGGCGCCGACATAGCCTTGGTTGAGGCGGCGCAGGGTCTGGTCGTGCAGGTAGGCGTACAGGTCTCGTTGCAGGGCAAGGTATTCCACCAGGCGTTCGGTGCCCCAGGTGGGCCAGTGGTGGGAGGCGAACACGACGTCGGAGTCGTAGCCGAACAGGTTGATCGACTCGGTCAGGTACTGCGACCATACGTGCGGGTCGCGCACCAGCGCCCCGCGTAGGGTCAGCAGGTTGTGCAGGGTGTGGGTGGCGTTCTCGGCCATGCACAGGGCCCGATGGTCGGGGAAGTAGAAGTTCATCTCCGACGGGGCCTCGGTGCCGGGGGTGATCTGGAAGACGATGCGCACTCCGTCGATCGTGTGTTCCTGCCCGGTCTCGGTGATGTCGAGGGTCGGTGCGATGAGGGTGACGGTGCCGGTCGAGGTGGTCTGTCCGAGGCCGGCTCCCACCTGTCCCTTGGGGCCGCGGGGCAGGGCCGCGCCGTACATGTAGGCGGCGCGGCGTGCCATGGCGGTTCCGGCGTAAACGTTTTCGGCAACCGCGTGTTCGAGGAATCCTGCGGGTGCGATGACCGGGCAGCGGCCCGCGTCCACGTCTTCTTGCGTGGTGACGCCGAGTGCGCCACCGAAGTGGTCGACGTGGGAGTGGGTGTAGATCAGTCCGGTCACCGGCTTGTCGCCGCGGTGTGCACGGTAGAGATCGAGTCCGGCCTTGGCGGTTTCGGCGGAGATGAGCGGGTCGATGACGATCACGCCGGTCCGGCCCTCGATCAGGGTCATGTTCGACAGGTCGAGTCCGCGGATCTGATAGATCCCCTCGGTGACCTCGTAGAGACCCTGGCGGATGTTGAGCCCGGACTGCCGCCACAGGCTGGGGTGCACCGACGCCGGGCAGGCGCCGTTGAGGAAGCCGTAGGAGTCGTTGTCCCACACCACGTTACCGTCGGCGTCGGTGACGACGCCGGGTTCGAGCGCGGCCAGAAACCCGCGGTCGGCGTCCTGCTGATCGGTGGTGTCGGCGAAGGGCAGCTCTGCGGTGGCCCGCTGCTGCTGGTCGAGAATGTACTGACTCGGATCGGTCATCGTGCTCACCACATGCCTCCTGTTCCGCCGGTGGTACCGGCGATCGACAATTTTCTAGACAGCCACCGGATCGGTCAGGCCGATCGCGGCGGCGACGAGTGCCACGCCCACGACCATCAGCGTCACCGCCGCGATCGGGAGTGCGCTGTCACGGATCTGTCCGTGCAGCAGGATCTGGTTGCGCCGCATGGCGATGAACGCCAAGGCGGTCAGCGTCAGCGCGGCGACGACCGGTGCGGCGCTCGCGCCGCGCCATCCGTTGCTGACGGCGTGATTGAGGAACAGGGCCGCGGTGCCCATGCACGCCACCGCGGTTCGCCGCCAGGCCAGGGCGGTCCGCTCGACGGCGAAGGTGGGGGCGGTCACCGGAACAACACCGCCCACGCCGCGAAGACCGAGACCACGGCGATACCGATCGCCAGAATGGGCACCATCCGGGTATCCCGCAGCGGCACACCGCGATTCATTGCGTCGCGGATGTCCTTCCAATGCTGGTACGCGCCGATCGAGACGACGATCGCCAGTGCGATGCAGCTCAATGCCAGCGCGCGCCGCACACCGGAATGATGGAATGGCTGAACGAGAGTATGGACGGCGACACCGCCGGCCAGCAGGCCGAGCGCGGTGCGGATCCACGCCAGGAAGGTGCGCTCGTTGGCCAGGGTGAACCGGTAGTCGACCGGGGTGTCCGGCACGGGCCGGGCGTCGCCGCTCACCCGATCGCTCGTTCGTCCGCTGTGACGAGCGAGGGTTCCCCCGCCTGCGGGCTGCGGCGGCGGACCCACAGCCAGGTGAGCGCGAGCATGACCACCAGCGCGGGTTTGCCGAGCACCAGGGCGACGGTGCCCAGCGCCACGACCTTGTTCGCGACATACAGCGGCACCATGATCACCAGATGCGCGGCCCAGAACACCAGCCAGGCCGATGACACCTTGCGGTGCAACCTGATCCGAGCCTCGAACTCGTGCTCACGACCCCGCTCCAGGCCGAGTTTCCGACACGCCCAATGACTGAGCGGGCGACCGGTGAGCAGCGTGATCGCGAAAGCGAGAGTGCATACCGCGCAGATGAGCAGATCGGGCAGATAGAAGCCCCGTCCCTCCCCGGTGATGCCGACGAACAGGGAGAACACCACGACCGTTGCCAGCGAGGCCGACACGACCTTGACCGAATCGCCCTTCAGCAACCGGTACAGCGAGATCAGCCCGGCGACCCCGAGCGCGACCAGCACACCGATCTTGGCGTTCACCGTGGCGTACCCGAGCAGGAAGCCGATCGCGGGTGCCGCGCCGTCGAGAAGGTGCGCCGGCCCGCCCAGCGCCCGGAACTTTCCCCACATCTCGGCCGCCGTGGACCGCTGCCGTTCGGATTCGTGCATTGCCACCCCAGTCACCAGAGTCATAGCTATCTCCCAGCTATTAGAGGCTGTCATGGATTGAGTCGCGGATGTGGACGACTCGCGATATCGATTCGATCTACATCGAGCCCCAGGACTGCAGCAGGTAGGTGGTATTCGCTGCCAGCTGGGTGACCGTGGCGGCCAAGTCCAGGGTGGCGGAGCCGAGGTTGATGATCGGGAAATTCATGGTGGGTGCCTTCCGTCGAATCGCTATTGCAGTCTGACTGTAATAAGCGGACCGGCTGCGGGCAATGCCTCTATGACTCGATCAACCCACCGCTTCATGCGTGATCTGGACCACCTCTTGCGGGCGTCGTTTGCGAACCACCCATCGAGATCGCAACTCCGCCCTGTCGGGTGGCCGACAATGGCAACAGCACTCGACCAGCTACTACATTCGGGAGGCATGCCATGGGCGAGGCCGTTGGCCAATTTCTCAGTCACGCGGTCGGCGTCGCGATCAGCCCGCTCGCACTCGTCGCGGTGATCGCGATCCTCACCGCGCCGCGTGGCCGCGCCAACGCACTCTGGTTCGCCCTCGGCTGGATGCTGGCCGTCGTGGCGGTCTTCGCGGCGCTGCTCGTGGTGGGCGCGCGTGCCGGTGCGCGCCACGACGGGCACCCCGGCGCCTGGGTGTCATGGTTTCGCCTCGTGTTGGGAGTCCTGCTGGCTCTCATGGCGTTACGCCAACTCCGTTTGGCGGCCGCCTCCGAGGAAGGCGCGCTGCCGCCACGCCTACGCAACCTCGAGCAGTTCACTCCCGCGAACTGCCTCACTCTGGGAATCGTGCTGGCACTGGCGAATCCGAAGAACGTCACCCAAATCGCCACCGGCGCAGTCGGCGTCGCCTCCGAGATCTCGCATACCGGCGGCCGCATCACCGCCGAAGCCATCTTCGTCGCCATCGCCTCCCTGGGCGTACTCATCCCACTACTGGTGCATTTCAGCGGCCACCCCGCCGCACACCAGACCCTGCAACGATGGAGAGACTGGACCGTCCGCAACCACTACGCCATCATGGCCGTCCTGTTCATCCTGCTGAGCGCCAAGACCCTCGGCGACGCCATCAGCGGCCTGCTCTGATCCGTCCCCAAATGGATTGCGCTGTGCTGCCGCAATCTAGGGGCCAGCTACGGGATTACTCACAGTCGCGATTCACCGATAGCCCCAGTGCTGAGTCCGAGATTAGGCGTGTTGGTCGTCGCTCCAGCCCCAAGGGGTCCGGAATGTCGGGATGTAGTGGGAACCGCAGTGCCACTTTGTGCACCATTTTGCGGCCCGAACGGTGGGAATCCAGGGGTTTCGGCCAGACATGATGTGAGGTCTCGGGATCGGTAAATCGCAGGTCAGAATAGGAGAACCCCCAAGATCGGCAGGTCAGGGGATGATCTTGGGGGTTCTACGAGATGATGAAAAAGTGATGCGCTAGGACCAGGCATTTCGGCCGCTCGGTGGGCGATTTGTGGCTGTGAAGTGCCACTTTGGGTGCCACTTTGAGCTGGTTCGAGAGGGGGCCTCTACGGTTGAGTCCTTCTTCATCGGTGGATGGATGATGAAGGACTGACTGTTTCTGCTGGTCAGGGCGTTGTATGAGGTTTCGTTGGGCTGTGGAGTGCCATCTTGGTGTCATTTCTAATGGATCGGCGGTTCGAGGGTTCGGTGTTGCCGATAGACGTGCTCGTGTCCGCCTTCGAGTGAATCAGTGTGATTTCCTGCGCAAAGAACGGTCTTCGGTGTGACTGCGCTGAGGGCGGCTGCAGAACGGTCGATTCCTTCTTCATCATCTTGTGGATGAGGTCAGGTGGTGGATCAAGCGGATACGGTAGGACGGTGCTCGTCGGCTAATCAGCTGTTCAGATGATTCCTTCGGCGCGCAGTGCGGACCGGGTTTCGGTGTTCAAGCCCAGCAGCTCCGCCAGGATGTCGTCGGTGCTGGATCCCAGTTCGGGGCCCAGGCTGCGGATGCGGCCGGGGGTGGCGCTCATGCGTGGTAGGGGTGCGGCCATGCTGATGCGGCCGTGGTCGGGGTCGTCGACATCGACGATGGTGCCGCGGGCGCGGTAGTGCGGGTCGGCGGCTATGTCGGCGATCGACATGAGTGGTGCGGCGGGGATGTCGTTGTCGCTCAGTAGTTTTGCCGCCTCATCCGCGGTCCGCCCGGCGGTCCACTCCGCTACCAGCGCATAGAGTTGCCGCTGATTCTGGATACGGGCCGCCACCGTTGAGAAGCGCTCGTCCTCGCACAGTTCGGGCCTGCCCATTACCGTGCACAAGCGCCGGAAGAGGGGTTCGGTTCCGGCGTGTACCGAGATGCGTCGACCGTCGGCGGTGTCGAAATCGCTGGCGGGAACGATGAACGGGTTGGTGTTGCCGGAGCGTTCGCGCACCGCGCCGTTGGCGGAGTAGTTGAGCAGGGCGTTCTCCGAGGCTCGAAATCCGGCTTCGTACAAGGCCAGGTCGATCACCTGGCCCTGGCCGCCGTTGAGATCGCGGTGGTACAGGGCGGTCATGGTGGCGAAGGCGGCGAGGTAGGCGCTCATGAAGTCGATGACCGAGTAGCCCGAACGCACCGGCGGCCGGTCGGGATCACCGCTGACATAGGTCAATCCGGCGAAGGCGCTGGCGATCCGGTCGAAGGCGCCACGATCCCGATATGGGCCGGTCAGGCCGTAGCCGGTCAAGTAGACCAGTACCGCACGCGGATTGAGCTGCTGCAGCGACTGCGGATCCATTCCCCATTTGTCCAGCGTGGGCGGACGGTAGTTGGTGATCACGACGTCGAAGTGCGGGATCATGCCGCGCAGCAGTTCCCGCCCGCGCTCGGTGCGCAGGTTCAGCGTGACCGAGCGTTTGTTGCGACCCTCCTGGGACCACTGCAGCGACCGGCCCCCGGGGTTGTCCGCACCGAGTCTGGTGAAGTCGCCGCGGCCGGGTTCCTCCACCTTGACCACGTCGGCGCCGAAGTCGCCGAGCAGGGTGGCGGTGACCGGTGCGGCGAGCACGGTGGAGACATCCAGGACGCGAATGCCGTGCAGTGCCTGCTCTGTCATGTTGCCTACTTCCCGCGTGTTCTCGCCGGTCCGGGCCCGACTGAAGTAACTATCCGTTATTAACGAAACGTTAGTTTAGTGGAGCGGGCGAGACAAGAGGCCAGCGGGGCACGGCCTTGCCAGGGTCAGTCGACAGGACGCTGCAGGGCGGAGACCATCTGCTCGAATGCGGCTGTGGCGCGGGCGTCCAGCTCCGTCGCTGGAATGCCCAGATCGCGAGCGAAGGCTTCGCGGAAGATGCTGTACCCCAGGTAGGTCGCTGCGGTCAGGGCATGCAAGGCTTCGCCGTCCGCGTCGGCGGGCAGGGTGCCGGCATCCAGGTCGCGGTCGAGCGCCGCCCGGGTTCGGGTGATCTCGGGGAATATGTGCAGTTCCTCGTCCCCGTCGAGGGCCAGCAGGGCCTCGAGCCGGGCCAGCTCCGGATTCTGCAGCGCCAGTTGCCACATGGCGATGCGGCGTTGGGTGAACGGCTGGTCCCAATGGCTGTCGGTGTCGCGATGGCGATCGATCAGATACGAGATCGCGGCCCGCACCAATGCTCGCCGCGTCCCGAAATATTGATAGATCTGCCCATGATTGACCCCCGCTTCCTGCGCCACTTCGCGCAGCGTGATGCCCGACAGCACACCATCGCGTTCGAGCAGGCGCGATACCGCCTGGAAGAGTTCCCGCTCAGTTTCTTCCCGGGTGCCACGGGGGCGGCGACCCGACGTGGTCTTGGCCCGTTCACTCATCGTTGCCTCCTCGATCCGCCATCGGTCCGATACTAACTGTCCGTTAATAGGTCGGAGGCGCTCGACCTGGGCTGTTGCCGACCTCAGGGAACGCCGACGGCGGTGTTGTCCAGTGCGTGGACGGTGTGAGCGGCGGCGGTACGGACGTGGCCGTCCGCGTCGGACTTTCCGGGCGCGCTGGACGCGGTGACGAGTTGCGGGCGTGCCGCGCGGGCGCGCTCACCCAGATGGTCGAGGGCGTTGGCGGCCTGCAATCGGACCCAGCCGTCGGGGTGTGAGACCACGGTGTCACCAAGATGGGCCACGGCCTGCAGGTCGCCGACGGTCCGGACGAGGGCTTCCGCGAGTGCGACTTTCACATGCGGTGACGGTTCGGCGTCGAAGGCTCGGCGCAGGTCGTCGACCGCCGATACCGCGTCGGAGTCGAGCATGCAGCAGCCGGTCGCCGCCCAGTAACGCACGATCTCGTTGCCCGAAGCCAGCTTTCGCGCCAGTGCAGGGAGCGCGGCGGGGTCGCGGCGGATGGCGATGGCCGCCAAGTCCATGACCTCGCGCAGCGGGTAGGTCTCCGGATCCCGGCTCGCGGTATAGCCTTCGGCGGCTTCGCTTTCGGGGATGAAGCCGTCGTCGACTACGGCCAGCATGTGATCGTCCAGGGCCGCGCTCATCCGCCGCAGATCGGCCGTGTAGGCGGGATCGGTTGCGAGATTGTGGATTTCGTCGGGGTCGGCGAGGGTGTCGTAGAGCTCCTCGGCGGGTCGGGCCCGCCAGAACCGGTCGGTGACCTCGTCGAGGTGGCCGTCGTGGTGGAGTTGATCCCATTCGCGATATCCGGCCTGGAACCACATGAACTGCACGTGCAGGCCGTTGGGCAGATGGGGCAGGTAGTTGCGGATGTATCGGAAGCGTTCGTCTCGCGCGGTGCGGACCATGTCGTAGCGCTCGTCCATGCGATTGCGCATGGCGAACGCGTAATCCGCCGTCGCCCGGCGCGGACCGGCGAAGGCGGTGCCGTCCATCCACGCCGGTGCACCGACACCGGCCAGGTCGAGAATCGTCGGCGGCAAGGCGGTTCCGCTGCACACGGGCTCGTCGAGCACGGTGCCCGGCGGAGCAGGTGCGAGATGAGCGACATTGCGGCCGAAACGGGCGATCAACGGAATATGCAGGCCGCTGTCGTAGCAGAAGCGTTTGGAGCGCGGCAGCACGCCGGCGTGGTCGCTGTAGTAGAGCACGATCGTGTCGTCGGCGAGTCCCGCTTCGTCCAGTTCTCGTAGCCGGGAAGCCATTTCCTGATCCATCTGGTTGATCTGGTTCATGTATAGCGCGGCGTCCGAACGAGTGGTCGGGGTGTCGGGATAGTAGGGCGGAATGCGCACCTGGTCGGGTGTGGTGGGTCCGCCGACGATCGGCGTCAGGACCGCCGAGTGAACGGATTGCAGTTCCTGCAGATACGGAGTGGACACCTTGCCGTCGAGTTGGTCGAGCCCGGGCGCGTTGAGGAACACCGACATCTCGTGTGTGGTCATCGGATTGAAGATCGCGAAGAAGGGCGTGCCCGCAGGGCGATTGCGCCAGTGCGCCCGTCCCGAGGATTCGTCCCAGGTGGCGCCGACATCGAGGTCGGCGGTGTTGTAGTCCTCCTTGGCGTTGTTGGTGCAGTAGTAGCCCGCCTGCCGGAGCAGTCGCGGCCAGCCGGCGTGATCGAGAAACGGCGGCAATGCTCCGGCGGCACGCATGTGATTGGCCGGGGCGCAGCTCTCCGGGGTGATTCCGGAGATCATCGCGAACCTCGACGGTGCGCACACGGGGGCAGCGGAAAAGGCGTTGCGCCACCGGACTCCCTGCGCGGCAAGCTGATCCAGGGTCGGGGTGTGCGCGATGCCGCCGTAGCAGCCGAGGTGCTGCGCGCCGCAATCCTCGCTCACCAGACACAGAATGTTCGGCCGCGGTCCGTCCTCGGCGCGGGCGAGCGCGGGTGCGAGGGCGGCCGCCGCGATGGCCGCCGCGCCGCCCAGAAAGGCACGGCGGGTGGGCACGGCGTCGGTGTGCCGGATGGGTGTGGTCATGGCCGCGATGGCCCCTCTCGATCTGTCGGATGGCCCTGGGGTCAGCGCGCGACCCTGAATCCGGTATTGCCACTGCTGGATTCGGGCGAGTTCTGGATGCGGGCGGCGACCCGGTAGCGGTTGCAGTAACTGTCGTGACACATGTGCGACCCGCCGCGCAGCACCCGGCCGTCGCCGGTGGCCGGGCCGCGAGGGTTGGCGACGAGGTTGCGAGAGTGGTCGGTGCGCCAACGGTCGGCGCACCACTCCCACACGTTGCCGACCATGTTGAACAGCCCGAACGCATTGGGCTCGAACGCATTCACCGGTGCGGTGCCGCGGTACCCGTCGGCGGCGGTATTGCGGGTCGGGAAGGAGCCGCGAAAGATGTTGGCGCGAAACCGGGTTCCCGATTCGGGTTCGTCGCCCCACGGGTACCGGGCCTGTTCCGAGCCGCCACGGGCGGCGTACTCCCATTCGGCTTCGGTGGGCAGTCGCGCGCCCGCCCAGCCGCAATACGCCTGCGCGTCATGCCAGGACACGTGCACCACGGGATGATTGCCGCGCTCGGTGAGGTCGCTGCCCGGTCCTTCCGGGGCCCGCCAGGTGGCCTCGGGGACCGCGCACCACCACGGGGTCGCGTCGGGGCGGCGCGCGTTGCGACGAAGCGCGGCGGGCAGGAATCCGGCGAATACATAGGACCAGCCATAGCGTTCGGCGTCGGTGTGGTACCCGGTCGCGGAAATGAACTGGGCGAACTGGTCATTGGTGACCGTGTGCGCCGCGAGCCCGAAGGGTGACACCCGCACCGGGCGCACCGGACCCTCGCCGTCGGCCGGATAGCTCTGCGAATCCTCACTGCCCATCAGAAACTCACCGCCGGGCAATGCGATCACGACCGGAGCCGGACCCGTCGCCTCTTGTGCGCGCGTGACCGCTGGGGTGAGCGCGACCTCGGAGCGAGCCGGTGCGCAGCAATTCGAGCGGGCACCCGGTCCCACGTCGGCGGGATTCGGGTCGGGCGATCGCACGGGTAGGTCTTCCTCCTGAATGCGGTTGTCACAGGCCGAGACCGAGCATGGCTGTGGCCGCTGCTGTGGACACCGCCGCTCCCATGATGGTGGTGAGTACGCCGATCTCTCGCGGCAGACGCGCCCGCAACTGGCGACCGCGCAGATGACAGCAGCCCGCGGTGACCGCCAAAGCTCCCGCCGCGGCGGCGGCGCCGACGGTCGACGCGACGTTCGAGGCGTTGACCGCGGCGTGGGCGAGCACAGCGAACGCCAGTATCGACGAGAGCGTCGTGCGCCGCCACGCGAGGGCCGTGCGCTCGACAGCCAGGCCCGGATCCGCCCGCCATGGTGTAGGCGAGGTCACGACACCACCACCGCGGTGCCCGCGGCCAACGCGACCACGGTGACACCCAGAGCCAGCAGCGGTGCCAGCGTCGAGTCGGGCAGGTGATCACCGCGACGCATGGCAGCCTCTACCCGCCTCCAGCGTTGATGCGCCACGCTCGCGAGCATGACCGCCAGACCCGCACAGCAGGCGGCGATGGCCCGCCGGAAGCCCGGGGTGGAGAACTGCTCGGCGAGAGATTGCACCGCGACTCCTCCGGCCAGCAGTCCCAGCGCCGTGCGGATCCACGCCAGGAAGGTGCGTTCGTTGGCCAGGGTGAATCGGTAGTCGATCGGGGCCGTGGGCTCGGGGCCGTCCACGGGCACCGCGTCGAGTTCCGGCTTCGGACCGCGGATTTCGCTGTGCACCTGGTGGATCCTCGTACTGTCGATGGAAGTTCAGTATCGGCGAATTGCTCGGGAGAGCCCTCAGCGCTCGGCCGGTGCTGTCAGGGTGAGTACGGCGGCGATGACGGCACCGGCGGCGCACAGTCCCCAAACCGCGAGATAGGCAGTCACGCTGGGTAATGCGGTGTGTGGAAGAACCAGGGCCCCGAGCAGTGCGGAGAACCCGGCGCTCGCGACGCTGCCGCCGATCGTGTACACGTTGTTGTACACGGCGACGGTGCCGGCGGATCGGTCCGTAGCACTGGACTCGACGATCACCGTCGGCAGACCCGCCAACGCGAGCCCGGCGCCCGCTCCTGCGATGGCATACGCCAGTCCGAACAACGGCAGCGATGCATGCGCCACCATCAAGCCGCCGTATCCGATCGCGATCAAAACGAAGGCGAGACAAAGCATCCGGCGCATGCCGATACGGCCGGCCACGGTCGCGGCGATCGTCGAGGTCGCGAAGGCCAGCACATGCGGAATTCCGGCCCAGATGCTGAGCTGCCAGGCCTCGAGGTGGAAGCCGTAGCCTGTCTTCTCCGGCGCCGAGTCCAGATAGGCGATCGACACGATCGGTGCGGCGAGCAAACTGACGCCAAAGATGAAGGCGGACACCAGGTGTGGCGCGACCGCGCGATTGGCCACTGCGCGGATGTCGATCAGCGGGTCCGGGCGGCGTCGCTCCACCCGAACCCATACGCCGAACAGCGCCAGGGCGACGAGGACGGCCGCAGGGATTAACGGTGATCCCCAACCGAGGGAACGTCCCTTGGAGACCGCTGCGAGGAATATCACCAGCGCTCCGCCGAGTAGTACGGCGCCCGGCCAGTCCATCGCGTCGGTCGATCGTTTCCCGCTCTCGGGCACCGCTGTCCAGCTGATGAGGACACAGGCGGCCACCAGCGCGACGAAGACCCACAATACGTAGCGCACATCGCCCATGAAGTGGTAGATCGGTCCGGTGAGCAGCGTTCCGAGCAATGATCCCAGTGCCAGCGCGGCCGCCAGCAGCGCGACTGCCCGTCGATTCTCCTTGTGGTTCAGCCGATCTCGGCACAGTGCGATCTCCAGTGGCAGCAGCGCCGCCGTCGTGCCGCCCAGCACCCGGCCGATGAGCAACACCGGCAGGGTGTGCGCCAGCGCGACCAGTGTCGCGCCGATCGCGATGCACGCCAAGGCGATTCGCAGGATTCGGCGGTGCCCGTAGAGGTCGCCGAGTCGGCCGAGCACGGGGACGGACACGGCCGTGGCCATGAACTGGACGGCGACCACCCATTGGATCTGCGCGGTGCTGAGGTGAATCATGTCGCGGACGGCCGGAGTGAGCAGCACGGTGCCGCCCTGGACGAATCCGCTGACGAGTTCCACACAGACGAGCAGCCCGACGACGGCACGCACACTGCTGGCGCTTGCTGGGGCGATGGTGGGAATTGCGGGCTGATCGGCGTTCATCGGCGACCAGCACCTCCTAACACGATGGGTAGTGCGGGGCAGGTCGTCAGGCCGCGGTCTCGGCCAGGCGCTCGACGGCCAGTTCGGTCAGGACCGCGGCCTGGTCGGCCAGCACCGTGTCGTCGAAAACCGCACGCGGCGAATGGTTCATCGGGGCGTCCTCGTGGTTCTGCCCCGGAGGCACCGCGCCCAGCAGCAGCATGGCGCCGGGCACCTGCTGCAGCACGAACGCGAAGTCCTCGGAACCCGAGGCCGGATTCGGAGCCAGCCAAACCCGCTGGGGGCCCATGATTTCCCGGGCATGGTCCAGCGCGAACGTGGTCTCCGACGCGTTGTTGACAGTCACCGGATACTGCCGCACGTAGTCGACGTCCACGTCGAGACCGTGGGCCGCGGCGATGCCGCGCACGAGGCGGGGCAGTCCGGCGGCCAGCCGATCCCGGCTCTCCTCGGAGAGGCTGCGAATCGTCGCCTCGAACCGTGTGGTGTCCGGGATGACGTTGGCCTTGGTTCCGGCCTGCAGGCGCCCGACGGTCACCACGACCGGGTCGTGGATGTCGAAGCTCCGGGTTACCCAGGTCTGAATGGCGGTGATCATTTCGCAGGTGGCGGGGATCGGGTCGAGCGAGACGTGGGGTGCGGACCCGTGCCCGCCCCGGCCGCGCACGGTGACGTGCAGTTCGTCCGATGCCGTCGACACCGTGCCGGGACGGGTGGCAATGATGCCGTGCGGCAGGCGATTAGCGGCGACGTGAATGGCGTAGGCCGCGTCCAGCGGCTTGCCAGCGGCGTTCAGCACGCCCTCTTCGATCATGAGGCCGGCACCGTTGTGGCCCTCCTCGCCGGGCTGGAACATGAACACCACGTCGCCGTGCAGCTGGGAGCGTCGTTCGGACAGCAGCTTGGCCGCGCCGACCAGGCCCGCGGTGTGCAGGTCGTGACCGCAGGCGTGCATGTGTCCGGCGATCCGTGAGGAGTACTCCACGCCGGACGCCTCCTGCACCGGCAACCCGTCCATGTCGCCGCGCAGCAGGACCGCGCCGCCGGGACGGCCACCACGCAACACCGCGGTCACCGAGCTGAGGTTCTTACCGAGGGTGATCTCCAACGGCAGTCCGTCCAACGCCGCCAGCACCTTTTCCTGCGTGCGCGGCAGGTCCAGCCCCAGTTCGGGTTCCTGGTGCAGCGACCTGCGCAGCGTGACGAGTTCGTCACTCAGGGCATTGGCATCGTTGAGAATCGACATCTGTCTCGGTACCTCGCTCGAAAAAGACCTCGGCCAGGATTCGATTCGTGGCCGACCGTTGACTCCAACTCTCGGGCCGGTTAATTGCAGCCGACTAGAAATTGACGGAATTACGCAATACCGTCCCAATCGTGCAGGATTTCATTCCACTGGACGAGATCGACGCCGCTATTGTCAGCGCACTGCAGATCAGCCCGCGGGCCAGCTGGACGCAGCTCGCCCGGGTCCTGCAGATGGATTCGGTGACCGTGGCGCGGCGCTGGAAGCGGCTCACCGATGCGGGCGCGGCGTGGGTGGTCGGCCACCCGGGGCCGGTGCTCGCCGCATCGGGCGCCGGTTGCTTGGCGTTCATCGAGGTCGACTGCGTCAACGGCCGACTGCTGGAGGCCGCGGAGTATCTGATGCGCCAACCGATGGTCGTCGGCGTCGAGCATGTGACCGGCGATCGGGACCTCCTGGTCACCGTTATCGCCGCCGGGCTCGGTGAGCTGTCCCGATGGGTCACCGGCACCTTGGGTTCGTTGAGTTCGGTGGTCGCGGGCCGGACGCATCTGGCGGGTACGGTG
Organism: Nocardia terrae; assembly: GCF_009760405.1. Taxonomy (GTDB): domain Bacteria; phylum Actinomycetota; class Actinomycetes; order Mycobacteriales; family Mycobacteriaceae; genus Nocardia; species Nocardia terrae. The sequence goes on from NZ_WRPP01000001.1 coordinate 1,783,600, forward strand.
CACATGCACCGCAGTCGGTGGCGCTTGCATGCCCTGCCGACGGACCGCGTGGAGCGGCTCGCCGCGGCGGGGTCGACCCGTCGCGGGCGTACGGAACCTCAGCTGTCCGGCCCGGATTGGGATCTCGTGGCCGCGCTGTCGGTGGACGGCCGGGCCTCCTACACCGAGCTCGCCGCGGCCTGCGGCCTCAGCATCGACACCGCGCGCCGTCGCACCATGCAGTTGATCGAATCGGGTGCGGTTCAACTGAGCTGTGACCTCGCCGCGCCGCTGGCGAGCAGGCCGGTGTACGTGGTGCTGTGGGTGAGCGTGCCCGCCAACGGTTTCACGCAAGCGGCGCAGGCGATCGCCGGTATTCGGGATGTCCGGATGTGCGTGGGCATCACCGGCCGGCAAAACCTGATGGTCATGGCCTGGGTGCAATCCGCTCAGGATATTCAGCGCTTCGAAACACGGGTCGCGCAGCAGGCGCCCGGAATCGAGATCGTCGACCGGGCGGTGGCGTTGTCGCTGATGAAGCTCAACGGTCAGCTCTTGGACGACAACGGCTATCGGCGTGGTGCGGTCCCCATCTCGCCCGGGGGTCCGGCGTCCGCGCCGCCGTTGGATTAATCTGCGTCGATGCGGGTGTACCAGGGCCAGGCAGGCTCGGCCGGGGCATCCGCGAGCTGGTGCGTGAGCTGGGTCGCGGTCTCGGAAACCGGTGCGGTGAGTATGCCCACTGTGGCGTCGACGAGGTTGGCGCAGAACAGATCGGAACGGGCGGAGTCGACCGGATTATCGTGTGGCGCGGCATGTTCGAAGTTCGCGAGCGCATGGACGGCGAGGGTTGTGCTCAGCGACAGCCGGGTTCGCAGGACGGGTTCGGGAATTCGGTCGAGTCGCGATGCCAACGTGGACAATACGAACCGCAGGCTGCTGGTGACTTCGGGATCGGCCTGTGTCAGCGCATAGACCCAGGGCGGATTCGACACCTGGGACAGGAAGCGCAGAAAGTATCCGCCCGGGGGTCGGGTCAGCTCTGCGAAGGGCCGGATCAGGGCTCCCGCGAGTTCTTGCACACTCAGCCGACGGGTGTCGTAGCCGAACTCGGCGAGCAGTTCCCAGCGGCGCTGGTTCACCGTGCCGGTGTGTTGTTCGAAGATCTCGCGGACCAGTTGTTCCTTGGTGCCGAAGTGGTATTGCGCGGCGGATTTGTTGCGCTGTCCGGCGGCGGCGGTGAGCTCCCGCAGGGAGACCGCGTCGATGCCGCGTTCGGCGAACATGCGCAGCGCGGTGACCGACAGTGACCGCTTGGTGGAGAGACCTTCTGACACGTCGACAGCCTAATGACGGGACCCGGCCGGGCCGGAGGAACGCGGCCGGGTCGCGGCGGCTACTTGGCGGCCGGAGCCGGAGGGGTGAACGGCTGGTTGATGGTGGTGAAGTATTGGATCGCGGAGGCGATGGCCACCGGCGCGGTGACGAAGAGTTGGCCGGCGATGGTCCCGAGGAAGCCGACGGTGGAGGCGCCGATCAGGCAGCCGGCGACGGGGCCGACACCGAACATGGTGGCGAGCGGGGCGGTGGCGGCGGCGAAGACGACGCCGCCGATGACGCAGCCCAGGGCGGCCCCGCCGAGGCCGCCGACCAGGGTGCCGACGGTAGCGCCCATACCGATGGTGTCGCGCAGGCGACTCCAAGCGGCCTGTTCGCGGTCGTACTGGGTCTTCCAGGGGGCCTGGTCCTCGAAAGGCAGGGCGACCGGCTTGTACACGGCGTGGGATTCGTCGAACCGGGGCGTCAGGGTGGCGGTGTGGTCGGTGAGCTGGGCGGCGATCGGGAAGACGAAATCGTCGACGCGGAAGGACAATTCGGTGCCCGCGAGGATGGTGCCGTCGGCGGCCTTGATCATGAAGACGCCGTTGTCGACGCCGAGTGAGCCCGCGTCGGTGCGGATGGTCATGGTGCCGTCTTCGGTGGCGTTGGCGACGTAGTTCACGCCGGATTCGGTTGTCGCCGAGCGGGTCTGTGAGTCGGCGGAGGCGGTCGCGGTGACGGTTGTGAGGGTAGCGGTCGCCAGTGCGGCGGCCGTGACCAAGGTGGTGATCCTCATCGGTATTTCTCCTCGAATTCAGCGTCACGGGTGTGATGGGTGCCGGATTTGCTCGGCGATCGATCACCGGTGATGCACCAGAAAGTGGTGTGTGGAACATGTCACGGCCAGACGTGTCCTCGATCACTCCAGTCCCGGTGAGTGGGACTCTCATCAGGCGCTCAGGGCAGGTTCGGCTGTGCCGAGTCGGAGCTCTATCCAGTTGAGACGGGCTGACCCTCGTGGCTAGTTAAGGCAAACGCCTTAAGGCGATTGCCTTAATAGGGCAATCGCCTGGGGTAGCGCGCTATTGGAGGTTTGGTGTCAGTCGGTGCGAACGGCCTTGGCCATCGGATATGTGCCGTCCAGCAGTCCTGAGGTGGGGCCGTAGAAGCGAGCGGCCAGTTGGAAGTGGTCCTTGGGTGGAGTCGGCAGCCAGTTGCGTTTCTGGTCGGGGTCGGTGGGCGGGTCGGGTTGCAGGTAGAAGGTCAGCTTGCCGTCGGTGACCGTGTATGCGCCGGAGGCGAATTGGCCGCTGGTCACGCTGTATCGGTTGATCGGGTTGTCGATGAAGTAGCCGGCCGAGTCGTAGATCGGCAGCTCCCAGAATTCGGTTGTGGGCGGCAGTGTGCCGGTATCGAAGGTGAGCGTGTACCGGTGGCTGCCGTCCAGGTCACGGCCCCCGCTGTCGGTGAACAGGTAAGCGATGGTGTGCGATTGGTAGGGCACCGGCGTGCCCCAGGCGACGTCGTCGGCACCGGCCTTGGCTCGATAGTCCAGCGGGTCGGCGAACAGGTCCGATTGCAGTCGCCAGCCGTTCATGTCGATCTGGGTGGCGGTGAAGGCGTTGCGCGCGTTGGTGCGGGCGCGGGTGAAACCCTCATCGATCTTGGCGCGTCGATCCGCGTCGATCTTGTCCGGATCGAAGATCGCGCCCGGCTTCAGACCCAGCCGAGCCAGGCCGTTGAGAGTCTGAATCTCTTTGGCCGAGTCGGCTTTTCGGGTCAGGGTGGGATCGTTGAGCGCCAAGCTGAGCAGGTGTAGGTAGTCCAGTGCGGTCATCGACTTGGCGATGTCGGTGATCTGATCCATGCGTGGGAAGCTGCGATAGTCGCCCTTGACCTTCGGCTGTTGATCCAGCGCGGGGATGTGGCCCCCGGCTGCGGTCCACTGGCTCAGCGGGACCGCGCCGATGCCGAGCACGACCGCTCGTGCCGCGGCCATGTCCGCGTCGGTGCGGGAGGTGACCGCGATACGTGCCGACAGCACGAAGGAGTCGGAAGGCGCGCGCACGATCTGGGTTCCGGTGAAACCGGCCGGTAGTTTGCCGTGCCAGTCGGGTCCGATGAGCAGATATCGTTGTGGCGCATTGCCACTGAACTGCGAACCGGCTTTGAAGAACCAGTCGGCGTATTGGTCGCCGGCCTGCACGCTCCAGTACCGGCCGTCGGTCACCGCCGGCGTCTCGACGACGATCGGATCCTTCGACAGGTCGAACATGCCGCCCGAGTACAGCGTCGAGGCGTTGACGGTGGTGGCGACGCGACTGGTCTTGGCGTTGAACAATTCCAGTTGCGGTTGCAGGCGGTTGAGTCCATGGAAAGCGGGGCCGTCCTGCTGGGTGTACAGGTGGCGCAGTTCGTAGAATCCCGCGATATTGAGACCCCAGTCGAACGCCTGCTCGGTCAGATCCGCGATCTCGTTGCCGGACAGGGAACTATCGATCTGACCGGTGTCGGCGGTGGGAGAGCCGCAGGCGGCGATCATCGGGATGAGCGTCACCGCGGCGGCGGCCGCGGTACCGGCCCGCAGCAATTTGCGTCGGTTCTTCCTCAAGGGCCACCAGCCTCTCGTGTCATTGGTGGATTCGGGATTCATGCGGCAGTGATGTCAGGTAGCGGCCAGCTCCCGGTGTAGTAATCCGCAGTAGGTGCGTAGAGCCGGAACAGGACGAGGAATCCGCGCCCGGGAACGGTCTTGATCCAGTTCGATTCGCTGGTTCCGGCGGGCAGGCTCGGGCCGAAATGCGCCTCGATGGTGCCGTCGGGGTTGACCGTCGGATTCTTCAGCGACGAAATCGACGGGCGGCGAGTATCGGTGACGACGAAATGGAAGTCGTCCGCGTCGTAGGCGGAAGCCGACCAGTACGCCAGCATCGGGGCCTTGGGCGGCACCCGCAGCACATAGTGTTTCGAGCCGTCGAGGAAGCTGCCGGATGCGTCGCGGAAGCTGGTCAGGTACGCCGCGCCGGAACCGACGGGAGGCTTGGCACCCGGGTCGAGGAACTTCTGCATGGCGAAGCCGAACCGGAACAGCGCCGCGCGCTCGTCCACCTCGGTGATCGAATCTCGTTCCTGGGTATGAGAGGCCATCCCGGTCGGACTGCGCCACTGTGTTTTCGGATAGACGCTCTGCCGAGGCACGCGGGGATCGACCTCCAACGCGGAGACCATCTTCCGGCCGGTGTCCGAGGCTCGGGTCAGGATCGATGTCAGCCGATCGTCGGGCTGGAATGTGCGCCCGATGCCCAGGCCGAGCGGGGCGAGCATGCCGAGCATGATCCGGTCGCGTTCTTCGGGATACTCCGCCGCGAGGGCTTTCCCGAGCAGGGTGAAGTAGTCCGGTCCGTGCGGGGTCAGTCCGTCGTAGTCGTCGAAGTTCATGAGCCGGAACCGTGGAGCGGGCGGGTTCGACACCGCGGAGTAGGCGAAGAGGCTCGCCCGCTGCAGCCGGGCCGCAGCGTCGGCGACGCTGTCGCCACGGTTGCGGACCGCGCGTAGGAAGAGCATGCCGGTGTTCGTCTTCGATTGGCGGACAAAGAATCCCGCTTCCGGGGATGGGCCGGTGTACCCGGGTGGCAGCACCAGGTAGCGGCCGCCGCGCCCGGCATCAGGGCCGGTGCCGCCCACATCCTCGATCGGCCGCTGCCAGGCGTCCAAGAGCACGCCGTACTGGCCGCCACCCGGAATGTCGACCACCAGCGGGCCGGTGGCGGTGAGGTCGAAATAGGCGAAGGAGTAGACAACATCGTCGTTGCCGGTCTGCAGTTTCTGGTTGACCTGCTCGAGCTGGTTGAAGATGAACAACTCCAGCGGCGCGATGCCCAGTCGCCGTGCGCCCTCGGCCATCGCGGCCAGGCCGACCAGCGGCTGCGCCCAGATGTAGCCCTGTACGGCGCGCTGATAGTCCAGTTCGTCGTAGAGCGCCGCCGCGGTGTCCGCGCCCGGATAGCCGGTGGCATCGAGTTCGAAGACCGGATCGCCGGGATCGTTCGACCGGCGTTGCGGCGCTTCGGTTCTGGTGCAGGCGGCGGCGGTGGCGAGCCCGCCCGTGGCCAGTGCCGAGGCCAACAGTGCCCTGCGATTCATGGTTCGGCTCCCTTGCTGTCACCCATCGCGCGCACGCGAGCGAGGACCGTATGGCACGATGACAAATATTCATCATCATGTGTCCAATATTTGGCAGCCGGACAGGATAGGTCGTCGCCATGACGGAAAGCAAGAGCGCCGAGAGCGCCGGGCCGTCGGGATCGCCCCCGACCGAGCGGGTCGTGGCCGTAGTGGAACTGCTCGCGGGCCGCGGTGAGCCGATGTCGGTCTCGGAGATCGCCGGGGGACTCGATCTCAACAGATCGACCGTCGGCCTGATCCTCGGTGCGCTCGAGGGCGCCGGATGGGTAGCGCGGCGGCAGGATCGGCGCTATGAACTGGGCGTCGGCCTGGTCGGGGTCGCCGAGGCCGTGCGGGAGACCGTTCCGCTGCTGCACGGTCACGATCACGCGCTGCGCGCACTGGCGGACCGCACCGGATGCGGTGTCGCCCTTGCCCATATCGGGACCCGAGAGGCGACCATCGTCGGAATCGCGCGCGGCAACGCGGGCATACCCACTGAGGTCGGCATCGGCACCCGTCTGCCGCTCGCGGCACCGTTGGGCGCGACCGTCGTCGCACATCGCCCGCCCAACTTGCGGCGGGCCTGGCTCGACACGGCCGCACCCGAACTGCGGCAAGCTCTTTCGTCGGCCCTCGAGATCATCGCCGACACCGGACTGGCGGTGTTCGCTCTCGGCCGCACCGATCCGCGGCTGTTCGCGATGCTCGCCGAGATGAGCGAAGTGCTGTCCGCGCATCCGGGGCGGGTCGCTCTGCGCCGCAGAGTCTTCGACATGATGACCGAGTTGGCCGCCGCACCGTACGACCCCGATCGGATCGCTGCCGAGGGACCGTTGTCCATCAGCTTCCTCGCGGCCCCGATCGCCGTTGGTTCCGGTCGCCCGGCGTACGAACTTCAACTGGGCCCCATGCGAACCGGGGTCGAACAGGCCGAGCGGGAGCTGATGATTCGCGAATTGCTCGGCACAGCACGGGAATTGGTTAGCATCTGACGATGTTGCCGGGGCTTTGATCGGTATCGCGGTGGCCGTCAACGAATCGTCGGGCCGGGGCGCAGTTGTCCGACGTTCTGCTCGATCGAATACGCCGCACGGAGGACTTGGCCGTCTCGGTGATGAGGTCCGACAAGCTGAACCCCGACCGGCAGTCCCTGCGGGCTCAGTGAGATCGGCACGGTGATCGCCGGATTGCCGGTGTCGTTGAAGACCGAGGTGTAGGCGATGGGCAGTGTCCGGGTGCGCAGCGCGGTGGCGAGGTCCGGTCCGGTGGCGGGCCATGCGGTGGTCGGAGTGGTCGGTGTGAGCAGCAGATCGCAGGTATCGAACACGCGCGCGGCCCAGGCGTCCAGTTGTGCGCGATGACGCCAATACGCGGCGAATTGCGCGACGTCGGTGCCGCGAGCTTGGTCGAGTTGCGCGGCGAAGCCGGGTTCGAGATCGCCCGGGCGTTGGTCGAATTCGGATTCGAGCCGGGTCAGCCGGACGAAGGCGAGCACGTGCTGGCGTGCTCGCAGATGTTCTGCGTAGTCGTCCGCGCCGGGCAGCTTCGACGTGTCATGGATGACGTCGTGACCCGCCGCGTGCAGGATCTCCGCGGCGGTATCGAGCGCCACCCGCAATGTCGGTTCGGGGTCGGCGACACCGAGGGTGGGGTTGACCGCGATCCGCAAGGGCCGCAACGGTTCATCCAGCAGAGCGCGATAGGAGACGCCGGGATCCGGCAACGAGAACGGGTCCGACGCATGGAATCCAGCGGCCACGTCCAAGTGCAGGGCGGTGTCGCGGACCGTACGGGCCATCGGCGTCGCGCAGCTGTGGCGCGCCCACCCGTGCATGGTGGACGGTCCTTCCGGAATCCGCCCACGAGTCGGTTTGAGCCCGATGATGCCGCACAGGGCAGCGGGGATCCGAGTGGAGCCGCCGCCGTCACTCGCGGTGGCGAGGGGAACCATCCCGGCCGCGACGGCGGCCGCCGAACCACCACTGGAACCTCCCGGTGACCTCTCGAGATCCCAAGGGTTGCGGGTGATACCGAACAGATCGTTGGCGGTATGAATGGCCGAACCCAACGGCGGGGTGTTCGTCTTACCGATCACGATGGCACCTGCGGCCCGCAACCGCGAAACGTGCGTGCTGTCACTCGTACGCGCGGGAGCATCCCGAAATCCGCTGGTACCGAAGCTGGTCGGGAACCCAGCCGCATGCTCGAGATCTTTGACGACCACCGGGATACCGGCGAGGGGCCCGATTTCGTCGCCACGCGCGATCCGATTCGCACAGATCTCGGCCGCAGCGATCGCCGCATCGTGATCGAGGCTGACGATCGCATTGATCTCGCCGTTCAGCTCATCGATCCGGTCGAGAGTGTGCTGCATGAGCTCGGTGGGAGACAGTCGGCGCGACCGGATCAGCTCCGTGAGCTCGGTCGCGGATGTGAACGCCAGATCTGTCATCGCGCAGCCTGCAGGGACATGATGCCTACTTCCTTCAGCGCCCTGGCATCGCTGCCACGGCCACAATCAAATCAACGATCCGATAGTAACTAATCGTTAATAAGATGCATACCGTGCGTGGCAAGGGCGAACGTCGGCATGGGCAGACCCTGCCGCTCGGCCGACCTTCGGCCCATGTCGGCAAGCCGAACCCGCCTGCGGCACCGTGCCGCACAACGGCCCGTGTGGACGGGTCCTCGTTGCCTCATGGGCCAGAAGGTGCGGCTGCAGGTCCGAAGCCGGGCGTACGTCCGAACGGTCGATGCGGCGGAACCGGTGGGATGCATTGGGAATTCAAGTGCCATTTTGCGTGCCATTTTGCGGCCGAAATGGTGGGAGTCCACGGGCTCTGGTCGGACATGATGGGCAGCGTCGGGATCGTGAAATCGCAGGTCAGAATAGGGGAACCCCCAAGATCGCCAGGTCAGCGAATGATCTTGGGGGTTCTACGAGATGATGAAGAAAGACTAGCTAGTACCAGGCATTTCGACAGCGCGGCGGGGTTATTTTCGGCTGGCGGAGTGCCACTTCGAATCGGTTCGGGAGCTGTAGGTGCGGTCGGGTCCTTCTTCGTCGGTGGGTGGATGGTGAAGGACTGACTGTTTCTACTGGTCAGGGCCGACCTGCCTACCGCTCACTTGCGGATGGCTGTGACGACGCCTTCACCGGCGTAGGCCCCGACAACGATCGCCTCAACACCGATGGGTGTGAGCGTCGGCCGACGGCAGCGGGAACTCATGATCGGTCACGAACGCGTGCTATGAGAACGACGGATCATGTTGCGGCAGTATCCATCGCGCCTGCTCCGGACCTTCATCGAGGCGGCACACCGCATACACGCTCTCGGGCCAGACGACGAGTCCCTCGTCTTCGGGGCTCTCGCCGAAACGATCGGTCGGGTGGGCAAGCGGCAACTCCACCACGTGCCGTCGCATAGGAGACCGAGCGCACAACTCGGCCGCCAAACGTGCTCCGATCACGGTCGGTCGAGCTGTGCCCACCGCGAACTGGATGAGGAAGCCGGAATCGCCCCGGTTCGCGGTGAAGAATCCCAGGGCCGGGTCAGTTACGGCGACCCGACTCCAGGCGTACGAGCGTGAGTTCGAGCCATGCGATATAGCTCGCTGTGGAGGCGTATCCCTGTTCGTGTGCCAGGGTTTGCAGTTCGCGGGCCCAGGACGGATCCAGGTCCGGGATCTGTGGTTCGTAGTCGGCCGGGAACGGTGCGGCCGCGGAGAGGTTGTCGTGGCGGCGGCGGTATTCCAGTTCCGTACGCACGATATCGATGGCGATCTTGCGGTCCAGTTGGCCCGCGAAGATCAGACGCAGCTTGAAGTCCGGATCCATCGGGCGCGGCGACGGCTCGAACGGTGACCGCGCCCATTCCAGTAGTGCTTCGCGACCGGCGGCGGTCAGCGAGTAGATCTTCGCGTCGGGCCGGCCTTCACGCGGGTCCACCTCGAAATCCACCCAGCCACTGTCGACGAGTTTGCTCAGCCGGCGGTAGATCTGCGGCAGTTGCACGCCGTATCCGATGTAGCGGCCCGGGCCGTCCATCCAGCGGCGCAGGTCGTATCCGGAGTATCGGCCCAAGGCCAGCGCACCCAGCATCACGCAATCGAGCTGCATCCGTATACTATGTTCCTAGGAATGTAGATGCGCGCCATCCTCAACCGAGGCGGCGATGTCAAGCGTCAAGCGTCAAGCGGTCAGTGCTCAGCGGAAGCCCGTGTGCCCGGCTGAAGAATCCGGGAATTGGCCGAGCGTGCCGCCACCCGGTAGCGGAAGCAGTACGAGTCGTGACACATGTGAGAGCCACCGCGGATCACCCGATTCGCTCCGGACGGCAGGTCCATCGACAAGGCGGGCGAGTTCTCGCCGTGCTGAACGGTCCAGGCGTCGGCACACCATTCCCAGACATTGCCGCAGCTGTTGTAGAGGCCGAATCCGTTGGGCGCGAACGCGTTCACCGGTGCGATGCCCTTGCAGCCGTCCGCTGCGGTGTGCTTGGCCGGAAACGAGCCACGCCAGATGTTGCAGCGGTATTCACAGCCGGGATCGAGTTCGTCGCCCCAGGGATACCGTGCCTGCGCACGCCGCCACGGGCGGCGTACTCCCATTCGGCCTCGGTGCGGTAGCCGGTCGCGTCGGCAAAGGCCGCGAAGCGATCGTTGGAGACCGCGCAGGCGTCGATGAGGAACGGGCGCAAGCGAACCCGGCGCACCGGCCCCTCGCCGTCACCCGGATATCCACTGCCGTCCTCGGTGCCCATGAGGAACTCGCCGCGGCCTCCTCGGCTCAAATCATCGCCTGATATGTTCCAAGGTACATAGTCTGGTCTGGATTAGCGGCAACCCCCGCCGAGAAAAGCAGAGGAGGCGTTTTGCCGAAGAAATTGTCGACCGCGTTCCGGGTGGTCGGTGGGCGGATCGGGATCCTCGGCGGCGTGGCCGTCGTAGCGCTCACCGTCGCGGCATCGCCGGCCCCGGCCGAGCCGGTCGCCGAACCGGGTGCCTGGCTGCATGCCGATGGCTCGGCGATCCGTGATGCGTCGGGGCGGCAAGTGCTGCTCCACGGCGTCAACGTCGTCGCGAAGACCGCGCCGTACTACGTCTCTACCGATGGGCCGCTGGCCTTTGGTCCCGGCGATGCCGACGCCATCGATGCGGCCGGGTTCAATGTGGTGCGGCTCGGTCTGCAGTGGAAGGGTCTCGAACCGGGAACCTTGCCGCCCGACAGCTCGCAGATTTGCGGTCCCGGTGCGGTCGAGGATCCGGGTCAGTACGACCCGAAGGTGGTGTCCGACTACCTGGACCGCATCGAGGACACTGTCGATATGCTCGCCCAGCGCCACATCTACACGTTGCTGGACATGCATCAGGATGTCTTCTCCGAACGATTCGGCGGTGACGGGGCACCGGATTGGGCGCTGTGCACCGACGGCGCTCCGATCGTGACGACGCCCAGCAAGATCGGCGGAGTGATGCCGGCGGCGCAGAACGCAGTGGGCCATTTCTGGCGTAACGACGTCCGTGGCGGCCTACAGCAGGAATTCCAGCGCGTATGGCGTGCCGTGGCAACGCGATTCGCCGACGATCCGTGGGTGCTGGGCTATGACCCGTTCAACGAGCCGATGAGCTTTCGATCCGCCGGCACCTCGATGGACACCTTGACCCAATGCTTCTACGCCGGAAGACAGGATCCCGGCCGATCGGCCATCGGTGATGAGCTCTCCTGCCCGGCGACGGTGCCGGACGATGGTGTACTGCAGGCGATCAGGTCGGTCGATGCCCGGCATATGCTGTTACCGGAACCCCCCGTCGTCGGCGGCAGCGATCTCGGCCCGATGCCGTTGTCGAATACTGCGGTCAACGTCCACGACTACTGCCTGCTGAGCGTCGTGTCTCGTAATCTGCTGGGCGGTACCGGATTCAGCACCGGGTGCCGCGACTCCGAACAGGCTGCCATGGATCGAACCGTCGCCCATGCGAACGGGCAGCCACTCCTGATGACCGAATTCGGGGCCGAGGACGATCAATCCGACCTCGCCACCGTCGCCGACCTCGCCGATCAGTACACGACCGGATGGGTTTACTGGGACTGGGCTACCTATGGTGCCGGTGGCGACCAGGCGGGCACCCAACCGCTGCAAGACGATCTCCGACTGCGCCCCAAGGCCGTTGCCCTGGTCCGCGCGTATCCGACTCATATCGCGGGCACGCTGACCGCCCTGCAATACAACCCGGACACCCGCGTGATGACCGCGACCTACCGCGCTACCTCGTCGGACCCCACGGATATCGTCGCCCCGGCCTTCGCCTACCCCGACGGCTTCTGCGCCACCGCCGGCGATGCGCAGGTCCACACCGCCGGCGATCGAGTCTCCGTCGTCGCCGAGGCTGGGCAGAATCCGGCCGTCACCATCCGTCCGGGGCGTTGCCCGGCCTGAATCCCGTTACACAGCAAGCTGATTGCCGATTGACGGCGCCGGTGATCAGCGCCCCTGACTCGAGAGGGCGGGGTCGAGGTTCCGGGCTCGATCTGGCGCCGCAGTGGTGTTTGACGTAATGATTGCGTCAAATTATCGCGGTGTCATGCTGTTCCCGACGCCTGAATTGACCGCCGCTGACGTTCGTGTCCTTGCTGATATGGACCGGATGCGTGCCGATCTGCGTCATGAGCTTCAGGGCAAGCCTGGCAAATGGGTGGGTGGGCTGCGCAAATTCTTGACGGCGGATGCTGTCGCTGCGTCGAACTCCATCGAAAGGTTCAAGGTCTCCACCGTTGATGTGCAGGATCTGATCGCCGGTGAACGAGATGTCGAGGTTTCGGGGGAGAACAGGGGCGAGACGCTGGCGTACGAGCGGATGATGACCTACATCCAAACATTGCATGATGTAGGCGATTTCGGCTAGGGCAAGGGTTTTTTCAACGCGCTCCATTGGATGCTGCAGGGGCACCGGCACGCCGAGCGTCGCCCGGCCGGGCAGTGGCGTCGCGGCCCCGTGTACGTGACCGATGCCGCGATCCGAGCATCGCTGCCTACACCGCCCCCGATGCTGAGCTGGTGCCAACCTTGATGGAAGAGCTTGTGGGTTGGCTCGGTGTCGAGCACGGGACGCACCCGCTCGTGCGTGCGGCGATGGCGCACCTGCATCTGGTGTCCATTCATCCGTGGGCCTATGGCAACGGACGAATGTCGCGATCACTGCAAACCTTGATGATCGCCCGTGAAGGTGTTCTCGCGCCGGAGTTCTCGTCCATCGAGGCGTGGCTCGGCCGGCCGGGTAACACGTGGGAGTACTACCATGTGCTCGGTCGACGGGGCAGTACTTACCGTCCGGATCAGGATGTGTCCGAATGGATTCGGTTCAACTTGACGGCCTATCACCAGCAAGCGCAAACCGTGCACGCTCGATGGGTTCGGTCCGGCACGGTGTGGGCGAAGCTCGAGGAGTACGTCACGGGTATCCGCCTCGATGAGAGGGTTGTGAGCGCGTTGCATGATGTCGCGATGTCCGGTCGCGTCCGTCGAACCCGATATGAGCAAGCCGAAGGGTTGAGTCTGCAACAGGCGCAACGCGATCTGCGTGACCTTGTCGTGCTGGAGGTGCTCGAGCCGGTCGGTCGCACCCGAGCACGCTTCTATACTGCCGGACCGCGTTTTCCCGCCGACGTGCTGGAGGTCGCCGGCACCCCTACGACCCTCCAGAATCCGTACGCCGGGTAGGGAAAGGCGTTCGCGCTGCCCGCGGCAGCCGAGTGGTTGCTCATCACTGGGATGATGACGAAGGCGCTGGGCTCATAACCCAGAGGTCGCAGGCTCAAATCCTGTCCCCGCTACCAACGAGGGCGGTTCTGACCGGTAGGTTCAGGGTCGCCCTCGACTTTTGTCGAGGTTCGTGGCAGCGGATTTGGCATCATCCCGATTCGGCTGTGCCGACGGTCACCGGATTCTCCTTCTGCCTCGCTGTATGTGGTGTCCATGCGAGGAGGACACCGCTCGTTTCGAGCCGGGCAGACCCTTTCCAGCAGCTCCCGCACGGCACCCAGTGGGAGGTAGGCCGTGTTCCCCTATAGATGGTCGAGGAGGAAGGTGATGGTCGGGGTGGTGGCGTCGTCGGCGTAGCGCATGGCGTGGCGGTTTCCGGGGAGGGTTCGGGTTTCGACGGGGGTGCCCACGGCGCGGAGCCGGTCGGCGAAGCCGGTCATCTGATCGGTGTCGACCAGTTCGGATTCGGAGTTGAACAACAGGGTGGGCGGACCGGCGGTGGTGACGTTGTGGGTGGGCGAGCCCTGTTCGGCGAGGGCGTTGCATTCGGGCGTGGCGGGGGTGCAGCCGAGGAACTTCTGCGCGGCATACACGGCCATGGCTTGATCGCGGACGCCGCCGTGCGGGTCAGGTCGTAGGGGCCGGACCAGCCGACGATGGCTTGGAGTGGAGTGTTGCCGGTGGTGACGGCCAACAGGAGCAGGTTGGCGCCGGCGGAGGTGCCGAGTCCGCCGATGCGGTCCGGGTCGATGCCGAATTCGCTTGCGTGGGAGCGGATGTAGGTGATGGCGGCGGCGGCGTCGTCACGTTCGCGGGGGAAGCGGGGTGCGTCGAGGTCGTAGTCGATGTTGACGACGACGAGTCCGGCGTCGGCGGCTTGGCGGGCGGGCGGGTCGAGGTGAGTGCGCGAGCCGCCGCTCCAGCCGCCGCCGTGCACCATGACGACGGCGGGCGCGTTCGCTCGGGGGTTCGGCGGGCGGTAGATGGTCATGGGTTCGGATCCGTGGTCGGTCGGGTACGACGATTCGATGGTCGTCACGCCGGACTCGTCGGCGGCCATGGCGGGTGCCGCGGTCGCGGCGGCGGGCACAATCAAGACGGCCGTTGCCAAGGCGGTGCGCAGTAAGGGGTTCAGCCGGGGCATGGCATTCCTTCGTCGAGGTGGGTGAGATGGCTGTGGCTGGTTCACCGTTGTGTGACAACGGTTTCCGAATAGGGCGGCAGCGTGATCGTGGTGTCGGCGTCCGCCTCGGTCGTGGTGACCCGATCGGCGGGATCGAATGCGGGAGTGGCGGCGCCTCCCGCTTGAAAGGTGATGGTGTGCAGGTGATCCGGCACGTCACGTGGAAGATTCACCGTCACGGCGGTGCTTCCGTTGTTGATCAGGATCGCCGACCACCTGTCCGCGTCGCGCAGTTCGACAGCGGTCACCGCGGCCGCCGCCGTCGCGGTCGGCGGCGAGACGAGCACGGTCGGAATCCGCGGTGGATCCTGCAGCGCCAGTTCGGCTACGGTGTCCGACCGGCGCAGCGCTCGTGAGATCGGGGTCAGGGCGTGATACAGCGCGGTGCGCCCGAACAGCTCCGAACCGTCGGTGCCGTCGGCGAGGAAGGCATGGATCACGACGTTGGGTTTGGACGCGGGCTGGTCGGCGACCGTCGCGCCATTGAGTCCCGAGTGCAAGATCGCCATGTCGACGCGTGGATCGGCGAGCGCGCGCAGGGTGAACGACGCCACCGAAAGCCCGTGCGCCCATGTCTGTTTCGGTGTGGAGAGGGAGTCGCCTCCGGGCAGCTTGCTCAGATAGTTGGTCCGGTTGTATTCGGTCAGCCACACCCGCAGTCCGGAGGGCACCGCGTCGAGTACGCCGCGGGAGAAGCGTTCCCAGGTCGCCGATCCGGCTCCGGCGGTCGAGTCGATATCGGCGGCGACCGGGTCCGGCTGCCAGTAGACGTGGAAGACGACCGCGTCCGCGTCGCGGATGGTGTCGTACAGGCCGCGGTTCCAGGTGGCGAAGCGCTTGTCCGTGGTCAGCATGGCTGTTTCGTCCGCGCCGCAGACTGCGATCCGCGCGTCGGGAAACTCCTTGCGCAACACCGGTATCCAGTCGTTCATGGCGTGTGCGTAGTCGGCTCCGGTGGGATAGACCCGGCGGTAGTAGGCATGGGTGTCCCATAGCTCGTTGCCCAGTTCGATGTGGCGCACCCGCATGCCCAGCCCTTGTGCGGCGTGCAGCATCGCCACCTGCTCGTCGAGGGTGGAGGTGAGCACGTTCAGATCGAACACCGGTTGCGCGCCGACATGCGTGACGATCTCGGCCCAATCCTCGAGCCGCAACGGGCGGCGGCCTTCGTTGTTGCCGGCGAACAGTCCATCGGGCTCCTGGATGAACTCTCCGGTCCGCCAGTCCAGCCACTCGGCGGTAGTGCCGCCGAACACGCGGATGAATCCGGGCCGTGCCTCGGCCAGGGCATCGAGGTATCGGGCATCGACCCATTGCGCGGCATTCTGCGGTGACACGATGCGCGCCCCGTTGAGGCCGAAGAACTCCGGCTCCAGCGGATGGGTCGGGCCGGGTAGCAGCGGCAGTCCGCTCGGTTCCGCAGCGGCCGTACCCGGCCTGTTCAGCGTGGTGGCCAGTGCGGCCATTGCCGCGGCCCCCGCGACGCCGCGAGCGAATCCGCGACGGGTGAGGTGTGTTCCGTTTCGACCTTCCATGAGATGGTATAGTAACCATCATTCATATGAATGAAGTTACTTATGATCTAAAGAACATATGAAAGGGTGGCTCGATGCTGGAGCAAGTGGTCCTCGGAATGCTCGCTCTGCGCCCGTTTTCCGGTTACGACCTCGGGAAATGGATGCAGGGCCCGGGCCAGTTCATCGGTTACCGCGCCCACCTGCCGCAGATATACAAGGTCCTCGCGAAACTGACCGATCGCGGGTGGGTCGAGTACGAAGTGGACCGGCGCGAGGGCAAGCCCGACGCCAAGGTCTACCAGCTCACCGAGGCCGGACGTCAGGCGCTGATCGATTGGGCGCACACGCCTTACGAGCCGTCACCTCGCCCCAAGGATCCAGATTTCACCTTGCGCTTTCTGATCGCGGGCCAGCTCGATCGCGAGCTGGCCCTGTCGATCCTGCGCACCGAACTCGCCTACCGCCTCGAACAACGCCGCAACCCGACGCGGCTCGAAGAGATCACCGCCTCTATCGACCCCATACCGGGCATCGACCCCGCCTGGGCCGCCCGGATTCTGGCACTGTCCCACGGACGCGGCCGAGACGCCGGGAGTCAGCACATCGCCTGGCTCGAAACCACCATCGCCGAACTCGAAACCGAGAACCCCCACGGCGCACCGTGAACACCGGCCGGAGGTCTCGCCGGACTGGTGCTCGGGGGCGACCGCCATCGCCTCCGCACTCACATACTTCTCCGTCATGCAGGCCCGGGCCCGGCACCAGCAAGTACGCGCCCTACGTGGGAGTGCCACGTCGAATTGGTTCGGGAGCTGTCGGTGCGGTCGGGTCCTTCTTCGTTGGTGGGTGGATGGTGAAGGGCTGACTGTTTCTGTTGGTCAGGGGACCGTGCGCGGCTTCGTAGGGCAGTCCCGTCTGCGAGGTGTGCCCTCCGGGTGAGTCAGCGTGGTGTGCCCGCGCGACGGCGGTCTCTTCGATGCGACTGTTTCGTCGAGTGCCTGAGCATGGGCGAGATCCCTTGCCGGCGCTGTGCGTTCGCGCCGACGCAGGGTGTTCTGGTCATGGTGTGTCGCGGAGGCGATCGCGCTCGGCGGTGAGCGCGGCGTTGGAGTGGCGTAGTGCGGTGTTGGTGTCTTCGAGGTCGAGGATGCGCGCGATGGCGGCGAGGTTGATTCCTTCGCCGGCCAGTGCGGCGATGCGCGCCAACCGGGCCAGATCGTCGTCGCTGTAGCGGCGGGTCCCTCCCGGGCTGCGGGCCGGGGTGACCAGACCGTGCTGCTCGTACAAGCGCAGCGAATGCGCCCCCATCCCGGCCAGTTCGGCAGCCACCGAGATCCCGTACACCGCTTGCCCCGGACCCGGCCGGTGATCACCGCTCGGATCGGGCAAGGGGGCGTGTCGATCCAGCATGCTGCTCCTCATTTCTCGGTGTCATCAGATTACCTCAGCGCATCACTTGCACTCTTCTGAGTAGAGTGCTAAAACAAATCTAAGCCATCTGGCAGAGGTTATCTGATCACCGCCGAGAGAGAATGGAGTGAGTGGAGGTGGCGACCATGCTGATGCGCACCGATCCGTTCCGGGATCTGGATCGCCTGACCCAGCAGATGTTCGGCACATCGGCCCGCCCGGCAGTCATGCCGATGGACGCCTGGCGTGAGGGCGACGACTTCTACGTCGAACTCGACCTGCCCGGCATCGACCCGCAAACCCTCGATCTGGATATCGAACGCAACGTGGTGACCGTCAAAGCGGCACGCCCGCAACTGGACCCCGACCGGTCCATGTTCGCCGCCGAACGCACCCGCGGCGTGTTCTCCCGCCAGCTGTTCCTGGGCGAGAACCTCGACACCGACGCCATCCGCGCCGACTACCGCGACGGGGTGTTGCGCCTGGTGATCCCGGTCGCGGAGAAGGCCAAACCCCGCAAGATCGAGGTCGTCCACCACAACGGTGAACATCAGGCCGTCAACGCCTGAGCCCACCGCCCGCACGAGAACGCCTCACAGGGAAGTCCTGTTCAGATTCGTTCCGTCGACGGGTGGGCCCGGTCAGCTGTGGTTCTTCCGGGCTCACCCGGCCCTTTCGCTTCATCGACCACGATCGACACGAGGAGGAGCAAAGAGCAATGACCAGCACCGCGACCAGCCTGGATCACCCCGCTGGACTGCGATGACGACTACGACCGCGACAATGCCGAGTGACAGCCCAATCCTCACTACCTCCCGGCGTGAGCCCCACGCCCACGACGCGCAGCGGCTGCCGCGCTGGCAGCACGGCCACGTCGCCTGGTTCAACACCGAGAAGGGCTTCGGGTTCCTGACACCCGATACCGGTCCCGCGGTGTTCGTCGACTACCAGGTGATCGATGTCCCCGGACTCAAAACCCTCACCGCCGGACAACCGGTGGTGTTCACCGCCACCGACACCAGCCGCGGCCCCGAAGCCACTCGCGTCGTGCCCTACATCCGCACCAGCAGCGTCCTACCCACGCCGGGCACCGGCGGGCCGCGCCGCCGAACCGGGCCCGATCGGCCATATCGATCCCGCTGCCGTGCGCGCGCCGCATGAGCCGGATACCCGCTGGCGGTGGCCGACGCTGCCACCGCCGGCATCGACCACCCGCCCGCAGCGGTACGAGACGAGACCGCATCACAGTCCAACTCAGGTAATCGCCATGACTTCCACGCACCCGCCCCAGGCCACCCGCCACCCGAGCCCTCACGTCACCGCGCGCCGGATACCCACCGACGCAACCGATCCCGACGACCCGTCCGTGGTGTACTGGCCCGAGCCCAGCCCCCTGCGCCCGTGGTGGGACACGATCATGCAGCCCGCCATGCGCGCCGATCCGGTCGCGCCTCGATCCCCCGACCCCCGTCATCCCCGCGCCCGCAGCCCCTACCCGCGCCGCACCCGATCCGCCGCACGCGCAACCACCGCTCACTGAGCCACGTTTCGAGCCCCGGCGTGCGCGCGGCGGCGATCACCGGCCTGCTGATGCTGAGAGTTCCCGAGCCGCGCTCTTTCGGTCTGGGTGGCTTCCCTGGTGTCCCGCGAGGTCGGCGTGGTCAATGGTGCTGCGACTGATCTGCGGGCACCGCTGCAGGTGTGGGGGCGCACCTCGCGGCAGCTGTGTCTATGGGGTCGAGTCGACGCGCGGCAGGTCCAATGACGGCAGCGGTCGGCGGCAGATCTCGTGGGCTTCCTCGGGGGAGAGGCCGAACATGCGCAGCAGGTCCTCGGCCACCTGGTCGGAGGCTTCGGCGTCGTCGCGTTCGGGGTGGTCGTGCAGCAGCTGTCCGAGGCACACGGCCGCGCCCGCGACGATCGTCATCGACAGTTCCGGATCGCGAATGTCGAAGCGCCCGGCCTTGACCGCGGCCTCGATATCGCGGCGGGCGCGGGGTGCGAGCCCTCGGTCCGAATTCGCCAGGCGGAGACCGTCATTGAGCAGGACCTTGCTCAGGGTGGGATGCCGGCGGTGCAGGCGGCCGGTGAGGCGGAAGCTCTGCGCGAAGACCTGGGCCGGGTCTTCGACGTCTTCGCACAGCAGGTCGAGTAGTGCGCCGTGCCGGTCGAGTGCCTCCTCGACGGCGGCTTGGAACAGTTCCTCGCGGCTCTGGAAGTGGTTGTAGAACGAGCCCATGCCGACGTCGGCGGCCTGGGTGATCTCGAGGATCGGCACGTTGATCTTGCCCTCGGCCAGCAGTGATTGCGCCGCGCCGACCAGTGCGGCCCGCGTGCGGGCCTTGCGGCGTTCCAGGCGGTTGGGTTCCGACCCATTGCTCGCGGTCATCGATGCACCTCTCCTGCTGTCCAGGCCAACCATCGTAGCCGTTCGACTCAATATTGACGGAATCGTCAGGTAGCCCTTGACTGACTCCCTACTCGTAAGTGACGATATCGTCAGTACTTGGAAGGGAGTGGTCGATGAGCGGCCATCACGATGTACACACCGGTCTGCACAGCGAGCAGGGGGCGTACGCCGGTGAGCACCCGGGCCGGGCGGGCAATCCCGTGATCAAGGTGCTCGACCTGGCATGGCTGGAGTTCGAGAAGCCCGACCTGGACCGGGCGGAGACGTTCGCCCACGCCTTCGGATTCGCGACCGCCACGCGCACGGTCGACGAGTTGCAGCTGCGCGGGACCGATCCGGGCGCGCCCTGCGTGCTCATCCGGCGCGGGGATCGCTCGCGCTTCGTCGGTCCGGCCTTTCGCGCCGCCGATTCCGCCGATCTGCTGCGACTGGCCGACGCGACCGGTGCGCGCGCCGTGCCGTTGCCGGAGTCGCTGGGCGGACTGACCGTCGACCTGGCGGATCCGAGTCGCCTGCGGGTGCGGGTGGTCGCCGAGACCCACGAACTGGCAGCCCTGCCGACGCAGCAGTCCCACGTCTTCAACTTCGGGCACGAGGTGGCCCGGGTGAATGCCACGCAGCGACCGCTGCGCGCACCGGCCCGCGTGCGCAGGCTCGGACACGTGGTGATCCAGTCGACCAGATACCGCGAAACCCTCGACTGGTATCTGCGGAATCTGGGCCTGATCGTCAGCGACTTCCTCTATTACCCGGGCCAGCGGGAGCGCGGTCCGGTCATGAGTTTCATTCGCTGCGACCGGGGTTCGGTGCCGACCGACCATCACACGCTCGCGCTGACGCTCGGTCCGTCCAACCGTTATGTGCACTCGGCGTATCAGGTCGCGGACCTGGACGCGCTCGCGGCCGGTGGTGAATACCTGCGCGAGCAGGGGTATCACCGGTCGTGGGGGATCGGCCGCCATATCCAGGGCAGTCAGATCTTCGACTACTGGCGCGATCCCGACGGGTTCATGGTCGAACACTTCAGTGACGGCGACATGTTCGACTGCACCCTCGAGCCGGGCTGGGCCCCGATGAGCGCTTCCGGTCTGGCGCAATGGGGTCCGCCCGCGACCAAGGACTTCCTCGGCATCAAGCCCGGCGCCGAATCGCTGCGCGAACTGCGCTCGATCGTCGACGCGCTGCGTGAGGACAACGAATTCGATCTCCGCCGCCTGCGCGGCCTGTTGAAAGTGGCCAATTCATGAGCACATCCATCCTCCGCACCGCCGACGCCTGGTGGGTGCGGACCCCCGCCGGTGCCGCCCGTATCGATACCGCGGCGACGACCACGCGGGAACTGCTCGCCGATCGTGAGGCGATCGCCGCGGCCGCGTCCGGCACGGAAACCGTGGCGGTGGACAGCCTGTCGCTGATTTCACCGGTGACCGCGCCGTGTCGGGTGGTGGCGCAGATGACGAACTTCGCCTCCCACGTGAAGGACTCGGGGATGGACCCCGAGACGGTGCCGCTCACGTTCTTCCGCAAGACATCCGGATCGATCAGCGGACCCCACGACGACGTCGTCCGGCCCGCGCATGTGCGGCTGCTCGACTACGAGGTGGAGATCGGCCTCGTGTTCGGCCGTGAAATGCCGGTCGGCTCCGAGATCTCGGCGGAGAACCTCGCGGACTACGTTGCGGGCCTGGTGGTCACCAACGACATCTCCGCGCGCGACGTGCAGCTGCCGAAAACCCAATTCTACGAGGCGAAGTCGTATCCGACCTTCACGCCGGTCGGCCCGGCGCTGGTGCTGCTGGACGCCGATGAGCTGAAGCGCTTCGGGGATCTGCGGCTGCGGTTGTGGGTCAACGGTCAAGTGCGCCAGGACATGACGGTCGCGGACATGATCTACCGGCCGGTCGAGACGCTGCGCGCGCTGACCCGATTCCAGCGCATGGACGCCGGGGACCTGCTGCTCACCGGAACCCCCGTGGGCACCGCGATCAGCGCCCCACCCAAGGCTGTGGAGATCATCGGCTCGCTGCTGCCGCCGAAGGTCAAGTGGAAGATGTTCTTCCAGGGCCAGGCCAAGAACCCGAAGTACCTGAAGGACGGGGACGTGGTCGAGGCCGCGATCGGCACCGACGACGGCGCCCTGGACCTGGGCCGCCAGCGTACCCTCGTGAGGTACGCCCGGTGACCGACAATACAACGCTCGAGACCTCGGCCGAGGACCTGCTCTGGCCTCGGTACGACGGTCCGGAGGACCTGGCCGCCATCGAAGCGGTACCGCTCGAGGCGCGCGGCCTGCCCGATTCGACCTACGCCCTGCTCGTCCGCGCGGCGACGCGATGGCCGGAGCGCACCGCGATCACCGTGCTGCCGGATGCGGCGCGGTGGCGAGAGCCGTTGCGGCGCAGCTACTCCGAGCTGCTCGCCGACGTGCACAGGTACGCGAACCTGCTGCACGAGCTGGGTGTGCGCCGCACCGATGCGGTCGCGCTGATCGCGCCCAACTGCGCCGAGCTGATCCCGGCCACCCTCGCCGCGCAGCTGGCGGGCATCGCCGCACCGATCAATGGCGGTCTGTCGCACGAGCACGTCGCAGAACTGCTGCGCCGCTCGGGCGCTCGGGTCCTGATCGCCGCCGGTTCGGAACTCGCGCCCGAAACCTGGAACGCCGCATGCGAACTCGCCGCACAAGGTCTGTTGGATGCCCTGCTGGTGTTGCGCCCGACGGCGGCCCCGGAGCCATCGCCGACCCTGCCCGGCATCGACGGTCTCCGGGTCGGTTACCTCGATACCCTTGCCGCCGAACAGGATTCGAGCCGATTTCGCGGAGCGCCGCCGACCGCCTCGGATCTGGCGGCGCTGTTCCACACGGGTGGCACGACGGGAGTGCCGAAGCTGGCGGCGCACCGCCATTCCGGTGAGGTGTCCAATGCGTGGATGATCGCCGCCAACTCGATGCTCGATGAGCGCTCGGTGGTCTTCGCCGCGCTGCCGCTGTTCCACGTCAACGCACTGGTCGTCACCCTGCTCGCGCCGCTGTTCCGCGGTCAGCCGGTGGTCTGGGCCGGTCCGCTGGGATACCGGGACTTCACGCTCTACGCGGAGTTCTGGAATATCGTGGCGCACTACCGGATTGCCACGATGAGCGCGGTGCCGACGGTGTACGCGGTACTGGCCCAATGCCCGATCGACACCGACATCACCAGCCTGCGCTACGCCATGGTCGGCGCGTCCCCGCTGCCTCTGGCTGTGCGCGAGAACTTCCAGTTGCACACCGGGGTCACGCTGGTGGAGGGATACGGCCTCACCGAGGCGACGTGCGCCACCGCGCGCAGCTTCCCGGACGCTCCCCGGCCCGGCGCGGTCGGACAGCGCATGCCCTATCAACAGGTCGCAGTCGTCCGCACGGCTGAAGACGGCGTGTGGGAGACCCTGCCCGCCGGGGAGACCGGCGTCCTGGTCATCAGTGGCCCAACGATTTTCGCCGGATATGTCACCGGCCGCGACGACCACGGTCATCGCCTCGACGGCCTGGGCACCGTGGTCGACGGCTGGCTGAGCACCGGCGACCTGGCCCACATCGACGATGCGGGATTCATCCATCTACACGGTCGCGCAAAGGACCTCATCATCCGCGGCGGCCACAACATCGATCCCGCGAGCATCGAGGACGCCCTGTTGAGTCACCCACTGGTGAGCGCTGCCGGTGCGGTCGGCCGCCCGGACGTACACGCGGGCGAGGTCCCGGTCGCCTACGTCGCGCTCACCGCGGGCGCGGAGGTCGCCGAGGCCGAACTGGTGGCGTGGGCGGCCGAGCGAGTGCACGAGCGCGCCGCCGCCCCCAAGACGGTCACCATCCTCGACGCGCTGCCCGTCACCGATGTCGGAAAGCCCTACAAGCTGGGTCTGCGCGCCGATGCCACCCGCCGCGAACTCCTCGACGCGCTCGCCGACACCACGGGCGTGGCCGACATCGCCGCCGCGGTGCAGGACGGCGCGATCGTCGCCACCGTCGTACTGAACCCCGATGCCGACTCGGCCACGGCCGAGGCGATCCTGAGCCGCTACGCGATCGACGCGAGAATCGAGGTGCGGCAATGAAAACCGTGGCGAAGGTACTCGGTGGCGTGCTGGCGGCCGAATTCCTGTCCCTCGGAACGGCCAAGGTCGCGGCGGTCGCGTCGATGCGCGAACGCGCGGCGCATCTCGGCTACTCCACCACCGCTTATCGTGGCATCGGCGCGGTCGAACTCGTTGCGGCTGCCGGGGTGCTGGCGGGACCGGTCCGCCCTGCGATCGGCCGGGCGGCCGGGGCCGGGCTGGTGCTGTTGATGGCCGGTGCGGTCGCCAGCCATCTCCGAAACGGCGACGGCGCAACCGACATCGCGCCCGCGGCCGGTACGGCGCTGGCCGCCGCGGCCTACGTCGCCGCGTTGACCGGTGGGTCCCGATGAGGTCGCCGACAGTGCCGGTGGTGATCGTCGGGGCGGGACCGTCCGGGCTCACCGCGGCCACGCTGCTCGCCCAGTACGGCATCGAATCGCTGGTCCTCGAGCGGTGGGAGGGCGTCTACCCGCAGCCGCGCGCGGTCCATCTCGACGGTGAGATCCGGCGGATCGTGGAACGTCTCGGCATCGGTGCGGGATTCGACTCGATCACCCGGCCCGCACTGGGGTTGCGACTGGTGGATCCGCGGCATCGGGTGCTGGCGCAGTTCGACCGCGATCCGGCCGGGGGCCGCAACGGATTCCCCGAAGCCAACCTGTTCGACCAGCCGGAACTGGAGGCGCTGTTGCGCGCCAATCTGGCGCCGTATCCGGCCGTCTCGCTGCGCGGCGGGGTGGAAGTCACCAGGCTGGCGATCGAGAAAGACTGTGTCCGAGTGGATTTCGAAGACCGTGCGACCGGCGGGACCGAGTCGGTGCGCGCCCGCTACGTGCTGGGTTGCGACGGCGCGAACAGCCTGGTGCGCACCGCGATCGGCGCGCGCATGCGGGACTTGCGATTCGAGCAGCGCTGGCTCGTCGTCGACCTCGCGACCACTGTCGATCCCGGGCACTGGGGCGGCGTGTATCAGGTGTGTGACCCGCGCCGAGCCGCGACGTACATGCGCATCGGCACGACCCGTCACCGCTGGGAATTCCGTTTGCGGCCCGGCGAATTCGCCGACGACTACCGCGATCTCGACCGCGTGTGGCCGCTGCTGGCCCCGTGGCTGGCCGATGCCGACCGCGCGAGCTTGGAGCTGGTCCGGGTGGCGGAGTACACCTTCCGTGCGCAACTGGCCGACCGGTGGCGCGCCGGGCGGGTGTTCCTGCTCGGCGACGCCGCCCACCTCACCCCGCCGTTCATCGGACAGGGCATGGGCGCGGGCATGCGCGATGCCGCCAACCTCAGCTGGAAACTCGCCGGGGTGCTGCACGGCGAGCTGCCGGAATCGGTGCTCGACACCTATGAGACCGAGCGGAAACCACACGCGCACATGATGATCCGGCTGGCCAAACTCATGGGTTTGACGATGACCGAGGGCGGCGAACTGGGCAATCGACTGCGCAGCCTGCTCGCTCCGCGCCTGCACCGGCTGCCCGGGCTGACCCGGACGATCATCAGCGGAGAGTCCCCGCCCCTGCACCGCTCCGCGCTGGTGACCGCACCGCCGCTGCGGCGCGGTCTGGCCGGACGGCTGGTCCCGAACGACCGGCTGACCGACGGGCGTCGGGTCGACGACCTCATCGCCGGGCGCTACGCGGTCATCACGACAACCGCCCCGGCACCGGCGGAGTCGGCGACCGTCGAACAGCGCGGCGGTGTGCTGCTGCATGCGGTGCCGGGCACCGCGCTACACCGCTGGCTCCGCGGCGGGCGCGCGAGCACCGTGCTCGTCCGCCCTGACGGCACCGTCCAGACCTGCGGGAAGACGCTGTCGACACTCTGTTCGTCACTGCCGGATTTCACGCCGAGCGCCCGCCCGGCGCACACCGGATCGGCCGCTCCGAAAACGACTGACTGATGCCATTTGCACTCATGACGATGCCGTCAGAGCCCATGTTAGGGTAGCGAAAAACTTATGCGTGATCGCTACCACTGAATCCTTGTCGGTGCCTGGGTAGGAGGAATCGCGTGTCTCGTTATCTGTTCGCTCTGGGCCGGTTCGTAGCCCGTCGCCGCTGGTGGATGCTGGCGATCTGGGCCGTCCTGCTGATCGGCGCGATCACGTTCGCAGCCGGCACCGGCGGTAAGACCAACGACAACTTCACCGTCCCCGGCACCGAATCGCAGGATGCGGTGTCGCTGCTGCAGGACCGGCTGCCCGCCTTCAGCGGCGCGCAGATGCAGGTCGTCTTCGCCGCGCCGGGCATGGTCAAGGTGACCGATCAGCGGGTCACCGCCGAGATCGAGCAGGTGATGACCGGCCTGAAGGGGCTGCCGCAGGTCGCGGCGGTGGTCGACCCGTTCCAGTCGCAGGCTGTGTCACCGGATCAGCGGGTGGCGCTGGGCAGCGTGCAGTTCGCGGTATCGGCCGGAGAGGTCGAGCAGAGCACCCTCGACGCGGTGAGCCGGGTCGCGGATCAGGCACGAGACCAAGGGCTTCGGGTGGAGTTCGCCGGTGGCGTCTACCCGGGCTTCTCCGCCGAAATCCCGCATACTCCTGAGGTTCTCGGCATCATCGCGGCCTTCGTTATTTTGTTGGTCACCTTCGGCGCGGTCGTCGCCGCGGGCCTGCCGATCGTCACCGCGTTGGTCGGGGTGGGCATCGGGCTCACCGGCATCCTCGGCATCGCCGCCTTCGTCGACGTCCCCTCGGCCGCGACCTCGTTGGCGCTCATGCTCGGCCTGTCGTGCGGCATCGACTACGCCCTGTTCATCCTTTCGCGGCACCGACACCACATCGTACTGGGAATGACTGCGGCGGAATCGATTCCACTGGCCGTCGGCACCGCGGGCAGTTCGGTGGTCTTCGCGGCGGTCACGGTCATCATCGCGCTGTGCGGGCTGGCGGTCGCGGGCATCCCGTTCCTCACCGTCATGGGCCTGACCGCGGCGGGCGCGGTCCTGGTGGCCATGCTCGTCGCCCTGACGCTGCTGCCCGCGCTGCTGTCGTTCGCCGGTGGCCTGGTCGCCAAGTTCATCACCCCGCCGCTGCAGCCGGGCAAACCCGAACAGGTGGCGCGACTGGCCGCCTATGAGCCCGAACGCACCTGCGGGCACGCATGGGGGCGGTTCATCACCCGATTCCGTATCCCGCTGCTGGTAGCCGGTGTCGCCGTGCTGGCGGTACTGGCCGTTCCGGCCACGCGCATGGATCTCGGCTTGCCCAGCGGTGCCACGCAGGCCGAATCGAGCACGGCGCGTAAGGCTTACGACCTGGTGAGTGGATCGTTCGGCGCGGGCTTCAACGGCCCGCTGCTGGTGGTGGCCGACCTCTCGCATGCCACGTCCGCCGACGCGGTGCA
Organism: Nocardia terrae; assembly: GCF_009760405.1. Classification (GTDB taxonomy): domain Bacteria; phylum Actinomycetota; class Actinomycetes; order Mycobacteriales; family Mycobacteriaceae; genus Nocardia; species Nocardia terrae. The sequence goes on from NZ_WRPP01000001.1 coordinate 1,810,797, forward strand.
GACCCTGATCGGGCGATTGCAGCACGAACCGGGCGTCGCGGTCGTGCAGCCGGCGGCCTCGGACAACGGGATGGTCTTGATCCAGGTCGTCCCGGCGACCGGCCCCACCGATTCCGCGACCGACGACCTGGTGAACCGATTGCGTGACGACCGCGCCGTCATCGAGAATGGCACGGGGGCAACGTATCTGGTGGGCGGCACCACCGCCGCCAACATCGACACCTCCAAGCGGCTGGGCCAGGCGCTGCCGGTGTTCCTGGTGGTGGTCGTCGGTTTGGCGCTGGTGCTGCTGACCATCGCATTCCGTACTGTTCTGGTGCCGCTGACCTCGATCGCCGGATTCATCCTGTCGGTCTTCGCTGCCCTCGGCGTGCAGGTCGCGGTCTTCCAATGGGGCTGGGGCGCAAGCATTTTCCACGTCACCAAGGGGCAGACGCTGAGCTTCCTGCCGATCATCACCCTGGCCATCATCTTCGGCCTGTCGAGCGACTACCAGATCTTCGTGGTCTCCCGCATCAAGGAGGAATTCACCCGCACGGGCGACGCCGTTACCTCAGTGCAGAACGGTGTCGCGCACTCCGCCCGCGTGGTGACCGCGGCGGCGCTGATCATGTTCGCCGTCTTCGTCGCCTTCACCACCGTCGACAGCCCGATCGTGCGCCCGCTGGCGTTCACCCTCGCCGTCGGTGTGCTGTTGGATGCCTTCATCGTCCGCCTCACCCTGGTGCCAGCGATCACCGCGCTCATCGGCACCCGCATGTGGTATCACCCGGGCTGGTTCGCCCGCTACGTTCCCGACCTCGACATCGAAGGCGTCGAACTCGAAAGCCGCTTCACCCCGGAGACGGAATCCATTGCACCGCAGCAGGTCCCCGAGTTCTCCTGACGGCGAGGGGATCGGTATGTCTGTGTCAGCAGGAGTCGCCGCTGCCGTGAAGGGTGGTCTGACCGCCACCGAGTTTCACGCTGATTCCGGTGTTGGTCACCGTCAGGCTGTCGGCCTTCGTGTCCAGCGGCAGGGTTTGCAGGCTTTGAGTGAGGACGCCCATGATGTCGTCGACCAGCCCGCTGGGCAGGCCACGGCTGGAGACGGTGTTGATCTGGATTGTGTGGTCGACGACCTGTGGGCGCACCTCGAAGTGAGCGAGGCCGCCGAGGACGGTCATGCTGACGGTGCCCGTGCCGGCATTCGACGTGACGTCGGATGCCAGGCCGTGCAGCGTCTGCGTGATCGCCTGGTCACTCCAGATGGCCTCGGCGCTCGTGCTGCCGATGGTGGCGGTTCGGCCGCTGTCCTGCAGGTGGATGTCGTTCAGGCGCGCATGCACGGTCATATTGATGGCCGGGCCGAAGTGGGCGTTGTCGGTGTCCACGGTGAGGGTGGGGATGCGGTTGTCGAGTCGGGTGAGCAGCAGCGGACGCAGCCCGAAATGGGCCGAGACATCACCCAGTTGCTGTTCGGTCTGCGCGGCGATACAGCCTTCGACCCGGTGCCGGTAGTAGATCTCGGCGGCGGCCGTACCGGCCACGGCCACCAGAACTACCACTCCGAGGACCGCGATGGCCGTGGGTAGGCGGCGTTTTCGGCGGTCGGGGCCGGGGGTCGTGGTCTGCGCGGGCTCCGGCTGGATATCGGTCATGAAACGGCCCTTCTGTGATGTCGACTTGTTATGACGTTTTCGTCATAACTCTTGACTGAGTATATCGGCGTAACTGACGATATCGTCAATGCAAAGTGAGCCACGTCGAAAGGACTCCCATGCAAGCCCTGCGTCGCGTGATCCTGATACCTGCGACCCTCGCGCTCGTTGCCGCGACAGGTTCTCTGGCCGCCGGATGTAGTCGATCCGGTGATGACAGCTCGGCTCCGTCGAGTTCGGTTTCCAGTTCCGGGGCCTCGTCCTCCTCCACTACTGCCGCGAAGCACGCCGACGGCGATGCCGATCAGGCGACGGTGGCCGCGGACAAGGCCGGTCGATCGTGGGCGACGGCCGCCGCGGCGACCATCACGCCGGGTACCCAGACCTATACCGAGGGCGCCGGTCAGTGCACGTCCAACTACGTGTTCACCGATGACGCCGGAAACGTCTACCTCGGGCAGGCCGCGCACTGCGCGACCACCGGGAAGTCCGACGAGACCAACGGGTGCAGCGCCGGGAGCCTCCCGGTCGGTACCGCGGTCACCTTCAACCGTCAGGGCTCGCCGATGGACCACGGCGCCACCATCGGAAGCGGTCAACTCGTCTACAGCAGCTGGCCGGCCATGCAGCAGGACGGTGAAAAGGATCAAAACGTCTGCGCCTACAACGATTTCGCTCTCATCGAGATCGCCGATGCGGACCTGGCCAAGGTGAATCCGAGCCTGCCTTACTGGGGCGGTCCGGTCGGCATCAATACCGGCGGAACCGGTAACGGCGATCGCGTCTACAGCTACGGCAACTCCAGCCTGCGCGGCGGCATCGCGGGCCTGTCACCACAGACCGGTGAAAGCAAGGCCGACGATCCCGCGACCGGTGGCTGGACGCATGAGCTCGCCTCTCCCACACCGGGCATCCCGGGCGACAGCGGCAGCGCCTACCTCGACCACGACGGCCGTGCCCTCGGCACCCTCTCGACCTTGGGCGTCTCGCTGCCGATCGTCAACAATGTCGGCGACATCTCCCGCGAACTTGCCTACGCCCGAGCGCATTCCGGCATCGCAGGGCTTCGCCTGGTGCTGGGAACCGAGAAGTTCGACGCCAACCGCTGACGGAAGGATCGACGACCATGACCACGTGGACAAAAGTTCGCGCGACGGCCGCTCTCGCGACCTTGATGGTGCTCGCCACAGGATGCGGTGGGAACGACAAGCAAGACAACCACGCCGCCGAAACCTCGATGACGACCACCACCACCACCATGCGCACCTCCAGCGATCACCTGCTGCTCAGCTCGAACGAATTCCCCACCGGGGCGCTGAAGATCGAGCTACCCAAGGAGTCGGTGGTCACGGGCTTCGGCAATTCCACCGGCGCGTCCGACAACAAGAACGCCCAGGGCCCGGTCACCGTCACCCCCGCCGAATGCTTAGGCGCGCAACAGGATCTGGCCAACCAACTGCAACAACTGATGCAGAACGCGTCCTTCACCGGCGCGCAGCAGGCCGACGGCACGGTCTTCACCGAGGTGATCTCCATGACCGCCGCCGACCTCGGCAAGATCTCCGACGTCATCACCCGCTGCGCTCAGATGAGACTCACCACCACGGTTCTGGGCAAGCAGCTCACCAACACCACGGTGACCATCGAAACACTGCCGCTGCCCGACGGCGTGAACGGCACCGGCGCACTGGCCTACCGCACGACCTCGCAATCCCAGGTCGGTGACCAGTCGATGCCGACCAGCTCCTACACCGGTTACGCGGTCGTCGACGGACTCACCGTCGCACTGCATTCGCAGAATCTGACGGGCCAGCAGGCCGACGAGTCGACGTTCGAGAATCTGTTCGGCCAAGCGGTGCAGAAGGTCCGCGACATTCAGTGACACCACGCCGAGCAACCGTCGGCGGGATCTATCGCATTGCGACGTGGTGGGATTCGGTCTGTCACGCGCACCCTGCTTGGGGCTCAATGCCGTTCGCGCAGAGCGGCCACCGGACAAGCACCTATTGCTGCTCGAGCTGCGGGTAGGTATTCGGCGGGTATGTCGGTGTCTTCGAATCGTTGGTTCAGTTCCGTGTTGTCGTCGAGGCTGAATACGGCGGGCGCCTGCTGTGTGCAGAGGCCGTGGCCTTCGCATCGGGAACGGTTGACGGAGATTCTCATCGCGGTGTCCTTCAGGCCGGGATCAGGTGCAGGGGAAGGCGTTCGAAGCGGTGGATGATGTTGTTCACCGCCCGCTCGGGGTCTCCGGCGACTTCGATGTGGGCGACGCGGTCGGTCAGTGCCTGGAGCATGGCCTGGGTTTCCAGACGGGCCAGGCCCTGCCCGGCGCAGCCGTGGGTGCCGTGCCCGAATCCGATCTGGCGGGAGGCGTCGCGGCGGATGTCGAAGGTGTCGGGGTCTTCCCACTCGCGTGGGTCGCGGTTGGCGGAGGAGTAGATCACCACCACCCTGGCGTCGGCCGGGATCGTGGTGCCCCCGAGCTCTGTCTCGCGAATGACTTTGCGGGAGAACGCGCGTAGCGGGGACTGGTGGCGCACGACCTCGTTCACCGCGTTGGGGATCAGACTCGGATCCGAGCGCAGCAGCTGCCACTGCTCGGGGTGGGTCGCGAACAGATGCAGGGCACTCGAGATCGCACTGATCGTGGTGTCCAGTGAGGGCGCGAGGTAATCGATCAGCAGGGCCGGGCATTCCGCATGGGACAGCGTGCCCTCTTCGGCCGCCTGAAGCACCTCTGCTCCCAGGCTCTCGGGCCGCAAGTCCCCGTCGCGGGCGAGCCGGCGGGTGTAGCGCATCATCTCGATGCTCGCGGGGGAGGTGCGCAGCGTCCGGCCGTTGAGGGGACCCAGCGCGTCGAATGTCGCTGCGGCCCAGCGCAACAGATGTTCACGGCCGTCGGCCGGCCATCCGATCAGATCCGGGACGACCGACATCGGCAAGGCGGTCGCGAGTTCGACACCGTCGACCGGACCGCTCGCCATGGCCTTTTCGACCGCGGCGACTGCTTGCCGGTCGACGGCGTCGCGCATGGTGCGCAGCGACTTGGGAGTCATGTGCTGCGCCAGCAGTTTTCGGCGGCGGCGGTGGTCGTCGCCATCGCTGTTGAGCGTGGTCCCGCGTGAGAGTCGGTTGGCCACCGGATTGAGCGCGACACCTGCGCCTGAGATGAAGGTGTCGTCATCGCGCAGCGCGGCTTTGCATTCGGCATATCGAGGCAACGCGTAGGCGCGCTGCTTGGCCAGCCACACCACCGGGCCCAGTTCTCTCAATCGCGTGTAGTGCGGGTATGGGTCGAGGATGGCTGCCCGTGAGTACAGGTCGGGCTGATAGGTCGGGGTGGCAACGCGGTTACGCATCGAAACTCCTCGGACACCGGAGACTCTCGTCCGGCGTCGCAGATATGGCCTCGCCCGACGAACGGGGGCGGCCTGAGTGGTGGTGGAGGTGAATCGCCTGAGCGATGACTTCGAGGCTAGCGCTGTGGCTGACTTTGAGTCAATGACTCATAATCAATTTGTGGCTCGCCCTGGCTGGGCAGCAGTATCGGAGTAGGTGGACCGTCGATGGAAGGGGTGCCGGTGGCCGCAGCGACAGCGCGGGGAGGTGCGACTCGTGCGGAGCGGGCAGCCGAGACCCGTCGACGTCTCGTCGACGCCGCGGTCGAACTGTTCTCCGAGCAGAGCTACGAAGAGGTCGCCGTCGCCGATATCGCCAAGGCGGCCGGGGTTGCCCACGGGCTGGTCTTCCATCACTTCGGCAACAAGCGCGGCATCTATCTGGAAGCCATGCGTGAGGCGTCCAACATCCTCGTCGGTGTGCCAACCGCGGATTCGGCCCTTCCCCTCCCGCGCCGAATCCGCGCCGGATTGGCTGCTCACCTGCGCTATCTCGCCGCGCACCGCGGGTTCGCGCTGCGTTTGGTGCTGGGCGGACAGGGGTCCGACCAGGAGACCTGGGATGCATTCGAAGTGGGTCGCTGGCGGGTGATCGAGCAATGGGCTCCGGCGATCGGACTCGATCCCGGCAACGCCGCCGTGCGGATGATGCTGCGGTCGAGCATCGGTGCACTCGACCAGGCCACCGTCTACTGGCTGCGCAACGACGAGCCGTTCGAGGTGGAATCGATGGTCGACTGCCTCCTCGAACTGACCCTGGCCGCGATCCACGCCGCCGCGAAGCTCGATCCCACCCTCGATGTGACCGCTGCGGTCGAGGTCATGCGCGACGCTCTCGACGGGCAGGAGTGGGCCGGTCTTGACTGACGCAATCTTCTTAGGTGACGATATCGTCAGCTAAGGGAGTTTCGCCTCCGAATACTCCGCTGCCGCAGAGGAGACGTCCGAGTGTCAGAAACCGTCGTGTCAGACTCGGCCGTACCGCTGCCCGGTGCCATCGATGTGCACGCGCACTTCCTCACGCCCTGGCTGCGACAGGCGCTGGTGGCAGCCGGGCATGATCGACCCGACGGGATGCCGGCCCTTCCCGAGTGGAGCGCCACCGCGGCGCTCGAATTGATGGATCGCACAGGCGTCGAAGTCGCGCTGCTGTCGGTGTCCTCCCCGGGCGTATTGATGCAAGACCCGCGCGAAACCCGGGGCCTCGCGCGGACCGTGAACGAGGAAGGCGCACAACTGGTTCGCGATCACCCGACCCGCTTCGGACTACTGGCCTCGGTACCGCTGCCCGATGTCGACGCGGCGATCGCCGAGGTCGCTCACGCCTTCGATGAACTGGCCGCCGACGGCGTCGCCCTCGAAACCAACTACGGCGGCACGTATCTCGGCGACCCCGCCTTCGCCCCGTTGCTGGCGGAACTGGATCGTCGCCACGCCGTCGTCCACCTGCACCCCACCTCACCGGCCTGCTGGCAGCACACCAGCCTGGGCCGCCCCCGGCCCATGATCGAGTTCCTCTTCGACACCACTCGAACCGTCGCGCAACTCATCCTCGACCGCGTCACCGAGCGCTACCCGAACATTCGGTTCATCGTGCCGCACACCGGCGCCGCGCTCCCGGTACTGGCCGACCGCATCGCCGGTTTCGGCCTGCTCGACTCGCCCGGATCACCGGTGGACGTCCTCGCCGCACTGAGCCGAATGCATTACGACGTAGCCGGATTCGCGCTGCCCCGCGCCCTGCCCGCCCTGCTGCAACTCGTCGGCCCCGACCGCCTGCTCTACGGCAGCGACTTCCCCTTCACCCCGGACTGGGCGGTACAGGGACTCGCCCAGGCACTCGCCTCGACCACGGCATTGAATCCCGCCGAACACCGGCTCATGCTCCGCGACAACGCGTTGGCGCTGTTTCCCCGGTTGCGGTCTCCGCAACCATCCGAACCGGAAACCGCATCGTGAAGATCGCCGAACACGATTCTCCCGCCCCAGAGTGCCCTCGGGGAAACATGATGCATGTCTAGTTCCAGGACGTCGTCGTAATCCGCCGGTCATTCCGGCGCCGCGTCGGCGTAGCAGGTGGTGTCGGTAGGTGGCAGGATTCCGGTGCTGAGGTAGGCGTTGATGGCGGTGTCGACGCAGGTGCTCAGGTCGGGGCGGAAGGTCATGTGGATGCGGACATCCTGCAAGGTGACCAGGCGGGATCCCGTCAGATGTTGGTGCAGTCGAACGCCGTGGGCGTAGGGGGTGCGGGCGTCGCCGGTGGCTTGGAGGATCAGCGCGGGGACGGAATTCCTTACGAGAGTGGGCGGTTCGACCGGGGCGGGCCAGAATCCGCAGGGCTGGATATTGTTCGCGAGCGCTCCGAAGATCGGCTGGGTGGTGCGGGTGGCTGCGATATTGGCCGCGTACCACGCGGGGTCGGTGGGCGCGGGGGCGTCGCCGCAGGCGATCTGGGCGAGGGTGGAGTTCTCCTCCGATTGCAGGACCTGCAAGGTGCCGCGCAGGCGTGGCGAGCGAGCAGCGACCGGCGGACCGCCTGCGGCGTCGGCGATTTCGCGGAGGATGTCCGCGAGCGGCTGGTTTCGGCGAGCGTCGGTGAGCAGATTGTGGAGCAGAAACGGGAGCCAGTGATCGTCGATCGGGAAGCCGTCGATGACGATCGGGCGGCGGGCCGCGGTCGCGAGCAGATCGACCACCGTCGCACGCACGTCGGTCGCGGTCGCTCCGAAGTGATACGTATCGTCCTTCGCCGCAGCCCAATTCGCCCAGTCGTCCAGTGCCCGCTCATCGGAATCACCCCAATCCTGAACGAGTCCTTCCCAATATCGATCCGGATCGATCGCGCTGTCGAGGACGATGCGGTCGCTGCGCTGCGGGAACATCTGAGTGAAGACCGCACCGAGGTAGGTGCCGTATGAGGTGCCGTAATAGCTGATCTTCTCCTCGCCCAGGGCGATTCGAACGATGTCCATGTCGCGGGCGGTGTTCCGGGTGGTGAGCTGACGCACCTTCTCCGGATCATCGGAGACGCAGCCCGTCGCCATGCGTGCTGCCTGCCCGGTCTCGCGCGCGAACCCCTGCGGATCGATACCCGCGGAGTGAATCATCTCCCCCACCGGCCACCCACAGCGGGGAGTCCGTCCCGAGCGGCCGACCCCGCGCGGATCCATCCCGATCAGATCGAAGCGTGCCCGTACCTCGGGCGAAAGCACATCGCCGAGTAGATCGACACTGTCCAGCCCCTCCGCGCCGGGGCCGCCCGGATTGGACAGCAGCACACCGAGACGCTTGGCCGGATCGGTCGCCTTCACCCGGGAAATCGCCACCCGCAAAGTGCGCCCCTCGGGCCGCTGGTAGTCCAATGGCACCAGCACATCGGCGCATTCCGCTCCCGCCGCATCCAGATCCGCTGCACCGCAAGGCTTCCATCGCAGGCTCTGATGATAGAACCGCGCCGCCGGATCGACCTGCGAACCTGCCACCACGAGCATCGAGAATGCCACCGCCACCAGCACCGAACACCGAACCAACCTCGCCGACAACCCGTTCCCTCTCACAACGCCGCTTTCCTTTGACAGCAAAGCCCGGGCGGTTCGCATTCCCCAGAGCAGTTCCAGGAGGTCGTCGTGGTCGACCGCGGGTCAGTGGTTCGCGAGGGACGGTTCGAGCGTTGTGGCCACGCGCAGGACCGTGGTGCAGGCATCGTCGGTGCGGGTGAGGTCTTCGACGTGGGGGAGGACGTCGATCTTGACCGCGCCGGTGTCGGCTCGCAGCGTGGTGGAGCAGCCCAGCGGGATGCTCTTGTCGTCGGAGTCGATCTCCTCGGCGTGGGTGAACGCGTCCCGCTTGTTGATTACCGAGACCGTGGGTACGGCACGGCCGTTGGCCGCGGCTTTGGCTCGCGCATCGGAAAGCAGTTTGTCGTAGCCGTCGGTGAGCAGATCGATCCGCAGCATGCCCTCGACCGAAGACGTGTAGGTGCACTCCCGGGCCGGAGTCCCGTCGATATCGTCCTTGATCAGCTTGGTCCTCGGATCGAACCCGGCCGTCTGAACGGCCGGCCCCTCGATCTGCCGGCACGGATCCAGCGCCCCGCTGCCCTTCGAATCCGAAGAACACCCGGCTGCACCGGCAACCGCCATCACCGCAATCACAATGCGGACCAAATGCTTCCGCACGACCCCTCCTGAAACTCCACTGACGAGCGGATGACGAGATTCGAACTCGCGACCCTCACCTTGGCAAGGTGATGCGCTACCAGCTGCGCTACATCCGCATGCTCACCCGGCCCCGAGAGCCGATCGGCGTGCGGGAGAGAACATTAGCCTATGGAAGGCCGAAGCGCGCAAATCACGCCACGCCCAGCGAGGAAGCCATTCGGCCGATCTCGGTGACATGGTGATTCGGGAAATCGGCCGATCGGCCGATACCGGTCGCGCTGATCGACGCGACACTTCTGAGATGGTGCGAAACCACAGTCCGAAGAAGCCGGGTGGGGTCGGGCAGGGCCGTGTGATGGCCGCGGCGGTGGCCCGATGAGCGCGGAGGAGCTCGCGATCTGGCTGTTGCTGGCCGGCGCCGGGGTGGGGGCCGTCGTCGGTGTGCGAATGATTCACGAATCTCGGCGGCTGTCGATCGATGTGCTGCTGTTGCTCATCGCGTTCGCGCTGCTGATCGCGGGGGCGCTGACGGCGGTCACGAACATGAATCCCGACCTGGTGGGGCCGAGAGGCGAGCGGGTGATGACGTCGCCGCGTGCACTGCTGGACCGCGGCGTTTCGGAGGAGCAACTGTGAGGAAGGACGACTCCATGGAACCCACTGCGGCAGTCCAGGCTGTCACCGCGGCGGAATTCGAGTCGGTGGTCACCGCCGACCGGGGGATCATCGTCGTGAGTTTCGCCGTCGACAACGCGGCCTTCGAGGAACACAACGCATCGCTCGAATGGTTCGCCGTCACCCAAAGTCGCCGAGTCGGAACCGTTTCCGTCGATGCCCCCGCCAATGGTCCACTGGTCGAACGTTTCTGCATCACCACCCTGCCCACGCTGTTGATATTCCAGGCCGGAGCCCTGGTACTGACCTGGGCCGCTCCGCGAAACCTCGATGCGCTTCCGGCAGTCATCGACCGGCTCGAAGCCGAACCGGACACGCCGATTCCGCTGCCCGAGCAGCCTGTAGCGGCTGCGCACACCATCGCCGTTCCCGACCCGGTTTCACTGAACATCGACCACGGCAGCGCCGCATCGCTCGCTCATATGGCCCCTGACGCACTCGACCACCTGCTGCTGTTCGACACCCCGGTCACCGCCGCCGACATCGAACACCTCACCGGCCTGACCCTGCTGGTCCTGATGAACACCGGTATCGACGACAACAGCATCCAACGACTGGCCGCTCTCACCCGGCTCCGCCAACTCGAGATCGCCGACCGCACCGGCCCCGAAGACCCGCCCGAACCGGAATCCACCGCGCTCGCCGCCCTGCGCGCCGCCCTGCCGCACACCGTCATCAACGGACTCCGAGGGCGATCCGACCTCATCGCCGTGATCCGCCCGCGCGACACCCGGCCCCCCATGGGCCACAGCTACATCTCGACCGAAGTGACCGGCATCCCCATCCCCGGCGGCGGGCCACTCATCCTCACCTTCCAGGACGGCCGTCTCAGCGCCAACTCGGGCTGCAACACCGCCACCGGACCCGTTGACCTGCAAGGCAACAGGCTGCGCGTCGGCACCATGGTCCACACCGCGAAGGGCTGCCTGGGCGACCGCGGCCGCGCCGACGCCTGGCAGGGCGGCCTGCTGCACTCCCGGCCCACCTGGACCCTGGTCGGCGACACCCTCACCGTGAGAGGCAACGGCTCCACCATCACCCTGCTCGACCGCAAGGCGGCCCGACCCGACGAACCGTGACCGGTGCCCGGCATTCCGGGTTCGGTGGGTGGTGGTGGGGGTTCAGTGGTGATCGTTTGATTCTTCGGGTGGGGGTATCCGGAGAGCGGGCTCGGCCACCGTCGGGCCGGATGCGAGGTAGGGACGATGACAATCGGAGGAGCTTCGGAGGTGCCGCCGCTCGATGACGCCGCGGATATTTCTCGGATGGCGCGGGTGCGGCGGGCGGAGGTGCCCGTCGACAACTGGTATCGGGCAGGGTTCGCGCTCGTGGTCTTCGGTGTTCTGGCGGCCGTTTTCGCGTTCCTGGCGATTTGGGTTGATGAGCAGGGGCTGGGGTTGATTGCGACGATGGCGGCCGGTATCGGTCTCGTCGGCGGCACGGTCGTCGTTGCCGCGGAGCGTCGCAGGCGTGCCGCCGGGGCGGCACGTTACTGAGTGGTCTTGCATGACAGGCGGTTTCGGGGTCAGCGGCGGGCGGCGGTGACCGGGTTGTCTTCGCCGGTATCGAGGATCAGGGGCCAGTCGAGCCGTCGACAGAAGTCGCGCTCGCCGCCGATATCGGTGACACCGAGGGTGACGATATTGGCGAGGGGCAGGTCTCTGTTCATGGGCGCGCTACTTCTTGGGGACCAGGATGCCGGTGAGGTCGGCGTCGCGGATCGGGGTATCGGGGTTGGCCTGGGCCTGGCACATCAGGGTGATGGCGGCGATCGAGGCGTCGACGGTGTTGGCGTCGGGGCTGGGTGTGACCTTGGTGTCGCGTTCCAGGTACTTGCGGACGGTCACTCGTTGTTTGTCCTGATCCTGTTTGGTGAAGTCGCTGCAGGGGGTGTCGCCGCCCTTGTTGAAGACCTCTTGGACCTGCGTCCGGTCACAGGATCCGAGAGCCAGCACGGCCAGCAGGGCCGCCCCGCCGATCAGAGCCTTCGGATGTTTCATGATCGCTCCTTCGGACTGCCCGGAACGTGGTGTGTCGAGCGGTGATCCGGGTCCGTTCGAGCTGGCGGTACCCCGCCCGCGCGCGGCCAAACGGAGCGTCGATCCGACCGTTTACGAGCGGGTTTTCGGGTTACTCGAACGACTGCCCTGGAACGCGTCGGCGAAGGAGACACGGTGGCGAATCTGGCCCGCACCCTGATCGAATCGCATCTGGTGTCCGGCGTGATGACGCCGGGCGCCGAGATAGCGCTCCGGATCGACCAGACGCTGACCCAGGATGCCACGGGCACCCTGGTGATGCAGGAGCTCGAGGCGCTCGGCCTCGATCGCGCGCGGACCGAGGTCAGCGTCCAGTACGTCGACCACAATCTCCTGCAGGCCGATGAGAAGAACGCCGAGGACCACGAGTACCTGCGCACCGCGGCCCAGCGGTTCGGACTGTGGTTCTCCAAGGCGGGCAACGGCGTGTCCCATCCGACGCACATGCAGCGCTTCGGCGTGCCCGGCAAGACCTTGGCGGGCTCGGATTCCCACACCTGCGCGGCGGGCGCGCTGAGCATGCTGGCGATCGGCGTGGGCGGACTCGAAGTGGCCCTGGCCATTTCCAGTCAGCCCCTCTACGTCCGGATGCCCGAGATCTGGGGGATCGAGCTGGAAGGTGAACTGCCGCAGTGGTGTTCGGCCAAGGACGTGATCCTGGAGATGCTGCGCCGGCACGGCGTCAGCGGCGCGGTGGGCCGTATCCTCGAGTACCACGGCCCGGGCCTGGCCACCCTGACGGCGATGGATCGGCACGTGATCGCGAACATGGGCGCCGAACTCGGCGCCACCACAACGGTTTTCCCCAGCGATGAACAGGTGCGCGCCTTCCTGGCCGCGGAGGGACGCGAGCACGACTGGGTCGAACTGACAGCCGGCGCGGACGCCGAATACGACCTCGAGGACGCCATCGATCTGTCCGCGATCGAACCGCTCATCGCCGAACCGTCCTCACCCGGCAAGGTGGTGCCGGTCCGCGAGGTGGCCGGCACCGAGATCGCGCAGGTGGTCATCGGTTCCAGCGCCAACCCCGGCCTGCGCGACTTCGCCGTCGCCGCGGCCATGGTCGCCGGACGCCAGACCGTGCCGCAGGTCAGCTTCGACGTGAACCCGACCTCCCGGGAGATCCTCACCGATCTGATCGAGATGGGGGCCGTCACCGACCTGGTGGCCGCCGGGGCGCGGATCCACCAGACCGGATGCCTGGGCTGCATCGGGATGGGGCAGGCGCCGGCCGTGGGCCGCAATTCGCTGCGCACGATGCCGCGCAACTTCCCGGGACGCTCGGGCACCGAGGAAGACTCGGTATGGCTGTGCTCACCGGAGACCGCGGCCGCGTCGGCCCTCACCGGTGTGATCACCGATCCGCGCGAGTGGGCGCGAACGGTCCGCATGGAGTATCCGAAACTTGCTCTGCCGACCCGTGTTTCGGTCAACACCACGATGCTGGCCGCACCGCTGGAGCCCGAACGGGCCCGCCGGGTGCGGCCGGTGAAGGGCCCCAACATCTCCAGCCTGCCGCCGCTGACGCCGCTCCCGGACCGGATTCAGGCACCCGTGCTGCTGAAGGTGGGCGACGACGTCTCCACCGACGAGATCTCGCCCGCCGGGGCGCGCGCACTGCCGTTCCGATCGAACATCCCGAAGCTCGCGATGTTCACCTTCACCAGGATCGACGATTCGTATCCGGAACGCGCGCAACAGATCGGCGCCGAATCCGGACATATCGTCGTCGGCGGCGAGAACTACGGCCAGGGCTCATCCCGTGAACACGCGGCGATCACCCCGCGCTACCTCGGGCTGCGGGTGGTCATCGCCAAATCCTTCGCGCGCATCCATTGGCAGAACCTGGCCAACTTCGGTGTGCTGGCGCTCGAATTCGCGGAGCCCGCCGACTACGACGGCATCGACCGGGGCGACGTCCTGCGTCTCGAGCACCTTCACGACCTCGCCCGCACCACGTCTTTCCAGGTGCGCAACCTCACCAAGGACGCGGTTTTCACGGCCCGGCACCGTCTTTCGCCGCGTCAGGTCGAGGATGTCCTGGCCGGTGGCCTCATACCCCGGCTGGCGAGAACGCCGTGACCCCGCGGGATGGAATCTCGTGGTGTCGCCGGGTTTCAGTGCGGGGATGCCGGGAACTGCCGGACTGTCAGCACCCGCCCGGACAAGGGGGTCTTCATGATCATCCTCGGCATCATCCTGCTCATCTGCGGAGTCGTCTTCGGCATTCCGCTGCTCACGACCATCGGCATCATCGTGCTGCTGGTCGGCGCGGCGCTCATGTTGCTGGGTGCGGTCGGACGGCCGATCGGCGGCCGTTCCCACTACTACTGATCGCCCATTGAGCGATTCCATTCTGTCGGAAAGGAATTCACATGTTTCGACGTGTGGCGTACCCACTCCTGGCCACCGCCTTCATCGCGGACGGCATCGAAACCCTGAGCAATCCCGAGACTCGTGTGAAGTCCGCGACCACCCTGGTGCAGCGGGGCGAACGGGTGCTGCCGGAGAGCCTGGCCGGCAAGCTGCCCAGGGACCCGGAGCGCGTGGTCCGGATCACCGGCGCGATCCGCGTCGGCGGCGGTGTCCTGCTGATGCTGGGCAAGGCGCCCCGGCTGGCCTCGATCGTGTTGGCGGGCACCACGATTCCGGTCGCCCTGACCGAGCACGACTTCTGGAACGAGCCCGACCGCGAGCGCCGGACGGCGGTGCGGACCGCATTCCTGCGGGACGCGAGCCTGCTGGGCGGTCTGCTCATCGCGGCCTCGGACACCCGGGGAAAACCCTCGCTGGGATGGCGCGCGCGCCGCGCCGCCGATCGGGCGTCACGCAAGGTCCACGACAACGGGAAGGGTTCGGTCGCGCAGCTGACCGACAGCATCGCTGATCGGGCTCCCGAGGTCTGGGAAGCCGTCCGTGACAATGCCGAACAACTCGCCGACACCGCACGCGAACAGGGCCGCCATCTGGCCGATGTCGCGCGGGACAAGGGCGGGCAGGTGGCCGAGGTCGCGCGGGACAAGGGCGGACAGGTCGCCGAGGTCACCCGCGAGACGGGCGGGCATCTGGCCGAGTCGGCTCGGCACCAGGGTGAGCGCGCTGTCGAGGCCGTGCGCGAGCACGGTGCGCAGTGGGCCGACCGCGCCCCGGACGGTGAACAGCTGGCCGCCGCGACGCGCAAGCGTGGCAAGCGGATCGCGGACAAGACCAGGGATCTGGCCGCGCGGGTGCAGCCGGACTGAGCTCCGGTGTCACCGACAGGGCATTCAGTCCTCCGGCGACCGATTCGAATCCGACGGTTTCCAATCCGGTATGGGCCCGGGGCCGAACATGACGGCATCCCACCAGTCCTGCATAGGGCTCGGCTCCGGCCATACCGCCACCACCCGGCCCTCGACCGGCCGGTGCCGACCGTGCCGATGCTGCGTGCGAGGTCTGACGAGTTTTCTCATCTGATGTCGATTTCCTTCCTGCGCAGACCAATTCACCCGCCCGCGAACTATCCGGTGAGGAGGTGAGGATCGTGATGTGCAACCAACTGATGGACATGCTGCGCAGCATGTGGAACATGCTGTACCCGAACATGCCGATGTGACAGTTCAGGAGATCCGCTAGCGGAGGGGCCGGTGACCACGATGTCGACCGGCCCCTTCGGGGGTGTCGACTCGGGGGATGTCGACCGGCCCGTTCCCGCCTCAGGCGTCGCCGCTCTGGCGTCGCCGGTCGCGAATGGCATCGCGAATGCGGTCGAACACCGCCAGCGGCGGCCCGGCCAGCAGATTGGCCGCCGCGGACTCACCGACACCGGGATGCGGTCGGGTCGGTGCGACGGCCTCGGCGAATCGAACCACGTTCGCGAGGCGGACCCGTTCCTCCCGGGAAGCCTGGGTGATCAGTTGGCCGAATTCTTCCTTCTCTTCCTTCTCCGCGTGCGCGACCACCTTGTCGGCGAACGCGCGGAACGCGCCATCGAAGTCGGCATGGTCGACGCCGATTTCGGCGAGGCGCGCCAGTGCGTGTTTGGCTTCGTCCTCCTCGTGCAGGCGGTCGTCGACGATCTCCTTCGCGACCGAGTGCCGCCGGGCCGCGGGATGCACGACCTCTTCCTCGGCGCTCTCGTGAACGGCGAGCAGTCGCACCAGATCGTCGAACCGGCGCTGTCGCTCGGCGCCGGTGGAATCGCGCACCGATTCCAGGGCGTTCTTGATCTGGCCGTGTTGTGCGAGCAGCAGGTCGACCACGTCGGTGTCGTCTCCGCTCTTGCCATGCTCGGGCATGGGATACCTCCCGTATCGGTCCACAGGGACATTCCGGACCTACCCGCCGGCCGTTGTCCGAAACAGTCGCCGCCGCAGCCCGTTTCCGATCCGTCATCCGTGTTCCGGGGCGGCCCATTCTCCCGGCCGTGCCGCCCGGATCGACGACTCGAACAGCAGCGCGTGGACGAACGCCTGCGGCAGGTTGCCGCGCAGTTGGCGTTCGATGACGTCGAATTCCTCGGCGAACAGGCCGGGGGTCCCGCAGGCGGCCCGATTGCGTTCGAAGTAGCGGGCCGCGGTCACCGGCTGCCCGAGGTCGGCGGCGGCCATGGACATGGCGAAGCCGCACAGCAGGAACGCGCCCTCGGATTGTTCGAGCGGTCGCTGGTCGTGGCGGTAGCGGTACACGTAATAGTCGGTGGACAATTCGCGGTGCACCGCCGCGAAGGTGGCGCGGTTGCGCGGATCCCCGATCGGCAGCGCGCCGCGCACGATCGGCAGCAGCAGCGCGGCGTCGACCTCGGGATGCTCGGGCGAACGCTGCCAGCGTCCGGTCGGATGCACGGCCGCCTCGGCCACCAGTGTGTCGGCCAGCGCCGTGCAGCGGGTGCTGTCCGCGCCGCAGGCCCGGACCTGCG
The DNA here is from genome assembly GCF_009760405.1 of Nocardia terrae. Taxonomy (GTDB): domain Bacteria; phylum Actinomycetota; class Actinomycetes; order Mycobacteriales; family Mycobacteriaceae; genus Nocardia; species Nocardia terrae. Next base: position 1,827,609 of record NZ_WRPP01000001.1, read on the forward strand.
CGACCGCACGCAGTCCGGCCGCGCACACCAGCCGCGAATGCGTCCAGCGCTCGTCGTCGAGCTCCCAGATCCCGGCATCCGGCCGATCCCGCAGCGCCGCAATCGATTCCACCGCGATCGTGACCGCCCGGCGGTGCTCGGCGGTGAGGTGGTCGAAGCGGCCCGCCGCGGCGAAGAGCAGCAGCGCCTCGCCGAAGACGTCGAGCTGGAACTGGTCGCGCACCCGGTTGCCCACGAGCGCGCCACCGCCGGGGTAGCCGGGCAGTGCCAGATCGGTCCGCGCCGGCACCTGCGCGCCGGCCGTGGTGTACGCGGGCGCGAGCCGGGGACCGTCGGTGAGCAGTCGTTCGGCGGTGAACCGCACGGCGTCGTCGAGCAGCGGGCACGGTCCGGCCGCCGCGACCGCCTGCCCGGCCAGGCACTGATCCCGGATCCAGACATAGCGGTAGTCGTAATTGCCGCCCTGGTCGGCTCTTTCGGGCAGACCGGTGGTCGCGGCCGCGACCATGCCGCCGCCACCGCTGGTCATGCCGCGCAGCACGGCGTAGGAGTGGGCGGTGTCGCGCTCGGCCGCGCCTCGGGCGGCCGTGGGTTGCTCGTCCCGCCAGCTCGATTCGGTGGCTTTCCACGCGGTCTCGGCGTCCACCGGTGTCTCCGGCAGTACTCGGTCCGACATCTCCAGCACCAGGTCGGTCTGTTCTCCCTCGGGAACCTCGAGTCGCAGATGCCATGTCGGTCCGTGCGTGTCCGCACGCAGCAGGGCGTGTGGAGCGCCGCTCCACCGGATCCGGATCCCACCGGATCGGGCCTCCCAGATCTCGCCGCGCCGCCGTACATCGGTCAGCGGCTCGGCCCCGAATTCCGCGCTCGGCGCGAGTTCCACCTCGACGACGGCCCGGCCGTGCACCGCCCGCAGCCGCCGCAGCAGCACGGCGCAATGCGGATCGCCCGGGAAGGCCAGTGCCTCACGGCATTCGATGGTCGCCGAATCGGTGATCCAGCGGGAGTTCCAGATCAGGCTGCCCCGGTCGTAGTTCCCGCCCCAGACGAAGCGTTCCACGGGCGTCACCGCGTACACGCCCGCGCCGCCCAGCAGCGATTGGAACAGCGCGGCGCTGTCCCACCCGGGGACACACAGCCACGAGATGTCTCCGCGCGGGCCCACGAGGGCCCCGCGTTCGCCGTCGGCCAGGAACGCGTATTCCCGCAATACGTGCGGCTGCCGCAGGACCGAATCCGGAACCACGATCATCGGATACCACCGGAAAGCGCGGGTAACCGCGGGGCTTGTTTGCCCCGTTCGGCACCGGGTATCGCCGTGTCGAAGCGACCCGACATCGTGGAAACAGTTCCGGACCAGGAGGTTCGTCATGCCGAAGGAATGGACCGACAAGCAGGAACGGCAGTACGAGCACATCAAGGAATCCGCGCGCGAGCGCGGTGAGAAGGCTGGGCGCGCCAAGGAGATCGCGGCGCGCACGGTGAACAAGAACCGGGCTCGGGCCGGGCAGACCAAGACCGCGAGCCGGACCTCGATCGAGGACAAGTCCCCGCAGCAGCGCGGCGGTCAGCGCTCCCACAGCGGCAGCCAGGGCCCCACCCGCGACCAGCTCTACAACGAGGCGCGGCAGCGGAACATCAAGGGCCGTTCCGCCATGAGCAAGGCGCAGCTCGCCCACGCTCTCGGCAAGGACTGACCCGGGGGCGTCGGGTGGGTGCCACCCTCGACGATCTGCTGCACGCGCTGACCCGCGCGGTGAACACCCTCGCCGACACCGATATCCGGTTCGCGGTGGCGGGCGGTTGCGCGGTCTACGCGCGGGGCGGGCCCGTCTCCGACCACGACGTGGACCTGTTCATCAAGCCCGAGGATATCGGCCGGGCCCGAACGGCCCTGGTGCGCGGTGGATTACGGCTCTCGGAACCGCCCGAGGACTGGCTCACGAAGGCCTACGCGGGGGAGACGCTCGTCGATCTGATCTTCCGGCCCAACTATCGCGAGGTCACCGACGAACTGCTCGACCGGGCCGAGATCATGCGCATCGGGCCCACGATCGCACCGGTGATCAGCGGCGCGGACCTCATGATCGACAAACTGCTCGTTCTCGACGCCCACCGCCTGGATCTCGGCCCCCTGCTGCGGATCGCCCGCGATCTGCGCGAGCAGGTCGACTGGCCGCTGGTCCGCGAACAGACCGACCAATCACCGTATGCCCGAGCATGTCTCGGCCTGCTGGCCGAACTGCACGTGATCGAGGAGCCGACCCGATGAACAATTCCGCCGAGTACGTCATCGCCCGCCTGCGGCGCATCCTGCACGAGGATGCCCGCACCGCCGAACTGGGGATCGAGGTGCGGGTCGAGGGCCTGGTGGTGTCCCTGTCCGGCCGGGTCAGCAGTGACGAAGCCCGCGATCACATCGAAGAGGTCGTGCGCGAATCGCTTCCGGGGTTCGCGGTCCACAATGAGGTCCAGGTGCTGCCGCCGACGCCGCCCCGGGTCGTGGAGGCACTGGGCGAATGAGGATCGCGGCCGTCGGAGATGTCCACCTCGGGACCGATTCCCGGGGATTGTTCCGTCCCGCGCTCGGGGATCTCGGCCGACGCGCCGATGTCCTGCTGCTCGCGGGAGACCTCACCCGCTGCGGCACCGTCGAGGAAGCGCGCGTGGTCGGCGAGGAGTTCGGCGACCTCGGGGTGCCGGTGGTCGCGGTGCTCGGCAACCACGATCATCACAATGACGAACCCGACCGGGTCGCCGAGGTGTTGCGCGACCACGGCCTCGTCGTCCTCGAGGGCGATGCCGTCGTGATCGAGACCGGTGGAGCATCGCTCGGCGTCGCCGGGACCATCGGATTCGGGGGCGGCTTCGCCGGCCGCTCGGGCAGCGCCTTCGGGGAGCGCGCGATGCGCGAATTCATCGGCCGTACAACAGATCTTGCCGATTCTCTGCGAATCTCCCTGAGCCGCTTGGACACCGACGTCAAGGTCGCGCTGACCCACTACTCGCCGACACCCGACACCCTGCGCGGCGAACCGCGCGAGATCTACCCGTTCCTGGGTTCCTACCTGCTCGCCGAGGCCATCGACGACGCCGGAGCGGATCTGGCCGTGCACGGTCACGCCCACGCCGGCGCCGAACACGGTGCGACCCCGGGCGGTATCCGGGTCCGCAATGTCGCGCAGCCGGTCATCCGCTCCGCCTACGCGCTCTATCGCATCGATGCCCGGGCGCACACGGCGCCCGGGCACTCGATCACGGGGCTCAGTGGCGGAAAGTGTCCTTGACCTTCTCGCCCGCGTCCTTGGCGTCGGCCTTGGCCTGCCGGGCGCGGCCCTCCGCCTCGCGATCCTCGTTGCCGGTCGCCTGACCGAACTTCTCCTGCGCCTTGCCGGCGACCTTGTCGGCCTTGTTCTTGGCCTTGTCGGTTGCGCTCATGTCGCTACCTCCGATCGAGCGTTCTCGAGGGGCCGTAACTCGACCCGGTATTCGCCTACCCGGGCCTCGGGAGCCGAAACAAGCTGACAAATCGCATCTTTCGCGCATGTTCGGGATTCGAGCGGGTAGGCGACCGATAGGAACAACACCGAGGAGAGAGTTCATATGACAACCGCACTACAACCCCGCGGCGGCGGTGGCGGGGTCGGCCGGCCCAATGCCAGCAGCCTCGCCGAGGTGCTCGACACGATTCTCGACAAGGGCCTCGTGATCGACGCGTACGTGCGCGTGTCGCTGGTCGGCATCGAGATCCTGACCATCGACGCACGCGTGGTCGTGGCCAGCGTCGACACCTACCTGCGTTTCGCCGAAGCGGTCAACCGCCTCGACATCTCGGCGCAGGACAAGAAGCCCGGACTGCCCGACGTGGTCAAGGACGTCGCCTCCGGCGGGAAGTCCTCCGCCGCACAGGAAGCCATCGAGTCGGTCACCAAGCAGCTGTCCAAGGGCGGGGGCGATACCCAGAAGATCCTCGAGCAGGCCGGTCAGCAGATCCTCGGCGCGCTCGGGCAGGGCAAGGACGAGGACAAGGAGCCCGCCGACGCGGACGACAAGCCCAAGCGCAGCACCACCTCTCGCCGCAGGAGCCAGTCATGAGCACCGGGTCGCCGTCGGACACCGGACGGACGCAATCGAATTCGAACACCGCACTGCTGATCTACGGGATCGTGCCCGCGGACGCGAAGCCGAAGGGGCAGGGCGTCGGCCGCTCCCCGACGCCGATCCGCACCGTCCCGCACGGTCGCATCGCGGCGCTGGTGAGTGAGGTCTCACTCGACGAGTCACTGGATCGGGCCGAGGATCTGCAAGGCTATTCGCGGGTCGTCGACGAACTGGTCAACGAGATGCCGGTCATTCCCATCCGTTTCGGCGCCGCGCTCGAGGACGAAGCGGCCGTGTCGAGCGGGCTGCTCGAGCCCAACGAGCGGAAGTTCGAATCCGCGCTCGACGAATTGGCCGGACTCGCAGAGTATCTGGTGATCGGCCAGTACATCGAGGAGGCGGTGCTGCGGGAGATCCTGCAGGAGGACCAGCAGGCAGCCGCGCTGAGCGAGGCTCTGCGCACCGCGCCGGCGGACGCGAGCCGCGACCTGAGCCTGGCCCTGGGCGAGACCGTGAACGCCGATCTCGAATACAAGCGCCAGGCCGACGCCACCATCATGGTCAACGCGTTGCAGGAGCTGACCGATGAGCTCGTGCTGCGGCCGCCGACCCATGAGCAGGAGGTCGCCGCCATCGCGGCCCTGATCCCGACCGGCAAACAGGACGATCTGATGCGCATCGGCGACCAGCTGAGCAAGCAGTGGAGCAACCGGGTGGATCTGCGGATCGTCGGGCCGCTCGCCGCCTGGGACTTCATGACGATCGAAGCGACGGACTCGCCGTGATCGGCACCCTGCTGTCGCTGCCGTTGCTGCCGGTGCGCGGGGTGGTCGCACTGGCCCGGGTGATCGCCGAGGAGGCCGACCGGCAGCTCTACAGCATGCCGTCCCTGCGCCGCGAACTCGACGATCTGCACCGGCTGCGCGCCGAGGGCCGGATCGATCCCGACGAGTACGAGCGGGCGCAGCAGCAGGTGCTCGACCGTGCCCTGCACCGTGGAGGGTGACCCCGCATGGCAGATCAACAACGTTCTCGCGCAGGCACTTCCAGATCCTCGCGCGGTGCGGCGGCCTCCGACGGCGAACGCCTGTCGGCCGCCGCGGCCGCCGCGGCGGGCATCGCGCACATCACCCAGCTGACCGGTCAGTCGGTGCTGGGGGCGACCGCGGCCGCGCCCGGCGAGCACGGCTGGACGGTCGAGGTCGAGGTGCTCGAGGAGACCCACATCCCGTCCTCGGCCGATGTGCTCGCGCTGTACTGCGTGGAGCTGGATCCGGCGGGAGAGTTGTTGTCCTACCGCAGGATCCGACGCGGACAGCGGTGCACGATCGGAGATGACCGGCGATGACGCTGCCGTCGGAACGATTCTCCGCCCGCCCCGCGCGCTCCGGATCCGAGCCCGCCAATCTGGGCGACATCCTCGAGCGCGTGCTCGACAAGGGTCTGGTCATCGCGGGCGACATCCGGGTGAACCTGCTCGACATCGAACTGCTCACCATCAAGCTCCGGCTCGTGATCGCTTCGCTCGAGACCGCCCGCGAGGTCGGAATCGATTGGTGGGAGCGGGATCCGTGGCTGCGCGGCGACCACGCGCTGGAAGCGGGGGACGGCCCGCGCGCCGTCGAACCCCGCGCTGATCACGAATTGCGTTCGGAGAACGAGAAATTGCGGCAGCGTGTCGCCGAACTCGAGGCCGCGGGAAACTCGGGAAAGGAGACCGAGAATGGATAGCGACAAAGCCGTCTGGGTGTACGTGGTGCGCGGTGGCTCCGCCCCCGCGCCCGACGCCACCGGAGTGAGCGGCGAACCGGTCCGCTGCGTCTTCGCCGGCGATCTGGCGGCCGTGGTCGGCTCGGTTCCGCTGGCGGAGTTCAGCGCGGATGCCTTGCAGCGCAACCTCAACGACTTCGACTGGCTCGCCGCCGCGTCCCGGGCCCATCACGGGGTCGTCGAGGCCTCGGCCGCGGACGAGCCGGTCATCCCCGTCCGGCTCGCGGTGCTGTGCCGCGACGACGACGGCGTCCGGCGGCTGCTGACCGAGCGCCACGACGACTTCCGCGACGCGCTGGCCCTGGTGAACGGCCGTGCGGAATGGGGAGTGCGCGCCTACGTGCGTCCGCCCGCGGACGACGCCGCCGCCGACCGGCCCATCTCCGGCGCCGATTATCTGCGACAACGGCGAGACAGCCTGCGGCGCGGCCGGAGCAATCTCGCGGCCGCGGAGCTCGCCGCCTCGAACATGTACCGCGCGCTGCTGCGGCACGCCGTCGCGGGGCACAGCCGTCCCTCCAGCGAGTCGTCGCTCACCGGGCGGCGCGCCCACCTGGTCCTGAACGCCACCTACCTGGTCGACGAGGCCGAGACCGCCGGTTTCCTGTCCGCGGCACAGCAATTCGACCAGAGCGAGCTGCTCACGATCGACCGCTCGGGGCCTTGGCCGCCGTACAGCTTCGTGGGCGCGGCGGGGGAACTGTGATGACGACCGCTGAACCCGACCTGTACCGCAATCGCGATGTCGCGCTGATCGATCTGCTCGATCGGGTGCTCGCGGGCGGCGTCGTGATCTCGGGCGACATCACCCTGTCCATCGCCGAGGTCGAGCTGGTCCGCATCTCTTTGCGCGCGCTGATCGCCTCGGCCGCCGCGCTCGTCGAATCGTGACCGCGGATCCGGGTCGTCGCATCGAGCTCGATCCCGAAGGCGTGGAACGCGGATTGGCGACCCTGGTGCTCACCATCGTCGAGCTGTTGCGCCAGCTCATGGAGCGGCAGGCCGTGCGCCGCATGGAAGCCGGTGATCTGACCGACGGGCAGATCGACGAGCTGGGCACCACCCTGCTGCGCCTCTCCGAGGCCATGGACGACCTGCGCGAGCACTTCGACCTGGCGCCGGAGGACCTCAATATCGATCTGGGCCCTCTCGGCACCCTGCTGCCGCGCGACCCGTAGGTCCGCCGTGGTTATTCGCGGCTCGTCGGAACCGACGGCGTCGCCGCGGATTCGGCCGGGGTCGATGCGGTCTTGGCCATCGTCCGCACCACCGCCGCGACAACCAGCAGCGCCACGCCCACGATGAGACCGGCCACCCAGGCGGGCATCGCCAGCGCCAGCAGCAGTATCAGCGTCGCGACCAGCGCGCCACCGCCATAGAGTCCGATGACGGCCGCGGCCGCCTTCAACTTGGCGGACCGGCCGAATTCCGGCAGCCGCCCGATCGCCTCGCGCAGCGCCGCGCCGACCTGCTCACGCAGCAGCCGGGCCAGCTGCTCGGTGCCGAGGCCGGGAATCGGGGACCGGTCCGATCCATGCATACCGGGTACCTCAACCATGCTCACACTTCCCTCTCGATAGCTGATGCCATCGCCATACCCGTTCGTCCCGCGCCGAAGCGCGCCTAATGGCCTTGCCGGGCAGGAGGATCCGAGCGTTCGCGAGTGTGGCGGGCTCGCCGTTCGAGCCCGAGGACCGTGAGGCTCGCCGCGAACAACAGCGCGCACGCGACCCCCGCGACGATGGCCCAGCCCGCGAATCCGTATCCATCGGCGACCAGGGCCAGCGCGAGGGCCACGATCGCGAGCAGGGACAGGATGACGCCGAGGAAGTTGACCAGGTCCTCGATGCCTTCCTCCACGTGCGTGCGCGGCGGCGGGAAGTTCCGTGCCTGCCCGGATCGGGCGGGTAGCTGTCGAAAATGCACGGGTATCCTTCGGATATCGGCCATCGGATGACTCTCCGATCATGGTGCCGGGCAGAAGATTTCGTCCGGATCGAGGGAGTGGTGTCGGCGTCGTCGCCGCATCGCTCCGGTGGTATGGCGATACCCGCCCGGGCCGCGGTGAAACGGCACGGGGTGGCCAGCGGTGCCGTCGAGTGGCAGACTGTGAACAGGTTGAAAATCCAGCCGATCCCGGTCCTGCAAGCGTTATCGCAGTTCGGGGGCGATCGCTGGTGCGGCCGAACCCGGATGACCCGATCTCCCCGCGGAGCCGGACACCCTCCTCAGGAGGCAATGTCATGTCACGGGTATCTCTGATGCACAGTCGCCTCGCGAATGAAATGCCGGCGGGCAGGTCGCGATATACCGACTCGGCTGATCGCCGGCCGGCGTCCGGGGCCTCGTCCTCGGATTGTCTGGTCATCCAAATCACGGGTGAATTGGACGTCTCCGGGCTCACGACCTTCCGGAACGCGCTGTCGGTGGCCGTGGACGCGGCGCCGCGCGCGGTCGTCGTGGACATTCGCGACGCCGGATTCATCAGCTTGCGCAACGCCCTCGTCCTGGCCGAAGCCGTCCGGCGCGCGACCAGCCACGGCATCGGAATTCACGTGCCCACCGGCTGCCGGCAGGTCGAGCGTGCGCTCGACGTGACCGGTGTGCGGATGCTGGTGCCGCGCGATTCGGTGGTCTCGGACAACTGACGGCACGGGCGCGGATCGGGTGCGATCGGAATCGTGGAGATCGTGCCCGGTCGGTGTCGCAGGGCGATAATCGTGATGTGACACAAGGCGGAGAGGTGCCTCCGGGCGATGCGAACCTCCTCGAAAGGGTGATGGGCACGGGCAGTCCCCAGCACGTGGGCAAGTTCCGCTTCTGGTTCGGTGACCAGCGGTGGGAGTGGTCCGACGAATTGGCGGTCATGCACGGATACCGGCCCGGAGCGGTGCTGCCGACCACCGAATTGCTGCTGGCCCACAAGCACCCCGAGGATCGCGCCCACGTCGCCAGCCGGATCGCGGATTCGGTGGAGAGCTCGCTGCCGTTCTCGGGCCGGCACCGCATCGTCGACACCGGCGGAAATGTGCACGAGGTGGTCGTCGTCGGTGATCGGATGGTCGATGCCGAGGATCGGGTGATCGGATCGACCGGCTACTACATCGACGTGACCGAGACGCTGGCCGAGAATCGGCAGGAGGCCCTCGACGACAGCCTGCCCGAGCTGTACGCGGCGCGCGCGGTGATCGAGCAGGCCAAGGGGGTGATCATGCTGGTGTACGGCATCAATGCCGACGCGGCGTTCCGGGTGCTCACCTGGCGGTCGCAGGAGACCAACGTCAAGCTGCGCGCGTTGGCGGCGCAATTGATGGCGGACGTGGGTTCGCTCACGGGCTCGATGACGTCGATCCGTTCGGAGTTCGACCATCTGCTGCTGACCGCTCACGAGCGGGTATCCGGATAATTTGCGTGCGCGGGGTTTTCCGGCCATACGATCGGGTACGCGCACAAAGGAAACCGGCGAATTTGCGCAATCGGGACTTTGGGTGGTGACTAATGAGCGACTCGCCACAGACCGACGGCCCAAGCCGACGGCCGGCCGCGGTGTTTCCCGCTTCGTGGCACAACGGAGAGGCACGAATGCACGCCAATTCCACGGCGGCGGAAGAGCGATCGCTGCGAGGCCGCCTCACATTGCGCTTGCCCGCCGAGAGCGGATACCTGGCGATGCTGCGTGCGCTCACCGAAACCGTCCTGCTGACAGCCGATTTCACAATCGATGTGGTGATCGACACGCGGGTGGCATTGGACGAGGTGGCCACCACGCTGATCACGGCCGCGGTCCCCGCCGCGGAGATCGAGTGCGAATTCCATTTCGACGAGGAGCTGGTCCGGGTCCGGGCGACGGCGGTGACGGCGAGTGACGCGGGTCTGGTCGAACACGGATTCGGCTGGAATCTCGTGCGCACGCTGACCGATTCGCTCAGCGTGACCGGCGAGGATTTCGACGCCGTGCGGTGCGGCTACCCGGTGGTGGTGGAGTTCACGAAACATCGCGGCGGCGACGGGGAGTAGATCCCGGCGCACGAACTTTCCTTCCTCTGATCCGTGTCCGCGTGCGCACCGCGGGTAAGCCGGTGACATCAGTGATCGACGAGGAGGGTTACCGGTGTCCCAGCGACACGAGTCGACCGTCTCGGAGGACACCGGGGCAGCCGACCGGCCGAGTGCGGCGACCGCGAACGACACGGCCGGGCGTGACCGCCTCCGTCCGGGTCTGCTGGTCGGGGCGCTCGGGGTGGTGTTCGGGGATATCGGGACGAGCCCGATCTACACCCTGCGCACGGTGTTCGATCCGGCCGATCCACATCCGGTTCCGGTACGCGCCGAGAACGTCTACGGCGTTGTGTCGCTGGTGTTCTGGTCGATCCTGATCATCGTCACCGTCACCTACGTGCTGCTGGCGATGCGGACCGACAACGACGGCGAGGGCGGGATCATGGCGCTGATCACCCTGGTCCGGCGTTGGTCGGCGGGCGGACGCACCGCGGCGGTGCTGGCCGCGCTCGGAATCTTCGGCGCGGCGCTGTTCTTCGGCGACAGCATGATCACGCCCGCCATCTCGGTGCTGTCCGCGGTGGAGGGTCTCGGGGTGGCGCAACCGGCGCTCGCGAAGGCGGTGGTTCCGGTCACCGCGCTGATCATCGTGCTGCTGTTCGCGTTTCAGCACCGCGGCACGGCATCGGTGGGCCGGTTGTTCGGGCCGGTGATGGTGGTGTGGTTCCTGACCATCGGGGCGTGCGGCATCGGTGGCATCGGACGGCATCCGGCGATTCTGCGGGCGCTGTGGCCCGGTTATGCGCTGGAATTCCTGGCCGGGCATTTCGGGATCGCCTTCTTCGCGCTGGCCGCGATCGTGCTGGCGATCACCGGCGCGGAGGCGCTGTACGCGGATCTGGGGCACTTCGGTCGCCGATCCATCACCGGCGCATGGCTGCTGCTCGTGCTGCCCGCCTGCGTCCTGAGCTATCTCGGTCAGGCGGCGCTCGAACTCGAGGCGGGCGGCCATGTCGCGAGCCCGTTCTTTCTCCTGGTCCCGAGCTGGGGACGGCTGCCGATGGTGGCGCTGGCCACCATGGCGACGGTGATCGCCTCGCAGGCGGTGATCACCGGCGCGTATTCGGTGGCCGCCCAGGCCGCGCGCATCGGCTATCTGCCGCGGCTGCGCATCGCCTACACCTCCGCGTCCACACCCGGGCAGATCTATGTGCCCTGGATCAATTGGCTGCTGCTGGTGTCGGTGCTGACGCTGGTCTTCGCGTTCCGCAGTTCCAGCGCCCTGGCCTTCGCCTTCGGTATGGCGGTGACCTGCACGATCACCATCACGACCCTGCTGCTCGGCTATCTCGCGCACGCGCGCTGGGGACTGCCGCGCTGGCTGGTGGTGCTGGGCTGGACGCCGTTGCTCGCGGTGGATCTGCTGTTCGTGGCGGCCAACCTCACCAAGCTGGTGCGCGGGGCGTGGCTGCCGCTGCTGATCGGCCTGGTCGTGTTCACCGTCATGACCACCTGGCAACGCGGACGCCAGGTGGTCGCGACCGAGCGGAACCGGCTCGAAGGGCCGTTGCGCGAATTCCTCGACGAACTACGGGACGGGTCGAACCTGACGACCGTGGACGGGACGGCCGTATTCCTCGACCGCAGCAAGCAGACCGTGCCACTCGCCCTGCGCGCCAATGTGGAGCGCAACCGGATCCGGCATCGGCAGATCGTGATCGTCTCGGTGGAAACCGAGCCGGTGCCGAGGGTTTCCGCCGGCGATCGGATCGGGATCGACCATCTGGACTTCCGCGACGACGGCGTCGTCCACATCACCGCCCGCGTCGGCTACCTGGAGTCGCCCGATGTGCCCGCGGCGCTGGCCGGGCTCGACCCGCACGACACCGAGGGCGTGCTGGACCTGGATCGGGCGTCGTACTTCCTGTCCCATCTGGAGCTGCGGGCGGCCGAGCGACCCGCCATGTCCCGGTGGCGTACCCGGCTTTTCATCGCCATCAGCTATCTGTCCGCGGACGTGGCCGACGATTTCCGATTGCCGCGCGAGCGCACGGTGATCCTGGGCGAATTGCTCGAGGTGTGAGTCTCCCTTTCGAGGGTAAGCGGGGGATGCGGAGTCATCGGGGGCATCGAGCGGAGGAGGGTCGCCCTATGGAGGGTGCGTCGAACGACAAACAGCGGCAGTTGGATTCGTACCGGATCGCTCGTGATCAGGGCCATCTGACCACGCAGCAAGGCGTGCGAGTGGACGGCACCGACGACGCGGTGAAGGTGGGGGACCGGGGCCCGACGCTGCTCTCGGACTTCCATGCGCGCGAGAAGCTCACGCATTTCGATCACGAACGCATCCCCGAGCGGGTGGTGCACGCGCGCGGCGCGGGAGCCTACGGGCGATTCCGGCCCTATGCCGGCTGGCTGGGCAAGTTCACCACGGCCCGGTTCCTGGCCGATCCGACCGTGGAAACGCCGGTCTTCGTGCGGTTCTCGACGGTGGCGGGTTCGCGCGGCTCCGCCGACACGGTGCGCGACATCCGCGGATTCGCCACCAAGTTCTATACCGCCGAAGGCAATTACGATCTGGTCGGCAACAACGTGCCGGTGTTCTTCATCCAGGACGGCATCAAGTTCCCCGACTTCGTGCACGCGGTGAAACCCGAGCCGCACAACGAGATTCCGCAAGCCGCCTCGGCGCACGACACGCTGTGGGACTTCGTATCGCTGCAGCCGGAGACGCTGCACGCGATCATGTGGCTGATGTCGGACCGGGCGCTGCCGCGCAGCTATCGGATGATGCAGGGTTTCGGCGTGCACACCTTCCGGCTCATCGACGCCGACGGGCAGGCGACCTTCGTCAAGTTCCACTGGCGGCCGAAACTCGGTGCGCACTCGCTGTTGTGGGAGGAATGCCAGCAGATCGCCGGGCACGATCCGGATTTCCACCGCCGCGACCTGTGGGACAGCATCGCCGCCGGGCAGTACCCGGAATGGGAGCTGGGCGTGCAGCTGGTCCCCGAGCACCGCGAGTTCGAATTCGAGTTCGACCTGCTGGACGCGACGAAACTGATTCCCGAGGAACAGATCCCGGTGCGGCCGGTCGGGTCGATGGTGCTCGACCGCAATCCGGACAACTTCTTCGCCGAGACCGAGCAGGTGGCGTTCCATACCGCGAACCTGGTCCCCGGCATCGATTTCACCGACGATCCGCTGCTGCAACTGCGCAACTTCTCCTACCTGGACACACAGCTGATCCGCCTCGGCGGGCCCAATTTCGCCCAATTGCCGATCAACCGGCCGGTGGCCGAGGTCCGGCACCATCAGCGGGACGGCTACGGGCAGCACACGATTCCCCAGGGGCAGGCCGCCTACACCGAGAATTCACTCGGCGGCGGATGCCCCGCGCTCGCCGACGAGGGCACGTTCCGGCACTATCCCGAACCGCTGTACGGCGCGCCCGTCCGCGCTCGCGGCGCGAAATTCCATGAGTACTACCGGCAACCGCGCATGTTCTGGCGCAGTATGTCCGGGCCGGAGGCCGATCACATCGTCGCCGCGTTCGCCTTCGAACTGGGCAAGCTGACCCGCCCGGTCATCCGGGAGCGCGTGGTCGAGCACCTGGCGCGCATCGATGCGGACCTGGCGGTCCGGGTCGCCGCCGAGCTCGGTCTGGCCGTGCCCGACGCGCTCGCGCCGGCGGCCGACGGCATCGTGTCGCCCGCGCTGTCGCAGCTGAGCCTGCACGGCACCGGCATCGCCACGCGCAAGATCGCCGTGCTGGTCGCCGACGGGGTCGACGCGGACGGGCTGCGCCGGGTCCGCACCCAACTGACCGCGCGCGGTGCCGTCGTGGAAACCCTTGCCCCGCACGGGGGCTCGGTGCGAGCCCAGGGAGCGAACGGGCAGACGCTCGCCGTGGACCGGGCGTTGGCGACGGTGTCGTCGGTGCTCTACGACGGTGTGCTGGTCGCGGGCGGTCCCGAGGCCGCGGACGCGCTCGGCGGGGACGGCGCCGCGGTGCATTTCGTGCTCGAGGCCTTCAAACACGCCAAACCGATCGGCGCGTTCGGCGACGGCACGGCCCTGCTGCGGCTCATCGGCCTGCCCGGGCCCGCCCAGACCGAGCTCGGCGCGGTGAACGGGGTCGTCGTCACCTCGTGCGCGGGTCGTGAGGTGCCCGGCCGGTTCGCCGACATGTTCGCGGAACTGCTTGCCGGGCATCGGGTGTGGCAGCGCGTCACACACGCCGTTCCGGCCTGAGCGGATCGACCACCACGGCCCGATCCCCCGATCCTGCCAGCTGATCGGACCGTGGCCCCGAGGGTCGCGCGGGTTGGCCACCCGCGCGACCCTCTCCCATCCGAGGGAACCGATCAGCGGTCGGCGCGGGTCCGGTGCGCGACCAGCAGGTCCGCCGTCTGTGCCACCGCGCTTTCGAAGGCGTCGTGATCGGCCGGTCCGAAGCCGTTGCAGCCTTCGCCGTACACGGTCAGCACACCGATCACGGTGCCGGCGCGCCGGACCGGTTCGCACAGCATCGACCGCACGCCGAGAGGTTTGACCTCGAATGCGTAATCGACCCAACGACTTTCGAGGGTGATGTCGGCGACCAGGATGGTGCGATCGAATCGGATGGCCGCTCGGCACGGGCTGAGCGGGCACAGCATCGGCGCTTCCTCCAGGAGCTTGGCCCGGGGGCTGGACCAGTCCAGGGCGGTGAGCTCACCGTCGGCGTACGCGCTGATCCCGACCATGGGCCGCCCCGACAGTCCTCGAGAGACCAGGGCCGCGACGCTCTCGAGCGTTCGGTCAGCGGTGGCTTTCGGGGTACTCGGGTGCCGTGGTGGGGTTCGCATTCATTTGGGGTTCCCGGGTTCGCGACCGGGGAAACACCGGTGCGCCACCGGCGATTCGGTAGACGGCGAGGCGGCCCGCCACCGTGACGTGCACGCGGGTCGCGGTGCCGATCACCTCGCCGTCGGCGGTCAGCGGCTGCCGCGCGGCCAGCTGGATGATCGACTCCGGCCGACGGGATTCGCCGTAGAGGTTCGAGCGTCCGATCGTGGTGAGCAGCACGGCCAGCGCGGCGCGCAGGCGTGACCAGCGCCGGTCGGCCCGCAGCCAGCGGATGTCGAGCACTCCGGCGTCCAGGCGGTCGCGGAAGGCGGGGACCGCGTGGCGCGGCCGGTAGGGGCCGTTGCCGATGAACAGCACCCACACCCGCAGACGACGACCGTCGAGGCGGATATCGATGGGCCGGGCCCGGCGTGCCACGGCGAGCAGCGCGGCGACGAAGGCGGGCCATCGCCCCCATCGCGCCCGCCACCTGCGGCGCAGCCGCACCATCTGCGGGTAGCTGCCGAGTCCGGCGGTGTTGAGTATGTGCCTGGTCCGCGGACCGGTTTCGTCGTCGTAGTCGATCCGCGCGATGTCGACCTCCACGGCGTGCCCCGCGCGCAGGGCCGCGGCGGTTTCGGAGAGATCGAGGACACCCAGATCGCGGGCGAAGTGATTGAGCGTGCCGGTGGGAAACACCGCCAGCGGCAGGCCGTGGCGCAGCGCGACGACCGCGGCCGCGGCGAGGGTTCCGTCGCCGCCCGCGACCCCCAGGGCTCGCGGTGGTGGCGAGGCTTGCCGGACCGCTTGTTCGAGCCGCTCGATCGGATCGCCTCCCGGCTCGGTCCGGACGAGATCGGCGGCGGGCAGCAGCGCGGTGAGGTCGGGGCCCGGGTCGTAATCGGGGTCGCCCGCGGCGGGATTCACCAGGACGAGCAATCCTTCGCCGTCGAGGAGTTCGGGCGCGTGCGCCACCGGTCGCGCGCGTGCCGTGGCCGGGATGTGGGCGGGCCACCACCGCCGGGTCGCCACCGCGACACCGGCGCCCACCGCCGTACCGACGAGGACGTCGCTGCCCCAGTGCACGCCCGTATGTATCCGCGAGTAGGCGACGGTGGCGGCCAACGGCGCGAGAACCAGTGCGGTGGTCGGGCTTTCGAGCGCGACCGCGGTGGCGAAGGCGGCCGCGGCCGCGCTGTGCCCCGAGGGGAACGAGGACGAGGTGGGCGCGGGGGACAGCCGCCGGCGTCCGGGCAGCAGGTCCGCGGCCGGTCGCCGGCGCCCGATGAGCGGTTTGAGGCCCGCGTCGACGATGAGGGCCGCGCTGCCCAGTGCGGCGACACCGCGCACGGCGGCGCGTCGCCGGGGGCCCTTGCGCAGGGCGAGGCCGCCCGCGATCAGCAGCCACAGCACGCCGAAATCGGCGCTGCGGGTGAGCTTCAGCAGACCGGCGTCGAGCGGCATGGGCGGCAGCTGTGCGACGGCGGCGGTGAGGGCGCGATCGGCGTGCCCGACCCGCCGGAAGTGCCGTCGCGCCCGGTCGCGATACCGGTGCAGGGGGCCGAATCCGTTGGCGCGCCGGGCATGCGGGTATCTCGGCTGATGGGGCACGTCAGCGAGCATACGGTCCGGGAATCGGCGGTGACAGCGGTGCGAGATGACCGGTGGCGGGGCCTTCCAGCCGGGTGCCGTCGGCGGCGAAGCGGGAGCCGTGCAGCGGGCAGTCCCAGGATTTCTCGGCCGGATTCCAGCGCAGCACGCCACCCAGGTGCGGGCAGATCGCGGAGACGGCGGTGGTCGTGCCGTCCACCGTGGCGGTCGCGGACGGGCGGAATCCGCGGCGTTGCACGCGCCCATCGCCCTCCGCGACGGGACGGGCGGCGCCGTCGGTGCGGGCCAGATGCCACCAGCCCGCGCAGAATTCCAGTGCGACAGCGCCATTGGTGCGCACTGCGGCGGGCAGCGAGCGCAGTTCGCCCGGCCGCCAGGTGGCGAACGCCTCCGCCCAGTCCGGTGGCTTGCCGACGATCCGGCCGGCCAGCACCTGGGCGGCGGCCACGGCATTGGTGAAGCCCCACTTGGCGTATCCGGTGGCGAGCAGGATGTCGTCGCGGCCGGGCAGCAGCGGACCGGCATAGGGGAGTTCGCCGATCGGCAGATAGTCCTGGGCGGACCACCCGGTCATCGGCGTCGCCTCCGGGAACCAGCGCGCGGTCCACTCGCGCAGGTCGGCCAGGTGCTCTTCGGTGCGGTCCGAGCGCCCGACGACGTGACCGTTGCCGCCGACCAGCAAGACCTCGCCCGCGGGATCGGGGACGGTTCGCACCGACCGCGTGGGTTCCCCGGCGGTGATGTACATCGCGTGCGAAAGCTCGTGCGGCAGACGGTAAGCGGTGAGATACGACCTGACCGGCACCAGCCGGGTGAAGAATCCGCCCCGATCCAGGATCGGCGTCCCGGTGGCGAGGACGACGGTGCCCGCGCGCACCGGACCGTATTCGGTGGCGAGCACGTGATCACCGCTGGCGGCGGCGCTGACGCCCTGTACCGGACTGGATTCGAAGATGGGCACCGCATGCGATTCCACCTCGGCGGCCAGCATCGCCAGCAGCGACATCGGATTCAGCTGAGTCTGATCCCGGAGCCTGACCGCGCCCAGCGCCGGAAACGGCGCGTCGATCCGCTCGGTGAATTCGACGGGCAGCCCCGCCTCCCGCAGCGCACCGTATTCCCTGCGCGCGAAGGCGACTTCGCGTTCGGACTGCGCATAGGTGTACGCGTCGCCGGGTCTGCAGCCGACATCGTGCCCGGCGCAGTACTCCAGCAGCCATTGCTGCCCGGCCCGATTGCCGTCGAGGTAGGCCCGCAGCAGCGCGGCATCGTGGCGATGCCGGATGCGCTGCGCCCTGATGCCCTGCAGCAGGCTGACTTTGGCGGTGCTCGCCCCGGTCGTGCCGTCACCGATGCGCCGCCCCTCCAGCACCGCGACCTCGAGGCCGTGCCGGGCCAGCAGCAGCGCGGTGACCAGCCCGGTGAGACCGCCACCGACGACCACCACCTCGTAGCGCACCCCCGGGCTGACCCGTAGCCGCGCCGCGGCCGAGGTCCCGATATTCCACATTGGCGTCGTCATGCCGGCCGGTTACCCGCGCGGCGCGGTGGTATTCGGACGACATGACACAGGATTCGCAAGATCGGCGCAAGGTTGTGGTGGTGACCGGGGCGAGCGCCGGGATCGGGCGGGCGGTCGCGCGCCGGTTCGGTGCCCAGGGGGCATCGGTCGGACTGCTGGCGCGTGGGCGCGCGGGTTTGGAGGCGGCGGCCGGGGAGGTCGTCGCGGCGGGCGGGCGCGCGCTGGCGCTGCCGGTCGATGTCGCCGAATACGCGGCCGTGGACGCGGCGGCCGGTCGGGTCGAGGAGGAACTGGGACCGATCGACGTGTGGGTGAATTCGGCTTTCACGTCGGTGTTCGCACCGTTCTGCGAGATCGATCCGCTGGAGTATCGCCGGGTCACCGAGGTCACGTATCTGGGTTCGGTGCACGGCACCCGGGCCGCGCTGGCGCGCATGCGCCCGCGGGATCAGGGCGCGATCGTGCAGGTCGGTTCGGCGTTGGGGGAGCGCTCGATTCCGCTGCAATCGGCGTATTGCGGAGCCAAACACGCGGTCAACGGGTTCGTGGAGGCCGTCCGGGTGGAACTGCTGCACGAGGGCAGCAACGTGCACATCACCATCGTTCAGGCCCCGGCGGTGAACACCCCGCAGTTCTCCTGGGTGCGGTCGCGGCTGCCGCGCAAGCCGCAGCCGGTGCCGCCGATCTACCAGCCCGAAGTGGTCGCCCGCGCCATCGCCTTCGCGGCCGAACATCCACGGCACAAACAGTATTGGGTCGGTGCTAGCACCGTCGGCACCGTGCTCGCCCAGCGGCTGGCTCCGGCGCTACTGGATCGGTATCTGGCCCGGACCGGTTTCGACAGTCAGCAGACCGACGCTCCGACCGGTTCGCGGCCGGACAATCTCTGGACGCCGCTGGACGAGGGGGACGGCCACGATTACGGCGCGCACGGCGACTTCGACGACCGGTCGCACTCGCGTAGTGCGCAGTCGTGGCTCACCCGGCGGATGCTGTCACTGGGTGGGTGGCGCGGGCGCTGAAATCCGGTAGGGGCCCGCGGAAGCCGCCAATCGCATTCCGTGTCCGTACGGTTCGGCGTCCTGCCCGCGCGGCGCGATCCGGCCGTCGGAGACCTCCGGCGCGCCGGTCACCAGCAGTGGCTCCAGTCGCGCGTGATCGACGAACCATTCGATGTGCCGCAATCGGGGTATCGCGGCGGCGATGCCCGCGTGCAGGGCGGGGGCGCAGTGCGCGGAGATGTCGCGGTGGTTGGCCGCGGCCACGGCGGTCGCGCCCAGGAATCCGGTGTAGCCGCCGCAGCGGGTCACATCCAGTTGCAGGCAGTCGACGACATCGATCAGGCGTTCGGCGTCGTATTCGCTGTAGATGTACTCGCCCGCGGCCACGTCGCAGCGCACGCTGTCGCGGACGGTGCGCAGTCCGGCCGGGTCGTCGCTGGTGACGGGTTCCTCGAACCAGACGACGCCGAGCCGGTCGAGTTCTTCGCCGATGCGGCAGGCCTCGCCCGGCGTGTACGCGCCGTTGGCGTCGACCATGATCGCGGTCTGATCACCGATCAGCTTGTCCACCAGAGTAATTCGTTCGAGGTCGCGTTCGTGCTCGACGCCGATCTTGATCTTCACCGCGGTGCACCCGGCTGTCTCCCAGCCGATGACCTGCTCGGTGAGCTGGTCGTCGGTGAGGTTGACGAAGCCGCCCGAACCGTACACGGCGGTCGCGCGGCGCACGGAGCCGAACAGCGCCTCCAGCGGGACCTCCATCAGGCGGGCCTTGAGGTCCCACAGGGCGATGTCGACGGCGCTCAGCGCGTGCGCGACCACCCCGGGCGTGCCGATATTGCGGCACGCGCGCCGCAGCCGGTGCCAGGTGTCGGTGACATCGTCGGGTGAGGTCTTGCGCAGCTCCGGTGCGAGGTGATGCTCGATGACCGCGGCGGCCGCGGGCGAGCTGTAGGTCCAGCCGAGCCCGCGTTCGTGCCCGGCGCGCAGGGAGACGACGACGGCGGTGGTGGAATCCCAGGCGAGGGTGCCGTCGGCCTCGGTCTGCGGGGTGGGGAATCGGTAGCTGTCGACGGTGATGTCGTCGATGAGCGGTGTACTCATGGTTTTTCGCCTCTGATCGCGGCGGCGAGCAGCTCGGCCGCATGCCGCGGGCGAGCCTCGGGCAGTAGATGACGGATCTGGGTGCGGCAGCTGAACCCGTCCGCGAGGATAGTCGTCTCGGGTGAACATGCCCGCAAGGCGGGCAGCAGCGCATCCTCCGCGCAGGCGACCGAGATCTCGTAGTGGCCGCGTTCGAAGCCGAAATTGCCCGCCAGCCCGCAACATCCGGCATCGAGGACGTCGATGTCCGAACCGGTGGCTGCGAGCAGCTCCTCATCGCGGTCGAGGTGCAGAATGGCGTGTTGATGGCAATGTGGTTGCACGACGGCCGATCCGCCGATTACCGGAGGTGACCACCGTGGGGCGCGCTCGGCAAGTATTTCGGCCAGGGTACGGGTCTGTCCGGCGAGTCGGTGGGCATCCTCGTCGCCGTGCAGCAGCTCCGGCAGGTCCGAACGGAACACCGCGGCGCAACTGGGTTCCAGCACGACGACCGGAACACCCTCGCGCAGCGCGGGTTCGAGGATTCGCAGAGTGCGCCGCAGGACGCGGCGGGCGGTGGCGAGCTGACCGGTCGAGATCCAGGTCAGCCCGCAGCACACCGTCCGCTCGGGGATCTCGACCGCGAACCCCGCCGCCGCGAGGACCTCGGCGGCATCGTGCGCGATCCGAGGCTCGAAGTTGTTGGTGAACGTATCGGGCCACAACAGCACGCGCCCCTGCGGCGCGCTCGCGAGATCGACGGCCGGGGTGAAGGTTTGGGTGAATCGGTGGCGCGCGAACCGGGGGAACGGCCGCCGCGGGTCCACCCCGCCCAGGCGCGCGATCGCGCCGCGCAGCCCGCGCGTGTGGGTCAGGGCGTTGACGACCGGCGCGGCGCCGGTGGCGAGCCGGGCCCACAATGGAATCCACCCCATCGAATAATGAGCCATCGGGCGCAGCCGCCGATGGTAGTGATGGGACAGGAATTCCGCCTTGTAGGTCGCCATGTCCACCTCGACGGGGCAGTCGTTGCGGCACCCCTTGCACGCCAGGCACAGGTCGAGGGCGTCGCGGACCTCCGTCGAACGCCATCCCTCGGTGATGACATCGCCCTCGAGCATTTCGAACAGCAGCCGGGCCCGCCCGCGCGTGGAATGCTCCTCCTCCCGGGTGGCCCGGTAGCTGGGACACATGACGCCGCCGTGTTCGCCGCGGCATTTGCCCACGCCGACACAGCGATTGGCGGCCCGGCTGAACCGGAAGCCGTCCTCGGGGAAGGCGAAGTGCGTGGCGGGTTCCCAGGGGCGGTAGGTGGTGCCCTCGCGCAGGTCGGCGTCGAGCGGGCGGGGTGAGACGATCTTGCCCGGGTTCATCCGGTCGCGCGGATCGAACAGGTGCTTGACCTCGCCGAAGGCATTGATCAGCCGGTCTCCGAACATGATTCGCAGCAATTCGGCGCGGGACTGCCCGTCGCCGTGCTCGCCGGACAGCGAACCGCCGTGGTCCACGACGAGATGGGCACTGTCGGTGACGAATTCGCGGTAACGGGCGATGCCCTCGGCGGTGCGCAGGTCGAAGGGAATCCGGGTGTGCACGCAGCCCTGACCGAAATGTCCGTAGAGCGAGCTGGATTCGTAGCCGAAGCGCTTCAGCAGCGCCTCGAACTCGCGCAGGTAGTCGCCGAGCCGCTCGGGCGGCACCGCCGCGTCCTCCCAGCCCTCGTGGGTGGCCGGACCGTCGAGCGGATACGCGGTGGCCCCCAGCCCGGCCTCGCGGGCCGACCACAGCTCGGCCTCGCGGTCGGGATCGTCCACCAGGGTGCCGCTCGCGCCGGTACGGCCCCGGACTTCGCGCATCATCTCCCGGCCGGCGGCGTCGGCCTCGTCCTGGGTATTGCCGTCGAATTGCGCCATCAGCCAGGCATTTCCGTCCGGCAGCTGCTGGATCGCGTGCACGGCCACGTGCCGACCGCGTTCGAGTTGGACCAGCCGGCCGTCGAGCCCCTCGAGCGCGGCCGGATCATGGCGCAGCACCTCGGGCACCGCGTCGGCGGCGGCGAACACATCCGGGAAGCCCAGGACCACCAGCGTTTTCGCGGCGGGGACCTCGACCAGTTCCAGTTCGGCGCGCAGCACGGTGACCAGGGTGCTCTCGCTGCCCACGAGGAACTTGGCCGCGTCGAAGCCGTACTCGGGCAGCAGGGAATCGAGGTTGTAGCCCGAAACCCGCCGCGGAATCCGCGGATAGGAGGCGCGGATGTCCTCGGCGTAGCGATCGGCGATGTCGCGCAGGGCATCCCGCAGTTGGTCGGTGAGCCCGGCGGGTCCCGGACCGACCCACATGCGGGTGCCCTCGTAGGTGAGGACCTCGAGCCTGCGCACCGAGTCGACCGTCTTCCCGTACGCCTGGGCCGTCGAGCCGCAGGAATTGTTGCCGATCATGCCGCCGATGGTGCAGCTGACGTGGGTCGCCGGTTTCGGCCCGACCATCAGGTCATGGGCACTCAGCTCGCGATTGAGCGCGTCCAGGGCGATACCCGGCTCGACCACCACGGTGCGGGCCGACGCGTCGAGCGCGACCATCCGATGGCAGTACTTGGTCCAGTCCAACACGACCGCGGCATTGCAGCATTGGCCCGCCAGACTGGTTCCACCGCCGCGCGACAGCACCGGCATGTCATGCTCCCGGCAGATGGCGATCGCGGCCATGGCGTCCTCGGGTGTGCGGGGGACCACCACGCCCAGCGGCAGGGCGCGGTAGTTGGAGGCGTCGGTCGAATAGGCGGCCCGCGAGCCGGGATCGAAGCGGACCTCACCGGCGACGGCGGCGGTGAGGTCGGCGGCGAGAGCGTCGAGGGGCCAGGCGCGGTTCGGTTGTCGGTGATCGGATCCGGTCGGCATGGGGCGCCTCCATTCCGGTGGTCACGTGCGGCTTTCGCTGGTTCCGTGGTGCGGATACCCGGTGCGGCGGCGGAATCACCTGCGGATTGGGCGCGCGACGCGCGGGTACTCGGGCGCTGTTCACCGCGACACGCCGACAGGACAGGAGACACCATGACCCGGCAGGTGAGTGACCATGTGGTGCAGCGGCTATCGGAATGGGGTGTCGAACAGGTCTTCGGCTATCCCGGCGACGGCATCAACGGGCTCATCGCGGCCTTCGGCCGCGCCGACGGGAAGCCCGCGTTCATCCAGGCCCGGCACGAGGAGATGGCGGCCTTCCAGGCCACCGGATACGCGAAGTTCAGCGGCAGGGTGGGGGTGTGCACCGCGACCTCGGGCCCGGGCGCCATCCACCTGCTGAACGGGCTCTACGACGCCAAACTGGACCACGTGCCGGTGGTGGCGATCGTGGGGCAGACCGCGCGCAGCGCCATGGGCGGCAGCTACCAGCAGGAAGTGGACCTGCAGAGCCTCTACAAGGACGTGGCCTCGGACTATCTGGTCGAGGTGAACGTCTCCAGCCAGCTGCCCAACGCCCTGGACCGCGCGTTCCGCACGGCACAGGCGCGGCGCGCGCCGACGACCGTGATCATTCCCTCCGACCTGCAGGAGGAGAAGTACGAAGCGCCCAAGCACGGGTTCAAGCAGGTGCCGTCCAGCCCGCCCGGGCCGCTCACCGCGCCGATGGTGGTCCCGCCCACCTCCGAGATCGAGCGCGCGGCCGAGATCCTCAATGCCGGGCGCAGAGTCGCGATCCTCGCTGGGCAGGGCGCGCGCGGCTGCGTCGCAGAGCTGACCCGGGTCGCCGAGCTGACCGGGGCCGGGGTGGCAAAGGCGCTGCTGGGCAAGGATGTGCTCTCCGACGAGCTGCCGTTCGTCACGGGATCCATCGGGCTGCTCGGCACCCGGCCCAGCTACGAGCTCATGCGCGACTGCGACACCCTGCTCATCGTGGGCTCGAATTTCCCCTACGCCCAGTTCCTCCCGGACTTCGGGCAGGCGCGCGCCGTGCAGATCGATATCGACGGCACCATGATCGGCATGCGCTATCCGACCGAGGTCAACCTGGTCGGTGACGCCAAAACCACACTGGCCGAGCTGCTTCCGCTGCTCACCCCGAATCCGGACCGGACCTGGACGATCGACATCCAGGACAGCGTCGGCCGCTGGTGGCAGACGATCGAACATCAATCGATGCTCGACGCCAAACCGGTGAACCCCATGCGGGTGGCGTGGGAGCTGTCGAAGCGGTTGCCCGACAACGTCATCGTCACCTCCGACTCGGGCTCTTCGGCGAACTGGTACGCGCGCTGCCTGCGCTTCCACGGCCGCATGCGCGGGTCGCTGTCGGGCACGCTGGCCACCATGGGTCCCGGCGTGCCGTACGCCATCGGCGCGAAGTTCGCCTGCCCCGACCGGCCCGTCATCGCCCTGGTCGGCGACGGGGCGATGCAGATGAACGGGCTCGCCGAACTGCTGACCATCAGCCGCTACCAGGACCGCTGGGAGGATCCGCGATTGATCGTGTGCGTCTTCCACAACAATGACCTCAATCAGGTCACCTGGGAGCTGCGCGCCATGGGCGGCGCACCGAAATTCGAGGAGTCCCAGACCTTGCCGGAGGTCTCCTACGCCGACGTGGCCCGTTGCGCGGGGCTGGCGGCCATCGCGGTCGATCAGCCCGACGAGGTCGGCCCGGCCTGGGACGCCGCGCTGTCGGCCGACCGTCCGGTGCTGCTGGACTTCCGCACCGATCCGGAGGTTCCGCCGATTCCGCCGCACGCGACCTGGGAGCAGATGAAGGATCTCGCCGAGGCGGTCCTGCGCGGTGACCCCGGCGGCTGGCACCTCGTCGTCCAGGGCGCCAAGACCAAGGCCCAGGAGATGCGCCCGGCCCCTGGTAACCGGGGGTGATTGGTGACCGAACCACGGGGTACGTCCTCTGTGAGGTCGAAATGCCCGAAAACTTGGACATCGAGTCAAGGCCCGGTCGGCATCGTCAACGTCGATGAACTTCTCAACGCCGAGAATGCGCCCGCCGGGCCCGCGGGTCCCGGTAGGAGTTTGAAATAGTTTGGCACACAGTGTGTTTCGGGTCCAGGGCGTCGGGTAGTGCCCGAGTGTCCCTGCAATCCGATATTCGGAGGTACATCCCATGTCCGAGCACGACAAGAGTGGAGCCCGCGAAGGCGTCGAAGGCGCGGTCGAGGGCGTGAAAGGCGCGGCCAAGGAAGCCGCGGGCAAGGTTTTCGGCAATGAGGGGCTGCGCGAAGAGGGGAAGGCACAGCAGGACAAGGCCGACGCCCAGCGCGACGCCGCCGAGCGGGAAGCACAAGCCGAGAAGGACCGGGTGCGGGCCCAGGCCGAGGAAATGCGCCAGCGGACGCAACAGCAGAGGTGATGATTCCTAACCGGTCTCCAAGGCATGCATAGCGAAATCCCCCGGCCTGACATCGAATAGGCCGGGGGATTTCGGGTAGTGCCGGGACGTGAGTGAAAACAATGCTCACGGTCCGAATTGCATGAGACTGAAGGAGGTTTCGCCATGCCAGACCCGAAGAATCCTGGTCAATTCGGCAACCGGCCGGACACCAAGGAGCAGGCCAGCAAGGGCGGTAAGGCCAGCAGCGGCAGCTTCGGCGCGTCGAAATCCGCCGATCCGCACGAAGCCGGGCGCAAGGGCGCGAAGGCCCAGCCGACCGCGGCCAAGGCCCGCGGCGGCCAGCACAGCCACGGCGGCCGATGACCGGAATATCCAGGAGCGCAACAGATGACAACAGCACGCGAAATCATGACGCCCGATTGTCAGTGCGTCCGATCCAGTGACTCGGTGGTCGAGGCCGCACGGCGGCTGGCCGACCTGGACGTCGGCGCGCTGCCCATCTGCGGTGAGGACGAGCGCCTGAAGGGCATGCTGACCGACCGCGACATCGTGGTGAAGGTCGTGGCCCAGCGCAAGGATCCACTCGGCATGAAGGCCGGTGATCTGGCCGAGGGGCTGCCCGTGACCGTCGATGCCGACGCCGACGTGTCCACCGTGCTGCGCTTGATGTCCGAGCATCAGGTGCGCCGGGTGCCGGTGCTCGAGAACCGCCGGCTGGTGGGCATCATCGCCCAGGCCGATATCGCGCGGGCGCTGCGGAATCGTGAGTCCGGCGAGGTGGTCGAGGCGATCTCCGAGGAGTGACCGACCGGAGGGAGAACGAGTGCGGCCGGCTAATCGCCGGCCGCACTCGTCGTCCCGGGCGACGGAATTCGGTTCCGGAACAATCGATTACCAGTAATGGGAGCGTCCGCCGATCGGGCGGCCCGCTTGGCCGAGCAGCCATGCGGCCGCACCGATGAGCATCAGAATGATTCCGATGGTGTTCAGGATCGGGATGCCGAACACAATTCCCAGGATCAGCATTATGAGGCCCAGGATGATCATGATTATTCCTTTGTAGGGCGTTTGTGACATTTACGCTGTTCCCGGCGTGCCGGTGCTCAAACGCGGGTCCGAAGCATTTGCCGAGTGACGATATCGGCTGGGGCGCAATGATTGATATCGCTCGTCGCGGGTATGCGGAGCGAATGGAAAGTGGCCGGAACGAAACAGCGGCCGAACGTCTGGACCGGAACTGGAACAGCCTCATGCAGGAGTTGCGGGTGGTGCAGACGGGTGTTCAGCTGCTCACCGGATTCCTGCTCACCCTGCCGTTCCAGGGCCGGTTCACGATCCTGTCCGAGCAGATGCGGATGGTGTACCTCGCGGTCGTCGCCGCGTCGATCGGCGCGACCATCTGCCTGACCGCGCCGGTCGCCGCGCACCGAATACTGTTCCGCCGCCATCGAATCGAGAATGTGGTGACCGCGGCGCACCGCTACGCCATCGTGGGGCTGGGGCTGCTCGGCGTCGCCACGAGCGGGGTGGCGCTGCTCATCTTCGACACCGTCGGCGGAACCGTGGCCGGGATCGTGGCGGGGATCGTGTCCGGCTCACTGTTCGCCGTGGTGTGGTTGCTGCATCCCTGGCGTCAACGGCGCGGGAAGAGCGCCTGAACTGAAGGCCGCGACCTCATTCCGGCTCGACGGTTCGGGCGGGGCCGGAGTGGCCGCTGTCGAGCGCGCTGAGAGCGGTGGCGACGACGGCCGAGCCGCCGGCGATGGTCCAGCCCACGGGGCCGAGGGGGCGGCAGCCGAAATAGGTGCAGACGCCCGGTGTCATGACGACCGTGACCAGGACCGCACCGCTGGCGGCGGTGGTGAGCCACACCAGCGGGCTGTGGCGGGCGGCCAGCAGCGTCTGGCCCAGCTGGGTGCCGATCAGGGCGACGAGGCCGATCGTGCTGGCTCGTCGCTCGGTGCCGGTGTAGCGGCCGATCAACCAGGCCCCGCTGGCCCCGGCGGCCGTGGTGGCGCCGCGGGACAGGATGGAGTGCGTCAGGTCCGCGCCGAGGTCGGCGGGCGGGCGCGCGGCCAGGCGCGCGCCGAGTTCCTCGGCGCGGTCGGAACTTTCGACGCTCTCCGAAGCCGGGTCGGGGGACAGGGCCACGGCCATGGCCGGGAACATGTCGGTGAGCAGATTGACCAGCAGGAACTGTCGCGTGCCCAGCGGGGCGCGCCCGGCCACCGCGGTCCCCAGCACGGTGAAGGCGACCTCCCCGGCGTTGCCGCCGACCAGCACGCCGACCGCGTCGCTGACCCGCCGCCACATGCTGCGTCCCTCGGCCAGCGCCTCGAGCAGGACCAGCGGATCGGGCTCGGTCAGCACCAGGTCCGCGGCATTGCGCGCGGCGGTGGATCCACGTGCGGCCAAACCGATTCCGATATCGGCCGTGCGAATGGCGGCGGCGTCGTTACCGCCGTCACCGGCCATCGCGACCACGTGGCCGGACTTCTGCAGCGCGGAGACGATGCGGACCTTGTGGCGCGGGCTGACGCGCGCGAAAACCGTGCTGTTCTCGATCAGTTCGGCCTGACCGGTTTCGTCGAGCTCGTCGAGGTCCGCGCCGGTGGTCACGGTGGCGGCCTCGATCCCGAGCTCGCGGGCCACCGCCGCGGCGGTCACCGGATGGTCTCCGGTAATGATCCGCGCGCCGATGTCGTTGTGCCGCAGGGCGGTGATCAACGGGCGCGCCTGCGGGCGCGGGGTGTCGGCGAGGCCCAGGAAGCCGACGAGGGTCAGCTTCTCGACCGCGTCCTCGATCTCCTCCGGTGTGGAGCGCAGGTCGCGGCGGGCCACGACCAGCACGCGCAGACCGTGCTCGGCCAGCTCGTGCACGAGCCGGTCGGCGCGATCGCGGATATCGCCGGAGAATTCTGTGCCGGAATCGTGTTCGGCGGTGGGACCGACCCGCGTGCAGCGGTCGAGGACGACCTCCGGCGCGCCCTTGACGATCAGTCGCAGGCGGCGCGGATTCTGGCCCAGGGTGGCGGCGAACCCTCGATTCGATTCGAAGGGCAACTCCTCCACGGTTTCCCAGTCGCCGTCGGCGGGCAGTTCGGCGGCCGCGTCGAGGACCGCGCGATCGGTGGCGTGCACGATCGGTCCCTCCGGATCGGGGCAGGCGTGCGCGGCATCGCGGAGCAGCTGCCGGGCGCGGGCGTCGGAATCGTCGGGCCCCCAGCGGGAATCGAGGTCGGCCAGTGCGGTGAGCCGCAGGCGGCCCTCGGTGAGGGTGCCGGTCTTGTCGAAGCACACGGTGTCGACCCGGCCGAGCGCTTCCACGGTTCGGCTGGCGCGCACCAGGATTCCGCTGCGCGAGAGGCGGCGGGCGGCCGCCGATTGCGCCACCGTGGCGACGAGCGGCAGGCCCTCGGGCACCGCGGCGGTCGCGACGGCCACGCCCTCGGCCAGCGCGGCCCGCAAGGGGCGGCCGCGCAGCCAGCCGAGCGCGGTGACGGCCGAACCCCCGGCCACGGTGGTGGGCAGCGCGCGGTCGGTGAGCTGCCGTAATTGCGCCTGCACGCCGCCGCGCCGGGGCGGCATGGCGGCCGCGGCCGCGCGCTCGGACTCGGTGTCGGCTCCGACGGCGACGACCACCGCCGCGGCCAGCCCGTTGACCACCGTGCTGCCTTGGAACAGCATGCAGTAGCGCTCGCTCAGGGCGGCTCCGGGCGTCGCGGTGGTCCGCTTCTCGACCGTGATCGATTCGCCGGTGAGCGCGGATTCGTCGATCTCGAGGTCGTCACAGCACAGCAGCCGGGCATCGGCGGGAACGACGTCGCCGGTGCGCACGATGATCACGTCTCCGGCGCGCAACCGGTCGGCGGGAATACGGTGCCCGTCAACGCCTTCGAGATCGTCGGGCATGCGCTCCAAGGCGCGCTGACGTTCGATGCGGCACGCGTGCAGTTCCTCACCGTGCAGCAGATCGCGTAAGGCGGATTCGGCGCGCAGCCGCTGCAGGGTCGATACCACCGCGTTGACGGTCAGCACGGAGGTCACCAGCAACGCGTCGGTGGGTGCGCCGAGAATGGCCGATGCCGCGGCGCCGACACCCAGGATCGGCGTCAGCGGGTCGGCCACCTCGGCGCGCAGATGCCCGGCGAAACGGGCGAGCGGTGCGAGTGATGCGGCGGCGCGGTCGTGGAGTGCGGTGGTCGGTTTCGTCTGTGGCTCGGCGATCGGCTCCGGCTCCGGTAGCCGGGTGAGTACTTCCCGCGCCCGCAGCGCATGCCAGGGCAGCAGGGGGGATTCGGTGGCGTCGAGTTCGGAAGTCGTTGCCCGCCAGCCGCTCACGCCGCCGGTGAGCAGTCCGGTCGCCTGCGCCGCCGTGACCGGAAGCTGTTCGTTGTGGCGTTGCGGGGCGGCCGCGACGAGCAGACCGCCCAGCGAGGCGGCCGAGAGAGCCAGGGCGCGGCCGCGGGCGCTGGCCCGGCGTGCGGGCCCGATCGCGGTGAGCACGGTGAGCACCTGGGCCAGGTCGGTGCACAGGGCATCCGCGGACCACGGCGACCGCCGGGCGCCCTCCCGGTCGAAGCGCACCATGCCGATCGCGGCGTCGGCCGCCGCCAGCGCCCGATCGGCGGCCGCGGACACGACCGCGACGCCGTGGCCCTGCTCCTGCAACCGGCGCACCAATTCGTGCGCCGACTCGGTCCGGTCGACGAATTCGTCGGCGGAGGACCGTAATTCGATGGTGTCGCGCGAGCCCGCCAGGATCACGCGCAATCCGGCGTCACGGGCGGCCAGCAGGGTCGACTGGGCGCGCGGGTGCAACTCGTGCCCGACCAGTACCCGGCCGATCGACCGGGAGTCGTCGTGGACGTCGTACCAGACCGGGCCTTCCGGTTCCCCCTGTTCCGTGACGCTGAGACGCAGTGGCCGGTCTTCGGTCGCCGTAGAGGAATCATTCTGTGCGACAGCAGAATCCGAATCATCCTCGGTCCACAACTGGTCTTGTACGGCGCTCCAGAGCCGTCGCCGCTCGCGGTCGTCGGCCGCCTCGGCGTCGAGCACCAGCCGATGCGTGCCGAGCAGGACATCGCCGTCGATGACAATGGCGCTGAGCCGATCCAGTCGCCGCCACAAGCCGGGATCGATGGTCACCACTCCGGCCAGGGTGAGGCGGATGGCGAGGGTCGCCGCGAACGATTCGCGGCTGGTACGAGCGGCTTTCGGCGCGGAGAGGCCGAGTGCGGGCGCGGCATCGGCGGCGCCGCGCCCGAACAGGGCGACGGCGGTGGCCAGCGCCGAACCGGTGGCGATCTCGTCGGCGCAGTGTTCGACCGGTCCGGGTGGCAGTTCGACCGGGCGCGGCCCGATCCGCAGCGGCTCGTGCACGACCGAGTGCTGCCGCGAATGGTCCACCGCCAGTTCCCATTCCCGCCAGCGGGCGTGGCGGGCACTCGCCTCCGCGAGGACCAGCGCGCGCTGGCCCGCGTCCACGAGCAGACTGCCCACCCCCTCGCCCGCCGCCTGGCCTACGGCGTTCGCGCTGGTCACCAGCAGATCGGTGCGTGCCTGCCCGAGGCGCTGCTCGAGCAGGGCGCGCAGCCGCGGCTGGGTGTCGAGCATGGCGGCGGTCGCCTGGAAGAACTGCACCGGCGCCCGTCGCGGGGTCACGGCCCCGACGGCGGCCAGACCGAGCGCCAGCGCATCACCGATCAGCGAAATGGCCGCGGACAGTGCGGGTTCCAGGTCGCCGGGATGCGGTGTGGTCGGATCCCACGGGTGGTCGGCGAGCCCGAAATCGTCCTCGATGTCCGCGACCACGTCCACGAGATCGGGGATTTCGACCTCGGGCTCGGTCGTGACGGTCACGTGGCCGGTGAGCGAGTTGGCGCGCACGTGCACGACCCCGGACACCGCACCGAGCTGATCACGCAGTGCCGCAGCCAGTTTCGGCCCCCGCTCGGAATCGAGGCCGTGCACTTCGACGAACACCTTCTCGCCCACCCGCGTGATTCGCCGGTCGCGGTGCAGCCCCGGATCCAGCAGCGTCCCCAAGTCGTGGCGAAGTTGCGCGCCGACCTCCGTCGCGGTGCCCAGGCGGCGGGTGAGATCCCGCACGGTGCCGGTGGTCAGGCCGATCAGGCGGGATAGCACGACCGCCTCCCTTCTGGTTCGAGTTCGCTGCTGTCCGGGACTTCGCTACGCTCCGTTGGTCTGCGGCGCACCTCCGGTGTCCTGCGGGCCGACCACGAAGGTGGCGTTGCCCGTCGCGTCGAGCCCGGCGTCGAGGATCTTGTCGTCGAAGAAGACGGCGGACTGGTGGTCCAGGAAGATTCGAGCTCCCTGGGTGGTGAGTACCTCCTCACCATCGGCCGGTGCGGCGGCCAGTGAGAGCTGGAAACTCGAGGCGTCATCGGGTGTCGTGATCCGCAGGCCGGCTTCCGGCGGTGCGCCTTCTCCGGTTGTGATCTCGCGAACCGCCTCGACGGCAGTGGGGGTGAGCATCAGCATGGGTCTTCCTTCCGCTGTCGTGAGCGCCGGTCGGACCACCGGCAGTCGGTCGAGTAACACGACGATCCGCCGTGAAACGTCCCGGCTCCGATCGTGTGCCCGAGGAGTCCCGCGGGAGCGGTCAGGTGGTCACCAGTTTGTCGAAGAGCGAACGGTAGCTGCGCAGGGCTTGGCGAAGGTTCTCGGTGTCATCGCTCGACTCCCGAGACCAGCGGTGGCTCAAGGCTTCTCGGTGGCGGATGCAGACGGTGGTCAGCTGTTCGATGGTCTCGGTGAGCAGGGCATCGGCGCCCTTCACCGCGTCGTGGGGGTTGTCCACGAATTCGCCCTGGATCTGCTGCCACTGCGTCCGCAACCGCTCGACCTCGGCGCGGTCGAACAGCGCATCGGTGGCCGGTTCGGCGGCCTGTCGTGGCGAATCGCTCTGCGTCGCGGCATTGTTCGGGTTCACCTCCGGTGTCCGGCCTCGGTCCGGCGTCCGGCTTTCACCCGGCACCTGGCTCTGGTCCGGAGTCGGGCTTTCACCCGGTATCTGGCTTTGGTCCTGGGTCTGGCTTCGCTCGGATATGCGGCTTCGGTCCGGTACCTGGCTTCGGTCGGCGTTCATGGTCTCGGTTCCTCACTTCTTGTCGGTGTGGTCGCTGTCGATCAGGTCCTGGACCAGCACCCGGTAGTGCACCAGCGCGGCCCGCATGTCCTCGGTGGACACCTGGGCGGCGGCGGGTCGGGTCGCGACGCTGTGAGCGGCTCGATAGTGGTCGAGGGTCGCGGTGTGCTCGACGGACAGATCCGCCAGCTGCTGGT
This sequence comes from Nocardia terrae, assembly GCF_009760405.1. Classification (GTDB taxonomy): domain Bacteria; phylum Actinomycetota; class Actinomycetes; order Mycobacteriales; family Mycobacteriaceae; genus Nocardia; species Nocardia terrae. The sequence goes on from NZ_WRPP01000001.1 coordinate 1,860,165, forward strand.
CGTAGTTCTCGCTGGGATAACCGCGCTCGCTCATGAGGGTGGTCACGAGGCGGTCGGCGGCGGTCACGGCCCCGGCCGGATCATCGACGAACTGCTGCTGCACCCCGGACCACGCCATGAGGTAGTGCTGCTTCTGTTCCGCGGACAACTCGTGCAGATCCAGATTGGCGTGCCGATGCTCGCGTTCGATCAGTTCGTGCTCCGCGCCACGGCGATCATCCGACTGCTCTACCGCCCGGTCGTATTCGGGCCCGAACCGCCGCCGCAGCCTTTGTCTTCGAAGCGCGGGCCGCGCGATCAGCACAGCGGCGACGATCACCACCACCACTGCCACAACAACAATCGTCCAGTTTGTAGCCGACATCGAATCCTCCTTCGACGAACAGTCCCGTCGAATCGGGGATGCCTCCGCATCGGCTACTCAAACAGCCGACACGCGCCGATGTCAGCCGCAGTGGGTCTGGAAGGCATCGAGGTCGATCCCAGCATTGAGCACCACAAACGATCCACCCGCCGCATCCCCAACCGCCACCCCCGCCCGAACCATCCACGTCTTCATAGCAACTCCCGCCATCCTTTATGGCAGAGTGCCATCACCACCTCGTATTGCTGGTGCGAATCAGTGCGGAGACGCTTGATGAGGTGTTTGCGGAGTTGTGGTTTCGCCGCGTTTGCCCGGTATCCGTTTGCCCAGGACTCGTTGGGTGAGGTCGAGGAGTTCGTCGAGTTGGGGGCGGTAGGCCAGGCGTAGGACCGCGGCACCTACCGCGAGGGCGAATGCTGTTCCGGCGCACAGGATCGTGATGTTGTGGCCGTGGAGGGTCAGGGCGATCGTCGCGTAGGCGGCGGCCATCCAGAAGGCGATGTGGAGGCCGGGGAGGAGTTGGGTGAACTGGGCGCGGAGGGGGACTCCGGCTACTCGTTTTCGGACGAGCCATTCGAGGGGGACCAGGGTTACGGTTGCGGCGGTGTAGCCGATGGCCACGCCCAGGGGGCCGAAGGGGAGGCCCGCGATGATGCCGCCGATGGAGGCCGTGGTGCAGAGGATGGCGTAGCGGAGTTGGAGTTTCGCGTGGCCGAGGCCGAGCATGACCGGGATCGTCGAGGGTTGGTAGACGGCTTGGAGGGCTCCGGCCATGGCCAGGACCTGGACGATGGGAATGGCTGGGGCCCAGGCGGATCCGAAGACCAGGCGGATCAGTTGCGGGGCGGCGGTGGCGACCAGGGCCATGCCGGGGATGGCGGCGAGGGCTACGAATTTGGTGGCGCGGGCCAGTTCGGCGCGCAGGGCGGGGAGGTCGTCGGCGAGGCGGGCGAAGAGAGGGAACAGGACCGAGCCGATGCTCTGGACACACAGTTGTACCGGCAGCAGGAGCAGGCGGTAGGCCAGGGCGTAGAAGGCCAGGGCTTGGGCGCCCTGGAAGCGGCCGATGAGGAGGTTGTCGGCGTTGCGGGAGAGTGAATTGACCAGTACCGCACCGGCGAAGGCGCGCCAGGAGAAGCCGGCGATTTCGCGGAGGCGGCCCAGGCGCAGGTTCGGCCAGGAGCCGGCGGCGGTGATCAGGACGACCGCGATGACGACATCGGTGGTGACGAGTTGGGCGACCAGGGCCCAGTAGGTGCCGCCCGCGATCACGACCGCGAGACCGACCACGCCGCCGAGGAGAGCCGAGGAGATGTCGGCTATGCCGTTCTTGCGGAACTCCATTTCGCGCCAGAGCATCGCACGGGGGGTGATCGACGCGGAGCGAACTATCAGGCTGGGGGCCAGCGCGATCAGGACCCATTTCAGGTCGGGGGTGTGCATGAACGCCGCCCACGCCGGTGCGATCGCGATGGTGATGGCGGCCAGGACCGTGCCGACGCCGATATTGACGGTCATCGTGGCGCCGGGCATATACCGGTCGAGGTTCGGGCGCTGGATCAACGCGCTGGCGAAACCCTGGTCCAGCAGCAGACTCAGGATTCCCAGGTACACGGTGGCCTGCGCGACGACACCGAACGCCTCCGGCCCGATCAGGCGCGCGAGCAGCACGGTGAACCCGGTGCGCGCGATCTCGCGCCCCACCATCGAGACGCTGGTCCAGCGCACGCCCGAGGACAGGCTCTTGTCGCCCGCGGACGGCTTCTCCTCGGCCACAGCCGATTCCCTGACAGGCGGAGGTGATTCCCCTGCGGCCACAGGCGATTCCCCGGCAGCCGCGAGCGAATTGCCGATGGCGGGTGGTCTCCCATGGGGTGTGGGCGGTTTCCCTCGGACGAGCCTGTCCGCGCCACCCCCCTCCGACGGAATCGAGTACGTCGTCCACAGCAGCGCGAACACCGCGAAGAAGATCAGCGTCGCCTGCTGGTAGTAGAACAGGTCGAAGGTGGTGCTGGACACCAGGATCGCGGCGGCGACCGCCCCGATCATGTACCCCTGCTCGCGTTCGCGCGGCGTCCGCGCCGCCCGCAGGCTCGCCGAGATCCCGAATATCGTTCCGCCGCTGAGGGCGATCATCGCGATGATCCCGACGAGCCCGCCCTGCACCACGGTCTGCAGCCACTCGTTGTCGAGCAGGTGGGGTTGCCCGCCGAGCCCGAGGCCGAAGAGCGGATGGTCGTGGAAGATCTGCGAGACGCCCGCGTAGTCCTCGGTGCGGTGCTTGATGCTGGGGTCGTCGGCCGAGCCGGTGATGGTCCGCCACAGTGCGTCGACGACGGTCGGGAAGACCACGATGTACGCACCGATCGCGAGCGCCAGCACCACCAGCGCGGTCACGATGGTCCGCACCCGGAAATAGAACATGTAGATGAGCAGCGCGACCGCCAGCGAGATCACGCCCGACCGTGAGACGGCGGCGGGCATGGCGGCCAGCCCCAGGCACGCGCCGAGCGCCGCCAGCACCCGAACCCCGGTGCGCCGCGCGTTGCGCGCGAAGTAGATGCCCAGCGGTACCGCGGCCACCGCCAGAACCGAGAACTCGATGGCGTGCTGCGCGGTCCCGATGACCCGTTTGGCCCCGATCCGTTCGGTCAGGGTGAGGTCCTCGGCATTGACGATGAAACCCGGTGGCTTGAAAAGGAAGCGCAGGTCGATCGACGTGATGCCCTGCAGCAGCCCCACCGCGCATTCGAAGGACAGTCCGATCAGCAGCGCGCCGAGCACGAAATCACGGTCGCGGGCCGTCTTGATCCGGCTGAAAACATAGAGCGCGACACCGATGTTCGCGACCAGCGCGATGATCGCGCGATTCTTGGCCGCCTCGAGCAGCGGGTCGTCGATGTGCAGCCGCCCGAGCCCCCAGATCCCCAGCCAGGTGAAGAAGTAGGCGAGGATGACCGCCACACCGGGATTGAACCGCCGCTCACCCCGTTCCCGCCGCCCGGCCAGGAAGCCGAGCACGACCAGCCCGAACAGCACCACCGCGAGGATCTTCGCCGGTGCGCCATTGCTTTTCAGCGGTCCGCCGGGCACGACGTAGGCGGGCAGGATCGGGATCAGCACGCACAGCACGGCCAGCGTCCACGGCTTGGCTTCTCGCCGCCGCTCACCGATGTCGGGCCGGGAGGCGACGACTTCGATGGTGCTCACATCGAATTCGCAGCCCGGGCGTTGCCGGTCACCGGCGCGCCCGGGCCGGGCGGCAGCGGCGGTTCACCGGGGGTGTACGGGACGGGCGGTTCGGTGCGGCGGCCGCGCTTGCGACGCTCGAGCACCACATCGACCAGCACCGCCAGCAGGATCGACAGACCGATGCCCGCGCCCAGGACCGAGATCGTCGACCGGGTGCGCGACGGCAGCGCCGCGACCGGGGTGCTCGGCGGCTGCACGGTGAACGAGGACACCATCTGATCCTCGGGGACCTGCGCGCCCTGCTGCAGGGTCCGCAGCGTCGAATCCGCCTGTGCCGTCACGAGTTCGAGGGTCTTGGAGGTGGTCTGCGGGTTGGCGGAGGTTTCCTCGAGCATGACCAGCGGGATCTGCGCGGAGCCGGTCGTGGTGGGGAACATGCGCGCGACGTAGTTGGGCTGGCCGCCGCCCGCGACGACCTTGTCGACCACCGCGGGCTGCCGCAGCCCCAGCGCCGCGAGATTCGCCAGCAGGGTCGCGCCGCCGACGTCGAGCAGTCCGTTGCGCCGCACCGGTTCACCGGCCACCGCCTGGTCGTAGCGGTAACTCGGTGGCGCGAAACCGATTACGGCATTGGCGTAGTAGACCGGCTTGGCCTGCTGATAGGTGTGCTTCCCGTAGAGCAGGCTCAGGACCAGCAGCGGCAGGATCACGTACCAGCGGCGAGCGCACGAGCGCGCGACATCGAATAAATCCATGTCAACTTCCCCCTTCGGGCATCGTGAAGTCGCCTCGAAGGCCGAACCTACACGACACCTCGTCATCCTTCAGTTCGATTGTGTTTCCACGTATTCGCCACTGTGTTTCCACGTCGTCGCGACCGCGACGCCCGCCACGCGCACCGCCGCCGCCCGCAGTTGCGCCAACGCCTCGCGCACGTCGCGCCGCCGCGTCGAGCCGAGCGCCACCAGCAGGATCACACCATCCGCGAACGCTCCATACACCGACGCCGAGACGCTTTTCGTTACCGGCGGCGCGACCAGCAGCACATGGGTGTGGTCGGTCCGCACGGGGTCGATCTCGGCTCTCGCCTGTACCGGATCGACGGTGTCCCCGGCCAGCACGATCGGCTGCCCGCCGTGCCGTTCGACGGTGCGGCTCAGATTGCGCACCGCGGTCGTGACGTCGACTTCGCCTGTGGCACTGGTGATCACCCAGACCGATGGGGCGGGTGAGAGTTGCTCGAGGTGCGCCCGCAGTCCGCGGTAGCCGATGAACTCCCGTTCCGAGGGCGCGGGCACCGCGGCGACCGCGCCGAGGACCGGCACCCCGAATGTCGTCGCGACGGCACTGGTTCGGATAGTCCGGTCGGTGCGGGCGCGGATCCACACCGCCACCAAGCCGAGCAGCAGTCCGGTGAGCACGCCGAGTCCGCTCAGCGCGATGATCGCGGGCAGCCGGCTGCCGGGTGCGCTGGCCGCGGTCACGACCTTCGTGTGCACCTTCTGCTTGTCCTCGCCGGTCGGCGTCTCGACGCTGTCGGCGTAGGCGATGAATTCGGGGCCGATGGTCTGCGCGATGCGCTGGGCGCGTTCGGCGGACGAATCGGTCACCGTGACATCGATGACGGCCGTTTTCGGCGGCACCACCGCCGCGCTCACCTGCCCGGCCAGGTCACGCGTCGATTCGTGCAGTCCGAGCTTGTCGATCACCCGCTGGGCGACGGCATCGGTGGTGAGCAGCGCGACATAGGTGCTGACCCGGCCGGTGACGACATTGTCGTTCTCGTAGGCCGACGCGGTGGTCGAGCCCTCGATCGACACCAGCAGCTGGGTCGTCGACACATAGCGCGGCGGATGCAGTACGGCCAGCGTGATGCCCGCCGCGGCGACGAGCCCGGCGACTATGCCGAAAGTCGCCCAGTACCTGCCCAATTGGGCAAAGAATTGATTCAGCTTCAACTGTTCGCCTCGTGTTCGGTGTCGGGTTCGAAGAGCCGGCGGGCCACGGCCGCGCCCGCGCCGAGTACGAAGCCGGTCAGTACGGCCCCGGCGATGACGACGTACAGCGGTGCGCCCCAGGCGACTTCGCGCTCGGGGCGGCCCGGCCCGGTGACGACCACCAGTTCGGCGCGCGGCACCGCGCTGCCGGGCACCGTCTCGAGCGTGTGGACCAGGGCCGCGTAGTCGGTCAGGAAGACCTGCGCGGTCCGGGTGGTCTCCGCCGCGGTGGGTCCGGTGACCGCGATATCGATCAAGACGGTTCCGGTCCGGTTCGACGCGGAGATGCGGTCGGCGAATCGGACCGGATCGGCCTTCACCTTGAGATCGCCGATCACGACCGCGGCCAGATCCGGGCTGGTGGCCAGCGCCGCATAGGTCCGGCCGCGTGCCTTGGCATAGGAATCCCCGCCGTCGACGACACGGCTCACGTCGCCCGGCGTCCGGATGAACACGGTCGCCTCGGAGCGGTAGACCGGCGGGCGCACCAGCAGGAAAACGGTGGTGGCCGCCAGGGTCGCCAGGACGCCCCACACAATCCAACGCCATCGTCTGCGCAGCAGCCTCAGATACGCGAGCACGGCGGTATCCGAATACGCCGCGCCGACGGCGTCGTGCGAGACAGTGGAATTCATCGCGCCGCCGCCAATCCTTGGGTAGTGAGGCTGTCGACCAGGGCGGCCGCGATTCGCTTGTTGCCGTCCGCGTTCGGATGCATGCCGTCCGGGCCGACCAGCGCACCGGTGTCCATGCTGTCGAAGGACAGCAGTGGATCGACCACGATCAACTCGCCCGTGGCGGGGTCGAGCTTCAACCGTGCCACGAAGTCGTCGTCGAAACCGCAGTCGTCGCTGGGCCGTTGCAGGAACCGCGGCCGCACGAACACGATCTTCGCCGCGGGCCAGGCGGCGCGGATGTCCTCGATGGTGCCGCGTACCGCGTCGTAGACGTCCTCGATCGGTGCGAACTTGTCGTTGCGGCCGCCGTCGAGCACCACGATGTCCGGTGCCGCGCGCTTGGCCAGCCCGTGGACGCGTTCGTCGAAAGTGGTCGAGTCGCCGAGGTACTCGATGTGGAACCGATTGGCCTGCCCGCCGCTGATGTAGCCGGTGCCGGGCATGGCGGCCAGGTCGCAGAGCCAGTGCATCCGCACCGCCGCCTGGCACGCGTACGACATCTCGGCGAGTGTGCTCGCGCCCGTGTAGGAATCGCCGATGAACAGGGCGGCCGGTTCCTCCGGTTCGGGGATGGTGAGCCGCTGCGGCGTGCTGTCGCCGTGTGCGGTCGGACCGGTGTGCAGGGCGAACACGAGCCCGGCGGCGATCGCGATCGCGAGGATCGCCGCCGCGAGATCGACAGCCCTGGCCCGGGTCATCGGGTCGCCGCATCGTAGAGCTCGCGTAGCCGGTCGCCGATGCGTGCCATCCCCAGTTCGGTGGCCACGGCCCGGCGGCCGCGTTCGCCCATGGCGGTGGCCCGTTCCCGGTCGGCGAGCAGTGACCGTACGGCCGCCGCGAGTTCGGTTGGGGCGGAGCCGGTCACGATGCCGCTGCCGGTGCGCTCGACCAGTGGCGCGAGTCCGCAGTCGGGCGGGATCACCACCGGCAGGCCGACCGCCATCGCCTCCAGCACCGCCATCGGGTAGGGCTCGCGCAGCGACGGCAGCACGAAGACGGCGGCGTCGGCCATCCGCTCGGGCACGCGGGCCGGATCGAGCGGGCCCAGCCACCGCAGCCGGGGGTCCGCGCCGAGCGCCGCCCGCACCGCCGGGCCCTCGCCCTCGTCGGGGCCGACCAGGGTGAAGTTCGCGACGGTTCCGTTGGCGAGCAACGCCTTTGCCATCTCGACGAAGGCGAGCGGCTGCTTGCGGGCGTGCAGTCGGGCGGCGAACAGCACCTCGGGTGTGCCCGCCGCGGTCGCGTGCGGATAGGCGGGGACGCCATTGTCCACCCGCGTCAGGCGCAGGCCCGGTCCGGCGACAGCCGTCAGATCGTCGTGTTCGGCCGGGGTGAGGAAGCAGACCGCGCGCGCATCACGCAGTACCTTCCGGGTCCACGCGGCATCCAGCGGTGCGGCGAGGGGATGCGAGGACGGCGTGATCATCCCGTGCGGCTGAACGACATACGGCGTGCCCGCGTGCCGCACCGCGAGCGCCGCGGGCAACGTCACCAGATCGCGGCCGAGATGAATATGAACGATGTCGAAGCCGCGGCCGTGGCGGCGCACCCACCGCCACAGGCCGGGCGCTCCGAGTCCGGCGAAACCCGTTGCGGGAACCAGGGTTCGAGCCGGGAACAATCGGACCGGAACGTTCCCCACCCGCGCGGGCGGGGTGTCGTATCCGCGCGCGGCGCCCGCGACGATCACGTCGTCGCCGCGACCGAGGAACTCCGCCGCCTGGTTGAACGCCACCCGCACCGGCCCGCCGTAGGCGCCCTCCGGTGACACCAGGGTGACCAGGTGCAGGATCCGCATCAGCGCGGCGTGACCACGGGCGGCGGCGGCCGCACGACCGAATACGGCGGCACGTCCGCGCTGACCAGCGCGGTCGCCCCGATCACCGAGTGCGCGCCGACGGTGACGCCGCGCAGGATGGTGGCCCGCGTGCACACCCACACCCCGTCCTCGACGACGATCGGCCCGTTGTCGTAGGCGAAGCTCGGCGAGCGCCGGTCGTGACTGCCGGTGCACAGGTAGGCCTGTTGGGACACACAGACATTGGACCCGAGGGTGATCGGTTCGATGTTGTACAACTCCGCCCCGACCCCGACCCACGAATCGTCGCCCACACTCAGCTTCCACGGCCACTGCACACTCACCCGATGCCTGATCAGTACCCCCGTACCGATTTTCGCGCCGAACATCCGCAAGATCGCCACCCGCAACCGATTCGGGCACCACACCTGGGTGAAGATCAGCGTCGAGACGGCCACCCAGAGCGCCTGAGCCGCCAGACCACGGCCTTTGTCGTAGGAGTGCCCCCGCAACGCTGCCAGGGATCGTTCCGGCGCTGCCGACGTTCCTTCCGGTACAGCATCCCGCATAACGACCTCCCCTGGCGCGATCAATGTACCGTTATCTTCCGAGAGGACGCCAGTCGTTCGTTGTTGCAAGGGGATTGGACCAAGTGACCGATCTACGGTTCACGCCGGCAAATACCTTCACGCCGGAGCGTCTCCGATACATGTCGGCGGCCGTGCTGGTCGTCGTGGGGGCGACGTCGGGGATGCAGGTCGCGAACTTCACCGTGACCGGGCTGTCGGTGATCTGTCTGGTGGCGCTGCCGGGATTCGCGTTGATGTCGCATCGCGGTGTGGATCTGGTGCCGGTCGTGATCGCGGCGCTGGCGTGGATCTCGTTCCTGGTCTCGTGCGTGGTGAACCACGTGAGCGTCCTGTGGCCGAATGCGCTGGCGGCGCCCGCGTTCGCGTTGTATTTCATCGGGTTCGCGGTGCTCACCGGTCGGTCGGTCGACGCGATCGCCGCGCTGCTCGCCGGGGTCGCCGTGGGCAGCATCGGGTTCTTCATGTTCCACGGCATCGAGCTGACCAATACCGGTCGGTTCCTTGATCTGTGGAAGTACGGAATCGCGCACGCGGTGACGGTTGTGCTGGTGTACGCGCTGATTCGGTTCCGCGCCCGGCCGTTGGTGATCTCCGGTGCGCTCGGCGCGCTCGCGCTGGCGAGCCTGGGGCTGAACTTCCGCTCGCACGCGCTGGTGTGCCTGGTCGCGGCGGTGTGGCTGGGGGTCCGGCACGTGCTCGGCACCCGGATCGGGCGCGGCTGGTCGCTGGCCGGTGTGACCGGGTTCGGGCTGTTGTTCGCGTACTACATGCCGATCGCCGCGCGGGCGGGCCTGTTCGGACCGGCGTTGCAGCGCAAGACGGTCGAGCAGGAGGCGACGCACCTGCCCCTGCTGCTGGCCGGGCGGACCGAGCCGCCGATGACCTTCTCCGCGATCGCGGAGCGGCCGCTGCTCGGCTGGGGCAGCGCGCAGCACCTCACGCCCGAGTTGTATACGCGGGCGGAACATCTCGCGATCCGGATCGGATTCGCGCCGACCTTCCCGTACGAGCTGTACTGGCGGCTGCCGGTATTCGACTACTCCGCCTTCCATTCCATTCTGTTCGGCGCCTGGGCCGAGGGCGGGCTGATCGCGGCGCTGCTGCCGCTGCTGATCCTGGTCGCCTGCGCGGGGGTGTTCTGGAACTACCGGCGGCTCGGGCAATGGGCTCCGCTGTTCGTCGTGGTCGCGCTGCAAGGCGTGTGGGACCTGCTCTACGCGCCCTGGACCTACGGCATGCTCCCCGAGCTCGCGTGCCTGGTGCTGGCGTACCTCGCGATCCACTTCCGGCGAACGCCGTCGACGACTCCGGCGTCATGAATCCGGCGGTGAGCGTGATCGTGCCGACCGTCGGCCGAGCGTCGCTGCGCCGCGCGGTGGAATCGGCGCTGCGCCAGACGTACCCGGTCACCGAGGTGCTGGTCGTGGCCGCCGAAGGTCTCGCGGTGGACCTGCCCGCCGACACCCGGATCACGCTCGTGCGCACCGCCGATCGCCTCCGGCCGGGTGCCGCGCGGCAAGCGGGTATCGTCGCCGCACGCGGCACGGTGATCGCGTTGCTCGATGACGACGACGAATGGCGGCCGGAGAAACTGCGGTGCCAGCTCGAAGCCGTCCGGTCGCAGAACCCGGAGTCCGAGGCCGGGCGCGACTGGATCTGCTCCTCACGGGTCGAGGTATCCGGCCCCGGGAGCCTGCGATGGGTCTGGCCGCGCCGCCTGATCGCACCCCGGGAATCGGTGGCGCGGTATCTGTTCCGATTCACCTCGTTGCGCGTCGGCGGTGCCGTCCTGCAGACCTCGACCCTGTGCTTCCCGACCGAACTGGCTCGGCTCGTCGGATGGGACGCCGACACGGTCCACGACGAACCGACCTGGTTGCTGGCCGTGCAGCGGGCGCGCCCGCAGGTGCGGGTGATCCAGGTGCCGCAGGTGCTGGGCACGTATCACGTTGGGGGCGAATCGGTTTCGCGGGCGAGCGTCGACCGCGTGGACGACTACATCGCCTGGGGACTGGAGTATCTGCGCGCCGAGTCACCCCGGATTCGCGGTGACTATCTGTGCACGAGCCCGGTCAGCGCCGCGGTCGCGGCCGGTTCGGCGGCCGGGGCCGGCCGTGCGCTGCGGGCCGCGCTGCGCCACGGGCGTCCCGGCCCGTTCGCGCTGGCCTACGCCGTGCTGAACGGCGTCCGGATCCTGTTGCGGCGATGACCGATCCGATCCGGCTGGCGCCCGGCGAACGCCGGGCCTTGCTGCGCAGCGCCGGCTACCGCATCGCGGGCACTCCGATCGTGGCGCTGCTGGGCCTGGCGAACACCGCGATCATCGTGCGGCAGACCGGCTCGGCGGTGTTCGGTCTGGTCTCGCTCATCGCCACGGTCACGCTGCTGTTCCCGTTCGCGGACCTGGGCATCGGGGCGACGGTCCTGAGCGCGAGTGCCCAGCTGGCCGATGATCCCTCGGCCGCCGATGTCGTCCGCCGCGCCTACCGGGTCTTGTTCGGCGTCGCCGCGGGCCTGACGGTCGCCGCGTTCACGCTGCTGGCGACGGGGAGCTGGACGGTGCTGACGGGCTTGTCGTCCGGCCCGCAGGACGGCTGGGCGATCACCGTGGCCGCGGTCCTGTTCGCGCTGACCATCCCGGCCGGGCTGGGCGTGCGCATTCTCATCGGCATCGATCGCAACGAGCTCGCGACGCTCGTGCTGATGAGCTGTCCGGCGTTCGCCCTGCTGACCACGCTGGCGCTGTCCGCGGCCGGTGTGCGCCCGATCTGGTATTGCGTGTCGGCGCTGGTCGGCGTGCTGGCCGGGCAGAGCGTCGGCACCGTTGCCGCGCTTCGGCTCTCGGGGCTGGGCCGGTCGGCGTTCGCCCCGGTTCCCGAACCGCGCACGCGGCTGCTCGCGGGCAGCGTGTGGTTGTTCGTCGTCGGGGTCGGGCTCCCCGCCGGATTGCAGAGCGGCCGTTTGCTGCTCTCGCATCTGTCCACGCCGGACGAGCTGTCGCGCTACGCCTTGATCGCCCAGATCTACGGGGTGATCTGGCAGGTCATCTCGACGGCGGGCCTGGCGTACTGGCCGGTCTTCGTGAAACGCCGTGGCGCGTCGGCGGAAACGGTCCGGATCTGGTGGCGGATCACCGGGATGTTCGTCGGGGCCGCGGCGCTCGGGGCGGTGGCGCTGGCGGCGCTGGGCCCGTGGGCGGCCGCGATCCTGTCCGGCGGCCGGATCGACGTGTCGTATCAGCTGGCGCTGGCCTTCGGCGCCCTGCTCCTGGTCCAGAGCACGCATCTACCGGCGAACGTCCTGCTGACCAAGCCGAACGAGGCGCGCTGGCAGGCGGGCTGGACGGTGGTGATGGCCGCGCTCAGCATCGGGCTCGGGATCGCGGTCGCCGCGCGATACGGCGCGGTCGGGGTCGTCTGCGCCGCCGCGCTCGGAACCCTGCTCGCACAGGTGGTCCCGGATCTGGTGTGGGTGCCTAGGCTGGTGCGCGGCCGCTCGGCCGGTCGCCATCGACGCCCGGACGGGCGGTGAGCGCCGTCGCCAGCGGCGCGACCATGGTCGCCCCGGCGGGTACGTCGTGGATGACGGTCGCGTTGGCCCCCACGGTGGCCCCGTCGTGCAGGGTGATCGGGCCGAGCACCACCGCCCCCGCGCCGACCCGGACCCGATCGCCCAGTGTCGGGCGGCCTTTCGCGTCGTGGCCGACGGTCACCTGCTGATTGATCCAGCAGTGGCTGCCGATGGACTCGGCGGTCACGATGGTGCCCACGCCGTGCTGGATGAACAGGGCGGGCCCGATGCGATCGGCCTCGAGGGTGAGCGTCGGCAGCGGCCGGTAGCAGGCTCGCAACAGGATTCGCAGCACGGGCGAGCGGCCGCGCAGCCGGTAGTGCACGAGCGTGCGGAACTCGGGCAGGGCGGCCGCCAGATAGGCGAAACGCGAGTATTCCTCCAGCGCGGTCAGTTTCGGCGCGTCGATGCACTCGATCCACCAGGCGATATCGGCGCGCACCTCCTCGGCCGCGGCGGCACAGCGCCACAGGGGGTACGCCAGCACCCGGGCGACCCGCAGTCGCAACGCCCACAGCTCGGCAGCCATGCCGCTCATCCTAAGCGGGCCGTCGGTCCGCGCGGGCTCCCTCAGCAGCCGGATTGCAGAGCCGCGCGCGCGTATCCGACTGTTTGGTACCCGAATTCGTAGACCCACCGGTACCACGGGATCCGTTCCGGGCTCTCGATCATCACCAGATCGCCGTCGTAGCACTGTTCGAGGATGTAGCGCGCCCGCGAGATGTGCGGGCGGAAGGTCACCACGATCACCGTCTTCCAACCGTGCTCGGCGGCGAGGCGGCGCAGCTGGCGCGCTTCACCTTTCGTGGTCGGCGGGTCCGGAACGAAGCAGATCAGCTGAAAACCGGTCTGCGGCGTCTTGCAGACATCGGTGAGCCAGTCGTCGCGCGTGCCGTAGGGATTCGAGATCAGGACGGTCGGCGCCCACCCCTGCCCGCCGAGCGAAAGACCGTACGGATACCGGTGAAATCCCTCCCCGCCGAGCACGAATATCGCATCCGCCCGCCGCAGGTGGTCGATCTGGGGTTGCGCGTACACCGGAAATCCCGCACCGGCGATGGTGGCGATCAGCACCCCGACGCTCGCGAGCGCCCACCGCAGCCCGCGGGCCCGACGGCGCTGCCGGGCGAGGCCGCGCGGTCGGGGGCGCACCGGTTCCGCGGCGGTGTCCTCGTCGTTCGCTGTCATGCGGGCGGGAGTCTTCCGTACTCGTCCGTATTTGTCGGTGACAGTCTACGATTCCGTCTCGACGTACCTGGTCGGCGGCGGCGAGCCGATCAGCGTGAGAATGGAGCCGACCGGTTCGGTCGCGCGTACGCGACGCGAGGCCGGAATTTCCGTAACACCCTGCGCAGGTGTTGCGAACTCAGTGGTGACCCCCTTCGGGGGTCACGGTCTTCGTCCCTTGGGGCCCAGTCGATTTCGTGCTGTTCGTTCTGCCCTGCGATGTCGTCATGGCCCGCACCCTCTCCGACCGCGCGCCGGGGATCTCTCAGCGAATCTTCGATGAGGCACATCAAATATGTTGATACTCAGAAGTATTCAGGATCTTCAAAGAAGCTCCGGCCTGCGGGTGAAACATGGACCTGCGGTGGACGGAACCGATAATATTCTGCCCGGGCGTCCAATGGGGGAGCGTCGGCAGCTTGGCAATTCGGCGTGGGGATGGAGCGCAGATGGCCTTCCAAATTGACCGGACGCGGATCAGGGGGTCCGCGCCGGAGTGGCGTTCCGACCGTGAGCGATGGCAGACCGAATACGGCCGCCGGGTCCGGGTCTGCGAGGCGCTCGTCCTGGTCGCGACCATCGGTGCGGCACAACTGATCCGGTTCGGCGGCATCGACGACAACGATCAAATGGCCGCTTGGTCAGGCGACGCCAGTATCGGGTACTCGATCATCTCGGTGCTGCTGGCGCTGTCCTGGTTCGGGTTCCTGGTGGCCGGCAACGCCGCCTCGCCGGGTGCGCTGGGCACCGGGCTCGAGGAGTATCGCCAGCTGACCTCGGCCACCCTGCGGCTGTTCGGCCTGATCGGGATCGTCTCGCTGCTGTTCCGATTGGATTTCGCGCGTGGGTATCTGGCGATCGCGCTGCCTTTCGGCCTGCTCGGTCTGCTGGTCAACCGGATGCTGTGGCGGCGCTATGCCGCGGCGCAGCGCCGCAGCGGACGCTACCGCACCGCGGTCCTGGTACTCGGCGGTCCCGATGCGGCTCGCGAGATGATGACCTGTTTCGCCCGCGACCCCGCGGTCGGCTATTCGGTGGTCGGCGTCTACAGCCCCTACGACAAGGAATTCGGCGGGGAGAGCGAACTTCCCGACGTGCCCATCCTCGTCGGCGCGGAGACCACCGTGCTGGACGCGGTGCGCCAGACCGGCTCCGACCTCGTGGCGATCTCGGCGACCGAGCATCTCGGCGCGCGCGGCATCAATGATCTGGTGTGGCAGCTGGCCCCGCTGGGCGTGGGCGTGGTGGTGACGCCGGGCGTGGTCGATGTGGCCGATCAGCGCATGGCGATCCGCCCGATCGGCAATCTGCCGCTGCTGCACATCGCCAAGCCGCAGTACGGCCGGTCGCGCTCGTTCGGCCGGGCCGTCTTCGACCTCACCTTCGCGGTGTCGGCGCTGCTGCTCGTCTCCCCGGTGATGCTCATCGCGGCGGTGGCCATCAAGATCGACAGCCGCGGCCCGGTCTTCTACCGCTCCGAGCGGATCGGTCTGGACGGCGTGCCGTTCCGAATGATCAAGTTCCGCAGCATGTTCCCCGACGCCGATCAGCGGCGCGCGGCGCTCGAGTCCGACAACGAGGGCGCCGGTCCGCTGTTCAAGATCCGTGAGGACCCGCGGGTCACCCCGATCGGGCGGATCCTGCGGCGCTACAGCCTGGACGAATTGCCGCAGTTCATCAATGTGATCCGCCGCGAGATGAGCGTGGTCGGGCCGCGCCCGCCACTACCCGGCGAGGTCGAGCGCTACGACGGCAAGGTGCGGCGGCGGTTGCTGGTCAAGCCGGGAGTGACCGGACTGTGGCAGGTGTCGGGCCGTTCGGATCTGTCCTGGGACGAGTCGGTCCGGCTGGACCTGTCCTACGTCGAAAACTGGTCGATGGTTCAGGATTTGCTGATCATCGCGAAGACGATCACGGCGGTGACCCGCAGTGACGGCGCCTACTGATCGCCGAGTGATATGGAGAACCATCGCATGATCCAACCCGTTGCCGAGTCGACACCGGGATTGCGGGTGGGCGATCTGGTCGAGGTCCGCAGCGCGGCCGAGATCCTCGCCACCCTCGACGAGCGCGGCGAGCTGGACAATCTGCCGTTCATGCCCGAGATGCTGGAGTTCTGCGGACAACAGCTGACCGTCCACAAGGTCGCCACCAAGGTGTGTGATCCCTACGGCCGCACCGGAATGCACCGGATGACGAGCACGGTCCACCTCACCGGCGCGCGCTGTGCCGGAACCTCGCACGGCGGCTGCCAGACCGCGTGCAGCCTGTACTGGAAAGAGGCGTGGCTCAGGCGCGTCGCGCCGGGCACGCCGCCGACGGCCAGCAATGGCACCCGCATCGATCTCGAACTGCTCGAGGTCAATACGCGCAAGCCGCCGCTCGACAGCGGCCGCGACAGATACTCCTGCCAGTCGACCGAGATGATGCGCGCGGCGCCGACCTGCCTGCCCTTCCGCGATGTGCGGCAATACGTCGAGGACGTTCAGGTCGGCAATGCCACGGTGCGCGAGTCGTTGCGGGCCTTCTTCTTCGCGTCGTTCAACCGGCTGCAGGCGGTGAGCAAGCGGGTGCTGCCCGCCAGGCTCCAGTTCCGCGGCGGCGCGGAATGGGGTTTCGTGCGCGGCCGCGCCGTCGGCAAAACCCCGGTGGCCCACCTGGATCTGCAGCCCGGCGAGCTGGTGCGCATCAAGTCCAAGGAGCAGATCGAGCTCACCCTCAACGAACACCGGCTCAATCGCGGCATGGGGTTCGAAGAGGAGGCGGCGCGCTTCTGCGGACGCACCGCGCGGGTGCAGGCACGCATCACCCGGTGTCTCGACGAGACGACCGGTGAGCTCGTGATCATGAAGACCCCGGCGATCGTGCTCGAGGATGTGTTCTGCGAGGGCGTCTACCACGCGAACTGCCCGCGCGAGTACGTCTCGTTCTGGCGTGAAATCTGGCTCGAGCGTGTCTGAACGCTCGGGACCACTGAGTCGGGAGGGGACTCGCATGCGAAACTCACACACACTCGTCACCGTCGGACTGCCGGTTCGCAATGGGGCGGAACGGATTCCGGATGTCGTGGCGTCCGTGCTCGCCCAGGATCACGCGGATCTGGAACTGGTGATCTCCGACAACGCGTCGACCGACGCCACCGAGGAGGTCTGCCGGGACCTCGCGGACCAGGACAGCCGGATCGTGTACCACCGCAACCCGGTCAATGTCGGATTGATGAACAACTTCGTCGGCGCGCTCGATCTGGCCAAGGGCGCCTACTTCCGGTGGATCGGCGACGACGACTGGCTGAAACCGAACTATCTGTCCCGGTGTCTCGAGGTCTTCGACGCCGACCCGAGACTGCTGCTGGTGACCACCCAGCTGGACTACACGGGTCCCGACGGCGTCAGCCGGACCGCGCCCTACGACGGGACCGCACTGGGCTCCGATGATCCGGTGGTCCGTTTCACCGAGATGCTGCGGCTGCTCAACGAGAGCTTCCTGCTGATCGATCCGCTCTACGGCGTGTTCCGCTCCGATCCGGTGCGCCGCATAGCGCGCCGGAACATGTTGCGCGAAGACGAGGTCTTCGCCGGGAAGCTGGCGCTGGCCGGTCCCTGGGGACATGTGAACGAGGTGCTGGGCGGGCGGCATTTCCAGCACGACCGCCAGACCGTCATGGCGCGCAAGCTCGGTGTCCCGAAGTGGCAGGCGCACCTGTCCACCACGCTGCAGTGCCGCGAATGGCTGCGCTGGATAGCGGAATCCGATCTCGGCCCGCAGCAGCGTTGGCAGGCCCGCCGCGCGGTGGCGGAGCTCTATGCCGAACGGCAGCGGATCACCGCCGCCCGCGGTGTGCGCAAGCTGTCCGGGTACCTCGGTTCGAACCCGGCGACCAGCGGGTAGCGCGGTGGGCAAGGTTCCGGTGATCTCCGAACACCGGTCGACGCGCCGACGGGTGTCCGTGCCACTAATGTCGGACACCGTGTCGAGTCGTGCGGTCAGGGTGGTGATCCTGGGGATCAACTATGCCCCCGAGCCGACCGGGATCGCGCCGTACACAACGGGTCTCGCGGTGGGTCTGGCCGCCCGCGGCCATGACGTGCGGGTGCTCACCGGCGTCACGCACTACCCGGCGTGGCGGCGGGCCGGTGAGCCCACGACCTTTCGCGCCGAGGTCGACGCCGACGGGGTGCGGTTGCGTCGGCTGGACCATCACGTGCCGCGGACCGGTCGCGGATGGGGCCGTGCCGCAATGGAATTGACCTTCGGACTGCAGGCGGTGACGACCCGCTGGCATCGTCCGGAGGTGATCCTGTGCATCACCCCGCCGCTGCTGGCCACGGCCATGGCGGTCGCCCGGGCCCGGCTGACCCCCGGTGCCCCGGCGGTCGGGGTGCTCGTGCACGACCTGTACAGCCGAGGCGTCGTCGAGACCGGGGCGCTGCCCCGGCCCGCCGCACGCGGGGTGCGCACGCTGGAGTCCGCCGCCTTCCGCCACGCCGACAGCGTCGCGGTGATCCACGACGGCCTGCGCGGTGATCTGGTGCGTGAGCTGGGCGTCGAGCGGGAGCGGATCCGGGTCATCCGCAACTGGAACCACGTGCCCGCGCCCGATCCGGCGGCCAGCGCGGCGTTCCGGGCCGCACGCGGGTGGTCCGAGGACGAGCTCGTCGTGCTGCACGCCGGGAACATCGGAACCAAACAGGGCCTCGAGAACGTCGTCGCCGCCGCCGAATTGGCGGCGCGAGACCGACTCTCGGTTCGATTCGTGCTGCTGGGCGACGGCAATCAGCGCCGCCGGATCGAGGCCGCCGGAGCCGGGCTGCCCACCCTCGAGATCCTGCCGCCGGTCAGCGAGGCGGATTTCCCGTCGGCGCTCGGCGCTGCCGACGTGCTGCTGGTCAATGAGCTGCCGGGCGTGGCGCAGATGGCCGTGCCCAGCAAGCTGACGTCGTATTTCACCTCCGGCAAGCCGATTCTCGCGGCCGCCGAGGCCGCCGGGTACACCGCCCAGGAGATGACCGCCTCGGGCGCGGGCGTGGTCGTGCCCGGCGGCCGTCCGGAGCTGCTGCTCGCCGAGGCGGTCCGGATCGGCGCCGATCCGGTGCTCGGCGCCGAGTTCGGCGCGGCGGGACGGCGATACGCGACAGCGATGCTGAACAGCGAAGCCGCTCTGGACAGCTACGAGGAGTGGATAATCGAGTTGGCTCGCGCACGGGGGAGGGCGGTCGGATGGCCAAGCGCGCATTGATCACCGGGATAACCGGTCAGGACGGTTCGTATCTGGCCGAGCTGCTGCTCGGCAAGGGGTACGAGGTGCACGGGATCATCCGGCGTGCCTCGACCTTCAACACCAGGCGCATCGATCACCTGTATGTCGACCCGCACGATCCGCAGGCGCGGCTGTTCACCCACTACGGTGAACTGAACGACAGCGCCCGGCTCGCGAACCTCATCGAGCGGCTGCAGCCGGACGAGATCTACCACCTGGCCGCGCAGTCGCATGTCCGGGTCAGCTTCGATGAGCCCGAATACACCTCGGAGACAACCGGTTTGGGGACCATCCGGCTGCTGGAGGCGATTCGGCAGATCGGGCTGGACTGCCGGTTCTACCAGGCGTCGAGTTCGGAGATGTTCGGCTCGTCGCCGCCGCCGCAGAACGAGCTGACGCCGCTGCATCCGCGGTCGCCCTACGGCACGGCCAAGATGTTCGCCTACTGGTCGACCCGCAACTACCGCGAGGCGTACGGGATCTACGCCGTGAACGGCATTCTGTTCAACCATGAATCACCGCGCCGCGGTGAGACCTTCGTGACCCGCAAGATCACCCGTGCGGTCGCGCGGATCGCCGCCGGGCTCGATGAGCAGCTGTGGCTGGGCAGCGTCGACTCGATCCGGGACTGGGGGTACGCCCCGGAATACGTCGAGGGCATGTGGCGCATGCTGCAGCAGGACGAGCCCGACGATTACGTGCTCGCCACCGGGTGCGGGTATTCCGTGCGGGACTTCCTGGCCATGGCCTTCGATCGGGTCGGGCTCGACTGGGAGCGCTATGTCCGCTTCGACGACCGGTACCTGCGCCCGACGGAGGTGGATGTGATGATCGGTGACGCGTCGAAGGCCGCTGCGGCGCTCGGCTGGGATCCGAAGGTCCGGGCCCCGGAGTTGGCGCGGCTCATGGTCGATGCCGATATCGAGGTCTTGAAATCCGAGTCGCCGGTGTGGATCGATCGACCCGACCGTGCGGTCTGGAGTCAGCCTCGGTAGTTCGACTGATTGTCGAGGAACCAGTGGTAGGTCGCCTTCAACCCGTCGGGCAGGGCGATCGCGGGCGGGCCCCAGCCCAGGCCGGTGAGCCGGGAGACGTCCAGCAGCTTCCGGTACGTACCGTCCGGTTGCGATGTATCCCAGTGGATTTCGCCCCGGAACCCGGCGATCCCGGCGATCGTCGTCGCCAGCTCGGCCACGGTGACCTCCTGGCCGGTGCCGACATTGACCGGGCCGTCGCCGTCGTAGTTGTCGAGCAGGAACAGGCACGCGTCGGCGAGGTCGTCGGCGTGGATGAACTCCCGCAGCGGCAGTCCCGTGCCCCAGCAGTGGACGACGGGCGTGTGGTCGCGGGCGGCCTCGTGAAAACGGCGGATCAGACCGGGCACGACATGACTGGCCTCGGGGTGGAAGTTGTCACCGGGGCCGTAGACATTGGTGGGCAGCGCGCTGATGTAGGGCAGGCCGTACTGCCGGCGAATCGCGGTGATCTGGGTGATACCAGCAAGTTTCGCAACGGCGTAGCCCTCGTTCGTGACCTCGAGCGGGCCGGTGAACAGGGCGTCCTCCCGGATCGGCACCGGGGCCGCCTTGGGATAGATGCAGCTCGAGCCGAGGAACAGGAACCGTTGCACGCCGGTGGCGACCGCGGCATCGAGCAGGTTGACCTGAATGCGCAGATTATCCGAGAGGAACTCCGCGCCGTGCGCCGCATTGGCCGCGATCCCGCCCACCCGGGCGGCGGCGTCGATCACGGCGTGCGGCCTTGTCCCGGCGAAGAATTCGGCGGTAGCCCGGGCGTCGCGCAGATCCAGCTCGGCCGAGTCACGCCCGACCAGATCGGTGAAACCCGCCGCGCGCAAACGCCGCCACAGCGCCGATCCGACCAGTCCGCGATGTCCTGCGACATACACTCGCGAATCGCGGGGGAGGGGCCCGCCGTGCCATTGCATGAACGCCATTCTGACAGAGTCCGCGGTCGCGAGTACGGGGTGCGAAGCCGGGCCGGATCGATATACTCCCTGTCGTACGGTCAGGCCGAAATCTCTTGGAAGGCAATCGGTCAGATGAACGAATGCTCGCCGCCCTGGCCGCGAATGCTCGTCGGACACGTGCCCGTGGATCTCCTCGATCGTGATGCCGCGCTCGAGCTCGTTTTCACCGCGCTCTCGGATTCCGATCCGATCGCCGTGGTATCGGCCAACCTCGACCACATCCATCATTTCGCCGACGATGCCGCCTGGGACGAGCGGACGGCCGTGGGCGCGCCCGCGGGTGGATTGCGCTGGCTCACCCTGCTCGACGGTATGCCGTTGGTGCGCACCGCCAATGCCCGCAGCGGCCGGGAGTGGCCGAAACTGTCGGGCAGCGATCTCATTACGCCCATTCTCGAGCACGCGGCCGAGGCGCGGGCGCGGGTGGCGTTCCTCGGCGGAACCGCCGAAACCCACGAATTGCTGCTGCCCGCCCTCGCCGAACAGTTCCCGCGGCTCGAGGTCGCGGGGACGTGGGCGCCCGAACGGGCCGAGCTGACCGATCGCGTTGCGTCCGAGGCGATTGCCGCGCAGATCAAGGCCGCCGAGGCCGACATTCTGGTCGTGGGTCTCGGGAAGCCGCGTCAGGAGCGGTGGATCGCCGAGTACGGGACGCAGACCGGCGCCAAGGCGCTGCTCGCGTTCGGGGCGGTCGTCGACTTCCTGGCCTGCCGGATCGCCCGGGTGCCCGAACGGGTCAGCAACGCCGGTGGCGAGTGGGCGTGGCGGCTCATGCTGGAGCCGCGGCGGCTGGCCCGGCGCTACCTGGTGCAGGGGCCGCCGGCGCTGGTGCGCTTGAAGCGCTCGGCGGTCGTACTCGAGGCCGCGCCGGCATCGGCATGATCCGGGACAGGGCGGCGATTTCCCCTCGCGCGACAGGTCGTTCGTACCTGCCGGCGGCGGGCGCGTTCGCCCTGGTCGTCGGGCTCGCCGCGGTGATCGCCGCGACCGGGGTGATCGTCACCGCGGGCGGCAATGACCAGCGGGCCTTCCATTGGCCGTCGGTGCTGCAGATTCGCGGATCGTTCCCGCATCTCGATGTCGTCGGGCTGAACACCGCGACCGGGCCGCTCTATCACCTCGCGGTCGCGGCGATCGCGGGGCCGCTCGGGCTCGGTGAGCACGGCACCCAGGTGGTCGGCGCGCTGTTCGCGGGATGCCTTGCGGGGCTTGCTGTTCAGTACGCGCGCTCCGTGCCGACCTGGTATCTGTGCGCGCTCGCGGTGGCGCCGCTGCTGCTGTCGGCGTACTTCTGGCAGTCGGCGCTGTGGATGCTCACCGACGACGCGGCGCTGCTGTTCGCGATGGCGGCGATGATCCTGATGATCGCGGACCCGACGACCCGGGGGCGGGTCGCGGTCGGTGTGCTCGTCGCCGCGGCGATCGCGACGCGGCAGACCTTCGTCTGGTTGCTGGCGCCCGCGGTGTTGTCGTGTGTGGATCCGGTGCGCCCGCGCCATGCTCGGCGTGCGACGCTGCGCGATGCCGCGCTGGTCGCGGTGCCCGGTGTGGTGGTGCTGGCCGGGCTGATCGTGTTGTGGGGCGGGCTGACTCCGCCGGCCATGCGGCAGTTCAATGCCGCGAATCCGAGTTGGACGGCCATCGCGTTCACCTTCGCGGTCGCGGCGATCTTCGCGGTGCCGGTGCTGGCGGCGGTGGCCGATGCCGCCGCGGTGCGGGCGCATCTGGCCGCCGAGATCGTCACCGGCGTGGTCGTCGCCGTCCCCGCCCTCGTCTTCCGCAGCACGGCAACGAAATTCCCCGATGATTCGCGGCGCGGTGGCGTGCTGTGGACGCTGGTCGGGAAGCTTCCGGCGCTGGACGGGCGTTCGCCGGTGCTCGCCGTGCTCGCCTTCGCCGGCGGGTTCGCCTGTGCCGCGGTGTTCTTCGTGCTGGAGCGGCGGACCGCGGTGGTCATGGCGGCGGCGCTGGTGGCGCTGGCCGTGGTGACCGCGCCGGGATCGCAGCTGTACCAGAAGTACGCCGAGTTGCCGATCGCCATGCTGAGCGTGCTGGTGATCGTCGCCGTGGCGCGGACCGGCAGGCTGTCGCGGACCTGGCCGCTGGCCGGGCTCGCGACGTTCCAGTTCGTCGCGACCGCGGGCATCGTCGGTGTTCCCGTCGTCCGGGCCTTGGGTGGCTGAGTGCGCATCGATCGACTCGCGGCGATGCTGTCGCTCTCCCTGTCCGTCGCGCTGGTGCTGGCCGGATGTGTCGGGCCGCGCGATCAGGGCCCGACCACCTGTACCGCCGAGACCATGACCACCGCCACCTGCACCCCGCCCCCGGCGGACGCCGCGCCGGGCAAGAAGTGGAAGGTGATCTTCGAGGAGCAGTTCGACGGATCCGATTACGACCGTACGAAATTGACGCCGTGCTTCGACTGGAATTTCGGCGGCTGCACGAGCAGCTTCAACTCCGGGCGTGAGACCTATCGGCCCGAGCAGGTCCGGGTCGGTGGCGGGTACGCGCGGCTCGTCGGTGAGCCGCTGGTTCCGCCGTCGCCGGATCCGGCGTGTTTCCAGTCGGTCTGCACCTACAAGAGCGGGATGCTCTCGACCGCGCGGCCCGATGCGCGCAGTGACAAGTATCTGTTCTCCTTCACCTACGGCTATACCGAGGCCCGCGTGAAGTTTCCGGCGGTGGCGGGATTCTTCACGGCGTTCTGGATGCTGCCGACCAATCCGCAGTACGAGTACCGCAGCGAGATCGACATCGTCGAGGCGCTCGGCGGCAATCCGCAGAACATGTTCATGACCTACGCCTATGACGGGCGGTCGAAGTCGTACCGCGTCAACAAGACTCCCTCCGACAACGGCGCCTGTCCGGTGCGCGACTACGCGCAGGATTGGGTGCGGTTCGGTGTCGACTGGGAACCCGATCACATCGCCTGGTACATCAACGGTGTTCGCTGCGGCGAGTTCACCGATGCCGGTGCGATCGAGAACGGGCCGATGCAACTGATTCTCAATATGACGATCGACAACGACTGGGAGCGCAACGAGGGGTCGACGCTCGCCGATCTGAGTCGGACCGCCGAGCTCGATGTGGATTATCTGCGGGTCTTTCAGCAGCAATAGGGGGATAAATGAATTCGCGCGTCACCACGATCTCGATCGTCATCGTGACCTACAACAGCGCCACCGACATCCCGCTGCTGCTCGACGACTTGCGCGCCGAGGCGCGTGACACCGAATTGCGGGTCATCGTGGTCGACAACGAGTCGGCCGACGGGACAGCCGATGTCGTGCGCGGCTATCCCGAGGTCATATTCGTGGCCTCGGGCGGGAATCTCGGTTACGCGGGCGGAATCAATATCGGGCTCAGGCATGTCGGGAGTTGTGACGCGGTCCTGATTCTCAATCCGGATCTGCGGGTGCGGCCCGGCGCCATCGCCGCGATGGCGGACGTGCTCGACGGCGACTCGGGCATCGGGGCCGTGGTGCCCCTGATCCTGGACACCGCGGGGAAGCCGCACATCTCGCTGTGCCGTGAGCCGTCGGTGACGCGGGCCTTCGGCGACGCGCTGTTCGGCAGCCGGATCTGGCGGGAGCGACCGGCGTGGCTGTCGGAATTCGACTATCGCGCGGGCAGTTACGAGCGGGCCCACGAGGTCGACTGGGCCACCGGCGCGTGCCTGCTCGTGCGCGGGTCGCTGGCGGCCGAACTGGGGGAGTGGAACGAGGAGTTCTTCCTGTACTCGGAGGAGACCGAGTATTTCCGGCGGATCCGCACGAGCGGGCACGTGGTGCGATTCGCCCCGTCGGCCGTCGTTCAGCATCGGCTGGGCGGTTCGGGGACGTCCCCGGCGCTCGCGACGCTGTTGGAGGTCAACCGGGTCCGTTATGTCGAAATGCACCACGGCCGTTGGTACGCGGGGTTGTTCCGGGCGGTCGTCGCCCTCGCGGCGGTGTTGCGTGCCTACAATGCCGACCAGCGCCGCACCCTGGAGTTCGTGTTGCGCAGGGACCGGTGGAAGGACCTGCCGAAGGCAACCAAACCGCCTGTGGCGGAAGTGCTTTCCGGTGAACTCGGCCGAGGCGCGGTCATCGTCCCGGCCTACGACGAATCCGCCGTGATCGAACGCACGCTGCGCCCGTTGAGCGCGGCCGTCGTCGCCGGCTACTTCGAACTGATCGTCGTGGCCAACGGCTGCACCGACGACACCGCCGAGCGGGCCCGCGCCATCCCCGGCGTCCAGGTCGTCGAACTGCCGGTCGGCTCGAAACCGCTGGCGCTCAACACCGGTGACAGCGTCGCGACATTGTGGCCGCGCCTGTACCTCGACGCCGACATCAGGATCACCGCGGCCACCGTGCTGGCGGTCCTCGACCGCCTCGCCCGCGGCGATGTGCTCGCCGCGCGCCCGTCGTTCCGCTACGACTCCGGCGGCGCGAGCCCCATCGTGCGCAGCTACTACCGCGCCCGCCGCAAGATGGCAGCCCACCAGAACGCCCTGTGGTGGGCAGGCGTCTTCGGCCTGAACGCCGAGGGCCACAAGCGATTCGGCGAGTTCCCCGACGTCACCGGCGACGACATGTTCGTCGACACCCAATTCGACGACTCGGAGAAAACGGTCGTCGAGACCGACCCGTCGATCTGGACCACCCCCACCGACCTCACCGGCCTGCTGACCGTCCTGACCCGACACCACCGGGGCAACACCGAACTGCTCGAGCACGATCCGGAGCGAACCCCGAACACGGGTCCGGCGACCGCCCGCGCAATCCTCCG
Organism: Nocardia terrae; assembly: GCF_009760405.1. GTDB lineage: Bacteria > Actinomycetota > Actinomycetes > Mycobacteriales > Mycobacteriaceae > Nocardia > Nocardia terrae. The sequence goes on from NZ_WRPP01000001.1 coordinate 1,885,600, forward strand.
CACGATCACCGGACCACGTTCGGCCTTCGACGCCGCGACCTACCTCGTCACCGCCCTCGCGGCCCGCCGCCGAGCATCCCGCAGTGCCGCCCGCTGGGAACGCGACAACACCAGCCGCTCAACCGAATAGCCGCGCCGAAATCGCCGGGGCGCGGGCACGTCGATGGTGACTTCGCCGCAGTCTCCCACGTGCCGCTCGCGTCGAATCGACCCGGCGGACGCTGAAAGCGACCGGACGAGCGGCATGGCAGGTGCTGGCCGGCGCGGCCGAAGAGCAGAAACTCAACGGCCAGTTGATATCCGATTCAGCGGCCACGACGCGGGGTTTCTGGTAGCCAGCTGGACCAGGACTACGGATCCCGAACTCTGACGTGCGCCCCGGACCGTGGCAACCGAGAGCCTCGCCCTTCATGTGGCGCTATGACCGATCCGGCGACGAGCTTCCCGCACCAGCGGACTCACGAGAAACATCTCCTCGGGAGCGGAGGCCCCCAGGCACGCCCAGTACTCGAGTCTCAGCGCGATTCCTGGCGCGTGCGTGGCGTCCCACACCGCAACCAGTGCGCCGACCAACGGCTCCGTCCGTTCCCACTGATCGTGTTGCACCGGCGTGATGGCCAAATCATCTTCAGCGGATTCGAGGACCAGGTCCACCAACCAGAAACTCAGCTCCCATTCGGCTTTGTTCGCGAGCAGCAGACCAATGAATTCATCGAGCCGGGCCTGATCGGATACCTCGATAGGCCAGTCCTGCATCCAGCTCTCGTGCACGATGCCAGCCAACTCTGCCACTCGCGCCGCCGACTCCCGGTCCGGATAGATCATGCCGCCGAACGTAGCCAACACCGCGATCCTCGGCGACGGAGTTATCACTCCGCCAAGCGCAACGGCCCCTGGGCATTTCGGGGCCGCCTCCGTGTCCCCTTCTGCCGAGTGTCCATTCGCCGGTCGGATGCGCGAGTATGGCGGGATGGCGAGCGACAACTTCATGCTGATCCACGATGCCGAGCTCCTTGCCCAGGGCGAACGGGTCCTCGGGGCCGAGTTCAAAGCGATGCACGAGCGGGTTGTGCAGGTCACGGAATTGACCTCCCGCCTCAACGTCCTGCCCTTCGACGACGAGACCGGAAAGGCGGCCCTACTCGAACAGATCCTGGGCCGCCCTCTCCCAACCGGAGTCACGATCTACCCGCCCTTCTACACCGACCACGGACTACACCTCGACTTGGCCGAGCGCGTATTCATCAATCAGGGATGCACTTTCCTGGACTACGCCGGTATCCGATTGGGCAAAGGCGTGATGATCGGCCCGAAGGCCACGTTCATCACCATGGGCCACCCGGTAGACCCGGAGGAACGGCGCCGATTCCTCACCGGCGCACCGATCGACGTGGCGGACAACGTCTGGATCGGTGCCGGAGCAACGATCCTGCCCGGCGTCAGCATCGGGCGCGACGCCGTGGTCGCCGCAGGTGCGGTCGTGGCCGATGACGTACCAGCGAGAAGCTTGGTCGCCGGCCCCAAGGCCACGGTGCGCCGAGACTGGTAGCACGAGGCACCAGCGGTTCCGCCTTCGGTGCAGTGGGCCTATCGTGCACAATTCGCTGCCGGAAGGCAGTTTTCCGCCAATTCCACTGCCTCAGTGCACGTTTAGGCCCACGACCAACTTCGCGGCAACGCGCGCTCACCCCGATTACACGACATCCGACCAGGGACTGATGAGCTGATAGCGGCGATCGATCTCTGTTGATCTTGGGGCAGGTCACGGCATCGGTGAACCCGACCGATAGATGCGCACCTGTGCCTCTGCCAGTGCGGCCAGCTCCAGGAACCGCTCGACCTTGTCGTTTTTCAGGAATCCGAGAGTGTAGCCATCGCCATCGACATAGATCCCGATCAATGAGACCCCAAGTTCGAGGCAGCGATCAGCCAAGGGCCACAGGAAGTCCTGGAGATCGCTCGAATCCCAATCCCGAACAGTGCTCCAGTCCCACCAATCCCAGGCCAATCCTTGTGGATAGGCTGGAAGATCCTGCAGCCAGTCGCGGATCTCATCCGGGTACGATTTCCAGTCACAGTAAGTCAGTCCGCTGCGGAACGGTTCACCGTCCTCGTCGAATCCGTAGAGGGAGTCGATGAGCATCTCTTCCGGGGTGAAGTAGTCTTCTTCCCCGGCATCCTCGAGCAGCTGTTCCAATCGCTCGCGAGCCGAATCCAAATCGGGTGCAAGCAGTTCGACGATTCCGGCCAGTGCCGCACGCTGTTCCTCGCCGATGATCATGGCCCCGAATCTAGCCGGACGCACTGACATGCCGCGAGCAGCGGTTCGAAGCGGCCGAACGGTCGGCCCTGAAGCTCGCTGGGGCCGACCGGTTTTGATCTCGAGCCCACCGTCCCCGCGTCGAAGAACGCACTACGTTGCCGAGTTTCGGAAACCGGCCTAATCTCGCACTTTCCGCCGCCATGCGGCGTCAGAAGGTCAATTCCGCTGCGATAGTGCGGGATTAGGTCGGATGATCTTGCTGCCAAGCTGCTCGCGTGAGCATCCGCTCTTGCCGCATGCCGCGCTGACCGTAGCGGCCAGCGCGGCACGGCGGAAGATCAACTGGCCGTAGCGAACTGACCTGCCCCGGACGTCCCGCACCGATTTCCGTGTGGTGACCAGCGTGATCGTGCTGGTCACCACCGAAGGTCAGGCTGTTTTGACGCCGGGCGGGTTCCAAGTGCCGTCAATGATCTTGGTGTCGGGCCAGTACAACCGCAGCATCAGGTTGAAATCACCCGAGTCCGGGGCGGGCAGCCAGTTGGATTCCTTTTCCGGGCCGGGGTTTTCGCGCTGGATGTAGACATCGAGCGAGCCGTCGGGGTTCTTGCGCATCTGCTCGCCTCGCACCGCGTAGCGGTTGATCGGGTTGGCGACGAAGAAGCCCTTGTCGTTGTACATGGTCAGTGACCAGAACGCCTGCACGGGCGGGATCTCATTGGCGGAGAAGTGCAGCACGTAGTTGCGGTCGGAGGTCAGGTTCGCGCCGGTGGCGTCGATGCGGGTGTTGGGATAGATCGCGTCCTCGGGCAGGTTCGCTCCCAGACCGCCATGCGCGACCAGCGCGCGCCGGTCGAAGTCGATGCCGTAGGTGCCCATGCCGGTGCGGGCGATATTCCAGCCGTTGACCGGCTTACCGCCGAGATCGACCTCGATCTGCTTCAATGCTTTAGGCCAGGCGTCCTCCCAGGTCTTGCGGTCGGAATCCGACAGCGTCGAGAAGTCGAGTTTCTTGTCCGGCGTCCAGCTGGCCTTGGCCAGCTCATCGAGCACGTCCTTGTCCTCGGGGCGGGGCTGGTTGTGCGACAGGCTCGAATAGTAGAGATCCCAGTACTGCTGCGGGCTCAGGTTGTGAATGTATTTCGCGACCTCTTGGCCGACCGGCCAATCTTGGTGCAGGTCAGTGTTTTCCGGCGGCGTGTACGCGGTGCCGTAGGCGCTCAGCGGCGCGGCGGTCAGCTGCTGCTGGATCGCGGTGACCGCGGGAATGTCATCGGGGCCGTTGACCTGGATGCGGCCGATGATCCAGCCGCCGTCGGTGGGCATCTTGTACTCGTGCACCCCGTCGGGGAGGGCACCATGCCAGTTCGGTCCGGTGATGGCGAACTGGTAGGCGTGCCCCGCGCCGAGGGTCCGGGTACCCGGTGACGCCTGCACATTGGTCCACATGTCCATGATCGGGAACAGGTGATACCGCTCGCCCATATCCGGAACACTGATCACCAACGGCTCTTTGGACACGTCGTAGAACATCGACGAATACAGGGTGTCGACATTCGCACGGACCACATTGGTGAAGGACGCGTCGGGCAGGAACGCCAGATTCCCGAACTGATTCATCGGCGCTTCTCCGCTCGCCGCCGGGTGCGCCACGTTCGTCGACTGCCGCCGCGTCACCTCCACCGACACCAGCGGATAGCTGTACACGTACGCCTTCATCGCCGCCTCCTCGCTCACACCCGACCCCGACGACGAACTCTTCGAACACGCGGCCATACCCAGTGCGAGTACCGCTGCACCGACCACGACGGCGAGAATCTTTCCTCGACCAGCTCTCGAACTCACAGGCCCTCCTCATGGGCTCGCCACGATCGAACCAACCAGATTTGCCACCAGATAACTGCGGCATATTCGAGGTTAAACCCCCACGCTCGCCCCACCGGAACACTCCGCGCTCGCGTCTCAGGCTACGAACATCCTCAATTGCCGATTGATCGCTCGGTTCGGGACGGTCGCGGTGCCCGCCGGCGAATGCACTGAACCAGCCGAATACAGGACACTGCCGCGGTCTAGCTGGGCCGTGCGCCGAGCACGTTCTCCGGGGATATTGTCGACCAGTTTTCGTGGGGTGACGTGTTTCCTCGATGGCTACGACTACGCCGCACGTCGATCGGGAGGCCGAGGGCTGGAGGGTTTTCGTGACTGGCTCCTGGCCGATCATCTTCGTCGCCAAAGCAGCTTCGGCTGGTCTGGGTTGATCGCGCAGATCGCGCTGCCCGAGTGGGATTTCGTCACCGATCTCACTCCCGAACAGGAGACCCACCTCCTCGATGTGCTGTTCGATCTGCTCGATCGCTATTTCGCAGAGTGCGAAGCGTCAGCTGAACTTCCGCTCTAGGTAGGCGCACTTTCGGTCAGGTCCTTGTTGGGGTGCGGGAGTTGGTCTGTGTGGGTCACTCTGCGGACCGTGCAACCGGGGTCAACTTACCGACGATGAGGGGGCTGTGCCCTTCGGTCGGTGCTGGGCTCCTGCTCGTGAATCGGGAATTTCCCGGTCGGTGACCGAATTTGCGCTCCCGCACAGTGATTCGAGCCACACTCCCTTATTCGACGTTGATCTAGTGGCACCGCATCCGATACGAAGTATCGACGTAGTTGTGTGGGCATTCGGTTCAGTCCGGATCGATGCCGGGGATGTGGAGGAAATTCATGAAGCGTCGGGTCCTTTCTGCTGGTCTGCTGGCCGTGCTGCCGGTCGCGGCCACCATCGCGTTCGCGGGCAACGCACAGGCCGCTCCGGTCGCGGAAGCTCCGCAGTTGCAGCCGGTGTCGGCGGGCATCGACCTGCAGCCGGTCACCACAAATCCGGACGCGGCGAACTCGGATCCGGTGATGAATGGCGCCGCCGGCGGCGCGCTCGTGGGATTGGCCGTTGGTTCGGCGGTGCCGGCCGTGGGTAGCGCCACCGGCGCGCTCGCCGGCGGACTGATCGGTGCTCTCGTCGGCGCGACGAACCCGTCCGTCGTCCCCCAGGTCCTGCCCTGATCCCGCACCAAGCGGATCGGTGAAACGGCCGCGCACCCCAGAGGTGCGCGGCCGTTCGCATTCCCGGGAAACCCAGGCTGATTTCAGCCGTCTCATCCCAGCCGGAGAGGTGTCCGCCCAATCCTCGTGGAGCTGTCAGCCGCCGCTGTGCATGACCTCGGCCGCGCGGACCGGTGGCTTCGTCCACGGGGAAGAGGATGCTCGGATCGAGTTGTCCCACAAGGTCCTTCGATTTCAGCCAGGCTCGAGACGGCTGCGAACTTGCGCCGTAGCTTCGAGTCGATCGGGAAGCCCATGTAGTACAACGCCGCGCCCTTCCAGGCCGCGGCTCCAACGGCGAATAGTCCAAGCCCGCATGCCCTTACAGAACCTGGTCGTGGTTGGCGCTCAGGGCTGCTCGGTGCCGACGGTTTCGATGGTGGCCGAGCGTTTGTGTGAGTCCACCCGGTGATTGCGCGGTGGTGGGGTTCGCGCTCGGGGTGGGCCCGGCCCGGATTCGACCCCTTCCCACCGGGGTGAGGCTGTACGCCGGTACCGGGTCGGCTAGCAACGCGACCGGGCGTACCCGAGCCAACGCTGCTGCACCACTTCGGGATCCAACTCCGCCGGCAAGTTCGGCATGTGTGCGGGCCGAGATCGTGGTCAGGTGAGGTAGACGGCTATACCGGTTGTGGCGATACACGCCAGGGCCAAGGACTGGAGGGTGCGGTCGGCGAGCACGATCTCTTCGGGTTCGCCGGCTCCGGCGCCGTCGATGTCGACTGCGTAGCGCAGGATGCTGATTGTGAAGGGGATCATGGAGATTGCGAACCACGGGTTGTCCTTGTGGTCGGGCTCGAATGCCCACAGTCCGTAGAAGACCACGACTGCCGTGCCCGATAAGGTCCAGACGAAACGTAGGTAGGTGGGGGTGTAGTACTGCAACGACTTGCGGATTTTGGCGCCGGTGTCCAGTGCGATTTTCAACTCGGCATAGCGTTTGCCCGCGGCCATGAACAGTGAGCCGAAGGCCGCTATCAGCAGGAACCATTGCGACAGACGGATATTCGCGGCCGCGCCGCCGGCGACCGCGCGCAGCAGGAAGCCCGAGGACACGATGCAGATGTCGAGGACGGCCTGATGCTTGAGACCGAAGCAGTAGGCCAGCTGGATGCCGACGTAAGCGGCCATCACCACCGCCAGCTGCCATGTCGCCACGAACGAGATCAGGATCGAGGCGGTCAGCAGCAGTGCTGACAGCGCGTAGGCCAGACGTATCGGAACCACTCCGGCGGCGATCGGCCGGTAGCGTTTGGTCGGATGCGCTCGGTCGGCGTCCACGTCGAGCGAGTCGTTGACCAGGTAGATGCCCGACGCGGCCAGGCAGAACACCACGAACGCGATACCGATGTGCAGATCGCGGGTGAGATCGGAGATGGCGAGGGTGTCGGTGCCCGGAATCGTGCCCGCCGCCAGCGGTGCGGCCAGCACCAGCACGTTCTTCACCCACTGACGTGGCCGCAGGGCTTTGACCAGGCCGCTGGTCAGGGTCTTGGGCGGTCCGGTGAAGGCGGCCTCGTCGAGTTCGATGGTGGTCGGCTCTTCGCTCATATCAACCTGACTGTTCCTGTGGCGGAATCGCTTTCCGCGCGACGAGCAGTGCGCTTCGACGGCTCCGCGATCGCGTCGACCCGCGACACCGCCGACGCCATACTCCCAAACAGTCACCTGTATGTCTCGGCGTCGAACCAGCCGATCCGCTGCCGCGTAGATTCGGATCGTGGCGGCGTAACCGACGGTCGTGGAAATGCGTGATCTAATCGCGAGCATGGAGAAGTTCGATGCCTGGCTCGATCAGATTCATGATCGGGAGGGCCGATTCGACTACCGTGCCATCTATTCCGCGTACCTGGATGCGGCGGGCGGGCACGAGTCGAAGGGTGGCGAGTCGTCGGCTCGTCGGCTCGACGATGGGGGGTTCGAGATTCGGGTGGGGCGGGAGACGATCGTGTTGGCCGATGATGCCGAGCGGGAGGCGTTGGCTGCCCATATGGTGCGTCGGTATTGCGGTGACCGGTATCCGGATATGCGGGCGTGGGAGGACCAGCGGCACTCCTGGTATGTCGAGGATCTTCACGACTGGTCGAACGACATCGGGTGAGAACACAACTGCCACTCCGCTCGAGGTTTGAGGATCGATTCGGTGGTATTGGGTCGGTCGACGGTCCAGTCGGATAACAATGGGGGCGGGCCGGGCTCTAAAGGGTGGTCCGGGGGAAGAGCCGACTGATCATGGATGCGAAGCTGCCGCGACGAGGATTCCTACTGGGTGCGTTGGGGATCGCGGGGATCGGGATGGCGGGGCGGGCGGGGGCCGATCCCGTGGCGGTTCCGCCTCCGTCGCTGCCGATTCCGTCGTTGCCTTCACTGCCGGTCACACCGTTGAACTATCATTCGCCGACGTTGGAGCCCTTCGTCGATCCGTTGCCGATCATCGAAACCGTCTCGGCGGCAGGGGAGTTGGCGGCGATGTCGGGGACGCATCGCTACCATCGGGATCTGCCGGAGACGCGGAGTTGGGGGTTCGAGCGTCCGGTGCTGGGGCCGACTCTGGAAGCCCGGCGGGATCAGGTGGCGCACATCGGGTTTCGGAACGAGTTGGGCACGCACGTGCTCGCCCAGCATGTGGATCTGACCATGCACGGGGTGACCGAGCTGGATCGGACCGATCCGCGGTTCACCGTGCACCTGCACGGGGGGACGAATCGGCCGGATTCGGATGGGCATCCGCTGATCGGCTGGCGCAATGGCGGCGGGCCGCGGTTCGAGTACTCGAATCGGCAAGAGGCGGCGGGGCTCTGGTATCACGACCACACGATGGGAATCAGCAGGCTCAATATTCAAGCCGGGCTGGCCGGGATGTACTACCTGCGGGACGAATTCGATACCGGCGCCGACGACAATCCGATCGGCCTGCCCAGCGGGGAGTTCGAGATCCCGCTCATCGTGCAGGATCGCACGTTCAATGCCGACGGCACCTTGCAGCCGATGGTGGCGTGGTATCTGCCCACGGGTTACAACCAGTCCGGTCAGCTCGGCGACGTGGCGTGCGTCAACGGCGTCGTGTGGCCGCGTCTGGAGGTGCGCCGCACCGTGTACCGATTCCGGGTGCTCAACGGATCCAATTCGCGGCCATACCTTTTCACGCTCTCCAACGGCATGCCGTTCTTCGCGATCGGCGGCGACCTCGGGCTGCTCGACGCACCCGTGATCACGCCGACGATCCGGGTGAGCCCGGGCGAGCGGGTGGACCTGCTGGTGGATTTCGGCCCGCTGCGCGACGGCGAGGTGGTGGACCTGCTCAATGTCGCGCTCAACGATCTCGGCAACAGCATCTTCATGATTCCCGCCGTCCGCGACATCATGCGGTTCACCGTCGCCGGTGACGGCCCGCCCGCCGCGGTTCCGCCGGTGCTGCGCGGGGGCGCGGGCCTGCCGGATACCTTGGAGCCCAGCTATTCACCGGAGACGGTGCGCACCATGACCATGATGGGTTACAACGACCCCGCCCGTGCGGCCGCGGTCTTCCCCGGCATGGGCGTGCTGAACAACCTGCCCTTCCTGGGCACCGACATCGATATGACGCGCGCGGGCACCACCGAACGCTGGGACATCGTCAATACCACCGCCTTCGACCACCCCGTCCACATCCACCTCGCCCGGATGCGCGTGCTCAGCCGCCTGCCCATCAATGCCGCCGCCTATTGGGCCGCGAATCCTCCGCCCGCCTTCGGTACTCGCTGGGCGCCCCCGGCCGACGCCTACGCCGTGGGTTCCGAGCAGCTGCCGCCGGCCTGGGAGCTCGGCTGGAAGGATACGGTCGAATGCCCCACCGAGACGGTCACCCGGATCATGGTGCGCTGGCCGTCGGTGGAGGAAATGGGCTTCGATCCCGACCGGCCGGTTGCCGTGCCGCCCGGTGCGGAGGCGATCTCACCCACCGGAATGCATGACGCCGAACAGCTTTCGGACGACGAGCAGATCCGCGGTTACGTCTGGCACTGCCACAACCTCGACCACGCCGACCACGACATGATGCAGCAGATCCGGGTGCTGCCCTGATTCGAGTACACCGCTACTCGATTAACGACCTCTCGTTCGGCGCACTATGTATCTGTAGGGGCAACGGCGCTCTCGAACTGCGGACGGGCCCGGGTGATTTCGCGCTGCCGCCGCATTCGCTGGTCACTGTGTTCCCGCGCGACACCGATGCTGCGATGCCGGTACATCGAGGTCACCCACGACGAAATGACCACCCCGCACGCCCTCGCCATGCTCGCGACCATCCTCGACGAACACCTGTGAGCGCTTACAATCCCAATGCCCGGCGTTGTTCGAGTTCTCAACCCTCTCGGGAGAGGTGATCGCCGAAATGATCACTGCGCGAATGCTTGCCACCGTCCTCGCCGTGTTCGCCCTCGTCGGCGGCATGCTCACCGTGGGGTCGGGCCCGGCCGCCGCGTTCGGGCCGTGCGTGCCCGGAGATCCGTTGCGGCCCATGGCCGAACTGCTGGCGACCTCGAGCGCGGACGTCATCACCGATCCCGCGGACGCCCGGCTGTCCGACCCGCTGACCGTGTTCGACGCCGAGGTGAACGCGACCGCGGTGCTCGAGCTCGGCGTCGCGGTCCACTCCGAGCTCGTCCAGGGCGTGCACTGGTCCGAGCAGACCCGGCAGCTCACCTACCAGGCCGCCCGCCGATTCGAATTGGCCTGCACCAGTAACGAAAACCTGTGCTGGATGGCCGACGACCTGCGTGGCCGCCACAACCTGGACTCCGAGCTGGGTCTGGCCTATCTGCCCTCGACCGACGCGCAGACCGACGGATTCCGCATCCGGGTTCCGGGCATCGACCGCGCCCGGCTGCAGGACGCCCTGCTCGCCGATCCGGTGGCCCGCGACCGTCTGGGCGGCGGCTGGATCACCGCGGACGACTCGCTCGTCCTGGTCGCCGACCTGGCCGATCTGGATGTCGCGCGATCCTTCGTCGAAGGGATGGGCGCGCAATGGGATCCGGCGGCGGTCCAATACGGAGATCGCGAACTGGTCACCGGTGAGTGCATACGCGGAGTGCTCTTTTGACTGTGACTTCTGACAGTTCGCGCAGCTCCGCGCTGTGAGATGTCGGGAAACGGGAAACAAGGTCAACAGCTCTCCGAATTACCCGATAAGGCAACGTACTTCGGGGTAACATACCGAGTGTTACACGAACCTGGCTTCGGGTTGGCGGTGATCCCGGGAAGCTGAGGCCGGGCCCCGGGGCGGGACTCTTTATTGCAAATGCCCGTCGCTCCCGACGGGTGGTGACGGAGATACCCTGTGCACGATGAAATGTATCTCGATGGTTCGATCGACGGTAACCACGAAGCCTCCGGTAATTCGACCGATTCGATTCCGCCGCCGCTGATCCGGCGACGCAACATTGCATTCTGGGCCGGTCTGACATCGACGACGGTCGGTACCGTTCTCCATTTCCCGATGTTCCTGCAGGCCCGGGATATGGGCTATCACATGGCCGGAATGTCCATGGACGCCGGAATGATCATCGGCATGGTGCTGATCGTGATCGGCCTGCTGCTCACGACCTACGGACTGGTGCCGTTGGGCGCGCACCGGGAACGGGTGGCGCGCTTGCGTGTTCGCGCCCTCGACGACGCTCCGATCGGCCGCGTGCACATCGTGCTGCTGCTGGTGATGGCCACCGCCATCACCATCGACGTGATGAAGCCGACCACGCTGGCGTTCGTGGTGCCCGGCGTCGGCAAGGAGTACGGGCTGAAGACGCCCACCCATCCCGCGGGTGATCTCCCGGTGGCGCTACTGCCGCTGGCGGGCATCGCCGGCACCGTACTCGGTTCGTTCCTGTGGGGCTGGCTCGGCGACCGGATCGGGCGCAAGGCGGCCATTCTGCTCGCCGGAGTCGTGTTCGTGGCCACCGCCATCTGCGGCACCATGCCCAGCTTCGAGCTGAACCTGGTGATGTGCTTCATCATGGGCCTGGGCGCGGGCGGCATGCTGCCCATCGCGTTCACGCTGCTGGCGGAGACGATTCCGGCGCGGCACCGCGGCTGGCTGCTGGTGCTCATCGGCGGCGACATCGCCGGCGCGTACATCATCACCAGCTGGCTGTCCTCGACTATCGGCGCGACCTACAGCTGGCGGGTCATGTGGCTGATCGGCTTCCCGACGGGACTGCTGCTGATCCTGCTGACCCGGTGGATACCCGAATCTCCGCGCTTCCTCCTGGCTTTGGGGCGTGATCAGGAGGCGCAGGAGGTGCTGCGCCGCTATCACGCCGAGGCGATACCGGTGGAGGAGTCCGAACTCGAGGTCGAGGCGGGCCTGCGGGGCGGGTACCCGCGGCTGTTCCAGCCCCCGTTCGTCGGCATCAGCCTGGTGCTGATCCTGACCGGACTGGGCGTGGGCCTGGTGACCTACGGCTTCCAGCTGTGGATGCCGAGCAACCTGCGCGCCCTCGGCTACAGCGGGGTCACCGCCGACAAGATCCTGCGCGACTCCGCCATCATCGGCCTGCCGCTGAATTTCGTGGTGGCCTACTGCTATCACCGCTCGGCGAAGTGGACCATGGTGGCGATGAGCACGATCCTGGCGTTGTCGCTGTTCGGGTTCGTGCTGCTGGGCAAGCACGTCACCGATCACCGCGTCGTGCTCAATGCGCTTCTGGTAGCGCCCATCTGGGGCGCGAACTCGGTGGTCGCGGTGCTGGTCTCGTACAGCGCGGAGGTCTATCCGACCAGGATCCGTTCCCGCGGCAGCGGTCTGGCCGCGGGCATGAGCAAGCTGGGCGGCGTGGTCATCATCGCGCTGGTGGTGGCGGCCGTCGCCACCCCGTCGATCTCGACCAGCGCCCTGATCAGTGCGATTCCGATGTCGCTCGCGGCGATCGCGGCCGTGGTCTACCTGGTGGAGACCCGGCGGCGCACCCTCGAGGACATCACGGCAGCGGAGCTACGTGTCACGGCATGACGAATGGACGGGTGGGGGCATCCGGGGGAGTCAACGAGGCTCTGCGCGAGTCTCTGGTCCAGGCCACCATAGAACTCGTCTCGACCGAGGGCCTGCACGCGCTCACCGCGCGCCGGGTCTCGCGCATGTGCGGGGTCTCGACCATGGCGGTCTACACCAACTTCGGCGGTATGGCCGGGCTGATCCGGGCGGCCGGGTCGGCCGGGTACGCGCAGCTGGCCGCGCGCATGCACGAATGCGGGGTCAGTGACGATCCGATCGCGGATCTGCTGTTGCTGGGCATGGTGTTCCGTGACGAGGCGCAGCGGCGGCCCGAGCTGTTCCAGCTGATGTTCGGCACCGGATCGCCGCGCACCGACATCCCGCTGCGGCGGGGCAATGTGCTCACCGGCGCCTCGGATTTCGAGCACTACGGGGAGAGCTTCGACCACGTGGTCGACGCCGCGCGGCGGGCGGTGGAGAGCGGGCTGCTCAAGCCGACCAGCCCGCGATCGGCGGCGGCGCAGCTGTGGACCGGCCTCTACGGCTATGTCCAGCTGGAGAATTCGGGGCATCTGGGCGAGGACGGGCTCAGCGAGGTGCTGGTGCCCGCCATCATGAACCTGCTCGTCGGAATGGGCTCCGACCGGGAGATGGTCGGAGCCTCCGTGGTCCGCGCCCTGACCCAGTTCGTGGCGCTGAGCGGGTGATTCGGCTGCGCGGGTGGTGATTCGGCTCAGAACCCGAGCTTGGACTTCAGCCGCTGGGCGCCCGCCATCGCGCGTTCGGCCGCACTGCCGCGCGGGGGCATCAGGCCCAGCTGCAGCAGCATCTCCTGCAGATCCCACACCGCCCGGCTGCGCCAGATCAGCCCGGATCGGAACTGCCACAGGTCGATGACCATGACGTCGAAGCGCTTGCCGGTGGCGGCGAAGCCGGGCGGCTCGATGAGGCCCAGGTGGGTGCCGGCCATGCGCCACGGCACGATGGCGGCCCGCGAACCCGGGGTCAGCATGGGCGGCAACGCATTCGTGTACCGGACGTCCGGGAACGACTGCACGGTGTCGACCACGAACTTGGCCACCCCCGCCCGGCCCAGGGCCGGCTCGCCCAGGGAAGGGTCGTGCCAGACGGTGTCCTCGGTGACGCAGGCGGCGACCGCGTCCGCGTCGCCGGTATTCCAGCCCGCGATGTAGCGCTCGGTGAATTCGCCCAGCCAGGCCAGGCTTTCGATCGGCTCGGCCTCCTCTTCGATCACGAAACCTCCGGAACTGACTGTATCGAGCACGGCCACACCATCTTTCGGTATTCGTCGATGCCGCCGAACGGCGGCCACGCACGGAGGATAACCGCGGTGCGGGCCGGATCGGCGAATTATTCCGGATAACACCGTAATTTCGGGATAACGGCGTAATTCGATGGCGCGGGTTTGGTGGACAACCTCGTGATAACACTCGAATAATGGTGTTACATGCGGTCGCGGGCCCGCTCGGCCAATCGAAATGCGGGCTCGGGCAATAACCCTGATCTCGGCGACGAGTGATCGTTGACCGAATTTCATTGTGCTGCCTACCATGACCAATATTCTTCGGCCGATCAGGCAGCGATCAATCCCAGGGGACGACACATGTCCGATGCAGCCATTGTCGGAATCGGGTGCCGGTTCCCCGGCGGAATCACCGATCCGGATTCGTTCTGGGACTTCGTTATCCGCAAGGGCGACGGTGTCGTGGAGGTGCCCGCCGATCGCTGGAACCTCGAGAAGTTCTACGACCCGGACCCCGACGCCCCCGGGCGCATGTACACCCGCCACGGCGGGTTCCTCACCCAGCCGCTGTGGGAGTTCGACGCCGACTTCTTCGGCATCTCCCAGCGCGAGGCCGCGATCATGGACCCGCAGCAGCGGCTGCTGCTCGAGGTGGCGTGGGAGGCGCTCGACGACGCGGGCCTGGCCGGGCGGGTGTCCGGGCGGCCGGTCGGAGTGTTCATGGGCGGCTTCATGAACGACAACGCGCTGGTCCGCAGCGGCCCGCTCGCCCGGCCGGTGATCAACAGCCACAGCCCCACCAGCGCGTCGCACACCCTGTTGTCCGCGCGCATCGCCTTCCTGCTGGACCTGCTCGGGCCGACCATGACCATCGACACCGCGTGCTCGTCCTCGCTGGTGGCGCTGCACCAGGCGGTGCTGGCGCTGAACGCCGGGGAATGCGAGACCGCCATCGTCGGCGGCGCGAACGTCATGCTGCGACCCGAAGCCTTCATCTCCATGTGCAAGGGCCGATTCCTGTCGGTGGACGGGCGCTGCAAGAGCTTCGAAGCCGGCGCCGACGGATACGGTCGCGGCGAGGGCGCGGGCGCGGTGATCCTCAAACCCCTCGACGCCGCGGTTCGCGACGGTGACCGCGTCTACGCCGTCATCCGCGGCAGCGGCGTCAACCAGGACGGCCGCACCCTGGCCATCCCGGTCCCGAACCCCGCCGCACAGCAGTCACTGGCCCGCCGCGTCCGCGAGCAAGCGGGCTTCGAGGCCCGCGAGATCCGCTTCGTCGAAGCCCACGGCACCGGCACCGCCGTCGGCGACCCGATCGAAATATCCGCCCTGGGCGCGGTATACGGCACCGCCGCGGGCCGCACCGACGCCCTGCCCGTCGGCTCCCTCAAAGCCAACATCGGCCACACCGAAGCCGCGGCAGGCGTCGCCGGCCTCATCAAAGCCACACTCACACTCCACCATCGAACGATCGCCCCCCAGCGCCGCCTCGAAAACCCCAACCCCGAAATCCACTTCGACGAACTCGGCGTACGGATCCCCCTGGAAGCCGAACCCCTGTCCGACGGCCACGGCCGAGTGGCAGTGGCGGTCAACAGCTTCGGCTACGGCGGCACCAACGCCCACGCCATCCTCGAAGCAGCCCCGGTCCTCTCGGTGGTCGAAGACCGCGCGAACCCGCTCCCGGTGCTACCGCTTTCGGCACGCAACGAGACAGCGCTGCGCATACTCGCGTCACGACTGATCGAGCGTGAGACGGGCGCGGCTGAGAATGGCGACCGCCGGGTCGACGAGCGCAGCGGCGACGAGGATGCGGCCAGCGAGCGAGACGGCGGCGACGGTGAGGGTGAGACCGGAAACGACCCTGCTGCTGTAGATCCCGGCCACGACCACGCCGGGACGACGGAAGACCCGTCTCTCGGTGACGTGACCGCGGCATTGTGGGCACGGCGGGCGCATCATCCGCTGCGCACGGCCTTCGCGTATCGCGGCGAGGACGACTTGCGGGCGCAACTGGCCGAATTCGCGCAGGGGGGCGGGCCCGGGCCCGCGCGGACCGTCGTCGCTGTGCCGACCGCGCCGGTGTTCGTGTTCAGCGGGATGGGGCCGCAGTGGTGGGGGATGGGGCGGGGCCTGCTCGAGGCCGACGGGGTTTTCGCGAAGGCTGCGCGGGAGATCGATGGGGCGTTCGAGGCGTTGTCCGGGTGGTCGATCATCGGGGAATTGATGCGGGCGGAAGGGGATTCGCGGGTCACTCGGACCGCGATCGCGCAACCGGCGAACTTTCTGGTGCAGGCGGCGCTGACCGCGGAGCTCGCGGCGTTGGGGATCCGCCCGGCGGCGGTTGTCGGGCACAGCGTCGGGGAGGTGGTGGCGGCTTATGTCTCCGGAGCGCTGTCGTTGCGGGATGCGCTGCTGGTGAGTTATCACCGGTCGCGGTTGCAGGCGACGACCGCGGGGGCGGGCGGGATGCTCGCGGTGGGGCTGTCGGAGGAACAGGCGGTCGAGCGCGTCGCCGGGATGGGTGGGGTGAGCATTGCCGCGGTGAACAGTCCGTCCGCGGTCACGCTGTCCGGTGAGGTGGAAGAGCTGGAACTGCTGCGCGAATCGCTCAGCGGGGAAGGGATTTTCGCTCGGGCGCTGCGGGTGGAGGTGCCCTATCACAGCCATCTGATGGATCCGATTCTCGATGAGTTGCGCTCGGAGCTGGGCGGTTTGGATCCGGGCGGGACGCGGATTCCGTTGTGGTCCACCGTGACCGGCACCGAGCTCGACGGCGCGGAATGGGATGCCGGGTACTGGTGCCGGAACGTGCGGGAACCGGTGCACTTCGCCGCGACCGTCGAGGGACTGCTCGCGGCCGGGCATCAGCTCTTCCTCGAGGTCGGCCCGCACCCGGTGCTCAGCGGGAACATTCGGGAAGTGCTGGTGCAGCGTGGAACCCCGGGCGCGGTGATCGGCACCCTCGCCCGTGAGGCCGACGATCAGGATCGGCTGCTGCGGACGGTGGCCGAGCTGTATCGGGCCGGAGCGCTGGATACCGCGCGGCCGCCGGGGGCGTCCACGGGCGCGGTCGTGCATCGGGAGTTGCCGCGCTATCCCTGGCAGCGGCGAGTGTTGTGGACCGAGGATCCGGCCACCGAGAGTGACCGGCGCGGGGCGACCACCGGCTACGCCATGCTCGGCGAGCGGACCGGGGCCTCGACACCGGAATGGGAAGTGCAGCTGTCTGTTTCGAATCTGCCCTGGCTTTCCGATCACGTGGTGGACGGGTCGGTGGTGCTGCCGGGTGCGGCGTATCTGGACGCGGCGCTGTCGGCGGTGGCCTTGCGCACCGGGCGGCAGTCGTTCGGGCTGGAGAGTGTCCGGTTCATCGCGCCGTTGGTGGTGGATCAGCACGAGATCCCGGTGGTGCGCATCGATGTCGAGGAGACCACCCGACGGTTCACCGTGCGCTCGCGGACCGCCACCGGCACGGCGTGGAAGGTCAACGCGTCGGGGCGACTGATCGAAGCCGACGTGGACCCGCGGACCGCCGATGTCGCACCACCCGCCGACGGGATCGAGATCGGGGCCGACGTCCTCTACGACGGACTGGCCGCGCACGGACTGTCCTACGGCCCCGCCTTCCGGCTGATCGAGCGCGCGCACGTCGGCCGTGACACCGTCGTGGCCGAGCTGGACCTGTCCGCGCTGGCCGAAAACGGTTCGGCGCTAACGCATCTCGCGCACCCGGCCGTCATCGACGCCGCGCTGCAATGCTTCGCCGCCCTGTACGCGCGCTCGGCGGACGCCGAGTCCGCGGTGGTGATTCCCGCGTCGGTCGCCGGTGTCCGGTGGAGCGGGCCGTTCCCCGAGCGTCCCGTCGTGCTGGTGACCCGGTCCGGCGCGGACGCACTGAGCGCCGATATCCGCATCGCCTCGCCCGAGGGGCGGGTCGCGCTGACGCTGTCCGGTGTGCGGTTCAGCCGCATCGGCGGGACACCGGACATCCACGACCGGCTCGACGGACTGTTCTACGAACCGGTGTGGTCGATGACCGAGGACACCGGTACGGGATCAGCTGCCGCACAGCCGGTTCCGGACGAATTCCTGCTGGTCGTGAGCCTCGGTCCGAACGTCTCACAGCGCGCCAAGGAGATCGCCGCGGCGCGGCGATCCTCTGAAATCCTGACCATCGAAGCCGAGACCGACGAGCACCCGCTGGTGGCGCAACTGCGGGCGGCGCACTCCGGCGAGAACGGCGGCCACACCCGCGTCGTAGTGGTCGCCGACTCGGAACTCGAAGCGGTGCAGAACGTCTACGGCCTCGCGGTCGTCGCCCGCGCCGTCGGCAGGCTGCTCGACGGAGACGACGAGACCGCCGCCGTCGAGCACGCCGAGGTACGGGCCGTCGTGGTCACCGAGAACGCCTTCTGCCTGCCCCTGGATCGCTTCGCGCACACCGCGCAGTCGGCGCTGATCGGGGCCCGGCGCACGCTGCTCAACGAGCAGTCCGCCGCACAGTGGCGGCTCATCGACGCGGAAGCCACCACACCGGCGGCGGCGGTCATCGAACAGGTCTTCACCGACCCGTCCGGGCCTGTCCGCGCCGACGAGATCGCCCTGCGCGCCGGGGCCTGCTGGACCCTGAACATGCGCCGCACCCTGCGCGAGCGGCTCGCGGGCAGGGACGCCGAGATCGCCCTGACCGACCCGGATTCCGCGTTCCGGCTGGAGATCCCGCGCACGCGGCTGCTGTCGGAGCTGGCCTGGCGCGCCGTCGACCGGGTCGCACCGGGACC
The DNA here is from genome assembly GCF_009760405.1 of Nocardia terrae. Lineage (GTDB taxonomy): Bacteria > Actinomycetota > Actinomycetes > Mycobacteriales > Mycobacteriaceae > Nocardia > Nocardia terrae. The sequence continues at coordinate 1,903,968 of NZ_WRPP01000001.1, forward strand.
CGACGAGATCGAAATCCGTTTGGACGCCGTCGGATTGAACTACAAGGACGCGCTCAAGGTGCTGGGCGTCCTGACCGAACACGAGCTGGCGGGCACCTACTTCGGCACCGACCTGGGCATGGACGCCTTCGGTGTCGTCGAACGCGTCGGGGCGGAAGTCACCGGCATCGTTCCCGGCGACCGGATGTCGGTCTGCGCACGAGACCTGGTGCGCCGCTACGTCACGCTGCGCCCCGACGAGGGCGCGACCATGCGGATCGAGTCCGACCCGGACCGCGAGATCGACCCCTGCCGATGCAGTTCGATCCTGCCGTTCCTCACTGCGGAATTCGCCCTCACCGAACTGGCCCGGCTGCAACCGGGGGAGACGGTGCTCATCCACGGGGCGGCGGGCGGCATGGGCATGGCGGCGGTCCAAGTGGCCACCCGCGTGGGCGCGCAGGTGATCGCGACCGCGGGCACCGACGAACGCCGTGCCGTCGCCCGCGCCCTCGGGGCGCACGAGGTGCTGAACTCGCGCTCGATCAGCTTCGTCGACGAGGTGCTGCGCCTGACCGACGGGCGCGGCGTGGACGTCGTCTACAACTCCTCGCCCGGCGAGATCCTGCAGCAGAACCTGCGCGCCGCAGCGGAATTCGGTCGTATCATCGAGATCGGCAAGGCCGACATCTACACCGGCGGCACGATCGATCTGCGGCCCTTCGACCGCAACCTGTCCTTCTTCGCCGTCGACATGGACCGGGCGCTGGCCGTGCGACCCGACTTCGTGCGGCGGGCCTCGCGGCGGGCCATGGACGCGCTCGACGACGGCACCTACTCCTACCTGCCCTATACGGCCTTCGATCTCGAACATGTCGCCGACGCGTTCGAGACGGTCGCACGGTCCAAGCAGATCGGGCGGGTGGTGGTGGACCTGCGTGCCGAGACCCCGATCGTCCGCGCGAAACAGCCGGTGCTGCAACTGGATTCGGAGGGCAGCTACCTGGTCACCGGTGGCTTCGGGGCCTTCGGTCTCGCGACCGCCCGCTGGCTGGCCCGAACCGGTGCGCGGCGGCTGGTGCTGGTCGGGCGGCAGGGCGCGACGAGCGATATCGCTCGCGCCACCTTGGCCGAATTCGCCTCCACCGGTGTCGAAGTCGTCGAAGAGCGGGTCGACGTGTCCGACTACGACGCCGTCGCCGGACTGATCGGGCGGATCCAGCGCAGCGGACACCCGTTGCGCGGGGTGTTCCACGCCGCGGGCGTGGTCAACAACCTCGAGATCTCCCAGATCACCGTCGAATCGCTGGAAGAGATCTTCGGCCCCAAGGCCGCGGGCGCGGTGCACCTGGACAACGCCCTCACCGCCGCGGGCATCGAACCCGAACTGTTCGTGCTGTACTCCTCGGCCAGCAGCGTCGTCGGGATCTCGCCCCAAATGGGTTATGCCGCAGCCAATGCCGTGCTGGACGGCCTTGCCGCGGCGCGGCGGGCGCGGGGTGCGGCGGCGCTGTCGGTCAACTGGGGCTTCCTGAGCGGCGGCGGTGGTATGGCCGACTACGACGCCATCACGCGCTACGCCGAGATGACCGGGTACCGGGCCGTCGACATGGACGCCGCCACCGATCTGCTCGCCGAATGCCTGCTGCTTGACCTGCCCCAAGCGCTGGTCATGGAGGTGGACTGGGCCCGGTGGGCCACCGCGCACCGGGCCTCCACCCGGACCGCCCGCTTCGCCGAACAGGTCGCGAGCGCGGGCGGCGGGGCTTCCGGAGCCGCGGGATTGCGCGCGGAAGTCCTCGCCCTGGGCGCGGATCAACGCGCCGAGGTGGTGGCCTACCTGCTCGCCGAACAGCTGGCCACGGTGCTGGGCGTGGACGCCGAGACCGTGGACCTCGATACGCCGCTGCCCGATCTGGGCCTGGACTCGCTCATGGGCATGGAGTTCGGCGCGCGGGTGGTGCAGGTGCTGGGCACGCAGATGTCGGTGCTCGCCGTCATCGGCCTCACGCTGCGCGGTCTGGGCGGGCGCATCGCCGAACAGATCGCCCAGGAAGAAGAACGCGCCGCCCGCGCCGACGGCGAATGAAGAGTGAGGGTGAATGAACGACACCAATACCGACTCCCGGGGCCTGGCCCGCGCCCTGCTGGCCAGGCACGCCGGAACCAACGGCGGCGCAACCGAATCGGAGCGGCCCCGGGTCGCCGAATCGGCGAGCGCTCCGCAGACCGGGAACGGCAACGCCACCGCCGCGACCGGCTTCGGTGACCACCCCGGCGTGCTCGACGCCGCCCAGCGGTTCGGCCGCTTCGACACCTGGGTGCGCCAGGTCGGGCTGGTCAATCCCTACTACCTGCCGCACGAGGGCGTCAGCGGCGCGGTCACCCGCATGGCCGACCGGGATGTGGTGAACTTCAGCAGTTTCGGTTACCTCGACCTGGCCGCCGACCCGCGCGTGCGCCAGGCCGCCAAGGACGCCATCGACGAATACGGCACCTCGGCCGCCGCGGTCCGCATCGTCGCGGGGGAGCTGCCGCTCTACCGCGATCTCGAGGACGAGCTCTCCGATATCTACGACACCGACGCGGCCCTCGTCACCGCCAGCGGATACCTCACCAACGCCGCGGCCGTCGGATTCCTGCTCGGCAAGCGCGACCTCGCCATCTGCGACTCGCTCATCCACAACAGCATCGTCGCGGGAACGGAATGGGCCGGCTGCAAGCGAGTCTTCTTCCGCCACAACGATCCCGACTCCCTCGAAGCCATCCTGCGCATGTCGCGGCGCAGCTTCGACCGGGCACTGGTACTGCTCGAAGGCGTCTACAGCATGGACGGCGACGTGGTGCGGCTGCCCGAGATCATCGAGGTGGCAAGAAAATACGGCTGCTCGATCATGATCGACGAGGCGCACTCCTTCGGCACCGTCGGCGCGACCGGGCACGGCATCCGCGAGCACTTCGACCTGCCCGGCGACGCGGTCGACGTGTGGATGGGCACGCTGTCCAAGGCCATCGGCAGCGTCGGCGGATACCTCGCGGGCAATCGCGAGCTGATGGACGGGTTCAAATACGTCGCGGGCGGGCTCAGCATGTACACCGCCGCACCCGCGCCCTCGGCCATCGCCGCCGCGCGGACCGCGCTGACGGTGCTGCGCGAGGAGCCCCAGCGGGTGCTGGCGCTGCGCCACAACTCGCAGTACTTCCACACTCGCGCAAGGGAACTCGGCTTCGATGTCGGGACCTCCCTGGACACCCCGATCATTCCGATCATGACCGGCGCGGACGAGCCCGCGGTGCTCGCGGCGCTGGCCATGCTGCAGCGCGACGTCAGCGTCAACGCCATCACCCACCCCGTGGTCCCGGCCGGGGAGGCGCGGCTGCGGTTCTTCGTCAACTGCCGCCACACCGAGCCGCAGCTCGACGCGGCGCTGCACGCCCTGCGTCAGGTCCTCGACGGCCTGGACGGGACAGCCGGACAGCAATTCACTCTCGCCCAGGAGGAACACCGCTCGTGAAACTACGGATCAACCGAAGCCTGCTGCGAAAAGCCGTGGTGCCGGCGGTCGCCCTCTTGATCATGGGCATCCTGTTCGGCCCGGCGCGCGGCTCGATCATGCCGCACTACGAGGATGCCGGCGGGCCGCTGGCAAGCAAGTTCAGCTTCACCGAGATGCCGATCAAACTGCCGCCCGGGCTGAACCGCGACCGCAAGATCCGCACGGTCCGCAAGGAATACGCGAATCTGCAGGCGTGGATCTCGGCCATCGGCTCGAGCGTCGCCATGACCGACCTCACCGGCAGCGGGCTCGCGCAGGACCTGTGCCTGGTGGACCCGCGCTCAGACTCGGTGATCATCACCCCGACACCGGACAGCGACACCAGCCGGTACGAGCCGTTCGTGCTCGATCCCAAACCGTTGCTGACCGACGAGTCCACCGTGCCGTCCGGCTGCATCCCGGGCGATTTCAACGGCGACGGGCGGATGGGGCTGCTGGTCACCTACTACGGCCGCACCCCGATCCTCTATTTGCAGCGCTCGGACGCGAAGAAGCTGGACGCCGGCGCGTTCCGGCCGGTCGACATGGTGCCGAACCCGAATACCGGGGACGGGCTCTACCACGGCCGCCGCTGGATCACCGCCACCGCCGTGGTCTCCGATTTCGACGGCAAGGGCAAGCCGGACATCTTCATCGGCAACTACTTCCCCGAAATGGATGTGCTCGCACCCGAGGGCCGCCGGTCGCTGTCGATGCCCGACGGGTTCGCGACCGCCAAGAACGGCGGCGAATCCAAGATCTTCACGCTGGACACCTACGCGTCCGGCCATGATCCGGATGTCCGGTACTCGGAGGTTTCCGACGCGTTCCCGATCGGCATGAACACCGGGTGGACGCTGGCGGCCGCGGCCATCGACCTGAAGGGCGATCAGCTGCCGGATCTCTACGTGGCCAACGACTTCGGCCCCGACCACCTGTTCGTGAACAAGTCGACACCGGGGCACATCAAGTTCGACTACGCCGTCGGTCACCGCGACCCGCAGACGCCGAAATCGTCTGTCATGGGCCAGGATTCGTTCAAGGGCATGGCCGCCGAATGGGGTGACCTGTGCGGCAACGGCAAGCCCGACCTGTTCGTCAGCAATATCGCGGTCACCTGGGGTCTGATGGAAGGCCACTTCGCCTTCTGCAATACCGCCAAGGACGGCGCCGACGCCGCCCGTCGGCTCGACGCCGGTGACGCGCCGTTCGTCAACCGGGCCGCCGATATGGGGGTCGCGTTCGACACCTGGGGCTGGGACGCCAAACTCGGCGATTTCAACAACAGCGGCCACAACGAACTCGTCCAGGCCAACGGCATGATCAAGGGCAAGGTCAACCGCTGGCCCCAGATCCAGGAAATCGGCACCATGAACGACGACCTGGTGAAGTATCCCTACGCCTGGCCCATCATCGGGCCCGACGCCGATCTCGCCGGCAGCGACCCGGTCGCCTTCTACGCGCCCGACGGGAACGGGAAGTTCGTCAACCTCACCCACGCGCTCGGCATGGACACGCCGGTTCCCTCCCGCGGCATCGCCGTCGGGGACACCTCCGGGAACGGTGCGCTGAGTATCGCCGTGGCCCGGCAGTGGGGGGACCCGTCCTACTACCACAACAACCGGGCCGCGGATGCTGGACAGTTCCTGGGGCTCAAGCTGTTCAAGCCGACGTATCCGGGCACCGATGTCACCACGTCCATCTCGGGCAAGCCGATTCTCGGCGTCCCGGCGGTGGACACGCAGGTCGAGGTCCGCACCCCGGACGGCCGCCTGCACATCGGTCACCTCGACGGCGGCAGCGGGCACACCGGCAAACGCGCGCTCGAGGTCCACATCGGACTCGGTCAGATCGATCCGAACACCCCGCTGGACGTGCTGCTGCGGTGGCGTGACGCGAACGGGGGCTCGCACGAGCAGACCATCAAGCTCGCGCCGGGCTGGCACAACGTGAAACTCACCGCGGACGCGCAGGAGGTCAAGGGATGAGCGACGAAAGACATCCGGAAAGCAACGGCCACGCGGAAACCAACGGCCACGCCGAAAACAACGGGCACGCCGAAAGCAACGGGCACGTGGAGGGCAACGGCCACGCGGAGGGGAACGGGCACGCGGACGGTCAGGGCGTCGCCACCGCCGCCCGTATCGCGGCCCTGCAGAAGTCGGGCTCCGAATTCGCCAAGGAGTGGGTCGAAAAGCCCGCGCCGACCAAGGATCCGCGGTATCTGGCATTGCGGAACTTCGCCATGTCGATCACGTTCTTCAACGTCGTCGGCTATCCGCTGCTCGGGTTCGAACAGCCGTGGCTGTGGCCGTTCCTGGCCGTGGGCACCGCCTACACCGTGGAACTGCTGCTGGAAACCCTGGCGGCGTGGGCGTATCAGCGTCCGGCGGCCTACCGGGGCAACGGGTTGCGCGGGCTGGTCGTGTTCCTGCTGCCCGCCCACATCACCGGGCTGGCGTTCAACTTCCTGATGTACGCGCACAACCAACTGCTGCCGGTGCTGTTCGGCGTGACCGTCGCCGTCGGCGCGAAATGGGTGCTGCGCGCGAAGATCAACGGGAAGATGAAGCACTTCATGAACCCGTCGAATTTCGGGATCGTGGTGTGCGCCCTGCTGTTTCCCATGATGGCGGTCGCACCGCCCTACCACTTCACCGAGCATCTGCACGGTGCGCTGCGATGGTTCGTGGTAGTCGGGCTGCTCATGACCGGCACCCTGCTCAATGCCAAACTGACACTGAAGATGCCGCTGATCCTCACCTGGCTGGCGGCCTTCGCGCTGCAGGCCGTCCTGCGCGGCTGGTTCGAACCCAACATCTCGATGCTGGCCGCGCTCGCGCCGATGACCGGGCTGGCGTTCATCCTGTTCACCAACTACATGGTCACCGATCCGGCGACCACGCCGACCGGGAAACGGCAGCAGATCATGTTCGGCGCTTCCGTCGGCGCGCTGTACGGGCTCTGCATGGTGTTCCACATCGCGTACGGGCTGTTCCTCGCCGTGTCCATCACCTGCGCCTGCCGCGGGGTGTTCTGGTGGGCACGGGGAATCGCCGAATGGTGGCGTGGGCGGCAGACCGACGGCGAACCCGCACCCGCCATTGCCCCGGAATCTGTTGTACTCAGGGATCATTCGCTGAACACGACGGCGCGATCATGATCGCGGGCGCCGAGCTGCGCCGGGTGCTCGGCGCCTTCGCCACCGGTATCACGGTGGTCACCACCGGCGGCCCGCGGCCGCACGGCATGACCGCCAACGCGTTCACCTCGGTTTCGCTCGAGCCTCCGCTGATCCTCGTGTGCGTCGCGCGAAAAGCGCGTCTGCACCGCACGATTCGCGAGGCCGGGGCGTTCGCGGTGTCGGTGCTGTCGGCCGACCAGGAGCCCATCGCCCGCTGGTTCGCCGCGACCGAGCGGCCCGACGGCGCGGCGCAATTCGGGGCGGGGGAATGGATTCCCGGCCCGCACACCGCGGCACCGATGCTGGCCGGGGCGATGGCGGGGCTGGAGTGCAAGCTCGCCGACGTCCACGACAGCGGAGACCACAGCATCATCCTCGGTGAGGTACTCGCCGCCCAGCGCCACCTCGACTCCGGTCCCGGGGCGCTGGCCTTTCTCGACGGCAACTACTGCCGATTGATTCCATCGCAGAACGGAGATCGCTCATGCCATCGCCCATAGGTCCACTGCGCGCCTTCATATTCGCACCCAAGGATGCCGAGATCCGCAGAGTCATGGCCGGATTCGAGCGGCCCAGCGAGACGACCGCGCTCGAGCTCGAGCGGGTGACCCTGCACCTCGTCGGCGGAATCAACACCGCCGTGCGGAGTTCCAGCAATGCCGAGATCATCGCCGCCCTGCAGCCGGTGCCCGCGCGCTATCGCGGGTTCGCCTTCGAAGGGGCCGCGGTCGGGCTCACCGCCCTCGACGCGCTCTCGCCCGGACACCGCGCCGCCGACCTGTTCGAGAACGCGGAGAACTTCCACTTCCCGATGTATCCGGGTGTCGGCATGGCCTTGGCGCGCATTCCGAAGTTCCGGTGGCAGAAGCTGTTTCCCAAACATCCGCTGTACCGGTGGCTGGCCGTGGACGGGTACGGGTTCTACAAGGCGTTCTTCCACACCCAGAAGTACGTGCGGCAGCAGCGGTTCGATACCCGGTACCCGCGCTGGATGGGTGATCGCGCGCAGGTGCTGCGCATCGCCGACCAGGGGATCGGGCGGGCGCTGTGGTTCGTGGGCGGCGGCTCGCCCGCCGGACTGCTGCGGCTGATCGGTCAGTTCGATCCGAGCCGTCACCGCGATCTGTGGAGCGGGGTGGGCATCGCGGTCACCTTCGCGGGCGGCGTGGACCAGCACGACCTGGACGAACTCCGCACCGCCGCGGGCGAACACGCGAAGTTGCTCGGGCTCGGCGCGGCCATGGTCACCAAGATCCGGTTGGAGACCGAGAGCGTCGATACCTACACCGAGGCCGTGGTGCGCACCTTCTGCGGCGGCCGCACGCTCGACGAAGTCGAGACCGTCCTGGAGAAGTCGCAGGTCGATCTGGCCGTCGACGGCACCGCCGCCACCTATCAGCTCTGGCGCGACCGCATCACCGAGCTCATCGCGAACGGAAGTTGAGCGCCCCATGGTCTTCGACTGGACCTCCGAACACGTGATCGTCACCGGCGGCTCCGAAGGCATCGGCGCGGCCGTCGCCGAGGCCTTCGCCCGCCGTGGCGCGGCCGTCTCCATCCTCGCGCGCCGCCGCAACCCCCTGCGTGAGCGGGCCGAGACCATCGGCGCGCAGTGGGCCACCGCCGACGTCACCCAGCGCGACGAACTCACCACCGCCATCAAGGAACTCGAACACCGCCAGGGCCCGTGCACCGTCCTGGCCTGCTGCGCCGGCCTCACCCTCCCGGGCCGCTTCCTCGACATCGACCCCGACGAATTCGACACCCAGATCACCGCCAACTACCTCGGCTCCGTCCACGCCATCCGCGCCGTCCTCCCCGGCATGACCGAACGCCGCAGCGGCCGAATCCTCCTGATCAGCTCCACCTCCGCCTTCCTCGGCATAGCCGGCTACACCAGCTACGGCCCCACCAAGGCCAGCATCCGCCAACTGGCCCTCTGCCTCCGCTACGAAACCGACCCCACCGGCGTCCACGTCGCCGTCCTCTACCCCGCCGACACCGACACCCCCGGCCTGACCCGCGAAAACCTCCGCAAACCCCCCGAAACCAAGGCCATCACCGGCTCCATCAAACCCCTCCCCGCCGAAACCGTCGCCCGAGCCGCCCTCCGAGGCTTGGAACGCAACCACCACCACATCACCACCGACCCCCTGACCCGCTTCTTCCTCCTCTGGGCCAACCTCCCCGAAGACCTGGCCCGCCCCTTCTTCCGCCGCTCGATAGCCAAGGCCCGCACCGCCGACCGCTAGACGGCCGCAACCACCGCCTGCACCCACCTGCTGATCGACGGGGAATCGGTGCGGTGGGTGGGCCTATTCGTGCACAATTCGCTGCCGGAAGGCGGCTTTCCGTCAGTTTCGGTGTCTGAGTGCACGTTCAGGCCCATGACCAACTGGTGCGGCCTTCGGTGGTGCGGCTCGCTGAGATCAACCGGCTGGCGGCAGGGAGTCAGTCCGGAATGCGGCGGTGCTCGGCTGGTTCGAGGAGGGGAATGGCGAAGCGGCACAGGGCTTCTGCTGCGTCGACGTTGCTCGGGCTCTTGCCAAGTGCCCGTTCGAGGGCGGCGGGGACGGGGGCGCCGGGCCAGGTGTGGCCCATGCCGTGAATGGTCCATGCCTCTACTCGGGTCCGGCCGACTCCGCCGGTGGTGATGCGGCGGGTGACGGCGAGATCGTCGGGGCCGGGGCCTGACGGTTGTTCTTCGATGGTCTCCGCGGTCGTGCATCGATCGAATTCGGACCAGCGGCGGGCTGTTTCGGCCAAGGAGAGGGTTCGGCCTCGCGGCCGGCCGTCCGGGGCGCGGCGTCGCGAATGCCCGCCCTCGATCGGGACTATCCGGTCGGCGGTGCCGTTGATCAACAGCGCGGAGACCGCGTGGGTCGGGCGTGAGTCGGCGATCGCGGCCGGGAGCCCGCCCGCGATCGCGCCGATGGCCGCCACCAGGTCCGAGGCTTCCAGTGCCATTCGGTGTGCCATGAACGCGCCGTTCGATATGCCCGCCACCATGACTCCGGCGTGTCCGGCCCCGTACCGATCGGCACACCACTCGGCGACTGCCCGCAGGAACGCGACATCGTCCACACCCTGTGTGTCGCTGCGGGTTACGCCGCGCCCGTCCGCCCACGCGCCGCCGCGGGCATTCGGGTAGGCCACCGCGATCCCATGCCGATCCGCGCACGCCCCGAACCCGTACACCCGCTGCGCTCTCGAATCCGCCAGCCGCTGAATCGGTCCGAACACCGACGACCGGTTCCCGTGCAACACCAACACCAGCGGCACCTGCGAGCTTGCGGTGGCCGGGAGTCGCAGCGCGAACGACCGCCGCCGCCCACCGACCCGCGAATGCACGGTTTCCATCGATACCTCACAGCAAGATAGACAGTAAGACTGTGCAGTTTACCTTGCTGATTTGCTTGCCATTCAGATGGACTCAGTCGAACAGTCGAGTGGCAGAACATGACTCCTGGCCGAATACGATCGGCGAAATGGATGTCTATGAGGCTGTGCGGAGCCGGCGGTCGATTCGTGCGTTCTCCGAGGATCCCGTGCCCCGGAGTGTCCTCGACAGGGTGCTGAATGCTGCTGCGCGAGCACCGTCGGGCGGGAATCTGCAGCCGTGGCATATCTATGTTCTGCGCGGTGATCGGCTGGCGGAGTTGAAGAAGCGGATCGCCGAGCGCGTGGCCGGGGGCGATTCCGGCGATGAGCGCGAGTTCGCGTTCTATCCGCCGCAGCTCGGGTCGCCGTATCGGGAGCGTCTGGCGGATATGGGCGCTCGCCGTTACGGGGCACTCGGCATCGCCGCCGCCGACACATCGGCCCGGGCGCGGGTTCGGGCCGAGAACTGGAACTGCTTCGGGGCGTCGACAGCGCTGTTCTGCTACCTGGACCGTGATATGCCGGCTCCGCAATGGGCCGATGCGGGGATGTATCTCCAGACGGTGATGCTGCTGCTGCGCGCCGAAGGGTTGCACAGCTGCACTCAAATCGCCTGGGCAGAATACCACCGCACCGTGAGCGCGGTGATCTCGCCGCCGACCGAACGAATCCTGTTCTGCGGCATGTCCATCGGCTATGCGGACAAGGAATCGACCCACCCCGCCATGCCTCGGGCTCCGCACGCCGAAACTGTGACCTTCCTGGAGTAGCCGATCAGCGGCGACGTTGGGCTGCGGCGCGGCGGCGTGCCAGTTCTTCGCGGTCGAGGAGGGTGGCCTGTTCGGGGGTGGGGGCGGTGCCGCCGAGGCGGGCGGGGACCCAGGGGGCGGCGGGTGGCATGTCGTAGTGCTGTTGGGCTCGGGTCAGGAGATCTGCCATGCGTGAACGCAATTCGGCGGTGAGGGCCTCGGGCGTGGTGGGGGTGTCGGCGGGGGCGTACAGGGGCTCGCCGATGCGGATGTGGATGGGAAAGTGGTGGCGGCCGAGGTGTTTGGGGATGTCTTTGGTCCAGATGCGGTGTGCGCCCCAGATCGTCATCGGGATGATCGGGGCGCCGGACTCGATCGCCATGCGAGCCGCGCCGGATTTGAATTCCTTCAGCTCGAAACTGCGGCTGATGGTGGCCTCGGGGTAGACCACCACGATCTCGCCGTCCCGCAGCGCGGTCACCGCGCGCTCGTAGGATTCCGCACCGTGGCCACGGTCCACACCGATCGCCTTGCACTGCTTCATCAGCCAGCCGACGATGCCGTGCTCGAGCTCGGCCTTCATCATGTAGCGCACGTTCCGGCCGGAATTGCGGCCCACCAGCCCGACCTCCATGAAGTCCAGGTAGGCGGTGTGATTGACCGCCAGGACCGCCCCGCCGCTGCGCGGAACATGCTCCTGCCCATCGATGTCCACCCGCAGACCCTGCGCCCGGAACACCCCGCGGACCAGCGCGGTCAGCACATCGAACACCGGTTCGCGCACCATGACACTCCTCGTACCTCGGCTCTCAGCCGCCATAGCCCAGCGCATGCCCGGGCGGGTCGGCGCGGAAGAGATCCCGCGCCGACCATCACCCTTCATGATCCGCCGGCCGCGAGTTCGGTCAAAGGTGGCCGGGTCGCACAGCCTCAGCTCAGCTCTTCTCGAATTCGTAGGTGTAGAACATGATTCCGTCGCCTATGCGGCGGAGGTCGGTGAGGTGCATCGGGTGGGGTTCGGTGAGGTCGTCGAAAAGGCGTCGGCCCGAGCCCAGGACGACGGGGAAGACGCAGAGACGGAGTTCGTCGACCAGATGGTGTTCGATCAGGGTGTGGATGAGGGTGTAGCTGCCGTAGACGAGGATCTCGCCGTCGACCTCGGCTCTGAGGGCTGAGATCTGCTCCACCGCATTACCGTTGAGGACGGTGGAGTTGGGCCGGGCGGGGCTGTCGCCGGTCGTGGAGACGACGTACTTCGGCATGGCCAGGACGCGGTCCTGCCATTCGCCGGGGCGTTCCCGGACGCCGAACCAGGTGTCGGTTCGCCTGCCCAGCAGGAGCGCGTCGGCGTCGATGGCCTGCCTGGTCGAAAGGGCGTCCCAGGCGGCGACGTCGGCCTCGCCGAAGCGGTAGAACCAGCCGCCGCGGTCGAACCCTTCCTTGCCGTCGGGGTCTTCGACCACGCCGTCGAGGGTGGCATTGGTGGTGATGACGATCTTGCCCACGGGGTCCTCCAGTGTTCGTTGTTGCTTGCATTCGGGTAGACGCCGGGGCGGCAAGGAAATTGGGCGTGCGGGCACCGCCCAATTCGCCGCATCGGCGGCGTCTGCATGTACGGGTGCGCCGAATGCTGCCCGCGAGAAGAGGAAGGCGAGGACGCATGTCGATGGAGGACACGACGGATCTGATCGCCCGGGCTCGGGCCGGTGACCACGACGCGTTCCGCGATCTGGTCCAGGCGCACGCCCACGAGTTGCAGGTGCACTGCTACCGCATGCTCGGATCCCTGCAGGACGCCGAGGACGCACTCCAGGAGACCCTCGTGTCCGCCTGGCGCAATCTCGGCGAATTCGGCCAGCGGTCCTCACTGCGGACCTGGCTCTACAAGATCGCGACCAATCGGTGCCTGAGCATGCTGCGCGCCGACAGCCGCCGCCCCCGCACCGCGCACGCGCTGCCGGAGGTCCCTCTGCCCGAACCCACCGGCACCGGTGACGCCCCGCCCTGGTTGGAGCCCTACCCCGACGTCCTGCTCGCCGACCAGCGTCCCGGACCGGAAGCCCGCTACGAGACCACCGAGGCCATCTCGCTGGCCTTCATCACCGCCTTGCAACTGCTGCCCCCGCGCCAGCGCGCCGTGCTCGTGCTGCGCGACGTGCTCGGCTACCACGCGTCCGAAGCCGCCCAGATGCTCGATGCCACAGCGGAATCGGTGCAGAGCGCCCTCAAACGCGCCCGCGCCACCGTCGACGACCACCTGGCGGGCACCGGTCGCCCGCTCGCCCGCCGACCCGACACCGCCGCCGAGCACCGGCTCGTCGCCCGGCTCACCGAGGCACTGGAACGCGCCGACCTGGACGCGTTGATCGCACTGCTCGTCACCGACGTCAGGCTCGCCATGCCCCCGGTCATGCTGGAGTACCACGGCATCGAATCGGCCCGGCGGCTCTTCGCCGCCGTCGTCTTCCGGCCTGGCCGCACCTACCGCGTGGTGCCCACCCGAGCCAACGGTCAGCACGCCTTCGGCCTGTATGTCGCGGACCCCCACACCGGTGTCCACCACGCCTACACCCTGCTGGTCATCGACACCGACGGCGATCACGTCACCGCCATGACGGGCTTCAGCAACACCACCCTCATGACGCGTTTCGGACTACCCCGAACCCTCCCCGAACCGGATTGACAGCCCGGGCAACTACCCTCGAGCCATGAGCGAGCGGGTGGTGGTCGTTGGCGCGGATGCCGCGGGGATGGCGGCGGCGTCGCAGGCGCGGAGATTGAAGGGGCCGGGGGAGCTCGAGATCGTCGCGTTCGAGCGCGGGCATTTCACGTCGTATTCGGCGTGCGGGATTCCGTACTGGGTGGGCGGGGACGTCGCCGGGCCGGACGCGCTCATCGCGCGGACGGCCGCCGAACATCGGGCGCGCGATATCGATCTGCGCATGCGCAACGAGGTCGTGGAGATCGATGTCGCCGGGCAGCGAGTGCGCTCCCGCGACCTCGAGTCCGGGAACGAAAGCTGGACCGGCTACGACAAACTCGTGCTCGCCACGGGTGCCACGCCGATCCGGCCCGACCTGCCGGGCATCGACGCGGACGGCGTACACGGAGTGCAGACGCTCGATGACGGGCAGGCGCTCATCGACACGCTCGAATCGAATCCGGGCCGCCGCGCGGTGGTGGTGGGCGCGGGCTACATCGGCGTGGAGATGGCAGAAGCGTTGATCAACAGGGGATTCCAGGTCACCATGATCAATCGCGGTGCCGAACCCATGTCCACGCTCGATCCCGATATGGGTGTGTTGATCCGTAAAGCCATGCAGGGCATGGGAATTCAGATCGTCGGCAACGCCGAGCTGACAGCCGTACGCACCGACGAGCGGGGCCGGGTCACCGCCGTCGCCACCACCGACGCCGAATATCCCGCCGACGTGGTGGTTCTCGGCATCGGTGTGCGGCCCGCCACCGACCTCGCCCGCGCGGCCGGACTCCCGCTGGGCGCGTCCGGCGGACTGCTCACCGATCTCGCCATGCGGGTGCGCGGGCACGAGAACATTTGGGCGGGAGGCGATTGCGTGGAAGTGCTCGACCTGGTCTCCGGCACCGAACGCCATATTCCGCTCGGCACGCACGCCAACAAGCATGGGCAGATCATCGGTTCCGGCGTCGGCGGCGACTACGCCACCTTCCCCGGGGTGGTGGGCACCGCGGTCAGCAAGGTCTGCGATCTGGAGGTCGCCCGCACCGGTCTGCGGGAACGCGACGCGCGGGCGGTCGGACTGCAGTTCGTCACCGTCACCATCGAATCCACCAGTCGCTCCGGCTATTTCCCCGGAACCACCCCCATGACGGTGAAGATGCTGGCCGAACGCCGCACCGGCCGCCTGCTCGGCGTCCAGATCGTCGGCCGCGAAGGAGCGGGCAAGCGCATCGACATCGCCGCCGTGGCGCTCACCGCCCGCCTGACCGTCGACCAGATCGTCGCCCTCGACCTCGGCTACGCCCCGCCCTTCTCCCCGGTCTGGGATCCCGTCCAGGTCGCCGCCCGCAAGGCCGTCACCGCCGTCCGCCGCGACGCCACGGGCGGCTGACGCGCTGTGCCGTAAGCGAACTCAGCGGAGACCGGCGAAGAGGTCGGTCTCCCGGTCCGGGGCGGCCGTGACGCGATTGGCGTGCCGCAGAAAACTCTCGCTGGAGAACATCAGCTGCTGCAGTTCGGCGGGCATGTTCAGGAACGGCACGCTGTCGCTCTGGCTGGCGTGCGCCTCGAGGGCCTTGATCTTCTGCTGCGCGTAAGGGGCGACATCCACCACCGTGGTGATCCGATCCATCGGAATGCCGAAGTCCGCCGGCGGGTCGAAGTCGAGCATGCCCTGCGCCCGCAGCGTCTTGAACATCTCCTGCGAGCTCTCGCGTGGAATCGCGGTGTAGTAGAGCTTGTCCGGAATCCCGGTGGCCGCGGCCGCCGCCAGCGTGATGCGGTTGGCCTGAATATGGTCGGGATGGCCGTACTGACCGTTCTCGTCATAGGTGACGACGACCTGCGGGCGGTAGTGCCTCATCAGATCCTCCAGCCGCGCGGCCGACCGCTCGACGGGAATGTTCCAGAACGCCTCCGGGTCCCGATTGCCATCCCAGCCGTCCATCCCCGAATCGCGATACCCCAGCAGCTCCACCTGCTCGATCCCCAACAGCCGCGCCGACTCCCGCAACTCCGAAAGCCGCTGCGCCCGCACCGCGCTCGGATCATGCCCCGGCTCCCCGGGCTTCACCCCACCCGGCGCATCGCCCTGTTCCCCATTCGTACAGGTCACCAACACGGTCCGAATCCCCTCGGCCGCGTACCGCGCGAAAACCCCACCGGTGCTGAGCACCTCGTCATCCGGATGCGCGTGCACAGCCATGATCGTCAGCTGGTCTGTCATGAGTCCCCATCCTGATGCACTCGGCGATTTCGTGATCTCACTCTACGAGTGAACGCCGGGACCCGGATCGATGATTCCGGTAGGGGCGGGATCAGGCAGGTTGCGGGTCGAGGTGGACGCGTAGGACGTCGCCGCGGCCGGTTGCGAGCACGAGGTCGCGGTCGGAGTCGGGGACGGGCGCTACGGCGGAGAGCGGGTCAGCGGTGAGCAGGGGGCAGCTGGCGTGGGTGCCGGGGTTTGTGCGGAGGAGGGTGCCGGAGCTGGTGGCGGTGTAGAGGTAGCCGTCGGGGCCGGGCGTCAGATCGTCGGCGAGCAGTGTGTCCATGACGGTGGTTCGGCGGGCCGGGGCGGCGATCGGGATGCGGAGCAGTTTGCCCTGCGGGGTGAGGTAGACCGTGGTGTAGACGGAATCACCCTGGACGGCAAGGCCGTTGACGCCGAACAGTTCCGCCTGCGCGGACCACTGGGTGTCCACCGTGCCGTCGGGGCGGACCCGGACCACGCCCTTCCCGGTGTCGGCGATGTAGAGGTTGCCCTCGGGGTCGAACGCGGCGCCATTGGCCATGGTCAAGCCATTGACGAAGGTCTCGGGGACCGGCGCGTCGGCGGTCGGATCGAAACGGACGACACCGCTGTCGTGGGCGCCCGGCAGGAAGTTCAGCGAGTTGTCGCCGTAGACGACGTACAGGAGATGATCGGGGCCGAGGCGGATCGCGCCGGGGGAGGCGACCGGCACGGTCGCGGTGACCCGGCCCGCGCTGTCCAGGCGCTGCACCACGTTCCGGTACAGCCGGGCGACCCACAGGTTGCCCTGGGCGTCGAAACCGAGATTCTCGGCCCAGTCGGCGAACGGGATCGTGGCGGTGGCGACGGTGGTCACCGTGACAGCCGGGCACGAGATCGGTTGGGATCGTGCGGTTCCCGGGAGCGCGACACCGGTCGCCGCCAGGGCGAGCAGCGCCGCGGCGGTCGAGGCGATCCGGTGCGTACGGGCGAGTGGATTCACGATCGGAGACGATAGGCAGCCCGAACACCCGGTTGCCTGGGTGCGCTGCACCCTGTCTCAGCCCAGCCGGGCCAGGGCGGCGGCGGTGGGGCTGCCGGGCTCGGCGTGATAGACCATCAGTCGACGGCCCGCGCTGCCGCGCACATCGAAGGATTCGTAGGTCAGCAGGAGCTGACCGACCTCGGGGTGCAGGAACTCCCGGGGCTCGGTCGTCGCGTTGCACAGCGTGTAGGAATGCCACAGCTCGGCGAATTCGGTACTGGCTCCGACGAGTTCGGCGATCACTTCCGCCAGGCGTGCGTCCTCCGGATAGAGCGCGCCCGCCTGCCGGAAGCCCGCCACGATGGCTCGGCACGTCCAGTCCCAGTCGACGCAGAATCGGGGCGCGTCCGGTTCGAGGAAGATCATCCGCGCCATGTTGTCCCGGCACGCGAAGCTCGAGAAGAACGCGTCCGCCACGGCATTGGTGGCGAGAATGTCCATGGCCGGGTTCAACACCAGCGCCGGCGCGGCCGGATAGCTGTCGAGCAGGTGACGCAGCGCCGGGCCGACCGGTTCGTCCGGACGCGGCCGCCGCCCGGGCGGCGCGACACCCGCGAGGCGATACAGGTGGTCGCGCACCTCCTCGTTCAACCGCAGCGCACCGCTGAGCGCCTCCAGCATCTGCGCCGACGGTCGGCGCTCCCGTCCCTGCTCGAGCCGGGTGTAGTAGTCGATGTTCATCGCGGCGAGCTCGGCGACCTCCTCGCGCCGCAGCCCCGCGACCCGGCGTCGGCCGTGCGAGACCAGCCCGACCTCGTCGGGACGTCGGGCCGCCCGGCAGGCCCGCAGAAACTCCCCGAGTTCGTTCGACATACAGCGATCCTCACCCGCCGCGCGGCGCGAGACCAATCAGGTGGTCGGGGAGTTGGTTCGCACTGACGGCGACCGGGGCGGAGTCGCGGGTGCGGGCGGATCCTTCGGCGCAGGCGCGGGCGCGATCGAGGGCATCGGTGTGGTCGTCGCGGTGTCGCGGTGGCGGCGGTCTCGCCACCAGGCGCGGATCTGGGCGAGGCGGGTGGCCCGGGCGGGCCAGAACTCCTGCACGCTGGCATTGAATTCGGCCCCGAGGATGATCGCGAACGCCAGGAAGAAGGTGAACAGCAGGAAGGCGATCGGAGCGGCGAGCGCTCCGTAGGAGATGCCGGTCCGCGTGACCCAGGTCAGGTAGCGGCGCAGGCCCTCGCTGGCGGCCATGAAGAAGACGCCCGCGACGAGAGCGCCGCCGAACAGGCGGTGCCAGGGGAGGGTGCGGTGCAGGGCCGTCTTGTAGAGGAAGGTCAGACCGACGATCAGCAACAGACCGGTGCCCGGGTAGTAGAAGGTGTCGATCAGGCGCAGGCCTGGCTCCCGCCAGGTGTGGGGCAGGACCCGGCCGATGATGGTGGGGCCCAGGGCGATCAGGGGCAGCACCAGCACGGCGATGATCAGAAAGGCCACATACAGCAGCAGGGCGAAGATGCGCTGCCAGACCGGATGGCGGGCCGTGGCCTGCCCGTGCGCGGCGGTGATCGCGTCGACGAAGGTCGCCATCGCCGACGAACCGGCCCACAGCGACAGCACGAAACCCACCGACACCACCCCGCCGTGCCCGCGCTGCAGCACATCGTTCACCGTCGGCTGCACCAGGCTGTCGACCACGCTGGGGCTGAACGCCTTCCGCGCGAACGCCACGATCTTGGACTGCACGATGCCCACGGTGTTCGGCCCGAACCAGTGCCCGACGTAACCGAGGCTGCCCAGCAGACCCAGCAGCAGCGGCGCGAGCGAGAGCGTCTGCCAGAACGCGGCCGCCGCCGACTTGTTGAAGATGGAATCGTCCCACGCCTTCACCGCGGTGTGCACCACGAGCTGGCGGATGCGGCCCCAGCGGGTGGCGGCGAGCACGACGGGCGCTGCGGGCGCGGGCGCGTCGGCGTGTTGCGGAGATTCGTCGTGCGCGTTCATCGTGGCCTAAGCATCGCCTACCAGCGGTTCGAATGGGAGCGGACCCGCAATGTGTCGTGGCGCACTCGAACCCACTGTGTCGGATTGGAAAGCTGTCGGGATGGATCGCTACTCTCTACCGAGTGACTTCGGGTGGTGGCGGTTCATTACGTGCATGGCAGCGCAGGGCACTAACCAAGTATCTGACAGCCAAGCCACGCGATTTCCTTGCCGTCGCCACGCCCGGCGCGGGTAAGACGACCTTCGCGTTGCGGGTGGCTGCCGAGCTGTTGAACGACCGCACGGTCGACCAGGTGACAGTGGTCGCGCCCACCGAGCACCTCAAGCACCAGTGGGCGGCCTCGGCCGCGCGCAACGGGATTCAGCTGGACTCGAACTTCTCCAACTCGACCGGGTCCACCTCCTCGGACTATCACGGCGTGGTGGTCACCTACGCGCAGATCGCCTCGCACCCGTTCAAGCACCGGGTGCGCACCGAGAACCGCAAGACGCTGGTGATCATGGACGAGATCCACCACGCCGGTGACGCCAAGAGCTGGGGCGAGGCCGTCGAGGAGGCGTTCAGCGACGCCACCCGCCGCCTGCATCTGACCGGTACCCCGTTCCGGTCCGACGACTCGAAGATCCCGTTCATCACCTACGAGCGCGACGAGTCCGGTTTCGAGAAGTCGCGCGCCGACCACACCTACGGTTACTCCGAGGCGCTGGCCGACGGCGTCGTCAGACCCGTGGTCTTCCTCGCCTACTCCGGCGAGGCGCACTGGCGCGACAGCGCGGGCGAGGAGTACTCGGCCCGTCTCGGTGAACCGCTGAACGCCGAGCAGACCGCCCGCGCCTGGCGCACCGCCCTCGACCCCGCCGGCGACTGGATGTCGAAGGTGCTCACCGCCGCCGACACCCGCCTGCGCCAGCTGCGCGCCACCGGCATGCCCGACGCGGGCGGCCTGGTCATCGCCACCGACCAGGACAAGGCGCGCGACTACGCCGAACTGCTGGAACACATTTCGGGCACCAAGCCGACCATCGTGCTCTCCGACGACCCGGACTCCTCCGACCGCATCGGCGCCTTCAGCAACAACACCGACCCGTGGATGGTCGCGGTGCGCATGGTGTCCGAGGGTGTCGACGTGCCGCGCCTGGCCGTCGGCGTCTACGCCACCTCGGCGTCGACTCCGCTGTACTTCGCGCAGGCCATCGGCCGTTTCGTGCGTGCCCGCAAGGCCGGTGAGACCGCCAGCGTCTTCCTGCCCTCGGTGCCGGTCCTGCTGGATCTTGCCGCCCAGCTGGAACTGCAGCGCGACCACGTCATCGGCAAACCGCACCGCGAGGCCAACGCCCTCGAGGACGAACTGCTCATCGACGCCAACAAGCAGAAGGACGAGCCCGGCGAGGAGGAGAAGAAGTTCGTCGCCCTGGCCGCCGACGCCGAACTCGACCAGGTCATCTACGACGGCGACTCCTTCGGCACCGCCACCTTCGCCGGCAGCGACGAGGAAGCCGACTACCTCGGCATCCCCGGCCTCCTCGACGCCGACCAGATGCGCGCCCTGCTCCGCGAACGCCAGTCCCGCCAACTCCAGGAACGCAGCGCCGCCGCCGCGGCCCCCACCGGCCCGTCGGTCGAGGCCGCCGCCGAACGCGCCGCCACCTCCGACCGCCTCTCCGAACTCCGCCGCGAACTCAACAGCCTCGTCGCCATGCACCACCACCGCACCGGCAAGGCCCACGGCGTCATCCACGGCGACCTACGCCGCGAATGCGGCGGCCCCCCAACCGCGTTGGCCACCGCCGACCAACTCTCCCAACGCATCGCGGCCCTCCGCCGCCTCTGACCTACACGATGCGTAGCTCGACCTGCACCGGGTCGCCGACCTCCAACTCCTCGGCGACCCGGACCGCTTTCTTCACCGGCATCACATAGGTGGTGCGATCGGGAAAGATCGAGGTGGACCACCGGCTGCCGCCCACGGTGACCTTCACCTTGATCGACCCGAATCCCTTGGCGGTATGGCCGTACCGCGCCTCGATCTCATCGGCGACGGCCTCGGGCAGGCTCACGAAGAACCACGAGGCGCGAGCCTCCCACTCCCAGAGCTCGGCCGTGAACGAGTACGTGGAGATCGCCATGTGCCGACCGTAACGGCCAGGTACGACAGCCCCGCCGTGCGCACGTCAGCGATCCTGATCGTGGCGGATCGGGTCCGGTCAGCCGAAATAGGTTGCCGGGTCGAGGGCGTCGATGGGGGTCCAGCGGGGGATCGAGACGGGCATGTCGGTGTCGGGGGGTGGCGGGGTGCTGCGGTAGCCCTGGAGATCGAGGGCCAGCCAGGGGGTCTCGTCGATGAGGCGAACTACTGCGTAGCAGGTGGCGAGCATGTGGAGACAGCGGGGGTTGCGGGCTCGGCAGGAGCAGTCCGAGCCGGCGAGGATCGGGGTCAGCGAGATTCCGGCGGCTACGGCGGCGGCGTGGAGGTCGTCGCTGAGAGTGAGGGTGTCGGCGGGGAGCAGCGCGGCGAGGGCTTCGATGGTGGTGCGGGGGAAGGTTGTCAGTTCCAGGTGGGTTACCGAGGCTTCGGTGCCGCGATGGATGTGGGATCGGACTACCGTGCCCTCGATTTCGGTGCGGACGCCGTTGTTGCGGGCGATGCTGCGGGCGCGGGGGAGGAGGGGTTCGGGTTTGGTGAGGCGGAGGGGTTCGGCGAGGCGGAGCCAGTCGCGGCCCCAGGCGGTGTAGCCGAATTCGTTGTCGGGCATGTCAGTTCCCCCGCTTTCGGCGTAGCAGTTCCATCAGGCGTTCGTCGTCGAGTCGCGAGAGTTCGGCGACGCCCGCGGCGTCGGTGAGGTCGGTGAGGGCGGATTTGCGGTCGTGCATGCCCGCGATGTGTTCCTCGATGGTGGTGCCCGAGGTCAGGGTGGTGACGGTGACGGTGCGGGTCTGGCCGATGCGGTGGGCGCGGTCGGAAGCCTGGGCCTCGACGGCGGGATTCCACCAGCGGTCGAAGTGGATGACGTCGGCGGCGCGGGTCAGGGTCAGGCCGGTGCCCGCCGCCCGCAGGCTGAGCACCAATATCGGTGGGCCGTCCGGGGATTGGAAGTCGGCGACGATCTCGCCGCGCTGCCGCTGGTCGAGCCCGCCGTGGAAGAACGGCACGGTGACCCCGAACTCCTCAGCGCAGTGCCGCACCAGCAGCTCACCGGTCTGCCGGTACTGGGTGAACACCAGTGTCGGCGCGTCCGATTCGAGATTGCTGGCCAGAATGTCGGAGCAGGCGTCGAATTTGCCGGACCGCCCGGCCAATTCGCCCAGCTCCCCGGTGATCAGCCCCGGATGGTTGCACACCTGCTTGAGCTCGGTCAGCACGGCCAGCACCCGGGTGTGCCGCTGGGTGCCGGTGCCGAAACCGGCCGCCTCGGCCCGATCCAGCAGCTGGTCGTAGAGCCGCTCCTGCTCGGCGGTCAGATCGCATACCAGATCGGTCTGGATCTTGGGCGGCAGGCTGGCGGCCACCTGGGACTTGCGCCGCCCCAGCACGATCGGTTCGAGGGCGTCGCGCAGCCGCAGCACCGCGTTCGCCGACCCCTCGCTGATCGGCCGCACGAACCGCCGCCGGAACTGCGCCTTGTGCGTGAACTCCTGCGGCACGACCAGATTCAGCAGCGCCCACAACTCGTCGAGGTGGTTCTCCACCGGTGTACCGGTCAACGCGACCCGAGCGTCGGCGTCGATGGCCCGCGCCGCCTTCGCCACCTGGGTGAGCGGATTCTTCAGGAACTGCGCCTCGTCGAAAACCACGCTCGCCCACCGCTGCCCGGCCAGCGCCTCCCCGTGCCCGCGCAGCGTCGGGTACCCGGTCACCACGATGGTCCCCGCCTCGGCCGCCGGCCGCTCCCCGCCCTTCCAGGCCATCGCCCGCAGTCCGGGCGCGAAGCGTTCGATCTCGTGGGCCCAGTTGCCCACCAGCGAGGTCGGGCACACCACGAGTTGTGGTCCGTCCCCGGCCCTCCCGAGCAGATACCCGATGGCCTGCACGGTCTTGCCCAGCCCCATCTCGTCGGCGAGGACCGCCCCGCCGTGCGCCGCGGTGGTCTCGTGCAGCCAGGTGATGCCCCGCGCCTGATACGGCCGCAGCTCCGCCTTCAACTGCGAGCGCAGCTCCGCCCCGAGCGTGACGGTCGCCCGCAACGCCCGCAATGTCCGTCCCGCCGACACGACGGCGGTCCCGGTCGCGTTCGGCACGGCGTGCGCGGCCGTGGGCAGTCGCCGCGCCTCGACGTCCGTCTCGAGTGCTTCCCGTAACAGCTGTATCGATTCCCCCGGGTTTTCGATAGCAAGAGTGAATAACCGTTCCGGTTCTACGAGAGCGCATTCCACGTCCGTGACGCCGATGCCGTCACGGTCCGGAACGGCCAGAGCGAGGGTCTCCACCTCGCCCAGGTCCTTCGGTGCGCGTCCGGGGGCGTGGCCGTTCCACGTCCAGAGCGCGAACATATGTCGATCCTGCAGGTAGGTGGCTTGCGAGGTCTGCGGCACCCATCCGTTGTACCGGGTCGATCATGCTGTGTGCACATGACGATTCTCGCGTTGCGCGCAGCGGGTTTCGCGTGTCCCAGGCCACGGATGTGGCCCACAGCACATACAATTCGCTTCCGCTATGACCGCTTCGCATGCCCTGACACAGCAACAGCGGGCGACCTGCTGGTCGCCCGCTGCCGGGTTTTCTGTTGGGAAGATTCAATTGTCGAGCGGGCTCCCCGGAGGATGTACCACTGCCTCCGGGTTGGAGGAGCTGTTAAAGCGCCGGTGCCGACTCCGTGTCGATCACGGCCTCGAGCGCACGAAGACGGTCCATGTGCTCGTTGGCGTGATGCTGGCAGAAGAGCAACTCTCCACCTGCGGGAAGGGTTGCGCGCACGCGCGCAGCTGCCCCGCAGCGGTCGCAACGGTCGACCGCGGTCAGTGGGGTGCTAGTCAGGGTTCCTGGCATGACTCCTCCGTCCTGGCTCCGGGTGTTCGCACACCGTTCGCCTGGTGTGGGGGTCCGCGGGCCTTCCCGCGAACCTCGCTACCGCTACTTCCCAGCAGTGGCTGATGACTACTCTGTCAGACGTTCGGCAGGAGGTCTTTGTTCCCGTTGAGTTTCCCGTGTGTTTTCAGTAACACGACCTGGGATTTCGCTGAAAGCGAACAGGTCTTGGGAATAGGGCCCTGCATTTTCTCCGGAAGAGAGGAGAGCGCGACACCTCCTGTTCGAACACGCTGATCGAGTTGTCTACCGGGAGACTACCCGCGGCCACCGACACTCACACCACGATTGATCCTCGAGGCCGGGACGCCAGCAAACCGTAATCAAGGCGGGTGGATCGGAGACCTGATCGCGACCGGCGTGACCTCGGGACACGTGCCGGCGGCGGTACGGTACCGGGGTACCCGGTGCGGGAGCTGTTCGCGGAGCGCGAACAGCTACCCGGCTCAGAACCAGGACTCGTCGAGCTCCAGCGTGGTGCGGTCGCCGGAGTCGAGCAGGTCGAATTGCGGTGTGGTGCGGGGCAGTTCCCAGCGGAAGAAGTACCGGGCGGCCAGCCGCTTGCCGCGCAGGAACGCCTCGCGATCCCGGTGCTGCGCGTCGCGCGCGGGCAGCCCGTGCGCGGTCACCGCCTGCTCCAGCCAGATCCAGGCGAGCACCACGTGCCCGAACGCCTCGAGGTAGACCGCCGAATTGGCCAGCGCCGCCTCGGGATTGCCGTCGCGCCACAGACCCGCCGTGGTGCCTGCCAGCCGCGCGGTGGCCGCCTCCAGGGCGTCGGCGAACCCGGCCAGCTCCGGGTCGCCGGTGCCGCGGGCCCGGCCGATGCTCGCCGCCATGGTGTCGAGCAGGGCGGCCAGGGCCGCGCCGCTGTCCAGGGTGACCTGGCGGCCCAGTAGATCCATGCTCTGAATGCCGTGGGTGCCTTCGTGAATCGGATTGAGCCGGTTGTCGCGATAGTGCTGTTCCACGTCGTAGTCGCGGGTGTACCCGGCCCCGCCGTGGATCTGGATGGCCAGATCGTTGGCGGCCAGGCACCACTGGCTGGGCCAGGACTTGGCGATCGGGGTCAGGATGCGCAGCAGGGTGCCCGCGCGGGCCCGTTCGGATTCGGTTGCCGCGGTGCGCTGTTCGTCGACCAGCGTGCCGCAGTACAGCTGCAGCGCCAACGCCCCTTCGGCATAGGACTTCTGGGCCAGCAGCATGCGCCGCACGTCCGGGTGCTCGATGATCGGCACCTGGGCTCCGCCGCGCGCGGCCACCGGACGCCCCTGCGGGCGGCTGCGGGCATATTCGAGCGACTTCAGGTATCCGGTGTAGCCCAGCGCCGTGGAGGCCAGGCCGACGCCGATGCGCGCCTCGTTCATCATCGTGAACATCTGTGCCAGACCCTGATTCGGCTCGCCCACCAGATACCCGACCGCCCCGGGCTCCCCGCCGGGGGTGAAGTTGCCGTCACCGAAGACCGGCGCGGTATTGACGGTGCCGCGCCACCCCATCTTGTGGTTGATGCCCGAGAGCGCGACATCGTTGCGCACGGTCGGATTGCCGTCCGCGTCGGGCAGGAACTTGGGCACGATGAACAGCGAGATGCCGCGGGTCCCCTCGGGCGCTCCGGGAATGCGGGCCAGCACCAGATGGACGATGTTCTCCGAGAGCTCGTGGTCGCCGCCGGAGATCCACATCTTGTGCCCGAACACCCGGTACGAGCCGTCCCCGGCCGGGACCGCGCGGGTGGTGATATCGGCCAGGCTGGACCCGGCC
Organism: Nocardia terrae; assembly: GCF_009760405.1. Taxonomy (GTDB): domain Bacteria; phylum Actinomycetota; class Actinomycetes; order Mycobacteriales; family Mycobacteriaceae; genus Nocardia; species Nocardia terrae. Next base: position 1,929,502 of record NZ_WRPP01000001.1, read on the forward strand.
TGCGGCTCCGACAGCGCCATGGTCCCGAAGTTGCGCCCCTCCAGCATGGGCCGCACATAGGTGTCGATCTGCTCCGGACTGCCGTGCGCGGCAAGTAGATTCGCATTGCCGGTGGTGAGCAGCACGTAGGAGGCGGTGCCGACATTGGCGGCATGGAACCACGACATGCATGCGGTGTAGACCGAGTGCGGTAGTTGCATGCCGCCGATCTCGTAATCCATTGCCGCGCCGACCATCCCGGAATCGGCGAACGCCTTCAACGCCTTGCCGACCGCCGGGATGATGCTCACCCGCTCGCCGTCGAAGGTGGGCTCGTGCAGATCGTTGTCGCGATTGTGCGGCGCGAAGTAGGTGGTCGCCAGATCCTGGCACAGTCGCAACACCTGGTCGAACGTCTCGCGGGAGTGGTCGGCGAACCGCTCCCGGTCCGTCAGCCGCTCCACGTTCAGCCAGTCGTAGAGCAGGAACTCGATATCACCGGCGGACATGATGCAGGACGGATTCATACCTCTCTCCTACCAGACCGCCGATTGATACACCAGCGAGGGTATGTCTCAATCTCTGTTCGCTGGTGTCACCGCGGACCGCTAACGAGTCCTGACCGGGGCGCGGCCGCGGTGGGCCCGGCCGAAGTGGCCGGGCGATTGGCCCTTCCAGGTGCGGAAGGCGGAGGCGAAGGCGGAGACGCTGGCGTAGCCGAGGCGGTCGGCGGCCTGTTCGACGGTCAGGCCCGCGATGAGCAGTTCCTCGGCGAGCATGCCGACGGTCTCCAGACTCAGTTCGCGGAAGGTGGTGCCTTCCTCCGACAGGCGCCGGCGCAGGGTGCGGACGCTCACGTCGAGGTCGGCGGCGATGCGGGCCTGGTCGGCGGAACCGCCGTGGCGGATGAGCAGTTGGCGTACCCGGCCGGACAGGCCGGAGCGGCTGCGGCGGGATTCCATGAGGTCGGTGCACTGCTGCTCATAGAACCGGGCGGTCGACAGATTCGCCTGGGGTAGCGGGGTTTCCAGTGTGCTGGTCTGAAAGGCCATGCGGGACTGGGGAGCCGAGAAGGTGACCTCCTCGACGCCGAACACCGCGCCGAACATCTCGTAGATGGGGTGCGCGTCCACGTAGAGCTCCACCCGCACGGCGGGAACCCGGATCGGGATGAGGTCCTGCTGGATGGTGGCGATGGCGGCCAGATCGCGTTCGAGGGTGAAGCGGCGGATCTCCTCGGGCAGCATGCTGTCGTCGCGGACGACCCACACCTCCGCGCCCCGGTTCTCGCTGTAGTGCCGGGCGGCGGTGAACGACAGATCGGCGTAGCGCAGCGCAATGTCCATGGCGTGCCGCAGATTCGAGCTGCTCATGAGCGCGAAGCCGAGGACGCCCATGGACGGCGGATGGCAGAGCAGCCCGGCCAGCAATCCCATGCCGGGTTCGTCGTCGGTGGCCGCGACGACATTGCGCAGCACGCAGAACTCCTGGGCCATGGTGATTTCGGCCGAGGGGTCGCGCAGGTTGGCCTCCCGGATCCCGGTGTCGCGCAGCACCACCTCCGCCGGGATACCGCGGCCCAGCGCGAAATCGGCCAGCAGCGCGGTGCTGAAGATGGAACGCAGCGGCACCAACTCTTCGCTCACTCAGGAAGTCTCGCAAACTCTGGGCTTCCGCATGCCCGTTACCGGCCGGTAAGTTGCCTGGTGCGGCCCATATTCGCCGATTCCTGGCCGATTGGAAGCTGGTCGGCCGAAACCCTCACCCATACGGTGAGATTCATGCGCACCGCGCAAAACTCATATAACCAGGTGCCGGATGCCGGAAAGGTCCGCCCGCCCATGCTCACCGTGATCGCACCCGCCGACGGCCGGGTGGTCGACACCATCGCCACCGACACGCCCGAACGCGTGCGTGCCACCGTGACGCGGCTGCGGGAGAACGCCGCGCTCTGGCACTCGCTCGGGGTGGTCGGTCGGATCCACTGGTTGACCTTGTTCCGAAACTGGTTGCTGGACAACCGGGATGCCATGGTCGAGCTGCTGGGCGCGGAGACCGGCAAGACCGAGTCGGAGGCCGATGCCGAGTTCGGCCTGGCCCTCGATGCCCTCGACCACTATCGCGCGCACGGCGCGGAATTCCTGGGCGGGCGACACCCGCAGGTCGCCCTGCGTCCGGGGGCGGCCATGCAGCTGGCCGTCGCGCATCCGGCGGGCGCGGTGGTCGGGGTGATCGGGCCCTGGACCTACCCGCTGGCCTTAGCCGTGTATGACGCCGTACCCGCGCTGGTCGCGGGCGCCGCGGTCGTGGTGAAACCGTCCTCGGAGACGCCGCTGACCCTGCGGGCGCTGGCCGCGGCGTGGGGGAGTCTCGGGGCCCCAGCGGTTTTCGAGTCGGTGTCCGGGCCCGAAGCCGGACCCGCCGTCCTCGATTCCGTGGATTATGTTCGGTTCACCGGCAGCGTGGAGACCGGGAAAGTGGTGGCCCTGCGCGCCGCCGCCCGTCTGATTCCGTGCTGCCTGGACCTGGGCGGCAAGTCCGCGGCGGTCGTTTTGTCCGATGCTGATCTGGACAGGGCGGCGGCCAGCATCGCGCTGGGCGGACTGGCGAACAACGGGCAAAGCTGCAACTGCGTCGAGCGCATCTACGTCGAGGCACCCGCCTACGACGCCTTCCTCGACAAGCTGGTGACCGAGGCGGCCGCCTTCGGTCCGATCCTCGGAGACGAGATCGGCACCGGCGTCATGACTTCGGCCGCACAGGTCGATCTGGTGCGCGACCAGGTCCGAGACGCCCTGCTCAAGGGTGCGACCCTGCGCTGCGGAGGAACCGGGGCGGATCACGTCTTCGAACCGACCGTGCTCGCCGACGTCGATCCGACCATGTCCGTGCTCACCCAGCAGACCCTGGGCCCGGTGCTGCCCGTGGTCCGGGTGGCCGACGCGGGGGAGGCGTTCGAACTGGCCCGGCGGTCCCCGGCCGGACCGTGTGTGAGTGTCTGGACCGCCGACACCGTGGCCGCGGCTCGCGCCGTGGCCCGCTTCGCCCCGGCCCGGGTCGGCGTCAACGACGTCTCTCTGCACGTGGCCCGGCCGCAGCCGTTCTGAGCGTGACTGCCGCGGAATCGGCTGTCCCGCAGAGTGATCCGATGAAACGACGATACCCCCGGCGCCCTCCGGGGGTATCGACGAAGACATCACGGCCGGGCGGCCGCTGAGCGGGTTTAACCGAACGAGCCGCCGGTCGCGGCGCAGCCCGCGCCGCCGGATCCCGAGGACAGCGGGTTGGCGGCGGAGACGGTGACGGTGACGGACTTGCTGCTGAGCGGCTGGCTCGCCACGATCGTGTGCGAACCCGCGGTCTTCGGGTACCACTTGATGGTCGCCTGGTTGACGCCGACCGACGGCGCTGCCGAGCCGATGCTGTCGCCGTTGTCGGTGAAGTTCACCGGGATCAGGTCGCCGGTGACGTCCACGTTCGCCGTGATGACGTCGGCGCAGCCGACGATCGGGCTGTTCGACGCCAGCTGAACGTTGATGACGAAGGCGCTCGCCGACGGCGCCGCCAGTGCCGCGGCCGTGGCCAGTGCGCCGATCGCGCCGACTCCGAAGCCGAACCGCTGTATGTTGCCCATTTGGTGTACCTCTCGCATGTATCTCGCGTCGGCGTGACACCGACGCGAGCGAAATATAAGCGTTTCACTTACTGTGTGGGAGAGTTTCGGGAACTTTCTCTCGTCGACCTGCGCATAAGGTGGATCGAGTGGGAACCGAACAGGACACGACGCCGACGACACTGCTGCATATCTGCTCCCGGGCGGAGTGGGAAAACGCCCGCGCCGCAGGCGAATACCGCACCCCCGACCTGCCCGAGACCGGATTCATCCATCTCTCCGCGCCCTACCAGGCCCATCTCCCGGCCAACCGGATCTTCGCCGGGCGCACCGATCTGGTGCTGCTGCACCTGGACCCGGCCCGGCTCGACGCACCGGTGAAGTGGGAGCCGGGCGTGCCGACCGACCCGGACTCCATGCGCTTCCCGCACCTCTACGGTCCGCTGCCGCTGGCCGCGGTGCTCGAGGTGACCGACTTCCGGCCCGGCCCCGACGGCACCTTCGCCCCGCTCGCGGCGAACTGATCACCGCCCGGACACAGCTCCCGGGGTTTGCGCCGGGTTGTCCTAATCTGGACGGCGTGAACGTCGATGTGACAGCGCTGCCCGGTATCGGTGTACGGAAGGACTTCGAAGTCCGGTCGGGACGGCGGATCGGGGTGGTCGCGCACCGGGACGGCGGCATCGATCTGATCGTCTCCCAGCGGGACGATCCCGACGCCTGCCTGGCGCAGGTGCCGCTGACCCCGGACGAGGCCGCGGTGATGGCGAATCTGCTGGGCGCGCCGCAGCTGGTGCAGCAGCTGCGTGACGAACACTCCGACCTACCCGGGATCACCACCAGACAGTTGAGCATCAGCGGTAGCTCGCCCTATCGCGGGCGCAGACTCGGCGACACCGGCATGCGGACCCGCACCAAGTCGTCCATCGTCGCGATCATGCGGGCGGGTCAGGTGCAACCGTCACCGGGACCGGATCAGGTGCTCGACTCCGGGGACATCCTCGTCGTGGTCGGCACCGAGCACGGGCTGGACGCGGCCGCTCGCATCCTGGCCGACGGCTGACGCTGTGGATTCGACCGGTCTAGCCCTGTTCGAACTCGGCGCGATCTTGTTCGCGCTCGGCATGCTGGGGCGACTGGCCGCCCGCTTCGGCATGTCGCCGATTCCTCTCTACCTGCTCGGCGGCCTCGCGTTCGGCGAGGGCGGCATCGTGAAGATGCGGGCCGCCACCGAATTCGGCCACATGGCCGGCGAGATCGGCGTGGTGCTGCTGCTCCTGCTGCTCGGATTGGAGTACACCGCAGCCGAATTGGTGACCGGTCTGCGCCGGTCCTGGGTGGCGGGTCTGCTCGATATCGTCGCCAATGCCACACCCGGCGTGGTGGTCGCGCTGATCCTGGGCTGGGGCCCGGTCGGCGCGATCACCATGGGCGGCGTCACCTATATCTCCTCCTCCGGCATCGTCGCCAAGGTGCTCAACGACCTGGGCCGTCTCGGTAACCGCGAGACGCCGGTCATCCTGTCGATCCTGGTGTTCGAGGATCTGGCCATGGCGGTGTATCTGCCGATCCTGACCATGATGCTGGCCGGACTGAGCTTCGCCGAAGGCATGCGGTCGCTGGCCATCGCGCTGGTGGCGATCACCGTGGTGCTCATCGTGGCGCTGCGCTACGGACGCTACGTCTCGGCCGTCGTGGACAGCAACGACCGGGAAGTGTTCCTGCTCAAGCTGCTCGGCGCGGCGCTGCTGGTGGCGGGCGCGGCCTCGGCGCTGAACGTGTCGGCGGCCGTCGGCGCGTTCCTGCTGGGCATCGCCATCTCCGGCTCGACCGCGCACGAGGCGGCGAAACTGCTCGAACCGCTGCGGGATCTGTTCGCGGCCATCTTCTTCGTGGCCTTCGGGCTGAGCACCGACCCCCGGGCGATCCCGCCCGTCCTGGGCTGGGCGGTGCTGCTGGCGGTGGTGACCGCGCTGACCAAGATCGGCACCGGCTGGTGGGCGGCCTCGCGGCAGGGGATCCGCCGCATGGGCCGGGCGCGTGCGGGCGCGGCGCTGGTGGCGCGCGGTGAGTTCTCCATCGTCATTGCCGGACTGGCGGTTTCGCTGGGCGGCGTGGATCCGCGACTGGCGGCGCTGGCCTCGGCCTACGTGCTAATGATGGCCGTGCTCGGCCCGGTCGCGGCGCGCGTCGTCGAGCCCGCCGTCCGGTTCGTCCAGCGCGACCGTAGGCGTCCCGACCCCGTGCCGGGCTGAATCCGGCACAGCCCCTGCTGAATCCGGCACAGCCCCGGCTGAATCCGGTACAGCCTCGGCCGAATGCGCTACCGCCGCGGCCGAATGCGCCGCGGCCTTGCGCTCTCGCACCGCGACCAGGCGGTGTGCGAGCGCCAGCGCGATCGCGCCCACCGTGAAACCGATGAGCAGCGCGAAGAAATGGCCGTAGTCGGTGAAGGTGCGCCCGTGATAGACGCCGTAGGCGTACCAGGACAGCACGCCCAGCGCCCACAGCCAGCGGGCCGGGCCGCGCAGCCGGAAGGTGAGCGCGGCCAGCATGGCCGAGATCCCGTAGCTGGGGCCGACATCCGAGGCGAAGGCCACCCGGGTCGGGATCAGATGCTTGTCGATCTTGTGCGAGATGCCCAGCACCGTGATCAGGGTGGCTCCGACATGCCCGATCGCCACCACCAGGATCCAGCGCAGCGAACCCAGCCAGCGTTCGGCCAGGGCCATCAGGGTGACCAGGATGAGGATGTCGCCCCACGGGAATCCGCCGTCGGTCCAGAAGGCCGAGGCCACCAGCACCTGGATCGGATCCTTTTGCATGTTCCGCAGATTCGTCGACGCGGAGAAGATCAGCCGGCGGCCGACGATATCGCTGGCCCCGCGCAGCGTCCACCAGGTGATGAACAGGGTGAAGGCGTAGGCGATGCACGCCGGGGTGACCGCCAGCAGATCGCGGTAGGCCTGGACGGCGCGCCGCAGCGGATGCGGTTCGTCCTCCCACCAGACGCGAAAGGCGCGCATCTCCGCGAGTGGATCGACGGTGCGCAGCCAGGGCGGCTGATACGTGCCCAATCCCATTCGGCCATGGTATCCCGAGGTCACGGGCCGCCCCGGCAGAGCGCCCGACCGACTGGCGGTTCGGCACGCGTAACGCGCATTAATGCCCAGGGAAAACGGCGGTTACGCCGCAGCAACATGGTTCCGGACCATCGGAATGGTGATGTATCACCAGCGCCTGGGCGGCACCACCCACACCTTCGACGGTCTGGTCGACCTGCTGGCCAAGGCCACGCCGCGGCGCAGCGGCGACGAACTCGCCGGGTGTGCGGCGCATTCCGACGCCGAACGGGCGGCGGCGCAGTGGGCGCTGGCGGAGCTGCCGCTGACCGTGTTCCTGAACGAGACCGTGGTGCCGTACGAGACCGACGAGGTCACCCGGCTGATCATCGACGGTCATGATCGCGCCGCGTTCCAGGCGGTCTCGCATCTGACCGTGGGCGGGCTGCGCGACTGGCTGCTGGCCGTGGCCGCCACGCCCGAGGCCGGGGTCACGCTCGCGGCGGTCGCGCCCGGGCTCACGCCCGAAATGGTCGCGGCCGTCAGCAAACTCATGCGGAATCAGGATCTGATCGCGGTGGCGCACGCGGCGCGGGTGCGGACCGGGTTCCGGACCAGCATCGGTGTGCCGGGCACGCTGGCCACCCGGCTGCAACCCAACCACCCGACCGACGATCCGCGCGGGATCGCGGCGGCGGTGCTGGACGGGCTGCTGCTGGGGTGCGGGGACGCGGTCATCGGCATCAACCCCGCCACCGACTCGCCGCGGGCCACCGCCGATCTGCTCTATCTGCTCGATGAGGTGCGGGTGCGATTCGAGATACCGACGCAGTCGTGCGTGCTCTCGCATGTCACCACCACGCTCGGGCTGATCGAGGCGGGCGCGCCGGTGGATCTGGTGTTCCAGTCGATCGCCGGGACCGAGGGGGCGAATTCCGGTTTCGGCGTGAATATTTCGCTGTTGCGCGAGGCGAACGAGGCGGGGCGGTCGTTGCGGCGCGGGACGGTCGGGGACAACGTGATGTACCTGGAGACCGGTCAGGGCTCGGCGCTCTCGGCGGGCGCGCACCTGGGCACCGGTGGCAAGCCAGTCGACCAGCAGACCCTCGAGACGCGCGCCTACGCGGTCGCTCGGGACCTGGACCCGCTGCTGGTCAACACCGTGGTCGGGTTCATCGGCCCCGAATACCTCTACGACGGTAAGCAGATCATCCGCGCCGGGCTCGAAGATCACTTCTGCGGCAAGCTGCTCGGGCTGCCCATGGGCGTCGACGTCTGCTACACCAACCACGCCGAGGCCGACCAGGATGACATGGACACCCTGCTGACCCTGCTCGCCGCCGCCGGGTGCCCGTTCGTCATCGCCGTTCCCGGCGCCGACGACATCATGCTCGGGTACCAGTCGCTGGCGTATCACGACGCCCTCTACGCCCGAAAAGTCCTGGGGCTCACTCCCGCTCCCGAATTCGCCGCGTGGCTGGACGGGCTCGGCATGCTCGATCCGCACGGACGACTTCGCCAGGTCGAGCCGCTGTCCTCCCCGCTGCGCGCTCTCGCTGCCAGAGGCGCGGCATGACATTCCTCGCGGCCAGTTCGTCGAGTGGCACGTTACCGAGGGGGATTTGTCTGAATTGGCCTCGGAGATGTGCCACTCGAGGGAAACGGGAGCGGGACGTGGCGGTGGGGCCGGGGGTTCTGCGAGCGAGTTGTGAGGAGGAGTTATGAGTTTCGGTGGGGCGTCGGGTCCGGTTGTCGGGGCTGAAGATGGTGCGGTGCAGGCGTTCTGGGAAGGGTTGCGGCGGAGTACGCAGGCGCGGATCGGGCTCGGGCGGGCGGGGGACGGGTTGCCGACCGCGGAAGTTCTGGCGTTTCGGGCGGCGCATGCGGCGGCGCGGGACGCGGTGCACAGTCCGTTGGATGTCGCGGGGCTGGCGGACACGGTGACCGGGCTCGGGCTGGGATCGCCGGTGCACGTGCGCAGCTTGGCCGCCGATCGGTCGGAGTATCTGCGACGGCCCGATCTCGGGCGGCTGCCGGGGAGTGTCGAGGCGGCCGGTCCGGTGCGTGATGACGTGGTGAATTCCGTTGGGGGGCGGACCATCTGGTCAGGGGACGGTAGCGGTGGGAATGCCAGGGTCGAGTCCGTGCTCGCGGCGGTGCCGCACAGCGGGGCGGATGTGGGATTCGTGCTGGCCGACGGGCTTTCGCCGCGTGCGCTCGCCGATCACGGTGTGCCGATGTTGTCCGCGTTGATCGAGGCGTTCGGGGAGCGGTACACGCTCGCGCCGCCGGTGATCGCGACGCAGGCGCGGGTGGCGCTCGGCGACCATATCGGCGCGGCGCTCGGGGTCACCACGGTGCTGGTGCTCATCGGGGAGCGTCCGGGGCTGTCGGTGGCCGACAGTCTCGGTATCTATCTGACCCATCGGCCGCGGCCGGGACGGTCGGATTCCGAGCGCAACTGCGTCTCCAATATTCATCCGCCCGAAGGGCTTTCGTACGCCCGCGCCGCCCAGGTCGCGGTCGGTCTGGTCGACGGGGCGCGCCGCCTCGGCCGGTCGGGGGTGGAACTCAAGGACACCTCCTCGGACTGGGCGCTCGCCACGCCGTTGGTGCTGGACCGGGCCGATTTCTCCTGACCCGCTTGCTTCGCGGTGAAACATGCGGAGCGGTCGGGCCGATCGTTCGGGCAGAGCCGGACATCGAGGAGGAGACCGATCATGTCTTTCGGTATGCGCGTACTCGGCGCGGGCGTCGGCGCGACGGCCCTGGTCGTGGTGCCGTCGGCACAGGCACAGCCCGCCGACCCGGCCCCGTCGGCGCTGACCTTGACCATCGCACAGGGCGAGTCGCTCGACACCGCCGCGAGTCAGCGGACGGTCCTGCTGGTCTGCGCCCCGACCGTGCTGGGCACGCATCCGGACGCCGCGTCGGCGTGCGACGAATTATCCGCGGCCGGTGGTGATTTCGAGCAGTTGCACGGTCATCCGATGCGCTTCTGCCCGATGATCTACGACCCGGTCACAGTGGCGGCCGACGGCGTCTGGAACGGAAACCCCGTCAGCTACCGGCACACCTACCCCAACAAGTGCGGTGCCGAGAACCGCAGCGTCCACGTCTTCGACTTCTGAGGCGGGCGGCCTCGAGGGATCGACGGGCTGCGCGCGCCTCGCCGACACGGCTTCCGCCTGTGACGCCGGTGACCGGTCGCCGGATGACTATGGTCGAGGCCATGGTGTGCGAGGTGCGACCATTATGAGGATGTGGGGTGCGGTGGCGGTGCTGGCGGGTGCGGCGGTGCTGGTGCCGTTGACCGGGTTCGCCGGGTATACGGTGGGCCGCGCGCGCTCGGCGCCGCGGCCGGGGGCGGAGGTGGTGGTCGTGCTCGGCTGCAAGCTTCGGCACAATCGGGTCGCACCGATGCTGAACCGTCGGCTGGACCGGGCCCTCGAGGTGGTGCGAGTGGAGCTCGGGCGCGGTGGGGCGCCGCTGATCGTCGTCTCCGGCGGGCAGGGGAGCGGGGAGTCCGTCACCGAGGCCGAGGCGATGGCCGATTACCTGGTGGCGCAGGGCATTTCGCCCGAACTCGTCGTGCGCGAGGATCGCTCCCGCAATACCGAGGAGAATCTGCGCTTCACCGTGCGGGAGCTGCGGCGGCGCGGCATCGATCCGGAGGCGGCGCGAATAACGGTGGTGACCAGCGACTTCCATGTCCTGCGTACGGCCCTGCTGGCTCGGCGGCTGGGGTTGCGCGCGCAGGTCGCCGGGGCCCGGACCGCCCGGCTGCTGTTGCGCAAGTCCTTCCTGCGGGAATTCGCCGCGATCCTGGTGAGTCCGGTGAGCCGCGCGCGCGTCCCGGCGGCGGGATAGGCGCTACCCGGTCCCGCGCAGGTCCAGCCGTCGCATGACCCGGTCCACCACATCGGGCGGGATACCGGGTTCGCGGCGGGCGGCGAGGGCCTCGGTGCGCCCGGCCTCCAGCACCTCGTTGGTGATGCCGCGCATCTTCTTGGTGAAGGCGATGGCACGGTCGGTGTTCATGCGGGCCTGGCTGTCGGCGGCCTCCGGATCGGCTTGGGCCAGACGGCGTTCGAAGCCCGAGCGCAGCCGTTCGTACACTTCGTCGGGCAGTTGCTCGGCAGCCGAGATCTCCTTCAGGCGTGCCAGTTCGGCCTGCAGCACCCGCGTCCAGAGCTGACGTTCCAGGGCGCGTTCGGTGCCGGTGTCGGCGTGCACGCCCGTCGCGCGCACCACCGCGGGCAGCGTCGGGCCTTGCAGCAGCAGCGTGAACAGCACGACCGCGAAAGCGGTGAACAGGATTTCGGTGCGGCCCGGGAACGGCTTGCCGCTGTCGGTGGTGAACGGCACGGCCAGCGCCAGCGCCACCGTCGCCACCCCGCGCATCCCGGCCCACCAGGTGACCACGGTTTCGCGCCAGGTGTAGGGCTCGTCCTTGTCGCGGGTGCGCCACCAGTTCTGGAACAGCGCGGTCGTGCCCAGCAGCCAGATCAGGCGCAGCCCCACCACCACCGCGATCACCACCGCGGCCCCGCCGAGGAAGCGCGGCCAGTCCGGTCCGGCGTCGCGCATCACCGTGCTCAATTCCAGCCCGATCAGGCCGAAAGCGAAACCGGTGACCAGCATTTCGGTGATCTCCCAGAAGGAGTCGCCGACCAGCCGATAGTCGCTGTCCCCGAAATCGGTGGCGGCATCGGTGAGATACAGCGAGCACACCAGCACCGCCAGCACCGCCGACCCGCCCCGCGACTCCGACACCCCGTAGGCCGCGAACGGCAGCAGCAGACCCAGCGCCACCTTCCACGGGGCCTCGTCGAGCCGCCCCATGAGTTTGCTTCCGGCCCAACCGAACAGCAGCCCCACCACCACCCCGACCAGCGCCGACACCACGAAATCGCCGAATGCGCCCCAGGCCGAGAACTTTCCGGTGACCACCGCCTCGATCGCGGCCGAGTACAGCACGATCGCGGTCACGTCGTTGAACAGGCCCTCGCCCTCGAGCACCGACACCAGTCGCCGGGGCAGGCCGAGTTTGCCCGCCAGCGCCGACACCGCCACCGGGTCCGGCGGCGCGACCAGCGCGCCGAGCGCGACCGCCGCGCCGATCGGGATCTTCGGATTCCACAGGTGGACGACCCAGGCCACGGCCGCGGTGGTGGCGATGACCAGCACCACCGCCCGCATCGTGATCGCGCCCCAGTTCTCGGCGAAGGTCCGCCACGTGGTGCGCCGCGCGGCCGCGTACAGCAGCGGCGGCAGGACCAGCGGCAGGATCAGTTCGGGGTCGATGTGGATCTCGGGCACCTGCGGGATGAGCGCCAGCACCACGCCGAAACCCGTCATGAGGACGGCGGGGGCCTGGCCCAGCCGCCGTCCGAGCGGCTGGGCCAGGATGGTCGCGAACAGGACCGCGAAGATCAGCTCCAGCTGGTGGTGCATCACGGCAGCCAGTTTGCTGCCGGAATGCCGGAAAGTCGAACACCTGGTCCGTTTTCTCAGCGAACCCGGACGGCAATTCTCAGTTCACCCGGTCACGGACCGAGATTGCTCACACCGGAGCCGCCGCCGCTATCAGGAACGGCGAGTGCGCTGGCGCGGAACCGGATTGCGGCGCGAGTGCGCGGCGGGACCCACCCCGGCGGGCTGATACTGGCCCGGCCGCTGGTACTCGGGCGCGGCCACCGCGTGTCGTCCGGGTACCGGAAAGTCGGAGGCGGGCGGGTAGAGACCGGCGGTGCGGTAGTCCGTCGGGACGGATTCGTCCTGACCCGAGCCGTGCACGTCCTGCGCCACCGCCGACGTCGACCGCAGCGACCAGTTCGCCCGCGATTCCGGTTGCGGCCGTGCCGGTTCGGGCATCATGCTGCGCTCGTCGACCTCGGTGAGGCCCACGTGGATGAGCAGCACCAGCGTCACCATGCTGACGGTGATCATCAGCGGGGCCAGCAACTCCATCGCGCCCGCGCCGTGCGGGCTCGCCGCGTTCTCCACCCGGTGCGCGCTCATCGACGCCATGCCGGTGTAGTGCATGCCGCACACCGCCACACCCATGATCAGCGCCGCGCCGATGGTCGCCCAGATTCCGGTGATGACCAGCGTGAACCACAGCGCGACGGTGGCCGCGACCACCGCGATCACCATCGACAGCGTGACAATGCCCGGGTCGTACTCGATCGAGGCGTCCGACTTCATGGCGTACATGCCCGAGTAGTGCATGGCCCCGACACCCAGACCGGTGACCGCGCCACCGGCGAACAGCGACAGCTTCCCGAACGGCTCCCGCGCCACGACCCAGAGCCCGAGCCACACCACCGTCACCGAGATCACGGCGCTGAGCAGGGTGAGCGGCACGTTGTAGCGGATCACCGCCCCGTGGATGCTGAAGCCCAGCATGGCGACGAAGTGCATGACCCAGATACCGGTGCCGCCGATGGCCACCGAGGCCGAGATCAGCCAGCTGCTGCGTCCGACCCCGGTGCGGGCGCGTGCCGTACAGCGCAGGCCGAGCAGCGATCCGATGACCGACATGATGTAGGCCAGCACGGGCGTGAGCCACCCGTAGCTGAAGTGGTGAATTTCCAGCACTCGAACTCCATTGCCAGAACAGGGGTTTCGCCATTACTGGCGTGACGTGGGCACACTACCGGGCAAGGTTCGGATTGGGAAATTGAAAGGGAATGTTTCAGTTAAATAACTTCCGGTTGGCAGATTTCTGCTGGCCGGGGGCACCGCGGACCGTCGGAAAGACCCTGCCCACGTGAACGTTTCGGGGATTTTCGGGCGACGCCGCCCTGTCAGAGCAGGGGCGGCGCGGCTATGTCGGCAATCACTCGGCGCCCAAGTCGGCGAACATCTTTCGTTTCATAGCCGGAATGGCATTGGCGGTGCGGAAGACCATCTTGCCCGCGCCGCGCGCGAACCGGCTGTCGGACACCGACTGGTTGGCCGCGGTCAGCGAGGTGCGCACCGCCGCGAAGCCGTAGTCGATCATGTCGGCCTCGTAGGCGTGCAACGCCTCGATCAGCCCGAGCTCGCGGTGCTCGGCGGCGACCAGCGCCCGGCACAGGCCACGCGCGTCGCGCAGCGCGGTGTTCGCGCCGATGCCCGCGAACGGGGTCATGCTGTGCACGGCATCGCCGAGCAGCGTGACGTTCGTGGTCTCCCAGGCCGGGATCGGCACCGAGGTCTTGATCGGCAGCAGCGTGGCGGTCTCGGGATCGGAATCGGCCACCAGCGTGCGCAGTTCGGGCGCCCAGCCCGCGGTCATGCGCACCGCCAGATCGTGCAGCGCGACCGGGGAGAGCGATTCCAGATCGGCCTCGTAGCGCTCCCGCTTGGCGGCGAAGGCCCAGAACACGTAGGGCTGGGTGTTGTCGAGCAGCAGGCCCGCCGGCAGTCCGGCCTGGTTCCCGGCGATCTCCTCGGCGCCCTCGGGAATGTCGAATTCGTGGGGCGCCAGGAACATTCCACAGCCGCTGGGCGGGATCACGCTGAGCGGATTGCGCAGCAGCCGCGCGTCCAGCCGCGCCCGGGACTCCGGGGTCAGCCCGTATTTCCCGGCGATGGTGACGATTCCGGTGTCCACCCGCTCGGCGTGCGGCAGATACTGCGCCCGCACCCGCGAGGTGCCGCCGTCCGCGCCGACCAGCACATCGCCGATCTCGGAGCTGCCGTCGGCGAAGTGGGCCCGCACCCGGCCGTCGGGCAGGCGCTCATAGCGCTCGAACATGCTGCCGTAGCGCACGACTCCGTCGAGGTCGGCCAGCAGCAGCTGCCGCAGCGTGATGCGGCTGATGCCGTAGTGGCCGTTGGCGGTCCGCTCGCCCTCGTCGGGGTCGATCTGCAGCAGTTCGCGCAGCTGATCGGTGACGAAGCCGAACCCGTTGCCGCCCTTGCCCGCACAGGCGGTGAAGGTCGCGTAGAGCTCCGGCGAGAGCAGTTCGGCCAGGGCGCCGCTGCCGTGCGGGTTGATGTGGATGCGGAAGCCCTGCAGCCGGTCGGTGCGCTGGGTCTCGCGTTCGTGGACGCTGACGCTCACGCCCGCGCGGCGCAGTCCGTTGGCGAGCGCGAGCCCGCCGATGCCGCCGCCGGCGACGATGACGTGCAGGGGTGCGTTGGTGGCCATGACAATTCGGTCCTCTCGAGTTGTTGAATCGGGCCCAGCCTCAGATCCGGCTCCAGCCGAACCTGCCCGGACGCTTGCGATTCGCCCGTTGCTGCTGGTGTGCTCCCGCCGCGGCCCAGGCCTCGATCATGCGATCCAGCAGCCGGGTCAGGGTCTCGACGTCCTCGGCCGTCCAGTCGGCGATCACCTCGCCGAAGACCTGATCGCCGATCTCCAGGAACTGGTTCAGCTCCGCCCGCCCGGCCTCGGTGGCCTCGACGAGCACCGCTCGCCGGTCCGCCGGGTCGGGGGAGGTGGCGACCAGACCGGAGTCGGTCAGGGCCTGCACGTGCCGGGTGATGGAAGACGGCAGTGCGTCCAGGCATTCGGCGATCTCACCGGCCCGCAGCGGGCCCGACTCGACCGCGCACTGCAGCACCCCGACCCGGACCGGGTCGTAGGCGCGAGATGTGCCCTGCCGCATGGCTTCCGCGAAGCGGGAGGTGCTGCGCGCCAGTCGCGATACCTGGTCTTTGTTTGCTTCCATGAATCAACTATAAAAGTTGATTCCGTGAAACAAAAGAGTCTGGCGGGAAAAAGACCTCAGCGATGCAGCCAGTGCCGGGTGCGGCGGTGCACGGTGGGCGTGACCAGCCAGGTCATGGTCGGAACCACGAGGGCGATCACCAGGGCCGTCCGAACGGGCAGCGGCCAGCTGGGCAGCAGGTGGGCCACGCTCCACGAGGCGAGCAGGACCAGGGGATAGAGGCCGACGAAGGCAAGCACCGCCAGTTTCCATTTCGCCGGGGCTGCCGGTGGCGGGGAAATCGGCTGTACGGCAGGGGTTTCGGGTTCTACTCGGCGCATGGTTCCTCCTCTGAGCTGTGTCCGACGCTAAGCGGGTGAGGGGGTGTCGGGGAAAGACCGAATAGCTCGTATTCAGTACGCTGACGTTATGAATCTGGAGCTGCGTCACCTCCGCTACGTGGTCGCGGTGGCGGACGCGCTCAACTTCACGCGGGCCGCGCGGCAGCTGCATATGTCCCAACCGGCGTTGTCGGCGCGCATCCGCTCGGTCGAGCGGCATCTGGGTGTGGCGTTGTTCCAGCGCACCACCCGCACGGTCGCGCTGACCCCCGCAGGCGCCGACTTCGCCGAGCGGGCTCGCGAAATCCTGCGCCTGCTGGGCGAAGCCGAGCGCGAATGCCGGAACTCCGCGCACGGCACCGTGCTTCGCGTCGGCTTCTACGGCGCGGCCGCCCGCGAGGCCACCACCGCCATCATCGACTCCTTCCGGGACGGGCATCCCGGGGTGGAGGTCGAACTGGTGCGCTACGGGTGGGAGGACCCCAGCGCGGGACTGCGCGCTCACGAGGTCCAACTCTCCTTCGTGCGACCGCCTTTCGACGCCGACGGGCTGCGGCTGCTCATCCTGAGCAGCGAGCCACGGGTGGCCGGACTGCCCAGCGGTCACCCACTCGCCGACCGTGCGACGGTGGATGTCAGCGAACTGCTGGACGAGCCGGTCGTCTACCGGGTCACCGGCGACCGCATCTGGGCCGACTACTGGTACGGCGCGGATGCCCGCGCGGGCACCCCGCCGCCGCGCCGCATCGAGGTGCGCAACCTCGACGACGAACTGCAAGCCGTCGCCGCCGGTCGCGCGATCACGCTCACCACGTCCACGGCCGTCACCTACTTCCCGCGCCCCGGGGTCACTTACGTGCCCCTCACCGGCTTGCCGCCCAGCCGCATGGCGCTGGCCTGGCACCCTGACGACCCGAACCCCTTGACCCACGCCTTCATCGACGCCGCGAAGGCGGTGTGCCACGCCGCCGTTTCCACGCCATAACCTGCACACTGAAGGAATGGAGATCACCTCGGCCGTCGGGGCCGTGCTGGGCGCTTTCGGGCTGTCGGGCGCCGCGGGGCTCAATGCCTGGTTGCCTCTGCTGGCGGTCGGTATCGCCGACCGCGCCGGCTGGATCGACCTCGGTGACTCCTACGGCTGGCTGTCCTCGATACCGGCCTTGATCGCCATCGGCGTGCTGTTCGTGCTCGACCTCGTCGGAGACAAGGTCCCCGGCCTGGATTCGGTGCTCCACGCGGTGGGCGCCGTCGTCGCTCCCGCCTCCGGCGCCATCCTCTTCACCGCCGAGACCAGCCTGTCCTCGCATCTCCCGCCCGCGGTCACCGCGATCCTCGGGGCCGTCACCGCGGGCAGTATCCACGCCGGCCGATCCGTGGCCCGGCCTTTCGTCACGGGAACGACTGCGGGAGTGGGCAACCCGCTGGTCTCCACCGCCGAGGACGGCACCTCGCTCGCCCTGACCGTCCTGGCCCTGGCGATTCCGGTGGTCGCCTTCATCGCCATCGTCGTCATCCTGATCGCCCTGAGCTGGTTGGCCTTCCGTGCCACCCGGTGGCTCCGGGCCAGGCGCAGCCGCCGGGAACCGCAGCCGCGCTAGCGGCTCACCGACCTACATTGCTCAGAAAGCCCGGGGGACAGATGAATACGAGAGTCACGACCTTCACCAACGACGGCCTCACCTTCGACGTGCTCGACGAAGGGCCTCTCGACGGCACCCCGGTCGTCCTGCTGCACGGCTGGCCGCAGACCGCCACCGAATGGTCGCGCCTCACCCCTTACCTGCACGAACGTGGTTACCGCACAATCGCTCCCACCCAGCGCGGCTACTCGCCGGGAGCCCGCCCGCGCGGTCGCTATGCCTATCGCATGAGCGTTCTGGTCGGGGACACGGTGGCGCTGATCGACGCGCTCGGCGGCGAGCCGGTCCACCTCGTCGGCCACGACTGGGGTTCGGCCGTGGCCTGGTCCACCGCCGCCACCCACCCCGAGCTGGTGCGCACCCTGACCTCGATCTCGGTCCCGCACCCCATGGCCTTCATGCGCACCATGCTGACCACCACCCAGTTCTTCCGCACCTTCTACATGGTGCTGTTCCAGGTCCCGTGGCTACCGGAACTGGTGATCTCCAACGTCTTCCGCGCCGTCGGCTCACATCCCGACCGCCTCCGCCGGGCGCAGGCCATGTCGGGTATGGATGCCACCCAGTTCGAGCGCGTCCAGCGTGACGTCATCGATGGCGGCGCTCTGAAGTTCTCCGTCAACTGGTATCGCGCGATGCTGATCACCGACCCGCGCTCGGCACTCCGCAAGGTCAACGTCCCCACGACCCATATCTCCAGCGCCCGAGACGTTTTCATGCACCCGAAGAACGTCACCCTCACCGCCCGCTACGTCGAGGGTCCGTATGTTCACGAATCCCTCGACGCCACCCACTGGGTCCCGGAGGAGCGGCCGGCGGAACTGGCGGCCCTCATCGTGTCCCGGACCGCGGCGGTATGACGCTAACGCAGTGTGACACTTCGGATCTGCAGTGACAGCGTCGCCACGGCCAAGGCGCAGAAGACGATCCCGAGATAGAACTGCGGGCTGAAGTCCTTGCTCCGGATATGGGTGTACATCGCGCAGACCCAGTAGAGGATCAGTCCGACGGCGGCCGCGGCGCCGATGACCGGCAGGCCGAGCAATCCCAGGGCCAGGCCGAGCGCACCGGCCAGCTTCAGGGTGCCGATCGGAAAGACCAGCCACGATTCGGGGACGCCGACCTTGGCCATCGGTTCCAGGATCGGCTCGATCTTCAATACGGCCCCGAGGCCGGAACCCGCGACGAGGACTGCGTTGACGGCGGTGACCGCGACCGCGGCGGTGGAGATGACGGACATGATTTTTCCTACCGGAGAAGTATTATATGAATCTCATAGTACTTTGATTCGGGTTGGAGATTATATGAGTTCCGTAACAAATGGCGATCCGCGTGGTCGTCGCCGCCTGGTGACAGCGGTCAAGGGCTCACTGCGCGACCTGCGCGGCCAGCTCGCACTGCTCAACCGTCAGGTCGGTGGCCGGCTGGAACTCAAGGAGGCCGACATGGACTGCCTCGATCTGATCACCGCCCGCGGCCCGATCAGCCCGACCGCCCTGGCTCGCGCGGCCGGCCTGCATCCCGCCACCATGACCGGCATCCTCGACCGCCTCGAACGCGCCGGATTCATCGCCCGCGAACGCGCCGAGACCGATCGCCGCGCGATCCTCCTCCGCGCCATCCCCGAGCGGACCGCGGACGTCTACGCCCTGTTCTCCGACATGAACGCCGAAATGGACACGCTCTGCGAGGGATACAGCACCGAAGAGCTGGCACTGCTCGCCGACTTCCTGCAGCGCTGCGCCGAGGCGGGCCGCCGCTCGACCGGCCGACTCGCCGAGAACTGAAGCCCGCCCGACCCGAAGCGACGCGCTGACAACGCGAATCGGGCCGCCGAGCGCGATGCTCGGCGGCCCGATTCGGGACTCGAACCAGTCAGAGGCTGGTGGACACGGTGGCGAACTCACCGGCGCTCGCCAGCGCGATGTCCTCCTCGACCTCGTGCTGGGTCAGGCGACGGCCGGTGTGGCGCAGGCCGAACAGGGCCAGCAGTGCCGCTACCGCGAAGAAGGCCGCACCCGTGAGGAAGGCGATCTGGTACGCGCCCTCGGCGGGCAGGGCGATGACCGCGCCGTTGCGCAGCTTGTGGTCCAGGGTGTCGCTGGTGAGGATCGTGACGACCAGCGCGCTGCCGATCGCACCGCCGACGGTCCGCATGATCGAGTTGATCGAGTTGGCGATGCCGGTCTCGTGCGGCGCCACGTTCGCGACGAGCAGCGCGGGCATGGCGGCGTAGGCGATCGCGATCGCGGCGTTCGCGACGACCAGCGCGACAATGACTTCCACGGTCGACGAGTGCAGCAGCGCCAGCGAGACCAGCGCGCACAGGCCGATGGCGCTGGCCAGCAGCAGCACATAGCGCGCGCCGATCCGCCCGACCAGCCGGCCCGCGATCGGGCCCATCAGCACCGAGGCCACCGCGCCCGGCAGCATGAACGCCACGCTGGTGCGCAGCACCGAGGCGTCGAATCCGAAGCCCGCCAGCGCGCTCGGCGTGGCGACGAAGTAGGTGGCCCCGAGGAACACGCTGAACATCGCGAAACCGACGCAGAAGCTGGCCATATTGGTCACCGCGACGGGACGGTGCGCCAGCAGCGAGGTCGCCACCAGCGGCGAACGCAGCTTGGACTGCAGCACCAGGAATCCGGCCAGCACGACGGCGGAGGCGATGAACAGCCCGATCACCTTCGCGCTGCCCCAGCCCCATTCGTGGCCCTGGGAGATCGGCAGCAGCAGGCAGACCAGGCCCAGGCCCAGCACCGCGGCGCCGATGTAGTCGACGCGGCCGCCCTGGCCCGCGCGGCGCGGCAGGGTGAAGAACGCCAGCGCCAGCACCACCACGGTCAGCACGACACACAGCCAGAAGATGCGGCGGTAGTCCGCGCCGCCCTGGGTCAGCAGACCGGTGGCCACCAGCGCGACACCGCTGCCCACGCCGAGGGTCGAGGCGGTGACGGCCAGCGCGCCGGTCAGGCGCTCGGCGGGCAGCTCGTGGCGCAGCACGCTGATCGCCAGCGGGAACAGGCCGAAGCTGGCGCCCTGCAGGGCGCGTCCGGCGATCAGCAGGTCGATGCTGTGGGCCGAGGCGGCGAGCAGGCTGCCGGCCAGCGTCACGACCAGGGTCGCGAGGATGACGGGCTTGTGGCCGTACACGTCGCCCAGGCGTCCGAGCAGCGGGGTCAGGGCCGAGGCGGCCAGCATGGTCGCGGTCGTCACCCAGCCGACGGTGGTCGCCGAGACGCCGAGCTGCAGGCCGATCTGGGGGAGCGCGGGCACGGGCAGCGTCTGCGCCATCGCCAGGAGGAACACGGTGCTGGCCATGGTCAGCACGATCGCGGTCGGCGACGCGGTACGCCGACTGTCGAGCGTTGAGGTCATTCGCAGGACTCTACGACGGAATCGACATACTGTCGATTATGATTGACGCCACGTCAATCGAGGGAATGGAACTGGCTCTAGGGTGAATCCATGCGCAGAAGGGCGGACACGACGTGAACCAGGCTCGTGACACGACCGAAGGTCTCCGGCGGCGCGGCAGCATGTCCAAGGGCGATCAACGTGAAGCGCAGATCCTCGACGAGACCCGCCGGCTGCTGATGAAGAAGCCGATGGCCAAGCTGACCGTCGACGACATCACCACCGCGACCGGCATCTCGCGGACCAGCTTCTACTTCTATTTCCCGTCCAAACAGGCGGTCCTCGCACGCCTGATGGAAGACGTCAGCGACCGCTACGCGCAGACCCACGTCTGGCTGCCCTCCACCGGTCCGCAGCGCGAACTGCTGCGCACCCAGCTCGCCGGTGCGGCCGAGATCTGGCACGACAACAGCGCGATCCTGGTCTGCTCGCTCGAGGGATACGACAACAACTACCCGCCGCTGACCGAATTCCTCGACGGCATCCAAACCCGCTTCACCAGCGCCCTGGCCGCCAAGATCGACCGCGATCGCGCCGCCGGTCTGGCCCCCGAGACCATCGACTCCGCGACCCTCGCGACCCTCGTCTCCCTCATGCGCGACGGCCGCCTCTCCCAGCTCTCCACCGCATCCCCCGACGCCCTGACCCACGGCCTCGACGACCTCACCGAGGCCATCCTGCGCCTGATCTACGGCCGCCTGGACTGAGATCGGGGCAGTCGGCCACCGAACGACTCTGCCGCTCAGGGTGTCTCGTGCTCCAGCACGGGATCGACGCGTCTCCAGCGGGCCGGAGCCGCGACCCCTGCCCGCTGAAGCTGCTGTCGAGCTCAGCTCCGAGTGCGAGTGCTACCGCGATCGTCGACCGCTGCCGCCTCGGCTGTCCGGGCGGCGGCGAACATCGGGATCGGGCCATCCGGGCCGCCGGTGAAGGAGAATTGCGGGCGGATCGGATCGGTTGTCGCGGAGTTCAATTCGAGCTGCTGGGCGATGGTGGCGAGGGCGAGGACGGCTTCGGTGTTGGCGAAGACGTGCGCCACGCACATGCGTTTGCCGGCGCCGAAGGGCAGGGTGGCGTGGCGTTGCGCGGCGGTCAGGTGCTCGGCCAGATAGCGGGCGGGATCGTAGATTTCGGGATTCGCCCAGACTCTGCTGTGATGGTGCATCTCGTGCAGGCCGACGATGACCGTGGCGCCGGCGCGGATCGGGAAGTCGCCCAGCAGGTCGTCGCCCTTCGCGACCCGGGCCAGGCCCACGACCGGCGGATACAGCCGCATGGTCTCGGCGACAACGGCTCTGGTCCACGGCAGCAGGTCCACATCCTCCGCGGTGGGAGTGCGGCCGCCGAGAACATCGTCGAGTTCGGCGTGCAGGCGGGCCCGGACCTCGGGATGCTCGGCGAGCATCTTCCAGGTCCAGGCCAGCGCGGTGGCGGTGGTCTCCATCCCGGCTCCGATGAATGTCATGAGCTCGTCGTGGATTTCGGCGTCGGTGTAGCGGTGCCCGGTTTCCGGGTCGACCGCCTCCATGAGCAGCGCGAGCAGATTGTCGCGCCGGGTGATCACGCCGCTGCGATGATCGGCGATGAGCCGGTCGATCACCCGCTCGACATGGCGGAGATCGCTCATCATGCGCGGCGCGAGGATCCAGGCTGAGGTCCGCATGACCCGCATGGGCAGGTGGTGGCGGTGCGTGAGCTCGGCCAGCCGGTGCAGCGGGCGAGCCGTGCCGGCGACGAATCCGAATCCGAAGAAGCCCAGCATGCGCGTGAAGGTGATCTCCTCCATCGGCCCCGCGAGTTCGACCCCGAACATGGTCCGGACGACGATATCCAGTGTGAGACGGTTCATTTCGGCGTTCGCGTCCACGACGGCCCCGTCCGCGCCGAGTCGCAGCAGGCGCTGCGCGCACTCTCGCGCCGCGTCGGTGATCGGGCCCGCGAGGGCGGCGATATTGCGCTTGCCGAACACCGGCTGCACCAAGCGTCGATTCCGTTGCCAGCGAGCCACATTCGTCTCGGTGACCAGGCCGCGCCCGAAGGCCACGGCCAGCATGTCGTATTCCGCGCTCTTGCTGTAGTTGTCCTGATTGGTCACCAGGACATGCCGCGCCAGCTCCGGATTGCGCACCATCACGTAGCGCTGAAACGGCATGCGGGCCAGCATGATGTCGTCCTCGCCCGGCAGCTGGCTGCCGTAGAAGTCGGCGAGGGTGCCTTCGCGCCGGCGCGGAATCACCTGGGCGGCGAGTTTCCACGACTCCCACCACGACACCCGGGTGCGATGCCAGCGCAGCGGCGCGGGCTGCCAGCGTGGCGGGTAGAGCGTCCGATCGGGCTCGACCGAAGTTGTCGTCATCGCGAATCCCCTTGTTCACGTAGCCTGTTGTCGCAGCGTAGGCCGGGATTCCGGGGGCGGGCGTCCACCGTTCGGAGGACACCGGCCGGTGCGGGCCGGGCTATCGTCGAGGCATGACAGCGCGCGGCACGACGCCCGTGGGGTGGGAGTTCTGGTACCGGATCTGGTGCGGCTACGTGGTGGGTGGCCTTGTCGTCAGCGGCATTCTCGTCGTCGTTCTACAGCGTGAGTTCGCCGGGAATGTCTGGGGCGCATTGGCCGCTCTCACGGGTCTGCTGCTGTGGTGCGCGCAGTTGGCGCCGCGCCGCGACAATCCGGAGGCGTTCTATCACCGCACGGTGAGCCGGAAATCGGTGACGTTCGTGGCCGGAACCCTGGTGTTCTTCGTCGCGGCGGGGTGGTGGTCGGCGGGGGCCGTCGCGGCGCTGATGGTGGTGTACGCGCTGATCTACATGTCGTTGCCGGTGCGCCCGGCGATGCTGGTCGCCGGGGCGGCCAGTCTCACGCCGCTGATCTTCACGCTCCTGTCGCACACGTATGTGCCGTTGGGACTGACGGTCTCGCTGATCGCGGTGGTGTGCAACCCGGCCATCGGCGCGACGATCGCCTTGGCCATCGATCGTGGTGAACAGCTGGCGGTATTGCTGCGCCAATTGGAGGCCAGCCGCGCCGATGTCGCCCGGCTGTCGCGGAAGGCGGGCTCGGCGGCCGAACGCGCCCGGCTGGCCCGGGAAATCCACGACACCCTGACCCAGGGTTTCACCGGCATCGTGACCTTGGCCCAAGCCGTGGAATCGGAACTCGATTCCGACCCGGCCCTCGCCCGTCGGCACATCGCGCTCATCGAGGCCACCGCGCGGGAGAACCTGGTCGAGGCCCGCGCGATGGTCGAGTCGTTGGCGCCACCGGAATTGAGCGCCGGGCCACTGGCCGAATCGGTGCGGCGGCGCTGCCGCAGGCTCGCCGACGAGACGGGTATCGAAGTGAGTGTGGAGGTGGATTCGACTGTGCCTCAGCTGAATACGGTGACCGAGGTGGTACTGCTGCGTGCCGTCCAGGAAGCGCTGGCCAATGTGCGCAAACACTCCCACGCCGACAGCGTCACCGTCGCTCTCGCCCGTGTCGGCAAGGGTGTCCGTTTGTCGGTGTCGGACAATGGGATCGGCTTCGACGCCGACGACGCCGACGGCTTCGGCCTGCCCGGCCTGCGCAGCCGGGCCCGCGAGATCGGTGCGACCCTGACGGTCACGACCGCCCCGAGCTCGGGCACCCGGGTGGAGATCGAGGTGCCGTCATGATCACCGTGCTGCTCGTCGACGATCACCCGGTGGTCCGAGAAGGCATGCTCGGAATGCTTTCCCGCGAACCCGATCTCACGGTGATCGGCGAGGCGGCCGGGGGAGCCGAAGCGGTGACGGTGGCGTCCGCCCTGCGGCCCGACGTCGTCCTGATGGACCTGCGCATGCCCGATATCGACGGTGCCACGGCGACCGAACAGATCCTGTCCGCCTGCCCCGGCACCCGCGTCGTCATCCTCACCACCTACGAGACCCACGCCGACATCGTGCGTGCGGTCGAGGCCGGTGCGTCGGGCTATCTGCTGAAGGGCAGCTCCCGCGCCGAGCTCACCGCGGCGGTGCGCGCCGCCGCCCGCGGCGAGACCGTCCTGGCTCCCTCGATCGTCGCCAGGCTGCACCCGCACGAGCCTCGCGTGGCACTGTCGGCGCGCGAGCTCGAAGTTCTCGCCCACGTCGCCACCGGTTCGACCAACGCCGAGATCGGGCGACTCCTCCACATCACCGAGACGACCGTGAAAACCCACCTGCAGCGCGCGTTCGCCAAACTCGACGTCTCCGACCGCACCGCAGCGGTCACCGCGGCGCTGGCCCGGGGCTTGCTCCCCGCACCCTGACCCGCCCTATCTCGGTCGCACGCGCGCCGATTCGATGCGTGCGGCGAGTTCCACCAAGTCGGCGGCGGGGCCCTCGGGAGGCGTCCGGCGATGCCAGATGGCGCGGAACTTCCGGGCCAGAGCGATCGAGTCGGCGAGGCGCACCTCGTGCAGGGTGCCCGCCCGCAATTCGTGAGCGACGATGAGACGGCTGACCACGGCGGGTGCGGCGCCGCTCCGGGCCGTGGCGAGAATCGCCGCGGCAGAACCCAATTCGGCCGCGGGCGGAGCGGGCGTGCCGTGTATCTCCAGCGTCTGCCACACCGTATCGCGCGTCCCCGACCCCTTCTCCCGCCAGAGCAGCGGGGTGTCGGCGAGTTCGCGCGCTGTCAAGGCCCGGCGGCGGGTCGCCCACGGATGCGTGGGGGAGACCACCACGACCAGTTCGTCCGCGGCGAGCACCCGGCTGCCCAATCCCGTTGGCGGGTGCGGTCCTTCGACGAATCCGAGGGCCGCCTCCCGATCGGTGACCGCCGCCGCCACCTGCCGTGAGTTCGCCACCGCCAGCGTCACCGCCAGGTCGGGATGGATCTTGCGCAGCGCGTTGAGCCAATGCGGAATGCGATGGTCGGCAATGGTCGTCGAGGCCACGACCCGCAGGCTGGGCCGCGCCGCGTGACGCAGGGCCGCGATCCCCTCGCCGAGCGCCACCGCCGCCGCCAGCACCGGGCGCCCGAGCTCGACCACCGTCTGCCCCGCATCGGTCAGCACCGACCCGGTCCGCCCCCGATCCACCAACCGCAGATTCAGCCGCCGCTCCAACGCGCTGATCCGCATGCTCGCCGCGGGCTGACTCATCCCGTGCCGTCGCGCGGCCGCCCCGAGACTGCCCAACTCCGCCACCGACATCAGCAGGTCGAGCACCTCCAAATCCGGCGTCCCCGGCGGCAAGCTCATAAGCCCACCTTATGACGTGATCGTCATTCGCCCGCTACCCGCCACCCGCCCCTCCCGCGAGGATCGAACACATCCGCAGGTAGCGGACCGTATCCCGTAGAGGAGCGCCCCCATGACGTTCGTAATCGGCGCCGCCTGCGTCGACGTCCTCGACAAGGCCTGCATCGAAGAATGCCCCCTCGACTGCATTTTCATCGGCAACCGCATGGCCTACATCCACCCCGACGAATGCATCGACTGCGCCGCCTGCGAACCCGTCTGCCCCGTCGACGCCATCCACTACGAAGACGACATCCCCTCCGGCCAAGAACAATTCATCACCGAGAACGCCCGCTTCTTCTCGGAACCTCTCCCCGGCCACACCACCCCCCTCGGCCACCCCACCGGCGCAACGAGCACCGGCCCACTCGGAGTCGACACGCCCTATGTCCGCGACTATGAGCGATAACAACACTTGAACCACGGTACAAACGCCCCCATGGAAATTCGAGGCTCGAACACGGACATCGAACTCCGCCGCGCGAATCACGCCGACGCCATCCCGATGGCGGAGGTGTGGTTGCGCTCGTTCGCGGATGCCCTGCCGAACGTACGCCGGGCACACACCGAGGCCGAGGTTCGAACCTGGTTCTCCGACGTGGTCCTACCCCGATACGAATCCTGGGTGGCGGTGGCCGATTCGGCGGTGCTGGGTCTGCTGGTCCTCGGCGAAGCCGAACTGGAACAGCTGTACCTGGATCCGGCCGGACGCGGCCAGGGCATCGGGGACCGGTTCGTCGAACTCGCCAAGCAGCGTCGCCCGAACGGCCTGGGCCTGTGGACATTCCAGGTCAACACCCCGGCCCGCCGCTTCTACGAGCGCCACGGTTTCGTACCGGTAGAACACACCGATGGAGCGGAGAACGAGGAACGCGAGCCCGCGGTCCGGTATCGGTGGCGCCCCACCGGCAGCCCGGGGTCGACGGTGAGGTAGCGGCGGGCGGTTCCTAGGCTGAGCGCAGTCGCTGGATCGCCAATGGCACTGCGCCCGACCACCATTGCGGGTCGGCGGTACCGTCGGTGGTGCGCCCGTCGCGGTGCACGTAGTGGCGGACGTCGCGTCCGGGTGTGGTGAACTCGCCGGCCAGGGCTCGTTCCAGCCATTCGGCGCCGAATCGGAAGATCTCGGCCGCCACACCACCGAGGGGATGGAATTCCCCCTCGTAGACGCGAACCTCCTTGGGAGCGCGCACCAGTTCGTAATTGGCGAGTGCCTGCTCGAGCGGGGTCAGTTCGTCGAACTCGCCGATGCCGTAGAGCACCGGGCATCTGATGTCGCCGGCCAGATCGCCCAGCGGCATCCGATCCCGCAGTTCGCGGTCGAAGGAGGGCTCGTCGTCGTAGCCCGCCATGTACATGTAGTTGTTCTTGAAGCTGGGCTGGGCGCGCTCGAATATGGTCCGGAAGTCTCCGGTCGGCGCCTCGAAGGCCGCCAGCGCGGCCAGCCGCGGATCCGTTGCGGCCGCCCGTGATCCCCAGTATCCGCTCATGCTGATGCCGAACATGCCGATCCGGTCCGGGTCCACCTCCGGCTGTTCGATCAGGAAGTCGACGTAACGGCTCACGGCGCGTTCGTAATTCGTCAGGTCGACGGTGAGCCCGTGCGCCCGGCTCTCACCCTGTCCGGGGCCCTCGATCGACAGCGCGACCACACCTCGCGAGGTGTAGTACCGTTCGGCGGCGGCGATGTAGTCCTCTTTGATCATGTCCATGCCGGGGCCGAGGATCACCGCGGGAGCCTGTCGGACCGGGCCCGCGGGCAGGTGCAGCAGCGCGAAGATCCGCTCACCCTCGAAGTCGAGCGCGATCCGCCGGACCAGCCCGCCACGCAATCGCCCCAGCCGTTCGACACAGAAGTTGGTGCGTTCCCGGAATGCGAGCTTGCGCGGATCGGCGGCGTCGAAGATCGAGTACTGCGCCCGGCCCCACATCACCGCGGCCCGAGTGTAGAGATCGGCGGCGGTGCGCGCGAACCCGTTTCGCTCGTGGTGGGCGGCCCGCTCCTCGGCCTGGGCGGCGATGGCGGCCCACGCCTTGGGCAGCATCGCCCCGCTCTGCACGAGTGCGAAGACCTTGTCGAAATCGGTGTGGTCGTGGCCGAGCTCCTCCATGGTGCCCTTGGCCTGTGGATGCAGTGCGTCGAATCCGCCTTGGGCGAGGGCGATATCGAGGGCCCAGCTCTGGCCGGTGGATCGAGTGGTCATCGTGCGTGCTCCCTTCTGGAAAGACTAAGTACTTATCTATTAAGTACTTAGGTTAAGCTGATTGTCAACCCGCCCGACCCGCCGACAGGAGACGCACCGTGACAGACGACCTCGATCAGGACCGTGCGGCAGCCCTCGATCTGCTGGCTCGCGCCGCCTATCGGCTCAGCGCGGCGGACTCCCGGCTGCGCGGCCGCGCCACCCGCTCTCCCGAGGCGCTGTCGCTCACCCACGCGCGCGCCCTGCGGGCCCTGGCCGACCAGGGTCCGCTCACCATCGGTCAGCTCGCCGCCATGACCGAAACAACCGGCGCCGCAACCACTCAACTCGTCAACGGTCTGGTGGCCGCGGGCTATGTCACCAGGGAACGTCCGGCCGGAGACAAGCGTTCGGTCCTCGTCGCACTGACCGACGCCGGCCGCCTCCGGTGCCGCGAGCGCATGGCGGCCATGACCGACGCGCTTCGAGAGGAACTGGGGGACAAGGACTTCGCGGCGCTGACATCCGCCGCCGACACTCTCGACCGCCTGGTCGCCGTCTACGACCGGTTGTGATGCGCGGGCGGCGACGGGTCCATCGCCGGAGGGAAAATCGGTTGTCCGCCGGGGTGTCGGTGTGGCGTCATGGATCGCGATGAAGCAACAGCGACCGGCCAATGCCAGAGCCGTCACCGACGGCATCAAACTGCACCGGCACCCGGTGCGGTCGCTCGGTGGTGTCCGCACGGTGATCACGCTGCGAGCCGGCACTCGGGTTCGGTTCAGCACGAACCGATTTCACGGCACCTGGCATGTGTTGTCGGACGATCGGGGTGCGCGGCTGTTGGCGCGGTTGCTGTGGGGGCTGTCCTATCAGGCTCGGCCGGGTACGGTCGTGCTCATCGATCAGCGGTTCGTGGCGCCGAATCCGTTCGACGCCGACCCGGCCGATCCGATTGTCCTGGTCCCCGGCTGGTGCACTCGCGTGGATGATCAGGTGGCCGGAGGGCTGAAAAGCCGTTTGTCACTGTCGAATCCGGACGGCACCGTGCGGTGGCGCACGTTCGGGCTGGATCGGGCGTTGGAACCCGAGGCTTTCGAGGGCTGGTGGGACCGTTATCGCGGTGGGGAAGGGAACGGGCGGGTCAGCCGTCGACGAGGTCTGCTCGTTCTCACCCCCGGATCGCCCGATGAGGCTCGCGCCTGGGCGCTGCACGCGGCTCGCCTGGACACGGCGAACCGGTACGGCACCGACTATGTCTATCTGGGTCCTTGGGATCACGGCTACGACGGCGAGATTCAGGTGTTCCGGCGCTTCCGTCCGATGCTCAGCGTGGCCGCCCGGGCTCGCGCACAAGTCCTGTCCCGCCCCGACGCACCCACCGACCCCCACAGCCTGCGGTCGGCCATATGGCAAGAGGCCGAACACGTCAGAGGCGATGCCCACCTGAGGATCCGGGAATGGCGGGGTAGCGCCTACGCCCTCGGCGCCGAGGCTGCCGCCATGCTGTCGCAGGCGGGCGTTTCCAGCCTCGACGACCTCGCGGACGTCGGCGCGAGCGAGGCATACCGCCGCATGCGCGCCGCCGGGGTGCCGGGCCTCGATCGGGAAATGCTCTGGGCGATGGAGGGAGCGCTGACCTACCGCGACCGCCGCAGCATCAGCGCGGAGCGCCGCCGCGAACTCCTCGACGAACTCGGTGAAGACCCCACGCCCGGACCGGTCCGCCGACGCCGTTACCGAGCCCCTGTCCGGCCGGTCCGGTCCGCACCGGCGTCTCGCTGGGGTTCCTCGTGATGCAACCAAATCTTTGCGTGTGATACCGTCCGATATGCATCGGGTGGACGGGCCTTCGGTTTCCGATCACGCCGGTGCCATCAGGTATGGCAGGACCGCCGTCGGGGAATCGCTTCCCACGATCGGCTCCGGCGGTGGTCTTGTCGTCCGCCGCTGCCCGGCACGGCCGGGCTACCGATAGTTGGCCGCGGTGCTCGGGCGGGTTGGTCCGGGACCGGATGCCGGATCGAGCCGCATCGTCATCTCTCGCCGAAATTTCGCGAGGCTCAGGATGATTCGCTCGTATTCCGGCTCTTCGACAAGGCTGTGGTGGGTGCTGACGATCGAGATGACCTCTTCGATGGCGGTGATGTCGTCGTGGATCGTGTTCAATCGAGCTTCCTTGTCCGTTGGGTATGGATACTGTCGGATGCTGATCGGCGGGTCGGTAGCTGCCAGTGGATCACGTACCCGGCTCAGCGCAAATATATCATTGCATAACGCATAGAAATGCATGAAAAGTATGTTGGCGTGATGTGAGTAATCGCATGTACTCGAATGCGCTACTGTTTGCTATTGCAAATCATTTTTGGCAGGATGCTCACGGTGTCTTGGGACAACGACGCCTTGGAGCGCTGGCGAGGATGGGTTGCCGCGATCGGCGGCGGCGCCAGTATTCGTGAGATCGGCCGCCGCATCGGCCGATCCGATATGACGGCCGCCTCCCAGCTCGCCCTGCGTGATCGCGAGGACGGGCGTACCCCGATTCCGCATCCGGAAGCGGTGGTGGCCTTCGCGCGAGCCCACGGCGCCGATCCCAAACGCGCCCTGGTCGTCGCCGGTCTGCTGACCGAAGATGAGGCCACGCGCGGCGTCGCCACCGCCCAGCTCACCGAGATGAGCCTGGACCAGTTGGGGCAGTTGCTGATCGCGGTCGGCGAGGAGATCGGGCAGCGGGCCGGGGCCCGGGATGCGAAGAAGGGCAAGAAATCCCGCCGTGACGGGCTCGGAGAAAGGCTGCTCGGGTGGACTACCGATTCCTGATCCTGCTGGTCGTGGTCATGGCGGTGCTGCTGTTGCGCTGCACGCGATGGAAGACCGAGCCCACGACCCGCCCGATCACCGTCACCCTCGCGGTCCTGGCCCTCGTCATCGTCCTGCACCTGCCGGGCGTGATCGGCGACCGCTGGCTGCACGACCACACCCCCGAATTCCTGGACTTCGCCAACTGGACCAACCTGCTCGCGGACCTGCTGATGACGGCCCTGGCCGGATTCAGCGGCGCCCTGGTCGCCCGCGCCTGGCGGCTCGAACGGCTGGTCCCGCTCATCGCCGCCGTCACCCTCGTCGCAGCGGTCTCGCTGATCTTCGTCTGGCAAGCCTCCGACGCCAGCCAGGTCGCCACCCCGCACATCGGTGATCTCGGCGGTGCGGCGACCTGGTACACGGTGCTGTCCGCCTCGGCGATCACCCTTGCGGGACTGATGATCTGCGCTTCCGTAGTGCTGGCCACCAACATGCCGTGGCGTCTGCGCCTGGCCCTGATCCCCATGGCGGCCGCCTCGGCCGCCGGCGCGGCCATCGGCCTCATGCACCTGGCCGGCGCCCTGACCCACCCCGGTCAACCCTTCACCGATCCCAGCCCGGCAACTTTCACCGGAACCATGGGCGTCGCCTGCTACGCCGTCTCCGGCCTCCTCGACCACGTGGTCCGCCGGAATGTTCCGAGTACTCGCGAGGAACAACGGGAACCCGCTGCCACAGTGCACTGCTGACGAAATACCCTGCACGGCAGACAAAATCGCTGCCGCCACCTTATTGAACATAGAAACAGCCCCGGGATGACTCCCGGGGCTGTTCGCCGAACCCTCTGCCTCTCAACCCCTCCCGGTCAGGAAGGTCGTCGGCGGAGGCTCCGAAGCCTGTGCCGATCTACAGCACGGCCGAACCCAGCGCGGCCGAGCCGGTCACGCCCAGTGCGAGAGCGTCGATAACCATGCCGACGCCGACCAGAGCGGAACCCGCGGCAAGCTCAACAGAACCCATTTCAACTTCCCTTCGAACTGCGGTGCAACTAACTATCTGACGCCTGGCACGCTACCAAGAAGAATTTGCATCATGCAAAGCGCTGTGCTGTGATTTGTGCGAATAAAGCAGATTTAGCCACATAACTCCAGTTGGAATGGGGTGATGTTTCGTATCTATGCTTGCGTTTTGCATGAAAGTCGATGCACCGCTGATTCCGGTTGCGGTCATGCTTGCTGCCATCGCGGGCGTTTGTCCGTCGCGGTGGTTCCGCGCACCGTCGGCTTGCCGGTCGGGGCATCCGGGTGCGAGCGGCCGTAGCACTCATCGCCGGGGAGTTCCATAAGGCGTTGTGCGACACGGCGTGCGGCTCGTTCGAGGGCTGGGCTGCGACCGGACGGGCCGTAGCGGCGCGCGGTGAGTACCGCTGCCGCGACCACCGTTCCGTGTTCGGTGACGGGTAGGGCGATGGCGCGGATGTCGGGGTCGGCGAGACCGTCGCTGCGGGCGAGGCGTTCGCGGCGGATCGTGGAGAGCTCCGTGGTGAAGGCCGCGGCGGCGACGGCGTCCGCCGCGAGATGCAGCAGTCGTTCCCGATCGGCGTCGGCGGCGTAGGCGAGCAGCAGTCGGCCCGCCGCAGTGCGGAGTACCGGGCGCGGGGTGTGGTCGTCGGCGACCCGTTGGAGTTGCCGGGGTGCGCGCGGCCCGGCGTGGTCCAGATAGAGCAGTTCGGTTCCGACCAAGGCGGCCAGCCCGATCGGAACGCGAGCGTCACTGCTGAGCGCTTGCAGCGCAGCGTGATCGAGTCCGCCCGGCGGTCCGGGGTGCGCGGCGAGCACGCCGAGGACATGCGGGCGCGCGCCCAGCCGGTAGTGCCGGTCGGTCCTGCGCAGGTAGCCGCATCGGCACAGGTCGTCGATCAGGTCCTGGGTGGTGCTGACCGGTGCGGTGATCGCGGCCGCGATCTCGCTCAGCGTCAGGGGCGATCGGGCGCGGGCGACCGCGTCGAGAATCCGGTCGGCCCGCATTATCGCTCGTTGCTCGCGCATGTCGACATCTTACGAATATTCGGAGTAGCTGACGGTCGGGTGCGCGCTGGGACCAGTCTGGACTCATGGACGTGATCGATTCGCAGACAACACGAGACGCCGACGCACCGCATGCCGACGCCGAGACCGTCGCGGCTTCGCTGGCCGGGCTATTCGGATGTGATGTCGGCCCGGTTCACATCGTGGGCGGCGACCCTCTGACACCTTCGGTGCACCGGCTCGGCGACGCCTCGGCCGCCGCGATCGCCGCCTTCGGCCAGCAGATCGCCGCACTCGGGAACCAGGCGCCAGTGACCGTGCGCACCGACGCCGCCATCGACCAACTGCGCGCCAGCTTCCTGACCACGCTCAACGGCCAGGCCGCGCACCGGCTCGCCGAGGATCCGGCGTCGCTGGGCAACAACGACTTCTACGCCACCCGCGACAACCGCTGGATCTTCCTGATCACAACCTACCCGCACCAGCGCGACGCGGTCTGCCGGGTGCTGAACTGTCCGCCGTTCGCCGATCGCATCGCCGAGGCCGCCGCGCACTGGGACGCGTTCGCGCTCGAGGACGCGGTCTGCGCGGCCGGGGGAGTCGCGGCCGTCGTGCGTGACGCCGACGAATGGCGCGATCTGCCGGTTGGTCGGCACAGCATGGCGCACCCGGTCGTGCGCATCGACCGGATCGGGGAGGCTGACCCGCGCCCCGTGCCGCGGGGCGGGCAGTGGCCGCCGCTGCACGGGTTGCGCGTGGTCGACCTCACCCACGTGATCGCGGGGCCGGTGGCGGCAAAGCTGTTGGCCGCCTTCGGCGCCGACGTACTACATGTCAGCAGGCCCGACCTGCCCGACCCGGTCGCTATGATCGCTTTGACCGGCGGCGGCAAGCGCAACGCCTATTGCGATGCCCGCGACCTGCGCCAGGCCGAGCGCCTGCGCGAAGTCGCCGCCACGGCCGACGTCTTCGTCAACGCCTACCGGGGTATGGGTGCGCGCGGCTTCTCCGCACACGACCTCGCGACGATCAATCCCGGAATCGTCACGCTCGAATACCACTGCTGGGGCGCGGACGGCCCCTGGGCGGCACGCGGCGGATTCGATCAACTCGCCTGCTCCGCAACAGGTTTCGCCCTGGACGAGGCCGTCGACGGCAAACCCTCGTTGCCGCCGACCTACCTGCTCAACGACTATCTCGCCGCCTACCTCGGGGCCGCCGGAACCGTCGCCGCCCTGCGCCGACGCGCCACCGAAGGCGGCAGCTGGCGCGTACGAGTGGAACTGGCCCGGGTCTGCACCTGGGTCCAGGATCTCGGCCGATTCAGCCCCGACCGGGTCCGCGGCCTGCCCCGGCCGGATGCCGCATCGATCCCCGTGCACACCGCGCACGGCCCGCTCGGCACCCTCGTCGAACCGGTGATTCCCATCGATTTCACCGGCCTGCCGACCCCCACGCCCGGTGCGCCCACCCTGCTGGGTACCTCGGAGCTGCGGTGGTAGCCGACCGATTCGAGGGCGGTTCTAGTCCGTCGGCGTGCTGGAGTTTCCGGTCGTCTGTGCTCTGAACAGTTGGTCCACATCGACCGCCGCTCGGGCTTCCAGGGTGCTGATCTCGAAGTACTGCGCGGGCGAGATGTGGTGCCGCGCAGCCACCAGGGCAGCGGGGATGGACTCTCTTTTCGTGTTCAGGGCACGGACATTCGCGTTGTAGAGCCGCCTGGCCGCGGCGATCCGGTCCTCGACGTCGCTCAGTTCGCGCTGCAATGCTGCGTAGTTACGGATCGCTCCCAGCTCGGGATACTGTTCGGCGAGCGCCGACAACTGCGAAAGTGCTGCGGTCAGGGTGTTTTCGGCTGTCGCGACCCCGGACAGCTCGCCACCGGTCCGGTTCGGGTCGGCGGCGAGTGAACGCGCATTGTTCCGGGCGATCGTCACGGCTTCCAAGGTTCCGCGCTCGAAGGCCGCGGCGCGCTCCACCGTGGCGACCAGATTCGGCACCAGTTCGTGGCGGCGCTGAAGCTCGACATCGACCTGCTTCCAGGATTCGGCGATCAGATTCCTGAGCCGGACGAAATCGTTGTACGCGGCGCGATACCACAGGGCCGTCACCAGCACGGCGGCTGCAATCGCTATGGCAATGACGGTGGGGCTCATGCGATCTTCCTTTCCGGGCCGAACGGCTCCAGCCGATCCGTCGCGGGCGTTCCATAGTCGGTCCAGGCGAATCGTGGGATGCCGTCGGCGATTACGCGCATCGCTGCGAAAACTCCACCGATATCGCGGGGCCGATTGCCGAGGGTCGTGACGCCGACCAACAGATTCCCGACGATCTCGAACTTGGTCAGCATCACCGCACCGCCGTGCTGCCGGGCGAGACCGACCAGGGTGTCGATCGTGCGCGGCGTCAGGACCGCGTGCGCGAAAGCCGGTTTCGAGCAATACACCGAGAATCGATCGTTGAACTCCGCCGATTCGAACTCCACCCGGGTGCCGGTGGTGCCGTCGAGTGTCACCCCCATCGTCATCCTGGGCAAAGCCGCGGGAAGTGTGAGAGCGAAGACATTCCGGTAGTGCGTGCTGACATTGATCCGGTTGTTGTGGAGCCAGGTCAGATGGAAGAAGCTCGCCGGATAGTCACCGATCGTGCCCTCCATCGTGTCGCGGATCCGGAAGCGCCGTGCCCGGCCGATGGTGAACGGCGGGAAATCCCACGCGGGCACCGCCCAATCGCCCGACCGGCGATAGCGAAACCCGTTCTCCTCGGCCCATGCGGCGGTCCACCGCTTGCGAAATGCCTTCACGATGATCCCCGCCGGTACGAATGCGAATAGCGGTGTGGCGGGCAGCAATACCCACGAGAACGGCTCCCCGTGATCGTGCCACCACCGATACTGCGCAAAAGCCAGGACGGCGAAAGTCGTCAATGACAACCCGTTGAGCACCCATGGCCGAGAAAGGATCGAACCGCTGTCACCGCTCGATTCCCCACCGGTCGTATCGTTCATGATTCCCCCTGCTCGCACACCGCCCGACGTGGACAGCCTCGACGATTGTGTCAGGCACGCGCAAATTGTTTACCCGTGCCCGACGAATGCCCCGGGGGTCAAATGGACGCGGGCTGCAGATTGTTCACGAGCAGGCCCAGGGTGAATTCGAAGCGGTCGGCGCCGGTGCCGGAGATCAGCTCGGCGGCGTGGCGTCGAGTCTGGGGGAACTTCTCGACGGGCAGTGCGGTGAAGCGGTCCAGCAATTCCTCGGGGCTGAGCACCCATTCTTGATCCTGGTGCCGGCGTCGTTGCTGGACCAGCGACTGCTCCAGCGCATACGCGCTGACGTAGAGAGACAGTGCGTCGCGGGCCCATCCGGCGGTCCTCGGTTCGATGCCGCCCGCGAGCAGGATTGCCAGGATTCCTTCGCCGACCCGCAGCGTCTCCATATTGGTCGGCACCACGGCCAGGGCGGCGCGTGAGACTCCCGGGTATTTCAGGTACAGGTCGCGGATCTGCGTGTACACCCTGACCAGCTGCTCGCGCCAGGCCGCCGGGTCCGGCTCGGGCAGCACGATCTCGCGGTAGAGCCTGCCGATCAGCAGATCGTCGATGTCGTCCTTGTTGACGATGTGCGCGTACAGCGACGAGGGTCCGGTGCCGAGCGCGGCGGCGACCCGGCGGATGGTCAGCGCGTCGTACCCCTCGGTGGCGACGACTTCCAGGACGGCGTCGGTGATCCGTTCGACGGTGATCGGCTTCTTGCGTGGTGCCGGCGCGACGGCCTCGGCTGCGGGTTGGGCGTGGCGGGCGGCGCGGCGTTGACGGGGATCGGCGGGCATATCGGCCACCCTACCTTGACACGATCTAAGTTCGTTAAGTAGAACTTAGATCGTAAGTACGAACTTAGTTCGTATCCATGTCCAGGAGGTGTGTGATGCGAGTTGCGGTTGTCGGAGCAGGCCTGGGAGGTCTGGCTCTCGCGCAGGGTCTGCGTGGTGCGGGGATCGAGGCCGACGTGTACGAACGAGACCCGGGGATCGTCGCGCGATTCCAGGGCTACCGGCTCGTCCTGAACCCGGTCGGTTTCCAGGCGGTCCGCGACTGCCTGCCGACGCGCTGGCACCCGCTGCTGGACGAGATCGTCATGGAAGCCACCGCCGAGCAGCTGATCCTCGACACGCAACTGAACGAGATCGGCAAGCTCGGTGCGGGCCGGACCGGCCTGGTGGTCGACCGGCAGGTGCTGCGGCACTTGCTGCTGACCGGTCTGTCCGTGCACACCGACTCCGCACTCACCGGCTACGACGTCCTGGCCGATGGCAGGGTCCGAGCCCGCTTCGCCCACCGCGACCCGGCCACTGCCGATCTGCTCGTCGGCGCGGACGGAATCAGCTCCGCGGTCCGCGCGGAATTGTCTCCGCGGACCGTCCCGACCGACACCGGCGTCCGCTTCGTCATCGGCCGCACCCCGCTGACCGACGAATTCGCGGAACTGTCAAAGGCTTACGGCTCGAAGATCGCCGGCGACGGTATCAGCCTGCTGCTCGGCGCAATGCGTTTCCGCACCCCGCCCAAGCAGGCCGCCGAGCAACTGGCTCCCGAGGTCACCCTGCCCGATATCGGCGACTACGTGCGCTGGGCCATGATCCTGCCGCCGAACGGCTCGCTCGCGGACCTGACCGCGCAGGACGCCGTGCTGTCCAGGATGCAGGGCTGGCACCCGCGGCTGCGTGCGCTGATCGAACAGGCAGATCCGGACAACAGCACGCTGCTGTCCATCCGGGTGGTCCAGCCCGGTGAGCGCTGGCCCTCCGGCCCGGTCACCCTCCTCGGCGACGCGATCCACGCCACCTCCCCAACCGGCGGCAACGGTGCCAACACCGCCCTCCGCGACGCAGACCTGTTGCGCCGCAACCTGATCGAGGCCCACGAAGGCCACCGAACCCTGCTCGCCGCCGTCGACGCCTACGAACGCCAGATGTTCGACTACGCTGCCGAAGCCGTCCACGACAGCCTCGAAAAACTCCCAGCCTTCGCCCCTGAAGCAAAACTGCTCTGAGCGATCGACATCCAGATGGTCGCGCACCACACCGGACCGCAAACCATACCTGCTCAGGCCCGATCCTCTTCCCGGGCGAGAACCCGGCACCGTCGAGTTGACGGTGCTCTCGTCCAGCCGGGTGGCGCACGGGAAGCTGAAGATTGCCTGACGAAACGTGCCGAACCTGGTCGCGAACCAGGGGAGTGGTTTGAATACCGGTATCGGACAGCTGCCGCGCGCGCCGCCAACCCGAAGGCGGTGGTGCTTGCCGGGCTCAGCACCAACCCGAGCGGACAGACCGTCACCGCCGACCAGGTTCACGCCGCCCTCGACGCAACCCGATCCTTCGTCGATGGCTACTGGCTCAATATTCCGCAAGCCGGAACAGCCTGTCCGCGTTGCGGTACCGCGCAACCGCAGGTAGCGGTCACCCTGCTGCGCCAATTGCCGTGACCCGTCGTTTCGAACGGATGGATCGAATCGCCCCAATTCCATTGCGTGCTGGTCGGTTTGCCGCAAATGTGCCGGAATTCGCGCAACGCGGTCAAGTGATCTCTCACCTGTGAAACCATTGTCGTGGGCGCCCCTATCTCGGCTGTGAAGGGAGATGAGCTCATGACAAATCAGCCTCCGCAGGGCTCAGGTGGTCCCGGTAATCCGCAATACCAGTCTCCCGGTTTTCCGTCCTATCAATCCGCCAGCGGGCCGCACTACCAAGCGTCCGGACCAACCCCGTACCAGCCCATGGCCGCCGCCTCCGACGAAGACGGGAGAGGCTTCTTCGCCTCGCTGTTCGACTTCGGATTCACCTCCTTCATCACGCCACGGGTCATCAAGGTCCTGTATGTGCTCGCGATGATCCTGGCGGGCTTGGCCACGCTGTCCCTGGCACTCTTCGGCTTCATGACCGGCAGTGCCGCGATCGGCATCTTCATCCTGATCATCGTGTGCCCGATCTATCTGTTCGCGGTGGTGCTGTTCTATCGGGTCGCACTCGAGTTCGTCATGGTCGTTTTCCGAATGGGTGAGGACATGCACGCCATTCGCAATCGAGGCGGTATGCGATAGACCGCGCGAGGTGTCGAGTTCTCTATACGTCCGGAGACACCTGACGATGCGTGTCGGCGTCGCGATCGAATCGGGCGAATGCGACCGGATCGACGCGATTCCGCAAGTCGTGGAATGCCTTCGGGTGGAAGCGCTTTAGCGGAAATGCCGACCGGTTGCAGGAGACCGATGGTTATTGTTGTCCACCTCTCTTGTCTGAATGATCGCGTCTTGGTTCAGTGATCGCGGCCCCGGAGATGACGGGGGTGCTCCAGGTGGGAGAGGTTCGGATGGATCCAGTGACGACGATCGTGACGGCGTTGGCGGCGGGCGTGGCGAAAGGGATGGGCGACGGCGCTTCGGCCGCGGTCGCGGACGCATACCGCGCGCTGAAGGGCGGGCTCGCGCGCCTATTCGGCGGGAGTCCGCCGGCGCAGTTGGTCTTGGCCCAGCACGAGTCGGATCCGGACACGTGGCGGGCGCCGCTGGCCAAACTGCTGACCGAAGCGGGCGCCGATCGCGAGGAGGAAATTCTCACCGCGGCAAGGCAATTGCTCGAGCTGGCCGATTCCATGGGAGGTCGCACCGACATGACCGTGGTGAACGCGCAGGGCGCGAATATCGGCACTATCGGCGACCATGCTCGGCAAACCAATGTCTTCGGTGCTCCGCCCGCCGCGCTGAGCACGCGTCCCGGGTTCGCATTCGGCCCGGAAGGGGGGAACGCAAGTGGCATCCGGTAACGGTGAGAACAGAACCATCGGAGTACGGATCAGCCGCAGAGTGCTCTGGATCGGCGACGACGCCTATCCGCTGCAGAATATCGCCCGAGTAGGTCCGCGAGAGCTCGTGCCGCCCCCACCAACGCCGGTGAAGGACTACCTGAAGCTCATTGCGGCCGCGGTGATCCCGGCTCTCATCGTGGGCCTCCTCTTCAGCTCGGGGCTCGGCTGGTTCGTGTTCCTCGTCGTCTTCGGCGTAGCCACCTACCGACTGATCCGCGTGCTGACCGAGGAGAAGACAAGGCTGTACGCACTGACCATCGAAACCGCCGGAGCCTCGAACACGGTCCTGGTCAGCAGCGATATCGAGACAATGGTCGACATCGCCCAAAACATCATGAAGGCGATCGACGATCCACAGTTCGAGTTCGCCCGAAACATCACCGTCGACGCCCGCGGCGCAAACATCGGACAAATCGGCGACCACGGCCAACACATGAATTCATTCGGAGTGCCTCCCACCCACTCATGATGTTCGGGTGACCTCGTATCGCTCTGCCACAAATAAGGATTGGGCCCCCGAGCCGTAGCTCGGGGGCCCAATCCTTGGGGATCGCTAATCCAGATAGTCGCGCACTAGGGATGGTTGTGCTCTGTGCCGGTGCCTGGACAATGAGGTGGAGAGGGAGCGCAACACCGACCGATATCTTGGACTGAGCGATCCGAACCGCCGGCGAGGCGGACGAATCGGATGCTGGATACTACCGTTTGGGGTGTGAGGATGACCGCCGACCTGCGCAGCTGGGCTGCCGAGATCGCACGTGTTGAACTCGAAGGACTTCCCCGTCGTTGGCAGCACACTCAGGGAGTTGCCCGGCAGGCCGAACGCGCCAGCCGAGTGGTCGACGATCCGGACCTCCTTGTAGCGGCAGCGTGGCTGCATGATGTCGGATACGCCCCGCGCCTCATCCGAACCGGCGTTCATGCCATTGATGGTGCGAGGTTCCTGTCAGAGCTCGATGCCAGTGACCGGTTGTGTGGGCTGGTGGCACATCACTCGTGTGCCTGCGTCGAAGCCCGAAACCAAGGAGTCGCGATTGAGTGGCCAGATGAGCACACCGTCGTGCGGGACGCCTTGTGGTGGGCTGACATGACCACGACACCGACCGGGGGAGTGACGGGCGTGCAGGACCGTATCGATGAAGTCCTGAACCGATACGGACCTGATCATGTGGTGGCGCGGTCGGTGGATGAGGCGTCCGAGGAGCTGATCGCCGCAGCGCGGAGAACCGAACGGCTTCTGGCCGAGCTGATTCAGGTGTAGTAGGGCTCGGCTCGACCGGCCAGCGCGGTATCAATTCGAAGTTTGATCGAGGGATGGATATCGTGCGCGGCCAGATCATCTGGCGCGATCCATTCGACAACCTTCGACTCCGAGCTCGTTCGAGGTTCACCGCCGGTAGGGTCAGCGGTGAAGCAGATCGAGAACTCTTGCCGGACTTCCCCGTCGTCATACGCAATGACGTGATCAGGATTAGAGAAGACACCGACCAGGCCCGTCACCGTGACCCGGATTCCAGTCTCTTCTTCGACTTCACGGATGACAGCTTGGGTCGGAGTCTCGCCAATCTCCATGCCACCGCCGGGAATCGAGTACTTGTCGTTGTCGGTCCGCCGGATCATCAGGATCTGACCCTGACCATCACGAACAAGCGCGCTGACCGCGACCACGATGCTGTTGGCCTTCGGTGCAGTCGGATCCTCGAAGAAGTCGGTGCGGCTCATGCCCGGATCCTGGAGAAATCCGCAGCGTCCGAGATCGACCAGACATGTTCGAAACTGCTCATGTAGGTCTCGAAGAGGTCGCCCGTCGGAAGGCGGCGAAGATGCATCGCGGGTGCGTACGCCCCGGGCTGACCGAAGACATGCATGTTCACAATCATTTCATCGTCGAAGCGAAAGATCGAGTTGTAGAGGGTCGTGCCGTGGAATCGCATCTCGACGCTCTCGACTCCGGTCAGC
Organism: Nocardia terrae; assembly: GCF_009760405.1. Classification (GTDB taxonomy): domain Bacteria; phylum Actinomycetota; class Actinomycetes; order Mycobacteriales; family Mycobacteriaceae; genus Nocardia; species Nocardia terrae. The sequence continues at coordinate 1,971,284 of NZ_WRPP01000001.1, forward strand.
GGTTCGACAAGTGCCAACGCATTCTTGATTCGGGCCGGAACGGTTCCAGTCGCCAGCCTCTCTTCACCGCTTCGCTTCACTGCCTCATCAGCGAGCGGGTCACCGAACAGCATGCGCACCGAGAGTCCCTGCTTGACTTTGGATTTGACCGTCTTCGCGAACGTGGGTTCCTCCGCGAGGAAGAGGCCGGCCAAGACAAGGATGTCAATGCGCTCGGTGCAGTCCCGCAGGAGGCGAGACCATAGCTCCGCCGGGATCAGGCTTCGATGCGGGAAGATCTTGACGACCTCGGCCTCAGCCAACTCGGTCTTGCGCTCAGGATCAATCGCGTCGGGGAACAGATAGTTCTCGGATTCGTGGACCAGCGCGGCTAGAGCACGGCGATGCTTCGGATACGGCGTTCGGCCTTTGCTGATCCACCGCTCAACGGTTTTCGCATCGACACCAAGCGACTCCGCGGCACTGGTCGGGCTAAAGCCGTTGCGTAGCAAGGATTCAAGTAGGCGGTCATTCGACACTGCCTCACCACCCATCGAGGATTTCCAGGGACGAGTTTACGCCGCCGGGACGTCCCCGTAAGTCCTTTTCACCCATGATGCCGTCCATTGCCGATCGAGTTCCCTTGAGACACAGGCGAGTACAGAGCTCGCCGAAGGATCGCATAAGGAACTGATCGGAGGCATATCTCGTGGCACAGGACAAGGGTGATCGCGCGCTGCAGGCAAGGATTGCAGCACACGCATCATGGGCACGGACGGAGGATCGCGCCGCCCGGACGGCAAACGCGCGGCGTGCCTTGATGGACAAGTTCGAGCGTGCAGTTGATCCGGATGGGCTGCTCACTCCGGATGAACGGGCATTTCGTGCCGAGCACGCGCGGAAAGAGCACTACCTGCGGTTGAGCAGGAAGTCAGCGCTGGCGCGGCGACGCCGCAACTGCCGAAACAAGCACAACGGTGGCGGTGCAGCATGATGCGCACCTCGTTCCTGTTGATCGGGATTGTGCTGGCTGTCGGGATTTTCGTGCCCCAGGTGGCCATCCTCCTCTTGATCGCGATCTTTCTGCTTGGAATTGCTGGTGTCATCTGGACCTATCGGGGTCCGTTAGACCGTCGTCGGCGGGGTGGTCGGCAATGAACGACTACTTGATGTTCGGCTATGGCGACCGTGACCGGGCAGCTGTGCCGATTTCCCCGATGGCGCTGGCAGTGTTGCTCGTGCTGAGTCTGGTATTCGCATCGGGCCTGTTCATGGGTGTCCTGCTGTTCGGCACCAGAGAGGCGTTGCCGTCCACCGTGGTGACCTGCCCCGCGCCAGGGACGCAGCAGGTGGCGGTATGGCCGAAGGACTGCCCGCGTGAGGCGGTGACCCATGAGTGAGCCGGAGATTCGGTTACAGGGGTGGGAGACTCGGCTCTCGGAGTTCACGGCCCAGCAGTACGCGCTGTCGTTCGACTCGCTGATCAAAGCCATCGGCAAGAGGCCGCGGGACGCCTACCGGTTCTCGTCGCGATTGAAGAAACTTGGGCACGCGGAAGTGGCCCGGGTCGACTACGGGTCCCCGGGGCCGTGGCGGAATTCCTCGCTGTTCGATGAACCGGAGACTGTGCCGCATGGTCCGCTGTGGCTGGCGCTGACTCGTGAAACCAATTGGGGTTACCTGGGATTCGATCCCGGGGACTGGCGGCCAAAGCCATCGACGGCGGCGCATCTGACCGCGGTCACGGAATTGCGGCTGGCGCTGACCGGGTTGGAGACCGATCCGCAGGTGTGGACGAGTGAGCGGCTGTTGCGGCGCTGGCTCAAGACCGACACCGGCCGCCCCGAGGGCCACATTCACGATGCCTGGTTCCGGGACTTCACCGACCCGGACAAGGTGTGGGCGATCGAGGTGGAGCTCTCGCGCAAGTTCGGCGACGGCCGTCTCCAGCGCACCATGACCGCCGCCCTGGAGATCGCCGAACGCAACGACTTGGCCGGCGTCTTGTACTTCGTCCGCGGAGAGGGCGTTCGCAAGGCCGTGAAGGGCGTCGCGACCCGGATCGCGCACCAGCGCAATCTCGATCACCTTCCGAACTTCGAAATCCATGACCTCGACGCCACTTTGGCGCGCAAAGGAGTGCAGTAGCCATGTCCCAATCCAGGAAAGACCGTCCGTTGCTGATCGTTATCAACGAAATGGGCGGCGCATCGAATACCGATGTCACACGTCAGATGCGAAGGGCTCTCGCCCGGCTGGGGATCGCCCCCGAACGCGTGGGTGTGTGGCCCAACATTCCATGCCCGGATCTGTGGTCGATGCCCGCGAAGGACATCCACAACGAGCTGGAACGGCTGCTCGATCTGTCGCATCTGCCCGGCGGGGAGGTGCAGTCATGACCGGATGTGTCCCGCTGATCACCCCGCAGGACTGCGGCACCACACCCACCGTACCGCCCGCGCCGACCTCGGTCACCCCGCAACCCGAGCCACTGCCGACATCGGATGTCGTGGTGAATTCGGTTGCCCCGCAGACACCTTCGCCGGACAAGTTCGAGAACTCCACCCTGCCCAACGGCTGGCATGCCCCGAACTGGCAGCTGCACATCTCCAGCGTGACCGATGTGCTGGCCTGGCTGGGCACGCTGCTGCTCGGGCTCGGGTTCCTGGTCGGGCTGGCGGTGGCGATGGTGTGGGTGGCGCACTGGCGGCGCTGGGATGCCCGCCAGGTCCGCAACTACGCCCTCGGTGCGCTGGTCCTGCCGATCGGGGCCATGGCCGTCACGAACTCCTGGTTCGCGGCTCCCACGCTGTGGTGGCAGGGCACCCGGGTATTCGTGCACTCGGGTCCCCGGTCCGGGGCCTTGGTGGCGATGACCGCGGGCTGCTTGCCGCTGGCGTGGGGTGCCGCCGCGGTGTATCGGTCGCGGTTCCTTTCCCGGCTGGGTACCGAGGGCGTGGACTCGCCGTGGAAGACCCGGCGGCTGCTGCGCCGCCAGCAGCACGGGCAGGCCGCTGCCGCGCGCCGTGCCGCGAAGTACGGTGCACCGCTGACCACGGGCTGGTTGAAGAACCGTGTCGTGCTCGGGCCGTTGTCGGAGAAGACGGACGCGACGCAGCCGACCACGACCACGCAGCTGGTGTCGAAGCGGTCGGCGAAGTTGGAGATCCCAATCGAGAACCTCGGGCACATGATCGTGCTGGGCAAGTCGCAGATGGCGGGCAAGACCACCATGCAAATCCGGCTCGGCACCGCCCTGTACGAGGCGTACTGGCACCGGTACGTGCGGACCGGCGAAAAGCGGCCGCTGCTGATCAATCTGGATTGCAAGGGCGGCAAGGCCGGTTTGGCGACCGGCCGCCAGGTGGTCAAGATCGCGCACCGCCTTGGGGTCCAACCTTCCCGGATTGCGTTGTGGCCCATCACGAGCCGGTTCGACATCTGGGACATGGACGAGGACGACCAGACCGCGACCCTCGAATCGATGATCAACCCGGTGCAGGCCACCGACGCGGGCGCGGAGCACTTCAAACAGAACCGCATCCGAGTCGTGCAGCTGGCGGCGAAAGCGCCGGGCGGGAAAGCCAAGAGCCGAGACGATTTCCTGCAACGGCTCACCTTGGATTGGCTCACCGGTGCCTATGCGGGCAACAAGGCGATTCTGGCGGAGATCGCGGATCTTCAGCAGAACAAGCCGCCCGCGATCGGGGATGTGGCGGGCAAGTTCCGCAACATCTTCAACGCGATCGGCGAGGGATTCGACGGCGGCCGCCCCCTGGACTCCTTCGACGTCATCTACGCCACCGTGCCCGGCACCGTCCGTGGGGAGTATGCCCGCGCTCAGGTCGCGGCGATCACGACGCTGATCTCGCAGTTCGCATGCAGTGAGCATGACCGGCAGATCATTTTGATCATCGACGAGATGTCGGCGGTGTCGGACAAGACCGGCGGCATCAACCAATTCACCATCGCCGAACGCCTTTTGGGCATGGGCGTGATCGGGATCTTCTCCGCCCAGAACCAATACGGGCTCGGGCAAAACGCCGATGAGCGTCGCCGCCTGATGGAGGCATGCCCGTCCGGTGCGCTGCTGATGAATCTCGAAGGTGCGGGCAAGGTTTCGGAGGTCTTCGGCACGCGCCCGGTCACCGAGAACTCGCGGCATTCCAAGGGCGGCAAGGTCGGCGACGAAGGCACCCTGGGCAACCGGGAAACCTTCTTCATCGACCCGAACCGGCTCGCCGAATTCAAACGCGGAGACGTGGTGTGGGTGCACGCCCTCAAAGCCCAATGGGGACATGTGGTCCCGGTCGAACTGGACGAGGTCACCGAACTGCCCGCCGACCCGTTCCCGGAGCGCTGGGCCACCACGGCCCCGCGGGTCCCGTTGCGGGCGGTGCGGGATCTGGATTCCGGGCGTGCCCGCCGCGCCGATTTCGGTGGCGACAACGAGGGCGGTGAGGTTGCATGACCGACTACCTGCGCCCGATGGCCGCCTACGTGGCCACCCAGACCGGCCACCGCCACTCCAGTGACGGCCACCCCGGACAGGCCAGTCCGGAGCGCGTGACCGCCCCGGACAGGCGAGCGGACACCGTCGAGGACACCCCGGACAGCGGGGCGGACAGGGGGTGGACACGATGACCACACGCGCCGACAAGCCGCGCGGGCACCGGGTTGCCCAGGCCGGGTTCGTGTTCGGGTCGCTGACCTCGGTGGCCACCAATGTCCTGCACACCTATCTCCCCACTGTCCACATGCCGTCGGGGCTGGCGCTGGTGATCGCGGCCCGCATCGGGTCCGCCGTCTGGCCGCTCGGGCTGCTGCTCAGCATCGAGGTTCTGGCGCGGGTCGCGTGGCGCCGCGGTCAAGGCTGGGCGCTGGCGCGGTTCGGCGGGGCGGGCACGGTGGCGCTCGGGTCGGCGGTGATCTCCTACAGCCACGTCCGAGATGTGCTGTTGGCCTGGGGATATGGGCATCCGGCCGCCGAGTTTGGGCCGCTGACCTTGGACGGGTTGATGGTGGTGTGCGGGTTCGCGCTGCTGTCACTCACCCCCTCCAACGAGGACACACCAACAAACCGATTCCGCCCGAGCATGAACCAGATACGCCCGGAATCCCTTGCCACACGAGAGATTCCCTTGGCCGCCCAGATCGAAGCGATCGGCGAGCCTGTCCGCCCGGTTCGCGAGGACGTAGCCACGGTGTCCGGACAGGCGGACACAACGGCCAGCGGCGCGGACAGCACCGAGGACAGCGAGGCGGACACCCGTCGCCACCGGGCGCGGGAGTTGCACGCCCAGAACTGGAGTCACGGCCGCATCGCCGCCGAACTCGGAGTCAGCAAACGCACCGTCCGCCGCTACGTGTCCCCCGGGGCGGACACCAATCCGGCCACCAGTGGCCACACGGACTCCAGCGCGGACAGCCCGGTCACAGCGGACACCACCGCGGACACGCTGCCCGCGGAATGGCTGCACGGCATCGACACCAACCACCACGACAACCACGAAGGAGTGCTGGCATGAGCAGCAACAGCAACGGCGGCAGGGGCATCGATTGGGACGGCGAGCTGCAAATGCTCATGGAGTCCTCCGGCATCAAACTCGCCGAACTGGTCCGCCCGAAATGGACTGCGCGAGCGCGCCGCCGGATTCTCGGAGCTCGCGCGTTCATGATCGCGGTCGTCATCACGGGGGTGCTGATGTGGATCATCGCGTCCTCCGGTGCACCCGACGCCGCGGTCGTTCCGGTGCTGGTGTGGCTGGCGGGCTGGATCGGGTACGGCGCGTGGATCAGTTTGGGCCGCCCGGACTGGAGCATTACCGCCCACACCGTCCGCGATCTCGGCACCGCCGGATTCCACGCCGTGTCCCGCTTCTACTTCGCCCGCTCCCGCCCGGCCCGCGCGCACTGGCGCGCCCGGAGAGCAGCCCACCGCCGCAATCGTGCCGCCGCCGAGGCCACGGCCTGAATATCTCTGGAAGGAATGAAATCCCATGCCCGGCAATGAAGTTGATGAGGTCGCCCGCAACAACTGGCCGCAGTTGATGGCGCTGCTGATGCAGCTGTTCCAGAAGATCCAGCAGGCCAGCGCGGACGGTTCGATCCGATTGAACCGCACCCAGTACAAACAGTTCGTCACCGAACTGCGCGATGCCCAGCAGGAATACGCCCGGCAGGTCCGAAACACTCAGCAGTGGTATCAGGCCCGGACTGGCGACTACCAGCGTGAAGCCGCCGCCGCCAAGGCCCGCGCCGAAGCCGGCGCCAGTCCGCAGGACCAGGCCAAGGCCGCGGCCTATCTGGCGGGCCTGCGCGCCACCATCGAGCACACCATCCACGACACCGCGCTGACACCCGAGCAGCGGGGCCAGGTGGTCCAGGCCCTCGACGGCATCGATGCCGATCCGTCGAAACCGGTGGCCGCCAACCTGTTCCCGTCGATCCAGGGCACCGCGGCGGTCCGGGCTCGCTATGCGGCGGCGGCCAGTGAGCATGTGGCGACCGAGCGCCGCGCCCAGCTCACCGCGAACGGATCAGTCACATCGCAGTCGAAAAACGCGGAGGTCGCGCAGCAGCAGCGCGAGAACGCACGTCGCTTCGATGAGTTGTCGCGCCGGTTACAGGAGCTCGAGCACAAGCTCAACAAGATCACGGCCCAGCAGAATTCCACTGCCAAGATCGGCCCGGCGATCCGGCCGCCTTCGGCGAAGGTCAACCGCGCCCGCCAGGAAGCCTCCCGGCAGGCCGCCGCGCAATCCAACTCCCAGATCGCCCGCCCCCAAGCCGAAGCCGAGGCCCGCAACGGAGCCGAGGTGATGGCTGAGGCCGAGGCCGCCGTCGAACAGGCGGAAATCTCGGCCGAGCAGGCCGAAGGACCGACACCGCGCACCGAGCACACCGCCGAGGCCCAACAGGTCCAGACCAATCAGGAGGCCGCTGCCGCATCCGAGGCGGTGCAGTCGGCGGCGCAGATGCAGGCCGAGGCGTGACCGAAACCTGCTGTGCCCCATGGGTTTTTCAACAACAACGCAGAAAGGAGTAACCGATACGACAGCTGAACTACTGGTGATGCCTCTGGCATCGCATCTGACGAGGCTTGGACAACCTCACCGAGGCCAGTTCTCGGAAATCCGAATTATTTCAACAACTTTCAGGAGTATCTGAAATGTCTGGAGAGACGACTCTCACCATCATCGGCAACCTGACCGCTGATCCGACCATCCGTTTCATGAACGACACGGGTGACGCGGTGGTCAACTTCACGGTCGCTTCCACACCGCGGGTCTTCGATTCGAAGTCCAAGCAGTGGAAGGACGGAGCCCCGGTGTTCATGCGCTGCACCCAGTGGCGTGAGCCCGGTCAGAATGTCGCCGATTCCCTGATCAAGGGATCGCGCGTCGTGGTGGTCGGCAAGTTGCAGCAGCGGGAGTACACCGACCGTGAAGGCATCAAGCGCCAGGTTATGGAAGTGGTGGCCGACGAGGTGGGGGTGTCGCTGAAATACGCGGTGGCCAAACCCGTCCGATCCAAGAGTCGCAGCAGTAACGGCCGACCCTCCACCGGTTCCGGCGGACGCGGCAACGGGGCCAGCGATGACCCGTATGCCGCGGCCGCGCCGGAAGACGATTCCGAGGGGGTGCCGTTCTGATGGCGTGCATGGAAAGCCGAACCGGAACCAATGAGGGCCACACGGCGATCACTGTCCGCTGGCATGGTGCCGAAACCAAGGTGATCCTCGAGTCCACCGAGGTCGGGCCGCGCATCGAACTCGCTTGGATGGCCGCGGCTGAATCGGGGGTCCGGGTGTTTCTCGACCTCGCGGAAGCCGAACTGCTCGCCGACACCGTGAAATTCCTCGTGGCCCGCGTGGCGCGTCGCGGTGATTTCGACGGCGACTTGGCCCAGCCGGACTGGGAACCGGAGCCGTACTGATGAACAACCCCTTGCGCCACAACACCATTCACCACATCACCCAGAAGGGAATCTGATCATGTCCTACATCATCACCGAAGGCGCGACCTCCGACGATTACCGCGGCGGCCGTGGCCACATGCAACTGCACTGGCATCAGATGCCGTTGCCGACGGTGCGGCCCCTGGCGGAGGACTCGAGTCTCGGGGATATCGAGATCCGCTGGCAGGTAAAGATTTCCGACGGGGTGAAGGCGCATCTGAATCTCGAGGAAGCGCAGGCGCTGCGGCAAATGCTGGACGAAGCCATCGTCCATGTCATGGCCCGCGGTGGTGCGGTGACCTACCGGACCGGCGACGACAACGGCGTCGTTGGCCTCAGGACCGTCAAAGGCGACGGAACCGGGACCGTGCCGGAATGGGTGCGCGAAGCCCGCGAGAATGGTTATCCATCCCCGCGGGAAGCCCTCGGCATCTCCGAGTCGAGGGAGGCGTCGCGATGAGCACCAAGGTGTGGATGCAGGTTTCGTCCATGAGCGCCTACAGCGACGAAGGGATTGAAGCCAGGTACTACGGCGACGATATCGATCTGGTCGTCGTGAAAACCGGCTCGGGCAGTCTGTTCATGTCCCTGTCGATCGCGGAGGAGCTTTTCGAGAAGCTGCGCGAGGCGCTGCAGAACGGTGCGCTCGCCCAGGCCATCACCTCCGGTTCCGGATTGTGGCTCTCGGCAACGGAATTCGTTCCCGCCGAGGATGTTTCGGACCTTCAGCAGAAGGTGGTGGCGTGATGGACGCGGCATACAAGGCCCGCTGCACCAAGGAGATCGCGGCCATGGCGGCCACGATGAAGGATGACGGCAGCATGCACCTGGCCTACATCCACGGCCAGGCGTACGGCTACATGGTCGCCGACCTTCCCGGTGATCTCGCCAGCCGTGTGCTCACCGCGATCTCGGAGGCGCTGCTCGAAGCCGAGCGGCGCGGGGCCGTCCAGACCGGTCAGCCCACCTGGGATGCCCTCTCCGCCACAGCCAATGGCGAGGAGGCGTCGCGATGATCCGCAATCTGTTGCACCGATTGCACGGTCACGGCGACCGCGGCGCGTTGCTTCGGGTTCCGGTGTGCCTGATGTTCTCGGCACATTACGAACGCGACAACGATCTCGTGATCTTCGGATTTCGAGACGCGCACACCGGTGACGGTCCGGCGTTGGAGTTGGCGTTGTGGCAGGCGGTCAGTCTGCGTGACATTCTCGACGCCGCGATCAGCGACGCCGTGATGATCGGCAACGCCGTCGACGGGCAGGAGGGGCCGCGATGAGCGGATACCTCTACCTGCGCACCGAACCGCAGCTGTGGACGGTCGGGCACTACGCGCCGGACGGCGAGTGGATTCCCGAATCCGACCACGGCAGCAGTACCGCTGCGGCCGAACGGGTTTCGGTGCTCAACGGCGGTGTCAGCACCGTGGATGTGGCCGAGCTGATCAAGGAACGCGACGATCTCAAGGACCAGTGCAAGGAACTGCTCGATCAGGTGCAGTGTCTGCAGTGGGACCTCGGTGCGCTCCAGCAGCAGCACGACCTGTGCCCGCAACAGCCGGCGGTCGGGAGCAAGCGATGAACCCGAACATCACGTTGAACGAAGTGCGACAGCTGATCCAGCTCAAAGACGAACTGGGTCTGTGGAAACGGGACTACGACTGCAACGAGGCAGTCCGGATTCTCATCGCACTCGCCAACAACGTGGCCGCGCTGGACCAGTTGCTATCCCAGGGTGGCTTTCTGCCCCGGGACTGGGAATGGGCACGGACCGCGAGCAAGGGTACGGCAGTCAAGTTGGCCGAGACCCACATCTTGGACCGATCACAGCTGTCCGCGGTGATCGGGGACGCGCTGGAGTACCTGACCCAGGTCGGGGAAATCGTCGGCGACATCGAGGTCGCGGGCGAACAGATCGTGTCGGCGATCGGGGTTCGGTGGACGGTGTTCACCAACAGCCCAGAGGTTCCGGCATGACCAGCGGTTCGGGATACCAGTGGTGTGGCTGCCGGGACTGCTTCGACACCGTGGTCGGAACAGTCGGCATGCTGACGCTGTGCGATGACTGCGCAGAGGCGGGGTGCGAGATCCAGGACGGCGAGTGCCAGCGAGAAGACGCCTACGGAAACTGAGGTGTCCGATCATGGCCAAAGCCAAGAAACCGATGAGTCAGCGGACACAGCTGCGACTCGGGCGGGAGATCCAGGAACAGTACGACCATGGGGCCAGCTGGGCCGTGATCGCCGTGGACTTCGATCTATCGGAGTACAAGGTGAAGCAGATCGCCAGGACCTACCGGCAAGACTGTGATCGGAGAGCCCACCAGAACCAGCTGACCTTGTTCAACTGACCACTCCGGACACAACTGAATAGCAAGAAGCGGAGTCCGTGCCTGTTTGAGCCAGGCACGGGCTCCGCCCTTTTTCTACCAGGTGACTCGTCCACTGCGTCGGTGTCTGCCGCAGGTATGACGATTCGGCTGCTGGTGCGGCTACCCTTCGCGCAGTGGCACGAGCGGGTATGGATCGGTGGCGTTCTGGGTCTCGATCCGCGTCCGGCACTCCGGGCACAGCATCGACAGGTAGCCATCCCCGGCAGGACGTTCGCCGCAGATCTGACACATTCTCTGTTCGTCCGACACGCGCCGATTCTAAGCGGTCGGTTAGCTAGAATTCGCACATGGGTTCGACGGGACGGCGTGTCTGGTACCGCCACCCAGACGGCTACGCGATCGACTCCGACGAACTGGTCGAGACGGCCACCGGGTGGGTCAAGCCCGCGCCGATCTTCTGCCCACAGGGCCACCAATTCGGACCGGACCGAACGCTGGTCGGCTGGCAGGCGTGCCGCGGCCCCGGGTGCGACGGGCATACCGCGCACACCTGCCAGACCTGTGGCGAGGCGGTATACAGCCCAGCGCTTCGAGAAGGTTGCGACAGCTTCTCGTTCGACGGCCGAGCATGAGTAGGGCCATGCCGCGGCTCTCGGTGTCCTCGCCAAGGTTGATTCCATGTGAACCTCGTGCAGCCGAAATGCCGCGAGCTGAGCAGCCTGCGGGCGTGCGGCGCTCTGCCCGTTGATCTTCTGTCTCTCCACGCTGGCTGCTTCGGTCAGCGCGGCATGCGGCAAGATAGTGCGTTCGGGTCGGGTCGAAATGCCGCAACGGCAGTCGTCGGATGGTGCTGCTACGTTGCGATCATGCTCGCGCTCGAGGTCTTCGACCGGTACGTCTACTGGCTACGTGACAACGTCCCCCACGCCTACGAAAACCTCGCTCCGCCAGCAACTCCCGCCGAGCTCGACGCCTTGGAGCGCCATCTCGGCTACCAGCTTCCCGCCGAGGTGCGGGCCGTCCTGGCAGTACACAACGGCCAGAAGCTGACCGACACCGCAGAACACACCGAATACGCCACCCCGTGCCTGCCTACCCTGTCGTTTCTGTCCACCAGATTGATTCGAGAGTGCTGGGACCGATGGAACGCGCTTCGCAGCACCCCAAATATCGATCAACTCCAGGACATGGGCGACGTGTTTCCCGGCGCCGCCGGCCTGGTCAAACCGCTATATACCTCGCCTGGGTGGATCCCGCTGTGGTCCGACCCGATTAACGCCGACTACATCGGCCTCGACCTCGACCCCGATGTCGAGGGAACCTCGGGCCAGATCATCAACTTCGGCCGAGACGAAGAACGCCACTTCGTCTGCGCGCCCGATTACACGAGCCTGCTGGCAATCCTGCTCGATGAGGTCCTCACCGGCGCCTGGCGCGCCACCGAAATGGAAACCGAGTTCCCTGACGGAAGCTGGGCCAACCTGCCCTGGTTCGGTGACCCCGACGATCACTTCTTCAACGCGCTCTACAGTCGCTTCGCAACGCCAACAACCTAGTCATGTATGCGCTGCATTCGGCATGACCGGATACGGCGACGCCCCCGAGATGCCCCGGGCCGTTGATCTTCAGCTAGGTGCCGCACCGGCAGCCGCTGGCCGCGCGGAATGCGGTGTGGCCTCGAAATCTCCACGCTCACCGAGGATCTACCGCTTGGAGTAGCTACCCTGTGCGGTCAACAGGTTGGCTGACTTATCAGTGATCTTCATCTTGAACAACCACCTCGTCCACTCACTGCCCGATTCGGCCAAGATGCTGACGAAAGCCGCCTCCGGTCTGGTGCTGATATGGCAGCGGGGGAATCCTCAACTGCCACTGGCGGAGACTTGCCAGTGAGTTGCCAGGATGATCGGAAGCATCACGAGGATGACGGAAATGACAGGGATGATGCGGGCTGCCTACGTACCGGCGATCGATGCGATGTGGGAGGTGCGCGAACTGCCCACGCCGGAACCGGGGCCCGGTGAGGTGCTGATCCGGGTGCGGGCCAGCGGTATCTGCTACACCGACATATGGTCCACCACCGGAGTCATTCCGGTAGGCGTCCCCGGGGTGGTCGGGCACGAGACGGTCGGCGAGATCGTCGCAGTGGGTGCGGGAGTGCACTCTCGGGTGGTCGGTGACCGGGTCGCGACGACCTGGATTCTGCAGACCTGTGGCCGGTGCGAGTACTGCCGGCGCAACAAGCCGGTGAGCGGAGTGGCCGGGTTGAGTTGTGCCGCACCCAAAACCAGCGGGTTCAGTGTGCAGGGTGGGCATGCCGAGTATCTCGCCGCGCCGGAGGCTGCGACGGTGTTGTTGCCGGAGGGCTTGTCCTTCGAATTGGCGGCCCCGGTCGCGTGTGCCGGTTACACCACGTGGAGTGCCTTGTGCGCGGGCAATCCGCGGCCGCATGAGCGGGTCGCCGTGGTGGGAATCGGCGGCCTGGGACATATGGCGGTGCAATACGCGAAGGCGGCCGGGTTCGAGACGATCGCGATCACGCATTCACCGGATAAGCGCGCGCTCGCGCTGAAACTGGGTGCGGACGAAGTGGTTTCCGACGGCCGCGAACTCGCCGCGACAGGTGGCGCCGACATCATCCTCATGACGGGCAATTCCAACCGTGCGGCGATGGACAGCCTGCACGGGTTGCGTCCGGAGGGCCGGATGGTGCTGATCGGTCTGCCCCACGACACCGACTTCGTCATCCCCGGGCCGGAGACCGGCATCAATTTCGTGGTCAATCGCAACCAGATCATCGGCGCGACGCACAGCGGCTTCGAGTACCTGACCCAAGCCCTCGACTTCGTCGCCACCGGCAAGGTGACGCCGATGATCGAAACCTACCCACTGGCAAAAGCCGCCGACGCCTACGAACGCGTAGCCACCGGAGCAGTACGCTTCCGCGCTGTTATCACCTACTGAGACAGGCGGACCGGTCGCGTACACCGGAAGCGCCTCGCCCTGACCTGCGCGCCGCTCACGACGGAATGCACGCGGCGCACATCACCGATTTACCTAATTCGGCAGGACAGTGCGCTCGGTCGACGCCGGGCACGGTGGGCTCGAGATCAAAACCGGTCGGCCCCAGCGATCTTCAGGGCCGACCGTTTGGCCGCTTCGAACCGCGCGGGATGCGGCATTACAGGATGCATTTCACACGATTTCGACCGCTGAGGTGGGATGTCGTTGGGGCGCAGTAGGGTCCGAGTCGTGTCAACGAGTATTGAAGTCGGATTCTCCGCCTACGGCTTGTCCTCCGATCAGGCGCAGGCGATGTTCGACCTGTTCGAGCGAACCGTCCGAGAAGAGGGTTTCGGGCAGAACGTCGATGTAGTCCGGCAGGAAAGCCGTCGCGGGGGCTTCGATGTACGCGTGGTTTCGGTGCGGTCGATAACCTTCAGCGGCTTCCGCACCTGGCGGCCGGAATTCGAAGAACAACTACAGCAGCAGGTCAACACGTCAGTGCCGGGTGTCGACGTGTCGTTCGAATGGGGGTATCCAGAATTGGAGCCAGCCACAACAACCCTCCTGGCGACCCTAGCGCCTGCTGCCGCTGCAACCGCGGCGGCGGCTACATGTGCTCCGCCACCGACAAATTGGGCAGAGTTCGTCCCACGATTGGAGACGATGCTGTCAGCGTTGCCCGATGGCGCGGTGGTGTCCCTGTCGGCTGGCGAGGGCTGGTGTGTGCAGTTCCTTGCCGAATGGGTCTGCACGATCACTGGTTCCCGCACACCGGATCAGGAGCGACTACTGACAGCGGCTGGCTGGCAGGCGCCGATGAGCATTTCGCAGATACCGGCCTGGCAACTTGAGTTGTCCCGTGACAGCCGGGTATGTGAGCAGGTCGCCGCACGAGCTTGCGAGGCGATCTCGCAGGTACTCGGAATCGCTGTGCCCACCGAGATGACCGTCGAGGCATGGAACGACTACGAGGGCCCTGATCCCGAAATTGCGATCCTGGGCCTGTAATACCCGTTAAGGACGTACTCGCGCCGCACCGACCTTCGGCCGCCCCGACACCGCTGACCTTCGACGGCCAGCCCATCGGATCAGACACCACTAGCCACGCTCAATTCGGCGTGATGGTGCGCTCGGTCGACCTCGAACCGGCTCGGCCAGTTGACCTTCCGCCGCGCCACGCTGGCCGGTTCGGTCAGCGCTGTCCGCGGCATGACAGCGCGTTACCTCCTGCTGCGTCGCAGAAGTTCGTGATCAGGTCTCTGCTCTGGCATTCACCACGTTGAGTGCAACCATGACCTGGTCGCGGTCGCGAATTGCTGGGTGATCGTCGGGCCTACTCGGCTCCATGGAGTAGAGAACGCTGGCGAGCAGGTCCCGCTCCTCGGGGGTGATCGGAATCCTGTGGTTCACCAGTTCTGCGGCCAGACCACTGAAAACCCACAAATACTCGCCGCCATGCTGGAATCTACGCGCGGACTCGAGGCTGTCCGGAGAAAGCCGATCAGCGAGCGCGTCGAGCAGGGTATCGCTCGCAAGCTTCCACTCACGACCCTGCTCACGCATTCTCGTGCGGTCTTCGGACGTCCAGTGCCACCTACCCTCGTCGTCGCGCCACGACTTGTCGAGCTTGTCCTCCTCAGCAGTCATCAACACATCATCCAGGATGACCAACGCACCCCGAACTCGGCGGATCAGCGCGTTCGCGGGGCCGGTTCGTGGGCGTCCTGAATCGAGCGGTCAGCGGCATAGCGTGCGATTGAAGTTAATTGGCCCGCAACAGATCGCGGTACTCGCGCATCCAGCCACGGCGTTGTTCGACATGCATTCGGTGCTCTGGATTCCACGTCAATGCCCCGCCCTCATGCGCGGCCTCGAACATGTCGACAACTCCCTCGGGGGCTGTGGCGGCCAGCTCTGCCAGTTCGGTCACCGACGCCGCCGTAGTGACTCCTGGCTCGCCGAGCAACTCCAGCCCGAACCGCGCGGCATACAGCTCCACCAAGGCGGTGTCGCTGGCGACCGAACGGTACCGCCAAACCGGAACGTCGGGCCGGTCCTCCGGGACCGTCGCATCCCAGATCGGGATTTGCGCCGCCTCCGGCGGAAGTTTCGCGCGTATCCGTCGCGTGTACTCGGATTCGTCCACCTCACAACCCCTTTATGTACGGCCCATTCACTACTAGAACGGCGTGTGGATGATGATCGGCTGTCGTTACGCTTCGACTCTGACGTCTGCGCGCCGCACAGCTTTGACGCTCCAGCAGAGCGGCCACCGAAACACCGCACTGCGCCGGAACCTCCACTCATCAACGAGAGCCTGGTCCACCGATCGAATTCCGGCTCTGACTTCCTCGAGCACGGTCGTGAGCCAACTCTGATACAGAGCCTTCGGGGCGAAATGCTCAGGATCCGCGGTCCCGAGGTCAGCCGTCATCCGACGCAGGATCTCCGCACGGCTCACCACCTGCACCGGTTACCTCCTCGGGGCTGTTCGAAGATCACTCCGCACCCCCCCGAGAGTAGCCCCGCAGTTGTCGCTGGCCGGTTTGGTCAGCACGGCCAGCGGCAGTTCAGCGCGTTAGCGAGGAGTGACGTGGCTGGGCCTGGTCCGTGTATGCCCTCGCATTGGATGTATCTGCCTACCTGGGATTATTGGGCTCGTGAGAAGAAGGGCGGTATCCCGGCGACTGGAAGGTGGTAGTTAACGGTGATCGTGGGCGATCCGGATCGGTTTGCTGTCGAGTTCGAGCTCGATAGCAGCAGGATGTCGGAGCCGGACTTCTTCCGTTGGCTGTGGGGGCGTATCCGCTGGTGGTGTGGTGGCCAGTCGGTCGGCATCTTCGAGCCGCAAGCCCAGCTGATCGACGCCGTAGTTCCCATGGAGTTTCGGCTACGCCATACGGGAAGGGGCCAAGGCGAGGAGCTGATCGACGAGCCGGCCGAGGTCGCCTTTCACACGGTGATGGCGGCGTTGTATGAGGACCGCGGACAGTCCTTCGAGCAAATGCGTGAGGAAGGCGCCCCCGTTGGGTCGGTTCCGGTCGGGCCGCAGGTGTACGAGTTCGATCCGTGGTGGTTGTTCCTGTTCGAGGACGAGACCCGTGGCCGGTTGTTGTGGACATCGCGAGATCACTACGAGTTCGATGCCCTGGTTCCCGGGGTTCCTCTCCACGAGGTCTGGCTGAAGGCCGGGGAGTTCGACGAAGTTCAGAAGATGTTCCTGAACGAGATCGCGGCTACGGAACGCGAGTTCTCCGCTCGAACCGGTCAGTGACCCCGAATCAGTTAGGCGCAGCCAGTTCAGAGCGCCCGGCTCGCGGCAGTTCAGGATGTGTGCAGAAACCGTTCCGCTGTCGCCGCAGAAGGCTGTACCAATCAACGCGATATTGCGATGTACATTGCACGCACTTCGTCCCGAGACCGGAGTATCAGTAGCAATGAGAATTCGTGAAAGTCTGTACGGCAATTGGTGGCTGCCGTCCGCCCCGGACCGCACCGTTCCAGGAACGCTGACCCTGGGTGAGACCTCTGAGCCCTATCTTGAGCTCTACGGCACGCTAGTAGTGTTCCGCGCAGAGGAAGGGCCGTTGACCATCCATGGCGATTCAAGCGGCCGGAAGGTGTCGCTTTTCGGCATTTACCCGACGCAAGAGACCTCTACCCTTCGCGACGGTATGCGCTATCCTGTCCAACTTTTCGACATCAATTTTGGTGCCCTCGTTGGCGATTCGCATGTCGCTGACGAGGACGAACCGAAGTTCTCGGAGTCGACCGTCGATATCGACTACTTGACCTTCATTTCTCAGGACATCGACCACTCCGAAACGGCGATAAAGAACAAGCCGGATGGGTCCAGCGACTTTAATTTCTTGGTCACAACTGAGGGTCGACGGTCAGGAAGGTACGGCAACGTCGACGCTACAACAGTCCCTGAGGCGTCCTATAGTCCGGACGCGGAGTTTTACACCGCGGAGATGCGCATACGCGCGTCGTTTAGAACGTATGTACGTCTCACGAGCGCTCAACCAATCTCCACCCGCGAACATGTGGAGACCGCGAGGCGACTCTCAGACCTGGTCACTCTCGCTATGCACCGACCAGCGGGGGTTCGTCAGATTGCCTTTAACGACACGACAACTGACAAACGTCGTCGCTACGAATGGTGGGGTGCAGAACCAACTTCTGCGAACGAACTTGTGGACAGGCCAACCCGACGCGCAATCGCGTTCGACCTAGGAGGCGTCGATTTGGGAACCGTGCTGCCCGCCTGGCACACCCTCAATACGAGCGCCGTTTACGGCGTGCAATCGATTATCGGTTTACTGCGCGAGACCAGCACCTACCACGAAACTAAACTGCTTGGCGTATGCGGAGCCATCGAGGCTCTTCACCGAGGTCTGGACCCCGGGAACCGGACCTACCGCCAGCGATGCGAGGCACTCGCAGCGATCCCCTCAAGCGCCGCGGTTGCGCGGATAATCCCTGACATCGCCAAATGGGCCGACTACGTGGTGAAGGCCCGCAACTCTCTTGCTCATGGTGACGAACCGAAGGACCGCAGCGTACCTGAGGACGTGTGGTTCGCGCTCCATGGGCCGACCCTCGCGCTGCTGGTCCTGGTACTGATGGCCGAACTGGGAATATCTGAGTCGGCACAGATCCGCGCCGTGACCCATGGAGCTTTCCGCGCAGCCGCGAACATCGGAACGGCCCTACTGAACTGACTGACCTACCCCTCTATCCGGACATCCGCGGATCCTGCATTCGGCAGTTGAGGACGTTCCGGACGCGCGAACGCCCCGAGATCATCTCGGGGCGTTGATCTTCCAGCTGGACCGCGCAGCCGTGCCGCGGGCCGACCTGTAAGAGGCATAAGCGGATGCTGCCGCAATCTCATGTAGATGACCATGAATCGCCCGGATTCAGGTCGGAACTCGTTACGCTGCTACGCTCCGGCGTGTGGTGCGGGCTGGATTGGCGCAAGTGGTTCACTCCCTGACTGATTCACAGTTCGGCGTCTGTTTCGACAACGTGGACTGGATGGACCTCGCCAAGCCCGTCGTAGCGCTTGGAGGCGATTGGCCTGCCGCACTCGCGCTGGCCGCAATGCCCTCTATCTGGCGCCCCAGCATCGATGATGCTGTCCGGCATCTGCGGGCGCAGTCGAAGCCTGACCTGGGAGACCTGCCGTTGCTGGGGTTCTGGAGCGCAGTCTGCGGGTTGATCGGACGTTCGTGGCGGCTCGGGATTCTCGATCAGGACGCGGCGGCAGCCCGCCTGGACATCGTGTGGCGGCATATCCGCGATCACGAACCTCGGGATCGGGCCGAGGAGCTCATCTGGGAAGGCATGGCATGTCACGAGCTCGTCTGTTACTTGGACGAGGACGTGACAGACCGGGCATCGGCTCTCCTGTCCGAGGCGGATCGGTTCATCGCTGACGATGCAGTCGACATCGCCTTCTGCGAGACCGTTCTGGAAGCTTTCCTCTGAGTGCACTCATCCTGTCGTCGGCAATATGGTGCGTTCGGTCGGCCCCCAGATCGACTCGGCCCGTTGACCTTCGCCCCGCCCGCGCTGGCCGGTCGGGTCAGCGCGGGCAGCGGCATGTGCGGATATTCGGGACGGTTCAACTCCGCTCACGATCAAGGCCGACCCACAGCCGGGTGGGCCGGACCCAGGCCAGGCTGAAAGTAAGCGCCATAACAGCCATTCCCACGAGGTTCCCGAGAAGGAGAACTCCGCGGGTCCCGGCGATGCCGGGACCCGCGACAATCGCCAGGAACGCCGTTACCACCAGAACGATTCGACGACCTATGGGATCGCGACGTACGAGCAAGACAGCGCCGGAACCATAGAGAAGCATGATTACTATCACGATGAATGCTGCCGGGGCGTAGTAGACATCGCGAGACGCGACTTTCCACTCGAGAAGCTCCTCAAGCTCGGACGGCGATACCCGAGTGATGGCGATGTAGATGGCACCGACGACGCCGTAGATCGACATCGCGAGGGCTAGGCTCGCGGCCGTGACCGCAGTGCCTCGCCCGCGCAGTGAGGTCGACTCTCGCGGTCGAGGTTTGCCGCTGCCGTCATCGGTACTGGTCATGCGGCCATGGTCACGAAGATCAGCGGTGCCGTACAGCGGCCACGCCGGGGTCGAGTCAGAAGGTGGCCAGCTCGGTAGGTGGACCTTCCGTCTCATCGCGCTGGCCGGTTCGGTCAGCGCAGGAAGCGGCAGAATAGTGCGTTCGGCATGGTTCCTGCGCGTGTCAGTCAATGCTTCTCGATGTGAGATCCGGCCTGCGTTTCCCTTCGAACTCCGTCGCGATGCGCTGGGCACTCTGCTCTGCGACGGCGGTGGAACTCCTGATGCCGAGGGCGATGATCACCAGCCCTACGCCAACAGCGGTCCACCACATAATGTGAGTTCCGTCGACGAAGCGGTGCACGGCGCCCGGGTCATACTCGAGACTGGCTGCGGCAGCCCCTATGAAGTTGCCGCACAATGCCACTCCGATGCTCACGCCGACCTGGCGGCTGGCCGAGGCGACTCCCGAAGCGACGCCGGCCTGAGCAGGCGGCATGCCGTTGACCGCGGCTGTGGTGATCGGCGATCCGACCGCGCTGAAGCCGATTCCGAAGCACAGGAATGCGAAACCGAGGACCGGCAACGGTGTCGACACGCCAACGAAGGCCAGCACAAGCGTGCCCAAGGCCATGAATCCCCCCGCTATCGACAACGATGGCCGCACACCGTATTTGGCAGTCGATCGCCCTGACAACGGCGCGAACACCAACGTCGCCGCCGCAACCGGCAGATACATCAGACCGGTTTGCACCGCTGAAAGTCCACGCACCTGCTGCAGATATAACGAGGTCGCGAACAAGAACCCGCCGTAGCTTGCGAATGCGATCACCGCGATGAGCGCGGCATTGCGGAACGGGATGCTGGTGAAGAACCCCAGATTCAGAAACGGTGACCGCACAGTGCGTTCCACGATCACGAACAACACCAGCGCACCCACCGCAACAACCAACGCCACGAGCACCCGCACCGCACCCCATCCCGCGTACGGTCCCTCGATCAACGCATAAATCAACCCCGCCATCGTCAGAGTGGCCAGCAATTGCCCCGCGGGGTCGAACGTCCGCTCCGCACGCGGCCGATCGCCGGGCACGATAATCGCCGTCGCCGTCACCGCAATGATGCACAGTGGCACATTGATCCAGAAGATCGACCGCCAACCGGTCGAATCCACCAGCGCGCCGCCGACGATAGGCCCAGCCGCCATCGACACCCCGAAAGCTGCACCCCACACTCCGACAGCCCGCGCCCGCTCACCACGATCGGTGAAGGTCGCCGCAATGATCGACATCGCAACAGGATTCAGCATCGATCCACCGAGCGCCTGCCCGACCCGTGCACCCACCAGCATCAGCCCCGTCGGCGCCAGCGCGCAGGCAATCGATCCCGCCGCAAAGAGCACCAGACCCGTCTGGAACACCCGCCGCCGCCCGAACCGATCTGCCAACGCCCCCGACAGCATCAGAAAGCTCGCCAGCACCAATGTGTAGGCGTCGATAACCCACTGCAATTGAGCGGGATCCGACCCCAGATCCTGCCTGATCGATGGCAACGCCACATTCACCGCCGTCGAATCCATCGACACGACAAACAGCGCCGAACAACACGTGATGAGCACCGCCCACTTCCGCTTGGCGGTGAGTTCCATTGCGACTCCCCTTGAAATGTCCCGATCACACAGACTGCCCCGCCGCGGCACTAGCCCCAAAGTGCTGCGATGACATCGTTCACACCGGCCGCAGGGCGACCAAGTCGTGCGCCGAGGTCGGCCGCGCGCGCGACCAATTCTTCGTTGGCCGACCGTTCTGGTCCGGCGTAATCCTCGAGACCGACTCGGATGTGCCCGCCGGCTCGCAGGGCTGCCTCGGCCAACCCCGACCCGAGTACGTCTCCCCGTGGTACCCCGACCATCCAGGGAAGTCCTGTGCCGCTGATCATCTCGACGTAGGAGTTCAGGCTGGCCTGTGTCGGCGGCAAGCCGAAAAGTGCCGACGGCCCGCCGAAATACAATTGGATCTTCGTCCGCTTCGGCAACCGACCCGCGTTGTGGTGCGCGAGGGTGAGCCTGAGGAAACCGGGCTCGAAGATCGATACATGCAGTGGTAGGTCGACCTCGCGGCACCACTGGAACACGTGATCGACGTCGGCGGCGGAGTTGCCGAAGACAGGTAGGGCCGTCGGTCCGTCGGGAGCATCGAACGCCAGCGACAGACAGCCCGCGTCGGCAGTGGCCATGGTCAGCGCGCCGCGCTGATGGAGTTTCACGATGTGCGAGAAGCGATCGGCAATCGCGCGCGTGCGCTCGCCCGAGGTTGTGGGGTGCATCAGCACGCCGGGCCTGGTCTGCCAGACGCGTCGCCACGCTGTTTCATAGGGATCGGGTGAATGCGCGCTCGGCTCACCGACATTCGGTTCGTCGTTGTGGTTGTGCACGATCGCCGCACCGGCGTCGATACAGGCGAGAGCCGTCGTGACGATCTCGTCGACCGTGCGTGGCACGTTCGGATTGGTGTCCTTGGGTGTCGATCCATTGATGGCCGCTTCGATCACCAACGGTTTACCTGAACTCATTCGCCCCCGATATCCTGCATGTCCGCCCAAGCATCACTCGGGAGTCCTCAGCGGCTCGCCCGTAGTATGCGGCTGGCGCGCAGTGCCCGGGGCGGCTCGCCCTCGAATTCCGCCGGGTTGTCGAGATACCCAGAGATGAGATCGGTAGCGTGGTGGTCTTCGATGGTGGTGAATCCGAGCGCGCGCAACTGCGCGGCAATGTCATCGGGTGTGTAGTAGCTGAACCAGGGTTCGCCGGCAGTTGCCACTCGTTGTGCGCGTTCCTTCAGTTGCGCACGATCCTCGTCGGTATCGCCCGGCTGCAGGTAGTCGAAGACTACCTCGACCGGCTCGGATTGCTCGGTGATGTACTCGAGCGTGGCACGAGCGGCGTCCGGGGTCAGGTAATAGACAACGCCGAGCCACACGAACACGGCCGGATCGGTCCTCAGGAATCCGGCGGACCCCAATCCTGCTGCCAGCGTGTCGGTTTCGAAGTCGACCGGTACGAAGGTCAAACCCTCAGGCTGGTCGATGCCGGAGGCGGCGAGGCGTTGGCGTTTCCATGCTTGGGTCGCGGGATGGTCGACTTCGAATACTCGCAGGCCAGGGTGCGGGTTGCGGTAGGCAAAAGTATCCAAGCCCGCGCCGAGGATCACGACCTGTCGCACGCCGGAAGCGGCAGCCTCGGCCACCCGATCTTCAGCGAAGCGGGCACGGGCAGCGAAGAACAAACGGCGCGGTCGATAGTGGGCGCCGCTACCGGGTCGATCCTCGGTGGGCTCGCCCAACGCGGACAGCTCGTCGGCGGTGATACCGAGCAGACGTGACGCCAGCGGGTCGGTGAGAATCCTTGGCCGGTCGGCGATTTGGTGATAGGCACGTGCCTGGGCGGTCAAGAGTGCTGTCTGGCTGGGCCCCTCGTTATCCATGATCAAGAACCTACTCATGAGCGCCGCACGCGCACCGTGAACTCAGCCACACATGGTCCTGGACCATGCCCTGGCATCCGAGGAATCATCATATTGCCTGTGGCAATACCGATTAGGGCATGCATGCATCAACGGGGCGTTCTGTGGCAACGATGTTCAGCGGGCGGTTCGACGGTGCGCAAGTGTGGTGTAGTTAGCCCAGGAAGCGCCTGAACGGTCGACCAAGCCGTCGGCGGATGTGCTGATGCCGAGGAGGCCGGAGACGACGACGGCGGCGGGCAGTCGAGTAGCGATGTCGAGAAAGGCAGCCTGGCGACCTGGTCGGGAGTAAATGCCGATTTGTTATTGGCGGGCGCGACCCAGGTGACCCGCTCAGTCGCGGTGGCCAAGACGCCCGAGACTCGCCGCCTGCTGCAAGTCCGTCCGCTCATCGGCATTACAGTGTGTTCGGTAGATGGGTTTGCGCAGCATCAGATGTCGTCGCCCCATCTGCCTTGATCGCAGGCGCGGCGCAACCGCGAGGGGCGGGCCGAGTCCCATTCCCAGCGCATCAGCAGGTCGGCGATCACCTCCTTGTCGGGGTGCTCGTCGAAGATGACGAGGTCCGCGCCGAGCTGGTCGAGGTACTTATCCATATCCCAATTCAGGATCATGACGGCATAGACGCGCCACGCCGTGAAGGGGTTCCCGACATGCCTGGACGAACTCAGTTGATCCCGAACGAGATTGGGGGCAACGGCGGAAGCGCCGCGATGGCATCCCGTAGTGAGGTGATGACCGCGTCCGCCTGATCACTGATCGCGACGACCGCATCGGTGACGGTCTGGTCGACCGAGGTCTCCGCGGGCGGTATCGATGGTTCGGGCGTCGGTGCGGCTGTTTCGATCAGGGGCGGGAGATCGGGCTTGGGCACGTCCACGCCGTCGCCCAGTGTTCCGGCGGTGCCACCGCCGAGGACGGCCCCCGTGGTGGCGCCGATAGCGATGCCGGGTACGGCACCGACCGCGGTCCCGGCCAGGCAGCCCAGTGCGGCACCGAGTCCCGCGCCGAAGGGCATGCCGGCCCCGGCTGCTGTGGTGCCGATCGCTGCGCCGGCCACTCCGCCCACAACGGCCCCCACGGCACAGCCGACGCCCGCAGCGGGAACCGAAGCGAGCTCTGCGCCTGCGATGGCACCGACTACCCCGCCTGTGATGGTCGATGCCGCACGCCGATCCGATTCCTGGCGTGGGAATCCCAGGGCGTCATATCCGGCGGCGATCTGCCATTCGGTGTAATCCAGATACGCTTGCGCCTTGTCTCGGGTTCTGGTGTCGACCCAGTCCGGGAGGCCGATCTCGGTGTTACCGGCGCGCAGCGTATGCGGGTCGGTCGACGTGGGTTCCGGTGCGGGAGCGGGTTCTTCGGTGTCGGGCTCGGTGACTTGGGGCTGCTGGACGAGGGTGTCGGCGTGGGGGGGGGTCTGTTGCTGGGGTCGTGGCCGCGCAGGTGGTGCGGGAGGGTCTGGGATGTAGTCGGCCAAGCTGGGCGCGGGAGGTGGGGAGGGGGCGGTGCTCAGACCGGGTTGTCCGTCTCCGGGGACCGCCAGGCCCGGTTGCCCTGGTGCCGCGGTGGCGATGCCGTGCCCGGCGGCGGCCAGTAGGGGTAGGAGGGTCA
Source organism: Nocardia terrae (assembly GCF_009760405.1). Taxonomy (GTDB): domain Bacteria; phylum Actinomycetota; class Actinomycetes; order Mycobacteriales; family Mycobacteriaceae; genus Nocardia; species Nocardia terrae. The sequence continues at coordinate 1,995,785 of NZ_WRPP01000001.1, forward strand.
ATGTCGTGAGTGTGCGTGTCGTGGTCATGTGTTCGCCCTTCGATCCGACCGGGTACCGCCGGATCGGTCCAGCAGGAGCGGAACCGAACCTAGGCGGTGATCACGCTGCCCCGGAGCCTACTCGAAACCGATTGCGCGACATCGATGCTCGCGAACCTGGCACGCAAGGTCTCACGACTGGCATTCGTGGCAACACCGAATGTTTGCGGAGGGGTGGGATGGGGGCGCGTGAACAGGACGGGCAGGCCCCGCCTGCCCGTCAACTCTGCCCGGCTTGGTGCCGCGGTTCCGCCGTGTCAAGCACGACTTCCCGGTCTCCGAGCCGTCCCTGTGATCGCCGGACCGTCACGCGGGAAGCCGTGCTTGACACGGCGGCGGCACCGTTAAAATCGCGCGCCCCCAGCCCACCCCGACGAAAGAGTCCTCGGAACCGGACTCTGCACCGGGCTGGCTCTCAACATGAGGCAAGCGAAAACCGGTGTTGATCAAGCCGATTCGGAGCGAACAAGCCGGACATAAGGTGTGTAAAAGTCGTCTCATGCGGGATAAAACAGTTGTGCAGCTTGTCATGTCGAGGAAAAACGTGCACAAAACGTAGGCAGATCACATACATAGTTTTGTCGGCGATTTACCCCCGCCCCGCCTCCTGACCCGCGGTGATGCGCTCCCCTCGAAAGGATCACCATATACACACATCAATGTGTATATGGTGATCCTTTCGAGGGGAGCAGTTGAGTAAATGAGGAGGCGGGGCGGGGGTGATGAGTAAGTAGGTAAAGGGTTTGGTTGGGTAAGAAGTAAGTGGTTACGTTGGGTAATGAGCGTTGCTGTTGGGTAGGTGGTTGCGTCGGGTGACGATGGGTGCGTACGTGACGGTGGCGTAAGTGCTTAGGTCTGGAGCGCTGGCGCGGTGGTGTCGTCCGGTGCGAGGAGTTGCGTCGAGGTGGTTAAGTCCGGCGTGAATGGTGGCGGTTGCTAGCCCGGTGCTGGGTATGGCCAGAAGCGCTGTGCGGGTAGTGGATTCCCTGGGCGCGCGCCGCATGGTAAGGGCGTCCAACCTCCCGTCAAGGAGCGAATTTCCCATCAGTTGGGTAGTTCGGGGTTCTTCCCGGTGATGGAAATTCGCCCCTTGAGCGTGAGCCTCCTGGACGCCCTGGGCAGGCGGTGAGGGCAGGCCGCGGGCCTGCCCCGGACAGAGCGCGGCGCGCGCCCAGGGAATCCACGCTCTGCCGGGCCTCCCATTCCTGTTGACACGTACGTGTCAAAGCCGTTGGGCCACCGGTTGACACGTACGTGTCAAGCACTCGGAAGGACCCGGAGATCATGACCGACTCCGACACCGTCACTGGACTACTTGTCACCGCTCTGGAAAGTACCTGGGCCGCAATCCGATCCCAGCATCCCGATGTTCCGAACGTCGTGCTGACCGTAGGGTCCGGATCTACCGGCGGGAGCGAGCTGACGCTTGGGCACTTCGCGCCGAACCGGTGGGTACGTGGCGAGTACGAGCTACACGAGCTGTTTGTCGGCGGCGAAGGTCTCCAGCGCGGTGCGGTCGATGTGCTCGGCACCATGCTGCACGAGGCTGCTCACGGCGTTGCGGTCACGCGCGGGATCAAGGACACCAGCCGACAGGGCCGTTGGCACAACGAGCGATACCGCACCCTCGGTGAAGAACTTGGCCTCACCCTCGCGCATAATGACAAGATCGGATGGTCAGTCACCACCGTGCCGGAGCAGACCCGCGAACTCTATCGAGACGAGCTGGACGAACTCGCGTTCGCGCTGGTGGCCTATCGCCGCCGCGAGCCGGAGCGGCGGGGCGGTCGAAAGTCGAGCAACAACGGGTTGACGGCGGAATGTGAGTGTGGTCGAAAGATCCGAGTTGCGGTTGGGACCTATGGGATCGGCCCAATTATCTGCGGGGTGTGCAAGACCGGGTTCGAGGCGCTGTAGATATCTGAAATGTTAGGAGGCGTCGGGATATTGACCGTGATGCGTGATGCTCCGGAACCTCCGAGGCCGTGTCGATTGATTTCACGATCGTGCGGGCCTGATCAGCACGCCGCCAGCGCGTCTGTCGACCTGGTGAATGGACTATGAATTAGTCGGTCAAGCCGATCGGGCGTTTCCGCCGCGGGTTGACCGCCAAAATCCATCCATCATGCCCTGACGGTGCCGGTGACGGCCTTGTGCTGCACACGCCGGGTCAGCCTGACGATTCAGCGTTATGCCTATCCAGAAGCGTTGAACCGAACCTTTTGCACCGCAAACGGATTCGGACCGTGATTCCGAAAAGGTCTGACTCAGTCACCAAACGCAAACGAAGAGGCGGCGTCGTCGGTCAGGTGCTGAGCTTCACCCCACAGTTCTATGGGCGTGGAAATGTCGTTGAGCGGCTTTCAACATGACCGCGCACTAGCGGGCAATGGCCACGAGCTATGAGAATCTCGCGGCCATCTACCGTGCCAGATTCATCCTGGCTCTCATTGTCGAATGGCGAGAATCAGTGGCTACAAAACCCTAGTCGTTGCGAACCCGAACGTCGAGTTTTGCCGATTTCATCCTCATGACATGAAATCAACTCTGAAATCTGTCCACTCTGTTACGAGCTGCTCATACCTCGTTCCCTTAAAAATTTCCAACTGCTCCCTATAATGTGCGATCCAGTCTCGACGATATTCGGCAGCCGTACCTTTACGCTTATGGTTAGAACGTCGATAATCAAACTTTGTCTCGTAATCAATGATGGCAAGGTAGAGCAGCCATTGCTCAGGCGACCAGTCCTTAGAGGAGCTAATGACGCTGGTGTAGACGTACCGGAGACCCTTGGGTAGATCGTCGAGGTAAATCCAAGGAGGACGGAGGGACATCAAGTGTGTTCCTATAATTTCGAGATCACTCTTCGAAATTTCAGAATTGGGGTAATAGCTTGGGTAATTTACTGCAATTCTGTCCCATTTTAACGCCCAAAAGGCAATCGGGGCTATAACAGGTACATTAGCGGCGGTTCCATCAAAGAGGGCGGTAAGTCCGAACCTAGTAAGCAATTCCTCCATGGATATCCGTCCGAGAAGGTATAGCCTTTGCGCCGCCCAGCTGTGGGTCAGTGCTTGGCGCTCAAGGAATTCCTGGGCCGCACTCGTAAAGCTCAGGCACAACGACCGCCAGGCCTGATCTGCAGACGGATCAATTACTTCTGACGTAAACGACTCAAATTCCGGCAGATATAGACCCAATGATAACGCTACTTGGTCATCTGGATTCTCCTGCAAGAGAACCATCAAACGTTCAAAAATGCATCTGGACACCAAAGTTCTATTTTCCGCCGCAACTGAGGGGATCAGAACTACTGGTGTCGTCTCTGATACATTCAGATAGCCAATTTTGGAATCTTTCTCTGCCAGCTCTATGCAAAGGTAGTGGTACGCGATAACTGCGTGAACAATTTCACGAACAATTTGCGGACGCGGTACAATGAAGGACAGCGCTCGGAGGCAGAATGAAAGCGCATTGCGGCGTTCGTCGAAATCGCTCAGCGTCGGATATCGGGATGAAATTAGCTGTTCAAGAAAGTCGTCAGCGCCATCGTCAACCGTTTTGCCCAATATCTGCAACGAAAGCTGACAGACGACATCCCACTCGGCTCGGCAAATTCTATCCCAAAGCCGATCCAGGAGACGCTCCGGAGCGGCATTCGTTCGCACAAAATGGCTCGCTGAGAAGTACTCGAGAAAAGTTCGGTGAGTGAACCCGTAGACTTCCGAACCTAGGTCAGTCAATACCCAAGCGCGTCCCTTGCAGAAGTCAATAAAGTCGATCGCTGCCTGTTCAGCCTCAAGCTCGTCTTCAAATCTTTTTTGCAGCAAGTACGCCTTTACATATGTAATCAGACGATCGCGTCTGATTACTGCGGATGACTCACTTTGGGTGAATATTTCGAATGCGATTGACCTAATGGCAGACTGGACATGTGCGTCGAAAGGAATCGCTGCTGCTATGCCGCGTTGCTTATCCCATCGTTCGAACAGCAGCAATGCACATTTTTCATAAACATCGGGGCGATTTCTAGGTATGTAGCCTTCGAATGCGTAGATCCCGCACATTAGAGATAGCATCAGAGGGTTGGAAGTGAGATCAGAAACAAAACTGCTATCCACAAGGAAAGCGTTGGAAATCGAGTCAATTCTCGCGGGCTCGATCGATTCATCAAGCGCGAACCATTTCTCTACGTACTGTCGCGTTCGCTCAAGATTGAATGAGCCAAGCTTGGATACAGAGAACATTTCAGAGTTCAGCGCAGCCTCGTCATATCCGACATTTCGCGATGTTACCACCATGCGAACAGTTGGATATCGAACGGCAAATCCCTCGACCGCAGTAACAATCTTTCTTCTGTCTGATGTGTCCAGAAGTTCGTCTAGGCCATCGAAAAAGACAATAGATCGTCCATTCAGCAGAATGTATTCGATTGCATTATCTGGGACGTCTATCGAATATATCGCCGCGCACTGCATCTCGATGTAGTCTTTAATTGAGACACCGGCGGCGAAGTGTGGCGCATAATCTCGTAGGACCACCAAGAATGGAATCCGAGACATTAATTCGGATGAGTTATTCGACGCAATGTCGAATATTTGCTTCAGAGTGCAAGTCGACTTGCCTCCGCCGGGATTTCCTAGAAGCACGAGCCTCGAATTCTGCTCGATAAGGTCAGCGAGGCTGGCTTCTCGTTTCCTGTCGTCCTCTTCGAACCCTAGCCCGCGGGAAGGACTTCCCTCATCTGCTGATGCTTCAATCAGCGGCTCAACAAAGAGCTCCTTGAAAGGGACTTGACGTGACGTTCCAGCATGAGGCAGTTTCATCATGCTATGCAGAGTCCGGACGGAGTGTCTGTACTCATTCTCAAACTTGTCAATCTCGGCGAGATCAGAGAAGTTTTTCAGGAGTGCAGTATTTCGCGCACTTGCCGCCGCTATAACCCCTGCGTTACGAACCAGGGCAGCCCGCTCGGCAGACGAGACAGCAAGATTATCCGGCGGAGATATCTGCTTTAAGCAAGATTGAACCGAAGCTACGAGAGTGTCATAGATGCGATCGCCGAGACCTTCGATGTGTTCACTACGCCCGATGCTAATTGTAAGCACCTCGTTTAGTTCTTCTTTTATCCGATGCTCGAGCTCGTTAATGCTGTCGCCATGAGTCCTCAAGATCTGTTTTGTCGCGATTTCGAACGAAATCTTCTCGAATTCGGGGCTCTTCAAGAAATTCTCTACTTTTCGAGCCACGCTCGGCTCAAGGCCCTTGATGATCCCAGTTAGAGCGCCTACGCACTTTGCTCCGTCGTGGCCAATTAATTGCTTTGCGGCTTTCCTGTCCGATATCCGCTTGCGTATCGGACTGTAGACCAAGCCTGCTGCGCGCCCAGCCGAGGACGCTACTACTCGGCCAAACAGAAGCTCCAGACCTGTCACTGCCATATCCCACCCTTTGCATACTCGCCGATGTCGACGGTTAATTGACGACGCAACTAGCGCGTTGATGACACGCTACCCAAGCCGGAGCTACGTTGGAACAGTGTGCTGCTAACTTGGCACTATATGACTCGACGCCCCGTGGCAGTGAGAAACTGAGGGTCGGACACAAGACCCGATATTCGGTTCATGTGGGCCCATGCAGGCCACGCCCCCGTGGTGGTTCTGGGTCGGTGAAGAAGATGACGGCTCACCCGAGATGCCGCGAGAGCCAGGCTCGACTGGCCTCTTCACTCGATATGGGCAGGCTTGTAAACGCCAGCGGGCAGGATCGTGGGGCAGCAGCAGGCAGCTCGTCGTGGGGCAAACGTGAGGCAGACAGCGGTCCAGGCAAGATCTCGCGTGTCCACTCGTGACCTCCGGTCAGAACGGCGAAAGTCCCTGACCTGTAGGAATTCCTGGCCAGGTATCGGCCGCTTGTGGGCAAAGTGTCGGCCAGGTTGTCACACTGGTTTTACACACCAGCGGTCTGAAGTTGGTTAGAGGTCGCCAAGATTCAGCCCGCGGGCTTCCTCTGCGGCGCGGGCGGCTGCTGTTGATTTCGTGTAGCGGTCGATCATGTCTCGGGTCTTCCATCCAGCGACTGCCATGAGTCCGCCTTCGGTCCCGCCGGCGCCGAGCCACCGGGACGCGCCTGTGTGCCTGAGAATATGGGGGTGGAAGCCTTCGATGCCCGCCTGGTCGGCTCGGTAGCTCAGGGTGTCGTAGAGGGCCCAGTAAGTGAAACCTCTACTGCGTTCGCCTAGCCAGAGTTTGGGTGAGTCTGCAAGACGGTGGGTGCGGCGGGCTCGCAGGTAGCGGTCGAGCGAGCGGCCGGTTTGGAGACCGAAGGGGACGATGCGACCTTTGCCGCTCTTACCGCGCTGGACTATGACAAGGCCGCGGCGAATGTCCAGGTCTGCCAGGTTGATGTCGGCGCATTCGCCAGCGCGCATCGCGGTTTCGAGCATCAGGCGAATGATGGCTTCGTCTCGGCGGTCGCGAAAGTCCTTGCCGTGGCAAGCTTTGATCAGTCCGTGGATCTGCTCATCGGTGAGGGCGGGGACGACTTTCTCGTCGAGTTTGGGAGGCTTCAGGCCCAAAAGGGGGTCGGAATCCAGTTCGTCTTCCTCAACGAGCCAGACCGAATAGCGCCGGAGTGCAAGCTGTCTCGCCCTCGCGGTCGTCGGTTCGAGGCCGGACGCGAGCAGTTCCGCGACGAAGGCGTTGACCTGGTTCCGGTCAAGTATCAGCGGATGGTCGTTCGCGGAACACCAGTCGAGGTAGAGGCGGACGCCGTACAGGTACGAGTTCACCGTGTGGTCGGATTTGCGTTCGGCTCGCAGTGCTAGCTCCCAGGACGGCAACAGCATGGCGAGATCGATCGTATGTTCGATCGCCATGTCACTATTTTGACTGAGAGCTCTATGCTCGTCCAGAAAACAGAAATTGGGCCCCAAAGCCGCAGCTCAGGGGCCCAATCTTTGGGGATCGCTAGTCCAGATAGTCGCGCAAGACCTGGGAGCGGCTCGGGTGGCGGAGCTTGCTCATGGTCTTGGATTCGATTTGGCGGATGCGTTCGCGGGTTACGCCGTAGACCTGGCCGATTTCGTCCAGGGTTCGGGGCTGGCCGTCGGTGAGGCCGAAGCGGAGGCGGACGACGCCCGCTTCGCGCTCGGACAAGGTCTCGAGCACCGACTGCAATTGGTCCTGCAGCAGGGTGAAGGAGACTGCGTCGACGGCGACGACTGCTTCGGAGTCTTCGATGAAGTCGCCGAGCTGGGAGTCGCCCTCGTCGCCGATGGTCTGGTCCAGGGAGATGGGCTCACGCGCGTACTGCTGGATCTCGAGGACCTTCTCGGGCGTGATGTCCATTTCCTTGGCGAGCTCTTCCGGGGTGGGCTCGCGGCCCAGGTCCTGGAGGAGTTCGCGCTGGATGCGGCCGAGCTTGTTGATGACCTCGACCATGTGCACGGGGATGCGGATGGTGCGGGCCTGGTCGGCCATGGCGCGGGTGATGGCCTGGCGGATCCACCACGTCGCGTAGGTCGAGAACTTGTAGCCCTTGGTGTAGTCGAACTTCTCGACGGCGCGGATCAGACCGAGGTTGCCTTCCTGGATGAGGTCCAGGAACGCCATGCCGCGGCCGGTGTAGCGCTTGGCGAGGGAGACGACCAGTCGCAGGTTGGCTTCCAGCAGGTGGTTCTTGGCGCGGTTGCCGTCGCGCATGATCCACTGCAGGTCGCGGCGCGACTGCACGGGCAGCTTCTCGCCCTTCTCGGCGAACTCGCGCAGCTTCTCCGTGGCGTAGAGGCCGGCCTCGATGCGCTTGGCGAGCTCGACCTCCTCCTCGGCGTTGAGCAGCGCGACCTTACCGATCTGCTTGAGGTACGCGCGGACCGAGTCGGCGGAGGCGGTGAGCTCGGCGTCCTTGCGGGCCTGGCGCAGCGCCTCGGATTCCTCTTCGTCCCAGACGAAGTCGCCGGAGGCCTTGTCCTTCTCCGAGGGCTCGTCGGCCTCCTCGTCGGCCTCGACCCCGGCGGCGGGCTTGGCTGCGGTGGCCGGGACGGCCTCGCCTTCCTCGCCCTCCTCGTCGTCGTCCTCGTCGACGAGTTCCTCTTCGTCGCCGAGGTCGTCCTCGTCGATTTCGAGATCATCCAGATCGTCGAGTTCGAGCGACTCGTCCTCGATGCCCTCGTCGCCCTCGGCACCTTCGGCACCGGGCTCGGCGGCCTTCTTCGGCGAAGCCTTCTTGGCGCCCGCCTTCTTGGCGACGGCCTTGGTGGCCTTCTTCGCGGCAGTCTTCTTGGCCGCGGTCTTCTTCGCTGCGGCCTTCTTGGCCGGAGCCTTCTTGGCGGCAGCCTTCTTGACCGGCCGTGCTGCGGTGGTGTCTGCTGAGTCGGCGGCTTCGGCCGATTCGGCGGTCTCCTGGGTATTCGTGGCTACCACGTACGCCCTTTCGTGACGGTCTCGTGCGGCGTCACGCCAGAGTGGAATTCCGGCGGAGCGGTTCTGTCGGGGGGTAAACCGGCTCTCGTGCCGGTGTCGGTTTCCGGCCTACCGCCGGGCATGTGTTCCATTGTAACGATCGAACCAGCTTACTTATGGCGCGATACCGGCCGACACCGCCATGGCGGCTCCCACGATGCCCGCGGTATTGCGCAGCACGGCGGGCACCACGGGGGTTCTGTTGGTGAGCAAGGGAATCCATTCCTGGTAGTCGCGGCTGATGCCGCCACCGGCCACGAACACGTTCGGCCAGAACAGGTTTTCCAAGGTGATGAGCACCTTGGAGACCTCCCGCGCCCACTCCGGGTAGGTCATGCCGACCCGATCCTTGACCGAGGCGGCGGCGCGATGCTCGGCCTCGCGGCCGTCGACCTCCATGTGCCCGAGCTCGCTGTTGGGCATGAGCACACCGTTGTACATGATCGCTGATCCGATCCCGGTGCCGAATGTGAGCAGCATGACCAATCCGTCGAGATCCTTTGCCGCGCCGTACCGGTCCTCGGCCATGCCCGCCGCGTCGGCGTCGTTGAGGACGGTCACCTCACGCCCGCCCAGCGCCACCGAGAACAGATGCCGGGCGTCGATGCCGACCCAGGTGGGGTCGATATTGGCGGCCGTGCGGATCTGCCCGTGCAGCACCACGCTGGGCATGGTGATGCCGACCGGGCCGTCCCAACCGGACTGCGCGACCAGCTTGGACACCGACTCCGCGACCGCGTTCGGGGTGGCCGGGTGCGGGGTCGCGATCTTGATGCGCTCGTAGCAGAGCTCACCGGTCGCGAGATCGACCTCGCCCCCCTTCACGCCGCTGCCACCGATATCGATGCCGAACGCGTGCCCGGGATCGGACATGGACCACTCCTCGTTCTCCAGATGATTTGCCGGAAAGTCGCAGCTCTCCGGCCGATGACGGCTTGAATAGACCTCCGCCTGGTGTCGTGCACGACAAGCCTAATGCGCGGGATGCCGGATCTGTGCTGCGATGGAGCTCGTGCCGGAATCGAATTTCACCTCCACCGCCCCTGCCTCCTCCGCGAACACCGACACTTCAGACATAGCCGAACTACGCCGTGTCGCGGTGTATCTCGCCGAGACCGCCGCCGCGCACGTCCGCGCCCGCCGTCCGGAGGTGTTCGGGCCCGGCGCCCGCGCCGAGGACGCCGTGCAGTCCAAGAGCACCCCGACCGACCCGGTCACCATCGTCGACACCGAGACCGAACAGCTGGTCCGCAAGCTGGTGGCCGAGATCCGCCCCGGCGACCGCGTGGTGGGCGAGGAGGACGGCGGCACCCTGGCCGACGACCCCGACCACGTGCACTGGATCGTCGATCCCATCGACGGCACGGTCAACTTCCTCTACGACATCCCGTCCTATTCGGTGTCGGTGGCCGCGGTGCGCGGCGGCCGCCCGGTCGCGGGCGCGGTCGCCGACGTGGCGCACGCGGTCACCTTCAGCGCCGGGCTCGGCCTGGGGGCGCACCGCGCCGCCTCCAGCCTGGACGGCACCGCTCCCGGCGGCACGCCGATCGCCTTGCGCGCCAACCCCGTCGACAACCTGTCCATGGCGCTGGTGGCGACCGGCTTCGCCTACGCGACCGAGCGCCGCACCCGTCAGGGCGAGCTGGTGGCGCAGGTGCTGCCGCACATCCGCGACATCCGCCGCTTCGGTTCGGCCGCACTGGATCTGTGCGCGGTGGCCGAGGGCCGCACCGACGCCTACTACGAGCACGGCCTGAACCTGTGGGACTGGGCCGCGGGCGCGCTGATCGCCACCGAGGCGGGTGCGCGCCTGATCCTGCCGCCCGCACCCGACTCGCCGGGCGCCGCAGGGGATCTGGTGTCGGCGGCCGCTCCCGGCATCGCTGACGAACTGTTCGGTCTGTTCAAGCGTCTGGATGTCACCACCCCTATCCCGGTTCCCTGACAGGGGGCTCGACAGCTTCGGTCGAAGCAGACAAACCAACCGAATCAAACAAAACGAATCGCCGCGGCTGACCAGCCGCGGCGATTCCGTTATCCCGATTCGTATATTTCGTTGTGCCGGTACGGGTTTCGCACCGGCTCGAAGAATCAGAGCCGCGCCCGCGCGAAAGAGATTCTCAGCACTTCGCGTGCCGTGCTGCTTCCAGCAGTTTCGGGTCGATGGCCGGCGCGGTGCCGGGCGCCGGGTTCTTCAGCGACTTCAGTACCTCCTCGGCATCCGTACCGGGACGGATATCGCGGAACAGCGAGCCCAGCACCAGATCCACCGTGTCGTCCTGGCGCTGATCCTCGATCAGCTCCGCGCACGGCATGACCAGCTGCACCGAGGCCGCCGCGGGCCGCCCCTTGACGCCGAAGCGAATCTGCCCGGTGCAGTCCAGATCCCCGTTCACATAGACCGGGTCGTTGCCGATCTGCACGTCCGGCGCGCTGGCGAAACCGAGGTCGCCCAGTTCGGAGGCCACGTGCGCGGCCTGGCCGCGCTGGTTGTTGGCATTGAAGACCCGCACCTTCGAGGAGGCGAGGGCGGCCGGCTCCACATCGCGTAACCGCGAGTTGGACACCCGCTCCCCGAGCGGCGCGGGCTTGGCCGCGGACGTGCTCGAGGCGGGGCTGGGGGAGTTGCAGGCCATGGCGCCCTGGTCACTCTCGGTCGTCGTCAGCGCTTTGAACCACACGCCGACGCAGATCAGAGCGATGACTCCCACCATTGCCGCCCACGGCTCCCAGCGACGCCGAATGAACGGCCGCCCCTTCGGATCGGACGAGTTACCTTGGGTGATCAGTGAAACCACGCTCACACTCTACGAAAGCGTGAGGGTGGGTGCGTGCATGGCCACGGCAAGTCGGGCGGCGCATGTGCCGGGGAAGGCCGCGATATGCGTGCTGGGAGGCCGCCGCGCGGATGAAGGGGAGGTCTCGGGGCCTGCGAGGAAGATCTCGGCGAGTTCCCTCATCGGTGACGATTGCCCCTCAGTTTCAACTCGCGAGGGTTTTGATTGCGACTTTTGTCCCGGGGTCCGCTATTGTCTGGCGGCCCAGATCGTACAACCCAGGTGAAACTGGGGATCGATTTCGGGAACAACAAGGGCATGTCCTGCGTTGACCGAGCGCGATCCGCTGCGGATGAAGGACTATCCGGCTCGGATCTGTGACCGGTGTACGCGTGACGTACACCACGGGCGGGGCGGCATTCCCTCCCGGTCCGGCACCCGAAAGGTGCCGGTCAGGTGGGTGCCGGTCCGGGATATACGGAGTAAGGACGAGGGGAAGACGACATGGCAACCGACTATGACGCACCGCGGCGCAGTGAATCCGACGAGGTATCGGAGGACTCGCTGGAGGAGCTGAAGGCTCGCCGCAACGAAGCCGCGTCCGCCGTCGTGGATATCGACGAATCCGATACCGCGGAGTCGTTCGAGCTTCCCGGCGCGGACCTTTCCGAGGAGGTTCTCTCGGTTCGGGTCATCCCGAAGCAGGCCGACGAGTTCACTTGCTCGAGCTGCTTCCTGGTGCACCACCGCAGCCGACTGGCCAGCGAAGCCGGCGGTCAGCTGATCTGCATGGATTGCGCCGCCTAGAGGCACTGTCCAGGTAGAGAATCCGCAGGATCGAAGAGGATTCCGTCAGCCCGCGCTCGGTTCGCCGAGCGCGGTCAGGAACCGGTCATGCTGCACGACCGGTGCCTTTCACAACAGCTCAAGCCTTTTCGGCCGCGTTCTCCAGGCCGAGGGCGGCGATGATCTTTTCCGGATGACGTGTGCTGACCAGCCAGTACGGTGTCGGATCATCCGGATCGTCGAGCACGAGCAACACCATCGGCCCCACCCAGGCCCGATGCTGCACGAAGGCGGCCGGGTCGAGCTGGCGACCCAGCGCCGCGCTCTTCGCGCTGGTCGGCACCGGCGCCGCGCGCTTGACGAAGGTCGCGGGCAGGTGGGCGCGATCGGTGCGCAGCTCCGGTACGCCGTCGGCGTCGACGGCCACTTCCACGCGATGACGCGAGAACCACACCAGCACCCACGCCGCGATCGGGAACAGCAGCACGTAGGGCAGCCACGCGCGCACTCCCGGTGCGCCCATGTGGATTTCGGCTGCCAGCAGCCCGGTCACCACGAGGGCGACGGGCACCCACCACAGCGGCACCCAGAGGCGCTCGGTGTAGAGGGGCTGGGTCTTCTGCTGAGGTTCCATGGTCACCTGGGGCTGCTGGTCGGACACGACATCAGACTAGGTCAATGACTGCGGGGGCGAACGCGTAGGCTCGGCCTACGTGACCGGTATTCCACCTATTCCCCTGCTGCGGCTCGATCCCGGCATCCCCGTACCCGCACGTGCCCATGAAGGCGACGCGGGCGTGGACCTGTGCACGACAGAGGACGTCATCATCGAACCGGGGGAGCGGGTGCTCGTCGGCACCGGCATCGCGGTGGCGCTCCCGCTCGGCACGGTCGGTTTGATCCATCCCCGTTCGGGTCTGGCGGCCAAGGCGGGCCTGTCGGTCGTCAATACCCCCGGCACGGTCGACGCGGGCTATCGCGGCGAGATCAAGGTGTGCCTGATCAATCACGATCCGCGCGCGGCCATCGAGCTCCGCCGGGGTGACCGGATTGCCCAGTTGCTGGTGCAGAAGGTGGAATTGGTGGACTTCGTGGAGGTCGAGTCCCTCGACGACACCACACGCGGCGCAGGAGGATACGGATCCAGCGGTGGGCACGCCAGCCTCGCCGCGGGGTCCGGTGGGGCGGGTCAGGCGACCGGCAAGGAGGCATGACGATGGCATTCGGACGCAAGAAGAACAAGGGCGGCGACAGAGACGACGCCCCTCAGTACGACGAGTTCGCCGACTACGACGAGAACGAGTACGACTACGACGACGAACTCGACTACGAGTCGGACGAGTTCGACGACGAGGAGTTCGACGAGCCGGCCGCCGCGGCCGGCCCGACCACGGGCCCCTACGACTACGAAGACGTCGCCGACCGCCTCGAGACCGTCGCCGACCAGCGCCTGGACCTGGGCTCGGTCATCGTGCCGGTCCCGCCGGGCGGCCAGCTGCAGGTCGAGATGACCCCCGACGGCGCCCCGCAGGCGGTGCACCTGGCCACCCAGCACGGCCGAATCACGGTGGCGGCCTACGCCGCCCCCAAGACCTCGGGCCAATGGCGTTCGGTGGCAGCCGATCTGGCCGAGACCCTGCGCAAGGACGGAGCGACCGTCTCGGTCGTGCAGGGTCCGTGGGGCCGTGAGCTGCACGCTGTCACCCAGGGCGCGGACCTGCGCTTCATCGGTGTGGACGGCTACCGCTGGATGGTCCGCCTGGTCGCCGCCGGCCCGTCGGGCGCGGCCGACGACAACTCCCCGCTGGTCGCCGCCGCCCGCACGGTCCTCGGCGAAACGGTGGTCCGTCGCGGCGACGAGCCCCTCCCGGTCCGCGAGCCCCTCCCGGTCGTCCTACCCCAGGAGCTGGCAGACCAACTAGCGGCGGCCCACCAGCAACAACTGGCCGCCCAACAACAGGCGATGCAGGCCCAAATGGCCGCCATGCAAGGCGGTCCGGCCTACCAGCCCGAACAGCCCCCCGCCGAACCCCGCCGCGGTGCGGAAGGTTCGGCCATGCAGCAGCTCGGCCTGAACTGACCGCCCAGCCCGACAAGACAAAACGGGGCACCGCCACGCCGGCGGTGCCCCGTTTTCGCTCTCAGCGCAACACTCGGCCCCGCCCTCTTCACTGATCTAGGCGGCTTTTATCTTTTGGCTCTTGGCCTTTCGAGACCGCGGGCACCCAACACGGACGGATCCGCCCCCAACTCCGCCAGCGTGATGCTGTGCAGCGTCCCCCGGGGAATCAACTCCGCCCACTGCTCCGCCACCGCGAACGGGTGCACGGGATCGTCCACCGCGCCGATGATTTCGACCGGCACGCTGACACTCGCCAACACCTCGGGCTCAGGCCACGAGTACCCGGCGGCCTCCTCCAGCGCCGACGGAAGATCGGGCCACTGCGAGGTCCAGGACCGCGTCAACGCCTCCGCCAGCCACGCCGGGCTGGACGCCTGCATACGCTCCAGCACCGCGTCGAGCCCATCCGCCCGCAACTGCGCAGCCGTGGCCCCCGCGCTGAGCGCCGCCGGACACCCGGTCGTATCGCTCCCCGTCCAGGCAGGCAGCGCGGCGATCACCCCGTACACGACATCGGGATGCCGCGCCGCCCACTCCACCGCGACAGCCGCCCCCAGCGAAATTCCAGCGATCAACACCGGCCCCGACCGCGCGGCCGCATCCAACGCCGCCCGATAGCTCTCGATCACCCGCCGCGGATCCGGCTCCACCGCCAGAAACGGCAGATCCGACGCCGCACACGCGGATCCGAATGCGCGGCGGGCGAAATGGGCGTCGGAGCCGGTCCCGGGCAGGGCAACCGCCATAGCCGGAGTCGGCGCGGTCGGAGCGACCGCCGAATGTGGTAGATCGGGCACCGGCCGAGAGTAACCGGGCTCCTGAGCGGGCCCGGGTTTGAGCACCCCGTACTAGCGGGTATCGCTCCTGACGGGCACGCGTGGCAAGCACAGGACAGTGCATCTACAGTGGCCCATGTACGGCCATGGGCGGTCGGGTGGCAAACCACCGGCCCGTCGTGGGAAAGAACGAACGACGTGAGACCCACGCCGTCGAGCTCTACAGGAGAGCGTGCGAGATGCCATCCGCGGGTGGGAAGGACACCCGGTCAGGTTATTTCCGTCGGCTCAGCCGTCGCCTGACCGAGGACCTGGATCGTTTGGATGCCGAGGAACTCGCCGAGACCTCGGAAGCGTCGGGCGCGTGCCGGGCCTCGGAGTGCCGACGCGGTGAAGAGGTCACGATGCTGGGCAGACTCCGCAGCGTCGAGGCCTGTCCCAAGTCCGCGGGCGCGGAGGTCGAGGCGGAGTTCTTCGACGGCACCGACAGTGTGGCGCTGGTGTTCATCGGTCGGCGTCGCATTCCGGGAATCGAGCCGGGACGTCGTATCCTGGTCCGCGGCCGCGTCGGTGAACGCGACGGCGGCAAGGTGATCTACAACCCCTACTACGAACTCCGCGGGAATTCCTGACTGTGCCGATACCCAGCAATGACGAGGGTCGCGTACCCACCGAGCTCGACTATGACCCGCCGACCGAGGTGATCCCCGCCGCCGAGTTGAATGCCCGGCTGGCCGCGGAGTACGCCGCCCTCGAGCGCGAGGCCACCACCCCCGAGGCCGAGGACGACCCCGACGAGGAACTCGAGCAGACCTTGCTGGAGCAGATGGGCGGGATCAGCGGGCTGATCTACTCGTCACTGCCGGTGCTGGTGTTCGTGCCGGTGAATTCGCTGGCCAACCTGACCGCCGCCATCTGGGCGTCGCTGGGTGTGGCCGCCGCGATTCTGGTGTGGCGCTTGGTGCGTCGCGGTGCGATCCAGCCGGCCATTTCGGGTTTCCTCGGTGTCGGCGTGTGTGCGTTCATCGCCTACCGGATGGGGGAGGCCAAGGGCTTCTTCCTGTTCGGCATCTACGCGAGCTTGATCTACGGCGGCGCGTTCCTGATGTCCCTCGTGGTGCGCTGGCCGCTGGCGGGCGTGATCTGGGGTGCGCTCAACGGGCACGGCACCGGCTGGCGTTCGGACCGCCGCGCCATGCGGCTCTACGACATCGCGACCGCGGTGTGGGCGCTGGTGTTCGTGGCGCGCTACGTGGTACAGAACCACCTCTACGCCTCCAACAGCACCGGTCTGCTGGCCGTGGCGCGTATCGGTATGGGCTGGCCGCTGACTGCGGTGGCCGCGCTGGTGACGTTCTGGGCGGTCCGCAAGGCGGGTCATCTGCCGGTGAAGTCGGCCAAGGCCGACGAGTCCGAGCCCGAGTCGGCGGCCTAGCCCCCCGACTTCTGAGGGCTGGACATCTTTCGATTCGGCCCCTTATCGCGGTAAACACGCCCGGCGCAACACCTTCGGGGCGATTCGGGGGTGAAAGGGGGTGACCAACCCACCCCTGGGGTACCTATTTCGGCGGCCCCCCGGCGAGCACGATCTTTCTCAGAAGCTCTAGCAGGCAACGAGAAGGGATCGTGGAGTTGGTTACCGACGGCAAGGCAGTGGCAGCGCAGGACCGGGGCGAGGGGCTCGGGACCACAGCGGTGCAGACAGTCGCCTCGCGCCGGCACCCGGCGGGGCGGGGGAGCAAGAGCACGAGCAGCGTGGCGACGTCGGAGTCCCGGCGCGCCGCCGCGGAATTGGAGAAGTTGATCGGCCCGGCGGCGGGCGGTGACAAGCAGGCGGTCTCCGAGATTCTCAAGATCGTCTATCCGCTGGTGCGGCGCTACTGCGCGGCACGCATGAGCGGCGCGGGTCATCTGCACGTGACCGCGGACGATGTGGCACAGGAGATCTGCCTGGCGACCGTCCAGGCGATTCCGCGCTACCGGGATCAGGGCAAGTCGTTCCTGGCCTTCGTCTACGGCATCTCGGCCAACAAGGTCGCCGATGCCTTCCGGCGGGCGCAGCTGCACCCGGCCTACCCGGTGGCGGAGTTCCCGGACGCGCCGATGAACGAGGCGGGACCCGAGGAGCGGGCGCTGGCGATGGAAACCCGCATGGCGGCACGCGAACTCATGCAGGTGCTGTCCTCGACGCACCGCGAGGTGCTGGTCATGCGGATCGTGCTGGGGTGGACGGCGGCGCAGACCGCCGAGGCCATCGGCACCAGCCCGGGCGTGGTGCGGGTCATGCAGCACCGCGCGTTGAACCGGCTGCGGGCCGAATTGCGGGCGGCGTCCTGACTATTGGGGGAACAGCTCGGGAATGAATCAGGACGAAAATGTGGGCCGGGCACTGGGGAGTGCGTCCGGCCCACAGTCGTCTCCGGATCTCTTCGCGAGGCTCAGACGGTTTCTGCCCGGGTATCGGCCGGGGTGCCGAATCCGTTGACGCCCAGCGCCTTGCGCAGGTCGTCCTCGGCCTCGACGGAGGCGACGAACAGCAGCTCGTCCTCGCCTTCGAGCGGGTCGTCGGCCTGCGGGACGATGACGCGGCCGCCGCGCAGGATGGTCACCAGGGCGGCGTCGCGCGGCAGGGTGAGGGTGCGAACGGCCTTGCCCGCCAACGGGGTATCGGTGGGCAGGGTGATCTCGACGAGGTTGGCCTGACCCTGGCGCAGGGTCATCAGGCGCACCAGGTCGCCGACCGAGACGGCCTCCTCGACCAGCGAGGCCAACAGTCGGGGCGTCGAGACGGCGACGTCAACGCCCCAGGACGAGTCGAAGAGCCATTCGTTGCGGGGATCGTTGACGCGGGCCACGACCCGTCCGACCCCGAATTCGGTCTTGGCGAGCAGGCTGAAGACCAGGTTCACCTTGTCGTCGCCGGTGGCGGCGATGACCACGTCGTAGGTTTCCAGCCCGGCCTCTTCGAGCGTCTCCAGCTCGCAGGCGT
Organism: Nocardia terrae; assembly: GCF_009760405.1. Lineage (GTDB taxonomy): Bacteria > Actinomycetota > Actinomycetes > Mycobacteriales > Mycobacteriaceae > Nocardia > Nocardia terrae. The sequence goes on from NZ_WRPP01000001.1 coordinate 2,013,736, forward strand.
CGGCGTGGGTCCAGACCGCAGTGGGCGCGATGGTGGGGTCGATGTGGTCGAGCCGGCGTTCCAGCAGCATGACCTGATGGCCGCCGCGCAATAGTTCCTGGGCGATGGAGCGGCCGACGGCTCCCGCACCCGCGATGGCTACCTTCATGACTAGACCTCGCTCGCAGGGGGATTGGCGGCCAGTGCCACGGCTTCGCCGACCGTGCCCGAGGTGGCGGCGACATAGACCTGGTCGTCGGCTTGGAGCATGGATTTGCCGTTGGGCAGCACGCCCTGTCCGAACCGGATGATGAAGGCGACGCGCGCGCCGATGGCGTCCTCGAGCGCGTGCACCGAGTGCCCGTACCACTCCTCGTGCAGTACGAGTTCGGTGACCGCGACGGTGCCGGTGGGGTCGCGCCAGGTGGTGGTGGTCTGGTCCGACACCAGGGTGCGCAGGAACCGGTCGGTGGTCCACGGCACGGTGGCGATGGTGGGGATGCCCAGGCGCTCGTAGACGGCGGCGCGTTTGGCGTCGTAGATGCGGGCGACCACGCGCTCCACGCCGAAGGTCTCGCGGGCCACGCGCGCGGAGATGATGTTGGAGTTGTCGCCCGAGGACACCGCGGCGAAGGCCCCGGCGCGTTCGATTCCGGCGCGGGTCAACACATCTCGGTCGAAGCCGACGCCGGTGATGCACAGGCCCGGGAAGTCGCGGCCCAGCCGCAGGAAGGCGCTCGAGTTCTGATCGATCACCGCGACCTCGTGGCCGACGCGGACGAGGGCCCGGGCGAGCGAGGAGCCGACCCGCCCACAGCCCATGATCACCACATACACCCTACGAACCCCATTCCCGAAAACCGTGGTGTGCGGTCTGTTTGCCTTGCGTTCGGTGGGCAACCGTACCGCTCGAGTTTCACTGCGGGCACTTTCCCCCTCCGGAAGGTGTTCAAACCGGAACCGGAAAAACCTCACAGCCCTCGACCGCCACCCTACGACCGCACGGGGTCGAGAGCCGCGGTGCGGCTGCGCCAACCTCTCGCCGCAACTTCCCCCCTGCCGCGGGGCGACGACTCCGCTCCCTGGCGCGGCGACGATTCCGCTCCCTGGCGCGGCGACGATTCCGCTCCCTGGCGCGGCGACGATTCCGCTCCCTGGCGCGGCGACGATTCCGCTCCCTGGCGCGGGGCGACGATTCCGCTCCCTGGCGCGGGGCGACGACTCAGCCCCCTGGCGCGGTGACGACTCCGCTCACCTGACGCACGGTGACTCTGCCCGCTCTCTCGTGGTCGTGACTGGCTCTCTCTGTAGCGCAGTGGCAGGGGGGCTCTGCACGGTAATGGGCGGCGGCCTCGTAGTGCGTGGCGTCGGGTGGGCTCGCGCTGCCTTATGCTGCCTGGAGTGTCGAAGTTGACGACGGCCGCCAAGCGCATGCTGGTCGGCCGCCCATTCCGCAGCGATTCTCTCGGGCATACGCTGCTGCCCAAGCGGATCGCGCTCCCGGTTTTCGCCTCGGATGCCCTGTCCTCGGTGGCTTACGCGCCGGAGGAGATCTTCCTGGTGCTGTCGGTGGCGGGCCTGTCGGCGTACGCCTACGCGCCCTGGATCGGGCTCGCGGTCGCGCTGGTGATGGCGGTGGTGGTGGCCAGCTACCGGCAGAACGTGCACGCCTACCCCTCGGGTGGCGGCGACTACGAGGTCGCGACCAAGAATCTGGGGCCCACCGCGGGATTGACCGTCGGCAGTGCGCTGTTGGTGGACTACGTGCTCACCGTGGCGGTGTCGATTTCGTCGGCGGCGTCGAATATCGGATCGGCAGTGCCGTTCGTCGCAACGCACAAGGTTCTGTTCGCGGTCACCGCGATTGTGATCCTCACCGCGATCAACCTGCGCGGCATCCGCGAATCCGGTACCGCCTTCGCGATTCCCACCTACGCCTTCATGATCGGCATGGCGCTCATGCTGCTGTGGGGCTTCATTCGCATCGGGCTGGGGCAGACCGTGCACGCCGAGTCCTACGGGTTCGGGCTGAAGGCCGAGGATTCGCATCTGGCGGGGCTGGCGTTCGTGTTCCTGATCGCGCGCGCGTTCTCCTCCGGCTGTGCCGCGCTGACCGGGGTGGAGGCCATCAGCAACGGTGTGCCCGCGTTCCGCAAACCCAAGTCCCGCAATGCCGCGACCACCTTGCTGCTGCTGGGCGGCATCGCGATCACCTTGTTCATGGGCATGATCGTGCTCACCCAGAAGGTCGGCATCGTGTACGCGCACGACGTCTCCGATCTGATCGGGGCGCCGGCCGGGTACGAGCAGAAGACGCTCGTCGCGCAGCTGGCGGGCGCGGTGTTCTCCGGGTTCCCGGCGGGCTTCTACTTCATCACCATCGTCACCGCGCTGATCCTGGTGCTGGCGGCCAATACCGCGTTCAACGGTTTCCCGGTGCTGGGTTCGATTCTGGCGCAGGACCGTTTCCTGCCGCGGCAGTTGCACACTCGCGGGGATCGGCTGGCGTTCAGCAACGGCATCCTGTTCCTGGCGAGTGCCGCGATCGCGTTCGTGGTGCTGTTCGGCGGTGAGGTGACGCGGCTGATCCAGCTCTACATCGTGGGCGTGTTCGTGTCGTTCGTGCTGAGTCAGACCGGCATGCTGCGGCATTGGACGCGGCTGTTGCGCACCGAGAACGATCCGGCGCAGCGGGCGCGCATGAAGCGGTCGCGGGTGATCAACGCGATCGGCCTGACCATGACCGCGACCGTGCTGTGCATCGTGCTGGTCACCAAGTTCGTGGCGGGCGCGTGGATCGCCATCGTCACCATGGCGGCCATCTTCGGGTTGATGAAACTCATTCGGCGCCACTACGACACGGTGTCGCGCGAACTGGACGAGACCGATTGGGACGGTGTGCTGCCCAGCCGGACGCACTCGATCGTGCTGGTGTCCAAGCTGCACATGCCGACCAAGCGGGCGCTGGCCTACGCGCGCGCCACCCGGCCCGACACCTTGGAGGCGATCACCGTGAACGTCGACGAGCCCGATACTCGCGCGCTGGTGCGGCAGTGGGAGGCCAGCGATATCGCGGTGCCGCTCAAGGTGATCGAATCGCCGTATCGCGAGATCACCAAGCCGGTGGTGGATTACGTGAAGCGGGTGCGCAAGGACTCCCCGCGTGACGTGGTCACCGTTTTCATCCCCGAGTACGTCGTCGGCCATTGGTGGGAGCAGTTGCTGCACAACCAGAGCGCCCTGCGCCTGAAGGGCCGCCTGCTGTTCGAGCCCGGCGTCATGGTGACCAGCGTGCCGTGGCAGCTGTCCTCCTCGACCGGCCGCGCTCCCAGCCGCGTCGTCAACGCCCCCGGCAATGTCCGCCGCGGCTTCGGAGACGAATCGTGAGCGCCGAAACCGATTGGTACGGCAAGATCTTCGAGGTCCGCCTCGGCCCGCCCGGCCACGGCGGCTTCTGCGTCGCCCGCCACGAGGGCCGCGTCCTGTTCGTCCGCCACGGCCTTTCCGGCGAACTCGTCCGCGCCCTCGTCACCGAGGACCGCGGCGGCTCCTTCTGCCGCGCCGACGCCATCGACATCCTCGACCCGTCCCCCGACCGCATCCCCGCCACCTGCCCCGTCTCCGGCCCCGGCGGCGCCGGCTGCTGCGACTTCACCTTCGCCACCCCTGAAGCCCAACGCGACCTCAAACACCAGGTCGTCGCCGACCAGCTGCGCCGCTTGGCCAACTGGGAACCCGACTTCACCGTCGAACCCATCCCGCTGCCCCTCACTCTCCCGAGCAGCGTGGTGGCCCAACAGGACTCCCAGCCCGGTCCCACCCGCCCGGACCGCCCGGCGCGGCTCGGCGGCGTGGCGACCGGCCTCACCTCAACCTTGCTCGGCTCTTCCACCGGTCCTGTCATGCCGCAGCATGCGAAGCCGGCCCCTGAGGCCCACGTCCGGGACGAGACGCGCGACGCGTCCCCGGATGCGGCGCCCCCGGGCGTCGCGCCGGGCCGAATCGGCGGCGTAGCCACACATCTGGCGAGCTCTTTGATCGCTCGCCCCGACACGGGCAAGTCCGACGCGCCCCGAACCGGCGTGTCTGCGGGCGTCTTCGACAGCAAAGGCGAGGCTGCTGCATCGCGCCCGGCCTCGGCGATTGTCGGTGAGCTGGGTGAAGTGGGTGCGGCACTTGTGGACTCGACGGCCGACGTAGCTGAGCGCGGCGGCGCACAGGCCGCGATTCCAGTTGGTGGGGCGGTCGTGTCGACGCCGACCGCGCGGGCTGGTGGAGCGGAACTCATTGTCGCGTCGGGCGGGTTGTTGTCGGCGGCGGGTTACACCGCTGGGTGGCGGAGTCGGGTGCGGTTGGCGGTGGACTCGGATGGGCGGGCCGGGGTGCACGGGTATCGGAGTAGCGAGGTGATCGCGGATCTGCGGTGTCCGCAGCCGATGGCCGGCGCGATGGATGGGATCGCGGATCGGAAGTGGACTCCGGGCGCGGATCTTGTTGTGGCCGTGGATGGGGACGGCATGCGGCATATCGTCGAGGTGGCTCCGGCCGAGGTCGAGCAGGGGGATCGGCGTGGGCGGCAGGAGCGCGGTGCGGGCGGGGCTCGGCGGGGTGGGGATCGGCGGAGCACGGCGACTCGGCGGGCGGCGGCTCACGGGGCGCGGGATGAGCGGGTTGTCGATGGGACCGGGCGGGCTGTGCAATACGTGGCCGAGCGGCGGTGGGAGTTGTCGGCTACCGGGTTCTGGCAGCCGCATTACGGTGCGGCGCAGTGCTATTCGGATGTGGTCGCGGAGTGGGCGGAGGCCGCGCCCGGGTCGCTGGTGTGGGATCTGTACTGCGGGGTGGGCGTGTTCGCGGCCCGGCTCGCTGAGCAGGTCGGGGACCGGGGGCTGGTGCACGGGGTCGAGTTCGCGCGCAGTGCGGTGACCGAAGGGCGTGCGGCGCTGCGGGATATGCCGTGGGTCGATCTGACCGCAGAGCGGGTCGAGCGCTGGATTCACGAACAGCCTGGTACCGCACCGGATGTCGTCGTATTGGATCCGCCGCGCGCGGGTGCGGGCAAGGATGTGATCAACGCGTTGAGCGAGCGCTCCCCGCGCCGCATCATCCACATTGGTTGCGACCCTGCCGCTTTCGCGAGGGATGTCGGCCTCTACCGCACCACTGGATACCAACCCATCGGTCTACGAGTCTTCGACGCCTTCCCGGGAACCCACCACGTGGAATGCATCGCCGTATTCGAGCGCTGACCGAGGCCCGCGAGATCAGGGAGCTCTCACCGTGGGATTTCGTCCGAATTCCCGCGCTGAGAGCTCCCTGATCTTGTCACGGTCCGGGGCGGGTGGGCGGTGGCGTATTGGGGACAGGGGAAGGGTTGGGGGATGGGGGGATTGGGGGTGGGTCAAGATGTAGCTCGTGACTACGTTGTCGGATCCGACTGTGGCGTCGGTGGTCGAGCTGATCTATGGGGATCAGTCGAGGTTCCACTCGCTGGAATCATTGCTGTTGCAGGTGGATCTCAAGCGGGCGGAGTACCTCGAGGGCGCATTGTGGGTGAATGCGGACAGTTATTGGGGGCGGTTGGTGACGCCGGTGTACGGGGCCCGGGTGGCGGCCGTCGGCGGGAGCGCGCAGGCGGATCGGGCGCTGCTGGATCTGGTCGAGGTGACGGTGGCGCGGTTCCTGCAGGGGGAGTCGCTGGCGCGCAAGCATCTTCCGGCGTGGATGCCGGGGCTGCGCAAGGCGCTGCTGGCGGACGGATACCGGATGAAGGTGGACCGGGTGGTGGGCGGCGGGGGAACCGAGGGCGGGGTGCGCTGCCGGTTGAAACCGACCCCGTGGCTGCCGATCCGGCTCGTCGAGCGAGTGGAACTGTTGTCGACCGAGCTGGAGGTGCGCGGTCAGCAGACGGCGCTGGATCACCTGCGGCAGGCGATCGAACATCATGAGCGCGGCCGGTTTCCGGCGTGTGAGAAGCGGCTGCGTTCGGCACTGCAGCAGATCACCGCGTACGCGGCGGGCACCGGTGACCTCGACGGCGCCCGCAATGTCCGCCACCTGGTGGACATCGGCCGCCTCACCATCGCCGAGGGCACCCGGCTGCTGCACGACCTGCGGGGCATGGTCGTCGAGGACCCGTTCCCGCATCGAACCCGCGCCGACGCCACCCGGTTTCGCATTCAGCTGACCGAGGTGCGCGCCGCCTGGCTGCTGTCGAAGGTCGAGCTGTAGGGATTCAGTTCAGCTGCCAGGTGACCCGGATGCTGGTCGACACTTCGCTCTCCCCGAGCTGCACCGGCACCGCCCGGCCCGGCGCGGAGGACATCTTCTCGGCGGCGAACGCCAGTCGCGGCTGCGGCACCGGCCCGGAGATGTTCTCGGTGATCTCGACCACCGGCCCCAGCGTGCGGCCCGCCCGGAACACGTACTGTTCGGCCTTGCCCAGCGCGTGATCCCAGGCCGCGTCGCGGGCGCGAACCATCAGCGCCTCCTCGTCGGCCACGGTCAGCGTGAGCCCGCCCAGCCGCACATCGTCACCACCGGCGACCACCGCGTGCGCGATGATGACGGCGGGCCCGCCGTCCTCGGACTTGGCCTCCCCGTCGGGCCCGGCGATATCGCGCAACGCGACCGTCAGCGAGGTCCCCGCGACATACCCGACCAGCTGTTCCCGATTCCCGTCGGTCCACACGGTTTCCGCCCGCACCGTCAGCCCACTGGTATTGATGTCGCGCGCCCCCACCCCGTCCACCCGCAACGCCCCGATCACGGCATCCGCCTGTTCCCCGGCCCGCGCGTACGCGGCGGCCACGGTCTCGGCACGGGTCTCCACCGAGATCGACACCCGCATGATGTCCGGAATAGCGCTCGCACTGCCGGATCCGATCATCGTGATGGTGTCGATGGCGTTGTCACTGCTCACGAGTTCCTCCTGGATCGGATGGCCACAACCCGCTCGATGCTACCGACGCCCACCGCCCGCCCGCCGGTGCCGCGCTCAGGCGACCGATTGCCCGGTCCCGTTCGCCGACGAGACCACCGTGGCGAGCGAGGTTGCGCCCGTGGCGATCTCGCTCGCCGTGGCCAGGTCGAGACGGATGTCGAGGTCCGGTTCGGGGGCGGGGCCGTCGTGGTGGGTGAGACCGGATTCGGTGAGGACGTAGTGGAAGGTGGTGTCGCCGATGCGGACCGTGGCGGTGCCGGTGGGGACGAGGTCGGCTATGGCGTGGCCGAGGGGGAGGGCGAACCAGTGGGCGCGGACGGCGTCGGTGGCGCGTTGGTCGCCCAGTTGGCTTGCGCCCCAGGTCGAGAGGGAGTCCAGGATGGGGCGTAGGGCGGCGCCGGAGGGGGTGAGTTCGTAGAGGGCGGTGCCGGCTCGGGGGCCCGTGCGGCGTTTGGTGAGGATTCCGTCACGCTCGAGGTCTTTGAGGCGGGCGGCGAGGACGTCGGTGCTGATGCCGGGGAGGTCGGCGAACAGGTCGCTGTAGCGGCGGGGGCCCGAACACAGTTCGCGGACCACCAGCAGGTTCCACCGGTCGCCGACGATGTCGAGGGCGCGGCTCACGGTGCAGTAGTGGTCGTAGCTTCGGCGTGGCACGATCCCCACTGTAACCAAGAACTTGGAAAAACAAAGTGCAAACTTGGAATTTCCAAGTAGAGTGTGCGGCAACCACACCGAGAAGGGGTCGTTCATGCAGGTGAAGCAGTCGAGCAAGCTGGCGGGCGTGTCCTACGAGATTCGCGGGCCGGTCGCCGAGCACGCCGCCCGGCTGGAGGCCGAAGGGCATCACGTCGTGAAGCTCAACACCGGCAACCCGTTGCCCTTCGGCTTCGAGGCGCCCGCCGAGCTGCTGCAGGACATGGTCCGCAATCTGCCCGCGTCGAGCGGCTACTCCACCTCCAAGGGCTTGCTGTCCGCGCGGCGCGCGGTCGTGCAGTACTACCAGACCTTGGGCCTCAACGAGATCGACGTCGAGCAGGTCTTCCTCGGCAACGGCGTCTCCGAGCTCATCATGATGGCCATGACCGCGCTGCTGGAGAACGGCGACGAAGTCCTCGTTCCCGCACCGGATTTCCCGCTCTGGACCGCAGCCACCGCGCTCAACGGCGGCCGTCCCGTGCACTACATCTGCGATGAGGGCTCGGACTGGATGCCGGACCTGGCCGACATCGAATCCAAGATCACCGATCGCACCCGCGCCCTGGTCATCATCAACCCCAACAACCCCACGGGCGCGGTGTATTCGCCCGAGGTGGTCCGCCAGATGCTGGAGATCGCCCGCCGCCACAACCTGGTGGTGTTCTCCGACGAGATCTACGACAAGATCCTCTACGACGGCCTCACCCACACCGCCACCGCGTCCCTGGCCCCGGACCTGTTGTGCCTCACCTTCTCCGGCCTGTCCAAGTCCTACCGCGCCGCCGGCTTCCGCGGCGGCTGGCTGGTCGTCTCCGGCCCGATCGAGCACGCCGAGAACTACCTCGAGGGCCTGACCATGCTCGCGGGCCTGCGCCTGTGCGCGAATGTCCCCGCGCAGCAAGCGATCCAGGCCGCGCTCGGCGGCTACCAGAGCATCTACGACCTCACCCTCCCCGGCGGCCGCCTCCGAGAACAGCGCGACCGCGCCTGGGAAACCCTGAACGCCATCCCCGGCGTCTCCTGCGTGAAGCCCAAGGGCTCCCTCTACGTCTTCCCGCGCATCGACCTGAACATGTACAAGATCCACGACGACGAACAGTTCGTCCTGGACCTGCTCCTCCGCGAAAAGATCCACATCGTCCAGGGCACCGGCTTCAACTGGCCCCGCCCCGACCACTTCCGCATCGTCACCCTGCCCCACGCCGACGAGCTGGAAGCCATCATCGAACGCATCGGCCGCTTCCTGGCCACCTACAAGCAGTAATTCCAGGCGTCTTCGCCTTTCAGACCGGACGGCCCGCGGTCATGCCGCCGTCGACCACGAACTCCGCGGCGTTGCAGTAGCTGGATTCGTGGCTGGCCAGGAACACGACCACGTCGGTGACCTCCTCCGGCGCGCCCAGGCGGGCCAGCGGGTTCGCTGAACGGTCGGTGGTCGTACCCTCCGGCACACCGAGCATCGGAGTCGAAATCCCGCCCGGGTGAACGGAATTCACGCGCACCCCGTGCGGCGCAAGCTCGATCGCCGCCGACTTGGTCAGCCCGCGCACCCCGAACTTCGAGGCGGTGTAGGCGTGCGCCCCGGGCACGCCCTGAATCCCGGCGGCCGAGGAGATGTTCACCACCGACGACGGCCGCGCCGCCACCAGAGCGTCCCGCGCGGCGGTCAGCCCCAGGAACGGCCCGGTGAGATTGATGGAAAGCGCGCGCTGCCACTGCTCCTCGGTGTACGTGCCGATCGCCCCGAAGTCGAGAATGCCCGCATTGTTGACCAGCACGTCCAGCTTGCCGAACCGCTCGACCGCAGCGTCCACGGCGGCTTCCCAGTCCGCGAGGCTGGTGACGTCCAGATGGATGAATGCCGCAGCCTCACCGAGCTCGGCGGCCAGCTTCGCACCGGCCTCGTCGGCGATATCCCCGATGAGCACCGAAGCCCCTTCGGCGACAAAGGCTCTGGCATGCGAAGCCCCCATCCCCGACGCCCCGCCAGTGATCAGCGCTACGCGCCCGTCGAGTCTCCCGCTCATCCTCGTTGCTTCCCGTCCAGATCGATAATGGCCCGCTCCGGCCGATACACGCAGCGGGTGGTGGTGTAGATGGTGGGCATGCACTTGTTGCAGTGCACACACGCCGAGCGAGTGCTCGCATCGGATTGAATGCGCCGCAACAGATTCGGTTCGCGCAACAGCGCCCGCCCCATGGCGACGAAGTCGAACCCCTCACCCATCGCCAGATTCATGGTGTCGAGATTGGTGATCCCGCCGAGCAGGATCAGCGGCATCGACAGCTCCCGCCGGAACTGCCGAGCCTGTTCGAGCAGATACGCCTCCTGATACGGGTACTCCTTCAGGAACGCCCGCCCGACCAGCCGGAAGCCCCAGCGTGCCGGGCCGGGAAGGACTTTCGCGAACTCGCTGCGCGGTGCGTCACCGTGGAACAGCAGCATCGGATTGAGCAGTGAACTGCCCGCGGTCAATTCGAGGGCGTCCAGCGCGCCGTCGGCCTCGAGCCAGGCGGCCACCTGCACGCTCTCGGGCACGGTGAGTCCGCCGCGCCGCCCGTCCTCCATGTTCAGCTTGGCGGTCACCGCCAGTCGATCGCCGACGGCTTCCCGTACCGCGCAGGCGATTTCACGCGCCAGCCGCGCCCGATTGGACAGCGACCCACCCCATCGGTCGCGGCGGCGGTTGAGCAGCGGGCTCAGGAACGAGCTGACCAGATAGTTGTGGCCGAAATGCAGTTCGACCGCGTCGAATCCCGCCTGCTCGGCGATCCGGACCGCGTTCACATGGGCCGCGATGAGCTCGCGGATCTGGGCGTCGCCGGGGACCTGCATGGCCTGCATGCTCAACGGGCTGAACAGCTTGCTCGGCGCGAGCGCGGGCGCGCGGTTGGAGGCGGCATTGGCCACCGGTCCGGCGTGCCCGATCTGCGCGCTCGCCGCCGCGCCTTCGGCGTGTACGGCGTCGGTCAATTCCTTCAGTCCCGCAACGGCTTCGGGCCGCATCCAGATCTGGTGCCGATCGGTGCGCCCGCCCGGCGCGATCGCGCAGTAGGCGACCGTGGTCATGCCCACCCCGCCCGCGGCGACCTCACGATGGAAGTCGATCAGTGCGGGCGTGACCAGTGCGTCGGGGGTGCGCCCCTCGAAGGTGGCGGCCTTGATCACCCTGTTGCGCAAGGTGATCGGGCCGAGCTTGGCGGGCGCGAAGATCTCGTTCATTGTTCTCCCGGTGCGGTGAGTCCGGCCACCACGAAATCGCGCAGGGCCGTCAGCGCCGGTTCGGACATGCCGTGCTCGTCGAGCTCGGGACTGCCGAACCGCATGATGATCAGGTCGAAGGCCAGCATCCAGCGCCGCTTGGCCGTGGCGGGGGTGAGTTCGGGCAGCAGTGGCGCCCAGTTGTCCATCCGGAACCAGGGGCCCTGCCACGAGGTGAGGTGGCGGCCCAGTACGAAGCGTGCCAGCAGGCGAAGGTGCAAGCGGCCCAACGGATCCGCGGCCAGCTCCACGAAGGGCGCGAGGATGGTGTCGACGACGGCGGGCACCGAATCCCGTCCGCCTCGGGCACGGGACATCCCGTCGGCCCACAGCGGCCCGAGCCGGGCCTCGATGAGCGCGCCGACGAGGGCCTCCTTGGAGCCGAAGTGATAGTGCACCGCGGCGGCGTTCGCCCCCGCCGCCGAGCACACCGCGCGCACGGACACCTCGTCGTAGGGCTCGGTCAGCAGCAGCTGCTCGGCGGCCATGAGCAGTCGGTCCCGGGTTCGGGTGGACACCTTTTCGACCATGGCAAGCAGTGAAACACGCTTCAAACAGTATTTCAATCATTGATTGAAAACAGTCGTCGGGCTATGGTTCGCCGGGTGTGTCGGCCCCGGCGAGAGCCGCGGGCCGGATAGCGTCAGCGGTATGGACTCGCTGCTGCAGCGAATACTGGGCTTCCCCGCGATCTGGACCTATGTCGTGGTCGCGCTGCTCGTGAGCGCCGAGGAGGCCATGGTCTTCGGGCTGCTGGTCCCCGGCGACACCGCGGCCATTCTCGCGGGCGTGGCCGCCAGCCGCGGCCATTTGGGCATCGCCACCACGCTGATCCTGGTCATCGTGTCCGCGCTCATCGGCGCCAGCATCGGCTACTGGCTCGGCCGCGTGTACGGCACCCGCATGATGGAGTGGGCGATCTTCGACCGCTACCGCGACAATCTCGGCCGCGCCGGGGATTTCCTGCAGCGCCACGGCGGCTGGGCCATCCTGGTGGGCCGCTTCAGCACCTTCTTCCGCACCATGCTCCCGGAACTGGTGGGCATGTCGCCCATGCCTTTCCGGCGTTTCGTACTGGCGAGCGCGGCGGGCGCGATCATCTGGGGCTCGGTGCTGGTGATGGCCGGATACCTGGTCGGCCAATCGTTCACGGTGATCCTGAAACACATCGACACGGACCTGATGATCATCGTCCCGATCCTGGCGGTGATCGGACTCGTCTACTGGAAATGGCACCGCCACCGCAATGCGGGCCGGCCCTGAGCTATTCGCTCTGCGCCCACCCCGCGACCGGAAGCGTCAGATACACACCGATATTCGCGTCCACGAACTTCTCCACGTCGGCCAGCAACCGCTCGCACCGCTCCTGCCGATTCTCGGCCCGGCTCGCGAAGTACTTCGACCGCACCTCGATCACCACATCCATCCCGCAGCGATCGAACTTCCCCAACTCCCGAAACCGAATCTCCACATCCCCCGGCCGCAGATCCCCGTCATACGGCTCCTCCGGACACTCCACCGCCATCGACACCAGATGCGGCAGCCATTCCCCCAACTCCCGCAACACGGTCTCCGGTAGCTCCGGCTTGTAGGTCACCTCGACGAGCGGCATTCGATCATTCTATTGCCCTGCCGTGCGGCCGGATCCGGGCCGCCGACGCTGTGGGCGAGCGATGCCTCAGGAGATCCGGATGCTCGCGATCATTTGTTCGGCCTGTTCGGCGGGGAGTTCGCCGACGGTGCCGCGGTCGGCGAGGACGGCCATGACGAGGGTGGAGTTGCGGGGGCCGGGGAAGGCGAAGGTGTAGACGGAGTAGCCGGTGGTGGTGCAGCCGGGGAGAGTGGGTTTCCACGGGCCCGAGGCCTCGGCGCGTTTGCCGGAGATGCCGCTGGCGGTGGTGACCGGCGTGGGGGTACCGGGTCGGCCGCCGGTCGGGTCGTCGTAGCCGCCCTCGATGGCGATCCAGGCGACTTTGGTTGCGGCGGTGGCGAGGTCGGTGGTCGGGAGTTGGGCGACGAAGGCCAGGGAGCGGTAGGCCGAGCCGGGGCAGTAGTTGGAGCCTTCGCTGGATTTGCCGTAGCCGGTGAGTTCGCCGTCGGGGCCGGACTGGCCCGAGGTCTCGGCGGGGGAGGCGATGGTCCAGCCGCTGGGGACGTCGTAACTGACACCCAGGGTCGGCACGACCACGGTGCGGGAGCCGGGTTTCGGCGCCCCGGAGGCGGACGGGACCGCGGAGGTGGTGCCCGCCTTGCTCGTCGGGGCCGCGCCCACGCTCGCGGCACTGGTGGAGGTGCCGGAATGCCGGGTCAGCGCGTACACCGCGGTGCCGCCGCCGACCAGCACGATCGCCGCCGTCACCGCCGCGACGGCCAGCCAGATTCGTTTGGTCGGGCTCGGCGCGACCGATGGACCGTTCGCCGGAACCGGTTGCTGTCCAGTGAAAGCCGGTTCGGAATAGTACTGCTGCACCGGCTGCTGCGGTTGCCAGGCCGGGTACTCGATCGGCGGCGGCACGGTCTCCGGGAACACCGGCGCCTGATACGGACCCTGTGGCGGAAGCCCGCCCGGCGTAAGGGGAGTCGCGGGCCCGAACGGATTCGACCGGTGATCGTCGTTGTCGGTCACGCGATTTCACCCCTGATCCCGCCGCGCCGAAAACTTCGGCCTGCCGCGGCCAACCCTAGCGGGTGCGCGCTAACTCTCGGCGCGTGATTCCGGATCCGGTTCGGTGGCGGGCGAGCCGCCGGCGGGGGAGAGCTTGATCACGCCGGCGTCCAGATCGATGGCCAGCCGGGGCCGATGCTGCTGGCCGTCGCCGGTCTCGCTGCCGTCGTCTTCGAGCTTCTTGCCGGGGAACAGTTCGCCGATTACACCCACGAATCCAGCCTAGCCCTCACATCCGGTAGTACCTGGGCCCGCGGGGCCCGAAACCGCGGCGGCCCCGGACGAAGATGAAGAACAGCACGGGGAACAGGAAGAACGGGAAGAAGTGCGTCTCCACCGCGAACGCGACGAGGAAGAACAGGAATACCGCCGCTCCGATCGGGGCGAGGGGCAAGGCGCGACGCGGGACCGGAGGCGGGGTGGAGACCGGCGGGACCGGGGGCTGCGGCCGGGGCAGATCGCTGAACAGCACGGTCAGCTCGCCCGCGGTCTTCGCGGCATAGGCCCGGCCCACCCGGTCGTCGTATTCGGCGACGTCGAGGCGGCCGGCCGCGAAGTGCTCGCCGAGCGCCGCGGCGGCCTGCTCGCGTTCCGCGGTGCCGACGCGGACATCGGGCGGCCCGTAGACCGCGGGATCGAAATCGGTCATGACATCCGCCTCATGGGAGGGAAGGAATCTCGTTGTCCGCCAGCGTAGGCCGGTTCGCGCCGGCGCGCCTGCACGCCCGCGCGTAATCCTCGCTACGCGCGTTGACGTATGTCGGCGACCGGAGCGGGGGCGGCGTGGTCGAGGGCCAGCGCGGCGAATTCGGCGACCTTGGGATGGTCGGTGTCGGTGCGCCACACCAGCCGGACCCGCGCCTCGGGCAATCCGGTGAGCGGCACGAACGCCACTTCCGGATGGGTGAAGTAGGTGGGCATGGCGGAGGTGGTCGCGAAGACCGCGTTGTTGTGGGCGACGGCGGTCAGCATCTCGGGTTCGGTGCGCGCGGGCGCGACCCGCGGAATCGGCCGTCCGCCCGGGGTGGTAGCCGGTGGCCAGAACCGGCGCGCGAATTCGGGCGGGACGTCGGGATGCGGCCCGATCACCCGCAACTCGGCCAGATCCTCGATGTCGATGCTCGCGCGGGTGGACCAGGGATGGCTGCGCGCGATGGCCAGCAGTCGCGGGAACACGCCCACCTCGGGTCCGATGGTGACACCGAGCTGTTCGACCGGGGCCAGGCAGATCTGGATGTCGATCTCGCCGCGCCGCAGCGGGCCGTAGATGTCGGTCCATTGCAGTTGCGTCAGGGTGACCGGGCATTCCGGATGCCGTGCCCGGAACCCGGCCAGCGCCCCGTCCAGGGTCGCGCCGTAGGGTCCGAGAAATCCGACGCGCAAACCCCGTGCGGCGGTGCGGGTTTCGGCGAAGGCACGCTGCAGTTCCTCGAAGGCGGGCCGCGCGCGGGCCAGTAGATGCTCACCCAGCGGATTGAGCGTGACCCGCCGGCTGGTGCGCTCCACCAGTCGCCTTCCGATGCGGCGTTCCAGGCTGCGGATGAGCTGGCTCACCCGAGGCTGGGACATGCCCAGCCGTGCCGCGGTCCGGCCGAAGTGCAGTTCCTCGGCCAGCACCACGAAGGCTTCCAGTTCGGCCGGGTCCACGCGGTTCTCGCGAAAAGAGTCGTCGATAAGCATCTCTTATGGATTTTCGCGCATTTGCCCGTTGATGGCCATCCGGGGGGTCCTCGATGCTGAATCGGTGAGTGAAGCGCGGCGTTTGGTGGTGGGAATCAGCGGGGCGACCGGTATCGCCTACGGCGTGCGGGTGCTGGAATTGGCCCGCAAGGCCGGAGTCGAGACGCATCTGGTGGTGACCCCGGCCGGGCAGCAGACCCGCGCCTACGAAACCGGCATGAGCGCGGCCGATCTCGCGGCCATGGCGGATGTGACCTACCGCCCGGCCGATATCGGCGCGGCCATCGCCTCGGGTTCGTTCCGGACCGCGGGAATGATCGTGGCCCCCTGCTCGATTCGCACCCTGTCCGCGGTCGCCTACGCCAACAACGACAATCTGCTGACCCGGGCCGCCGACGTGACCCTCAAGGAACGCCGCCGCCTGGTGCTCATGGTCCGCGAAACCCCGCTCACCATGGCGCATTTGCGCGCCATGACCGCGGTCACCGAGACGGGCGGCATCGTCATGCCCCCGGTGCCCGCCTTCTACCTGAACCCGGAAACGGTGTCCGACATCGTCGACCACACCGCCGGCCGAGCCCTTGACCTGCTCGGCATCGACGTGCCGGATCTGCCCCGCTGGGGCGAGACCCCGACTGAAAGAAAGTGAAAGAGGCTGTGGCCCACCTGAAGAGTCTGCGTGAATTCATCGACGCCCTCGAAGCCCTCGGCGAGATCCAGCGCATCGACGCCGAGGTGAATTGGGAGCTGGAGATCGGTGCGATCATTCGCCGTTCCTACGACCTGAGGGCGCCCGCGCCGCTGTTCACCAACATCACCGGGTACCAGGACAGCGGATTCGGTGTGCTGGGCGCGCCCGGCGGTCTGTCCGGCCCGACCCATTCGCTGGCCCGAATCGCCCTGGCGCTCGGCCTGTCCGCGGACGCACGCGGACAGGACATCGTCGAAGCCATTGTCGAGGCGCGCCGCAAGCCCGGCATCGCGCCCGTCCAGGTTCCGGCCGAAACCGCGCCCTGCAAACAGAACATCGTGCGCGGCGACGATGTCGACCTGCTGGCCTTCCCGACCCCGCTCATCCACGGCAACGACGGCGGCCGCTATATCCAGACCTACGGCATGAACATCGCCAAGACGCCGGATGGTTCCTGGACCAACTGGTCGATCAACCGCATGATGATCGCGAGCCGCAACACCTTGGCCTGCCTCATTCCCGGACCGCAGCACCTGGGCATCATTCGGGCGAAGTGGGCCGAGCAGCGGAAGCCCATGCCCATCGCGCTCGCGCTGGGTGTCGAGCCCGGCCTGCCGTTCGTCGGGGCCATGCCGCTGCCGGAAGGCGCGGACGAATCCCATTTCCTGGGTGCGCTGTTCGGCGAGGGCATCGAGGTGGTGCCCGCCGAGACCGTGGACCTGCTGGTGCCTGCCACCGCCGAGATCGTCATCGAGGGCCATATCTCCTTCGACGAGACGGTGATGGAGGGGCCGATGAACGAATACCCGGGATACAACGCTCTGGAAGCCTCGGAGAAGCCGGTCTTCCACGTGTCCGCCATCACCTATCGTGACGGCGCGATCCTGCCCGTGGTCGCCGCCGGGCCGCCGGTGGAGGAGGACCACACCGCCACCGGCACCATGCACGCCGCCGAGATCCTCTACCAGTTGCGTGAGGCAGGTCTGCCGGTCGCTTCGACCTGGTTCTCCTACGAGTCCGCACTGCACTGGCTGATCGTCGCCGCCGATTCCGATTGGCACGCCAAGCTTCCCGTGTCCTCCGGCGACTTCGCACAGCGGGTCGGTGACGTCGTGTTCGCCGGCAAGGCCGGATTCGGGGTTCCCAAGGTGCTGCTGGTCGAGGACGACGTCGACATCACCGATGTGAACCAGATCGTGTGGGCCTTCGCGACTCGTGCCCACCCCGAGCACGGTGAGGTCCACTTTCCCGCCGAGCTCACCGCCGCTCTCTCGGTCTACCTGTCCGAGGTCGAGCAGCACTCCTACCGGGCGGGCAAGGTCGTCTACAACTGCCTGCTGGCCGACCTGTTCGACGAATCCCAGCGCCCGATCAAGGGCAGCTTCGAAAACGGCTGGCCGCAAGAGATCCAGCAGCGCGTCCTCGACCGCTGGCAGGAGTACGGCTACCGCTGATCCGGCCGCGTCGTCCGTCACCGACCCCGTCGCTCCGTGTCTCACGGGATGAAGAGTCGTCGATAAGCATTCCTTATCGATTGACGCGGATTTGCCCGTTGATGGACATCCGGTCCGTACCTGATGCTTTATCGGTTGCCGGCACGACTGCGGGCGGAAACCGGACGACCGTCGAGGGGTGTCGAACGAGGGCCGCCCGATCGGGGTCAGATGCCGCCGTGCGCCGCGACCGCGCGCACGGCGGCATCGGCCTGGGTGTAGGCGGCGGCCGCGAGGCGTTCCAGCAGAGCCAGTTTGATGTCGGGGGCCTGATCGGTGAGCTGGTCGAAGCGGGCGGTGGGCATGACCGCCACGCGGACCGTGGTTTCGGCGTAGACGTCATTGGCGTAGGGGACACCCGCGAGCATGGAGGTCTCGCCGAAGGACATGCCCGGGGTGAGGGTGATCAGGCGGTGGCGGCGGTTGTCGCGGTCGGTGAAGGTGAAGCGGACCCGGCCGTCCAGGATGAGGAACAGGCCGCAGCGGGAACTGCCGCTGGCCACGATGATCTCGCCGCGCGCGATGGTGCGGGTCTCGAATTCCTTTGCCAGGCGGGCGCGTTCGTCGTCGGGCATCTCGGCCAGGGCGGGGTGCTGCTCGATGGTCAGGGCGGCGGGGCATTCCTGGCCGGGCGGGCGGTGCGCGTCGAGGATGAGCTGTTCACACCATTCGGTGGCGGCGTCGCGGTCGATGAAGACCCGCCCGCGCGGATCGTTCGGCACCAGGCTCGATACCAGATGCCCGAGCTTGCCGTCCGGATCCACCAGCGCCACACGGCATCCCGCGGCGGCCAGTTCGGCCTCCAGATCGTTGAACATGCGGATCGCGATCGGGCTCACGTCGCCGACTTCGCGCAGATCCAGCACCAGCGCTTCCAGCTCGGCCGCGGTCTCCTCGACGCTGCGCACGGTGGATTCGGCACCGGCGAAGAGCAAGTCGCCGTGCAGTTCGAAGATGCGGGCGCGGTCGCCGAATTCGTGCAGCACGTCCAGTTCATCGGTGTCGCGGCGCAGTCGCGACGGCGCCTCGGCCACCGAGTAGGCGGCGCGAATCGCGGTGTGCGCGGCCCGGGTCACGTGCAGGAAGTGCAGTCCCAGCCGATTCGACAACTCGCGGCACGCCTTGACCCCGCGCACGCTGCTGCCGTGCGCGTCCAGGCGCGGGGAGTACACCGCGATCCCGATCTGCCCGGGCAGCACCGCCAGGATTCCGCCGCCCACACCGCTTTTCGCGGGCAGCCCGACGGTGGTCACCCAGTCGCCCGCGGAGTCGTACATGCCGCAGGTGGTCATGACCGAGAGCACCTGCTCGACCAGCGGCCGGGTCAGTGCGCGCTCGTGGGTCAGCGGATTGACGCCGTTGTTGGCCAGGGTCGCGGCCATCATCGCCAGATCCCGGCAGGTGACGTCGATCGAGCACTGCCGGAAGTAGCGGTCCACCGCCTCGTCCGGGTCGATGTCGATGATCTCCGCGCCGCGCAGCAGCAGTCCGATCGCGCGGTTGCGGTATCCGGTGCGCGCCTCGGAGGCGTACACCGCCTCGTTCATGCTCAGCTCGCGTCCGGCGAATCGGCTGTAGCTCCGCCGGATTCGGGCAAAACGGTCGGCCGCGTCGGTGCCCTTGATCAGCGAGGCCGCCGCGATCGCCCCGGCATTGATCATCGGATTGCGCGGGCGCTGTGTCTGGGGGTCCAGACTGATTTCGTTGAACGGCTCCCCGGACGGCTCCACGTCGATGTGCCGCGCCACCTCCGCGGGCCCTCGATCGGCCAGGGCCAGCGCATACGTGAACGGTTTGGAGATCGACTGAATCGTGAACGCGGTGTCCAGATCTCCGCTCCCGTACACCCGCCCGTCCGCGGTTGCCAGGCAGATGCCGAACGAATCGGGTTGCACCGCCGCCAGTTCCGGAATGTAGTCGGCCAGCGTTCCCGACGTGTCGGCGCGGCACAGCTCGTAGACTTCGTCGATGATGCGGGCCACGACGCCGCCGGAGGGGACCACCGGGCCACTGTAACCGGCGTAACGTGTGTGGAGCCTCACATCTGCCAGGGATGTCGCAGGTGACAAATGTTCCTGGCGTCAGGGGCCGAAAAGGGCTCCGTAGACTGTTGCAATCACAGGATTCATCCGGAGGGAGCAATAGCCGTGGGAGTGCTTTCCCGGGTCGACACGCCCGAGGACCTGCGCAGGCTGTCGGTACCGGAGCTGCACGAGTTGGCCGAGGAGATTCGCGAGTTCCTGGTGCGGAAGGTCGCCGTCACCGGCGGGCACCTCGGACCGAACCTCGGCGTCGTGGAGCTGACCATCGCGTTGCACCGGGTCTTCGACTCGCCTGCCGACCCGATCATCTTCGACACCGGGCATCAGGCATACGTGCACAAGATCCTCACCGGCCGCAAGGACGGGTTCGACACCCTGCGCAAAGAGGGCGGGCTGTCGGGTTATCCGTGTCGCGCCGAGAGCGCGCACGACTGGGTGGAGTCCTCGCACGCCTCGGCCTCGCTGTCCTACGCGGACGGCATCGCCAAGGCGTTCGCGCTGACCCGGCAGAAGCGGCACGTGGTCGCGGTCGTCGGGGACGGCGCGCTGACCGGCGGCATGTGCTGGGAGGCGTTGAACAATATCGCCGCGGGCCAGGATCGTTCGGTCATCGTGGTGGTCAACGACAACGGCCGCTCCTACGCGCCGACCATCGGCGGGCTCGCCGAGCGGCTGGCCGGGTTGCGCACCCAGCCCGCCTACGAGCACGCGCTCGACGCCACCAAGCGGATCGTGCAGAGCATTCCGCGCGTGGGGGATTCGGCGTACTCGATGCTGCACGCCATCAAGACCGGGATCAAGGACGCGGTCGCGCCGCAGGAGCTGTTCAGCGATCTCGGGCTGAAGTACGTGGGCCCGGTCGACGGGCACGATCCGGTGATGCTGGAGGCGGCGCTGCGGCGGGCCAAGGACTTCGGCGGTCCGGTCATCGTGCACGCGGTGACGCAGAAGGGCCGCGGGTACACCCCGGCGGTCAATCACGAAGCCGATCAGATGCATTCGATCGGCGTCATCGATCCCGAGACCGGTGAACCGCTGGCCGGGTCCGCGGGCACCAGCTGGACCTCGGTGTTCTCCAAGGAGCTCATCGCCCTGGGCGAGCAGCGCGACGACATCGTCGCCATTACCGCCGCCATGCCCGGGCCGACCGGTTTGACGCCGTTCGGGGAACGCTTCCCGGACCGCATGTTCGACGTCGGCATCGCCGAACAGCACGCCATGACCTCCGCGGCCGGCATGGCGCTGGGCGGTCTGCACCCGGTCGTCGCCATCTACTCGACCTTCCTGAACCGGGCCTTCGACCAGCTGCTCATGGATGTGGCGCTGCTCAAGCTCCCGGTGACCCTGGTGCTGGACCGCGCGGGCATCACCGGTGACGACGGCGCCTCGCACAACGGCATGTGGGACCTGTCGGTGCTCGGCATCGTCCCGGGCATCCGGGTGGCCGCGCCCCGCGACGCCGCCACGCTGCGTGAGGAATTGGGGGAGGCCGTGCACATCAGCGACGGCCCCACCGCGATCCGCTTCCCCAAGGGCGCCGCCATCGAGGAGATTCCGGCGGTCGAGCGCTTCGAGGGGGTGGACGTGCTGCGTCTGCCCCAGGACTCCGCGTCCTATTCGGTGCGTGCCGACGTGCTGCTCATCGCGGTCGGCCCCTTCGCCGAGCTCGCCCTGAAGGTGGCGGATCTGCTGCAGGCCGAAGGTGTTTCGGTCACCGTCGTCGACCCGCGCTGGGTGCTGCCGGTCTCCGATGCCGTGGTCAAGATGGCCGAGAACCACCGCCTGGTCGTCACCCTCGAGGACAGCGGCCTGCACGGCGGCATCGGCTCCACCGTCTCCGCCCGCCTCCGCAGCGCCGGTGTCGACGTGCCCACCCGCGATCTCGGTGTGCCCCAGCACTTCCTGGACCACGCCTCGCGTTCGAAGATCCACCAGGAACTCGGTCTCACCCCCGGCGAGGTCGCCCAGCGCGTCCACGTCTGGCTCGGTGCGACCGACACCTCCGGATCGGATATCGAGGAAGCGCTCCTCCCCGCCGCCGAGTAACTTCCCGGCCGCAGCCCCCGGACCCGCGATCCTTCGATCGCGGGTCCGTTTTTCTGTGCGGAGCTGGACTTCTCGCGTAGATTCTGTAACAGGTTACAGTTTCTGGTCAGGAGTTCGGATGTCGTTTGTGATTGTCGAGAAGCCGCGTCCCCAGATCGCGTTGGTCACCTTGAACCGGCCGGAGCGGATGAATGCCATGGCGTTCGACGTCATGGTGCCGCTGCGGGAGACCCTCGAGGACGTGGCGGCCGACAATGAGGTGCGGGTGGTGGTGCTGACCGGGGCCGGGCACGGATTCTGCTCGGGCGCGGATCTGCAGCACGCGGGGAAGGTGCCGGGTGTGGAGGGGTTGACGCGCACCAGCATCGCGCGCCGCTCGATGGAGTTGCTCAACAACGTGATGCTCACGATCAAGCGGATGCATCAGCCGGTGATCAGCGCCATCAACGGCGCGGCCATCGGCGGCGGCTTCTGCCTGGCCATGGGCACCGATATCCGAATCGCCTCGGAGGACGCCTATTTCCGCGCCGCGGGCATCAACAACGGCCTCACCTCCGCCGAACTCGGCATCAGCTACACCCTGCCGCGCGCCATCGGCTCCACCCGCGCCTTCGAGATCATGCTCACCGGCCGCGACGTCGACGCCGCCGAAGCCGAACGCATCGGCATAGTCTCGCGCGTCGTCCCCGCCGACAAACTCCTCGAGGCCGCCTACGACACCGCCGACCAGATCATCCGCTGGAGCCGGGTAGGCGGCGAACTCACCAAACGCCTGCTCTGGAGTGGCCTGGAGGCAGGCTCTTTCGAATCCCACATGCAGAACGAGGGCATGGCCCAGCTCTACGTCCGCCTCACCACCGAGAACTTCGACGAGGCCATCCGGGCCCGCCGCGACCGCCGCTCACCCGACTTCCAGGACTGAGCGATGCCCCGCCGCGTCGGCATCGCGGCCGAGGCGGCGGGCGAGGCGATCCGGTCAGGCCGGGCGCGCGAGCGAGGCGATCACTCGCTGTACGTCGGCCAGTCGGACGACGGCGCTGGTGTCGGCATCGGTGACCCAGGCTTGCAAGATCTCTCGCATCAGCGTGGTCGCACCGATGCCACGTTCCTCGGCCATGTCACGCAGGTGCGTGTCGAGGGCGAGGGGGATGCGCAGCGAGCGGGTGATCATCGGCTCGTTGGTGTCGGGAACCGGCAATTGCGCGTCTGTGCCGGTGGCGATGAGGTCGGAGAGGTTCTTGTCGATGTTCATGCCCATCGCTTCCGTCCCGTGTAGCGGTCGAACACGGCTCTCGTCCGGGAGCATCTCGCGGGCGGCGATGACGTCCCAGTCGTTGTCCTCGTCGGCCGATTCGAGGACGAACACTACTAGGTAGCGGCCAGTGTGGGAGAGACCGAACAGTGCTGTGGCCTTCGCGTCGAGATGGCGCACTAGGCGGCGCTTGGAATGCAATGCCTCCCAGACCTCGCCGGGTTTAACGCCGTAGACCCGAATGTTGTGCAAACCGTCGCTGGTGAAGCTGTATCGGTCACCCACCCGTTCAGCGTATCACGCACGTGATACGGCGATATGTGGAGCGGAAAGCCATTGCGCCCCAACTACCTCGAGCGACACCGGCGACTTCGACGAGGGCATCGGGGCCCGCCGCGACCGCCGCTCGCCCGTATCCGGGACCGGGCGGCGGCCGCGTCCTCGACGCCACTACGCGCCGAGGGGCCCCGCCCGGGTCAGATGCTGGCGCTGCCGGACCCGATGCTGCCGCCCCCACCGCAGCCGGGTTGCTTCGGCGGTTGCGCCGGGGTGGATCCCGCCGGTGCGGCGGTGACGTTCACGGTGGCGGAGGTGGATTCGGTGCCCTGGGTGACCTTGATCGTGTGGGTTCCGGCGGTCGGGACCCAGTAGACGGTGACGTCCATCCAGTAGAAACCGGCGACACCCATGCCCGTCGGCGCCGGTCCGCTCGCGATGCACTGGCCGTTGTCGTAGAAGTTTACCGTGGTTCCGGCTGTCGCCAGGAAGGGCAGCAGCTGCATGGACTGGTTGGCAGGTGATGTGACCTTGTACTGGTGGCCTGCGACGAGCGGTGACACCGACGGGCACGGGTCGTTGTCCGACGGGGCGCAATCGGCGATGGTGATCGGGCCGACGTTGGCCAGGGCGGCCGGGGCCGTCAGGGTGGTGAGGGCGGCGGCCGATGCCAAAGTGGTTGCGGCCCAGCCGATGCGGCGGATGGCTCGGGATTCGATGCGCATGTGTGGAGACTCCTCTGTCGCCCCGGGTGGGGGTCGACAGAATCTAACTTTCACTTACTGTGAAATGCATCCACTTCAGAAAGCTGATGTGCCCCAACTTCCTTGGGCGATATTTCCGGGGTCAGCCCTTCGGATAAAGGGCTTCGCTCAGGCGGGGGACCGCGAGTTCGCGCTGCCACGGCCGGGCGCCGCCCGCGGCGAGGTAGTCCTCGATGAGGGTCGGGGCCTCGCCGTTGGTGGCGGACTTGGGCAGGCCGTCCCAGCACATGCGGCGCAGCAGGTCCGGGGTGAGCAGGTTCTCGACCGGGACCGACACCTCGTTGGAGAGGTCGGTCATCGCGGCGCGGGCGCGCTGCAGGCGGGCGGCGGCGGCCGGGTCGCGGCGCTCCCAGCGGTTGACCGGGGGCGGACCGTCGAAGGGCTGGGTCAGCGGCGGCAGTTCACTGTCGGGCAGGGTGCGGGCGCGTTCCACCGCGCCGAGCCATTCACGCGAGTAGCGGCGCTGGCGGGGGCCGCCGAAGATCGGCAGCGCACGCAGCGCGGCGATGGACTTGGGCTCGCTGGTGGCGGCGGCCACGATCGCCGAATCGGGGAGGATGCGGGCGGGGGCCACGTCGCGCAGGCGGGCCAGGCGGTCGCGGGTGGTCCATAGTTCGCGGACGATGGCGAGCTGGCGGGTGCGGCGCAGGGTGTGGATGCCGGAGGTGCGACGCCAGCGGTCGGCCTTGGGGCCCGACGGCTCGGCGGTGCGGACGTGCTCGAATTCCTGTGCGGCCCAATCGGATTTGCCCTGGTCTTCCAGGTCGGCCGCGACCGCGTCGCGCAGTTCGATGAGTAACTCCACATCGAGGGCGGCGTAGTTGAGCCAGTCGTCGGGCAGCGGGCGGGTGGACCAGTCGGCCGCGCCGTGGCCCTTCTTGAGCTCGCGGCCCAGCAGCTTCTCGACCATGGCGGCCAGGCCGACCCGCTCGTATCCGGCCAGGCGCCCGCCCAGCTCGGTGTCGAACAGCCGGGCGGGGTACAGGCCGAGCTCGGCCAGTCCGGGCAGATCCTGATCGGCGGAGTGCAGCACCCACTCCAGGCCGTTGATGGCCTGCGCGAGCGGCTCGAGGTCGCCGTCCACCGGAATCGGGTCGATGAGGAAGCTGCCCGCGCCCTCGCGGCGCAACTGGATCAGGTAGGCGCGGTTGGAGTAGCGGAAGCCGGAGGCGCGCTCGGCGTCGACCGCGAGCGGTCCGGTGCCGGCGGCCAGCGCGCGGGCGGCGGTCGCTATTTCGGCAGCGGTGTCCAGTACCGGCGGTACACCGTCCACTGGCGCGAGCAACGGTACCGCGGCAGTGGCTTCGGATTCATCTGGTACGGACATGGTCTTGAACTCTACGGGTAGGGCAGGGGCGAGCCGCGTCACGTCGGTGAAACGACCGGCCGTGACACTGCGTCGGGCCATTGGGAATCGTACGTCCGAGCCGTCGATTTCGTTGCAGTACAGAATTTCTCGCAGGCGAGAGGCGATTTTCCGGCAGCGGGCGCGGGAATTCGGCGGTCGGCGGCCGTGATCGGGGGCTCAAGTTATTCAGGGCTCTCGCCCCGGCGCACGTCCAGCCGGGTTACACCGGCGGGCGGTAGACCGGCCGCGTAGGCGAGCACCTCGCAGAAGGCCTCCACGTGCGGGCGCAGCGCGGTGTCGCCGACGGTCCAGGAGGCCCGCAGCTCGAGCTGATGCGCGCGCGGCGGTCCGGCGATATCGCCGTAGCGCACCGAACTGGTCGAGGTGACCGTGCCGCCCAACGCGGTGAAGGGGGTGCGCGAGTCGAGGGCGTCGACCAGCCAGCTCCACGCCACCTCCGGCAGCAGCGGGTCGGCGGCCAGCGCGGAGTCGATGTCGGCCTGGATGTAGGCGACCAAGCGGAACACCCCGTGCCAGGCTTCCTGCCCGGCCGGGTCGTGGAGCAGGATCAGCCGGCCGAAGGCGTCGCCGTCGGAGTCGACGGGCACCACGTTCGTGTCGGGTCGCGTGACTTCCGCGCCTAGTGCGTACGAGTAGGGGGCGAGGCGCTGTGGCGGACGGATCGGTGCCAGTTCGATTCGGGGATGCACTGAGGCGGTTCCCATGGCCTCGACCGCGGCGCGGAACCGGGCTGGTTCTTCGGGCTCCGGGGTCGGGGCAGCGCCGTCGCGGAAGTCGAGCGGTGTCACGAAAGGCACCGTAGACCTTGCGGGAGCCGAGTAGTGCGAGGCGCGCCGCCGGGGGCCTTTACGATGGGCGGTGATGAGTACTCACGCCCGACGCCAGCTGACCGATGCCCCCTTCCTCGCCGCCGCGACCGGTGGCGTGCCGCATCGGCGTCCGGTGTGGTTCATGAGACAGGCCGGTCGGTCCCTTCCGGAGTACCGGGAGGTGCGCGCCGGAATCGGCATGCTGGAATCGTGTTTCGATCCGGAGCTGGTGTGCGAGATCACCATGCAGCCGGTGCGCCGCCATCAGGTCGACGCCGCAATCCTGTTCTCCGACATCGTGGTTCCGCTCAAGGCCGCGGGCATCGACCTCGACATCGTGGCCGGTGTCGGGCCGGTGATCGCCAACCCGGTGCGCACCGTCGCCGACGTGCGCGCCCTGCCGCGGCTGCGCCCCGAAGAGGTCGGCGCGGTCACCGCCGGAGTGAAACTGCTGCTCGACGCGCTCGACGACGTCCCGCTGATCGGATTCGCCGGTGCCCCGTTCACTTTGGCGTCCTACCTGGTCGAGGGCGGTCCGAGCAAGAACCACGAGCGCACCAAGGCGATGATGCTCGCCGACCCCGAGACCTGGCACCAGCTGCTGGGCGTGCTCACCGACATCACCATCGAGTTCCTGCGCGCGCAGATCGAGGCGGGCGTGGACGCGGTGCAGCTGTTCGACTCCTGGGCGGGCGCGCTCACCCAGGCCCAGTACCGCGAATACGTTATGCCGCACTCGGAACGGGTCTTCACCGAGATCGCCGACGCCGGCATTCCGCGCATCCACTTCGGTGTCGGCACCGGAGAACTGCTGGGCGCCATGGGCGAAGCGGGCGCGGACGTCGTCGGCGTCGACTGGCGCATCCCCCTGCCCGAGGCCGCCCGCCGCGTCGGCCCCGGAAAAGCCTTGCAGGGCAACCTCGATCCCGCCGTCCTCTTCGCCGGCCCCGCCGCCATCGAATCCGAGGTCCGCCGCATCGCCCACGAGGCCGACGAGGCGATCACCTTGGGCGCCAAGGGTCACATCTTCAACCTCGGCCACGGCGTCCTCCCCAACACCGACCCCACCGTCATCACCGACACCGTCGCCCTCATCCACAGCCTGCCCACCCCCCTCTGACACGGGCTCGAACCGATCGCCCTCGGCGCCGATCGGGGCAGCCTTACCACTCACCGATCTGCGACCGAGAGCGGATGAGGTCGTCCAGCGGGGGGATTTCCATGGGCACCGCTCGACGATGACGGCGTGTTGGGGCCTGTTCCGGGGTGCGAGGTGAATCACGCCGTGGTGAGCGTGTTTCGCCCGGTCATGACCGCGGCGGGCGGCCCGAGTAGGTTGGCGGAAGGCGGCCCGGCGGATCGGTGCGGGTCGCGCGTCGCGGAGTGATCCGCGGCGTTCCCTGGGCGAGGAGGAGTTGGCGATGCGGGTTGCGGTGGTCGGTGGTGGCATCAGTGGGCTGGTGGCTGCGTATCGGCTGCGGCAGGCGTTGGGGGATGCCGCGGAGTTGGTGTTGGTGGAGCGGCGGGAGCGGGTCGGGGGGATTCTGCGGACGGTGGAGATCGAGGGGGATCCGGTCGATCTGGGCGCCGAGGCGTTCGTGGGGCGACGGCCGGAGATTCCGGAGTTGATGGGGGAGTTGGGGATTGCGGAGCAGTTGGTGCATCCGGCGGGGAAGCGGCCGCTGGTGTGGTCGGAGGGGGCTGGGCACCCGTTGCCCGAGCGGACGTTGATGGGGATTCCGGCGGGGGCGGAATCGGTTGCGGGGCTGGTGGATGCGCGGACGCTGGCGGCGATCGAGGAGGAGCCGAACCGGCCGTTGACGTGGGTGCGGGGCGGGGACATGTCGGTGGGGGAGCTGGTGCGGGATCGGTTCGGGGAGAAGGTGGTTCGCCGTAGCGTGGATCCGCTGCTCGGGGGAGTGTATGCGGGGCTGGCGGATTCGATCGGCGTGCGCGCGGCGCTGCCGACACTGGCCGCGGCGCTGGACCGGGGCGCGCCGAGTTTGACCCGGGCCGTGTCGGAGGCGCTGCCGCCGCCGAGCACCACGCCGGTCTTCGGCGGTATCCGCGACGGCTACGGCGTCCTGCTCGACGCGCTGCGCGCGGCCGCCGACGTGAAGATCGAAATCGGTACGGCGGCAACCCGTCTCACCCGCACCGCCAAGGGCTGGCACGTGGACCCGGTCGGCGACGTGGACGCGGTGATCCTCGCGACCCCGGCGCCGGTGACCGCTGAACTCCTGCGCGAGATCGCCCCGGAGGCGTCCGCGCTCGCCGCCGGCATCGACCTGGCCTCCTCGGCCGTGGTGGCCCTGGCCCTGCCCGCCGACACCGCCCTGCCCGACAACTCCGGCATCCTGGTCGCCACCGGTGAACCCTTGCGCGCCAAGGCCTTCACCCTCTCCAGCCGCAAATGGCCCCACCTCGCCGCCCGCGACGTGGCCCTGGTCCGCGCCTCCTTCGGCCGCTTCGGCGACCCCGCCCCCCTGTCCTGGTCCGACGAGGACCTGATCTCAGCCGCCGTCGAGGACCTGACCACGGTCACCGGCGCGGACATCCGCCCCCTGCGCGCGGTCGTCCAACGCTGGCCCGGCGGCCTCCCGCAGTACGCCCCCGGCCACACCACCCGCATCGCCGACCTGCGTTCGGCCACAGCCGATCTCCCCGGCCTGGCTCTCGCGGGCGCGTACCTCGACGGCGTCGGCGTCCCCGCCTGCGCCGCGACCGGCACCAAGGCCGCGGCCCGCATCACCGACCATCTGGGCTGACAGCTCACCCGGCCGCACACCCGCCCCTGCGTCGTCATTCCCGCGCCCTCTCGGCCGGAATCCACCACGGGTGGTGTGACCGCGCATACCGGGATGGCGAGGTGGTCAGCGGGTGACGAGGTCGCTGGGGTCGGTGTTCGCGCCGCAGATGATGACGGCGACGCGTTCGCCGGGCGAGGGGACGTACGCGCCGGAGAGCAGGGCCGCCAAGGCGGTGGCCGCGGCGTGCTCGACCGCGAGTCGGCGGCAGTCCCACAGGGTTTGGCGGGCCGCGATGATCTGCTTGTCGCTGACCAGCACCGAGCGGATGTCGCCCGCGGCGGCCGCGGCCAGCGCCATCGGGGTGACGCGGCGCGCCCCCAGCGCGTCGGCGGCGACCGAGTCGATCTCGACGTCCACCGGTTCCCCCGCCTCGAGGGCCGCGTTGAACGCCCGGCAGTTCTCCGGTTCCACCGCGACCACCCGCACCCCGTGCTGGTTGGCGGACACCGTGATTCCGGTCAGCAGCCCGCCGCCCCCGACCGCGACCACGACGGTGTCGAGCCCGGGCAGCTGCGCGACGATCTCCTCCAGCAGCGTCCCGGCCCCGGCGGCGATGTACGGATCGTCGTAGGCGTGCGAGCGCAGCGCCCCGCTGGCGGCCGCGTAGCGCTCGCATTCCGCGGCGGCGTCGGCGTAGGCGTCGCCGCCGCAGAGCACCTGGGCGCCGAGGGCTTTCAGCCGCGTCACCTTGACCGCGGGCGCGGTGGCGGGCAGGAACACGGTGGCCGCGGAGCCGACCAGCCGGGCCGCCCACGCGCCCGCCACCCCGGCATTGCCGCCGGAGGCGATGGTGATGCCCACCTTCGGCAGCGTTCCCTGTTCCCGCTGCGCCAGTACGAAATTCGCCGCGCCACGCGCCTTGAAGGTGCCGGTGTGCTGCATGTGCTCCAGCGCGAACCAGACCTCCCCGGCGACCGGGACGGTGTCGGCGTCCGCCCGGGCCAGCACCACCGGACGGGTGTGGCCGGAGATTCGTTCGGCAGCCGCTGTCACCTCGGCGTATGTCGGATGCACTTGCGCTTCTTTCGTTTCCATCGCTGATTCCCCCTTTTGTTCCACTGTAACTTACGCTGGACGCATGCCCAGGAAATCGAAGTCCCTCGACGAGGCGACGCCCGGCGCGATCGCCCGGGCCGGGTTGGAGATCCTCGAGAACCGCGGCGCCGCCGAGCTGAGCTTCCGCTCCATCGCCGCCCATCTGGCGGTCTCCCACACCACCGTGGTGCGCAGGGGCGGTGGCGATTTCAATGGTCTGGTCGAAATGCTGGCCGACCATCTCGCCCTGGATCTGCCCGAGATCGCCGCCGGCTCCGCGGACTGGGCCGATGCCACCGAGCGGCGTTTCGTGGCCTGGTACACCCTGCTCACCGCCTATCCGGGCCTCGTGATGCTGCGCGGGCCGCGCCCCTGGCTGGGGCCGCACTTGCTGACCCGTCTCACCGAACCACAACTGGCCGACAATGTTTCGCTGGGCCTGAGCCCCGGCGACGCCTTCCGCGCCTACCGCGAGTGCTACCTGTACACCCTCGGCTGCGCGGGCCTGGTCGAGCACCGCGACCGCAAACCCGCGCGTCTGCGCACCCGTTCCATCCTGGCCGCTCTGGACCCGGATGAATACCCCATCCTGGCAACCAATCTGGACGAGATCAGCGCCCTGCTCACCGACGACGTCGTCTTCCGTGACGGCCTGCGCCGCCTGATCGCCTCCTGGGCCGACACCGCGCGGGCCGCGACTGCGAGCTGAATCACCCTGTCCGCCCTGCCCGATTCCGGGTGGGTTCGGGCGCAGTGGCACGATGGGTGCCATGGCGCGACTCGACTACAAGGCACTCAACGACACCATCCGCTACCTCATGTTCTCGGTGTTCCAGGTGGAGCCCGGCGAGCTCGGTGACAACCGTGCGGCCGCGATCAAGGAGGCCAAGGTCTTCTTCGAATCGCTCGAGGAGCGCGGCGTGGTCGTGCGCGGCATCTACGACGTCGCGGGCCTGCGCGCCGACGCCGACTTCATGATCTGGTGGCACGCCGAGAAGATCGAGGACCTGCAGGCCGCCTACGCCGACTTCCGTCGCGTCACCGAACTGGGTCAGCTCTCCACCCCGGTCTGGAGCCAGGCCGCGCTGCACCGCCCCGCCGAGTTCAACAAGTCCCACATCCCCGCCTTCCTGGCGGGTGAAGACCCGGGCAACTACATCTGCGTCTACCCGTTCGTGCGCTCCTACGACTGGTACCTGCTCCCCGACGAGGAGCGCCGCAAGATGCTCGCCGACCACGGCAAGCAGGCCCGCGACTTCCCGGACGTGCGCGCCAACACCGTCGCCTCCTTCGCCCTGGGCGACTACGAGTGGATCCTCGCCTTCGAGGCCCCCGAACTGCACCGCATCGTCGACCTCATGCGCGAACTGCGCGCCACCGAGGCCCGCCGCCACGTGCGCGAGGAGATCCCGTTCTTCACCGGCCCGCGCGTCGACATCGAGCAGCTGATCAACTCGTTGCCGTGAGGTAACTGGCTATCTGCCCGCACAATTCGGGGCATGCGCGGATTCGCGCATGCCCCTTACTGTTTCCGCGACTCAACCAGCTGTGCTGTCCGAGGGGTGCAAGCGGAGCGAAATCGAGTTGATGCAGTAGCGCTTGTCCGTGGGCGTCGGGTAACCCTCGCCCTCGAACACGTGCCCCAGGTGGCTGTGGCAGGTGGCGCAGAGGACCTCGACGCGGCGCATGCCCAGCGAATCGTCCTCCTTGAGCACCACCGCCTCGGACTTCGCCGGATCGAAGAACGACGGCCAGCCGCAGTGGGAATGGAATTTCTCGGTGCTGCGGAACAATTCGGACCCGCAGGCCCGGCACGAGTAGACGCCCTCGGTCTCGGTGTCGGTGTACTCGCCCGTGAACGCCCGCTCGGTGCCCGCTTCCCGCAGGACCCGGTACTCGTCGGGGGTGAGCTTGGTTCGCCACTCCTGCGGGGTCAGCTGGATGCGCGGTGCGGGGATCGAGCTGTCGGCATCGGAACTCATGGGCTCCAGGCTATAACGCGGCGGCGGCCTCGGTCCGGGGCGAGACGGTGGCCTCGTTGTCCGTTGTGTCCCATTCCGGGTGCATCCAGGCCGGGTCCAGGGATTTGCCGACCTGTAGCCGTCCCTCGCGCTTGGCGGCCAGGTAGCGGTCGCCGAGGACGCAGAACACCACGATCAGCAGCAGCCCCCACCCGAAGGTGGTGCGCAGGTACTCGAGATCGCGCCCGATGCTCTGCCAGCGGTCCGAGAGCCACTTGTCGTAGGACATGAACCCGAAGATCGCCAGCCAGGCGGGCCAGTTGCGCAGCAACGAGTTCCGCATGACCACGGTCATCAGCATGGGGAACAGGAACATCGAGTAGTACATCTGGCCCAGCGGGCCCAGCAGCATGACCGCGGTGATCAGGACGCCCGAGGTGTTGCAGATGTAGAAGACCTCGTCCTCGCGGTAGTACCGATACAGCAGCCACAGCGAGACCAGCACGAGGACGCCCATCACGATGCGGATGGTCCAGGTCAGCCATTCGGCGACGCCGTAGTACCCGGCATTGCCGACGATCGCGCTGTTGAAGTAGTCCCGCGCCTCCGACAGGTACGGCAGCGTGTGGGTCCAGAATTCCTTGTAGTCCACGATGAACGGCCAGGCCAGCAGGTTCAGCGCCACCGGGATGCCCAGCGCGGTGATGAACGTCTTCCACTGCCCGCGCACCAGCGGAATCAGCAGCAGCGGCACCAGCAATGGCCCCTTGACCGCGACGGTCAACCCCAATGCCACACCGGCCCAAAGGTCTTTGCGCTTCAGCAGCAGGTGGATGTAGGCCATCATGGCCAGGAACAGGCAGCCGTTGATATTGGTGAAGCCGAGGGTGTTCGTGACCGTCTCGGAGACGAACATGGCCAGCAGCAACGCCGGCGCGGCGACCGAGTTCAGCGTGAAGTTGAACAGCTTCAGCAGCAGATACCAGGCCAGCAGCAGCGCGAGCGCGTTCACCAGAATGAAGGCCCAGCGCGACTTCTCGGGGTCCAGGATCGCCAGCGGCGAGATCAGCAGCGTCCCGCTGGGCGGGTACAGATACGCCGGATCGGTCGAGCTGAAGTTCGCGTTGTACACCGGCCGGTGGTTGAGGAACGCGAGCGACGCGTTGTAGACCGGCGTGAAGTCATTGGTGACGTGGTAGTTGACAGCGTTGATGAACACCCGATGCAACACGGTGAGAATCGCGACCGGCCACAGCGCGAAGTTCAGTACCTCAGCGGTGGTGCGAGCGGTGCGCGGCTCGAGCTGTCGAAGGAACACTCGAGCACGCTACACCGAAACCCCCCGGGTCACATGCGCCGACCCGCTTATCGCGTTGCGTGGCGCACATCGCATCGCCCGGTCCGATAACTCCCCTATCGATCCCCGAATCCCGAAGGCCGTCAAGCGCGCTCCACACCCCGCCGGGCAGTGACCCACGCCACTCGACCGGTCAGGCGGGGCAGGCGGTGCCGTCGGCGGGGAGGGTGGCGTCCTTGAGGTAGTCGGCGAGAGATTGCTGGGCGCAGCCGGAGTGGGCGAAGGTGGGATGGCCCCAGCCCTGCCAGACGACGGTCGCGGTGCGGGCGCCTGCCGCACCGAGGGCGCCGGTGACGGTGGGGCGGCCGTCCTGGCCGACCACGGGGTCGGCGCTGCCGCCGAGCACCAGGACGGGCAGGTCGAGTTTGTCGGGGAGGGTCATCGGGGCGGCGGCGGGCCAGGCCGAGCAGAGCATCAGGTCGATGGCGGCGACCTTGCCGAAGATCGGATATTGGGTGGCCCAGGCGGTTTCGAAGGATTTCGCCTTGTCGGGGGTGGAGGGCTCGTGGTTGTCGCTGCAGCGGTTGACGAATTCGCCGTCGGTGGCGACGGTGGAGGCGGCCCGCAGCACGTAGGGCGTGATCGGGCCGTGGTCGCCCTTGCCGAGCGCGCTCAGCGCATCGGCGAATCCCGTGAGCTGCGAATTGTCCAGGGAGCGTGAGTCACCCAGGAAGCCGCTCAAGGTGGTGACGAGCGCGGACGCCGACAGGTCGGCGAGCTGTCCGGCCCCGGCGCGGTTCACCAGATCGATGACGGCCGCCCGCGGGTCGGCCCCGAGCGAGCAGTTCAGCGACGCGCACCGCTGCGCGAACGCGGTGAGCGCGGCCTCCTGCCCCTTCACCCGCTGCTCGGCGCGCCCGTTCGCGTCGGTGCCCACCGACTGCGGCGAGTCCAGCACCAGCCGCCCGAGGTGCTGCCCGTACTTGCGCGCGTAGTTCAGCGCCACGTTCGCGCCGGTGCCCGTGCCCAGCAGCGCGATGTGGTCGACCTGCAGCTGCTTGCGCATCTGTTCGATGTCGTCGGCGGCGTGCGGGGCGTCCCACACGCCCTGTTCGGGGGACAGGAAGTCCAGGCAGGCGACCGCGGCGTCGCGCCCGGTGGTGCTCATGGCGTCCACGGGATCGGTTGCGCCGCGCGTGAATTGGTTCTGATCGGCGAGCGCCTTGCGCTGCGGGTCGGTCATGCAGGTGATCGGCACGGAGCTGCCGATGCCGCGCCGGTCCACCGCGATGATGGGTCGGGTGGCCAGCAGTGCGCTCGCGTTCCCGGCGGCCAGCCCGGCCAGCGTCGCGGTCGAGGAGCGGTCCGCGCCGGAGGTCAGGATGAGCGGCGCGGCGTCCTTGGGCGTGCGGTCGTAGCGGGCCCGGATGGCCGCGTTCTTGAAATTGCCGGCCACGGTCCCGGCCACGTCCTTCTGCGCGGGGTATTCGGCGCATTCGAGCACGAGCCCCTGCGGCGGCGCGCCCAGTGCCAGCAGGTTGAAGGTCGGCACCGTGCAGTCGCGCCAGGTGAGATCGACCTTGGGGACCTCGGGCGCGGGCGGGGTGGAGTCGGCGGGTGCGGTGGTCGCGGCGGCCCCGGCCTGATGCGGCTGTTCCACGGCGACGGCGGGCCGGTTCGACGGCCCGGCCCCGCAGGCGGTGGTGACCAATACCGACAGTGTCGACGCCAGCAGAGCGGCCCGAGTCCAGCGCATGCGCTCCACCTTGCCAGGTCCCGCACGCGGTTTCAGCCTCGGGTGTGGGCGCGTTCCCATCGGGTCAAGATCGTGCCGTCGGTATCGAGCAGCAGGTGGCGCGGGCGCATGGGGGTGGGCAGGGCGTTGGGGGACATCGCGATTCGGCCCGCTATGCCGCCTACCAGCTGCGGCGATACGGTCAGGCACACCTCGTCGACGGACTCGGCGGCGATGAGCTGGCCGAACAGCGACGGCCCGCCCTCGCACAGCACGCGTCGCAGCCCGAGCCCTTCGAGGGCGTCGCGCACGGCGGTGATGGTGCAGTCGTCCTCGCCCGCCTCGATGAGTTCGGCTCCGGCGTCGATGAGTCGCTTCTTGTGCTCGGCGGGCGCGGCGGTGGTGGTGAGGATGATCGGGCGCGCCCCCGCGTCGGTGAACAGCTTGCTCGCCGGATCCAGTGACGCCCCGTGGGTGACGACCGCGATCCGCGGCGGCGTCCCGTCCGCGTCGCCCCCGAGCCCTTCCCGGTGCAGCCGCTTGCGCAGCTCCGAATCGGTGTGCGCCGCACCGTAGTTCTCCGCCCGCGCGGTGCCCGCCCCGACCAGCACCACATCGGCGAGATCCCGCAGCAGCGCGAACACCTTCTTGTCCGCGGGCGTGCCGAGCCCGCCGGACCGCCCGTCCACGGTGACCGCGCCATCGATGCTGGTGACGAAGTTGACACGCACATACGGGGCGGATGGCTCTACCGGATAGGCGTACATCTCGACCAGGTCGTCGTGGGTGAGATCTGTGAGCTGAATCGCATTCGGCATGTGCTGCATAAGAGCCCATCCCACCACGGTTCTACGCTTTCCGAGTGCAACAACGCCTCGTCGATCGCCACCCGGAGGTTCCGGCAGACCAGCTCGTGGCCCAGATGGTGCCGCCGCCCACCTTCGACGAGGTGAGCTTCGGTTCCTACATCCCGGACCCGAAGGAACCCTCTCAGGCCGCGGCCGTGCAGCAGGCCGAGCAGTTCGCCGATTCGGTGACCAAACTGCGCAAGGCCGCCGACAAGAAGCCGCTCTTCGGCAAGAAGAAGCCGGTGCACGGCATCGGCCTGTACCTGGACGGCGGCTTCGGTGTGGGCAAGACCCACCTGCTGGCCTCGATCTTCCACAGCGTGCCGACGCCCAAGTCGTTCGGCACCTTCGGTGAGGTCACCAATCTGGTTGGCGCGCTGGGCTTCAACAACGCCGTCGAGCGGCTGTCGGCCAACAGCGTGCTGTGCATCGACGAGTTCGAGCTCGACGATCCGGGCGACACCATGCTGGTCTCGCGGCTGCTCACCGAGCTGACCGACCGCGGCGTCTCCATCGTGGCCACCTCCAACACCCTGCCGGGCCAGCTGGGCGAGGGCCGCTTCGCCGCCCAGGACTTCCTGCGCGAGATCAAGAAGCTGGGCTCGCTGTTCGAGGCCGTGCGCGTCGACGGCCCCGACTACCGCCACCGCGACCTGCCCCCGGCCCCCGAGCCGACCTCCGCGGAGCACCTGGTCGAACTGGCCACCGCCACACCGGATTCCACCCTCGACGACTTCGACGAGCTGACCAAGCACCTGAGCACCCTGCACCCGTCCCGGTACGGCGCGCTCATCAACGGCGTGTCGGCGGTGTACATCTCGAACATCCACCCGGTGGCCGACCAGGCCGTGGCCCTGCGCATCGTCGTACTGGCCGACCGCCTCTACGACGCGGGCACCCCGGTGACCGTCTCGGGCGCGAAGCTGGACCAGATCTTCACCCAGGAGATGCTGGACGGCGGCTACCGCAAGAAGTACCTGCGCGCGATCTCCCGCCTGCTGGCGCTCTCGCGCTTCGAGGCTCCCGCGCACGCTTGATCGGGGTCGCACAGGGTCGCGCCTGAGGTCCCGGGGTGTCTTGGGGGTGCACAGGGTCGCGCCTGAGGCCCTGGGTCTCTTGGGTTTCAGGGGGCCCGCTCCCATGTTCCTGTCCTTCTCGCGGGGTGTCAGGGGCTTGCCCCTGAGAGCCTCGAGAGTTGGGCTGACCGACCCCGGTGGTTCTTAACGTTGCCTTAGGTAATAAATTTCGAGGGTCAACGAAAATCGGGTGTTGTTCGGTTTTCGTCCCCCGGAAGGAGAAACACCTTGCGCACACGTGCTGTCACAGCCGCTGCGGCGGTCACCATCGCCCTCTCCGCCAGTCTGGGATCGGCGGCGATCGCCTTCGCTGCCGACCCGCCCGCCGCGACCAGCAGCGTGGTGGTCAACACCGACAACCGCGCCCTGGGCCTGACCGGTGTGCTGAACGCCCGTGACGCGGGCGGCTACCAGACCGCCGACGGCCACACCGTGCGCACCGGCCTGGTCTTCCGCACCGGCGACCTGTCCAAGGCCACCGACGACGACCTGGCCAAGCTCGCCGCCGACAACGTGGTCTCCGTGCACGATCTGCGTACCGGCTACGAGCAGCAGCTGATGGGCGTCGACAAGGTTCCCGCCGGTGCGATCGAGCACCACGACGACATCATCGGCCAGGCCCCGCCGCAGGTGATGGCCTCCACCCTGTCCGCGGGCACCGACCTCTACCGCGCCTTCATCACCGCGCCCGGCGCGAGCGACGGTTTCGCGAACGTGCTGCGCGACATCGCCTACAACCCGGGCGGCGTGCTGTTCCACTGCACCGCGGGCAAGGACCGCACCGGCTGGACCTCGGCCGTGCTGCTGACCGTCCTGGGCGTGGACAAGGACACCGTCTACTACGACTACCTGCTGTCCAACTACTACCGCGGCGCCAAGGACGGCGACATGATGAACGGCGTCGGCGCCGCCGCCCTGGACGCCGCCTTCGACCAGGTGAACAAGAGCTACGGCAGCTTCGACAACTACGTCCACGAGGGCCTGAAGCTGTCGGACGCCGATGTCGCGGCCCTGAAGGCGAAACTGCTCGCCTGACAAGGTAATTCACGACTCCTCCGAGAACGCCGGGCAGCGGGTCTGCCCGGCGTTCCTCGTGTTCCCGACCGAATCCGGCGCCTCGCGCGGCAATCGAGCCGATCTCGTGGGCGCGTCGCGGGGGCGGCCGGCGTGTTGGATTGCTAAAAAATTGCTGGGGGTCGAGCGAGGAGGCGGCGCATGATTCGTTCTCGTGGAGTGCATCTGACCCTGACGTTCGCGGCCCTCGCCGCGGCCGGTCTCGGCCAGGCCGGACCCGCCGCCGCGACCCCGCCGCCCGATCCCACGCCCGCGGTCGTGCTCGGCATCGGCGAGCGGACCCTACCCCTGCCCGGTGTCGAAAACGCCCGTGACGTGGGCGGTTACGCCACCGCCGACGGAAGGGTCGTGCGTACCGGCCTGGTGTACCGGACCGCCAACTTGTCCCAGGCGAGCGACCTGGCACTGGCCTACCTGAGCGACCACGGCCTGAAACTGGACGAGGACCTGCGCTCGGTCTCCGAGGTCGCGCTGATCCCCGACCGCGTCCCGGCGGGCGCGGTCTTCCGCAATGCCGATGTGATCGGCCAGAATCCGGTGCCCGCCCTGTCCACCTTCGCCGCCAGCGTCGAGTTGTACCGCGCCTTCATCACGACCCCGGGCGCGAACGAGGGCTTCTCCCAGGTCCTGCGCGACATCATCGCCACCCCCGACGGCACCGTCCTGTTCCACTGCATGTCGGGCAACGACCGCACCGGCTGGACGGCCGCGGTCCTGCTGACCATCCTCGGCGTCGACCGCGCCACCGTCTACTACGACTACCTGCTGTCGAACTTCTACCACGACGCCGCACCCGGCGACGCCCGCCACGGCGTCGTCCCGGTCGCCCTCGATTCCGCCTTCGACCAGGCGAATCAGACCTACGGCAGCTTCGATGCCTACGTGCACAACGGTTTACGTCTCACCGACGGCGACATCGCCGCCCTGAAGGCGAAAATGCTGTCCTGAGGCCAGCTTTCACGTGAGCCAGTATTTGCGGACCACCACGGTCAGCACGAACCCGAGGCACATGGTGGCGACCGAGGTCCACACCGCCTCCTTCGCGAGTGGCTGCCCTCGCTGGTTGGCCGCCAGCCCGAGAAGTATTCCGGCCCAACCGAACAGGCAGGGCACCAGCAATGCCAGTGCCGCGGCGGCGAACGCCGCGATCACCAGCCCTCTGCCCTCCGCGGGTGTGCCGCCCGGCCCCGGTTGCGATTTCGGTGGTGTCCCCATGACGCTGTCCTACTCGCCGTATGGGTATGCACGGTACCGACAACGGTGAAGTGCGTCACGGCGATTCGCGGCCGCGAACGGATCAGAGATCGTGGCGCATGACGTAGTCGTGGTGGGTCTGGCTGCCGACGGTGAAGGTCTTGGTGCCCGCGACGGTGAAGCCGTGCTTGCCGTAGAAGCGCTGGGCGCGCGCGTTCTGCTGGTTCACGCCCAGCCACACGGCCACGCTGCCGCCGGTGCGGGCGCTGTCGAGGGCGGCGTGCATGAGCGCGGCCGAGACGCCGTTGCCGTGTTGGCCGGGCAGCACGTACATCTTGCTGAGTTCGGTCACCGGCCGCTGTGTGATGACGGCCGCGACGTCGGGGTCGGCGGGTGTCATGGCATTGAGCAGCGCGTAGCCGACGATCGCTTCGTCGGTCACGGCCTTGAGCACCACCCGTTCCGGGTCGGTGAGGTACTCGCGGAACTTGTCCGCCGACAGCCACTTCGCGATGAATTCCGCCTCGTCCTCGGGCGTCGAGCCGGGCGGGCAGGCCAGCGGGAACGTCACGGCCGCCACATTCGCGAGTTCCTCGGCGTCGCCGAGCCGGGCCCGGTCGATGGTTACGGTGTCGCTCACCGTTCCAGTCAAGCAGGTTCCGCGGCGGGCTCGGAGGCCGCGGTCGCACCGCCGCGGACATGGAAGACCCGGGCGAACGCGATCAGCACCACCGCGAAGCCGAGCGGAATCGCGAACCCGGCCCGCAGGTTGGCCGCGTCCGCGACCACGCCGACGACCGCGCCGCCGACCAGCGTGCCCGCGTAGTTGAACAGGTTGAGCCGGGCGATGAGCGCGTCCAGACCGCGGCCACTGGTGAGTTGCCCGGCCTCGCTGAAGCACAGCGGCGCGATGACCGGCAATCCGATTCCGGCGATGAGGAATCCGAGGATGGCGGCGACCGGCGCGGGGGCCGCGACCACGACCACCAGTCCGATCGACCCGACCGCGGCCGCCACCCGCACCACCGCGCGCGGCCCGAACCGCCGCACCCACAGGTCGCCGGTGAGGCGTCCGAGCAGCGACGCGCCCTGGTAGGCGGCCAGCGCCAGCGCGGCCGTGGCCGAGGACGACAGCAGTTCGTCCTTCAGGTACAGCGCCGACCAGTTGCCCACCGCGAGGTCGATGGCGAACGCGAGGGCGATCACCACGCCGAAGATCAGGAAGATCCGCGTCGGCACCGAACCGGTCGTGTGCTGTTCGGCCGGAGCGGTTTCGGCCTCGTCGGTGCCCAGCAGTCGCGGTCCCGCGCCCAGGCAGCCCGCCAGCACCACCGCCGCGGCCGTCAGAATCGATGCCCACAGCGGCACTTTCAGCGCCTCGAAGGCCGCGACGAACAGCGCCCCGGTGATCGATCCGGCACTCCAGGCGGCATAGAACGACACCAGCACGAATCGGCCATAGCCGTGTTGAATGAACACCGCTTGCATATTGGTTCCGGCATCGACGATTCCGACCGCCACGCCGTACACGCCCAACACGATGAACGCCGTCACCTGATCGGGTGCGGCCGCGATCCCGACACCCGCGACCGCGACCAGCGCCAGCCCGATGCGCAGCGCCGTCCGGCTCGACCAGCGCAGCGCGATCCGTTCCGCGGTCACGCTGCCCACCCCGGCGAGCAGCGAGATCATGGTGACCATCGCGACGATGACGCCGTCGGAGAGCGCGAACTTCTCCTTCATCTGCGGTAATTCGGTGAGGATGACGGCCAGGAAGAAGCCCTGCAGCGCGAAGGCGACCGAATTGGCGGCGCGCGCCGTGCGCAGCGCTCGAGGTAGGTCGCCGGAGGGCGGGTGCGGGGACTGCGGGTGGAGCATGGCGAAAGAGTAGCGGCGGCAACGCGGTCCGGCATCCCGGGCATCGGTTACGAACCGCGCCCCGGTTGATCACACGAGGCTCGCGGTTGGATAACGAATCTGGTCGCTTTCCTGCCGCTTGGTGGTCGGATTGCTGCACTCTGGAAGTGACGGCGAGGGCTGGTGGTTTCCGATGAGGCGGAAGCGGCCCCTGCGGTGAGTGTGGTGGCTGGGGTGATCTTGTGAGTACGAGGCGAGTCGAGGGTCCGCGGGAGCGGTCGGTGGCCCTCGCCGACCCGGGACCGCGCTCGAAATCGAAGGCGACGGTGGGGGATTCGACGGCGCGCGACGCACGCGGCCATCTGGCGGGGGAGCGCTGCCGCGAGGCCGACTGTGCCCGGTGCCGCTGGGACGCGCGCCGGCTGGAGTTCTGGCTGCGCGGGCGGCTGCTGGCCGCCGGCGCCGAGGATGTGCAGGTGGACGCGACCGTCGGCGCGCACTCGGTGGACGTGCTGTGGCGCAAGGGTGATCGGACCGGTGTGATCGAGGTGTCCAGCGCCCCACCCGAGTTGACCCGCGCCCGGGTGCTCACCGCGGAGCTGCGGAGCAGCGGTTGTAGCGAAGTGCTATGGATCTGCCCGCCCGGTTTCTGGACCGCGCAGCTGCCCGCGCTGGGCCTGGACGACTTCGCCGCCGACGGTTGTGAGTACCGTGTGGTCGGCGGCCTGCTCACGTCCGGACCGGGTGGTGTGGTCACGGCCCGCCAATCCGCCTGTGAGCTGCGCGAATTCATTACGGGCTGGGTGGCCGAGGAGATGGCTTTCGGCTGCCGCGACGAACACACGGGAGGATGGGCGACGGTGAACGACTGGGAGCGCCACACCCGGACCCAGGCC
The DNA here is from genome assembly GCF_009760405.1 of Nocardia terrae. GTDB lineage: Bacteria > Actinomycetota > Actinomycetes > Mycobacteriales > Mycobacteriaceae > Nocardia > Nocardia terrae. The sequence continues at coordinate 2,055,486 of NZ_WRPP01000001.1, forward strand.
GCCGTCATCGCACGGCAGCGCCAGGAACTCATGAACCAGCGCACGGCGCTCGCCTTGGCCCGCAAGGCGACTCGCGACAAGACCAAGCAGCTGCTGCGCCTGACCCACCGCCTGGAACGCGCCGAGATCGCCGCCCAACAGCAGGCCGACGACCTGGCCCAGACCCGCCGCAAGATCGCCGACCACAACCGCGTGGACGCGACCCTGCGCCTGACGGTCTCGAGCCAGCGCTCGGCGATCCTGCACTGGCAGCTGATCACTTGGTTCGCGGTCCTGGTGATCATCACCTTCATCGCCGCGGGACTGGTGCTGAAGTAAGGGGCTCGGGGCAGAGCGCTCGAAGATCTCGAGGGGGTTCGGGGCCGAAGCCCCTGAGAGTTACGAGAGTCGTTCTTCCCTCCCCCTTTTCAAGATATAGCGCAGTGGGGGGCTTGCGGCAAGGCCCGGGTCTTGCCGCACAATCGTCGGCCGAAGGCCAATACCTGCGGAAATAGCGTCCGTGAATGGCTGGCCGGGCAACTTCGACGATGGGTGGGTTCATGTTCGATGTGATCATTACCGGTGCCGGTCCGACGGGTTTGATGCTTGCGGCGGAGCTGCGGGTGCAGGGCGTGAGCGCACTCGTGATCGACCGGGATGCCGAACCGACCAAGGTCGTGCGCGCGATGGGCATGCACGCGCGCACGGTCGAGATCCTGGACCAGCGCGGTGTCGCGGATCGCTTCCTCGCGCTGGGCAAGCAGCACCCGAGCGCGGGCTTCTTCGCCGGGATCGTCAAAGCCGAACCGACCCGGATGGATACGAGCTTCCCGTTCGTACTGGGACTGCAGCAGCCGATCACCGACCGCCTGCTGACCGAGTGGGCGGTGGAACTCGGTGCGGAGATCCGCCGGGGGTGCGAACTGGTCGGGCTGACCCAGGACGCGGACGGAGTGACCGCCGAGCTCGCCGACGGCACCACGCTGCGTTCGCGCTATCTCGTCGGCTGTGACGGCGGCCGCTCCACGGTCCGCAAACTGCTCGACATCGACTTCCCGGGCGAACCGAACACCTGGGAGATGCTGCTGGGCGAGGTGGAACTCACCGCCCCGCGCGAGGAGGTCATCCCGCTGGTGATGGAACTCCACAAGACCCATCACCGCTTCGGCGCGGTGCCGCTGGAAGGCAATCTCTACCGCTTGGGCGCGCCCGCGGACGGATTGGCCGACGATCCTCGCGTCCCGCCGACCCTGGACGACCTCAAACGCCAGGTTCGGGCCATCGCGGGCACCGACTTCGGCGCGCACTCCGCCCGCTGGCTCTCGCGCTTCGGCAACGCCACCCGTCTGGCCGACCGCTACCGCGTCGGCCGGGTCCTGCTGGCCGGCGACGCCGCCCACATCCACCCGCCCACCGGCGGTCAGGGCTTGAACCTGGGCGTCCAGGACGCCTTCAACCTCGGCTGGAAACTGGCCGCCGCCATCCACGGCTGGGCCCCCGCCGATCTGCTCGACACATACGAGGCCGAACGCCGCCCCTGGGCCGCCGACGTGCTCGACAACACCCGCGCCCAAACCGTGCTCCAGGAGACCGAGCCCGGCCCTCGAGCGGTCCGCCGCCTCATGTCCGAACTGATGGACTTCCCAGAAGTCCGCCGATACCTCATCGAAAAGGTCACCGCCCTCAATATTCGCTACGACTTCGGCGCGGGCCCCGACCTCGTCGGCCGCCGCCAACGCGACATCCCCCTGAAGAACGGCCGCCTCTACGACCGGCTCCACGAAGGCCGCGCCCTGCTCCTCGACCAGACCGGAAAGCTCTCCGTCGCAGGCTGGTCCGACCGCGTCGACCACGTAGTCGATGTCAGCGAGGAACTCGACGTACCGGCGATCCTGCTGCGCCCCGACGGCCACGTCGTCTGGGTCGGCGACGACCAGCGGGACCTGCAGGCGAGCCTGTCCCGCTGGTTCGGTTCAGCCGCAAGCTGATTCGGCGACCCGCCGGGGCTCAGCGCTGGTCGTGATCGCCGTGATCGCCGTGGTCGTCGTGATCCCCGGTGTGACGGTCGGCCAGAGGGCTGGAATCATGCCCGAAGGGCTGGCAGTACGCGCTGTTCCCCTCGGGATACACGCAACCGGGCCCGGGGTCGGCACTGGCCACCCCGGTTCCCGCGACCACCCCGGCCGCGAGAATCCCGATCAGAGCTGTGGCCGCACCTTTCCTGTTCATAACGTCTCCTCTCCAGGCCCCCCTTGTCGAGTCGACCGCTCGCGTCTGGGAATCGCCGGTGAGGCACAGCAGAATTCGATCAAGATCAGGGAGTCGTCAGCGCGGGAAATCGGGCGACATCTCGCGGTGAGAGCTCCCTGATCTCCAGCTCGCTAGGTGCGGGGCGCGGATAGGCGGAAGGGGGCGCGGTCCCAGCGCCAGTTGTGGCGGTGGACGAGGGCGGCCAGGTCGAGCAGGTCGAGGTCGGTTCGGAGGGACTGGAATTCGGGCCAGGCGAGCGGGCCGGTGGCCAAGCGGTTCGTGAGGATCGATGTGCGGCGGGCGTCGACCTTGCGGGTCAGCAGGTCGGGGATGCCCTGGGTGCTGCCGGTCCAGGCGAGGTAGCCCCAGCCGTGGGAGTGGGCGTATTCGCGGGCGGCCGCGGCGCGGGTGCGATGCACGTGCAAGGCGGTGTGGGCCAGGGGGAGGACGTCGATGAGGACGGTGCCGCCGTCGGCGAATTGCGCTGCGGCGGTGGGGTAGTGGACGCGGTCGGTGTTGTCGATGGCGTAGGGGACCGCCGCGGGGAGTTCGCGGAAGGACGACACGGTGGCGCTCGCGTCCAGGAGCCGGAGCAGGCGGGCTTGCAGGGCGGTGTCGAAAGTGACTTCGCGGCCGAGCTTTTCGGAATACATGCGCCCGCGACCGTCATCGTCGTAGTCGAGGCGACCGGCGGGGAGGACGGGCAGTTCGGCGGGTTGCCCGCTGCCCCGGTCGACGCGCTTCAGCCAGGAGTTCCAGATGTCGTCGGGCACGTCCTCGGGCTGCGGGTTCGGCATGAGATGCCAGCGGCCCCTCTGCTGCCATCCCGCGATGCGCTGGAATACGAAGCCCGCCAGCCGTTTCGAATCCTGCAGGTCGTGCCCCGCGAGCCGCAGTTTCAGATAGGACCAGTCCTGCGCGGCGATATCCCCGTCCGTCGCATAGGTTTCCGCGAGTAGCGTCCGGACCAGCCGCTCGTCTCCCCACCCCACCGGATACCGCTGCGCGAACACCCCGAGATCCGGCTGGGTAACCAGCGTCTGCCGCACCATGGTCCCCACCGCGCGGGTGTACAACTGCCGCGCCCGATCTCGCGACACCCCGAACCGAGCCCCCAACAGCATCAACGTCTCCGGGCTCTCCCCGTCGAGCCCGAGCCGGCAGGTGATCAGCTCCGCGTCCCGCGGCCGATCCGCCGCGACCTCGCCCACCATCCCGGCGAGCACCTCATTGACCTGCTCCAGCCCGAAGTCCACCCCATCGGCCGGATCATCGCGCGGTTGCGTGCGCGAGCTGCGTGTCTCACTCGTCGTCAAGGCGGCCCCTACCAGTCTTCGCCAGTCTGTTCGACGAGCCTAACCGTGCCCACCGACACACTCCGCGCTACGCGCCCGTGCCCGCGGAATTCGGCATCCCGGCCGCCGTGTGAGTGGCCCGCTCGCGCCGGTGTGCGGGGTTGCGAGCTGGGCCTGGTCCGGGCGGTTGGTTCGGTATTCCGAAGGGTCAGCCGATGACGGCGTTCATGATGGTTCCGGCGCTGGTCGCGATGATGCCGCCGATCATGGCTCCGGCGACCATCTTCGGCGAGGCGAGCCCGCCGCCGGACCATTTCTCCCAGGCGAAGCGGCCGCCCGCGTACGTGATGCCCAGGACGCCGGACAGCAGCACGAACCAGGTGAAGTAGCGGACGAGCTTGAGGAGCTTGTCGGCCACCGGCGGTGTCTCCGGGGTGGGGTTGCCGAGTTGGGCGAGCACGGCCTGATGGGAGAGCACAGTGTCGTGGAAGGCGCTGAGCAAGATGGTCACCATCAAAAGGTACCGCGAAATCGGGGCGACATGCCCGGGATGTGCGCGAGATCTAGTGCGCGAGAGCAACTTTCGTTGTCTCAGCAAAACTTTCGATGTCCGTGTGAAGAGCGGATGACGAGATTCGAACTCGCGACCCTCACCTTGGCAAGGTGATGCGCTACCAGCTGCGCTACATCCGCATCGCTTCCGTCAGGTCCTCATCGGCCCGTCCGGCTGCGAGAGAGAACACTAGCCCACCCGCCCCGCATTTCCAAAACCGCTGGCAAACCCCCAGTTCTTCCGGCGTGCCACGGGCGGGACGAGCTACTTCGGGGTGTCCTCGTTCATGGGGACGATGGCGGAGATGAGGGTGGCGTCGCCGACCTTGGTGGTGATGACGAGTTGGGGCGACCAGGTGCGTTTGCTGGCGTCGGGGTGTTGTTCGCTGACGACCATGACGTGCTGGCCGTCGAAGGGGCCGGGCATGATCTGGACGCAGTAGGTGGTGCCGACCGGAATGGAGTCGATCCCGGCTTGGATCTGCTCGACGGTGGGGGCGGCGGCGTCGGGGGCGAACATCTCGCGTACCGCCTTGCCGGAGCGGTCGACGTAGTACCGATTCTGCAGCGCCAGAATGACATCCGGCCCGGACTTGGTGCTGCCGGGGCCGTTGCCGCGGACATTGCCGCCCTTGGCCTCGTTGGGGCACAGGTCGGCCGGTCCGGCGGCGGGCTGGGCGAGGGCCGAGGCGGTCGGGGACGCCGTGCCGGTCGCGATCGCCGACGGGGTGGCGGGATGTGGCGCGGCGACAACGGGTTTCGACGGCGTGTTGTCTCCGGTGACCTTGGCGATCTGGACGGCGATGGCGGCGGTCACCGCGAGCACGGCCAGCAGGCCCAGCAGCGGGACAACCCATTGACGACCGCTGAAATCCAGCGAGAGCCCCAGTCGCTCCCGTGCGGGGGTCGGCCGGGCCGCGCGTTTGAGCGGGCGGCGGGCGGTCGGGTAGCCCGGCGGCGGGTCGAGCCGGTCGCCTCGTGCGGCCTGGGCGGGATCGAACGACGACCGGGCGCGGAGCTCGGCGTATGCCGTTCGGGCCCGTGGGGATCGGTAGCGCTGCCGGGCACGGGCCGAGTCGTCGGGCGATCGGCCCGACGGATCCTCGGAGTCCGGATCGCGCGCCGTGTCCTCGGATGATCGCGGGTGCGCCGGGCCTCTCGACGACGCGGTGCGCGACGTGTCCCCGGATGCGGGGGCGCGCGCCGGATCGCGCGGTGACGAGGCGCGGGACGGATCCTCGGAGTACGGGGGATCGAAAGTGCGCGCGTGCGACAGGGCGTCGATCGAACGGGGCTCGGCGAACCCGTCCTCGTCGTAGTCGTCGTCCTCGTCGTCGAAGTCCCCGTCGTCGAAGTGCCCGCCGTCGAAGTGCCCGCCGTCGAAGTCCCCGTTGTCGAATTCTCCGTTGTCGTAGTCGTCGGGGTAGCTCTCCGGCCCGTACTCGCTGTCGTACCGGTCGGCTTCCTCGGACGGTTCGGCCGCGCGCTCGTACCGTTCGGCCTCGTACCGTTCGGCGCGGCTGCTCCGTGCCGGTGCGGGCGTGCCGGTGATCCAGTCCGACCAGCTGCCCGTGTAACTGCCCTCGTGTGCGGGTGCCAGCGGTTCCGATGTGCGCGAACCGGATTCAGTGGTGCTCATCGCGTCGTCCCGAGGTCGGGGATCAGGGGAGCACCACTGGTGGGCGGGGTGCTCGTGGACGGCGTGAAGTCCATCAGCGGCGCGCTGCTGCTCGGGGTGCCACTGCTGGGCGTGCCGGACGGAGCCCCGCCGAGCGGGAACTGTCCGTTGGGCGGGGCGCTCGTGGTCGCCGTCGAGGTCCCCGAGAAATCCATTCCCACACCGGGTTTGTCGCTGCCGCCGAGCGGCGTGCCACCGGTTTGCGCGCTGCCGGCCAGGTCGTGGGCGAGCGCGGCGAACCACTGTCCGACCCAATCGGTCGGGCTCTGCCCGAATCCCGCGCCCTGCGCGTGGGTGTAGTCGTGCTTCTGCGCGGTGTCCCAGTACCGCACCCAGGTGGTGACGTCGAGGAGATCCTTGTTGTCGGTGATGTTCTGGGTGACGGCCGAGAACGACTGGGTGACCAGCCGGCTGATGGTGGTGGGCGGCACCAGGTTGGTGACCGCGCCGAGCAGCTTGCCGCCGAATACCGCCAGCCCCGCAAGGGGATTGGCGAGCCCGGCGGTGGCGATCTCGGCGATGTTGGTGGGCGTCAGGATGTCCTTCGCCACGGCCACGATGGAATTGATGGCGATCGTGCCGACCTTGAGCAACGCCTGGAACGCGCCCCCGACATCGACCTGATTGGCCGGATTCGAGGCTTCGGCGATGCGCTGCGAGATCGACTTCTGCGGCTGATACGACAGATCCGAGAGCGAGGTCCCCGACACGTCGTTGTTCACCACCGAGGTGGCCGTCTTGATCGAGGTGAACGCCAGCGCCTCCGCGATCGACTTCAGCGACCCGATCGGATCACCGGCCGAAAGCTCCACCTGCCCCGCGATATTGGCGACGGTCCGCACCAGCGGCGCGCCCACCGGGGTGTCGCAGGCCAGGTCCCCCTCGGTGCAGAATTCCGCGACCCGCCCGACCAGTGACCCGAAGTTCTCGAGCGTGGCGCTGTCGGGTGCGATGCCCGCGCCGGACGCGGTCTTGGTGGCGGGCGGATCCGAAAGCCCGGACACCGCTTTGCCGTCGGTGCCCGGCGCGGCGGTCGGCAGCTTCTGATCCGGTTTGCCGGGGAACAGCGGCTCGTTGGCATTGCGGTTGGGATCGCCGAAAAGCGCCACGGCGGCGATCTTCTGGGCCGGGACGGTCCCCTTGCCCGCACCGACCTCCTGCGCGAACTGTGAGGCCACGTGTGCGCCCTGCGAGTACCCGGCGATCGCCAATTGCGAAGTGGGGCAGCGGTCGGCGACCTGTTTGGCCATCGACCGCAGCCGGTCCAGCCCGTCGCCGACGGACTTGGTGTAGGTCACGGTGCTGATCTCGGTCGCCCCGCCGAAGGACGCCTCGTAGGGCACGTAGGCGCGGTCGACCAGGCCGTCGTCGCTGGCGGCGGCCATCATGGGCCGGAACACCTCCGACAGCATCCCGGTGTCGGTGGTGACGGCGGCGTCGGGCGAGGATTCGCCGGTGCCCTGGACGCCCAGCGCGAACAGGGCCGGGCATTTGTCGATCGGGACGGTGGTGTCGGGCGGTCCGCCGTGGGCCAGGCCGACCGCGGCCGTGGCGACCACGCAGACCGCCGCGGTCAGTATCGCCGAGGTCCGGAACCCCATGGTGGGCAGCAGTTTTCGATGCACGTCGCACCTCGTTCAGGTCAGGGACTGGCTGATTCCGCGCCGTGCTGCGCGCGTTCGGTGATCCGCGCCCCGGCGATTCTGGCCGCGGTGAGGATCTGCTCGGCCAGAAGCCGAACCGGTTGCGGGGGAGTGCGGGTGGGATCGCCGTCGTCCACCGGTGAGTGACCGGCGGCGGGATTCCAGGCCGCGAGTTCGTAGGGTTCCAGGGCCCGCCACTGCTCGAGCCAGCCCAGCCGCCAGGTGCGGGCGCCGAGGGCGAGGGCCAGTCCTTCCATCTCCTCACGCCGCTGCTCGACCGGAATCGGCAGCGGCCGAGCGGCATCGGCCACGGTCAGCACCCCGACCACGTGGCTGCCGACCGGAGTGGCCTGCCGCTGATGCGCCAGCAGCGCCCGGTGCAGCGCGTTGACGCCGCGCAGATGGCTGCGGCCGACCAGCACCACCAGCGGCGAATCCATGTCCGCGGTCAGGCCGATCCGGGCGGGCCAGCGCTGCCCGGCGTCCCCGGCCCAGCTCAGGCTGGCCGCCAGACTGCTGACGCCCGCGCCGCCGTGCACGCCGACGAGCCACACCAATGGCGGCCGGACCGGCCGATTCGGCACCGCTCGATGCCACATGGGCACGGGCTGCATCGCGGGCTTCGCCTGCTCCGGCGCGGGCGCCCCGCTCAGTGCGGCGGGCCGGCTCGTCATGGCGGCATGTTCTCGGCCGGGATCCGTTGCCTCCGAGTGGATTCCGGCCGGTATCGCGCTGGAAGGCCGAGAGTCGCCGTCGGGCGTGTTGTCGGCTCCCCAGGGCCGTGACAGTTGGATCGTCATCGCAGTGCCCCCAGCAGGGCCAGGTACGCGTCGCGGGTTTCGGCGGCGAGGCGATGCCACGAGATGGGTCCGCCGGTGGCCAGGTGCATGTCGAACGGCACCTGGACGACGGCGCGCACCCACGAACCCAGGTGTGTCCGAACATGATCCATGACCGCGGCCGCCGATCCCGGCACCTGCTCGGTGAGCACGATCACCGCGTCGCCGACGACGAATTCACCGAAGTTCTCGTCCAGCCAGCCCAGCGCGGGTTGCAGCCGATTGATCGCGTCGGGTCGCGCGGCCACGGTGATCACCAGGCCCACTCGCGGATCCGACAGCAGCGGCGCTGCCAACCGGCTGGTCACCGGCGCACCGGCGTCGAAAATGCCCAGCAGTCCGGCAGTTTCGAGATGCCGGGCGACCGACACCAGCGATTCCCTGCGCGGCAGCGGATCCGGCGTCCGCGCCAGCACTCGCACGCCCGTCGATGTCTGCCCCGAACACGCTCCCACGGTGGACGCGTGCCCCGGATTCGCTGTGCCCAGCCACTTCTGCAGGGTGCTGACCGGCGCGGCCACATCGCATCCTCGCAATGCCACGTCCCCGCCGCCGAGGGTGGCGTCGACCACCACCGGCCACACCTCGCCCTCACTGTCCACCCCCGCCGCCGCGGCCAGCCCCAGGGCGGTGGTCGTGGCTCCCGACGATCCCGACCCGCCCAGCACCAGCACCTGCGGCACCGCCGCCCGCACCAGCCGGCCCTGCCCGCCGCGCAGCGGCACCGCATCGGTCGGCGACCCGGCGGGGGCGGGCTGATTGAGGTCGCTCAGCCGCGAATCATCCTGGTCGCCAGTCCCACTCGCCCGCACGGCCTCCACGAGCAGCGCCGCCACCTCGCCTCCTCGTGCCGAGGTCTGCGTCTCGTTCACCGCGTCGCGCAGTCCGAACTCACGATCGGTCGCCGTTGGGCCGGGGCCTTCCGTTGCGCCGGATCCTGCCTCTGCGCTGGGCTCGGCAACTCCGTCGGGGCCAATTGCTGGGTTGGGGCCTGTCGCTGCGCTGGGCTCGGCCGTTGCGTCGGGACCTTTTGCTGGGTTGGGGCCTGTCGCTGCGCTGGGCTCGGCCGTTGCGTCGGGACCTTTTGCTGGGTTGGGGCCTGTCGCTGCGCTGGGCTCGGCCGTTGCGTCGGGACCTTTTGCTGGGTTGGGGCCTGTCGCTGCGCTGGGCTCGGCCGTTGCGTCGGG
>NZ_WRPP01000010.1 GCF_009760405.1 Nocardia terrae
GCAGCTCCACAGGACCTCGGGGTCGATGACGCCGCCCACGTCCTCGCCGCCGACCAGCGGCCGCTCGGCCTCGGCGCGCGCGGCCTCGGAAATCTTCGCCAGCGCACGCTCATTCGGCTTGCCCTCGCTGCCGCCCGCGAGCAGATAGGGCGCCTTCGCATACGTGTGGTCGCGCAGGGACATGATCAACAGCTTGGGCGACAACGGTTTTCCGGTGTTCCAGGCCGGGCACTGCGACTGGCAGCGGCCGCACTCGGTGCAAGTCGTGAAGTCCAGCAGGGCTTTCCAGGTGAAGTCCTCGACCTTGCCGACCCCGAAAGTGTCGGTGTCGGGGTCGGCGGTCTCCATCTCGAGGACCCGGCCGCCGGACATCATCGGCTTGGCCGCCCCGAGCGCGACCCCGCCGTCGTCCTCACGCTTGAAGTAGATGTTGAAGAACGCCGAAATCCGGTGCCAGGCCACACCCCAGGTGAGGTAGCGCCCGATGACGTAGAGGAACGCCGCCCCCGCGATCATCTTGAGCAGCGCGAGGCTCGACAGCATGACCACGCTGGCAGGCATCACCCGGGCCAGCTGCATGGTGATCGGATCGGTCCACGCGCGCCCGCCACCGTAGGTCGCGATTTTCCCCGCCTCGAGCAGCATGTCGCTGACGCCGTGGGCGAGCACGATCAGCTCGATCAGGTACGCCGCAAAGAAATTGGATCCGCCGAACCGGGAGAGCCGCTCCGGGCGACGCGGATGATTCAGCTGCCGGATCGCGATCAGCGCGACGATCCCGACGACGGTCGTGACCGCGAGGAACTCCTCGAGCAGCCGATAGCCGGCGGTCTCGCCGATGATCGGCCACCCGAACTCGGGATCGAAAGTCTCCCCGTAGGACTCGAAGTAGAACACCATGCCGACGAGGAACCCGACCATGACGAGCCAATGCGCCCAGCCCACGGTCCGGAACTTGTTCATCCGCGTATGCGCCGCAACCTCCACGGCCACGGTCCGCACCCGCGGCAGTACCGGCCGCAACCGAGACCCGTCCGGTTGCCCGGCCCGGAAGACGCGAATCATCCGGGTCAACCCGGTGAAGAAGTATCCCCAGCTGACGATGGTGATGATGGCCCCGGTGATCCCGAGCACGATCGTCGCAGTGCTCAAGGCACAGCCCCCCGTCCCAAGAAGCCGCTGAGCGGCAACAAGATTCATGTTACCCGTGGGTAACTTATGTATTCTTCGTCAAGTTATCATCGAATCGGCGGGGGAGGAAGACCTGCCGAGGTGAACCTCACCGCGGCGAGGTCGCTCAGTTTCCTTGCGGCGGTTGACGCTTCGAGACTCGCGCCGATACCGCCCATCCCGGCGTCGGCGGGCCGTGAAAATCCCGCTATTCGGGATCTGGCCGATTTGCACTCTCAATAGCAGAGTGCAAAGGAGTCTTGCTTTTTCGCAGGGTAGGGCGCGTGGAACGTTGCATCCCGTGCTAAATCGTTGTGAATACGTTTGCACGAGCTGGCCGACAAGCCGGTTACCGGGCACTTCAGAGCTGTAATGTCGATAGGGTGCAGCGACGAATCATGGGGATCGAGACCGAATTCGGGGTGACGTGCACCTTTCACGGTCACCGACGGTTGAGTCCTGACGAGGTGGCCCGGTACTTGTTCCGCCGGGTAGTTTCTTGGGGCCGTAGTTCTAACGTGTTCCTCCGCAACGGTGCCCGGCTCTACCTCGATGTCGGTTCCCATCCGGAGTACGCGACGGCCGAGTGCGACAGCTTGGTGCAGCTGGTCACTCACGATCGGGCCGGTGAGCGGGTCCTCGAGGATCTGCTCATAGACGCCGAGCAGCGGCTGGCGGAGGAGGGTATCGGCGGCGATATCTACCTGTTCAAGAACAACACCGACTCCGCGGGCAACTCTTACGGCTGCCACGAGAACTTCCTCGTGGTCCGCGCCGGCGAGTTCTCCCGCATCTCGGATGTGCTGCTGCCGTTCCTGGTTACCCGTCAGCTGATCTGCGGTGCCGGCAAGGTGCTGCAGACGCCCAAGGCCGCCACGTTCTGCCTGTCGCAGCGGGCCGAGCACATTTGGGAGGGCGTCTCCTCGGCGACCACCCGCTCGCGGCCGATCATCAACACCCGTGACGAGCCGCACGCCGACGCCGAGAAGTACCGGCGCCTGCACGTGATCGTGGGCGACTCGAACATGGCCGAGACCACCACCATGCTCAAGGTGGGCACGGCCTCGCTGGTGCTGGAGATGATCGAAGCGGGCGTCGCGTTCCGAGACTTCGCCCTGGACAACCCGATTCGCGCCATCCGCGAGGTGTCGCACGACCTCACCGGCCGTCGTCCGGTGCGGCTGGCGGGCGGCCGTCAGGCCAGCGCCCTCGACATCCAGCGCGAGTACTACGCCCGCGCCGTCGAGCACCTGCGCAACCGCGACCGCGACCCGCAGGTCGATGCGGTGGTGGACCTCTGGGGTCGCACCCTCGATGCCGTCGAGGCGCAGGATTTCGCCAAGGTGGACACCGAGATCGACTGGATCATCAAGCGCAAGCTGTTCCAGCGCTACCAGGACCGCTACAACATGGAGCTGTCCGATCCCAAGATCGCCCAGCTGGACCTGGCCTACCACGACATCAAGCGCGGCCGCGGCGTCTTCGACCTGCTCGCCCGCAAGGGTCTGGCCAAGCGGGTCACCGAGGACGAGGCGGTGGACGCGGCGGTCACCACGCCCCCGCAGACCACCCGGGCCAAACTGCGCGGCGATTTCATCACCGCCGCCCAGGAGGCCGGTCGCGACTTCACGGTGGACTGGGTCCACTTGAAGCTCAATGACCAGGCCCAGCGCACGGTCCTGTGCAAGGACCCGTTCCGTTCGGTCGACGAGCGAGTGGATCGCCTGATCGCCTCGATGTGAGTCGGAGCCGACGCCCGGGACTCCCAGGGGCTTCGCCCCCGAACCCCCTGGATCCCGGGGAATTCTCCCGGCAACGGGCCGCGAACCGCAGGGTTCGCGGCCCGTTCCACGTTTGTATCGGTCGGCATGGGGGTCATTAGGGGGAAAACGGGACCGCCCATGCTCCATCTCGCCGACGCGCCCATTACTCTCTACGGGGTGGCGATATCCAAGGTCGAGCGGTTGATGAATCTGGTTATCGCGCTGCTGTCCACCCGGCAGTTCCTCACCGCGGAGCGGATTCGCGACAGTGTGGCCGGGTACGAGGAGTCCGCGAGCGACGAGGCCTTCAGCCGGATGTTCGAACGGGACAAGAACGAGCTGCGCGATCTGGGCATTCCGCTGGAAATCGGTCCGGTGAGCCGGTATTCGAGCGTCGAGGGCTACCGCATCAACCGGGATGCCTACGAGCTGCCCGATATCGATCTGACCAGCGGGGAAGCGGCCGCGGTCGCGGTGGCGGTGCAGCTGTGGGAGTCCCCGGAGCTGGCGGCTGCCGCGGAGGGAGGGCTGCTCAAGCTGCGCGCGGCCGGAATTCACGTGGAGCCCGACGCCGGGGTGTCGGCGGTGCCCGCGGTCCCGGCCCGTACCCGCGGCTCCGAACCGGTGCTGGGCAAGCTGCTGGCCGCCATCGATGCCGGACGGTCGGTGAAGTTCAAACACCGTCAGTCCCACGGGGATCCGGTCGAACGTGATGTGCAGCCGTGGGGTGTGGTCACCCACGGCGGCCGCTGGTATCTGGTCGGGCACGACAACATGCGCGACGACCGCCGCGTGTTCCGCATCTCCCGCATCGACGAGGACATCGTCGAATACGGCCCGGCCAATGCCGTGCACAAGCCCGAGGACCTGGACCTGCGGTCCGTCGTCGGCGAGGTCACCGCGCAGTCGCCGATCAGCGGTTCGGCCACGGTGTGGGTCGCCGAGGGTCGCGGCCAGGAGATCCGTCGCCTGGGCCCCGTCATGGAGGACCGGGTGCTGGGCGGACGCCCGGGCTCGATCGTCGAGGTGCCCGTCCGTTCCCGCGACTGGCTGGCCCGGCTCATCACCGGTCTCGGCGCGGACGCCCTGGTGCTTGCACCGGAAGACCTGCGCGACAATGTGATCGCGCGCCTGAAGTCGGTGCTGGAGCGAACGGAGGTCAGTGCGTGAACGGGTCAGGCCCGGAGGCGTCGCTCCACCTCCCTGCGCTTGCCTGCGTAACCACGCAGAGCTCCCGGTCGCGCGGAAAGGTGGCAGCGTGAGCGAGGCGACGGCACGGAAACGCCGGGGAGACAACGCGTCCGACGGCGCACGGTCCTCGGACGGTGCGAAGGACCGCAAGGGCGGCGCGGCCACCACGACCCGGCTCTCGACCCGGTTGGCCCGGCTGCTGAACATGGTCCCGTACTTCCAGGCCAATCCCGGCATCAGCGTGGCGGAGGCGGCCGCCGAACTCGGCGTGACGTCCAAACAGCTGATGACGGACCTGAATCAGCTGTGGATGTGCGGCCTGCCCGGTTACGGGCCGGGTGACCTCATCGATCTGTCCTTCTCCGAGGAGAGCATCGAGGTCACCTTCTCCGCGGGCATCGACCGCCCGCTGCGGCTCACCTCGCTCGAGGCGACCGCCCTGCTGGTGGCGCTGCGTTCCATCGCCGATCTGCCCGGCATGGTGGATCCGAGTGCGGCACACGCGGCCATCGCGAAGATCGAATCCGCCATCTCCGGACGGGAATTCGCGGGCCCGCCGCAGCCGGTGCCGGTGGAGGCTCCCGCTGTGGCGACCGTCCGGTCCGCCCTGGAGCATGGTCACGCCCTGCGCCTGGTCTATTACTCGGCGAGCCGCGATGTGGTCTCCGAGCGCGTCGTGGACCCGATCCGAATCGTGCTGGTGGACAACAACAGCTATCTGCAGGCATGGTGCCGGCAAGCCGAGGGCGTCCGGCTGTTCCGCCTCGACCGCATCGAGGAGGCCGACGAACTCGACGAGCCCGCGCGCCCGCCCGCCGAAGCCGCCGCCGACGAGACTGCGGCCCTGGACCTGTTCGTCGACGATCCCGCGGTCCCGCTGGCCCGCTTGCTGATTCGCCCCGACTACGCCTGGGTGCTCGAGCAGTACCCGATGCACAAGGTCACCACCCACCCCGACGGCAGCGTCGAGGCCACCATGCGCTTCGCCACCCTGGACTGGATGGCCCGGCTGCTGCTGGGCTTCGGGGCGGGCGTGACGGTGCTGGGGCCGGCCGAGCTGGTCACCGCGGTGCGGGAACGCTCGAGCTCGGCGCTGGCCGCCTATGCGACGGCCGCGCAGGACGACGCGTTCGCGAGCGGTCTCGAGGGGGTCGGTCCCGCTTGAGTTTCCGGGTGACGGTGCTGGGGGCGGGCAGCATCGGATGCTTTGTCGGCGGCCGCCTGGCCGCGGCGGGGGCGGACGTCACGTTCGTCGGCCGCCCGCGCGTACTCGACGAACTGCGCACCTTCGGGCTGCGGCTCACCGACCTCGATGGTGACGACCAGCGCGTCGAGCCGAGCGGATTCCGGCTGGCCACCGAGCCTTCCGACGACGCCGACCTGGTGCTCATCACGGTGAAATCCGCGGCCACCGCCACCGCCGCGGCCGAACTGGCCCCGCTGGTGAAGCCGGGCACCGTGGTGATCAGCCTGCAGAACGGCATCGGCAACGACGCGGTCATCCGGGAGATCCTGCCCACCTGCGTCGTGCTGGCGGGCATGGTCATGTTCAATGTGGTCCACCACGGCCAGGGCCGGTTCCACCGCGGCACCGCGGGCACGGTCGACATCGCCGACGATCCGGTGCTCAACCGCTTCGCGCCGATCTTCGGCAAGTCCGGCCTCGGCTTCAAGCGCTACCCGGACCTGCTGCCCATCCAGTGGGCGAAACTGCTGCTCAACCTGAACAACCCGATCAACGCGCTGTCGGGCCGCCCGCTGCGCGAGGAACTCGGCACCCGCGACTACCGCCGCTGCCTGTCGCTGGCCCAGCGCGAGGCGCTGGCCGCCATGGAGGCCGCGCGCATCCGCCCGGCCCGGCTCACCCCGCTGCCGCCGGAGGTCATGGCCCGGCTGCTGACCGTGCCGGACGGCCTCTTCCGTAGGGTTGCCGGAAAGGTGCTGGCAGTCGATCCGGTGGCCCGCTCGTCCATGGCCGACGACCTGGCCGCCGGGCGTAAGACCGAAATCCCTTGGCTCTGCGGAGAAATCGTCAGCCTCGGCGCCATGGTAGGAATACCCACGCCGGTGAACCAGAAGCTGATCGATCTCGTGACAGCTGCGGAGAACGGCGACCGGCGTACCTGGTCAGGCCCGGAATTGCTGGAACAGCTCACGAAGGCCGCGCGTGACGGCGCGGCGAACGAGGGTTGACAACAAGGTTCGCCATATGCGGGTCCGGTAGCATCGGACTCACCAAGTCTTTGGAGGTAATGGAATGACAGGCGCCATCAGCCCGTGGCACTTGCTGATCGTTGTGCTGATCTTCTTGCTGTTCTTCGGTTCGAAGCGCATGCCCGACGCCGCCCGCTCGCTGGGCCGCTCGATGCGCATCTTCAAGACCGAGGTCAGCCAGATGCAGAACGAGGGCAAGACGGGCGAGGCCGCTCCCGAGGCGCAGGCGCAGCCGGCTCAGCCGGTCCAGCAGCCCGCGCAGCTGCCCCCGGCCCAGCCGGTGCAGCCCGCGCCCGCGCCGCAGCCGAACGACCAGCAGAAGGCCTGAGGCCATCGTTTTGTCCGGGATGAGTGAATCTCATCCCGGGTAAGTCGTTGTCCGGGTCCGGGTCGGCCGCAAGGCTCCGGTTTGTCGGCCGCAAGGCGGAGGCAGTCACACACACATGCGCATTCGCATCCCGTTCGATCCCCGGCGCAGCAAGCGCCGCACGAACCCCGACGGCACCATGTCGCTGGTGGAGCATCTCTCCGAGCTCCGCAGGCGATTGCTCATCGCCATCGCCTGGGTCGCGGTCGGCACCCTGTTCGGGTTCTTCTGGTACTCGCATTCCTTCTTCGGGATCGAGAGCCTCGGCGAGATCCTGCGCGGGCCCTACTGTGATCTGCCCGCCTCCTCGCGCGCGAATCTCAGTACCGACGGCGCCTGCCGACTGCTGGCGACCGCCCCGTTCGAGCAGTTCACCCTGCGCTTGAAGGTCGGTACGACCGCGGGTGTGGTTGTGGCCAGCCCGTTCTGGCTGTATCAGCTGTGGGCCTTCATCACCCCGGGCCTGTACGCGAAGGAGCGCAAGTACGCGATCTCCTTCGTCGCGGCGGGTGCGGCGCTGTTCATCACCGGTGCGGTGCTGGCGTACTGGGTGGTCGCCCACGCGCTCAGCTTCCTGATGACCATCGGCAACAACGTCCAGATCACCGCGCTCTCGGGTGCGCAATACTTCAGCTTCATCATCAAGCTGCTGGTGATCTTCGGTGTGAGCTTCGAAACCCCTTTGCTCATCGTGGGTTTGAACTTCCTCGGGGTGCTGACGTACGCGCGGCTCACCAAGTGGCGGCGCGGTCTGATCTTCGGCCTGTTCGTGTTCGCGGCCATCGTGACCCCGCAGGACCCGATCTCCATGCTGTCGCTGGCGCTCGCGCTGACGCTGCTGTTCGAGATCGCGGTGCAGGTCGCGCGGCTCAACGACCGGCGACGCGCCCGCAACGCCGCGGCCTGGGACAACCTGGCCGACGACGAGGCGTCCCCGCTGGACACCTCGCCCGGCGGCATCGACGCCCCCACCCCGGTGCCGACCGCCGAACCGGTGGCCGCCACACCGGTGGAGAAAACCACGGGATCTGTGTCGGATTACTCCGATACTCTCTGAAAAGTGACATCAAGGTCGCTTACTGGCGAACTGGCGGCATTCGCCGCCGAACTGAAATTCGAGCTCGATCCGTTCCAGCGGCAGTCGTGTGAGGCGCTCGAGGGCGGGCACAGTGTGCTCGTCTGCGCGCCCACCGGCGCGGGCAAGACCGTGGTGGGCGAATTCGCCGTCCATCTGGCGCTGGCCTCGGGCGGCAAGTGCTTCTACACGACGCCGATCAAGGCGCTGTCGAATCAGAAGTTCGCCGATCTCACCGAACGTTACGGTCGCGACGAGGTCGGCTTGCTGACCGGCGACCAGTCCATCAATCCCGACGCCTCGGTGGTGGTGATGACCACCGAGGTGCTGCGCAACATGCTCTACGCGAGTTCGGATGCGCTGCGCGGACTTTCGTATGTCGTCATGGACGAGGTGCACTATCTGGCCGACCGCTTCCGCGGCGCGGTGTGGGAAGAGGTCATCCTGCACCTGCCGCCGGAGGTGCGGCTGGTCAGCCTGTCGGCGACGGTCTCCAATGCCGAGGAGTTCGGTGCGTGGATGGAGACCGTGCGTGGTGACACCGCGGTCATCGTCGACGAGACCCGGCCGGTGCCGCTGTGGCAGCACGTCATGGTCGGCAAGCGCATGTTCGACCTGTTCGACTCCAAATCCAGCGACGCCAAGATCGTGGTGGACGAGGATCTGCAGCGCTACATCAAGCACCGGGAACAGGCCGACCGCATGGACAACTGGGCGGTCCCGGGGCGTGGGCGCGGTGGTCCGCGGCGCTCGTTCCGGCCCATGCCGCGTCCGGAGGTGATCGCGAGACTCGATGACGAGGGGCTGCTGCCCGCGATCACGTTCATCTTCAGCCGCGCGGGTTGTGATGGGGCGCTGGCTCAATGCGTGCGCTCGCGGCTGGACCTGTCGCGGGACGAGGATCGCGAGCAGATCGATGCCATCATCGAGAAGCACACCGGGGATCTGCCGCGCAGTGATCTCGAGGTGCTCGGGTACTGGGAGTGGCGCGAGGCGCTGCACCGCGGGTTCGCCGCCCACCACGCCGGGATGCTGCCCGCCTTCCGGCACACGGTCGAGGAACTGTTCGTGCGCGGGCTGGTGCGGGCCGTATTCGCCACGGAGACACTGGCTCTGGGCATCAATATGCCCGCGCGCACGGTAGTGCTCGAGCGCCTGGTGAAGTTCAACGGCGAGAGCCACGCCGAGCTGACGCCGGGGGAGTACACACAGCTCACCGGGCGTGCGGGGCGGCGCGGCATCGATATCGAGGGCCATGCGGTGGTGTTGTGGCAGCCGGAGGTCGACACCAGCGCGGTGGCGGGTCTGGCCTCGACGCGGACCTATCCGCTGCGGTCCTCGTTCCGGCCCGGCTACAACATGTCGATCAACCTGGTCGATCGCATGGGTGCGGTGGAATCGCGGGCGCTGCTGGAGCGGTCCTTCGCCCAGTTCCAGGCCGACCGATCGGTCGTGGGGCTGGTGCGCGGCATCGAACGCAACGAATCCCAGCTGCGCAAGCTGCGCTCCCAGCTCGGTGACGAGAGCTTCTTCGAGTACATCCAACTGCGCGAACGCATTCGGGAACGCGAACGCCACCTGGAACGGCAGGGCCGCACCGATCGCCGGCAGGCGGCCGTGGCGGCACTGACGGCGCTGCGCCGTGGTGACGTGGTCGCGATTCCGTCCGGTCGCCGTCAGGGTCTGGCCGTGATCCTGGAACCCGATCAGACGCCGGGTGATCCGCGCCCACTGGTCCTCACCGAGGACAAGTGGGCGGGGCGCATCTCGGCGGCGGACTTCCCGACGCCGGCCGAATCGCTGGGCCGGTTGCGCCTGCCCAAGCACGTGGACCATCGCACCGCGCGGGTGCGGCGTGATCTGGCCTCGGCGCTGCGCAGCACCGGCATCACCATGCCGCGGCGCGGACGCCAGGGCGGTAAGTCCAAGGCCGCCGACGACCGCGATCTGCAAACCCTGCGCCGGGCGCTGCGCAACCATCCGGCGCACTCGCGCCCGGATCGAGAGCAACTGGCGCGCATCGGCGAACGCTACAACCGGGTCGAGCGGGAGACCGAGAACCTGCGGCAGCAGGTCGCGGCCACCACCAACTCGCTGGCGCGCACCTTCGACCGGATCCTCGGGCTGCTCGAGGAACGCGGATACGTCGCCGACGGTGAGGTCACCCAGGACGGCCGCCGGTTGGCGCGCATCTACGCCGAGGCGGATCTGGTTGTGGCCGAAGCCCTTCGGCAGGGGCTGTGGCGCGGGCTCGGCCCGGCCGAGCTGGCCGCGGTGGTGTCGATCCTGGTGTACGAATCCCGGCAGGAGGGCGGCTACCTCGGGGCTTCCGGCCCGACCGCGCCCATCCGGCGGGCCGTGGACGCCACCATCGGGGTGTGGTCGCAGCTGCGCGCCGACGAGTCGCGGCATCGGTTGCAGCCCACCCGGGAACCCGACCTCGGTTTCGTCACGGGCGTCTACACCTGGGCGCGCGGCGACGACCTTGCCGACGCCCTGCTCGCCAGCGGGGATCGCGGAAACCCGCTCTCGGCGGGCGATTTCGTGCGCTGGTGCCGCCAGGTCATCGACCTGCTGGACCAGATTCACAGCACCGCCGACGATGTCGAGGTGGCGGCTACCGCGAGCAAGGCGGTGCGGGCGATCCGTCGGGGTGTCGTGGCCGTGGACGCGGCGTAGTAGAAACGGTTGTGCTTTGATTCTTGGGTGTACCGACCGCAGCGGGAGCACGCGCGTGTTCCCGCTCGGGGGGCTAGCGTGAGGACAACGGATTGCTATTGGAGGCAAGCAAATGAGCGGCCCGTACGGACCGAATGACGCCCCTGGCCAAGGGGGAGGCAACGATCCGACGCAGCAGTGGAGCGGACAGCAGCCCGCGCCCGGCGCCGGACCGACTCAGCAATGGGGTGGTCAGCAGCCCGCGCAGCCGACCACGCAGTGGGGCGACCCGTCGCAGTCGCAGCCCCAGCAGCCGGCGCAGCAGCCGTGGGGGCAGAGCCAGCCGCAGCAGCCCTGGGGACAGTCGCAGCCGCAGCAGCCCGTGCAACAGCCGTGGGGACAGAGCCAGCCGCAGCAGCCGGTGCAGCAGTGGGGGCAGAGTCAGCCGCAGTGGCCGCAGCAGGGTCAGCCCGGACAGCCGGATTGGAGCCAGCAGTCCGGTCAGCAGTGGCCGCAGCCGGGACAGACGCTCGCTCCCGCCAAGAAGAAGCGGACCGGCCTGTACATCGGTCTCGCGGTTCTTGTCGTGATTCTGGCCGCGGCCGGTGGCGGAATCGCGTGGCTGGTGAGCAAGGACCAGCTGGACAATTCCGCCGTCCAGTCCGGTGTCACGAAGGTGCTCAAGGATTCCTACGGCATCGACGACGTGCAGAACGTGAGCTGCCCGTCGGGGCAGAAGGTCGAGGTGGACAAGACCTTCGACTGCACGCTCAAGGTGGGCGGCGAGAACAAGAAGGTCACCATCAAGATCACCAAGAGCGATGGGACCTACGAGGTCGGCCGCCCGAGCTGATTCGCGGCGGCTTTTCGGGGCAACTGCGTTGAGCCCGGACGCGATCGGGGAGATCGCGGCCGGGCTCGCGCGATTGCTGTGGGTTGGCCACCGGGGTGGGACGAGTACAGTGGGCGGGGTCGAGTAAGCCGGAGGACCGGGGGGTCCCGATGAAAAACATCAGATCAACCGCGCGTTTGGGCGTGACCATGGCCGCCCTGGCGGTCGGCGCGGTCGGATTCGCTCCCGTCGTCAGTGCCGATGGAACGGCGACGCCCGTCGTCAACGATTGCACCAGCTACCACGCCGTCATCGAGCCGTCGCGGCTGCTGATCGCCTGCGGCGACGGAACCGTGACGGTCAAGGACATCACCTGGACCAGCTGGGGACCCGACACGGCCGAGGGCGACGGGACCGAGTATCGCGTCGTGTGCTCGCCCTCGTGCGCGGGTGGCCACGAGGAGAACAAGCCGACCCACATCACGCTGCGCAAGGTATCCGAGCCGGGCGATTACTTCGGCGAGGTCGTCATCTCCGACCTGAACGGGAACCCCGAAACCTGGCCGATGACCGCGCCGCACTGATTCCCGTGCGGCGGTTCAGCGTTTGGCCATCGCGGTGACGAGGCGCTTGACCGGGTTCTCGGCGTTGTAGGCAACGGCCAACCGCGCCAAGCGATCCGGATCGGCCGGAGCGGCGGGTAGCAGGTCCGGGCCGGAGAACGCGACGTCGGCATCACGGACGACGCGCACCACCGGGGCGGCCGCCTTCAGATAGTCATCGGCGGCAACGAGTTTGGCGCGCACGCCCTTCGCGAGATCGGAGTGCGGGTCGGCGGCCGCGGCCCGCAGGGCCTCCACCGAGCCGAACTTGGAGATGAGCTGGGCCGCGGACTTGTCGCCGATGCCCGCGACACCGGGCAGGCCGTCGGAGGCATCGCCGCGCAGGGTGGCCATATCGGCGTAGGCGGGGCCCGCGTTCTGTTCCGGCACACCGTATTTCGCCGACACCTCGGCCGGGCCCCACAGCTCGGCCTTCGACAGTCCGCGGCCCACGTAGAAGACCCGCACCGGCGGCGTCGGCGTATCGCGCACCAGCTGCAGCAGATCCCGGTCGCCGCTGACCACGATCACCTCGTGGGTGCCCTCGCGGGTGGCGAGCGTGCCGAGCACGTCATCGGCCTCGAGCCCCTCGGCCCCCGCGGTCGCGATGCCGGCCGCCTCCAGCACCTCCATGATCATGTCGACCTGCGGCGTCAACGTGTCCGGCACTTCCTCGGCCTCGACCCCGTCGACCACCTCGCCACTTTCGGCCACCCGATGCGCCTTGTACGAGGGCACCAGATCCACCCGGTACCGCGGCCGCCAATCCAGATCCAGGCACACCACCAACCGACTCGGCGCATGCTGCTTGACCAGCGCCGCAACCATATCGGTGAACCCGCGCAGCGCATTGACCGGCCGCCCGTCGGGTGCGGTGATCTTCTCCGGGATCGCATAGAACGCCCGGAACCACAGGCTGGCCCCATCGAGCAGCAACAGCGGACCGGCGGCAGGGTTGCTCATAGCGCACGACCCTACTAGGCACGGTCGGCGTAGCCGTCCTCGATCCCGCGCATGGCCGGAGCGAATACGGAGGTACGCCTACCGCCCCGCTCCGACACCACGGCGCACAGCGGCGACGGGTCCTCTGTAGTCGGATCATTCGGCCGCGGGCGGCAGAACCGTCCGGATGGTGGTGCCTCCGGGATCGGATCGTGCTCCGCCGAGTCGCGGACGAGGTCTCCGCCGGGTGATTGCCTGACGGCGGGCTCGCCGGAGTGTACCGATGCGGTGAAGGCCACAGTTCGTGAATCGGCTGGTCGAAAGGTTTTGGGGCGCAGTGAGGTCGGCCTGCGGTACGGGAGTGGTGGCGGATCTGCGGGGTGCGAAGTTCGTCGGTGGCTGGAGAGTGGCGGGGGTTGGGGAGTAGCGTCGGTGGGCATGAGCTCTCATGACGAGTCACGGTTCGCGGCGGGGGTCTACGGGGCACGGTTGGAGCGGGCGGCGGAGTTGGCGCGCGGTGCCCATCTGGACGCGTTACTCATTACTCCGGGGCCTGACCTGCGCTTCTTGTTGGGGTCGCGGGCGCAGTCGTTCGAGCGGCTGACGTGTCTGGTGATCCCGGCGAGCGGGGAGACGCCGTCGGTGGTGATCCCGAAGCTGGAGCTGGCCTCGCTGAAGGGGTCGGCCGCGGGGGAGCTCGGGTTGCAGATCGTGGACTGGGTCGACGGGGTGGACCCGTACCGGATCGTGAAGAACGTGCTCAATGCCGGTGCGCGCGTGGCGGTCACCGATGTGATGCCCGCGCTGCACCTGCTGCCGATCGCCGATCAGTTTGGCTCGCTGCCGGTTTCGGCGACCCCGCTGCTGCGGGAGCTGCGAATGCTGAAGGATGCCAGCGAGATCGAGGCGCTGCGGCGCGCGGGCGCGGCCATCGACCGCGTGCATGCCCGGATGGGTGAGTTCCTGCGGGCGGGTCGCACCGAGGCCGAGGTGGGCGCCGACATCGCCGCCGCCATTGTCGAAGAGGGGCACACCGAGGCCGATTTCGTCATCGTGGGCAGCGGCCCGCACGGCGCGGACCCGCACCACCTGGTGTCGGACCGGGTGATCGAACCCGGTGACGTGGTGGTGATCGATATCGGCGGCCCGGTCGAGCCCGGCTACTTCTCCGACTCCACCCGCACCTACGTGCTGGGCGAGCCCGGCGAGGAGGTCGCCGCCCAGTTCGCGGAGCTGGAACGCGCTCAGGCCGCCGCGGTCGCCGCCGTCCGCCCGGGTGTCACCGCCGAATCCATCGACGCCGCCGCCCGCGACGTGCTCGTGGCCGCCGGTCTCGGCGACTACTTCGTGCACCGTACCGGTCACGGCATCGGACTGTCGGTGCACGAGGAGCCTTACATCGTCGCGGGCAACGACGACGTGCTCGCACCGGGCATGGCCTTCAGCATCGAGCCGGGCATCTACTTCCCCGGGAACTGGGGCGCGCGCATCGAGGACATCGTCATCGTCACCGAGGACGGCTGCGAGTCGATGAACAAGCGGCCGCACGGACTGACCCGCCTGGGCTGACCCGTCCGAGCCGTCCTGTCCTACCCCGCCCGGCTCCGCTACCCCGCCCTGTCCTGACCCGCCCGGCTCCGCTACCCCGCCCTGGGCTGACGTGCCCGGCTCCGTAGCCCCGGCCTGGGCTGACCGTGCATGGCTTCGCTGCCCCGGCCTGGGCTGACCGTGCATGGCTTCGCTGCCCCGGCCTGGGCTGACCGTGCATGGCTTCGCTGGCTCGGTCTGGGCTGACGTGCCTAACCCCGCTGGCCCGGCGTGGTTTCGGCCGCACCGGCCGGACGGACTCCGGGGTCGGCGTGGGATTCAGGCGCTCGCGTCCAAAGTGGCCGCATAGCGCCAGAAGTCGCGCATGGTCGGGTCCGGGACCGGACTGTCCATGCCGACCTGGGTGAACAGGATGGCGACGGTGCCGGTGGCCGGTATGAGGTGGGCACTGGTTCCGGTGCCGCCGACCCAGCCGTAGCGGCCGGGGACGTTCCACGGCTCGATCTGCGCGATATCGACCGAGCCGCCGCAGCCCCAGCCCTGTCCTTCCAGGAACAGCTCGGAGTGCACGCGGGTCGCCGGCGTGGTGTGGTCGGTGGTCATGAGGCGAACCGAGTTGGCCGACAGCAGTTTCCGGCCGTCCGGTGTGACACCGTCGGCGAGCAGCATCCGGGCGAAACGCAGCCAGTCCCGGGCTGTGCCCACCAGACCACCGCTGCCCAGCGGGAAGGCGGGCACGGTGCTCCACTGGCCGTCCGGAGCGTCGGCGAGCACGAGACCGTTCGCTGCGCGGCGGTAGTAGCTGGTGAAGCGGTCGCGTTCGGATGCCAGGACGTGGAATCCGGTGTCGGACATGCCGAGTGGCTCGAAGACACGCTCGGCGAGGACGTCGGGCAGGCTGCGTCCGGTGGCGCGGACGATGAGCGCACCCTGCAGCACCGAGCAGGTGTCGTAGAGCCACGCGGTGCCCGGCTGGGCCAGCATCGGCACCGCGGCGAGCTCGGCCAGCCATTCGTCCATGCCCGGATAGCTCTGCACTTCACGCCCGTCACGCTGCACCGGGAACAGCGCCTGCACGGCGGGCAGCGAGAAATCGGAAGCCCACCCGTACCCCGCCTGCGAGCTGAGCAGATCGAACACGGTGATCGGACGATGTGCGGGCACCACCTCGTCGATCGGCCCGCCGGGGCGTCGCACCACCATCGGATGCGCCAGCTCGGGCAGCCAGGGCGCGATCGGATCGTGCAGCCCGAGCACTCCGTCCTCGACCAACATCAGCACGGCCGCCGCCGTCACCGGCTTGGTGATCGACGCCCACCGGAACAGCGAATCCTCGGCCATCGCCGTTGTGCCACCGGCGTGTGCCAGCCCGACAGCCGCGATCTCGACACGATCACCACGCGCGAGCAGCCCCACCGCGCCCGGGATACCGCCGCCATCGACGTGTGCCTGCAACACCTCTCGAAGTGTGGTCATGGTCCTCCCTCTCGTACGCACTCCAGAGAGGTGACGTTCCGTGCGCCGCAAACTAATCGGTCCGCCATCGCAGCTGGCGTGCCCGGCTGGGCACAATCACGTGGCACCCGTCGATCCTCGTGCCCGAACGAACCCATGACCGTCTTCGCCGACGACCTGGCCGGGTGGATCCGGTTCCCGGGCCTGCCGTGACATCGATGGCTCGGCAGAACTTTTCGCGAGTCGGCGGACAACCGGTCGCGAGTGGTTGCCGCCGCGAACCGCCGCGACGCCTATCGAGTGAGAGGGTCAGTCGCCGTTCGGGGCGTCGGTTTTGAAGACGCTGCTGGCGAGCACGCGCCGGACTTCGATGGCGATCACGACGCGGGTGGGGTTCTCGCGGGGCTGGCGGTAGCGTCCGGCGTAGCGGTCGACCGCGTCGGCGACGGCGGCCGGGTCGTCGAGGACGGTGGCGGGGCCCTCGAGGGTGAGCCAGCGGGGGCCGTCGACCTGGGAGACCGCGGCGTATCCGGACCGGCGCACGTTGTTGACCTTGACCGAGCCGTCGTTGGTGATGATGCGGGCGATACCGGCCTCTGGATCCCAAGTGAAACCGACCGCTACGACATGCGGGGTGCCGTTGGCGCGCAGGGTGGTGAGGGTGGCCAGGTGTCGCTCGGTGACGAAGTCGGTGGCGGCGGGGGAGAGTTGGGGGCGCGCGGCGGTGCTGGTCATGATTCGACGCTAGCAATCGGAGTCGGGCGCACCGGACAGCAGTGCCGTGGTGGCAAACTGTGGGCCATGGGTTTCGGATCGCGGGACGTCGACAAGGGCGTCGTGCTGGTGCTGGGTGGGCGCAGTGAGATCGGGCTGGAGGTGGCGCGGCGGCTGTCGCCCGGCCGGGTGGTGATTCTGGCGGCGCGCCGCAGCGACCAGTTACAGAAACAGACCAAGGAGTTACTGATCGCCGAGGCGGCGGCGGTGCACTGCGTGGAGTTCGACGCCGACGACATGGCCGGTCACCAGCCGCTGCTGGAGAAGATCGTGGCCGAGCACGGGCGCATCGGCGTGGCGGTGGTGGCGTTCGGCATCCTCGGCGATCAGGCTCGCGCCGAGCAGGATCCGGCGCACGCGGTCGAGATCGTGACCACCGACTACGTCGCCCAGGTGAGCGTGCTGACCAGTCTGGCGAACCTGCTGCGCGAGCAGGGTGACGGCCAGATCGTGGTGTTCAGTTCCATCGCGGGCGTGCGGGTGCGGCGCGCCAACTACGTGTACGGCTCGGCCAAGGCGGGCCTGGACGGATTCGCCTGCGGACTGCAGATGGCGTTGGAGGACAGCGGAGTTCACCTGCTGATGGTGCGGTCGGGCTTCGTGATCGGGCGCATGACGGCGGGCATGAAACCGGCCATCATGTCCAGCACCCCCGATTCGGTCGCCGACGCCGTGGTGGCCGGACTGTATCGGCGGGCGCGCAGTGTCGATGTGCCGCGCCGGATTCGGCTGCTGTTCATCGCCATGCGGTTCACCCCGTACGTGCTGTGGCGGCGGGCGCGCCGATGAGTGCGGTCCCGCCGGGCCTCGGATTCGGGCCGGATCGGCCGCTGGTGGTCGTCGGGATCGGAGCCGACGGCTGGGACGGCCTGGGCGGCCCGGCCCGGCGGGAGATCGCGGCGTGCGCGGTATTGCTGGGCTCCACACGGCAATTGGCGCTGATCCCGCAGGACCAGACCGGGGCGTTGCGGGTGTCGTGGCCGTCGCCGCTGGTGCCCGCGCTGCCGGGTCTGCTCGCCGAGCATGCCGGGCGGCGCGTCGTCGTGCTGGCCAGCGGCGACCCGATGTTCTTCGGCATCGGGGTGACCTTGACCAAACTCGTTGGCACGCAAGCCCTGCGGGTGCTGCCGCAACCCTCGTCGGTGTCGCTGGCCTGCGCACGGCTGGGGTGGGCGCTCAACGAGACGCCGGTGGTGAGCGCGGTCGGGCGGCGGGTGGAGACGGTGCTGCCCGAATTATCGGACGGGCGCCGGATTCTCGTGCTCAGCTCCGACGAGCAGACGCCCGTTCAGGTCGCCGACCTGTTGGCGCACAATGGTTTCGGTCAATCGGCGCTCACCGTGCTGGAACAGCTGGGCGGGCCGGGTGAGCGGGTTCTCAGCGGCACCGCCGCGAAGTGGGATCACCTGGCCGGCGACGCGCTGAACATCGTCGCCATCGAATGCGTCGCCGATCCGGCCGCCCCGCGCCTGACCCGCATCCCCGGGCTGCCCGATACCGCCTACGGCGGCGACGGCCAGCTCACCAAGGCCGAGGTGCGCGCGCTCACGCTGTCGGCGCTGGCCCCCGCGCCCGGCGAGCTGCTGTGGGATGTGGGCGGCGGCTCGGGCACCGTCGCCATCGAATGGTGCCGCACGCATCCGGCCTGCCGCGCCGTCGCTTTCGAACGCATGGACAGCCGCCGCGACCAGATCGCCGCCAACGCCTCCGGTCTGGGTGTTCCGCAGATCGAGGTGCTCGGCGCCGCGCCGGAGTCGTTCGCCGGGGTCCCGGCGCCGGACGCGATCTTCCTCGGCGGCGGGCTCACCCAGGACGGCATGTTCGACGCCTGCTGGCGGGCACTGCGCCCGGGCGGGCGGCTGGTGGCCAGCGCGGTGACCGCGGAATCGGAGGCGTTGCTGCTGCGCCTGTCCGGGCTGCACGGTGGTGCGCTGCGCCGCTTCCAGATCTACCGCGGCGAGCCGCTGGGCGGGTTCACCGCGTGGCGGCCGCAGCTCCCGGTGGCGCACTGGTCGGTGGTGAAACCGGCGGCGGCGCAGCGTCAGTAGGGCAGGGCGAGCGGGCCGGGTTCGAACACCGTCACCAGCACGACGAGATTGCCGTACGGGGCCGAACCGTTGGCCATGCGATGCGCCATGCGCGCCAGGGAGGTCCGCCACCGGTACTTGGCCTCGATCTCGGCTTGGACGCGCGGCACGAAGGTGCCCGCGCTCACCAGGCGCGCGACGCCCTGCAGCTGCCTGGTCCCGAGCACCGGATTGCCGCGCCAATCGCCGGGCTGCACCAGCACTCGGCCGTCGTGGGCGAGCTGCTCGGCCTCGACGGAGTACGAGGAGGTGCGGAAGGCGAGGCCGTTGTCGCCGATCGGCACCACCAGCCGGGGCACGGTGACCAGCTGCCGCGGACCGGTGGTTCTGGTCACCAGGACGGTCTTCGCCTCGTGCCACATCGCCGCGGCGGCGGAGTGCGCCCGTCGTTCGGGCTCGGGTGCGGGGGTGGACGCGGGCCGGGCGAACTGGGTCCGGGCGGCCGCCGGGTCAATCATCAGGTCTGTCATCGCCTTCGATCCTTCCGTGCCGAAATCCATGTGGATCGGTGCCGGGCGCGGAGCGAGACGGGCATCGGGCCCGCCCACGACGGTAGCCGTGAATTCGCTCACTGAGGCGACGCGACCATTTCACTGTGTGCTGTCCCGGCCTCTTGGCGCAAGAGCGACACACGCGGTGGCCCATCGAGTTTCACCACGTGGACACCGTCGGCCACCCTGCCCCAACACTTCTCGACCACCATCGGTCGATCTCCTTCGATACTCCAGAGATTCGGGCAATCCGGCAACGATGCTGGTCAGAGCGGTGCAGCGGGTGTAGCCGGAACGTCACTCGAATCGGTACCCGCGGCCAGGACATCGGTACTCGAGGCGGAGGCGGCGATAGCTGTGTGTCAGCGACAGTGAGATCGGCCGCTCCAGGGGCGGTCGTCGCACAACCGCAGGATGTGGAGGGTGAACAGTGACGGTGGTTACCTACGCGGCCATCGGCGGGAACCGTGGTTCGATGGTTCCCGGACGTGTGCCGTACCCCGGGCAGGAGGCCCAGTGAATCCCAGTCGGGTCGATCGGCGCGGCCGGATCCTCGCGGGTTCGGCCGCGCTGGCCGTCGCGCTCGTCGGGGTCGCGGAGGCGCTGATCAGCATCCACGCCAACGTGTTTCCCAATCGGGGGACGCTGATACCGATCGTGGTGATGACCGCGGTCGCGGTCGGACTGTGCCGGCGATGGCCGGGTGTCGCGGTGGCGCTGGTGTGGTTGCTGCTCGGATACCACGCGATCACCGCCGCACCGCTGCTGTATGCCGAGGTCGCGCTGGCGGCGGTGCTGTTCGCCGGGACTCGCTGGGGTCGCCTCGGCACCTCGATGGCGGGTGCGCTGGCGGCCGCGGTCATCGGGGTGCTGGCGGTCTGGAGTCTCGGCTCCTATTCGGCCCTGCTGTTCATCACGTTGTTGGGCGGGGCGTGGCTGGCCGGGCTGGCGCTGCGCCGTTCGGCCGATCGCGCAGACGCGTCGCTGGCTTCCCAGCGGGCGGCCGAGGCCGAGACCGAGCAGGCGCATCGCGAGCGGGAACAGGCCAGGGAGATCGCCCGGCTGCGTGAGGAGCAGGCGCAGCTGGCCCGCGACGTGCACGATGTGGTCGGGCATTCGCTGGCCGTGATACTGGCGCAGGCGGAATCGGCGCAGTTCCTCGGCGCGGACGACGGTGCCGCGCTGCGGGATTCGCTGGCGAACATCGCGACGCTGGCCCGCGCCTCGCTGCGCGATGTCCGGCAGGTGCTCACCGCGAACGACGCTCCTGACACCGGGCCGGGTGAGCTGCGCACCTTGGTCGAAGGGGTGCGCGCGGGCGGGTACGAGATCTCCTTCGACGAGACGGGCCCCGCGCGGACCCTGCCGCCGGATCTGGCCACCGTCGCCTACCGGGTGGTTCAGGAGATGCTCACCAACGCGATCCGGCACGGCAGCCGCGAGTCACCGGTCGTGGTCGAGGTGGAGTGGGCCGGGGAATTGCGCATCCGGACTGTCAACGCGGTAGCGGAGCCGGAAACCGGCTCGGGTGGAAGCGGACTCGACGGCATGCGCCGGCGGGTGGAATCCGTCGGCGGCCGCCTGGAGATCCGGCGCGAGGACACGCACGAACCGTCCACCTTCTCCGTGATCGCGTGGATCCCCGTGCGTAGGCTCGTCGCGTGAACGACACCGACGACATCCGGGTGCTGCTGGTCGACGACCAGGAGCTGTTCCGCACCGGCGTCGCGGTGATCATCGACGCGCAGCCGGGCATGCGGGTGGTGGGCCAGGCCGCCGACGGTTTCGAGGCGCTGAACCAGGTCGACACTCTCGACCCCGAC
Source organism: Nocardia terrae (assembly GCF_009760405.1). Lineage (GTDB taxonomy): Bacteria > Actinomycetota > Actinomycetes > Mycobacteriales > Mycobacteriaceae > Nocardia > Nocardia terrae. The sequence continues at coordinate 20,993 of NZ_WRPP01000010.1, forward strand.
GTGGTGCTCATGGATCTGCGCATGCCCGAACTCGACGGCGTCGAGGCCACCCGCCAGCTCTTCGCCCCCGACCGCGCCGCCCGCCGCACCAAGCCGCTGCGCGTGCTGGTGCTGACCACCTTCAACCTCGACGACCGCGCGGCCACCGCGATCCGCTACGGCGCCAGCGGGTTTCTGCTCAAGGACACCACCCCGGTCATGCTGTGCGAGGCGATCCGCACCGTGCACAGCGGCAATGCCGTCCTCGCGCCCACCGACCTGGCCACCCTGCTCGACGGCCGTTTCCGCACCCAAACCCCCGTTCCCGCCGAATATGCCACGCTCACCGATAAGGAGCGCGAAGTCTTCGCCGCCGTGGCGAAGGGCAACTCCAACCAGGAGATCGCCGGTCTGATCTTCGCGAGCGAATCCACGGTGAAAACCCACGTGGGCGCCATCCTCCGCAAACTGGGCCTGCGCGACCGCGTCCAGATCGTCGTGTTCGCCCACGAGCACGGACTGGCCTGAGCCCGGGCACCGCGAATTTCTCCGTAGCCTGGTCGGGTTGGTGATCATCCGGTCGAGGAGGCGCGTTGCACGATTACGGCAGTTTTCCGACGCAGCCGTTGCCGGTCCAGCGCGACCGGCGTGACGCGGAACCGGTGCGGTTCAAAGGTATCGGGGGCCGTTCGGAGTCGGAGGGATTGGCGCGGGCCGGTCGTGGGGTCGCCGTGGCGAGCATGGTCAGCCGGGTGACCGGGTTCGCGCGGACGCTCGCGGTGGCCGCGGTGTTGGGGACGGCCGCGGTCGGTGACGCTTTCAATGGCGCGAACAATCTGCCGAACATGGTTTACGAGCTGCTGCTGGGCGGCGTGTTGGCCAGTGCCGTCGTCCCGGTGCTGACGCGGGCGCGCCGTCACGGGCGGCAGCGCTCGCGTGAGTTCACGCAGCGGGTCCTGCTGGCGGCGGTGTTGCTGCTGGCGGTGGTCACGGCGGTCACGGTGGCCTGTGCGCCGTTGATCGTGCATGTCTTCATCGCCGATTCCGGGCAGCGCCGGCTGGCTACCGCGCTGGCGTATCTGCTGCTGCCGCAGATCTTCTTCTACGGGGTCACCGTGATCGTCGGCGCGGTGCTCAATGTGCGCGACAGCTTCGCCGCGGCGGCGTGGGCCCCGGTGATCAACAACGTGATCGTCCTGGGCACCTGCGCCGTCTTCGTACTGCTGCCCGGACCGGTCACGCTGACACCCGCGACCATGACCTCCGCTCAGGTGCTGACGATCGGTCTGGGCGCCACCGCGGGCATCGTCGGCCAGTCGGTGTGGATGGTCGCGGCCCTGCGGCGCAATGGGTTCCGATGGAGCTGGCGGGCGCGACCGGTGCCCTACACGTGGCGTCCGGTGCGGGCGGCGGTGCCCATCGCGGGCTGGCTGCTGGTGTACGCCGCCATCAGCCAGCTCGGCGTGGCGATCACCATGCGCGTCGCGTTCGACCACGAGGGAGTGTCGATCAGTTCCTATGCCGAACTGCTGTTCCAGGTCCCATACGGCATTCTCGCGGCGTCGGTGCTGACGGTGCTGATGCCGCGCATCTCGCGGGCGGCGGCGGTGGGCGACGATTCCGCGGTCCTGGCCGACCTCGCGCGCGGTGCGCGCTACCTCTCGACCGCCCTGATCCCGGTCAGCATGGCGCTGAGCCTGTTCGGACCGGTTTTCGCGGCCCTGGTCTTCACCGGGCGTGTCGACCCCGCCTCCGCACACCTGATCGGCATCGCGGTGGCGTGCTCCTCCTTCGGCCTGGCCCCGTTCGCGCTGGTCATGTTGCAGATGCGAGTCTTCTACGCCCACAACGACACCCGTACCCCGGCACTGATCAATCTCGTCATGGTCGCCACCAAGCTCGCCGCGTTGGCCCTGGCCACGGCCCTGCTCCCAGCGCAGGCGGTCGTCGTGATGCTCAGTGTCGCAAGCTCACTCGCCTACACCGCGGGTGCGGCGACAGGTCATGTGCTGTTGCGCCGCCGCCACGGTCTGCTCGGATTCACCGCCGTGGCCGCGACCGCGCACCGCGTCCTGTGGGCCACCGCCGTCGCGGGCGTGGCGGGTTTCGCCGCCGTGCTGCTGACGAACATCACCGTCACGACCCCGACCCTCGACCATCTGACCGCGCTCGGTGCGGGCGGTCTCGTCGCCACGGCTGCTTTCCTGCTGGCCGCCAAGCTGATCGGCATTCCCGAAATCCGGACGGCGCGGACCTTGTTGACCCGCGCGTGACGCGCGGCCGCCACAATCGGATGCGGTTTACTGGCGGCATGGCTTTACTGGGTCGATTGGTCTCCGCCGGAGCGCAATTCGCGAATCGGCGGGGAGTGTATCTGGGGCGGCGGTCCACGAGAATCCATGTGCGCGTGTACCGCTGGAGCCGAGGGCGGGTCGGCGGAAACTTCACCGGCTACCGCGAAGGCAAACTCCTGCTGCTCGAGCACGTGGGCGCCAGGAGCGGCGTCACGCGGACCTCACCGCTCATGTACGTGGAAGACGGTGCGGCGGTGGCGGTCGCGGCGTCGAAGGCGGGCCAACCCGAGCATCCCGGGTGGTATCACAACCTGATCGCCCACCCGGACACCACGATTCAGATCGGCGGCGAGGTGCGGCCGGTGCGAGCAAGGGTGGCGAATCCGGCCGAACGGGAGCGGCTGTGGCCGCGATTCGTGGCGACCGTGCCGGACTTCGCCTTCTACCAACGGCATGCGGGAACCCGGACCATACCGGTCGTTCTGCTCGAGCCGCGCTGACGGCACAGCGTCTGGAACGACGTTGTTTGACCTGTTGGCGGCCGGTTTCGCCTAGGCTGACCGGAGTGAGTGCTGCCGCGTCGCGAACGATTGCTTTGCCGCACTGCCGGGTGAGCTATGCCGAGTACGGTGCGGACCACGGAACGCCGGTGCTGTATTGCCACGGCGTACCCGGAACACATTTGGAAGGTGAGGCTTTCGACGAAGCCGGCGCCGCCGCGGGAAGACGGATCCTGGCGGTGGACCGTCCCGGCATGGCCGAGTCGTCGCTACCGGCGGGGGAGCGGGTGGTCGACTGGGTCGACACCGTGGCCGCGCTGGCGGATCGGCTGGAACTGGACCGCTTCGCCGTCATCGGGGTCAGTGGCGGCGGGCCTTTCGCGCTGGCCATCGCCGCCCGGCTGCCCGATCGCGTGACCGGAGTCGCGCTCGTCTCCGCGCCCGCGCCGCCGGGCGAACAGGCCGATGCCGCCGAGCTGGACCCGGTGGCCCGCCGCCGTCGCCGCGGACTCAATGTGCTTCGGCGCGTGCCGTTCCTGGTGCACCCGATGGCCATGGAGATGTCACTGGTGATCCGCCGCCAGAAGGGCGTCGCCGGACTGGTCGCGCAAATGGCGCCGGTCGACCGCGACCGCGTCGAGGGCGACCCCGACCTGACCGCCAAACTCGAGGCCAACCTGCGCCGCAGCTTCGAACAGGGCAGCCGCGGCTTCGCCACCGACATCCGCCTGGTCTTCACCCGCGACTGGGGCTTCACTCTCGCGGAAGTGACCGTGCCCGTGCAGATCTGGCACGGCGACGCCGACGGCAATGTCCCCGTCGACGACGCCCACCGGCTCGCGGCCGCGCTCCCGCACGGCGAACTCCACCTCGTCGATGGGGCGGGTCATCTGCTGTTCGTCGACCGCCCGGCCGATATCCTGGCCTCACTCGGCACCGATCGGTCCTGACCGATACCCTCGAGGTTCGACGGAAGGGAAGCGCCCCAATGCGTTTGGTTATTCTGGGCCCCAACGGATCCGGCAAGGGCACGCAGGCGAAACTGCTGAAGGACGAGCTCGCCATCGCGCACATCTCGACCGGTGAACTGCTGCGCGCCGCCGTCGCGGCGGGCACCCCGCTGGGCCGCGAGGCCGAACAGATGGTGGAATCCGGCGGTCTGGTCCCCGACGATCTGGTGTTGAAGATGCTCGACGAGCGCCTCGCCGAGGCCGATGCGTCCCGGGGTTTCATTCTCGACGGCTACCCGCGCACCCTGGCGCAGGCCCGAGCCCTGGACACACTGCTGACCCGCACCGGACGGATGCTGGATCGTGTTGTCGAGCTGGAGGTTTCGGACACGGTCATCCTCGAACGCTGCGCGGCCCGCTTCGCGATCGAGCACCGTCGCGACGACGACCCCGAGGTGGTCCGCTCCCGACTGGCCCTGTACCGCACCAACATCGCCCCGATCGTCGAGTACTACCGTCCGCGCGGCCTGGTCGCCACCATCGAGGGCACCGGCGAGGTGGACGACATCCTCGCGCGTATCCTCGCGACGGTGCCGAAGTAGTTCGGGCTCAAGCAGTTTCGCGAGCGGTGGCCAGGATCGCGGCAATGGCCGGGTCACCGGCCGCGGCCTCGTCGAGCGCGGCGCTGAGCGTCTCGTCGTAGGTGGCGCGGGCCTGCTGATAGCGGGTGCGGCCCGCGTCGGTGATGACCGTGTAGACCCCGCGCTTGTCGTCCGGGCACAGATCGCGATAGGTGAACTCCGCCGCGTTGAGCCGGCCGACCAGCCGGGTGACCGAACTCTGATTGAGGCCGAGCTTGTCGGCCAGCTCCTGCATGCGCAGCTCGTCGTTGTCGGCCTGATCGAGAAAGCTCAACGCCCGATACTCCGACAGTCCCAGCCCGTGCCGCCGCTGCAGCGCGCTCGAGAGCCGGTTCTCCACCTGCGCGTGCAACACCAGCATGCGGTTCCACGCCCGCGTGTCCGGGCTGGTCTTCGTGGCTTCGACCTGCGATGACATCGATCAACTCCTCGAACTGACAGGTGGCCGAACGGGTTTCGTCTGCCCGCTCTTGACACAAGCTTACATGTACATGCATGCTTTCTGTCGTCGGAAAGTGCTTGCATATACATACAACTACTGAAGGGGTCGATACCCATGGCCTGGGTCTACCTGCTCATCGCATCCGTCTTCGAGGTCGTCTTCGCCCTGGCGACCAATGCCACCCACGGCTTCACCGTGCTCGGCCCGTCCCTGCTCACCGCGGCCGCGGCCGCGGGCGGCATCTTCTTCCTGAGCCTGGCGCTGAAATCCCTCGACGTCGGTGTCGGCTACACGGTCTGGACCGGCATCGGCTCGGTCGGCACCGTGCTGCTGGGTTCGGTGGTCTTCCACGAGGCCATCACCCCCGCCAAGGCGCTGGCCTTCGTCCTGATCATCGGGGGAGTCCTCGGTCTGAAGATCGCCGACAAGTTCTCCGCCGCACCCGCCGCCTGAAACCGCTTACGCCCGAACATCTTCCGAGGAGTCCGTCATGTCCTGGATCTACCTGCTGATCGCCGCCGTCTTCGAGATCGCCTTCGCGCTGGGCACCAATGCCACCCGGGGCTTCACCCGCTTGTGGCCGTCGGTCTTCACCCTGCTCGCCGCGGCCGGTGGCATCTTCACCCTGAGCCTGGCCCTGCGCACCCTGGATGTCGGTGTCGGCTACACCATTTGGACCGGAATCGGCTCCATCGGCACCGTCGTCCTCGGCGCATTGATCTACAAGGAGAAGATCACCGCCCCGAAACTGGTCGCCTTCGCCTCGATCATCGCCGGCGCCCTGGTCCTGCGCCTGGCCTCCGGAGCCTGACCCGGACCGACCGCGGGTTCGCTAGAGTGGAGGATTCGGGGGCCCGTGGGCCACACCGGATTGGGGAGGATTCATGATGTCCGACAACGATTCCCGATTTCCTCGGCTGCGGCGGATGGTGCGGCGCGCGACGGAGGCCGTGGCCCAGGGTCCGGCACCCGTCGGCGCGCCGCCCGCGCAGGTCGGCGACCTTCCGGTCGCCGAGAGCGTGACCCTGCGGATGCCCTCGCGCAAAGTGTGCCCGCGGCTGCCGGAATGGGTGTTCACCCTCAATGGGTCCGAATTCCAGAAGATGCTCGACTGCGATCACCCGCTGCCTCCGGCCCTGACGGTGAGCGACTACCTCGCACACCAGCAGCGGCACTTGGCGATCCGGCTGGTCATGGATCCGCCCAATGGGCGCAAACCGCGCAGCGTGGTCGAGTTCGTCCAGCGCTGCGACGCCGAGGAACTGCGCGCGATCTGGGCCGAAACCCTCGGCGGCGATGCCCTCATCGCCACCGCCACGGCGGGCCCGCTGCCCGCGCTCTCCCTGCTCGCCGCCGAAATGCTGGACCGCGCACACCGCTGGCAGGACCTGCTCGAACTCGAGCACGCCAGTGAGGTGGCCGGATTCCGGGCGAGAGAGCTCTTCAAGGACTACGTGCACGGCGACCGCGCCGAGGCCGCCAATCTCGACTGGGGAGCCACCGGCAGGATCTGATCGGCCGACGCCGGTTGCCGCATTACCGGTATGGGGCCGTCGCGTCCGGGATAGTCTCCGAGACAGCGGGATACGGGATGGGGACTCTGTGGACGCGCTCTGGCGGTTCCTGGTGACACGGCGGCATCAGCTGCTCGTCGATTCGTATCTGCACGTGTCGGCGGTGGTGCAGTCGCTGCTGATCGCGACCGTGGTGGCGGTGATCGTCGCGGTGCTGGTGTACCGCAGTCCGTTCGGATCCTCCGCGGCCACGGCGGCCGCCAGCGCGATCTTGACCGTGCCGTCGTTCGCGCTGCTGGGGTTGCTGATCCCGGTGCTGGGGCTGGGTGTCGCACCGACTGTCGCCGCGCTGGTGGTGTACGCGCTGCTGCCGATTCTGCGCAATGCGATCATCGGGTTGTCGTCGGTGGATCCGGCCGTGGTGGATGCCGCGCGCGGGGTCGGAATGAACCGGTGGCGGGTGCTGGCCGTGATCGAACTCCCGCTGGCGTGGCCCGCGATCCTCACCGGCATGCGGGTGAGCACCCAGCTGATCATGGGCATTCTCGCGCTCGCCGCCTACGCGAAGGGGCCCGGGCTGGGCAATGTCATCCTGTCCGGGTTGTCGCGGCTCGGCAGTCCGAACGCGGTGCCGCAGGCCCTGACCGGGACCGTACTGGTCATCGTGCTCGCGCTGCTGCTCGACGGCGTATTCCTGCTCGTCGGACGATTCACCACCTCGAAGGGGCTGCGATGAGCGGCGGGGCTTCCGTGTCCGGTGTCGGGATAGTTCTCGATTCCGTATCCAAATACTATGCGGGCCAGCCGGATCCGGCCGTGGACGCGGTCTCGATGTCGATCCCCGCGGGCGAGATCGTGGTGCTGGTCGGGCCGTCCGGCTGCGGCAAGACGACCACGCTGCGCATGATCAACCGCCTCATCGAACCCAGCTCCGGCACCATCTCCATCGGCGACCGCGACGCCGCCGCCATGAATCCGGACGAATTGCGGCGCGGCATCGGGTATTCGATCCAGCAGGCCGGGCTGTTCCCGCACATGACGGTGGCCAAGAACGTCGCCACCGTGCCCGGGCTGCTCGGCTGGGATCGCAAGCGGACCGCGGCACGGGTCGACGAGATGCTCGAGCTGGTCGGACTGGATCCGGGGACCTATCGGGGGCGGTATCCACGGCAGCTGTCGGGCGGGCAGCAGCAGCGGGTCGGGGTGGCCCGCGCACTGGCCGCCGATCCGCCGGTGTTGTTGATGGACGAGCCCTTCGGCGCGGTCGACCCGATCACCCGCGGGCTGCTGCAGGACGAATTGCTGCGCCTGCAGGCCGAATTGGGCAAGACGATCGTGTTCGTCACCCACGATTTCAGCGAAGCGGTCAAGCTCGGGGATCGAATCGCGGTGCTCGGCAACGGATCACGCATCCTGCAGTACGACACCCCGGCGGCCATCCTGGCGCGTCCGGCCGATGAGACGGTCGCGGGGTTCGTCGGCGCGGACGCCTCTCTCAAGCAGCTGACACTGACGCGGGTCGGCGACGTGGAACTCGAAGACTGCCCGACCGCGGTCGAGGGCGAATCCGTCGAGGTCTTGCGCGCGGCACTCGCGGGCCGGGACCGGCCGTGGGCATTGATCCTGGATGAGCAGCGGCGGCCGCTGCGGTGGGTGTCGGCCGGGCAGCTCGCGATCGCGCAGTCGCTGCGCGAGGTCGGCAGCCCGGTCGCGCAGACGCTGTCGGCGCGGTCGACGCTGCAGGCAGCGCTCGAATCGCTGCTCGCCGAGCAGACCGCGACCGCCGTGATCACCGGTGCGCATGGCGAATACGCGGGCCTGATCACGATCGACACCCTGGTCGCGCATCTGGCGACCCTGCGCGACGAGCACGGGCCGACCGCATGACCACCCGCGCCGTCACCGGACCGCCCGCCACCGCGACCGCGCGCCGCGCCGAACGCCTGCGGCTGCTCGTCCAGCCGCTGTTCGTCGCCGTACTCACCGCCGGCGTACTGACATGGGCCTTCACCCGCACACTCAGCACCACGCAGCGGGCGAGCATGAACGCGGCCACTATCGTGACCGTCACCCGGCAGCACGTGGCGATCACGATCGCTGTGGTGGCCATCGTGCTCGCGGTCGCGGTGCCGCTGGGCACACTGGTCACCAGGCCGGGATTCCGCCGTCTCGCACCGGTTTTCATCGGCATCGCCAATATCGGCGCCGCCGCCCCTGCGATCGGGTTGATCGTGCTGTTCTACCTGGTCACCCGCACCACCGGATTCTGGATAGGGGTGGCCCCGATCGCGTTCTATTCCTTGCTTCCGGTGCTGCGCAATACGATTCTCGGCTATCAACAGGTCGATCCGACCGTGGTGGACGCGGGGCGCGGACAGGGCATGTCGCCCGCAACGGTGTTGCTGCGCATCGAATTTCCGCTCGCGGTGCCCTACATCCTGGCGGGCGTGCGCACCTCGCTGGTGCTGGCCGTCGGCACCGCGACGCTGTCGTTCCTGGTGAGCGCCGGTGGGCTCGGCATCCTGATCGACACCGGATACAAGCTGCGCGACAACGTCACCCTGGTGGTCGGCGCGGTGCTCGCGGTCGCGCTGGCCCTGCTCGTCGACTGGCTCGGGGCGCTGGCCCAACGGTTCCTCGGGCCCAGGGGGCTGCGATGAGACCGGGGAAGTGGCTGTGCTGCACCGTGATCGGGGTTCTGCTGCTCTTGAGCGGATGCGGTCTGGAATCCGGCAGTGCCGTGCCGCTGCGAGTCGGCCCGGGCAGCATCCACCCGATACCCGCGCTGCACGGGGTGACGGTGACCGTCGGCTCCAAGGACTTCACCGAACAGAACATCCTCGGCTATCTGATCGAATTCGCGCTGTCCGCCGCCGGGGCGAATGTGCGTGACCTGACGAATATCCAAGGCTCCAACAGCCTTCGGGACGCTCAGTTGCACGGTCAGATCGACGTGGCCTACGACTACACCGGCACCGGCTGGGTGAACTACCTCGGCCGCGAGACTCCCGTCCCGGACGAACGCGGCCAGTTCGAGGCGGTCCGCGACGCCGACCGCGCCGCCCACTCCATGGTGTGGACCGACATGGCCCCCATGAACAACACCTACGCGTTGGTGACCAGCAGTCGCACCGCGCGGGACACCGGCGTGACCACCATCTCCGACTACGCGGCCCTGATCGCCAAGGATCCCGCCGCCGCGGGCACCTGCGTCGGCACCGAATTCAATGTCCGCCCCGACGGATTCCCCGGCCTGGCCGCCAAATACGGCATCGACCCGGGCAAGGTCCACAAGCAGATTGTCCAGGACGCCCTCGTCTACCAGGCCACCGCCGACGCCCGCCAATGCCGCTTCGGCTCGGTGGCCGCCACCGACGGCCGCATCCCCGCGCTCGACCTGGTCCTGCTGAAGGACGACCGCTCGTTCTTCCCGAAATACAACGCGGCCCTGGTGCTGCGCGCCGACTTCGACCGCGCCCACCCCGATATCGCTGCCCTCATGGCCCCGATCTCGGCCCTGCTCACCAATCCGGTGATCACCGAACTCAACCGCAAGGTCGACGTCGAGGGCCGCGAACCGGCCGACGTGGCCCGCGACTGGATGGTCGAGCAGGGCTTCGTCACCGCGCGGTGACGGATCGTCACCGTCACCGCGCGGCCGGCCGTCAGCAGAAGACGGCGGCGGCCACCGTGGTGCAGCCGGGCGGGACGAAGCCCTGCGAGCCCGTGTAGGGCGAGCCCGCGATCGGCTGCGGCGCTTGCACTTCCGGCGTGGCCGACGGCTGATCCAGCGTGATCTCGGCGAGGGCGTTCCCGGTGCCGAGCATCAGCACCGCGGCGCTCGCGACAAACGTTCCTGCGGCCAAACGCTTGATGGACAATTCGGATCCTCTCGTTCGTGAATGTCTACCGAACAGTAGGACCTGCGGGGAAATTCTCCACGCCACGAATTCTGTTGCCCCCCAATGCTTGGGGCGTGACAGGTCGAATTCGGGATTGCGTGCGGCGGATGGCGTGAAATGTCCCCTTTTCGGCGTGAATCGTTACTTGTTCGGGCGGCGTTGCCCGGATACGGACGCCGCCGGTCGTGGCCAGGGGCGGCCGTGATAGCGCTCGATCGCCGTATTGAACCGTTCGAGATAGGAAGCGAGGTTCGCCACTTCTTCCTCGGGCCAGTCGGCGAGAATCGCGTCGAGATGGCGAATACTCTGCGCGCGTTCGTCTTCCAAGGTCGCATCGCCCTCGGGCGTGACCCGGAATTTGCGCGCGATTCCGCCGTCGGGGTCGGGAATGCGTTCCAGTAAGCCGGATTTCATCATGGCGGCGGTCTGGCGGTTGAGCGTGGAGACATCCAGGGCGAGGGCCTCGCTGAGTTGCCCGATGGACAGCGGCCCATTGGTGCGCAGCAGGCTCAGGATCGTGTACGCGCTGCGGTCGAGGCGGTGGTCGCCCTTGCGTGAGATCAGGCTGTAGCGCCCGAAGAGCATCGCCTCGAACTCGAGCAAGTCGGTGGGTTTGGTCAAATCCGTTCCTTCCACTGATCGGCGTCGACCTGCGGTCCGTTCCGCGCGCCCATGCCTACACCCTACGTGATGTGTATGGCGCACTCGATATGCATCATGCATTGAGTGTGTATAGTGCACATGATTGCTTCGTAGTGCTGAGGAGATGCACGTGACCCAACCCGATGCCACGCCGCGGACCGGCGGCATTCTCGCGGTGCTGGCCTATACCGGCATCGTCGCCTCGCTCATGCAGACGCTGGTGGTGCCGCTGCTGGGCGAGCTGCCGCGAATCCTGAACTCGACGGCGTCCAACACCTCGTGGGTCGTCACCATCACGCTGTTGGTCGCGGCCGTGGCCACCCCGGTCGCCGGGCGCCTCGGCGACATGTACGGCAAGCGTCGGATGATGATCGCCTCGACCGTGCCGCTGATCATCGGCTCGGTGACCTGTGCGCTCGCCGGATCCCTGGTGCCGATGATCGTCGGCCGCGGCCTGCAGGGGCTCGGTGTCGGCGTGATCCCGCTGGCCATCGCGCTGCTGCGCGACGTCATGCCGCCGCAGCGGCTCGGCGCGTCCATCGCGCTGATCAGCTCGTCGCTGGGCATCGGCGGTGCGCTCGGCCTGCCGCTGGCCTCGGCGGTCACCCAGTACAGCAACTGGCGCGTAATGTTCTGGGTCGCAGCGGTTCTGGTCGCGGTCGCCACGGCACTGCTGGTGGTCTTCGTGCCCGAGGGCGCGGCCGAAGGGTCGAGCGGGCGCTTCGATTTCCCGGGCGCGCTGCTGCTCGGCGCGGGCCTCGTGGCGCTGCTGCTTCCGGTGTCCAAGGGTGCCGCGTGGGGCTGGACCAGCGGTGCGACCCTGGGCCTGTTCGCCACGTCGGTCCTGGTTCTGCTGGTGTGGGGCCGGTGGGAGCTGCGCGCGCCCGAACCCCTGGTCGACCTGCGGATCACCGCCCGCCCGCAGGTGCTGGTCACCAATCTCGCCAGTATCGCCCTCGGCGTCGGCATGTACGCCCTGCAACTGAGTGTGCCGCAGCTGCTGCAGCTTCCGAAGGCCCTCGGCTACGGCCTCGGGCAGTCCATGCTGGCCATGGGCCTGTGGATGGCCCCGGGCGGCCTGATGATGATGCTGATCTCCCCGGTCGGCGCGAAACTCTCGGCCCTGCGCGGCCCGAAGTTCACCCTCACCACCGGCGCCCTGGTCATGGCTATCGGCTACGGCATCGCCCTGCCGCTGATGGGCTCGGTCTGGGGTCTGCTCGTGGTCACCATCGTCTGCAGCTCGGGCGTCGCCTTCGCCTACGGCGCCATGCCCGCCCTCATCATGGGCGCGGTCCCGCTCTCGGAAACCGCCGCCGCCAACAGCTTCAACACCCTGATGCGCTCCATCGGCACCTCGGTCTCCTCGGCGGTCGTCGGCGCCGTCCTGGCCCAGCTGACGGTATCCCTCGGCGGCCACTCCATCCCGACCGAACACGGCTTCCGCGTCGTGTTCGTCATCGGCTCCGCGGTAGCCCTGCTCGCCGCCGTGATCGCCGCCGCGATCCCGGTCCGCCGCAGCATGCGCGGGTCGGCCGCCCCGACCGTCGAACCGATCGGCGCGTCCCGCTCCTGAAAACGCCGATCACGCATGGCGATCCGCCGGAACCCGCTCGTTCCGGCGGATCGACCACTCACGACGGCGAGTGCCGGGCCGGGGAACGATCCGTCCCCGGGCTGAGCGGTGAACCCGTGAAATCGACCTGGTCCGGGCGCATCTCGACATCGGCGAATCCGTTGGGTGGGTCGGTGTAGAGGCGGATACACAGGTCGTCGGGGGTGCGGAATTCGATCAGGTGGCCGATGAAGCCGGTGGTGACGGGTGAATGGTCGATGCCGAGCCCGTCCAGGTGAGTCACCCACCGGCGTAGTGCGTCGAGGTCGGTCACGCCGAAAGTGACCGGGTCAGAGCCCGCGGCCGCCGTGGTCGCGGCGGGGGACAGGCGTAATTCGAGCGGGATGTTCACGCCGGGAAGCGACATGATGACCGCGAAGACCGTGCCGTCGGGGTGGCGGTGATCGAACTTGCGGACATGGGTTGCGGCCATGGCGGTTTCGAACCAGGCGATGGCGGTCGGGAGATCGGAGACAGGGATCTTCAAGTGGTGGACGCCCGTCAGGCGTGGATTCATGGGGCGAGCGCCTTTCCCGGTGACCGGAGTAACTTTGACGGCCATGTAGTTAGGTGCCATATTAGATTCGTGACCACGGATCCGGAAGACCTGAACGCTCCCACGCTGGCGCAGGCGCGGTCGCAATTGCGGCGCTATGGTCTCGAATCCGAGGTCGATCCCCGGGCCGTGCTGGTGGCGGTGCGGCTGCTGGCGGCGGGGGCGAAGCTCGGGCAGGCGACGGAGGTGCACTTCGCGCGGTTCGGGCTCTCGGCCGGGCGGTATCGACTGCTGGCCGCGCTCGAAGACGCCGAGGGTGAGCTGTCGCCGTCGCGGCTGGCGGCCATCCTGGGAGTCACGCGCGCAACGGTTACCGGACTGATCGATGGGCTCGAACAGCAAGGGCTGGTGTGTCGGCGGGCCTCGGCCGAGGACGGCCGCGCGGTGACGGTGGTGCTGACCGCGCGCGGCGCGCAGAAGCTGCGGGAGGTGGCGCCGGAGCACTTCGGCCGCCTGCAGTCGATGGTCGGCGCGCTGACCCGCGAGGAGCGCGAGGTCTTCCTGGATCTGCTCGAGCGCATCAGCCGCGGGGTCGGCGCGCTCACCGACGACTGATCGGACCGGTACCGCCCAGCGGTTCGGTCTGCCCATATAGTTAGGTAGCTAATTAGGTGAGTTCAACCTCGACATCGCCCGATTTCGTGCTGTGGCGTGAGGTCTCGGTGGCGTACCTGGCTCCGGCGTTGAGCGCCGGCATCGGCGGATTGCTCACCGGGCGAACGGAATTGCAGGTGGCCGCGGTGACCTCGATTGCCGGGACGTCCGCGTTCGTCGCGTTGTTGCTCGGAATGTGGCTGCGGTACATGGGGATTCGGTACCGGTGGTTGCGGACGACCGCGCCGTGGGCGCTGGCCGCAGGCTTCGGAGTCGTCGCCGCAGCGGCAGCGGCCGCGATCGGTGTCCTCCTCGCGGCTGTGCCGCCGTTCCCCGACCGGGTCCGCATCGATTTCCCGATCGCCGCCGCGCTGGCGGCCGTCATCATCACCCGGCGCTGGTGTTGTTCCACGATTCGAAAGGGCGACAAATGATCACAGTGATGGGGGCGACCAGCCGGATCGCCGAATCTCTCATCGGGCGGCTGACCGAACTCGGCGTGCCCTGCCGGGCGTTGAGCCGACGGCCCGATCTCGTGCGGGCGCAGCCGGCCCCCGGCTCGGAGATCAGATACGCCGACGCGGCGGATTCATCGTCGCTGCGGGCCGCTTTCCGCGGTGCGGCACAGCTGTTCCTGACCATGACCAATGGCCCCGCGCAACTCGAACTCGAGGCTCGCGCCGTCGACGTGGCCGCCGAACAAGGCATCGGGCATGTGGTGAAACTGTCCGCGCCGATGGCCGCTCCGGATTCGCCGGTGGCCGTCTCGCGCTGGCACTACGCGATCGAGGAGGCGCTGCGGGCGACCGGGATGGCCGCGACGATCCTGCGGCCCTACGCGTTCATGCAGAAGCTGCTGCTCCTGGCTCCCGGAGTCGCGGAGCACGGTGTCATCGTCGGCAGCTCGGGTGCGGCCGCCTGCAACTACATCGACTGCCGTGATATCGGCGAGGTCGCGGCGGCGGCGCTCACGCGCACCGAAATCGCCGGTGGCGCCTATGTTCTCACCGGATCCCAGACCTACGGCTATCCGAGGATCGCGGAGATGCTGGGCGATCTGCGCGGGGCCCCGGTTCGATACGTCGACCTCCCACCCGACGAATTCCGCGCACACCTGATCGAGCGGTCCGGACTCCCGAACTGGCTGGCCGCGCACATCACCGAAATCCAGCAACTGACCCTGACCCATCCGGAACATCCGACCGACACCGTCGCTCACATCCTGGACCGTGCCCCTCGAACGCTGGAATCCTTTCTGGCCGAGAACGCGGTGGCCTTCCGCGCGCGGGCGGTGACCCGATGACCGCGGGCATCGACACCCCCGACCGGCGCGGACGCACCGGCCTGGACCAGCACGGCCGCGGCCTCACCGGTAACCCGCGGGTCCGCATCCGCGAGGTCGAACTGCTGTCGTGCCACTGGTATGTCCTGCGCAACACCACCTTCGACTACCAGCACCGCGACGGCCATTGGAGCCGCGAACAGCGCGAAACCTACGACCGTGGCGACGGCGCCACCGTCCTGCTCTACTGCCTCGAAACCCGAACCGTCCTGCTGACCCGCCAATTCCGCCTCCCCGCCTACGTCAACGGACACCCCGACGGCATGCTGCTGGAAACCGCCGCCGGCCTCCTGGACGACGACGACCCCGAGGCGGCCATCCGCCGAGAGGCCCACGAGGAGACCGGATATCGCCTAGGCCCGATCCAGCGCGTGTTCGAGGCCTACATGAGCCCCGGCTCCGTCACCGAACGACTCCACTTCTTCGCCGCCCCCTACGACCCTGCCCGCCCGGCCACCGGCGGCGGAATCGCCGAGGAAGGCGAGGACATCGACACCGTCGAAATCGATTTCACCCGCGCCCTGCAGATGATCCGCACCGGCGCGATCGCCGATGCCAAAACCATCATGCTGCTGCAATGGGCGGCCCTCGACGGACCGTTCCGTCATGCGCAGGATCACCGCCGGGGTGCCGACTAGGAAGTGGCTCTCGGGAGAGCCGCGGCTTCGGCGGCCAGTCGCCGGATCCGGGGCCAGTCGGCGTCGTTGATCACGGAGTCCGGAGTGAGCCATGAGCCGCCGACGCAGCCGACATTCGGCAGCGCGAGGTAGTCGCTCGCGGTGGCCGGTGTGATACCGCCGGTCGGGCAGAATCGCACGTGCGGTAGCGGGCCGTTGAAGCTTTGCAATGCCTTTGTGCCGCCGGAACTTTCGGCCGGGAAGAACTTCATGTCCGTCATGCCGTGCTCGAGGACGGTGAGGATCTGCGAGACCGTGGACACGCCGGGAAGGCAGGGGAGCCCGGTGTCGGCGAGGGCCTGCAGCAGGGTGGCGGTGACACCCGGGCTGACCAGGAATCGCGCCCCCGCCGATGTCGCCGCGGCGGCCTGTGCGGGCGTGAGAATGGTTCCGGCGCCGACCGCCATATCGGGCAGCTCGGCCGCGATCCGCTCGATCGCCGGAAGCGCGGCCGCCGAGCGCAGTGTGACCTCGATGATGCCGATGCCGCCATCGAGCAGAGCCCGCGCCAGGGGCACCGCCTTTCCCGGATCGTCGAGGACCACTACGGGGATGACAGGTGAGATGTCGAGTGGATTCATGCGTGGTCCTCGGGAGATCGGTGCTGAGCGAGTCGGTGGGCCGCGCCACGCAGCGCGGGCGTGGACGCCACGATGAGATCGGTCGCGACGTGGTCGAGATAGCCGGGCACGGCACGAATGCCGACGAATCGGCGTCGAAAGGCGCTGGCCGAGAGGATATCCGCGATATCGGGCAAGAAGCCGCCGAGGAGCACGCCGCCGGTGGCGCCGAGCGTCAGAGCGATGCCGGCGGCGAAGGCGCCGAGCATTCCGCAGAACATCTCGAGCGTTTCGCGGGCCGTGGAGTCGCAGCCGCGACGGGCGCTCTCGCACAGCCACTCCGCCCGCATCGACGGGCGGGCGATACCGTCCACCAGGCACAGCGCGGCATGCAATCGGGTCAGCCCGGGACCGGAAAGGACCGTCTCCGCGCACACTGTGCCGTGCTCTTGTCTCAGCACCCGGGCGACCTCCGCCTCGCGGTCGGTGTCGATCGGGAGGGCTGCCTGCCCGCCTTCACCCGGAAGCGGAATCCAGGAACGCCGGTGGCGGATCAGTCCCGCGACGCCGAGCCCCGTGCCCGGTCCGATGACCGCCAGCGGTCTGTCGGCTCGGCGTATCCCGGCGCCGATCGGCACGAAGGCCGAGGACGGCAGCTGCGGGACGGCCAGCGCGAGCGCGGCGAGGTCGTTGATCACCTCGAAGTGCTGGAATCCCAGCCTTTCGCGCGTATCGGCGATGGAGATGTCCCAGCGCGCGTTGGTGAGCCGGACCCGGTCGCCGTCCACCGGCCCGGCCACCGCGACGCAGGCCGCGACCGGAGTCTCGAGATCCGGGATCCGGCTGAGGTAGTCCTCGATGGCGGTGACCAGATCGGGGTAGTCGTTGCTGCGCAGGATTCGGACCTCCTGAGGTTCCGAGCGCGCGCCCGTGGTGAGACCGAAGCGAGCGTTGGTACCGCCGATGTCGGCCACCAGCCGGGTCTCGGCGACGGCGGGCGCGGCCATCAGGCGGCTCCGAAGACGGAAGCGCCGCGGTCTGCCGGACTGACAGCGGAACGGAAGGGGGCGAACAACTCTCGTCCGGTTCCCCGGTCGCTTCCGGCGGTGGGGCTGGGGCGTCGACCCGCGAATTCGAGGGGATCGACGATGAGGTCGAGTCTGCTCTCGTTCGCGTCGAGGTCGATGATGTCGCCGTCACGGACGCGGGCCAGCGGTCCGTCGGCCGCTGCCTCGGGGGTCAGATGCATCGCGGTGGGCACCTTCCCCGAAGCGCCCGACATCCTTCCGTCGGTGACGAGTGCGACGGCGTGCCCGCGGTCCTGGAGAACCCCCAATACGGGTGTGAGCTTGTGCAATTCGGGCATGCCGTTCGCGCGCGGGCCCTGGAAGCGGACCACCACCACGACATCTCGGTTCAGCTCTCCGGCCCGGAACGCGGTCAGGAAATCCTCCTGCGTCTCGAAAACCCTTGCGGGGGCGCGGACCACGCGGTGCTCGTGCCGCACCGCCGAAACCTTGATCACCGCCTGGCCCAGCGCGCCGGTGAGCACGCGCAGGCCCCCGTCGGGAGCGAACGGATCCTTCGCGGGTCGCAGGACCGTCGTATCCGTGCTGTCGGAAGGGCTTGTCCGCCAGGTCAGTTCGCCGTCAGCCAGGTCCGGGACGGAGCGGTAGTGGGCTCCGAGACCCGGTCCGGCCACGGTGGTGACGTCGTCGTGGAGCAAACCCGCGTCGAGCAGCTGGCCGATCAGATACGCGGTGCCACCGGCGTGGTGGAAGGCGTTGATGTCCGCGGTGCCGTTGGGATAGATCCGGGTCAGGGTGGGCACCACGGCCGACAGCTCGGCGAAATCGTCCCAGCGCAGATCGATTCCGGCGGCGGCGGCGATCGCGACCAGGTGCATGGTGTGATTGGTCGATCCGCCCGTGGCGAGCAACGCGACCACGCCGTTCACCAGGGCGCGTTCGTCGAGCATCTCGCCGATCGCCGCGCTGCCGTCGCGTATCGCGGTGAGTTCCACGATGCGGCGGCCCGCCGCCGCGGTCAGTGCTTCGCGCAGCGGGGTGTTCGGCGGTACGAAGCTGGAGCCCGGTAGGTGCAGGCCCATGACCTCCATCAACAGCTGATTGGAGTTGGCGGTGCCATAGAACGTGCAGGTGCCCGGGGAGTGATAGCTCGCGGCCTCGGCGGCGAGCAGGTCGGCGCGATCGGCCTTGCCCTCGGCGTGCAGTTGCCGGATCCGGCTCTTCTCGGCATTCGGCAGGCCGGACGGCATGGGACCGGCCGGTACCAGGATCATCGGCAGGTGCCCGAAGGCGAGGGCGCCGATCAGCAGGCCGGGAACGATCTTGTCGCAGACGCCGAGCAGCAGGGCGCCGTCGAACATGTCGTGCGCCAGGGCGATCGCGGTGGACATCGCGATCACGTCCCGGCTGAACAGCGACAGCTCCATCCCCGCGCGCCCCTGGGTGATGCCGTCGCACATGGCGGGAACTCCACCGGCGAACTGGGCCACCGCGCCCACGCTCGCGACCGCGGCGCGCAGCACCTCCGGATAGGCGCGGTAGGGCTGATGCGCGGAGAGTATGTCGTTGTAGGCCGACACGATGGCGATATCGGGGTGGGAGTCACCGTGCAGTTTCAGCTTGTCCGCAGGGGAACAGGCGGCGAATCCGTGTGCGAAGTTACTGCATGCCAACGACATTCGCGCGGGCGCGATCGAGCGAGCCGCGCGTATGCGGTCCAGATAGGCGGTGCGGCTCGCCGCGCTGCGCTCACCGATCCGCGTGGTGACCTCGGCCAGGACAGGATGGATGCTCACTGGTTCTCCTCATGCCAGGTGCGACCGTCGCGTTCGATCAGCGCGATCGCCGCGGCCGGTCCGTTGCTGCCGGCCGCATAGGGGCGCGGCGCCTGGTCGAGTTCGGACCATGCCGCGAGAATGGTCTCGATCCACGACCACGCCGCCTCGATCTCGTCACGGCGCATGAACAGGGTCGGATTGCCCCGCATGACGTCGCCGAGCAGTCGCTCGTAGGCGTCGGGCAGCCGGGAACGGAAGGTTTCGGCGAAACTGAGATTCAAAGGGGCCGAACGCAATCGAAGCCCACCCGGGCCCGGCTCCTTGGTGACCAGCCGAAGGTGCACACCCTCGTCGGGCTGCAACCTCAGCACCAGTTGATTGGGCGGGAGTTCGGAGTCCTCGATTCCTGGGAACACCGAGTGCGGGACCTCCCGGAACTGCACCACGATCTCGGCGGCGGTGCGGTCGAGCCGTTTGCCGGTGCGCAAATAGAACGGCACCCCGGCCCAGCGCCAGTTCCGGATCTCGACCTTCAGGGCCGCGAAAGTCTCCGTGCCACTGGGCCTTCCGTGCATCTCCTCGGCGTATCCGGGCACCGGTTGTCCGTCGATGGCGCCGGCCGTATAGCGCCCTCGCACGGTGAATCGGTGGACCTCGGCGCCGTGCAGCGGCTGGAGCGCCTGGAGCACTTTGAGTTTCTCGTTGCGGACGGCTTCGGGGTCGAGTCGCGCGGGCGGCTCCATCGCGACCAGGCACAGCAACTGCAGCAGGTGGTTCTGCACCATGTCGCGCAGCGCGCCGGAATTCTCGTAATAGCCGGTGCGCCCGCCGACCCCGAGGGCCTCGCTGACGGTGATCTGCACGTGGTCGATGGCGCCGGAGTTCCACAGCGGCTCGAACATCGCGTTGGCGAAGCGCAGCACCAGCAGGTTCTGCACGGTCTCCTTGCCGAGGTAGTGGTCGATCCGGAAGATCTGCTCCTCGGCGAATACCGCGCCGACCTCGTCGTTGATCCGTCGCGCCGAGGCGAGATCGGTGCCGATCGGCTTCTCGAGCACCACCCGGGACGCGGCGGTGATGAGCCCGGACCGGTGCAGTCCGGTGCAGATCGGTCCGAAAAGTGTTGCGGCACAGGCAAGGTAGAAGACCCGGGTCCGGTTCGAGTCGGGTATCGCGGCGGCCAGGTCGTACCAGGCGGCGTCCGGGTCGCGATCGTCGAGCACGTCGAGGGTGATGTGGTGCAGCCGCCGCGCGAAGGTGTGGGCCGCGGTGGCGTCGTAGGTGTCGGCGGGGAGGAATTGACCCAGCTCGCCGTGGATCTTGACGCGATAGCCGACGTCGTCGAGACCCGCTCTCGACACCGCGATGATGCGGGTGTCCTCGGGCAGTTGACCGTCGCGGTCGCGCAGGTACAGGGCTGGAAGCAGTTTGCGGACGGCGAGGTCGCCGGTGCCGCCGAAAACCACGATGTCACACGAAGGGATGGGGGAGGGGGCCGACATAGCGGGGCTCCTAGGGATGTACAGCGTGAGCAAGCACACGGAACGTTAAAGCCGCTTAGGATCTTTTGCAAGCAAACTTTTGTTCTCGAGAGACCTAACTTGAGGAGTGATCGGCTGAACAGGACCGATACTGTGTTCTCGGCAGCGGAGTGCGTCCACCGGAACGCGGAGGTGTGGGGATGGGTCGACCGATAGCGACACCAGGGACGTCGACCGGTGACGTTCTCGACCTCATCCGTGGTCGTGACGACATCACCCGGGCGGATATTCGCAGGCTGACGGGCCTGTCCAGGACGGCGGTGACGGCTCGGGTCGACCAGCTGCTCGACTGCGGGCTGATCGCCGAGCAGGCCGAGGGCGCGTCGACCGGTGGCCGCCCACCGGGGCGGCTCGCGTTCAACCCTGAATCCGGGACCGTCCTGGCCGTGTCGATCGGAGCCAGCCGTGCGCAGATCGCGATGTGCGATCTCGCCGGGCGGGTGCTCGCGGAAACCGCGTTCGAAGTGCCGCCGGTCGGCGACATGCAGTCCGTACTCGCCACCGCCGCAGAACATCTGGAAGGACTGCTCGCCGCGGCTCCCGGAAATCTGGTGCACGGTGTGGGCGTCGGCGTGCCTTCCGTGGTCGATGTGACCACCGGGCACAGCATGAGCCTCGCGGGACGGGACACCGTAGCGGTGGCCGAATTCTTCGGGGCGCGTTTCGATGTCCCGGTTCGCGTCGACAGCGACGTGAATGTGTTGGCCCTGGCCGAACACACGCGCCGCGCGGACCTCGGCGACCTACTGGTCCTGAAGGTGTCCACCGGTATCTCGGTCGGCATCATCGCGGGCGGTCGCCTGCAACACGGCGCCCTGGGCGCGGCGGGCGAGATCGGGCACATCAAAGTCGGCGACGCCGGCGATCGGCTGTGCCACTGCGGCGATCGGCAATGTCTGGAAACCGTCGCGGCGGGTTGGGCACTACTCGAACAATTCGCCGATCTCGGCCGTTCCGTGCCGGGCCTGCCCGCGCTGGCCGAGCTGGCCCGTGAAGGCGACCCGGATGCCTTCCGATTGGTGCGCGAGGCGGGCCGTCGCATCGGCGAGGTGGTGGCGGCCGCGGTCAACCTGCTCAACCCCGCCGCGATCGTGGTCCGCGGCGACCTGTCCCACGCCTTCGAACCGCTGGCCGCCGGCATGCGTGAACGCATCTACCAACTCTCCTCGGCCCTGGCGACCCGGTCGCTGCGTATCGAGCCGGGCGCCCCGGACGCCCCCTCCGGTGTCCAGGCTTGCGCCGCAATGATCCTCGACCAAGTGCTCGCCCCCGCCGCGATCAACAGCCTCCTCGACCGTGTCGCCGACGACGACCGGCGAAAGTCCTCCTGAATCGGTTGCCGTCTTCCACGTCATTCCAGTGTCGTCATTCCAGTGTCGAGGCCATGGCGATCGCGAGGGCCGAAATCGACACCGCCACAATCACGCCCAGTCCGAGTATGCCTCCGGCGAGAGTTGTCTGCCGCCAGTGCATTCCGAGCACGACCATGGCCGCCAGCACGACAGCGCCGTCGGCGACGATGGCCGTCACCGTCATCCAGTCATGCTTCGGCCGCCCGGGCCATGTCAGCGTCGCGATGCCCTGTGTGGCGAGCACGGCGGCGGCGATGCCGGTGAGAACGCCTACGGCCCAGCTCCCGAGAACAGGTCCGGCGGCCAGCAGTGCCGCAATCGTGACGCCCGCAGCCACCTGCAGGGTTCCGGCCGTCACGGACGGGATCCGGTGTTCGGTTGCGGCGCGGGGAGTTTCGTCTTTCATGGTCATTCTTCGAGTGTTCGTGTCGCGCAATCGATTACAAACGGGCTTTGCGCCTGATCATCGGAGTCCTTGGTCACCACCGCGGGCGCATCCACATCGAGCCGTCGCTGGTCGCACTGCTCGGTGCGGGAGTACTCGTCCTGCCTTCCGGACTGCCCCAACGCCATTACCTCGGTGCGTTCGCGGGGCACGGCTGGTTCCGATCTCTGATCGGTGAAGAGCCGCCGGGGAGATGCGGGTGGCTTCCGGGATGCCGTGGGCCGGGATGGTCCCTATCGATCAGGGCCGAAAGGCCCGAAAGTGTGTGCCCTTCGGCGTGTTGGCCCCGATAGAAGAAGGTGCAACTCTCGGTAACACATAAATGCGGCCCATTCGGCCGCCGGATTATCTGGAGTGACATGACCGCGACACAGACATTCGACGAGGCCGTGCGGACCCTGTCCGCGGCGTCGGTGAGCGTTCATTTCGATGCCTTCACCGATATCGACTGGGACAATCCCGACTACGTGATCGATCGTGGTGATCCGCGCTGGGTGCTGCCCGCGGTGGATCCGCTGGGCAGGCATCCCTGGTATCTGGCCCTGCCGTTGGAACGGCAGATCGAGATCGGGATCTGGCGGCAGGCCAATGTCTGCAAGGTCGGGCGCACCTTCGAAGAGATCCTGATCGGCGGGATCATGGCGTTCGTCATGGATATGCCCAATGGCAGGCCGGAGTTCCGGTACGTGACGCACGAGGCGACCGAGGAATGCCATCACACGCAGATGTTCCAGGAGTTCGTCAACCGGTCCGGGGCCGACGTGCCCGGGGCGCGGCGGTGGTTCCGGCATGCGGGGCCGTTCGTCTCCCTGGCGGGCAAGCTGGTGCCGGAGCTGTTCTGGACCGGGGTGCTGGCGGGTGAGGAGCCGATCGATCACATCCAGAAGGCGTATCTGCGTTCGGGAATCGCGCTGCACCCGCTGATCGAGCGGATCATGCAGATCCACGTTGCCGAGGAGGCCCGGCACATCTCCTTCGCCCACCGGTACCTGCGCGAGACGGTGGCGAGCTTCCCGCCCGCGCGCCGGGCGTTCCTGTCGCTCGCCTTCCCGATCATCATGCGAGTGCTGTGCGACGTGATCGTCATCCCGCCGAAGGAGATGACCGCCGCGCTGGACATCCCGAGAAGCGTTATCCGCGAGGCCTTCTGGGATATTCCCGATTCCAGGCAGCAACTGCACGACGTCTTCGCCGACGTCCGGGGTCTCGCCGAGGACGCCCGGCTGATGAACCCGATCTCGGCGCGCGTGTGGAAACTGCTCGGCATCGACGGCCCGTCCTCGCGCTTCCGCAGCGAGCCCGCTCAGCGGCCGGCGGCCTGAGATGCCCTACGTCGTCACCCAGCCGTGCTGCAACGACGCCTCCTGTGTCATTGCCTGCCCGGTCAACTGCATCCATCCCGCACCGGGCGAACCGGGTTTCGCCACCGCCGAGATGCTGTACGTGGACCCGCGCACCTGCGTGGATTGCGGCAACTGCGCCACCGCCTGCTCGGTGGACGCGATCGTCCCGCACACCACGCTGACCCCGGCGGAGTTGCCGTTCCTCGAGCTCAACGCGGCCTATTACGAGGAAAATCCGCACGCCGACCGCACGCCGCTCGCGATCGTGCCGCCGAAACGGAAGCTGGCCCCGCACGGCCCGATCAGGGTCGCGGTGGTCGGAGCCGGTCCCGCCGGACTGTTCGCCGCCGATGAGCTGCTCACGAATGTCGGGGTTTCGGTGGACGTATTCGACCGTCTGCCAACGCCTTACGGACTTGTGCGGTCCGGTGTGGCTCCGGATCACCAGGCGGTCAAGGGAATCGCCCGGCTGTTCGGCGCGATCGAGGGTCAGCCGGGCTTCACCTATCACCTGGGCGTGGAGGTCGGCGTGGACGTGTCCCACGGCGAGCTGGCCGACCACTACCATGCGGTCGTCTACGCGGTCGGCGCGCCGACTCCGAAGGCTCTGGGCATCGAGGGTGAGCAGCTGCCCGGCAGTGTGCCCGCCTCGGATCTGGTGGCCTGGTACAACGGCCATCCCGATCACGTCACCGCACCCGCCTCGTTCGCCACCGCGCGGGCGGTGGTGGTGGGCAACGGCAATGTCGCTCTGGACCTCGCCCGCATCCTCACCGCGGACCCGGACCGTCTGGCACACACCGACATTGCCGACCATGCGCTCGAGGCATTGCGCGCCAGCGAGATTCGCGAGGTGGTGGTGTTGAGCCGGCGCGGGCCGGAATCGGCGGCCTGCACCATCGCCGAACTGATCGGCCTGGCCGGACTGCCCGATGTCGATGTGTGCGTCGACAACGGCGGCGTTCCGATCGAAGCGGTCGACGCCAAGACCGCGCTGCTGGCCGAACTGGCGGCCCGGCCGGGCACGGGCGCGGCCCGCCGGATCGTGCTGAAGTTCCATGCCGCACCGGTGCGCCTGACCGGATCGGACCGGGTCAACGGCATCGAAATCTACTGCACTCGTGCGGAATCGGGTGTCGACACCGAGGTCATCGATACCGGCCTGGTGCTCCACGCGATCGGGCACCGGGCGCGGCCGCTGCCCGGTCTGCCCTTCGACGAGGTCGCGGGCATCATCCCGCACGAGAACGGCCGGGTGCGGCCGGGCGTGTACGTGGCGGGCTGGGCCAAACGCGGCCCGTCCGGCTATATCGGCACCAACAAGGTGTGCGCCGAGCAAACGGTGGCCGCACTGCTCGACGATCTCGAGCGCGGCCTGTTGCCCACGCCGGGCGGTACGCGACGCATGTTCGATGCGATCCTCGCCCGCCGTGCCCCGCACGCGACCGGCATGGCGGGATGGCGGGCCATCGACGCCGCCGAATCCGCGCTCGGTGCCGCGACCGATCGCCCGCGGGTCAAGTTCACCACCTGGCCGGGCCTCGAATGCGCGGCCCGCTCGGACCATTTCAGCTCGAAGGAAAGAAGGACCGTACGATGAGCAGCCAGCCGAAGACGGGGTCTCGGAAGAGTCGGGCGACACATGTGGATGTGCTGGTCGTCGGAGCCGGGCTCTCCGGCATCGGCATGGGCCATTATCTGAAGAAGCTGTTGCCGGGCAAGTCCTTCGTGCTCCTGGACGCCCGCGACCGCATCGGCGGCACCTGGGACCTGTTCCGCTACCCCGGCATCCGCTCGGACTCCGACCTGCACACCTACGCCTTCGAATTCAAGCCGTGGACAAAGGATTACGCGATCGCCGACGGCCAGGAGATCCTCGACTACCTCGACGAGGCCGTCGCCGAGGACGCGCTCATGCCGCACATCCGCTTCGGGCACAAGGTGCTCAGCGCGGACTTCTCGACCGAGCAGCGACGCTGGACCGTGCGGGTGCAGCAGGTCGCCACCGGCCGCATCGAGGAGATGACCTGCCAATTCCTGTTCAGCGCAGCGGGTTACTACTCCTACGAGGAAGGCCACGCACCGCACTTCGAAGGCCAGGAGACCTTCACCGGACAGATCGTGCACCCGCAGTTCTGGCCCGAGGATCTCGACTATCGCGGCCGTCGCGTGGTGGTGATCGGCAGCGGCGCGACCGCGATGACGCTGGTGCCCGCCATGGCCGCCGACGCCGCGCACGTCACCATGCTGCAGCGCTCACCGACCTACGCGATCCCGTTGCCCGGCAAGGACTATGTCGCCATCGCCCTGCGCAAACTGCTGCCCGATCACACCGCGTACTGGGCCACCCGCCGGCTCAACATCGCCCGGCAGCGCCTGATCTGGGAAGTGAGCCAACGGCATCCGGCCGTGGCGCGCCGCATCATCCGCGAGGTGAACAAGGCGCTGCTGCCGCGCGGATTCGACGTCGACGTGCACTTCAAGCCGGGCTACAACCCGTGGGACGAGCGGCTGTGCGCGGTGCGCGACGGTGACCTGTTCAAGGTCATTCGCCAGGGCAAGGCCGACGTGGTGACCGATCACATCGAACGGTTCACCGAGCACGGCATCGCGTTGAAGTCCGGCAAGCAGCTCGAGGCGGACATCATCGTGACCGCCACCGGCCTGAAGTTGTTGCCCTTCGGCGGAATTCGATTGAGCAAGGACGGCGCGCCCATCGACGTGGGGGAGACGCTGGCGTTCAAGGGCATGATGCTCAGCGGCGTGCCCAACTTCGGCTACGCCATCGGCTACACCAACTCGTCGTGGACGCTGAAGCTGGATCTGGTGTGCGAGCACCTGTGCCGGATGCTGGCCCTGATGGACGAGCGCGGCTACGACACCGTCGAGCCGGTCGCGGACGAGACCGTCGAGCGTCGCCCACTGCTGGACTTCCACGCCGGCTACGTCCAGCGCGCGGCCGGCGCCCTACCCAAGCAGGGCACGTCGGGCCCATGGACGGTGACGATGACCTACGCGTCGGACCTCACGCGCCTGCGCAAGGGCCCGATCGAGGATCCCGCCCTGCGCTTCGGCAGCGCACGGCTACCCGCGCTGGCGGGCTGAGCAACAGGCCCGGAACCACCAGGTTCCGGGCCTGCTGCGTTGAATCAGGATGCGAGTCCGGGGAGCCGCCAGCCTTCGCGGATTCGGTACAGCACGAGCCAAGCCGTTGTACCCCAACATAATCGACCGGTCAGTCGTTCATCGGTCATGGTCGGGACCATACCGCGTGGCGAGGAGAACATCCTGCACCGCCGCCGATCGCGGTGATCGAACCTGCCGCCGCGAGCCACTCAAAGTTCCACCGCCCGTGCCGATCCGGCACCCGCCGAATGCACTCACCGCCGCCGCCCCCTTCGCCCTTGTTGAGTGGCGCATGAGCGAAGGTTTTCCGTCCAAATCGGCCTCGCCGGTGCGTCACTCAACAAGTTGGCCCGACCGAACGCCCTGCATTGCCTACGGCCTGGTTTCCCGGATAGTTGCGCTCGGTCAGTAGCTTGGCGAGGTGTGCGGCGTTGCGGGCGAGGGCGGCGGTGGCGTCGGCGACCGCCGAGGGGGTCTCGTCGAGATCGCGGTAGTCAGTGCCGCCCATTGCCTGGTCGTTCCAGTAGGTGCAGCCCTGGGCTGGGATGCTGAAACCGAGGTCGTCGAGTGACTGGAAGAGGTCGGCGCAAATGTTGTGTGCGCCATCCTCATTGCCGACGACGGCGACCGTGGCGACCTTGCCGGTCAGGATCGGTCGCCCGGAATCATCTGTGTTGGACAGTTCGGCGTCGAGCCTTTCCAGGGCGCGGTGTGCGACCGAGGACATGTGGCCCAGCCAAGTCGGGGTGGAGACCAGCAGGATGTCCGCGGCCAGGATCTGTTCGCGAATAATCGGCCACTGATCCCCGGGACCTTCGTCGGCGGTGATTCCGGGCGCGAGGTCGTAATCGACCAAGCGCACAGTCGTGCCCTTGACGTCATGAGTCGCGAGTTCGTCGAGGACCTGCTGCGCGATGAGATCGCTGCTCGATGGCGTGGGTGACTTCTTCAATGTGCAGACCAAGGCCAGTGCGGTCAGTCCGGTCATCGCGACTCCTCCGTCGATCATGTCCTGCTAGGGATTCACTGTCCGGGGCGGGGAACGTCACCGCGCCACGCGCCGGTCTCATGCTGTTGGTTTTCGATGAATTCCTTGAACCGGCGCAGATCGCCCTTCACCCGGTGGTCGAGCAGGCCGGTCTTGTCGGCGACATTCTCGACGAATCCCTCGGGGTCGATGTCCATTTGGGTGATGACGCGGGTGGTGTCGTCGTCGATGCGGTGGAAGGTAACGACACCGGCGTGGCAGGGACCGCTGTCGGAATGCCAGGCGACGCGCTCGTCGGGATGTTGTTCGGTGATGGTGGCGTCGAATTCGCGTTCCACCGGACCGATTTTGACCTTCCAGTGGGTGCGGGTCGGACCGAGTTGATCGACCTGTTGCACGCCTTCCATGAACTGCGGGAACGTTTCGAACTGGGTCCACTGGTTGTAGGCGGTGTGCAAGGGGACGTCGACGTTGGCCGACGCGGTGACGGTGCTCATTCGGATCTCCTCGGGTTGTCGGTTCTTCCCACCGCCTACCCCGGCGAGGTCGGCGGAAACAGCTACGAGTCGGCTGCCCGCAGCTTCTCCAGCAAAGGTCCCGCGGCTTCGGTGAGGAATCGCTGCTGTGCCTCGTCTCCGACCTGCACCACTGCGATGTCGGTGAACCCTGCCTCCCGGTAGGGGCGTACGGCCTCGACGACCGCGTCGAGATCCGGGCCGCAGGGGATCGAATCGGCGACATCCTCGGGCCGGACGAGTCGGGTCGCCGCGGCGAAGGCGTCGGTGGTGGGCAGATTGGCGTTGACGTCCCAGCCGCCGGTCGACCACCGGAACTGTTCGTGCGCGCGCTGAACAGCCTTGTCGCGGTGGGTATCCCAGCTCATCGGTACCTGTCCGGTCACCCGTGTCGCGGCGTTGCCGGGTCGGGCCTCGCGCCACGAACGGACGACGGTTTCGTCGGGGTCGGTGCTGATCATTTCATCCGCCAGCGGGGCGAACCGTTGTACCGAATGCGCCCCGGACACCGCTACGGCGATGGGGACCGGATCCGGCGGCAGATCCCAGATGCGGGCGGAATCGACCCGGTACCAATGCCCGTGGCGACTGACCGTCCCACCCGAATTCAGTGCACGGATGATGCCGATCGCCTCCTCCAGACGCTCGTGGCGTTCGGCCAGGCCCGGCCAGCCCGCGCCCACCACGTGTTCGTTGAGGCTTTCCCCACTGCCCAAGCCCAAGGTGAAACGGCCACCGGAGAGGATCTGCAAGGTGGCAGCTTGCTGGGCCACGATGACCGGGTGGTAGCGCAGGGTCGGGCAGGTCACATAGGTCATCAATGGAATCGACTCGGTGGCCTGCGCGACTGCTCCGAGCATCGTCCACGCATGCGGTGCGTGGCCCTGCTCGTCGAGCCAGGGGGAGAAGTGATCGCTGCTGACCAGGAAATCGAATCCGGCTCGCTCGGCGGCCATCGCGTACTCGACGAGTTCGCGGGGCCCGCTCTGCTCTGTCATCAGCGTGTATCCGAATCTGGTCACGGCTCGCTCCTGTCGTCGATTGCGATACCGACGAGCTACCCGGTAGGCGCCGATTGATGCGCCGCATGCCGCAGCAGGCGGATGACGGCTCGATCGACGATGTCGCGCTGTGCGTCGCCGGTGGCGGCGCGTCGCGCGCGGCGGACGGCGGCGGCGATCGAGGCGCCCTCCTCGTAGGCGTGAATCACTCGCGGATCGACGTAGGAGGCGCGCACCACGGCGGGAGTGTTGCCGAGGAGCTCGGCCACGTCCGACAGCACGTGCCGCACAGCGGTTTTGCGGCCACGAACCGAGTTCGGCCGGGACACGGTCGCAAGTCCGGCGGCGGCCAACACGGTGGCCTGCCAGGTGCGAAGATCCTTGACGCTGAACTCCGGGCCGGTGAGCTCCCGGAAGCGAGCGTTGACGGCGTCGGCGTGTATTTCGTGCGGGCCGGTGGCGTCGCGATGAACGAACAGGCGCTGTGTGCCGTCGCGGTCGATCGACAAGGCCCGCAACGCTTTTGCCAGCAAGGCGTCGCAGACCTCGGCGCGGCATCGGATACCGCTCTTGGCCGGGAAATCGAGCGAAATAGTCTCGCCGTGAATCCGGACATGGTCGCATTGCAACGTCGCGACGCCGTGCGATCCGTTTGTTTCGGCGTACTCCTCACCGCCGACGCGCAGCACGCCCGAGTCGAGCAGTGTGATCGCCGCGGCCAGCACCCGATGCTCGCCGAGTCCCCGGCGACGCAGATCGGTGCGCAGTCGTTCGCGCATGGCCGGTAGCCGGGTCGCCATGTCGAGGACGCGATCGAACTTCTCCTCGTCGCGTTCGCGCCGCCATTGCTCGTGGTAGAGATACTGTTTTCGGCCCGCCGCATCGCGCCCCACCGCCTGGATGTGACCGTTGGGATACGGGCAGATCCACACCGCGCGCCACGCCGGTGGAACCGCCAGCGCCCGGATCCGCTGCAAGGTCTGCTCGTCATCCACCACGTGGCCGGCGGTCGTGGTGTAGGTGAAGCCCCGCCCACGTCGTCGTCGAACAATGCCGACTCCCTCGATGCTGCTGCGCCGCAACCGCATTCACTACACCGATGTCTGTGGCCAAGGCGGAACACCTCGGCGAACGGCGACACAGCAGAGCATGGCGACTCCTGATTGGACCGGCAGTGCGGGCTAGGGGCCGGATACCCCGCTGCACCGGGATCAACCGGCGGTCCGCTCGATGGTCCCGGTCGTAGCCAGATGGGTGTTTCGCTCTGCTACTCGCGGGTAGGTCCGGGTCGTCCATCAATTCCGATATCGGAGGTACATCCCATGTCCGAGCATGACAAGAGCGGGTTCCGGGAAGGCGTCGAAGGGGCTGCCGAAGGTGTGAAGGGCAAGGCCAAGGAAGCCGCCGGCGCTGTCTTCGGAGACGACGACCTGCGCGGCGAGGGTCGGGCACAGCAGGACAAGGCCGATTCGCAGCGTGAAGCCGCCAAGAAGGAGGCACAGGCCGAGAAGGAACGCGGTGAGGCCGAACTGGACGAGCAGCGTCAGCGCTCACACCAGAACCGTTGATCTGAAGGCTGATTCGACCTTCGGGCCGCGATCGGACCGGTGCCAACGTCGCCACCGGAACCGACGCGCCGACGACCCCGTCCCGATTGAAGGCTCACGCAGCGGGTAGCGCTCTGACGTACTCGGCGCGGAGGAGGAGACGATGCTCGACTTGCTGGGCGGGCCGCGGATCGCGGTCGCGAAATGACCGGGCCGCGGCGGATACGGAATCCGTGGGGCGAGCGGTCGCCCTATGCGAGGGGCGCGAGGTGGCCCGTCCGGGTCGATCTGTGCTTGACGGAGGGCGTCGAAGTCGACAATGTCGACCGCTGGGTGCCTTCGGCGTCGGTGCTGCATTCGAATGGTGATGCCTTCGACATCGCCGTGCGCGGGGACCGGATCGTGGGGGTGCGCGGCCGAGCGAACGATCGTGTCAATCGAGGGCGGCTCGATCCGAAGGATCTGTTCGGGTGGCAGGCCAACGCGTCCCCGGACCGGTTGACCACACCGCTGGTGCGCGAGGACGGCCAACTTGTGGAAGCGGATTGGGACACCGCGATGGATCGGATCGTTGGACGTACCAGGGAGCTGCTCGACGGGCCCGGCCCGGATGCGATCGGCTTCTATACGAGCGGTCAGTTGTTTCTGGAGGAGTACTACACGCTGACCACGCTCGCCCGGGCGGGGATCGGGACCAACCACCTCGACGGCAATACACGACTGTGCACCGCGACCGCTGCGGAAAGCCTCAAACAGTCCTTCGGCTGCGACGGTCAACCCGGCTCCTATACCGATATCGACCATGCGGATGTGATCACGCTCTACGGCCACAATGTGGCCGAAACTCAAAGCGTGTTGTGGTCGCGGATACTCGATCGGCTCGCCGGTCCGCAACCGCCCGCACTCGTCTGCGTCGATCCGCGCAGGACACCCGTCGCCGCGGCCGCGACCGTCCATCTGGCGGTGTTGCCGGGTACCAATGTCGCGTTGATGAACGGACTGATTCACGAACTGATCGAGCGGGATTGGATCGATCACGACTACATCGACACCTACACGATCGGTTTCGACGAGCTGGCCAAGATGGTCGCGGACTGGCCCGCGGTGCGGGCCGCCGCGGTCTGCGGCATCGACGAAGACGAACTCCGCCTTGCGGCGAATGTCATCGGCACCGCCGATCACCTGGTGTCCACGGTGTTGCAGGGCTTCTATCAAGCCCATCAGGCCACCGCAGCAGCGGTGCAGGTCAACAATATTCATCTGCTGCGCGGCATGCTCGGGCGCGCCGGCTGCGGGGTGTTGCAGATGAACGGTCAACCGACCGCGCAGAACACGCGCGAATGCGGCGCGGACGGCGATCTGCCCGGGTTCCGGAATTGGGCCAACCGCGCCCACCTCGAGGATTTGGCGCGGGTGTGGAACGTGGAGGTGGACAAGCTCGACCACGGAAAGCCGCCGACGGATGTCATGCAGATGATGGACCTGGCCGAGTCGGGTGATCTGCGCATGCTGTGGGTATCGGCCACCAATCCCGCTGTGTCCCTGCCGGAATTGGCGCGCATCCGTCGCATTCTCAACGGCGAGAACCTGTTTCTCGTGGTGCAAGACCTGTTTCCCACCGAGACGACGGAGCTGGCAGACGTGGTGCTGCCCGCTGCGGGATGGGGTGAGAAGACCGGCACGTTCACCAACGCCGATCGCACCGTCCACCTGTCCGAGCAAGCCGTGCCGCCGCCCGGGCAAGCCCGTTCGGACTTGGCGATCTTCCTCGACTTCGCACGCCGCCTGGACCTGCGTGACAGGTCCGGAGAACTCTTGCCCGGCTGGGACGACCCGGCCGGTGCCTTCCGTGCCTGGCAGGACTGCAGCGCGGGACGCCCGTGTGACTACACCGGCCTCGACTACCGCAAATTGCGCGATCAAGGCATCCAATGGCCTTGCAATTCAGCGCATCCCGACGGAGCCGAACGTCTCTACGCTGACGGCGCGTTCTTCGCGACGCCGGACAGCTGTGAGACCTACGGCAAGGATCTGGTCACCGGCGAACCGGCAGGAGAAGCGGCCTATCGAGAACGCAACCCACACGGCCGAGCGATGCTCGAACCCGCGCCGTACCTGCTTGCGCCCGAATCATGTTCTGCGGATTACCCTCTCGCCCTCATCACCGGCCGCACCGTCTACCATTTCCACACGCGCACCAAGACCGGCCGGGTGCCCCGGTTGCAGGCTGCGGCCCCGGAGGTATGGGCCGAGATCTCGGAACTGGACGCGGCCGCCAACGGAATTGTCCACGGCGACCGCGTCCGAGTGATTTCCCCGCGAGGCGAGATCATCGCCGCGGCCCGCATCACGGACATCCGCCCCGGCGTCGTTTTCGTGCCGTTCCACTACGGCTACTGGGATACCTCCGACGGCACTCATCGGCGCGCAGCCAACGAACTGACTCGCACGGATTGGGACCCCGTCTCCAAGCAGCCATCGTTCAAATCCGCTGCCGTGCGCCTGGTCCCGTGGACTGGATGAGCATTACGCGCCCTGCGGCTTGGTGATGGCGTCGCGGGCACGGTCGAGCATGGCCGCGAAGGGACCGGCCAACAGGTTGGCCTCCACCGACTCGACTCCTGGGTGCGGACGGGTCGGGGCGAGTGATTCGGCGATCTCCACCGCTCGCCGCATGGCCTGTAACTGGCGTGGTTCCAGCTCGCCACGCAACTGCGAGAACTCTTCCTGCTCTTCGTGTTCGGCGTGCGCGAGCACGTCCTCGCGCAGCTGTGCCAGCTTCTTCTCGAATTCGGGTGAATCGATGTCGAAGGATTCGAGCTCGGCCAGTTGCTGTTTGGCTTCGTGCTCTTCGCTCAGTCGGGCGTCGACCACCGTGGACCCGTCCTCGATCTCCTTGCGGGCGCGCGGATGGATGATCTGTTCCTCGGCGGTCTCGTGCACAGCCAGTAGCCGCCGCAACTGCCGGAACTTCGCTTCCCGGTCCTTGGGCTCGGAGGCGTCCAAGGTTTCGCCGAACAACGCCTTGATCTGTTCGTGCTGTCGCAGTAGCAGTTCGAGGGCGTCGTTGATGCTCTGCGGCTGCGCCCTACCCGGGGCGTTGTCATGGCTGTGTGCGCCCGCGCGGCGTGGGTCGGCTGCGTTCTTGTCCCCGAAGCTGCCAGTGCTGGCTTTGCCGCCTTTGCTCGCCTGCTCGACCGTGTCCGGTCGGTTGCCGAACTGTCCGGGATTGCCGGTGTCTGCCATGGGATGTTCCTCCTGTCAGCGAATGAACCACCGGCGTCGGGCCGGGTCTGTTGGTCGTACCCAGATTCGGGATCTTCACCCACGACCACGCTGCGCGGCGTTGCGGCCGATTCAAGGACGGGCAACCGGGTAGTGCTCTGGTCGAACCGTGAACCAGATCTCAGCAGGAGAACATCGTGGGGCTGGCCGTGAACGTGTACGCCCACCGAACCGCATTCGAGCTCGCGGCGTCCCCGCGTTCCGGCCCGCAGCGTCCGCTCGCCCATTTGCTCGTTACCGAACTGGG
Source organism: Nocardia terrae (assembly GCF_009760405.1). Taxonomy (GTDB): domain Bacteria; phylum Actinomycetota; class Actinomycetes; order Mycobacteriales; family Mycobacteriaceae; genus Nocardia; species Nocardia terrae. Next base: position 55,397 of record NZ_WRPP01000010.1, read on the forward strand.
AAGTGGGCGTCGCACCACGCTATTTCGACCCCGGCACGCAAACTGCCCGAGGCGGTCGAATTGCTACCGCGCCTGCAGGCAGCGGTCCGTGCCTCGCCTACAGCGGAAGCAGGCGCGGACGCGGCAACCGGTCACCGCGGATCGTGAGAGCTCCATCGCCGCCTCTCGGTGACACTGTCGCCGCCGATCGTTGGGCTCTGCGGCTGTCGTACCCAATCGAGTCATTTCGAAAGGATGAGGTCATGGCGGATATCGACGAGCTCGCCGAACGCGTGGCGGGCGCGGCGCGGCGGGCGGGCCTTACCGTGGCGGTCGCGGAATCGTTGACGTGCGGAAAGCTGTCCTCGTCGCTCGGCGCAGCGCCCGATTCGGCCCACTGGCTTCGCGGTGCGGTGGTGGCCTACAGCGAACAGGTCAAACGCCAGGTTCTCGGCGTATCGGACGTACCGGTTGTCTCGGAGGAGGCTGCGCGCGCCATGGCCGCGGGCGTGCGGTCGCTGCTCGACGCGGACGTAGCAGTGGCGGTGACCGGTGTGGGAGGTCCTGGTCCTCAGGACGGCGAGCCTGCGGGCTCGGTGTGGTTGGCAGTCGATGCCGACGGCGAAACACGAACTCGCCATGAGCAATTCGACTGTGACCCGAGTGCGGTCCTCGCCGCGGCCATTGAAACGGCACTCGACATGTTGCTCGCGGCCGTCCAGGGATGACCTTGTCGTGGCCACGAGTAGATGGTCCGGTGAAACCGACGGCCTACCGTGCGACGACACGCAGCGTGCGGAGTTGGGGGTCGGCCGGGTCGGGGACGTTCATCCCGGCGGCGATCCCGGTGCGCAGATAGTCGACGACGGCAGTGTTGATGAGCTCGCCGGGCACGATCACCGGAATTCCCGGCGGATACGGTGTGACCTGTTCGGCCGCGATGCGTCCCGCTGCGTGCTCGGCGGGGACGTCCTCGCATGGGCCGAAGAATGCGTCCCGTGGAGAAATGACGGTATCGAGTTGCAGTTCTTGTGGCGAGAGCAGCCGAATATCGTGTGGCGCTGGGTGTTTCAGCCGTGTACGCCAGGCGGCGAGCCCATCGTGGAGGGTGTCGAGAGACTGTTTGTCGTCGCTCATCGCCAGGGTCGCGAGGACACGACGATGATCGCTGTGGCCGAGGTCGATACGCCGGTTGGCGCGCAGCCAGTCGGCGATCTCGTATCCGGTCGCGCCGGTCGCGGAGACGTCCATCAGGATCTGTAGCCGATCCAGATCGTGGGATGCCTCCACACCGAGCAGTTCGTCCTCCATGACGGTGATGCCCGGCAACGTGATAAGCCGCTCGCGGCCGTAGGCGGCGACTTGCAATGCGCCGGTGAGCAATTCGTGTCCCTGCTCGACCATCTGGCGACGCCACCCGTCGATCGCGGCGTACAGCATGACATTGGGGCTGGTGGTCATCAGCAGGTCGGCGCACTGGCTCAATCGGTCACGATCGACGAGATCGCCTTGGACGTGAAAGACCGATCCCTGCTCGAAGCCCGCGCCCATCTTGTGGACGCTGACCACGCAGATGTCGGCACCCGCGTCCATGGCCCAGGTAGGCAGGTCGGTGTGGAAGGGCAGATGCGCACCCCACGCCTCGTCCACGATGAGCGGTTTGCCGTATTCGTGGCAGACGGCCGCGATCCCCTCGAGGTCCGCGCAGGTACCGTATGGGCTGGGACTGACGATCAGCGCACCTGCCGCATCCGGGTGAGCCTGCCAGGCCGCGCGCACCTGCTGCGGTGACGGTGGATGCGAGAAGTGCCGTGCCGCATCCCATCTGGGCGTGATCCAATACGGGCGCACACCCGAGAAGATCAATCCCGCGACGATCGACTTATGGCTGTCGCGGCCCAGGATCAAGCCGCCGTCACCACCCGCGACCGCCATCATCGCCGCCTTCACCGACAGCGAACTCCCGCAGGTGGAGAAGAAGGCATACTCGGCACCCACCGCGTCGGCCATCAAGTCCTCGGCGTCGGCGAGGTGATGGCCGCGCGCGAGGCGGTCGTCCATACCCGGCGCCGCCAGCACATCGGCGGCCAGCGCACCGCCGAGGACTTCCCGCACCCGCGGATCCGCACCCCGTCCCTGACGATGTCCGGGCGGGGTGAAGCCGTAACGGCCGAGTCGTCCGTAGTCGGCCAGTGCATCCAGTATCGGGGCAACCGAATGATCCATCGTCTCTCCCTGCATCCCGTTCGTGAGCGACGGGCCACAGCCACCGCTCTGACACGGCGATAACCGGATATACGGCAGTTAACCCTCAGCAGCGTCGTTGAAACCGTCGGCACGACGTCGAACTGAGCGGTGGTCGCACCGATTGAACGCGCAGCCGCCGGGTAGAGCGTGGACGTAGCCCACGGCCACTCTCGAGGAGGACGACCATGCCGGCAAAGCCCATTCAGAGCCCGCTCAGCGGCGACAACCTGCGCGTGACCGGAGATGCGTTGCAACAGACCGTCGTCGATCTGATCGATCTCTCGCTGATCGCCAAGCAGGCACACTGGAACGTGATCGGACCACACTTCCGTTCAGTGCATCTCGGACTGGACGAAGTGGTAACCACGGCAAGGGAATTCACCGATACGGCCGCCGAGCGCGCCACGGCGATCGGCATCAGCCCCGACGGCCGGGCCACGACCGTGATCAAGGAATCCGCAGCAGAGGGAATCAGCGACGGCTGGCAGCACGACACCGTCGTCATCGACTCCATGGTCGACAACCTCTGGGCCGTGATCACCCGGCTACGCGAACACATCCAGGCCACCGAGACAGCAGACCCCGTCACCCAAGATCTCCTGATCGAGATCGCCGGGCGTCTCGAACAGTTGCATTGGATGTGGCAGGCCCAGCAGGCATAGCGCAGACGCGTACATCGAACGAGCGAGGACAGATGATGGGGACGGATGCAGATGCCGGCGATCCGCGGGAGCGCGCAGATCTGGACGAGGCCGATCGAGGGAGCGAGTTCGCGGACGAGCACACGGCTGTGACAACCGAGCGCGACCCCAAGGGCGAGACCGAATCCCCGGAAGGATTGGGCGGCATGGATCCTGATGGCGGCACCGCCGTCTGACAGCCGGGGACAACAGCCTCCGGTGCATGGGTGGTGTTCAGCGGATGAAAAGGGAAAGCGGCTCTCTCGCTGGGTAATGCTGGCTACCAGCGGGAAGCTCGAGAGCGGCAGCGACGTCGATGCGGGCACCTAAATCCGCCATCGCGACGTCGAGGCGCATGAGAATGGTCTTGAGGTCGGTTGGCAAGCCGCTGCCCGCGCGCAGCGATGCTTCGTCGTCCACCATGCGGCGCAGTAGTCCGATTGTGACGAATACAGAAGCCAGAAGGCGTCTTTCGACGGCATTCAAATTAATGAGCTTCCTCTAGCGTGGGCGCACCATCGATGCGTGCAGGCCGCGCTCATCTCGTTCGACGGCGAAGGTCACCGGCTGATGTTCGGTCAGGGTGCGATAGCCGGGAAGGTCGATGTCGGTGTAGTCGACTCAAAGAACGACATCACGCACCCGTAGTGCGACCACGTCGGCGCAAACCTCGCTGCCAGCAAGAAACATTGGGACTTTGGGCATTTCAGATCTCCTTCGGTCCACGGTCCGATTGCGGCGCTGAGGAAAATCGTCAGAAGTAGTGGGAGCGTCCACCGATCGGGCGGCCAACCGCACCCAGTACCGCGAGGATGGCGCCGACGATCAGAAGGATGACGCCGATGGTGGTGAGGATCGGGATGCCGACGACGATGCCGATCACAAGAAGGATGATTCCCAGGACGATCATGTTCGATCCCTTGCGCTGGTTGTGCTGACGGGCAGGCGATTCCCCGGGCCGCGGGTATCAAACCGGGCCCGTACCGACTTTTGGATGTGCTGGCGCGTCAAGGGGCAGGAACCGGGTATGCGAAGAATGTCCGACTGCTGGGTGCGGCCCGAACCCAGGCCCTGCATACGGCTTCCGGTGCAGTACGACCATCAATGGCGATGGTTTCCTCAACGACGAGGGATACGCACGAACCGCGAGAGCCTGCGCGACAACGGAATATGCGGTGGGCAACCGGGTGCCGTCGATGTGGTGTTGCCCGCCCACCCTGCCTGGCTGCGTTTCCTCGCACAACGCCTGAGGCGGGCAACACCGACCACCCTCAGTTCGGGATGTAGTGCAGCAAAGTGAACTCGGCTGCCGCTCCCGTCACGTCCAAGACCCGGTCGACGCAGCGTGAGCCGACGACCATCAGATCGCACTGGCGGACTTCGGCGAGCCGCTGGACCTCGAGTAGCACCTGCAGCGCATTGAGGCTGAAGAATGTGACCGCGTGCAGGTCGACGACCAAGGCTCCGCCGATGGGCAGCGAGTCCGACAGCTGTGCGCGGAAGCTGTCGCAGTTGCAGATGTCGAGTTCGCCGGTGAAGGCGCAGCGAGGGGGTTGGTTGCTGGATATCGCGGCGGCCGAGAGCTGGTCGCGCGCAGATCGCGAAGTGATCATGATGGGAACCAGGGCTTTCATGGGCGCTGACGGAGCAGCTTCGACCGCATGACCACGATGCCACCGCGGAGTCCGCCACCGGACTCAGGCTGGAGAGCTCAACCCTTGCCATTCGACTTCCCACTACGCCAGCAAACCAAACGACATACCAGCGATGAAGATCATTACTTGTTCTGCCTGCTGGTGACAGATCGTTCAGATTGGGGCCAGGCCGCACGGTCTGACGAACGCGCTGTCATGCCGCGTTGAGCGCTGACCGATTCGGCCCTGCCATCAAGTGTCTAGGTAGCCGAGTTGCGTCTCGAACAGGTCAGTGCGGTGTATGGAAGATCAACGGGCCGAGCGGTTCTCGGCCGTCGAGAGTGTGCGTGTATGCCGAGAGGCGCGCATCGCGGGGGTGCGAGGGACGGGTCCGTCGACGGGCTGCTCGCTGGTGAGGATGATCGCGGTGGCATCGGCGCGATAGGTCCGACACACGGAGGTGGCGAGGCTGCGATGCGCGGCTCGGCGAGTCGGTCATGCTGGATGTCCGACCACCTAGGAAGAAGGTAGCCGTGCGTGTTGCCGTGGCCCAGGAGTTGACCGGGATCGAGAGTGTCACTGTCGAGGAGTCGCCGCCACCGCCTGACCCCGGTCCCGGCCAGGTGCTGATCCGCGTCCACTGCGCGGGCGTGGGTCCGTGGGATGTGGGAATGCTGGGTGGAGGGTTTCCCGGGACCACGGTGCCGTTCGTTCCGGGCCAAGAGGTCTCCGGTGTAGTGGAAGCGGTCGGTGTGGGCGCCGAAGTCCTACCGGGACAGCGGGTTTACGCGACGACGTTCCCGACCGGCGGCGGGCTCGCCGAGTTCGTGCTCGCGGATTCCGGCCGGGTGGCCGCGATGCCTGCCGACACGGACTTCGCGGCAGCGGCGGGGCTGGTGATCGCAGCGGGAACCGCGCACGAAGGGCTCATCGACCGAGGGCGGTTGCGGGCTGGGGAAACCGTCCTCATTACCGCCGCCTCGGGCGGAGTCGGCAGTTGCGCGGTGCAGATCGCGGTAGCCGTGGGCGCCCGTGTCCTGGGTGTGGCCAGCCTCGGCAACCACGGGTATCTGCGGAGCCTGGGTGCCGCGGCGGTGTTCGATTATCACGATCCCGACTGGGCCGGACAGGTCCACCGCGCTGTGCCCGGAGGCGTCGACCTGTTGTTCGACGGCGCCGGGGGACAGACCCGCGACAGCGCCCTCACCACGATCCGAGACAACGGCCGCGCGGTGTCGATCATCGCCCAGGATCCGATGGGTGAGTTGGAACGCGGGATCACCGGGGACACTTTCGCCGCACGTGTCGACCGGCAGCGCCTCGACGCGCTGACCGCCTTGGTCGAGGCCGGCCAGCTACATCCGAGGGTCGAGGCCGTGTTCCCGCTCGAGCAAGCCCCTGAAGCGCTCGCGCGCGTCGCCGGTGGACACACCCGCGGCAAGCTCGCGGTGCAGATCGTGCCGTAGCGGCGGTCGGTAGCGTCTGCTCACCGGCACGCGAGCAGCCCGGTTCGGCGCCGGAGTCTGGCAACTCCCAACGCACAGAACGCCTTTCTATGCCGCGGAGACGGCAGATTCCACATCGAGCGATACCTCCGACCGGACCAAGTGCAGGAGAACAGCTTTCACAGGCGCTGCCTGATCCGCGGCTGTTCCGCTGGATCATGGGTGCGTATCCGCAATTCCTCTGTCGACTTCCTCGCCGCCGCCACCGAACCTGACACGCCAGTTGGCTGGTGGGTCCGTATTCAGGCGGAAGAGTGCTGAAGCGGGACTCGGCGGTGGATTGGGTGACGTGGGGCAATCTGCGCGACATCGTTGGGTCCGATGGTGCAGGGAGGGCGGGTGGCAAGTGGCGTGCCGGTGCGCAATTGGGACATGCGGTGGGCGTGGGCTCGGCGGGAGCCGATTCGGCGCGCCATACGGCCGGAATTGATGGCACAGGTGAGTCATTCAGAATGAAACGTCGGTGAGTCAACGGTAGGGTGAACGGCCGTGACCCGATTGTTATCGGGTTCGGTTCGAGCTATTGGAGATTCATGAAGTACACAAAGTTCGTGGCTACCGCATTCGTTGCCGCTGCCGCGACCGGGATCGCTGCGGGGACCGGTTATGCCGTGCCCGTCGATCAGGCTCCGGCGGTGCAGCAGGCTTCGTCGACGCTGCAGGGGACGCAGCAGGGTGTTGATTACAGTGTGGCGCTGACCGATGCGAACGACATCGTCACCAAGGTGAGCGGTGGGCAGTTCAGCCTGGATGCGGCGAACCAGACCGTGTTCCTGAAGAATCAGGCCGGCGCCGAGGTGCTGCGGGTGCCGTTGAGCGGGGTGCTGGCGGGTAAGCAGTACGCGCTCACCTCGGATATCGACGCCACCGGGACGCAGTTGACGCTGACCCCGACCTCGGCTCCGGTGTCGGGCGCCAAGGACATCGACTCGCAGGCCGATTTCTTCGGGCAGCTGCAGCATGCGGCGCTGGGCGGGATCATCGGCGGCATTCTGGGTGCGTTCCTGTTCGGGATCGGCGCGATTCCGGGGGCGATCATCGGTCTGCTCATCGCGGGCGGGCAGCCGCTGATCGATTCGGGCTCGGCCTACTTCAGCGGGCAGCCCTGAAAACGCTGATTCTCGGTGGCACCCGGGAGGCTCGGGAACTGGCCGACATCGCTTCCGGTGAGCGGGGATTCGAGATCGTGTCCTCGCTCGCCGGGCGCGTGCGCGAACCTGTGCTGCCGGTCGGCGAGGTGCGCGTCGGGGGATTCGGGGGAGTCGAGGGGCTGCGGGAGTGGCTGGCGGGCAATGGGATCGAGGCCGTGGTGGATGCGACGCATCCATTTGCCGGGGGCATCACGGCCAACGCCGCCGCTGCGGCGGCGAGTCTCGGATTGCCGATAGTGCACCTGCGGCGCCCGGGCTGGGCCGAGCGGGAGGCGGATCGCTGGATCCATGTTCCCGACCTGGCGTTGGCGGCGGAAGCCGCTGCGGCGCTGGGGAAGCGGGTCTTCCTGACCATCGGGCGCCAGGGTGTGGGCGCGTTCGCGCACTCGGATGCGTGGTTCCTGATCCGTGCCATCGACCCGCCCGAGGGTGATGTCCCCGAGAATCACGAATTGCTGCTCGCCCGTGGGCCTTTCAGTGTCGAGGATGAGATCGCATTGCTGACCGAGCGGGACATCGACGTCCTGGTGACCAAGGACAGCGGGGGAGCGCTCACCGAGGCCAAGCTGACCGCCGCGCGTGCGCTCGGCCTCGCGGTCGTGATGATCGACCGGCCACCGCTGCCCGAAGGCGCGCGGCAGGTGGAAACCGTTGCGGCGGCGTGGGATTGGCTGCGCGCTCGGCGCGAAACCGCCGAGCGCTAGCCCATTGCCGCCGGGTCAGGACAGGCGGCTGGTGCGGTCCAATAGCTCGGGCAGGCGGTCGAACCACTCCAGGACGGCCCGCTCGTAGCGGATTCCGAAATCGAGGGTGGCACGCTCGAACGGCGACATGCGCTGCTCGTCCTGGCCGGACAGGTAGCCCGACAACCGTTGTTCGTGGACGGCGCGGTTGGCGGCGACGATGCGCTCGAGCCGTCCGGAGTCCACGAATTCACCGAAGGACAGGGTCAGCAGCAGCGGCACCCGGATCGTTTCGGCGCCCGGGTCGCGGGCGATCCACTCCGCGAACGCCTCTCGGCCGTCCTCGGTGATGCGGTACGGCGTGCGATCGCGCGCGCCGGATTCACCCTTCTCCACGAGTCCGAGCTGATGCATGGTGGCCAGCTCCCGATAGACCTGGCTCTGGGTGATGGTCCAGAAGTCGCCGATGCGCTCCTGGGCCATCGCCACCAGATCCCACCCGGACATTTCGCCCTGGTGCAGGAAGCCGAGTAGGGACGCTGCCGTCGAGTTGAGCGGGCGTCGAGCTTTGTCTTCGGTCACCGGCACTCCTTCCAGCCACGTTCTACTGTGGAATATTAGTCTCCGTAGCGACGCGAGGTGAACACCCTGGGTCCACCGGCCGCGTCGAACACCGTGGTGGTGGACGCGCCCACGATCAGCAGGGTCCGCATGTCCACCTCGGCCGGATCCAGGTCCTGCAGGGTCACCACCCGCACCGATTCGGTCGGCCCGCCCACATCGCGGCCGATCACCACCGGCGTCTCGGGCTTGCGATGCTCGAGCACCAGCTCCCGCATGGCCGCCACCTGCCACTGCCGCTGCGACGAGGCGGGGTTGTACACCGCGAACGCCATATCCGCTGATGCCACGGCCGAAATGCGTTGCGCCACCGTCTCCCACGGCTTGAGCCGATCCGACAGCGACAGCATGGCGAAATCGTGCCCCAGCGGCGCGCCCATCCGGCTGGCCACCGCGCTGGCCGCGGTCACCCCCGGCAGCACCCGCACCGGCACATCGCGCCACTGCGGATCGGCCGACTCCTCGATCACCGCCGCCGCCATGGCGAACACCCCGGGATCCCCGGACGACACCACCACGACCTTCGCCCCGCCCTTGGCCATGTCCAAAGCCATTCCGGCCCGCTCGGATTCGACCCGATTGTCACTGGCATGCCGCCGCTGCCCGGCCCGCACCGGCACCCGGTTCACATACGTCGTGTACCCGACGATGTCGGTCGCCTCGGCCAGCGCCTGCGCTACTTCGGGCGTGGTCCATCCCTCAGCGCCGGGTCCGAGCCCCACCACCACGACCTCGCCGAACCGGCGATCCGCCTCCGGATCGGCGGTGATCGCGGATGCCGGTGTCCCCGGGTCGGTGTGGCGATGGATAGTCGTGGGATTGGCGACGCTGCCCTGCTGCGCCACAGGAGATTCGGTGGCGGTCTGTGCTCCGGCCGCTCCCGTCCCCGAGGTGGCCTCCGCTCGCGACCGAAAGATAGCGGGTGCGCCGGGATTTCCTGCGGCGGCTGCGCTTTCGGTGTCGGTCGAGATGGCATCGATCGCCGTTGCGATGGGCGCGTGGCGTACGTCCTGCGTGGTCAACGGGATTCGGGTGGCGGGTTCGGGGCCCGGCACGATGGTGATCGCGAAGTAGGGGACGCTCGAGTCGTCGACGTCGGCGGCACGCAGGACACGCTGGCGGGTGGAGCTGGCGCGTTCGACGTAGTAGGCGTCGTCGAGGCGGCCGGAGTCGGAAAGGGCCTGGCGGACACCGGGGTACGTGCGGCCGAGCTTCATGATGGCGGCGGCGTCGGTTTCGCGCAGGCGGGCGGTGAGTTCCTCGGTGGGCATGGTGCCGGGGAGGATGGTCAGGACCTGCTCGCCCTCCACGAGGGGAGTGCCCAGGGCGGCGGAGGCGGCGCTGACCGAGGTGACGCCTGGGATGATCTCGGTTTCGAAGCGGTCGGCCAGGCGGCGGTGCATGTGCATGAACGAGCTGTAGAACAGCGGGTCGCCCGCGGCGAGCAGGGCCACGGTGCGGCCCGCGGACAGGTGCTCGGCGAGCAAGGCGGCTGCGCGCTCGTAGAATTCGTCGATCGCGCCCTGATAGCCGCCGGGATGATCGGTGGTCTCGGTGGTGACCGGGTAGACCAGGTGCTCCTCGAGCTGCCCCTCGCGCATGTACGGCGCGGCGATGGCACGCGAGATGCTGCGGCCGTGGCGGGCGCTGTGGAAGGCGATGACGTCGGCCTCGGCGATGACGCGGGCGGCCTTGACCGTCACCAGTTCCGGATCGCCGGGACCCAGCCCGACACCCCAGAGCTTGCTCATTCTTGTTCGCTCGCAATCGCATTGAGGGCGGCGGCCGTGATGGCGCTGCCGCCGCGCCGGCCCCGCACGGTCAGGAATTCGACGCCGCCGTATTCGGCCAGCGCCTGCTTGGATTCCGCGGCCCCGATGAACCCGACGGGAATACCGAGCACCGCGGCCGGGCGGGGCGCGCCCGCGTCGAGCATGTCGAGCAGATGGAACAGCGCGGTCGGCGCATTGCCGATGGCGACCACCGCCCCGTCCAGCCGATCACGCCAGAGTTCCAGCGCCGCAGCGGATCTCGTATTGTCGATGGCCGCGGCCAGTTCGGGCACGCGCGGATCGCGCAACAGGCACAGCACCTCGTTGTCGGCGGGCAGCCGCTTGCGCGTGACCCCGGAGGCAACCATGTTGGCGTCGCACAGAATCGGCGCGCCCGCACGCAGCGCCGCCCGCGCCTTGGCCACCACATCGGTACTGAACTCGACGTCCCCGGCCAGATCCACCTGCCCGCAGGCGTGGATCATGCGCACCACCACCTGCGACACATCCGCTGGGAACCGGGCCAGATCGGCCTCGTCCCGAATGGTCGCGAACGAGCGCCGATAAATCTCGGCCCCGTCTTTGAGGTAGCTGGTACGCACGTCGGACATGGCGTCCACAGTAGATTTCGCCCTCCGAGCGGCCTCGAGTGGGTAGTGCGCGACGGCCTGCGGACGAGCGCGACCGCCGTACCGTGCGGTTCGGTCAGGTGCGGGGGCGTTCGATCAAGCGGGACATGACGATATTGCTGCGAGTGCGCCCGACCCGCGCGTTCTCCCGGATCCGCTCGACCGTGGCCTCTATTTCGGCCATGTCCGTGGCCATCACGTGGACCAGCGCGTCGGCCTCGCCCGCAATCGTCCACACCCCGACCACCTGGGGGATCGGTTCGAGGCTGCGGCGCAGTTCGGCGGGGGAGATGTTGTCGCGGTAGAAGACTTCGACATACGCCTCGGTGCGCCAGCCGAGCGCGGCCGGATTCACCACGGCGGTGAAGCCGGTGATCTGCCCGCCCGCCACCATCTTGTCGACCCGGCGTTTGACCGCGGGCGCCGACAATCCGACGGCCGCCCCGATCTCCTGGAACGAGGCGCGGGCGTGCTCGAGCAGGTGGGCCAGGATGCGACGGTCGAGCTCGTCCACGGTCGGCTCCTTCTCGCAATGATGCGCACGCATCGTTCTGACGCAATGATTCGCCGCGATATCGGTGATCAACGCAACGAATCGCTATTTCCAGTGCAACGGTACGCCACATACCTTCAGCTCAGCCCGGTCCGCGCCGCTACCGAGGGAGTCTCGTTGACGTCCGTAGCCACCCTGCCCGCCCGTGATCCCGCCGCCCGCCGTCCCGTTCCCCGCCGCTATCTCATGTGCCGCCCGGAACACTTCGAAGTCACCTACGCCATCAACCCGTGGATGGACACCTCCGAACCGGTCAACCGTGCCCTCGCGCTGGCCCAGTGGGACGGTCTGCGGGCTGCCTACGAGGCGCGCGGGCATCGGGTCGAGGTGATCGAACCCGTTGCGGGGCTGCCGGATATGGTATTCGCCGCCAATGGCGGGCTGATCATCGGCGACCGCGCGCTCTCGGCGCGCTTCGCCAATCCCGAACGCGAGGCCGAAGGCCCGGCCTACCACGACTGGATGGCCGCGCGGGGCTTCACCGCCGTCGCCGCGGCGCGCGAGACCAATGAGGGCGAAGGCGATTTCGCCATCGCGGGCGAGCGCATCCTGGCCGGAACCGGGTTCCGCAGCGCGCGCGGCGCGCACGAGGAGGTGGGGGAGTTCTTCGGGCTGCCGGTCGTCTCGCTGGATCTCGTGGATCCCCGCTTCTACCACCTCGATACCGCGCTCATGGTGCTCGACGACACCATCGCCTACTACCCGGCCGCCTTCAGCGGTCCCAGCGCACGCCTGCTGGCGCGGTTGTATCCCGATGCCATCATCGCCACCGACGAGGACGCGAATGTGCTGGGCCTCAACGGCGTCTGCGACGGCTACCACGTGTTCCTGACCGAGAAGGCGACCGAACTGCACGAGCAGTTGCGAGCCCGCGGGTACGAACCGGTCGGCATCGACCTCTCGGAGCTGCTCAAGTCCGGCGGCAGCGTGAAATGCTGCACGCTGGAAATGCACCAGGTCAGAACGGCAACCGGGTCCGGAACGGACTGACCGCTGGATCGTGCAGGGGGTGCGCCATGATCAGGAAGCGCAGCAACATGATCGCGCCGCTGATCTGCAGCCCCGCCAACGGAATCTCAGCGAGCACGGCCGTGCCGACCGAGACCCACACATCCCCGGCATCGGCGGTCACGATGTCGAACCAGGCGTCCACGAGCAGCAGGATGCCGGTGGCGAACGCCGGGAGCAGCACCATCACCCGGCGTTTCCAGCCCAGATACGCGGTGCTCGCCATCAGCAGCACCAGCATGATGTCGTAGCCGATCCACGCCAGCGACCAATTGCGGGCGTGGTACTCGGCCGGCAGCGAGAAGCCGAGGTAGACGATCCAGGGAATCAGCCCGAGACAGCCGGCGACCATGAGCGTCAGACGAACCCGCCGATGCACCCGCACCACCTCCGGTCGGGGCAGCACCCGCTCGGGCGGCGGCTGCAATCGCCGAATGAGAGCCCGCCGCTCGTCATCCGACATCGCCGCGATCTCCTGATCGCTGAGCTTCGACACGGTCATGATCGACTCCCGCCTCCGCCGGTCACGGAAACCACACTGCCTCAGCAAGGATCGTCGTACCGCCGCCGCTCATGTCCGTGCTGACACACCGGGCCGAATTCCGAGCGTAGGCCGATCCGATCATCGTGCGATACCGATCGGGTTGTCGAGACCTCAGTCGTCGCCGGCGGCGCGGCGACGGCGCGCGGCGCGGCGATCGGGGTCGAGACGTTCCCGCATCCGATCGTCGGCCCCGGGACCGGCGAGGAACGTGAAGTCGATCGTGGACAGCGGTCGGCCGCTGTCCCGGTCGACGAGGCCGGGGACGATCTCGTCACCGGTCTCCCGATCGACCAGGATCACGCTCGGTTCGGCGGTGTCGGCGTGTTTGCGGCCCCATTCGTAGAGGGCCACCACCACGGGGAAGAGGTCTCGGCCCTTGGCGGTCGCGATGTATTCGTAGCGCGGCGGTGCGTCGTGGTAGCGCCTGCGTTCGAGCAGACCGGTCTCGACGAGGGTGCTCAGTCGCCTGGTCAGCATGTTCGGGGCGATGCCGAGGTTGTATCCGAACTCGTCGAACCTGCTGAATCCGTCCAGGGCGTCTCGCATGATCAGCAGGGTCCACCAGTCGCCGACCTGATCCAGCGCACCGGCTATCGGGCATCCCATGGACTCCACACTCGTCCGTCGCATCCGGCGATTCTCCCATGCACCTAGTTACTTGCATAATGGTAGTCACTAATTTAGCGTGGGGCGCCGCGGTCCTCTTCGGCCGCGATCCGGCACTCACCCGCGGGTGAACTATCGAAAGGATGTGCCGTGAGCTCCATCGATTCCCGGTCCACGACGCTGGTCATCGGGGCGGGCGGCCGCCACGGCGGCACCGGTTCCCATGTCGCGCAGCGTCTTCAGGAGCAGAACCACACCGTTCGCGTCCTGGTTCGCACCGAAGATGAACGCGCGCAACGCCTTCGTGCGCTCGGAGCGCAGATCGCGGTGGGCGATCTGCTGGATCGCCGGACCCTCGATGCCGCGGTCGACGGCGTGGACACGGTGTACTTCACCTACCCCGTCGCACCCGGTGTCGTGCAGGCCGCGACGAATTTGGCCTCGGCGATGCGTGCCGCCGCGAGCACGCCGCGATTGGTGGTCATGTCGATGGCGGCCACGGCCGCCGACAGTCCCAGCGGGCTGGGCCGCGCGCATTGGGCGGCGGAGGAGGTGTTCTCCTGGGCCGGACTCGAACCGGCCGTCCTGCGTATCGCCGCGCTGTTCTACGAGAACATCCCGCTCCTGCACGCCGAGTCCATCCGCCGCACCGGAGGCTTCGCCAACAGCTTCGGAGCGGCGGCCATGCCGTGGATCAGCGGACATGATGCCGCCGATCTCGCCGTGGCCGCCCTCATCGACCCGGACCGCTACCCGGCCGCCACCACGTCCTACCCGCCGGGCGCTGCCGTGCACACGCATGCCGAGATCGCCGCGCTCATCGCCGCCGAAATCGGAAGTCCCGTCGGTTATCAGCAGATTCCGGCCGCGCAATGGCAGCGCGACCTCGAGGATCTGGCCCGGCGGGACACGCTCGCGACGATCAATCCCGAGATGGCCCAGCACATCTCGAGCCTGGGCGCGAAATTCTCACAGAACCCGGTCGCGCCCCGACTCGACAGCACCGCGCTCGGCGAGGCGATAGGGCACCCGCCTCAGACCTTCGCCGACTTCATTCACAACCATCGCGACCGGTTCATCGAAGCGCCGACCGACTGAACGCCGAGACGACACTCCGAGTGGGCCCTCGAGCCGGCGCCCCAGAGCTCTCTGTCCGGACCGGCGGCCACCTTCGTGCCCATCGGCTCCGCCGCGGACGGCCATCCGCTCGCGCTCATGGTGTTCGGCCCGCCCTTGGCGATGACGCCGTGCACGCGGCGGCCAACCGCACTCCGACCCGATCGACTCTCCGGGCGAGAACGGCGCGGCATCGCGCTTGCCGAGGGAGCGGATCGGTCTAGTCGGCGGGGACGATGCGGTAGCCGTCGGTGGTGGCGATGATGTCGGTGACCGCGCCCTTGGGGCGGCCGCAGCGGCGGTCGCAGCCGGACCAGTGCTGGCGGCCCGTGGCGACGATCTCGTCGGCGTCGAGGCCCTCGCGGGCGACTTGCGGTGTGCCGGTGTGGATCACGCGGCCGGAGTCGACGGCCTCGGCGGTATCGGCTCGGACGTCGGTGAGGGATTTGGCGCAGCCCGGCATGCCCGCGCAGGCGCTGACCAGTAGCCATGGTGAGTTGGCGTCGAAGACCAAGCCCATGGGTGCGAGGACGCGGACGACCTGCTCGGCGGTCCATTCGTCCATGTCGGTGAGAACGATGCTGCGCCACGGGGTGACGAAAATCGGACGCTCGACGGCGGCGATGAATTCGGCGGTGCGGGCGGGCAGGGAGCCCAGGCGGACGCCCGCGCCGAGGGCGACCCGATTGTCGTCCTGGGTCAGCCAGCCGATCGGAATGTCCTGGCGCGGGGCCAGTTCGACGGGTTCGCCGGAGGCGTCCAGATCGGAGCGGTTGGCCAGCAGGTGCTCGGTCAGGCGGGTGCCGCCGTCGGGGATCTCGTGCAGCCGCCACTGGCCGTCGCGCAGTTCGAGGAAGCCGTGGGCGGCGGCGAGCATGAGGTCGACCGCCTCGGCGGCGGGTACGCGCACACCGGTGTCCTTGCCCGCCAACAGGAGCGCGTAGGTGGCGTCGTCGAGCGCGTGCACGCCGATATCGCCGCCGAGGCCGCTGACATCGCCGCGACCGTCGTCGAGGGTGAACAGGACGCGACCGGGCAGCTCGGCCAGGCGCGGATCCGCGCGCAGACCCTCGTCGAGCGCGGGCACCAGCGGATGCACGTCGGTCCAGCCTCCGGTCCGGCCCGACAGGGGAGAGGCGACGATATTGCGGACCCGCTCATGGGTGGCGCTGGGCAGCAGGCCCGCCGTGGTGAGCCGTTCGCTGAGTTCGGCGGCGTCGCGGACCCGGCGGAACTGCACATTGCCGCGGGAGGTGAGTTCGATATTGCCGTCGCCGAGATCGACGGCGGCCGCGGCGAGGGCTTGCATCTGCTCGGGGGAGAGCCGCCCGCCCGGCACGCGAATGCGGGCGAGGGGACCGTCGGCTGCTTGGTGCAGGCGCAGCACGCCCGGGCAGGAATCGGGATCGGATCGCGTCATGGCGTTCCCAGCCTACGGAGGATGCCGAGGTCGGGCACGCACTGGCTGGTTGAGCCGGGTGAAGAACAGGTATCCAAATCTGGAGATATTGCAATCTGGGCATGAGTTGCGCACGTGTCGGACCGAAGGACGCAACTGCACACGGATGGGGGAGGGCAAAAAGAGATTCCGGGGAGTGAAGCCCCGGAATCTGGTTGGCGGGTGGGTCTTTTCGGGTGCGGTCAGTGCATGCGGTGGGGTTCGATGGCCTTCGGCGCGCCGCGGCGGCGGGCGAAGGCGGGTGTGGTTTCCCAGGTGTCATTGAGGAGGCTGGGGACGTTGTGGTGTTCGACGTGGTCGCGGTGGATGGTGGTGCTCATGACCGTGATGGCGAACAGCACCGTCGCGGCGCAGATGATGCCGGCGAGCATCGCCCACTGCGTGTGACCGGAGCCGGCGGCCGTGAGGGCCATAGCCAGCGTTGCGAAGGCAACCAATGCGCAAAAGTATCCCGACCAGGCAGCAAAGCGATTCCGCCTGACCCATCCTGGAGTGCTTGGCATATCGGCAGCATACTTTCGGACCGGTCGGTCTCCCAGGGTCTCGGGCGAGCCTTTGCCGCACTGTGATCCGGGCGCGTTGACGGGGATCGCCGGGCGGCGCGATAGCATCGGCGAGCTCGTCGAACGGAAGAAACCGGTGCAATTCCGGTGCGGTCGCGCCACTGTGACAGTCAGACCTTCCGGCGAGCGCCGAACCGTGCTGGGCGCGTCACCCTAGGAAGGCCGAACCTGTGATTCTGCTGCTGTCCACCTCCGACACCGATCTGCTGAGCGCGCGCGCCAGCGGGGCCGACTACCGGCTCGCCAATCCCGCGCGGCTGCTGCCGGAAGACCTGCCGGGTCTGCTCGACGGTGCCGAGCTGGTGATCGTGCGCATCCTGGGCGGCAGGCGCGCCTGGGAGAGCGGGTTGGAGACGGTGCGCGCGAGCGGGATTCCCATGGTGGCGCTCGGCGGTGAGATCGCGCCGGACGCCGAGCTCATGGAGTGCTCGACGGTGCCGGGCGGTGTGGCCGCGGACGCGCACAACTATCTGGCCGCGGGCGGGCCCCGGAACCTGCTGCAGCTGCACAACTTCCTCTCCGACACCGTGCTGCTCACCGGGCACGGCTTCGAGCCGCCGGTGGAGATGCCCAGCTGGGGTGAACTGGAACGGGATTCGCGCGAGCTCGGCGCGGACGCCCCGACCGTCGCCGTGGTGTACTACCGCGCCCAGCATCTGGCCGGCAACACCGGCTACATCGATGCGCTGTGCTCGGCCATCGAGGACAAGGGGGCGCGGGCGCTGCCGGTGTACTGCGCCTCGCTGCGTGCCGCCGAACCGGAACTGCTGGCCGAACTGCGCAAGGCCGACGCGCTGGTGGTCACCGTGCTGGCGGCCGGTGGCACCAAGCCCGCGACCGCCTCGGCGGGCGGCGACGACGAGGCCTGGGATGTGGGCGCGCTCGCGGACCTGGATGTGCCGATCCTGCAAGGGCTCTGCCTGACCAGCGGCCGCGAGCAGTGGGAGGCCAACGACGACGGCCTGTCGCCGCTGGATGTGGCGACGCAGGTGGCGGTGCCGGAATTCGACGGGCGCATCATCACGGTGCCGTTCTCGTTCAAGGAGTTCGACGCCGACGGGCTCTCGACCTATGTGCCCGACGCCGAGCGTGCGGCACGCGTGGCGGGCATCGCGGTGCGCTACGCGCGGCTGCGGCACATTCCGGCCGAGCGCAAGAAGATCGCGCTGGTGCTGTCGGCGTACCCGACCAAGCACGCGCGCATCGGCAATGCGGTCGGGCTGGACACCCCGGCCAGCGCGATCCGGTTGCTCACTGAGATGCGCTCGGCCGGTTACGATCTTGGCGCGGAGGGGGAAATCCCCGGCCTGGAACAGGGTGACGGCGACGCGCTGATCCACGCGCTCATCGCCGCGGGCGGTCAGGACCCGGACTGGCTGAGCGCGGAACAGTTGGAGGGCAACCCGATTCGTATCGGGGCCGACCTGTACACGCAGTGGTTCGAGACGCTGCCGGAGGACCTGCGCGAGGCGGTCGTCGAGGCGTGGGGCCCGCCCCCGGGCGAGCTGTACGTGGACCGCTCCGCCGACCCCAAGGGTGAAATCGTCATCGCCGCATTGCGTTTCGGCAATGTGGTGCTGATCGTGCAGCCGCCGCGCGGGTTCGGCGAGAATCCCGTCGCCATCTACCACGACCCGGATCTGCCGCCGAGTCACCACTATCTGGCCGCCTACCGCTGGCTGGCCGCGCCGGAGGGCTTCGCCGCCGACGCCGTGGTGCATCTGGGCAAGCACGGCAACCTGGAATGGCTGCCCGGCAAGACCCTCGGCATGTCGGCGTCGTGCGGCACCGATGCCGCGCTGGGCGATCTGCCGCTGATCTACCCGTTCCTGGTCAACGACCCGGGCGAGGGCACCCAGGCCAAACGCCGCGCCCACGCCACCCTGGTCGACCACCTGATCCCGCCGATGGCGCGCGCCGAAACCTACGGCGACATCTCGCGGCTCGAACAGCTGCTCGACGAGCACGCCAACATCTCGGCGTTGGACCCGGGCAAGCTGCCCGCCATCCGCCAGCAGATCTGGACGCTCATGCGGGCGGCCAAGATGGACCACGATCTCGGCCTGACCGAGCGGCCCGACGAGGAAGTCTTCGACGACATGCTGCTGCACGTCGACGGCTGGCTGTGCGAGATCAAGGACGTACAGATCCGCGACGGGCTGCACATTCTCGGCCAGGCCCCGGCGGGGGAGTCCGAGGTCGACCTGGTGCTGGCCATGCTACGCGCCCGGCAGCTGTGGGGCGGCGAGGTCAACGTGCCGGGCCTGCGGGAAGCACTGGGGCTCAGCGAAGCCGGGGACGAAGCGCGCGAGCGGGTGGACGCGTTCGAGAAGCTGGCGCGCGAACTGGTGTCGGCCATGCAGGAAGTCGACTGGGATGTCGACTCCATCGACGCGGTCACTGAGACGCTGTTGAACGGCGAACTGGCTGCAGCGGCCGGAATCGCCACTGCAACAGGGCTTTCGACCACGAGTGCCGCGCCCTTGGCCGATTCGGCGGTGCTCTCGGCCACCGCGACGGGGCCGTCGGTCGGGGCGGCGGAATCGTCGACCGCCAAGGCAGGGCCGTCGGCCGATTCGGTGGGGACGTCGTCTGAGGCGGCAAGGTCGTCGGGCGAGGTGGAAGGGCCTTTGACGCAGGTGCGTCGGGTGCTGGGGTTCGGGGCGACCGAGGTGGTGCCGCGGTTGCGGCAGACCGGGGTGGAGATCTCGCGAATCCTGCACGCGCTGAATGGTGGATTCATTCCGGCCGGGCCGAGTGGTTCGCCGCTGCGTGGTCTGATCAATGTGCTGCCGACCGGGCGGAATTTCTATTCGGTCGATCCCAAGGCGGTGCCGTCGCGGCTGGCGTGGGAAACCGGTCAGGCCATGGCGGATTCGCTGCTGGAGCGGTATCTGGCCGATCACGGCGAGTACCCGCGCTCGGTGGGCCTGTCGGTGTGGGGCACCTCGGCCATGCGGACCTCCGGAGACGATATCGCCGAGGTGTTCGCGCTGCTGGGCGTGCGGCCGGTGTGGGATGAGGCCAGCCGCCGCGTGACTCGGCTCGAGGCCATCTCGCTGGAGGAACTGGGCCGCCCGCGCATCGACGTCACGGTGCGCATCAGCGGGTTCTTCCGCGATGCCTTCCCGCACGTGCTCGCGCTGCTCGATGACGCGGTCCGGTTGGTCGCCGAGCTCGACGAGCCCGCCGAATCCAACTACGTGCGTGCCCATGCTCAGGCCGATCTGGCCGAGCACGGTGATGAACGACGCGCCACCACCAGGATTTTCGGCTCCAAGCCCGGCACCTACGGCGCGGGACTGCTGCAGCTGATCGATTCCAAGAGCTGGCGTACCGACGACGATCTGGCGCAGGTGTACACCGCCTGGGGCGGTTTCGCCTACGGCCGTGACCTCGACGGCGCGCCCGCCGCCGACGACATGCGCACCGCGTATCGGCGAATCGCGGTGGCGGCCAAGAACACCGACACCCGCGAGCACGATATCGCCGACTCCGACGACTACTTCCAGTACCACGGCGGCATGGTGGCCGCGGTGCGCGCGCTCACCGGCAAGAACCCCGAGGCCTACATCGGTGACAGCACTCGCCCCGACGCGGTGCGCACCCGCACCCTGTCGGAGGAGACCACCCGCGTGTTCCGGGCGCGCGTGGTGAACCCGCGCTGGCTCGAGGCGATGCGCCGGCACGGCTACAAGGGCGCGTTCGAAATGGCCGCCACGGTCGACTATCTGTTCGGCTACGACGCGACCACGAATGTGGTCGCGGACTGGATGTACGAAAAGCTCGCCGAGTCGTATGTTTTCGACGAGACCAACCGCAAGTTCATGGAGCAGTCGAATCCCTGGGCGCTGCACGGTATTGCGGAGCGTTTGCTGGAAGCGGCGGAGCGGAAACTCTGGGAACAGCCCGAACGCGAAACCCTGGACCGGCTGCGGCAGATCTACCTGGAAACCGAAGGCGAACTGGAATAAGCGAATTCCGGCCGCGCGCGGCGTGTCGGGGTGACTCGCAGGACAACGGCGGACAACCCCGGCACCTGGGTCTTCCCTGTGGGAGATCTTGAGAGGATTATGAGAATCGTCCCGGCGTCGTACTCGGGGAGACGTCGGGTCACCCAATGATGGTATTGGGGCTCATAATTCGATTGGGAATTCCCCGATTCGCCGCGTCCACGGGTACGCGCAATCGAGTTGCGGTCCAAGGCGTCTCTGTTCGGGATTCGCCAGCTTGGCCATGCGGTGAATCGGCTCTTCGATTGCAGGGAAACATCATGCGAATTGCCAGAATTGCCGCTACCGCTTTACTTTCCGTCGCTGCGTTGTGCGTCGCCACGGTGACCGCACACGGCGCACCCGTCACTGCGCCCGGCATCTCCGGCGCGGATCGGGGCGTCGACTATTCGGTCACGCTCGCGCCCGATCGCAGCGCGGTCACCACCACCCTCACCGCGGGTCATTTCGAGCTCGCCGGTACCGGGGTGAACGTGATCGCGCCGTCGGGGGAGATCATCGGTTCGCTACCGCTGGTCTATCCGACCGCGGACCGCGTCCTGTCCGTCATCCCCGAGGTCAGCGCGGCGGGAACCGAATTGACCGTACGGCCCGCCGACCCGGCCGATGTCGCCGCGCCGACCGCTGATGTCGTGGCACTGCAGAATGTGGCGAATGCCGGATCGATCGTGGCCGGAGCGCTCATCGGCTGCGTGGTCGGCGCCGTGATCGGGTTCTTCTTCTTCGTGGTCGGCGCCATTGCCGGTTGCATCGTCGGCGGGCTGCTCGGCGCGGTCATCGCCGGAGATCAACCCTGACCGGGAAGGGAATACGCACACCCGCCGCCGGACCGCTCCCCGTCGGTTCGGCGGCTGCGGCGTGCGCGAAAAGCGTTATGCCGGAGCGATTTCGATGCCGATGGTGCCGGTGTCGCCGCGGCGGATCTTGCTCAGCGTGATGCTGATCCAGCCCATGATGCCGTACCGGCGCTTGATCAGATCCCGCGTCCGCTCCGAGCCCGCGGGATCGAGGATCAGGGCCGAACCCTTCACCATCTCGCCATGGGTCTTGCCGCGGAAGTCGCACGGCTGCAGCGTGACTTCGGGATTGCGCCGGATGCGCTTGACCTTCCAGCTGTCGGTCACGGTCCAGACATAGAGCCGGCCGTCGTCGAGCACCGCCCACACGGGAGTCCCGACCGGCGTCCCATCCTTCTTGAAGGTGGTCAGCTGCACATAGTTCGCCTTGCCCAACGCCTCGAACGTATTCTCCACGCCCGCAGCATAATGGGCGCCGTCAGCTCCTGCCGTCCTCAACCCGTGCATCGCCGCAGTGAATGCGGAGGTATGCCTAACCGGTTCCCCGGCGCGACGCGGATCACGCGCCGCGCCAGGGGCGTGCGTCTGCGCCCGATCCGTGGCATGGCTTCCGACCTGATCGACGAGGAAGCGCAAGGGGCAGTTTCGGTTCCGGTCGATCAGTCGATCCCTTGTGCGGCCTTGAGGCGGTCGTCGAAGATTGCGATCGTTGTGTCCGTGAGCCGCCCAACGGGACCGGACAGCCATGGCCGGTAAGCGGTAGTGATGCGGTCGGTCCGAATCCAACCCTGAACCGGGTCTGCCTCGGCCAGCGGTACCGCGACAAGTCGATCCGGGTCGAATCGTTCGATGGGCGCGACCATTACCCAGTTCTCGCTGTCCGGCAGCAGATAACCGGGCGTAATGACGACCCGGTAGGGGGTACGTTCGTCGTTTTCGCGGGAGGGGCGTTCGCGATCGAAGGTGTAGACGTCGCCGTGGTTCACGCGGCGTGTCCGTGCCCGTTGTGGGCATCGGAGTCGGCTGCCTCGTCTAGCGCGAGAAGTTCTTCGGCGCGGGCCACGTCGTCGGCGGCGTCACGCTGCCGCGGGCGGTTCGCATCCTCCCACAAAGCGCCGATCTTGGCGGCACGCACGAAATAGGGGGAGACCTTCAATCCGTTGCGTGCCGCTGCAGCTTCGAAGAAGGCGAGATCGGCATCAGGAACCGTAATCGTCAACTTGGCCATATTCGACACCATACTCTTGGCCATCTCTATGGATGCGGCGAAATCGGCGACGAGCCCGGCGAACGCGTCGGCGTGGGTGAGCGGGAGATAGTGGCCCGCGCGCGGGACGACCAGTAGGCGGGCGTCGGCGGCGGCGCGCAGGAAGGCTTGCTCGCCGAGGCGGAAATGATCGTGACCGCCATTGACCAGGCGGACGGGTCCCGGATAGGCCGCGAGGGCGGCGAGCGGATCGAAGCCGGTCAGGGCGGCGAGTACATCGGGGATCGCTTCGGTGGCGATGCCGCCGCGCGCGATGTCGGCGGCGACGCGGGACGGGACAGCACGATCGAAGACGCGCTCGCTGAGTGCTTTTCCGCCGTCGGGTCGTGACGACAGGGCGCGGTGCATGAGTCGGAACGGCATCGAGAGCGTGCGGCCGGGCACCAGGGTCGAGCCCGCCACGACCAGTCCCGAAACCCGGCCGGGATGGGCGGCGGCGGTGGCGATCGAGACGAAACCGCCCAGGGAATGGCCCACGACCAGGGCGTTGCCGCCTTGTCGATCGATGCTCTCGGCGACCGCCTCGATCGCGCCCGGCAGGGTGAATCGTTCGCCGCGGCGGCGACCGTGGCCGGGCAGATCGATCGCCAGCACCGGGCGTCGCGGGGCGAGGCGGTCGATCACCTCCGCCCAGCAGGTGTGGCTCAGCCTGATGCCGTGGACCAGGACGATCGGAGTGTTCGTCATCGCTACCTCCAGAGAAAATGCAACGCAACGTTGCGTTGTGATCAAAGCAGGCATTCGAGTGCAACGCAACGTTGTGTTGTATTTTGGGGCGGTGACGACACCGGGACGACGATCGGCGGGCGGACCGCGGCAGGCGGGTGCGATCTACGGGGCGACCCTGGAATTGCTGGCCGCCAAGGGTTATGACGGACTGACCATGGAGGCGGTTGCCGAGCGGTCCGGGGTGAACAAGACGACGCTGTATCGCTGGTGGCCCGCCAAGGACGCGCTGCTGGCCGCCGCACTCACCGACTCCGACCTGCTGGCCTTCCCGGTGCCGGACACGGGCAGTCTGCGCGGTGATCTGCTCGCCTTGGCGCATGCCATCGCCGGATTGCTGACCGATGCGGCGACCGGGCCCGTCGCCACCGCGGTGCTGGCGGCCGCACCCGCGCGGCCGCAGCTGGCGGCGGTCGGAGCGTCCTTCTTCGCCGACCGGCTCTGTCGCGAGCAGCCGGTGTTCCAACGCGCGATGGATCGCGGCGAACTCGGTCGCGCATGCGACCCGGCGGCGATCATGGATCTGCTCGCCGGGGCCATCTGGTTCCGGCTGCTATTGCGCGGTCAGCCGCTGACGCCCGAATATCTCAGCGGCGCAGTGGATCTGGTGATCGACGGGCTGCCCGCGGCGGATTGAGCCGGGGCCTCTCACGCGGACTTCGCGGCGACCAGGCGCAGGGCCATGGCGGCGTAATCGGCGCCGATCTGGTCGGGGCTGCGGCGGTAGTCGGGGGAGTACCAGCGGGCGGTGTCGACGCACAACGACATCAGGGCCAGGGTGGTGGCGTGGGTGTCGGGGACGTCGAAGTCGCCGTCGGTGACGCCGTGCGCGACCAGGTCGCGCAGCAGGCGGTGGATGGCGATCTGGATGTCGATGACCTCGGCGCGGTGTTCGGGGGTGAGGTCGGTGAGGTGGTGCAGCACGACCTTGACCGAGGCGGCGTGCTCGGCGTGCCAGACCGTCAGGTCGCGCACGACGGCGGTCAGGTGTTCGGCGGCGGTGCCGGGGGCGGCGGCCGCGGCGGTGGCGACCTGCTGGGTCAGGCGCATGGACGACAGCGAAATGCGGTAGAGCACTTCCTCTTTGGAGCCGAAGTGGACGTAGAGCCCGGCGGGGCTGAGTCCGGCGCGCGCGGCGATGTCGCGGGTGGTGGTGGCGTGGAAGCCGCGCTCGGAAAAGGCGTCGATGGCGGCCAGGAAGATCCGGCGCTGGCCTTCGGGGAAGCGGCGTTGGGACAGCTCGAGGTGCGCCACCGTCGCGGTGTCGCGGGCGGCGGTCTCGGCGTTCGGCGTTACGTCGTCGTTACCCATCGAATGAGTATCTCCCAGTGAATGTTTCACCGGAGCACCGGCCGGGCCCGAGGGCGGCCCGGCCGGTGGGGCGGGCGCCGGACCCGCGATGACGGCGGCGGATCCGCCTCGCCCTGGTTCGGCGGCCTATTTACCGGCCGGGGTGAACGGTAAAGACGCCGCGACCTGGGCGATATCGGCGCGGCGGACCAGCAGCAATGCGATGGGTACCGCGCTCAGGCCGAGGAGTCCGCAGGCCCACAGGGCCTGATGGAACCCGCCGGTGAGGGCGTCCGCGGCGGGATGGCCACGGCCGAGCAGGGCCGTGGAGCGCGCGGTCGCCACGGTGGACGCGATGGCTATGCCGATCGCGCCGCCGAGTTGCTGGGAGGAGTCGATGAGGCCGGAGGCCACGCCCGCGTCACGCTCGGTCACCCCGGCCAGGGCTCCGATCGACACCGGGATGAACACCCAGGTGACGGTTCCGGTCAGGAGGAACGGGCCCGCCAGGTTCGCCCAGAAGCTGCCGTGCACCGGAACCTGTGTGGCCCAGAGGATTCCGGCTGCGGTGAGGGTCATTCCCGTCGCCATCACCAGCCTGGCCGACGCCCGGGTGACCAGGTACTGCGCCGGTCCGGCGAACACCACTCCCGTCAATCCGACTGTGAGCCAGGCCAACCCGGTCGTCATCGCGGAGTATCCGAGCACCTGCTGCATGTACAGGGTGCCGATGAAGATGTAGCCGTAGAACCCTGCCCCGAGGAGGAAGCCGACCGCGTTGGAACCGGCGAGGGTCCGCAGCCGGAACAATCGCAGAGGCAACAGCGGCGCCTCGACTCTGGACTCCACCACGACGAACGCGATCAGCAGGACCGCCGCGGCCGTGAGCAGCGCCAGCGTCCGGGTGGCCGTCCAGCCGAGCGTGGGCGCCTGCGAGATCGCGTAGACCGCGAGCACCAGCGCGGCGGTCACGGTGAGGGCGCCGAGCGGGTCGTAGCGGCGGTGCGCGACCGACCGGCGGCTCTCGGGAACCACGCGCCGGGTCAGCAGCAGCGCGGCTCCGCCGATCACCACGTTGAGATAGAAGATGTAGGGCCAGCCTGCATAGCGGGTGAGCGCGCCACCGGCCAGCACGCCGAAGGTGGCCCCGCTGGCGCCGACCGCGCCCCAGATGCCCAGTGCCCGATTGCGTTCGGCGCCCTCGGGGAACATGTTCATCACGATCGAGAGCGCGGCGGGCAGCACCGCGGCGGCCCCCAGGCCCTGCAGCCCGCGCATGAGAATCAGGAACGTGGCATCGGTGGCCAGCGCGCAGGCGAGCGAGGCCGCGGTGAACACCGCCAGCCCGGCCGTGAACATGCGCCGTCGCCCGAGCAGATCGGCGGTCCGGCCGCCGAGCAGCAGGAAGCCGCCGAAGGTGATCGCGTAGGCGGTCACAACCCATTGCAGGTCCGATTGGGCGAAGCGCAGTTTCGCGCCGATGGTCGGCAGCGCTACGTTCACGATCAGCAGATCCACCGCGGTCATGAAGTACGCGACGGTGAGCAGCGCGAACGCGCGCCATCGGCGGGCCGCGTCGGGTGTCGCGGTGCGGCTGTCGGTGCTGGGGTCCAGTGAGGTCATGGGTGCCTCCGGTCGTCACGGGTCGAAGTCCTCACCGGATGAAGCACCGCGGATCGCGCCGATTCGCCGCCGCGTGGCGATGAATCCGGGCCGGTGCCGGTGTTGCATTGTCAGGACCCGTTTTTCGGGTGGAGGAAAGGACAGGTCTCACCATGACCGAGGCGACCCTCGCGCTGGCCCGGGCCGGAGATGGTGCGGCGTTCCGCGCACTCGTCGAGCCCTATCGCCGTGAGCTGCAGGCGCACTGCTATCGGATCCTGGGGTCGGTGCAGGATGCCGAGGACGTACTCCAGGAGGTCATGTTGGCCGCATGGCGTTCGATCGGCCGGTTCGACGGCCGGTCACTGCGGGCGTGGCTCTACCGGATCGCCACCAACCGCTGCCTCAATTACCTGCGCGGCGAATCGCGCCGCCCGCAACCGGCCGACCTGCCCGGATACCGGACCGAGGCGGGGCGCTCCGAGGAGCCGTGGTGGCTCGAACCCTTCCCGGGCGGCCTCGACGAGCTGACGCCCGGTCCCGAATCCCGTTACGACGCACGGGAATCGATTGCCCTGTCGTTCGTGGCGGGCCTGCAGCATCTCTCACCCCAGCAGCGGGTGGTCCTGGTGCTGCGCGATGTGCTCGGCTTCCCGGCGGCCGAAACCGCGGAGATCCTCGGCATCACCCGGGCGGCGGTCAACAGCGCGCTCGTCCGGGCCCGGGACGCTCTGCCGCCCGACCGGAATCCGCACGAGGTGCCCCTGCCCAAGTCGCCCGCCGAGGTCGCCGTAGTCGACCGGTTCGTCAGCGCGTTCGAGCGCGGCGACCTGGAAGAACTGGTGACGCTGCTGACCGACGACGCCCGCCTGACGATGCCGCCGGAGCCCGACGAGCACCGCGGACCCGGACCGATCGCCCACTTCCTCGTGTACACCCATGTGGGCCTGGAGGTCAAGCTGCTTCCGGCTCGCGCCAATGGTCAGCCCGCCCTGGTGCTGTATCTGCCCGATCCCCACGCGCCGATCTGGCGGGCCAACGGGCTCATCGTGCTGTCCTTGCGGGGAGAGCGGATTCAGTCGATGACGCGGTTCGGGGATCAGAGCGTTCTCGCCCGGTTCGGATATCCCCGCACGCTGCCGCGGGGATGACCGGATGCTCTCACCCCACGCGGGTGAGGACCTGCGGGCCGGATTCGGTGATGGCGATGGTGTGTTCGGAGTGGGCGGTGCGGGAGCCGTCGGCCGAACGCAGGGTCCAGCCGTCCGGATCGGTGACGATGCGGTCGGTGGTGCGGGCGAACCAGGGTTCGATGGCCAGGGTCAGCCCCGGGCGCAGCCGGAACCCGCGCCCGGCCCGGCCGTTGTTGGGGACGTGCGGGTCCTCGTGCATGGTGCGGCCCAGGCCGTGACCGCCGTACTCGGTATTGATCGGGTAGCCGCCGGAGTGCGCGACCGCGGCGATGGCGGCCGAGAGATCGCCGATCGAGTTGCCCGGCACGGCCACCGCGATCGCGGCGTCGAGGGCGTCCTCGGTGGCGCGGATCAGGCGCACGTCCTCCGGATCGGGCGTGCCGACGATGGTGGTGACGGCCGAGTCGGCGACCCAGCCGTCGATGCTGACCGCCAGATCCATGCTGAGCACGTCGCCGTCGCGCAGGGTGTAGTCGAACGGAAGCCCGTGCAGCACCGCGTCGTTGACCGACAGGCAGATGGTGTTGCGGAAGGGCCCGCGCCCGAACGAGGGGGAGTAGTCCCAGTAGCACGAGACCGCGCCGCGCTCTCGGATGCGTTCGCGCACAACGGCTTCCAGTTCGAGCAGGTTCACCCCGATCTGTGCCTTCGCGCGCAGTTCACCCAGTACCTCGGCCACGAAGGCCCCGGTGACCCGCATGCGTTCGATCTCGGCCGGGCTCTTGAGCTCCACCATGACAACCTCCCAGAGTCGGTATTTTAATACCGACCATAGCGGCTTGCGGTATTTAAATACCAACCGTAGGGTGGCGGTCATGGTCCGACTGCCCCTCACGCCCGCCCAGCTCGAGGCCGGTCGCCGCCTGGGCGCGGCCCTGCGTGCCGCCCGCGCGGACCGCGAGCTGATGGAAGTGGCCGCGAGCGCGGGCATTTCGCCCGAGACGCTGCGCAAGATCGAATCGGGTCGGCTGCCGA
This sequence comes from Nocardia terrae, assembly GCF_009760405.1. Classification (GTDB taxonomy): domain Bacteria; phylum Actinomycetota; class Actinomycetes; order Mycobacteriales; family Mycobacteriaceae; genus Nocardia; species Nocardia terrae. The sequence goes on from NZ_WRPP01000010.1 coordinate 84,010, forward strand.
CCCCGGCCTTCGGGACCGTGGTGGCGCTCAGCCGCGCCCTGGACATCCCCCTCGACGAGCTGGCCGATATCTGGCAGCCGAGCCTCGAACAGCGCTCGGCGTCCTGATCCGGCTCAATCCACGGTCAGCTCGACCGGCACCGCGATGACATCCACCATCGCGCCGTTGCGCAGCACGGTCACCGGCAGTGAGCGGCCGATGGCGTCGGCGAACAACTGTCGTTGAATGCCTTGCGCGTCACGGATTTCCGTGCGCGCGATGCTGAGCACCAGATCCCCGCGGCGCAGTCCGGCGCGTTCGGCCGGGCCGCCGCGCACCACTTCGACGATGCGCAGCCCGGCGTCCTGCCCGGTCCGCGCGGCGACCGCGGTGGGCAGCGGCGCGGGCACCCCGACCACGCCCAGGTAGGCGCGCCGCACCCGGCGCTCGAGGAGCAGGGTGCTGATGATGCGGCGGGTGGTGGCATTGATCGGAATCGCCAGTCCCAGGCCGATTCCGGCGACGGCGGTATTGACCCCGACCACACGCCCGGCCGAATCCGCGAGTGCCCCACCGGAATTGCCGGGATTGAGGGCGGCGTCGGTCTGGATGACGTCCTCGATCACGCGGGCGGTGCGGCGGTTGCCCACCGGCACCGAACGGCCCAGGGCGCTGACCACCCCGGCCGTCACCGACCCGGCCAGCCCGAGCGGGCTGCCGACCGCGACCACCAGCTGGCCGACCACGAGCCGGTCGGCGTCGCCGAGCTGCACCGCGCGCGGCGCGCCGGCCCGGGCGCGCAGCACCGCCAGATCCGAGAGCGGATCCACGCCCACCACATCGAATTTCGATTCCAGCCCGTCGGCGAACACCACCTGACCGTTGCTCGCCTCGCCCACCACGTGGGCATTGGTGAGCAGGAACCCGTCGTCGGTGAACACCACCGCCGAGCCGCCGCCGCGGCGGGTCTGCACGCTGGCCACGTGCGGGGTCACCGATTTGGCGACCGCGATCACGGTGCGCGAATAGGCATCCAGCGCCGCGGCGTCGGGTTCTCCGAAGCCGGGCTGGGCCACCGGCTCGGGGGAGTTCGCGTTCTCGTCCATCGACGAGAGGGCAGCTTCGTCGTCCACGACGACCACCATCCCGATTACATGATTACGTTGCTATGACACCAGGATGCGCGCGAAACGGGGTTCGCGACAACCGGTTCGCCGACAGCGCAACCCCGGGTCAGCGCACGCGGTACTTCAGATGGGTGACGCGCGTGCCCGCCACGATCTCCGGATCCTCGAGCAGCACCGGCGCATCGGCGAGCTCGCCCAGCAGCGGGACGCCGCCACCGAGCAGTACCGGCACGATATCGACCCAGATCTCCTCGATCAGGCCCTGATCCAGGCATTGGCGGGCGACATCGCCGCCGCTGACGCCGACCATCTTCTCGCCCGCGATACCGCGCGCGACATCCACGGCCTCCTTCACACCGCCGGTGACGAAGGTGAACGGGGCCTCGGGATGCTCGGCGATCCACTGCTCGGGCACGGTGTGGGTGACCACCACGATCGGCTTGTCGGCCGGATGCACGCCGCCCCAGCCGTCGGTCAGGGTGAACAGCCGCTTGCCGACGATGTAGACACCGACCCCGTCGAGCCAGGCCTGCAGGTAGGCGGCATCGGAGGGGGTCAGGTTGAACGGGATCTCGGGGTGGGTGCTGGCGATCGGGACATCGCCGCTCTGGTACCAGGCGAACAGGTGCTCGAATCCGGTTTCGCCGGGTCCGGCGATGAAGCCGTCGAGGGACATGCTCGCGCCGGTGACTACCTTGCTCATTGCCGTACTCCTTCATGAGTGGAACGAAGCGGCCGTGATTGCCGTCTCTGCGATGAAGTCGGAGCCGATGTCGGCAAATCATCGTTCATGCCCGAAGAAGTTTTCGGGAAACCATGGCGGGGAACGGATTCACGCCCGAAACCCGCCGACCCGGGCATGATGGAGGCGAGTTCGCGGCACGGTGAGGGCACGGCGATGGTCGATATCGAGATCCGGGACCTGGGGCGGGGACGGCGGCGCGAGGCGGCCGCGGTGCTCGGGCGCGGCATGCGTGACAACCCGATCAATGTGGCGGCCTTCGAAGCGGATCCCGCACGCCGGGAACGGGTGCTGACCCGGTTCTTCCGGGCGGCGGTGTACGGGCTGTCCGGGCGCGGGACCGTCGGCGGGGCGTTACGCGAGGGCCGCGTCGTGGGCGTGTGCGGTATGGCTCCGCCCGGCCGCTGTCATCCGACTCCGGAGGAGAAGACGCTCATCCTGCCCACCGTGTTGCTGGGCACTCCGTTCGGCACGACCGGGCGGGTGGTGCGGTGGAGCAACGAATGGGCGCAACGCGATCCGGGCGAACCTCATTGGCACCTCGGTCCGGTCGCCGTGGACCCGGCACTGCAGGGCCTGGGCATCGGCACCCTCATGCTCACGGATTTCTGCGCCCGCGTCGACGATCGGCGCGAGGTCGCCTACCTCGAAACCGACAAGCCCGAGAACGTGAGGTTCTACCGGCGCTTCGGATTCGAGGTCGTCGAGGAGGCCGACGTGCTCGCGGTACCGAACTGGTTCATGCGCCGACCGCGCGCCGTCTGACCCGAAACGCCTCGGCGGCACGCTATTTCGAGAAGATCGCCTGAGCCTGGACGACGTATCGCTCGCGGACGCGGTCGACGGTCTCGCGGTCGGTTCGGCACAGTTCGCCGAAGGTGGACTCGGCTCGCTCGACCAGCTCGGCGTCCGGCATCGACAGTCCCTCGAGCGCGGCGCAGTACCAGCTGTCGATGCGGGAGGAGTAGTCACGGATCGCCGCACCCACCTGCCGGACCGCAGTGGACAGCGGCGGCGGCCCGGCCAACTCGGCCGCACCCTTCAATTCCCGAAGCTCCGTCCACGCCTTCGTGTACTCGACCTGCGCGTCCTCCAACTCCTGTGCGCTGGCGAACATCCCCCGATCGAGCACCGATCGCGCGTCCCGCGCCGCCTCACAGAACCGATCGACGCCTTTGACGAACTCCAGATGCGCCGCATACCGCCGATCCTGGACAGCCTCCCGCCGCGCCTTCACCGCCTGCCGATGCTGCGACCGCAGGTTCACCCAGGTCCCGGCGAACGACGCCGCACCCCCCACGAGCGCCCCGGCCACCCCCACCAACCCGGTGACCACTTCACTGCCCATCCCCACATCATCCGCTGGATCCGGCCGCGGACCGGCGGATGTTCTTGTGCTGGAGCCGAACCGGAACCCGATCGAGTGCGGGGTCAAACGGTCCGGGCGTCCACCGCCTGGAAACTCAGATAGCTCGGGCGGGCCGGGTCGAGGACGACGGTCTGGCCGGTGATCTGCCGCTTCCTCCACGTGGGAAGGAGATGGCGGGGGAAGCTGGTGCGGCTCACCGCGATTCGCAGGCGGTGGCCGGTGCGGAGGAGGATTTCGGTGGGGTTGATCTCGATGTCGATATCGAAGGGGGTTCCCGGTGACAGGGGCAGTGCGGAGTCGGCGGTGAGCGGGTGGTGGGGGAACAGGAGTTCGTCGGCGACGTAATAGCTGGTGGCGGAGTCGGTGTGGCGCAGCGAGGACAGCAGGGCGCCGCGGGTGAAGGGCAGCGAGGTGCCGTCGGGATGGACGTCGCAGACGGTGATGGACCAGAAGGCGTCGGTGCCGTCGGCCTCGGCGTGTAGGTGCAGGTTCATCGGTCCGGTGAGGATCGTGTCCCGGTCGAAGGGGGCGCTGGTGAAGGTGACGGCGGTGGCCTCGTTGCGGCGGTCGTCGTTGCCGTGGACCGCGCGGCCCAGCCAGCCGGAACGCTGGGTCAGCCGGGAGCGCAGGAACTGTCCGGCGACACCTTCACGCAGTAGACCCGGCAGCGCGGGAATCAGCTTGCCGCCGTTGACCGCCAGAATCCACAGGGCCATCCCCGGGGTGGGCACACCGCCGGTGAGCCCGAGTTCGCGGGGCGGATTCTCCCCGGCCTCGATGGCGAACACGGCCTCGAGGCCCTCCGGCCGCTGCGCCGCGGTGTGCAGGGCCGCGATCGCCCCGTACGAGACTCCCGTGACCGCGACCCTGCCGTCGCACCAGGGCTGTTCGCGGACCCAGCGCACCACCTCGGCGTAGTCGAGCTGTTCGCGGCTGCTGAAGAAATCCCAAGCGCCGGTGGAGCTTCCGGTGCCGCGCACATCCACCATCAGGCCCACATAGCCGCGTCGCACGGCGGTGCGGTTGATGGCGAACGGCTCCAGAATGCCGCCGGCCGGGGTGCGCAGGACATCACGCCGGGTGGTCCGGGTGCGGTCGGAGGGTTCGACGCGCCCGGCGAGGCAGCGCAGGGAGTTGTTCCAGCGGGTGGCGTGGCGGTTGAACATCTTGTTGTAGGCGGTGAAGTTGACGATCGCCGGAAGCGGTTCGGCGGCGGGCCCGTTCGCGTCGCCGGGCCGCAGCACGTCGGCGGACAGCAGTACTCCGTCCGACATGCGGATGGGAATGGTGTTCCCGGCGTACAGCTTCGGGTAGCGGACCGGCCCGATGTCGAATCGGGTGTCGGGCCGGACCGCGGATTCGTGCGGTCCGGCCGCGAGCGGATCGGTCATCGGGGTCCCCCATCGATGTCGGTGCCTTCCCGTCACCGTAACACCGTCTGGGACAGCGGGTGTCGCTATTGCCGCCTAGGTGGCCTGACTGACCGAGGACATATGGAAGTCGGGAATCCGCAAGGGCGGCATGGCCGTCCGGGAGAACCAGTCCTTCCATTCGCGGGGCAGGGTGATCTCGGTGCGGCCCGCCTCGGAGGCGCGGCGCAGCAGGTCCAGCGGGCTCTCGTTGAAGCGGAAGTTGTTGACCGCCGCCGTGACCGCGCCGTTCTCGACCAGGTAGACGCCGTCGCGGGTGAGGCCGGTCAGCAGCAGGGTCGCGGGGTCGACCTCGCGGATGTACCACAGGCAGGTCAGCAGCAGACCGCGCTCGGTGCGCGCGATCATGTCCTCGAGGGTGGCGTCGGAGCCGCCGGTCATGAGCAGGTTCTCGCCGGGAACGGTGACGGGGGCGTCGAATTCGGCGGCGGTGGCGCGCGGGTAGACCAGCGATTCGATGACGCCCTCGCCGATCCAGTCGGTGCGCTGGGCGGTGAGACCGTTGTCGAAGACCGACAGCGACTCCGAGGACGAGGAGGTCGCCACGAACGGTCGGTACTCGAGGCCCGCGGCCGCCGGATCGGAGTAGAGGGTCAGCGGAATGTCGGTGAGCCGCTCGCCGATTCGGGTCCCGCCCGCGCGCGAGAAGGCCGTATGGCCCTCGTGCGCGCCGCGGCCCTCCATGGTCCAGGCCATGTAGATCATCATGTCGGCGACCGCGGAGGGCGGGAGCAGGGTTTCGTAGCGGCCGGCGGGCAGCTCCACGCGGCGCTTGCTCCAGTCCAGGCGGCGCGACAGTTCCGCGAGCAGGCCGGGGGTGTCGACGTCGGCGAAATCGGTGGTGCCGGTGCCGACCCAGGCGCTGGCCAATTCCGCGCCCTCGCCGCGCTTTCCGTTGATCTCCACCGACCCGGTGGGCTGCACCCAGCGTCGCCGCAGGCCCGTGGAGGTGCCCAGCCAGGTGGAGTGCATCTGGTGGTGGGCGAAACCGTAGAGCCGGTCCGCGCCGTCGAATCCGGTGGCGAGATCGCCCGCGAGGGTGGTGAACACGCCGATGTCGGTGGTAGCCGGCTCGCCGTCCCAGTCCAGCAGCTTGTCGAGGGTGTCGGCGTCGACGGCGTCGGGATCCAGCAGCGGCATGGCGTCGCGCGCGGGTTCGGCGGTGCGCGCGGCCTCTTCGCTGGCGCGCACCACGTATTCGATGTCGGCGGGATCCACACTGGTGGAGCTCACGCTGCCCACGCGGGCGCCGGACCCGTCGCGGAAGATGGAGACCACCGCCCAGTCCCGGGCCACCGAGGACCCGTTGGTGGTCATGGAGTTTCCGGCCCAGCGCAGCGACGCCTCGTGCGCGTCGGTCACGATCACCACGGCCTCGTCGGCGCGGGAGGACCGCAGCGCGCGTTCGACGACCTCGGGGGCGGGGAGCACACTCACCGTTGTCGGTCCTTTCTTCGAGACGACGCTGCCTACTGTCCGGCCTCGGCGCGGGTATTGAGAATATTGATGCCGCGCACCAGAACCGACGGGCAACCGTGCGAGACCGCCGCCACCTGTCCGGGCTGCGCCTTACCGCAGTTGAACGCACCGCCCAGCACCCAGGTCGAGGGCCCGCCCACGGCTTCCATGGATCCCCAGAAGTCGGTGGTGGTGGCCTGGTAGGCGACATCGCGCAGCTGCCCGGCCAATTCACCGTTGCGGATGCGGAAGAAACGCTGGCCGGTGAACTGGAAGTTGTAGCGCTGCATATCGATCGACCACGACTTGTCGCCGACGATGTAGATGCCGTCCTCGACGCGGGAGATGAGTTCGGCGGTGCTGGTGTCGCGTTCGGGATCGGGCTGCAGTGACACATTGGCCATGCGCTGGATCGGCACGTGATGGGCGGAGTCGGCGTAGGAGCAGCCGTTGGAGCGTTCCAGGCCCAGCCGCGGCGCGAACACCCGATCCAGCTGATAGCCCACGAGAATGCCGTCGCGCACCAGATCCCAGCGCTGCCCGGCCACGCCCTCGTCGTCCCAGCCGACGCTGGCCAGGCCGTGCTCCTGGGTGCGGTCACCGGTCACGTGCATGATCGGGGTGCCGTACTTCAGGGTGCCCAGCTTGTCGGGGGTGGCGAACGAGGTGCCCGCGTAGGCGGATTCGTAGCCGATGGCGCGGTCGTACTCGGTGGCGTGGCCGATGGATTCGTGGATGGTCAGCCACAGATTGGTCGGATCGATGACCAGATCGGTGGGCCCGGCGACCACGGTCGGGGCTTTCACCTTCTCGGCCAGCCACTCCGGGATCCGCGCGAGTTCGCCCGCCCAGTCCCAGGTTCCGTCCGCGCCCGTGACGTACTCCCAGCCGCGCCCCACGGGAGCCGCGAGCGTGCGCATGCTCTCGAACACGCCCGCCGACGGGTCGACGGTGATCGCCTCGAACTCCGGATGCAACCGCACCCGCTGCTGGGTGATGCGCGAGCCGAAGCTGTCGGCGTAGAAGGTCTGCTCCTTGACCTGCAGCACCGACGCCGTCACGTGATCGACGCCGTCGGCGGACTTCAGCCGCTCCGAATAGTCCAGCAGCAGCGCCACTTTCTCCGGCGTCGGCACCGAGAACGGGTCGAGGTCGTAGGCCGAGACGTACTCCACGCCGTCGTAGCGCGGCTCGGCGGCCAGCTCGACCCGCTCGCGATTGAGCGCGCGCAGCGTGCGCGCCACGGTCACCGCGCCGCGCGCCACCTCGGCCGCGGTATCCACGGTCAGGTCGGCATGCGAGGCGAAACCCCAGGTGCCGTCGACGATCACGCGCACCGCGAACCCGAGATCGGTGCTGTCGGACACCGATTCGACGCGCCCGTCACGCAACCTGATGGACTGCTGCACAAGTCGATGCACGCGCAGGTCCGCGTACTCGGCTCCGGCCGAGCGGGCCGCGGACAGGGCGGCGTCGGCGAGCGCGGACAGCGGCAGCGCACGGAACTGTTCGTCCACGACGGCGGTAGCGATGCTCACCCGAACCAACCTAGAGGCCGACACGCCGAGGGGCCAAGAAACCACGCAGCCGGAATGAAATTCACGGTCAGCAAACATGCATACGCTGCAACAATGCGCGAAGTGCGAAGTAGCGCAGCCTGAAACGGCACGCACAAGTCCTGGACATGCCACGTTTTGCTGACCGGATGCCGTACTGTCTGCCCGCGTGCCGCCATCCGCACTCCGCGATCGCAAACGGGAACGCACCCGCCGAGCCCTGCTCGAAGCCGCCGTAGAACAGTTCGAGAGCCGAGGATACGAGGCGGCCACCGTCGCCGACATCGCGGCCGCCGCCGAAGTCGGCACCAGAACGTTCTTCAACTACTTCGCCAGCAAAGAGGAACTGCTGTTCCCCGAGCCGGACGAACGCGTGCAGGCCGCCGTGCGCGCCATCGCCACCCGCCGCCCCGGGGAACGCCCCGTCGAGGTGCTGCTGCGCGCCCTGCGCGCCGCCGGCGACAACCCCGGCGACCACCTCGGTGACACCCTCGCCGCCCGGATCGCCGTACTGCGCGCCCAGGTTTCGCGCACGGTGCCCGCGGTGTCGGGCCGCGCCGCCTACGCCCAGCTCGCCTCCCAACAGGAGATCGCGCGCCAGTTGCGCGCCGCCTTCCCGGAGGAACTCGACGACGTCGGCGCGGCCGCCCTCGTCGGGGCGGTCGTCGGCGCGGTGTCCGGTGCCCTGACCGTGCTGTTCCAGCGCCCCGGCCTCGCCGAGGACGCCGAAGCGCTGCAACGCAAGATCCAGGAAACCACCTCGAAGGTGCTGGCCCCCTGGCTGTCCCAGCCCGCCCCCGCGCCGCGCGAACTCCCCGGCGAGCAGACCCAATTGCTCCCGGACATCCCGCTACGCCCGGAGCCCGAGCCCTTCCGCCCCATGGGGACGGTGCACCGTCTCACCCAGGAGTCGTTGCAGCGCTCGGCCTCCGACGGCCTCCGCTCCCTCCCCGGCGTCCACCGCCACTCGGAAGACGCCCGCGTCTAACCGTCGAGTGGCACACCGGCGCGGGGTATTCGGACAGATCGCCTCGATGGTGTGCCGCTCGACGACAGTGGAGTCAGGTGGTGAACTGCTGCCAGCCGAGGCGGATCACCATGACGATGACGACGATCAGCAGGACCGCGCGGACGAAGCCCGCGCCCTTCGCGATCGCCATGCGCGAACCGACCACGGAGCCCGCCACGTTCGCGACGGCCATGGACAGGCCCAGGGCCCACAGGACGTGGCCGGTGCTCGCCAGGAAGATCAGCGAGCCGAGGTTGGAGCCGCAGTTGATGACCTTCGCCATGGCCGCGGCGCGGACGAATTCGGTGCCGAGCAGGGTGGCGAAGGTGATGATCAGGAAAGTGCCGGTGCCGGGGCCGAGCAGGCCGTCGTAGAGGCCGATGAGGCCGGCGGCCAGGGCCACGACCAGGATCGTCTTGCGGCGGGTCGGGGGATGGGTGGCCATGGTGACCCCGACCGAGGGGCGCATGGTCACGAAGATCGCCACCCCGACGAGGACGACCATCACGATCGGGACGAAGTACTTCTTGTCGATCAAGGCCACCGCCGCCGATCCGCAGGCCGCGGCGAGGGCGGCGATGAGCGCGCCGGGAATGAGGACCTTCCAGCGCATCGGGACCTTGCGGGAGAAGGTCAGCACCGCGGCGCTGGTGCCGGATAAGGCGGCGATCTTGTTGGTGCCCAAGGCCGTCTGCGGGGCCAGACCGGGTAACACCACGAACAGCGTCGGCAGCACGATCAGGCCGCCGCCGCCGACCACCGCGTCGACCCAACCGGCCGCCGTCGCCGCGGTCAGTAGGACCGCCCAGTCCGCAAGGCTCACAGGGCGACCCAACCAGAAACCGTCCACCAAGATCAAACGGTTGAGTGCCGGTCGGGCGCGCGCGCCGAGCGCGACCGTAGGGTGGATGGGTGCGCCGGTTCAGTTTGTGGCTGCGTGGCAAGCCCGTCATCACCGATTCGACCCTGGCCGTGTTGTTGCTGGCCATCGATGTGCTCGCGGTCGGCAACAGCAGCTCCAAGGTCAGCTATCTGGTGATGAGCGTGCTGCTGGTGGTGCCGATCGTGTTCCGCCGCACCCACCCGTGGGCCGCGGCGCTGAGCCTGGTGGGGCTGTCGATGCTCACCTCACTGGTCAACAGCGGCGCCGACGACAAATCCGTGCATCCGGCGCTGCTGGGGCTGGGCATCATGCTCTACACGCTGGTCGCTTACGTCGGGCGCCGTGAAGGGCTGATCTACCTGGGCGTGCTGGTACTCGACAGCCTGCTGGCGGCGTTGGCCGTCGCGGTGCCACCGGCCACCGACCTCGTCTTCACCGTCCTCTACTTCGCGTTGTGCTGGACGATGGCCGAATTCGTGGGCGCGCGGCACGCCTACGACGCCGAGGTCGCCGCCCGCCTGGCCGTGGCCGACTACGACCGCGAACGCCGCGCCCACGACGCGGTCGCCGCCGAACGCACCCGCATCGCCCGCGAACTGCACGATGTGGTCGCCCACGCGGTCAGCGTCATCATCGTGCAGGCCGACGGCGCGCGCTTCGCCCTGCGCCGCGACCCCGACACCGCCGAACAGGCGCTGTCCACCATCGCCGGCACCGGCCGCGACGCCCTGCGCGAACTGCGCCGCACCGTCGAGCTGCTGCGCACCGAGCATGCGCCCGAACAACTTCCGCAGCACGGCACCGCCGGCATCGCCAAGGTCGTCGACATGATGCGCAGCGCGGGCCTGGACGTGTCCCTGGAACTGTGCGGCGAACTCGACACCGTCACCCCCGAGGTCAGCCTCGGCATCCACCGCATCGTGCAGGAATCGCTGACCAACACCCTGCGCCACGCCGGCCCTGACCCGCACGCCGCGGTCACCGTCACCCGCCGCGACACCGACGTCTTCGTCGAGATCACCGACTCCGGCCCCACCCCGATCACCCAGACCACCGTCAACGGCTCCACCCTGATCACCCGGCCCGGCGCCAACGGCTGCGGCCCGGTCAGCGCCACCACCGAACTCGCGGTCCCCGCCACCGTCCAATCGCGGATACCCGGCAGCGGCCTGGGCCTGGTCGGCATGCGCGAGCGCATCGCCGTCCTCGACGGCACCCTCACCGCGGGCCGAAACCCGCACGGCGGCTGGACCGTCCGCGCCACCATCCCCCTCGACCGCCCGACCGGCGAATAACCCTCCACCCTGGCTTCGCATCCGCGCGCTGCCGGTTCGCCCATGCGAAACGTGCCGACGCTCGCGTGCACCGGATACCCCATCGCCATGCTGGACCGGCAGGTCCGCCCGCGCGGCCTTCGGGTTCTGGCGGGCGTGACCCAGCGGATCGGCCGGGACCGGGACGGGCATCACCGCTGCTGCCCCCTCCCGGTCCGCGTGCCGGGAGATCGATCCGGGAATTCTGGGATCACGTTGGGCACCGGTTAGGTTGTCAGGGTGCCGATCACCGTTCTAGTAGTCGATGACCAGGAACTCATGCGTGCGGGGTTGCGGATGGTGCTCGGCGCCCACCCCGACATCGAGGTGGTGGGGGAGGCCGACAACGGGGCCAATGCGATCGCGCGGGCGCGGGAACTGCGGCCCGACGTGGTGCTCATGGACGTGCGGATGCCGGTGACCGACGGGGTGACCGCGACCGCGCGGATCATCGAATCCGGGTGCGGGAGCAGGGTTCTGGTGATGACCACCTTCGATCTCGACGAGCACGCGCTGGGGGCGCTGCGGGCGGGGGCCAGCGGGTTCCTGCTCAAGGACACCCCGCCCGAGGACCTCATCTCCGCGATCCGCAGCGTCGCCGCCGGGGACGCGGTCGTCTCACCCAAGGTCACCAAGCGGCTGCTCGACCGGCTCATCGCCGAGGATCCGGCCGCCGGGCGCGACCCGGGCGTGCTGGAGGTGCTCACCGCCCGCGAACGCGAGGTGCTCGAGCACATCGCGGCCGGGCGCTCCAATGCCGAGATCGCCGGGGAGCTGTTCCTGTCCGAGGCGACGGTCAAGACCCACGTCGGGCGGGTGCTCACCAAACTCGGCCTGCGCGACCGGGTTCAGGCCGTGGTCCTGGCCTACGAGACCGGGCTGGTCCGCCCGGGCAGCGCCTGACACTGTGACCGGCGACGCACCCGGGAGAAAATCGGGGCCCTCGCGCGTTGCAGGAGTAGATCGATCGAAAGGATCGCCCGATGCCTGCCCTGTTGTTCCTCGCCTGGTTCGCCGCCGAGATCGCCACCCTCGTCGTGGTCGGCCACTTCATCGGCGTATTCCCCACCATCCTGCTGCTGTTGGCGGGCTCGGCCGTGGGTCTGGTGCTGGTGCGCTCGCAGGGCCGGCGCGTGTTCCAAGGCTTCCGCAAGGCCGCGCGCGGTGAACTCGACCCGGGCACCGCGGTCGCCGACGGGGCCCTGGTCGGCGTCGGCGCGGTCCTGATGTTCGTGCCGGGCCTGCTCACCACCGCCCTCGGCCTGCTGGCCCTGCTCCCGGTGACCCGGTTCCTGTTCCGCCCGCTCGTGGCCGCTTTCGCCGCCCGCCGCCTGAGCCGCGTCGCCACCGCCGTCGGCCCGTACGGCTACCGCAACGTGGTCATCGACCCCGACGGCGAGGTCATCGACGCCACCGTCGTCACCGAGTACTACGACGACGGCCAGGGCCACGGCTACCGCGCCATCGACCCGCGCTGACCCACAACGCCTTTCCGCACCCCGGTCCACTCGGCCTCGACGCCGCGTGCCGGGGTGCTCATGTTTTTCGAGCAGCCACACCGGGAATCGGACGTGCTGTCCCGACCCGAGCAGCCCGGCGACACCGGCAAGCCTCGAGGGCAAGGGCTGTGCGGACGGCGGCGCAGGTCCGATTCCTCGACCCTCTGGGCGCGGGCGGTCCGGGCCTGGTCGGGGGGCTGTGGAAGCCGACTCGCTGACAGCGGGCAATGCGGTTTCGGGCGCGGCGGGGGAGTCGGGCAGGATGGGCATCCGTGAGTACCCAGTTGCTTGTCGGCGGTCGTATCTACAGTTCGAGCAATCCTGACGCGACGGCCATGGCCGTCAGTGACGGGACCGTGGTGTGGGTCGGGCTCGACAAGCCGGGGCGGGCGCTGCATCCGGACGCGGAGATCATCGAGCTGGACGGGGCGCTCGTCGCCCCGGGATTCGTGGACCCGCACGTGCACGTGACCGCGCTCGGGTTGAAGCTGACGGGACTCGATCTGGCGCAGGCCGGTTCGCTCGCGGACTGCCTCGAGGCGGTGCGGGCGCACGCGGCCGCGCACCCCGAGGGCGTCGTGCTCGGCGAAGGCTGGGACGAGACCCGGTGGGCCGAGGGCCGCCCGCCGTCGGTGGCCGAACTCGATGCCGCCGCGCCGGGACGGCAGGTGTATCTGGCTCGGGTGGACGCGCATTCGGCCGTCGCCTCCACCGCGCTGCTGGCCGCGGTGCCCGGCCTCGCCGAGGCGAGCGGGTTCACCCGCGGCGAGCCGCTGCGCGCGGACGCCCATCACCGGGTGCGCGGGGCCGCACTGGGTGCGCTGAGCCGCGACCAGCGCGACGCCGCAAGGCGGGCCGCGCTCGACGCGGCGGCCGCCAATGGCGTTGTGGCCGTGCACGAATGCGCGGGCCCCGACATCTCCGGCGCCACCGACGTGCGGGAACTCCTCGAATTCGCGCACGGGGTCGAGGTGCGCGCCTACTGGGGGCAGGCCGTGACCACCGCCGACGAAGCCCGCACCCTGGTCAAGGAACTCGGGGTGCACGCCCTCGGCGGCGACCTGTTCGTCGACGGGGCGATCGGCTCCCACACCGCGTGGCTGCGCGCGCCCTACGCCGACCGCGACACCACCGGCACCTCCTACCTCGACGTCGACGCCATCACCGCACACGTGCTGGCCTGCACCGAGGCCGGAATCCAGACCGGATTCCACGTCATCGGCGACGCCGCCATGGACGCGGTCGTCGCGGGCTTCGAGCGAGTCGTCGACCAGCTCGGCGGCCCGGCCGTCGCCTCGCGCGGGCACCGCATCGAACACGCCGAGATGATCACCCCCGAGCAGATCGGCAAACTCGCCGCCTGGGGCGTGATCGCCAGTGTCCAACCGGGATTCGACGCCGCCTGGGGCGGCCCCGACGGCATGTACGCCACCCGCCTGGGCGCCGAACGCGCCGCCACCCTGAACCCCTTCGCCGCCATGGCCTCCGCAGGCATCTCCCTGGCCATCGGCTCCGACGCCCCCGTGACGGCCCTCGACCCGTGGGAGGCCGTGCGTGCCGCCGCCCACCATCGCACCCCCGGCCACCAGATCTCCCCGCGCGCCGCCTTCGCCGCCGCCACCCGGGGCGCCTGGCGCGCGGGCGGTGTGCGCGACGGCGTCGCCGGAACCCTGGTCCCCGGAGCCCCTGCCTCCTATGCCATCTGGGATTCCCGCGAGCTCGTGGTGGCCGCCGCCTCCGACACTGTCCAGCGCTGGTCCACCGACCCCCGCTCCCGAGTCCCCGGCCTCCCGCCCCTCACCCCCGACGCCACCCTCCCGCGCTGCCTGCGCACCGTGCACCGCGGAGTCACCATCCATGAAGCCTGAGACCGGCCCCGAAACCCGTTCCGCCGCACTACGCTCCACCGGCTCCGGCTCCGGCTCCGGCTCTGCGGCTCGCACCGGAGAATCGGAACCGCCGAGCCCCGGCCCAGCAACGGCGTCTTTCGCGGAAGGCAACGGCGAAGCCGGTGCGTCCGCACCGAACCCGGTCGCCCCGAAGCCCGACGTCGTCGCCCCGGAATCGGCTGTCGACCCCGAGCCGGCGAACGCTGCCGGGCTGCCGGGCCCGGACAGGCTGCACGGCGACGACTCACAGGAGCCCGCCGGTACCGCGGCGGAAGGCACTGGTGGCGAGGGTGTTTCGAAGTCCGGGAGTGCGGGTCCGGTGGCGCGGCTGGTCGGACTGGCGGCGGCACGGCCGCGGGTGACGCGGCTGATCGCGGCCGTGGTGGCCGGGCTGCTGTTGTACGCGAGCTTCCCGCCGCGGACGTTGTGGTTCCTCGCACCGGTCGGGATCGCGTTGCTGACGTTGGCGGTGCGTGGAACGTGCCGGGCGCGTGGGGGATTCGGGTTCGGATTCGTGGCGGGGCTGGCGTTCTTCCTGCCGTTGCTGCCGTGGACCGGGATCTATGTGGGGCCGGTGCCCTGGATCGCGTTGTCGACGGTGTGCGCGGTGTATGTGGGGTTGTTCGGGGTGCTGACGCGGTGGGTGGCGACGCTGCCGGGGTGGCCGCTGTGGGTGGCGTGTGTGTGGTCGCTCACCGAGTGGGCGCGGTCGAGTTTTCCGTTCGGCGGGTTCCCCTGGGGGAGGCTGGCTTTCGGGCAGGCCGACGGGTGGTATCTGCCGTTCGCGATGCTGGGCGGCGCGCCGCTGGTGAGCTTCGCGGTGGCCTTGACGGGGACCGGTCTGGCGGCCCTCGCACTGGGTCTTTTGCGAAGGTTGCGAGGGGAAAAGGGCGATAGCTCGGAAGTGGCTGCGGTCACAGTGAATTCTCCCAGATGGGGGGCTGTGCGTCTCACATCGTGGAACCGGATTGTTGCTGCGGCAATGCTTGTGGCTATAGTTCCCCTTACCGGAGTGATCCTCCGGACCGCGCTGCCCGGCCCGGAGGACGGCAACCGGCCGATCACGGTCGCCGCCATCCAGGGCAGCGTGCCGCAACTGGGACTGGACTTCAACGCCCAGCGCCGCGCGGTTCTCGACAATCACGTTCGCCGCACCGAGCAGCTGGCCGCCGACATCGCCGCGGGCCGCGCTCCGCAGCCGGACGTGGTGATCTGGCCGGAGAACTCCTCCGACATCGATCCGCTGCGCAATGCCGATGCGGCCCAGGAGATCTCGCAGGCGTCCAAGGATGTGAAGGCACCCATCCTGGTGGGCGCGGTGCTCGTCAACGACGACCGCACCACCACCAACTCGGTCATCGTCTGGAACGGCGACGCCGGGCCGGGGGAGCGGCACGACAAGAAGATCATCCAGCCCTTCGGCGAATACCTCCCGTACCGCAACTTCTTCCGGCACTTCTCCGAATACGCCGACCGCGCAGGCTATTTCGTCCCCGGTACCGGCGACGGCGTGGTGCACGTGCAGCCCGCGGGCGGCGGCGCTCCCGTCGCGATCGGCGTGGCGACCTGCTACGAGGTCGTTTTCGACCGCGCCTTCGAGCAGGCGGTGACCGCCGGTGCGCAGATTCTCACCGTCCCGTCCAACAACGCCACCTTCGGCCGCAGCGAGATGACCTATCAGCAGCTGGCCATGTCGCGGGTGCGCGCGGTGGAGCACGGTCGCGCCGTGGTGGTTTCGGTGACCACCGGTGTCAGCGCCATGATCACCGCCGACGGCACCATCCAGCAGCGCACCGTCCAGTTCGAGCCCGCGGCGCTGGTAGCGAGGCTGCCGTTGCGAAACAACACGACGCCCGCGACGCGGTTGGGCCCCGCGCCGGAGGCATTCTTGTGTATCCTGGCCGCGGCTGCCACTGCGGCAGCGCTCATTCGGCGGCGGGCGCGCGACCAGCGCGAGCGCTGAGAAGAAGCGGTCACTGCAGAGGATCCGACCGCTCCGGATGTCCGAACAACCTTTCGGCGCAGTAATCGCGGGTACGTGTGACGAGGGCCGTCCCGCTCGGCGACTCAGATTCGCCAGTTCGTTGCCTGGGCTTGTTGGTGTTTCCGATATGTCCGAGTTTGCGCGGTTCCCTTATGCGATTTACGCGAGTATCGCGAGGTTTGCTATGAGGTAGCTGAATTAAATCTTCGCTCCGCCAACGCTGTTCGTTGCGGGCAACTCGAGATCACCACCGATCCGCTCGGCGGGATGCTCCGAATCATAGGGCGTGGGCCACGTCCTACGGCTCGCGCGTGCGCGCGAAACCCGGACTCGGAGGCCCACCTGATCGTCTATCGGGGCTCGGGGAGTGCGTCTACAGCGGCAGAACGGAGTGTTTTCATGAGTTCATTGGCCACCGACCGTGTCGACCAATGTGCTTCGGGTGAATTCTCGGCTCAACCTTTCGCGCTCTCTCCCGCGCAATCGGCCCTCTGGTACGCCCAGCGCATCCGACCCGACATTCCGCTGACCATCGCGCAATTCGTGGAGATCCACGGCGATCTGGACGTGGGACGGCTGCTCTATGCCATCGAACGCTTCGGCGCCGAAAGCGAAGTCGGCCATGTGCGGCTGCTCGAGATCGACGGCGTCCCGCACCAGGTGGTCGACCCCGCCTGGCGGCCCGGCTGGGCCCGCATCGACCTGCGCGAGGAGCCCGATCCGAAGGCGGCGGCCCGCGCGTGGATGAACGAGCACGCCAGCTCGCCCATCGACATCGAGCACGACCCGCTCACCATGAATGCGGTGCTGCGCGTCGGTGATTCGGACTGGATCTGGTACACCCGCGGCCACCACATCGTCATCGACGGCTACGGCGCGATGAACGCCACCACCCGCGCCGCGGAGATCTACACGGCGCTGGAGAGCCAGGGCGAGCCGGTCGTCTCGCGCGCGACCCCGCTGGCCACCATCTACGCCGACGAGATCCGCTACCGGGAGACCAGCCGTTTCGTCACTGACGGCGACTACTGGCGTGAACAGCTCGCCGGGGTCGGCGAGCCGATCACCTTGTCGAGCAACGGATCGAAGCCCGTGGTCTCCGACGCGGGCCGCCGCACCGCCACCGCCGTCATCGGCCGCGATGTCGAATCCGCCATCGAGGCCGCGGCAACCGCGTTCGGCTCCAACAGTTCCGCGCTGTTCGTGGCCGCCCTGGCCGGCTACGTGCGCGCGGTCACCGGCACCCAGGACGTGGTGCTGAGCCTGCCCGTCTCCGCCCGCACCACCGTGTCGCTGCGGCGTTCCGGCGGTGTGGTCTCCAACGTGGTCCCCATCCGCGTCCAGTTCGCTCCCACCCACACCGTGGCCGACACCGTGCGCGCCATCGAACTGCAGATTACCGGCGCGCTGCGGCACCAGCGTTACCGCAGCGACGACATCCGCCGCGAGTGCGGCTATTCCCGTGACGCGCGCGGTTTCTTCGGGCCCATGGTCAACCTCATGCTCTTCCACAGCGAGCTGAAGTTCGGCAGCCTGATGGGCTCGATCAACGTGCTGTCCACCGGCCCGGTCGAGGACCTCTCGATCAACCTCTACAACGGCCTGGGCAACCGCATCCACATCGACTTCGAGGCCAACCCGCGCCTGTACGGCGACGCCGAGTTGTCCATGCACCACGGGCGCTTCCTGGACTACCTGTCCCGTTTCGTCACCGCGGCCCCCGACACCGTGATCGCCGACATGCCGGTGCTCACCGAGCTGGAACGCGAACGCGTCCTGCACGAATGGAATTCGACCCAGGTCGCCCGCCAGGAAGGCACCCTGGCCGGACTGTTCGCCGACCGCGCCGCCATGTCCGCGGGCCGGGTGGCCCTGGACTTCGAGGGCGAGACCCTCACCTACGCCGCCTTCGACGAGCGCGCCAATCGCCTGGCCCGCGAACTCGTCGCGCGCGGCGCGGGCCCGGACACCCTGGTGGGCCTGGCCATTCGCCGCAGCCTGGACCTGCTGGTCGGCATGTACGCCATCGTCAAGGCGGGCGCGGCGTATCTGCCCATCGATCCGGACCACCCGGCCGAGCGCATCCAGGCCGTGCTGGAACAGGGCCGTCCGCTGTGCGTGCTCACCACCGCCCGCGACCGGCTCGAACTGCCGCGCACCGCACCGCGATTCGACATCGACACCGTCGACCTGACCCAGCGCTCGGGCCGTCCGGTCACCGACGCCGACCGGCGCGCACCCCTGCGCTCGGATCATCTGGCCTACGTCATCTTCACCTCCGGCTCCACCGGCAAGCCCAAGGGCGTGGGCGTCACCCACGCCGCCATCGTGAACCGGCTGCGCTGGATGCAGCACGCCTACCCGCTCGACGCCTCCGACGTGGTGCTGCAGAAGACCCCCGCCACCTTCGACGTGTCGGTGTGGGAGTTCTTCTGGCCCTTGCAGATCGGGTCGCGGCTGGTCATCGCCGCCCCCGACGGGCACCGCGATCCGGGGTATCTGGCCCGCGTGATCGCCGAGAAGGGCGTCACCACCGCGCATTTCGTGCCGTCCATGCTCTCGGTGTTCCTCACCGACACCGATGTGGCGGGCTGCACCGGTCTGACCCGCGTGTTCTGCTCCGGTGAGGCGCTGCCCGCCGCCACCGTCGCCGAATTCCACGCCGCCCTGGGCACCGGTCCGCAGGCCCCGCAGCTGCACAATCTCTACGGCCCCACCGAGGCCGCCGTCGACGTCACCGCCTGGCATTGCACTCCCGGCACCACCGACGTGCCGATCGGCGCGCCCATCTGGAACACCCGCACCTACGTCCTCGACGCCCGCCTGCAGCCGGTCGCCCCCGGTGTCGTGGGTGAGCTGTATCTGGCGGGCGTGCAACTCGCGCGCGGCTACCTCGGCCGTGCCGCGCTGACCGCGGACCGGTTCGTGGCCAATCCGTTCACCCCCGGCACCCGCATGTACCGCACCGGGGACCTGGTGCGCTGGCGCGGCAGCGGCCGCTCGGGCGTGCTGGAATACCTGGGCCGCAGCGACTTCCAGGTGAAGGTGCGCGGCCTGCGCATCGAACTCGGCGAGATCGAGGCCGCCCTGCTCGCCGACGAGCGGGTGGCGCGCGCGGTCTGTGTGGCCCGCCGCGGCCGCGGCGGCGACGAACTCATCGGCTACGCGGTCCCCGCCCCCGGCGCGGGCCCGCTCGACCCGGCCGAGCTCACCGCCGGACTGCGCCGCACCCTGCCCGGCTACATGGTGCCGTCGATCCTCATGGTGCTCGACGAACTACCGCTCAGCGCCAACGGCAAGGTGGACCGCAAGGCCCTGCCCGAGCCCGACGCGGGCGCGCGCCGCCCGGCCCGCCCCGCCGCCGCCCCGGCCAATGCCGTCGAACTCCAGCTCACCGGCATCTTCGCCGAGGTGCTCGGCACCGACGAATTCGACGTCCAGGACAACTTCTTCGACCTGGGCGGCAACTCCCTGACCGCCGCACGGGCCATCGCCCGCGTCAACGCCGCCCTCGGAGTGTCGCTGACCATCCGCGATCTGTTCGAAAGCTCGACCGTCAGCGCGCTGGCCGGACGCCTGGCCGGGGCCCGCTCCGACCAGGCGTCCCCGAAGCTGGCGGCCGGGCCACGCCCGCAACAGATTCCGCTGTCGCTGGCTCAGCAGCGGCTGTGGATCCTCAACCGCTTCGCCGAGCACGCCGCCGCCTACAACATGCCCCTCGCGGTGAAACTGACCGGGCCTCTGGATATTCCGGCACTGCGGGCCGGGCTGGTGGACGTGCTCGAACGGCACGAGAGCCTGCGCACCACCTTCCCCGACACCCCGGACGGGCCCTGCCAGGTGGTGCACCCCGCCGCCGAGATCCCGCTCACCCTCGACCCGATCGACGCCACCGACTCCGATGTGGTCGCGCTGGCCACCGAATTCGCCGGGTACGGTTTCGATCTGCGCAGCCAGTCCCCGGTACGGGTCGCGCTGTACGCCACCGGCCCCGACTCCTATCTGTTCCTGATGGTGCTGCACCACATCAGCGGCGACGGCTGGTCCATCGCGCCCCTGATCCGCGACATCATGACCGCGGTCACCGCCCGTGCCGAGGGCCACGCCCCGCAGTGGACGCCGCTGCCGGTGCAGTACGCCGATTTCGCGCTGTGGCAACGGGAACTGCTCGGCGACGAGGCCGACCCGGCCAGCGCCCTGGCCCGGCAGCTCGCGTACTGGCGCGCCGCGTTGGCGGACCTGCCCGACCAGCTGGACCTGCCGCTGGACCGCCCGCGCCCGCGGCAGCGTTCCACCGACGGCGGCACCGTCGAATTCACCATCCCGGCCGAGACCCGCCGCGCCCTGGCCGCCGTGGCCGCCGAGCGCGGGGTCAGCACCTTCATGGTGTTGCACGCCGCCCTCGCGACAGTGCTGGCGCGCCTGTGCAATACGAGCGACATCGCCATCGGCACCCCCATCGCCGGACGCAGCGATCCCGATCTGGACGAGCTGGTCGGTATGTTCGTCAACACCCTGGTGCTGCGCACCCGGGTCGACCCCGCCGCCGGATTCGACCGCATGCTCACCGAGGTCCGCGACACCGACCTCAACGCCTTCGCCAATGCCGACGTGCCCTTCGAACGGCTGGTCGAGGTCGTCAATCCGGAGCGCTCGGCCGCCCGCCACCCGCTGTTCCAGGTCATGCTGTCCTACGACAGCAGCCCCGAACTCGGTGTCGAACTGCCCGGCGTGGCCGCCGAAGTCGTGCCCATGGCCACCGACATCGCCAAGTTCGACCTGCAGCTGACCG
This sequence comes from Nocardia terrae, assembly GCF_009760405.1. Classification (GTDB taxonomy): domain Bacteria; phylum Actinomycetota; class Actinomycetes; order Mycobacteriales; family Mycobacteriaceae; genus Nocardia; species Nocardia terrae. The sequence goes on from NZ_WRPP01000010.1 coordinate 105,040, forward strand.
TGCACGAACCCACCGGCGCCGCCGCCGAGGGCGCGCCGCTCACCGCCGAATTCGGTTACGCCGCCGATGTTTTCGACCACGCCACGGTCGAGGCCATCGCCCGGCGCTTCGGCGCGGTGCTCACCGCCGCGGTCACCGACCCGTCCGTGCCGGTGGGCGACCTGCCGCTGCTGGACGCGCGGGAGACCGCGAAACTGGTGCCCATCATGGGTTCCCCGGCCGAACCCGCCATCACCCTGGCCCGGCTGCTCACCGACACCGCCGAGCGCGTCCCGGACGCGGTCGCCGTGCGCTACCTGGGCGTCGACACCACCTACCGGGAGCTCGACGAACGCTCGAATCGCCTGGCGCGCGTGCTGATCGAGCACGGCGCGGGCCCCGAGGTCGTGGTGGCCATCGCGCTGCCGCGCGGGCTCGACAGCATTCTCGCGGTGTGGTCGGTCGCGAAAACCGGTGCGGCCTATGTGCCGATCGACCCGGACTATCCGTCCGACCGCATCGCCCACATGCTCGCCGACTCCGGCGCCATGCTCGGCATCACCGACTCCGAACACCGCCAGGAGCTGCCCGACTGGCCCGGCAACCGGGGCCGCCACCGCAAGAACTACGTCGACTGGCTGCTGGTCGGCTCCGAACAGCTCGCCCAGGAGTCCGCGCAGTTCCCCGACACCGCGGTCACCGACGCCGACCGGCACCACCCGCTGCGCACCGGCGGCCCGGCCTACCTCATCTACACCTCCGGCTCCACCGGCCTGCCCAAGGCCGTGGTCGTCACCAACGCCGGCATCGCGTCGCTGGCCCACGAGCAGATGCACCTGTTCAAGGTCACCGATTCGGCTCGTACCCTGCACTTCTCCTCACCCAGCTTCGACGCCTCGGTGCTGGAGCTGCTGCTGGGCTTCGCGGCCGGGGCCACCATCGTGGTCGCGCCCGCCGGCATCTTCGGCGGCATCGAGCTGGCCCGCATCCTGCGCGAGGAACGGGTGACCCATGCCTTCGTCACCCCCGCCGCCCTCGGCACCGTCCCCGCCGACGATCTGCCCGAACTCGAGGCGGTCATCGTCGGCGGCGAGGCCTGCCCCGAGGAGCTCGTGAAGGTTTGGACCGCACCGGAATCGCGGCCCGGGCTCCCGGCGCGGCGCATGCACAACATGTACGGCCCGTCGGAGGCCACCGTCGCCGCCACCGCCACCGGACCCATGCTCGCCGGGCAGCCGGTGCCCATCGGCCTGCCGGTGCGCGGTATGCGACTGTTCGTCCTCGACGGCCGCCTGCACCCCGTTCCGCCGGGGGTCGCGGGTGAGCTCTACCTGTCGGGGCCCGGCCTGGCCCGCGGCTACCTCGGACGGCACGGCCTGACCGCACAACGGTTCCCGGCCAACCCGCACGGCCGCCGCGGCGAACGCATGTACCGCACCGGCGATCTCGTGGTCGCCGACGGCGCCGGGCAGCTGCGCTTCCTGGGCCGCGCCGACGACCAGATCAAGATCCGTGGATTCCGCATCGAACTGCGCGAGATCGACCACGTGCTGGCCGCGCACGAGGGAGTCGCCTTCGCGCTCACCGTCGTCCACCACGACGAACGCGGAATTCCGCGCCTGGTCGCCTATCTCACCGCCGACACCGAGCTCGACCCGGCCGAGGTGCTCGAGACCGCGCGCGGCCGGCTGCCCGGCTACATGGTGCCCTCGGCGCTCACCATCCTCGACGCCATGCCGGTCACCCCGTCGGGCAAACTCGATCGCAAGGCGCTGCCCGCACCCGAGTTCGTGGCCGCGGCGCCCACCCGCGCCCCGGAAACCGAACTGGAACAACAGGTCGCGCTCGTCTTCGGCACCGTACTGGGTGGTCTCGTGCCCGGCGCGGAGGACAACTTCTTCGAGATCGGCGGCAACTCGCTGCTGGCCACCCGCCTGACCGCCACGCTGCACACCGAATTCGGGGTGGAGCTGCCGGTGCGCGCCATCTTCGAGGCCCCGACCGTCGCGGGAGTGGCCGCGCGCCTTGCGGAAGCGCCCCGGACGCAGCGTGTCGCGCTGGCTGTGCACGCACCACGCCCGGAGCGCGTACCACTGTCGCTGCCGCAACAGCGACTGTGGTTCCTCAATAGATATTCCCCCGAATCCAGCGCTTACAACATTGCTTTCGTCCTGCGGATCGACGGCGAACTCGACATCGACGCGCTGCGGGCCGCGCTGGCCGACGTGGTCGAACGCCACGAGGTGCTGCGCACCGTGTTCCCCGAGGACGAACAGGGCGCCTACCAGGTGATCCTCGACACCGCGCGGTGCCTGCCGGTGCTGGAGGACGTGGAGGCCGACGAGGTCGGCGCGCGCACCGCGCTGCGTTCCCTGGCCCGGCGCGGCTTCGACCTGACCCGTGAGATCCCGCTGCGAATGACCTTGCTGCGCACCGGGAACCGGCGCCACCTGCTCGGTATCGCGCTGCACCACATCGCCGCCGACGGCTGGTCGCTCGGCCCGCTCACCCGCGACCTGGCCATCGCCTACACCGCCCGCCACGGCGGCGCGGCGCCCACCTGGACGCCGCTGCCCGTGCAGTACGCCGACTTCAGCCTGTGGCAGCGCGACCTGCTCGGCCTCGACACCGATGCCGAGAGCCCCGCCGCCGCGCAGCTGGCCTACTGGCGCACCGCGCTCGCGGACCTGCCCGAGGAACTGCCGCTGCCCTACGACCGCACCCGCCCGGCCGAACCGACCGGGCGGGCCGGGACCGTGCGCTTCGAGGTGCCGGAGGCGTTGCAGCGCAAGCTCGCCGATGTCGCCCGCGCCCACGGCGTGAGCCTGTTCATGGTGTTGCGCTCGACCCTGGCGGTGCTGCTGCGCACCGTCACCGGCGGCCGCGACATCGTCATCGGCACCCCGGTCGCCGGGCGCACCGACACCCGCCTCGACGAGCTGGTCGGCATGTTCGTCAACACCCTGATCCTGCGTTCGGACGTCGATCCGGACCGCAGCTTCGCCGAACTGCTGCAGGCCGACCGCGACACCGAACTCGCCGCCATGGCCCACGCCGAGGTGCCCTACGAGCGGGTCGTGGAGGAACTGCAGTCCGAGGAGGGGCAGCGCCGTTACGGCGCGCGCCCGCTGCTGCAGGTCGCGTTGACCGTGCAGGACACTCCCGTGCCCGCGCTGCGGCTGCCCGGATTGTCGCTGCAGGCCGAGGAACTCGACATCGCGCTGGCCAAGTTCGACCTGGAATTGCGGGTGCTGCCCGGCTCCGGGCCCGCTGCCGAGGCCGAGGACCGCGTCTTCGAATTCGTCTACGCCGCCGAACTGTTCGACCAGGCCACCGTCGAAACCCTGGGCGAACGCCTGCTGCGGGTGTTCGACGCGGTCGCCGCCGACCCGCGCGTGCGGGTCCGCGACATCGACGCGCGCACCGAACTCGAACGCGAAACCCTCACTCCCGCCTGGGGTCCCGCGCCCGAACCGCAGTGCAGCCTGGCCGCCTACTTCGCGGCCACCGCGCACCTCAACGCCGACCGCGTGTTCTTGCGCTTCGACGACACCGAACTCACCTACCTGGAGTCCGACGTCTACTCCAACCGCTTGGCGCGGGCCCTGGTCGATCGGGGCCTCGGTCCCGGCGACCGGGTGGCCCTCGGCCTGACCCGGTCGGTGGAATCGGTGCTGGCCGCCCTGGCCGTCGCCAAGTGCGGCGCCGCGTTCGTCCCGGTCGACCCCAACTATCCGGCGGATCGGGTGCGGCACATGCTGACCGACTCCGGCTGCCGGGTCGGGATCAGCATGACCGAGCACGCCGCGGACCTCTACACCGCCGCCGGCGACCACCCGGTCGACTGGCTGCTGCTCGACAACGCCGAACTCCTCGAGGAACTCGAGGTGCTCGACGACGGCCCGATCACCGACGCCGAACGCACCACCACCCTGTGGACCGCCGACCTCGCGTACGTCATCTACACCTCCGGCTCCACCGGAAAACCCAAGGGCGTGGCCGTCACCCACGGCGGCCTGTCCAACTTCGCCGACGAGATCCGCGAGCGCATGCGGGTCGACCGGGACTCGCGGACCATGCACTTCTCGTCCCCGAGCTTCGACGCCGCGATCTTCGACCTGCTGCTCGCGGTCGGCGCGGGCGCGACCATGATCATCGTCCCGCCGGATGTGTACGGCGGCGACGAACTGGCCGCGCTCATGGACCGCGAAGAGGTCAGCCACACGTTCATGACCCCCGCCGCCCTGGCCACCATCGACCGCGAACGCTGGCCGCTGCCGCACCTGCGCTCGGTCATGGTCGGGGGAGAGGCCTGCGGTCCGGAACTGGTGGCGCGCTGGGCGCCCGGGCGCATGATGTTCAACGGCTACGGGCCCACCGAGACCACCGTGGTGGTCACCATCGCCGGACCCCTTTCCGTCGGCGCACCCATCACCATCGGCAGCCTGGTGCGCGGCGCACGCGCCCTGGTCCTGGACGAACGCCTGCGCCCGGTCCCGGTCGGCGTGCCCGGCGAGCTCTACCTGGGCGGACAGGGTTGCGCACGCGGCTATTTCGAGCGGCTCGACCTGACCGCGTCGCGGTTCGTGGCCGACCCGTACGGACCCGACGGCTCGCGGCTCTACCGCACCGGTGACGTGGTGCGCTGGACCGCGAACGGCGAGATCGCGTACCTGGGTCGCAGCGACCACCAGGTCAAGGTGCGCGGATTCCGCATCGAACTCGGCGAGATCGACGGCGTGCTCACCGCGCACCCCGCGATCCGCTTCGCCCACACCGAGGTTCGCGAGATCGCGGGCGCGCGCCGCATCGTGTCCTTCGTGCTGCCGCTCGACCTGGCCGCGGGCGCGAATCTGGAAGAGCTGCGGGCCCACTGCGTCGAACGCTTGCCGGTGCACATGGTGCCCTCGGCCATCACCCTGCTCGACCGTATCCCGCTCACCCCGGTCGGCAAGCTCGACCGCGACGCGCTGCCGCAACCGCAGGCCGTCGTCGCCGTGGTCTCGCGTGACCCGGAGACCGACACCGAGCGCCTGGTCGCCGAGGTGATGGGGGAGCTGGTCGGGACCGAGGCCCTCGGCGCGGACGACAGCTTCTTCGAGGTCGGCGGAAACTCGCTGCTGGCAACCCAGTTGGTGGCCCGCCTGGCCACCGCCACCGGTGTCCGGCTCGAGGTGCGGACGGTGTTCGCGGCACCGACCGTGGCCGGGCTGGCCATGGCCCTCGACGCCGGATCCGCCTCGGCGGACCTGCGCCCCGAACCGCGCAAACGCACCCGCCCCGCCCGGATTCCGCTCTCGGCCGCCCAGCGGCGACTGTGGTTCCTGGAGAAGTTCAACGCCTCGGGCGAGCACGGGGAAGCGTTGGGCGCCTACAACGTTCCCGTGGCCCTGCGCCTGCACGGCGAACTCGACATCCCGGCACTGCGCGCGGCCCTGCACGAGGTGCAGCGCCGCCACGAAACCCTGCGCACCGTCTTCCCCGAGATCGACGGCGAACCCTGCCAGCAGATCCTCGAGGCGGGCGAAGCGGCGGTCACCCTGCCGTTGCGCACCGTGCCGGAATCGGAGGTGCCCAACGAGATTCGCCGCGTCACCGCCGCCGGATTCGACCTGGCCACCAGCGTCCCGCTGCGCGCGGCGCTGCTGCGGATCACCGGCAGCAAGACCGAACACGTGCTGGTCCTGGTGGTGCACCACATCGCCATGGACGGCTGGTCGCTGCAGCCGCTGGCCGCCGACGTGGCCACCGCCTACCGCGCCCACGCCGGGAAGCAGGGCCTCGACTGGCCCGAACTGCCCATCCAGTACGCCGATTACACGCTGTGGCAGCAGGATGTGCTGGGCCGCGAAGACGATCCGGAGTCGGTGATCAGCCGCCAGCTCGACTACTGGCGGCGCGCCCTCGACGGCATCCCGGAACTGCTTGCAGTGCCTGCAGATCGGCCACGACCGCCGGTTCCGACCTACCGCGGCGGCACCGTGGACTGCGCGCTCGACGCGTTCACCCACCGTGAGCTGCAGATGCTGGCCGCCGAGCACGGCGTCACCATGTTCATGGTGCTGCACGCGGCACTGGTTGCGTTGTTGCATCGACTGACCTCCGGCGACGACATCACCGTCGGCACACCCATTGCCGGACGCGGACATCCGGCTCTGGACCGCATGGTCGGCATGTTCGTCGGCACCCTGGTGCTGCGCACCCACATCGACGGCGGGGCCGGATTCGCGGACCTGCTGCGCGCGGTCCGCGACACCGACCTGGAAGCCTTCGCGCACGCCGATGTGCCGTTCGAGCGGCTGGTCGAGGTGCTCAACCCAGTGCGCTCGCAGGCACATCACCCGATGTTCCAGGTCATGCTGTCGGTGCAGAACCAGCCGGTGCGCGTGCTGGAACTGCCGGGCATGCGCATCGAGGCCGACGACGCCGACCCGGGCATCGCCAAGTTCGATCTGCAGTTCACCCTCACCGAATCCTGGACCGACGCACGCGAACCCGACGGCATCACGGTGTCGGTCAACTACGCCGCCGACCTGTTCGAGGAGACCACCGCCCGCCGCCTCGCGCAGCGGTTCGTGCGCCTGCTGGCCGCGGCCGCCGCGAATCCGGTGACCGCCGTGGGCGATCTGGAACTGCTCGGCCCGGCCGAATGGTCGGCGCTGGCCCCGGTGCGCGGGGCCGAACCCGGTCTGCCGATCACCTTCCCCGAGGTGTTCGAGGCCGCCGCCAACCTCAACCGCTCGGCCATCGCGGTCCGCTCGGCGGGCACCCAGATCTCCTACGACGCCCTCGACCGTTGGACCAACCGGCTGGCCCGGGTGCTCATCGGCTACGGCGTCGGCCCGGAAACCCTGGTCGCCATGGGCATTCCGCGCTCGGCCGAATCGGTGGCGGTCATGCTGGCCATCGCCAAGGCCGGCGCCGCGTTCGTGCCCGTCGACCCGAACTACCCCGAGCAGCGCATCAGCCACATGCTGCTGGATTCGGGTGCGGCCGTGGGCATCACGCTGTCCTCGTATCGGGAGCGCATGCCCGACGGGGCCAACTGGACGGTCCTGGACGCGCCCTCGTTCCGGCGGCGGGTGCTGGCCACCTCGGACACCCCGATCGTCGACGCCGAACGGACCACGCCGCTGCGCATGGACAACCCGGCGTACGTCATCTACACCTCCGGGTCGACCGGCATCCCCAAGGGCGTGGTCGTCACCCACGGCGGCCTGTCCAACTTCGCCGCCGAGACCGCGCACCGTTTCGACGTCGGCCCCGGCTGCCGCGTCCTGCACTTCGCCACACCGAGTTTCGACGCCGCCATGCTCGACCTGCTGCTCGCCCTGGGCGGCGCGGCCACCCTGGTGATCACCCCGCCCGGCGTGGTCGGCGGGCAGGAACTGGGGCAGGTGTTCATCGAGGAGGGCATCACCCACGCCTTCATCACCACCTCGGCGCTGGGCACCGTCGACCCGACCGGCGTCACCGCGCTGCGGCACGTGCTGGTCGGCGGCGAGGCGCTGCCACCGGATCTGGTCACCCGGTGGGCTCCCGGCCGCAAGCTCTACAACGTGTACGGGCCCACCGAAACCACCATCGTGACGGTGATTTCGCAGCCCATGGCGCCGGGCGGGCAGATCACCATCGGCGGACCCATCCGCGGTGTCGGCGCGACCGTGCTCGACGCGCGCCTGCACCCGGCGCCCGGCGGGGTCACCGGCGAACTGCACCTGGCGGGCGCGGCCCTGGCACGCGGCTACCTGCGCCGGCCGGGCCTGACCGCGCAGCGCTTCGTCGCCAACCCGTTCGGCAAGCCCGGTGAGCGCATGTACCGCACCGGCGACCTGGTGCGCTGGCTCGAACGCGGCGGGCGCGCACGGGATCTGGAATACGTGGGCCGCACCGACCACCAGGTCAAGATCCGCGGGTTCCGCATCGAACTCGGCGAGATCGACGCGGCGCTGGCCAAGCACGCCGATGTCGAGTTCGCCACCACCATCGGGCACCGCACCCCGGCCGGATCGACCGCGCTGGTGGCGTATGTGAAGCCGCGCACCGGCACCGCGCCGACCACGGCCGAGCTGACCGCGCACGTGGCCGAGTTGGTGCCCAACTACATGGTCCCGCAGTCGATCATGCTGCTGGACCGGGTGCCGCTCTCACCGGTCGGCAAGCTGGATCGAAAGGCCCTGCCGGAACCGGTGTTCGCGGCCCGCGAGGGCTACCGGGCCCCGGCCACGCCGATGGAGGAGGCGCTGTGCGCCGCCTTCGCCGAGGTACTGGGCATCGGACAGGTCGGCGCCGACGACGGATTCTTCGAACTCGGCGGCAACTCGCTGCTGGCCACCAAGGTGGTGGCTCAGCTGCGCGCCGAGGGCATCGACCTGCCGGTGCAGGCCATGTTCGGCGACTCCACCCCGTCGGCCATCGCGCGTCGCCTCGCCGACGCCAAGGGCGACGCCGGAGCCGCGCTGCTCGCGGCACTGGGCGCGGTGCTGCCGCTGCGTCCGGGCACGGATTCGACTGTGCCGCCGCTGTTCTGCGTGCACCCGGCCATCGGCCTGTCCTGGTGCTTCGCCGGACTGCTCTCGCACCTGCCGCACGAGCGGCCGGTGTACGGGCTGCAGGCCCCGCACGTCGCGGGGGAGGAGAGCCACCGCACCATCGCCGAGGCCGCGAAATACTATGTGGCGCACATGAAGTCGGTGCAGCCCGAGGGGCCGTACCATGTGCTGGGCTGGTCGCTGGGCGGGCTCATCGCCCACGAGGTGGCCGTGCAGCTGCAGCAGGGCGGCGACGAGGTCGCGCTGCTGGGACTCATGGACAGCTACCAGCTCTCGGACCAGTGGCTCGAACAGGCCGTGCCGTCGGTCTCGGCGATCATCGCCGAATTCGGTTCCGACCTGCTCGGCGGGGACGCCGACATCGACCCGCGCATGACCCTGCACGAGGCGGCCGAACTGCTGCGCGGCCGGTCGGGACCCTTCGCGGCGCTGACAGTGGACCACCTCGAACGGCTCTACATCGGCTACGAGAACGGCGCGCAGCAGGCGCACGGCTTCCAGCCGCACATCTTCGACGGCGACCTGTTGTTCTTCACCGCCGCCGACGACGAGATCAACCGGGCCGACCCGGAACGCTGCGCCGCGGCCTGGGAGCCGTACGTGACCGGTGTCGTGCACGACCAGCTGGTGCGCTGTACGCACGCCGGCATGACCACGCCCGAATCCCTCGCCGTCATCGGGCCGGTGTTGCGGGATCACCTGGCGGCGATCGAAGCCCGGCGGGAGGGGCAGGCATGAGCGGTCAAGCGCGGAGGAGGCAGCGGAGCGTAACCACGGAGCGCTCCGCTCGTGCCCGAAAGGATCCAGCATGAGTCTCGCGGTGGAAGTTCAAGGACTGGTGAAGTATTACGGCAAGGTGCGGGTGCTCGACGGGATCGATCTGGCGATCCCGTCCGGCACCGTGATGGGACTGCTCGGGCCCAACGGCGCGGGCAAGACCACCACGGTCCGCATCGTCACCACCCTGCTACGCCCGACCAAGGGGACGGTTCATGTTGCGGGCGTGGATGTTCTGAAGAACCCCGCCCGCGCCCGCACCCGGCTGGGCCTGTCCGGGCAGTACGCGGCGGTCGACGCCAACCTGTCCGGATTCGAGAACCTGCGCATGGTGGCGCGGCTCTACGGCATGACCCACAAGCGGGCCGCCGAGCGGGCCGACGAACTGCTCTGCGCCCTGGGCCTCGAGCACGCGGCCGGGCGGCGGGCGGGTACCTACTCCGGCGGTATGGCCCGGCGCCTGGACCTCGCGGGCGCGCTGGTGTGCAGACCCCCGGTGGTCGTGCTCGACGAGCCGACCACCGGATTGGATCCGCGCGGCCGCCTCGACATGTGGCGTGTCATCGGCGAACTCGTCGACGACGGCACCACCGTGCTGCTCACCACCCAGTACCTCGAGGAGGCCGACCTCCTCGCCGACCGCATCACCGTCATCGACCGCGGCCGCGTCATCGCGCGCGGCTCCGCCGACGAACTCAAGACCTCCATCGGCGGTGACAAGCTCACCGTCACCCTGGCCGCGGGCCAGGATCCCGCACCGGCCAAGCGGGTGCTCGCCGGTGTCGGCATCGGGGAACCCGAAACCGCCGAAGCCGTCGACGAACTCACCGTCGTGGTCGGCGACGGCACCCGCACCATGGTCGAGGCCCTGCGCCGCCTCGACGACGCCGGGGTGTGCGTCGTCGACGCCACCGTGCACCGGCCCAGCCTCGACGACGTATTCCTTTCCCTCACCGGCAAATCCGCCGACCGCAAGTCCAATGCCCCCACGCCCGAGCCCGTTCAAGAGGAGATCCTGTCGTGACGACCCTCCCCGCCGAGCCAGCCGCGCCGCCCGTCGTCGATCCGGCGCACGGCCGACACCGCGCCGAGGGGCCCGCCATCCTGCTACCCCGGGTGGTGCGGGACAGCGCCATCGTCGCCTACCGCAATCTGCTGACCATCCTGCGTGTGCCGACGCTGCTGGTCACCGCGACGATCCAGCCGCTGATGTTCGTGTTCCTGTTCGCCTATATCTTCGGGGCGTCTCTGGGCGGCAGCCAGTACCGGGAGTTCCTGCTCGCCGGAATCTTCACCCAGACAGTCGCTTTCAACGCCGCGTTCACCACCGTCGGGCTGGCCAACGACCTGCACAAGGGCATCATCGACCGGATGCGGACCCTGCCCATGTCGCGGCTGGCGGTGCTGATGGGCCGCACCCTGTCGGATCTGGTGGTCAACATCCTGGCGCTGGCGGTCATGGTCGCCTGCGGGTACGTGGTCGGCTGGCGCATCAACGGCGCGATCCTGGACGCTGTGCTGGCCTTCGGGGTGATCCTGCTGTTCGCCTTCGCCATGTCCTGGGTCGGCGCCATCACCGGGCTCATGTCACCGAGCGTGGAGGTGGCCCAGAGCGCCGGTCTCATCTGGCTTTTCCCGCTGACCTTCATCTCCTCGGCCTTCATCTCCAGCGAGACCCTGCCCGGCCCGCTGCGCACCGTCGCCGCCTGGAACCCCATCACGGCCGTCTCCGCCGCCGGGCGCAAGCTCTTCGACAACGGCTCCCCGCCCACCTTCAAGGCGCCCACCGGCTGGCCCGCCGACCACTGCGTCGAGTACTCCATCTACTGCTCGCTGGCCATCCTCGCCGTCGCGGTGCCGATGGCCCTGCTGCAGTATCGCAAGGTCGCCAGTCACTGAAACGCTTGCCGCCCACCGCGGCTCACGGCGATTCCGGCACAAAAGAAAAGGCCCCCCGCACCGAGTGGTGCGGGGGACCCTTTCGTGTCCGTTGTCGCTCAGCCGCGGCGACGGTTCTTGATCAGCTCCATGCGCTCCTGGAGCAGCTCCTCGAGCTCTTCCTTGCTGCGGCGCTCGAGCAGCATGTCCCAGTGGGTGCGCGGCGGCTTCACCTTCTTGGGCTCCTGGGTGGTGCCCTCCATGAGGGTGCCTTCCTGGCCGTTCTTGCACAGCCAGGTGGGCGGAATCTCAGCGTCGTCGGCGAAGGGAACGTTGAATTCCTCGCCGTTGTCGGTGCGGTACCGCGCCATCCGACGCGGCGCCAGGTCGTGGTCGCGGTCGGTCTCGTAGCTCACCGCTCCGAGCCGAGACCCCCGGAGTACGCGATCTGCCATGAGTGCGGTCCCTTCTCGCCTGTCGGCAATGTCTACAACTTGTCTTCTGCCTCTGCGCTACGTCGTATCAACGCAGACGCGAACGCTTGGGTTCCCGTTAGAGAACCCTGCCATCCTACTCGTTCTGCCCGGCCCGCTTGTCGCGGCGTGCCCTTCCGCCCGGTCGTGGCCCGGAACCGCTAATGTGTCGGACCATGTCTCGACGCGTGCTGTCCTGCTGCCAGTGGTGCGGGCGGGAGATCGCCGAATCGGAGATCGGACGCCGCCGGCGGTATTGCCGACAATCGTGTCGCCAGCGGGCGTACGAACATCGAAACAGCGTGAAGGGCACCGGTATTCCCGAGGATTCGGTGGTACTGAGTGCCCAGGAGGTGTCCGACCTGTCGGACCGGTGGTTCGCGGCCCGCTGTGCGGCCGAGGACGTGGCCACGGCCGTCTCGGAGGGAGCAGAGATGCTCGAACTGGCCGATCTCACCGCGACATTGGTGGCACTGACCCGCGAGGCCGAACGGCTGCGCTGAGCGCGGCGTGGCGGCCCGGATTCTCGGCGCGCACGCTCAGCCCGTAGACCGCCGCGATCCCCGCGGCGGTGACGGCGGCGACAATGCCGAGGGCGGTGAGGGTTTCACCGTCGGGCGCGGTCACCGGCTGTCCGCGCAGCGCCTGCCACATGAGCAGTGCCACCAGTCCGGTGTAGCCGAGGGCCAGCACGCCGATCAGGCGCGCCCGGGTGCGCTCGGGCCGTAGCCAGCCCACGGCCGGTGCGAGGCGGGCCAGCACGATGGCGGCCACGATCAGCAGCTGGATGCCGTGCAGGCCCGCGAAGTGGGCGATGCGCATGTCACCGCCCGCGGTGGACCAGTGCGTCACCGGCATGCCCGCGACCCCGTCGCGGACCTCGGGCTGCCCGTGGACGAAGGTGTGCCCCGCGGCGAGGGTGACGGGGTGGCCGTAGGCGTCGGTGGTCTGCTGCTTGCCGCTGAAGCCCATGGTGTAGCCCAGCGCCATGCCGAACACCGCGATGCCCAGGCCCGCCCGGATCGCGGTCGAGGTGGGCCGGTCGGTGACGCGCTGCCACGAAAGGGTCACCGCGATCACCAGATTCGCCAGGAACAATCCCGGCACACCGGACATGAACACCTGCTGGCCGATGGTGTTGACCGCATCGTGCTGATCGTTGAAGTGGCTGAAGGTGCCGCGCGCGGCCTGCAGCACGATGAACCCGACGTCCACGACGGCGGTGAGCGCGAACAGCGCGCCCGCCCACCAGGTCAGTCGCCGGGCGCGATGGGGGAACGACAGCAGCCACGCCAGGGTGCCGCCGTAGAGGGTGAAGGCGAGGGCGAACTTGAACGGCTTGAGCCATACCGATTCGCCCAGCAGCATCCGGTCGTCGAAGGCCATGGCGCACAGGCAGAACACGGCCAGCGCGGCCATGGCGATGGTGGTGCCCAGCAGCGGGCGGTGCAGTCGGCGGACGGGGGCGGGGACGGTGAGCGACGCGTGCGACGGACGATCGAGCGTGGTCATGACGCTGACGGTAGGTTCGCGATCCCGCACGCCACGTCCCCCGACGGTGGGGTGGGCACGTAGTACCCGGGTATGAGAACGGCCCCGGCGGTATGAGCCGGGGCCGTTCTCGATCGACCACCGCGCGGTGGCCTGCGTTCGACGCTGAACGCGTTGGTGCGCAACCGGATCCGTGCACCCCTCATCGGCGCCCGGTCCCGGTGGCGGGTCCTAGTCGGCGGCGGGGCCGAGGTTCATGCCGCGCCCGGCCAGCCAGGGCAGCGGGTCGATGGCCGCGCCCTCGCCGGCGTGCACCTCGTAGTGCAGGTGGGGTCCGGTGGAGTAGCCGCGGTTGCCGACGGTGGCCAGCACGTCGCCGGCCTTCAGTTGCTGGCCGACCTGGACCAGGATGTCCTGCATGTGGCCGTAGACGCCGATGGTGCCGTCGTCCTGCAGCACCCGCACCCACAGGCCGAAGCCCGAGGCCGGGCCCGCCTCGATGACGGTGCCGTCGGTGACCGAGCGGATGGGGGAGCCGAACATGCCCGCGAAGTCGATCCCGGCGTGCATGGCGCCCCAGCGCATGCCGAAGCCGGAGCTGAGCGGGCCGTCGGAGGGGCGCACGGTCTTGGGGCGGTTCTGCTCGGCGCGCAGGCCGTTGAGGAAGTCCAGCACCTGCTGCGGCACCACCTGCGGCATCTGCGCCTCGCGCGGGGTGAACGCGACCGGGATGTCGGTCTCGGTCGCGGCGTTCGCGACGGAGTTGCCCGTGAGTGTGTGTGCCTCGTGCGGGTCGGCGGCGGCCAGTGCGGTCAGCGAGGCGCCGACGACGGCGGTGACGGCCACCGCGCGGGTCGCGGCGGTGCGGTACCGGCCGGCTCCTCGCCGTAGAGATAACGGAACTGTTACGGGCATGACTCGAACGTACGAGGTCTCAGCTGTCGTTCAGAAATCGAGTTGTGACCGTCACAGTCGTATAAAATCCCAGTTGATGTGTCACGATGCGATAACGACACGCAGGTAATTCCGGAATGACGTCGGTCGACGAAGGTTGCTCGTGTATTGACCGGGCGGTCGTCATGTGGGCAATCTATTTAAGTGATCACTAATGGAGTCCGGGTGCTGAGTGCTCTCGCCGACGACACCCGCCGCGCGGTCTTCGAAGCGCTGCCGCAGGGGCCGAAGTCGGTGGGGGAGATCGCCGCGGGCCTCGGGGTCACGAGTTCGGCTATCTCTCAGCATCTGAAGGTGTTGCGGGAGGCGCGCCTGGTGATGGTGCAACCCGCCGGAAACCGACGCCTCTATTCTCTGGACCCGCGCGGTCTGGCCGACGCCCGCGACTACCTCGAACAGTTCTGGCCCAGCGCGCTGGCCGCGTACTCCGCGGCCCTGTCGAACGCGCGGGAGGAGCAGTCGCCGAAATAGCGGGGCGCTACGGTGGCGGCGTGGGTACGTCCGTCGCAGTCGAGAATCAGCGCCGCACAACACTGCCCGGCTGGTCGGTGCCACTGCTCTTCATCGCGGGAGGCGTCTCCCAATATCTGGGCGCCGCGATGGGCGTGCACCTGTTCGGCACGGTCGAACCCGCCACGGTCGCCTGGTTGCGGGCGGCCGCGGCCGGTGTGGCGCTGCTGGCGTGGCGGCGGCCCTGGCGCGGGACCTGGACCCGGCGAACGGTGGTGGTGGCCACCGGTTTCGGCGTGGTGACCCTGGCCATGAACATCGTCTTCTACGAGGCGATCGCGCGGATCCCCCTGGGCACCGCGGTGGCCATCGAATTCCTCGGCCCGGTCGCGGTCGCCACCCTCGGTTCGCGCCGGGCTCGCGACTTCCTGGCGGTCGCCCTGGTGATCGCGGGCGTCTACCTGCTGGCCGGAGTCTCCTCCGACGCCCGACCGGCAGGCGTCGGTTTCGCCCTGCTGGCCGCGGCGCTGTGGGCGGGCTACATCCTGCTCGGAAAGCGGGTCGCCGACGCGGGTTCGGGGCTGGACGCCCTCGCCGTCGGCATGGCCGCGGCCGCCGCCCTGCTGGCCCCGATCCTGGTGGCGCGCCAATTGGTCCTGTCGCCAACAGCTTTCGCCGATCCGTCGACCTGGCTGCTGGGTGTCGGGGTGGGCGTGCTGTCGAGCGCGGTTCCCTACGCGCTCGACCAGCTGGTCCTGCGCGAGGTCGGGCGCGCCCGCTTCGCCCTGCTGCTGGCCCTGCTCCCGGCGACCGCGGCCGTCATCGGGGCGATCACCTTGTCCCAGAGCCCCTCGCTGCCGGAGTCGCTGGGCATTGCGCTCGTCATGGCCGCACTGACCGTCTCCGCCACCCGCGGGTAGCGACCGCTCTCTCGATATGACTCCGATGTGGCGTGTGTCATTTGTCCGCTCCGGTGTAATTTGCACCGTATGCGCGAATTTCAGGATGGTGGACTGTGCGCCGCGGTGGGGTGCCCGCCCCTGAAACGCGAGAAACCCGCGCCGATGGCGCGGGTTTCCAGGTCGTCGGCTACCGGAGCCGGCGAGGACGTTCTCAGATGACGCGGACGCCCTGGGCCTGCGGACCCTTCTGGCCCTGACCGATCTCGAACTCGACGCGCTGGCCCTCATCGAGGGTCTTGAAGCCGGAGCCCGAAATCTCGGAGTAATGGACGAAAACGTCGGGACCGCCACCGTCTTGAGCGATGAACCCGAAGCCCTTTTCGCCGTTAAACCACTTCACGCTGCCTTGAGCCATTGTGTGTAAAAACTTTCTTGTAGTCAGCCGGGCGATTACTTCAAAAGCCCGTGCTTATCGAAATAGTCTGTCACATTTCGAGCCGTCGGTCCAAAACGGTGCCGCAACACACACGAATCCGACACGCGTGTAGTTTGCGCGCTGGTCGCCTCCGGTGTGCTCGGCTATCCCACACGCCGGTACGCCTGCTGGGCGCGCCGGTCCAGATTGGTGCCGGGCCAGGGGCGTTTGCGCAGCTGCTTGTCGACGGCGTTGACGACCTCGGGCACGCCGATCTTCAGCAGTCCCGGGTCGGCGACGGCCGCGTCGGGGTCGCCGGTCTGCCCGGCCCACAGCACGGCGTGGCGGCCCAGCAGGTGCGGGGGCGGGCCGCTGCGGCTGGGCGGGTTGGGCCCGAACAGCAGCACGGTGCGGGTCCCGAAAGCCGTTGCCAGATGGGCGACTCCGGTGTCGCCGCACACCACCAGGTCGGCCTCGGCGACGGTGGCGGCCAGTTCGATGAGGTTCTGCTGACCCGCGAGGACTCGCGCCGGTGAGAGTCCCGCGCGGGCGGCGACGCCGAGCGCGGTCTCGCGTTCGGGTTCGTCGCCGGTCAGCACGACCTCGCGGCCCTGCACCAGCAGGTGCCGGATGACCGCGGCGAAGCGGTCGGGCGGCCAGCGCCGGGCGGGGGCGCCCGCGCCGATGTGCACGACCACGGCCTCGCGGTGGCTGGTGGTGGCCACCGGCGGGACCAGGCCCAGGTTGCGGCGGTCGGCGGCGATGCCGTCGAATTCGAGCAGATGGCACCAGCGGTCCACATCGTGCATCTCGGGCTGCCATTCGGGTCCGGGCAGGTCCGGGAAGGCGGGGTTGCGGTAGGTGAGAATGCGCTCGGGCCGGGTGCGCACGAGCTCCACCAGCCCTTCGGCGCCGACGCCGCTGAGGTTGACCGCGAGCGCGGGCTTCTCGCCGTCCCAGCGCAATCCGATGGGATCGCTGACGGGCACCATCTCGTCGACGGAGGCGATGAGGTCGATGATCGGTTTCAGGCGGTGGGGCGCGGCGAGCGCGATGTGGTCGTCGGGCCGGGCCCGCCGCAGCGCGCGCAACGCGGGCACGGCGGTGAGGAGATCACCGAGCCCGTGTGCTCGCAGCACCAGTACAACCGCCACCTTGATTCTCCTAGCCGGCCACGCTGCCCACGACGCGAGACTCTCCACCGGACACTGAGGAGAGCCATTGGCAGAGGACTACCCGGCCCGTGGCGGGGTGAAACCGGTAGGGCTGTGATCGACGTCGCCGGGCGAGTCCGATCGGTTTGTACTACCGGCTGTCGTTGCCGGGGTGACATGGATTACCGTGTGCCTCATGACCTTCGTCTACAACCTCGTGGTGACGGCTCATCTGCTCGGTATGGCGGCGGTGGTCGGCGGATATGTCGCCTCCCGGCCGCGAGTGTCGGAACTGATGGTGTGGGGTGCGCGGGCCCAGATCGTGACCGGTGTCGTGCTGCTGGGTATGGCCGAGTCGATCCATTCGCTGGGCAAGGACCCGAACATGGCGAAGATGATCGTCAAACTCGTTGTGGCCGTGCTGGTCGCGGCGTTCGCCGAAATGGGGCGCGCGGATGCCAAGCGCGGCAAGGAAGTCGCGTGGATGTGCGAGGCCGCCGGTGGGCTGGCCATCCTGAACGTGCTGATCGCGGCCCTGTGGAAGTGAACGGACTGTACTGAGGCGGCCGATGCCGCACGGGTGATTCCCCGTGCGGCATCGGTCTTTTCGGACACGGCTCAGCCTCGCACCAGTTCGGGTGGCAGGTCGGCGGCGTGGCGGGCCAGATTCTTGGCGATCTCGGCGGCGGCCACGGCGTGCCCGGCCATGGTCAGGTGGATGAGGTCGGCCGAGACCCAGTCCGGGCGGGTTCGGGCCGGGTGGTCCCAGAATTCGGTGAGGATCGCGTCGTGGCGGTGCGCGACGCGGCGCACGGCCTGGGCGAATTCGGTGAACAGCGGGCGCAGCGGGGCCATGCGGCCGGTGAAGACGTCGGCGAAGGTGAACATCGACAGCTGCGCGCCCGTCGCGGCGAGGCGGGTGCACAGGTCGTCGAGCTCGGCCTCCACGTCGGGCACGCTCGCCCCGCGCAGGAACAGGTCGTTGCCGCCGCAGGACAGGTGGACCAGGTCCGGGCGGAAGGCTTCGATCACCGATAGTTGGCGGGCGCGGACATCGGCGAGGACCGCGCCCATCTCTCCGGTGTTGAGGTAGTCGGTGCGCGGGTGGGCGGCCAGCAGCCAGCGCGCCAATCGGTCGGCCCAGGGGACGGTTTCGTAGCCCGGCCACGGGTCTCCGGTGCCCGCGGCGGTGGAATCGCCCAGGACGGCGAA
This sequence comes from Nocardia terrae, assembly GCF_009760405.1. Lineage (GTDB taxonomy): Bacteria > Actinomycetota > Actinomycetes > Mycobacteriales > Mycobacteriaceae > Nocardia > Nocardia terrae. Next base: position 123,277 of record NZ_WRPP01000010.1, read on the forward strand.
GCGCCGCCAGGGAACATGACGCAGCAGAGTGGTGGCCTCGGCGTCGGCGAGGGTGAACGGGTCGGTGGCCTCGGTGCGGGCGTTCATGCGGTGAGCTCCTGGGTGCGGACGGGCAGAACGGCGAGAACTGCAGCGGCGACGGCGATGACGGCGCAGACGGCGAACAAGGTGTGGAAGGCGGTCAACGGCCGGTCCGGCCGGGCGGCGAAGACGGCGGCGAGCACGGCCACGCCCAGTGCGCCCCCGGATTGGCGGGCGGTGAGATTCATGCCGACCCCGGCCGCGAACCGTTGCGGCGGCAGCGATCTGGCGGCGGTGGTGCCGAGCACCGTGATCAGCAGGCCGATGCCGCCGCCCCCGAGGATCCCAGCGGGCACCCACGCCTTCCACAGTGCGGGCGTGGCATCCCAGACGCCGGTGCTCATATAGAGGGTGGAGGCGGCGAACATCAGCGCGCCCAGCACACCCAGCCATCGTTGCCACGCCACGGGCGCACGCCCGGCCGCGACGGCGGTGACCATGGAGGCGATCGCTCCGACGGTCATGGCGGCCGCGGATTTCAGCACCGAGTAGCGCCACATCGAGTCCAGCCACAGCGGTCCGGCCAGCAGCCAGGCGAACATGGCCGCGCCGAACACGAAGGCGACCGCGTTGACCTGCGCGTAGGAACGGCTGCGCCACAAGCCGACCGCGATGGCCGGGCGCGGATGCGAGCGCGATCGCCACAGGGCCACCGCCAGCAGCGCGAGTCCACCCAGCCCGGTCGACACCGTGCGCGGATCGCCCCAGCCCCACTGCTGTCCCTGGGTGACCGCGGCGACGACCGCGCCGATGCCCAGTCCGGTGGCGGCGGTGCCGATCAGGTCGGGCAGCCCGTGCGGGTGCCGCTGCTCACCGCGGGCCAGCCGCAGTCCGGCGGCGAGGAGGGCGGCGGCGATGGGCACATTGATGACGAAGACCGAACGCCAGCCGAACCAGTCCACGAGCGCGCCGCCCACGGCGGGGCCGACGGTGGCGGCGAATCCGCCCGCCGCGGTCCAGGCGGCCATGGCCACGCCGAGGCGTTCGGGTGGGGTGACGCCCAGGACCAGGCCGAGCCCGGCGGGGATGAGGAAGGCGGCGGTGCCGCCCTGCAGGAATCGCCCGGCGATGAGCCAGTCCGCGCCGGGCGCGAGCGCGCACAGCAGGGAGGTGAGCGCGAATCCGGCCAGGGCGGTGAGGAATACGCGCCCGCGTCCGAGGGCGTCGGCGAGTTGGCCCGCCGGAGTGAGCAGGGCGGCGAAGGCCACGGCGTATCCGCTGACCACCCAGGTCAGGGTGGTGGGCGCGGTGTGGGGGTAGTCGCGGGTGATGGCGGGGAAGGCGATGTTCACCACCGACAGGTCGAGGAAGGACATGAACGCCGCGCCGGAGGCGACCAGCAGCGCCAGGTGGGCGGAACGATTGGATATGACTGGGGCCGAAGGGATTTCGATATCGGTCATGACGGCTCTCTGGGGCTCGGAGGCTGAGCGGGATCAAAAGTGAACGCACGGTCGTTCTTATTGTTGAAAAATACGACCGATCGTGCGTAAAAGCAACGGGGGATGCCAAGATGGAGAGGTGGATGAACCGGTGCAGGCTTCCGAGCAGGAGATTTCCGATCAGCGGCTGCTGAAGGGCGCGCGCGCCCGCGCGACCATCGCCCGCCGCGCCGCCGAGGTGGCCTCGGTCGAAGGGCTGACCGGATTGAGCCTGGGACGCCTCGCCACCGACCTGGGGGTCAGCAAGTCCGGGGTGGCGACCCTGTTCGGCACCAAGGAGAAGTTGCAGCTGGCGGCGGTGGCCGCGGCGCGAGAGATGTTCATCGACACCGTGATTCGCCCCGCCCACAGCGCGGAGAAGGGAATGTCGCGGTTGCGTGCCCTCATCGAGCGCTGGTTCGACTATGTGGGTGAGCCGATGCTGCCCGGCGGCTGCTTCCGGTGCGCCAATCTCCCGGAGTTCGACAGCCGTCCCGGCCCGGTGCGTGATGCGCTGGCCGCCGACCACGAGGACTGGTTCGCGGTGCTGGAGAAGGAGATCGGGCACGCCCAGGGGCAGGGCTACATGGCGGGACTGGATCCGCACGCGGTGGCGTTCCAGATCGACGCGGTCGTGGGCGCGGCGAACACCGCCGCGCGCATGGGGGACGAAACCGCGCTGCCCTTGGCGCGCACCATCGTCGAGGGACTGCTGTCGTCGGCGCGCTGACCCCTACGCTGACCGGCCCGATCGGATCGGTGCTTCGCGCACTGCAAGTGTGCATCGAATGCGTGAATGCAGTTCGGTCGCAGTCGGTTTCACGTGGATCAATGGTTCGGCGTGTCTAGTGCGGGCGTGGCGCGTACATGATGAGCGCGACTCCGGCCAGGCATACCAGCGCGCCGGACACGTCCCAGCGGTCGGGCCGGAAGCCGTCCAGGACCATGCCCCACAGTAGCGATCCGGCGACGAAGACGCCTCCGTAGGCGGCGAGGATGCGCCCGAAATTCGCGTCGGGTTGCAGGGTGGCGACGAAACCGTAGAAGCCGAGCGCGACCACGCCCGCTCCCATCCACGCCCAACCCCGGTGTTCGCGGACCCCCTGCCAGATCAGCCATGCTCCACCGATTTCCGCGACGGCGGCCAGTCCGAACAGCACGATCGAGCGTAAGACGGTCATAGAAGCAAACCCTAAGGTCTGTGACCGGATCCGGTCGGACCAACCCTGCCGAGGCGGTCCGACCGGGCCGGGTTCACCGGGTCGCGACGCTGTCGAACAGTTGCTGACCGAGATAGCCGCCCGGGCCGGGCACGCCCGGCGGGATGGCGAAGACCGCCGAGCCGACCGGGACGGTCCACTGGTTGAGGGCGTCGAATTCGGCCAGGCGCTGCTGCACCGGCAGGTACTGGGCGTCGATATCGCGCTGGAACGACGCGAACAGCAGACCCGAGTTGGAGACTTGCCCGGGGGCGGGCGCGTCGTCGTAGTTGTAGCCGCGGCGCAGGAACCGTTCCTCGTCGCGGGTGTGGTGGGCGCGGGCGATGTGGGAGGACGGCGGGATCTTCGGAATGCCGTACTGATCCACCACCTGGAAGTCGGCTTCGTCGAATTCCTTTGTGCCCGACAGGGGTGCGCCGTTGTCGACGGTGCGCCCGATGGTGATGGCGCGACCGTCGGCGTCGAGTTCGTCCCAGGTCTCGAGCTGCATGGCGATGCGCCGCAACACCATCGAGGTGCCCCCGGCCAGCCACGGCCGGTAGCCGCCGTCGTCCCACACCAGGCGATCGAAATCCGGTGTGTCGGGGGCGATGTTGACGGTGCCGTCGACCGAGCCCATGAGATTGCGCATGGTCTGGCCCTTGGCGGCGTTGCGGAATCCGCGCTGCACCCATTTCACGCTGACCAGCGACTTGACGTGTTTGGACAGCACGCGCACCGCGTGGGACACCGTGGTGGCCTCGTCGGCGCAGATCTGCAGCACCAGATCGCCGCCGCACCAGGCGGCGTCGAGTTTGTCGATGCTGAACGGCGGCAACGGTTTCAGCCAGTGCGGGCGCTGATCGTCGAGTTGCGCGGCGGTGAACAGTTGCGGCCCGAACCCGACGGTGACGGTGAGCCGGGCGGGCCTCGCGGCCAGTTCCGGTTCGGTGTCGGCGAGCGCGGGCTTGCCCTGGGTCAGGCGCGAGGCGTCGTCGGTCCAGATCTTCAGCAGGCCGATGATGTCCTCGCGTCCCACGCCCGCCACCAGGTCGAAGCCGACGAACGCGGCGTGCCCCGGCGGTTCGGTGGCGATACCGGCCTGGTGGGCGCCGTAGAAGGCGACCGTGTCCAGGGCGGGATCGCGGTCGTGTTCGCGGTGGGTGAGAGTGGCCGCGCCCCAGCCGATCCCGGCCGCCCCGGCCGCGCCCGCGACGGCGGCCGAGCCGCCGAGCAGTCGCCGCCGGGACAGGCCCGCGGGCCGCGCCCTTGTCGGCTCAGCCACCGTGGGCGGCGGTGTCGCCGGAGGGCTGGTAGTTCTCCTTGCCGCCGGCGAAGTCGCGCACCTGGGCGGTGACGGTGGTGGTGGAGCCGTCGGAGAAGGTCAGCGTGATGGGGGTTTCCGAGCCGGTGCGCAGCGGGGCCTTCAAGCCCATGAACATCATGTGGTCACCGCCCGGCTGCAGGGTGATGCTGCCGTGGGCGGGGATGACGAAGCCACCGGGCTTGGGGCGCATGGTCTTCTCGCCCGCGCCGTCGGGGGCGACCTCGTGCAGTTCGACCGTCGCGGAGGCCGGGCTGGCGGCGGCGACCACATTGACCGGCTTGTCGGAGTTGTTGGCGAGCTTGCCGAAGGCGGCGGACATGCCGCTGTCGGCGGCCTTGATCCACTGGTCGGACATGGACACCGACTCGGCGGCCTTGGCCGTGGAATCCGAGGCGGTCTGGGAGTTGGAGCAGGCCACCGGCAGCAGCGCCAGCGTGGTGATGGCGGCGGCCGCGCCGAGGCGGCGGGCGAATCCGCCGGTGCGCAGGCGGAAGCTGTGGCAGCGGGGCATCTGGGACATGGGAGGTCTCCGTGTGTCGGGGGATGGGTGCACCCCGGACCGGTCCCGGCGAAACCCTGTGCACGCAGGGCTGATTCGACCCGTTGCGGATCGACGAGGATGTCGCGGTACTAGGCCGGAGCGAAAAGTGAGAACACAGCAGGGCCCGCCGGTGGGCCGCGCCGTCCGATACCCGGGCTGACCAGCAGCCGCCGGACTGTGGCGCGCTCGTCACCGACCCACACGGGTACGGGTCGGCCCGGCGGTTGCGGTGCCGAGGCCAGCGCCAGGATGAACCGTCGCACGCTGGTGACGGCCCGGCGCATACCCGCCTCGGCGGCGCGAATCACCAGCGCGCCCAGCGGGATCGCGATCAGGTGCGCGAGCAGCATCGACGGTGAGGAGGCGTGATGGTGGTGGCCCGTCGGCATCGACAGCGCCGCGTGCCCGAGGGACTGGCCCGCGGCGAGCATGGCCATGGTTCCGGCCAGGCCGTAGCGCGGGCGGATCGAGGCCACCACGGCGCCGATGGCGGCGCAGGCGGCGAACAACAGGGCCAGGGCCGAGCCTTCGATGGCGGTCGCGCCGCCGCCGAGTCCGTGCGCGAGAATGGCCACCGCACCCGAGGACGCGCCGACCGCGGCGCCGCGCAGGCGCGCGGTGTGATCGGTCGGTGAGCGCACCCGGACATGCTACGACGTCGTGTCGGAGGCGATGGTTCCAGGTGGTACGACCGGCGTCTCCACGAGATCTTCACAATCGGCGCGAACCATCTCCACGGCGGTTTCGTAAGGTCACCTGCATGGAAACCAGTCCGAGGAGCCCGCGCCGGATTCTGGTGGTCGACGACGAGCCGACCATCGCCGAGTCCATTGCCGCGCGGCTGCGCGCCGAAGGATACGCGGTCGACATCGCCCACGACGGGCCCGCCGCGGTCGAATCGGAGGCCGCCGGTGACCCGGATCTGGTGGTGCTGGATGTGATGCTGCCCGGCTTCGACGGCCTCGAGGTGTGCCGGCGCATTCAGGCGCGCCGCCCGGTCCCGGTGCTCATGCTGACCGCGCGCACCGACGAGACCGACATGCTCGTCGGGCTGGGCGTCGGCGCGGACGACTATCTGACCAAGCCGTTCTCCATGCGGGTGCTCACCGCCCGCGTGCACGCGCTGCTGCGCCGCGTCGAGCGGACCGCGACCCCGGCGGCCACCATCGTGGTCGGGGATCTGCGCATCGACATCGATCAGCGTCGAGTGTGGCGCGCGGACGCCGAAACACAGCTCACCCCCTTGGAATTCGAGCTGCTGGTGCATCTGGCGCGCCGCCCGCGCACGGTGCTGGCGCGCGAGCGACTACTCAGCGAGGTGTGGGGCTGGGCCGACGCCTCGGGCACCCGCGCCGTGGACAGTCACATCAAGGCCCTGCGCCGCAAACTCGGCGCGGATCTCATCCGCACCGTGCACGGTGTCGGATACGCGCTGGAGGCGAGATGAGCGGCGTCGAACGCGGCGGGCGGCACCGGATCTGCGCCCAGCCCAGCCGCGGGCGACCCCGGCCGGTGAGTGCGCCCCCCGCGGGTCCCCGTGAGAACGGGCCGGACGGCGGAACCGGTGACGGTGGCGGGCGGGGGCGGCGGTGAGCGCGCGGGAGTGGTTGCGCGCGGCCGGGAATCCGCTGGCCGGACGGATGCCGCGGCCGCTGGATCGGGTGCGTTCGATCAAGGTGAAGCTGGCGATCGTCATGGTCGGCTCGGGGGCGGTGGCGTTCGGATTCTTCGCCCTGAAGATCGGCTGGCTGCCTCCGCGCACCACGGTGGCGGCGACGCTGCTGGCATTGGTGCTCTCGCAGGTCCTCGCGCACGGGATGACGCTGCCGCTGCGGGAGATGACCGCCGCGGCCAAACGCATGGCGCAGGGCGACTATTCGCGGCGGGTGCGCGCCACCTCCCGTGACGAGGTCGGCCAGCTGGCGGAGGCGTTCAATCAGATGGCCGCCGATCTGGCCGCCGCCGATCAGCAGCGGCGCGAGTTCATCGCGAACGTCTCGCACGAATTGCGCACGCCCATCACCGCATTGGGGGCAGTGCTCGAGAACCTGGTCGACGGGGTCTCCGAACCCGATCCGGCGACCCTGCGCACCGCGCTGGCGCAGACCGAACGGTTGAGCCTGCTGGTGTCGGAGCTGCTGGCGCTGTCGAGCGTGGAAGCCGGGGCGGTGGCCCTGGACCGCGAACCGGTGCCGGTCGAGCCACTGCTGAAAGAGGTTGTCGCCGAGGCGGAAGTGATGGCCGCCGCCATCGATCGCCCGGTGCGTTTCAGCGCCGTCGCCACCCCCGGACTGACCGTGCACGCCGACCGCGCCCGCCTGCACCAGGTCCTGCTCAACCTGCTCGACAACGCCACCCGCCACGGCCCCGCCCACGGCGAGGTCCGCATCCACGCCCACGCCGGACGCACCCACACCATCATCGACGTCGCCGACGACGGCCCCGGCATCCCGCCCGCCGAACGCGCCCGCGTCTTCGAACGCTTCACCCGCGGCGGCCGCGCCACCGGCGGCGGCACCGGCCTGGGCCTGGCCATCGCCCGCTGGATCATCGACCTGCACGGCGGCACCATCGCCGTCGCCGACCCGGGCTCCCGCATCCGCATCACCCTGCCCGCTTCCTGACGCTTCCTTCCCCGAATCCCGGCGCGCCCCGTGCTCCCGGGATGTTCCCGCACACCCATCGGAGGCTCCGTCATGCCCGAAAAACCTTCCGACACACCGAATTCTGGCCCCGGAACACCCGCGCCGCCACCTGTGCCCGTTACGCCCGCGGACTTGCCACTCGTGCCCGAGGTGCCCGTCAGCGGCGAGCCGACGACCGAGGAGCGTGCCAAAGAGGCGTCCTCGGCCGCTTCGGGAGCCTTGTCGGCCATGGCGGTTCCCGCCGGCACAGCCGAGGACGGGTCTTCGAATCCGCCGACCCTGCCCGAGATTCCGGTGGCTGCGCCGGGTGCCTGGGCCGCGCCGCCCGTGCCCGTCGCCGATCCGCCGCACGCCCGAGGGGTAGGCCCGTTGGTGCCCGATGGGCCGAATCACGTGTGGCCGCCACGAGTTCCGCCGCGCTCGGCATTGGTGCCGGTGCCCGCGGGCCTGTTGGCGGCGACCGGGCTGGCCGGTGTGGCCGCCGCGGTGTGTGTGCCCGTGGATCGTCCGGGGCTGGGGTGGCTGCTCGCGGGCTTGACCGTCACGGGCGCGGTGTACGCGGTCGATCGCGCCGCCCGTCGCGCGAGCCGGGCCGATGACGAACACCTCGGTGGCCGGGAACGGATCTGGTGGGCCGGGGTGGCGTTGGCGTTGCTGGGGGTCGGGGTGGTGCGGGATGCGCCGTGGCTGTTCGGGTTGTGTCTGGCGGGTGCGGTGGTGGCCGGATCCCTGGCGGTGGTGCGGCCCTCGGTGTACGGGGTGGGGTGTGATGCGGTGGCGGTGCCGTTCGCGGCGGTGACTTCGCTGCCGTGGGTGTATCGGGCGGTGGAGGGGAGACGTGCGCGCGGCGGGGTGGGCTCGCAACGGGTGTGGTGGTCGGTGGCGGTGGCCGCTGGACTGTTGGTGATCGTGGTGCCGTTGCTGGCGGGGGCCGATGCGGTGTTCGCCGGGGTGGTGGACGGTGTGCTGCCGCGCGTGAACGTGCCCGCGGTGCTGCGGTGGGGTGTGGTGTTCGCGGTCGCCGGGATGGGGACCGCCGGTGCGCTGTATCTGTTGGCGGGCCCGCTCCCGGCCGCGGGAAGCGCCGGGTCGCAGACGACCGGTGACGGCGTGGATCCGTTGGGGTGGATGGGAATTCGACGGTTCTCGCCGCTGGAGTGGGGTATCCCGGTGGGCGCGCTGACCGTGGTGTTCGCGGCGTTCGTGGCCACCCAGGTGGCGGTGCTGTTCGGGGGCGACGGCTATGTACAGCGGACCGCCGGACTGACCTACGCCGAGTACGCCCGCAGCGGGTTCTGGCAGTTGTCGATCGTGAGCATGCTGACGCTGGCGGTGATCGGGGCCGTGCTGCGGTTCGCCCGTCAGGAATCGGGGATCGAACGCCGATGGCTGCGTGGCGCGGTCGCGGCGGTGAGCGTGCTGAGTCTGGTGATCGTGGCCTCGGCGCTGCACCGGATGTGGACCTATCAGCAGGCCTACGGGTTCACCGTGATGCGACTGCTGGTGGAGGTGTTCGAGGGCTGGATCGCACTGGTGTACCTGCTGATTCTCGTGAGCCTGGTCCGGTTGCGGCGCGGGTGGGTGCCGCGCGCGGCGGTCGGAGCGGCGGCGGCGACATTGCTGGGATTGGCGGTGCTGAACCCGGAAGGGTTTGTGGCCGAGCGCAATATCGACCGGTGGCAGGCGGGTAAGAGCCTGGATGCCGAGTACCTGAGCAGACTGTCTGCCGATGCGCTGCCGGCCACGCATCGCTTGCCCGGCGGCGAGCGCGCGGCCGTCTCGGAGGCCATACGCGCGCGTCTGGGTGAGGATTCGTGGCAGGGCTGGAACTATTCGCGTGCGGTCGCCGGTCGCTGAGGATCGATGTCGCCGCTCAGCCGAAGCTCACCGGCGTCCAGGTGCGCCCGGCGTCCTCGGTCGTCAGCATCATGGTGGCGTAGTGTTTCGCCCCGGGGCGCGACAGGATCACGAAACCTGTTGTCTCGGTGACGAACTCGCCGGAGAAGTCGTTCCAGTTCCGGTCGGGTGCGGTGTAGGTGGTGGTCCAGGTCGCGCCGCCGTCGGCCGAGGTGAGCAGGTGGTCGTCGATGGCGGCGACCAGATGGGCGGGGTCGGCGGGGATGAGTGCGGTCCGGGCCGTCAGCGTGGGGGCGAGCTGGCCGGTTTCGGTGAAGGTGGCGCCGCCGTCGGTGGAGGTCATGAGGCGGGTGGCGCCGCCGTCGTCGGCGGGGCCGAGCCGTCCGCACAGGGCGACGAGCCGCCTCTCGGTGAACGCGTGCAAGCCGGCGGGACCGTTGCCGCCGCAGGGCAGTTGCCATGTGGTCCAGGTGCCCTCGACGAGGCGGGAACCGGATTGGGTGCGGTTGTACACGACCAGCCAGGCCCGGTTGCCGACCGCGCTGACGGCGGCCAGCGGCTTGGGCCCGCCTCCGACATTGTTGGGAATGTCGGTTGTCCTGGTCCAGGATTCGCTGTCGAGCGGGCTGGTCCACACCTCCGGGTCCTTACCCGAGGGCACCCCGGCGATCCACACGCTGTCCTCGGAGAAGGAGATCGCCCATTCCGCGTCCAATTCCAGTTCGACCTCGCGCCAGTTCTTCCCGCCGTCGTGGGTCGAGAACAGCCGGTGGTCGATCCAGGCCCATCCGTTGCGGGTATCGGCGAAGTGCAGCGCACCGGCGGGGTTGCCGCCGCGGATCGCCGTCGCGCCCGGCTGCAGCGGGGCGGGCAGTGCCACCTGCTGCCAGGTGCGCCCGCCGTCGGTGGTGTGGCGCAGTTGCTGGCAGGGCTCGGCGGTGCACGGGTACATCCGGCCCAGCACCCAGCCCTCGTCGGCGGAGACGAAGTTGATCGAATCGGGTTGGAAGCCCACCGGATCCGGTTCGGCGACGATCTTGCCGGGCGTCGGCGGTGTGGGCGGAACGGGAGGTGCAGGTGGGGCCGACTGTGTGCTGGTGTGCGAGCCCGTATGTGGGTCGAGGCCGTTGCCGCCGGGGTCGAGAGTGAGGGCCGCGACCAGTCCCGCCGCCAGGACCGGTACTCCGACTCCGACGACTCCGGCCAACGCGACCGGATTCCGCAAACCCACCGGTCTGGACTCCCTTCGGCACAACACCCCCGGCCGCTGGTCCGGGCACTCACCCGGGCGGTCCTGTGGCACAACGGGATCGAGTATGCCCGGTGGGAGGACGAATCGCCCACCCGGCTCAGCGGTGGGCGCGCTGGGCGGCCAGGCGGGTCGCGATGTCGGCGATGAGCTCGTAGGGGACGGGGTTCTTCAGGGGGAAGTTCAACGAGCCCTTGCCGACCCGGTAGGGCGCGATGGCCTGCTCGAACGCGGCGTCCCCGGCGGGCACCGGGTACACCGACAGGTGCTTCTTCCAGCCCGCGAAGTACATCACCGCCTTCCCGTTCACTTCGACGGTCGGCATCTTGTAGCTGAGGGTCTCGGTGGCCTCGGGCAGTGCGGTGTGGATCGCGGCACGCACCCGGTCGAGGGCCTCGCGCATGGGTGCGGGCTGGGTGGCGAGGTATTCCTCGACGGTGCTCGGGTCAGGCTTGGCCATAACGGTTCACCTTCCGTGGAACGTCCGTTTCGACCGTACCGGTGGGCTGGTCAGCCGCGCAGCCGTTCCAGCAGGCCCAGGCTGGTGTCGAGCATGGCGTCGAGGGAGTCGGCGACGTAGAGCAGGTCGATGAAGAAGTCGTCGAATCCGGTGTCGGCGGCCACGGCTTCGATGGTGTCGGCGACCAGCGCGGGGTCGGTGCCCGCGGCCACGTTCACGCGCACCACGGTGTCGATGGCCTTCGGGTCGCGGCCCGCTTCCACCGCGGCCTGGTCGATGAGCTCGCGCAGTCCCAGCAGCCGCTGGCCCCAGGCGGGCGGGCCGGGGACGGGGACCACGGGCAGCCAGCCGTCGGCGCGGCGGCCGATGCGGGCAAGCCCGGCCGGGTTGAACGCGCCCAGGTAGATCGGCGGCCGGGGACGTTGGACGGGTTTGAGTTCGCTGCGATGTTCGGGGACGGTGACGAACCGGCCCCGGTACCCGGCCGGATCGGTGGTCCAGATGGCTTCCAGCGCATCGAGAGTCTCGTCCAGTCGCGCCCCGCGATGGCTGAACTCCACCCCGGACGCCTCGTATTCCTCGGGTGACCAGCCGATTCCGAAGCCGGGCAGCAGTCGCCCGTTGCTGACCACGTCGAGGGTGGTCAGCGCCCGCGCCAGGTGCGCGGGCCGATGCAGGGGAGCGATCAGCACATTGGTGCCCAGCCGCACCCGCTCGGTGACCGCGGCCGCGATGCCGAGCAGCAGCAGCGGGTCGAGCACGGAATTGAATTCGTCGGGAATGGTGGGCTTGCCCGCGTACCCGACCGCCGGATTCGTCGCCGCGATGAGCCGTTCACCGACCCAGAGGCTGTCGGCCCCGGCCTGTTCGAGCGCGGTCGCGTAGTGCGCGACCCGCGCGCCCTCGCGGGCCTGGGCGCCGTGCTGGGGAAGCGAGAATCCGATTTTCACGCCTTCGGTGATACCAGACCCGCGATTTCGTGCCGCCGGGCGCCACCGGAGAGGATGGGCCGGGTGGGAGAACACAAGGATCGCATGCTGGCCGGCGAGCTCTACCGCGACAACGACCCCGAACTGGTCGCCGAACGCCTGCACTGCCAGAAACTGCTCGACGACTTCAACGCGACCCGCGCCGGCCAGGACACGGCCCGGCGCGCGATTCTCGAGCAGCTGCTCGGCGCGATCGGGGAGGGCTCGTGGATCATGCCGCGCTTCCAATGCGACTACGGCCACCTGATCCGGTTGGGCCGCAACAGCTTCCTCAACTACGACGCCATCGTGATGGATTGCGCGCCGGTGACCATCGGCGACGACGTCTCGATCGGCCCGCGCACCCAACTGCTCACCGCCCTGCACCCGATGACCGACCACGAGCTGCGCCGCCAACGGTGGGAGACGGCCGCCCCCATCACGATCGGGGACAATGTGTGGCTCGGCGCGGGTGTGATCGTCTGCCCGGGTGTCACGATCGGCGCGAACACGGTGGTCGGCGCCGGCAGCGTCGTCACCCGCGACCTACCTGAGAAAGTCTTCGCCGCAGGCAATCCGGCCCGGGTGATCCGCACACTGTAGGCCGGGCGAGCGGCGAGTATTCCGGTGGCGGCGGGGCCGGTGGGCTGCCGAGTCCGTCGGGGCGCGACTGTGGGCCGAGTCGGCCTATGTGTCGGCTCGGGGACTATTCGGGCTGCCCCCTGCCGAATGCCCTGTTGCCCCAGTTCTATTCGGGCAGGCCGGTCAGTTCGGCGCAGAGCCGGTGCAGGCGGGTGGCCGCGGCGTCGTCCTGGGCGGCGGGGGAGGGGGCTTTGACGCGGTTGCGCTGGAAGTAGCAGCCGGACACGGCCGACACGTCGGGGTCGGTGGCCAGGTAGGTGAGGGCCGCGCCGCCCTGCTCGGCGGAGACCATGAACAGGCGTTTGGCCAGCGCCAGCGCGGGCTGGGCGAACCAGGGGGCGGAGTCCCAGATGCCGGTGTCGACCGCGCCGGGGTGAAAGGCGTTGGCGGTCACCTTGGTTCCGGTCAGCCGCCGGGCCAGGTCGCGGGCGTAGAGGATGTTGGCCAGTTTGGAGCGCCCGTACGCGGTGGTGCCGGAGTAGCCGTGGCGCATCTGCAGGTCGTCGAAGTCGAGGTGGTTGCCGTAATGCATGACCGAGGAGGTGAACAGGATCCGTGCGGGGGTGCTCTCGCGCAGTAGGTCCAGCAGTAGTTCGGTGAGCAGGAAACCGGCGAGATGGTTGACGGCGAAGGTGGCTTCGAGTCCGTCGCCGGTTTCGGTGCGGCGCATATGGAATCCGCCGGCGTTGTTGGCCAGTACGTCGAGGCGGTCGTAGCGGCCGCGCACGGTCTCGGCGAGTCCGCGCACCGCGTCGAGGCTGGACAGGTCGCAGACCAGGGTGTCGATCTCGGCGGTGGTGTCCGCGCGCACCGATTGCGCGGTGGCGGTGAGCTTTTCGTGATTGCGGCCGACCAGGATCAGTCGGTGCCCGTCGGCGGCGAGGCCCCGCGCCGCGGCCAGGCCGATCCCCGATGTGGCCCCCGTGATCAGCATGGTCTTCATGCTCTGTCAATCTGCCACACCCCGACCGCGCTGTCGCGCCGCACGGGTCACCCGATTGTGATGGGGATCTCGTGAAAGTCACTGTCGCGCAACGAATGCGGCCTCCTGGTCGGGTGCACGAACCGGATCGGTGAAATCGTGCGGAATACCGAGTGACAGAACACCGGCGGACCCGTACCGTCTGAGACACGCGCCCGCGTGGTGGCGGGCGGTCTCGGCAAAGGAGCCGACATGGCGCATCCGCACGATCTCACGCCCACCGCGCTGCCCGCGCCCCGCCCGGGACTACCGCCCAACGCGCGCTTCGATATCGGGCCCGCCCTGCACCCGAAGGTCCACGTGCGGCGCGGGGTGGGAATCCGGTTGAGCGACGGCACGATCCTCTCGGCGGACATCACCCGGCCCGCCGACGCCGACGGGCGACCGGTCACCGCCGCACTGCCCGCGGTCATCACCCTGACCCCCTACAACAAGACGCTGATGACACGCGCCAACCCGCTCATCGACGCGGTCACGGCCGTCGGCCCGCTGGTCTACCGTCTCGTCCCGCCCTCACCGCACGGGCGCGCGGGCGGTCGCGAGATGCTGCGCGCCCTGGGCGGCGGTGCGCTGGAATCGATTCGCGCCAACCGCACCCTCATCGCGCGCGGCTACGTCCACGTCGCCGTCGACGTGCGCGGCACCGGCACCTCCACCGGGCGGCTCGAGATCATGTCCGCGCGCGAGCAACGCGACCACCTCGAGGTTCTCGCGTGGGTGCGCCGACAGTCCTGGTGCAACGGCGATCTCGCCATGACCGGGATCTCGTATCTGGCCATCACCGCCCTGCAGACCGCCGGGCATCGGCCCGAGGGTTTGAAAGCGGTGTTCGCGCTGGTCGGTTCGGAGGATCCGACCCGGGACCTGATCCTGACCGGCGGCGTGCAATCGATGTTCACCCTGGCGTGGCTGGGCGCGGTCAACGGCGGCAAGTGGCTGCCCTCGCTGCCGGGCCTGGTGAAATCCGGTGCCGCCGGACGCTATCTGCGCGACCGGCTGGCCAGTCCGTTCACCCGGCTCCCCGATATCGCCGGCGCCATGATCGACGACCGGCACCCCGAGCACTTCTACAACGACGACGCCCGCGACCGCCGCCCCCGGCTCGAGGAATTCACCGCCGCCACTTGGATCCACGCGGGCTGGCACGACGTGTTCGCCCGTTCCGCACCGGCGCTGTACCAGCGGCTCCGATTGCCCTCGGGCGCGGCGCAATTGGTGGTCGAGGACAGCTATCACGTCGGGCCCGGCACCGGATTCGGCACCGACGACCATCCGCAGCGTCTCGACGAACTGCAGTGCGCGTTCTTCGACCGCTGGGTCAAGGGCATCGACAACGGGATCGACGCCTACGGTCCGGTGACCGTGCGCCAGCTCGGCGGCGGCTGGGTCGCCCGCGACGGCTACCCGCATCCCGCTGCCCGGGTGCATCGCTGGTATCTGTCCCGCCACGCCAGCGGCGCCGCGCCGCATGCCGCCCACGACGGCTCCCTGCGCCAGTGGCCCGACCGCTACCCCGCGCGAATCCGGTTGCCGCGCAAGCGCCCCGGCATCGCCTCGCAGACCAGCACCTGGCTGATGTGCGGGCTGCCCACCGCGTTCGGGCGCAGCTGGTCGATCGACGACCGCGCCCACGAGGCCGCCACCGTCACCTTCACCGGCGACGCGCTCGACCACGATCTGCTGCTGTCGGGGCCGATCAATCTGCACCTGCGGGTGTCGGCGGCCGGGACCGACGCCTTCTGGGCAGTCACCGTCTGCGATGTCGCCCCCGACGGCGTCTCCACCGTGATCGCCCGCGGCGCACTGCGTTCGAGCCGCCGCGCCCTCGACGCGGAGGCCAGCGGCTACCAGGACGGCGAACTGCTCGCCGCCGCACACCCCATGAGCGCCGAGACCGTGCTGCGGGTGACTCCCGGTGTGCCCCACGACCTGGACATCGACATCACCCCCACCGAAGCGATCCTGCGTGCCGGACACCGCCTGCGCGTGGCGATCGCGCGCACCAGCTGGCCGCGATACTTCCTCACCCCGGCGGTGTCGCGCCACATCAAGGACCAGCACATCGTGCTCGATCCCCAGCATCCCGGGCATCTGAGCGTCCCGGCCGTACCGCTGCCGACCGGGATCGAGAACCGTACCGCCTCATAGGGAGATCACCCCGTCGGCGGCGAAGACCCTGTGCCGCAAGGTCACGACACGTACCGTTGAACCATGGAGCCGGTACTGGTCACCGGTGCCGCCGGGGGGCGCGATGGATCCACCGGGCGGCACCTCACAGCACAACTGCTCGGCCGCGGCATTCCCGTGCGGGCCCTGGTGCGCTCCGACGACGTGCGCGCGAATCTGCTACGGGCGCTCGGGGCGCAGGTCGTGGTCGGCGATCTCCGCGACCTCGCGCTGGTGCGCAGCGCCATGGCGGGGGTACGCGGGGCCTACTTCACCTATCCGGTGGTCGACGGACTGCTCGACGCCGCGGGCGTGTTCGCCGTGGCGGCGCGCGAGGCCGAGGTCGAACGCGTGGTCGCGGTGTCCCAGCTCGCGGCCGGGCCGCAGGCGCTCACCCCGCGCATGCGTCAGCACTGGGTGGCCGAGCAGATCCTGGACTGGGCGCAGATCGGCGCGATCCACTTGCGCGCGGCCGTCTTCCACGAGAACCTGGCCCGCATCGCCGACACCGGTGACGGCGCGGCGCTCACGATGCCGATGGGTGCGGCGAGTACCGAACTTCCGCTGGTGGCCGCCTCGGACGTGGCGCGGGTCGCGGCGGGCCTGCTGGCCGATCCCGAACTCGAGGCCGATCCGGTGTTACTGCTGACCGGGGATGTGGTCTCCATCGGCGCGGCCGCGCGCACCCTGGGCCGCACCTACCGCGACGCCGATCCCGACGCCTGGCACCGCTGGGCGCTCGAGTTCTACGGCAGCCCGCATGCCGCGGAGCATCTTTCCAGGCTGTGGGAGATCTTCCGGGTCCTCGGCGAAGGGACCGGGCTGTATCAGGTGACACCGGCCATCGAGAAGATCGGCGGCCACCCGCCGATCACCCTGTCCGACTTCGCGATCCACCGCCCGGCCCACTGAGCGCGGTCAGCGCGCGTCGGGAACCTCGGCCGCGCTCAGATAGACGCGCTTACCCAACGCGCGGGCATGAGCGACCATGCGATCGGCGCCTTCGGACGGGCCGCCGATGCGCAGCACCGCGTCACAGCGCGCCAGCAGCTGCTCGGCGACGGGGTGAAAGATCTCCTCGTAGAGGGAATCTCCGGGCCCGGTGCTGCCCGCGGTCTCGAGCAACGGCAGCGCCAGCGCTTCCCCGGTCACCCCGAGATGCCCGGCCCGGAACAGGGCCAGCGCGGTCTCGTTCATGGCCGCCACATTGGCGGCCATCCGGGCCGGATCGTCGCCGGTGCCCGACCGGTACGGTCCCGCCACCAGGATCATCTGAGCATTCGACACGGCAACTCCTTCGATTGGTGCACAGTCGGTTCACACCGAATGGACGACGACGCCCGCCTCGCGCAGGGCATCGAGGGTCTGTGGTCCGGCCGGATGGATCGCCGGATCCGATCCGGCCCGGTCGGTGACGAATTCGTGGGCCGCCGACAGCGCGGCGACCTGGCTGAAGGCGCGCACCCCCAGCTTGGTCGCGTCGGCGACGGCCAGCACCCGCGCCGACTGCGCGATCCCGGCCTGTTTGACCGCGGCGTCGTCGAGGCAGAACTCCGACCAGCCGTAGCCGGCGTGGACACCGCCGATCGACATCACGAACACGTCGAAGGCCAGCGCCTCCAGCGCGCGTAATGCCAAGGGGCCGACCAGGGATCGCTCACCGGGGCGGGAGCGGCCACCCGCGACCAGCAGCTCGATATCGGGCTGGTCGGCCAGGGCCAGGGCGGTCTGCAGGCTCAGCGCGGTCACCGTCAGCGGTCCCCGTCCGGCCAGGGCGCGGGCCACGTGCACCGTGGTGGTGCCCGCGTCGAGCAGCACACGGGAGCCCGGCGCGATGAGGTTCGCGACCGCGACACCCAGGCGATCCTTGATCGCGGCCGACCAGTCCGCACGATCGGTGAAGCCGCCCGCCTCGGTGCGGGCGTGGACGGCGACCGCACCGCCGTGCACGCGCCGCGCCAGGCCCCGCTGTTCCAGCGCGTCCAGATCCCGGCGCACCGTCATCTCTGAAACGCCCAGGCGCTGTGCCAGTTCCGACACCGACGCGCGGTCGGCGCCCTGGATCAGGCGCAGCGTCACATCCAACCGTTCGGCAGCGTCCACCCCACAGTTCTAACATTGTTGTGTTCGAATGAACAGTGCTGGTTTCGTTTTACGATCACGTGCCATTACCCGCCTGGTAATGGCCTGCGACCGTTGCCCATTCGTACGATCGGCTCATGGCGACACCCACGGCAGGCGATCTACTCCGGCACTGGCGCACCACCCGGCGACTGAGCCAACTCGAACTCGCCGGCCGCGCCGACACCTCCACCCGCCACCTCAGCTTCATCGAAACCGGCCGCGCCACACCGAGCCGTCACATGTTGCTGCACCTGTCCGAAGAACTCGACATCCCCCTGCGCGAACGCAACCGCATGCTCCTCGCCGCCGGTTACGCCCCCGTCTACGCCGAACCCGAACTCGACAATCCCGCCATGGCACCGGTCCGCGACACCCTGCGCCGCCTGCTCACCGGCTTCGAACCCCACCCCGCCCTCGCCATCGACGCCACCTGGACCATGGTCGACGCCAACGCCGCCATCACCCTGTTCCTCGACGGCGTCGACCCCGCCCTGCTGCAGCCGCCCGTCAACGCCCTGCGCCTGACCCTGCACCCCGACGGACTCGCCCCGCGCATCGTCAACCTGCCCGAATGGCGCGGACACCTCTTCGAACGCCTGCAACGCCAGATCGAGATCACCGGCGCACCCGAACTCGTTGCGCTGCTGGCCGAATTGCGCGCCTACCCCGGCGGCGAACAAGCCCCCGGACTGCCCGAACCCGATCAGACCATCGTCCCGCTGCGACTGCGTCACGACGGCCACGAACTCGCCTTCCTCGGCGTCACCACCGTCTTCGGCACTCCCATGAACGTCACCGTCGCCGAACTGGCCATCGAAGCGTTCTTCCCCGCCGACGCCGCCACCGCGACCCTGCTGCGCGAACGCATCGCCGTCGCCGCCGACCCCACCACCCCATCCGACTAGTCGGTCCGCGCGGGGTGGTCCGTACCGCACAATGAATCTCCATGGACGTGCCCGCGCACCTCACCCACCTCACCGGCACCCCACCGACCCGCCTGCACGCACTCGGCCACAGCCACGCCTGGACCCTGCACCGCGCCGAAACACTCGACGGCCGCACCCTTTTCATCAAAGCCCTCGACAACGGCACCCCCACCGGCGTCCTGACCGCCGAAGCCGCGGGCCTGCGCTGGCTGGCCCAGGCCACCCCCGACCTCGTCCCACCCGTCCTCGCCGCCGACCCCCACATGCTCGTCCTACCCTGGCAACCCCCGCACCCACCCACCCCGGCGGCCGCCGACCACCTCGGCCACTCCCTCGCCACCCTCCACACCACCACCCCCGCGACCTACGGCGCCCCCTGGCCCGGCTACATCGCCACCCTGCCCCTCGACAACACCCCCACCCCCGGCCCCTGGGCATCCTGGTACGCCGAATACCGTCTGGCCCCTTACCTTCCCGCCGCTGCCGAACACCTCGGCCGCGACGGCCTCCGCCTTCTCGAACGCGTCATCGACCGCATCGACGACCTCGCGGGCACTCCCGAACCCCCCGCCCGCATCCACGGCGACCTCTGGTCCGGCAACATCCTCTGGACCCCCGACCGCGCCCTCCTCGTCGACCCCGCAGCCCACGGTGGCCACCGCGAAACCGACCTTGCCATGCTCGCCCTGTTCGGCGCCCCCCACCTCGACCGAATCCTGTCCGCCTACCAGCACACCGCACCCCTGAACCCGGGCTGGCGACAACGCATCCCGCTACACCAACTCCACCCACTGCTGGTGCACGTCGTGCTGTTCGGAGCCTCGTACCGCGGCATGCTGCTCGCCGCCGCGGCCTCGGCCCTCGCGGGGTAGCCGCACTCGGCCGACCGCGATGTCCTCGCAATCGGCGACCTGAACCGCGGAACCCGGTCCCGGACAACCTCCTCGGCGCAATCCAGGGTGTCCTCGGTCCCCAACTCGATGCGCAACGGCGGAATCGCGCTGGATTGTCCGTCGCCGCCCGCCCGTGGCCGATCGGTCCGCTCCCGCGCGTTCGAGTTCCGCTCCAGCGCTTACCAATTCCCGAGTTCGCCGGTAGCGTCTGTCGCGTGACACGGGTGGTTGCCGATTCGGTTCGATCTTCTTCCGGGACCGATCGGCGTGAGCCGTTCGCGGTGGTCGCGGTTGCGGTAGTGGCGGCGGTGACCGCCGTGGTGGCGGCAGCCGCCGCGACGCGGTACGGGTATTACTACGACGAGCTGTATTTCATCGCGGCGGGGCGACGGCCGTCGTTCGGGTATGTGGACCAGGGGCCGTTCGTGCCGCTGGTGGCGCGGGCGATGGACTGGGTGTTTCCCGGATCGTTTGTGGCATTGCGGATTCCGGCGGTTGCCGCGTCGGTCGGGGTGGTCGTGTTCGGCGCGGTGATCGCGCGGGAGTTGGGTGGCGGGCGCGGGGCACAAGTGGTGACGGCCGCGGCGTGTGCGACGTCGGTGCTGGTGCTGGGGCAGGCGACGACGTTGTCCACCAATGGAATCGACACGGTGTTGTGGGTCGTGCTGACGTGGCTGTTGGTGCGTTGGGTGCGGACTCGCCAGGACGGGCTGCTGCTGGCGGCGGGTGTGGTGACGGCGGTGGACGTCCAGGTCAAATGGCTGGTGCCGGTCTTCTGGATCGCGGTGATCATCGGTGCGGGGGTGGTGGGGCCGCGGGATCTGCTACGACGGCCCGCGCTGTGGTGGGGCGCGGGCATCGCGCTGCTGGCTGCGACACCGGGACTGATCTGGCAGGCCCGGCACGGCTGGCCGCAGCTGAGCATGGGATCGGTGGTCCGGCGTCAGACAGGCGGTTTCGCCGGGTCGCTGTGGTTCGTGCCCTCGACGCTGGAGTTGTGGGGTCTGCTGGGTGCGGTGGTCGTCGTGTGTGGTGTGTGGCAGTTGCTCCGGTCGCCCGGCTTTCGCCCGTACCGGTTTCTGGGTGTGGCGTTTCTTCTGGTGATAGCGGTCTTCGCGGTCAGCGGCGGCCGTACCGTCTACGGCGCGGGGTGCTATCCGGTGGTGATCGCCGCCGGATCCGTGGGGTTGGCCGCGTCCGCCAGGCGCTGGCCCGCGATGGCCGCGATACCGGCCGTGGTGGTTTCCGCGCTGGCAGTCGTCTACTTCGCGACGCCGTGGCGACCCGCCTCGCAGTTCAGCCCGTCCTCCGATCGTGCTGTCACACTGGGACCTTCGGTCTACAGCGAGCTCGGCTGGTCCGAGCTTGACGCGGTGACGGTCGACGCCTACCGCAGATTGTGGCCGCGACAGCGACCCACGGCCGTCATCGTGACGGAGTGGTACGTCCAAGCCGCGGCGCTCGACCACGACCGTACGAATCTGCCGCCGGTGTTCAGCCCCAATCGCGGCTTCGGCTACTTCGGCGCGCCACCCGACACCGCCGAAACGATCATCTACGTCGGCGGCACCGAAGCCGATCTGAGCCACTGGTTCACCTCCGTCGTACCTGCGGGCCGAATGGAGAACCCACTCGGAATCCCGGGCATCACCAGGGACATCACGATCTGGGAATGCGGCGGCCCCAAACAGCCGTGGTCGGTCATGTGGCCGACCATGCGCAAGCTGTGACGCGCGGACCCGACGTCGAACCGACACATCACCGCAGAACAGTTGCGGCGGTGCGCGTTTCGATCAAGGCAACAATAGCGCCTTGATGGCGCGCCGCTCGTCCATCGCCGCGTAGCCCTCGGCGACCCGGTCCAGCGGCAGGGTCAGGTCGAAGACCTTGCCCGGTTCGATGTGACCGTCGAGGACCCGGCCGATGAGGTCGGGCAGGAATCGGCGCACCGGCGCCGGGCCACCGCGCAGCCCGACGTGGGTGCGGAAGAGCTCGTCACCGCCGATCTGGATGCCGTGCGGGACGCCGACGAATCCGACCGTCCCGCCGACGCGTGTCGACTGGCGGGCCTGGGTCATGGATTCGGCGGTACCCACACATTCCAGCACCGAGTCGGCCCCGACCCCGTCGGTGAGTTCCTTGATCCGGGCCACGCCCTCGTCGCCACGCTCGGTGACGATATCGGTGGCCCCGAAGTCGAGCGCCAGCTTCTGCCGCGCGTCATGCCGACTCATCGCAATGATCCGCTCGGCCCCGAGCTCCTTGGCGGCCAGCACCCCGCACAGCCCGACGGCCCCGTCCCCGACCACCGCGACCGTCGATCCCGCCCGCACCTCGGCGGCTACCGCCGCGTACCACCCGGTCCCCATGACATCGGACAGCGTCAGCAGACTGGGCACCAGCCCCGCGTCCGGCTGCTCGGGCAACGCGACGAGAGTCCCGTCGGCCAGTGGAATCCGGATCAGCTCCGCCTGACACGTCCCCATGAACCCACCGTGCATACAGGCGGATTGAACCCCGTAACGGCAATTGGCACAGGTGTTGTCGGAGTAGGCGAACCCACCCACCACGAACTGCCCCGCCCGCAACGACGCAACCTCCGCCCCCACCTCCTCCACGATCCCCACATACTCGTGCCCGATCGGCCGCGGCTCGGTAACCGGATTGATCCCGCGATAATTCCACAGGTCAGACCCGCAAACACAGGTCGCGACGGTCCGAATGACCGCGTCGGTCGCCTGTTCGATCCGAGGATCGGGCCGCTCTTCGAACCGAATATCGAACGGGGCATGCAGAACGGTGCCACGCATGAGCTCTCCTGTTCGCCGCCGAACGCCGGAAGACTCGCCTCGAACCATGCTAGCCACCCATTAGCTAATGCCTACATTCCGGGTGCCCGGAGAGCGCTACCTGTGCACGGAACGGGGTTCAGACGCCTCGGAAGGCCTTGTCGCCGACTCGTTCCGGGTCGGTGATGTGGGAGAGGAACAGGCGGGCGGTGGGGGTTGGGGTGCGGGTGGTGACGACGTGCCAGGGGCGGGTCAGGGGGGTGCCGTCGACGGTGAGTTCCTCGAGGAGGCCGGCGGCCAGGTCGGTCGCGATGGCGTCGGAGTGGATGAGGGTGATGCCGAGGCCCTCGCGGGCGGCGGCGATGGCCGCGCCGTGGGTGCCGAGCGTCAGTGTGGGCGGGCGGATTTGGAGGCGGTCGAAGAGGGCGAGGGTGGTGTCGCGGGTGCCGGAGCCTTTGCCTCGTAGTAGCCAGGTGGCTTCGCAGGGGTCGGGCCAGAGGTTGGGGGCGCCGACGACGACCAGTTGGCAGGGGCGGCGGGCGCGGGTGACGAGGCCGGTGTCGCGGGGCGGGCGGCCCGCCACCACGAGATCGGTTTCGTGGTGGGTCAATTCGAGGAACAGGACGTCGCGGGGCTGGATGGAGAGGCCGAGTTCGATGTCGGGGTAGCGGTTGCGGAAGGAGGCGAGCAGCCGCAACAGGACGTACTCGCCGGCGGTCGCCACCACGCCGATGCGCAGGCGACCGGTCTCGGCCTCGCGCACCGCCGCGTGCGCTTCCTTCATCAGCCCCAGGATGCTGCGGCAGTAGTCCGCGTAGACCCGGCCCGCCTCGGTGAGCGCGATGCCGCGCCCGGATTTGGCGACGAGTTTCGCGCCGAGTTGTTTCTCGATGTGTGCCACGGCCGCCGAGGCGGCGGCCTCGGTGAT
Organism: Nocardia terrae; assembly: GCF_009760405.1. GTDB lineage: Bacteria > Actinomycetota > Actinomycetes > Mycobacteriales > Mycobacteriaceae > Nocardia > Nocardia terrae. The sequence goes on from NZ_WRPP01000010.1 coordinate 146,475, forward strand.
GTGCAGCTGCGCGGCGGCACGGCGAATGCTCGAGTGCTTGGCAACGGCGAGAAAGGTTTCCATGCGCACCGCGCTCACCGTACCCATACTCAACGGTAGCAAACCCGACTAAAAGGTTGAGCGAGAACAGAAACAATCGAATTGTTTGTCGTTAACGACCCCGTCATCCTGGGAATCGCAAGTGACCCAACCCGGTTCGCAGGAGGAAAGATGGCGGGATCTGCCGATGATCAGCGCGGCCGGTGGGATCCGGGCGTGCAGTCCTACGCGTCGATGGGATACTACGCCCCGGACTATCAGCCCAAGGACACCGATGTGCTGGCCGTGTTTCGGGTGACGCCGCAGCAGGGCGTCGATCCGGTCGAGGCGTCGGCGGCCGTGGCCGGCGAATCCTCCACCGCGACATGGACCGTCGTCTGGACCGACCGGCTCACCGCGCACAGCCGCTACCAGGGCAAGTGCTATCGGGTGGACGAGGTCCCGGGCCGTCCGGGCGAGTACTTCGCCTATGTCGCCTACGATCTGGACCTGTTCGAGGAGGGCTCGATCACCAATCTCACCTCCTCGGTGATCGGAAACGTGTTCGGTTTCAAGCCATTGCAGGCATTGCGCTTGGAGGACATGCGGATTCCCGTCGCATATGTCAAGACCTTTCAAGGTCCTGCGCACGGAATTGTTATGGAGCGCGAATACCTCAACAAATATGGGCGCCCGCTGCTCGGCGCGACGGTGAAACCGAAACTCGGTCTGTCGGCCCGCAACTACGGGCGCGTGGTGTACGAGGCCTGCAAGGGCGGTCTCGATTTCACCAAGGACGACGAGAACATCAACTCGCAGCCGTTCATGCGCTGGCGTGATCGTTTTCTGTTCGCCATGGAGGGCGTGAACCGCGCGATTGCCGAAACCGGTGAATTGAAGGGTCATTACCTCAATGTCACGGCCGCCGACATGGAGGACATGTACGAGCGCGCCGAGTTCGCCAAGTCGCTGGGCAGCTGCATCATCATGATGGACCTGACCGTCGGCTACACCGCCATGCAGTCCATGGCCAAGTGGGCGCGCCGCAATGGCATGTTGCTGCACCTGCACCGGGCCGGGCATTCCACCTACACCAGGCAGAAGACGCACGGCGTGAGTTTCCGGGTGCTCGCCAAGTGGTGCCGCCTGATCGGCGTGGACCACATCCACGCGGGCACCGTGGTGGGAAAGCTGGAGGGCGACCCGCATACGGTGCGCGGATTCTATGACACCCTGCGCGACGGCCATGTTCCCATGAATCCGGCCAACGGCATCTTCTTCGATCAGGATTGGGCGAGCCTGCCGGGCGTCATGCCGGTGGCCTCGGGCGGTATTCACGCCGGGCAGATGCATCAACTCCTGGATCTCTTCGGCGACGACGTGATCCTGCAATTCGGCGGCGGCACCATCGGCCACCCGATGGGCATCGCCGCGGGCGCGGAGGCCAACCGGGTAGCGCTCGAAGCGGTCGTCAAGGCGCGCAACGAGGGTCGCGATCTGCTCAAGGAGGGCCCGGACGTGCTGCGCCGCGCGGCCGAGATCTGCCGTCCGCTCGATGTCGCCCTGGCCACCTGGGGTGATGTCACCTTCGACTACACCTCCACCGACGCCCCCGACGCCGTTCCGACGGCGACGCGCTGAAGCCCCAACGACCCGAAAGGCACGGAATCCCCATGCATCTGCGTCAGGGCACCTTCTCGCACCTGCCGGAACTCGACGACGCCGAGATCGCCGCGCAGGTCCGCTACGCACTGCTCAACAACTGGCCGGTGTCCATCGAGTACACCGACGACCCGCACCCGCGCAACAACTACTGGGAGATGTGGGGCCTGCCGCTGTTCGATCTCGACGAGCCCGACGGCGTGCTGGCCGAGATCAACGCCTGCCGGGCGACGTTCCCGCGCCACTACATTCGCGTGAACGCCTACGACGCGTCCTACGGCCGCCAGACCACGGCCTTGAGCTTCATCGTGCAGCGTCCGGCCCACGAGCCGGGCTTCCGCCTGGATCGCACCGAATCCGATGATCGCCGCCAGCATTACGGCTTCCACGCCTATGCGACCGACGATCGTCCGGGCGAAAGGTATGGCGGCTGAAGACGTTTCGGGACGGGAGGATATCGTGAGCACGGAACGCCCCGCGGTTCCGGACGGCCGGCAGCCTGCAGCCGGCCGTCCGGCGGGCGGGTTCCAGATGCACCGGCCCGGGGTCACGAGCCCCGGAACGGTGCGCGGTACGGCCGCCGATGGCCCTCCCGGACCGGAGGATTCGGCGGCCGACCACCTGAGCCCACTCCCTGACGACGCGCTGTTGGATCTGTCGACCGACATCGCCGGCAAGGACGTGGAGGACACACTCACCCGCCTGGATTCCGAACTGGTCGGCCTGGCGAATGTCAAACGGCGTGTGCGGGAAATCGCGGCCCTGCTGCTCATCGATCGCGCCCGTCAGCGCTTCGGTCTTCAGGCTACCCGCCCGACCATGCACATGAGCTTCACCGGCGGACCCGGCACCGGCAAGACCACGGTCGCGCTGCGCATGGCCGAGATGCTGCACGCCCTCGGCTACATCCGTAAACCCAAGGTGCACACCGTCACCCGCGACGACCTGGTCGGCCAGTTCATCGGCCACACCGCCCCCAAGACCAAGGAGGCCCTCGCGAAGGCCGCCGGGGGAGTGCTGTTCATCGACGAGGCCTACTACCTGTTCCGTCCCGAGAACGAGCGCGACTACGGGCAGGAGGTCATCGAGATCCTGTTGCAGGAGATGGAGAACGAGCGCACCAGCCTGGTCGTCATCTTCGCGGGCTACCCGGACCGCATGGAGACCTTCTTCTCCGCCAACCCGGGCCTGTCCTCCCGCGTCGCCCACCACATCGAATTCCCCGACTACACCCACGAAGAGCTCATGGCCATCGCCGAACTCATGGTGCGCCAGGAGAACTTCCGCTTCGATCCCGATGCCGCCGAAGCCTTCTCACGCTACCTCCGCCTGCGCATGGCCCGCCCCCGCTTCGCCAATGCCCGCAGCGTGCGCAACGCCCTCGACCGCTGCCGCCTCCGCCAGGCCAAACGCCTGGTCGAACTGCATCGGCCGGTCGGCCGCACGGACCTGATCACACTGACGGACAGCGACGTCCTCGGCAGCAGTGTGTTCGCGGACGCCCCCGCCGACTCGAACGGGTCCACCGACGAGGGGGCCTCTCCATGACGAAATGAGAGCGACTGTGCCCGAAGGATTGAAGACCCTCACCCGCTACACCATCGAATCCGAGCATCGGCACCCCGGATCGTCCGGAGAGTTCTCGGCGCTGCTGAACGTGGTGGCGACGGCGACCAAGATAATCGGCAACCAGGTGACCCGGGGAGCGATCGTCGGCTCCCTGGGCGCTTCGGATGCCGAGAATCTGCCGGTCACCGTGCATCGGAAGATGGACGCCATCGCCAATGACATCATGGTGGCCGAATCACAGTGGACCGGACCGCTGTCGGCGCTGGTGTCCGAGCAGATGCGCGAATGCCATCCGGTGCCCAGCGAGTACCGGCGCGGGAAGTATCTGCTGGCCTTCGATCCGCTGGACGGGTCCAGCAATATCGACGTGAACCTGCCTGTCGGAACGATTTTCAGTGTGCTGCGCGCACCCGAGGACGGGCGCGAGGCGACCGGGGACGACTTCCTGCAGCCGGGAGTGCGGCAGGTGTGCGCGGGATTCACGCTGTACGGGCCCGCCACCATGCTGGTGTTGACGGTGGGCGACGGGGTCGACGGCTTCACCCTCGATCGCGAGGTGGGCGCGTTCGTGCTCACCCATCCGCGCATGCGAATCCCCGACGACACTTCGGGTTTCGCCATCAATGCCGCCAACGAGCGCTTCTGGGAGCGCCCGGTGCGCCGCTACGTCCACGAATGCCTCGAGGGCCTGGACGGCCCGCGCGGGCGTGACTTCAATATGCGCTGGGTCGCCTCGCTGGTGGCCGACACCTTCCACATCCTCACGCGCGGTGGGCTCTACATGTATCCGCGCGACACCCGGCACCCGGATCGTCCGGGCCGGGTCTCGCTGCTGTACGGGGCCAATCCCATCGCCTTCATCGTCGAGCAGGCCGGGGGCGCGGCCACCACCGGGCACGAGCGGGTGCTCGACGTCCAGCCCGAGGAGTTGCATCAGCGGATCCCGCTGATCTTCGGCTCGCGCAATGAGGTCGAGCGGATCGAGCGCTATCACCGCGAGCCGGACGAGGGGCAGAGCTTCGACGCCTCCCTCTTCGGTTCCCGCTCGCTGTTCCGTTCAGCCCGCCACTGAGCGTTCCGTGCGCAGCCAGCGCGCGAAACCTGCTGTCCGGCAATTGAGGAGGAGCCACATGTCGGTGAAGCATCCCGTGGTCGCGATCACCGGGTCGTCCGGTGCGGGGACGACCAGCGTCACGCGAACCTTCCAGGAGATCTTCCGCCGCGAGGGAATCAACGCGGCCATCGTGGAAGGGGATTCGTTCCATCGCTTCGACCGCAACGAGATGAAACTGGCCATGGCCGAGGCCGAACAGCAGCGCAACCTGACCTTCTCGCATTTCGGGCCGGAGGCGAACCTGCTCAGCGAGTTGGAGTCGCTGTTCCGCGAGTACGGGGAGACCGGCGTCGGCGGGGTGCGGCGCTATCTGCACGATGACGACGAGGCCAAGCCGTTCGGGCAGCCCGCGGGCACGTTCACACCCTGGGAGGAGCTCGCGCCGGGCAGCGATCTGCTGTTCTACGAGGGCCTGCACGGCGCGGCGGTGTGCGAGGACATCGATGTGTCCCGCTATGCCGATCTGCTGGTCGGCGTGGTGCCCATCATCAATCTGGAGTGGATTCAGAAGGTCCACCGGGACAAGACCGAACGGGGTTACTCCAGCGAGGCCATCATCGACACCATCCTGCGGCGCATGCCCGACTACGTGAAGCACATCTGCCCGCAGTTCTCGCGGACGTACGTGAACTTCCAGCGCGTGCCGACGGTGGACACCTCGAATCCGTTCACCGCCCGCACCATTCCGACCGCGGACGAGAGTTTCGTGGTGATCCGTTTCGCCGACCCGAAGGTGATCGACTTCCCGTATCTGCTGTCCATGCTGCACGATTCGTTCATGTCGCGGCCCAACAGCATCGTGGTGCCGGGCGGCAAGATGGACCTGGCCATGCAGCTGATCTTCACGCCGCTGATCCTGCGGCTGATGGACAAGCGGCCCAAGCGTTTGCGTTGAGAACGGCTGTCCGGCAATAGGAAACGGCGGCCGCCCGCAGGGGCGACCGCCGTTCGAATTTCGAGTCAGAGACCGGCCGGAACTTTCTTCGCGTCGCTCTTGACCATGAAGGCCGAGACCACCTCGAAGACGCCGATGGCGATCAGCCAGCAGCCGACCACGACCACCAGGGCGGTGATCGAGCGGAACGGCTCCACGATCAGCAGACCACCACCGACGATGAGCAGGATGCCGAACAGGATCTGCCAGCCCCGGCCCGGCACCGCCGCATCCGACATCGCGGCGACGAGCACCGCGGTGCCGCGGAAGATCCAGGTGATGCCGATCCACAGCGCCAGCAGACCGATGGCCTGGAACTCGTTGCGGAAGCAGAAGAAACCCAGAATGAAGGACAGGATCGCGGTGATGAACGACAGCACCCGCATCCAGGTGCTGATGTGCAGGCCGAACGCCGCGATCAATTGGAAGACACCGGACACGAGCAGATAGATACCGAACAGGACACCGGCGACGACCAGGGTGGGTCCGGGCCACACCAGGACCAGGATGCCCAGCACCACCGAGAGAATGCCGGTGACCAGGATCGACTGCCACGCACTGCGGGCCAGTGCTTGGACCGGCCCTTCGTAAACTCCCTCTTTGCTGGTTGTCATGTTCAGCAGAATATGACCAGTTAGGGCGAATTGCGCTTAATTAGCCAAGTGTTGCGCGGCTGTGACGCGGTTCAACCCTCGTCGGCGGTGAGCCGGGCATTTCGGCGCACCCAGCGAATGTCCGCGCGCCAGGTGTAGCAGGCCACCAGCAGCGAGCCGACGAACGCGGCGTTGAGCATGTAATAGCCGTCGACCACCAGTGACACCAGGCCGCCGATGAGTGCGCCCGCGGCGAACGAAAGATATTGCGTCGCATAGCCGAGCCAGTCGCGCGCACTGCCGCCGCCGGCCACGTGACGTTCCACGCCCTGCGCGAACTTCACCAGCGTGCCGGTGATGTAACTGACCGGGATGGACACCTCGCCGTTCTTGACGAACGAGGTGTTCAGCGCGCCCATGCCGAAGGCCACGAACAGGATCGGGGCCAGGCCGATGCCGCGCTCCTCGAGGAAGAAGTCCACGACCGCCGCGCCCAGCAGCGCGCCCGTCGTGAGCATGGTCGCGCCATGCGGGTGATTGGTCCACCAGTAGCGACGGCACAGCGAGGCCACGAAGACACCGGCCAGGAAGCACACGATGATCGAGGCCGCGCCCAGCGCGAGAGTGTGGTCGCCCGCGAAATTGCCCAGCACCGCGCGTTCGGTATTGCCGGTCATGAAGGTGACGAAGTAACCCTCGGAGTGGGTGTACGCGGCCGCGCCGACGAATCCGGCCAATATCGACAGCACGACCGACAGCCGCATCTCGAGGTCCCAGAAGGGTTCGGGGTTCCGATTGCGTGTCGCAGTCACAGCAACAGGCTAGCAATCTGAATCACGGTGCCTGGGAGGTGAAAATCCGGACGGCTGACGGCGCGCCCGCGGTGGGGTACAGTGCATATGTTAACCGGAATTCGCGTCCGGTCGGTTCAGCTGGAGCAAGGAGAAGTCATGACTTCCGCCGTCATCGTCGACGCTGTCCGCACCCCGTCCGGCAAGGGCAAAAGCGGTGGCGGCCTGTCGGAAGTCCATCCGGCCACGCTGCTGTCCGGGGTGTTGCAGAACCTGGTCGAGCGGACCGGCCTCGATCCGGCGCTGGTCGATGATGTGATCGGCGGTTGCGTCACGCAGAGCGGCGAGCAGGCGTTCAATATCTCGCGGACCGCGGTGCTGGCGGCCGGATTTCCCGAGGCCGTACCCGCCACGACCGTGGATCGGCAGTGTGGATCGTCACAGCAGGCCGCCCACTTCGCGGCGCAGGGCGTGATCGCCGGGGCCTACGACATCGCCATCGCCTGCGGCGTGGAATCCATGTCGCGGGTGCCCATGTTCTCCAATGCCCAGGGCAAGGACGCCAACCGCGGACCCATCGCCCACCGGTACCCGGACGGGCTTGTGCAGCAGGGCATTTCCGCCGAGGTGATCGCCGCGCGCTGGAAGTTCGACCGGGCCGCGCTGGACGAATTCGCGGCCCGCTCGCACCGATTGGCCGCCGCCACGGCCGCATCCGGCGGGTTCGACAACGAATTGGTCGCCGCGGGCAGCCTCACCGCCGACGAGACCATTCGGCCCAGCACGACTGTCGAGGGCCTGGCCGGATTGCGGCCCGCCTTCGTCGACGCCGAGTTCAAGGCCCGGTTCCCGGAGATCGAATGGTCGATCACCCCGGGCAACTCCTCGCCGCTGACCGACGGCGCGTCCGCCGCGCTCATCATGAGCGAGGAGAAGGCGACCCAGCTCGGTATGAAGCCCCGCGCCCGCTTCCACTCCTTCGCCGTCATCGGCGACGACCCGCTGCTCATGCTGACCGCCGTCATCCCGGCCACCCGCAAGGTGCTGGCGCGAGCCGGATTGTCCATCAACGACATCGACGTCTACGAGGTGAACGAGGCGTTCGCCCCGGTCCCGCTGGTCTGGGCGCACGAACTGGGCGCCGACCCGGCAAAACTGAACCCCCGCGGCGGCGCGATCGCCCTCGGCCACCCACTCGGCGCCTCGGGCACCCGCATCCTGACCACCATGCTCAACCACCTCGAACAGACCGGCGGCCGCTACGGCCTGATGACCATGTGCGAGGCAGGCGGATTGGCCAACGCCACCATCATCGAACGCCTCTGACCCCGACCGCGGCCAGCGATGGGCTCGGCGCGAACGGCGTGTCAATACCTCTGGGCGGCAAGCGATCTACTGCCGACCAATTGCGTCAGAGGAGGACGCGCCACATGTTCCGGAGTAGCGCCATGATCATCGCCGCAGTCGTCGCGGTGGCACTCGTGTCCGGGTGCGGCGAGCGCTCGGGCACCCGCGCCACGCCAGATGGACAGCAAGTCGTCACCACCGGCAAACCCCCGGAATATAGCCCAGAGGGCAGCGTGACTGCGGGCTCGCAGCCCAGCGCGGAGCCCCGCCGGCCACTGTTCACCCGGGCAATGGCTCCGCTCACGGCCGGTGTCGGTGGCCGGCCGTAGTCTTGGCCGGATCTGGTGGACCGGGTGAGGGAGGCGTGGTGCGGGTTTCGTGGGATCAGGTGTTCGGCTGGCGGGTTCAGCGGCAGTTCGTGGATCCGTGGACCGAGGGTGATGCCGTAGCCGTGGCCGAGCGGCTGTGCGGGATACAGGCGCAGGTCACCTCGGCGGCGGAAACCGCTGTCGCGCTGCGCCGTTCGGCGGGTGAGCCCGGGGCGGTCGTCGCGGCGCTGGGGGAGGGGAGGCTGATCAAGACCTGGGCGATGCGGGGGACCCTGCATGCGCTGACCCCCGAGCTGGGCGCCGCGGTGCTCTCGCTCATGGGATCGGCTCGGACCTGGGAGAAGCCCTCCTGGACCAAAGCCGCGGGTGCTACACCGCAGGATGTCGCGGCCCTGGTGAAAGCCGTCGGCGAAATACTCGACGGCCGAGTGCTCACCCGCGACGAGCTGGTCGGCGAGCTGATCGTCGAACCCCGATTCCAGCCCCTCGAAACGCATTTGCGCTCCGGCTGGGGTTCCATGCTCAAGCCGCTGGCCTGGCAGGGAGCCCTGTGTCACGGCCCGAATCGCGGCACAGCGGTCACCTTCGGCAATCCCGCGAACATCATTCCCGAGTGGTCCGGAATCCCGGACCCGGACCTAGCGGCGCCACTCGTCATCCGCGCCTACCTGGGCGCCTACGGACCCGCGACGCCGGAAATCTTCAACAACTGGCTGACGCGCGGCTTCCTGAGCAAACCGACGGTGCGACGCTGGTTCTCGGAACTGAGCGATGAACTGACCGAAATCGACGTCGAAGGTCGCAAGGGCTGGTTCCTCACCGACCTCCTCGACGAACTGGCCGGTACCAAGCCGACTTCCGAGGTCCGCCTCCTCGGCCAGTTCGATCAGTACGTCCTGGGCCCCGGCACCGGCGATACGGCCCTGCTGCCCGGCGACCACCGCGCCAAGGTCAGCCGCACCGCAGGCTGGATCTCACCCCTGGTGCTGACCGGCGGACGAATCACCGGTACTTGGGATCTCGACAAGGACGAACTGGTCGTCTCGATGTTCGACGGAGCACCGGTGCCCCACTCGCGGATCACCCGGCAGCTACCGCGCATCGGCAGAGCCATCGGCCGAACTGTCGCCGCGGTTCGATCCGCCTGAGACCGGCCCGAACCAGCCCAGCAACCGGAACGCGACCACACTCGCGACGGCGCTCGCCCCGAGCGACTGCGTCCAAGGCTCGACATGATCGAAGTTGACGATGAAGCTGATCAGGTTCGCCAGGCACAACCCGGCGGTGACGACCAGCGCCACCAACGGCCGCCAGGACTCCCGACGTGATTCCGACATCCCGATTCCCCCGAATCCCCTGTGCACGAAACACTTTGGACGTGACGATACTACGCTCGTCCGAGGTCGCCAAGTCGATTCTCAGGGGTGGTCTCAGGGATTGTCCGGATGTCCTTGCCCGTGCCGGTCCCTACCGTCGAGATATGCGAATCGTGCCGACGGTGACAGTGGTGGCGCTGCTGGGGGCGGCGGGGTGCGGGGGTGTGTCGCAGGAGGGGCCGCAGCCGGTGTCGAGTACGCCGATGGCGGTGTCGGCCGAGCGGGTCGATCGGATTCGGACCGATATCGATGGGATGGTTCGTGGCGGGACCACCGGGGTGATCGCCACTCTCACGGAGAACGGGCAGACGGTGACGCTGACCGCGGGGGTTGGCGATCGCGCGAGCAAGGCGGCGATTCCGATGGCTCCGCCGCAGCAGGTGCGGGTCGGCAGTATCTCGAAAACCTTTGCGGCGGCACTGCTGCTGCAGTTGGTGTCGGAGGGGAAGTTGCGGCTGGACGAACCGGTCGACACCTATCTGCCGGGACTGCTGACCGGGGAGGGAGTGGACGGGCGGGTGATCACCGTGCGGCAGATCCTGCAGCATCGCAGTGGATTACCGGAAATCGCGGATGATCCGGAGCTCGACGAGACGCGGGCGGTGGCCGAGGGACGGACGTTCACCCCGCAGCAGGAGATCGCCATCGCGCTGCGCAAACCTGCTCAGTTCGCGCCGGGAGCGCGGTTCAAGTACACGAACACCAATTTCATCGTCGCGGGCATGTTGGTTGAGAAGATCACGGGCCGAACGTATTCCGACGAGCTGACCGGGCGAATCACCACACCCGCACAGCTGCCCGACACCTATCTGCCCGGCCCGGGTGAGCTGGGATTCCGCGGTCCACACTTGCAGGGCTACACCGTGATCGCGGGCGTGCCCACCGACGTAACCCGCTCCGAGCCGTCGATCGCCTGGTCCGCGGGCGGTATGGTCTCCACCGGCAACGATCTCAACCGCTTCTTCCTGGCATTGCTCGCCGGCAGGATCGTCGCCGATGCCCAACTGCGCGAAATGCTGGCCACCCAACCGCGTTCCGCCGATGCGCCCTTCGAGTACGGGCTGGGCATCGGTTCCACACCGCTGCCGTGCAATACGCAGTACTTCGGCCACGTGGGCGAGATCGTCGGCTTCACCACCGTTTCCGGAGCGACCCGCGACGGCCGCGCGGTGACCATCGCCCTCAACGATTCTCCCGACAAGGAACCGGACTTCACCAACCTCCTCGGCGACGCTTTGTGCCCCTAGAGCCACCCCTTGCGCAGTGCTGTGTGGTCGGGGGCGGCCCCGCGGGCGTGATGGCCGGGCTGCTGCTCGCCCGTGCCGGGGTCAAGGTGACCGTCCTCGAGAAGCACAAGGACTTCCTGCGCGACTTCCGCGGCGACACCGTGCACCCGTCGACCCTGCGCCTGCTGGACCAACTGGGTCTGGGGGAGCGGTTCGCGCGCCTCCCGCAGCGCAAGCTCGAGCGGATGTGCATGCGGGTCGCCGATCGCACCGTGGTGGCCGCCGATTTCGGCCGGATCCCCGGCCCGCACCGCTACATCGCCATGGTCCCGCAGTGGGACTTCCTCGACCTGCTGGCCGACGCGGCCCGATCCGAACCCACGTTCACCCTGCGGATGGCGACCGAATTCACCGCTCTGCGCACCGAATCCGGCCGCGTCACCGGCGTCGCGTTCCGAAACCCGGACGGTACCGTCGAATCCCTGACCACCGACCTCGTCCTGGCCTGCGACGGCCGCGATTCGGCCGCCCGCGCGGCCGCCGGACTCGAGCAGCACATGTTCGATGTCCCCATGGATGTCTGGTGGCTGCGCATTCCGGCCGAGGCGGGGGATCGCCATGATTCCCAGGTCTTCGCGCGATTCGCCAACGGCCGCGCCGCCGTCACCATGGACCGCGGCGACTACTACCAGACCTCCTACCTCATCCCCAAGGGCTCGGACGCCCGCCTGCGCGCCAACGGAATCCAATGGCTGCGAGACGAACTCGCCCTGCTGTTCGGCTGGCAGCCCGAGTTGCTCTCCGCCCTGCGCGACTGGGACGACGTCAAACTCCTCGAGGTGACCATGGGCCGCCTGCCCACCTGGCATCGTCCCGGCCTGCTCTGCCTGGGCGACGCCGCCCACACCATGTCCCCGGTGGGCGGCGTCGGGGTGAATCTCGCCATCCAGGACGCGGTGGCCGCGGCCCGCCTGCTGAGCGGGCCACTCCGCACCGGCACCCTCACCGATTCCGATCTCGCGAAGGTCCAGCGCCGCCGCCGACTCGCCACCGCGTTCACCCAGAAATCTCAACTCTCCGAACACAAGATGCTCCTCGAGCCGTCGCTGTCCGGCACCCTGGATTCGGTCCCGGTCCCGTTGCGCCTGGTAGATCGGATCCCGGCTTTGTCGGCGCTCACCGCCTACCTCGGCGGTATCGGTATCCGCCCCGAATCGGCCTGAGCGCGGCGGGTGCTCATCCCGCGATCTGATCGCGGATTCCCGCCGCCACCGCTTCATCGCCGCGCACGGACGGATGGAATGGTATGGCGGTGGGGTCGCGTGGATCCTGATAGTCGTTGAGCCACGGCTGTTCTGTGCACAGTCCGTGGCCGGCGGTCACCGCGCGGGAATCGAAGAACTCGACGCCCAGTAGCCGTGCCGCCTCTCGTTGAGCCTGATCGAGGCGGTCCAGGGATTCGATGGCCGCCTGCCCGCGAGGCTGGATGAAGCGCACCGCGCCGAAGGCGTTGAAGCACACCGCGTCCTGCCCGATGCGGAAGAATTCCGGATATCCGACGAGCACGATCCGCGCGTTCGGGGCGTAGTACTTCACATAGGTGATGACATTGGCGAGGCGTTCGGCGTACTTCGCGCCGGTCAGATTGCTGTCGTCCACGATGCGGTTCGCCGCGGCGGCCTCGGTTCCGCATCCGCGAATCAGATCGAGGACGCATTGCTGCAGGGCGTACCAGAGGGTGGTGTCGTTCGTGCCCCAGCGGTCGTTCAATCCGAATTGCAAGGCCACCACCTTGGTTCGCGGTCCGAACGCGCCCGCCTGGTCGGCCTGTTTCGCCTCCCAGGCGGCGGTGTAGCTCGGCGGGGTGTCGATGGACGCGCCCGGACACGACAGGTCGAGGTAGTCCGAGGCGTCGGCCTCGCCCATCAGCTTGCTCAATTGCGTGGGCCATGAAGTGTCGCCGTGCCGGCACTCCTGCGAATCCACCGCCCAGGCATTGGCGCTGAACGAGTCGCCCAACACCACAAGCTCTCGGCTGTCGGCCGGAGCCGCCGTCCCCATCCCCGCCGCACAGGCCGAAACGCCCACGGCCAACACCACCGCGATCCAAGACCTCATGACCACCGCCCGAAAAAACTGAACCGAACACATTTCATCTACCCGTGAGTCAAGCACCCGCCGCGCTGTCGTGCTGGATTCCACGATCGATTCCGGCCCCCCAGTTCCTCTCCCCCCGGATCTGGGGGGAGGACATCGGTTCAGGCGGGGGTGAGAACTCCGCGGTTGCGGATCATCAAGATGGCCGCGACGAGCGAGAGGCTCAGCAGGGTCAGGGCGAAGATCGTCGCGCCCGTGGACAAGCCGACGAGGTCGCTGAGGTATCCGGCACTGACCGGTAGCAGACCCGCGGGGATGTAGCCGCCGATATTGAAGGCCGCGTTGGCTTCCGCCAGCCGCGCGGCCGGGACCGCGTGACCCAGCAGCGACAGTCCACCCAATTGGCCGAGTCCCTGTCCCGCGCCCGCGAGCAGGGCCGACCCGATGAGGAAGGCGGGGGATTGGGTGTGGACCGCGATCACCAGTCCCAGCATGGCCAGCGCGGTGGTGGCGGCGGAGATCGTCATGGTTACCGGGCGTGGCAGGGTACGGGCGGCGAACTGGACGGCGGTGGCGGTGAAGAACATCGCGAAGGCCATGGCACCGGCGAGGATTCGACTGGTGGTGCCGAGCAGGCCGGACAGCAGCGCCGGACCCAGGGACAGCACGAACGACGTGGCCGTGATGCCGGGCGCGAACACCGCGACACCGAGCAACAGCTGACGACGGTTCTCGGCGGGGACGCGAGGCACACGGATCCACGACCCCGCACCCCGGTGCGCCGGACGGCCGAGCGGCATGCGCAGAACAGTGATGAAAGCGGTGGCCAGCAGCGCGATCTCGACCACGAAGACGGTCGCCGTCGGAGCCGGGGCGGTCTCGGACAAGATGCCGGACAGCAGCGGGCCGACGCCCGCACCGAGAACCATGGCGGTCGAGGCGAACAGCGCACCGAGGTGTTTGCGTTCGGGTCCGGCCACGTCGGTCACCGCGGCCATGCCGGCCGAGACCGCTGCGCCGACCGCGATACCGGTCAGCAGCCGGGCGATCATCAACGCGAGCACGTTCGGCGCGGTCGCGAAGATCAGGCAGGCGACCGTGGCGAGGATCAGCGCCGGAATCAGAACCGCCTTGCGGCCGAGCCGGTCCGAGGCCACGCCGGAGACCAGCAGCGATCCCAGCAGGCCGACGATGTAGAACGCGAAGACCACGGTCATCGTGCCTTTGGAGAATCCGAAGTCCCGCTGCCACAGCACATACAGCGGCGTCGCCGCGTTCGAGAGCACGAAGACCGCGGTCACCGGCCATGCCGCCAGCCAGATCCACCATTTCGGGGTCGGGTGGTGTTCGGCTTCGAGGTTGACCGGCTTCGTGTCGTTCGCCGGACGGGATTGTGTCGCAACCACTTCCACTACCTCCACTTAAAGTTCGAAAAGACTCGAACTAGTACGAATGAAGTCGAACATAGCATGCTGTACGATGAAAGTCGTACAAGCGCCGACAGTGAGGAGTTCGCCGATGCCGACCAAGGCGCCAGCCCCGCGATTCACGCTCCCGCCCGAGCCGGCCGCGACTCCCGAACCGCTGCCCGAGCCGGGCGTCGACGAGCTGCGCCTGGAGACCGTCATGGGCGCACTCAGTGACCCGCTGCGGATCTTCATCGTGCAGAAACTGCTGCTCGACTCCGAGGCGTACGACCACCCCTGCGGCTGGTTCGGCATCGACCGCCCGAAATCCTCACTGACACACCACTTCAAGGCGCTGCGCGAAGCGGGTATCACCCGTCAGCGCCAATATGGCCTGGAACGCCGCAGTCAGGTCCGCATCGACGACCTCGAAACGCGCTTCCCCGGCCTGCTCGCCCTCGTCGCCGCCTGGCGGCCCGCGGACTGAGGCCCGATAGGCTGCGCGAATGCGGACGGAGCGCGAGCAGCGGCTGATCGACACGGTGGCGTGGGTGCGGATCGAGGAGGGCCGGATCCTGTGCGCGCGACCGCGCGGCAAGGACGTCTTCTATATCCCCGGCGGGAAACGCGAAGGCGCGGAGACCGATCTGCAGACGCTGATCCGAGAGATCCGCGAGGAGCTGACGGTCGAGATCGCCCCGGACTCCGTCGCCCATGTCGGCACCTACGAGGCGTTGATCCCCGAGGCCGTCGTGCGCATGGCCTGCTATACCGCCGACTACTCGGGCACCCTCGCGGTCAGTAGCGAGATCGAGGAAATCGCCTGGTTCACCTACGCCGATCGGCCGCAGGTGCCGCCGGTGGACCAGCTGCTGTTCGACGATCTGGCGGCCGATGGCCTGCTCGCGGGCTGATCAGAGGCTAAAACTGGAACACGTACATACTGCGTACTCGCCGGTAATCATACAAAGCCTGGTCAATTTGTAGAACATGTTCTAGCGTGGTGAGCACAACGTTTCCAGTGTCGGAAAGTTCAGAGGAGCCCACCACACATGCGTACCGAGATCTGTGATCGCCTCGGCATCGACGTGCCCATTTTCGCCTTCACCCACTGCCGGGACGTGGCCGCCGCGGTCAGCAACGCGGGTGGTCTCGGCGTGCTCGGCGCGGTCGGGTTCACCGCCGAGCAGCTCGAGGTCGAGCTGCAGTGGCTCGACGAGCACGTGCAGGGCGTCTACGGCGTGGACCTGGTCATTCCTTCCAAGTACGAGGGCAAGGGCGTCGAGGGCCTGACCCCCGAGGAGCTGGAAGCCCAACTGGCCAAGCTGGTTCCGCAGGGGCACCGCGATTTCGCGGAGAAGATCCTCAACGACCACGGCGTGCCGCACCTGCCGCCGGAGGAGAAGCACAACCAGCTGCTGGGCTGGACCGCCACCACGGTCGCCCCGCAGATCGAGGTGATCCTCGAGCACCCCAAGGCCAAACTGGTCGCCAACGCGCTGGGCACCCCGCCCGATGACGTGATCAAGCAGATTCAGGACTCGGGTCGTCTCATCGGCGCGCTGTGCGGTTCGGTCAAGCACGCGCTCAACCACAAGAACGCCGGGCTGGACTTCGTGGTCATGCAGGGCACCGAGGGCGGCGGCCACTGCGGCGAGATCGCCTCGATCGTGTTGTGGCCGCAGGTGATCGACGCGATCGGCGATATGCCCGCCCTCGCCGCCGGCGGCATCGGCAACGGCCGTCAGGTCGCGGCCGCGCTGGCCATGGGCGCTGCGGGCGCGTGGACCGGTTCGCTGTGGCTGACCGTCGAAGAGGCGAATGTGCCTCCGGCGCAGATGCAGACCTACATCGACGCCACCAGCTCCGACACCGTGCGCTCGCGCTCGTGGACCGGCAAGCCGTGCCGCATGCTCAAGAACGACTGGACCGAGGCGTGGGAAGCGCCGGAGAACCCGAAGCCGTTGGGCATGCCGCTGCAGATGATGGTCGCCCTCGACGGCGTCAAGCGCGGCCACCGCTACCCGGAGCAGGCCAAGGACGTGAACTTCAACCCGGTCGGCCAGGTCGTCGGCATGATGAACAAGATGGAGCGTTCCGCCGACGTCGTGCAGCGTCTCATCACCGAGTACCTGGAGTCGTGCGAGCGGCTGAACAAGCTCAACAACGCCTGATTCCGTAGGCGAGTCCGCCTGATCGGCAGGTGATTCGGCGCGCCGGGCAGGGATTGTCCGGCGCGCCGACGCGTATTCGGACGATCGACCAGCGTTAGTGTGTGGGTCATGGGGAAGGTCGAACGGGTGCTGCGGGCGGCGTACTTCGCGCTGCTGTCGGTACCGGTTGCCTTCGCGCCCACCGGGGTTCGGGCCCGGGTTGTCCGGCGGATCTTCCGGACGCCGTTCGCGCTGCGCGAGCCGGGCTGGTGGCGGACCCTCGCGCATTCGGTGCTCAGCCTCGCTGTCGGACTGGTCGCCTGGTTCGCGGCGTTTCTCATGATCCTGGCCGCGGTGCGCGGCATCTTCTATCCGCTCATCGCCGCGCACGACTACCAGCATTCCTGGGGCGGACCGACATTGGCGGGCGCCTGGGCCGTCCATTTCGCCGGGGGAGCGCTGCCGTTCCCGCTCTGGGTGCTGCTGATCGCCGGGCTCGGCGTCCTCGAACAGCGTCTCGCCCAACGGTTGCTGAGCCGCAGCGGGCCGTGGTGGCCACTGCCGGTGGCGGTCGTCCTGTTCGCGGGCAGCGTGCTGTTCTTCATAGCCTGGTGGCATCAGATCTAGCGCGACACGGGCAACGCGCCGGGCTGGGACCGGAATTGCCTGCACCGTCATTGTTTTCGATCTTGCGGCACCTCAGCATGGAATAGCGGCAGATGTGCCGTATGTCCTGGTCGCGGACCCGGATGCCGGAGACCCGGTGTGACGCCTGTCTCCGAAACCGCCGTGCGGCTTGCTGTTTCGGGCCACTGATTGCCAAGGTTTGCGGGATATGTTGCAGAAGCTACGTTCATCCCCCGCGCTGCGTCGCGCGCTGCAAGCGGCGCTGTCCCTTCTCGTCGTCATCGCCGTCACCGCCCTGGTCGCCGTCCTCGAAAAACACGGAGGCACCGGCAAATCCGCGGATTCGAGCGGACCGCCCGCCCCGTCCGGCCCGGTGCAACCGGCCGGATCGGCCAAGGAGATCACCAGCCTGCTGGGAAAACTCAAGGTGGCCGACGAAATGCCGATGACCGGCTACTCGCGTGATCGATTCCCGCACTGGGACACCGAGAAACCTGAACACGGATTCGGTGACACCTTCGCGCAATACAGCCGCTGCACCACCCGAGATGTCGTGCTGCTGCGCGACGCGACCGGGCCGGTGAAACTCGATCCGAGCAGCTGCAAATTGACCGTCGGCAAGGACGGCGGCTGGCGCGACCAGTACGGGGTCATCGACAAGAAGACCAATGCCCTCAAGACCTACAAGTGGACCACCGATTCCTCGGGCCTCGATATCGACCACATCGTGGCATTGGCCGAGGCCTGGCGCTCGGGCGCGGCGAACTTCGACGACGACACCCGCCGCCACATCGCCAATGACGCACTGAACCTGGTGATTTCCGATCCCACCGCCAACCGTTCCAAGGGCGACCAGGATCCGTCCACCTATATTCCGCCCGGGAATTTCCGGTGCGCCTATATCGCGCACTACATCCAGGTGAAAGTAAAGTACGGATTGAACGTCGACGCCAAGGAACAGACCGCATTGCAGACAGCCGTCAAGGACTGCACCGCCAAGGGAGAATTCACATAGTCGCCATCGTCGAAATCCGCACCGAAGCAGCCGTCATGACCCGGGAAGAGGGAACGGTATCCGGGGATCTCGATGTGACGCTGGATTATTCGGGCCAGGGGCTGGTGCGCTATCGCGGCACCGCCACCTGGTACACCATCGGCAATCTGGAGGACGAACAACCACGCAGCTGGTCCAGCGTGCAGGACCTGGCCACCGCCATCGAAAACGAGAGCGGCAGCCGGGATTCCGCCGGCAACGTCGTGCCGTTCGAGGCGTGAGCCTTAGTCGCGCACGGCTTTCAGGGCCTCGGCCCGCGACTTGACCGCGTCGGTCATACCCGTGAACCCGGTGGTCAGCGCGCCGCCCAGCAGGCCGGAGACCACCGGGGCCAGCGGGCCGTTGAGCTGGAAGTGCGACACGTAGCGGGTGCGGCCGTCCGCGAGCGCGGTCACGGTGTGCGAGCGCTCGCTACTGAGCAGGCCCAGCGGCGCGGGCTTCATGCAGTAGCTGAATTCCTCACCCGGCGTGTGGGAGCGGATGAACTCGCGCTGCTGCTTGGGCTTGGGTCCGACCAGCCGCACCTTCATATCGATCGGCGACCCCGGCTCGAGCGTGGTCTTGCACTCGAGGCAGAAGGGATTCCACTCCCCGTACTTCTCCACGTCGGTCAGCACCTGCCACACCAGCTCGGCGGGCGCGTCGATGTCCACGGTCTTATCGATGACGAAGGCCATGCGAGAACAATACTGAAACCAGTTCTAAAAGGTGACCCGGGCGTCCCCGGTACGGTCGAGCCATGACGCTCGCCGACCGCTACCCACTCCTGCACACCCCCGCCCGCTGGGAATGGGGCGGTCTGGACGTCCAGTTCTCCACCGACCTCCCGCCCGACGATCTGGTCACCAACATCCACGTCGTCTGCTTCATCGGCGACGACATCGTCCTGTGCCGCGACGACCGCGACCACTGGATCCTCCCCGGCGGCACCCGCGAGGCCGGCGAATCCATCGAATCCTGCGTGATCCGCGAACTCGCCGAGGAGGCCGGGGCCGAATTATCCGGCCCCATCCACCCTTTCGGCGCCCACTACGCCACTACCGACCGGCCCACCCCGTACCGCCCCTGGCAGCCCCATCCCCATAAGGCCTGGCTCTGGTGCACCGCCGACGTCATCCTCACCGGCCAACCCACGAATCCCGCTGACGCCGAACAAATCCTGGAAGTCCGCTCGTTCCCCCTCGTGGAAGCAGTGCGCTACGCGGGCAGCGACGGCTCGTACCACCCCGAACTAATCACCCTGGCCGCCGAACTCCATCGGCGCTGAATTCGGGATGGCCTGGGCGATCAGGAGGTCTACGGCGCGGCCGACCCGGGCGGTGTCGCCGGTGACCCACCAGTCCTGAATCAGCCCGCGCATGCCGGAGATCAGCAGGGTGGCGGAGGCTTCGGGGTCGGGGATGGTGGCGTCGATCCGGGTGAGGGAGTTGGTCATCGCGGTGATGAGCACTTCGATGGCGTCGGTCGCGTAGTCCTTGAAAGGGCTGTTGGGGACGGTGGCGGCACCGAGGACCTGCAGGAGTACCGGGAGGCTGTTCGCGAATTCGCCGGCGGTGTTGATCGCGAAGGACGCGGAGAGGCGTTCGCGGAGCAGCTGGGCGGAGTCGATGCCGGAGAAGAGGGCGGGGATGTCGGGGCGCTGGGTTTCCAAGGCGGCGACCAGCATTGCCTCTTTGGTGCCGAAGTAGTGGATGAGCATGCGCGAGCTGGTGCCGAGGTATTCGGCCAGGGGGCGTAGGGAGAGTTCGGCCAGGCCGTGGTCGGCGATGTAGGCGATGACGCCTTCGAGGAGTTGGGCGCGGCGGGCATGGTCGAGTGGACGGGGCACGGGTTGACTGTAGCGGGTGCTACAGGTATCCATGTCGGCATGGGTGTAACAACTGGTACAGAAACTCGGTCGGCGGTGGTGGTGACCGCGATGGCGGCTACCACCTGCCTGGGAGCCGATCTGGAGTCCACATGGACCCGGCTGCTCGCCGGGGACAGTGGGATCGGTCCGCTCACAGACGATTTCGTCACCGACAACGACCTGCCGGTGCGGATCGGGGGACGGCTGGTGGCCCAGCCGGGGGAGCGGCTGACCCGGATCGAGCAGCGGCGCATGTCCTTCGTACAGCAGTTGGCGCTGGTGCTCGCGCGGCAGGCGTGGCAGGAGGCGGGGACGCCCGAGGTCACGGCCGAACGCCTCGCGGTCGCCGTCGGCACCGGACTCGGTGGTGGTGAGGCGTTGGTCAATGCGGTCGAGTCGATGAAGGCCGGGGGATATCGCAAGGTGCCGCCGATGACGGTGCCCATGGTCATGCCGAATGGGGCCGCGGCCACCGTCGGACTGGAGATCGGGGCCAAAGGCGGTGTGTACGCACCGGTTTCGGCCTGTGCGTCCGGGGCGGAGGCCATCGCCCACGGCTGGCGGCTGATCACCACCGGAGAGGCGGACGTCGTGGTCGCGGGCGGCGTGGAGGGGCACATCGACGCGGTCCCGATCGCCAGCTTCGCCATGATGCGGGCCATGAGCACCCGCAATGACGAACCCCAGCGCGCCTCACGGCCTTTCGACAAGGACCGCGACGGGTTCGTCTTCGGGGAGGCGGGCGCCCTGCTGGTGCTGGAATCCGAGGAACACGCGCGGGCGCGCGGCGCGACCGTTCTCGGCCGGGTGCTCGGGGCGGGCATCACCTCGGACGGCTATCACATCACCGGCACCGCACCGGACGGCGACGGTGCGGCCCGCGCGATGCGCAAGGCCCTCGCGACCGCGGGCTTGACCGGCGACGACATCGACCACGTCAACGCCCACGCGACCGGTACCCAGGTCGGCGACGCCTCCGAGGCCAAGGCGATCATGGCCGTCACGCCGAAAGCCTCGGTGTACGCGCCCAAGTCGGCGCTGGGGCATTCCATCGGCGCGGTCGGCGCGCTCGAGGTCATGCTGACGTTGCGGACGCTCAGTGAGCAGATCATCCCGCCCACATTGAATTTCGAAGCAGGCGACCCGGACACCGACCTGGACGTCGTCGCGGACAAGCCGCGGTATCAAGAGCTGCGCTACGCGCTGAGCAACTCCTTCGGCTTCGGCGGGCACAATGTGACGCTCGCCCTGGGGCGCGCCTGAACGGCTTGCGTCACAACCGATTCAGGGCAGTTTGTCGGTCTGCACGCGGGGGTCCAGTTTGCGCAGAGTGTCGGGCCGGTCGGTGAGGCACGGCCAATCACGGCTCACCGCTTCGAGAGTCGCGTGCCCGGCCGGGATGAGGGCGTCGGCGTCGGGGCGGTCGGCCAGGGTGTCGCCGAGGTGATCGCTGGCGGGCCGGTCGAGGGGCTGGATGACCGTGTTGGGCAGATCCAGCAGGACCGAGAGGATGTCGAGGCGGCCCGGGGGAATCAGGGCGCGGGCCGCGGCCAGGGCGGTCGCGGGGACGATGATCGTGTGCCCGGCGTCGGCGGTGGCCCACACGACGGATTGGACGTAGGCCACGCGATGGGCCCAGGCGGTCAGCGCTGCGGTGTCGAAGACGACGCCTCCGAGCGTCGGGGCTGCGGGGGTCATGCCGCGCCGCGGTCGCCGGAGGCATCCTCCTCATCCGATAACGGGGGCAAGCCTTGGACCGCTCGGGCGCGGTTGATCAGATCCAGGGGCGGGCGGCCGCCGAGCGCGTTCTCCAGGCGGGCCAGGGATTCGGCGCGGTCGACGCGGGCCTTCACGGACTCGGCGACGAAGCTCGAGATCGAGGCAATGCGGCCGGAACTGCGCCAATCGTCGAGGGTGGCGGCGATCTCCTCCGGCATCGTCACGGTGATCTTGCGGGTGCGACGCTGTCTTGCCATACCGGGATGGTAATCCGGTATTCCCGCCGGACGCGAGCTGACAACGCCGGGGCGCCTTTACACGTCCGCACCCGCATCCCGCACGGAAACCGGCTATTCGGATTCCACTGATCCGAAACCTGCCGGTCAGGCGTCGATCCGTGTTCGATACGGTGGAGTGTGCCCGCAGCCGTGGGCGCTGCCGCAATTCTCCAGTCAAGAGGACACAACTAGATGGATCAGAGTTCGATCGCGTGGGCCGACGGTGCGCTCGTCACCATCGACCAGCGGGCGCTGCCGCACGAGGTGCGGGAGCTTCGTATGACGACGGTCGACGAGGTCATCGATGCCATCAAAACGTTGGCCGTGCGCGGCGCGCCGGCGATCGGGGTGTGCGGGGCATTCGGTGTGGTGATCGCGGCGCTGGCCGCCACGACCGACGGCGTGGTCGACACCGCGCGGGTCGAGGCCGAGGCCGCGCGCATCGCCGACGCCCGGCCGACCGCGGTGAATCTCGCCTGGGGTGTGCAGCGCACGCTGGCCAAGCTGCCCGAGGGGGTGGCGGGCCTGCTCGACGAGGCGCTGGAAATGCTGGCCGAGGACGGCCGCGTGAATCTGGCGGCCGCCACCGAGGCCGCCGACCTGATTCAACGGCTCTGCGGTGACCGGCCGCTGCGGCTGCTCACCCATTGCAATACCGGTCGGCTCGCGACCACCGCGTGGGGGACCGCCATCGGCGCGCTGCGGGTGCTGCACCAGCGCGGCGCGCTCGCCGAAGTGATCGTGGACGAGACCCGCCCGCTGCTGCAGGGCGCGCGGCTCACCGCATGGGAGATGGCCGAAGCCGGTATCCCGCACCGGCTCACCATCGATTCGGCCGCGGCGTGGGCCATGGCCACCGAGCAGGTGGACGCCGTGGTGGTGGGCGCGGATCGCATCACCGCCGACGGGGCCGTGGCCAACAAGATCGGCACCTACATGCTGGCGATCGCGGCACGCCACCATGGGATTCCGTTCATCGTGGTGGCCCCCGAATCCACGCGCGACATCTCCACCGCGCAGGGCTCGGACATCGTGGTCGAGCAGCGCGCGGCCGCCGAGGTGACCGGATTCGGTGGCGTCGCAACGGCTCCCGAGGGGACGAAGACCTTCAACCCGGCCTTCGACGTCACGCCCGCGGAGCTGGTCACCGCGGTGGTCACCGAATACGGCGTGCTCGATGACCCGAGTGCCGCCCGGACCCACGCTACCGAGCCGACCGGCACGGTCGGATCTGCTGCGGCCGGTGCCGAGATCGCCGACATCGCGCGCGGGCTGTACGCGAGCGGCTGGATGCCGGGCACGGCGGGCAATATCTCTGTGCGCCAGGGCGATACGGCCGTGATCACCGCGAGCGGTCTTTCGAAGGGCGAGCTCACCGCCACCGATATGGTGACCGTCGCGGTCGTGGATTCGAAGCCGGTCGACGGCTCCGGTCGCAAGCCTTCGGCGGAGACCACCATCCACACCGCGGTCTACCGCACCCGCGGCGCGGACGCGGTGGTCCACGTGCACCCGCCGCATGCCACGGCGGTATCGATCGAGACCGCTGGATCCGGTGTCACCACCGCGCGTTTCGCGGGCTACGAGCTGATCAAGGGCCTCGGTTCGGCGCGTCCGGATCTCATCGAGATCCCGGTGTTCCCGAATCACGCCGATGTCCCGCAGATCGGCGTGGACATCGAGAAGTACCTGACCGAGCATCCCGACGCCCCGCCCGTGCTGTTCATCGCCGGGCACGGCATCACCGCCTGGGGCTCGTCCCTGGCGCAGGCGCGGGATCGCGCCGAATGCCTCGAGGCCATGTGCGAGCTGACCACATTGACCGGTCACCGTGAGATCCCGGTGCGCCAGAATTAGTTCCGGAGAAAGGAACCCCCTATGACTCTGTTGCAGATCATGTCCGACAAGGATGCCGCCGATGTCGTGCTGCGCACCTCCGATGACGCGGTGATCGCCGCCGAGCTCGGCAAGCGCGGCATCACCTTCGAGCGCTGGCCGCTGCTGGAAGGCTTCAGCGCCGCCACCACCACCGAGGAACTGCTGGCCGAATACCGGTCGCGCATCGACGAATTGAATGCCGACGGCCGCTACAAGTTCATCGACGTGGCGCGCATCCACCCCGACGACGCCGACCCGGAATGGCCCGCCAAGGCGGTCGCCGCGCGCACCAAGTTCCTCGACGAGCACCGGCACGCCGAGGACGAGGTCCGCTTCTTCGCCGCCGGCGCGGGCTGCTTCTACCTGCACCTGGGCGACGAGGTGCTCGCCACCGTGTGCACCGCGGGCGATCTGGTGTCGGTCCCGGCGGGCACCCTGCACTGGTTCGACATGGGCACCCGCCCCGAGTTCGTGGCCGTGCGCTTCTTCGAAGAGGAAGACGGCTGGATCGGCGACTTCACCGGCGACAAGATCTCCGGCGGCTTCCCGACCCTCGACGAACTGCTGGCCCCGGCATGATCAAGGCGGTCGTACTCGACATCGAGGGCACCACCAGCCCGACCAGCTCGGTGCGGGAGGACCTCTACGGCTACACCCGTGACCGCCTGCCCGGCTGGCTGGCCGAAAACCAGGGCGGCGCAGCCGATCCCATCATCGAGGCCACCCGCACCCAGGCCGGCCGCCCCGACGCGGACGCCGCCGAGGTGGCCCAGATCCTCCTCACCTGGCTCGACACCGACGTGAAGTCCGAGCCCCTCAAGGCCGCCCAGGGCATCATCTGCGCCGAGGGCTTCCGCAACGGCTCCCTGCACGGCGAGTTCTTCCCCGACGTCCCCCCGGTCCTGCGCGCCTGGCGCGACGCGGGCCTCGAGCTCTACATCTACTCCTCGGGTTCGGTCCGCAACCAGAAGGACTGGTTCGCCTTCGCCCGCGGCGGCGACCTGTCCCCACTGATCAGCGGCCACTTCGACCTGTCGACCGCGGGCCCGAAGCGCGAACCGTCGTCGTACGAGAAGATCGCCAGCGCCATCGGCGTTCCGCCCGAACAGATCCTGTTCCTCTCCGACCATCCGGACGAGGTGGACGCCGCGGTCGCGGCCGGGTGGCACGCCGTCGGCGTCACCCGTCCGGGCGAGCCGAACAGCCCACGCGGCGAGCATCGCTGGATCAGCGATTTCGCCGAGATCGAACCCAACTGACCGCCTATTTCAGCAGGGGCTCGAGCAGAACGATCGGAATGACGCGCGTCGTATGACGTTGGTATTCCGCGATATTCGGCCAGAAGGCCGTATGGGATTCCCACAACCGATCGCGCTCCGGCCCCTGCGCTACCGCGGCTTCGGCCTCGAAGCGCTCGGATCCGGCCTCCACCGATACGTGCGGGTTCGCCAGCACATTGTGGAACCAGCCGGGATGTTTCGGCGCTCCGAGCTTCGAGGCCGCGACGACGTACCGGTTGCCGTCGCGGGTGTATCCCAGGGGACTGACGTACGTGGTGCCGCTGCGCGCGCCGATGGTAGTCAGCAACAGTGTCGGCGTTCCCTGAAACTGCCCCTCGGCGATCATTCCGCCGTTGGCTCGAAAGAGTCGGATCTGCTCCTGATTGAGCGCTTCCCATTCCGCACGGGAGAGCGCCACCCCCGCGGCACTGCTGAACTGCTCGATTTGTGTCTGACTCAAAGCCTCGAAGTCGAAGTCACTCATGACGATACATACACCCGACCACCCGAAAACTCATCGCTGTCGGAGACCCTCGCTAAAGTCACGAACGTGACCGACCGCGAGACCTTCGCCCCTCTGGTGTTCTTCGAGTACGACCACAAGCCCGGGTTCTACGGCCTGACACTGTCCGACTCTCACATGGTGGCCGCCGAACCCGTCTTCGCCGAATTCGGCTACTACGGAAACGGTTACGGCTGGGCGGGCGTGGCTCGCTCGGCCACGGCGACCCTGGAAGCCGAGCTGTTCCAGCGGATCAACTTCGACGCCGAAGCCGGATCATTCGTTGCCTTCGGCCAGGACCCCGACGCCCTGCGGCAACTCGGGACGCTCCTCCGCGACGCACTCCGGGACCCCGCCGCGCTGCGCAGGCTCATCGCCGCCGGCGACCCCGAATGGTTCGACTGAGCTACGGGAGCCGGCTGGATGCCGGGCTCCTTGCGGGTCACATTCCGGTGCGGTGACGCGGTCGTCGGCGACCTAGCCCGCGGAAGAAGCCTTGGCGAGAACGCTTCTCCGACTTGGCTTCTCCACGCGCCTGAGTGCGGGCTTCCTTCGATCGCGCCGCTTTGCGATCGGCCCACGCCGTCACTGTGGCTTCGGTGTCGCGTGGCATGGTGATCAGCGGTGGCCCCGATGGCAGTTGGTGGCGAGCGTGCATCACCCGTTCGTTGAACTGGGCGATCTCGTGTCGAACGGCCTTCTCGTTCGACAGTTGATCGAGTTGATCGTCCAGGGCGGCGTCATCCTTGCGCAACTGAATCGAGGGTGGCAGGAAGACGAGCCCCTCACGTTTCATGAAGCTCTTCACCCACCAATCCGGGTCATCGGCATCGGACAGATCGAGTGGCTTGCCACTGCCGGGAAGGTTGTCGAAATCGCCCCGTTCGATCGCCTTCCGAATATGCATGTCGGCGAGCAGTGCGATCACCGTCTCGGAGTCGAACGCGAACGCGGAGGGGTTGCAGAACGTGAGGGGGAGCTGCTCATCCTTCATCGGAACTCCATGACGCGGACTTATTTAGGTCAAGTGTATTATGTCATGTGTATTGCAAAAATGAGGGGGCCGAGTGCCGAAGCAGGTTGATCACCACGAGCGACGTGAGTCGATCGCCCATGCGCTCTGGCGCGTCGTTGATCAGCACGGCTGGGCACGAGCGACGATGCGCGAAGTCGCCCGCGAGGCCGGAGTCTCACTGGGGCAATTGCAGCACTACTTCTCCTCGCGCGCCGAGATGTTGGCCTTCGCGATGGAGTTCGCTTCAGAACAGACATCTCGCCGAGTCTCACGAAGCCTGAGGTCACTCGACCAACCTCCGCATCCTCGCGACGTGCTGCGAGTAGTCCTCACGGAGATGCTTCCCTTGCGACCCGACTCCCGTGCTACCAGCCGCATGAACGCGGCTTACGTGCTGGAAGCGATGCACGACCCGTCGCTGCGCCAACAGATTGGCCTCGGACTGCGGGACGGACGCGCGATGATCGAAACCCTCATTCGCGAAGCGATGAGCCAGGGTCATATCCGTAGCGATTGCGATCCGATCATCGAAACGGACCTGGTCCTTGCGCTGACCGGCCTCGTTCCCCTTCTCGACCTCGACGTCATCGAACCGCAGGCGGCGCTCGCAGCCATCGACCAGCATCTCGATCGACTCTTCGCACCCGCGTCATGACGGACGCAGATGCCGCCTGACAACGATCGCGTCCGCCCGGGTCATCGGGGGACGCGATCGTCGTTGGGGGAGCGGCGAATCAGACGCGGGCGCCCGCTGCGCCTGTCGAGGCCGCGCGCTCGATGAGGTACTCGACCAGGGTCATGAGTACGTTCTTGCAGGAGGCGCGGTCGCGGGCGTCGCAGAGGAGGACCGGGATGCGTTCGTCGAGGTCGAGGGCGTCGCGGACTTCTACGGGGGTGTAGAGGGGGGCGCCTTCGAAGCAGTTGACGGCCACAGTGAAGGCTACGCCGCGGCGTTCGAAGAAATCGATTGCGGCGAAGGAGCCTTCGAGGCGGCGGGTGTCGGCCAGGACGACGGCGCCGAGGGCGCCGCGGGCGAGTTCGTCCCAGAGGAACCAGAATCTGTCCTGGCCGGGGGTGCCGAACAGGTAGAGCACCAGATTCTGGTCGATGGTGATGCGGCCGAAGTCCAGGGCCACCGTGGTGGTGGTCTTGCCTTCGACGCCGCGCAGATCGTCCACGCCCGCGGACAACTCGGTGATGAGTTCCTCGGTGCGCAGCGGGGTGATCTCGGAGATCGCCCCCACCATCGTTGTCTTGCCCACGCCGAAGCCGCCCGCGATGAGGATTTTCACCGAGGCGGCCATGGGCTGGGCGGTATCAGAGTTTTCGAATGCCATCGAGTACCGCTCGCAGAATGTTGAGGTCACCGGGCACGGTCTCGGGGGAGGCCGGCGCTCGGAAGTTGAGAATGTTGTCTGAAATCAAATCCCCCACCAGGATTTTGGTCACCGCCAACGGCAGCCGCAGGGCGGCCGACACCTCGGCCACCGACAGCGGCAGCCGGCACAACCGGACGATTTCCGCATACTCCGGTTCGACACGACGCAGCGGTGGGGCGGCATTGGGCACCACCACCACCGTGAGCATGTCCAGATCGTGTCCCGCTCCCATGGTTCGGCCACCGGTCCGTGCGTAGGGACGCACGAGCGGACCGGCCGCGTCGTCGAACCACTGTTCCCCCGGACCCGGCCTCATGACAGTCGGGGGTTGCCTTGTCCGGCCAGGTTCTGGCGGGGCGTGGTGGACAGGTAGTTGCCGACACGTTGGACGGTCAGGTTCATCTCGTAGGCGACCATGCCGAGGTTGGCCTGCTCGGTGGCCTGTAGCGCTAGGCAGGCGTGGCTGCCCGCGGCGGTCACGAACAGCACCGCACGCTCGAGCTCGATGACCGCCTGGCGGACCCCGCCGCCGTCGAATCGGCCACCGGCGCTGCGCGCCAGCCCATAGAGGGTGGAGGACATGGCACCGAAGTGCTCCGCGTCCTCGCGGCTCATGGCGGAGGAGCGGCCCAGCAGCAGCCCGTCGGTGGAATGCACCACCGCGTGACGGACGCCTGCGAGCCGGTCGACCAGATCATCGAGAAGCCAGTTGAGATCACCAGCGTTTGAGGTGGTCACCGTCGCCTTCCTGTCGTTCCGACTGTGTACTTCCGAGCGGTCGGCCTTCGAAGAAGGCCTGTGACTCAGACCCGAACGAACCGGGATCGGCCTGGCGGCCCTGCCTGGTTCCGTTTTCGATGGCGGAGAAAAGGTCTCGGGCCTGCTCGGCCGAGCGGCTGGCCGGAACCGCCGACTCGGGGGTCGACTGCTCCTGCGCCAATTCCGGTGCGAGACTTGCCTGCCGGCGCCTACGCGGGAGCGCGGGCCGGGCGTCGGAGCCAGTGTAATGGGAGCGCCCGAAATCGCGAGACCGGAAACCGTTTTCGACCGGCGGAACCTGATCGGCGGGCGGATCGGTCCGCGGCCGCGGATTGGTCGGCGGATCGAACGGCGCGGCAGCGCCGAAGGACATCGCCGGAGGCGGGTACGAACCGGTGGACGGACCGAACGGATCGGCTTGCGGCGCAACCGGTGCGGCGGGCGCGGCCGGGGGCTCCGGCGCGGGCGGCTCGTACGCCGGGGCCGCGGCCTGGTAGCCGACGATGGGCAGCTCGTAATTCGAGATCTGCGACGGCGGCGCGGCGGGCAGCTGCGGCAGCGCGGCCACCGCCAGCGCCGCCGCGGACGGCTCGACCGCATCCAGTTGCCGTGGCACGACCGGGATCTCACCGGTGCGACCGGCGGCCTGCACGGTCAGGCTGGTCGGCACCAGCACGATGGCGCGGACGCCGCCGTAGTCGGATTCGGTCAACCGCACCGAGATGCCGTTGCGCGCGGCCAGCTGGGCGATCACGAATCGGCCCAGGCGGAAGTCGTCGGGCATCATGCTGACACCGAAGTCCGGGGCGTCGCGCAGTACTTCGTTGACGCGCGCGAGCTCTTCCTCGGGCATACCCATGCCCTGGTCGATGACCTCGATGGCCACGCCCTTGCCGACGATATTGCCGCGCACCTCGACCTGCGACTGCGGCGGCGAGAAGGCGGCGGCATTGTCGACCAGCTCGGCCAGCAGGTGCACGAGGTCGGCTACGGCGGTGCCCACGATGGACACCTCGGGCAGCCGGGAGATCTTGACCCGGGTGTAGTCGAGGGTCTCACCGACACTCGAGCGCACGATCTCCAGCAGCTGCACGGGATTACGCCACTGCCGTCCGGGCTGACCGCCCGCGAGGATGATCAGATTCTCGGCGTTGCGGCGTTCGCGGGTGGCCAGGTGGTCGAGGCGGAAGTAGATGTCCAGCAGCGCCGGGTCTTCCTGCTGCGACTCGGCGGCGTCGAGGATCTCGAGCTGCCGGTGCACGATGACCTGGCTGCGGTGGGCGATATTGAGGAACATCGCCTTGACGCCCTCACGGGTGCGGGCCTCGGTGATGGCGGCGGCCACGGCGGCGGAGTGGGCGTGGGTGAACGCCTTTGCCACCTGGCCGATCTCGTCGTGGCCGAAGTCCAGCACCGCGGCCTCGGAGGCCGCGTCGACCGGCTTGCTCTCGCGCAGCTTGGCCATGATCTCGGGCAGCCGCTCGTCGGCGAGCACCAGGGTCTCGTTGCGCAGGCCCTTGAGCCGGCGGATGATCCGGTTGGCCAGCACCAGCGAGACCAGGAACGCCAGCGCCGACACCGCGAGCATGCCGCCGCCGGCGAGCGCGGAGTCGCGGGCGTTGCGGTCGCCCTCCTTGGCGGCCAATCCCTCGTTGTGCCTGCTCATCTGGTCCCACAGGTGCAGGATCTGAGTGTTGAGCTTGGCGACCGTGTCGCGCCATTCCTGCGGCGTGAAGGTCAGCGCCGCCACCTGCGGCGCGGTGCCGGGCTTGGTGGGGAACACGGTGATCGGATCGAGCGCCCGCGAGATCAGGACGTTCTCCATCATGACGATCTTCGCCCAGTCCGGATCGTTCATGAGGGCCTGCATGTCCTTGTCACCGGTGCCACCGTCACCGCCGGCCAGGACGCCCAGGTTCACGCGGTATGTGCCCGCCACGCGCGAGAATTCGATGGCCAGCTCGGGCGGCAGGGTGCCGCCCGCGAGCAGCACCTCGGCCACCGCGGCCTCGCGCGAGAGCATCTCGGAGGCCTGCGCGACCTGCAGGCCGTTCGCGACCTCGAGCGCCACTTCGGAGGTGGGCGCGTTGTCGGCGACCATGCGGGTGCCGATCCAGACGACTTCGAGCAGCTTGCCGTAGAAGTAGTAGACGTCGGACACCGCGACGCCGTTGGTGTCGATCTGCGTGCGCACCCCGGCGAGCTGAGTGCTCAGGGTGGTCAGTCCGCCGACATTGTCGCCGATGCCCTGGGGACCGAGCTTCGCCATGGTCGGCGTGATCGACGCCAACTCCTGCAACGCCTTGTCCAGGCGAACGCGCGCCTGCGCCAGGGATTTCGGACTGGCGTCGTCACCGCCGCTCATCTGGGCCAGCGACAGCTGACGCTCCTGCTGTACCGCGGAGATCAAGTCATTGGTGATGGGGGCCGCGGAGGTCAACGCGTCCGCCCACTCCCGTGCGTGCTTGCCCTCGACCACCAGGTACCCCGCGCCACCCACACCGATCGCGAGCAGCGCCAGGCTCGGGACGAGTGCGATGGCGAGCACGCGGGTCCGGACCCCGAGCCTCGCTCTGAACATCGGGCAAAGGTAACGGGACGTATGTCACATTCGCCGCTTCGGTCCCGTTGAGCGGGAACATGATTGACAGTCGCTGTCATGTATGCATTTGCATGACAGTCCGTGCCGCCGTCCCGGCCTCGGTCGCGACCGATAATCGACGGCGGCACAGCGGAATTCACCGGATTCAGGCGCGATGGCGCGGGGCGGCGGAAAGGAACGCCCCGACGCGCTGCACGGTCAGGTTCATCTCGTAGGCGACCATGCCCAGATTCGCGTCCGCCGCGGACTGCAAGGCCAGGCAGGCGTTCGCTCCCGCGGCCGTCACGAACAGCACCGCGTGGTCGAGCTCGATGACCGCCTGCCGCACCGCGCCCCCGTCGAAACGGTGTCCCGCACTACGGGAAAGACCGAACAGCGTGGACGACATCGCACAGAAATGCTCCGCATCCTCGCGAACCATCCCCGCCGACCGCCCGAGCAGCAGCCCGTCGGTGGAATGCACCACCGCGTGCCGCACCCCCGCGAGCTTGTCGACGAGATCATCGAGGAGCCAATCCAGATCACCAGCGTGGGAGGTGTTCACCGTCGCCTTCCTGTGGGTTCGAGGACGCCACGCCGGGATCGGCCCGCCGCCCTTGTCGAGTGCCGTTCTCGATGGCCGAGAACAGATCACGCGCCTGCTCGGCGGGGAGGGGAGGGTGCCGGGGCGTGTGGGGGCCGAGGTGGGCTGCGATCTCGCGGGTCAGTGGGGATTGGCTTGCGGACTGCTCCAATTCGGCGCTGCGTTGCGGCGGGTGGTTGGCGGTGCGGGTGTCTGCGGCTGCGATTTCGCCGACGATTATCGAGGAGGGGATCAGGACGATGGCGCGGATGCCGCCGTAGTCGGAGTCGGAGAGGCGGACCGAGACGTTGTGGCGGGCGGCCAGGCGGGAGACGACGAACAAGCCCAGGCGTGAGTCCTCGGACAGGCTGGTGACGGCGAAATCCGGTGGGGCGGAGAGGAGGGCGTTGAGGCGGTCCAGGTGGTCGGGGGTGATGCCCACGCCTTGGTCGCTGATCTCGACGGCGGCGCCTCGGCCCACCGACGAGCCGGTGATCTCCACTCGCGACTGCGGAGGTGAGAAGTGGGCGGCGTTGTCGACCAGTTCGGCCAGCAGGTGGATGA
This sequence comes from Nocardia terrae, assembly GCF_009760405.1. Classification (GTDB taxonomy): domain Bacteria; phylum Actinomycetota; class Actinomycetes; order Mycobacteriales; family Mycobacteriaceae; genus Nocardia; species Nocardia terrae. The sequence goes on from NZ_WRPP01000010.1 coordinate 179,158, forward strand.
GGTCGGCGACGGCCGTTCCGGCGATGAAAGCCTGTGGCAGACGGGCGGTCTGGACCCGGGTGTAGTCGGCGGTCTCGCCGACGGCGCTGCGGACCAGTTCCAGCAGCGGAACCGGGTTGCGCCACTGCCGTCCGGGGCGGCCGCCCGCGAGGATGATGAGGTTTTCGGCGTTGCGGCGTTCGCGGGTGGCCAGGTGGTCGAGGCGGAAGTAGATGTCCAGCAGCGCCGGATCTTCCTGCTGCGACTCGGCGGCGTCGAGGATCTCGAGCTGGCGGTGCACCACCACCTGGCTGCGGTGGGCGATATTGAGGAAGACCGATTTCACGCCCTCGCGGGTGCGGGCCTCGGTGACCGCGGCCGCGACGGCCGTGGCGTGGGCGTGCCCGAAAGCCTCGGCGACCTGGCCGATTTCGTCGCGGCCGAAGTCCAGGGCGGGCGTCTCCACCTCGAGGTGTTCACCGGCGGCCAGGCGGCGCATGGTCTCGGGCAGTTCTTCGTCGGCCAGGGCGAAGGTGCGGTCGCGCAGTCGCCTGAGCCGGCCGATGATGCGATTGGCCAGAGCGAGCGCGACCAGGATCGCGATCAGCGCGACCACGACCATGCCCGCCCCGGCCCACAGCGTTTGGCGTGTGGTGTCGGAGGCGGCATCGGCGGCCAGGTGCTGCGCCTCGGTGTTCTCCGCCTGCCACAGATCGGCCAGACCGTGCGTGACCTCGTCGGCGCTGCGCTGCCACTCCGCGATCGAGATCGGAAGCTGCTGTACCGAAGGGCGTTTCGCCGAGGAGTCCGCGTCGGTGAGCGTGCGCTGGGCCAGCACCGGCTCGAGCACGCCGAGCCGCTGCCACGCCGGGGTGGACACCAGCGCCTTGGCCGCCGCGGCCTGCTTCTCGTCGGGCGCGGTGACGATCCCGTCGATCCGGGTGCGGTAATAGCCGACCAGGCTGAGGTATTCGGCCCCGAGCGCGGGGGAGAGGTTGTCGCCGTCGATGAGCGACGCGCCCAGCGCGTAGGCCCGGCTCATGGCCTCCAGTGAGCGCAGCACATCGGCGGCCTGGGTCAGCTCGAAGGTGGTGGCGGCGTCGGGCGCGGTCTTCTCGGCGACCTCGACGCCCGCCATCACACTCTGCGGGATGCGGTTGTAGAAGCTGTAGGCGTCGGCCGATGCGACGCTGCCCGTGTCGACCTCGGAGCGCAATCCGGCCAGCCGCTTGCCCATCTCGCTGATGGCATCGGTGGCCTGCCCCATGGATTCCGGGCCCATCTGCGTGAGCTTCGACTGCGTCGGGACGAGTACCCGCAACGCGTTGTCGAGTCGCTGCCGGGCCGTGGTCAGCTGCCGCACATCGATATCCATCCCGGCCACCCGCCACAGTGTCAGCTGCCGTTCGGCCTGCACGGCCTCGATCAGCTCGCGGGTGGGCGCGATACCGCCCTGCATTTCGTCGGCCCAGCCACGGGCCCGATGGGATTGGTCCACCAGGGTGCCGGCCGCGCTCACGCCGATGATCACCAGCGCCAAGCTCGGAACCAGCGCGATGGCCAGAATCCGGGTCCGGACCCCCAGCTTGGGAAAGCGCATCGCAGCAACGTAACTGCGGTCCTCATGCAATTGCGACGCGAGTCTTCTTGTGCGGGACGGGATTTGACATTTCCGCGGCAGCTCACGTAAGCCGGGGGTTTGCCGGTACCCAGCTGGCAACAAGAGGATACGTTAACCTGCGAGCCAGCTGGGAGTTTCCTGTGAGTTGAACGCGGGCAAACATGCAGCATTACCTTCGGCGGCGCCCGGGACAGCGGGCCGCGCGCGGTGCACCCGGGCGCGAGGACGGAGGAGACGAAGTGCAGAACCGTAAACGCGCCGGTCTCGGCGCGATCGCGGCCGCGACGGCCGCCGTGGCCGGGGCCTCGCTGGTCGCCGGATGCGGGTCGGAGACGAAGGCCGACAACGAGGTACGCAACATCATCTACCTGCTCGGCGACGGCATGGGACGCTCGCACGTCACCGCGGCCCGGCAGCGATTCGTCGGCGCGGGCGGCCGCCTGACCATGGAACAGCTGCCCTACGTGGGCGCGGTCTCGACCTACGCGGTCGAACCCGGCAGCGCTGAGCCGTCTCTGGTGACCGACTCGGCGTCCGCGGCGACGGCCTGGGCATCGGGCGTGAAGACCTACAACGCCGCCATCGGCGTGGACGCCTTCGGCAAGGCGGTGCCGACGCTCATGGAGCAGGCCAAGGCGGCCGGGTTCGCCACCGGCAATGTCAGCACCGCCGAAATCACCGACGCGACCCCCGCGGCCATGGTCAGCCACACTTTGCTGCGTGGTTGCCAGGGGCCCACCTACAGCGAATCGACCTGCCTGCCCAAGAAATCCGAGGGCGGCTACGAGGCGCAACCGGCGGACAAGACATTGGTCACCCCGATCGCCGAACAGATCGCCCGCGGCAACACCGCCGACGTCCTCTTCGGCGGCGGCCTGGCCCGCTTCGAGCCCGAGGACCAGAAGGCCATGCAGGACAACGGCTATGAGGTGCTGGGCAGCATGGGTGATCCGGCGCTGAAGGCGCAGACGCCCGAGAGTCAGCGGGTGGCCACCGCCGCGGATCTGAAGGCCGTGACCGCGAAGAAGGTGATCGGCCTGTTCAATCGCGGGAACATGACCGTCACCAATTCCCGCGACGCGCTGCCCGATTCGGCCCCGCAGAAGCAGGAGCCGACCCTGGCCGCGATGACCACCAAGGCCATCGATCTGCTCTCGAACACCAAGGGCGGCAAGGGCTTCCTGCTGCAGGTCGAGGGCGCGCTCATCGACAAGCGCTCACACGCCAACGACGCCGCCCAGACCCTCGACGAGGTCAAGGCCTTCGACGACGCGGTGGCCGCCGCGGTGGACTTCGCCAAGAAGGACGGCCACACCATGGTGATCGTGACCGCCGACCACGAGTGCGCGGGCTTCAACATCATCGAGAAGGGCACCTTCACCAACGCCGAGGCCGTCGCGCCGCCGACCAATGTCGACGCCACCAACCCGGCCAACAACGGCAAGCCCGGCCGCGACGGCAAGGACAACGTGAAGGACCCGGCGCGCTCGACCGGTGTCGTCAACGGTGCGGGACAGGCGGATCCGCGCGATTTCGCCCCCGCGACCTTCCGCACGCCCGATGACCCGGCCGAGGTGAAGGACGGTTCCCCGGAGGCGAGCCTGTGGCTGACCTACCTGTCGGGCAACCACACCGGCGCCGATGTCCAGGTCTACGCCTACGGCCCGGGAGCGCAGGTGTTCGCGGCCAACCAGGACAACACCTCCCTGTACGCCAAGATGCACAAGGCCCTGCTCCCGTGAGACGCGGCGCCGGTGTCCTGATCGGGGGTCTGCTTGCGGCGGTGCTCGCGGGCTGTTCCGCCACACCGCACCCCGCGGATTCCGCGCCCGCGGCGGCCCCTGTCGCCGCGCCGCGCTCGGCCGAACCGCCCGCCGCCACGGCATCGATCGCGCCCGGCGAGGTACGGCTGACCCCCGGCCCGTTCACCGACCGAGTCCGAGTGCGCGACACCCGTGTCGACGTTTCCTCGGTCCACGGCGTTCTCACCATCACGAGCGATGTGAGCGACGTGCTGGCCCTCGAGGTCCACGCGGCCTTCTACGACGCGACCGGCCATCTGGTGGCCACCGGAACCTTCGAGCAGGCCGCCGAGCAATCCCTCACGCCCGGTGCCCACACGCCCGGCGAGGAAGGCATCCCCTTCACGATCACCGCGGCTCCGGCCGAGGCGACGACGACGTCCGCGGTGCTGACGATTCCGGTGCTGGTGAACGAATAGACCCGGACCGCAACGGCTTCCGTTGATCCCGCATCCGCACCCCTCGTGCGGATGCGGGATCGAGGCCGGATCGGTCGGCGCTGCCCTCGCCGCCGAATCCCTGTCGGGTACCGCTACCCCCTGCCCGGGGTTACTACTGGCTGTAAGTTCGCTCCGGGATCGCGATCGGTTACAGATCTCGCAGGTAGAAGCCGAAATTGCGGCAATAGCGACAATTCGCCGCACCCTTTTCACCCGCCGGAAAGCCGACCCGAGCGGCCGGGATTCCACAGTCGCGGTCCAGTGCGCGCCTCGCGGGGTAGATTGTCTGTATCCCGAAGTTACTCGTAAGTAGGAGGCGATGATGCCGGTGCCGGCTGCCGCGGTGTTCGAACGGCTGGGGTCGTTCGCGGCCGTGGATACCGATCAGGACCACACGGGACGAGCGATTACCGAGGTGTTCACGGGGGAGACCCTGGGCACGGTGCCGGTGGGGACCGCCGCGGATGTCGGCGCGGCCATGGCCAAAGCCCGTGCCGCGCAGGTCGAATGGGCCGCGCGGACGCCCAAGCAGCGCGCCGAGGTGCTGGAGCGGTACCGGGCGCTGGTGGTGGAGAACCGTGAATTCCTGATGGACATCGTGCAGGCCGAGACCGGTAAGGCGCGGTGGGCGGCACAGGAAGAGATCATGGGGCTGATGTTCGCGGCCCGCTACTTCTCCCGCGTCGCGCCGCAGCTGCTCGCACCCCGCAGCGTGCCCGGCGCGTTCCCGGTGCTGAACCGGGCCTCGGTGCGCGCGGTGCCCAAGGGCGTGGTCGGCGTCATCGCGCCGTGGAACTACCCGATGCTGCTCTCGGTCGGTGATTCGATTCCGGCGCTGCTGGCCGGAAACGCCGTGGTGGTCAAGCCCGACAGCCAGACTCCGTACTCGTCGCTGGCCAATGCCGAGCTGTTCGTGCGGGCGGGTCTGCCGCGCGATCTGTTCGCCGTGGTCACCGGACCCGGCACGGTGGTCGGCACGGCCATCGTGGAGAACTGCGACTACCTCATGTTCACCGGATCCTCGGCCACCGGGCGCACCCTGGCCGAGCAGTGCGGTCGCCGACTGATCGGCTTCTCCGCCGAACTCGGCGGCAAGAACCCGATGATCGTGACGCGTGGCGCCGATCTGGACAAGGCCGCGAAAGCCGCTGTGCGGGCCTGCTTCTCGAATGCGGGACAGCTGTGTATCTCGATCGAGCGCATGTATGTCGAGCGCGCGGTGGCCGAGGAGTTCACCCAGAAGTTCGTGGCTGCGGTGAAGGCCGCCGAACTCGGTGCGTCCTACGACTATTCGAGTGATATCGGCAGTCTGATCTCCGAATCCCAGCTGGAGACGGTCACCAAGCATGTCGCCGACGCGGTCTCCAAGGGGGCGAAGGTGCTCGCCGGCGGCAATGCCCGCCCCGACCTCGGCCCCCTCTTCTACGAGCCGACCGTCTTGGCCGACGTCACCGACGCCATGGAATGCGGCCGCAACGAGACCTTCGGCCCGCTGGTGTCGATCTACCCGGTCGATTCGGTCCAGGAGGCCATCACCCGCGCCAACGACACCGAATACGGCCTCAACGCCAGCGTGTGGGCCGCCAGTAAGGCCGAAGGCGAGCGCATCGCCGAGCAATTGCACGCGGGCACAGTCAATGTCGACGAGGGCTACGCCCCCGCCTGGGGCACCACCGGCGCGCCCATGGGCGGTATGGGCATCTCCGGTGTCGGCCGCCGCCACGGCCCCGACGGTCTGCTGAAGTTCACCGAGCCCCAGTCCATCGTCGTCACCCGGATCCTCAACCTCGACGCCCCGGCCTTCATCCCCCAGGACAAGTGGCAGGGCCTGCTGATGACCTTGGCCCGCAGCTTCCGCTTCCTGCCCGGCCGCTGAGCCGGACTGGACCGCCCGCCCGGCGTGCGTACACTGTACCCGTCGGAAGGGTGGTCCAGATGTCGGAGAATCCGCTTGCCGCGCCCGCGGCGTGGGATCAGGTCGCTGAGAGCTATGACGACGTCGTGTCGGAAATGATGCGGCCGTTCGCGATTCATGCGTTGGACGCGGCGGAGCTGACCGGTCGAGCCCGCATCATCGACGTGGCCACCGGGCCCGGCGTGCTGGCACTGCTGGCCGCGCCGCGGGTCCGGGAGGTCGTCGCGGTCGACTTCTCCGAGGAGATGGTCCGGCGGCTGCGGCGGGCGATCATGCAGGGCGGTCTCGGGAATGTGCTCACCGGTGTCGGCGACGGTCAGGAATTGCGCTACGCCGCAAATACTTTCGATGCGGCGTTCTCGATGTTCGGGCTGATGTTCTTCCCCGATCGCGCCAAGGGTTTCACCGAGCTGCATCGGGTCCTGCGCCCGGGCGGGACCGCGGTGGTGTCGAGCTGGGCTCCCATCACGGAATCACCGCTGATGACGCTGCTGTTCGAGGCGTTCCAGGCGGGGATTCCGGGCTTCCCGGCTCCCCGGCCGAATCCGGAGAGCCTCGAGAATCCGGATGTCTTCGAAAAGGAGCTGCTCTCGGCGGGATTCGAGGACGTGACGGTCCGCGCGCACGCCGAATCGTTCAGTTATGACAGCGCCGAGCAGATGTGGGACAAACTGACCCGGGGGAGCGCGCCGCTGCAGGCGACCCGGCGCCGGACCGACAAGGCCGCGTGGGCCGCCCAGGAGCAGACCATGATCGGCTACCTGCGCGAGCACTACACCCCGGGCACGCCGCTGTCCACGACCGCCTGGATCGGCGCCGGTCGCGTTCCGCGATAACCGTTTTCGCGTAGCGAAGATTTCCGATGGCGCGGCCGACCCGGAGAAACCGGCCGCGCCACCTTCCTTCATCCGGCCAGTTCGTTGCCGCGCAGCGGAGCGGGAGCCGCTTCCAACGCCGCTGCCTCGGCATCGGTGAACAGGCGTGACCGGATGACGAATCGGACTCCCTCGGGTGCTTCGAGGGAGAAACCACCGCCGCGGCCGGGGACCACGTCGACGGTCAGATGGGTGTGGCGCCAGTATTCGAACTGGTCGGCGCTCATCCAGAACGCCGTATCCGGGAAGACGCGGCCGAGCAGCACATCGGCCGCGCCCACCCGGAATTCGCCGAGCGGATAACACATCGGGGAGCTGCCGTCGCAGCAGCCGCCCGACTGGTGGAACATCACCGGACCGTGGTGGGCGATCAAGTTCTGCAGCATGTCCGCCGCGGCCTCGGTGATGGTCACCCGGGAAATGGAACCTGCTTTCATCACGCTCCTCGCAGACTGTGCGGCTCGTCTGTCCTGGCTGCGTCCGTGCCAGACGCCTTACGGGTCAGAAGAATCCGAGCTTCTTGGCCGAGTAGGAGACGAGCAGGTTCTTGGTCTGCTGATAGTGGTCCAACATCATGCTGTGGTTCTCCCGGCCGATGCCGGACTTCTTGTAGCCGCCGAACGCCGCGTGCGCCGGGTAGGCGTGGAAACAGTTGGTCCACACCCGGCCGGCCTTGATGGCCCGGCCCATCCGGTAGGCGGTGCTCCCGTCGCGGCTCCAGACGCCCGCGCCCAAGCCGTAGAGGGTGTCATTGGCGATGGTGACCGCTTCGACCTCGTTGTCGAAGCGGGTCACCGCTACCACCGGGCCGAATATCTCCTCCTGGAACACCCGCATGGAGTTGTCGCCCTCGAAGATCGTCGGCTCGATGTAGTACCCATTGGGATAGCCCTCGACCTTGCGCATCTCGCCGCCGTAGAGCACCTTCGCGCCCTCTTTGCGGCCGATGTCGATGTAGGAGAGGATCTTCTCGTACTGGTCGTTACTGGCCTGCGCGCCGATCATGGTCGAATCGTCGAGCGGATTGCCGCCCTTGATCGCCTTGGTCCGTTCGATGGCGCGCGCCATGAACTCGTCGTAGATGGACGAGTGGATCAGCGCCCGCGACGGGCAGGTGCAGACCTCGCCCTGGTTGAGCGCGAACATCACGAAACCCTCGACGGCCTTGTCCAGGAAGTCGTCGTCGGCGGCCATCACGTCGGGGAAGAAGATGTTCGGGCTCTTGCCCCCGAGCTCCAGGGTCACCGGGATGATGTTCTCGCTGGCGTACTGCATGATCAGCCGCCCGGTGGTGGTCTCACCGGTGAAGGCGACCTTGGCCACCCGCGGGCTCGACGCCAGCGGCTTGCCCGCCTCGACGCCGAATCCGTTGACCACGTTCACGACTCCGGGCGGCAGCAGGTCGGCAATGAGCTCGATGACCAGCAGCAGCGAGGCCGGGGTCTGCTCGGCGGGCTTGATGACCACGCAGTTGCCCGCGGCGAGCGCCGGGGCCAGCTTCCAGGCCGCCATGAGGATCGGGAAGTTCCACGGAATGATCTGGCCGACCACGCCGAGCGGTTCGTGGAAGTGGTAGGCGACGGTGTCGGCGTCGATCTCGGAGATCGTGCCCTCCTGCGCCCGCACCGCTCCGGCGAAGTAGCGGAAGTGGTCGACCGTCAAAGGCAGGTCGGCGGCGAGGGTTTCGCGGACCGGCTTGCCGTTCTCCCAGGTTTCGGCGACGGCGAGCTTCTCCAGGTTCGCCTCGATCCGGTCAGCGATCTTGTTGAGGATATTGGCACGATCCGTCACCGAGGTGGCACCCCATGCCTCGGCCGCGCGGTGGGCGGCCTCGAGCGCCATATCGATGTCCGCGGCACTCGAACGCGCGACCGCACAGAAGGTTTCACCGTCGATCGGCGAGGGATTGTCGAAATATCTGCCCTCGATCGGCGCTTTCCACTCGCCGCCGATGAAGTTGTCATAGCGGCGGTCGAAGCTGACGATGCTGCCGTCGGTGCCAGGTTTTGCGTAGATCATGGCGCGGCTCCCTGATCGCATATCTGCGGTGACGGGGGTCACTATGAACCGCGAAGGTTGGCGGGAGGTTGGCGTGGGGTTGGCGAAACGTTGCTGAGTCACTGCCTCAGGTTGTCGAGCTGTGACCTGCGGATTCGATTGCGAGGCGGGACAATCCGGGCGAGGACTCGGAGTGGGGGCGCGATATGCACGATTGCATCCTGTGCGTTCGCTGTGGTGTGGCCGGACCGCTCCGGCTACGCGTGCAGTGCGGTGTGCAAGCGTGCGGTCGCCAGCGCGCGGCGGCTGTCGCCGTGCGGCAGCAGGCGCAAGGCGTGCTCGTGGATCTCGATGTCGTCGGGACAGCGCTGCCCGAAACGCAGGGCGTGCTCGGGATTGCCGTCGGCGAGCACGGCGGTGCGCAGGCAGACGTCGAGATGCTCGCGCCACTGCACGATGCCCGGCACATCCGAATCCGGCAGCAGCGGACCGCGATACAGCCGCACGGCCGTCGCCAGATCACCCGACTCGAGCGCCCCGAGCAACTCGACGGCGTCGCAGGCCAGGGGCTCGGTGAGCATGTAGCGGCGATCGGCGATCTGCCCGTCGGTGGCGGCGCGCAGGCGGGAGACGTCGGCCTTGAGGGTGCTCGAGGACACCGACCGGTCGCCATAGACGGCCTCGTGCAAGCGTTCCGGTGTGAAGCCCTCCGGCTCCAGCGCCAGCAGGGTGAGGATCTCGAGCTGCCGCGGGCGCATCGAGACCTGCTTGCCCTCCTTGTACAACCGCGGCACCCCCAGCGATTCCAGGCGGGTGCGGCCCGTGGGCCGGGACTGTTCGGCGTGCACTCGCGCTTCGATGGCGGTCACCAGGGCTCGGACGGTCGTCAGGATGAGTGGATGCGAGCGGTCCCAATACGTCGATAGATCCAGCACGCCGAGCTGGCGGCCGTCGGCGGCGCGAATGGGCGCGCAGTAGCAGACCCAGCCGTGCAGGGCCTCGACCAGATGCTCTGCGGCCCAGACCTGTGCGGGCCGCCCGCTGTGCAGGGAGAGCGCCACGCCGCTGGTGCCCATGTACGGCTCGTCCCAGCAGCCGCCGGGGGCGAGGTTGACCGACTCGGCCCGCCGCCGGACCGACCGGTCGCCACAACTGAAGAGGACGGTACCGGTGTCATCGGTGACCACCGCGACCATGCCCGAGTCCTCCGCCAGCGCCCGCAGCTCGCCGGCCATCTCGGTGATCGGGATGCGCAATGGCGATTCGGCCCAGCGCGAACCCAATTCGTCGCGGTCGGTGGCGGGGGCGACGGCGCGGCCCGGATCCACGGTGCGCAGGGACCGTTCCCAGGACTCCACGACCTCGTGGCGCAGCACCACATCGGTACTCGGTGGTGTCTGCCCCGAGCCGGAAGTCCAGCGCTCCCACGCCTTCTCCAACTCCGCACGGTGGTGCGCCGGGGCGGGCAGCTGTGTCATGGCGCAAACTCCTCGCGGTGCGTCCGGACCGTGCGATATCCCATGATGGCGCGCGGTTCCGTCGCGCGGGCCGCATTCGCCGCAGTCCGTGCAGTAATTCGTTCCGTGCGGCTTCGCAGCCTTCGCCGCCGGACGATTCCGCGCCGGCTGGAGCCCGCCGGGACGGCCGGGCCGGATCCGGATTCCACTGGTAGACAAGAACCATGGTCCTCCCTTTCCGGTTCGGCGTGAACCTGCCCTCGCCCACCTCCCGCACCGAATGGATCGAGAAGTGCCGTCGCGCCGAGAGTCTCGGGTTCGACGTCATCGGTGTGCCCGACCATCTCGGCATGCCCGCGCCGTTCCCGGCGCTCATGCTGGCCGCCGAGGTGACCGAGCGGCCGCGGCTGAACACCTTCGTGCTGAACACGCCCTTCTACAACCCGACGCTGCTGGCCCGCGATGTGGCGAGCTTCGATCAGCTGACCGACGGACGCTTCGAGCTCGGACTCGGAGCCGGGTACGTGCAGGCCGAATTCGATACGGCCGGAATCTCGTTCCCCACCGCCGGGCAACGGATCGCCCACCTCGAACAGACGGTGACGACCCTGCGCCGGCTGTTCGCCGATCCGGAATACCGGCCGCGCCCGGCCGCGCCCGCCGGACCGCCGCTGCTCATCGCCGGATGGGGCGAGCGCGCCCTGGCGCTGGCCGCCGCGCACGCCGATATCGTCGGCTTCACCGGCGCGAGTGCCGCCGACAGCGGCAAACTCACCCTGGCCACCGCCGAGACGACCGAGAAGAAGACCGACCACGTGCGCGGACTGCTCGGAAACCGGGACGGCAGCGTGGAATTCAATCTGCTGATCCAGGGCATCGCGGCACCCTCCGAGCGCGACGCCGCCCTCGCGTACCTGACCGACCACCTGCCGTTCGGCTTCGCGGGCGCACCCGAGGACCTGCCGACCATCCTGCTCGGCACCACCGCGCAGATGGCCGAGGCCCTGCGCGAACGCCGGGAACGCTTCGGCTTCAACTACATCACCGTGCTCGAGCACAATATGGGCAAGTTCGCCGCGCTCATCGAGGAGCTGAAGGGGGAGTAGCGGCCGATCAGCTGGTGGGGGGCACCGCGTCGGGCGCGATGAACATGTAGCTCTTCTCCTCGACGCGCTGCTGGATGCGCCATTCGCCGTCCACCCGCACGAAGGTGTCGTGGTACCAGAGGCCGCAGAGCATGAGCCGGCGGGTGCCGTCGGCGGAGGTGACCAGCATCGGGTTGTGGCACATGGTGCGCGCGGTGGCGTGGTCGCCCTCCACCCGGATCGAGGAATTGCTGATCATGTGTTGGAAGGCGGAGAAATTGGGCATGACGGTGGCGAGGAATTTCTTGGTGGATTCCACGTCACCGGCCGGGCCGCCCATCGCGGTGTAGTCGATGTGGGCGTCGGGGGTGAAGAGCTCGTCCAGCAGCTCCCACTGATGGGTGTCCACGGCGTGGGAATAGCGGACCATGAGGTCCTCTATTTCCATCCGGTCCGAAATCTCCTGCAGGGACAGCATGGTGCCTCCGAGTCGTGCCGAAACTGTTCAGGGACGGTGGGCCAGCGTACGGCGAGGCGACCGTTGATCTTGCCTTTTCCGAAATATACGGGGATGCAATAGATCTCGTTCAGACCGGTCCGTCAGCGCCGGGCGGGGGATTCGGCGAACCGGTAATCCTTGGCTGCGATGGTCCGGGCGACCTTCTGCGGGGCGCCACCGATGAGTCCACGCCACGGCAGGTAGGGCAGCAGCCGCACGTTCAGATTGCGGAAAGCGATCATGGCCTTGCTGTTCGGCGCGTACCAGCCGCCCACGCCCTCGGCGAACTTCTGGCAGGCCTCCACCATGGGCCGCAGCTCCTGCTCGTAGCGGGCGAAGGCCAGCGTGTGATCACCCGCGGCGGCCGCCAATTCACCGGCCAGCACGTAGGCCCCGACGAGTGACAGATCCGCACCCTGACCCGAGAGCGGGGAGGCGCAGTAGCCGGCGTCGCCGACCAGGGCCACCCGTCCCCGGGACCAGCTGTCCATACGGACCTGGGCCATGGCGTCGAAGTAGAAGTCGGGGGCATCCGGCAGCGCCGCGAGCAGGCGCGGCACCTCCCAGCCCTGTCCGGCAAAGGTTTCGGTGAGGATGCGGCGCTGGGCGTCGGTGTCGCGGTAGTCGTAGTCGAGCGGGTCCGAGGCCCACGCGAAGATCGCCTTGGCCTCGGTGTTCTCGCGGGCGCTGTAGCTTCCGGCGATCGTGCCGGGGGCGTTGTAGTCCAGTTCCCAGTGGTCGAGGCCCAGCAGGTTCGGTGTCGTGAAGATCGAGATGTAGTAGCCCATGTGGTGCACGAAGTCCGACTCGGGCCCGAAAACCAGCTTGCGCGTGTGGGAGTGGACACCGTCCGCGCCGATGACCAGATCGAAGGTGCGGGCGGGGGAGTGCTCGAAGGTGACGTGCACGCCGCGCTCGTCCTCGCGCAGTGCCGCGATGGAGTCGCCGAACAGGTACTCGACGTCGTCGCGGGTGGCCTCGTACAGCACCTCGGCCAGATCGCCCCGCTGAATCTCGGTGTCGCCGTTGGCTCCGACGCCGTTGAACTCCTCGCTGGAGATGGTCGCGCGGGCCTTGCCGTCGGCATCTACATAGGAGGTGCCCCGCTTACCGGTGCTGCGGGCGTGCACCTGGTCGAGCAGACCCATGCGCCGCACCACCTCGGTGGCGGTACCCAGCACATCGATGGCCTGACCACCGGGGCGCAGGACGGGGGACTTCTCGACGATCGTCGGGTTGAACCCGTAGCGCTCGAGCCAGAAGGCGAGGGCGGGGCCCGCGATGCTCGCGCCGGAGATCAGGACGTTCTTGGAGCTGTTCTGGTGCATGTCCCCACGGTACGACGGAGTTGGGCAAATGCGCAAGACATTTGTCTCAGGCGAATGCGCTAGAGTGTCGACCATGGGAAATCGTGAGGACCTGCTCGCCGGCGCCCGGAAGTGCCTGTTCGACAAGGGCTATGCCCGCACCACCGTGCGCGATATCGCGACCGCGTCCGGGGTGAGCATGGCGGCCATCGGCTACCACTTCGGCTCGAAGGAAGCGCTGCTCACCGCGGCCCTCGCCGAGGCGACCCGGGAATGGGGCGATGAACTCGGCCACACGCTGGGTGCCACCGAATCCGACCCGGATCCCTTGCGTCGCTTCGCCGCCCGCTGGGACGCGGTTCGCGACTCCGTCGACACCCACCGCGGCCTCTGGGCGGCCACCTTCGACGCCCTCTCCCACCCCGAGACCCGCGCGCAACTCGCCGCCCAGACCGACGAATCCCGCACCGGACTGGCCGCGCTGCTGGAAGGCGACGAGGACCCCGACGCCGGTCGCACCGTCGGCGCGCTGTACCAGGCGCTCCTGATCGGCATTGCCGCCCAATCCCTGATCGACCCCGAAACCGCCCCCACCGGAGCCGATCTCGCCGAAGGGCTGCGCCGAATCACTGAGGGAGCAGACAAGATGTGATCAACTCCGACGCCCGACTGAAGACCCGGGCCACATCCGAGACGGTTTCGTCTCTGTCCTCGCCGAATACCCGACCCGCGCCGCGCCGCCGCTTCGGCATACGGCAAGGTGGGCCGTGGCCGCCCTCGTCGACTGTCGAGTACGGCGACGAGAGGGGCGATCTGCCTGCGGCCCCGGGGCTCGAAGGCTATCGACCACCGCCCCGCCGAATAGGCAACCCGCGCCGCGCTGTCGAGCCGGGATGCGGCAAGGTAGGGCTGTGCCCAGCATCGTCTTGGATCGGGTCAGTCTCGGGCACGGGGCGACCTCGGTCCTCTCGGAGGTCGACGCGACGTTCGCGGCCGATCGGTGTACCGCCGTGGTCGGGCCGAGCGGGGCGGGTAAGACGACGTTGCTGCGGCTGCTGAATCGGTTCGGGGAGCCCGATAGTGGGCGAGTGCTGCTGGACGGGACGCCCGTGACGGAGCTGGATGTGCTGGCATTGCGGCGGCGGGTGGGGCTGGTGCCGCAGCGGCCGACGCTGCTCACCGAAGCCGTGGGCGAGGAAGTTCGGGTGGGGCGGGAGGTGGGGGCGCAGCGGGTGGAGGAGTTGCTCTCGACGGTCGGATTGCCCGACGGGTTCGCTGGGCGGCGATGTGCCGAGCTGTCGGGCGGTGAGGCGCAACGGGTTTGCCTGGCTCGGGCGCTCGCCGTCGAGCCTGAGGTGTTGCTGCTGGACGAGCCGACGTCGGCGCTGGACGGCGCCTCGGCGGTCGCGATCGGGAAAATGATTCGCGCGCATGTCGGATCCGGGGGCAGCGTGGTGCTGGTCAGCCATGATCCGGGGTTCGTGGCCGAGGTGGCGGATGAGGTGTGGACGCTGGCGGGTGGGCGGCTCACCCGGGGCGCGGAAGCGGGGAAGTAGCTGTGACTCAGGGGCTTTCGGTGCCGGATTGGACAGGGGTCGGGGCTTCGCTGCTGCTGGTGGCGTTGGCGGCGGTGATCGCGTATCGACAGCACCTGCATTTGACACGGGAGTTGCTCATCGCGGCGGCGCGGGCGGGGGTGCAGCTGATCGCGGTGGGTGCGATTCTGCTGATCCTGTTCCGGCACACCGGGTTGCCGGGGGCGCTGGGGTGGGTGGTGCTCATGATCGTCATCGCCGGGCGGGTGGCCGGGCGGCGGGGTGAGGGGCTGCCGCATGCGCAGCGGTCGGCGACCGTCGGGGTGGCGTTCGGGGCGTCGATCACGCTGGGGTCGTTGATCGTGCTGGGCATCATCTCCACGCAGGCGCGGGTGGTGGTGCCGGTGGGCGGGATGATCGTGTCGTCGGCCATGCAGTCGACCGGAATCGCGTTGCGCCGCTTGGTCGAGGATGCCCGGCGGGCCCGTGATAGCGTGGAAGCACGGCTGGCGCTGGGGCTTTCGGCGCATCAGGCGTTCCTGCCCAATCAGCGATCGGCGCTGCGGACTGCTCTGATCCCGGCCATCGACTCGACCAAGGTGGTCGGTCTGATCAGTCTGCCGGGGGCGATGACGGGCCTGATTCTGGCGGGCGTGGATCCGCTGACCGCTATCCGGTATCAGATCGTGGTCATGTACATGCTGCTCGCCGCAACGACTTTGGCGGCCCTGGCCGCGACCCGGGTGGCCGAGCGGACGCTGTTCGATGGCGCACAACGGCTCGTGTCGCTGCCCGACTGACGACCGTCCAGCCCGCAGAATCCTAATGACTGGGATTTCAGATGCGAGTGCAAACGTCCGAAATGCCGTTATCGTTACGATGTCCTCGATAAACTGGTTGGGGGATAGGTAGTTTCGTATGGAAGCAATCGAATTCTTCATGCCATTCGACGCCGCGGGCCTCAACCCCGCGGAACCGGTGGCCGAGGCGGGTATGTGGTCGTGGCTCGAGGCCCACGACCTGGTGCCGACCGAGCTCACCCGCCGACGTATGGAGCGTACCCGGCCGGCCCGCATGTACGCCCTGTGGTGCCCGCGGGCCGCGGCCGAGGAGCTCACGCTGCTCAGCCAGTACACGGCCTGGGCGTTCATCGTGGACGACCAGTTCGATATCGAGATTCCCGAACCCGCGCGGTGTTTGGACGCCATCACCGCCATCGAAGCCGTACTGGACGGTACCGCAACACCTTCCGGGGTGCTGGCGGTCGCGTTCGCCGACCTGTGGGAGCGGCTGTGCCGCGGCCGTTCGACGGCCTGGCGCGAAAGTGTGCGCGGCGAGATCCGCGACTGGCTGTGGACCTACTACACCGAAAGCGTCGGCCGGCTCTCGGGCAACCTGCCCGACCTCGAGACCTACCGCGCGCATCGACGAGACGGGGTGGCGCTGTTCGTATTCCTCGATATCAGTGAACGCGCCGAGGGCGTCGACCTGAGTGCCGCGGTGCGGCATCTGCCCTCCATGCGCAGCCTGCGCGAGGCCGCCGTCGAACACATGGGACTGTTCAACGACGTGCTCTCGGTCGCCTCCGACGAGGCGTCGGGCTACCTCTACAACTCGGTGCTGCTCGCGCAATACCACTACGGGCACAGTCGAGCTCGAGCTCAGCAATTGGTCAACGACATGCTCTCCGAATGCGTCCAGCGCATGATCGACGCGGTGCAGCGTCTGCCGACCGAGCTGAACGATGCCGGCATCACCGGCGGCGAGTACAAGGACACTCTGGTCACAGCCCAGAACTACACCGACTACGTACGCGCCAACCACGATTACCACTATCAGGCGGCCCGCTACACGAGTGCACCCGCGGAAGCGCTCGAGCACGGCCTGCCACTGACCTGAGGTACCGGACCTGCTGACGTTGCCGAACTGGAATCCGCAGGCAACCCTTAGGTTCCGGGATGTGATGGGACCATGAGCATCCGTATCGGAGAGAGCGGGGCCGATTATGCGAGCGGCGAGAACGATCAAATTCACCGTCGGACAACACCTCGAGGGCAGGCGCCGGTGGGGACTGTCCCGCCCGGCGGCCGCCGCCCTCGCCGGGCATGATGAGACCTTCGTGCGCGCGAACGATTCCGTGTCCCTGCCACTGGACGGAGCGACCGAACGAAGAGCCCGGAAACGCCTGAGCGAGGCCCGGACCGCCATCGATCCGGTGCTGCGCGCCGCGATCGGCTCACTGGCCGAACCACTGGACCGGATGGCCGGATACCACTTCGGCTGGTGCGATGCCGATGGGGTGGAACTCGAAGGCGCGCAGGGTAAATCGCTGCGCCCGGCACTGACCTTCGCCGCCGCGGCGGCCTGCGGCGGCAGCGTCCAGGACGCGGTGCACGCCGCGGCCGCGGTCGAACTGCTGCACAACTTCTCACTGGTGCACGACGACGTGATGGACACCGCCCCGTTCCGGCACGGCCGCCCGACGGTCTGGCGAGTCTGGGGCGAGACCAACGCGACCCTGCTCGGGGACGCGCTGCAGGCCCTCGCGCTCGGCGTGCTCTGTGACGGCGCGCCGGAGGCGGTGACCGCCGAGGCGGTCATCCGGCTGGCGCGCACCACGGTCACGCTGTGCCGGGGCCAATACGAGGACTGCGCCTTCGAAACCCGGCCGACGGTCACCGTCGACGAGTATCTGAACATGGCCGCCGGGAAAACCGGTGCGCTGCTGGGCTGTGCGTGCGCCCTGGGCGCGCTGTGCGCGGGGGCCGATCATCGCGTGGTGTCGGCCATGCACACGTTCGGCACCGAACTGGGCCTGGTCTTCCAGCTCGTCGACGACTTCATCGACATCTGGGGCGATCCCGCGATCACCGGAAAACCCGCGCACAGCGACCTGATTCACCGAAAGCAGTCGTTCCCGGTGGTGTGCGCACTCGAATCGGAGACCGCGGCGGGCCGAGACCTGGCCCGCCTCTACCAATCCCGCCACCCCATGACCGCGGCCCGCGCGGCCCGGGCGGCGGACATGGTCGAACAGGCCGGTGGCCGTCAGCGCACGTTGGGGCGGGCGTCGGCCTCCTTGGACGCGGCCTTCGCGGCGCTACCGGACGACCTGGCCACCGACGACCTGACCGCCCTCGCGCACCTCGTGGCCCGCCGCGACCACTAGGGCACGCCGGGAGGCTTGTCCATCAACACCGGTGCGGTGACGGAACTCTCGGCGGTACCGAACCGAATACCCTTGGCCTCCTTGCCGATCGAGGTCAGGATCGCCACGGCCAGGAACACCGGCACCGCGGTGACGGCGAGAGCGAACGGGTAGCCGTGCGAGGCGGCCAGCCGCTCCTGGATCGGAAGGTTCAACGAGGCGAGCAGATTGCCCAGCTGATAGGTGACGCCGGGGTAGAAGCCCCGGATCGCGTCGGGCGACATCTCCGTGAGGTGTGCGGGGATGACGCCCCACGCGCCCTGCACCGCGACCTGGATCAGGAACGAGCCCAGGCACAACATCGCCGCGGTCTTGGAGTAGGCGAACAGCGGCACGATCGGCAGGCCGAGCAGGGCGCAGAAGATGATCGTGTAACGGCGGCCGTACCTTTGGGACAGCGTGCCGAAGACCAGGCCGCCGAGGATCGCGCCGATGTTGTAGATGACGGCGATCCATTTCGCGGTCACCGTGGACAATCCCGCACCGCCGTGCTCGTGGGCGGACAGGAAGGTCGGGTACACGTCCTGGGTGCCGTGACTCATCCAGTTGAAGGCCGTCATCAGGATCACCAGATAGATGAACCGGCGCACGATCGCGGGATTGGTGACAATGGTCTTGAACGAGGTCCGAGTGGACTTCAGCCGCTCCTGAGTGGTCTCCCAGATCTCGGACTCTTTCACCCGGGCGCGCAGGATCAGGATGATCAGGGCCGGGATGATCGACAGGCCGAACAGCCAACGCCACGACAGCCCGAGCCAGTTGGTCACCAGCAGCGAAGCCAGCGAGGCGAGCAGGTAGCCGAACGAATAGCCTTCCTGCAGCAATCCCGAGAAGAAGCCGCGGCGTTCCACCGGGATCTTCTCCATGGCCAGTGCCGCGCCCAGCCCCCATTCACCGCCCATGCCGATGCCGTAGAGCATGCGCAGGATGACCAGCACGGTGAAGTTCGGGGCGAACGCGCACATGAACCCGACCACCGAATACAGCGCGACGTCGACCATGAGCGGGATGCGCCGGCCGATCCGGTCGGCCCAGAGCCCGAATAGCAATGCGCCCACCGGGCGCATGATCAAGGTCGCGGTTGTGATGAACGCGACCTCGCTCTTCTGCATGTGGAAGCTCTTGGCGATGTCGGCGTAGACGAATACGACCAGGAAATAGTCGAAGGCGTCCATCGTCCAGCCGAGCTGCGCGGCAATGAAGGAGTTGCGCTGATCCGGCGTGAGTCGGGTGCGTATCGCCATGGTGCTGCGATCCTGTCCTCGGGAAACCGATCCGGCTGCGTCCAGCGGCGAGAACCCGACCGGTCCCCACCCGGCGCAGCCTGTCAATCTTGCGCGTCCCGTACCGATCTTTGCGGGGATTTGCCGGAATTCCACGATCGAACGCGGTGTGTGGCCGGTTTCGGCTCGTCGCGAACGAACGCGACCGCATCGGTACGGGCCCGTACCCTCTGACGAATGAGCACGCCCCCTGCTGCGGCGACATCGCCGTGGACGCCCTTGCGCATCAATACCTTTCGCGCACTGTGGCTCGCCTCGATCGCGTCCAATGTCGGATCCTGGATGCACCTGGTCAGCGCGTCATGGCTGATGACGACGCTGACCGGATCCGCGGCACTGGTGGCACTGCTGTCCACCGCGAGCGCCATGCCCAGCTTCGTGCTGGCCCTGCCCGCCGGAGCGCTGGCCGACATCCTCGATCGGCGTCGGCTGATCCTGTTCACACAAGCCTGGCAGCTGGTGATGGCGGCGCTGCTCGGCGCACTCACGTTGGCGCACAGCGTGAATCCCGCACTGCTGCTGACAGCGACCCTGCTGCTGGGCGTCGGCGCGACGCTGGGGATGCCCGCGTTCAGCTCGATCACACCCGAGCTGGTCCCGGCCACCCAACTACCCGCGGCGATCAGCCTCAACTCGGTGGCGATGACGGCCTCGCAGGCGATCGGCCCGGCCATCGGGGGTGTGCTGGTGGCCGCGGTCGGGTCCGGGGGAGTGTTCCTGCTCAACGCCGCTTCATTCCTGGGAGTGCTTGCGGTGGTGTACGTCTGGCGTCGGCAGGTCACCGCGGGCGCGTTGCCGCCGGAGCATCTGACCACCGCGATTCGCACCGGCCTGCGGTATGTCGCCAACGCGCCCGAGTTACGCGCGGTGCTGGTTCGCGCCGCAGGTTTCGTGCTCTGCTACGGCGCACTGCCGTCGCTGCTGGCCGTGGTCACCCGCGTCCGTCTGCATCAATCGGCATCCACGTACGGTCTGCTGCTGGGTGTGCTCGGCGTCGGCGGCGTATGTGGCGCACTGATTTTGCCGCGCGTCCGTGGCCGCTTCTCACCCGATCGCATCGCGCTCATCTTCAGCTTGCTCTACGCGGCGTGCCTGCTGACCGTCGCCCAGTTGACCGCTTTCCCGCCCGCGGTCCCCGTCCTGTTCCTGGCCGGAATGGCCGGGATGGGAGTGATGTCGACACTGAACATCGCCGCACAATCGGTGCTGCCCAGCTGGATTCGCGGGCGCGGGCTCGCGGTGTTCCAGTTGGTGTTCCAGCTCGGATTCGCGCTGAGCGCGGCGGGCTGGGGTGCGGTGGCCAGCGGCGTCGGATTGCCGGTGGCGCTGAGCGCTGCCGGGATCGCACTCGCCGTCCAAACGGCCCTCGGCGTGTGGTTCCGCCTCGCGGCGGCCGAGTCCGTCGACGTCCAGGCCGCCCACGTACTCGAACCGTTCGTTCCCCTCACCCTGGCTCCCGACGACGGCCCGATCATGCTCACCGTCGAGTACCGCATCCCGGCCGACAGCCTGGCCGAGTTCCACGCCGCCATCCCCGACCTGCGCCGGTCACGCCGACGCGACGGGGCGATGCACTGGGCGATGTACTCCGATCCGGTGGACACCGACCGGCATGTCGAGACCTTCATCAGCCCGTCGTGGGTGGAGCACGAGCGGCTGAGCCAGCGCATGACCGGAACGGATGCCCTTGCCGTGCAACGGATTCTGTCACTTCACGTGGGAACAGAGGATCCGATGCTGCGCGCGCTGGTGAGCGATCGGGTGCGGAGGGGCTGAAAAACAAAGTACCTGTAACCGACGGTTACAGGTACTTTGGCTTTTCGGAAATATCTGATGAGGTAGCCAGACTCTATCAGAGCCGCCGGATGCGTGCCATCCAGGCCGCGACGTCGACGAGCCCGTTCGGAGACACGTCCAGGTGGGCCGCCTGATCGGCGACGGAAGCGGTGACGCGACCGCGGTAACGGGTGGGCTCGAGGCTTTCCAGTTCCCAGCCGTCGCCGAAGGATTCGCGGATCACGGTGTCGCTGATGCGGGGTCCGAAGCCGGGTTCGACGTCGGAGAGGGCGAGGAGATGGACGACGCCGCCGGGCTTGCAGACCGCGTGCAGGCTTCGGACGTAGGCGGCGCGGGCCACGGGTTCGGTGCCGAAGACGTGGAAGAGGGCGCTGTCGACGACGGTGTCGTAGGCGGCCGCGAAGTCCGGGTGGTCTCCGAGGGTCAGGGCGTCGGCCACCTCGAAGCGGACATTGGGAACGCCCTGTGTTTCGGCGTTGGCGCGGGCGTAGTCGATCGCGCTGGGGGAGAAGTCGATGCCGAGGATGTCGTAGCCGAGCCGGGTCAGCAGGATGGTGTGCTCACCCGCGCCGCAGCCGGGTTCCAGGACGTGACCCTGGATCTCACCCGCGCGTTCGAGCGCGATGATCGCGGGCTGGGGTTCGCCGATGATCCAGGGGGCGGAGTCTTCGTCGTAGACGGTGTTCCAGATTTCGACCGGTCGTGTCATGTCTCCACCGTGCAACCTCGAGTCCACTCGAGGTCAATACCGCGATAGATGTCAACCGTTCGGGGTCGACCATCGACAATGTGGGGATGCCCAAGCCCTGTCTGCTGTTGCAGCTGCGACCCGAGCAAGCGGCCTCCGATCAGGAGTATCAGGCGATCCTCGATGCCGGTGGGCTCACCGCCTCGGACGTGGAGCGCGTGGAGATGAACCATGGGATGCCCGATGTGGAACTAGATGACTATTGGGCGGTGGTCGTCGGTGGCGGTCCGAGCAATCTCAGCTATCCCGAGGACAAGAAGTACGACTATCAGAAGGTGTTCGAGCCGAAGTTGAAGAAGCTTCTCATCGAGGTGGTGCGGCGGGACTTTCCTTATCTTGGGGCGTGTTACGGGCTGAGCATGCTCGCGGATGCGCTGGGTGGGCGGGTCAGTACCGAGCGCTATGGCGAGACGGCCGGGGCGACCACCATCGAGCTCACCGAGAATGCTGCGAAAGATCCGCTGCTGCATGGGCTTCCGGAGGCGTTTCGGGCGTTTGTGGGGCACAAAGAGTCCTGTCAGGACGTGCCGCCGGGGGCTGTGCTGTTGGCTGGGTCGGCTGGGTGTCCGGTACAGGCGGTTCGGGTCGGTGAGAATGTGTATGCGACGCAGTTTCATCCCGAGCTCGATAGTCATGGGTTGGAGTTGAGGATCGAGATCTATCGGAATGAAGGGTATTTCGATCCCAGTGAGGCGGATTCGCTTACCGAGTTGGGGCATCGGGAGCGCATCACGGTTCCTCAGGAGATTTTGCGGCGGTTTGTTGCTCGGTATCGGCCGGAGGGGTAGGGCGGAAGAGCAAGAGCCAGAAGAGACAAGAGATAAAAGAACAAAAGATAAAAGATGCCTGGAGGAGGGAGAGGGGATGGCTGGGTTGGGAGGCCCGGCTCACGTTCCAGCCTCCTCTAGGCTCGAACCGCGTTGGCCTCCCGGGGTGAGGAGAAAAGAGATTCTCTGTGTAGTTGTCAGTGAACGTGATCCGTGCAGTCCGTGGGCTGGGATCGAAGGCTGACGGCTCCCGGCTGGGCGTCAGCCCAGGTCCGGTAGGGCAGGCGAGGCGACCACACTTCCGGTACATCCCCGCCGCCAGCCAATCCGGTTCGCGGTTTCATTCACCCGGGGAGGTCTTTCCCCGGGTTACCTGGCCTCATGGGTCTGAATCACATGTTCACGCCGCGCGAGAAACCTGCTCGCGTGACCGCGCCTCGAGGGTGGAGGCGACCCGCTCCCCCACGTGATGGTTCTCGTTGACTCGGGGAGTTTGGGTGGGGTCGATCGATTTCGGGGCGATCCACCCCACCCGCCCGGCGTGTGGGGAGTCTTTGCCCAACATGACGGTCTTCCATCCGGTTTCGCTGTCGTTGACCATGGCGTGGTGGTGATCGCAGACCAGGGCGAGGTTGTTCAGGTCGGTGGGTCCGCCCTTGGCCCAATCGATCACGTGGTGGGCAGCGCACATGCTCGCAGGCATGTCACAGCCGGGGTGGGTGCAGCCCCGGTCGCGGGCGATCAGCCCGAGGCGTTGTCCACCGGAGGCGAGGCGCTTGCCGCGAGCCAGGTAGACCGGGACGCCGTGCTCGTCGAGGACGGCGAGGACCGGACGAGTGCCGGTGGCCATCTTCAACGCCGAGTCGATCGGCACCTGCACCCCGGAGGCGGTGGTCGCCATGCCGGTGCCGCGTTCGACATCGGCGAGGTTCATGACGAACACCGTCTGCACCGCCATGCCCCGATGCTTACCCAGCTTGCTCATGTCCACCCCGGGTTGCAGCATCGCGATGAACGCATCATGGGTCCGCTGGGCCGCGTCACGACGATCCCGGCGCGCGGCAGCGTCCAGGAGTGTGGAGTCGATGACGGCATTGCTGGCGGTGCTGGGGCTTTCGGCGTCGTCGGGGTTGCACATGCCGGGGCGGGCGTATTTGGCCAGGAACGGATCCAGCAAGGCACGCAGTTCGGGGGTGAGGTAGCCCTCGATCCAGGTCATGCCGTCGATGCCGGGACGCCCGACTTTGATGCCGCGCTTGCGCTGCCGGTCGGCGGTGTTGAACACCGTCCCATCAGGATCGACGCGGGCCATGATCTCGCGTCCGATCTTGGGCAGGTCATCGGGAAGCAAACCTTCACACGACTTCTCGACCAGCAGTTCCTCGGTGCGGGCGCGTTCCTCGGCGGGCAGGTCGGACGGCAGGTGGGTCATGATCTTGACGATGTTGCGGGCATGATCCCGCGAAACCTCCCCCGCCGCAGCAGCTTCGGCCAGCACCGGCAGAGCGGCCGGGTTCAGCTGCCCGTTCAATCCACGGAACTCTCCGCATTCGCGGGCGAGCTTGACCCGCACCGACGCATCAGCCGCACTCAATCCCAGGGTTTGACGCAGGAACGGAATCAGTTTCCCTGCGCCAGTGGTTTCGGGCAGGCACCGTTCGGAGGCTTCCAGGATCAGTTTCGGATCCAGCGCGGCGAGTTGGCGTTTGCAGGTTTCGAGCTGCTGCATGAACTCCACGACCTCACCGTCGGCGAACGGTGTCAGGTCCCCGTGCCCGATCGTGTCGCACAGGTAGTGGACTGCGGTCACCAGGTCGGTGAGACCGCTGCTGTCGAGTGTTACCCCCTTCGAACCCATGAGCTAATTCTACCGCCAATAAGCCCTCAATTCTATGCGAATTACTATGTGATATAAGGCTATTCAGATTCAGCAGATTAATTATGTCAAGCGAGCGGAAATTGTTGCCGCAGCTTCGTTTACTGCTGTTCCGAAGATTGGTTCCGAGTCGGGGGTTAGGCGGCCTATTGGGAGATTTACGCTGAGACTGGCTATTGGGTGGCCATCGGGCCCGAGGACGGCGGCGGCGACTGCGCCTACGTCGGAACGCCATTCGCCATTGTTGACTGCGAAGCCTCGGGTGCGAATGTGTTTCAACTCCGTGCGGAGAGCTTCGGGGTCGGTGATCGTGGTGTCGGTGTAGCGGGGGAGGTCGTGGCGGAGTAGGGGGCGGAGGGCTTCGGCGGGGGTGAAGGCCAGGACGGCTTTGCCGTTGGCGGAGGCGTGCATGGGGAGGGCGTGGCCGAGGGCCATGCTGGTGCGGACTGGTTTGTCGGTTTCCAGGCGCTCTATCAGGACCATCTTGCCGTTTTCGGGGATGGTCAGGTGAATGGTTTCGCCGGTGTGGCGGCGGAGGTCCTCGAGGATGGGGAGGGCGATGCCGCGCAGGCCGAGGTCGCCGCCAGCGCTGCCGCCGACGGCGAGAGCCTTGGTGGTGATGACCCAGCGGGTCACTTCGCCGGTGGCGGGGCGGATCCAGCCTGCGGTGTCGAGGGTGACGAGGGCGCGTTGGACCGTGCTCTTCGGGAGGTCGAGAACTCGGGACAGTTCGCCGACTCCGATGGGCTGGCGGGCGGCGACTTCCTCCAGGACTCGCAAGGCGTTCAAGACATTTCGCAAGGTATTGACTCCTTCATCGCGCATCCCTACCCTTGCTGCACCTTTTCACGGCACAGTGTGCCATATCACGGCACAGGACGGAAGTTCGAGCTATGACAGCCCACAGTGGACGGCATTTTCTGCAGATTCCCGGACCGACCAATGTCCCCGATCGGGTGCTGCGAGCCATCGCGCAACCGACCATCGACCATCGGGGACCCGAATTCGCCGATCTCGCAAAGGATCTGCTGCAGCGGGTGCGGCCGGTGTTTGGGACATCGGGGCCGGTGGTCATCTATCCCTCGTCCGGCACCGCGGCCTGGGAGGCGGCGCTGGTCAACACCCTCTCGCCGGGTGATCGCGTACTCGCTTTCGAGACCGGGCATTTCGCCACCCTGTGGCGGCAGATGGCCGAGCGCCTCGGGCTCGAGGTGGAGTTCGTGCCAGGTGATTGGCGGCACGGTGTGGATCCGGCGGCGGTGGCCGAGCATCTGAATACCGATACCGCGCACCGCATTTCAGCCGTCATGGTCGTGCACAACGAGACCTCGACCGGTGTCACCAGCCAGATTCCGGAGATCCGCGCGGCCATCGACGAGGCTGAGCATCCCGCACTGTTGCTGGTCGACACCATTTCCTCGCTGGGGTCCATCGACTACCGACACGAGGAGTGGGGTGTCGACGTCACGGTGGGATGCTCACAGAAGGGGCTGATGCTGCCACCGGGCTTGGGCTTCAACGCGATCAGCGAGAAGGCGCTCACCGCCTCCCGGACTGCGAAGTTGCCGCGCTCCTACTTCGAATGGTCGGCGATCCTCGACGCCAACGAGCAAGGCTTCTTTCCCTACACCCCCGCCACGAACCTGCTCTACGGGTTGCGCGAAGCCTGCCTGATGCTCGAAGAAGAAGGGCTCGCAAACGTTTTCGCGCGCCACGATCGCCACGCCGCAGCCACCCGTGCGGCCGTCCGGGGTTGGGGGCTCGAGGTGTTGTGCGCCGACGAGCGCGAATACTCCAGCTCGCTGACCGCCGTCCTGGTCGGCGGCGCACACGATGCCGACAAGGTGCGGCGAATCATCCTGGACCGCTTCGACATGTCGCTGGGCACCGGGCTGGGCAAGCTGGCCGGCCGGGTGTTCCGAATCGGGCACCTCGGCGATTTCAACGACCTGACGCTGGCCGGAACCCTGGCCGGAGTGCAGATGGGGCTGGAGCTGTCAGGTGTCACCGTCGATCCGGGCGGCCTGCAGGACGCCCTCGAGGTGCTGCGCGGAGAGTGAACTCCGCTCCGCACCTCCATCTTTCCCTTTTGCACGCCGGGAGGCCAACGCGGCCGAGCCGTGAGAAGGCTGGAAGCCGAACCCTTGGCTCCCAGCCCAGCCCGCCCCTCTCCCTCATCCAGGCCCTCTTTGTCTTTTGGCTCTTTTTCTCTCTTTACCTTCGCTCCACGCTGGGCGGCCGTCGATACCGGCCCGCAGATCTCGCACGCGCAGATGCTCCGCTCAGAGCGATTTCCTACGAGGAGGTAGGCCGTGATCGAGCGGACGTCCCCTGTCCGACGACTGTCCCACATGAAGCGGTGGACTTATATTCTGCCGGTCGTCGTCTTCATCTACGTCATCTGTTACATCGACCGCACGAACATCAGTTTCGCCCTGCCACACCTGAAAACGGATATGCATCTCACCGGCGCACAGCAGGGCCTGGCCAGCGGCATCTTCTTCTGGGGCTACCTACTGTTGCAGATTCCCGGCGGCTACATGGCCGAGCGATGGAGCGCCCGGCAGTGGATCGCCATCCTGATGGTGTTGTGGAGTATCGCAGCCATGGCTTCGGGCCTGACCAATTCGGTCGGCCAGCTGCTGTTAGCGCGATTTCTCCTAGGCGTCGCCGAGGGCGGCGTCCAGCCCGCACTCATGACCACCATCCGCGCCTGGTTCCCCTTCGCCGAAAGAAGCCGGGCCTTCGCAATATTCAAGCTCTACACCCCGATCGCCGCGATCGTCGCCGCACCGTTCTCCGGCATCATCCTCACCTACTTCGACTGGCGATGGATGTTCATCATCCAGGGCGGCGCTCCGCTCATCGTCGGCCTCATCGCGTGGCTGGCGATCGTGCGCGACACCCCGGCCAAGGCGAAATGGCTCTCACCGACCGAACGCGACTACATCGAGACCGCCCGCATACAGGAGGGCGAGCAACTGCAGTCGCGGGGAACGTTCAAGGCGGCGTTCACCTCCCGCATCGTCTGGCACTTCGCCCTCATCTACACCCTCACCCAGATGGGCCTGCTCGGACTGACCCTATGGATGCCCAGCGTGCTCAAAAAAGCGTTCCACACCGACCTCAAGGTCGGCATGGTGGCAATCCTGCCGCAGATCGCGGCCGGCGCGGCCATCATCCTGGTCGGACGGTCGGCCGATCGCCGGGGCGGCCACATCGCGCACATGTCGGTGGTCCTCGGTTCGGCGGCCCTGATCCTGGCGGGCGCGAGTCTGGTGTCCGCGGACCAGAAGTGGATCGTGCTGCTGGCCATGATCTTCGGCACGGCGGCGTCCATCGCCTGGTACGGACCCTTCTGGGCGACGGTCACCAAGCTCACGCCGGTGGCCGCGGCCGGGGCCGGCATGGGATTGATCAATGGCGTGGGCAATCTGGGGAGCTTCTTCGGACCGTATGTCGGCGGCTGGCTCAGCGACCTCAGCGGCGGCGGATACGCGCTGACGCAGGTGTTCTTCGGAGTCGTCTTCGGGGTCGCGGCCCTGCTGGTGCTCACCCTGCGCAAGCAGCTGCGGGCGGCGACACAGGGCGCAGCGGTAACCGTGACCGAGGCCAGGCAGCCGATGACCGTGGACAACAAGGACTTTCAATGACAATGATCGATGACCACACCGTGGCGGCCGACGCCACGGAGACGAGCGGAAAGCTCGAGCAGGCACTCCGCGCCGTCATGGACGGCGAGGTCGCCTTCGACGACTACACCCGGCATCTGTTCTCCCGTGACGCCAGCATGTACTCGATCACCCCACTGGGCGTGGCCTTTCCGCGCCACGCGGAAGATGTCGCCGCCGCGGTGAAGGTGGCCGCCGAGCTCGGAGTGCCGATCGTGGCCCGCGGTGCGGGGACCAGCCTGGCCGGGCAGACCGTGGGACCCGGCCTGGTGCTGGACATGTCGCGGCACTTGAACCGCATCATCATCGACGCCGAGACCCGCACCGCGCTGGTCGAGGTCGGGGTGGTGCAGGACCAGCTCAACAAGGCAGCGGCCGCGCACGGCCTGATGTTCGGGCCCGACACCTCGACCAGCAACCGGGCCACCATCGGCGGGATGATCGGAAACAATTCCGCCGGAAGCGGTTCGCTCACCTACGGCATGACCATCGATCACGTCCGGGCGCTGGATGTGGTGCTCGCCGACGGGTCGCGGGCACGGCTCGAGCCCATCGACGACGCCGAACGGCAACGGCGCGCGACAGCGGACACCCTCGAGGGACGGATCTATCGGGAACTGCCGGACCTTGTCCGCGCCAACGAGGAGGTCATCCGGTCCGGGATGCCGCTGTTCTGGCGGCGAGCCGGAGGCTATCGGCTCGATCGACTGGTCGGATTCGGGAAGGGCGCCCCCTTCGATCTGGCCAAGTTCGTGGTCGGAGCCGAGGGCACGCTGGTGATCGCGACCCATGCGCTGGTGGATCTGATTCCCCGGCCCGCCCACACCGTCTACGCCGTCGGCCATTTCGACGACACGCACAGCGCCATCGCCGCCACCACCGACGCCCTGAGCTGCGATCCGCATCAGGTCGAGCTGATGGATCGCACCATCCTCGAACTGTCACGGCAGAAGATCGAGTACGCGGACCTGGGCACTATTCTGGTCGGCGATCCGGGCGCACTGCTGTTCGTGTCCTTCAGCGGTGACGACGAGGTGGCCCTGGTCGCGAAACTCGATGAGCTCGAGGCACTCTGGCGGCGCTCGGGGCACGGCTATCACACCCTGCGGGCGGTGACGCCCGCCGATCAGAAGGCGCTGCTCAAGGTCCGCAAATCCAGCCTAGGGCTCCTCATGGCCGCCGGTGAGGGCACCCGCCGGCCCCTGGCGTTCGTCGAGGACACCGCCGTCGACCCGGTCCACCTGGCCGCGTACACCAAGCGGTTCAAGGAGATTCTCGACGAACACCACATGGAGGCGGGCTTCTACGGACACTGCTCGGTGGGCTGCCTGCACATCCGGCCGTTCGTTGACCTCACCGACCCCGAGCAGGTGACGCGCATGCGGGCGGTCGCCGAGGCGGTGAAGGATCTCGTCGCCGAATACGGCGGAGTGAACTCCAGCGAGCACGGTGACGGCCTGGCCCGCAGCGAGTTCAATCGCGAGATCTTCGGCGAGGAACTCTACGAGGCCATGCGAAAGGTCAAGCAGCTGTTCGATCCAGCCGGAATCATGAACCCCGGCAAGATCGTGGACGCCGCGCCCATGACCGAGAATCTGCGCGACCGCGACGCCCTGCCGCCCGCACCGCCGCTGACCACGAAGCTGACCTTCGAGGTCGTCGGCGGGATGCGCGGTGCGGCGGACCGCTGCATGAACATCGGCCTGTGCCGCAAGGCCGGGCCGGGCGTGATGTGCCCGTCCTACATCGCGACCATGAACGAGGAACACGCCACCCGCGGCCGCGCCAACGCCTTGGTCAAAGCGCTCTCCGAACCGGATCCCCATGTCGCGCTGGGCGATGAGCGACTGCACGAGATCCTCGACCTGTGCCTGATGTGCAAGGCGTGCAAGAGCGAATGCCCGATGAGCGTGGACATGGCCTCACTCAAGGCCGAAACGCTCGCGCATCACCACGAGATCCACGGAACACCCTTGCGTTCACGGCTTTTCGGGTCGATTCGCTCGCTCAACCGGCTCGGCTCGGCGACCGCTCCGCTGTCGAACCTGTCCGGCCGCAGTTGGCTGCTGCGCCGCGCGCTGGACAAGACCCTCGGTATCGCGGCGGCCCGCCCGCTGCCGGTGTTCCAGCGGCGCAACCTGATTCGCTGGTTCGCCCGCCGGAACGCGGCCGGAGCGCCCGCGCCGCTGGGGACGGTGAACTGGCTCGCCGACTCGTTCACCACCTTCACCGAGCCGCACATCGGGCAGGCCGCCATCGAACTGCTGGAGCGGGCAGGGTGGCAGGTGGAGCTGGCCTCCGGGGGCTGCTGCGGGCGGTCGAGCATGTCGAAGGGACTGCTCGACGACGCCAAGAAGAAGGCCGGGGGACTGGTCGATTCGCTGGCGCACACCACCGTCCCGGGCTCGCCGATCGTCGGATGCGAGCCGTCGTGCGTGTTCATGCTGCGCGACGAGAACAACGCCTTGATGCCGGACTCCGCGGCGGTACGCGAGGTGGCGGCCCGGGTATGCCAGGTGGAGGAACTGCTCGTCGAAGCCATCGACGCCGGGCGGCTGCGGCTGCGCGCGGATTCGCCGTTGGCCGGGCGGCGCATCGTGTTCCACGGCCACTGTCATCAGAAGGCCGAGGTCGGCACCGCCGCCACCATGGCGTTGCTGCGCCGCATCCCCGGCGTCATCGTCGAGGAGATCGATTCCGGGTGCTGCGGCATGGCCGGATCGTTCGGCTTCGAATCCGAGCACTACGAGATGTCCCTCGCGGTCGGCGAGGATCGATTGTTCCCGGCCTTGGCCGCCGAACCGGCCGACACCATCGTGGCCGCGACCGGCGTCTCCTGCCGCCAGCAGATCTTCCACGGGGCCGGGCGCACGGCCTGGCATCCGGTCGAGCTGGTGCGGGAAGCGCTGGCGGAGAACGGGTAACGGGATGCGGATCGTTCGATACGCGGTCGACGGGCGAATCGGGCGCGGCGTCGTGCTCGGGGATTCGGTGCACGAATTCTCCTGGGGCGACACCGAACCCGGCGCGCTCGTGGCCCGTACCACGGAGCTGGAACTGCTGGCCCCGTGCCTGCCGCGCACCATCGTGTGCGCGGGCAGCAATTATCGCGGCCACCTCGCGGTGCAGGGCCGGACCCTGCCCGAGCAGCCGTCACTGTTCCTGAAGTCCCCCAACGCGATCACCGGCCCGGACACCTCGATCCGGCGACCCGGAGACGTGCGGCGACTCGAGTACGAGGGCGAGCTGGCCGTGGTCATCGGGCGCACCGCGCGCCGGGTACCGGTCGAGCACGCGGGGGAGTACGTGCTCGGATACACCTGCGCCAACGACGTCACCGCCCATGATTGGCGCTCCGACGGTCAATGGGCGCGGGCCAAGAGCGCCGACACCTTCTGCCCGCTGGGCCCCTGGATCGAGACCGATATCCGCGAGCCGTCCGACCTGCACATCACCACCCGGGTGGGCGGCCGGGTGGTGCAATCGGAATCGACCTCGGACATGGTGTTCGGCGTCGGCAGACTGCTCGCCTATGTCACCCGATGGATCACCCTGCAGCCCGGTGACGTCCTGCTGACCGGGAGCCCCGCCGGTGTGGGAGCGCTGCTGCCAAGTGATGTGGTCGAGGTGGAGATCAGCGGCATCGGCGTGCTGCGCAACACCGTGGTGGAGCGTGGATAACGCCTGATCGAAACTCGCGTCGTCAGCGGAGTGAAGTTCCTACCCTAGGAAAGGCGGGGATGCCGATGTAGATAGGGGCCGATCCGATGAAAAATACACGCGCACTTCGGAATGCGGTCCGCACGACAGTGGTGTGCGCGCTCGTGGCATGCACGTCGGTCATCGCCTCGAGCGCGCACGCCCACGGCGCGTACCTCGATCGGATCGAACAGCGCGGTCCCAACGAGCTGGCGATCTACGTCTATTCGGCGGCCATGGATCGCGTCATCGAACAGGACGTCCTGATACCCGACGGCGGCAGCGCGGGCCGGCCGACGGCGTATCTGCTCATCGGTGCGGTCGCCGAAGGCCAGGACGTCGACTGGCCGACCAAGACCGACCTGCTGCGGTTCGCGCCGGGCACCGGCGTCAACGTGGTCATTCCCCACGGCGGGGCCGCCACCTATTACACCGACTGGCAGCGCGACGACCCCAACCTCGGCCGGAACAAATGGACCACGTATCTGACCTCCGAACTGCCCGGGATCATCGACGCCGCCCTGCGCGATTCCGGACGCAATGCGATTGTCGGACTGTCGATGTCGAGCACCTCGGCGCTGGCGCTCACCGAGACGGCCCCGGATCTGTACGAAGCCGTCGGCGCGTTCAGCGGATGCGCGGAGACCAGCACTCCGCTCGGACAGGAGTACGTGAAGCTGACCACCGAGAAGGGCGGCGGGACCGTCGAGAACATGTGGGGTCCGCTCGACGGCCCCGGCTGGCCCGCGAATGATCCGCTCCTGCACGCGGATCGGTTGCGCGGCCACACCATCTACATCTCGAGCGGCACCGGGATCCCCGACGGTCACGACACGCTGAGCGACTACCGGATCGACGGCGATCAGAACCTGCTGACGACCCAGATCGTCGAGGGCGGCGCGATCGAGTTCGCGACCAGCCAGTGCACCCGGCATCTCGCGGCTCGGTTGTCCGATCTCGGTATCCCCGCGCTGTATCGGCCGCATCCGGGCACCCACTCGTGGGGCTACTGGCAGGACGACCTGCACGCGTTCTGGCCGGTCATGGCGGCGGCCATCGGCGCATGAACGGCCTCAGCCCAGCCCGGACAGCACGGCTTTGACCTGCGGGAAGTCGATGTAGGTGTCCTTGCGCTCCACCAATCCGGCGGAGTCGACGGTGACGATGTCGAGGCAGTCGTAGCGGATCGGGTGCGGTCGCCCGCTCGCATCGGTGAGCACCGCCGTGAGCGTCCAATCCAGGACCCAGTGCCGCTCGCCGATCAGCAGCCGGTGCACGTCGAAGCCGAATTCCGGCCATTGCCGGAACATTTCGGCGAAGGCGTCGCGGACGGCGGGACGGCCGTGGATCGGCCGGGCGCCGGAATGCAGCCAGAACTGGGTGTCGGGGGTGTGCAGCGCGATGATGGCGTCGGCGTCGTGGGCCGACCACGCCGCGGCGTAGGTGTCGAAGACGGTGGC
The DNA here is from genome assembly GCF_009760405.1 of Nocardia terrae. Lineage (GTDB taxonomy): Bacteria > Actinomycetota > Actinomycetes > Mycobacteriales > Mycobacteriaceae > Nocardia > Nocardia terrae. The sequence continues at coordinate 212,180 of NZ_WRPP01000010.1, forward strand.
CGGATCGAGTGTCGTGGTCATGGGGAAATCCATTCCGCGGGAGAACTATTCGATGGTGTAGACGCGGTAGGCGATGTGCGTTCGGGACAGCTCGGCGAAACCGACATTGACGGTGCCGTTGAGCCACGAGTACTGCTCGGCTCCGGTTTCGAAGACCGGGAGGGTGCGCGCGCGGATGTCCTCGCCGCGCAGGGTCTCCCCGGCCATATACCGTTGCATCGCGGCCGGATCGGTGAGAGCGACCCGGCCGGTGGCCGTCAGGTACAGGTATTCGCCGTCGTCGGTCCGCAGGGTGGCCCGGACGTCGAGCCGGCAGATCAGGTCCTTGCCCATGGTGAGCCAGTCGCCGCCGCCGGGCCGGATCGCGCCCCGCAGCCTGGGGCCCGAGAAGGTCCCCTGTGCGGCGACGGCGATCAATCGGAACGCGGCGGGCGTCCGGAATATTTGTGTCTCTTGGAATTTCAGGTTGATGTCCATCAGGTGTTCGACGCCCAGAGTCGACCGGACCGGCCCCTCCAGCACTCCCGAAGCACCTCGCGTGGTGCTAGCTGACATGAGTCAACTATAGCCAGCTAGGGCGCGGATCCCAAGGGTGGGATCGGCGTGGGTATCAGTTGCGGGACTCGACCGGATCCGGCCGGGTCTGGAGCTGGGTGCGGCGCAGCCAGAACGCGGTCGCGGCGAACAACGCGAGCGTCAGCCAGATATAGGCGTTGTGGTCGAAGACCGCGAAGGGGCCGCGGCCGGGGAGGTCGAACACGCTGCCGTAGTGCAGGTCGACCAGGTCCATGACGCCGCCCGAGGTGACGGCGAAGGTCACCAGCAGGCCCGCCAGCGTGGGCAGGTTGCGGTAGCGGATCGCCAAGTGGGCCAGGTAGATCAGCAGCGGTGCCAGCCACACCCAGTGGTGGATCCAGCTGTACGGGGAGACGACGGTGCTGGTGAGACCGCACAGGGTCACCGCGGCCAGTTCGTGGCCGGTGGCCCAGAGCCGGCGGGCCAGCAGCAGGCAGACCACGGCGATCGCGATCGCGGCCGCCAGCCACAGCAATTGCCACGCCCCCGTCGCGCCCAAGGCGCGCGCGATCATTCCGCGCAACGATTCGTTCTGCGGATTCTCCGGGACCCCGACGCGGGTCGGGTCGGCGAACGCGCCGCTCCAGAAGGTCAGCGAATCCCTCGGCAGCACCGCCAGACCCACGACCATGGTGGCGGCCAGCGCGCCGATCGCGGTGCCGGCGGCCCGGAATCGACGCGTCACCAGCAGGTAGACCACGAAGAACACCGGGGTGAGCTTGATTCCGGCGGCGACGCCGGTCATCGCACCCTTCCAGCGGGAGGAGTCCGGCAGCGCCATATCGGCCAGCACGAGCAGCAGCAGGAGGATATTGACCTGGCCGAACGCCTCGGTCTCGCGAATCGGCTCACACAGCAACAGCATCGCGGCCACGGACGGGCCCACGATCAGCAGCCGCCGGTCGAAACGGTAGCCGAGCACCGACAATGCCGCCCAGACCGAACCGGTCAGGAGCGCGAAATTGCCGAGCCCGCCGACCCAGGTGAACACCGATCCGTGCAGAAACGCCAATGGCGCGAACATGACTGCGGCGAAGGGCGTGTAGACGAATTCGAACACCCCGCGCGTGTGACCGCGCAACGGGCTGTCATATACGGAGATACCGTCGACCACACGTTCGGCGGCGACCTGGTAGGCCCCCAGATCGACCAGGTGCAGCATCATGCGCGGCGCGGCCGCCACCTGCCCGAGGTAATACCATCCGGCCAGCGCGCCCAGCACCGCCACACCCCACGTCACCACCAGCGGGATCGAACGCCGCTGCGGCGCAGCCTCTCGTGTGACTGTGACCTGGTCGAACGCCGATACCGGCATACTCACCCCCGTGTAGTGGGCTTCCCGATTGCCCGCCCCACCGTAGTAACCCCGCTGCCGGATTGCCACTCGGCGCTCATGCCGAATACCAACCGGTCCCGGCTGATTGCGCGCCGATTCGCTTGGTGCGCAATCATTTTCAAGTAGTCGATCACCGTGTAGCGGACAATCACGGAAATGTACGATTACCACCTCGATTGGAAATACGCGGCGGCTCCCGAGAAGCATCCGCGTCCGCAACCGTGCGGATACATGATCGGTTTGCAGCTCGACGCGGCGACCACGCTGGCGGCGGATCTCATCACCCCGGCGACCTACACCGGCGTCCCGAAATATCCGGGAATCGGCACCGCGTACGATCCCGCCAACAACCAGATGCGGACCTGCGGAATCATCGAAAGCCTGCACTGGGACGGCCAGACGACGGGCACGCTCGACGTCAGCTTCTTCGTGACTTCGCCCAACCAGCAAGCGCTACACCAGGCGCTGCGGGACGCCAAAGCCGCGATGCCGATCTCGAATTTCCAGTTCTGGGTGGTCGGCTACGAGTACCCGACCAAATCCAAGCCGGGCACCTGGTACGAAATGGCCTATCCGATCGGACCGTCCAACGAGAAGTCGGGAGCCGTGCACGGCCGGGTGAACCACACCGGCGCCATGCTCGATTTCACAGTCTCCGATGTTCCCACCCCGGTCGACCCGACGGGGGTGAAGATGTTCGCCATCAGCATGCGGATGCTCCCGGCCGTGAACACCGCCTTCACCATGTTCGAGGCCACCTCTCCGACCGACAGCCGGGAACTCGTCTGGGGCAAGACCGCGCAGTGACGCTCGAGGAAGCATGACGAGCTTGCCGGTGGCGCGGTTGTCCTCCATGTAGCGATGGGCCTCGGCGATATCGTCCAGGCGGAAGACGCGGTCGACGTTGGGGCGGTAGACACCGGCCTCGACCTCGCGCACGACCCGCTGCAGGAGGGCCGTCTCACCTTTGTAGCTGTCGCTGTGAAAAGCGGTGAGCTTGGTGCCGGGCGGGATCATGGCGATCGGTTCGAAGTCGGGGATCAGCCACCCGCTCAACGAGCCCGACACGCACACGGTCCCACCGCGCCGGACCAGCCGCAGCGAATCCGCCAGGGTGGCCGAGCCGACCAGATCCAGCACGTAATCCGGTCCCTCGGGCCAGAATTCGCGGATGGTCTCGGCCGGAGATCCGCCGTCGTCGAGAAGCACATGATCGACACCCGCGCCGGTCAGGGCAGCGGCCTTGCCCGGCTGGCGGGTCGTGGCGGCGATATCGAGACCGTAGCCGGAGGCGATCGATGCGGCCGCCATTCCCACCGACGACGTCCCGCCGCGGATCAGCAGGCGGGACCGATCACCGGGCGCGACGCCCAGCGCGTCCATTGCGCCCTGCGCGGTCAGGTAGGTCTCGGGCAGGGCCGCCAGCACCTCCCAGGGCAGCTCGGTTTCGATCGGCATGAGCAGGGAATTGGGCAGCAGGGCGTATTCGGCGTAGCCGCCATCGAATTCGCGGCCCATCTCGCCCATGACCGCGGCGACGGTGGTCCCTTCCGGCAGGCGGGGATCGGTCGAGGCAGCCACGGTACCGACGCATTCGATGCCGAGCACGCGCGGGAATCGCACGCTCGGCGAATGCCCTTGCCGGGTCCGCAATTCCGACCGGTTCAGGCCCGCGCCCATCACCCGCACCAGACTCCAGCCCTCGCGCACGCGGGGCACCGGCAGCTCACGGACCTCCAGCACCTCGGGTCCGCCCGCGGCGACACAGATCGCGGCTCGCATTGTCGTGCTCACGTTTTCGATCATTCGTCCACTCTCACCGAGTGCGGGCCTGGCGAGCTACCGATAGACTGCCAAGCTATGCCCGCTCGCCGCCAAACCTCCGATACCGTCCCGGTCTCGCGGTTATGGGCGTCGGGCGGGGCGCATCTGTGGCCGTCCGGGGGTGCCAGCACCGGGCATTCCCATCCGCGCGGGCACCTGGTGTACGCCGCGCGCGGCGTGCTGTCGGTGCACACCGAGACCGGCACGTCGATCGTGCCCGCCAATCGAATCGCCTGGACGCCAGCGGGATTCGCACACTATCACCGCGCGCACGGCGACACCGACATGCGCATCCTGTTCCTGCCCCCGTCCCAGGCCCGGCTCGCGCCGGATCGGCCCGCCGTCTTCGCGGTCTCCGATCTCGCCCGCGAACTGATCCTGACCCTCACCGGCCCCGGCAATTACGACGGCACCGCACGCGCCTACGATCCCGCGGCACAGTCCCGCATGCGCCGCGTCCTCGTCGACGAACTCGACCGGGCCCAGGAAAATCCCCTTCACCTGCCCGAACCCCACGACGACCGCCTGCGCGCGATCGCCCGCAGGCTCTACGACACCCCGGCCGACAACACCGCCCTGGCCGATCTGGGTCGCGCGATCGGCGCCAGCTCACGCACCCTGAGCCGCCTGTTCCAGTCGGAACTGGGAATGACCTTCTACGAGTGGCGAACCCAGCTCCGCGTCTACCACGCCCTCATCCTTCTGGCCGAAGGCCACGACACCACCCACACCGCCCACGCCTGCGGCTGGTCCAACCCCAGCCACTTCATCGCCGCCTTCACCAACCTGGTCGGCGCCACCCCGGGCCGCTACCGAGCCGGCCGAGGATCGCCGTAGCGGCGCTCGGCAGCGGGCGCTGTTCCGGTACGGGGTCCGGCGTCGGCGCCGTTCAGTTCGTGCGGTCGGCCCAGCCGGGCGGCAGGTCGGAGGGGGCGCAGGCGATGGCGGATTCGTCGTCGGGGCCGACGTTCTCGATGAAGGTGATCTCGGCGAATTCGGGGACCACGTAGATCGGGTAGGTCGGGCCCTGGTCGCGGTAGGCGCGCATCTGGTCCAGGTGATCGTTCTGGAACAGCACGGTGCGTTCTCCGTGGGTGCGGATCCAGTCGGGGAAGAAGATGACCCCGTGCAGGCGGCGCTTGCCGGGCAGGATGTTCACGCACACCGAGGTGCCGGTCGGCTCGGTCCACGACACCTTGAAGCAGTCGTCGTCGATCTGCACCAGATCCACCTGCTGATCCTTGACCCAGCGCCCGCCGACGTGGCCGGTGTGGATCCGGTAATCGATGGTGTGGTCGTTCTTGACGTACATCTCGTACTGCCAGCCGTTGCCGTAGGTGTAGATGAAGCGGTGACCGACGAAACCCGAAAGGTCCTGCGGCGGAACCGGATTCTCCACGGTGGTGACGAACTCGCCGTTGTCGCGCATGATGCTGCCTCCGAACATTGTCACGTGGATGTAGTTTTGTGACAAAACTGTTTTGTCAGAAAACTGTATACCATGCGAGACTGAGCGCATGACCACCGCCGACGCCGCCATCGCACGCCACCTGAGCGGGCTGCTCGGGCCGCTGCGCCGCGCCGTGCTGCGCCGGACCCGCGCGGCGGCCGGACTGCCCGACCTCCCCGATGCCCAGATCGAACTGCTGCGCGCGCTGACCGCCACCGGCTCGGCCACGCCGAAGGAGCTCGCCGATCGGCTGCGCATGGCGCCGTCGACGATCAGCAATCTGGTGCGCGCCATGACCGGTGCGCACCTGATCACTCGCACGGCCTCCGAAACCGATCTGCGCGTGGTGCATCTGGCCCCGTCGGCCCTGGCGCGCGATCTGCTCGACCGCTACGACAGCGCCAGCGCGCAGACCCTGCAGGCGGCGATCGACGCCCTTCCCCCGGCCGACCGCAAGACCCTGCGAGCCGCCCTGCCCGCGCTGACCCGACTCCTGGCCGAGCTGGAACGCTCCTGACCAGCAGTCGGGTCCGGGCAGATCAGCTGTCGCGCATGGCGATCAGGCCGGGGAGAACACCGAGATACGCTGTGCCGTCGGGGCCGATCGCGATTCCGGCGTAGTTGTTGTTGAAGCCAGGGCCGGTTCCGGCCAGTTGCTTCCAGACCGTCGCCCCCGTGCGGAAGTCCAGGGCCGTCAGGTACCAAGGGTCGTTGACCTCGACGCCCTTGGTGTAGGTGTAGATCAGGCCGGTGGCCAGGGACAGCTTGGGCACCACCGTGGGGGCGGACTCGGTGGTATCGGCCCAAACCTGGTGGCAGCCATTGCCGTCGGGGTCGATGTCGATGCGGGCGAAACCGGGGGTGGTGGTCTTGCCGAGCAGGGCGGCCTCGGGGCCCGAGTAGCCGTAGTTGTTCTCGACGATCAACGCGTTGCCCGCGCTGATCAGTGAATTCTCGGTGTCGCTCGCGCCCGCGCCGAAGACCGGGACCGCGCACACCTGCCGTTGGGTCGCCTCGGGCGCGGTGCGGTAGACGACGACGTTCATCGGATCGGCGTTGTCGGTGATGGCGACATAGCCGCCGGACAGAATGGTCGGCGTGGTGCCGGTGCCGTCGTCGACCTGGCCCGGCTTGCGCAGTCCGCTGTTGGCGTAGGTGACCCGCCAGGTGACGGCGGGCTCGCCGCCGGGGCCGGCGTCGAAGCGCAGCAGTTCCCGGTTGGTCGCGATGTACACGTCGCCGTCATTACCGACGGCGAAGGAGTTCTCGATCTCACCCTCGGCGCCCTCGCCGAGGCGGATCACCTGTGCCGCACCGGTATTCAAATCCAGCGTGCCGACCACGCCATCGGTGCGGGTGACGAACCACAGCAGCCCCTTGCTGTCGGGCAGCGCCGAGTTGAAGGTCTCGCCGGGGCGCAGGACACCGCTGAGGTCGTAGTCGTGCACAAGGGTGAAGCCGTCGCCGCCGTTCTCGGCGAAGATGCGGACGTGGCCGTCACGTGAGGCGATCACCGCGCGATCCTGGTTGTCCAGATAGAAGTACGCGCCGCCGGTGAAATTGCCGAATGCGCCGGGCTTCAGGAAAGCGCCCGGATCGCCGGGTAACGCGGTGCGGCCCAGCACGTTCAGGGTGACCGGGTCGAGGAGATACAGCGCCGGGGACGGGCCGATGCAGGTGGTGACGATGCGTCCGGCGCGGTCGAAGGTCAGCGACCCGCACTCCCCGCCGATCACGGCCGACACCGTCCGGATATCGTGGCCCAGCGGTCCGGGCACGGTGCTGGTATTGCTCATCCAGCCGTCGTCGTGGATGCCGGACTTGCCGTTGGGCGCGAGGTAGGGATGCTGGGGGACCGACGGCACATCGGTAACCGGCTGCGCGACAGCGGGATTGCCGATGAACGTGGGCGGCGCGCCGGGAACGGCGGGGATCGGGAGGGCCGCGGCCGCACCGGCCACCGCGACGAGCAGTCCGGCCGTGGCGCCCGTGACAGCCCCGCCTCGGAGGCTATTTCGCACCGATACCGTCCCGCAGGAAGTCGGAGAGCTGCTCGCCGAAGGGTTTCGCGGTCTGGGTGTTGTAGTCGTTCCAGCCGTCCTGCTGCGCCTGCAGCAGGTAGGCGGGTAGTGGCTCGTGGAGTTCGCCGACCGCCTCGTCGTGCAGTCGGCTCATGGTGTCGCGCAGGGTTCCTCCGATGGCCGCGACATTGTCCAGCTCCAGCCGACCGTCGTCGGTCGAGTAGTCGTAGAGCTCGTACTCCTCCTGCTGTCCCGCGTCGATCTGCGCCGAGCCCTGCACCCAGTGCGAGTAGCGGACGAACTTGGCCTCGGCGGTGCGCACCGCGATGACATGACCGGGCGCGTCGTCGTTGAACCGCACCGCGGCCTCCTCGATGGAGTGCTCGTCGGTGGTGTGCAGCACCCACGGCCGGCCCGGCGCGCGCGGATCCCGGGCGACCGCGGCGAGGTCGTGCCGACCGGCCAGGTGGGCGTAGCGGCCGTCGCCGCGCCACCCGTCGCCGCCGGTGCCGATGGTCAGCAGCAATGCGGCCAGGTCGATGCTGGAGGTCAGCTGATCGCGCGTGCCGGGGGCCGGGGTGAGCTGTCCGCGCGGATCGTGAATGAACAGCGGCACCCGGATGGCCTCGTCGTAGGCGGCGCCGCCCTTGCCGTGCAGGCCGTGCGATCCGGCGTAGTCGCCGTGGTCGGAGGTGAACACCACCACGGTGTTGGCAGCGACCTCGGGCTGGGACGCCAATTCGTCGAGCACGCGCCCGATCTGGAGGTCGACCTGCTGCTGGAACCACAGGTAGAGGTTGCGCAGGTCGATCCACTCCTGGTCGGCGCCGGGCGTGCCGTAGGGTGCCAGCCCGAAGGTCACCGCCGACACCTCCACCAGTGCCTTCTGCAGCCGCGGTTTGCGCGAGAGCTGATCGAGGGTCTCGAAGTTGCCCGGCAGGTCGTTGATCCAGCGCGGAATGTCGTTGTACGCCAGGGTGCGTCGCGTCCAGCGCGGCCACCACTGGATGTCGTGCGGATTGACCAGCGACACGGTCGTGCACCAAGGCCCCTGTGCCGCAGCGTTGTTGAACCAGTCGACGAACTGATCGACGATGCGCCCGTCCATCTGCAAGCCCTGTTCGGGCGCGCCGTTGGGGGAGGGATAGGTGCCGCCGTCGAAGCCGTAGCGGTCCAGGCCGCCCGGGGTGGTGTCGGCGTAGTGGCCCAGATGCCATTTGCCCCACCAGGTGGTGAGATACCCCTGGTCGCGCAGCATCGAGCCCCAGGTCGGGAAGCCCGCCGCGAGCTCGGACTGCGAGGTGGACAGGCAGCCGGTCTGATGGGAGTACAGGCCCGTCACCAGCGCGCCGCGCGAGGGCGTGCAGTCGTTGGCGGCGGTGTAGTGCTGCTGGAACGAGACCGACTTCTCCCGCAGCGCGGCGATATTCGGCAGGATCGTGTCCAGCACCGGCTGTTCGGGGAACCACATCGGAAAGCGCATCTCGTCGACGATGACGACGAGGATGTTCGGTTTGTCGGGGTGGTTGTCCATGCGTCGCGGCGTGGCGGCCGCGGGCCCGGCGGCCGCGACCGCGGCGGCCGTGGCGCCCGCGGCCGCTCCGGTGCCGAAAAAGCCTCGTCTGCTGATCATTTCGCGGATCCTTCGATGGTCGGGGTGGCGGCCATGAAGTCGGCCACCACCGCGGCGAGCTGCGGGCCGCGGTCCTCCTGCAGGAAGTGACCGCCGCCGACGATGGTGGTGTGGGGCTGTCCCGCGGCACCGGGCACCTTCTCCTGGAAGACGCGCTGGCCGCCGGCGGTGATGGGGTCGCCGTCGGAGAAGGCCGTGAGCACCGGTTTGCCGAAGTGCGCCAAGCGTTCCCAAGCCCGCCGGTTGGCCGGGCCCGCCGGATCGTCGGGGCGGGTCGGGACCAGCAGCGGGAAGGCGCGGGCGCCCGCCTTGAAGGTCTCGTCGGGGAACGGAGCGTCGTAGGCGGCGACCGCTTCCGGTGAGAGCGGGGTCCGGCAGCCGCCGGCGACGATCGAGCCGACCGGGAAGGTCGGGGTCTCCTGTGAGAACCGCTGCCAGGCGGCGAAGGCGTCGGTCAGTTTCGCGTCGCCGGTGGGCAGCCCGGTATTGGCGGCCACCACTCGCGCGAATCGTTCGGGATGCTCGGCGACCAGGCGCAGCCCGATCAGCCCACCCCAGTCCTGGCAGACCAGCGTGATGCCGTACAGGTCGAGATCGTCGAACAGCGCCTCCCGCAGCCACTCGACGTGGCGGGCATAGCTGTAGTCCGCGCGCTCGGCGGGCTTGTCACTGCGGCCGAATCCGATGAGATCCGGTGCGATGCAGCGCTTCCCTGCGGCGACCAGCACCGGGATCATGGTGCGGTACAGGAAGCTCCAGGACGGTTCGCCGTGCAGCAGCAGGACGATCTCCCCATCGCGGGGACCCTCGTCGAGATAGTGCATCCGCAGCCGGGTATCGCTCCCGTCCCCGGCCGCGACCTCGAGGTAGTAGGGCTCGAAGGGGAAGTCCGGCAGGTCGGCGAACCGCTCCTCCGGTGTCCGCAATGCGTGCATGGTCCGACCCTAAAGGTATTTGCATGATGCGTGCAACATTTCTGGCGGCTGTGTAGGGTTGCTCGCGATGGACGGACGTACCGCGAGGGCGGCAAAGAACCGTCAGGCGGTGCTCGACGCCGCGCTGGCGCTGATCGACGAAGGCAACCTGCAGCCGACCGCGCAGGCGGTGGCCGAGCGCGCCGGCGTCGCGACCCGCTCGGTGTATCACCACTTCCGGGACCTGGAGACGCTGTATCTCGATGCCGCCCAGACCCAGATCGCCCGGCACTGGGTGGTGCTGCTGGAACCGGTCACCGGTGAACTCGGCGAGCGGATCGATGCGCTGGTCACCGTGCGGTCCCAGCTGTTCGACAACGTCACCGGCACCCGTCGCGCCGCACTGCTGCGCGAACACGAATCCGCGGTGCTCTCGGAACGATTGAACGAGAGCCGCGCCGCTCTGCGCGCCCACCTGCGCACCCATCTGCCCGAGTTGGACGCGCTCGAACCCGCCGCCCGCGAGGCCGCCTACGCCATGTGCTCGTGGGAGACCTGGGAAGTATTGCGCCGCCATCAATCCCTGTCACCCGCGGAGGCCCGCGCCGCTGTCACCGCGGTACTCACTCGCATGCTCACCGACCGAGCGCGCGGATAGGCTGGTTTTCGAGAGTTCCGCCGAAGTCGTTGGCTCCCAACCGATGAATTTCCGCGTCGGCCGAGGTCTATATCTCCGGGAGGTAGTGACATGACGCGTGTCCTGGATGCGACGGAACTGCGAGAGCTATGCCTGGAGGCCGGTGCCGACGATGTGGGGTTCGCGGCCCTCGACACCCAGGGCCTCGAGGGTGAGGTCGAGTATGTGCGCGAGGCGCTGCCGAGTACGAGGTCGCTGATCGCGGTGTGTGTACGGCTGTCGCGGGAGAATTTCACCAGCCGGGCGGCCAGCCTGGTCAATACCGAGATCGACACCGCGATCCCGGTACTCGACCGGATCGGGCACAAGATCAGTATCGCGTTGCAGGACCGTGGTTTTCGAACGCTGTACCCGTCGGTGACGTTTCCGGTGGAGGCGCATCGGCTCCCGAGCCGCGGCTGGACGGTGTCGCACAAGCCGGTGGCGGTCGCGGCGGGCCTGGGGCACATGGGGATCCACCGGTGCGTGATCCATCCCAAGTTCGGCAGCTTCATCGGGCTGGGCACGGTGCTGACCGAGGCCGAGATCGCGCCGTATTCCCAACCGCTGGACTGGAATCCGTGCCTGGGCTGCTACCTGTGCGTGGCGGCGTGCCCGGTGGGGGCGATCCACAATGACGGCAGCTTCGATTTCAACAGCTGCTACACCCACACCTACAACCAGTTCGTCAACAACTTCGCCGACTGGGCCGAGACCATGGCCGACAGCCGCGACGCCGCCGATTACACCGAGCGGATGAGCCCGCGCGAGACGACCATGCAGTCGCGGCGGCAGTATCGCTCCGGGTATTGCGTCGCGGTGTGCCCGGCGGGTGAGGACGTCATCGGACCGTACCTGGCCGACCGCAAGGAGCACCTGCAGCTGGTGCTGCGCCCCTTGCAGCGCAAACCGGAGAACATCTACGTGAGTCCCGGGTCGAACGCGGAAACCCATGTGCGCAAACGGTACAAGGCCAAGACCGTGCGCTACGTCGATACCGGGATCATGCCGCCCGACGGCATCGACGCGGCCCCGGAGGCGAAATGAACGACGCCGAGCGGCTGTGGAGTCCCCTGCACGTACCGGTCCGGCGCGGGACCCGCGACCACGAACATCCGACCGTCGCGGCGGCACGGGCCCGGGCGGAGCACGAAACCCCCGGTGAGCCTGCCGAACTCGACGCCGAATGGCTGCGGGAGCTGTGCTCGAGCGCCGGGCTCGACGACGTCGGATTCGTGGCACTGTCCACCCCGGGTCTGGAGGCTGAACGGGATTACGTGCTCGAGGCGCTCCCCGGTACCCGGTCGCTCATCGGATTCTGCCTGCGCACCAGCCGCGACAACCTGCAGAGCCGATCCACCAGCGCCGCCAATCGCGATGTGGCCACCACCCAGGAGCTGGCGCACGAGGCGGCCCGGCGCATCTGCCTGGAATTGCAGCGGCGCGGTGTGCGCGCACTGTATCCGGCGAGCGGATTCCCCGCCGAGATCCACCGGTATCCGAATCGCAGCTGGGTGGTCTCGCACAAACTCGTGGCGGTGGCCGCGGGCCTGGGGCAGATGGGGTTGCACCGCAATGTCATCCACCCGAAGTTCGGAACCTTCATCGTGCTGGGCACGATCCTGCTCGACCGGCCGATCTCCCGGTATTCGCAGCCCACCGCCTCGAACCCGTGCATCGACTGCGGGCTGTGCGTGACCACCTGTCCGGTCGGCGCGATCCACGCCGACGGCGGGTTCGACTTCGACGCGTGCTTCACCCACAACAACCACCACGAGCTGTCGAACTTCGCGGGCTGGGTCGAGGAGGTCGTCGACAGTGCCGACGCGGCCGACTACCGCCGCCGGGTCACCCCCGGCGAGACCCTGTCGGTGTGGCAGAGCCTGTCGTTCCAGCCGCAGTTCCGGGCGGGGTACTGCGTGGCCGTGTGCCCGGCGGGGGAGGACGTGCTGGGCCGGTACGTCGCCGATCCCGAGGCGCACGCCCGCGACATCGTGCGACCGCTGACCCGGAAGCCGGAATACGTCTACGTCGACGCTGATTCCGCGGCCGAGGACCATGTGCGAACACGGTTCCCGCACAAGACGATCCGCCATCCGCGTCGCGTGGAGGTGCCCGCCCCCGAGATCGATCCGGTGCCCGAACACCATGACTAGCTACGACTTCCGCCGCGACCTGCCGATTTTCGAGATCTACTCGGGCGCGAACGGCGCACGCCTCGAGATCCATCCGTGGTTCTTCGTCGACGGACGGCAGTATCTGGGGATCACCCGGATCCTGCCGCCGGGCACCGGCAAGGGACCCGCGCACGTGCACCCGGGCATCACGCAGCATTCGTTCCTGCTCAGCGGCCGGGCAGCCCGCTACAGGCGCGGAATACGTTCCGGCACATTGCCCCTCGGCGATGAGCTGATCATTCCGCCGGGCGCGCCCCACGTCGATCCCTACAACGACTCCGATGAGCCGATCGTGCTCCGCACCCTCTATTCACCCGGCCCGGTGTGGATGCTGTCGTTCGGCAAGACCCTCGGCCACGCCATCCGCGACGGAAACACCAACTCCCAGCAGGAACTTCGCCTGCTCCACCTGCTGATGATGCTGGGCACCCCGGGGTCGGTGACCTTCGCCGCCGGTCTTCCGCTCGCGGCGCAACGCCGCGTCCTGCTGCCCCTGGCGATGCGCCTCGCCCGCCGCCGCGGCTACGCCCCGGCACCGGGTCTGCGTGCCCATATCTTCGAAGCGGGGTGAGATCTTCGGCCCGATTTCCAGGCGTATCGTTCTTCGGGTACATGACCGTGTACTGCGTGTGATCGATCGACAGCGAGTGAACCTTCTGAGAAAGGAACAGTCGTGAGCGATACCTTGCAGATCGGTGACGAACTCGGGCTGGGTCAGTCCCTTCAGAACGGCACGTACACGCTGACCTTGCAGAACGACGGCAATCTGGTGTTGAACGAACCGGGCGACGAGGTGTGGGCCTCGGGCACCCACGGTCAGGATGTGCAGCGGGCCGTCATGCAGGACGACGGCAATTTCGTGCTCTACAAATCCGACGGCTCGGCCGCCTGGTCGACCGAAACCAACGGCAAGGGCGGCACTCGGCTGACCTTGCTGCCGGACCGCAATCTGGTGCTGTACGCGGGCGACAAGGCCGTCTGGTCGACGCGCACCGCCACCGATATCCCGACCTCGGCGGCCGAAGCCGCCGCGTCGGCGCCGGGTGCGTCGCGACCGCACACCTACACCGTCGGACCCGGCGACACCCTCGAACTGATCGCGGAACACGAACTCGGCAGCCGTGATCGATTCATGGAGATCGTGCGGGCCAATGGGCTCGACAATCCGGACATGATCAATGTCGGGCAGGTTCTGAACATCCCCTGAAGGCACAACGGCCGGGTTCGATCTGCCTCACACGGGGCCGGACGCGCTATTTCTTGCGGGTCTGACGCAGCGCCAGCTGCATTCGCGCGAGGTGGATCGGGCTCGGGGGTGCCCAACCCGGTTGGAACGCCTGGCCGAGACCGTCGCGATCGGCCCAGCGCTCGATCGCCCGGCCGTCTCGCACAGCGATTCGGCGCTGTCCTGGTCCGAAATGATCACACTGTTCACCGATGCCGCCGCGCTGGACGGCGACCAGACCGTACGCCCATGACCGATCGCCGCTGCCGGAACCGGATACGATCACTCGGCAAACAGCCTGTACCAGCGAAGACGAGGCACTGATGACCGGCGTGGGGCCGACGATGCAATCAGCGGCCGGGACTCGACTCAATCGGCGCGGCCGCGAGACCCGGCAGCGGTTGCTCGATGTTGCCATCAACTGTCTCGCAGCGGGATTCGGGGAGCCGCTGTCGGCCAACCGGGTGGCCCGCGAGGCCGGGGTCAGCTGGGGGACGTTGAAGCATCAGTTCGGTGACCTCGATGGGTTGTGGGCGGCGGTGCTGATCGAGGTGACCGACCGCAGCGGCGCCAACAATCCCGAGATCTGGCCCAGCTTCAGCGGATCGATCCGCGAGCGGCTGCGGGAGATGATCGAGGCCATCTGGACCATCCTCGATACCCCGGAGGGTCGTGCGGTCGAGACGCTGCGCTCGGGCCTGCCCAACGATCGCAACGAAAGGCTCGCGGCGTTTCCGCGGACCGCGGCCGCCATGGCCGGGTACGAGGACGCCTGGTTCCGGGCCTTCGAGTATTCGCTGGCGGACCTGTCCCTCGACGCGGACAAGGTGGGCCGGATCCGGTTCCTGATCCCGATGGCCATGCGCGGCATCAATAGTGAGCGCCGGCTGCTCTCGGCCGCCGATCTGGGCAGTGCGCGTGCGGCTTTGGTCGATGCGATGGCGTCCTACCTGGGATGACGCCCATTCTTTAAGAACCCTTGTTGACAATTGCGGAGCGGGAGTCCATGGTTACCCGCAGCTTTCGCAGTTCCCTCAGGAGTGATCAATGTCTCCCACTCAGGACGAACCCGGGATGCGGTTGCAGCGGAGCAGCCGCGACACCGCCACTCTGATTCCGCGCCTCACCGAGTGGCTCGCCACGCAGCTACCGCCCGCCGCCGACCCTCGCCTGACCCTGCTCTCCGGTATCGACAGCAACGGCATGTCGGCCGAAACCCTCGTGCTCACCATGGCCTGGACCGAGAACGGCCCGCAGCGGACCGACCTGATCGGCCGAATGGTCCCGGCCGCGGGCGATTTCCCGATTCTCGAGACCTACGACCTGCAAGCCCAGTTCGACACCATGCGCATCGTGGCCGAACAGAGCCGGGTGCCGGTCCCGCGGGTGCGATTCATCGAACCGACCGGGGAGGTGCTGGGCACGCCGTTCCTGCTGATGGACCGCGTCGAGGGCCTGGTGCCGCCCGACGTCATGCCCTACACCTTCGGTGACAACTGGCTCTTCGACGCCGACGCCGAACAGCGGCTTCGATTGCAGCACAGCACCATCCAGGCCCTCGCCGAGCTGCACGCCATTCCGGGCGCCGCCACCACCTTCGCCTTCCTCGACCCGCGACAGCCGGGGTCGAGCCCGCTGGAACGAACCCTGAACCGGGCGCGCAGCTGGTACGAATTCGCGGCTCGCGACAGCGGGCGATCGCCGCTCGCGGAGCGAATCCTGGCCTGGCTCACCGCGAATCTGCCCGACACCTCCGGCGGCGAGACCGTCCTGTCCTGGGGTGACGCCCGCATCGGCAACTGCATGTATCGCGACTTCACGCCCGCCGCGGTGCTCGACTGGGAGCTGGCCACCATCGGTCCCCGCGAACTCGACCTGGCCTGGGTCATCTTCGCGCACCGTGTCTTCCAGACCATCGCCGACACCTTCGGGCTGCCCGGCATGCCCGAGTTCCTCGACGAGAAGGACGTGAAGGCGGCCTATCGCGAGTATTCGGGCGTCGAGATCGGCGACCTCACCTGGTACACGCTGTTCGCCGCGCTCAACTACTGCGTCGTGTTCATGCGCGCGGGCGGCCGCCAGGTCCACTTCGGTGAGATGGAGCGGCCGGAGAGCATCGAGGTGCTCTTCCACCACAAGGCGCTCGTCGAGCTATTGCTGACCGAGATCGGCGCCTGACTTCCGGCGTCGCCGCGCATCATTTCGAAACTAATTGGGGAGCAATACTTCTCGTGATCGACCAACTGAACGAACTGGCCTACTACTGCATCACCCGCCATCCCGCCGACGCCCGGGTGCTGTTCCCGGAGGCGCGCACGGCCGAGGAGATCGGCCTCGGCTCGTGCATGATCGGCGAGCGCATGACCGTCAAGGACTCCGCGGTGCTCTCGGGCGGGCTCGCCGGATGCACCACCGAGCTGGGCATCGCGGCGGCCGCCACCAATCACCACACCCGGCACCCGATGGTCACCGCGACGATCGGCTCCACCATGCAGGCCATCAGCGAGGGCCGCTATGCCATGGCGTTCGGACGCGGCGTCACCGCGAACTGGAACGCCATCGGCCTGCCCGCGGTCACCGAGGCGCGACTGCGGGATTTCGTCGGGATCCTGCGGCGGCTGTGGGCGGGGGAGACGATCCTGAATCACGATGGGCCTGCGGGCAAATGGCCCGTCCTGTATCACCAGAACGGGCTCGAGGACTGCCCGCCGATCGGCTTCGTCGCGGTCGGTCCCAAGACCATGGAACTCGCCGGCGAGATCGGCGACTTCGTCGTCCTGCACACCTTCTTCTCCGACGAAGCCACCGCGAATTCCATTGCGGCGGTGCGCCGTGGCGCGGAACGGGCAGGCAAGGACCCCGACAGCGTGCGCATCTGGTCGTGCCTGGCCACCGCCAGTGACGCGCTCACCCCCGAGGACCAGCTCCGCCGGCGCGCGGGCCGGCTGGTGACCTACCTGCAGGCCTACGCCGACATCCTGATCGCCGCCAACGGCTGGGATCCGCAGGTGTGGGAGCGCATCCGCGCCACCCAGCTGTACCAGGACGCGGCGGCGGCCGGACCCATCGACGCCTCCGCCTCCGTCGAGGTGCTCGAGCAGCTGGATGCGATGCTCCCCGACGAATGGCTCGCCTCGGCCGCCTACGGCACGCCCGAGCAGTGCGTGCAGAAGATCTCGCGCGAGTACGACCTCGGCTGCCACTCGGTGATCATGCACGGCGCGAGCCCGCACGAACTGGCCTCGGTAGTGTCCGCCTACCGCGCCGCACGACCCACCCTGCGGCGGGCCGTGGCGGCGAATCCGGGCAAGTTCCTCGACTGACCGGCGGTCGTCACACCGGGTCGGCGAGGACGAGGAACTCGCCGTAGAAGGCCATCAGACCGGCGGCGGAGGCGATGGCTGCCAGCAGCCAGAAGCGAATGGAGACAGTGGTTTCGGGCCAGCTGCTCAATTCGAAATGGTGGTGCAGCGGGGCCATTTTGAACAGGCGGCGGCTGGTGCTGCGGAACACGACGATCTGCAACAGGACCGACAGGATCTCGGCGCAGAACAGCGCACCGACGACGACCATCAGCAGTTCGGTGCGGGTGGTGATCGACAGGCCCGCCAGCAGGCCGCCGAGCGCCAGCGAACCGGTGTCGCCCATGAAGATCTTCGCCGGTGCGGCGTTCCACCACAGGAATCCGACGCACGCGCCGCCCGCCGCCGCGCAGACGAGCGCCAGGTCCAGCGGGTCGCGCACCGCGTAGCAGCCCGCGCCCGGCCGGGTGGTGCAGGCATTGGTGTACTGCCAGAAGGTGATCAGCACGTAGGCGCCCAGCGTCAGGCCCATCGACCCGGCGGCCAATCCGTCCAGGCCGTCGGTGATATTGACCGCGTTCGACCACGCCACCACCAGGAAGCACACGGCCAGCAGGAACAGGATCGGGGTGAGCGACAGCCAGGTGTCGCGCACGATCGATACGTGCCTGCTGGCCGGGGTCAGGCCCGTGCTGTTGGGGAAACGCAGCGCCAGCACACCGAAGATGATCGCGGCGCCGAACTGGCCGATGTACTTGCCCTTGGCGGTCAGCCCGAGATTGCGGCGCCTGGACAGCTTGATGAAGTCGTCGAGAAACCCGACGATCCCGAGGGCGGTCGCCAAGCCCAGCACCAGCAGGCCCGATGCCGACATCCCGGGCGAGTTCGAGCCCAGGCCGATCAGATGTGATCCGAGATACCCGGCCCACATGCCGATCACGATCGCGATCCCGCCCATGGTCGGCGTGCCGCGCTTGGCCTGGTGACTCTGCGGCCCCTCCGCCCGGATCTCCTGTCCCAGCTTCACCCGTGTGAAAACCCGAACGAGTATCGGCGTCAACGCAATCGAGACCGCCAACGCGATCGAGGCCGCAAACAGGATGTCTCTCATCCGCCCCCCTGGGAACCACTTGCGCGGCGGGATCCGCCGACCTGACACACTTACCGAATCGCAAGAATGTTAGCCACCGAACCGGACGGCGGCCTCCGCAAAACCTTTTGGCCGATCACCGCGATGCCTGCTACCGTGCGGAGGCCGTGCAACAAACCGAGGAGGTGGTATCCGTGAACGCAGTATCGACATGGGTGCTCCCCTCCGGGGTCACGGTCGGGCGGTAGGTCGTCCGGGAGCGCCGTTCAGAGCACTCCCGAAAGGCACGACCGTGCAATTCACTTCCGAAAAACGCCTCGACGACGACACTCTCGAGCGCGAATTCACTCTCGGCGAGATCTCCGGCATCCTGTGGACGCCCGGATCCGCTGCCACACCGACCCCGCTGATCCTGCTCGGGCAACCCGGCGGGCTCGGGCTGCGCAAGATGTACCCCCGATTGGCGGCCCGGGCCAAGGCCGCGGCGGCGGAAGGCATCGCCACGGCCACCATCGAACTGCCGGAGACCGGTGACCGGCCTGTTTCGGCGGCCAGCAAGCAGGCCCGGACCGACCTGCGCGCGGCATTGCAGGCCGGGGAGCCGGTGACCGATGACATCATCGATCGGCTCACCCTGCCGCTGGTCGACCAGTCGGTCCCGGAATGGCAGGCCACCCTGGATGCCCTGCTGGAACTGCCCGAGATCGGCGGACCGGTCGGGTTCGCGGGCGGGGTGATCGCCATCGGCGTCCGCCTGGCGGTGGTCGAGCCGCGCATCGTCGCGGCCGGTCTCTTCGCCGGAAGTTACGTCCCCCGCTCCACTTTCGAGGAGGCCCGCCGGGTCACCATCCCGCTGCACGTCCTGCTGCAGTGGGACGACGAAGGCAACGACCGGCAGATGGCCCTGGATCTCTTCGACGCCTTCGCCTCCAAGGAGAAGACACTGCTGGCCAACATGGGCGGCCACACCGGCGTCCCGCAACACGCGGGCGAGGACGGAAACCGGTTCTTCGCCCGGCATCTGAAGTGATCCCGGGCCGTCCGGTCGCGGGCGAACGGTAGGAGCCGGCCCGCGGACTCACAGCCGCCCTGATCATGGCGGTACCGGCCATCGCCGGTGCCGACCGGTCAGGGCGGCGCGGCTCCGCGCCGGGAGAGCTGGCACCGACCGCGCGAACCCGCTATTCGAGGGCGCGTTCGGACGCGACCAGCTCGTCGATGCACACCACGATCGCCAGCGCCAGCGGCACATTCGGGTGATAGATCTCCACCCCGTAGGTGTCGCGGATCCGGAACCACTTGCGCGAGGTCTCCGCGACCACTCCCTGCGGTCCCTCCAAGGCGTAGTTCTTCTCGATCAGGTCGCCGCGGGCGATCCACTACTCCCCATCGGCCAGCGAGATCCGGAAACTGTGCCGGACCGGACTGAACAGCTTCTTCCGGATCGTCGCGGCATGCGCGCCACCGGATTTCACCACCATGGTGTCGCGCAACGCCAGCACCTTCTTGTGCGCGTGGGCGTACACCTCGCCCTGCGGTCCCTTCAACTCGAATCCCCGCCGAAACGAGAACACCTTGCCGTCAACCAGAAACGCCCGATTCCCACCCTCATCGGTCACCCAATAGTCGTTCCCGAGACTGAGCACCCGATGCCGCATCACATATCGCACGAGGCCAGTCTGCCGAACGCCGACCGTCGCCGCTCGAGACGAGCCTGAGAATCTCACGACGATTGCGCCACGGAGGACTTATCCATCCGGGGTGCGGCTGCGAACACCTTGTAACGCCCCGGGCCCGTGTCGGCCGGGGTGACGGCTCGGTCGGATGAGGTGCTCGGCAATGGAATTCGAAGGCGTGCTGGCCGCTTCCCGGACTCACCTCGATGTCGTTCGGCTCGCGGAGACGTTGAAGCGGGTCCATCGGCTGCCGGTGGCGGGTGTCGAGGCCGCGGGGTGGGATCCGTTCGCCGGGCTGGCGCGGGGAATCGTCGCGGCGGACCTGCTCGACGGGGAGGATCGACGGTGGGTGACCGGGTACCTGTCCGAATTGCGAGGGCGTTGGAAGGGGCTGCCCAGCGGCGCGGCCGCATCCGTCATCCACGGCACGACGTGGATCGATCGGGTGATCACCGGCGACGACGACTGCGCGAGCGCATTGACGTTGGGAGCGAGCGCGATCGGGCCGCCGGAGTGGGACCTGGTGCCTATCGCCATGGCGTACTGGTCATTTGGATGGATCGGCACGGCCCCGTACGGGGCGTTCTGCCGGACCTACGGCCAGGACGTGGCGCGGTGCGGCCGCTACTACCTGCTCCGGGACATCCAGGAGTTGGCGATGACCATCGCGGCCCTGCGGTCCGCGAACGGCGATCCGCGGCAGCGCAGCCAAGCCGAACGCCGACTCGCGTCGATACGCGGCGACATCGGGCCACGACCGTGGCCGGGCTGGCTGCCTATCCCGATTGTCTGACGATGTACTTCATTTCGACCTGAGGGGCGGCGGCCATCACGCCGCCCGCCTCGATCCATTCGCCGTTGACGCGGGCGGCGTCGCGGGCCGGGTTGTAGATGTCCTCCTCGCCGGCGAACAGGCCGTCACCGGCGTAGACCAACCGCGTCGTATTGGGCAACCAGAATTCCACGCCGGGCTCGGTCGGATGGTCGAGCAGGTTCTTGATGCCGACCACGACGGCGTCGTTGTCCTCGTCGTAGGCGATCCACTCGTGCGGGAAACGCATGTGCGGGAACGAAGGTGCCGGCTGTAGTGGTGCAGTGCGTCTTCCAGCTCGGCTCGGCTGAATTTGCCCATGGTGCATCTCTTTTCGCTCGTACGCGCCGCATCGACACGTACGAGCGAATTGATCACTATCGCTTGAAGCCGTCAATGGCCGTCTTACAGAACGGGACCGGTTACTGCTTCAGGAGCGTCGCGACCTGGAGGTGCGGCCAGTCGATCTGCTTGGCGGGATCGGGATTCGGACCCGCCGGGAAGCGCAGGATCGACTGCTGGCTGTACTGGAGTTGCAGTGCCTCGGACTCGTCCGAGCCCTGCAGCGTCTCCAACCAGAAGGTGGAGTGCAGGGTGGTCGCGTCGGCATTGGCGGAGACGAACCCGATATTGCGGATATCGCCGTCGCCGGTGCGCACGTCGAGGGTGGTGGTGTTCACCACCGTCTGCTCCTTGAGGACGGCGGTGAGCAGAACCGTCGGATCCTGCAGGGCCGCGTCGGGAATCCCGGCCGGGAGCACGGTGCCCGTGGGCGGGAAATAGCCACCGCCGAAGGTGAATCCGGTCGGGACCGAGCTGAGCGGTGAAATGGTCGGCGCCCCGGGGATATCCGGCACCTCGGGGCCTTGCGCCAGGAAGGCGTCACCGTGCGGGACAGTGGCCATCCGCACCAGTGCGGGACCGGCCGCGGGTTCGGTGGTGGCCGGGACATACAGCCACATCCCGGTCTCCACGTGCACCGCCTCGTTGGTGGCGGCGTCACTGATGTGCTGCAGATAGTGCACGCCACGGAAGACGATGTCGTCCTGTGCGCTCCCGCGGTTGGGTATCGGCGCGCCGATCGCGGTGAACGTCAACGTCTCCCTGGTGGCGGTGAGCTTCAGATGGAACGGATCGCCGTTGCGCGCCGGCAATTCCACCAGACTGAAGCCCGAACCCATCCAGGTTCCGGGCAGATTCCGCAATGGGCCCAGGTCCGCGATGGATATTGCCGTCGGCGCCGCAGCGCGAAAGAGCTCGGTCATCTTTTCCCCCGATGTCGAAGTATCCTCCCGACATCAAGGTTTTACCGGCTTTCGCCGGAGAAGTCACTCGATTACGAGGAACTCGAGCTGGGTTGCGGCAGTTTGCAATCCGACACTTTGGGGTCGAGCCCGAGGTAGTTCAGCGGACCGGCGACCACGTTCACGGCGATGGTGCCGAAATCGCTGCACTCCTGGCTCACATGGGTGAGATAGCCACGCTGTCCGGCGGCCACCAGCCCGACGACCAGCCACGCGAACACCAGCAGTGAACCCAGACGCATGACCGATCTCCCTGTTCCGGACGCCTTCCTCATCATGCCAGCCGTACTCCGGACGCGGCGCGCCCGGCTCCCGACTACACCGCGACCGACTCACGCCATGCCGAGGGAACGTGCAACTCTCGCAGCCGCACGCCCGCGATGCGGGTGAGGATCAGGCCGATCACGACCGCGGCCAGGGCCGAGATCGCGCCGCCGGTGGCGAAGCCGATGCGGGGGCCGTAGGTGTCGGTGATCCAGCCGACCAGGGGCGCGCCGAGCGGGGTGCCGCCGGTGAAGACCATCATGTACAGCGCCATGACCCGGCCGCGCATGGCCGGGTCGGTGGCCATCTGGATCGAGGAATTGGCGGTCACGTTGACGGTCAGTCCGGCCATGCCGATCGGGATGAGCAGCACTGCGAACAACCAGAAGGACGGGGTGATCGCGGCGACGATCTCGAGCAGGCCGAAGATCAGCGCCGCCGCGACCAGCATGCGCAGCCGCGAGGTGGCGCGCCGCGCCGCCAGCAGGGCGCCGGCCAGCGAGCCCGCCGCCATCAGGGTGTTGAGCAGACCGTATGTCTGTGCGCCCGAATCGAAGACGGTGTGGGTGAACGCCGTGAGCCAGATGGCGAAGTTGAACCCGAACGTGCCGATGAAGCCGACCAGCACGATCGGCCACAGTAACTCCGGACGGCCCGCCACATAGCGCAGTCCTTCACGCAACTGGCCCTTGCCGCGCGGAGTGCGTTGGACCGCGCGCAGGTCGGCGGTGCGCATCAGCAGCAGGGCCGCGATCGGGGCCAGGAACGACAGTCCGTTGAACACGAACGCGTAGCCGCTGCCGACAGCGCCGATGAGCACGCCCGCGACGGCGGGACCGACGAGCCGGGCGGACTGGAAGTTCGCCGAGTTCAAGCTGACCGCGTTGGCCAGCTGGTCCGGGCCGACCATCTCCGAGACGAAGGTCTGGCGGGCCGGATTGTCGACGACGGTGACCAGGCCGAGCGTGAAAGCCGTTGCGTAGACGTGCCATACCTGCACGTGACCGGTGAGGGTGAGCACGCCGAGCACGAGACCGGTCGCGCCCATCGCGGATTGGGTGAACAGCAGCAGCGGCCGCTTGGGCAGCCGGTCGACCAGCACGCCGCCGTAGAGCCCGAACAACAGCATGGGCAGGAACTGCAGTGCCGTGGTGATGCCGACCGCGGCCGCGGACCCGGTGAGGCTGAGCACCAGCCAGTCCTGCGCGATCCGCTGCATCCAGGTGCCGATATTGGAGACCACCTGGCCGGTGAAGAACAGGCGGTAGTTACGGATACGCAGGGAACCGAAGGTGCTGTGCGGGGGAGTGTCGCCGGGGGTGTGTCGGATATCGGTCTCGGGCGGCGCTACAACTCCCGGCCTCACAGGTCTGCCTCCTAGGGGTGCGACGGACTACACGTGTGCGGGTCCGCGCCCCGAACAAGCAACCGCCCGGAGGGGGTGGAACAGCCGACGCCGTCGAGGCGTTCGGACTCGGATATCGCCCGCGCTGCGAATACATCGGCAGCGCAGATGCGGTGATCGAATCAATGCACGAGAGCGAGTTCGCTCCGGCTGCGGGGCAGGCCAGACGACGTCATCGGCGCGGCCGGGAAGCCCAACACTTTCCTTAGCCTAATGAAGTTACTGCGCGAATGCCACTGATTTTGGGCAGGCTCACAGTGAGGCGGCAGACCGATCGCGGCGGCACCTACCACCGTCACCAAGCCTCGACCGCGTGATCGACCGCGTCCTGCAGCGCCCGCTGCACGAGGGCCGTGATCTCGGCCGGTTCGCTCGGCAGGTTCCGGATCGGCGGGCCGAAATGGAAACTGGCCGAACGTACTTGTTCTTTGCTGGGGTTCGCGTGCGGGCCGTAGCTGAGGCCGAGGGTCACCACCGCGGGCTTGGCGCCGAGCCGCCGGGCCCGGTCCGCGATCTGCCCGACGCCGCCGTTCAGCGGCAGCAGGTGGGACAGGTCGGGGGAGTTGTTGACGGTGCCCTCTGGGAAGAGGGCGATGCTGTCGCCCCGGGCCATGCGTTCCGCGCAGGTGTCGAGCAGGCGGTTGCTACTCGCGCCGACCGCGTCCGAACCGTGGTCCTTGCCGCGGAACACCGGCATTCCGCCCATCATGTCGAGCTTGGTGCGCAGGCTCGTGGTGAACAGCTCGTCCTTCGCCAGCACCCGGGTGCGCCCGATCACCGGGCGTAGTTCGCTGCGCCACGCCGCGGCGCTCACCGTGTACGGGTCGAGTTCGGACAGGTGATTCATGACGATCAGCAGCGGTCGCCGATCCTCGCGGATCAGGGTGCGCAGCGAGTCCCGAGCCCCGGCCGCGTACCCGACCCGCGGCACGAACCGCCGCCCCAGCAGCGCGTACGCCGCCCAGGCCAGCAACCGATTCGGCCGATGATCCCGGTAGTAGTCGTACACCGCATCCCAGTTCGGGAGAACCACATGGGGCCGCTCTGAACGTGCCACCCGCTCAGATTAGCTCCCGCGTTGCCGGCTAGGGATTCTCTTGGAGGGTCAGGCCGTAGAAGTCGACGTGATAGTCGCCCACGCGTTGCGCGTGGTCGCTCAGGCTGAGGTCTCGAGGGGAGGCGACACCCAGGCCGCGCAAGGTGTCGACCAGCATCCGGGCCAGGTGCGATCCATCGACCTCGCCTATTCCGAAGTCCCCGGAGTGGTAGGGGGTTTCGATCCAGTGGTCCAGGACGCAGGGCCGGTCGGTGTGCGGAATCCATCCGTAGGAAGCCGGGTCCGTGATCTCGCCCGCGAGTTCCTCTGTGTCATAAACGATCTCGAGTCGCTCGCCGCAGGAGAGGTGGAACAGGACGGGACCGTAGGTACCGGGCACCCGGGCGTGGAAACCCAGGTCCAATTCGATACCGAGCGCGTGCGTCTCCGCCGGGAGAGTGCGGAGAAACTCACCCAGAGCCCGCGCGAAGATATCCCAGTCGTCGGTGCTCCAGCCGCCCGGTTGGCCCAGACCGGCGTTCGCGGGATCACGGCGTGTGCCGAAGAATCCACCGAGGGCAAAGGGCTCGCCGTGCCCCTGCCGCCAGAACCAGTTCTCCACCGGCTCGGTCGGCTGGAGCAGCAACTCGGGGCCATGCTCGCCGGCCTGCAGCTCGACGGTGTTGGCGGGCCCACGCCAGCGCAGAAATGGGCTGCCCCACAACGGGGCAGAATCATAGAACGGCCCGAGGTCACCGTAGGCGCCCATGATCGGCGCGGGCCCGAACTCCTCGGTCAGCGCCTCGGCAACCACCCGGAAAGCCCCCGCCTTCCCGGCCGCATCATCACCCGGCAGCGCGACGGGCACCGACAGCCCCACGAATTCCGCACCGCCGTACACGAAGTCCTTCTCGAATCCGCCCACCGGCCGCAACCGAGCCTCCACCCCTGCAGCCGCATCCCCGACGAGCCGCGGTCCACCGGCGCTGTCCTGCCACCGCCACCCGAGCCCCTCCGCCACCGCTCGCAGCGCCGCCCGACTCCAGTCGCCGGTCTCCGCACCCCGCAGCCGCCGCGCAAGCTCGACCACCCGCGCCCCGTCCCACACCACCGTCATCCCGAACTCCCCATTCCGTCGCATGTTCGTGGGAACCCTGCCATACGGCGGCGACATCCGGCCAACGTGATCTAGGTCCACCTCGGGGCCCGAATGGATGAAGACTGCTGCAGTGCAGCCGCATTCGTTCTCGTTGCCCGAGGGTCGAGTCCTAGTGGTTGCGGCTGCGGTGCTGGGCGACGTGGACGCGGGTCGAGCAGCGGGTAGAGCAGAAGCGGCGCTTGCCGTTTCGGGAGGTGTCGATGAAGACGATCTCGCAGCCCTCGCGGTCGCAGCGGCCGATCCGTCCGGGGTCCTCGCAGAACAGGGTGGCCAGGCCGAAGGCGGTGTAAGCCTTGACGCGTTCGTCGATGGGGGCGGTCTCCTGGGAGTAGTGCAGGTGCGGGGCTCTGCCGTCGTGGGTCGAGATGTAGGGGCGATTGGCGGTCTCGGCGAGTAGGGCATTGAGGACCTCGACGGTGGTGTTGCTGAAGGCCACGTCCAGTTCTCTTGTCCAGCGGCGCAATTCGGCATCCTGGCGGGCATCGATCGAGCCGACCGGGCGATACCCGGCCTCGACGAGCAGCTGCTCGAGGTCCTGTTCCGGCGCGGCGTTCACCAGCCGGGCCGCGATCTCCGCCGCCATCCCACCGTAAGGGTTGAAATGCACTAGGGCATTACATCAGGCTGTGAACATGCCCGCAACCTGCCCCGAATGCTCCTGGCCCGCTCCCACTCTCGTCTCCGCGCACGGCGACCTCCGCTATCTGCGCTGTGTGTGCGGGAAGTGGCTCATCGAGGAGCATGCGGTGGTGATCGCGGCCGCGGGCGACAGCGCATTCGCCGAATCCGGCGACCCGGCCCGCGCCGGCATCGGCCATGCCGAAACCTCGTCCAGGCTCCGGCAATGACCGACATCGCAGGTACTTTGAGCCCCGATCAGGAATCACGACTGCGTGCGAGCATTGGACGCCAAACCCTGCTCACCACACTCGGAATCGAAATCTCGAGCCTGGCCCCTGGTCGTGTCGTCCTCGAACTCCCGTTCCGCGACGATCTGCGCCAGCAGAACGGTTTCATCCACGCCGGAGCGATCACCACCCTCGCCGACTCGGCCTGCGGCTACGCCGCGATGTCACTGCAACCTCCCGACCGCGACATCCTCACCGTCGAATTCAAGGTCAACCTCATGAGTCCGGCGGTAGGACAACGGTTTCTGGCCACCGCGACGGTCCTGAAGTCCGGCCGCACCCTCACCGTCTGCACCGCCGAAGTCACCACCGACACCGACAACGCCGCCCCGATCGCCCTCATGCAGGCCACGCTCATGGCCCTACCGGCGACCGGGCCCTGATCCTCGAGCGTCGGCGACCGCCGCGACGGGAGCCCGGACCGTTGAGGAGTGGGCATGGCGCATCGGCCATTCGGCCGGTCCGACACCCTTCATTCGGGCCGAACGGCCGATGTCGCGCTCTGCCAAAGCCGGTGAGGATGGGAGGCGCGGGGCGATTCGAGCTCGTCGGCCCGGCGCCGTCCAGCAATTCCTGTTCGCGATCGAACGGAAGATTCGTCAGGAGCGAAGATGGCCGACCATCGGCGACAACTCACTGCAGATCAACCCGATCCGCACTGCGGGGACGAAGATCCAGCAACCGTGCATCTGGTGTCGGGCCTCTCCGCGGCGGGCGCTTTGCGGTCGGCTCTCGACGCCGATCCGACAACGGCGGGCAGCTCGATCGCGATCTTCCCCGATCACCTCAGCTGCGGCCCCCTGGCGTCCGGCGATCCCGGGGTGCGGGTGCGCTGGTGGCAGTCGTGGTGGCCGGATCTGCTGCGCGCCGAAGGATACATCGATGATCCGGAGTCTTGGACAGCCCGACTGCCGGAGAGGCTCGAGAAGTTCTGGCACACAGTCGATGTCGCGGCCCGGCTGGTCGTATGGCGCGGCGTGGGCAATGCGAATGAACTGCTGGTTTTCCACGCGATCACCGATCACCTGGGTGAGCGGGTCTTCGACATCGTCGACGTACCGCACCCGGTCGGCACCGCGACGCCCGCGGAGTTCCGGGCGTTGTTATCGACGGCGCGGGCGATCACGCCGGCGGAGCGCGTCGCGAGCCGATGCCTGTGGCAGCGGCTCGAACAGGACAACGCGATGTTCCGGGTCATCACCTCGGCTGGTCTGCGCTCTGTCCCGCCGGACCATTATGACGCCGCCTTGCTCGACGCGGCCGGTCGGGAATGGACACCGATCGTCCGGGTGGTCGCGCCCGTCATGGCGGCGATGAACGCCGGAGACGCGGAACTGTTCTGGCGGGTTGCGTCCTTGGTCGACTCCGGCGCCCTGAGCGCCGATGGGAATCCGTGGGAGGTCAAGACGACCAAAGTGAAACGCGCATGACAGGAGTGCCTTCCGCCGTCGGCGAATCTGCCACGCGCACTGAGTATCCGGCGACCACGTACCCGGCTCGGGAAGTCGCCTGTATCGAGTCAAGCATTGATTCTGTTGGGGCACAGTCGATTGCGTAAATTCATCGGTTTCGGACGCGTGACCAGAATTTAACGATGTTTCGGTCATGAACTTCGCGGGTTCGGCGTAGCGTGCCTTGAACATTCACCGAGGTTCCCCGTTCTGAGAGTCTCGGTAGGCAAGCAGGCAATACCGCCGATTCCTGGTCGGTCGGTGCCGTAGACATGATGGCGGACAATGTGATCGATGATTCGACATCGGCCCCGACAGCACCGGATACGCAGCCGGACCGCGCTGTGCGGCTGGCCCTCGACGGCGGTGATCCGGTACGGCGCACGCCTTGGCCGACTTACGACAGGGGCGCGGTCTGCGTCCATCCCGAGGATGAGGAAGCGGCGCTGCGCGCGATTCGCAGCCACCTCTTTTTCCGATACGACCATCGCCCGCCGCAGGAGACCGAGTGCGCGCGATTCGAGGCGGAACTGTGCGACTACTTCGGAAGCGCGCACGCGCTGGCCACCTCGAGCGGCACCACCGCGCTGGCGCTGGCGATCATGGCTTCCGGAATCGAGCCCGGAGACCTGATCGCTTGTCCCGGTTTCACTTTCGCTGCCACACCCAGCGCCATCTTGCTCGCCGGATGTACACCGTTCCTGGTCGAGGCCGATGAGAACCTGCACCTCGACGTGGACGATCTGCGCCGTCGGTGGACACCGCGGATCCGGGCCATCGTGGTGGTGCACATGCGCGGCTTCGCCGGGGACATGGACGCGCTGCTCCGATTCGCGGACGAACAAGGCGTGCCGGTGTTCGAGGACGCTGTCCCCGCGCTCGGCGCGGAACTGAACGGACGCAAACTCGGCACCTTCGGCCTGGCCGGCGCCTTCAGCACGCAGTCGGACAAGTCGCTCAACAGCGGCGAGGGCGGTTTCCTCGTCACCGATGACAGCACCCTGTTCGCCCGCGCCACTGTACTTTCCGGCGCGTACGAGGGTCGGCTGCGCCGGCATTTCAGCGATGGCCGCCCGCCGCTGGCCACCGATCTGGAACTGCCGCTGTACAGCTTCCGCATGGACGAGATCCGGGCCGCGCTGCTGCGATCCGAACTGGAACGGCTTCCACTGCGGCTGGCCGCCTTCCGTGAGAACTACGACTATGTCGCCGGTCAACTGGCCGATCTCGACGGCATTCGGATTCGGCGTCCGGTCGCGCCGGGCGCATATCTGGGGGAGGCCTTCATCTTCCAGGTCGCCGAGGGCCGCGCGCAGTGGTTCGCGCGGGCGTTGTGCCAGGAGGGTATCG
Source organism: Nocardia terrae (assembly GCF_009760405.1). Classification (GTDB taxonomy): domain Bacteria; phylum Actinomycetota; class Actinomycetes; order Mycobacteriales; family Mycobacteriaceae; genus Nocardia; species Nocardia terrae. The sequence goes on from NZ_WRPP01000010.1 coordinate 241,768, forward strand.
AGGCGCGCAACCTCGGCTCGGATACCGATCACAACATCCGCGCCTTCTGGAATTGGCGGTTCCTGTTCCGCGGCAAGGAAACCGCCGCTGTCAAGGCATCCCTGCCCAATACGACGCGCTATCTGCAACGGGCCGTTGACATTCCCTTGTCCTCGACGCTCTCGCGGGCGGACTGCGACGATCTCGTCACCGCGGTGCGCAAGGTGGCGGCCGCTCTGACCGCAACGGAGGCCGACGCGAATTCCTCGTGTGCGGGGCGGCCATGACGGCCTCGCCCGAGACCGGAACACTGCCGCGGCTCGCACTGACCGGGGTGTTCGGCGGATTGTTCTGCGGCTATCTGGGCCTGTCCGCGGCCATTCCGGTACTGCCCGACCATGTGCGCGACCGGTTCGGCGCGGGCGATCTGAGCGTCGGGCTCGTGGTGACGGCCACCGCCCTGACCGCGCTGCTCACCCGGCCCGTGTTCGGCGGGTTGGCCGACCGGCACGGCTATCGGCAGGTCATGCGGTTCGGCGCGCTCGCCATCGCGGTCGGCGGGCTGCTGTACTTCCTGCCGCTCGGCCTGGCCGGGCTGATCGTGGTGCGGCTGCTGGTCGGCGTCGGTGAGGCCGCGCTGTTCGTGGCGGGCGCGGCCTGGACCGTCACGCTCGCGCCGCACAATCGGCGCGGCCAGCTCATCGGCCTCTACGGGGTGGCCATGTGGGGTGGCATCTCGGCGGGGACGGCGCTCGGTGCGGCCCTGCGGCACTTCGGGATCGGGACGGTGTGGGCGCTGTGCGCGGTCGCGCCGCTCGCCGGACTCGCCCTGATCACCATAGCCGGGCCCGAGCCGCAGATCGCGCGGCCCACCGGCGGTCGCGGGCTGATGCTGAAGCCCGCGGCGTTGCCCGGTCTGGCCCTCGCCCTCGCCGCGGCGGGGTATGTGGGACTGGCCGCGTTCATCATCCGTGATCTGCAGGTGCGCGGGATCGGTTCCGGCGCAGTAGTTCTGGCCGTCTTCAGTGCGGTGTATGCGGGTACCCGGCTGGTCATCGGCAAGCTGCCGGACCAGCTCGGACCGCGGCGCGTGGGCACCTGGTCGGGACTCGGCGAGGCGGCGGGGCTGTTGATCGTCGCGTGGTCACCGAACCTGCCGGTGGCGGTGCTGGGGGTCGTCGTCATGGGCGTCGGCTTCTCGCTACTGCATCCGTCGCTGGCGCTGATGGTCATGAACAACGCCGAGAGCTCGAAACAGGGTGCGGCACTGGGGGCTTACACCTCGTTCTGGGATCTGGGGCTGTTCGTCTGGGGCCCGGCGACCGGCGCCATCGCGAGCGGGCTCGGCTATCCCGCCGTGTACCTGGTCGGCGCGGGCTGCGCGTTCACCGCCGCGATCATGGCCTACACGATTCGGCAATCGGCCACCACCGAATGAGAGGGGAGGCCGCAGATGAGCAGCGCGCCACCGGTCAAGATTCTGTGCGTCACCGGGTGGTGCCGCAACGGCAGCACCATCCTGGGCAACATCCTCAATGAGATTCCGGGTGTATTCCACGTCGGTGAACTGCACTTCCTGTGGAAGAACGCCGCCGGGCGCGGCGTGAACGAGCTGTGCGGCTGCGGGCACAAGCTCGTCGACTGCCCGTTCTGGTCCACCGTCCTTCCGGTCGGCAGGCCGGAGGGAACGACGCTGGAAGACCACGCGGACACTGTGATTCGGCGACAGCTCGGCCATTTCCGCACCCGCCACACGTGGCAGGTGCTCGGGCGCGGCTTGCGCAACGAGCCGATGCGCGCGCATGCGGAGCTGCTGGCCCAGGTCTACCGCACTATTGCCGAACGCAGCGAGGCGCGGGTGATCGTCGACACCTCGAAGATGCCGGGGGAGGCGGCGCTGCTGTCCCACCTCGACGGAGTCGACCCGTACTACCTGCACCTGGTGCGCGATCCCCGGGCCGTCGCCCAATCCTGGAGCAAGCCCAAGGAATACGTGTACGCCATGTCGGCGGCCAAGAGCACCGGTTACTGGACCGGCTTCAACCTCGCATCGCACGCGATCGGCCGCCGGTACCCGCGGCGGTCGCTGTTCCTGCGATACGAGGACTTCATCGCCGATCCGGCCGGGACCGTCGACGCGGTGCTGCGACTGTGCGAGATCGATCCGGCGGCCAACCCGATGTCCGGCCGCACCATCGAGCTGCACGCCAATCACACGGTCACCGGGAACCCGGACCGTTTCAACACCGGCGTCACCGTCATCCGCCCGACCGACGACTCGTGGCGCGGCGCGCTGCCGAACTCGGCGAAAGCGACCGCGACGGCACTGTCGTGGCCGCTGGCGCTCCGGTACGGGTATCTGACCCCGCATCGACATGGGAGGGGTTGAGCGACAGTGGATCTGGGACTCGCCGACAAGGTCGCGCTGGTAGCGGGCGGCTCGAGCGGCATCGGGCTGGCGATCGCGCAGGAACTGGCCGCCGAGGGCGCACACGTCGCCATCGGAGCGCGTGACCCGGGACGCCTGGCCGCCGCCGAACGCGCGATCAAAGCGGTGGCACGCGCGCGAGTTCATGCCAGCCGCGTGGACATCACCGACCCGGCGGCGACACAACACTGGGTCGACGAGGTCGCCGCGGAGTTCGGCGGGCTCCACATCGTGGGCGTCAGCGGTGGCACACCGCCCACCGGGAACGCGACGGCCTTCGAGGCGAGCGCGTACCGGCAGGCCATCGACACGGTGCTCATGCCCGCGGTCCAGCTGACATTGGCGGCCCTGCCGCATCTGCGGCAGGCGCGGTGGGGCCGAATCCTTCTCGTGGCCTCGGAGACCGCGGTGGTCCCCATCAGCGGGCTGGCCCTGTCCGGAGTGAGCCGGGCGGCGATCGTGCGATTCGCGCAGGCCCTCGCCGCGGACGTCGGACGCGACGGCGTGACCGTCAATGTGCTCGCGCCGAGCGCGACCCGCACGCCGCTGCTGGAACGGGTCCTGGCGCAGGGCTCCGCGGCCGGAATCGAGGCGGAGTTGGCCGCCGTGGGCCGCAAGACCGCGGTCGGCCGCGTCGCGCGGCCCGACGAAATCGCCGCCATGGCAGCGTTTTTGGCCAGTGAGAGGGCGGGCTACCTCACCGGCACCGTCCAGTTGATCGACGGCGGCTCGAGCGTGCTCGGCGCGTCCTCATCGCATTACACCGTTTCCCAGGAGGGGACATGCTGAAGGCAGATTCGATCAAATCGACGCTGGCGCAGGTCGTCGCGGACCGCAAGCACGAGCTGTCGCCGGGCCGGCAGTTCGTCGAGGCCTGCGAGCAATACGGGCTGGACGCGGCGGTCGAATACGACGTCACGATCACCGATTCGCTGACCAGTTCGCGGCGCAAGCCGCGCAATCCGGCCCGCAACATGCTCAAGACGATCGACCTCTCGCGCGATCCACGCCAGTTCTACTGGCACGAGAGCGCTCCCGCGCCGGACGACACCCCGATCGAGGGCGCGGAAATCCGGCGCGAGCTGGCCAGCAGATTCCACAAGTCGCCGATTCCGGAGCTGCTCACCACCACCGCGTGGGTACAGGTCCCACCGGATCTGTGGACCGACCCCGACACCTTCGAGAACTTCCTCAACTACCGGCTGATCGTGCGCCTGTGCACCGCCGAGAACCACACCATCATCAGCGGTCCGGGCGGGCTGCTGAACATGCCCGAGATCGCGCGGATGCCCGAGCCGGGGCCCTTCGCCTCCACAATCCTGCGCGCCTGCAACGAGATCGAGCAGATGGGCGGCACCGCCGACGGCATGATCATCAACCCGGTCGACTACTACCGGGCCATGGGCAGCGGGCGGCTGATGGACGACCTCGAGCAGAACGGTGTGTTCATCGTCCGCACCAGGCTGGTCGAACCGGGGAGCGCCATCGTCGGCGACTTCGGCCACGGCGCACAGCTTTTCGACGCCGGACGCTCGGTGATCCGATTCGCCGAGCCGCCCGCGGGCACCTTCACCGAGCCGGGGATCGCGTTGAAGGCCGAGATCTACGAGCGGGTCGTGGTCAATCTGCCGACGAACTTCTTCGTCGTCAGCATCTAGGCCGCGGTCATGACACCCGAGCAGGGAACTCTCGAGGACCCGGATGTGGTGGTCATCGGCGGGGGAGTCGTCGGCCTGTTCTGTGCGCAGCAGTTGCGGCGACGCGGGGCCGGGGTCACGGTGCTCGAGCGTGGTGCGCTGGGCGGGTCACAATCGTGCTCGTCCGGCAATACGGGATTCGTCGGCACGCACGGTGCCGCACCCCTGGCCGCACCCGACATGCTCGCACTCGCCGAACCGGGTGCGACGGATCCGGACTCGCCCTGGTACATCGAGCCGCGCGAGGACGCCGGATTAGCCCGCTGGCTGGGGCATTTCCGGCAGGCTTGCTCGGCCGAGGCCGCGGCGCACGGATTCCGGGTGCTGATCGGGATGAAGCGGCGCGGCCTCGCGATCCTGCGCGAGCTGTGTGCCGCGGAGGACATGGCGGCGCTGTTGGAGTCACCGGGCATCGTGTTGGCCTTCAAGACTGCGACAGGCTTCGACGAGGCCGCTCGGAGCGTGGCACGCACCGTGGCCGGTGGTGTGCCGTTGCGGGTCCTCGGGCCCGGTGAGCTCGACGAGCTCGCGCCGAAGACGACCTTCGACATTCACGGCGCGCTGTACAACCCTGAGGGTGCTTACCTGCACGTCCCGGAATTCCTGCTCGAATTCGGCCGGGTTCTGCGCGAGGCGGGCGTAGAGATCCGCGAGCACACCGACGTCACCGATTTCGAGATTCGGGATCGGAATATCGTGCGGCTCAGCACTACTCGCGGAGAGCTACGCCCCGGCGCTGTGGTCATCGCGGCGGGCGCGTGGAGTACCGAGTGCGCCCGCATGGCGGGAACGGATCTGGTGCTGCAACCGATCCAGGGCCACAGCCTCACCATGGGCTTGCCGCCGAGCGCACCCGGCCTACCGGTGTTGCTGAGCGAGGCCAAGGTCGCGATGGTTCCGCTCGGCGACCGGCTCCGGATCGGCGGTCAGCTCGCGCTGACCGGGATGAACCGGGAGGTCTCCGAACACCGGCTCGAGGCATTGCGGCGCGCCGTCCACGAGTTCCTGCCCGAGCTCGAGGAGACGCCGATCCTGGAGCGCTGGAGCGGATTACGGCCTTGTACTCCGGACAGCCTGCCGCTGATCGGTCCCGCCGGCGACCTCCGCAACCTCCTCGTCGCCGCCGGACACGGCCATATCGGCATGGGCCTCGCACCCGCCGGTGGTGAGCTCATCGCACAACTCCTGGCGGGCGAGCAGCCATTTACCGACCCGATCCCGTTGCGGCCGAATCGGTTTCGGATCGCCTAGCTCAGCCGGTGAGGATATGGACAGAACAGACGTGCGGATCGGTGTCCTGTGCCTCGACACAGCGTTCACCAAACTTCCCGGCCACATCCGCAATCCAGCCACCTTCGACTTTCCGGTCGTCTATCAAGTCGTCACCGGCGCGACCCCGCGCCGCGTGGTGAGCGAGGCGGATCCCACCCTGCTCGACCCGTTCATCGACGCGGCCCGCAAACTCGAAGCCGAAGGCGTGCAAGCGATCACCGCCGCCTGCGGCTTCCTGGTCCTGTTCCAACAGCGGCTCGCCGACGCCGTCCATGTCCCGCTCTACAGCTCGAGCCTCATCCAATTGCCCATGGTCCACCGCATGCTGGCCACCGACCGCACCGTCGGCCTACTCGTCGCCGACGCCCAAGCCCTCACCCGACGCCACCTGGAAGCCATTGGCGGCGAGTCGATCCCGATCCGCGTCACCGGAATGTCCCGATACCCGGAATTCCGCGAGGTAATCCTCGAAGGCCGCCGCAACAACCTCGACGCCGACCGCCTCGGCGCGGAGGTCCTCGACGCAGCCTCCCAACTCGCCACCGACAACCCCGGCCTGGGCGCACTCGTCATCGAATGCACCGACCTCGTACCCTACGGCCACGCCATCCAGCAACTGCTGGACATCCCGGTATTCGACATCGTGACCCTCACCAACATGGTCCACCAAACCCTGTCCCACATGCCTTTCCGCATCAGCGATCGCTGAAGGCAGTGGCGATCGCCACTATTACGCCATGTAGTAGATCCATGGCATCATGGGCAGATGTCAACCGCTACGCACGCCGCCGCCGGGCAACCGATCGACGACACCTATCAGGACGCGCAAATCTCCGCGATCCATGTGCACTGGTGCGACGCGGAATCCGGATACATCGCGCGATCCGACCAGCATCCCGGAATAACGAACACGGATCGCTGGTCCTCGCTCGCAGCCATGAACGGTCTGCTCGACATCATCCGAGAACGAATCGAATGAATCGCGGCCCCGCCCAATTCCGCGGGGGGATATGACACACGCGAGTTGATTCGGTTGCCAGGTGGCGACTGATCCGAGAGTCAACTCGTGAAGACGAGCGGACTCCAACCGCGACCACCATCGCGGGTGACCAGTATCTGTCGGGCGTGCGGTGGACCGTTGGGGTCGGGATCCATCAGGACGAAACCCTCAGTGGCCGAGACGAACTCGACGCCTTCGAACTCGGCGCTCGGCGGCCCTGTGTAGGCGGTCGTCCACTGCGCCCCGCCGTCGGCCGTGATCAGCAACTGGTTCTTGTCGGTGGCCGCGAGCAGTCCGGGTGTGGCGGTGAGGGAAGGATAGAAGTCCCGGTCGCGCGGCCACCCGGCGTTGGACGCGACGAAGGTCGCGCCCCCGTCCGCCGAGGTCATCGCCTGCGGCAGGCGCTGTCCGACGTGATAGGGGCCGGGACCCCCGCATTCCACGAGCAGCAGTCGGTTCGCGGGGGACAGGCTCGCCTCGAGCGGACCGGCGGCACCGCAGGGCTGGGCGGTGGACACCCAGGTTCCGTCGACCAGTCGGGCGGTGGCAACCACGGAGTTCTTGCCGTACACCATCAGCCAGCCGTAGGGGCCGGACAGGTCGATGGCCGGATACCCGTGCAACTCTCGTCTGTCCTCGGCCGTGAGTCCGCTGAGATCGAGGTCCACCCGCACGTCGGTCCAGTCACTCTGCCGGTCGACATCGCTCGACAAGATGTGCAGGCCATCGGATCGGAGGTCGGCCACCTGAATCCGGCCCGCCGCCACCGCCATCGACGACTGCGGACCGACACCGGGGATCGTTTGCTCGGACCAGGTCATGCCACCGTCATGCGTCGCCCACAACGTGTCCCCCGAGTGGGTGAAAGCCGTTCGCGCATCGACGAGAGTCATTCCGTAGGTAACGAATTCAGAAGGGGCCGCAGGTAGGTTCCGCCAGGTCCGGCCACCGTCATGGGTGCACTTGATCCGGATGGGCAGGTTGTAACCGCAGTCGGCTCGTCCGACCGCCCAGCCCTCCTCCGGGGACGAGAACTTCACATAGTCGGGTTCGAAGCATGGACCCGCCGCCGCCGCAGCCGCGGGCGTCGACGGCAGCCCGCTCGCGTCACCCGGTGAGTGCCTCACGGACCCACCACGCACCAACACGATCCCGGTCAGCACCATGCCGACGACCGCCATCCCGATCACCGCGATCAGCCTGCGTCTCAACGCCATCCCCTCCCTCGGACCGCAACCCGGCCCCACAACGACGACTCTTCATTCCACAGCCACCGACGCCGACGAAGTCGTCGATGGTGTATCGAGGATGGATTCGAGATCCGGCCGACTCGGTGTTAACACGCCTGGACAACTCGAGGCCATAAGGCGCAGAGCAGGAATCGCGGACCCGAAACGGACGCCTTCGATCGGCGAGAACAGCTGTTTGTCGAGTTGCGGCGCCGGTCGTGGCTGCCTTGGAAACACCCGCATCGGGGATATCCTTGCGTCGACCGGTTTGTCACTTTGTCGAAGGTTGGCAGCAGAGAGGGTCTGGGAGGCCGTGACCGACGCGCGGACACGAGCGGCGTTGACGGAATTGCGTACTGCGGCTCACCGTTGCGTGGACACCCTCGAGGTGACGAGCCCCGAGCCCGGCGATGTGACCGCCGTCGGGGCCGCTGATTTCCTGACGCGAGCGCACCTGCACGTCGACCTATTGTTTGCGCTGCTCATCGACGGCACTGATCCGGCCGACACCGCGCTGGCCCCGATCGTCGAGGCCGCGCGCGCCTCGGTCGGCCACGGCCGCACCCTCGAGGAAGTCCTCGATATCCGCCTGGGCGCAATCGAACATATCTGGCGTCAGTTGCTCGCCGCCGCCGACGAGCCCACTCGGCGACTGCTGTCCGACCAGGCGCTGGCGCTGTCGCGCTACAACGCGATCGTGTCGACCCGCGTCGCTGTCGCGTGCGCCGACTTCACCGCTCACCCTCGATGGGAACAGCTCGAACGGCGTCACGACCTCGCCGATGCTCTCCTCACGGGTCGATACAGCGTGGGCATGCACGCCGATCCGACGATCCGGCTCGCGGAGAAGTACCTTGTCGTCGTTGCCCGGGCCGCCGACCCGGCTCCGCGCACCGTCGGCAATCTGCGTTTGCATTTCCCGCACATCTCCACCGCTCTGGTGCGCGCCGATGCCGGCGGCTGGACCGCTCTGCTGCCGCTGGACAGTGAGACCGACGCCGCGACCGCGACCTCCGAACTCGAACGACGAGTGCGTCCGATTCGTGACACGCTGCCCCGATTCTGGCTGGGAGTGTCGGCGAGCCCGGTGCCGGGGCTACCGGAGGCATTCGTGGAAGCGCGGACGCTCGCCGAGCTCGGCCGCGGCCTCGATAGCGTTGAGATCGTCTGCCGCCGTGAGCAGTTCATGGTCGAATACGCGATCGCCGCGGATTCGCAAACCCGAATGCGGCTCGCCCACGTCCTCGACGCCCTCGACGAACAGCCGATCCTCGCGGAGACCTATGACGTGTTCGTCCGCAACAATTACGCGCTGAATCCCACCGCCGATGCCTTGCACATCCACCGCAACACCGTCACCTATCGGCTCACCCGCATTACCGACCTGACTGGATACGATCCCCAAAATCCCACCGAGGCAATGACATTGGCCGCCGCGCGCACCGCGCGTCTGCTGCAGCGAGCCAATGTCTCCACCATGTGACGTGGCGGGTGCGAGGTGTAGCGGTTGCGAAACCGGTCAGAGCAACATCTTTTCCTTCAGCGCGGTGGTGTCGGCATCGGTGAGTTTCAACCCGTCGCGGACGTAATTGCGGAAGCTGCCATAGCTTTGATCCACCTGGTCGAAAGCGGCATCCAGCGCGCCGGGCACGACCCCGTTGGCGGTGTCTCCAGGGGCGGCGCCGCGGTAATAGTTGGACAGCAGGTAGTCGTAATAGACGGTGTCGCGGTCGACGCCGAGAACGGTCAGCAGAATGGCCGTGGTCCAGCCGGTGCGGTCCTTGCCCGAGGTGCAGTGGTAGAGAACCGTGCCGTCGGTGGTGTCGATGATGTCGTGCAGGACCGATGCGAAGCCCTCGTTCGCGCCGGGTGTGGTGATGAAGGCCCGGTAGAGGTCGGGGCCCGCGTTCTGGGCGGACGCGATGACCTGCGGCGAGGCTTGTCCCACGACATCCGCGTTGCGGTAGGCCGCTCCCGTCGCGACTCGGTCGGGGGCCTCGGTGATCTCGGATCGCAGCCGCAGGTCGTCGTCGACTTTCAAATCGTGGCCGGTGAGGTAGGCCAAGGCCGAATCGCTTGCCGTGGACAGTTCGCCGGAGCGGTACACCAGACCGGTCCGGATCCGGCGGCCATCGACCGTGCGATAACCGCCCACGTCGCGCGCGTTCTCTACGCCGGGCAGGGGCAGTGCCCGCTCGTCGACGCCGACAACGACCGCGGAGGTCCGTGCGGGCGGCTCGACCACGGCGTCGGTTCTGGTAGAACAGGCGCTGACCGTGACTGCCGCCGTGAAAGCCAGCATCAGAGTTAGTCCACGAGAATGCATGCGCCGCCTCCTTCGTTCCAGTCGGACAATTCTCCTGACCATCTCTCGGTTGTCATCGACATGCCATTGGCAATCTAACGGAAAATCTGCGGAGAATTTCTATATCTTGCCAAACGTCCGGAAAACAGCTCCCTGATCTGCGGTTCTCTATTTCGAAAGTCGTGCTATCGGCCCGGTTTGCTCAATTTGTACCCCTCGTGATCTTTGACACCGGAACAATTATTGAATTTGTCCCTATTCTCAATTTCATGGCAATCATCGAAGAACGAGTTCAGGAAGGGCCTGTCCATGCTGTGGCCCGTAATGCGTGGCAGTCGATTCTGGTCACCGGCATCATCTCGGTGGCGTTGGGCATCGTGATTCTGGTGTGGCCCGGGCCCACCCTGGTCGTCGCCGGTGTCCTGTTCGGCATTTACCTGGTGGTGTCGGGTGTGATCGGGTTGATCGCCGCGTTCGGGATACCCGTCAGTCCATGGACGCGGGTGCTGTCGTTCATTGCCGCGATCGCGTCCCTCGTACTGGGTTTCTTCTGCTTCCGCAACGATTTTCAGGCCATCGCCCTGCTGGCACTGTGGATCGGCATCACCTGGACCTTCCGTGGCACCGTTCTCCTGGTGACCGCCCTGTCGGATACGGTGATCCCGGGGCGGGGCTGGCAGGTCCTGCTCGGCATCGTGCTCGTCGCCGGCGGCGGTCTGCTGATCGTCGAACCGTTCCGCTCGATCGCGACGCTCGTCATCGTGGTCGGCTGCTGGCTGATCGCCATCGGCGTCTTCGAGGTGATCTCGGCCTTCCAGGTCAAGAACCGACTGGTATCCAATACAACCGGAGGTGCCTGATGGGTAGTGGACTTCTTCGTCGTGATCCGCATATCGATCGCTACCCGGCATTACGGGCGCGGATGTTCCAGGCGATGTTCCCGATCGTGGAACGCCTGCGGTACTCCTCGCCGCACGTGCAGTTCGCGACCAAACCGATCGGCAAGCCTACGACCATGACGGTCCCGACACGGCACGGTCCAGTCCGCACATTGGTCTACGCTCCCGTTGGCGCCGATGTCGCCGCAACCCGTGCCGAGGGCCGCAAGCCGCCTGTCCACCTGATCATCCACGGTGGCGCGTTCGTCATTCGCCGCCCTGCGCAGGAGGACAATGTCGCACGGTTTCTCTGTTCGGAGCTCGGCTGCTACGTCGTCCTGCCCGATTACGACACCGCGCCGTCGGTTCGATTTCCCGTGTCGGAGGAGCAGTGCTCCGATGTCCTGGCCTGGTTGCGTGACAATGCTGCGGACCTGGGCTGGGACCGCGACCGGATCAGCCTCGGCGGCGCCAGCGCCGGCGGCAAGCTCGCCTTGTCCGTGGCACTCGACGCGATCGACCGCGGCGCCTTCGTCCCGATCGCGATCAGCATCGAATACGGCGCCGCGAACCTGTCCCTTCCCGACTCCGAACGGACCTCACCCAAACGCAATCCAGTGGTAGGTCCGTCACTGATGAACCTGATCCGGACCACCTACTTCAAAGACGTCGACACCACCCTGCCCACGGCGTCTCCCGCACTACACCCCCGCAGGGGAGAGCTCCCGCCCACCTTGATCATCACCGCTGATCAAGACACCGTCCGGCACGAAATGAACCACCTCGCCGCCGACCTACGCGAGCGCGGGGTCGCGGTGACCCACCACGAATTCCCCGGTGTCGACCACGGATTCACCCACGCCGAGCCCGTCGAGCAATGCCGCGCCGCGCTGGAAATGATCCGCGATCACCTCGGTTCCGCATATCAGGCCCCACTGACCCGATCGACCGTGGAGACCCGCAGTGACAGCTCCCGATAATGCACGAAAGCCGTTGCACAGCAACGCCGTTTGTTTCGATATGCGTCCGGGGGAGTCATGACCACTGCGCACGCGTGTTCAACCGGAAAAACCGATACTTCGTCAACATGACTTCGACGGACAGATGCGCTCGCCGCGTACGAATCCAGACCTTGGCTGGCGTGCTTGATATGCCACCTCGAACGGGTCGGCGGTGTCAAAGTCCGCGTTCGTTCTCGACCCGGCCGAGCCGGGGTGAACGGGTGTATGACGCCGCTACTGCCGTGGGGCCGCGAAGTATCCGCGGCAGCTGAACTGTGTGTCGATGTCGCCGTGCGGTTCGGCGTGGCCGTCGTGCAGCATGTTCTCGGTGGGAGCCAGATATGCCTCCCCGGGGTGGATGGTGAGGCGGGTGACCGGATAGTGGGGGAAGACCTCCATGAAGCGTTGCCCGAGTGCGTACTTCGGGTCCGCGGCGCCCGACAGGAGATCGACTTGCGCCAGAGCCTGTGCCATTCCCTGGAGTGGCGCGTTCACGAACAGTAGGTGCCGGTCGTGGCTTCCGAGGTTGACGGACAGGCGATTCGGTGCGGTGGACCGGTCGGATAGCGGATCGGTGTACCAGCTGTCGACATGCAGGCCGACGCGGCGGCCGTGGCCGCCGGTGGTCATGGTCGGCTGGCCGGCGGGGCTCTTGCCGTACAGCAGTGGGGCTTCGATCCCGGGGCGGGCGGGATCGGTCAGGGTGGCGGCCCAGCGCAGAATCTCGACCAGCGCGGTCCGGCCCGCCGGGCCGTGGGCCAGCTCCCGGACACCCGACTCGCCGGTGGCGAGCGGCAGTCCACGAAAAACGGCGCACGCCTCCAGAACACGGGCGGGCGCGGGCAGCACCGCGAGCCATTCGCCCGGCAGCGCGGCGGGCACCGGACGGCCGAACAGCAGGGCGCGCTCGTGGCAGGTGGGTGCTCGCCAAGGCCCGCGGGGCACGAAGGCACGGTCGGCGTAGTCCTCGGCATAGGACGTCTCGGAGGCGAGCCGAATTCCGGAGCTGAGCCTGATCCGGTCCGTGGTGGGCGCGCCGGGCGGTAGCAGCATGGTCATCCCGGCGCGAAGTCCGGTGTGGTCGAGGGCCGTTCGATGCTCGAGCGTCATAGCTCGGTCTCGTGCAGTCGCTCCGCGATATAGGCGATGACCGGTCGGCCACTGCACAGCATGGTGCCCGCACCGTCCTCGTCGCGCTCGCAGGATTCGGTCTCCGCCAGCAGGGTTCCGCCGCAGGCGTCGAAGAACGGACAGGGCAGGCAGTTCAGGGCGACCCGGCGTTCGGCCTGCACCGCGCAGCGTTCGAAGACCGGGCCCGACAGCATGTCGGCCACCGAGTCGGTGAAGATATTGCCGATCGACCAGTCCGCGTCGCCGTACGGTTCGCCATAGGTGTAGCAAGAGCCATCGGTGTCGACCAGCACCACCGGCAGCCAGGCACGCCGGTCCTGGTATTCGGGTCCCGGGGCGGCGGACAGGTATCGGGCCGCGATCTCCACGTATCCATCCAGGGGTGCGGGCGGCCGCTGCATGAGGTCGCTGGCCAGCCACAGTTCGAAGAGGCGTGCGAGCGCGAAAAGCTCTTGCTCCCGGTCGATTTCGAAGGGCGTGGTCTGTCCGGGCTCACCGGTGTCGAACAGCGGCAGCACCCGGAAGTGGAGTCGCCGTGCCTCGAAGAACCGGAACAGCTCGTCCACAGCCTGAATGTTCTGGGCGGTCAGCACCGAGATGCAGCCGACCCGGCCGCCGTCGGCCACCAGCCGATCCAGATTGCCCGTGACCCGACGCTGTGAATCCCGCCCGGCCAAATTGACCCGCAATCCGCCGATCACATCCAGTGAGACGCCCACCGAGTCGAACCCGTGTAACAGCAACCGGCGACGCTCGTCGTCCAGGAGCACCAGATTGGTTTGCACGCTGTTGCGTACCGGGATCCGCTCGCCGAAGATCTCACGTTGATCCGCCCATGTCTGCCAATAGAATTCGGCGGGCTGCATGAGCGGCTCGCCGCCGTGCCAGACGAAATGCAAGCCGGTAGCCAGGCCGTCGCGGGCGTCGACGACATCGAGGTGGTCGCGCAGGGTGCGATACATAGCGCTGACCTGCGCCCGCGACATGGCTGCCCGGTTGCCCAGTTCCGGGTACTCGTAGCAGTAGCGGCATCGTAGATTGCAGAACTTCGAGACCTTCACCACGATCTGCATGGTCCGGTTGGTCGAATTCATTTGGTGCACTCTCTTTTTCGCGGAGACGAACGACGCTGCCCCGTCGTCAGGCGTGCGCACACCTGACGACGGGTGTGAGAAATTGCTCCGATCGCGGCGAATCGTCCGGTCAGCCGTGCCCCGGACGCGACGCCGACGATCCCGGACTACGGCTCCGACAACTCCTGGAAGGGGTCACCGGGAGCCTGGTGGAACGGGATGTCCTGACCGAACGGCGAGCCCTGGCGGAACGGCCCCTGATGGAACTGCTGGAACTGATGGAACGGGTTCGGTTTCAGCACATGGGGATTCGTCGCCTGATCGGCCGAGAGCCGCTCGGTGGTGACGCCCGGGCCCAGCAGCGTCGACAAATGCGCCCGCGCCGCCGTGCCGACATCGGCACTCTGCTGCACGGGCGCCTGCGCCGCCTGGGCCGAACCGGCGATGATGACCGCGACCGCGGGGGCCGCGGCCATCGTCGCCGCGATACCGGCGAGCCGTGCGATCGCCGCCGTGCGGCGATGTGATGGAGGTGGCATTCGGATGTCCTTCCGGTCCATGTCCCGTCGAATCACTGTGGCCCCGGGGTACTTTCGACGAACGCGACGAGACATCTACAGATAAGGAAGGGGGTTACACCCCGCGCTGTCGCCGCCGATCCAACACTGACCTCTAGGTTCCGGCTTGCTGGCTCGCGGCGCCCGTGACCACCAACAGCAGGATCGTGACACCGAACGGTAGGGAGAATCTCGAGCAGAACAGGGTGAGATCGATCTGGCCCAGACGGTTCGAACCCCTACTTCCGAACGTCGACACCGCGCCCAGATCAATTCGGCCCAGTGTGGACGGCGAAGCCGATGCGCCTGGCAAACCGAAGCCTGGATCAGGCCGGTTGGGGGTCAGGGCGGTAGCGGGCCATGGGCAAGACACCCCGGTCCTGCAGCCGGGCAGCCGAATTGGAGAGTGGCCCACCGGGTACCTGGACCGGATCCTGGCCGGGACCCGGCCCCGCCATCAAGTGTCCAAGTAGCCGTGAGGCGCGCTGATCGAACCGACCAGCGCAGCGGGGCGGAAGGTCCAGTGGCAGTATCGGTCTGAGGTTGACCGAACGTCCTGCATCGCCGGTTACAAGATGTCAACCGCGGGGATGGTGTGGTAGCGGCGGCTGGCGGCGATCGACACGGTGGCGACCAGAACCGCCAGCACCAGCCCGGTGCCGAGGGCGACCACAGGTGGGGTCCCTGCCAGTCCAAGGCCAGTAGTACGACGCTGGCTGCGAGCCACAAACACAGCCGTGAGCGGTCCGGATGTCCGATGCGGTCGGATTCGATGAGTGTCAGTACCAGCAGGAACACCACGACCGGCAGGGTCAGAGCGAGACCGGCCACCCGGTGGGCGACCTGATGGCCGTCATGGCTGCCGCCGAGGGCGGCGACGGCGGTTTCGAGGCCGGCGCCGAGGGCTGCCAGTGCCGCGAGGCTCGAGATTCGACGGCCCGAACTCTTCCGCGTTGCCCAGGTCGGAGAGTGACCGGCGTGTCCCCGTCGGTAACGATATGGACACGCGACCATTTTGGCGGGGGGCGCACCAGCAATAGCTGGCGTGAATCGGATAGTGCTGGAACGTCATTCGAGGCCGTGGCCAGCGGGATGTGGCGGGTGCCACGGTCCGGCCATTCGGTGATGGGCATCTCATTTGACTGTCGGGACGTCCGTCCCTTGTGAAAACCTCCGCAAGAAGTTTGCTAGATGTTTACTGATTGCGGAGAGGTGTTCTGGGTGTCTGTGCGACAAACGGCGACTGCTGGTGCTGGAGTACTGGCCACAGTCCTTCTGGTAGGGGTTTGGGCGGAAGGTTCGGCGAGTGCGGATGGGGTTGCTGACAAGTATCGGCAGACCGTGACCGATGACGGTTGGACACTGGCGGTCACCAAGACGGGGGAGAATCTGGATCGGTGGCCGAACCTGGCGGGATCTCCGGTCAGCCGGGAAGGATTCGTCAGTCTCAAGGCGATCGCCGAGGTTACCGGCGCCGGAACGCAGCCCGTTACCGGCGGCACCGTCACCCTCGGTTACCAGATCGGGTGCGCGGTCGATGTCTCCAACGGGCTGACTCTCGGGATGGGGTTGTCGATCGGTCCGAACGCCAGCGTCACCATCTCGCAATTCCCGGGAGTGACGATCGGCGGGCAGGCCTCGGTGAACCCGAACATCTCCACCACCCTGCGACCCGGTGCGATCTCCACGGTCGCGTTCGGTTCGAAACCGCTTGCCGCGTCGAGGGGTTCGATCACCGCCGAGCAGGTCGAGATCCGCGTGGACGCCTGCGCGGGACCGGTGACCATCCGCTCCTACGCCACCGCCGCGATCTCGACCCCGACCGCCGATCACAACATCACCGTCTACGGCGACGCCATCTGGCTGTGAAACACAGCCGTGCCCCACTCCTTTCACCTCACCTCGTAGTGCGTTAGTCAAGGAAGGCCGACATCGATGACCGACACCATTTCCGGCAGCACGACCGCGAGGACTCCCGACACGAAATCTGCTCCGCAACCATTGAATCCGACCGTTGTCGCGTTCGGTGGTCTGGCGCTGGGACTCGTGCTGTTGATCGTGGCCTTCGCGAATCTGAACCAGATGCCGGGCTGGGCCGACGATTACGGTTCGATCCTCGTCTATATGGCATTCTTCCTCTACATGTCGATCGCCGGCCGGCTGACCTGGTGGGGCATCGACACACTGCGCGACCAGGCCACGGCCCGCCGAGGCCGCCGGTGAGCATCCCGTTCACGCGCCTGTCCGCGCTCGGATTGGCCACGGGCGCAATCGGTCTCGGGATCGGCGCGCTGGCGCTCGCGGGGTCACCAGCCGCGGACGCGCAAGGTTATGTGCCCTGCGAGCAATGGCAGGCCATGCATCCGGGCTGGCCCTGCATCGATGTCCCGACCCCGCCGCCCGGCGGACCGCCGACGATCTCGACCCCGCCGCCGCTGCCATCACAGACTCCCGGCGTGCCGTCCCAGCCCGGCGGCGGCGGGGGAATCGGCGCAGGCGCGCTCACCCCGCCGTCCATCGCGCCGGGCACCGGAACACCGATCGTGCCCATCCCGGCACCTCCAGTGGAATCCGGCGAGGTGTCCGCGCCAACCCCGGACCCGTCGCATTCGCCGGCCCCGGTCGCACCGGAAGATCCTGCGAGGCATCCGCACCCGGCCGGTGATACCCCCGCGCCCGAGCCGACCGACACACCGGTTCCGCCGCCCGTACTCGCCCCGAGCCCGTCGCGGGACGAAGCGCCGGCCGCGCCGAGTCCGGCGCGTGAGGGCGGTGACGGACGAATCCCGTGGCTCCTGCTCGCAGGAGCGGGGGCCTTCCTGGCGCCGGCGCTGCGGCTGCGTGGCGGTAGCGCCGCGCGACAGCTGACGATCAACAAGCCCTGGGACGGCGGGCAACAGACCTTCATTCTGATGACCGACCCGAGCGCACCGCGCGAATACCGTTTCCCGCAAAACATTCCGCCCGGCGGCCGGTTGCGCAAGAATCCCGATGGATCGATCGACGTACTCGACAACGCGGGAGCCGTTGTCTCGCACACGAAACCGCCCTGGGCCTACGACGCCCTGGGACGGCCCGTCCGCACGTGGTACGACATCGAGGACGACACCATCGTCCAGCACATCGAACCCGACAGCGAGACGGTCTACCCGATCCTGGCCGACCCCGACACCGTGCCGCAGTGCACGATCAGCGATGACGGCCACGGTGGCACCACCACCTCGAGCAGCCACGGCGACGGCAGTGTCTTCAGCGCCCACGACGACGGGCACGGCAACGTCTCGACCGCCACCTCCACACCCGTACCCGGCAGTGGCGGCACCATCGACACCCGCATCGACAACGCCGACGGCACCACCAGCGACGTCCGGTCGGTCCCGGACGGAAACGGCGGGGTGACGACCTGGACCCGCAACCCCGACGGCTCACACACCGTCCAATACCCCGACGGCACGTTCTACCAGGAACCCGCCGCGGGCTCCGACAATCCCATCCACGTGCAAGGACAGGTCACCGACACCGGAATCGACTCCCAATTCACCGACGGTTCCGGCAACGTCACCACCGCCACGACCACGACCACACCCGGAAACACCGACCTACACACCGAATACGAGACCCCGACCGGGCACGCGAGCAGTGACAGTCAGGTCACCGCCGGGAATTCGATCATCACCAAAACCCTCGACCAGGACGGTGTTCCGATTGTCACCAGGTCGGTCCCGAATGCCGACGGCACGGTGTCCACACACTCGATCGTGGCGCAGACCACCGACGACCAGGGCAATGTGGTCTATCTGCAAGACGACGGCACACTGTTCACCCCCGATGTCGGTGACGGGACATCGGCCACCACGACCGTGGCCGACGACGGAACGATCACCATCGTGTCCTCGGACCTTTCGAAAATCGTCCTGTTCGCCGACGGTTCGGCAGCGGCATTCGACAAGTTCGGCAACAAGATCGACAAAGCCATCGACAAACAACTCCAACGATGGCCACAGCGTGCCGCGCAGGGCGGCGCGGCGGCCACGAAGTTCCTCGTCGAGCGTCAACTCTCCTCGGTGCTGAGCGCGATGGAAAATCTCACTGCACAGCTTTCCCGCGGGCAGGCCGTGATGAACGTCAGCACCGATTTCGATGCCGCATGGCTCGCGGCGTCGCGCTCGGCTTCGCAGAGCGCCGCGGCGGCCGAGGCGCTCGCGCCCGCGGCGTCGCGGCTCGGATTGGCCGCGAAGGTCCTCGGCAAGAGCGCGATCATCCTCGCCCCGCTCGGCATGTATTTCGATATCAAGCAGGGCGTTCGTCCGGGGCAGGCGATCACCTCCGGCACCGCGGGTGTCGCGGCCGGCATCCTCGCAGCCCCCGCCATCGCCGCAGGCGTAGCAGCGGCGGGGCTCGCAGCTCCGGCGATCGTCACAGGTGCCGCGGTGATCGGAGTCAGTGTCGGTGTCTACCTCGGCACCAAATGGCTGTACGGGCAGATGCCGACTGGCTGGCAAGATGGAATCGATGGTGGACTGCGATCGGTATGGAGCGGAATAAAAGGAGTGTTCTCATGAGACGGCTGTTCGGAAAACTGGCAATATGGTTTGCCTATTTCCTCAACCCGTCGTCCTCCCCCTCTCCACTGGATGCCGAAGACTTGGTCGAGAATCGACGCCAATCGGTGAAAGAGCGTCTTGCCGCATCCGAACGCCTATTGGACGAATACCGGGCAGCCCGCGGACTCCCACCCAAGCGCCGCTAGATCGCGGCGATCGAGTCACGGGAAGACACCTAGCCGCGACCCGGGCGGTTCGACCCCGCCAGCGTGACGCCACCGAAGATCAACGAGCCGAATATATCCCGTTGAGCCATCCGCTCATGGCGCCCCTTCAGGTCAAGACCTGGTTCGGGTGTCGGGGTTACTCTGTTTGGTGGGTCCGGGATATGGCTTGTCCGAAGGATCGGTGTGCGGGTTGGAGCCGGTCGCGCTGGAGTGTGTAGTCGTTCCCGATTGCCCTCCCAGGCCTGCTAATTCGTGTCGGTCCTGGTCTGTGAGCATGCGTGTGTAGACGCTGTTGGACAGGCGGCGCTTGAGTGCTCGCATTGCTTCCATCGAGGTCTTGCCTGCGAGTCTTTTGCGGTCGTAGTAGGCGCGCCCGGGGTGCGGTGGCGGAGCTGGACAACGGCCATGATGTGGAGCACCCGGTTGATCTTGCGGTTGCCAGAGCGGGAAAGTCGATGCCGTTTCTGGTCTCCGGAGGAGGCGTCCAGCGGTGCGGTTCCGTTCCAGGACGCGAACCGGTCGCGGGTCGCGAAGCGGTGGATATCGCCAGTGTCGGCGAGAAGTCTTGCGGCGCTGGTCGTTGCCGCGGACGACTGACATCCGACTCGTCGACGTGTCCCGGCTGAAGATCAATGACGTGCGGCATCTCGGGGCTGAATCGGGCGATGTTATCGGCCCGTGCTGATCCCGAACATCTCGTGCGCCACGCCGAAGCCGAGGTCGTGGACCAGGCGGCGTTTCCAGGGGCGGGTGGCGATGGCGTGGGTCAATCGGCGGGTCGTGCGTGGTTGTTTCATGATGGTCTCAGCCAGTTCCCTCGCTCGGGGAAGCAGCTTTGTCGGGGGGAGAACCTCATTGACCAGTCCGAGTTCGAGCGCTTCCCGGGCGTCAATGGGCCGACCGGTGTAGAGGTGATAGGACGCGCGCTTGGTGCCGAGGATCTCCTGCAGGGTCAGTTGCTGGCCGTCGCCGGGTGCGGTTCCCACCAGGAAGTGCGGATCGGTGATGGTGGCTGTTTCTGCTGCCAAGGTGATGTCGCACAGCAGCGCGAATTCCGTGTGCGCGATGCTCGGGCCGTTGATCGCTGCGATCGTAGGGATGTCGATGCCGAAGACGAAGTTCTCCATCAGCTTGGTCGCGTCGTAATAGCCGTGCTCGTAACCGAAGTCCGGTGGGAAGGGGCCGGAGGTCGTCCTTCGCGCGGATTCAGCCGGTGCCGGGTCCGGAGCGCCGAGCCACCGGTCTCCGGTTCCGGTGAGGATGAGCACCTCGTTCTCCGGGTCGTTGCCGATCTCGAGCCATGCCTGTGCCCACGCGTTGTGAACGGCGAAATCGAACTGCGCGGGACCGTCATCGGTGTGCATCCGCAGCTCGAGGATGCCGTCTCGGCGTTGCATGGCGAAATACCTCGAGTACTTCTGCGCGTAGTCGTCGAAGTCGGGGCGTGGTACGAAACCGCCTGTGCGCGTGCGCCATTCGTCCAGACTGCCGGGCATGATGTTGACCTTTCGTCGCCGATCCGGGCTGGGTAACCCGTAAGTCGGACGATACGAGTACTCATGCTCTGTCGCCAGGTCGACAAGGTGGCGCCCGTAACGAAATGACGACTACGGCAATGGTTGTCGCGTAACGTGGCGGGACGAGTTGATCTCGCCGGGCCAGGGCGCGTTGTCGCCCCGCTGGGAGCGTCGCACGCGGCGCGCAGTAAAGCAGAGCCGCTGACTGGATACGTGGCAATACAATGGCTTTCGAGCCCCAACAGGATGCGCTCAACCGCGCGAATCATGTTGGGGGGTGCGAGCGGTACGCCTCGTGACGAAAGAGAGCAACCCCTTGTTGATCGTAACGAAAACAGTCACGAAACGGCGATTGCGACTGACCTACCGCGCGATCACGTCGACGGAGAAGATCGAAGCCGAACATTCCGGCCAAGGTACAACCGAGAGCCTTCCGCAGCTTTGCGTGCTGGCTCCTAGCCTAGGTTGCCCAGGACAAGCAACGCACTGCCCTAGCTGCGAGACGCGCTGATCGAACCGGTCAGCGCAGCGGGGCGGAAGGTCCAGTGGCGGTACAGGTCCGAGGTTGACCGAAAGTCCTCCAGCGGAATGCAGGGCGTGGTCAGATCTCGAGTCGGATCGGTTCGCTGACCGGGCCGCGGGCAGGTCGACTCCGTCATCGTAGGGGTGATTGACGAGGTGGAGCGTTTTCTCTCAATTGTGCTGTGCTCGTGAGACTCTGGAGGGGTGGGGATTCTGAACGTGCGCATCGATGACCGCTTCGGTTACCCGTGTGTGTGGCTGTGGTCGCCCGACCCAGATCTGGACCGCGTGTTACGCGAACGACTCCTCGACCGCGACCCGCCATGGTTCGGTGGCCGCCTCGAATTGGAGGTGTTTCGCCGAGGCTGGAACGGTAGATCGCGGTCGGAGTTTCGCCTGTTGCTCGAATCGCTGTCCGAGCAGCAATTGCTGACCGGGATATCGGTCAGCTACTTCGTGGACGCTCGAACCGCGGTGCTCGGTGTCGATGGTGGCGGCCTGGACACTTTGATGTCGATGCTCGACGACGCACTGACCAAACCCCTTGTGGAACTCAGTTTGCGGCTGTTGAGTGCCGAGCGGGTTGTGATCTACGACGTACCAGAGGTCTTGGAGGAGATCTACGCGGACGGTTTGCGGGATCTGGGTCTCTCATGGACTGTCGACACTACAAGGCGAGATCAGGAACTGGCCCGACGGCAACAGCAGAAGAGAAGGCACGGTGGGGGATTCAGGATGTCGGCACCGCCTGGAATCGACATGATCGTTGCAGTCAGCGCCACCGAAGACGCGCAGACGCTCACCACTCGGATACTGAACGGATTCATCGATCGATACCGTGTGAAAAGACTCGACATCCAGTTGGTAGACGGAACCACACTCGCGATCGAGGACGCGACACCAGCTTCCATCGAGCCCCTGCTGGTTCGGATCGACAAGTTGTCGTAGCTGCCCCGTTCCGTTCGGCGATGCAGATCCGAGCTTGGGGACGCAGCTGGAGCTGCGACGAATCCCTTGGAAACATCAACCAGCAGAGTCTATCTCGGATCCTGAGCGAACCAGTGCACGTCAGCGCCTTCACCCGCGTCGAATTCGAGGGTTCCGGCGTGTCTACGCAGGGCGACGCCGTGCGGCTGACCGCTGCTCACGCGGAGGCCCCGGCTGGAGCCGCCCGTCTCACGCCAGTAGCTTGCCCCATCGAGAATCGAGCAGCGGGGCGCCGGCGAGTTGCAGACAGCGCCACAGTGTCACCGCGACCGAGTCCAGAACCGCTGTGCCGGTGTTCGACTCCAGCTCGGCCACGATCGGCGCCCCGTACAGATTCGTGCACAGGAACACCAGAGCGTCGGGGCGGTCCCGCGCCAGTTCGAGTGAGCCCGGGAGCAGCTCGCCGGCCCGGACACGGGCGAAGGACTCGTTGTCGCTCAGTCCCAGGGCGCGGTGGGCGGAGACGCGGACCCCTTCGTCGGCATAGCGATCGATCACCTGCCGGTTGACATCCGCGGTGTAGGGAGTCATGAGCCCGATCGTCGCGATCCCGAATTCGGCGAAGGCGTCGAGGTAGGCCAGCGTCGACGTCGTTGCGGGAACGCCTGTGGCTGAGGTGATCTCGGCCGCGATCTCCCGGTCGTGCCGCGGTCCGAGCCATGAGCCGGAGGTGCCGTTCCAGGCGATGACGTCGACGTCGGCGGTGGCGAGCAGTTCGGCGGCCCGCCGCATGCCCTCGACATCGAACTGTCGATCCGAGCCCGCGTCGAGCGCGATTCGGGTGACGGGGATGCGTGCGGAGTGGATCGTGACATCCGCACGGTCGCCGAGGATCCGATAACTCATCGGCTCGAGACACGTGTTCGACGAGGGCACGATCATGCCGATTCTGGTCGGGCGTCGGGCATCCACTGTGATCACCTTCCTGCTGCTGCGACGAGTTCTTCGCGTGCCGCCGCCTCGCGGTAGCCGCGGCGCGCGAGGAAACGACCCACCGGTCCGGGGTCGTGGAAGCCACGCTCGTCGAGGACCACTCGGCCACCCGCCACCACGATCTGCGGCCAGCCGCGCAACAGCTCTCCCTCGAACGGGGAGAAATCGGTGCCCATGTGCAACGCCCGGCTGTCGACGGCGCGGACCTCGGCGGGGTCGAATACGACGAGGTCGGCGTCGTAGCCGGGCGCGATCACACCCTTGCCGGGCAACGCGTTGATACGAGCCGGGCCCGTGGAGAACAGTTCCACGAACCGTTCGAGTGCCCGCGGTGTCGGTGAGCCCAGAGCCGTGAACGCGACAGGCATGCGTGTCTCGACCCCGGGCAGCCCGTGCGGCATCTGCCGGATGTCGTCGCTGCGCTCACGCTTCTGGGTGAGGTCGTAGCAGGAGTGGTCGCTGGCGATCGTGTGGATCGAGCCGTCCGCGAACCGCTTCCGCAGTGCCGCAACCGTTTCGGGCGAGCGCATGGGCGGGCAGCACGCGAACCGTTCCGGGAAGCGCGACGCGTACACGCCATCGTCGAGTACCAGGTAATGCGGGCAGGTTTCGGAGTGGACGTCGAGGCCGCGGGCGCGGGCCGCCGCGACCAGGTCGACGGCGCCGGGCGTCGACTGATGGACGAAATACACCGGTGCGCCGGTGTATTCGGCCATCGCGAGGACCTCACGGACCGAGGCTTCCTCGGCGAGCTCGGGCCGGGTCTCGTGCAGGTGCGCGATCCCGATCTCACCCGCGGCGGCGTGCCGGGCCGTGCAATCCACGACCAGGGCGTCGTGCTCGGCGTGAATGTAGGTCAGGCCGTCCAGGCGCACCATTTCCCGCATGACCCGCAGGACGGTGTCGTCGTCGGCCATCGTGGTGCCGCGATTGGTCATGTACATCTTGACCGAGCGAATGCCGAGCGCCGCGAGTTCCTCGAGCTGCGCCGGTACCGTCTCGTCCCAGGTGATGACCGACGCGTGCAGGGCGACGTCGCAGCGGGCCGCGCGGGCGAGGTCGAGCTTGTTCCGCGCGGCCGCCAGCGGAGATTCGTCCGCGTCGCGCGGGATGCCGAAGTCGAGAATCGTGGTCGTGCCGCCCCACAGTGCGGCCGTCGACGTCACCGCGAAGTCGTCGAGCGTGCGATAGCGGCCCGTCACCTGGGCGACGTGGCAATGCCCGTCGACCCCGCCCGGGATCACCACGCGTCCCGTCGCGTCGACGACTCGCAGGGCTTCGGGTACCGGCTCGGACGCGTCGAGGACAGCGATCACCCGACCCCCGGAGACGACGACGTGCGCGGCCTGCGAGCCGGAGGCGTTGACGACGAGACCATGGGCGATCACGAGATCGGCCTTCATGCGGTTCTCCCTTCGGCCTGGGCCGCGGCGATCGCGGATTCAAGCGCCGTTCCGAGACCGCGACGCGGTTTGGGCGGCGGGGCCGCGAACGAACCGGCCCGGTGCGGCCCGGACGCGAGACCGACGACGGCCTCGGCGAACCGGATGCCCGCCCCGATGCCGTCGACGACGGGAACCGGGATCTCGGCCATGACATCGCGGGCGAGGCCGGCCAGCGGCGCACCGGCGAGGATCACGACATCGGCACCGTCGTCGGCGACCGCGCGCTGTGCCAGCTCCACGAGTGGTGCGCGGAAATCGTCCTGGACGGAACCGATTCCGCGCAGTGCCTGTTTGATCGACCGGATCGAGGCGAGGCGATTCCCGAACCCGAAGTGCTCGACGCATTCGCGATACCACGGCGTGATGCGGTCCGAGATCGCGATGATCGAGAAGCGCCGGCCCTGCAGCGCCGCCGCACACAACGCGGCCTCGGTGATCCCGATGACGGGCACGTCCACGAGCTCTTTGAGAGCGGGCATGCCCGGATCGCCGAACGCGGCGACCACCACACCGTCCACATCGCGATGCTCGGCGATCAGCTCCGCGACGGCCTGCGCGGCGAGCAGCGCCTCGAACCTGGTCTCGATGTACTCGACTCCGTGAGCGGCCGTGCGCACGAGGAGTCCCGTCGTCGGTGCCACCGAGCGCATCGCCTCGGCACGGATCAACTCGGTGACGTCGTCGCTGATGTTGGGGTTGACGACGAGAAGTCTCATGAAGATCCCTCTCTCTCAGATGGTTTCGGGGTATTGCGCGCGGTACTTGTCGATGTGCTGCGCCGACTGCGCCGCCGCGCGCTCGGGGTCGCCGCTCGCGATGGCGGCGAGCAGGTCGCGGTGCTCTTGCACGAGCTCGGGCAGGTTGGTGACGTGGCGGAAGAGCCAGTGCATGCGACCCTGCAGCGGCTCGAGCGCCGTTCGGAGGAAGCGGTTGTCGGCGATCCTGGTGATCTCGTCGTGGAATTCGCTGTTGGCCCGATGCGCCTCGTTGATGCTGCCGCGGGACAACGCGTCCACGGCGCGGTCGAGAATGCCCTCGAGTCGTGCGAGGTCCTCGGCGGTGGCGCGCTGGGCGACAAGCGAGCAGGCGAGCACTTCCAGTGAGTGCCGCACTTCGAACAGATCCGCCACATCCTTCTCGCTCAGCTCCGCGACCACCGAACCGCGTCCGCGTTCGGTGACCAGGCCCTCCTGGACGAGCATCCGCAGCGCCTCGCGAACCGGGAGCCGGGAGACATCGAACTCGGCGGCGAGGTCGCGTTCGACGAGCCGCGTGCCCGGGGCGTAGTGGCCTTCGAAGATGCGCGTCCGAAGCCTGTCGCGGACCACCTCACGCAGCGGGCGATCTCGCTGTGGCGCTTCGACGGGCGGTGTCATCACGTCTTCTCCTCGAGTCGGGCTTCTGATTCGATTTCCATTCGAGCACACCGGGTTACACCGGCAGCCGCCTGCTGTAATCGAGAGTGAGGACGCTGCCGCCCATGAGGATCGCAGCACCCACGAAGTACAGCAGCGCGCCCGTGTAGCCGCCCGTCGCTCCCACGATGAATCCGACGGCGATCGGCGTCACGAAGCCCGAGATATTGCCGGCCAGGTTCATCGCGCCGCCCAGGACTCCGGCGTTCGTACGGCCGCCGAGGGTTGCCGGAACAGACCAGAACAGTCCCACCCAGCGCAGGAAGAACAGCACCAACGACAGCAGCGCCACCGCGGCGATGGGCTTGCTCACGATCGTCACGCCTACCAGGCCCATGACGACGAACAGGCTCGAGACACCCAGCAACGAGCGCATGACGACATTGGTGTGGAATCCCTTGACGCGGAGCCGGTCGGCGAGCAGGCCGCCGAGGATCTCCCCGACGAAGCCCGCACCGAAGATCACGAACGTCGACCAGCCGATCGAGGCGAGCTTGAAGCCCTTGGCCTCCGACAGATACAGCGGCCCCCAGGTGAGCAGGCCGTAGAACACGCCGTTGAAGCCGAGCCAGCCCAGGCACATCGCCCAGAACGAGCGGAACTTCAGATACGGCAACAGGCCACGGCGGGTCGTGCCGCCCTCGGCGAGCGCCGCCTCGTCCTCGGCCCGGTGCGACGCCTCGATATACGCGGCCTCGGCCTCGTTGACTCCCGGGTGCTGACGCGGGTTGTCCCGCACGTACCACCACACCAGCGCCCCGAGCAGCGCCGTCACGACGCCGGCGATGATGAACGCCATCCGCCAGCCGCCGAATGCCGCGATCAGTCCCGTCACGAGGATGCCGCCGACGCCCGCGCCGAGCGGAGCACCGGCGTCGAGAATCGTTGCCCCACGGCCACGTTCCTTGGAATGCATCCATATCGCATTGAGCTTCCCGCCCGCGGGCATCACGCCGGCCTCGGTGACGCCGATGCCCATGCGTGCGATGAACATGCTGACGAACCCGCCGGCCAACCCCGAGGCCGCGGTCGCGGCACCCCATCCGACACACGAGGCCGTGATGACCTTGCGCGGGCCGAAGCGGTCGATCAGTAAGCCGACCGGCACCTGCATGGCGGCATAGGACCAGAAGAACGCTGAGAGCAGAAGGCCCACGAGAGTATGCGAGAGCCCGAAGTCCTTCTGGATGAGGGGGAGCGCGACCGAGATCGAACCCCGGTCGACATAGTTGATGGCCACGAGAAACAGCAGCAGGACGAACAGCTTCCACCGGACGTTCGTCCGCGCGACCGGGGCGATGTCCACGGTGTGCGGTGGTAGGGCATTGGCAGCAGTGCCTTTGCCCGAGGTCTCCTCTTGAAGGGACATCAGCTCCTCCTTCAACATGGGGAAAGGTCCGTCCGGCTCGTGCGCGGCCGTCCTGGGAGGCAAGTAGAGAATATCTTGGGATCCCGCAGTGGGATTCCAGGATCGTAAGTGCACGTCAGGCCGCAGTCAAGACTTTGGGATCCCAATGTGGGATCCTATCGGAATGCTGCTGGGAGAAGTGGGCAGAAGCGCTGATCGCGGCTCTGCGGAAACGACTGGAGGGTTCTCCATTACTCACTCGCTGAAAAACGCCGTGAACCGCTCGCCACAGTTCACGGCGCCGTCGATCCATCCGGGAGTCCAGTCGTGAAGCTGCTGCGGGTAGGGGCCAAGGGTTTCGAAAAGCCCGCGGCCATCGATGATCAGAGCGTGCTGCGCGACCTGTCGTCCGTTACCGGCGACATCGACGGGCAGCTGCTCGGCGACCCGGTCGCGCTGCAAACCGTCCAGAGCGCACTGGCCTCGGGCACCCTGCCCGAGCTGGATGCCGACCGGATCGGCGCTCCGATTGCCCGGCCCGGCAAGGTGATCGGAATCGGGCTCAACTACACCGACCACGCCGCCGACATCGGCGCGGCCATTCCCGAGCGACCGGTGGTGTTCCTCAAGCCGGGCACCACGATCAACGGACCGTACGACCCCATCGAACTACCGCGCGGCAGCGAGGCCACCGATCACGAGGTGGAACTGGGCGTGGTGATCGGGCAGCGGCTGCGCGATTGCGCCGATCCCGTCGCCGCGCTGGGGGCGGTCGGAGGGTATGTCACCGCCAACGACATCACCGAGCGCAGTCGTAACGCGGGGGAACCGACCTGGGCGAAGGGGAAGTCCTACGACACCTTCACACCGATCGGTCCGTGGCTGGTGACGCCGGACGAGGTCGCCGAACCGCAGTCGCTGAGCCTGCAGCTGTGGGTCAACGGCGAACGGCGGCAGTCGAGTACGACCCGGAACATGGTCGCCGGGGTCGGTGAGCTGCTGGTGTACCTGAGCTCGCTGATGACGATGGAACCGGGCGATCTGGTGCTGACCGGAACGCCCGGGGGCGTCGCGGCCGGCAGGCTGGAACCGAAACCGTATCTGCGCGACGGGGATGTCGTCGTCGCGGAGGTCGCCGGCTTGGGGCGCCAGCAGACCTTGGCCACCGGCGTGCGTGGGTAGCGATCCCGAAAGGCGCTCCGCTTCGGGCCAAATACGGAGTGGGGTTCTGGGGCTAGCCTGTGTGTCGGGTCCGGGTTGCACGCTGTCCGAATCGGACGGCGTCGCGGGGCAGAAGATCAAGTGGCCGTGGCGATCTGACGTCCGCGAACGCACTGAACTGCCGAGTGGCGCACGTCGCAGGCCCTGCTGTGGTCACCGGTTGACGGCCAGCACTGCGGCGAGACCGTCTTGCAAGTCCTTGACGAACTGTTCGGGAACCTCCAGCGACGGGAAATGGCCGCCGGTTTCGGGCGCGTGCCATCGGACGATCTGACGGAATCGTTCCTCTGCCCACGGGCGTGGGCACTTCTCGATGTCGTGGGGATACATGCTGAGCGCCGACGGGACGTCGACCCGAAGGTCAGGGTCGAACGCGTTGATGCCGCCGTGGCTTTCGGAGTAGATGCGGGCCGACGATGCGCCGGTCCGTGTCAACCAGTACAGGGTCACGTTGTCGAGAACGCGATCCACGGAGACAGTCTCGAATGGGCTGTCTTCGGTGTCGGTCCACTCGGCGAACTTGTCGAGGATCCAGGCGAGAAGCCCGACCGGAGAGTCGACGAGTGAGTATCCGATGGTCTGCGGTCGGGCCGCCTGAAGCTTCGCGAACGCCGCCCGGGGCCCCTCCCAGAAATCCCGGGTTGCCTCGACCCAGGTGCGATCGGCCGCCGATAGCCCGTCCGTTGTCAATCCGGGCGGTGCCTGTGGGGTGAGCGTGTGGATACCGAGAACATGCTCCGGAAACCTGGCGCCGAGGACCGTTGTGATCACCCCTCCCCAGTCACCGCCGTGCGCTACGAACTCGGTGTAACCGAGCCTGTCCATCAGTTCCACCCAGGCGGTCGCGATCTTTCCGATTCCCCACCCGGTGATCGCCGGCTTCTCGCTGTAGCCGAAGCCTGGCAGCGACGGAATCACGACATGGAACGCCGGTGCGCCCGCATCTTTCGGATCCGCCAGTTCGTCTACAACATCGACGAATTCGGCAATGCTGCCCGGCCAACCGTGCGTCACGATCAGGGGAGTGGCGTCCGCGCGCGTGGACCTTCGGTGCAGGAAGTGAATGCCCAGGCCATCGATGGTCGTGCGGAACTGGCCGATCTGGTTGAGGCGCTCTTCGAACGATCGCCAGTTGTACCGGGTGCGCCAATAGTTCACGAGATCGACGAGATCGGCGAGCGGAACGCCCTGCTCCCATCGGCGAGGACCGGGCTCGGCACGATGGACCGTCTCGGTCTCCGGTAATCGCGCCGTGGCCAATCGCGTGCGCAGATCGTCGAGTTCGGCGTCGGTCGCGTGGGCTTCGAATGCTTGAACGTCGACGTGGCCGAGTGCGGACATGAGACCTCCTGATTGTCGCGGAACCACCCGAGGTGACCAATCCTGCTGGGATACCCGAATTTCGCTTCGCTAACGAGTTGACGACAAACGTCACAGAACGCTTTCGGCCGTGCGGTGGAAGCAGCAGGTACCGACCGAGGTCATCTGGGCCCTCCGAATGCACGGCATTGCCGATGAGCGTGTCAACGTATGCGCTGCCCGAAGCCCCTCATAGGCTCCGCGTCGAGCAAAGTCACGCAAGTCCGACCAACGGGAAGTGCGCCGGAAAGGATCCGACGATGAGCGCAGGGGCCAAGCCGATTCGGCAGACCGAAGAGTTCCGGCGGCTCCAACACGACGAGCGTTTCCGAGCCTGGCTGCGGATGCAGGAAGCTGCGTTGGAGATCGAGTTCATCGTCACCGATGTGCCAGAGCTGAACAACCTGGACGCGCTATGGTCCCGGGATGGGCTCGCCATCGTCGAAGAGGATGCGCTGCGCCGGTGGAGTTCCGAGCAGCAGGCGTTCACCGGCGATGAGTTCCCGATGGCGATGCGGTTCTGCTACTTCATCGGTGAAACGTTCCGCCGGGAAGTCGAGGGGAACTGGGTCGCCCTACCGCCGCATCCGCCGACGCGGGGGATGCGCTCGGTCATCGACGCCGAGTACCGGGCCCGCTTCTACGACCCCGCCGACATGCTCGGAATCGCCCTGCTGCGTCGCACGGGCGATCAGCTCTCCAAGATCTTCGGCTATGCCGTCGAGGCTCACCGCGAGTGGGTAGAGGCAGGTCGTCCGGCGCGGGGACACTGGCCCGGATCGGCGTAGTTGAGGGCTAAGTAGTTGCAAGATGGACCCAAACTCTGTTGGGGACACTGCGCATGAACGAGACGATACGAGGGGCAGTGTGGGTTTTAGAACTGTGGTGATCTCTGAGGATCTGCCGTACGCGTTGCCGACGTGGTTCGTCGAGGCCCATCCCGAGCTGCACTTCGGCAACGGCGTGGACGGATCGTCTCGCCTACCGATCGCGAGTCGCTTTGAGCGAAAGTTCTATGGCTCCAAGGACGATCCGCTCTTTCTCGACCTGCAGCGGGTGTTGAACGAAACTGCGTCATGGAGACACCATGTCGAGCTGATCCTGTTCCACGAGTGCGGTGGGATTACCAAGGTGCTGGTCACGCGCGACCGGATACGTATGGCCGAACCCACGGGCTGGTCCGAAGTCGACGAGATCGAACACTGGTTCTGCGGCTGCTCATTCGACACTCAAATTGAGCCCGCGCGCTCCGAACCCGAGATCGGGAAGGCCGTCAGCCCACAGGTCGGACCGGACGAAGAGTGACGATCCGAATCTGGGGCTTTGTCAGCACGCGCGACCTCCAGCACGGACACCGCACGATAATGCCGCTATGCCGCTCTGACCGATTCGGCCTGAGTGTGTGCCACGATCGGGTCCATGGATCCACATGTGGCCGCCGAAGCGACTGTCGAGGCATGGAAGTCGCGGCTGGTCACGCTTGCGGACTGCCCGGAGTACGTGTTCGTGGACACGCCACAGGAGTTGATCGACGAGCATCGTGCCCGGCTAACCGCCTTCAACGGTTGTAGCGACGCGGAAATCGAGGCAGTAGAGGCGCAGATCGGTGGACGGTTCCCCGCGGTGTTTCGCCAGTACCTGTTGCAGATGGGTGAGGAGTGCGGTGGCCTGTTCCGTGGCAGCGACCGAGCAGGCATACGCGGCTTCGACCGGCTGCGCGCCGACGCCCGCGAGATCGTCGACGAGGTCGGTGCTGGGTGGAGGCTGCCGACGGATGCGGCCATCGTTCTCACACACCAGGGCTACATGTTCGACTATGTGCGTGCGGTCGGAGGGTTCGACACTCCGGTCATGCGGTGGACCGACGGGAAGCCGAACGAGGACACTCAGGTGGCGATCACGTTCGCACACTACGTCGACGCGCATCTGCAACTGATGGAGCACAACGCCCGCAGCACCCGGGCGCAAGGCGGCTACTACCTCACCCTGCACCCTGGCGGTGGGCGACAAGTGCACCCCGCCCGCAACTCTAGCGACCGCCCACTCGATTCTCGGTGAAAGGCAAACCGGCGCCAACGCACCACATTGCCGCGGACGGCGCTGACCGAACCGGCCAGCACAGCGGGGCGGAAGATCAAGTGGGGGTGTCGGTCTGAGGTCGACCGAACGTCCTGCACTGGCTCCCCTCTATGTCAACCCCGCGGAGTGGGGTTGGGGTTAGCCTAGAACACGGGTCCGGGATGTGGCTTGTCCGAAGGATCGGTGTGCGGGTTGGAGCCGGTCGCGCTGGAGTCAGGAGTCGTTCCCGATTGCCCTCCCGGGCCTGTTAATTCACGGCGTCGCTGGTCGGCGAGCATCCGTGTGTAGATGACGTTGGAGAGTCGGCGTTTGAGTGCGCGCAGGGCTTCCATGGAGGTCTTGCCGCCGGTCTTGCGCAGGTCGTAGTAGACGCGTCCGGGTGTGGGGTTTCGTAGTTGAACGATGGCCATGATGTGCAGAACCCGGTTGATTTTTCGGTTGCCGGCGCGGGAGAGGCGGTGGCGTTGCTGCTCGCCCGAGGAGGCGTCCAGGGGTGCGGTGCCGTTCCAGGACGCGAACCGGTCCCGGTCACGGAATCGGTGGATGTCGCCGGTGTCGGCCAAAAGCCTTGCCGCTGAGGATGGTCCGATGCCGTGCAGGTCCATCAGGGTGGACCCGCGGTCGAGGACGAGTTGTCGCAGTTCTTTGTCCGCGGCGCGGGTTTTGCGGTCGATGGTCTCCAATTCTTCGATCATTTCCTCGACCAGCCGCCGCCGGACCCGCGACGCGGCATCGTGCGGGGCGACCTCGGCGATCAACGCGCGGGCCTGTCGAGCGGTGAGGAACACCTTGGCGCCACCGGGAATCAGTTCGAGCAGCAGCCGGTGAATCCGGCACAGGATCGCGGTGTGAGCGCGGCCGAGTTCGTCGCGGCGGTCGGCGAGCATGCCCAGGGCCACCAGGTCCCGATCGGCTTCGACCCGCCGCAATCCCGGCGCGTGCAGGGCGGCCAGCGCGACCGAATGGGCATCGACCGGGTCGGTCTTGCGGCCGTTGCCGGTGGCGAACACCCGGACCTGCGCCGACAGTTTCGTCGGGACGTCGATCACCGTCTCGCCGTCGTGGACCAGCCGGTGCGCGAGGTGGCGTCCGATGCCGTTGCATCCCTCGACGGCCCATACTCGATCGGTGAATCGCCTTCCGACGGTGAGCATTTCCGCAAAGCCCGCATTGTCGGTGGTGTATCTGCCGGTGACCAGAACGCGCCCGGTCGGGTCGACGGCTTCGATGGTGGCCGAGCGTTTGTGCGGATCCATCTCGATGATGACCCTCATCATCCCTCCCGTACTCACTGACTTCGTTGGTGTCCGTGCGGGAGGGCACCGCTAGTACGAGCATGGGGCAAACCCCTCTTCAGCCACTCCCTGCACGGTGACCGGTGGGAGGCAAGCCAAAAGAGAGCCACACCAATCCAGACGGTGGGCAGCCGCATAAGAGGAGCATCCCACCGGGCACCTGGACCTGATCCTGGCCGGGATCCGATCCTGACACCAGTGTCTTACTAGCCGCGATGCGCGCTGACCGAACCGGCCGGCGCGGGGCGTCGGAAGATCAACTGGCTGTATCGATCCGTGCATCCCCGCACATCCGCACTGCCGAGATCCGGATAACTGTCCTAATCCCGCACTTCTCAACGCCGTACGGCGTTGAGAAGTGAATTCTGCTGCAATAGTGCGGGTTCAGGCCGGATGATCTTGCCACTGATCCGCTCACGCGAGCATCCGCTCATGGCTCACCAGTTGTGTACCGAGCTGAGAGAAGCCGGCCAAGGCGGGGCGGCCGAAGATCAACGGGCTGAACTCATTTCAGCCAGGGGTCGGCGTCACCAGCGCGCGCAGTGCGGCAACGCCCATACCGGTGAAGGCGAGCGCTGGAACCGCGGCCGCGGCGGTCCGCACGATGTTGGATTGCCCGGACGCGGCCGCGACGAGCACGACACCAATCATCAGGCACGCACCCGTCCAACGGGGTAGCACCTGCGCCCGCATCACACCCCAACCGAAACAGAGCCCGCCCAGGACCAGGATCGCGCCGTGGATGGTCATCCACACGCCGAACGCTTCGGTCAGGGCTGCCCAGTTTCGAGTGCGGGCTATCAGCGCGTAGACCACGGTGCTGGTGAAGAACACATACGCGTAGGCATAAGCCAGCGCGCCGAAGAACCCGACCACGCCGATCCGCCCGCGCTGGACCGCGTAGAGCCCGAGCAGGAAAAACGGAATGCCCGCTTCACCGATATAGGTCAGCACCAGACGAAATGTCGAGAAGTCTCCCTGGCCAACCTCGATCAGATCGGAGACAAAGTAGATCGCGGTGAACCCGATGGCCGCCACCCCTACCGCGATCCGGAGACCAGTTCCGGCCTCGGTCGTCGTTCCGTCTCCGTCAATATGCACCGTTACGAGCCTCCTCGTGCACGGCGTGATCGCAAAGGGCCTAATGGCCTCATCTGATCGTCGGTGCCCGGGGCACGTGCAGCATCCACCGGCGGTCCCGGTGGTGATCCGTACTTCGCAGGCTGCGGCTGGTTTGGGTCTGTCCAGATAACGGTGTAACTCGGGTTGATTGAGTCATTTCCGTGCGGCGGTGAGTCGGCCGTCGAAGGTGATGTCGAAGGCGTTCAACGCCGATTTCCAGCGGGTGATCCACCGTTTCT
>NZ_WRPP01000011.1 GCF_009760405.1 Nocardia terrae
CCGAGACTCTGGCCGGGTTGCGCGACAATCCGGCGTTGTTGGCGGGGTTCGGTGCGATCGATGCGGATCTGGCTCGTCAGCTTGCCCGCCATGCCCGCTTCGACATCATCACCGACACCACCACCGCACAGACGGACGACACTCACGCAGCGCCTGCCCATACCAGTGCGACACCCGCCGCCACGACCGAGACCACCTCCGTCAACGGCATCCCCGACCAGAAGACACCCGACGAACCCAGCGCGGGCGACACCCCTTGCGCGGAAACGGAATTGCGGTACCGTCCCGGTGCCCGCGTCGCCGCGCGCGTGCGGGCCCTCGACGGGACCTGCCGTGCCCCGGGTTGTCAGATCCCGGCCGCGGCCACCGATCTGGACCATCAAGACCGCTTCGACCACCATGACCCCGCCCACGGAGGTCGCACCACCGAAGACAACCTCGGGGCCCGGTGTCGCCGCCATCATCGGCTCAAGACCCACGCCGACAACCATCGCAACCAATGGCAGGTCATTCACCACCCGGGCCGAGAAGTCGAATGGGTCACGCCCACCGGGGAATCGGCCACCACCACTCCCGAAGGGGTGCCGTTCCTGTTCCCGACGGTGTTCGTGCCGCCGGTCACCGCTGCCGGGGTGCCTGATGCCGAACCGGCTGGGTCGGTGTGGGATCCGGGGTTCGCGGTCAACGAGCTGACCGAATGGGCGCACGTCTACACCACACCCGCACAGCGACGTGCTGACCGTATTGCCCGGCGGGCTCGGCACAACATGTGATTCAGATGCTCGAGGTCAGGTAACCCGGGGGAAGACTTCCAGGGCGCATGAACTGGCAACGGGATTGCGCATCGATCGGAGGTACCTGAAGTGTGGTCGCCTCGCCTGCCCTACCGGACTTGGGCTGACGCCGGGTTGGGAGCCGTCACCTCGCCTACCGGCCCACGGACTGCACGGATCACCTTCTCGAGACAAAAGACAAAACCCAAAACCCAAAACCAAAACACCCCAAACGCCCTCTCGTTCATCGAGTGGCACAGTATCGAGGGGTTATGTCCGGTTCATCCGGAAAAATGTGCCACTCGACGCAAGGGCGGGGGTGGAACCCGACAACTCGGGCATCCGCGCGGGGAGGTTAACGCGGTTCGGGCCTTGCGGAGGCTGGGACCGCAGCATTGGCTCCTACCTCACCGTGGGGTAGTGGCGGTCGATTATGTCGAAGGCGTTTGGTTGGCCTGCGCGGTAGAGCTGGAGGTCTACCGCTTTCAGTGGTTCCCAGAGCGGCATTCGGAAGCGGGGGGTGATCTGGGCTTCGGGCTGGCCGGAGCCCGAGGCGTGGAGGACGGCGTTGGCGGCCAGCCGGCCGCCTTCATTGGCGGCTTCCATGCAGGCGACGTTCATCTGGGTTTTGATCCAGTCGCCTGCGAGGAAGAGGTTGTCGAGGTTGGTCCACGCGTTCGGTCGGTCGTCCCAGGAGCCGGGGTTCTGGATGAATATGGCGTCGTCGTAGGCGATGTCGGGGGTTCCGGCGTTGGTGAGGGCGGGGTCGATTTGCCAGGCGCGGAGCATGTCGTCGGCGAGTGGGTTGTCGCCGTCGTGGTTTACGTGTGCCTTGATCTGGGCCCAGGTTTCCTGCGCCAATTCCTCGGGGCTGCATTGTCGGGCGGGTTTCCCGTTGAAGGTGCCGGGCTCGTCCCACTCGGAGATGATGGCGGACAGGACTTCCTGTGCGCTGCCGTCGCCGTAGCTGGATACTGATCGTCGCCAGAATTGGGCTTCGCTGATCGAGGTCAGTCCCCAGGGCGCGTCGTTGTATCCGACGTGTCCGTTCGCCAGGGGAGCGGGGCGGGTGAGGAAGAATTGGATGCCTACCATCCAGGCGGCCCGGAGATTCCGGATGCGGTCGAGACTGGGGTCGGCGGTGGTGAGGTCGTCGGTGAGGACGTCGGGGAATTTGTCCAAAGGGATTGCGGCGACGTAATAATCCGCGTCGACGTTGTGGCGGGACCCATTCGCGTCGGTGACGGTGGCTCCCGTGATGTGGGCTCCGTCGTTGGTTAGGGCGGTCAGTTTGTAGCCCTGGTTGAAGGTGACGCCGATCGAGCGGAGGTAGTCGATCCACGGGTTGATCCAGGTTTCGCTGGTGGGGCCGTTCATGACGCGGTCGTTGCCCTTGCCGTCGGTGTCATTGTTCAGGTTGAGCAGGGACCAGACGTATTCCTCGCCGACCAAGCCGATCGAATGTGCGCTGCAGTTGCGGGATTTCGTGGCGACCAGCTCTCGGATGAAGCCGTCGCCGAGGAAGCGGTTGTATTCGGGGGAGGAGTTGTCGAGGCGGGCGAAGTCGGTCCAGGTCATTTTCTCCCACTGGCCGAGTTTGCGTTCGTCGCAGCTGGAGACGTACACGGCCAGGCGTTCCGCGGCGAAGACGGCCTCTTGCGGCGGTAGGCGGAACAGGGTTTCGAACACCGCCACAATGGAATCGACGAATTGTTTCGGTGTCTCGGGGAACTGGCTGAAGGGCAGCGGGAACGGCAGCGGGATGGTCAGGTTGTGCCGGCCCATCCCGGCGATCATGGCGGCGTTCAATCGGGTGAGGTTGTCCCACACGCCGTGCGGATTGCCGGGGAACGGGATGCGCCGCAAGGTATCCGGCAGGTTGTGATAGAAGCCGAAGAAGCTGCGGAAACCGTGCTCGCCGGGCAGGCCGTCGGGGGTGTAGATGCTGCGGGTCTTGCCGCCGAAATCCGCGAGTTTCTCGAAAACCGTGACGGAGAAACCTCTTTCGGCCAGCTCGTGTGCGGTGGTGAGTCCGGCTGGTCCGGCGCCGAACACCGCCACCGTGCGGCCGGGGTCCGCGTGGGCCCGGCCGCCGGTGGGCGCCAGTGTCAGTGCTGCCGCCACCCCTCCCGCCTTGGCTGCCGTCTGGATGAACTGTCGTCGTGTCCGGCGCATGCGAGCCTCCGCCCGTTGGTCTGCAACTGGCGGCTATGTTAATGACAGTTCTCGGCTGGAATGGATGGTTTCGCTGGATCTTTCGGCGCTAAGTCGATGGACATTCTTCTTGATGTGTCAGCGGTTGAGCTGTTGCAGGACCCACCCTGCGGTGTTGGTGCTGGAGCGGATGAGGGAGTGGTCGACCGCGTCCGCACCGGGGAACAGGTCCTCGTAGACGGCGTTGACCACGCCGGGCTCGTCCAGGGTCGAGCAGGCGGGGGCGGGGGTGGCCAATTGGTCGTTGCGGGTGGCGATCACGGAATAGGTGACGCCGGGCTGGGTGACCTGGGTGTCGAAGATGGACTTGTAGACCGGAGAGGTGGGTGCCATCTGCATGGCGGTCGCCATGTCCGGTGAGCTCGCGGCCAGTACGGACGCCAGCAGCGGCAGTGCGGTCATCAATTGCACCGGGGTGACGGGCGGGTTCTTGATGCCGAACACTCCGGCGCCGTCGCAGCCGCGGACTTCCGGAGTGATGAAGACCGCGTGGCTCACCGTGGGGGCTCCGGCGAGGAGTTTCAGGTAGTAGTTGGTGACGATGGTTCCCGCGGAATGCGCGACTATCTCGACCTTGTCCGCGCCCGTGGTCGCACGGACCTTCGCGATGAAATCAGCGACCTGCTGTGCCTCGCCGGGGATATCTCCGTTCCAGCGCTTGTCTTCGACGATGCCGCCCTGGAACAGCACCGTGCAGTATCCCGCGTCGCGCAATGCGCCGAGCATGGTCGCCCACTGGGCATCGGTCTGCTCCGGAGCTCCGTCGCCGCCGGGCAATACGACTACCGGATACGGATGCGCGGAGGTGGGTGCGCAATCGATCGGCGGTTCGATGGTGGCTCCTACCGGGAGCGGTTTGCTGCTCGATCCGCTGTCCGGAGCGGCCTGCGCCGTGGCCGTGGACAACATTGCCGCGCTCAGAATGGCTACGGCGACCTTCGCTCTGATTCTCAATGTGTGACCCGTCAATTCGACTCGCGCATGCAGCTTCCTGCACAGGCGAATGTTTGGCAAATATATTGCTCAGAGGAGAACCCCAACCGAGATTATCGATTTCGTTGCCGGGTAGCCATGAGAGGAATGCCATGAGCCGGAGTGACATCGTCGAACCGAACATCATCGGCCTCTACTGGGACCGAGACGGGGATATCTGGCAGCGGGAGGATGCCGGCTGGCGGCTCATATTGCAGAGCGGCGTGGCCGTCGATCCGATCTCGCTGTGGGAGTGGGATAACGGGTGTGTGCGCGATTACGCGCCATTCACGCCGGTGGCCGCGATCCGAACAGCGTAACTTCCATCAGGCGGATCACCCTGGGCTGCGGGCAGATCGACGGGTGATCGCCGAATTCCCGGCCGAGGTCGACCACCAGGCCGAATGCGGCCTGCACCAGGATGCGCGCCTCGCCCTCGGTCAATTCGGGGCGCACCGCCACCAGCAGCCGCACCCATTCGGCCACGATGAGCCGCTGCACATTGCGCAGCATTGTGCGTTCCTCGGCGGACACGTGGCCGAATTCGGCGTAGTAGACGAAAGTCAGCTCACGTTCGGCGAACGAACCGGCGACATAGAGATCGACCAGCTTGCTCAGCGCCTCGGCCGGACTCGACGAGGAGGCCACCGCGGGGCCGATCGCGCCCGACACCCGGTCCGCGGCGCGGCGGAAGGCGGCCGCCAGCAGGTCGCCCTTGCTGCGGTAGTAGCGATAGACCGCCGACGCCGCGGACAGGTCGGCGGCCGCGGCGATGTCCTCCACGCTCACATTGGGATAGCCGCGGGCGTGGAACAGTTCGACGGCCTTCTTGAGCAGCAGTTCGTGCTTGAAGCTCTGCGGGATCTCGACTGCCCGCGGCGCGGCCGACGCGGTGCCCTCCGGCGGCAGGTCGGTGTCGATGATGGCGTCGCAGGCCGAATGCAGCAGGGCCGTCAGCGATTTCGCGGGCAGGGTGGCGTGATGGTCGCCGATGCTGGAGATCACGCTGAGCAGTGACACCGCGCGCACCGCGCGGTCGTGGCCGTCGAGCTCGGGGCGGACGCCGCCGATCAGCGCGCGCAGGGTGGTGAGCGCGATCGTGAACTGGTCCTCGAGGGTGGCCCGGTCGGTGTCGTCGAGGTAGCGGCGCTCCCAGCGCACCAGCGTCACCGTGGAGCGGTTGGCGATGGTCTCGGCGATCATCTTGTCCAGGACGCGGTCCAGGCGATCGCGGGGCGACAGGTCCTCGCTCTCGTCGGGCGGGGTCGCCGATTCCGCGGTGATGCGGGCCAGACGCAGCAGCTCTTCCCGGAAGAGCGCGTACTTGCTCGGATAATGCCGATACAGTGCGGCCGAGGAGATTCCGAGGCGGGCCGCGATGTCCTCCATGCTGACGCCGTGATAGCCGAGCGAACCGAAGGCCGCGGCCGAGGTGGCGGCGATCTGGGCGCGCCGGTTCTTCGGGCGGCGGCGGATCACGCGCTGCGGCTGCTCCTCGACGGTCATACGGCAATGGTAATCACCAGGCATGATCTGATCTCCTGCTGGTTGCGGGCGCGCGGCGTAGGCTGCCCGCATGCGCACGGTTGGTGTTGAGCGCACCCTCGCGGCCCCACAGTCCGACGTCTTCGACTGGCTCACCGATGTCACCAATTACCAACGGGTCCCGCTGGTTCGCCGCGTCACCCTGGTGCGGCCGGGACACACCGCGGGCAACGGCGAGGGCGCGGTGCGGCTGGTGGTGACCCCGCTGTTGCGGCTCACCGAGGAGATCGTCGAATACGAGCCGCCGCGACTGATGCGGTATCGGCTGCTGAATTCCGTTCCGCCGCTACGACATCAGGAGGGCTCCATCACCTGTGAGCCGTGTGCGTCGGGAACGAAGGTGCGGTGGTCGTCGACCTTCGAGATCGCCGCGCCGTTCCTGGCGCCCATCTGGACCCGGCTGTTCCTGCCCGTCGTGCGCGGCGGCTTCGTCATGGTGTTGCGAACCGCCGAGCGCGAACTGCGCGGCGGGTGAGCCGGGCTACCATCTGGGCTCATGGCGGAGATCAAGGTGGAGCGCCGGAACTCGGTGGCGCTCGTGACGGTGCACGACCCCGACAAGCGGAATGCGTTGACGCTGGACCTGTCCGCCGATCTCGCGGACGCGGTGGCCGACGCGGAACATGACGAATCGGTGCACGCGCTGGTGGTGACCGGCACGCCCCCGGCCTTCTGCGCGGGCGCGAACCTGACCGCGCTGGGCGAAGCGAAGGAAGCGGGACTGCGGGCCATCTACGAGGGGTTCCTCGCGGTGGCGCGGTGCAAGCTGCCGACGGTCGCGGCGGTCGGCGGGCAAGCCGTCGGCGCGGGGCTGAACCTCGCGCTGGCAGCGGACGTCCGGTTCGCGAATCCCAAGGCGCGCTTCGATGCTCGCTTCCTGAAGCTGGGGATCCACCCGGGCGGCGGCATGACCTGGATGCTGCAGCGCGCGGTGGGCCCGCAGCAGGCGGCGGCCATGACGTTGTTCGGCGAGGTGCTCTCCGCGACGGCCGCGGAGCAGGCCGGACTCGTGCATCGGGTCGTCGACGGCGACCATGACGCCCTGGTCGAGGCCGCCGTCGAATTCGCCTCCGCCACAGCCGATGTCCCGCGCGAGCTGCTCATCACCACCAAGCGCACCATGCGGGCCACCCGCTCCATCGCGGCCCATGCCGAGGCCGTGAGCACCGAGGTGGTGCCGCAGCTGGCCTCGCTCGAGTCCCCGGAATTCGCCGCCCGGCTGGCGGCGATCCAGGCTCGAATCTCCGGTTCCGCCTAAGGCTGTCCGGTGAAGTAGGCGATGCCCGCGTCGATCAGTGGCTGTCCGCCCGCTGCGAGGAAACCGATGCCCGCGCCGATGGCGATTCCGAGCAGCGGCGGCAGCACGAAGATCCAGAACGGAATCGTGATGACCCCGCCGATCGCGCCGCCGATGAGCGCGCCGAAGACGCCGCGCTGAACCTGCTCGTTCCAGCGCTGCTGGGCATCGGAATCGATGTCGTGCAGCGGAGCGGCCGTCGGGCGCAGCGTGAGCCGGGTCCCGTTCTGTTCGATGGCGGGCGTCAGGGTGATCTCCCGGTCCGCGGCCGTGAAGCTGAGCGGCACGGCGGCGACGGGCGTGCCCGCGGCATCGGAGACGATGACCGCGCGGGCATCGGTGTTCGCGGTGAAGGTGCCGGATTCGAGGGTGGTGACCACGCCGTCCGGAGTCAGACTCGCGGAATACGCTATGCCGCTCTGGGTTCCGTGCACGGCGGTCACGGGGGCGGGGTTCGCCTGTGCGGGCGCGGCTGCCGCGACCCCGCAGGCGACGCCCAC
The DNA here is from genome assembly GCF_009760405.1 of Nocardia terrae. GTDB lineage: Bacteria > Actinomycetota > Actinomycetes > Mycobacteriales > Mycobacteriaceae > Nocardia > Nocardia terrae. The sequence goes on from NZ_WRPP01000011.1 coordinate 7,302, forward strand.
GGCCAGTGCGCTCACCGCCATCGCGCGCCTCATCGCAGTCCGCCTTGGCCCGCGCCGATGAACGCGCCCGCGATGCCCCCGGTGGCGCCCCAGGTGGCGCAGGTGAGCGGGGTGAGCGGCAGGGTGAGGAACAGCACGACCGGAGCCGTCGCGATCTGGAGCGCGCTGCCGACGGCGCAGCCGATCAGCGCACCGGTCACCGCGCCGCCGACCGCGCCCGAGGCGACACTGTCGGCCCGGCTCGGGGCGACGCCGACCGAACGCGCGAACTGCGAGATCTGCGCTTCCGGCTGGGCGAAGGTCGAATTGATCTGGTCGATCTGCTCGGCGCTCAACTGATCCGGAGCCTCGATGGACACATCGCCCGCGCGCAGGACCCGGGGCTGCGGCACGATCTCGGCGACCTGCGGGGTCGGCTCGGGTGCGTGCAGGGTGTCGGGCTGGATGGGGGTGATGTAGTCGTGCTGGGGGACCTGGCGGATGGGCGCGTTGTAGTCGGAGTCCGGGGCGACGCCCTTGGCGTCATCGGCGGGCGAGACATAGGTGGCCGGGGGCGGGGTGCGCACGGCGGCGGGTGCGGCCGGCGGGTCCGTCACGCCGGGCTGGGCCGGGCTCGGAGTCGGTTGCGCCGGAGCCGGATTGGTGACGCCCGGCTGCGGGGTGATGAATTGCGGGGCCGCCTGGGCGACCGCGGTGCCGGTGACGAGGGCGGCCATCGGGACGACGCCCATAGCCGCGCGCGCCGCCAAGCGCTGAGTTCCTGTTTGCCTGCGATGTCTCGCCACGTGTATTCCCCGACCCTTCAGTAGCGCGCCATACCAGAGTTCTAAATTCCGCGTCACGGAATCGGCTTTCCGGTAAGGCAATTCACGCCGCAGTAGATCGGTGTTCATGGGGGCGTGTCAAACGACCCGCTATCGCGTGCAGCGCAGATCACATCCGTATTTCGGCGTGAATGAGTGGGAAATTCAGGACAGCGCGGCGAGTGCCATCTGCCGCAGCACCGGTCGCGCCCGCGTGGCGAGCGTCGCCGGGGCGCTGTGCGGCGTGGAGTTGATCAGGCCGAAGGTGGCGTGGGCCTGGACGCGGGCGGCCGGTTCGGGGAGATCGGGGTGGAGTTCGCGCAGCACCGCGACCCAGACCTCGACGTATTGGCGCTGGGTGCGCCGGACCTGGCGGCGGGCCGATTCGGGCAGGTTCTCCAGGTCGCGGTCCTGGATGCGGATGAGTTCGGGCTCGCCCAGGGCGAAGTCGAGGTGGAAGTCGATCAGGCCGTGCAGGGCCGATTCCGGGGTGCCCGCTTGTTCGGCCACGGCCTTGCCGCCGTCCAGGAGTCGCTGGCTGATTCCGACCAGCAGTTCGACCAGCAGCGCTTCCTTGTTCGGGAAGTGCCGGTAGACCGCCGGCCCGCTGATGCCGACCGCCGCGCCCAGATCGTCGAGCCGCATCCCCAGGAACCCGCGGTCGGCGATGAGCCGTGCCCCGGCGTCCAGCAGCTGCTGCCGTCGCTGCGCCTTGAGCTGCTCGCGACGGGTGAGGGTAACGGTTTCCGTGCTGTTCACCGTGGCTCCTCTCGTCGATGCTGGACAACTCAGTTAGTGAAGATTATCTTATTTTCCAGTTATTGGTGACTAACCGAGCGGGGAGCGAATGCTGACCGAGGGCACGCGTACCGGGAACCGGGCCGCGCATCTCGCGCTGGTGGGTGAGCTGCGGGAGCGGCTGGCCGCCAGTGCGCTGGGCGGGCCGCAGAAGAGCCGGGAACGACACCTGGCGCGCGGCAAGCTGCTGCCGCGCCAGCGGGTGGACCAGCTGCTGGACACCGGCAGTCCGTTCCTGGAGCTGGCCCCGCTGGCCGCCAACGGCATGTACGACGACGAATGCCCGGGCGCGGGCGTCATCGGCGGCATCGGCCGGGTGTCGGGCCGCGAGTGCGTGATCATCGCCAATGACGCGACGGTCAAGGGCGGCACCTACTACCCGATGACGGTGAAGAAACACCTGCGGGCGCAGGAAGTCGCGCTGCAGAACAATCTGCCGTGCGTCTACCTGGTCGATTCCGGCGGCGCGTACCTGCCGCGGCAGGACGAGGTGTTCCCCGACCGCGAGCACTTCGGGCGCATCTTCTACAACCAGGCGACCATGAGCGCCAAGGGGATCGCGCAGATCTCGGCCGTGCTGGGCTCCTGCACCGCGGGCGGCGCCTACGTGCCCGCCATGAGCGACGAGACCGTGATCGTGCGCAATCAGGGCACCATCTTCCTGGGCGGCCCGCCGCTGGTGAAGGCGGCGACCGGCGAGGTCGTGACCGCCGAGGAGCTGGGCGGCGGCGAGTTGCATTCGCGCACTTCGGGTGTCACCGATCATCTGGCCGAGAGCGACCAGGACGCGCTGCGGATCGTGCGGAACATCGTGGCCACGCTGGGACCGAAGACGCCGACGCCTTGGGATGTCGCGCCGCCGGTGGATCCCATCGCGCCGCAGGACGAGCTGTACGACGTGGTGCCGGTGGATCTGCGGACGCCTTATGACGTGCGGGAAGTCATCACCCGGATCGTCGACGGTGGCGAGTTCCAGGAATTCAAGGCCGAATACGGCAAGACCCTGGTCACCGGATTCGCCCGTATTCACGGCCACCCGGTCGGGATCGTCGCCAACAATGGTGTGCTCTTCGCCGAATCCGCCATGAAGGGCGCGCATTTCATCGAGCTCTGCGACAAGCGCAAGATTCCGCTGCTGTTCCTGCAGAACATCACCGGGTTCATGGTCGGGCGCGACTACGAGGCGGGCGGCATCGCCAAGCACGGCGCGAAGATGGTGACCGCGGTGGCGTGCGCGCGGGTGCCGAAGCTGACCGTGGTCATCGGCGGGTCCTACGGCGCGGGCAACTACTCCATGTGCGGGCGCGCGTATTCGCCGCGGTTCCTGTGGATGTGGCCCAATGCCCGCATCTCGGTCATGGGCGGCGAGCAGGCGGCCTCGGTGCTGGCGACCGTGCAGAACGGGCGGGACGAGGCGGATCTGGAGGCGTTCAAGGCCCCGATCCGGGCGCAGTACGAGGCGCAGGGCAATCCGTACTATTCCACGGCCCGGCTCTGGGACGATGGCGTGATCGACCCGGCCGATACCAGAACCGTTGTGGGCCTGGCCCTCTCGGTCTGCGCGCAGGCCCCGCTCGAGCCCGTCTCCTACGGCGTATTCCGGATGTGATGACCATGATGAACAAAGCGCACCCCGTCTCGTTCGACACCGTGCTCATCGCCAATCGCGGCGAGATCGCGGTGCGGGTCATTCGCACCCTGCGCGCCATGGGGATTCGATCGGTCGCGGTGTACAGCGACGCCGACGCCGACGCCCGCCACGTGCGGGAGGCCGATACGGCGGTCCGGCTGGGGCCCGCGCCCGCCCGCGAGTCGTACTTGAACATCGACAAGGTGGTGGCCGCCGCCGTGCGTTCGGGTGCGCAGGCCGTGCACCCCGGATACGGCTTCCTGTCGGAGAATTCGGCCTTCGCGGCGGCGCTGGAGGCGGCGGGCATCGCCTTCCTCGGTCCGTCGGCGCGGGCCATCGAGGTCATGGGCGACAAGATCACCGCCAAGAACGCGGTGGCCGAGTACGGGGTGCCGGTGGTGCCCGGCATCGCCAAGCCCGGGCTCACCGATGCGGAATTGATCGCTGCCGCCACCGAGATCGGGTATCCGGTGCTGGTGAAGCCGTCGGCCGGTGGCGGCGGCAAGGGGATGCGGCGGGTGGAGGATCCGGCGGATCTGCCCGCGGCGCTGGTCAGCGCCCGGCGCGAGGCGGGTGCGGCCTTCGGTGATGACACCTTGTTCCTCGAGCGGTTCGTGACGCGGCCCCGGCATATCGAGGTACAGATTCTGGCCGATCAGTTCGGGCATGTGCTGCATCTGGGTGAGCGTGAATGCAGCCTGCAGCGGCGGCATCAGAAGGTGATCGAGGAAGCGCCGTCGCCGTTGCTGGACGCCGCGACCCGGGCTCGGATCGGTGCGGCGGCGTGCAATACCGCCCGCAGCGTGGATTACGTGGGCGCGGGCACCGTCGAGTTCATCGTTTCCGCGGATCGGCCCGACGAGTTCTTCTTCATGGAGATGAATACCCGTCTCCAGGTGGAACATCCGGTGACCGAGCTGGTCACCGGGGTCGATCTGGTGGAATGCCAGGTGCGCATCGCCGCCGGGCAGAAGCTGGCCGCGGCCCAGGAGGACATCCGGCTGACCGGGCACGCCATCGAGGCGCGCGTGTACGCCGAGGATCCGAGCCGCGACTTCCTGCCGACCGGCGGCACCGTGCTGGCGCTGTCGGAGCCGGAAGGGCCTGGCGTGCGGGTGGATTCGGGGCTGCGGGCCGGGACCGTGGTCGGGACCGACTACGACCCGATGCTCTCGAAGGTGATCGCCGGTGGCGCGGATCGCGCGGCCGCGATCGCCAAGCTCGACGCGGCACTGCGGGATACGCAGATTCTGGGCGTGCGGACCAATATCGACTTCGCGCGGTTCCTGCTGGCGGACCCGGATGTGCTCGAGGGGCGGCTGGATACCGGGCTGCTGGATCGGCGGGTCGTGGACTTCACGCCGGCTGCGGTCAGTGACGAGCAGTTCATCGCGGCGGCGGCCCGGCTCTGGCTGGATCGGTGGGCGGGTGCGTCGGCCGATCCGTGGCAGCAGCCGACGGGCTGGCGGGTCGGGGAGCACGCGGCCGTCGGCATCCGGCTGACCAGCGGCGACCGGACGGCGCATGTGTATCTGGCCGGTAGCCCGGAGTCCGCCACCGCTTGGCTCGAGGATGGCGAAAAGCAGCCGCTGACAGTCGATTCCGACGGCGATACCTTGACCTTGACCCTCGACGGGCTGCGTACCGCCTACCGTGTCGCCACCCAGCCGGGTCAGATCTGGGTGGCGGATCGCACCGGTACCGCGCTGCTGCGCGAGGTCGCCGAGGTCGATATCCGGGCCGGTGAAGCTCATGCCGGCGACGCCGAAATCATCAGCCCCATGCCGGGTTCCGTCATCGCCACCCCCGTCGCCGAGGGCGACGTCGTGGCCGCTGGGACGCCGATCGTGGTGGTCGAGGCCATGAAGATGGAACATTCGCTCACCGCCCCCATTGCCGGGCGCGTCGAACTGCTGGTCGCAGCGGGCGCGCAGGTCAAACTCGAACAGCCGCTGGCTCGCATCGTCGCTCTGAATGAATCTGCCGAGGAGAACACTCCGTCATGACCGACTTCCTGTCCACCGGAACCCTGCCGGACGAGTACCGCGAACTCGCCCTCACCGTCCGCGATTTCGCCAACCAGGTGGTGGCCCCGGTCGCCGCCGAGCACGACGCCGAGCACAGCTTCCCCTACGAGGTGATCGCGGGCATGGCGGACATGGGCCTGTTCGGCCTGCCGTTCCCCGAGGAGTTCGGCGGCATGGGCGGCGACTACTTCGCGCTGTGCCTGGCGCTCGAGGAGCTGGGCAAGGTCGACCAGAGCGTGGCCATCACGCTGGAGGCCGGCGTATCGCTCGGGGCCATGCCGATCTATCGGTTCGGCAATGACAAGCAGCGGGCGGAGTGGCTGCCGCTGCTGGCCAGTGGCCGGGCGCTGGGTGCGTTCGGGCTCACCGAGCCGGGCGCGGGCAGTGACGCGGGCGGCACGCGGACCACGGCGGTGCTGGACGGGGACAGCTGGATCATCAACGGCTCCAAGCAGTTCATCACCAACTCGGGGACCGATATCACCCGGCTGGTGACGGTCACCGCGGTGACGGGCAGCACGGATGGGAAGAAGGAGATCTCCACCATCATCGTGCCGACCGACACCCCGGGCTTCACCGCCGAGCCCGCGTACAACAAGGTCGGCTGGAACGCCTCGGACACCCATCCGCTCTCGTTCGACGATGTGCGGGTGCCCGCGGAGAACCTGCTCGGCGAGCGTGGCCGCGGCTACGCCAACTTCCTGCGGATTCTCGACGAGGGCCGGATCGCCATCGCGGCTCTCTCGGTGGGCGCGGCGCAGGGTTGTGTGGACGAGAGCGTCCGCTACGCCAAGGATCGCCAGGCGTTCGGCCGCCCGATCGGCGCCAACCAGGCCATCGCCTTCAAGATCGCCCGCATGGAGGCGCGCGCCCACATGGCCCGCACCGCCTACTACGACGCGGCCGCGCTCATGCTGTCCGGCAAGCCCTTCAAGAAGCAGGCCGCCATCGCCAAGCTGGTCGCCAGCGAGGCCGCCATGGACAATGCCCGCGACGCCACGCAGATCTTCGGCGGCTACGGCTTCATGAACGAATATGCTGTGGCCCGGCACTATCGCGACAGCAAGATCCTGGAAATCGGTGAGGGCACCACGGAGGTGCAGTTGATGCTGATCGGGCGGGAGCTCGGGCTGTGAGCTCTGCTAAGCGGGTCGTCCAGCGCGGCTTGTGGTTCGACGAGTTCGAGACCGGGGTCGTGTACGAGCACCGGCCGGGGCGCACCATTACCGAGGCCGACAATGTGCTGTTCACGACGCTGACCATGAACACGCAGGCGCTGCACCTGGACGCGGCGTTCTCCGATGCGCTGCCGCCTTTCCATCAGCGGCTGGTGAATTCGATGTTCACGCTGTCCACGCTGGTGGGCCTGTCGGTGGCGCAACTGACGCAGGGCACCATCGTGGCCAACCTCGGCTTCTCCGATATCGCCTTCCCCAAACCGCTTTTCCACGGCGACACCCTGTACGCGGAGACCGAGGTCACCGAGCTACGGGAATCCAAGAGCCGTCCGGGCGAAGGGATCGTCACCTTCGCGCACACCGGACGCAATCAGCACGGTGACGTCGTGGCCACCGCCGTCCGGAAGACCCTCGTGAGGAAGAAGCCCGCATGAGCTGGGAAATGCCCGGGCCCGCTTGGCTTTTCTGCCCCGCCGACCGGCCGGAGCGTTACGGCAAGGCGCTCGATGCCGCCGACGTGGTGATCATCGATCTGGAAGACGGTGTCGCCGAGGCGGACAAGGCGGCGGCCCGTGAGGCATTGATCGCCACGCCGCTCGATCCCGAGCGCACCGTGGTCCGGGTGAACGCCGCGGGGACCCTCGAGCACATGCTCGACCTCGACGCGCTGGTGCGCACCGACTACCGGCGCATCATGCTGCCGAAATGCGAGTCGGCCGAACAGATCACGCGGCTGACCGATTACGAGGTGATCGCGCTCATCGAATCCCCGCTGGGCGCGCTCGCGGTCGGGCGGGCGGTCATGGTGCGCAACGCCATCGGCGTCATGTGGGGCGCGGAGGATCTGGTGGCGGCGCTGGGCGGGAACTCCTCGCGCCATGCCGACGGTGGGTATCGGGATGTGGCGCGCCACGTGCGATCGCAATCGCTGCTGGCCGCCAAGGCGTACGGGAAGTTCGCGCTGGACTCGGTGTACCTGGACATCAAGGATCTGGCGGGGCTGGCGGCCGAGTCGCTGGACGCGGTCGCTATCGGATTCGATGCCAAGGTGGCCATTCATCCCAGCCAGGTGCCGGTCATTCGCACCGCGTACGCGCCCGCGGTCGATGAGGTCGACTGGGCACGCCGGGTACTGGCCGAAGCGCCGAATCATCGCGGCGTCTTCACTTTCGAGGGACGCATGGTGGACATGCCGGTCATCCGGCATGCCGAGCGGATCGTGCAGCGGGCGGCCACGGCCGGTAGCGCGGGATTCGCGTCGTAGGAGGTATTGCGGTGGAACCACAGTGGGTGCCAGGTGAGGTCGATATCGCCGAGGCGCAGGTGACGAGCTTCGCGCTGTTCGTGGAGAAGCGCACCGGGTTGAGCCTGCCGGACTACCGGGCTCTGTGGCAGTGGTCGGTGGATGACCTGCCGGGGTTCTGGGGCGCGATCTGGGACTACTTCGATCTGGGCGAGCGGTCCGACGAGGTGCTCGGATCCTCGGATATGCCTGGAGCGCAGTGGTTTCCGGGTACCACGCTGAACTACGTCGACCAGGTGGTGCGCCAGGTCCGCGATGATCGGCCGGCGATCCTGTCCGTCGACGAGACCGGTGAGATCACCGAGATCTCCTGGGCCGCACTGATCGCCACCGCGGCGGCCTTCGCGCGCACGCTGCGCGAGCTGGGTATCGGGCCGGGCGATCGGGTCGCCGGGTATCTGCCGAACATTCCCGAGGCGGTGATCGCCTTCCTCGCCACCGCGAGCATCGGCGCCGTCTGGAGTGCCTGCGGCCAGGACTATTCCGCCCAGGCGGCGCTGGACCGGCTCGGGCAGCTCGAACCCAAGGTGCTGGTGACCGCCGACGGGTACCGGTTCGGCGGGAAAAGGCACGAGAAGACCGCCGATATCGAGGCGCTGCGGGCGGGACTGCCCTCGCTGGCGGCCACGGTGCTGGTCTCGCGGATCGGTGCGGAACTGGCAGATACGGTGCCCTGGCAGCAGGTCGAGCCGGGCGATGAAGACGTCGACATCGACACCGTGCAGGTGGATTTCGCGCATCCGCTGTGGGTGCTGTACTCCTCCGGCACCACCGGCAAGCCCAAGGGCATCGTGCACGGGCACGGCGGCGTGCTGGTCGAACATCTGAAAGCCGTTGCCGTGCAGTCGGATATCGGGCCCGAGGATACGTTCTTCTGGTACACCAGCCCGAGCTGGATGATGTGGAACTTCCAGATCGCCGGGCTGCTGGTCGGCGCGACGATCGTCTGCTACGACGGCAGCCCGGCCGCGCCGACTCCGGATGCGCTGTGGCAGTTGGCCTCCCGGACCGGTGCGACCGTATTGGGGACCAGTCCCGGATATGTGCTGGCGTGCGCGAAGGCGGGATCGGTCCCGCGCGCCGATCATGATCTCTCGGCATTGCGGCTGGTCGGCATCACCGGCTCGTCGCTGCCGCCGTCCTCGTCGCTGTGGCTGCGCGACAATGTGGGCGAGCACGTGCCGGTCGCTTCCATCAGCGGTGGCACCGACGTGGTGTCGGCGTTCATCGGCGGCGTGCGCACGGTTCCGGTGTGGCCGGGTGAGCTGTCCGCGCCGTATCTCGGTGTCGCACTGGATGCTTGGGATGAACAGGGCAGGCCGGTTCGCGACGAGGTCGGGGAACTGGTCATCACCGAGCCGATGCCGTCCATGCCGGTGTCGTTCTGGAACGATCCGGACGGGTCCCGCTATCGCGAAGCCTATTTCGAGATGTTCCCCGGTGTCTGGCGGCACGGCGACTGGATCACCATCACCGAGCACGGCAGCATCATCGTGCACGGCCGCTCGGATTCCACCCTGAACCGCCAGGGCATCCGGATGGGCAGCGCCGACATCTACCAGGCCGTGGAGGCGCTCCCGGAGATCGCCGAGGCCCTCGTCATCGGCGTCGAACTGCCCGAGGGCGACTACTGGATGCCGCTTTTCGTCACTCTCGCACCAGGTGTCGAGCTCACCGACGAGGTGAAGGGGCGGGTCAACGCGACCATTCGCGCGGAGGTGTCGCCGCGGCACGTGCCCGACGACATCATCGAGGCGCCGGGCATTCCGCACACCCGCACCGGCAAGAAGCTCGAGGTGCCGATCAAGAAGCTGCTCCAGGGCGCGGACCCGAGCCGGGTGGTGGCTCCGACGGCCGTCGACGATCCGGCGCTGCTGGACTGGTACGCCGCCCGGAAGCGGTAGCGGCCGGGCTCAGCGGGGTTGGGCGATGACCAGCAGGACGTGGGCCGGCTGGTTGTCGACCAGGTGCCAGCGGTCCCGGATGGTCGAGGGGAAGTCGACGAAATCCCTGGGGCCCAGGCGAATCCGTCCCACCCCGACCAGCTCCACCTCCAGCTGGCCCGACACCACGTACACGCCGGTCACGCCGGTGGATTCGAACCAGCCGCCAATGAATTGGCCCGGCTCCACCAGGTATTCGATGACTTCCAGCGGGCTGTTCGGGCGCATGTGCAGCGCCCGGCCCACCGCGGCGTCGGGGCGGTCGCCGACGGGGAGCCGCAGGCCCTCATCGGCCCGCACCACCGTGACCCGCTCGGACTCGGGTGCGGGCAGCAGATCGCCGGGCGTCACCCCGAGCGCGGTGGCCAGGCGATAGGTGGTGACCATCGAGGGCGCGCTGACCCCGCGTTCGATCTGACTCAGGAACGGCTGGCTGATGCCCGCGCGCTTGGCCAGCTCGCGCATCGACAGCCCTGACTTCTCGCGCAGTTCCCGGACCATGCTCCCGACCAGTCCGGCCAGGGTGGCCTCATCGGGGTCCCTAGGGGTGGCGGCAGTGTCGTTCACACAGGCCAGTGTGCCCGATCCGGGTTTCGCGCGACCATGCGGGCGTTAACGCGATCGTGACTCGGGTGAACGTTCACGCCATACAAGACCGCCAATCTGATTGCTGTCACTTATCACTCCTGTTTTACTCGGAGCGTGCCCGATGTCGGTCATCGATGGCGACCCGCCAGTCACCACCACCCCAGCCCGCCCCGCGCCTGGTCGCTCACCGGGCTGGCCAGCCTGCCCGGATCCGCCGCCGGGACCACCGCCTTCGCGGTCAGCTCCACCGGCCTGAAAGTCGCGCTGCTCGTGGTGCTCTCGGCGAACTTCAACACCTTCGTCAGCAACTTCCTGCTGTTCATGATCGTCTGGTTCGCGCCCTGGGCCGCCATCTACATCATCGACTACCTGGCTTTTTCCGCTCGTCCCGCTCGGAAGGAAGAACTATGACATTCGAAGTACCGATCATCGATATCACCGCCTTCGTCACCGACGGCGATGGCGAAGCCCGCGATGCGGTGGCGCGCGCGATCGACGAGGCCGCCGGCACGGTCGGGTTCATGCAGGTCGTCGGACACGGTGTGCCGCAGGAAATCCTGGAGAACTTCGCCGCCGCCCTCGACCGCTTCTTCGGAATGGAATTGACGGTGAAGAAGCGGTATCGGGTGCCACCGCCGATCAACCGGGGCTATTCCCCGCCCAAGAGCGAGAGTCTGAGCCTGAGTCTGGGCGTGGCGCAGGCGTCGCGGATGAACGACTTCTTCGAGGCGTTCAATATCGGTGTCGCGGCCTCCGAGCATCCGGGGCTGGATCTGTCCATCCTCGACTACGCCGAAAACGTGTGGCCGGAGGAGATTCCGGGATTCCGGGAGCCGGTGGAAGCGTACTTCGCCGAGGCCGCTCGGGTCGCGCGCACGTTGGCGACGGCGTTCGCCCGGGCGTTGGAGTTGCCCGACGGATACTTCGAACCGTTCATCGACCACTCGCAGGATGTCCTGCGCATGAACAACTATGCGCTGCCGCCGGGCACGGTGGACATCGACGGCGAGCTCACCGGCATGGGCGAGCACACCGATTACGGGATCCTCACCGTGCTGTGGGCCGATCAGGTCGCGGGATTGCAGGTGCTCGGCGCGGACGGAGTCTGGCACGACGTCGTGCCCGCGGACGGGGCGCTCTTGGTCAATCTCGGTGATCTCATGGCCCGCTGGACCAATGAACGCTGGCTGTCCACGCTGCATCGGGTGAAGCCGCCGGTGGTGAACGGGACCATCGAGCGCCGCCGCAGCGCTGCCTACTTCTGCGACGGGAATGCCGACGCGGTCATCGAGACGCTGCCGTCGTGCATCGGCGAGGGCAGCAAATACGAGCCGGTCACGGTGGCCGAGCATCTGCGCGTCAAATTGGCGGGTTCGCGCTACCTGCAACCGAATACGAGCGCACCGCGAGAGGCGGCCCGGGTGCTGGCGGCGCAGCGGGGGGAGCGGCCTTGAGCATTCCCTCTCGGATGTTGCCGAAGGTCAGTCTGCACTGTCATCCGACCGGGTCCGTGCTGCCGGGGACGGTGCTGGATCCGGCCCGCAAATACGGGGTCGCTCCGCCGGGCGGGCGCGGCGCCGCTGATCTGTACGACATCGACAGTCACGAGGTCGTGGACGAATTCCTGCGCGCCGGCGGGGCGAGCCGGATTGCGGCGCACCGACCCGACCAATGACTTCCGGGTATTGCACGAGGCGCTGGGTTATGACACCGAACAGCTGCTGGCCTTCACCCTGGCGGCGGTGGAAGGGTGCTGGCTCGATGAAACCGACAAGGCCGAACGGATGTCAGTGCGTGCCGGGTAACCGGCGGCGGCCGGTAGTCACCTCGGACGCCAAATCCTCGTAGCCGACCGCCAATTCGGCCAGGTGCTCCCAGGCGATGGTGAGTTCCCGGCCGGATTGGCGGGCGAGCGCGGCGTAGGCGGCGGCGGTGAGCCGGGCCAGGCGGTCGATGACCGCACCCAGGGTTTCGGTGTGCACCCGCGCCGCGCCGTGCGACGGGGGGAGCTGAGTGGTGACCCAGCAATCGATCTCATTCACCAAATCGGCTCGGACCGTGTCGAGTTCGAGAATTTCGTCCGATTCCGCACCGAGTAGGCGTTCATGGAGCGCGGTGAGATCGTGCGCGGCGCGTAGTAGCGGGTGCCCGGGTTCATCGGTCCCTCGGCAAGCCTGAAGGACCTGGTTCTTGGATGGCAGTGTGTCCCTCATCGCTACTGCTCCTAATACCGCGACCTGCGAATTCCAAGCAGATTAGTCAGTGCAGGTGACAAGGGGATGTCTGCCGGTTCAACAACCCACTGCGAATTTGCTATTGAAAGCTCGCGGTGTCGGCAATTGAACTGTGAGGGCTCAGGCGGTCGCGCCGCCATCGATGACGAGATCGTGTCCGATGACGAAACTCGACTCGGGCGAGGCCAGCCACACCACGGCCGCCGCGATCTCGGCCGGGTCGCCGACCCGGCCGATCGGATTCGCGGTGGCCATGCGCGCGTCGCGATCCGCGCGAGTTTCGCCGGGGCGGAACGACATTGGAGTATCGGTCGCACCCGGGCTCACCGCATTGATGCGGATGCCCTCGCCGATATGGTCGCGAGCCGCGGTCTGGCTCAGGACGCTGACGGCAGCCTTGGACGCGGCGTAGGCGGCCAATCCCGGGCGGCGGCCGTGCGTGCCGATATTCGACGCCATATTCACGATGACGCCGCCGCCATTGCCGCGCATATGCGCGATCTCGTGCTTCATGGACAAGAAGACACCGGTCAGGTTGACGTCCAGCACCCGATGCCAGTCGTTGTCCTCCAGGTCGCCCACGGGCGCCGGGGTGCCCAGGATTCCGGCATTGTTGAACGCGACGTGCAGACCGCCGTGCCGGCGCACGACCTCCTCGACCATGGCCTCGACCTGATAGGCGTCGGTGACATCGGCGGTCACCCAGTCGACCTTGCCGCCGTCGGCGCGGATTTCCGCGGCCGCGCGAGCGAGCTGATCGGCATCGCGGCCGGCCAGGACCACGGTCGCGCCGCGGTCGGCGAAGGCTTGCGCGGTCGCCCCGGCGATCGTTCCGGCGCCACCGGTGATCAGCACAGTTTTTTCATCGAAACGGGCGCTCATGAGACTGCGGCTCCTTATGTAGAACGATCGGTCTTGATTGAAGAGGGGCAAAACGGCTGTGGATAACTCGCAAACCTGTTCAGCCGAGGGCGGATACGGCGATCTTCGCCGCATCACGCAGGCGTGCAGCGGAATCCGGTGTTCGCTCCAGAACTCGGATGCCCTGGAAGAACACCAGCAGGAATCGGGCGAGGGCGCGCGGGTCCGATTCCATGGACAGTTCACCCTGCGATCTGGCGCGCAGCAGCGCTGAGTTCAGCGTCGTCTCCAGGTGTGCCCAACTCGACTCGACCAGCCGCGCGACCGCCTCGTCGCGCCTGGCCATCTCGACCGCGCTGTTCACGACCATGCAGCCCAAATACGAGTCCGGACTGGAGGCTTCGCGAATGAACCGCTCGACCAGCGCGCGCACCGCGGGCATGACCGGGCCGGGCTGCGACAGCTCCGCCATGATCACCGGATCGGTGCTCTCCAGGTAGCGCTCGAGGGACTTCAGATACAGCTCGCGCTTGCCCCCGAAGGTGGCGTAGATGCTCGCCTTGGCAATCCCAAGATGCTCAACCAGATCCGACATCGACGTCGCGTCGTAGCCACGCTCCCAGAACAATTCGAGAGCGCGGCGCAACACGGTGTCCGGATCGAACTCCTTGGTCCTGGCCATGCCGGCACTCTACGAGTATTTAGACCGATCGGTCAAGAAAGATGGCTAGCGGAACTTGGCGGCCCCGCTGCTGGCCCGGCAGCTGTGCCGACCAGCGGGCGCGGGCGAGGCGGAACGGGCGGAACTCGGTGCTGTGCGTATGGGCAATGGAGGAATTATCTAGGACTAGTCTGGTCCTATTTGGAGCGGAAGGTGGAGTTCATGAGCGATACGCCGGCACGGCTGCTGCGGCTGCTGTCCCTTCTGCAGACCCCGCGGGAATGGCCCGGAAGTGAACTGGCCGAGCGACTCGGCGTCACCGACCGCACGGTTCGCCGCGATATCGATCGGCTCCGGGAGCTCGGGTATCCCGTGGAGGCGACCATGGGCGCTACCGGCGGCTACCGATTGGTCGCGGGAGCCGCCATGCCGCCGCTGCTGGTCGATGACGACGAAGCCGTCGCGATCGCCGTCGGCCTACGGGCCGCGGCGGGTTCAGCTATCGCCGGGATCGAGGAGGCCGCCGTTCGGGCGCTCACCAAGCTCGAGCAAGTGCTTCCGGCGAAACTTCGGCGGCGGGTGCGAGTACTGGGGGCGGCCACCGTCTCGCCCGGTGCGTCCACGAATCCGATCGATCCCGAATTGCTCACTACGCTCGCCGCGGCGATTACCAACAAGGAGCGAGTTCGGTTCGCCTACTCGTCGGCGGGTGGTGACGAGACGCGTCGGAATATCGAGCCGGTGGGGCTGGTGCCGCACAAACACCGTTGGTATCTCGTGGGATTCGATCTCGACCGGAACGATTGGCGGGTCTTTCGCGTCGATCGGATCGAGCGCGCACAGGCCACCGGCGCCCGGTTCGCGCCTCGGGAGTTGCCCGCCGCCGATCCGGCGGCTTATGTCCTCGGTGCCCGAACCGATTGGGGCGCTCCGGGATTGCACTACTTGGTGGACATCGCCGGTCCCGCCTCGAAGGTGATCGGCAGATTGGGGGAGGGGCCGGGCGATGTCGTGCCTCGGGGCGAGGACGCCTGCGTCTTCGACATGCGGCGCGACGACCTTCCCGAATGGGTAGCGCATCGGTTGTTGGAGTTGGGTTTCGAGATCCGGGTGCACGGGCCGCAAGAGTTGATCGAGGAGATCCGGCGGATCGGTGAGCGGGCCGCGCGGAGCGTCGCGGGGTGACGGGTATTCGCCTCGTTCAGGCGGCCAGGGCCGCCTGCTGCCGGGTGAGGACCCCGTCGACCATGCGGTAGACGGAATCCATCTGGTCCAGGTGCGACAGGTCGTGGGTGACCAGCAGGGTCGCCGCGCCGTGCTCGCGGACGATGCCGACGATCAGGTCGATGATGGCCGCGCCGCGCTCCTGATCCAGGGCGCTGGTCGGCTCGTCGATGACCAGCAGGGCCGGATCGTTCATGAGGGCGCGCGCGATGTTCACGCGCTGGCGCTGGCCGCCCGACAGCTGGGCGGGGCGCTTGTTCTCGTGACCGGACAAGCCCACCGCGGCCAGGAGATCCCGTCCGCGCGAACGGGCTTCGCGACGCTTGGCCGGGGAGGCGAACAGGCTCTGGCCCAGGTGGGCCATGGCCTCGAGCTGCTCGAGGGCGGTCAGCGCGGGAACCAGGTTGGACTGCTGGAAGACGATGCCGATCGAATCGCGGCGCAGGGTCGCGGCGTCGCGGCGGCTGAGGTTCGCCAGATCCAGGGTGCCCGTGGGTGTTTCGAGTTCGACGCGGCCGGAGTCGGGACGCAGCAGGGTGGAGACGCTGGCCAGCAGGGTGGACTTGCCCGAGCCGGAGGGGCCGGTGATGGCGGCGATCTCGCCCCCGGCCACGTGCAGGTCGACGTGGTTCAGGGCGGTGATGCGGTCCGCGCCGTCGGGGAAGGTGAGGGTCAGGTCCGAGACGGTGAGGGCGTTGGTCATCGCGATACTCCTGGGAGGCAAGGGAAACGGGGTCATCAGCGGGCCTGGTTCAGGGCGGTGAGCGGGTCGGTGGTGACCAGGAAGCGCAGGGCGAAGGCCGCACCGAGCAGGCCGAGCGCGATCAGGGCCGCGGCGGGGAACAGCGTCGTGCTCACGCTGAGCACGAAGGGCACCGCGCCGCCCATGAACAGGCTCGCGACGACGGTGATGCCGACGCCGGCGCCGACACCCAGCAGCAGCACGATCAGGGCCTGGCTCGAGGCATCTCGGATCAGCGACGCGGTGGTCGCGCCGAGCGCCTTCAGGACCGCGATGTCCGGCTGCCGCTGCACGGTCCACACCGTGAAGAACGCGCCGATCACCAGCGCCGAGATGGCGAACAGCATGACCGTCATCAGGGTCAGCGAGCCGTTCTCGGCCTTGTAGGACGCCATCGCGGACAGCGAATCCTTGGCGCTGGTCGTGGTGGTGTGCGCGGTGGCGTTCACGGCCTTCTCGTCGCTGACGCCGGAGACGGCGAGGATGGTGGCCGCACCGGCGTGCGGGTTCAGGGTCTGCCAGTCCGACAAGGTCATCCACACCACGGGGGTGTGCGCGTACCAGTCGTCGTCGGTCACGCCCTGCACGGTGTAGCCGGCAGCGCCGAGTTCGACGGTGTCACCGGCCTCGGCATCGAGATCCTTCGCGGCCGCCTTGGACAGGATGACCGAACCGGAGTCGGTAGCCACGCGCTTGCCGAACGGGGTGCCCTGCACGCCGAACAATGCCACCTGGGTGGGCGACGCGCCGTTCAGGGTGGCGCGGGTGCGGCTGATGCCGATCGGGTCGACGGTGCCGCCGGTCTGCTCCCAGGTCTGGACCTGTTCCTGGCTCAGGGTCGAGGCGTCGAAGGACGGGGACGAGCCGGTATCGGAGAACACGACGGTGCCGGTGTTCAGCGCCTGTATGGCGGAAATGTTCTGATGCGCCAAACCGGCCGTCAGGCCGCTGAGAAAACTGACCAGCAGCGCGACCAGCGTGACCACCAGGGAAATGAGGAGGAAGCGGCCGCGGGCGGCCCGCAGATCTCGGAGTGCTACGAACATACTTCCACTCTGTCGGGGAAAGCCCCCCGCGCCATCGCGCCGCCGAACGAAACCCGGTCCGCCAACGGCACGGCGGCGTTTCCTACTTTCGATGGATGCCGGGGCAATAGCCGGGCATAAGCTGGTCGCGTGCATCGCTCGCCCCTCACCCCGGTCTTCTCCGCCCTGCAGCTCGGTCTGCACGCGCTGGTGGTGGCATTGACCGTGGTGGTCGCGGTGCAGGAGGTGGTCGCCGGATCGCATCCCTCCGTGATCGTCGTGCTGGCGGTGCTCTTCCTCGGCGTCTACTTCATCGGGGGCCGGTTCCGGCGCAACCTGGTCGGCGCGCGGGTGTGGCTCGCGGTGCTGACGGCGATCTGGCTGGCGCTGGTGGCCTTCGCCCCGCTGGCGGTCTACCTCGTCTTCGGGCTGTTCTTCCTCTATCTGCATCTGCTGCCGCGCTATTGGGGACTGATCGCGGTGACCGCCGCGACCATGGTGTCGGTGGTCGGGTTTGCGGCACACCGCGGCTGGACCCTGGCCGGAGTGATCGGCCCGCTGCTGGGCGCGCTGGTCGCGGTCGCCATCGGGCTGGGCTACGGGGCGCTGTTCCGGGAGGCCGCCGAACGCCAGCGCCTCATCGACGAATTGCTCGACACCAGAAACACTCTCGCCGAGCAGGAGCGCACCGCGGGCAAGATGGCCGAGCGGGAACGGTTGGCCCAGGAGATCCACGACACGGTCGCCCAGGGGCTCAGCAGCATTCAGCTGCTGCTGCACGCGGTGGAGCGCGCGGCGCCGGATCATCCCGCGCTGGAGAAGATTCGGCTCGCCCGCGAGACCGCCGCCGACAGCCTGGTCGAAACCCGTCATCTCATCGCCGAACTCACGCCGGCCCCGCTCGAGGGGCACTCCCTGGCCGGTGCGCTCACCCGCGTCGCCGAGCGCGCCGCCGCGCCCGGCCTGGACGCGCAGGTCCTCGTCGAGGGCGACCCGCAGCGGCTGCCCATGCCGATCGAGGCCGCCCTGGTGCG
The DNA here is from genome assembly GCF_009760405.1 of Nocardia terrae. Lineage (GTDB taxonomy): Bacteria > Actinomycetota > Actinomycetes > Mycobacteriales > Mycobacteriaceae > Nocardia > Nocardia terrae. The sequence goes on from NZ_WRPP01000011.1 coordinate 25,353, forward strand.
CATCACGCAGGGCGCGGTCTCGAATGTGGTGCGCCACGCCCACGCTCAGCGCATGCGGATCACCCTCACCTACGCCGACGACGCGGTGCACCTGGACGTCGTCGACGACGGTGTGGGCATCGATCCCGCGGTGCTGGCCGAATCACCCTCCGGCAGTTTCGGTCTCAACGCCATGCGCAGCCGTGTCGAACAACAGGGCGGCACCATGGACGTCGAATCCGAACCGGGCCACACCGCCGTCACCGTCTCGTTCCCCTTGGAGGACGAATGATCCGCATCCTCCTCGCCGACGACCACGCGATCGTCCGCGCGGGCCTGCGCGCCCTGCTCGACTCCAGCGTCACCGAAACCGATTCCGACGACATCGAAGTCGTGGGCGAGGTGGCGACCGCCGAAGAGTCCGTGGCGTTCTGCTCCACGACCCCGGTCGATCTGGTCCTGATGGATCTCCGCTTCGGCCCCGGCAAGTCCGGCGCGGACGCCACGGCCGCCCTGCGCGACCTCCCGAATCCGCCGAATGTCCTGGTGGTCACCAACTACGACACCGACGCCGACATCCTCGGCGCGATCGAGGCGGGCGCGGTCGGCTACATCCTCAAGGACACCCCGCCCGCCGAACTCCTCGCCGCGGTCCGCTCGGCCGCCGAGGGCGAGAGCGTGCTGTCCCCGTCGGTGGCCTCCCGGCTGATGACCCGGGTCCGCAAGCCCGACACCACCCTGAGCCCCCGCGAGATCGAGGTGCTCCGCCTGGTCGCCGACGGCCACTCCAACCGCGAGATCGGCAAGCGCCTGTTCCTCTCCGAGACCACCGTCAAATCCCATCTGGTCCACATCTATTCGAAGCTCGGCGTGAAATCCCGAACCTCCGCCGTGGCCAGGGCTCGCGAGCGCGGGGCCATCTGAGGTCGTACGGTGTGGCCCATGGCCTCACTGTCCGATCAGCGTGTACGCGATTTCCTGACCGAGGGCACCCGGACCGGCAAGCTGGCGTTCGTGGCCGGCGACGGCCGTCCGCTGGTCGCGCCGATCTGGTTCGTGCTCGAAGGCGACGAGATCGTCTTCAACACCGGCAAGGACACCGCCAAGGGGCGGTCGATCCTGCGGGACGGGCGGCTGACACTGGTCGTGGATGTGGCCGAGCCGCCGTACTCCTTCGTGCAGGTGCAAGGTGTGGCCGAGGTCTCGGAGGAGCCGGCGGAGTTGTTGCGCACCGCGACCGAGATCGGCGCGCGCTACATGGGCGCGGATCGCGCCCAGGAATTCGGTGAGCGCAATGCCGTGCCCGGCGAACTCGTCGTGCGGCTGCGGCCCACCAAAGTGCTGACCGATTTCAAGGTCAGCGGCTGAAATCTCACTTACGGAACCTGCGGTTCCGTTATGTGTTAAATTCGGAACCATGAGTTCCGTATCTGAGGGGCCGCGGCCGGGCAGGCCCATGTCGGCCGACACCGATCGCGCCGTGCGGGAGGCGACCGAGGAGCTGCTCGCCGAGGTGGGCTACGCGGGACTGCGCATGCAGGACGTGGCCACCCGGGCCGGGGTGGGCAAGGCCGCGCTGTATCGGCGCTGGCCGTCCAAGGCCGCCCTGGCGCTGCATCATCTGATCGGCGATCTGCGGCCGCGTGACTACGTCGACACCGGAAGCCTGCGTGGTGATCTGGCGGAGGTGGCGGCGGATTTCGTTGCGCGCATGGCGCATTCGCGGGTCCGGGCCGTGCTGCCGGAGATGATGGCGGATCTGCTGCACGACGGCGCGCTGCAGGCGGTGTTCGAGCAGGTCTGCCTGCTGCCCGAGCGCGAGCTCATCACTGCCGTGGCCGAGCGGGCCGTCGCGCGCGGCGAGCTGACCTGCCTGCCCGAGCTGCGCTGGGCGCACGCGCAATTCGCGGGACCGGTCTTCCTCTGGCTGACCATGCTCGGCGGTGACGGAGACCGGGAACTCATCGATCGCGTCGCGGATTCGGTCGCGGCGAGCTGGGCGTACGAGAAGGAAAGAAACGCATGAATTCATGGCTGTGGATCGGGCAGGTCGTGCTGGCGCTGTCGTTCGTTCTCGGTGGCGTTGCGAAGGCGGCGCTGCCCAAGGAGAAGCTGCGCGGGGGGATGCCGTGGGTGGACGACATGTCGCAGGGGGCGGTGCGGGGGATCGGGGCGGTGGAGATCGCGGGCGGGCTCGGGGTGGTGCTGCCCTGGGCGACCGGGATCGCGAGCGTGCTGACGCCGATCGCAGCGGTCGGGCTGGCCGTCGTGATGGTCGGCGGATTCGGCGTTCACATCCGGCGGGGTGAATATGGGCGGTCGCTGTCGAACGTGGTGTTGTTCGCGATCGCGGTGCTGGTGGCCGTCGGGCGGTTCTGACGGCGTATGCGAGACTCGGCCGATGACAGTGCACTTCATCGGAGCCGGGCCGGGAGCGGCGGATCTGCTGACCGTGCGGGCCGTGGAGCTGCTGCGGCGGTCGCCGATGTGCCTGTACGCGGGGACCTATCTGGATCCCGAGGTGCTGGGTCACTGTGCGCCCGAGGCCGAGCTCATCGATACACAGAAGCTGGATCTGGACGAGATCATCGCGCACTGTGCGCGAGCGCACGCCGAGGGCAAGGACGTGGCCCGGCTGTGCTCGGGGGATCCGTCCGTATATTCGGCGCTCACCGAGCAGAAGCGGCGGCTGGACGCGCTGGGGATTCCGTGGGACGTGACCCCGGGGGTGCCCGCGTATGCCGCGGCGGCGGCGCTGCTGGGCGCGGAGCTGACGGTGCCCGAGCAGGTGCAGTCGGTGGTGTTGACTCGGACACAGGCGCGTTCGACCGTTATGCCCGAATCGGAGTCGCTCGCGAACTTCGCGCGGACCCGGGCGACCTTGATATTGCATCTGGCTATCACGCGGATCCGAGCGCTGACAGAGGAGTTGACGCCCGATTACGGGGCGGACTGCCCGGTTGCTGTGGTGTATCGCGCGACCCAGCCCGAACAGCAGGTGCTGCGCGGCACTCTCGCGGATATCGCGGACCGGGTAGAGGCCGCTGACCTGCGGCGGGCCGCGGTCATCCTGGTCGGTCGGGCGCTGGCGGAATCGGTCAACTGCGCGCAGTCGCACCTGTACGATCCCGCCCGGGATAGGTCGCACATCACTGGCTGAATGGCCGAAAAGGGATGATAGCGAAGGGCTATGGCCCTTTATGGTTGCGGCTTGCGCGCTGACGGTAGATTGGATCGAGTGTCCGTCACCAAGATTGCGACTGTGGCCCGGCAATGGCCGGTGGGTGTGGTCGCGCCCATGTAACAAGATCGGCCAGCTTGGGGGATACCCCAGGGAGTCTCAATTTACTTTGTAGTGAGCCCCGAGCACTGGACGCCACGCTGAAGCGGTTGGCGTCCTGTTCGGGTTTATGGCGGGGAACGCTGCGCTGCGTGGTGTTCCGGAAGCGAGGTTTGGGTTGAACCGGCTGGATTTCGGCGGCAACGGCGAAGCTGGCAGCGAAATCGCACCGGGCTCGGGCGCGCTTTTCCCGCTGTCTCCTGCACAGCTCGGTATCTGGTACTCCCAGCACCTGGACCCGCAGGTACCGATCAATATCGCCCAGTACGTGGAGCTGCGCGGCGAGCTCGACATCGAGTTGCTCGAGCGCGCCATGGTGCACGGCTCGGAGGAGTTCGGGTCGGGCTTCCTGCGCATCGTCGAACGCGACGGTGAGCCCATGCAGATGGTGGACCACTCGCTGGACCGCACCATCTACCACGTCGACTTCACCGGCGAAGCGGATCCGGCCGCGGCGGCCCACGCGTGGATGCGTGCCGAGTACTCCGCCCCGCTGGACTTGACCCGCGACCGTCTGATCAAGACGGCCATGCTGAAACTGGCCGACGGCCATTACTACTGGTACGCGCGGATTCACCACATCGTGCTGGACGGTTTCGGCGCGGTCACCTACCTGACCCGGGTCGCCGAGCTGTACACCGCGTTCGTGAAGGGCGTGGAGCCCGCGCCGCACAAGCTCACCGATCTGCCGACGCTGGTCGAGCAGGAGTTCGCCTACCGCGAGTCCAGTCGATTCAAGGCCGACAAGGAGTACTGGGCCGAGCGGGTCGCCGGGCTCGAGGACGGCACCAGCCTGGTCGGCCGTTCCGCGCCGCCGGCCGCCATCAACCGGATCGCCACCGGCGCGCTCACCGGGGATCAGTCCTCGCTGCTGGACGCCGCCGTGGCCCGCCACGAATCCTCGCCCGCGGGTCTGCTCATCGCCGGGTTCGCCGCCTACCTGGCGCAGTGGACCGGCAACGAGGACGTCATCCTCAGCCTCCCGGTGACCGCGCGTACGACCGCGATCATGCGCCGCTCGGGCGGCGCCGCGTCGAACATCGTGCCGCTGCGCCTGCACGTCGGGCACGGCACCACGGTGTCGGAACTGCTCGGACAGGTGACGGTCGCGGTGTCGGGCGCGCTGCGCCACCAGCGCTATCGCGCCGAGGACATTCGCCGTGACAGCGCGGGCGAGTTCACCGGCGGCGACGTCGGCGCGCAGTTCTTCGGCCCGTGGGTCAACATCATGTTGTTCCACAACGAGGTCGTGCTCGGCGACATCACCGGTGAGTACAGCGTTCTCTCAACCGGTTCCATCGAGGACCTGGGCGTCAACTTCTACCAGTCGGTGAAGGGCACCCGGAACCACATCGACTTCGAGACCAACCCCAACCTGTACTCCGAGGGCGAGACGCAGTCCCACCACGCGCGCTTCCTGGAGTTCTTCGACCGCTTCCTGGCGGCGGGGGAGGAGCAGGCCGTCTGGGGTCTGCCCATCACCACCGAGGACGAGCGGCTCCGCACGCTGCTCGACTGGAACGAGTCGGCGCACGAGGTGCCGACCACGACCCTTCCGGCGTTGCTGGACAAGCAGATTCCGTTGTCCGCGGATCGGGTCGCCGTCGAGTTCGAGGGCGAGCAGCTCACCTATGCCGAGTTCGGTGAGCGCGTCAACCGTCTGGCGCGCTACCTGATCGCCGACGGCGTCGGGCCGGAATCGCTGGTGGCCCTGGGTATGCGGCGTTCGCTGGAGCTGGTCATCGGCATGCACGCGGTGCTGCGCGCCGGTGGCGCGTATGTGCCGATCGACCCGGATCATCCGGCCGATCGCACGGCCTACATCCTGGAGTCCGCGGGACCGGTCTGCGTGTTGACCAGCTCGCGTGACGCGCTCGAGTTGCCGGAGTCGGTGCGGCGCTTGGAGATCGACACCCTCGACGTGTCCGGGTTCTCGCCCGTGCCGGTGACCGACGCCGACCGCGTCGCCCCGCTGCGCCCGGACAACACCGCCTACGTCATCTACACCTCGGGTTCGACCGGCCGCCCCAAGGGTGTCGCGGTCACCCATCACGCCATCGTCAACCAGGAACTCTGGATGCTCGACGAGTATCCGATGACCGAAGACGACGTGTACCTGCAGAAGACGGCGCAGACCTTCGACGTGTCGCTGTGGGGCTACTTCATGCCGCTGCTGGTGGGCGCGAAGCTGGTCGTGGCCACTCCGGACGGGCATCGCGACCCGCTGTACGTGGCCGACATGATCGAGCGGCACGGCGTCACGGTCACCGACTTCGTGCCGTCCATGCTGACGGTGTTCGTCGCCCATGCGACGCGGGCCCAATGTGCCTCGTTGAAGTATGTTTTCGTGATCGGTGAGGCGCTGCCGCCGGAGACCGGTGCGGGCTTCCGCGAGATCACCGACGCGGGCCTGCACAACCTGTACGGCCCCACCGAGGCCGCGGTCTCGGTGACCTATTGGGAGAACACCGCCGCCGATACCGTCACGGTGCCGATCGGTGTGCCCGAGTGGAATGTCGAAGTCTACGTTCTGGATTCGCGGCTGCGGCCCGCCGCCATCGGCGCTTCGGGTGAGCTGTACCTGGGCGGTCGCCAGCTGGCGCGCGGGTACAAGGGCCGTCCGGACCTGAGCGCGGATCGCTTCGTGGCCAACCCGTTCGGGACGTCCGAACGCATGTACCGCACCGGTGACCTGGTGCGCTGGAACGAGTCCGGTGCGCTGGAGTACATCGGCCGCACCGACTTCCAGGTGAAGTTCCGCGGTCAGCGCATCGAGCTCGGCGAGATCGAGACCGACCTGCTGGCGCATCCGACCGTCAGCCAGGCCGCCGTCCTGGTGATGGACACCGCGACCGGTCAGCAGCTGGTCGCCTATGTGGTTGCGGTGCCGGGCCAGAGCATCGACCCAGCGGAGCTGACCCGCTTCGCCGCGGAGAAGCTGCCGACCTACATGGTCCCGGCCTCGATCATGGTGCTGGAGGCGTTCCCGCTCAACACTTCCGGCAAGCTGGACCGCAAGGCCCTGCCCGAGCCGGTGTTCAGCGCCGACGCCGCCGGCTACCGGGCCCCGCGCACCGCCGCCGAGGAGATCGTGGCGGGCGTGTTCGCCGATGTGCTCGGCCACGACCGGGTCGGCGTCGACGACAACTTCTTCGATCTGGGCGGCAACTCGCTGGTCGCCACCCAGGTGGTGGCGCGGATCTCGGCCGCGTTCTCGACCCGTATCGGTGTGCGCGCGCTGTTCGAGACCCCGACCGTCGCCGGGCTGGCCGCGCGCGTGGAAGCCGCGGGGCCGTCGGATGTCTCGCGTCCACCGCTGGTCGCGCAGGAACGCCCCGAGCGCGTTCCGCTGTCGCTCGCGCAGCAGCGCATGTGGTTCCTCAACCAGTTCGACCCGAACGTCCCGACCTACAACCTGCCGTTCATGGTGCGGTTGCGCGGACAGGTCGACATCGATGCCCTGCAGCTGGCGCTGACCGATGTGGTCGAGCGCCAGGAGTCGCTGCGTACCGTCTTCCCCGAGTCCGGTGACGGCGGGTACCAGCAGGTGCTGCCGATGTCCGAGGTGGATCTGGGCATCGAGGTCATCGATATCGCCGAGACCGAATTGCCTTCGGCGCTGGCGGAATTCGCTTCCACCGGGTTCGACGTGTCCACGCAGCTGCCGATCCGGGTGCGGGTCTTCCGCGTCGCCGCCGAGCCGGGCCGCCCTGCCGAGTCCGACACCGGCGAGGTCGATCTGGCCGTCGCGTTCGTCGTGCACCACATCGCCGCGGACGGCTTCTCCTTCGGCCCGCTCTCGCGCGACATGACCGCCGCCTACCTGGCGCGCGTGGCCGGTCAGGAGCCCGCGTGGGCCCCGCTGCCGGTGCAGTACCAGGATTTCGGCATCTGGCAGCGCGAGATGCTGGGTTCGGAGTCCGACTCCGAGTCGATGGCCGCGCGGCAGATCGATTACTGGCGTGGCGCTCTGGCGGGTCTGCCCGACCAGCTGGACCTCCCGGCCGATCGCCCGCGCCCGCCGGTGCAGAGCTTCCACGGCTCTCGCGTCACCTTCGAGATCCCGGCCGAACTGCATGCCCAGCTCGCGGGTCTGGCTCGCGCACAGGGTGTTTCGCTGTTCATGGTCATGCACAGCGCGCTGGCGGTGCTGCTGGCCCGGCTCTCGGGCACCAGCGACATCTCCATCGGCACCCCGGTCGCCGGTCGTGGCGAGCAGGCGCTCGACGACCTGATCGGCATGTTCGTCAACACCCTGGTGCTGCGTTCGGAAGTCGATGGGGCGCAGCGCTTCACCGACTTCCTGGCCGCCACCCGGGACGCCGACCTGGCCGCCTTCGCCAATACCGACGTCCCGTTCGAGCGCCTGGTCGAGGTCATCAACCCGACGCGTTCGCAGGCCCGGCATCCGCTGTTCCAGGTCATGCTGTCGTTCCAGGAGATGTCGCACGGCTCCATGGAGCTGCCCGGGCTCACCGTCTCCGCGGACGAGCTCGAGGTCGACATCGCCAAGTTCGACCTGCAGTGGACGCTGACCGAGCAGCGCGGCCTGGCCGGTGAGCCCGCCGGGCTGTCGGTGGTGCTGTCCTATGCCACCGACCTGTTCGACGCCGCCACCGTGGCCGAGTTCGGCAACCGCTACCTGCAAGTGTTGCGGACGGCTGTCGCCGCGCCGGAGACGGTGGTGCGCGATATCGACGTGCTCGACGCCGGTGAGCGTGAGACCGTGCTGCACGCGTGGAACCACACCGCGCGTGAACTTCCCGCCGCGACAACGGTTCTCGACCTGTTCGAGGAGCAGGTGCGGATCCGCCCGCAGGCTACCGCCCTGATCTTCGATCCGGGCGAGCGCAGCGGCAGCATGTTCGGCCCGGCCGAGGAACTGTCCTACGCGGAGTTCTCGGCGCGGGTGAATCGCCTGGCCCGCAAGCTGATCGATGAGGGTGTCGGCCCGGAGTCCTTGGTGGCGGTGGGTATTCGCCGCTCGGTGGACATGTTGGTCGCCATCTACGCGACGCTGACCGCCGGTGGCGGGTATGTGCCGATCGATCCGGATCACCCGGCCGAGCGCACCGATTACGTGCTGCGCACCGCGCAGCCGGTGGCGTTGCTCACCACCCGTGACGATGCCGTGGAATCCTCGGATTGCGCGGTGCTGCAGCTGGATTCGCTGGATCTGAGCGACTACGACGATGCCCCGGTCACCGACGCGGACCGCCTCGCGCCGCTGCGTCCGACCAATGCCGCCTATGTGCTGTTCACCTCCGGCTCGACCGGCCGCCCCAAGGGCGTGGCCATCCCGCACGCCGCGGTGCTCAACCAGATCGCCTGGATCACCGGCGAATACGATATCGACGACACCGATGTGATCCTGCAGAAGACGCCGGTCACCTTCGACGTCTCGGTGTGGGAGCTGTTCGGTTCGCTGGCGGTGGGCGCGCAGCAGGTCATCGCCGCGCCGGACGGGCACCGCGACCCGATGTACCTGTCCGAGGTGATCGGGCGGCACCGGGTCACCATGACCTCGTTCGTGCCGTCCATGCTGAGCGTGTTCGCCTCCAGCGCCTCGGCCGCCGAATGCCTGTCCCTGCGTGCGGTTCTGGTCGCCGGTGAGGCGCTGCCGCCCGCCACCGTGACCGCGTTCCGCCGCTTCTCCACCGCGGCCGTGCACAACCTGTACGGCCCGACCGAGTTCACCGTGCACGCCACCTACGCGCCCATCGACGCGCCGGTGGTCACCTCGGTGCCGATCGGCCGTCCGGTGTGGAACGCGCAGACCTACGTGCTGGACGAGGGCCTGCGCCCGGTTCCGGCCGGTGTCCCGGGTGAGCTGTACCTGGGCGGTCTGCAGGTGGCGCGCGGCTACTTCGGCCGCCCGGACCTGAGTGCCGAGCGCTTCGTCGCCAACCCGTACGGCGAGCCGGGTACCCGGCTCTACCGCACCGGTGACCTGGTGCGCTGGAACCACAACGACCCCGGCGTCATCGACTACATCGGCCGCACCGACTTCCAGGTGAAGTTCCGCGGCCAGCGCATCGAGCTCGGCGAGATCGAGACCGCGCTGCTGGACCACCCCAAGGTGCAGCAGGCCGTGGTGCTGGTCATCGACACCGTGGCCGGCGATCAGCTGGTCGCCTACATCGTGACCCGCGGGCCGGTGGACCTGGACGGGGTCAAGACCTCGCTGCAGCGCACCCTGCCCGCGTACATGGTGCCGGGCTCGATCATGGTGCTGGATGCCTTCCCGCTCAACGCCTCCGGCAAGCTGGATCGCCGCGCGCTGCCCGCGCCGCGCTTCGAGGTGCGCGAATTCCGCGCTCCGACAACGCCGATCGAGGAGATCGTCGCTCAGATCTTCGGCGAGGTGCTGGGCATCGCCCGCGTCGGCGTGGACGACGACTTCTTCGAGCTCGGCGGCAACTCGCTGATCGCGACCCAGGTGGCGACCCGGCTGGGCACGGCGCTCGACACCCGGGTGCCGGTGCGCATGCTGTTCGAGGCCGCCACCGTGGAAGCGCTTGCCGCGCGCGTGGAGTCGCATGTCGGCGACGGCGGCCGCAAGGCGCTCGTCGCCCGTGAACGGCCGAACGAGGTGCCGCTTTCGCTTGCGCAGCAGCGCATGTGGTTCCTCAACCGCTTCGACACCGCCTCGGCGGTCAACAACATCCCGGTGGCCATCCGGCTTTCGGGTGAACTGGATATCGCGGCCCTGCAGGTCGCGGTCATCGACGTCATCGACCGCCACGAGTCGCTGCGCACCGTCTTCCCCGAGACCGCGCACGGCCCGGTGCAGCGGGTCCTCGATGCCGCGCAGATCGTGCCCGACCTGACGCCGGTGCCGGTCACCGAGTCCAACCTGATCGAGCACCTGGTCGAGCTGGCCACCATGGCCTTCGACGTCACCGACGAAGTGCCTTTGCACGCCGCGCTTTTCGAGATCAGCGAGTCCGAGTACATCCTCGGCATGGTGGTCCACCACATCAGCGCCGACGGCTGGTCCATGGGCCCGCTGGCTCGCGATGTCATGGTCGCCTACGCGGCCCGCACCTCGTGGGAGGCCCCGGCGTGGGCGGAGCTGCCGGTGCAGTACGCCGACTACGCGCTGTGGCAGCGTGAGGTGCTGGGTTCGGAGGACGATCCGGATTCGCTGATCGCCAAGCAGATCCGCTACTGGACCGACGCGCTCGCGGACCTGCCCGACGAGCTGGTGCTGCCCGCGGACCGGCAGCGTCCGGCGGTGGCGAGCTACCGCGGTGGCACCTACCCGTTCGCCATCTCGGCGCAGACCCAGCAGGCGCTGGTGGATCTGGGTCGCCGGCACAATGCCTCGCTGTTCATGGTCATGCACAGCGCGCTCGCGGTGTTGCTGGCCCGGCTCTCGGGCACCTCCGACATCGCCATCGGCACCCCGGTGCACGGTCGTGGTGAGGCCGCGCTCGACGATCTGATCGGCATGTTCGTCAACACCCTGGTGCTGCGCACCGAGGTGGACGCCGCCGAGACCTTCGCCGATCTGCTGGCCCGTTCCCGCGACGCCGACCTGCACGCCTTCGCGCACGCGGATGTGCCGTTCGAGCGGCTGGTCGAGGTCATCAACCCGGCCCGTTCGCAGGCGCGCCACCCGCTGTTCCAGGTCATGCTGACCTTCCAGAACACGCGGCAGGCCAGCCTGGAGCTGCCGGGTCTGTCGGTCAACGGCATCGACTACGACGCGCGGCTGGCCAAGTTCGATCTGCAGCTGACGTTGCAGGAGGCGCAGGACGACCGTGGTGAGAACGCGGGCATGTCCGCCGAGATCTCCTACGCGCTGGACCTTTTCGACGAGCCGACCATCGAGGCGTTCGCGCACCGGCTGGATCTGATCCTGGCCGCGGTGATCGCGAACCCGGAGCTGCCGCTGGGCGATATCGACCTGCTGGTCGCCGACGAGCGTCGCCGGGTGCTGGCGGATTGGAACGACACCGAGCGCGAGATCGAAGCGGGAACGCTGGTTTCGCTGTTCGAGGCGCAGGCTCTGACCAGCCCCGATGCGCCTGCCGTGGAATTCGAGGGGACAAGTCTGTCCTACGCCGAGTTCTCGGCGCGGGTGCACAAGCTGGCCCGCAAGCTGATCGCGCAGGGCGTGGGTGCGGAATCGCATGTGGCGCTGGCCATCCGGCGTTCGCTGGATCTGGTCGTGGCCATGTACGCCGTGCTGGAGGCCGGTGGCGCGTACGTGCCGCTGGATCCGGATCAGCCCGACGAGCGCATCGACTACGTGCTCGACATCGCGCGGCCGGTCGCGATCCTGACCACCAGCCGCGACGAGTTCGTCACCGGGCGCAATGTGCCGGTGCTCGACGTCGACACGCTGAACCTGGACGCCTACTCCGCCGCGCCGATCACCGATGCCGAACGGGGCGGCGCGATCCGGCCCGAGCACACCGCGTACGTGATCTTCACGTCCGGTTCGACCGGTCGCCCGAAGGGTGTGGCCGTCGAGCACGGCGCGATCGTGAACCGCCTGCTGTGGATGCAGCACGAGTACCCGATCGACGCGAACGACGCTGTGCTGCAGAAGACTCCGGCCACCTTCGACGTGTCGGTGTGGGAGTTCTTCTGGCCGTTGCAGACCGGCGCGCGCCTGGTCGTCGCCAAGCCGGACGGGCACCGCGACCCGGTCTATCTGGCCCGGGTCATCGCCGAGACCGGCATCACCACCGCGCACTTCGTGCCGTCGATGCTGTCGGTGTTCGTCGCCACCCTCGGCAACGAGAACGGCGACTCCACCACTCCCGCACCGCGTTTGCGTCAGGTCTTCGCCTCCGGTGAGGCGCTGCCCGCGCCGACCGCGCAGAAGCTGCGCGAGTTGACCGGTGCGCGCCTGCACAACCTGTACGGCCCGACCGAGGCCGCGGTCGACGTCACCTACCACGAGGTCGTGGACGCCGACACCGTGTTCGTGCCGATCGGCCGCCCGGTGTGGAACACCCGCACCTATGTGCTCGACGCGCGCCTCAACGCCGTCGCGCCGGGTGTCGCGGGTGAGCTCTATCTAGCGGGCGATCAGCTGGCCCGCGGCTACCTCAGCCGTCCGGACCTGTCCGCGGATCGGTTCGTGGCCAACCCCTTCGCCGTCGGCGAGCGCATGTACCGCACCGGTGACCTCGTCACCTGGACCGCGGACGGTGAACTGAACTACCTGGGCCGCACCGACTTCCAGGTGAAGCTGCGCGGTCTGCGCATCGAGCTCGGCGAGATCGAGGCGGCGCTGCTGGCGCAGCCGACCATCGCGCAGTCCGTGGTGGTCGTGCGCACCGACTCGCATGCGGGCGATCAGCTCGTGGGTTACGTGGTCCGTGAGCCGGATGCGGTTGTCGACGTCGATGGCGTCAAGGCGGCGCTGAGCGGCTCGCTGCCCGCCTACATGGTCCCGGCCGCGATCGTGGTGCTGGACGCCTTCCCGGTGAACGCCTCGGGCAAGCTGGACCGCAAGGCCCTGCCCGCTCCGGTGTTCGAGGCCAAGCGTTTCCGCGCGCCCTCGACCCCGATCGAGGAGATCATCGCGCAGATCTTCGCCGACCTGCTCGGCGTCGAACGCGTCGGTGTGGACGACGACTTCTTCGAGCTCGGCGGCAACTCGCTGGTCGCCACCCAGGTCGTGGCCCGGCTGGCGGCCGCGCTGAACGCCCAGATCGGTGTGCGCGTGCTGTTCGAGGCCCCGACGGTGGCGGCGCTGGCCGCGCGCGTGGAGTCGCACGCGGGAACCGGTGTGCGCCAGGCGCTCACGGTCCAGAGCCGGCCCGAGTACCCGCCGCTGTCGCTGGCGCAGCAGCGCATGTGGTTCCTGAACCGGTTCGATCCGGAATCGGCGGCCAACAACATCCCGGCGGCCGTACGGCTCACCGGCGCACTGGATCTCGATGCCATGCGGGGCGCGATCGCCGATGTGATCGCCCGTCACGAGTCGCTGCGCACGATTTACCCGTCGCACGAGGGCGTTGCCTACCAGAAGGTGCTGCCGACCGGTCGTGCCGTGCCGGAGCTGGATGTGCTGGACGTGACCGAGGGCGAATTGTTCGCCGCGGTCTACGCTTTCGCGGCGCAGGGCTTCGATGTCACCGCCGAGACGGCGGTGCGCGTGCGCGCCTACCGCCTCGCGGCCGACGACCACGTGCTGGTGCTGGTGGCGCATCACATCGCCGCCGACGGTTTCTCCATGAACCCGCTGGTGCGCGACCTCATGACGGCCTACATCGCGCGCAGCCAGGGCGAGACCCCGGGCTGGACCGAATTGCCGGTGCAGTACGCGGATTACGCGCTGTGGCAGCGGGAGACGCTGGGCTCGGAAGAGGATCCGCGGTCGCTCATCACCGAGCAGCTCGACTACTGGCGTTCGACGCTGGCCGGGCTGCCGGACGAGCTGCGCCTGTCGACCAAGCCGCGTCCGGCCGTCGCCTCGTACGACGCCGGTACACACCGCTTCCAGGTGCCGGGCGAGCTCATCGCCGGGCTGAACCGGGTGGCGCAGACCAATGGCACGACCCTGTTCATGGTGGTGCACAGCGCATTCGCCGCGCTGCTGGCGCGGTTGAGCGGCACCGATGACATCGCCGTCGGTATTCCGGTGGCGGGTCGTGGCGAGCAGGCGCTCGACGATCTCGTCGGCATGTTCGTCAACACCCTGGTGCTGCGTTCGCCGGTGGACACCGGCGCGAGCTTCACCGAACTGCTGAAGTCCGTGCGCGAGCGCGACCTTCAGGCGTTCGCGCACGCGGACGTGCCGTTCGAGCGGCTGGTCGAGGTGCTCAACCCGGCCCGCTCGCAGGCGCGGCACCCGCTGTTCCAGGTCATGCTGTCGTTCCAGAACCTGGGCCGCACCTCGCTGGAGCTGCCGGGTCTGAGCGTGTCCGAGCTGGCCGTGGATCAGCAGTCGGCCAAGTTCGACTTGCAGCTGACCTTGAGTGAGGTCGTCGATGGCGACTCGACCATGGATGCCGAACTCGTCTACGCGACCGATCTTTTCGACGGTCAGTACGCGGACACTTTCGCCCAGCGGTTCCTCGCCGTGCTCACCGCCGTGGCCGCCGACCCGACCCAGTTGGTGGGCGATGTCGAGCTGCTGAGCGAGGCCGAGCGCCGCAAGGTGCTGGTCGGCTGGAACGACACCGCGTTCGAGCTGGACGCCGCCCTGCCCGAGGTCACCGAAGGTGCTGCGGCGACACTGGTTTCGCTGTTCGAGGCGCAGGTCGCGCTGACTCCGGACGCGACCGCGGTCAGCTTCGAGGGGACGAGTCTGTCCTACGCCGAGTTCGCCGCCCGGGTGCGCAAGCTGGCGCGCTGGCTCATCGCCGAGGGCGTCGGACCGGAATCCTTTGTGGCGCTGGGTATGCGCCGCTCCATCGACCTGGTCGCGGGCATGTACGCGGTCACGGTCGCCGGTGGCGCGTACGTGCCGTTGGATCCGGATCACCCGGCCGAGCGCACCCAGTACATCCTCGAGACCGCGCAGCCCGTCTGTGTGCTCACTTCCGGCGATGACAGCCCGTTGGGTGGTATGGGCGTGGAAGGCGTTGAGGCGCGCCAGGTTCGGATCGACGAGCTGGAGCTGTCGGCGTTCGCCGACACCCCCGTCACCGATGCGGAGCGGCTGGCCCCGCTGCGCCCGGAGAACACCGCGTACGTGATCTTCACATCCGGTTCCACCGGTCGCCCCAAGGGTGTCGCGGTCTCGCACGCCGCCATCGTCAACCGCCTGGTCTGGATGCACGCCCAGTACGGGCTGGCCGCCTACGACGTGGTGCTGCAGAAGACCCCCGCCACCTTCGACGTGTCGGTGTGGGAGTTCTTCTGGCCCTTGCAGGTCGGCGCGCACCTGGTGGTCGCCAAGCCGGACGGCCACCGTGATCCGGCCTACCTGGCCGAGATCATCGTCCGCGAGGGCGTGACGGTCACCCACTTCGTGCCGTCCATGCTGGCGGTCTTCGTGGCCGAGCCCGCCGCCGCCGAATGTGTCAGCCTGACCAATGTCTTCGCCTCCGGTGAGGGCCTGCCCGCGCCGATCGCGCAGAAGCTGCGCGAGCTGACCGGGGCGCGCCTGCACAACCTGTACGGCCCGACCGAGGCCGCGGTCGACGTGACCTACCACGAGGTCGTCGATGCCGACCTGGTTTCGGTGCCGATCGGTGCGCCGGTCTTCAACACCCAGGTCTACGTGCTGGATTCGCGTTTGAAGCCGGTTCCGGCCGGTGTCGCGGGTGAGCTGTACCTGGCGGGCGATCAGCTCGCGACCGGGTATGTGGCGCGTCCCGACCTGACCGCGGATCGCTTCGTGGCCAACCCATTCCGCTCCGCCTCCCCGCGCTTCGACGGCAAGCGCATGTACCGCACCGGCGACCTCGTCGTCTGGACGGCGGGCGGCGAGCTGGAATACCTGGGCCGTACCGACTTCCAGGTCAAGCTGCGCGGTCTGCGCATCGAGCTGGGTGAGATCGAGGCGGCGCTGATCGCGCACCCGTCGGTCGCCCAGTCGGTGGTCGTGGTCCGGCACGACGAGCGGACCGGCGACCAGCTGGTCGCCTATCTGATCGCCGCCGACGGTCTGCTCGACGTCGACGCCGTGCGGGACGCCGTGTCCGAACAGCTCCCGGCCTACATGGTTCCGGCGGCCTTCATGGTGCTGGACGCGTTCCCGCTCAATGCCTCCGGCAAGCTGGACCGCAAGCTGCTGCCCGCGCCGACCTTCGCGGTCCGGGCCTTCCGGGCCCCGGAGACCCCGGTGCAGCAGACCGTCGCGGGCACCATCGCCGATGTGCTCGGTCTGGACCGGGTCGGCCTGGACGACGACTTCTTCGAGCTCGGCGGCAACTCGCTGATCGCCACCCAGGTGATCGCGCGCCTGTCGGCCGCCCTCGACGCCGACATCCCGCTGCGCACGCTGTTCGAGGCCACCACCGTGGCTTCGCTTGCCGCGCAGCTGGAATCGCGGGTCGGCACCGGGGCGCGCGCGGCGCTGGTCGCGCAGGAGCGTCCGGAGTTGGTGCCGCTGTCGCTGGCGCAGCAGCGCATGTGGTTCCTGAACCGTTTCGACAACCGCACCGCCGTCAACAACATCCCGGTGGCGCTGAAGCTCACCGGCGCTGTCGATCTCGGCGCCTTCCGGGCCGCGATCGGCGATGTGGTGGCTCGCCACGAGTCGCTGCGCACCGTCTACCCCGAGGTCGAGGGTGACGGCTACCAGCGCATCCTGCCGCTGTCCGACGTCGAGTTCGAGGTTTCCGCCGAGACGGTGACCGAGGCCGGGCTGACCGCGCGCGTCGTGCAGCTCGCGAGCGTCCACTTCGACGTCACCCGTGAACTGCCCTTCCGCGCAACCGTGCTCAGCCTCAGCGAGACCGAGCACGTGGTCGTGCTGGTGCTGCACCACATCAGCGCCGACGGTGCGTCGCTGCGCCCGCTGTTGCGGGATGTGGTGGCCGCCTACCTGTCTCGTGCTACCGGCGAGGTCCCGGCCTGGTCGCCGCTGCCGGTGCAGTACGCGGATTACACGCTGTGGCAGCGCGAGATCCTCGGCGCGGAAACCGATTCCGAGTCCGTCGCCGCCCAGCAGATCGCCTACTGGACCGCCCAGCTGGCCGACCTGCCCGAGCAGATCGAGCTGCCCGCCGACCGGCCGCGCCCGGAGATCGCCACCAATGCCGGTGGCACCTACGACTTCTCGATCGACGCCGAGCTGCACCGCGCCCTCACCGGCGTGGCCCGCGAGCACGATGTCACCTTGTTCATGCTGGTCCACGCCGCCCTGGCGACCTGGGCCGCGCGCCTGTCCCGCGCCACCGATATCGCCATCGGCACCCCGATCGCGGGCCGCGGCGAACGCGCGCTCGACGACCTGGTCGGCATGTTCGTCAACACGCTGGTGCTGCGCAGCGAGGTGCGCCCGGACGCGGCGTTCCGCGACCTGCTCGCCCAGGTGCGGCGCACCGACCTGGCCGCCTTCGCGCACGCCGACGTGCCCTTCGAGCGGCTGGTGGACGTGCTCAGCCCGATCCGCTCGCAGGCGCATCACCCGCTGTTCCAGGTGGCGCTGACTTTCGAGGCCGCCAGCGCCAAGGACGCGCAGGCGGTGTCGCTGGAGGGCCTGGACCTGGAGGTCGTCGAATTCGACCCGGGCACTGCCAAGTTCGATGTGCAGCTCACCGTCAGCGAGCGCGCCGACGGGTCGCTGGGCCTGTCCTGGAACTACGCCACCGACCTGTTCGACGTCGAGACCGTCATCTCCTTCGCCGAGCGGCTGGTGCGTATCCTGCGCGCGGTCGCCGAGGATCCGGGCGCGCTGCTCGGGGATATCGACCTGTTGGGCGAGGGCGAGCGCCACGATGTGGCCGAGCACTGGGTTTCCGCGGGCGAGGACATCGTCGCGCTGGCGCAGATCGCGCAGTCCGCTGTCACGCAGGCCGAACTGGCCGTGCTCGAAGGCACCGCGGGCATCGCGCCCGAGGCCGCCGCGCTGGCCGCGCTGGGCGGGGCCGCCGAGCGGCTCTCCAACCCCCTGGCCGCCCTGGCCAGCCCGTTCGTCGAGGCCGATGCCACCCTGTCGAGCCTGTTCGACCTGGCCGCGGCGGCCCATGCCGACCGCGTCGCCGTGCGCTTCGGCGAGGAGGAGCTCACCTACTTCGAGCTGGACCGGCGCGCGAATGTGCTGGCGCGCAGGCTGATCGCCGAGGGTGCGGGCCCCGAGTCGCTGGTGGCGGTGCTGCTGCCGCGTTCGGCGGATCTGGTGGTGGCGCTGCTGGCGGTGATCAAGACCGGTGCGGGTTACGTGCCGATGGATCCGACCAACCCGGCCGACCGCATCGCCTACGTGCTCTCCGATGCCAAGCCCACCAGCGTGATCACCGACTCGACCGTGCAGGTCGAGTTGCCGGCCGAGCTGAACACCGTGCTCCTGGACGGCTTCTCGCTGGAAGCGGGCGATATCGAGGACGCGGCCGACGCGCCGGTCACCGATGCCGATCGCCGTGCCGCGCTGCGCCCGGATCACGTCGCCTACGTCATCTACACCTCCGGTTCCACCGGCCGCCCCAAGGGCGTGGCCGTGGCGCACCGGAACGTGGTGCGGCTCATGGCCAATACCGATCGCGAGTTCGGCTTCGGCCCTGACGATGTGTGGACGCTGTTCCACTCCTACGCCTTCGACTTCTCGGTGTGGGAGCTGTGGGGTCCGCTGCTCTACGGCGGCAAGCTCGTCGTGGTCGACTACTACGTCTCGCGCTCGCCCGAGCAGTTCCTGGAACTGCTGCGTCGCGAGCGGGTTACGGTGCTCAACCAGACGCCGTCGGCGTTCTACCAGCTGGCCGAGGCCGACCGCATCGCCACCTCGGCTGGCCGAGAATTGGATAGAGCCGCCGGTGACCAACAGTCGCTGGCGCTGCGCTACGTGGTGTTCGGTGGTGAGGCGCTCGAGCTGCGTCGCCTCTCGGATTGGATCGCCCGCCACGGTGATTCGACCCCGTATCTGGTGAACATGTACGGCATCACCGAGACCACCGTGCACGTGTCCGTGCGCGTGCTCGACGCCGACACCATCGCCGCCGCCACCGGTTCGGTGGTCGGCCGGGCCATCGCGGGTCTGCGCGTGTACGTCCTCGACGACCGCCTGCACCCCGTGCCGGTCGGTGTCGCGGGCGAAATGTACGTGGCCGGACCGCAATTGGCGCGCGGCTACCTGGGCCGCCCGGACCTGTCCGCGACTCGCTTCGTGGCCAGCCCGTTCGGCATCGCCGGTGAGCGGCTGTACCGCTCCGGTGACGTGGCGCGCTGGAATCGCTTCGGAGAGCTCGAATACCTGGGCCGCGCCGACGATCAGGTCAAGGTGCGCGGCTTCCGCATCGAGCTCGGCGAGATCGAATCCGCCGTGCTGGCCCAGCCGGGCATCACCCAGGCCGCGGTCATCGTGCGCGAGGACCAGCCGGGCGATCAGCGCATCGTCGCCTACGTGGTGCCCGAGGCCGGTGTCGTGCCGGCCGTGGACGCCGTCCGTGACGGCGCGGGCGAGCTGCTGCCGTCGTACATGGTGCCGTCGGCCATCGTGGTGCTGGATCGAATCCCGTTGACCGTCAACGGCAAGCTGGACCGCCGGGCGCTCCCGGCCCCGGCGCTGCAGGCGCGGGCGTTCCGCGCGCCGGAGACCCCGGTGCAGGAAACCGTCGCGGCGGTCTTCGCCGAGGTGCTCGGTCTGGACCGGGTCGGCCTGGACGACGACTTCTTCGACCTGGGCGGCAACTCGCTCATCGCGACGCGGGTGGTGTCGCGCATCGGCGCGGCCCTGGACACCACGGTCGCGGTGCGCACGCTGTTCGAGGCGACCACGGTCGAGGCCCTCGCGGCCCGCATCGAATCGCACGCCGACGGCGCTTCGCGCGCCAAGCTGGTGGCGCGCACCCGGACCCCGGAAGCGCAGGGAGGTGGAGCGGAGCTGGTGCCGCTGTCGTTCGCGCAGCAGCGCATGTGGTTCCTCAACCAGTACGACACCTCCTCGGCGGCCTACAACCTGCCGCTGGCCATTCGCCTCACCGGTGAACTCGACACCGCCGCACTGGAACTCGCGGTCGCGGACGTGGTCCGCCGCCACGAGTCGCTGCGCACCCGCTACCCGGAGCACGGCGGCACCCCGATGCAGGTGGTCGTGCAGGCCGAGGAGATCGCCCTCGATCTGCGCCCGGTGAATGTCGCGGCCGTCGATCTGACCGCCACGGTCACCGCCTTCGCAACATTGGGCTTCAATGTCGCCGAGCAGGTCCCGCTGCGGGCTCGACTGTTCCGCGTGACCGACTCTCGCCCCGTCGAACCCCGTCATTCCGGCGCGCTTTTGGCCGGAATCCACTCGGACGGTATGGATCCCGGCCAAGAGCATGCCGGGATGACGGGGGAGGATGCCGCAGACACAACCCGCGAGCACGTGCTGGTCGTCGTTGTCCACCACATCGCCGGTGACGGCTTCTCCATGTCGCCCTTGGCACGCGACGTGATGATCGCTTACACCGCCCGTACCCAGGGCGCGGTTCCCGGCTGGGCCCCGCTGGCCGTGCAGTACGCCGACTTCGCCGTGTGGCAGCGCGAAGTGCTGGGCTCGGAAGAGGATTCGTCCTCGATCATGGCCCGGCAGGTCGCCTACTGGCAGCGCGTGCTCGGCGGAGTGCCGGACGAGCTGGCGCTGCCGACCGACCGTCCGCGCCCGGCCATCGCCTCGCACCGCGGCGCGACGCTGCGGCGGACGCTCTCGCCGGAACTCGTGTCCGCGCTGGAAGATGTTGCGCGACAGCGTGGTTCGTCGCTGTTCATGGTCATGCACAGCGCCCTCGCGGTGCTGCTGGCCCGCCTGTCCGGTGGCGATGACATCGCCGTCGGCACCCCGGTCGCCGGCCGTGGTGAGGCCGCGCTGGACGAGTTGGTCGGCATGTTCGTCAACACGCTGGTGCTGCGCACCGGCATCGATCCGGCCGAGTCGTTCACCGACCTGCTGGATCGGGTGCGCCACACCGACCTCGACGCCTTCGGCAATGCCGACGTGCCGTTCGAGCGGCTGGTGGAACTGCTCGCGCCCGAGCGTTCGCAGGCCCGCAACCCGTTGTTCCAGGTCATGCTGGCGTTCCAGAACCTGGACCGCACCAGCATCGAACTGCCGGGGCTGACGGTCGGCACGCTGGATCTGGACGAGAACATCTCGCGCTTCGATCTGCAGTTCACGCTGTCGGAGCAGGACGCGGGCATGGTGCTTGCGCTCACCTACGCCACCGACCTGTTCGACGAGGCCACTGCGGCCGGGTTCGCGCAGCGCTGGCTGCGGGTGCTCGAGGCCGTCGCGGCCGACTCCGAGATCGGCGTCGGCGCGATCGACATCCTGGATCAGGACGAGCGCACCGATCTGGTGGCCCGTTTCGGTCTGCCCGCCGTCCCGGCGCGCACGCTGCCCGAGCTGATCGCCGACGCCGTCGCCATCGATCCGGCCGCGCCCGCGGTCGTGTTCCAGGGGCGGAGTCTGTCCTACGGCGAACTGGATGCTCGCTCGAACCGCTTGGCGCGCTTGCTCATCGAGCGTGGCATCGGCACCGAGGATCTGGTCGCCGTCGCCGTTCCGCGGTCGGATGACTCCTACTTCGCCGAATGGGCGGTGTCCAAGACCGGTGCGGCCTTCGTGCCGGTGGACCCGAACTACCCGGCCGATCGCATCGCGCACATGGTCACCGACTCCGGTTCGCCGGTCGGCCTGACCGTGGCGTCGGTACGCGCGGACATGCCGGACTCGGTCGAGTGGCTGGTGCTCGACGAGCTGGAGCTGAACTCCTTCGCGGACACCGCGATCGAGGCCGCCGAGCGGGTCCGCCCGCTGCGTCCGGAGCATCCGGCCTACGTCATCTACACCTCCGGTTCGACCGGCGTGCCCAAGGGCGTCGTGGTCACCCACGCGGGTCTGGCCAACTTCACCGTCGAGCAGGCCGAGCGTTACGCGCTCGACTCCTCCTCGCGGGCACTGCATTTCGCATCGCCGTCGTTCGACGCCTCGATGCTGGAATTCCTGCTGGCCATCGGCAAGGGCGGCACCCTCGTGGTCGTCCCGCCGGGCACCTACGGCGGCGAGGAGCTCGCCGAGCTGATCCGCCGCGAGCAGGCCACCCACGCGTTCATCACCCCGGCCGCGCTGTCCACCTTCGGACCGGCGGGCCTGGACTCGCTGCGCGTTCTGGTCGCCGGTGGTGAAGCGGTTCCGGCCGATCTGGTCGAGAAGTGGGCGGTCCCGTTGGCGGACGGCACGATTCGTGCCTTCCACAATGGCTACGGTCCGACCGAGACCACCATCATGACCAATATCAGCGACGCGCTGGTGCCGGGCGATCTGGTCACCATCGGTGGCCCGATCCGCGGCATGCAGTCGCTGATCCTGGACAACCGTCTGCGCCCGGTTCCGGTCGGTGTCGCGGGTGAGCTCTATCTGTCGGGCATTCAGCTGGCGCGTGGCTACCACGCGCGGCCGGGTCTGACCGCGGATCGCTTCGTCGCCAACCCGTATGTGGCCGGCGAGCGGATGTACCGCACCGGTGACGTGGTCCGTTGGACCGCCGATGGTCTGGTGGAGTACGTGGGTCGCTCCGACTTCCAGGTGAAGGTCCGTGGTTTCCGTATCGAGCTCGGTGAGATCGACGCGGCGTTGGCTTCGCACGAGTCGGTCGACTTCGCGGTCACGGTCGGCCACAAGAACGCCGCGGGCGCGACCTCGCTGGTGTCGTACGTCGTTGCCACGCCGGGCCATTCGATCGATGTGGCGGCGGTGACCGCGCACGTCGAGGGCCGCCTGCCCGCGTACATGGTCCCGTCCTCGGTCATGGTCATCGACCGGGTTCCGCTGACCCCGGTCGGCAAGCTGGACCGCCGGGCCCTGCCCGAGCCGGTCTTCGCCACCGAGGTGGTGTTCCGGGCCGCGCGCAACACCCTCGAGCAGACCATTGCCGAGGTGTTCGCCGAGGTGCTGGGTCTGGAGCGGGTCGGTATCGACGACTCGTTCTTCGCGCTGGGCGGTGATTCCATCGTCTCGATCCAGTTGGTGTCGCGGGCCAAGGCGCGCGGCGTGGTGTTCAGCCCGCGCGACGTGTTCGAGCAGCGCACCGTCTCCGGTCTGGCGGTGGTCGCGGAAGCCACTGATGGCCAGGGTGATTCGGCTCCGCAGCTGAGCGAGCTGCCCGGTGGCGGCGTGGGTGTCATGCCGTTGACCCCGGTGGTGCGGTTCATGGCGGGACGGCCGGGCGAGTTCGGCCGGTTCAACCAGTCCATGGCCCTGGAATTGCCGATCGGCATCGATCGGGCGGGTATCGCGGCGACCGTCGGCGCGGTCATCGACCGTCACGACATGCTGCGGGCGCGTCTGCGCCGGGTGCCGGACGCGGACTGGATCGTCGAAACCGCCGCTGTGGGAACCATCGACGCGGATTCGCTGATCGACCGCACCGAGTTCGACGCGAGCATCACCGACGAGCAGCTGGTCGAGATCGCCACGGCCGCACTGGATGCCACCCTCGACAAGCTGGACCCGGCCGCGGGACAGGTTATCCGGTTCGTGTGGCTCGAGCCCTCCGATGGCTCTCGCGCGGGCCGCCTCGTCGTCGCCGCCCACCACCTGGTGGTCGACGGTGTCACCTGGCGAATCCTGGTGCCGGACTTCGTGACCGCGTGGGGTCAGCTGTCCGCCGGACAGACCCCCGAGCTGGTCGCTCCCGCGACGTCCATGCGCACCTGGGCGCACGCTCTCGAGCGTGAGGCCGCCACCGAGGAGCGGGTGGCCGAACTCGAGTTCTGGCGCGATGTCGTCGAGGGCCCGGACCCGCTGCTCACCGAGCGCGCCATGGATCCGGCCGTCGATGTCACCTCGACCATCGCCAAGCACCGCGTCGAGCTGTCCGCCGAGGTCACCAAGGCGCTGCTGACCACCGTGCCCGCGCTGTTCCACGGTGGTGTGAACGATGGTCTGCTGACCGCACTGGCGTTGGCGGTGGCCAAGTTCCGGGCCGCCAAGGGACTGGGGGAGAAGGCCGGGGAGCAGAACACTGCCCTCGTCCGCCTGGAAGGCCACGGCCGCGAGGAAGAGGTCGTGCCCGGTGCCGACCTGTCCCGCACGGTCGGCTGGTTCACCGCCATCTTCCCGGTGCGCTTCGACCTGTCGGCCATCGACGTGGACGCCGCCCTCACCGGCGGGCCCGCCATGGGCCTGGCCATCAAGGCCGTCAAGGAGCAGCTGCTGGCCGTGCCCGACAAGGGCATCGGCTACGGCCTGCTGCGCTACATGAACTCCGACACCGCTTCTCAGCTGCCCAAGCAGCTGCCGGGCCAGGTCAGCTTCAACTACCTGGGCCGCGTCAACGACGCCGATGTGCCGGAAGCCTTGCGCGGCTTCGGCTGGATCCCGGCCCCCGAGCTCGCGGACCTGGCCGGCGCCTACGACGCCGACATGCCCGCCATGGCCCCGATCGACATCAACGCCATCGTGACCGGCGACAAGCTGAGCGCGAACATCGGCTACCCGAGCACGCTGCTGTCGGCCGCGGAGATCGCCGAATTCGCGGCATTGTGGATCGCGGCGCTGGAAGCCGTTGCCCGGCATGCCGATTCCGCGCAGGCGGGCGGGCACACGCCCTCCGACTTCGGGCTCGTCAAGGTCACCCAGCGCGATATCGACGGCTGGGAGCAGCGCTACGGCACGCTCGACCAGGTGTGGCCGCTCTCGGCGCTGCAGTCGGGTCTGCTCTTCCACGCGCAGCTGGCCGCCACCTCCGTCGACGTCTACACCGCGCAGGCGGTGCTGACCCTCGAGGGACGCGTGGACGCCGACCGGCTGCGGTCGGCCGCGCAGGCGCTGCTGGACCGCCACGAAATCCTGCGCACCGCATACGTGAACGACGCCTCGGGCGTCCCGGTGCAGGTGGTCATCGACGGTGTGAAGGTGGCGTGGACCAACCACGACCTCACCGACATCGCCGACGCGGACGCCCGCGACGCGCGTGCGGCCGAGATCCTGGCCGCCGACCGCGTCCAGCGCTTCGATCTGACCGAGCCGCCGCTCATCCGCTACACGCTGGTGCGCACCGGCCCGGACAGCTACCGGCTGGCCGTGGCCAACCATCACATCCTGCTCGACGGCTGGTCCATGCCGCTGCTCATGCAGGACCTGCTGGTGCTCTACGCCACGCACTCCGACACCGCGGTGCTGCCGCCGGTGCGGTCCTACCGCTACTTCCTGGAATGGGTTGCGCAGCAGGATCGTTCGGCCTCGCTCGCGGCTTGGCAGCGCTCGCTGCTCGGGGTCTCCGAGCCGACGCTGCTGACGCGTCCGGATCCGAGCCACGAGATCACCGCGCTGTCCGGGGAGTACTTCTTCGACCTGGACGAGGCCGCCACCGCGCGCCTGACCGGGCTGGCCGCCGAGCTCGGCGTCACCCCGAACACCGTGCTGCAGGTGGCGTGGGGCATCCTGCTCGGCCGCCTCACCGGCCGCGAGGACGTGCTCTTCGGCACCACGGTGTCCGGCCGCCCGGCGCAGCTGTCCGGCGTCGAATCCATGGTGGGTCTGTTCATCAACACCGTCCCGGTGCGGGTCGCCTTCGACCCGGCCGAGTCGGCGCGCTCGCTGCTGACCCGCACCCAGGGCGAGCAGGCCGACCTGCTCGACCACCACTACGTGGGCCTGGCCGACATCCAGTCGGCGGCGGGCATCGGCGGACTCTTCGACACCCTGGTGGTGTTCGAGTCGTATCCCGTTGACGCCGAAGGCATCCGGTCGCAGGCCGCCGATATCGACGGCATGGCCGTCACCGGCCTGGACGCCGCGGACGCCACCCACTACCCGTTGACGCTGATCGCCCAGCTCGACACCCGCCTGCGCGTCCGCGCCGGGTACCTGCGCGACCTGTTCGACGAGGACACCGTCCAAAGCATCGCGGACCGCCTGATCCGCGTGCTGACCGCCATCACCACCGAACCCGCCGCGGCCGTGGGCGATATCGAGCTGCTCGACGCCGCCGAGCGCGAGCTGGTCGTCAAGACCTGGAACGACACCGCCTTCGACGTCGAGGCCGTGCTCACCGAGAGCAAGGCCGAGGCCGCGACCCTGGTCGCCATGTTCGAGGCGCAGGTCGAGCGGACCCCCGACGCGACCGCGGTCAGCTTCGAGGGGACGAGTCTGTCCTACGGCGAGTTCGCCGAGCGGGTGCACCGCCTGTCGCGCTGGCTCGTCGAGCGCGGCGTGGGCGCGGAATCGTTCGTGGCGCTGGGTATGCGGCGCTCCATCGACCTGGTCGTCGGCATGTACGCCGTCGCCGTGGCCGGTGGCGCGTACGTGCCGCTGGATCCGGATCACCCGGCCGAGCGCATCGAGTACATCCTCGAGACCGCCGACCCGGTGACCGTGCTGACCTCCGGCGAGGATCTGCCGATCGACACCGCGCAGGTGCGCATCGACCTACTGGAGCTGACCAGCTACTCGGCGCGTCCGCTCACCGACGCGGATCGCCGTGTGCCGCTGCGGGAGTCGAACAACGCGTACGTGATCTTCACCTCGGGTTCGACAGGTCGCCCGAAGGGTGTGGCGGTGCCGCACTCGGCCATCGTCAACCGTCTGGTGTGGATGCAGGCCGCCTACGGCCTGACCTCCGAAGACGTTGTGCTGCAGAAGACCCCGGCCACCTTCGACGTGTCGGTGTGGGAGTTCTTCTGGCCGCTGCAGATCGGCGCGACGCTGGTCGTGGCCAAGCCCGAAGGCCACCGCGATCCGGCTTACCTCGCGGAACTCATTGCCCGCGAAGGCGTCACGGTCACCCACTTCGTGCCGTCCATGCTGGCGGTGTTCGTGGCCGAGGAAGCCGCCGCGCGCTGCACCAGCCTGCGCATGGTCTTCGCCTCCGGTGAGGCGCTCGCGCCCAAACCCGCGCACAAGCTGCGCGAGCTGACCGGGGCCGAGCTGCACAACCTGTACGGCCCGACCGAGGCCGCGGTCGACGTCACCTACCACCAGGTGGTGGATGCCGACGTCGACACCGTCCCGATCGGCCGCCCGGTGTTCAACACCGAGGTGTACGTGCTGGATTCGCGTCTGCGGCCCGCCCCGGTGGGTGTCGCGGGTGAGCTGTACCTGGCGGGCGATCAGCTCGCCACCGGGTACGTGGCGCGCCCCGACCTCACCTCGGACCGCTTCGTGGCCAACCCGTTCGCCGACGGCGAGCGCATGTACCGCACCGGCGACCTGGTCAGCTGGAACGCCGACGGCGAGATCGAGTACATCGGCCGCACCGACTTCCAGGTGAAGCTGCGCGGTCTGCGCATCGAGCTCGGTGAGATCGAATCCGCGCTCACCGCACTGGATTCCATCGCACAGTCGGTGGTCGTGGTCCGCAACGACCCGCACGCCGGTGATCAGCTGGTCGGCTACGTCATCCCCGCGGCGGGCTACGGCGTCGACGTCGACGCCGTGCGCGCGCAGCTCGGCGAGACCCTCGCCGCGTACATGGTGCCGTCGATCCTGATGGTGCTCGACGAGTTCCCGCTCAACGCCTCCGGCAAGCTGGACCGCAAGGCGCTGCCCGCGCCGGTGTTCGAGGCCGCGGTGTTCCGCGCGCCCGTCACGCCGGTCGAGCAGATCGTGGCCGGTGTGTTCGCCGAGATCCTCGGCCTGGAGCGGGTCGGCCTGGACGACGACTTCTTCGCCCTCGGCGGCAACTCGCTCATCGCCACCCGGGTGGCGGCGCGCCTGTCGGCCGCGCTGGAGACCCAGCTGGGTGTCCGCGAGATCTTCGAGGCGTCGACGGTGGCCGCGCTGGCCGCCAAGGCCGAAACCCATTCCGGCGCGGGCGGTCGCGCACCGCTGGTCGCGCAGCAGCGTCCGGAGCGGCTGCCGCTGTCGCTGGCGCAGCAGCGCATGTGGTTTCTCAACCGGTTCGATCCCGAATCGGCCGTGGACAACATCCCGGCGGCCGTGCGCCTGTCGGGTCTGGTGGACCGCCAGGCCCTGCAGATCGCGGTGGCCGACGTGCTGGCGCGGCACGAGTCGCTGCGTACCCGCTTCCCCGAGGTCAACGGGCAGGCGTTCCAGGAGATCGTCCCGACCGGTCAGGTCATTCCGGATCTGACCCCGGTCGAGGTCACCGAAGCCCAGCTGCCGCAGGCGCTTTCGGAGCTGGTGCTGACCGGCTTCGACGTCACCGTCGACGTGCCGTTCCGCGCGCGCCTGTTCGAGATCAGCCCCACCGAGCACGTGCTCGCGTTGGTGGTGCACCACATCTCGGCTGACGGCTTCTCCATGGGCCCGCTCACCCGGGATGTCATGACCGCCTACGGCGCTCGCGTCGAGGGCGGCGAACCGGGCTGGCGTCCGCTGGAGGTCCAGTACGCCGACTACGCGCTGTGGCAGCGTGAGGTGCTCGGCGACGAGCGCGACGCCGAATCGGTGATCTCCCAGCAGATCTCGTACTGGCGCGACTCGCTGGCCGGGCTGCCCGACCAGCTGGAGCTGCCCACCGATCGGCCGCGTCCGGCGGTCGCCTCGGGTCGCGGCGCGACGCACACCTTCACGATCGATGCCGAAACCCACGCCAAGCTGACCGAACTCGCCCGCACGCGGGGCGCGACGCTGTTCATGGTCATGCACTCGGCGCTGGCCGTGCTGCTCTCGCGCCTGTCGGGTGAGCAGGACATCGCCATCGGCACGCCGGTCGCCGGTCGTGGCGAACGGGCCCTCGACGACCTCATCGGCATGTTCGTCAACACCCTGGTGCTGCGCACCGAGGTCGACGGCGGCCGCGGGTTCGGTGAGCTGCTGGACGCGGTGCGCGGCACCGACATTCAGGCGTTCGGTCATGCCGACCTGCCGTTCGAGCGTCTGGTGGAGATCCTCAACCCGGCCCGCTCGCAGGCGCGGCACCCGCTGTTCCAGGTCATGCTGTCGTTCCAGAACACCGGCATCACCGAACTGGAACTGCCCGGCCTGACCGTGAGCGCGGTCGATCTGCCGATCGACACCGCCAAGTTCGACCTGCAACTGGTGCTGACCGAGCAGGCGGCCGCCGCCACCGACAACGGACACACGGCGACCCCGGCGGGCATCACCGCCGAACTGATCTACGCCACCGACCTTTTCGACGCCGCCACCATGGCCGTCTTCGGCGAGCGCTTCTCCCGCCTGCTGGCGGCGGTCGCGGCCCGGCCGGAGCTGCCCGTCGGCGATATCGACCTGCTCGAAACCGCCGAGCGCAACCTGGTGCGATTCGCGTGGAGCCGCAATGCCGGATCGGTGAGCGGGCTGCTCGCCGACCGGACCGGCGCGGAGTTCGGTGAGGACGCCGCCCTCGGCTGGGTGGATGTTCCGGAGCAGGAGCTCGCCGACGCGCTGCGGCTGCCTTCCGGCGACCTCGCGAACACCCTGCTCACGCAGTTCGAGGCGCAGGCGGTGCGGACGCCCGAGGCGATCGCGCTGAGCTTCGAGGGGACGAGTCTGTCCTACGGCGAGTTCGCCGACCGGGTGCACAAGCTGGCCCGCCACCTGATCGCGTCGGGTGTCGGCCCGGACACGCTGGTGGCGTTGGGTATTCGCCGCTCGGCGGACCTGGTCGTCGCCATGTACGCGGTGCTGGCCGCCGGTGGTGCGTATGTGCCGCTGGATCTGGATCAGCCCGCCGAGCGCATCGACTACGTGCTCGAGACCGCGCAGCCGGTGGCCGTGCTGACCACCGAGCGCGACGGGTTCACCTACGACAACGCGCCGGTGCTGGTCATCGACGCGCTCGAGCTCGCGGATTACTCCGCGGCTGTCGTGACGGACGCGGATCGGGTTGCGCCGCTGCGGTCGTCGCACGCCGCGTACGTCATCTTCACGTCCGGTTCCACCGGTCGCCCCAAGGGTGTCGCGGTGCCGCATTCGGCGGCGGTCAACCAGATCGCTTGGATCACTTCCGAATACGCGTTGTCGGCCGATGATGTGGTGTTGCTGAAGACTCCGCAGACCTTCGACGTGTCGGTGTGGGAGTTGTTCGGTCCGCTGGCCGTGGGTGGCCGCATGGTCATCGCGACCCCGGATGGACATCGGGATCCGCAGTATCTGGCGGAAGTCATTGCGGCCGAGGGCGTCACGATCACCTCGTTCGTGCCGTCGATGCTGTCGGTGTTCGCGGGCAGCGTCGCGGCCGAACAGCTGACCTCGCTGCGGGCGCTGCTCGTCGCCGGTGAGGCGTTCACCTCCGATGTGGTGCGCGCGGTCCGTCGCGTCAGCTCTGCCGAGCTGCACAACCTCTACGGTCCGACCGAGTTCACCGTCCACGCCACCTACGCGCCGGTCTCCGACGACGTGCAAGGCGCGGTGCCGATCGGTCGCCCGGTGTGGAATGCCCAGGCGTACGTGCTGGATTCGCGTCTGCACCCGGTCGCCCCGGGTGTGGCGGGTGAGCTCTACCTCGCGGGTGATCAGTTGGCGCGTGGCTACGTGGGCCGCCCTGACCTGACCGCGGATCGCTTCGTGGCCAGTCCGTTCGGTACGGGTGAGCGGATGTATCGCACCGGTGACCTGGTGCGTTGGAACGCTGACGGTTCGATCACTTACCTGGGTCGTACCGACTTCCAGGTCAAGTTGCGTGGTTTGCGTATCGAGCTGGGTGAGATCGAATCCGCGCTCACCTCCCACGATTCCGTGGCGCAGGCGGTCGTGGTGATGAACTCCGACCCGCGTACCGGTGATCGCCTCGTCGGTTATGTGGTGCCCGCGGCCGGTGCCGTCGACCTCGCGGCCCTGCGCGAGCACCTGGCGGCCCAGCTGCCGTCCTACATGGTCCCGTCGGCGCTGGTGTCGCTGGATGTCATGCCGCTCAACGCCAATGGCAAGCTCGATCGCCGGGCGCTGCCCGAGCCGGAGTTCGAGGCGCGCGAGTTCCGCGCCCCCGAGACCCCGGCCGAGCAGTCCGTGGCGGCGGTGTTCGCCGAGGTGCTCGGCACCGACGCGGTCATCGGCCTGGACGACGACTTCTTCGAGCTGGGCGGCAACTCGCTCATCGCCACCCAGGTGGTCGCCCGCCTGGGCGCGGCCCTGGACACCCGCATTCCGGTGCGCGCGCTGTTCGATGCCCCGACCGTGGCCGGACTGGCCGCGCGCCTGGAGACCGAGGCCCGCACCGGTCGCCGTCCCGCCCTGGTGGCGGGCGAGCGGCCCGACGAGATCCCGCTGTCGCTGGCTCAGCAGCGCATGTGGTTCCTCAACCGCTTCGACACCGCCTCGGCCGTCAACAACATCCCCCTCGCGGTCCGCCTGACCGGCGAGCTGGACGTGGACGCGCTGCTGGCCGCGGTCGGCGACGTGCTCGAGCGTCACGAGGTGCTGCGCACTGTCTACCCGGAGAACGCGGAAGGCCGTGGCGTGCAGGTCATCCTGCCCGCCGACCAGGTGCGCCTGGACTCGGCCGCCAACGCCGGAATCCACGGCGGCGGACTCGGACTCGCCCCGGTCGAGGTGGCCGAGACCGAGTTGCGCGACCGCATCGCCGAGCTGGTGCTCACCGGTTTCGACGTGACCGCCGCGCCGCCGGTGCGCGCCGGACTGTTCCGGGTCTCCGACGTCGACGAACCCACCTACGTCCTGGTGTTCGTGGTCCACCACATTTCTGGTGACGGCTGGTCGGTGCGCCCGCTGGCCCGCGACGTGATGGTCGCCTACGCCTCGCGCGCCAATGGCGATGCGCCGCAGTGGGCTCCGCTGCCGGTGCAGTACGCCGACTTCGCGCTGTGGCAGCGCGAGACCCTCGGCGACGAGGACGACGCCGACTCGCTGATCGCCCAGCAGGTCTCCTACTGGAGCGAGGAGCTGGCCGGGCTGCCCGACCAGATCGACCTGCCCTCGGATCGCCCGCGCCCGGCCGTCGCCTCGAACGCCGGTGGGGTGCACGAGTTCTCGATCGACGGCGAACTGCTGGCCGGACTCAACGCCCTGGCCCGCGAGCACGGCGCGTCGCTGTTCATGGTCGTGCACGCGGCCTTCGCGGCGCTGCTGGCGCGGCTGTCCGGCGGCGACGACATCGCCATCGGCACCGCGGTCGCCGGCCGTGGTGAGCAGGAGATCGACGACGCCATCGGCATGTTCGTCAACACCCTGGTGCTGCGCACCGGCGTCGACTCGGGCGAACAGTTCACCGAGCTGCTGGCCCGCACCAAGAACATCGACCTGGCCGCCTTCGGCCACGCCGACCTGCCCTTCGAGCGGCTGGTGGAGATCCTCAACCCGGCCCGCTCGCAGGCGCGGCACCCGCTGTTCCAGGTGATGCTGTCGTTCCAGAACACCGGCACCGCGAGCTTCGCGCTGCCGAACCTGGAAGTGGCGGGCGTGCCGCTGGACGTGGTCACCGCCAAGTTCGATCTGCACCTCAACCTCACCGAGCACGCGGACGGCGACGGCATGACCGCCGAATTCGCCTACGCCACCGACATGTTCGACGTGGCCACCGTCGCGGGCTTCGGCGAGCGCCTGGTGCGCCTGCTCACGGCCGTGGTCGCCGAGCCGACCGCGCTGGTCGGCGATATCGAACTGCTGGACGCCGGCGAGCGCCGCCAGGTGCTGCGGGGCTGGAACGCCACCGAGTACGACGTGAAGCGCGTCGCGCTGGGCGGCAAGAAGATCGACGCCGAGGTCACCCTCGCGTCGATGTTCGAGACCCAGCTGAAGCAGACCCCGGACCTCACCGCGCTGGTGTTCGAAGGCGAGACGCTGTCCTACGCCGAGTTCGCCTCGCGCGTGCACAAGCTGGCCCGCCACCTCATCGCCGAGGGCGTCGGACCGGATTCCTATGTGGCCCTGGGCATGCGCCGCTCCTTCGAGCTGCTGGTCGGCATGTACGCGGTCACGGTCGCCGGTGGCGCGTACGTGCCGCTGGACCCCGACCACCCGGCCGAGCGCAACCAGTACGTGCTCGACACCGCGCGGCCGGTGTGCGTGCTCAGCACCGCTCGCGACGGGTTCGAAACCAGCACGCGCACACTGCTGATCGACGAGCTGGACCTGTCGGGCTACTCCGATGCCCCGGTCACAGACGCTGACCGGGTCGCCCCGCTGCGTGGCGACAACATCGCGTACGTGATCTTCACGTCGGGTTCGACCGGTCGTCCGAAGGGTGTGGCGGTCAGCCACAGCTCGATCGTCAACCGTCTGGTGTGGATGCAGACCGAGTACGGCCTGTTCGACGACGATGTGGTGCTGCAGAAGACTCCCGCCACCTTCGACGTGTCGGTGTGGGAGTTCTTCTGGCCCTTGCAGATCGGCGCGTCGCTGGTCATTGCCAAGCCGGACGGTCATCGTGATCCGGCGTATCTGGCCGAGCTGATCATCGAGACCGGTGTCACCACCGCGCACTTCGTGCCGTCGATGATGTCGGTGTTCGTGGCCGAGGAGAAGGCCGCCGACTGCGTTTCGCTGCAGCAGGTGTTCGCCTCCGGTGAGGCGTTGCCCGCGCCGACCGCGCAGAAGCTGCGCGAGCTGACCGGGGCGCGCCTGCACAACCTGTACGGCCCCACCGAGGCCGCGGTCGACGTCACCTACCACGAGGTGGACGACGCCGACACGCTGTCGGTGCCGATCGGTGCGCCGGTGTTCAACACCCGTGTCTACGTGCTGGATTCGCGCCTGCACCCGGTCGCGCCGGGTGTCGCGGGTGAGCTGTACCTGTCGGGCGTCCAGCTGGCGCGCGGCTATGTCGCCCGGCCGGACCTGACCGCCGATCGCTTCGTCGCGGACCCGTTCCATGACGGCGAGCGCATGTACCGCACCGGTGACCTGGTGAAGTGGACCGGCCGCGGGGAGATCGAATACCTGGGCCGCACCGACTTCCAGGTCAAGCTGCGTGGTCTGCGCATCGAGCTCGGCGAGATCGAGTCCGCGCTGACGGCGATCGAGTCGATCGCCCAGTCGGTGGTCGTGGTCCGCAGCGACGAACGCCTCGGCGAGCAGCTGGTCGGCTATGTCATCCCGACCGCGGGTCACACCGTCGACCTCGACGCCGTGCGCGCCGAGCTGACCGACGGACTGCCCGGCTACATGGTCCCGACCGCCTTCGTGGTGCTGGACGCCTTCCCGCTCAATGCCTCCGGCAAGCTGGACCGCAAGCAGCTGCCCGCGCCGGTGTTCGAGGCCAAGGTCTTCCGCGCCCCCTCGACCCCGATCGAGGAGATCGTGGCGGGCACCTTCTCCGACGTCCTCGGCGTCGGACGGGTCGGCCTCGACGACGACTTCTTCGAACTCGGCGGCAACTCGCTGATCGCCACCCAGGTCACCGCCCGCCTCGGCGCGGCCCTGGACACCCAGCTCGCGGTCCGCGATCTGTTCGAAGCCTCCACGGTCGCGGCGCTGGCCGCACGCGTGGAGCGCAATGCCGGTTCCGGCCGGCGGCCGAGCCTGGTCGCCGGTGAGCGGCCCGCGCACCTGCCGCTGTCCCCGGCCCAGCAGCGCTACTGGTTCCTCAACCAGTTCGACACCAGCACATCGGCGGTCGACAACATTCCGCTCGCGGTCCGCTTCACCGGCGCGCTGGACCTGTACGCCATGAAGCAGGCCATCGCCGACGTGATCGCGCGTCACGAGGTGCTGCGCACGGTCTACCCGCGCACCGCCGAGGGACCGCACCAGGTGGTGCTGCCCGCCTCGCAGACCGACCTGACGCTGGTGCCCGAAGAGGTGACCGAGGGCGAACTGCTCGGCAAGATCATCGAATTCGCCATGACCACCTTCGACGTCACCGTCGAGGTTCCTTTGGCGGTCAAGATGTTCCGCATCACCGACAGTGCTGTATCCACTGACGGCTCCGCCGTCGCCACCCAGCACGTGCTGGCCTTCACCGTTCACCACGTCTCCGCCGACGGCTCCTCCATGGGCCCGATGGCGCGCGACATCATGGCCGCCTACGTGTCCCGGGTGAACGGCGAAGCGCCGCAGTGGACCCCGCTGCCGGTGCAGTACGCCGACTACGCGCTCTGGCAGCGCGAGGTGCTCGGCCGCGAGGACGACGCGGAATCGCTCGCCGCCAAGCAGGTCTCGTACTGGACCCGGGCCCTGGCCGGGCTGCCGGACCAGCTGGAGCTGCCCACCGACCGGCCGCGTCCCCCGGCGCAGTCGTTCCATGGCAAGGCGCTGCGCTTCGACATCGACGCCGAGCGCCACGCCAAGCTGCACGAGCTGGCGCGGGCCAACAACGCCTCGCTGTTCATGGTCGTGCACGCCGCGCTCGCGGTGCTGCTGGCGCGGCTGTCGGGCACCGACGACATCGCGGTCGGCACCCCGATCGCCGGTCGTGGCGAGCGCGAACTCGACGATCTGATCGGTATGTTCGTGAACACCTTGGTGTTCCGCACCCAGGTCGACGGCAACGCCAGCTTCGCCGACCTGCTCTCCGAGGTCCGCGAACGCGACCTGGAGGCGTTCGCCAATGCGGACGTGCCGTTCGAGCGTCTCGTCGAGGTGATCAACCCGGTCCGCTCCACCGCGCGCAACCCGCTGTTCCAGGTCGGCCTGTCGTTCCAGAACCTGGCCGAGACCGCCTTCCAGCTGCCGGGCCTGCACGTGGCCGCGGTCGAATTCGACTCGCAGCTGGCCAAGACCGACCTGCACGTCACGCTGTACGACCGGTACACCGAGGACGGCACCCCGGCCGAGATCCTCACCGAATTCGGTTACGCCACCGACCTGTTCGACGAATCGACCATTCGGTCCTTCGCCGACCGGTTCGTGCGGGTGCTCGACGCCATCCTGGCCGACACCAGCGTCCCCGTCGGCGATCTCGACCTGCTCGACGAGGACGAGAACACCCGAATCCTGAAGCGGTGGAACAACACCGCGCAGACCGTCGACGCTGAGGCCACCCTGGTCTCGCTGCTCGACCGCGCCGTGGCCGACGACCCGAAGGCCGTGGCCATCGTCGCCGACACGGCCGACGGTGCCGAGTCGCTGACCTACGCCGAGCTCGATGCCCGCGTGAACCAGCTCGCCCGCGAGCTCATCGCGCGCGGCATCGGCGCGGAAGATCGGGTGGCGCTGGCCATTCGCCGCTCCACCGATCTGGTCGTCGCCATGTACGCGGTCGCCAAGGCCGGTGCGGCCTACGTGCCGATCGATCCGGATCAGCCCGCCGAGCGCGTGGGCTACATCCTGGAGACCTCGGCTCCCAAGGCCGTACTCACCACGGCGGCAGTCGGTTTCGAGACCGAGCTGGCCGACGTGCTGCGCATCGACGAGCTGGAGCTGTCCGGCTACTCGGCCAAGCCGGTCACCGCCGCCGAGCGGGTGCGGGAGCTGACCGCGGCGAACACCGCCTACGTCATCTTCACCTCCGGCTCCACCGGCCGCCCCAAGGGTGTGGCGCTGCCGCACGGCGCGGTCGTGAACCAGTTGCTGTGGAAGGTCACCGAATTCGGCCTCGACCCGGCCGACGCGGTGCTGCTCAAGACCGCCGCCACCTTCGACCTCTCGGTCTGGGAGTTCTGGTCCGCCGCGGCCTGCGGTGGCCGCCTGGTCATCGCCGCGCCCGACGGGCACAAGGATCCGGCGTACCTCAACGAGCTCATGGCGCGGGAATGGGTGACCACCCTGCACGTGGTGCCGTCCATGCTGGACGCGCTGCTCACCGACGGGCTGCCCGACTCGCTGTGGCGCATCCTGGCCATCGGTGAGGCGCTGCCCGGCCCGCTCGCGCAGCGGGTGCTGCGGGAGCGTCCGCGCACCGAGCTGTTCAACCTGTATGGCCCGACCGAGGCCGCGGTGTCCATCACCAACCACCGGGTCACCGAGGCCGACCAGCTGTCGGTGTCCATCGGCTCGCCCGAGTGGAACTCCCAGGTGTACGTGCTGGATTCGCGCCTGCGGCCGGTGCCCGTCGGCGTGTCCGGCGAGCTGTACCTGGCCGGTGCGCAGCTGGCGCGCGGCTACTTCGGCCGCGCGGACCTGACCGCCGACCGGTTCGTAGCGAACCCGTTCGCCGAGGACGGCGCTCGCATGTACCGCACCGGTGACCTGGTGGCCTGGGAAGAGAACGGCGAGCTCGAGTACCGGGGCCGCACCGACTTCCAGGTGAAGATCCGCGGCTTCCGCATCGAGCTCGGCGATATCGAATCGGCGCTGCTGCGAGTGGATTCGGTCGCCTCGGCCGCCGTGGTCGCGCACACCGATCCGGTGCTGGGCGATCGCCTGGTGGCCTACGTGGTCGGCACCGACGGCGATCCGGACAAGAAGGAACTGCAGTCGGCGCTGGCCGCCGAACTGCCGTCCTACATGATCCCGTCGGTCTTCATGCCGCTGAACGCGTTGCCGCTCAACGCCAACGGCAAACTCGACCGCAAGGAACTGCCCGAGCCCACCTTCGAGAAGGCGGTCTTCCGCGCACCCGTCAGCCCGATCGAGCAGATCGTGGCGGGCGTGTTCGCGGAGGTGCTGCGCGTCGAGTCCGGGCGTATCGGCCTGGACGACGACTTCTTCCAGTGGGGCGGCAACTCGCTGCTGGCCACCCAGGTCGCCGCGCGCCTCGGCGAGGCGCTCAACACCCGGGTGCCGGTGCGACTGCTGTTCGAGGCGTCCACGGTGGCGGCGCTGGCCGCGCGTGTGGAACAGGACGCGGGTGCCGGTGGCCGCAAGGCGCTGACCGCGGTGGCGCGGCCGGAGAACATTCCGCTGTCGCTGGCACAGCAGCGCATGTGGTTCCTCAACCGCTTCGACACCCAGTCCGCGGCCTACAACGTGCCGGTCGCGGTGCGCCTCTCCGGCGTGCTGGACGAGGACGCGCTGCGCGCCGCGATCGCGGATGTCGTTGCCCGCCACGAGATTCTGCGGACCATCTACCCGCAGACCGAGGACGGCGCGGTGCAGGTCATCCTGCCGCCCGCGCAGGCCGTGCCCGAGCTGACGGTGCGCACCGTCGGCGCGGACGAGGTCGTCGGCGCGGTCGTGGAGCTCACCTCCACCTCCTTCGACGTCACCGCCGAGGTGCCGCTCGAGGTGGCGCTGTTCAAGATCGAGGGCAGCGAGACCTATCAGTACGTCGAGACCGAGGCGGCCGCGCACGCGGCGGCCTACACCTTCGACTTCGCCGACATCGCCCCCACCGGCCAGTACCCGGCCGTGGATCCGAACGCCCCGGTGAGCGCGGAATACGTGCTGGCCCTGGTGATCCACCACATCTCCGGTGACGGCTCCTCGGTGGCCCCGCTGACCCGCGACCTGATGACCGCCTACGCGGCGCGCTCCATCAAGCAGAAGCCGGGCTGGACGCCGCTGGCGGTCCAGTACGCCGACTACTCCATCTGGCAGCGCGAACTGCTGGGCAGCGAGGACGACGCGGACTCGCTGGCCTCCAAGCAGGTCGCCTACTGGAAGCAGGCCCTCGCCGGGCTGCCCGATCAGCTGGACCTCCCGGCCGACCGGCCGCGTCCGGCGGTGCAGTCCTTCCACGGCGGCAAGATCGACATCCGGATCGACGCCGAACTGCACACGGGCCTGGTCGAATTGGCCCGCACCGAGGGCGCGACGCTGTTCATGGTCGTGCACACCGCGCTCGCGGTGCTGCTGTCGCGACTGTCGGGCTCCGACGACATCGCCATCGGCACCCCGATGGCCGGTCGTGGCGAGGCCGTCCTCGACGACCTGATCGGCATGTTCGTCAACACCCTGGTGTTCCGCACGCAGGTCGACGGCGGGCAGCCGTTCGCCGAACTGCTGGCGCGCCAGCGTGAAACCGACATCCAGGCGTACGCGAACGCCGACGTGCCGTTCGAGCGACTGGTCGAGGTGCTCAACCCGGCCCGCTCCACCGCGCGGCACCCGCTGTTCCAGGTGGGTCTGTCCTTCCAGAACCTGACCCGCTCCACCCTGGAACTACCGGGGCTGAGTGTGTCCGGCCTGGACGTGGACACCGAGCTGTCCCAGTTCGACCTGCACCTGATCGTCTCCGACATCTACGGCGACGACGGTGCGGCACAGGGCATCTCGGGCATCCTGACCTACGCCACCGATATCTTCGACCGCGACACCGCGGCCGAGTTCGCCGACCGGTTCACGCACCTGCTGCGTGAGATCGTGGCCGCGCCGCGCACCGCGGTCGGCGAGATCGAACTGCTGACCCCGGCCGAGCGCGCCGAGATCCTGGACGCCCGCAATGCGACCGCGCACCAGGTGGATTCGGCCGCGACGCTGG
Source organism: Nocardia terrae (assembly GCF_009760405.1). Lineage (GTDB taxonomy): Bacteria > Actinomycetota > Actinomycetes > Mycobacteriales > Mycobacteriaceae > Nocardia > Nocardia terrae. The sequence goes on from NZ_WRPP01000011.1 coordinate 64,389, forward strand.
TGTCGATGCTCGATGCGACCGTGGCGGCCAAGCCGACCGCCATCGCGTTGGTCGGACCGGACGGCGAGACGGTGACCTACGCCGCGCTCGGTGCGCGGGTCAACCAGCTGGCTCGTGAGCTCATCGCGCGCGGTATCGGTGCGGAAGACCGTGTGGCCCTGGCCATGCGCCGCTCCGTGGACCTCGTGGTCGCCATGTACGCGGTCTCGGTCGCCGGTGCCGCCTACGTGCCGGTGGACCCGGATCAGCCTGCTGAGCGTGTGGGCTACATCCTGGAGACCGCCGCCCCCGCGTGCGTACTGACTACGTCGCGCGATGGTTTCGAGTGGGACCAGCCCGGGGTGCTGCGCATCGACGAGCTGGACCTGTCCGGCCGCTCGACCGCGCAGGTCACCGCTGGCGAGCGGGTGCGCGAGCTGACCGCCGCCAACACCGCGTACGTCATCTTCACCTCCGGTTCGACCGGTCGGCCGAAGGGTGTGGCGCTGCCGCACGCGGCCATCGCCAACCAGTTGCAGTGGAAGACCGCCGAATTCGGGCTGGGCGCGGATGACGCGGTGCTGCTCAAGACCGCCGCCACCTTCGACCTGTCGGTGTGGGAGTTCTGGTCGGCCGCCGTGTCCGGTGGGCGTCTGGTGATCGCGGCGGCCGACGGCCATCGTGATCCGGCGTACCTGAACGAGCTGATGGCGCGTGAGCGGGTCACCACGCTGCACGTGGTGCCGTCCATGCTCGACGCGCTGCTCACCGCTTCCGAAGGGACGCTCAACGATTCGCTGCGGCGGGTGCTGGCCATCGGCGAGGCGCTGCCCGCCTCGGTGGCGCAGCGCTTCCGCGCGGGGAACCCGCGGGCTCAGCTGTTCAACCTGTACGGCCCGACCGAGGCCGCGGTGTCCATCACCACGCACCTGGTCACCGACGCCGACTCCGGTTCGGTGTCCATCGGCGTGCCGGAATGGAACTCGCGGGTCTACGTCCTCGACGCCCGGCTGAACCCGGTGCCCGACGGCGTGTCCGGTGAGCTCTACCTCGCCGGTGCGCAGCTGGCGCGCGGATACTTCGCGCAGCCGAACCTGACCGCTGATCGCTTCGTGGCCAACCCGTTCGTTGGGGCGGGTTCGGGGGACGTCAGCGGAGCGCGCATGTACCGCACCGGTGACCTGGTGGCCTGGAACGGCGGCGAGCTGGAGTACCGGGGCCGCACCGACTTCCAGGTGAAGATCCGCGGCTTCCGTATCGAGCTCGGTGAGATCGAGGCGGCGCTGCTGGCGCTGCCGGAGATCGCGCAGACCGCGGTGCTGGCCAAGCAGGATGCCAAGACCGGTGACCGGCTGGTCGCCTACCTGGTGCCGTCCGGCTCGGGTGTGGATGTGCCGCTGGTGAAGTCGGCGCTGTCGGCGGCGTTGCCGTCCTACATGGTGCCGTCGGCGTTCGTGGTGCTGGATGCACTGCCGCTCAACGTGAACGGCAAGCTGGACCGGAAGGCGTTGCCGGAGCCCGAGTTCGAGACCACGGCGTTCCGCGCGCCGTCCACCCCGATCGAGGAGATCGTGGCGGGCGTCATCGCGGAGGTGCTCGGCATCTCCGGCACGGAGAATGGCGCTGTGCGCGTGGGCGCGGATGACGACTTCTTCGCTCTCGGCGGCAACTCGCTGCTCGCCACCCAGGTCGCCGCGCGCATCGGCGCGGCCCTGGACGCGCGGGTCCCGGTGCGCGCTGTGTTCGAGGCGTCGACCGTCGCGGGTCTGGCCGCCAAGGTCGAGCAGCACGCCGGTGCGGGAGATCGCAAGGCGCTCACCGCCGCTCCGCGTCCGGACAGCGTGCCGCTGTCGCTGGCACAGCAGCGCATGTGGTTCCTCAACCAGTTCGACACCGCCTCGGCCGCGTACAACGTGCCCGTCGCGGTGCGCCTGACCGGTGCGCTGGATGTGGAGGCGCTGCAGTCGGCGGTCGCCGATGTGATCGGCCGCCACGAGACGCTGCACACCGTCTACCCGCAGGTCAACGGTGCGGCCTCGCAGGTGATCGTGCCTGTGGCCCAGGCGGTTCCGGATCTGACGCCGGTCGTGGTGTCGGCCGAGACGGTGACCGAGCGCATCGCCGCGGTCATCGGTACCGGATTCGACGTCACCACCGAGGTTCCGGTGCACGCCAAGCTGTTCCGTGTGGAGGGCACCGATGAGGTCGAGCACGTGCTCGTCTTCGTCACCCACCACATCGCGGCAGACGGCTGGTCCATGGGCCCGCTCACTCGCGACGTCATGGTGGCCTACGCCGCCCGCGCCGCCGGTGTCGCGCCCGGCTGGGCCCCGCTGCCCGTGCAGTACGCGGACTTCTCGATCTGGCAGCGCGAGGTGCTCGGTGCCGAGGACGACGCGACGAGTCTGATTGCCTCGCAGGCCGACTTCTGGCGGACCACGCTGGCGGATCTGCCCGACGAGCTGAACCTGCCCTCGGATCGCCCGCGCCCCAATGCGCAGTCCTTCCGCGGCGGCCGGGTGCTGTTCCCGATCGGCAAGGACCTGCACCGCGGGCTGCAGCAGATCGCGCGCACCAACAACGCGACCATGTTCATGGTCGTGCACACCGCGCTCGCGGTGTTCCTGGCGCGCCTGTCCGGCACCACCGACATCGCCATCGGCGCGCCCATCGCGGGCCGTGGTGAGGCCGAGCTGGACAACCTGATCGGCATGTTCGTCAACACCCTGGTGCTGCGCACCGAGGTGAACGGCGGCGAGAGTTTCACCGAGCTGCTGGCCAAGGCCAAGGACGGCGACCTGGCGGCGTTCGCGCACGCGGACATTCCGTTCGAGCGGCTCGTCGAGCTGCTCAACCCGGAGCGGTCCACCGCGCGGCATCCGCTGTTCCAGGTGGCGCTGTCGTTCGAGAACCTGCCCGACAGCTCCTTCGAGCTGCCGGCGCTGCGGGTCGCGGCGGTCGAGTTCGAGAACGAGGTCGCCAAGTTCGACCTGCAGCTCACGCTGACCGAGGCTCCGGCCGATGGGGACGCGGGCATGTACGCCGAATTCGGTTATGCCCGTGACCTGTTCGACCAGTCCACGGTGGAGGGCTTCGCGGACCGGTTCCTGCGACTGCTCGGCGAGATCGTCGCCGCGCCGCGCACCGCGGTCGGTGACCTGTCCATCCTGTCCACCGACGAGCGCGCCGACCTGATCACCCGCACGGGCGGTCCGGCCATCGCGCCGCGCACGCTGCCCGAACTGCTGGCCGACGCCGTCGCCAACAACCCGGTCGGCGAGGCGGTCGTCTTCGAGGGCCAGGGCCTGGGCTACGCCGAACTCGACGCGGCCTCCTCGCGCCTGGCGCGCGTGCTCATGGAGCGCGGCGCGGGTCCGGAAACCCGTGTCGCCATTGCCATCCGGCGTTCGTTCGAATCGGTGCTGGCCATCTGGGCGGTCGCCAAGACGGGCGCGGCCTTCGTGCCGGTCGACCCGTCCTACCCGGGTGACCGCATCGCGCACATGGTCAACGACTCGGGCGCGGTGCTCGGCCTCACGGTCGACGCCGAGCTCGAGGGGCTGCCGCCGGTCAAGAGCCTGGCGGGCTGGATCTCGCTCGACGATCCGATGGTGCAGGCCGAAATCGCCTCGCACTCCGCCGAACCCGTCACCGACGCCGAGCGGTGGGGAGTAGTCCGGCCGGAGCACGTCGCGTACGTGATCTACACCTCCGGCACCACCGGTGTGCCGAAGGGCGTCGTGGTCACCCACGCCGGTCTGGCCAACTTCGCGGTCGAACAGGTCGTGCGGTACGGGCTGGACTCCGGTTCGCGGACACTGCATTTCGCCTCGCCGTCGTTCGACGCGTCGATCCTGGAGTTCCTGCTCGCCGTCGGCGCCGGCGGCACCATGGTGGTCGTCGCGCCGGGCGTCTTCGGTGGCGCGGAGCTGTCGGAGCTGATGCAGCGCGAGCGGGTCACGCACGCGTTCATCACACCCGCGGCGCTGTCGACCTTCGATCCCAAGGGCCTGGACTCGCTGCGAGTGCTCGTCGCCGGTGGTGAGGCGGTGTCGCCGGATGTGGTCGCCAAGTGGGCGATTCCGATTCCGGACGGGACGCTGAAGGACGGCGCGACCCGCGCGTTCCACAATGCCTACGGCCCGACCGAAGCGACCGTCGCCACGAACATCAGCGGTGCGCTGCTGCCGGGCGAGCCGGTCACCATCGGCGGCCCGATCCGCGGCATGCGGGCCATGGTGCTGGACGCGCGCCTGCGTCCGGTGCCGGTCGGCGTCGCGGGTGAGCTGTACGTGTCCGGCATCCAGCTGGCGCGCGGCTACCACGAGCGTCCCAGCCTGACGGCCGATCGCTTCGTGGCCAACCCGTATGTCGCGGGCGAGCGCATGTACCGGACCGGTGACGTCGTGCGGTGGACCGCCGACGGCGCGGTGGAGTACGTGGGCCGCAACGACTTCCAGGTCAAGGTGCGCGGTTTCCGCATCGAGCTGGGCGAGATCGACGCGGCGCTGGTCTCCCACGACTCCGTCGACTTCGCGGTCACCGTGGGGCACAAGACCGCGGCGGGCGCGACCGTGCTGGCGGCCTACGTGCTGCCGGTGGCGGGCCGGACCATCGACATCGCGGCGCTCACCGAGCATGTCGCGGGACGACTGCCGGAATACATGGTGCCGACGGCCATTACGGTCCTCGACGCCATTCCGCTGACCCCCGCGGGCAAGCTCGACCGCCGGGCGCTGCCCGAGCCGGTGTTCACCGCGCGCGACTTCCGCGCTCCGGTCACCGAAATGGAATCCGCCATCGCGGAGGTGTTCGCGGAGCTGCTCGGGGCCGAGCAGGTCGGCGCGGACGACTCGTTCTTCGCGCTCGGCGGTGACTCGATCCTGTCGATCCAGCTGGTCTCGCAGGCCAAGGCGCGCGGCATCGTGTTCTCGCCGCGCGACGTGTTCGACAAGCGGACCCCGGCGGGGTTGGCCGAGGTCGCGACCCTGCGTGGTGACACCGAGCAGGTGAAGCTGGAAGAGCTGCCGGGCGGCGGTGTCGGCGACATTCCGCTGACGCCGATCATGCACGCGACCCTGTCGAGTGGTGCGTCGTTCCAGCGGTTCTCGCAGTCCATGCCGCTGCGGCTGCCGGACGGCATCACGCGCGACGTGCTGGTCGGTGCCATCTCGGCGCTGTTCGATCACCACGATGTGCTGCGGTCGCGACTGCGCGGGAACGCCGCGGAGGGCTTCGAATACGAGGCGCTGCCGCGGGGTGCCGTCGATGTCGACGCGCTCGTGCACCGGGTCGAGCTGGCCGGGGACGTCTCCGACGAGGAGCTGACGCGGGTCGGCAGCATCGAATTCGATGCCGCGCTGGGCCGACTGGATCCGGCGAATGCCGCCATGGTGCAGTTCGTGTGGTTCGCCTTCGCCCCCGAGGGTTCCGACGAGGCGCGCGTCCGTCGCGATGTGCTGCTCATCGTCGCGCACCACATGGTGGTCGACGGCGTGTCCTGGCGCATCCTGATTCCGGACCTGGGCCTGGCCTGGTCGCAGGTGGCGTTCGAGCAGCCGATCGCGCTGCCCGAGACCGGCACCTCCATGCGGCGCTGGGCGCACGCCCTGGTCGAGGAGTCGCGCAGCGAGGCGCGGATCGCGGAACTGCCGTTCTGGCAGCGGGTTACCGAGACTCCGGATCCGCTGCTCGGGTCGCGGGCCTTCGATCCGAAGATCGACACGTTCTCCACGCTGGAGCGCATCGAGGTCAGTGTTCCGGCCGCGGTCACCGACGCCGTGCTCACCGCGGTGCCGGGTCTGTTCCGGGGCGGCGTGAACGACGGCCTGCTCTCGGCGCTGGCTCTCGCGGTCGCGCGCTGGCGCGGACAGACCGCGGGCGGCTCGGCGCTGATCAAGCTCGAGGGCCACGGTCGCGAAGAGGAAATCGTTGCGGGCGCTGATCTTTCGCGCACGGTCGGCTGGTTCACCGCGGCCTTCCCGGTGCGGCTGGACCTGCCCGGCGTGGACCTGGACGAGGCGTTCGCGGGCGGAAACGCCCTGGGCGAGGTCGTGAAATCGGTCAAGGAGCAGCTGCTGGCACTGCCCGACAAGGGTCTGGGCTGGGGTCTGCTGCGCTACCTCAACAGCGAAACCGGTTCGCAGTTGCGGGATGTCGGCCAGATCAGCTTCAACTACCTGGGCCGCATGTCGGCAGGCGAGGTGCCCGAGGGCATGGCCGAGCTGGGCTGGGTGCCGGTCGACGACCTGGGTCGCCTCGACGGCGACATGGACGCCGACATGCCCGCCAACGCCACCCTCGACATCAACGCCATCGTCACCGACGGAGAGGACGGCCCGCAGCTGGGCGCGGCCTTCTCCTTCCCGCGCGGGCTGCTCGAGACCGAACGGGTCCAGGAATTCGCGGACCTGTTCGTGGCGGCGCTGACCGCGCTGGCCGAACACGCCAAGCGTCCCGACGCCGGTGGCTTCACGCCGTCGGACCTGGCGCTGGTCAAGGTCGGCCAGTCCGACATCGAGGTGTGGGAGAAGCAGTATCCGGCGCTGTCGGATGTGTGGCCGCTCTCGCCGCTGCAGTCGGGTCTGCTGTTCCACGCGATGCTCACCCAGAACACGGTGGACGTCTACACCATTCAGACCGTGCTCGACCTGAGCGGTGTGGTGGACATCGACCGGCTGAAGGTGGCCGCCCAAGCCATCCTGGACCGGTACCCGAGCCTGCGGACCGCGTTCGTCACCGACTCCGACGGTCAGGCCCACCAGGTGGTGCTGGACCGGGTCGAGGTGCCGTTCCAGGTCGTCGACCTCACCGATCTGCCCGAGGCCGAACGCAATCCGCGCATGCGGGAGCTCATCGACGCCGACCGGGCCGCGCACTTCGACCTGTCCGCGCCGCCGCTCATGCGGTTCAACGTGTTCCGGATCAGTGACGAGCTGGTGCACCTGGTCATCACCACCCACCACATCCTGGTGGACGGCTGGTCGATGCCGCTGCTCATGCAGGACCTGCTGGTGCTGTACGCGGTGCGCGGGGACCAGTCGGTGCTGCCGCGGGTGCCCTCGTTCCGGAACTACCTGGCCTGGCTGGCCGGACGGAACCGGGAAGAGTCCCTGGAAGTGTGGAAGCGCGCGCTGGCCGGGGTCAGCGAGCCCACCGCGCTCGCGCCCGCCCCGACCCGGGCCGAGAACTACGAAATCGGCCGCCACACTTTGGAAATCGACGCCGACCGCACCCGCGCGCTCACCAAGCGCGCCGGGGAACTCAACGTCACGCTGAACACGCTGATCCAGACCTCCTGGGCGGTGCTGATCGGACGCCTCACCGGGCGCAGCGACGTGGTGTTCGGCGCGACCGTGTCCGGCCGCCCCGGCGACCTGCCGGGCGTGGAATCCATGGTGGGTCTGTTCATCAACACGGTGCCGGTGCGCATCCGCGTCGATGACCGGTTGACCATCGCGGGCCTGCTGCAGCGGGTCCAGAGCGATCAGGCCGAGCTGCTCGAGCACCACCACATCGGATTGCCCGAGATTCAGCGGTTGGCCGGCGCCGGAGCGGAATTCGACACCATGATGGCGTTCGAGTCCTACCCGGTCGACAAGGACGCCATCGCCGAGGCCAGCTCCATCGACGGCATGTCGGTCAGCGGTGTGGGCATCAACGACGACACCCACTACCCGATGTCGCTCGTGATCATGGCCGGCGAGGCCATCGACATCTCGATGCGCTACCTCGGCAGCCGCTTCACCGCCGACGAGGTCGCCACCCTGGCCGCCCGCCTCGACCGCATCCTGGACGCCCTGCTGGGCGACCCGGAGGGTCTGGTCGGCGACATCGACATCCTCGATGCCGCCGAACGCGCCCGCATCCTCGCCGAAAGCTCCGTCGCCCCGGCGGATTCGGCCGTGGACGCGGCCCGCGTCGGCACCGCCACCCTCGCCAAGGTGCTCGCCGAGGTCGTCGAGGAGGACCCGCAGGCCCCCGCCCTGCTGTCCGACGGCCAGGAAATCGCGTACCACGTCCTGGACCGCCGCAGCTCCCAGCTGGCACGCCTGCTCATCGACCGCGGCGCGGGCCCCGGCGACATCGTCGCCGTCGCCCTCCCGCACACGGTCGACGCCGTCGTGGCGGTCTGGGCCATCCACAAGGCGGGCGCCGCCGTCCTGTTCGCCGACGGCCTGTCCTTCGGCGACATCCTGGCCGCCGGAACGACTTTCGGCATCGCCCAGGAACCGGCCGCCAGCTCGGTGCGCTGGCTCGTGCCCTCGGACCCGAAGGTCCAGGCAGACTTGGCATCCCGCCCCGCCCACCCGGTCTCCTACACCGACCGAGTCCGCCCCCTCTCCGAATCCGACCCCGCCTTCATCTACCGCGAAGCCGACTCCTGGGCCACCCTCACCCAGTCCGAGGCCCTCGACCGCGCAGCAACCCTGCGCACCGAGTACGACCTCGACTACGAGTCGACGACCTACACCACCGCCTCCACCGGCACCCCCGCCATCAACGAGTTCCTGGCCTCCGCCACCGCCGGCGCCCTCTCGGTCCTCCCAACCGCAGACATCGCCGCGGACCTGGAAGACGGCGAGGTAACCCACTGGTTCACCGTGGCGGGCGACCCCACCGACGAAGCGGGCGAGGACATCCGCACCATCACGAGCTAGCCCCGGCTCGCCGGTGGCGAACAACCGTTCGTCACCGGCGGGTGGCCGCGGCTACGACGGGTCGAGTTCGGTGGTGAAGCCTTTCTCGATGCGGGTGAGGAAGTCGGTGATCAGGGTCAGTTCGGCTGTTGTGTAGGTGGAGATCTCGCGACGCCAGGTGCCCAAGAGGGGGCCGTAGATGGGGGCTATGTCGGAGCGGGCTCGGGTTTCGTCGAGGTGGATGAGGACTCGGCGGCGGTCGGTGGTGTCGCGTTCTCGGCGGACCAGGGTGGCTTTTTCGAGGCGGTCGATGAGGCCCGTCATGGAGGCGGTGGTCAGGCCGGTGAGGCGGGCCAGGTCGCCTGCGGTGCGGGGGCGAGCTTGGAGTAGTTGCAGGACCTGCATGTCGGTGGGGTTGATGCCCAGGCGGCTTGCGGCCTGCTGGTTCATTCGCATGCCGAGCTCGGCGGTGCGGCCGACTCCGGCCAGCACGGCGTCGATCAAATGCGCCTTCTCCGTTGACATCCCGCAGTCCTCTCGGCATCCTGATAACTAGGAATCCTAGTAATTAGATTTCCTTGACATCAGCTTATCGAGAGGAATGGCGATGGTGCGTCATTCGACCCCGCTTCTGCTCGTACTCGCCGCGGCGCTCGCCACCGCCTGCGGATCGAACCACACCGTGACCGCCGCCGAGATGTACCAGGGCCGTTGGAATTACGACCTGCCCGACGCGGCCACCATGACCAATATCGCCATCATGAACATCGGTGACGGCGTGCGGGGCCCGCAGATCGGTGACATCGTGTTCACCGCCGCCGGGCCCGACCGGATCGTCGGCCGCACCGATGTCGGATGCACGTGGCAATTCGCGGTCACCGCAACCGGTCTCGCACTCGCATCACCCGGACAGACCTGCTACAACCCGACCGCGGGATACGCCTACACCATGACCGAATGGACGGTTCACGTCTCCGGCGGCCACGAGACCGAATCCATCAAGGCCGTCAGCCACCATGAAGACCGCGACTACGAGTTCGACCTGTCCCGCGGTGCCCGAACGCGTGCCGCCGAGGATGATCCCAAGGCTGCCAAGGCATTCCAGGGCACCTGGGCCTACGGTGCCCCCGACCTCGGGTCTGGTGCGAACACACGCCTGGCGGCAGGAGGCGCGCCCAAACCCCTGACCGGTGCGGTCAGCATCACCCCCGACTACGACGACCGGGTCACCGCGCACACCGACGACGGGTGCGACTGGACCCTCGTCGCCCGCGGCGACACCGCCAAGCTCGACCCGCCCGCCCAAACCTGCACCCTTGCGAATGCCGCTGTGACGCTGAGCTATTGGACGATCGTCACCGACGGACACCGTCAGCTCTCGGCGATGTACGGCACCGACCTCACCGGAACCCGCTTCAGCGCATCCGGGGATCTGCTCCGGCGCTGAGCCCAGCCGCTACAACATCAGGCGGTCTCGATAACGCTGCTGCTGCTCGGTGGCCATGGCGCACCTCCGTCACGACGAATGTCCGGTGATGGTGTATCACCGGGTGGCGTTGTGTATCAACGATATTGAGCGGGCGTCGATTACTCCTCGGGGAGAGCGCTGGGGCTGCCGGTCCAGGCCGGGGCGCGGTGGTCGAGGTAGGCGCGGACTCCTTCTTTCGCGTCGTCCTGTGCCATCAAGATCAGGTGGAGGTCGGTTTCGGAGGCGCCGATGTGGGCGGCGTCGCGTTCGAAGGTGGACCACAGGAGGCGTTTCGAGGCTGCGATCGAGAGGGGAGCGGTGTTCACGGCGATGTCGCGAGCCAGGGCGTGGGTGGCGGCGAGGACCTGATCGCCGGGGAGGGATTGAAGGCACAGTCCCCAGTCCGTGGCCTGGGAGCCGGTGAATGTCGTTCCGGTGAGGAGTAATTGGGCGGCTCGGGAGATGCCGATGAGGCGGGGGAGGGTCCAGTGGGAGTAGGCGTCGCCGATCATGCCCCGGCGGACTTGGGGGATGGCGTATTTGGCGTCGGAGGCCATGATGCGGAGGTCGCATTGCAGGGCCAGGGTCAGGCCGATTCCGATGGCGTGGCCGTTGACGGCGGCGAGGACCGGTTTGCGGAGACGCCAGGCGGGCGGGTTGACGCCCGCGGCACTGAAATCGGTGTGCGGATCGGTGAACGTCTCGTCACCCGAGGAGAGGTCCGCGCCCGCGCAGAAGGCGGGCGGACGGCCGGTCAGGATGAGCACCCGCACGTCGTCGTCGGCATCGCAGGCGCGGTAGGCGTGGGAGAGCTCCGCGCCCATCTCGCGGGTGAAGGCATTGCGGCGCTCGGGGCGGTCCAGGGTGATGGTGGCAATGCGTTCGGAGACTTCGACATTCAGAGTGCGGTAGTCGGTCATCGGGCGTCCCGCGCGCGCAGGGCTTCGGTGGTGCGGCGGGCGGCGGCCAATACCAGGGGGCCGAGGCGGTCGACGCGCAGGCCGGGTCCCGTCGCCGAGATCGCCCCCAGCACAGCACCGTCGGGGTGAAGGACGGGCGCGGCGATGCTGACGATCCGCATCGGGCAGCGATCCGCCTCGCTCACCGCCAATCCGTGCCGAGTGCGAGTCCGGTGCAGGCGACTGTGCAGTTGCCGCAGATGATCCGGCCGACGGGTGGTGAAGAGCGCGTCGACGCGCTCGGGTCCCATGGTGGCGAGCACCGCCCATCCCGGCGCGGTCCGATCCGCCGCGATGCGGACCCCGGACAGCGGCGGCACCGCCGATGTCGTTCCGACCTTGTCCAGGTAGCGGATTCGGCGACCCTCCAGCACGCCCAGATGCGCGCCCACCCCGGTGCTCCGGTGCAGCGCCAGCAGCCCCGGCCCCGCCGCCGCCCGCAACTCCGCGCATTCGGGTTGCCGCGCGGTCAGATCGAAGGCCCGCCGGCCGAGTCGATGTCCACCGCAATCGGGTTCGAGCCACTCGAGCCGCACCAGTTCGCGAATGATGCGATACGCGGTGGTCCGGGGCAGCCCGGTCGCCGCCGCCACCGCGTCGAGCCCGACGGGTGCGGTCTCGGCGCCGAAGACGTCGAGCACCTGGGTCATGCGCTCGATCATCGACGGCCGGCCCGGCGTGTTCTCTCTGCTCTGCATCGCATACCTCCGAGCCGAAGCTAACCTCCGGCACCGGTCCGGTCGATACCCCCGATTCCATTGGCCGGAACGGTCGGCACCGCCGCGCCGCACCGGCTGATAGAGCAGGGCCCATGCTCCTCGACGTTCAACTCGACGCGCCCCCGGACCAACTCCGCACCCGCGCAGCCGAATTCGCCGCCCTCGGCCTCGACGGCCTGTTCACCTTCGAAGGCTCCCACGATGTCTTCGTCCCGCTCGCGGCCGTCGCACCCACCGCCGAGCTGGACCTGATGACCAATGTGGCCGTAGCCCTGCCCCGCAGCCCCTTGCACGCCGCCCACGCCGCCTACGACCTGCACCACCTGAGCCGCGGCCGATTCCGCCTGGGCCTCGGATCCCAGATCCGCCCGCACATCGAACACCGCTACGGCACCCCCTGGTCCCGCCCGGCCGCCCGCATGGGCGAATTCGTCCGCGCGGTCAAGACGATCCTGGACGCCTGGCAGACCGGCGAGCCGTTGAACTTCCGCGGCGAATTCACCCGCCACACGCTCATGCCGCCCACCTTCGACCCGGGCCCCAACCCGTACGGCGTCCCGCCCGTCCTGATGGGCGCGCTCGGCCCGATCATGACCCGGACCGCCGCCGCGACCGCCGACGGACTGCTGGTCATGCCCTTCAACAGCGCCCGGCATTTCCGCGAGCGCACCCTGCCCGCGGTGCGGGACGGCCTCGCCCGCGCGGGCCGAGACCGCGCGGATTTCACCGTCGTCCCGCAGGTCATGGCAGCCCTGGGCCGCACCCCGGCCGAAGTCGACCGGGCGCGGGCCGGAGTCCGCGCTCTCCTCGCCTTCTACGCCTCCACTCCCGCCTACCTCCCCGTCCTCGACATCGAAGGCCACGCGCACCTGCAACCCGTGCTCGATGCCCTCGCCAAACGCTCCGCCTTCGCGGAGATGGCCGCCCACATCGACGACGAGACGCTGTCGACCTTCGCGGTCGTCGGCACACCCGAGGACTGCGCCCACGAGATCGAGGCCAGATTCGGCGGGGAGGCCGACCGCGTGTGCGTCTATTTCCCCGGCTACACGCCCGCCGGTGAACATCTCGCCGACCTGGCCCGTGCCCTCCATGCGTTGCGGTGACAACGCACGCGGCGATAAGTCTGTGAACAGCGGCTTCACACGTATCGTGGGCGTTGGGCCACCGGAAGGCTCCAAGGAGGGGCAATGACGACCAACGGGCAATCTGCACTCGAGCTGGATGGGCTGTACAAGAAGTTCGGGGGGCCATGGGTGGTGGAGGGAGTGAGCCTCACCGTGCCGCCCGGCTCGTTCTTCGGACTGGTCGGCCCGAACGGCGCGGGCAAGACCACCACCCTGTCGATGGCCGTGGGCCTGCTGCGCCCCGACCACGGGATCGCGCGCATCTTCGGCACCGAGGTCTGGTCGGACCCGGCGCGCGCCAAGGCCGCGGTCGGCGTGCTGCCCGACGGCCTGGCCCTGCCCGAGCGGCTCACCGGCCGCGAGCTGCTCAACTTCACCGGCCTGCTGCGCGGCATGGACAAGGCGACCGTGGTCGGCCGCGCCGACGAACTGCTGAACGTGCTCGAGCTCAACGACGCGGAAAACACCGTGGTGGTGGACTATTCGGCCGGTATGCGCAAGAAGATCGGCCTGGCCACCGCCCTGCTGCACGCCCCGAAGCTGCTGGTGCTGGACGAGCCGTTCGAGGCGGTGGACCCGGTCTCGGCCGGAACCATTCGCACCATCCTGCAGCGATTCGTGGCGGCCGGCGGCTCGGTGGTGCTGTCCAGCCACGTCATGGCCCTGGTCGAAACCATCTGCGACCGGGTGGCCGTGATCAATCGGGGCCGCGTCGTCGCGGGCGGCACCCTCGCCGAGGTCCGCGGGGACGGCACCCTCGAAGAGGCGTTCGTCCGGCTCGTCGGCGGCCGCGTCGGCGGCGAGGAGGGGCTGTCGTGGTTGGCGTCCTGATCCGCATGCGCCTGACCCTCATGCGGCGCAATATGCGCGGCGGCCGTGCGGCGCTGAGCTTCTGGCTCGGCACCTGCTTCGGAGTGATCGCCGCGGGCGTGACCGTGATGCTCATCGCCACCGCCCACGACACCGTGCACGGCGGCGTGACGGTCGCGGCGGCCTTGTTCGCGGCCTGGACCCTCGGCTGGATCTGCGGTCCGGTGCTCACCGGCAGCAGCGACGAGACGCTGCAACCCGAGCAATTCCGCTTGCTGCCGTTGACGACTCGGCAACTCGCCTACGGTCTCGCCGCGACGGCCTTCGTGGGCGCCGCCCCGATCGTGAACCTGATCGCGTTCGGCGGCCTGGTGCTGCTGGCCGCCCCGATCGGCTTGGGCGCCATGGCGATCGCGGCCGTGGCCGCGGTGCTCCAGGTGGTCTTCGTGGTGCTGCTGTCGCGGGTGGTGGTGGCCTGGCTGGGCGCGGCCATGCGCTCGCGGCGCGGCAAGGACCTGGGCGTGTTGCTCACGGCCCTCATCGGATTGTCGTATTACCCACTGAACCTGCTGGTTTCGGCGATCGGGCCGAAACTGGAGAAAGACGACGGCCCGGCGTCGGTGGCCCTGCGCGCGGTGCCGTCGGGCTGGGCGCCCTACGCTGTCGACGCCGCGTCCCGCGGCAACTACCTGCTGGCCCTGCTGCCGCTGCTCGGCCTGGTGGTACTCGCCTTCGTGCTGTTCCAGGGCTGGGCCGTATTGCTGGAGCGGCGGCTCACCACCCCGCCCGCCCCGGCGGGACAGATCGTGGACACCGGTGGCGGCCTGCTGGATCGCTATATCCCGGCCACCCCGGTGGGCGCGGTGGTCACCAAGGAACTGCGCACCTGGTGGCGTGACGGCCGCCGTCGCGCGGCCCTGCTGCCGCTGCTGCTCATCGGCTTCGTGCTGCCGATCTTCCTGTCCGTGCGCTCGGGGGGTAGCGGAACCATCCCGTTCTCGGGCGCTTTCGTGATCTGGCTGGCCACCATGTCGAGCACCAACCTGTACGGATTCGACGGCACCGCGGTCTGGCAAACGCTGGTGACGCCCGGCGCGGAACGCGCGGACGTGCGCGGCCGGGCCTATGCCTGGCTGCTGCTGGTCGCGCCGCTCGCCGTGCTGGCCACGCTGATCCTGCCCGGCGCGCTCGGCCGTGCCTATCTGTATCCGTGGGCGCTGGCGATACTTCCGGTGCTGCTCGGAGTGGGTGCGGGCAGCGTGCTGTTCCTGTCCACGCACGCGGCCTTCGCGCTGCCGCCGCAGCGCGGCAATCCCTTCGCGGGCTCGGGCAACCCGGGCTGTATGAAGATCCTCATGCAGCTGAGCGTCGGCCTGGTGCAGTTGCTGGTGGCGGCTCCGGTGCTGGTGATGCTGGGAGTCGGTGCGGGCCTGCACAATTCGCCGCTGCAGTGGGCGGCCGTCCCGATCGGTGTGGTGCTCGGCGGCCTCGGCGCGGCCCTCGGAATCCGCTGGGCGACCACCCGGTTGGAGACCCGCGGTCCCGAGCTGCTGGCCGAGGTCAAGCCGCGCTGAGCCGGTATCGGATCACGCCGGCGCGCCGGCGCGCTACTCGGACGTAGGTCGATCTCCGTCCGGAATTCGGGTAGCGCACTACTGCGGACTTCTCCCGATGCGAGGCTCATTCTGAATCCCGCGAGCGCAGTTCTCGAATCTTCTGGGAGACAGCGAAAGTGGATCAGATCCTGTATTGGAATACGGTGGCGCTGGAGTCGGATCGCATGGCGCACACCGAGATCAAGCCCGTGGAACGCGGGTCACGCGGTCCGGCCGGCAGTTCTCGTGCGTTGGCCGTGGTGCACCTGGCCATGCACGATGCCATCTTCAGTATCTTCGGTGCACCGCACGGCACGTGGCTGACCAGCCCGCCGGTGGCCGCCAACGGCGCGGCCCCCGACGCGGCCATCGCGGTGGCCGCGCACACCACCCTGTCCGCGCTCTACCCCGCGCAGACGGCGCGATTCGACAAGGCCCTGCGCGAGGCCGGATTACGCGGACCCGGCACGGGTCGCGGCAGCACCCACGGCCAGGCCGTGGGCCGCGCGGTGCTCGAGGCCCGCGCCGGCGATCCGAGCCTCGGCGACGCCGACTATGTGCCCGACACCGCCCCGCCCAACCACCGCCCCGACCCGGCCAACCCGAAACAGGGTTACTACGCACCGCACTACGGCGCCCGTTCCCGCTGCTTCGGGGTCACCAGCCGCTACACCCTCGACCCGCCGCCCAAGGACAACGACCCCCGCTACCTGGCGGCCCTGCGCGAGGTCCGGGCCAAAGGCATTGCCGCCGAGGCGGTCGCGGGCCTGCCCGCGGGGATGGCGGCCCGCACCGCCGACGAGACCCTGCGCGCGGTGTACTGGGCCTACGACGGCGCGAAACGGCTGGGCAGCCCGCCGCGGCACTACAACCTCGTCACCCGTGAGATCGCCGTCGCCCGCGGCAATGACGTGGAACAGAACGCCCGGCTGTTCGCCCTGGTCAATGTCGCCATCGCCGACGCGGCGATCCTGTGCTGGGACGACAAGTACCGGCACAACCTGTGGCGGCCCATCCTCGGCATCCGTGAATACGACCCGGCCATGGGGCCGGAGGCCGTGCCGGGCAACGGACTCGACGGCGACTGCGACCCGGGCTGGCTGCCCCTCGGCGTGCCCCGCAGCAACGAGATCGCGGGCAACCTCACCCCGCCCTATCCCTCCTACCCCTCCGCGCACGCGGCCCTCGGCGGCGCGGCCTTCCAGACCATCCGCCGCTACTACGACGTCGCCGCCGACGGACCCGACATCCTCACCGACGGAATGGGTTTCGTCTCCGAGGAGCTCGACGGGCACAGCACCGACAATCGCGGGGTGGTGCGTCCCCGCCATGTCCGGCGTTTCACGGGCGGCCTGTGGCAGATGATGGAGGAGAACGCCCGCGCCCGGGTTTTCCTCGGCGTGCACTGGCCCTTCGACGCCTTCGCCACCGACCTGGCCGGGCACATGGATCTGTCCCAGAACGTCGGTGGCGTCAGGCTGGGCCGCGATGTCGCGGATGACCTGTGGGCCAGCGGATTACGGCAGGACCAGGCAGCCGGGCCGCGGCTGCCGTGATCAGCGGAACGATGCGGGCAGCGCGGTGAGATCCACCGTCTCGGCCATGATCCGGGCCCCGACGTCGTTGAGGTGCATGCCGTCGCCGCAGTCGAGATCGGGGCGGATGCGATCGCGGTCCGCCGGATCCGCCACCGCCGCGGCCACATCGAAGACCGCGTCGAACACGTCGGTGGTGCGCAGCCATTCGTTGACCGCCCACCGCACCGGAATGCCCTCGGCGACGGACAGACCCGGATAGATCGCCCCGCCGAACGGCCCGATGGTGTTCGCGTAGATCGGCAGCCCGGCCGCGTGCGCCCGCTCGGCCAGCGCGGTGAAACCCGCGATGAGCCGCTCGGCACTCGCGGTGCCGGCCAGGATCAGGTCGTTGATGCCGAAGTTGGCCCACACCGCCGCGACGCCCGGCACCGACAGCACGTCCCGCTCGAACCGGGCCAGGCCGTGCTCGCCGATCTCGTCGTCCAGCAACCGGTTTCCGCTGATGCCCTGATTGACCGCCCATCCGGTGGCCAGTCGCTCATTGAGCACATCGACCGAACGCCGGTTCGCGCCATGGGTGGAACCCACGCCCTCGAACCACGAGTCGCCGAAGGCCACCAGCACCGGAGCCCCGGCGTCGGAGGATGTGGAATCGACAGCGACGTCGATTCCGGTGAGGAGAAACCGTGCGGCGGTCTCCTCGGCATCGGACGGTGCAGCGTCGCCCGTCCGATCGCCGGCGCCGATCCAGCTGCTCTCGATCGGCATCTGCGCGAAGGCCGGCAGCGCCGATTCCGGCAGGTACACGCTGACCGCCAGTTCGGTACCCGCCTCGACGGCGAAGTCCACCGGGTCACCGACCGCGTCGGCTCCGGCGGGAACGCGCGTCGACGCCGACCCGCCGAACCGCACTTCGGTATCGGTCTCGGGCACGATCTCGCCGCCGGACTTGCGCACCGCGATCCGGACCGCGCCGATCGCCAGGTCCTGCGCGCCGTACCGATTGGTCAGCCGCACCCGCACCCGCGAGCCGCCCCCGGCCACCCGCACCACCTGCCGGACGGTCTCGTCGGCGAAGGCGCGCGGCTCGGCCAGCTTGATCGCCTCGGCCGGATTCACCAGCGGCGCACGGTAACCCGCCGCCCAGCGCTGCGTAGTCATCGGAACCTCCATTTAGTTGCACTGCGGAATATTGCGCTGACAACAAGATATCGGAAATGTTCCGCGTGTCAACTATCCCCATCGAAAACGCCTGGTTTAGGCTGCTCACCGTGGATCCCAAGCAACTCTTCGACGACCCCCGCCTGACCGCTGTCGGGCTGCTGTACGAGGCGCACCACGGGCTCCTCGCCCGGCTGGAGGAGACCTGGAAACGTCATGGGCTTTCCGGTCTCGACATGAACGCCCTGATGCGCCTGAGCCGTTCGTCCGGCCGCAAACTCCGCATGACCGACCTCGCCAGCCAGACGGACCTGTCCACCAGCGGCGTCACCCGCCTGGTGGATCGCCTGGAGCGCAACGGGCTGGTACGGCGCGAGGCCGATCCACGCGACCGCCGCAGTTCCTACGCGGTGCTCACCGCCGCGGGGGCGACCCGCGTGGCCCGCGTGCTGCCCGCCTACCTGGAAGGCATCGACCGCTGGTTCATCGGCCTGCTCACCCCGCAGCAGCTCGATGAGCTGACCGCGAGCCTGCGCATCATCCGCGACGCCACCAATCCCGAAGCCACGCAGGTGACGGAATGAATTCCGCTCGCCCCTCGTTGCGGTCGTTCGGCCGGTAGTTTGCAGACCGCAGGGTGTCTTTCGAGCGGTGAGAAAGTGGGAAACGGGTATGACGACCGAACGCGCGCTGGTGATCGGCGGCGGTGGGGTGGCCGGGATCTCCTGGGCCACGGGTGTTGTCGCCGGACTGGCGGACGCGGGCGTGGATGTCACCGGGGCGGATCTGCTACTGGGCACCTCGGCCGGGTCGAATGTGGCGGCGCAGCTGGGTAGCGGCCTGCCGATCGCGGAACTGGTGCGGCGGCAGGTGGATCCGGAGGTGCAGAGCCGGGAGATCGTGCCGTCGATGGACAAGATCGCCGGACTATGGGAGGTCTTCACGGCGATTCTCGAGGAGACGCAAGGAGATCCGGAGGCTCGACAGCGGCGTGTCGGTGCGCTGGCGCTGTCCGCCGAGACGGTGGCCGAAGCCGACCGGCTGGCGGTGATCGAGACCCGGCTGCCGGTGCACGAGTGGCCGGAGCGGGATCTGCGGGTGACCACGGTGAACGCCGAGACCGGCGAATCGCGGGTGCTGGACCGGAACTCCGGCATCAGCCTGGTCAACGCGGTCGCCGCCAGCTCCGCGGTGCCCATGGTGTGGCCGTGTGTCACCCTCGATGGCGCCCGCTACACCGATGGCGGCGTGCGGACCTCGGTCAATGCCGACCTGGCGGCGGGCTACGCCAGGGTCCTGGTGATCGCGCCCATGCCGGACGAGAACCTCGAGACCCAGGTGGCTGGTCTGGTTGCCGGTGGCGCGCGGGTCGAGGTGATCGTCCCGGACGAGGCATCGGTCGCCGCTTTCGGGGCCAATCCGCTCGACACCGCGACCCGGGTGCCGTCGCTGGAAGCCGGCCGCGCCCAGGCGAAGGCGGACGCGGCTCGGGTTGCCGCGCTCTGGAAGGACTGAGCCGCGCTCAGGGGAACCGGTCGTCAGCCGACCGCCCCGGCCGCGAGTGCCGCACGCCAGCCGCCGTATTCGCTGATGTCCTTGGCGGATTCGGCGGCGGCTCCGGTGCAGCCGAAGCCGGTGTGCCAGGTGCCGTCGGAGAGTTCGACGGCCCCGAGCTGCATCGGGGCGGGCAGGTTCGCCAGGAAGCGGCCCAGGGCGGCGGGGGAGAGCAGCCAGCGTTCCCCGGCCACCTCGACACCGGATTCCATTGTGGTGACCGGGGTTACCGCCGGTTTGGGCGGCACGGTGTCCAGTGCGGCCAGCCGGTAGCGCGGAGCGGTCTCGACGGGTCCGGACCAGCGCGCGCCGAGTTCGGTCAGCTGGTGTTCGAGGGGCTGGCCGCGCAGGTGCGCGCCGAAGACGATCAGATCGGTGACCGGCGCGACGGTCGCGGGCCAGGCGGGTTCCTCGAGTTCGGTGCCGGTGATGAGCGCGGCGACGTCGAGGGCGACGGCGTCCTCGAAGGCCCGCGCGAGCACAGTCACGCCGAAATACGGTGTGTCCGTGGGGACAGCGACCGCGCACAGGTCGAAGAGATTGCAGAAGTTCGTGTAGGTGCCCAATCGGGAGTTGACCGTGATCGGGTCGGCGGCGACCTCGGCGATGGTCGGGTGGGTCGGCGTGGTCGGGGTCAGCAATACGTCCGCACCGGCCAGGCTCGCCATGGCGGTGGCACGCAGCCGTTCCAGCGCCGCCAGGTCGGTGACCAGCCGGTGGGCGGGCAGATCCCGGGCCGCCCGGATGATGGAACCGACCGTGGGATCGACGGATTCGGGGTGGGCATCGACGAATTCGCCTACCGCCGAATAGCGTTCGGCGACCAGCGCGCCGTTGTAGAGGAGCTCGGCGGCGGCCAGGAAGGGGGTGGGATCGACTTCGACAATGGTCGCGCCCTGCTCGCGCACTGCGGCGACGGTGCGTTCGAATGCCTTGCGCCACTCCGGTTCCAGGTCGGGAAGCTCGCTGAACACGGCGACGACGGGCTGCGGCGGTGCGGCCAGCCGGGTGTCGGCGGGCCACGCACGGCCGCGCGCACCGGCGGCCATCACGCCCATGGCCCGGCTCGCCGTGCCGAGATCCCGCGCGAAGATGGTCACGCAGTCGTAGGAGCGGCAGGCGGGCACCACTCCGCCGGTCGAGACCACGCCGATGGTGGGCTTGATCCCGACCAGCCCGTGAAACGCCGCCGGGACACGCCCGGAACCGGCGGTATCGGTGCCGATGGCGATATCCACCTCGCCCCTCGCCGCCGCCGCGGCCGAGCCGGAACTCGAACCGCCCGAGACGTATCCGGGCCGCAGCACGTTCTCGACCACCCCGTAGGGCGAGCGGGTGCCGACCAGGCCGGTGGCGAACTGATCGAGATTGGTCTTGCCGACCACCACCGCCCCGGCCGCGCGCAGCGCCGCGACCGCGGGGGCGTCCCGCTCCGGGACGTGCGCGTAGTCGGGACAGCCCGCGGTGGTCGGCAGTCCCGCGACATCCACGTTGTCCTTGACGGCCAGCCGCAGTCCGGCCAAAGAACCGGCTGCTCCAAGGATTTCGGCGTCCACGTCGTCGTCGGCACGGCGATGGATCCACACGGTCATGTGAGTACTCCTCGATCAGAAGACTTGGCGTGAGTTACGCGTCGGCGACGGCGCGGCGTCGTCCCGGAGGGCCGTCGGCCGGGATCCACGTACTGTTCGTGAAATTCCGGCCGAGGATCTGCCGGATCGGCGGTGGTCGCGGCCGTACGCGCTCAGGGCGTTTCGGCGAGCTCGCCCGCCTCACGCCACGAATGGCGTTCGGCGGTGAAGGCTTCAGCCTGGCGGGCGCGGAAGTCGGCGATGGATGCGGCATTGTCGGACAGGAACTTCCGGTAGTCGACGAGCCGGAATTCGCCGTCCTCGGCGAGCAGGGTGCCGCGACCGGCGGCGGTGTCGGCGCGCAGGTCCAGGAGTTCTTCGGCGCTCACCGGGTACCAGCTGATGCGGTCGAAATAGCGCAGTAGCCACGGGTCTTCGCCGATGCCCGCCGAGCGGTGGTCCCAGACCTGGGTGGTGCGGCCGACGAACTGGTAGCCGCCGGGGCCCTCCATGCCGTAGATGCACAGGTACGCGCCGCCGATGCCGACCGCGTTCTCGGGGGTCCAGGTGCGGGCGGGGTTGTACTTGGTGGTGACCAGGCGGTGCCGCGGGTCGGTCGGGGTGGCGACGGGTGCGCCGAGGTAGACGTCGCCGAGGCCGAGGACGAGGTATTCGGCGGCGAAGACGGTGTCGAAAACCTCGTCCACGGAGGACAATCCGTTCATCCGGCGGATGAACTCGATGTTCCACGGGCACCACGGGGCGTCGGCGCGCACGCCGTGCATGTAGCGGGTGATCGCCTCCCGGGTGGACGGG
Source organism: Nocardia terrae (assembly GCF_009760405.1). GTDB lineage: Bacteria > Actinomycetota > Actinomycetes > Mycobacteriales > Mycobacteriaceae > Nocardia > Nocardia terrae. The sequence continues at coordinate 86,325 of NZ_WRPP01000011.1, forward strand.
TCGTCCCAGGACAGCGGCAGTCGGACCGTGCGGCTGGGGACCACCAGTTCGTCGGCGGATGGCAGTTCGGCCTCCACCTCGGCCAGCAGGTCCAGGAGCTTGCGGGTGGGCAGGCGGTCGGGGTCGTTGCGCACCTGCAGCGAGCGCACGCCCGGCGTCAGCTCGGTGATACCCGGCGTCGACCGTTCCAGCAGCGCCCGGTGCAAGGCGTGCACGCGGGCGCGCAGCTCCAGATCCAGTGTCATGTCGCCGTATTCGACGAGCAGGCCGTCATTTCCCGCGCGGCGGTAGGTGACCGAGGTGTCCGCGCCGTCGCGGCGGGCGAGCACGCCGTCGTCACCGTCGCCGCCCGTGGACAGCACCACGGGCCAGGCCGCGCGGCGCTCGGCCCCGAGTTCGCGCAGCGAGGCCGCGCGGTCCGCCCGCACCGGCACGAAGCGCACCTTGTCGCCGGGCGTGAGCTGACCCAGCTTCCAGCGGTCGGCCGCGACCACGGTGACCGGGCAGACGAACCCGCCCAGGCTCGGCCCGTCCGGACCGAGCAGGATCGGGGTGTCCCCGGTGAAGTCCAGTGCGCCAACCGAATACGCGGTGTCGTGGATGTTCGACGGATGCAGGCCCGCCTCACCGCCGTCGAGCCGCGCCCACTGCGGCTTCGGCCCGATCAGGCGCACCCCGGTCCGGTCGGAGTTGAAGTGCACCTCGTAGTCGGTGCCCACAATGGTGTCGAAATCGGTGCGGGTGAAGAACTCCGGCGCACCGTGCGGGCCCTCGGTGACCGCCAGCTCCCACCTGCGGGTCAGGACGGGTTGATTGTCGCCGGTCACCCCGGCGGTCACCCGTCCGGGCGTCCCGAGCGTGAATTCGTCACCGGCCGCCAGTGCCCGGCCGGTGCCGCCGCCGAACTTGCCGAGCGTGAAAGTCGCTCGGCTGCCGAGGTATTCGGGTATCTCGAGGCCGCCCGCGACCAGGATGTAGCAGCGCATCCCGGGTCCGCGCACCATTCCGATATCGAGAACGCCGCCCGCCGGCACCGGCACGCTGCGCCACTGTCGCACCGCGCGGCCGTTCACGGTGACCGGCACCGGTGCGCCCGTCACGCAGACCCAGGTCGCGGTCTCGAAGCGCAGGGCCGGGCCACCCAGCGTGCACTCCAGCCCGGCCGCGCCCTCCGGATTCCCGAGCGCCCGATTGCCCAGCCGGAACGACAGATCGTCCATCGGGCCCGACGGCGGCACGCCCACATGCCAGTAGCCGATCCGGCCCGGCCAATCCTGCACGGTGGTCTGCATTCCCGGCCGCATCACCTGGAAAGTCGCGGCGGGAGAAGTGTTCTCGACCGTTTCGAGTTCGGGCAGCACGGCCGTCATCGGGTCACCACCATGCGGACCGGCGTCGGGTCGAAACCGTTGCAGGGGTTGTTGATCTGCGGACAGTTCGACACCAGGACCAGGGTGTCGGTCTCGGCCCGCAGCGTGATCTTCTTCCCCGGCGCGGAGAGCCCGTCCACGATGCCGAGCGTGCCGTCGGCCTCGACCGGAACGTTCATGAACCAGTTGATGTTCGACACCAGATCACGCTTGCCCAGCCCCCACTTCAGGCCCTCCGCCAGGAAGTTCTCGACGCAGGCGTGCTGATGGCGGGTGTGGTGCCCGTAGCGCAGCGTATTCGACTCCTGCGAGCACGCGCCCGCCACGGTGTCGTGATTGCCGACCTCGTCGGCGACCACGGTCATGAGCGCGTTCCCGGCGTCGGTGCGCAGCACGCTGCCGGTGGTCAGGAAGATAGTGCGCTGCGCGGTGATCGTCGCCTGCGCGCTGTACCGGTCGGTGTGATCGGCGGCGTTGTAGAGCAGGCAGTCCACGGCCTGATTGCCGTGCAGGTCGATGATCTCCAGCTGCTCCCCGGCCCGCACGACGGCCGACCACGGCGCCCGGGCGGGAACGGTCTCGTCCAGGACGACGGTGCGAGCGGTCGTGATCATGCGTGGGCCTCCAGAGTGCGTGCGTGCCAGTCCTGCTCGGTGTTCTCCACCGCGCGCAGGTATTCCGGGTCGGTGTTGTGCGCGAGGGCCAGCTCCTCGGGCGCGGACCAGGCCACGACGTCGAGCGGGGTGATCGGTGTGGCGTCGAGGGGATGCTCGGCATTGGCCAGCAGCAACGTCACCGGCAGGTGCACGAGCAGATCGATCGCGGCTCCCGCTCCGGCCCCACCGGTAACCGTCAGCGCCCCATCCGATTCCACGCGCACACCCCGGAAGAACGACACCGTCGGCCCGACGTCGCGGGGTTCCAGTCCCTGCTTGACCCCGGCCAGCCGCAGTCGCTCCCGGCCCATGGGCGAAGGCCCGCACAGGGTGTCGTGATGGCCCGACGAATCCGCCACGACGGTGGCCAGCACCCGGCCCTGATCCGACAGCAGCGGATGCCCCACCCCCAGGTACGCCTGCCACGGCACCTTCACGGTGTCGGCGACATTGAGCCGCTCCCAGGGAGATTCGGCCCGCAGTAGGAGCAGATGCGCACAAGCCGCTCCCATCGGATCGGACAAGCGGACCCGGGTGCCGCGCGCCAGCACCGTGTTCGCGTATCCCCCCGCGGGAATCCGCTGGGCGAAGGTGATCTTCGCGCTCGGCACCGCCGCGGGCAGGTCCGGCCCGACGGTGGCGGCCGCCGCGGCCTGGGAGCGCGCGTGGTCCCGCGCGCCGGTGGTGTTCGCTGTGCTCACTACTACTCCGTTCCTCGGGGGTCGTCGCTGACCCGCTGTTCGGGTGCGCCGCCGGTCCGGTGATCGCGCCACCGCCGCCAGCCGCGCCGCGCCAGGTCCTCGAGCAGCAGGGCCAGTTCGGGGCGGCCGTGCAGCCGGGGGTCGGGCTGTGGTGCGATCATCGGAATCTCCGGGTGCTCAGGCGATCTGGACTGCCGGTGCGCTCTCGGCGAGACCGCGGACGGGTGTCACGATGCGGTGGACGATCGCGCCGACCGCCACGGTGAGCAACACGAACAGCGGTGCGGCCCAGAGCATCCACCAGCCGCCGCCGGTCGGGGTGTAGACCTCGGGGCGGGGCCAGGCCAGGTTCACCGCCATGGCGATGCCCCAGATCACGGCCAGTGCGTTGACGGCGATGCCGTAGCGGCCGAGGGCGAACAGTTTCGTGCCCGCCGCGTCGCCCGCGATGTCGGCGGGCCAGCCCTTGATCCGGCGGACCAGCAGCGGGACCGTGACCAGCAGGTAGGCGAGGTAGAGCATGACGATGCAGACACTGGCCAGCGTGGCGAAAATGGCCGCGTTGCCGAGGTTCAGGGCCAGCAGGCCGATGCCCAGCGCACCGATCACCACGGCGGGCCACACCGGGGTGCCGAAGCGAGGATGCACGGTCGAGAGCGGCTTGGCGAAGGGCAGCCGTCCATCGCGGGCCATGGAGAACAGCAGTCGCGAACCGGCCGTCTGAATCGCCAAGGTGCACACCGTGATCGCGCACGCCACGCACGCCAGCACCACCTTGCCGGGCGTGGTGGAGAGCTTGGCCTCGATCACGTACGCCAGTCCGCCGCTGCCCAGCGAGCCGTCGGTCAGGCTCGGAGCGGCCATGAGCGCGCCCAGCAGGATGAGCCCGCCGCCCAGCGCCGAGACGGCCAGCGCGGACAGGATGGTGCGCGGCGCGACGTGGCGCGGGTTCTTGGTCTCCTCGGAAAGCTCACCGGCGGAGTCGAATCCGACCATGACGTACGCGGCCATCAGCCCCGAGGCCAGGAAGGCGGCCCAGTACGCGCCGGGCGCGGCCTGATCGTGCTGCAGGACCACACCGGGCCCGCGATCGGTGTGGGTGAAGAACACCGCGATCACCGCGCACACGCCGATGATCTCGATGGTCACGCCCAGCGAATTGATGCGCGCCATCCAGTCGATGCCCACCACGTTCACGACCGTGGTCAGCACCAGCAGCACGCTGCCCAGCAGCACCGCGTTCGAGGCGCCGTCGTGCGAGGTGAGATCGCTGTTCGTGCCGATGATCTGGAAGCCGGACCAGATGCTCGGCAGCACCACCTGCAGCGCGATGGCGGCCGCCGCGGCGGTCACGATCTGGGCGATGATCATCATCCAGCCCGCGAACCAGCCGATCACCTCCCCGGCCAAGCGGCGCGACCACTGGTAGATACAGCCCGAGATCGGGTAGCGCGCGGCCAGTTCCGCGAAGTTCAGGGCGACCAGGAACTGCCCGGCGAACACGATCGGCCAGGTCCAGAAGAAGGCCGCGCCACCGAACGAATAGCCGAAGCCGAAGAACTGGAAGATCGTGGTCAGGATGGACACGAAGGAGAATCCGGCCGCGAAGGAGGCGTAGCGGCCGAGCTTGCGGTGCAGGACGGGTTGGTAGCCGAAGCGCGCCAGGTCGGCACTGTCGTCGGGGAGGCTCGGCGGGTGGTCGGGGACTATGGCGTCGGTGGGGGCAACCATGGCGGCGAGTCTTTCGCGAGGGGAATATCTATCGATTGAAAGTTTTCCGTCCGCGATCGCTCACCCGGTGACGCTGTTGTATCGGTCGCGTGGCCTGGCGTAACTTCTGGGTTGCCGGTATTTCTGTCAAATGACAGAAAACTCACCTCGCAGGTCGTCCCGGTCGGTAGGACAGAATGACTACGTGACCCAACTCGGACCCGGCCGTCCCCGACTCGAACCCCGCCGCCGCGCAGGCCAGACCCCGCGCGCCGAAATCCTCGACGCCGCCGCCGAGTTGTTCACCAGTCACGGCTACGGCAATACCTCCACCCGCGCGGTCGCCGACGCCGTCGGCATCCGGCAGGCCTCGCTCTACCACCACTTCGCCGCCAAGGACGACATCCTCGACGCGCTGCTCGGCGAAACCGTCAGCACGCCACTGGAACTGGCGGGCAAGCTGGCCGACCGTCCCGAACCCGCGGCCGTGCGGCTCTACGCCCTGGCCTGGTACGACATCAGCCAGCTGCTGGCCAGCCGCTGGAATCTGGGTGCGCTGTATCTACTACCCGAACTGCGCAGCGACCGGTTCGCCAAATTCCGCGAGGGCCGCGACGCGCTGCGCAGACACTACGAGACGCTCTCGGCCGCCGTCATCGCCGAGGCCGGGGCGGACGCCGTGGCCGGGGCCGAACTGCTGCCGTTCCGGCTGGTGGAATCGGTCATCAATATGCGCTCGGACGAGGGCGCGGCCCCCGAGTACGCCGAGCAGCTCATCCCCGACGCCATCCTGCGACTGCTCTGCTGGACCGGATCACTCGTCGAAACCCGGGTGGCCGCACTGGAATTGGCGGCACAATTCCCGCCCGACCAGGACTGACCGGCCGGATTCCCGGACGGCGGGCTCAGGACTTGCCCTTCGAGGTGCCCCACTTCAGGCCCCACCCGTAGGCCTGATCCACCGCCAGCTTGCCCCAGAAGCGGCGGCCCTCCGGCGGGCGCACGAAGCGGCCCTCGCGGCGCACCACCAGCTCGCCGTTGATGTTCTCGATCAGCGCCAGCACCATCTCGCGCGAATCATCGTGGCAGCCGCCGACTTCCATCTCGATCGGCGGGGCATCGCGGGGGTACAGGGTCGCGGTGGCGTGCACGCCGCGGAAGTCCTGCGCACCCTCGTAGAGCGAGGCGAACACCAGGATGCGGCGGAAGTCGGCGGTGTGGTCGAGGTTGATGGACAGGTTCTCGCCCGCCGCGCTGCCGCCGGTCCGGTCGTCCTGGTCCAGGGCGATGTACGGGGGCTTGTGCAGGTTGCCGAAGGTGTCCAGTGCGCTCACCGCGCCCTTCGACCCGTCGGCCAGCTCCCAGAACGCGCACAGATCCAGGTCCAGTCCGCCGTTGCCCGCACGCTTGCGGCCGAACAGGCCACCGGAGCTTGGGACCGACCAGTTCAGGTTCACGCGCATGATGCCGCCGGTCGCGCCCTGTTTGGTCAGCGAGACCGCCGGGGTGTCCTTGGTCAGCGAGATCTTGCCCAGGTTCACGCGGGGCTCACGCGCCGGCGGCGGGGGCGGCACGATCGGCTGCGGGGGAGTGGGCGGCGGCGGAGGCTTGATGGGCTGCGGCGGGGTCGGGGGGCGCGGGGGCGCGAAGGGCTGTAGTTCGGGGGCCGCGGGCTGCGGCGTAACCGGCTGGGGCGCGGGCGCTTCGTCCACCGAGATGCCGAAATCCGTTGCCAAGCCCGCCAATCCGGTGTCATAGCCCTGTCCGACCGCGCGGAACTTCCAGCCGCCGTCGCGCCGGTACAGCTCGCCCAGCACGAACGCGGTCTCCGAAGAGGCGTCGGTGCTGTCGAAGCGGGCCAGTTCGGTGCCGGACATATCCACCAAACGCACGTGCAGGCCGTGGAATTGGGCGAAGGTGCCGCCGTCGGCGGACGCGGCCAGCACGATCGTGTCGATCTGCGGTTCGACCTGCGCGAAATGCACCGACAGCACGTCGACGACCTGCGTGCCCTGCTGCTTGCCGAGATGGCGGACCGCGCCCGAGGCGTGCAGTTGCTGATTGTAGAAGACGAAATCGGCGTCCGAGCGGACCCGCCCGCTCGACAACAACAGTGCCGAGGCGTCGGCGTCGGGAACCCCGGGTCCCGTCTGCCACCCCAGCTCGATCCGAACCTCGGACACCGCCACCGGAACGTTGGAACCCTTCAACATCGACACAGATTCCAACGTATCCGATTCGACCCCGCGCCGTTCCGGGGTAAGTGGTCTGCAAATGTTCAGCTGGCCGGTCACCCCGACCTAGAATGTCAAACGGTCATAGGGCACATTGATGGCTAGCGCACACATCGGATTCTTCGGACGGCTGTTCAGGAGCGATGGATGACGGAAACGCAGCTCGATCTGGGTCCTAAGAAATGGATCACGCTCGGCGTACTCGCGCTGGGCCTGTCCATGGTCGTGCTCGACGGCACCATCGTCTCGGTCTCGCTGCCCGTGCTCATCGACAAATTGCAGCTGAATTTCACTCAGGCGCAATGGATCAACAGCATCTACGCGGTCGTCCTGGCGGCACTGCTGATCACCAGCGGACGCCTCGGCGACCGGCTCGGGCGGCGCACCATGTTCGCCCTGGGCGTGGTCGTCTTCCTGATCGGTAGCGTGCTCGCGGCGCGGGCGCACGGCGCGTGGCCGCTGATCATCGGGCGCATCGTGCAGGGCATCGGCGCGGCCGGGGTCATGCCGGGCACGCTGGCCACCGTCAACGCCATCTTCCGGGGCCGCGACCGGATCATCGCCTTCGCGGTGTGGGGTTCGGTCATCTCCGGCGTCGCGGCCATCGGCCCGCTGCTCGGCGGCTGGCTCACCACCTACTTCACCTGGCCGTGGATCTTCCTGGTGAACCTGCCGCTGGGCGCGGTGGTGCTGATCGGGCTGGTGCTGTTCGTGCCCGAGACCCGCATGGGCAAGGCCGCGCCGGGCCTGGACGTGGACGGATTCCTGCTCAGCGCAGCGGGTTTCGCACTGCTGGTGTTCGCGCTCATCGAGGGGCAGACCTACGGCTGGTGGAAGCCGCTGCGGGAATTCCCGCTGGCAGGCTGGAACTGGCCGGTCTCCGCGCCCGTCTCGCCCATCCCGATCCTGCTCGCGCTCGGGGTGATCGCGCTGGTGCTGTTCATCCGCTGGGAGAAGCATCGCGTGCTGATCGGGCGCTCGGCGCTGCTGGATCCCGCGCTGTTCACCATCCCCAGCTTCCGGTGGGGCAACATCACCGCGTTCATGGTGGCACTGGGCGAATTCGGCCTGCTGTTCGTGCTGCCGCTGTTCATGGTGAACGTGCTCGGGCTGTCCACGCTCGGCGCGGGATACGTGCTGGCGGCCATGGCGGTCGGCGCGTTCCTGGCGGCGGGGATCGCCGAGGGGCTGGTGCGCAAATACGGTCCGGTGCGGGTGGTGCAGCTCGGGCTCGGATTCGAGGCGGTCGCGGTGGCGTTGACCGCGCTGTTCGTCACCCCGCACATCTCCGGCTGGTGGCTGGCGGTGCTGCTGATCGGGTACGGCATCGGGCTCGGCATGGCCTCGGCCCAGCTCACCGGCACCGTGCTCGCCGATGTGCCGCCGCAGAATTCGGGCCAGGGGTCGGCCACCCAGTCCACCGTGCGGCAGGTCGGATCGGCCTTCGGCACCGCGCTCATCGGTGCGCTGCTGTCCGCGGCACTGGCGCACGATCTGCCGAAACGGCTGGCCAAGGTGCCGGACCTGCCCAAGTCGTCGGCCGACACCCTCGCCACCGCCACCCGCGAATCTGCCGGTGGCGCGATCAGCGGGGTGCGCGAACACCACGGTGCCGCAGCCGTTCTGGACGCGCTGAGCCGGGCGTTCACCGACTCCACCCGCACCACCCTGCTGGCCGCGGCACTGTTCCTGCTCATCGGGCTGGCCTCGGCCACCCGCATCCCGAACCGGCCCTACCGCGGGGAACCGGACGCGAGCGCTCAGAGCAGCTGACCGTCGTGGCACAGGCCCGTCGAACGGGTCGACGTCTTCGGTTGCACCACACCGGGATCGAAGGTCCACTGCGAGACCGAACCCGCCGACTTCCACAGCAGGCCGCCGCTGGTCGGCACGGCCTCGAACACGTCCTCGACCCCGGAGATGAGCTGGTCGCCGACGCAGTAGTCGTCGTAGTCGGTGCCCGGCTGCCGCGCGCCCGCGCTGAACAGGCCCGACGGATTCGAATTCGCGCCGGGATTGGGCACCGTGCTCGCGCCCGCCCCGCCACCGCGGAACCAGTGCGGCCCGGCCGCATCGTTTCCGCAGGTGAAGGCCATGCCCCCGGCGGCCACCTGCGAGCCCTGCGCGTGCGCCTCACCCGCCCACAGGCAGGCGGCCTCGAAACGGGTGTCGGACACCGTTCCGAAGCCGAGACCACCCGTGGCCAATGCGGCCGCGGCGAGCAGAGTAAGCGGTTTGATCACTGCAATCACCCTTGATTCGGTGCGATCCGGAATCCGGACCGAAGCGCCGCACAGACGCGGATCCGGTTGGCATAGATGCCATTCAGGAATAGCGGGGGTGGTTACAGGGCCCTCGAGCACCCATTCGTCCTCGGGATCGAATCAGTCGATCAGGTCCAGGGCGTGCAGACGGCGGAAGACCAGCAGTGATCCGGGGGCGACCTCGTCCATGGCCGCGTACTCGTCGAGGGTGAACCAGCGCAGTTCGGCGATCTCGCCCGAGGGCCGCGGCTCGGCGGCGAGCTCGCCGAGGAAACAGGTCATGTGCAGCCGGGTGCCGGGCGCGTGGCCGTACGCCTCGGCCTCGAACACCCCCAATTCGCTGACGGCGGTGGTGGCCACGCCGAGCTCCTCGTGGATCTCCCTGTGCAGGGCCATCTCCGGCGTCTCACCCGGATCGATCTTGCCGCCCGCCATATAGAAGACGGTCTTGCCGGTGGACCGGGTCTGCAGCATGCGCCGATCCCGGATATGAGCCAGAGCCGCGGTGCGAATCACCGGTCCACCCTAGCTATCCGCGAGCACGCTGAATCAGCAGGCCACTCGCGCCTGCCGCTTGCGGTCCATCGCCCCGACGGCCCGCACGGCCGCGGCCAGAGCGACCACGGGCGGCACCCAGCGGGCCTCGTGCGGCATGACACTCCAGCCGATCGGCCGAGTGCCCTGCGGCAGCGGGACCCGCGCGCCGTCGGTGTGCACGATCGCGCCCGCCGCCCGCAGGCTCTCGATGGCGCGCGCGGCCTTGGCCACGCCGACCACCAGATGGATCTCCCGCCGCTGCCCGCCGTGGACCTCGAGAACGGGGCCGGACATATTGTTGGCGCGCAGGTATCGGCGCACTCCGGCTGCGACGGACCCGGTCAGTTCGATGGCCGCGATCTGCTCGTCGGTGATCAAGTCGACGCCGTCGCCGGTCGCCTCGATCGTCCATCCGTACCGGCGGTAGTCCTCCGCCACAACGCTCAACGCCACGATCATCACCCTCACACTTGCCGCTGTGCGTCCCATCCGCCGTGGCTGTGAGGTTCCTCAGAGGACGCTGCGATCACCAGCCACCCCAAGGATTTTGGAACGCCGGCCCGGCGATCACATCGTCCTGTGGTCGCCGATCTCTCGGGGTGATCCCCTAGGTATGCGGTCCGGGGGCCGGCGGGGCGATCTTCCAGTGCCGCTGCAGGCCATCGGCGATCTCCGGGAGAATGGTCACCGGAATCCGCTTGTGCCGCAGTATGGTTCGAATCTCGTCGACCTGCTCGCGTTTGCGCATGTCGTAGGCGCTGCCGATGGGCCGCGCCACCGGCGGAACGGACAGCAGCACCAGCTCCCGATGCGGCTCGTCACCGCCGTTGAGATCCAGCGCGAGCGTCCAGCGCCCGTTCTCCCCGAGCGCGAATCGTCCGGCCACCACCCGATCCCACGCCACCGTCGAGGTCCCCCACGGCGTACGCCGCACGATCGCGTCCTCGGTCAGCTCCACCCCGTCCCGCCCGAACAGCGCGAACATCACCCCGACCGTGACGGCGGCGCCGAAGAACAGCCCGGTGAACACCCGATTCCACCCGAAGACCCCGACCGTCGCCGCGGCGACCGAGGCCACCACGAGCACCCCGACGACCACATACCCGGCCATCCGGTGTCCCGGCACCACACCCGCCCGCACCATCGTCATCCGCCTCCCGAAACCGACTGCGGGGTCACGGTACCCCGCGCCGAAGTGGCTCGCGGGAAGTGAGCGTGTCCCATGCCGCCATCGCGCAGGCGACGACCGATTCGAGATCGGCGCGCGTCGCGCCGTCGCGCGCCTGAATGGACATGCCCTGCACCACTGTCGTGTAGTAGCGGGCGACGGCCTCGACGCGATCGGCGGTCACGGCGAGATCGCCCTCGGTGATGCCGCGGCGTAGTCGATCGGCGATGGTGTCGTGCTGGTCGCGCCGGATATCGGCCAAAAACTCTCGTACGGAATGGTTTTCGACCGCACCGGTGGGAGCGGCGAGGACGAGCATGCAGCCGGGCGGGGCATCGGGCCGGGTGATCTCGTCGGCGGTCGCCCGCAGCATGGCGTGGATCGCCTCGCGCGCGGTCGGCTGCTCGGCCAGCGCGCGCCGCGGCGGCGCACCCGAAGTCGCGCCGTAGAGCGCCATGGTCTCCCGGAACAGCGCCTCCTTGCTGCCGAAGCTGCCGTAGAGACTGGCCGAGGCGATGCCCATGGCCGCGGCCAGATCGCTGATCGAGGTTCCCTCGTAGCCGTGCTCCCAGAACAGATCCAGCGCGGAACGCAGCGCCGCGTCGCGATCGAACGAGCGCGGCCTGCCTCGCCCTGCCACCGTCGCACCTCCAGAGAATTCTTTGTCGTTCGATCGAATATACCTTGACGTCGTTCGAACAGGAGTGACAGGGTTTTCTTGTCGTTCGATCGGAAATTAGGAGCGGTGTCCCGTGAACCTTCCCGCCACCATGTTCGCCCTGCGGCAGATGTCCCTGAACGGTCCCGGTGACCTGCGGCCGGTCACCGACGCACCGGTGCCCGGACCCGGTCCCGGTGAAATCCTGATCCGGGTCACCGCGGCGGGCGTCAATTACGCCGACCTCATGCAGGCCCACGGCGCCTACCCCGGCGGACCCCGGCCGCCCTACGTGGCGGGCATCGAAGCCGCGGGTGAGGTGGTCGCGATCGGGCAGGGGGTCGAATTCCCGCCGCTCGGTACGCATGTCGTCGGCGTGGACATGCGGGGCGGGGCGTTCGCCGAGTACGCGACACTCCCCGCCGCGGCCGCCATGCCGGTCCCGCCGGGCTGGACCGACGCGCAGGTCCTGGGTTTGGGAATCAACTGGCCTACCGCGCTGGCCGCCCTGAAGTCCTTGGGCCGCATCGCGTCCGGGGAGACGGTGCTCATTCATGCCGCCGCTGGAGCGACCGGCCGGGCCGCGGTGATCCTGGCCGAGCATTACGGTGCGATCGTGCTCGCGGCCGCGTCACCCGCCAAACACGACGCCGTGCGCGCGCTCGGCGCCGATCACGTACTCGATTCGCGCGCCGCCGATCTGGCCGCGGAGGTGTTCCGGCTGACCGGCGGTGCCGGTGTCGATCTGGTGCTGGAATCGGCGGGTGGCGAGACGTTCGCGGCGAGCCTGGCCGTCGCGAAACGCGTGACCGGCCGTGTCGTCGTCTACGGAACCGCCGGCGGCGACGCCTCGATCACCAACCGGGACTTGGTGTTCGAGCATCAGGTTCAGCTGATCGGCCTCAATATCGGTGTGCTCATCGGGTCCGCCCCCGCGGTCTTCGGCGAGCTCATGGGCGAGCTGTCCGCGCTCGTCGCCACCGGTGTGATCACCCCGGTCGACCCGGCCGTCCACCGCCTGGCCGACGGATCGAAGGTGCTCGCCGAACTCGAAAACCGCGCCACCGTGGGCAAGCTCGCTCTGGCCCCGGATTCGACCTCGACATCGGCGCTCCGATCGACCTAACCTACGGTGCCCTCTCTCGCTCTGTCGCGGGGCCGAGTATCGAGGGGCTGTGACAGGTGAAGGAGCTCCCATGCCGTTTGTCGTCGACCTCGAGCGCCGGCTGGCCGATCTGATCGCGGAGCACGGGGTTCCCGGTGCGCAGGTGGCGGTGTTGATCGGCGGGGACGTCACCGACGCGGCGGCGGGGGTGCTCAATACCGCGACCGGTGTTGCGGCGACGACGGATTCGGTGTTCCAGATCGGCTCGATCACCAAGCCGTGGACCGCGACGCTGATCATGCAGTTGGTCGCGGAGGGGCGGGTCGAGCTGGATGCGCCGGTGCGGCGGTACCTGCCGGAGTTGCGGCTGCGCGACGAGGCCGCGGCGGCGGCCGTCACCGTTCGCCACTTGCTCAGCCACACCTCGGGAATCGACGGCGACCTGTTCCTCGACACCGGGCGCGGCACGGACGCGGTGGAGAAGTTCGTGCCCGCCATCGCCGACGCCGTGCAGGTGCACCGGCCGGGCGCCATGTTCTCCTACTGCAACAGCGGCTACGTCCTGCTCGGCCGGATCGTGGAAGTGTTGCGCGGCAAGCCTTTCGACGCGGTGCTGCGGGAACGGCTGGCCACCCCGCTCGGGCTGGTCAGGGTGGCCGCCGACGCCGACGAGGCGATCCTGTTCCGCGCCGCGGTGGGGCATTTCGCGTCCGCGTCCGGCAACGGCTCGGAACCCACGCCGGTCTGGGCGCTCCCGGCCTCCAATGCCCCGGCGGGCGCGCGGCTGGCCATGTCCGCGCGCGACCTGATGGGATTCGCCCGGCTGCACCTGTCCGGCGGCCGCACCGCGGCGGGCCTGCCCTTGCTCGCCGAGTCCGAAGTCGCCGCGATGACCCGGCCCGAGGTGGCAGTGCCCGATATCGGGTACGGCAGCCACTGGGGCCTGGGCTGGCAGCTGTTCGATCCGGCCGGAACGGGCCTGTACGGCCACGACGGCAGCACCGTCGGCCAGACCGCGTTCCTGCGGATAGCCCCCGCCGCCGGTGTGGCAATCGCCTTGCTGGCCAATGGCGGTGACACCTTCGCGTTGTTCCAGGACCTGGTCGGAGATCTGCTGTGGGTGCACGCCGGCGTTCGCCTCCCCGCCCGCGCCGTACCCCCGGCCCGCCCCGAACCGATCGACGCCGCACTGGTCAGCGGACGCTACCGCTCGGCCATGGTCGAGCACGCCATCGACGTGGACGCCGACGGCCGAGCCTGGCTCACCACCACCCCCCTGACCGAAGAAGCCGCCCTGGCGCCCTCCCCGGGCCGCATGGAACTGCTGCGCCTGCGCCCCGACGCGCTGATCGCCGCCCACCCCGTGCGCGGCCGCCACAATGTCTACGCCCTCATCGACGGCGACGGCCGGCCCGCAGCCCGCTACCTCCACACCAGCCGAGCCATGCCCCGCCAGCCCTGACCCCTGTCGACAACCGAACAACGGCCCGGGGCCGGGCCCCGGGCCGTCGATCTTCGGCGGCGCAGTTACTTGACCGAGGCGGCCAGCCGATCGGCGTACGGGGCGGTGTACTTCCCGACGACGGGCAGCTCCGCGCGGACGCCGCCGGTGTTGTTCGCCTGGACCATGGCCATGATCCAGATGACGAGCGCGAAGACCGCGACCAAGAGTCCGGCGAGGCTGAAGATGATCCCCAGGGATCCGAGCAGGCCCCCGACGATGCTCAGCACGATATTCACGACCGACACCGCCCCGAAGAAGACGATCGATTGCGAGGCATGGAATTTCACGTCGGGATCGTTCTTTCCCACGAATAGGAAGATGATGCCGGTGACCCACCCGAGCGCGTAGGACAGGATCGCACTGGTCTTCTTGTCCAAGCCGGAGGACTGAGGAGGGTTCGCGGGAGGTTGAGAAAATGTCATGCGGCAAGTAGATGCCGCACGCGTCTCCTACCGATCCCAACTTTCGGCGCGAACCATCGGGCGATAGCTCATATCACTTCACGTCGGAGGCCGAGGCGACGACGACGCCGTAGAGGTCGGCGATGGTGGCGAGGGCGCTGTCGTGGAGTTGGGCCGCGGTGACCGCGCCGGCCGCGGACTTCAGGGGCCGGGTGGCGGAGGCGTCGGCGACGATCGTGGGGCGATTGCCGCGCAGGAAGGCGCCTTCGGCGGTGAAGGTGACGCACATATGGGTCATGAAGCCCGCGATGAGGAGGTTCTCGTGGCCCGCGGCATCGACATGGTCGGCGAGGTCGGTGCCGACGAAGCCGTTCGGAACCGTCTTGACGACAACGGTTTCGCCCTCGAGGGGAGCCACGCGCGGGTGGATCCGGCCGATCTCGGCGGTGATGTCGTAGGGCGTGCCGACGCCGCCGTCGTTCATGACGTGGATGATCTTCGTGCCCGCCCGGCGGGCGCGGGACAGCAGGTCGGCGGCCGCCTCCAGGGCGGGCTGCCAGCCGGTCAGTTCCATGACGCCCCGGGTGTAGGTGTTCTGATAGTCGACCAGGATCAGCGTGGCGTCGGCGAGGGTGGCCGGGGTCTGGTCGAGGCCGCTGAGTTCGCGCAAAGTGGTGGCGGACATGGGATTTCCTCCGGAAGTCGATGGTCCGAACCGCCGGGTGCGGTGGACGTTGTCCACGCTATGGGCCGACGGGCGTGTCGGAAATGTCATGTAACCTGCAGATCCGGACATGCCCTGAACGACCGGACGGAGAGCCGTGGCCCCCATCGAACGATTCGTCGTCATCGTGCTGTTCGACCGCGTCGACCTGCTGGATGTGACCGGACCGCCGGAGGTCTTCGCGCTGCTGCAGCGGGAGATCAACGGGGAGACCGGCTATCACGTGGTGCTGGCCGCCGAGACCCTCGACCCGGTGACCACCTCCGCCGGGGTGCGGGTGCTGCCCGACGTCACCTTCGCCGAGATCGCCGAGCGGGGGATCGACACGCTGGTGGTCCCGGGCGCGGTCGAGATGGACGCCGACGGTCGCGTACGAGCGCTGTGCGATCCGGCGGTCGTCGAGCGGGTGCGCGGGCTGGCCGCGCATACCCGCCGGATCGCCTCGGTGTGCGTGGGCGCGCACATCCTCGCCGAGGCGGGACTGCTGGACGGCAAGCGCGCCACCACCCACTGGTCGACCGCGCAGCAGCTGGCGGCCGAGCATCCCGCCATCGAGGTGGACGCGGACCCGATCTTCATCCGCGACGAGAACGTCTGGACCGGTGCGGGACTCACCGCCTGCCTGGATCTGGCGCTCGCCCTCGTCGCCGACGATTTCGGCGACGCGCTCGCGCTGCGGGTGGCGCGGCAGCTCGTGATGTTCCTGAAACGGCCCAGCGGGCAGAGCCAGTTCAGCGTGTCCCTGGAACCGATCTCGACCACCCGGCGCATCGATGACCTGCGGCACTACATCACCCGCAATATCGCGAAGCCGCTCACGGTCGGCGACCTGGCCGAGCAGGCGCACGTCAGCGAGCGGCAGCTGACGCGCATCTTCAAGACCGATCTCGGCACCACCCCGGCCGCCTATATCGAGTCCGCCCGGGTCGAATTCGCGCGCAATCAGCTCGAGACGACCGACAACACCCTGGAACGGGTGGCGACCCTGTGCGGTTTCAACACCACCGACACCCTCACCCGGGCCTTCCGGCGCACGCTGGACACGACGCCGACGGAGTATCGAAACCGCTTCCGGATCAACTGATCACGCCTCGAGGGCTCGCCCGATCACGCCTCGAGGGCGACCGCCGCTTCGGCCGTGTACACCAGGAACGTCAGGCTCTCCTGGAAGTACAGCTGCACCGTCTCCGCATCGTGGGACAGGTAGCCGATCGACAGGTCCTGGCCCAGCTGGAGATCGAAATCGCCGCCGCGCGTGGACAAGACGAACGCGCCGTCGATGGCCGGAGCCCAGATGATCTCGCCGTCGATGAGCCGCTCGATGTGGGTGCGGATCGGGTGGCCGTGGTCGGAGGTCTCGCTCACGGCGGTGTACAGATCCGCCGACAGCAGCACCGAGTACGGGCCGTCCACACCGGCCAGCCGCAGCTTGCTCAGCGCCTGCGCGACCGCCTCCGGCGCCAGCCGCGGATCGCCCGGCAGCTTCACCGGCTCACACGAGGTGGACGAGCGGATGCCGGTGATCCCGGCCGCCGGATAGCCCTCGAAGATGGCGCGGTCCTCGGCGAAGGCGATCTTCTTGGCGGCTTCCTTCACCGCGTCCAGATCGGTGTCGCGGGCCCCGCGCTCCACATTGTCGAGCTCGTCGCGCGACAGCGCGAACGGCACCCGCAGCTCCACCAGCGGCAGCACCACGCGCTGGCGGGCCTGCACGCCGTCACCGGGGGAGTTGATGGCGGCGGTGCGGCCGACGCCGACCGCGGAATAGTCGGTGCCGTGCGGACCCGACAGGTCCACCACGCGACGACCCGCGATGTGCCGCTTGAAGGTTCGCGTTGCCTCGTCCTCGATGGCCGACCAGGCCTCGGACGTGATGGGGGCCAGTTCGCGGTGCAGGTTGTTCATGCGCAGTTCCGTCCTTTCAACGGTTCCGTAGCGACCCGATGCCCAGGGACCCGTCCCCGGACACAACGCCATTGGTTTCCAGAGATTCCCGCGCTACCGCAGCCGCCGGAGCGGGCGGGTCCGGCAGCGCGTCGAAAAACCCTGCGGCCGGCGCGAAGAACGAGGTGCCGGTGACGGCGGTGGAGAAATCCAGGATCCGGTCGTAGGCCGCGTCGGCGCTGCCCAGGAACATGCGGATCAGCATGTTCTCGGTAATGGCCGGGTCGTCGGCGTAAGCGATGTAATAGGTGCCGAATTCGCCGTCCTTGACCGACCCGAACGGCATGTTCGCGCGCACGATATTGCCGTTGGTGTCCTGATCGTTGACGGCCACATGGGAATTCGCGGGCTTGTCGGCATCGGGCAGCTCGAAGTCGTCGAGTTTGGTTCGCCCGATGACCTTTTCCTGCTCGGTGGTCGACAACGCCTTCCAGGAGTCCAGATCGTGCAGGTACTTCTGCACGATGACATAACTGCCGCCGGTGAATTCGGGATCCTCGTCACCGACCAGCGCGGCGATGGCGGCGAGCTGACCCTCCGGATTCTCGGTGCCGTCGACGAAGCCGAGCAGATCGCGCTGTTCGAAGTAGCGGAAGCCCACCGTCTGGTCCACGATGGTGGCCGCACCGGCCAGCCGCTCGCCGATCTTCATCGCCAATTCGAAGGCGGCGTCCTGGGTTTCGGACTTGAGGTGGAACAGCAGGTCCCCCGGCGTGGCCGGAGCCTGATGCTTTTCACCCTGGTACCCCGGAAACTCGTGCAACTGTGCGGGTTTCGGCCCGGAGAAGAGGCGATCCCAAGCCTCGGACCCGATGCCGGCGATGCACGCGAGACCGGAACCGGGGACCCGGAATCCGACGGAGCGCCGCAATCCGGGCAGGTCGGCGAGCAACTCCCGCGTGACCGCCTCACCGCCCTCGTCGATCGTGGCGACGAGGAAGATCGCGGCCGGCGTGAGCGGGTCGAGGATCGGCTGTGGCTCAACCATGATCACCAGCCTAGGCCCCGGCCCTGACAGCGGATTCGACCGGTGGCCCCGTGTCCGCGGGCTACTTGGCCACGGTCAGCAGAAATGCCACGTCATCGATGGCTTTGACGCTGTGGCGCGCGTTGGGGATCACAATCAGGTCGCCCGCCGATCCCTTCCACTCATTGGTGCCGCTGATCAGGACCAGCACGCCGCTCAACACCACCAGCGTGGCCTCGCCGGGATTCTCGTGCTCGGCCAGGGTCTGTCCGGCCGTCATGGCGATCACCGTCTGACGCAGGCTGTGGGTGTGACCGCCGCAGACGGTCATCGAGCTGCGTCCGCTCGAAGCGGTGGCCGCCAGCTTCAGCTGCTGGCGAGCGACCGCGGTCAGCGATTTCTTGTCCATGGACTGCCTTTCGCCGGAGTATCGCTGAGTATGCCGGACGCGACCGGACGGATCGGCGGTTTCGAGGCGTGTGTACAGGAATTGCCGGAGGTGGGATAGCCGCGTTATCGGACTTACCGCGTATAACGGCGGAAGCGGTAGCGCAGCCCCTTCGAAGACTCCCGCCAATCGTCCTCGTCGGCCTGCCACTCCGGGTCGATGACCGGGGCCAGGGTGTCGCCGTCGACGTCGGCCTCCACCTCGGTGACCATCAGCTCGGTGGCGAAAGGCATTGCCGCACGGTAGATCTCACCGCCCCCGGCGATCCACACCGACCTGTCGCCGGTCATCTCGAGGGCTTCGGCCAGCGAACCGGCCCGCTCAGCGCCCTCGGCCGACCAGTCGGCCTGCCGGGTCACGACGATATTGCGGCGGCCCTCCAAGGGCCGGAAGCGCGGCGGCAGCGAATCCCACGTCTTGCGGCCCATCACCACGGGATGCCCCCAGGTGACGTCCTTGAAGTGCGTCATGTCCTCGGGCACGCGCCACGGAATCGCGTTGTCCCGCCCGATGATTCCCTTCGGCGTCTGCGCCCAGATCAGCCCGATCGTCCGGCTCACGCTGTGCCCACCTGGTATGAGCCGGGGGCCTCCATGGTTACGCTTCGCTGCCGCCTCCGGCCCTGACCACTCATACCGCCACCGGAGCCTTGATCGCCGGATGGTGCTGGTAATCCAGGATTTCCACGTCCTCGTATTCGTAGTCGAACAGCGAAGTGGTGGGCCGCAGGTGCAGCTTCGGGAACGGATAGGGCTCGCGGGTCAGCTGCTCGCGCACCTGGGCGAGGTGATTGTCGTAGATGTGGACGTCGCCGCCGGTCCAGATGAACTCGCCCGGCTGCAGTTCGGTCTGCTGCGCCACCATGTGGGTCAGCAGCGCGTAGCTGGCGATATTGAACGGCACACCCAGGAACAGGTCCGCGCTGCGCTGGTACAGCTGGCACGACAGCTTGCCGTCGGCCACGTAGAACTGGAAGAAGGCGTGGCAGGGGGCCAGCGCCATCTTGTTCAGCTCCGACACGTTCCACGCCGAGACGATGATGCGCCGCGAATCCGGATCGGTGCGCAGCGTCTGCAGCACCTGCGAGATCTGATCGATGTGGGTACCGTCCGGCGTCGGCCAGGACCGCCACTGCACGCCGTAGACCGGGCCCAGCTCGCCGTTCGCGTCGGCCCATTCGTCCCAGATGGTGACGCCGTGCTCCTGCAGCCACTTCACGTTCGAGTCGCCGCGCAGGAACCACAGCAACTCATAGACGATCGACTTGAGATGCACCTTCTTGGTGGTGATCAGCGGAAAGCCCTGCGACAGGTCGTAACGCAGCTGATGCCCGAAGATGCTGCGGGTGCCGGTACCCGTCCGATCCGCCTTGGGGGTACCGGACTCCAGGACCAGTCGGAGCAGGTCCTCGTACTGGGTATCTCGGGCGCTCTCCACGCCTGGCAAGCTTACGCACCGTGCGGAAGTTGTTTGTGATCGGAATCGGGGCGGGGGACCCGGACCAGGTGACGGTGCAGGCCATCAAGGCGATGCGCCAGGTAAACGTGTTTTTTGTCATCGGCAAGGGGGCCGACAAACAGGAGTTGGTAGACGTGCGCGCCGCCATCCTGGCCGAGCACGCGCGGCAGCCGCACACGATCGTAGAGATCGTCGACCCGCCGCGCGACCGGACCGTGCCCGGCAGCGGCGCGGACGCCGCCTACCAGGGCGCGGTCGCCGACTGGCACGAGGCGCGAGCCGAGCTGCTGGAGCGGGCCTTCGCCGAAACCGACGGCGTCGGCGGCATTCTCGTCTGGGGCGACCCGTCGCTGTACGACAGCACCCTGCGCATCGTGGAACGGGTCCTGGAACGCGAGCGAATCTCCTTCGACTACGAGGTGATTCCGGGCATCACCAGCGTGCAGGCGCTCGCCGCCGCGCATCGCATGGTCCTGCACGAGATCGGCGAGCCCCTGCACATCACCACCGGACGCAGACTGCGCGACGAGGGCCTGACCGCCGGGCAGTCCACGCTGGTGATGCTGGACGGCGACTGCTCGTTCACCCAGGTCCCCGGCGATGACGTCTACATCTGGTGGGGCGCCTATCTGGGCATGCCGGACGAAGTCGTCATCGAGGGCCCGCTGCGGGTGGTCGAGGGCCGAATCACCCGCCGCCGAGCCGCATTGCGTGAGGCCAAGGGCTGGATCATGGACATCTACCTGCTGCGCCCCGGGCTCTAGCGGCCGATCTGGCGCAGGAAGGCGAGGTTGTCCTCGAGGTGCCAGTCCTCGGTGATCAGGGTGTGGTCACCGCCGAGGCGCTGCAGATCGATCGCGTCGAATTCCACGGGCTGACCGGCACCTCGGGCGCCGTCGTAGACCCCGGTGAAGTGGCCTCGGAAGACCAGCCGCGCGGTGAGGGTATCCCCGGTGACATAGAGGTCCGAGAGCTCGCACGTGAGGTCGGGTACGGCGGCGCGGAAGGCTTTCGATGCCACCGCGGGGCCGGTCGGTCCCTGCGGTCGCCCGGCCGGGAGCGTGTTGTCGCGGAACGACGGCGTGATCGCCCGGTCGAGGTAGTCGGTGTTCCCGGTATTCCAGAACGTGTACAGCAGCTGTGCCACATGGACTTCCCGTGCGGCCCGGTCGGTGCCGAGTCCGCCGTCGACGTGCACCGCCAGCGGTACGACCAGGTCGCCGGATCGGTCGACGGGGTCGGCCGGGTGCGCGGACCGTGTCGAGCAGCCGGTGAGAATCAGCGCGGCGCAAAGGAAAACAGCGATTCTCATGCCAGTCTCCCGCCGCCGTCGACATGCAGGGTGGCGCCGGTGAGGAACGGGTTGGTCAGTGCCAGCAGTGCAGCGGCGGAGATATCGGACGGTGTTCCGACCCGGTGTGCCGGATTGCGCTCGGCTACGGCCTGGAAGAACGCCTCCTTGCCGGGGCCGTCCCAGGCGCCCGAGTCGACGATGCCGGGTGAGATCGCGTTGACGCGGACCGGTGCGAGTTCGACCGCGAGGGCTTCGGCGAGGGTGGCGGCCGCGGCGTTCGTGGTGGCCATCACCGTGCGCCCCGGGGCGGGGCGCCAGGCGGCGACGCCGGAGAACAGCAGCATCGCGCCGCCGGGGCGGAAGCGGGGAGCGAAGTGCTTGGCGAGCAGGATCGGTCCGATCACCTTGGCGTCGAAGGCGCGGTGCACGGCGGCGCGGTCCAATTCGGTGACGGGGCCGTTGGCGTGGTCGGCGGCCAGGGAGACCAGGTAGTCGAGCTGGCCGACCCGTTCGGCGAAGGCTCGCACGGTCGCCTCGTCGGCCAGGTCCACCTCGGAGCGGCCCACCGAAATCACCTGGGCTCCTTGTGCTGTCGCGTCCTCGGCGATACGACGGGCGATCCCCGATCCGGCTCCGATGATCACCATCGTCTTGTCTTGCAGTGTTGTCTGGTCTTGCAGTGTTGTCGTCATGCCCGGTTCAGCATCGCCCCGGCAACGGATAATCCCTTCGTGGAATGAAGGTTTTCGATCGTTGCCATAAGATTTTCGAATGCCTACGCTGCGTGCCCTGGAGTGCCTGATCGCCGTCCTGGACGCCGGGTCGATCACCGACGCGGCCAAGGCCCTGCACATGTCGCAACCGGCGCTGTCGCATCAACTCGCCGCGCTCGAACGCGAGATCGGTGCGCCGGTCCTCGAACGACTGCCGCGCGGGGTGCGGGCCACCGTCATCGGGCGCGCCGTCGAGGCCGACGCCCGTGCGGCATTGGCCGCGGCCACCCGTGTCGTCGACGGCGGCCGGGCCGCGGCGCGGGGCGCGGGCGGTCAATTGCGACTGGCCTGCGCGGAGAGCCTGACCGCGAGCCTGCTCGCCCCGGTGCTGCGGCACTGGTTGCGCCGCCGGCCCGGGGTGGAGGTGATGCTGACCGAGGCCGCCAGCGCCGACGACCTCGTCCGCCACATCGAATCCGGAACCGCCGACCTGGCGCTGGGTCCCCGGCCGACCCGCTGGACCGGTGCGTCCGAACTCATCGGCGTGGAGGAGGTCGTGGCCGTCCTGCCCGCCGATCACCCGCTCTCCCACCGTGATCGGCTCGGCTTCGAGGACCTGCGTGATCGGCCGCTGGTGCACTACCACCCCGAGAACGGACTCGCCGGTTGGTTGGACGCCCAGGCCGCCGGGCACGGCGTCACGCTCGACCCCGTCATGCGCACCCGGCAGGCGGCCACCGCGGCGCAGCTCGCCGCCGCCGGACTCGGGATCGCGCTGGTCCCCGTCTCGGCCCTCGGCCCCGGTCTGCCCGGGACCCTGAAGCGCCTGCACCCCATCGTGTCTCGCGATCTCGTCTGCCTGATCGGGGCCCCCGCCGACCTGCTCGTGCGCCGCTTCGTTTCCGACGTCGTCGATCGCGGAGTGCCCGTGCACCCGTCGATCAGGGCGAAACTCACCCCTTGACTGTTACTGGCGGAGCGTCAATAGTCGGGTCAACTGATGTAGCGGGGTCACAGCCGGAGGTTGGGTGGCTGTGGCCCCCTCGCGTGTGGAGGTTCTGCATGACAACTCCGATCCAGCGGGCCGGACAACTCCGTGACGAGTACGGCGCGCCCGACGCCAACGCCGCCGAGCTGCTGTGCGACCGGCATCCCGCCGACGCGGTCGCCTTCACCTTCGTGGGGTCCGATCTGGGCAGTGTCGACGTGACCTTCGGCGAGTTGCGGGAGAAATCCGAGCGGGTCGCCGCAGCGCTCACGGAACTCGGTGTGGTGCAAGGGGATCGGGTTGCCACGCTGATGGGCAAGTCGCAGGAGTTGGTGATCGCGCTGCTGGCGATCTGGCGGCTCGGGGCGGTCCACGTCCCGCTGTTCACGGCCTTCGCGCCCGGTGCGATCGCCATGCGCGTCACCGGGAACGGCACCAAGTTCGTCATCACCGACGGCGCGCAGCGAGCCAAACTCGCGCCGGGCGAGGATCTTCCGGCCGAGCGCGAGTGGCGGGTCATCACCACCGGCGAGCCCGAGGGCGACGACGTGCGCTTCGCCGACCTGCTCGAAAACACCGGCCCCGCACCGGAATCCGTCACCATCGGCGGTGACGGGGTGCTGGTCGAACTGTTCACCTCCGGCACCACCGGAACGCCCAAGGCCGTGCCCATGCGCCTGGGCGGCATGGCCGGCGTGGTCATGTACCTCGAATACGGCATCGACTACGCCGACGGGGACGTGTTCTGGAACATCGCCGATCCCGGCTGGGCCTACGGGCTCTACATCGCCATCCTCGCGCCGATGGCGAAGGGCAAGCGCAGCCTGCTGGTGTGCGCGCCCTTCGACCCGGCCCTCACCTGGCGGGTGCTGCGCGAGTTCGGCGTCACCAATTTCGCCGCCGCTCCGACGGTCTTCCGCGCGCTGCGCAACAGCCCGGTGCCCGAGGGCATCTCGCTGCGCCGCATCTCCTCGGCCGGTGAACCGCTGACCCCGGATGTCATCACCTGGTCGAAACAGGCTCTCGGCGTGGAGATCCGCGACCACTACGGCCAGACCGAGACCGGCATGACCGTCGTCAATGCCTGGCATCCGGATCTGCGCGCCGACATCAAGATCGGTTCCATGGGTCACCCGATGCCCGGCTACACCGTCGAGATCCTCGCCCTGGACTCCGAGGACTTCGCCGCGCCCGGCGAACCCGGCCGTGTCGCCATCGCCACCGACAGCCCCCTGCTCACCTTCCGCGGCTACCGCAACGCCCCCGAGGCCAGCGCGTCCCGCTTCACCGCGGACGGCAAGTGGTACCTCACCGGCGACGTCGCCTCCCGTGACGCCGAGGGGTATCTGACCTTCGCCTCCCGCGACGACGACGTCATCCTCATGGCCGGCTACCGCATCGGCCCCTTCGAGGTGGAAAGCGTTCTCACCAGCCACGATTCCATCTCGGAGGCGGCCGTCATCGGAGTGCCCGACGAGCTGCGCGGCGAGGTCCTGATCGCGATCGCGGTGACCGCACCCGGCATCGAACCCGGCGACGCGCTGGCGGCCGATCTCCAGCGACTGGTGAAACAGAAACTCGCGGCGCACGTCTACCCCCGCCGCATCCACTTCGTCCCCGAACTCCCCAAGACCCCCAGCGGCAAGGTGCAGCGCTACCTGCTGCGGAATCAGTTCCGCGACTGAGCGATTCGGTCCCTGGCCTGTTCGATCTCGTTGATGTGCCGCTCGGTCCACACCCGCAGGGCGGCAATGGGTTCGGCCAGGCTGCGGCCGAGCGGGGTCAGTTCGTACTCCACGCGCGGCGGAATCGTGGGATGCACCGTGCGCGTGAGGAACCCGTCGGACTCCAGGCTGCGCAGGGTCTGGGTGAGCATCTTCTGGGAGACCCCGCCGATGCGGCGGGACAGGTCGGTGTAGCGCATGGTGCCCTGCTGCAGCAGCGAATCGATCACCAGCACGGTCCATTTGCCCGCGATGTGGTCGAGGACCTGTCGGGTGGGGCATTTGGCGGAGTAGACATCGGCGGGGAGGCCGGAGGATTCGACGGTTGTCACCTCTAGGAGAGTAGCGCACTAATTAGTGCTGTCTTCCGAAAAGAGTGTCACTCTCCAATAGTTAGTGGCATGACACAGATGAGCGTCGCCGACGCGATCCGCACCCGCCGCACCGTCCGCCACTACCTGCCCGATCCGGTTGCCGCGCAGGACATCGACACCCTGACCGAACTCGCCATGGAAGCCCCTTCGAGCTGGAATCTGCAGGACCGGTCGGTGGTCGTGGTGACCGACCCGGCCGTGCGGGAGGGCCTGGTCTGGGCCACCGGCGGCCAACCGCAGCCGCAGGAGGCCCCCGTCACCCTGGTCTTCGTCGCCGAACCGCACGCCTGGAAGAACGACCGCACCGACATCTTCGACCTGGCCCGCCGCAATCACGCCTGGAACGACGAGTTCATCGCCGGATTCGCCGCCGCTTCCACCGAATTCCAGCAGGGCCTCGCCGAACGCGACCTGCTGCGCGAGTACGCGGTCAAGGACGCCATGATCGCCGCGACCTACGTCATGCTCGCCGCCACCGAACTCGGCCTGGCCACCTCGCCCATGAACGGCTGGGATGAGGCCAAGGTCAAGAAGGTCATCGGCATAGCGGACCGCGACGACCTCGCCATCGCCCTGCTCGTGTCCGTCGGCCACCCCGCCGAAACCCGCCGCCACCCGGGCCGCCGCGCATCGGACCGCAATGTCTTCCGCGACACCTTCGCCGGACCCCGCCCCGAATCGGGTAACTGACTCGCCATCGGCGCTGGAAGGACAGTGTCGGTCCTGGTCGGTAGGCTGCGGTTGTGCCTGAATTGCCAGAAATCGTGGCGCTCGAGCAGTTCCTGGCCGAGCATGCGGTGGGTGCGGTTGTCGGGCGGGTCGATGTGGCGGCGCTGAGCGTGCTGAAAACCTTCGATCCGCCGGTGACCGCACTGCAGGGGCGCGATGTCACCGGGGTGGGGCACTGGGGCAAGCATCTGGGGATGGAGTGCGGCGGGCTGTGGTTGATCACGCACCTGTCGCGCGGTGGCTGGCTGCGGTGGATCGACGAGCCCGCGGCGAACCCGCCCAAGCCGGGGAAGGGGCCGCTCGCGCTGCGGGTGCACTTCTTCACCCCAGAAGGGGCAACGCCCGCCTTCGATCTCACCGAGGCGGGCACCAAGAAGCGGCTGGCCGTCTGGGTGACCGAGGATCCGCTCTCCGTCCCCGGCATCGCCCGCCTCGGCCCCGACGCCCTCGCGGTGAGCGAACCCGAATTCGCGGAGATCCTGCACAGCACCTCGCAAAGAGTGAAGAACGCCCTCACCGACCAGACCCTGCTGGCCGGCATCGGCAACGCCTACTCCGACGAAATCCTGCACACCGCAAAGCTTTCCCCGTTCGCGAATTCGGGCACGCTGGACGCCGAACAGGCGGCCCGCCTGTACTCCGCCATGCGGGCCACCCTCTCGGACGCCATCCAGCGCTCGGTGGGCCAGGACGCCGCCCGCCTCAAGGGCGAGAAGCGTTCCGGTTTCCAGGTCCACGCCCGCACCGGCCTGCCCTGCCCGGTCTGCGGTGACACCGTCCGCGAAGTCTCCTACGCCGACAAGTCCTTTCAGTACTGTCCGACCTGCCAGACCTCCGGCAAGATCCTCGCCGACCGTCGCATGTCCCGCCTGCTCAAATAGCGGCGATGGTCTCGGCTCAGGTGAGGGCCGGGATGCGGACCCCCTGCCAGGCCAGGCGTTTGACGCGCTCGGGGTCGTTCTCGATGCGGGACGGGTAATCGATGATGAGGGTGGCTCGCTGGTCCTCGGTGTAGGGGAGCCAGTTCGGCAGGGGAGCACCGGTTTTCGCGAAGGACAGCCAATTGTCCTGGAACTGGTGGGAGACCTCGCGGAAGGCCCGATGACCGCCCGCGCTCGTCATCGCGCGACCGAAGACCGAGTCCACCGCGCCGAAGACCGGGATCAGATCCAAGGCGTGGGTCGCGCCGAAACCCGCCAATTGGACCGCGCGCGGGGCGAAGTCGTAGCGGTAGGCGTAGGTCGGGGCGAACTTGCTGTGCGCCTCCATGACTCGCACCGACGGACGCCAGAAGGTGAAATCGCCGCCCATGCGCACGGTCGCCCGCTTGCCGGGGAAGCCGGGATAGGCCGCGGCGACACGGGATTCGATGGCGACGCCGTAGTCGGCGAGGGCCTCGTGCAGGCGCTCCTCCGACGTCGGCATGGTCTGGCCGAGCTTGGTGAAGATGGGGCTGTCGCCGCCCTCGCTGAGGGCCTGATCGACGTGGCGCAACAGCCAGCGCATGCGGTCGGGGGTGGTGGGGAGGGTGTCGTCGAAGCGGACGAAGAGGGTGGCCTCGTCGCGGTTGGTCCCGATGATGAGCGGAACCCGGTGCGCGGTCCCGTTCGTGAAGGCGGCGATGGGCGCGGTGGGCAGGTAGTCGCCGTCCACCGTCGGCGCGACCGGGAAGAGGCCGGGCTGCTCGTGCATCACCTTGGAGACGGTGTGGTCGACGGCCTTGCGAAGGTCGTTCGCGGGGGCGTCGCGCAGGGCCTTGGCCGCGTCCGCGGGATCGACGCCGAGTTCGTCGAGGCAGCGGCGGGCGAACAGCCGCGCCTCGTCCCGGGTCGGAGCCCAGTCCGCGGGCGCGCTCTGGGCGATGCCGCGATGGAACAGGCCAGCCGCGGCGGGTGTGCACATGAGCGCGAGCACCGCGTGCGCACCCGCGGATTCGCCGAAGATGGTGACATTGTTCGGGTCACCGCCGAACGCCCCGATATTGCGTTGTACCCACTCCAGGGCCGCGACCTGATCGCGCAGGCCCAGGTTGGAGTCGAATTGGCTGTCGGGCGTGGAGTATTCGCCGAAATCGACGTATCCGAACGCGCCGAGCCGGTAGTTGATCGACACCACGATCACGTCACCGCGCAGCGCCAGCCGGGCACCGGAATACAGTCGCAGCGCGGAGGTTCCGATCATGTAGCCGCCGCCGTGGATGAAAACCATCACCGGGCGCGGTGTCGACGACGGCTGGTTCGGTGCGGTGACGTTCAGCGTCAGGCAGTCCTCGCCCGTCGACTGCGCTTGCCGCGGTCCGATCCGTGCCCCGTCGCGGTGTTGCATTGCGGCATAACCGAAGTCGGTGGCGTCACGCACCCCGCTCCACGGTTGCACCGGCTGCGGCGCGCGGAAGCGGAACTCTCCGATCGGAGGAGCCGCAAAAGGAATGGACCGCCAGCGTGAAACGCGGCGGCCCCGAAGCCCGCGGACCACACCGTCCGCTGTCGTGATGTCTGTCGTTGCCACCATTCATCGACTGTACGGTGGCGGCCATCACACCGGGAGCCCTCGGGCCCCCGGGACCTCGAAAAAACTGGCCCCTGGGCCGCCCCATCAGGGGCGGCCCAGGGATCAAGAGTTCTAGAACTCTTACTGCAGGTAGCCCTCGACCTGGCGGGCCGAGCTCACCTCGGCCTCGTCGGGGTTGCGGCCCTGGTCCAGGCGGGCGCGACGCTGACGCAGCAGATCCCAGCACTGATCGAGCTGGACCTCGACCTCGGCCAGCTCGCGGCGCTCGGTTTCCGGGTCGAGTTCACCGCGGGTGGTCTTGGCGCGCAGCTCGTGCTCACGATCCACGAGGTCCTTGATGCGCGCGTGGATGTCCTTTTCGGTCATGCGGTCCACTCTACGACTCGGCTCAGCGCATCTCCGGCCAACCGGACGGCCTTCGGCAGGTCCGCGCGCGGAAGGGCGGCATAGCCGAGGGAGATGCCGAAGGTGTGGCGGGGACCGACGTGGTGACGGGCGAGGGCGTCGAGATAGACGCCGAGCTCGCGGGCGTGGGCGACCGCGCGATCCTCGTGCTCGGCCGAAGGGAGGGGCACGAACACGTGCGAACCGGCATCGTCGCCGCGAACTTCCAGACCGCGGCCGCGCAGTTCGGCCACGACCAGGGCGCGGCGGTGCGGCATGTCGCGGCGCAGGCGGCGCAGGTGCCGGGCCAGGTCGCCGTGGCGCGCCAGTTCGGCGACCACCTGCTGGCCCGCGGGGGCCGGGCTGGTGCCGGTGAGTTCGCGGTACGCCAGCACGGCCTCGGTGACGGCGGGATCGGCCACCATCCAGCCGACGCCCAGGGTCGGGGTCAGGATCTTGCTGGTGGTGCCCAGGTGCACGACGGCGTCGGGGGCGAGGGTGGCCAGCAGTGGCAGCGGGGCGGTGTCGTAGCGCAATTCGCCGTCGTAGTCGTCCTCGATCACGAGCGCGCCGGTGCGGCGGGCGAATTCGATGAGGGCGACCCGGCGGGCGGCGGGCATGCGCGCGCCGAGCGGAAACTGATGTGCGGGAGTGCAGTACACCATGCGGGTGTTCTCGGGCAGCAGATCCACCCGCAGCCCCTCGGCGTCGACCGGGACCGGAACCAGCCGCGCGCCCGCCGCGCGGAAGGCTCCGCCGGCGCGCTGGTAGCCCGGATCCTCGATGGCCACCACGTCGCCGGGCCGCAGCAGCGCCGAGGCGAGTTCGCCTGCGGCCGAGCCGGTTCCGGCGGTGGCCAGCACGGTGGTGCCGCTGCCCGCGCCGAGTCCGCGATGCCGCAGCAGGTGCTCCACGACGGCCTCGCGGTATTCGGGTTCGCCGCGGCGGTCCTTGCGCACCAACGGCATCCGATCCGAGGCCGCCCGCCACGCCCGCCGCCACGCGGCGGCGTCGATGGCCTCGATGGAGGGTGCGCCCGCGGCGAGATCCAGCAATCCGGCCAGCGGGTCGATCCGCTCCGGCCCGTCGTTCTGCGCGCCCGCGGGTGTGGGCGCGGCCGTCAGATAGGTGCCCGAGCCGTGCCGGCCGTCGAGCCAGCCCTCGGCGTGCAGTTGGTCGTAGGCCGCGGTGACCACGGTCCGGCTCACGCCGAGCCGGTGGGCCAGATCCCGCGAGGACGGCAGCCGGTCCCCGCCGCGCAGTGCGCCCGTGGTCGCCGCGCGCCGCAGCCCGGACGCCACTTGCGCGGCGAGCGGCACCCGGCTCTCACGGTCGACGGTGAACGGCAGATCATCGTCGACCAGGCGATTCACCCGCAAGTGGCCTCCCGGTCAATCGGAAACTGATCGGTACCAGCATGCCACTCGGTGCGGCAGTGTCAGATCGGGGTCGGCGGCGGCCGCGAGGATGAGGCGAGCGATCAGCGATTTCCCCTGGCGGCCGACGCGGTCGCGGACACGAGCGCGTACAGGACGAAACCCGCACCGGCGCTGGTGATCGCGTAGATCGTCACGTGCCGCACGCAGTCGTAGAGGCTGATCCTCGCCACCGGATCGGTCCGCGCGAGGAGACCGGCGAGCGCGGCAACGGCGATGAGCGACACCAGTACCCGGGTGCGCAGCGGATCCGCGGCGGCGGGCAGGGCCCGTCGAAACCAGACGGCCAGATAGCCCGCGAGCAGCAGCATTCCGCCCAGCGAAGAGATGTAGCCGATCACGTTGTAGACCCGGTGCGGTCCGATCACCGACTCCCGCAACACTTCCCAATGCCGCACCGCGGCGCCGTCGGTGTGGGTGAAGGCATCCCAGGCGAGATGGGTGAGCGCTCCGACCAGCATGGCCGCCACGGCGTTCACCGGTCCGGGGCGACTCATGGTGACGGTCTTGCCGATCATGCCCTCGACGGTCCGCCGCAGCGCCCAGGCGATCCCCACGAGAATCCCGCCCAGCACCACGTCCATCGGCAATCCCGGCAGCGAATGTGTCAGCTCCCCATCGATTCCGATCGACAGGTAGTACGGCACATCGGGCGCGATGCTCCCCGCGACCAGCCCCGGAAACCACAGTGCCCGGCGTAGCGGCAGCACGGCCGCCGGATGTGCGAGCGTGAACGGCACAGTGCATCCCCCGAAGTGGTCCGTTGATCCCGCGAAGAATTGGCTATTCAGGAATGCCATTTCCCCCTCGAAACTGGTCCCATGAGTGAGACAGCTTCGACTCGGACTCCATTGTCGCCCACCCCGCGCAGCAGCCTCACCCGCGCCAAGGAGCGGGGCCGCACCGACCGCGCCGAGCTGGACGCGGTGCTCGACGCCGGTCTGATCTGCCATCTGGGTGTGGTCCTGAACGGGTCACCGGTCGTCATACCCACCATCTACGGCCGCGACGGCGACACCCTGTACCTGCACGGCTCCACCGGCGCGGGCAACCTGCGCGCCGCCATGGCCGGCGAGGTCTCGCTCACCGTGACACACGTGGACGGCATCGTGTACGCCCGCTCGGCCATGCACTTCTCGATGAACTACCGCTCGGCGGTGATCCACGCCCGCCCGATCGAAGTCACCGATCCCGACGAGCGCATGCACGCCCTGCGCGTCATCGTCGAGCAGGCCGCGCCCGGCGCGTGGGACGCGGTGCGCTCCCCGAACAAGAAGGAGATGGCGGCCACCGTGGTGCTGGCCCTCGACCTCACCGAAGCCTCGGTGAAGGTCCGCACCGGCGGGCCGCGCGACGAGGAGGCCGATATCGCCACCGGCGGCGTGTGGGCGGGCGTACTGCCCCTGCGCCAGGTCTTCGACGCGCCGATCTCCGCCCCCGATCTGGACCCGGAAATCGAAGTGCCGCAGCATGTTCTGTCCCGGGTCTCGGACGCCGTCCTCGCGGGGTAGCGGCCGTCCGGTTACCAGCTCCGGCCGCGCAGGCCCAGTTCGGCCAGCGCGGCCTGGGCGAGGTCGGTCAGCGCGGAGGCCGAGCGGATGGCTTCGGGATCGAGGCTGACCAGCGACAACGTATAGGTGTCCGCGATACGGGTCAGATAGCCGGAGAGCCGGGTGCGGGGCAGCGCGTTCGGGCGCAGGCCGGGATGGATGGCCCGCGCGGCCAACCCGGTGCACGGGTGCGGGCCCAGCGTCAGCAGCGACTCGGGCAGGTTTCCGATATTGGAGCACAGGATGTCCCGCTCGCCCGCGCCCTTGGCCAGCCGGTACGCCCAGCGGTCGGGCACGACCTGGAGGATCTCCTCGGGAATGCCGCCGGGACTGGTCATGCGGTGCTCGTAGGCGGTACGGGCCTTGCGGCGCAGGCTCGCCGGGGTGTCGTCGCGGGTGATGGCGACCTCGGTCATGGACATGTCGTTGTCCACGCGCGGCTCGTCGCGCGTGTCGACGGGGAGACTGGCCGCGATGGTGTCGGCGGGAAATCCGCTGGACCACAACATGTTCGCGATCAGATGGACGAACAGGCTGTTGGCGGTGCCGCCGTGGGAGACCGCGACGCGATTCCAGTCGCGAGCCGGAATCTCGAGAACGGCCCCGTGAGTGGCGGCATTCGGGCTGCCGGCCAGCGCTTTTCGATGCGGCGCGGCGGTCGGTCGTTCCGGAATGCCGCGGCGCAGCGCGCGGGCGGTCCCGCCCAGGACGGTGGCCCACATGCGCCGGGCGTCGGACCAATCCGAGTGACCCGCGACCGGCGCGGCGAGCGGAATGCCGGACAGCGCGTTGTCGATGGCCAGGGTGAGCGCCCGCCCGTCGGCGAGGGCGTGTGAACAGGTCAGCGCCACCACACAGCCGCCGTCGGAGAGCCGCGCCGCCGAAAGCCGCCAGCCCGGTCCGGTCTCGGGATTCAGGTCGTCGCCCTGCCGGTCGGCCCAATCCAGCACCGCGGCAGCAGGAATCGGCTCCTGGACCATGGTGAACGGGTACGCGGATTGATTGGGCTGCCAGCGTGGACGGGCCCCGGGCACCCGGGATCGGACCACCCGTCGCCCGAGCGGTCCGGTACGCAGATCGCGGTGCACCCGCCACAGCAGCGCGGGATGCACGGGTTCGGCGGTACGCCAGAGTCCCTGCAGGACGATCGGGGTGCCCATGCCCCGATGCGACCGCAGGAAGATCTCGTCCAGTACGCTCAGCCGATTCATCGAACGGCTAGCGTACCGATCGGTTGCATGAGGCGCTGCCGCGCGTATTCGGGTCTAGCCATCGCACCGCTCGACCCGTCGATTCTCACGATGCGGAACTACCATGACGGCCCGCGCCGGACGCGAACCGCTGCGCGCCGTCCAGGGCCCCGTCCATCAGAGCCTTCATGCCGTGCCGCAACTCGTTGGCGATCGCCTCGGGTTCCTCGAGGCCGTTCTGCTCGAGCACCGACATGCGGTCCGAGCGCAGGCAAGTCTGGGGCAGCGCCGACAGCTCCAGCGCGAGTTCCTCGGCGGCGCGCCGCGATTCGCCGTTCGGGACCACCCGGTTCACCAGGCCGATCTGCAGCGCCTCGGTGGCGCCCACCGCGCGGCCGGTCAGAATCAGATCCATGGCCCGGCCCTCGCCGATGATGCGGGGCAGCCGCACGGTGCCGCCGTCGATGAGCGGCACACCCCAGCGCCGGCAGAACACGCCGAAGGTGCTGTCCTGCTCCGCGATTCGCAGATCGCACCAGAGCGCCAGCTCGATGCCGCCCGCGACCGCGTAGCCGGAGACGGCGGCGATGACAGGCTTGGACAGCTTCATCCGGGTCGGTCCCATGGGGCCGTCGCCGTCCTCGGTGACCGCGTTGGAGCGTTCGGTGCCAAGGGCTTTCAGGTCGGCGCCGGCGCAGAAGGTGCCGCCGTCGCCCCAGAGCACGGCGACCGCGGCGGTGGGGTCGGAGTCGAAGTCGCGGAAGGCGTCGGCGAGGGCTCGCGCGGTCGGTCCGTCGACGGCGTTGCGGGCTTCGGGGCGATGCAGGATCACGGTGTAGACGGGGCCGTTGCGCTCCACTCGTACTGTCACGCGGCCGACGTTACGCCGTAAAAGGCGCTGTGGCGCGAAGCGCCTCGAATGAAGGGTGGTGGTGGGCGACGGGTGGGCTTGCGTCAAGAAATGAATGAGTGGTTCACTTCTTGCATGGCCTACCGCAGAACCCCCGCTGTCCAGGCGCGTCTGGATGCCCAAGCGGGTTCGATCGTGCGTGCCGCCATGACCGTTCTCTCCCGCGACGGCTTCGCCGGACTGTCCATGGCCGCCGTCGCCGCCGAGGCCGGGGTCGCCACCGGCACGGTCTACAAGAACTTCAGCGGCAAGACCGAATTGGTGACGGCCGTCTTCCGTGAGGTCGTCACCCGCGAGGTCGAGGCGGTCCGCGACGCCGGAGCCGCGGGGGAGGGGCGCACCGCCCGCGATCGCGTCACCGCCGCCGTCGAGACCTTCGCCGGCCGGGCCCTCAAGAACCCGAAACTGGCCTACGTGCTGCTCGCCGAGCCCGTGGATACCGCCGTTGACGCCGAACGCCTGCGTTTCCGCCGGGCCTTCGCCGAGACCTACGTCAACGCGGTCGCCGACGGTGTCGCGAGTGGCCAACTGCCGCCGCAGGATCCGCGCACCTCCGCCACCGCACTGGTCGGAGCCATCGGCGAGGTGCTCGTCGGCCCGCTGTCGGAACAGCTTCAGAGCGAATCGGTGCTGCCCGAGCTCGTCGCCTTCGCCTTGCGCGCGCTCGGCGTCCCCCACGCTCTGCCTCCCGAATGAACAGGAGTCACCCCGCGATGCACACCCACGACGTCTTCAACCAGGTTCCGCCGATCGCCCCGTTCGACAACTCCCGCCACCCCGCGCTGATCGAGGGCCTGCACCGGGAGGGCGCGGGCTGGGCCGAGTCCGAGGTGCGGGAGCTGGGCGTGCTCGCGGGCACCGCGGAAGTACAGGACTGGGGGCGGCTGGCCAACGAGAACCCGCCGATCCTGCACACCCATGATCGCTACGGCAACCGCATCGACGAGGTGGAGTTCCACCCGTCCTGGCATCAGCTCATGGAAGTCGCTGTCTCCCATGGCCTGCACGGCGCGCCGTGGCGCGACGACCGGCCGGGCGCGCACGTGGCGCGCGCCGCCAAGCTCGCGGCCTGGGGCGTGTCCGACGCCGGGCACATGTGCCCGATCTCCATGACCTACGCGGTGGTGCCCGCGCTGCGCCACAATCCGGAACTGGCCGAGAAGTACGAGCCGCTGCTGGCGTCGCGGGTGTACGACTTCGGGCTGCGCGAGCCGTCCGCCAAGGCCGGTCTCATCGCGGGCATGTCCATGACCGAGAAGCAGGGCGGCTCCGACGTCCGGGCCAATACCACCACGGCCACACCGCTTTCCGACGGCACGTACCGCATCGTCGGCCACAAGTGGTTCACCTCGCATCCCATGGGCGATATGTTCCTCACCCTGGCCCAGGCGCCCGGCGGGCTGTCCTGTTTCATGCTGCCGCGCGTGCTGCCCGACGGCACCCGCAACGCGCTGCGCATCCAGCGGCTCAAGGACAAGCTGGGCAACAAGTCCAACGCCTCCTCGGAACTGGAGTACGAGAACGCCATCGGCTGGCTGGTCGGCGCGGAAGGCGCGGGCGTGAAGACCATCATCGAGATGGTCAACATGACCCGGCTGGACTGCGTGATCGGCTCGGCCACCGTCATGCGCACGGGAGCCGTGTTCGCTACCCATCACGCCCGGCATCGTCAGGTGTTCGGCAAATATCTGGTCGATCAGCCCGCCATGCGGAATGTGCTGGCGGACCTGGTGATCGAGTCCGACGCCGCGACCACGGTCATGATGCGGCTGGCCGGCGCCACCGACCGCGCCGAGCACGATCCCGCCGAGGCGGCGCTGCGGCGCATCGCGCTGGCGGTCACCAAGTACTGGGTGTGCAAGCGCGCCCCCGCGCACGCGGCCGAGGCCCTGGAGTGCTTCGGCGGCAACGGCTACGCCGAGGAGTCCGGCATGCCGCGGCTGTACCGGGAGGCCCCGCTCATGTCCATCTGGGAGGGCTCGGGCAATGTGGCGGCGCTGGACGCGTTGCGCGCCATGGGCCGTCAGCCCGAGACGGTCGAGGCGTTCTTCAACGAGGTGAACCTCTCCCGCGGCGCGAACCGCCACCTGGACGAGGCCATCGATCGAATCGGCAAGGAGCTCACCGACTTCGCCGACATCGAATACCGCGCCCGCCGCGTGGTCGAGCTGATGGCACTGGTCCTGCAGGGCGCGCAGCTGGTGCGCCACGGCCACCCGGCCGTGGCGGATGCCTTCTGCGCCACCCGATTCGGCGGCGACTGGGGCATCGCCTTCGGCACCCTCCCGGCGGGCGTGGACGTCGAGCCGATCATCGAGCGCGCCTACCTCAGCTGAAGTCGAGTCCTCGATCCCTGAGGGCCTCCCGCAGGACGCCGATGGCCTTGGGGCCCATGCCGTGCAGCGCGAGCAGCTCGCTCGCGCTCACCCCCGCCAGCTGTTCGACGCTGTGGTATCCGGCGGCGGCGAGGGCTCGGGCCGCCGGTGCGGAGACGCCGCGCGGCCAGGTCGAATCGCTCATGAACCGAGCGTAGATCGATCCCATTCCGTGGGCGGGGAAGTGGCGGCCCCTTGTAGAACGTGTTCTACTTTCCTGGGTATTCGACAGGGAATCTCAGGGGGTTGCGGGTGAATGTGACCAAGGGGCCTTTGGCGGGTGTGCGGATCGTCGAGCTGGCGAGCATCGGGCCCGGGCCGCACGCGGGCATGATGCTCGCCGATCTGGGCGCGGACGTGGTGCGGGTGCAGCGGCCCGGCGACGGGTCCGCGGTCGGTCCGATGCGCGCGCAGCTGCGCGGACGGACCATCGTGCAGGCGAACTTCAAGGACCCGGACGAGATCGCCGCGGTGCGTGAGCTCATCGACAAGGCCGACGTGGTGATCGAGGGTTACCGGCCGGGCGTGGTGGAACGGCTCGGACTCGGGCCCGACGAATGCCGCGAGCGCAATCCGCGGCTGATCTACGGCCGCATGACCGGCTGGGGGCAGGACGGCCCGCGCGCCGACCGCGCCGGGCACGACATCAACTACATCGGCCTCACCGGCGCGCTCAACGGCATCGGGCGCAAGGGCGAACGGCCGCTGCCGCCCATCAATCTGCTCGGTGATTACGGCGGCGGTTCGGTGTTCCTCGTCCTGGGCATCATCACCGCGCTCTACGAGCGCGAACGCTCCGGGCAGGGCCAGGTGGTGGACGCGGCCATGGTGGACGGCGTACTGACACTGGCGCATTCGATCTGGACCCTGCACCAGGGCGGCGTGTGGTCCGACGAGCGCGGCACCAACCTGCTCGACACCGGAATGGCCTGGTACGACACGTATCGGACGGCCGACGGCAAACACCTGGCGGTCGGCGCGTTCGAGCCGCAGTTCTACGCGGAACTGCTGCGCGTGCTCGAGCTCGACCCGGAATCGCTGCCGCACCAGATGGATCCGGCCGGACAGGACGTGCTGCGCAAGGTCTTCACCGAGAAGTTCGCGAGCAGGTCCCAGGACGAATGGGCCGCACTCTTCGACGGCGTCGACGCCTGCGTCACGCCCATCCGTACCTGGACCGAGGCGGCCCAGGACGAACACCTGCGGGCCCGCGGCTCGCTCATCGAGGTCGGCGGCATGCTGCAGCCGGCCCCCGCGCCCCGGTTCTCGCGCACCCCGCCGCCGACGCCCGCCCCGGCGCCGGCGGAGCTCACGCCCATCGGTGAGATCTGGGTGTAAGAGGGAACCGGAGGATCGGCCGCCCCGTCAGGGGACGACGGGGCAGCCGGTCCGATCACAGGGCCTAGGCCGTGCCGCCGTTGACGCGAATGTTCTGCGCCGTCACCCAATTCGCCGAGTCGCCGGCCAGAAACGCGACGACCGCCGCGATCTCGCTCGGCTTGCCCAGGCGTCCGAAGGCGCTCATGCCCTCCAGTCGGCCCAGGAACTCGTCGCTCTTGCCGTCGCGGTAGGTCTCGGTCTCGGTCGCGCCGGGGCTGACCGCGTTCACCGTGATGCCGCGCGGCCCGAACTCCTTGGACAGGATGTGGGTGAGCTGTTCCACCGCACCCTTGGTCGAGTCGTACACCGCGTAGCCGGGCAGCATGAGGGCCGTGGTGGAGCTGGAAATGGTGATGATCCGGCCATTGTCGGCCATGCGATCCCACGCCAGCTGCATGCCGTGAAAGACGCCCTTGACGTTCACGGCGAAGCTCAGATCGAATTCCTCGGAGGTGATCTCCGGGAACGGTTTGGTGATCGCGACGGCCGCGTTGTTGACCAGGATGTCCCAGCTGCCCCAGGCGGAGATCAGCTGGTCGACCATGGCGGCGTACTCGTCGCGGTCACGCACATCGGCGGCCAGCGCCAGCGCCTGGCCTCCGTCCGCCTCGATCTCGGCGACCACTTCGTCGGCCGGTTCGGGCGTGTGCGGATGATTGATGGCCACCCGGACACCCTGCGCGGCAAGTGTTTCCGCGATGGAGCGACCGATTCCGGTGGCGGCCCCGGTGATGAGGGCGGACTTCATTACTCGTACCAGTACTCGAGCCAGACCTGCGCGCCCTCACCGAGATTGGCCTTGAAGCCGCCCTCACCGCGCAGTCCGGTCAGGTCGCCGGTGCCGGAGCCGGGGACCACGAACCAGTCGCCGCTGACGATATTGTCCGCGACGGTGCCCGCGTCCTGCAGCAGGAAGGTGCCGGACTTGCCGTCCACCGAACCCGTAATGCGTTCGATGCCAACGAAACTGGCGGTGCCGTCGGCGTTGGAGGACTGCAGGAACTCCACCACGCCTTCACCCTCGATGCCGCCGGAGAAGCTCTCCTCCACATGGATCCGGGTGAGCACCGGACCCTGCTCGGGCTCCTCGTAGGCGACGGGCTCGTACTTGTGCACCGCGATGGTGCCTTCGACGCGAATCTTTTCGGTCATCACATGCCTCTATTCGGGAATGCGCCTGGGGCGCACGGATATCCTCCCGAACTTTCTGGCGGTGCGGAAGGCTTTATCAAGTAGTGAAATCGGCCGTATCCAGAAGCATCGGTAATCGATGTCTGCAAATGTGAAACACGCGAGTTCGATGTGGTGCCAATGACTTCCGGTGAATTATGGTCGGCAACCATGAACGCACGTACATT
This sequence comes from Nocardia terrae, assembly GCF_009760405.1. Lineage (GTDB taxonomy): Bacteria > Actinomycetota > Actinomycetes > Mycobacteriales > Mycobacteriaceae > Nocardia > Nocardia terrae. The sequence goes on from NZ_WRPP01000011.1 coordinate 125,090, forward strand.
CTTCGGCGCGGCTCTGGCGGTAGTCGCGCTCACCATGACCGGAAACGGCGTCGCCTCGGCCGACGTCGGCCTGACCGAAGCCAACAACGCGGACTTCCTCGACGGTGACACCCTCTACTTCGCCGACTGGCTGGGCACCACCACCTGCGCCATCCACGCCAACGGCGATGTCGGCTGCGACCTGCAGCCGGGCTACACCCTGTTCGGCTTCATCCCCGTCAGCGATGTCGTGATCGACAGCACGCCGATCCTGCCCGCCCACCCGACCTTCGGTCTCGGCGGCACGCACGGGCGAGCGGGCAGCCGCTGGATCACCGATGTGCCGCGCGACGGTTCGGTGTACCAGGGCACCCGCATCGACTACGCGGGCGTCACCTGCATCGGCGGGCTGCCGCACGGCGGGGCGCTCAACTGCACCTCCAAGGGGCACAAGTTCACCCTGCAGAGCAGCATCCAGATCAGCTGACGACACGCGGGGGAGTGCGATCAAGGCCACGCTTCCGGGTGTGGCACAGCGGTAATAGCGTCGGGTCATGGCTCGTACAACGACGTACACCCAATGGATCGCACTCCCGCCGCAGCGGCTGTGGACCGTACTCGGCGATCCGGTGCGCTGGCCCGAATGGAATCCCGCCGTCAGCGCGGTGACGCTGCACGCCGTGCCCGGCGCGGGCGTCACCGGCGACTACCTGCCGAGCGGGCGCGTCAACGGGGCGGTGCACGGGCGGCTCGCGAAACCCTTCACGCTCTCGACCTTCGTGCCCGAGCGCGAAATCACCATCGAGCAGCCCGAACCCGCGGGCACCATGCGGATGCGCTGGGTGCTCACCCCGCGCGACGGCGGCACCGAACTCACCCAGTCGCTGACCTTCGCGGGCGCGTCGCGCTCGGTCATGCGCAAGGTCGTCGGAAACCTGCTGGAGACCGACACCCACACCTGCCTCACCCGCCTGGCCCAGCTCGCCGGGCTGCGGCCCGCCGCCGACGCGCTCACCGTCGTGATCGCCGGGGGCACCGGCGCATTGGGACGCACCCTCGCCGCCGACCTGACCTGCCGAGGCCGGCGCGTCGTCATCCTCACCCGCCGCGCGGTGCCGGAACTGCCCTACCCGCAATACGAATGGGACGGCCGCACCGTCGGCACGTGGGCCGACGCGCTGCGCAATCCGGGACGCACCGCGATCATCAACCTCGCGGGCAAGCTCGTCGACTGTCGGCCCACCGCTCGCAATATCGCCGAATTGCGGCGCAGCCGAGTCGATTCCACCCGCGCGCTGGTGGACGCCTCCAAGAGCCTGGACCGGCCCATCGACTACTGGATCCAGGCCAGCACCACCGCGATCTGGGCCGACGCCGGTGAGCTCCGCTGCACCGAGTCGACGCCGCTGCCCGCACCCGGCCTGCCCCAGATGACCGGCGTGGCGCAGCCGTGGGAGGCGGCCTTCGACGGGGCCAATGCCGCGCACTGGACCATCCTGCGCACCTCGATCGTCCTCGACCCGGACGCGCCCGCCATGAAACGCCTGGTGGCGCTGACCAAGGCGGGACTGGGCGGCAGCGTCGGCAACGGACGGCAGTGGTTCAGCTGGATCCACCTCGAGGACTGGCTGGCCATCGTGCGCGCCGGGCTCGGGCTGGATCCGCAGGTGGCGCTGCCCAACGGCGTGGTGGTCGCGGCCACCGACTTCCCGGTGCGCAACAAGGAACTCATGACCACCCTGCGCAGGCAGCTGCGCCGCCCGTGGTCGCCGCCGACGCCCGCGCCCGCGCTGACCGTCGGCGCGGTCCTGCTGCGCACCGATCCGGCCCTCGGGCTGACCGGGCGGCACGCCACCTCCGAGGTGCTGCGCCACAACGGGTTCCGCTTCCGCTACCCGACTCTCGACGAGGCGCTGTCGAACCTGCTGCCGCGGTGATCGCGGCCCGAAGTGTGATCTACGACAACTTGTCGTATTCAGGTGTCACATTTCGGGTCCGGCGGACGTCTGGTGTTCATGAATGCCACCGCGAACCGCGCCGATGCCGCCGATCAGCGGTATCACCTCGCCGCGGGCCTGAAACGCTCCATCAACAAGGTGTTCCCGACGCACTGGTCGTTCCTGCTCGGGGAAATCGCGCTCTACAGCTTCATCATCCTGCTGCTGTCCGGCGTCTATCTGACCCTCTACTTCGAACCCTCCATGACGGAGGTGACCTACAACGGCAGCTACCAGCCGCTGCGCGGCGTGCAGATGTCGGCCGCCTACCGCAGCGTCCTGGACATCTCCTTCGACGTGCGCGGCGGACTGTTCGTGCGGCAGGTCCACCACTGGGCCGCACTGCTGTTCCTGGCCTCGATGATCATCCACATGCTCCGGGTGTTCTTCACCGGAGCCTTCCGCAAACCCCGCGAGGCGACCTGGGTGATCGGCGCGCTGCTGCTGATCCTGTCCATGTTCGAGGGCTACTTCGGCTACTCGCTGCCCGACGACCTGCTCTCCGGCACCGGCCTGCGCTCACCGCTGGGCGGCATCACCATGAGCGTCCCGGTCGTCGGCACCTGGCTGCACTTCATGCTCTTCGGCGGGGAATTCCCGGGCACCGTGCTGATCCCGCGGCTCTACATCACCCATGTACTGCTGTTCCCCGGCATCATGCTCGGACTCATCGGCGCGCACATCGCGCTGGTCTGGTACCAGAAGCACACCCAGTTCCCCGGGCCCGCGCGCACCGAGCGAAATGTGGTGGGCGCGCGCATCATTCCGGTGTTCTCGCTGGACCAGGGCGCGTTCTTCGCCTTCACGCTGGCCACCGTCGCGCTCATGGGCGGGCTGTTCCAGATCAACCCGATCTGGAATCTCGGCCCGTACAACCCGGCCCAGGTGTCGGCGGGATCCCAGCCCGACTTCTACATGATGTGGACCGACGGCCTGGCCCGGCTCATGCCGCCCTGGGAGATCTACCTCGGCCGCTACACCATTCCCGCACCCTTCTGGGTGGCCGTGGTGATGGGCCTGGTGCTGGTGGTCATCCCGATCTACCCGTGGATCGAGAAGCGGCTCACCCGCGACACCGCGCGCCACAATCTGCTGCAGCGGCCGCGAGATGTGCCGGTGCGCACCGCGATCGGGGCCATGGCCATCGCCTTCTACCTGGTGCTCACCCTCGCCTGCGTCAACGACATCATCGCGTTGAAGTTCGACATCTCGCTCAACGCCACCACCTGGTTCTTCCGGATCGCGCTACTGCTCGCGCCGCCGCTGGCCTACACCGTGGCCTACCGGTTCTGCCTGGGCCTGCAGCGCAGTGACCGCGCGGTGCTCGAACACGGCATCGAGACCGGCATCATCAAGCGGCTGCCGCACGGCGGGTACATCGAGGTGCACCAGTCGCTCGGCGGTGTGGACGCGCACGGGCATCCGATTCCCTTGGAATACCAGGGCGCTGCCGTGCCGAAGAAGATGAGCAAGCTCGGCTCCGCGGGTAAACCCGGAACCGGCGCGTTCCTCACCGTCGACCCACCCGAAGAGCGCGCGGCGCTCGACGCCGTCCATCATCATGAGGAACAGGCCCAGCTCGACATGCTGAAGGCCAAGCAGGACACCGGGAGTCGAGGATGAAACTCCGGACACGCACCGACGACGGCGAATTCGGGCTGCTGGTACCCGCCGCCACCGTCTACGACATGCAGTCCGCCCGCACCGTGCGACAGCTGCTGCGCGCGGCCGGCGTGCGGGCCACCATGGGCCGCACGCGGATCCACCGCTGGCGCAATATCAAGGACCGCTTCCAGATCCTCGTCTTCCCCGAGGACGCCGTGCGCGCCTACGACGTCCTCTCCCGGCACACCAGCTGATCAGAGTTTGGTCAGGGTCCGGCTGAACTTCGGAATCAACCGGATCTTGCCCGCCGTACCGAAATCGATGGTGACCGTGGCCAGATCGCCGAAGCCCTCGGCGGCGATGACCCGGCCCAGGCCGTACTTGTCGTCGGTGACCCGGTCGCCCACGGCCAGCACCAGGGTGGTGTTGTTGCGCTTGGCCGCGGCCGGGGCGGGTCGCCGCTCGCCGCGGTCGCGCAGACCGGGGCGCTGCTCGGACCAGCCGTCACCGCGCGTCCAATCACGTTCCAGGCCATCGTCCTCGCCACGGCGACGCAGACCACGGGACTGCGACGGTGTGGGCTCGAGCCGGCGCCAGTCCATCAGATGGCCCGGAATCTCCTGCAGGAAGCGGGATTCCGGATTCGAGACCGGCTGCCCCCAGCCGGAGCGCACCACCGCGCGGGACAGGTAGAGGCGCTTGCGGGCGCGGGTGATGCCCACGTACGCCAGGCGGCGTTCCTCCTGCAGTTCGGTCGGATCGCCCAGGGCGCGCATGTGCGGGAACTGGCCGTCCTCCCAGCCGGTGACGAATACGACCGGGAACTCGAGGCCCTTGGCGGTGTGCAGGGTCATCATGGTGACCACGCCCGAACCCTCCTCGGGAATCTGGTCGGCGTCGGCCACCAGCGACACCCGCTCCAGGAAGGCCGCCAGCGAACCCGGCTCGGGCTCGCCCTCGGCCTGCTCGGGCACCAAGCCCTCCTCGCGGGCGGCCTCCACATTGTTGCGGGCCTCGGAGCTGAATTCGCGTGCGACGCTGACCAGCTCGTTGAGGTTGTCCAGGCGCGCGCCGTCCTGGGGATCGTCGGAGGCTTCGAGCTCGGCGCGGTATCCGGTGCGGTCCAGCACGGCTTCGACCACCGAACCCACGTCCGGGAAGTCCATGTCGGCCTGCGCGCCCGCGGCCCGAACCTCGTCCAGCAGCTCGAGGAATCCGGTGATGGCCCGCTGCGAACGGATGTTGAGCAGGGCGACCTTGCCCTCCGACGCGTCCCGAAGCGCCTGCGCGAAGCCGATATTGCGCTGCTCGGCGTGCACCGCCACACACGCTTCGGCTCGATCGCCGATGCCCCGGCGGGGAGTGTTCAGGATCCGGCGCAGGCTCACCGCGTCGTCCGGGTTCTCCAGCACCCGCAGATAGGCCACGATGTCGCGGACTTCCTTGCGCTCGTAGAAGCGCACGCCGCCGACGACCTTGTAGGGCAACCCCATCCGGATGAAGATCTCTTCCAGCGCCCGGGAGTTGTTGTTGGTGCGGTAGAAGACCGCCACGTCCGCGTAGTTGGCCTCACCCTGATCGACCAGCCGGTCGATCTCCTTGGCCACGAACGACGCTTCGTCGTGCTCGTTGTCGGCCACGTAGCCGACGATCAGATCGCCCTCGCCCGCATCGGTCCACAGCTTCTTCTCGCGGCGGCCCTCATTGCGGGCGATGACCGCGTTGGCGGCCGTCAGAATGTGCTGGGTGGAGCGGTAGTTCTGTTCCAGCAGAATGGTTTCCGCGTCCGGGAAGTCGCGCTCGAACTCCTCGATATTGCGGATGGTCGCGCCGCGGAAGGCATAGATCGACTGATCGGCGTCACCCACCACGCACAGTTCCGAGGGCGGCACCCGATCGTCGGGGCCGTTGTCGGGCTCGTCGCCCCACACCCCGCCGCGGTGATGGCCCACCAGCTCGCGCACCAGCGTGTACTGCGCGTGGTTGGTGTCCTGGTACTCGTCGACCAGGACGTGGCGGAAGCGCCGCCGGTAGTACTCGGCCACCTGCGGATGCCGCTGCAGCAGCGACACCGTCTCGCCGATCAGATCGTCGAAGTCGAAGGCATTGGCCGCGCGCAGCCGCCGCTGGTACTCGTCGTAGACCTTGGCCACGATGCGCGGCAGCTCGGCGTCCTCGGTCTCGGCGTCGGCGGCGGCCTGCAGCGGATCGATGAGCTCGTTCTTGAGATTCGAGATGGCCGTCGACAGCAACCGCGGGGAGTACTTCTTCGCGTCGATGTCGAAGTCGCGAATGATCATGCCCAGCAACCGGCGCGAATCGTCCGCGTCGTAGATGGAGAAGTTGGAGTTCATCCCCGCCAGCAGCGACGCCTGGGTCCGCAGGATGCGCACGCAGCTGGAGTGGAAGGTGGACACCCACATGCCGGCCGCGCGCGGGCCGACCAGCCCGGCGACGCGTTCGCGCATCTCGGCGGCGGCCTTGTTGGTGAAGGTGATGGCCAGAATCTCGCCGGGGCGCACCCCGCGGGCGTCGAGCAGATAGGCGATGCGGCGGGTGAGAACCGCGGTCTTTCCTGATCCGGCTCCCGCCACGATCAGCAGCGGGCGGCCGGTGTGTGTCACCGCGGCGCGCTGTTGTGGATTCAACCCCTCGAGCAACCGCTCGGTCTTCTGCTCGTTCATCGCCACCGTCGTGTTCATCGCCCATCCACGCTACCGGCGCGCACCGACAGGCGACGGGCGGGATCGCACAGGTGTCCGATAAGTGCCGGTCCGGCGAACCTCCGGTGAACTCGGCCGGGCCGGAAAACTCAGAAGATTCACAAACGTATCCGTTTTGCTTGGGTCACTCTGCGTGGCACACTCGTCGAATGACCGGCTCGAGGGTGACGCATTGCGTGTGAGCCCGTTCCCGGGGGGACAATGTATGGCCAACAGGTCTGATTCTTGGTGAGAACCCGATCGGTAACAGGATGGGTCCACCCGCCGATCGACGTTCGGGACCACGAGGAGTTGAAAGTATGAGCATCTCGACGACGGGACATTCCGAGTCTGCCACCGGGTCGGACTCCGCCCTGCCCTCCGAGGCTGAAATCGAAAAGCTGCGCTTGGAAATCGACAAGCTGGACGCCGAAATCCTGGCCGCCATCAAGCGCCGCACCGAGGTCTCGCGCATCATCGGGCGGACGCGAATGGCGAACGGTGGGCCCAAGCTCGTCCACTCCCGCGAGATGAAGGTGCTGGAGCGCTTCAGCGAGCTGGGCCAGGAGGGCCACACCCTCGCCATGCTCCTGCTCCGCCTGGGCCGCGGCCGCTTGGGGCACTGATCAAGATCTCTCGTTAACGACAGGCACCGCCCGATCCGATACATCGAGCGGTGCGTCGTCGCGCGTGCCCACACACGAACCACGCTGCATGTGGAGCCACGGATGCAGCTTTCCCAGGCCGCCCCGGGTGTCTCGACCCCGGGGCGGTTCTTTCATGCCTAGGGCAGGGCGATGTACTTGGTGTCGAGGTATTCCTCGATGCCCTCGAAGCCGCCCTCGCGGCCGAAACCGGATTCCTTCACACCGCCGAACGGGGCGGCCGGGTCGGAGATGACGCCGCGGTTGACGCCGACCATGCCGGTCTCCAGACCCTCCGCGACTCGCAGGGCGCGGTCCAGGCTGCGCGTGTAAACGTATGCGACCAGACCGAATTCGGTGTTGTTGGCGGCGGCCAGGCCCTGCTCCTCGGTGTCGAAGCCGACGATCGGGGCGACCGGGCCGAACACCTCCTCGCGCAGGATGCGGGCCACGGGCGGGATATCGGTGAGAACGGTCGCGGGGTAGAACCAGCCCGGGCCGCCGGGGGCCTTGCCGCCCAGCTTGACCTGCGCGCCCGCCGAGACCGCGTCCTCGACCAGTTCGCTCACGGTGTCGAGCTGGTTCTCGTTGATGAGCGGGCCGAGCGTGGTCTCCGGGTCGACGCCATTGCCGAGTTTGAAGTCGGCCAGCGCCGCGACCAGCTTGTCGGTGAATTCCTGGCGAACCGAATTCTGGACGTGGAAACGGTTCGCGGCGGTGCACGCCTCACCGCCGTTGCGCAGCTTGGCCAGCACCGCGCCCTGCACCGCGGCGTCGATGTCCGCGTCGTCGAAGACCACGAACGGGGCATTGCCGCCGAGCTCCATGGAGGTGCGCAGCAGGCCGTGCGCGGACTGCTCGACCAGCTTCTTGCCGACCGGGGTGGAACCGGTGAAGGTCAGCTTGCGCAGGCGCGGATCGTTGAGCAGCGGCGCGGTCACCGCACCCGAGTGCGAGGTGGTGATGACCGACAGCACGCCGTCGGGCAGCCCGGCCTCGCTGCACAGCTGGGCCAGCAGCAGCATGGTCAACGGCGTTTCGCCCGCGGGCTTCACGATCATGGTGCAGCCCGCGGCGAGCGCCGGGCCGATCTTGCGGGTGCCCATGGCCAACGGGAAGTTCCACGGGGTGATGGCCAGGCACGGGCCCACCGGCTGCTTGTGCACGAGAATGCGCCCGGTCCCGGCCGGGGCGGGCTGATAGCGGCCGTGGATCCGGACGGCCTCCTCGCTGAACCAGCGGAAGAACTCCGCGCCGTAACGCACCTCATTGCGGCTCTCCGGCAGGGCCTTACCCATCTCGAGCGTCATGAGCAGCGCGAACTCCTCGGCCCGCGCCGTGATCGCCTCGAACACCGCGCGCAGGATCTCCCCGCGCTGCCGGGCCGGAGTCGCGGCCCACTCGGCCTGCACGGCCGCCGCCGCGTCGAGCGCACGTACCCCGTCGTCGGGGGTGGCGTCGGCGACCCGGGCAATGACCTCACCCGTCGCCGGGTTGAGCACCGGGAACGTCGCACCCCCTGTGGCGTCCACCGGTCCGCCGATCCAGAGTTGCGTGGGAATGGACGAGAGTAGGGAGCTTTCGGTCACCATGAGCTCAGCCTATGCCGGACGGTCGGCAGTACGACGAAATCGGCTCAGCGCTGGGAGAATCCCGCGAATCACGGGTTGTTACCTGCGCGTCAGATACACAACGTTGTAACCTCGCCCGGGTGAGCAGCGACATCACCGCGTCGGCGGTCTGGCGGAAACTGCACGACCATCATGCGTCGATCGGCGCGCGACACCTGCGGGAGTTCTTCGCCGAGGATCCGGCGCGCGGCGATGAGCTGACGGTGCAGGTCGCGGATCTGCGTATCGACTACTCCAAGCATCGCGTCACGCGCGAGACCCTGGATCTGCTGGTCGAATTGGCGCACACCGCGGGGGTCGAGCAGCGGCGCGACGCCATGTTCGCGGGCGAGCACATCAACACCTCCGAGGATCGCGCGGTCGGGCACGTGTGGCTGCGCAGGCCCGCCGGGCAATCGCTGACGGTCGACGGCCAGGACGTCGAGACCGACGTGCACGAAGTGCTGCGGCGCATGGGCGAATTCACCGATCAGGTGCGCTCCGGGCAGTGGCGCGGCGCGACGGGGGAGCGCATCGCCACCGTCGTGAACATCGGCATCGGCGGCTCCGATCTGGGCCCGGCCATGGTGACGCTGGCGCTGCGGCACTACGCGGACGCGGGCATCTCCGCGCGCTTCGTGTCGAATGTCGATCCGGCGGACCTGGTTTCGAAGCTGCACGGGCTCGACCCGGCCACCACGCTGTTCATCGTGGCGTCCAAGACCTTCTCCACGCTCGAGACGCTCACCAATGCCACGGCGGCGCGCCGCTGGCTGGTGGCGGCGCTGGGCGAGGAAGCGGTGGCCAAGCACTTCGTGGCGGTGTCCACGCACGCGCAGCGGGTCGCCGACTTCGGCATCGACACCGCCAACATGTTCGGCTTCTGGGACTGGGTCGGCGGCCGCTACTCGGTGGATTCGGCCATCGGCCTGTCGGTCATGGCGGTCATCGGCAAGGAGCGCTTCGCCGAGTTCCTGGACGGAATGCACCGCGTGGACGAGCATTTCGCGTCCGCGCCGCTGAGCGAGAACGGTCCGGCGCTGCTGGGCCTGCTCGGGGTCTGGTACTCGAACTTCTTCGGCGCGCAGTCGCGCGCGGTGCTGCCGTACTCCAACGACCTGGCCTGCTTCCCGGCCTACCTGCAGCAGCTCACCATGGAGTCGAACGGGAAATCCGTTCGCGCCGACGGGACTCCGGTCACCACCGGCACCGGCGAGATCTTCTGGGGCGAGCCGGGCACCAACGGCCAGCACGCCTTCTACCAGCTGCTGCACCAGGGCACCCAGCTGGTCCCCGCCGATTTCATCGGATTCGCCCGCCCCACCGACGATCTCCCGACCATCGACGGCACCGGCAGCATGCACGACATCCTCATGTCGAACCTCTTCGCCCAGACCAAGGTGCTGGCCTTCGGCAAGACCGCCGAGGAGATCGCCGCCGAGGGCACCGACCCGAAGATCGTGCCCCACAAGGTGATGCCGGGTAACCGTCCCACCACGGCCATCCTCGCCCCCCAGCTCACCCCGTCGGTCCTCGGGCAGCTCATCGCCCTCTACGAGCACATTGTGTTCACCGAGGGCGCGATCTGGGGCATCGACAGCTTCGACCAGTGGGGTGTGGAACTCGGCAAGGCCCAGGCCCTCGCCCTCGAGCCCCTGCTCACCTCGGCGGAAGCGCCCGCGCCCCAAGGCGATTCCTCCACCGACTCCCTGATCGGCTGGTACCGCTCGAACCGTCACTGAGCGGGGCGGTCCGGCTGCCGGCCGGACCAGAGCAGGTCGAGGCCCTCGATCCGATCCGTGACCGTCGCGAACAGGTGCTGTTCGGCGGTGCGGCCGGGCGCGCCGACGTCATGTGGACACGCCAGCGCAGGTACACCCCGTCGCCCACCTGGCCGATGGCGGCATCCACCACCTCGAACTCGTCGGGGCCGCCGAACCAGGTCTCGAACCGGCCCGGCGGCACCATGGCGCGGAAGCGCACCTGCGGCCCCAGGCAGGCCGCCATGTCCGGGAAGTCCCGGCGCACAAGGGAATCGAGCAGCAGACCGGCCGCGGGCCAGGCGCTCTCGGTGGATTCGGAAACAAGGTTGGTAGTCATGTTTCCAGTTCTACGATCGGGGCCGGTGCGCCCACATCGGTCGTTCACCCGATCTTGCGCCGCTCATCCCGGCGGCTCGGTGTCGATCAAGCCGTGCCGCATGGCGAACATCGCGGCCGCGCCCCTACCGAATCCGCACATGCGGCCTATCACCGTGGAGGAATTCGACGCTCTACCAGTCGATAACAGCTTCGTTTACGAGATCGAGAACGGATTCCTGCTCGTGAATGCTCGCCCCCGCGCCGCCTCACAGCCGTGTCCTCGAGAACCTGACGATTCAGCTCGAGGACCAGCTTCCTGAAGGGTGGGAAGTCCTATCCAGAGATCGACGCTGAACTGCCGGTAGGGAAGTCGCAACGTCGCGTATCCGATCTGGTTGTGGCGCGCGAAGAGGTGTTCGATCAGACGCGGGTTCGGAGCGACCGGATGGCGCTGGCTGTCGAAATCAGCTCATCGAGTGAATCGGCGTTGCGGGACCACTCCATCAAGGCGGGTGAGCACGCGGCGAACGGCATCGCACACTACTGGGTGATCGACCGGCAGATGAACTCGCCGAGTGCGTCGACGACGAAGGCCGCCTGTCAGTTGTGACGGGCGGCCTTCGGGAGTCGGCGGGTCAGTCGCGTTCGGGGCCGAGGGAGATGCCGCGGGAGGCCAGCCAGGGGAGCGGGTCGATCTTGTCGACGCCGTTCAGCCAGACCTCGAAGTGGCAGTGCGGGCCGGTGGAGAAACCGCGGTTGCCGACCGTGGCGATCTGATCGCCGGCCAGGACGCGCTGGCCCTGGGACACCGTGGCGGTGTCGATGTGGCCGTAGATGGTCACCGTGCCGTCATCGTGGAGCAGGCGCACCCACATGCCGAAACCCGAAGCGGGACCGGCCTCGAGGACGGTGCCGTCGGCCACCGCGTAAATGGGGGTGCCGATCGGCGCTGCGACATCCACGCCCTGATGCGCGACGCCCCAGCGGATGCCGAAGCCGGAGGTGAAGGTGCCGTTGGCGAACTTGGTCCACAGCGGGCGGTACTTCGACGCCTCCTGGTTGGCCATATCGGCCGCGAACTGCTTGCCCTTCTCCAGGATGTCGTTGAACTGGTCCAGGCTCGCGGGCGCGTTCGGGCTTACCACCTGCGGTGAACCGGTCGACCCGTCGCCGCCGACCACCGAGGTCGCGGCGACTTCCTTGACCTGGTTGGCGGCCTGGTAGTCGACATTGCTGCTGTCGTGACTCGAGGACTCGATGGTGGCCTGACCCGCGGCCACGACCGCGCCGGCGGCGACCGCGATGACCGCGGCGCGACCCTTGAGGGCGGTGGGCGGGGCGGGCACCCGGTGGGTGCCGCCCGCGCGACGCTTGCCGCCGATGCGGGTCGGACGGTCCTCGTCGTCGGAATCGGCTTCGCGCGCGGCGCGATTCACGCGCGCTCCGTCGCCGGAGAACTGGAGTTTCTCGCCGGACGCGGTCTTGAACGTGTAAACCGGGCGATACTCGTCGGAGGGGGTCGGGTCCGCGGTCGGATCCCAATTGGTCCGCGACTGCGGGGCCCAATCATTCGGATTCGGTGCGGCCCAGCCGTTCACCGTGGTCTGGGCGTTCCAGTCCACTTCGGGTCCGGACTCTTCCCACTGCTGAGTCTCGTTCCACTGCTGGGACTGATCCCACTGCTGCTGAGACTGATCCCACTGCTGGCCGGCGGCCCACTCCGCGCCGGAATTCCACTGCGCGTCACCGTTCCAGTCCGCGTCGGAGTTCCAGGCTTGGGTGGCGTCCCACTCGCCGTGGGCGACCGCGGTCTGCGAGGCGGGTGCGTCGAAGCTCGTTGCACCGCTGTAGTTCTCGGCGTCCTCGCGGTAGCGGTGGGCACGTCGGGGGCTGTGCTGCGTCAAGCCTGCCGTCCTCCTGTCCGTGACCGGGTTGTGACATCGACCGCAACGACGGTAACGAAACGATTGCGGCTCAGCAAGCGATGGACATGGTTCGACACGATGCTGTGACATTCATCACGTTATGGACGGGAATGTGCTCACTGTGCTGGGGGTAACCAAGTGAGTTTTGTCCACGACGCTACGTAGTAGTAAGCGTCACTCTCCGGGATTCGTGTGCTCCACCTGGCGCCGGGCCAACAAGCTACCGATGAGTAGCATTGACAAGGGCTTTTAGGGCACCGGAGACAGTACCGTGACCTGCGCCACTTAGGCTGTATGCGGCTGATTTCCGCTCCATGTGACTGATTAGAGTCCGAGCCGACCCGCCTCCGACGACGGGCCGCCAACCAAGACGTTGTCACAACAACGCAGACGAGACGGTGAGTACATGGATCTCTTCGAATATCAGGCGAAGGAACTCTTCGTGAAGCACGGAGTGCCTTCGTCCGAGGGCCGCGTCACTGATACGGCTGAGGACGCGCGTGCGATTGCCGAAGAAATCGGCAAGCCGGTAATGATCAAGTCGCAGGTCAAAGTCGGTGGCCGCGGCAAGGCCGGTGGCGTGAAGTACGCCGCCACCCCGGACGACGCCTTCACCCACGCGAACAACATCCTGGGCCTGGACATCAAGGGCCACATCACCAAGAAGATCCTGGTCGCCGAGGCGAAGGACATCGCCGCGGAGTACTACATCTCCTTCCTGCTGGACCGCTCCAACCGCACCTACCTGGCCATGTGCTCGGTCGAGGGCGGCATGGAGATCGAAGAGGTCGCGGCCACCAAGCCGGACCGCCTGGCCAAGGTGCCCGTCGACGCCGTCAAGGGTGTCGACCTGGCCTTCGCCCGTTCCATCGCCGAGCAGGGCCACCTGCCCGCCGACATCCTGGACGCGGCCGCGGTGACCATTCAGGCGCTGTGGGAGGTCTTCATCAAGGAAGACGCCACCCTGGTCGAGGTCAACCCGCTGGTTCGCACCCCCAACGACGAGATCCTGGCCCTCGACGGCAAGGTGACCCTGGACGAGAACGCCGAGTTCCGCCACCCCGACCACGCCGAGTTCGCGGATATCGACGCCACCGACCCGCTCGAGCTCAAGGCCAAGGAGAACGACCTCAACTACGTCAAGCTCGACGGCGAGGTCGGCATCATCGGCAACGGCGCGGGTCTGGTCATGTCGACCCTCGACGTGGTCGCCTACGCCGGTGAGAACCATGGCGGCGTCAAGCCCGCCAACTTCCTCGACATCGGCGGCGGCGCCTCGGCCGCCGTCATGGCCGCGGGCCTGGACGTCATCCTGAACGACGCGCAGGTCAAGTCCGTGTTCGTGAACGTCTTCGGTGGCATCACCGCCTGTGACGCGGTCGCCAACGGCATCGTGGGCGCGCTGAACACCCTGGGCGACGAGGCCAACAAGCCGCTGGTCGTCCGTCTGGACGGCAACAAGGTCGAGGAGGGTCGCAAGATCCTCTCCGACTTCAACCACCCGCTGGTGACTCTCGCTCAGACCATGGACGAAGGCGCCGACAAGGCTGCCGAGCTGGCTGCGGCCAAGTAAAGGAACCACGAACATGTCTATCTTCCTGAACAAGGACAACAAGGTCATCGTCCAGGGCATCACCGGCGGCGAGGGCACCAAGCACACCGCCCTGATGCTGAAGGCGGGCACCAACGTGGTCGGCGGTGTCAACGCCCGCAAGGCCGGCACCACCGTCAAGCACACCGACAAGGACGGCAACGAGGTCGAGCTGCCCGTGTTCGCGTCCGTGGCCGAGGCCATGGAGAAGACCGGCGCCGACACCTCCATCGCCTTCGTGCCCCCGGCCTTCTCGAAGGACGCCATCATCGAGGCCATCGACGCGGAGATCCCGCTGCTCGTGGTCATCACCGAGGGCATCCCGGTGCAGGACACCGCCTACGCGTGGGCCTACAACGTGGACAAGGGCAACAAGACGCGCATCATCGGCCCGAACTGCCCCGGCATCATCACCCCGGGTGAGTCGCTGGTCGGCATCACCCCGGCCAACATCGCGGGCAAGGGCCCGATCGGCCTGGTCTCCAAGTCGGGCACCCTGACCTACCAGATGATGTACGAGCTGCGGGACTTCGGTTTCTCCACCGCCATCGGCATCGGCGGCGACCCGGTCATCGGCACCACCCACATCGACGCCATCGAGGCGTTCGAGAAGGACCCGGAGACCAAGCTCATCGTCATGATCGGCGAGATCGGCGGCGACGCCGAGGAGCGGGCCGCGGCCTACATCCAGGCCAACGTCACCAAGCCGGTCGTCGGCTACGTCGCGGGCTTCACCGCGCCGGAGGGCAAGACCATGGGCCACGCGGGCGCGATCGTGTCCGGCTCGGCCGGTACCGCCCAGGCCAAGAAGGACGCCCTCGAGGCGGCCGGTGTGAAGGTCGGCAAGACGCCTTCGGAGACCGCCGCCCTGGCGCGCGAGATCCTCGAGAAGGCTTCCATCAGCGCTTGATGTTCTCGTGAGCGGTGAGTGGGTACGCCCGCTCGAACAGCTGAATACGAAGGCCGCCTGTCGAATTCGACAGGCGGCCTTCGTGATTCGCGGGGTGTGAGGAATCGGTGGGTTTGCGGGCGGATCGCATCGGGTAAAGCGGTCGTGTTCTGCGCCGATTCAGGTATTGCGGTAAGGCCACGGCGGGTGGTAGATGGTGCCCCCGGCCGTCAAGTGCAGTAGCGTCGGTAAAGGTTCGTGAACCACTCACGACTCGATAGGAGACGACGACATGTCATACCCGACCGGGGGCTCGGGATACAACGCGCCCCAGCCGACGCCCTCTTCCGCACCCGGATACGGCTCGCAGCCCGCAGGCGCTCCCGCTGCCGGTTCGGGATCGTCGCCCATCGCGGGCAAGGGGCTGCCGTTCTTCCTCGCCGTGGGCGTGGCCGCGCTCGGCGTCATCAACTTCCTGATGGGCTTCGCGCCCTTCGAGGGCTTCGACCTGGGTGGCGCGGGCAAGGCCGACCACAGCCTGTTCCAGTTCACCGGCGGTGGCGCTCTGGTGGCGCTGTTGCTGCTGGCGGGACTGCTGGCGGGTCTGTCGCTGCTGCCGAAGCCGAGCAGCAACACCGCACTCGTGGCGGCCGCGTCGCTGGCCGGGTTCCTCGCCATCCTGTTCAGCTCCTTCGACCTCGGTGAGGGCTACTCGCTGAAGTGGGGCGGCTGGGCGATCCTGTTCCTGGCCTTCGTGCAGGCCGTGGTGGCCGTCGTGGCGCTGCTGTTCGAGATGGAGATCATCAAGGCTCCGGAGCCGAAACCGGCCGCGCCGCAGGGTGGTTACGGCCAGCCGCAGCAGCCGTTCAGCACGACCGGGCCGCAGTCGCAGTTCTCGGCCTTCGGCCAGCAGCCGCAGCAGCCCTCGTACGGTCAGCAGCCGCAGCAGTCTTCGTACGGCCAGCAGGCCGGGCAGCCGTCCTATGGCCAGCAGGCCGGGCAGTCCTCCTACGGTCAGCAGGGTTACGGTCAGCAGCCGGCCGGATACGGCACCGGTTCGCAGCCGACCTACGGTCAGCAGCAGCCGTCCTACGGTCAGCAGCCGCAGCAGCCGTCCTACGGCCAGCAGTCGCCGTACGGCCAGCAGCCGCAGCAGCCCGCGGGCAGCGCGGACGCGACCCAGCACTTCGGTGGTCAGGCGCAGCGCCCGGCGCAGCCGTTCGGCGGCGAGCAGTCGTCGGATCCGGCCGCCGACGCCACCCGTGCGTTCCGACCGGGCCAGGACGACAAGTAGTTTCCGGTTCATGAGGGCGGCCTCCGGTGTGTCACCGGGGGCCGTTTTCTTTGCCGTGCCCGATTCCAAGCAAGTGCTGTGCGCCGGTCGACCGGCGCGCCTGACCCCCCGGTTTCCGAGATGCTGCCACGCTGGTTGTCCATGAATGCCCCGAGAACTGCCCTGGCTCGCCTGAGCGATCCCGATCTGCGGGAGTCGCCGGGTGAGTCGCCGCGACCGCCGGTGCGGTCGCGGGGCGGGGGGTTCGGGTCGCTCACTCCCGAACGCGCGCGGGTGCTCATGCTGGTGGCCGCCCGGCCGTCGGCGATCACCATGCTGGTGATCTTCATCCTTGTCTACGGCACCTTGTTCGCGGCGGGCAGCGGGACGAACGGGTCGTCCGGGGCGATCGCGGCGAGCTGGCTTGCGGTGCACCAGGTTCCGCTGGTGATCGGCAAGACCGGGATCGGGCTGTGGCCGCTGCTGCCGACCGCGCTGGCGTTGTGGCTGGTGGCCCGCGAGAGCGCGGAGGCCACGGAGTTCGACTACGAGACGAACGAGCTGGGCTGGGTGGTGGCGGCCGCGGTGGGCGGACCGCTGGTGATCACCGCGGTATGCCTGGCGGTGGCCCGCGACGCGGCCGCGGTGGTGGCGCTGCAGCCGCCGGACACCCTGGCGGCCTTCGCCTGGGTACTCGGCCTGAATCTGCTGGCGACGGCCGTCGGCATCGGTGTGCGGCGCTGGCGTGATGTCGCCGACCTGCTCCCGTTTCCCTTGCCGGACTGGCTGATTCCCGGTCTGCGCGCGGGCGTCCGGTCGGTGGGCCGGTTGCTGGCGGTGGCGACCGCGGTGACCGTGGTGTCCTTCCTGGCACACTGGTCCCGGCTCGGCGACACCTATCATGCCGCCGGAAATGCCTTCGGCGCACTGGGTTTGACGGTGTTGTCGCTGGCCTACCTGCCGAATGTGGCGGTCGACGCGGTGAGCGTGCTGGTCGGCGGGCAGGTGCAGATCGGTCCGGGATCGTTGAGCCTGTTCGTGATTCACGGTGCGCCGGTGCCCGCGGTGCCGGTGGCCGCGGCGGTGCCCGCGGGTCCGGTGGCGGTGTGGTGGCTGGCGCTGCTGGTCGCGCCCGCGGCCGTGGGCGTGCTGTCGGGGCTGGATTGCGGTCGCACGTCGCGGGATCGGGCGGCCGCGCCGTGGGCGACGCTGACCGCCGCCGGGGTGGCGGCCGTGGTCATGGCGCTGCTCGGCGCGCTGGCCGGGGGCGAGCTGGGCACCTTCGGCCGGATCGCGCCCGACGTGGTGACCGTGGTGCTGGTGTTCGTGTGGCTGGCCGTCGCCGGATACGTGGGCATGCTGGGGGCCCGGTGGTTCGGTGGCCCGGCGGCCGTCGGCGCGGTCGCCTATGACGAGTACGAGGACGAGTACTACAACGACGAGGACTACGCGGACGACGAGTACTACTACGCGGACGACGAATACGAGGACGACGAGTACGACGACGAATTCGAGGACGAACAGGCCGCGGAGGGCGACTCCGAGGACGGGCCCGACGGCAACGGCGGCTGGTACGACGAGTCCGATCTCGACGGCGCGCTCGACGCCGAACTGGTCGAGGACCAGGACGATCCCGACCCCGCCGCCGCTGTGAAATCCGCCGAGAACCCCGACATCGTGGACGCGGAGGTGGTAGAGGGAGACCTGCCGGACAAGTAGCAATCGGGCGATAGTTACTCTTTAGGCGGCGGAGTTGCCCCCGCCGTCCCCATCCCGCTCCGATACCCAGGGAGTAGTGCGCTGAGTTCCACGCCCGCCCAGCTGCTGCCGCCGACCGCGCCCGCGAGCATCGTCGTGCTGGCCTCCGGCACCGGATCTCTGCTGCGTTCGCTGCTCGAGGCGACCCGGCGGCCGGGGTATCCCGCCCGAGTCGTCGCCGTCGGAGTGGACCGCGACTGTGCCGCCACCGACCACGCCGAGGCGTTCGACGTCTCCTCGTTCCAGGTCGCGCTGGGCGATTTCGCGAACCGCGCCGAATGGGATGTCGCGCTCACCGAGACGGTCGCGGTGTTCCAGCCCGACCTGATCGTGTCCGCGGGCTTCATGAAGATCCTCGGGCCCACGTTCATGGACCGTTTCGGCGGTCGCATCATCAATACCCATCCCGCGCTGCTGCCCGCGTTCCCCGGCGCGCACGGGGTGCGGGACGCGCTCGCCTACGGCGTCCGGGTCACGGGTTCGACCGTGCACCTGGTCGATTCGGGTGTGGACACCGGGCCGATCCTCGCGCAGGAGGCGGTCGCGGTGCTGCCCGATGACGACGAGGACACCCTGCACGAGCGCATCAAGGTCGTGGAGCGTCGGTTGTTGGCGGAGGTCGTCGCCGCTGTCGCTACCCGAGGCATTGTCTCCGATGGACGAAAGGCAGTTATTCCAGATGAGCGAGTTCTCCGGTGAGTGAGCGCAGCGAACGACAGTCCGGCGCAGCCGAACGCAAGCCGATCAAGCGGGCCCTCGTAAGCGTCTACGACAAGACCGGTCTGATCGAACTGGCCACGGGCCTGCATCAGGCGGGCGTGGAGCTGGTCTCGACCGGCTCGACCGCCAACAAGATCGCCGACGCCGGCATCCCGGTCACCAAAGTCGAAGACCTGACCGGTTTTCCGGAGACCCTCGACGGTCGCGTCAAGACCCTGCACCCGCGCGTGCACGCCGGCATCCTGGCCGACACCCGCAAGGAGGAGCACGTCGACCAGCTCGTCGAGCTCGGGGTCGAGGCGTTCCAGCTCGTCGTGGTGAACCTGTACCCGTTCACCCAGACCGTGGCCTCGGGCGCGAGCGTCGACGAGTGCGTCGAGCAGATCGACATCGGCGGCCCGTCCATGGTGCGCGCCGCCGCCAAGAACCACCCGTCGGTCGCGGTGGTCGTGAACACCGGTGACTACGCCGAGGTGATCGCGGCCGTGCAGCAGGGCGGTTTCACCCTGCCCGAGCGGACCGCCCTGGCCGCCAAGGCTTTCCAGCACACCGCCACCTACGACGTGGCCGTCGCGAGCTGGATGACCAATGTGGCCGTTCCGGCCGCCGCGCCGGAATCCGAAGCGGCGGACAAGTTCCCGGCCTGGATCGGCGCGACCTGGAACCGCGAGAACGTGCTGCGCTACGGCGAGAACCCGCACCAGGGCGCGGCGCTCTACGTCAACGAGGCCGGTCCGGCCGGGCTGGCGCAGGCGAAGCAGTTGCACGGCAAGGAGATGTCGTACAACAACTACACCGACGCCGATGCCGCCTGGCGCGCCGCCTACGACTTCGACGAGCCCGCGGTCGCGGTCATCAAGCACGCGAACCCCTGCGGCATCGCGGTCGGCGCGGACATCGCCGAGGCGCACCGCAAGGCGCACGCCACCGACCCGGTCTCCGCGTACGGCGGCGTGATCGCGGCCAACCGTGAGGTCTCCGTCGAGATGGCCGAGCAGGTCGCCGAGATCTTCACCGAGGTCATCGTGGCCCCGGCCTACGCCAACGGCGCGGTGGAGGTGCTGCAGCGCAAGAAGAACGTGCGCGTGCTGGTGGCCGATCCGGCCCAGCGCAAGGGCGCGGAACTGCGCCCGGTCAGCGGCGGCGTGCTGCTGCAGGACCGCGACATCCTCGACGCCGAGGGCGACAGCGCCGCCAACTGGACCCTCGCCGCCGGCGAGGCCGCCGACGAGGCCACCCTGCGCGATCTCGAATTCGCCTGGCGCGCTTGCCGGGCCGTGAAGTCCAACGCCATCCTGCTGGCCGACGCCGGTGCGGCGGTCGGCGTGGGCATGGGCCAGGTCAACCGGGTCGACTCCTGCAAGCTGGCCGTGGAGCGCGCCGGTGACCGGGCCAAGGGTTCGGTGGCGGCCTCGGACGCCTTCTTCCCGTTCTCGGACGGCCCGCAGATCCTGGTGGCCGCGGGCGTGCGCGCCATCGTGCACCCGGGCGGTTCCATCCGCGACAAGGACACCATCGACCTGTGCCGCGAGGCCGGGGTCACGCTGTACCTGACGGGGTCGCGTCACTTCGCGCACTGAGCGAATGGCATAGCGGTACAACAGAATCGGGAAAGGGTGCGAATCGCGAATCGCGATCCGCACCCTTTCTCGTTCCGGGAACTAATTGGCGCTCAGTACCTTTCGATCTCCCAGCGGGGACTTCAGCTGGATCTCGAGGGTGCCGAAGACCGCGATCATGGTGCACATCTTGCCGACCGCGGTGGGCAGTGTGCCGGACTTCAGGTCGACGGTGACGGTGGAGGAGGTCTCGGTGACGGCGGCGTCGACGCCGTAGCACTCGGGTGAGCCGGTCTGGAAGTTCACCGCGATCTTGTCGGGGGCGAGCCGGGTCCAACTGTCGAACGAGATGCTGTGCGGGCCGACGATGCCCGGGTCGGCGGTGAAGGGGCGCCCGATCTGGCCGCCCGGCGCCTCGGTGGGCGTGCTGGTGGCGGTGCTGCTGGATTTCGCTTGGCCGCCAGTGTCTTTCGAGCCGCTGCACGCGGTCGCGGCCAGCCCGATCAGCGCGATCGCGGCGGCAGCGATCACGCGGCGTCCCCTTGTCCCGTCCATGGCTGACACCCTAGTGGCAGGGACCGGTCGGCTGGTTCGGCATCGCCGGTTCCTTACTTTGGCGAATTTCTGGCGACGACACGCCGAAATCTTCGCAGACCCGGCGCGTATCCCTGCGCTGACCGGTGCGTCGTGGGTAATCTCGATTCAGATGCGCCAATGCACTTCCGTGCCATCGTCTTACCTATGATCACCATCTCCCGAAAGGACACACCGTGGGCGACACACTGAGGGTTGGAGAAGAACTCAAGGCGGGAGAGTCGTTGACAGGTGGTGCCTACACCCTGGCGCTGCAATCCGATGGCAATCTCGTGCTCACCGAGCCGGACGGCAATGTCGTGTGGGCGAGCATGACCCACAACCAGGGCGTCGAGCGCCTGGCCCTGCAAGACGACGGCAACCTCGTGCTCTACAAGGGCGACGGCGCCGCCTGGTCCACCGAGACCAACGGCAAGGACGCGGATCGCCTGGTCGTGCAGGCCGACCGCAATGTCGTGCTGTACGGCAAGGACGGCAGCCCGCTGTGGGCGTCGGACACCAAGACCGACAACCCGCTCGCGGCCCCGGAGCCCGTGGCCGAGGCCGCCCCGGTCGCCGAGGAGGTGCCCCCGCCGCCGCCCGCGGCGCAGACCTACACGGTCGAGCCGGGCGACACCCTGTGGGCCATCGCCGAGCGCTTCTACGGCGACGGCAACCGCTTCGGCGAGATCGCGGCCGCCAGCGGCATCGACAACCCGGACGCCATCAACGTGGGCCAGGTCCTGACCATCCCGTAAATCGGGATGCACCAAGGACTTTGAAACAAGAAGAGGCTCCGATGCGAAAGCATCGGAGCCTCTTTCTCTTTCGATGTTCCAGCGAACCGCCTATCGGCTCGTGAACGGGAGCAGGGCCATTTCGCGCGCGTTCTTCACCGCGACGGCGACCTGGCGCTGCTGCTGCGGGGTCAGGCCGGTGACGCGCCGGCTGCGGATCTTGCCGCGGTCGGAGATGAACGTGCGGAGCAGGTTCACATCCTTGTAGTCGACGGTCTCGACGCCGGCGGCGATCAGGGGATTCTTCTTCGGGCGGCGGGCCTGCTCGGCACGGACCTTCTTCGACGGTGCTCGCTTCACTGCCATGTCAGCGGTTCCTCACTCACGGATCGTGGATGCTTACCAGCTCGATTTGTGCACACCGGGCAGTTCTCCCCGATGGGCCATCGCGCGAACCCGCACACGCGAGAGACCGAATTTCCGGAGATGACCACGCGGGCGTCCGTCCGCGGCGTCCCGATTGCGCAATCGTACCGGACTTGCGTCCCGAGGCATTTTCTGCAGGGCGGACTGCGCGGCCGACCGTTCCTCGTCGCTGCTGCTCGGCTTGCGGATGATCTCCTTCAGTTCCGCTCGCCGTTCGGCGTAGCGGGCCACGATCAGTTTGCGCTCTTCGTTTTTCGCGATCTTCGACTTCTTCGCCACGTCACCGGTCCTCGCGGAAGTCCACGTGCTGGCGGGCGACCGGGTCGTACTTCTTGAGGACCATCCGGTCGGGATCGTTGCGCCGGTTCTTGCGGGTGACGTAGGTGTAGCCGGTTCCGGCCGTGGACTTCAGCTTGATGACGGGACGGATGTCGGTCGACTTCGATGCCATTGCTGTTTCCTCTCAGATCTTCTCGCCTGCGGCACGCAGGCGAGCGACGACCGCTTCGATGCCGTCGCGGTCGATGACCTTGATGCCCTTGGCCGAGACTCGCAGCGTGATGCGCCGGTCCTCGCTGGGCAGGTAGTAGGTCTTGCGCTGGATATTGGGGTCCCAGCGCCGGTTGGTCCGCTTGTGCGAGTGCGACACGGACTTGCCGAAGCCCGGCTTGCGACCGGTGACCTGGCAGATCGCCGACATGGGCACTCCCTTCCTGGTTGGACGTTACTGACAATCGTTTTCGACAACGAACTTATTCCAAGGTACATTGACTCCTCGGTAATTGAAAATCATTGTCGAAAGGGGGACCGGTGGCGTCCCAACGCAAGCCCGTGCTCGTCCTCGCCGGACTCCCCGGACGCGCCGCCGAGGGCGTCGAACGGGCCGCCCGGCTGCTCGGCGCCGGGCCGGGAACCGTCGTGGTCCGCCACGACCTGAGCGAACTCCGCCAGGGCGTGGTGCGGCGCATCGTTCGCAGCTGTGCCGCCGATGGAGCGGTCGGGCGCGAGAGCGTGACCGTGTTGGAACTCGCGCACGGGTGCGTCTCCTGCACGCTGCGCGCCGATCTGTTGCCCTACCTGTGCCTGCTCGCCGAGCGGGATTCGGTGCGGCGCATCGTGCTCGCGCTGGATCCGGCCTTCGAGGCGGAAGCGGTGTGCCAGGCCATCGATGACGTGGTGGTGACCGGAGTCAACGGCCGGATCGACGGCCCGGCCGGGCGCACCGTCCGGATCGATTCGGTGCTCACCTGTGTCGACGCCCGCGATTGGCTGGCCGACGCCACCGGCGACGAGACCTTCGCCGAGCGTGGTCACGCCACCGCCGAGGATGAGCGCACCATGGCCCAGCTGGCCGTCGGCCAGGTCGAATTCGCCGACGCCCTGCTGGTTTTCGACTCCGGAGCCGATCTGCTGGACCGCGAGCGCACCACCGCCGTGCTGGCGCGCCTGGCCCCGCGCGCTCCCGTCACCTACGTGGCCGAGCCCGCCGCGCTGGACACGGACGACCTGACCTGGCTGCTGCGCCGCGTACCCGCGGACGCGCGCCGCGGCGCGCCCTTCGATCCGCATGCCCCGCTGCTGGCGGGCGCGCCTCCGCTGGAACCGGATTGCGGTGTGGCACTGGTCGAATTCGCCACCGACCGCCCCTTTCACCCCGATCGACTGCACTCGGCCATCGACGTGCTGCTGGACGGCGTGGTGAGCGCCCGCGGCCGGGTGTGGCTGGCCACCCAGCCCGACGAGGTGGTGTGGCTGGAATCCGCGGGCGGTGGGCTGCGGGTGGGCGGCGCGGGAAAGTGGCTGGCCGCCATGACATCCCGGGAACTCGAGCAGGTCGACCCGGAGCGTGCCACGCTGGCCTCGCTGCGCTGGCACGAGCACTTCGGTGACCGCCACACCTCGCTGGTGATCCTGGTCGCCGACTCCGATCCGGAGGAGATCCGGCACGCGCTGCACTGGGCGCTGGTCGACGAGGACGAACTGCGCCAGGTGCGTTTCGCGCCCGAGCGGGTCGCGCTGTGGGCCGATCCGTTCGGCGACCAGCACGAAGAGCCTTGTGACACAAACCGATCCACGCCCGTCGCCGGGGACGGCGCGACCCGTAACAACGAAAGGTGAACCGATGAGGCAGGGCATCCATCCCGACTACCACCCGGTGGTCTTCCAGGACGTGAGCACCGGAAAGTGCTTTCTGACCCGTTCCACCGCGGTGTCCACCCGCACCATCGACTGGGAGGACGGCAATACCTACCCGCTGCTGGTGGTCGATGTGACTTCCGATTCCCATCCCTTCTGGACCGGAAATCAGCGCGTGCTCGATACCGCGGGCCGGGTGGAGAAGTTCGAGCGCCGTTATGGCAAACGAGTTCGCGGCAACCGCCATTCGACGATCGACAAGGAGAACTGACAATGGCCGTTCCCAAGCGCCGAATGTCGCGGGCCAATACGCACAGCCGTCGTTCGCAGTGGAAGGCGACTCCGCCGGATCTGATCCCGGTCAAGGTCGGGGGAGCGGTCTACAAGGTGCCGCGCAAACTGGCGCGGGCGGTGGAGCGCGGCCTGATCGATCCGGGGAAGCTCTGACCGATCAGGCCGCGGGTCCCGCTAGCCTTCCTTCGTGGCCAGGTCCACCAGGGTGGCCGCGAGGCGGAAGTACTTGTTCTTGCCGAGGTCGGCGATGGTCTTGATGCCGAGGGCCTCGAGCAGTTGGGCGTCGTGCTTTTCGGTCAGTCCGGCCAGCGCCGAGGGCGGTGCGGCCAGGATGTCGTCGAGTGCCTTGGTCTCATAGGCCTTGTCGAGAGCTTTGTCGAGTACCACGCTGACGGCCACGAGAGCCTCCTTCATCTGGAACTGAGCAAGAGATCGGACGAGGCCGACAATAGCCCCGAAGTTGCTGTCCCACCAGAGAACTGCTCGAGTGTTGCGGACCCCTCGTTCGGGCGTCCGATTGTTTCGGATGTGCGAAAAAGTCTTCCCAAAGTTGTGAACTCGTGGCCTGGCGACGGTATCCTCGTGCCTTGAGGGCGGGTTCTTCTGAATACAGAAGAACCCGCTCATCGCCACTTCAAGGCCAGTTCAGCAAGGGTTTCCCGCTCGTTCGACCACCGCGTGGCGATTTTCGGGGCGCCGGATAAAATCCGACAATTCGCCCAATTCAGTTGCCGGATGGCGCATTCGACTTGGTTCCCGCCGGAGCTTGTCCACTGTCGGCGGGCTTGACCGAATGGCCGTTGGGTCCGGTGCCCCAGCCGGGTAACGGCACGCCGGGCAGCAACTGCTCCAGTTTTGCCAGCTGATCGGCGACCGCGGTGGCCGGACCCTCCACGAGCGAGAAGGGGAACGGCCAGTGCTGGCTCGCCGGGGCGTGTGCCAGCTCGGCCTTCAGCTCGGCGACCGTGGCCTCCAGATCGCTGATCTCGGTGCGCAACTCATAGATGTGGGTGAGCGCGGCCGCCAGCCCGTCCACCACGGTCAGATTCTGACCGGCGGCGTTGGTGCCCAGTTGCGGCCAGCCCTCGAGCCCGGGGCCGCGCAGTTGGGTCTGGACGTCGCGCAATATCTGGTCCTGTTCCGGTGTCATGTCCGGTTCCTCCGTTCCCGCATCCCATTGGCCGAAATCGGCTCGGTCGGTTTGGTTTACGTCGCAGGGCACGTTGTCGACCGTCACCTGCTCACCGGTCTGAAAGATGGAGATGCGCGGATCGACATTCCCTCCCGACCAGGCCACGGTCTGCCAGGCCCAGGTCGCCGATCCGTTGTCCAGTGCCCGGCTCAACGGCCAATAGCCGCCGTATATGCCGACATTCGCGCGTCCCAGCACGCTGGCGGCCCCGTCCAGATAGGCGTCGATGGGGGTCTGCTGTTGCGGGGTGGCATCGAAGTCGGCGGAGAAGTAGATAGGGCGATCCGGTCGCCCGCCGCATCGCAGTACTTGATCCAGTGCCGAGCGGGCATCGGTGACGCCCGCGCCGTAGCCGTCCAGCATGCGGACGGCGGTGGTCTCCCAGTTGGAGACGATGGAGATGCCGTGTGCGCGCAGGTCGTCCGCTTCCGCGGGGGTGAGCAGCTTGCCCGGCAGGGTCGGGCCTCCCGGGGAAAGATAGCCCACGATGAAGTCGTACCCCTCGGCCTTGATGGCACTCGGCGCGGGACGACCTGCGGCGTAGTCCAGCCCGAATCGCATGGCTCTCACTGTAATTGGCCCGACACGCCGGGAGGGTCGTAATTGCGGTGGTTGACTGGTCGGCTATAGCCAACGCGACAACTGATCTCGTGAGATCGGGGTAACTCGCCGGGGACGTCCAGGATCGGGTTGGCTCCCAACTCCACTTCGCATGCATGCCTGTCAACGGCTCTCAGTTGGGCGCTGAAGTCGCGGGGAGGCGGGAAAGGATGACCGATGCCTGTACGCAATGAGGCCTGGCCCCCGGGCACACCGTGTTGGGTCGACTGCCAGGTCGACGATCCGCTCGAGGCCGGTGAGTTCTATGCCGCGCTGTTCGGCTGGGATGTGCAAGGCGGCGGGGAGGACTCGGGGGGTTACCTGATGGCCCTGCGCGACGGGCAGGCGGTCGCGGGGATCGGGCCCAAACCCGAGGACGGCGTGCCGTCGGTGTGGACGACCTACCTCGCGGTGGCCGATGCCGACAAGTGCGCCGAGCAGGTCACCGCCGCGGGCGGCACCCTGCTCGTACCGGCCTTCGACGTCATGGAGTTCGGCCGCATGTTCGTGGCCGCCGACGCCTCGGGCGCGCCCTTCGCGGTCTGGGAGGCACGGGCGCACGACGGCGCGGCCGTGTACAACGAGCACGGCGCGCTGGTCTGGAACGACCTGCACACCGGCGATTTCGAGGCGGCGAAATCCTTCTACGGCGAGATTTTCGGGTACACCTTCACCGAATTCGACGACGAGAACATGCGATACGCCACCTTCACCCCGCCCGGCGGGGGCGAGTCGGTGGGCGGCATCAACGACGACAGCGTCAACGGCGTGGCGGCCGAGGTGCCCTACTGGCTGACCTGGTTCCAGTTCGAGGGCATCGACTCCGGTATCGCGAGCGCCGTCGAACTGGGCGCGACCGTGCTCATGTCGGCCACCGACGGGCCGTTC
This sequence comes from Nocardia terrae, assembly GCF_009760405.1. Taxonomy (GTDB): domain Bacteria; phylum Actinomycetota; class Actinomycetes; order Mycobacteriales; family Mycobacteriaceae; genus Nocardia; species Nocardia terrae. Next base: position 152,269 of record NZ_WRPP01000011.1, read on the forward strand.
GGCCGGATGGCCATCATGGCCGCGCCGCAGGGCGAACTGTTCGGCCTGCTCGATCCGACCACCACGGCCGACTGAGCCGGCACGTCCTCGAAAAGCAGGTCAGTGCACCGTCTCCGGCCGCCGGACGGCCGGAGCAGCGGACCGCGCCTCGCGGCGGTCCGGGGCGACCAGGATGGCCGTGATCGGAATCGCCAGCGACAGCGTGCCGATGATGAAGAACGGCACGAAGAACGTGAACAGCACGTTCCCGTGCGGGGTGGGCTGGGACGGATCGATGTGCACCTGCAGCCCGGTCAGTCCGGCGTAGTGCATGCCGGTCACCAGGACCGCGTACACCGCGGCGCCGAGCAGCACCATCGGCACCGATCCCACCCACAGGCTGAACCACAGGGTGAGCGCCGAGAGCACGAACGCGATCACGTACACCGCCACGATGGACACCAGGCTCTGCTCGACGCTGCCCTGGACCCGAATCGCGTTCAGCAGCAACTGATGCACGTCGCCGATGCCGAAGGCCATCACGCCGGCGCCCACCAGCAACCGCCACCACACCAGCTGCCTGCCGTTGATGAGCATCGCGAGGATCACCGCCACCGCGGACAGCACCGAGAACAGCGTGATCCCCACGCTGTCGTAGCGCAGCGGGCTGCCCTTCACGTCGAAGCCCAGCATCGACACGAAGATCGGCATGGCCACGCCGACGCCGCCGATCGAGACCGCGGCCACGAACTGCCACACCAGCCGGAAGCGCTGGGTCACCGACTTGGTGGACTGGCGGATGCACGCCAGGCCGCAGGCCGCGCCCGCGAAGGACACGATCAGCGCCAAGGCGATGACCCAGTAGCCCATCGAGAAATAGATCATTCGGTCACTCCCCTGGAACCGTTATCCGCGTGCGTTTTCGCGCTGCGCCGCCATCAGCCTTTCGATCGCGTACTCGGTGACGGCGGCCAGCGCCCGGCGCACCTCGATCGGATCGCGGGCGTCGATGTCCACGATCGGCACTCCGTCGCGGACGCTGAGCGCCTCGCGCAGTTCGGTGACCGGGAAGCGCGGCGCATCCGGAAAGCGGTTGACCGCGATCAGGAACGGCAGCGATTTGGCCTCGAAGAAGTCGACGGCCGCGAAGCTGTCCTCGATGCGGCGGGTGTCGACCAGCACCACCGCGCCGATGGCGCCGCGGATCAGGTCGTCCCACATGAACCAGAACCGTCGCTGCCCGGGCGTGCCGAACAGGTACAGCACCAGGTTGCCGGGCAGGATGATGCGCCCGAAATCCATGGCCACCGTGGTGGTTTCCTTGCCCGGCGTGGCGGCGAGGTCGTCGACCCCGTCCGAGTAGCCGGTCACCATGGCCTCGGTGCGCAGCGGCACGATCTCCGAGACCGCACCCACGAAGGTGGTCTTGCCCGCGCCGAAACCGCCCGCCACGACGATCTTGGTGGAGGCCGTGCGGGCCTCCTCTCCGGGGCGCGGCGGGAATTGCAGGGCCGGGTTGGCGAACTGCCCGGTCGTATACGCCGGGATGTTCCCGGTCGTATAGGCGGGCATGTTCCCGGTCGTGTACGCGGGCGCGCCGTGCGGGCCCGGATAGCCGCTGTCAGAGGGCCCGGAGCCCATGCAGGGTCCTCTCCATCAGGGAGCGCCGCTCGTCGAAGGTGGCCTGATCGCTCAAGGTCGAATGCACGCGCAGGGTTCCGGCGACCACGAGATCGCCGATCACCACCCGGACCATGCCCAGCGGCCGTCCCAGGTGCGCGGCGATCTCGGCGACCGAGAGCCGCGCGGTGCCCAGGCGCAGGATCTCGGTGCGCACGTCACCGGCGGGCCAGTCGAAATGGGCGGTGTAGGACAGGGTCTCCACGACCGCCTCGAGCGGCAGCTCCACCGCCGGCTCGGTGCGACCGGAGGTCAGCGCGTAGGGGCGAACACGTGTGGTCGGCGGCCGGTTGCCGCCGCCACCAAGGGGATTGGTCATGGGCGGCTCATCTAGGAGGCAGTGCGGGCGGTGGCCGAGACCACGGACCCGACGCGGTCGACGAGGAGGGCCATCTCGTAACCGATCCGGCCGATGTCGTGCTGCTTGTTGGCCAGCACCGCCAGGTGCGAGCCATTGCCCACGCTCATGACCAGCAGGTAGCCGCGCTGCATCTCGACGATGGACTGCATCACCTTGCCGCCCTCGAAAAGCTGTGCGGCACCGGCGGACAGGCTGGCCAGACCGGCGGTCACCGCGGCCAGCTGCTCGCCGCGATCGGACGGCAGGTGCGGGCTGGTGGCCTGCAGCAGGCCGTCCGCGGAGACCAGGACGGCGTGCGAGACGCCGGGCACTTCCCGGGTGAAGCGAGTGACCAGCCAGTTCAGGTTCTCATCCGTGGTGGTGCTCTGGGTGTCGGTCATGCATGCCCTCCGTCGTTGTACTGGGAGTCAGCCCGCCCGGAACGGACGCCGCTGAGATGCCTGCTGAGGCTGTTGCGGATCTCTTCCGGATTGCGGCCTTCGCCGTCGTCCTCCTGGGCGACGGCTCCGGGCACCAACTGGGCTCCGGGCCGCCGAATCGGCAACCCGCCCTGGGTGCGGCTACTGGTGTTCGGGTTGGCCGCCTCCTCGGCCGCGGCCCAGCCGGGGTCCGAGCTCAACGACCACGCCGCGCTGTCCGCTTCCGTGGCGGCCGGTTCCACCAGCCACTCGGAAACCATGCGCTGGAAGATCGGGGCCGGGGCATCGCCCGCCGGGCGCGGCCCGGCCTGCGGAGCGACCGGCCGCGGCGCGGCGGGTGCGGCGTCGTTGCCGCGAATGTCGGTGGCCTCGTTGCCGCGAATGTCGGTGGCTCCGTAGCCGGTGTTGCCGTTGGGTGCGCCGGCGACGACGTAGCCGTCCTCGCTGGGGCGGGCCACGGGGTGCTCGCCGGTGCCGAAAGCGCTGTAGCCGTTGCCGAACGAGGTGCCCGCGCTCTCCGCCTCGGCGCTGAAGCCGTACGCGTAGTTGTTGCCCCCGGTGATCGGGGCCACCGGCTCGGACGTCTGCTGCGCGCCTGCCTCGCCCCAGAAGTCCATCTGGGCGGGTGCGGGCTCGGGCGTCTCCGGTTCCGGCTGCGGCGGCTCGGACTGGGGTCGCAGCGCGGTCACGCCGTAGGCGCGGGCCTCGTCCGGTTCGCTGAACGCGTCGGTGAAGCCGTCGGAGAAGCGATCCCGGTGCGGTTGCTCACCGCGGAAGGCCGGTACGGCCGGCTGTTCGCCGGTGTCCAGGCCCGGCTTGCGCTGCGGCAGGCCGGAACTGGTGGTCGCGAAGCGCCCGGTGGTGGTGGACGGCGCGGGCTCGGGCGGATTGGGCACCGGCATGAGTCGCGGCGGCGTGATCGGTTGCGGACCGGTGGACGGGCCCGACGGCAGGCCGACCGGTCCGGTCGCGAGCGAGTTCGGACCCGTGTTCGTCAGCGAATGTGGCCCGGTGGCCAGCGGATTCGGCCCGGTGGGCAGCGGATTCGGCCCGGTGGGCAGCGCGATCGGGCCCGAGGCCAGCGCGGCCGGGGGCACCGGCAGCGCCGAGGGGACCGCGTACTGGCCGGTCGGGTCACCGGTGCGCTCCGGCGCGGGCGAGACCAGGCTGCCCGGCAGATGCACGCTGGCGGTGATGCCCGGCTGCTGCACCATGGCCGAGGTGCGGCGCAGGCTCACGGTGATGTTGTGCCGCTTGGCCAGGCGGCCGACGACGAAAAGACCCATGCGACGGGCGGTCTCGACATTGACCTCGCCACCGGAGGCCAGGCGGTCGTTGATGCCCTGCAGGTCCTCGGCGTTCATGCCCAGACCGCGGTCGGTGATCTCGATCAGGTAGCCGCCGTCGACGGCGCGCGCCACCGACACCGCCACCGGGGTGGTGGGCGGGGAGTAGCGCAGCGCGTTGTCGATCAGCTCGGCCAGCAGGTGCTCGATGTCGACGGCCGGCTCACCGGCGACGATGCCGTCGGGCACGGTGCCGATCTCGACGCGCTGGTAGTCCTCCACCTGCGAGACCGAGGACCACAGCATGTCCGACAGCGGCACCGGCGCGAGATGACCACGGCGCAGCGCGGTTCCGGCCAGCACCAGCAGGTTGTCGCCGTTGCGGCGCATGCGGGTGGCGAGGTGGTCGAGGCGGAACAGCGACTGCAGGCGCTCTGAGTCGTCCTCGTCGCGCTCGAGCTCCTCGATCAGGCCCAGCTGCTGCTCCACGAGGGATTGGCTACGGCGGGAAAGGGTCTCGAACATGTTGCCGATCTGCAGGCGCAGTCGCGCCTGCTCGGCGGCCAGGTGCAACGCCTGGGAGTGGATGTCGTCGACGGCGCGGGCCAGCTGCCCGATCTCCTCGGTGGTGTGCACGTCGACCGGGCTGATCTCGGGCGTCGCGCCGCCGGCGCGCACCACCTCGAGTTCCTGGGGCAGGTCGATGTGGGCCACCTGCAAGGCATCTCGCCGCAGGCGGCGCACGGGCACGACCAGCGAGCGGGCCACGACCAGGGCCAGGGCCAGACCGGCCAGCAGCATCCCGATCACGACGGAGGTATCGCGCAACACGTTGTTGCGGGCCTCGGTGATGAGCCGGGACAGCTTGCTGTCCATGGCGTTCGCGACCGCGGTGATCTCGTTCTGGTAGGCATCGGCGCTGGTGCGCAGCGAGTCCTGCATGGCGGGCAGGCTGCCCGGGTCGGGCACGTTCTGCATGAGGATGCCGACGCGCGCACCGGCATTGTCCTTGAGCAGGTCGGCGTTCTGCGCCGACTCCGGCGCCATGCCGCGGTACACCTCGATCATGGTGATCTCGGCGCCGAGAGCGGTGAGCAGCTTGGTGCGCAGCGCCGGGTTGCTCGCCGCGCCGGGCACCGCGAGCATGACGCGTTCCTGGGTGAGCAGGCGCGAGGAGGTGAGCGCCGCACCGAATTGCAGGAAGGACTGCTGTACACGGAGGTCGCCGACGGTGATGGTGTTGATGAGCGAGTTCTGGACTCGCGTGTGCACGGCATCGGCTTGGTCACCGATGGTCTGCGGGGAGCTGCTGCGCAGGCTGTTGCGCATGCTCTTGGCCTCCGCGATGGCGGTGGTCAGCTCCTTGGCGATGGCGGGGTCGGCATTGGACTCCTTGATCGCGGTGTCGTACGCCGCCGCGGCCTGATCGAACTTCGTCGCGGCGGCGTCGAGCGCGGGGTCGACGTCCTGGTTGTCGCCGGCGATGGCGGTGACCGCGAGATCATTGGTGGAGGCGACGAATGCGGCCGTCGAGCGGATGATGCTCATCTGGTCCGACGCCGCGCTCAGTTTCGAAATGGTCTGCAATTCGCTGTTGATGCGCAGTACCGCGAACGTCGCGGCGAGGAGCACCGGGAGCACCAGCACGATCCCGACCTTGCGGGTAACGGGCCAGTTGGACAGGCTGAATTGCCAGGACCGGGGTGCTGCTTCCATCCCGCTTCCGTCGCCTCCGCTTTCACGATTGACCCCGGGTACGTATGCGGTTGTACGGCTTTGGGGTCGAACCCGCGCAGAACCAACTAAGGGTCTTCTTTTACGGCCTGCAACATACCGCGTGAGCTGAGTAACGGCAATTCGGGCGACTTGATGGTTTAGTTCCTGAATGCGGCGTTGCCGCAACGTTTTTCGCGCGGATTTGGGTGACACTGCAACCACTCCGCATCGGGCCCCCGAGAAACGCGCAGGTCATCTGCCTCACTTGCCCGGCGTGTCGAAGGGGACCTTCTCAGTCACCTCTCAGTCGCTGTGGGCAGACTGGTTGCCATGCGCATTCTGGTAGTCGACGACGACCGCGCGGTTCGTGAATCGCTGCGTCGCTCGCTGACCTTCAACGGCTACACCGTCGACCTCGCCGTCGACGGTCTCGACGCGTTGGAGAAGACCGCCAGCCAGCGACCCGACGCCCTCGTCCTGGACGTCATGATGCCCCGGCTCGACGGCCTCGAGGTCTGCCGCCGACTGCGCAGCACCGGCGACGATCTGCCGATTCTGGTACTCACCGCACGGGATTCGGTCTCCGAACGCGTCGCCGGACTCGACGCCGGCGCCGACGACTACCTACCCAAGCCCTTCGCGCTCGAGGAACTGCTGGCCCGGCTGCGCGCGCTGCTGCGCCGCACCGCGACGGGCGACTCCGCTGATTCCTCCTCGGAGGCCATGACCTTCGCGGACCTGTCGCTGGACCCGGTCACCCGCGAGGTCACCCGCGGTGACCGCCCGATCAGCCTCACCCGCACCGAGTTCTCGCTGCTGGAAATGCTGATGGCCAACCCGCGCCGGGTGCTCACCCGCAGCCGCATCCTGGAGGAGGTGTGGGGCTACGACTTTCCCACCTCCGGCAACGCGCTCGAGGTGTACATCGGCTACCTGCGCCGCAAGACCGAGGCCGACGGTGAAGCGCGTCTCATCCACACCGTGCGCGGCGTCGGCTACGTGCTGCGCGAGACCCCTCCGTAGGAGCCGAGCTCGTGGGTAGAACCGTTCCCCGGCGGCCGTTGGTCGCCGGACTCGGGTCCCGCACGGAGACGGCCGAACTGCGGCCGCCCATGCCGTTGACCCGATCGGTCTCGCTGCGCTGGCGGGTCACCCTGCTGGCCGCGTCCGTGGTGGCCGTCGCCGTCGCCTTCACCTCCATCGCCGCCTACGCCATGGTGGCGCGCTCGCTGTACGCGGACGTGGATTCGCAATTGCGGGCGCGGGCCTCGGTGATGATCGACAACAACCTCGACAGCCTCGGCTTCCAGTCGCTGGTGTTCGCCGGGCTGTACTCCAGCGATGTCGGTGTGGCCCTGGTGTTCCCGGACCAGTCGCAGTACGTGCCGCCGCAGACCACGCTGCCGCCCATCGGCAAGCAGGAATACGAGGTGGCCAGCGGCAAGATCGGTTTCTCGCTGCGCACCGTCGACGACCAGCGGGTGCTGGCGCGGCGCACCCACTCCGGATCCACCCTGGTGGTCTCGCAGCGGCTGCAGCCCACCAAGGAGGTGCTCGACCGGCTGGCCTGGCTGCTGTTCGTGGTCGGCGGCTGCGGCGTCATCGTGGCGGCCGCGGCCGGAACCACCGTGGGCCGCACCGGTTTGCGGCCCATCGCCCGGCTCACCGCCGCCACCGAGCGCATCGCCCGCACCGACGACCTGACTCCCATCCCCGTCACCGGTGATGACGAACTCGCCCGGCTCACCGAGAGTTTCAACACCATGCTGCGCGCCCTGGGCGAATCCCGGGAACGGCAGCGCCGATTGGTGGCCGACGCGGGCCATGAGCTGAAGACGCCACTGACCTCTTTGCGCACCAATATGGAACTGCTCATCGCCTCCTCCCGGCCGGGCGCGCCCCGCATCCCGGACGAGGACATGGCCGAGCTGCGCTCCGACGTCATGGCCCAGATCGAGGAGTTGTCCACGCTGGTCGGCGATCTGGTCGACCTGGCCCGCGAGGACGCGCCGGAAACCGTCTACGAGCAGATCGACCTCGGCGACGTGGCCGGGCGGGCGCTCGAGCGAGTCCGGCGGCGCCGCACCGGAATCGAGTTCGACGCCTCACTGCGCCCCTGGTTCGTCTACGGCGACGAACCGGGACTGGAACGCGCCCTGCTCAATGTGCTCGACAACGCGGCCAAATGGAGCCCCGAGGGCGCGAAGGTGTTCGTCACCATGCGCGAGAGCGGGCGTGGTCTGCTGGAATTCGCCGTCGACGACGCCGGGCCCGGCATTCCGCCCGCCGAACGCGAGCTGGTGTTCGAGCGCTTCTACCGGACCACCGCCTCGCGGTCCATGCCCGGCTCCGGACTGGGCCTGGCGATCGTGAAGCAGGTGGTGACCAAACACGGTGGCACTATCAACATCGACAGTTCCGACCGTGGGGGCGCTTTGATCCGTATCGTGCTGCCTGGAGAAGGCGTACCACCGCAATCCGTGGTGGCGGACAACTGAAAGCTCGGCGAAAAGCAAGCACGGTCTCAGTCCACTCTCAGTCGTTCCCGCCAGGCTAGGCGACGAGACTCGAGGAGAAAACGAGAAATGACCGAGGATTCGAAGCAGCCGGGCACCGAGCCCGAAGAAGGCGCCACCCCCCGCACCCCGGAACCGCCTCGAGCCGCCGACGTGCCCGACACCACCGCGTCCGGCCTGCCCAAGCGGGAGCCGGCCGGCCCCGCCGCCGCGGAATCCGGTGACAAGCCCTTCGACGGCTTCTCCGCCCCCGCCACCCCGCAGCCGAATCCGGCGGGCCAGCCCGCGGGTTTCGGTGCGGCACAAACCTTCTCGACCGGCGCGTCGCAGGCTCAGGGCAGCGAGCCCCAGCCGCCTGCCGCCGCGCCTCAGCAACCTGCCGCCGCGCCTCAGCAGCCCGCCGCTGCGTCTCAGCAGCCTGCCGCTGCGTCTCAGCAGCCTGCCGCGCCTCAGCAGCCGGTCCCGGGCTTCGGCGGTCCGGGGCACGGCGTCGCGGGGCAGCCGGGCCCCGGCGCTCACGATCCGGCCACCCAGGCCATTCCCGGCGCGCCCGCCTACGGTTCGACTTTCGGTGGGGCGCAGCCCTATTCGGAGCAGTACGGGGGCGCGAAGCATCCCACCGAGGAGATCCCGGTCGGCACCGAGCAGCTGCCCGCCGGGATGTACGGGCAGGCGTATGTGGCGTCGGGGGCCGGATACGCCACGGGTCAGCATCCGGCCTATGCCACGGGTCAGCATCCGGCGTACGCGACGGGTCAGCATCCGACACAGGCGATTCCGGGTGCGCCCGGAATGCCCGGTCAGCCGGGGGTGCCCTACCCGCCCGCGCCCAAGCGGTCCGGCAAGGCCGGTCTGGTGGCGGGCGCGGTGATCCTGGCGCTGCTCAGCGGCGGCATCGGCGGCGGCGTGGTCGCGCTGGCGACCCACAACGACGGCCACTCCACGGTGACCAACGCGCTGGATCAGCCCGTGGGCAACGGCAAGACCGTGGCCGCGCCGGACGGTTCGGTGCAGGCCGTGGCGCAGAAGGTGCTGCCCAGCGTGGTCATGATCCGGGTCGCCGGAGCCCGGGCCGAGGGCGAGGGTTCCGGCGTGATCCTGTCCTCGGACGGCCTGATCCTCACCAACAATCACGTGGTCAGCGGCGCGGGCCCGAACGCCAAGATGGATGTGGCGTTCAGTGACGGCACCACCGCCCCGGCGACCGTCGTCGGCGCGGACCCGATCTCGGACATCGCGGTCATCCGGGTCACCGGCAAGGCCGATCTGAAGCCGATCGAGCTGGGCCAGTCCGGCAATCTGGCCGTCGGCCAGGGCGTGGTGGCGATCGGTTCGCCGCTGGGCCTGGCGGGCACCGTCACCAGCGGCATCGTGTCCTCGCTCAACCGGCCGGTCTCGACCAGCGGTGAGTCGGGCTCGACGGGCACCGTCATCGACGCCATCCAGACCGACGCGGCCATCAACCCGGGCAACTCCGGCGGCGCGCTGGTCGACATGAGCGGCAAGCTGATCGGCATCAACACCGCCATCGCCACCATGGGCACCGCCGAGTCGGCGGGCGCGCAGAGCGGCTCCATCGGGCTGGGCTTCGCGATTCCGGTGGACACCGCGCGCCGGGTGGCCGACGAACTGATCAAGAACGGCAAGGCCACGTACGCCCAGATCGGCATCACCGTGCGGGCGCAGGACGACACCAACGGCGCGAAGGTCATGGACGTGTCGCCCGACGGCCCGGCCGCCAAGGCGGGCATCCCGAAGAACGCGATCATCACGAAAATCGATGACCAGATCGTGGATTCGGGCAATTCGCTGATCGCCGCGGTGCGCTCGCACCGTCCCGGCGACAAGGTCAAGGTGACCTACACCGACGACCAGGGCAAGAACCCCAAGACCGTCGAGGTGACCCTCGGCGAAGCAGCTGCGGAGGGCGGCCGATGATGATTCACGAGGCAGGCAGGGAATCCGTACCGACGATCCGTGTCACACCTGATGGGGGTTGGGAGCTGTTGTCGGACAAGGGCGCTACGGTGAGCACCATGGAAATCGATTCCGCTGTGGCGGGCCGTGCTCTTGTCGTGGTCGTCGACGACCGAACCGCGCACGGCGGCGTGGACTCGCTGGGCCCGCTGGTGACCGAGCTACTCACCGAGGCCGGGTTCCTGGTGGACGCCTCGATCTCGGTGCAGGCCGATGAGGTGGAGATCCGCAATGCGCTCAATACCGCGGTGATCGGCGGCGTCGACCTGGTCATCTCGGTCGGCGGCACCGGCATGTCCCCGCGTGACGTGACCCCGGAGGCCACCGAGGAGGTGCTGGACCGGGTGCTGCCCGGCATCAGCGAGGCGCTGCGCTCCTCCGGGCTGGCCTCGGGTTCGCTGGACGCGGGGCTGTCGCGCGGCCTGGCCGGCGTCTCGGGCAGCACGCTGGTGGTGAATCTGCCGGGTTCGCGCGCGGCCGTGCGCGACGGCATGGCCACCCTGGGCCCGCTGGCCAGCCGAGTCATCGATGAGCTGTCCGGTTTGTCGGAATGACCGACCCTGAAAGTCCTTCCGAGCCCACCGGCTCGAACGAGTCGCCCCGTCCGGCCGAGCGCCGGGCGGGGTCTCGTCGTTTGACCCCCGCCGAGCGTGCCCGGCTGGCACGCGTCTTCGGTGACGAGCTGCCGTCCACGACCAAGGACGAGCGCACTCCCGAACCCGAATCCGGCCGATCCTCCGACGATTGGCTGCGCTCCCAGGTCCCGCCGCATCACGGCTGACGGCCCCTCATATAACGAACGCTGGGAATTAACCGTTGCTCTGACGGGGCGTTTGTCATGTCCTTTATCAGTTTGTTGCCATTTGGTAGCTGTTGTGGCTAAGGTCTCTTTCAGGTCGACAAAGCTACGGCTCTCTCGAGTTTGAGTTGCGTGCCGGAACGTTGCTTGTGTGGAATTCGACGCCGTAGTGACCTGTTTCGACCCCGGTGGTCGGGGTTGTCCGCAAAAAAACTGATGAGGGAACTATGAGCGAGAACCGGACCGCCGGTTTGCGGCGTGCCGCCCGTTTCGCGGGTATCGGCGCGGCTGCCTCCGTGGCCTTGGGCCTGATGTCCACCGGCGCCGCCAACGCCGACACCTTCGTGCCGTTGCCGGACGGTCACAAGGCCGGCCCGGGCGTCACCATCGATCGGGTCGGCGAGCACGCCGTCATCTCGCCGTCGCTGTCGGCGAACGGCGCGGGCCGCACCGCCTGGCTCTCGGGCAAGGTCGTCGCGAACGTCGATACCCCGGACGGCAAGGTCGGTCCGAACAACGGCCCGAAGAACGGCCCCGGTTCCAACAACTCCTCGACCCACGGCACCTCGCAGGTCAACACCGGCTACATCATCGGCTGCCAGGTCAACATCTCCGACTCCGCCGTCTCCGCGGGCGTCTCCGGCGGCGTGAGCCTCACCGGCGCCAACGCCGGTGGCTCCATCGGTCTGAACCTCGGCCCCGGCCAGGTGACCTTCGTCCAGGTCAACTCCAAGGACATCCCCTCGTCGGGCACCTACTCGATCGACTACAAGGACGTTCCGGTCGACGTGCAGGGCTGCGCGGGCTACGCCCAGGCGCGCGCCTACACCGTGGTCGAGATCATCGGCGACAACTACTCCAAGACCACCCTCTACGGGCAGCCGTTCAGCCTCGGCTGACGTTCGGTCACCAATTCATTTCTCGCGTAAGCGAATTCGACCCTAGAGGGAATCAATCATGAACGTTCGCAAGACGATGGCGCGGGCCGCCGGCGTGGGTGTCGTCGCCACCGCCGCCCTGGGCCTGTTCTCGACCGGCGCGGCCAACGCCGACACCTTCGTGCCGCTGCCCGGTGGCTCGATCACCGAGACCATGGACGACGGCACCGTCGTGACCATCACCATGACCGGCGAGTCGGCCAACATCAACCCGTCCATGGGCGCCACCCCGCTGCACCGCAACGCCTGGGTCTCCGGCTCGGCGCAGGTGCACCTGTCGGGCACCAACGGCAACGCCGGCGGCAAGATCGTGCCCGGCTACGTGGTCGGCTGCCAGGTCAACATCGCCGGTGGCGGCGCCAACGGTGGTCCCAGCGTGGGCGCCAACTACGACGGCTCGAGCCCGACCGCCAGCGCCAATGTCGGCGGCAACCTGACCCTCGGCCCCGGCCAGTCCAAGGCGTTCTACCTGCTCGATCAGGAAGCGCCGGACGACTACGGCAGCGAGGCGCACTACGTGCGCAACAAGTTCGCCGGCAACTCGGGTTCGGTGAGCTGGTCCGACGAGACCATCGGCCTGAACGGCTGCGGCGGCTACGCCCAGGCTCGCTCGTTCGTGGCGGTCCAGGTCGAGACCGACAACGTCATCACCTCCTACACGCTGTGGGGTCAGCCCTTCAGTCTCGGCTGATCCAGTTTCCGCTCAGCGGAATCCCAAGGGGCCCGGTGCTAATCGCACCGGGCCCCTTTTGCTATGTACGACTTTCTCGACATACCTGCGGGTTTGTGTCATCGAGTGACCGGTCTTGTTCGCTCACGTCTCATGGCTCACAGCTGTGATGTAAAGTGCCCTGCGTCGCTACGTGAATTGAATTCGTAAGCAGTAACACGACGGCAACAATGTGGCGACAAACTCTCCTGGGATTCGCAAGAGTCCCATTTCAACCTCGGTGGTCGAGGTTGACAGCAAGAACCTGATGAGGGGAAGTATGAGCGAGAACCGGAACCACGGTCTGCGCACCGCGGCCCGCTTTGCGGGCGTCGGCGCGGCGGCTGCCGTGGCCATGGGCCTTATGTCAACTGGTGCCGCTAACGCGGATGTCTTCGTGCCGTTGCCGGACGGCCAGAAGGTGAACCCCGCGGGCACCGTCACCATCACCCGTACGGGCGAACATGCAGTCGTGTCGCCGTCGCTCGCTGCCAACGGTGCCGGCCGTGTGGTGTGGGTCAGCGGCGCAGCCTCCGCGGTGATCACCGATACTCCGGAAGGAACCTCGGGTCCGAACAACGGACCCGCCGGTGGCGCCGGCTCGAATAACTCGTCCACGCACGGCGTTTCGCAGATCAACACCGGCTACATCGTCGGTTGCCAGATCTCGATCGGCGAGGACGCGATCTCGGCCGGCATCTCCGGCAACGTCAGCCTGAACAGTGCGGGCGTCGGCGGTTCCATCGGCGTCAACCTCGGCCCCGGCCAGGTGGCGTTCGTGCAGATCGACTCGAAGGACGTCCCGAAGGCGGGCACCTACTCCGTCGAGTACCGGGACGCCGAGATCCAGATTCAGGGTTGCGCGGGTTATGCCCAGGCGCGTGCGTACACGGTCGTCGAGATCGTCGGCGACAACTACTCCAAGACCACTCTCTACGGCCAGCCGTTCAGCATCGGCTAGTGGTCTCCGCCTCGCCAAATCCTTTCTCGCGCAAGCGAACAACCCTTGAGGGACATAAGAAATGAACATCCGTAAGACCGCAGCGCGGATGGCCGGTGCGGGTGCCGTCGCCACCGCCGCTCTTGGCCTGTTCTCCACCGGTGCGGCCAACGCCGACACCTTCGTGCCGCTGCCCGGCGGCGAAATCACCCAGACCCTCTCCGACGGCACCGTTGTCACGGTCAAGCTGGTCGGCGAGTCCGCCAACATCAGCCCGTCGATGGGTGCCACCCCCGTGCACCGCAACGCCTGGGTCTCGGCGTCGGCGCAGGTCCAGATCTCCGGTGACACCACCGCGACCGGCGGCAAGATCTTCCCCGGTTACGTGGTCGGCTGCCAGGTCACCATCGACGGCGGCAACGTCAGCGGTGGCGCGACCGGTGGTGCCAGCTGGGACAGCAGTGGCAACGTCACCCCGCAGGCGGGCGCCAACACCGGCGCCAACCTGACCCTGGGCCCGGGCCAGGCCAAGTCGTTCTACGTCCTCGACGAGGAAATGCCGGACGACTACGGCAAGGAATCCCACAAGACCCGCAACAAGTTCACCGGCAACAGCGGTTCGGTCACCTGGTCCGACGAGACCATCGGCCTGAACGGCTGCGCCGGCTACGCGCAGGCGCGCTCCTTCGTGAGCGTCGAGGTCGAGACCGACAACGTGATCTCCTGGGTCACGCTGTGGGGCCAGCCCTTCAGCCTGGGCTGATCCTGAGCAAGGTGTAACAGTAACGGGCCCGGCGCTTTTCGCGCCGGGCCCGTTTGCCTTGCCCGGCTTCAGCTTTCGTGTTTGCCGCCCGCGCTGCCTTCGGCGAGCAGGTCCCGGATCTGGTGCAGCAGTTCGTTATCGGTGAGTGTTTCCTTCGGCGCGCCCCACAGCTTCTTGGCCCGGTTGGCCGGGATCACCAGGATGAAGTAGAGCAGCGCCGCGATGATCACGAAGTCGATGGCGGCGGTGATGATCGGTCCGATGGCGATGAAGGTGGCCGGTTTGTCGGCGATCAGCTGAAAGCCCAGGCCCAGTTGGCTGGTGCCGCCGAACACCGCCAGCAGCGGCGTGATGATGCCGTCGGTGAAGGCGGTGACCACCGCGACGAACGCGGTGCCCATGACCACGGCCACGGCCAGGTCGACGACATTGCCGCGTAGCAGAAAATCCTTGAAACCCTTGAGCATTGCCGAAACTCCTCTACCTGAGGGATCGAACGCAGAGTTGTCTAGATACCGGCGATGCTAGTTCACCGGCCGGCCGGTTCAGTGCAAGGCGGAGCCGAGTCAGTGGAATACGACGGTCAGCGCGCTGCGCAGGGAGGCGGCGGCCACCGCCGTCGCACGGCGGGAATCCAGCGCCAGCAGCACCACCCGATCGGTGCGGCCCCGCGAATTCTCGGTCCCCGACACCAGCACCACGGCCGCGTCGGCGGCCAATAGCCGTGCCGGACGGCCGTTTCCGCCGCCGTCCTCGCCCGCCACCACGTCCACCCGGTCTCCGGCCCGCAGGATCTCGGCAACGGCGTTGTCCGCCAGCCGAATCGGCACGATGCGCGCATCGGGTGCGTGCGCGGCCACCGCGGCGAGCCGCGGGCCCACCACACGCAGCTCGGTGACGATCTCACCGGCGGCCAGCGCGCCCGCCAGCGTGGCCCCACGCAGCCGCTGGGCGTCGCGCACGGTCCCGGAGGGCAAGGTCGCCGTTTCCCGTGGCG
Source organism: Nocardia terrae (assembly GCF_009760405.1). Classification (GTDB taxonomy): domain Bacteria; phylum Actinomycetota; class Actinomycetes; order Mycobacteriales; family Mycobacteriaceae; genus Nocardia; species Nocardia terrae. Next base: position 167,349 of record NZ_WRPP01000011.1, read on the forward strand.
CGGACCGTAGATCGCCGTCACCGAGTATCTGCCCGGGCGACAGGTCGCGCGCGGCCACCAGCACCTCGGTATGCCCGGCGGCGGGGTCGGTGCGGACAGCGAGAAGGGCGGCGAGAACCAGCAGAGCGACCGCCCCGGCCCGCCGGAGTAGCACCGTGTCCGCCCAGGTGAGGCGGTTACGGAACTCCTGCAGGAATGCTCGGTACGGTCGCGTCATGCGGGCAGCGTAAGGGCGCCCGGAAAGCAACACGCCCGGGCGGAACCCGGGCTGTGGATAACAAAGTGGCTGTGGAACAAATGGGGTCCGGGGGCCTGGCCCCCGGAATCGTTCTTTTCGCGCCGAAGGCGCGTCAGGCAGCCGAGGTGCTGTTGGAGGTGCTCGACGCGGTCGAGGTCGAGGACGCCGCCGGGGTGGAGCTGCTCGAGCTGGAGCTGCCGCTGTCCGACGAGGAGGTCGAGGACTTGGCCGGCTCGGAGGAGGTCGACCCGTTGCGCGAGTCGGTGCGGTAGAACCCGCTGCCCTTGAAGACGATGCCGACCGAGTTGAACAGCTTGCGCAGCTTGCCGTTGCACTGGTCGCAGACGGTCAGTGCGTCATCGGAGAAGGACTGCACGATGTCGAACTTGTTGTCGCACTCGGTGCATGCATACGAGTAAGTAGGCATCGGGTAACCTCCACGCTCTTCGTCGAATTAGCACTCTACAGCTGGCAGTGCCAACGCTGCCAATCGGGTGTCAATTCCCGATGTGATCTTCCAGCCGTCTCAGCCCGCCGAACGGTGTCAGCGCCCACCCCATTCGGTGGTCGTGGGACTCCTCCGGCAAACGCTCCACGAGTTCCGTGTCACGCACCACCGCGACCAATCGCGCATCGGCACGGCATGCGCTCAAACTGCGATCGTAATAACCCGCGCCGCGTCCCAATCGGACTCCCCGGTGATCGACCGCCAATGCCGGAACCAGAATGGTCGCCGCCATTGCGATCCCATTCGCGATCGGTGCGCCCGCGGGTTCCCGGAGCCCGAAGCGGCCGCGCCGCAATCCCTCCGGACCGGTGTACTCGGCCCACTCCAGCGGCCCGGGCTCCCCGGTGACGGGGAGCAGCACCCGCGCGCCCGAGTCGCGCAGCGCGTCCAGCATGGCGAGTGACCCGGGTTCGCCGCCGACCGGCACGTACGCGCAGACCCAGCCGTCGCCGCCGAGCGCGTGGGCGGCCGCGGCCAGCGCCGCGGCCTCGCGCTCCCGGACGTCGGCCGGCAGGGTCTTGCGCGCCGCGAGGATCTCCTCGCGCCACGCCCGCTTGTCCCGTTCGCTCGTCACGCTCCCACCCTAGGGAGCCGCCTCAGCGATCCGAGCGGGGGCGGGTCAGGGTGAAGGTGTCGACGGCCTTCAGCTCGCTGGTCGGCCCGCTGAGGGCGTAGTAGGTGCCGGTGATGGTGGTGTTCCCGCCCGGCTGCCCCGGGTCGACGTCGAAAGAGCAGAAGCCGTAGGCGTATTCGGCGTCCTTGAAGGCCGACCAGGGCGCGTCCTCGAGCACGTACTTCGGCGTCTTCTTCCCGGTGGCCGGGTCGACGGCGCCGACGGCGGTGATGACCCGGCACTTGTCGCCGGGGAAGAACAGCTGATTCGAGGGCGCGGAGGTCCCGCCGCCGCCGATGACCAGGTGCACGGTGCCCTTGCTGGTGTCGACGACATCCTTGCGGGTGTCGACCGGCTTGGGCGTGAGGGTCTCCGAGCCGGTGACCCCGCGCACCGGATGCGAACGCTCGTAATGGTGTTCGTGCCCGCACAGCACCAGGTCGACCTGGTACTTGTCGAACAGCGGCAGCCAGTCCTGCCGGACGCCCAGGTCCGCGCCGTTGAACTTGTCGGCGGAGGAGATGGCGACCTGGTGCATGAACACCACCACCCAGTCGATCCCCTTGTCCGCCCGGGCCTTGGCCAATTCGGTTTCCAGCCATCGCTTCTGGGCCCCGCCGGAGTAGCCCTTGACGTAGCTGTTGCCGCCGTCCTGCAGGCAGATGTCGTCATTGGCGACCGCGATGACGCGCACGCCGCCGACGGTGAACGAGTACCACAGGCCCTTGGCGTGTTCCTCGGCTCCGGCGTCGGGCACCGTGAAATACGTCTGGAACGCCTGGTATCCGATGGGACCGTTGCCGCCCTCGTTCTCGTGGTTGCCGGGTGCGGGCATCCACGGCCGGTAGCGCGCCGAGCGGGAGTTGTTGGCCCACCAGTCGTTCCAGGTGCGGATGCGGTCGGTGGCGATATTGGCGTAGCAGAGGTCGCCGTTGACCAGGTTGAACAGCGGGGCCAGCGATTCCACCGCGGAGGTGACGTCGCCGGCGTACTGGGAGCCGAGGTTGTCGTTGAGGGCCTTGCCGTCGACGATCTTGCCGACGGTGGGCGTGCCCTGATCGCCGAAGCTGGTGAACCGGAACTTGGCGCGGCCCGCGGGCGCGGTGCGGATGGTGCCCAGTTCCGGCGGCGCGCCGTCGTGCCCGGCGGCGTACACGTAGTCGGTGTCGGGGGACAGGCCGGTGATCCGCGCGTGGTGGGCCTGGATCTCGATGCCCGACTTGGCATCCCGGTAGGTGCGGGTCTGCGCCTGCACGCTGGTGCCGAAACCGGAGTCGGCGGTGCCGTAGCGCACGGTGGGCGCGCTGACCGAGCCGGTGGTGTGCCAGCTGACCACGACCTCGCGGGCCGCGTCGGTCCCGAACTGCAGGTGCAGTCCCGAAACCCGCGGCGCGGCAGCGCGATCGGGGCTGGTGACCAGTTCGGCCGAGCGCGGCCAGGCCGGTGCGGTGGAGCCGTTGCTGCCGCGCAGCGCCACCGCACCGCCCGCGCCGACGGCGAGTCCGGCGATGCCCGCGACGGCCGAGGCCCCGAACAATCGGCGGCGGCTCAGGCCGCGCTGCCCCGCGGAACCGGATTGCCCGGCGTCGGGGGAGCTCACCGGGGGTGTGGCCGAGCTCTCCGGGCCGGAATCTGCGCTGTGGGGATCCTCACGGTCGGTCATAGGTGTCAGCTAACAACCGCTGGGTACGACGTAGGTCACGGCGCGGCGAACGCCATATGAAATGAACGGGTCGGTCTGCCAGATGGCCCTCGCTCCGGCGTTCGGTGCGCCCTCGCGGCCCCCGCCCCTTAGGCTCTCGGGGATATCGAGGCGGCCACGAGCCACTTCGGAGCGGATGACGGATGGATAGGGTGAAATTCATGACAGCTAATGGCGGCGGAGCCGTGTCGCCCAATCAGGGAGCCGATTCGTCGTGCTTCCGCACCGCGGTGGTTCCCGCGGCGGGGCTGGGCACCAGGTTCCTGCCCGCGACCAAGACGGTCCCCAAGGAGCTGCTGCCGGTGGTCGACACCCCGGGCATCGAATTGGTCGCCGCCGAGGCCGCGGAGTCCGGCGCCAATCGGCTGGTGATCGTGACCTCGCCCGGAAAGGACGGCGTGGTCGCGCATTTCGTCGAGGACCTGGTGCTGGAGAGCACCCTCGCCGAACGCGGCAAGTTCCATCTGCTCGAGAAGGTCCGCAAGGCCCCCGGCCTGCTGGACGTCACCTCGGTGGTGCAGGAGGAGCCGCTGGGCCTGGGTCACGCGGTGGCACAGGCGGAATCGGCCCTCGATGACGACGAGACCGCCATCGCGGTACTGCTGCCCGACGATCTGGTGCTGCCCTCGGGTGTGCTGGAGTCGATGGCGGAGGTCCGTTCCACCCACGGCGGTTCGGTGCTGTGCGCCATCGACGTGCCGAAGGAACAGGTCAGCGCCTACGGCGTTTTCGACGTCGAGGAACTGCCCGGCGAACGCTCCGACGTGCTCAAGGTCAACGGCATGGTGGAGAAGCCCGCCGTCGAGGACGCCCCCTCCACCTTCACCGCCGCCGGGCGATACCTGTTGGACCGCGCCATCTTCGACGCGCTGCGCCGCATCACCCCGGGCGCGGGCGGCGAGCTGCAGCTGACCGATGCCATCGCGCTGCTGATCGCGGAGGGTCACCCGGTGCACGTGGTGGTGCATCGTGGGTCGCGGCACGATCTCGGCAACCCGGGCGGTTATCTTCGTGCTGCGGTCGATTTCGCTTTGGAACGCGAGGAATACGGTCCCGCCCTGCGCGAGTGGCTCGAGCAGCGGCTCGGGCCGGACTGGAATCCTCAGCTGACCTCGTAGGAACAGACCACGCAGGACACGGCGGGCAGTAGTACACGACGGCAGTAATGACACGCGAATCGGTCGCGACGCACGCGGCGGGCGAGACAACGGAAGGGCGGCATGCGCTCGGTTGAGGATCAGCAGATCAAGGTGACCGCTGCGGCTGTGGCCCCGCGGCCGGTTCGGGTCGCGATCAGCGAGGCCCAGGGACTGCTGTGCGCCGAGGATGTGGTGACCGAACGCCCGCTCCCGGGTTTCGATCAGGCCGCCATCGACGGGTACGCCGTGCGCAGCGTGGATGTCGCCGGAGCGGGCGCGAATATCCGCGACGAGGACGGCAATTCGGTCGACCTGAGCCTGCCCGTGGTCGGTGAGGTGGCCGCGGGTTCGCGCCAGCCGATCCGGCTGCAGCCGCGTCAGACCGTGCGGGTGGACACCGGTGCGCCGCTGCCCACGCTCGCCGATGCCGTGCTGCCGCTGGAGAACACCGACGGCGGCCGGGCCCGGGTCAAGGTCTACGAGCCGGTGCGTTCCGGCGACTACGTGCGGCGCATCGGCGACGACGTGCAGCCCGGTGATCTGGCCGTGCGCGCGGGCACCATCATCGGCCCGGCCCAGGTGGGCCTGCTGGCCGCGGTGGGCAAGGACAAGGTGCTGGTGCATCCGCGGCCGCGGCTGTCGGTGCTGTCGGTGGGCGGCGAGCTGGTCGACATCGACCGCACCCCCGGACCGGGCCAGGTCTACGACGTGAACTCCTACGCGCTGGCCGCCGCCGCGCGCGACGCGGGCGCCGACGTGAACCGGGTCGGCATCGTCAGCGCCGATCCCAAGCGGCTCCGAGATGTGGTGGAGGGCCAGCTGGTTCGCTCCGAGGTGGTCGTGATCGCGGGCGCGGTCGGCGGCTGGGCCTCCGAGCAGGTGCGCGAGGCCCTGGAGGGCCTGGGCGAGCTGGAGATCACCCGGGTCGCCATGCATCCGGGCTCGGTGCAGGGTTTCGGCCTGCTGGGCCGCGACGAGGTGCCGACCTTCCTGCTGCCCTCGAATCCGGTTGGCGCGCTGGTGGTTTTCGAGGTCATGGTGCGCCCGCTCATCCGGATCGCGCTGGGCCGCCGTCACCCCATGCGGCGGGTGGTGCGGGCGCGCACCATCCTGCCCATCGCCTCGATCCCGGGCCGGCGCGGCTATCTGCGCGCGCAGCTCATGCGTGACGAGCAGACCGGCGACTATCTGGTGCAGCCGCTGGGCGGCCCGAACGGGGCGTCCTCGCATCTGCTGGCCACCATGGCCGAGGCCAACAGCTTGATCGTGATCGATCCGGATGTCACCGAGGTGCGCACCGGTGACGAGGTGCGGGTCGCCTTCCTGGCCCAGCGAGGGTAGGCCCGCCATGATCGGTCAGCGGCCGGAGGCGGCAGCCTGCGTAACCATGGAGGACGCCCGGGCATGGCAGATGGGTACAGCATGAATGTCTTCCGGTCCGCCCAGCATCCGGGCTGGCCGGCGCATCTGGGACCGGTGCGGGTCGCGGCGGGCACCGTCACGCTGCGGCCGATCCGGCTGCGGGACGCGTCGGCCTGGAGCCGGATCCGGGTCCGCGACAAGGACTATCTGGAGAAGTGGGAGCCGACCGGCCGCGGCCCGTGGGAGGCCCGCAACCACTCCAGCAACTGGCCGGCCCTGTGGTCCTCGCTCAAGGCGGAAGCCCGTCGCGGCGCGATGATTCCGTTCGTCATCGAGGTGGACGGCGCGTTCAGCGGCCAGCTGACCGTGGGCAATATCGTGCGCGGCGCGTTGCGGTCGGCCTGGATCGGCTACTGGGTGTCGAGCGAGCTGAGTGGCCGGGGCGTGGCCACCGCGGCGCTGGCGCTGGGGCTGGACCACTGCTTCGGCGATGTCGGGCTGCATCGCGTGGAGGCCACCGTGCGCCCGGAAAACCTTGCCAGCCAGGCGGTTCTGCGCAATGTCGGCTTCCGTGAGGAGGGCCTGCTGCAGCGCTATCTGGATGTCGACGGCGCCTGGCGCGACCATCTGCTGGTGGGCATGACGGTCGAGGAGGTCTCGGGGACCGTGGTGGACAGGCTGATTCGCGCGGGACGCGCCACGAAAGCCTGATAACTCGCTGTGCACTGCCATATCGAGGTCCCGAGTCCGAAGTCGTGTGACTAGTGTTGCGGGTGTGGTCGGCGCGCCTGTGGGGAATCCTCACGGTGTGGAATTACCCTACGGACGTCGGTGGTGCGTCCGTCTACTTGCCGGTAGGCGCTGCGGTGCACGTCGAAGGGACTATGAGCTGGGCTGGACGGAGGTGTGACGGCAATGCCGAATTCGATCTTGTGGATCGGTTTGGTGGTGCTGTGGGTCTTCGTGCTGTTCCCCATGCTGGCCAACCGTCATCCCCGTATCCGTCAGCACACCGACGCCGCCCTCTCGACGCGCGTATTGCATCGCGGTGGTGCGAAGGCTCGCACCAGGAAAGGTCCGGCGACCGGACATGACACCGACCCGGACTACGTGCCGGTTCGCAGAAAGCTTCAGCACCCGAGCGAGGATCCGGAGGATCGGATGACCAGATCGGACGATAGCCCCGCAGCATCGGACGAGAAGGAAGTCGACGCCGAGGGTTTCAGTGCGGAGGGTCTCGGTGCGGAGACCCGGGTGATCACCGAAGCGCCCGAGTCCGAAGCGGATTCGGCCGACACCGCCGCCGAGGCGGAACCGGCCGCCGAGATCGAGTCCGAGACAGCCGAATCCGAGCCGCCCGCCGAAACCGCCACGAACGAGGGCGAACCAGAGACCGATACCGCCGAGGAGGCGAAGCCCGAACCCCCGCGGCGTGCCCGACCGCCCGCCCTGCGCGCCCCCGGACCAGACCCCGCGGCGAGCCGCGAATCCGATACCGCCGAATCCGAGGACGAGGACGAGGATTTCGTGCCGTCCCGGCGTGGCCGCGGCGGCTTCGACGCGGAGGCCGACGCTGCGGCCCGCGCCGCCCGCTACACCTTCCGTCAGCGCGCGGTGCTGGGCCTGGTCCTGGCCACGCTCGCCCTGGCGGCCGCCGGTTTCGCCATCTCGTCGGTCCTTTGGTGGCTGTGCGCGCTGTCGGGCACCGTCATGGTGGCGTATCTGGCCTATCTACGTAGACAGGTCCGCATCGAGGAGGACATCCGCCGCAGGCGGGTCGCTCGCATGGTACGCAAGCGTACCGAGGTCGAGGAGGAGCCTGCCCGCGATCGCCCGCGTCCGGACCGCGAGCAGACCCGCACCCAGCTCCGGCGCGCGGTCCTGGTCGAATCCGATGACGAGGACCCGCTTTTCGAGCATCTGGAGCTCTTCGACGCGGCCGAGGCCCGGGCCACCCGCCAGCGGGCCACCGGCGGCCGGGAACGCCGAGCGGTCGGCGAATAGGACAGGCACGAGAAGAGGGGCCCCGATTCGATCGGGGCCCCTTCTCTATTTCGGTGGTTCGGGGGCGAAGCCCCCGAGGGGTGCGAGAGTTGTTCCTACCCGACCGGAATCTGCCGCTCGATCAGTTCGGCGAGGGTGCGCAGTTTCGCGGCGAACTCCCGGGCCGCCACCGGATGATCGGTGGAGCCCTTGACCACCTTCTGGGTGAGCGCGGCGAGCCGGGATTCGACGGAGCTGAACACGTCCGGATCGGTCGGCTGCTCCTCGATCAGATCCCCGCGCAGCCACGCCTGCAGCCGCTCGATCACCGCGTGCTCCTCGTAGTCGCGCGGCAGCACCGCGACGGCCTCGCGGAGCTTGCCCGCGGTGACCTTCACATCGGCGGCCAGCGTCGTGTACACGGTGACCGCCGCCTCCTCGCCGTGGGCCGCGGCCACCGGCAGCAGCTCGCGGATCTGTCCCTCGTTGATGGACGGCGCGACCGGATGCAGCCGCGCGGCCAGCGGCCAGGCGCGGATCAGCTTGTGCGCGTAGGACCGCTGCATGTCCCAGCGCTTCTCGACGTAGTCGTCGAAGGTGGCGTGCTCGGCGCGGTAGAGCCGGCCGTCGCGCACGATCTGCAGCGCGCGCCCGGCGGTCCAGAAGGCCACCCGCAGGGCGTCGATGGAGGATTCGCAGACCTCGAGCTGTTCGCTCTCGGACCGGCTGAGCGGACCCTCGCCGCCCGCGACGGGCAGCGGCATGTCGAGCACCGAGGGGGCTGGAGCCGGCGGTGCCGGATCGGGCCGTGTGGGTGCGGGTTTCGCGACCGCCGCCACGGCCGGCCGGGCGGGTGCGGCCGTGGTGGCGGCTTCCGGCTCGACCTCGGTTTTCGCCGGGGACAGCAGGACCGCGGTGGCCGCCTTCGACAGTTGCGGCGTGCGCGGCCATTTGGCGTCGCGCAGGGGCGAGACCGGGGGAGTGTGCTCGGCCTCGTCGGAGAGCGGGTTGCGGCCCAGCCCTCCACCGCCGATGGAACTCTTGCGGCGCTGCGGCGGCATCAGGCGGACACCTCCACCGGAATGTGCGCGGTCTGCGCGGCATTCAGATAGGCCCGCACGAGTTCCTCGCCGACGGCGCGATATTCGCCGAGATCCTCGATCGGATTCTCGGCTCCGTCGCCGACCTCGCCGTCGGCGGCTTCGCGATACCACTTCCAGGCGCTGACATAGGAGTCGAACACCTCGTATCCGGCGTCCTCCAGATTGCCGCGCTGGGTGCGGTATTCGGTCGATACGTTCACGCCGTTCTTCATCGTGACCGGCACCTTGGTCATGAGTACCCGGACCCGGATGGCGCGATCGTTCTCCGCCGCGGCCTCTTCCGCGGCCCGATATGTACTCGGGACGCGCTTCACCTCCGAGGGGCTGACGCTGGTGACCAGAATCAGTTCGTCACTCACCGGTACGGCGGCCTTGAAGATATCGGCCGATTCGCCGCCGGCGTCGACAATGATGACGTCGTAATTCCGGGAATTGTCGGTGATGCAGTCGTTCACGTGCCGGGACGGGAAGGCCAGCAGTTCGAAGGGGATCTCGACTTCGGCCTTCTGTAAGCGCCGATACCAGGAATAGCCGGTCTGGCTGAGCGGATCGGCGTCGATCACGAGCACTCGAAGTTCGTGCACGGTAGCGAAATATGAGGCGAGGAAGAAGGCGGAGGTCGTCTTGCCCACGCCGCCTTTGAGATTCCCGAGGGTCACCACGAGCGGTTCGGGAAGATTCGGTAGTACACCGGATTCGGTCATCGATCATCCTCCTGATGATGGGGAGGGCAGGGTTTTCCGCGAATCAGTCTCACACGGGCGCGCGCCCGCGCCCGCGAAGGCTCGCGCGATGTCGTGGAAATCGCTCGAAATCGACTGTGTTTCAAGGGGGAAAACCGCTGTGTCCAATTGGACACAGCCGTCAATGGTTACCGTTTCGTAATGAATAACACGCATGTCATTCGTTGCAGCGTGTGCACTTCCGGCGAAATATGCAATCTCGGATCTGCTGGCAGTACCGAAAATTCGCGTGATGGACGGATACCGAATAGCTTTCACGGCTTGATCGGAGGACGACCGCTCATGGATACGATCGGTGATAGACAGAAGGTTCGAGTTCTTCCGCGGCTGAGCCTGCGGACCCTGGTGACAGGAGTCCTCGGCGCGGCGGCAGTCGGTGCGGCCCTGCTGTTCACGGCGGGCGAGGCGCACGCGGCGCCGGTGACGGTCCCGGGTATCGGGGAGATCGAGATCCCGAACGAGATCGCCGGCCAACTCGGAATCCCCGTTCCGGCACCGGAATCCACGGCTGGGGAAGCCGGGGATTTTCGTCCCGTGACGATTCCAGGATCCGATGACAGGACGCCGGGCGTGGGCGAGGCCGACGCCTCGCGCATGGTCGCGGTACCCGAGCGGGTGGCCATCACCCCGGCCGACCCGCTACCGGATCCCGTTCCGGTGCAGTCGCTCTCGCCCGAGCCGCTGTATCCCGTCACCCCGGCTCCGGATACCCGCACGGTGGTGGTGGCGGGTCTCGGCAGCTTCACGATCCCCGGCAGCCTGCCGCCCCTGGCCGGAATTCCGGGAGTGACCGACGGCGCGGCCGCCACGCCCGGACCGGTGCCCGCGGCCATGCCGAAGCGGACGACCGGGCAGCGCGCCATCGAGGCGGCCCGCTCCAAGCTCGGCGCCTACTACCGTTCCGGCGGCAACGGCCCGGACTCCTTCGACTGCTCCGGATTCGTGCAGTGGTCCTATCGGGAGGCCGGAGTCGAGTTGCCGCGCACCAGCTATTCGCAACTGGCCGCCGGAACCCCGGTGCCGCTGGACGAATTGCAGCCGGGCGATCTGGTCTCGTACTACGGCGGCGGCCATTCGGCGCTGTATCTCGGTGACGGTCAGATCATTCACGCCAGCGACAACGCGTCCGGGGTGAAGATCTCGCCGTTGAACAATATGCCGGTGACCGGAGCCCGCCGCTTCTGATCAGGGCCAGCCGACCGCACCCGTGCGGCCGACGAAGTCCGGATAGCCGATCCCGCCGGTGCCCGCCCACAACTGCTGGGCCATGACCGCCAGGCGAGTTCGCAACGGAGAGACGATCTGCTCGGGAGTCATCGCGGTCGGATCATCGCACCAGAGGAAGAGCATGGAGCCACGCAAGAGGGACCGCTCGGAGTCGGGCAACCGCTGCCCGTCGACGAAGAGCCCCGGGTCCCAGACCCACAGCAGCTCGGGTGGCGCGTTGACCGCCGCGGCGGTACCGCCGGTCGTGAAGTACGTGGGCGTGAAGGCCGCGTTGAGGATGGGATGCCCCGCCCGGGTGAACTCCTCGGGGGTGCGACCGCCGGGCAGCCACGGCAGCCCACCGGCGCTGGCGGACCAATACTGCACCACCAGTTCGGGTTTCGGAGTCAGCAGGCCGGGATGGTCGAACCCGTCGTTCCAGACCCTCGGCGTCTTGCCGAAGGATTCGACGATGTCGGCGGCCCAGTTGGCGAACCCGATGATGACATCGCCGGGTGTCGCGCCGGGGCCGAAAGTCGTTGTGGCGTAGTCACTCAACTGCGGATAGCGGGTGTAGTCCGAGACGTACTCGTCGCAACCCAGGTGCCAGTACCGGCCCGGGAACATGGGCACGAACTCGTGCAGGATGTCGCTGATCAGTCGGTAGGCGGCGGGATTGGTGAGATCGATCTTGCCGCCGATGCCGCCCGCCAGCATATTGTCCCGCGCCGCGTCCTCGGTCGTGGTGCGTGCCGGACGCAGGACCAGGTCCTGATGCTCGGCCAGGATGGCGTTCATATGGCTGGGCATATCGATCTCGGGCACGATCTCGATGCCGTATGACCGGGCGTAGTCGAGGATGTCCCGGATGTCCTCGGCGCTGTAGTGCTCCGGTGAGGTGATCTCCGGATGACTGGTGCTCGCCAACCGGAAACCCTGCGTGTCCGAAAGATGCAACTGCACCATGTTCATCCGCAGATACGCGGCGTCCCGGATGCGCGCCTTCACCCAGCCGACGGGAAAGAATTCGCGTCCGGTGTCGAGCATGAGACCGCGCTCGCGGTAGTTCGGCCAGTCCTCGGCCGTGCCGCCGGGCAGCGTGGTGGACTGCCGCAGCCACTGCAGGACGGTCTGAGTTCCGTGTGCCATGCCCGCCGGGCTGTCGGCGGTGATGGTCAGCCGGTCGGTGACCGTGATGCGGTAGGACTCGGCGTCCGCGATGCCGGTGTCGCCGGTGCGCAGCACGATATCGCCCGGTCGATCGTGGTCGGCGTCCGCGGTGACCGGTCGTCCGGCCGGTGTCAGATCCTCGGCCAATCGTCGCGCGGCGTCGTCGGAGGCGCCGTCGGCGACGATGCGGGATTCGGCGTCGAGCGTGAATCCCGGTTCGCCCGCCGCTGGGTTCCAGCGCTGGATGCTCGGCACTGTCGACGGAAGCTGTTGTGCTGCAACGGGATTGGCCTGAGTCGGCGGAATGTGGACGGCTGCCCAGGTTGTGGCCGCGGCAAAGCAGACCGCGGCGCGGCGGATTCGCCGACCGAAATGAGACGAAGATTCGGGCACGCCGCCAATTGAACCCGTCAAGCCCCGGAAACGTCGTACGTTATACGGAACGGTCGGGTCGAAACTTTCGAGGTGCGCCATGGCTACCAGGAAATCAGCGGCATTCGCGTGCGCGGTATTGACCGCCGCTGCGATATCGGCCTTCACCGCGGCCCCCGCTTCCGCCGCACCGGTCTGTCCCGGCGCGGGGCAGCCGACCGCGGTGGTCGCCTCGCTGCCGGGTACCGCCCTCGAGGGGCTGACTGTGGACGCGGCGGGCCGAGCCTTCGTCACGGATCTGGTCAGCGGTCAGGTCTTCCGCATCGACGCGCCCGGCGCGCCCGCGGTCCCGATCGCCCGGGTCCCCAGCGGCGGCGCGGGTGCGCTGGCCTGGCTGCCCGACGGCCGCCTGCTGGTCGGGTACGGGGCCGACGCGCGGGTCATTGTCGGCGACACCGTCCGCTCGGCCGGGATAGTCACCGTCGATCCGAACACCGGGGCCGTGGCCCCCTTCGCCGCGGGACTCTCCGCGGCCGACGGCATGGATGTCGCCCACGATGGAACCGTCTACGCCACAAACGATTTCGGCTCCCTGGTGGGCAGGGTGTACCCGAACGGTGCGGTGCAGGCGGACTGGGCGAACTTCCCCAGCGCCAATGGCGCGGTGCTGAACCGGGACGACTCGTACCTGTACGTCTCGCGCACCTTCGTCAATCCCGGCGTCAGCCGGATCCCGACCGATGCCCCGTGGGCTCCGCAGTCGCTGCTGGACCTGTCCGGCGGTGACTTCCTCGCCGCACCCGACGGCCTCACCCTGGATTCGGTGGAGCGCCCGGTGCTGCCGTTCAACCCCTCCGGTCAGGTCGTGCGCGTCGACGCTCCCGGTCAGTACTGCGTGCTGGGCTTCGGACCGCAGATGACCAGTGAGGTGCAGTACGGCCGCGGCGGCCAGGGCTTCTCGGCGGGGCGGCTGTTCGGCATCACCTTCACCGGCCTGGTCTACGAGATCCCCGGCGGCTTCGATCCCGACGCCCGCACCGCCGCGCCCTGACGGGCTACGGGTTCGGTCAGCAGCCCGACGATCATGGCGATGATGTTGCCCTGCACGTCTTCTCGCTCGGCGGCGGTCGGCAGGTCCTGCCGTTCGTAGTCGGCGAGCAGGGCGAACATGACGGTGCTCATCGCCCGCAGCCGGTAGGTGCGCTGCGCCGGGGTCAGCTCGGGCATCGCGCGGTAGAGCCGCCCCACGATGATCCGGGTCGCGTGCCAGCGCTTCTCGTGCAGATCGGGCCCGCTCACCGCCGGATGCGCGCGCGCCTGCTCGAGGAACCGCGCGTAATGGGTGGACCCCTCGGCGTAGGGCACGTCGAACATGGGTCGCACCAGGAGTTCGACCAGCGCGGCCACGCTGTCGGGCGCGCCCGCGGCCTCGTGCGCGGCCAGCAGTTCGGTGCGCTTGGCCTCCAACGCGGGCTGGTGCCGCTCGATGATCGCCGTGATGAGCCCGTCCCGGGAACCGAAGTGGTAGTGCACCGCGGAGTTGTTGCGCTGTCCAGCCGCCACCGCGATATCGCGCAGGGCCACATCGGGCCCGCGTTCGGCGATGGTGCGCTCACCGGCGAGCAACATGAGCACGCGCGCGTCAGGACTGTTCATCGGGGTCACTATAGGGCCGCGCCGGTATTCCGATACACGCCGGAAACGGTACTATCGTCCCCTTCCCGGGTACCGCGCCGTACCGGGACCCGCACAGCCAGTCACAACGGTGGGCGGCCAGACACGACGGTGGTGAGAATCGATGACGCCACGACCCTTCCGGTCCCGCCGGGCCACGGTGGACCTCGCCCTGGTGGTGCCCACGAGCGGGCCCGCCGGCCTGTTCGGGCCGTCCTGTGAGGCGTGCGCGACGCTGGCCGTCGAGGACATCAATGCCGTCGGCGGGATTCTCGGGCGCCCGGTCCGGCTGCACACCGTCGACGCCGGAGCCCCGCTGCCGGTGCTGGCCGCGCAGATCGACCGCATGGTGAGCCTGGGCATGATCGACGGGGTGGTGGGCTGGCACCTGTCCAATGCCCGCAAGGTGATCACCCCGCACACCGCCGGCCGGGTGCCCTACATCTACACCACCTTCTACGAGGGCGGCGAGGACTCCGACGGCGTCTACATGGTGGGGGAGACCCCGGACCAGCAGCTGTTCCCCGCATTGCGCTGGCTCCGTTCGGAGCTGGGCGTGCGACGCTGGTGCATCGTCGGCAACGACTACGTCTGGCCGCGTGAAACTGCGAGGGCGACACGGGAATTCGCGGGCGGCACGGATATCGACGTGGTGGGTGAGGTGTTCGTGCCGCTGGGCGGGCGCGATTTCGGCGGCGCGCTGGAGCTGATCCGCCGTTCGCCCGCGCAGGGCGTGCTGATGTTCATGGTCGGCGCGGACGGCGCGGCGTTCAACTCGGCGTTCGCCGCGTCCGGCCTGGACGACGGGCGGCTACGGTTGAGCATGATGATCGGCGAGGACGTACTACTGGCGGGCGGACCCGACAGTGCGCGCGGATTGTTCACGGCCTCCGGCTATTTCGAGAGTCTGGTGTCGAACGAGGGCATGGCGTTCGGCAGCCGCTACACCGCGCGTTTCGGCCAGCTGGCCCCGACGCTGAACAATATCGGCGAATCCTGTTACGAGGGTCTGCTCTTGTTCGCCTCGCTGGCGGAGGCGGCGCGCAGCCTGGACGTGCGCGTCATCGAGCGCGGCGCGGCGCGAGTCGGTTACGGCGGCCCGCGTGGTGAGGTGCGGGTGCGGGGAGCGCACACCACCCAGCCGGTTTTCCTGGCCGCGGCGGACGTCATGGACTTCAGCGTGCTCGCGGATCTCTCGGCGAGCCGATCCTCGATCTGAGTGAACACGCACATGCCGCATCCGCCGTCGGAAGATATGTGGCACTGGGGGATTCCTATGCGGCGGTGGGCGACCTACTCGACCATTACGGGACACCGGGCCGCTTCCGTTCCCGCGAGAATGTCGCCAATTTCGTTGCCGCTGAAGCGTTATTACGAATCCGGTGGGGTGGATCGGCTCGCCGATCGCCTGGAAAACGAGATTCGTCCGCATATCGCGGCCGTGCTGCGCGGTATCCGCGATCGGGCGCCGCGGGCGCGGATCGTGGTCATCGATTACGCGAGCCCGCTTCCGGAGTCGGGGAGTTGTTATCCCGCAGCGCCTTTCGCTCGCGGCGATGTGCCCTACGTGCGGTCGGTGATCGGCCGGTTGGCGGCCGTTCAACTCGACGAGGCCCGGCGTGCGGGCGCGATCGGCGTCGATGTCTTCGGAGTGCCCGGTCACGACATGTGTCAGCCCGTGGGGCCGCGGTGGATCGAGCCGCTGATTCCGGCCGCCGCGACCACTCCCTTCCATCCGAATGTCACTGCGACCGCGGCCATTGCGCGCATGGTGGTGGCGGCGCTGGATTCGAACTAGGGCGAACGCTACGTTGCGTTCACAATGCGGGCAATGAACGAATGCCAGAGAGAACGGGATAACGCCTGTTGGACACGGGAATTCGCCGTTCGACGCGGCCGAAGCCTAATGCAATCGCGCAGGTCGTGTGTTGCAATAGGTTGGAGCCGCGCCGCTTCGGCGGCATTCTGATGAAGGAGCCGCTCCGATGCCCGGAGGAAGACTCAGCCAGGAGGATCGCCGTCTGATCGCCGCGGGTCTGTCCCGCGGGCGCGGCTATGCCGACATCGCTCGCCAGCTCAACCGTCCCACCTCCACCGTGAGCCGGGAGGTGACCCGCAACGGCGGGCCGGTCCGCTATCGCGCCGAGGTGGCCCAGGCCGCCACCGCGGTGCGCTCGCGCCGCCGCGTGCCACGGCCCAAGCTGGCCGAAAAGCCTTCCGGCGTCGATGAATACGGGCGCAGTCCGGTGCTGCTGGACGGGTTCAGCTCCGAGTTCGCCGAGCTCTTCGCGCAGACGGGGATGCCCAAGATGGCGTCGGCGGTGCTGGCTCGGCTGTATGCCGCGGATTCGGGGAGTCTCACCGCGGCCGAGCTGGTGACACATCTGCGGGTGAGTCCCGCGACGGTGTCGGCGGCGGTCGGCTACCTCGAGGAGCAGGCGCTGATCCGGCGGGACCGGGATCAGGGCACCCGCCGCGATCGTTACTTCATCGACGAATCAGCCTGGTACCGAACCACTCTCGCGGGCGCGCGAAACAACGAGCGGCTGGCCGCCAAGGCTCGCGACGGCGCGGACGCGCTGGGCAGCGCCACTCCCGCCGGCGTGCGGCTGCTGGGCATGAGCGAATACCTGCAGCGGGTGGGCCTGGACATGGTCCGTTCCGCCGAACGCTGGCGTGCTCAGCTCGCCCAGTGATGACTAGAGCGCGGGCGCTCCGGGCGGCGAGGCGCGAAATGGCTGCGCGACGGCGATTCCCGGGAATCTGCGGTGAATGCGATCGACGTACCGGCGCACCGTGGAGAGTTCGGCATTGAGTGACTGCCGGGCTTCCGGGGTGGGTGCGGTCTGCAATCGCCGGGTCAGTTTGACTACATGCCTTTCCAATTCATCCAGGAAGATGCGAGCTTGAGCTAACTCGGGATCCTCGCCGGCGTCGGGATTGTCGAATCCCCTGTACTGCATATCGCCGAAGTATTCCACGCAGCCCGGCTCCGCGTCGCGCAATGGGATTGCGTCCGGGTCTAATTCGCGGTGCGCAGGAATGCGTGCGCCGCATTGAATACTCCGGCCGGGTCCTCGAGCTGGGGCCAGTGGCCGATGCCCGGCAGGCTGACCACATCCGGATCGGCCACCAGTTCGCGGTAGCGGGCGACCAGGTGCGCACCGGAATTCGGGTCCAGCGGGCCGTTGATCAGGCGGGTCGGCACCACCTTGCGGATCAGTGGTTCGGCCCAGCGGTCGCGGTGGACGGCGCGCTCGGCCACGAACCGGCCGACCAGGTGATTGACGAAGCGGCCGTTGCCGTACAGCAGCACCTCGCGCAGTGTCCGCATGTCGTCGGCGTCGGGCTTGGTGTCCGGGCCGAACATCTCGCGCACGGCCACGTCGGTGACGCCGGTGCCGGACAGCAGTGGTCCCACGAGGTGTCCGAGCGGGGTGCCCAGCAATTTCTGCACCACGCGCGGGCGGTACACCTCGTAGAAGAGTCCGCCGTTGAGCAGCACCACCGCCCGGATATCCGGCCCCTCGGTTCCCTCGAGCCGGCGGGCCAGCAATTCCTGCGCCACGCTGACACCGAGATCGTGTGCCAGCAGCAGAGTTTCACCGGCCCCGAGGTGGCGCAGGAGCGCCTCGTGCATATCGGCGTGCTCGAGCACGCTGTAATGGTGCCGGATCGGCTTGTCCGAGAACCCCATGCCGAGCATGTCGGGCGCGATCACGTCGTAGTGGGCGGTCAGATCCGGCCAGATGCGATGCCAGTCGTAGGTATTGAACGGATACCCGTGGATGAGCAGCAGGGTGGGCCCCTTGCCCTCCCGGACGTAGAAGATCCGATGTCCGTCGAAGTCGAAGTAGTTCCCCTTCGACATCCAATCCGTCAGCTCTGCCCGCATTTCCGCCTCCGCCCGCCGGTAGTGGTATACCGATCGTTCTCATCCTGCCGCATCATCCTCCTCCGATCCACCGTGTGTGCGCACACCGCTACCGGATCGAGTAGCCTCGCCAAGCGAGCTGCCCCGCCCGATCGGGGTGTTCGGATCTCCGCAGCCTCACCGACAGGAATCTGAATGGCCATCAGTTATCTGGAATCGATCGTCGTCGGCGCACTGCAAGGGGTGAGTGAGCTGTTCCCGGTCTCCAGCCTGGGCCACAGCATCCTGTTGCCCGCCTGGGCCGGTGGCAAGTGGGCCGATGATCTGAGCATGTCGGCCAAGGATTCCCCCTATCTGGCGCTGCTGGTGGCCATGCACGTCGCCACCGCGCTGGCCCTGGTGATCTTCTTCTGGCGCGACTGGGTGCGCATTCTGCGCGGTCTGTGGGATGTGGCCACGACGCGCCAAATCCGTACGCCCGAAGCGAGATTGGGCGTCCTGCTGGTGATCGCGACGATCCCGGTCGGCCTGGCCGGACTCTTGCTGGAGAAGCTCGTCCGGCACTACCTCGGCAACCCGATTCCGACCTCGATCTTCCTGGCGATCAACGGCTTCGTGCTGTTGTCCGCGGAGCTCATGCGCAAGCGCGAGCACGAACCCGAGTTCCGGTTCTCCAGCCCCACCGGCCGCACCGGCGACCTCTCCATGGAGGACACCATCGTGCTCCCCATGACCGACCCGGACCGCGCCTCCGATGTGCGCCTGTCCCGCCTGAGCATTCGGGACGCCACCCTGATCGGCGCGGCCCAGATCGCCGCGCTCTTCCCCGGCATCAGCCGTTCGGGCAGCACCATCGTGGCGGGCCTGTTCAAGGGCATGCGCCACGAGGACGCCGCCCGCTTCGCCTTCCTGCTGGCCACCCCGGTCATCCTGGCGGCGGGCGTGCTGAAGATGCCCGAGCTGTTCAAGCACGAGAACCACGCCATCCTCGGTCCCGCGTTCGCGGGCAGCCTGGTGGCCGGTGTCATGTCCTATATCTCGGTCAAGTTCCTCACAGCCTACTTCGAGACCAAGACCCTGACGCCCTTCGCGATCTACTGCCTGGTCGCGGGTTTGGGCAGCTTGGTCTGGTTCAGCATTCGCTGAGCCGGTCGCTCACAACGAGAAATGCGCTGGTGCGGCACCCCGAAAAGGGTGCGGCACCAGCGCATTCTCGTTCTGTCAGTGGCCGGGCGTGGTGGTCGCCGGGGTCGTGGTGACCGGCGTGGTGGTGGTCGGCGGTACCGTCGTGGTGGTCACCGGCGGGGTGGTGGTGGTCGTGACCGGCGGCGTGGTCGTCGACGCCGGATCCGGGGTGACCGTGGTGGTCGGCGGGACCGTGGTGGTGGTCGGCGGCGTGGTGGTGGCCGGGGTGCTGGTGCCGCTCACCGGAGTCGTGGAACCGGTTGCCGGCGTGGTGGTTCCGGAGGTGAGGGTGGTGGGCGCGAGGGCCAGCGCGTTGGGCGCCTTGGTCGTGGTGGTCGGCGTCGAGGTGAGCGTCTTCGGGTTCAGCGTGCCCGCCTGCGCCTCCTTGGCCAGCTCGGTGAGCCAGGCCGCCGCGTAGTCCGCGGAGGAGACGTTCTTGCCGTTGTCCGGGTTCTGGTCGTGCCAGTAGTCGAAGTGGTGGCCGGTGCCGTTGGGGCCCAGGGTCAGGTTGTACGGATCGTTCAGCAGCACCGGAATGGTGTTCTGGTTGGTGGTGATCAGCCCGATGACCTCGTTGAACACCTTCTGCGGCAGGTAGGCCAGCGGCGACATGTTCTGGGCCTCGATATTGCTCGCGGCCACCGGCGTCGGATTGTCCTGGTTGGGCTTGTAATCCGGCTGCGACACCTTGAGCAGGACGTCGAGGAAGGTTTCCTTGCTGGTCCACCAGCCGGGGTTGTGCGCGATGTCGGCGAAGGCGTTGCCCGCGATCTTGCCCAGCGTCACGGCCACATCGATGCCGGTGGCGGGGGTGACGGTGCCGTCGTTCTGGAGCTGGTCGACATTGATCTGGCGGCCGACGTTGATGGCCAGCTGCAGCAGCGAGATGTTCTGCGGCGCGGCGCAGGTGAGATCGCCGTCGGAGCAGAAGGACGCGATGCGGCCGTTGAGCGAGCCGAAGTCACCTTGGTGGTCGGCCAGTGCGCCCTGACCGCCCGCGACGTCCTTGTTGTTCTGATAGCTCTGGTTGAAATTGTCGGGGTGGCTGGGATCCTTGGCCCCGATGAACGGTCCGTCGCCCGCCGAGCGACCCGAGTCGGCCAGGATCACGACACCGGCCACATTGCCCGGGTCCACGATCCCGTACTTGCCGTCGGCCCCGGCGTTCTGGTGGCCGATCTCCATGGCGACGCGGCGCGTGACGTCCGCGCCCTCGCTGTAGCCGACAATGGCGAACTTGGTGTTCGGGCAGGCCGCGGAGATATCGCGCATGACCTGCTCGGTATTGGCGACACCGGTGTTCACGGCGTCCTCGTAGCTGTTCAGGTTCGCCGGGTAGGACACGTACACGGCCCAGTACGAGTTGGAGTCGACCGACCCGCTCGGCGCGTTCACCACCGGATCCACCCAGTGGCTCTGGTAGTCGTCCGACAGCGCCGCCGGTAGCTCGTTGCCATTGGCGTCGACCAGCATCTTCGTGGTGCCCGCCTGCGGCGAGTCATTGCGGCCGGCGACCGAGATGGTCACCATGTCATGGCATTCGGTGACCGAGGCTTTCAACGCCGGGGCGGCCTGCTTCGAGTCCGGTGAAGACGTCACCGCGAATGTCGCCGCGACCGCCACCGCCACGCCGAGCGCCGCGATCGGCGCGACCGACGCCACCATGCGATGTCGTTTGAAGAAGTCGCGAATATCCATGCCCGAATCCCCATTTCACCCCGACAGTGAACCGTCAGGCCCCCTGTGCAGGTCGGGCCATCTACCACCGGACACGTCGTCCCAGGACTTCCGAGCGTTACTTTCGCGAATGAGCCGTTATCGCACCATGACTCGAATGCGCCGCATCAATGGTGGCCTGGGTCACATTCGGTGAGTCGGTGCTATCGCGGTAGCGGGCCCGCCGAATTCGTATCCGGCGGGCCCGCACCCCTCGATTCGGTCAGGCCCCGATCGGCTTGCCGAAGAACGAAGCGAGTGTCTCGCCGAGAGTGTCACCCAGGGTCTGCAGCTCGCCGGGGGTGCCGAGCATGGACGGGGAATCGGTGGTCGAGCAACCCGGCTGCGCGGGAACTCCATCGAGCCGGTCGAACAGCCACATGAGCGCGGCCGGCCCGCCGACCACCTCGGCGACGATGTGCTCGCTGGCCCAGTCGCGGGTGTAGGTCACCTGGGCCTTCGGGTCCTGGCAGTAGGTGTTCACGAGCTGGTTCGCCGAGCCGAGCGGCAGGATCTCGTCCCACTTGGAATGCCACATGAACACCGGCATGTCCGGCAGGCTCTTGCCGAGCCGAGTGTCGTCGAGCATGGCCTTGATCGCCGGTTCCTGTAGCGGGTCAGGCGAATTGATCAAACCCGTGATGTTCAGGAACGGCAGCAGCTCGGACTGGTATTGCACGCAGAACGGCGCCTTCACCGCGCGCAGCAGCTGGCCGAGCGGGTTGAGCTTCTGGTCCAGCAGCGCGTTGAAGTCCGGGTACTCGCGGGCCAGGCCCAGCACCGCGCCGAGCACCAGGCCCGAGGTCGCCTGATTGTTCGCCATCAGCAGGGCGTTGCCCAGATCCGCGCCGGTGCCGCCGGACGCCGCCCCGACGATATTCAGTTCCGGCGCATAGGTTTTGCGCAGTTCCGCGGCGTGCATGGTGGGCATGGAACCGCCCGAGTAGCCGTACATGGCCACCGGCGCGCCCGCCCCGACGCCCAGTGGTGCGAAGGAGGTGGCGGCGCGAATGCCGTCCAGGGTGATCCGCCCGCCCAGCGGGCCCGCCGCGTACGCCGAGTTCGGGCCCTGGTGGTCGGGGATCACCACCGCGTCGCCCTTCTGCAGCGCGGCCTGCGCGAACAGGAACTCGGCGGGCGCGACGATCTGGCCGACGAAGGCGGACGCCGAGAACTGTTGCAGCGCATAGGAGGGACTGCAGTAGCCCGCGGTGGAATCCTCGGCGATCTGCACCGAGAGCAGCTTGCGCGGCGTCGGGGCGGTGCCGCGCGGCTTGATCAGCGTGGCCACCGCCGGGATGGCCTCGTCGCGAGAGTTGTTGGAGCGGTAGGAAACCTGCCACGCGTCCACGTTCAGGGGGATGAGCCCGAAATTGGCGACATTCACCTGCCGGGCCGCGATGATCTCGCCGGGGGCGGCGGCCGCCACCACCTCGGCGGGCGGGTTGTAGAAGCCGGGATCGAGTTCGGGCGGCAGCGGCAGCAGCTGCGCGGGCTGGATCGGCGGCAGCGCCGGGGTGGCCGGATCGGCCTGCGCCGGGCCCGCGATCAGCCCCGTCACCGCCACCGCGCTGATGGCCATGGTCCCGAGCCGCAGCATCCGGCCGGTCAATCGCCTGGTCCTCATCGACCCACTTCCTCACCCTGTTCCCACTTGTGAGACTGCACAGTCTCAATATGCCGCGCTCACTATGCCACGGCTGTGAGCTGGCTCGCAATATCCATGAACGGCGGAAACGGTCCATGCCCGATCGGAAGGATTCGCACCCTTGCTTGGAGTGCACTCCAACTGGTTATGGTCGATGACCATGAGCAAAGTGTGGTTCATTACCGGCGTCTCGAGGGGTTTCGGACGGGAATGGGCACTGGCCGCCCTCGGGCGTGGCGATCGCGTCGCGGGCACCGCGCGTGACCTGAGCACCCTCGACGACATCGTCGCCAAGTACCCGGACACCTTTCTTCCGCTGCGGCTCGACGTCACCGACCGGGCCGCCGACTTCGCCGCCGTCGAGCAGGCGGCCGCCCACTTCGGCCGCCTCGACGTCGTCGTCAACAATGCTGGCTACGGCCAGTTCGGCATGATCGAGGAACTCACCGAGCAGGAATTCCGAGATCAGTTGGAGACCAACGTCTTCGGCGCCATGTGGGTCACCCAGGCGGCCCTGCCCATCCTGCGCGCCCAGCGCGGCGGCCACATCCTGCAGGTCTCCAGCATCGGCGGCATCTCCGCCTTCCAGAACCTCGGCGCCTACCATGCCTCCAAGTGGGCCCTCGAGGGCTTCTCCCAGTCCCTGGCTCAGGAAGTCGCCCCCTTCGGCATCCACGTCACCCTGATCGAGCCGGGCGGCTTCGCCACCGACTGGGCGGGCCCCTCGGCCCGCCACGCCACCCCCAACCCGGCCTACGATCCGGCCCGCGCGGCCCGCGCCGCCCAGCGCAATGCCGTCAAGCGCGGCGAGCCGACCGCCACCGGCCCGGCTGTCCTGGCCGTCGTCGACGCCGAAGAACCGCCCCTGCGCTTCTTCCTCGGCGAGCTCCCGCTGGCCATCGCTACCGCCGACTACGAGTCCCGCCTGGAGACCTGGCGCAAGTGGCAGCCGATTTCGGCTGCCGCGCAGGGGAACTGAGTCAGTCGATCCGCGATCCGGCGCGGAGACGGTCCATGGTCTCCGCACCGGGGTGGAACTCGACGCGATACCGGTCGGGGTAGATGCCTTCCACCGGGCTGAGATCGACCTCGGCGGCCAGGGAATCCCAAGGGACGGCGATGGTTTCACCGGTGTTCAGGTCGGTGAGGCTGACATTGTGGGTGCGGGGGAGCAGGGTGGGGACGGTGTCGGTCCAGGCGGCCATCGTCGATTCGGTGCCGTCCTTCATGCGGAAGTGCATCACCTTGGCGGCGAAGTCCTCGGTGCGCCCGGCGTCGAGATCCGCGCGCAGGTGCTTGTATTGGGCGCCATAGACATTCGCGGCCAAGGTCGCCTCCGCGGACCGGATCTCCTTCCACGCCAGATGTTCTCGCGACACCCGGTAGGGCACCAGCCGACCCGCCTCGTCCAGCGTGTACGGGACCGGCGAGACCTCGCGGACCGCGTTGTCGAACAGCTCGCGAGCCGAGTTCACCAGGTGCAGCACGTGCTGCGCCGAGTACTCCGCGCCCACCAGCACGCCGGTGTTCTGCGCGACGAAGACGATCGGCCGCGCCCCGGCCTTGCGGCCGATGCCCTCCAGCCAGCCGTCGACCAGCGGCAGCGCGCCCGCGTACAGGTCCCCGCTGGTGTCCGGGATGTGCAGCAGACCGCCCTTCGAGCCGGGTTCGTAGCGGGCCACGGTGTCCAGGGCCGCACCGGTGAGATTGGCTCGGGCCGTGGCGAACACGGTCTCGGCGTCGACACCCCATTCCGCGAGCTGCGAGGGATGGACGCGTTGCATGGACGTCGGCTGATCCAGCACGACGGTTTCGATCAAGCAGGGCAGGACCGGCCGCCAGAGGGTGTGGTCCCCGATCCGCAGGCCCTGCGTGCGGGCGTCCAGATCCGTGGCCTGCCGGATGATCGGCCGCAGCAGCGGGGCCGCGGCCTCCCAGCCCTCGGGGTTCTCCCGCTCGCTCAGCCCCGGGCTGTCCATGACGAACGTGAACAGCATCCGGTTGGCCTCGCGCGGCGTGACCGACCGGGTCCGCCTGAACACCGTCGTCAGATTGATCTCCCCCCATTCCCCGTTCTGCATCGTGTAGCGGATCTTGAACGCGTCCGCGTCGAAGGCGGCCTCCGCGACCCCGTTCTGTGCGCGCACCATGGCCAGCGCTTGCTCCCCGAACTGCTCCTGCTTGCGTTTGGCGCCGAACACCCCACCCAGAAAACTCATGCGCGGAAATCTACTCGAGCGCACCGACTCCCGCCGGTCGGCGATCAGACGCGACGGCGGCCCCAGCGCGAGCGGGAGCCCCATTGACGGGGACGCGAGACCCGGGCGCTGAACCCGGCCATGTGCAGGGCCAGGCCGAGCAGTCCGGCGATGACGAAAACATTGACCGCGGTGCCCGTGGTGCGATCGGCGAGCTCGAGCAGCAGGGCGATCGCGAAGAGGACGGCGGCGACGATGGCGAACATATCGACCGGGTACCCACAATCTCCTGTCGGAAGCCACAAGCGGCGGTACGTAATACGAGAGCCCATTCGTATCTTCTGACAAAAGCGTGTTTATTTGTGCGATAAACCGATTCGCCTCTCGGTCGCGGAACCCCTGGTCATAGGTTCGTGCAAACTCTTCGCGACCCCCCTTCGTCGGCTTGACCAATGTGCTCCGCGCCACGTACTTTCGGGGTTACCGACACATGTGAGCTGCTGGAAGGAGGCGAGTCGGATGTCGAACATTCCCATGGATGACACCGCCGATCTGCGCCACCTGGCTCACCGGACCGCCTGGGTTCCGGGTCGTGTAGCGCACGGCTTCTGAGCTGCCCTTTTCCGGCGTGCCCCGAACGCGGCCCCCGGCACATTTCGATCTCTGTCACGGCCCTCGGCATGCCTCTCGTGCCGATTCGCGCTCCGGGTACTCGGGCGGCGTCACCGAAATAGAAAGCTCCTGAAATGGCGACTAGGATTATCCCATCCACCGCGCAGCGAAATGAGGTTGTGCCATGGTAGACGCGCGGATCACGGTGAACGGGAAAGTCACCCCGATTTCCCCGGCGGCACCCCATACGACGGTCCTGGATTTCTTGCGTGACCGCGGTATCACCGGCAGCAAGGAAGGCTGCGCGGAGGGCGAATGCGGCGCCTGTTCGATCATGGTCGCCCGCCCCGGCGTGGCGGAGAAGACCGACTGGGTCGCCATCAACGCCTGTCTGGTTCCGGTCGCCGCGCTCGACGGCCAGGAGATCGTGACGGCCGAGGGCCTCGCGACCCTCGACGGCTCGGGCACCCCCACCGAACTGCACCCCGTGCAGCAGGAGATGGCGGTGCGCGGTGGTTCCCAGTGTGGTTACTGCACACCCGGATTCATCTGCAGCATGGCCTCGGAGTACTACCGGCCCAACCGCTGCGCCGGTAAGGCCGCCGCGTCGGCCGAGACCGAGTCGCACGACGCCGAGTCGCACGATCACGAGCACGGCCCCAACGGCTTCGACCTGCACTCGCTGAGTGGAAACCTGTGCCGCTGCACCGGTTACCGCCCGATCCGGGACGCCGCGTACGCGCTGGGCGCGCCCGAGGCCGACGACCCGTTCGCGCAGCGCCGCGAGCAGGACGCGCCCGCGCCCGTCGCCACCGATTACAGCCAGGACGGCCGCACCTTCCGCCGCCCGGAGACCCTGGCCGAGGCCGTGCGGCTGCTGCGTGACCGCCCCGACGCGATCCTCGTCGCCGGTTCCACCGACTGGGGCGTCGAGGTCAACATTCGTTCGCGCCGTGCGGATTACGCCATCGGCATCGACCGCCTGCCCGAACTGCGCGAGCTGACCGTCGCCGACGATCACATCCTGATCGGCGCGGCCGTGCCGCTCACCGAGATCGAGCGTCGCCTCGACGGCAGCGTGCCGCTGCTGGCGCAGCTGTTCCCGCAGTTCGCCTCGCGCCTGATCCGCAACAACGCCACCTTCGGCGGCAACCTGGGTACCGGTTCGCCGATCGGTGACAGCCCGCCGGCGCTGCTCGCGCTCGGTGCGTCGGTGGTGCTCGCCTCCGCCGACGGTGAGCGCGAGGTCGAGCTGGCCGACTACTTCACCGGCTACCGGCAGAGCGTGCGCCGCGCGGACGAGCTGATCCGCGCCGTGCGCATCCCGCTGCCGCTGTCGCGGGTGACGGCGTTCCACAAGATCGCCAAGCGGCGTTTCGACGACATCTCCAGTGTCGCTGTCGCTTTCGCGCTCGACATCGAGGACGGCGTCGTCACGAAGGCCCGCATCGGCCTGGGCGGCGTGGCCGCCACCCCGATCCGCGCCCGCGACACCGAGGAAGCGCTGGTCGGCAAGGCGTGGTCCACCGAGACCGTCGAGGCCGCCGCCGCGGTGCTGGCGTCGGAGGGCACGCCGATGAACGATCACCGCGCCAGCTCCGAGTACCGAGCCGCGATGCTCGGCCAGAGCCTGAAGAAGCTGTACGCGCAGACCACCGAGGCGGTGCTGTCATGAGCGAGCTTGCGAGCGAATCGAAGACACAGCGTCCATGGCTCTTGACGGAGCCGAGCGCTAGCGAGGCGGAGTCATGAGTCATCTTTCCGAACGCCCGGAGAAGCCGGTTGTCGGTGTGCCGATGCCGCACGAGAGCGCGTCGCTGCACGTCACCGGCACCGCGCTCTACACCGACGACCTGGTGTTCCGCACCAAGGACTGCCTGCACGCCTACCCGGTCCAGGTCTTCAAGGCCCACGGGAAGATCAAGGCGCTGAACACCGAGCCCGCGATGGCGGTGCCCGGCGTGATCCGGGTGCTCACCATCGCCGACGTGCCCGGCGTCAATGACGCGGGCATGAAGCACGACGAGCCGCTGTTCCCCGAAGAGGTCATGTTCAACGGCCACGCGGTCGCGTGGGTGCTGGGCGACACCCTGGAGGCGGCGCGCCTGGGCGCGGCCGCGGTCGAGGTGGAGCTCGAGGAGCTGCCCTCGCTGATCACCGTGCGTGAGGCCATCGAGGTCGAGAGCTTCCACGGTGCCCGTCCGACCATGATCCGCGGCGATATCGATGAGGGTTTCGCCAACTCGGTTCACATCTTCGAGGGCGAGTTCGAGTTCAAGGGCCAGGAGCACTTCTACCTGGAGACCCACTGCGCGCTGGCCCAGATCGACGAGGCCGGACAGGTTTTCATCCAGTCCAGCACCCAGCACCCGTCCGAGACGCAGGAGATCGTCGCGCACGTCCTCGGGCTGCACAGCCACGAGGTGACCGTGCAGTGCCTGCGCATGGGCGGCGGCTTCGGCGGCAAGGAGATGCAGCCGCACGGGTTCGCGGCCATCGCGGCGCTCGGCGCCAAGCTCACCGGTCGCCCGGTTCGCCTGCGGCTCAACCGAACCCAGGACCTGACCATGTCCGG
The DNA here is from genome assembly GCF_009760405.1 of Nocardia terrae. GTDB lineage: Bacteria > Actinomycetota > Actinomycetes > Mycobacteriales > Mycobacteriaceae > Nocardia > Nocardia terrae. Next base: position 194,970 of record NZ_WRPP01000011.1, read on the forward strand.
CAAGCGGCACGGCTTCCACTCCAGCTGGAAGATCGGCTTCGACGCCGAGGGGCGCATTCAAGCCCTGGACGCCACCCTGACCGCCGACGGCGGCTGGAGCCTGGACCTGTCCGAGCCGGTGCTGGCCCGCGCGCTGTGCCACATCGACAACACGTACTGGATCCCCAACGCGCACGTCGCGGGTCGCATCGCCAAGACCAACACGGTCTCCAACACCGCATTCCGTGGTTTCGGCGGCCCGCAGGGCATGATCGTGATCGAGGACATCATGGGCCGTTGCGCCCCCCTGATGGGCCTGGATCCGGCGGAGCTGCGTGAGCGCAACTTCTACGCGCCCAACCAGACCACGCCCTACGGTCAGCCGGTCGGGCAGACCGATCGCATCGGCAAGATCTGGCATCAGACCCAGGACAACGCCGACTGGGCCGAGCGTCAGCGCGAGATCGAGGCGTTCAACGCCGCGCATCCGAACACCAAGCGCGCCTTGGCGATCACCAACATCAAGTTCGGTATCTCGTTCAACCTGACCGCCTTCAACCAGGGCGGTTCGCTGGTGCTGATCTACAAGGACGGTTCCGTCCTGATCAACCACGGCGGCACCGAGATGGGCCAGGGCCTGCACACCAAGATGATGCAGGTCGCCGCGACCACGCTGGGCATCCCGCTGCACAAGGTGCGGCTGGCGCCGACGCGAACGGACAAGGTGCCCAACACCTCCGCCACCGCGGCCAGCTCCGGCGCGGACCTCAACGGCGGCGCGATCAAGAACGCCTGTGAGCAGCTGCGCTCGCGGCTGGTTCAGGTCGCGGCAACCCAGCTGGGCGGCAACGCTTCCGACGTTCGCATCATCGACGGTGTCGCCACCCTGCTCGGCAGTGACAAGACGCTGGACTGGGACACCCTGGTGCACACCGCGTACTTCCAGCGGGTGCAGCTCTCGGCGTCGGGCTACTACCGCACCGAGGGCCTGCACTGGGACGCGAAGATCTTCCAGGGCTCGCCCTTCAAGTACTTCGCCTACGGCGCGGCCGCGACCGAGGTCGAGGTGGACGGCTTCACCGGCGGCTACCAGATCCGCCGCGTGGACATCGTGCACGATGTCGGCGACAGCCTCTCGCCGCTGATCGACGTCGGCCAGGTCGAGGGCGGGTTCGTGCAGGGCGCGGGCTGGCTCACGCTGGAGGACCTGCGCTGGGACACCAGCGACGGCCCCAACCGCGGCCGGTTCCTGACCCAGGCGGCCAGCACCTACAAGCTGCCGTCCTTCTCGGAGATGCCCGAGGAGTTCAACGTGACGCTGCTCGAGGACGCCACCGAAGAGGGCGCGGTCTACGGCTCCAAGGCCGTCGGCGAGCCGCCGCTCATGCTGGCCTTCTCGGTGCGAGAGGCGCTGCGGCAGGCCGCCGCCGCGTTCGGTCCGGCCGGCACCAGTGTCGATCTGGCCTCGCCCGCGACGCCGGAGTCGGTGTACTGGGCCATCGAGGGCGCCCGCCAGGGCAAGCCCGCCGTGCAGGGCTACGTCACCAACGGCCACGCGCTGAACGGCAACGGCCACAACGGCAATGGCAGTGATGGCAATGGCAGTAATGGCAATGGCAGTAACGGCAGTAACGGCCACGCCGTCACCGGCGCGACCGCGCTGAGCGGAGTCTGACATGACCTGGATCGCCGCGGTCGAGCGATTGCGAGCACGCCGGGAGCCCGGCGTGCTGGTGACCGTCGCGACCGTGCGCGGTCACGCGCCCCGCAAACCGGGCGCGAAACTCGTTGTGGGAGCGACGGAGTCCTGGGGTTCGATCGGCGGCGGCAATATCGAGGCCGTCGCCATCGACCGGGCGCGCGAGCTGCTCGCGGCGTCCGATCCGCAGACGGAGATCATGGACTTCGCCCTCAACGACAAGGTCACCAACCGGCACGGCGTGCAGTGCTGCGGCGGCGCGGTCAGCGTGCTGCTGGAGCCGCTGCCCGTGGTGCCGGCGGTCGCGATCTTCGGTGTGGGACACGTGGGTTACGAGCTGGCCCGCATCCTGGCCCGCCAGGAAATGGACCTGCACCTGATCGACACCCGCCCGGAGCAACTCGCCGATGAGCGGCTCGCCGTGCTCGACGACGCGGTGGCGCAGGTGCACGTGCACCGGCCGCTGATGCTGCCCGAGGAAGTCATCGGTGAGTTGCCTCCGGGCACCCACGTGCTGATCATGACCCACGATCACGCCGAGGACGCCGCGCTCTGCGATACCGCCTTGCGCACACCGGATCTCGGCTCGATCGGCCTGATCGGCTCGGCCGCGAAGTGGGCGCGCTTCCAGAAGCGGCTGTCCACCGAGGGCGGCTTCGACGCGGCCACCATCGCGCGGATCAAGACGCCGATCGGGTTGCCGGACATCACCGGCAAGGAGCCCATCGTCATCGCGGTCAGCGTGGCGGCGGATCTGATCCGGACCTTCGAGGTGGAGCGGCACGCGAACAACAGTGTGGCTCCGGTGCATTCGATCGCGGACAGCGCGTAGACGACAAACGGAAACAGGCCCAAGTTCTCGGGAGAACTTGGGCCTGTTTCGTTGTGCGGCGGTCGAATTCAGCGCAGATGCGAGGTGTCGTTCAGGAACCGCACCGACGAGCTGCCGTCGCCGTAGTAGGAGACCGCCGACACCGACGCCGCCGCCAGCTCCATCCGGAACAGGGATTCCGGCGGTGCGCCCAGCGCCAAGCGGAGCAGCGTCCGCAGTGGGGCGACGTGCGAGACGATCAAAACCGTTCGGCCCGTGTACTGCGCGAGCAGCTTGTCGCGGGACCATGCCACCCGGCGCGTCACCGATTCCAGCGACTCGCCCGTCTCGCCCGGTATCGCCGCCGGAGAGGCCAGCCAGGCCGCCAGCTCGTCCGGGTACTTGTCCCGCACCTCGGCGAACGTGAGCCCGTCCCAGGTGCCGAAATCCGCCTCGCGCAGGCCCCCGGCGAGCCGGACCTCCAGCTCCAGCAGCCGCGCCGCCGCCTCGGCGGTCTCCCGGCAGCGCCGCAGCGGCGAAGACACCACCGCGTCCACCGGGCCGAGCGCCGCGAGCATGCCCGCGGCGGCCTCGGCCTGCCGGCGCCCCACCTCGGACAGGCGCGGGTCCGATCCGCCGCTGCCGGAGAACCGCTTCTCCGGTGTCAACGCGGTCTCGCCGTGCCGCAACAGCAGCAGCGTCGTCGGGTCTCCGGATGCGAATGTCATTTCGCCGGTTCGGCTTTCGTGACGAGGTAGTTGCCGAGCACGACATAGTCGATCTCGGTGCCCAGGAAGGTGCGCAGGGCGTCGGCCGGGGTGCACACGATCGGCTCGCCCGCCACATTGAACGAGGTGTTGATCAGGCACGGCACATCGGTGAGCGCAGTGAACCGCCGCAGCAGCGCCGCCAGCCGCGGAGTGCCGGCGTCGGTGATGGTCTGCACCCGCGAGGTGCCGTCCACGTGGGTCGCGCCGGGGATGACGTCGCGGAACTCCGGCCGGACCGGGAACACGAAAGTCATGTAGGGAGAACGGGTTTTGCGGCCCATCTCGAAGACCCGCGGCGCGTCCGGCTCGAGCACCAGCGGCGCGAAGGGGCGGAACGGTTCGCGGTGCTTGACGCGGGTGTTGATGACGTCCTTGATATCCGCGAACTTCGGATTCGCCAGGATGCTGCGATGCCCCAGCGCCCGCGGGCCGTGCTCGAGACGGCCCTCGAACCAGCCGATGACCACCTTCTCGGTGAGCAGCTTCGACACCTGATCGACGATCTCGTCATCGCCGAGCCTGGTCCACCCCACCCGATCGCCGAACGCGCGCAGGGCCTGTTCGATCGCCGCGTCGTCGTATTCCGGTCCGAGATAAGGAGTCACGTATGACGGCGTCAGTTCCCGGCCCGCGTTGTCCGGGTGATTCGCCCAGGCGTGCGCGGCCGCGCCGATGACGATGCCGGTATCGCTGGCACCGAAACTCACGGCCATGTCCTCGAAGCGCGACCCCTCGAACAGCGGAGTGTTGTTGAGGCAGTTCAACGCCACGCCGCCCTCGAACAGCAGATGGTTCAGGTCGGTCGCCGCCTCCAGCGCCACGAGCTGGTGGTTCGTGACCACGGTCAGCATCTCCTGGGCGGCCGCGGCCACCCTCGCCTGATATTCGAGGGTCTCCTCGAACGGGCCGAAATACTGCTCGAACACGGGATCGAGGCCGTGCGGGTTGTCCGTCTCGAGCGGCCTGCGGAACGAATACCGGCCGCCCGCATGCAATTCGACGAGATCCTCGAGGAACGGGTTGGGGACCGGGGGAGCGGCGTATCCGGACAGGCCCATCACCTTGTACTCGTCGTTGTTGGGGACGAAGCCGAGGAAGCGGGTGATCGCGCTGAAGAGGATGCCGATCGAGTTCTCCGAGCCGATCGTCGAACCGTCGAAGACGCTGATCCGGCCACCGCGAATCTCGCCCATCAGCGCCGAGAATCGTTCCGCGCGACCGTCACTGACGAGGAAGGCGCTGTCCCGCATCCCGGCCAGATACCAGCCCGTCATGGCGTGGGCGAAGTGGTGCGGTACGAAAACCACCTTGCTCGGATCGGGCGTGAAGCCGGTGCGCTCGGCGAAGTCGGCCAGCATGGCCTCCGGGCCGACCACCTCGGCGGCCAGCTGACGGATCCCCGTCAACAGCTGTCGCTGAGCGAGCGGATCCATTGGCGCGGCGGAGATATCGGCCAGCACCTGCCCCACGACCTCGGTGTCCCACCGCCACGGGAAGGCGAACAGATCGACGTCGGAAAGCTCCAGCCCCGCGTGGTCGAGGCACCAGCGCACCGAGTCGATCGGGAAGTCGGTGGTCTTCTTCTCCCGATTGAGCCGCTCCTCCTCCACGGCGGCGACCAGCTCGCCGTCGATCAGCAGTGCCGCGCCCGCATCGTGGCCCATGAGGTAGTGCTTGTCCCGGCCGACCGCGCCGAAGTTATCGGCGAAGAACTCCGCCACTCGGGTGAAACCGTTGCACCCCAAGACGATCATGACTGTTTCCTTCTCTGCCGAGTACCAGGTCGCGGACGATCTCGCCGGCGGCGGGCGCCTGGCACAGGCCCTGGCCGGAGAACCCCGCCGCGTAGACGAAGGGACGGAAGGGATCACGTCCGATGACGGCCGTGCCGTCCGGGCTGACGTCGAGGTCACCGCTCCACCCGTGCTCGACGCGGTGGCCCGCGAGCGCGGGATAGGTGGTGGCGAGCTGCCGGGACACTCTGTCCAGCCAGGCTTCCCGGGACTCGTCCGGAGCCGGGCGGCCCATGCCGATGAGAATGCGGTCGCCCCAGGAGCGAATGCGCAAGCTGGACGGGTGCAGGGTCATCGGCAGGGGGTTCGCGGCGACCGCGGGCGCCTCGGTGAGGAGCATGTCGATGGGATAGGTGCTCACCGGCAGGTGGACGTCGGCCATGGCGGCGACCCGATCCGCCCACGGCCCCGCCGCGCAGACGATGGTGCCGGCGCGGATGTCGCCAGCGGGCGTGTGCACCACGCCGTCGGGATCGATCGCGGTGACCGGTGTTCCGGTGCGCAGGACGGCCCCGGCCCGCTCGGCCGCCGCGGCGAAGCCGCGCACGATCGCGGCCGGGTCGCAGGCGTACGCCTCGGGTGACCAGGCGGCCGCCACCAGCGTGTCCGGGTCGACCAGCGGGTTGTACCGCACCGCGTCGGCGGCGCTGACCAGTTCGACCTCGACGCCCGCGGCCCGCTGATCGGCCAGTTCACGCTGGAAATCCGCGACCTGGTCCGCCTCGGTGAACAGAACCAGGAAGCCGACCCGCCGCAGGCCCAGATCGATCCCGGTCCGGTCGGCCAGGTCGTGATAGGCCGCGAGGCTGCGCACGGCGAGGCCGCCGGTGAGGGCATTGCCCGGAAAATAGGTCCGGACGACGCCCGCGGTGGTTCCCGACGATCCGGAGCCGAGCGCGCCGCGATCGAGCAGCAGGGTGCCGACCCCGGCCTCGGCGAGCCGGCACGCGATCGACGTGCCGATGACGCCGCCGCCGATGACCAGGACCTCGGTATGTTCGCTCACGACTGCCGGGCCACTTCGGCGGGCCGCTGCTGGCGCAGGTGATCGCCGGTCTCCCACGGGTACAGGTGCAGGTTCCAAGCGCCCAGAGTGTTGACGTAGAGCGCCATTTGGCTCACCACCGCCAGGAAGTCGTCGCGGTCGAGCTGATCGAGGCAGGCCAGGAAGCGCTGGGTGAACGCCCACAGCGGCTCCAGACCGCAGTAGCCCAGGAACTCGGCCGGGACGCCGACCAGCAGGCGGGTCATGTGGCGCAGGGACTCCATCGGCATGCCCTGCACCGCCGCCCGGACCAGGCCGCCGTAGGAGGCGTAGCCCAGCGGGCGGGTCTCGCCGTTGACGAACAGCAGGGTGGGCAGCACGGTCTCGAAACTGCCGGCACCCGAAGGGATCAGGCCACTGTGCAGCTCGGCGAGCTCGGCGGGTTCGGTCAGCCAGATCCGCTCGGTCTCGGCATGTACGTCGTGGATCAGGCGATTCGCGTCGGCGTCGGCGGCCGTGAGATGCGGAATGCGGTGCCCGCCTTCGGTTCCCGCCTTCCGGACCTCGACCGGGATCGGCTGCTTGGTCGAGTAGACCGACTCCCACACCGCCCGGCCCGCCGCCACGAGAGCGGGAACGTCCTCTTGCCGGATCCGACCCACCGGCGCGGCGGGCATCGGCTCGGTCAGGGCGCCGTACTTGATGCCCAGATGCTGGAGGGCGGAAAGGAATACCGTCCCATCGGGCGCGTCGCGCCGGTCCGCGATCTTCGTGGTCGCGGGCACGTGCAGCAGCGAGGGAATCGGCGCCACGTGGTACAGGTGCTCACCGGCCACCAGCGCGTGCCCCTGCAGGCTCCGGTAGGGCAGCGCCTCCCACAGCGCATCGGCCAGTTCTTCGTTGCGACCGTCCAGCTCGGCGGTCACGGTGATACCCAGGTCGGGCCAAGCGATTTCGATATGTCGGGCCGACGACGACTCTGACAAGGTGTTCTCCTTCATTGGTGCGATGTCGCCGCTGCTACCGCTGCGCGAAGTGGTCGCGCACGGAGTCGACCTGCTTGGCCATCATGGCGATGATCGTCTCGACGACCTCGGTGTCGGCGTCCTCGGCGATGGTCAGCTCGCGGGTCCAGTCGAAGAAGCAGCGATTGGGGTCATTGGTGATCGATCGAACGCGAATGGTGGCGACATAGCGGTCGACGCCCATGGTCGGCTCGATGGAGCGGTAGGTCTGCAGCCGCTTCAGCTCGTCGCGCCCGGCGATCTCCTGCTGCACCAGGCCGTCGCTGAACACCAGCGTGAAGTTGTACAGCGCCGGAACCCGTTCCGGCCCAGCGTCTCCGACCCAGTGCACATCCTTGGCCGCCGGCCCGGAGACGATAGCCACCAGCTGCAGCGCGTCGCGCACCACGGCCCAGACTGTTTCGGGATCGGCGTCGACGACGGTCGAGTGGTACATGGTGTGCTTTCGCTGAACAGCCACGAAATCTCCTTGTCCGGCAAGGCAATTGCCTCAACAATGCGAACTTCGTTATGAAGTACACAGTCGCCCGAGTGATGTCGGCCAGGCATGGAAGCCACGAATCGGGCAGGGGGTACCGGCGGGTATTTCGTAGACTCCTACAAGCGCATGTTGCACTCGAAAGATGTTGTGCTGCAACGAGAATGCACAGTTCGGGAGGTATTATCATGGCACAGCAAAACCGCGGCGAATTCGTCCGGGAGATGATGCGGTGGCACTTCGATCCCGAGACCGGCTCGCCGTTCTGGCTGCGGCGCGCCGCGACGCTCGGCTTCGATCCGCTCACCGACATCCGCGATTTCGACGACCTCGGCCGGTTCCCCAATATGGTGGACGAGCTGCGCGATGTCGCTGTCCGCGAACTGATTCCGCGCGGCTATGGCGACGCGCACCGGGCCGCCGCCTACGAGAGCGGCGGCACCACCGGGCGGCCCAAGCGCGTGATGTTCACCGGCGAGTGGCAGCAACGCAACGTCGAGTGGTTCAGCGAACGACTGGACGCGCATGGCGTTCCCCGGAATGTGGACTGGCTCAGCGCGGTTCCCGGCGGACCGCACAATGTCGGGGCGATGGCGGTCGACACCGCGGCACTGCGCGGCGGACTCAACTTCGGCATCGATCTGGACCCGCGCTGGGTCAAGAAGCTGATCGCCGACGGCCACCTGGAGATGGCCTCCGCCTACACCGACCACCTGATCGAACAGATCGAATTCATCCTCTCCACCCAGGAGGTCGGCGTCCTCTTCGCGACCCCGCCGATGCTGGAGCGCCTCGCCCAGCACGACGATCTGGTCGAGCTGGTGAACCGGAAGATCCGCACGATCATCTGGGGCGGAACGCATCTCGACCCCGACACCCGGGATCTGCTGCGCGAGGAGGTCTTCCCGAACACCACGCTGGTCGGCGGCTACGGCAGCACCATGATGCTGGGCACCTCGGTGGAACGGCCCGGTCTCTCGCCCGACGAGCCGTGCGTCTTCGACTCCTTCGCCCCGTACACCACTTTCCAGGTGGTCGACCCCGACTCCCAGGCGGTCGTTCCCTACGGTGAGCGCGGCCAGATCGTGGTGCACCACATGAGTCGAACGGCATTGCTGGTCAACAATATCGAGCGCGATTACGCGACCCGCGTCCCCGCACCCGACGGCGTGCCGGGCGATTCCGTCGCCGACGTCGCCCCGGTCGCGTCCTTCACCGGCGCGACGGTGATCGAGGGCGTGTACTGATGCTGTCCCTCGACGTGCTCGGCCCCGGCGGCCCCTACCGATCCCGGCGGGTGGAAACCGTTCAGGAATTCACCGGAAAACCCGTCGCCACCCTGAGTCTCGCGCCCCCGCTCTATGTCGCCCGCGCGATGAAGGCGCTGCGCCGGGCGCCCGTCCTGCCTCTCGACGAACGGATCGCGGCGCTCACCGAGGCCGGCCGGGCCTTCGCGACGGAGACCGTCGCGGGGCTGACGGTGTCCGAGTATCAGCGGACCGTCAGCGCCACCACCGGGATTCCGATCACCGTGGTGCGCGAGTCCACCGGCGACATCGCGCGCGCCGCACAGCGGATCCACCACAGCTTGGAGAACGCCCGGCCCAGTGCCGCGGTGCGATCCTGGCGCGACCCGCTGACCCGGGCGGGCCGGGCGGTGTGGACGCGGCGCGGCGAGGTGTTCGCCGTGCACGCGGCGGGCAACCATCCCGCGGTGCACCAGGGCTGGCTCGACGCCGTCGCGCTCGGCTACCGGGTCGCCGTGCGGCCCTCCCGCCGCGAGCCGTTCACCCCGTACCGGCTGATCACCGCGCTGCGCGAGGCCGGTCTCGGCGACGATCGGATCGCCCTGCTGCCCACCGATCACCGGGCCGCCGACGACATCCTGCGGCACGCCGACCTCGGCATGGTCTACGGCGGCGCGGAAGTCGTGCGCAAATACGCGGGCGATCCCCGCATCCTGCCGCAAGGGCCCGGGCGCTCGAAGATCCTCATCACCGCCGAGACCGCCTGGGAACCGATCCTCGACACCCTGGTGGAGTCGATCAGCGGCGGTGCGGGCGTCGGCTGCGTCAATGCCACCGCCGTCCTGGTGGAAGGCGACCCGACCCCGGTCGCGGCGGCGCTCGCCGAGCGCCTGGCCGCGCTGCCCAGCCTGCCCGCCACCGACGAACGCGCGGTCCTGCCCGTGGCCCCGATGGGACTGGCCCGCCGCTGGAACGAGCATCTGCGGCAACGGGCAGCCGGGACCAAGGCGTGGCTCGGCGGCGACGGCATCATCGACGACCTCGGTGACGGCACCGCGGTGCTGCGGCCCGCGGTCCATCAGCTCGACAGCCCCTTCGCCGACCAGCTCGGGGCCGAGCTCGGGTTTCCCTGCGTGTGGCTCGCGCCCTGGGACCGCGACGCCGGGATCCGGCCCCTGCGCGACACCCTCGTTCTGACCGCGGTCACCACGGACGTGGATCTGATCGACGAGCTGGTGGCCGAGCCGACCATCGCCAACATATATATCGGCGACCACCCCACGCCGTGGATGGCGCCCGGTCTCCCACACGACGGCCATCTCGCGGAATTTCTCATGCGTACGAAGACGTTTTTACGGTGATGGGCGCTTCTCACCGCACGAAAATTCCACCTGGTTTGTAAATCCCTACGAAAACCCGGTGCCCGGGCCCGGCGGTGTTCATGTCTTCTACCCCTAGCCGACACCGTTCGGTTGGCTGTGTACTCCTCATCACACACGTTGCATACGCAACCGCCGGCCGCCAAGGCCCTGCATTTGGGGGAGCCCCCGCCTTATCCGTAAAGGAGTGACCGTGACCGTCAAAGAAGTGAGCCTCCAGGAGCTCGAGCGTGCCTGGCTGGACGAGGCGATCAGGTTGGCCACCACCAGCGTGGCGAACGGCGGCGGCCCGTTCGGAGCACTCGTAGCCAAGGACGGCGAGATCGTCGCCGTCGGCCACAACAAGGTCACCTCGACCCTGGACCCGACCGCGCACGGCGAAGTGACCGCCATGCGCAACGCCTGCAAGGAACTGGGCACCTTCTCCCTCGAGGGCTGCGTCCTGGTCACTTCCTGCGAGCCCTGCCCGATGTGCCTGTCCTCGGCCCTGTGGGCCCGCGTGGACCGCATCATCTTCGCCGCCGACCGCCACGACGCCGCCACCGCGGGCTTCGACGACCGGGTCTTCTACGAGCTGTTCGAGGTGCGCACCGAGGGCAACTGGCCCACCACCCTCGAGCGCCTCGACCTGCCCAACCGCAACGCCCCGTTCGAGGCGTGGCTGGCCAAGACCGACCGCATCGACTACTGAGACCGCGGAATAGCCACTCTCACAGGTGAATACCGCGCCGCCGGGCGGCGGATGGCGATCGGGCCGTCCGCCGCCCGGCGGTCATTCGCCGTATCGGGCGAATGCCCTAATTTTCGATTGCCTCGGCGAATCGCTTGCCCTGCTGGCTAGGCTCGGTCTCGGGAATGATCGAGAAGCGAAAGGCAGCAGCATGATTCGGAAGGTTCTTCTGGTGGCCGCGGCGGGCGCGCTGATCGCCGCACCCGCTACCGCCTCCGCCGAGGTGCCCGCGGTGGTCGCCGGGTCGCCCGCGGCCGCACAGCCGGTGGCGTTCAGCACCGGTTCGGGCGTCGCGGATGTGGTCATCAACGGCCTGATCACCGCGATCTTCGGGCCCAACGACCCGAACACGTGCAAATTCCCGTACTGCTTCTGACCTGAGAATGCCGTGCGCGACCACGTTGTCGCGCACGGCATTTCCGGCTCTAGTCGGGGATCGAGGCGGTGAGGGGCATGTTGACCCAGCTCGGCGCATCGGGGTCGAGGCGCAGGTGCTGGGGCTTCAGGCCCGAGTCGGCCAGGAAGATCAAGGGCGGCAGGCCCTTCGGGAAGTTGCTCGCGTAGATGTCGACCCGCAGGCGGTGGCCCGGCTGGAGAACGGCGTCGATGGGGGTGACCGCGACGTCCAGGGTGACCGGGACGCCGGGGATCGTCGGCTGGCGCCTGCTCAGGTCGAGGAAGTAATGCGGCTCGGTGTAGTCGCCGTTGGCCGAGGTCTTGCTGGTGTCGTCGTCGACCTGGCGCACGGAGGCCACCAGCTGGCCGGTGGCGATCTCGCGCGAATTGCCGTCGGGGGACACGTCGTTCACGGTGGCGACCCAATAGCCGTCGGCCGCGTCCTGCACCGTGTTGAGGTGCACGTTGATCGGGCCCGAAATGGTGGTGGGATCGACGACCGGGCTACTGGTGAAGGTCAGGCCGTCGTTCTCCCAAATGCGTGAATCGTTGCCGCACGCCTCGATGAGGGAGGTGACGCCCGCCGAGATGCGGGCCACGTCGCGGCCGCACAGGCTCAGCAGGCCGGGCGCGACCGTGAGATCGTTGACTGAGACCTGACGAGGCGTTTCCGACAGTCCGCCATCGTATTTCGAGTTGGGGCTGGTGCCGGAGGGGATGTCGTCGAGATACACCCGGCGGTAGACCGCCTCGGATCGCGGGAACTGCGGTGCGTCGGTCCAACCGCCACCCTGCTGCTTGACGGTGAGCGGCGTGTATTTGTCGATGCCGTTGTCGATTCCGCGCAGCCAGTGGTCGAACCAGGCCCGCTGCAGCACATCCAGGCGCGGCGGCATGCCCGGATGGCCGAAGCCGGCCACACCCGTGCCGAGGTGGTAGCCGTCGCCCATGACCAGCTTCTTCTGCTCCTCCGGCAACGGGATGGAGTTGAAGGTGTCGGTCGGGGTGCTGCCGAAGATGTCGAACCAGCTGCCCACCATGAAGGTCGGCACCTGGATATGGGCGACGTCGGTCTTCAAGCCCTTCCGGAAGTACGAGTTCGGATCCACGAGCTGGCGTGTGCGCGCGGTCAATTGGTCCGGTGTCAGGGCGGTGTAGCCGTTGACGACCATGTCGACCAGCGTCAGCGGATCGGCGATGCGGTCCTTCAGCCACTGCAATTGCTGTGCGGGATCGAACTTTCCGACGATCATCGAGGTCACGTCGGGAATCATCTTGAGCGCGTTGACGCCGATCAGCCAGGGCACCAGGAAGCCGACGCCGACCGCGCCGCCGCTGCCCGCGATGTCGTTGAAGATGTCGCCGCTGCCCTCGTAGGCGAAGACGGCCTTCAGGCCGGGCGGCATCCGATCGGTGGCCTCGAGCGCGCTGATCGCGGTGAACGAGACGCCCATGGTGCCGACATTGCCGTCGCTCCAGGGCTGGCGGGTGATCCAGTCGATGACCTCGGCGATGTCCTGCTTCTCGCGGTCGCCGAAGACCTGCCAGTCACCGCCGGAGGTGCCGGTGCCCCGAAGATCGACCTGCACCAGGGTGTAACCGGCGTCGGCGAGCTTCCAGTCCTGCGCGGCAGCCTCGATGAACCCGGAGTCGGCCTGCCGGGTGAGGTCGAACAGGCCGTCGAGGCCGACACCCGGCAGATTCAGCGAACCGGCCCAATCCTCCAGGGGTTTCTTGATTCCCAGGCCGTCGGCCGCGCTCAGCACCGCCTGGCCGACCAGCAACGGGAGCTTGCCGTAGCCCTGCATCTGGAGGATCACCGGGCGTTTGCCGTCGGCGATGCGGCCGTTCCGCGCGGGATGGATGATGTCGGCCTTCAGCACGGTGCCGTCGTCCATGGTGATCGGCACCGCGAGATCGGGTGAGACACCGTTGTAGGGCTGGGGGCCGTCGACGGCCGCGGTCCAGCCCGCCGCGTACTCGCCCCCGTCGATACCGGTGAACGCGGTGCCGGACGAGGCGATCGGTGCCAGGAACGGCGTGCACGCGAGCATCGCGGCCACCGTCACCAGGCCTTTCAAGGCGAATCCGAGCGTTCGCCTCCGAGACTTCAGCACTGTGTCCCACCTCTCACAAATGTCATGGGCCAGATTGTTGCTACTCGCGAGTAAGTACGACTCGCCCCAGGGCGACATCGTTTTACCCCGGGGCGACAGCACCTGTCGCCCTTGCGTCCCAGACAATTTCTGCATTACGCTCCGGGTCCGAATCGCAGAAGGAACCGTGGGGGAGGTGACCCGCGATGACGATCATGGCCCGTGCGGCGAGCCTGCGCGGCTGCCGCGAGCTGATCGACGAGCTGGGTGGTGACGGTGCGGCGCTGCTGCTCCGGTTCGGTATCTCGCTCGAGGCCGTCGCGAGTGACGACGCGCTGGTTCCCGCCGAATCCCTGGGCTGGGCACTGGAATCCGCCGCGGTCGAACTGGCCTGCCCCGATCTCGGATTGCGGCTGGCGGACCACCAGGACGCCGGCATTCTGGGGCTGCTGGGGGCGGTGGTCACCAATGCCGCCACGGTGGGCGAGGCCATTTCGTGCGCCACGAGATTCATATCCGTTCAACACGCGGGCATTTCGATCCGGCTGGTGCCGGATCCGCACGGGCAGTCCGGCATTATCGCGCTGAACTACCGCGATATCGCGGAGGCCGGCGGATTCAGCCAGGGCGTCGACCATGCCGCCGGCATCATTCACCGCAACCTCTTCCGCGAGGTGGGCGACTATGGGTTGCGGACCGTTCACCTGCCGCACCCACCCCGCGCTCCGGTCGCGCGCTATGCCGAATTCTTCGGTGCCGAAGTGCGTTTCGACATGCCGACCACTGTGTTCCGCTTTCCGGCGGAGCTGCTGAGCCGTCCCATGGCCGGTCGAAATCCCATGCTGTACAAGCTCGCGCTGGATTTTCTGGAGCGCAACCACCCCGAACCCGACGCCGGCATGACCGCCCGCGTCCGCCTGGCCATCGACCGCGCCTTCCTCGAATCCAAGGCCGATATCGACACCGTGGCCCGCATGCTCGCCATCCACGAACGCACCCTGCAACGCGCATTGGCCGCCGAGGGAACGACTTTCACCGCGGTCCTCGACGCCGCCCGCCGCGACGCCGCCCGCCGCCTGCTGTGTGAGACGGACCTGCCGATGAGCCGCATCACCACGCTCATCGGGTTGCGCGAGCAATCCGCCCTGACCCGGGTCGTGCGCCGCTGGTACGGCACCACCCCGCAGCGGATGCGGATGGCCGCGCGTGCCCAGCGCGGCGATCGGGGAACTTTTCTTCAAGACTCGGTGCGGGTATCCGGACGATAGTGGAGGCTCGTTCACGAGGAGGGCCTCCATGCGGATTCTCATTTCCGGTGCCAGCATTTCCGGCCCGGTCCTGGCGTATTGGCTGACCAGACACGGCTTTTCGGTCACCGTGGTGGAGCGGGCGGCGGCCCCGCGCAAGACCGGCGGGCATGCGGTCGACCTGTTCCGGCCCGCGGTGGACATCTCGGAGAAGATGGGTGTTCTCGCGCGGATCGAGGAGCGGGCCACCGGCACGAGCCGGATGACGCTCTGCCGGGAGGGCGGCCGGCGGCCCGTACGGGTGGATCTCGCGAAGATCTTCGGTGCCGCCTCGGACCGGCACCTCGAGATCATGCGCGACGATCTGAGCGAAATCTATTACGACGCAACGTGTGACGATGTCGAGTACCTGTTCGACGATTCGATCACCGAGCTGTCGCCCGAGGGGGAGGTGCGGTTCGAGAAGGCCGCGCCGCGTCGCTTCGACCTCGTCATCGGCGCGGACGGACTGCATTCCGGCGTGCGGCGGCTCGCCTTCGGCGACCGCTCCGACCGCGGCGATTTCATCGGGGCGTACCTCGGCGTGCTGACTCTGCGCGACGCCTCCGCCGTCGACGGCGAACTCCTGATCCACGTCGGCGTCGGCCGCACCGCGGGCATGTACGGCGCACGGCATCCCGGCGAGGCGCGGGCGCTGTTCCTGTTCCACAGCGAGCGTGAGCTCGAGTACGACTACCGCGATGTGCCGCGGCAGAAAGAGCTGCTGCGCAACGCATTCCACGGCATGAATCCGGATGTGGACCAATGGCTGAGCGAGCTCGACAGCACGCCGGCGTTCTACTTCGACTCGATCACCCAGCTGCGCATGGACACCTGGTCGCGAGGGCGAGTGACACTCGTCGGCGACGCGGGCTACTGTCCCGGCCCGGCCGTCGGCGGCAGCACCACGCTCGCCGTCATCGGCGCCTACGTTCTCGCCCGGGAGTTGGCGCGGGCCGGCGGCGATCACGAGCGCGCCTTCCCCGCCTACGAGCGCGCCATGACCGCTCCGGTCCGGGGCAGTCGCGCGGTCGCGCTCAGCGCAGCGAAGACCCTGGTCCCGACATCGCGTCTCGGCGTATCCGGATTGGTGCAGGGCGCGCGCCTGATCTCGGCGCTGCCCCCGGGGCCCAGCCGAGCCTTCCTGCGCCTGACTACCAAGAGCGCCCGGCTCTACAACTCCATGACCATCGACGACTAGGCGGCGGCCGCCCCGGCGCGGTCGGCGGGACGGCGGGCGTCGATCCTCGTGATCAGGCGGTGGCCGAGGTTATGGCACGGCTTCTCGATCAGGCGGTAGGTGACGGCCGCGATCGACACCGCGGCGATCACCCAGGTGAACAGGGTGAGCCAGGTCGCGGGGATGCCCAGGACCGGTGTGGTCCAGCGCGGACCGTCGAGCAGCAGCGCGTGAACGAGGTAGAGCGAGTAGCTGATCCGTCCCAGGAAGAGCAGCGGCCGCGGGAACGAACGGCGGCGCAGCAACAGCGCGCCCGCGAAGAGCAGGTAGGCGGGAATGATGGTGAAGGGCTGCTTCAGCCAGGTGACCCACACGCCCGTGATCGGGTCCGGGGCATCTTTCACGAAGAGGCTGATCCCGAAGATCACGCACACGGCGAACGCGAACACCGCCCAGCCGCGCCGGGCGCTGATCTCTCCCGACGTGATCCGGTAGAGCACCGTGCCCACGAACATGGTGGCGAAGTAGCCGAAGGTCAGCACCGACGGCCCGGGCTGGTTGAGCACCAGCGGAACGGCGATGAACGCGAGCAGGATTGCGGCGAGAGCCGAGACCCGGTCGGCGGCCAGGCGGGCGAACACCAGCGCCACCAGGATCGTCGCGGCCGCCACCAGCACGCGCGTCAGAACGGTGGCCTGCGAGCCGGTGAGCATCGACGGCGTCAGCAATGCGCCGGGGGCGATCAGGCAGACCGCGAGCACCGCCAGGGGCACCGATCGGCGATTGAGCCCGCCGATCAACAACAGCGACAGGAACAGGTAGAACGCGAGTTCATAGGACAGCGACCACGAGGCGCCGACCACTTGGACATCCGGGCCGCCGAGGAAGAAATGCACCATCGTCAGGTTCGAAAGAAACTCGAGCCCGGGATGATCCAGAAAACCCTTCGGCAGGTTGTAGCGGTGAATCGAGTGCAGAATTACGGCCGCGGTGATGCACGCCCAGTACAAGGGGTACAGCCGGAAGAACCGACCCACCCAGAAGGCGCGCAGCGACCGGCCCCGCTCCATCGATGCCGGAATGATGAAGCCGCTGACCAGGAAGAAGACGAAGACTCCGAACTCCCCGAGCCCGAAATGGGCTTCCGAGAATCGAAAATACCCGGGCCACAACCGTTCCGACGCGTGTTGAATCACCACCGCCAAGGCCGCCAGGCCGCGCAGCGCGTCGAGGAACTCGAATCGGCCCCCGCGACCCCGTGTCACGCGTTCGACCGGCGCGATCGGAGTCGCCACTTCACCATCAACAGTCACGCCAGGGTCCCGCCACGTACTCGAATACGGTCATCGAACAACCGCTGCGGCGGCGAACGTTTCAGATTTGTAGCAGATCGCCTCAGCCTCCAGCAACGGGTTCAACCCGGCCCCGCCGGTTCCAGGTGAACGGCCGATACGATCGCGCTCATGGCATCGCCCGACAGGAACACCGGTATCCGAGCTGTCATCACCGGCCCGACAACGGGATACAGCGGCCAGACGATCACCCTCGACGGCTGCGGGTCTCAACCCGGCGACGTGCCCATCCGCTACCACTGGACTCCCGACCCGGCGTTCTTGACGACGAACCCGGACTTCGCCCAACGGGCCGAGCGCTCTTCGGTCACGCTCGTCCTCCCCGACGTGCCGTTGCGAACCGTCCGCAGAATCGGGCTGACGGTCCGCGGCGCGGACAACGAGCCGTCTGCCCAGGCGCTGCACAGCATCGCCATCAAGCCGACACCGGCTTGAACGGCTCCGCCCGCGAGTGATGGGACCGTTGTCCCGTCACCGGTGTACTGTTGGTGACGGGACAACAGTCCCATCACTTCGAGGAGGGCTCATGCAGGTCTTCATCACCGGCGGTACCGGCACCGTCGGTTCCGCGGTCGTCGCCGAACTGCTCGCCAACGACCACACCGTTCTCGCACTGGCCCGCTCGGACGACTCCGCGCGGACCCTCGAGGACGCCGGCGCCAAGGTGCTACGAGGAGAACTCGCGGACCTCGACGTCCTGCGCGCCGGCGCCGCCCAGTCCGACGGCGTGATCAGCCTGGCGTTCAGCCACGACTTCAGCGACCCGGACGGCCTGGCGCGAGCCATTGCCCAGGAGGGCGCCGCCCTTGCCGCCCTGGGCGACGAGCTCGTCGGCAGCAACCGCCCGATCATCACGGTCTCGGGCACACCGGGGGTACCCGGCCGTCCCTCGACCGAGGCCGACCCGATACCGACCGATGGACCGGTGGGCGGCCGAGGCCGTTCGGTCAACGCGCTACTGGAACTGGCCTCGCGCGGCGTGCGTGCCACCGCCGTCCGCCTGCCCCGCACGGTCCACAACGAGGGCCGCGGCGGATTCGCCGGCCTACTGGTCGACGCGGCCCGCCGCACCGGGGTGTCCGGCTACCCGGGCGACGGCGCCCAACGCTGGCCGGCCGTGCACGCCCGCGACGCGGCCACCCTCTTCCGCCTCGTCCTCGAATCGGCCCCGCCCGGAACGGCCTGGCACGCGGTGGCCGACGAGGGCGACACGGTGCACGACATCGCCACGGTCATCGGCCGCCGACTGGGCCTCCCGGTCGAGCCGGTGCCGGAGAGCGCTTTCGGCCCCTTCGGCCCGATCTTCGCCATGGACCAGCCCTCCTCCAGCACCCACACCCGCCAGGCCCTCGGCTGGCAGCCCACGCACCCGAGCCTTCTCGAGGACTTGGAAAACGTTCAGCCCTGACCAGAAACACCGTTGGGCTGGCACCGCTTTCGCGGTACCGGCCCAACGTTCGTGCAATCCTCTGGTGAGCTAGGGGTTGTAGATCTCGACGTAGGCATTCGTCGCCACGGCGAAGACGCCGGGACCCATCCCGGTACAACCCGCCGAGACGGTCTGACCGGACGGCGTGAACGGATAACTCAGCACCTTGTAGGGCCCGACCGCATACATCGGGAACGGCCCACTGGCATACAGGCCGACACAGTCGAGGTGCAGCACATAATTGGCGCCGCCGTCGGCCCCGCACACCGCAGACGCATCGAACACCCCCTTCGTCACGCTGCAATCCTGCGGCGCGGCCTGCGCACTACCCGCCCCCACGAACCCCAACCCCGAAATGCTCACGGCCGCAACAGCCGCGGCGATACCCAATGACCTACTCATGAATCCCCTCAGCTCGCGTCGTAAACATTTCCGAACGGTATCGTTCTGCCCCCCAACCATGTTTCACCCCGAAACGACAACCAGCGGATCCAAAAAGCAAGAAGGCCGGTCCTCCACGAGGAACCGGCCTTCATTTACTGCGATTGTGGAGCTAAGGGGAATCGAACCCCTGACCTTCTCGATGCGAACGAGACGCGCTACCAACTGCGCTATAGCCCCGCGGGGACGTTTCCGGCCCGCGATGGAGAACTTTAGCAGGTGGGGTGGGGAGTCGACGAATCGGCTGGTTGGGGGTGGTTTAGGTGGGTTGGCTGTAGGACTCTAGGACGCGGAGGAAGAGGTCGGTTCGGTAGGTGCGGATGGCGGGGTTGTCGGGCTCCAGGAGGCATTGGGCGAGGGTGCCGTCGTGGACGGCGACCAGGGCGCGGCCCAGGGCTGCCGGGTCGGGGATGTGGCGGCCGTTGCGGTGCATGAGGGTGACCACGACGGGGGTGAGGGCGGCGGCTATCGCTTCCTCGCGGGCCACCATCACCTGGCGCAGGGCGGGGTTGCGCAGGGCGTGGGCGGTGAATTCGGAGGTGATGCGGAACCACTTGTCGTCCACCGGCACTGCCGCCAGCACCTGCTCGACGGCCCGCCGCGGATCGACCGCGACCCCGCCGGGCGCGTCCAGGACCGCGGCCGCCTCGGCGAGCATGCGGCCGGATCGCTGCTCCCACATGGCCAGGAACAGTTCCTCGAGCGAGGTGAAGTTCGAATAGAAGGCGCCGCGGGTGAATCCGGCTCTCTCGCATACCTGCTCGACCGAGCAGCGTCCGAAACCCTCGTCGGCGAAGGCTTCGAAGGCGGCGTCCAGCAGGCGCTGGCGGGTTTCGGATCGCCGGCGGCGCACCTTCACGCCGTCGGCGGTCGTCGCTTCCTGCTCGGATTCGTCATCGGCCCTGCTCACGACCGCATCGTATCCGGCGGCGGGGTCACCGGAGTCCCGCGGCGTGGGCGGCGTCGGTGAGGACCCGTTCGAGCATGGCGGGGGAGAGGCGGCCGGTGAAGGTGTTCTGCTGCGAGGGGTGGTAGGTCCCGAACAGGTGCAGGGCGGACCGGCCGGGGCGGGCCGGAGCGAGTTCGACGTGTGCGCCGTGACCGAACTTGGGCCTGGGTTTGGGTATCTCCCACCCGGATTCGGCCAGCGCGGGCAGCAGCGCCTGCCAACCCCAGCCGCCGAGCACCACGATCGCGCGCACGGTCGGCGCGAGCAGATCCAGTTCGGCGTCCAGCCAGCGCCGGCAGGTGTCGCGCTCGGCGGGGGTGGGTTTGTTGTCGGGCGGGGCGCAGTGGACCGGTGCGGTCATGCGGGTGCCGAGCAGGCGCAGCCCGTCGTCGGCGGACAGGCTGGTGGCCTGATTGGCCAGCCCGGCGGCGTGCATGCAGGCGATGAGCACGTCCGCGCTGCGGTCGCCGGTGAACATGCGCCCGGTGCGATTGCCGCCGTGCGCGGCGGGAGCCAGACCCACCACCAAGAGTTTCGCGTCGGCCGGACCGAACCCGGGAACCGGCTTGCCCCAGTAATTCTCGTCACTGAACGCGGCCCTCTTCTCGTGTGCGACCCGCTCCCGCCAGGCCACCAGTCGGGGGCAGGCGCGGCACGCGGTAAGTTCCGCGTTGAGCTGGGCAATTGTGCGGCACACAAGGAGATTCAAGCGCACGACGGGGACATCCGTGCGGCGACGCGGCGATCTCAGGTGCCAGGGCTGGCGATGTCGCGGGCCGGGCATACTTTGCGCCGGTAGCCGAGAGTTAGCGATCAGGAAGGGAACCGGCCACGCAATGAGTGATCTCGTCGAACTCGGCAGCGCCGCCGACGCGGCGCAGAGCGCGGGAAATCTGGTGGGCGTGTTCGCATTCGGACTGTCGGGCGCGCTGTTGGCGGTGCGCCGCCGCTTCGACGTGGTCGGCATCGCGGTGCTGTCGATCGCCACCGCCACCGGCGGTGGCGTCATCCGCGATCTGGTCATCGGCCGCACTCCGCCCGTGGCCTTCGTGCAGCTCTCCTATGCTGGAATCGCGCTGCTGGCAGCGGTGCTCATCTTCTTCTGGCATCCCCCGGTGCGGGTGATCCGCACACCGTTGAATGTCGCCGACGCCATCGGCCTGGGCATCTTCTGCGTCACCGGCACGGTCACCGCCTTCCAATACGGCATGTCGGCCACCTCGGCCGCCGCCCTGGGCGTGGTCACCGCGGTCGGCGGCGGTGTCATCCGCGACGTGCTGGCCGGCGTCACCCCGAGCGTGCTCTCCGACGGTGAGCTCTACGCGGTGCCCGCGCTGCTCGGCTCGGCGGCCACCGCGACCCTGCTGCACTACGGCCAGTACACGTACTGGACAGGCGGTTTGGCAGGGGCCGGCGCGGTGGGTCTGCGCCTGGTCGCATTGTTCCGCCACTGGCACGCCCCCATGGCCCGCCCGCACCGCCGCCGCGACGACAACTCGTCGGTCTAGGCGGCTCTGTCGTGTCGCCGGGCACGCTCCGGGGTGATTGATAGCATGGCGAAGGCTTCGCCGACCGGCAGTGAATCACACCTCCGAAAGAGTTCCTTCCAATGCAGTTCGAGATCGTCGAGCGGGACGAGACGTGGGTTGCCGGGCTACCGGTACGCAGCCCGAAACGTGCCCTCGGTGAACTGCGCGACCATGATCTGGAGGTGGCCTGGGCCGCCGTCCTGCATCAGGAACTCGGTGGCCCGCTGGCCTCGGCCTACACCGATTACGCGGCCGAGCTGGGCACTTACAACACCCAGATCGTCGGCTACCAGTGCGGCTCGCTCGCCGAGGTGACCCGCGGTCACATCGTGGCCCGGCTGCCGCGCGGCACCTACGCCCGCTTCTCCTCGGTCGGCAACTTCCCGCAGGTGATGACCGATCTGTGGACCCAGATCGCGTACGCGGAGGAGCACAACCAGATCAAGCGGATCCACACCGGCGACTTCGAGACCTACCCGCACGCCTACAAGATCGATCTCTATCTGGCGGTCGAGCCCTCATGAGCTATTCGATCGTGGTCCGCACCGGCGGCGTCTACGGCGGCCTGGTGGTCCCGCGCGTGCGCCCCAGTTTCAAGGTCTCCAACAGCGAGCTCATCGAGTTCCTCCGCGATCGCCTGCGCGACCGCGAAGGCACCGAACGCCCCCTGGCCACGGTCTACGTCCCCGACCCCGCGGGCAACTACAACGTCCTGGTCTCCTACGAGTACCCCGGCCCCGACGACGTCCCCACCGGCGACGTCCTCATCCGCGTCCCCAAGGGCGTCTACGCCCGCTTCCGCCCCAACGGCGATTACCACGATCCGGCCGAGGACGTCTGGGCTCAGGTCGACGACGCGACCGCGTCCGCCGAGATCACCCGGGCCTACCGGGAAGAGATCGAAATCTGGACCGGCCCCGCCGAACTGGAGCTTTTCATCTCCATCCTGGTGTGATTGCTGTCTGTTAGCTAAACGAGAACCAACTGGTCTTGTGGTTGTATTTCATGACTGTTCGCAATGGTTTGACCTGGGGAGATTTCCGGAGACTTATCCGGGTTTCGAGGGATTTGCCGGATGCCTGGACAATTTGTGGCACCTGACGGATACTCCCCTAGGTGCCGATGTCGGGTGCAACCGATACGTGATCGTATCGACAGCCCCCACTGCGGCATACGCGCGGCAGACAGTGCAGTAATGGAGTGGGAACTTATGACCGTTGATCCGATCGCGCATGTCCCGCCGACAGGTTCCGGTGGTGAGATGCTGCGGCTCCAGGATGCGCTATCCGGGTACACGTTTTTCTTTGGCCCGCCCCACGCCGACCCTGTGCTGTGGCGGTCGTACATGGAGGGCGCGCTGCGGGTGTACGGACACTACGGTGCGGAAAGCGCCGTCGACTATGACAAGGTCATCGATGGTTCGTCGACCGCCTTGTTCGCGGTGGCTGTGGATTCCGATGGGCAAGCCGTCGCCGGTGTGCGTGCGGAGGGGCCGTTCAAGCACGTGGACGAGGTCCCCTCGGTCGTAAGCTGGGCGGGTCTTCCCGGCGAGGCCGCCTTCCGGAAAATGGTCGCCGACCAGATTCCCGATGGTGTGTACGAGTGCCGGACCGGGTGGGTCGTTCCGAAGTCTCCACAGCATCGGATGCTGGCTGATTGGGTCGCGCGGGCGATCATCCACTTCATCCCCATGCTGGGAGCCCGCTATTCGGTCGGTGCGGCCGCCGAGCACGCGCTGCCGCTCTATCGCCGGGGAGGGGCGCGCGCGGCCTGGTGGATTCCGGCCTCCTCGTATCCCGACGAGCGCTATCGCACTGTCCCGTTGTGGTGGGATCTGCGGACTGTCCGATCCCTCGCGACCGCAGAGCAGGCTCGTGCGATCGATGCGGAGTGGGCGACACTCAGCGCCGTCGGCCCGATGCCGCCGACCTCGTGGTTTCCTGACCAAGGTCGGGCACAGGCATGACGGAAGATCGCTCCGCAGTGGTCGAATACCGGCCGCTGCTACTTAATGAGCGCAATCCGGAAGATGCTGCAATGCTCGCGGAATTGCGTGCGAGCAAGGCTATCGAACTGGTCGACAAACGCAATTTGCTGCGCGCCGAATTTGCGACTTTGGTAAATCCTCCCGAGTTGTCCGAAGGGCCCGAAGCGGAGCGCTGGGTTTACTATCCGTGGCGTCGTGCGGCGGTTGCTCTGCCGGGACCGCAACTCCTACGGGCGCTCCGGCTCGATCGAAATCGCAATATCGTTACTCCAACCGAACAAGCGACACTCGCCACGCAGTTGATCGGCGTCGTCGGTCTGAGCGTCGGCCACGCCGTCGCCCATACGTTGGCGCTCGAAGGCATCTGCGGCGGTCTGCGGCTGGCGGATTTCGACGAGATGGAACTGACCAACCTGAATCGTGTACCGGCCACCCTGTTCGATCTCGGCGTCAACAAGGCGGTGGTCGCCGCGCGGCGGATCGCGGAACTGGATCCCTATCTGCCGGTAGAGGTTTACGGCCAGGGTTTGGACGATGACAACATCGACGCTTTCCTCGACGGGCTGTCGATAGTCGTCGAGGAATGCGATTCACTCGATGTCAAACTCGCCCTGCGCGAGGGAGCTCGCCGACACCGTGTACCTGTGCTCATGCAGTCCAATGACCACGGTCTGCTCGACGTGGAGCGCTTTGACCTCGAGCCGGACCGTAGACCCTTCCACGGCCTGCTCGGCGATACCCGCGCCGCCGAACTACGTGGCCTGTCGACGCGCGACAAAGCCCCGTACGTAATCCGAATCCTCGATGGCCGCAACCTTTCCGACAAGCTCGCAGCCAGCATGGTGGAGATCGGCGAGACGATGAACAGCTGGCCGCAGCTGGGCGGTGATGTTCAGCTTGGCGGTGCCACTGTGGCGGCGGCGGTGCGCAGGATCGGGCTCGCGCAAAAACTGCCGTCGGGGCGCACCCGGATCGATGTGGACCGTTGCCTGGACGATCTCGCCGAGCCGCTGCCCGTTGTCGAAACAACGCTGGCGGACCAGCCGTTCGAGGAGTCTGTACCGGAGCGGGGAATCGAGAGTGTGCTGTACGCGGCCCAGCGCGCACCTTCAGGTGGCAACGTACAACCATGGATACTGCAGGCTGACAAGGGCCGGGTGACGATCTCCCTTGCCCCGGAACGGACCTCATCCATGGATATCGGCTATCGCGGAAGTGCGTTGGCGGTTGGGGCGGCGCTGTACAACGCGCGGGTGGCGGCAGCGGCGCACGGCATGCTCGGTGCCAGCCGGTTGTGGAGCCGGGATCCGGCGGAACTCACGGCTGTGCTCGAGCTCGGCGAGGGGACAGATTCTCGACTGGCCCGCGATTACTCGGGCCTCTTGGCTCGTCACACCAACCGGCGTGATGGAACGGGCGCACCGGTGTCCACTGAGGTTCTCGAGTCGATCGGCGCGGCGGCCGCGTTCGGCGGAGGTGGACTGCGCTGGGTAACCGGCCGATCCGAGATCGAGCAGGCGGGTCGGCTCCTCGCCGAATCGGATAGGGTGCGCTACCTGACGCCCGGATTGCATGAGGAGATGTACGCCGAACTGCGCTGGCCAGGTGATGATCTGCGCATCGGGGTAGATGTAGGGACCCTCGAACTGGCTCCCGACGAGATGGTGAAACTGGAGGTCGCGAGCCGAGCCGACATCATGGCGCAGTTGCGTGCCTGGTCGGGTGGCGTCGCTCTGGGGGATGCGATCCTCGATCGGATCCGGACCAGTTCCGCGGTCGCTGCACTGACCTACCCCGTGCCCACCGACGGAGATGACCTCGTTGCCTACGCGAGGGCTGGCGAAGCGCTGCAGCGGGCGTGGATCGAGGCCGAACGGCAGGGGCTGGCCGTACAGCCAGTATCTCCGGTCTTCCTGTTTGCGCGACGTTCCGATGAACTCTCTGCTGTTTCCCCGGAGTTCGCCGATACACTAGCTTCACTTCAGGACCGTTTCCTGGACTTATTGGGAGTGCCACCGGACGAGTTGATGGTGTTGGTGTTACGCCTGAGCTACGCGGCGGCCGCCAAGGTCCGAAGCCGTCGGCTCCCGGTACCGCAAGCGGGACTGTTCGGCTAGTGCGATCGGAGACAGAGTGCCTCGGCAGACGCTCGACTCGCTGGTGACACAGGTCGCCTCCGAGCTGATGGGTGTCGACGCCCAAACCATGGTGGCGTCGAGTGAGCGGGTGTTGTCATGGCTGGTTTCGCACTTCGACGTGGACTTCAGCTATTTGCGGCATACCGACCTCGAACGCCGGGAGTCCATCCTCATCGCCGAATGGCCGCCGCGCGAGGCAATTCCGGATCCGGATCCAATCAGCGTTGCCAAATTCGATGAGGCCGATCCGGTGTTTGCCAGCCTCGAGCACACGACCGAACCATTCCTGATCCGGCCAACGCCCGAGTTCGCGGATTATCAGCGCACTATCCGCGACTCTTCCGGCCTGTCCTCGGTATCGGTTGCCTCGGTCCCGCTGGTATCTCGTGGTTTGCCGACCGGCGTGCTCGGTTTCGTCAAGGAGGGCGACCGGGAGTGGAGTACGCGGGAACTCAATGTGCTCAAGGCGATTGCCGCGCTGTTCGCCCAGCTGCAGGCGCGGGTGGTGGCGGAGGAGCGACTGCGCTATATCGCCATGCACGACGACCTGACCGGTCTGGCCAATCGCCGGGCGCTGCTCGAGCACATGGAAGATCGGCTCCGGTCCGGGAGTTCCGGCCCGGTGGCGACGTTCTTCCTCGACTTGGATCGGCTCAAGGCGCTCAACGACTTCCTCGGGCATACAGCCGGGGACAACTTCATTCGGACGCTCGCTACGCGGTTGCGGGAGAACCTGGACCCCGGTGACGTGATCGCGCGGCTGGGCGGGGACGAGTTCGTCATCGTGCCGGCCAAGCCGATGGACGCCGCGGCCGCGGAGCGGGAGGCGATGCGGATTCAGCAGCTCATCGGGCGGCGGGTGACCGTGGGGGAGGAGACGGTGAGCCGCGGGGCGAGTGTGGGTGTGGCGCTGGGGATTCCGGGGGAGACCACGGTGGCCGACGTGCTGCGGCGGGCGGATCACGCGCTGCTGAGCGCGAAGTCGAGCGGCGGGAACGGCGTGGCGGTGTTCACCGATGCCATGCGGGCGCAGTTCGAGTTGCAGGATGACGTCGAGTTGAACCTGCGCGGGGCGGTGTCCGACGGTTCGCTGTTGTTGCACTACCAGCCCGAGGTGGACCTGCGGACCGGGCGGGTGGTGGCGCTGGAGGCGCTGGTGCGCTGGCAGCATCCGACGCGCGGGCTGTTACCCCCGGGGGCGTTC
The DNA here is from genome assembly GCF_009760405.1 of Nocardia terrae. Classification (GTDB taxonomy): domain Bacteria; phylum Actinomycetota; class Actinomycetes; order Mycobacteriales; family Mycobacteriaceae; genus Nocardia; species Nocardia terrae. The sequence goes on from NZ_WRPP01000011.1 coordinate 221,853, forward strand.
GTGGGCGTGGCGGAGGCGACGAACCTTGCCGGGGAGTTGGGGCGGTGGGTGATCCGTTCGGCCGCAGAGCAATTCGCGAGCTGGCGGCGGCGGGGGCTGGCCTCGAACGTGGTCATTCGCATCAATGTGTCGCCGGTGCAGCTGGTGAGCCTGGACTTCGTGGAGACCATGGAGGGGATTCTGCGGCGCTACGGGATCGACGGGTCCTCGGTGTGCCTGGAGATCACCGAGCACGTGGTGGTGCAGGATCTGGCGCGCACGCAGGTGACGTTGCGCGGGCTCAAGCGGATGGGCGTGCAGATCGCCATCGACGACTTCGGCACCGGGTACTCCTCGCTGTCGCATCTGAAGGCGCTGCCGGTGGACGCGGTGAAGATCGACCGCGGCTTCGTGCAGCGGCTGGGCGCCAGCGCCGATGACCTGGCCATTGTGAAATCCATTGTGGGGCTGGCTGGTTCGTTCGGTCTCGGGGTGGTCGGCGAGGGCGTCGAGACCACCGTGGCCGCGCGCACCCTGGTGGCGCTGGGTTGCTATCGCGCGCAGGGCTTCCTGATCGCGCGGCCGATGCCGGCCGAGGAGGTCGAGGAGCATCTGGCGGCGGGTCGCATCGCGCTGGATCTGGACCTGCCGGGCGCGAGCCGGTCGTTCCTGCCGGGGCCGTCCTGAGGGCCGACCCCTAACTTTCCCGGGATGTGGCCCGAATCCTGGAATGTGGCTCGAGAGCCCAGGAAAATGGGGGCGTAACGGGTGCGTGCCCGACTCGCGAACAATACTGTTCGCGTAGTAGCGTGCGGTCTGACAAGGCTGTCAATTTGAGGGATGGTTCCGGCGTGCGTGATCGTGGCCTGAGCGGCAAGAAGACATTGATTACCGGCGCGGCCAGCGGTATCGGCCGTGCCACGGCGCTGGCATCCGCCCGCAAGGGGGCGCGGCTGGTGCTCACCGACGTGAATGCCGACGGGCTGGACGCGACCGTCGAATCCATCCGTTCCGGCGGCGGCATCGTCGAGGTGGCCGAGGCCCTCGACATCAGCGACTACGACGCCGTCACCGCCTTCGCGGAGCGAGTGCACGAGCGGATCGGCTCGCTCGATGTGGTCATGAACGTCGCGGGCATCTCCACCTGGGGGACGGTGGAGAACCTCGAGCACCGGCACTGGAAGCGCCTGGTGGACGTGAATCTCATGGGGCCGATCCACGTCATCGAGAATTTCATCCCGCCCATGATCAAGGCGAAACGCGGTGGCGCGCTGGTGAATGTCTCCTCGGCGGCCGGTCTGCTGGCCTTCCCCTGGCATGCCGCCTACAGCGCGAGCAAGTTCGGTCTGCGCGGTGTTTCGGACGTGCTGCGCTTCGATCTGGAGCGCCACGACATCTCCGTGCACCTGGTGGTCCCGGGCGCGGTCGACACGCCGCTGGTGCAGACCGTGGACGTGGTCGGCGTGGACCGTGACGATCCGCGAATCCAGGCTTGGATCAAGCGTTTCCGCCGCCACGCCAAGTCGCCGGATCAGGTGGCCGAATCCATTCTGCGCGGGGTGGAGAAGGGTACCTATCTCATCCACACCCAGTTCGACATCCGCTTCGGCTACTGGTGGTCGCGCAAGTGGGCCTGGCCCTACGAGTTCGTCATGCGCCGCGCGAACGATCTGTTCACCACGTTCCTGCCGCGGGAGACGGTGGATTCCGGCCAAAAGCATGCCGGAATGACGGAAGCGGCTCTGGCCACGGAGGCAGCCGAGGTCGCGGCGACGGCCGAGGTTGCGGCGACGGCCGAGGTTGCGGAGACGGCCCGAGCCACGGAGACCGCCGGAGTCGCGAAGACGGCCGGAGTGACCGAGGCGGCGGGCGCGCCGGAATAGCGGAGGCTCAGGAAGACTCGGGGGCGCAGACCCCCGGCTTCTTGCAGTTCTCGGCGGCGTGGGTGTCGAGCACGCGCGCGCCCGGTCCCTCGTCGCCGAGGTGGTCGTGGGCGTTGAAGATCTTGCACACGCCCAGTGACAGGCAGCCGCAGCCGATGCAGCCGGTCAGGTTGTCGCGCAGCCGGATCAGCTGTTCGATGCGGTCGTCGAGGTCCTCGCGCCAGACGGTGGACAGGGTCTCCCAGTCCCGCCGGCTCGGGTTGCGGCCGTCGGGCAGGTTGTCCAGGGCGCGGCGGATCTCGGCCAGCGGTATGCCGACACGCTGTGAGATACGGATGAAGGCGACCCGGCGCAGGGTTTCCCGCGGATAGCGGCGTTGGTTGCCGCTGGTTCGGCGGGCTGTGATCAAGCCCTCACGTTCGTAGAAATGCAAGGCGGACACCGAAACTCCGGCCCGCTGGGCCAGCTGACCGGGGGTCAGTTCCTTGGCTTGCCACGACGCGGTTTGCACACCTGAACATTACTCCAGGTTTTTCGCCGGTGCGAATTGCATGCCATCCGTGCCGAAGGGAACTACCGTCGTGTCATGGGAACAAAGGCCGCACCCACGGCGCGACCGTTTTCCGTGACCTCGGAGGTCGGCGCGCTGCGCACGGTGCTGTTGCACCGGCCGGGCGACGAGCTGCGCCGGCTCACCCCGCGCAACAACGATCAGCTGCTGTTCGACGCCATCCCCTGGGTCGAGCGCGCGCAGCAGGAGCACGATGCCTTCGCCGGGGTGTTGCGCGGGCGCGGGGTCGAGGTGTTGCTGCTCGCCGATGTGCTGACCGAGACCCTCCAGGCCAGCGGAGCCGCGCGCATTCAGGGCATTTCGGGCGCGGTGGACGCGCGGCGGCTCGGGCACGTGCTCGCCGACGAGCTGGCCGCTCATCTGCGCGGGGTGCCCGCCCCGGAGCTGGCGCAGATCCTCATGTCCGGCATGACATTCGACGAACTGCCCTTCGGCCCCGACGCCACCTCGCTGGTGCGGCGCATGCACCACGGGCACGACTTCGTCATCGACCCGCTGCCGAATCTGCTGTTCACCCGCGATTCCTCGTTCTGGGTCGGGCCACGGGTGGCCATCACCTCGCTCGCGCTGCCGGCGCGGGCGCGTGAAACCTCGCTCACCGACCTGATTTACGCCTTCCACCCGCGCTTCCTGGGCGTTCGGCGGGCCTACGAATCGCACCAGGCGCCGATCGAGGGCGGCGACGTGCTGCTGCTCGCGCCCGGTGTGGTGGCGGTCGGGGTGGGGGAGCGCACCACGGCCGCGGGCGCGGAAGCCTTGGCGCGCAGTCTCTTCGAGGACGATCTGGCCCACACCGTGCTCGTCGTGCCGATCGAGCAGACCCGTGCGACCATGCATCTCGACACCGTCTGCACCATGGTGGACGTCGACGCGGTGGTCATGTACCCGGCCATCCAGGATGAACTGTGCGCCTTCACCATTCGCAAGGAGGAGGGTCACGGGGTGAGCATCTCCGGCCCCGATCCCTTCCTGCGGGTGGCCGCGGAGGCCATGGGCATCGGCAAGCTGCGCGTGGTCGACACCGGTCTGGACGGCGTCACCGCCGAGCGGGAGCAGTGGGACGACGGCAACAACACCCTCGCCCTGGCCCCCGGTGTGGTGGTCGCCTACGAACGCAATGAGAACACCAATGCGCGGCTCGAAGACGCCGGAATCGAGGTGCTGCGCATCCCCGGCTCCGAGTTGGGTTCCGGCCGTGGCGGTCCGCGCTGCCTGTCCTGCCCGCTGTCGCGTGACGAGGTGTGATGAAGCCATGCTGGACATCCCGGTCGACCACCACTCGACGGTCCCGCCCTACGAGCAGCTGCGCCAGGGCATCATCGCCCGGGTGCGCTCCGGCGAGCTGGCCGCCGGGACCAAGATCCCCACGGTCCGGGCCTTGGCGGCGACGCTGAAGCTGGCCCCGAACACGGTGGCGCGCGCCTACCGCGAGCTGGAGCAGGACGGTGTGCTCGAAACCCGCGGGCGGCTGGGCTCTTTCATCGCCTCCTCCGGCGATCCGACCCGGGACCTGGCCGGCCGCGCGGCGACCGAGTACGTCGCGGTGATCAGGCGGCTGGGCCTCGACGACGACGCCGCGGTGCGTTACCTGCACGCGGCGCTCGGTGAGGCGCACACCCCGCTGTGAGCGTCGCCGGTCCTATCGCCAGCTGGGCAGCCACAGGTGGTCGTGCCAGCTGCCCTGGGTGATGGGCATGCCCGTCAGGATCGGCCACAGCCAAATGAAATTGGCGATGACCAGGGCCAGGTAGAGGCAGACCAGCAAGAGCCCCAAGCCTTGTCGCTCGCTCCGCGGCAGGAAGCTCTGCCAGCCCGGCGCTCCCGACAGGCGTCGGCCGCTGGGTGGTGCGTGGCCGAGGATGTCGCCCAGGGCCAGGGCCACGCCCATGGCCAGGAACGGCGCGAGCGGCACCGCGTAGAAGAAGTACATCTGCCGGTCCAGGTCCAGGAACCAGGGCAGGATGCCCGCGAGATAGCCGACCAGCACGGCGGCGTAGCGCCAATCGCGGCGGACCGCGCTGCGCCAGATGGCCCAGACGAGCATGGGGAAGCAGACCCACCACAGTGCCGGGGTGCCGATCGCCATGACGGCCTTCACACAGTTGGGCTGGCCGCATTCGGTGATATTGGAGTCGGCGTAGTAATAGAGCATCGGCCGCAGGCCCATGAACCAGGTCCACGGTTTGGATTCCCACGGATGGTGATTGCCCGCGGAGTTGGTGAGCCCCTCGTGGAAGGTGAGCACCTCGCCGCCGTAGTACCAGAGCCCGCGCAACGCGCTCGGCACCCAGGAGAAGTCGCCGCCGCGCCCGACCCGTACGCCGACGGCGTAGCGGTCGTAGCTGGTCTCGCTGGCGAACCAGCCCCAGAAGGAGGCCAGGTAGACCAGGACGGGGATGACGCACATCGCGTAGACGGTCGGCCCGAGATCGCGGACCGCGGTGCCGGCCCAGGGCCGTCGTACCCGGTAGCCGCGTCGCGCCGAGAGGTCGAAGGCCAGCGACAGCGCGGTGAACGCGATGATCCAGTACGCGCCCGACCATTTGGTGCCGCAGGCCAGCCCGAGCAGGATGCCCGCCCCGAACCGCCACCAGCGCACCCCGAATCGGGGCCCGTATTCGCTGTCGTCGATCCGGCCCTCGGCCGCGACCAGTGCGATGCGCGCCCGGATGTCGTCGCGGTCGACCACCAGACAGCCGAAGGCCGCGACCACGAACAGGGCCTGGAAGATGTCGAGCATGCCGATGCGCGAGGACACGAAGGTGAGCCCGTCGCAGATCAGCAGGATGCCCGCGAACGCGCCGATCAGGGTGGAACGGGTCATCCGGCGCACGATGCGGATGGTCAGCAGCACGATCAGCGTTCCGGAGACCGCGGCGGTGAATCGCCATCCCCAGGGCGAATACCCGAAGATCGCCTCGCCGATGGCGATCATCTGTTTGCCGACCGGCGGATGCACCACCAGCCCGTATCCCGGGTTGTCCTCCACCCCGCCGCCGGTGAGCACCTGCCAACCCTGTGGCGCGTAATGCTTCTCGTCGAAGACGGGCGTGTGCAGATCGGTGGGATAGTTCAGGAACAGGAACCGGGTGATGGCGGTGATGGTCGTCAGGAACGCCGTGACCACCCACCCCCGAGCCCAATCCGTGGGCCCGAAATCGGGTGAGGGCATCAGCGGAGCCGGACTCGACAGCGCCGCCGTCTCCGCCCCCGCCGCTGCCGGTCGCACGTCGGTCACCTGGGTCACGCGTCCGATCGTAAGCGGTAGCTCGCCCAGAGTCCCGCCTCGCGTACCCGCCCGCTCCCGCCGCCGCCGCTCGGGCCCGCCCGCCGCCCGGCCCGGTGGCCCGGATCCCGCGTGCCGCGGCTGCGCTGACTCGGAGCCGATATCGTTGGGCCGCTCGCGGTCGCGCAACTCCGATTCCCGGGTCGGCCGAGGCGACGGGGACTGCCGCGGTGATGGCATGGTTCGCGCGGACCCGTGGACTCGGACCGGTAAGGCGGCGCCGCGCAGAGCTCGGCCGAGTAGCGCACGCGGATGCTGTGGCGGGTGGGCCGTGCCCGCGTGGATAGAGTCGGGGGCGACGTGGATGCCCGAGGACGAGGAGCGAATGTGAGCGCGGAGCCGAGTTCCGGCGGCCGGCTGGTACTGGCCGCCACGCCCATGGGGGACATCGGTGACGCTTCGCGGCGGTTGCGGGACGCGCTCGCGACGGCGGATGTGGTGGCGGCCGAGGACACGCGGCGGACCAAGTCACTCGCCAAGGCGCTCGAGGTGGAGATCAGCGGGCGGGTGGTGAGTTTCTACGACCATGTGGAGACCGCGCGGATTCCGATGCTGCTCGAGGAGATCCGGTCCGGGCGGACGGTGCTGCTGGTGACCGACGCCGGGATGCCGTCGGTGAGCGATCCGGGGTACCGGATGGTGGCGGCCTGTGTGGAGGCGGACCTGCCGATCACCTGCCTGCCGGGGCCGTCGGCGGTGACCACCGCGCTGGCGCTGTCGGGTCTGCCGGTGGAGCGGTTCTGTTTCGACGGGTTCGCGCCCCGCAAATCGGGGCAGCGCAAGGAGTGGCTGCGCACGCTGACCTCCGAACCGCGCGCGGTCGCGTTCTTCGAGGCTCCGCACCGGCTCGCCGACTGCCTGGCCGACGCCGTCGAGGTGCTGGGCGCGGATCGCCGCGCCGCGGTCTGCCGCGAGCTGACCAAGACCTACGAGCAGGTGGTGCGCGGCAGCCTGGGCGAGCTGGCCGCCTGGGCGGTCGACGGGGCGCGCGGCGAGATCACCGTGGTTCTCGAGGGCGCGCAACCGGTTTCGGCCGAGCCCGCCGATCTGGTCGGGCAGGTGGAGGCGTTGATCGAGTCGGGATTGCGACTCAAGGACGCCTGCGCGGAGGTCTCCGCGGCCACCGGGGCCTCCCGTCGTGAGCTCTACGACGCGGTGCTGGCCGCGCGATCGGCCGACTAGCGCGGCGGCGCGCTGTTAGAGTCGCCGATCATGGGGTACGAGAACACTGTCGCGGCAAGCGAATTGGCTATCGCGCCGTTCGAGCTGACCGCGGATTTCTATCAGCGTCCCCACCTGGCCTATGACGAGTTGCGTGGGCGCGGCCCGGCGCATTTCGTGCGCTTCCCCGACGGTGGAACCGGCTGGCTGGTCACCGATTACGAGGCGGCCAAGGCCGCGTTTCTGGATCCGGCCATCAGCAAGGAGCTCAAATCCGAGGGCGCGCGGGCCGCGCTGGCCGGAGACGGCGGGCAGACGGCCGGGGCCATGTTCGGCGACATGATGCTGTTCTACGACCCGCCGGAGCACACCCGCCTGCGCACCCTGGTGAATCGGGCCTTCAGCAGCCGGGCCGTGCGCGAGCTGGCCCCGCGCATCTCCGACATCGCCGATGCCCTGCTCGCCGACCTGGCGGCGGACGCGGCGGCCGAGCAGGATCTGTTGGACCGCTACGCTTTTCCGCTGCCCATCCTGGTCATCTGTGAACTGCTCGGCGTGCCGGCCGGTGAACGCGACAATGTCCGAGCCTGGTCGACCACCCTCGTCTCCGAGGGTGAGTCCGCCGAGGCGCGGGGCGCGGCGGTGGGCATGTTCCTCGCCTATGTCGATCAGCTGATCCGCGCGAAGAGTGCCGCGCCGGCCGATGATCTGCTGTCCGAACTCATCTCGGTCAGCGAGGACGGTGACAAGCTCTCCCATCGCGAACTGATCAGCATGGTGTTCCTGCTGTTGATCGCCGGGTTCGAGACCACCGTCAACCTGATCTCCAACGCGGCCGCGATCCTGATGTCCGACAACGCGGTTCGCGCCGCGCTCGTCCAGGATCCGGATCGAATGGCGGATTTCGTGGAGGAGGTGCTGCGCTTCGAGTCCCCGGCCAGCGAGGGCACTTTCCGCTATACGACGGTTCCGGTCACCCTCGGCGGTGTCGAAATCCCTGCGGGCCAGCGCATTCTGATATCGATGGCCGCCGCCGACCGTGACCCGGCCCGATTCCCGGACCCGCATACGATCGACCTGGATCGCGCCGACAAGAGCCACCTCGCCTTCGGGTACGGCGTGCACCGCTGTGTGGGTGCGCCCCTGGCGCGGATGGAGGGCGGGATCGCGCTCACCCGGCTGCTGGCGGCCTATCCGGATCTGGAATTGGCCGCCAACGCCGAATTGACCTGGCGCAAGAGCCTTATCGTGCGCGGCTTGACCGGCCTGCCGGTGCGACTTCGACCGTGACGCCGGACTTCACGCTGTGAGCGGGGCCGGCTTCTGGAGGAACTCGCCGACCTGTTGAACGGCGTCGGCCGCCTCCGGATGGAACGACCAGTAGATCTGGAAGGCGTGTCCGTCGACCCCGAAAATGTCGTGGCGGACCGTGTTTCCGGCCGCGGCGAGCCGGGCGACGAGCACATCGGTATTGCGGCCCAGCCCGTCGAACTCCCCGGATTGCACCAGGGTCGGCGGCAGTCCGCTCAGATCCGCGCACAGCGGGTTGGCCTCCGGGTCGCTCGCCGAGCGCCCGGCCAGATAGGCGTTCTGGAACCGCATGTGCTGCTCCACATCCGCGGGCGGATCGTCCTCGGGGGCGTAGAAGTCGACCGCGGGACAGAGCAGGACGGTCGCGCGCGGCAGCGGCAGGCCGTCGTCGCGGGCCCGGACCAGGACCGACAGCAGCAGCATCGCTCCGGTCGAATCACCCACCAGCGCAATCTGTTCCGGCTCGGTGTCGGTGTTGAGCAGCCAGCGGTACGCGGTCACCACATCGTCGCGGGCGGCCGGAAACGGATGCTCGGGCGCGAGGCGGTACTCCGGGACCAGCACCCGGGCCCGCCCGGCCTGCGCGACGGCTCCCGCCATGCCGCGGTAGCCGTAGGCCGAGCCCATCATGAAGCCGCCGCCGTGCGCGTAGACCACCGTCGTGTCGAAGTCCTCGGCGGGAACGAGCTGAATTCCCGGCACGCCGCCGGCGTTCACCGGTTCCAGCCGGATGCCCTCGGGCATCGGGAACTCCGCGTGCATGAGTTCGAAGGCCGACCGCATGGGCGCGAGCTCGCCGTTGAAGGTCTCCTCGACCGGACTCCACAGCTGGCCCATGCGGGCCGAGAGGGCCCCGCCCGCCGACCTGGCCGCCGTCAGGGCCGCGTCGAGGTCGGTGAGCACGTCACGGGTCCGATCCAGCAGTGCCGCGCCCGCGGGGGTGAGGCTCACGCTGCGAGTATTGCGGTGGAAGAGATCGCAGCCCACCAGCTTCTCCAGGCCCCGCACGGTCCGGCTGAGGGCGGGCTGGGTGACGTACAGCCGCTGCGCCGCGCGGCCGAAGTTCAGTTCCTCGGCGACCGCGACGAAGGCGCGCAGGTGCCGGAGTTCCACGCCCTCGGGGGTCTGAGGTAGCGGCTCGACCATGCGCCCGAGTATGCCCGCCGGGGATTCATTCCGCAGCGGCATCGCTGTCTTGCTGACCCGGCAATTCCCTGGGCTTTCCGAAACTGCGACCGTGGACGCATGGGAAAAATCATTGCAGGGCAGTATCTTTCACTCGACGGCGTGACCGAGAGCGGCTGGACCGGGCTGAGCCCGGCGATCTCGCCGATGGACCCGCTCACCGCGCCGTATTTCAACGATTCGCAGGTGCAGCAGGCGGTGGGCGAGCTGATGGCGGGCAACGACGCCATGCTGCTGGGTCGCACCACCTACGAGAACCTGAAGGGCTTCTTCACCAGCCAGTCCGGCCCGTACTTCGACGCCGTGAACGCCATGCCCAAGTACGTGGTCTCCACGACCCTCGAGTCCTCGGACTGGAACAACACCACGGTCTTGCGGGACAACCTGGTCAAGGAGATCGGCGCGCTCAAGGAGCGGCATCAGCAGATCGGCATCGGCGGCAGCGGCACCCTGGTGCGCTGGCTGATCGCCGAGAACCTGCTCGACGAACTGCAGCTGCTGTTCTTCCCGATGATTCTGGGCGGTCCCGGCGCGCGGTTCTTCACCCTCGATCAAGCGCCCGCCACCTTCACCCTCACCGACTGCCGTCCCCTGGACTGCGGAGTGGTGGTGCTGACCTACACCCGGCAGGACGCGCGAGCATGAGCCGCCGCATCACCGCCAGCGTCTACCTCTCCCTCGACGGCGTGGTGGAAGCGCCGGAGAACTGGCACTTTCCGTATCACGACGACGCGACCCAGGAGGCGGTGCTGGCGGGGATGCGCGCCGCCGACACCGTGCTGCTGGGCCGCAAGACCTTCGACATCTTCGCCGGAGCCTGGCCGGAGCGGACCGGGGAGATGGCGGACTGGTTCAACCTGAGCCCGAAGCTGGTGGTGTCCTCGACACTGCGGGATCCGGAGTGGAAGAACACCACGGTGATCGCCCCGGCACGACTGGTCGAGGAACTCATCGAGCTGAAGGCGCGGCCCGGCCGCGCCATCGGCGTGCACGGCAGCATCAGCCTGGTGCGGGCGCTGCTCGAGCACGGGCTGCTCGACGACCTCACCTTCATGATTCACCCCCTGGTCGTGGGCTCCGGCGAGAGAATGTTCCCCGAGACCGGTCCTCGACTTCCATTACGACTCACCGCCGCAACCACTTTCGGCAGCGGCATTCAATCCCTGACTTACAGCAAGGAAAACTGATGGAACCCGTCAAAGCCTTCGTCGACTCCAAGGACGGCACCCGGATCGCCTACACCCGATACGGTTCGGGCCCGGCGGTCGTGCTCGTCGACGGCGCCCTCGCCGCCCAGGAGTTCGGGCCCAACAAGTCACTGGCCGAGGCGCTTTCGAGCCGCTACACCGTCTTCACCTATGACCGGCGCGGGCGCGGCGAAAGCGGTGAGAACCTGCCCGTCGATGTGGAGCGGGAATTCGAGGACCTGGACGCGGTCACCGACCTGGCCGGGGAACCGGTGATGCTCTACGGCATCTCCTCGGGTGGCGGACTGATCCTGGACTATCTGCTCAGTGGCCGTACGGCGCGCAAGGTCGCGCTCTACGAGGTGCCGTTCGTGGTCGACGACACCCGCTCACCGGCCCCGGCCGACTATGTCGAGCACATCCATTCCCTGCTGGCGCAGGGCAAGAACGGTGACGCGATCAAGTACTTCATGCGTGCGGGCGTGCATCTGCCCGCGCTCATGGTGGCCGCGTTCCCGCTGTTCCCGGGCTGGAGTCACCTCAAGAAGGTGGCCCCGACCATCGCCTACGACCTGCAGTACGTCCAGGCGTTCCAGCGCGGCCGCCCGCTGCCCGCCGATCGCTGGTCCGGCCTGGATGTGCCGTTCACCGTGATCGCGGGCAGCAAGAGCCCCGCCTGGATGCGCAATGCGAATGCGGCACTGGCGCAGGTGCTTCCGGGTGCGACGCACCGGGTGCTGCCGGGCCAGACTCACCTGGTCAAGGCCCCGGTCCTGGCTCCCGCACTGATCGAATTCTTCGGCTGAACCTTGTTCCGATTACCCGGGGCCCACCAGTTGGCGGGCCCCATCAGCTTGACCAGGGCCGGAACCAGCAGCATGCGGACCAGGGTGGCGTCGATGATCAGCGCGATCACCATGCCCAGACCCAGGAAGCGCATGGGCGTGAGCGGGGACAGGGTGAAAGCGCCGGTGATCAGTACGAGAAGCGTTGCCGCCGCGGTGATCACGCGAGCCGTCCGCACCGTGCCGACGCGCACCGATTCCTCGGTGTCCGCGCCCGCATCGTGGGCCTCCACCATGCGTGACAGCAGGAAAACCTCGTAGTCGGTGGAGAGTCCGAAGACCACCGCGATGATCAGCACCAGCATTCCGGCCGAGAGCGGGCCGACGCTGATGTGCAGCACGCCCGCCAGGTGCCCCTTGTCGAAAATCCAGGTCAGCACCCCGAAGGTCGCGGTCAGGCTCAGGAACGCCATCAGAACGGCCTTGAGCGGCAACATGATCGAGCGGAAGGCCAGGGCCAGCATGAGCAGGGTCACCGCCACCATGACCGCGATCATGAGCGGCAGCCGGTCCAGCACGGCGGCGACGCTGTCGACGGTGCTCGCGCTCTCACCGCCGACCCGCAACTCCAGTCCGTCCAGCCGCAGCTCGCGCAGATCGCGGACGATGTCCTGCGCCTTCGGTGAGCGGTCGGGTGCGGCGAGTGCGGCGTGCACGATGGTGGTGTTGTCACGGGTATCGAGCGCCATGGCCTGACGGACACCCTTGACGCCGCCGATCTCCCGCAGCGCGGTACTGACGGCGGCCGGGGTCGGTGCGCTGCCATCGGTTTCGCGCACCAGGATGGTCGCACCGCTGTTGGCGACCGGGAAGTGCGCGCTCAATTCCTCGACGGCGACCCGGGTTTCATTGCCCGCGGGCAATGCGGTGTGGTCGATATCGCCGAGCCGAACCCCGGTGAGCGGCGCGGCCAGCACCAGCAGGATCGCGCCCACCGCGAGGGCGACCGCGCCGGGACGTCGCATGACCGCGGTGACGACCCGTCCCCAGAACCGTTGCGCCCGTGCCTCCGAACGTTCGAAGGCGTCCGCGCGCCAGCTCCACTTGCCGATGCGCGAACCCAGCAGGGCCAGGATCGCGGGCAGCGCGGTCACCGACAGCAGTGCGGCCAGTCCGACCGCGGCGATCGCACCCATGCCCAGCGAGCGCAGGACGGCGAGCGGGAACACGAAGGTGCCCGCGAACGCGCACATCAGCAGCAGCGCCGAGAACAGCACCGTGCGCCCGGCGGTCTGGAGCGTCCGGGTCACGGCCTCCTCGGTCGATCGCCCCTGTCCCAGCTCCTCCCGGAACCGCCCGACGATGAAAAGCCCGTAGTCGATGGCCAATCCGAGTCCCAGCAGCGACACCACGTTCATGGCGAACACGCTGACCTCGGTCATCCGGGCCATGATCCCGACCACGCCGAGTGCGCCCACCACCGCGAGGGTGCCGATGAGCACCGGCAGCGAGGCCGCCACCACGCCGCCGAACACCAGCACCAGGACGATCGCGGTCAGGGGAATCGAAATGGACTCCGCCAGAACAAGATCGTGCCGCGATTGATCGCTGATGGTGTCGGCCAGGGCGCTGTATCCGGTCAGCTTCGTGTCGAGTCCCGGAACCCGCAGCGCGGCCGCTATTTTCGGATACTCCGCGACCCGCTGATTGTCATCGCCCGCCGAGAACACGACCGCGACCGCCTGCCGCCCATCCGAAGACCGCAGGTAGTTCGATCGCGGACTGTTCCAGAAGCTTTCGACCGGCCGGTCGAGCAGCGCGGGATCGATCGTCCCGATCGCCGCGGTGACCTGCGGCCCGATATCGGCCAGCGACTTCCCCTCGGGCGCGGTGTAGATGGCGATGACATCGGGGTTCTGCGGCCCCAGCCGCTCGGTGACCCAGGCGTCCACCGACGCGGATTCCCCCTTGGGCACCACGAATCCGGCCGAACTCACCCGCTGCTGCAGTCCGGCCGCGAACAGCCCACACGCCAACGCGAACAGCACGGCGACGACCAGCACGGTTTTGGGTCGTGCCACCACGACCCGCGCCCAGACCGCGATCGGGCCACCGGATTCCACGGCTTTCGTAGTCACGGGCGAACTGTCAATGGCAGTCATGGTGCACTCCGATCTCTGCGTGCGCCGAGCGGCAGACCAGGGGGCCTACACGTCAACCCGGCATGCCGGTCCCCTGGTCATCCCGGCGTGCCTTTGGCCGGGAACCACATCAGCCGGCATGGATTCCGGCCAGAACCGCGCCGGAACGACGGAGGAATGGCGGAGGTCAGGGTTGGTCAGGGCAGGCGGTGGTCAGCGGCCTGCGTCCGAATTCGTGGGTGTGAGTTCGCTTTCCAGCGTCCGGACGATGCGGTCCAGCAGGGCGTCCAGGCGTTCCTCGATGCCTCGGCCGTTGCGGACGGACACCGTCAGCTCGGTGCGGCCGCCGCATTCGGTCATGCCCATGAGCAGCGGCATGGCCACGCTGTGCTGGGGCATGACCTTGATGGCGGTGGGGGAGAAGCCCGGCACCGCGAGTTCGTCGAGGTCGTAGCGGCCCATGTGGGAGACGGTGGCGGAGGCCAGGTTCCGGCCGGTGCGCGCGCCCAGCACGTTCAGGGTGCGCAGCAGTCCCCGGCCCGCGGCCGGCGGGAGGTACTTCAGGCCGCCGTTGTCCATCTGGTTGAGTTCGCGGTTCTCCTTCAGGCCCGCGCGCTTGATCTCGTTGAGCTGCTTCCAGTCCGTGCCGGGCCGCACATCGAGGAACAGCGGCAGCGCCAGATTCGCGGTCGAGCGCAGCGTCGGGTCGTGGCGGCGGATGTCGACCGGGATCATGATGCGCGAGATCGGGCCGCCCTCGTCGGCGAGCATCGCCGCCACCCGCATTAGCGCACCCGGACCGGTCGCGTGAATGGTGCGGGCGCGCAACAGGTGCCGGTGCTCGCCGGACTCCTGGCGGCCGTGCCCGAGGGCCGAACGGAACTTCGGCAGTACGAGCGTCGGCCGTCCCGGCGCGCCGACCTTGCGCACCAATTCGGCGTCGGCGATCGGGTCGGGCGCGCCGACCGGCTCCTCGCCGCGCAGGACGCGCAGTACGTCGGTGGCCCACATGACCATGCCCATGCCGTCCATGACGCCGTGGAAGACCCGGAACACCAGGGTGGTGGGCGCGGCCGTGAGCAGCAGCACCTCCACCGTGGCCGCCGGGGTGGGACCGATCGGGCTGGTGAGGACCGGATCGGCTTCCAGCGCAGGGTATTCCAGCGCGTGGTCGACGACGCGGACGCTCGGCGCGACCCCGCTGTCGATCCACTGCTTGCCGTCGCGGACCAGGCGCGCACCCGGATTCGCCTCGGCCGCGGTGGCGACCGCACGCCGCAGCGCCTCCGCGTCGATGCTGCCCTGACCCTCCACCACGAGCTGCATCAGGAACGGCGGAGCCAGATCCCGCATGGGGAAGTAGATGAGTTCGGTGGGGGAGATGGGACGGCGGAACATGTGCCTACCTGCCTAGATCTTCTCGTTCAAAGAAACGACGCCGCCCTGGGTTTCGAGCCAGGCCAGGAAATCGGCCAGGCCGGTGTCGCGGTCCACGATCGGCCGGTAGCCGAAATCGCGGGTGGCGGCGGAGGTGTCGTAGGTGGCGGTGCGGGTCATCAGCGCCACCACGTACCGCGAGAGCGGCGGCGACCACCGGGTGGCGACGAACGGTATGCGCCAGACGGTTTCGATGGCGGCGACGATCGCGTCGAGGACCTTGCGGTTCGGCTGCCGGGTCGGCTTCGCGTAGCCGAGATCCCCGGCCACCTCGCCGAGGAAGCCCCACACGTCGGTCTGCTCCGCGTCGGCGATGAAATACGGCTTGCCGCCGACATTTTCGGAGCCCGCCGCCAGCACGCACGCCTCGACGATGTTCTCCACGTGGCACAGTGAAGCCTTTACCTGCTTGCCGTAGGACAGGTCGGGCAGTGTGCCCTCGGCCGCCCGGCCGAGCAGCCGCACGATCGGCCCGGACCGGTCACCCGCGCCCCAGATGGCCCGCGGCCGCAGCGCGCACGTGGTGAATTCCGCTGTGTTCGAGGACAGGACGAAGCGCTCGGCCTCGGCCTTGGTCTCCGAGTACAGATTCAGGTACCGGTGCGGGTAGGGCACCGACTCGTCGACGTCCACCTGATCGCCGCCGTCGCGGTCCATGAGCGCGCTCGGGCTGGAGATGAACACGAAGCGCGAGGTGCCGTTGCGCTTGGCCGCCCGCACCAGATTCTGGGTGGCCGTGACGTTCTCGGCCACGAACTGCGCCCGTGTGCCCCGATCGTCCACTCGCGCCGCGCTGTGGAACACCACGTCCACGCCCTTGGTGGCGCGTTCCAGCGACACCTGGTCGGTGAGGTCGCCGGTGATGATCTCGATCTGGTCGATCACGTCGTAGAGATCGCGCAGATTGCTGGTGGCCCGCGCCAGAATGGCCACCTCGTAGTCGCCGTCGCGGACCAGGCGGCGCACCAGCGCCCCGCCCAGGAACCCGGACGCTCCCGTCACGAGCGCTTTCACGCTGTTCCCCTTTCGCATGCCCGGGGGCACTTCGTGGTTACGCAGGCAAGCGCAGGGAGGTGGAGCGGCGCCTCCGTGCCTGACCCGGTCATGCGGCCTCCTGAGTTTTCCACCAGGTGATTCCGAAGATCTGGGTCATGGCCGCCGTCTTGACCGCCGAGTGCTCGGTGCCCGCGGTGGCCTTCAACGCGGCCGGGATCTGCGCCGCGTGCACCACGATGGACAGGAACGCGTCGATCCAGAACGCCACGCGCAGCAGCCGGTTCGCGGGCGCGCGATCGCCCGCCGCCAGCAGCACGCCCAGGGCCAGATACAGCCAGCCCAGCACCGGAATCGCCCGCAGCACAGTCACCTTCATCGTCAGTTGTCCTTTCCGAGCCGCTCCGCCGCCCAGACCGCGAGCTGTTCGCGGCCGATCTTGGCATTGTGGCGGATGTCGACCGGGAACTTCGGATGGAACAGGAACGTGGAAACCGGTGCGGTGACGTCGAATTCGGCGGCGCGCTTGCGCAACTCGGCCGCCAGCACCGCGGTGTCGGCGCCCGGCTGGGCCTCCACGCACAGCACCGGCAGCTGCGAACCCCGCGATCCGACGCCGACCAGCGCGGTCCGCGCGACGCCCGACACGGTGTTGAAGACCTGCTCGACCTGCACGCTGAACATGGGCCCGTCGGTGGTGTGCACGCGCTGACTCTTGCGCCCGCAGAACCAGATCCGGCCCTCGCCGTCGATCCAGGCCAGATCGCCGGTGCGATGCCAGATCACGTCGTCCTCGCGGATCTTGCCCGCCAGGTTCGCCGACTCGGGCCAGTAGTACCGGGTGCTCACGTTCGGGCCCGACACCACGAGCTCGCCGATGCCGCGGGTGCCCACCAGTTCCGATTCCCGGGCCTCGGCCTGGGCCCAGGTGGGGATCGGGTCGTCGGTGATGGCGACCAGCCGCGCCCGCACGCCCTCGGCCGGCCGGCCGACGCAGGTGCCGTCGCCCAGGTGGGCGCGCTCCACCAAACCGTCGAGCAGTTCCCGGGATTCGATGGTGGACATGGGCAGCGCCTCGGTGGACCCGTAGCCCGCGTACACCTCGGCGTCCTCGGCCAGCACGCGCCGCAGTCCGGCGATGCACCAGTCCGGAACGGGCGCGCCGCCGGAGTAGATGCTGTGCAGCGTCGGCACCGGCGTCTTGTGCTGTTCCAGGTGCCGCAGCAGCGGAATCAGGACGGCGGGCGAGGCGAACATGGTCTTCACGCCGAACCGGTTGAGGGCGTCGACCACGTGCACGGGTTCGGTCGAGCCGACCTCGCTCGGCACCAAGGGCGGTAGCACGCACCGGGATCCGAGCAGCATGTCCAGAATTCCGACCAGCGGCAGGGTGATCAGCGAGGTTCCCGGCTCCACCCGGCCGCGTGCGGCGTGCACCTGCTCGACCATGGCGCTGAGATTCCCGTGCGTCATCTCCACGGCCTTGGCGGGGCCGGTGCTGCCCGTGGTGAAGGCGATGAGCAGCGTCTCGTCGGCGGGCGCGGGGACGCGGTCCTTCAGGGTGAAGGCGTCGAACGGCGCGCGGTGATCGGTGGTGCGCCTCGCGGCGAGGGTGGTCAGCAGTTCGTCCAGCCGCGCGGCCACCTTGGCGCTGGCGGGCCCGGCCGTCGCGAGCTCGCCCCGCAGCCGGTCGCCGAGGCGGCCCGTGGTCGCCGGCGCTCCCCAGCTGCGCAGCGTCGGGCCGCCCCAGAACCAGCGCGGGCCGACGGTGAGAGTGACCCGCACGTTCTTGAAGTACTTGCCGAACAGCTTGCGCGCGGCGTGCGCCTGCGGAATGCCGATGAACGCCTCGGCCTCGGCGGCGCGCAGGCAGTTGAGCATCTTGCGCAGCCCCATGCCCGGGTCGATGACCACCGGGATCGCGCCGATCTTCAACAGCCCCAGCATGATCGCGTACAGCTCCGGGCTGGGCAGCACCAGCACGATGGTGCGGGTGCCGCGGCCCACGCCCTCGGCGGCCAGGTGCAGGCCGATGGTGTCGGACCACTCGTCGAGCTCACGGTAGGTGAGGTGGCGGTAGTCCGGGAGGCCGGAGGCGGTCTTCCCCGCGGGGTAGATCACCGCCTCACGGTCCGGATCGGCGGCCACCACCGCGCGGAAGCGGTCGATGGCCTGCCAATAGGTCGCGGTCGTCACGCCGCGGCTCCCGCGAGGGCCGGGAGCCGGTAGACGACGGCGGCGGCCGAGGGACCCGCGCCCGCCGCGACGAACAGGACGTCGCGGTAGGCCGCGAGCGAATCCGCCTCGGCGGCAGCGTGATACGCCAGCGACAGCGAGGCCGTGTGCGGGTCGCCCTGGGACAGGTCCGGGGTGAAGACGGCGTCGGCGGCGATGCCGAGCTCGGCGGCCAGCAGGGCCGGGAAGTCGCCGCTGGGCGTGGAAGCGATGAGGGCCGTGGTGGTCTCGTCGATGTCGCTGCCCGCCAGCGCGGCCCGGGCGGCCTCGGCGGCCAGCGCCAGCAGCCGCTCCAGGTAGTCCGGCTCGCGCTCCACGGTCATGAGCCCGCGTCCCCGATCGCCCATGGTGGCGGCGTCCACGTAGGACTCCACGCCCGGCGTGCCCTCCGCGGCGCGGGTGTACACCCGGCCGAAGCCCTCGGGCTCGTCGGTCTGCTCCAGCAGCAGCGCGGCACCCGCTGTCGCGTAGGGGAATTCGTCATCGGCGGCCGAGCGGGTCAGCGACGGGTGGGTGTCGCCGGACACGATCAGCACGTGCTCGGAGCTGCCGGTGGCCAGCACCGCCTGCGCCACCTGCACCGCGTTGAGCACGCCCGTGCCCGCGTTCATCAGGTCGAAGGAGAACGACCGCGGGTCCTCCTTCACATAGTCCAGTCCGATGCCCGCGGCCTTCTGGATGAGCGCCGACACGGCCGGCTCGACGGTATTGCTGTCGCGGAAGATGCCCGCGTTGATCATGACCCCGACCTGCCCGGGCTGCACGCCCGCGCTCTCCATGGCGCGACGAGCGGCCCGGCCGCTGAGCTCCACGATGCTGAAAGTGTCGGTGTCCCGGCTGATCCCGGTGGATTTGATGCGCACGCCCATGTTCGTAGACCTCAGACCTTCAGCGACGAGACGGTGGTGGACAGGAAGCCGCCGACGATGCCGGAGGCGGCCGGGATCATCAGGATCTTGGCGCCGGAGGCGATGTTCTGCTGGCTCAGCTGATCGTGCAGCACGATGAAATGCGAAGTGCTGGAGGTGTTTCCGTACTTCTCGATGACGTTCAGGTCCGGCGGCATGGGGTGGCCGAACTCGCGCTCGGCAATGGCGTTCATGTAGGGAATGGCCGCCGCGCCGAACTGGTGGTGAATGATGTAGTCGAATTCCTCGTCGGCGAAGCTGATTCCGCGCTCCTCCATGAAGGTGCGCTGGGTGTCGGTCCACAGCAGGAACCGCGCCTCGTTGTGCATCTTCCGGTTGTCGGTGTAGAGCGCCACGCCATTGGTCTTGTCGCTGGGCATGCCCAGGCACAGGTGCGAGAACTCCGACGCGGTGGTGAGTTCGATGTAGTGGATCTTGTCGTTGTCGTCGACGGCCTCGTCGAGCACCACGCAGGCGCCGGAATCGCCGACGGTCAGCGACGCGAATTGCAGATCGTATTTACTGGAAATCTCATTGACGGCAGTTTCCGCAATAGGAGTGATGGCCTCACCGCTGACCACGATGCCGCGTTTCACCGCACCGCTGCGAATCATGCGGTCGAGAATGTAGACGCCACTCATCATGCCCGCGCAGGCGTTCGAGAGATCGAAGGCGATGACATCCTCGCGCGCTCCGATGGCTTTCGCGATCGCGCCGGCGAAGGACGGCTCCATGTACATCTTGGTGCCGTGCTTGGAGCGGGTGATGGAGGTGGAGATGATGACGTCGAGATCGCCTGCGGCATAGGATGACCTGGACAGACTGTCCTCGACGGCCTTCATGGCCAGGACGAAGGAGTCCTCGTGGCTGTCCGGTCGGGTGTCACGGAAGCGTCGTTCCTTGACGCCTGTGATTCGCTCGAGATCGAATTCCGGAACTTCTTTCAATTGCGAAAGCAATTCGGCTGTGGTCACACGCTTTTCGGGTAGATAAGCGCCGATGGACTCGAATCGAGATTGCGGCACGGGGGACTCCTGAACTGGGAGGAAAGTGAACGTCAAGCTCGGATGCGAATGAGGCTACCCGAGAGTAACTAGCTTGGGGAACTCGAGCGTTCCGTGTGGCTGTCTGAGACGAATCGTGAACGCATGCTTAGTGTTACGTACGGTTTCGCGCAATATCGACCGCCAGCCTGCGCCCCCATGTGCGTGCTGAGGTGGGTGGTACGGCAAAGTACTGGTCGCTGGTCAATTCCTGGCTACCGACCGTTATGTGTCATCGGTATGGCCCGAGGATGACGAACCGAGGTCCCCGCTGTGAGTGAGTTCACCCGCGCGGATCACATTCTCGGGCCTCGGCCGGCCCGGCGTGGAAACTGTCTGAGCGACAGCGTATTTCGCTGGTCCGTCAGCCCCGCGGCGGAAGCCCCAGCACCGCGATGACGAATTCCACGAACAGCGGCGCCAATTCGGGTACCCGGTGCGCGCCGTCGGCCACGATGACCCGGCGGGTGCGCTCGCCGATGGCGTCGGGAATCAGGGCGAACAACTCGTCGGCGATCAGCGGCAGACTCGGGTCGTTCTCGCGGGCCTGTGCGTAGAAGACCCGGTACAGATCGGCGAAGCGATCCACCGCCAGATCGCGCAGGGCCACCGACTCCTGGTCCACCTTGAACGCCTCGACCAGCATCAGGCGCGTGAAATCCGGTTCGGAGGCCACGGTTTCGCAGAAGGTCACCACGATCGACTCGATGCGCTCGTGCGCGCCGGCGTCGGTGGGCAGCTGGGCGAGCTCCTCGGCGATGCGGGTCGCGATGATGTCGGACCCGGTCCGTACCGCCTCGACGAAGCAGTGCTCCTTGTTCCGGAAGTGCTCGTAGAAGGTGCTGCGCGAAACCCGCGCCCGCGCGACGATGTCGGTCAGCGTGGTGGTGTTGTAGCCCTTGGCCTCGACGCACTCCACCATGGCCTCGATGAGCCGGCCGCGCTGGGAGGTGAGGACGGCGTCGCGGGCGGCGCGATGCCGTTGGTCGAAGTTGGTGCGCTGCAGCATGGTCCCCTGCAATTCGTGAGCCGTCGTCCGGACCTGCCTGTCGCGCATCCATTCCCTCTCTCACTGAACCGCTGGCTCTTCAGATAGCCGTCATTATCTATGTGCGACGGCCGCGGGGGCGGGTCGGCATTGCGGGCAGCCGACATCAGTTCATTCCCCCGGCGGCAGTCGCAGCACTGCGAAGGCGAAGGCCCGCAGGTCCGGAATGCGTTGCGGCAGTTGCTCGATCTCCCCGCGCTCGATCACCCGCCGAGTGCGTTCGGCAATGGCGTCGATGATCAACGCCAGTTGTTCGTCGCTCACCGCCGGTACATCCTCGAACTCCTGCCGTGCCCGCAGATGAAATTCGCGATACAGCGAGGTGAACAGATCCAGCGACTCGTCGTGCCGCCGCACCGCCGCCCCGCCCGCCTTGAACGCCTCCACCAGCACCAGCCGCGACAACTGCGGCTCGGCCACGATGACCTCGCAGTAGGTGCTCAGTGAATTCGCGACCAGTGCGCGCGCATCCGGATGCTCGAGCCGCCCCATCTCCTCGGAAATCCGGGTGTACAGCAACTGCGCCCCGGCCTCCACCGCCGCCACGAAGCACTCCTCCTTGTTCTCGAAGTGCTCATAGAACGTGCTCCGCGAAACCCGAGCCCGCCCGACGATATCGGTCAAGGTCGTCGCGCTGTACCCCTTCACCTCCACGCACTCGCTGATCCCTTCCAGCAACCGTCCCCGCTGCGAGATCAACAACGCCTCCCGCGCGGCCCGATGCCGGTCGGTGCGGTTGTCGATTCGTGGTGACGAGGTAGGTTCCGTATCGAGGGGACGCATATGCACATCGTTGCATTAGGTCTGCAACTACCGCATCACGGCTCCGATCGCCGTGCACCTCGCCCAGGTCAGTAGGCTTGCCTGGCCGGAAAATTGGATCCTCGTCGAGCTCTTCGGTAGAAATTAGCGGGAGGATTGCTAGAAGATAGGCGGACAGGGTGCTCGAAGCGGTCGACACGATTCCCGAGCAGCCGCTGCTCGGGATGTACATGCGATATCGGCGGGAACTGTTGGGCCTGACCCAGGAGGAAACCGCACAACGCATGTTCATCAGTCTGTCCCTCTATCGAAAGCTCGAGAACGGGGAACGCGCGCTTTCACCGGAACGGCTCGAGGGCTGGTCGCGAGCCATGGAGGCCCCGGTGTGGCTGCTGCGCAAGATGGCGTCGCTGGCGCTGCCGATTCCATCCGCCGTCGAATCCGGGGTCTGGCCACCGGCGCTGCGCGCGGAGGATGTCGAACACCTGGAGGCGCTGCCGTTCCCGGCCTTCTACCACCGCACGCCCGAGTACGAGATTCTTGCGGCGAATCAAGCTGCGCGCGAAGCCTTTCCGTGGTTGCTGCCCGCGCCCGTGGACGCCGCACGGCCGGTGAACGTCATCGAGCAGATGATGACCGTACCCCTGGCGCGTGAGGTGCTGATCAACTGGGAGCTGATCGTGCACCGGCTGTTGTTCATTCTGCGGGTGAACGCGCCCGGCACCGTCGCCCCGGAACGGCTCGCGCAGATCCTGGACACCTGCCGGGTGAACCCCGATTTCGAGCGCTTCTGGACCACCGATCTCAGCGAGGCGGAGTTCAACGATTCATTGGTGCTGGTGCGGGATCCGGAGACCGGAGGCGAGATATCGCTGACCATGCGCTCCTACAACGCCTGGCATCCCGACAACTGCCCATACCAGCTGTTCATGCTCACACCGCGGACTTCCGGGACGTCCGCGGTCGACACCTTCGCCGGACGGTAGGAGCCACATGGTGGAAGCGCTCGACCTCATTCTCGAACAGCCACTGGTCGGGATGTACATGCGTTACCGGCGAGAGACGCTGGGCCTCACCCAGGAGGACGCCGCCCGGCTGATGTTCATCAGCGTCTCGCTGTATCGGAAGCTCGAGAACGGCGAGCGCGCCATGTCCGCCGACCGGATCGAGGACTGGTGTGCGGCCATGGACGCGCCGAAGTGGATGCTCGAGAAGATGCTCTCGCTCGCCCTGCCGAGGCTGTCACAGCTGGCGGTCGGGTCCTGGCCGCCCGTGCTGCGGGTAGAAGACCTCGAACATCTGGAAGCGCTACCGGTTCCGGCGTTCTTCCACCGATCTCCCGAACAGGACGTGCTCGCCGCCAATGGGATCGCGCTCGGGGCCTTCCCGTGGCTGGCGCCCGCGAGCCTCGACACCGAGCGACCGGTGAACGTCCTCGAGCAGTTCATGACCGTTCCCGAGGCGCGGGAGCTGATCATCAATTGGGAAACCGTCGTGCACCGGTTGCTGTTCGCGCTGCGGGTGCTGTCGCCCGGTTTGGTCGCCCCCGAGCGGTTCGAGCAGATCCTCGACAGCTGCCGGACCAATCCCGACTTCGAGCGGCTCTGGGCCGCTCCTATGAGTGAAGAGCTGTACAACGATTCGTGTGTGCAGGTCCGCTTGCCCGGGATGGACGCCCCCATGCGGTTCACCATGCGCCACTACAACGCTTTTCACCCGGAGTGCGGCTACCAGCTGTTCATGCTCACGCCGCGCAGTCCAGAGACCCCCACGGTCGACCCGCTCGTGATCGACTGACCCAGACGCCCTGGTCAGAACAGGTGCCCCAAATCGTGCCGGTTCCACGGGTTGACCGGCACCGCAACCGGATCGGATGCTGATCCGGCGAGATCACTTGCTGCCCGATCCGATTCCGTTCCTCCGGATCGGGCAGTCGTGTGTTCGCCGCACCTATTCCCATTCCGATGGTGGAGTTCGGAGGGGAATCTCCACCCGGGGTGGACGGGTGTGATTCGGTGGCCGCCCGCCGAAGGGGGGCGGGCGGCACCGGATTCGTTCGGGAGCTACGAAGACGTATCAGGCCTTGGGGGCCACGTACTTCGGGAACACCACTTCCGGCTCCGGCAGGGTCGTGCCCGGCACCAGCGGGGTGGCGATGTCGGCGAAGTTGCGGTCGGTGACGCCGAGCAGGTCCAGGATCTTGCCCCCGGAGGCCGGAATGACCGGCTGCACCAGGATCGACACGATGCGCAGCACCTCCATGGTCACGTACAGCACCGTCGCCTCGCGGGCCACGTCCTCGGGCGTGCCGGACTTGGCCAGCGTCCACGGGGCCTGGGCCGAGAAGTAGCGGTTGGTCTCGCCGAGGGTGAGCCACAGCTGTTCCAAGCCGAGATGGATCTGCTGCTGATCGAATTCGGCGCGGACCTTCTCCAGCAGGCCGTTCGCGCGCTCGAGCAGGGCCTTGTCGTCCTCGGTGAGCTCGCCCGGGGTCGGCACGACGCCGCCGAAGTCGCGGCCCACCATCTTCAGGCAGCGCTGCGCGAGATTGCCGTACTCGTTGGCCAGGTCGGAGTTGATCCGGCCGATGATCGCCTCGTCGCTGTAGGACCCGTCCTGCCCGTAGGAGATCTCACGCAGCAGGAAGAAGCGCACGGCGTCCAGGCCGAAGGTTTCGACCAGATCCATCGGATCGACCACATTGCCGACCGACTTGGACATCTTCTCGCCCTTGACGTTCACGAAGCCGTGCACGAAAACCCGCTTGGGGAGCTCGATTCCGGCGCTCATCAGGAACGCGGGCCAGTACACGGTGTGGAACCGCGAAATGTCCTTGCCGATGATGTGCAGGTCCGCGGGCCAATACTTGCGGAACGAGGCCGAATCCGTGTTCGGGAAGCCCGCGCCGGTGAGGTAGTTGGTGAGCGCGTCGACCCACACGTACATGACGTGCTCGGGATGGCCCGGCACCGGCACACCCCAGTCGAAGGTGGTGCGGGAGATGGACAGATCCTTCAGCCCGGCCTTCACGTACGAGACGATCTCGTTGCGCCGGGTCGCGGGCGCGATGAACTCCGGGTGCGTCTCGTACAGCTCGAGCAGCTTGTCCTGGTACTTGGACAGGCGGAAGAAGTAGTTCGACTCCTCGGTCCACTCCACCGGGGTCTTGGTGTCGGTGGAGACGCGGGTGCCGTCCTCGAGGACGGTGGTCTCCTCGTCGGTGTAGAACGCCTCGTCGCGCACCGAGTACCAGCCCGCGTAGGTGTCGAGGTAGACGTCGCCGGCCTCGACCATGCGCTCCCAGATCGCCGCCGACGCGGCGAGATGGTCCGCGTCGGTGGTGCGGATGAAGCGGTCGAAGGAGATGTCGAGCGCCTTGTCCATCTTCTCGAAGACATCGGAGTTGCCGGACGCGTACTCCTGCTCCGACAGCCCGGCGGCCTTGGCGGCCTGCTGCACCTTCTGACCGTGCTCGTCGGTGCCGGTCATATAGAACACATCGAAGCCGTCCAGCCGTTTGAAGCGGGCCAGGGCATCGGAGGAGATGTACTCGTAGGCGTGCCCGATGTGCGGGACGCCGTTCGGGTACGCGATGGCCGTGGTGAGGTAAAAGGCGGGGCGTTCGGATGCGCTCATGGTGTGTCTACTCTATCTGCGTGTCCTTCGTCGCTCGCGTGAATATCCCCGTCCATGAGTAGCCGTCGGCCCGCGCCCGAGCCGCCGCAGCCGCTGTCGCCGCTCATCGACGCGCACACCCACATCGACGCCTGCGGGGCGACCGATCCGGAATCGGTTGCGGCGCTGGTGGAGCGGGCCCGCGCGGTCGGCGTACGCGAGCTGGTGACGGTCGCCGACGATCTCGAGGCCGCGCGCTTCGCGGTCAAGGCCGCGAACTGGGACGATCGCGTGTACGCGGCGGTCGCGCTGCATCCCACGCGCGCCAACGCACTCGACGACGCGGCCAAGGCCGAGCTGGAACAGCTGGCCGCGGATCCGCGCGTGGTCGCGGTGGGGGAGACCGGACTCGACTACTACTGGCCGGGCAAGCTCGAGGGCTGCGCGGACATCGAGGATCAGGTCGAGGGTTTCCGCTGGCACATCGATCTGGCCAAGCGGCTGGGCAAGCCGCTCATGATCCACAATCGTGAGGCCGATCACGACCTGCTCGCGGTGCTGCTGGACGAGGGCGCGCCGGAGACGGTGATCTTCCACTGCTTCTCCTCGGACGCGAACATGGCGCAGGCGTGCGTGGAAGAGGGCTATGTGCTGAGCTTTTCGGGCACGGTCAGTTTCAAGAATGCGCATGAATTGCGCGAGGCCGCGAAACTCGTTCCGGACGAACTGATTCTGGTCGAGACCGATGCGCCATTCCTGACGCCGCACCCCTTCCGTGGCGCGCCCAACGAGTCGTACATGCTGCCGTTCACGGTGCGGGCGCTGGCCGAACTTCGGGAACAGGATCCGGTGCAACTCGCCAAGATCACTACGGCGAACGCCAGGCGAGTGTACGGAATCTGATCTACCGCACCTTTTTTCGCGTTCGCACGAATCCTGTGTGTTCGCGACACGAGTTGTGATGGTGTGGCACGGCTCACTATGATCTGCCGCGATCGTGATTTACCTGCGGTTCGATATCGGGTCGTAATTTTCGTCCCTGCAGTTCCGCCGGTAGTGGTTGTCAATCCATGACCCCCTCGTTATCGTACTGTGACCATGCCGGGATTTCCGATGCACGCTTTGACGAAGATCAACTCGTCGCGTTCCCCGATGCTGTACGGGGCCATCGCGGCGATGCTCGTCACGCTCATCGTCGGCGCGGGGGTCGCCATCATGAGCAAGAAGCAGGTGACCTTCGTCATCGACGGCGCGAAGTTCGTGGCGAGCACCATGCGCGGTGACGTGCGCGGCGCGCTCAAGGACGCCGGCTACGGCCTCAGCAGCCGAGACGACGTATCGCCTTCCGCCGGAGCGCAAATCAGCGACGGATCGACCATTACGCTGAACCGCGCCCGCGAGGTCTCGCTCATCATCGACGGCACCCCGTCCAAGGCGTGGACGACCGCGCTCACCGTGGCCGAGGCCATCCCCAAGCTGAACCTGCCCGGCGACGTCTTCACCTCGCCCTCGCGGCCCAGCCCGCTGCCGCTCGAGGGTGCGCAACTGCTGATCACCAACCCGCGCACGGTCGAGCTCTCCGACAACGGAGTTCCGGCCTCGCTGGTCCGCTTGGCCGCCCCGACCGTCGGCGAACTGCTGCAGGTGCAGGGCCATCCACTGGTCAATCAGGACTTCGTGGAGCCGGCCGCGAGCACCCCGCTCACCGACGGCATGAAGATCACCGTCACCCGCAAGGTCGTGGAGAACCGCA
The DNA here is from genome assembly GCF_009760405.1 of Nocardia terrae. Lineage (GTDB taxonomy): Bacteria > Actinomycetota > Actinomycetes > Mycobacteriales > Mycobacteriaceae > Nocardia > Nocardia terrae. The sequence goes on from NZ_WRPP01000011.1 coordinate 249,136, forward strand.
CCGAGCGGATCCCGCTGGATCCGCCGGAGAACATCATCGAGGACCAGACGCTCAATATGAGTCGCACGGTCGTCGAGAATCCGGGTGTACCCGGCACGCAGGACGTGACTTTCGCGGTCTCCATCGTGAACGGCAAAGAGGCGGGCAAGGATCCGATCAAGTCCACGGTGATCGTCCCCGCCCAGCCCAAGACCATCCGCAAGGGCGCCAAGCCCGGCACCGAGGTGCCGCCGGTGCAGAACGGCGCCACCTGGGACGCCCTGGCCAAGTGCGAATCCGGCGGCAACTGGGCCATCAACACCGGCAACGGTTTCTACGGCGGCATCCAGTTCGACCAGAACACCTGGGAACGCCAGGGCGGCACCCGCTACGCGCCCCGCGCCGATCTCGCGACCCGCGAGGAACAGATCGCCATCGCCGCGGTGACCCAGTCCCGCCAAGGCTGGGGCGCGTGGCCCGCCTGCACTTCGCGCCTCGGCATCAGCTGATCGCCCCGGCATCAGTTGATTGCCGCGGGGCCAGCTGAGCGCGGAGACAACACACCTGGCAGTCACCTCATCGGGGGCATCTCCCTCGTCATTCCGGCATGCTTTTGGCCGGAATCCACCCGGTTGGCTCTGGATCCCGGCCAAAGCACGCCGGGATGACGGGATTTCCGCGCGATATTGCTGGTCGCGGCGTCAGAAGTCCGCTGGCGGCTCAGACCTGCTGGGCGAGGCGGACGTAGGCGGCGGTGTCGAGGGTCTCGCCGCGGGCGGTGGGGTCGATTCCGGCGGCGACCAGGCGCTTTTCGGCCTCGGCGGCCGAGCCCGCCCAGCCGGCCAGGGCGGCGCGCAGGGTCTTGCGGCGCTGGGCGAAGGCGGCGTCGGCCACGGCGAAGACGGCCCGGCGGAAGGATTCGTCCTGGGGCCAGGGCGCTTCGGGGAAGCGGTCGATGCGGACCAGGCCGGATTCGACCTGGGGCACCGGCCAGAAGATCTGGCGGCCAACGGTTCCGGCGCGCCGGACGGTGCCGTAGAAGCCCGCCTTGACGCTGGGCACGCCGTAGATGCGGCCGCCGGGCGTGGCGGACAGCCGGTCGGCGACCTCGAGCTGCACCATGACGAGAGTGGTTCGGATGCTGGGGAATTCGGCCAGCAGGTGGAGCAGGACCGGGACCGCCACGTTGTAGGGGAGGTTGGCCACCAGGGCGGTGGGCTCGGCGGGCAGGTCGGCGTGGGTGACCTTCATGGCGTCCATGGGGACGACGGTCAGGCGGTCCGCGAGTTCGGGGGCGCGCGCCGCGACGGTCTCCGGCAGGTGCTTCGCCAGGGTCGGGTCGATCTCGACGGCGATCACGCGATCGACCACGTCCAAGGCGGCCAGGGTCAGCGAGCCCAGGCCCGGACCGACCTCGAGCACGACGTCGTCGCGGCCGACGCCCGCGGTGGCCACGATGCGGCGCATGGTGTTGGCGTCGTGGACGAAATTCTGTCCGAGCTGCTTGGTCGGGCGGACGCCGAAGCGCTCGGCCAGCTCACGCACTTCGGCGGGGCCCAGCAGGGCGGCTTTTCCACGACCGGCGGTCTCGGGTTCGGACATTCTGAAAAACCTATCAAGCTGCCGATTCAGGAGACGGTGGGGGCGGCGAAGATGCGATCGGTGAAGGCGTTCATGGCCGCCCACATCGCCGGATTCAGTTCGGTGTGGCCGCCGGTGCCCAGCACCGAGCTGAAATCGACGCCGTTCGCGGCGAACTCGGCCATCAGCGCGGCGTGCAGCGGTGAGGGGACCGTGGTGTCGGTCGCGTTGATCAGCAACAGGATCGGCGCGTCGTAGCCGCGGGTGGCGACGGTCATGTAGTCGCGCAGTACCGCGGGGAACGGGCCCTCCGACAGCGGGCGGGACAGGATCGCGCCGGTGTCCACACCCGCCATGCGATCGGTGAGCGTGTCCAGGCAGTCGTACTGGATGCTGTCGAGGAGTTGGCGGCCGTAGTCGGTGAGATAGCTGTCCACCTGCGCGTCGGGCCGGGTCGCGCGCATGCCGATCAGGATGGAGGTGAAGAAGGCATTGGTGTCCTGGCCGGACGGGCCGGGCAGCGCGGGCACCCAGGGCCCGGCGATCGGCAGCGCCTTCTCCACATCGGAGGCCGGGTCGATGGCGATGGTGCCGCGGAAGTCGAGGTCGGGCGCGGTGCGCACCTGATAGCTCGAACTGCCCAGGGCCGCATGCCCGCCCTGGGACGCGCCGCTCACCGCCCAGGTGCGCGAGAGCGACGGCTCGGCGGCGCGGGCCGCCTTCACCATGTCGATGGTCGCGCCCGCCTCGGTGCTGATCTCCAGATACGGGTGCGGCCCGGTGTCGAACACCCCGAGCCCGATGTAGTCCGGCGCGACGACCGCGTAGCCCTTGGACAGGAACAGGCGCATGATCGCCTCTTCCTCGCGGCGGCGGTAGGGCAGCACCTCGCGTGCCGGGTCGGCCTGGCAGCCGCATTCGGGGCCCAGACCGGTGGTGCCGTGATCCCAGGCCATGATCGGCCAGCCTCCGGCGGGCGGCTGCCCGGTGGGCACGAACAGCGCGCCGCTGGCCTGCACCGGTTCGCCGTTGGATCGGGTGGTCCAGTACTCGACGGCCGACCCGCCCCACAGGTTGTGCCAGCCGTCGGGCTGACCGGTTGCTGTGATGAGCGAGCCCGCGGTTTCGGCCTGCGCCGATATCGGCGGAACACTCAGCAGCGCACCGGCGGTCAGGGCCGCGACGGTCAGGGTTCGAGCTAACAGGCCGGTGATCCGCATGGTTCGAAAGTCTAGAACCAGCGGTCGCTGAAGATTTGCCGGAGGTGTGCCGGGCGTGGCGGCGGGGCGTGGCGCGAACCAAATACGCCATCTCGCAGGGTTTTTCATCCCTTGCCCGGGTAGCGTCCCCCTTCGGGAACCAGACCGTGAGGAGAATGCATGCCGGCTCAGCGGATTCGACGGCTCGTCCTGGGAGCGACCCTGCTCACCGCGGCCGTCGCGCTACCCGCGGGACCGGCGAACGCGGACGCCGCGCCCGGCCTGGACCGGTTCTATCACCAGAGCCTGGACTGGAAGCCGTGCAACGACGCGGTTCTCGACGCGGTCGGCGGGCAGTGCGCGGGTGTCCGGGTGCCGCTCGATTACGACAATCCGGATGGCCGCACCATTACCGTCGCCGTCTCCCGCGTCGCTGCCACCGATCCGAGTCGCCGCCGCGGCATCTTGATGTCGAACCCGGGCGGTCCCGGCGGCCAGGGCCTGCACTACACCGCCCAGCTCGCGGAGATGCTCACCCCGGATGTGCTCGCGCAGTACGACCTGGTCGGCATGGACCCGCGCGGCATCGGCCGCTCGGACGCGGTCAGCTGCACGATTCCCGTGCCCTCCATGCTGTTCTCGGCCGGGTACGACGTCTTCGGCTTCGCCCGCGACACCACCGTCGGCGCGGCGCTGGCCGCCGCGTGCGTCGGCACCGATCCGGACAAGGCCCGGCACATGACGACTCGCAATACCGCGCGCGACATGGACGTCATCCGAAGCGCTTTCGGTGAGGACAAGCTCAATTTCTATGGCGCGTCCTATGGCACGTATCTGGGCTCGGTCTACACGCAGATGTTCGGCGACCACACCGACCGCATGATCCTGGACAGCCCGATCGACCCGGATCGCTACTATGTCGGGCTCTACCAGGACATGGGCCCGCTCAACGAGTACGCGCTCGACGACTGGGCGACCTGGGCGGCGCGGCACGACGACGAGTACCACTACGGGTCGACCCGCGAGCAGGTCCGCGGCTTCGTCGAGGAGTTGATCCGGCGCTCGGTCGGGCACGAGATCTACGGCGCGGGCTACCTGGTCGACGAGCACACCATCCCGATGATGTTGCTTGCGCTGCTGGTGAATCCGCAGTTGAACACCAACCTCGCCGAGGTGGTGCACATGCTGGACGTCGGCGTGGCGGGCGGGCCCATCGACATGGACGCGCTCAAGGCGAAGATCGTCGCCGCGGTGCCCCTCGACGCCTCGGCGCTGGCCGCGATCATGTGCGGCGACAAGACCGCGCCGCGCGATCCCGCCTGGTACTACGCCAATGTCGACGCCGCCCGCAAGACCCAGCCGGTGTTCGGGGCGTTCGCCAACAACATCACCGCGTGCGCGTTCTGGCCGGACGCGGTCGAACCGCCCACCGAGGTCCGCAACGCGACACCGGTTCTCATGCTGGCGAACGTCCACGACACCCGCACCGCCTACCAGGAAGGGCTTGCGCTGCACCGGGATCTGACCGAGTCGCGCCTGGTCACCTTGGCCGACACCAGGGTTCACGGTGCCTTCCGGCCGGGCCTGAGCCCGTGCCTGATCGACATCGTGAACACCTACCTGGCGACCGGCGTGCGTCCCGCCCAGGACGTCACCTGTGAGCCCGACTTCTCCTGGTTCCCACAGTAATTCGCGCTGAATTCGCGCGAACATCCCTCGTCGTTCCGGCGTGAACCACGCCGGAACGACGATGCCGGGGTGACTACTTGACCGGGGTGGCCAGGATGCGATCGGTGAAGGTTCCGATGGCATCCCACATCTGCGGGCTGACCTGGGTGTGGGTGCCGTTGCCGACCACGGTCTGGAAGTCCACGCCGTTGGCGGCGAACTGGGCGGCCAGGGCGGCGTGCAGCGGGGACGGCACGGTGGTGTCATTGGTGTTGAGCAGCAACAGGATCGGCGCGTCGTAGCCGTTGACCGGCACCTGCATGTACTCGGTCATGGCGGCCTGGAAGGCGGGGTCGTTCAGCGGCCGCGAGAGCATGTCGCCGATGCCCATGCCGTCGACGACCTTCATGATGTCGAGGAAGCACAGGCTCTGCGAGGCGTCCACCGCCTGCTTGCCGCGCGGGGTCAGGTAGCTGTCGACGTCGACCTCGGGGTGGGTGGCCCGCAGCCCGGCCAGCATGCTGACCACGAAGCCGTTCACGGCGGTGCCGGCCTGGCCCGGGATCTCGGGTACCCAGGGGCCGACGAACGGGGTGATCTTCTCCAGATCCGATTCCGGGTCGACGGCGATGGAACCGCGGAAGTCGAGGTCCGGCGCGGTCGAGGACTGCAGGTGCGCGGTGCCGAGGGCGGCCTGGCCGCCCTGCGAGAAGCCGGTCACCGCCCAGGTCTTCGAGAGCGCCGGGTCGGTGGCGCGTGCCGCCTTGACCAGGTCGATGGTGGATCCGGCCTCGGTGCTGATCTCCAGGTACGGGTGCGGGCCGGTGTCGAAGCGGCCCAGGCCCAGGTAGTCCGGGGCGACGACGGCGAAGCCCTTGTTCACGAAGTACTGGATGACCTGGTCTTCCTTCGGGCGGCTCAGCTTCGAGGTGTCGGTCTGCCCGCCGCAGCCGGGACCCATGCCGGAGGTGCCGTGGTCGTAGGCCATGATCGGCCAGCCGCCCGCGGGGGCCGGGCCGGACGGAACGAACAGCGCGCCACTGGCTTTCACCGGTTCGCCATTGGAGCGGGTGGTCCAGTAGTCGATGATGGTGCCGTTGCTCAGGCCCCGGAAGCCGTCGGGTGCGGCGGTGGTGGCGATCGTGGTGCCCGCCGGATCGGCATGGGCCGGGCTGCCCGGCATGACCAGCAGTGCACCCGTCGACGCTAGGGCCGCGGTGAAGAACCGCGTCCGCCAACCATCCAACCGCATGAATCCTCCATCAGGTTTCTCCCGACCCGAAACACGAGCCATATTCGGGTTTCGAGCCTAAGGCATTTGAACGACGGACCAGTATGAGAACACTCTGGCAATTAGCTATCGGGGTGCGGGAAAGCCTACCCATTGACTGGTCTTGAAACTTGTTCTAATTTCTCGCCATGTCGAGCAGATATGAAGGTCGTCGCGTCATTGTCACCGGAGCGGGGTCGGGCATCGGGCAGGCTGTCGCCGTGCGCCTGCTGGCCGAGGGCGCGCGGCTGGTCGCCGCGGACGTCAACGAGAGCGGGCTCGCCGCGATGGTGGACGCCGTGCCCGCCGAGCAACGCGATCGCCTGCGCACGCTGACCCTCGACATCTCCGATCAGGACGCCGTGCGTGCCGCCACGACCCAGGCGCACGAATTCCTCGGCGGCCTCGACGTTCTCGTGAACGCCGCGGGCATCCTGCGCGCCGCGCACACCCACGACATGCCTCTCGAAGCCTGGAACAAGGTCATCGGCGTCAACCTGACCGGTACCTTCCTCATGATCCAGGCCAACCTGCCCGCCCTCGTCGAATCGGGCCACGGCGTCATCGTGAACTTCTCCTCGACCGCCGCCTTCGGCTCCAACCCGTACATGGCCGCCTACTCGGCGTCGAAGGCGGGCGTGAACGCCCTGACCCACTCCATCGCCCTCGAATACGTGAAAAAGGGCCTGCGCGCGGTGAACATCGTCCCCGGTGGCATCAGCACCGGCATCACCTCCGGCCTGGAGTTGCCCGCCGACGCCGACTGGACCCTCATGGCCCGCCTCCCCGGCTGGATCGAGGGCGGCGCCCTGGGCAAGCCCGAAGACATCGCGGGCGTAGTCGCCATGGCCGCCTCCGACGACGGCCGCTACATGACCGGTACCGAACTCCGCGTCGACGGCGGCGCCCTCATGTAGCGGGTTCGGACTGTTCGATCAGGCGGAGCAGCCCGTCGAGCGCCGCGAGGGAGGAGTGGGGGTCGCGGGTGACGAGCCGGGGATCGTGCCGGTGCCAGGCCACGTAGGCGTGGTGCGTGGGCGACCATCGGACCTGGATGAGCGACAGCGGGGTGCGACCTCGTTTCGTGTTCATGGCTGGCTCCTGTCTCTCGGAGGTTCGCGCCGGCCGACCATGGCCTGGACGACCTCGGCGATGTCGACGCCGAGTGCCGCGGCGATCTCGTAGCCGGTGGGCATGCGGGACAGGCGTTCACGCAGGCTGTCGATGGTCGGATCGAGTCGCCGCTGAATCTCGCTGACCCGCTGCGGATTTCGACCGCACAGGCCGTGCGTGCGGAGGTATCGCCCGATTTCGCCGACCATGGCGGGCACGGCGACATCGAGGAACGGGCCATCCCGGGTCGGGTCGTAGCGTTCGATCGCGAAGACCAGGCCCAGAGAGGCCACCCGATAGAGGTCGTCGTAGGTTTCCCCGCGCCCGCAAAAGCGGCGGGCGAGCTGCTGGGCCAGGGGAGCGTACCGATGCAGGAGGTCTTCTCGCGCAACGCCGCCTTCACGGGTCGGCGGGCGGGTGTCGGTGGGCTGGGTCATCAGCGTCTCTTCCGCGGCACCCTGCGAGCGGACCGCACGCTCTGGGGTTGAACGCTGCCCGTCTCGTTTCCCGTACCGCTGTATCCACCCTGTCAGGCCGGTGCGGGGGCTGTCAGTACGGGAAACGAAACCGCCGTACCGGTCCCTGTACGGGAAACGAACGGCTCAGCCACGCAGCGTGGCGCTCGGGGACTGCCCGTAGGCCCGGCGGTACTCGATCGCGAACCGGCCGGGATGGGCGAACCCCCAACGCTGGGCCGTCGAGGTGACGGTGTGACCGTCACCGGGCGAGAGCGCGCGCAACTCCTCGCGTGCCGCGTGCAGACGCATCCGGCGCAGCCGGCCCGTGGGGGTGGTGTCCAGGTGACGGCGGAACGCCAACTGCAGGGATCGGACCGTGACGAAACAGGCCGCGGCGATCTCCGCGACCGAGATGTCCTCGCGCAGATGCGATTCCATGTAGGCGATCGCGCGGCGCACGGTGTCGGCGTGCGCGTCGTGCCGGTCGGCCGCGCTCGGTTCGGCCACCGTGGTCGTCGGCAGTGTGTCGAGCACGGTGGCGGCCAGATAGTCCGCGGCGGTGGACGCCACCAGCGGTGACGCCGAGGCGTCCGGGTCGGCCGCGACGTCCTGCAGGTGTTCGAGCACCCGCTTCAGGCGTGTCCCGGCCGCCGGGGAGATCGGGCGGTGTCCGGTGAACCGGATCGCCTCGCGGTCGTCGGCCGTGCCGCCGACCCGATTCAGCAGCCGCGGATCGAACATGACGATGCGGTACCGGGACGAATGGATCACGCCCTCATAGGGCAGCTCGGGCGGCGTCAGCAACCCGACCTGCCCGGGCAGGAACACGTCCACCCCGGTATCGCGGTAGGTCTCCTCGATCGAGCCGGTCTCCACGACGCACAGGCACACCTTCTCCAGTGGATCGGCGTCGTATCGCATGGCGAACCGCAGATCCAACCGGTCCAGGCTCACCTGGCCGAGCATGTCCCGGCGAATGCTGGCCGACCCACCGGCCGGGCTGTCGTTGCCGATCGACATCTTCGTATACGCGCTGTTGAGAAAGTCCTCGGTCGCACCGAGGTCGTCACTCTCGAAAACCAGATTTCGCACGAACGCACCTCCTCAGGGCTCCGGTCGATCAAACTCCACGGATACCCGCTTCCGCGCGTCCGAATCCCGCTCGTGCCGCGACTTCTCAGTTACTTCCGAACCTTCATGACGGTCACCTCGTTCTCGCCCGTGCCGGTCCGCGTCGGTGGTCCATTGGTGGTCGAACGTGCGGGGACCAAGGAGCAAGGAGCCCGCGCCGAGGGAATTCGGACGGAATTCCCCGGCGAGAGCTTCCTTGTTCTGCAATCCCGATCAGCCGCACAGGGCGAGTTGAACGAAGGTTTGCAGTGCGGTGTCGATGGGGTGGGGTTGTGGTCGGCCGGTGGCGTCGAGGCGGTTCCAGCGCTGCAGGTTCACCGCTAGCGACAGCTGCCGTTCGCCCTCGTCTCGGGTCCAGGTGATCGCGCCGCCGCCCCAGACGGAACCGTCATGACCCCAGAAGGTGCCGTGGCCGGGAATGGTCATGCGGTGCAGGCCGAGGCCGTACTCGAGGGTCTTGCCTTCGAAGGAGATGACGGGGACGGTGCGCTGCATGTGCTCGAGGGCGGATTCGCTGATGATCTCGCCGTCCAGCAGTAGCCCGTAGAAGCGGTTGAGGTCGGCGACCGTCGAGATCAGGGAAGCCGCTGGGCCGACGAAGGACATGTCGTAGACGCTGTAGTCGCGGGGCGGGTCGATCATGCCGAACCAGGATTCGTAGTGCAGGGAATGCGGGCCGCTGATCCGCGTCCCGGTCGGAAGTTCGGTGTCCCGCAGGCCCGCTCGCTCGATCACGTCGCGGGTGATGCATTTCTCCGCGGAGGTGCCCGTGACCAATTCCAGAAGTTGGCCGAGCAGTAGGTAATTGGTGTTCGAGTACACCCCGGGGTTGCCGCCCGGGGTGCCGGTGGCCGGCGCCGAGACGCCCATCGCGATCAGCTCCAACGGGTCGAAGTGGGTGAATCGGTTGTCGTCCAGGCTCTGGGGCGTCGTTTTCGCCATGACGGGGAACGCGCGCAGGGACGAGTAGGCGTACGGGAGGTATTCGGCGAGGCCGCTGGTGTGGTTGATCAGGCTGCGGACGGTGATCTGTTCGCCGCGTTCGCCCGGAACCAGGTGCGGCAGATAGTGTCCGATCGGTTTGTCGAGTTCGACCTCCCCGCTGTCGACCTGGTACAGCACGGCGGCGGCGGTGAAGGTCTTGGTGAGGCTGCCGACGCGGTGGCGCATGTCGGGCGTGACGGGGTTGTCGGTGGTCATGTCGGCGAATCCGGCTGCGCCGGACCAGATCTGGTCGTGGTCGCGTACTTCGGCGAAGACGCCGGGTACACCGGCCCGATGGATACCCTTCAGTGCGGCCCGGAGCTTCGCGGTATCGAGGGTGTTGGTCATGGGACCACTATCAACCGCCAGGTCATGCCCGGTATTGAAGAAATTTTCCCCATGCCCGATAGCGCTGCCGGGCGATGTCGGGCAGGTAGTCCGCCGTCAACGCGCCCGGCGTGCGGTCCGCGAAAGCCGAGATGTCCCTACACAAATGGGCTTGATCGGCGTACCCGCAGCCGGCCGCGACCTCGGCGGCGGGCCCGCCCGCCAGCAGTCCGTCGACCGCGCACCGGAATCTGACCAGCATCGCCGTCCGCTTGGGCGTCAGCCCGATCTGGGATTCGAACCGCGCCCACAACCGCTTGTGACTCCAGCCGAGTTCCTGCGCGAGCTCGCCGATCCGCACCTGTCCGCGGGAGGCCAGAATGTGCTCCCACCCCGCCAGCACCTCGGGATCGGGCCCGCGTGCGCGCCGACCACCCTGCGCGAGAGCTGTTTTCGTCAGCTCGAACCGTTCGTCCCAGGTCCCGGCGGCCGCGAGCTGCTCGCGCAATCGCCGAGCGCGCTCACCCCACAGCTCCTCCAGATCGGTGACGCCCCGGCCCAATTCCATGGGGGAGATGCCCAGCACCGAATACGCCTGGAACGGCGACAGCCGAATCTCGACGCATTCGGCCCGTTCGCCGCGAATTCGCATGGCCTCGATCGGAAGTCCCGCGACGAACCCACCCATCGAGCGCTGCCCGAGCGCGTCGTCGACGGTCACCTCGCTCCCCTCGAACCCGATCACCAGGGTGACCGCCGCCGTCCCCGCGACCTGCAGATCCAGCCCGGCCCCACCCACATCGCGATACCCGATGACGGTCCCGCCCGCCGGCGTGGCCCGCACCGGCCCCGCGAAATCCCAGTCCATGTCAGACCCCCGGCTCTCGACGCAGATACCCACTGAGCAGAATCACCGTCTCGTCCTCGATTCGTGGTGCGGGAACGGGATTCGCCGCGGTCATCAGGCGATGGACCATCGATTCGACGGTCACCACCACGATACGGGCACTCAGCACCGGATCGGCGACCCGAACCTGCGGATGATGCTCGAGCAGTGCGGCGACCGACGCGACGGCGAACTGCTCGAATTCGTGCAGCCGAGCGAGGAGATCGGGGGAGCGGGGCGCCTCCTCGAAGAGCACACGATGCAGGCGCGGATTGTCGCGATGATTGTCAATGGTGGCCTTGATGAACACCCGCAGGCAGTCCTCCAGCTCGGGTGGCAGTCCGGCGGCCAGGCGCTGCTCGTACAGGGCGGCTCCCGCATCGAGGTGCTGCTCCATCAACGCCCGCAGGATCGCGTCCTTGTTCGGGAAGTACCGATACAGCGACCCGATCGAGATCCCCGCCCGCTCCGCAATGCGATTGGTCGTCCCCGCGCCGTATCCGAACTCGCCGAAAACCTGAGCAGCCGCCTCGAGAATCCACCGCCGAGTATCGACGGATCGCTCCTGTTTCGGCTGGCTGCGCGGCCGAAACCGATCGGTGGGCGTCACGGCGTCCTCCCCCTCGAAATGCGAGTAGTCACCCCGCGGATCACTCCGCAGACTTAGGTAACCCTAATGGCCCGAGCGGAGGAAACACCGTGCGCACCATCGAGATTCACACCGACCTGCCGACCGACGCGCCACGAGTATGGGCGGCGATGCTTGCCCCGTCCACGTTCCTCTACGTCTGCCGCGGCCTGATCGGCATCCCGGCCCTGCGAGGTCGCATGGATCCGCTGCATGTCGGTGAACGCGGCACCGCATGGCTTTTCGCCTTTCACCTCATCCCGGCATACCGCCACACCATCGAGGTGATCGAGGTCGACGAATCCACCTCGACCATCCGCACCCACGAATACGGCGGAGTGATCACCACCTGGAACCACACCCTCCACGTCGAACCTCTCTCGTCGGACCGCTGCCGCTACACCGACACCGTCGACATCGAAGCGGGCCGCCTCACCCCGCTCGTCGCCGCGGTCGCCCTCGCGATCTACCGCTATCGCCATCGCCGCTGGCAGACTCTTGTCCATCGCCACTCGACCGCACCGATCGTTCGCTGAGGAGGCATTGATGCTGCCCGTGATCTTTTCGATGGGCGTCTCGCTGGATGGATACATCGAGGGACCGGACGGCAACATCCGCTGGACCGCCCCCGACCCGGACCTGTTCCGCTTCCACATCGAGCAAACCCGCGACGTGGCCGCCCACTTGTGCGGCCGCCGCCTCTACGAAGCGATGCTGGTCTGGGAGACCGCCGAGCAAACCATGTCCGACGAGGCCGACTTGGAATTCGCGCGAATCTGGCGGCCGATTCCCAAAGTGGTGTTCTCCCGCACCCTGCACTCGGTAGCAGGCAACGCCCGCCTGGCGACCGACGATATCGCCACCGAAATCGACCGCCTCCGCAGCCAACCCGGTGACGGCGTGGTGGCCCTGGGCGGAGCCGCACTCGCCGCGGCCGCCATGGCCGAAGACCTGATCGACGAATACCGCCAATTCGTCTACCCGATCATCCTCGGCGGCGGCACCCCCTACTTCCCGCCCCTCCCGAAACCCCTCGCCCTCGAACTGGTCGAATCCCGCCCCCTGACCTCCGGCGTCACCTACCTCCGCTACCAGCGCACCCGCTGACCCGAGCCGGGTCCTCTTCCCCGTAGCGTGAGATGGGCCTATTCGTGCATTCTTCGGGGCCGAATGGCGGTTTCGACCAATCTCACCGCCGCAGTGCACGTCCAAGCCCATTCCCGGTGCGAGCTGGGCGCTGACAGCTCCGTGATCTTGTTCGGGGTCAGCGGAACCTGGGCGATTTGATTCGGAGGGCGATACGACCTCGGGATGTGATGCGCCAGCGACCGCGGGGGTGGGTAGCGGTGACGAGGCCCCGAGATTTGAGTTGGGTCAGGGCATTTCGGGTACGCCAACTGGTCAACGACGAGACCTGCTGGATTTGAGTGGTCGTGAGGCTCTGCTCGGGAGTGAGGGCCGAGAGAACGGCCACTTCGGCGGGCGTCATGCGAACCGCCCCCGCCTGATTCGGTGTCGGCCGGAGGGGCATCCGCTCCGGTAGGGGACTTCGAGGTAGCCGCCGCCGATGACGGTGAGCCGTAGGTTCGCGGATTCTGTCGGGTGGGCCTGGCTGTGGAAGCCCCACCAGGACCAGATGATCACGCTGATGCAGAGGACGGTGATCGCGAGCAGGGGCCAGGTTTCCCAAGGCATTTCGAGCCTCCTGAGTCTGGTGCACTGTCGGGTATTCGCCCGGATACCGTTGAGGTCTCGGATGGTTGGCTGGGATCGGGGCGCGATGTCATGGGACATCCGCGATTGCGGGTTGGGAAGGGGATTTCTTGCGCGCGCAGGATTTCTGTGCGTTTTCCCAGCACGCCACCCGATTTCGGCGCAAACTTTGTTCAGGTCTCGGAGCCGACGCCAGGAGATGGTCATGTCGAAGCGCTCCAGCAATCTGCCGCGTCGCCAACTCGGGCGGTACTTGAGAGAACTGCGTCAGCAGTGCGGGCTGTCGATCGTGCAGGCGGCCAAGCTCGCCGAGCGCAGCTCCGGCAGCCTGCAACGACTGGAAACCGGTGCGACGGACCGGATCCAGCCGAGCGATATCGAGGAGCTGTGCCGGATCTACGACGCACCGGACTATGTGGAGCCGTTGAAAGGGCTTGCACAGCAGTCGAATGTGAAATCGTGGTGGCACGAATACGGGGACGTGATTCCCGCCAGCTTCAATGTCTACGTGGGTTTGGAGTCTGCCGCTGAACGGCTGACCATTTACCGACCCGACATGGTGTCCGGTCTGTTTCAGATACCGGAATACGCTCGTACCCTCGACCACACGTATTTCCCGTGGGAGTCGCCGACGGCGATCGAGCGCCGCGTGAACCTGCGGATACGACGACAATCCCTGATCACGCGGAAGCGCAAACCGGCAACCGTACGTCTGGTCATCGATGAAGCTGCATTGCGGCGAATGGTCGGCGGACCGAAGGTCATGGCCGCCCAGCTGAGGCATCTTGCGGGCCTGCCGTCGAACGTGACCGTCCAAATCCTGCCTGCCGCAGTAGGGTTTCCACTGGGAGTGTCGCCAGGCCCGTTCACCATCCTCGATTTCGCAGTTGACGAGGACGGGGAGCCCGAGGAGCCTACGGTCGTCTATGTCGAGAGCTACATGGGCGCAATGTACTTCGAGATGCGGGACACCGTTGATCAGTATCGGACCGCGTTCGGGACCCTCGAGCGAGTAGCGTTGAACCCGGCGGACAGCAGAAATCTGCTGCGACGACTGGCGAAGGAGTACTCAGCGTGAAAAGTGAGTTGGCCCAAGCCGAGTGGTTCAAGAGCAGTCGAAGTGCGGGCGGACAGGACTGCGTCGAAATCGCATTCCTATCCCGCGGCGAGGTCGGGGTGCGCGACTCCAAGAACCCCGGCGGTCCCGCGCTCGTGTTCTCCGGGGAGCAGTGGGACCGCTTTCTCGGTAGCGGGGTGTGGGAGCGCTAGGCCGAGATGGAGAGGCCCTCGAGGAGGGTGGTGGGGGCGGCGCCGTCGCTGTCGGTGCGGGTGGTGATGGTGAGCTGGACCATGTACTGGCCGGTGGGGGAGTTGACGAGGATGTAGCGGTTGTAGGCCCAGAGGGTGAGCTGTTCCACGTCGTAGGTGCCGGTGATGCCGGCGGAGGGGTAGCCCTCGAAGTCGTTGGTGTCGGTGTCGAGGTCCTGCCAGTTGGGGAGTTGGCGGGCGTCGGCGAAGGCGTGGGCGAGGAGTTCGGCGGGGTCGACAGCCGGGGTGAAGGACGCCACGAGGAGGACGGCGTTGTCGGCCCAGCCATTGACCGGGGGCTGGGTCCAGACGCCGTAGGAGCCGGGGAACATGCCGGCCGGAACCTGCTGCCAGCCTTCGGGGATGCCGACGGTGACCTTGGGCGCGCCGGGGGCCGCGGGGTCGACCGGGGCGGCCTGGATCTGGTTGGTGGCCAGGTATTCGGCGATGGTGGTCAACGGGGCTCCTCGGTGAGGGGGTGGGTGGTCCACCAGCCATTCAACACGATGCGGCCGCGACGGATTGCTCGATGGTGTCGCGCAGCGAGAAGGGGGCGGCGCGCAACGAGAAGGGCCGCCCGGTCGTGGTGATCCGGGCGGCCCTCGGGTGTCGATCGGCTGTGGTCATCCCTTGAACCGGCGCAGGCGCAGGCTGTTGCTGACCACGAACACGCTGGACAACGCCATGGCGGCACCGGCGAGCATCGGGTTCAGCAGGCCGGCGGCGGCCAGCGGGATGGCGGCCACGTTGTAGCCGAAGGCCCAGAACAGGTTGCCCTTGATGGTGCGCAGTGTGGCGCGGGACAGCTTGATCGAGGTCGGGACCGCCCGCAGGTCGTCGCGCACCAGGGTGAGATCGGCGGCCTGGATGGCGACATCGGTGCCGGTGCCCATGGCCAGACCCAGATCGGCCTGGGCCAGGGCGGCCGCGTCGTTGACGCCGTCGCCGACCATGGCGACCACCTTGCCCGCGTCCTGCAGCTTCTTCACCACGTCCAGCTTGTCGCTGGGCAGCACCTCGGCGATGACCTCGGAGATGCCCACCTGATCCGCGACGGTGCGGGCGGTGGCCGCGTTGTCGCCGGTCAGCAGCACGGGGGTGAGCCCGAGCGCCTTCATTTCCGAGATCGCCTGGGCGCTGGTGGATTTCACCGCGTCGGCGATGACCAGCACGCCGCGCGCCTGCCCGTCCCAGGCCACCACGATGGCGGTCTTGCCCGCCTGCTCGGCCCGAAGCTTGGCTTCCGCCAAGGCTTCCGGCAGGGTGATCGACCAATCCTCCAGCAGCTCGGTGCGTCCGATGACGACCGCGCGCTCACCGACCAGACCCTGCACGCCCTTGCCGCCGTGGCTGACGAACTGCTCCACCTTCTCGGTGTCGAGTCCGCGCTCGGCGACACCGGCGACCACGGCCTTGGCGACCGGGTGCTCGGAACCGTGCTCGACGGCCGCGGCCACCGACAACAGCTCGTCGGCATCCACGCCCTCGCCCGGAATCGCTTCCGCCAGCGTCATCTTGCCGGTGGTGACCGTGCCGGTCTTGTCCAGCACGACCGTGTCGATGCGCCGGGTCGACTCCAGCACCTGCGGGCCCTTGATCAGGATCCCCAGCTGTGCGCCGCGGCCGGTGCCCACCAGAAGCGCGGTGGGCGTGGCCAATCCGAGGGCGCACGGGCAGGCGATGATCAGCACCGCGACGGCCGCGCCGAAGGCGGTGGACACCGCCGCGCCGGTTCCGAGCCAGAAGCCCAGCGCCGCGACCGCGATACCGATGACGATGGGCACGAAGATCCCCGCGACCTGATCGGCCAGCCGCTGCACGGGCGCCTTGCCGTTCTGCGCCTCCTCGACCAGCGAAGCCATCTGCGCCAGTTGGGTATCCGCGCCGACCCGGGTGGCGCGCACGGTCAGCAGACCGCCCGCGTTCACGGTCGCGCCGACCACCTGATCGCCGGGACCCGCCTCGACCGGCACGGACTCGCCGGTCAGCATGCTCATGTCGAGCGCCGAATTGCCGCTCACCACAACGCCGTCGGTGGCGACCTTCTCGCCGGGGCGGACCAGGAACTCCTCGCCGACCCGCAGATCGCCGATGGGAATGCGGGTTTCGACGCCATGGCGCAGTACCGAGACATCCTTGGCGCCCAGCTCCAGCAGGGCGCGCAGCGCGGAACCGGCCTTCTCCTTGGACCGGACCTCGAAGTAGCGTCCCGCCAGAATCGCCGTGACCAGGGTGGCCGCGACCTCGAAGTACAGGGCCGAGGACGAGTCCCCGCGCTCGATGGCGAAACTGAACGGGTGCTTCATGCCCGGCATGCCGGCGTTGCCCCAGAACAGCGCGTACACCGACCAGCCGAAGGCCGCGATCGTGCCCAGCGAGATCAGCGTGTCCATGGTCGCCGCACCGTGTTTGGCGTTCACCCACGCGGCCCGGTGGAACTGCGACGCGCTCCACACCACGATGGGCGCGGCCAGCGTCAGCGACAGCCACTGCCAGTTGGTGAACTGGAACACCGGGAACATGCCCATGGCGACCACGGGCACGGCCAGCGCCAGCGTCACCAACAGCTTGTGCCGCAACAGATCCGCCGGTGACGGACCCGAATCGCTCTCGATGGCCTCGGTTTTCACCGGTTCGTTGTGGTGCACGGCCGCGGTGTAGCCGGTATCGACGACCTTGGCGATCAGGTCATCCGTCGTCACCGACTCCGGGAAACTGACCTTGGCCTTCTCGGTCGCGTAGTTGACGGACGCGGTGACGCCGTCCATCCGGTTGAGCTTCTTCTCGATGCGCGCCGCGCAGGAAGCGCAGGTCATCCCACCGATATCGAGTTCGATCGAACGCTCGGGTGCCGGGGCGCTCATGAGTGACCTCCTTCGTGGTGGGCGGGCGCATCCGAATCGGGTGCGGCGGTGGCTGCTTCGTCGGTGAACTCCGCGGTGTGTACCGCGCCGCCGTGCTGGAAGTCCAGGTAGAGGCGGTATTTGCCGTCGCTGGGCGCTTGCGCCTCGAAGACGACGTCGGGGCCGGGTGCGGTCTTGCCGACCTCGCCCTCGGGATGGACGTGCAGGTAGGCCAGATCCGTGGCCCGCAGCGCTACCAGGTGAGCGTACGCGCCCAGGTAGGGCTGCAGATCGGTCACCGGTTTGCCGTCGCGGGTGACGGTGAACTTCACCTCGCTGCCCGCGGTGGTCAGGTCGCCGGTCAGGGTGACGCGGTAACCGTCCACGTCGGCGGTCCTGGAAACCGGCGGCAGCGGCTTGTCGGTGACATTGCCCGCGACCGCGAAGGCGCGGCTCAGCACCAGCTCGCCCGGCCCGTCGGCGGGGGAGAAGTCGGCGAACACGCGGTAGCTGCCGGGTGCGGCCCACTTCCAGTCGATGGACCAGGTGCCGTCGGCGGCCCGCGTCGGATGCACGTGCCGGAACTGGCTCGCGTCGCTGCGGACCACGATCAGGTGCAGGTCCTGCTCGTGGAGGTCGTTGTACTTGGTGACGGTGCCCTGCGGTCCGGTGATCCGGAAGCGCAGTGCGCCAGGCTGATCGGGGGTGGCCGGGGCGCTGATCTCGCCGAGGCTGTAGCCGGAGCGGCTGTCCTCGAGTCCGGTCGCGGCGGCCGCGTGCTGACTGTGGTCGGAGGTGGCCGGGCCCGGGGCCGCGCCGGATCGGTCGCCCACCAGGGCTCCGATGCCGAGCGCGGCTCCGAACAAGACGACCAGTCCGCCGCCGAAGGCGGCGAACCTCAGTCGATCGTTCACACCGCCACCTCGTACCCGGCCTCGTCGACGGCGGCGACCACATCGGCGTCGGCGAGCGGGGCGGCGGACTCGACCTTGACCAGTCCGGTGGCGAGATCCACGTCCACGCTGGTGACGCCGTCGATCTTGCCGATTTCCTTCTGCACCGAACCGACGCAGTGGCCGCAGGTCATGCCGGTGACGGTGTAGGTGCTGGTGGCCATGGCGGTCTCCTCGTGTCGTCGAACTTCGATTCGGTGGTGATTCATACGGTGTGGGGGTATCCCCGACACCCAGAAACATACCCCCCGTGGGTACCTTGCGCAAGTACTCGAACGGGAAATCTGTCGACTAGGCTGTGCGCGTGCTCTCAGTTGTGCCCAGCCCGCTCGTCGTGCGCGCGCCCGCGAAGGTGAACCTGCACCTCGGCGTGGGCGACCTGCGCGAGGACGGCTACCACGACCTCACCACCGTGTTCCAGGCGTTGTCGCTGTCCGACGACGTCCAGATCGCGCCGTCCTCGGCCCTGCGGGTGAAGGTCACCGGCGAAGGCGCCGACGACGTGCCCACCGATCGCGGCAATCTGGTCTGGCAGGCCGCGGTCAAACTCGCCGATATGGCCGGGCGCGCGCCGCTGGTGGAATTCGCCATCACCAAGGGCATTCCGGTGGCGGGCGGCATGGCCGGCGGCAGCGCGGACGCCGCCGCGGCCCTGGTCGGACTGAACGATCTCTGGGAGATCGGCCTCGGCCGTACCGAATTGTCCGAGATCGCAGCCGAACTGGGCAGCGACGTCCCCTTCTCCCTGCACGGCGGCACCGCGCTCGGCCGCGGTCGCGGCGAGAAACTGCTCCCGGTGCTGTCCCGCAATACCTTTCACTGGGTGCTGGCGCTGGCCAAGGACGGCCTGTCGACCCCGGCCGTCTTCCGCGAACTGGACCGATTGCGCGAGGTCGGCGACCCGCCGCGGCTCGACAGCCCGGAGGAACTGCTGCAGGCCCTGGCCTCCGGCGAGGCCAAACAGCTCGCCCCGCTGCTGGGCAACGACCTGCAGGCGGCCGCCCTCTCGCTGAAACCCGAACTGCGCCGGACCCTGCGCGCGGGCGTCACCGCGGGCGCGCTGGCGGGCATCGTCTCCGGCTCCGGCCCGACCTGCGCCTTCCTCTGCGAGAGCGAGGATGCTGCGGTCACCGTCGCCGCCGAACTCGCGGGCGCGGGGGTGTGCCGCAGCGTGCGCACCGCCTACGGGCCTGTCCCGGGTGCGCGTCGCATTGTCGGTGACAACTGATCTCGTAACTGCGGGGGCAACTCGTCGGGGACGGGCTGAGTCTCTCCGTACGCGACCGCCGGTCCGCAACGGCCGGTGAGTAGGCTCTTGCAGTTCGGTAAAAAGACACGGAGAGGCGGGACTGTCCCGTGGCCAACCTGATCAACCTTGAATCGGTCTCCAAGAGCTTCGGCATCAAACCGCTGCTCGACAACGTGTCCCTCGGGGTTCAGGACGGGGAGCGGATCGGTGTCGTCGGTCTGAACGGCGGCGGTAAGACCACGCTGCTCGAGGTGCTGACCGGGCTGGAAGAACCGGACTCCGGTCGCGTGAGCCGTCGCGGTGATCTGCGACTGGCCGTCGTCACCCAGCGCGGTGTGCTCCCCGAGGGCGCGACCGTCGGCGAGGTCGTGCTAGCGGGCCTGGCCGAGGATCAGCGCACCGACGGTGTCGCCGAACACGAATGGGCCGCCAACCCCCGCATCCGTTCCGTGGTCGAGGGCATCGGCATCGCCGACCTCGGCATGGACACCCCCGTCGCCGGTCTCTCCGGTGGTGAGCGCCGCCGCACCGCGCTGGCCGCCGCCCTGGTCCGCGACCTCGACCTGCTGGTCCTCGACGAGCCCACCAACCACCTCGACGTCGAGGGCGTGCAGTGGCTGGCCGAGCACCTGATCAACCGCCGCAGCGCGCTCGTCGTCGTCACCCACGACCGCTGGTTTCTCGACACCGTCGCCAACCGCACCTGGGAGGTGCAGGGCGGCAAGGTCGAGACCTACGAGGGCGGTTACAACGACTGGATCTTCGCCCGCGCCGAACGGTCCCGGCAGGCCGACGCCAGTGAGGCACGCCGCCAGAACCTCGCCCGCAAGGAGCTGGCCTGGCTGCGCCGCGGCGCACCGGCCCGCACATCGAAGCCGAAGTACCGCATCGAGGCCGCCGAGGCGCTGATCGCCAATGTGCCCGCCCCGCGCGACAAGGTCGAGCTGGCCTCCTTCGCGCGAAAGCGCCTGGGCCGCGTGGTGATCGAGCTCGAGGACGCCACCCTCGCCACCCCGGACGGCCGGGAACTGGTGACCGACCTGACCTGGCGGCTCGCGCCCGGCGAGCGCGTCGGCCTGGTCGGCGTGAACGGCTCGGGCAAGACCACACTGCTGCGCGCGCTGGCCGGTGACGCGGAACTGAAGTCCGGCAAGCGGGTTCAGGGCCAGACCGTCAAGATCGGCTGGCTGCGTCAGGAACTCGACGACCTGCCGCTGAACATGCGTGTGCTGGAAGCGGTCCAGGATGTGGCGCAGCGAATGATGCTGGGCGACAAGGAGATCTCCGCTGGTCAGCTGGCCGAGCGTCTCGGCTTCACCCCGGCCAAGCAGCGCACCCCGGTCGGCGACCTGTCCGGTGGCGAGCGCCGCCGCCTGCAGCTGACCCGAATCCTCATGTCCGAGCCCAATGTCCTGCTGCTCGACGAGCCCACCAACGACCTCGACATCGACACCCTGCAACAGCTCGAGGACATGCTCGACGGCTGGGCGGGCACCATGGTCGTCATCTCCCACGACCGCTACCTGATCGAGCGCATCTGCGACACGACCTGGGCCCTGTTCGGCGACCGCAAGCTCACCAACCTCCCCGGCGGGATCGACGAGTACCTGCGCAGGCGCGCCGCCCTCATCGCGCCCCCGGCCAAGGCCACGGCCCCGGCCGCCTCGAATTCGGCCGCCCCGGCCACGGATTCGGCCGCCTACCGCGCGGCTCGCAAGGAACTGGCCAAGCTGGAACGCGCCCTGGAGAAGCTCGCCGATCGCGAGGAGAAGCTCCACGCGCAGTTGGCCGAAGCCGCCACCGACCCGGACAAGCTCATCACCCTCGGCGCCGAGCTGAAGCAGGTCCAGGCCGAGAAGGAATCGACCGAGGAGCGCTGGCTCGAACTGGCCGAGAACGCGGGATAACCGATTGTCGCGGGCTACCCGTGCTGTTCGAGCGCCTGCGAGTCGAGCACCGGCACGGGCAGGCAGGTGCGCACGAATCCCGCACCGAAGGAACTCAATTCGATGGTGCGATAGAGCACCTTGGTGCCGAAGCTCGCGCGCTTGAGCAGTCGGCGCACCTCGGGCATGGCTTCCAGCAGCTGGTACCGGTTGGGGTTGCCGAGGGCTTCGCGGGTGAGGTGGATGAGGCCGAGGCGGTCCAGGTTGGCCAGGTACTCGGTGATCCGGTTCGGGTAGCGCAGCGCGGCGTCCTCGCCGAGGAGGTTGAAAGTGCCGCGGTGCGAGGTCCTTCCGGCGCGCACCTCCACCGCGGGCTGCGGGCCGTCCAGGTAGAGGTGGCGGACGATGCGCGCCTCGTCCGGCGTGATCTCGCCGAGGATGCGGGCGTAGGCGGTGTGATGGTGGTTGTCGTCGTCGGCGTGGAAATCGGCCGAGCGGCGTAGCAATTCGGCCCCGCGGGCCCGCAATGCGTTGGTGGGACTGGAATCCGGGACGCTCTCGGCGGTCTCGGTCACGCCGACACCCAGCGCCTGGCGCACCGAATGCCGCACCTGCGCACCGGCTTCGGACAGGATCGCGCGCGGCGGCTGCCCGGCCATGCTGCCGCGCAACACGACCGAGGTCACGCCCAGCGCGGTGTGCAGGCTCCAGAAGCTCGCCTCGACCGCCGCGGACACGGCCACCGCGACCACTCCGGCGGTCGCGCGCACGGGCCCCGCCGACGGGGGCTTCGCCTCGGGGGATACCGGCACCGGCAGCGGCGCGTCCTCGCGAACAGCGAGGTCGTTCCCGACGACGTCGAGATCGTCGTCGCCACTGCCGGATTCGGTTATAGCCATGTGCTCGCCACTCCTGTACCGAAGATCAGAAGGTGAGCGTAACCGGCGAAGAGGCCCAGCGCGCCGCCATGGACGAACAAAAGCCATTCATCCTGTTTGATGGCCGATCGCAGCATATCCACGAACTCCGGCGGGGGCAGCGCCGCCATTTGTTTGGCGATGTACTCCTGCACCTGCTTGCCCTGGCGCGCGTTGAACGCCGGATCGGCGAACGCGATGGGCGCGATGGTCATCGCCTCGGAGGTGAAAGAGTCCTGCAGCGAGTCGTATTCGCGCCCGCCCAGGGCGAACTTGACCACCGACTTGGCCGGGCCCAGCGCCCGATCGGCCGCGGGCTTGAGGGTGTCCTGGAGCATCTGCATGGTGCGGTCGGCGCGCGGCCCATTGAGCAGCTCGTCGCCGATATTGGCGACGGTCATGATCTCGCTGGCCACCAGATCCGCGTAGCCCTCGGTGATCTCGTCCTGCCGCTTGATCAGCAGGCCCTGCCGCCACGGGCACCACCACTTCGGGTAGGCCGGCGCGAAGATCATATTGATGCCGATCCAGTTGACCACCCAGCCGATGACCACGCCGCCGATCGGCAGCACCACCAGCGACGACCAGCCGGTGAAGTGCAGGATGGCGACCAGCACCAGACCCATGGGCGCGCCGAAGTAGAAGCCGAAGTTCTGCATGAACCGCAGTTCCTTGGCCCCCAGCACCTGGAACACCGAGTTCAGCATCTGCGGTCGGGCCTGGAAGTAGCGGATGGTCATCGACTTCACGTCGAGCAGTTGATCGATGTTGTTCCCGAGTTCATCGGTGAGCTCGCGCAGGATGTCGGGCAGCTGCTCGCGCACCCGGCTGTGGATCATCTCCCGGACCCCACCCGGCAGGTTGTACCAGAGCTGCGGATGCTCGCGCTTGAGGATGTCCTCGACGATGTCGCGAATCTGCAAATCCGCGATTTCAACAAAATGTTCAGCGAGTTTGTCGGGCTCGAGTTCCCGATAGAAGTCGGCGACGTTCCCCAGTTTCGCCAGACCCTTGTCGACCGCGATGCTGGCCATCTTGTCCGCGCGCGACGGCACGATCCCCTGCCAGCCGAAGCGCCCGTCGTACTGCAGCAGCGGCAGCACCTGAATCCGCTTGGGCAGCAAGGGAAACACCGCGGCCAGACCGGGCACCCGGAACCCGTGGAACCGGATCGGCTTGAACAGCATCAGGATGCCGGTCCAGTTGGTGATATAGCCGATCACGCCCGTGAACAGCGGGATCGTGATCAATTCCATCAGGAGAGTCGGATGTACCCCAAAGACACTCTCTAGCACGACACCCTCCTGCCGACCCGCAACGCACCGCCGTTGGCGTTGACAACCCCTCGGCGACTCGGACCTTACTGGCTCTTTAGGAATCGAGTCCAGCCGCGGAGTGTCTGAGTCGGAGATCTCAGTCACACTGTACGGCCTCGATGTTCCTGTATCTCGATGGGAACACGAGAATGGCGGGGACCACATCCATATCGGCGCTGTAACGGGTTGTGTTGGGGGTCATGCGTGTCGCAGGGGCGCGCGATGACTGGGGTAACCTTCGTCTGGCTTGCGGGTTCAACATGCCTGAAGGTCCGTCGGGGGCAATAATCTGTGAACGATTGGTTCACCTGGCGATATTCGGAGATGGACGTGGCGGAAGACAGGATCCCGGGGCAGGACGTGGCCCGTCCGGGACCTCGTGCCGTGGAACGCAGTTCGGATGTGGAGAAGCGGCAGATCAGCAATGAGGCCCGCCTGATCCGCGGGGTCTTCCGGGCGGCGGGGTTGGCAGCCGGTACCGCGGTGCGGGGGACCGAGTGGGCGGTCGGCACCAGCTTCGAGATCACCAAACAGCTGACCCAGGCCGCGCTGGACGGCGAGTCCTCCGCCGATATCGCCGAGCGCACGGGGGCGGCGCTCCGGTCCATCGCGCGCAGCGCGCTGGGCGTCACCGAGGGTTCGGTGCGCGAGATCGTCAGCTACGTACCGACTCCCATCGGCCAGCCGCAGCAGGCCATCACCACCGGGCTGCTGCGCTCGGCCACCAATGATGAGCTGCGCCGCCGCGGCGACGCGCTGCTGGCCCGCTCGGCCGACGTCTACTTCACCGAGGACGTGCACCCGGCCTACGACCGCATCCTCGATCAGCTCGCGCCGGACGAGGCGCGGATTCTGCGGTTCATGGCGTTGCAGGGCCCGCAGCCGTCGGTCGACGTGCGCACCAACCGGCCGCTGGGCATCGGCTCCGAGCTGGTCGCGGGCGATCTGACCTCGGTTCCGGAGCAGTCCGGCGTCCGCTACCCGGACCGATCGCGGCACTACCTGATCAACCTCAACCGTCTGGGCCTGACCATGACCTCGGAGGATCCGGTCATCCTGTCCCGTTACATGGTGCTCGAGGTGCAGCCGATCGTCGAGCAGGCCCTGAAAAAGGCCGGTCGGGTCCCCAAGATCGTCCGAAAGAGCCTGCGCCTGACCGAGTTCGGTGAGGACTTCTGCAACACCTGCTTCAGCATCCAGGGCTGACTCGGTATCCGGCTGATAGCGATCCGGTACAAATCCGTGCCGATCCCCAAAGGTTTCCTACACCTGATGGGATTGTTGATGGTATGGATTCCGATGCCGTCGCAGCGATCAGCCGGCTGAAGTTCCGATACCTGCGGGCGTTGGACACCAAGGCGTGGGACGAGTTCGCCGACACCATGATTCCGGAGGCCACCGCCACCTACAGCGAGTACCTCCAGTTCGAATCGCGCGACGCGTTCCTGGCCTTCATGCGGAACACGCTCGGACCGCACGTGATCACCGAACACCGCTGCGACCATCCGGAAATCGACGTGGACGGGGACGAGGCGGTCGGCACCTGGTACCTCGCCGACACGGTGCTCATCCCGGGGCACAACATGCTGCTCCGCGGGGCCGCCTTCTACTCGGACCGCTACGTGCTGTGCGACGACGGCCGGTGGCGCATCGCCCACACCGGATACGAACGCACCTACGAGGTCGTGCTCTCGCTCTCCGACCTGCCGAGCCTGCGCCTGACGTCGAGCCGCTGGGGGCTGATCGCCCGCGACCCCGCCGACTCGCCGCGCATCGAACCCAGCAGCGACGGGTCGGGCACGCTCGGCTGAGCGTTACTCGGTTCCCGCGACCAGGAGTTCGAGGGTCAGCTTCGGCATTTCCTTGACGATGTACTGCAGCCGCCACTTGTCGCTGAACAGCGCCAGGATCGCGCCGTCGGTGCGGGTGAAGACCTCGACGCCGCGCTGGCGGCTGAGCTCCTCCGCCGATTCGGCGTCGGTGCGCCGCGCCAGCTGGAACGGCAGGAAGTCCAGCTGGGTCTCGACATTGAACTCGGATTGCATTCGGGCCGTGACGACTTCGAACTGCATGGGGCCGACCGCGGCCAGCACCGGCGAGGCGTCGCCGCGCGCGTCGTTGCGCAGCACCTGCACCACGCCCTCGGAGTCGAGCTGGTCCATGGCCTTGCGGAACTGTTTGTACTTGTCCGCGGTCTTGGCGCGCAGGGTGGCGAAGTGCTCGGGCGCGAAGGACGGGATCGGCGGGAACTCGACCTTCTTGTCCACGAACAGGGTGTGGCCCGGGGCCAGCGCGGTCGCGTTCACCAGGCCGACCACGTCGCCCGGGTAGGCGGTGTCGACGGTGGTGCGCTCACGGCCGAACACGGTCAGCGCGTATTTGGTGGCGAAGGGCCGCCCGGTCTGGGCGTGGGTCACCACCATGCCGCGCTCGAACTCGCCGGAGACGATGCGCATGAACGCCAGCCGGTCGCGGTGCGCGGTGTCCATGCCCGCCTGCACCTTGAAGATGACGGCGCTGAACGGGGCGGTGGTCTCGCGCTCGTTGCCGTTGACGTCCTTGCGCGAGCGCGGCGGCGGCGCGAGCTCGACCAGCGTCTCGAGGATCTGGCGCACACCGAAGTTCAGCATGGCCGAGGCGTAGATGACCGGCGAGGTGTGCCCGGCCAGGAACAGCTCCTGATCGTGGTCCTGTCCGGCGGCCGAGAGCAGTTCGCTCTCCTCTGCGGCATTGGTCCACGCGTCGCCCTCGCGCTCGGCGGCCTGCTCGGGCGTGTAGTGCTCCTCGGGGGCGATGGTCGCGCCGCCCGCGGTGCGGGTGAAGTGGATGTACTCGGTGGCCGCGCCCTCCTCGCCGCGGCGCAGCAGGCCGCGGAAGTCGCCGGCGATGCCGACCGGGAGGAACAGCGGGGTGGGCGTCAGGCCGATGCGGTCGACGATCTCGTCGAGCAATTCGAGGGGGGCCTGACCAGGGCGGTCCCACTTGTTGATGACGGTGATGACCGGGATGCCGCGATCGCGCGCGACCTGAAAGAGCTTGAGCGTCTGCGGTTCCAGGCCCTTGGCGGCGTCGATGAGCATGACCGCCGCGTCGACCGCGGTCAGCACACGGTAGGTGTCCTCGGAGAAGTCGGAGTGACCCGGGGTGTCCACCAGATTGATGACGCAGTCGCCGTATTCGAACTGCAGCGCCGTGGAGCTGACGGAGATACCGCGCGCCTTCTCCATCTCCATCCAGTCCGAGACGGTGGACTTGCGCCCGGCCTTGCCGTGGATGGCGCCGGCCTCGGAGATCACCTTGGCGTGCAGGGCAAGGGCTTCGGTGAGGGTGGATTTACCGGCGTCGGGATGGGAGATCACCGCGAAGGTGCGCCGCCGCGCCGCCTCGTCGGCCAGCCGCCCGGAGGTGGCTGAGGGCGCGCTGGCAGTCGGGGAACTCACGGGGGACTCCTTTTGTGCGGACGAGGCAACCGCACCAGGGTACGCGACCGGGTCCCCGGCCGGTCGCCCGGATCCACCGGGATCCGGGCGACCGGCCACGGATCGCTAGGACACCGAAGCGCCCACTCCGCCGGACTGGGCGGCGGCCGAGCCGGTCCCGGTGAGACCGTTCAGCAGCGGGGTGATCGAGCTGCTGCCGCTGCTGGTGCCCGAC
>NZ_WRPP01000012.1 GCF_009760405.1 Nocardia terrae
GCTCGGAAATTAAGCTGACTTAATGTCCAACCACCCTCACGGGGGTGAGAATGATTGGAACCAAATAAAATATTTGGCACTGACATTCATCGACACACTATTGAGTTCTCAAAGAACACACGCACAAGCCATCGATCCGAGTTGATCGGATGTCCAGCGAGGCAACTTTTCCAGCCTAGCGGCCCTACCCAGAAGAGTCAAGGCCCAAACCTAGTGTTGGAGTGTTCATGTCCGGCGCCTTCGTCCAACCTCGTTTCCGCTTCCGAATCCAGCCTCTGATCTGGGCGTTTCGGTCCCGGTCGGTGTCCGTGTCGCTCTGACCTGGAATAAGTTACGCGGCGGATAACGCAAGGTCAAATCCGCTGGTCACCAATACGTTTGCGCTGGTCAGCGCGTTACGAACTGGGCGGTTGGACGACCCGGGCCACCCCTTTGTGACCCAGGTCATTTCGATCTTGTTTCGGAATCAGTTGCGCTGCAGGTCAGTTGGCTGCGCGGCGGACACCGGCGAAGTTCTTCTTGCCGCGACGCAGGACCAGCCAGCTGCCGTGCAGGAAGTCGGACTCCGCGGGAGTCCACTCCAGATCGGACACCTTCACGTTGTTCACCGATGCGCCACCCTCATTGACCGCGCGGCGCGCGGCGCCCTTGCTCTCGCAGAGTCCGGACTCGACCAGCAGGTCGACGATGGTCGAGGCGGTGGTCGCCTCGGCGACCTTGCCGTCGACCGCGGCCTCGGTCAGCGCCGACGCCAGGGTGGACTCGTTCAACTCACGGAGTTCACCGCGGCCGAACAGGGCCTGGCTGGCCAGCTGCACCGAGCGGGTGTGCTCCTCACCGTGCACGAGGGTCGTCATCTCGGCGGCCAGGCGCTTCTGGGCTTCGCGAGCGAACGGGCGCTCGGCCGTGGCCTCCTCCAGCTCGTCGAGTTCCTCGCGGGACAGGAAGGTGAACCAGCGCAGGTAGCGGACCACGTCGGCGTCGGCCGTGTTCACGAAGTACTGGTACCAGGCGTAGGGGCTGGTCATCTCGGGGTCGAGCCAGAGGCTGCCGCCGCCGGTGGACTTGCCGAACTTCTTGCCGTCGGCCGAGGTCACCAGGGGAACGGTGAGGGCGTGCACGTGCTCGCCGTCGACGCGGCGGTTGAGTTCGACGCCCGCGATGATGTTGCCCCACTGGTCCGAGCCGCCGACCTGCAGCGTGCAGCCGTATTCGCGGCGCAGCTGCAGGTAGTCGTTGGCCTGCAGCAGCATGTAGCTGAACTCGGTGTAGGACATGCCGTCCGATTCCAGCCGGCGCTTGACGGTGTCGCGGGCCAGCATGACGTTGACCGAGAAGTGCTTGCCGATGTCGCGCAGGAACGAGACCGTGCTGAGCGGTCCGGTCCAGTCCATGTTGTTGGCGATGATCGCCGCGTTCGGGCCGCCGTCGAGGTCGACGAAGCGCTCCAGCTGGGAGCGGATGCGCCCGGCCCATTCGGCGACCGTGTCGGTGGAGTTCATGGTCCGCTCACCCACATCGCGAGGGTCGCCGATGAGACCCGTTGCGCCACCGGCCAGCACGATCGGACGGTGGCCCGCACGCTGGAAGCGCTTGAGCGCGAGCAGGGGAACCAGGTGTCCGGCGTGCAGGCTGGCCGCGGTCGGATCGAACCCGGCATACAGAGTGATCGGGCCCTTCGCCGCGGCCGCGCGCAGCGCGTCCAGGTCGGTGGACTGCGCGATCAGTCCGCGCCAGGTCAGTTCATCGATGATGTCGCCAGTCACGCCTATACATCTTTCCGCACGCGTATATCGAGGTTGCAGAGGGTGGAAGCGTCCGAGCGGATCGGCACAAGCCCTGGCCGATCCGCTCGTCAGCGACACGAACCGCCGCAAACGCCCCCGAGCCCGCCGCCGATTCTGATCGGCGACGGGCTGGGGGTCGAGCGATTATCGGAGCTCACTTCACCAGGTTGGTGAAGGTGGAGAAGGACTCGCGGCGCTCGTAGGCGATCCAGGCGAAGACTCCGACCAGGATGAGGGGGAAGACCGCCAGGCCGGCACCGCCGATGACGAAGACCTGGGTGGCGGCGGCGCAGACCATGGTGATGGACAGACCCGCGGCGGCCGGACCGGTCAGGCGACGAACCATCAGGCCGATGCCACCGGAGACCTCGACCAGGCCGGTGAAGTACATGAACCACTCGCCCCAGCCGATCTGGTGGAAGATCCGCACCGCATCGGCTTGCCCCATGAACTTGGGCAGGCCCGAGGCGAAGACGAAGAAGAGGCCGAGCACGATCTGCAGGGTCCACAGCACGCGATTGCGGGCCTTGCCCGGGGTGGCGGTGGTGGTGGCGACGGTCTGGGTGGCGGCGATGGTGGTCATGTCCAATGTCCTTCCGGGGCTTGTCGGTTCGGTTTCGAACCGCGCTTGCCCGTATGGACGGGGGCCGTCGCGGAAACTCATCGCCGGGCCGGAAGAAATTTTCGGCTAGCCCTCGAAGGCGGCTTTCAGCGAGGTCAGGTGGACGCGGCTGGCGGTGGTGGCGGCTTCGGGGTTGCGAGCGCGGATGGCGGTGTAGAGGTGTTCGTGGGCGTCGTGGTCGGTGGTGGGGTTCTGCATGGGGCGGATGCGGAGCATGTCGATCATGGCGTGGCGGGAGCGGGGGACGAAGGCGTTGAAGAGTTCGAGGAGGATGTCGTTGTGGGCGGCGGCGACGATGGTGCGGTGGAAGGCGGTGTCGGCGTCGACCAAGTGCTCGACGGAATCCCCCGCCTCGGCGCGGGCGGCCAGGGCGCGCAGCATGTTTCGCAGGTCGGCGGGGGTGCGGCGGTGGGCGGCGAGGGCCGCGGCCTCGGCTTCGATGGCGATGCGGGCCTCCAGGACGGTGACGATGTCGCTGCGGCGCAGGACGGCGTCCCAGTCTTCGGCGACGTCCAGGGCGGTGACGAAAACGCCCGCGCCCTGGCGGCTTTCGAGGACGCGCTTGCCGGCGAGTTCGCGGATGGCCTCGCGCAGGGTGGAGCGGCCGACGCCGAGCTGGGCGGCGAGGGTGGTTTCACCCGGTAGGCGGTGGCCCAGTTCCCATTCCCCCGCGCGGATCCGGGACAGCAGGACCTCGGCGGCCTGGGCGGCGAGCGGATGCCTCTGTACCTGCGCCACTTTTTCTCGACCTCTCTACTTGTCTGAGGAGTGAACTCCCTCTAGTCTAGTCCACATGCTTACGGGTGCCCTGCTTCTCCTTCGCCGCCGCGGCGGGGTCTGACCAGACCGGCACCCCGCTAGCGGGCTCGCTGTGCTGCGCCGGTCACCTTCTTCCGACGCGAAAGCGATTACGCCGTGAGCACTTCCCCGACCTGGAATCGTCAGCAGCCCTCCGTCATGCCGTCGCATCGGTATCGCGATGTGTACCAGCGTGTTTCGGTGCCGCTGACCGAACGTGAATGGCCGTCCAACCGGATCACCTCCGCACCGCTGTGGGTGCCGGTGGATCTGCGCGACGGCAATCAGGCCCTGGCCGAGCCGATGGATCCCGAACGCAAGCGGCGGTTCTTCGAAATGCTGGTGGCCATGGGCTACAAGGAGATCGAGGTCGGCTATCCCAGCGCCTCGCAGACCGACTTCGACTTCGTGCGGCTGATCGGGACGGCCTGGCTGGCTCCCGCCGATGTCACCATCGTCGTCTTCACCCCCGCGCGCCGGGATCTGATCGCGCGGACCGTGGAATCGATTCGCGGCATTCCCAATGACGTGGTCATCCACATGTACACCGCCACCGCACCGGCCTGGCGGAACGTGGTGCTGGGCCGGACACGTGACGAATTGGCCGAGCTGATCACCGCCGGCGGGCGCGACGTGCTGGAACTGGCCGGGGACATGCCGAACGTGCGGTTCCAGTTCTCGCCCGAGGTCTTCATGCTGACCGAGCCGGACTATGTGCTGGACATCTGCGATCGCATGACCACGCTGTGGAACGCCACCCCCGACCGGCCCGTCGTCCTGAACCTGCCCGCGACCGTCGAGGTGGCGACGCCGAACGTGTACGCCGACCAGATCGAGTACATGCACCGGAATCTGGCGCGGCGCGACAGCGTGATCCTGTCGGTGCATCCGCACAATGACCGTGGCACCGGCGTCGCGTGCGCGGAGTTGGCGGTGCTGGCCGGGGCGCAGCGGGTCGAGGGCTGCGTGTTCGGCAACGGCGAGCGCACCGGCAATGTGGATCTGGCGACGCTGGCCTTGAATCTGCATGCGCAGGGCGTGGATCCGATGATCGACTTCTCCGATATCGACGAGGTGCGGCGCACGGTCGAGTACTGCACGCGGCTGCCGATCCACGACCGGCACCCCTACGCGGGCGATCTGGTCTACACCGCCTACTCCGGCACGCATCAGGACGCGATCAAGAAGGGCTTCGCCGAGCATCGGGAGCGCGCGGCGCGCCTGGGCCAGCCGGAGCGTGAAATCCCTTGGGAGGTGCCGTATCTGCCCATCGACCCGGCCGATGTCGGCCGCTCCTACGATGCCGTCATCCGGGTGAACTCCCAGTCCGGCAAGGGCGGCATCGCCTATCTGCTGCAGACGGAGTACGGGCTGGACCTGCCCCGCCGCCTGCAGATCGATTTCGCCCGGCAGGTGCAGCGGCACACCGACGACACGGGGACCGAGGTCTCGGCGCAGACGTTGTGGGAGTTGTTCACCGCCGCCTATGCCGCCGATCCGGCGACCGTGAGCCCGCCCCGTGATCCGCGAATCGCCGCCGCGACAACGGTCGACGAGGTGATCGATGCGCTGGCCGACCGCGGATGCCGGGTGGAGGTGCTGGCGGTCACCACCCAGAACGTGGACCGGACGGCCGGGGCCGCGGCCTATGTGGAGTACCGCGGCGCCGACGGGGTGACCTGGGCCTTCGGCGAGGGCGACACCGCTTCCCGCGCAACGATTGCCGCCATCCTGGTCGCGGCGACGCGAGAGCGGGCCGCGGTATCCGTGTAGGTCAGCCGGCGCTTCCGTGCGATGGCTACGAGACGACGCCGCCTGCCGCACTGCCGGTTTCGGGGCCGAGGCGGCGTTCGAGTTCGGCGACTCGGGCTTCCAGGGCCGAGATGCGGTGGTAGAGGTCGGATTCCGAGGGTGGTGCGGCGTCCTCGCCCGGGGCGTTGCCGAGTTCGATGACGCGTTTGCGGATGGCCGAGGGTTCGGCGCCGAGGCTGATGAGGATCTGCGGTGCGATGCCCTCGCCCTCCGCGACCAGCGCCAGCAGGATGTGTTCGGGTGCGATGTAGTTGTGCCGCAGGCGCATTGCCTCGCGTAACGACATCTCCAGGACCTTCTTGGAGCGCGGCGTGAAGGGGATGTGGCCGGTGGGTGGTCGTTTCTCGTGTTCACCGACCGCCTGCCGGATGCGTTCGCGCACGCTGGAGGCATCGAGGCCCAGGTCGCCGAGGGCGCGGGCGGCCACCGCGTCGTCGCCGACGAAGACGCCGAGCAGCAGGTGTTCGGTGCCGATCCAATCGTGGCCGAGCAGGCGGGCTTCCTCCTGCGCCAGAACGATGGCGCGGCGGGCGGTATCGGTGAACCGTTCGAACATGGGCTTCCACCTCGAGGCGAGCTGTCGATTCGTCCACCGTAGTCCCCCGGGTCGGACTGGGTGCCCGGTCAGGCGGAACGATCGAGTTTCGGCGCGCGCGGGCTGCGGCGATACGCGGAGACGGCGGCCGAATCCGGGAGCCACAGCCGCCACGGCAGGTCGGCGGCCAGGCTGACGCCGACCCGGGGACCGCTGGAAATCGCGGCGACATCGGTGATTTCGGGACCGAGTTCGAGACGGATGGCCGCAGCCGGATCGAAGAGCCGAGTTCCGTAGTCGTCCAGCCCGATTGCGAGGGCGCTGCCGACATTGCCGGGGCCGCGCGCGAGATCGGCGTCGGTCTTGGCCGCCGGGCGGCGGGCACGGACGGTGTCGAGCCCCTCGATGATCTCCCCAGCCCGGATCAGCACCGCGCTGGCGATCCCGTCCGGTCCGCTGGTGACGTTCACGCAGGTGTGCATGCCGTAACTGAAATAGACGTACAGCACGCCCGGCGGACCGAACATCACGCTGTTGCGAGGGGTAGGCCCGCGGTGCGAGTGCGCCGCCGGGTCCGGCCACGGCCCGCCCGGATCGCCGCCGTACGCCTCGACCTCGACGATCCGCATCCCCACCGAGCCCGACCGCAGGGTCCCACCCAGCAGTCGCCGCGCGGCCCGCAACGGCTCGACGGCAAGTTCTTCGGCACCCACGCCGAGTCATTGTTCCGGAACGCCCGGCGGCACAGGCAGCCGGGCATCCGATCAGGCTAGAGCCATTCGGCGACGCCACCGTGGTGTGAGCAGGTGCCGCTGCGGTGCTTGCTGAAGCTGTATTCACCGTCCTTGCAGCGGGCGGTCGCCCCGTTGGGAGCGGCGGGAGCCGATTCCGGACGCGGTACGCACGCACCGTCCACGTTCTCGTATTCGCTTGCGGCGCAAGCGGCGTGGAGAACGGGAACGGCGGCGGCGGGTCCGGCGAGCGCGGTGCTCGCACCGAGGAAGGCCGCGGCGGCCCAGGGCAGGATATGTCGCGCCACGCGGCGCGTTGTATGGCCGATCACTACGAAATCCCTTGCAGAAAACGATGGTGAAACGGAGAGCGGACGCCCCCCGACGAGCGCCGAATAGTAGTGGACCATTCGCGGCGCGAGGCCGGGTTCTTCAGTCGATGACCGATTCGGGGGCTGATGCGGGGACCGATTCGATCGGGCTCCGCGATTGCAGTCCGGCGACCTTGTCCGGATTGACCTGGAAGCGAATGTTTTCGATGTACCCGTTGCGAATGTCGTAGGTGAACGCGCCGATCCGGTAGTCGCCGATGACGGCGAGCAGGCTGAGTTCGCCGTTGACATAGGCGGATTCGAGCCGCACCTCGGCGCTGACGGGCTTGGCCAGCACGCCCAGCAGCCAGCGGGCCACGTGGTCGGGGCCGTGCAGCGGGCGGCGGGCCGCGGTGACCTTGCCGCCGCCGTCGTTCCACAGGGTGACGTCGGGGGCCAGCAATTCCATGAGCGCGTTGACATCTCCGCCCTGGGCGGCGGCCAGGAACTTCTCGGTGATCTCCGAGCGGGTCGAGAGATCGGTGTCGAAACGCGGCCGCCGCGAATGCACGTGGTTCTTCGCGCGGTGGGAGATCTGACGGACGGTCGCCTCGGGTTTGTCCAGGAAACCGGCGATTTCGGCGTGCGAATACCCGAAGACCTCGCGTAGCACGAAGACCGCGCGTTCGACGGGGCTCAGGGTTTCGAGGACGACCAGCATGGCGGTGGATACGGTATCGGCCATCTCGGTCTCCTCTCCGGCGTCGGATGGGGTGGTGAGCAGGGGTTCGGGCAGCCAGGGCCCGACGTAGGTCTCGCGGGTGGCGCGCGCCGAGGTGAGTCGGTTGAGCGCCAGGTTGGTGACGGTCCGGACCAGGTAGGCCTTGGGGTGGGTGACCGAATCCCGGTCCACCTCATGCCATTTGATCCAGGC
The DNA here is from genome assembly GCF_009760405.1 of Nocardia terrae. GTDB lineage: Bacteria > Actinomycetota > Actinomycetes > Mycobacteriales > Mycobacteriaceae > Nocardia > Nocardia terrae. The sequence goes on from NZ_WRPP01000012.1 coordinate 7,531, forward strand.
GTCCTGCAGGACGTCTTCCGCGTCGGTGACGGTGCCGAGCATCTGGTAGGCGGTGCCGAACAGGAGTCGGCGGTGCTCGACGAACGGATCTATGGAAGCGTCCTGCATGGCGTCATACCTACCTGATACGAGGGTGAGTGTCGCATAGTCAGGCGGTCGCGCGGGTCGCGCGGCCACCGGTCGACAGCTGGGCCTGCATGGTCATGTGCTTGCTCAGCTTGAAGGTGGGGACCGGGCTGCCGCTCACCATGGCCTTGTACGCGCAGGCCGCCTTTCCCTTCAGGTACCAGCGGTTCGGGGTGTCGTCGGCATTGGTGAACTGGATGACGGCGTCGCGGCGGCCCAGGCTGACCGGCTGGTGGAAATAGCCGATCCGGAAGGGCTTCACCGTCTTTCCGCGCAGTTGCTTCGCCAGCGCATCCGCGGCGTACGCGGCGCTGGCCATCCCGGTCTGGCAGGTGCCGTGGACCTGCCCCCACGCCATGTGGATCGCGGCGGCGTCGCCGATGGCGCGGATCTCGGGGTGGGTGACCGAGCGCAGGGTCGGGTCGGTGACGATGAGTCCGCGCTCGTCCACGCCGATTCCGGCCTGCGCGGCCAGCGGCGCGACCTTCACTCCGGTGGTCCACAGGGTCAGATCCGAGGCGACGATTTCGCCGGTGTCCAGGCGCACCGCGTCGGGCAGCACCTTGGTGACCTTGACGCCGACCTTGCGGACGATGCGCAGCCGGTCGAGGGCGCGCTCGAGGTGGGCGCGGGCCTTGTCGCCCATCATGTGTCCGGGCTGCTCGGCGCTGATCAGGGTGACGGTCAGGTCCGGGTGCTCTTCGGCGATCTCGGTGGCGGCCTCGATGCCGGTCAGGCCGCCGCCGACCACGGCGACAGTGCCCGCGGCCGTGGCGATCTCGGTGAGCCGCCGCGAGAAGCGACGGGCCTGGCGGGGATCGTTGAGGGTCCAGGCGTGCTGGTCGGCCCCGGGGACGCGGGTGGTGTCGGTGGCGCTGCCGAGCGCGTAGATCAGGTTGTCGTAGGCCAGTTCGGTGGCATCGTCGAGGGTGACCGTGCGGGCCTCGGTGTCGATGGCGACGGCGGCGGCCCGGTGGAAGACGATGCCCGAGCCGTCGAGGATGGCGGGGATGCGGTAGTCGGCCAGTTCCTGTCCGGCGGCGATCTGGTGCATGCGCAGCCGCTCGGTGAAGCGCTCCGAGGGGTTCACCAAGGTGATCTTCACGTCCATTGTGCGGGTGCGGTGGGCGAGCCGGATCGCGGCCAACATGCCGGTGTAGCCCGCTCCGAGGACGACGATCCGCTGGGTGGTGGTGTTGGCGTTCATCTTTGGCTCCGAAGGGTGGTTCCTGCTGGGTCGGGCATGAGACAGGACAGCCCCGCGGAACGTGACAACTCGTCATTGTGAACTGGGTCACAGCGGAACATTCGAGCCCGGCTAGCGGTTGGCATCACCGTGGCCGGGCCCCCGGCCTGCGCAAACAGCGTCGGAGTGAGGTGTGATGGCCGTACAGGTCGAGATCTGGACCGATATCAACTGCCCGTTCTGCTATCTGGGCAAGCGGCGATTCGAGGAGGCGTTGGCGGAGTTCCCGCATCGCGACGACGTCACGGTGGTGCACAAGTCCTTCGAGCTGGACCCGACGCTGCCGCACGGGCACAGCGACGCGGTGGTGCCGCACATCGCGGAGAAGTACGGGATCAGCGAGGCGCAGGCCGCGGCCAATGAGCGCGGGATCGGGGCGCAGGCCGAGGCGATGGGGCTGACCTATCTGACCGAGGGCCGCGACTTCGGCAACAGCTTCGACATGCACCGGCTGCTGCACTTCGCACTCGAGCAGGGCCGCCAGGAGCAGTTGCTGGATGCGTTGTACGCGGCCAACTTCGCGGACGAGCGGGCGCTCTTCGGCGATACGGACCGGTTGGTGCAGGTGGCGGTGTCGGCCGGATTCGACGAGACGGCCGTGCGCGCGGTGCTCGACGATCCGAACGCCTACGCCGACGCGGTGCGCGCCGACGAGGCCGAGGCCGCGCGGCTCGGCGCGCGCGGCGTGCCGTTCTTCGTGCTCGACCGCAAGTACGGAGTGTCGGGCGCGCAACCGCCGGAGGTGTTCGCGCAGGCCCTGTCGCAGGCGTGGAGCGATCATGCGCCGCAGCTGGATATCGTCGCGGACGGCGACACCTGCGGGCCGGACGGATGCGAACTGCCCCAGCGGAACTGACCAACCGCCCCGGGCGCTACGACCTCCGACGACGACGAACCAGTAGACGCCCGGCCGGTGACGCCTCGGGAATCACGTACGAGCTGTCCTCACCGGTCCGGATGGAGATCACGTCGTCGGCGATGACGAAGCCGTACGCGACCACGATCAGCACCACCAGCTGTCCCCATGCCACCCAGACGATTCCGACGGGGGTGGTGGCGAACACGCAGACCGCGGCGATGAGCCGCCACCACGGGCGGGGCAGGCCCAGCACCAGCCGGAACGTGCACTGGCCCAGCAGAAACAGGGCCACACCGCCCGAAAGCGCCAGGGCCGCGGCCGTGCTCGCGGGCCGGTTGCCGTGCGCGATGGTCATGGCGATACCGGCCGCGGTCAGAATGATGCCCAGCAGCACCACGAACAGCGAATACCCGTAGGCCAGCACGGCGGGCCGGGGTCGCAGCGCCGCGGGAATGGCGGCCAGCGCCTGTTCGCCACGTTCGTCGTCGAAGCCGAAGTAGGCCCACCACAGCACGTATCCGAGCGTGAGGCCCAGGGCGACGCTGGCGATCAGGCCGACGGTGAGGTCCTGACCGCCCAGATTCGCGCCGATCGCCACCACGGATTCACCCAGCGCGATGATGACGACCAGGCCGTGGCGTTCACAGAAATGGCTGGGGCGCACCGTGAATCCCTCGATGCGGTGCAGGTAGGGGGTGATGATCTGCACCACGATCGCGAGCCCCCACAGGATGGACCGCGCCGAGCCGTGGGCGATGCCACCGGCCAGCACCAGCCCCGCGGACAGGGTGTTCAGCGGTCCGAGCCGCAGCATGGCCGAGCTGGCCCCGGCACCGCCCGCTTTCGCGAACATGAGGGTGTGCACGGCGCTCACCACGATGTAGCCGATGCCGAAGACCAGTCCGGTGCCGTGGAAGGCGTCCGGAATCGCGATGGCGATCACGAAGAACCCGAACATGCCCACCAGCAGGAACGTTCGCCGCGAGGAGCTGTTCGGCGCGACCTCGTTGGTGAGGAAGACGTACCCGCTGTACATCCACCAGATGATGGCGAACATCAACGCCACCTCCCCCACCTCCCGCCAGCCCGGGTGATGGGTGAACACGTGGGTCAGCTGCGTGATGGTGAAGACGAACACGAGGTCGAAGAACAGTTCCAGGGTCGAGGCCCGGACCTGTCCGCCCTCCGCCTCGAGCTCCACCGCCGACCCGGACATATCGCTGCTCACGCGCAAAGCGTAGAGCCACCGACTGTCGGCCGGACCACCCGCCGCGCGGATCTCCCACCCCGTGCCCGTTCGGACTTCGGCCGAGGGCCGCCGTCCGACCACCCGCTGTGGCGGAGCGATTCCGAAACCGCCGAGATCCGGCCCCTACCGAGTCGGCGACGCGACCGCGACCCGGCCGCGTGCGAGTGCCCGCGGTGACAAATCTGTGACGGGTGGCGCGGAAATGGCTTGGACCAGGTGGTTCGGGCCGGTCGCGGCCTAGGGTGGGTTGATGCGGGTTCTCGTGGCTGATGATGACGCGGTCGTTCGTGAAGTGGTGCGGCGGTACCTGGAGCGGGATGGGCTCGAGGTGGTGGAGGCGGCGGACGGGCCTTCGACGGCCGCGCTGCTGGAGAAGAACGAGATCGATCTGGCGGTGCTGGATGTGATGATGCCGGCGCCGGACGGGATCGAGTTGACGCGGGCGGTGCGGGCGGGGGCGCATCCGGAGACGCCGATCATCCTGTTGACGGCGCTCGGCGAGGAGGACGATCGGGTGATCGGATTGCAGGCCGGGGCCGATGACTACGTGACCAAGCCGTTCAGTCCGCGGGAGCTGGCGTTGCGGGTGGCGTCGGTGCTGCGGCGGGCACATCCGCAGCCGGTGGTCGAGGAAGTGCTACGTGGGGACGGGGTGGAGTTGAACCGTGCGGCGCGGACCGTGCTGGCCGGCGGAATGCCGGTCGAACTGACCGCGCGGGAATTCGATCTACTCGCATTCCTGCTGGCGAATCCGCACCGCGTGTTCAGCCGCCAGGAGCTGCTGGCCGAGGTGTGGGGCTGGAATTTCGGCGATCTGTCGACGGTGACCGTGCATGTGAAGCGGTTGCGCGCCAAGCTGGGTGCCGCGCATCGGATCGAGACGGTGTGGGGACGCGGTTACGCCTGGGACCGCGCGGACGCTGCGGAGGAGGTGGCCGGTGCCGACTGATACGCCCGGACTGATCGGGTACGCGCTGGCGAGCACGCTGCCGGTGGTGGTGGTCGGCGCGCTACTGCTGCGGTACACCCGCAATCGCGCGATCACCACGAGTCTGGCCGTGCTGGTGCTGATTCCGACGCTGGCCACCCTGTGCGGGGTGGTAGCGGTCAGCGGTCTGATGTTCGGGGCCGAATTCCGGCGCACGGCGGTCGTGCTGGCGGTGGTGACCGCCGTGACCGTGCCCGCGGCCATCCTGCTCGGCCGCGCCCAGGCGCGAACCATGGTGTGGGAGCGCGAGATGCTCGAGCAGGAGCGCGCCGCCGAGCAGTCGCGCCGCGAGCTGGTGGCGTGGGTCAGCCACGATCTGCGCACCCCGCTGGCGGGCATTCGCGCCATGGGCGAGGCGCTGGTCGACGGCGTGGTGGCGCAACCGGACGAGGTGCAGCGGTACGCGGAACAGATTGTGCGCGAGACGAATCGGCTCTCCTCGATGGTGGACGATCTGTTCGAGATGTCGAAGATCAACTCGGGGGCGCTGCGGCTGGAACTGGAACCGGTGGATCTGCGCGAGCTCGTCGACGAGGTGGCGGCCGCCAATCAGCCCACCGCCGACCGGGCCCGGATCACCTTGAGCGCGACCTTGCCCGAGGACAAGATCCTGGTGGCGGGCAGCGACCGGGCCCTGGGCCGGGTGCTGACCAATCTGGTCGCCAATGCCATCGCCCACACCCCGCCGGGCGGGCGCATCGACATCTCCGCGGGCGCGACGGACGGCCAGGCCTGGACCCGGGTCGACGACACCGGGCCCGGCATCTCCGAAGCCGACCTGCCCCGCATCTTCGAGGTCGCCTACCGCGGCAGCGCCGCCCGCTCCCCCGGGGCGAACGAACTCGGCAGCAGCAGCGGCATGGGGCTGGCCATCGCGGCGGGTCTGGTGGCCGCGCATCACGGCGACATCACCGCCCGGAACCGTTCCGAGGGAGCGCGTTTCGAGGTTCGGCTGCCGCTGCTGGAGACTTCCGGCCGGGGGTGAGCAGCAGGTAGGCGGCCACCCCGGCCCAGACCAGGACCACCGAGATCAGCAGGCCCACGGTGTAATTCCGGTTCAGGATGGTGTCGTTGCCGGGCACGGCCCCTTCACGGCCGAGGACCGGCAGCGCGACGATGATCAGGGCGAGACTGGTGAACGCGCCGACCGTGTAGGCCGGCCACCAGCGTGCCGGAAGCACCCGGTGACCGAGGAAGCCCACCAGGGCGGCCACCGGTCCGAAGACCAGGTTCTCGACCAGGATCACGCCGATGAACCACATGGCCACCGACTTCAGATCGGCGGTGCTCATCTTCAGCAGCAGTTCGACACCGTAGACGGCCAGGCCGATTCCCAACGCGCCCAGCAGGATCCGAATCGCGGTCATGACAGTTCCTCGATCGACTTCAGCCATTTGGTCTGCAGCACGCCCGGGCGGTTCGGCGCGATCAGGCGGCACGGGTAGCCGTGGTCGAGGGCCAGGTCCTCGCCGCCCAGGCGCAGCGCGATGAGCGTGGAGGCATCCACCACGTGTGTGTGCGGCAGCACCGAGGAGCCGTAGATGCCGGTCGTCTCCAGCGAGACGAAACGCACGTCCCCGCCGCCGTATTCGCCCACCTGGGCGAGCAGGTCGCGCAGGCGGACGCCGGACCAGTGGCCGGTGGCGCTCCAGCCCTCGACACAGGCGATGGGCAGGACACTGTCGTACTGCGGCAGTGCTTCCAGGTCGGCGCGGGAGAAACTTCGTTCCCGGCCACCGACTTTCACCGACAGAGCGTAGTGCGGCGAGCGGGCGGTCTCGGTGACCGCCGCGGCCGCCGCCGTCCGGTTGATCGGAACACCTTGCGGCCCTTGCCCACTGCGCGGAGCGAGCAGGGAGACCCAGCGCAGGAAGGGAGCGGACTGCCCCGCCACCGCCAACCCCGCGACGACCGCGCCGAGCCCGGCCGCCGCGAGCACCGCACGACGCGAGACCCCGGCCCGAGGGGCTTCCTCCGGCTCGCTGACTGGCCGCGAAAGCGCCTGCCGCACAACCGGAAGCTTCACCGCGAGGTGCACGACGACCGCACCGAACGCCACATACGCCATGGCGTGGTGCGTGGTCGTGAAGAAGAACTTCCACGGATAGAACTGCGCCGTATTGAACAACCCGGTCACGATCTGGAACAGCACCGCGCCGAGAAGCACCGCCACCGATGCCCGCTCCAACGCCTCCGGAAGCGCCCGCCGCACCGACGGTTTCGCGAAGAACCGCGGATACACCGACCACAGCTTCACCAGCAGCAGCGGGATCATCATGACACCCACGGTCACGTGGACACCCTGCGTGACCCGATACAGCCACACCGGATGCGCGGGCCACCAGAACCAGTCCGGCGGATGCTGAATCAGATGGCTGATCAGCCCGGTCACGAACAGGATGGTGATCCCGACCCCGAGCGCGATGCCGGTCCGCGCGGCAACGGCGGTCGAGCGCGCCGGCGACAGTCGGCCGGAAAGCACCGGCGGGAGCAGCAGGACTGGACGAACGTCTCCGGGCAGCTCGGCGGACGGCTCTTCCGCCGCTGCGGCCACGGTCCCGCCCACCACTCCGGCCGCCGGCTTCCGCGACGCGCCGACTGACGTATCGCCCGTCATTCCTGGGTGATCTTGGCCGGAATCCACTGAGGCAGTCTGGAACCCGGCCGAGCTCGGGCGGAAGTGACGAGAGGCGCTCCGCCCCGCGAGGGGCTCGGCGATTCCCAGCGAGTCGTCGGCGGCTCCGTTCGAGGCGGCGGCATCCACCGGGAATGTCGCCGCTCCCGCAGGGCCTTTGGCGGCTCCCCCTGAATCTCGGGCGGCTCCCCCGGCGTCGTGGGAGGGTTGTTCGGACGCGGCGTCCGCGGTTTCGGTGTCGTCGGTGTGCACCGCGGGCTCCTCTCGGTCTTCGAATCTCAAAGTGGTACAGGTGTTTTCACGGTCACCAGCTCCGTTACCGTGCGGGCGAAGCGGCCGCGGGAGGTGGCGGCGACCGAGATCGCGTCGGCGTAGGTGTCGACGTCGGTGAGGGTCGGTAGGGCGTGGACGCGGAAGCCGGCGTGGCGCAGGGCGGTTTCGGTGAGTTCGCCGGTGCGGTCGGTGGACATGGGGATGTCGGTGAGCAGGTGGGCGGGGCGGGGGTCGCTCAGGCCCAGGGCCCACCAGCCGCCGTCGGCGGCGGGGCCGAGCACGGTGTCGCCGGTGGCGACCAGGCGGGCGGCCGAGCGGGTGAGCAGGTCGGCGTCGGCCTGCGGGGTGTCCATGCCGATCTGCAGGACCGGGACGCCGAAGTCGGCGGCGTCGAGGTGGGCGTTGGCGAGGCGTTCGCCGAAGCTGTCGCCGCGCTGCGGGACCACGGTCACGTCGCGCAGGGCCGCGGCCAGTTCGACCGAGCGTTCGGCGCGGTCGATGTCCCCGGTCCAGGCGACGACGCGATGGCGAATCCCGCTCTCGCGCACCGCGTCCAGGGTGTCGAGCAGGGCGCAGGCGGCCAGATAGGCGGCGTCGACCGGTGAGAACTGCGGGCTGAGCCGGGTTTTGGCGAAGCCCGGAATGGGCGATTTGGCCATGACCAGCAGGGTGGCGGGCACGGCGTCGGCCGCGCCGAGCGGGCCGTCGACGCCGGGACGCGGAAACATGATCTCGGTGGGTTCGCCAGTGTTCATCGCACACTCCAGAAGTCGCGGGCGGCACGCAGGGTGCCCAGCCAGGAACCGGAGACCTTGGACTCGCCGTGAGTCCGCGGCCGGTAGGTGATGTCACGTTCGAGGACCAGCCAGCCCGCCCGGGCGGCGCCGGTGAGCAAGGCCAGCGGATAGCCCGATCGGGCGTGCAGGTGGCCCAGGGCCTGCAGCCGGTCGCGCCGGGCCACCCGCATGGCGGCGATATCGTGCACGCGCAGCCCGTAGTGGCGGCGTAGCCGGAAGGCGAAGGCCCAGTTGCCGATTCGCGCGTGTAGCGGGATCGCGCCGGGCACGGCGGTGCGCCGGCGGCCGACCACCATGTCCACGCCGGGCCCGAATTCGGCCACCAGGCGCGGTAGCTCGCCGGGATCCAGCGAACCGTCACCGTCGAGCACGGCGACCAGCTCGGTGCGGGCGGCGTCGACGCCCGCGTGCACGGCGCTGCCGTAGCCGGGGTTCGCCTCGGTCACCACGGTCACCCCGGCCGCGCGCGCCACCTCGGCGGTGCCGTCGGTGGAACCGTTGTCCACCACGATCACCCGGTAGCCCACGGGAATTGCTGCCAGTACGCCGGGCAAGGCTTCCGCTTCGTCCCGGCACGGGATCACCACCGTGACCCCGGGTCCGGAGTCCAACTCGGTCATGGCCTCGACCGTACGGCCAACCGGGGCGTTTCGACCCCGGGACACGCATGACGAAAGTATGACAAGACCAGGCAGAATGACGATCCGGACAGTTCCGGCGGGTTTCGGGGCCTAGGGTTTGCCCCATGGCGAACGCTTCCGCGACGAGGGTCGCGCGCTACGTCTCGACCCGGGTGGACGGCTACTGCGCGCTCGTCGGCTTTCTACTCGTGCTGACCGCCTTCGCGGTTCCGCGAATCATAGGCAAACCGTGGAGCGACCGGTTGTACGCCGGGGCCGCACCGATCTTCGGCGGCTGGCTGCCGCACGTCGGCTGGGGCACGGTGCCCGCCCTGGCCGTCGCGATCGCGGTGGTGCGCTTCGGCCCGGACCTCGCCCGGCGACTGCCCTGGAACCGGCTGCTGCTGTCCGCGTGGGCGACCGCCGCCGCGTGGGCGTTCGCGCTGGCCATGGTCGACGGCTGGCAGCGCGGCTTCGCGGGCCGGCTCACCACCCGCGACGAATACCTGCACGAGGTCGGCGGCGTCCATGACATCGGTGCGATGTTGCGCGGATTCTCCGGCCGCATCCTGGATTTCCAGCCCGATTCCTGGACCACGCACGTGTCCGGGCATCCGCCGGGCGCGCTGCTGGTGTTCGTGCTGCTGGACCGGATCGGGCTGGGCGGGGGCGCGTGGGCGGGGCTGCTGTGCGTGGCGGTCGGGACCAGCGCCGCCGCGGCGGTGCCGTTCGCCATTCGGGCGCTGGGCTCCGAGCATCGGGCCCGGGCCGCAACGCCTTTCCTGGCGCTGATGCCCGCGGTCGTCTGGATCGCGGTCTCGGCCGACGGGCTGTTCGCGGGTGTGGGCGCGTGGGCCGTCGCGCTGCTGGCCCTGGCCACTCGCCGACAGCGGGGCTGGGTTGCGACCGCCTTCGCCTCCGGCCTGCTGTTCGGCTTCACCCTGTTCCTGAGTTACGGCCTTGTGCTGCTGGCGGTTCCGGCCGTCGCGGTCCTGCTGGCCCGCTCGTTCCGTCCGGCGCTGCCCGCGCTGCTGGGCGCGGCCGCGGTGGTGGCCGCGTTCGCGGCGGCCGGATTCTGGTGGCTCACCGGCTATCACCTGGTCGTGGAGCGGTACTACCAGGGCATCGCCAGCGAGCGCCCGTACTCCTATTGGGTGTGGGGCAATCTCGCCGCGACGGTGTGCGCGCTGGGGCTGGCCACCGTCGCCGCGGGCTGCCGGGTGCTGGTGGAGCTGGAGGTGCTGCCGCTGCATCCGATTCGAGAGTGGCTGCCCCGCTGGCGATCTCACGTCGATCCGGCGGCGCTGGTGGCGGCCGCCGGTGCCGCCGCCATTCTGATCGCGGATCTCAGCGGCCTGAGCAAGGCCGAGACCGAACGCATCTGGCTGCCCTTCGATGTCTGGGCGCTGGCCGCGACCGCGCTGCTCCCCCGCCACAGTGCCCGGTTCTGGCTCGTCGTGCAGGCGGCGGGGGCGCTACTGATCAATCACTTGATACTGACCAACTGGTGATCGACCGCGGCCGGTCGGCGGTGCGCCCACGGGCGCGCGGTCTCTAGCTCGGCGGCCAGCTGCAGCAGCAGGTACTCGCTGCCCGGCGCTCCCACGAACTGGGTGCCCAGCGGTAGCCCCGCGGCGGTCCAGTAGGTGGGCACGCTCATGGCCGGGCGGCCGGTGATGTTGGCCAGCTGGGTGAAGGGCACGGCCGCCAGGTTGGCGGTCACGAGATCCCGGTAGAAGCCGGTGCGCCCCAGCACATGTCCGGCGCCCAGGCGCAGTAGCGACGGCAGGACGGTGTCGGCGAGCGCGGGCGTGCGATTCTGGCCGATACGGATCGGCGGTTCGCCCAGGGCCGGGGTCAGCAGCAGGTCGTAGCGCTGATGAAACTCCGCGAGCGTGCGGGTGTAGTCGTTCCAGCGCGCGTGCGCGGCCATCAGTTCCGGTCCGCCGACCGCCCGGCCGACCGCGGCCAGCACCTGGGTGTCGACATCGAAATCGCCGGGGGCGCACCGGGTCACCCGGCAGGCTTCCGCGATCGTCTTGGCGACATTGGCGGTCCAGACGGTCATGAAGTCGAGCGCCAGCTGCCGGCCGTCGATGGCCGGGGCCGCGGGTTCGACGGTGTGGCCGAGTTCTTCGAGCAGCCCGGCCGCGTCGGTGACGGCCCGCACCGCCTCGACGTGAACCGTTGTTCCCAAAGGGGATTCACTGGTGAATCCGATGCGTAGTCGGCGTGGCGGTGCGGTGACGGCGTCCCGGAAGGGGCGATCGGGTCGCGGCACATGATAGGGCGCGCCCGGATCGGGTGCGCTGAGAATGTCCAGCATGACGGCGCTGTCGCGCACACTGCGCGACAGCACGCCCTCGCTGACCGCACCGAAGAGCGGATCTCCGACCGCCGGTCCGCCGGGAATCAGGCCGCGTCCCGCCTTGAGACCGAACAATCCGGTGCAGGCGGCCGGAATTCGAATCGAACCGCCGCCGTCGCTGGCGCCCGCGACCGGCACGATGCCCGCCGCGACGGCCGCCGCCGAGCCGCCCGAGGATCCGCCGGGCGTGCGCTCGAGATCCCACGGATTGCGGGTCGCGCCGAAGGTGCGGGTCTCGGTGATGCCCTTGCTGCCGAATTCGGGCGTGGTCGTCTTGCCGAACACGATCAGCCCGGCCGCGAGCCATCGCTCCACGGTGAGGCTGTTGCGTTCGGCCGGGACCGAACGCAGTGGGCCGGTGCCGCCCGAGGTGGGGTAGCCCGCGAAGTCCTGGGCGAGGTCCTTGAGCAGGAACGGAACACCCGCGAGCGGGCCGGTGTGCTCGGATCGGTCCGCGAGCCGCGTGCCGACCTGTTCCATCAGCAGGCTCACGGCATTGATCGACGGATCGACCTGCGCGCAGCGATCCAGCGCGAGACGCAGCAGCTCGGTCGGGTGCACCTCGCCCCGGGCCACCAGTTCGGCCAGTCCGACGGCGTCGTGGTCGCGGTATTCGTCGTATCTCATGCACCCAAGATAGCCGTACCAAGTGGTTACGCAACCAGTTGGACCGCTAAAATTCCGGCCATGGCCGACAGCGGGGACACGACGGGAAAGAAGATCGACGGCCGGGCGCTGCGCTTCGCGCACCGCCGCCCGGAACTGCTCGCCGCGGCCACCGAATACGTGCTCGACCACGGCGTGCACGAGCTGTCCCTGCGACGCGCCGCCGAGGTGCTCGGCGTCAGCCACGCCACCCTGATCCGGCATTTCCGCACCAAGGACGCGCTGATCTCCGAAGTGCTCGAACACATTCGAGCCGATTTCGAGCAGCGGCTGCTCACCGAGGAGTTGCGGACGGTCGACTCCCCGGCGGAACTGCTGCACGCGGCCTGGCGGCACCTGTGCCGGCCGCGCGAGCAGCGGCAGTTCCTGGTGCTGTTCGAACTGGTCGCCGTCGCCGCCCGCGGTCCCGAGCGTTCGCGATCACGCCTGGTCACCGACTGGCTGACGGTGATCGAGCGCGAGCTGGACCGGTATCGGTGGCCCGCCGAAACCGCCTCCCGCACAGCCACGTTCATCCTCGCCCAGGTGCGCGGGCTGCAATTGGATCTGCTCACCACCGGGGATCGGGCCCGGGTCGACGCCGCCTTCGAGATGACGGTGCAGACCCTGATGCGCGAGTACGCGGATCGCTGAGGGCTACCAGGTGGGCGCGCCCGCGGCGGCCGCGGGACGCAGTGGCGCGGTGGCGAATTCGGCCAGGCCGAGCGCCGGGGTGGTGATGGCCATGAAACCCAGGGTGCGACGGGCCCGTTCGGGACTGGCGACGATATGGCGGACATCGCCGGAGCGGTAGTCGCCGGTCACCACCGGCTGCTTGCCGCCGCACGCCTTGGCCAGCACGGTGGCGACCTCACCGATCGTGATGGGGTTCCCCGACGCGATATTGAGCGGCGTGAACGCCCCCAGCGGATGCTCGAGCGCCGCCACATTGGCGGCGGCGATATCGCGGACGTGGATGAAATCGCGGGCCTGGGTGCCGTCTTCGAAGACGCGCGGGGCATCACCGGCTTCCAGGGCGGAGCGGAAGATCGCGGCCACACCGGAATACGGCGTGTCCCTGGGCATGTCCGGACCATAGACATTGTGGTACCGCAGTGCGGTGACCGTGCCGCCGGTGGCCGCCGCCCAGGCCAGCGCGTAATGCTCCTGCGCCACTTTGGAAGCCGCGTACAGGCTGCGCGGCCGCAGCGGCGCGTCCTCGTCGATGGGCGCCCAGCACAGCGGACGACCGTCGGGCCCGCGGTGATCGAAGCGCCCATTGTCGAGGTCGTGGCGCTGACGCGGGGCCGGATCGACCTGCGCGCCCGAGGAATCCACGTACTTCCCCTCGCCGTAGACGACCATCGACGAGGCCAGCACCAGATGCCGGCAGTGCGCGCGTTCCATCGCCGCGAGCAGCACCGCGGTGCCGAGGTCGTTGTGACTGGCGTAGGCCGGCGCGTCCTGGGCGCTGACCCCCGCGCCGACCACGGCGGCCTGATGGCAGACCACGTCGATGCCGCGCAGCAGGTCGTCGAGTCCGTTCGGGTCGCGCACGTCGACGCGGGCGATGCCCGCCGGCGGGACGGCCGCGGTGCCGTGGGCGGCGGCGAGCATGAGGTCGACGGCGACGACCTCGTGCCCGGCGGCGCGGGCGGCGCGATGGATGTGCGAGCCGATGAATCCGGCCGCGCCGGTCAGAAGTACACGCATGGCGCCGATTCTGTGCGCCCGGCCCCGAGAATGCGCCCGGACTGGCCGAGTCCGCGTGGTTCGTCACGTTTTGGTCAGATCGCGGCGGTCTCTTCCCGACACGCGGCGGGGTCTTGCCTAGATCCGCGATCGGGCGCACAATTCATCACGTAGTGAATTCAACACTCGATGAATTGAGGGTGACCGTGACGGCACCAGCGACAACAATCGACGCCATCGCCATCGAGCACCTGGAAGTGCGGCGCGGTGGGCAGCAGGTTCTGCAGGACATCACGCTGACTGTGCCCCAGGGCAGCATCACCGGACTGCTGGGGCCGTCGGGGTGCGGGAAGACGACGCTCATGCGCAGCATCGTCGGCACCCAGATCATCGAATCGGGCACCGTGACCGTGCTCGGTGACGAGGCCGGATCACGCGCACTACGTCGGCGGGTCGGATACGTGACCCAGGATCCGAGCATCTACAACGACATCACCGTCGCCGAGAACGTCGCGTATTTCGGTGCGCTGTACGGGGCTTCGGCCGCCCAGGTCGAAACCGCGCTCGCGGCAGTGGGTCTCACCAGTCACATCGGCCATCGCGGCAGCGAGTTGTCCGCAGGCCAGCGCACCCGCGTCTCGCTGGCCTGCGCGCTGGTGGCCGATCCGGAGCTGCTGGTGCTCGACGAGCCGACGGTGGGCCTGGACCCGGTGCTGCGCGCGGATCTGTGGGAACAGTTCCACGCCCTCGCGAAACAGGGCCGCACCCTGCTGGTTTCGAGCCACGTCATGGACGAGGCCGAACATTGCGACAAGCTGCTGCTCATGCGCGAAGGGCGGCTGCTCGCCCAGCTCTCCCCCGCCGAATTGCGGTCCGACACCGGCGAATCCAGCCTGGAGAACGCCTTCCTCAAGCTGATCCGAATGGGAGAAGAGCTGTGACCGCGACCTTTTCGGCCAAGGACGGCGCGCGCCCGGCGGGCCCGCGTCCGCTGGGGTGCTACACCGCCACCACCATCCGCATCCTGCGTCAGCTGCGCGCCGACCGCCGCACGGTCGCCATGATCGTGCTGGTGCCCGCGCTGCTCATGACACTGCTGTACTTCGTGTACAAGAACTATCCGACCATGCCGCACGCGCCGCGGCTGTTCGACCGGATCGGCATCACCATGCTGGGGATCCTGCCGTTCGTGGTCATGTTCCTGATCACCGCCATCGCCATGCAGCGCGAACGGGTTTCGGGCACGCTCGAGCGGCTCATGACCACCCCGCTGGCCAAACTGGACCTGCTGGCCGGGTACGGCACCGCCTTCTCCATCGCCGCGACCGTACAGGCGGGCGTCGCGTGCCTGGTGGCGTTCTGGCTGCTGGGCCTGAACGCGGCGGGCAGTCCCGCGCTGGTCGTGCTCATCGCCGTCATCGATGCCGTGCTGGGTGTCGCCCTCGGCCTGCTGGCGAGCGCGTTCGCGCGCACCGAGTTCCAGGCCGTGCAGTTCATGCCCGTGATCGTGCTGCCGCAATTCTTCCTGTGCGGCCTGCTGGTTCCGCGCGGGCAGCTGCCCGGCTGGCTCGAGGCGATCAGCAATGTGCTGCCGCTGAGCTACGCCGTCGACGCCCTGCAGCAGGTCTCCACCCACACCGGAGTCACCGGCGAGATGTGGCGCGACATCCTCATCGTGGCCGTCTTCGCCGCCGTCGCACTGGGTTTGGGCGCGGCGACCCTACGCCGCCGCACGGCATGACCGGTTCCAACGGCACCCGCAGCGGACGACGTCCGGGCAATTCCGGCACCCGGGAGGCGATCCTCGACGCCGCCCGGGTCCGTTTCGCCGAAGTCGGCTTCGACAAGGCCTCGATCCGCTCCATAGCGACGGCGGCCGGCGTCGACCCCGCCCTGGTCCACCACTACTTCGGCACCAAACACCAATTGTTCGCCGCCGCACTGCAACTCCCCGTCGACCCCCAGACCATCCTGTCCGGCTTCGCCGCAGTCCCCAGAACAGAACTCGGCACCCACATCGTCCGCACGGTCGTCACCATCTGGGACTCCCCCGCCGGCATGCCCGCCGTCGCCGCCATCCGCAGCCTCCTCGCCAGCGACGACCCCACCCTGGCCCGCACCTTCCTCCTGGAGATCGTCCTCAAAGAGATCCGCCCCCTGGTGGATTCACCCCCGGGCACCGGTGCGAAACGCGCAGCCCTCGCCGCCTCCCAACTGGCGGGCCTGCTCGTCACCCGAAAAATCCTGCGCCTGGAACCCATCGCCTCCATGCCCGTCGAAGAACTCGCGGCCACGGTCGGCCCCACCCTCCAGCGATACTTCACCGGCGATCTCCCGCTTCAGAATTGACCACTATCGACTGTTGGGGCCTTGCGGCGGTATCCATTGCTGTTGCGTCTGAACCCAACCCTGAGGCGGCATTCCCATCACGTGGTGCGCGACCGGCGCATACTGCGGCGCGACCGGGATACGCGGGGTGCGGTAGCGCGGCGCGGCGGTGGCCGCCGCGATCGCCACCACCATCACGACCAGCGCGAGCCCGGTGGCCACGAACAACAGCCACGCCGCGACGCCGAGATCGCCGAACCCGACCTTGCCGAACAGTTCCCGATCCACAATATCGAGCGACAACAGCAGTCCGATCGCGAAAAGAGCCGCGGCACCGGCGATTCCCGCCTTCTTACCGTGCCCGACGAACGACAGGACCGCCGCGACCAACGCGACTACCGCACCCGCCACGACGGGCACTCCCTCGATTTGCGTATGGTTCAATACCTTCCACATGGTTCTGCTGCCGAGGAGATGGCCGAACGTGGAGCCCACCATCAATCCGGCGAGCGGAAGCAACAGCACGCCCACCGCGATATCCAGACCACCTGCGCGAGGCTGCAGCGGACGACCGTAGCTGTCCATCGGTGGCGCGGGCACGGGGGCACGGCCGACCAACACACCCACCAGCGCCGGTACGGCCACCACCGCAGCGACAACGAACACCCAGTAACCGGCCCCCAACGTCTTCGTGGCCGTGCCGACGTAACCCATCGGTGTGACGAGCGCCAGCAGCGCGGCGGCCAATCCGGCCGCCATGCTCGCGGCCGACACCGTGACCGCCCGCGCAACCCGATAGCGCGCCGCGAGTCCGGTCAGCAACAGCACACCGCCTACAGCGGCCACCACCGCAACCAAGATCATGGCGATGCCGAGAAGCTGTTGGGTGTCTTTGTCCAAGGCATCCCGGATGGCCGCGGGGAGACGGTCATTGCCGCGGCTGGTGAACGACCACGCACCCCATGTCTGATGAAAGGCGCCGACGATCGTCGGGTAAGCCTTTGCTCCCTGGGTGATGTTGCCACTGAATTCGGCCAGCTTCAGCAACGAACCAACCATGAACAGCACCGCGAGCAGGATCAGCAGGGCACCGGCGACCATATCGCGGCCACGGCCTCTCGCCGGAACCTGCACTCCGCCATCCGAATTCGGCCACTCCGGACCGCCGGTCCCCGCCACCCAGGGCACACCCGGCCCATGCGAACCGGGCACAGATGCCGCGGGCCACCCCGGCGCGGGCGGGCGCGGGTCGGTCGAATGATCAGCCGGGCCGAACGGATTCTGCGATGGGCCGGGTCCCCCGAAAGTGCTCACCCGGGAACCATAGAGGATTCCGGGGTGAGCGGCCGCTCATGGAAAGAGCGGCGGGAGTGGGTGATTCAGTTCTGGGTGAGGAAGTAGGTGTGGTCTTCGTCGGAGACGTCGCGGGCCTCGTCGATGAGGAGGACCGGGATGCCGTTGTCGACGGGGTAGGCGCGGTGGAGGCGGGGGTTGTAGAGGACCGTGTCGCCCGCGGGGGTGTGGGCGAGCTGCAGGGGGCCCTTGTCCTGCGGGCAGGCGATGAGGGTCAGCAGGGTGGGGTCCAGGGTTTCCTCCGACATGGTCGATAACCTACCGGGCCGGGGTGGAGGGCGGGGAATCGGTGGGGCGGCGGAAGCTGATGTGGCGATGGCCGAAGAAGCTGGCGACCGCGACCAGGCCCATGACGATGACCGCGGCGGGCTTGGCGGGGGCGTGCAGCAGGGAGACGGCCAGCTGCAGCAGGACCATGTTCAGGACCATGCCGACCAGGTTGACGCCGACGAAGGCGACGAAGTCGCGCAGCACGTGGCCGCGGACGCGGAACACCAGGGTGCGGTGCAGGACGAAGGCGATCACCATGCCGACCGCGTACGCCAGGGCCACCGACAGCGCGGCGGCCACGTCCTTGGAGACCGCGTCGCCCAGGACGGTCAGCCAGACGATGGTCAGCACCATCCCCATGAGCGTGTTGAACGCGCCGACCAGCGCGAACGCGACCTCCTGGCGACGCACCAGCCGCAGCAGCGGGCCGGCCGGGGCGTGCTCAGGATGCGTCGGCGGGTCCTCGGTCAGCGAGTGGTGCGCGTCGCTCATTTCGCCGAACCCACCAGTCCGCGATCCGGATCGTCGATCTGTTCGACGGCCGGTGCGCCCGCCCCGCGCCGCCGCGAACGCACATACAGCCACTGCAGCACGCCGATCCCGACGAGTCCGGCTCCGGCGCTGCCGATTCCGATCTTCCAGCCCGGCGGCCGCCAGCTCAGCTCCAGCTCGGCATTGTTCGTTCCGGCCGGAATGTCCACGGCCACGAAGACTTTCGACACCGTGTGGAACGGGATGGTCTTGCCGTTGAGCGTGACGCGGTAGCCGGGCCAGGCCAGGCGTGCGAAGGTCAGCCGTCCGCCGGTCTCCGAGGACACCCGCACCTTGCTGGTGCTGTCGGTCTCCTCGATCGAGGTGGCGGTCACGTCGTGGGCGTCGCCGATGCGGCCGTTCACCCTGGAGATGGGCCCGCCGTCGCGTTCGAGCACCCAGATGTACTTGTCGTGGCCGGGCACGTCCACGAAATGCCAGCCGTCCGGGGCGGGTTGGTTGCCCGCGTCGGGGAACATGGCCTTCTGCAACACGACACGGTCGATGAGCATCAGGTCGGCCAGCGTGCGCCCGGTGGTCGGTTCGGGGCCGAACAGCCGCCGGTACGAGTCGGGGCAGACGCTGGAATCCCATTCCATGCACAACATCTGCATGAAGTAGAAGTAGCCGTTGGGCGTGTACCCGTTGACGTAGCCGTCGCGTTCCAGGTGCTTGGCGTAGTTGCCCCACACCAGTGAGCCGTACGCGCCGTCGAGGTTCTTCTCGGCCGGTTGCAGCAGTCCGCGGTTGGCGAGCTGCAGGGTGGTGCCGCCCTCGAACTTCGGGAACGCGGCCATGGCCTCGGTGCGGTTGGCGGGCAGGTTCCACGACATCGGCGTGGGCTGCACCCACCACACCTGGAACCAGGCGACGGGCACCATGGCCGCGATCACCAGCGCGGTGGCGGCGGAGACGCCGCGGGTGCGGCCCAGCCACACCGCGCCCAGCCCGAGCGCGATCACCACGGCCGCCGAACCCAGATGCCAGAGCACATCGTGCGGGTCGGCGGAGAAGGTCCGCACCCACAGCGCCAGCACCAGCACCAGGGCCGCGATGATCCGATTGTTGCGATCGCGCAGGGTGCCGAACCGACCCAGCAGCACGCACACCAGCACCAGCAGCCCCAGCGCCAGCATGGGCAGCACGCGGGCGGGCCAGCGCAGCGGGCCGACGACGCCGGGCCCGGCCGTCCACATCAGGGCCATCAACGCGAACAGGGCGATCGCGACGAACTGCTTCCAGTGTTTCTGTGCCGCTTTCCAATCCACGAACGCCAGCGCCGGAATCAGGAACCAGGCGATGTAGGTCATGGGCAGCGGCTGGATGTAGCCCCACCAGGATTGGAAGGCGGGCAAGGTGGTCGGCAGGCTGGCGTTCAGCGATTCCGACCACGGCACCGTAAGGAACTGGTCGTTATTGATCTGCGAATTGCCGCGCGCGGTCACCTGCGCCGACAGCATCGAGGGCAGGAACGTGAGCAGACCCGCCAGCCCCGCGCACACCGCCGCGGCGACCAGACGCCCGAGCGGGGCCAGCGCCTCGCGCGTCCGGGTCCGCAGGGCGCCGCCCTGGCACACCAGGTAGCCGACGGCGACCGCGAGCAGCATGAGCACGGCCTCGACGGACGGGAACACGTACTGCACCGAGATCGCCAGGTACAGGTAGACGAAGACCGGGATCGGCCCGCCCTTGCCGCGCAGATACCGCTCCGAGGACGCCCACGCGTGGACCATCCAGGCGGTGCCGGACATGGCGGTGAACCAGCTGGCCTCGTCGAAGAACAGGAAGAAACCGGTGAACGGCATGGCCACGCCGGCGACCGCGGCCCACTGCGGGCGCGACCCGTAGACCAGGCAGACGCGGTAGACGCCGAGCCCGGTGATGATCGCGAAGATCAGCTTCACGATGGTGGCGTACACGACCAGATCGGGCACCGAGGGCGCGATCAGATCGATCAGCAGCTGCGGCGGGTTGAACAGTCCCGCTTCCTCATTGGTGTAGTTGCCGGTCATCCACTGCTCCGGAATCAGCAGCGGGAAGTGGCCGTCGCGGAAGGCGCGGCCGAAGAACACCCACAGCCCGGAGTACTGGGATTCGGTGTCGTCGGTGAAGAAGTGGCGGGGGTTGGCCAGGATGACCGCCAGGTAGCCGAATGTGACGCCGAGCGCGGTGACAATGCCCCAGCGGTACACCTCGCGGCGAGCCGTGCGCGTCTTCTCGTCCGTCCCGGACCCGGTGGCCCCGACCACCTTGGAAACTGAGCTCTCCACCACGAGTTCCAGACCCTACAGGGCGACGGTGTCGATGGCACTTACGCCAAGCCGTTGGCGGGCATGGGCTCCGTTGCGAAGCGATGGCGTAGGGAATGATGGTTCGGGTGTGAACACTTCGCACCGAATGCCGCACCGAGCAGCGTGTTAGAGTTCAGCGCGGCTCGGACAACGTCTCCTGGCGTGGAGTTCCGGCGCACACCGTCATCGAAAGTACATTCAGCTGATGCCGATTTCGTCCGCACGCACCGACGTACGTGACTCCAGCGTGACCTCCGGCAGCGAGCATCCGACGCGGGTGCACGCCGTCTCCGTCGTGGTGCCCGTGTACCGGGGCGAGGAGACCATCGCCTCGCTGGTCAGCGAGCTGGACAAGCTCGGTGAACCGGTGACGACGCCGCGGGGCGCGACCTTCCGGGTCGAGGAGATCGTCCTGGTCCACGACCACGGCCCCGACCGCTCGGATGTGGTGCTGCAGGAACTGATCGAGACCTACCCGCAGGTGCGGGTGGTGTGGATGAGCCGCAATTACGGCCAGGACGCCGCCACCATCGCGGGCATGGCCGCCGCGCAGGGCGACTGGACGGTCACCATGGACGAGGACGGCCAGCACGACCCGGCCTTCATCGCCGACTTCCTGGACGCGGCCCTGGCCCAGCGCGCCGACCTGGTCTACTCCAAGCCGGTCAACACCCGCCCGCACGGCTTCCTGCGCAACATCACCTCGCGCGGCGCGAAGCTGGTGCTGGCGACCCTGTTCGCCTTCCCCGACTCGACCCGTTTCGAGAGCTACCGGCTGATCCGCGGCGATATCGCCCGCCAGCTCGCGCAGGTCGCCTCCAATGGCGTGTACCTGGACGTGGCGCTGACCTGGGTGGTCGGCGATGTCGCGCAGGTGCCGGTGCAGTTGCGCGCCGAGGGCCGCGAGGAGTCCGGCTACAACTACCGCCGCCTGTTCTCGCTGTTCTGGAAGATGGTGCTGTGCAGCGGAACTCGCGGCCTGCGCCTGGTCAGCATGCTGGGTTTGACGCTGGCGCTGGGCGGGCTGGGTATGGCCGGCTGGGTGGTCTACCACGCGCTGACCAACAGCGGCGCCGACCCCGAGGGCTGGGCCTCGCTCATGACGGTGCTGCTGCTGTGCTCGGGCGCGGTGCTGTTCTCGCTGGGCCTGATCGCCGAATACCTCGGCGTCGCACTGCATGTGCTGGTCGGCAAGCCGCTCTACCTGACAGTCGACACACCGACCCCGCGGCCCGAGAATTCGGGCCGTTACGAAGTAAGCGAATACGAACCGGCAGCGAGGGGGATCTCCGCGCGTGAGCAGTGACCGCATCATCTTCAGTCGCCCCTTCCGCGCCACGCGCGAACTGCCGAACGTGGAGGCGGTGCTGTCCTCGGACCACAGCCACGGCGACGGCCCGTTCACCGCTGCCGCCACCGCGAAACTGCGCGACATCACCGGTGCGCCGCACGCGCTGCTGACCACCTCGTGCACGCACGCCCTCGAAATGGCCGGGCTGCTGCTGGAACTCGGGCCCGACGACGAGGTGATCGTGCCCAGCTTCGCGTTCACCTCCAGCGCGACGGCCATGGCGCTGCGCGGCTCGACCGTGGTGTTCGCCGATATCGACCCCGAGACCGGCAATCTGGATCCGGCGTCGGTGGCCGAGGTCATCACGCCGCGCACCAAGGCCGTCATGGTCATCCACTACGGCGGGGTGGGCGCCGACATGGAAGGGCTGCAGTGCCTGGCGGATTCGCACGGATTCGCCATCATCGAGGACAACGCGCACGGCCTCGGCGGCTTCTACCGGGGCCGTCCGCTGGGCACCATCGGCACCGTCGGCGCGCTGTCGTTCCACGACACCAAGAACGTGCACTGCGGTGAGGGCGGCGCGGTGCTGCTCACCGACGAAATCCTCATGGCCCGTGCGGAGATCATCCGCGAGAAGGGCACCGACCGGGCGCGCTTCCTGCGCGGCGCGGTGGACAAATACTCCTGGCAGGACATCGGATCCTCGTATCTGCCCAGCGAATTGAACGCCGCCGTGCTCGACGCGCAGCTCGCGGAATTCGACACCATCCAGGCGAACCGGCACCGCGTGTGGAACCACTACGCGGCCGCGCTCCCGGAGTGGGCCGCCCGCAACGACGTTCGCCTGATGAACGTCCCCGCCGACCGCGAGCACACCGCGCACCTGTACTATCTGCGCGTCCCCACCGAGCACCGGCGTGACGACCTGATCCGGCATCTGTCCGGGCTCGGCATCGTGGCCCCGTTCCACTATGTCCCGCTGGACTCCTCGCCCGCCGGGCTGAAGCTGGGCCGCACCCCGTTCCGGTGTGCCCGCAGCGCCGAGTTCTCCGCGACGCTGGTCCGCCTGCCGCTGTGGCCGGGCCTGACCGAGCAGCAGTTGGACCGCGTCGTGGACGGCGTCACCAGCTTCACGGTGTAGCCGGCCGCTTCGAGCCGAACAGCCCCGCGTAGGCGAGCGCACCGAGCGCACCGCCCAGCAGCGGGAACACGATGAACGCCCACAGCTGACCCCACGCGTCCTCCTGGAAGGGGGCCGAGGCGAGGCTGCGGGCAGGGTTGATGGACGCGTTGTCCACCGGAATGGCCACCAGGTTCGTCATCGCGAGGGTGAGGCCGATGGCCACGCCCGCGAGCGCGGTGTCGGCCACCTTGTCGGTCACCGCCAGCACGACCAGCACCAGCAGCGCGGTGAGCACCACCTCGACCACGATGGCCGAGCCGAGCCCGAAACCGTCCTTGCCCGCCTGATGCGGACCGTATTCGCCCCAGCCGTTGGCCGCCAGTCCGTCGGTTTCGCGGTGATAGTCGGGCAAGCCGTTCGCTACGACGTAGACCAGCATGCCGCCGACCAGCGCCCCGACCGCCTGCGCCACCGTGTAGAGCGCCGCGGTCAGCGCGTGGATCCGGCCCAGGAGCAGATGGCCCAGTGTCACAGCGGGATTGACGTGACACCCCGACACCCGGCCGAGGGTGTAGGCCAGGCACAACAGGACGAACCCGAACGCCAGCGAGACCCCCAGGGCCCCGACCCGCGACCCCGCCAGCACGGCGGCGCCCACCCCGCCGAAGACCAGCAGGAAGGTTCCGACCCCTTCGGCGGCGAGCTTGCGTCCCAGCGAAACTTCGCCCCGATCAACATCTTCCGCAACCACTCCGCCAGCCGCACGCACCATGTCCACCCACCCCTTCGAGGTAAGCAGCATCGAAATACGATGTTGTATAAAGTTTTCCGACCGGCGGGCTCTACTGCCGCGCCGGTCCCACACTCAGCACCACGGTGCGAGAACCGCTCCGGTTCAACGATTCCCGACGAGGGTTCGCCCGGGTGCGCGGCGGGCGGGCGAGGAACCGGGGGTCCGCCCGCACAGTGCGACGGAGGTGCGGATCATGTGCGCCTGATCGGCGAATCCGGTGCGCACCGCCACCTCGGCGGCGGGCTCGAACGGCAGCAGCAGCCCAGCCTCGCGCAATCGATACCAGCCGCGCAGCCGGGTGAGCGGTCCGCCCAGCGCGGCGGCCGACAGCTGGCGCAGACGGCGCGGCGAGACACCGGTCAGATCGGCGAGCTCGTCGAGATCGGTGGTGGTCTCCAGTGATTCGAGTGCCAGGCGCAGCCGGGGATCCACCGGCGCGGGCGGATCGAACTCCCCGCGCAGCAGGCCGCGCAGCCGATCGGGGTCGGCGACGTCGACGGCGGCCAGCAGGCGGTCGACCGTGCGCCTGCCGAGCCCGCGCATGCTCGGCCGCTGCGGAATCGCCCAGTAGTACGGGTCGATCCAGAGGCAGGTGAATCCCACCCGGTGGTGGTCGACCATGTGACTCATCCCCGGCGGCAACAACACTCCCGCACCGGCGCAGGTCCGCCCGGCGGCATCCGTCACCGTCAGCGGCCCGTCCCAGGACAGCATCAGCTCCCACGCCGGACTCCGCGAATACCCCGACGCGGGCCCGGACTCCTCCCCGTACCAGGTGAATTCGCCGCAGACCCCGGCAAGACAGCGACTGCCGTTCCGCTGGAGACCCCAGGCCCGCGGTGCGTCGATCATCGATCCATGCTCGCATCCCTCGCGCCGCCCTGAAACTCCGCCGGTGACCGGTTAAGTTGTGCTCGAAGGCCACCAGAGCGGAGGAACCGGTCATGTCCCAGCCCGGCTACTACCCGCCGCCCTATCCGGGCGCGGTCCCGCCGCAGCCGCAGCGGGTGCGGCCCTCGGGCTGGTGGATCGTGGCCGGGGTCGTGGTGATGGTGCTGGGTATCGCCGGGGCGGTGGCGGTCGGCGTCGCCGGTTTCGTGCAGATGTCGGACAAGGTCGACAACTTCCAGCGGGTGACGTTCCCCAACACCGGCGAGCTGCGGCTCGAGGCGGCCCACGACTACACCGTGTATCTCGAATACCCCGGCGCTGGCTCGAGCCGGCCCGGTCAAGCGGCCCGGGCCCGCCTCACCGATCCCTCCGGCCAGATCGTGCACCTGGAGAACTACACCGCCGACGAGAACTACAGTTTCGGCGATCACCACGGCCGGGCGGAGTTCTCGTTCCGATCCACCCAGGCCGGGACCTACCGCCTGGAAACCGACGGCAGCTCGGATATCACCGCGGCCGTCGGCGACGGCCTCGGCTCCTCGATCGTGAGCACGATCCTGATCGCCCTGGCGATCGGCGCGATCGGTTTCGTGCTGGGCCTGGTCATCATTGTGGTCGTGATCGTGCGCCGCAGCCGTTCACGGCGACAGCCGACCGGATTCTGAGCTCAGATACACCACGAGTTCCCGGGGCAGACCGTGGGTGTCGTGCAGATAGCGATAGTCCTCCTCGGTCAGCGGGCCGGTGAACCGGCTGTGCGACACCACCTTCCGGCCGCGTTCCAGTAGTTGCCCGAACCTGTGTTCTTCCTCGAGCAGGACGCTGCGGACCTCGACCGGATCACACGACTGCCGAAAGTGCCCGAGGGTCTGTTCGATCAGTTCGATCGGCAGGTCCGACAAGGAGCGTCCCCGCTCGTCACCCCACAGGGTGGTCAGCGCCCGCCGGATCAGTCGGCGCGGCACGTATCCCCGCCCGTTCGGCGACGGCGTGACCCCATCGCCGAGAATCGCTATCCCCGAACGCAAATGGTCCGATACCAGCCGCATCGAGGTCTCGTCCAGGGTCCCCCAGAGCTCGGGCAGGATGCCGCGCCAGGGCTGGAAGAGATCGATCTCGTGCACGGACTTCTTCCCTTGCAGGACCCGCATCAGCCGTTCCAGCCCCAGCCCGGTGTCGACAGTGGGCCGGGGCAACGGTTCCAGGCTGCCGTCCGATTGCCGGACGTATCGCATCATGACGTGATTCCACACCTCGGACCAGCGATCGTCGGTCGTCGGTGTGCCGCACGGAGTTCCGGACCCGGTCCAGACGAAGATCTCCGAATCGGGCCCGCAGAGCCCGATCGGCCCATTGGACCACCAGTTCTCCTCAGTGGTCGACTCCACCGGCACCCCCGCTTCCTCCCACGTCCGCAGCGAGTCGGCATCCGGGCCCACCTGCTCGTCACCGCCGAACACGGTGACGTGCATCAGCCCCGGATCGATGCCGAACCCGTCCCGCAGCAGCTCGAAACCCCAACTCAGGCTTCGCGGTCCGCCGTAGTCGCCGAGCGACCACGACCCGAGCATCTCGAACACGGTCAGATGCGTGTCGTCGCCCACCTCGTCCAGGTCGGTGGTCCGCAGACAGCGCTGCAGCCCGGTCAGCCGAGACCCCAACGGATGTGGCCGTCCCATCAGGTACGGCGTCAGCGGATGCATGCCGGAGGTGGTGAACAACACCGGATCTCCCGGCGGGGACACCAGTGATCCGCCGGGTGTGACGTGATGCCCGCGCTCGCGGAAGAACTCCAGAAAGGTGTGAACGGTCTGTTCGGTGGTGAACATGGCGATGGCTCCATCGAGGTGAATTCGACCGGGAACGACCGCATGCGAGCAGCACTCACACCTGTCAGCGGACCGTTTCCGGTCGCCGACAAGGGTTCAGAAGTCAGGCGAGGGCGACCGGCGAGCCGATAGCTCGCGCGGCAGCGAATCGCGAAGTGACCTCCATACCCGGCACCGTAGCAACGAGCCCGCCGCGAGCACGACCGGATTTCGGCATCTACGGTGGCGGGGTGACCGCCGACGCCCGATTGCTGTTGATCAATGCCGCGGAGCGGCTCATCGCACAGCACGGCTACGCGGCATTGTCATTACGGCAGGTCGGGGTGGTCGCCGGGCAGCGCAACAACTCCGCGGCGCAATATCACTTCGGGACCAAGGACGGTCGGCTCGAGGCGATCATGACCGCATGATCACGGACCTGAGTCTCGGCCTGCTCGAGCAGCGCCGGGCCGCCCACTTCGCCGGCGCGCTGCAGGCGGGCCCGCCGCTGGTGCGCACCATCAACATCCATCGGATCGGTGCTGTCGGTGATGCGCGTTGCTGGTCGGCCCCGACGGCGTATGCGGATTCACCGGCGGCATGACGATTCCCGGCCACTCGGCGCTTTCGGCCCGGGCCGGGGCCGTTGAGCACTGTGGAGTCTCTGAGAAATATCCAGCCCGCCACCGGATGCCCGAGACGCGAACGCGCCCCGCTGGAATCGGCGGGGCGCGTTCGATTTTCGATCAGCCGAACAGGCGGGCGGCCAGGTCCGGGGTCAGGACCTCGTAAGCCTCGGCGGTGCGGTTGTACCACCAGGTGCGGTCATCCGGCTCGGAACGACCGGCCGCCTGGACCGCGCGGGTCGAGGGCCGGTAGGTCGAGCTGCGGGGGATGTCGTCCACGACGTACACGATGTCGGGGCGCTGGTCGGGGGCCAGGGCCCGGACCGCCTCGGTGACGTCCTTGGGCGCGAGGCTGTAGCCGTCGCGGACGCTGACGGCGGCCACCGCGAGGATCCGGTCCCCGGCCGGGAGACCGAAGGCCACCTCCATGTCGATGGCCGTGACGTCGTTGAGCAGATCCACGATCGGCTGGGTGTAGACCGGCCCGCGCGGCGTCGGGATCACCGTGTCGCGGCGGTCCATCAGCCAGTAGTCGCCGTCGCTGTCCCGGCGGAAGAGGTTCTCGGTGGGCATCCAGGCGTCACCGGGGGTGAAGACGCCGCGCAGGCCGCCCGCGGAGAGGTCGACGGTGTCGGAGACCGTGCCGACCAGCAGCCCCACCTCGTTGTCGGCGCAGCGCCGCGCGAATCCGGTGTCCTCCACCTGGATTTCATCGGTGATCGGGTCGTAGGCGATGAGTTCGACCTTGGCGGTACCGGGCACCGGCCGCCCCTTGCAGCCGATCTTCACACCGGACACGTTGGCCAGCACCACGTCTCCCTCGATGGAGGCGTAGAACTCGAGCACCTTGGCGGGCGCGAACCGCTCCTGGGTGCGCCGCCACAGCCCGGCGGGCATGCCGGAGCCGATGAACAGGCGAATGGGATGCGGGTGCCCGTAGGGGAATCCGTCCGCGTCGAGGATGTCGCGCATCATGGTCCAGGTGTAGGTGACCACGGTGACGCCGTAGCGGTGCACCTCCTCGGCGAAGCGCGCCGGCTCCAGCGAGCGGGCCAGCGCGATCCGGCTGCCACCGGCCACCGCGCCGCCCAGGCTCACCAGCAGACCGGACGAATGATACAGCGGCGCAAGGCAGTACACGGTGTCGTGGCGGCTCAGGTCCGCGGCCGAGGCGGTGCCGAAGGCCGACAGCGCCCAGCGGTGGTTGGTGACGTACTTGACGTCGAACTTGTCGCCGGTGCCGGTCACCAGGATGAACGCCAGCTCGCGCGCCAGACCCGGATCCGGGCGATACCAGGCGGGCAGGCTCACCCGCGCCGGATCGATCTGCTCCAGGTCGACCACGTCACCGCCCGCCGGGATGTCGAGCCCGCGTGAGTCACCGCCGCCGAGCACCAGCACCCGATGGCCGGTCGCGACCGCGCTGTGCAGGTTCTCCGGGTCGGCGATGATCAGCTTGGTCCCGGTCAGCTCGGCGACCTTGGACAGTTCGCTGCCGGGCGCGAGCAGCACGGCGACCGCGCCCAGCCGCGACAGCGCCGCGACGGCGGCCAGCGCACTGGGCCGGGTCTCCATCACCACGCCGACCCGGGTGGCCGGGCGCACGCCCACCGAGATGAGCCCGCGCACCACATTGTCGATGCGCTGATTGACCGCCTGCTGGGTGTGCACGCGATCGTCGAACAGGAACAGCTCCCGCTGCGGCCCGCGCCGCGCCTGCTCGGCGAGCAAGCGGCCCAGCGAGATTCGCGTGTGCGGCTGGATCATGCCCAGCCGGGTCAGGCGCGGCAGCGCGCGGGCGGCCTCGCCGGTGAGTTCGACGGTGCCGCGCAGGGTCTGCCCCGCCACGCCCTCGATGGTCTTGCCCAGGCTGGTCCCGGCCTCGGCCAGGCTGCCCAGCGCGTGCACGGCCCGGGTGAGCCCGGTGCGCGGCCCGTTGCGGACGACCTCGGTGCTCATGGGCACGACCTGCTCGGGCAGTTCGCCGCGCCCGCTGAGGAAGTTGACCCAGTCGCGCACCACGGGCCAGGTGTTGCGGGTGGCGGTGGAACCCGACACCAGACCGAAATGCCCGGCCACGATGCTGGTCTCGTACACGTCGGCGTTCGGGGCGGCGCGCACGATGCCGCGCACGGCCGCGGGCTGGCCGATGTCGTCGACCTCGCCGACGAAGGCCAGGATCGGGCAGGTGATATCCGCCAGCGAGATGAGCTGATCACGGATCACGAAGCCGCCCAGCATCATTCGATTGTGCTTGACGAACTGCTGGAGCAGGTCGGTGAGCGCCGGCCCCGGGTAGCCGATGAAGCCGTCGACCTCGAGAAAGCGGCGCTGACGCTCCTTGGGCAGCAACGCCTCCCGGTTGTGCAGCTGGCGCAGGAAGTCGATGCGGGCCCGCGCGGTCTTGACCGGATCCAGCGCCTGGAAGCCCAGGCGCACCATGGAATCGGTGATCGGCAGCCGGTTGAGCACGTGGTCGGTGAGGAAGTCGGCGGCGTCGGAGACCAGCCCGTGCGGCAGCCCGAACGGCATGCCCGCGACGGCGTCGACCGGGCTGCCGAAGGTCACGATGGACTCGACGCCCTTGCCGTCACGGTAGGCCGCGGTCTGGTAGGCGAACATGCCGCCTTGCGAGTACCCCATGAGATGCACACCGCGCCCGGTGATTTCGGCGACGGTGTCGATGGCGCTCGAGACCGCGAGCACGTGGTCGGCCAGATCCCGGTCCCAGCCGCCCTCTTCGGTGGCGGGCGATCCGAAATCGACCACCCAGCAATCGATTCCGCCCTCGTGCAGGATGCCGACCGCGCCGTCGGCGGCGTTCACGTCCCAGATCTCGGCGGTCACCATGATGGGCGGCACCAGCACCACCACCGGGCGATCGGGCACGGTGTCGTCCGGGAAGTAGTGCCGCAGGCGGTACATCCGCTTCCGCTCCACGACCTCGTACGGCGACGATTCGATATCGTGAACCAGGCCCCCGAACCGGATCACCTCGAGTCCGTTCTGCGCGGTCGCGACGAGTCGCTCGATCGGACCGACAACGGACCTCGTATTGAATTTCACGGCTTCTCTCCCAGACTTTTCCTGGCCTTGACCAGCGTCACCCGCCCCGACGCGTCCCGATGAGCTTGCCATAGCACCACCCTACTGCGCTGGCGCTGTGACCAGCACCATGCGGGCTATCCGCCGTGCCGCTCCGGAACCGGGCTCCGCAAAGCAAACCGGCCGTTTGGGGTTTACGGGATACAGCAACATTCCAGGCATCAGGTTTTGGCATTTCGATACACCACGCGAGTCGGCGGCCTACCATCGGTAGCGCTGGAACGCACTGTCGCGCTTGTCAATTCACTCACTTGACTAATTCCTGCAGGCCCCCACCGGGTCTGCTGTTTCGCCGTGGACTCCCCCGCTTGTCTCCGCGGTGTCCCTTCGAGGTGAGGACCGCAGCATGACCATTGAAATGCCCCTCGAGACCACTAACGGTCAACGCAAGTCCCTCAGTACGGCCGCCGCCCACCAGTTGGCGCACACCACCAAATCCGAACCGCAGATGCAGGGCATCAGCTCCCGCTGGCTGACCCGATCGCTGCCGTGGAGCCAGGTGAAGGGCGGTGTCTACCGCGTCAACCGGCGCCTGACCCACACCGTCGGCAACGGCGAGGTGGAGTTCGTCATCAATGGACCCAGCGCCCGCGTCATTCCGCTCGAGCTGCAGGAGCTGCCCCAGCTGCGCGGCTTCGACGACGAGGACATCCTGGCCACCGTGGCGGGACGCTTCGAGCAGCGCGACCTGCCGCCCGGCACCGTGGTCGCCGAGTTCGGCAACCCCATGGATCAGGTGCTGCTCATCGTGCACGGCAAGCTTTCCAAGATCGGCACCGGCGAGTTCGGCGAGACCACGAAGGTCGGCATGCTCGGCGGCGGCGACTTCTTCGGCGACGCCACCCTCACCGACCCCGACGCCATCTGGCCGGTGACGGTCAAGACCGTCACGCCCACCACCATGCTGGTTCTCAGCCGCTCCACGCTGCAGCAGCTGAACGACCAGATCCCGGCCCTGCAACAGCATCTGTCCTCGGTCGCGGAAGCGCCCGCGCTGCCGCAGAACAAATACGGCGAGGCCGAAATCGTCATCTCCTCGGGCCATTCCGGGGAACCCCTGCTCGACGGCACCTTCGTCGACTACGACTCGCAGCCCCGCGAATACGAGCTCAGTCTGGCGCAGAGCGTGCTGCGGGTGCACACCCGCGTCGCGGACCTGTTCAACGATCCGATGGATCAGATCGAGCAGCAGCTGCGCCTGACCGTCGAGGCCCTCTACGAGCGGCGCGAATACGACCTGGTCAACAACCCCGACTTCGGCCTGCTCCACAACTGCGATCTCAAGCAGCGGATCTACAGCGAGTCCGGCGCGCCCACCCCCGACGATATGGACGAGCTGCTGTCCATGCGGCGCAGCACCAAGCTGTTCCTGGCCCACCCCAAGGCGATCGCCGCCTTCGGCCGCGAATGCACCAGGCGCGGAATCTATCCCGACCCGGTCGAGGTCGACGGCCACCGCGTGCCCGCCTGGCGCGGGGTGCCGATCTTCCCGTGCGGCAAGATCCCGGTCAGCGACACCCAGACCACCTCGATCCTCGCCATGCGCACCGGCGAGAAGGATCAGGGCGTGATCGGCCTGCACCAGACCGGAATCCCGGACGAGTACGAGCCCAGCCTGAACGTCCGCTTCAAGGGCATCGACGATCAGTCGATCATCTCCTACCTGGTCAGCTGTTATTACTCGGCCGCCGTCCTGGTCCCCGACGCGCTCGGCATTCTCGACAATGTGCTGGTCGCCCGTCAGTCCGACTGAGCGAGGTGTCCCGTCATGTCGGTGCTCTCCCGCGCCGCGGCCCCGCCTGCCACCTCCGAGGTGGCGGCGGCCGTCGCCGCCCTGCTGACCAACCTCGACACCACCGCGCCACCGGTTCTGCTCGCGACCACCGAAACTCCCGTTGAACCCCCGGCAGCAGAGTCCCCGTCCCCCCACAGGCTGCTCGGCCCCTCCGGCCTCGGGGCCCCGAGCCTCCGTGTGAACCTACCCACCCCCCAGGTGATCACGGAGCTCGCGGGACAGGCATCGCGTCCGCCGTCGCCTGCCGGCGGCGCGGTGCCGACGGGCGGTCTGCCCAGTACACCTGTGCACCAACCACTCCGGGCCATTCCACGCTCGCTGAGCTTGGGACAAATGCCCACCTCGGTCGCGCCTGGATCGCAAGGTCCGGGCACGGCCGCCGCACCGCCGACCGGCGGTCGGCCCGCCCGGCGGATTGCCAGCGGTCCTACTGGGATCGGGACGACATCCGCATTCCGCCGGGCGGGGGTGGCCGGTGCGCCACCGGCCACCGGGGCGATTGCCGATGCGGCGCAGGCGGTTCCAACGTCCGCGGCGGCTCGGCCGGAAAATGCGGTTGCGGCTGGATCCCCGCGGATATCGCACGGGCCCAGCGGGATCGGGACCGGCGCGGTTCGGCGCGGCCAGGGCGCTGCCATCCCGGCCCTGTACTGCCCGCCGCCCGTGCGGGACAACCCGGCGCTGGCCGAGGCGGTGAATGCCGGGATCATCGCCTGGGCCAAGGAGATCGGGCTCTACGAGGGCCGGCTCGAGGAGTTGCACAAGGCCGACTTCGGGCGCTTGATCATGCTCGCGCATCCGGACTGCGACGACGCGGATCGACTGCTCGCCGCCGCCAAGTGCGCGGTGTCGGAGTGGTCGGTGGACGACTACTACTGCGAGGAGGACGCCAGCGACATCGCGCCGGACGGCACCGAGTCCCGTGCGGAGGCGGAACTGGGGCCGCGGCTGGAACTGGCCGCCGCCGCCATGGATCCGGTGCACCTGCCGCTGCGGTATCAGGCGGAGGTGGAGAAGGCCATGGAGAACGATCCGATCCTGCGGGCCTTCCGGACCTCCTTCGAACACCTGTCGCGGTTCGCCACCCCGGCCCAGGTGGCCCGGCTGCGCAGCGAGATCGCGGGCTGGTACATCGCGCTGGGCGCGGAGGCCGGCTGGCGGCTGGCGGGCCGGATGCCGCCGGTGTGGGAGTACCTGCTCAACCGGCAACCGCACAGCTTCCTGCCGTGCATGGCCCCGATCGACGCGGTCGGCGGCTACGAGATACCGGCCGCGGAGTACACCGATCCGCGGGTGCGGCGGGTCACCACCACCGCCGCGCTGGCCGCCCAGATGGTCAACGACCTCTACTCCATGGCCCGCGAGGATCTCTCCGGCGGACGGGAATTCAACCTCCCGACCGTGCTGGCCGCCGAGGAGCACTGCTCGCGCCGTGAGGCCGTGCAGCGCACCGCCGAGGTCCACGACGAACTGATGCACCGCTTCGAGGCCGAGGCGGGCGTGCTGGCCGCCACCGGTTCCCCGGAGCTGCGCCGCTTCCTGACCGGGCTCTGGGCCTGGATGGGCGGCAACCGGGCCTGGCACGCGGACAGCCGCCGCTACAAAGAAGGCCCTTGAGCCACACCCTTTTTCGCGCGCAGTACTTCCAGCGTCATATCACCCATTCGAGAGGATGACCTGTCATGACCGCGCTCCACCCGCAGCCGGACGCCGTGCTGAAAACCGAATACCAGAAGTCGGTCGCGTCCTACTGGAACAACAACCCCAACGACGATCGCGTGAACACAAAGCTGGGCGAGGTCGACGGGCTCTACCATCACCACTACGGCATCGGCGAGCCCGATCTGTCGGTGCTGGAGGGCCCCGAGGAGACCCGCCAGGAGCGGATCGTCAAGGAACTGCACCGCCTCGAGACCGCGCAGGCCGACGCCCTGCTCGACCAGCTCGGCGACATCCGCCCCGGCGATCGGCTCATGGACGGCGGATCCGGGCGCGGCGGCACCAGTTTCATGGCCAATCAGCGGTTCGGCTGCCAGGTGGACGGCGTCACCATCTCCGAATACCAGGTGGGTTTCGCCAATGAGCAGGCCCGCGAGCGCGGCGTCTCCGACAAGGTGCGCTTCCATTTCAAGAACATGCTCGACACCGGTTTCGAATCCGGCTCCAAGCGCGGCATCTGGACCAACGAGACCACCATGTACGTGGACCTTTTCGAGCTGTTCGCGGAGTTCTCCCGGCTGCTGGAGCCCGGCGGGCGCTACGTCTGCATCACCGGCTGCTCCAATGACGTGTTCGGCGCGCGCTCGGCGTCGGTGAGCTGGATCGACGCCCACTACGGCTGCAATATCCATCCCCGCAGCCAGTACTTCAAGGCGCTGGCCGAGAACAACCTGGTTCCCGTCGCGGTCACCGACCTGACCCCGGCGACCATCCCCTACTGGGAGCTGCGCACCAGGTCCGATCTGGCCACCGGGGTCGAGAAACCCTTCCTGACCTCGTACAAGGAGGGCAGCTTCCAGTACCTGATGATCACCGCCGATAAGGTGGTCAGGTGACCGGCGCTCTCGACACTTCCGACACCACCCCGGTGGTCGACCGTGAGACCCTGCTCGTCGAGCTCGTGGACGAGCAGGGCCGGGCCCAGGGGTCGCTGTCGGTGGCGGCGGCGCACACCGCGCCGGGGCGGCTGCATCGAGCGTTCTCGGTGCTGCTGTTCGATGCGGACGGGCGGGTGTTGTTGCAGCAGCGGGCCGGGGTGAAGACGCGGTTCCCGCTGCTGTGGACCAACACCTGCTGCGGGCATCCGGAGCCGGGTCAGGCCGTCGTGGAGGCGGCCGCCAAGCGTTTGCACGAGGAGCTGGGGATCACCGCCGACCTGTCCGAGGTCGGCACCTTCACCTATCAGGCCACCGATCCGAATACCGGGCGGGTCGAGTTCGAGTTCGACCACGTGCTGATCGGGACGCTGGAACAGACGGTGCCGCAACCGAATCCGGACGAGGTGGACGACATCTCCTGGGTTCGGCCGGACACCCTCGCCGAGCAGGTCGCGACCGAACCCGAGCGCTACACCCCGTGGCTGAGCGGAGTGCTCGAAACCGTGGCCGCCGCGCGCTCCTAGGCCGTCACGGGCCGGAGCGCCAACGCTGTGCGGCACGGCCGATTTCGGTAGTCGGCGCTTCGCCGTAGAGCCATTCGCGGGCGATCCGATGCCAGTTGTTCGTGGCGTGCAGCTGGCCGAGCGCGGCGAAGGTGAACAGGGGTGATCCCGGTAGCGCTCCGCGACCCGATGCTGTGTCCCGGCCTCGTTCACGTAGTCGAGTTCGCCGCCGATATTGCGGGCGATCTCGTCCAGGACCCCGGCGTCCCCGGCGCTGGGCAGCACCGATCTCAGCAGCCCGCTGAACATTTCGAGATTGCAAGGCGGAGCGTTCCGCGAGAATCCGCCGGGCCTGCTCGGGTCGCCCGATCATCGACAGCCGCGTCCCTACGCCGCGGGCGGCCTGCCCGGCGGCGAGTCGTCCGAGGCGGCCGCCGCGCGCCAGTCGGCCCTTCGGTATTCCGCCGGCCGTGCCAACCTCCTCGGCGTTGTAGCGCAACAACATACCGGGCCGGGATCGATCTGCGCCGGTTAAGATGAGCATCGCTCAGTTTCACCGCAGCAAGGAGGCTGCACATGCCGCCGAAGGCCGTGCGCCAACGCCGCCGACCGACCCAGGAGCGGTCCAAGGCCACCCGCGAGCACATTCTGGACACCGCGGCCCGGCTCTTCGGCGAGCGCGGCATCGCCGACACCTCCACCAACCGGATCGCCGCCGAGGCCGGGGTGAGCATCGGCACCCTGTACCGGTACTTCTCCGATCGCGGTGTCATCGTCGACGAACTGCTGGGCCGGCTGCTCGAGAACGCCGAACGCCGCTTCACACAATGGGTGTCGGGGCTGTCGCGGCAGACGCTGCCGCAACTGATGGTGTCGAGTGAGCAGATCATGACCGAACTGCTGGACGTGTTCACCGAGGAACTGGTCGACAATGCCAAGCTGGTGCGGGCCCTGGTGGCGGGCGTGCAGTTCTACAGCAGCGGACTGCCGGAATTCGAACCCCGCCTGCGCCTGCTGGTCAAGGTGCTGCTGATCCAGATCCTCGGCCCCGGCGACGACCACGAATACGACATGATGACCTTCGTGCTGATCAACACCGGCTTCGCGGGCGTGCTGCGTGCGACCGCCCTGGAGGTCGGCGGTCAGGAACGCCAGGAGGCCATCGCCATGACCGCCCGCATGATCAGCGCCTGGATCGACACCGAGATCCGCAAACGGCAGCAGTTCACCGAGACTTTTCAATTGCCCACCGGCGCATCGAGTCCCGCGCGCTGAAGTGGAGGGAGCGGTGGCGCCCGGGTGCGGCGGGCAGCCACGCTCCGGCACCCGACTACCGGGTCACAGGGATCCGCCGCCGCCCAGGACCCACGGATTGAAGGTGCAGGCCAGATTCGGATGCCGCGCCGGATCCAGCGCCCGCAGCGCGATGGACAGGGCGCGTGGCGAATACATCATCGTGAGGTGGTCGGACACGTCCTGTTCGCAACCGTCCTGCAGCGTGATGTTGTCGACCCGCGCACCCGGTCCGGCCTGGAGGAAGGTCAGGCCGTAGGGGTTGGTGATCTCGTCGTAGCGGGTGCCGACAATGGTGTAGTCGATGCCGGGCACCGTGTCCCCGTTGGCGTTCAGCTTGTTCACGAAGTCGGATCCGATGGTCTGCTGAATTCCCGAGTGGCCCACGAAGATCTCCACCAGCCCCAGCACGTCGATGCCGAAGTTGTTGACCGCGCGGCCCAGCGCGCCGATGCCGTCGAGGGAGGTCCCGTGATTGGTCGCGCCGAAGGTGATCAGGTTGTGCACCTTGGCGGCCCCGCCCTCGAACTTGGTGTACCAGTTCGACATCGCCCCGCCCTGCGAGTGCGCGACGATATCGACCTGGGAGGCGCCGGTGGCGGCCAGCACCCGATCCACGAAGGCGGCCAGCTGTTTCGCCGAGTCCTGGATGTATCCGGTGCCCATGGTGCCCGGCAGTATCGAGCCGAGGCCGCCGCCCTCGAGCAGGTTGGATCGGCCGTAGTTGAGGGTGAAGGTGCAGAAGCCCGCGTCCTTGATGGGCTGGCCCATGAACGCGAAACCGTTGTAGGCGTTCATCCAGGTGCCGTGAACCATGACCACCGGCCGCGGATGCTCGGCGGTCGGCTTGCAGTTCCAGTCGTTCGCGCCCGGCGGCGACGCGTCCGGATTCAGCAGGCCATAGCCGAAGGCCGCCAGCCACGAGGTCATGGGCGGGCCGTAGCCCTTGGTGTCGGAGGCGTAGCCGCCCGAGGATCCGGAGCTGGAACCGGAGCCGCCGTAGCAGTCGCCGGAACCGTTGCCGGACCCCGCGCCGCTGCCGGAGGTGCACGCACTCCCGGAATCGGCGATCGGGGCGCCCTGTTTCACGCCCGCGGCGATGTAGTCGGCCAACTGTTGTTCGGTCGCCTGTCCTTCGTTCGGAGGGGCCGACGGTTCGGCGTCGGCTCCCGCTCCCGAGAATCCGACGGCCAGCAGGGACACCCCCGCCATGACCGCCGTCCTTACCGTCCCGCGGCGGGTACTTCGTCTCATTTCGTGCCTTCCTGCAACCCGGCGTGTATTCGAGTTCCGCTGCCGCCGTTCGTTTTTCCCGGCACCGAAACCGCGATCACGCTAAGCCGCGACGGAAGGCCCCAGCAGGGCTGTCACCGAAGCCTGGAGCAGCTCACCAATATCGAATGCGAAATCCCGTGAGACGCTACAAAAGTGTCTCCGGAGGACGGATCACAAATACCCGCCATTGATTTCGGGGATTTCTCCAGATATCTCCCGGATTTCACGCGCCCGCCCGCACGGCACGAATCATTGACAGGATCCGGAAAGGACCGACAGTGAATCACAGCAGTCTGAGCGGCGGTGCGGAACAGGCGCTGGCCCTGGTCGGCCGCCACTACCGATGCCCGGAACCCTTCCCCGTGGAGCGGACGCGCATTCGCGAATTCGCCCGCGCGGTCCAGGCGTTCCATCCCGCCCACTGGCAGGAGGCCGCGGCGGCGCGGCTGGGTTTCGACGCGGTCGTGGCCCCGCCCACCTTCGCCGCGGTGGTGTGGCAGCAGGCGCGGCGCGAGATCCTCGAGCAGCTGATCACCGGCTACCGCCTGGATCGGATCGTGCACGTGGACCAGACCCTCGACATCGGCCGCCCGCTGCTGGCGGGGGACCTGCTGACCTGCGAGGTGTACTTCGAATCGTTCCGGCACTTCCGGTCTTTCGACGTGCTCACCGTCACGGCGGTGCTGACCGATCAGCACGGTGTGGCGGTCCAGACCGGTTCCACCGCACTGCTGGCCCGCACCGGCGCGCCGGACGACAGTTCCGGCCGGGCGCCGGTCGCCCGGGCGGGCTTCGCCGAGCCCGATCCGGTGATCGCGACGGGATTACGCCACACCCGCCTGCCGCGCACCCGCATCGACTTCGACCGGCTCACGGTCGACACCCGGCTGCCCGCCGCGGCCACCATCGTGCGGTCGGGCGATCTGGCGAATTACGCACGCACCGTGTGCGATCCGTCCGACGGGCTCATTCGCCCGGGGACACCCGGCGACACGCCGCCGCTGGTGGCGCCCGGCATGCTGGTGCTGGCGCTGGCCGCCGGATATGTCACCTCGTGGACGCGGGACCCCGCCGCGGTGACCAAGTACCGGGCCGAATTCGCCAATCACGTGCACTATCTGACGGTGCCCCGGCTCGACGACGCCGAGATCGAGTTCAGCGGCCGGGTGGTGGCGCGGGATCAGCGCCGCCGCACCGCCACGGTCGCCATCGAGGCGAAATCGCAGGGCCGCAAGCTGTTCGGCTATGCCAGCGCGGAGGTCAGCTTCGCGGCCCCGGTCGCGCGCTGAGCACCGGGCGGGCGGGCGCCTCGAGTCCCCGCACGAGCAGCGCCGCGCGGGCCCGGGCGATGCCCTCCGGGCAGCCCAGATCCAGCCCGGACAGCCGGTGGATGCGGCGCAGCCGATGGGTGATGCTGTTGGGGTGCATGCCGAGTCGGCGTGCGGTCTCCATGCGGTCCAGGCCGGTCTCCAGGAAGGTGACCATGGTGTCGAGCAGCCGCGGATCGCCGCTGATCGGCGCGAGCAGTCCGGCCAGGTGCTCGCGCGCGGGACCCGGCCGCGACAGCTGGTATTCGACCGCGAGATCGCGAATGCCGTAGAGACCGGCGGGATATCCGAGGTCGTGGACCAGTTCCACCAACTCGTGCGCGCGGGCCGCGAGATCCGCGATGCGCTCGGTCGGACCGGTCAGCGCCACCGCGGTCAGGCCCACCCCGGCCGCCTCGGTCAGCGTCGCCAGTGCCCGCGGCGTCATGGGGAAGGCGTCCGCGGGTTCGGGCCCCGCACTGTCACCCTGCGGTACCAGCACGGTCCCGCCCGCGGTGGTCAGCAGCGACAGCGCCCGCGATCCGAGCGCGGTGTCCAGGGCCGCCCGCACACGACACAATCGGCGCGCGGCCGTCGCCTCGCCGGCCGACTCCTCGATCGGAATGCTCAGTGCGACAACCTGATAGCCGCACGCGATCGCGATCCCCGCACGCAGAGCCGGCGTGGACCGGCGGTGGCCGCTCAACAACGCCGCCACCAGAGTCTGTGCGGCGATTCGTGGTGTGCTCAACACGCCCTCCTGATTTCGGCCCCAGGCTACGAGGCGGCCGGGCGTATTCGCCTGCATCACCGGCTTTTCGGATACTTCACATACTTCGATCCGCCTCGCTGTGATCGGAGAACGAGCGCGCGATGAGCGCGGAACGCAATTGCCACAGATCGGTGGTCAGGGTCGGGTCGAAACCGGTGAGCTGACAGATGCGTTTGAGTCGGTAATCCACCGTATTGGTGTGGATGTGCATGAGGCGCGCGGTGCGCTGCCGGTTGAGGTTGTTGCTGATGTGGCATTTCAAGGTGTGCAGCAGTTCCGGATGGGCGTCGAGCGGATCCAGCAGCGCGCCCAGGGTTTCGCGGCCCGGTCCCGGCCGGGTGAGCTGGTATTCCAGGGCCAGATCGGTGAAGCGGTACAGCCCGGCGACGCATTGCAGCCGCTGCACCATGTCCAGCAGTTCGTGCGCGCGGTCGGTCCCGGCCGGTATCTCCTCCGGGGAGGCGACCAGCACGGCCGCGGTGATCGGCACTCGCGCCGCCGCCGAGAGCTGGGCGACGAGAAGGTCCAGGTGGCTGTCGATCCGGGTCGAGGTGGGCACCAGGACGGTGCCGCCGTCCACGCTCAGCAGCGCGAGCGCGCTGTCGCCGCAGCGAGTCGCGAGTTCGGCCTGCAGCCGGCGCAACTTGCGGCGCGCCACCACCTTGCCGTCCAGCTGCGGGTTCGCCTCGTCGGGATGTTTCGGAACGGCAAGGGCCAGCACGTAATACGCGGCCGCGATCTCGATACCGCATTCGCGGGCCATGGTCGAGGTCGGGTGCCCGCCCAGCAGTGCCGAGGTGAGGGTGTGCACGGCGGTGTGGTGTTCGGAGACCACGGCCTTGTGCTCGCGGATGTAGGCGCGCGAGACGATCGCGCTGATCGTGTCGAGCATGGTGACCACGAGTTTCGCGCCCGCGACCAGATTCTCGTGGTCGCCGGCGTCGGCCGTGGACATGACCCGGTCCATCCCGAGCTGGAAGCCCTCGTGGATCGAGTGCAGGACGGTGTCGATGGGCACGCCCTCGCGGGCCCATCCGGCCGCGGCCTCGCTCAGGCGGCTCGTCTTGGCCGGGATGTCGCGACCGTCGAGCATGCTGACGGCCAGTTCCAGGCAGACGCGGGTGACGGTCGTGACGTCACCGGCGATGATGTCGCCCGGCAAGGTCGCGCACGGGATGACGTGGTCGACGAAATGGCCTACCAGCTGCCGGGATACGGTGCGCACGTCTTGGAGTGGGGCGGACATCGGCCGACCGGAGACGGTCAGGCCCACCCTCGGGGTTCCGTCGGTTGTCATCGTCGACTTCCTTCCGATCAACCGCTCTGCATCGGTGGATTTCGAACTCTAAGGTGGTCGAGGACTCACCTTCTACTCTGTTTCGAAGCAACGACGGCTGAGCGGCGGATCACCGGAATTACCTGCGGATTCGATCGATTGCCGGGAACCGGCGTCCACACACATCACGCGGTGTTGGTGAGATCAACTCATCTTTTTCGGCGGGAGCGATCCGGATCGGCGGGTCAGCGCCAGAGCCTGCGACAGGGCAACGGCCGCAGTCCCGCCCGCACGCGGAGGTCCACCCGGACGCTCAACCCGGTCAGCGTGGCCGCGGAGGCGAATTCCCATGCCTCCGTGCGGGTGGCCGCGTATTCGAGTTCCATCCGGTCCTCCCCCGGGCCGGGAAAACACACCACCACTCGATGAGTCAGGGCATCCCGAACCACGCTGGAGGCGGTGAACTCGAGGCTGTGACTCATTACCCGACGGTAGATCCACCACCCGGCGCCCAGGGCGAACCCGACGCAGCACTGTAGAACTCACAGTGACGCCGGGTTACACCTTGTGGCGAATCAGCCTAGACGGCGACGGGATCCTGCTCGGCGTCCAGCAGCCAGTCATTGGGGGCGAACAGTTCGAAATGCACCCGATCCGAGGGG
The DNA here is from genome assembly GCF_009760405.1 of Nocardia terrae. Taxonomy (GTDB): domain Bacteria; phylum Actinomycetota; class Actinomycetes; order Mycobacteriales; family Mycobacteriaceae; genus Nocardia; species Nocardia terrae. Next base: position 48,922 of record NZ_WRPP01000012.1, read on the forward strand.
ATTCCGGCCTGCGTCAGCTGGGCACGGACATGCTGCAGGAAGCCTGTGCCGCCGCACAGGTAGTAGTCGGCGTCCGGTGGAAGCGCGACCGCGGCCACGTCCAGCAGCCCGTCGCCGTCATCCTCGTACCAGGTGCGCGAATACACGTCCTGCAGAGTGGTTTCGAGTTTCTCGGTCGTCTCGCGCAGTGGGTGCGTGGCGGCCGAGCGGTCGGCGTGCAGGATCACCGTTGGGCGCGAGGGCGTTTCGGCGGCCAGGTACTCGAGGATGCCGACCATCGGGGTGACGCCGATGCCCGCGGAGATCAGGACCACCGGGGTCGTCGCGTCGGTATCGATGGTGAGATCACCGAAGGGCAGGGTGATTTCGAGAGAGTCACCGGTGTGCACGGTCTCGTGCAGCCAGGTCGAGACTTCACCGGCCGGAATGTCGGCCGTGGCCGCGACCTCGCGCACGGTGAAGGCCAAGCGGCCGTCGCCGGTCCGGTTGACCAGACTGTACTGCCGCAGCTGGCGGGCGCCGTCGGGCAGCTTCGCACCGACCGAGACGTACTGACCGGGCACGAATTCCGGAAGCGGCCGAGTCGGATCGGCGGACTCCACGACGAAGGTCGCCACTCCCGAAGGATCGTCGATGCGTTCCACCACACGGGTTTCGCGGAAGACGTCACCGGGCTCCACCCCTGCCGCATCATAGAGCTCGCGCTCGAAGTCGATGAGGGTCTTGGCCATCAACCAGTACACGCGGTCCCAGGCGGCCGCGATCTGCGGGCTCACCACGTCCGCGCCCAGCACCTCGACGATGGCGGCGAACAGATGCTCGTGCACGATCTGATACTCGGGCTCGGTGACGGCCAGCGAGACATGCTTGTGGCCGATGCGGGCCAGCAGTTCCCGCGGATGCGGCAGGTCCGGATCGACCAGGTGCGAGGCGAACACGGCGATCGAGGCTGCGAGCGCTTTGGGCTGACCGCCCTGCTTCTGATTGCCACGATTGAAGCGGTCACGGAGGAGGTCCGGGTGGGCGGTGAACATCTTGTCGTAGAACAGCGGGGTGATCTGGTCGATGTGCGCGGCCACCAGGGGCAGGGTCGCGCGAATCACCTCGGCGTGCTCTGGTTCCAGCTCGGGGACGACGTTCAGACTGGACTCCGGGGCGAGCCTCATGAGGTCTCCTACCTATCGATGAGAGCGGCTGCCGGCGAGAAAACCGGCGCATGCAGCAGATCCACGGTGCGCTGATCCACCAGATCGGCCAGGAGGTACCGATCGAGCTCCGCGTAGAAGGCTTTCTGTGCGTTGGCGAGTACACCTCGCAAACGACAGGCATTCGCGATCGGGCACGGATTATCGCCGGTGCAGTCGATGACTTCGTTATCACATTCGAGCTGGCGGACAATAGTGCCGATGGTGGTAGTTCTTCCCGCTTCGGTCAGGAAGATCCCGCCGGTGCGCCCGCGCTGGGACTCGACATAGCCGAGTTCGGCGAGCCGGGAAACGGCCTTGGCAACGTAGTTTTCGGAAGCATTCACCTGTCGCGCAATGAGTTTGACGGTGACTCGTTCCTCGGCTCCGCTGCTGACCGCCAGGCGCATCAGCGCTCGCAAGCCGAGATCGGTGAACCGGGAGAGCTGCATGACACCTACGGTACTAATTCCGTTTCCGAAAAGCATATTTTCCAGCTGTGCGCTTTAATACCTCACGCCTTGGGGAATATGTAACCCGAAACACAGTCCACAAAGGACCTTTATCACTTGACGGCAATTCCCTGGCATCGACCAAAGCCGCTGCCAGGGAAAACATCTCACGCCGCGGCCATGAGCCGGGTCCGGGTGGCCAGGACGTAATAGACGACCAGCGCCAGACCGCACCCGATGAACCAGCTGTACTGGGCCGCGGTGTGCATGCCGTAGACACTGGTGGCCAGCACCGGGAAGACCGCCGCGACGGCTCCGACGACGGTGGAGATCACCGCGACCGGGTTGAAACCCTTGCTGTACCAGTACTTTCCGGTCTCCGACATGGTGAACAGCTGATCCACCACGATCTCCCGCTTGCGCACCAGGTAGTAGTCGGCGATCAGCACCCCGAACAGCGGGCCGATGAACGCGCCCAGCACCTCGAGGGTGTAGTGGATGACGTCGGGATTGTTGTACAGGTTCCACGGCGTGATCAGCACCGAACCCACCGCCGCGATCATGCCGCCCATGCGCCAGCTGATCTTCTGCGGGCTCACGTGCGAGAAGTCGAAGGCCGGGGAGATGAAGTTGGCGACGATATTGATGCCGACGGTGGCGATGGTGAAGGTCAGCGCGCCCAGCACGATGGCGAACGTGGAGTCGATGCGCGCCACCGTCTCGACCGGGTCGGTGATGAGCTCGCCGTACACCGGGATGGTCAGCGACGCGGTGATCACCACCAGCAGCGAGAAGGCCAGGAAGTTGATCGGCAGGCCGAGCAGGTTGCCGCGCTTCACCGCGGCCATGGACTTGCTGTAGCGGGAGAAGTCGCCGAAGTTCAGCATCGGGCCGGAGAAGTAGGAGACCACCAGCGCGATCGCGCCCAGTACCACCGGCAGGGCGTCCCAGCCGTGGTACTTCACCGAGCCCAGCTGCAGGTTGATCGAACCCCAGCCGGCCTTGTAGATCAGGTATCCGCACAGGAAGAACATGACGACGTACACCGCGGGGCCGCAGAAGTCGATGAACTTGCGGATCGATTCCATGCCCTGCCAGAACACCGCGGCCTGCACGATCCACAGCACCAGGTAGGCCGCCCAGCCCAGCAGCGACAGGCCCAGGAAGCCGTAGTCGTGGGCCACCGCGTAGGGCGCCAGACTCGGGAACAGCTTGACCGCCACCACGATCAGCGCCGCCGAGGCCAGATAAGTCTGGATCCCGTACCAGGCCACCGCGATCAGTCCGCGAATGATTGCCGGGATGTTCGCGCCCTTCACACCGAAGGCGGTGCGGCACATGACCGGATACGGCACTCCGGCGCGCTGGCTGGGCGCGGCGACCAGATTGCACAGGAAATATACGATCGTGATGCCGATGAGCAGTGCGGCCAGCACCTGCCACCCGGCCAGGCCGAGCGCGAAAAGGCTGCCCGCCGTGACATATCCGCCGACGCTGTGCACATCCGACATCCAGAAGGCGAAGATGTGGTACGAGCCCCAGGTCTGTTTCTTCAGGGGGGCAAGATCGTCATTGGTCAGCCTGGGGTCGTAATCTGGAGCGGGATTCGCCGCGACGGTATCCGTCGCGGGCGAAACGATATCGGTCATTGGGGCATCCGATCCGAGAGCCGAACTTGGGGTGGGCTCAAGGTAGGAAAAAGCCGTTGCCCTCGGATTGCTTTTCGGTTTCCCCGTTATTGCGTGACCCGTATATCTTTCACGCGACAGCTTTCCGCCGCCGTGCCGAGCTCACATCATGCTGGCGCTCAGGTGCCCGGGACCGGTGGTCAGTCCGGGTCCGAGGCAGCCCATCACCATCGCGGGGGTCATCATCTCGTAGTCGGCGGTCACCCGGACCCAGCTGCCGAGGCCGAAACCGCTCACCACCTGCAGCGGCCCGACCGTGGGCTGGGCGATGCCGACGGGCCAGGGGCCCCAGAGCGTACTCGAATCGCCGTTGTCCCAGGTGATCCACACGGTCAACGGGCCGTCGGCCGGATGCATGCAGTCCGACCACGCGATGTGCTCGCCGGTGAAGGTCGCGCCGGTGATCCCGGGGTAGCCGGTGCAGCCCCACAGGCGGCCGACCGAGGTGAAGGTGAGCAGGGTCGGGGTCATGGTGATCGCGCCGTTGACGGCGGTCCAGCGGAAGTCGCCGCCGCTGCAGGTGCCGATGGTGTCGGCGGGTGCGGGCGGGGCGAGCGGAATCAAGGCGGCGACGGTGGAAACGGTCAGCGCGGCCAACGATTTCACCAGTGGGGGCACAGCGTGAAGATAATCCTCCGACCAGTCTCTTCACCGGATTGCCGGTCGCTCGCCGTGTCTGATTCCCGCTGTTCGACGACAGTCCGGTGAATGCCTGGCAACATGGCGCGCATGGAGCTCATGGCGCGGATCGAAGCGGCGGCGACCCTGCTGGCACCGGTGATCCGGCGGACTCCCGTGGTGGCGTCGCGGGTGCTGTCGGAACGGGTCGGGCACGAGGTGTGGTTGAAGTGCGAGAACCTGCAGCGCACCGGCTCGTTCAAGCCGCGCGGGGCCTACAACCGGATCGCGAACCTGTCGGCGGCCGAGCGGGAGCGCGGCGTGGTGGCGGCCAGCGCGGGCAATCACGCGCAGGGCGTCGCGTGGTCGGCGACCTCGTTGGGAATCGAGTCCACGGTGTTCATGCCGGTCGGGGCGGCGCTGCCGAAGTTGGTGGCCACCAGGGCCTACGGGGCGACCGTGCACCAGGTCGGCGACACCATCGAGCAATCCCTCTTCGCCGCACGGGAATTCGCCGAACGCACCGGGGCCACGCTGGTGCATCCCTTCGACCACATCGACATCGTGGCCGGGCAGGCGACCTGCGGGCTCGAAATCCTCGACCAGCTACCGGATGTCGGCACGGTGCTGGTTCCGACGGGCGGCGGCGGGTTGCTCGCGGGCGTGGCGGCCGCGCTGCAGCGGTTGAAGCCGCAGGTGCGGGTAATCGGGGTGCAGGCCGCCGAGGCCGCCGCCTGGCCCGCCTCGCTGGCCGCCGGGAAGCCGGTGGCATTGGAGCAGATGGCGACCATGGCCGACGGCATCGCGGTCGGGCTGCCCGGTGAGGTGCCGTTCGAGCACATCGTCGAGAGCGCGCCGGCCATCCTCACCGTCGACGAGGAGGCGCTGTCCAAGGCGCTGCTGCTGTGCATGGAACGGTCCAAGCTCATCGTGGAACCCGCGGGCGCGGCGGCGGTCGCGGCGCTGATGGCCTGCGACGCAGCCGAACTCGACCTGCGGGGCCCGGTCTGCGCCATCCTCTCCGGCGGCAATATCGACCCGTTGCTGCTGACCCGCGTGATCGGCCACGGCCTGTCCGCCGCCGGCCGCTACCTCGCCGCCCGCATCACCATCTCCGACCGTCCCGGCAGCCTCTCGCGCCTGTTGGCCGAGCTCGGCCGCACCGGCGCGAGCGTCGTCGACGTGGTCCACTCCCGCACCGAATCCTGGCTCGCCATCTACGAGGTCGAGGTCCTGCTCACCCTCGAAACCCGCGGACCCGCCCACCGCGACGAGGTCCTCACCGCCCTCGCCGACGCGGGATACGTTGTCCGCGTCGAGGATTGACCCCCGCTAGTGCGCTCCCCCGAGCTCCAGCGCCAGCACCCCCGCGATCACCAGCACGATCCCCCCGATCTGCATCGGCGTCACATGCTCATCCAGAAACAACGCCCCGATCGTCGCCACCGCCACCACCCCCACCGCCGACCAGATCCCATAAGCCACCCCGATGGCCATCCCCCGCTTCAACGCCTGCGAAAGAAAGTAAAACGCCGCCCCATACCCGATCACCACAATGACCGACGGCACCAACTTGCTGAACCCCTCGGAGATCTTCAACGACACCGTCGCCGTCACCTCACACGCAATGGCCAATCCCAGCAGCAACAAGGTCATAGCCGCAGGATAGCTGTGCGCTATCCAGCTTCGGGCAGCCCGCACGACTCGACCCGACGCCGACAACCGGCTGCCCGCGATTTCGATCGGGACCGTCACCTCGTCGATCAGCCGGTCATTGGTCGCTCAGTGGTGGGCTCGAACACCGTGAGGCGAGCCGGGAGGACGGCTACCACAACCGAGGGGAATCATCATGGAGCACATCAACCGCGCCAAACGTATTCGGGGGGCTGTCGCGGCGGCCGTGCTGACCGTGGGTGCCGTCGCGGGTGGCGCGCTCGCCGCGGCCGGGCCCGCTTCGGCGGCGGGCTACGACTGCCCGGGTGGCGTGTTCTGCGGCTACGACGGCGTGGACCGCACCGGGAGCATGTTCGTGCAGGTCGATGACAACTGCGTGCTGCACGACATCAGCAATGCCGGACTCGGCGACCGTCTGGTGTCCTACTGGGACCGGACCGGCAAGACCGTCGACGTGCTCAACTGGAACGGCAAGCGCTGGGAGCTGCTCGCCCACGTTCCCGACTCCCACCGCGCCACCCTGCCCGTCTACGCCCAGAACAAGGCCGACGCCCTGAAGGTCTGCGCCTGACCCACCTGTTCTCGACTGTGCGATGTGGCCGAATCCCACGTCGCACAGTCGTTTTCCGCGGCAACCCACCGACCGCCCGCGCCGGTCGGCCGGACCGGTGCCCGGTCGTCACGGGAACACGCTGTCGTGCACCTTCCCCGCGGGCGGCAGCTCCCAGATCCACGAATCCTCGATCTCGTCGATCGGCCGGACGGTCTCGGGCAAGCCCGGCTGCCGAAAGCTAGAGGTGCACCATCGCGGTCATCGGGGCCAGGCCCAGGGTGGTGAGGGTGGTCGCGGCCTGGGCTGCGGCGTCGCCTCCGGCCAGGATTCCGGTTCGGGCCGATTGGTAGCGGCAGCCAGCGGCGTCGAATGTGGTTGCGGTGGAGAGGAGTCGGTCGCGGTCCTTGGCCAGGAGCGCATCCGCTCGGTCGATGATGGCCAGGGCCAGGGGGTTTCCGGTGGCGGCCGTGCGGGCGTCGGCGAGATCGGTTGCCGCGTTCGAGGTTCCGGTGAGCGCGGCGGCCTCGGCGCGTAGGGCCACGTACCAGGGGAACCATGCGGCGGTGACTTTGGTGCGGGCGTCGGCGGGGGTCAGCTCGATGCGTTCGAGGGCGTCGATCGGCTGGCCGTGGTGCAGCATGAGCAGCGCGTCGAAGACCGCTTGGTAGCCATCGGTGTCGGAGGCCGGGGTGCCGAGTTGCTGGAGGACACCGGTCCATTCGCGTTCGGCGTCGAAATCGTCGCGCAGACCGTGGATCAGGCGGACCCCGGCCACCGCCGCGCCCAGCTCGGCGCGGGCCGGGCGGTCTTCGCGCTGCCAGGCTTCCAGGAAGCGCGCGCCGTGGGCGAGGACCTCCTCGACATTGCCGGCCAAGGCATCCGCCACCAGCAATCGACTGGTCGCGGTGTGGCCGACCTCGGCCAGCATCGGATGTTCGGCGAGCTGCCGTCCCCAGCGTCGCGCGCCGGGCAGATCGCCGGTGCCGAGCCCGAATTCGGTGGCCTGGCCGAGGGCGTCGATCAGTTCGTGAGTGCCCGCGGGACTGTCGGGGGCGACCGACAGGAGCCGGATCCGGCGGCGGGCGGTGGCGGCCGCGGCGGGCAGATCCCCGGCGCGGCTCCGGACCGCCGCGAGGATATCGAGCGCAGCCGATTCGGCCAGCGGGTCACCGGTGGCGTGCGCGAACTCGACCGCGCGCTCGGCGAGCGAGATCATCTCCGAAACAGGGATGTCGGCGACATTCCGCTGCGCCCCGAACGGATCGGCCAGCGCCGCCGCCGCGAGTGCGATAGCGGCGCGCACGGCTGCCACCCGGGCCGGATCCATCTCCTGCCCGTCACCGAAGGCTTCGTCCGTCCGCACCGAAGGTCCCGAATCCGCTCCTGCGGTTGCGGAATCCGGCACCCCGGCAACGTCGGGTACGACCGTTGCCGTTCGTGTGATGTCGACATGGTCGATCCCCGCGGCGGTGGCCAGTCGCAGCGCCTCGTCGACGAGTGCGCGGGTCTCCGCGGGGCCGGGCAGATTCTCGAATGTACCGTGGAACCGGTAGACGCAGGCCGCCGCGGTCGCCAGGTCGGCGGACGCCCTCGCGAGATCGCCTGCGCGCTGCGCGAAATCGGCGGCGTCGCGGTGCAAGCGGAACATGTCGTCGCCATTGCCCTGGCAACCGGCGGCCGCTGCCGCCTGGCGCAGCAGGTCCGCTGAGACGGCAGGGTCGTCGGAGAAATATGCGGCTTGCTGGTAACGCCATTGGGATTCGCCGGTGAAGTGCCGGGTGAACAGCAGGTTCGCGAACCGGCTCGCCAATTGGTGCGCTTCCGCCCGGCGGTCCGGCCGCTCGCCCGCCCAACCCAGTGCGGCACGGAAATCATCTGCGGCGGTATCGAATCGGAGGCGACGGTCGGTGCGCATCACCGAGATCTCGTCGGCCTCGGCCAGGCACCAGCGCAGGTGTCCGGCGCGGGCGTCGTCGACTTCGCCTGCCGCCTCGAGCTGTTCGAGCCCGTACTGCCGGATGGTTTCGAGTGCGCGGAACCGAGTGCCGTTCTGCGTGTCGGTGACCGCCAGCAGGCTCTGCTCGACCAGTCGCGCCAATCCGGCTGCGACAGAGCCCTTTTCGACTCCCGTCACCTCGGCGGCCGCCTCCACGGGGAAGACGGTCATGAAGACCGATACCCGCCGCAGCAGCGCCCGGTCCTCGGGTTCGAGCAGCGCGTGGCTCCAGTCCAGAGCGGCGCGCACCGAGCGATGCCGGTCGTCGGCGCGCGCTCCACCGGAGAGCATGCGCAGCTGATCGTCCAGACCCGCTGCGAGGCCGTCGAGACCGAGGGTGGTCCAACGGGCTGCCGCCAGTTCGATGGCCAGCGCCACTCCGTCCAGGCGTTCGCAGAAGGCAGCGACCTGGTCGCGCATGGCGTGGTTGGGCGGCCAGCCGCCGGCCGCCGCGCGATCCATGAACAGGTCGACCGCGTCCGAAGCGCCCTCTCCCGCAAGCGACATCGGCGGGACGGTGTACACCCGCTCGAAGGGCACCATGAGCCGGGCACGACTGGTGGCGAGGACGCTCACACCCGGGCAGGCTTCGAGCAACTGCTCCACGAACGGAGCGACACCGTCGCGCACGTGCTCGCAATTGTCCAGTACCAGCAGCGCATTGCGGTCGGCGAGGGCGGACAGGACGGCGCGGTCGAAGCCGCGGCCCGGCTGCTCGCCCAGCCCGAGCGCCATGGCGACGGTGCCCGCGACCACGCACGTGTCCGGGCTGGCGAGCGGCACCAGGTCGACGAACCACACGCCGTCGGCGAATTCGCCGGCCACCTCGGCCGCCACCGCGAGAGCGAGCCGCGTCTTGCCCACGCCGCCCGCGCCGACCGCCGTCACCTGCCGTTGCGTCTTGATCAGCTCGGCCAGCTCGGCGCGCTCGCTGCCGCGACCGATGAACGAGGTCAACGGTTTCGGCAGCGCGGTCGCGGGTCGCGGACTCGCGGTGCGGGTCGCCGCCGCGTGCTGGGCCAGCGCCCGACGGTCGGGCACCTCCAGTTTCCGCAGCAGCGAGGACACGTGGCTCTCCACCGTGCGCACCGAGATGAACAGGCGCGCCCCGATCTCGGCATTGCTGAGATGCTCGCCGACCAGCGCCAGCACTTCCGCCTCGCGAGTGGAGATTTCCGACGTCACAACCATGGGATCAGTCTCCCTCACGCACGGTACGGATCGCTCTCCGTGGTGGATTCCGTGGTCACCACGGATGTGGTCGACCCGCTCCCGAGGCGAAGCTGAATGCACACCGGGTTCACCGGAAAACAAAGGAGAAACCATGACCACCATGGGCATCAAGACCGTCCTGCACCCGGTCTCCGACCTGGCCGCCGCCAAGTCCGTCTACGCCGCGCTGCTGGGCATCGCCCCCCAGACCGACTCCCCCTACTACGTCGGCTTCGACTCCGAGGGCCAGCACATCGGCCTGGTCCCCGAGGGCGGCCCCCAGTCCATGGCCACCCCCGTCTCCTACTGGCACGTCGGCGACATCGAAGCCAAGCTCGCCGCCCTCACCGCCGCCGGCGCCACCGTCGACCAGCCCGCCCACGAGGTGGGCGGCGGCCGCCTGGTCGCCACCGTCGCCGACACCGACGGCAACATCCTGGGCCTCATCCAGGACCGCTGACTTCTCCCCCTCCCGCACTCCCGACTCCCGCAAAGGAATCCAGCCATGACCACCCAGACTTCCGCCAAGCAGACCGCTATCGGTTTCACCGCCGAAGAGCGCGCCGCGATGAAGAGCCATGCCGCGGAACTGAAGGCCGCCGCGCGCCGCGCCAAATCCGCCAACGCCGCCGCCGAAGCCGAGCGGGAAGTACTCGCCAAGATCACCGAAATGACCGGCGCCGACCGCGAAATCGCCGAACGCCTGCACGCCCTGATCAAATCCGTTGCCCCGGAACTGACCTGCAAGACCTGGTACGGCATGCCCTCCTACGTGCGCGACGGCAAAATCCTCTGCTTCTTCCAGCCCGCGGCGAAGTTCAAAACCCGCTACGCCGTCCTCGGCTTCAACGACGTCGCCACCCTCGACGAGGGCGACATCTGGGCCGTCAACTTCGCCATCCAGCGCATGACCCCCGAAACCGAGGCCAAGATCACCGAACTCCTGACCAAAGCCCTACGCTGAACCGATTGCCTGCCACCGCAATTCAGTGGCAGGCACCGGGCACGTCTGGTGAACGCACGATGGTGCCGAGCCCGGTCGAGCCGGTTCGAGCTCGGAGACGGCTGCCAGAGAAGCTGAATCCTTTTGCGGGCGTGGACGCTCTTATGGTTGTGACAGTACGAATCGAGACAGAGGGCCGGGCGGGCGTGGAACCTGGGTGGGCCGGGAGGCAACTGGTCGAGGCGGCCCAGAACGGGGATCGGCAGGCCATTGCCGCCGTGGTGTACGGGGCTCATCCGCATGTGCGGCGGTTCGCGCAGCATTTGTGTGCGTCGTCGAGCGATGCCGAGGATGCCACGCAGGAAGCGTTGATCATCCTGTACCGGAAGATCGGAACGCTGCGGGCGACGTCGGCGCTCGCGTCGTGGATGTTCCGGATCGTTCGCAACGAGTGTCTGCGGCGGGCGCGGCAATTCATGGAGCAGGCGCCGCGGACGGACGCGGTCGGCGGCGAGGTCGTCATCTCCGCCGAGGACGAGGTGCTGCGCCGGTTCGACGCCGATCGGCTCGCGCAGGCGATCACGGCGCTGCCCGAGATCCAGCGCCGGGTGTTGATCATGCGCGACGTGCTGGGGCATCCGGGGCGCGCGACGGCCGACGCGCTCGGATTGAGCACCGCGGCAATGAAATCGCAGCTGCATCGGGCCCGCGCCGCGGTGCGACAGAATCTCGAAGGGTAGATCCAGCATGCTCACGAACGGAAACCCCGCCCCCGACCTGGAACTGATCGACACCGACGGACAGCCCTGGCGGCTGTCGGACCAGCCCGGCGCGCACGGCACACTGCTGTTCTTCACGCGATCGATCTCGTGCGCGATCTGCAACCACCACATCCGTGATCTCGTCGCTCGCCGCGCGGAGTTCGACACCGCGAACATCGGGGTCGTCATCGTGGCACCGGAGGATCGCGATGCGGTGCGGGCTTGGAAGACCGAACACGGCGTACCGTTCACCGTGGCGACCGGACCGACCGCCGACCCACATGAATCGGTCGGCCTGAACCGTCGGCTGTTCGGCTCGTGGTTGCAGTCCGGCACCGTGCTGATCGACAGAGACGGCCTGGTCCGCCACGCGCACGGCGCGACCATGCCGACCAACAGCTACGACAAGAAGGGGATCACCGCGGCCATCGAGTCCATGCGCGATTAAATGGGATGCGGCGAGCCCGCATTCGTGGATACAGTGCTCGGCATGTGGCTGTTCCTGTTCTCCTGAGAGCTATTCGCTCGTGCTGCCCGGCGGTCGTTCGAAACGACCGTGCTGAGGCTTTTCCGATTCCGACCGGCGATCGAACCGGTACGTCGGTCACGCATACCTGTAGGAGGACTCATGCCCGAGCGCTTTCCGCTGCCCGAAATCCCCTCGGAAGACCCTGCCGATCAGCCGCTGTCACGGCGGGAACGGCGGGGTAAGGGGAAGCAGAAGCAGCAGACGATGGCGGATGGCAAGGTGCACGGTTCCGGCCGCGCCGCCGTACCCGCCGCGAAACATATGAACTACCGACGCGGATGACGAACGGCCCGTTGGGTTTCCATGGACGGAAACCCAACGGGCCGTTGGCATATCGGCGCTCAGCTCAGCCAGGCGCGCTGGGTGGCGGCGGTCCCGCGGACCTCTTCGAGCTGCTTGGCGACCTGGGTGCCGGCGGTGCCGCCGCGTGCGTTGCGGGAGGCGATGGAGCCCTGAACGGTCAGGACCTCGCGGACACCGGGGGTCAGGGCCGGGTCGACGGCGGCGAATTCCGCGTCGGTGAGCTCGTCCAGCCCCACGCCGCGAGCTTCGGCGGCGCGCACGCAACCGCCCGCGGCCTCGTGCGCGACCCGGAACGGAACACCCTGGCGGACAAGCCATTCGGCGATATCGGTGGCGAGGGTGAAGCCCGCGGGAGCGAGTTCGGCCATCCGGTCGGTGTGGAAGGTCAGGGTGGAGACCAGGCCCGCGATGGCGGGCAGCAGCAGTTCCAGCTGAGCCACCGAGTCGAAGACCGGTTCCTTGTCTTCCTGCAGGTCGCGGTTGTAGGCCAGCGGCTGGGCCTTCAAGGTCGCGAGCAGACCCGTCACATTGCCGATCAGGCGGCCCGCCTTGCCGCGGGTGAGCTCGGAGACGTCCGGGTTCTTCTTCTGCGGCATGATCGAGGAACCGGTGGACCAGGCGTCGGCGAGGGTGATGTAGCCGAATTCCGGTGTGCTCCAGATGATGACCTCTTCGGCCATGCGGCTCAGGTCCACCGCGATCATGGCCAGCACGAACGCGGCCTCGGCAGCGAAGTCGCGAGAAGAGGTGGCGTCGATGGAGTTCGCGGCCGAGGAGTCGAAGTTCAGTTCGGCGGCAATGGCTTCCGGGTCCAGCCCCAGCGAGGAGCCCGCCAGCGCGCCGGAACCGTAGGGCGACACCGCGGCCCGCTTGTCGAAGTCGCGGATCCGGTCGATATCACGCAGCAACGGATGCGCGTGCGCGAGCAGGTGGTGCGCCAGCAGCACCGGCTGGGCGGCCTGCAGGTGGGTCTTGCCGGGCATGACCGCGTCCGGGTGCGCGGCGGCCTGCTCGACCAGCGCGTCCACCACATCCAGCACGCCGACCGCGATGCGCCGCACCGCATCCCGCAGCCACATGCGGAACAGCGTCGCCACCTGGTCATTGCGCGAACGGCCCGCGCGCAGGCGGCCGCCGAGCTCGGTGCCGACGCGATCGATCAGGCCACGCTCGAGCGCGCCGTGCACGTCCTCATCGGATTCCAGCGGCCCGAAGGCGCCCGACTCCACGTCGGCGGCAAGGGAATCCAGCCCGGCGAGCATGCCCGCGAGGTCGCTCTCCGACAGCAGCCCGGCCTTGTGCAGCACGCGGGCGTGCGCCTTGGACGCGCGCACGTCGTAGGGCGCGAGCACCCAGTCGAAGTGGGTCGACTTGCTCAGCGCCGCCATCGCCGCGGCCGGGCCGGACGCGAAGCGTCCACCCCACAGCGCGCCTTCGTTCGTGCTGCCGCCCTGGGTCATTGCGTCTCGTCTCCTCGCGGTTTCGTCGCGGTCATCAGAATGTGGTGGGCCATACCGGCCTTGGCCGCCTCGGGGACGCTACGGCCGTGGTCTTCGAGCAGGGCGACCGGATCGCCCTCGGTCACCAGCCAGCGGTGCATGGCGAACCAGTCGCGGGGGTCGTGACGGTCCTCCCACGGGTAGAACAGATTCTCCAGGTCGATGGTGATTCCGGCCTCCGCCATGACCTTCTTGCGCCGCTCCCGGAACTCGTCGGCCATATCGCCGCCGCGCCCCAGATTCAGTGCCAGGCGGCTGCCGGGAGCGCTGAGCTCCACCACCTTCTCCAGCAGCTGGTTCTGTGCGTGACCGGGCAGGTACCGCAGCAGGCCCTCGGCCAGCCAGGCGGTCGGCTCCCCGGGTTCGAAACCCTTGTCCAGCAAGGCTTTCGGCCAGTCCTGCCGCAGGTCGATCGCCACCTCGCGACGATCGGCGGCGGGCTCGTCCTCGGCCAGCGCCCGCGCCTTGAACGCCAGCACCTTCGGTTGGTCGAGCTCGAAAATCCTGGTGCCCGAGGGCCATTCGAGCCGGTAGGCGCGAGCGTCGAGACCGGCGGCCAGGATCACGATCTGCCGGATGCCGGCCCGCGCGGCGGCGGCGAAGTACTCGTCGAAGTACACGGTGCGGGCGATGAGCACGCTGCCCATCGACCAGCCGCGCAGATCACCGTCGTCGACGTTCTGCCCGCTCAGCGACCCCGCCATGAGCGCATCCCAGCCGGGCGAGGCGACCGCGCCGACGAGCTTCGCCGCATACGGATCGTGGAACAGCGCGTCCTCGCGCTTGGATTCGTACGCCCGGATCGCCGCCACGCCGAGGGCGGTCGCGCCCACGCTCTCCGTGATGTCCCAACTGTCGTCATCGGTTCGCATGGGCGCGTCTCCTCAGGCCGGTATGTCTCCGGTCGCAGGCTACTACTTGCTGTTGAGATCCCGACGCGCCGCGACCTTGGACGACAGGCCGTGGATCTGCACGAAGCCCTTGGCCAGCGACTGGTCGAAGGTGTCGCCCTCGTCGTAGGTGGCCAGGTTGAAGTCGTAGAGCGACTCGTCGGAGCGACGGCCGTTGACCACCACATTGCCGCCGTGCAGCACCATGCGGATCTCACCGGAGACGTGCTGCTGGGTCTCGCTCACGAACGCGTCCAGCGCGCGCTTGAGCGGCGAGTACCACAGGCCGTCGTACACCAGCTCGCCCCAGCGCTGCTCGACCTGCCGCTTGTAGCGGCCCAGCTCGCGCTCGATGGTGACCGCTTCCATCTCCTGGTGGGCGGCGATGAGCGCGATCGCGCCCGGGGCCTCGTAGATCTCGCGGCTCTTGATGCCGACGAGCCGGTCCTCGACCATGTCGAGGCGGCCCACGCCCTGGCGGCCGGCGCGCTTGTTCAGCTCGGTGATGGCCTCGAGCATGGTGACCGGGCGGCCGTCGATGGCGACCGGGACACCCTTGTCGAAGGTGACGATGAGCTCGTCGGGCGCCTCGAAGTTGACGGTCGGGTCGACGGTGTAGTCGTAGACGTCCTTGGTCGGCGCGTTCCACAGGTCCTCGAGGAACCCGGTCTCGACCGCGCGGCCCCACAGGTTCTGGTCGATGGAGAACGGCGACTTCTTGGACACGTTGATCGGCAGGTTGTTCTCACCCGCGAACTCGATGGCCTTCTCACGGGTCCAGGCGTAGTCGCGGACCGGCGCGATGACCTTCAGATCGGGCGCGAGCGCGCCGATGCCGACCTCGAAGCGGACCTGGTCGTTGCCCTTGCCGGTGCAGCCGTGCGAGACGGTGTCGGCGCCGTGGTACTCGGCGGCCTCGACCAGGTGCTTGACGATCAGCGGCCGGGAGATGGCCGAGACCAGCGGGTAGCGGCCCATGTAGAGGGCGTTGGCCTGGATGGTCGGCAGGCAGTATTCGTTGGCGAACTCGTCGCGGGCGTCCACGACGATGGACTCGACCGCGCCGCAGTCCAGCGCGCGCTGGCGCACGTCGTTCATGTCCTCGCCACCCTGGCCGAGATCGATGGCGACGGCGACGACCTCGGCGCCGGTCTCCTTCGCGATCCAGCTGATGGCGACAGAGGTGTCCAGCCCGCCGGAGTAGGCGAGTACGACGCGCTTCGTCATAGTCCGTGTGCTCCTCGATTGTGCGTATAGGTCCTCGACCGGTGCGCTCGAGTCGCGAGCCGTTCCCAGCTCCGCGTGGCGCGCTCCGTCGTCCTGCAAATGATTATGCACGACGATGCAATCCCATTCATAACCGGGTCCCACACCCGGCGAAACCGACCGCTAATTCTTGCACCGGCACCCGGAGCGGAATACAGTACGGACGTACGGTTTGGGAAATTCGACGTGATCGGAGCGGCCCATGTGGGATCCGGACAAGTACCTCGCCTTCGACGACCTGCGCGCGCGGCCGTTCTTCGACCTGGTGAATCGGGTGGGAGCGAGCAAGCCGCGGCGAGTGGCGGACCTGGGTTGCGGACCCGGGAATCTGACGGTCAGCCTGGCCGAGCGATGGCCGGAGGCGGTGCTCGAAGCATTCGACTCCTCGCCCGAAATGGTCGCCGCGGCAAGGGAACACGGGATCGACGCCACGGTGGCCGATGTGCGGGAGTGGATGCCCGCGCCGGACACGGATGTCGTGGTGACCAATGCGGTGCTGCAGTGGGTGCCGGATCATCTCGCGCTGCTGCCCGATTGGATCGCGGCACTGCCGGAAGGCGCGTGGTTCGCGCTGCAGGTACCCGGAAACTTCGACGCGCCTTCACATCTCGCGATTCACGGACTCGCGTCCACCGAGCGCTGGTTCGACAAGCTGGCGGAGGCCGGCATTCTCGAACGGCAGGCCGTGCCGGACCCGGCGGGGTATGCCGAGGTGCTGACCGCGGCCGGATGCCGGGTCGACGCCTGGGAGACAACCTATTTGCAGCCGCTCACGGGCGAGGATCCGGTGCTGGAATGGCTGACGGGCACCGCGTTGCGGCCGGTGCGGGACGCCCTCGACGATGCCGACTGGCAGGCCTTCCGCGCCGAGCTCGCCCCGATGCTGCGCTCGGTCTACCCCCGCCAGCCCGACGGCACCACATGGCTGCCGTTTCGCCGGGTGTTCGCGGTAGCGCACAAAGACTCCCGATCACCGGGCGCGCCCGGTCCGGCTGTGTCACGCTGAAGATCGTCACCCCCCCGCGCACACCGGAGGATCAGCCATGCTCTCGACACTCGCCCAGAACGTCGGAACCCTAGGCCACGACATCTTGTCCATCGGCTCGGCCGCACTGCAGTTCGCGCAGGACCTCATCACCTCGGGCGGCACCGGCCAGGGCGGCGGCGTCGGCACCTACCCGCCCGGCCAGTACCCGCTGAACTGACAACTCGGCTCTTCGCGTGAATCGGTGGCGGCATCACCCTGGATGCCGTCACCGATTCTCTGCGTCACGGACAGTCGGTCCTCAGCGGAACGCCCCGCAATGCGGTGTCGATCAATTGCCGCAGCGCACCGTCGATCGGCTCCTCGCCGTGGGAGACAGTACGTCCCGGACAGAACGATTGAATGCCGATATTCACCGCTCCGGGCAGCGAATTCTTTTCCGCGCCAGCGCTTTCGGAGTAGAAGTGATACGCGGCGAGGCCGGGCGGCACCGCGGGGTCCGCATTCAGTCGAGTCAGGAAATCCGAGCCGGGAACCAGATCCCGGCAACCAGGTGACACCAGCGCACAGACCGAGGCCAGGTCGTCACCCTGCTCGGGGGTGCCGTAGTCGACATACGTGCCCACTGTGTCGAATCCGCCTAGGAACTTCACGTAATACCGCTGCGCGAGCCCGCCCATCGAATGCCCGACCAGATCGACGCGCGCGGCACCCGTCTGCCCGCGGATCTCGGCGACCTTGCCGGCCAGCGCCTGCGCGGACTCCGGGATCGCCGCTGTCCCTGTGGGATTCCCGCTCAGCACCATCGAGAACGCGGTGTACCCCTGCCCGGTGAGCCAGATCCGGAAACTCTCCAGGCGCCCCTCGTCCGCGGCGATACCGCCGATCAGCAGCACCGGATCACGCGGCGGACCGTCCGCGTTCGCGGTTCCGGGCCGTCCCAGGAGAACTCCGATGGCCGCGGACAGCGTGAGCACGGTCGAGCATGCGATTCGTACCAGGGAGGACATCGACCTGCCTTCATGGAGATCCCGACCGCCATGTCGCACCGACCTTAGCAACGCCCGCGACACGCAGGACACCATGGCCGCGGCGCATGTTGCCCGACGGCTGTGGATCAGCGGTGCTCGGCCATCCATTCCCGCAAGGTGAGCAGGTTCGGGTGGAGTCGGCGGAGGGCGGGGATGTCGGCTCGGTAGCCGGATTCGCCGAACCAGAAGAACATTCGCGATTCGGGGCCCATCATGCGGAGCAGGCGTTGCGGCATGCGGAGATAGGCGCGGCCGGTGATGGCGGAGATCTCCGGGACGGCGAGTTCGTCACCGGCGATTTCCAGTGCGCGGCCGAGATATTCGTCCGGATCGGCGAACGCCAGGGCGGCGAAGACGCCGATATCGCGCACCGAGATCATTTGCAGGGTTTTGTTCTCACCGAGTACGGACGCCAGCATGCCCAGGCCGATCGACGCCACCATCGGTGTCGCGAATCCCTCCATATAGCTGGTCGGGCGCAGCATGGTCGCCGGTAGGCCGAGTTCTCGAATTCGCTGTTCCACCAGCCATTTATTGTCGAAGTGCGGAATGCCGCGCACGCGTTCCACACCGCCCACCGACGAATAGACATAGTGCTCGACTCCGGCCCGGGCCGCCGCCTCGGCGAGCGCGATCCCGCGTTCGGCTTCCCTGCCTCCGCGTGGCCCGACGCCGAACACCCCGTAGACGCCGCGCAGGACGTCGGCGAGTTCGTCGGGCCGGTCCAGATCGGCGGCCACCAGCTCGATTCCGTCGCGCCCCAGGGCTTTCGCCCGGGCACTGTCCGGCTTTCGCGTGGCGGCCCGAATCCTCCACTCCCCCTCCGCTGCTCGCAGCGCCGCCACGACCGCGCCGCCCTGATGCCCGGTGGCCCCGGTGACCAGGATCGTCTTCATGATTACTCCCTGGATATTTACCTAGCAGATAGTTACCTAGTTCATTATCACCACATTCATCGATGCTCGCTAGACTCGAGGACATGACAAGGACCCGGCGTACCGACGTGACCGCCGCAGAACTGGGCGAACTGCTGCAGAAGGCTTCTCACGCCTTCGCCCGCCGCGGCATCGCGGGCTTCGCCGCCCACGACCTCTCCCCCGCCCGCGTCCGGCTCATCGTCACCGTCGGCGAGGCACCCGATATCCGCATGCGTGAACTCGCCGAGCGGCTCGGCGTCACCGCCCGTGCCGTCACCCCGCTCGTCGACCGCCTCGAACGCGAGGGCCTGATCACCCGCACCCCCGACGCCGCCGACCGCCGCGCCTTCCGCCTGGCCCTCACCGCGGCGGGTGAGCGGGCGCGAACAACTATCAGCAACCTCCAAGAATCGGTCAGCGCAACGGCTTTCGCCGCCTTCTCCGCAGGTGAGAGGGCACAGCTGGCCGGGTTGCTGGCCAAGTTCCTCGACTCGGGCAGCTAGCCCGAAACACGGCCGTATCCTCCCGGCCACATCTCGTTGCGAGGATGTCGGGCGTTCTACAGGATCTCCACGCCCGGATCGCCGGGTGCGGAATCAGCACGGAGGATTCGATGAAGTTGCGTATTGCCGGAGTTCTGGGCGCTGCCGCGGTAGCCGGGATGGTCGCGGTGCTCGTGCCGGGAATCGCCGGCGCGTCGACCGGCACTCTGACCTCCAATGGCCGGGTGCTGGTGGACCCGACCGGATGCGTCAGCATCATGGTGACCGATATGGACACCACGGTGGTATCCAACGGAACCGACCAGGACGCCACCTTCTATGCGAGCCACGACTGCTCGGGCGACCCCCTCGGCACCGTGGCGGCGGGCAACAGCGGCACGCCGCCCATGGCGGGCAGCTTCTCGATCCAGTAGCGGCCAACTATCGGCAAACCCGCGAATCGGCGGCGGCATCATGATGATGTCGCCGCCGATTCCATTAGGACCACCGCCCCGGCTGGAGCACGTCCACCCAGTCCGCCGGCCAGGTGGCCAGCACGACGATCGCCATGACGACCAGATGCAGCGGCGCGGCGAAACTCTCCTTGGGCCCATGGTGATTCACGATATGAGTGACCACGGCGCCGGTCAGCACGAGGACCAGCACGGCTGCGCCGAGAAAGCGCGACTCGTGGTACGGGAGTACCAGCAATAGCGCACACCCGCCCTCGATCCCGCCGACGACGAATCGGAACCACGCGGGCCGGCCCCACTCCGGGAATCTGACCGAGTAGGCGGGCCCGAAAAGCGTGGGGCCGGACCAGAACTTGGTCACCGCCCCCATCAGGAACTCGAACGCGAGGAACCACAGCAAGCCGGTCGCGACCCATCCGGGCCAGGTGTGCGCAATTGTCATATCTCCATGACCGGCCGCCCGCCGGGAATGTGACGCACCCGAGTCGGTCAGTCGACAGTTAAGTACTTGCATTGAAATCAATCAGATCTCGAGTTGACTCGCGATGGGCGGTATGGGAACTTTCAGACGGTTCCGTGGGCTCGATTTGGAACACTCACGGGTTTTCAGAGGAGCAGCAGGTAGTGCGTCCACGTCTGTGGCGGGAAAAGTCAAGGGACAGAATGGAGTCCGGGTCCGCGTCGACAACCGATGCGCAGCCGGTACCCGGGGTTGCATTTACCGGGATATTGCGCGCCCGGACAATTCGCGGTCAGCTCTCCCGAATCTTGGCGTTCGCTTTGATTTTGGTTGTTGTTCCCTTGGCAGCGACCGTGCAACGGGCGTATAAGGACTACCGCGAATCCGACGACACCTCGCAGTCGGTGTCAATGGCACTGAACGTTCAGGATTTGACCGACCAGATCCAGCGGGAACTCGGCCTGAGCAACGGGCTACTGGGTGGCGACAACAGTTTGGCGCAGCCGCTGGTCGCCCAGCGGCGCACGGTCGACCACACCCTCGATCTGGTCAAGACCGCCGCGGCCGGCGACGCACCGGGCGCGGATCAGGTCCGGGCGGCCCTGGCTCAGCTGAACCTGTTGTCCAACACCCGAACCCAGGTCGACACCCGCCGCGTCAGCCGCCCCGTCGTGCTCCAGTTCTACGGCGACGCCGTGAGCTCGCTCAATCGGCTCACCCTCGGCCTGGATCGCGCCAATGACGCCCAGCTCGAGCGCGGGCTGCAGGCGTTCTACGCCCTCGGCTCGGTCAAGGAGCAGTTCGACAAGGAGCGCGGCTTCCTCAACGGCGTCTTCGTGGCCGGGCACTTCTCCGGCGGCGAATACGGCCAGTTCATGGAGATCCGCTCGGCCAAACAGTCCGCGCTGCAATCGTTTTCCCGCTTCGCCGACAAGGATCGCCAGGGCGATCTGGACGAGGCCATGCGCGGCGACGACGCCACCCGCGTCGATCAGGACGAGAGCGTCGCGCTGGCCTCCGGCGACGGCCCACTGGCCCGCCCGGTGGATCCGGCGACCTGGTGGAGCAAGCTGACCGCCGTCATCGACGCGCAGCGCACCGTGCAGAAGACCATCGGCGACGACATCCGTTCGCGCGCAGCACAGTTGCGCGATTCCGCGCAGACCTCGCTGATCGTGTTCCTGGCCGGTGCCGCCATCGCCATCGCGGCCATGATCGCGCTGGTCCTCGCCTCCGTGCGCGCCCTGGTGCGACCGCTGGCCGCCCTCGCCGGAGAGGCCGACGAGGTGGCGTCGCGGCGGTTGCCGCAGGTCATCGACGCGTGGTCGAACGCGGTCGACAGCACCCCGGACGCACCCGAGGCGGTGCGCACGCCACACGGCGCGAGCGCCGAGATCGCCGCGGTCGCGGGCGCGCTGGATCGCGTGCAGTCCACGGCATTCGAGCTCGCCTCGCAGCAGGCGCTGGTGCGGCGCAACACCATCGAGTCGATGGGCAGCCTGGCGCGCCGCAATCAGAAGCTGGTGCACCGGCAGCTCGCCCTGATCAGCCACTTCGAGCGCGAGGAGCTCGACCCGCAGGGCCTGGCCAACCTGTTCGAGCTCGATCACCTGGCCACCCGCATGCGCCGTAATGCCGAGAGCCTGCTGGTGCTGGTGGGCGAGAACAGCCCGCGGCGGATGCCGCAGCCGATCTCGCTGGTCAACGTGATCCGCGCGGGCATGTCGGAGGTCGACGACTACCGCCGGGTGGTGCTGCGCCGGATCGAGGACGTGTTCATCGTCGGCGTGGCGGCCAGCGAGCTCTCGCACATGCTCGCCGAGCTGCTCGAGAACGGATTGGCCTTCTCCCCACCGGATCTCGATGTCGAGGTCTACGGTCGCCGCTCCGCGCAGGGGTATCTGCTGGCGGTGGTCGACCACGGCGTCGGCATGTCGCCCGAGCAGCTCGCGCAGTCCAATGCCAAGCTGCGCGGCGAGCAGGACTTCATCGTCGCGCCGACCCGCTATCTCGGCCACTACGTGGTGGGCCGGCTGGCCCAGCGCCTGGGCATCGAGATCGAGCTGAACACCTCGCCGGTCAGCGGCATCGTCGCGCGGCTGACACTGCCGGCGGAATTGCTTGCCGCCGACGGTGATCAGCGGATCGAGACCGTGCAGGAGCCGACCGCGAGCACCCCGGTGGAACCGACCTGGGGCTCGGATCCGGCACCGGTGAGCGCCGCGGCGATCGAGGCTCCGCCCGCGAGCCGCGCCGAGGGCTTCCCTCGCCATTCCGGCGGGCCGGTGACCGGAGTCCATGCTGCGCAAGGAGATCCCGGCCAGCGGTACGCCGGGATCGCGGGCGGGACGCGGGCCGGGATGACCAGTGAAGCCGCGGTGGTCAGCGAGGCCGCGAAAGAGACGGGTGGCGCCGTAAGCGAAAGCCCGCGCGTCACGCCCCGCGCCGCGGCGCCGGAATCCTCCGACCGGGCCACGACCCGCAACGGTCTGGTCAGGCGCAACAAGGCGGGTCGCGGCGCGACGACCGCACCGCAGTCGCGCCCGGCGCCCGAGCCCGCCCCGCCGCCGCGCCAGGAGCCGGTGGCCGATCGCACCCCCGAGCAGACCCGTTCCATGCTGACCGCCTTCCGGGCCGGGCACGAGCGCGCCACCGAGATCTATACGACCTCTTCTCGCCTGTTCCCGGTCTCCGGCGAGATATCTTCCCGCACAAACGATTCCGTCTAACCACACTTTCACGACGATCCGAGAGGAGTACCGGTGACCGCCCAGCTGCCGACCGCCGATCCCCATACCTTCAGCTGGCTGCTGGCGAACTTCGTCCGCACCACCCCGGGTGTGCGAGACACCGTCGCGGTCTCCTCCGACGGACTGCTCATCGCCATGTCCGAGGGTTTGGAGCGCTCCGCCGCGGATCGCCTGGCCGCCATGGTGTCCGGGCTGACCAGCCTGGCCACCAGCGCCTCGCGCAGCTACTCCTTCGACGGCCTGAAGCTCATCATGATCGAGATGAAGCGCGGCTTCCTGCTCGTCTCGGCCATGGGCAGCGGCAGTTGCCTGGGCGTCATCGCCGACGGCAACTGCGATATCGGACTGCTCGGCTACGAGATGTCGATCCTGGCCGAGCGCGCCGGTTCGCTGCTGGATCCGGCGCTCATCTCCGAACTGAGAGAGTCCTTGCGCCGATGAGAGATTCCGACCCGCTACACCCGAACAACGCGGTGCACGCGGACCTCGAGCACGGCGCGCACGACTTCGTCCGGCCCTTCGTGGTCACCGGCGGCCGCACCACCCCGGTGATCGACGGCCTGCGCATCGAAACCCTGGTGCAGGCGGTGCCTTCGGCGCTCTCCGCGCCCTTGCAGCTCGAGCAGCGGGAGGTGGTGCGGCTGTGTCAGCAGCCCACCTCCATCGCCGAAGTCGCCGCCGCGCTGCATGTTCCGGTCGGCGTCGCCAAGGTGATCGTGAGCGACTTGGCCGCGCACAACTATCTGTCGGTCCGCGAGGCACCCGAGCTGACCGTCGCCGCCATCGAGAGGATCAGGGACCTTGTCCGCGCACTCTGACACCGCTATCGCACCGCGCACGCCGTCTTCGGTGAAGATCGTGATCAGCGGCGGATTCGGTGTCGGCAAGACGACTTTCATCGGCGCGATCTCCGAGATCGAGCCGCTGGCCACCGAGGCCGCCATGACCGAGGCCGCGGCGAACATCGACGATCCCGGGCACCGCGCGGACAAGACCCAGACCACGGTGGCCCTCGATTTCGGCCGCATCACCCTGGACCGGTCGCTGATCCTGTACCTGTTCGGCACGCCCGGCCAGGAGCGGTTCGTGTTCCTGTGGGACGACCTGGTCGACGGCGCGCTCGGCGCGGTCATCGTGGTCGACACCAGCCGCATCGACGACTGCTATCCGGTGCTCGACTACTTCGAGCAGACCCGCACGCCGTTCGTGGTGGTGGTCAACCGCTTCGACGGCGAGCCGCGCTTCGACCTCGACGAGGTGCGCGAGGCGCTGGAGCTCGAGGACGACATCCCGGTGCTGGAATGCGATGCGCGCGATCGGGAATCGGTGAAGAACGTGCTGGTGGCCCTGCTCGAGCAGGTGCTCTACCACCGGCTCGCGGTGTAGGAGGAGGCTCGATGTTCACCACCCGCCCCACCCTGCAGGGCACCTTCGGCATGGCGTCCTCCACCCACTGGCTGGCCTCGGCCACGGCCATGGCGGTGCTCGAGGACGACGGCAATGCCTTCGACGCCGCGGTGGCCGCGGCCTTCGTACTGCACGTCGCGGAGCCGCACCTGAACGGTCCGGCCGGCGAGGTGCCGGTCATCCTGGCCCCGGCCGGTAGCGCGCCGCGCGTGCTGTGCGGTCAGGGCCCGGCGCCGGCCGGTGCGACGGTCGACCACTATCGAGGTCTGGGCCTCGAATTGGTGCCCGGCACCGGGCCGTTGGCGGCCGCGGTGCCCGGCGCGTTCGACGCCTGGATGCTGCTGCTGCGCGATCACGGCACCAAGACCTTGGCGCAGGTGCTGTCCTTCGCCATCGGCTACGCCGAGCACGGGATTCCGGCGGTGGAACGGATCGGCGCGACCATTGCCGAGGTCCAGGAGCTGTTCGAAACCGAGTGGACCGATTCCGCGGCGGTGTACCTGCCCGGCGGGAAGCCGCCCGCACCCGGTGCGCTGCTGCGCAATCCGGCGCTGGCCGCCACCTGGCGGCGGGTGCTCGCCGAGGCCGAGGCGGCCGGTGCGGACCGGGACGCGCAGATCGAGGCGGCCCGGCGGGTGTGGAGCAGCGGCTTCATCGCCGAGGCGCTGGCCGCCGCGGCGGCCCGGCCGACCATGGACACCTCCGGCGAGCGGCACACCGGCACGCTCGGCCTCGACGATTTCGCGAATTTCCGTGCCACGTACGAGGATCCGGCCTTCCACGAGTGGAACGGCTGGACCGTGGCCAAGCCCGGACTGTGGAGTCAGGGACCGGTCTTCCTGCAGCAGCTCGGCCTGCTGGACGAGCTGCCCGAGTACGGCACGCCCGAGTACTACCACACGCTGATCGAGGGTTCGAAGCTCGCGATGGCGGACCGCGAGGCGTGGTACGGCGATGGCGCGACGGTCACGCTCGCGCAGTTGCTGGCCCCGGAGTACAACGCCGAGCGGCGCAAGCTGATCGGTGAGCGGTCCTCGGAGGAGCTGCGCCCCGGCAGTCCGGGCGGTCTGGCTCCCCGGCTCAGCGCCTACGCCCGATCGCAGTCGGCGGCGGCGACGGCCGACGGGCTCGGTGCGGGCGAGCCGACGGTCGCGTCCAACGGTGGAACCCGCGGGGACACCTGCCATCTCGACGTGGTGGACCGCTGGGGCAATATGGTCGCGGCGACGCCCAGCGGCGGCTGGCTGCAGTCCAATCCCGTGGTGCCGGAACTGGGTTTCCCGCTCGGCACCCGGTTGCAGATGTCCTGGCTGGAAGCCGATCTCCCGAATTCACTTGTCCCCGGCCATCGTCCGCGCACCACGCTGACGCCCTGCCTGGCACTGCGCGGCGGTGAGGCGGTGATGGCGTTCGGCACTCCCGGCGGCGATCAACAGGATCAGTGGAACCTGCACTTCTTCCTGGCGGTCGCGCTGCGCGAGCCGGTGCGCGGGAGCCTCGATCTGCAGGGGGCCATCGACGCGCCGAACTGGCATCAGGAGAGCTTCCCGGGCTCCTTCTATCCGCGCGTCATGAGTCCCGGTGTGACCGTGGTGGAATCGCGGATCGGCGACGAGGTCATCGGTGAGCTCGAGCGCCGGGGCCACCGCATCACGGTCGGCGGCCCGTGGTCGGAGGGCCGGTTGTGCGCGGTGTCCCGCGATCCCGAGACCGGAGTGCTGGCCGCGGGGGCCAATCCTCGGGGCATGCAAGGTTACGCCGCGGGGCGCTGAACAGAACAGCCGCAGGGCGACGAAAAGTACAGCATATGAACGAAATATCGCGCCGCCCGCACGGCGCGAAATTCATGGGATGACGAAGTAGGTTGTTGCACATGCTCGGTCAACTCTCCAGGGTGCTGGGGCTCGGCGTCATCGCCGTCACGCTCGCGTCCTGCGCGGCGTCGCAGACACAGGACCACAGCGGCGCGCACGCCGATGATTTCGGCACGCCGGTCGGCTCGCAGTCGGTGAAGGCGGGCGGTGATCTGGTGATGGGCCTGTCGGCCGAACCCGACCGCCTGGACCCGACCACCTCCAGCTCGCTCTACACCCGCTACGTCATGAACTCGATCTGCGAGAAGCTCTACGACAACGACGCTTCCGGCAATCTGGTCCCACAGCTGGCCACCGCGCTGCCGACGGTGTCGGCCGACGGGCTGACCGTGACCATCCCGCTGCGCACGGGCGTCAAGTTCGCCGACGGCACGCCCTTCGACGCGGCGGCGGTGCAGACCAGCCTGCAGCGCCACTTCAGCGCCAAGACCTCGCAGCGGACCAGTGAGATGGGCCCGATCGCGAGCATCGACGCGCAGGGCGCCTCGGAGGTGGTGGTCCACTACAAGCAGCCGTTCGCACCGCTGACCGCCGCGCTCGCCGACCGGGCCGGAATGATCATGTCGCCGACCGAATTGGCCAAGGCCGGTGACAATTTCGGCGATCACCCGGTATGCGTCGGGCCGTTCAAATTCGTCGAGCGGGTGCCGCAGACCTCCATCAAGGTGGAGCGCGACCCGCTGTACTACGACGCGCAGCAGGTGCACCTGGACACCATCACCTACCGCATCATGACCGACGCCAATATCCGCGCGACCAACCTGCGCTCCGGTGACATCCAGGTCGCGGACACCATCAGCCCGCAGGATGTCGATGCGCTGGCCAAGGATTCGGGTCTGCACGTGCTGCAGGCGCGCGGCCTGAACTTCCGCGGCCTGTACGTGAACGTCGGCAATGTGGACGGCGTGGGCAAACCCGCCAAGCCGATCGACACCCCGCTGGCCAAGGATGCCCGTGTGCGTGAGGCGCTCTCGCTGAGCATCGACCGGAACGCATTGGCCGCCACCGTGTTCAACAGCTGGTACGAGCCCGCCTGTTCGCCGATCGTCCCGCAGAGCACCTTCGCGACCCCCGCCGGAACCGCCTGCCCCGCATACGATCCCGAGAAGTCCAAGAAGCTGCTCGCCGACGCGGGCGTGCAGCTCCCGTACAAGGTGAAGCTGCAGGTGCAGAACACTCCGGACCAGCTCCGCTACGTGCAGGCGCTGCAGGCCGGTGTCGCGGCCGGCGGGTTCGAGCTCGAGATCGTGCCGACCGAGTACTCGACGTTGCTCGACGTGCAGAAGCGCGGCACCTACGAGGCCCTGTTCCTGGGCTGGTCGGGACGACTGGATCCGGACGGCAATATCGCCCGGTTCATGATGACCGGATCCAGCGGCAACTACTCCGGCTACAGTTCGCCCGCGCTCGACGATCTGCTCGGGCAGGCGGCCCGCACCACCGACACCGCCCGTCGCGCGGACCTGTACGGGCAAGCGGTGCAGATCATCCAGAAGGACAACCCGTACCTCTACACCTATCGGGAGCGGCTGCTGACCGCGCACACCACCAAGGTCACCGGCATCGAGCAGTATCCGGACGGCGTGGTGCGGGTGGCCAAGGCCGCGTTCCTCACGGGTCAGGGATGAGCGCCCGACGCTTTCCCGTGCGCAGGCTGCTCGCGCTGGGTTGCGCCGCCCTCGTCCTCGCCTCCTGCTCGCAGCACGAGACCCCGGCCGCCGTCGCCACGCACGCCGACGATTACGGGACTCCGGTCGGTGATCAGAAGGTGCAGCAGGGCGGCGATCTGACGATGGGGTTGTCCAACGATCCGGACCGTCTGGACCCCACCACCTCCAGCTCGCTCTACACGCGCATGGTCATGACCACGATCTGCGAAAAGCTCTACGACAACGACGCTTCGGGCAACCTGGTCCCGCAGCTGGCCACCGAGCTGCCGCGCTTCTCCGACGACGGGCTGACGGTCACCATCCCGGTGCGGACCGGGGTCACCTTCGCCGACGGCACGCCGTTCAACGCGGCCGCGGTGCAGACCAGCCTGAAACGGCACCTGACCATGGAGGGCTCGCAGCGCAGCGCCGAACTGGGCCCGATCGCCGAGGTCGAGACCGACGGGCCGACGCAGGTGGTGCTCCGCTTCCGCCAGCCGTTCGCGCCGATCACCGCGGCGCTGGCCGACCGCGCCGGAATGATCATGTCGCCGACCGCGCTCAAGGAGGAGGGCAAGGACTTCGGCGACAATCCGGTGTGCGTGGGGCCGTTCAAGTTCGCGCAGCGGACGCCGCAGACCTCCATCGTGGTCGAGCGCGATCCGCTCTACTACGACGCGCAGAACGTGCACTTCGACTCCATCACCTACCGCATCATGACCGACCCGAAGGCCCGCGCCGCGGCCGTGCACTCGGGTGCGATCCAGGTGGCGGACACCATGTCGCCGCAGGACGCCGACGCCTTGAGCACCGATCCCCGCCTGCGCCTGCTGGTTTCGGGGTCGTTCGGGTTCCAGGGCTTCTATCTGAACATCGGCAATGTGGACGGCGCGGGCAAAACACCGAAGCAGATCGATACGCCGCTGGCCAAGGATTCCCGCATCCGCCAGGCACTCTCGCTGAGCATCGATCGGCAGGCGCTGTCGGACAAGGTGTTCAAGGGCTGGTATCAGCCCGCGTGCACGGGTATCGCGCCGCTCACCTCGTTCGCGACGCAAGCCTCGACGCAGTGCCCGGTCTATGACCCGGAGCGCTCGCGCCGGCTGCTCGCCGACGCGGGGGTGCAGACGCCGTATCCGATCACCATGCAGGTGATGAACGTGGCCGACCAGCTCGAGTACGCGCAGGCGCTGCAAACCGCGGTCGCCGCGGGCGGGTTCGATCTGCGGATCGTGCCGACCGAGTACTCGGCCATGCTGGACGCGCAGAAGCGCGGCACCTACGAAGCGCTGCTGCTGGGTTGGTCCGGGCGACTGGATCCGGACGGCAATATCGCCCGCTTCCTCACCACCGGGTCCACCGGCAACTACACCGGGTACAGCTCACCCGCGCTGGACGACGTG
This sequence comes from Nocardia terrae, assembly GCF_009760405.1. GTDB lineage: Bacteria > Actinomycetota > Actinomycetes > Mycobacteriales > Mycobacteriaceae > Nocardia > Nocardia terrae. Next base: position 77,921 of record NZ_WRPP01000012.1, read on the forward strand.
CTCGGCTGGGCCGCGCACAGCACCAGCCCGGCGCGCCGCGGCGCGTTGTACGAGCAGGCGGTGCGGGCCATCCAGCGCGACAACCCGTACATCTACACCTATCGGCTGCGCAATCTGACCGTGCAGTCGACGCGGGTGACCGGTATCGAGGTGTACGCCGACGGCGCGGTGCGGCTCGGCAGGGCGGCGTTCGTCTCGGAACGGAACAGCTGAGAAACCATGCTGCAGTATGTCTTTCACCGTGCGTGGCAGTCGGCGGTCACCCTGGTGCTGGTCTCGCTGGTGGTGTTCGCGGGCGTCCGCGCGCTGCCGGGCGATCCCGCGACGGTGATGGCCGGGCAGCAGGCCGACCCGGCCGCCGTCGCCGCGGTCCGCGCGGAACTGGGGCTGGATCGGTCACTGCCCGTGCAGTATCTGGATTTCGCCCGCAACGCGCTGACCGGTGACTTCGGGCGGTCCATTCGCACCGGAACCCCGGTGCGCCACATGATCCGGGTGACGCTGCCGGTCACCGTGCAGCTGGCGGTGTACGCCATGCTGATCGCGGTGCTGATCGGGGTGCTCGGCGGGACGATCGCGGCGGTGTACCGGGGGCGCTGGCCGGAGTGGCTGGTCAACGGGTTCTCGCTGGTCGGGCTGTCGGTGCCGACGTTCTGGCTGGGCATCCTCGGCGTGTTCTATCTGTCGGTCGGGCTGGGCTGGTTCCCGGCCTCGGGGTACGTGTCGCCGTTCGATCATCCGTTGCGCGGCTTGCACTTCCTGACGCTGCCCGCGCTGGTCCTGGGCGTCACGCACGCGGCCGTGGTGCAGCGGCAGACCCGCTCGTCGATGGTGGAGACGCTGACCGCGGACTTCGTGCGCACCGCCCGCGCCAAGGGGCTCGCGCCGCGCACGGTGATCCTGCGCTACGGGTTGCGCAACAGCCTGATTGTGGTGACCACGGTCATCGGGCTGCAGCTCGGGCTGCTCATCGCGGGCACGGTGGTCACCGAACGCATCTTCGGCCTGCCCGGGATCGGGAAGCTGACCCTGGATTCGGTGTTCTCCCGGGACTATCCGGTGATCCAGGCGGTCGTGCTGGTGATCGCCACGTCCTACATCGTGATCAATCTGCTGGTCGACGTGCTGTACACGGTGATCGACCCGCGCGTGCGAGTGTCGGGGAGGGCGCGGTGAGCGTGTCGGAGAGCGCCGAGCCCACGCCGGTGGTGGTCGCACGCGGGCGGGTGATGCGCGGGTTGCGAAGCAATCGGCTGGGTCTGGTCGGCGCGGTACTGCTGCTGATCGTGATCGTGATCGCGGTGTTCGCACCGCTGCTGGCTCCCTATCCGCCCGCCGAAGTGCATTTCCCGACGCCGTTCCAGAAGCCGGGGACGGTCGGATTCGCCTTGGGCACCGACGATCTGGGCCGCGATGTGCTCTCGCGGGTGCTGTACGGCACCCGCGCGTCGCTGGAGGTGGGCACGCTGGCGGTGTTGTGCGCGGTGGCCGTCGGGGTGCCGATGGGCCTGCTGGCCGGATACTGGCGGTGGCTGGACACGGTGCTGTCGCGGATCGCGGACACGGTGCTGGCCTTCCCGTTCGTCATGCTGGCCGTCGGGCTGACCGCCATCTACGGTGGCGGGCTCACCCAGGCCGCCATCGCCCTCGGGGTCGCGCAGGTGCCGGTGATGATGCGGGTGGTGCGCGCGGAAACGTTGCGGCTCAGGGAAACCGACTTCGTGCTCGCCGCCCGCGCCATGCACGTTCCGTCCTGGCGGATCCTCGGCGAGCACATCCTGCCCAACGCCCTGGCCCCGATCATCGTGCAGGCCACCGTCATCATGCCGACCGCGGTGCTGGGCGAGGCGATCCTGTCGTTCCTGGGTCTGGGCATCAAACCGCCGCAGCCGAGCCTGGGCATCATGCTCGCCGACGCGCAGCAATACCTGCTGCGCACGCCGTGGCCCGGCATCTTCCCGGGTGTGATGCTGCTGCTGATCTGCCTGGGATTCAACCTCTTCGGCGACGCGCTGCGCGACGCCCTCGACCCGAAGACGAGCCGCTGATGAGCGAATCACTGTTGGAGATCAGCGGGCTGCGGGTCGACTTCGGCGAGGTGACGGCGGTGGACGGGGTCGACCTGACCATCGCGCCCGGTGAGCGGGTCGCGGTCGTGGGGGCGTCGGGATCGGGGAAATCCTCACTCGCGCACGCGATCATCGGCCTGCTGCCCGGAGCGGGACAGGTCCGCGGCGGCAGCATCCGGTGGCGTGGCACCGATATCACGCGGGCCGACGAGAAGCAGATGCGTGGCATCCGCGGCAAGGAAATCGGATTGGTGCCGCAGGACCCGATGTCGAACCTCAACCCGGTGTCACGGGTGGGACGCCAGGTGTCGGAAACCCTGGAGGCGCACGGCCTCTACTCGGGACGGGCGGCCGACGAGCGCGCCGTCGAACTCCTCGGCGAGGCGGGCCTTCCCGAGCCCGCCCGCCGCGCCCGCCAGTACCCGCACGAACTCTCCGGCGGTCAACGCCAGCGCGCCCTGATCGCCATCGGCCTGTCCTGCCGGCCCGGACTGCTGATCGCCGACGAGCCGACCTCCGCACTCGATGTCACCGTGCAGCGCCGCATCCTCGACCATTTGGACAAGCTCACCAAGGAATTGGGCACGGCGCTGCTGCTGGTCACCCACGACCTCGCGCTGGCCGCCGAGCGCGCGGACCGGGTGCTGGTGATGTCGGACGGCCGAATCGTCGAATCCGGGCCCGCCGGTGAGGTTTTGACCGAGCCGCGTGAGGACTACACCCGCCGGCTGGTGGCGGCCGCACCGTCCCACCTCGCGCCCCGGGCGGTCGACGCTGCCGTATCCGATGCGAAAGCGCCTCCGGTACTGGAGGTTTCACACCTCACCAAGCAGTTCCGGACACGCGGACGCCACGAGTCGGCGCCCGTCGTTGACGACGTCTCCTTCACCATCGGCCGCGGCCGCACCACCGCCCTGGTCGGCGAATCGGGCTCCGGCAAGACCACCACCGCCCGCATGATCCTGGGCCTGCTCCCCGCTACTTCCGGCACGGTTCGGCTGAACGGCGAGGAGGTCGTGACCTTGCGCGGCGCACGACTACGTGCGGCCCGCCGGGCGATGCAGCCGGTCTTCCAGGACCCCTACTCCTCCCTGGACCCGATGTGGACGGTCGAACACCTCATCGCGGAACCCTTGCGCGCCTTCGCCATCGGCGACCGCGCCACCCGCCGCGCCCGAGTCACCGAACTCCTCGACCAGGTAGCCCTCCCCGCCGCCCTGGCCACCCGCTACCCTCACGAACTCTCCGGCGGCCAACGCCAGCGCGTGGCCATCGCCCGCGCCCTCGCCATCGAACCGCGCCTCATGATCTGCGACGAGCCCGTCTCGGCCCTGGACGTCCTGGTCCAGGACCAGATTCTGACCCTGCTGTCCACCCTCCAGTCCGAACTGCGCCTCAGCTACCTGTTCATCACCCACGACCTGGCCGTCGTCCGCGCCCTCGCCCACGACGTGGTCGTCATGCGCGAAGGCCGAATCATCGAGCAGGGCCCCACCTCCCGAGTCCTCGACTCCCCCACCGCCTCCTACACCCGCGAACTTCTCGCCGCGATCCCCGGCGCCCGAACCCCCGAGCAAGCAGACTGCTAGGTTTCAACGAGCGCTCTTCACATCAAGGCTCTTTGGGGGAATCGGCCTTGCGGCGGTTATCGCGCTCGCGATCAGCGGATGCGGGACCCCGACAACGATGCCCACCTCATCGACCGCAGCTCCGACCACGACGCCGGACCATCGAAATCCTTACGCCGCAATAGGAATCGGTGCGATTCACAACCGCCTTCGAAACGCGGTGGAGTCTGCAAAACCTTGTATCACAAGGGAATTCGTCTTCCATAGCGATCATGCATGCGGTAGAATTAGTACATGAGTTCGAAGGGGGTAACACTCGACAGCAGCGGTCTCACCGACCTGGTGACCGCCGTCCATCACCTGTGCGACACGATCGGACACGGGGACCTGACACCGTTCACCGACAGCCAGGTCGTGGAGTTCATGCAGCAGCTCGAAACCTGCAAACGCCAACTCGCCGCACTGGATCCGAAACTGATCCTGGAAGCCTCCGAACGGTGCCTGCCCGAAACCAGCGGCGCGGGCAAGTTGATTCCGTTCCTGCGTCAAACCCTGGGATTGAGTGCGGCGGATGCGTCGGTGCGGGTCAAGCTCGCCCGCGAGTGCGGAGAGTTTCGTGGGTTGAACGGGCAGTTGACCCCGGCCGCTCTGCCGGTGCTGGCCGAAGCTGCTGCGGCGGGGGAGGTTTCGCGTGATCATGCCCGCAACATCGTCAAGATCATGACCCACCTGCCGTCCGACCTGCTCGCCGAGGAACGCGCCCGCACCGAGGAACTTTTGGTCGAGAAGTCCTGTGCGGGTTTGCTTCCCGATGACCTGCCCAAGATCGGGCGCGAGATCATGGCCCGCGTCGATCCCGACGGGACGGTGTTCAACACCGCCGACCGGCAGCGCAAGCGCGGCATCAAAGTCGGGCGTCCCGGCATCGACGGCATGACCTGGATCGAGGGCTACCTCACCCCCGAACTGCGCGCCCTGTTGGACCCGTTCCTGGCCAAGTACGCCCGCCCCGGCATGTGCAACCCCGACGACAACGAAAGCCCCAGCACCGCCAGCAATGCCGTCATCGACTCCACAGTGCTCGACGCGGCCGCGCGTCGGGATCGTCGTGACGCGGCCCAGCGCACCCATGATGCGTTCATCGCGATGCTGCAACCCGGCGTCGACATGAGCAAGCTGGGTAAGCATCGGGGCATGGCGGTGCAGACGGTGTTCGTCATGAACCTCACCGATGTCGAACGCGGCACCGGCATGGCGACCACCGCTTCCGGGGTGCAGGTGCCGATCGACTCCGCCCTGAAGATGGCCACCGGCACTCGTCCGGTCCTCGCCGTCCTCGACGAGCACGGGGTGCCGGTCTACCTGGCCCGCGGCAAGCGCCTCGCCTCCTCCGGTCAGCGTCTCGGGTTGATCGCGCGGGATCGGGGTTGCACCCACCCCGGGTGTGACATGCCTGCGAGCATGTGCGCGGCGCATCATGTGATCGATTGGGCCAAGGGTGGTCCCACCGATTTGAACAACCTGGCGTTGGTGTGCGATCACCACCACGCGATGGTCAACGACAGCGAAACCGGATGGAAGACCGTGATGCTCGGCAAAGACTCCCCACACGCCGGGCGGGTGGGGTGGATCGCCCCGAAATCGATCGACCCCACCCAGACTCCCCAGATCAACGAGAACCATCACGTTGGGGAGCGGGTCGCCTCCGATCTCGAGGCGCGGTCACGCGAAGAGTTTTCTCGCGCGGCGTGAACATGTGATTCAGACCCATGAGGCCAGGTAACCCGGGGAAAGACTTCCCGGGTGAATGAACCAGAACGGTTTTGCTCGACGCTCGGATGTACCGGAAGTGTGGTCGCCTCGCCTGCCCTACCGGAGTTGGGCTGACGCCGAGTCGGGAGCCGTCAGCCTTCGATCCCAGCCCACGGACTGCACGGATCACGTTCACTGACAACTACACAGAGAATCTCTTTTCTCTTCACACCGGGAGGCCAACACGGTTCGAGCCTGGAGGAGGCTGGAACCGAGCTCGGGCTCCCAACCCAGCCATCCCCTCTCCCTCCTCCAGGCATCTTTTATCTCTTCTTCTTTTATCTTTTGTCTCTTCTGGCCCTTGCTCTTCCACCCCTTGCCCAACAACGCAATACCCCGCGTCATCATCAAGACACACGAACGGCGGCGGACTAACCGGCAAAACCAGCCCAGCACTATCAAGATCCCGCGGATAAGGCTTCCGCAACCGAGCCGTCCGCCCACCCGGCTCAGCAGGCGGAGTAGGCCACTGAGGCGGAAAATCCGGCACCTGAATCGGCTGCGGCACAGTCACATCCGTCCACGAAAGAACAGTCTGCCGCTCAGCCCGGAAGAGCACCCCACCCGCAGCCCAATGAGAAGCCACCACCCGCCCCGACAACGCCACCGTCAAATGCGTATAACGCCCCCGGTCCTGCATATTCAGCGAAACAGCATGGAAGCCGCAACTGCACAGCGCATCCGGCACCGGATGCGTCCCACCACGACGGCACTCCGCGACCGCGTCGAGCGGATAGGGCGCGCCCCCGGTAGCGGGAACGAACTGATCCTTCCCCTCCACCCGATGCGCCACCTTGTACGCGATGACGACCCACACCCCATCGGCGGTTCGGCTCAGACTCGGCTGGACCAGCTCCGGGACTTCGGGCCGTTCCCGCGTCCCGGCTTCGAAGGATCCGATCAGTCCATAGCCTTCGCACATGTGCGTTTCCTCGCTCGGGGATGTCCTTGTCCACGAGCGTACGCGCACGTACGCACCCCGCTACCGCAATTATCCTGCGGCACAGATCGATTCAGGCGAGCTGTTCGATCTTGGCGGCCAGTTCCGCGCCGGTCATGGGCTCACGGGCAATGACGGCGATGGTGTCGTCGCCCGCGATGGTGCCCACTATCTCGGGCAGTGCGGCTCGGTCGAGGGCGCTGGCCAGGAAGTGGGCGGCGCCGGGCGGCGTACGCAGGACTGCGATATTGCCGCTGGCGTCGGTGGAGACCAGCAGGTCGCCGAGGAGTTTGGAGAGGCGTTCGGTGCCGCCGGTGACACCGCGGACGGGGCTGCCGTCCTCGGGGACGACGTACACGCCCGCGCCGCCGTCGGCGGCGCGCAGCTTCACCGCGCCGAGTTCGTCGAGATCACGCGACAGGGTCGCCTGGGTGGTCTCGATGCCCTCGGATGAAAGCAGAACGGCCAGTTCGGATTGGCTGCGGACCTCGTGCTGGGAGAGGATCGCGACTATCCGGGCCTGACGTCCGGCCCGGGTTCGCGCGATGCTCACCTCTCACCTCGTTCGGCGCGGTCGAGCAGCCACACGAGTAGCGCCTTCTGGGCGTGCAGGCGGTTCTCGGCCTCATCCCAGACCGCGCTGTGCGTACCGTCGAGAACCTCGTCGGTGATCTCCTCACCGCGGTGCGCCGGAAGACAGTGCAGCACGGTCACATCCGCGGCGGCGCGGGCCAGCAGCGCGGCGTTCACCTGGAACGGGCGGAAGGGAGCGACCCGATCGCGGCCGTCGTTCTCCTGGCCCATGGAGGTCCACGCGTCGGTGACCAGCGCGTCCGCGCCCTCGGCGGCGGCCTGCGGGTCGTTTGTGATCGTGATGCTGGCACCGGTTTCGGCGGCCCGCTTCTGCGCGGCGTCGACGATCCAGCCCAGCGGCTCGAAACCCTCGGGGGCAGCGATGGTGACGTTCATGCCCGCGGTCACGCCGCCCAGCATGAGCGAGTGCGCCATGTTGTTGGCGCCGTCGCCCAGGTAGGTGAGGTTGCGGCCGCTCAGATCGGACCCCTTGCGCTCCTTGAGCGTCTGCAGGTCCGCCAGCACCTGGCACGGGTGGAACTCGTTGGACAGCGCGTTCACCACGGGAACCGTTGCAGCACCGGCCATCTCGTCGAGGCGGGTCTGCTCGAAAGTACGCCACACGATGGCGTCCACGTACCGCGACAGCACCCGGCCGGTGTCGGCCAGGGTCTCCTCGCGGCCCAGCTGGGTGTCGCGCCCGTCCACCACGACGGCGTGCCCGCCGAGCTGCGCGATGCCCATCTCGAAGGAGAAGCGGGTGCGCGTGGAGTTCTTCTCGAACATGACCGCCACACCGCGCGGCCCGTCCAGCGGCCGGCGCGAGAGCGGCGCGGCCTTCAGTTCCGCCGCGATGGCGAGGATCTCGGCCTGCTCGGCGGGGGTGACGTCGTCGTCACGCAGGAAATGCCGGATGGTCACTTGTTCTCCTCGGGGGCCTGGGCGGCATCCAGAATGCCGGGCAGGTCGGACAGGAAGTTCTCGGCTTGAGTTTCGGTGAGAACCAGCGGCGGCGCGAGCCGAATCACATTGGGCTTGGCCGGGTTCAGCAGGTAGCCCGCCTCCCGCGCGGCCGTGTCGACCTGAGCGGAAACGTCGGCGGTCAGCTGGATGCCGATGAGCAGACCCGCTCCCCGCACGTGGTCGACCAGCGGGTGATCGAGATTCTCGATGCCGTCGACCAGGATCTTGCCGACCGTCTCGACATGAGCCAGCAGCCCCTCCTCGTCGATGGTCCGCAGCACGGCCAGCGCCGCCGCGGCACAGACGGGATTGCCGCCGAAGGTGGTGCCGTGCATGCCGGGCTGCAGCAGATCCGCCGCCGCGCCCTGGGCCAGTACGGCACCGATGGGTAGGCCGCCGCCGAGCCCCTTGGCCAGGGTGATGACATCGGGCACGATGCCCGCCGCCTGATGCGCGTAGAACGCGCCGGTGCGGCCGATACCGGTCTGCACCTCGTCCAGGATCAGCAGTGCGCCTTGGTCCTTGGTGATGGCGCGGGCCTTGGCCAGGTAGTCGGCCGGGGGCACCACGACACCGCTCTCACCCATGATGGGTTCCAGGAACACCGCGGCCGTGTTCTTGTCGACCGCGGCGGCCAGCGCCAGCGCGTCGCCGTAGGGCACGTGCACGACGCCGGGCGGCATCGGCTCGAACGGGGCCCGCTTGGACGGCTGACCCGTGAGCGCCAGTGCGCCCATGGTCCGTCCGTGGAACGCCTCCTCGCAGGCGACGATCTTGGTCTTGCCGGTCAGCCGCGCCATCTTGAACGCGGCCTCGTTGGCCTCGGTGCCGGAATTGCAGAAGAACGCCTTGCCGTTGCCGTCGCCGAAGTGCGCGAGCAGTCGCTCCGCCAATTCGATGACCGGTTCGGACGCATACAGATTCGAGACGTGCCCCAGCGTCCCCAGCTGCTGGGTGACCGCCGCCAGAATCGCCGGATGCGCGTGCCCGAGGCTGTTGACCGCGATGCCGCCCAGAAAGTCCAGGTACCGCTTGCCGTCGGCGTCGTAGACCACCGCGCCCGCGCCGCGCACCAGCGCCACCTTGGGGGTGCCGTAGTTGTTCATCAGGGCGGTGCTCCACCGCTGCCGAAGGTCGGCTGTGCTCATGAGATCTCCTGTGCGGGAGTGACCATCGTGCCGATGCCCTCCCCGGTGAACAGTTCCAGCAGGACCGAATGCGCGACCCGCCCGTCGATGACGTGCGCCGTCGGGACGCCGCCCTCGACGGCGCGCAGGCAGGCTTCCATCTTGGGCACCATGCCCTCGTCCAGCGACGGCAGCAACTTGGCAAGCTCGTCGGTGTCGATGCGGCTGGTCAGCGAGGACCGGTCGGGCCAATTCGTATACAGGCCCTCCACATCGGTGAGGATGACCAGCTTCTCCGCGCCGATACCCTCGGCCAGCGCGGCCGCCGCGGTGTCGGCGTTGATGTTGTGGACCACGCCGTCCGCGTCGGGGGCGATGGTGGACACCACCGGAATCCGGCCCGCCGCAATGAGATCCAGCACGGCCGAGGGTTCCACGGCGGTGACGTCGCCGACCAGCCCGATATCGGTGGCCTCGCCGTCGACCAGCACGGTGCGCCGGGTGGCGGTGAACAGGTGCGCGTCCTCACCGGAGATGCCGACCGCGTACGGGCCGTGAGCGTTGATGAGCCCCACCAGTTCCCGGCCCACCTGACCGAACAGCACCATGCGCACGATGTCCATGACCTCGGGCGTGGTGACCCGGAAGCCGCCCCGGAACTCGCCGGTCATGCCGAGCTTCTTCAGCATGGCGCTGATCTGCGGCCCGCCGCCGTGCACCACCACCGGATGCACGCCGACGGTGCGCAGGAATGCCATGTCCGCCGCGAACGCCCGCTTCAGCTCGTCGTCGATCATGGCGTTGCCGCCGTACTTCACGACCACGATCTTGTCGCGGAACTTCTGCAGCCACGGCAGCGCGTCGGCGAGGACGTGCGCCTTGTCGAGGGCCGAAAGCTGTTTCACCACATCGTTCATGAGCTGTAGGCCGAGTTCTCTTCGACGTAGCCGTGCGAGAGGTCGGTGGTGCGGACGGTGGCCTCACCGTCGCCCAGGCCGAGGTCGACCAGCACGTTGATGTCGGCCCCGGACAGGTCCACCTCACGCGCGCCCGGCGCGCCCACGCCGTCGACGCACACCGGAGATCCGTTGAACGACACCGAGACCCGGTTCGGATCCAGTTCGATGGGCGCGATACCGATCGAGGCCAGCACGCGACCCCAGTTCGGGTCCGAACCGAAGAACGCGGTCTTGACCAGGCTGTCGCGGGCCAGCGCCCGCGCGCCGATCAGCGCTTCCTCTTCGCTGACAGCGCCCTTCACGGTGATGTGCACCCGCTTGGTGACACCCTCGGCGTCGGACATGAGCTGCTCGGCCAGATCGTCGCAGACCGCAAGCACGGCCGCGTTCAGGTCCGCCTGGCTCGGGGTGACCCCGGACGCGCCGTTGGCCAGCAGCAGCACGGTGTCGTTGGTGGAGCAGGAACCGTCCACGTCGAGCCGGTCGAAGGTGTACTCGGTCGCGTTGCGCAGCGCCTCGTCCAGCTGCTGCGGCGTGGCGATCACATCGGTGGTCAGCACCACGAGCATGGTGGCCAGCGACGGGGCGAGCATGCCCGCGCCCTTGGCCATGCCGCCCACGTTCCACTTGTCCTTGTGGTGGAACGCGGCCTCTTTCGGCACGGTGTCGGTGGTCATGATGGCCCGCGCCGCTTCCGCGCCGCCCGACAGCCCGCCGCCCATCTCGTGCACGATCTCGGTGACGGCCGGGATCAGCTTGTCCATCGGCAGCCGGTCACCGATCAAACCGGTGGAGCAGACCGCGATCTCGCCCGCCCCGGTCTCGGTTCCCCAGTTGCTCAACGCCTTCGCGAGTTCCTCGGCGGTGGCGTGGGTGTCCTGGAAGCCGCCCGGACCGGTGCACGCGTTGGCGCCGCCGGAGTTCAGGATGACCGCGCGCAGCTGCCCGTCGCTGAGCACCTGCTGCGACCACAGCACCGGCGCGGCCTTGACCTTGTTGCGGGTGAAGACACCGGCGGCCGCGTATTCCGGGCCTTCGTTGAACACCAGCGCCAGATCGGCCTTGCCGCTCTTCTTGATGCCCGCGGCGATACCCGCGGCACGGAAGCCGAGCGGCGCGGTGACGCCCTGGGTCCGCACCAGCTTGCCGTTGTCGATAGTCCCGATGGTCACGGTGCCACTCCTACGGTGGAAAGTCCTGCGGTCTCGTCGATTCCGAGAGCCAGATTCATGGATTGCACCGCGGCGCCCGCGGTGCCCTTGGTCAGGTTGTCGATCGCGCCGATGACCACCAGCAGCCCGGCGTCGGTGTCCACGGTCACCTGCAGGGTGACGGCATTGGAGCCGAGCACCGAACCGGTCTGCGGCAGCACGCCTTCGGGCAGCAGGTGCACGAAAGGCTCGTCGGCGTAAGCCTTCTCGTAGACGGCGCGGGCCTGCGCGGCGTCGACGTTGGTGGACGCGGTGCAGGTGGCCAGGATGCCGCGCGGCAGCGGGGCCAGGACCGGAGTGAACGACACGGTCACGTCTGTCTCCGATCCGCTGGCGGCCTTGAGGTTCTGCGCGATCTCCGGGGTGTGCCGGTGCGCGCCCGCGATACCGTACGCCCGCACCGAGCCCATGACCTCCGAACCCAGCAGTCCGACATCGAGTTTGCGGCCCGCGCCCGAAGTGCCGCTCACCGCAACCACATTCACCCGCGGTTCGATGATCCCGGCCGCGATGGCCGGGGCCAGCGCCAGGCTCGACACGGTCGGGTAGCAGCCGGGCACCGCGATCCGGGTCGCGCCGCGCAGCCGCTCGCGGCCGCCGGGTAGCTCCGGCAGCCCGTAGGGCCAGCTGCCCGCATGCGGGGAGCCGTAGTACTTCTCCCAGGCCGCGCTGTCGGTGAGCCGGAAATCCGCACCGCAGTCGATGATGATGGTGGACTCCGGCAATGCCTTGGCGATCGCCGCGGACTGCCCGTGCGGCAGACCCAGGAAGACCACGTCGTGGCCCGCCAGTTCCTCGACGGTGGTGGGCCCGAGCACCCGGTCGGCCAGCGGCAGCAGATGCGGCTGCAGCTCACCCAGGGTGGTACCGGCATTGGACCCCGCGGTCAGCGCCCCGATCTCGAGGCGCCCGCTTCGGTAGGCTGGGTGCCCGAGCAGCAGTCGCAGGACTTCACCGCCCGCGTACCCGCTCGCACCAGCTACCGCGACCCGCAGGGGCCCGTTCGAGACATCCGCCATGTGATGATTATGCACGACTGTGCAAGCTCATTCACAACGGGTCGAGAATCTGACAGGGAGCGCCGCTTACGGCACACTCGACAGCGCCATGTACGACGACGCCACCCAACCGCTGCCGATCGTCGGTCCCAAGGCGGGCCGCACCCCCGAGGCACCGGAGACGCCCAGCCCGACTCCCCGCCGCTCCCGGCGTGCCGAACCGGCCGCCACCCGTCGGCGCGCGGACAAGCGGCGCACCGCCGGCAAACCGGAGCGCACCCCCGCCCAGAAGGACCGGGATCGTCGTCTACGCCTCGCGGGCCGCGGTATGTCGGCACTGGTCGCCACGGTGGTGATCGGCGTCACGGGCATGGTCTGGTACGGCCGTATGGATTTCGATCAGGGCTTCGTCCGCTCGGGCGCGATCGCGCCCGAGGACGTGAACCTCGACGGCGACATCAATATGCTGCTGATCGGTCTGGATACCCGAAAAGACCTGAACGGCAACGATCTACCCAAGGAGATCCTGGACCAGTTGCACGCCGGCGACGGCTCGGAGGGCGGCTACAACGCCAATTCGCTCATCCTGGTGCACATTCCGAAGGATCTGAAACACATCGTCGCGTTCTCCATTCCGCGCGACGACTACGTCCCGGTACAGGGCATCAAGGGCTACGACCACGCCAAGATCAAGGAGTCGTACGGCCTGCGGAAGTACCAGGAAGAGGAGAAGCAGAAGAACAACGGCATGTCCGACGGGCCCGAGCTCGAGCGCCTCGGCCGGGAAGCCGGACGCGCGAGCATCGTTCAGACTGTGAAAGCCCTCACAGGCGTGCCGATCAACCGGTTCGCCGAGATCTCCCTGGCGGGCTTCTACGATCTGGCGACCGCGCTCGGCGGCGTCGACGTCTGCCTCAATCACGCCGTGGACGACAGCTACTACTCCGGCGCGGTGTTCCCCGCCGGGCCGCAGCACCTCGACGGCTCCGACGCGCTGGCGTTCGTGCGCCAGCGCCACGGCCTCGAGAACGGCGACCTCGACCGCACCCACCGGCAGCAGGCGTTCCTCACCTCGGTCGCCAACTCCATGAAGAGCTCGGGCACCCTGGCCAATCCGGGCCGGCTCAAGTCCCTGATGGATGTGGCGCACAAGGACGTGGTGCTCTCCGACGGCTGGAGCCTCACCGATTTCGCCACCACCGTGGGCCGCGCCGAGTCGCCGACCGTGGAGTTCCGCACCCTGCCGGTGCTGCGCTACGACAATGTCGACGGCCAGGACGTCAACATCATCGATCCGGTGGCCATCAAGAAGACCGTGCGCGAGGCGTTCGGCGTGACCACACCCGCCGCGCCCAGCGCCCCGGCCACCACGCCCACCTCCACGCTGGACGTGGTCAATGCCAGCGGCACCCCGGGCCAGGCCGCGAACGTGTCGAAGTTGCTGACCGCCAAGGGATTCCCCGCCGGTGACGTCGCCAACGCCACCTCCTCGGACGGCACCACGTCGGCGGTCTACTACGGCGCGGGCGCGGACGTCGACGCCAAGCAGCTCTCGGAGATGTTCGGCGGGATTCCGGTGAGCAAGTCGAGCTATGTGTCGTCCGGGCACGTGAAGCTGGTCGTGGGCGCGGATCTCGAGATCCCGTCCTCGCTCGGCCCGTCGCTGGCCACCACCAGCCCGACCACGACCGCCGGCGGCAACGGCAATTCGCTGGCGGCCGCCGCCACCACGGACGCGGCCAACTCCGACGCCCCGGATTCCGGCAAGCCCGTCACCACTACGATCGGTTCGAAGATTCCCTGCGTGAACTGACCGGCAGTACGGCTGCCGCGAGAAGCGGAGCGGCACAATGACGAAGACCGACGTCTTTCGCAGTCTGCACCACGGTGATCGGCCGCTGATGCTGCCGAACGCGTGGGACTACGGCTCGGCGGCCATGCTCGCCGAGGCCGGATTCCCGGCCGTCGGGACCACGAGCCTCGGGGTGGCAGCGGCGGCGGGGCTGCCCGACGGGACGGCGGCGACCCGCGACGAAACCCTGTCGCTGGCACGGCGACTCGGGCGGCTTCCGGTTCCGGTGACCGTGGATATCGAGGGCGGATTCAGCACCGACCCCGGTGAGGTGGCTCAGTTCTGCGCCGAGCTCGTCGCGGTCGGCATCGCGGGAATCAATCTGGAGGACAGCCGATCCAATGCCGAGCTGGCCGACCCCGAGGCGCACGGCGCGCTGATCGCGGCCGTGAAGGCCAGGGTTCCGGAGCTTTTCGTCAACGCGCGCACCGATACCCACTGGCTGGGCATCGACGCGGACTCCACCCTCGACCGCGTCCTGTACTACGAGAAGTGTGGCGCGGACGGCATTTTCGTGCCCGGTGTCAGCGATCCCGCGCAGATCCGGACGCTCACTTCGGCTTTGACCGCGCCGCTGAACGTCCTGTTCTCCCCTACCGGATCGACCGTGGCCGAGCTCGCGGAGCTCGGGGTGCGACGGATCAGCACCGGCTCGCTGCTGTATCGCGCGGCCCTGGCGGCCGCGGTGTCCACCGCCGAATCCGTCGCCGACGGACAGCGGTTGGACGGCGAGATCCCCAGCTACGCAACGGTTCAGCGGCTACTGGAGCAGTAGTCACCGGACGAGCGCGCGGGTCAGCTCGGCGGTCCGCAGCTTATCGGGATTGCGGACCGCGTACAGCCCGACGATGCGTTCCCCATCGACCTCGATCATCTGAACCGTGTCCAGCTGCCCGTCCGCGCCGCGCAGCAGCACCGCGGGCAGCGCGTTATAGGTGCCGAATTCGATGGTCATGTCCGTCAGGCTCTTTCGCACCAGGCCGATCAGATAGGCGGCGACCTTCTCCGCCCCGACCACCGGACGCCGGGCCGCGCTGACCTTGCCGCCGCCGTCGGAGATCTGCACGATGTCGGGGGCGAGCACGTCCATGAGCGTCTGCACATCGCCGGTCTGCGCGGCGCGCAGGAACTTGCCGATCACCGCGCGACTGGTCTCGGAGTCGGGTTCGAACCGCTTCTTGCGCGAACGCACATGCGCGCGGGCCCGGTGCGCGATCTGGCGCACGCTGGCGTCGGATCTGCCGAGCATGCCCGCGATGTCGACCAGGCTGTGCCCGAACACCTCCGAGAGCACGAATACCGCGCGCTCGGTCGGCCCCAGGGTCTCGAGCACCAGCAGCATGGCCATGGACACCGATTCCGCCAGCAGCACATCGTGACTGGCGTCGTTGTCGGTGCGAATGGGCTCGGGCAGCCAGCTGCCCACGTACTCCTCGCGGCGGCGTCGGACGGTGCGCAGATGGTTGAGCGCCTGCCGCGTGACGATCTGGGTGAGATAGGCCCGCTCGTGGGTCACCGTCGTGCGATCGGTGCCGCGCCAGCGGAGGTAGCTGTCCTGCACCACGTCCTCGGCGTCCGCGGCACTGCCGAGCAGCTCGTAGGCGATGGTGAACAGCAACGGCCGCAACCGATCGAACGCGTCCACATCGCCCATCGGACCGATATCAGCACCCACGGTCATGGTGGCAGCCTACCCAGCACCGGCCCCGGAATCAGTTCTTGAATCCGGTTCAAAAAGTTGGTTATGCTGCTGTCGTGGCCAAAGTTGAACGCGATTCAAAAAGTGGGCCGGGCGATAACCGGCGCGGGCGGCAGTCCCGCGCGGCGCTGCTCGACGCCGGGCGGACCGCATTCTCGGCCAAGCGGTACGAGGAGGTCTCCATCGCCGAGATCGCCTCGGCGGCGGGTGCCGCGGCCGGGTCGATCGGATACCACTTCGGGGGCAAGTACGAGCTGTATCTGGCCGTGCACGAGGCGGTCTTCGAGGACTTCTGGGGTCGGCTGCAGGAGTTGCGGGGAGCCGCGCTCGAGCGGATGACTCAGGGCTTCGGGATCTATCTGGACTTCGTGCAGCAGCACGGCACCGGGCTGCTCATGACGCCGCGCGCGGGAGCCGACGAGCGTTTGCTGGCCCAGCACGAGCGGCATCGGGACCGGCTGGTCGAGGCGCTGCTGACCGAGATCGTCTCCGCGGGCGACAACGCGACCGTTCGCATCGCCATGGACGGCTGGCTGGCCTTCATCGAGGGCGCCACCGCGCGGTGGCTCGCCGAGCCCGATCCGGATCGCGACACCCTGCGGAGCCTGGTGCTCGCCGCCGGATTCGCCACGGTGCAAACGGCTTTGGCGCTCGACCCGTCCATCACCCTGACCTCGCGCACCATCGCGGCGCTGCTGAATCTGGACGGCTCGCAGCGCACCGAACGAGAAGAGACGAGCTAGTGGATCCCCTGCACCGACCCAGCAATGCCCTCGCCGCCGGGCCGATCGGGCGGGCCGCCGCCCGGCTCATCGGCCCGCGCGGCATCTCCGACCGGGAACGCCTGCGCCGCGAGGTCGAAGGCAAGATCGCGGTGGTCACCGGCGCTTCCCACGGCCTGGGCGCGGAGACCGCCCGCATGCTGGCCGCCGCCGGGGCGACCGTCGTGCTGGGCGCGCGCTCAGTCGATCAGCTGGAGGCGATCGCCGCCGAGATCACGGCCGCGGGCGGCAAGGCGGTCGCGATCCGCCTGGATCTGGCCGAACCGGAGTCGATCTCGGCGTTCGCCGAGGAGATCCTGGCCTGCTTCGACCACGTCGACTATCTGATCCACAACGCGGGCAAGTCATTACGGCGCTCCATCCACCTGTCCTACGACCGGCCCAAGGATCTGACCGCGACCTCGACCGCCAACTATCTCGGCCCGATCCGGCTCACCCTCGCCCTGCTGCCGAGCATGCGGGCCCGGCACAGCGGGCACATCGTGAACATCTCGACGGTCGGCGTGCTCTTCCCGGTCGTGCCGAAGTGGGGCTTCTACCTGTCGTCCAAGGCGGCCTTCGACGTGTGGATGCGGGCGGTGGGCATGGAGGCCCGCCCCGACGGGGTCACCCTCACCACCATCTACGCCGGGCTCATGCACACCCGGATGAGCGCGCCCAGCCGGTGGATGTCGGCGCTGCCCGGACAGTCCCCCGCCGAGGCGGCCACCGGAGTGGCGCGGGCGCTGATCACCAAGCCGCGCATCATGATTCCCGCCTACGGATACGCGACCGCAGTGCTGACGCCGATCCTGCGGGTCCCGATGGAGATCGCCACCACCGCCGTCTACCAGCGACTCGGCGATACCGACGCCGCACTGCGCGCGGTCGACGGGAAGGGGACGAGCGATGCGCGATAATGCCGTCTTCGACTGGGGCACAGCCCTTTCCGCCGTCGCTGGCTCGGGCGCGCTCCGCCCGGTCGGTCCGGTCGCCGCGCTGTCCATCGCCCGCGGATATCGCGCCTACGGCCCGTCCCTCGGCCTGATCATCGCCATCTCCGCGGCCCGGTATCCGAATCGCATCGCGGTCATCGACGAGGCCGGTGCGGTCACCTACCGCGAGCTCGTGCGCCGGTCCGAAGCCATTGCGGCGTCATTGCATTCGCTGGCTCCCCGCGCGCGGACGCTGGGCATCCTGTGCCGCAATCACCGCGGCTTCGTCGAGGCGATGATCGCGGGCAGCCGGCTCGGATGCGAGCTCGTCTTCCTCAATACCGAGCTGCCCGCCGCCCAGCTGGCCCGGATCCTGGAGCGGCACGCGCCGGATGTGCTCGTCCATGACGACGAGTATCTGGCGGCGGTCGCCGAGGCGGGCTACCCCGGCCTGCGGGTGCGCGGCTGGGTCGACGAGGCGGCCGAATCCGATCTTCCGACCCTGGACCAGCTTGCGCGGCACCATCATCTGTCCCCGCCGCGCGCCGGTCGGCCGTCGAAGATCACCCTGCTGACCTCGGGGACCTCCGGCATGGCCAAGGGCGTGGCCCGCCAGGTCGGCCTGCGGCCCGCGCTGGAGGCCGCCGCGTCGCTGGCCGCCGCCAGCCGTCTCGGGCACCGCGATACCGCGATCGTCGCGCCGCCGTTCTTCCACGGCTTCGGACTCGGCGCGCTCGCGGGCCAATTGGCCCTGGGCGCAACGGTTGTCACGCGCCGCCGCTTCGATCCCGAACTGGCGCTGGCCGCTATCGAACGCCATCGCGCCACGGTGTTCATCGGCGTCCCCATCATGATCCAGCGCCTCGCGGCGCTGCCGGCGGAGGTCCGCCGCCGCTACGAGCTCGGCACCTTGCGCCTGGCCTTGACCGGTGCGGCACCGATTTCCCCGAACACCATCGAAACGTTCCTGCGCGACTACGGCCCCCGGCTGATCAACGGCTACGGCTCCACCGAGGCGGGCGTCGTGTCGATCGCGACCCCCGCCGACCTCGAGCATTCCCCCAAGACCGTCGGCCGCCCCATTCTCGGTGTCTCCGTCCGCATTCTGCGCGCCGACCGCACCCCGGCCGCCGTCGGCGAGACCGGCACCATCTTCGTGCGCGGGGGCCTGGGCTTCCACGGCTACACCGCCGATCACGGAGGTTCCGCACCCGCCAAGGAGATTCGCGACGGCTACGTCAACGTCGGCGACATGGGCCATCTGGACGCGCAGGGCCGGCTCTACATCGACGGCCGCGACGACGAGATGATCGTCTCGGGCGGCGAGAACATCTATCCCCGCGAGGTCGAGAACGCGCTGGCCGAACACCCGGCCGTCACCGACGTGATCGTGATCGGCGTCCCCGACCACGACTACGGTCAGGTCCTGCGCGCCTACCTGGTGACCACCGGCGCCGAACCCGGCGACGAGGAGCTGAAGACCCACATCCGAGCCCGCCTCGAGCGCTACAAGATCCCCAAGCAGTTCGTCCGCCTCACCGAGCTCCCCCGCAACCCCAGCGGAAAGGTGCTGCGCCACAAGCTCGGCGCCGAAGCCGGGTCCTGATGCCCGCGGAGACGCTGGACAACGGCATCCTCGAACGCGACTTCCTCCTCGGCGACATCACCGGCGTGCCCTGGTCGCCGACGCACGGCACCTGGCCGCCGAGAGCCGGTACACCGTCGTGGCCGTCGACGCTCCGGGGCATGGTCCCTGTGGCAGCATCTCGGCCGATGACCCGCTGAGCCCGGATATGGAAGCGGGAAAGGATCTCGAATCCCTTCCCTCTTCAACGTATATCGCACCCCGGGGCTTGCGGCAAGACCCCGTCGATGCTGCAGAATCGCCGACCGTAGCGAATGTCCACGGAAACGGGGTAGTGCGAGTGCGTGATACGGATGCCGACGTGATCATCGTGGGTGCGGGCCCGACGGGCCTGATGCTGGCCGCCGAACTGCGGCTGGCCGGGGTGATGCCGGTGGTCCTGGAGCGGTCGCCGCAACTGCGGACCGTACCGAAGGCCAATGGCCTCGGTGGGCAGATCGTGCAAGTGCTGGGCTATCGGGGTCTGACGGAACGACTCCGGGAGATCGGCTCGGACGCCGGGCCGATGACCGCTGTTCCGTTCGGCGGAATGCAGGTGGATCTCAGTCCGCTGGCCGATTCGCCGCTGAAGGCCATGCACCTGCCGCAGCCGAAACTCGAACAGCTGCTCGATGATCGGGCGAGCGAGCTCGGTGCGCAGGTGCGGCGCGGGCACGCGGTGATCGGTGTCGAGCAGGACGATGCCGCCGTCACCGTTGAGGTTCAGGGACCGGACAGCGAATACCGGCTCACCGCAGGCTATGTGGTGGCCTGCGACGGAACCCGCAGCCGGGTCCGTGATCTGGCCGGTATCGGCTTTCCCGGCACCACCTATCCGGAGGTCAACCGGTTGGGGCAGGTCAGCGTGCCGGATTCGGTGACGGTGCTGGCGGACGGCACCATCGAGATCGACGGGTACGGCGTCGTTCCCACCGGATTCACCCGCACCGATCACGGCGTGTTCGCGATGGGACCGGTCTCCCCCGCGCGCACGGTGATGATCCAGGTCACCGAGGATACGGCCGGCGAGACCGACGACAACGAACCGATGACCCTGACCGAGCTGCAGGACAGCATCCGCCGCGTCCTCGGCGTCGAGCTGCCGCTGACCGATCCGATTCGCCTGTCGCGCTATCAGTTCCAGGCCCGTCAGGCCGAACGGTACCGCGCCGGAAGGATTCTGGTGGCCGGTGACGCCGCCCACGGCTTCCCGATGACGGGTGTCGGGCTGAACGCGGGCATGCTGGACGCGGTCAACCTGGCCTGGAAGCTGGCCGCCGAACTGCACGGCCGGGCGCCGGCGGGACTGCTGGACAGCTATCACGACGAACGCCATTTCGCGGGCACCCGCATCATGATGCAGACCCAGGCGCAGGTGGCGCTGCGGCGCGGCGACGACCCGGCGGCCCAGGCGCTGCGCGAGCTGTTCCAGGAGATGCTGGTCGACGAGCCCGCACTGCATCGCCTGGCCGCGCTCATCGCGGGTACCGAACTGCGTTATCCGCTGCCCGCTCCCAACCGGCACCCGCTGACAGGCACCGTCGTCCCCGACCTGCCGTTGCGGACCGAGCAGGGAGAGGGCACCGTCGCCGATCTGCTGCACGCGGCCCGTCCGGTACTGCTGTTCCTGTCCGATCGCGAGGATCTGCGCCTTCTCGCCGAGGACTGGTCCGATCGCGTCGACCTCCGCACCGCCACCGCGGCCGACCGTCCGGCCGACGCCCTGCTGATCCGCCCGGACGCCCATATCGCCTGGGCCGCAACGGTGGACGAGTCCCCGGACACCGCCGTTCCCGCCCTGCGCGACGCGCTCACCACCTGGTTCGGCGCACCCGACCGGGCGGCGGTGGCAAGCATGGTCAGCGACTGACCGGATCTGCCATACGACTGATCCGTCCGGCCCGAGCCCTCGGCCGGCTCCCGTTTCCGGCGTTCAATTCCGGCATGCCGCACAACGCGGCGGGAACGACATCGCTTGGAAGGACCGGGAAGATGACCGAGTTCGTAACCCTCGAGCACGGACGGATCGCGTGCGACGTGGCCGGAGACGGACCGCTGGTGGTGCTGTCGCACGGCATGGGCACCTGGCGGCAGGAGTTCCGGCATCTGGTGGGGCCGCTGGTCGCCGCCGGGTACCGGGTGGTCAATGCCGATATGCGCGGGCACGGCGAGTCCAGCATGGGCTGGCCCTCGGTGACCGGGAAAGAGGCCATCAGCCGCACCGACGTGGCCCTCGATCTGCTCGGCGTGATCCGGCATTTCGGGGGCCCGGCCGTGATCATCGGCCATTCGCTGTCCGGCGGTTCGGCCACCATCGCCGCGGCCGAAGCCCCCGAACTGGTCAGCGCCATCGTGGAAGTCGACCCGTTCACCCTGACCCAGCGGTTCTACCCGGGCGCGATGCTCACCAGCCGACGCTACCGCCGCGGAATGGTCCGGCTGGGCCTGACCCAGGGACTGAAGTCGTTCGGATGGTGGTTCCGCTACCTCGACATCGCCTACCCGACCAAGCCCGCCGACCACGCGCAGTTCATCGCCGGACTCCGGGCCCTGCTGCGGCAGCCCGGGCGCTGGGAGGAATTCATGAAGACCGGCGCCACCACCCCCGCCGACGCCCACGCGCGCATCGCCGAAATCCGTTGTCCCGCACTGGTGCTCTTCGGCACCCAGGATCCCGATTTCGCCGATCCCGAGGCCGAGGCGCGGCGGGTCGTCGACGCCATGCCGCTCGGGCTCGGCAAGGTGGCGATGGTCGAGGGCGGCGGCCACTACCCGCACGCCCAATCCGCCGACCGGATGGCCGAGCTGATCATCCCGTTCCTGGACCGGCACGCCGCCCGCACCGCGTCCGATCCGGTCAGCCACTGACCGTGGCGGCCGTGCCCGGGGACTGCGATGATGGCGAGGTGCCCGCCCCTCGCACCATCGTCTTCGTCGTCTTCCAAGGCATGCAGATATCCGAACTGGCCGGGCCGCTGGATGTGTTCTCGGTGGTCAACGGGATCGCCGAGACGCCACCGCAACGGCTGCCGCCGGAACTGCGCGGGCACACGATCACCGTGGACGACGACCCGGCCGCGGGGGACGCTTCCCCCGCACAGCCCTATCGGCTGCTCACGGCCGCGCCCGGCGGCCGTCCGATCACCGCGGACGGCGGCTTGACCGTCACCGTCGCGCATTCCCTCGACGACATCGCCGCCGGTCCGGACTTCGACACCCTCATCGTCGTCGGTGGCGATGTCCAGGGCCCGGGGGCCGCGCAGGTGGTCCCGGAGCTGCCCGCCCTGGCCCGCAAGGCACGACGGGTGGCATCGGTGTGCGCGGGCGCGCTGCTGCTGGCCGCCGCCGGACTGCTGGACGGCTACCGGGCCACCACCCATTGGGCCTCGACCGCGCTACTGGCGCAGCGCTATCCGCGGATCACCGTGGAGCCGGACCGCATCTACGTGCACGACCGCAATCGCTGGACCTCCGCGGGCATGACGGCGGGCCTGGATCTGGCGCTGGCGCTGGTCGAGGACGACCACGGCCGCGAAACCGCCGCCCTGGTCGCGCGGGTATCGGTGATGTTCACCCGGCGCACCGGCGGGCAGGACCAGTTCAGCGCGCAGATGCGGGCCCAGCCCGCCCGCACGCCGGCCATCCGCGCGGTTCAGCAGTGGCTGCCCGATCATCTCGGCGACGATCTCGGGGTGGCCGAACTGGCGCGCCGCGCGGGCATGAGCGAGCGCCAGTTCGCGCGCGCCTTCCGCACCGAGACCGGCAGCACGCCCGCGGCTTTCGTGGAAGACCTGCGCGTGGAGGCGGCCCGCCGCCTGCTGGAGTCCAGCGAGCTGACCGTCGGCGCGATCGCCCGCCAGGTCGGCTACCGCCACGGCGAGACCCTGCACCGCGTCTTCACCCGCCGTCTCGGCACCACCCCCGAACGCTACCGGCAGCATTTCTCCACGGACAAGCACCCGGCGAAACTCGAACACGCCGATCAGGTTTCGGCCGACCAGACGGCCAGCTCGCCGCCGGGCATGCAGACCACCAGATAGCGGCCGGGCGCGGTGAGGTTCCACGCCTCGAAATAGCGGTCGGGTTCGACCACCAGGCGGTGACCGGATTCCAGATCGATGCGCAGTTCCCCGGAGTCGGAGACGACGGCCGCGACGATCACGCCGGTGAGGGCGGCGGCGAGGTCCTCGGTGTGCGGCTCGCCCGGAATCCGGTGCAGGCTGGCCCCGTTGGGGCTGTGCACCGCGGCCTCGCCCTCGATGTTCAGCACGTAGGCGCCGGCCTCGAGGGAGAGCTGGTAGATGGTGGACGCGGTCGAAACGGCGAGAGTGGAACCAGCGATCGGTAGGTCCATGCGGGTCTCCCTATCCGAAGTGTCTGATTCCACTCTGCCCGAATGTCACCTCAGGTGAGGATCGCGAACAGCACGGCGGCCACCGCGAAGCTGACCACCGACAGCACCGTTTCCAGCACGGTCCAGGTCTGCAGGGTCTGTTTGACGCTCATGTTGAAGAACTTCGAGATGATCCAGAAGCCGCCGTCGTTGACGTGGCTGAGGATGATCGAACCGGCCGCGATGGACATGGCGATCAGGGCCAGTGCCACCTGCGAATAGCCCTGCTCGTGCACCAGCGGCGCGACGATGCCGCCCGTGGTGACGATGGCCACCGTGGCCGAGCCCTGCGCGATGCGCAGACCGCAGCTGATCACATAGGCGAGCACGATCACCGGCAGCCCGGCCGCCGCCATGGTGTGGGCCAGGGCGGTGCCGATTCCGGTGGCGGAGATCACCTTTCCGAAGAACGCGCCCGCGCCGACCACCAGCAGCAGCATGCCGACCGGGCGCAGCGACTCGGCGGTCACGGCGCTGAGCTCCTGCACCGTGGATCCGCGCCGGATGCCGAGCACGTAGAAGGCGACGAGCACCGTCAGCAGCAAGGCCACGGCGGGGGTGCCCAGGAACGTCAAGACCTGCAATGGCTTCGAGCCCTTGGTCAGCAGCTGGCTGCCGAAGGTCGCGCCGAGAATGAGGACCAGCGGGATCGCGATGATCGCGCCGATCAGGCCGACCGAGGGCCGTTTGACCAGCGTCGCGGTCGCGGCGTCGCCCGCCGGGGTGCCCGGGCCGTCGGCACCGTCGATCTCGGCGCCGACCAGGAAGTCCGCGGGCACCTCGATCTGCACGCGCTTGCCGATCCAGCTGCCCCACACGATGCCCGCCGCGATGAATCCCGGTATGCCGCAGACGAATCCCATGACGATCAGCCAGCCCAGGCTCACCCCGAGCAGACCGCCCAGCGACACCGGGCCCGGGTGCGGGGGCAGGAAGGCATGGGTCATGGACAGGCCCGCGAGCATCGGCAGGGCGTACAGCACCAGCGAGCGTCCGCCGCGCTTGGCCGCCACATACACCAGCGGCGCGAGCACGAAGATGCCGATGTCGAAGAACACCGGGATACCGAAGATGAGCCCGAGCAGGCCCATGGCGACGGGAGCGCCCTTCTCGCCGAACAGGCTCAGCAGCTTGGCGGTCAGCACATCCGCGCCGCCGGAGCGTTCCAGGATCGCGCCGAGCACGGTGCCCAAGCCGATGATCACGGCGATATGGCCCAGGATCGAGCCGAATCCGGTCTCCAATAGGGAGTCACCGGATTTCAGCGCGGTGCCGACGATCTGGTTGACCGGCAGCCCGGCGGCCAGCGCCAGCCCGAGCCCGGTGAGCAGCAGGGCGATGAACGGTTCCAGCTTGAACCGGATGATCGCGATCAGCAGTACGGCGATGGCCGCACCGCAGAGCAGCAGCAGTCCCGGCGTGCTGGTGCGCAGCCAGTCCACGGTGGTGCTCATGGGGATACCTCTCAGTTCAACGCTCGAACGAATGTGGCCGCGCGCGAGGCGATCTCGGCCCATTCGCCCGCCGCCACGGCGGCGGGTGGTACGACATCGGTTCCGGCGGTGACCGCGACCGCCCCGTGGGCGAGGAAGTCGGCGGCATTGCCCGCATTGACCCCGCCGGAGGGGATCAGGCGGACGTCGGGAAACGGACCGCGCAGGTCCTTCAAATAGCCCGGCCCCAGCGCCCGGGCGGGAAAGATCTTCACCGCGGCCGCCCCCAGCTCCATGGCCCGCATCACCTCGGAGGGGGTGAAAGCACCCATGACAACCGGGATCTCGCGCTGCGCGGCCACCTCGGCGACCTGCTCACTGAGACCCGGAGTAACCAGGAACTGCGCCCCCGCGTCGATGGCGGACTCGGCCTGATCCCGGCTCAACACGGTGCCCGCGCCGATCACGGCACGCGCCCCCTTGGAGATCTCACGGATGTACCCCAGGACTCCGGGCGTGGTGAAAGTCAGTTCCACCGCCCGGATTCCGGCCCCGGCGATCGCATTCGCCAGTGCCACCGGATCCGGGATCTCCGGCGCCCGCACCACGGTCAGCGCGCGATCGACCAGGATGGCCTCCACGGCGGGCGAATCGCCCTCCACAGCGCCGCTCATCGAAACTCCTTCCACATAGCTCGCGGCCTCGCGTTCATCGCGCGCCCGCCGCTGGGTCTGCCTGGTGTCGAATGAAATTCGGTAGGTATCCGCACCAACGGTGGCGCGCGTCGGCTCGTCGGGAACTCGGCTCGCTGCCCGACGCTGCCGCGATCATCGGGTTTCCCCGGCCGCAGCATTCAGGCGCAGGGCGCGGCCGACGCGAATGCCGGTGGGTTTGCCTGCGTCCAAGGCGAATTCGCCGTTCACGAGGACGTAAGGGATGCCCTGTGCCTGCTGCTTGGGCTCTTCGAAGGTCGCCGTGTCGATCACGGTGGCCGGGTCGAAGAGCACCAGGTCGGCGGCGTAGCCGGGGCGGATCAGGCCGCGGTCGGACAGGCGGAGGCGGGCGGCGGGGCGGCCGGTGCAGTGGTGGACGCAGTCCTCGAGGGCGAGGACGCCGAGGTCTCGGGTGTAGTGGCCGAGGTAGCGGGGGAAGGTGCCCCAGGCGCGGGGGTGGGGGCGGGCGGGGGCGAGCAGGCCGTCGGTGCCGCCCATGTGGCGGTGGTGGCGCATGATGGCGCGCACATTCTCCTCGTGGCCGACGTGTTGAAGGATGCTGGTGGCCAACTGGTCTCGGGTCAGCAGGTCGAAGAACACCTCGACCGGCGGGCGGGCCTGCGCGGTCGCGATCTCGGCGATCGTGCGGCCGACGAATTCGTTCAGGTCCGGGTTCGCGACGCCGCTGATCTGGATGGTCTCCCACTCGACGGTCACGCCGTGGCAGCCGTCGGAACCGTTGACATTGACGTCTGCCACAATTCGGGCCCGGGCGTCCGGATCGCCGAGGCGTTCCAACGCGGCATCCGGTCCGCCGCTCATGGCCCAGCTGGGCAGCAGCGCCGACAGCGTGGTGGAGCCGGGCAGATACGGGTAGGTGTCGAGGGTGATGTCGCAGCCCTCGGCCAGAGCCGCGTCGATCATGGCGAGGAATTCCGGTGCGCGGCCGCGGTTCTCGCCGAAGTTCATGGTGGCGTGGGTGAGATGCAGGGCCACGCCGGTACGGCGGGCGAGCTCGATCATCTCGGCGTAGGCGTCCAGCGCTCCGGCCCCGTAGGAGCGGGTGTGCGGGGCGTAGAAGCCGCCGAACTCGGCGACCACCTCGCACAGCGACGCGAGTTCCGAAGTGTCGGCGTACATTCCGGGCGTGTAGGTGAGCCCGCTGGACATGCCGACCGCGCCCTCGGACAGGGCCTGTCGCAGGATCAGGCGCATGCGGTGGATTTCGTCCGCGGTGGCGGCACGCTTCTCGGTGCCCACCACCATCAGGCGCAGGGTGCCCTGCGGCACCAGATACGCGGCGTTCGGGGTGATCCCGGACCGGTCCAGCCGGTCCAGGTACTCCCCCACCGTGCGCCAGTCGAAGTCGAGATCGGCGGGATTGCCGTTCCACCCGGCGATCTGGCGGCGCACGATGGCCAGCGCGGCATCGTCGACGGGCGCGTAGGACAGCCCGTCCTGACCGATCACCTCGGTGGTGATGCCCTGGCTCAGCTTGGGAAAGTGCCCCGGATGGGTGAGCAGATGCAGATCGGAATGCGCATGCATATCGATGAATCCCGGTGCCAGCACCAGGTTCTCACCCTCGTCGAGGATCCGGTCGGCTCCCGCGACGGTGCCGGGCGCGGCGATCTCCGCGATGCGCCCGCCGTCGACCACCACATCCGCCCGGTACCGCTCCCCACCGGTCCCGTCGATGACGTCGATGTTCCGAATCAGTAAGTCGGCCATGACATCCCGATCAGAAGTAGGTCGGCAGGAAGCCGACGACCAGCGGCCGCTCGGCCTCGGCGTCATCGATCACCGGAATCAGCCGCCACTTGTCGAACGCGGTACACGGATGCGAAAGACCGAGCCGCACAACACTTCCCACCGGAATATCGGTATCCGACCCACCGGGCAACCGCAGGAAGGTGTGCTGATCGTTCAACGCCGATACCCGCGCCCCCTCCGGCAACGGCATGCTTGCCGGTCCCGCCATCCGCTGCGGGACCGGCAACCCCTCATCGAACGGCAGATCCCGCTTACCCGCATCGAGCAGCGCGAGCTCCACCTCCGGGCGGGACACACACCGTGCCCATCCGTGCATGGCCGACCGCAACGGATGCTCCGAGCGCCCGGCGGCCAGCGGCGAAATCCCCGAATAGAACCCGTCGTCGTGCACCAGGTAAGCCCCGGACCGCAACACCACCGCAGTCGGAACCCCGTGCGCGCCACCCTCATCGGCCAGCCCCGCCAACCGCTCGACCACCAGATCCGGATACGCCGATCCCCCGGCCGTCACGATCGCCGCTCGACCACCGCACGCGCGTCCGGCGTCGGACGCACCGACAGCGGCGTCGGCCCTGGAGGCGCCGGGACCACCCGTCAGTCCAGCATTTTCGCCGCCGGGATCCACAGCGTCCGAGTCGATTCCGGCCGATCCCGCACCGGAATGACGGCGCGCGGTGCCGCCCGGCGCTCCGGGAGTACCCCCACCGGCTGCTCCGACCGCAGCCTCCCGCAACCCGGCGGCACGCGTCTCCGCGCGCGCACCGATCGCGCTCTCGCGCAACCCGTTCGCGGCGCTGCCCGGGGCGGCTTCCTCCGCGGATCCAGCAGTCTTGCCCATACCGGTGGAGGACCCGCCCATCGGCCCGGCATGCTCGTGGCCGGGATACGCAGCGACCTGGTCGCTTCCGGCCGACAACGTGCCGGGATGACGGGGCGAGGTGTGGTCGGCAGCAACGCCGGGGCCGCCGATGAATTCGTCGTAGCGTCCGGCCGCCGCGAGTTCCTGGTGCAGGATGGCGATCTCGTCCAGGTAGTGCCGCACGGCGGCGAGACCTTCGGGGGTGCGGTCGTGGGCGAGGGCGCCTTCGTAGCCGCCGACTCCGGCCAGGCGCAGGCGCGAGGACTTGTGGACCGCGTCGGCTACCTCGTGGGCGGCGGCGAGGCCGCGGGCGCCGGTACGGCCGTGTGGGCCACCGAGTTCGACGATGACGTTCAGCTTCACGTGCACCGGCGCGGACTCGAGGTGGCGTTCCATTTCGCGGACCGAGTCGACGCCGTCGACCCAGCTGTAGAGCTCGAAGTTCGGGTCGCGCTCGATTTCGGCTGCGGCCCAACGCAATGCGACCGGGTCCAGGAGAGCGTTGGCCAGCAGGATGCGGCCGAGGCCGAGGGCGCGGCCGATCTGGACCTGCCAGCCGGTGGCGAGGGTGATGGCCCAGGCTCCGGCGTCGAGCTGCTCTTTCCAGAGCTGCGGGGACATGGAGGTCTTGCCGTGCGGGGCGAGGCGGACGCCGGCGGCGCGGGCCCAGTCGGCCATGACCGCGCGGTTCGCGTCGAGCGCGGAGCGGTCCATGGTGAGGATCGGGGTCTGCAACTCGTCCAGGTGCGGGGCCGTGGCCAGGTACTCGCGCACGGTCAGCCCCCAGGCGGCGGGTGGCAGCGACTTGTGTTGCGGGCCCAGGACGGTGTCACCGCATGCGGCGACCGTGTCGCTCAGCGTTGCGACGACTCCTTTGTCGACGGCCACGACGCTCCTTCCGGTCGAAGCAACCTCGCATCGCCCGTGAGAGCGATACTGCATTGCATAATTTGCAACGCTTGTTGCACATCGTGTTTCTGGTGGTTAGTCTGCACGTAATGTCCGAAAGCCGCAACCATTCGAAGGAGATTGGTGTGATCCAGCCGACCACCCGGGCTGTCACCGTCGGCGAGGGGCTCGCGGTGCTCATCGCGGCGCCCGGACCGCTCGAGGACTCCCCGGTGTTCGACCGCGGCGCGGGTGGAGCCGAGGCGAATGTCGCCTGCGTGCTGAGCCAGCTGGGTGTGCCGACCGGATGGATGTCGCGGGTCGGGGACGACGGCTTCGGCCGGTATCTGGTCCGCCACCTCACCGAGCGCGGCGTGGACACCTCCGCCGTCACGGTCGACGCCACGCGCCCGACCGGGGTGTACGTGAAGGAACGTGGCAGCGGTTCGGACCGGCCCACCGACCTGGCCGCCGGAGCCAGCCGAATGCTGTACTACCGCACCGGTTCCGCCGCGAGCGCACTGTCCCCGGCGGATCTGACCACTGCGGCCGACCTGCTCGACCAGGCCGAACTCATCCACTTCACCGGCATCACCACCGCGCTCTCGACCTCGGCGACCGAGCTCACCGACGCCCTCGTCGCCCTCCCCCGGCGCGGCCGGCTGATCAGCTTCGATCTCAACTACCGCCCCGCCCTGTGGGCGCGCCGCACCGAATCCGCCGCCGACATCCTGGCCCGCCACATCGGCGGCAGCGACGTGGTGTTCCTCGGCGCGGACGAGGCCGAGGAGGTGTTCGGCATCGGCGACGCCGACCGGCTGCGCACCGCGTTCCCGCAGCCGAGGCATCTGATCGTGAAGAACGACAAGCACTCCGTCACCGGATTCCTGGGCGCGGACCGCCTCGAGGTCCCGGCCCTCACCCTCGAGGTCACCGAACGCATCGGCGCGGGAGACGCTTTCGCGGGCGGCTACCTCGCGGCCCTGCTGCAGGGCCGTCCGCACGAGCAGCTGCTGCGCTTCGGGCATCTGTGCGCCGCGGCCGCGCTCACCGGCACCGGCGACATCGCCGAACTGCCTCCGCTCCCGCTCCTCGAATCCCTCGCCGCCGCAACCCCGTCCGAATGGGCTGCCACGCAGTACCGCCCCGGTTCGTTCGTACCCGAGAATGTTGCCTCATGAGCCAGAGCCTCCAACGCGCCCTCACCCTCCTGGTCGAACTCGGCGAAGAGCCGAAGTCGCTGGACCAGTTGGCGACTCGACTCGGCGTGCACAAGTCCACGGTGCTGCGGCTGCTGCAGACCATGGAGGCGGACCGCTTCGTCACCCATGACAGCGAGCACCGGTACCGGCTGGGCACCAGGCTCTTCGAACTGGCCAACCGGTCCCTCGAGGGCCGCGACGTGCGCACGGTGGCCCGCCCGCACCTGGCGGCGCTGAACGCCGACACCGGGCAGACCGTGCACCTGGCCACCTACGAATCCGGCGAGGCCGTCTACATCGACAAGCTCGACGCCACCCACAGCGTGCGCATGTACTCGCGCATCGGCCGCCCGGCCGCGCTGCACTGCACTGCCGTCGGCAAGGTGCTGGTGGCCGCGCTGCCCCGCACGCAGTGGCCCGCCATCGCGGCGGGCATCGAATACCGCCCCTACACCGACCGCACCATCCGCACTCCGGAGCAATACCTCGCGGAACTCGAACTCGTTGCGGCCCAAGGCTTCGCCGAGGACCACGAGGAGCATGAGAGCTTCATCAACTGCGTGGCCGTCCCGATCCACGACGGCACCGGCGCGACCGTCGCCGCGCTGTCGGTGTCGGTGCCGGACATGCTGCTCGATCACGACCAGGTCCTCGGACTGCTGCCGCAAGTGCGCGGCACCGCCGAGGCCATCTCCACCGAGCTCGGCTGGAGCCCGAGCCCCGACCAGTGAAAGGCCGACCATGAGCCAGAAGATCGCCATCCGCACCGAGAACGCCCCCGCCCCCGCGCACACCTTCTCCCAGGGTGTGCGCAAGGGCCCGTTCCTGCAGGTCTCCGGTCAGGGGCCCGTCGACCCGAAGACCAATGAGTACCTGTACCCGGGTGATGTTGCGGCGCAGACGATCCGGACTCTGGAGAACGTGAAGGCGATCGTCGAGGCGGGCGGCGCGAGCTTCGACGACGTGGTGATGCTGCGCGTCTACCTCACCAAGCGCGAGGACTTCGCCATCATGAACGAGGCTTACGGCAAGTTCGTCAACGAGCACACCACCGGCGAGGTACTCCCCAGCCGCACAACCGTTTTCACCGGCCTCCCGCGCGAGGAGATGCTCGTCGAGATCGACGGCATCGCCGTCGTCGAGTAGGGCCCGTCTCGAATGAGTGGAGGGGTGGCACCGCACGGTGCTACCCCTCCACTGCCGCATGGTCGATGGTCACAGGAAGATCGAACAGTTCGAAGACCGCGGGCCCGAGGAACACGACTATCCGCGCGATCCCACCGGGCGCGGGCGTGAGCACATGGAACGCGTGGGCACGATAGGAACCGTCGTCGTGCCGCAGGTACAGCGCGGCGGCGGGCTGGCCGTTGGCAGCGGCGGGAATAACCCGGAACAGGCCGGGTCCGGTGCTGAACGGCGGGGTGAAGAAGCCGATCACGACGGCACGGCCGGAGAACCAGGTCGACACCGGCGGCATCTCCAGGGACGCGTCGGCCAGCAATATTCGCTGTAAGCGCGGAATATCGGAGTTCGCGAACGCGGCCATGTATTCGTCGAGAGCATGCTGCTGGTCGGGTTCGAGTGTGTCGCTGACGGTTTGCTCGGATGGCGCGGCCGCCGCCAGTTTGTCCCTGGCGCGCTGCAGCAGGCCGTTGGCCGCCGCGAGGCTGATATCCAGCAGTCCCGCGACCTCCGACGCTCGAAACGCCAGCACGTCGCGCAACAGCAGGACGGCGCGCTGCCGTGGCGACAGATATTGAAGCGCCGCAACGAATGCCAGCCTGACGCTCTGCGATTGCGTGACGGTGTCCGCGGGATCCTGTGGTTCCGAGGCGGACCGCACGAGCGTGGTCGGAATCGGTTCCAACCACGCGATATCGTGCCGTTCGAGCATCTGGTCATCGGTGGGTTCGCGCACCGGATTGCCCAAACCCGATGGCAGCCACCGCCGATGGCCCTTCTCCAGTTCCCGCAACGCGGCATTGGTCGCGATCCGGTAGAGCCAATGCCGAAGTGCGGACCGGCCTTCGAAGTCGTCGTACGAGCGCCAGGCTCGCAGATACGTCTCCTGAACCACGTCTTCCGCGTCGTGCACCGAGCCGAGCATGCGATAGCAGTGCACCAGCAGCTCCCGGCGGTACGGCGCGAACAGGATCGCGAACTCCTCGCTACCGATCGGCATGGCCACGCTCTCTTCCCCGACCGAACTCTCGGCGGCCCGGGATTCCGCCTCGCGGTGATTTTTCGGGATCTCCCGGATCACTACAACACATACCGGCGATCCGTACGGGCCGCCACCAACGAACTGGAGACGACAATGCGCAAGGTGATCGCGGCTTTCAAGATCTCGGCCGACGGGAAGTACGGCGGGCCGGACGGATACGCCGACTGGGTCGAGAGCTGGCCGGAGGACTTCGGCTCGTGGCTGACGACGCAGATCGATGCGTGCGTGCTCGGCGCGGAGTTCTATCCGCTGTACGAGCAGTATTGGTCACGGGTCGCGGCCGCGCCCAGCGAGATTCACCCGTTCAGCGGGAGGGTGCCGACGGCGGCGGATGTCGAATGGTCCGGATTCGCGGCGCAGACCACCCACTACGTGGTGTCGAGCACGCTGGAATCGGTGGCGTGGCCGAACACCCGCATCCTCGCGAACTTGGATGCGGTGGCGGCGATGAAGCGGGAACCGGGCAAGGATATCTACCTGATCGGCGGTCCCACCATCGCGGCCGCCGCCATGGACGCGGGTCTGGTGGACGAGCTGCGCCTGATCGTCTATCCCCTGATCGTGGGAGAGGGCAAGGCGTTGTTCCCGTCATCGGCGCGGCACGCGATGGAGCTGACCAAGGTCGAGCAACTGCCGAACGGTCGGCTGAGCCTGGTGTACGAAAACGGTCAGTGACGAAATCGACGCAGCCCTAGTCGATTCCGATGTGCTGATGGTCGGTGCGGATGCGACCGTCCTCGTTCAGAGCGAGCACGTCCATCCCGCCGCCGACCACGGCGCCGTCCTCGGTCACCATCGACCAGGTGAACGCGATGACATCCTTCAGCAGGGTCGTCGCCGCACCGCGCTGGACGAATCGGTGCCCGGTCTCGATGAACATCTCGTAGGCCCGTTCCACCCGGCGCTCCAGCAGGTCGTGCCCACGCACTTCGAGCTGCGGAATCGGGAAACTGATGCGGGCGGCGGCGTTTCGCACATCCTCCGGCGGATCGACGAGGAACTGCACGCCGTCCTCGGCCCAGATTTCCCGAATCAGCTTGCGGCGCAAGGCCGGATCGGATTCGTTCCACTGGGCGAGGTAGCGGTTGGCGAGGTCGTTGAAATCGGTCATGGCATCGAGTCTGCGCGGATTCGATGCCATGATCGATTCCCTGGAGGGAATCAGTTCCCGGCGAGCACCGCGAGCACCTGCTCGGACAGGAAGAACGGCTCCAGTCGTTCGCGGATCAGTTTGGCCAGCACGCCGTTGCGCTTGGCGGCCTCCACCACGGCCGGGCCGTAGCGCAGGATCTCCTCGGCGATGACCTCTTCGCTCAGGCCGAGCTCCGGCAGCATGGCCGCGAGGGTGTGGTCGCCGTACTTCTCGAAGAAGACTTCGACGCCCTGGTCCACCAGGACGCCGACGTACTCCTTGTTGCGGGTGGTCAGCGCGATCCGGTGGATGATCACCGCCAGATCGACGAGGTCCTGCTGAGACAGATACTCCTTGAGACCGGCGACCGGCTCACCGGCGTGCAGGTCCCAGAATTCCATGGCCGCGTCGTGCACGGGGGCGTCGCGCAGCATCTCGCGAATGGCGTTGTTGGTGCGCTTGAGCGCGAATTGCGCACCCTTGCCCGCCATTTCGCCGATGAAGGTGCCGCCTGCCTTCTCCGCGGCCTTGCGCGCCGACTTGGCGGCATTGGTGCCCATCGAGACCAGCGAGCCGACGCCGGGAATCTTTCCCGCGATCTGCTTGTTGGTCTCCATGAAATCGTCGACCAGCTTGTCCACGAACTTGGCGGCCACGGTCGCGATCAGGGGGCTCTCGGTCAGCCGTTCCAGGATCCGTTCCTGGGCCTGGTGCATGCCGAAGATCTTCTCCAGCAGCGCCTCGACCGGCTCCCGATCCACCACGTCACCGAGGGTGTAGTCGGTGTTCTCGGCGATGTTCTCGTAGAGCGAGCCGGCCAGCACGGGGACCATGTCACCGAGGACCGGGCTGCCGCCGATCAGGTTGACGACATTGGCGACGGTCTGCTTGGCCTGATCGATCTCGACCACGTCGCGGAAGATGATGGTGTCGGCGACACCGATCACGTCTTTCACGTCGCGGGCGATCACTTCGGCGAAGCGGTCACCGCTGACCTCGGCGACAATCCAGTCGACCTGCAGATCCAGCAACTTTTCGGCGATTTCGCGCGGCTCGGTCAAGGTTCCACCCAATCAAGTTCGAAGCGGACCGGCCGGAACTACTCGGAATCGTTGCCGTGCACCGATTTTCGAATCTGTTCCAGACGTTCCCGCGCGGCCTTGGCTCGCGCATCCCACTGTTCCTCTACGCTGCGACCCACCGGTGTCTGACGATCGAGCTCGCCCATCCCCTGCGATGTGCCGTAGCGCTGCTCGACCTTATCGCGAACTGACTCGAAAGTAGGGACACCGGTGTTCGTATACCCGCCGATCCCGGGCGCGGACGGGATACCCGCAGGAGGTACCGGTACCCCGGTGACCACGGGACCCGCTCCCACCTGCCCCGATGCGCCGACCGTCTCAGACTCCGGATAGCTTTCCACCGGCAGGGTGTCAGGAGTCACATCGATGACATCGGGGGCATGACCGAGGGTGGCGGCCAGCGACTGCGCCACCGCGTGCAGGGCCGCCAATCCGGCCTTGCCCTCCGAGGCCACCTCCACGACGGCGGCGAGTTCGGCGTCCGGCAGCTGCGCCAACAACGCCGCGAGTTCCTTGGCATCGCTCATGCGTTCCAGGCTACGCATCGGCGGGGCAGACGAGGCCGATCGTTGCGCGGCGATCGGAGAGGGCGTACGGTGAGGGCGTCGCAATCCGTGGACGCAGGTAGACACCTCAGCTTTTCGAAGGCACATCCCTCCCACGAGATTTCTTCCCTCCCCGAGTTCGATCCCGGCACAGCTGTACCGATTCGGCGCAGCCGGATCAGCGGCCCGGTCGCATTCGGATTCACGGGCGGTTCACGACCGCTATCGGCCGTCTCAGGCCATTCCAATCACTCACTCCCGGTGCACAAGTCACCAGATCCCTCAGAGGAGAACACAACATGACCACCATCGAACCCCGGCCGCGTCCCGCGAAACAGGATCCGGCCCCAGCACTCGAGCACATCGAAACCCTTTCCCACACAACGGGAATCCTGGATCTCAACGGCCAATCGGGAGTGCTGCGCACCAGCGGCTATCTTCCCGGCCCCGACGACATCCACGTCCCCGCCCGGCTGATCCGCGGGCACGGACTGCGCCGCGGCGACCTCGTGACCGGCCTCGCGGAGCCGAATGCCAAGAACGGCAAGCACGCTCCCCTGGTCCGGGTCGACACCGTCAACGGCCACCCGGCCACCGACCTGCCCAAGCGCCCGCACTTCGGGGACCTGACCCCCATCCATCCCGATCAGCGGCTGCGGCTGGAAACCGGGCCGACCAAGCTCACCACCCGCGTCACCGACCTGATCATGCCGATCGGCAAGGGCCAGCGCGCCCTCATCGTCGCACCGCCGAAGGCGGGCAAAACCTCTGTGCTGCAAGCGATCGCGCACGGCATCGCGGCCAACCACCCGGAGGCCCATCTGATGCTGGTGCTGGTCGGCGAACGGCCCGAGGAGGTCACCGACCTCTCGCGCGGTGTGCCCGCCGAGGTGGTGGCCGCCACCTTCGACGAATCGCCCGCGCAGCAGACCGCCATCGCCGAACTGGCCATCGAACGCGCGCAGCGGCTGGTCGAGGAGGGCCGCGACGTCGTCGTCCTGCTCGACTCCCTCACCCGGCTCGCCCGCGCCTACAACATGGCCGGGCATGCCTCCGGCCGGATCCTTTCCGGCGGTGTGGATTCCACGGCGCTGATCCCGCCGAAGCGCTTCCTGGGCGCGGCCCGCAATATCGAGCACGGCGGATCGCTGACCGTCATCGCCACCGCTCTGGTCGAAACCGGTTCGCTCGCCGACACGGTCATCTTCGAGGAGTACAAGGGCACCGGCAACGCCGAGCTCAAACTCGACCGCACCCTGGCGAGCCGCCACGTCTTCCCGGCCGTGGACATCGCCAAGTCCAGCACCCGTCGCGACGAGCTGCTGCTCGACCCCGCCGAGCGCGTGGCCGTGGACCGGCTGCGCCGCACCCTCGCCGAACTCGACGATCAGCGCGCCCTCGACCTGCTGCTCGACGGCCTGCGCAAGACCGGCGGCAATGCCGAGTTCCTGGCCAACATCATCCGGAAGTGAGCCGCTTGGGCGGCAGCACCCCCGCCGCCCAGGCCGCCACCGTCTGCGCCCAGCCGGGGAATCCGATGAGATCGTTGTGCATCCCGCCCGGATAGATCACCAGTTCCTTGGGTTCCGGTGCGGCCGCGAACAACTCGCGGCCCATCCGGACCGGCAGCAGTTCGTCATGGTCGCCGTGCATGATCAGCACCGGGCACCGCAGCTGCCGGATCCGCCGCAGACTGGGATAGGCGTTGGGCACGAACAGCTTCGGCAGGAACGGATACACCGCGACCGCCGCGTCCCGCAGTCCGGTGAACGTCGACATGAGCAGCAAGGCGGCGGGCGGATGAGTCTTCGCCAGCTCGAGCATCACTCCCCCGCCCAGCGACTTGCCCAGATAGACCACACGATTCGCATCCACCCCCGGCTGTGCGAGCAGCGCTTCCCGCGCCGCCCGCACATCCCGGTAGGTGCCCGCCTCACTGGTCCGCCCGGTGCTGCGCCCGTAGCCGCGATAGTCGAAGACCAGCACATCGAAGCCGACCGCCGACAGCATGGCGAGCATCGGAGACCGGTCCCCGATGTTCCCGCCATTGCCGTGCGCGAACAGGATGTGCCCGATCGGCTCCCCGCTCGCCCGCACGAACCAGGCGTTCACGGTCTCGCCGTCCGAGGTGGTCAGGGACATATCGGTGTAGGGGACCCCGAACATCTCGGGCGTGGCCACGACTCGCCGATCGCCCGGCGCATAGGTCAGCACGTTCAGGATCGGATTCGCCGGATGCCACATGTCCCTTTCATACCCCACCGCGGATCGCGGGCTCGCGAGAGGTCAGTTGCCGGGCGGGAACTGGCCCTTCGCCTGCACCTTGCCACCGGAGAGGGTGAAGGTGACGGTGCTGGGGCCACCGCTCGGGCAGCACAGCGCGTCATCGGGCTTGGCCCACTTGTACTGCACCGTGACGGTGTCGGCGGTCTTGCCGGTCACCGTGGTGTAGCCGTAGGGCTTGCTGGTGGCCGTACCCAGGTAGGAGCCATTGGCGAAGAACAACACGTGGATGTAGGGGTGAATGTTGCCCGATTCCACCGTCATCCAGGACAGCACGCCGTCACAGCCCGCCGAGATCGGATCATTGCTCGCCGACGGATTGCTCCAACCGCCGTTCGCGGTCGGCCCGAGGCTCTTGATCGCCTGGTTGGCCAGCGCGGAATTGAGGTCGAAGCACAACCCGTGCCCGCTGCCGTTCGGTGCGGGATTGGAGGTGGTCACCGGCGCCGCCGTGGGCTGCGGTGCGTCGCCTCCGGCGGTGGTGGTGACCGGTGCTGGCTGCGGCGAATTATCGCCGCCTCCTGGCGTATTCGAATCACTCGCCGAACCGCCGCCCTGGCCACCCGAGACCTGCGTGGTCGGCGGTATGGACTGGCCGCCCTGCGCCGGTGCGGTCGTCGCAACCGCGACCGTCGTGCTCGTCGATCCCGCCTGCGTGGACGAACCGCCCGAGCATCCGCTCGCGACCGCCACCACACCCGTGGCGAGCACGGCGAACAACACTGATCTGGCCTTCATCGAACCCCTCACATCCCTACCCCGACCCAACTTCCGTTCCGAACGGAAAGACAAACTGGTCATCGGGTCCAATCAATCCGGCGTTAACCGGACGAGGGTCAGCCGCGACCGGGTACCGGGAGCGCGCCGGGGCCCGGCTCGCGATAGACGTCGTGGAGTTCGACCGGGCTGTGGCAGGTCCGGCAGATGCGGTGGCTGTCGATCGATCCGCCACAGTCGTTGTGGCGCACCACAACCGGTGGCAAGTCAGCCATGATGTGCTTGTCGCCCCAGGTCATCAGCGCGTTCAGCACCGGCCAGAGTTCGGCGCCCTTGCTGGTCAGCAGGTATTCGAAACGCTCCGGACGCTCTTGATAGCGGTGCCGTTCCAGCACCCCGTGCTCGGTCAGTCGGCCCAGCCGGTCGCTGAGCACGGTGCGGGCGAGTCCGAGGGTGTGCTGGAAGTCGGCGAACCGGGTGACGCCCCGGCTGGCCTCCCGCAAGATCAGCAAAGTCCAACGGTCACCGACGATTTCGAGGGTCGCGGCGATCGAGCAGTGCTGGGAGTCGTAGGCCCGGGGGAGCATTTCCCAAGTGTAGCGTGAAGCTACTCACCCCTGGTATCGTCACGCTACCTAGTAGGTCCAATCACGATACCTACTAAGGGAGGTCGAAATGTCCCACGTACCAAACGATTCACCATCTCCCCGATTACGCCTGATACTGCTGCTGGTGTCGGCCGCGACGTTCATGGCCGGCCTGGACCTGTTCATCGTCAATGTGGCGTTCCCGAATCTGCGCCACGCCTTCCACACCGACGACGCATCGTTGTCCTGGGTGCTGAACGCCTACGCGATAGCCTTTGCGGCGCTGCCGATTCCACTCGGCAGGTTGGCCGACGCCTATGGCCGGCGCGCGGGCTTCGCGGCCGGACTGACGGTATTCGCGGCGGCCTCGATCGGCTGCGCGGTGGCGCCGTCACTGGGTTGGCTGATCGCCGCCCGGGTCGCGCAGGCCGTCGGAGCGGCGGCGCTGGTCCCCACCTCGCTGAGTCTGCTGCTCGGCGAATTTCCGCCTGCGCGTAGGCCTTCCGCAGTCGCCACCTGGGCGGCCAGCGGGGCGCTCGCCGCGGCCGCCGGGCCTCCGCTCGGCGGACTCCTGGTGCAGGCCGGGTGGCGCTGGGTGTTCCTGATCAATGCGCCCATCGCCGCGCTGGCGCTGGCCGGCGCCTTCTGGCTGGTGGCCGAATCACGCGCCGAGGGCCGGCCGCAGCTGCCCGACCTCCCGGGCGCGATGCTGCTCGTTCTGGGTATCGGGTTGCTCACCCTGGGAGTGGTCAAAGGCAACGACTGGTCGTGGGGCGCACCGGCGACCGTGGCCTGCCTGGTCGGCGGTCCGGTGGCCGTGGCGGCCTTCCTCGCCCGCTGCGCGCGGCATCGGCAACCGGTCGTCGAACCGCGCATGTTCAGCGACCGCGCCTTCTCGGCCGCGACCGCCGTGACGGTGTTGTTCTTCGCGGGCTTCGGCGCGATCGTATTGGGCAACATCCTGTTTCTCACCGACGCCTGGCACGGGTCGGTGCTGCAGGCCGGGCTCGAATTCGCGCCGGGGCCCGCGATGGCGGCGCTGGTTTCGTTCACCGTCAGCGCCAGACTGATCGCACGCTTCGGCCATCGCCCCCTTGCCGTCGCCGGAACCTTGGTCACCGCGCTCGGCAGCACGTTGCTGCTCGCGACCATGACCACCGATCCCGCCTACGTAACCCATTACCTGCCCGGCGGACTCATCATCGGTGCGGGCGTGGGGCTGACGCTGCCGACCCTGGCCGCCGCGATCTCGGCGCCGCTACCGCCGGACCAGCGCGCGGTGGGCAGCGGCATCTTCGCCATGGGCCGCCAGCTCGGCACCGTGCTCGGCGTCGCCGCTTTCATCGCCCTGCTGGGCCACTCGGAGATCGACCAGGGCATGTCCGGTTACGACCGCGGCTGGGCTTTCATCACCGTCACCGAATTGGCCGCCGCCATCGCGGGTTTCGGCATTCTCGGGCGATCCGTCCTGGTCCCGCAACATCAATAGTTCAGAGGAGAAACGACAATGGATTCCTTCACCGGACGCGAGCTGGAATACCTGCGCGCCCAGCACCTCGGTCGGCTCGCCACCGTCCGGCCGGACGGCACCGTGCAGAACAATCCGGTCGGCTTCGGGTTCAACGACAAGCTCGGAACCATCGATATCAGCGGCCACGACATGGCCGCCAGCCGGAAGTTCAAGAATGTCGCGGCAGGCTCGTCGGTCGCGTTCGTCGTCGACGATCTCGCCAGCGTGAACCCGTGGGCACCACGCTGTATCGAGATCCGCGGCGAGGCCGAGGCGCTCGTCGACCCCGAGGACTCCGCCGGCCAATGGAGCGGACCCATCATCCGCATCCACCCGCGCTGGATCCTCAGCTTCGGCGTCGACCCCGAGGCGCAGCGCCTGCGGCATTGACCCGCTAGCCCGACGTCGCTCGTTCCCGCGTTCCCGCGCGGAGGGCGAGCGCGCCGAGTGCCGAACCCACCATGCACAAACCAACCACCCACAGTCCGACCTTCTGGGTCCCGGTCCAGTCCTTCAGCCAGCCGGTCATATACGGCGCGGCGAAGCCGCTGATATTGCCGATCGAATTGATCAGTGCGATTCCGCCGGCGGCCGCGGCGCCGGAGAGGAACGTGCTGGGCAGGGCCCAGAAGGTCGGCAACGCTGCCAGCACTCCGACCCCGCAGACGGTGACGGCGACCATGGCGCTGAACGGGTTTCCCAGATACAGCGTCACCGGAATCGCCAGCCCGCCGGCCAACGCGGGCAGGGCCACATGCCACACGCGTTCCCCGGTGCGATCACCGTGGCGGGCCCACCACACCATGACCACCGCGCCGATCACATACGGCACCGCATTGATCAGGCCGCGCTGGATCACCGAATAGTGTGCGCCGTACTGCTGTTGGAACTCGTTGATGATGGTCGGCAGGAAGAACCCGAGCGCGTACAGGCCGTACACGATGCCGCCGTACACCAGGGCCAGCCCGAGAATGCGCGGATGCGTCAGCGCCTTCCGCACCGTCCAATGCTCCTCGGCCACGCGCTGCTGCTCCTCGGCCGCGAGTTCCGCCGCCAGCCATTGCCTTTCGGCCGGCCGCAGCCAGTTCGCCTGCTCCGGACGATCGGTGAGGTACCACCAGGTCACCGCCGCCAACATCAGCGACGGGATGCCCTCCACCAGGAACATGAACCGCCAGCCGCTGAGCCCGAAAACACCGTTCCCCCACTGCAACACCAGGCTCGACAGGGTGGCGCCCAGCGCCGTCGAGATCGGCACGGCCGTCATGAACAAGGCCACCATCCGCGCGCGCTGCCGCTGCGGGAACCAGTACGTCAGGTACAGCAGGATTCCCGGAAAGAACCCCGCCTCCGCGACGCCCAGCAGGAACCGCAGCACGATCAGCATCGTCCCGTTCGGCACGAACGCCATCGCCGACGCGATCACCGCCCACGTCACCAGAATCCGGGCAATCCACCGCCGCGCCCCGAACCGATGCAACGCCAGATTGCTCGGCACCTCGAGCACCAGATATCCCAGAAAGAAGATCCCCGAAGCAAACCCGAACGCCGTCTCACTCAACCCGAGATCAGCCTTCATCCCATTGGGCCCCGCAAACCCGATGTTCACCCGATCCAGATAGTTCACGAAGTACAGCAGGCCCAGAAACGGGACCAACCGAATGGTCACCTTGCGCAACGTCGCACGTGACAGGTCAACAGATTCCACCCGCGCATTCTGCTCCATGGACGCCAGGAGCAGCCTTCGGAAACGCATGCTTGTCTGAAATATGTTGTATCACAATGGATTTCGGGTTCCATAGCGATCATGCATGCGGTAGAATTAGCACATGGGTTCGAAGGGAGTGACACTCGACAGCAGCGGCATCACCGACCTGGTGACCGCGGTCCACTATCTGTGCGACACCGTCGCCCACGGGGACCTGACACCGTTCGCCGACGCTCAGGTTGTGGCGTTCATGCAGCAGCTCGAAACCTGCAAACGTCAACTCGCCGCGCTGGATCCGAAACTGATCCTGGAAGCCTCCGAACGGTGCCTGCCCGAAACCACCGGCGCGGGCAAGCTGATTCCGTTCCTGCGCCAGACCCTGGGACTGTCGGCTGCGGATGCGTCGGTGCGGGTGAAGCTCGCTCGTGAGTGCGGTCAGTTCCGTGGGTCGAACGGCCAGCTGGGTACACCGGCTCTGCCGGTTCTTGCTGAAGCTGCTGCGGCTGGGGATATCTCACGTGATCATGCCCGCAACATCGTCAAGATCATGACCCATCTGCCTGCCGACCTGCCCGCCGAAGAACGCGCGCAGACCGAGGAGTTGCTGGTGGAGAAGTCTTGTGCGGGTGTGCTTCCCGATGATCTGCCCAAGATCGGGCGCGAGATCATGGCCCGCGTCGATCCCGACGGGACGGTATTCAACGTCGCCGACCGCCAACGCAAGCGTGGCATCAAGGTCGGGCGTCCCGGCATCGACGGCATGACCTGGATCGAGGGCTACCTCACCCCGGAGCTGCGTGCCCTGTTGGATCCGTTCCTGGCCAAGTACGCACGCCCGGGCATGTGCAACCCCGACGACAACGAAAGCCCCAGCACCGCAAGCAATGCCGTCATCGACTCCACAGTGTTGGACGCGGCCGCGCGCCGGGATCGTCGTGACGCGGCCCAGCGCACCCACGATGCGTTCATCGCGATGCTGCAACCCGGGGTGGATATGAGCAAGCTCGGCAAGCATCGGGGGATGGCGGTGCAGACGGTGTTCGTCATGAACCTCGCCGATGTCGAACGCGGCACCGGCTACGCCACCACCGCCTCCGGAGTACAGGTGCCGATCGACTCCGCGTTGAAGATGGCCACCGGCACCCGCCCGGTCCTCGCCGTCCTCGACGAGCACGGGGTCCCGGTCTACCTGGCACGCGGCAAGCGCCTCGCCTCCGGCGGGCAACGTCTCGGGTTGATCGCACGGGATCGGGGTTGCACCCACCCGGGCTGCGATATGCCCGCGAGCATGTGCGCAGCCCACCACGTGATCGATTGGGCCAAGGGCGGACCCACCGACCTGAACAACCTCGCTCTCGTTTGCGATCACCACCACGCGATGGTCAACGACAGCGAAAACGGGTGGAAGACCGTGATGCTCAGCAAGAACTCCCCGTACCCGGGACGCGTCGGGTGGATTCCACCGAAATCGATCGACCCGACGCAGACTCCCCGCGTGAACGAGACACATCACATTGGGGAGGGGGTCGCCTCCGCGATCGAGGCGCGCTCCCGCGAATGGTCTTCTCGCGCGGCGTGAAACATGTGATTCAGACCCATGAGGCCAGGTAACTCGGGAGAAGACTTCCCGGAGTGAGTGAACTGACAACTGGATTGCTCGAAGGCGGGATGTACCGGAAGTGTGGTCGCCTCGCCTGCCCTACCGGACTTGGGCTGACGCCCAGCCGCCAGCCGTAACCACCGATCCCAGCCCACAGACTGCACGGATCACGTTCCAAGACAACACCACAAAGACCAAAACACCCGACACACGGCCCCGGTTCCCGACACGCCGAGGCCCTTTCATCGAGTGGCACATCCTGGAGAGGTTTTATCTGTTTCGTCCGGAAATATGTGCCACTCGATGAACCGGGGTGGCTGGAACGAGACAACTCGGACGTCTACACCGGGAGGCCAACACGGTTCGAGCCTGAAGGAGGCTGGAACCGAGCCGGGCCTCCCAACCCAGCCATCCCCTCTCCCTCGTCCAGGCGTCTTTTATCTTTTTCTTCTTTTATCTTTTCCTTCTTTTATCTCTTGCCTCTATCTATCTTTCTGCCTCTGGCACACGCACGAAAGAGGCCCCGATCCAACAGGATCGGGGCCTCCTCCGGGAATGAATCAGCCGCGCAGCACGGCTCCGACCGCGTCGGCCGCGCGGGC
This sequence comes from Nocardia terrae, assembly GCF_009760405.1. Taxonomy (GTDB): domain Bacteria; phylum Actinomycetota; class Actinomycetes; order Mycobacteriales; family Mycobacteriaceae; genus Nocardia; species Nocardia terrae. The sequence goes on from NZ_WRPP01000012.1 coordinate 122,263, forward strand.
GACGGCCGCGTCGCGGGCGGCGCTGGCCTCGTCCTCGGTCAAGGTACGGTCGGTGGCGCGGAAGCGCAGGGCGTAGGTGAGGGACTTGCGGCCCTCACCGGCCTGGGCCCCCTCGTAGACATCGAAGAGCGAGATGTTCTCGAGGAGTTCGCCTGCACCCGCGCGGAGGGCGGACTCCACCGATGCCGCGGGCACCGCCTTGTCGACGCTCACGGACACGTCCTGCAGCACCGCGGGGAACGCGGAAACCACCGGGGTGGGCCGGACTTCGCGGACCGGGATCGCGTCCAGGTCGAGTTCGACCGCGCAGGTGCGCGGGGGCAGGCCCGAACGCTCCAGCACCGCCGGGTGCAGTTCGCCCGCGTGGCCGACGACCACGCCGTCCACGACGAGCTCGGCGCAGCGGCCCGGGTGCCACGGAAGGTACTGCGCGGCACGGCGTTCGATCACCACGCCGGAGGCGTCGGCGATCGCGTCCACGAGGGCGAAGGCGTCGCTCGCCTCGACCGCGCGGCCCGAGCCCCACGGACCACGGGGCTCGCGGCGGCCGGTGAGCACCGCGCCGATGTGAATCGGCTGCAGCGGCAACGACTTCAGCAGGACGGCGATCTCATCCTCTGTGGGGCGACGGTCGACCGGCAGCGGCTGCACCGCGGTGGTCTCGGCGGTCGGCAGGGTGACCTGGCCGATGCCGTAGATGGCGAGGTCGCGCTCACCGCGGGAGAGGTTGCGGGCGGCGATCTCCAGCAGGCCGGGCAGCAGGGTCGAGGAAAGCTCGGCCCGCTCGACGTCGAGCGGGTTGAGCACGCGCAGCGTCTTGCGGCGCGCGTCGTCGGCGTCCAGCCCCCAGGTGTCGAAGACGCCACCGGGCATGAAGACCGGCGCGGGCACCTCGACGCAGCCCTCGAAGGCCAGCGCCTTGCTCACCGCGCGGCGGCGGCGCTGCTCGGCGGTCAGGCCGCGGCCGGCGGGAGCGGTCGGCAGCACCGACGGGATCTTGTCCAAACCCTCCAGGCGCAGCACCTCCTCCACCAGATCGGCGGGCTGGACCAGGTCGGGCCGCCAGCTCGGCGGGGTGACGACCAGCTGACCGTGCCCGGCCTCACTGACGCCCACCTCGATCGAGCAGCCCACCTGCTGCAGGCGGCGGGTGGCCGCGCCGGGCGCGTAGTGCACGCCCGCGGTGCGGTCGGCCAGGTCGATGTCCATGGCGATCGGCTGCGGCTGCGGTGTGGGCACGCGAATGTCGGTCAGCACGGATTCGACCGTGCCACCGGCGATCTCGGCCAGCAGGGTGGCGGCGCGATCCAGCGCGATCACATTGATCTCGGGGTCAACGATGCGCTCGTAGCGGCGGCTCGCCTCCGAGGACAGCTTGTGCCGACGCGCGGTGCGCGCGATGGCGACCGGATTCCAAGTCGCCGCCTCCAGCAGCACATCGGTGGTGTCCGAGCCGACCTCGGTGCTCGCGCCACCCATGACACCCGCCAGCGACACCACGCCGGAATCGTCGGCGATGATCACGTCCTCGGAGTCGAGGGTGCGCTCGACCTCGTCGAGGGTGCGCAGGGTTTCGCCCTTGTGGGCGCGACGGGTCACCAGCCCGCCCGACACCTTCGCGGCATCCCAGGCGTGCAGCGGCTGACCGAGTTCGAGCATCACATAGTTGGTGACGTCCACGGCCGGGGAGATCGGGCGCACACCCGACAGCAGCAGCCGGCGCTGCAACCACCACGGGCTCACGGCCTTCGGGTCGATACCGGTCACGCGGCGGGCGGCGAACCGCGTGCACAGCGAATCCGGCTCGATCTTGATCGACCACGCCTCGGCCTCCGAGTCCGGCAGCAGGCGCTGCGCCGGATCGCCGTACTCCAGGTCGAAGCCACAGGCCAGCTCGCGCGCCAGGCCGCGAGCCGAGAAGGCGTAGCCGCGGTCGGGGGTAATGGCCAGCTCGATGACCGTATCGTCCAGGCCCAGCAGCTCATTGGCGTCCGCACCCGGCTCGGCGGTACCCGGCTCGAGCACCAGGATGCCGCTGTGGTCCTTGCCGATGCCCAGCTCGGCGACCGAGCAGATCATGCCATTGCTGGTGTGCCCGTAAGTCTTCCGCGACGCGATCTTGAAACCGCCGGGCAGCACGCCGCCCGGCAGCACCACGACGACCAGGTCGCCGACGGCGAAATTCCGCGCACCGCAGACGATCTCCTGCAGCTCGGGATTGCCGACGTCGACCTTGCAGAAGCGGATCGGCTTCTTGAACTCGGTCAGCTCGGTGATCTCGGCGACACGGCCGACCACCAGCGGGTGCTCGATGTCACCGGTCACCGGCTCGAGCGGATCGACTTCTTCGACTTCCAGGCCGACCCGGACGAACCCCGCGTCGAGTTCCTCGGCCGTCACCGACCACCCGGGGGTGGTCCGCTGCAGGATGTCCGTCAGCCAGGACTGCGCTACTCGCACTTGACGTTTCGCTTCCTCGTATCGGGGTCAGGTCAGGACTGGATGCCGAACGGCAGCGTGAAACGCACATCGCCCTCGACGATGTCGCGCATGTCCGGCAGGCCGTTGCGGAACTGCAGGGTCCGCTCCAGACCCATGCCGAACGCGAAACCGCTGTAAACCTCGGGATCGATGCCGCTGGCGATCAACACCTTCGGGTTCACCATGCCGCAGCCGCCCCACTCGACCCAGCCGGGGCCGCCCTTCTTGTCCTCGAACCACACGTCCACCTCGGCGGACGGCTCGGTGAAGGGGAAGAAGCTGGGCCGCATGCGGGTGGTGGTGTTCGGGCCGAACAGCGCCCGCGCGAACGCGTCCAGGGTGCCCTTGAGGTGCGCCATGGTCAGGCCCTTGTCGATGGCCAGACCCTCGACCTGCGAGAACACCGGGGTGTGGGTGGCGTCCAGCTCGTCGGTGCGGAAGGTCCGCCCCGGGCACACCACGTAGATCGGCAGCTCGCGAGACAGCATGGAGCGCACCTGAACCGGCGAGGTGTGCGTGCGCAGCACCTGCCGCGAGCCCTCGGGCGCGATGTGGAAGGTGTCCTGCATGGTGCGGGCCGGGTGGTCCGGCAGGAAGTTCAGGGCGTCGAAGTTGAAATGCTCGGTCTCGACCTCGGGACCCTCGGCGACCTCCCAGCCCATGGCCACGAACACGTCCGCGACGCGCTCGGACAGCACCTGGATCGGATGCCGCGCGCCCTCGGCGTGGCGGCGGGCGGGCAGGGTCACGTCGATGGTCTCGGCGACCAGGACCGCCGCGTCGCGCTCGGCGAGCAGTTCGGCCTGGCGGGTCTCGAACGCCTTCGACACGCGGCCGCGCGCGACGTTCACGCGCTTGCCGGCCTCGGCCTTCTCTTCCTTGGGCAGGGTGCCCAGCGAGCGCTGCGCCAGCGAGATCGGCGACTTGCCGCCCATGTACTCGGTCTTGGCGGTCGCCAGCTCGTCGAGGGTCGCGGCCGCGGCAAACGCCTTCTCAGCAGCTTCCGCGGCAGCAGCGAGCGACTCCTCGCTCAAGGCAGCGTTCTGCTCGGCACTGTTGTCATCGGCCACGATGGTTCGTCACTCCCCAGGCTGGTTACGGGTCGGGATTGCTTCCCTATTCTTGCTGGTGGCATCGTAATCCTTGTAATCAGCCCACCTCACCTGGATTTTCCCAGCTCGGGCGCACCCTCTCGGCGTGGTTACCGCTCAGCGGGTGTACGAATGAATTCGTGAAGTCCCGGCCCCTGACCCTCATCGACGACACCGACCGCCTCATCGAGTACTCGGCGGCCATGGACCGCATGCAGGAGCTGTGGGAGGAACGCGTCGCCGACCAACGGCCCGACACCCTGTGGCTGCTGACCCATGAACCCATCTTCACCATCGGCCGCCGCACCCCCGAAGCCCACCTGCCCGCGCCGGACACCGACATCCCCGTCTTCACCACGACCCGCGGCGGCCAGCTCACCTACCACGGCCCCGGCCAACTCGTCGGCTACCTGATCGTCCGCCTGCAACCCGGCGAGGGCGTCGTCGACCTGATCCGCGACGTCGAACACCGAATCGTCAAGGCCCTGGCCGATTTCGGCATCCCCGCCGAACGCCGCGACACCCCACCCGGCTCCGAGCTCCTCACCGGCGTCTGGACCCGCGACACCGGCCGCAAGATCACCTCCATCGGCATGCGCGTCGGCCGCAACGTCTCCACCCACGGCTTCGCCCTCAACGTCACCGGCGACCTGAGCCCCTGGAAGATGGCAATCGCCTGCGGCCTCCCCGACGTCGACATGACCAGTCTCGAACGCGAACTCGGCGACCGACCGGCACCGACGATGCCCGAAGCGGTCGCGACCGTCGCCGCCGCGTTCGAAGCGACCCCTACTCCGGTGCCCGGTCGCTGATCGGCACGCGGCCGTCGATGTAGATCCTGCTCCCGCACCAATCCCACAGGGATCCGAAGAACACCGCGACGAATCCGAACGTCACCGTCACGGAAACAAAGGTCTGACAGAAGAATCGGCCGAAACTCTGTCGGGCAGTGGACATATCGCGCGTCGCCCCCATGCGCGCCGCGCCCCTTCCGGATCGATCCGGAAGGGGCGCGGCGTGATTGTGCGGTCATCACTCTCGCACGGCGGTGGTGGCGGGCGCTCGCCGAACGGCCGCTGCGGCGAAGGGGGCGGTGCGCAGCGCGGCGAACAGGGCTACGGCGATGTAGACCAGCTGTTCGGGAATCCGGAACCACAACGGTGTGGCCGGGTCGCCGTGGAAGGAGATGTGAGCCTGTGCCGCATGGATGTTCGCCGGGAGCAGCAGGACGAACATCAGGGCCAGGGACAAGCCCGCGAGACGGCGGGTGGGCGGGGTGAGGATCAGGCCGAGAGCGCCCAGGTATTCGAGGACACCGGTCGCGTAGACGGTGAAGTCGGGGAACGGGACGAAGGACGGGACCATGGCGACCATGTCGCTGTGATTGGGGATGGCGGTGACCCAGTCGGGGGCGAAATGGGCCGCACCGGTGTTCACCAGCATGAAGGCCAGACCGTGGGCGGCTGACACTCGCCAGGTGGCGAAGCGGGCGACGCCCAGGGCACCGAGGGCGCGGAGGAGCACGGTGGGAATCGTCAGGAGCAGCAGGGTCGTGAACATGATGCGGTCCCGTCGTGTCGATCCGGGTCAGTGGGCGGAAATGGTTGCACCGGTGGTGGATTCGGCGACGTCCTTGCGGCTGGGGAGCAGCAGGGAGACCACCGCGCCGACCGCGACGATGACCGCGCCGACCTTGATGGCGGGGATCAGGCCGTCGACGTAGTGCTGCGGGCTGATGTAGGAGCCGTGGGAGGCGAAGACCGAGGCCAGAATCGCCACGCCCATCGCGACACCGACCTCGCGGATGGTGTTGTTGGTGCCGGATGCCATGCCCTGATCGGCCGGGGCCGCACTGGCCATGATGGCGGTGGCGATGGGCGCGAAGGTCAGGCCCATGCCGACGCCTGCGAGCACGAACGGCGGCACGAAGGAGCCGTAGGAGAGATCGACAGTCGCGATCAAGGCCATCCACAGCAGCGCCGCCGACAGGAACACCTGCCCGATCCCGATCAGCAGCCGCACACCCACCCGATCGACGATCAGCCCGGCCAGCGGCGCCACGACCATCGGGGCCATGGTCCAGGGCAGCGTGCGGATACCCGACGCGAGCGGCGAATAACCCTGCACCACCTGGAAGTACTGGGCCAGCAGGAAGATCGCCCCGAATACGCCGACCGAGAAGGTGAACTGCACGATGTTCACCGCGCTGAAGCCCCGCGAACGGAACAGCCGCAGCGGCAGCATGGGCGCGGCGGAGCGGTTCTCCCACAACACGAATCCGATCAGCAGTGCCGCGCCGCCGATCAGTCCGGTCAACACCTTGGCCGAGGTCCAGCCGTCGCCCGCGCCATGGATCACGCCCCACACGACCGCGAGCACGCCACCCGCGGACAGCACCACGCCCGCCGGATCCAGTTTCACTGTGCTACCGAAGGATTCGTTCAGCACGCGAGCGGCGAACGGCACAGCGATGATGCCGATCGGCACGTTCAGCCAGAAGATCCACTGCCAGCTGAGCCCGTCGACCACCGCGCCGCCGACCACGGGCCCGAGCGCCACACCGAGTCCGGTGACGCCGCCCCAGATTCCGATGGCCGCGCTGCGCATCTTCTCCGGCACCGCCGCCGTCAACAGCGTCAGTGACAGCGGCACGATCGCCGCGCCGCCGAAGCCCTGTGCGGCGCGTGCCGCGATCAGCATCCACGGTTCGGTGGCCAGGGCGCAGGCGGCCGAGCCGAGGGTGAACAGCGTGATGCCGAACAGGAACACCCGCCGCCGCCCCAGCCGGTCGCCGACGGCGGCGGCCGTGAGCAGCATCGACGCGAAGGACAGCGTGTAGGCGTTGACGAACCATTGCAGATCCGATAGCGACGCGTGCAGTTCGGTGCGGATGACCGGCAGCGCCATGGTCACCACGAGGTTGTCGAGGGTGGCCATGAACATCGGGATGCTGACAGCCGCGAGGATCGCCGCGAGCGGTCGCTGCTTGACAGCGTTCACGACCTTGGTTGCGGCGTTGGAGGTTTCGAGTGTTTCAGTCATGACCAATCCTTGTTGTAATCGACTGATAACTAGAGAGTATGCATCGACTGATAACATGTCAATGGGGCCTAGGATTCCCCCGAGACCCGAACGACCGAGGAGGCTCGACAGCCATGACCAGGACCCGGATGACGGCGACCGAACGCAGCGCGGAAGTCCTCGCCGCGGCGACCTCGGCATTCGCCGAATCCGGTTACGCCGCAACGAAAACCGATGACATCGCGCGGCGGGCCGGAGTCTCGCAGCCGTATGTGATCCGTTTGTTCGGCACCAAGCAGCAGCTGTTCCTGGCCGTGCTGGACCAGGTCTGCGAGCGCATCGAGGAGATCTTCCGCGCCGGAGCCACCATGGCCGAACCCGATGCCTCCCCCAAGGACCGCCTCGACGCGCTCGGCCAGCACTTCGGCGAGCACTTCCTCACCGACCACGATCTGCCCCGGGTCTTCCTGCAGGGCATCGCGGCGGCGAGCGAACCGGCCATCGGCGCGAACATCCGCGAGCACTACGGGCAGCTCTACGACCTCGCCAAGGAACTCACCGGCGCGACGATCTACGAGGTCCGCCGCTTCTTCGCCACCGGCATGCTGCTCATCGACCTGACCGCGATGGGGTTCACCGACGTCACCGCCGATTGCCCGCCGTGGGCCGCCGAGATCCTCACCAACCTCAGCGAGGAAGGCATCTGATCAGGCCCGGACAGGTTCTTCGGGTTCGGCGTCGGCCTCGATGATGTCCTCGGTCGGCTCCGGCAGCCGGCGCGCCAGCACCTCGCCCCGGAAGAACGGCGGCATCCGGCGCGCCAGCGTCAGATAGATCGGGATGCCGATCAGCAGCGTGCCCACACCGAGCACGAACACCGCGCTGAACCACGAGGTCGCCGCCGTCCAGCCCGCCGCGAACAGCAGCGCCAGGCCACCCAGCGTCGGCAGGATGCCCTTGACCACGAGAGTCCTTGGGCTACCGGCGAATTCGTGCCGGTACAGCCACGCGCAGCTGAGCCCGGTGAGGCCGTAGTACAGGCCGATGGAGATGCCGATGGCCGTCACCGCCTCGGCGATGAGCCGCCCGCCCGAGGCGAAGTTCAGGCCCACGTACAGCGCCACCGACACCCCGCCGAACACCCAGGTCGAGAACACCGGCGTGCGGAAGCGCGGTTCGATGCGCCCGAACGCGGCGGGCAGCGCGTGATGCAGCGCCATCGAATACGTGGTGCGCGCGGTCGGCAGGATGGTGGTCTGCGTCGATGCCGCCGCCGAGGTCAGCACCATGCCGAACAGCAGGTACACCGCGACGGTCCCGATCGCGCTGTCGCCGAACACGGCCCGCCCGAGCGCGCCCAGCACATCGTCGACGTGATCCGGATTCGCCAGCCCCAGCCCGTCCTTGCCGACTCCCGCGAACGCCTGCGCGGCCACGGTCACCAGCAGATACAGCGCCACCAGCGTGATGGTCGAGAGCACCGCGGACCGGCCCGGCGTATGCCGCGGGTCCACGGTCTCCTGGTTCACCGAGACCGCCGAGTCCCAGCCCCAGTAGATGAACACCATCAGCAGCAGCGCGGTCACGAAGTCCGAGAACGACCCGATCGCGAAGGGGTTGAACCACTCCCAGCTCGGCAGGCTCGCCCCGTCGGGTCCGTTCCCGAGCACCACCCGCCCGAGCGCGACCGCCGAGAACACCACGAGCATGCCGAATTCCACGCTCAGCAGTGCCGACTGCAGTCGCGCCGACACGTCGATCCCCCGCACCGCGACCACGGTCATTACGACGAGATAGGCAATCCCCAGCAACAGCACCCAGATGCTGGTCCCATCCGACCCGATCCCGTGCGCCCCGAACAGGTGAAAGGTGTACTGCGAGCTGATCTGCGCCAGGCTCGCCATCACCAGCAGATCCGACACCACGATGGCCCACCCCGCCATCCACCCGGTGAACGGCCCGAACGCGCGCGTCGCCCACACGAACGTGGTCCCCGGATCCGGTTCCACCTCATTGAGATCCCGGTACCCGATCGCGACCAACAGCATCGGCACGAACGCCAGCACCACGATGATCGGCGACTGCGCCCCGACCGCCACGACCACCAGGCCGAGCGTCGCGGTAATGCTGTAGGCCGGACCGGCCGACGCCACCCCGATCACCACGCTGGAGATCAGGGAAAGCGCACCGGATCGCAGAGTGCTGGGCGATGTCACGTCATGTAAGACTACGGGCAAATCAACAGCACACCGAATCGGCCGCAGCGGACCCGACCGCCCGGCCGATCAGCGGCGCGGTGACTATTTCCCGTGCTGGACGCGGGAGCTCGCGTAGAGGCAGATCGCGGCGGCGGCAGCGAGATTCAGGCTCTCGGCGCGGCCGTGGATGGGGATGCGGACGCGGTGGGTGGCGCGGGCGGCGATGGCCTTGTCCAGGCCGTGGGCCTCGTTGCCGAACAGCCAGGCGACCGGGCCGCGCAGGATGTCGTCGGCGTCGTCGAGGTCGACCTCGCCCTTGGCGGTGGTGGCGAGGATCGCGATGCCCGCCGCCTCCAGGGCGTCCAGGGTCGCGTCGATGTCGCGGGAGCGGGCCACCGGAACGTGGAAAAGGCTTCCGGCACAGGCGCGTACGCATTTGCCGTTGTGCGGGTCCACCGAATCACCGGCAAGTACGACACCGTCGGCGCCGACCGCGTCGGCCACCCGGATGAGGGTGCCCGCGTTGCCGGGGTCGGCGATCTCGACCGGCACGGCCAGCATGCGCGGCCCGGCATCGAGAACCTCGCGCAGCGGCACGTCCACGTGCCGGCAGACCGCGATCAGACCCGGCGGAGTCACGGTCTCCCCCAGCATCTCCGCGGCCCGGTCGCTGACCAGCGTCGTGCGCACGCCGCGGGCGGCGGCACCGGCCACCAGCGCGTGCTCGCGTTCGGCGGCCTTGGACGAGAAGAACAGCTCCTCGACGCGATCCGTATCCAGCGCGGCCTCAACCGAATTCGCGCCCTCGGCCAGGAACAGGCCGGTCTTGCGCCGCACCGGGCTGCGGTGCAGCTTGACCGCCGACACGATGCGGGAATTACGCCAGTCGATGGCGTCAGCGCTCATGACCACCTGCTCCTCGTAGACGCGGAACGACCCGCGAGTTGTGCTCGGGGAGCACGGTCGCGGGTCGTTTCGAGTATTGCTGTGTCACGCAGGCCGAATCAGGCGGCCGGGGCGTTGACGTCGGCCGGCAGGGCAGCCTTGGCGGCGGCGACCAGCTGGGCGAAGGCCTCGGCGTCGGAGACGGCGATCTCGGCCAGGATCTTGCGGTCCACCTCGATGCCGGCGGCCTTGAGGCCCTGCATGAAGCGGTTGTAGGTCATGTCGTTCAGACGCGCGGCGGCGTTGATACGAGTGATCCACAGCTGACGGAAGTCACCCTTCCGCGCCCGGCGGTCCCGGTAGGCGTAGGTGAGCGAGTGCAGCTGCTGTTCCTTGGCCTTGCGGTACAGGCGCGACCGCTGACCGCGGTAGCCCTTGGAGGCCTCGAGAACGGAACGGCGCTTCTTCTGAGCGTTGACGGCCCTTTTGACGCGTGCCACTTGTCAGTCCTTGTTTCGTAAGGGGCGCTGGGTTTCTCGCGGAGACCCGATGTCGTGCGCCCGAGGTAGTCGGTTTATGCGTTCCGCGAACGGATCGCTAGCGGCTGGCTCCGCCGTAATCCTGGCTGGGCCCGAATTACTTGGCGAGCAGCTTCTTGACGCGAGCGACGTCCGCCTTCGCGACGACCTCCACGCCGTCCAGACGACGAGTCCGGGTGGTCGGCTTGTGCTCGAGCAGGTGGCGACGGTTCGCCTGCTGACGCAGCAGCTTGCCGCTGCCCGACACCTTGAATCGCTTCGAGGCGCCGCTGTGGCTCTTCATCTTCGGCATGGATTCCTCATATCTGTCGTGCCGAGGGCGCGCGAATACCGCACGCCTTCGGAGCTTCTCGTTATTACTGCTGCGGGGTGGCCGCTTCGGCAGCCGGGGCTGCCGTCTCGGCCGGGGCGGCTTCGGCAGCCGGAGCAGCGGGCGCACTGCTGCGCTGCTGCTGCGAGCTGGCGTCGTTCTGCGCCTTCACCCGCGTCTTCGCGCCCTTGTGCGGCGCGAGGACCATGGTCATGTTCCGGCCGTCCTGCTTGGCCGAAGTTTCGACGAAACCGAGGTCGGCGACATCGGCGGCCAGTCGCTGCAGGAGCCGGAAGCCGAGTTCCGGACGCGACTGCTCGCGACCGCGGAACATGATGGTGACCTTGACCTTCGACCCGGCCTCGAGGAAGCGCATCACATGGCCGCGCTTGGTCGCGTAGTCGTGGTCGTCGATCTTCGGCCGGAGCTTCTGCTCCTTGATCACGGTCTGGACCTGGTTCTTCCGGGACTCACGCGCCTTCTGCGCGGTCTCGTACTTGAACTTGCCGTAGTCCATGATCTTGCACACCGGCGGGCGTGCATCCGGGGCGACCTCGACCAGGTCGAGGTCAGCTTCCTGAGCGACGCGTAGTGCATCTTCAACACGCACGATCCCAACCTGCTCGCCACCCGGTCCGATGAGTCGGACCTCGGGAACGCGGATGCGATCGTTGATGCGGGTCTCAGTGCTGATGGGGCCTCCTAGGTCAAGCGGTTCGTCAACGACCGCAAGCAATAACTGCAACCCCAATTTCAACACGAAAGCCCCGTGCTGGTATTTCACCACCACGGGGCCCGAGTCGACCGATCTTCGACGCGAACATGTCGCATCGCACCGCACGCAGGAAAAACCCACGCGCAGAACCCATCAAGCAAATGATGGGCGACCGGACCGTCGAACCTCGCTGCGAGAGCGGATTGACGGTGGGAGTCGGGCTCCACTTGATGCCCCGAGTCGATTGCATGAATCAGTCCGGGACGGTCGTCGCGGAAGACTCTACCACTGATAGCCGTGAGCTCCGAATCGCCCGCCCCCGCGGACCAGCGCCGACCCGCCCGATGCCATGCTCTACCCCATGAGCGAGTCAACCATGAACGACGACGCGACCCTATCGGAGTCCGCCCTCATCGACGGTGAGGTCGTCCGCGAACTGGCCGACATCCCCGCGGTCGAGGTCATCAGCCGCGCCGCCGTCATGCTGATGAGCTCCGCCGCCGAGAAGCTCGGCCTCGGCGAAGCCGACCCGTCGGCCAGCCCCCACCTCGACCTCGACGAGGCCCGCCGCGTCATCACCGCCCTCGCCGGGCTCGTCACCGCCTCCGTCGAATATCTCGGCCCCCACGCCGGGCCCATCCGCGAGGGTCTGCAATCCCTCCAGCGAGCCTTCCGCGAATCCTCGGAATACCCCGACGCCCCCGGCGCGGGCCCGGGCGAGAAGTACACCGGCCCGGTCTACTGATCCGCCGCCTCCGCGAAACTCCGGCCCGGAGCGACCCGAACACGGTTCGCCCCGGGCCGTTTTCGTGGACGCCCGAGCGGCACCGGCGTTCCCGGGCATGGCGGCCGAGTGGAATTCCGGCGATCCTCGCTCAGGCGGGCGGCGCGATCCCGGCCAGCAAGGTCGCGACGATGGCATCCACATCGACGGCGTCCACGTCGACCGCCACGCTCGACCCGCCGGGCGGCGATGTGGCACCGGGCAGCATGGCGGTGAGGACGACGTCGTGGCAGATGCCGACGAGCACGGCGGTCGCGGCGGCGGTGTCGGCGGCGGGGGCCAGGCGGCCCAGGTCGCGTTCGGCGCGCAGGTAGGCGGCCAGCAGTTCACGCCAATCGTCGTCGCGGGCCCGGGATTCGGCGAAGCGAGTCAATACGGCAGGTGTGGCCAGCAGACCGGCGAAGACCGGGAGCACGGCGCGGTGCAGGGTCAGACCGGCGCGCAGGTATACAGCCAGGTTCTGACGGACCGTCGCCGTGCCGGGCGCCGGGAGCGTCCCCAGATCCGCGTGTGCGGCGGCGACGTGCGCGCCGACGGCGGCGGCCAGCAGTTCGTCCTTGTCAGAGAAGTGGTTGTAGAGAACGCCATCGGCCACTCCCGCCGCGCGGGCGATGGCGCGGACGGTGAGACCGGCCGCACCCTGCTCGGCGAGGAGGCGCTGGGCGGTGGCGACGAGATGGTCGCGCAGACCGTCGTCGGAACCCCGCAACGCCGCCGCCTTTCGTGGAGACATGGTGGTTACGGTAGCGGGGTGGTGGCGGTGACCAGCCAGGCCGCTACGCGCAGACGGACGCCCGCGGGGGTGGCGTAGGTGGTCAGGGTTTCGGAGACGGCCTGGCGGACTTTGCCGTCGGTGGCGAAGCCGGCCAGCGTGCGGTGGTAGTGGACCGGGCCCCAGCCCATGATGAACTCGGTGGCGTCGGGGATGTCTCGGCCCCAGATGCCTTCGGCCTCACGGTATTCGGCGTCGATGTCGGTGAAACCGGCTGCGGACAGCAGGGATCGGATGCGGTCGGGGTCGGAGAAGGGGCCCTGGGCGGGGCTGACGACGAAGTTGTCGAGATGGGCTGCGGCGGCGCCGAATACCGCGCCGAGGTCGGTGCCGGGCATGGGCGGCATGGCGACGAAGGCGAGGCGTCCGCCTGGGCGCAGGGCCCGGGCGATATTGGCGAAGGCGACGGTGGGGTCGGCGAAGAACATGATGCCGAAGCGGCTGAGGGCGGCGTCGAACGCGCCGGCGGGGAACGGGTGGATCTGGGCGTCGCCCTGTTCGAAGGACACGTTCGGGACGGCTTCGGTAGCGGCGAGTTCGCGGGCGCGGGCGAGCATCGGACCCGAGAGGTCGATGCCCGTCGCGGAACCGCCGGACGCCCGACGGGCCGCCGCGCGCGTCAATTGGCCATTGCCGCAACCGATGTCGAGTACGCGGTCCCCCTCGGCGACGCCGGCCGCGGTCAGCAGAGGCTGGTTGAAGCCATGGTTCACCGCGTCGTATCGGTCGTAGTTGCCCGCCCAGTGCTCGCCCTCGTAGCCGTTCCAGGCCTCGGACTGAGCGGTATTCACGATTTCGGTCATGATCGACTCCTAATATGAACAGTAGTTCATGAACGTGTGTTCATAATGCGCCGCACTCCCCTATCGGGTCAAGACCCCCTAGGACACACGGGTTTTGAGTGTCGGCGCGATGTGCGATGCTTCCGAACATGGCACGGATACTGCTGGTCCCCGGGTTTTGGCTGGGGGCATGGGCGTGGGACGAAGTGGCCGAACAGCTTCGATCGTTCGGGGACGAGGTGACGGCGCTGACGCTGCCGGGATTGGATCCCGACGATCCGGATCGGCTGTCGGCAACCCTCGAGACCCAGGCGCGGGCGATCGTCGACGCGGCCGGGGAGTCGGCGGTCCTGGTCGCTCATTCGGGCGGCGGCGCGGCCGCGTACATGGCGACCGGCCTGGCGCCCGAGCGCTTTTCGCGGGTCGTCTACGCCGACAGCGCCCCCATCCCGGAGGGACACACCCTGATTCCGGCACTCGGCGATGTGCCGGATTTCCCGTTGCCGCAGACCTGGAAAGAGGTCGAGGACATGGGCAACAGCCTGGCCGGGCTGGACGAGCCGACGCTGGCCCGCTTCCGCGAGCGGGCGGTCTCCGTCCCGGCCGGGGTAGCGGGACGTCCGGTCACGCTGAGCGATTCGGCTGCGCGACTGAAGGTTCCGACCACGGTGATCTGCTGCAGCTACCCCTCGGAACTGGTCCAGCGGTTGCGCGATGCCGGGGAGGTGCCGATCTTCCGGGAGCTGCGCGATCTCGACGCCGAGTACCTGGACCTACCGACCGGCCACTGGCCGATGTGGTCGAAGCCGGCCGAACTGGCGGAGCTGATTCATGAGGCCGCCGGTCGTTGAACTTTCAGCGACTTTTTGGCAAATAGTCAGCGACGGAACAGCATCCAGATAAGCAGTCGCTCAGCTTGCTACGAGCTCGGGCAACCTGTTAACAGTCGCTGCCACGTGCGCCATTTCAGGGTTGCAGGCTAATCGCTTGCGCGGCCGAATGATCAAAATTCTTGGCGACACGATTGCGGTGCTGGTTGGATGCCGGAGTATCGCCCTTGTCCGACGCGGACGCGGGCGAAGTACTGCATACTACGACGGGCAGCGGCAAGGCTGTCCTCACAACGAGATCGAATGGAAACTTCGGGGGTTGTACATGAATGAACTGATGTCGCAACGAAACCGCACGTCCGGAAGCCGGATCCGGCGCGGCGCGCTACCGATCGTGATCGCCGCGGCCGCGGTCGCCGCACTGGTTGCGGGCTGCTCCTCGTCCTCCAGCTCGGACAGCAAGGCGACCACCTCGCAGGCCGCCCCGCCGTCGCAGCTGCCGGACGGCGCGCAGATCGTCGCCGAGTCCGCCAAGACCACCCAGACCCTGCAGTCCGTGCACGCGGATCTCCAGGTCACCAGCATCCCGAACCTCCCGTTCGAGAGCATCAAGGCCGACATCACCAACCAGCCGCAGGGCGCGGGTCAGGCCATCGGTGAGGCCAAGGTCAAGGTCAAGCAGGACGACCCCGACTTCACCGACACCAAGTTCCTGGTCGTCGACAAGACCCTCTACACCGGCGACGGCAGCAAGTACGCCAAGGTCGGCCCCGCCGAGAAGATCTACGATCCGGGCGTCATCCTGGACAAGGACAAGGGCCTGGCCAACGCCATCGCGCAGGTGAAGGACGCGAAGGCCGTGGACCGTGAGAAGCTCAACGGCCTCGACGTCGTGAAGATCACCGGCACCATCGACGCCTCCGTCATCGACCCGGTCGTGCCGCAGATCGGCAAGGACGGCGGTACCTTCCCGATCACCCTGTACATCCAGGACGTCGCTCCCCCGAGCGGCGCGGGCACCACGCTGCCGTCCACGGCCGCCTCGCCGGGCACCGGCCCGAACCTGGTGCGCGCCATCGTGACCAAGGACGCCGGCAATGTCTCCGTGACCCTGTCCAACTGGGGTAAGGAAGTCCACGTCACCAAGCCCGGCGGCTAAGAACACGCGCCACCCTGCCATGTGAGTTCGAAGCCGGTTCGGGGAAAACGTAACGGCGGCAATGCCGGTCGTCCATTACCCCGAACCGGCTTTCGCATTTCAGCACCTCGATGCTGAAATGCCGTTGTTCACAACGAATTACAGATCAGTGCCGAGCTGGTTAGTCCGCAGCTACCGCAGCTTGATCGCTTAAGAGATTGTTCAGTGAAATGCAAGGCGCAGCAACGACGATTTCGTCTGAAAGTTCAACGTCGGGCCTGCGTGTGGAGGGATGACATGACGATCGAACGCCAGGAAACCGAAGCGCCGATCGAACGGCAAACACAGCCCGAGGGCCAGCAAAACCAACCCGAGGGTGAATTTCGCCGCCCCCCGCTCGACGGCCCACCGCCGATTTCCAATGTCTGGGTCTACAACGGCAAAGCCTACGACCTCAGCGACTGGATTTCCAAGCATCCCGGCGGTGAGTTCTTCATCGGCCGGACCAAGAACCGCGACATCACCTCGATCGTCGGTTCGTATCACAAGAATCCGGAGGCCATCGGCCGCATCCTGAAGAAGTACTCGCTGGATCGCGACGCACTGCCCGAGGACATCCACCCCAAGGCCAACGCGCCCGCCTTCCTCTTCAACGAGGGCTTCGACAGCTGGCGCGACACCCCGAAGTTCAGCTTCGACAACAAGGACGACCTCCTACACAAGGTGAAGGCGCGTCTGAAGGAACCCGAGCTGGCCGCGCGGATCCGCCGCATGGACACCTACTTCAACATCGTGGTGGCCCTGCTGGCGGTGGCGTACTTCGCGGTGCAGGGGCTGCGGCTGTTCGAGCGCAGCTGGATGCCGCTGCCGGTGTTCGTGATCGCCATGGTGCTGCTGCGCAGCGGCCTGGCCGGTTTCGGGCACTACGCCATCCACCGGGCCCAGAAGGGCATGAACAAGATCTACACGAATGCCTTCGACTTCAATTACGTCGCACTGGCTTTCGTGACCGCGGACGGCCACGCGCTGCTGCACCACCCGCACACCCAGAGTGAAGTCGACATCAAGAAGAACGTCTTCACCATGATGATGCGGATCCCGCGGCTGTACCGGGTGCCGGTCCACACCGTGCACAAGTTCGGCCACACCGTGACCGGCATGCTGATGCGTCTGCTCGATGTCTGCCGGCTCACCCGCAAGGTCGGCATCAAGGACATGTACGGCACCTGGGGTGGGGCGCTGCCGCACTTCATCGGCTCCTTCGGTGTGCGGTTCCTGCTGCTGGGCGAGATGATCGCGTTCATCGTGGCGGGCGACTTCTGGGCCTGGGCACTGCAATTCGTGATCACGCTGTGGGTCTCGACCTTCCTGGTGGTGGCCAGCCACGACTTCGAGGTGGAGTCCGAGGAGCTCGAGCACAACACCGAGGACTGGGGCGTCGACCAGATCGAGCAGGCCTACGACCTCAAGGTGGTCGGCAACCGCTACATCGACTGCTTCCTGTCCGCGGGCCTGAGCTCGCACCGGGTGCACCACGTATTGCCTTACCAGCGAAGCGGATTCGCGAACATTGCGACCGAGGACGTGCTCCGCGAGGAGTCGGCCAAGTTCGGGGTGGAGTGGCTGCCGGCCAAGAGCTTCTTTACCGACCGGTTCCCCAAGCAGATCCGCACCTACATTCTCGCGCCGTCCGACGACGCGGTGGAGCGCAAGTGGGGGTTCGTGAAGGAACACTTCTCGCCGCTTGCCCTGAAGACCTGCGCCGTCTACACGGTTCAGGGCTTCACCGGAATCGGAACGGTCTGAACCGATTCCATTGAACCGCGGTGCGTTCGAAACATGCGCCGACCGCACCGCGGGTCGTCATTGTGAAAAACGAGGGGAGTATTTCGTGTCTATCACCATTGATGAAGGGGGCGCTCTGCCCACGTCGGCAGCGATGCCCCGGCCCGAGGCCGCGACCCGGTTCGTGGGAGGCGAACCCGGTTACGATTTCGCGCCCACCCCGTTGCCCCCGACCCCGCCGACCACCGTCGGCGTGATCGAGAGCATCGCCACCGGTTCGCCCACCCAGATCTTCTCGCAGGCGGATGCCGCCGCTCAGGTGGCGGAACTGTTCAGCGATCCGGTCCAGCAGGCCCGGATCCCGCGGATCTACCAGAAGACCCGGATCACCACCCGGCATCTGGCGGTCGACCCGATCGATCCCGAATTCCTCTCCTACAGCAAGGAAGTCGGGACCATCCGGGGCCGGATGAACACCTTCTACGACCACGCGGTGCCGCTGGCCGTGGATGTGGCCGGCCGCGCGATCGAGCATCTGGAGAACCCGGCCGAGGAGATCGGCATGCTGGTCTTCGCCACCAGCACCGGTTTCATCGCGCCCGGCGTGGATGTGGCCGTGGTGAAGCAGCTGGGCTTGTCCAAGGCCGTCAACCGCGTCATCGTGAACTTCATGGGCTGTGCGGCCGCGATGAACTCGATGCGCGCCGCGGTGGATTTCGTCCGGGCGCACCCGGACAAGAAGGCGCTGGTCATCTGCATCGAGCTGAGCTCGGTGAACGCCGTGTTCGACGACAACATCAACGATGTCATCATCCACAGCCTCTTCGGTGACGGCTGCGGCGCGGTGGTCATCGGGGCGAGCAACCCGCAGCGCGAGCTGCCCGCCGGCTCCGTGGTCATCCGCGACAGCTTCAGCTACCTGTTCGACGACGCGGAGGACGGAATCGTCCTGGGCGTCAACGACAACGGCATCACCTGCGAGCTGTCGGAGAACCTGCCGCAGTACATTCTGCGCGGGGTCGATCCGGTGATCACCGGGGTGCTCGAGCGGCACGGCATGGCCAAGTCCGACATCGATCTGTGGGCGATCCACCCGGGTGGCCCGAAGATCATCGAGGAATCGGTGCGCTCGCTCGGCCTGGGTTCGGAGCAGGCGGCGACCAGCTGGGACGTGCTCGCCGAATACGGCAACATGCTCAGCGTCTCGCTGATCTTCGTGCTCGAGCAGATGATCGCGCAGCAGGCCACCGAGCCGATCTCGACGGGTGTGGCGTTCTCGTTCGCGCCGGGTGTCACCCTCGAGGGCGTGCTCTTCGACATCATCCGTCCGTGATCCGGTAGTCCCTCCGAGAAGGCTCAGCAGTCATGCAACTCATCAGATTCCTCATCTCCATTTCGTGGATGCGGATCGCGGGCGTCATCGCCTCCGGTCTCGTCTGCGGTGCGGCCAATACCTACCTGGTGACATTGATTCGGGGAGTGGTGTCACCGGAACCGCATCCGGGCGTTACGGTTCAGGCATTCGTGGCGACCGCGCTGGTCATCCTGATCAGCGGCGTGATCTCGCAGGTGCTGCTGATCCGGCTCGCCCAGGAAGCGATCTACCGCCTGCGGGCGGACCTGAGCGCGAAAATCGTGTCCGCGCCGCTCGAGCACCTCGAGCGGCTCGGGCAGCACCGCCTGATCGCGACCCTGACCGAGGACGTGCGGTCACTGTCGCAGGCGGTCACGGCCATTCCGAGCATCTGCATCGACCTGGCGACGATCATCGGGTGCTTCGTGTTCCTGGCGATCGTGTCCGGCCCGATCTTCGCCACCACGGTCGCGGGCACGCTGCTCGGAATCGGCTGTGTCGAAACGGTTCTCAAGAAGGTGCGGCACCTCTACAAGGAGGCCCGCGAGAACGAGGACGGCCTGCTGCGGTCCTTCCAGGAGGTGTCGCTGGGCATCAAGGAGCTCAAGCTGCACCGCGGGCGGCGCGCCGACTTCATGGACAAGCACCTGCTCGGCTCGGCCGAGAAGCTGCGCGTCCAGAATGTCGACGCCGGTTCGAAATTCACCTTCGCGCAGGGCTTCGGCCAGCTGCTGCAGCTGGGCACCATGGCCCTGATCCTGTTCGGCCTGGCGCGGGCGCTGAACCTGCCGCAGAACACCATGGTCGGCTATGTCCTGGTCACTACGTTCCTGTCGATGCCCATGCAGAACTTCATGCACCGCATTCCCGATCTGCTGCGCGGTGACGTGGCGCTGGCCAAGATCCGCTCGCTGAATCTGTCCATCCAGACCGCGCACGACGAGTCCACGCTGCCCTACACCGAGCGACCGGCCGCCACCGCAGCGCGGCTGGAACTCAATGACGTCAGCTACAACTACCTGACCGAAGCGCCGCCGGCGTTTCCGCCAGTGCCGGGTGGTCCGCCGCCCGGAACCGGAGCTCACCCGGGTGGCGGTGCGCGGCCGCACCCGGGTGGGGCCGGGCGACCCGGGGCACCCGGTGCGCCCGTGGGCGGACGACCCGGACCGCATCCGCCCGGCGGACGCCCCGGCGGTCCCCCGCCCGGGCACGGCCCGCGGCCCGGCGGCGATCGCCCGGATGTCAACGGCCACAGGTTCGTCGACCATGCGGGCCACGACGGACGCCCGGTCCCGATGGGCGCGGGCGCGCCGATGAGCCCGCCCGAAGCCGACGGCACCGGCTTCCACCTCGGCCCGCTGGACCTGACCTTCGAACCCGGACAGATCACGTTCATCGTGGGCGGCAACGGCAGCGGCAAATCGACGCTGGCCAAACTGATCACGGGTCTCTACGTCCCGCAGAACGGCCACCTGTCGCTCAACGGCGAGCGGATCGACCACGAGAACATCGAGTGGTTCCGCCAGAACTCGTCGGCGGTCTTCACCGACTTCCACCTGTTCGAGGACTACCTGGGCTTCGACGAGGGCATCGACGACGAAGTCCGTAAGTACCTGAAGGAACTGCAGATCGACCACAAGGTCACCGTGGAGAACGGCCGCCTGTCGACCGTGGCACTGTCCCAGGGCCAGCGAAAGCGCCTGGCGCTGTTGACCGCCCTGCTCGAGGACCGCCCGATCTACATGTTCGACGAATGGGCCGCCGACCAGGAGCCGAAGTTCCGCGATGTCTTCTACCGCGAGATCATCGTGAACCTCAAGGAACGCGGCAAGACGGTCATCGTCATCACCCACGACGACCGCTACTTCGACTGCGCCGACCAGATCGTCAAACTCGACTTCGGCCGCATCGCCGAGGTCAAGGAGCTCAGCCCGCCCTTGGCGGCTGCCGAGTAGCGACGAAAAACCAAGGCCCCGCACCGATTTCGGTGCGGGGCCTTTCGTCGCCGATGGAACGGCTCAGTCGACGCGGCTCTCGTCCACATCGGCGGCCGGGGCGTAGTCGGGAAGGCTCTCACCGGCTTTCGGAGACATGATGCGTTCCATCCCGGCCAGCGATTCCAGCAGCGGCAGGCGGGTGATGGTGTTGCGCACGGTCATGCCGAGACGCGACTTGGGCACCATCAGACGCAGATTGGGCCCGATCTGCTGTTTGCGGTCGATCAGCGGGCGCTGGGATAGCTCATAGCGCTGGAATCCGACGCGGTGATCGCCACCGGCGGCCGCGAGCTCGCCGGCGAGCCGGTAGGCCCCGGTCAATGCGATCTCCGCGCCGGCGCCCGAGACCGGGGAGGCGCAGTAGGCGGCGTCGCCGACCAGCGCGATCCGGCCCACGGACCACGAGTCCATGCGGACCTGACCCAGCGCGTCGATGTAGGCGTCCGGGTCGGCGAGCACGCCGTCGAGCAAGTCCGCTGTGTGCCAGGCGGTTTCGTCACCGAACTCCGTTGACAGCAGCGCCCGTGCGGCCTGTTGGTCGCGCAGGTCGATATCGCGTTGGGGGCTGCGGAACATGAAGTAGGCCTTGGCCTGCGGGTGGTTGCCGGAGCGGTAGATCCCGCTCATCCGGCCGGGGGTGTTGAACACCGTGACCGCCCGGTCGGGACCCAGTGCCGCGTCGGCGTTGCCGAAGGCGAAGTAGTGGTTCATGTACCGCACGAACTCCGATTCCGGGCCGA
This sequence comes from Nocardia terrae, assembly GCF_009760405.1. Lineage (GTDB taxonomy): Bacteria > Actinomycetota > Actinomycetes > Mycobacteriales > Mycobacteriaceae > Nocardia > Nocardia terrae. The sequence continues at coordinate 143,685 of NZ_WRPP01000012.1, forward strand.
AGGCCAGCCGGCGGACCGCCGAGTGCAGGCCGTCGGCGCCGATCACCAGGTCGAAGCGTCGCACCGGCGCGTGCGCGAAAGTGACGGTGACGCCGTCCTCGTCCTGCTCGAGCGCCTCGATGGAGTCACCGAAGAGGTACTCGACGCTGTCGGCGGTGGCGTCGTGCAGGATCCGCACCAGATCACCGCGCATGATCTCCACCTCGGCGCTGCCGTTCCTTTCCTTGATGCCGTCGGTGTCGATGCGGGCGATCTCGCTGCCGTCGGAGCGGACGAATCGCATTCCGGCCACATCGGCGGCGACCTCGCGCACCCGCGCCAGGATGCCCATCCTCTCGACCACGTCGATGGCCTGTTCACGAATGTCCACGCCCTGACCGCCGGTTCGGAGCCGGGGCGACCGCTCGATCACGGTCGGCCGGAAGCCGTGGCGGGCAAGCCAATACGCCAGCGTCAGGCCTGCGATACCGGCACCGGAAATCAGAATCCGCTCGTTACGCATGATACTCTCCCTATCTCAAAAAGACTGACCAACGGTCAGAGCTCAACGATAAGCCCCTGACCGACGGTCAGTCAAGGGGTAGGATCGGTACCGTGACCGATGATTCGCGAGCCCGAATCCTGAAGACCGCGCTCACCCTGTTCGCCGAGCGCGGCTACCACGCCGTGTCGGTGCGGGAGATCGCCGAGCAGGTCAGCCTGACGAAAACCGCTGTGCTCTACCACTTCCCGAGCAAGAGCGATATCGTCGCCGCCCTGGTCGAACCGCTGCTGGCCGATAGCGGGGCCCTGCTGGAATCGGTGCGACGCCTCCCGGATCCGCCCGCGCGGCGCTGGGCCGTACTGGAGGGCCTCCTGGACATCTGGCTGCGGCATTCGGCATTGCTGCGCATGCAGATGCAGGATCAGGCGCTGTCCGCCGACGACGCGACCTACGCGCGGCTGCGCGACATCGCCCTGACCGCGCAAGATCTGATCGCCGGGCCCGAGGCCGGCTTCGCCGAGCGAGTGCGGGCCGCGCAGGTGTACGCCGCGCTCAGCGATCCGGTCGTCATCTTCGCCGACCATCCGGCGGCGGAATTGCGGGAGGCGATTCTCGATGGAGCGCAACGACTCCTGGACACCCCTCGGCCCCCGCGCAGCGAGCATCGCGGCCACCGCCCGGCCGAGACTCCGCACCGTCGGCCGAATCGCGGGCGTCCCGGGGCGATGACCGCGGCGATGGTGGAATCCGCCCGCCGCATGCGCGATTCCGGCGACTACGCGGTCGATGAGATCGCCGCCGAACTGGGGGTGTCCCGCGCGACCGTCTACCGGCATCTCACCGCGGCGGGCGATAACGCCGACGCGTGATTATGAGACATTTGTGAGACGAGACGCGCATCGCCGCGAACCCGTCAGGCGTTGATCTCCAATTCCGCTGCGACGGTGACGCAATAGCCGAGCGGCAGCGTGGTGAAGCCGAGCGCGGTGCGGGCGTGACGACCGATCTCATGGCCGAAGACGTCCAGGATCACGTCCGAGAAGCCGTTGATGACGGTGGTGGTCCCGGCGAAACCGTGGTCGGCGTTCACCATGCCGTTGACCATGAGCCAGGCCGAGATCCGGTCCAGGTCGCCCAGTTCGACCTCGAGCGCGGCGATCATCGCCAGCGCGGCGCCACGGGCGGATTCGGCCGCCGCGGCCGGGGACACCGCACTCGGCACCTTCCCGAACGGACCGGCGGGACGGCCGTCCGAGGTGAGCGCACCGTGCCCGGAGACCAGAACGCGACGTCCCGACACCCGAACCCAAGCAAACGGGACATTCAGCCCGGGCGGTGGCTTCACGACCGGCGGCAACTGGATCCCCAACTCCGTCAACCGATCCGCGATCACACTCATGACCTACCCCTTCAACCATTTGAATAATGGCACGCCGAACGAACAACGCGAGCGCACACGCCCAGCTTCCAGCCCCCTCGAGGCACGACCAGCGTTGACATCCCGGCGTTTTGCCCGAGTTGTCGTGTTCCAGCCGCGCCCGAATGTTGAGTGGCACACCAGTGAGGGGTTTGTCTGTTTCCCCCTCGCTGGTGTGCCACTCAACGAACTTGACGGACGGTCAGCGGAGGGCGGCTGCCTTGCGGCGGGCGGCGGCTGCCTTCTTGGCGGCGGCCGTCTGGGCGTCGGTCTTCGCGGCGGCCTTTTTGGCGGGGGCCTTCTTGGCTGCCTTCTTCGCCGGTTCGGGTTCGGCGAGGGTGGCGGGAGACGAGGCGAGGACGTCCTTCAGGAACTGGCCGGTGTAGCTTTCCGCAACGGCCGCAATGTCTTCCGGGGTGCCCTGGGCGATGACAGTGCCGCCGCCGGAGCCGCCCTCGGGGCCCATGTCGATGACCCAGTCGGAGGTCTTGATGACATCCAGGTTGTGCTCGATGACGATGACCGAGTTGCCCTTGTCCACCAGGCCGTTGATGACGGTGAGCAGTTTGCGGATGTCCTCGAAGTGCAGGCCGGTGGTGGGCTCGTCGAGGATGTAGATGGTGCGGCCGGTCGAGCGCTTCTGGAGTTCGGCGGCCAGCTTCACGCGCTGGGCCTCACCGCCGGAGAGGGTCGGCGCGGACTGGCCCAGGCGTACGTAGCCGAGACCGACGTCCACCAACGTCTTGAGGTAGCGGTGGATCGAGGTGACCGGCTCGAAGAAGTCGGCGGCTTCCTCGATCGGCATGTCCAGGACTTCGGCGATCGTCTTGCCCTTGTAGTGGACTTCCAGGGTCTCGCGGTTGTAGCGCGCGCCGTGGCAGACCTCGCAGGGGACGTAAACGTCGGGGAGGAAGTTCATTTCGATCTTGAGCGTGCCGTCGCCGGAGCACGCCTCGCAGCGGCCGCCCTTCACATTGAAGGAGAAGCGGCCGGGCTGGTAGCCGCGAACCTTGGCCTCGGTGGTGGCGGCGAACAGGGTGCGGATCTTGTCGAAGACGCCGGTGTAGGTGGCCGGGTTCGAGCGCGGGGTGCGGCCGATGGGCGACTGGTCGACCTGGACCAGCTTGTCCAGGTGGTCGAGGCCGTTGACGCGGGTGTGGCGGCCGGGGACCTGGCGCGCGCCGTTCAGCTTGTTCTGCAGAACGGTCGCCAGGATGTCGTTGACCAGCGTCGACTTGCCCGAGCCGGAGACGCCGGTGATCGAGGTGAGCACGCCCAGCGGGAAACTCACGTCGATGTTCTTGAGGTTGTGCTCGACCGCGCCCACCACCGTGAGCTGCTTCTTCTTGTCGATCGGCCGCCGCACCAGCGGCACCTCGATCTGCTCGCGGCCGGAAAGGTAGGCGCCCGTGAGGGAATTCTTGTCCTTCAGCAGCCCCTCGTAGGGACCCGAGTACACGACCTGACCGCCGTGCTCACCGGCGAGCGGGCCGATGTCGACCACCCAGTCCGAGGCGTGAATGGTGTCCTCGTCGTGCTCGACCACGATGAGCGTATTGCCGAGACTCTTGAGGCGCGTGAGGGTTTCGATCAATCGCCGGTTATCGCGCTGGTGCAGGCCGATGGACGGCTCGTCCAGCACATACAGGACACCCACCAGTCCGGAACCGATCTGCGTGGCCAGGCGAATGCGCTGGGCCTCACCGCCGGAGAGGGTGGCCGCCGCCCGCGAGAGCGTCAGGTACTGCAGGCCGACATCGAGCAGGAAGCCCAGGCGCGCCTGAATCTCCTTGATCACCTGCGCGGCAATGGCCGCCTGACGCTCGTCGAGTGTCAGGGTGTTGAGGAACTTGGCCGCGTCGCCGATCGACAGATCCGCCAGATCCGCGATCGACATGCGTTCCGTGCCCGCCGACAGCGTGACGGCGAGAATCTCCGGCCGCAGCCGGGCACCATTGCAGACGGGGCACGGGATGTCCCGCATGTACCCGTCGTAGTGCTCCTTCATCGCCTCCGACTCGGTGGCATCCATGCGCCGCTGCAGGAACGGCATCACGCCCTCGAAATCGGCGTAGTACGAACGCTTGCGGCCGTAGCGGTTGGTGTAGGAGACGTGCACCTGCTCGGAGCTGCCCTCGAGCACCGCCTTGCGCGCCTTGAGCGGCAGCTGGCTCCACGGCGTGTCCATGGAGAAACCGATGGCCTCGGCCAGACCCGACAGCAGGCGGGTGAAGTATTCGGCGGTCTGCCCGCGCGACCACGGCGCGATCGCGCCGTCGTTGAGGCTCAGATCCGGGTCCGGCACAACGAGATCCGGATCGACCTCCTTGCGAATACCCAAACCGGTGCAATCCGGGCACGCGCCGTAGGGCGAGTTGAAGGAGAACGAACGCGGTTCCAGATCCTCGATGTCCAGGGGGTGCCCGTTCGGGCAGGCCAGCCGCTCGGAGAAGCGCCGCTCCCGATCGTGGGCGTGCTCGTCGCGATCCACGAAGTCCAGCACCACGATGCCGTCGGCCAGCCGCAGGGCGGTCTCGATCGAATCGGTCAGGCGCTGTTTGGAACTCGGCTTCACGGTGAGGCGGTCCACGACCACCTCGACATCGTGCTTCTCCTGCTTCTTCAGCTTGGGCGGGTCGTTCAGCGGATGCACCACGCCGTCGACCCGGACCCGCGAATAGCCCTGCGAATTCAGCGACTCGAACAGGTCCACGAATTCGCCCTTGCGGGTGCGCACCACGGGCGCGAGGACCTGGAACTTGGTGCCCTCCTCCATGGCCAGCACCTGGTCCACGATCTGCTGCGGCGACTGCTTGGCGATCAGATGCCCGCAGACCGGGCAGTGCGGGGTGCCCGCGCGCGCGAACAGCAGACGCAGGTAGTCGTAGACCTCGGTGATGGTGCCGACCGTGGACCGCGGATTGCGGTTGGTCGACTTCTGGTCGATGGACACCGCCGGGGACAGACCCTCGATGAAGTCCACATCCGGCTTGTCCATCTGGCCGAGGAACTGCCGCGCGTACGCCGACAGCGATTCCACATACCGGCGCTGTCCCTCCGCGAAGATCGTGTCGAAGGCCAGCGAGGATTTACCGGACCCGGACAGACCAGTGAAAACGATGAGACTGTCGCGGGGTAGGTCGAGATCGACCCCTTTGAGGTTGTGCTCCCGCGCTCCGCGCACCGTCAGGCGATCCGCCACTGGCCATCCTTCCAACGTTTCAGCATCCAGACTTACCCCCGACGCCATGCTAGGGGCACCCACCGACAAGTTTGGTTACGCAGCTCCGCCTCTCCGCGCCTTCAGCGGGCGGCAGAGAGCCGTTGACGTTGGCAACCCGTGCCGGCGGTTGGGATCCGAACCGATTTTGGACGTCCCCGGCGAGTTACCCTCGCCTCACGAAATCAGTCGTCACCTCGGGCAATGCGGCGGGCAGCGCCCGCCGCCCACAGCCCACGATAGCGCGCGGCTGCAAACCCCGATCGCGCTCGCGCATCCGATCCTCGGAACCGTTGGCGGTCACCAGCGCCAGATCCCCGTCGAAGCGGCGGTACAGCAGCCGTCCGCGCCGGGTGTCGGCGTCGGTGAAGAACAGGTACGGCAGTCCGCCCGTGCACAGCCGTGTGACCGCCTCGTCCTCGAGCATCGCCGGCACGGTGTCACGCAAGCGGCCCACGGTCCGCACGCCCAGCGGTCCGGTCCAGCAGACCACCGCCTCGGACCCGCTCTCGGAGTCGATGAACAGGTGCGCGTCGTAGTCCATGGCGTCCAGCACCCGCGCCGCCGCGGCGGGTGTGGCCACCTGTAGTCGACAGTCCTTGCGCCGCACGATCGGTCGCGGCCCGGTCACCGCCGACAGCGACGGCCGCGCGGGATCCGGCCAGGGCCTGGACAATTCGTCCGGCGGGCAGCCCAGCCGCCGATCCAGCCGCTCCAGCGCGAAGGTGGCCGCGAACTTCCCCGGCCCGGCGACCTGTACCCGGAACGCCTTCCCCAGCGCCCGGACACTGGCCTGCACCAGCGTGGTCTGGTCTTCGGAATCGGGCCGGTGCAGGCGTACCCGCACCGGCCCGTCGACCCCGTGGCGGCGCAGAATTCTGCCCAGTCCGCGCACCACCCTGGTCACCTCTCCCGATGGGACCGGTCCGTGTGTGATCACCACGAAATCCGGATCGATTCCACTCGACCACACATCGAACGCGCCCATCAGCCGACCCCTCTCTCCCTGTTCCGACCCGGCAACCCGCCTCCATGGCAACACACCACCGTCACCAGCCGACAGTGCCGAAGGTCCCAAAGCAGACCACTTTCAGGGAAAATTCTCCGATAAAAAATCATCGCGCGTTCACATCTCCGCGAATTAGGGACCTTCGGCGGTATCCCCTTGCACCGCCGCGGGTTACGTTGGGCCTTCCAGCCCGCGCTCCACACGCGCGCCCGCGATACCGATGAGCTTGGAGGCCGTCGTGATCAAAGTCTTCCTGGTCGACGATCACGAAATCGTGCGGCGCGGACTGACCGATCTGCTCGAGGAGGACCCCGAACTCACGGTGGTCGGCGAGGCCGGCGACGTCGCCCAGGCGCTGGCCCGGATCCCGGCCCTACGCCCCGACGTGGCGGTACTCGACGTGCGCCTCCCCGACGGCAACGGCATCGAACTGTGCCGGGACCTGTTGGCCGACATCGACGATCTGCGCTGCCTGATCCTCACCTCCTACACCGACGAACAGGCCATGATGGACGCCATCCTGGCGGGGGCCAGCGGTTACGTGGTCAAGGACATCAAGGGCATGGAGCTGGCCAAGGCCATCAAGGAGGTCGGCTCGGGCCGCTCGCTGCTGGACAATCGCGCGGCCGCCGCCCTCATGGCGCGACTGCGGCGCAGCACCGAATTCGACGGCCCGCTGGCCGGTTTGACCGATCAGGAACGCAAACTCCTCGACCTGCTCGGCGACGGCCTCACCAACCGGCAGATCGCCGAGCGGATGTTCCTGGCGGAGAAGACCGTCAAGAACTACGTCTCCCGGCTGCTGGCCAAACTGGGTATGGAACGCCGCACCCAGGCCGCCGTGCTCGCGTCGAAATTGCGTACGGGACAGCCGCGTTCGGCATAACAACCTCCCGGCAACCTCGGGCCGAATAGACTTCCGGTGCCGTGTCGCATCCGCCGGACCGCAGGACAACCATGCACGACATCCCCCGCACCGGCTCCTACTCGGTGCGTGAAACGCTGTCGCAACTGCGATTACGCGAATTGCTCACCGAGGTGAAGGACCGGGTCGAACAGATCATCGACGCCCGCGACCGCATCGACGGGCTGGTCGAGGCCATGCTCGCGGTCACCTCGGGCCTGGACCTGGACCAGACGCTGAGCACCATCGTGCGCGCGGCCACCATCCTCGTCGACGCCCGCTACGGGGCACTCGCCGTGCCCGGGCACGAAAAGCAGCTCAGCCAGTTCATCTTCCACGGCGTCGACGAGCACACGCGGGTGCTGATCGGCGATCTGCCCGAGGGCCACGGCGTGCTCGGGCTGCTCGACAAGCCCGAACCGCTGCGCCTGGACGACCTCGCGCGGCATCCGGCCACCGTCGGCTTCCCGCCGCACCACCCGGTCATGCGCACGCTGCTGGGCATGCCGGTGCGGATTCGCGGCGAGGTCTTCGGACATCTGTACCTCTGCGAGAAACCCGGCGGGCACCCCTTCACCGAGGACGACGAGGTGCTGCTGCAGGCGCTGGCCGCCGCGGCCGGCATCGCCGTCGACAACGCGCGGCTGTACGAGCAGGCCCGCACCCGCCAGGCCTGGATCGAGGCCACCCGTGACATCGCCACCGAATTCCTGGCCGACACCGAACCCAGCAAGGTGCTGGCCCACGTGGTCGAGCACGCGCGGGACCTGACCGCCTCGCAGCGTGCACTGCTGGCGGTGGTCGATCCCGACGACCTGCCCGAGCACGTCACCGAACTGCTGGTGGCGCAATGGTCCGGGCCCGGAGAGCCACCGGCCGGGCACACGGTGCGGGCCGTGGACACCGCCGTCGGCCAGGCGCTGAGCACGCGCGCCCCCTTGCGCTTCGACGACGTCCGCCACGTCGACCTGGGCACCCCGCTCACCGGCGTCGGCCCCGCGCTGGTGCTGCCCCTGCACACGCCCGACTCCACGCTCGGCGTGCTGATCATGTTGCGCCCCAGCGAATCCGCGCCTTACACCGACGAATTGGTCGAGCTGATCGCCGCCTTCACCGATCAGGCGGCGCTGGCCATGCAGTTGGCGGTGGCGCAGCGGCGCATGCGCGAACTGGACATTCTCACCGACCGCGATCGCATCGCCCGCGACCTGCACGATCACGTCATCCAGCGGCTGTTCGCCATCGGGCTGTCGCTGCAGGGCACGGTGCCGCGCGCCCGCGTTCCCGAAGTGCAGCAACGACTTTCCGACGCCATCAACGACCTGCAGGACGTGGTGGAGGAGATCCGCACCTCCATCTTCGACCTGCACGGCGGCGAGGGGCACAGCACCCGGCTGCGCCAGCGGCTGGAACGCGCGATCAAACAGCAGACCACCGCCACCGACATCCGGGCCCTCATGCATGTCAGCGGTCCGCTCTCGGTGGTCGAACCCACCCTGGCCGATCACGCGGAAGCCGTTGTGCGCGAGGCTGTCTCGAATGCGGTCCGGCATTCGGGCGCGGACACCATCACCATCGACATCGGCGTGGCCGACGATCTCACCATCGTCGTCGCCGACAACGGCTGCGGCATACCGGACAACATCACTCCCAGCGGACTCACCAACCTGGCCCGCCGCGCCGAACAGTCCGGCGGCAGCCTGGCGGTGTATCCGCGCCGCACCGACCCCGAGGGTGGCGGAACGGGAACCAAACTGAACTGGTCGGTGCCACTGCACTAGCCGATCGGGCCGAGCACCACCGCCGAATTGTGGCCGCCCATGCCGAGCGCCGTCTTCACCGTGATGCCGTCGTATCCCTGCCGCACGCCGTCGACCAGGCGCGGGTGCGCGGGCGCGACGATCGGGGCCGACACCAGCAGCCCGCGCTCGTAACCCAGGGCGGCGGCCGCCAATTCGACGCCGGCCGAGGCGGCCTGGCAGTGCCCGGCCAGCGGCTTGATCGCCACCACCTGCGGGCGATCATCGAAAAGGTCCGCCAGCAGCGCGGTTTCGGCCGCGTCGCACTGGGCGGTGCCCGAACCGTGGGTGTTCAGGTACGCGACTTCCTCGGGCCGGACATCCGCGCTGGCCAGCGCGCGCCGCACGCAATCGAAGATCTGCTCGTGCGAGGAGTCCACCGACACGACGTGATACCCGTCGTTGGACATGCCCCCGCCCAGCATCGCCGCGTACGGTCTGTCCGCGTCGCGGGTCACCATGAAGCCCACCGACGCCTCGCCGAAACCGAAGCCGCGGCTGCCCTCCTGGAACGGGCGGCAGGCATCCAGCGGATCGGTGTCGTCGACCGCCGCGCCCAGCGCCACGAACGGCTGCACCATCTCCGGAATCGCGGACAGGTCGGTCGCCACCACCAGCACGTCGTCGGCGATGCCGTGGGCCAGCCACAACTGCGCGGTGATCAATGCCACGTTCGCGGAGGAGCAGGCGGCGGTCGCGCTCATGGCCGGGCCGTGGAACCCGAACTCGTTCATCAGCATCGCCACCGGTGTCGAGGGGAGTAATCGCAGATAGTCACGGCTGCGCCGTTTTCCGCCGTCGACGGTGTAGAAGTCGCGCCACTCGGAGACATTGCCGAGCACGATGGCGTGCAGCAGGCCGACCGTGCGCCCGGGCCGCCAGCCGCGCTCGGTGGCGTCGGCGACCGCCTCCCGCGACGCGCCCATGATGGCCCGGATGTATCGGCTCTCCGGCAGGTCCGGGTCGCCGCCTTCCGGCACGCGGGCAACCCACCCGTTCCGATCGCGTTCCGGCCCGTACCCTGGAAACAGCCGGGCGGCAGGTTTGCCACTCAGCAAACCCTCCCAGAGGGTTTCGCGGCCCCAGCCGTACCCGGTCACGGCACCGATACCAGCGATGGTCATATGATCTTGGTGCTGACCCGAGGTCTCGGTTTCGGGGATAGTGCCAGGCATTTGCATCGCTCCTTTCGGACTGTTGCCCGTAATGATCACCACTCTCGGGCCGATGCTGTGCGGGACTGTGATTCATTCAATACGTTCGACCAGGTGCACCAGCAACTTTTCAGATAACAGAATGGTGGCGTGCTCCGGCGACGTGTCGAAACGACGATCAGGGGGTGCAAGAAGTGGTGGGTGACGATCGGGCGAACGACCCGGCCGATGCCGAACAGCTGGCCCAGCGGTACCGGTCCCTGGTGGACTTCAGCCCCGACGGGGTCGTGGTCCACGAGCGCGGCACCGTCGTCTACGCCAACCCGGCGATGCTGCGCCTGCTGGCGGCCGATCGCCCCGAGGACGTGATCGGCCGGACGGTGACCGACTTCGTGGAACCCTCCTCCGTCGCCCCCATGCTCGAACGCATCCGCCGGCTCACCATCGCCGGCACCGCCTCCGACCCCACCGAGATGACCCTGCGGCGCTGTGACGGCGGCACCGTCGAGGTCGAGACCGTCTCAGTGCTCACCGCCTGGCACGAACACCTCGCCTACCAGGTCGTCGTGCACGACCTCACCCCGCAGCGCGAGGCCGAGGCCGCCCAGCGCCGCGCCGAACAGTTCTTCACCACCGTGGTGTCGCAGCTGGAGGAGGGCGTGGTGGTGATCGACCGCGACGGGCGCATCGAATCGGCGAATCCGGCCGCGCGCCGCATCTTCGGCTACGACGCCGACGACCTCATCGGCACCCACATCTACGACATCCCGCTGTGCCTGCTCGACGCCAATGCCCAGCCCATGCCCTCGTCCTGGTATCCGGTCATCCGCACCCTCGCCACCGGGGAAACGGTGACCCGCTTCGTGTTCGGCCTCGACCGGCCCGATGGGCAGCGTCGCTGGCTCTCGGCCAACAGCCGCCTGCTGAACCCGGACGACCCGGAATCGGCGGCCGTGTCCTCGTTCAACGACATCACCGAATTCCGCGCCAGCCGAAGGCAATTGGAGTACCAGGCCACCCACGACCCGCTCACCGGGCTGGCCAACCGCGCCCTGGTCCTCTCCCGGCTGGCCGCGGCCCTGGGCACCACCGAATCCCTGCCGGTGTCGAGCGTGCTGTTCATCGACCTCGACGGTTTCAAGGCCATCAACGACACCCTCGGCCACGCCATCGGCGACACCGTCCTGCAGATCGTGGCCCAGCGCCTGCAGCGCGGCCTGCGCGCCGACGACATCGTGGGCCGCATCGGCGGCGACGAATTCCTGGTCCTGCTCTCCGGCCGCACCCTCGGCGACGACCTCGAAGCCCTCATGGACCGCCTGCGCGCGACCATGTCCGAACCGATCATCGCCCGCGGCCACCGCATCCACGTGGACGCCTCGATCGGCGTCGCCCACCTGCACCCGGGCGACAACCGGACCCCGGAAGCCGTGCTCCACGATGCCGACCTGGCGATGTACCGCGCGAAACCCCCCAATCACCAGAACGGGCCCCTGAGTCGCCGCAGCGACAGCACCCACGCTTCGTAGTCGGGATCAGGGGGTCCGAAGCACCCGGGGGTCCCGAGAGCCGGGCCTCTTTACCTGGGGATACGGCGTCGAGTGGAAAGTCCCACTAGACTCGACAACTCTGTTCTCGATGCTTCGCGCGCCGTACCGATGCGGCTGACGTGGTGAACAAGGAGTTTCCGCTTTGCCCGACCTCACCGAGGAGCGTTCCGTGCCCGACCCCGCGTCCGCGGTATCCCCGGACATGGAACGCGAGCAGCAATACCTCACGAAGCTTTACGAACAGCTCGACGGCATGCGCGCCTACGCCCAGCGGCGGCTGCGCACCGTGCTCCTGGAAACCGGCGGCACCCCGCAGGCGCGCAGTGAGCGCGAGTCGTTCACCCAGCTCTACTCCGAGGACCTGTCCAAATACGATGCCGCCGAACACGGCCTATGCTTCGGCCGCATCGACCTCGGCGACGGTGACGGCTCGGACGAGGAACTCCGCTACATCGGACGCATCGGCATCCTCGACGAGAGCGCCGACTACGAGACGCTGCTGCTGGATTGGCGCGCTCCCCTGGCACGCCCGTTCTACCTGGCCACCACCGCCGCACCCGACGGCGTCACCCGCCGCCGCCACATTCGCTCGCGCAACCGCAAGGTCACCGCGATCAACGACGAATACCTGGACCTGGACGCCGCCAAGCGCGACGGCGTGATCGGCGCCGACGGCGGCGTCGGCTCGGAGAGCGCGCTGCTGGCCGCGCTCAATGCCGCCCGCACCGGGCACATGAACGACATCGTCGAGACCATTCAGCACGAGCAGGACGCCATCATCCGCTCCGAGCACAAGAGCGTGCTCGTGGTGCAGGGCGGTCCCGGCACCGGCAAGACCGCCGTCGCGCTGCACCGCGCGGCCTACCTGCTGTACACCTACCGCCAGCAGCTGGACAAGGCGGGCGTGCTCATCATCGGCCCGAACTCCACCTTCCTCGACTACATCGGCCAGGTGCTGCCCTCGCTCGGCGAGACCGGTGTGCTGCTGTCCACCATCGGCAACCTGTATCCGGGAGTGCAAGCGACACTGGAGGATTCGCTGCGCGCCGGTGAACTCAAGGGTTCGCTCGCCATGCTCGAGGTGCTCAAGAAGGCGGTGCGGGACTGGCAGGAGGTGCCGCGCGAGCCGATCCGGCTCTACTTCGACGGGCACCAGCTGGAACTGGACCGCAAGATCGTCACCAAGGCCCGCGGCCGCGCCCGGTCCTCGCGTCGCGCGCACAACCTGGCCCGGCCCATCTTCGCGGCCTCGGTGGTGGACGCGCTCACCGATCAGCTGGCCGCCGCCATCGGCGCGAATCCGCTGGGCGGGCGAAACCTGTTGAGCCAGACGGATCTCACCGAGATCCGCGACGAGATGCGCGCCGACGCCGAGATCCAGCGCGCCATCGCCGGACTGTGGCCGATCCTCACCCCGCAGGAGGTGCTGGGCGGGCTGTGGGCCGATCCCAAGCGCCTGGCCAATGCCGCGGCCGGGTGGAGCGAGGCCGACCGCGCCGAGCTGCGGCGTTCCGACAGCGGCGAATTCAGCGACGCCGACGCGCCGCTGCTCGACGAGCTGGCCGAGCTGCTCGGCATCGACGACTCCGAGGAGCGCGAGCGCTCCCGCCGCCGCTGGCGCGCCCAGCTGGCCGAGGCCCAGGAGGCCCTCGACATCCTGACCGGTTCCGCGCCACAGGATCTCGAGGACGACCTGGACCCCGAACTGCTCATGGCCTACGACCTCATCGACGCCTCGCAGCTGGCCGAACGCCAGCAGGTCCGCACCCGCCAGACCACCGCCGAACGCGCCGCCGGGGACCGCACCTGGACCTACGGGCACGTCATCGTGGATGAGGCGCAGGAACTTTCGGAGATGGCGTGGCGAATGGTCATGCGCCGCATCCCGAATCGCTGGATCACCGCCGTCGGCGACGTCGCCCAGACCGGTGATCCGGCCGGTGCGTCGTCGTGGCAGCAGGTGCTGGAACCGTATGTGGCCAAACGCTGGAAGCTCACCGAGCTGACGGTCAACTACCGCACGCCCTCGGAGATCATGGCGGTGGCCGGGGACGTGCTGGCCGCCATCGACCCGGACGCGCCCGCACCGCGCTCGGTCCGCGACTCCGGCTTCGCACCCACCGCGCGGCGGGTGGCGGCGACCGAACTGTCCGACGAGATCAAGCGCTTGATCGCCGCCGAGGCCGAGCAGCCCGGCACCACCGCGGTCATCGTGCCGCACGACCTGGCCCCGGAACTCGCTCACCTGACCGATGATTCGGTGCGCGTGCTGACCGTCCACGACGTGAAGGGTCTGGAATTCGACGCGGTCGTCCTCGCCGAACCGCATCGGATCCTCACCGAATCACCGCGCGGGCTGAACGACCTCTACGTGGCGCTGACCCGCGCCACCCAGCGATTGGCCGTCGTGCATTCCGAGGACCTCCCGCGGGTCCTGCACCGGCTGAGCTGACGTGGCCCGCGAACAGTGAAGGGGCCGAGCCCGATCGGGCTCGGCCCCTTCCTCTTGGATGGGGGTCCGGGGGCTTGGCCCCCGGCTTCCTCGAGGTGTGGGGCGAAGCCCCACTCAGCGCACGGTGTGCACGATGAGTACGTCGGTGCGGGACTTGCGGGCCACGTCCGAGGGAACCGAGCCGAGCAGGCGTCCGGCCAGGGTGTTGAGGCCGCGGTTACCCACGACGAGCAGGTCGGCCTCCACCTCCTTGAGCAGGTCCAGCAGCGACTCGACGGGCTCGCCGACCACGGCCTTCTCCACCACGTTCACCGCGCCGACGGCGACGGCCTTGTCCCGCGCCACGCGCAGGATCTCGCTGGTGGGCGCGGAGCCGCGCACCTGGTAGGCCTCGTCCTTCAGCACGTCCGCGGCGGCGGCCACATCGCGGTCGTCGGTCGGGAAATACGCACAGGCGATGTACAGCGTGGCGCCCTCGTCGCCGGCCAGAGCCGCGGCCCGCTCGACGGCGACGTACGACGAGTCCGAGCCATCGGTACCGACGACGATCGTCCGGTAGGCGGTCATTTCTCCTCCAAGTACAAGGGTCGGGGCCGCGACGTCCACAACGGTGGGGTTACCGCCGCGGCAACTTGGCCTGACAATAGCGGCATAACAGGCGGAAATATTCGATATCGCAACACATCACACTCACGTGGCGTGCCCGGCGGCGGTTACTTTCGCTTCCACATCCGAACACAGCCTCGACTACCAGCGAATTTCCGGACCGCCGCGACGCGGCCCACAAAACGTTAACGTCGTTGCCGCCCTGGGAGATTCGTCACAAGCCCTTTATCACAGAGAGACTGCTCGGGCCGTTCGCTGTGACATCGCACAACGAACGGCCCTTGCGGTAGTGACTTCGCCTTGCTTCACAGCTCGCGATATTCGGCCCACAACCAGCCGAGAATCGCGCTGAGGATGGCCATGCGATCCTCTTCCCTCCGGCCGATCAATGACGCGCAATACTAACGCGTCGCGATCGGATCAGAAGCTGAAAAGCGGCCCGGTGAGCGTCAATCCGAGATCCCCGCCGGTGTGGGCGAAGAAGGCGAACAGCATGAGCGCCGCGCCGGCCAGTGCGAGGTCCTTGTTGAAGTGGACCATCTCCCCCTGCTTGGCCTGCGGATCGGTCTCCTTCCAGAAGGCGTGCATGAGGAAGGCCGTCGGCACCAGGAACACGATCAGCAGCAGCGCCCCCAGATCGGCCCAGACTCCCAGCAGCACGCTCAGCGCTCCGGCCAGCAGCAGCACGCCCGAGGCGGGGACCGCCAGATCCGGGAACGGCACGCCCTTGAACTTGGCGTACTCCGCCATGGCCTTGCGCTGGGCGATATGCCCGAAGCCCGAGGTGAGGAACAGCAGCGCGAACAGGATCCGTCCGATCAATACCAGTACGTCCATGGCCCGCTCCTTCGATGATCGAAATGCCATCAGTTGATACGGCAACCAACTTCATCAGGGCGGGGAAAATTCCCGGACCAGCGTGTTTTCACGAAGATAGCGAGATCCGGGCGTATTCCAGTGGCGGCAGGCCGACCTCCTTGGCGAACTCGTTGGAGAAGTGCGCCTGATCGAAGTAGCCGAGTTCGAGGGCCAGGGCGGCCAGATCCGAGGTGCGGCCCTCGGCCAGCAGATGCGCGCCGTCCTGCAGGCGATAGCGGCGCAGCACCCACTTCGGGCTGCCGCCCACATAGCGCCGGAACAGGCGCTGCAGGGTGCGGATCGGAATATCGAAACGCTCGGTGACCTGGTCGACCCGGGTGAGGGCCGGATCGTGCTCCATGGCCTCGATGATCGCGAGCACCTGACGATAGGCGGCGTCGTCACCGGCGGTGCGCTGAGCCGCGACCAGGAAATCCTCGATCAGATCGCGCCGCCGCTCGTGATCCGCCGTCGCGAGAACGGCTTCGGACAAGGCGTCGACGGCCGGGAAGACCTCGGCCGCCGGAACCGAGGTGTCGCTGAACGCGCCGACGTCCAGACCCGTGAACGCGCCGAAGCCGCCCGCGCGGAACTTGACGCCGAAAGTCTCGCCCTCCCCGGCCAATTCGCGCACGTACTTGGTGGTCCACACACCGGTGACGAACGCTCCGGTGCGCTCGTGGGTGCGCTCGAAGGTCAGGTTCACGCAGGGATACGACAGCACCTCCGCGTGGAACGGCGGTTGCCCGCGCCGATCCCAGCGAACCGCCCAGTACCACTCCACATAGCGGGAGACCCGCTCCCCCGCGGACAACCGGGCGTGATTGTTGGCCGCGTTCTGCTGCCGCGGGCGCAGAATGCCCTTCGCGGTCTCCGGCGGCGGCACCGGCCGCGGCCCGAACCGGCTTTCCTCGCTGTTTCCGCTGCTCATCACGCCTGTCGCCTTCTTACAAGACCGGCTCGACCGCGCCGACGAGAGTTATTGCCATGAGCGACACAGTGAATCCGATACCCGAGGGCTACCACTCCATCACCTGCTTCCTCGCCGTGCCGGACGCCACTGCGGCCATCGACTTCTACACCGCCGTCTTCGGCGCGAAGGTGCTGAGCCGCAACGAC
Source organism: Nocardia terrae (assembly GCF_009760405.1). GTDB lineage: Bacteria > Actinomycetota > Actinomycetes > Mycobacteriales > Mycobacteriaceae > Nocardia > Nocardia terrae. The sequence goes on from NZ_WRPP01000012.1 coordinate 160,257, forward strand.
CTTCCCGATGGCCAGGCCGCCCACGCCGAACTCCGCATCGGCGACTCCACCATCCAGGTCGGCATGCCCATCCCCGAGGAGGGCCTGCGCGCCCCCGCCGACGACTGGGTCCACACCAGCGTCGTCCACTACTGCCCCGACGTGGACGCCGTCACGAAGCTGGCCACCGATAACGGCGCCCGCTTGGTCTCCGACCCCCAGACCTTCGTCACCGGCGACCGCTACGGCCGAGTCATGGACCCCTTCGGCCACCGCTGGATCGTCATGACCCGCGTCGAAAACGTCTCCCGCGAAGAGGCCGAACGCCGAGTCGGAGAGTGGATGGCCCAGCAAGCCTGAGCTCGCCGCTCGCCCGCTCGGCAGATCATCCGCCCGGTGGGGAGCTGGCCTCGCCATTCCGGCGCGCGTTCGGCCGGAATCCACCCTGGCTGCCGCGGATCCCGGCCAAAGAAATGCCGGGATAACACGTGGTGCAGCCGTCCTCACGACGCCGACCGGCAGGACAGACCTCCGTGCCGTGGTGGTCGACGCCGCCGCCCATTGCAGGGTCGGCGCACCGTCCGCTCGCCGAACATCCTTGTGCTGCAAGCTTTCTCTCACGACAGCCCGGCGGCGTCCATGCCGCGTAGTTCCTTCTTGAGGTCGGCGATCTCGTCGCGGAGGCGGCCTGCCAGCTCGAATTGGAGTTCGCGGGCGGCGTTCATCATCTGGGCGGTCATGTCCTTGATGAGGTCGGCGAGTTCGGCGCGGGGCATGTTCTTGACGTCGCGGCCCTCGTAGACGCCGGCGCTGACCGCGCGACCCGGCTCACCCTGGGCACGGCGGCCGCGGCTGGCATTGCGGCCGGAGCCGCCGACCTCGACCTCGGTCTCCTCGGCCTCGCGGTAGACCTGGTCGAGGATGTCATTGATCTTCTTGCGCAACGGCTGCGGGTCGATGCCGCGCTCTTCGTTGTAGGCGACCTGCTTGGCGCGGCGGCGTTCGGTCTCGTCGATGGCGGTGCGCATGGAGTCGGTGATCTTGTCCGCGTACATGTGGACCTCACCGGAGACATTGCGCGCCGCTCGGCCGATGGTCTGGACGAGGCTGGTGGCCGAGCGCAGGAAGCCTTCCTTGTCGGCGTCCAGGATGGCGACCAGCGATACCTCGGGCAGGTCGAGACCCTCGCGCAGCAGGTTGATGCCGACCAGGACGTCGTACTCGCCCAAGCGCAACTGGCGCAGCAATTCCACGCGGCGCAAGGTGTCGATCTCCGAGTGCAGGTACCGCACGCGCACACCGAGACCCAGCAGGTAGTCGGTGAGATCCTCGGCCATCTTCTTGGTCAGGGTGGTGACCAGCACCCGCTCGTCGCGCTCGGTGCGCAGCTTGATCTCGTGCACCAGGTCGTCGATCTGCCCCTTGGTCGGCTTCACCACCACGTGCGGATCCACCAGGCCGGTCGGGCGAATGACCTGCTCGACGAATTCGCCGCCGGTCTGGCCCAATTCGTAGGGGCCGGGCGTGGCCGAGAGGTACACCGCCTGCCCGATGCGGTCGGCGAACTCCTCCCAGGTGAGCGGCCGGTTGTCCACCGCCGACGGCAGCCGGAAACCGTATTCCACCAGGTTCCGCTTGCGCGACATATCGCCCTCGTACATGCCGCCGATCTGTGGCACCGTCACATGCGATTCGTCGATGACGAGCAGGAAATCCTCGGGGAAGTAATCCAGCAGCGTCGCCGGCGCGGTGCCCGCGCCACGGCCGTCGATATGGCGCGAGTAATTCTCGATGCCCGAGCAGAATCCGACCTGTTTGATCATCTCCAGGTCGTATTGGGTGCGCATCCGAAGTCGTTGCGCCTCCAGCAGTTTGCCCTGCTTCTCCAATTCGGCCAGCCGCTCCTCGAGTTCCGCCTCGATATCGCGGACCGCGCGTTCCATCCGTTCCGGACCGGCCACATAGTGGGTGGCCGGGAAAATGCGGACCATATCCACCTGCCGGACCACATCACCGGTCAGCGGATGCAGATAGTAGAGCGCCTCGATCTCGTCGCCGAAGAATTCGATGCGCACCGCCAATTCCTCGTACGAGGGAATGATTTCGACGGTATCGCCGCGTACCCGGAAAGATCCGCGGGTGAACGACATGTCGTTGCGGGTGTATTGCACGTCCACCAGCAACCGCAGCAGCCGATCCCGATCGATCTCCTCGCCGACCTCGAGCTGCACCGACCGATCGAGGTAGGACTGCGGCGTGCCGAGACCGTAGATGCACGACACCGACGCGACCACGACCACGTCCCGCCGCGAGAGCAGGCTCGATGTCGCCGAGTGGCGCAGCCGCTCGACATCGTCGTTGATCGAGCTGTCCTTCTCGATGTAGGTGTCGGTCTGCGCGATGTAGGCCTCGGGCTGGTAGTAGTCGTAGTACGAGACGAAGTACTCGACCGCGTTGTTGGGCAGCATCTCGCGCAACTCGTTGGCCAGCTGCGCCGCGAGGGTCTTGTTGGGAGCCATGACCAGCGTGGGCCGTTGCAGCTTCTCGATCAGCCAGGCCGTGGTGGCCGACTTACCGGTGCCGGTGGCGCCCAGCAGCACCACGTCCTTCTCCCCCGCACGGATCCGCCGCTCCAGCTCGGCGATGGCCGCGGGCTGGTCACCTGCGGGGACATGCTCGCTGACCACCTGGAACTGGCCCTCGACACGTTCGATCTCACCGATGGGGCGATGTTCGGAATGCGCCAACGGCAGGTCGTCCGGGATCTCGGTTGCGAAAGCCATGCCCCCAGCCTAGGACGGACCACCGACAAGTAATGCGCAGCCGAGCTCCCCCGCCTCCCCGCGCCTTCAGCGGACGGCTGAGAGCCGTCAGCGTTGGCAACCCGTGCCGGCAGTCGGGAGCCGAACCGATTCTGGGAGTACCCGGTGAGTTACCCCCGCCTCACGAAATCAGTACTCACGCCGGGCGGTTCCCCCATGTCCCACACCCAATTCGGTAAAGGGCTTCTAATGTCCGAATTGCCTCCCACCCCAACGGATTTCACGACTCTCCGACGCGCCGATGTCGCGTAGATCTCAGTCCGTTCACGAGGGTTTGAATCCCGCTCTCCAGGTGTACTCTGGGCTCGCTGGTCGCACGATTCGAGAAGAGGCAGGGCGATGGCCGGTCTGTTTACGCCACAGCGGAATTCCACCAATGGCACACATCCGCGTCAGGCGATCGGCAACACTCCTTCGGTGTCCCCGCATCGCCCAAGGCTCGAATACTTCAATCTCGCGGATCTCTCGTGGACCGATTATCGCGGGTTTCTCCACCCCGTGGAGCGGATCCACGCAGAACCGTTCGGTCTGTATGTCGAACGGACGGTGGACAATCCGCGCTACCACTACATCGAGTCCTGGCTGCTGCCCGAACTCACGCTGCGTGCGACGGTCTACCACCTGCGGCCCGGCCACGATCGCGGCCAGACCTACTACCTCGACATCGGCGAGTACGGCCCGTGCGAGGCGAAGAAGTGGCGGGCCGAGAGCCACTACCTGCACGTGGTGGCGCGCCGGGGCCAGGTGCCCGAGCTGGTCGGCATCGACGAGCTCCTGACCGCCCATGCCGCAGGCCATTTCGACACCGACCGCACCCATCGCGCCATCGAGCGCGCCGCGGCGGTGGTGGACGGCATCGCGGGATGCGATCACGATGTCGATCGCTGGCTGGCCACCAAGGGCGTCACGCTCAGCTGGCTCTAGCGACGACCCCGGCAGGCCACAGAGACAACACCGCCCGGTCCGTGCAACACGGACCGGGCGGGTGTGAACGAGTTTTTCCGCCCTCCGACTAGCCGGAAATGCTCGGGAACAGCGAGTTCAGCACGCCGGACCCACCGGAGAGGATGCCGCTGGGGCCACAGCCGAAGCTGCCGAAGGCGCTCTGCGGATCCACCTGCACGGTCACCGACTTCGAGATGAAGTCCTGGATCGCCGTGATGGTGTGCGAACCGGCGGTGCTCGGCGTCCACTGGACCGAGGCCTTGCTGGTCACGATGTTGGGAGTGACCGTGCCGCCGAACGCGACGCCGTTGTCCTGGAAGCTCACCGAGAGCAGCCGGTCGACATCCAGGGTCGCGGTCACCGTGTAGGTGCAGCCGACACTGTGGCTGGAGTCCGAGACTTGCACGTCGGACGGCCAGGCGCCGGCCTGCGGTGCGGCGAGGACGATGGTCCCGACCAGCGCGCCGAGGGACGTGGCCCCCAGACCCACCCGGCGGGCAGTGTTTTCAGTCATGCAGTAACTTCCCTAACGTTTGAGGCGCCCGCCCACGCGCGACGGGCCGTACGCGAACAAAGCAGCGCAGCCGAACATTAGCGAAACACGAACGCTTCAGATAGTGATTTCGGGAAATTCGCCCCGCTCGGCACCGGATTCCAGCAATCTATGGGCGACGCGACATCCGCTCCCCTGGACGACCGCCGCCCGACACGCGATGCTGAATGACATGACTCGGGCACCCGCGGTAGATCTGCACCGACCCAAGGTGGAGTACTTCAACGTCGACGAGCTCACCAATATCGATCCCAAGGGTTTCGTGCGGCAGGTGGAGCGCTACCAGGTCGAGCCGTGGGGCCTCTACATGGCCCGCACCTCCGACCATCCCGAGTTCCATTACATCGAGTCCTGGCTGCTGCCGACGGTTTCGTTGCGCGCCACGGTCTTCCATTTCACCCCCGCGCACCTGCGCGATCAGGACTACTACATCGACATCGGCGAATTCGAGCAGGTCGGCCCCAAACAGTGGAAGTCCGTCGACCACTACCTGGACCTGGTCGTGCGCCAAGGCCGCGAGGTCGAACTACTCGACGTGGACGAGTTACTCGCCGCTCACGCCGCGGGCTACCTCACCCTGACCGAGGCCCAGACCGCCATCGAGTCGGCGACCTCGACGATCGACGGCATCGCCGCGCACGGCCACAGCTTCGAGGACTGGCTGGCCACCAAGGGCATCACGCTGACCTGGATGTGAGGCGCGCGAAGAGGTCCACGGCGGCGGCGCGGGTCGGACCGGTCGCCCTCGCCTCGCCCGCTTCACCTCGAGGACCGGCCGGCTTCGAAGGACATCGTGCCGACCTGGATGTAGGCGCTAGTCCGTGTCACCGTTCGCGGCAAGCACCCGGGGGTAGACCGCTTCGAACCACGGCGTCTTGACAGCCAGGTACGCCTCGATCGCGGCCGGATCGTTCAGGCCCGCCGCGGCGGCCTCGGCCTTGCGCTTGACCTCGAGGTACTCCTCGCGGGCGGCCGCGTCGGCGCGCAGCCAGTCACGGAAGGCCAGTGCGAACCGCTGCCCGGGCCAGCCGTCCACGCGCACATGGACATTGGCCGCGCGGCCGGGGTCGGCGTTGACGTGGATCCGCTTGGCCCACAAGGCCGGATCGGTGCCCGGCTTGGAATCGTCGGTCGTGATGTCCAGGCGTGGATAACCGGCCGCCTCCAAGGGCTCTCGCAGCGCGTCGGCGACCCCGAGGTCGGCGACGGTGATCTGGATGTCGATGACGTCCTTGGCGGGCAAGCCCGGAACCGACGTCGAGCCGATGTGATCGATGCGGATCGCCTTGTCGCCGCAGGCGACCGCGAGCCGGGCGATGAGCCGCTGCGCCTGCGCCGCCCACGTCGGATCCGGTTCGGCCAGCCGCACGTCCCCGCGCACCGGGCGGGTCCGCTCGCGCAGGTTGCGCTCGAACGGCACCAGCCGCCGCTCCCAGAGTTCACGGACCTGCGGTTCCAGCTCCTCGGGCTCGCCGCTGTTGTCCAGCAGCACATCCCCCGCCGCGCGACGCTGATCGTCGGTGGCCTGGGCCTGGATCCGGGCCAAGGCGTCGTCGCGGGAGATGCCACGGAAGGTCTCGAGCCGGTGCACGCGGGTCTCGACATCGGCCATGACCACCACGACGAGGTTCATGAACGGCCCGAGCCCGTTCTCGACGAGCAGCGGAATGTCCTGCACCACGATGCCGTCCGCGGGTGCGGCGGCGATGAGTTCGGCGGTGCGCTTGCCGACCAGCGGATGGGTGATGCCGTTGAGGGTGGCGCGGGCCTCGTCGGTGGCGAAGGCCCTGGCGGCCAGGGCCGGGCGGTCGAGGCTGCCGTCGGCGGCGAGGATGTCCGCGCCGAAGGCGTCGACCAGGGCGGCCAGGCCCTCGGTGCCGGGGGCGACCACTTCGCGGGCGATGGCGTCGCTGTCGACCAGGACGGCGCCGAGCTCGGTGAGAATGCGGGCGACGGTGGACTTCCCCGCGCCCATGCCTCCGGTGAGACCGATTCGCAACATTCGACCAGTCTCGCATTGCGGCCGGTCGGGGCGGCAATCAGGGTTACCCACCTGGAACTGCGGATTCACCTGTCTCCGCAGTCCTTGCCCATTCCGTGATACCGACGAGACCGTTTCGCAACTTTTTCGGCGAATACGGACCGTTTGTCGGCAACATTCCGACACGCCGGGGTTTTCGTCGCGCAAAATTCGGCGATCCACACTTTTGTTCCGCTAAGGTTCGCCGCAGGCGATCTTAGGCCGGTAACACGCAAGAGAAGGATCATCAGTGGGCACCAAAAAACTCCAGACGGGTCGCCACCGTCTGGGCCTGGCGGGCACCGTGCATTGCATCGAGATCCCCGCCGTCGCAGCCGCTCTCGCCGAGTACCGGCGCTCCTGGCTGACCGCGCTCCTCACCCCGGCCCGTCACAGCATCGCGGCCATGCGAAAACGCTCGACGTCCGAACCCGCCCCGATGCCGCACTGGGTGCCCGCCACCGCCGCCTGATCGTTTCCCCAAAACGACCAGTGGCCCGGCCCTTTCGGACCGAGCCACTGTTTTGCGCGCGTGTCGCGCGACTACACGATGCCGCTGGGCCGACGACGCGTGCCCGGGTTCTGCGTGGGCATGGCATTCGGCGGCACCGGGTACGGGATGCCCGAGTTCGCATAGCCGAGCGCAATGTTCGGGCCGCACTGCGCCAGCGCGGCGTCGACCTTCCGATTGGCCGGGGCGAAAGCGGGTTTCGTGGCGTCCGGGGCCGATCCGAAGTCGAAGGCCGAGGTCATATCGCCGGTCACGCTGCGCCGCCAGGCCGTCAGATTGGGCACCTCGACGCCGAACCGGCGCTCGATCAGGCGCAGCTGCGAGGTGTGGTCGAAGGTCTCCGAGGCCACCAGGCCGCCGCGGCTGTAGGGCGAGATCACCAGGCACGGAACGCGATAGCCCAGCCCGATCGGACCGGTCACGCCCTCGAACTTCTTGTCCGTCGGCACGGTGATGTACTCGCCCGGGGTGCCCGCGGGCGCGGTCGGCGGGGTGACGTGGTCGAAGAACCCGCCGTTCTCGTCGTAGCTGATGATCAGCGCGGTCTTCTCCCACACCGCCGGGTTCGAGGTGAGGATGTCGAGCACCTGCATGATGCCGACCGCGCCGAAGGCCGGCGGCAGCGCCGGGTGCTCGCAGTTGATCAGCGACGGGATCACCCACGACACCGACGGCAGCTGGCCCGAAGCCACATCGGCGGCGAAGTCCGACGGGTAGGCCGGGGCCTTACCGCGCCGCGCCAGTTCGGAATTCGGGTCGGCGGCCTGCTTGAAGCAGCCCATCATGCCGTCGAGCACGACCGAGGACAGCGGGCCGACATCGCGGTTGTTGTAGATCTTCCAGCTGACCCCGGCGTCGGAGAGATTCTCCGGCATGGTCCGCCAGCTGTAAGTGTTCTGCGGGATCAGGGTCGGGGTCTCGAGCAGCGGTCCGCCGTTGCGGCCGTCGGGGTCGATGGTGGCCGAGACCCAGTACAGGCGGTTGGGGTCGGTCGGGCCGAGCACCGAGCAGTGGTAGTTGTCGGCGACGGTGAAGGCGTTGGCGAGATCCCAGTGCACCGGCACGTCGTCCTGGGTGTAGTAACCCATTGCGGCGGGGCCGTTTCCGGCGCCGACGGCGGCGATGGACATGGGCATCCAGCCGTCGTTCTTGCCGCCGTTCCATGCCTTGTGCATGCCGACCCAGCCGTGGTCCGGGTCGTTGATGCACTCGCCGTCGAGGGTCGCGCCGCGGGTGGTGTCGAGGCGGAACGGGTTGATGAAGCCGTCCGGGGTGGGTCCGATGCCGGGCGCGTAGCCGTACTGGTTCCAGGCCGGGGACGGATCGTCGAATCCCCGTACGCCCGACATGGTTCCGAAGTAGTGGTCGAAGGAGCGGTTCTCCTGCATGAGCAGCACGATGTGCTCGATGTCGCCGAGTCCGCCCATGCCGGCCGGGTCGGCGGCGTAGGCCTTCTCGATGATCGGTCCGGCCAGCGACATGAGCGAGGCCGCTCCGCCGGTTGCCATGGCTTTCGCCAGAAAATCGCGCCTGTTGATTCCGGCGAACACGCCCATGCTCCGGTGGTGCCTTCCCGCTAGGAGTGATGTGAATGGTCCGCGCCGAAGATATCCGGTCGAACGTCCAGTTCGCATCCAACCCTCGAATGATGACGGCCTAGCGAACCACTCGTAACCGTAGTGCGTCCAGCCATGGATTCCTGACAGTGACTTGCACCTCAATGGCCGGTCGGCCTAAGCTTGCGCCCATATCTGAGAGTCACTTTCAGGTATTGATCCATGGGAGACACCATGACCAGTCCGGCCCTCGCCGACCCGCCCCGATCTCCCGAATCCGCGCCCCGGCTCGGGCTGCTCGGGCGCTGGGCGATGTATCCGGCCCGGCATCGCCGCCTCGTCATCGGCGTCTGGCTGGTCCTGATCGTGGTGTGCGGCGCGGCCTATCCGGCCCTGCACGCCGAGCTGGGCGCACCGAACTACGCCGCGCCGGGATCCGATTCGGCCAGGACCGAAGACCTTGTCGCACGGCACTTCTCACAGCTCGGCGCGGAGCAGGACGTGATCGTCGTGCACTCCGACCGCTACACCGTGGACGATCCGCGCTTCCGCTCGGCGCTCGAGCAGGCACTGGGTGCGGCCCGCGCGGTGTCCGGCGTCGCCGGTGCGGTCGGCCCCTTCGAAGGCGTTCCGGCGCAGCAGATCTCCGCCGACCGGCACACCGCGCTCGGCATCGTGGGCATCGACGGCGGCATGTCCGAGCGCATCGACGTCACCACCCGGCTGCAGACCGCCCTGGGCGCCGCCTCCGATACCGACGTGCGGGCCGCACTGACCGGCTACTCCCCGGTCGAGGGCGAATTGATCCGGATGGAGACCGCCGACATCACCCGCGGCGAGGCGATCGGCCTGCCGATCGCGGCGGTCGTGCTGGTGCTGGCGCTGGGCGCGCTGGTCGCGGCCACCGTCCCGATCTCCGTCACCGCCGCCGGGATCGCGCTGGCGGTGGGCGTGCTGTTCGGGCTCGCCACCTGGCTGACCTTCGACTCGTTCGTGCTGTCGGTGGCGACCATGATCGGCACCGGTACCGCCATCGACTACGCCATGTTCCTGGTGAGCCGATTCAACGAGGAGCTGACCGAACGCGGGGTGCGAGATCGTCGGGCCCGCAGGGAAATCGAGGCGGCCGTCGGCGCGACCTTCGACACCACCGGCCGCACCATCCTGGCCTCGGGCACGATCGTCATGATCGCGCTGTGCTCGCTGCTGGTGGTCGGGCTGCCCATGCTCAACGGCGTGGCGCTCGGCGTGGTGACCGCGGTTCTCGGCACGCTGGCCGCCGCCTTCACCCTGCTGCCCGCACTGTTGTCCATGCTCGGTCCGACCGTCAATCGCGGTGCGCTGCCTGCCCGGCTCCGTCCCGCGGAGACCCGCTCGACGGCCGCGTCGAGTGCGTGGGCGCGCTGGGCCCATCTGGTGATGGGCCGCCCGGTGATCTTCGGTGTGCTCGGGGTGGCGCTGCTGGTCGCCGCGGCCCTTCCGATCACCGGCATTCGCTACGGCATCGACATGGGACTGAACTCGCTCGGCGATCGTCCCACCGGTCAGGCGACCCGCCTGGTACAGGACAACTTCGGCCCCGGGCTGCTCTCCCCCATCCAGGTCGTGGCCACCGGACCCGACGACACTCCGCTCTCCGCCGACGGCCGCACCGAAATGCTGAAGCTGGTCACCGATCTCGCTCACGATCCCCGGGTGGCGACCGTCCTCCCCCAGCAGGCCGACGGCCGCTATCTCGCCACCGTGGTGCCCAAGGAGGCTTTCGACTCCACGGCCGTCAGTGATCTCACCGCCGATATCCGTTCCCGCGCAACGGCTGTCGATTCCGCGGACGTTCTCGTCGGCGGCACCCCTGCCATGTTCACCGACGTGTCGGGCCTGATCTCGCGCGGCTTCCCGTGGGTCATCGCCCTGGTGCTGACCGCCTCGCTGGCCTTCCTGATGGTGACCTTCCGCTCGATCGTGCTGGCACTCAAGGCGATCCTGCTGAATCTACTGGCCACCGGTGCGGCCATCGGCATTACGGTCACGGTCTTCCAGCACGGCGTCGGCCAGGACCTGCTCGGCTTCCGCAGCGCCGGATTCCTGCAGGTCTTCCTGCCGATGCTGGTCTTCGCCGTGCTGTTCGGATTGTCCATGGACTACGAGGTTTTCCTCATCCGGCGCATGAAGGAAGCCTGGGACCGCACCCACGACAATGCCGCCGCCGTCGCCGAGGGCCTGCAACGCACCGCCCGGCCCATCACCTCCGCGGCCGCCATCATGGTCGCGGTCTTCGCGAGCTTCCTGAGCGCGGATGTGATGGAGCTGAAGGAGATCGGCTTCGCCCTCGCCATCGCGGTGGCCATCGACGCCGTGCTCGTGCGCCTGATCCTGGTCCCCGCCTTCATGCGGCTGTTCGGCCGCTGGAACTGGTGGCTGCCCACCTTCCGCCGTCAGCGGAACAGCGCCTCCAGCGACACCAGTATCGCCTCCACCGCCTCGGCATAGACGTCGCGCAACCGCGCGGCGAAACCCGTTCCCTCCCAATGGTCCAACGCCGCCATACAACTCCAGATGCAGATCGCGGCCGCCATGCGCAGCTTCAGATCATTGGCGTCCCGACCGGTCAACTCCGCGAACGCGATCCGGAACTCGTTCTCCAGCGCCCGCCACTGCTCGGTCTGCCGCGATTTCACTTCGGGAATCGAGCGCACATAGCCCAACCGCACCCGCGTCCGGTATTCGACGTCGTCGGTGACGATCTCGTCGAGCACCACCGGCACCAGCGGCCGCGCGATGGCCAGCAACTCGACGAAGTCCCGAGTCTGCCCACCCCCGACAGTCCGCATCACCTCGAGCGCCTGCGGATCCGTCTCGTCGTAGAGGACCAGCATCTCTTTGGTCCCGAAATACCGATAGATCGAACTCGGCGACACCCCCGCCGCCCCCGCCACCCGCTCCACGGTCACCTCGCGATATCCGTGCTCGTCGAACAACTCCAGCGCGACCCGCTGGATCCGGCTCATCGCCTCGATCTTGCGGCGTTCCCAGAGCGAGGGCGTGGAAGCAATGGTGGACTCGGACATCTTATTGCCGAGAATACCCACTCCCCACCGTGATTCCCGCAGCCCAAGCCCGGTCACCCGCCGAATCCCGCAGCCCCCGCCCACAAAACCCCCGGGTCCGCGCCCCATCTCCTGCAATCCCGCAGGCCCCGCCCACAAAACCCCCGGGTCCGCGCCCCATCTCCTGCAATCCCGCAGGCCCCACCCACAAAACCCCCGGGTCCGCGCCCCATCTCCTGCAATCCCGCAGGCCCCGTCCCTCCCCACAAAAAATCCCCCCGGGTCCGTTCAGGACCCGGGGGGATTCTTCTTTGCCTATCCCGTCAGGGAACGCGAATTACGCGTTGCCCGACAGCTTCTCGCGGAGGGCAGCCAGCTGGGCGTCGGACGCCAGCGAGCCACCGGCCGGAGCGTCCGAAGACGAAGCGGCAGCCTGCGCGCCCGACTCCGAGGAGTAGTTCTGCGGTCCGCCGTTGGCGGCCTCAGCGGCGGCGTCGGCCGCCATCTTCTCCATCTGAGCGGTGTGCATCTTGTGGCGACGCTCGGCCTCGGCGTACCGGGTCTCCCACTCTTCACGCTGCTTCTCGAAGCCCTCGAGCCATTCGTTGGTCTCGGAGTCGAAGCCCTCGGGGAAGATGTAGTTGCCCTGGTCGTCGTAGCTGTCGGCCATGCCGTACTTCGACGGGTCGAACTCGGCGGTGTAGTCCTCGTTGGCCTGCTTCAGCGACAGCGAGATCCGGCGACGCTCGAGGTCGATGTCGATGACCTTGACCATGGCGTCGTCGCCGACGGCGACAACCTGGTCCGGGACCTCGACGTGGCGCTCGGCCAGCTCGGAGATGTGCACCAGGCCCTCGATGCCCTCTTCGACGCGCACGAACGCACCGAACGGAACCAGCTTGGTGACCTTGCCCGGCACGATCTGACCGATCGCGTGGGTGCGGGCGAACTGACGCCACGGGTCTTCCTGGGTCGCCTTGAGCGACAGGGAGACACGCTCGCGGTCGAGGTCGACGTCGAGAACCTCGACGGTGACCTCGTTGCCGACCTCGACAACCTCGGACGGGTGGTCGATGTGCTTCCAGGACAGCTCGGAGACGTGCACCAGACCGTCCACGCCACCCAGGTCCACGAAGGCACCGAAGTTGACGATGGAGGAGACCACACCCTTGCGGACCTGGCCCTTCTGCAGCTGGTGCAGGAACTCGCTGCGGACCTCGGACTGGGTCTGCTCGAGCCAGGCGCGACGCGACAGGACCACGTTGTTGCGGTTCTTGTCGAGCTCGATGATCTTGGCCTCGATCTCCTTGCCGACGTACGGCTGGAGGTCGCGGACGCGACGCATCTCGACGAGCGACGCGGGCAGGAAGCCGCGCAGGCCGATGTCCAGGATCAGGCCGCCCTTGACGACCTCGATGACGGTGCCCTTGACGGCCTCGTCACGCTCCTTGAGCTCCTCGATCGTGCCCCAAGCCCGCTCGTACTGAGCACGCTTCTTCGACAGGATCAGGCGGCCTTCCTTGTCCTCCTTGGTGAGAACGAGGGCCTCGACCTCATCGCCCACGGAAACGACCTCGGCCGGGTCGACATCGTGCTTGATGGACAGTTCGCGAGACGGGATCACGCCTTCGGTCTTGTAACCGATGTCGAGAAGGACCTCGTCACGATCGACCTTGACGATGGTTCCTTCGACGATGTCACCGTCGTTGAAGTACTTGATGGTCTTGTCGATGGCGGCGAGGAAGTCCTCGGCAGTGCCGATGTCGTTGACGGCAACCTGCGGCGAGGTGACAGTGGTGGGCATGTGTTGGGAGGCTCCGGACGGATTGTGGTCGGTAGTGGACATGTGGACTTTCGGTATTGCTGCGAACAGCAGCCGTTGGAACTAACGTTGGCACGGCACATCGCTGCGACACTGCACAACGCTGCCCTGCTGTGTTCTTTCCAAAGACAGCATGCGGACTCACAGCACGATTGTCTGCTCTACTCGGTCTCGAGAAACCGGGTACAGAAGACACTCGCGGAAAACAGCGTACGCGACGGGTGTTGTACCAAGCAAACATGGGTCCCATCGCAACCCTCGATAGGGTGAACCCATGTCCGAAGATCACTCTGCCACCCCCGACGACGCCCGGCACGCCCAGGCCAATGCCCTCCTCGGGACCGTGGGAGTGACTCGCGCCCGCATCGACTCGCAGTCCAGCCAGCGGGCCAGCCGCAAGTGGTGGGACGCCGACGCCGAGGCATACCACGAGACGCACGCCGACTTCCTCGGCGTGGACTCCCCCGCCGGCGAGTTCGTGTGGTGCCCGGAGGGCTTGCACGAAGGTGACTGGCACCTGCTGGGAGATATAGAAGGAAAGCGGATCCTCGAGATCGGCTGCGGCTCGGCCCCCTGCTCGCGCTGGCTGGCTTCGCACGGTGCGAACCCCGTCGGCCTCGACATCTCCCGATCCATGCTCGAACGCGGCCGCGCCGCCATGGCCGCGGGCGGGCCGCGCGTTCCGCTCGTGCAGGCGGGTGCCGAGGAATTGCCCTTCGCCGACGAATCCTTCGATCTGGCCTGCTCGGCCTTCGGCGCGGTCCCCTTCGTCACCGACTCCGGTCAGGTCATGCGCGAGGTCCACCGGGTCCTCAAACCCGGCGGCCGCTGGGTCTTCTCCGTGAACCACCCCATGCGCTGGATCTTCCCCGACGATCCGGGCCCCGACGGCCTGCGCGCCACCATCCCCTACTTCGACCGCACCCCGTACGTCGAAATGGACGCCGAGGGCGAACCCACCTACGTCGAACACCACCGCACCATCGGCGACCGCGTCCGCGAAATCGTCGCCGCGGGCCTGACCCTCATCGACATCATCGAACCCGACTGGCCCGAATGGCTCGATCGCGAATGGGGCCAGTGGAGCCCCCTGCGCGGCGAGATCTTCCCCGGCACAGCCATTTTCGTGACCGAAAAAGCGAACTGACAGCAACGACCGTACCCTCGTGGTGTTAGGGGGTACGGCGTGGAGGAGAGCCGGTTCGGCCGCTACCGGCTGCTGGGGGAACTCGGTGCGGGCGGGATGGGTCAGGTGTATCGGGCCTACGACACGGAGAAGAACCGAGTCGTGGCATTGAAGGTGTTGCCGCCGGGGTTGGCCCATGATCCGGTGTACCGGACCCGTTTTCGGCGGGAGGCGCAGGCCGCGGCTCGGTTGAACGAACCGCACGTGATCCCGATTCACGACTACGGGGAGATCGAGGGGCGGCTGTTCCTCGATATGCGACTGGTCGAGGGCGTCGATCTCGCGAGCCGGTTGGCCACCGACGGACCGCTTTCGGCAATGGTGGCGGTCTCGGTCGTCACGCAGGTCGCGGCCGCGCTGGATGCGGCCCATCGAGCGGGGCTGGTGCATCGGGATGTGAAACCGTCCAACATCCTGACCACCACGGATGATTTCGCGTATTTGATCGATTTCGGCATCGCCCGGTCCGGCGACGACACCTCGGTCACCACCGGCGGCGCGGCCGTGGGCACGTTCACGTACATGGCTCCCGAGCGGCTCGAGCACGGCGACTGCGACGGACGCGCCGATGTCTACTCGCTGGCCTGCGTCCTGTTCGAATGCCTGACCGGTTCGAAGCCTTTCTCCGGAGCCAGTGTCGAGCGGCAGATCGCCGCGCACATCTCGGCCCCGCCGCCGCGGCCCTCCGCCGAGCGCGGATCGATCCCGGCGGCCTTCGACTCGGTGACCGCGGGCGGCATGGCCAAGGACCCGGGTGCGCGCTTCCCGTCCGCCGGAGCCCTCGCCGCCGCCGCCCGGGCCGCGCTCACGGGCGAGGAGGCGCCGACCGCACCCGTGGTCGCCAACGGCGCTCCCGCGCAATCGAACCCGCCCCGCACCACGGAGTACACCGATCCGCCCCGGTCGGCGGAGACCGTGGTGTCCGTGCGGTTCGCCGAGCCGGATCCGGCGAGACGTTCGCTGCGCGCCCTGGTCTGGGCCGCCTCCATGGCGGTCGCCGCCATCGTGGCGGTCACCCTGGTGACCGGACTGCTACGCCAGCCCGATAACCATTCGTCCAGCGCCGCACCGCATTCGGCGTCCGCCCTCACTTCGGCCACCAAGTCGGCGCCGACAGGCACCCCGGGACCGACCAGCCCGGTACCGATCCTTTCGACGCCGATCACCCCGGTGACGGAAAACGGCCTGTCGGATTACATCCGGCAGTACTACCAGTTGCTGCCGGGAAACACGCTCGGCACCTGGTGGTGGTTGACCGTCCGCTATCAGGGCGTTCTCGGCGGGTACGACGCATACCGGAACTACTGGGGCACAGTCGATTCGGTGACGGTGCGGGACGTCAGCGCGGATGTGTCCGAACTGACCGTCACCTACCGGTTGACCCTGCACTTCACCGACGGGCGTTCTCAGACCGAGACGCGCAGGGCACAAGTGGTCGCCCTCGGCGGCGGGTATCTGATCGACAGTTCGGAAACGGTGTCGTGACATGGCTTCGGCCGTATCCTCGACGACGTGAGGTCCCAGTGGGGCCGAATATGAGAGCTCGTGACGCGTCCGGACGGTCGTCTCACGGGCTCTTCGCCTGTCACGCCCGAGATACCGATAGCGCCGCCCGGCCGATATCGGCGGGCGGCGCAGGGCTATTTCGGTTCGCGGCCAACGTGTTTGAGGGCCATCCTGAGCGCGTACTCGATTTGGGCGTTGATGCTGCGGAGGTCGTCGGCGGCCCATTTGGCGATGGCGTCGTGGACCGCCGGGTCGAGCCGGAGCAGCACCTTTTTCGGCTCGCGCTTGACCATCAGGCGTAGAGGGAGCCGGCGTTGACGATCGGGGAGGCGGCACGGTCGCCGCAGAGGACGACGAGCAGGTTGGAGACCATTGCGGCTTTGCGCTCCTCATCGAGTTCGACCACGCCCTGCTCGGCGAGTCGATCCAGGGCCATGCCGACCATACCGACCGCGCCTTCCACGATGCGGCTGCGGGCGGCGACCACCTGGGCGGCCTGCTGGCGGACCAGCATGGCCTGGGCGATCTCCGGGGCGTAGGCGAGGTGGGTGATGCGGGCCTCGATGATCTCGATGCCGGCCAGTTCGGTGCGGTCGCGCAGTTCGGCGGTGAGCTCGCCCGCCACCTCGGCGCCGTCGCGCAGGCTGGCGACGCTCGAGTCGTCGGCCTGGTAGGGGTGGGTGGTGGCCAGGTGCCGGACGGCGGTCTCGGACTGGGTCTGCACGAAGTCCTCGTAGTCGTCGACCGCGAAGGCGGCCTTGTAGCTGTCGACCACCTTGTAGACGACCACGGCCGCGATCTCGACCGGGTTGCCGTCGAGGTCGTTGACCTTCAGCTTCTGGGTCTCGAAGTTGCGGACGCGCAGCGAGATGCCGCGACGGCTGGACAGCGGCGTGACCCAGTGGAAGCCCGCCTCGCTGACCGAGCCGATGTAGCGGCCGAAGAACTGGATCACCTTGGCCTGGTTGGGATTCACGGTGACCAGGCCGCTGATCACCAGTACGGTGGCAAGGATGGTCACCGCCAGCAGGATGCCGAGGGCGGTCGAGGAGCCCTCGTGGTGATCGGCCCGGCTGTTGAGCCCGTGCGCCTCCGCCGCGATCGCGATGACCAGCAGTACCAGCACCGCCAGCATGAGGAATCCGTTCAGCCGGAAGGCTCGACGCAACTCCATGACACTCTCCTAGTATCGAAGTGATATCACGACGATAGCGCTCGGCGGCGGCCGCGACAAGCATGAAAAGCAGCTCGCCCCGCCGCACGAGCAGTGCGGCGGGGCACGGAGCCGTTGACCCCGACAGGGTCAGTTCGGACGGATATTGCGGTTGTTGCGGAACAGGTTGGCCGGGTCGTACTTCGCCTTCAGACCCGCCAGGCGGGCGTAGGTCTCCGGGCTGTATCCACCCCGGGTCTGCTCCTCACCGGCCTGGTCGCCGCCGCCGTACAGGAAGTTCAGGTTGTGCCCCAAGGTCCAGGGCTGCAATGTCTTCCGCACCAGCGCCAGCTGGTCGCGGACCTGTTCGGCATTGTCGGGCCGCGGCATGGCCAGCACCCGGGCGATGTACTCGGCCCCGCGGTGATCCATCGAGATGCCGTTCGGGCCCGGACGTCCCAGCGCACCACCCAGGTGCCGGAATCCGGCGACGGTCGGCACCGCCGCATCGGGACCGGTGATCTCCAGGAAGGCGTCGGTGGCCTCGGCGGGTAGTTCCGACAGCAGCGCGTTGGTGGCGATGTAGGCGTGCGGCTGGTCCGGATCCCGGTAGATGGCATGGCTTTCCGAGTACGGCATCATCCGCAGGTCGTCGGCCATGCGCGGACCGACCGCCCGCAGCGGCTCGACCAGCCGCTCGCCCTCCTCCTCGGACCCGGTGAAGGCGATATTGACGGTCGCCACGTACCGCCCGCGCAGGTGCTCGGGCAGCTGCGGGATGTCGGGGAAGGTCAGCATGGTGATAGCCGAGGTGACGGTCTCGGGCACGGACTGGGTCCACAGCCGCCACGCCTCCAGCGCGGGCGCGACCAGCCGGGTGTCGAACTGCAGCTGGCCACCGTAAACCTGTGTCACCGGCAGCAATTCGATGTCCAGCGCGGTGACGACACCGAAGTTGCCGCCGCTGCCGAGCACGGCGCCGAACAACTCGTCGCCCGGGGTCAGGCGGCGCAGCCGGCCGTCGGCGGTGACCATCTCGATGCCGCGCACGTACTCCGCGGCGTACCCGTACTCGCGGGCCAGGATGCCCACGCCGCCGCCCAGGATGTACCCGACCACGCCGACCGACAGCGAGGATCCGTGCAGCGGGCCCAGCCCGTGCGCGGCGGCCGCGTCGATCAGGGCGCCGGCCTTGACGCCCGCGCCGATCCGGGCGATCCGCGTCTCGGCGTCGATCCGAATGTCGGTCAGGCGGCCGGTGTTGATGAGCACGCCGCCGTCGGTGGCGACCGACAGACCGTGCCCGGTGTTCTGCACGGCGATCGGAAGGCCGTGGCGCGCCGCGTATTCCACGGCGGCACGGACGTCCTCGGTGTGGGCCGCGCCGACGACCACGGCCGGGCGGTGCGTGTAAGCGGTTTGGAATCCGGCGATTTCGGCGTCGTAGCCGGTGTCGCCCGGCTGGAAGACGGGGCCGGTGGTGGTGGGGATTTCGGTGATCTCTGTCTTCGTCATGACAATGACTCTGCCCGGGTTCAATCCAGAACTCCAACAGATAGTTTTTCTTGTAGCTAGAATTATCAGTTATGGAACTGCGTCAGCTGCGGTACTTCGTCACGGTCGCCGAGGAGGCCAACTTCACCCGGGCGGCCGCTCGCCTGCACCTGGCCCAGCCCGGGCTCAGCGCACAGATCCGGCAGCTGGAACACGAACTGGGACAACCACTTCTGGACCGGACGAGCCGCTCGGTCACCCTCACCCCGGTCGGCGAAGCCGTGCTGCCGCTGGCCCGCGCGACCCTCGACCAGGTCGAGCGCATCACCCACACCGTGGATGAGTTCACCGGCCTGCTGCGCGGACACGTGCGGGTCGGGCTGATCGCCGGGGCCGCACTCGAGGAGATCGACATCGCGCAGGTGCTGGCCGATTTCCACCGCGATCACCCGCAGATCGGCATCTCGCTCACCGAGGACACCTCCGACTCGATGCACGCCGCGCTCCGCCGGGGCGAGCTGGATATCGGGGTCCTCAGCATCGCCGGCAGCCTGGATCCCGGCATCGACAGCGAAACCGTCTACGACAGCGCCATTGTCGCCGCGGTCGCGGCCGGGGCCACGGGCTTCGGCGAACGAGTCACGGTGGCCGAGCTGTGCGAGCATCCCCTGATCTGCCTGCCGCGCGGCACCGGCCTGCGCGGACTGCTCGAAAACGCCTGCACCGAAGCCGGTCTCGTGCCCGACGTGGCCTTCGAGGCTGCCTCTCCCCCGCTGCTCATCAAGCTGGCCGCGCACGAGTTGGGGGTGGCCGTGATCCCGCGCATTCCCGCCGAGGAGGCGGCCGCACTGGGCGTGCGCACTCTCGAGATCGATCCGCAGATGCGGGGCCGCCTGGTGCTGGCCTGGAATACCGAGCGACCGGTGAGCCCGGCAGCGAAGGTCCTGCTCGGTCAGCTCCGGATCGCGCTGTCACGCTGGAAGGATCCGGCGCCGATGTTCACCCGGACCCGCTAGCAAACGCGAGACACCTCGCGTCATTACCTAAACTTCCCTATTGCAGGGATAGATAGGGATGTTTAAGGTAGTTTTCGTGACAGAACGTCTGTACTCCGTCGACGAGGTCGCCGAACGCCTCGGTCTGCACGTCCGCACCGTCCGCGGCTACGTGCGCGACGGCAAGCTCCCCGCCACCCGCATCGGCAAGCAATACCGCATCACGCGGGCCGATCTGGAAGCCTTCACCGGCCACCCGGCACCCGACAGCCTCCGTGAATCGGTTGCCCGGCAACGCCATTCGGAGGCGTCGAGCATCATCGAGATCGATGCCGTCGATCCCGGCACCGCCGACCGCGTCAGCAGCCTGCTGACCGGCGCGGCGGGCGCCCGGGGCGCGGCGGCACAACCCTTGCGGGTGCAGACCCTCTACGACCGTGAACGTGCCCGCATGAAGGTCATTCTCGTCGGCGGCCTGGGCGATACCGCCCGGCTGCTCGAATATCTGGAAGGAGTGCTCGCGTCGTGAACGCGATCTACAAGTCCGAGGCGGGCCGCGAGGCCATCCAGGCCCGCTACCGGGAGATCCTGCGGCAGTGGCCGGTTCCCGCCGAACAGCTGCACATTCCGACCGGCGAGGGCGACACCTTCGTCGTCGCCTCCGGTCCGCAGGACGCCCCGCCCGTCGTCCTGCTGCACGGCTCCGGCTCCAACGCCTCGAGCTGGCGCGGCGATATCGCCTCGTGGGCAAAGGATTTCCGCGTCTACGCGGTGGACATGCCGGGCGAACCCGGTGGCAGCGCCGAATCGCGCCCGGTCCTCGGCTCCGATGCCCTCGCCAAGTGGCTGGACGATGTCCTTGCGGGACTGAACCTTTCGTCGGCAGCCTTCGTCGGGATGTCCCTGGGCGGTTGGATCGCACTGGATTACGCCGTCCGCCGCCCCGACCGCGTCTCGAAGCTCGCCCTGTACTGCCCCGGCGGCATCGGCAAGCAGCGCTTCGGCTGGATCTTCAAGAACCTGCTCGACCACCTGTTCAGCAACCACGACCTGCGCCGCTCGGCGGCCATCGTCACCGGCCTGAACCTCACCGACCACGCCGAGATCCTCGACGACGTGGCCCTGACCTTCACCCACTTCAACCCGCGCACCGGCAAGCTGCCGATCTTCACCGACGCCGAACTGCGCACCCTGACGATGCCCGTCCTGGTACTCGCCGGCGAGGACGACGCCATGTTCAAGTCCGCCGAAACCGCCCGCCGCGCAGAACAACTCATGCCGAACGCGACGGTGCGGATCCTGCCCGGCGTCGGTCACGCCATTCTCGGCCAGACCGACGCCGTGCTGGATTTCCTGCGCTAGAGGATGCGGGAGAGGAAGGCCTTGGTGCGGTCGTGCTGGGGGTTGGCCAGAACCTCGCGGGGGTCGCCCGCCTCCACCACGACACCGCCGTCCATGAAGACCAGCTGATCGGCCACCTCACGGGCGAAGCCCATCTCGTGGGTCACCACCACCATGGTCATGCCCGAGGCGGCGAGTTCGCGCATGACGCCGAGAACCTCGCCGACCAGCTCCGGGTCGAGCGCCGAGGTGGGCTCGTCGAAGAGCATCAGCTTGGGGTCCATGGCCAGCGCCCGCGCGATTGCCACGCGCTGCTGCTGCCCGCCGGACAGCTGGGCGGGGTAGGCATGGGCCTTGTCCGCCAGGCCGACTCGGTCCAGCAGCTCCTTGGCCCGGGCGAGGGCGGTCGCCTTGGCGATCTTCTTGACCTGGGTCGGCGCTTCGATCACATTCTCCAGCACGGTCCGGTGCGGGAACAGATTGAAATGCTGGAACACCATGCCGATATCGCGGCGCTGCTTGGCGGCGTCGCGCGGGCTCATCTCGTAGAGCTTGCCGTTGCGCTCGTTGTAGCCGACCAGTTCGCCGTCCACGTACAGCCGTCCGGCGTTCACCTGCTCGAGGTGGTTGATGCAGCGCAGGAAGGTGGACTTGCCGGAACCGGACGGGCCGATCAGGCACAGCACCTCACCGCGCTTCACCTCGAGAGTGATGCCCTTGAGCACCTGCAGCGCACCGAAGTTCTTGCACACCCGCTCCGCCCGCACCATCGGTACATCGGAGTGCGGCCGAGCGTCTTCGACCAGCGGCGTCTTGGAGAACGTCATCGAGTCCTCGGACATATCAGCGTTCACCTATCCCGTTCCGCCGGCGACCTGCGCTGCGGCCAAGGCGCGCAACTGCTTCGCGGTCAGCTGCCGTGACGAACCCCGCGAGTAGTACTTCTCCAGGTAGTACTGGCCGATCATGAGCACGCTCGTGATGAGCAGGTACCAGGTGGCCGCCACCAGCAGCAGCGGGATCGGCTGGAAGTTGATGCTGTAGATGTCGCGCGCCCGGCCGTAGAGGTCGGTGGTCAGCGGGATGGCCGTCACCAGCGAGGTGGTCTTCAGCATGGAGATCAGCTCGTTGCCGGTCGGCGGAATGATCACCCGCATGGCCTGCGGCAGCACGGTGCGGGTCATGGTCTGCATCCACGACATGCCCAGCGCCACCGATGCCTCGCGCTGCCCGTCACCCACGGAATTGATTCCGGCACGGACGATCTCGGCCATGTAGGCGGCCTCGTTGAGGCCCAGGCCGATCATGGCGAAGAAGAACGGCGCCGACCAGTGCTGCACATCGAAGTGCGTGAACGACGGCCCGAACGGCACGCCCACCGTGATCGTCTTGTACAGCGACGGGAACAGGCCCCAGAACACCAACTGCACATAGACCGGGGTCCCGCGGAAGATCCACAGGTAGGCCCACGCCACCGACCGCAGCACCGGGTTCGGCGACAGCCGCATGACCGCCAGCAGTACGCCCAGCACGACGCCGATGATCATGGCCAGCACGGTGAGTTCCAGAGTCACCAACGCGCCCTGGGCGATTCGCTTGTCACCCAGGTACTTGAAGTAGGTGTCCCAGTGGTACGCGTCGTTGGTCTTGGCGCCCCAGAGGAACAGGCCCAGGGCGATCAGGATGATCGCGGCGGCGATCCACCGGCCCGGCCGTCGCAGCGGAATCGCTTTGATCGGCTCGGGCTCGGTGTTCGCGACCGCCGTCGCAGCCGAAGCTGCGGAAGAGGTCTCGTCCTGCGACATAACGACTTAGCTCGTTGCTCCGTTGATGACCGACTTGGTGATCGCGCCCTCCTGGACGCCCCAGTTCTCGGCGATCTTCTTGTACTGGCCGTTGTCCATCAGGTACTGCACGGCTTCCTGCAGCACCGGCGCGAGCGGCGAGCTCTTCTTGACCGGCCAGCCGTAGGGCGCGGAGTCGAAGATCTTGCCGGCGGCCTCGATCTTGTCGCTGGCCTGCTTGATGGCGTACGCGGTCACCGGCGAGTCGGCGGACATGGCGTCGACCTGACCCTGCACCAGCGCGTTGGCGGCGGCGGACTGCTCGTCGTAGGCGACCTTCTGGATCTCGGGCTTGCCCGCGGCGACGCACGCCTTGGACTTGGCCGGGATCTCGTCGGTGTCCTGAACGGTGGTGCGCTGCACCGCGACTCGCTTGCCGCAGGCATTGTCGGGGTCGACCGCCTTGCCCTTCTGCTGGGCCCACTGGCTGCCCGCGGAGAAGTAGTCGACGAAGTCGGCCGTGCCCTCGCGCTCCTTGTTGTCGGTGAACGAGGACATGCCGACGTTGAAGGTGCCCGCCTCGATGGAGGGGATGATCTTCTCGAAGTCGGCTTCCTTGTAGTCCGCGTTCAGACCCATGACCTTGGCGACCGCGTCCATCAGGTCGACATCGAAGCCGACGATCTTGCCGCTGCTCGGATCGCGGTACTCGTTGGGCTGGTAGGGCACGTTCACGCCGACCACGAGCTTGCCGGATGACTTGATGTCGGCGGGCACCTTGGCGGCGATGGTGTCGACCTTGGCCACGTCGACCTTGGCCACACTGGGGTTGCTGGACTCGGAATTGTTGCTGCACGCGGTCAGCGCCAAGGCGCCTCCGGCTAGCAGACAGGCGGCACGCAGGGCGTGCCCACGGAGTGAGTTACTAACAGACACAGCATCCTCCACAGTTCGGGTGCGCGACGTCCGGGCGCCGCTCGCCATTTGAAAGGTATGCGAGTGACACCGTCCGCGTCGGTCGGTAACCGGACTTTAATCGGCGACACGCCATTGCGTGGCCGAACACGCCCGGTCCCGGAAGTGCGCGCTCACCAGCGGTGCAGCCTGGCGCGCACCTGCTCGGTGAATTCGGAGGTAGATGCTAGCCCACCCAAATCGGACGTCGCGACACCGGCCCGCAACGTATCCGCAACCGCGTGTTCAATGCGCTCGCCTACCCGGCGCAGGGCGCTGTAGCGCTGGGTGCGGCTCATCCACCGCAACATCCCCGCGGCGGAATTGAACAGCGCCACCGGATTCGCCCGATTGTGTCCGGCCAGCACGGGCGCCGCACCGTGCACGGCCTGCGCCATGATCTGGGTATCGGAGCAGTTCACCGAGGCGGCCATGCCGAGCGAGCCGCTCAATTCCCCCGCCAGATCGGAAAGGATGTCGCCGAACAGGTTTTCGGTGACGATCACGTCGTAGTCCTGGGGCGCGCGGACCAGATGCGCGGCCGCGGCGTCGACGTGCTCGTCGTTCACCTCGACATCCGGATACTCCGCGGCGACCTCGTAGCACACGTCCCGGAACATGCCCATGGTCATCGGCAGGGCATTGGCCTTGTGCACGATGGTGACCTTCTTGCCGCGCTCACCCGCGATCTCGAAACCCAGGTGCGCGATGCGCTCGATGGCGGCGCGGGTGAACACGCCCACGGCCAGCGCGACATCGCGGGACGGCTGGAACTCGCCGGAACCGGCGGCCATATTGCGGTCGGCGTAGAGGCCCTCGGTGTTCTCGCGCAGGATCAACAGGTCCATGGCCGGGGCGACCGAGCGCACGCCCTCGAGGGTGCGGGCCGGGCGGATATTGGCGTAGAGGCCGAAGCGTTTGCGGATCGCGCCCGCGGGCGGCAGGCCGGTGCGGAATTCGGGTGCGTAGGAAGCACTGTCGTGCGGGCCCATGATCCAGGCGTCGAGCTCGGCCAGACCCTCGAGGGTCCGCTCGGGCACGGGGTCGCCGTACTCCTCGATGGCCTCGTGGCCCAGCGGCAGCGGCACCCATTCCACCGGGGCCAGGCCGGTCGTGGCGACGGCGTCGTCGACCACGTCCCGGGTGGCGCGCACGATTTCCGGGCCGATGCCGTCGCCTTCCAGCAGGCCCAGGCGTAGTGGAGTGTCGCTGTCGCTCATGACCAGTCATCCTCGCGCAACCGGTTCGGCGGTGCCGCGGCGGCACACGTCCACGCATCATTCGAGACCTGGGCGTAAGTTCGGGACACCATGGTGCAATCGGTGGAGCTGGTCCTCGACGCCGCGGCCGAGGCGCGGACGCGGCGGCAGTGGGCGCTGTTGCGCGAGCTCGGATTGCATGCGCCGGGACCCGATCATCGGCCGCACATCACGGTCGCGGTGGCGGCGGAGATCTGGCCGCGGCTCGACAAGGCCCTGGGGCGGCAGGACTTCCAGCCGTTCGAGGTCCGGCTGGGCGGGCTGCTCGTGTTCGGATCCCACGCGCCCATCCTGGTCCGCGCCGTCGTGCCCGCCGCGCCGCTGATCGCGTTGCAGCACAGGCTGTTCCAGGTGATCGAGGACTGCCCGGGCATCCCCGCGAACGTGCGGCCCGACCGATGGACCCCGCATCTCACCTTGGCGCGGCGGCTCCGGCCGGGCCAGTTCGACGCCGCGCTGGACGCGGTGGCCTGGGACAAGGATTCCCCGGCTACGGTGGTGGGTATCCGGCGATGGGACGGTGAACGGCACGTCGAATGGCCCATCGCAGGGGCCGAACGACTCTGACGGCCCGGCCCGCCGCCCGGGGAAGATAACCAGAGGGCCCGGTGTTGGACCGGGGGACATCGAATACGAGAGGAAACCATGGCCACCCAGACCCTGACCGAGCAGAACTTCGACGAGGTAGTGACCGGAAACGACGTCGTTCTCGTCGATTTCTGGGCTTCGTGGTGCGGACCGTGCCGCAGCTTTGCCCCCACCTTCGAGAAGTCGTCCGAGGCCCACCCCGATGTGGTGCACGGCAAGGTCGACACCGAGGATCAGCAGGGTCTGGCCGCCGCCGCCAACATCCGCTCGATTCCGACCATCATGGCCTTCCGCCAGGGCGTGCTCGTCTTCGCCCAGCCCGGCGCCCTTCCCCCGGCCGCCCTCGAGGACCTGGTCACCCAGGTGAAGGCCCTCGACATGGACGAGGTCCGCAAGCAGATCGCCGAGCAGGAAGCCAAGTAACCGGCTCACCGCCCTCTCTGCCCAGCGCCGCATCTCCCCCGAAAAGAGATGCGGCGCTTCGCATTTCAGCCGAAATGACGCAGCATCGGATTGCGCCGACGGCTGCCTCGCGGCTACCGCGACATCGCATTGCGACTGCGACATTGCCTCCCACACCCCGGCTCGCCTACTCGCGACCCGAGAGGCCAACCACCCACACCCCGGACCGCCCACTTACGACCCGAGAGGCCAACCGCCACACCTCCGGGCCGCTCACCCGTGCCCCGAGACAGCCGACAACCCACACCCCAGACCGCCGACTTACGACCCGAGAGGCCAACCACCCACACCCCCGGGCCGCTCACCCGTGCCCCGAGACAGCCGACAACCCACACCATTCACACCCCGGCCCCGCTGCTACTGCAGCGGGGCCGGGTTCTGTTCTTCTCTCAGAAGTGCGAACCGAGGTGGTTGATGCCCGCGATCATGGCGCGGATGGTGGATTCGGCCGGGTCGTCGGCGAGGGCGGCGCCCCAGCCGCGGCGGCCGTTGAACTCGCACTGGACGAAGGTGGCCAAGCCGTCCGGGGTACGGCGCTGGTGGAACTGGAGGATCTCCACCGGGTAGCCCTCGTCGTAGAGGGCCGAGGTCAGCGCCGCCACCGGGTTGCCCGTCGCGGTGACGGTGCGCAGGTGATCGGCGATCTCGAGGGTGGCGGTGCCGGCGCGGTGGCCGAGCGGGGTCCAGTCGCTGAGCTTGACCGGACCGTTGGGCTCGCAGTACCGGTCGTGGAACTCGGCGGGGGTCAGGCCGATGCTTTCGGCCCGCAGGCTCGCGGGGGCAGCGGCGTGGAACATGGGCGTATCGATGGTGATAGTCATTGGACTAGGTCTTCCCGACTTCTTCCGAAGAAAGTGACAGAGGGGACCAGCAAGAAAAAGTTCATCGGCCGCAGCGAGGGGCCGGTCCGAATCAGACCCCGCTACGGCGGAGAACTACGAGTACGCCGTTGGCAGCCACACTCGCGGTAAGCGAAATGAGCGCGGCGCGGTCGCGGTCGGCGACATCGAGCGCTGCGCTGCGGCTGTAGGCGGGATTCGGCACGCGCTCGATAGTAGGGGCGTTCCCACTCGATGGCAACCATATTCGCAATCGACCCACGAGTAACTTCGCCGCAGGTCAGCTGACATGCGGCGGCCGTCACACCGGCCTACTCGACGGTACGAGCAAACACCGTGGGGCCCGCACACATCCGAGACGTGAACATGCCCAGCTCAGGGCAATTCCGACAAGGCGTACAGCCGGTGACGGGCGCGGAAATCACCGGATGCCGATCGCCGCGAAAACGCGGAATGCCCGCACCGAACTTCGGTGCGGGCATTCCGCGTGTCGCGCGATTCACGCCGCGTGTCGAGTTGCCTAGTGCGCAGCCGAATCCCAGCTGCGGCCCACGCCCACCGACACCTCCAGCGGCACCGAGAGTTCGATGGCGTTGGACATGTGCTCGCGGGCAAGCGATTCCAGCTGCTCGCGCTCACCGGCCGCGACCTCGAAGACGAGTTCGTCGTGGATCTGCAGCAGCATGCGGGACTTCAGACCGGCATCGCGGATCGCCTGCTGGGTGTCGATCATGGCGACCTTGATGATGTCGGCGGCCGTGCCCTGGATGGGGGCGTTGAGGGCCATGCGCTCGGCGGCCTCGCGACGCTGCCGGTTGCTGGAGTCGAGATCGGGCAGGTAGCGGCGGCGGCCGAAGAGGGTTTCGGTGTAGCCGACCTTGCGGGCCTGTTCGACCGCCGTCTGCAGGTAGTCGCGAATCGCGCCGAAACGGTTGAAGTAGACCTCCATCTGGACCTTGGCCTCGTCGGCGCTGATCTTCAGCTGCTGGGACAGCCCGTAGGCCGAGAGCCCGTAGGCCAGGCCGTAGGACATGGCCTTGATGCGGCGGCGCAGTTCCGGGTCCACCTCGGAGATCGGGATGTCGAAGGCCTTGGAGGCGACGAAGTTGTGCAGGTCCTCGCCGGAGTTGAAGGCCTCGATGAGGCCCTCGTCCTTGGACAGGTGGGCCATGATCCGCATTTCGATCTGGCTGTAGTCGGCGGTCATGAGCGACTCGTAGCCGGGGCCGACGACGAAGGTGTCGCGGATGCGGCGGCCCATGTCGGTGCGGATCGGAATGTTCTGCAGGTTGGGCTCGGTCGAGGACAGGCGCCCGGTGGCGGCGACCGTCTGGTTGAAGGTGGTGTGGATGCGGCCGTCGTCGGCGACCGACTTGAGCAGGCCGTCGACGGTCACCTTCAGGCGGGTGGCGTCGCGGTGCTCGAGCAGGTGCTGCAGGAACGGGTGCTGGGTCTTCTCGTAGAGGCTCTCGAGCGCGTCGGCGTCGGTGGTGTAGCCGGTCTTGGTGCGCTTGGTCTTCGGCATGTCGAGCTCGTCGAACAGCACCACCTGCAGCTGCTTGGGCGAGCCCAGGTTGATCTGCTTGCCGATCACCTCGTAGGCGGCGTTGGCGGCCTCGGCGACGCGGTCGGCGAATTCGCGCTGCAGCTCCTCGAGCTGGGCGGAGTCGACGGCGATACCGGCGGCCTCCAGATCGGCCAGCACGCTCAGCAGCGGGAGTTCCATATCGCCGAGCAGGGCGGTGGATTCGATGCGCTCGAGCTCGGCGTCGAAGGCGTCGGCGAGGTCGGAAACCGCACGGGCGCGCAGCATCTGGGCGTTGGCGACCTCGGCGTCGACCTGCTCCTCGTCGTCGAGCAGCGACAGCTGGGCCTCGCCGCCGTTGTCGACGCGCAGCTCGCGGCTCAGGTAGCGCAGCGAGAGGTCCTCGAGGTTGAAGGTGCGCTGGCCGGGCAGGATCAAGTAGGCGGCCAGGGCGGTGTCGGTGGTGAGCCCGCCCAGCGTCCACCCGCGGCCGCGCAGCGCGTGCATGGCGGTCTTGGCCTCGTGCAACGCCTTCGGCGTCTGCGGGTCGGCGAGCCAGGCTCCGAGGGCCTTCTCGTCCTCGGGGGTCAGGGTGTGCACGTCGATGTACGCGCCTTCGCCGTCGGCGGCGGCCAGCGCGATGGCCTGGGTGTCACCGTGTACCGGCGAGCCATTGCCGACGACGGAAACACCGTGCCGCGCACCGGCTTTCGCATGCTCGGCCAGCCAGTCCGAAACGGTGCCCGCGGCCAGGGCGCTACCGCTGATCTCGAAGCCCGCCTCGGCCTCCGGCTCGACGGGCGCGAGGGTGTCGAAGAGCCGGTCGCGCAGCACGCGGAACTCGAGCTCGTCGAACAGGCGGTGGATCTTCTCCCGATCCCACGGCTGCATGGCCAGCTGTTCGGGCGTGTACGGCAGCGGCACGTCCTTCACCATCTCGGTGAGCTGCCGGTTGAGCACCACGCTGGACAGGTTGGCGCGCAACGCGTCTCCGACCTTGCCCTTGACCTTGTCCACCTGGTCGACCAGCGTGGCCAGGTCGCCGTACTCGCGCACCCACTTGGCCGCGGTCTTCTCCCCCACGCCCGGAATGCCGGGCAGGTTGTCGCTCGGGTCGCCGCGCAGGGCCGCGAAGTCCGGGTACTGCTGCGGGGTGAGGCCGTACTTCTCCTCCACCGCCTCGGGCGTGAACCGGGTCAGCTCGGAGACGCCCTTCTTCGGGTAGAGCACGGTCACGTTCTCGTTGACCAGCTGCAGCGAGTCCCGGTCGCCGGTCACGATCAGCACTTTGAAGCCCTCGGGCACGGCCTGCGTGGTGAGCGTGGCGATCAGATCGTCCGCTTCGTAGCCCTCGATGGCCATCACCGGAATCCCCAGCGCCCCCAGCACTTCCTGGGTGGTCTCCACCTGCCCCTTGAACTCGTCCGGCGTCGTCGACCGATTCGCCTTGTACTCCGGATAAGCCTCGGTGCGGAACGTCTTGCGGCTCACATCGAACGCGGCGGCCACATGCGTCGGCTTCTCGTCCCGCAGCAGGTTGATCAGCATCGCCGTGAACCCGTACACCGCGTTCGTGGTCTGCCCACTGTGCGTCTTGAAGTTCTCCGCGGGCAGCGCGAAGAACGCGCGATAGGCCAGCGAATGCCCATCCAACAGCAGCAGGGTCGGCTGCTCACCGGAAGCAACAACGGGCACGGCACCAGGACGCTGATCAGTGGAGGCAGGGGTCACTCGACAGAGTCTAGGTATCCCCTCCGACATCCGTGGGCAGCGGGCGTACTCGGCCCGTCACCGCAGGTCGGCACCGAGCATCGCCGCAGGTCGGCAAAACCGATTTCATCCCGGGCGGGGTTGCTGGTAGCGTGATCACCCGTCAAAGGGGTGTAGCTCAATTGGCAGAGCAGCCGTCTCCAAAGCGGCAGGTTGCAGGTTCGATTCCTGTCGCCCCTGCTGGAATATTCAGGCCGGTCACCAAAGGTGACCGGCCTGAATGCTTTTCGGGGGGGGCGGGTCAGCCCACGCCCAGGTAGGCGGACTTGACGGCCGGGTCGTGCAGGAGAGCACGGCCGCCGCCCGTTTTGGTGACCTCGCCGGTTTCCAGGATGTAGGCGCGGTCGCTGCGGGTCAGGGCCTGCTGGGCGTTCTGCTCGACCAGCAGGACCGTGGTGCCCTGGGCGTTGATGTCGGCGATGATCCGGAAGATCTGCTGGATCACCATGGGGGCCAAGCCCATTGACGGCTCGTCCAGGAGGAGGAGCTGCGGGCGGGCCATCAGGGCGCGGCCGATGGCCAGCATCTGCTGTTCGCCGCCGGAGAGAGTGCCGCCGACCTGGCGACGGCGTTCCAGCAGGCGCGGGAACAGCTCGTAGACCCAGTCCAAGGTCTTGTTGTACTCCGCCTTGGCCTTGAACGGGCGTGCGTGGCAACCCATGTCGAGGTTTTCCTGGACCGTCATGCCGGGGAACACACCACGACCCTCAGGGGCCTGAATGAGGCCCGCCACGACGCGTTCATGGGCCTTCATGCGGGTGATGTCGCGACCCTGGAACATGATGCGGCCGCGGGTCAGCGGCAGCAGGCCGGACAGGGCGCGCATGGTGGTGGTCTTGCCCGCGCCGTTGGCGCCGAGCAGGGTCACCAGCTCGCCTTGGCCGACCTTCAGCGAGACGCCGTGCAGGGCTTGGATTCTGCCGTAGTTGACGACCATGTCCTCGACCGTCAGCAGCGACTCCTCGCCCGGTGCGGCCTCCGCCTCCAGTCCCGGGACCTGCTTGGCCAGATCCGGGGCCGGTTGCGCGCCAACGCTTTCCGCCTCGGCCGCATCGCGGGCGGTCTCGGCGTCGGCTTCGTCGGGCACGCCCAGGTAGGCGTTGATGACCGCGGGGTCCTGGCGGATCTGCTCGGGCAACCCGTCGGCGATCTTGCGGCCGAACTCCAGCACCACGATGCGGTCGGTCACGCCCATGACCAGTCGCATGTCGTGCTCGATGAGCAGCACCGTGTAGCCGTCGTCGCGGATCTTGCGGATCAGATCCATGAGCGCGGACTTCTCGCTCGGATTGAACCCGGCGGCCGGCTCGTCCAGGCACAGCAGTTTCGGTTCGGTCGCCAAGGCGCGGGCGATCTCCAGGCGGCGCTGATCACCGTAGGAGAGGTTGCGCGCCTTCTCGACCGCGTGCGGTGCGATGCCGACGAATTCCAGCAGCGCCATGGCTCTTTCGAGCGATTCCTTCTCCTCGCCGCGGTGCCGCGGCGTACGGAACACCGCGCCCGGCACCGAGGTCTTGTGCCGGGCGTCCGCGCCCACGACCACGTTCTCGAGCGCGGTCATCTCGGAGAAAAGCCGGATGTTCTGGAAGGTGCGGGCGATACCGAGCCGGGTGATCTCGTTGCGCTTGGTCTTCGTCAGCGGCTTGCCGTCGAAGTAGACCGTCCCGCCCGAGGGCCGGTACACGCCGGAGATGGCGTTGAAGCAGGTGGTCTTGCCCGCGCCGTTGGGCCCGATGAGCCCGAGGATCTCGCCGCGGCGGATCTCGAAGCTCACATTGTCGAGCGCGGTGAGGCCGCCGAACTTCACGGTCAGCCCGTCGGTGCGCAGCAGCGGCGCGCCGATCGGGGTCTCGATTTCGCGGTGCGGCGCGGCGATCTCCGCGACCGCCTCCGAATCACCCAGCACCGGAAGGACTTCGGTGACATCGAGCATGCCCACGCTGGGCTCGGCCTCGGGCTGTGCGTACCCGGCCGCCATGTCCTCGTTGTCGAAGAGCGCGTCGCCCGGCCCCGTCACTGTCCCGCTCCCGTCGTCTGCGCGGCCGCCGCCGGCCGTCGCACCGCTCGATACACCTGCCGCCCGTAGGCCAGCAATTTCTGCCGCGCCGGGAACAGACCCTGCGGGCGGAAGATCATCAACACCACCAGGGTGAGGCCGAAGAACAGATACTTGTAGTCACCCAGCGACTGGCCGCCCACGTTCACCGACATGAGCCGGTTGGGCAGGTACACGATCAGGAACGCGCCGACGATCACGCCGAGCTTGTTGCCCTGGCCGCCCAGCACCACCGCGCACAGGAACAGCATCGAGTTGATGACGTTGAATCCGGTCGGGTTGATGAACTGCACCTGGCCCGCGTACAGCGCGCCGGACAGGCCGCCGATGCCCGCGCCGATCATGAACGCCCACAGCTTGAACTTGAAGGTGGGCACACCCATGATCTCGGCGGCGTCCTCGTCCTCGCGAATGGCGACCCAGGCGCGGCCCACGCGGCTGCGCTCGAGATTGCCGACGAACAGCAGCACGATGACCACCAGCACGATGCCAAGCCAGTACCACCAGGTTCCGGAGTTGGCCCGGTCCAACAGGTTCCAGCTGTGCTGGTCCCCGAGATTGCCGGAGGAGAAGTAGCCGCCCGGGTGCTTGTCGGACTCGCCCAGGTGCGGGTACTGGATCCGGGACAGACCGAGGCTGCCGTTGGTGATGTCGGGCAGATTGTCCGCCAGCAGCCGCACGATCTCACCGAAGCCGAGGGTCACGATGGCCAGGTAGTCACCGCGCAGGCGCAGGGTGGGGGTGCCCAGGATGAGCCCGGAGATCGAGGTCGCGAGGATCGCGATCGGCACACAGAGCAGCCACGCCCATTTCGTGCCGAGCCAGCCGCCGGTCTGATTCCACGGGCTGTTGGGACTGGTGAGCAGGCCGACCGTGTACGCGCCGACCGCATAGAAGCCGACGTAGCCCAGGTCCAGCAGACCCGCCTGCCCGACAACGACATTCAGGCCGATGGCGATGAGGGCGTACATGGCGAACTGCGCCATCACCCCGCCGAAACTGGTACCGGGGGTGTCGAGCAGCGGCAGCTTGAACAGCGGCAGGATGGCCAGCACCAGCACCGCCGGCACGCCGAACCCCCACTGCGCGGGCCGCGAGAGCCCCGCCCACCAGGTGCGGATGGCGTCGCCGACGCCGTGCGGTGCGTCCGCGGGCGGATTCGACGGCGCGGGAGCCGTTTTCGCGTTGGTCATGCCCGCGCCCTCCCCAGGCTCTCGCCCAGAATGCCGGTCGGACGGATCATCAGCACCGCCACCAGCACCACGAAGGCAACCACGTCACGCCACTGCGTGCCGAACAGGATCTGCCCGTAGTCCTCGGCCAGGCCCAGCAGCAGCCCGCCCAGCAGTGCGCCGCGCAGGTTGCCGATACCACCGAGCACCGCGGCGCTGAAAGCCTTGATGCCCAGGATGAATCCGCCGTTGTAGATGATCCCGTTGGGGATCTTCAGCGTGTAGAGCAGCGCGGCCGCACCGGCGAGCACACCGCCGATGAGGAAGGTCAGCATGATGACCCGTTCCCGGGATACGCCCATCAGGGTCGCGGTGTCGGGATCCTGGGCCACCGCGCGAATACTGCGGCCGAATTTCGTTCTGTTGATGAGCAATTCGGTGGTGAGCGCCAGCGCGATCGCCGCGCCCACGATCACCAGGGAGACGTTGTTGACCGGAGTGCCGAAGATCGAGAACTGATCGGTGGGATTCACCAGCCTGATCGGCTGCTGCGCGTTCAGGCCGCCGAGCTTGTTGCCGGTGAGCTTCGGCAGCACGTAGTGGACGAATTCCTGCAGCACGAACGACATTCCGATCGCGGTGATCAGGAAGATCAGCGGTTTCGCGCCGCGTTTGCGCAGCGGGCGGTACGCGACACGTTCCAGAGTCACCGCGGCGACGCCGGACACCAGCATGCCGAAGATCATGGCGAGGCCCAGGTAGATGACGGTCAGCACGACCCCTTGGGAGTACACGTCACCGCTGGCCGCGAATCCGAAGACCATCAGACCGACCAGCTGACCGAACATGCCCAGCATGAAT
Organism: Nocardia terrae; assembly: GCF_009760405.1. GTDB lineage: Bacteria > Actinomycetota > Actinomycetes > Mycobacteriales > Mycobacteriaceae > Nocardia > Nocardia terrae. Next base: position 194,457 of record NZ_WRPP01000012.1, read on the forward strand.
ACTTCCGAATGGGCGAAATTGATCAGTCGCAACACACCGTAGACCAGGGTGTATCCGACCGCGACCAGGGCGTAGATCGAACCGTAGGTCAAACCTTCGACGGTGAGCCGCCAGAATTGGTCGACCACACCGGAGACATTGAATTCGATGGAACTGCTCGCCAACAGCGTCACATCGGCCAGAGCGGGTACAGACATTCGTTATTTTCGCCGTCCTAGGAAAACAGCGTGTGCCGAAACCACACCTCGGCACACGCTGTTCCGAATATCAATTGCGCTACTTGACCTGGTACATCCAGATCAGCGCGTTCGCCAATTCACCGGTGGGACCCCACTTGTACTCACGCGCCAGACCCTGGCCGTCGTAGTTCTTCACGAAATCGACCAGTTCGGGACGGGTGGTCTTACCGGCCTCGATGCCCTTGAGCACGATGGTGGTCAGGTCGTAACCCTCGGTCGAGTAGGTGCCCGGGTCGTAGTTGTTGAACGCCTTGTAGGCGGCGGCGAACTTGTCCGAGGCCGGACCACACGGGCACGACAGCAGCGCGCCCTTCGAGGCGTTGCCCGCCTGCTTGACGAACTCGACGTCCTTGGTGCCGTCGTCGGAGATGAACGTCGCGGTCACGCCGCCACTGCGCAGCTGGCTCACCAGCGGGGACGCTTCGGCGTAATAGCCCGCGTAGAAGATCCCGTCCGGCTTGGCCGCGGCCATCTTCGACACCGTCGCGGAGAAGTCCTTGTCCTTCGTCTTGACGTTGGCCGCGCAGCTCGGGTCGGCGATCGAGCCCAGGCCCTCGGTCACGGTCTTGGCCAGACCGGTGCCGTAGTCGGAGTCGTCGGCGATGACGCAGATCTTCTTGTACTTGCCGGTGCCCTTGAGGTATCCGGCGACGGCCGGACCCTGCACACCGTCGTTGCCCAGACCGCGGAAGAAGTTGGTCCAGCCGTTGGTGGTCAGGGTGACGTTGGTGGCCGACGGCGTCAGCGACAGCAGGTTGGCCTGGTTCAGAATCGCGCCGGTCGCCTTGGTCTCGCCCGAGAAGGTCGGGCCGATCAGGGCCACGATCGACGGGTCGGAGACGATGGTCGGAATGACCTGGGTGGCCTTCTGCGGGTCGCCCTCGGTGTCGAATTCCTTGACCGTCACCTGGCAGCCGGGGTTGGCCTTGTTGTGCTGGTCGAGCGCCAGCTTCACACCACGGACGATATTGAGTCCGAGGTTGGCGTTGTCACCGGTCAGCGGGCCCGCCATCCCGATGGTCTGCGGGGCGCACTTGCCCTTGCCGTCACCGGCCGGGTCCGCGGCCGCGGTGGCGTCCTTGACCGGGACTTCCTTGCCCTGCGCATCAACCTGTACGAGTGGCTGAATCGTCAGATTCGAGCCGCCTCCGCCACCACCGTTGTCCGTCGATTTGCTGCTACAGCCCGCCGTACCCAGAGCGAGTACGGCCGCCGCGCCGATGATCATCGCGCGTGCCGCCCGGCTGCGTCGCAGCGATGACGTGCGCGTCATTGAACCAAGCACGATTCACCTCATGTTCTGTGCTCCCCGGGGGTGACCGGAGAGGGCCGCCCCATCGATCGGCCCGACCAGAACATAGCCCCGCCACGTTAGCTCCGCATCACATTCGAATCATCTATGTGACATCGCAACAAGAGAAAATGCCCTGTTGTTACCACACTGTAAATTTTTACAGTTGATTTCTGGCAACAACAGGGCTAAAGCGTGGCAAACGCGCTTACTTCGGCGCGAGATTCTCCAGCACCACTTCCGCGACCGCCTTCATGGTGGTGCGACGGTCCATGGCCGTGCGCTGAATCCACTTGAAGGCCTGCGGCTCCGATAGTCCCTGCGTCTGCATGAGCACACCCTTGGCGCGCTCCACCAGCTTGCGGGTCTCGAGGCGGTCGGTCAGGTTCGCGACCTCGCTCTCGAGGGCGGCTATCTCATGGAATCGCGATGCGGCCAATTCGATGGCCGGCACCAGATCCGACTTGGTGAACGGCTTGACCAAGTACGCCATCGCACCCGCGTCGCGCGCCCGCTCCACCAGGTCACGCTGGCTGAACGCGGTCAGAATGACCACCGGCGCAACGCGTTTCGACGCGATCTCGGCCGCCGCGTCGATGCCGTCCCGGCGCGGCATCTTCACGTCCATGATCACCAGATCCGGCCGCAGCTCCACGGCGAGATCCACGGCCTGCTGACCGTCTCCCGCCTCACCCACCACCTGATAGCCCTCTTCCGAGAGCATCTCCACCAGGTCCATCCGGATGAGCGCCTCGTCCTCGGCAACCACCACCCGCTTGGGGGCGGACGCATCCTTCTTACCGCCCCCTGCTGTCGTTCCCATAGATGAACCCCTGTCGCTTCCGAATACCGTCACCCGATGCCACCTCGCCTCGCGCCACCCTCACGGGCCCGGCACGCACCGAGTACCCCAAAGAGTACCGTCGCCCCGCCCCCACAACCCACGTACCCAGGGCAAACTGACCAGTATCACAACCGTGTTCTCCCCACGACCCCTCGATTAGTAGGTTCGCCCAAACACCCGCTATCATTTCCACCCGGTGCGCCGGGTTGGCGGAACTGGCAGACGCGACGGTCTCAAAAACCGTTGTCCGGAAGGACGTGTGGGTTCGAGTCCCACACTCGGCACCAAGGCGGAGGGCCGTTTCGGTGATTACCGAGACGGCCCTTTTCTCATGCGGTCCGCAATCGGTCCGCAGCAGCCTGCGCGCCCGCACCCGCCCCCGCCGCCACGGTGTCCAGATCATCCGGGAACAGGTGCCCGTACAGGTCCAGCGTCAACATGGCCGTCTTGCGACCCCAGCATCCGTTGCACGACTTTGATATTCGGCCCGGCGCTGATCGCCAGAGACGCCGCGGTGTGCCGAAGCCCGTGCGTTACAACTCCTTTCAGGCCGACTTCCAGGAAGGTGGAGGTGACTGAGCAGGGTCGGATCGCGCAGGAAGGCAGCGGACGAGTCGTCAGCGGAAACTAGTCCTCATCCGGCGGAAGTACGCGCTCGGCATAAGCCTTCTCCATCGCATTGAGCCACTTACTGCTGTCCGAGGTGGGATCCTCGGCAAACAGCCCATCCAGAGCTCTCTTTGACTGGGCCTCACTGGCCGGTGTCCCCCCACCCTCGGGCGTTGATTCGGTCATAACGGCACTCCCCGTTCATCAACAGGCGGCAATCGGACAATCCCGCATAGAACCGTATCGCTGAACGATCACCCATGCCAGATACCCGTTCGGCCATGGAGATCAGTACCCCCAGGAACAAAGAAGAGGCAGATCCACAGTCGGCCCGCAGAAGGACCGGCGACCCCAGCCGAGGCGGCCAATCGCCAAACCCGCCGGCCAGCCAATGACACCGATCCTCACCAATGACGGCCGATCCAGGAAAACGCCGAGAAGCACCAGCTCAAAAGCCGTAGTCCGGAAGGACGTGTTGGGTTCGAGTCCCGCACCCGGCACCAGAGGAAGGGCCGTCCTGGAGATCACCAGGACGGACCTTCCTCGTTTGTTGTACGACCTCGGCCTTCAGGCTGATGCCGATCCGCCGGGATGCGGCGGGGTGTCGAACGGCCTTGGGTGCAATATCTTTCGTTCGTTGCGTCAGAGAATCAGAGCTGGGTGGTCAGGTCGTCGGGGTAGTCGAGGTCGGCGGCGAGCAGGCGGTGGGAGCGGATCTGGCATACCGGGTCGGGGGCCGGGCGGAGGGCGGCGTCGACTGGTTCTGCGGTTCCCGGGTTGTGCAGGGCTAGTTGGGCGGGCATCGGTAAGGCGGTGAACGGGTCATCGGTGGTGATCTTTGTCGGCAGGGCGTGCACTGCGGTGCAGAAGGTGTCCCATGCGGCGGTGGCGGGGTTGCCGGTGAGTTCGGCGTAAAGCTGTGCCAGGGTGCCGGTGTCGCCGAGTGTCACCATGGCGCGCGCGGCTTCGTTGAGGCTGTGGCCCAGGCTCAGCAGCCAGGAGAGGAAGGCCATGCCGCAGCCGGTGCTGATCGGGTTGCGGTCGGTCGGATCGGTGATGTTCACGAAATCCGGGGCGCCCGCGGCCTGCCAGATCGGCGCGGTCGCGAAGTCGCCCAACGCATTATCGCTGACTACGGCGGCGCACCAGCGGGAGAGCGCCTCACCGGTACTGACCTCGCAGAGTCTGCCACCCATCGAGCATTCGCTGAGTTCGGCCTCGAAGAGCGCCGACACTCGTGCGGGCGCGCCGAACGCGGCGCAGACCTCGATGGAACCGCCGTTGACGAAGTCGCATGCCATATGGTCGGCGCCCCCGGTGCCGTCGGTCCGGCCGCCGAGGGCGAACACGATCACGTTCACCGCCCCGCTCACGATGCCGAAGATACGATCGTTGGCCGCGACCACACGGTCCGCGTCGGTGAGGAGGTCGCAGGCGTTCTGCAGACCGGGCCGACCCAACTGGGGATCGAAGTACACCGAAACCTTGCCGTTCGCGCTCGTCCCGACATGAACCGCACGGCCGTATTGCGGCCACACCGGCGCATCGACCGGAGCCGACATCATCGACATCGCTGTCCCCCACCTTCTCGCCGATTCCGGCGAATCATGTTGTGGCGTGGCTCGGTCGGATAACACGATGAATCCCCCACAGCCCCACCCGATACCTTGCGAGGCTATCAGCGCGGCTTTCGCCTTGTAACGCAATTATTTTCGCCGCCGAGCGCCAACCGGCCACTGCCACCTGCGCGGTCCTCGTGGCCGAACTTCCAGACCCGAGTCCAGATACGAACCGCCGACCAGCACAGTCGGTGGGCACGAAGCACATCGCATGGTGTGTGAAAGCAGCTGTCTCTACGGCGCTGATCTATCTGGAGTACCACGACCGCTCGTCAACCTTCAGTTGACGGGTTAGGGTGGCAGGATGCGCGTCTTGTTTGCCAGCCTTGCGACTGTTGGGCATGCGTTTCCGTTGATTCCGGTTGCGGTTGCGGCGCAGCGGGCGGGGTGTGAGGTGCACTTTGCGGCGGGGGAAGCGGTGCACGGGGTGTTGGGGGCGCATGGGGTGCGGGCGTTTCGGCCTGCGGATTGTTTTTCCGAGATCTATGCGGAGGACATCGAGGAGGGTTTGAGGCGGGTGCGGCCGGATCTGGTGGTGCACGAGTGGGGGGTGCCGGGGGTGGCGGTTGCGGCGCATCGGCATGGGATACCCGGGGTGTGGCATGGGTTCGGGCGGTACTTTCCCGATGGGATCGGGTTGGAGCTTCCTACTCGGATTCCGGGGTTGCCGGGGTTGCCGCACATCGATATTTGTCCGCCGTCGTTGCAGGACAAGGCTTTTCTGGAGGCGGAGCGTATCGCGTTGCGGCCGATGCCGTACTCCGAGCCGGGTGGGCGGCAGTCGGCCGCGGACATACCCGAATGTGTTTCCCTGATCTACCTCACGCTGGGCAGCGTGTTCGCCACCCCCGAGCTGCTCACCACCGCCATCAACGGGTTGGCACACCTCGACGCGCATATCGTCGTCGCGACGGGGCGGCTCGATCCGCGGGAGCTGGGCCCGCTGCCCGGCAATGTCAGTGTCCGCGCGTGGGTTCCGCAGGGTGAGGTGATACGCCGGGCGGAGTTGGTTGTTCATCACGGCGGAAGCGGGACCATGCTGGACGCGTTGAATTTCGGGGTTCCGCAGTTGGTTCTGCCGCAAGGGGCCGATCAGTTCGCCAACACGATCGCGCTCGAAGCCGTCGGAGCCGGGATCGGGCTCATGTCGGGCGATGTCGAGGCGGGCACGATCGCCGATTGTGCGGCGCGGTTGCTGCCGCACACGAGGAATCCGTATCGCGACGCGTCCGAAGCCATCGCCGCGGAGATCGCGCGAATGCCCGGGCCCGATGAGGTTGTCAGCCGGTTGCGGGAAGTCGCCGGGCGGTAGGGAACCCGGTCCGCGATCGCCGGAGCGGCAGGGCGGTCGCGCAGACCGGGGCGAAATGGGCGCACGCGGCTCGGGCGAATTCCGTTCGGGTGACACCCAATTGGCGGAGGGCCGGGGCGTGGTCGAGGAGGACCACGAGGAGGGCGCCGCAGAGGATGGTCCACCAGACGGCGCGGATGAGGGGGCGGAGCGGGTAGGGGGTGGTGGTGCAGGCCGTCCGGAGGCGGTGGGTGTGGAAGGGGATGTGGCGTTGTTCGTCGGCGAGGATGAGGGCGGCGGTGCGAGTGGTGAGGGGGTCCGGGGTGCCGTCGCGGAGGGCTCGGTAGTAGGGGACGGCGATTACCTCGGCTACCGAGAGGACCATGAGTTCCAGGCGGAGGCCGAGGGCGCGGCGGAGGTGGACGAAGATCGCGTCGGTCCAGTGGCGGGAGATGGTTGGGTGGCCTGCCGCGGCGAGGAGGTGGCGGAGTAGGCGGGCATGGTTCTGTTCCTCGGCGATGAAGAGGCGGACGGCGGCGGCATAGGTGGGATCGCCTGCGGCATCGGCTTTCGACATGAGGTTGGCGCCGTCGCCGGATTCGCCTACCTGGAAGCGTTGGATGCTTCGAACCAGGGCGGGCGGGAGGGTGGCGCCCAGGGACCAGTCGGGGTCGCCGGTGCGGGTGCGGGCGGTGGCCTTGGCCTCGAATTCGGCTGTCCAGCGGGCGAAGGTCTGCGGGTCGGGCATGAAGGCTTCCGATCTGGGGGCGGGCCGGGTTCGGAAATCGACTCTAGGAATCGGGTGTGCGCATCGGGCGGGCGCGATGTGGAGATTGTGCGCGGACCGGGCCACCCGAAGATTTGGCTTATAGACGTTTCGCATTCCGCTGCGGTGGCGGACCTCGTCGCGCATAGTGGCCGCATGCGAATCCCGATGACCGCGTTGAGGAGAGCCGTCCCCGGATTGGGCGTGGCGATGGTGGTCGCGGCGATGACCGCGGGATGCGGATCGGAATCCACGGGGACCGCGGCGCCGGCGGGGACGACACCGGATCGGGCGACGACGACAGGAGCCGCCACGACTCCCCCGGCGAAATCGGCGAAATCACAGTCGGGATTGCCCTCGGCGGCGGACGGGACGAACGTCGACGCCTGCGCCAATGCCAACTGCGAGATTCAGGTGGACGGGCCGACCACCATTTCCACGCCCGGATTCACCAGGATCGGTGGGACGGTCAAGATTCAGGACATCTCCCCCCTGTCCGTCACCGCCGCGGGATCGATGTTCGGATTTCCCATCTCCGGCTCGACCGGAGTCGGCGGGACGATCTTTCTGAACGGGCTCACGATCAAGGTGATTGCCGTCCAGGGCAGCTCGGCGGTGCTGCGGTTGAGCACCTAGCGGGCCTACGCTGGAGGGCGAGGCCGAGGTGTGGGGCCTTCGAACCGGATTCGGGGGTGGGACGTAGGTCTGCACGAGGCAATAGTGCGTGCGGAGGTCGATGGATGCGGGTGCAGCGAGTTACGGCGGATCTGACGGAGTATCCGGATCTGGTCGTCATCCTGCTCGGGATGCGGGTGCGCACTCCGCGGGGAATTCTGCGGCTGATCGGGGTGGGTCCCAAGTTGTACAAGTCGCATCGGGATCGGCCGGACGGGCTTTTGTCGCACGAGGATGTGGTGTGGTCGCTGTGGCCGCCGCATTGGGGGGCGCGGCAGTATTGGCGGGATTTGGAGAGCCTGGAGCGGTGGACGCGGTCCGAGCCGCACCGGCAGTGGTGGCAGCAGTTTCTGAAGGATTCCGGCGGTACGGGATTCTGGCACGAAGCCTATTTCGCCAGGGGCGGAATAGATTCCGTGTACGACGATATGTCCGCGCCCACGGGTCTGGCCCGGTTCGCGCGGACCGTCCCAGCTAGAGGGCGGTTGTTCTCGACGCGGGGGCGGGTGCGCGACGCGGTGTCGGGGCAGGAGCCGCGCGGTCTCGAAATCGCGCCCGCGGTAACGGAATCCGCGCTCTACGACAAGAAGACGACCGATACCCCGACCTATTCGCCTATTGATTTACCGGAGTAGGACAGGCATGCTCACATGCCAGGGGGATTGACTCGGCACCGGCCCGACACTTCGGTAAACGGGAACCAACAGTAGATGAGCGACATTCGGCCGCGCGATGAACATCGCGGTTGAAACGTGTGATTCGGTCACGGAACTGTTTCGAAGCGACAACGGCGGGCATAAGTTATCCGCATGCATGTGCTGTTCGTGTGCAGCGGAAATGTTTGCCGATCCGTCATTGCCGAGCGTCTCACCCTGGCAGTGGCCGCTGACCACGGACTGCAGGAGCTGTCGGCCGAGAGCGCCGGCGTCCGTGCGCTGGTCGGATTCCCGGTGGAACCCCTTGCCGCACAGACGATCGTGGGCCTGGGCGGCAATGCCGACAACTTCAAGGCCCGCCGCCTCAAGGCGGAGATGGTGCACCGGGCCGACCTGGTGCTGACCATGACCGACAAGATCCGCGACCAGGTGCGCGATCTCGTCCCCGAGGCGCTGCCCCGCGCCTTCACTCTGCTCGAGGCGTACCGCATCGCGAAGGTGAGCGGCGCGCGCAGCGTCGTCGGATTGCACGCCGCCCGCGATGATCTCGCCATCGTCGGCCGCGAGAACATCGCCGACCCGGTCGGGCTGTCCCCGCAACAGTATTGCGATGTCGGCGACCGCATCGCCGAGGCGCTGGTCCCGCTGCTGCTGGCGCTGCACGCGCATCAGCATCCGCAGGCCACCCTGCACCCGCGCAGCCCCGTCACCGGCCAGCAGCCGCTGCTGGTGATAGACGGCGGACGGGGCGAATCGGGCCGACGGAGCGAAGCTCCCAATCGGGTCGAATACCCCCAGCGGGCAGTCGAACCGACCCGCCACGCGGTGGAATCGGCCGGATAGCAGGCGATCCCACCGGACGGCGACACCCCGCACGGGCCGGGCCGATTCCCGCGTGTCAATAACCCTTGCTGCCGGGTTGGTCCGGTAAGGGATTACACTCGCGCGCGGAACATTTACCAGTTCCGCCGAACGCCACTGCCGGTGGTTCGACACAAGAACAGGACCAAGGACATGCCGAAGCGCATTTCGGATGTTTCGCTCCATGTTTACGTGACACCTCAGACCCTGAATCGCGTCACCGAGACGGTGTGCCGCGTGGTCGATGAATATGTCGCCGATCGAGATATCTTCGCGTGGCGCTTCACCCTTCCGGTGGAGTGCGACGACCCCACCCACACGGTGCTCGAAACCCAGTGGCGGCTGGACCATCCCGCCGCCGAACCGGGCGACCGCCGCACCTACGAGATCGCGCTGAGTCTCGTGGGCGAGGCCCGTCAACTAACCAAGGCGGGCATCGCCAAGCTCGAGCAGCGCCTGGTGCTGGAACTGTCCGCCGACGAACCGATCCCCTACATCGTCCACGCCCTCCAGCGGGAAAACTTCGAACTCGAAGAGAACCGGGAACTGATCTAGCCCAACTCTCGGGACTCTCAGGGGCTTCGCCCCCGAACCCCCTCGGGATTTCGGGGCTCCGCCCCGGACCTCCTCTGAACTTCGAGACCCCGCGAGATTTCGACGCTCCGCGAGATCTCGGCGCTCCACAAGGTTCGGCACTTCGCGAGATTGCGGGCTTCGCGAGAGCCGCGCGCGGCACGCGGGCGAGAGCGCATGGAAACAAACTCGGGCCGTACCCGCGAGGGGGTACGGCCCGAGAGGAGTGTCGTCTCAGCGGCGCGCCGGGAAGTGGCGGATCACGCCCTCCTGCACCGTGGTCGCGAGGAGCTCACCGGTGCGGGAGTAGAAGTGGCCGCGGGCCAGACCGCGGGAGCCCGCCGCCACCGGCGACTCGGTGGCGTACAGCGCCCAGTCGTCGAAGCGGAAGGGGCGGTGGAACCAGATCGAGTGGTTCACCGTGGCCGCGATGATGCGGTCCCACCCCCAGGACAGGCCGTGGGTGGTGACGATGGAGTCCAGCACCGTGGTGTCGGACGAATACGCCAGCATCGCAACGTGAATCAGCGGATCGTCGGGCAGTGCGCCGTCGGCGCGCATCCACACCCGGTTGTAGTCGAGGCTCTCGCCCTTGCCCTTGAGGATCCAGGCCGGGTCGTTGGTGTAGCGCATCTCGATGGGATGCGGTGCGTTGATGAACATCTGGAGCTTGTCCTCCATGCCCACGAACGACTCTTCCACGCGTGGAAGGTCTTCCGGGCCGGGGACGTCGGGCAGGGGCGCGCCGTGCTCGAGCCCCTTGCCCCAGTCCTGGAAGGCGGCGAGCATGACGAACAGCTCCTGCCCGTCCTGGTACGCCGTCACCGTGCGGTTGGCGATGGAACGCCCGTCCCGATGCCGATCGACGTGATATTCGATCGGCTGCTTGGGATCTCCGCCGCGCACGAAGTGCGCGTTGATCGCGTGGATCGGGCGTTCCGGGCCCACCGTGCGGCCCGCGGCGATGATCGCCTGGGCCACCAGCTGGCCGCCGAACGTGCGGCTCCAGACCTTCTCCGGATGGTGTCCGAGGAAGATGTCGGGACCGTTCTCTTCGAGATCGAGCAGCCGGAGCAGCTCACGGAGATCTTCGGATAGACCGGGCCCGTCCGGGTCCGCGACGACGTCCGAAGACGTCTCGTCCAGCGACGCACTCAAACTAGTGGTCCTCCTCGCCGATGCGATGCACGTGGATCAGGTTGGTGGACCCGACAGTACCCGGCGGCGAGCCGGCCACGATGACCACCAGGTCACCCTTCTTGTACCGGCCGATCGAGAGCAACGCGTTGTCCACCTGGTGGATCATCTCGTCGGTCGTGCCCACCGGAGGAACGATGAACGTTTCCACGCCCCACGTCAAGGCGAGCTGGCTGCGGATCGCGGACTGCGGCGTGAACGCCAGCAGCGGCAGCGGGGTGTGCAGGCGGGCCAGGCGGCGCACCGTGTCACCGGACTGCGTGAAGGCAACCAGCGCTTTGGCATTCAGGCGCTCGCCGATGTCGCGGGCGGCGTAGGAGATGACACCGCGCTTGGTCCGCGGCACGTGGGTCAGCGGCGGAACACGAGTGGAGGACTCGGATTCCACGGCGTGCACGATGCGGGCCATGGTGCGCACGGCCTCGATCGGGTAGTCGCCGACCGAGGTCTCGCCCGAGAGCATGACCGCGTCCGCGCCGTCGAGCACCGCGTTGGCCACGTCGGAGGCCTCGGCGCGGGTCGGGCGGGAGTTGGTGATCATGGACTCCAGCATCTGGGTCGCCACGATGACCGGCTTGGCATTCTCGCGCGCCATCTGCACGGCCCGCTTCTGCACCAGCGGCACCTGCTCGAGCGGCAGCTCGACGCCGAGGTCGCCGCGGGCGACCATGATGGCGTCGAAGGCCAGCACGATGGCCTCCAGATTGTCGATGGCTTCGGGCTTTTCGAGCTTGCCGATGACCGGCACCCGGCGGCCCACGCGATCCATGATGTCGTGCACCAGCTCCACATCGGAGGGCGAGCGCACGAAGGACAGCGCGATGAAGTCCACGCCCAGCTTCAGGGCGAATTCCAGGTCGTCGATGTCCTTTTCGGACAGCGCGGGCACGGACACGTCCATGCCGGGCAGCGAGACGCCCTTGTTGTTGGAGACGGGGCCGCCCTCGGTCACGCGGCAGACCACGTCGTTGTCCTCGACGCGCAGCACGGTCAGCCCGACCTTGCCGTCGTCCACGAGCAGCCGGTCGCCGGGCTTGGCGTCCTTGGCGAGGTGTTTGTAGGTGGTGGAAACCCGGTCGTGAGTCCCTACGATGTCGTCGACGGTGATTCGGACTTCCTCGCCGGTGTTCCAGACGGTCTTGCCGTCACCCTCGAACCGGCCGAGCCGGATCTTCGGGCCCTGCAGGTCGGCGAGGATGCCGACGGCGCGGCCGGCGGCATCGCTGGCCGCACGCACCTTCTTATAGTTTTCCGCATGGTCCGAGTGCTCGCCGTGGCTGAAGTTCAGGCGCGCAACGTCCATGCCACTTTCGACGAGCTCACGAATTCGGTCCTCGGACGAGACAGCTGGTCCGAGGGTGCACACAATCTTCGTTCGTCGCATCACGCGTTCAACCCTAGACCTGTGACAACCCTCATGCCGACCCCGGCACACACATATACGGTTCTCGTAAGCAGCCGTTCAGCTAATGCCTGGTCAACGCGCGACATGCCTGGCCAAGCGGGTCTCCAAGCGAGTTTGACCGAATCCTAGGACCAGGCATATTACCCAGTAGTAAATTGCGGCAACCCCATAGAGCGCGAAGAAGTCGAAAGTCGGCGCGGCGGCCATTTGCGCGGTGCGCAGCAACTCGGTCACCAGGATGGTGGACGCGAGCGACGTGTCCTTCACCAACGAGATGAGGGTGTTGGACAGCGGCGGCACCGCGATGCGCGACGCCTGCGGCAGGATCACCAGCCGCAGAGCCTGCGCGTAGCTCATGCCGACCGAGTAGGACGCCTCCCACTGGCCCTGCGCGACCGAGAGGATCGCGGCCCGGATGATCTCCGCGGCATAGCCGCCCACGTTCAGGCTGAACGCGATGACGGCCGCCGGGAACGGCTGCAGCACGATATTGAACGCCGGCAGGCCGAAGAAGATGATGAACAGCTGCACCAGCAGCGGCGTGCCGCGAATGATCGAGATGTAGAAGCGCGCGGCCGCCGACAGCGGCCACACGCTCGACATCCGGGCCAGCGCCACGAACAGCGCGATGGCCAGGCCGATGACGAAGCTGATGGCCGTCAACGGCAGCGTCTTGTCGACGGTGGCCTGCAGCATGGGCCACAGGTTGTGCTTGATCAGCGCCCAGGTGGCGTCATCCATGTCGAATTGCCCTGCGCGGCTTACTTGCTGACGTCGGTGCCGAAGTACTTCTCGGAAATCTTGGCCAGGGTGCCGTCGGCGCGCAGCTCGTCGAGGGCCTTGTTGACCTGATCGGTCAGGGCCTGGGAGTCCTTGCGGGCAGCGAAGGCCTGCTTGGAGACCTCACCGGTCTTGCCGACGATCTGGATGGTGCCGGTGCCCTGTGCCTTGGTGTAGGCGTTCACGGCGAGGGTGTCGTTGACGGTGGCGTCGGCGCGGCCGGTCTTGAGCAGCTGCACGGCCTCGACGAAGCCGGGGATGGCCTCGACCTTGCAGCCGGCGTCCTTGGCGACACCGGCCCAGTTGCTGGTCTCGGACTGGCCGCAGGTCTTGCCGTTCAGGTCGGCGAGGGTGTGGATGCCGTCATTGCCGGTCTTGGTGACGATGACGCCCTCGGACACGGTGTAGGGCTCCGAGAGCGAATACTTCTGCTCGCGTTCGGGTTTGACGGTGACCTGGTTGGCGATGAGGTCCACGCGCTTGGATTCCAGCGAGGCGAACAGCGAGTCCCAGGGGGCCTGGGTGAACTCCACCTTCTTGCCGATCTTGTCGCCGACGGCCTTGATCACGTCGATGTCATAGCCGGTCAGGTTGCCGTTGTCCTGGTAGCTGAAGGGCGAATAGGTGCCCTCGGTGCCGACCTTCAGGACATTGGCGTCGTCCTTGCTGGAGCTGCATGCGACGAGTCCCGCTGCGGCGACTACGGCGAGCATGACGGCGGCGAGCTTACGGCGCACGACGGAAACCTCTCCTCGGGCGTGGGTGACCACGCGACCAACAACCGACAAAGGGTACGCCGCGAACCGAGTGGTCGGCACGGCAACCATCATGTTGCGCGAAAAGGTTGATGCGGATCCGACCTGATGATATGCGCGAACGGCCGCCACTCGATCGAGTGGCGGCCGTCGGAGACTGGAGTGTCGTGGTCGACCGGTGCGCTGACCGCGCAGTCGACCTGCGCGCTAATCGCGCAGGGGGCGTCCCTGCAGGTCCGGGACCTTGCCGGTCAGCATCATGATGCCGTCGACCAGCGCCCAGACGCCGCAACCACCGCAGGTGACCAGCTGCAGCACGCCGATCGTGGTGTAGCCCAGGTAGAACCGGCCGATTCCGAAGTGGCCCAGGAAGATCGACAGCAGGCCCGCGGTGATCTTGCTCTTGTCGGAGTACGGAACTCCGAACGGGTCACGGCCGTAAGGGGCTTCCGGATCGCCGCCGTAGGGACCCATCGGGCCGGGCGCGCCGAACGGTGCGGGCTGGCCGTAGGGCTGGACGGGCTGACCCATGGGCTGGGCGGGCTGGCCGTACGGCTGCTGGCCCGGGTACGGCTGCTGACCGTACGGCTGGCCGTACTGCGGCCCGGTGCCGGGCGCGCCGTACGTCGGGCCGTCTTGCGGCGGCTGCTGATTGAATGGGTCGGTCACGCACGTCCTCCTGAATCGCGGACCGCCCACGCCGGAACGGCCCGAACCGCTGGATCAGGAGCCATTCTTGCCGGACTCGACCGTTTTCGCCTGGTCAGCGGGCTCCTTCGGCTCCGGCTCGGAATCACCGGATTCGGAAGGGTTATCGCCCTCCGTCTCGGATTCGTTGCCGGGCGTAGCGGATTCGGATGCGTCCTCCCCGTCGGATACCTGCTCGGCGGAGGCTTTTTCCGAATCCTCCGATTCCGAATTGCTGGAATCGTCCGAATCAGTGGAGCTTTCGGCGGCGGCGGCGCCGGCCGCGCCGTAGGCCCGAAGAGCGCCGAACTGCCACGGCCAGGGCCGGTCCACCCCGCCCCGGATCTGCTCGGCGGTCTCACGTCCCTTGGTCGCGAACAGGAAGTAGGCCAAGGCACAGACGAACACGATCGCCGAGGTGAAGGTGTTGATGCGCAGGCCCGCGATGTGGGTCGCCTCGTCGTCGCGCAGCAGCTCGACGAAGAACCGCCCGAAGCAGTAGATCGCCACGTAGAGCGCGAACAGTCGGCCGTGGCCGACGCGGTACTTGCGGTCCAGGTACAGCAGGACCGCGACGCCGATCAGGTTCCAGATCAGCTCGTAGAGGAAGGTCGGCTGCACGATCTTCTCGGCCGCGCCCGCGGCGGTGCCGTTCATCATGTCCACGCCACCGCTGTGGTCGTAGCGCACGAAGATCTCCAGGCCCCACGGCACCTTGGTCTCGCGCCCGTAGAGCTCCTGGTTGAAGTAGTTGCCCAGGCGGCCGATGGCCTGCGCCAACAGGATTCCGGGCGCGATGGCGTCACCGAAGGCGGGCAGCGGGATCTTGTACACCCGGCAGCCGATCCAGGCGCCGATGCCGCCCAGCAGCACCGCGCCCCAGATGCCCAGGCCGCCCTCCCAGATCTTGAGGGCGTTCATCGGGTGACCGTTGGCCCCGAAGTACTTCTGCCAGTCGGTGGCCACGTGGTAGAGCCGCCCGCCGATCAGCCCGAACGGCACCGCGAACATGGCGACGTCGAGCACCATGCCCGACTGCCCGCCGCGCGCGATCCAGCGCTTCTCCCCCAGCCAGATGGCCGCGATGATGCCGATGATGATGCAGATCGCGTAGGCCCGCAGCGGGAACGGCCCGATGTTCCAGACACCGCGCGGCGGGCTGGGGATATAGGCCAATACGTCTGCGCCGGTGCTGTCGGCAAGGGCTCGTAAGGTCACGAGTCCCCACCGTAGCCCAAACGGGCGCCGGACCGGTGATTCAGGTACTCGGAGTGGCCGGAGCCGACGGTGATCGGATCGCGGGCGGCCACCGAAAAATATGAAATATCTTGCCAGACACAATCCTGCGCGCGGGACGTGTGAATGGGAGATGAATGAGATATACGAAAGAGCGCACACCGAATTCGGTATGCGCCCTTTCGAAATTCTTTCTGTTACGAGGAAACAGGTGTCGAGCGCACGCCCTGCGCCAATTCCTCGGTCAGCGTGCGAACCGCGTCCAAACCTTGCGCCGCGGCGGTCACCAGGGCCGAGCCGACAATGACGCCGTCGGCGTAGGAGGCGATTTCGGCGGCCTGCGCGCCGTTTCGCACGCCCAGGCCGACGCCGATCGGGATGTCGGAGTGGGCGCGGATACGGGCGCACAGCGCCGGAGCCATGGACGAGACCGCGTCCCGGGCGCCGGTGACGCCCATGGTGGAGGCCGCGTACACGAAACCCCGTGAGGCTTCGAGGGTTTTGACCAGCCGCTCCTCGGTGGAGGACGGCGCGACCAGGAAGATGCGGTCGAGATCGTGGGCCGAGGACGCCACGAACCAGTCGTCGGCCTCCTCCGGAATCAGGTTGGGCGTGATCAGGCCCAGGCCACCCGCCGCCGCGAGATCGCGGGAGAAGGGATCGACGCCGTACTTCAGCACCGGATTCCAGTAGGTCATGACGACGGCCTTGCCGCCGGCCTGGGAGATGGCCTCCACGACCTTGAACACGTCGCGCACCCGGACACCGCCCGCGAGCGCCTGCTCGGCGGCGTGCTGGATGGTCGGGCCGTCCATCACCGGATCGGAGTAGGCGACGCCGACTTCGATGATGTCGCAACCGGATTCGACCATAGCGCGGCAGACGTCGATGGAGCCCTGCAGATCCGGGTAGCCGGCGGGCAGGTAGCCGATCAGAGCCGCGCGGTTCTCCTCGCGACAGGTCGCGAAGGTGTTGGCGAGACGGGACTGCTGGCTCACTTGTCTTCCCCTGCGTTCTCGGCGTCGGCGGGCTTGTCGAACAGCCCGAACCATTCCGCGGCCGTATCCATGTCCTTGTCGCCGCGACCGGACAGGCTCACCAGGATGATCTTGCCCTCGCCCAGTTCCCGCCCGAGCTTCAGAGCGCCCGCCACCGCGTGCGCGGACTCGATGGCCGGGATGATGCCCTCGGTGCGGCTCAGCAGCATGAGCGCGTCCATGGCCTCGGTGTCGGTGATCGGGTAGTACTCGGCGCGGCCGATGTCCTTCAGGTACGCGTGCTCGGGGCCGACGCCCGGGTAGTCCAGACCCGCTGAGATCGAATGGGATTCGATGGTCTGCCCGTCCTCGTCCTGCAGCAGGTACGAGTACGCGCCCTGGAACGCGCCCGGGGTGCCACCGGTGAAAGTGGCGGCGTGACGGCCGGTTTCGACACCGTCACCGGCGGCCTCGTAGCCGATCAGGCGCACACCCGGATCGTCGATGAAGGCGTGGAAGATTCCGATCGCGTTGGAACCGCCACCGACACAGGCGGTTACCGCATCGGGCAGCCGGCCGGTCTGGGTCTGGATCTGCTGGCGCGCCTCCATGCCGATGATGCGCTGGAAATCGCGCACCATGAGCGGGAACGGGTGCGGGCCCGCGGCGGTGCCGAAGCAGTAGTAGGTGCGGTCCGCGTTGGTGACCCAGTCGCGCAGCGCCTCGTTGATCGCGTCCTTGAGCGTCTGCGAACCCGTTGTCACGCTGATGACTTCGGCGCCCAGCAGGCGCATGCGGGCCACGTTCAACTGCTGGCGCACGGTGTCGACCGCGCCCATGTAGATGACGCACTCGATGCCCAGCAGCGCGCACGCGGTCGCGGTGGCCACGCCGTGCTGGCCCGCGCCGGTCTCGGCGATGACACGGGTCTTGTTCATGCGCTTGGCCAGCAGCACCTGGCCGAGCACATTGTTGATTTTGTGAGAACCGGTGTGGTTCAGGTCTTCCCGCTTGAGGAAGATGCGCGCGCCGCCCGCGTGCTGGGCCAGGTTCTTGCACTCGAACACCGGCGAGGGACGCCCGGTGTAGTCGCGCTGCAAACGGTCCAGCTCGTCGAGGAAGTTCGGATCCACCCGGCACTTGTCGTATTCGGCGGTGACCTCTTCGATCACGGCCATCAGCGCCTCGGGCACATGGCGGCCGCCGTAGACGCCGAAGTGGCCGCCCAGGTCGGGCTCGTGGCTCTTGTGCGTGACGGCTTCGCTCATCTGCGGCAAGCCGGAAACGTTCTTGGCAGAGAGCTTTTCGGTCTGAGTCATCGCTTCTTTCACCGTCCCCGGCGAACCGGCTTCGGGCAGGACGGGTGGGTTCCGGCGGTCACCAGCTCGGCCACCGCGGCGCGCGGGTCGCCGCTGGTCACCAGGCCCTCGCCGACGAGCACGGCGTCCGCGCCCGCACCGGCGTAGGCCAAAAGGTCTGCGGTGCCGCGGATGCCGGACTCGGCCACCCGGATCACTTCGCTGGGCAGGCCGGGGGCGATGCGCGCGAACACATCCCGATCCACCTCGAGGGTCTTGAGATTGCGGGCGTTCACGCCGATCACGCTGGCGCCGGCCTGCAGGGCGCGGTCGGCCTCCTCCTCGGTGTGCACCTCGACCAGCGCGGTCATGCCGAGCGATTCGGTGCGGTCGAGCAGGGAGGCCAGCACATCCTGTTCCAGGGCGGCCACGATCAGCAGGATCACGTCCGCGCCGTGGGCGCGGGCCTCGTGGATCTGGTACGGGCCGACGATGAAGTCCTTGCGCAGGACCGGAATGTCGACCGCCGCGCGGACCGCGTCCAGATCGGCGAGCGAACCGTGGAAGCGGCGCTGTTCGGTCAGCACGCTGATGATGCGCGCGCCGCCGTCCTCGTAGGCGCGGGCCAGGTCGGCGGGGTTCGGGATGTCCGCGAGCTCACCCTTGGAGGGGCTGGCCCGCTTCACCTCGGCGATCACTCCGATCCCCTCGGCGTGCAGGGCGGCCTTGGCGTCACGCGGGGACTTGGCCTTCGCGGCGGCTGCCTTCACCGTTTGGAAATCCAGAAGGGCTTCCCGAGCGGCCACATCCGCGCGGACCCCGTCGAGAATCGAGTCGAGTACCGTCATCTGGCTCGAATCCTTTCTGGGGAGACGGACTTGCTGCCTGAGAATCCCCCCAGGCGCTGTCTCACCGATGCTGATAAAGAGTAAATGGCTATGTTCCCGTGCTTGACAGCGGGGCTGGTAGCGGCGACGCTGCCGCTCCCCCGCCCTGCTCAGTGGTTGTCCCCGCGCTTTCCGGTGTTATCCGGATCATCGTGGGAGGCAGGGTGATTGGTTTCATCGTCGGTCGGATCGACACCCTCGTCGAGCGCGTCCCACAGCACTCGACCCGACAACGGCTCGCCCGCCGCGCCCTGTGATGCGGATTCCGCATCACGAGAACGGGCGTGATGTGCGGCAACCTGCTCGGCCGCCGAGAGCTTCCGCGCGGCCGGATTGTCGTACTTTCCGGACATGCGGGTCGACTCGGAGGACTGCCGGACCAGCAGCAGGCCCGCCACGAACGCGGCCAGCGCGCCCGCGATGGCCACCACGGCGGGTAGCGCCGAGGTCGTCACCGCGCCGGCGTGATCACCGCCGTGCAATTCGGCCACCCGGGCCGCGCGATCGGCCGTGCCGTGCTGGGTGAGCAGGGCGTAGGCGGGCACCGCGGACATCGCCGCCAGCACCGCGACCACCACGCCGACGCCGCGCCGCCACCAGCCGTGGGTGGCGAACACGGCCGCGATGGTGGCCAGGAAGACCAAAGCCAGCGGGGTCAGCGCCCCGAACCAGACGCCGCCGTCGAGATTCTTGTGGCGCGGCAGGCCGTAATCGCTGGTGATCTCGAGCCGAACCCAGGTCATGCGCGAGGACGCCCACAGCAGCGCCGCCGCGAGCGCCAGCAGCGCCACCGCGGCGATCGGCCGCTTCGGTTTCGCGGCCGGCGCGGTCGCGGCCTCCGCTTCGGCTTCGGCCAGATCGGCCGCCTGCGCGCGCTCGGCGATACTCGCTGAATCGGGAGCTGCGGCAGCGGGTTTCGCCGCGCCCTCCCCCGTCGAGACCGAATCCGGATGGGCCGCTGCGGCTTGCGTGGCGTCCGGGTCGGGATCACTCATTGCTGCGAGGCGTTCGGCCGGTAGGCCCGAACGGTTTCGGCGGCGGCGATGGCCTTGAGCACGGCCATGGCCTTGTTGCGGGATTCGACGTCCTCGTAGTCCGGGTCGGAGTCGGCCACGATGCCGGCGCCGGCCTGGACGTAGGCGGTGCCGCCCTTCACCAGCGCGGTGCGGATGGCGATGGCGGTGTCGGCGTCACCGGCGAAGTCGAGGTAGCCGACGACGCCCGCGTAGACGCCGCGGCGGGTCGGCTCGAGCTCCTCGATGAGTTCCATGGCGCGGACCTTCGGGGCCCCGGAGAGGGTGCCCGCGGGGAAGCACGCCTGGACCGCGTCGAGGGCGACCTTGCCGGGCTTGAGGCGGCCCGAGACCGTGGAGACCAGGTGCATGACGTGCGAGTAGCGCTCGACGTGGCGGTACTCGGTGACCTTCACGGTGCCGGGTTCGCAGACGCGGCCCAGATCGTTGCGGCCCAGATCGACGAGCATGAGGTGCTCGGCGTTCTCCTTCTCGTCTGCCAGCAGGCCCTTTTCGAGCAGGAGATCGTCCTCCTCGGTGACGCCGCGCCAGCGGGTGCCCGCGATCGGGTGCGTGGTGGCCACGCCGTCCTTCACCGTCACCAGCGATTCGGGGCTGGAGCCGACGATGGAGAACGCGGTGCCGCCGGAGCCGTCCGGGATGTGCATGAGATACATGTACGGGCTCGGGTTCGAGGCCCGCAGCATGCGGTAGAGGTCCAACGGAGTGCCGTTGTAGTCCATTTCGAAGCGCTGCGAGAGCACCACCTGGAACGCCTCGCCCGCCTCGATCTCCTTGACCAGGCGGCGCACGCCCGCGCCGAACTCGTCGGAGGTGCGCTGGCGGCGGAACTTCGGTTCGGGGCGGTCGAAGACCGACACGGTGGAGTCGGCGGGGGCCGCCAGGGCCTCGGTCATGCGGTCCAGGCGGGCGACCGCGTCGTCGTAGGCCTCGTCCACGCGCTCGTCGGTGCCGTTCCAGTTGACGGCGTTGGCGATGAGGGTGATGGCGCCCTCGTGGTGGTCGAAGGCGGCCAGGTCGGTGGCCAGCATCAGGACCATCTCGGGGACCTGCAGGTCGTCGGTGGCCAGGACCGGCAGACGCTCGAGGCGGCGGACGTGGTCGTAGCCGAGGTAGCCGACCAGGCCGCCGGTCAGCGGCGGCAGGCCGGGCAGGCGTTCGGTGCGCAGCACCCGCAGCGTCTCGCTCAGGGCGGCGAGCGGGTCACCGCCCACGGGCGCGTCGGCGGGCGTCTGGCCGAGCCAGGCCGCGGCACCGTCGATCACGGTCAGCGCGCTGGGCGCGCCCGCACCGATGAACGACCATCGCGACCAGGAGCGGCCGTTCTCCGCGGACTCCAGCAGGAAGGTGCCGGGCCGGTCCGCGGCCAGTTTGCGGTAGGCCGAGAGGGGAGTCTCGGAGTCCGCCAACACCTTTCGGACCACCGGAACCACCCGGTGATCGGCCGCGAGCGCCCGGAACTGATCCCGGGAGGTGGTGGTGTCGCTAGCCGCGTTCAGAGGCAAACCATGCGCGCCGTGCATGTGCCCATCATTCCAGGCCGACCCGACACGATCTAAATCGCGGTTCCCGCCCAGCCGAGCGGGCACCTGTGGCGAATACCTGAAGCGGTCATCACTACACTCGCGCCGGTCTCCATACGCAGGAGGCCGTCACTGCTCCGGCAGCAAGATGGAGAGGTCGCACGCGGTATCCCCATTTTCGAGAGGAGTTCAACACAGATGTACCCCTCGCAACCGGTAGCACCGGAGGGTCCACGGCACGCAGCTCCGCAGATCGCCCCGGGCCACATGCCCGGCCAGCCGCCGCGGATGATGAATATGAACACCGGCGGGAAGTACTCCGCCATCGCCTCGTTCGTCACGTATGTGAAGGCCCTGGAAGCATTGGACCCGCGGAGCTTCCCGGACGAGTACGCCGAGCACACCGACCGCATCCGGGAGCTCAAGCCCTTCCTGCGCGCGCACGGCATCCTCGATGTCATGGAGATCAAGAACCCTGAGGTCGCCGCCCTGATCGGGGTGTAGACCGACACCCCGTGTCGGGGGTGGTTGGGGCTCCGGGGGTTTCACCCCCGGACCCCCAGGCAAAGAGGTAAACCGGGTGCGGCGGCCGCAACCGCCACACCCGAAGCCGTCCAGGGGTCGAATTCGGCCAGGTTGGCGCGTTACCGAGTCGGGCTGTCGCAAACGGCGGTAGGACCCCGATGATTCATGGGCGGGCGGGTAGCGAATTGGGTTGGGTAGGAAGAGGATTGACAGATAGCTCGTGGGCGATGAATCTGGGGTACCCTACGGGCATGAAGGCAGGTCAGCTCGCGCCCAACTTTGAGCTTCCCGATCAGTCAGGCACCGTGCGTTCGCTCGAGTCGTTGCTCGCGGACGGGCCGGTGGTGTTGTTCTTCTATCCCGCGGCGAATACGCCGGTGTGCACGGCGGAGGCGTGCCATTTCCGGGATCTGGCAACGGAATTCAAGGCCGTGGGGGCCAGCTGCGTGGGGATCAGCGCGGATTCCGTGGAGGTGCAGTCCGGGTTCGCCGAGAAGCAGGGGCTGGGGTATCCGGTGTTGTCGGACCGGGGGGCCAGGGTCGCCGAGGAGTTCGGGGTCAAGCGCGGGCTGCTGGGCGCGGTGATGCCGGTCAAGCGGACCACCTTCGTGATCGACCCCGATCGGACCGTCGCCAAGGTGATCGCGAGCGAGATTCGCGCGAACGTGCACGCCGACGAGGCGCTGAAGTTCTTGAAGCAGCGCGGCTGAGGGTCTTCGACGTCCGGCGCTGACGGTTCTCGACCGGCAGCGTCGCCGGTTCTTGCCGTACGGCGCTGACGTTCCCGGCTTGGAGCGCCGGTAGTCCTTGCAGCCAGGCGCGGTCGCCGTCCCGAGCGCGGCGGCCGGAGCGTCGATCCTGCGCGAGTCAGCAAATCGGACATACGCTGGGGCTATGACTACGCCCAGCGCGGACCCGGAGCGGAAGCGTTCAACCTTCGTCACGTGGCGCAATCGGATCATCGCCGTCGTGGTGGCGGCGGTCGTGTTGTGGCTGACGTATTTGATTCTGGCGTCATTTCTGCCGCGATGGTGGGCGCAGCGCATCGGCGAAATGGTCAGCGGGAGTTTCGCAAAAGGGATCTGGTATGGCCTGATAATGGGCCTCGCATGTACGGCTGTGCCACTTTTCTTGTTGCTGCTGGCAGGTCTGCGCTGGCGTAAACGGGGCGGTAGGTTTATCGCCGGGGCCGCAGCGGTTCTCGCACTGGTCGTGGCCGTCCCGAATTTGTTGACGCTGACCATCGTGTGGGGCAACTCGAACGCCGCACACGCCGGTGAGCGCGTTCTCGATGTCGACGCGCCGGGATTCCGCGGGGCCGCCCTCGCTGGCGCGATCGTGGCCGCGGCGCTGTTCCTACTGGTGGCATTTCTCTTGGTGCGCAGGCATTTCCGCCGCCAACGCGCCGAACGACAGCGCACCGAACCGGAAAAGGCTCGCGTGTCGCCCGAAACTCCGTCAAATCCTCCAGAAGTCGGCGCGAACTGATTCGACTGCGCGACACGCGTGATCGATGTCACGTCATTCAGCAACACCGTGACTGACGAGCGAAATCGTGGCAAACTTTGACGTGCGGGTGGCTCGTTCCGGGGTTGGCATGACGGGTCACTTGGCTGCTACGAGAGGGCGCGCACGGTGACCAAGTGGTTGAATCCCATGGAACAGCGAGCTTGGCGTACCCTTGTCGCGCTCACGACCAGACTTCCCGCCGCGTTGGATACTCAGCTCCAACGCGAGTCCGGGATTACCCATTTCGAATACTTCGTGATGACTCTGCTCTCCGAAGAACCGGGCCATCGATTGCAACTGAGCGAGCTTGCGCAAAAGGCAAATGCATCGCTATCGCGGCTCTCGCATGTGGTCTCCAAGCTCGAACGGCTCGGCTGGGCGCAGCGGGTCACCACCTCCGGCCGCCGCGGGGCGCAAGCGGTGCTGACCGATGCCGGATATCGGAAGGTCACCGAGGCCGCGCCGGGCTATCTGGAGTGCGTGCGCGGCCTGGTGTTCGACGGCCTGGACGACGAACAGGCCAAACAGCTGCTCGAGCTCGGCGAGACGCTGGTCGCGCAGCTCGACAAGGGCATGGCCCGCGGGCTCGGCCGCTCGGGGCGGCCGAACTCGCATCTGGACGTCAACTCACACGACGACTAGAGCAGCGAATCACCCTGGGACAGCAGCACATCGGTGTCGAAGCAGGTGTGCGTGCCGGTGTGGCAGGCCGCGCCCTCCTGGTCGACGACCAGCAGCACGGTGTCGCCGTCGCAGTCCAGACGCACCTCGTGCACGTACTGGGTGTGGCCGGAGGTCTCGCCCTTGACCCAGTACTGCTGACGCGAGCGCGAATAGTAGGTCCCCTTGCGGGTTTCGAGCGTGCGCGCGAGGGCTTCGTCGTCCATCCACGCCATCATGAGCACGTCGCCGGTGCTCTTCTCCTGCGCGATCGCGGCGAAGAGCCCGTCGGCATTGCGCTTGAGGCGGGCCGCGATCGCGGGATCCAGCGAACTCATCGGACCGTGATTCCTTCCGTGCGCATGGCGTCCTTGACCTGGCCGATGGTGAGGTCGCCGAAGTGGAAGACGCTGGCGGCCAGCACCGCGTCCGCGCCGGACTGCACCGCGGGCGCGAAGTCCTCGACCTTGCCCGCGCCGCCGGAGGCGATGACCGGCACCGACACCGCGGCGCGCACGGCCCGGATCATGGGCAGGTCGAAACCGGCCTTGGTGCCGTCGGCGTCCATGGAGTTGAGCAGGATCTCGCCGACGCCGAGTTCGGCTCCGCGCACGGCCCATTCGACGGCGTCGATGCCGGTGCCGCGCTTGCCGCCGTGGGTGGTGACCTCCCAGCCGGACGGGGTCGCGGGCTGGCCCTCGGGCACGGTGCGGGCATCGACCGACAGCACGATGCACTGCGAGCCGAAGCGCTCCGACATCTCGCGCAGCACCTCGGGGCGGGCAATGGCGGCGGTGTTCACCGACACCTTGTCCGCGCCCGCGCGCAGCAGCCGGTCCACGTCCTCGACGGTGCGCACGCCGCCGCCGACGGTGAGCGGGATGAAGATCTGCTCGGCGGTGCGGGTCACCACGTCGATCATGGTGCCGCGGTCGCCGGTGGAGGCGGTGACGTCGAGGAAGGTCAGCTCGTCCGCGCCCTGGGCGTCGTAGGCGGCCGCCAGCTCGACGGGATCGCCCGCGTCCCTGAGGTTTTCGAAGTTCACGCCCTTGACCACACGCCCGGCGTCGACATCCAGGCAGGGGATCACTCGCACTGCCAAAGTCATTGTTCTACCTCTCCTCGGACCCGATCGGCCGTCTCGGCGATCAGGTCCAGTAGTTCCTCGTGCACGCCGGGGGCGGCGGCCAGCACCGAACCGGACTCGATGGTCCAGTCCTTGCCCAGCAGGTCGGTGACCACGCCGCCCGCGGCCCGGACCAGGGCCACCCCGGCGGCGTTGTCCCACGGGTGATGTCCGAACACCACGGATCCGCCCAGAATTCCCGAGGCGGTGTAGGCCAGGTCCAGGCCGGTGGAGCCGTACATGCGCTGGCGGCCGGACAGCCGGCTCAGCGCCCCCAGCAGGTTGAAACGGAAGATGCCCGGAATGCGGCCCGCCCCATCGATATTGAAGCTGCCGAAGCCGATCATGGCGGTGGCGAGCTTGGCGGGAGCCAAGCTCGGCAGCGGATTCCCGTTCAACAGCAGCGGGCCGTCCTGGATCGCCGCGTAGCGCTGGCCCAGGATCGGCAGCCACGTCAATCCGATGACCGGCACGCCGTCGCGCACCAGCGCCAGCAGCATGCCGCACATCGGGCTGCCCGCCGAGTAGTTGAAGGTCCCGTCGATGGGGTCGAGCACCCAGGTGGTGCCCGAGGTCAGCTGCGGGCCGCCGAATTCCTCGCCGTGCACCGGGATTCCGGTGCGCTCGGCCAGCCGCTGCGAGATGGTGCGTTCCAACTCCAGGTCGAGTTCGGTGGCGAAGTCGTTGCGCCCCTTCTCGACCGCGCTCGGGGCTCCGATGCCCTCCGCGAAACGCGGTGCGGCGGAGTCGAGCACATCACTGGCGATGCTCAGCAGCTCGGCGAGTTCGGCCATTCGCTAGCGGACCGCGTCGAGAGCTTCGGGCAAGGTGAACCGGCCCGCGTACAGAGCCTTGCCGATGATCGCGCCCTCGACGCCCTCGGGCACCAGGGTCGCGATGGCGCGCAGGTCGTCGAGCACCGAGATGCCGCCGGACGCGATGACCGGGGCCTCACAGGCATTGGCCACATGGCTCAGCAGCTCCAGGTTCGGGCCGGTCAGCGTGCCGTCCTTGGAGACGTCGGTGACCACGTACCGCGAGCAGCCGTCGCGCTCGAGACGCTCGAGCACCTCCCACAGGTCGCCGCCGTCGGTGACCCAGCCGCGCCCGCGCAGCCGCCACTCACCGTCGATGAGCTTCACGTCGAGCCCGACCGCGATCTTGTCGCCGTACTCGCCGATGGCCCGGGCGCACCAGTCCGGGTTCTCGATGGCCGCGGTCCCGATGTTCACCCGCGCGCAGCCGGTCGACAGCGCCGCCTTCAGCGACTCGTCGTCACGGATGCCACCGGACAGCTCGACCTTCACATCGAGTTCGCCGATGACCTCGGCCAGCAGTTCACGATTGGAGCCCTTGCCGAACGCGGCGTCGAGGTCCACCAGATGCACCCACTCGGCCCCGGCATGCTGCCAGGCCAGCGCGGCGTCGCGCGGCGAACCGTAGCTGGTTTCGCTGCCCGCCTCCCCCTGAACCAGGCGCACGGCCTCACCATTGGCGACATCGACGGCAGGTAGCAGCACAAGACTCACGGGAGCAGCTTAGTGGTTGCCACGTGATGGCCCGGCGTCGGCCTGGGCAAATGCCCCGATCGCGACAGCGGCGAACCAGCGAACCCAGCCTCGCTCGCGCGAGGCTGCCACCGCGGAAGTCCGTTGGCCCGCCCGCGGTCACGGCGTGGATCGGCGGCGAAGGCACCGATCGCCGCGACGACCACCGATCCCGCAGTCGCTAGGCGACATTCGCTTCGATCAGCAGCTTCCAGATCTCGGCCTGGTCGACGACCTCGACGCCCAGCTTCGCGGCCTTGGCCAGCTTGGCGTCTCCGACGCCCGCGCCGGTGATGAGCAGGTCGGTGTTGGCCGAAACCGAGGACGCGGCGGTCGCGCCCGCCTTCTCGCACAGGCGCTGGAAGGTCGGGCGCGCCACCTTCTCCCCCGAGCGCGGATCGCTGATGGCGCCGGTGATCACCACCGTTTTGCCTTCCAGCGGCGCGCCGGCCGCGACCACGGGGGGCAGGTCCTCCTCCCGCACGTCCAGGGAGACGCCCGCATCGCGCAGCCGCACCAGTTCCGGACGCAGCCGGGTGAGGTTAGCGGCCAGGGAGGCAGCGACTTTCGGGCCGATGTCGTCCACTTCGACGAGCCGTTCCTCGCCCGCGTCGGCGACCTCCTCCAAGGACGCGAAACCCGCGCGGGCCAGGCGGGCGGCGGTGCCGTCGGAGGCCATGGGGATGGCCAGGCCGATCAGGGCGCGGCGTAGGCCGACCTGGCGGCTGGTGTCGATGGAGTCGATCATCCGCTGCGCGGAAACCTCACCGACGCGGTCGAATTCGAGCAGGCGTTCCTTGGTGAGGGTGTAGAAGTCGGCCGGGCTCTCCAGGATGCCCGCCTCGGCGAGCCGCTCGATCCACACCGGCCCGATCGCCTCGATGTCGGCTGCCGCCCGCGACGCCCAGTGGATCAGCCTGCGCACCGTCTGCGCGGGGCAGGAAACATTGGTGCAGAACAGTTCCCGGCTGTTGCCCTGCTCGGTCACCGGCTGCCCGCAGGAGGGGCAGGCGGTGGGCGGCACGATCTCGAGCTCCGCCCCGGTGCGCTTGGAGGCGTCGAGCACGCCCGCCACGAACGGGATCACATCACCGGCGCGGCGCACCAGCACCGTGTCACCGATCTTGATGTCGCGGGCGCGGATCACCTCCTGGTTGGCCAGCGTCGCCTTGGTGACGGTGGTGCCGCCCACGAATACCGGCTCGAGCCATGCCACCGGGACGATCTTGCCGGTCTTGCCGACATCCCAGATCACCTCGCGCAGCAGCGTGGTCTTCTCCTCGGCGGCGAACTTGAACGCCAGCGCGCCGCGCGGGGAATTCGAGCGGGTCCCGGCCGCGGCGTACGCCTCGCGGTCGGCCAACCGCAGCACCGCGCCGTCGAGGTCGTAGTCCAGATCGTTGCGGCCCTGCTCGATCGCGGTGATCGCGGCCTGCGCCTGTTCGGCGTCGGCGCAGTGCCGCATGGCCGCGCCCGCGATTCCCAAGGCGCGCAGCCCTTCCTCCAGATCGTGGGCGGCGTCGTTGGCCGGGTTGTCCAGATCGAAGCCGAAGAACATCAGGCGACGCTCGGCGACCGTGGCCGGATCCTTCGCCCGCAGCGTGCCCGCGGCCGCATTGCGCGGGTTGATCAGCGGCTTGTCCGGGTGCGCGGTGTTGTAGGCGGCGAAGGTCGAGCGCAGCATCACCGCCTCGCCGCGCACCTCCACGCGGCCCGGCGCCTCGATCCGTTCGGGAACGCCGTCGACCAGCGCGCGGACCAGGAAGGTGACATCGTCGCCGGTGGTGCCGTCACCGCGGGTCACCGCCCGGGCGAGGCGCCCGTCCTCGAACACCAGGGCCAGCGAGAGCCCGTCGAGCTTGGGCATCACCACCACCGGCTGACCGGGGAAACGGGCGAAGAACGCCGCGACCTGCTCGGGCGTGGTGGCCTTCTCCAGCGACAGCATCGGGCGCGAATGCCGGATCGGGGCGTGCAGCACCGCGGCGGCGCCGACCTGTTCCAGCGGATTCGGGTCCGGCGCGAGCTCGGGATGCGCCTCGATCAGGGCGCGCAGCTCATCCTCGACGGCGTCGTAGTCGGCGTCGGCGACCAGCGGCGAGCCCTGATAGTAGGCATCGCGCAACGCCACGATACGGTCCGCGAGCTCTTGGATTCGTTCCCCAATTTCCACCCGTCCGACGGTACCCACCCGCACCGACACCGAGCGCCCGCCACTCTCGCGCCGGTCGATCTTCGGGCGCGAAGTTGCCGAAATTGCGCCTCCGAGCAGGAGGCGGGCGCATGCTGTTGCGGTATCGGGTGTGTGCCAGTAGCGAATTCGGATGAAAGGGACCTCTTGTTCCGCAGCGCAGGGATCGTGATGACAGTGCTCGCCATTGCCGCCGCGCTATCGGGGTGCGGTGATACGGGCACACCGGGTGCGCAATCCAGCACGACGGCACCCGTGAGCTCGAGCGCGTCGGCCGCGACGGGAACCACATCGCAGTCGGCCGCCACCACGGCGGCGGGTGGGGGAACGAGTGAACAGCCGTGCAAACCTGATCCGGCGGTGATCAGGAACGCGGCCGCGAGTCTCGCGCCGGTGGAGGTCGTGCCCGGAAAGCCATGGAAATGGGCGCTTCCGGCGGTCGGCGCGAATCCGACGGTGAACAGCATCTGCTCGGGTCTCTCGGCGGCTTTGATCAGCATCGAAGGGGCGACGGCGAGTTCACCGATGCAGGTGTTGCTGTTCCACCGGGGCGGATACGTGGGAACGGCGGAACCGACCTGGAACAGCTTCATCTCGACGGATCCGGCGCATACCACCGACGACAGCGTGGGGTTGAAGTACAAGGTCGTCGGCAGTTGTGACGCCTGCGCGGATGGGACGTTCTATTGCGTCCAATACCGTTGGGACGGAGCGAAGGTCGTGACGTCCGGCAGGCCGCCGCGCATCATCGGCACGACGGTGGAGCCCGGTTCGACGAAGTGCTGAGTCGGGTCAGTGCTCGCGCGAATGAGCTTCGAGGATCCGGTTCAGGGTCAGCACGAAGTTGGCGCGTTCGGCGGCGGTGAAGCCTGGAAGTAGTTCGCGCTGAGCGGCTTCCAGGCGTTCGTCGAGGTCGGTGAGGTGGGCTCGTCCCGCCGGGGTGAGGGTGAGGGTGTTGCGGCGGCGGTCGGCGGGGTCGGGGGTGCGGTGCAGCAGGCCGCGGTCGGCGAGGTCGTTGACCGCGGCGACCACGTCGCTGCGGTCGATGCCGGTGCGGCGGCCGGCCTCGGCCTGGCTGAGCGGGCCGTGTTCGTCGAGGGTGGCGAGCAGCGCGTAGTGATAACGGCGGGAACCGGTGGGTTCCAACGCTTTCTCGGTACAGCGGTTGGCGATGAGGGCGACCTGGCCGATGAGGCGGGTGGGGAGGGCGCGCAGCCGGCCGGAGGCCCCTTCGGGCGCGGAGTCCATGCGGGAAATCTACCAACACTTGTTGGGGACACCCACAATCGGTTACATTGGTTTCACCAACGTTGGCGCATCCAACAATCTCGTCGAAAGACTGTAGCCATGAACGCGATCGGCACCACCACCCGGCAATTCCAGGACCTGGCGGACAAATTCGAGATCACCGAGCTCGTGCACCGCCTCGGGCGCGCGCTCGACGAGGGCGACTGGGACGAGCTCGCCGCCCTGTACACCCCCGACGCCACCGCGCAGACGCCCGGCGGCCTGGCCGTCGGGCGGACCGCCCTGGTCACCCAGGCCAGTCGAAACCACTCCCCCGACAGGCGGATCCAGCACGTCATCAGCGGCATCCTGATCGACCTGGACGGCGACACCGCCAAGGTCCGCGCCAACCTGCTGGCCGTCTTCGCGTGGGGCCCGGCCCAGGATCCCACGCTCGGCTCCCAGCCCCGCCTCACCCTCGGCGAGGTCTACCGCTTCACCGCCGCCCGCACCCCCGACGGCTGGCAGCTCTCCAGCGTCGCCTCCGCCCCCGTCTGGTCGGTGGGCGCGCGCCCCGGGCCCTCGGCCGGGTGAGGAACCGGCCGCCCGAAAACACGAAACCCCCGCCTGCGGCGGGGGTTTCGGTCGTCGCGGCGTCGATCAGATCGAATCGATCCAGTTGCGCAGCAGCTGGGCTCCGGCGTCACCGGACTTCTCGGGGTGGAACTGGGTCGCGCTCAGCGGCCCGTTCTCCACCGCAGCGAGGAACGGGACGCCGTGTTCGGCCCAGGTGAGCTTGGCCGGGGCGATCTGGCTGCCGCTGTCGGGCTCCCACGCCCAGTGCTGGGCGGCGTAGGAGTGCACGAAGTAGAAGCGGGTATCGGCGTCCATGCCCGCGAACAGCACGCTGTCCTCGGGAGCCTTCACCGTGTTCCAGCCCATGTGCGGCAGGACCGGGGCGTCCAGCCGTTCGACGGTGCCGGGCCATTCGGCGCAGCCCTCGGTCTCGACGCCGAATTCGACGCCGCGCTCGAACAGGATCTGCATGCCCACACAGATGCCGAGCACGGGGCGGCCGCCGGACAGGCGCTTGCCGATGATGCGGTCGCCGCGCACCGACAGCAGTCCGGACATGCACGCGGCGTAGGCGCCGACACCGGGGACCACGAGACCGTCTGCGTTCAAGCAGGTTTCGGGGTCGGCGGTAATGGTCACTTCCGCACCCGTACGCGCCAGGGCGCGGCTCGCGGAGTGCAGGTTGCCAGAGCCGTAGTCGAGCAGCGCGATCTTCTTGGTCACAGCGAGCCCTTCGTCGACGGGACGCCGGTGACGCGCGGGTCGTACTCGACCGCGGCGCGCAGTGCCCGGGCGACGGCCTTGTACTCGGCTTCGGTGATGTGGTGCTGGTCGCGGCCGTAGAGCACCCGCACATGCAGGGCGATGCGGGCGTTGAGCGCGATCGACTCGAAGACGTGCCGGTTGATCACGGTCGAGTAGGACGCGGTCGGCGCGACGCTGGGAATGATGGTGTGCAGCATGTGGTCCGGCTCGCCGGTGTGCACGCAGTAGGGCCGCCCGGACACGTCGACGACGGCGTGGGCGAGGGTCTCGTCCATGGGGATGAAGCAATCGCCGAAGCGGCGGATGCCCTTCTTGTCGCCCAGGGCCTGGCCCAGCGCCTGGCCGATGACGATGGCGGTGTCCTCGACGGTGTGGTGGGCCTCGATCTCGATGTCGCCCTTGGCCTGGACGGTCAGGTCGAAGCTGCCGTGCTGGCCGAAGGCGGTCAGCATGTGGTCGTAGAACGGGACGCCGGTGGAGATGTCGGTCTTGCCGGAGCCGTCCAGGTTGAGCTCCACCACGATGCTGGATTCGCGGGTGGTGCGCTCGACCCGGGCGATCCTGTCGGCGGGACGGTCGGTGGTCATCGGGCGATCAGCTCCTCGGACGCCAGTTTCGCGCTGACGCGCAGGAATTCGTCGTTCTCGGCGGCCAGGCCGATGGTGGTGCGCAGGTAGCCGGGGATGGCGACATCGCGGATGAGCACGCCCTCGTCGAGGTAGTGCTGCCAGGCGCGGGGTGCGTCGGCGAAGCGGCCGAACAGCACGAAGTTGGCGTCGGACGGGATGACCTCGTAGCCCAGCTCGGCCAGCGCCGCCATGACGCGATCGCGCTGGGCGGCCAATTCGTGGACGCTGCCCAGTGTTTCGTCGGCGTGCCGCAGGGCCGCGCGCGCGGCGGCCTGGGTGACCACGGACAGGTGGTAGGGCAGACGCACCAGCAGCATGGCGTCGATGACCGCGGGCGCGGCCACCAGGTAGCCGAGGCGCCCGCCCGCGAAGGCGAACGCCTTGGACATGGTGCGGCTGACCACCAGCTTGGTGGGGTACTTGTCGATCAGGCTGATAGCGCTGGGGGCGGAGGAGAACTCGCCGTACGCCTCGTCGACCACCACGATGCCGGGCGCGGCCTCGAGGACGCGCTCCAGGTCCGCGATCGGAATGCTGTGGCCCGTCGGGTTATTGGGGCTGGTCACGAACACCACGTCGGGCTTCTTCTCCCCCACCGACATGACCGCGTAGTCGATGTCGAGGGAGAAGTCGCCATTGCGCTTGGCTTCGATCCACTCGGTGTCGATGCCCTCGGAGATGATCGGGTGCATCGAGTAGGAGGGCACGAAACCCAGTGCGCTGCGGCCGGGTCCCCCGAAGGCCTGCAGCAGCTGCTGGAGGATCTCATTGGAGCCGTTGGCCGCCCACACGTTCGAGACATCCACCGCGACGCCGGTCTGCCGGGTCAGGTAGGCGGCCAGATCGGTGCGCAGTTCGACCGCGTCGCGATCGGGGTAGCGGTGCAGGTCCGCGGCCGCCGCGCGCACGGATTCGGCGACGTCGTCGACGAGGGCCTTGCTCGGCGGGTGCGGGTTCTCATTGGTGTTGAGCTGCACCGGAACGGTCAATTGCGGTGCGCCGTAAGGACTCTTGCCACGCAGGTTGTCGCGAATCGGCAGGTCGTCGAGCGAGATATTCGAGCCGGGGACGATCACAGTACTCACCGCAGCTCTCCGAATCGCGCCTGCACAGCCTGACCGTGCGCGGGCAGATCCTCCGCATTGGCCAGTGCCACAACGTGTCCGGAGACATCCTTCAGCGCCGCCTCGGAGTACTCGACGACGTGGATCCCGCGCAGGAAGGTCTGCACGCTCAAACCCGAAGAGTGCCGGGCACATCCGGCGGTGGGCAGCACGTGGTTGGATCCGGCGCAGTAGTCGCCCAGCGACACCGGCGACCACGCGCCGACGAACACCGCTCCGGCCGCACGGACCCGGGCGGCCACGGCGGGCGCGTCGGCGGTCTGGATCTCGAGGTGCTCGGCCGCGTAGGCGTTCACCACGCGCAGGCCCTGCGCGATGTCGTCGACCAGGACCGTGCCGGACTGCTTGCCCGACAGCGCTTCCGCGACGCGATCGTGGTGCTTGACCACGGCCATCTGCGCGGTCAGCGCCGCGTCCACCGCGTCGGCGAGCTCGACGCTGTCGGTCACCAGCACGCTGGCGGCGAGCACGTCGTGCTCGGCCTGGGAGATGAGGTCGGCGGCCACGTGCACCGGGTCGGCGGTGGCGTCGGCCAGGATCGCGATCTCGGTGGGCCCGGCCTCGGCGTCGATGCCGACCAGGCCGCGGCACAGCCGCTTGGCGGCGGTGACGTAGATATTGCCGGGTCCGGTGATCATGTCGACCGGCTCGAGCTGCGCGCCGTCGGTGTCGGTGCCGCCGTAGGACAGCAGCGCCACGGCCTGCGCACCGCCGACCGCCCACACCTCCTCGACGCCCAGCAGCTTGGCGGCGGCCAGGATGGTCGGGTGCGGCAGGCCGTCGAACTGTGCCTGCGGCGGGGAGGCGACGACGAGCGAATCCACGCCCGCGGCCTGCGCCGGAACCACGTTCATGACGACCGAGGACGGGTAGACGGCATTGCCGCCCGGCACGTACAGACCCACGCGCTCGACCGGAATCCACCGCTCGGTCACGGTGCCGCCGGGCACCACCTGGGTGGTCTTGTCGGTGCGGCGCTGATCGTTGTGCACCTTGCGGGTGCGCTCGATGGCGACCTCGAGGGCGGTGCGCACGGCCGGGTCGAGCTCAGCGAGGGCCTTGTCCAGCTCGGCGGCGGGCACCCGCACCGAGGCGGGCCGCACACCGTCGAACTTCAGGCTGAATTCCTGCGCGGCCTCGACGCCCCGATCGCGGATCGCCTCCACGACCGGCCGCACATGATGCAGCACCGAGTCCACGTCGACGCCCCCACGCGGCAGAGCCGCGCGCAGTTCGGCAGCAGTGGGAGTACGTCCGCGCAGGTCCACGCGGGCGAGCTCGATGCGGCTAGTCATAGCGCTGTGCAGTCCTTGTCTGTGCTGATTGTTCGGATCCGCAAGGCAGTCGAAACCGCTTGCGACCAGGTACCAGCCTAATGGGTGGCCGCCAGCGCTTTACTTCCCGGCCGAGGTCGCGCGCGAGATTGCCGCCCGTAAGCCGTCGGGGCCGAGGTTATCGAGGGTGGTATCGCCGACTTTCACGACGGGCACATGGGTCAGACCGGCGGTAATGGCCTTCTCACTGTGCGAGGCGACGAACCCGTTGTAGCGACCGGAATGGACGCAGTCGGCGAGGTCGGGCCCGGTGACCCCGGCGTCGGCGGCGATCTGGACGAGCCGATCGTCGGTCAGGCCGGGGCCGCCCTCGGCGGGCTGGTTCTCGAACAGCCGCTTGCTGAATTCGGGCCAGAGCGACTTGTCCGCGACGGCGACGCAGGTTCCGGCATTGGCCGCGCGGGTCGAGTAGTTGTCCTTCGACAGGCCGTTGAGCACGGCGACCGTGTCGTAGTCGGCGGAAACGGTGCCGGCGGCGACCATGTCGGTCAGCGTCGGGCCGGTGGTCGTCTCGAACTGGTGGCAGATCGGGCACTGGAAATCGGTGATGACCGTGACCACGGTGTCCGCGGTGCCGAAGTGCAGGCGGCCGTCCGCGGTGAAGACCGCCGGCGGCGCGACGTCGGCGGCGGCCTGCTGCTTGTCATGGTGCTTGTGCACGAAGTTCGCGGTGATGACCGCGATCAAGGCGACGATGACAATGACCGCGCCCACGGAAACCGGGTTGAAAATGCGGCGTTGCCCGGTCGCTCCGGCGACTTTCCGGCTGCTGCGATTCATAGATAGCCATGATATTGCTGGCCATTTTTCAGACAGTGTTCTTGGCAGGCTCCTGCCCGTAACGGGTCGCTACCAAATGTTGCTGAGCGAAGGTCCACGCGTTCTGCGTGACGAAATAGAGCAGGATGGCAATGGGCATGATCAGCCCGGCCAGCAGCGCGCCGGCGGGAAACACCCACAGTTGCACGGTGTTCATGATGCGGGCCTGGGTGGCCGCGGCGCCCTCGGCGGGCGGGGTCTGGCGGGCGATGGCCGCGCGGGCGGTGAAGTGGGTCGCGATCGCGGCGATGATCATGAGCGGAATCGCCACGGCGGCAACGGTGGTGAACGAGGAGCCCGCGGTGGACAAGGTGTCCGACAGCGGCGCGCCGAACAGCTTGGCGTCGAGGAACGAGTGCACCTGGGCGGCGTTGAAGACGTAGTTCTCGGTGTGGCCGGGCTGGAACGACCGCAGCACGTGGTAGAGGCCGACGAAGACCAGCGTCTGGCCGATGATCGGCAGGAAGCCGGTCAGCACATTGACCCCGGCCGCCTTCTGCAGTTCCTGGATGGCCAGGGCCTGCTTCTCGCGGTCGCCCGCGTGTTTGCGTTTGATCTCCTGGACCTGCGGCTGCATCTCGGCGAGCGCGCGGGAGAACCTCAATTGCGCCATGAACGGCCGGAACAGCAGCGCCCGCAGGGTCATGACGAGGAAGACGATGGCCAGCACCCAGGCCAGGCCACTGGTCGCGCCGAGGATCGACGCGAAGGCGGTGTGCCACAACCACAGGACGGCGGACACGGGGTAGTAGACGAAATCGAGCACGGGGGTACCTCGCTGCGCGTCGCCCGCGCATGCGTCGCGGGCGAATTGAATCGGGAAGGCGGAGAACCCGACTGCGCGCACGACCGTCGAAAGATCGTGCGGGCGTGGTCAGGCCGCGAGGATTCCTGGTGCCCGCGGGCGGGGACGGCCCGGCGCGTCGGGATTGCTCTGGCGCAGGAAGGTGCCCCGGCGGCGCTTGCCGGCGGATTCGGCCGGACCGGCCTGCGCGGTGGCGACCAGCAGCGGACCGCGGGCGGAGAGCACCGCGGCGGTGACCGCGACGACGGCGGCGGCGCCGAGCACGAACAGCGAATCGGGGGTGGCCGTAGCCAGATACAGCACGGCCCACGCGGAGACCACGAGCGCGCACAGCGGCAGCGCCGTCGATCGAATCCGGGTGACCATGCGGCCGACCTTACCTGTGTTCCGGGCCTGCGGCACCGTGTGTTTCGCGTCACCGGACACGACCGTGCCCCCGCGGCGAACCGCGGGGGCACGAGGATCGAGTGTTCGACCGAGACTATTCGGCGACGAGCTGCTTGATGGTCATGGGCTCGGCGAGGATTTCCCCGATGACGCCGGCGATGTGCTGGAAGTGCTCGGTGGCGAAGTGCTTCTCGAGCGCGTCCGAGTCCACCCATTCCTCGATCACGACCATGTGGCCCGGATCGTTCGGGTTGCCGAACGGCTGGTACGAGACACAGCCGGGTTCGTCCAGCGACGGCTCGATCATGGCCTCCAGCGCGGTGCGCAGCCGGTCTTCCTGTCCGGCCATGGCGCGCAGCTCGGCGATGACATGCAGGGACATCTTCTACTCCTCGAAATGTGGGACCGTTGTACAGATAGTGCCGGATCTCAGCGCCCGATCGGGCCCTCGCCCGCGCCGGTGGTGCGCAGCGCGTCGGCGATGGCGTCCAGATCGGCGGGGGTCAATTCCAGTGCGGCGCCGTCGATCCAGCCGTCGACCTGTTCGGGGGAACGCGCGCCCACGATCGCGCCGGTGACGCCGGGCCAGGTCAGGGTCCAGGCGATGGCGACCGCCGACACGGTGGTGCGGTGGGCCGCGGCGATCGGGCGCAGCGCCTCCACCAGCGCCAGGTTGGCCTCGAGTTCGGTGGTGAACTCCGGGAAGGTCTTGCGCCAGTCGTCATCCGGCAGGTTCGCGACGCGCTCGGCGGAGAACGCGCCGGTGAGCAGGCCGGAGTGCTGCGGCTGGTAGATGATGCCGCCGGTGTGATGGGCTGCGGCCCAGGCCAATTCGTCCGCGGACTGCCGCTTGATCAGCGAGAACTGCGGCTGGATGGCGTCGACGTGGGCGATGGACTCGGCGATCTCCAGTTGCGGCACATCGTGATTGGACAGGCCGATGGCGCGCACCTTGCCCTCCTGCACGAGGTCGGCCATGGTCTGCCAGTACTGCTCGAGCGGGGTGGCGAGGGCGGGGTCGACACCGTCGGGGTCGGCGAAGTCCAGCGACGCGCCGGTGTCGGGCCAGTGCACCTGGTACAGGTCGATGCGCTCGACGTCCAACCGGCGCAGCGAGTCCTCGACCTCGCGGCGCACGCTGTCGGCGGCCATGATTCGCTTCGGCGCGGCGGCGCGGTCGTTGTCGTCCCAGACCAGTCCGGCCTTGGTGAAGACGTACGGCCGGTCCGCGTCGGACAATCCGGCGATGGCCTTGCCGACCACTTCCTCGGAGTGGCCGAGGCCGTAGACGGCGGCGGTGTCGATCCAGTTCACGCCCGACTCGAGCGCGCGGCGGATGGTGGCGATGGACTCGGCGTCGTCCTGGGCGCCCCAGGTGTAGCGCCAGCCCGCGCCGCCGATCGCCCACGCGCCGAATCCGATCCGGCTGATCCGCATGTCGGTGGTGCCGAGCTGACGGGTGGGAAGGGAGGTCATGGTGTGCTCCTCGTATGTCTTTCGCCGTCCTGTGCGGCGCTGAGCACTACTTTCGTCCGGTGCAAGCGGGGTAAACAGTGCGGCGTCTGCCTGGGCACCGGATGACCAGGATTAACTCCGGGCGCATCTTGGTTTACTGAACTCATGACCCTCGACCGTCGTGCCGAACTCGGTGAATTCCTGCGCTCACGCCGTGCCCGGCTCAGCCCGGAGGAGGTGGGGCTGATCGATCACGGCGCCCGCCGCCGGGTTCCGGGCCTGCGCCGCGAGGAGCTGGCGCTGCTGGCCGGGGTGAGCGTGGATCACTATGTGCGCCTGGAGCAGGGGCGCAGCCTGCAGTTCTCCGAGTCCGTGCTGGACGCGGTGGCGCGGGCGCTGCGCCTGAATCAGGTTGAGCGCGACCATCTTTACCGTCTGGCCCGCCCGTGGTCGGGCGAGGAGCCGCCGGCCGCGCAGGAGGTGCGGCCCGGCCTGCGCCGCCTGCTGGACGCCGCGCACGACGTCCCCGCCTACATCGTGGGCCGCGGCGTGAGCGTGCTGGCCTGGAATCGCTTGGCGGCGGCCCTGATCACCGATTTCGGGGCGCTGCCGCCGGAACAGCGCGACTTCCTGCACCTGGTCTTCCTCGACGAGGGCGCGAAGGACCTCTACGAGGATTGGGACGACAAGGCCGCCGACACCGTCGCCTACCTGCGCCTGGACGCCGCCCGCAATCCCGGCGACCCGCGCATCACCGCCCTCATCGACGAAATGAACGCCGAGAGCCCGGAATTCGCCGAGCTGTGGCAGCGCCACGAGCTCAAGGACAAGACCCACGGCCGCCACATCTACCGCCACCCCATCGTCGGCGGCCTCGATCTGGGCTACGAGACCTTCCGCCTCCCCGACGATCCCGACCAGGCCCTGGTCGCCCACCACGTCGAACCCGGCTCCCCCAGCGCCGACGCCCTGCGCCTGCTGGCGAGTCTGACCGCCGAGCCCGCCACCCGGGGCTGACCCGACCCCCACGATCGCGGCACTATCGCACGACGACACCGCATCATCACGACGGGGGAGGCGGCGGTATCCCAACAACCAGGACCCCTTCGTCGTCCCGGCAGACCAGAACTCTCGTCATCCCGGCATGTTTCTCGGGCGGGATCCGCCCGACAGCACTGGTTTCCGGCCATGAGCAGGCCGGAATGACGGAGTGTCGAGCCGGAATGACGGAGTTCGCCCCACCGCGGCGACGTCACGCGGGCATGGCCGGCCGCACCGAAATGCGAAATCTGAAATGCACTGCGCCGCACCGGAATTCCGGTGCGGCGCAGTGGTCGGCTTCGGACTCTACTTGGTGTCGCTGTCGATTTCGAGGTTGCCGCCGCCCGCGTCGATCACCCGCAGGTTCAGCGACTTGTTGCCGCTCTTGGTGGTGATGCTGGCCAGCGTGATGTCCATGGAGCCATCGGAATTGGCGGTGCCGCCGTTGGTTCCGCTGATGCCGGCGTAGCTGGTCACCGGGTTCTGGCTCCAATAGCTCTGGAACGCCTGCTGACTGCCGTAGACCTGCTGGGCGGCGGGGGTCAGATGCTTCCAGGCGCCGGCGCTGTTGCCGTTGGGCAGCAAGCCGTCACAGAAGCTCTGCACCGCGTCGAGCGCGTCGCTGAAATTGACGGGCGAGACGCTCTTGGTCTGGCCGAGACCCGACGGCGCGCCCTTGGCGGTGCTCGCCGAGGGCGACACCTTGCTCGTGCTGGCGCCGCCGTTCGAGCCCGCGTTGGAGCTCGAACCCGAGTTGGACAGCAGGCCGAACGCGATGCCGCCCGCGATCACCACGACCGCGGCCAGCGCGATCCAGATCAGCTTCTTGCTCGACCGCGGTTCCTCGTAATCCACTTCGGGCGCGGGATGATTGCGCGTCGGCGGACCGGCGTTGTGCGAGGGACGCGGCGGCGGAGTGTCGAGCAGTTGCGCCTGGGGCATGGCCCCGGTCGCGATGTCGACATTGGCGGCGGAGCGGCGTTCCATCTGCCGGGTGTTCTGGCGCGGCGCGGGACGCGCGGCCTGTCCGGCGGGCGGCGCGGCCGGGCCGGCGCGGCGCGCGGCGAGCACGCGGGTGGCCTCGGCGTCGGGGCCGACCTCGGCGAATTCGGCCATGATGTCGCGCACGTCGAGCATGCTCGGCCGGTCCTCCGGCTCGAAGCTGAGCAGCGACAGCAGCAGGTCCGACAGCGGGCC
The DNA here is from genome assembly GCF_009760405.1 of Nocardia terrae. Classification (GTDB taxonomy): domain Bacteria; phylum Actinomycetota; class Actinomycetes; order Mycobacteriales; family Mycobacteriaceae; genus Nocardia; species Nocardia terrae. Next base: position 234,577 of record NZ_WRPP01000012.1, read on the forward strand.
GGCATTGCGCGGCTCGCTGATCTGTCCGTTGGCGGCCGCGTACAGCAGGGCCAGCGGATTCGGGTTGGTGCCGTAGGGCGGTTCGCCCTCGAGCGCGTGGAAGAGGGTGGCGCCCAAGGCGAAGACGTCGGCCGCCGGGGTCGGTTCCGCGCCGCGGGCGACCTCGGGGGCGAGGTAGGCGGCGGTGCCGGAGATGAGCCCGGTGGCGGTGAGGGTGACATCACCCTTGGACTTGGCGATGCCGAAGTCGGTGATCTTCACCGCGCCGTTGTCGCCGAGCAGGATGTTGCCCGGCTTGACATCGCGGTGCACGATTCCGGCGCGATGCGCGGCGATCAGAGCGGATGCCACCTGTTCGCCGATGCGCGCGACCTGCGGCAGCGGCAGCGTGCCCTGTGCGGACAGTACGACCGCCAGGCTCTGCGACGGCAGGTACTCCATGACCAGGCACGGGTCACCCTCGTGCTCGGTGATGTCGAACACGACAATGGCATTGGGGTGCTGGAACCGGGCCGCGTTGCGCGCCTCGCGCGCCGCACGCTGCCGGACGATGTCCTTGTCCGCATCCGACAAGCTCGGCTGCGTGATGATCTGCTTGACCGCGACGGAACGTTCGAGCCGCTGATCGACGGCTCGCCAGACGACACCTGTGCCGCCGCTACCAATCCGTTCGACCAGGCGGTAATGCCCTGCGATCACTTGGCCGGTTTCGATGGCACTACTCCGAAGTTCTCCGAGATGACTGTGACAGTGCGGTTGCCCGCGCGTTTCCCCGCACGAGTGTAGCGGGCGGCGCGCGGATCGCCGACGTCAGCGTGAGATATGAGCGAGATCTCGGTGAGATCTATGCCGCACCTCGGCGATGTTTACGTGACCGTGTACCGGTTAACGCTGGTCGGAGCATATCCATGACCAGACATAGACCAAACGGTTTGGTGCGTGTTTGCTCCCGCACACTCGCGGCGTTCAGCTACCTTTCACCGCCGCCGGCCACTCGGCGCGCACGAGTTGCGCCGCATCGGCCTCGTCGAGGTCGATGTCGAAGACCTCCGCGAGCACCTTGGGCAGCTCGGCTACCTCGAGTTCGCGAACCTCCTCCGAACCGTCCGGGTAGTTGGCGGTCCAGGTGGTGCCGTCGAGGGTGTGCTGCACCTCGGGCAGGAACCGCTCCACGAACGGGCGCATGGTGAACGGCGAACGGTCCGAGGTGGACACGTAGTGGTTGCCGACCGCGAAATCGACGCGGTACTGCGGGGTGGTCGCGAAAGTGTGCCGATCCACCCAGCCGTCCTTGCCGAACTGGTACAGCGTCCAGAGTTCGCCGCCGACCGCGTCGAGCTGCCGCTCCAGCCGGAAACGCCATGCGCCCGCGCTGAATTCACCGCGATCCGGCGCGAGCTCGACCGGTTCCAGCGGACCCCAGCCGAAACCGACGTCGCAGAGCCAGATCCGATCGTCGTCGGCCGCCTGCACCCGCAGCAGGGCGTGGGTGGCCGGGCGCAGGTTGGTCGCGCCCCGGGTGACCCGGCCCGACATGGCCGTGAACTCGAAACCGAAGCGCTCCAGCGCGGCCGCGAACAGGCCGACGTTCTCGTAGCAGTAGCCGCCGCGCCGCCGCCGGATCATCTTGTCCTGCAGGGATTCCAGATCCAGCGGGACGCCGCGGCCGAGAATGATCTCCAGATTCTCGAACGGCACGGTGGTGGTGTGGGCGCGGACCAGTTCGCGCAGCGTGGCCAGGGTGGGCGTGCGTTCGCCGGTGAAGCCGATCCGGGCCAGGTAGGCGTCGAGGTCAAGTTCCTCGCCCAGCCAGGTGTAGGTGGGGTCCACCGGTGTCATCGCTACTGCCTCCCGTTCGGTCCGTTCGTCATGATCGAACCGGACGGGGCGCGAATGTGTTCCGGCGGGCTAGGTGACGGTGTCCACCAGGGTCGGCAGGCCCTCGCGATAGGTCGGGTAGGCGGGCTTCCAGCCCAGTTCGGCGCGCGCCTTGGCATTCGAGACGCGGATGGAGAAGTCCAGCATCTGGGCGGTGGCCAGCGGGGAGGTCATGCGCATCAGGCGGGCCGGGATGCGCCGGGGCGGGCGCGCGCCGACGGTCTCGGCCATGGCCTCGAACATAGTGCCCCACGTGATGGGTTCGTCGTCGACGATGTTGTAGGCCTGGCCGCCGGTGCCCTGCTCCAACGCGGCGACGGTCGCGGCGGCGGCATCCTCGATATGGACGAAACCGATGTGGCCGGTGACCGTGTTCGGCAGTGGGAGCATGCGTACCTTCAGGGCGCGCACGAAGGTATCGGATGCGCCCGGTCCGTAGAACAGGCCGTAACGCAGGGCGATCCCGTCGATGCCGGGCGCCCGCCAGGCACTGGCTTCGGCCTCGTGCAGGGCCCCGATGATGCCGTCGTTGACGTCGCCGGGGATGCGGCCGAAGGGGTCCTGCTCGGTCACCGGTTTCAGGCCGTGGTCGCGCAGGCCGTAGCCGATGATCAGTGACTGCGTGAGATATCTACGCGCCCCGGTCCTTTGGGCCAGCTCGACCAGATGCTTGCTGCCGACCTCGCGTAAGGCGTTGGTCCGCAACAGACCCGGCGAGTGGTAGTGGGTGGGCGGCGAATAGCGGTAGGCCGTGAGCTGGTGGATCACCGCGTCCGCGGTCAGTCTCTCGGTGGCGCGCAACAGGTCCGAGCGGTCCATCACATTGGCGACCAGCGGCGTGGCCCCGAGCGCGCGAGCGACCTCCGCGCCGCGTCCGCCCCTGGTCAGGGCGTACACCTGATGCCCGGATGCCCGTAGCGCGGTGACCAGCGGCCGTCCGATCGACCCTGTCGCCCCGGCCACCACGACCTTCATAGCGCCTCACCTCGTCCTCGCTGCTCCAATTCTATCGAGCCTAATGTCTGAGACGCATTGGAGCGCAGGGGGTGGACACCGGCGTCACCGGAACTTAGCGTGAATTCATGATCGCGCTGCTGGACCGGCTGCGGCTGTTCACCATGCGCGAGTTCACCACGCACTGGGGGCGGACCGCGGCGTCGATCGTCGTCTTGACCGTGTGCTCGGCGTTCCTGGTGGCCGTCATCGGCATCTCGGGCTCGCTCACCGGATCCATCCAGCGCTTGACCGCCGGGCTGGCGGGCAATGCGGCACTGGAGATTTCGGGGGTCACCGACGCGGGGTTCCCGCAGCGGGTGGCGGCCGATGTGGCCACCGTGCCCGGGGTGGCGGCGGCCGTCCCGATGCTGCGGGCCAGTGCCGGGCCGGATTCGGATCGGCTGCTGGTGCTGGGCGTGGATTCGTCCAGTGCCGCGCTGGACAGCGATCTGAAGGGTGCGGTGCGCGGTGACGAGCTCGCGAGCCTGCTGCGCGTGCCGAACGGCGTATTCGCCGGGGCCGGAACGGGATTCGAGAAAGGGCAGCAGGTCCAGCTGGGGCCGATGCGGGTCACCGTCGCGGCGGTATTGAGCGGCGGGCGGCTCGCGCAGCTCAATGGCGGACACTATCTGGTGGCGCCGCTGCCGTTGGCGCAGCGGATCACCAACCGGGTCGGGCAACTGGATTCGGTGCTGATCGTGGCGCAGCCGAATGCCGATCGGGCGCAGTTGACTTCGGCGGTCACGGCGGCGGTCGCCGGACGCGCGGTGGTCGGCACGCCGAGTGCGCGGGCCGCGCAGACCGGCAACGGGATCGTGATGGTGCGGTTCATCGCGTCCATGGGTACGGGCCTGGCGTTCGTGGTGTCGGCGTTCCTGATCTACAACACCATGAGCATGGCGCTGGCCGGGCGGCGGCCGGTGATCTCCATGCTGCGGGCCATCGGGGCTCGACGGCAGACCATCGTGCGGGATGTGCTCGCGGAGGCGGTCGCGCTGGGGGTCATCGGCGGGCTGCTCGGGGCGGGGCTGGGTGTGCTGGCCGGGCGGTATGCGATCAGCCTGCTGCCGGGTGCGTTCGCGCAGGTGATGGATGCTCGGCTGCAATACATACTGCCCGGGTACGCGATTCCGGTCGCGGTGGTGGCGGCGACGGTGACCAATGTGGCGGCCTCGGCGGTGGCCGCGCGGCAGGTGTATCGGGTGAATCCGGTGGAGGCGCTGGCGCCGGTCGGCGCGTCGCGGGTCGATGTGGTGCCGGTGTTGTTGCGGGTGGCCGCGGCGGTCGGCGGGGCCGTGCTGGTGGCGGGCGCGATCCTGGTCCAGCGCGCGCACCTGGGTCTGTTCGCCGCCGCCGCACTGGGTTTCGCGCTCGGCGCGGAGATCCTGCTCGCCTTCGCGTGCACCGGGCCGATCGTGCGGCTGGCGGCGGCCTTCGCCCGGCGGCTGGGTTCGGCCGGTGTGCTGGCCGGGGTGAACATCGATCGGGCGCCGCGCCGCGTCTGGGCGACGCTCATGACGGTCACCATCGCGGTCGGCATGACCATCACCATTACCGGCGCGAATACCGATGCCACCCGCTCGGCCCGCGAAACTTTCGCCTCCCTCGGCGACAACGACGCCTGGGTGGCGCTCAGCGCCGAGGACATGACCCCCACCACCCTGCTCCCCGACGACATCGTGCGACGGGTCGCGACCGTGCCCGGCATCGGCCGCACGGTCCAGGGCCAGCTCGCCTTCGCCTCCCTCGGCGGCACCAAAGCCCTTGTCTACGGCGTGGATCCGGGCAGCAACTACTCCATGTTCCATTCCCTCGGCCCCGACACCCAGCGCCGCCTGCTCGCCGGCGAGGGCATCGTCCTGTCCCGCGATCTGGCTCGCGCCCTGAAGGTTTCGACCGGCGACACCCTCATGATGCAGACCCCGAGCGGCGAACAACGCACCCGCGTACTCGAAACGGTCTCCTACTTCTCCGCTCTGGCGGGCACCGCCGCGATGAGCCTCACCCTCATGCGCGACTGGTTCCAGCGTCCCGGCTCCACCACCCTCCAAATAGACGCTGCCCCTGGAGTAGACCCGCACCGACTGATCTCCGACATCCGGGCGGCACTCCCGCCGGAAGTCCACGTCTACAGCGGCCCCGCCGCCCTCGACGGCATCAGCCACGCCATGCAGGAGGGCCTGGTCCTGTCGCGGATCATGCTGGTGATCGTCGCTTTCATCGCCGCCATGGCGCTACTGAACACCCTCACCCTGGCGCTCCTGGAACGCCGCCGCGAACTCGGCATCCTCCGAGCCGTCGGTTCCAGCCGCCGCTTCGCCCTCCGCATGGTCCTGGCCGAAGCCGCCGCCATCGGCGTCATCGGCGCCGCCCTGGGCGTCGCCTTCGGCCTGACCGACCAATTCTTCTACTCCCTCCTGGCCACCGACATGCTCGGCATCGACGTCCACTTCCGCCCCGGCCCCCCACTGGCCGTATTCACCCTCGCCGCACTGGCTCTGAGCCTCCTCGGCTCCATTCCCCCCGCCCTCCGCGCCGCCCGCCTCAATATCGTCGACGCCGTCAGCGCCGACTGAACACATACCCGACTGACCGGGTTGGGCAATTGCGAAGAAGATTGGGAGACAAACCAATGCGAAAACCCTCCTCCGCGGCGCCCCCGCTTCGATCGTGGCCGCTAGCGCAGTCAGCGCCCGGTCCGCCTGCAACTGGTACCCGGGCGCTGCCGTCAACCCAACCGTCCAGCAACAACCCCAACCGTGCCGCCTTCGGCGGCACCCTGTACTCGATGACGGATCCCTTCTTCGGGATCATGGCCTACGGGCGGCTCGGCCGCGACTATCGCGTGTGGAACACCGTCGGAAGTATCGAATTCCTCGCGCCGGGCAGGGGAACGGTCACCGCGACGATGCACCTCCCACGACAACAGGTAGATGCGATCCGGGACACGACGCACTCCGGCGCCAAATCCATCACCGACCACACCGCCGAGATCCTGGACGAAACCGGCACGCTCGTAGCCCGGGCCACCCAGAAACTCTACGTGCGCCATTTGCGGCGCCAGGCGGTCGATTGATCAGCGCGTAGCACCGGCAGCCGGTTCTGCTGCTGTGCAGCGAATTTCGGTCGTGACGGGCATTAGCGAGCATTGCCGCGAAAGGGCCGCAGGAGTTGATCATGGGCCTGAACGTGCACTGAGGCAGTGGAATTGGGAGAAAGCCGCCGGTCGGCGACGGATAACGCATGAATAGGCCCACTGATCCGAGATTGGTGGGCGGGTGCGGGGGTAGGTGGGTATCGTCGGGGTCGTAGGCGTGGGTTGCGCTTGATTGTCGGTGTGGGTCAGCGGGATTGGGGCTGGTCGATGGTCGGTGTGGCGAGCGAGGGGGATGGCGTGTTCGGATTGTGGCATCGTGTGCGGGGCGACTCTGTGGTCGCCTCCCGGTCGGTGGAGACACACCGTTCGGGCTCAGGTCAGTATGTTGCCCGGGTTGATTCGGGCGTTCGGGCCGCGGATTCCGCGGCTGGGGCTGGCTGATCTCCAGAAGCAGCGCATACATCCGGGTGAGCCGCACTGGTACCTGCAGGCGATCGGGACGTCTCCGGGGGTGCGTGAACTGGGCTATGGCCGCGAGCTGTTACGGGCCCGGCTCGGTTCATGCGATGACGAAAACGTCGCTGCCTACCTGGAAACCAGCAATCCGGGGAATGTCGGTTACGACGAACGTTTCGGGTTCGCGGTTCGCGGGCGGACGAGGATGCGTTTCGGTGGACCGCCAGTGTGGTTGATGTGGCGGCCGGCGGGGCGGGATGCTCGCTGGGACTAGGCCGCGCACTTGGCGTTTGGTGGGGCGGGTGGGGCGGTGTTGATGTTCTGGGCTATGTCGATGAGGTAGTCGGGGGTGCCGGATTGGGGTTCGGTGCCGAGGAGGAGGCGGGAGACCACACAGCCGGATTCGAAGAAGACGGGGTTGATGCCGTGTTCGCCGGGGACTATGCGGCCGTCGAGGTCGCGGCCGGTGGCGACGGTGTAGAGGGAGGTGGGTTTGCCGGTGAGGGTGAGGGCGGCGCGCATTTCGAGGGAGCTCGAGTAGGGGACGAGGGCGTCGGCGGTGCCGTGGACGAGGATGGCTCGCTTCACGGTGATGCGGTTGGCCAGGAAGACCGGCGAGCGGTCGAGGTAGGACTGGGGGCAGGTGAGGGGGTTGCAGTTGCCTGCGTCGCGTTCGATTTCGGGGCGCAGGGATTTTCCGGGGAGGTTCGAGAGGAACCAGGCGCTGACGTCGTCGGCGTGGCCGAAGGTGTCGACCCAGTAGTCGTAGGTGCCGGGCGGGGCGTAGGCGGCGGCCAGGCCGCTGGTGACGCCGCCCTGGCTCCAGCCCCAGAGGATGGTCGGGCCGAGGCCGGGGTGGTCGGCGCGATACCACTGGGTAGCGGCGACGGTGTCGCGCCAGCCGGCCCAGACGTTCCATTCGCCGGTGCGCCAGACGCTGTCGTCGGAGCGCTGGTCCATGGTGACCAGCGCCGCGCCGGTCTGCTTGACGATCGAGCTCATGTATTCGGGGAAGTCGCTCGCGCTGCCGTCGTGCCCGTGTACCGCGACGATCAATCCCCGTGCGCCGCCGTCGGGTTCGTAGACGCGGCCGGTCGCGGTCTCGCCGTCGACGGTCAGGCTGACCGGTCGCATGGTCACGCCGTCGCCCGGAGCGGCTGACACCGCGGGAGTCGCGCTGATCGTCGCCGCGACCATCACCGAGATTGCGCCGACCACTCTCCAGCCTCGCCACCGTCCACCCACATCCGGCATCGTCGCACGCGCGATCGCGTTCCCCGGGCACCCACGCCGGGCACCGGCGACGGTGAATTTCTCCGGCGTCCCGCCGATGGGTGCGAATCGCCGTCGAGTTCGCTGGCAACACGCCCCAATTCGGAGGTTCAGCAGTATGGTTCCGCCGAATCAGCAAGAAATGATTCGCAATTTGTTCCGCTCACTATCCACAATCCGGAAGGAAGCGAAGTGATCCATGACTGACATACCGGTCATATCGACGACCGAGCTGCTCGACGAACTCGAGGAGCCCCCCGCCCGGCCGGGCGAGGGCCTGCTCTCCGAGCTGGTCGCGCACCTCCGCCAGAACCGCTCCGTCCTGCGCGAACGCTGGGCCCAGCGCATCACCGCGGCAAAATTACTCACCGCGATGACGAGCGAAGAGATCTTCTCGGAAGCGACCTCGGTCTACGAGAACTATGTCGAAGTGCTGGAGACCGGCAGCGTCGAGGCGCTACAGAATTACGCCAGAAACCTATCCGAACGAATCATTCCCCGGGGCGTGGAAACCGACGAAGTGCTCGGTATCGTCCTCCTGCTGCGAGACGTGCTGGCCCGCAGCCTGTTCGAGAAATACCAGTCGGATTTCGATCTGCTCAATCGAATTCTCGACGCCTACGAGCCGGCCGCGAACCGGATCGCCAATACCGTGGGCGTCAGCTTCGTCGAGGAACGCGAGCGCATCATCCGCCAGCAGCAGGAGGCGATCCGCGAGCTGTCCACCCCGGTGTTGCAGGTCCGTGAGCAGCTGCTGATCCTCCCGATCATCGGCGTGCTCGACGGACAGCGCGCCAGCCAGCTCACCGAGCAGCTGCTGCGGGCCATCCGCAGCAACCGCGCCAAGGTGGTGGTCATCGATATCACCGGCGTGCCGGCCATCGACGTCGTCGTGGCCAATCACCTCGTCAAGACCGTCGACGCCTCGGGCCTGATGGGCGCCAGCGTCATCATTACCGGTCTGTCCTCCGAAATCGCCCTGACCCTGGTCACCCTCGGCCTGGATCTGTCGAAGATGAACGCCGTCGGCGATCTCCAGGGCGGCATCGAAGAGGCCGAGCGCCTGCTCGGCTACGAGGTCACCCGCACCAACGAACCCGCCTGACCGAACTCTCGACGATCGCGGCCCCAGACCCCGGCTGCGCGAGAATTCGATTGCGGTCCGCTAGGATTCGACCATGCGTTCGATGGACGTCGCGGAGCGACGGGCCCGGCTCGGAGTACGGCATCGCCTGGCGGCGGCCACCCGCAGCGACGCGGTCGAGGATGTGGTGCGGTCGATGGTGGTGTTGCACGCTACCGATCCCGCGACAGTCTTCCTTTCCGTGGGGGCACGGGGACTCGAGAACGAACCCGGCCATGTCGAGAAGGCGCTCTACGACGATCGGACACTGCTGCGCATGCTGGCCATGCGGCGCACCATGTTCGTCGCGCCCGTCGAGCTGGTGCCGGTGCTGCAGGCTTCGACCGCGGACGCGCTGGCGCACAAGCAGCGCAAGACCTATGGGCGTTATCTCGAACAGTCCGGCGCGGTGACCGGGAACCTCACCAAGTGGTGGAACCAGGTCGAGGCCGAGACCCACGCGGCACTGCTGACCCGGGGCAGCGCGACGGGCGCGCAATTGGGCAAGGACGTGCCGCGGCTGCGGACCCAGGTGGACACCGCACCGGGCAAGCCCTACTCCAAGCCGACGAACATCACCACCTGGGTGCTGGTGACCCTCGGCTGTGAGGGCCGGATCGTGCGCGGGCGGCCCAATGGCACCTGGGCCAGCAGCCAATACACCTGGGCCCCGATCGAAACCTGGCTGCCGGAAGGGATTCCGGCCATGCCCGCCGAGCAGGCACGGGCCGAACTGGTCCGAAAATGGTTGCGCGCCTTCGGCCCCGCGCCGGTCAGCGACATCAAGTGGTGGACGGGCTGGACGCTCGGCGAGGTCCGTAAAGCCTTGGCGCTGGTGGATACCGTCGAAGTCGATCTCGACGGCGAGACCGGCCTGGTGCTGGCCGACGACCTCGAACCCACCCCGCCGCCCGAGCCCTGGGCCGCGCTGCTGCCCGCGCTGGATCCCACCCCGATGGGCTGGCAGTCCCGCGACTGGTACCTGGGCCCGCATCAGCCCGAGCTCTTCGACCGCAACGGCAATATCGGCCCGAGCGTGTGGTGGGACGGCCGCATCATCGGCGGCTGGGCGCAGCGCCCGGATGGCGAAATCGTCTGGCGGCTACTCGAAGACGCGGGCTCCGACGCCGAGTCCGCCATCGCGGCCGAGGCCGAGCGCCTGCGCCGCTGGTACGGCGACATCCGGCCGATCCCCCGCTTCCGCACGCCGCTCGAGCGCGCGCTCACCGCCTGACGCCACAGCGGGCGACCCGCTTCTCAGCTGAGTGTCAGGAAATTTCTGCGGGCCTACCGGACGGCAGGCTGTTACTGTCGCTGTGGGTGGATCGACGCAGGGTTGGTTCGCAGGGTCCGGGCTCGGACACGGGGAGTCCGTGGGTCCGGTGGTTTTCTCGGAGTGTGTCATGGCGTTCTCGAATCGGCTGGTTTCCCCGGCGTCCCCGCAAACCGATCCCCCGGGTCCACCGCCCGGGCCTCGAAACGAGCTGTGGGGCGAAACTTTCCGCGATGCCGCCCTCGGCATGTGCGCGGTGCTGGCCGCGACCGACGGGCGCGTCGATCCGGCGGCGCGCATGCGCATCGCGCAGATGGCCGGCGCACACGAGGTTCTGCAGCGTCAGTCCTCCGACGATCTGCGAAACCTGTTCGAGGACAACTGCGCCCGGCTCATCATGGATCCGGCCTTCGGCCACGCCTATGTGATGGCGCAGATCGCCAAGGCCACCGAGCGGCCCGAGCAGGCGCGGGCGGTGGTGCGCATCGGTCTGATCGTCGGGCGAATCGAGGGCGAACTCGACGCACACGCGCTCACGGTGATTCGCGAGGCTTGTCAGGTATTGCGCCTGGACCCACACGAATTCGGTGTGTAAACCCCTCTGGCTTTTGCTGGACAGTCACCCGCGGCATCCCGCATTCTTGGATCGTTTGATGCCTAGCGAGGGGATTCACTCTGCATGGCGATCCAAGGGTTCCTCAATATCCTGCTCGACACCGTCCACCCGAATCGAGGCTGGCGTTACTGCGCCTGGTGCGAAGGCACCGGGGCCGCAGGCTATTCCGCGAACGGGTCGACAATCCTGTGCACGGGGTGCGGTGGCATCGGCTGGCTGGTCGATCCACCGGTCTACCGGCGCTGAACAGGGCATTCGTCCCCGGCCGAGTGGCACGCCGGGGACGAATCCGCCATTACTCGCTTTTCACATATCCAGTCCGAGATCCAGCACCCGGACCGAATGCGTGAGCGCGCCCACGGCCAGATAATCCACGCCGGTCCGCGCGTAATCCGCCGCCATGTCCAGCGAAAGTCCGCCCGACGACTCGAGTTTGGTGCGCGGCGAGCGAGAATTGCGGCGCTGCACGGCCGCCTGCGTGGCCCACAGCGGGAAGTTGTCCAGCAGCACCAGTTCCACGTCCTCGGCGAGCACCGCGTCGAGCTGATCGAGACTGTCCACCTCGACCTCGCACTCGATCTCCGGATTCAGTTCCCGCACAGCGCGCAACGCGGCAACCACCGAGCCCGCGGCCACCACGTGGTTGTCCTTGATCAACGCGGCATCGCCCAGGCCCATGCGATGATTCACGCCGCCGCCCACCCGGACCGCGTACTTCTGCAGCGCGCGCAGGCCCGGAAGCGTCTTGCGGCTGTCGCGAATCCGGCATTCGGTCCCGGCGACCGCGTCCGCCCACCGCGAGGTGGCGGTCGCAATTCCGGACAAGTGGCACACCAGATTCAGCATGGTCCGCTCGGCCGTGAGCAGCCCGCGAGTCGGCGCGACGAGGCTGAGCACCTTGTCCCCCGGCTGCACCCGGGTACCGTCGGCCACCCGCGCGGTCACCTCGTAATTGCCCGCGCCCAAGACCTCGTCCAGCACCAGCAACCCGACATCCAGCCCCGCGACCGTCCCCGGCTGCCGGGAAGCCATGTCCGCCTTGGCCATCGCGTCCGCGGGCACCGTGGCCATGGTGGTGATGTCGGGCCCGTACCGCAGATCCTCACCGAGGGCCGTGCGGATCAGAGCGACCACTTCGTCGCGGTCGAGTCCGGCGTCGAGGGTCATGACAGCGCTCCTTCTTCGATGACTTGCCTTGTGCCCCAGGCACTGTCGACCGCGGCACATCGGCCCGCGATCCCGGTGACAGCACCCGAGGTGAACGTCGTTCCCATACGGCGCGGAGCCTCGAGACGCCGGAGACCGCGACCCGGCCCCGGTGCGCGCATCCCCACCCCTCGGGTCGTGCCACAATCGCCGCGACGGCCAGCGACCGTGTGGGCGAACCCGCCCATGACGCGGCGGAAATCGCGGCGCGAGCCCACGGCAGCGGCTCGACGCCCTCGGAAACCAGCGTCGAACGCCCATCCGCCCCGAGCCGCGACGGGGTGCCGCGCCGCAGCCCCGCCTACGGCTCCGGACAATCCGACCGGGCGCGCGAACCCCCTCATGACGCGGCGGGGACCGCGGGGCGGCCCCAGGCTATCGCGGGTGCGACGCCGTCGGTGACCAGCTTCGGCCGACCATCGGACCCGAGGCGCACGTGGGTGCTGCGCCGTGACTCCTGCTGCGGCTCCGGGTGATCCGAGCGGGTGTGGCAGCCGCGGCTCTCGGTGCGCGCCGCCGCCGCGACGAGCAGTGCCCGCGCGGTCAGGGTGAGCGCCGAATCCTCGAGCTCACGGATGATCGCCGTCGCCGTGCCGGTTGGGGAGGCGGCCCCGCCCGCCGTCGCGGACGATCCGCCCGCTGGGGCTGCCGACACGCTCGTCACCCCGGCCTGCTTCTGTTCGGGATCCACACCGCCGTCGTGGATTCCGGCCGAGGACGCGCCGGAGTGACGAGTGGAACCTTCGCCCTTGGGCTCCGTGGCGACCGAAGGGCGGTTGAGCGCCCACTCGACCGTGATGTCCGGGGCCGCGTTGTCAGCGACCAGGCCGACCATGCGGAGGATGGCGGCGCGCAGGCCGTCGCCGTCGCGGACGATGCCCGCGCGTTCGGTCATCAACTCCTGGAGGAGTTTTCGGTCGGCTCGGGGGAAGCGCAGCGGGCCGGCCTCGGTGATCGGGGCCGACATGCCGCGGCGTTCGCCGGCGGCCGCGCCCGCGCGTTCGCCGACGACCAGGCCCTCGAGCAGGCTGTTGGAGGCGAGGCGGTTCGCGCCGTGCAGGCCGGTGCGGGCGACCTCGCCGGCTGCGTAGAGGCCGGGGACCGTGGTGCGGCCGTGAGTGTCGGTGTGGATGCCGCCACATTGGAAATGGGCGGCGGGGGCGACGGGAATCAGGTCCACGGTCGGGTCGATGCCCGCGGCCAGGCAGGAGGCCGTGATGGTCGGGAAGCGTTGCGCGAAGCCCTCGATCGCGCGGCCGTCGAGGTAGACGTGATCGGTGCCGAGTTCGGCCATGCGGGCGGCGATGGCCCGGGAGACCACGTCGCGGGGCGCGAGATCGCCGCGCGGGTGGACGCCCGCGGTGACCGAATCGCCCTCGGTGTCGACGAGAGTCGCACCCTCGCCGCGGACCGCCTCGCTGATCAGCGGGCGTCGGCCGATCCCGCCCGGCGTGAACAGGACCGTCGGGTGGAACTGCAGGAACTCGAGGTCGGAGACCAGCGCACCGGCCCGCAGGGCCAGGGCGACGCCGTCGGCGGTGGCGCCGGACGGGTTGGTGCTGCACGCGTACAGCTGCCCCAGACCACCGGTGGCGAGCAGCACGGCCGGTGAGTGGACGATGCCGAATCCCTTGTCCGACACCGCGATGACGCCGCGCACCCCTTCGGGTCCGGTCACGATGTCGAGCGCCGCGGCCCCGAACATGACCTGCATTCCGGCCGCGTTCAGGGCGCGCTGCACTTCCGCGCCGGTGGCGTCGCCGCCCGCGTGGATGATCCGGCGAGTGCTGTGGCCGCCCTCGCGGGTGCGCGACACCTCGCCGTCGCGGCCGAGGTCGAACACGGCGCCGAGGTCGGTCAGCGCCGCCACCGCGTGCTGGCCGCCCTCGACGATGGAGCGCACCGCGTCCTCGTCACACAGCCCGGCTCCCGCGACCACGGTGTCGTGCACATGGGATTCGACCGAATCCCCGTGCGGCGCGACGACGGCGATGCCGCCCTGCGCGTACTGGGTCGAGGTGTCGTTGGGTCCGCCCTTGCTGAGGGTCAGCACCCGCAGCCCGCGCAGGGATGCGGTACGCGCGGCGGTCAGACCCGCCACGCCGCCACCCACGACCACCAGGTCGGCCTCGGCCTCCCAGGTGATGGAAATCGATGTATTCACCATTGCTCATCCCTCCCCTGCCGGGGTGGGCGTGGCTATTCGCCGCCGCCCGGGTTGCCGATCTCGATCATGCGCTGGACCGAATTGCGGGCCAGGGCGGCGGTTTCGGCGTCGACGTGGACCTCGTCGCGGTTCTCCACCAGGCAGCGGAGCAGGGCGGCGGGGGTGATCATCTTCATGTACTTGCAGGAGGCGCGGTCGTTCACGGCCTGGAAGTCGATGCCGGGGGCGGCCTTTCGCAGCTGGTGCAGCATGCCGACCTCGGTGGCGACCAGGACCTGGTTGCTCTTCGCGGCCTTCGCGGCATCGATCATGCCGCCGGTGGAGAGGATGTGCACGCGGTCCGCCGGGAACTCGCCCGCGCCCGCGAGGTAGAGAGCCGAAGTGGCGCAACCGCATTCGGGGTGCACGAACAGCTCGGCGTCGGGGTGGGTGCGGGCCTGCTCGTTGAGCTCGTCGCCGTTGATGCCGGCGTGCACGTGGCATTCGCCCATCCAGATGTGCATGTTCTCGCGGCCGGTCACGCGCTTGACGTGCGCACCCAGGAACTGGTCCGGCAGGAACAGCACCTCACGGTCGGGGTCGATGGAGGCGACCACGTCGACGGCGTTGGACGAGGTGCAGCAGATGTCGGTCAGCGCCTTCACCGCGGCGGTGGTGTTCACGTAGGAGACCACCAGGGCGTCCGGGTGCTCGGCCTTCCAGGCGCGCAGCTCGTCGGCGGTGATGGAGTCGGCCAGCGAGCAGCCCGCGCGCTGGTCGGGGATGAGCACGGTCTTCTCGGGGCTGAGGATCTTGGCGGTCTCGGCCATGAAGTGCACGCCGCAGAAGACGATGGTGTCCTCGGGCGCCTCGGCGGCGATCCGGGACAGGGCCAGGGAGTCGCCCACATGGTCGGCGATGTCCTGGATCTCGGGCAGCTGATAGTTGTGCGCCAGGATGGTGGCATTGCGCTCGCGCGCCAGTCGCTTGATCTCCGCCGCCCATTCGGGGGTGGCGTCCACACCGGTGAATCCCGACGGACCGTCCGCGATGCGATCGGTCAACGTCAGCGTCGCGCCCACTGCTGCAGCCATGGGATGGCTCCTTCTCTCATGCGCCCGGCAACCTCGCCGATTCGCATCCAACAGGTTTTCGACTTAGAATCGAAAACGTGGCCCATCGTAGCACCATCCACGAAACGCTCACCGCGGTGTTCCAGGTTCGTCGCTTCCCCGACACCATCAGTGCAGGTGAGAGCCCTAGTGTGGGAGGGATCACCATTCTCGGGAAAGATGCAGCCGACCGCTGCCCGCCCGGCCACCACACCGAACTGGCCGTCCTGCTCTGGGAACGAGCACTGGACCCCGCCAAGGGCACCTGGTCACTTCCCGGCGGCCGCCTGCGCGACGACGAGGACCTCGACACCTCCGCCGCCCGCCAGCTCGCCGAGAAGGTCGATGTGCGCGAGCTGACCCACCTGGAACAGGTGTGGGTCTTCAGCGATCCCGACCGCGTCCCCGGCGACCGCCGCATCGCCTCGGCCTACCTGGGCCTGGTCCCGATGACCGCCGAACCGGTACTCCCCCACGACACCAAGTGGCACCCGGTCTCGGCGCTGCCCGCCATGTCCTTCGACCACGGCACCGTCGTGCGCCACGCCCGGAACCGCCTGGCCGCCAAGCTCTCCTACACCAACATCGCCTTCGGCCTGGCCCCCGCCACCTTCACCATGTCGACCCTGCGCGAAATCTACTGCGCCGCCCTGGGTTACGACGTCGACACCACCAACCTCCAGCGAGTATTGTCGCGTCGCAAAGTCATCACGCCCACCGGTGCGACCGCCTCCCCCGGCCGCGCGGGCGGCCGCCCGGCCGCCGTCTACCGCTTCACCGACTCCGAGATCCGGGTCACCGACGAATTCGCGGCCCTCCGCCCTCCCAGCTGAATCCCATGACTACGTTCCAGGTCATCGCTCCGACGGCGTCCGCCCTCGCGGCGGCGACCTCCGCCCTGGTCGCCACCCGGGCGCTCGGGGTGAACCGGCGCTCCGCGCTGATCACGCAGTTGCTCGGCGCCTACGGCGACATGGTCACCGCGCTGCACCAGATCTCCTCGGAGGGCGAACGCGTGGGCCGGGAGGCGTTGCGGGACAGCGACGCACCGGGTTTCGAGGATTTCGTGCCCAGCCTGACCCGCACCGAGCCGGTGCTGCGCCCCATCCACGACCGGTACGGAGCCGCGGCCGCCCGGGTGTCGATCGTCGAGCCGGTGGCCAGTTCCGGTTACTCCCAACCGAATTGGCCGTTTCGCCGCGCCGCGTCGCAGCGCGCCGACGAGTTCGCCGCACACGGCGCGTGGGTGCGCGAGGTGGCGGGCGATCTCGCCTGGAGCCTGGTCGACGCCGCCATCGCCCACGACCTGATCCGTATGCAGCTGACCAAGCGCTGGTCGCTGCCGAGACGGGAACCGGCCATCTCCGACGAAGAGTGGAACATCCTGTCCCACAACGGCTACTACCTGCGCTTCGCCAACGTCCTCGCCGCCAGGCCCCAACCGGACTCCCCGTTCGACCGGCTCGAAGCCCACGCCCGCCGCACTGTCCTGGGCCACCGGCACGGCTACTACACCGACGCGGGCCCCCACATGCCGCAGGCGGCCCGCGTCCTGCACGACTTCACCCGGCATTTCGTGGAACCCTGGTGCCGATTCGTCGCCGTCCGCGTCAGCGAGCAACGCTACCGCTGGTGATCGCGGGCCTGCGGCGGCGAAGATCACCCTCCCGATCCCGCCCGGCCGATCTTCGGCCTACTGTCACTGGCATGAGCACTGCCACCGAGACGACCGCCGTGACGAATTTGATCGCGAGGTACGCCGAACTCGTCGATGCGGGCGACTTCGCCGGTGTCGGCGAGCTTTTCGCGGACGGTGAGTTCGCGGGCGGCGGCGGTTCGGTGCGCGGCAGCGCCGGGGTCGAGAAGATGTTGCGCGGCACGGTGATCCGCTACGAGGACGGCACGCCGCGGACCCACCACGTCACCACCAATATCGCCGTCGAATTCGACGACACCGGCGACGTGGCGGATTCGCGCGCCTATTTCACCGTCTTCCAGGCACTTCCGGACTTTCCGCTGCAAGCCGTGGTCACCGGGCGCTACCGCGATCGCTTCGAGCGCCGCGACGGGCGGTGGCGGTTCGCGCGGCGCGAGGTCACCATCACCTTGACCGGCGACGTGACCCGCCACCTGCGCTATTCGCTGTCGTAGGGTTCGGTGACGTAGAAGCGGTTGCCGTCCGGGTCGCGGAAGACGAACATCAGCGGGGCGGATTCCCAGTCGAGCAGATCGCCGACCTGTAGTCCGAGTCCGGTCAGGGTGGCGTGGGCGGCGCGGGCGTCCGGGGTGGACAGGCGGACGCCGGTGTCTATGCCCGTGGGCAACTCCGGGCCCGCGAGGATCAGCGACAGTGTCGCGGTGCCGCCCGGGAGCTCCAGTGTCAGCCAGCGGAAGCCCGGCTGGAGTTCGCGGTCGAAGATGGTTTTCGAGCCGAGGGTCTCGAACAGTTCCTTGGTGCGGTCCTGGTCGGTCACGGGGACGGCGACGGTCAGCACCGAGGTGAACGTGGGTTGAGTCATGACCGTTGAGACGATGCGGGTCGTCCGAATTCATCGGTGTCGCCGACCTCCGGCGCGGTACAGGGCCACAATCGGAAGGAAGGCAGAACCTGCGTATCTCGCTCCCGGAGGCGGTTGTGGCAACCGATGACAGCAAACAAGCATTGCTTCGCGCACTGGTCGACCGAGTGCTGAAGGGAGACGGTACGACCTCGGCCGAGGAGCGCGACCGGGCCTTCCGGAACACTGATGTCCCAACACCTTTGCGCGAATTGATCGACAAGGTCGCGACGAAGCCGACGCAGGTCACCGATGCGGACTTCACCGCGGCGAAGGCGGGCGGATTCAGCGAGGATCAGCTCTTCGAACTGGTGATCTGCGCCGCCGTCGGACAGTCCACCCGCATGTACGACGCCGCGCTGACCGCCCTGGCCGAAGCGACCGGCACCGAGGAGAACTGATGCGACCCGACATCCTCGAGCACGGCTATCGACCCACCGCCAAGGCACTGTTCACCATGGTCCGGCTCTTTTCCGGCCAGCCTCTGCCGGATGTCGTCAGGCTGATGATGTACCGCCCCGATTTCTTCGGCGCCCACGCCCGAGCGTTCACCCATCAGGTCATGCGCGGCCCCTCCGCCTGGTCGGTCGCCGATCGAGAACTGATGGCGGCCTGCATATCCCAGGCGAACGACACCGCCTTCTGCCTCGCCGCGCACACCGCCACCGCGGCCCGCGCCTACCGGGACGCCCCGAAAGTCCAGGCGGTCCTGGCCGATATCGAATCGGCCCCCGTCGAGGACGGCCTGCGCGCCGTCCTCGTATTGCTCACAAAACTGACCAGGGACGGCACGGTCGACGCGGAGGATATGCGAAAAGTGCTGCCCACCGGCGTAACCCGCGATCAGATAACGGACGCCCTGGCGGTCTCGGCCGTGTTCAACGTCATCAACCGGCTCGCCGACACCTTCGACTTCGAGTTGCAGACCCCCAAGGGGCTGGAGACCGGGGCCAAATTCCTTCTCGCACGGGGCTATCGCTAGCGACCAGCCCCGAGGAGATTGGCACGGCTATTCGGGGAGGATGTCGGCTACGAACAGGGGCAGATTGCGGCCCGCGAGGCGGGCGGCGAAGGGGAGGTCGGAGCCCGCTTCGCCGCGGGCGATCACACGCGGGTTGGTGAGGCGGTAGCGGCGGAAGGCGGTGCGGGTGCTGCCCCCGTCGGCGGCGAGGAGATTGCGGATCCAGTCGGTGCGACCGTGTCCCATGGCGACCACCAGCTTGCCGTTGCCGCGGAAGGCGTTGACCGGGGTCGCGAACTCACGGCCGGACTTGCGGCCACGATGCTCGATGACCGCGAAACCGGGGAGATAGGGGGCGAGGTGACGGACCACCGGGTTCATGTATTTGACCTGTAGGCGGTCGAACCACGCGGGGAACATGTTGCGCTCGACTGTCGTCATTCGGGCATCTTCGCCCAAATACGGCGAACGCGACAGCCCACCGGCGCGGCTAATTGTCGCGATCGCGGTGCTTGGTGGTGCGCTTGTAGCGGCGGCCGTTCGGAATCGGCTGGGCGGCATTGGATCTGCGGAGCTCGTGGCGCTGACGCCAGGCCGTGAGATCCGGGCGCTCCGCCGGGGCGGGCGCGCCGCGATCGGCGGGTGTGGTCTTCATCGGAATCCCCAGGGTGCATCGGTTCGGTGAACTCGAACACGGTAAGGGGTACAACGCCGGAGCTCCAGCGAATATTGCGCCGATGCTCAGCGGGTTTCGGATTCGGCGCCCGGGGCGTCGAAGGGAACCACGGGGTCACGCGGGGTGAACTGGGTGCCGGCGTTGGAACCCGGGTAGGGGCCGTAGCTGATGGCCGAACCGTATTGCGGCGGTGCGAGCACGACCGGTTCGGGGCGGTTGCCGCCGAAGGGCAGGTATTCGCCGGTGCCCAGATCGTCGGAGGTGCTCAGGGCCGTCAGCAGCAGCACGACCACGGCCGCGGCGAGGGGCTGGGCGATGAGCGCGGCCCAACCCTCCACGGAGGGAGCGAATTCCACGATGGTGTGGACGGCCGGATGCTTGGGGCGGGTGTGCAGCTGTTCGGCCACCGCCTCACCGACGACCTTGGTGAGGAACGCGCCCGCCAGGGACCCGATGAGGATGCCCGTCAGCAGGATCGGGCCGCGCACCCGCCGCCTGCGCCAGGACCCGGCGGCGGTGAGCACACCGGCGACGACGCCGATCAGCACGAAGATGGCGAGCGCGTCGAAGCGGTGCATGCTCTCACCGGTCAACGCCGAACCGCGATCGGGTTCGACCACCAGGAACTGCTCGGCGGGAGCCAGGAACGCCCAGGCGACCCCGGCCAGCGCGCCCACCGCGGCGATGGCGGCCACCACGACCGCCGCCGCGCGCACTTCCCGCTTCACGACATCGCCGCGTAGCCCGCCCGGCTCGGCGGCGAGTGCGCTTGCCACTACCGGTGTTCCAGGCTCGTGGAGTCGACTACCCCGTGCCGGGAGCACTTGGCCCACCAGCCGTCGGGGCTGACCTGCACGATCATGCGGCGGCCGCACTGTTCACAGAAGCGCGGCGGCTCCAACCCCAATGCCGCGGCGGCAGGTACGGGATCCTCCAGACCCGGCACCACTCGCTTCCCTGTGAAGGGGTTGTAGCGCTCCTCGATGTCCACGACCACCTCGAAAGATCCTTCGTGTCTCAAACTTGGGCGTTTGGGCCGGCTTTCGGGGACAGCGCCCCATACCCCATACGGTAAGGGACGAGGCGGGGGCTGAGCCCCCGGACCCCCTCAGCCCTCGTCAGAGGGTTTCGTTGAGCGCCTTGATCGGCATCTTGAGCTCGCCGAGCAGATCGATGTCGGACTCGGCCGGGCGGCCCAGCGTGGTCAGGTAGTTGCCGACGATGACGGCGTTGATGCCGCCCAAGATGCCCTGCTTGGCGCCCAGGTCGCCCAGGGTGATCTCGCGGCCGCCGGCGAAGCGCAGGATGGTGCGCGGCATGGCCAGACGGAAGGCGGCGACGGCACGCAGCGCGTCGGCGGCGGGCAGCACCTCGAGGTCGCCGAACGGGGTGCCCGGGCGCGGGTTGAGGAAGTTCAGCGGGACCTCGTCGGGCTCGAGCGAGGCCAGGTCGGCGGCGAATTCCGCGCGCTGCTCCAGGGATTCGCCCATGCCGAGGATGCCGCCGCAGCAGACCTCCATGCCGGCCTCGCGCACCATGCGCAGGGTCTCCCAGCGCTCGTCGTAGGTGTGGGTGGTGACCACGTTCGGGAAGTGCGAACGCGCGGTCTCGAGGTTGTGGTTGTAGCGGTGCACGCCCATGGCGGCGAGCTGGTCGACCTGCTCCTGGTTGAGCATGCCCAGCGAGCAGGCGACCTGGATGTCGACCTCGTTGCGGATGGCCTCCACGCCCGCGGCGACCTGTGCCATGAGCCGCTCGTCCGGACCGCGCACGGCGGCCACGATGCAGAACTCGGTCGCGCCGGTCTTGGCGGTCTGCTTGGCGGCCTCGACGAGGGAGGGGATGTCGAGCCAGGCGGCGCGCACGGGCGACTGGAAAAGGCCGGACTGCGAACAGAAGTGGCAGTCCTCGGGGCAGCCGCCGGTCTTGAGCGAGATGATGCCCTCGACCTCGACCTCGGGGCCGCACCACTTCATGCGCACGTCGTGGGCCAGGCCGAGCAGCTCCTCGAGCCGGTCGTCGCCGAGCTGCAGGACCCGCAGCGTCTGCTCCTGGGTCAGGCCGACGCCGTTCTCGAGCACCTGCTCGCGAGCGATGGCGAGAATGTCGTCGCCTGTGGCGCTGAGAGCATTGACGCCGCCGGCGTCGACGGCTTCGGTGGTGACGGCTGCCTGGGTCATGTCCGTGCGAATCCCTTCGTGCGGCCGCGTGGCCGAGCAACTTGAACGGTGTTCAGGGTAGGCTAGCAGTCCGGAACGTGAGCCGGAACACGAGAGGGTCGGGTTTTTCAGTGCAACTCCATCGCACGGACGTGGTCGACGGGGCGATCGCCATTCTCGACCAGTACGGACTGGCCGATCTCACCATGCGCCGGCTGGCCACCTCGCTGCACGTCCAGCCGGGCGCGCTGTACTGGCACTTCCCCAACAAGCAGGCGCTGCTGGGCGCGGTCGCCGACCGCATCCTCGGGCCGATGGACGAGCCGGTCGCCGCGGACGAATGGGCCGAGCAGATCACCGAATTGGCGCACCGGCTGCGCGAATGCCTGCTCGCCTACCGTGACGGCGCCGAATTGGTCTCGGCCACCTACGCTTCCCGCCTCACCACCAGCAAGGGCCGGGAACGCCTGGCCAGCGCCGCGATTCGCGCGGGCATGACCCGCGAGGAGGCCGATCTGGCCGCCTACACGCTGCTCTATTACGTGCTCGGCCAGACGGTCGACGAGCAGTCCCGCATCCAGATGGACTCCATGGGCGCACTGGCCGAAGAACATTCGCCCCTCTACGACACCACCGATGCCACCTCCCGCTTCGACTTCGGTCTCCAGCTCTTCATCAGCGGCGTTCGCCATCTCCTCGGCACCCGCGTCCGCTGAGCGAACCCGGCCTTGCTACCTTATTGGAATTCATTTTCAATAACGGTGAGGTAGAGTTCGGCGCTGTCATCCTCGGCGGGTGCGGGAATCCGGTGTAACTCCGGAACGGTCGCGCCACTGTGAGCAGGGTCCCCGGGCCGTGCGAGTCAGACCTCCCCCGCCGCGAAACACTCTGGAGAGGCCGCGATTTGCCCGAGGAGCCACCGCGATGAGCCGTGCGCGCACATCGATAGCCCTGCCCGTCATGGGACTGCTGCTGCTCGCGGCCATGGTCTGCGCGACCGGGTTCGGGGCGGAGAACATCCCGTTGCGTGACGTACTCGCCGTGCTGCGAGGGCGATTCAGCGGCGGCGCGCCCGCCGATCTCGGACTCGACACCATCGTGTGGCAATTGCGAGTGCCGCGAACGATTCTCGCCGCCATCGTCGGCGCGGGCCTGGCCGTCGCCGGCGCGGCCATGCAGACCTTGGTCCGCAACCCGCTGGCCGATCCCTATCTGCTGGGCGTCTCCTCCGGCGCGGGCGTCGGTGCGGCAGCGGTCATCACCTCCGGCCTGTTCGCCGGAGCGGGGCTCTGGGCACTCTCGGCGGGCGCACTCGCCGGAGCCCTGGCCGCGGCCGCCGCCGTCTTCCTGATCGCCATGGCCCAAGGCGGCCTCACCCCACTGCGTCTGGTGCTCACCGGCACCGTCCTCGGGTCGGCCTTCGCCGCCTTCAGCAGCTATCTCATCTTCCGCGGCAGCGACCCGTCGGCCGCCCAATCGGTCCTCTTCTGGCTCCTCGGCAGCCTCGCGGGCGCCGACTGGACCCGAATCCTCCTGCCCGCCTGCGTGGTCGCCGCCAGCCTCACCGCCCTCCTGCTGGCCGCCCACTGGCTCGACGCCCTCAACCTCGGACCCGATACCGCCGCCTCCCTCGGAATCCCCGTGCGCGAGTTGCGCATCGCCCTGTTCATCCTGCTGGCCGTCCTGGTCGGCGTGCTGGTCGCCGTCTCCGGCGGCATCGGCTTCGTCGGCCTGGTCATCCCCCACGCCGCCCGCCTCCTGGTCGGCCCCCGCCACCACGCGCTCCTCCCCGCGAGCGCCCTGTGCGGAGCCGCGTTCCTCGTGGTAGCCGACGCCGCCACCCGAATCCTGGTCCGCCCCACCGAAATCCCGGTCGGCGTCCTCACCGGCCTCATCGGCGCCCCCGCCTTCCTCCTGCTCATGGGCCGCCGCCACTACCGCTTCGGCACGGCATGACCCCCGACGACACCGGCCCGGCACGACTTCGCGCCGACGCTCGCCCGATCGACGCCGCACAGCAGCCGACACCGATCGCCCCCGGATCGGTCGCGAACG
The DNA here is from genome assembly GCF_009760405.1 of Nocardia terrae. Classification (GTDB taxonomy): domain Bacteria; phylum Actinomycetota; class Actinomycetes; order Mycobacteriales; family Mycobacteriaceae; genus Nocardia; species Nocardia terrae. The sequence continues at coordinate 258,161 of NZ_WRPP01000012.1, forward strand.
CCGCCGAGCGCGCCGAGGGCGTCGATCAGCCCCATTCGCCCGCCGAACGACGCACGCCCGTCGGGGCACGAAAGCACCGTCGCCTCAGGATCTTCGGAAGAGGCTCGGAAAAGTCCGCGATGACGGCGGCCACTACGCTCGCCGGCGGCGGCTCGCCGCAGGTGCGCGGAACCGCCGCCGAGCTGACCGGGGCAGGCGTCGGCGCGGGTAGCGAGCACCGTTCCGGAGGTACGCGAAATCCTGCTCGCCACCGGAGGTTCGGAGCAGGGCGAGAGCAGTCCGGGGCACCGGAGCTGACGGCCGGCGGGCTGGAGGTCTTCGGACTCGAGTGCGTCGCGGGTCGGCGCACCGTCCTGTCGGGCGTCGAGTTCGCGGTGCGAGCCGGGGAGACGGTGGGGATCGTGGGGCCCAATGGGGCGGGGAAGACTACGCTGCTGCGCACCCTGGCGGGCTTGGTCTCGCCGGTCGCGGGCGAGGTCGTCGTGGACGGCCGTCCGCTGCACCGGGTTTCACAGCGGGAGCGGGCTCGGCTGGTCGGTCTGGTCGGGCAGGACGAGCAGCCGCCCGATGATCTGCGGGTCGGTGAGTTGGTGGCCTTGGGCCGTACCCCGTATCTGCCGCCATGGGGCGCGGGCGGGCCGGACGAGCGGGCCGCCGTGGAAGCGGTTCTGCGGCTGGTGGATCTGGACGGATTCATCGGACGGCCGGTGAGCAGACTCTCCGGCGGGGAGCGGCAGCGGGTGTTGCTGGCGCGGGCACTTGCGCAGCGGACGCCGGTGCTGTTGTTGGACGAGCCCACCAACCATCTGGACATCACCCATCAGCTCGAATTGCTGGCGCTGACAAGGGAACTGGCGCGGACGGTCGTGATGAGCCTGCACGATCTGAGCTTGGCGGACCGATTCTGCGATCGGGTGCTGGTGGTCGAGGGCGGGCGGGCGCACCCCCTCGATCGACCGGAAGTCGCCTTGCGCACCGAGATTCTGGAGCGAGTCTTCGGCGTCCGAGCCCACCGTGCGCCCGACCCCGAGTCGACTCGCACCCACCTGATCATCACCGAACGAAAGGCCCTGTCTTGACCACGTTCGCACGCCGGATGACCTTTCGCCGAGTCGCACATCCCCGAGGGGATTCGCCCGATTTCGCCGCGAGGATGCACCACTCGACGCTTCTCGGGAGGAGTGGCGGCGGGAAGGTGTGGCCGGTGCTGGCGATGGCGGTCGTGATGGCGGTGGGGTGCGGGGCACAGCGGGAGGGCGCAGGGAACCTGGAGGTGCGCAATTGTGGTGTGGGGCAGAAGTTTCCGTCGCCGGCGCAGCGGATGTTCGTCAATGACGGGAATCTGATCTCGATGGTGCTGGCGCTCGGCGCGCAGGGGCAGACCGTCGCGGTGTCCAGCCTGAAACGGGATGCGGAGACGCTGCGCAAGCACTACGGCGATGCGGTCGACACGCTGAATTCCGTTGCGCCGGATTACCCCTCACGAGAAACGGTGCTGGCGCAGCGGCCCGACGTCATGGTGGCGGGATGGAGTTACGGGTATTCCGAGGCCGCGAATCTGACGCCGGATTCGTTGCGGGCCGCGGGGGTCGCGCCCTATGTGCTGACCGAGAGCTGCCGCAGGGCCGATGGTGAGCGCGGCGTGGTGGATGCGTGGACGGCGTTGCGCACCGATCTGACCGCGCTGGGAGCGATCACGGGGCGCAAGGATGAGGCGGCGCGAGTCACCGGGGATCTGGATCGGCGGCTGGCGGCTCTGCGGTCCGCTCCCCCGGCGGCGAACCCGCCCGCGATCTTCGTCTTCGACAGCGCCTCCGACACGATCATGTCGAGTGGTCAATTCGGTGCGCCGCAGGCGATTCTGGAGGCGGCGGGCGGGCGGAACGTACTCGCGGATGTGGCCGACACCTGGACGCAGGTCTCCTGGGAGCGGCTGGCGGCGGCCGATCCGGATGCCATTGTGTTCGTGGACTATCCGCCGCAGACTGTCGAGCAGAAGGTGGAGCTGTTGCGGGGCAAGCCCGGCATCCAGAATCTGCGGGCGGTGAAGGACGGGCGGTTCCTGAACCTGCCGTATGCGCTGTGGACCAGCGGGCCGTTGAACATCGATGCCGCCGAGCAGGTTCGGGTTCAGTTGGAGCGGTGGAATCTGGTGCCGCCCTCGGGAATTCGGCCCGCCTTCGACGACGTCGTGCGCTGAGCGGCCCTCACCGGCCGAGATAGACCGCGGTGGTGGCCCACTCCAGCTGTAACTCGCGCACGAACGGCACGACCTGATTCTCGATGACCGTGTTGTACTCCTGCGGCCGCTCGATCGGGTTGGCGTGCCCGGTGGTTCGCGTCTTCACCACCAGCAGCGTTCCATCCATGCCGCCGACCTGGTCGATGAGCACCTTGTGTGAGTAATCGACGTCCACGATCGGATCGTCGAAGGGGTTGTGCGGGCGGATGAACACCACGGCCGGACGCGGCTTGCCCGCGACGGGTTTGGCGAGCGCGCGCAGATCGTCCACCGCGCCGCCCGCCACGATCGCCTTGAACTGGGCCTCGATCAGGCCGTTGCTGGCGGCGTCGTTGTTCAGGATCTTGGTGCGCAGCACGTCTTTCAGGGCGTCGCGGAACTGGTCGCCGCGGATCAGATAGGGGCCGCCGGCGAAACGGTCGTGGCGCGCATACATCTCCACGACCAGTCGCAGGAACCGGCTCTCGCGCGCGCCGGGGACCCAGCCCATCCAGCGCAGCATCTCCTCGCCCTGGTCGCGGCTCTCGGGCCGGACGGCGTCGAGATCGACCGGCGTGCAGTCCAACAGGACCGCCTGCACCTTCTTGGTGCTGCCCGTGTGCAGGTGTTTGGCGATCTCGAGCGCGATCACCCCGCCCATGCTGTGCCCGGACAGCACCACGTTCGGCACCTTGGCCGCGTCGGTGACCTTCACGATCAGATCCGCGATGACCTTGGTGTCGATACCGGTGTTGTCGTAGCGCACCGCCCAGACCGATCCGAGCCGGCGCAGCGAGGGCAGCGCTCGCGCGGTGTCACTGGCATCGAGCACGCCGAGCCCGACCAGATCGAAGACGGCGGTATCGCTCGCCTTCGGATCCGAGGGACCCGCGATAGGCAGCACCGCGGGGTGGGTCTGCGCCAGCCGCGCCTGTTCCGGCAGCACGTCCACGGCCAGGTACTCGGCGAACACGCCGATCGTGACCAGTGGAATCAGGCTGAGCCGCATGATCATCAGACGGGTCCGGCGCCAGCGCACCCAGCCGGCGCCGAGCCGGGTCGCGTGCAGCCGCTCCCGGCGCCGCCGATCGTCGTACTCGGCGATTCCGGAAGGATGCGGGAATCCCGGCAACGCCATACCAATCAACTGTACGAATTTCCGGCGTTTCATCCAGGCTTGCGCTGACGGTCAGCTCCTGGTATCGCGTTGTTCACCCGGGCGTCGGGTCAGTCTTCGGCGGCGCGCTCGTTCAATCGGGCGAGTTTGGCCAGCGCCATCCGGAATCCGGTCTCGTTGTCGCGCGGGGACAGTCCCGGCGGCAGGTTCTCGTGCCGGGCGGTCACCGTCGTTCCGCCGGGGGCGTCGACGAGGGTGTAGGTGACGGTCATCTCGCCGCGCAGATCCGGGTCCTCGGTCTCGAATTCGACGGTCTGCACCACCTCCCGGTCCGGGACGAGGCGGGCGAAGACACCGTGGAAGGTGTCGGTGTGCGCGGTCGTCTTACCGGCCTCGGTGGGCCGGTCATAGGTCAGCGAGATCCGGAAGCGGCCGCCGACGCGGGGATCGAATTCGAGGACGCGGCTGGACATTCCGTCGGGGACCATCCACGTTCGCACCGAACGCGCGTCCAGGAGCGCGCGGAAGACATTCGCGCGCGGGGCACCGACGAACCTCTCGACATTGGTGGTGGGCACGCCGCCACCCTACGCCGCGTGTGATGAAGATCACGACAACTTCACTGGGCGGCGGGCGAGTCCTCGGGCGCTTCCGGCAGGGTGAGGGTGGCCAGCGCGCCACCGCCGGGCGCGGAAGTCAGTGTCACGGAACCAGAATGGACGTCGGCCACCCACCGCACCAGCGAGAGTCCGATGCCATGGTGTCCGCGTGTCCCGACCGCGCCGCGCCGGAACGGATCGGTGAGCGCGGGATCGGGGCCGGGCCCGTGATCACGCACGACCACCCGTCCCGCCGCGACCCGGACCTGCACGGGTGTGCCGCCGTGCACCACCGCGTTGTCGATCAGGTTGCGCACGGCCAGCGCCAGCAGGTCCGGATCCGCGCGCACCGCGGTCGGTTCGGCGCTCAGTTCGATCTCGCCGCCGGATTCGGCGACCACGCCCTCGACCAGCTGATCCAGGTACAGCCGCTGCAGATCCAGTTCTCCCACACCGCTTTCCGCGCGCGTGCGGGCCAGCAGGCCGGCCACCATGCGGCCCATGCGATCGGTGAGCGAGCGCGCGTCGGTGACCGCGCGCCGGGTGTCGGCCGGATCCCGCAGCGCGGCATCGAGGTAGAGCCGCAAAGTGGCCAGCGGGGTACGCAATTCGTGCGAAGCCTCGGACAGGAAGCGCTCCTGCTGGTCCAGCATGCGCAGCGCGGGGCGCATGCTCGCCCCCGACAGCAGGTGTCCCGCCAGACCCGCGATCAGGACCAGTGCCAGGCCGCCGCCCCACAGGGCCATGACCAGGCTGCGATGATCGCGTTGCCCGGGTGCGGGGTCCGCGCCCGCGAACACGACCGCGCCGACCGCGCCGTCGTTGTCCCAGGCGGGGGCGATCGCCAGCCGCACCGGGTTGCCGTCGCGGTCGGCGACGGTCTGCCACAGCGTGTCCTCGGACTCGGCGACCTGCTGCGCCGTATCGGTCAGGTTCGCGGGCAGCCCGGACCGCTTGCGCACGAACTGCTCCGACCAGCCGCCGTTCGCGTCGCGCACCAGAATCGCGACCGTCTTCTGGCCGCCCACCAGATCCTCGTCCCCGCGCACGGTCTCGAGATCGACGCTGCCGTCCTCGTTCCAATACACCTCGCGGACCAGGCCGGTCACCACCCGGTCGACCCGCGCGTCCAACGCCTTGTCCCGCGAATGCCCGTCGATGGAGGCCGCGATGGAGGCCAGCACGATCAGGCAGACGGCGGTCAGCGCAGTGAAGAGCCCGGTCAGCATCCACCGGGTCCGCCGCAGCTGGCCCGGCGTGGTCGGCCGGGCGCGATCCCCGGCTCGACCGCGCGGCAGGGACCCGGCCCGGCGTTTCCACCGACCACCGGCCGAATCCCGGCCGCCCGCACCGAGATCCGTGTCCGCTTCCAACGCCGCCGGATCATCGGGTCGCCGCCGCCGGACGCTCTCCACCCCCGACGCACCGGAGCCGCCACGCAATTCGCCGAGCCGCCGCCGGATTCCCTTCACCCCGAACAGATCCGGGCCGCGACGCGAAACACCGGACTCTCGCCGTATGTCCTCCAGTCCCGAGGGGTCCGGGCCGCCACGCGAAACACCGGACTCTCGCCGTATGCCCTCCAGTCCCGAGGGGTCCGGGCCGCCACGCGAAACACCGGACTCTCGCCGTATGCCCTCCAGTCCCGAGGGGTCCGGACCGCCACGCGAAACACCGGACTCTCGCCGTATGCCCTCCAGTCCCGAGGGGTCCGG
>NZ_WRPP01000013.1 GCF_009760405.1 Nocardia terrae
CCACCGCTGTCGTCTTCGGTTTCCTGGGCCTGGCCACCGCGTCAGTATCGGCCACGACCGCAGTCATCGCATCAGAGTTCATGTGCCACTCCTTGATTCGGAGTTACACCGTTGTTCTTACAGTCCCCGCACCTTGGTTACCGGGCCGAAAACCTGTCCAGGTAGCGGGGATTGGGGATAGGTCGGTAGCAATGACCGTGTTGTGGCAGGCGATTCTTGGTGGATCCGGGGCGGTACTTGCGGCGATCATTGCGGGATCGGTTGCGGTACGGAATGCTCGTAGGACTCCGCATGACGTGTTGAAATCGCTTCTGGACATTCTCAAGGACGAGCACATCTGGCGGGAGGACCGCGCGATTCTGGAGGTAGCGGTCCATCGGGAGATCCAACGTATTCGAGCGCTGAACGAGGCTCGGCTCCAGGGGTTCTGGGCATATCAGCGAGAGCGACTGTTGGGTGAGATCAGCCCATTAACACTCCGGCTGAGTCTCCCGGCGCTCGTGCTACCGCTATGTAGCATTCTGATGGTTTTCGTCGGACCGGTACTCGGTGTCGGCTCCTACGACGGCAGGTATTTCTACTCCAGGGGACCTGCGGAGTTCGGGCTGCTGGACAACAACTTTGGGACCGTTTCGTTCTCGCGGCTCGCGATGGGTGCAGCTGGGTACCTGCTGTCCGTCGGCACACTGATTGTGGTCGGGCTGATGATCGCGCGCCAAAGGACTACGCCTCTGTGGCGTGGATGGACGATCTTCGCGGGGCTCCTCCTGACGGCCACGTTGGTCGTCTATGTCGGATATCGAATCATCCTTCACCCCAAGACCTCGAACACCGTTGATTGTCCCGGTCTGCCTGACCCCCCTGCTAGCGGGTACTTCGCTTGCTACGGTCCGCATCCCGCAAGCATCCGGGCGTCCTGGATCGACCTTCAATTTCACTCGTGGCTGTTCATCTCTTCGCTCGTGTTGGTGATTCTTGTATCGGCTACGTATCGGTGGCTCCCGGAACTGTGGCGAGGTGCGCAGAACGTACGCAATAGGGTCGTGAGCGGTTTCTTCGACCCAACGTCGCCAACATAGAAGCCGCAGGTAGACGGCCACCCCCAATCGGTAGTCATCAGCTGCAAACGTCGAGACAGATCTTCATTGTCAACACCGTGATGACTATTCCTGGCGCGGACGCCCATCCGGATCGAGCATCATCTGGAGATCGAGTACTCGCGATTCGATGCCCTGTATCGACTGTCGGAGACAGGCGTCCACTACAGCATGGGCTTCCGCGACGACCAGGGCGCGATACTCGGCGGGTGTCCAGTGTTGGTGAAGGCCATAGCCTTCGAGTTCCTCATCGGATAGTGCCGTGAACTCGGTCACGGCCGAAAGGAACTCCCGCAATACTCCATCGCCGAGGAAACGCTCCCAGCCCTTGGACCGCCCTTCGGGCGAGGTGTTCAATGCATCCTTGGCCTTGAACTCAATCTCGTCGGCCAGAGCATGCAGCCAAAAGCGAGATGGGCCGCGGATGCTCTCCGGTGAGTACTTCATCAACCTTGTTGCCGGACTGCGCTCCCAGCGCGTGTATCGAGTGAGCTGTGCTGTGGCGAACCGTTCCAAGCCGTCGTCGATCAACTTCTCGCGAGTGCGCGGAGAAAGTGACATAAGTCACACTATCGCATCCGGTGGGTGTTTCGTCGGAGAAGCGGCCGGTCAAGTCGTGCCTGTGCGTCCAGGATGTGTCTAGAAAGTAGGGCGATGCTGGCGTTGCGTACACCCGTCCAAGGTCGTGTGCGGTTGTCTCGTGCGCTCCGGATAGTGAAGTGCTGCAACAGCTTTCGAAGCTTTCGGTACGTGCCAGATTGTATGTGGTAGTCATCCGCCCAGCTCCTCGGCAGGTTTCTGGTTCGAGTCCAGATGCGGGAGCCTAATTCGGCCCCTGACCAGATATGCCTGGTCAGGGGCCGAATTCGTTTTATCCATCGGCTTGGATCATGTCCAAGAAGGCGCCGAAATTTCAGCGCGACAAGATTCGTCAACGGGGCGCCACGCGGGAATCTCTGCTCCAGCAATCTCGACGGCACGGGCGGCTCTTTGTCGGGGGTCAGGACCAGGGTTGGAGGAGCTGGCGGGTTTGGTCGGCGAGGTGGGTTTGGAGGAAGGGGCCGAAGCTGATTCTTGCGATGCCGGTGCTGATGAGGCGTTTGGGGGCGTCGGTGGGTGTGGTGACGGCGTTGACCGGTCGGGGGAGTTCGGTGGTCAAGCGGTGCAGGGTGTCCGGGGTGTGGCGGCCGATGGGGTAGAGGACGTCGGCGCCGGCTTCGGCTGCGAGGTGGAGGCGTGCTATCGCGCGGTCGATGCGGTCGGCTTCGTCGCCGTCGTGGCGGAGGAAGAGGTCGGTGCGGGCGTTGAGAACCACGTGGATGCCGGAAGTGTCGGCGGCGCTGCGTAACTCGCCGATGAGGTCGGCGTGTTCTTGGGGTGCTCGTAGGCGATTGCCCTCGCTGTGTACCGAATCTTCGATGTTGAGGCCGATGGCGCCTGCCTGGAGTAGTCCTTCGATGAGCTGTGCGGGTTTGGCACCGTAGCCTGATTCGAGGTCTACGGACACGGGAATATCCACCGCGGAGGTGATTTCGTGGACGCGGGCCAGGACCTCGTCGAGGGTCATGCCTTCTCGGTCGGATTTGCCCGCGGCGGCGGCCAGCGGGTGGCTGCCGACGGTGAGGGCGGCGAATCCAGCTTCCTGCACCAGGTTTGCCGACCACGCGTCCCATACGGTCGGCAGGATCACGGGCGTGCCGGGACGGTGGAGCGCGAGGAACGTTGTTGCCTGGTTTGCGAGAGTCGTCATGTCGTAGTCCAAATCGATAGTGCGGAACGGTTTTCCGTGGTTCAGGCGGCGAATCCGGTGCGCCAGCTGGGGTGTCGCGGTACCCAGCCCAGTGAGCGGGCTCGGGCGTTGGAGGCGCCGCGCTCCCAATCGGCGCGGCCTGTGGTCGGGGTCGGGGCGGGGGCGCCCACGGCGGCGGCCAGGGCGGGTACCCACTCCCGGCCCGGAGCCGGTTCGTCGTCGACGATATTGACCACGCCGCGGGGCCAGTCGAGGGCCGAGACCGCGGCGGCAGCGGCATCCTCCACGTGGACGAACGACGCGACCGCATCGCCGGCGATCAGTCCGCCGAGGAAGGCCGCGGCGGGATCGGTGGTTTCCCCGCGCAGCACGTCGGCAGCCAGGCCGTCGCGGCGGTACCAGGTGCCCGGCCCGTACAGCAGGCCGTAGCGGAGCACGACGTGCTCGTCGATCTCGGCGACGGTGTTCTCCAGCTCCGCGATCCCCGCGACCATCGTCGCGCGCGGCTCGGCGGCCGCGAGATCCAGAGGTGTGTCCTCGTCGGCGGGCAGTTTCCCGGGTTCGTAGGCCCAGGCCACCGACTGCGCGATGATGCGGCCGACGCCCGCACGATGCGCCGCGTCCACCAGATGGCGGGTGCCGATGCGCCGAATGCGGCTGTTGTCGGCCGAAGTCCCGCCGTTGAGCGCGGTCAGTTGATGGACCACCGCGTCGGGAGCCGCTGCGGCAACGGCCCTTTCGGCCGCGGCGGCGTCGAAGATATCGAGCAGCGCACCCTCGGCGCCCCGGGCGCACAGCCTGTCGACACCCTGGCGGGTTCGGGAGGTCCCGACGACGTGATGGCCTTGTTCGAGCAGCTGTCCGACCAGGTAATGGCCGACGGCGCCGGTGGCGCCCGCTACGAATACACGCATGACGACTCCTTGCTTCGAGATTCGGTCATGGGATCAGCTCACCTGAACGCCACCCGCCGACCAATGCGCAGCTCGTTCCCGTAGCGATAACGAATGCTTATCCTTCGAGGCGGGGTGCCACCGGGCCGAGATGCCGTCGGCCGCCGGAGTTTTCGAAAAGCGCGCCTGATACGAAATTTGATACAATGTGGCGTGGTCCGCGCGGCGTCCAAGTGCCTGCGGCGGTCGTGAATGGGGTGTCCGTATGCGGTTTATCGATTTGACCGTAGGTGCGGCGGAGGAATGGTCCGAACTGACCAACACCTTCGTGCCGATGGAGCACAGGTACCTGTACACCCAAAGCTGGCGGTCGAGGCTGACCTGTCAGCAGAGCGGACAGTACAGCCTGCTGAGGTGGGACGAACCCGAGGGACGGATCGCTCACCGCACCCCCGGCAACGTCAAACGTGTTCCGGCGGACGACTTCTACTGGCTGGTGATACCCGACCGCAGCATCTTCGGTGTCCGGTGGAGCGATGATCCGCGCTCACCCACGCCGACGGTGTGCCGCGGTGCCGATGTGACCGCCCGTGACGTCGCCGGCGCGGCGGTCCGAGTCCCGGAGGGGCGGGCAATGGTGATGGGGCTGGATCAGGAGTGCCGATTGCGGCCCGGCGCAACCGCCTACGCCATGCAGATCCCGCGCACCGAAATCGATCACGCGCTGGCGCCGGCCGGACCGATGCGGACCTTCCTCGATCTCGACACCGGGCTCGGCCACGTGGTGAATTCGATGATTCGCAGTGCGCACGGGGAACGAGACCGGCTCTCGGAGTCGGAGTTCAACGCGGTTTGCGATCGCATCAGCGAACTGTTGTGCCTGCTGCTGACCGGCGACCTGCGCCCCCAGCACAACCACCTCACGGAAACGGCGGAGACGGTCCGGCGATACGTGCGCGAAAACATCGGGACCGGGGATGTGCGTCTACCGGCCGTGGCGACCGCACTGGGCTGGTCGCCGCGTCAACTGCGGCTGGCCTTGCAGCAGGCCGGGACGACCTACCGCGATCTGCGCCGCGAGGAGTCCCTGCGAGCGGCACGCACCATGCTGGAGCGGCCGAGCCCGCCGATCGCGGAGGTGGCGGCCCGTTGCGGCTTCACGGTGACGTGGTTCTCGGCGGCGTTCAAGGATCGTTTCGGGGAGACTCCGCGAGACTTCCGTAAACGCCGGCAAGCCGAATCCGCGGATTACCGGTTACTCGTCAAGAAGTTCCGGACGGACTTCAGGACGTAGGTCGGATTCTCTTCCAGCACCCAGTGATTCGCACCGGGAACCACGTCGGTGGTGACGTGCTCGGCGACCCGGGTGGTGAGGGATCCGATGGAGGCGCCCATGCTGTGCTCGCCGCCGATGCCCAGCACCGGGACGGTGAGTTTGCCGCCGGTGGTGATGAGCGCTTCGACCGCCTTCTCCCCGGTGTCCTGCTGGCGGAAGTACTCCAGTCCGGCGTGGGTGTGGCCGGGCTTTCCGAAAGCGGCGATCAGGCCGTCGCTTTCGGCCTTGTCGATGGCTCCGTCCGCTTCCCGGTAGATGGCGCCGTAGAAGACCGATTCCTTGCCGTCGATGAGTTGTTCGGCCAGTTCGTCTTTGGGGCCGTTGGCCAGCCAGTCCCACCAGAAGGTGCCGGGTTTGCTCTGCACCAGGGTGAGGTAGTCGGCGGGCGGCGGCGCCTCGAGGATCGTCAAATGCTCCAGGTCGGAACGGTATTCGACGGCATAGGCCAGCGCGATCGCCCCGCCCCAGTCGTGGCCGATGAGGTCGAATCGACCCAGTTTCAAGCCCTGGGTGACCGCGTGGATGTCGGCGGCAACGGCAAGCGCCTGATAGCCCTCATCGCTCTTGGCGAAGCCGGAGTCGCCGAATCCCGGCAGATCGATGGCGACCACGGTGTGGTCCTCGGCCAGGTCGGGGGCGATCTTCTGAAATGCCCGCAGGTCTTCGGGCCACCCGTGCAACAGCACGATCGCGGGACCCTGTCCGCCCTTGACATAGTGCATCGAGATCCCGTCGGCGTCGACGATGCCGTCCTGGAATCCCGGGAATGACACAGGTTTCGGCGCCGAATCGTCGCGGGCGGATGAGCAGGAAACCGCGGCGAGCAGTGCCGCGACGAGCAGCGCCGCAAGCGCGGCGACCCGATTGCCCGATGGCGTGAATTGCTTTGGCATGCTGGAACCCAACGCGATAGGACCGTCAGTTGGATGCGTAGAAGCTGCGTCCGGCGAGACCGCCCGAGACGGACCAGACCTCCACGATCCGGCCGTTCTCGGCGCGCAGGATATCGGTGCCGCTGATATCGGTGATCGCGCCGTCGGGGGCGGTGATGCGCGCCCGGTAGGGCCGGGCCACGATGCCCGTTCCGGTCTCGTCCATCTCCACGACCGGCACCGCGTCGGGCGCGAAGCTCAGCCCGGGCACCTCGTCGTGGAAGCTCTGAATCTGTGCCACAAACGATTTCGGGTCCCGGATGGCGTCGTAAGCCGAGGCGCCGGGCTGGGCATAGCGAAGCACGAATTCCGGGGCCAAGATCTTCTCGGCCAAGTCGTAGTCGCGGTTCCACATAGCGGTCCACTTGTCGAACAGTTCGATGCCGAAGTCACGCACCTGTACTCCTTGATCAGTTGGTGCTCTGGTTCGTAGGCTCAGTTCATCGGGTGGGAGCCGACGAGGGACGGGTAGTCCTGTAGTTCCAGGTTTTTCGAGCCTTCGGCCATCTTCATCATCATGTCCATGCCCTTGGAGCCGAGAAACCAGTTTCGGAACTTCAAGCCCCAGGCGGTTTTCGGGCACAGGAAGCGGCCCGCGTTCGCATCGCCGGAAATCTTGGCGTACTTGCGCATGATGTTGTCGTAGCGGGCGAAGGCCACGGTGTGATCGCCTGCCGCGGTGGCGAGTTCGCCGGCGAGAACGTATGCGCCGACCATGGCCAGGCCGGTGCCGAAGCCGGCCAGGGTGTTGCCATATCCGGCGTCGCCGAGCAGGGCAACGCGTCCGCGGGTGAATCGCTTCATCTTGCGGACCTTGGCGATGGCATCGAGGTAGAAGTCATCGAAATTGTCCATCTCGTCCAGCATCTGGGGCACTCGCCAGCCCACCTCGGCGAAGATTTGCTTCACCAGCCGCCGTTGCGCACCGACATCGTCACGGGCGTAATCGATTTCAGGCGAGGCGAACAGGTACATCTGCTGCGCCTTGGAACCACCCGAGACGGCGTAGCGGCCCGCGATGTTGTGACCGTAGGAAGTGATGCGCTCGCGCTGACCGGCCGGAGTGCCGGTCCAGGGACTGGCGCCGGCCACACAGTAGTAGTGGCCCTGGTGCTGAACGAAGTCCTTTTCGGGCCCGAAGACCAGCCGCCGGACCCGTGAGTGGATGCCGTCGGCGCCGAAGACCAGATCGAATCGCCGCGGCGCGGAGCGCTCGAATTCCACCCACATCGCGTCGTCGGTCTCGGTGAGCGCGGTGATCGAGTCGCCGAAGATGTATTCGCAGCTCTGCCAGGTCTTTTCATACATGATGTGGGACAGATCGCCGCGCAGGATCTCGACATCGCCGCCGGTGAAGTCCCCCGAGATGAACCCGACCTGCTCGCCGGTCTCGTCGACGAGAACGGTATCGGTCTTACCGGTCTGACGTGCGTAGACCTCCGCGAGGATACCCATCCGCTCCAGCACCCGATGGTGGGTTTCCCCGGTGAAGTCGACAGCCTGCCCGCCCGGCCGCAATGCGGATGCCTTCTCGACCACCGTGACCGCGAATCCGTACCGGTTCAGCCAATACGCCAGCGCCGGCCCCGCAATGCTGGCGCCGGAGATGAGAACGGTCCTGTTACGCATGATGGTTCCTCGATTCGGTGTCAAAATTTCCGTCACCCGCGTTCGCTCAGGCGCCGAACATGGCTGCCGCCTCGCGGCCGTGCTTCTGGTTGGCGGTCACGTAGGGGCGGAGGCGTTGCTCGTAGGCGGTGAACGCGGTGGTGTGGTCGCCGTTGGACTCGGCGAGGCAGGTGGCGAGGGTGTCGGCTCCGATGAGGGCTTGGGAAGTCCCCATGCCGGAAGTGGGTGCGGCGCAATAGCCGGCGTCGCCGACGAGCACGATGCGGCCCTGCGACCAGCGATCCATTTCCACCTGGCAGGCGGAGGAGAAGAGGAAGTCCGGCGCGTCGGTCATCTCCTTCAGCAGGCGCGGCACCGCCCAGCCCGCCTCGGCGAAGGCGGCGTGCACGAGTTCCTGCTGCTGGGCGCGGTCGAGCAGGTCCACCTCGGCCGATGGTGTGGCGAAGGACAGACTCACCGTCATTCGATCGGATTCGTTGGCGCTGAACAGCAGTAGCGCGCGGCCGGGTGTGCTCTGGAGCACGACACGATGGTCGAGGCCGAGGAAGTTGGTGGTGGTGAAGCCCGCGCCGGACATGCCCAGGTGGCCGACGAACCGCGAGTGCGGCCCGAACGCGAGCCGCCGCACCGTGGAGTACACGCCGTCAGCGCCGACCACGAGGTCGAAGCCGGCGGGTTCGTGATGTTCGAACCGGACTCGCACCTCGTCGTCGGTCTGCTCGAGCTCGGTGATCGAGTCACCGAACAGGTAGCGCACCTGCTCGGCGGTGATGCGGTGCAGAATGCGGGTGAGATCCTTCTTCGGGATCTCCAGGTCGCCCGCGAACGCCTCGCTGGGCAGCTCGCCGGTCTTGTTGCCCTCGGCATCCACCAGATCCGTGCCGCGCATGTGGGTGTCGTGACCGCGCACCTCGCCCAGGATGCCCATGCCGTCGAGCACGGTGAAGGCGTCGCCGCGGAAGTCGACCGCGTATCCGCTGCCGCGCAGCGATGGCGCGCGCTCGACCACGGTCACGTCATAGCCTTGGCGGTGCAGACCGTAGGCCAGCGCCGGCCCGGCCACGCTCGCACCGGAAATCAGAACTCGTTTACTCATTGCGCACTCCAGGTGACCGGCAGTCTGTGGGAACGGTGGATGATGAGAATCGGCCCAGCCGGTCTCTCGCCGATCAGTAAATGTCGACATCCGTTCGGTCGCCACCGCAATTCACAACTCTGCCCCGCAACCGAATTCCGTTGTCACGAAACGTAAGTACGAGGCTTTCTCCAACCTGTTGCTACGCAGTCATTCTCGTGCCGAGGCCGGGGAGGGGGAGGGTTGCGACCCATTCGCGGGCCATGTCATTGGCTCGGATCAGGGTCGAGGCGTCGTGGCGGGCGTGGTCGCCGACCTGGGTGGCGCCTCGAGCGGTGAGGTGGGCGGCGGCGAGTTCGCCGCCTCGGTTGAAGGAGTCGCCGTAGACGGTGTCGCCGAGTCCGAAGACGGCGAAACGTAATCCGGTGAGGTCGGGGCGGGTGGATTCGAGGCGGGCGAAGAAAGGTTCCGCGCCAGTAGGGAGTTCGCCGTCGCCGTAGGTCGAGCAGACGATGATGTGGAAGTGGGCCGGGTCGAGATCGGCGGGGTCGAAGTCGAACATGTCCTGCATCGACACGTCGTGGGACGAAAGCTCGTCGGTGAGACTCTCCGCGACTGCTTCCGATGTACCCATTTCGGATCCGAACAGAATCGCGATGCGCACTGCTACCCCTCTCGATCGAGTTACTAAGGCTACCCTAACTCGAGGGGAGTGGTGGTCGCTCGTGATGGGCCCAGCTCGCCCGCAGCTGACCCGCGGGCTGGACTCCGCCTTCGACCTCGGCGAGCCTCACATCCGGTTCTCGTCGCGGGAGGCGGAGACCGTGAAGGGGCCGATGGTGCGGTCGTAGGCGGTGCGGATCTGGGATTCGGCGTCGGTGAGGTAGTCGGCCAGTACGGTCGAGGTTCGGGGTGGTTCGGGGGTAGTCACGCAGGGCCGCGCATTCGACGATGCGGCGGCATTTGTAGACCTCGGCGATGTCGTTCGTGGTGGGGACGCGGACGAAGACGCCGCGGTTGAGTTCGTGGGTGACTAGGCGTTCTTCGATGAGGGTTCGGAAGGCTTCGCGGACGGTGTTGCGTGAAACCTTCAGGGCCTCACAGATGCCGGGAGCACATCGTCTCCCGATTCCTCCCCGAGGGCGACGTATTCGACGGCGGCGTAATCCAACTCCCTCGCCCCCCGAGCACCGACACCATGGAACGATTCGTCTTCGCCGTCCTCGAACTCACCGGCGGCACCCTGTTCTCCCCCCAATTCGACGGCGCGATCACCGCCAACCCCGAGCAACTGCCCCACATCCCCGACGACCTCTCACCCTGCCTGGTCGAGAGCTGGCAGCAAGTGCGGTCCCGCAGCATCGCCTCCTCGTGAAACACTGGGAAGTCAGTTATCGCGTTCAGGTGAGTTCGGAGTGGTCGGGTTGTCGGGGGTTGAGCGGTTCGAGATTCGGGCGGGGGAGGGGGAACGCGCGGGGCAGGTGTTCGAGCGGTGGGAGGCGGGGCTGACCGAAGCGTATGTGCCGCTGGCGGTGTCGCCGCTGAGGGCGGGGGCGTTTCAGGGGTGGATCGCGTTGAGGGCGTATGACGACATGTCGTTGTCCACTCTCGGGGCCAGTGCGCAGCGGGTGGATCGGACCAAGAGTCTGATCGCTCGGACGGACGACGAGGTGTTGCTGACCAGCATTCAGGTGGCGGGGCGCGGGCGGTTGTATCAGGACGGACGGGTTGCCGAGATCGGGCCGGGGGAGATGGCGTTCTATGACAGCACCCGGCCGTATCACTGGGAGTTCGAGGGCGATTGGGAGATGGCTGCCGCGCAGGTGCCGTTGAGCCGGTTACGGGAGCGGGCGGGGATCACCTCGGCGGAGATACCGACCGCGACCGTGATCACGCGCGACAGCCCGGGGGCGGTGGTGTCGCGGTTCCTGTACGAGCTGGCCGAGCTGCAGAACACCGCGCCCGCGCACGCCGCGGCGCTGGCCGGTTCGGCGGTGGATCTGCTCGCCTCGGCGATCACGCTGACCGCGGGTCGCGCGGTGCCCGGTGCGGCGGTCGAAACGCTGGCCAGGCGACGGGTGGTGGAGTTCATGCGGCGGCACTGCGCCGATCCCCGGCTCACGGTCGACGGGATCGCGGCGGGCTGCGGGATCTCGCGGCGGACCCTGTATCGGCTGCTCGACCAGCTCGACGACGGTCCGGCCACCATGCTGCGGCGCATGCGCGTCGAGCTGTCGTGCGAATTGCTCGTCGCGCGCGCCGATCTGCCGATCACCGCGGTCGCCCACGCCTGCGGCTTCACCACCGAACGGCAGTTCTACCGCGCCTTCCGGATCGAGATGGGCATGACACCGGCCGCCTACCGGTCGAGCGGCTCGGCGTGATCACTCCCGCGCCACGGCCCGCATCATCAGCGGCTTGTCCGGCCCTCCGATGAACGAAAGCTGCGCTCGGATCGGATCATTCGTGGTCCGTCGCAGATCCAGGCGCTGGGCGACGGTGGCCATGGTCAGCACCGCCTCCATGGTCGCGAAGTTCTGCGCGATGCAGATCCGCTTGCCCGCCCCGAAGGCCAGCGACGCCTCGCGATGCGGGCGCGTCATGTTCTCGGGCAGATAGCGTGTCGGATCGAATTCCATTGCGCGGTCCCAGACCCGGGGATTGCCGTGCACGCCGTGCAGGCTGATCATCACCGTGGTCCCGGGCTTGATCCGATATCCCGCCAGCACGTCCTCGCGCAGCGCCACCTTGCTGGTCGCCATGACCGGCGGGTGCAGGCGCATCGTCTCCATGAAGACGGCCTTGGTCCACGGCAGCTTCTCGACATCGGCGGCGGTGGGGAGGCGCCCGCCCAGCACGGTGTCGAGCTCGTCATGGAGGCGCTTGCGGACGTCGTCGTGCTCGGCCAGCAGTTTCCACGCCCAGGTCAGCGCGGTGGCGGTGGTCTCCATGCCCGTGCCGATGAAAGTCATGAGCTCGTCCTGGATTTCGAGATCGCTGTAGCTGTGCCCGGTTTCGGGGTCGGTGGCCGCCATGAGCAGGCCGAGCAGATTGTCCGTGCGGGTGATCCGGCCCTCGCGGTGGTCGGCGATCATTCCCGCCACCGTCTTCTCGATACGGCGCAGCCCGAACATGATGTGCGGGCCCATCACCCACGCCATGGCCCGCGCGGTGCGGAGCGGTAGTCGCGAGGCGGCCTGCTTGTCCGGCTCCTCGGTGTGGCGCACCACCCAGTTCGCCAGTGACCGCAGCGGCCGGCTGGCACCGCTGACGACGCCGAAGCTGAAGAACCTGAGCAGCTGCTCGAGCTTGATGGTCGAGATCGGTCCGTTCGGGTCGGTGCCGAACATGGTGCGCGCCACGATATCCAGTGACAGCCGGATCATCTCCGCGCCCACGTCGACCGGTTCGTCCGCCTCCCACAGCCGCCGCACCGAGTCCTGCGCCGCCTCCACCATCGGCGCGTCGAACTGATCGATGGCGCTGCGCGCGAAGATCGGCTGCACCAGCCGCTGGTTGCGGCGGTGGATCCGATTGTCGCGCTGCGTCACCAGACCCTGACCGAAAACAATGGCCAGCAGGTCGAATTCGGCGCCGTTGATGTAGCCGTCCTGATTGGTGACCAGCAGCTGCCGAACCAGTTCCGGGCTGCGCACGAGGACGAACTTCGCGATGGGCAGTCGCGCGACCAGCACATCGTCCTGACCGGGCAGCTCGGTGGCCAGGTACTCCAGAACGGTGCGCTCGCGCACGCGCCGCGGCAGCGCCAACGCCAGCCGCCAGGATTCCCGCCAGGTCACCGGTGTGTTGTGCCAGCGCATGGGCGCGGGCAGCCATCGCGGCGGGTGTAGTTCGGTGCTTCCCATGGCCGATGCCGTCATGACACTTCCCGGTGCGATCGAAAGCTGCTCACCCCGTGGGGTTTACGGTCGCATGTTACTGAAGGGTAGAGCGTCGGCGCGGGTACTTCGCGGGTTTCGAGGGTGAACAGCTCAGCGGTGGACCGCCGTGCGGGTGAAGGCGCCGTTCAGGTACGCCGCGCGGCAGGCTCGCCGGGCGATCTTGCCGCTGGAGGTGCGGGGGATGGATCCGGCGGGGACCAGCACCAGATCCCGCACGGGGACGCCGTGGCGTTGGGTCAGGGCGGCCCGCACCCGGGAGATCACCAGGTCCGGGTCCACTTTGCCGATGCCCGCGCCGCGTTCGGCGACGATGACGAGCTGGTCGGAGTTGTCCTCGCTCGCGGCGGGGCGGTCGGAACCGGGAATCTCGTTGGCGGGCACCGAGAAGGCGGCCACGAAGCCCGGTCGCAACGCGGTGCTGGCGTCCTGGGCGGAGTGTTCGAGATCCTGCGGATAGTGGTTGCGGCCGTCGACGATCACCAGATCCTTGACCCGGCCGGTGACGTACAGCTGGCCGTCCAGGTACGCGCCGAAGTCGCCGGTACGCAGCCAGCGTGCCTCGGTGGGCACGCCGTCGGCATGGCTGTCCTCGACGAGCCTGCGCACCAGCTTGTTCCGGAAGGTCTTCACGGTCTCGTCGGGCCGATTCCAGTAGCCGACGCCGAGATTGCCGCCGTGCAGCCAGATCTCGCCGACCGCGCCGTCGGGGCGCTCCTTCCCGGTCTCCGGATCCGCGATCACCGCCCACTGCGATCGGGCGAGGTAGCCGCAACTGACCTGTGCCACAGCGTTTTCGCGCTCCGAGCCGACGCGCACCATGCGACCGGCATTGAGCCGCTCCCGGTCCACGTGCACCACCCGGGCGGCGACCTCGGCCTGGGTGGCCGACACGAACACGGTCGCCTCGGCCATGCCGTAGCAGGGTTTGATGGCGCTGCCGGGCAATCCGTACGGCGCGAACGCCTCGGTGAACGTGCGCATGGCCGATACCGTCACCGGTTCGCTGCCGTTGATCAATCCGATCACCTTCGACAGGTCCAGTGCGACGCCCTCCGCGGGGCGGCCGCGGGTCGCGGCGTATTCGAAGGCGAAATTCGGTGCGGCGGAGAAGATTCCGACGTCACCGGGCTTCGCGCCGAGTTCCTTGATCCAGCGGTAGGGCCGCCGGATGAAGGCGCTCGGGGACAGCAGGGTCAGGTAGCGGCCGCACACCATCGGCAGGATCACGCACAGCAATCCCATGTCGTGGAACAGCGGCAGCCAGGTCACGCCGCGGCAGTTCGCGTCCAGACCCAGCGCGTCGGACAGTTGCAGCAGGTTGGTGGCGACCGCGCGATGGGTGATCTCCACCCCGGCGGGCGTGCGCGTCGATCCCGACGTGTACTGCAGGTAGGCAATGGAATCCGCGGTGCTGTCGGGTCGCCGCCAGCTCGCCTCCAGGGCGGCGGGCACGGCGTCGACGGCGAGGATCCTGGGTCGCGACGCGCCCGGCCGATGGCCGTAGAACTGCCGGACCCCGGGCGCGGACCCCACCGTGGTGAGGACCACCGCGGGCGCGCTGTCGGTGAGCACCGCGCGCAGGCGATCGGAGTGCCCGGGCTCGTCGGGGGTGAACAGCGGCACCGCGATCGCGCCCGCCGCGATGGCCGCGAAAAACGCCACCACGTAATCCAATCCGTGCGGGCACAACACCGCCACCCGGTCGCCCGGCGCGCTCACCTGCTGGATCCGCGCCGCCACCGCGCACACCCGCAGCTGGAATTCCGACCAGGTGAGCTCGTGGTACTCACCGTTCGACGCCCGCGAATAGTCGGCGTACCGGTACACCACGTCGTCCCCGTGCGCCGCGACCCGCTGATCGATGAGATCCATGAGCGTGGTGCTCGCCGGAATCTCGATCTCGGACTGACCGGCGAACGGGGTTTCGACCATATGCCTGCTCCTGCTGGAATGAATTCGGATGTGCAATAAAAGCTTTCACGTCCCGAACCCGCCAGGCAAAGTGTGCTGTAACTCGGTGAATCGGAATGTGATTGGAGTTATTCCGATTCGAGGGCGAATGTCCCTATGGCAGCGCGATGTATTTGGTCTCCAAATATTCTTCGATGCCCTCGGTTCCGGCCTCGCGCCCCAACCCGGACTGCTTCACGCCGCCGAAGGGCGCGGCCACATCGGAGATGATGCCGCGGTTCACACCCACCATGCCCGATTCCACCGCCTCGGCGACCCGCAGCGCGCGGTCCAGATCCCGGGTGTAGATGTAGGCGGCCAAACCGAATTCGGTGTCATTGGCGGCGGCGACACCGGCGGCCTCCCCGTCGAAGCCGGTAATGGCGGCCACCGGGCCGAAGACCTCCTCGCGCAGGATGCGGGCGTCGGCGGGCACCTCGGTCAGCACCGTCGGCTCGTAGAAGAAGCCGGGACCCGCGACCGCGGTCGCGCCGGTGGCGACCTTTGCGCCCTTGTCGATCGCGTCCTGCACCAGTTCGGCCACCGAATCCCGCTGCTTCGCACTGATCAGCGGGCCGACCTGGATTCCGTCCAGATGTCCCGGACCGATCTTCAGCCCGCGCATGCGTTCGGTCAGCCGCGCGGTGAACTCCTCGCGCACCGCGTTGTCGACATGGAATCGATTGGCGGCCGTGCACGCCTCACCGATATTGCGCATCTTCGCGGCCATCGCACCGTCCACCGCGGCGGCCAGATCGGCATCGGCGAACACCACGAACGGCGCGTTGCCGCCCAACTCCATGGAGGTGCGCAACACCCGCGAAGCCGACTGCGCGAGCAGTACCTTGCCGACCGGGGTCGAGCCGGTGAAGGTCACCTTGCGCAGCCGGTCATCGGCGAACATCGGATCGGTGAGCCGCGCCGCCTGCGATGTCGGCAGGATGGACAGCACGCCCGCGGGCAGTCCGGCCGCCGCGAAGACCTCGCCCAGCAGCAGCATGGTCAGCGGGGTCTCGGCGGCGGGCTTGACCACCATGGTGCAGCCCGCGGCGAAGGCGGGGGCGATCTTGCGGGTGCCCATGGCCAGCGGGAAGTTCCACGGCGTGATGGCCAGCGTCGGCCCGACGGGCTGTTTGGTCACCAGGATGCGGCCGTTGCCGGACGGCGACGGGGTGTAGCGGCCGTTGATCCGCACCGCCTCCTCACCGAACCAGCGCAGGAATTCACCGCCGTAGACCACCTCGCCCTGGGCCTCGGCCAGCGGCTTGCCCATCTCCAAGGTCATGAGCAGGGCGAAGTCGTCGCGCCGGGCCATCACCAGTTCCCAAGCGCGGCGCAGGATCTCGGCGCGCTCCCGCGCGGGGGTGGCGGCCCAGTCGGCTTGCGCGGCGACCGCGGCGTCCAGCGCGCGCATCCCGTCGGCGGGGGTGGCGTCGGCCACTTCGACCAGCACGGCACCGGTCGCCGGATCGTGCACGGGGAAGGTGCCGCCGTCGCTCGCGGGGACCTGCTCACCGCCGATCCGGAGTCCGGTCGGGACGGCAGCCAGCAGCTCGGCCACATCACGCATAGCGAGTTCTCCTCTATCTCCATCGATTTCGAGCCCGGGAACGCTCAGCCCGCCAGCTCCCGCACCACCTCGGCCAGCACCCCGATGCCGTCGGCGAGCAACTCGTCGCCGATCACCAGCGGGGGCAGCAGCCGGATGACGTTTCCGTAGGTGCCGCAGGTGAGCAGTACGACGCCGCGCGAGAGAGCCTCGGCGGCAATGGCTTTGGTCAATGCGGGATCGGGTGTGTCGCTGTCCGGCCGGACCAGCTCCATCGCCAGCATGGCTCCGCGGCCACGCACGTCACCGATAACCCCGGTGGCGTCGGCCAATTCGCGCAGCTTCGGCATTACGGCGGCCTCGATGGCGCGTGCCCGGGCCGGGAGGTCCAGCTCCCGCATCACTTCGATACTGGCCAGCGCCGCCGCGCACGCCACCGGATTGCCGCCGTAGGTGCCGCCCAGCCCGCCTGCGTGCACGGTGTCCACCAGGTCGGCGCGCCCGGTGATGGCCGACAGCGGCATGCCTCCCGCGATGCCCTTGGCCATGGTGACGATGTCGGGCGTGATGCCCTCGTGTTCGCTGGCGAACCATGCTCCGGTGCGGGCGAATCCGGTCTGCACCTCGTCGGCGATGAACACCACCCCGTGCTCGCGCGCCCACTCCGCCAGTGCGGCAAGGAATCCCGGCGCGGGCACGATGAATCCGCCCTCGCCCTGAATCGGCTCGATGATGATCGCGGCCGCCGCATCCGCCCCGATCTGGACCTCGATCTGCGAAATGGCCCGTGCCGCAGCCTGTTCCCCGGTCAGCCCGTCGCGATAGGGGTAGGACATGGGCAGCCGGTAGATCTCCGGTGCGAACGGACCGAAATGCGCCTTGTACGGCATGGATTTCGCGGTCAGCGCCATGGTCAGATTGGTGCGGCCGTGATACGCGTGATCGAACGCCACCACCGCGGCCCGCCCGGTCGCCAGCCGCGCCACCTTCACCGCGTTCTCCACCGCCTCCGCGCCGGAGTTGAACAACACGGTCCGCTTGTCGAAAGTGCCGGGCGTCAGCGCCGCCAGCTCTTCGGCCACCCGGACATAACCCTCGTGGGGCGTGACCATGAAACACGTGTGCGCGAACCGCGACGCCTGCGCGGCCACCGCCGCCGCCACCGCCGGATGCGACGCCCCCACCGACGTGACCGCGATCCCAGAACCCAGATCGATCAGCGAGTTGCCGTCCACATCCACGATCACCCCGCCGTCGGCATCGGCGGCGTAGACCGGCACCGACGACCCGACCCCCGCCGCCACGGCCGCCTTCCGGCGCGCGGTCAGCGCCTGCGAACGCGGTCCCGGAAGCGCTGTGACGAGGTCGCGTCGCTGCGGCAGGCGATAGTCGATCGAGGTCATGGTGGAGGTCTCCCGGTCGAAGGTCGGTGGCGGCGATCACCAGTCTGCGGTACGAACCGCCAGGTCCCCTGTGCCGAATTGGACAACATGCCGGGCCGGAATCGACATTCTGTACACTCCGACCGATGCCCGTTCCCCTCGGCTGGGTATTGACCCAGCCCGACCTCGCACTCCGCCTGCGCGGCGGCTCCGCCGGGCTCCGCCGCGACATCGACCTCGTCGTCACCACCGAACTCGAGCCCCCGTTTCGCTGGCTCTCCGGCGGCGAACTCGTCCTCACCACGGGAATGCGCCTGCCGCCCGACCCCGCCGGGCGCACCGAGTATGTGCGCGAACTCGATCGATGCGGAGTCGCCGGCATCGGCTTCGGCATCGGACTGACCCACGACGAGATCCCGCTCGAACTGATCACCGCCGCCGATGAAATCGGCATCCCACTCTTCGAAGTACCCCTCGCCACCGCCTTCGCCGCCATCGTCGAGCGGGTCTCGGCCCGCATCGCCGAACTCCAATACGACGCGGTGCTGCGCGCCAGCCGCGCCCAGCCGCGCATGACCCGGGCGCTGATCCGATCCGGCAGCGCGGCCATCGTGCGCGAACTGGCGAACTCACTCGATGCGACGGTGCTGGTCATCGATCCGAACGGCACCGTGATCGACTCGCACCCAGGGGAACCCGCCCCCGAGCTCGTCGCTCGGGTGCGCGCGGCGGTGCTCGAGACCGCAGCCGCCGGGGCGGGGGTGTGGACCGACAGCTCGGGCGCGTCCATCACACATCAGCGGATCGGGCTGGACCGTCGCCGCCACGGCCACCTGGTCGTGGTCGGTGACACTCCGCTCGGTCCTGTCGACCAGATCCTGCTCGGCCACGCGAACTCCCTGCTGGCCCTGGATTTCGAGCAACCGGCCCGGCTGCACCGGACGCAGCATCGGCTCAACGGTCAAGCGCTGGGGTTGCTGCTGGGCGCGAGTGTCGATCCGAGTCCGGCGTGGGAGCAGCTGGCACTGGCCTCGGACGCGCGCGGACGCATCAAAATCCTTGTCGTCGTGTGCGATTCCGAGAGTTCAGCGGAGTCGGTCGAAGCGGCCCTCACCGAGCTCGTCCCGGCCGCGGGGCATTCCTTGTTCGCGTACCGCGAAGCAACCGGCGTCGTGCTGGTATTGCCCGCCGATTCCACGTTCGCCGAGTCGCTACGGCCCGAAAGCTTCGGCGGTTCCGGCGAACTCATTCGAATGGGTGTGAGCGGCGGGCATCCGCTCCGGGATTTGGCGGCTGCCGTCGAGTCCGCGCGTCTCGCCGCGTCGACCGCTGAACCGGGCAGCCCTCCGGTCGATTTCACCACCCTGATGTTGCTGTCCTTTCCTCCGGCGCGAGAAGTGCTCGAGGCCATGGCTCACACCCGGCTCACCGCACTGGTCGACTACGATCGCCGCCACGGCACCGATCTCCTCGCCGGTCTGCGCGCCTTCCTCGAGTGCAACGGCCAATGGGAGTCCGCCGCCGCGACTCTCCGCATCCACCGTCACACCCTGCGCAAACGCATCGCCACCGCCGCCGAGATCCTGGCTCTCGACCTGGACAGCGCCCGTGTTCGCGCCGAGCTGCTGCTCGCCCTGCTCGCTACCGCCGGGACGTGGGATCGGACACGCTGACCAAGATCGCTTGTGTGAGGCCGCGACCGTCCGGTAGTTTCTACGTATCTACTTAGTAGATACGTAGAAGACTCGGGCCGTGGACCACCCGCGGTCGAGGACGCCGATGGGACCGGCGTCGTGTGCGGCGGGATTGTGCGAACCCTCATCACGCGCAAGACCGTTGACGCAGCAGGGGCGGGGCCGCAGGTCAGCGGCCCCGCCCCTGGTGGTTCGGGTGCGCGGAGCGGGGAGGTCAGACTCGGGCTCTGATCCACTTGTAGATGACCAGCACGATGATCGCGCCGATGATGGCGCCGATGAAGGCGTGCTTGACCGGGGGATGGACGTCGAAGTGGTGGGGTGAGAAGACCAGGCTGCCCAGGGTGCCGCCGACGTAGCCGCCGATAATGCCGAGGACGGCGGTCCAGATGATGCCGAAGTCCTCCTTGCCGGGGACCAGGAGGCGGGCGATCGCGCCCGCGATGAGGCCGATGATGATCATCGTGATGATGCCCATGGCGTGCTCCTTGCCTTGAGATACCGCATTGTCGAAGGTAGCAGGGCTGCCGGTCTGGATGAGCGTGTCGCAATACATCAGCGTGGCCAGGTGGCAGGTACCGGTACCGGTGTCGAATTGACGGTTTCTCGGGCGGCGAAACACTCGTCGACGCCCGGATTTCGAGACGATGATGGGATTCGGACGACTTCATGACGATCCGAAAGGCACGCGCATGAGTGAGAATGCGCCGGAAACTCCCAATCTCACCGGCCAGGGCGACCTGGCCCGGACCATCGCCGCCCGGGGCGGACTGGCGGCGCCGGAGGAGCCGTTCGTCATCGAGCACCGCGAAGCCCTCATCTACATGCTCTGTCAGGCGGCCGAACTCGAGCACGGCATCATGTGCCAGTACCTGTTCGCGGCGTTCTCGCTCAAGACCTCGGCCGAGGAGGGGCTCGAGGCCGACGAGCTGGAGAAGGTCACGCGCTGGCGAAAACTGGTGTCGCACGTGGCCACCCAGGAGATGCTGCACCTGTCGCTGGTGCACAATCTGCTCTCCGCCATCGGCGCGGCGCCGCACATGGCGCGGCCCAACCTGCCGCTGCCGGCCGCGCACTATCCGGCGGGAGTGCAGCTGGCGCTGCTGCCGTTCGGCGAACAGTCGTTGCGGCACTTCATGTTCCTGGAGCGTCCCGAGGGCATGGACCTCGACGATGCCGAGGGCATCCAGAGCCTCGGCCGCGCCGCCGCGCACATGGAGCAGGGTGAAATCGTGCCGCGGCTGCAGGATTTCGCGACCGTCGGGCACCTCTACCGCTCGATCGAACGCGGCATCGAGCACCTCGCCGAGAAGTACGGCGAGCGCTGGCTGTTCGTCGGCCCGCACCGCGCCCAGGCGACCCAGAAGCATTTCCGCTGGCCGGAATTGGTGGCGGTGACCGATGTGGCGTCCGCGAAGCTCGCCATCGACACCATCCTCGAACAGGGTGAGGGCGCGCGCGGCGACTGGCGCGACGCCCACTTCGGTCAGTTCGTCAAGATCCTCGACGAGTACGAGCAGTGCCTGCGCGACAACCCGGACTTCGACCCGGTGCGCCCGGTGCTCGCGGCGAATGTCCGTGCGCCGGAACGGGATATCCCGGTGCCTCTGATCAGCGATCCCGACACCGCCCGTGTCACCGACCTGTTCAATGTCGGCTACGAGATCCTGCTGCAGATCTTCGAACGCTTCTTCGCCCACACCGAGGAGTCCGACGCGCAGCTGCGGACCCTGGCCGACGCCACCGTCGCTCTCATGTTCAGCGTCATCCGCCCGCTCGGCGAACTCATCACCACCTTGCCCGCCGGTCCTGATCACCCGGGCAAGACCGTGGGTCCGAGCTTCGAATTATTCTATGAGACAGACTATTTGATGCCGCACCGCGAGGCCGCGTGGACTCTGCTGGCCGAGCGGCTCGGTGAAGCTGTCACGCTGACCGACGACATCCGGGCGGACGTGCCCGCGGTGGGGGAGCAACTGGTCCCGATTGCGAAGGCGTTCGCAGACATTCAATCCACGCTGACCGCGCACTTCCCGAGCTGGAACGCCCACGCCCGCCCCGAAATCCTCGGCCTCGACCCCGCCGTACAGACCGCTGCCCGGCAGCGCGCCGACGAGTTCGCGGCGCGCGTAGCCGGAATCGACGCGGGCACAGAGCCGGCCGACCTGTTCGCCGCCGCCTACGCACTCACCCGCCACCCGGCCCCCGCCGGCGTCATACCCCGCCTCGCCGACAGCGTGCTGCGCCCCCTCTCCGAAGCCGTAGTCCGACAGGGACTCGGCCCGGCCGGCGCCTCGTCCCCGCCCTCGGGCAGCACCGCCACACCGCGGGCCACAGCCGCCGCGCAGACCGCCGGTGCTGGACCGCAGAACTTCGCCGCCGCAGCCGAAAGCGTGGCATCCACTGGTTCGGCGGCCGCAGCCGCCATACACGCGCCTGCGACGGAGTCGGGCTTGGCCGAGCGGTTGCAGGAGCTGGCTGTCGCGGCGACCCGGTTGCGGGGCCGCAGCGATCTGCTCGAACTCGTCGAGGCTGCCGCCGCGCTGCAGGATCTCGCCTGCGCGGTCCTGCCGGTGAGTGAAAGGGCTGGGCTGCGTGCGGAATTCGCCGGATTGCAGGCTGAGTTCGCCGCGTCGATCCGGACCGCCAAGAACGGGCCCTACCTGGTGACGAATGTGGCGATCGTCGACCACCTCGGACTGCCGGTGGAGGTCGGCCCGACCGTCGCGCTCTGCCGATGCGGGGCGTCGGCGCTCAAACCCCTCTGCGACGGCAGCCACGCCCGGATCGGCTTCAATGACGCGAAAGATCCCGCGCGGGTGGCGGATCGGCGTGACACGTACGCGGGCGAGCAGATCACGGTGTTCGACAATCGCGGCATCTGCCAGCACTCCGGACTGTGTACAGACCGGATTTCGACGGTATTCCGCACCGCCGCAGAGCCTTTCGTCGCACCCAATGGCGGGCGCATGGACGAGATCGTGCGTGCCGTGCGGGCCTGCCCCTCAGGGGCCCTGAGTATGGCCTTCGATGGCGTCGAGGCGCGTGACCTCACCGATTGGAACGGCACCCGGGAACCGGTCATCGAGGTGACCAAGGACGGGCCCTACCGCGTTCGCGGTTCGGTCCCGCTGGCCGGACCCGACGGCGGCGATATCGAGCGCGCACAGGGTGCGTCCACCGAGCACTGCGCGCTGTGCCGCTGCGGGCAGTCCCGCAACAAGCCGTTCTGCAGCGGAATGCACTGGTACGTCGGATTCCAGGACCCGGTCCTCGCTCCCGGTCAGGAACCCACCCTCTTCGAGTGGGCGGGCGGCTATCCGGCGCTGACCAGGATGACCGCGCTGCTCTACGAGAAGCTGATCCCCGACGACCCGGTCCTGGCCGCGGTTTTCGCCGCCGCCGACCCGGATCGCGCCCGGCGCGAAGCCGATTGGATGGCGGCTGCCTTCGGCGCGCCCGGCATGGCCGCGGAGCCGCTCGCCCGGCCCGTCCTCACCGACGAACAGCGCGAGCGCTGGGCGCGGCTCTGCCTGCGGGCGGCCCGGGACGCCGGGCTCCCGGCGGATCCCGAATTCCGTTCCGCCTTAGCGGCTTTCGTCGAGTTCGCCGCGACCGCCGAGGGCGAAGCGCCGGAATGGGATTGGGGCCCGCTCGGGGTGCCGTCGGCCGAAGCCGCACCGACCGGCACCGAGGCGGCCGAACCGGACCTGCCCGGCCCCGACGAGGCGGTGGGCTTCGCCGCCCACATCAAACCCCTGTTCCGGGAAAAGGATCAGCGTTCGATGAGCTTCGTCTTCGACCTGTGGTCCCTGGACGACGTCACCAAGCACGCCGCCGAGATCCTCGGCCGCCTCACCGCCGGCAACATGCCCTGCGACGGCGCCTGGCCCGCCGAGAAGATCGCCGTCTTCCGGCGCTGGACCGAAACCGGCATGCGCCCGTAGCCGTCCCACCGGTTCGTCGACCGTAGGCCCGGCAGCGATGCCCGTTCGCTGCCGGGCCTGTTCGTGTCCGCCCGCGGCGCCGGCCGAAAATCGGTTGTCATACACCGAAACTCGCGGGAAACAAACGGAATACGAATAATTCGATTCCGGTTGACAGCCGTGCGCGCCGGGCGGAGCATAGTTGCGTATTACGGCACATGGTGCGCAATACGCAACACTCTGGAGGCTCGGTCATGCAGCCGCGAGTCGTCATCATCGGTGCGGGAATCGTCGGCACGGCCCTGGCGGACGAGATCACCCGGCTCGGCTGGACGGATGTCACCGTGCTCGATCGGGGCCCGCTCTTCCGCACCGGCGGATCCACCTCACACGCACCGGGTCTGGTGTTCCAGACCAATCCGTCCAAGACCATGGCCGAGCTGGCCCGCTACACCGTCGAGAAGTTCGGCGCGCTCGAGGCGTTCGACACCGTGGGCGGGCTGGAGGTGGCCACCACCCCGGAACGATGGACCGACCTGCATCGCCGGCACGGGTGGGCGCAAGCCTGGGGGATCGAGGCCCGGCTGCTGGACGCGGGCGAATGCGCGCGGCTGCATCCCCTGCTCGACCCCGACCGGGTCCTCGGCGGATTCCACACTCCCACCGACGGTTTGGCGCTGGCAGTGCGCGCCGCCGAGCGGCAGGCGGCCGCGGCGGCCGACCGCGGCGGCCGCTTCATCGGCTATTGCGAAGTGGTCGAGGTGATTTCGTCCTCCGGGAGGGTGACCGGCGTGCGCGCCCGGGACGGGCAGGAGCTGCCCGCCGATATCGTGGTGAGCGCCGCCGGATTCTGGGGTGCGCAACTGGGCCGCGGTGTCGGACTCACGGTTCCGCTGGTGCCCATGGCGCATCAGTTCGCCAAGACCGGCCCGGTCCCCGCGCTCGCCGGTGACGAACGGCTGCCCATCCTGCGCCACCAGGACGCCGATCTGTACTACCGCACCTACGGTGACCGGATCGGCATCGGCTACTACGGGCATCGCCCGCGGCCGGTCGAGATGGACACCCTGCTCACCGACACCGCCGGGGAGCCGATGCCGTCCATGCTCCCGTTCACGGCCGCGGAGTTCGAACCGGCCTGGGCCGAGACCCTCGGCCTGCTGCCCGCGCTCGGGGAAACCAAGGTGGACGAGGCCTTCGACGGCATCTTCTCCTTCACCCCCGACGGCTTCCCGATCCTGGGCGAGCACCGCGACCTGGCCGGATTCTGGGTCGCCGAGGCGGTGTGGGTGACGCATTCGGCCGGGGTGGCGCGCGAGGTGGCGCGGTGGATCGTCGAGGGCGCACCGGGTATCGACCTGCACGAGGCCGACCTGTACCGGTTCGAGGAGGCGGCGCGCAGCCCGGAGTTCATCCGGAGTACCAGCGTGCAGGCGTTCGTCGAGGTGTACGACATCATTCACCCGCACCAATACCGCAACTCCCCGAGGAACATCCGCACCGGTCCCTTCCACGCGCGGCAGCGGGAGCTGGGAGCGTTCTGCTACGAGGGCGGGCTGTGGGAGCGACCGGCCTGGTACGAGGCCAATGCCGGGCTGATGGCGGAGGTCGCCGCGCAGGGCGTGGCCTTCCCGGCCCGCGACGACTGGTCCGCGCGCTTCTACTCGCCCATCTCGATCGCCGAAGCCGCCTGGACGCGAACGCATGTCGCCATGTACGACATGACTCCGCTGACCCGCTACGAGGTGACCGGAACCGGCGCGACCGCCTTCCTGCAGGAGCTGACCACCAACGACGTCGGTAAGAAGCCGGGTGCGGTCACCTACACGCTGCTCCTGGACGGCGCCGGGGGAGTCCGCAGCGATCTGACCGTCGCCCGGCTCGGCGAGTGCCACTTCCAGGTCGGCGCGAACGGTCCGCTCGATTTCGACTGGCTGACTCGCCGCCTGCCCGGCGACGGCAGTGTCGTCCTGCGCGATATCACCGGCGGCACCTGCTGTGTCGGAGTCTGGGGACCAGATGCGCGGGACATGGTGCAGCCGCTGTGCCCGGAGGACCTGTCGCACAAGGCATTCGGATACTTCAAGGCCAAGAGCGCCTATCTGGGCAGCATCCCGGTCACCATGCTGCGGGTCTCCTACGTCGGTGAACTCGGCTGGGAGATCTACACCAGCGCCGAACATGGTGCGGCACTGTGGGATCTGCTGTGGGAGGCCGGGCGTCCCCAGCGCGTGATCGCCGCGGGCCGCATCGCCTTCAACAGCTTGCGGCTGGAGAAGGGCTATCG
The DNA here is from genome assembly GCF_009760405.1 of Nocardia terrae. Classification (GTDB taxonomy): domain Bacteria; phylum Actinomycetota; class Actinomycetes; order Mycobacteriales; family Mycobacteriaceae; genus Nocardia; species Nocardia terrae. The sequence continues at coordinate 25,403 of NZ_WRPP01000013.1, forward strand.
GTCCTGGGGCACCGATATGACCACCGAGCACACCCCCGATGCCGCCGGACTCGGATTCGCCGTCCGCATGAGCAAGCCGGACTTCCTGGGCAAGCGGGCGCTCGAGGCCGCACCGCCGCCGCGACAACTGCTGCGCACCCTCGTCCTCGACGATCCGGCCGCCGTGGTGCTCGGCAAGGAGCCCGTCTTCATCGACGGCGCGGTCGCCGGATACACCACGAGCGCGGGCTATTCCGCCACCGTCGGCCGCACCCTCGCCTACGCCTGGCTCCCGGCTACCGCCCAACCCGGCGACGAGGTCGAAATCGCCTATCTCACCGAGAGATTCACCGCGCGGGTGCACGCCGATCCGGTGGTCGACCCCGAGATGGCCCGGATTCGGAGGTAACCATCATGACCGAAACCTACGACGTCATCGTCATCGGCCTGGGCGGCATGGGCAGTGCCGCCGCCTACCACCTGGCCCGGGGCGGGCACCGGGTACTGGGCCTGGAACGGTTCACGCCCGCCCACAGCAACGGCTCGAGTCACGGCGGCTCGCGCATCATCCGGCAGTCCTACTTCGAGGACCCGGCCTATGTGCCGCTGCTGTTGCGGGCCTACGAATTGTGGGAGCGCCTGGCCCGCGACGCCGGGGACGAGGTGTACCGGCTCACCGGCGGGTTGTACGTCGGGCCACCGGAGTGCGTGACCGTCGCGGGCAGCATTCGCGCCAGCCGGGAATGGTCGCTGCCGCACGATCTGCTGGACGCACGCGAAATACGCACGCGTTTCCCGAATTTCACCCCCGAACCGCACTTCATCGGCCTCTACGAGGAGCTGGCCGGATTCGCCCGGCCCGAACGTACCGTCGCGGCGCACCTGCGGCTCGCCGCCGCGCACGGCGCGACGCTGCGCTTCGGCGAGGTGGTCGAATCCTGGCGGGACTCCGGTACCGGCGTGACCGTCAGCACCGCCTCTGGCACCTATACCGCTGGCCGACTGGTGATCTGCCCCGGAGCGTGGGCACCCGGCCTGCTCGCCGACCTGGGCGTCGAGATCGACATCGAACGGCAGGTCATGTACTGGCTGCAGCCCGACACCGGCGCCGAGCGGTTCGAACACGACCCCATCTACATTGCCGAGAACGACTCCGGCGCACAGATCTACGGCTTTCCCGCCATCGACGGACCCGACGGCGGAGTGAAGACGGCCTTCTTCCGCAAGGGCATCCGATGTACCCCCGACACCATCGATCGAACGGTGCATCCGGCGGAGATCGACGAAATGCGCACCCGGGTAGGGGAATTGCTGCCCGCGCTGAACGGTCCCGCCGTCCACGCCGCCACCTGCATGTACTCCAACACCGCCGATCAGCATTTCGTGATCGCCCGGCACCCCGCTCACCATTCGGTCACCGTCGCCTGCGGATTCTCCGGGCACGGCTTCAAATTCGTGCCGGTGGTCGGCGAGATTCTCGCCGAGCTCGCCATGACCGGCACGACCCGCCACCCCATCGACCTGTTCGCCCCGCAAAGGCTGGTATCCCTGTGAGTTCGGCACTGATTCCCACCCTCGGCGGCGAGTACTACTGCGACCCGGCCGTATTCGCCAAAGAGCAGGAGCGCATCTTCGAACGGATGTGGTTCTGCGCGACCCGCGCGAGCGACCTGGCCGACCCGGGAGCGTTCCGCCGCATCCAGGTCGGTCGCGAGAGCGTGCTGGTGGTGCGCGGCCACGACGGCGAACTGCGCGCCTTCCTCAACGTCTGCCGCCACCGCGGGGCCCTGATCTGCACCGAGACCGAAGGACAGGTGCGGCGCACGCTGCGCTGCCCGTATCACGCCTGGACCTACGCACTGGACGGCAAACTGGTCGCCGCACCCAATATCGGTTCGCTGCAGGATGATTCGGGGTCCCCGATCGACCGCGTCGCCTACGGGCTGATCCCGGTCGCGCTGCGCGAATGGCTCGGCTACGCCTGGGTGTGCCTGGCCAACGAGCCGCCCGCCTTCGAGGCCGACGTGATCGGCGCGGTCACCGGACGACTGGGTGACGCCGCCGCCATCGACCACTACGGCATGGAACGGCTCGCGGTCGGCAAGCGCGTGGTCTACGACGTGGCCGCCAACTGGAAGCTGATCGTCGAGAACTTCATGGAGTGCTACCACTGCGCGACCATTCATCCCGAACTGGTCGAGGTGCTGCCCGAATTCGCGAAAGGCTATGCGGCGCAGTACTACGTCGGCCACGGCGCCGAGTTCGGCGACCGCGTCGACGGTTTCACCGTGGACGGCCGGGCGGGCTTCGAGGCGCTACCGGGTCTCACACCCGAACAGGACCGCAAGTACTTCGCGATCACCATCCGGCCGACGGTCTTCGTGAACCTGGTGCCCGACCACGTCATCTTCCACCGCATGTACCCGATGGCGCACGACCGCACCATCGTCGAATGCGATTGGCTCTACGCGCCCGACGTCATCGAATCCGGCGGCGTGCTCGACCATTCCGTGGAACTGTTCCATCGGGTGAACGAACAGGACTTCGCGGCCTGCGAACGGACCCAACCGGCCATGTCCTCGCGCGCGTATCGGCAAGGCGGCGTGCTGGTTCCGGCCGAACACCACATCGCCGAATTCCACGCCTGGACCCGGCAGCGGATCGAGGATCCGCAATGTTGAGCGACGACGAACTCTGTTGCGGGCCGAGCCTCTACATCGACGGCAAATGGACCAACGCGCTCGGCGGCGGCACCCGTGACATCGTGAATCCGGCCGACGGCACGGTCATCGCCACCGTGGACGAGGCCGATCGGGCCGATGCGGTGGCCGCCGTCGCCGCGGCCCGGGCGGCCTTCGACACCGGCGGTTGGCCCGCTACACCGGTGTCCGAGCGGGTCGGGTTGCTGCTGCGCATCGCCGACTCACTTGCCGCCGAGCGCGACCGGCTCGCCCGCATCGAAACCCTCGACACCGGAAAGACCCTGCGCGAGAGCTATATCGACGTCGACGACGTGATCGCCGTCTTCCGCTACTACGCGCACCTGGCCGCCACCGGCGCCGACCGGCTCGTCGACATCGGCGATCCGGCGATCGTCAGCCGGGTGGTGCGCGAACCCGTCGGCGTGTGCGCCCTGATCGCGCCATGGAATTATCCGCTGCTGCAGATGTCGTGGAAGATCGCGCCCGCGCTCGCGGCCGGCTGCACCATGGTGGCCAAGCCCAGCGAGGTCACCCCGCTGAGCACCATCGCCCTGGTGCGCCTCATCGACCGCGCGGGGGTGCCGCCGGGTGTGGTGAACCTGATCCAGAGCAGCGGGGCGAGAGTCGGTTCCGCGCTCACCGACACCCCGGACGTGGATCTCATCTCGTTCACCGGCGGCGCGGCCACCGGCGAGATCATCGCGGGCAAGGCCGCCCGGCATATCACGCGGGTGGCGCTCGAACTCGGCGGCAAGAATCCGCACATCGTGTTCCCCGACGCGGATTTCGACAGCGCGGTCGACGCCGTGCTGACCGGCGCGTTCCTGCACTCCGGCCAGGTCTGTTCGGCGGGAACACGATTGATCGTCCACGAGTCCATCGCCGACGAGTTCGTGGCCGCGCTGGCCGGCCGCGCCCGCGCGATCCGCGTCGGACCCGGCCTCGATCCCGCCAGCGAGACCGGTCCGCTGGTATCGGAAGCGCATCGCGCGAAGGTGGAAGCCTATGTGGCGCTGGGCATCGCGGGCGGGGCCCGGCTCGTCACCGGCGGCGCGCGGCCGGACGATCCGGCGCTGCGGGACGGAAGTTTCTACCTGCCGACGATTTTCGACCACTGCCACCGGCTCATGCGCATCGTGCAGGAGGAGACCTTCGGCCCCATCCTGACCGTCGAACGCTTCACCACCGACGACGAGGCCCTGATGCTGGGCAACGACACCGCCTACGGCCTTGCGGCGGGCGTCCGCACCGCCGACCTCGCCCGCGGCGAACGATTCACCCGCGCCCTGCGCCACGGCACGGTGTGGCTCAACGACTTCGGCTATTACACCCCCGCGGCCGAATGGGGCGGCTTCGGCCGCTCCGGCATCGGTCGCGAACTCGGCCCCTCCGGCCTGGCCGAATACCAGGAAACCAAACACATCTGGCACAACACCGCGCCCGCGGTGGGCGGCTGGTTCACCGACAACTGAATATGGTTCTCAGCGTTTAGTTCCGAAAGTTGGTCCGTCATGACGACCACCCGTCCACCCGCTCCAACCAGCACTCCGGCCCACGATCACGGCATGGCGGAATTCGGCTATCGGGAATCCCTGAGCCGAAGTATCGGGAAATTCGCGAGTTTCGCCGCCGGTGTCAGCTATATCTCCATTCTCACCGGCACGTTCCAGATGTTCTATTTCGGCTTCGGCACCGCCGGACCCGGATACCTGTGGTCCTGGCCGGTGGTGTTCGTCGGGCAGCTCGCCGTGGCCCTGTGCTTCATGGAGCTGTCGGCGAAGTATCCGGTCGCGGGCTCGGTCTACAACTGGGCCAAGAAGCTCGGCAGCCGGGCGGTCGGCTGGTCGGCAGGCTGGCTCATGCTCACCGCCTCCATCGTCACGCTATCGGCGGTGGTCCTGGCCTATCAGCTGAATCTGCCGAAACTGTGGAGCGGATTCCAACTCGTGGGCGACGGCACCGGCAGCCACGACTACGCCACCAACGCGGTGATTCTCGGGACCGTGCTCATCGTCTTCACCACCGTCGTCAACGCCTTCGGCGTGCGGCTCATGGCCATGATCAACAGCGCGGGCGTGTTCATCGAACTCATCGCCGCGGTGCTCATCGCGATCATCCTCGGCGTCCACGTGACCCGCGGCCCGAGCGTGTTCTTCTCCAGCAACGGGTACGGGGCCGGGCAGAGCGGCGGCTATCTGAGCGCCTTCCTGGTCGCCTCCCTGGCCTCCGGGTACGTCATGTACGGCTTCGACACCGCCAGCTCGCTGGGTGAGGAGACCGTCGAGCCTCGGCGGACCGCGCCCAAGGCGATCCTGCGAGCGCTGTTGGCGTCCTTCGTGATCGGCGGCGCGATCCTGGTATTCGCGGTCATGTCCGCGCCGAATCTGGGCGACGAGAAGCTGGGCACCACCGACGGCGGCTTGCAGTACATCGTCGAACAGGTGATGTGGGGCTGGCTGGGCAAGGTCTTCCTGGTGTGCATCGTCATCGCCGTAACCGTGTGCGCCCTGGCCGTGCACACCGCCGCCATCCGGCTCACCTTCGCCATGGCCCGCGACAACGCGCTGCCGTTCGGGGAGAAGCTGGCTCGGGTCAGCCAGAAGCACCGGACGCCCATCATTCCGGCCGTGGTGATCGGAGTGCTGGCGGCGCTCATCCTGGTCATCAATATCGGTCAGCCGCAGGTGTTCACGGTGCTGACCTCCATCGCGGTCGTGATGATCTATCTGGCCTATCTGCTGGTCACCGGGCCCATGCTGTGGCAGCGGCTCAAGGGCGGCTGGAAGCCGCAGGAGCTGGTCGAGGCCGGGTACTTCTCCATGGGGCGCTGGGGGCTGCCGGTGAACATCTTCGCGGTGCTGTGGGGCCTGGGCATGGCGATCAATCTGGCCTGGCCGCGCTCGGCGGTGTACGGCGGGCCCTGGTACAACACCTGGGGCGCGTTCATCTACATCGGCGTCATCACCGGGGCGGGCCTGATCTGGTTCGGGCTCAGGGGAATTCGCGTCATCGGTGTGCTCGCCTCGCATGCCGCCGTGGAATCCGAGGTGACGGCGTGAGCGACACCTTCGACTATGTGATCATCGGCGGCGGCTCGGCCGGATGCGTGGTCGCCGCACGACTCAGCGAGAACCCGGACATCACCGTCTGCCTGCTCGAGGCCGGGCCGTCGGACGTCGGCGACGAACGCATCCTGCGGCTCGCGGACTGGATGCTGCTGCTCGAATCCGGTTACGACTGGGACTATCCGGTGGAACCGCAGGTCAGCGGCAACAGCTTCCTGCGCCACGCCCGCGCCAAGGTGCTCGGCGGCTGCTCCTCGCACAACTCCTGCATCGCGTTCCATCCGCCCGCCGAGGGACTGGCCGAGTGGGAGGCCATGGGCGCGACCGGGTGGGGGCCCGACGGGCTGCTGCCGTATCTGCCGAAACTGCAACGCACCGTGGAGATCCGCGACATCCCGGCCAAGGACCCGTGCGGCGACGCGGTGCTCATGGCCGCCGCGCTGGCCGGGCTGCCGACCGTGGAATTCAACCGCGGGACCACGGTGACCAACGGGGCCGGATGGTTCCAGATCAATGCCGACGCCGAGAACGTACGCATGTCCTCGTCGCACGCGTATCTGCATCCGATCATGGGGCAGCGGAAGAACCTGGAGATCCGCACCGGGTGCTGGGTCAGCGAAATCCTGTTCGACGACACCGATTCCGCCATCGGGGCCCGCTATCGGCGACCGGATCTCACCGGGTTCGACACCGTGCGCGCCCGGCGGGAGGTGATCCTCAGCGCGGGCGCGATCGACACCCCCAAACTGCTCATGCTCTCGGGAATCGGTCCGGCGGACCATCTCCGGGACATGCGGATCGCGGTCCGGGTGGATTCGCCGGGGGTCGGCTCCAACCTGGACGACCATGTCGAGGGTCTCGTGTTCTGGGAGTCCCCGTGCCCCATGGTCACCAGCTCGACCCAGTGGTGGGAGATCGGGCTGTTCGCCACCACCGAACCGGGCCTCACCCAGCCGGATCTGATGATGCACTACGGCAGCGTCCCCTTCGACATGAACACCGTGCGCTGGGGCTATCCGACCACCGAGAACGGCTTCTGCCTCACACCCAATGTGACGCAAGGGCATTCACGCGGCACCGTGCGCCTGCGCTCCCCCGACTTCCGTGACAAGCCGCGCGTGGACCCGCGCTACTTCAGCGACCCGGACGGGCACGACGAACGGGTCATGCTGCACGGCATCCGGCTGGCCCGGGCCATCGCCGAGCAGCCGCCGTTACGGGAATGGGTGGCAAGGGAATTGGCTCCCGGGCCCGAGGCCGTCACCGACGAGGAACTCGTCGACTACATGCACCGGACACACAACACCGTCTACCATCCGGCCGCGACCGCGCGCATGGGCGCGATCGACGATCCGATGGCGGTGCTGGATCCCGAACTCCGGGTCAAGGGCGTGCGGGGGCTGCGGGTCGTGGATGCCTCGGCCATGCCGAAACTGCCCGCGGTGAATCCGAACATCACCATCATGGCGATGGGCGAGAAGTGCGCCGACCTGGTACGGGCGGAAGGCCGATAAACTGGGCGTGTTATGGCGAAACAACCGGAATCCGGTGTCCCCGTGCAGTCGGTGGACCGTGCGCTGACCGCCCTGGAAATCGTGGCCAAGCTGGGTTCGGCCGGGATCACCGAGATCGCGGCCGAACTAGGCGTGCACAAGTCCACCGTGTCGCGGCTGATGGCGGTGCTCGAGGCGCGCGGCTACGTCGAGCAGCTGTCCGACCGGGGCAAGTACCGGCTCGGCTTCACCGTGGTCCGGCTGGCCGGATCCTCCAGCGCCCACCTGGATCTGCGCCGCCAGAGCCAGGACCTGTGCGACGAGCTCGCGGCCCGGGTCGGGGAGACCACCAATATCGCCATTCTCGACAGCGACCGCATCATCAATGTCGCCGAGGCCGTCGGCTCCGCGGGCATCGCCCTGCGCACCTGGATCGGGCAGAGCTGCCCCGCCCACGCCACCTCCAGCGGCAAAGTGCTGCTGGCCGATCTGCCGGCCGCCGACCTGCGTTCCCGGCTGCGCAAACGCCTGGAATCCTTCGCCCCCAACACCGTCACCGAACTGGCGGTGCTGCAGACGCAGCTGGCGGAGGTCCGCGCCCAGGGCTGGGCGTCGTGCGAGGAGGAACTCGAGATCGGCCTGAACGCGGTCGCCGCCCCGATCCGCGACAGCGACGGCCGCATCATCGCCGCCCTGAGCGTCTCCGGCCCGTCATATCGCTTTGCGGCCCAACGCTTCCCGGAGATCGCGCAGCAGGCGGTGGAGGCCGCCGACGCGATCTCCCGCCGCCTGGGCCATCACGGCTGACGCGCGTTCAACGCGGCAGCCTCCGAGTGGATTTCGATACCGCCGAAGAAGTCTCGAACATCTCCCACGAATTCGCGAAGGCCACCGGACCGTTGCTTCCGATCCCGGCCCCGATCGAAGTCGGTGGCGGTCGATTCGGCACAGGGATGCATCGGAGAGCCGTTCGCGCCGCCGATGATCGACCGCCGGAGCGAGCCGCGGAACTACTTGGCGTTCTGGACCTTTTGGACGGCGGTGGTGAAGAACTTCTCGAAGGCGGGCTGGTCCGGGGTGTCGCTCCAGGTCGAGACGCGGACACCGACGGTCAGGCCGCGCACGGTGGCATAGCCCTCGAAGGTGGTCTGGTCGAGGGGGACGGCGGTGCCGATCGTGGTGGAGCTGGTGGTCTTGTAGGCGATGGCGTCGGTGCCGGACAGGGCGGCGGGGACGGTCAGCTTGTCGAACTTGGTGGTGGAGTCGGCCTGCTTGCCGTCGGTGTTCGAGCTGACCTTCACCTCGGGGCACTTCTGGTGGTTGTCAACCATTTTCGGGAGATCGGCGACATTGCCGGAGACGTAGTCGACGTACATGGTCATGTCCTCGGTGGACGCCACCGAGAACGACGCCTTGGACAGGATGTCCTTCCCGGCCGCGGCCACATCGAGCTGCGGGCCCTTGCACTCGGCCGGGGTGACGGTGGCGGTGGCCATGGTGGCGCCGAAATTGGACAGGGTCGACTGCAGCTTGTCCTGCGGGATGTCCATCTTCTTGGTGCCCGAGGGGAATTCGGATTCCACCAGCACCAGCTGGTCCCGGGCCGTGCTCGGAGCGCTGCCGGACTTGGCGGAACCGTCGTTTCCCCCGCAACCGGCAATGAGCAGGACCGCGCACGCGGTCGCCGACGCGATAATTCCCTTGGTCATCACCCGGCAGAGTGTGCCAGGGTCGCGCGGCGACCGCATGCGGGGGTGCGGAGCATCTCAGGCCAGGTGGATCGGCAACGCGGCGATGTCGTTCTGGGTCATGACCGGAAGGTTCACGATCTGCTCGACCGGAACGGCCAAGCGCAGATCGGGGAAGCGGTCGAACAGGGCGGGGAGGCCGATGGACGCTTCCAGACGGGCCAGGGCCGCGCCGGGACAGATGTGCGGGCCGTAGCCGAAGGCGATGTTGCGGTTGGCCGTCGGCCGGGTGATGTCGAACTCGTCGGCGTCCTCGCCGAACACGGCGGTGTCACGACCGGTGGCACGGTAGGACATGACCACGCCCTCACCCTTCTCGATCACCGTGTCGCCGATGGTGATGTCCTCGGTGGCGAAGCGCATGAGCAGATGGGTGACCGGACCGTCCCAGCGCAGGGTCTCCTCGATCACCTGCTTCCACTCCACCTCCTCCGCGCGCACCTGCGCGAGCTGCTCGGGGCGGGTCAGCAAGGCGCGCACCGCGTTCAGGATCAGGCTGACCGTGGTCTCGTGGCCCGCGGCGACCAGCGCCTTGAGGTTGCCGACCACCTCCTCCTCGGTGAGCGGCTCACCGCCCTCGTCGGCCAGGATGAGCGCGCTGGTGAGGTCGTCGCCGGGTTCGGCGGTCTTGCGGCGGACCATCTCGGTGAAGTAGACGTCCATGTCCTCGATGATCCGCAGCCGCTCGTCCTGCGGGGTCACCATGGAGAAGAACTTCTTGTACCAGTCCAGCAGCATCGGCTGATCGGCGCGCTCCACGCCCATCAGCTCCGAGATCACCCGCATAGGCAGCGGATAGGCGAAGACCTCCTTGAGGTCCACGGCCGCGCCGTCCTGGCCCGCCTCGTCCAGATTGTCGAGCAGCTCCTTGGTGAGCCGTTCGATGTTGGGGCGCAACTCCTCCAGACGGCGCGGGGTCAGCGCCTGGGTGGTCTTGATGCGCAGGCGACGGTGCTCGGGGCCGTCCACGGTGAACATGGAGCGGCCCGCGTCGATCATGCCGATCAGCGGCCACTGCCGGGTCACCACGCCGTCGGTCCACAGCTTCCAGGCATCGATGTCCTTGATCAGCCTTGTGTCGGTGAGCAATTGGCGGGCGACGGTGTGATCGGTGACGGTCCAGGCGGGGACGCCCAGCAGCTCGATCCGGGTGATCGCCCCGGCGGCGCGCAGGCGGGCGGTCTCACCCGCGAGATCACCCACCATCGGATCGATACTGATGGCGTGTGGGCATGCGGAACTCACTGGAAACCTCCGAGAGCGCGAACAGGTGTGAAAACAACGGGGAGAGAAGCCATTCCCCGCAGGAACGGCGAAGGCCGCCGCGTCAGCCGCGGCGCGGGCACCGCGAGATCAATGTCGGGCAGCCGGTCCAGCAGCACCTCGATACCGGTCCGCGCGATGGTCTCGGCGATCTGCTGCGCCGGGAACGGGCAGCGGTACTCGCCGTGGCTGAAGGCGAAATGCGCGCTGTTGCCGGTATGGGCCGCGGCGCCGACCGACTGGCGCACGTGCGGATCGGTATTGGCGGCCGCCAGCCCGAGCAGCAGCAGATCGCCCGCGCGAATCGTCTTGTCCGCCAAGCGAGTATCGCGCGCTGCCCAGCGACCGGCCAGGATCGAGGTCGGGGAGTCCTCCCACAGCACCTCGTTCATCGCCTGGTCCACACTGCGCCGCCCGCCGCCCAGCGCGGCGGCGAAGCGGTCGTCGGTGAGCATCAGGCACACCGAGTTGACCAGCCAGTTCGCCGTCGGCAGGTGACCGGCGGCGGTGACCGCCATCAGATCGTTGACGTACTCCTCGTCGGTGAACCGCGCCGGGCAGGTCAGCATGCGCGAGACCAGATCCTCACCCGGGGTGGCCTTCTTCACCGCCAGCAGATGCTGCATGTACTGCATGAACTGCCCGTGCGCCGCCTGGGCGTCCGCGCCGCCGTCGGCCATCACCTTCATCGCGCGGGCCAGGCCGGGGCCCTCGGAATCGGGAAAACCCAAGAGCCAGGCCAGCACCAGCACCGGCAGCGGCTCGGCGAAATCCGCCACCAGCTCGGCCGTGCCGCGCCCGCAGAAGGCGTCGATCAGCCGATCGGCCGAACTCTCACAGACACGGCGCAATTCGAAGGGATCCACCGATTCCAGCGCCGGTTCCACCATGGCCAGATGCCGTCGGTGCTCCGCGCCCGCGGTGAAGTAGATCGAGGGCATCGGCGAGCCCACCATGGGCAGCAGCGGCCAGTCCGGCGGAATATTGGGCCACTGGTTCCACAGGCTGACATCGCGCGGGAACAGCTCGGGCGAACTGGTGACCTGATGCATCTCCCGATAGCCCAGCACCAGCCAGGCCGGAATGCCGCCGGGCAACTCGACCGCCGCGAGCGGCCCGTGGTCGCGGCGCATTTCGCGGTAGAGCGCGTGCGGATCGGTGTGGAAGCGGGGGCCGCTCAGCGGCACGACGCCGGGCTCGGTCATGCGGGACTCCTCCAACGGGCGGTCTCCGGGTGATGGAGGTGCTCGACCAGGGTGATCAGGACCTGCTTGCAGGCGTCGCGGTCGCGGGCGTCGCAGTCGACCAGCGGGATGTGCGAATCCAGATCCAGCGCCTCGCGCACTTCCGACAGCGCCGACCCGGGGCTGAAGTTGTTGCACGCCACGATGAACGGCATGCGCTGGTGTTCCAGGCGGTCGATGGCGTACCAGGAGTCGGCGATGCGGCGCTGGTCCACCAGCACGATCGCGCCCAGCGCCCCGCTGAACAGCCGGTCCCACAGGAACCAGAAGCGTTCCTGGCCGGGGGCTCCGAACAGATACAGCACGTGCTCGTCGTCGATGGTGATGCGGCCGAAGTCGAAAGCCACCGTGGTCGTGGACTTTCCGGCGATTCCCGCCAGATCGTCGACCTCGCTGCCGGCCTGGGTCATGGTGGCCTCGGTGTCGAGCGGGCGGATCTCGGAGATCGAGCGCACCATAGTGGTCTTGCCGACCCCGAAGCCGCCCACGATGACGATCTTCAAACCCTGGCGGGCCGCGGCGGACAGGGGCGCGTCGGCGCGCGCGGGACGGGTATCAGAGCTTGCGGAGTCCAACGAGCACCTTTTCCAGCGTGTTGGTGTCGGGCACCCAATTCGATTGCCGCGAAGCGTGATCCGGGTGACGCACGGTGATCTTGCCCGCGTGCAGCAGGTCCGACAGCAGAATGACGGTGATGCCGACCGGCAGGCGCAGCTCGGCCGCGATCTCCACCACCGCGGTCGGCGCGCGGCACATGTCGAGGATGGCGGCGTGCTCGGATTGCATGCCGCGCACCGGATCGCATTCGCTCACCACCAGGGTCACCAGATCGAAAGCGTCCGAATCCGGTTGGCTGCGACCGCCGGTCAGCGTGTAGAGCCGATCCGGATCCTCGTCTGGCCTGGTCACGACACGCTCGCCCCCGGAACCCGCGGCGCGGCCGTCAAATGCTCGCCGAGCTGCTCGACCAGCTCGCGCATCTGATGGCCCACCAGCCCCGCGTCGGCGTCCTCCGCGGCCACCACCGCGATATGCGCCCCCACCCCGGCCTCCACGATGAACAGAATCCCGCCGTAGAACTCGGTCATCGACTGCCGAACCCCACCCCGGCCGTCCCCGAACTCCACCGACGCGCCGTGCGAAAGACTCTGAATCCCCGCCGCGATGGCCGCCAGCTGATCCGCGCTGTCGGTCCCCAGCCCCGCCGTATGACAGATCTTCAACCCGTCCCCCGACAGCAGCAGCGCATGCCGCGCCCGCGGCGTACGCACCAGCAGCTGCTCCAACAGCCAACCCAAATCTGTGGCGGACGGTGTCATCGATCGGTCTCCGAGAGGGTCGCAGGGATGGGAAACGCGCCACCGCGGTAGTCGTGGGACGCGGTCATCGCTCGAGCTCCGAGGGGGCCTCGGACGCAGGAAATGGTGTGCCACCATACGTTTCGCGGTGCGGGCCATCGTGTCGGAAGCCGGGCGACCGCGGGCCGGTGCTGTCCTCGGCGACCGACGCGGGTGGAGTGGCGGCGGGGAAGGAGCCCGTGTCGTAGCGGGCCGCGGCGCGCGCGTTCTCGCGAAACTCGCCGCGCCGCACCGCGTCCAGCAGCGAGGACGGGAGCAGCGACGTGTCGTCGCCGCTGCCGGTGTCGGGTCCCGGGCGGTTCGGTGACGGCGCGGCCGAGGCGGGTTCGCCGCCGGGCGGCACCACGCCACCGGCCGAACCGGTCGGCGTGGCGTGGTCTCCGGGACCGGCCGGACCGAGGTTGGTGAGCGGTGAAGTCGTTGAGCCGCCGGGGACTCCGCGGCCGGAAACAGCGCGTTGGAAGGCCGCCATCGCCGAGGGGCGGGCGGGTGGGCGCGGCGGGGGAGCGGTGGCCGGGGCGGCGAGGCCGTCCGGGTGTACCGCCGCGAGGGTGCTGCCGCGGCGGCGCTTGGGGAGGCCGCTGGAAGTGGCTGCGTGCTGAGCGATTTCGTCGAGGCTCGCGGCTGGAGCCGCCGGGGGCAGGTCGACTATGGGGATCGGCCCGCTGACCGCCGCAGGGGGAAGAATCGCCGCCGGGCTGGTGTCGGCTCTGTCCGAGGTGGAATCTTGGCTGCTGGCAGCGGGGTTCGCGGGTCGGGCGGCATCCGCCCCTACCGGGGTGAGGCGGTTGAAGGTGCCGGAATTGCGCTCCAGGCGGGTGGTCAGTTCGCGGGGGACGACCACCACGACCGCGGTGCCGCCGATGGCTGAGGGGCGGTAGCTGACGGTGAGGTCGTGCTTGCGGGCCAGGTGGCCGACGACCGCCAGGCCGAGGCGGGTGCCCGACAAGGACGACAGGTCGGCTCGGCGGTGCTCGCGGGAGACCGCGGATTCGGCGCGGCGCAAGGCGGATTCGCTCATGACCAGGCCGCTGTCCTCGATGGTGATCACGATGCCGGCGGGAACCTCGGCGGCGTAGACGTGGACCTCGGTGGTGGGCGGGGAGAAGTTGCAGGCGTTGTCGAGCAACTCGGCCAGCGCGTGCATGATGCCCTCGGCGGCATGCCCTGCGATGGCGATCTCGGTGATGGCGCGCAACCGGACGCGCTGATACCCGGCGACCCGGCCCATCGCGCCGCGCAGGATCGACTCCATGGCAATGGGTTTGGCCCAGCGGCGGCCCGAGCGCGCGCCGCTGAGCACGGCGATGCTGTCCGCCAGCCGCCCCGCCTGGGCGGTGCGGTGATCGAGTTCGAGCAGATCGGCCAGCACCTTCGGATCGGCGTGCCGATGTTCCATCTCGCGCAGTTCGGCCAGCATGCTGGTGCTCATCGCCTGCATACGACCCGCCGCCCCGGCGAAGGCGGCCATGGCCGCGGCACGCCGGTTCTCGCTTTCCCTGGCCGTGCGGGAGTGCTGGTTCACCTGCTCCTGGAGGCCGTGAATCCTGGCCTCCGACTCGGCGATTCGCGCCTGCGTCGCCGACATGGCCGTCGCGACATGGGCTTCGGCCTGCGCCCGATAGCCCAGCGCCTCCTGCCGGACCCAGCGCACCCGCTCCCGGTAGTACACCGCCATCGTGATCGCGGCGGTCAGCGACAGCGCCGCCACACTCGCACCGATCGCCAGCGGCAACCGGAATTCATTGGGGGCGAAGAAGACCGCGACCGCCACCCCGCCCGCCGTGATTGCCAGCGCCCCCGCCGACATCGCATAGGGCAGGCGCTGACTCCGAACGGTATGGTGCTCCCCGCTCGGCGGATTCACTGATTCCGACACGCTCCGTACTTCCGCACTACCTCGACCTGGGCGAACGCCCGGGTGCCCCCGACCGCACCCGGGTGCGCGGGCCGTGCGAAATGCGCGGACCGACAAGCGGATTCGGATCTGCCGGACGAGCATAAGCGCACCGAACCCACCGCGCTACCCGAGCGCGAAGCCGCTGGCAAACGCCGGTCCCGATGATCGGAATCCGCTCAGGCGCGGGAGAGCACGTGGTTGCGGGTACTGCTGACGCCGTAGCCGAGCACGGCCGCCAGATACAGCACCAGCGCCGCCGCGGGCAGCAGCAGGCCGATCGCCGCGATCACGTCGAAGACCACGAAACCCACGACGGCCTGCATGCTCTCGCGCCGGGCGAAGACGGCGTCGTAGCCGGGCTCGAACAGATCCGGATCGCGGCGCAGCGCGATCCACATCACGAACCAGGCCGCCGCCTGCAACGCGCCCACCACACCGTAGAAGGCCGTCGCCACTCTCGCATTCCAGCCGCCGTCCTCGAGATGGTGGGCCAGCACGGTGGTCGGGAACGGCAGGAACGCCACCGCCAGGAGCAGCAGCAGATTGCCGCAGTGCAGCAGGCCGTCCATCTTCCGGATCCGGCCGAAGAAGCGGTGGTGGCACAGCCATATCACGCCGACGGTCAGAAACGAACCGGCATAGGCGAGGTAGCTGGGCCACAGGCCGGTGAGCTCGTGCCACAGATTGCCGTCCTCGGTCTCGGGGACGCGGATCTCGAGGACCAGCAGGGTGATCGCGATGGCCATGACGCCGTCGCTGAAGGTCTCCACGCGGGTGGTGTCGGTCAGCCGGGAATTACGCTCGGTGGCCGGGCTCGGCGCGGGGTCGGAAGTGAGGGAATCCGGGTGCTGCATACCGGCATTATCGAAGCCGAGCGGTCAGGCGTCGATGTCTTCGAGTTCCTGGTCGCGCATGCGCCGGCCGGCGATCAGTGACCCGAGGGCGAATCCGAAGATCGGGATGCTGACGATCGGCGACCATGAATTCACCTGCGGTCCCGCTGGGTGCAGCAGCGTCACCACCCGGATGATCGCCAGCGTCAGACCGCTCAATCCGCCGAACATGTACAGCGACAACGGTAATCGGAATCGCGTCGGCACGCTGCGATAGCTGAGCACGGACCCGGCCAGCACCGCGGCGTTCACCGCCAGGCCCGCCAGCGCCAGAATCCAGTTGTGCGTCTGCACGGTCACCGACGAGGGATGCAGCGGGTCGTAGGTGAGCAACATCGCGGCTTCGACCGCGAGCAGCCCGATGTAGAAGGCCCGCTTCAACAGCGCCCGTCCCCAGGCGTCTGCCACGGTCACCCCGATCAGGGCTCCGGCCGCGACCAGCGACACATCCGCGATCAGCCCCGGGAAGCCCTCGAAATGCCCACTCGGCAAGGTCATCCGATTGGCCGACCCGTTGACGGCGGGGGTGCGCAGCACCGCCCAGACCGCGAGCAACGCCATACCGATCGTGAAGGGCCGCGATTCGGGGGCCTTCCAGCGGGGCAGCCGGGCCGCCGCCGCGGCGAGCGCGCACAGGGCGGCGAGGATCGGCGCGATATTGCTCACCGGAACAGCCTCGCCCCGGCCTCCCCGCGCGATGGTCTGCGCTCCGGCGTGTCCTCCGCCTCTTTATCCCTCCGCAACAACTCGGTGAGCAGTTGCCGCGTGGAGGCTTGCCGGATCGCGCTGCCGGACCCGGCCCGCTGCGCCTCGGCCTCGGTAATGATCCCCGCCACCACCTGCACCTCCACCGGATTGGCGCTGTAGGCCCGAGCGATCTCGATCAGCGTCTCCACCGGCGGTGTCGGCAACGCCAGATGCCGCGCCAGGGTGGCCTGCGGAATCCCCGTCACCACCGCCATGGCCCGAGTGCTGTCCCCACCGGTCAGCTCCTCGATCCACCCTTTCAGCTGATCATGCACGCACCGATTCTCGCATGCGCCGCCCCAGCTTCGAGACATGGCATACGAGTTCGCGGACTGTGCCCGTCGCAGCGGCGCGGATCCCCGCTCGTGCTGCCGGCGACCGCCCTCTCGACGCGGATCGTGCCGACCGCCGGCGGTCCCGGAATCGGTCAGGCAGCGCGTCCGGCCGGCTGGCGGTGACGGTGGTCATCGGCACCGATATCCGGTCTTCGCCGAGTACATCCGTTGCGGCTTACCGGTGGAACGCGGCGGCTGGAATCGTGCTGTGGCCGGAGGGTTCCCATGGCTGCGCGCAAGTTCTGCGGCGATGCCGCGGGAGACGTGCGGAACGGGTTGGAGTTCAGCGGCTTCCGGTGCGGACGCCGTCTCGGATCTGGTACACGCGGGAGGTGGTGATGTCGCCCGCGGCCTTGGCGATGAGAAAGACGCGCTCGCCGGCGGCGGTGGCGTTCTTGATCTTGTCGCGCCAGATCGCGTCGGCGGCCTGGGCGGCCTGCTTGGCGGCTTCGCGGGCGCGGGTGGCTTCGCGGATGTCGTTCAGCAGCGGGGTGGTCATGAGACACCTTTCGTCGTCCCGGGGGTGGGCGGCGGGTCTCGCCGCGGTTACCAAACTATTCGGTCGTATGAGTCGAAGTCAAGGCTGCTTGCCTCGAAAATGGATCACACTCGGTTCGCTCTCGGAGAAACCTTCACGACTCCGCTTGACCTCAACGTAAGTCGAGGTTCGATGCTCGATTCAGACACACGGAACGAGTTCGACCGAGAGGCAATGACATGCGAGTGATGCAGGCGAAGGAATTCGGCGGACCCGAGGTGCTGGCGGTGACCGAGGCTCCCGACCCGGTCGCGGGTCCGGGCGAGGTGGTGGTGCGGGTCGCGGCCGCGGACGTGATGTTCCTCGACACCACCATCCGCAGCGGCTGGGCCGTCAACTTCTTCCCGGTCGAGCCGCCGTTCGTGCCGGGCGGTGCGGTCGCGGGCACGGTCGAGGCGGTCGGGCCGGGCGTGGACGCGGAGTGGATCGGCAAGCGGGTGGCCACCCCCACGGCCGCCAGCGGGATCGGTGGCGGACTGCCGATCGGCGGATACGCCGAGCGGGCGCTGGCCAAGGCCGCCACCCTGGCCGTCGTCCCGGACGAGCTGAGCTTCGTGCAAGCGGCGGCCCTCGCGCACGACGGACGCACCGCGCTCGCTGTCGCCGATCACGCGGTGATCGTGCCGGGGCAGTGGGTGCTGATCACGGCCGCCGCCGGTGGTCTGGGCACGCTGCTCATCCAGCTGGCCCGGGCGGCCGGTGCCCGGGTCATCGCCGCCGCGCGCGGCGAGGCGAAACTCGCACTGGCGCAACGGCTCGGCGCGCACGAGGTGGTCGATTACTCCCAGCCCGATTGGGCCGAGCAGGTGCGGGATCGGACCGGCGGCGTCCAGGTGGTCCTCGACGGCGCGGGCGGCGAGATCGGCCGGGCGGCGCTCACCGCGATCGAGCCGGGCGGTCAGCTCATCGCCTACGGCAACTCCGCGGGCGGTTTCGCCGCTGTCGACGCGGAAACCGCTGCGGCCCAGGGCATCACCCTGGTCTCCCTGTTCGAGATCGCCACCCCGGACACCGACTGGTCCGCTCTGCACGACCGGGCCCAGGCCGCGGCCGCGGCCGGCGACCTCGAGGTCGTCATCGGCCAGACGTTCCCCCTGGAGGAGGCCGCCGCCGCGCATGCCGCGATCGGTTCCCGCGCGGCCGTCGGCCGCACCATCCTCACCGTCTGATTCGGCGTGTCGTGAACAACCGCCCAGTCCATCGGCGCAAGGTGGACTGGGCGGAACGCGAACGCGGAGGTGGCAATGGGTTGTCGGACCGGAGTTCTCGCGGCATTGATCGCCGGGGCGTGCCTGGCTGGGTCCGGAACAGCGGGCGCCGCCCAGCCCGTACCCACCGACATCCAGCCGCTGGACGTGCCCGACCGGACCTCGATCTCGGTGCGCACCCTGGTCCCCGGCGTCGGCTGGGGCACCGCCAACGAGACCGAAGAGCGTGCGGCCCTGTCGATTTCGAAGCTCTACATCGCCGATTACGCGCTGCGTCACGGCGACGGCTCCGCGGGCGACCGGGACCTGTGTGAACGCATGATCCGCAAGTCCGACGACGCCGCGGCGGACCGGCTCTCCGCCAAATACCCCAAGGCCATCGACGCTGTGGCCGCCGAATACGGCCTGACCGCCACCCATGGCGGCGGCGACTGGGAGCTGTCGAGCACGAGCACCGCCGACGTCGCCGACTTCCTGGCGGCCAAGGTTCGCGCCGATCCCGACAGCCCGATCCTGGCCTGGATGGAAGAACCCGCCGAGAGGGCCGCCGACGGCACCCGCCAGGACTGGGGGACCGCCCGCCTGCCGCAGGTTCTCGGCAGTAAATGGGGGTGGTCCGACCTGGGCGACCCGGAAGTCGCCTCGGCCTCCTTCGGTCCGGGTTTCACGGTCTCCGCGCACACCTACGGCACGGCCGAGCAGCAGACCCAGGACGTGCTGGATGTGCTGTGGGGTCTGATCGGAGAGCTGACGCCACCCCGGCACTGAGGTGACCTGCGCCACCGAAAGAATCACTTGCGTTCGGAATGGTTGTGAAAGCACAATCATTGTGTGCTTACAACTGTCGAGGGGCTGAGTGCGCGCCGGAAGACGATCATCCTGGTCACCTGCTGCCTCAGCCTGCTGATCTCGTCCATGGACGCGACCATCGTGAACGTCGCGATCCCCACTATCCGCGCCGATCTGGGCGCGCCGCTGTCGAAGCTGCAGTGGATCGTCGACGTCTACACCCTCACCCTCGCCAGCCTGCTCATGCTCTCGGGCGCGGCCGCCGACCGCTTCGGCCGCAAGCGCGTCTTCCGCATCGGCCTGCTCACCTTCGCGGCCGGATCGCTGCTGTGCAGCCTCGCGCCCACCATCGAGGTGCTGATCGGCGCGCGGTTCCTGCAGGCCATCGGCGGTTCCATGCTGAATCCCGTTGCCATGTCGATCATTACGACCGTCTTCACCGGCAAGGTGGAGCGGGCCCGCGCGGTCGGCGTGTGGGGCGCGGTCGTGGGCATCTCGACGGCGATGGGCCCCCTGGTCGGTGGCCTGCTCATCGACAGCCTGGGCTGGCAGTCGGTGTTCTGGATCAATCTGCCGATCGTTGCGGTCGCACTGGTGCTCACCACCGTCTATGTGCCGGAATCGAAGTCGGCCAATCCGCGCAGCATGGACCCGATCGGGCAACTGCTCGCCATCGCGGTGATGTTCACGCTGGTGTTCGGCCTGATCGAGCGGCAGCCCGCCGTCTTCGCGGTCTCGGCGCTGGCCCTGGCCGGATTCGTCTGGCACGAGTCGCGGCACCCGTCGCCGTTCATCGATCTGCGCTTCTTTCGCAGCTTCCCGTTCTCCTCGGCCACCGTCATCGCGGTCTGCTCGTTCGCGGCGCTGGGCGCGTTCCTGTTCGACATGTCGCTGTATCTGCAAGGCACCCGCCACTTCTCGGCCGTGCACACCGGACTGCTCTACCTGCCGATGGCGCTGGGCATGCTGGTCTTCTCCCCGCTGTCGGGCCGCCTGGTCGGACGCCACGGCACCAAGCCGTCGCTGCTGATGGCGGGCAGCCTGATGGCCGTGGCCGCCATCGGTCTCACCCTGCTGCGCGCCGACACCCCGATCTGGCAGCTGGTCATCACCTTCGCCCTGTTCGGCATCGGTTTCGGTATGGTCAACGCGCCCATCACCACCACCGCGGTCAGCGGCATGCCGCTCGATCGCGCGGGCGCGGCGTCGGCGGTGGCCTCCACCAGCCGTCAGGTCGGCGTGAGTCTCGGTGTGGCACTGTGTGGTGCGCTCACCGGTGCCGGATTGTGGTGGACCATCACGGGTTTCGCCATGGCCGTGACCGCGCTGGGCGTGGCCGCCAATACCGACTGGGCGTACCGTTCGCGAGATCGCATCGCCCCCCTGCTGGAACAGAAGGTCCCCGCTCATGCCGGATGACACGCCCACGACCGATGAGGTCTGGCGGCAGCTCAACCACGTCGTGGTGGACACCCGCGACGCCTGGAAGCGCGCGGTGGCCGAGCGAACCGGCATGCCGTTCAGCCGGTTTCGGGTGTTGCGGCGGCTGCTTCCGGGCGCGCTGAGCGCTAAACAGCTGGCGGTGGCGGCCGGAATGGACGCCCCGGCCACCACCGTCGTGGTCAACGATCTCGAGGAGCGCGGCCTGGTGACCCGCGAGATCGACCCGAACAATCGGCGCAGCAAACTCATCTCGCTGACCCGGGCGGGTGAGGAGGTCCTCGCCGAGGCCCTCGCCACGCCGTATCCCGCACCCGCGGAATTGGCCACGCTCGACCCGTCCGACCTGCGCACACTCCACGCGCTGCTGCGCAAACTCGAACACTGACTTACTCGTTCGTGATTGAACCGTTATCGTTTGTCCCGTGCGACACCGACACTGGACGTCCCTGGCAGCCCTGACCGCCGCCCTGCTGATCGCGGGCTGCGGGCAGAGCCTCACCGCCACACCGGTTTCGGCGTCCGAGCCGCACCCCTCCCAGCAGTCCCCGGCCGTTCCGCTGTTCCCGATCGCCGGCCAGACCGTGGTCATCGATCCCGGCCACAATGGCGGCGGCGCAGCCCATCCCGACCAGATCAATGCCCAGGTGCCCGACGGGCGCGGCGGCATGAAGCCCTGCAACACCACCGGTACCAGCGGCAATGACGGGTACACCGAGCACGAGTTCAATTGGGATGTGGGGCAGCGGGTGCGCGATCTGCTCACCGCCCGCGGCTATCACGTGATCATGAGCCGCGACAGCGACGACGGGGTCGGGCCCTGCGTCGACGATCGCGGCACCCTCGGCAATCGCGTCGGCGCGGCGGCCGTGGTCTCCATCCACGCCGACGGCGCGCCCGCGGGCGACCACGGCTTCCACGTCGCCTACTCCTCGCCCGCGCTCAACGACGCCCAGTCCGGGCCGTCGGTGCAGCTGGCCACCACCCTGCGCGACACCATGGTCGGCGCGGGCTTCACCGACTCCAACTACGTCGGCTCCGACGGCCTGGACCCGCGCGCCGATCTGGCCGGACTCAATTTCTCCGAGCGGCCCACCGCACTGGTCGAGTGCGGAAACATGCGAGATCCCGGCGACGCCGCCGTCCTCGAATCTGCCGACGGCCGCGCCCGATTCGCGCAGGCCATCGCCAATGCCATCGCGGCCTATCTGAACTAGCACAACAGTCTGAAGTACTCACGGCGCGGGGTGTGTGTGCGCCCGGTTTGCCGTGAGTAGATTCGTCACGTCATTTACGGAATATTTTCGGGAAACCGGACAGACAGAGTTCCGGGGAGGACTCCTTGACCACCACCGACGTACGGCCGCGCTCGCGCTTCGCGAACTGGCTACTCGAGGACTCGGGTGACCAGTACGCGCAGATCACCGGCCCGATGGCCAAGAAGCCACCCAAGGAGCATCAGCACTCCTGGTGGAAGGTCATGTGCCTCACCGGTGTCGACTACTTCTCGACACTCGGCTACCAGCCCGGCATCGCGGCCCTGGCCGCGGGCGTGCTGTCGCCGCTGGCGACGCTCGTGCTGGTCGCGCTGACCCTGCTGGGTGCGCTGCCGGTCTACCGGCGGGTTGCCAGGGAGAGTCACGACGGTGGCGGCTCGATCGCCATGTTCGCGAAGTTCCTGCCGAACTGGTGGGGCAAGTTCGCCATTCTGGTGTTGCTGGGCTTCGCCGCCACCGACTTCACCATCACCATGACGCTCTCGGCGGCCGACGGTGCGGCCCACATCGTCGAGAACCCGCTCATGCCGTCCTTCCTGCACGACCAGAACATGACCATCACGCTGGTGCTGCTGGCTCTGCTGGCGGCGGTGTTCCTCCGGGGTTTCAGTGAGGCCATCGGCATAGCGGTCGGGCTGGTCGGCGCCTACCTCGCGCTGAACCTGGTGGTCGCGGTCGTCGGCATCGTGAAGGTGCTGCAGGCGCCGCACCTGGTCACCGACTGGACGCATCTGCTGACGGCCAAGCACGGCAATGTCTTCGCCATGATCGGCGTCGCGCTGCTGGTGTTCCCGAAGCTGGCCCTGGGCATTTCCGGCTTCGAGACCGGCGTCGCGGTCATGCCGCAGATCAAGGGCAATCCGGCCGACTCCAAGGAATACCCGCGCACCCGCATCATCGGCACCCGCAAGCTGCTGACCTCCGCGGCGCTCATCATGAGCGGGTTCCTCATCGTCACCAGCTTCATCACCACCGTCCTCATTCCCGAAAAGGAGTTCGAGGACGGTGGACAGGCCAACGGCCGCGCGCTGGCCTTTCTGGCGCACGAATATCTGGGCAATGCCTTCGGGACCGTCTACGACATCAGCACCATCGCGATCCTCTGGTTCGCGGGCGCGTCGGCCATGGCGGGTCTGCTCAATTTGGTGCCGCGCTACCTGCCGCGCTTCGGCATGGCACCCGAATGGGCGCGCCAGATTCGGCCGCTGGTGCTGGTTTTCGGGTTGGTCTCATTCGCCATCACCTGGTATTTCAACGCGAATGTGGACGCGCAAGGCGCGGCCTATGCCACCGGTGTGCTGGTGCTGATCACGTCCGCGGCCGTGGCCGTGGGCATTTCGGCCTGGAGTAAGAAGCAGTACTCGCGCGTGCTCGGATTCGGCGTGGTATCGCTGATCTTCACCTACACCACCATCGACAACATCATCGAAAAGCCCGCCGGTCTGCACCTGTCGATCCTGTTCATCATGGCGATCATGGTGGTGTCCTTCGCCTCCCGCATCCGCCGGGCCTTCGAGTTGCGGGCCGTCGACGTGGTGTTCGACGAGAAGGCGTGCCAGATGATCGATCAGCTCGCCGAGCGCGGTGAGATTCGCATCGTCACCCACGACATCACCGATGGGCGCTCGCCGGAGGAGTACGCGGAGAAGGAAGCCGATCAGCGGCGCGAGAGCCACATCCCGGCGGACGAGCCCATCCTCTTCCTCGAGGTCATCGTGAAGGATCCCTCGGAGTTCAGCACCACGCTGAACGTGACCGAGGTGGATGTGGAGGACTACCACATCCTCACCGTCGAGGCCGCGGCCGTGCCCAACTGCATCGCCTCCATTCTGATCGCCATCCGCGACCGCACCGGCGAGTGCCCGCACGTGTACTTCGAATGGACCGAAGGCAACCCGCTGGTCAACCTGATGCGGTTCATGTTCTTCGGCGAGGGCGAGGTCGCGCCGGTGACCCGCGAGATCCTGCGCCGGGCCATCCCGCGGCGGTCGCAGCGGCCGCACGTGCACGTCGACAGCTAGACCCCCGGAACGCTAGGACCGGCGGCACCCCCCTCCCGCGCCGCCGGTCCTCGCCCGCGCTCCGGATGGCGAAGCGAGGTCTGGGCCGCATCAATTGCCCGCTGCGGCCTTCGGGTCGGTCGATCGAGCCGACATTTCACGGCACATCGGATGGCTGCGCCGTTCGGGCCGGTCGACCGGACCTGGGTTTCACGCCGCATCCGATGGACGGGTGCGGCGCTCGGATCACGCGACCGGACCTGGGTTTCGCGCGGCATCCGATGGGCTGTGCTGCGCCGATCACGCGACCGGGCCGAGGATGCGGCGTCGGTAGCGGGCGTAGCTGCGGGTCGCGGTCAGGCGCAACAGGAGTCGTGGCGCGGCGGGGACCGCGGTGAGCATCAGCGCGGTGACGTCGGGTGGGGCGTCGGCGGTGAGCATCCCGAAGACCATGGGGGCCAGGCGTTTCGGAAGCGCGGCCGCGCCGCTCGCGCCGAGCTCGTGCCATTCGGCGGGAGTCAGGTGGCGGGCCGCGAGTGGCAGGAGTTCGCGTTCTTCGGTCTCGAGGTGCTCGGCCAGCGCGCGGTGCAGATCACGCAGGTGCGCGGCGAGCGGTCGCGCCGCCTCGGCCGTGGGCTGCCGCTCCCAGCGGGCCAGGGCCGCTTCCGCGTTCTCGATTCCGGCGTGGATTTCGCGGTGCTGCCGCTCCGCTGTTCCCAGCGATTCGGTGAGCTGCGCGCCGCAACGCTCGACGAGCTTGGGCAACAGCAGCCGATCTTCGCCCGAGTGATGGTGTTCGAGAATGTCGAGCAGCAGTCGCGCGTGTCCCGCGACCGCCGGCACCCGTTCGGTGCTCGCCGTGGTCACCAGATCCGGCAGCCCGCCGAATTCGCGCAGCAGTCCGGCGTGCACGGCCTTCATGTCCCGGGTGTCGACGTGCTCTGTCCGCCCCATGGTGCTCATGCACTCACCGTCGCGTACCCGCCCGCGCCGGGGCCATCCCAGAAATCTGGTGACTTCGCCTGTTCCGGTGCAGGATTGGCTGGTGGTTGGGGTTCGACGTCGGGATCTGCGCGCCCGCATGGAGTTGCTGGCGGCCGCTGGGCTCGAGACGCACGACTTTCTGTTCGAGGCGGCGGAGCTGCTGGATCGCGCGATGGGCGTCGAATTCCTGTGTGCCGCGAGCACCGATCCGGCGACGGGTCTGGTCACCGCCAGTGTCGGCACGCGCCCGATCGAGCTGTGCGACAGCGAGTTCACTCGCTACGAGAACGCCGACCCGGCCGATCTCAACCGCCTCGCCGAGCTGGCGGTGCGACCGAACCCGGTCGGCGTGCTGGCGCTCGAGTCGGCCGGTGATCCCGCCCGCAGCCTGCGGTACCGCGAATTCCTGCGGCCGCGTTTCGATTTCGAGCACGAGCTGCGGTGCGTCTGCCGGGTGTCGGAGGTCGGCTGGGGCGCCTTCGGCATGTACCGCGCGGGCGGGGCCACCGGATTCGGTGAGGACGACGCCACCGAGATCGCCGCGCTGGGACCGGTGATCGCGAGCGGGATCCGCCGGGGGCTGCTGACCGGGCCGGTGTCCACGGCCCCGGAATTGACGGGTCCGGCGGTGCTCGTCGTCGACGCGGACGACACGGTGTCGGCCATGACCCCGGACGCGTCGGCGGTGCTGGCCCGGCTGCGTCCGCCGTCGTCGGGCGTCGTCTTCGGTCCGATCGCGGACGCGGTGGCCGCGGTGCGGTTTCCGGGTCGCCGGGCGGCGGCGCGGGTGCGCGCGGTCACCGGCGAGTGGTGGGTGGTGCGAGCCGCCCCGCTGACCGGCGCGCCGCCGGGCGCGGTGGCGGTGACGTTCGAGCGGCCCGGAGTGGTGGATCTGCTGTCGCTGGTGGTGGCGGCCTGCGGGCTTACCGCGCGGGAGCGGGCGGTGGTCGATCTGGTGCTGCGTGGGCGCAGTACCGCCGAGATCGCGCGGGCGCTGCACCTGTCGGCGTATACCGTGCAAGATCATCTGAAGGCGATCTTCGCCAAGACCGGTGTGCGCAGCCGCCGGGAGCTGGTGGCGCGGCTGCGGCCGCCGGAGCCGCTCGGCGTCGATACGAATTAGCTGTAACTCGTGGTTTCATACATAGGTAGAATATTGCTACGCTCACGCAGCAAACGCGATATGAGACCAGGAGTACCGATGAAGCTACTTCCCAATCTGGGCCGCCGACCGGTGACGGAACCCGGCGAGGTAGCCCTGCAGGCGCGCAATGTGAAGTTCGATTGGTCGCGGACCGAACCGGTCTGGATGAAGAAGGAACCGATCGCCTCCCACGTCCTCAATGCCCTGAGCATGCTGCTGCCCGAGGGCGAGCGCATGTTCCTGGTGACCTTCGGCGAAGCCCTCGAACTGGTGAAGGACGAGAAGCTGCGGGAGGCCATGATCGGCTTCATCGGGCAGGAGTCCATGCACGCCGAGAGTCACGGCGGCGCGCTCGAAGAGGTGCTCGCGGCGCACGGCATCGACGTGGAACCGTATGTGCGGCAGACGGAATACATCTTCCGCAAGACGCTGGGCCCGCGCGAGGCCGCCAGTGAGGCCGTGCGCCAGCAACAGCTGGTCGAGCGTCTCGGCGTGATCGCGGCGCTCGAGCACTTCTTCGCCTGGCTCGGCGACTGGGTGATCAACGCCGATCTGGAGAAGTTCGACGCCGACCCGCAGATGCTGGACCTGTTCCGCTGGCACGGGGCCGAAGAGGTCGAACACCGCATGGTCGCCCACGATGTGGCCGAGTACTTCGAGATCGGATACGTGCGCCGCGGCGCGCTCATGCTGATGGTCTTCCCGATCTTCATCGCGCTGATCCTGCGCGGCACCAAGTTCCTGGTGCACGCCGATCCCTCGCTGCCCGACCACCGCTATCCGATGCTGATCGGGCGCATCTTCGCGGGCATGTGGCGGCGGTCGATTCCGGGTATCCCGTCGCTGCTGATCAGCGCGCTCTCGACCTTCAAGCCGGGCTACACCCCCGAGACCGTCGGTTCGACCGCGCAGGCCGTCGCGTATCTGGCACAGTCCCCGGCCGCCCGGGCGATGGCCTCGTGAACGAGAGAACCATGGGCACAGGGCAATTCGCGCGCGGCGGGGTCGCGCGGCGTGAGCAGGCCACGGCTACAGCGCGACTCGCGCACGCCGGAGCCGAGCGCGGCGAGGTGAGGGTGTGAGCGCGGTTCGTCCCGTCCCGACCGTGCCGCCGCAGGACCTGTTCGGCAAGGGCCGCGCCGACCGTGCCACCCGGGTGGTGAACTTCATCGCCGAGAGCCGGTTGCGCTGGACCACTTTTGTGAACCGGCACGAGCCGCAGGCTCCGGTGAACGACTGGCGGATTCCGCTGGTCGTGGTGGAACGCCGGGTCGAGGCGCACGACACCGACGTGATCAGTCTGCTGATGACCGCGCCCGACGGGCGGCGGCTGCCCGAATGGCGGCCGGGCGCGCACCTGGATCTGGAGTTGCCCTCGGGTCGGGTGCGGCAGTACTCGCTGTGCGGTGACCCGGCCGATCGGCACGCGTATCGCGTTGCGGTGCGGCGGATTCCAGAGGGCAACGGCGGATCGCTGGAGGTGCACGACGAGCTGAAGGTCGGCACCGCGCTGACCGTGCGCGGACCGCGCAACGCCTTTCCGTTCGTGCTGCCCGGATACGGATCCTCCGCCAAGCGAGTGCATTTCGTGGCCGGCGGCATCGGAATCACGCCGATCCTGCCGATGATCCGGATGGCGGATCGACTCGGGGTGGACTGGAGCATGGTGTACGCGGGGCGTTCCCGCGACACCATTCCGTTCCTGTCGGAGGTGGAGTCGTTCGGCTCGCGGGTGACCGTGCGCACCGATGACGAGCACGGGATTCCGACCGCCGCGGACCTGCTCGCGGGCGTCGGTTCGGATACCTCCGTCTACTGCTGCGGCCCGGTCGTGATGACCGAGCTCATCGCCGACCGGGTTCGTGAAATGCCCGGCGTGGAACTGTATTCCGAGCGCTTCTCGCCCGCCCCCGTGGTGAACGGCACCGCCTTCCAGGTGGAGCTGGCCCGCACCGGCGAGGTCATCGACGTGCCGGCCGACAAGTCGGTGCTCGAGGAAGTGCTGAAGGTCCGTCCGGACAGCTCGTATTCGTGCCGTCAGGGCTTCTGCCGCACCTGTGTGGTGCGGGTGCGCTCCGGTGACGTCGACCATCGCGACACCGTGCTCACCGACGCCGAACGTGCGGCCGGCGACATGCTCATCTGTGTATCCCGTTGCGGCGGGGAACGTTTGGTGCTGGACCTCTAGCGCCGTCTCAACGAGGAGAAGATCGTGACCGATCACCCCACCGTCATCCCCGCCGCCGAGCGCATGGTGCGCAGCGGCGAATTCGACATCGCCGTCTACGAATACGGTGAGCCGTCGGCGGAAACCATTGTGCTGGTGCATGGTTGGCCCGACGACAACCATCTGTGGGATCGGGTGGTGCCGCTGCTCGCCGACCGCTTCCACGTGGTCACCTACGACACCCGCGGGCACGGCCGCTCCACCCGCACCGACCGCACCGAGGACTACCGGCTCGACCACTTCGCGGCCGACTTCTTCGCCGTGGCCGACGCGGTGAGTCCCGATGCGCCCGTGCACATCCTGGCCCACGACTGGGGTTCGGTGCAGATGTGGGAGGCGGTGTGCGAGCCGCGGGCGGTCGGCCGGGTCGCCTCGTTCACCTCGGTGTCCGGGCCCAACCTGGACCACCTGGGCGCGTGGGCGCGGACGAACCTGTCGCGCGGCAAGGTGTGGGGGCCGTTCACTCAGCTGCTGTCCTCGATGTACACCGGGCTGTTCATGACGCCGGGCGTGCCGCGCGTGGTGTTGAAGCCGCTGGGCACCGAGAAGATGTGGTCGCGCTTCGTCGGCCTGATGAACGAGACCTCGCCGGAGAACATCAAGCTCGGGCCCGAGTTCCGGCGCGACTTCTTCGACGGCATGCGCATCTACCGCGCGAACATCCTGCAGCGCATGGCAGATCCGCGCGAGCGTCGCACCGAGGTGCCGGTGCAGCTGATCATCGCGCGCCGCGATGTGGCGGTGCGGCCCGCCGGATACGACGACACCAAGGACTACGCGCCCAACCTGTACCGGCGTGAGGTCGGCGGCGGGCACTGGCTGCCGTTCTCGCATCCGGAACTGCTGGCCACCTCCACCGTCGAGCTCATCGACGCGCTGCGCACGGGGGAGACCTCGCGCGGGCTGCGGCGCGCCGAAGTCGGTGTGGCGCAACGCCCGTTCGAGAACCAGTTGCTGGTGATCACCGGCGGCGGCAGCGGCATCGGGCGGGAGACCGCGCTGGCGTTCGCGCGCGGCGGGGCCGAGGTGGTGTTGAGCGACATCAACCTCGACTCGGCCAAGGAGACCGCGGAACTCATCGCACGCGAAGGCGGTACGGCACACGCCTATCAGCTCGACGTGTCCTCCGCGGAGGCCGTCGCCGCGCACGCCGACGAGGTCATCGCCCAGCACGGCGTGCCCGACATCCTCATCAACAATGCGGGCGTGGGCGCGGCGGGCGACTTCTTCGACACCTCCGCCGCCGAGTTCGACCGGGTGCTGAACATCAACCTGCACGGAGTCATCAACGGCTGCCGTTCCTTCGGCAAGGCGATGGCCGAGCGCGGACTCGGCGGGCACATCGTGAACCTGTCCTCGATGGCCGCCTACACCCCGCAGCGCGGCTTCGCCGCCTACTCGACCTCCAAGTCGGCGGTGTTCATGTTCTCCGACTGCCTGCGCGCCGAGCTGTCGGGCCAGGGCATCAGCGTGCACACCATCTGCCCCGGCATCGTGCACACCAATATCGTTGCCACCACCCGCTTCTCGGGTGTTTCCGCGGAGGAGGAGGCGGCCAAGCAGCAGCGCTACGACAAGCTGTACGCCGCGCGCCGCTACGGGCCCGAGAAGGTGGCCGCGCAGATCGTGAAGGCGGTCGAGCGGGGACGCGATGTGGTGCCGGTGACGCCGGAGGCGTGGATGCAGTACCGGTTCAACCGGTTCGCTCCGGCCGTCGCCCGGTTCTTCGCGGCGCGCGTCAAGCTGACGTAATCGGCTGTTCCCGGACAGGGCGCGCGTCAAACCTCGCGTGACAACCCGAATTCCCTGGTCTGTGCCTGCGGGCCAGGGGTCGGTAGCGTCGTGCCATGGGGGCATTGATCGTGACTGTAATCGCCGTAGCGGGCTTCGCCTTGTGCCTGTGCCTGATGAGCCTCGCCCGATATCGGCTGGCCACTGTGCGGCAGCGTCGGCAGCGTCAGCAGAAATGGCGTAGCGGCACGTATCGACGCGGTACCGCCGGTAGTGGTCAGCAGGGCTTCGGCTCCACCGGGCGCACTTACACCGGCGGAATCGGAAGTTGCACCGCGACCGGCTGCGGCGGCGGCAATTCCGGCTGCGGCGGTGGCCACGGTCATCACGGCGGTCACAGTGGCTGCGGTGGCGGCAGCAGCTGTGGCGGTGGTGGAGGTAGTAGCTGTGGCGGTGGTGGGGGTAGTAGCTGTAGCGGCGGTAGCAGCTGCGGCGGCGGCAGCAGCTTCTGATCCGGCTTCAGGCTCCCGAGCGCAGCGAGTCCTCGATGTCGGACACCCGCTCGGCCGGGATGCCCCACGGATGCTCCACTCCGACAACGGTATCCAGATCCCACAGCACGCATCGCTCGCCCGGCCGGGCCACCAGGGACCAGGCCACCACGGTGCGACCCAGTTGATCACTCATCGAGTCGGCGCCGGGCCCGGTCACCGCGTCGCCGGCCGGGAAGTGGTGCAGGAAGCGGCCGTACGCGGAGTCGCAGAACCGGGCATAGCGCATCGTGCACAGGATCAGCCCGTGCCACGCCTCGTCCACCGCGTGCGAGGGCATCCCGATCACCTGATCGTCGCGCATGGCGGCCCCGCAACACCGCAGCCATTGCCGCAGACCGGTTTCCACCAGGTCTCTGGGCTGCCACGGACACGTCTTGAACACCGCTTCCGGTAGCACCAGGTCGTCCACGGCCCGATTGATCCGATCGAGCCGTGGACGCTGAAAACGCTGCAGCCGCATGACGTCACGCTACCCACTCGCCCCGGCCTTCGTGTCGAGCCGACGTGGCGGGTACCCAATTCCGCGGGGCTCACACCGACGTCGGGTCCCCCAGAAAATGGGTTTGTCCTGCCGATTCCCCCTCGCGTAGCTTTCGGCGTATCCCGCGGTCGCCACGACAGCGGGAAAAGGGGGAGATGAACAATGCTCGGAGGAATTCTCTGTGCCTGTGTTGTGATCGGCGTGATCGTCGTGACGGTCAAGGCCATCCGCGAAGAGCCCGCCCGTCCTCGGGGAAGGCGCAGCAGCGTCTGGGGTTACGGGTCCAGCGGCGACTGGGGTGGTTCGAGCGGCTGCGGCGGCGGGTCCGACGGGGGCGGCCACCATGGCTGCGGTGGCGGGCACAGCGGTTGCGGCGGCGGGAGCGGCTGCGGCGGTGGCGGCTGCGGGGGCGGTGGTTGCGGAGGCGGCAGCTGACCGGTCCCTCACCCGATCTCGGCGGCGGTCTCCGGCGTATGGCCCTTGTCGCCGCGGGTGGCGCGCAGGCTGGTGACGGTCACCGTCGCCAGCACCACGATGATCACCAGCAGCGATGCGGCCGTGGGGATCTGGGGGACACCGCTCCAGATGCCGTGCGCCCAGTGCAGGACCAGCTTCACACCGATGAAGGCGAGGATGGCGGCCAGGCCGTAGGCCAGGTGCACCAGGCGCGAGAGGGCGGCGTGCAGGACGAAATACAGTGCGCGCAAACCGAGTAGGGCGAAGGCGTTGGTGGCGAACACCAGGAACGGGTCGCCGGTGACGCCGTACACGGCGGGGACGGAGTCGACGGCGAAGACCAGGTCGGTGGCCATGACCGCGCCCACCACCAGGGCCAGCGGGGTCAGCGCGCGGCGCAGCTTCGACGGCCGGTCCGGATCCGCTTGCTGGACGACCATTTTGGTGCCGACATAGTCATCGGTGACCGGCCAGAAGCGGCGCAGCAGGCGCACCGACTTCATGGTGGCGATGTCGACGTCCTGCTCGTGCCCGCTGAGGGCGTCGGCCAGCAGCTTCACCGCGGTGACCAGCAGGATCAGGCCGAACAGCAGGAAGGCCCAGTCGAGGGTGGCCAGGGCGGCCGCGCCGAGCGCGATGAAGATGCCGCGCAGCACCAGCGCGCCGGCGATGCCGTAGAGCAGCACCCGCTGCGCGAGCGCCGCGGGCACCGCGAAGGCCGACAGCAGCAGCATGAAGATGAACAGGTTGTCCACCGACAGCGACTTCTCCAGCAGATAGCCGGTGAAGAACTCCATCGCGGGGGATCCGCCGTTGTTGAACCACAGGAACACGCCGAACGCGACCGGCAGGGCGATATAGAAGACCGTCCAGCCGATCGCCTCCCGCATCGACACCTCGTGCGGGCGTCGGGTGAGCGCGAAGTCGAAGATCAGCAGGGCCAGCACCACGACGATGGTTCCGGTCCACAGCCAGGGCGTGCCGACCGTGTGGATGGTGGTGGAACTCGCGAGAACGGACAGGGTAGGACTCATGGGACCTCCTCGGGCAGGGGAAACCAGCCGAGGTCTCCTTCACCCTGTCCAAGGGCAACCACCCGGGGGACGCGACGGCGCGGCCCGTACTGACCGGAATGATTCTTGGGAAGTACTCCCCTCTAGGTCCGACATAGTAGTCGACCCTTACCCGTGCGGTCCACCCGACCCGCCCGGCTCAGCGTGGTGTGAGCACAACCACGGCAATCGGCCGCGTCGTCATCTTCTGATACTGCGCGTATCGGCCCTGGTTCACCTTGTCCGCGAGCTGGAACCGTCGCGCGTACTCCGGATCGTCGGGGTAGGTGGCGGTGGCGGTGACCGGTATCCGCTTGGTCCCCACCTGAATCTCGCAGTCCCCCTTGGCCTTCACGTTCGCCAGCCACCCCGGCGGCCGCGGCGACCCGCCATTGGACGCGGTCACCAGGAAGCTGTCGCCGTCCTTGGCGTAGGTCAGCGCATTGGTGCGCTCCTTGCCCGTCTTGCGCCCGATCGTCCGCAGCAACAGCGTCGGGTTACCGAACAGCAGCCGATGACCGACCACCCCGTTGCTGTTCTCGTAGATCCATTGATGCGCCTTCAGCGCGTTCACGAACAGTCCCGCCATGCCCTGCCTCCTGCCGTCGTGGTCTCCGCCCACACTAACGCTTCACGATTCGGTCACGATCCCGTGGATACGTTCGCCTGGCCCTGCTGCTCAGCTGTTCGAAACACGCACCACAACAAAAGGATTCACCACCATGACCACCACCCTCGTCACCCCGATCAAACCCCGCAACCCGGTGCTGGTGTGGCTGGTCTGGCCCCTGACCACCCTCGGCATCTACTTCTTCGTCTGGTACTACAAAATCCACAAGGAAATGGCCGACCTCCGCCGAGACCCCGAAGCCCCCGTAACCGGCCCCCTCCTCGTCATGCTCTTCCTCTCCTGGACCGGCATAGCCGCCCTCATCAGCTTCTGGCGCACCGGCACCCGAATCCGAGAATCCCAACAAGCCGCCGGCCTGGAAGGCACCTGCACCCCAGCCCTGGCCTTCCTCCTCAACTTCCTCTTCGGCCTCGGCGTCCTCTACTACCAGCTGGAACTCAACAAAATCGCCGACCACTCCGCCTGACTCCCACTCGTTGTCCTGCCCACTTCCCCGGGGCAGGACACCCCGCCCCCGCTCTCGAGTAGGCATTCCCCCAGCGGTCGCGGTAACATCGCGACGCCCGCGCACCAGCCGCGGCCCGGGGCGGTAGCTCAGTCGGTTAGAGCCGTGGACTCATAATCCATTGGTCGCGGGTTCGAGCCCCGCCCGCCCCACTTTTGGTCCCTGACCTGCAGGCATCCGCCGACCGAGAGTCGGTTTGATTCAGAACGAAGCTCGTGGACCAATGGATTCCCGGAGGCGAGCGATCTTATTGCGCTGTGAATCCGCGAATGAAGAACGGGATGTTGTTCCGCTCAACGTAATTGGCCCCACGGTTGAGGTTAGCGTTGGGTGATCCGCTGTTGCATGGCTGTGGCGACTACTGAGTCGCCCTGGGCGCTGGGATGCCAGGGGAAGCCGAGTAGTTCGGTGTGGGGGTCGAGGGCGCCGTCGAGCCAAGGGGTGGGAGTGCAGGGGCCGTGGCCGGTGGTCAGGGCTCGGGTGTCCAGGAAGTCCAGGTTGAGGAGGGTGGCGGCTTGGCGTTGGGCGGTGTCGAGGTGGTCGAGGTATTCGGTGATTGCGGAGGCTCGGGGTTGGGTTATGTTGAGGCCGAGGATGGTTGCGCAGGCGGTGGTTTGGCCGGGGGTGTGGAGTTCGGGGTAGCCGATGAGGGTTATGTGGGCGTTGGGGGCGTAGTAGCGGATGTAGTCGACTGCTTGGCGGATTCGGGTGGCGTAGGTCTGGGCGGTGATGGTTTCGGGGTCGGGGGCTCGGCCCTGGTCTATGGCTTCGGGGCCGCAGCCGTTGAGTAGGTCGGTCAGGCAGGGGAAGGCTCGGGAGAGGGGGATGGGGGTGTCGAGGCCCCAGGCGTCGTTCATGCCCAGTTGGATTGTGACGGTGTGGGTGCGGGGGCCGAGGGCGCCGTCGGACATGGCTCGTTTTACCTGGTGGGCCAGGGTCCAGCCGGAGGTGTCGATTGAGCCGCCCTGGCAGGAGGTGTCTTCGACGTCGTCCGGGGGTAAGGCCAGGCGTTGTGTGAGTTGGGTGGGCCAGGAGGTGGATACGTGTTTGCAGCCTGTGTCGCCGCTCGAGTTCAGGAGGTCGAGGATCTGGCCGTTGGCGGAGAAGGAATCGCCTATCACCACAAGGGTTTTGCCGGTGGGTTCCTCGGCCGTGGCCTGGGGGGACAGTGTCGCCAGCACTGCCGCGGTGCCGCAGGCCACGGACGCGGCCAGCACGCGCATCCGAGTCGAACTCTTCACTGGTCGTACACCTCGTATCGATCCGCCGGGAAACATGCGAAGTGTGCATGCTTCAGATTTGCTCACTGTAGCTGTGAGGGTGATGTCGCCGCGGATCGATCGCGAATTCGATGGCAGGTCCCGGGGTGGAGTCGACGGCGGTCGAGACGCGCCTGCCCTCACTGCGCCTTGGTGGCCCAGAGGATGACGTTGGTGCCGAAGAACTTCCTGGTCCAGCCGATGTCGTGGAAGCCGGTATGGCTCAGCAGGATGGCGAGTCGGCGAGGGGAGTCGAAGGTGCGGGTGCTGGATTCCAGATAGGTGTAGGAGGTGCGGTCGCCGGACACGAGCCGGCCGAGCAGGGGGACGATTGTGCGCAGGGCCCAGTCCAGCAGGGGCTCGAGGGGGCCGGTGGGTGGGCAGGTTTCGAGGATGACCAGGCGGCCGCCGGTGCGGAGGACTCGGCGTTGTTCGTGGAGGGCCTCGGCGAGATTGTCGGTGTTGCGGAGCAGATAGCCTTCGGTGACGGCGTCGAAGGATTCGTTGTCGAACGGTAGGCGGGTGGCGTCGGCCTGTAGCCAGTGGACCGCGTGTGCTCCGGGTTTGGTCTTGGCGTGCAACAGCATTCGCTCGGAGAAGTCGACTCCGGTCACCGTGGCGGCGGGGTATCTGCGGGCCGCTGCCAGGGCGATCGCACCCGTGCCCGTGGC
This sequence comes from Nocardia terrae, assembly GCF_009760405.1. Taxonomy (GTDB): domain Bacteria; phylum Actinomycetota; class Actinomycetes; order Mycobacteriales; family Mycobacteriaceae; genus Nocardia; species Nocardia terrae. Next base: position 61,077 of record NZ_WRPP01000013.1, read on the forward strand.
GAGGTCCAGCAGGCGGCCGCCTGGGGGCGGGGCCGCCCGAGCGGCGACTTCGCGGCACCAGCGGGCGTGGCCGCCGAGGGTCATGACGGTGTTCATGCGGTCGTAGTAGCCGGCGATCTTCTCGAAGATGCCGTGTACCTCAGCGTGTTTCGGCATGGGCCTGCTCCTTGCGCACCTCGTGGCTGTGCACGCGTCCGCGGAGGTAGCGGACGTAGGCGCTGTGGTGGCTGCGCGGCGGGGTGCCCGGGACCAGGGCGGTTTCGGCGAGGTCGAGGGAGTCCTCGAGGAGGGCGTCGTGCAGCCAACGCCAGACGAGGGGCCAGGCGAGGCGGTCCCAGCCGTGGGTGGTCATGATCAGCTCGTGCGCCAGGCGGGTGTGGGTGGCATCCACCGCTTCGACGATGAACCCGTGGGTTCCGTCGAAGCCGCGCGGGCTGTGGAATCGGAACCGCACCTCTTGTCCCGGAACGTATTTCACGCAGGTGTAGCGGATGCGTCCGTGGCCGCCGTCGGCCCCGACGTCCAGTGGCCGATCGAAACGCATTGCAGGCCAACGGTCGACGGGCCACAACTGGTCGTCGTCGGTGGCGAGGGTATCGAGCAGCAGGCCGACCGATCCGGCGTCGGCTGCGATCACGCGGCTGTGGACATTGCGCACCATGAGCTGCGACCTTTCATTTAGCGACTACTCTCTAATTGCAATTAGAGGCTACTCTCTAGAACGTGTCAAGGAAACCCGCGCACACTGCCGACTCGCTGCTGGACGCCGCCGCCGATATCGCGGCCGCCGACGGCGCCGCCGCGATCACCATGAGCGCCATCGCGGCCGCCACCGGTGCCCCGAGCGGCTCGGTCTACTACCGTTTCCCCGACCGGGCCGCGCTGCTGTCGGGTCTGTGGCTGCGCACGATCGAGCGATTTCAGCGCGGGTTCCTCGCGGCCTTGGAGATCGATCCACCGCACGAGGCCGCCGTGCGGGCCGCCCATCACGTCACCGACTGGTCGCTGCGCCACCCCACCGACGCGGCGGTCCTGCTCGCCGGGCCGGAGTCGTTCGGATCCGCGCAATGGAGCGCCGAAGCCCGCGAGGCGGCCGCGGCCCGGCAGACCCTGGTGAACGACGCCATGCGAAATCTGGCCGACCGCTTGGGTTATCGCAGCGAGGCCGATCGTGAACGCCTGGCACTGTTGATCATCGAATTGCCCTACGCCGCCGTGCGCCGCAGCGCCCGCAACCCCGACGCCGACCTCGCCGGGATGGCCCAGGCGGTGGACCGGATCGTCCGTGACGCCATGGAAGTCGGCTGACCGGGGCTCGAATCGTCAGGGTCGGGTGCGGCGCGCACCGGTGCTGCGGACCACGAGGGTGATGGCGGCGGCAAGGATGATCGTGACCAGCGCGATGAGAGTTGTCGCGGTCCAACCGAACCAGGCGACCGCGGCCGCACCGAAGGCGGTACCCGCGCTGCCGCCCACGAAGTAGACGAGCATGTAGGCGCTGTTGAAGCGAGCGGTGGCGCTCGGGTCGATGGCGAGCACGGTGCTCTGGTTGGCGACCTGGGCGGCGAACAGTCCGGCGTCGAAGAGCGCCAGGCAGAGCAGGGTGATGGGGGTGTCGGACAGCGTTGCCGACAGGGCCGCGGTCGCGATGGCCGCGAGGGCGAGGCCGGTGAGGATCACGCGGCGGGGGCCCACGCGGTCGGTCCACGTTCCGGCGATACGGGTGGCGATGATGCCGAGCAGGCCCGCGCAGGCGTAGAGGCCGATGCGCTCGGGGGAGTAGGAGAACGGGGGCTCGGAGAGCGCCACGGCCAGGCCCGCCCAGATCGCGCAGAAGGCGAAGAACCACAGGGCGCCTCGGCTCGCGGCCAGCCGGAGGATCGGGTGGCGGGCATACAGGCCGGGCAGGCCGCGCAGCAGGCTCAGATAGCTGGTTGCGGTGTCCCCGTTCGCGGCGGGCAGGACCGCTCGGGCTGCCGAGCCCACCGCCGCGCAGGCGGCCGCGAGCAACAGCAGCATCCCCCGCCAGCCGATGGCCTCGGCCAGCCATCCACCCACGATGCGGCCCACCAGGATTCCCGCCGAGATTCCCGCGGTGACGATTCCGAGCACCGTCGCCCGTCGGCCGGGATCGGCGAATCGTCCTGCTACCGAACTCAATTGGGCTCCGACCGAGGATCCGGCCCCGATCAGTCCGACCGCGATGCCGAGTAGCCACGGCGAGCGCGCGGCGGCCGCGGCGGCCAAAGCGATTCCCAGCGCCCAGAATTGGACCGATACCACGGTCCGTGGTGCGCTGCGGTCGATCAGCGGCACCAGCAGCGCGAGCCCCAGCATGTACCCCACTGGCCCGCACGCCAATGCCACCCCGACCTCCGCCAGTGACGCGTCGAGCGACCTTCCCACCGCCGCGATGGCAGGTTGCAGTGGGTAGATGCCGGCGGTGCCCAGGGCGGCGGCAACCGCCATGAACCACACCACCGGCCTCCGTATACCCGTATCCCGTTCGACGGCAATCAGTTCGGTTCCCATGGGATCCGACGCTACGAACACCCGCCCCGCGAGTCTGGCGAGAATCGGGCATCACCGTCGTCGGCGACGGTCAGATCACGAGGCAGGAACTGCCGCCGTTGATTCCGGTGCCGACCGTCAGGACGGCACTGCCGGGCCGGAGATATCCGGCCCGGCAGTGTGGCTTCGGGTGATGCGCGGCGGTCGTCAGATGACGAAGAAGCCCACGACGCAACCGATCACCGCACCGGCGACCAGACCGATGAACAGGCCGGGGATCGAGCCCAGGATGAGGGCGATCAGGCCGAGGACGGTACCGATCGCGCCGAAGAGGGCGGCGCCGACCGCACCACCGGCGATACAACCGATGACACCGATGTCCTTCAGCTGCGCTTGGGCGATCTGCTGCACCCCGTCGTTGTAGGTGCTCGTGCTGATCGGCCCGTTGCTCTCGCGGGGCCAGACGGTGAGGCTGCTGCCGTCCTCGGCGACCTCGGCGCGCAGGTGGACCGGGTAGCCGTTGAGCTCGTAGTCCGTCGGGATCTGTTCGACCACCGTCCCGTCGGCCGCCTCGACGGACACCGTCGAGCGGTCCTCCGAGAGCGTGAACCGGCCCTCGCTCAGCTGCGTGACCACGCCCTGGTGGTCCTCGGACAGCGTGGAGGTGTAGGTCAGGCCGTGGTCCTGGCCGCCGACCGTCAGCGGTACCTGGGCCTCGCCATGGGCGGTTGCCGTCGCCATGACCGTGGCAGCGATGGTCAGCATCGATGCCGCCGCGAATTTCCTGAACTGCATGCGCTCGCCTCTCATTCGATGTGGAATGCCGGTCGGCATTTCCGTGAATTGGGGACATACGCTCAGATCAAGTGCAGAGATATTGCTATCACAGAAAAGACCGGTCGGTATCAACTAGGACGATGGGCGTGTCCGAACACCGGACATCCCGCTGAGTGGGATCGAATCCGGGCCGAAAAGATATATGACTCCCTGCACAACGGGGGTTCACGGACCGCCGCCGGACTGTTCGCCGCGCGATTGCTTCCGGTTCATTTCGCGCCGATAGAACAGCTCGCGATCCATTTGTGAGACATGCGGTCACGGTTAGTGGTCCCGGGTTTCACGCATGAACAAGGAGTTTTTCAGGTGTCATTTTCTGTGCGGCGCAGCGGAATCGTCTTCATGATTTCCGCGGGTCTGCTCGCGTCCCCGTTCCTCGGCTCGGTGGCCGCCGACCATTCGGCGCTGCTCGCGGTGCCCGCCGCGTCGGCCAAGCCCAACAAGGAGCAGGTCGCGGACGCGCCTCGCCTGGCGAGCGTGGTGAACTTCCGGGACGTCGCCGGAACCGGCCAGGGCTACCCGGCCCAGGGCAGCCACCACCTGAACAAGGGCGTGTTCTACCGCTCGAATGCGTTGACCCCCAACGACGCCGACCTGGCGACCCTGAACGCGCTGCACCTGAGCACGGTGTTCGACCTGCGCAGCTCCGACGAGATCGCGCAGAAGGGCGACCGCGTGCCCGCGGGCGCGAAGTACGAGAACATCTCGATCTTCTCCGGCAACCTGTCCACCGGCGTGCCGAGCTTCACCTCCCCCGACGACGCGCGAAAGTTCATGCGCGACATCAACAAGTCCTTCGTCTCCGACGCCGGTGAGCGCGGCAAGTTCGCCGACCTGCTCACCCAGCTCGCCGACCAGCAGGGCCCGGCCGTATTCCATTGCACCGCCGGCAAGGACCGCACCGGCTGGGCCTCCTACCTGCTGCTGAGCCTCGCCCGCGTGGACGACGCCACCATCATGAGCGACTACCTGCTCAGCAACGACTACCTGGCCGTCAGCAATGCCGCCACCCTGGCCCAGATCAAAGCCGCCAAGGGTGAGGCCGCCGCCGCCGTCTACGCGCCCCTGCTCGGCGTGGACCGCACCTACCTGCAGGCCGGAATCGACCAGCTGGTCGCCGATTACGGCTCGGTCGACAAGTACCTGAAGGACGGCCTCGGCCTCAACGGCCACACCATCGAACAGCTCCGCCACAAGCTCACCCAGTAGTCCCCGTCGTCGAGTGGCACATCCTGGAGGGCGAATCGGGCAATGCCCCGCCGGCGTGTGCCACTCGGCGCTGTCCAAAGTCCCTTCTTTGCGGTGGATTCGGGCAAAACGGCTCGGTGGGGAGCCTGTCGGCGGACCGTGGTGGATATGGCTAGCACCCGGGCAGGGAACCCGGGTGAGCTGGACGGAGTCGTCCGGCTGGGTCCGAGGAGACAGGCAATGGCAACCGCAACCCATATTCAGCAGATCGAGGTCCCCGCGTCCTATCACATCGCGGAGCACGCGGCGTTGACCGATATCGTCGACGATCTCGCCGGCAGCACGCCGGATTTCGTGGCGTTCCAAGTGCCGGGGGAGGGCGGGTGGACCGATATCACGGCCGCCCGGTTCGCCGGCGAGATACGCGCGGTCGCCAAGGGGCTCATCGCCTCCGGCGTCCAGCCGGGTGACCGGGTCGCCATCATGTCGTCGACCCGGTACGAATGGACGCTGCTCGATTTCGCCATCTGGACCGCCGGGGCCTGCACGGTCGCCATCTACGCGACCTCCTCGACCGAGCAGGCGCGCTGGATCCTCGAGAATTCCGGCACCCGGCTGCTGATCGTGGAGAACGCCTCGCACCGAGGCGTCGTCGCGGAGATCGGCGGCGCGGATCTCGGGCTGCTGTGTATCGACGAAGGCGCGGTGGACACCCTCGTCGAACGCGGAAGCGCGCTGGACGACACCGTTTTGAAGCAGCGGCGCGAGGCCATCGGCGCGAGCGCACCGGCCACGTTGATCTACACCGCGGGCACCACCGGCCGTCCCAAAGGCGTGATGCTGACGCACGGCAATCTGCTCGCCGAGGTGACGGCGGTGCCGATCGCCTTGTCGGGCTTCGTGTCCGCGGGCGATCGCACGCTGCTCTTCCTGCCGATGGCGCACGTGTTCGCCCGGGTCATCGCGATCGGAACCCTGGTGATGCGCGTGACGGTCGCGCACACGTCCGACTGGTCCACGCTGTCCGACCAATTCGCTTCCTACCGGCCGGAATTCATCCTGGCGGTGCCGCGGGTCTTCGAGAAGGTCTACAACGGCGCCCGTCAACGTGCCGCGGACTCGGGGCGCGGCCGCTTGTTCGATCTGGCCGCCGACACCGCCATCGCCTGGAGCGAGGCACTACAGGACGGCGGTCCCGGGCCCCTGCTGCGTTTGCGGCACGCCCTGTTCGATCGGCTGGTCTACTCGAAACTCCGTGCGGCACTGGGTGGCCGGTGCCATGCGGCGGTATCGGGCGGCGGACCGCTCGGCGCGCGTCTGGGGCACTTCTTCCGCGGCATCGGCCTCACGGTTTACGAGGGCTGGGGTCTCACCGAGACCAGCGCCGCGGTCACCGTCAACACCGCCGACCGCATTCGCATCGGCACCGTCGGCCGTCCCATCGAGGGCCACGGGGTGCGTGTCGCCGCCGACGGCGAACTATTGGTGCGCGGACCGGTGGTGTTCTCCGGTTATTGGAACAATCCGGCTGCCAACGCCGAGTCCTTCGAGGACGGCTGGTTCCGCACCGGCGACCTGGGATACGTCGATGCGGACGGGTTCGTCGGCATTACCGGCCGCAAGAAGGAGCTCATCGTCACCGCGGCCGGCAAGAACGTCTCGCCCGCACAGCTCGAGGATGTCGTGCGCGCGCATCCGCTGGTCGGCCAGTGCATGGTGGTGGGCGACGGCCGCCCCTTCATCGGGGTGCTGGTGACCATCGACCGTGAGGCGCTGCCGGGTTGGCGGCAGCGGCACGGCGTGGACGAGGCGACGCCGGTCACGGATCTGGTCGGTCACGCCGGGTTGGTGTCCGAGATCGATTCGGCGGTCGCCGCCGCCAATGCCACGGTGTCGAAGGCCGAGTCCATCAAGAAGATCCGCATCCTGTCCGATGACTGGACCGAGGCGGGCGGCGAGCTCACACCGAAGCTGTCGCTCAAACGGCCGGTGGTGCTGAGCAAGTACGCGGCCGAGGTGGAGGCGCTGTACAGCTGAGCCCGGGCCGCACTGTATTCACCCGACCCGCAAGGGGATCGAGTGGCGCGGCGAGGTGGCGGACGCTGCCCGTCCACCACCTCGCCGTTACCGATATCCCGCTGACGCAGTGGGATTCGGCTGGTGACTACTCGGCGATCGCGGCGCCGACGAAAGCACCGATGACCGCACCGATCACGCAACCGGGGATCGCGCCGATCAGGAAGAACCAGATTCCGATGAGGATGCCGATCACGCAGCCGACCACCGCGCCGACGACTATCCCGGCGGCCACATCGGCATCGGCCTGGTGCATGAACGGAATATCCTGCGAGGTGATCGCGGCCTCGGTGGGCCCGCCGACCGGAGTCAGCGTCACCGAGCTGTCGCTGTTCAAGGCCGCGTCGACGCGCCCGACCTGACCGTTGTCCGCGGTGAGCGTCAACGGAATCGCGCCGACGACCGTACCGTCGTCCGCGACGACCCGCACCGCGTCCGGTGCGAGCACGAAGTGGCCCGAGGCCAAGGTGATCAGGGCGTTGGAGTGGTCGGCCGCCAAGGTGGTGGTGTATCCGACCGAGCCATCCACCCCGTTGACCGTGACATCGGCGAGCCCCGCCTCGCCGTGTGCCATGGCCATGGTGATTCCGGTGGCTGCGATGGCGAAGACCGTTGTCGCCATCATCTTCTTGGTGAACATTTCCTTTTCCCATCCGTTCGGGGATTCCTTTGACGTTCCCCCGACGAACGGCACCGGATGATGTGTGATCAATAATGCGCCTGAACCCGCCCCGTGTCCATGGGCATAGACGCTGATGGGGAGGGTTTTTCCAGGCTGCGGCGTTCGACCTCGCGCAGCAGCGCGTGCACCCGGGGATCGTGGGCCAGGCCGAAGTCGAGCACCCGGTTGATCACACCCCGCAGCAGCGAGTACGGAATCCACGCGCCGGGTGAAATCGATTGCGACGCACGCCGTTCGATCGCGTCGGCCACCTCGCGCGCGGCCCGCTCGGCGGTGATGCGGGTGCTCAGCGGCCACGGCAGCAGCGCCTCGATGCGGCGGCCGAGGTCGTCGCGGTCGAGGGTGGAGTGGGTCATCTCGGTATCGACGATCCCGAAATACGCGACGCCCGCGCTCGCCCCGTGCGGCGCGAGCTCCACTCGCAGCGCCCGGCCGAGCTGTTCGACCGCCGCCTTGCTGATCATGTACGGCGCACCGCCCATCCCGGGCGCGAACGCCGCGCACGAGGACACCACCGCGACGTGCCCGCGCGCGGTGATGATGTGGTCCAGCGCCGGATGCACGGTGTTGAACACCCCGGTGAGATTGATGTCGAGGACCCGGTCGAAGTCCGCGGGCGCGATGGTCCGCAGCGTCGCGGGCCGCGGCACCACACCCGCGTTCGCGACCACGATGTCCAAATGCCCGAAGTAGGCGGCCACCTGGGGAATCGCCTCGGCCATGGCGGCCCGGTCGGAGACGTCGGCGATGACCGGCAGCGCGCGCTCGCCCAGCGCGGCGGCCACCGAGGTGGCGGCGCGGGCGTCGACGTCGACCACCGCCACCGACGCGCCGCGCCGATACAGGATTCCGGCGAGCTCGCGCCCGATGCCCCGCCCGGCCCCGGTGATCAGGGCGACCCGCCCCGCGGGCCGGAAATGACTGGTGCACGGCAGGCAACGCGGTGTGGACATCAGCGGCTCATCTCGTAGGACTCGGCATCGAATCGCCGCGTGCGCCTGCGGTATTCGAAGCTCCAGTTGGGGTACAGCCCGGCATTGCGGCCGTCGGCGGTGGTGTAGTAGCTCTGGCAGCCGCCGGTCAGCCAGACGGTGTCGGCGCTGCGGCGGTCCATCTCGTCGAGGAAGGCGCCCTGCACCTCGGGGCGCAGTTCGATGCGGCCGATCTCGTAGTCGCGCATGGTCTTCAGCGCGTCCACGATGTAGGCGATCTGGGATTCGATCATGTAGATGGCGGACTGGTTCCCGGCCGCGCCGAACGGGCCCAGCGTGCAGAAGAAATTGGGGAATCCGGCGACGGTCGCGCCCAGATAGCTCTGCGGCTCTTCGTGATACAGGTCGGCGATGGAACGGCCGTAGCGTCCGATGAAACGGTGGTAGGCCGAGGGGATGGAGGTGAATCCGGTGCCGTAGATGATCGTGTCGACGGGATGCTCGGTGCCGTCGCACAGCACGATCGAATGCGGCCGGATCTCGGCGATGGCCTCGGTGACGACCTCGACATTCGGCTGGTCGAGGGCGGGCAGGTAGGCGTCGGAGAAGATGGCGCGCTTGCAGCCGATGACGTAGTCGGGCGTCAAGGTCTTGCGCAGTGCGGCATCTCGCACCTGCCGCATCAGCTGCAGCCTGCCCAGGGCCTCGTAGGGATGCCGGAACCGCTTGTCCACCAGGGAGATCAGGCCGAAGCCCTCGATGGCCGCGTACCAGCCGCCGCGTATCGCCCGCTGGGCCAGCGGGATCCGGCGCAGCAGCAGGCGTTCCAGGCCGAGGGTGCGCCGATCCATCCGGGGCACGATCCACGGCGCGGATCGCTGGAACAGCAGCAGCCGGTCGACCATCGGCTGGATCTCCGGCACGAACTGCACCGCCGAGGCCCCGGTCCCGATCACCGCCACCCGCTCGCCGGTCAGCTCGTGGTCGTGGTCCCAGTGCAGGGAATGAAAAGTCTTGCCCTGGAACCTGTCCAGCCCGGGAAGCTCGGGGTACTTGGCTTCGGCGAAGATCCCGGCCGCCGAGATCAGGATGTCGGCGGTCAGCGAGCTCGTGCTGGTCTCGACCCGCCAGACCGACGCGCCCTCGTCCCATCGGGCGTCCATGAGCTCCGCACCGAACCGGATGTGGCGCACCACATCGTGTTCCGTGGCCACCCGCCGCAGATACTCCAGGATCTCCGGCTGCCGCCCATAGGTCCGCGACCAGTCCGGATTCGGTGCGAACGAGTAGCTGTAGAGCTGCGACGGCACATCGCACGCGCACCCGGGATACGTATTGGCCCGCCAGGTCCCGCCCAGATCCTCCGCCCGCTCGAGAATCACCAGATCCTCGAATCCGGCCTCGCGCAGCTTCACCGCCAGCCCGATGCCGCCGAATCCGGCCCCGACAACGGCGATCCGGACATGCTCGGTTGTTTCCGCTTGAATCGACATGAAATCTTTCCGTTTTCAGAGATCGAGCACGAGCGCGTCGCCCGCGGCGCGGGACACGCAGAGCAGCATCCGGTCGGCCCGCTCGGCGTGGGTGAGCAGCCGGTCCCGGTGATCCACCGCGCCCGCGCGCACGCCGACCTTGCAGGTGCCGCAGAAGCCTTGGCGGCACGAGTAGTTCACGTCCGGGAGCACGCGGCGCACGGCGGTGAGCGCGGTCTCGTCGGCACCGACCCGTACGCTCCGGCCGGTGCGCGCCAGCGTGAGGTCGAAGGCGCGGCCGTCCACCACCGGTGGCGCCGAAAAGCGTTCCGTATGCAGGGATCCGGTGGGATCCAGCTCGAACCGGCAGCGTTGTGCGGCCGCGAGCATGGCGGGCGGGCCGCACACATACACCGCGGCGCCGGGCTCGGCCCGCGCGATGATCGCCGCGACATCCGGGGGACCGACCTCGTCATCGGGTCGTATATCGGCGTCCGGCAACTCATCCAGGAACGGCATCGATTCCCGCGACCGTCCCGCGTACACCAGCCGCCCCCGGTCACCGGCGGCCTTCACCATCGGCAGGATCGGCGTAATCCCGATCCCACCCGCCACAAACAGATACGACGGCGCATCCACCAGCGTGAACGCATTGCGCGGCCCGCGAATCCGTACTCGATCCCCGACCCACAGCCCCTCGTGCACCTCCCGCGACCCGCCCTCACCCTCCGGAATCAACCGCACGGCGATCCGATACCGGCCCCGGTCCAGCGGATCCCCGCACAGCGAATACTGCCGCTGCCGCCCCGACGGCAGAAACACATCCACATGCGCCCCCGGCCGCCACCTCGGCAACTCCCGCCCGTCGGCCGCTCGCAGTGTCACCGCGAGTACATCCGCGGCCGCCCACTCCAGCTTCTCGACCACCGTGGCCAGCTCGAACCCACTGCGTCGCACCGGATTCGGTGGCGACAGCACCGGCGCGGCGATCCCGCTCACGAACACCCGCTTGTAGGCATCCATCACGCCGCCCAGCACTCGCAGCCCGCGCGGCACCGTTGATTGCTCGGTCCCCGGGCTCACTCTGCTGCCGCCCGTGCCGCGGGGGAGTGGGCGAGGTACCGGAGCGCTACGTCCATCGGGCCCAGCTGGGAGGGATGGAATCCGGGCCGCAGGTAGCGGGGGATCTCGGTGAAGAACACTGTCCAGCTGGGGATTACGCCGCGGCGGGTCGCGTTCAGGAACTGCAATCCCCAGAAGCGGCCCTTGTCCGGTGAGGGATCTTTCCGATAGAGGTAGCCCGCGGAGAGGATGAACAACGGGAGCAACGTCACGCTGGCGAGGACGCCGGTGCGTGCCTTGCGCAGGTACCCGCCGTCCAGGTGCATGTACGCGTCGTAGACGACGCTGCGGTGTTCGACCTCCTCCGCGCCGTGCCAGCGGACCAGGTCCAGCATGGCCGGGTGCATGCCCTTGTCCTCCAGAATGTCGGCCTCGAGCAGCCATTCGCCGAGCACGGCCGTGTAGTGCTCCATGCCCGCGAACAGGCCGAGGCGCTCCTTGAGCCACTGTTCCTTGGCCCGTCCGGTCAGGCCGTGATCGCCGAGGATCCGATCGACCAGCCAGGCAATGCCTTTGACGTAGGAGTCGACATCCAGGCCGAGGGACCGCAGGTGCCGGCGTGCGGCCTCGTGGCTGGCGGCGTGCATGGACTCCTGGCCGACGAAGCCGGTCACTTCCTCGCGTAGTCGCTCGTCGTCGATGTAGGGGAGGGCCTCCGACAGGGCCTGCGCCATGGCCCTTTCGCCCTCGGGTAGGACCAGGTGCATGACGTCGACGATGTGGGTCGCCAGTACCTCGCCCGGAATGTAGTGCAGCGGAACCGATTCGAAGTCGAATCGGACGTCGCGGGCGGAAATGGCGTGTGCCTCGTCGCTGTAGTGGCGCTGCGTTGCGCCAGCTTTGTCAGCCATGTCCGAACCGTACAGCGCAACAAATTTTATGGCAATGTTGCAGCCACAAAATGTCCGAGATTGTTGCATCGGCGTGGACTGCTGCTAGCGTTGGACCGGTGACCACCGCCTCCGAAACCCCGCTGACCCGCACGAATGCCGCCGATTCCATCGAGACGCGGATTCTGGACGCGGCGCTGGCGCAGTTCCAGAAGCTCGGGGTCAAGAAGACGACCATCGAGGATGTCGCCAAGCAGGCCGGGGTCGACCGGGTGACCGTCTACCGCCGGCTCGGCTCGCGCGACGACCTGGTGCAGGCGGTCGTGAGCCGGGAGGTCGGCAACCTGCTGGCCGAACTCGCGGGCATGCCCGACCGGCACGAGGATCTGCCCGGACTGGTCGCCGACATCTTCGTCCGGGTGATCACCGGGTGGCGGGCGCATCCGCTGGTAGAGCGGCTGCTCGCGGTCGAACCGGAGCGAATCCTGGTGAAGCTCACCGTCGAAGGCTCGACCGTGTTCGCCATGTCGGTCGCGGCCACCGTCGACATTCTCGCGCGGGCCGCCCGCAAGGGCCTGTTCGAGGCCCCCGCCGATCTGGCGACGCGCACCGAGATCGGCTGCCGCGTAGTGCATTCGCTGATCCTGGTGCAGGGCGGCGCGGCCGCGCTCGAAACCCCGGAGGAGCTGGCCGAATTCGCGCGCACGTATCTGGTGCCGATCCTCACCGGCCACCCCGGTGAGTGATTCGGGCCTCACAGCGGCATACCCCTACGTAACCGTAGGTTTGCCGTAAGTAAGCTGACTTTGCGATGCGATCCGACGAGGGAGCGACCGAGGTCATGACAGCTGTACCCGCAACCATGTGCGCGGCATTTCAGGCGACCACCGCCCGGAACCCGGAGGCGGTCGCGGTGCGCACCGCGGGCGACGCGATCACCATGACCTTCGGGGAATGGGACGCGCGGGCCCGGGAGCTGGCCGGCGGGTTCGCGGCCCTCGGCATCGGACGCGGCTCGACGGTCGCGCTGATGATGACCAATCGGCCCGAGTTCTATCCCGTGGACACCGCGGTCGCGCATCTGGGCGGGGTCCCGTTCTCCCTGTACAACACCTCCTCGCCCGAGCAGATCAACCATTTGCTCAGCGATTCCGGGGCGACCGTCGTGGTCTGCGAGACACAGTTCCTGTCCGCGATCGAACAGGGCCGCCACGGCACGGGAGTCCGCTACATCGTCTGCATCGACGGTGAGGGCGGCATGAGCCTGGACGAGCTGGCCGCGGCCGCCGATCCGGACTTCGACTTCGAATCCGCCTGGCGGGCAGTCGAGCCCGACGACACGTTGACGCTGATCTACACCTCGGGGACCACCGGGACGCCGAAGGGTGTGCAGATCACGCACGCCAATATGGTCGCCATGGTGGACGCCAGCATCCGGCTGGCCGACGCCACCCACGAGGAGCGGGTGCTGTCCTTCCTGCCCTCGGCACACATCGCGGACCGCTGGTCGGCGCTGTATCTGTGCATGGCGCTGGGCAATACGATCACCACGGTCGCCGAGCGCGCGGGATTCGCTCCGGGACTGGCCGATTGCCGCCCGACCCTGCTCGGCGCGGTGCCGCAGGTGTGGCAGAAGCTGCGCACCGGGATCGAGGACAAGCTGGGTGAGGCCACCGGAGCCAAGGCGGCGCTGGCGAAATGGGCGGTGCGGGTCGGACGCCGGTACTCCGATGCCAGGCTCGACGGCGATCACATCGGGATGGCTTTGCGCGCCCGGCACGCGGTGGCGGATCGGCTCGTGCTGTCGAAGGTGCGCGTGGCGCTGGGCCTGGACGACCTGAAGATCGCCATCTCCGGCGCGGCCCCGGTCTCGCCCGAATTGCTGCGCTGGTTCAACGGATTCGGCATCGAGGTCAGCGACGCCTGGGGCATGAGCGAGGTGTCCGGCATGGGATCCATCTGCCCGCCCGGCCGGGTCCGGCTCGGGACGGTCGGAAAGCCGTTGGACTGCTTGGAGGTTCGCATCGCCGAGGACGGCGAGGTGCTGGTGCGCGGTCCCATCGTGATGAAGGGCTACCTCGGCCGGCCCGAGCAGACCGCCGAGGTCCTCGACGCCGACGGCTGGCTGCACACCGGCGATATCGGCAGCCTCGACCTGGACGGGTACCTGCGGATCCTCGACCGCAAGAAGGAACTGATCATCAATGCCGGCGGCAAGAACATGTCGCCGGCCACCATCGAGAACTGGGTCAAGGCGTTCAGTCCGCTGGTGGCGCAGGCGATCGCGGTGGGGGACAACCGCAAATACAACGTCGCCCTCATCGCCCTCGACCAGGAAGCGGTGACCGGGTTCGCCGAAAAGCACGGGCTGGCCGCCGATCCCGTCGTGCTGGCCGCGAACCCGGAGCTGGAGAGCATGATCGGCGCGGCCGTGCACGCCGCCAATGCCAAACTGTCGCGGGTGGAGCAGATCAAGAAGTTCCGCATCGTGCCCGACTTCTGGCAGCCCGGCAGCGAGCTGCTCACGCCCACGATGAAGCCGCGCCGCAAGCCGATCCACGCCCGCTACGCGACCCTCATCGAGGACCTCTACGCCTGAGCTACAACACCGCCTGGGTCTGGGTGACCTTGGCGACGAGTTTGCCCGCGTCGTCGCGGATCTCGGTCTCCACCACGATGAACTTGCGGCCCGCGTGCAACGGGGTGGCCGTGGCGGTGGCGTGACCCGAGCGCAGGGCGCGCACGAAGTTCGTCTTGGACTCCACCGTGGTCGTACCCTGCGCGCCCTCGGGCAGATTCAGGAAGGCGCAGACCGCGGCCGTCCCGTCGGCCAGCGACATGAGCGCGCCGCCGTGCATGGAACCGCCCAGCGTGCACAGGTTCTCGCGCCACGCCAGGCGGCTGCGCACCAGCTCGGGACCGCATTCCAGCACCTCGACACCGAGTCCCTCGGTGAACGGCATGGTGGCGAACAACTGCGTGCCGACCGGGTCGGTGGCGATTTCGGTGTCGGTCATGAGATCGACTGTGCCCGACGCCCGGCCGGGAGTCGATTACTTCCCAGGTAATGGAACCCGGGCCGTGGTGTGCGGCCGGGGGCCGGGCCTTCTGGAAGACTCGCCGAGTGCAGGTTGGTGTGCTGGGGCCGGTTCGGGTCCATGCGGAGGACGGGACGCCCGTGGAGATCCCGGGATTCCGGGTGCGGATGCTGCTGGCTCGGCTGGCGTTGGAGTCCGGGCGGGACGTGCCGGTCACTGCGCTGATCGACGGGCTGTGGGGTGCGGAACCGCCCGCCGACGCCGCGGGCGCGCTGCAGGCGCTGGTGTCGCGGCTGCGCAAGGCCGTGCGCGGGGTGGGCACGGTCGAGTTCGGGACCGGCGGTTACCGGCTGCCGGGGATCACCGTGGATGCCGACCGGTTCGAGGAGCTGGTGCGGCAGGGGCGCGGGGAGCTGGCCGCCGGGCGTGCGGAGGCCGCCGCGCGGATCCTGGGCGAGGCGCTCGGATTGTGGCGGGGACCCGCGCTCGGGGATGTGCTGGACGCGCCGTTCGCGCAGGCGAGTGCGACCCGGCTGGACGATCTGCGGGCGTCGGCGATCGAGGATCGGTTCGAGGCCGAACTCCGATCGGGCCGCTTCGCCGACGTGCTGACCGAGCTCGACGGCGCGGCCGCGGAGAATCCGCTGAGCGAGCGACTGGCCGCCCTGCGCATGCGGGCACTGGCCGCGGCCGGGCGGCAGTCCGACGCGCTGGCCGTGTACGAGGACATGCGGGCGCGGCTGGACGAGGAACTCGGCATCGACCCGTCCGCCACCCTGCGCGACACCCACCTGGCCCTGCTTCGGGGTGAGCTCGAGATCCCCGCTCCCCGCAGGGAAGCCGTGACTCGCGCGCTGCCGGTCCGCCTGACCGGTTTCATCGGCCGCGACACGGAATTGACCGAACTGGCCGGGCTGCTGGACGATTCGCGGCTGGTCACGATTGTCGGCCCCGGCGGCGCGGGCAAGACGCGGCTCGCACTCGAGGCCATGGACCGCCACACCACCGGTGCGGTGTTCTTCGTGCCGCTGGCCGAACTGGGTGCTCCCGACCAGCTCGCCGACGCCGTGGCGGGCGCACTCGACAGCGATACCGCCGACCGGCCCGACAAGACTGCCCGGCTGATCGAGCTGCTCGACGTCGGCCCGGCCGTGCTGGTGCTGGACAACTGCGAGCACGTCATCGCGGCCGCCGCCGAACTCGCCGAGCACGTCCTGGACCGGCTGCCGCAGCTGCGTGTCCTGGCCACCAGCCGTGAACCGCTGGCCATCACCGGCGAGACACTCTGCCATCTCGGCCCGCTGGAACCGCCGGTCGAGACGACCGATCCCGCTGTGGCCCAGCGCTCCCCGGCGGTCCGGTTGTTCGCCGACCGCGCCGCGGCCATCCGCCCGGGCTTCGCGATCGATGACGCCACCGTCGGCCCGGTCGTGGAGATCTGCCGTCAACTCGACGGTCTCCCACTGGCTCTGGAACTGGCCGCCGCCAAACTGCGCGCCATGAGCATCGATCAGATCGCCCGCCGCCTGGGCGACCGCTTCCGCCTGCTGACCTCCGGCAGCCGCACCGCGCTGCCCCGCCAGCGCACCCTGCTCGCGCTGGTGGAATGGAGCTGGGACCTGCTCGAAGACTCCGAAAAACGGCTGGCCCGACGGTTTTCCGCGTTCCCAGGCGGTGCGAGCGTCGAGGCGCTCGAAGCCGTCTGCGCCGACGCGGACCTCCCCGCCGACGACATCCTCTATCTCCTCGACGCCCTGGTCGAAAAGTCGCTCGTCACCGTCACTTCGGACGACGCACCGCGTTACCGGATGCTCGAGACCATCCGCGCCTACGCCGCCGACCAACTCGCCCGCTCGGGAGATGATCTCGGCACCCGCTTCACCGACTACTACCTCGGTCTCGCCGAACACCACGAATCCCAACTACGTGCCGCCGAACAGCTCGACGCCATAGCGGTTTTCGACGCCGATCACGCCAATATGGCCGCCGCGCTACGCATTGCCCTCGGTGACACCTCCGGCGCGGCGTCGGGCGGCGATCCGATGGTCGCGGCCCGCTTGGTGCGGGCGCTGTTCTGGTACTGGGGAATTCGCGGGATGAGCACCCAGTTCGAGAGCTCGCTCACCGCGGTGCAACAGCTGGGGGACCGGCTGTCCGATCAAGCCCGGGCGGCCTTCGGGGTGATCGCGTTGATGGCCGGGGCCCCGCCGGCCGGCACTTCGCTGTCGGCGCTGATCGAGGACTGCGTGCGGGCCGGTGGATTGGAATACCACCCGGCCATGCCGCTCTGGGCCGCGCTGATGGCGGGCCGCGCCGACGACGACAAGCTGGCCGAACGGCAGCTCGAGCGGGCCATGACCTGGTCGGACCCGTGGGTGCGGGCCAGCGCGCACCTCGCCCACGACATCGCGCTGACCGGTCAGGGCCGATTGCCGGAGGGAGCCGAGGCTCGGCGAGAAGCCCTGCGCGGCTTCGAAACCGTCGGCGACCGCTGGGGCCTGGGCATGACGCTGCTCGCCATCGGCCGCGACCACTCTTTGCGCGGCGAGCACGACCGGGCCCTCGCCGCCTTCGGGCGCGCCGTCACCCTCGCCTCCGAACTCGACACCGAGGACGACATCCTCGCCGCCCGCACCGCCCTCGCCGAGGAGCGCATGCGCGGCGGCGATCTGGCCGAAGCCGAACGCGATATCGAGGCCGCCCGCCGCCTGGCAGCCGATCACGGCTTCTCCCGCCTGTCGACCGTCATCCTGTTCTCGACCGCCGAACTGCACCGCCGCTCAGGCGATCTCGCCCAGTCCTTCCGAGACCTCGACCACCTCGAACACCGCGTCCGCCGCCTGCCCTACCCCGAAGCCATGGCCGCCCACCGCATAGCGACAGCCCGCCTCCGCAACCACCTCACCGGCGGCACCCCCGAACCGGCCCGAGCCCTCCTGCCCCGCGTGATCGAAGGCTCTTTCGTCTACGGCGATTCCGCCTCGGTAGCCCAATCCCAAGCCCTCACCGCCGAACTCCTCGCGAAACTCCACCTCCTGGAGGGCAACCCCCACGCCTCCGCCACCGCCCTCGGCCTGACCGAATCCCTCCGCGGCACCTTCGACCACGGCGAATCCGAACTCTCCGCCCTGATCGCGGAACTGACAACTCAGCTGGGCGACAGCGAGTTCCGCGACGCGTACCGCCGCGGCAGCGAGCTGCCCCGCTCGGAGACCCTCGACCTGCTCGCGCGGGAGGCGGCCCGCTGAGACTCAGCCAGAACCCGCCCAACCGCTGAGGGGCACACCCCGAAGCCCGGACCGACCATCCCACGAGGCGACCCGCCGCGCCTTCCGGCCCCGAACTCACCACCCCGGCTGCCGGGTGGTCGTGCCGTTCCGTACCGGGATGTGGCCGAGGCCGGGCAGGAGTAGACACGCGATCAGCCGGAATCCACTGTGGAGGAGGGGATTCCGGCCGAGGACGGGTCAGACGGTTGTGGGGGTCAGGAGATTCGGGTGAAGAGGCGGCCGGCGAGGTCGATGCCGGTGATGGTGCCTTCGGAGTCGCGGCTGAAGAAGCCGCGCTGGCCGGTGAAGGAGCCCGCGGTGATGACGTATTCGTCGCCGTCGCCGGGGAGCAGGCCGAAGGGGAACGGCGGGTGGTCCTGGGGGATTTCGGCGTCGGGGGCGGCGGCGCGGATCTCCGGCTTGACCTTGCATTCGAGGTAGAGCTGGGTGCCCTCGGCGTAGCAGGTCATGGTCATGGCGTCGATGTCGTAGACGCCGAACAGTTCCGGGGCGCGGTCCGCGTCGAAGAGGACCGGTTCGGGGTCGGCGTCGACGACGCCGAGGTAGTGTTCGAGCGCCCAGCGGATGATGGCCTGGTTGGCGGGGATGCCGTCGGGGCTGGCATTGGAGAGCACCACCACCGCGAAGTTCCGCTCGGGAACCAGCTGGAAATTGGCGAACTGGCCGAAGCCGGAGCCGTCGTGGCCCACGGTGCGGACGCCGTCCACGTCGCGCAGCATCCAGCACAGGCCGAAGGCGTCGGCCAGGGTGCTCGCCCGCAGTGCGACGGTCGGCTGCTTCATGCGGTCCAGCAGTTCGGCCGAGAGTACCGTCCCGCCCTGCTCGCCGCGGCCGTCACCGAGGTGGAATCGGCCCCAGCGCAACAGATCCGAGACCGTGGAACCGAGCCCGCCGCCGGGGTTGTTGGCGCGGCTGCCCTTCCAGGACCGCGACACTTCGAGCTCCCCGTCGGCTTGGCGCTCGTGCCCGGCGGCGAAGCGTCGGGTCATGACGTCATCGCGGAAGTAGAAGCTCTCGCGCAGTCCGATCGGGGCGAAAACCGTTTCCGCCACCACCTTTTCGAACGGTTCACCGGTCACGTTCTCGATGACCCGGCCGAGCAGGTTGAATCCGGCCTGGCTGTAGGACGGGCGCTCGCCGGGCGCGCCGATCAGCGGCAGTTCCGAGAGCGTGGCGACGAAGGCGGCCAGCCCGTCGTCACCCTCGCCGGTGTTGTTGATGATGTTCCACTCCAGACCGGCGGTGTGGTTGAGCAGCTGCTTCACGGTGATGGCGGCGGCGTGCTGCTCGTCGGCCAGCTTCAGCTCGGGCACATAGGTCCGGACCGGCGCGTCCAGATCGACCTTCCCCTCGTCGACCAGCCGCAGGAGCGCGGTGGTGGTGAAGGTCTTGCTGGTCGATCCGATGGCGAACAGGGTGTGCTCGGTGATCGGGACCGGGTTCTCGGTGCTGGTCACGCCGTGGTTGGCGTGGATCTCACGGCCGTCGACCCAGATGCCGACGGCAACGCCGGGCATGCCGTACTTCGCGGCGGTGGCTGCGACGAATTCGGTGAGCGCGGCGTCTGTGGTGGTCACGGTGTTCATGGGATGGCCTTTCGAGCGGGTTTGCTTCGTTGCCCATGACGATGCCGACCCGCGCTGACAGCCCGCCGACAGTGCGCCGACAGCCGCCGACAGCGGTCGAACCGGCTTGCCGAGCAGCGTCGTGAGTCAGGTCACCCGGGTCTTTTCCATGCCCTGACCGGCGCTGAAACACCCCTCTCAGGACGACCTCAGCTTCAGGCCAGCAATTGCTTATCGCCCGACGGCAAGGTGAAGGGCTGATTCGTTCTGAGTGGAAACAACCTGCCCGAAGGAGAAATGCGTGCGTTCGACGAAGATCTGGGGCAGCGTGGTGTTGGCGTTGACGGCAACCGTTCTGCTACCCATCGCCGCGGGCACCGCCTCGGCCGATGCGAGCACTTCGCTGAACTACGCGGGCACCTCCGCCGACGGCTCCAAGATCGCCTCCAGCACGGCGACCGACGGGCGCAATATCACCCTGCAGGTCTATTCGGCCGCCATGGACAAGAACATTCGCGTCGATGTGCAGCGCGCCGCCGACGTCTCGCAGCCCACCCCGGTGCTGTACCTGCTCAATGGCGCGGGCGGCGGCACCGACTCCGCTACCTGGCAGAAGCAGACCGATGTCCTGAACTTCCTGGCGGACAAGAACGTCAATGTGGTGCAGCCGGTCGGCGGCGGCTTCAGCTACTACACCGATTGGCGGGCACCGGATCCCACGCTGGGCGTGAACAAGTGGAAGACCTTCCTCACCGAGGAGCTGCCGCCGCTGATCGACAAGGCGCTGAACACCAACGGCCGCAACGCGATCGCTGGCCTGTCCATGGCCGGAACCTCGGTGCTGCAGCTGCCGATCGCCGCGCCCGGCCTGTATCAGTCGGTGGCCGCCTACAGCGGCTGCGCGCAGATCAGTGATCCGATCGGCTACAACTTCGTCAATACCGTGGTGGCCGCGGGCGGCGGCGACAGCAAGAACATGTACGGACCGCAGGGCGATCCCATGTGGGCCGCCAACGATCCCTACGTCCACGCCGACCAGCTGCGCGGCCTGAATCTGTTCATCTCCAGCGGTTCCGGCCTGCCGGGCCAGTGGGACACCCTCGACGGCCCGCACACGTTGCCCGGCACCGGAGGCTGGGTCAACCAGATGACCGTCGGCGGCACGCTCGAGGCCGCCACCAACTACTGCACGCACAACCTCAAGACCAAGCTCGACGGCCTCGGCATCCCGGCCACCTACGACTTCACGCCCACCGGCACCCACTCGTGGGGCTACTGGCAGGACGCGCTGAAGCAGTCGTGGCCCGTTCTGGCTGCCGGTCTGGGCCTACCCGCCTGATCGGTAACAGCGAAACCGGCACGCCTCCAGGGGAAGCGAGCCGGTTTCGTTCGTTCTCCGGGGTCTACGCGGTCAGCTCGAAGTTCGGGTAGCCGTTCTCGCGCTCCTCGTCGCAGTACCGGCGGTAATTGCCGAAACCGCCGATGTAGGGCATGAATACGCGCTTCTTGCCTTCGATGTTCGCGCCCATGTACCAGGAGTCGGCCTTCACGAACAGGGTGCCCTCGGCGACCTCGAGCAGGTGGTCGGTCCACTTGACCGCCGCCTCCTCACGCGTCTCGACGGTGCGAATCCCGTTGGCGCGGCAGTGTTCCACCAGCGCGAGCACCCAGTCGAGCTGCTGCTCGGAGTGCAGCACCATATTGGCCATCACCGACGGCGTGCCGACGCTGTTGATGCTGAACATGTTCGGGAAGCCCGGAATGCCGAAGCCCAGGTAGGTGACCGGGCCGTCGGCCCAGACGTCGCCGAGGCGGGCGTCGTTCGCGCCGTGCAGGTCGATGCGCAGCAGGGTGCCGGTCATGGCGTCGAAACCCGTTGCGTAGACGAGGGTGTCGAGCTCGATGAACTTCTCGGCGGTACGGATGCCGGTCGGGGTGACTTCCGCGATGGGTTCGCGGCGCAGGTTCACCAGCTCCACATTGGGGCGGTTGAACATCTCGTAGTACCCGGAGTCGGTGCAGATGCGCTTGGTGCCGATCGGGTGATCGTACGGGATGAGGTCGTCGGCGACCGACTGGTCGTCGACCTTGGCGCGGATCTTGGCGACGGCGAACTCGCGCACCAGCTCATTGGCGGCCAGATCGCTGTTCTGGTCGGGGAAGACCTTGTTGAACAGCACGCCGCCGCCGTTCCAGCGGTCTTCCATGGCCTGCTCGCGCTGTTCGGCGGTGAGGTCCAGGGCCTTGATCTCGAGCGAGCGGTGCGGTGTGGCGGCCGGTGCGTAGTAGGAGTTCTCGCGCCGCTGCCGGTAGGTGGCGCGGATCTCGCTCTGTTCGTCGTCGGTCCAGGGGCGGTTGGGCACCGGCACACTGAAATTGGCCGACCGCTGGAACACGGTGAGCGCCTCGGCTTCTCGCGCGATGACCGGCGAGACCTGGATCCCCGAGGAGCCGGTGCCGATGACGCCGACCCGCTTGCCCTCGAACGAGACGCCCTGTTCGGGCCACTGCGCGGTGAAGAGTTCCTCGCCCGCGAAGGTCTCGATGCCGGGGATGTTCGGCTTGATCGGCGTGGACAGGCAGCCGGTGGCGAAAACCACGAACTGCGAACGGAATTCGTCGCCGCGCTCGGTGCGCAGCGTCCATTGCGCGGCCGCCTCGTCGAAGCGCGCCGCGGTCACGCGCTGCCCGAAGCGGTAGTGCCGCTCGAGATCGAAGCGCTCGGCCACATGACGGATGTAGGCGAGAATCTCCGGCTGCGCGGCGAAACGCTCGGTCCAGGTCCAGCTCTGCTGCAGTTCCTCGTCGAAGGAGTAGGAGTAGTCGACGCTCTCCACATCGCAGCGCGCGCCCGGGTACTTGTTCCAGTACCAGGTGCCGCCGACGCCCGCGCCGGCCTCCAGGCCGAGCACGTTCAGTCCGGCCCGCGCCGCCTGATGGACGCCGTACAGTCCGGCGAATCCGGCGCCGATGATGATCACATCGAATGGGCTGCCCTGCTCGGGATGCATGCGCGACCTCTCAGTATTCGTCTTGCGATATTTCGAATAGGCATATCGTCAAGGCGAATGCGGGCACGCGGCGATAGCAGGTCCCACTGACCAGGAGGGCAGTCCCGGCGGTTACTCGTGCGCGGGTTCGCCCGTCACGATGTGGTCGGCGTGGTTCAGGCCCTCGCGGACCAGCCGCGCCAGGTGGCCGTCGCGAATCCGGTAGATGATGCGGCGGCCGTCGCGGCGGGTGTCGACCAGTCCGGTGAAACGGAGCTTGGCCAGGTGCTGGCTGACGGCCGTGCGAGACGCGCCGCAGGCTTCGGTCAACGCGGTGACGTCGGCCTCACCCTCGGCGAGGATCCAGAGAATGTGCAGCCGAGTCGGATCCGAGAGCATGCGGAAGGTGGCGGTCGCCGCGTCCAGCCGGGCCTGATCCGGATCGACCGGGTGGGCGAGACTGGGGTGCGACGATACCGATTCCGCCTTGGTCACTCTCGGTCACCTTCCTGCCGCTGTCACCGCCTCGATGCCCGCCGGAGCGGATGCGGGCCACGCGCGGGCCGCGATCGTAGCTGCCAGTGTAGCGAGGGCGGCCAGCACGATCGCCGTGGTCGGCAGGCCCGCCAGCGCACCCAGTTTGCCCGCGATCGGGTAGGTGATCAGGAAGCACGCGTGCGAGAGCGAGAACTGCGCGGTGAAAACGGCCGTGCGCGTATCGGGTTCGGACTGGGCGCGCAGCAGGCGCGCGGACGGGGTGTTGATCAGCGAGGTGCCCGCGCCGAGCAGCACCCAGGTCAGCGCCAGCAGCACCGCGCCCGCGGAGCGGGGGAGCAGCGTCGGCAGGGACGCGGCGACCAGGCCCAGGGGCAGCAGCACGCAGCCGGTCATCATGAACCGGCGATCGGGTACCGACCGCAGCAGGCGCGGGGCCGACAGCGCCACCGCCATGGACCCGAAACCGAAACAGCCCAGCGCCAGCGCCACCCCGGTGTTCGAGCCGCCGAGCTGATCCCGCACGTAGACAACGGTATTCACGATCACCAGCGCGGTGGCCGCGGCCACCACCATGTTCATGGCCAGCAGCCCGCGCAGCACCGGGCGGTCCAGCATGATGCGCGCGCCCTCGGTGATGCGCTCGAGCAGCGGGGCCGAACGCTGCGGCGGGGCGAGGCGAGGTAGCCGGGTGGTCACCACCAGCAGCGCCGAGGCCACGAATCCGGCGGCGGTGCCGACGAACAGCGAGTGGTAGCTGATCACCGTGAGCAGTGCCGCCGCGAGCATCGGGCTCAGCAGCGACTCCAGGTCGTAGGCCAGCCGTGACAGCGAGAGTCCGCGGGTGTAGTCCTCCTCGTCGACCAGCACCGACGGGATCAGTGACTGGAACGCGGGGGTGAAGGTGGCCGAGGCCGACTGCAGCAGCGCGATCAGCACGTAGATCTGCCAGGTGTGGTGGACGAACGGCAGCATGAGCGCGATCAGCGCGCGCACCGCGTCGGCCGACACCAGTACCAGCCGTCGCGGCAGGCGCAGGGTGAGGGCCGAGATCACCGGTGCGACAGCGACATACGCCACCATCTTGATGGCCAGCGCGGTGCCGAGCACCGCGCCCGCCTGTCCGCCGGCGATCTCGTAGGCGAGCAGGCCGAGGGCGACGGTGAGCAATCCGGTGCCGACCAGGGCGACCACCTGGGCGGTGAACAGCTTGCGGAACTGGGGGTGGCGGAGCACTTCGAGCACTCGGCCACTATACGACAATACGTGCGCAGGTGTGCACATGATGTCCGATATATGTTTCCCCGTCCGGATCACGGGGGGTTAGCTGGGTGATTCGTCGCTATCCTCGCTGGCATGGGGAGGAAACTCGCGACCGGTGTGCTGGCCGCCGTGGCGCTGGCCGCGGCTGCCTGCGCGCAGCATCCGGGGACCGCGCCCTTGGCCGGTAATCCCGCCCCG
This sequence comes from Nocardia terrae, assembly GCF_009760405.1. Taxonomy (GTDB): domain Bacteria; phylum Actinomycetota; class Actinomycetes; order Mycobacteriales; family Mycobacteriaceae; genus Nocardia; species Nocardia terrae. The sequence continues at coordinate 85,566 of NZ_WRPP01000013.1, forward strand.
CGCCCTGTCGGCCCGGCCTCGACGACCCCGGCCCCGCCCGTCTCCGATCTGCCGCCGTGCGGCGATATCGCCTCCGCCGCAACGCCTCCCGACTGCTATCTGCAATCCCGCGACTCGGCCGGACTGACTTTCGAAGTGCGGCACACCGGCAGCGGGCAACGCGCCTCGGTCGGCGTCACCGTGCTCGCGCCGACCGGCACGACCGTCCAGACCCTCACCGAACGCGACGTCGGCACCACCGCACCGCGCCTGCGCGACCTCGACAACGACGGCCGCGACGAGCTGATCATCCCGATCATGACCGCCGACGCCAACACCCGCTACATCGTCTACCGCGCCACCGCCGACGCCGTGCCGTTCCACCGCGCGGGCGAACTCGCGGGCATCGTCCTCGACACCACCGCGACCGGCTACGTCGTCGTCACCGCCCACGACGGCTACGAACTCTGGAAGATCGAATTCTGGACCTTCGACGCCGACACCCTCCAACCCCTGGTCACCGCCGAAGTCCACTTCCTCGACGACGGCACCGGACACATCGGCGGCAGTCGATGCACGGTCACCGACACCGGCGGCCTCGCCCGCACCGGCCTCACCCTCGACGATGCCACCACCCAGTTCTGCGCCGAGCCGACCGTATTACGGGTCAGGCGTTGAGGATCCGGGTCTACCTCGGGGATGTTCCCGATACCGGCCGATCACCCGTGGGGCGAGGATGAATACAGGTCAGCTCACCGGCTTCGGGTAGCGCCGGCGCAGCCACTCGGCATAGTCGAACGACACGGCCTCGCCAGCGGAGTCGAGGCACAGCGCAGCGTCGCGCACTCGTCGGACGGCTCGGCCGATCGGTGGCACCGGTAAGGGGATCAGCGTCTGGGCGAGTGTGTGGCGTCGGATATCGGCCAGGTCGCTCAGGGTCTGCACGACCGGGCCGCCGACGTCGCGGACTCGGCCGGAGGGGCCTGCCTCGACCGCGTCGGCCAGGCGGCCCGCGACGGCGACCACGTCGACGGGCTGGAACCGCATCGAAGCGCGTGGGGCCAGGCGCAGCTTTGCGCTCGCACCGAGAATCTCGTCGATGAGCTCGTGGAACTGGGTGGCTCGCAACAGGGTCCACGGGATCGGGCCCTGGGTGACCACCCGCTCCTGCGCCACCTTGGTGCGGTAGTAGCTGAACGGCACCTGCTCGCAGCCGACGATCGAGATCTCCACGTGGTGGCTCACCTTGGCGCGCTGTTCGGCGGCCAGCAGCGTCCGCACGCCCTCCACCATGACCGGTGCGCTGCGCAGACCCCGGTGGCCGGCGGCGTCGACCACCGCGTAGACACCCTCGAGTGCCGCGTCCAAACCCGCGCCGGTCGACAGGTCAACCGAACGATGCTCGGTACCCGGCACCGGATCGGCGGGTGCGGACCGGCTCAACACCCGCACCGCGTGTCCCCGGGCGACCAGATCCCGCACCACCGGCAGGCCCAGAGTCCCGGTGCCGCCCACAACCGCTACCTGCATATCGAATCCCCTCAGCCGACGTGCTCATCTCGGACGCTAGAACCACAACGTGTGCCGCTCAACATGATTCATCGCATGCCGTCTGATTACCCACATTCGGGCTCACGTCGCGCGTCGGTGCGGTTGGATGCGGCCGCCCCGGCTGCCGTCGATCGGATTCCCGCATCGTCGGTGTCCCAACGAGGTTCAGAGATGCGCGCCCTTGGTGCGGTTGCAGGCGCGGCAGAGGATCTGCAGGTTGGCGGGGCTGGTCGCACCGCCGATGCTGATCGGGATGATGTGGTCGAATTCGAGGTAGTGGCCCTCGCCGCATTCGACGCACTTGCCGCCGTCGCGCTGCCAGACAACGGCCTTGACGTCCGGGGGGATGGTGCGGGTGTCGCGGCGGCCCGGGGTGAGGGCCAGGCGTTTGGCGATGCGGAGCGCGCCCTCCATCGCGGCGGCAACATAGTCGGGATCGGCGACCTCGAGGATCGCGCCGCCCCGTGACGAGGTGGCCGACACCTCGACCAGGCCGTCCGCCGACGTCACCGAAACCACTCGGGCCCAGGGTATTTCGGTGCCCGCGTCGGATCCGGTGAAGCGCAGCTTACGGCTGCTGACGATGAGGCGCCCCTCGGTGCGCTTGGGTCCGCGCGCCAGTTGGCGGATGTGCGCGGCGGCGACATCGAGGTGCACGCGTTCATCGGGGTCCAGGTGCAGGCCCGTGGTCCGGGCGAGCGGCAGCTCGCCGGAGCGCAGCCGGGTGAGCAGGCGGCCGCGGTGCAGGCGGCGGCGCAGATCCTCGATGAGCGGGCCGGACAGCGACAGCTCGTCGACCGCGTCCTCGAACTCCTCCAGCACCGCCTGCTCGACCACGCCGTCGGCGAAAGCGAAGGCCACCAGGCGTTCCAGCTGCTCATGGGCCGGGGCGCGCAGCAGCTCCACGGCGGCGGCACGATCGATGCGCTGATAGCGCAGGGCGGCCCAGAGCGCGTCCCAGTCCTCGTACGCGCCGAGACGGCGCAGCGTGCGTTCGGCGCGGGGACGCCAGTCGGCCAGGTATTCGGCTGTCTCGGCGGCACATTCGCGGCACAGGTGCGCGGCGCCGAAGAGCCGGCGGCGGCGGGGCTCGCCGCAGCGCGGGCAGTGCCGGGAATCCCGCGGCGGCACAGGGCGTGCCGCCGCGGTCCAGGCGGCGCCGTCCCACCAGCGCAGCCGCGCCGGGTCGCGCGGGTCCGGATGCCAGTCCGCGCGTTCGGAATCCGCGGGCGGGGGAGTGCGGCGCGGCTCCGGCTCCGGCGTGCGCGCCGGATCCAGCCGCACCCCGAATTCGCGAACCAGCCCCGCCAGGCTGACACCGCCGTCACCCAGCGCCCGGAACTCCCAGTGCCGCGGATCGTCCTCGCTCCGCGTGAACTCGCCCAACACCATGGCGGGCACCGCCTCCGGCACGTCCACCTCGTACGAGACGACCGGATGATCGTGATCGAACACCGTCAACCGCAGCTCCGAGACATCGGAGAACCGCCCCGCCACCGACCCGATGACCACGATCCCCGCCACCTCGGACCCCGTGCGCGGCAGCGATACCGACAACCGCGCCGTCCCGGGTTCGGCCTCCCGATCCACCGTCACCGCCTGCGACACGTGCCGGGGCGCGTCGAACCACACGAAGTCCCGATCCGAGCGCGCGCGCCCGCTCGCCCCCACCAGCACGGCCTGCCCCCGCACCGGCGGCCCCGCCCGCCACGAAAGCACCACCGTCAGAAGCGATGTCGGAACCCGCGTAAACCCACCTTTGGTCAGTTTCATCGTGCCCGAATGATGCCACGACCCACCGACAACAGATCGCGGCCGACCCTCCACCGGAATCTGAAAAATGTCCGGCACAGTAGAGGCATGAGCAACCCCAAGGGCGGCCGCCAGCAGCCCACACCGCGCGCCAAACCCTCGACCCCGCGCGTCCCCACCGCCGGAGACATCCTGGCCGCCGCCCAGGCCGCCGTCGAAGCCGCCCAGACGGCCGCCGGTCAGGCCCTCGACTCGGCCCAGGTCACCGCCACCACCGCCTTCGACACCGCGGTCCGCCTCCCACCCGCCTCCATCCAACTGGCCGCCCAACTCCCCGACCTCATCCAAAGCCTCACCACGGCGGTCGAACGCCTCAACTCCACCATCGACCGCCTCGACCGCACCCTGGCCCTGGCCGAACCCGCCTTCCTCGCCTACGACAAAATGCTCACCCGCCTCGAATCCCTCACCGCCCTCGGCGAAGAGGTCTTCACCCGCCTCGACAAACTTCCCGGCGTCTCCCTCCTCGGCCGCTTGACCGGCACCCGCGAAACCCCCGAACCCGAGCCCCCGCAGGACAAGTCCCGCCGCACCCGCCGCAAGTAGCGGACCGACCCGGGCGGTCCTTCAGCGGTGAGAGGAAAGCGGAACGGCTGTGCCCATGCCGGGGAGGGCGCGGAGGGCGGCGGCGGCTTTCCAGACCATTTCGTGGTACTCGTCGGCGGGGTCGGAGTCGAGGACGACTGCGCCGCCCGCGCCGATTCGCCAGCGGTTGTCGTGGCGCACGGCGGTCCGGATGACGATGTTGAGGTCGGCGGTGCCACCGAGGCCGAGGAAGCCGATGGTGCCGGAATAGATGCCGCGGGCCTCGGTTTCGAGGGCGTCGATGATCTCGAGGGTGCGGAGTTTGGGGGCGCCGGTCATGGAGCCGCCGGGGAAGCAGGCGCGCAGGGCGTCGAGGGGGGTGAGGCCGGGGCGGAGGGCGCCGCGGACCGTGGACACCAATTGGTGCAGGGTGGTGTAGGTTTCGACGGCCATGAGGTGGGGGACGTGGACGGAGCCGATCTCGCAGACACGGCCGAGATCGTTGCGGAGCAGGTCGACGATCATGAGGTTCTCGGCGCGGGTCTTGGGGTTGCGCGCCAATTCCGCTGCCAGGTCGGCGTCTTCGGCGGGGGTGCGGCCGCGCGGCGCGGTGCCCTTGATCGGCTTGCTCTCGACCGTGCGGGAGCGGTCCACCTTGAGGAAGCGCTCGGGGGAGGAGCAGGCCACCTCCAGGTCCGTGAAACGCAGGAAGGCGGCGTAGGGAGCCGGATTGCTGCGGCGCAGAGTGCGATACACGGTGAGGCCGTCGGCGTCGCCGGGCGGATACGCGCTGTCGGTGAGGCAGATTTCGTAGGACTCGCCGGCGAGGAGTTGCTCCTGGCAGGCGGCGACATCGGCCAGATACCGTGCGCGGCCGCGGGTCAGGTAGGGCGCGACCGCCGCCTCGTCCAGGTGTAGTTCGAGCGGTGGCGGATTCTCCCATGTCGGGAGGGTTTCCACGATCGCCTCGGTGGCGGCCAGCCAATCCTGGGCCGCGCCGGCGGATTCCGGCTCGGACAGGGCCAGCAGATGTGTCCGGCCCGCCTCGTGGTCGACCACGATCAGCCGATCGGCGAAGATCCACTGCGCGTCGGGCGTGGGCGCGCGATGCACCGCCAGCGCGCCGCAGTCGGCCTTCATCTCGTAGCCGAGATACCCGACGTAGCCGCCCGCGAAATCGAAAGGCACATCCGGGAAGTCGATGTCGCGGCGGCGGAGCTCGCCCGACAGGTAGTCGAGCACCCCGCCCGGCACCTCACGGCGACCGCCCGCGGATTCGATCACGACGTGCCCGCTGCCGACCCGGTAGCGCACGACCTCGGCCAACGGCCCGGAGGCGTCGCCGAGGAACGAGAAGCGATCCAGGCCGGGCTCCACATGCTCGCTGTCGAGCCAGAAGGCATGCGGGGACGCGGAATACAGCGCGTCGAACACGGCTTCGGCATCGACGGCCCGTTCGATCACCCGCTGCTCGACCCGGTAGCGAACCGGCGCGGCCACCACCGAAGTCCCGGCGCCGATCGGCGCAGCCATCGCGGTGTCGCCGGCACGCGGCGAAACACCGTGCCGCCGCTGCCATTCGACGGTCAGGTCGGCGAAGTTGCGCAGCAGCAGTTCACCGTGCTCGCTGGAGATGGACTCGGGATGGAACTGCACACCCCACTGCGGCCGCGTCCGGTGCCGGACGCCCATGATCACCCCGTCGGGAGCGGTCGCGGTGACCTCCAGGACCTCCGGGAGCGGCCGCGCCGCGCACAGCGAGTGATACCGCACCGCCGAGAAGTCCTGCGGCACACCGGCGAACAGCTCCCGCCCGTCGTGGGTGACGCGATCGGGATACCCGTGCCGGGCCTGCGGCGCGGCGATCACCGCCCCGCCCGCCGCGATCACGATGCCCTGATGCCCCAGGCACACACCCAGCAAAGGCAAGTCCGCCCGGGCGATCAACTCGGCCGAGATGCCGAAGTCGCGAGGAATGTCCGGCCGCCCGGGACCGGGGGAGATGACGATGTTGTCGAACCCGTCGAGCCCCAGCTCCTCGATCGATCCCACCTCGTCATTGCGCACGACCGCAGGCTCGATCCCGTTCACCTTGCTGATCAGCTGATACAGGTTGTAGGTGAACGAGTCGTAGTTGTCGATCAACAGGGTGCGCATTTGAGCACGAACATTACGCCTGCGGTCCCGAAACACCACGCCCCGACCTGCGTGAACGAGGCCCCCGCCACTACTGCGGGCGGACGCCTTCAGTTCTCTCGGCGGCCTGGGGCACAATGGGCGGCATGTCTGTAGCGCAGCCGGTCGAGGTGGATCGTGACGTCGTCGATTTCGCGATCGTCGGGAAATGGATGGAAGAGCAGGGCTTGCCCGGCGGCGAGTTCGAGGATGTGAAGCCGCTCGGCGGCGGCACCCAGAACATCATGCTGCGCTTCCGCCGCGGCGGCGCCGACTACGTGCTGCGGCGCGGGCCCAAGCATCTGCGCGCGGCCAGCAACACCGTCATCCAGCGCGAGTCCCGCATCCTGGGTGCGCTCGGCGACACCGAGATCCGCGCCCCCAAGGTGATCGCCGCGTGCCCGGACGAGTCCATGCTCGGCGCGTCGTTCTACCTGATGGAGCCGATCAACGGCTTCAACCCGCAGAACGAGCTGCCCGAACCGCACGCCTCCGACCCGGAGGTGCGCCGGCAGATGGGCCTGTCGGCCGTCGAGGCCATCGCTCGCCTCGGCTCCCTCGATCACGAGGCGCTCGGCCTGGCCGACTACGGCAAGCCCGAGGGCTTCCTGGAACGCCAGGTGCCGCGCTGGCTCAAGGAACTCGAGTCCTACAGCGTCAACGAGGGCTACCCCGGCCCGGAGATCCCCGGCGTCCAGCAGGTCGGCGAGTGGCTCGACCGCAATCGCCCCACCACCGCGAAACCCGGCATCCTGCACGGCGACTGCCACCTGGCGAACATGATGTTCTCCTTCGATGGCCCCGAGGTGGTGGCCATGGTCGACTGGGAGATGTCCACCATCGGCGACCCACTGCTGGATCTGGGCTGGCAGATCGCCACCCGGCCCGAGCCCGGCACCACCGGTGCGGCTCTGGTCGGTTCGCTCGGCGCGGTGGGCGGGCTGCCCACGGCCGAGGAGATGATCGCGCACTACGGGCAGTTCTCCGATCGCGACCTGAGCCACGTCACCTGGTACTCCGTGCTGGCGTGCTTCAAGCTCGGCATCGTGCTGGAGGGCACCCATGCGCGCGCCTGTGCGGGCAAGGCGCCCAAGCAGGTCGGCGACTTCCTGCACGCCATCACCCTCGAGCTGTTCGAGAAGGCGCACCGCTGGATGGAGTGACGGCGAACCTGTCGCCATCTTGCCGATGGGTGGCTGAATGTTGGTGGACGGCAATCTAACGCCAACGTAAGTTGTCTGCCATGCCGATCGTTCCCGATGCCAAAGACTGGACCTGGGTGCTCGAACGCCCCTGCGCCGACTGCGGATTCGACCCCGACACCATCGCCTTCGAGGCCGTGCCGGGGTTGACCCGCGACAGCGCCGCCCGCCTGGCCGCGGCCCTGGAACGACCGGACGCGAGCCTGCGGCCCGACGACTCCACCTGGTCGACCGTGGAATACGCGGCCCACGTCCGCGACGTGTGCCGCATCTTCACCCACCGGCTCGACATCACCCGCACCGCCTCCGCCCGTCCCGGACCGGCGATCGGCGGCTACGACACCACGGTCACGGTGGGGGACAACGGGATTCCCATGTTCGCCAACTGGGACCAGGACGCCACCGCGCTGGCCGAGAACTACGCGGCCGCCGAAACCGCCGCCGTCGCGGCCGAACTCGCCACCGCCGCCGAAATCGTCGCGCACGCCTTCGAATCCGTGCCCGTCGCCGAGCTGGATCGGGCGGCCCTGCGCAGCAACGGTTCCGCGTTCACCATCGACTCCATGGCCCGCTACTTCATCCACGATCTCGTGCACCACGTGCACGACGTCCGGGGCTAGCCCGGCTCGGTCAGCGGCAGCGGAGCAGGGCCTCGCGCAGATTGCGGGAGCGGACATCGTCGAGCACCGCCAGGCCCAGGCGGTTCATCGCATAGCCGAAGCCGAGACCCGTTGCCGGATCGGCGAATCCGAACGAACCGCCGTAGCCGGTGGTGCCGTAGGCGCGTTTGTCCGAGCCGAAGCGGAAACTGCCGCGCGACTTGCGGAAACCCAGGTGGTAGCGGCTCGGGGTGAGCAGCACCAGATCCTCGGCGGGCACGTCGTCGGCGGTATCGGCGGCGGCCAAGCGGTCCAGCAGCTCTCGCTCGATGGGCAGCTCGCCGGTGCGCGCCGCGGCCGCACCGTAAACGCGGGCCAGCGCGCGGGCGGTGCCGACACCGCCGTGCCCGGGGCTCTCGACCGCGAGGAACTCGCGGCGGGCCGCCTTGGCGGCCGCGCCCATGCGCGGACTGTTGAGCGCGCGATAGGACAGGCCGCGCTTGCCGTAGAGCTGAATTCCGATGCGCACCGGCAGATCCCGCTCATAGCGCAGGATATCGAGGCCCTCGGTCGCCGACATGGTGGCGATGCGATCCATCGAAACGTCTTCGGGCAGACCGATATAGAAGTCCAGGCCCAGCGGCTCGGCGAACTCCTCGGCGAAGATCCGGCCCAGCGTGCGATGCCGTGGATCGACGCGACGGATCAACTCCCGCTGATACAGCCCCGCGGTGATCGGGTGGTAGCCGTGCCGAGTTCCCGGTCGCCACAACGGTTTCTGCTCCGCCAGCACGGCCGCCGTGCCATCCAGGTCCGCCACATCCGGCAGCCGCAGCACCCGATCCAGCGCGGGCACGCCCGCCTGATGGTCCAGCAGCTGCCGCACGGTGATCGACTCTTTCCCGTGCGCGGCGAACTCCGGCCAGTGCAGGGCGACCGGATCCTCGTAGCCGAGCAGTCCCGTCGACACCGCCCACGCCACCACGAACGCGGCCATGCCCTTGGTGGAGGAGAACACCGGGGCCATGGTGTCGCGCTCCCACGCCACTCGCCGATTGCGATCGCGCTGCCCGGCCCACAGATCCACCACCGGCCGATCCCCGTCGAATACGGCCACGGCCGCACCGATCTCGCCGTGCCGGGTGAAATTGCGGCGGAACGCGTCGGCGACCGGGCCGAAACCCGAGTCCACCTCGCCGTGGATCGTGACCTGCTCACTCATGATGGGTCCGATCGTAACCGGGTCCGGCGACCGCGCACGGCGGTCACTACGCCAGCGCATAGCTGTGAGCAGTGCAAACAGCTCTCGACACGACACCCTGATGTCCGGAATGCACCTCTGACCAGGTAGCGTGGCCGTACATGCCCGGAATCGCGCGGATTACCTCATCATTGCTGCGGACCAAACCCGTCGAACAGCTCACCTCCGACGGCGAACACACCGCCCTGCGCCGCAGCATGGGCCTGATTCCGCTGATCTCGCTGTCGGTCGGGGCGACCCTGGGCACCGGCATCTTCGTGGTCCTCGGCGAGGCCGCGCCGCTGGCCGGACCCGCCGTCGTGGTCTCCTTCGTGATCGCCGCACTGGCCGCGCTGTTCTCGGCGCTGTCGTACGCCGAGCTCGCCAGTGCGGTGCCGGTGTCGGGCTCGGCCTACTCGTATACCTATGCGACGCTGGGCGAGATCATCGCCTGGGTGTGCGGCTGGTGCCTGCTGCTCGAGTACGGCGTCTCGGTCGCGGCGGTCGCCGTCGGGTGGGGCGCGTACCTCAACGAGTTTCTCGGCTCCACCATCGGCTGGCGTATTCCGGACGTGCTGGCGCAGCCGCCCGGTGACGGCGGGGTGTTCAATCTGCCCGCGGCCGTCGTGGTGTTGTTCGCGACCGTCGTGCTGCTGGGCGGCATCCGGGAGAGCGCGCGGGTCACCACCGTCACCACCATGATCAAGATCGCGGTGCTGATCTTCTTCGTGTGCGTCGCGGTCACCGCGTTCAACTCCTCGAACCTGCACCCCTTCGCGTCCTACGGCGTCTCCGGCATCGGCGCGGCGGCCTCGATGGTGTTCTTCTCCTTCATCGGCTTCGACGCCGCCTCCACCGCGGGCGAGGAGGCCAAGAATCCGCAGCGAGATCTGCCGCGCGCCATCATCATTTCGCTCGGCATCGTGACGCTGGTGTACGTCGCGGTGGCGCTGACCGCCGTCGGCGCGGTCGGCATCGACGGCGTCAGCGGCTCGGGCGCGTCCCTGGCCACCGTGCTGGAAGTCGTCACCGGACGCGGCTGGCCCGCCACCATCCTCGCGGGCGGCGCGGTCATCGCCATCGCCTCGGTCGTGCTGACCGTGCTCTACGGGCAGACCCGCATCCTGGTCGCCATGTCCCGCGACGGGCTCATGCCCAAGGTGTTCTCGCGGGTCGGCAAGCAGCGGGTGCCGACGGTCAACACCCTCATCGTCGGTGGCGTGGTCGCGGTGCTCTCGGCGCTGGTGCCGCTGGGAGAACTGGTGAACGCCACCAATATCGGCACCCTGGTCTCCTTCGGCCTGGTGAACATCGGCGTGCTGGTGCTGCGCCGCACCAAGCCCGAGCTGCCGCGCACCTTCCGCACCCTGGTGCCCCTGGTCCCGGTGATCGGCGTCGCCATGTGCGTGTGGCTGCTCATCCACCTGCCGGGCGTCACCTGGCTGGCCTTCACCCTGTGGTCGGCGGTCGGACTGGTGGTCTACTTCGGCTACGGCCGCCGCCGCTCGGCCCTGAACAAGGTCGCGGTGGCGGAAACCGTAGGCTCGTAACGTGCGAGCGCTCGATCAGATTCGACAGTGGCCGGTTCCCAACGCGGCGGCGGGTGTCGCCGTCCGCGGCAAAGGCGTGGTGGACACCGAGGGTGATACCGCGAAGGTCTTTCCCCTCGCCTCGGTGACCAAACCCCTTGTGGCGTACGGGGTCCTGGTGGCGGTCGAGGAGGGGGCGATCGAGCTGGACCAGCCCGCGGGCCCGCCCGGATCCACGGTGCGGCACCTGCTCGCCCACACCTCCGGCCTGGCCTTCGACTCGACCGCGGTGCTGGCGCAGCCGGGCGCGAAGCGGATCTATTCCAGTGCCGGGTTCGAAGTGCTCGCGGATTTCGTTGCGGCGCAGACGGGTATCGCGTTCGATCAATATCTGCGCGAGGCCGTTTTCGAGCCGCTGGGCATGAATTCCTCGGCGCTGGCGGGTCCCGCCGGGCATGCCGGGCGGTCCTCGGTCGCAGATCTGCTGCGCTTCGCCGAAGAATTGCTGGAACCCTCGGTCGTGAGTGCGGAATTGGTTTCCGAAGCAAGCACAGTGCAATTCCCGGATCGCAATGGCGTACTTCCCGGATTCGGGTCGCAGCGCCCCAACGACTGGGGTCTCGGATTCGAAATCCGCGATCACAAGAAACCGCACTGGACCGGCGCCACGAACTCGCCGCGCACCTTCGGGCACTTCGGCCAGTCCGGGACATTCCTCTGGGTCGACCCGGACGTCGGCATGGCGTGTCTCGCGCTCGCGGACGAAAATTTCGGTGATTGGGCCCGTATTGCCTGGCCGCCCCTCAGTGACGCCGTAATCGCGGAGTTTGGGTAGCGCCCGACACGGGCATTAAGTAACACACGCAACACCGGGCACTCCAGTAAACTCGGGCAACGCCGAGCCACGACATGGGCCGTTGGGGAAGACGTCCCTCGTCGAGCCGGAGGTGTCAGTGGTGCGTGCGTCTAGTCAGTTCGCGGAGGCGACGTCTGGAGTCGTCTACATCCATTCGTCGCCGGCGGCGCTGTGTCCGCACATCGAATGGGCGCTCACCTCCACCCTCAAGGCTCCCGCGAAACTCCGCTGGACCGCCCAGCCCGCCGAGTCGGGGCAGCTGCGCGCGACCACCGATTGGTACGGTCCGGTCGGTACCGGCGGGAGATTAGCCAGAGCATTGCGCGATTGGCCGGTCCTCTATTTCGAAGTCACCGAGGAACCCAGCGAGGGTGTCGACGGCGAGCGCTTCTCCTTCGTCCCCGGCCTCGGCCTCTGGAGCGGCGCGACCGGCGCCAGCGGCGACATCATGGTCGGCGAGAACCGCCTGCGCGCCATCGTCGCCGAGGCCCGAGCCCACGGCCGCAACTCCGCCACCGAGATCGCCGCCGCCATCGACCGCGCCCTCGGCACCCCCTGGGACGACATCCTCGAGCCCTACCGCCTCGGCGGCGACGGCGCGGAGGTCACCTGGCTGCGCCGCGACGTCGGCTGACCGACCCCGCCGCGCTATCGGCTGATCGATTCCGCCGCGACATCGGCTGACAGGTCGTGCCGAACTACGCGTGGCATCCCTCGCGAACGCCGCGAACCGGGCAGAATGCCCAGGGGAGGGGCACCCGACGAGGAGGCTTTCGTGCGGACCACAGCGAAGATCGCAGCCGTGACAGCGAAGATCGCGGGCGCGGCACTGGCCATCGCCGCCGCCTTCGCCCTCACCGCCTGCAACGACACCTCCTCCACCGCCGCCTCCGGCACCTCCACCCACCCCGCCGCGGCCCCCACCTCCGCCGCCGCCTTCCCTGCAGCCGGCCACCAGGCCGTCCAATGCGGCACCGGCCCTTGGGGCCTCGCGGTGGTCGCCTCCACCGCCCACGGCGACGACTTCTGCCCCACCGCGATCTCGGTCGTCAACGCCTACGCCGGCCAGCGTGCCAAGCAGTCCACCGGCGACATCGCCGTAGAGGTCGACACCATCCGCTGGGTCTGCGGTGAGCGCCAAGGCAGCCCGAACCCCTACCAGGAATGCTCCAGCCAGAACGAGTCAGCCGACAAGGTCCGCCTGCTCTCCTGACCTTTCGCCACGGCGGATGGTCATCACGGCGACCGCGGTGAGGCCCAACAGGATCAGCGTCAGGGCGAGCATCGCGGGGTTGCTGCCTTTGCGGCCGTCGGACCACGGGCCGATCGGCTGACCTAGCGAATCAAGGTCCGCCGCTACTCCCGACTCCCAGCCGTCGTCTCTCGGCGGAAGATGAATGCGCTGACGATCACCAGAGCAGCCAGAACCACCACCGAAAGCCGCAGCGCGACAGGTCCGTCGATGAACATCTGCGAGCTGTCCGAGGTGTGCTTCGGGACGCCTGAGCGGTTCATACCCGCGCCCGATCCGCCATCGGATCCGGGTCGTCCAGCGGTTCCACCGGCTTCCCGTCCAGCACGCGGGCGAGCCGGTCGGAATCCAGCTGGCCCTCCCACCGGGCCACCACCAGGGTGGCGACGCAGTTGCCGAGCAGGTTCACCGTCACCCGCATGGAGTCCATGAGCCGGTCCGCACCGAGCAGAATCGCCACGGCCGCAACGGGAATCGAGCCGTGCCCGATGGCGCTGACGGTCGCCGACAGCGCCAGGAAGGAGGAGCCCGGCACACCCGCCATGCCCTTGGAGGTGAGCATGAGCGCGGCCAGGGCGGTCACCTGCTCGCCCACGCTCAGGTCGACGCCCAGCGCCTGCGCCAGGAACAGCACGCAGATCGCCAGGTACAGGGTCGCGCCGTCGAGATTGAACGAATAGCCCGTCGGCACAACCAGACCCGTGGTGGCGCGCGAGCAGCCCGCGTCCACCAGCTTGGTCATGATGCGCGGCAGCACCACCTCGGTGGACGCCGTGCCCAGCGCCACGAACAGTTCATCCTTGATGTAGCGCAAGAACTTCCACAGGCTCGCACCCGCGAAGATCCGCGTGATCGCGGCCAACACCAGAATGAACAGCAGCGCCGCCCCGTAGCAGCACGCGATCAACTTCCCGTATGTGCCAAGGGCTTTCAGCCCGTACTGTCCGATGATGTAGGCCATCGCCCCGAACGCGCCCAGCGGCGAGAGCCGCATGATCCAGCCGATCACGATGAACAGGATCCGGCTCACGTGGTCGATGGCCTCCAGCACCACCGGTGGCCCGTTCTCCCCGAACTTCGCCAGCGCCAGCCCGAACAGCACCGACACGAACAGCACCTGCAGCAGCTTGTTCTCGGCGAACGCCGAAACCAGTGACGTCGGAATGATGTTCAGCAGGAAATCGACGGTGTGCGGCAGCTCCGCCTTCTGCGTCGTCTTCGCGATCTGGTCAGCCCCCGTGGCCAGCGTCTGCGCGTCGATGTGGAACCCCGCGCCCGGCTTCACCAGGTTCCCGACCAGCAGCCCGAACAGCAACGCGAAGGTGGTCACCACCTCGAAGTAGATCAGTGCCTTGACCCCGATCCGCCCGACAGACTTGAGATTCCCGACGTGCGCGATCCCGAGCACCACCGTGCAGAACACGATCGGCGCGATCACCATCTTGATCAGCTTGATGAACCCGTCCCCCAACGGTTTCAGATCGGTCCCCAGCCACGGCCAGAACTTGCCGACCACGATGCCCGCGACCACCGCGATCAGCAGCTGCGTGAACATCGATCGGTACCACGGTGTTCGCGGGACCGTGGTCGCCCCGGCTGCGAGCGTCTCTGACATGCCCCGCACGCTAGAAAGCCCCGGTATCCGCCGCGTATCGGGGACGTGTCAACAAAATTTCGTAAGTTTTGTACACGCGGGCGGGTGGTCCCGGGTATGGCGTTGCTCTTGCCGCTGTGACCTGCGGAGAGTTCCCCAGGAAGCGCGGCGGGCGTCGATATGGGTGACAGCTACCCGTTCGACCAGAAAGCCGCGCCAGCATGAAATTCAGCCTTTACCTCCCCACCGGGCTCGGACACGATTTCGCCGGGCACACCGATCCGGTCGCGGCCTACGAAACGATCACCGAGCTGGCCCGGGCGGCCGACGAATCGGGATACGAGACGGTCTGGGTCGCCGACCATTTCGTCCCGTTCCCGCCCGCACCGGACTACGTCTTCGAAAGCTGGACCACACTCACCGCGCTGGCCCGGGACACCGGCCGCATCCGTATCGGTCAGATGGTGACGGGCAACAATTACCGCAACCCCGCCCTGCAGGCCAAAATGGCCTCCACCCTGGACGTCATCTCGCACGGCCGCCTGACCTTCGGCATCGGCGCGGGCTGGTACGAGGACGAATACACCGCCTATGGCTACCGATTCGACGACGCACCCACCCGGTTACGGCAACTCGGCGAAGCCGCCCGCATCATCCGCTCGATGTGGACCCAGCCCGAAACCACCTTCGACGGCAAGCACTACCGAGTGCACAGGGCGCTGAACGACCCCAAAGGTGTTCAGCAGCCGCACATCCCGCTGCTGATAGCGGGCGCCGGTGAGAAGGTCACCTTGAGACTGGTCGCCGAGCACGCCGACGCGTGCAATGTCCAGGTGTCGCCGGATGAACTGGTCCGCAAGTACCGGATCCTCGCCGAACACTGCGCGGCGCTCGGCCGCGACTACGACACCATCACCCGCACCTCGACCAGCTACTGCATCATCGCCGACACCGATGCCGAAGCCCGGGCGCAAGTCCCGCCGTGGTCGCCCATGGTCTTTCCGGGCGAACTGGCCGACTACGGACTCATCGGCACCCTCGACACCATCAGAGACCGGATCGCCGCCTACCAAGCCGCAGGCGTCGACGAACTCCTGATCGGTTTCCACAACTCCCTCGACCCGGGCACGGTGCGTGATTTCGCCAAGGAGTTCATCGACGCGGATGAATTGCCCTGACCTGCGCGGAGTTACCTTTCGTCGGCCGATCGAGTCGATACCTACGATGGTTTCGAACGGCGAAACCCGGCCGACGGCAGGAGTTCCGATGACGCGTGACCGGCGTGCGGCGGTCAGGGCCGCGCGTGGAAAGACCGACAGTGACGTGGCGGCGGACCGGAGGTTCGTCGCGGAAACCGAGCGGCACCGTCGTGAACTGCTGGCCCACTGCTATCGAATGGTCGGTTCCGTGCACGAGGCCGAGGACCTGGTGCAGGAGACCTACATTCGCGCGTGGCGCGGGTACGCGAGATTCGAGGGCCGGTCCTCGATCCGCACCTGGCTCTACGCCATCGCCACCCGGGTCTGCCTGGACGCCCTGGCCGATGATCGGCGACGGCTGCTGCCCGCCGGCTTGGGCGACCCCTACCAGGGGCCGGATGCCCCGCCCGACCCCGACACCGGGTCGGGGATCTCCTGGCTGCAGCCGCTGCCGGACGCACTGATCGCCGACTCGGCCGACGATCCCGAGTCGTCCGTGATCGACCGCGAATCCCTGCGTTTGGCCCTGGTCGCCAGCCTGCAGCACCTGCCCGCCCGCCAGCGCGCGATCCTGATCCTGCGGGAGGTGCTGGCCTTCACCGCCGCCGAAACCGCCACCATGCTCGGCACCACACCGGCGGCAGTGAAGGCCGGCCTGCAACGAGCCCGCCTCCGGCTCACCGAACTCGACACCGCTCCCGATGACCTGATCGAACCCACCGACCCGCGCGCCCGCACTCTCCTGGCGGGCTACATCGCCGCCTTCGAACACTCCGATGTCACTCTGCTGGAACAGGTCCTGCGCGCCGACGCCACCTTGGAAGCAACCCCGTACAAGAACTGGTACGCGGGCCGAGCGGCCTGCATGCGTCAACTGGAGCGGTACGTCCTGGGCGCGCCGGGCGACTGGCGCATGCTGCCCACCAGAGCCAACGGCCACCCGGCCGTCATCGCCTACCACCGCGACGGAGACGGCCCACCGACCCCCTACGGGGTCGCGGTGCTGACACCCACCGCAACCGGCGTGACCAGAGTGATCGCCTTCCAAGACCCGAGCCTGGTCGCCGCCTTCGGATTCCCGGCCACACCCACGCCTCGCCGATGACTCGGTCTGGAACGACACAGCGGGCGGTCTCCAAAGGAGACCGCCCGCTATCGCGTTGCCGTGTAGTCGATTACAACGGGATGTTCTTGTTGTGCTGGGGGCGGGACGGGGCCGCCGCCAGCGCCGCGGCGATGGTGGAACGGGTCTTGGCCGGGTCGACGATCTGGTCGACGACGCCGATGGCCATGGCGCGCTCGACGCCGCCGGCGATGCGCTCGTGCTCCTCGGTGAGGCGCTCGAGCATGGCCTCGCGCTCCTCCTCGGGGGCGGCGGCGAGGGCCTTCTTGTGCAGGATGCCGACCGCGGCCTTCGCGCCCATGACGGCGACTTCGGAACCGGGCCAGGCGTAAACCGCTGTGGCGCCGAGGGATCGGGCGTTCATGGCGATGTAGGCGCCGCCGTAGATCTTGCGGGTCACCAGGGTGACGCGGGGGACGCGGGCCTCGGCGAAGGCGTGCAGCAGCTTCGCGCCGCGGCGGACCACGCCCTCGAACTCCTGGGAGACGCCGGGCAGGTAGCCGGGGACGTCGGTGACGACGATCAGCGGGATGCCGAAGGCGTTGCACAGGCGCACGAAACGCGAAGCCTTCTCGGCGCTTTCGGAGTTGAGGCAGCCGCCCAGGCGGATCGGGTTGTTGGCCAGCACGCCGACGGTGCGGCCGCCGAGGCGGCCCAGGCCGACCACCATGGAGCGGGCGTAACCGCCCTGCAGTTCCTCGAAAGTGCTTTCGCCGTCGACATTGTCGAGCAGCTCGTTGATGATCGGCTTGACGTCGTAGGCGCGCTTGGCCGACTCCGGCATCATGGCCTTGAGGTCGACGTCGCCGTGTTCGGCTGCGGCCAAATCGAATTCGCCCTGCTCGGCGAACATCGAGACCAGGCGGCGCGCGCGGTGCATGGCGTCGGACTCGTCATCGGCGACGATGTGGCAGACGCCGGACTTCTTGCCGTGGGTGATCGGGCCGCCCAGGGTCGCCATGTCGACGCTCTCGCCGGTCACCGTCTTCACGATGTCCGGTCCGGTCACGAAGACACGGCCTTCCGGGGCCATGATCACGACGTCGGTCAGTGCGGGACCGTAGGCGGCGCCACCGGCGGCGAAGCCGAGCACCACGGAAATCTGGGGGACCTGGCCGGACGCGCGGACCATGGCCTCGAAGACCAGTCCGACCGCGTGCAGGGCCTCGACGCCCTCGGCGAGACGCGCGCCACCCGAATGCCACAGGCCCACAACGGGAATCTTGGATTCGATGGCGGTATCGATCGCATCGACGATGTGCTTGCAACCCTCGACGCCCATGGCGCCGCCCATCACGGTCGCATCGGAGCAGTAGGCGACGGTGCGGACACCGTCGATCTCACCGATGGCGGCGAGCACGCCGGACTTGTCGCGGGGGTGCAGCGGAAGAACGGTTCCGGGATCGAAGAAGCGCTGCAACCGGCCCAGCGGGTCGCGGGGATCGGTCGTGGTATCCGCATGTGCGGGAGCCATGATGGTCATCGCAAACTCTCCTCTAGAGGAAAATGCGGTCGCTTGGAGCGGCTGCGAAATGTCGAAAATCCCGGCAGGGGATTGCGGGTCTGGGATCTCGATCCGAGATCCCCTGCCGGGACCGCTTGTCTTACTGACCGGTTCTAGAAGTGCGCGGTGCTTCTGAGTGCGCGTCAGTACCGGCCGAAGGCGAGCGCGACATTGTGCCCACCGAAACCGAAGGAGTTGTTGATCGCGTACTGGATGTCCTGCTGGCGCGCCGCGCCGTGCACGACATCCAGGTCGATCGCCGGATCCTGGTTCTCGAGGTTCAGCGTCGGGGGGACGATGCCGTCCCGGATGCTGAGCACCGTGAGAATCGACTCGAGGGCGCCGACGGCGCCGATCGAGTGGCCCAGGGCCGACTTGGGCGCGTAGACCGAGGCGTGCTGGACGCCGGCCTTGTGAATCGCGTTCGCTTCCGCGGTGTCACCGACGGGGGTGGCAGTCGCGTGGGCGTTGATGTGGGTGACGTCCTTGGGCGACAACCCGGCGGTCTGCATCGCACGCTGCATGGCGCGAGCGGCACCGCTGCCCTCCGGATCGGGAGCCACCAGGTGGAACCCGTCGGAGGTGATACCCGCGCCCATGAGCCGGGCGTGGATGGTGGCGCCGCGAGCCTTGGCGCTCTCCTCGGTCTCGACGACCATGAGCGCGCCCGCCTCGCCGAAGACGAAGCCGTCGCGGTCCTTGTCGAAGGGGCGCGAGGCCGCCTTCGGGTTGTCGTTGCGGGTCGACATGGCCCGCATCATGGAGAACGCGGCGATCGGCACCGAGTCGATGAAGCCCTCGACACCACCGGTGACCACCATGTCGGCGTCACCCATGACGATCATCCGCCACGCGTTGGCGATGGCTTCCGAACCCGACGAACACGCCGAGACCGGAGTGATCACTCCCGCCCGGGCCTTGAGTTCGAGACCGACGACGGCCGAGGGGCCGTTCGGCATGACCATCTGTACCGCCAGCGGCGAGATCTTGCGGTAGCCGCCGTTCTTCAGCTTGTCGACCGAGTCGATGAGCGCGTCACCGCCGCCGAGGCCGGTGCCGATGGCGACACCCAGCCGCAGCGGGTCGATCTCGGGCGAGCCCGCGTTCTTCCACACCTCGCGACCGAGGGTGATAGCGAGTCGCTCGACATACGCCATACGACGGATCTCGACACGATCGAGGAGCGTGTCCGGCGACACCTTCAGGTGGCCGCCGATACGCACCGGGAGGTCGTACTCCGCGATGAAGTCGTCCTCGAGAGTGTCGATGCCGCTCTCGCCGTTGAGGAGGCCCTTCCACGTCGCATCGACGTCACCGGCGATCGACGTGGTCGCCGCCATGCTCGTAACGACGACGTTGGGGAAGTTCCCGTTCAAGGTGGAAGGAGTGGTCACGGTGTCGGTTCCTACTCGCCCTCGGCGCCGAACTTGGCCTTCAGCTCGGCGGCCGCGTCGGAGTTCTCGGCCTCGAGCTTCTGGATGTACGCCACCGCGTCGCCGACGGTCTTCAGGCTCGCCAGGTCCTCGTCGGGGATCTTGACGCCGTACTTGTCCTCGGTCTGGACGGCGATCTCGACCATCGACAGCGAGTCGATGTCCAGGTCGTCGACGAAGGACTTCTCGATGGTGACCTCGGAGGGCTCGATACCGGTCACCTCTTCGATGATCTTGCCGAGCTCTTCGACGATCTGTTCCTGGGTCAGAGCGGCCACTGTGGTGGCTCCTTATCTTCTGTAGAGGGGTGGGAATTTTTCGTTGTTTGCGACCCGATTGCTCCATCGCCGTTGATGGGAGCGGGCCGCGAGCCAAGCTAGCTTGTTGCGGCCAGCTCGGCGAGCGCGGGGAGATCCGCGGGGGTCTTCAGCGCCAGATTCGGGGTGCCCTTGAGCTCCCGCTTGGCGATGCCGACCAGGGTGCCCGCCGGCGGCAGCTCTGCCACCGCGGAAACCCCTGCCGCGCGAATCGTTTCGGTGCACAGGTCCCAGCGCACGGGGCGCGTGACCTGGGCAGCGAGCTTGTCGATCGCATCGCGACCGGAGTTGACCGGCTGACCGTCGAAGTTCGACAGCAGGGTCCGCACCGGCTCGCTGGGCGCGATCTGGGCGATGGCCTCCGCCACCGCGTCCTGGGCGGGTGCCATGAACGCGGTGTGGAAGGCGCCGGCGACCGGGAGTGCACGGACGCGGGCCTTTTCGGGCGGGTTCGCGGCCAGGGCTTCGAGCGCCTCGAGCTTACCCGCGGCCACGATCTGACCCACCGCATTGCGGTTGGCCGGAACGAGCCCGAGCTCCTCGAGACGAGCGAGCACCTCCGCTTCGTCGCCACCGAGCACCGCGGACATGCCGGTCGGCTCGAGCGCGCAAGCCTTGGCCATCTCCGCTCCGCGGATGGCGGCCAGGGTCACCGCGTCATCGGCGGAGATGACTCCGGCGACGGCGGCGGCGGCGAATTCGCCGACCGAATGTCCGGCGACGATGGTATCCGCGGGAATCGAGTCCTGCGGGATTTCAGCAAAGGCAAGCAGAGCGGCCGCGACGACGAGCGGCTGGGTGACAGCCGTGTCCACGATCTCTTCCGCGGTCGCAGTCGTACCCAAACGCAGCAGGTCCAGCCCCGCGGCCTTGCCCCACAGCGCGATGCGATCCGCGGCGCCGGGAAGTTCGAGCCAAGGGGTGAGCATGCCGGGTGTCTGAGAGCCCTGTCCAGGGGCGAGCAATGCGATCACGGGATTAAGAAAACACTGTGGTGGCGCTCTCACGAGATGTCGGCGCGAATGAAGGTTGCTTGGCACTTTTGTGAGGAGTCCACAAAAGACCAAGTGGGTTGTCCGGATCGCCCCATCCGCGAATCTCGTTACAGCCCATCCTGAGGGTCTGTGACGGGAGTCACATCAGTGGCAGGAGTGGGCGATTCGTTACGAGTTCGAGTCAGCCTGCCTACTGTGGCCGCGATTCGTAACACATAGGCATCGCGCGGATTCATGGGATCTCGACCCGTGATGTCGGCGATTCGCTTGAGCCGATAGCGCACCGTATTTGGATGAACGAACAGCTGGCGGGCGCAGGTCTCGACGGCTCCACCGCAATCCAGGTACGCGTCCAGCGTGTCCGAGAGATCGGCGCTGGCGGCGGCCAACGGTAGCACGAGGTGCTCGTTCAGGGCGTCCACCGCCGCGCGGTCGCCCAGCAGGGCGCGTTCGGGTAGGAGTTCGGAGGCGTGCACCGGTCGCGGCGCGCCCCGCCAGCCCACCACGGCCTCCATCCCGGCCATCGCCTCGACCGAGCTGACGTGCCCGGCGGAGAGGGTTCGCATGGTCGGGCCGATCACCACCGGACCCTCGGAGAAGGCCTCGGCGAGCAGATCCGAGAGGAACTGGGACGGATACATCGGGTCCCCGAGATGTCCGCTGACTACCATCACCAACCGCGAACCCTGCACCACGGCGAGGGCGTTGCGGTTGTGCCGGGCGGCGACACTATGTACGGAACTGACAACGGCCACCTGATCCTTGGGGGGCGTTCCCACAAGGACGGTCGCGGGGGCGGTGGCATCCCAGTTGAGAGTGGCCGCGCGCGAGAGCATCTCGGGGCCGGTGTCGCCGCGCACCACCGCGTCGACGACCAGGGCCTCCAATCGGGTGTCCCAGGCGCCGCGGGATTCGGCCGCGGAGGCGTAGACCGAGGCGGCGGCGAAACCGAGCTCACGCCCGTAGCGCAGCACCGCCTCGGTCAGCGCGACCAGCTGACGGTCGTTGCGCGCCAACGCCGGCAGCCACTGCTCGAAGAACTCCATGGCCACCCGGACCATGTCGACGGTCTGGCGCAGTGTGAGCCGCCGCGCCAGATCGTCCGGAATCACTTGGAAGGCATCGAGACTGAATCGGATATCCGATTCGGGGTCCTGCAGCCATTCCAGGAAGTTCACCACCGCCGTCTGCACCAGCATCTGGACGCCGGCGCGCTGGGCGGCGTCCAGATTGGCGAAGAACGGCAACCGATCCTGCATCGAGGCCACGGCCTCGGTCGACAGGCGACCGGAGAACTGCTTGACCCTCTTCAGAAGCGTGTCCGGAAGCGGGTCGCGCGTCTGCCGATTCGGAGAGAGCGCGCCGGTCGGGAGATAGACCTCGTGGGAGGAGGTGCCCTCTTCGTTGATCCGGCGCGGCCTCGGCGGTTTACGTTCCACGGTTCTTATGTTCGGTTATGCGTCGCCACCTTCGGTACCGGGTACGGCCTTCGGCGCGGCGTTCACGTCGTCGATGGCGTAGCGGCGGGCCGCCTCGGACACCGTGGCCTGGGCGATCCGGCCCTGATTGGCCAGCCCTTGCAACGCCGCCACCACGATGGACGCGGCATCCACGTTGAACACGCGGCGCGCCGCCGGGCGCGTGTCGGAGAAGCCGAAACCGTCGGTGCCCAGGGTGATGTACTCGCCCGGCACCCACTGGCGGATCTGATCCGGCACGGCGCGCATCCAGTCGGAGGCGGCCACGAACGGTCCCTGCGCCTTGGACAGCACCTCGGTGATGTAGGGCAGGCCCGGATCCGTGTCGGGGTGGCGGAGTTTCGCGATCTCCTTGGACAGGGCTTCCTTGCGGAGCTCGCCCCATGAGGTCACCGAGTAGAGATCGGCCTGGACATTCCACTCGTCGGCCAGCATCTCCTGGGCGCGCAGGCCGTCGGGCATGGTGACGCCCGAGACCAGGATGTTCGCGCGCAGAATGCCCGCGGAACCGGGCTTGTAGAGATAGATGCCCTTGAGCAGGCCCTGCACGTCCAGGTTCTCCGGCTCGGCCGGCTGCACGTACGGCTCGTTGTAGAGGGTGATGTAGTAGAAGATGTCCTCGCCGCCGAACTCGTGGTGCACCGAGTGCGCCTCGGGATCGGTGCCGGGCAGCGCCTCCTGGTAACCCTGGGCCAGGCCGCCGCCGTACATCCGGCGCATGCCGTCGCGCACGATGTGGGCGATCTCGTAGGAGAAGGCCGGATCGTAGGGGACGCACGCCGGGTTGGTGGACGCCAGCAATAGCGAGTGACCGTCGTTGTGCTGCAGTCCTTCACCGGTCAGCGTGGTCCGCCCGGCGGTCGCGCCGAGGACGAAGCCGCGGGCCATCTGGTCCGCCGCCGCCCACAGACCGTCGCCGGTGCGCTGGAAGCCGAACATCGAATAGAAGATGTAGAGCGGGATCATCGGCTCGCCGTGGGTGGAGTACGAGGTACCCACCGCGGTGAAGCTCGAGGTCGAACCGGCCTCGTTGATGCCCTCGTGCAGGATCTGGCCGACGCTCGACTCCTTGTAGGCGAGCATCAGATCCGCGTCGACCGACGTGTACAGCTGGCCGTTGCGGTTGTAGATCTTCAACGACGGGAACCACGAGTCCATACCGAAGGTGCGGGCTTCGTCGGGGATGATCGGCACGATGCGCTTGCCGATCTCCTTGTCGCGCAACAGCTCCTTCATCAGGCGCACGAACGCCATGGTGGTGGCCACCGACTGCTTGCCCGAACCCTTGCGGACGCTGCGGTAGGCCTCGTCGCCGGGGAGCTGCAGCGGCTTCGCCATGGTGCGGCGCTCGGGGACGAAACCGCCCAGCTGGCCGCGGCGGTTCATCATGTACTGGATCTCGGGCGCGTCCATGCCGGGGTGGTAGTACGGCGGCAGGTACGGGTTCGCCTCGAGCTCGGCGTCGGTGATCGGAATGCGCTGCAGGTCGCGGAACGCCTTCAGATCGTCGAGGGTCATCTTCTTCATCTGGTGCGTGGCGTTGCGGGCCTCGAAGTGCTTGCCCAGGCCGTAGCCCTTGATGGTCTTGGCGAGGATGACCGTCGGCTGTCCCTTGTGCGCCATGGCCGCGGCGTAGGCCGCGTAGATCTTGCGGTAGTCGTGGCCGCCGCGCTTGAGGTTCCAGACCTCGGAGTCGGACAGGCCCTTGACGAGTTCCTTGGTGCGCGGATCCCGGCCGAAGAAGTGCTCGCGTACGTAGGCGCCGTCATTGGCCTTGTAGGTCTGGTAGTCGCCGTCGGGGGTGGTGTTCATCAGGTTCACCAGCGCGCCGTCGCGGTCGGCCTGCAGCAGGGCGTCCCACTCGCGGCCCCACACCACCTTGATGACGTTCCAGCCGGCGCCGCGGAAGAACGACTCCAGCTCCTGAATGATCTTGCCGTTGCCGCGGACCGGGCCGTCGAGGCGCTGCAGGTTGCAGTTGATGACGAAGGTCAGGTTGTCCAGGCCCTCGTTGGCCGCCACCTGGATCAGGCCGCGCGATTCCGGCTCGTCCATCTCGCCGTCGCCGAGGAACGCCCAAACGTGCTGGTCGGACGTGTCCTTGAGGCCGCGGTCGTGCAGGTAGTGGTTGAAGCGCGCCTGGTAGATGGCGTTCATCGGGCCCAGGCCCATGGAGACCGTGGGGAATTCCCAGAAGTCCGGCATCAGGCGCGGGTGCGGATACGACGACAGGCCGTGGCCGGGGCCGCCGTGGCTGTATTCCTGGCGGAAGCCGTCCATCTGGTCCGTCGTCAAGCGGCCTTCCAGGAAGGCGCGGGCGTAGATGCCCGGCGAGGCGTGGCCCTGGATGAAGATCTGGTCGCCGCCGCCGATGTGGTCCTTGCCGCGGAAGAAGTGGTTGAAACCCACCTCGTAGAGCGCCGCCGAGGACGCGTAGGTCGAAATGTGGCCGCCCACACCGATTCCCGGGCGCTGGGCGCGGTGCACCATGATCGCGGCGTTCCAGCGGATGTAGGCGCGGAAGCGGCGCTCGACCTCTTCGTCGCCGGGGAACCACGGCTCGTTCTCGGTGGGGATGGTGTTGACGTAGTCGGTGGAGGTCAGCGCGGGGATCGCGACGTGGCGTTCACCGGCGCGCTCGAGCAGGCGCAGCATGAGGTAGCGGGCGCGGCCGGGGCCCTCGCGGGTCAGCATCTCGTCGAAGGAGTCGAGCCATTCGCTGGTCTCCTCCGGATCGATGTCCGGCAGGTATGACGCCACCCCCTCGCGAATCACTCGAACCCGGCCTCCCGCCGGGGATTTGCGGGTCGATCCGGCCTCCGGCCCCTGGGCGCCGTTGGCGGAATTCGACGAAGTCGGGTGCATCAAGTCGGTCAAGACGTTTGCTCCTCGTACACATGGGGTGGGACATCTGGTGTGGCGTCAATACCCCGGGTAGCCGTTGGTGCGCGGCGTACCCGTAACGATTGGTCTGGGGCGCATCTCACATCCTTGCCGATGATGCGGCCCAGGTCATCATGTCAGCCCGAAATCCAGTACGGTTGCGCAGGGAACCGCGCCGCTAGCGACGGCATCCACACCGCCGGTCTGGATCGGGGAGGACTCGAGTGAAGCTGCTGAACCCGCGGGGGTTCGGATTGGTGTGCGCCGGTGCGGCCGTGGCGATGGGGCTGGTGCTGGCCGGGTGTGCGAACACGGTCGAGGGTACCGCTACCGCGAATCAAGCCGAGGTGAGCTCGTACAAGGCCGAGGCGGCGACGTCCGCGGCGGCGGCCAGTTCGTCCAAGGCCGCGGCG
This sequence comes from Nocardia terrae, assembly GCF_009760405.1. Taxonomy (GTDB): domain Bacteria; phylum Actinomycetota; class Actinomycetes; order Mycobacteriales; family Mycobacteriaceae; genus Nocardia; species Nocardia terrae. The sequence goes on from NZ_WRPP01000013.1 coordinate 111,225, forward strand.
GCGATCGCCAAGGCGACGGCCGACAACTGCGACACGTTCCGCAAGACCACCGGCACCCAGGTCGACCGCTACAACGAGTTCGTGGACGCGCACGACGCCAGCACCGCCGACCAGATCGCCAAGCGGGACGCGGCGGCCGGCGCGCTCGAGGACGCGGCGAAAGCGGTCGAGGCTCAGGTGAACTCGGCCGGGGCGGGGCTGCCCGCCGATCTCGCGGGCAAGTTCACCGACTACGTGGTCGCGGCGCGCGCGTTGGCCGCGGAGATTCGGAAGATGTCGTCCGGGTCGTCGGTGGCGCCGCTGAACGACGCGAGCAAGAAGGTCAACGACGCTCTGACGGCGGTCCGGAACGTCTGTCCGGCGAAGTGAATCCGGGCTGTCCGGCGCGTCCCTCGGGTCTCACATACGACATTTAGGGTGCGATTTCGGCCGATCGGCTTGCGCTGAGGGCTTTTACCATGTTCGCTTGCAACTACCTATTGTCGGGAGTTGAGGAGGACACCACCGTGGTCGCCGCGGCGGACGCGCAGAACTACGCTCAGAAGCTTGGCATTGCACACGGCATGGTTGTTCAAGAACTGGGCTGGGACGAAGATACCGACGACGAACTGCGGGCGGGTATCGAGGAAACGATCGGTTCCGAGTTGCTTGACGAGGACACCGACGAGGTTGTCGATGTCGTGCTGCTGTGGTGGCGGGACGGGGACGGCGATCTCGTCGACGAGCTGATGGACGTTGTCAGTCCGCTCGCGGACGATGGCATCGTCTGGGTCCTGACCCCCAAGACCGGCCAGCAGGGTCATGTGGACCCCAGTGAAATCGCCGAGTCGGCTACCCCCGCCGGCCTCACCTCGACCACCCCGGTCTCCCTGGGCACCTGGACGGGCACCAAGCTCACCCAGCCCAAGACGCCCTCCAAGCAGCGCTGAAACCTTCCACTAAGGTTTCAGTGAGCCGAGCGGCACGCGTGGATACCCCGTGTCTCCATCGCGTGCCGCTCGCTGCTGGGTCGCGAATGTGGCCCGGCGCTGCGCCAGGACACAGGATGGAGGGGTAGCTATGCCGCTAGAGGTCGGTACGGTCGCACCGGACTTCACGCTGAAGGACCAGAACAACCAGGAAGTCACGCTGTCGAGCTTCCGCGGCGAGAAGAACGTCCTGATCGTCTTCTACCCCTTGGCCTTCACCGGCATCTGCCAAGGCGAACTCTGCAAGGTCCGAGACGAACTCCCCAAGTTCCAGAACGACAACGCCGAGATCCTCGCCATCTCCGTGGGCCCACCCCCCACCCACAAGATCTGGGCCGCCGAACAGGGCTACACCTTCCCGCTGCTGTCCGACTTCTGGCCCCACGGCGCGGTAGCCCAGTCCTACGGCGTCTTCAACGAAAAGTCCGGCTACCCCAACCGCGGCACCTTCGTCGTCGACAAGGACGGCATCATCCGCTTCGCCGAGATGAACGGCCCCGGCGAGCCCCGTGACCAGCAAGCTTGGGAAAAAGCGTTGGCCACACTAGATTCATAACCCGTCGCCCGACTTGCTCGGGCGCCCGGGGCGTATAGCTCAGCGGTAGAGCACTGGTTTTACACACCAGCGGTCGGGGGTTCGATCCCCTCTGCGCCCACTTTCGAAAACCCAGGTCACACCTGGGTTTTGCGTATCGATTCCGATCTTGGAAGCAGTTCATGTTGGCACTCGTGTAGCAAGCAGCGTTTGCCGGACGCTGTCTGAGCCCACTCGTCTGTCTAGGGTTGATCATGCTCGGGTGGCTCATGCTTCGAGTTCCCTGTGTGCGACATGACAAGGAACGGTCCAGGTACGGTGAGCCATCAGCAATAAACCGGTAGCCTGACGTGCATGCTTACCAGGCTTGAGATTCGAGGCTTCAAGAACCTCCTTGATGTCCAAGTCGACCTTGGCCCGTTCACATGCATCGCGGGTGCGAACGGTATGGGGAAGTCGAACGTGTTCGATGCTATCGAGTTCCTGTCGCACCTGGCGTCTGAACCGTTGATGGAGGCGTCGCAGCGGGTACGTGGTGCGACTGGCATGCGAGGTGCTGATCCTCGGGATCTGTTCTGGGATGGATACCGCGACCATGAGCGCCGAATCTCTTTCGCTGCAGAGATGATCGTGCCAGCAGAGGTCGAGGATGATCTAGGAGCGCCCGCACGGGCTACCGCTACTTTTCTCCGTTATGAACTGGAGCTCGGGTTCTCGGCGCCTCAGGGCGAAAGTAGCGTTGGAAGGTTGACGTTGTGCCGTGAAGAACTCCGTCACATCAACCGAGGGGATGCCCCCAAGCACCTGCGATTCCCTCACAACGCAAAGAATTTTCGCAGTGCAGTCGTCCTTGGGCAGCGTCGCGGCGGAGCATTCTTGTCGACCGCGGAGCGGGACGGTTCGATCGTCATCAACGTCCATGGCGACGGCGGAAGCTTCGGTAAACCGCAGCCAAGGCCAGCAGCAAGGGCGGGCAGGACAGTCCTCAGCACAGTCACGACCAACGACTATCCAACGATCCTTGCCGCTCGCCGTGAGATGCAGAGTTGGTATCGGCTTGCACTGGAGCCCTCGGCGCTGCGTGCGCCAGATGGATTCGCTGATCCTCGCTCAATGGAAACTGATGGACGTCACCTCGCTTCAACCCTGTTCCGAATTGCCAACGAAAAACTTTCAGGCCAACTGAGCGCAGATCCTGATTCCGTGTATGCACAGGTTGCCGACCGGTTGTCAGATCTCTCGGGTGTGAGCGTTGAGAGTCTGACTGTCGAACCTGATCAGGTTCGTGAGGTTTTTACGTTGTTCCTCAGAGAACGTGGAGGACTACAGCTACCGGCTCGCGCGTTGTCTGAGGGTACGCTCCGATTCTTGGCTCTGTGTGTGTTGCTTGAGGATCCAGCGTTCACTGGACTTGTCTGCATGGAGGAGCCTGAGAACGGTATTCACCCGGGGAATCTTCCCGCGATGGTGCAGTTGGTGCGGGACCTTGCAGTGGATCCCAAATTTTCCCCAGGACAGGGCAATCCATTCCGGCAGGTCATCATAAACACGCACTCGCCGGGTGTCTTTCAGCTCTGCGACCCCGCTGATGTGCTGCTTGCGGAGACTCGTCCCTACCGGACTGCGGACGGGACTGTGACTGCGGCCTTATCGCTGCTGCCATATCAGGACTCATGGCGGAGGACATCGAGTGGCCCGACGTTCTCGAAAGCGGACGTGCTCCCGTATCTTGCGGCGCCGGTAGGAGCTCAGATTGCCCTTCCATTGGAGATGGTGGGATGAGCCGCAAGGTTTACCCCGGCCTGTTCATTTGTGAAGGAAGTTCCGATCAGCCTTTGGCTGAGATTATCGAAACGCTCTTTGTTGAGCGCGGTGTCGATGTTCGACTGTCTCATCCTGACTTCTCGTTGCTACCCAAGGTTGCAAAGGACGTTGGGTCGCGGGTGCGTGCCGGAATCGAGCTGCTTGGTGGCGTCGTTGATGTGATTGTCGTACACCGGGATGCAGATAATGCAGGTCCGGAGGCTCGCCGCGATGAAATCGATAGGGCCGTGAAGTCGGTCTACAGTGCAGCCACTACGGTGCCGGTCATCCCAGTCCGGATGACTGAGGCATGGCTTCTACTAGATGAGCGGGCTATCCGGAGGGCAGCGGGTAATCCGAGAGGGCGCAACGAAATCCAACTACCTGGTCTGCGGCGGGTGGAATCTGTTGCAGATCCGAAGCACTTGCTTCAACAGTGTCTACTTCAAGCTGCCGACTGTACCGGTCGACGTCGCGATCAGGTTTCGAAACGTTTCAATGAGCATCGCCGCCAGTTGCTTCGGCAGATTGACTGCTCGGGTTCTGTAACTGAACTGCCGAGCTGGCAGCAACTGATCGCCGATATCGACGCAGCGGTTGCGGTTCTTGCCCTATCCAGCTGAGTCCGCCCAACCGGATTGGTCTGACCACATGTCTGTGCCGAACGGGTGGGATCGATCTACGCTGGATTCGCAACAGGTTTACACACCAGCGGTCGGGGGTTCGATCCCCTCTGCGCCGACTTCGAAAGCCATGTCGGGCATGGATTTATGGCGATGTTCGAGGTTGGCTGTCTCGCTCTCGCGGGAACAGGCGACTATGCGGCGGGCTCGATCGATTCCTGGGATTGGCTCTACGCCTAGGGTGGGGGTCCGTGGTGGAAACTTGGGCCATTTCGGGCGGCGGTCTGTTGTTGGAGTTGCGGGGTGTGCGGCGGCGGGCTGCGTTGGAGGATGCTCTGCGTTCGGCGATCCGGGGTGGGAGGCTGGCTGCGGGGGTCAGGTTGCCGTCTTCGCGGGTGTTGGCGACCGAACTGGGCGTGGCTCGGAATACCGTGGCCGATGCGTACGGGCAGCTGGTGGCCGAAGGTTGGCTCGAGGCTCGGCAGGGCTCGGGTACGCGGGTTGCCGTGCATGGTGTCGAGACGGTTGTGCCCGGTTCGGCCGCGGTGGGCGCAGCGGGAGGCTCGGTTCGGTTCGATCTCTCGCCGGGTGTGCCGACGTTGGCCGGATTTCCGCGGTCCGGATGGAATGCGGCCGCCCGCCGGGCGATGACCGATGCCGCGGATGAATGCTTCGGCTATCCGGATCCGCGAGGGCACCCCGGACTGCGTCGTGCGCTGGTCGAGTATCTGGCCCGGGTGCGAGGCGTCCGGGCGGCACCCGAGCAGATCATCATCTGCTCGGGATTCAGGCAGGGGCTTGCCCTGCTCGCCGACGTGTTGCGCCGGGCGGGCACCGACCGAGTCGCGGTGGAGAGTCACGGTGTGGTCATTCACCATGATGTCCTGCGCGCCAACGGGATATCGACATGCCCGGTTCCGGTCGACGAATACGGTGCGCGGACCGATGAACTCGGCGATTGTGGCGCGGCTCTGCTGACGCCGGCGCATCAGTTTCCCTTGGGGGTCGCGCTGTCTCCCGAACGTCGCAATGCTGCGATCGGGTGGGCACGGGAGCGGTCGGCATGGCTTCTCGAAGACGACTATGACGGCGAATTCCGTTACGACCGTAGGCCGATCGGCGCGCTGCAGGCGCTCGCACCCGACCGGGTGGTGTACCTGGGTACCGCGAGCAAGAGTCTGGCCCCGGCGGTCGGGCTGGGTTGGATCGTCGCTCCCGCGGCACTCGTGGAGGAACTGGTCGAAGCGAAACGCCGGGCCGACGGGTTCACCGGTGTGCTGGAACAGCTGACGCTGGAACAGTTTCTGCGCAGCGGCGGCTACGACCGGCATGTGCGGCGTTGCCGGTTGCGATACCAGCAGCGGCGTGAGCAATTGCTGGCCGCGATGGCCGATACCGGTGCCACCGTCACCGGTATCGCCGCGGGCCTGCACGCCATGGTCGGGCTGCTGGATCTGCCCGCGAGCGAAGAACCGCGCTTGCGTCATCGCGCCGCGGCGATGGGGCTACGCATCCGCACGCTCACCGAGTTCACCGCGCAACCCGATCCGGCGGCGTCGGCGGCGGTGGTGGTGGGCTACTCGCGTCCGTCGGATTCCGCGCTGGCACCGGCTCTGGACCTGCTGGCCAGGACGTTACGCTAGGCCGTTCGGCGTCGGCAGGCCCCGGCGATCACGGCGAGCCTCCAACTCCTCCGGGGTCACCATGGTGAGCATCGGCTCGCCGGGCACTCCGATCATGACGACGACGAACCGGCTCGGCCGATCGGCGAGGTTGTTGGCCGCCTGGTAGTGGATGACATCGCCACCCGGCTCCCAGAAGCTCTCGCCCGCGTGAATCACATACGCGGGTGCGCCTTCCAGCTCGAACACCATCTCGCCCTCGAGCATGTAGCCGAACACCGGCCCGGAGTGACGGTGCGGCGGGGTTCCCGCGTCACCGGGCGCCAGTTCGACGATCACGGTCATGACATCGGCGCCGTCCGGAATATGCGGCGGCACAATGTGAGACAGGGTGGTGAGGAGGGTCTTCGATCCAGCCGGCGCCATCGCGGCGGCACAGTCGTTCGCGCCGTCGTGAGCTCGATCGGTCATGGCTTCCTGGTTCGTGCATTGACTCATGGCAAGCACGCTAGAAGCCGATCCATCCATGCGTGTGGTCCAGTTTTCGGTTCTTTTGCTGGGCCAATTCCGGCGGGTTCGCCCCTGACTGCTGCTCCGAAATCCCTTCCCCAAGGGGCCTGTCCGCCGGCCCACGCGGGCGGATCGCCTCCACTGGCCCAGATTTTGCACGCGCGAATGGACCGCGGTGTCGGGGCGACTCCGACCTACCGTGGGTACGCGGTGATCCGCCGCAAGAGGCGTAGTTCGCGCCCTTGCCGCGGAACGGTTTCGCAGAGTCAGGAGAGTGGGAGATGGATATTCTCGTCGCGGGAGCCAGCGGAGCGATCGGTACTCGGCTGATCCCACAGTTGCTCGATGCCGGCCACAAGGTCATCGGGACTTCGCGGACCGAGAGCGGCGCGCGACGGCTTCGGGAAACCGGCGCCGGTGCCGTCGTGCTGGACGTTTTCGACAAAGACGCGGTCGAGCAGAGCGTGGAGGTCACGGCCCCGGACGTGATCATCCATCAACTGACCGCCCTCAACGGCGGAACTTCGCACGACAACGCCCGAATTCGCCGCGTCGGGACCCGAAACCTGGTGGACGCGGCCCGGAAGGCCGGCGTGGAACGGATTGTGGCGCAATCGATCGCGTGGGCCTACGAGCCGGGCAGCACGCCGGCGGCGGAATCGACTCCGCTGGATCTGTCAGCCCCCGAGCCGCGTTCGGTCACGATCGGAGGAATCCGGACCCTGGAGGAAGCCGTCGCCGAGCTTCCACATCACGTGGTATTGCGCTACGGCACGCTGTACGGGCCCGGCACCTGGTATCACGCGGATGGTTTGGCCGCCGAGGTTCTGCGCGGTGACAGCAGCGCCCTCGGCGGGTTGCCGGCCAACGACGGGGTCAGTTCTTTCGTGCACGTAGAGGATGCCGCCCGCGCTGCGGTCGAGGCACTGAACTGGCCGAACGGAATTGTGAACATCGTCGACGACGAGCCTGCCCCGGCCTGGGAGTGGATGCCGGTCCTCGCCGCCGCCGTCGGTGTCGCGGCTCCCGTCCGGACGGCGGGAGGTGCGCGATGGGAACGCGGTGCGACCAATACCCTTGCCCGGTCGCTGGGCTGGACTCCGCGGTGGAGCACATGGCGCACCGGATTTCGTGCCTGACCGTGCCGTGTGCTCGACGAGCAGTCCGTCAGCACGCCGGTTGGAGGGGGAAGCACGGCGGCGGGGTCGACTGGGGAGGGCCGGATGAGGGCGCGGTCGGCTCGGCCGGTGGTTGCCGTTCAGGTGCCGCTGTTTCGGCTGAGGTTGTGGGCGGACGGTAGCTCGGGGCGTGGTCCGGGGTCAGTGCGGCACCTGCGCCGGCGGCGATGGCCAGCCAAAGCGCTGCTGCGGCAATCAGTCTCAGGGGTTGCCATCCGTGTGTGCGTCTCGGTGGCGGCCATGGCACCGAAACGGTCGATGGCGTCGTGTCCGGATCCGGGGTGTGCCGCGGTGATGTCGTGATCGGCCCTTCGATCGGGCCGGCCGGAATCGGAGTGCGCGGGGTCGGGGCCGCGGTTTCGGGAGGGAAACCTTGGTCGATGAGGGTCGAGATCGTCACGCTGCGCGCGAAATTCAGAGCGGTGATCAACGTGTGTGCTTGCTCAGCCGTCCAGATCGGTTTATGGCGGGCGTTGGTAGTGAACCACTGGCGCAAGTCGGGTTCACTGCCGAGGAGTACATCGATGCCGACGGGCAGGTCCTTCTTTTCGAGGGTGGGTCGGGGGCCCAGTGCGGGCATTACCAGAACCATTCCTGAAACGAACAGGTCGAGATCGAATTGTTTGGCGAGGTTCTTGATATTGAAAGTGTTCTCGCGGACTTGATCTATCGGGTTCGTGTCGTTCTGGCGCACGTGGACTGGACTGCCGGAGACGCCGGTCTGCGACCAGGGGCCGTTCGCCGGGCCCTCGGCGACATCGAAACCGGTGTCTGTACAACACGATATCCGCGGCATCCGACATTTCGGGCAGTGCGGGCTTGATGCCGGAATAGCGACGGGACGGGGATCAGCGGCGGACGGCTCGGGCTGTCAAGGTGCGGCCGAATTCCCAGGGGAGGCCGGTGGGTTTGGTGGCGTCGGTGAGGACGTCGGTGAAGGCTGTGAGGAAGTGGGCGGCTTGAGTGTCGGTGAGGGTCAGTGGGGGGATGAGTTTGATGACTTCCATGTGGTCGCCGGAGACCTGGGTGAGGATGCGGTGGCGGTGGAAAAGGCCCGCGACGATCATTTGGGAGAACAGGCCGACGCGGGCCTTTTGCATCGTCGACCAGATCGCTCGGGCGCGGCGCGGGGTGGGGCGGGTGAATTCGAGGCCGAGCATGAGGCCGCGGCCTCGGACGTCGCCGAGGATGTCGTGGTCGGCCGCGAGGTCGGTGAGGGCGGCGCGGAGGGTGGCGCCGAGGCGGTCGGCGTGGGTGGTCAGGGCCTCGGATTCGAGTACCGCGAGGGTTGCCAGGCCGGCGGCCATGGCGAGGGTGCCGCCCTTGAAAGTGCTGCTGTGCACCATCAGTCGGTCCATGGAGGAGTAGACCGAGGAGAAGATTCGGTCGGTGGTGAGCATGGCGCCGACGGGGACGTAGCCGCCGGAGAGGGCCTTGGCGACGGTGACCAGGTCGGGGTGGACGGGCTCGGATTGGTAGGCGAAGAAGGTTCCGGTGCGGCCCAGGCCGGTTTGGACCTCGTCGCAGATCAAGAGAGCGCCGTGGGAGTGGAGTAGGTCGACGGCGGTGGTGAGGTAGCCGGGAGGCGGGACGGCCATGCCGTGGCCTTGGATCGGTTCGACGATGAGGGCGGCGACGTCGCCGGTGCGGAGTCCGGCGGCCAGGGCGTCGAGGTCGCCGAAGGGGATTCGGGTCGCGGGGAGCAGGGCGCCGAATCCGGCACGGAACTCGTCGCTTCCGTTCGCTGAGAGAGCGCCCAGGGTCAGGCCGTGGAAGCCTCGGTCGCAGTAGAGGATTCGGTCTCGGCCGGTGGCGTGGCGGGCGAATTTCAGGGCGGCCTCGACGGCCTCGGCGCCGCTGTTGCAGAAGAAGACGCGGTCGAGGCCCGGTGCGTGGGCGAGGAGTCGTTCGGCGAGCAGGCCGGGCAGGGGCGGGCAATCGAACTGGACCCATTCGGCGAGGTTCGCGTCGAGGGCGTCGTGCAGGGCTCGGCGGACAACGGGGTGGTTACGACCGAGGGCGAAAACGCCGAAGCCGGAAAGGAAGTCGAGATACTCGTTGCCGTCGGCGTCGAACAGGCTCGCGCCCTCGGCTCGGACGTAGGTCTTGTCGAAGCCGATGGCGTGCAGCACCTTCGCCTGTTGCGGATTGAGGTATCGATCGTGCAGGGCGAACGACTCGCCGCGTCGGGCCGCCAGGAGTTCGGTCAGATCGAAGTCCATGCTCGAGCATTGTCCTCCGAAAGCGCTTCGGCCGTACCATGATCGGGGTGAGAGTCCACGGGTCGGTGGCGCTGGTCACCGGGGGTTCGTCCGGGATCGGCGCGGCCATCGCCGAACGACTCGCCGCGCGCGGTGCGCAGGTCCTGGTGCACGGTCACCTCGCCGAAGAGGTCGAGGCGATTTCGGAGCGCCTGGGCGGGCGCGGGCTGGTCGCCGATTTCGCGATGCCCGAGCAGCGGACCGGGCTTGCTCGCGAGGCGCTCGCCGCGTTCGGCCGCGTGGACATCCTCGTCGCCAATGCCGGGCTCGGCTGGTCCGGTCCCTTCACCGAGATGCCCCTGGATCGACTCCGCCGGGTGGTGGACGTCAACCTCCTGGGGCACATGGAACTCACTCGCCTCCTCCTGCCCGGAATGGTCGAACGAGACTGCGGCAGTGTCTGTTTCACCAGCTCCATAGCGGGCCGTCTGGGTGTAGCGGGTGAGGCGGTCTACGCGGCCTCGAAGGCCGGAATCGACATGTTCGCCGAAAGCCTGCGCGCCGAGGCCGCGGGCACCGGCGTCGAAATCGGTGTCGTGGTGCCCGCCGCCGTTCGCACCGGCTTCTTCGACCGCCGTGGCCGCCCCTACGACCGCACCCTGCCTCGCCCCATCGCCCCCGAAGTAGTGGCCGATGCGGCACTCCGGATGATCACGGACGGCACACCGGAAACCTGGGTCCCGGGCTGGCTCCGCGCGGCCGCCGCGATCCGCACTCTCGCCCCCGCCGGATACCGCCGCCTGTCCCGCAGATTCGGTGAGCCCATCCGCCTGACCGGACCGAACAGCGGGGACACCGCCTCAGGTGGTCGCGCTGCCACTGGTGATGCCGCTACAGGCCAAGGCTGACATGCCGCGCAAACTCGCCGTAGAACCGGCCGAGTAGTTCGGGATTGCCTTGGTACGGGCTGTGTTCGGGCTATGAGGCCCCGGGCGGATCCGCCGCGGTGTCCGCGGGTCGGGCTTGTTCCCGTCGTCGATGCGGGCTTTGTTCGATCAGGTTGTGCAGGTACGGGATTCAAGTGCGGTGAAGAGGGTTGTCGAGGTCATCGGCGGCATTCAGAAGCGCTGCCGCGGTGCGGCGGGCCTCAGGGCCGGTAAGCTCCACTGCTTCGTCGTCGCGCACCGTCAGGCACACGAACAGTCTGCGATCGAAACGGGTGTCCTTGGCGCACAGTCGTACTCGAACTCTGCTACCGCACAGTTGCGGTCCTATCACCGGCACCGTCCACGGTTGACCGCTGTGCCACTGTTCGGCCTTCGGATCCCTCGCCTCGTCGTGCTGGCTGCACCACAGGGGGCAGAGATGGGCCCACGGGATGCTGTCGGCCAGGATTCGGGAATCCCATAGGTCTCCGCAGGCAATGAGAGCTTCGGCAAGCTGCCGGGCCTGTGCCGCGGTCATTTCGGCATGGACACGGCTCGGCGCGACCAAATCGATCCAGCTGTAGCGCAGCCCATCACAGTCGTGAGCGTTCAACTGCACGAACAACACTGGAAGCCCGGGCCGTGCCGGTTCCTCGACCAGCACCGGCCGTGGTCGGCCGCAATGGTGGTCGCCGTCGCCGGGTGCGAACGGATCCGGTTCGTCGTGTTCTTCGCACCACGCCGGACACGGCATAACCGTGGACATCTCGTACCAATCCCTGTGTATGCCCTGCCACGAGGGCTGCGCCCCCTTCGCGCAGCCCTCGCATCGGGGTCCCCGCCCTCCTCGTACCAGGCCGGGAAACTCTCGGGCTCCGCGCCATTCAGGGCGCTACCGACATACACGGAGCCGAAGGCAACTACTTGCCGACTCCGATGAGCCGGCGCGAAGGAAATAAGAACACGCCGAGATCGCAGCGGTAAAGACGCCGGGCGCACGCTGTGCAGAGGTACCTCTGGTCAGAGGTCGGTCCGAAAGTAGGCGAGATCGGCGTTCCTTCTTGGACCTCCGGTGCGTGGGGGCTCAAACTTGTTCGGGCCGCGTCGCTGTCAGAAGAGTATTCTGCTCGCCGTGAACGCTGGCTACACCGCACTAGGGGAAACCGAGGTTGACCAGTTGCTGGCCCCCAACCTCGCCGATTTCGTCCGAGCCCACCGTACGGCTCCGAGGCATCCGGATCATCCCCGCGGTCTCAGCCGTCCGGCACTGGCCGGTCTCTGTGACGTCAGCGCCAGTTATATCGCTCAGATCGAGCAGCGCGAGAAGACCTCACCGAGTCCCGAAGTGGTGGACGCGATCGCCCGCGCCCTGCGGCTGACGCCCGCTGAGCGGCAACATATGCACAATCTCGCCGCTCCCAAGACCCCGGGCCCGCGTACCTATACGCCGATGCCGGTCGCCGAGATGCGTGAACTGATCTCCGATGACTTGCGAGCTGCCGCCGACGGCCTGATCCCACACCTGTCGGGATACGTCGACGAGCGATGGAACGTCTTGTGGGCCAACCAAGCCTACGACCGCGCGTATCCGCGGCTGTCGGAAGTGGAGAACATTCTGGTCTGGTTCTTCCTGGTCCCGGACTCGCACCAGGTAATGATCGAATGGGAGAACGAAGCCCGGCTGACCGTGAACTGGTTCAGATGGCACATGGGCAGATATCAGAATCCACAGTGGGCTCTGGATCTGCTCGGCAAGCTCGGTTCGTCGGCGGTCTTCCGGGCAATGTATCTGGCCGAGCGTGTCGACTACGAACGCCATCAACCCTTGATGCACCTGCGTGACCCGGCTACCGCGGAGCCCTACAGCGTGCGAGTCCGGATTACCGATGTGCCCAGCGTTGACGCACCGTTTCAGTGGTTCATCGGCATGCGTGAGAAGTTCAGCGGGCCGCCGAGCTTGCTAACCGACTGAGAAATCCGCCGATCGCGTCGTTGACCGGATCAGGAGCCGTCCAATTGGCCGCGTGACCGGCATCGGGAACCGTGATCACGGGACCGGCCCCGGGCAGTCCGGCGGCCAATGCGCCGGATTTGGCGGCGGTGCTCGACGCATCGTGTTCACCGCGCAACACCATTGCGGGGCAGTGGATCTCGCCCAACTGGTCGAGGACGGATTCTCGATCGATCAAGCAGGCGGCCGCCCGCTCGATCGACGAACGGTCACTGGCTGCCCATTTGGCGCGCCACGGCGCCTGATCGGCCGCCGTGCCGCCGATCAGCTGTGGCGCCAAACCGTCTGCCAGCATCGCCAAGGGCACTTCGGGGTTCGTCCAGGCGTCGAACAGCTCGCGATACTCGGCTTTCTGCTCGTCGGGTGAGGCACCGGCCTCCGTGTCGAGCAGGATCAGCGCCTCCACGCGCTCCGGTGCGAGCAGCGCGGTTCGCAACGCCGTGTAACCGCCCTGCGACATTCCTCCCACGATCGCACGGTCCACGCGGGCGGCGTCCATCACGGCCAGCAGGTCGCGCGCCGAATCCCAATAGCTGAAGGACCGATGGGGTTCCGCGGTGGTGCCGCCGTGCCCCCGGGCGTCCCAGCACAGCACTCGAAAACCCTTCGCCTCCAGATACTCCACCTGCGGTGCGAACATCGACAGGTCCATGAAGAATCCATGGCTCAACACGACGACGGGGCTGCTGTGATCACCGGAGTCGGTGTAGAAGATGCGAGCCCCATCGGTACTGACGTACGGCATTGCCGTAGCGTAACCGCGCAATCCACCGGCTGTCGCGGCCCGAGCACACTCTGTTCAGAGGTGGGTCCGACCGGACGGCCTGGGAAAACCGAAAGAGTGCAGGTCAGCTCAGAAGTAGTACGGGTAGGGCTTCCAGTCGGGCTGGCGCTTCTCGAGGAAGGCGTCGCGGCCTTCGACCGCTTCGTCGGTCATGTAGGCCAGGCGGGTGGCCTCGCCGGCGAAGAGCTGCTGGCCGACCAGTCCGTCGTCTTGGAGGTTGAAGGCGTACTTCAGCATTCGGATGGCCTGGGGCGACTTGCCGAGGATGTCGGCGGTCCATTCCAGGGCGACGTCTTCGAGTTGCTCGTGGTCCACGACGGCGTTGACCGCGCCCATCTGGTGCATCTCTTCGGCGGTGTAGGGCCGTCCCAGGAAGAAGATCTCGCGAGCGAACTTCTGTCCCACCATCTTCGCCAGGTACGCGCTGCCGTAGCCGGCGTCGAAGCTGCCCACGTCGGCGTCGGTCTGCTTGAACCGGGCGTGCTCGCGCGAGGCCAGTGTCAGGTCGCAGGTGACGTGCAGGCTGTGCCCGCCGCCCGCGGCCCACCCGTTGACCAGTGCGATGACCACCTTGGGCATGAAGCGGATGAGTCGCTGCACCTCGAGGATGTGCAGGCGTCCGGCGCGGGCCACGTCCACGGTGTCGGCGGTCTCGCCGGAGGCGTACTGGTAGCCGCTGCGGCCGCGGATGCGCTGGTCGCCGCCGGAGCAGAAGGCCCAGCCGCCGTCGCGGGGGCTGGGGCCGTTGCCGGTGAGCAGGACCGCGCCGACGTCGGAGGTCATGCGGGCGTGGTCGAGGGCGCGGTAGAGCTCGTCGACGGTGTGGGGGCGGAAGGCGTTGCGTACTTCGGGGCGATCGAAGGCGATCCGTACCGTGCCCTGCTCGACATGCCGGTGGTAGGTGATGTCGGTGAGGTTCTCGAATCCCGGAACGGGCCGCCACAGTGTCGCATTGAAGGTCACGGGTCTGACCTTAGCCACGTGTCCGACTCGAGATATCCGCGACCCCATACCCGTCCCGGCGCAGGCGAGCTGAAATGCGTTGCAATGCACCGCTTCTTGCCTGTCGAGACCCGTGTTGTTCGACGTGCGATCCGCACCGCCTGCGTGTCGACGCGCTCGATCTAATTGTGGTCCGGGTAGATCCAATGGGGATGTACGGCAGCGAGGTGGTCGTCGATCGCGGTCTCCACCAGCTCCCGCCAATGTGGATTGTTCTGTGTGGTGTCCTCGTCGCGGAACCACCGGCAACCAACCGAGGGGCACAAGAATCGGTAGGTGCCAAGATTGTCAATGCGGCCTCCCAAACTCACGGGGCGCTTGCGGCTCGCACCGGTGTTGAGAGGACTGCCGAAGGTTGAAAGTTCATCTCCCACTCCAATACTCAATCACAGTCGGATATCGGGGAGACACTTACGAACCGTGTGGTACGTGATCTTGTGACCGTCGCCTCGTGTCTCGAAGTGCGCAATTCCGCCGGTCTCGGCGATTCGGTGCGCTCCGCGGCGCTGGTTCGGTCGCTGCTGACGGTGCATGGAAATGTGCTGTACCGCGTTGTCGGTCAGCATGTTTCAACAATGTTGACCGATTTGCGCAAGTTGGTCGACACCCGTAAGGTTCGCCGTAGGACAACCTGCAACCCCCCAGCAGAGTTGGTCCGCAGACGGTGGCCAGTTCCAGCCTGAAGGCTGTCTGCCGCCGTTGATGCCGATGTCGCCGGGTCAAACTCCCCCCCTTCACCCGGCGGCATCGCTCCATCGAATAGGCTACTCATTCGAGCCCCGCTCATGGGTCATCCCCATGCTTCGGCACAGCCATTCGATTCGAAATACATGTGCCCCCACAGCGAATGCCTCGCCGGACAGGCGATGCGCGATGGCCAAATTGCCGGTGTCGATGTCGAACGTCACGGTGTGAATTACTCGGCCGCGGCCCTCACGCTGCGGCCGGGTGCCGCAGCGGTCGTGGCCGGGTTCGGGTTGGTCACATCGGGTAGATGGGGTGTTTGCGGGGGTTGAATTCTGGCTTGGTGGGGGCCTTGTCGCGGAGGAGGTGGAGGGCCTTGCGGATTTGGAGGCGAGTTTGGTGGGGTTCGATTACGGCGTCGATGTAGCCGCGTTCGGCGGCTATCCAGGGGGTGGCGACGGTTTCGTTGTATTGGTTGATGAGGTAGTCGCGGGCGGCGGCTCGGTGTTCTTCGGGCATGGCGGCGAGTTGGCGTTTGCCGAGGAGGTCTACGGCGGATTCCGCGCCGATGACGGCGATTCGGGCGGTGGGCCAGGCGAAGCTGATGTCGGCGCCTACCTGGCGGGCGGCCATCATGCCGTAGGCGCCGCCGTAGGATTTGCGGACCACCAGGTTGATGATGGGGACGGTGGCTTCGATGATGGCGCGGGGGGTGCGGCCGCCGCGGATGATGACGCCGGCGGCTTCCTCGGACAGGCCGGGCAGGACGCCGGGGGTGTCGGCGACGAAGATCAGCGGGATGTTGAAGGCGTCGCAGAGGCGGATGAAGTAGGTGGACTTGTCCGAGCAGGCGGCGTCGATCGAACCGCCCAGGACCAGTGGCTGGTTGGCGATCACGCCGACCGGATAGCCGTCGACGCGGGCGAAGCCGGTGATGAGGTTGGGGGCGAACTTCGCTCGGACCTCGTGGAATTCGCCGTCGTCGAACAGGCGCAGCAGGATCTCGTGCATGTCGTAGCCGCTGCGGTCGGAGTCGGGGATGATCTTGTCGAGTTCCAGGTCGTGGGCCGTGATCTCGGGCTCCAGACCGGGATTCACGATCGGCGGCTGCTCGAGGCAGCTGGTCGGCATGTAGCTGAGGTAGTTGCGCGCCCAGTCGTAGGCTTCCTGCTCGGTCTCGGCCACGTGGTGCAGGGTGCCGCGCTTGGCCTGCACCTCGGCGCCACCGAGGTCCTCGGCGCTCACGTCCTCACCATTGACGGCCTTGATCACCTCCGGACCCGTGACGAACATGTAGGAGTCCTTGGTGCCGATGAGCACATCGGTGTTGATCGGCCCGTACACTGAACCCGCGGCGCATTTGCCGAGGATGATCGACACCTGCGGGACATAGCCGGACAGCTTCTCCAGCACCCGGGAGATGTCGCCGAAGGAGGCGATGGAGCCCACCGCGTCCTGGATGCGCGCGCCGCCCGAGTCGTTGATCGTCACCACGGGGCACGCGTTGTCGAACGCGAATTGCAGTGCCCGCATGAACTTCTGCGCCGAGGTCACGCCGATCGACCCGCCGTAGACGGTTTGATCGTGGGAGATCACCACCACCGGGCGGCCGCCGATGAGCCCGCGGCCGGTGACCAGTCCGTCGCCGTAGAAGGCGTCCGCTTGGCCGGGCTGGCGTGCCAGCGCACCGGTTTCGATGAACGTCCCGGGGTCGAGCAGCATGTTCACCCGCTGCCGGACGCTGGGAATACCCTTCTTCTCGCGCTTGGCGATACCGGCCTCTCCGGCCGGTTCCGCCGCGATCTCGAGGATCTTGGTTAGTTCATCGAGCTTTGCCCGCGTACCGATCACGCCTACTGCCACCTTCTGAGCTGAACTTGTTGTGCATCAGCGAGGTTAAGCGGTATCGCCGCAAAACGGGGGCCCATCTTTCCGGCGGCACGGTCCGCGGAGTCGGCGCCGATCTCGAACATCGTTGCGCCAGGTCCAAATTGGGACAAAAGTCATGAGTTTCAGGACACAGTGAAAAAGCGGCTCGGAGAAACCTACGGGACCGTAACCTACGGTAGCGTAGGTCGCATGGCGATATCGGATGTCAAGCAATACGCTCATCTCAGCGCGGCCGATGTTGAGGCCATCGGGGCCGAACTGGATGAAATCCAGCGGGAGATTCGGAGCTCACTGGGGGAGCGGGACGCGGCGTATATACGGAAGGTGATCCGGCTGCAGCGCGGCCTCGAGATCGGCGGGCGCGCGGTGCTTTTCGCCAGTTTCCTGCCGCCCGCCTGGGTGGCGGGCGTGGCGCTGTTGAGCACCGCGAAAATCATCGAGAACATGGAGATCGGGCACAACGTCCTGCACGGGCAATGGGATTGGATGAACGATCCCGAAATTCACTCCACGAAGTGGGAATGGGATATCGCCGATCCGGCGGAACATTGGAAGATCACCCACAACTACCTGCACCACAAGTACACCAACGTGCTCGGCATGGATCGGGATATCGGGTACGACCTGCTGCGGGTCACCCGCGACCAGCGGTGGAAGCCCTTCCATCTGGGACAGCCGGTCTACAACCTGCTGCTGCAACTGCTGTTCGAGTGGGGCGTCGCCACCCAGCATCTGCAGTTGGGACGGCTGCTCACCGGGCGACTGCCCGAGGACGGGCCCGAGCGTGAGCAGTTCGAGAAGGACAAGCGGAAGGTTCTGAAGAAATCCGGGAAGCAGATCGCGAAGGACTATGTGATGTTCCCGCTGCTCACCGGCCCGGCCTTCCTCAGCACGCTGACCGCGAACTTCACCGCCAACATCGTCCGGAATATCTGGGCGAACACCGTCATCTTCAGCGGTCATTTCCCGGACGGCGCCGAAAAGTTCACCAAGTTCGATGCGGACAATGAGACCAGGGGCGAATGGTATCTACGCCAGATTCTGGGCGGCGCCAATATCAGTGGCGGCCCGATCATGCATTTCATGACCGGGAACCTGTCGTATCACATCGAACACCACCTTTTCCCGGATATGCCGAGCAACCGCTATGCCGAAGCGTCGGTGCGGGTCCGGAAACTGTGCGACAAGTACGACCTGCCGTACACCACCGGGCCGCTCCCGGTGCAGTACGGAAAGGCGTGGCGGACCATTCTGAAGCTCTCCCTGCCGAACAAGCTGCTGCGCCGCGGTAGCGACGATGCCCCGGAGACCAGGTCCGAGCGCGCCATCGGCGGCCGCCCCACCATCGATCCGATGACCGGGCGGCGTCGCGGCCTGCGCACCGCACTGCGGGAAGGCCGCCGCCGCGTGACCGACCGCCACCTCGCCGCGGTGAGCTGACCGCGAATCCGCCCACCGGAAAGGAACATTCGACATGGTTCCCACCATGCGGGACATGGCTGCCCGCTTCACCACCCCCTTGCTGCCCGACGACTATCTGCAGCTGTTCAACCCGCTGTGGTCGGCGCGCGAGCTGCGCGGGCGGATCGTCGAAGTGCGCAGGGAGACAGCCGATTCGGCCACCTTGGTGATCAGGCCCGGCTGGGGCTTCGACTTCGCCTTCACGCCCGGCCAGTACGTCGGCGTCGGGGTCCTGGTGGACGGCCGCTGGCACTGGCGTTCCTACTCGCTGACCTGCCCGCCCGGCTGGATTCACCCCGGGCGGCGCGGTGCGCGGCTCATCTCCATCACCGTCAAGGCCATGCCCGAGGGCTTCCTGTCCCGGCACCTGGTCACCGGCATCCCGGCGGGGACGATCGTGCGGCTGGCCGCACCGCAGGGCGGATTCGTGCTGCCGGAGCCGCCGCCGGCCAAGATGCTGTTCCTCACCGCGGGCAGCGGCGTCACCCCGATCATGGGCATGCTGCGCACCATGGATCGCCGCGGCGCCATGTCCGATGTCGTGCACATCCATTCGGCGCGCGCCGAGGCCGATGTGCTGTTCGGTCCCGAATTGCGTGGCCTGGACCGGAAATACGCGAACTTCACCTCACACCTGCACCTCACCGAGGAGCTGGGCCGGTTCACCCCGGCGGACCTGGACCGGCTCTACCCCGATTGGCGGGACCGCGAGACCTGGGCGTGCGGCCCGTTGCCGATGCTCGAGGAGATCGAAAACCACTGGGAGGACGCCGGTCTCGGTGACCGGCTGCGAACGGAACGGTTCGAGCTGGAGACCTCCGCCATCGGTGAGGGCGGCAGGGTGACCTTCGCCGACAGCGGCCGGACCGTCGAGGCCGACGGCGCCACCACGGTGCTGCAGGCCGCCGAGGGCGTCGGTGTACCCATGTCCTTCGGCTGCCGCGTCGGTATCTGCCAGACCTGCGTGGTCACCGTCACCGAAGGCCACGTCCGCGACCTCCGCACCGGCCTGGAACACCGCGCCGGCGACAAGGTCCAGTCCTGCGTCTGCGCCCCGGCGGGCGACTGCACGATCGTCGCCTAGCATCGCCCGCTACCGGCGGCAGGTGTCGTATCGCTCGCGCACCCTCTGCTGCGGGGCGATGGCAGCGGGGCTTACCTGCGGTTCTCTCCGATGCCGTGGATCCTGCGCGGGTGAATATTCGGTTGTGTCGGAATCGTCTTTCGCACAAGGTTTCTGGGGGAATTGTGTGATGTGCGGGGGTCGACCGTATGATCTTGCGCAGGCTGGCCGTATCCCCCCCACGGCCACCTGTACGTCGATGCCGCCGGGCCACTCCCCCCTTCGCCCGGCGGCATCGGCCTTTTCCGGGGCGTCAGTAGTCGAGGGCGTGTTCGGGTTGGCAGACATCCAGGGGGGAGGGCAGGTAGCGGACGATCGCGTCGAGGAGGCGGGTGGTGTCGTCGGTGTCGATGGCGGTGCCGCACAGGATGGGGATCACGTCGCCGATGCGGGTGAGTGAGCGGATGCGGTGGTGGAGCTGGGTGGGGTCCTGGGCCAGGACGGAATTCATGAGGGCGCGGTAGGACTGTTCGGCGAGTTGCCAATGGGGGCCGTAGATTTCGGCGGCCAGGGGTTCGAAGGCCCAGAGCGAGGGCAGGTCGATGATGGGCTCGAAGCCGGGGGCGGCGCCCAGGGGGAGTTGGAGTTTCAGCGGTGTCGCGCCGCGGGTTTCGGTGATGGTGCGCAGGCAGCGGTCGTAGTCGGCGCCGGGGCGGTCGAGGCCGTGGAGCAGGCACAGGCGGGCGACCTGGTGGTCGTCGGCGACGCGCAGGGTGGTTTCGAGGCGCGGGCGCCGGGGGAGCGTGGCGTCGACGAGGACGACGATGCCGTCGGCGACGCGGATGCCGCGTTCCAGTTCGGCCATGGGGGCGTGGATCGACAGTTCGGTCACGCGAACCATGTGGTCGGCGTGGTCGAGCGCCCAGTGGATGGTGTTCGAGCCGGTCGGCGCGCTGCGGCGCAGGCGGTGGGCTACCCGGGTCGTCTCGTCGGGGTCCCCGATGAGGGTGACGTTACGGATCGACTGCGGGTCAATGGCTTTGGTGCCCATCGCCATCACCGTACCTCCGGGGGCGGATTCGCGGAGCGGAATTCCTCGCCAAAATAGAACGTGTTCCTATACCGTCGGGGCTGTGCAGAAAGAACAACGCCCCGCCGTGGCCGACTGGTTCACCGCGGATGACGGTGTGGCGCGGCTGAAGGGAAGCCGCTGCAACGACTGCGGCACGCCGTACTTCCCGAAGAACACGCTGGCCTGCCGCAATCCGCGCTGCGCCGGTCCGAAGGACGGCTCCGAGCTGGCCGACTACCTGTTCTCCACGCGCGGCCGGATCTGGTCGTACGCGGACGCCCGGTACAAGCCGCCCGCGCCCTACGTGTCGGGGGATCCGTTCGAGCCCTATGTCGTCGCGGCGGTGGAGCTCGAGGCCGAGCAGATGGTGATTCTCGGGCAGGTCGTGCGCGGGTTCACCGTCGACGACCTCGCCGTGGGCATGCCGGTCGAGCTGGCCATCGGGACGCTGTACGAGGACGACGAGGCAGAGCACACGGTGTGGATGTGGAGGCCGGTCAATGACTGACACGAATCGCGATATCGCCGTCCTCGGCGCGGGCATGCACCCGTGGGGCAAGTGGGGACGCAACTTCGTCGAATACGGCCTGGTCGCCGCGCGCGCGGCGCTGGCCGACGCCGGGGTGGACCACCTCGACGTCGGATACATCGCGGGCGCGGACACCATCCGCAACGGCTACCCGGGGTTCGTCGCGGGCGCGACCTTCGCGCAGGCGCTGGGCTGGTCGGGCGCGCGCATCTCGAGCAGCTACGCCGCGTGCGCGTCGGGGGCGCAGGCCATCGCCAACGCGCGCGCCCAGATCCTGGCCGGGCTGACCGATGTGGCGCTGGTGATCGGCGCCGACACCACGCCCAAGGGCTTCTTCCAGCCGGTCGGCGGTGAACGCCGCGACGATCCGGACTGGCTGCGCTTCCATCTGCTCGGCGCGACCAACCCGATCTATTTCGCGCTGTACGCCCGCCGCCGCATGGCATTGCACGGCGCGACGCTCGATGATTTCGCCGCGGTCAAGGTGAAGAACGCCAGGCACGGCCTGAACAACCCCTACGCCCGATACCGCAAGGAGGTGTCGGCCGAGGAGATCGCCGCTTCGGCGATCGTGTCGGATCCCCTGCGGCTGCTCGACATCTGCGCGACCAGTGACGGCGGCGCGGCCCTGGTGCTGACGTCGATGGAGTACGCGCGCAAACACGGCGTCTCGGACCCGGTCCGGATCAAGGCGCTGTCGACGGTCACGCCGACCTTCCCGAAGACCGTGATCGATCTACCGGATTTCGCAACGGATTCCGCGGTGGCGGTCGAACCCCAGCCGCGCGCGTTCCGCTCCGCCATCGCGCACGCCGCCTACGAGGAGGCCGGACTCGGCCCCGACGAGCTGTCCCTCGCGGAGGTCTACGACCTGTCCACCGCGCTGGAGCTGGACTGGTACGAGGACATCGGGCTGTGTGAGGCGGGCGGCGCGGAGGCGCTGTTGCGCAGCGGCGCAACGACATTGGGCGGACGGGTGCCGGTGAACCCGAGTGGCGGGCTCGCCTGCTTCGGCGAGGCGATTCCGGCGCAGGCCATCGCCCAGATCTGTGAGCTCACCTGGCAGCTGCGCGGTCAGGCCGATGGCCGGCAGGTCGAGGGCGCCCGTGCGGGCATCGCGGTGAATCAGGGCCTGTTCGGCCACGGTTCGGCCATCATCGCCACGCGCTGATACCGCGCACCGCGCTTCCACACCGAAGAACACTGCGGTTCCACGCCGAAAACCCGGTCCCGAACCGGGTTTTCGGCCACGGCCCGGCGCGGTGTCCCCCGGCGGACCGATGGCGTGAATCACTTGATGATTCAACATCTTTACGCCTCTGGTCAGCGGTTTCGGTGCCGCACCGCACACATGTCGGGGGTTCTCGGTACGCTGATCTTCGGATTGTGTGAGTGCGGTCTGCGCGGTGGGGGCCGGTGAGCGGGGAGGTTGTGTGCCGAAAGAACCCGAGAACGTCGATGCTCGGCCGGAATGGGCCCCGTTGACGGTCGATCTCGATCGGCCGAGCGCGGCCCGGGTGTGGGACTTCTTTCTCGGCGGCTCACACAATTTCCAGGTCGATCGCGCCTTCGCCCGCGAGGCGATGAAGCAGGTCCCGGAGGGACAGGTCATCGCCCGGGAGAGCCGGGCGTTTCTGCGGCGCGCGGTCCGGTACCTGGCCGAGCGAGGGGTTACCCAGTTCCTCGACATCGGGTCCGGGATTCCCACGGTCGGCAATGTGCACGAGGCGGCGCGGGAGATCCGGCCCGGCGCGCGAGTGGTCTACGTCGACAACGACCCGGTCGCCGTCACCCACAGCCGGGCGCTGTTGCAGGGTGATCGCGACACCCTCGTGCTGGAGGCCGATCTGCGGCGGCCCGAGGAGTTTCTCGGCGACGACGGCGCGGGGCTGCTGCTCGATTTCTCCGAACCGGTCGCGGTGCTGCTGGTCGCGGTGCTGCATTTCATTCCGGACTCCGATGATCCGGTCGGCCTTCTCGCGCGGATCCGCGACCGGCTGGCCCCCGGCAGTCATCTGGTCATCGTGCACGGGAGCATCGAGAACGACGGCCACCAGGCCGTGGCCGAGATGTACAAGCGCATGCCGACGCCGCTCACCATGCGCGATTACCGGGAAGTGCTGCGCTTCTTCGACGACTTCGAGATGGTCCCGCCCGGACTGGTCAGGATGCCGGAGTGGCGGCCGGATCCGATGCACGGGTCGCCCGGACTGCGTATCCCGGGATACGCCGGTGTGGGGCGACTGCCATGATCGTGCGGCGGCTGGGAGTGACACCACCGGGTCTACGCGACCGCGAGCGCGTACTGCGACTGGCCGCTGACGAATACCTCAGGCTGCTCGCCACCGTCGGTTACGTCGCGCCCGACCGTCCCGCGGCCGTGAAGCTCACCACCGGCTTCCTGCGCGGCATCGACCGCATCAGCCAGGACGGCGTCGAGAACGCAAGTGAGGCAACGCTGCTCGGCGCGGAGCTGGCCGGCAGCCTGCCGGGACTGCTCACCAGCTCGCGCTTCGTCGGCCCGCTGGTCACCGCGACCCTGTTCGCCGCGCCGCCCGCGCCCGCCGGGGTGTGGACGCTGCACGCGGGATACGCGGTGGCGGGTTACGCCGAGGTCCTCGCCGAGCGGGCCCTCGGCGACCACGAGACCATCCTGCGGGCGGCGGTCGCGGCCCGCGAACATCGGATCACCGAATTGCAGGATCGGCTCCAGCACGCCGCCACCCACGATCGGCTCACCGGGCTGCCCAATCGCGCCATGCTCGAGGAGCGGATCGCCGAATTGCTGTCCACCGGGCGGACTTTGGCGGTGCTGCTGGTCGATCTGGACGGCTTCAAGCAGATCAACGACATGCACGGCCACGCGGTCGGTGACGAGCTGCTCGTGGCGGTCGCGGAGCGGTTGAGCTCGGTCACGGGCGCGCAGGACTGCGTATGCCGTTACGGCGGAGACGAATTCGTCATCGCCACCGCCGGCGGAGACGAAGCGGCGCTGGTGATCGCCGACGGCGTACTCGCCGAGATCGCCCGCCCGTTCTTTTTGTCCACCGGTGCGGTTCGCGTGCGCGCCAGCATCGGCATCGCGACCACCGCCGGGGGCAGCCGTGATGCCGCGGCGCTCATCCACGCCGCGGATCGCGGCATGTACTCCGCGAAATCCAGTGGCGGCCACCGCCATCACACCGAGCGTTGAGGCGAAGCCCAGGACACCGAGCGCTGAGACAAGCTCAGGGGAGCACGTTCGGAATGAGCTGCGGCGCTTGCTGCGCCACCCAGGTGCCGATGAACGAACCGGCGTAGTAGCCGATATAGGTTCCGGCCACACCGCCGAGGACGCCGCCGCCGATCAAGCCGATGGGCGTGGCCAGGCCGCCGGACAGCGCACCGGCCAGGCCCGCTCCTGCCGTGCCGCCCAGTACGGCTCCCGAGATGCCGCCGATGATCTGGCCCGCGGTCGAGCCGATGTAGGTGCCGTTCTCCATGGGACTCGCGATGGGGGTGGCGTAGGCGACCGGGGCGGCGTGCGGGACGGGCTCGGGCGCGGCCGATCCGATGTGGTCGACGGCCGGGGCCGAGTCGGCGGCCCCTGGGGCGAAGCTCATCGGTGCGGAGGCCGTGGCGAAGTTTTCGGACGCGGCGATCTGGTTCGCGGTGGGAGCGGCGGTCGGGTTCGCGTCGGGCCGGGCGCTCGCGGCGGAGGTCACGACCGGTGCGGGCTGGGCCGCAGCGGTTCCTACACCGGCGATCCCGACCGCGGCGGGTACCACCACGGCCACCGGAAGTCCGCGCAGCAACTTGCCCCGGGTGCTCACCGCACGATGCCGACCTGCCATGTCCATCCGCCTTTCCGAACCTGGTGTGCTGTCGATCCACCATCGTCGGCGCGGGGCCGGGCACAACAGGATTGTGATCGGCTTCGCAGAATGTCTCGGCGGCTATCGGTTTTCGCGTGGGCAAAATCTTCGCGTCGGCATCGCGTCGGCTGAACCACGTTGTTCGGTAATCGTCGCCGCATTTTTCCGGTGCCGGCGACTTATTCGTTACTCGCGGTAAACCGCACGGTGCGTTGGGAATCGGCGGAGCTCGGGATACCAAACGGTCCAAAACGCTCATCTGAATAGCCGATATTTCATATGCTCCGGACCGCGAGCCGGGACTGTGCCCGCCTCGGCATCTGGATAAGAGGACAGCTCTATGAAACGAACCATTCTCGTGGGTATCGCCGCCTGCGCCCTGCTGGGTAGCGGTGTCGGAACGGCTGCGGCGGAGGGCATCCCGCTGACAGCGCAGGACGTGGATATCTCACCCGGGTCCGCCGCGGACCTCGGCAATGCCGTGGGCGCCGGATCCGTGGACGCGGGCAGTGCGGCGCTGGTGCTGGGCGGCGCCTTCGGCAGCGGCTACGCCGACGGCGCGCTGAACCAGATCCTCAGCAGCCTGTCCGCCCACTGAACCGGGCCCGCTGAGATGTGCGCACAACCCCCTTCGTCGTGCGCACATCTCACCAGGCTCGACGCGTGGGTGAGCGGAACGGTTGTGCGACAACGATCTTCGGTACCCGATGAGGCGTAGGTCATGGGATCGTGGTCTTGTCACCGCCGCAAGGTTTTTCGTTAGATATCTGGCGTGCACACTACCCGCGTGGCCACTGCGGCCGATCTGACCGCCTGTGCCGAGGTGCTCGCGGAATCCTTCGCCGAAGATCCGCTCATGGCCGCGATCTGGCCCGACCCAGCACGCCGGTACGCCGCGCTGCCCGCGTACTTCACGGCCACGCTGCGGCATTTCCATCTCCCGGCCGGCGGGGTGCAGGTCGCCTCCGACCGCGACGACCGGATCTGCGCTGTCGCGGTGTGGGATCCGCCCGGCGAATGGGAGCAGCCGGCCGGGCGCACGCTGCGGGCGCTCCCGGATCTGGTGCCCGCGCTGCGTTTTCGCGTGCCCGCGGCCATCGCGGTCCGGCGCGTGCTCGAAGCACACCATCCTCGCGACCCCCGGCACTGGTATCTGGCCAACCTGGGCACGGCCAAGAGCCATCGCGGTCAGGGCTACGCGGCGGCGCTGCTGGCCGATCGCGCCGACACCGCGCCGAACTGGGCCCAGTTTCTGGTGTGCACCCAGCAGCACAATGTCGCGTACTACGAGCGCCACGGATTCTCGGTGACCGAGGAATTCGAGCTGCCCGGCGCTGCCCGGCCCACCATGTGGGCCATGTGGCGGGAGGCGCGGATCTAGACCCCGGCAGCGATCTGGGTCTCACATGCGGGTAGCCGGGGTTTGTGATATTGCGGCGCTGGTTAGCATCGGTTCACGTACGCATCGAGGAAACCCCGAGGACTTGTGTTGACTACCGACCATCTGGACCGCTGGAACGCTCACGAGGCAGCAGCGGAGGCGATGATTCCCCTCATCGGGAAGCTGTATCGCGAAAAGGGGGTGACGATCCTGCTGCACAGCCGGTCGCTGGTGAACAAGTCGGTGATCAGCATCCTGCGGACTCACCGGTTCGCGCGGCAGATCGAGGGCGAGGAGCTCTCGATCGACGAGACCTTCCCGTTCCTCGAGGTGCTCAGCGCGATGGACCTGGGCCCCAGCAAGATCGACCTCGGCCGCCTGGTGATGGCCTACCGCGCCGACGAGCGCGGGCTGTCGGTGCCGGAGTTCACCGCCGACGTGCTGGCCGACATCACCGACGGCAACAAGGCGCAGGCGCAGGGTCCGCGCGATGTCGTGCTCTACGGCTTCGGCCGCATCGGCCGCCTGGTGGCCCGGCTGCTCATCGAGAAGGTCGGCTCGGGCAACGGGCTGCGGCTGCGGGCCGTGGTGGTGCGCAAGGGCGGCGAGGAGGACCTGGTCAAGCGGGCCTCGCTGCTGCGGCGCGACTCGGTGCACGGCAAGTTCAACGGGACCATCAAGGTCGACGCCGAGAACTCCACGATCATCGCCAACGGCAATGCCATCAAGTTCATCTACAGCGATTCCCCCTCGGCGATCGACTACACCGAGTACGGCATCGACAACGCGATCCTGATCGACAACACCGGCAAGTGGCGCGACCGCGAGGGCCTCGAGAAGCACCTGCGCCCCGGCATCGCGAAGGTCGTGCTGACCGCGCCGGGCAAGGGCGACGTGCCGAACATCGTGCACGGCGTCAACCACCGCGAGCAGGACCTCTCGGCCCAGATCTACTCGTGCGCCTCGTGCACGACCAACGCGATCGTGCCGCCGCTGAAGGCGATGGAGGACGAGTTCGGGATCGTGCGCGGGCACGTGGAGACGGTGCACTCGTTCACCAACGACCAGAACCTGCTGGACAACTACCACAAGTCCGATCGCCGCGGCCGGTCCGCGCCGTTCAACCTGGTGCTCACCGAGACCGGTGCGCAGTCCGCGGTGAAGAAGGCCATGCCGGACTTCACGGCCAAGATCACCGGCAGCTCGATTCGCGTTCCCACGCCGGATGTCTCGGTCGCGATCCTGAACCTGCAGCTGCGCCGCGAGACCACCAAGGCCGAGGTGCTCGAGTACCTGCGCGAGATGTCGCTGTCGGGTCCGTTGAGCCGCAACCTCGATTTCACCGCCGCCACCGATGTGGTGTCCAGCGACTTCATCGGGTCGCGCGCGGCCTCGATCGTGGACGCCAACGCCACCATCGTGGACGGGGACACCGCGATCCTCTACCTCTGGTACGACAACGAATTCGGTTACTCGTGCCAGGTCGTGCGGACCGTGCAGTACATCTCGGGCGTCGAGTACCCGACCTACCCGCAGCTGGGTGAGGACGTGCTCGTGCCGGTCGCCGTCGGCTAGCGAATCCCGCCTCCGCGCAAGCGAAACGGGCCCGGACAGCCATGCTGTCCGGGCCCGTCGCCGTTCGGTCAACTGGCGGTCTGGACCGGCTTCCAGCACACCACGCGCGGGGGCTGGGTGGTGACCATCGCGGCCTGCGGGATCACGCACCCGGCGGGGTCGGTGATGCCGTCGAATCGGTTGTCGACCTTGACGGTGACGCCGGGGCCGCCGGTGGCGGCGCAGTCGACCGGGGTGAGCTGGTTGACCGTGTCCTGCAGGCTGAAGCAGTCGCCGACCTTGACATTGGGGGCGAAGCACAGCGAGTGGCTGCCGTCGGTCAGCACGAAATAGCCCGCGTCGCGCAGCTTCCCGTCCGGGCAGGTGCCGCCGTCCTTCACCGCGGCGGCCAGCTCGTAGACGGCGGTGTGGTCGTCGCAGGGGGTGGGCTGGATCTTGCCGAGCTGGGCGGTGCGGTAGTCCTTGGAGGTGACGCAGTTGCCGACGGCCAGCTCGACGTGCGCGGTCTTCGCGGTGGAGCTGTGGGTGAAGCTCGCCAGCAGTCCGAGCGCCAGGACCAGGACTCCGGCGATGGCGATGAACGCGCCGCTGTTCTTCGGCAGTCGTGCCAGCGGGGAGGGAGCGGCGTCGGCGGGCGCGGACTTCGGCCGCAGCACCAGGACGAGTCCCGCGACCAGCAGGACGACTCCGATTGCTGCAATGATCACTGTCTTTTCTTCCTTCCGGGTCCGGTGACGGACACCGGCAGGCAGGAAGGTACCCCGAGACAGGGACCGGCCGGGCTGTTTTTAAATGAACTCGTTCCTGATTTTCGGGCTTACTGATCGGCCAGCTTGCCCGCGGGGTAGCGCAGGTGGTCGGCGGCGGTGGCCTTGATCCGCCACTTCATCAGGTTCACGGCCGACAGGATCGCGGCGACGACCAGGGCGGTCAGCAGGAACAGCTGATCGCGGGGGTCGAGGACGGCGAGAATTCCCAGCCCGACCAGGAAGGTGACGATATTGATCATCGCGAACCCCACCTGCTGGTTCGGGGTCAGGGCCTTCGCGGACATGTGGTGGCTCCTCGGATCACGTACTGCGCCATGGGAAGTTGACTGATCCGACGCTAACAACGGAAACCGGCCGCGCTAAGGGACAAACGCCCTCGAACCGCGCCCGTCCGCACGGCCGGTGGCGAGCAGCAGCAGGGTGGCGATGGGTGGGCCACCACGTCGCGGATTCGCCAGCTCTCGCAGAGGGATTCGTGATTCCACTGGGCCTCGGTGAGGGGCGCCAGCTGGTCGTGGAGGGTGCGGCGTTCGGTCGCCACCGCTTGCCAGATCTCGTCGGGTGTCATGGTGGATACGGTAGGAATTCCACCCGGGTGGAGGTGCAAGTGAATGTGAGGCAGGCCACGGGCGGGCGGCGTCGGGTTGGGATCGGCGAGCTGTCGCGGCTGACCGGGGTGCCCGTGCGGACGATTCGGTTCTATTGCGACGAAGGGGTTTTGGCGGCGGAGCGGACTTCGGGTGGGCATCGGGTCTTCGATCCGGCGGTCGCCGTCGAGCGGGTGGTGCTGGTACGGCGGTTGCGGCGACTCGGGCTCGGGCTCACGGCGATCGTGGAGGTGATGGGCGGCTGCGATGTGGTGGACGCGGTGGAGGCCGAGCGACGCGCGGTGGACGAGGAACTGGCCGCGTTGCTGCGGCGGCGGGAAGCGCTGACCGCGGTCGCCGAGCCGCGGCGGGTCCATGCGTCGATGGTGGCGTTCTGGCGCGGGCTGCTCGAACCGCTGCCGCCGGACCTGTTCGAGGCGTTCCTGGTGATGAACGTGCCCGCGCCGCCGGCCGGGCGGGACGCGCGTCGGCTGGTGGCCTATGCCGAAATCGGCGGGGTGCTCGCGGATCCCGGGCTGCGGACCGCGGTGTCGCGGCAGCTGTGGCGGACGGATCCGGGCGGTATCCGGCACCCGCGCGCGCTGCTCGTCGGCGTCGCCGAGGCGTGTCAGGAGGTCGACGTCCTGCTGCGGGCGAGCGCATCGCCCCGACCCGGGCCCGCTCTGGATCGGTTCGTGGCCGCGCACGCCGCGGCGCGCGGCCTGCGCGACACTCCCGCCTTCCGGCGGCTGTTGCTGTCGGGTGCGACCGATTCCGATCAGCGCATCCATCGGTACTGGGACCTGACCGGCGAGATCACCGGGACCACCACGACGGGTGCGGCACAGCACTGGCTGTTGCTGGCGCTGTGCCGATCCGCTTACGCGTCAGGAGTTCTCGCTGGCGGTGTCGGAGAGCCAGTTGCGCAGCCAGGCGGTGGCGGTGGTGCCGCTGCCGTCGACGACGTAGCGGGGGTAGGACTGGTGGACGCCGGAGGCCAGGAAGGTCTGGACCTGGCGCAGCCACTGCTCGCCCGCGGGGTCGTCGGCGGGGGCCGAGAGAATCGCGGACCAGCCCGGCATCAGGGCCTCGGCGAGGATGGACTGGAAGGTCAGTAGGTAGCTGGGGATCTGCAGCGGATCCTGTGCGGTCAGCTGGGTGAGCAGGCCCGCGGAGCGGCCGGCGAGATCGTCGGTGGGGACCGAGCAGTAGAGGTCGCCCGCGGCGCAGAAGGTCCGCACCTTGGGGCTCAGCCAGCCGAAGCCGCCCGCGCGAGCGCCGCCCGCGCCGGTGCCGGGGACCTGGGGGCCCACGATGGCGTCGGTGGGGGAGCGGCGGGGATCGGAGAGCAGGCCCACCGCGGCCACCTTGTCGGGCGGGACCACGCCGAGGCCGGTGCCGATCTCGGAGGCCAGGTCACCGGCCGCGTCGGCCCCCTGGCTGTAGCCGATGAGCGCGAAACGCGTTGCGTCGCAGCGCGATGCCATGCTCGACATGAGCCCGCGCGCGGCATCGACGGCGGCGTGCTTGGACTGGCCGTAGACCTCGCCGTCCCAGGGGAAGGCGGTGGCCGGGTAGGCGACGTAGTCGGTGCGGACCGTGCCGGGCAGGCCGCGGGTGACCTGGGCGAGCATGCCCTGATGCGGGTCGTCCTTGGAGGTCTCCCAGGTGCCGGGGACGGCGATGACATTGAGGCCCGGGCAGTCGGCGGGGGCGGCCGCGGCGGGCGGTGCGCCGAGCGCCGTGCAGATTCCGGCGGCCGCCGCGAGGGCGGCCACGCCGCTCAGCGTTGTGAAGGATCGCACTGTTCGAATGGACAAGGTCCACATCCCTTGTTCGGCTCGTTCGGTCGACTTCGAGGCGAAGATACCAAAGGAACTGGCTGGTCTGGCGGTGGTCGGGGCAGAAACGCCGAGAGCCGGACAAACCGGATTCGTGAACTGTCCGAAGGTTTTCGGTGCGGTGAATTCCTTCGAATTCCGAGAGCGGCGTCACTTATGCGGAACCGCTGTTGCTGTGAGTCGAGCTACTCGCGGTGCCGACCGTTTGCCGATTCGAATCCGCTATGGCCGATCGGGCCGTTCGTTGCGCGACACGCCACCGGAATTTGTGGGAACATCCCTGCTTGGGAGTTACCCCGCCGACCATTCCGAACGGTGCGCAGGCGGGGTTTCGGGAAGGGAACCGATATTGATGGCGGGCCGCACGGGCGATTTCGGAAAACGTTCGGGAATAACGCTTCCCACCTTCGGCGACCTGCTGCGGCGGCTGCGCGAGGATCGCGGGGCCTCCCGGGAGCGGCTGGCCTTCGGGGCCGGGGTGAGCGCGAGCTACATCACCCAGCTCGAGAAGGGTGGGAAGGGCAAACCGACGCAGGCGGTGGTGGCGGCGCTGGTGCGGTGCCTGGAGCGCTGGAAAACGCTGTCGGCCACCGAGCTCCGTCATCTCCAGGATCTGGCGGGCCTGGCGCCCCAGGGGTATCCGACGGTCGAGGAGTTGCGGAATTCGCTCGGTGAGGACGCGCTGCGCACTCTCGCCATGCATCGGCCGAATCTGGCCGCCCTGTACGACACCCGGGGAAATGTGCTGGCGGGGAACGAGGATTGGGCGGCCGCCTTCCCCGGTCTGCGCGAGGATGGAAATCTCTATCGCTGGATGTTCGCGGACCCGGTGGCCCGACATGTGCTGTACGAGTGGGAATTCGAGGTCCGGCAGGCGGTCGGCTGGTTGCGTGGAATGGTGGGCGCGGCACCCGATCCCGCCGGATTCGACGAATTGATGGCCGAGCTGGGCCGTTTTCCCGCATTTCGTGCTTTCTGGTGCGAGGGCGGCGTGGGATTCGCGCCGCCGGTGCGCACCCTGCGACTGCGGGATCGAAATACGGATGTGGTCCGCCAGATCCGGGTGCAGGTCGGATTATTGCGTGACACCGTCCACGTGGGTCACATCATCGCGACGGTGGGGCTGCTGCCGGGGTGAGGATCACGACCGGGATCTCGCGCTCGGTCCAGGCCTGGTAGGTGTCGAAGTCGGCGTAGGCCGCCACCAGGCGGGGCCACAGGCGGGCGCGCTGTTCGGGATCGGCGGTGACGGCGTGGACCGCGAAGCGGCGGGGGCCGATCTGGATGTGGGTGTCGGGGTGGGCGACCAGGTTGCGGTACCACTGCGGGTGCTTGGGCAGGCCGCCCTGGGAGGCGACCACCACGGTGTCGGGGCCGTCGGAGATGTAGAGCAGGGGAACGGTGTAGACGGTCGCGGTCTTGCGGCCGCGATGTTCGAGCAGCAGCGTCGGCACGGGTTTGCGGAACCCGGCTCCGATGCGCCACTTCCCGCCGATCCGGCCGCCGGTGCGCCGGTATATCCAGACCTGCGCTCTGCCAACGTATTTGAAGATCTTGGGCAGGACGGGGGAGTCGAGTTGAGCGGGCCGGGGCGGGATCGTGGTCATGGGGCTTCCTTTCGCGCCTCATGACCATACAGTCATCGTCATGTGTGTATGGTCACGGAGGGCTCATGGAGCGCGCGTGGCCACCGAGCGACTCTGCGAAATCGAGTATCGACGACTGTCGCGGCGGGGCACGGAGATTCGCAGCTATCTCTCGAGATAGAGAGCGCCCGCAATTGTTTCACGTGACTGAACACGTGCTTCTAATGACCTGGGGTATGTTTTCTTAATTCCTTGGAGTTCAACGTGTTTCGACCGTGTAAACCCTACCATTGCCGTGGGGACGACAACGGAAGGATCACACCATGTCGTTGATACCCGGGGCATCCGCGGTCGGTCGCGGATTCAATATCTTGGGGACCTACAGCACCAAATCCCTCATGCCGCAGATCATCGCCCTCGGTCCGGACGATGGCACGTTCGAATATCCGCCGACCGGGATCACCTATCAGGTGCCACAGAATGCGCAGGCCGTGCAGTCCACGCATACCACCGGTTCGTCCTATGTATACAGCACGGTCGAGCAGTTCCAGTCGCATTTCTCGAGCAAGGCCGGGGTCAAGGCGTCCTATGGCGCGTTCAGCGGCCAGTTCGATGTGGCCTACCAAAAGACCGTAAATACCGACCAGTCATACTATTACGGCATTTATGAAGCCGATTACACCGCGTGGGACCTGTTCCTCAACGACAGTTCTCCCGACGCGCAGACTCCGGCCTTCCGCAACGACCCGGACGTGAAGAACCTGCCCGACAACTTCACGCCGCAGAATCAAGAGCAATTCTTCGCGGTGTTCCGCAAGTGGGGAACGCATTTCGTCGGCTCGGTCGTCGTGGGCGGCAGCCTGGACTACTACGAGGCGGTGCAGACCAGCTACTCCTCGAACCAGCAGTCGGTGAGCGCCAATATCCAGCTCGAGTACAAGGCCGTGTTCACCTCGAGCAAGGCCGAGTCCAAGACGCAGTGGGACGAGCTCGGCAAGACCTGGTCCAACAGCCGGCTGGTCACGGTCAGCGCCACCGGCGGCGACAACTCGATCCTCGACGCCCTCAATCCCAGCTACGGCGACAATCACGTCGGCATCTTCACCCAGTGGTCGAATGCGGTCATGAGGAATCCGGCGGTCATCGAGTTCCGGCTGAAGCCGCTGACCGACCTGTTCTCCGGCAATCAGGCCGGCGCGGTGTCGGATGCGCTCGAGGCGTACACCAACGGCGCGATCCTGGTCTTCGCCGACACCGATTACACCCCGGGCCTGGCGCCCGGCGGCGGCAATGTGTCCACCGATTGGGGCATCATCGCCAATGGCAATGTGGCAGTGGTGTCGCCGCCGGTGGAACCGCCACCGCCCTACGTCGTCGCACCGGGGCAGGTCGCGCCCGTCGGCGGATATCAACTGGCGCTCTATGATCCGCACACGTATGAGCCGATCATGGTCCACCTCTATTACCAGACCTACGTACCGCAGACATTGAAACCGAATCCGTCGATCTATCACGCCATGATGACCGATTTGAACAAGGTCACCCAGCACGGATATGTCGCCGCCGTCAGCGGTTTCGGAGTCGACCTGCAGAACTACCCCACGCAGGAATTCTCGCACTGGCTGATGAGCATCGGCGCGACCATGGATCCCTGGAAGAAGTTCAAGGGCTATTCCGACAAGGCCGGATCGTGCTGCTATGTGGTGCTGGGCAAACAGGGATCGGTCCAGGGGCACGCCGTCGAACTCATGCAGGCGGTGTACTCGCCGTCGAACTGGATGGAGCAGCCGTATCTGTTCAATATGAATCCCTCGGTGCTCGGGCTGACCTATGCCCGCACCGCCAGTAAGGTCGCCGGGCAGCACGGCTACGGCTCGCTCGCACTACCGGAGGCGGGCCCGCAGTAGCGTCCCTCCGCGGATTCTTACCCGCCTTTGTCATCGGTTTGAATCCGGTTTGATCTCCGGTGCGCAGGATGCCTGTGAGCCGCTCGGAAGTGCCGGGCGGGCACGGGTGAGGGAGTGACCGAATGCGCACCGGAGTGCGGGCATGGGCGAGTTTCGCGGCGGTCGCGGCCATTACGGCCGGTTTGATCACGGGATGCGATGCGGGAGCGAAGAATTCGAATGCGGCAATCCCGTGGTGTCCGACGGTGGAGGGCTACGCGGTGGACTGCGGCAGTGTGTCGCGGGCGCTGATCGAGGGGCGGCCGGACCTGGGGACCGTCGACGTGGGGTACGCGCGGATCAAGAATCGCGGTGCGGGACCGGCCGCGGGCACCATCCTGCCGAACCCGGGCGGGCCGGGAGTACCGATGATCTCGCATGCCGCGGAGGCGGTCCAGGTCACCGCCGATCTGCTCGCCGACCACGACGTACTGCTCATCGATCCGCGCGGGACCGGGGTGTCGGGGGCGATCGACTGCGGCGTGGGAGCGGACGAGTTCCAGCTGGGAACCCGTGCGCAGCAACGTGATGCGGTCGCGCGCTGCGCGGATCGGCTGGGGGACAGGGCGGCCGCGTACACCACCGCGGCCACCGTCGACGACTTCGACGCCGTGCGCGCGAAACTGGGGATCGACAAGGTGATTCCGTACGGCATCTCCTACGGGACCTTCCTGATGCCGGTCTACGCGCAGCGGCATCCCGAGGCCATCGCCTCCATGGTGCTGACCGGTGCCTACGCGTCCGATCACGACCCGTTGCAGCGGCCCAACGCGGCGGCGGTCTCCCTCGCGCTGCAACGGATCTGCGATCGCAGCCGCGCGTGTGACGGCGCGACGGCGGTCGAGGATCTGCGCACGGTCGCCGCCCGACTGCGCGAGCATCCGCTGCCGGTGGCCGCGAAGCAGCCGGTGGTGGTCGACGAGGCGAAGCTGGCGACCTTGGTGTTCGAGGCGGCGACCAGCAGTGTCGGGGCCGCCCCGCAGTCCATGACCCCGCTGGGCATGCTGCCCGCCGCTCTGCACGCGGCGGTGCGCGGCGATGACGCCGGGCTGACCGAGTTCGTCCGGCTCACCACCGAGGAGCCGGCCTACGAGAACATCGGACTGTATATGACGCTGTCCTGCAACGACTATCCGCCGCTGTGGTCACGGGAGGCCGCGTTGCCGGAGCGGGAGCGGCAGTTCCGGCAGCGGGTGGCCGCCGCGGCGGGCGAGTTCGGGGCGTTCAGCGCCGAGGGCTTCGTCGCGGGGCAGCGCGACGGCGGCGACGTCTGCCTGCGCTGGCCGGGGATCGCGGGGCATCAGCGGCCGGACCAGGTGACGACCCCGATGCCGGACATCCCCGTGCTGGTGCTCTCCGGTGACCTGGACGCCGTCACCCCCGATGCCAACGGCAAGCAGCTGGCCGCGAAGTTCGCGCGCTCGACCTTCATCTCGGTCCCGAACACCGGGCACGTGCCGGATCTCGAGCCGTCCGGCTGCGTGAGCGGAATCGTGGCGCGCTTCGTGCGGACGGGCACGGTGCAGGGCGCGGAGTGCGTCGCGTCGGTTCCGCCGATCGTCGTGGCCCCGGTCACGAACTGACGGGTGGCCTGCGATGACGAGGTCCGCCACCGATCAGACTGGCGCGGTGACATCAGCGAAAGTGCTCGTGGTCGAGGACGATCCGAATGTGCGCAGCACCCTGGACCAGCTGCTGCGGTTCGAAGGGTACGAGGTGCGGCTGGCCGGGGACGGCCGGGAGGCCCTCGACCTGCTCGAGACCGACCGGCCGGATCTGGCGGTGGTGGATGTCGTCATGCCGCGCATGGACGGGCTGTCCCTGTGTCGGACCCTGCGGCGGCGCGGGGATCGGCTGCCGATCCTTGTGCTCACCGCGCGCGGCCAGGTCGGCGACCGGGTGGCCGGACTCGACGCCGGCGCCGACGACTACCTGGCCAAGCCGTTCGACACCGAGGAACTGCTGGCCCGCCTGCGAGCGCTGTTGCGGCGCAGCGCACCCGACGAGCCCGCGGTGCTCGCGGCCGCCGATCTGACCCTGAACCCGGCGACCCGCGAGGTCCGGCGCGGGGATCGACTGCTGGACCTCACCCGCACCGAGTTCGACGTGCTGGAGCTGCTGCTGCGCAACGCGCCCGTCGTGCTCACCAGAAGCCAGATCTACGAACACATCTGGGGCTTCGACTTCGA
The DNA here is from genome assembly GCF_009760405.1 of Nocardia terrae. Taxonomy (GTDB): domain Bacteria; phylum Actinomycetota; class Actinomycetes; order Mycobacteriales; family Mycobacteriaceae; genus Nocardia; species Nocardia terrae. The sequence goes on from NZ_WRPP01000013.1 coordinate 147,816, forward strand.
CACCGAATCGCGGTCGCTGGACGTGTACATCGGCTACCTGCGCCGCAAGACCGAGGAGGGCGGCGGGTCCCGCTTGATCCAGACCGTCCGCAATGTCGGCTACACGGTGAAGGCGGTGTGATGCGCACCCGGCTGACCTTGGTCGCGCTCGCGACGACGGTGGCGGCCATCCTGATCGCCATGCTGACCGCGTACCGCAGCGTGTCGCCGCTGATCGCCGATCAGGTCGAGCGGGGGCTCGAGGATCGGGCCGCCACCGTGCGGTCACTGCTCGACGCGGGCGCACCGCTGCCGGTGCGGCCCGACACCACCGAACAGCTGCTGTTGCCCGACGGCACCGTGCGGGTGCTGACGCCCGGCCGAGAACCCTTGCCGGTCAACGATTCCGACCGGGCCATCGCGCGCACCGGGCAGGGCGGGTCGTCGACCGAGGTGGAGATCGGGTCGCAGACCCACGGCGTGATCACCGAGCCCCGGCCCGGCGGCGGCGCGCTCATGGTCGGCCAGAACTACTCGGAGGTGCTGCGCATCGATCGCGAATTCTTCTGGCGCACCGCCTCGATCACCGTGGCCGCGGTGCTGGCGGCGGCCGTGATCAGCTGGCTCGCCATCGGCGCGGTACTGCGCCCGATGCGCCGCCTGGCCGCCGCGACCCAGCGCATCACGACCACCCGCGACCTGTCGACGGTGCTGCCCGACGCGGGCCGCGACGAGGTCGGCGAACTCACCCGCGACTTCAACGCCATGCTCGCCGCCCTGAGACTGTCGCGTGCACAACAGCATCGACTCGTCCAGGATGCCGGGCACGAGTTGCGCACGCCGCTCACTTCCGTCCGCGGCAGCGCCGAGCTCCTACAGCGCGCGCAGGGCAGGCTCGGCCCGGCCGACGAATCGCAGGTGCTGACCACCCTGGTGCAGGAGGCCAAGGCGCTCGACGCCCTGGTCGGGGAGCTCGTCGAACTCGCGACGGACCAGCATGTCACCGAACCGACTGCGCCACTGGAGCTTTCGGTGTTGGCCGAAGACTGCGCCCAGCGTTTCCGGCGCCGTACCGGCCGTGTCATCACGGTGCGCAGCGAGGCCGTCTCCCCGCGTTCCGCGGCCACTGCCTCGGTCCCTTCGGATCGGGCTGCGACCGATCCGTCGGCTGCCTCCCGCGACGCGGAAGCCGTCGGGCAGGCCGCGGCCGCGGCGACCGTCCTCGCGCGACCCAGGGCGCTGGCTCGCTGCGTCGACAACCTGCTGGACAATGCCACCAAGTTCAGCCCGGCAGACACCGAGGTCGAAGTCCGGGTCCGCGGAACCGAATTGGCGGTGCTGGACCGCGGCCCCGGCATCGACGCCGCCGACCAGCGAGCCGTCTTCGACCGCTTCTACCGCGCCGACCGCACCCGCGCCACGCCGGGCTCGGGCCTCGGCCTGGCCATCGTGCACGACATCATCACCGCCCACGCGGGCACCGTCTACACCGCCGACCGCCCCGGCGGCGGAGCCGAAGTCGGCTTCCAGCTACCGGGCTGACGAAGCCCGCGATACACGGCTCATCGACTCGGCTCAGGCCGGCCATCGTGAATCCGGTGAGATCCGGCGCGCCCCTGTTGTGCCGGGTCCGAAGGAACGTGGGGTGGGGTCGGGGATGTCGGTTGCCGGTTGACCGGGGCGGAGGAATGGGGAAACCCCGGGGCGTAGCCTGCCCCGGGGTTTCGGTGGCCACCCATTTGCGGCACGCCGACACGTTTAAGAACGGCGTTAGTCTGAAGTTAACGTGACGCTCTACGATTGAGCTACGGCCCAATGAGTGGCTGGGCCGGGGAGAGTTGAACTCCCAACCTTCACGCTGACAAACCGTTCCCTCGATTCGGCGTTCGGCGGCGAATACTGAAACTGGAGCGATAATGTGAGTTTGAGGGCACGGTGCCTCTGCCATTTGGGCTACCCCGCCGTGGATGGCGGGGGGAGGATTCGAACCTCCACTGGGCCGCTTCGCCTGTCACACTGAGCTTCTGCTTCAGTTTGCGCTCCTTGCGCAGTGCCGACTGTAGTCGCCGCCGCGCGGTTCAGCCAAACAAATATCCGAAGACGTCCGCGCCCAGCTTGCGCTGGGTGATCTCGGCGTTGTTGGCCTCCTCGCGCGCGAATTTCACCGCCTGCTGCAGCTTTTCGACGCGTTCGGTCAGCTCGTGCACTCGCTTGGCGGGCAGTGCGCCGGAGAACTTGATGGTGCGCCAGTAGCCCACCACCACATCCTCGTGGTACACCTCCACCTGCGCCGGATGCTTCTCCGTCGCTTCGGCTTTCACGTGGTTGCGCGGAATCTTCTTGGTGCGCACCGTCTGGACCGGCTCGGTGGCGTAGCAGTCCGCGGCGGCGTCGTACTCCCACGACTCGGCCGCGTCGAGCACCGGCAGCTTGCGCACGAAGGTGTGCAGGTCCACCAGCTGCTTCTCCAGGAACAGCAGATAGGTGATGGGCGCGTCCTTCACCAGGGTGCGCCCGTCCACCACCACGTCCGCGGCGGCGGTCGTATTGGCCCAATCCTTGGTCGCGACAACGTCGAACAGTTTGGTGAGGATCTCCGCCGTGGTCGCCAGGACCTCCTCGGATCGCACCTGCACGCGCGTCGACTCGGGCGGCAGCTGCTCACCCTCCTCGTCCTTGGGGCGATAGGTGCGCGAAATACCGCTCAGCAGCGGGTTTTTGGCCAGCTTGTGATGGGCCTCGGTGAGGTCGGAGAAGGTCCGGGACTTGATCCCTTTCTCGACGGCGACGATCTGGTTCAAACGTGTCATCGTGGCAATGTAACCGGGCTTACACGGTCGCGGCCACGGGTTTTCGGCTAGCCCCGGACGGTGCGGATGGTCCAGAAATCCGAGGCGATGCGGGACAGCAGATAGGCGTAGGGCATCGTGCCGTAGCCGTTGTCGCCCCAGGTTTCGCCCCAGGAATTGCGGATTCGGAAGACCTGTCGGCTGTCGTCGTAACCGACGGCCACCACGCAGTGCCCGCCGACCACTTTCTCGCTGTGGTGCGGGAGCGGGATCGCGCCGGTCTTGTCGACCGCCGGGGTGAAGATGCTTTCGTAGGCGGTGAAACCGAAGACGAACGGATATCCGTCGGCCAGGCAGCCACCCAGTGCAACCCGGGGCCGCGGGCGTCGGAAACGAGCGAATTCGGAATACGTCATCACTCGAACTGATCGAAGCGCGCGCCGTAAATCGGTGTAGCCGACCACTCGTTACCCTGCCGCTCGTTCGCGCGATATTCGATAAAGCACGCGAAGGGGGAAAGGCCGTGGAGTTGCGGCAACTGCGTTACTTCGTGACGTTGGCGGAGGAACTGCACTTCGGGCGCGCGGCCGCGCGTGAGCACATCGTGCAGTCGGCGCTGAGCCAGCGGATTCAGCGGCTGGAACGCGAATTGCGGTCCCGCTGGTGGAACGCAGCACCCATCATGTGCGCCTCACCGCGGCGGGCACGCTGCTGCTGGGCGAGGCGCGGCTGATCCTGAACCATGTCGACCGGGCCGCGGCGGCCGCGCGCACCATGACCGGCACCGACGCCATTCTGCGGGTCGCGGTGGGGGACCCCGGTTTCGACACCATGCCGGTGGTGCTGGCCGCGGTCCGGCATCACCATCCGAATCCGGTGGAGGTGCATCAGATCGAGGCGGGAGTCCCCGAGCAGTGCCGATTGCTCGCCCAGGGGCGGCTCGACGTCGGGATCGGGCGGGCCACCCACCCGCCGGAGGGGGTGGCCTCGGAGGCCCCGGCCGAGCGGCTCGGCTGGACCGCGCGCCGCGAACCCGGGGACGCGGCGGCGATCGCACCGGTCACCGCCCGCCGGGCCGGGTGAATTCGCGCCGGTGCCCGGGGTCCTTCGGTGTGACCCAGGCCGACCGGGTAGAAAAGGTATGGCGTCGTGGACGCGTTCCGGGATGCCGCCGCCGAGGACTATTCGTGCGGTCATCAATTCTGTCGAACGGAGAGAGGCTGTTTCATGGCGACCTCGGAAGCGCGCGCCCAGATCGGCGTGACCGGCCTGGCGGTCATGGGTAGCAATATCGCCCGCAACTTCGCACGGCACGGCTACACCGTGGCCCTGCACAACCGCAGCATCGGCAAGACCGACGCGCTGCTCGAGGCGCACGGCGGCGAGGGTGATTTCGTGCGCACCGAGACCGTCGAGGAGTTCGTGGCGGCGCTCGAGAAGCCGCGCCGGGTGCTCATCATGGTCAAGGCCGGTGACGCCACCGACGCCGTGATCGAGGAGCTCGCCGACGCCATGGAGCCCGGCGACATCATCATCGACGGCGGCAACGCCCTCTACACCGACACCATCCGCCGCGAGGCCGCCATGGCCGCGCGCGGGCTCAACTTCGTCGGCGCGGGCATCTCCGGTGGCGAGGAGGGCGCGCTGAACGGCCCCGCCATCATGCCGGGCGGGCCGAAGGAGTCCTACGAGTCGCTGGGTCCCATGCTGGAATCCATTGCGGCGCAGGTCGACGGCACCCCCTGCTGCACCCACATCGGCCCCGACGGGTCCGGCCACTTCGTGAAGATGGTGCACAACGGCATCGAGTACGCCGACATGCAGCTCATCGGTGAGGCCTACAACCTGTTCCGCGACGCGCTGGGCTTCGACGCCAAGCAGATCGCCGACGTGTTCACCCAATGGAACACCGGTGAGCTGGAGAGCTACCTGGTGGAGATCACCGCCGAGGTGCTGAACCAGGTCGACGCCAAGACCGGCAAGCCGCTGGTCGACGTGATCGTGGACGCCGCCGAGCAGAAGGGCACCGGCCGCTGGACGGTCAAGTCCGCGCTGGATCTGGGCATCCCCGTCACCGGTATCGCCGAGGCCGTATTCGCCCGCGCGCTGTCGGGCTCGCGCACCCAGCGGGCCGCCGCCAAGGGCCTCGCTTCCGGCGTGCTCGGCGAAAAGCCCACGGATGTCGCGGAATTCACCGAGGCCATCCGCCAGGCGCTCTACGCCTCCAAGATCGTCGCCTACGCGCAGGGCTTCGACCAGATCGCCGCCGGTTCGGCCGAGTACAACTGGGACCTGCACCCCGGCGACCTGGCCACCATCTGGCGTGGCGGCTGCATCATCCGGGCCCGCTTCCTCAACCGCATCAAGGAGGCCTACGAAGCCGACCCGGCGCTGCCGTCGCTGATCCTGGCCCCGTACTTCCGCGAGGCCATCGAGAAGGCCATCGACAGCTGGCGTCGCGTGGTCGTGGTGGCCACCCAGCTCGGCATCCCGGTCCCGGCCTTCGCGTCCTCGCTGTCCTACTACGACGGCCTGCGCGCTGAGCGCCTCCCGGCCGCGCTGACCCAGGGTCAGCGCGACTTCTTCGGTGCGCACACCTACGAGCGCATCGACGCCGAGGGCAAGTACCACACGCTGTGGAGCGGTGACCGCAGCGAAGTTCCCGCGTAAATCGCGGTAGCGCAAGAGTTTTCACACGGAAGAGCGGAGCGGCGCCGAATCGGCGCCGCTCCGCTCTTTTTGTCCGGAAAGGTTCCGGCCGAAATAAACACCGTTAGTTCACTCTGTCTCCTCTGTTATTCGCCGGTCATTCGGCAACGCGCCCGCACTCGGTAATCCCGGGCCGTTAGCAATAACGCCGCGACGCAAGAGGTTTGCGTCGCGTGATGAGGAGGAACCGTGTCCCGCAAGAAGATCGGCTTGGGCGCTGCCGCCGGCGCACTCGCGTTGGCCTGTACGGCAACCGGTATCGCCCATGCCGCCCCGGGCAACGGCGAGAAGAAGGAAGACAAGCACGTGCTGTTGATCTCGGTCGACGGCATGCACCAGGCTGATCTCGCGTGGTATGTCAAGCAGCACCCGAATTCCACGCTGGCTCAGCTGGCCGACAACGGCGATCAGTACACCAACGCCAAGACCACCAACCCGTCGGACTCGTTCCCGGGCATGGTCGCTCAGTTCACCGGCGCCACCGCCGGCCAGTCGGGCGTCTACTACGACGACACCTTCAACCATGACCTGCTGCCCGCCGGCACCACCGACTGCAAGAACACCCCCAAGGGCGCCGAGGTCTCCATGACCGAGGCGATGGACAAGGACCAGAACGCCCTCGACGCCGGGCAGGGCCTGCCGGGGCTGCCGGGCAGCATCCTGGGTATGACCGGCGACCCGAAGACGGTGCTCAACCCGGCCGCCATGCCGGTCGACCCGGCCACCTGCAAGCCGGTCTACCCGAACCAGTACCTGCAGGTGAACTCGGTGTTCGACGTCCTGCACGACGCGGGCAAGCGGACCGCCTGGTCGGACAAGCACCCGGCCTACTCGATCCTGGACGGCAAGTCCGGCAAGGCGATCGACGACCTGTTCACCCCGGAGATCAACTCCGCCTCCCCGATCGCGGGCAAGGACTGGACCAAGGACGACAAGTCCACCCAGCAGTACGACGGCTACAAGGTGCAGGCCGTCCTCAACGAGATCGACGGCAAGGACCACTCCGGCGCCGAGCAGGTCGGTGAGCCGGCCGTCTTCGGCATGAACTTCCAGAGCGTCTCGGTCGCGCAGAAGCTGCCGACCTCCGACGGTCAGACCGGTGGCTACCAGGCCGACGGCGTGACCCCCGGCCCGCTGCTGTCCGGCGCGCTGGACTACGTCGACGGCCAGCTGGGCAAGCTGCTCGCCGAGCTGAAGGCCAAGGGCGAGGACAAGACCACCACCGTCATCCTCTCGGCCAAGCACGGCCAGTCGCCCACCAAGCCCGGCGATCTGACCCGCATCGACGACGGCCCGATCATGACCGCGCTCAATGCCGCCTGGAAGGCGAAGCACCCCGACGCCAAGGCGGACCTGGTCGCCTTCAGTGTGAACGACGACGCGATGCTGCTGTGGCTCAACGACCGTTCGCAGGAGGCCGCCGATTTCGCCAAGGGGTGGCTGCTGAACAACAACGGCACCGGTAACGACATCAACGGAAACGCCAAGGCGTACACCAAGTCCGGCCTGACCGAGATCCACGCGGGTGCTGACGCCGCCTCCTACCTGGGCGCTCCCGCCAACGATCCGCGCCACCCCGACCTGGTCGGCGTCGCGCGGGTCGGCACCGTCTACACCGGCGGCAAGGGCAAGATCGCCGAGCACGGCGGCGCCAACCCCGCCGACCGCGACGTCCCCCTGCTCGTCTTCGGCCCGGGCGCACACAAGAAAGTCCACACCCAGGAAGTCCAGACCACCCAGATCGCCCCGACCATCCTGAAGCTGCTGGGCGAGAACCCGGAGAAGCTCGACGCCGCCAAGGCGCACGGCGTGAAGGTCCTCCCGGACCTGCGCTGACCCGCGTAACGCGTGGTAGCACAGGCTGTTTCATCGAGAGGGCGGAGTCCGTGTCACCGTGCCGGACCCCGCCCGCTCGGCGTGGCCGCTTCGGTGACGAGTACCCCCGGTCGCGGGGACTCTGACGCCGTGGGCGCACCGACCCGCCGGTCGGGTGCCGCGGATCGGTGCGCCGGTGGCCGTTTCGTACTCCGGATCAGGGTGCGATCGGGATGTCGATGTAGGACGGGCCGGTTTCGCTCGACAGGGTGACGATGCCGGTGGGCGGATTTTCGTCGCCGAGATAGAGGTGATCGACGGTGTCGATGACCATGATCAGTCTGTGCAGGGCGGGGAGCTGGTAGTCGGTCGCCTGGAGGCGGACGCGCAGGGATTTGGGTTGGGCGGCTTGGTCATTGGTGATGGTGGCGGCCGCGTGGGTGATGATGCGCAGGCGGTTGAAGGGATCCAGGTCGAACAGGTAGGTGATGAGGGTGGCCGTCTTCCCGGACGGGGTGACAGTCACCGAGAGTTCGGGAGTGCCCGCGATGTGATGCGGTTTCAGGAAGATGTGCGGGGTGCTCCAGACAGCCGCCTTGGTGCGATCGATGTCCTTGAACGGCTGCCGGTTGGGCATGAGCAGGCGCTCGAACATGCCGTCGAAGACAAGGGTTTTCGCGGCCATGACCTGTTCGCTGCCCGCCTGGAAGCTCTGGCTCTGGCTGGCGGGCTGTTCCACGGTCAGCCTGCCGTCGGGGGAGCCGGTGGCGGGTGCGTGCAGGTAGTAGCGGCGGGTCGACTTCGACCAGGTGGCCAGGTCGGGGGAGGAGGTCATGTCGAAGCCGTGCATGGTTTCGGTGTGGACCGCGCCGTCCTGGTCGATGCCGTTGGCCATGCCGAGGACATAGCGGTCGAGCCAGTCGTAGGCGGCCTCCGTGGTCCGGGTGTAGACGCCGGTGAGCAGACCGGCGACCTCCACGGACGAGTGGTCGCCGATGGCCAGATCCAGGCGCTTGGGGCCGGGATAGCGTTCGAAGTACGCGAGCAGCTGGTTCTGCGGGAAGATGGTCTCGTGCCAGAAGCTGGTGAAGAAGGTCGGAACGGGTTCTGGCACCGTGCGTTCCGCGTGGGCCGGTGACCTGGGCTTCGCGTAGTCGAGTACCTCGCCGATGTTCGTGTTGGCTTCGAAGTATTCGAGCATCTTCGTCAGCTCGGCGCTCGGGTTCTCGCTGATATTGCCGAGTGCCCGCGCGGCCGCGATGTGCCGGGTGCCGTTGTCGTAGAGGGCCTCGCCCAGATCGGCCCAGGTGCTCAGCGCGACAACGGCTTTGACCTTGTCGTTCTGATGGGCGACGAGTTGGCTGATACCGGAGCCGTAGGAGATGCCCATCATGCCGATCCGGTTCTCGTCGGCCTCGAGTTCGCTGTGCTGCAGTGCCCAGGCGATGACCGCGTGCCCGTCCTGGACGTCCTCGGGACCGGCGACGGTGAGTTCGCCCCCGGATCCGGGCAGGCCGCGTTCGGTGTAGGCGACGACCGCGTAGCCGCGCATCAGCAGTCGAATGACCGCGCCGCCATACATCTTCCAGCCGGTCGGGTCGAGGCCGGCGGGCATGACGATCAGGGGATGGGGCCCGTCGGTGCGCGGCCAGGCGATGAGTGCGTCGAGTTGGACGCCTTCGTGGCCCGGGATCTTGACATTGCGGATTCCGCACCGGCTGCGGACCGCGTCGACGTCCGAGGTGAGATAGGTGGACACACCTGTGGCGTCACCGGTGAGGAGGTCTTGCACGAGCGCGAGAACAGCGGCTTCCTGATCCGGGGTTATCAGGCGCAACTGACCCGAATTTGCTTGCGACATGTCCTATTCCCTTTCCGTGTGTAAAGGGAATTCGCGAATTCTCAAGGGTTGGAAGGCTTTTGCCGTTCCGGTGTGTGCAATCGTACAACGCCCGGATGAGGTCGCGGGCGAATTCGGAATGCGCGAGTTCCCTTGTCTGCCAGTGATTTCGGCAAAACGACTCGTCGGTATTTCAGATATCCGGAGGTGGTGCGGCTAAACGTGTTCGGCCGGTTGCCGAATTTCGCCGAGAATCTCGAGGATCGCCGCGCGGTCCGGCGCGGCGAGCAGCCGCTCACGGAAGGCCGGGTCCATGAGCTTGCGGGCGAGCAGGGCCAGGATGCGCAAGTGCTCGTCACCGGCGGCGGCCAGCGGGACGGCGATCATGAAGATCAGCTTGGCGGCATTGCCGTCGGGGGAGTCCCAGTCGATGCCCTGCGGGGCGCGGGCGAAGGCCACCACCGGGGCGGTGACGGCATCGGTTTTGGCATGGGGGATGGCGATCTCGTCGCCCAGGCCGGTGACGCCCTCGGCCTCGCGGCGCAGTGCGGCCGCGAGGAGTTCGTCGGCGTCGGTCACCTTGCCGCTGCGGCTCAGCAGCGTCGCCATCTCGCGGATGGCGGCCTGCTTGTCGGTGGCCGCGAGGACCGGCTGTACCGTGCGCTCGGTGAGCGCGCCGTCGAGGATCTCGGATTCGCCGGTGGCGGGGGCCTTTTCGGTGACCATCACCGGGGCCGCGGTGTGGGACCGATCCTTTCGCCGGTTCCGGAACTCGATCAGCGCGATCGTGAGGACGGCCGTCACCACCGTGCCCGCGACCACCGCGACGAAGAACATCGGAATCCCCTTGATCGCGCCCAGCAGGGCCACGATCGGCCCGCCGTGCGGCACCGCGTCGCCCACCCCGGCCACACCGGCGATCGCGCCCGCCACCGCCCCGCCGATCATATTGGCCGGAATCACCTGGGCGGGACGGGAAGCCGCGAACGGGATCGCGCCTTCGGAGATGCCGAAGAACCCCATGAACATCGACGCCAGACCGGCCTCGCGCTCCTGATCGTCGTAGAGCGGCCGGCGCAACAGCGTGGCCAGGCCCTGACCCAGCGGCATAACCGGAATCGCGGCCGCGGCCATACCCATGACCGACAGGTTGCCGGTCGCGATGAGGCCCGCGCCGAACAGGAAGGCCGTTTTGTTGACCGGGCCGCCCATGTCGAAGGCGATCATCAGGCCCACGATCGCGCCGAGCGCGATGGCGCTGGTGCCGGTCATGCCGCCCAGCCACGAGGTGAGGTGCTCGAAGACGTAGGCGATGGGGTGGCCGATGGCGTAGATGAAGAACAGGCCCACGCCGAGGGTGGCCAGGATCGGGATCACGATGATCGGCATGATCGGCTGGGCGAACCGGGGCACCTTGACCTTCTTGATCCACAGCACCAGATACCCGGCCAGGAACCCGGTCACGATCGCGCCCAGGAAGCCCGCGCCCGCCTTGGAGTCGTAGAGCGCGCCGGTGTTCGCGATCCAGCCGCCGATCATGCCGGGCACCAGGGCGGGCCGGTCGCCGATGGCGTAGGCGATATAGCCCGACAGGATCGGCACCATGAGGGTGAATCCGATGCCGCCGATCTGGTTGACGCTGTACCAGATCGAATCCTTGGGAACGACCAGTCCGCCCGACGGATCGGTGTGCCCGCCCAGCGACAGCGAGATGGCGATGAGCAGACCGCCGACCGCGACGAACGGGATCATGTAGCTGACGCCGTTCATGAGCGCCTTCAGCGCGACGCTGCGCTCGCCCGCCCCGGCCGCGGGACCCGAGCCGTGTCCTCCGCCCTGTTGAACGGGCGCGGACCGGACATCCTCGATCAGCTTCTCCGGATGGCGGATGCCCTCCGCCACCGGCACGATCAGCACCCGCTTGCCCGCGAACCGCTCGAGGTCGACATCCTTGTCCGCGGCGATGATGACACCGTCCGCGGCGGCCACGTCGGCGGTCGTGAGCGCGTTCTCCACGCCGATCGACCCTTGCGTCTCGACCTTCATGTCGATGCCCAGCGCCGCGGCCGCCTGCCCGAGTTTCTCGGCGGCCATATAGGTGTGCGCGATCCCGGCGGGGCAGGCCGTCACCGCCAGCAGCCTCCGGCGTGGTGACGAGTTTTCGATTTCGGATTCCGTTTCGACCGAACCGCCCACGCCGCGATCTCCTTCGAACGCATGCCCGTTGCTCCGACGGTTTGCATTCTGCTCGGCGCGCGAGGCGATGGCAAAGACTCAGCTATCACAATTGTGTCCGGTGGAATTTGCGGTCGAGCCGACGCGCTCACCACGTGATCGGCGAGCGGGGAACTGTGAAGCTGCTGCGTATCGCCATACAGTCGGCCCAGAATTCGGGCTCGGGTCTCGTCGAAGGGGATTGGGCGGCAGTACTTTCCGATGCGTCTTCAATGATTCGCAGTCGAAAGGTGCTGGAAATGTGGGCTCTTATTCTCGCCGCCGTCGGACTCATGGCGGGTAGCGCGGTCGCCGCGGGCGGACTGGGCAGCGCGGGCATGGCCGCCGGGAACGTCTAGAAACGACGGCTCATCGCGGTGAGTCGGCCGCCATGGCGTCGCGGACCGAAGTTTCTTGCTTGCCAAGGAACTTCGGTTCGGGGCGGACGAGGATCGAATAGACGGCCTTGGTGTCGGCCAATTGATCGCGCAGCCAGTTCTTGCGGTAGATGTCGCTGTGGGGCTGGGTGTCGTCGCCGACGCCGGTGGCGTCGATGCCGACCGCGCGGCACATGGCGACGGTGCGGGGCAGGCTGAAGTCCTGGGTGACGGCGATGGCCGAGGTGACGCCGAAGATGTCGTGGGCGCGCACACAGGACTCGTAGGTGCTGAATCCCGCGTAGTCCAAGGCGATCTTGGCGGCGGGGACGCCGTGGTCGATGAGCCAGGCGCGCATGGCGGTCGGCTCGTCGTAGTCGGGGCGGCCGTTGTCGCCGGTGAGCAGCAGGGCTTTCACCTTGCCCGCCTCCAGCAGCTTGCGGCCGAGTTCCAGGCGGGCGGCCAGGTAACCCGACGGCTTGCCGCCGGCCTTGACCTCCGCGCCGAACACGATGGCCACATCCGCGCTCGGGGCGGAATCGACGCTGAATTCGTACTTCCGTTCCGCGAGCCGGATACCCAGGTCGGAGCCGATCAGGACGACGAGGACCAGAACGAATCCGATGAGGCAGATCTTCGCTACGCGGCGCGCCGGAAACCAGGTGGCCACCCGTTTCCGGGCGGAGCTGAGGGCGGCGCGGAACTGCATGATCATGAGTCTGCCGGAAATCTCCGGATCGGCCGAATGAGTTTTCCGGCCGGAATCAGACCGGCTGCACGCCGATCATGGGCAGCACGGTGCGGCGCGCGAAATCCCGGGCCGCGGTCTCGTCGGTCAGGGGGATCAGGCCGTCCGGCGTCAGCACCAGTGACTGTCCCAGGCGGGCAAGCACTTCCGCGACCAGGTCCGGGTCGAAGTCGGGCACGTCGCCGGACGCCTGCAGGGCGCGCAGCTTCTCGGCCAGGTAGCCGCGCCCGACCGCGAGGATCGGACCGGCGTCGGTGGTCAGGCGCGGCAGGATAGTGTCGGGTTCGGTGCGCAGCAGCCGTTGCAGCAGTTTGTTGTTCGCCAGCTGGGTGATGAAGGCGACGAAGATCTCGACCAGCTGATCGTTGGCGGTGTGCCCGCCGGTGGTGGCCTCCTGCACCCGCTTGTCGATCTCGGCGATGAACAGCTGCGCCTCGCGCACGCCCACCGCGGCCACCAGATCGTTCTTGGATTCGAAGCGCCGGTACAGCGTGGCGGGACTGATGCCCGCGCGCCGGGCGATCTCACCCATGCTGGTGCGCTTGATCCCGAAGTCGAGGAAGGCCGACAGCGCGCTCTCGAGCAGCTGTTCGCCTTCGGCCCGCGGCTTCTCCAGGATGCGTTGCAGGATGGTGGGCACGGACGGCATCGAGTCTCCAGTCGATCGGGTAGCGACCGCGACGGTGCGGTGAACGGCCAAGGCGCGCAAGGCCGTCCCGCATTATCGCATCGAGGGATCGTAGCGATTCGCGCCGTGCCCGATCAGGTCCATTCGGTGCCGATCAGCGGACGTTCAGTGCCGTCATTTCCCATTCGATGGCATTGGCCGCGAAATCCCGGCCGTTGGAACGTAGTTCGTGAACTCGGCGCTGCAGCGCCTCGATTCCCCCTGGCTGTGCGGCGATATCGGCCACGCTGATCCGCCGTCGGTGCATACCGTCGTGCTCGTACGACACCGTTGAAACCTCCTGCTAGCCCGAGCGCGCACCCGGCAAACGGCGGCACAGCCCGGGCCGCCGGGAACGCTTCGCCCGATGCTAGCAGCGGCCTTTATGGTCGCTTGTTCAGTGTGGGCTTTCTCACACGCCCCCTTCAGTCACGCCTCTTGACCCTGCTGGTGCAGCGACATGTTGTGCAGGTACGCAGCCGCATTCAAGCGAATGTGATCACGCTCGGACTCACTCAGCTCCCGCCGCACCTTGCCCGGCACACCCGCCACCAGCGACCCCGGCGGAATCTGCGCGCCCTCCGGAACCAGCGCATTCGCGGCAATCAAACTCCCCGCCCCGATGACGGCCCCGTTCAACACGGTCGCCCCCATCCCGATCAGCACATCGTCCTCGACCGTGCACCCGTGCAGAATCGCGTTGTGCCCCACCGAGACCCCTTCACCCACGGTGCACGGAAACCCCGGATCGGCATGCAACACACACCCATCCTGAATATTGCTGCGCGCCCCGACGGTGATCGAGTCCATATCCCCGCGCAGCACCGCCGAATACCAGACGCTCACTTCGGCTTCCAGCCGCACCCGCCCCACCACGGTGGCATTAGGCGCAATCCACGCACTCTCGTCGACCTGCGGCGCATGCTCACCCAACTGAATCCTCATGGCCCGAACCTAGCGGCGGAAGAGGGCGCGGTGGGCGGCGGGGGTGGTGCCGAGGAGGCGGTGGAAGTGGTGGCGGAGGTTGACGCTGGTGCCCAGGCCCGCGTCGGCGGCTATGCGGTCCATGGTGTCATCGGTGGATTCGAGGAGCAGGCGGGCGTGGTCGACGCGCTGCTGGAGCGGCCACCGCTGGGGACTCGTGCCGGTGCGGTCGCGGAAGCGGCGGGTGAGGGTGCGCCGCGACATGAGGGCGGTGCGGGCCCAGCCGTCGAGATCGAGGGGCTCGTCCAAGTGTGTTCGGGCCCAGACCGTAGCGTGCTCAGCGGGGTCCTGACCGGACTGGGTCGGATCGCGATCGGGATGTATCGGACCGGTAGGTGCTGCGGTGCGGGCCACCGCGGGCGGCGGGTGAGTTCGGCGACGACTCGGCCGCTGGAAGATCGGCCGCCCCGGCCGCCCGGCATTGCGGTCGGGGCGGAAGCCGTGTTGCTCAGTAGTGGTAGCGCGCTTGGACGATGATGGGCGTGTCGCCGGCTACTGAATAGACCAGGCGATGTTCGTCGTTGATCCGGCGCGACCAGTAGCCGGACTCGTCGCCTTTCAGGGGCTCGGGTTTACCGAGGCCGTCGAATGGGTTGCGTTGGATGTCGCCGATCAGGCGGATGATACGTAGCGCCATCTTGCGATCGGTGCCCACCCAGTGCTCGAAGTCTTCGAATGCGGTCTTGACGAAAGTGACTTTCATTCAAGCCCTTTCGCCAGATCGTCGATGTCGACTTCCACGGTTTCTCCGGCCTCGGCCTGTGCGATGCCCTCGGCGAGCCGGGCGGCGTTGGCGGGGGATCGGAGCAGGTACAGGGTCTCGCGTAGGGAGTTGTACTCGTCCTCGGAGATCAGGACCGCGTTGCCGTTGCGGCTGGTGATGTGGATGGCGACGGCGTCGTCGTTGACCTGCTCGATCAGCGGGTACAGCTTCGCCCGCGCCTCGCTGGCGGACATGGAAGTCATGGTGGTGTCCTCTCGCAGGGTGTTGAGCTAATGGTACCGGATTGTGGTACGACTTAGTGGCGAGGCTTGGTGAATGACTTGATCTCGTCACATATCGGCCCACAGGTCACTGTTGGTGGCCGCGTCGAGCCGCGAGACTCGTCGGCATGACGAACACGATCGACACCGCGGCCACCACCCTCGAGCTCCTTCACATCGGCGGGCCCACCGTGCGATTCGGCTACGGCGACCTGACCTGGCTGACCGATCCGACGTTCGATGAGCCGGGCGACTACCCCGGTCCGGTCACGCTGTACAAGCTCACCGGTCCCGCCGTGCCGGTCGCCGAGGTCGGCCCGATCGATGTGGTGCTGCTGTCACACGACCAGCACGCGGACAATCTCGATGCCGCCGGGCGGGCGCTGCTGCCGAGCGTCGAGCATGTGCTGTCCACGCCGGATGCCGCCGGGCGGATGGAAGGTGTTCGGGGACTGGCGAACTGGGAGTCGGTGCGGATCGGGGCGGTGACCGTCACCGGAGTCCCGGCGCTGCACGGACCGGAGGGGTGCGAGACGTTCACCGGTGTGGTCACCGGATTCGTGCTGCAGGCGGATGGACTGCCGACGGTGTATGTCTCGGGCGACAATGCCTCGGTCGAATACGTGGAGCGGATCGCGGAACGCTTCGGGCGCATCGATATCGCGATCCTCAATGTCGGTGCCGCGAATACCGACCGGTTCGGCGACAGTGATCTGACCCTCAACGGCCGCACTGCCGCCCGCGCGTCGGCGGCACTCGGTGAGGCCGCGATCGTTCCCGTGCACGCCGAGGGCTGGGCGCACTTCTCCGAGCACCTGGACTACCTGACGCACCGGTTCATGCTGGCCGAGCGCGAGCACCTGCTGCGGATTCCGACGCCGGGCGAGGTGCTGGCGGTCGAGGTCCCGGCGCAGTGATCGAACGCCCCGGCCCGGTTTGCGCCCGGGTTGCCGAAAGCGAAATCGGGCCGTGGCGCTCATGGCGGGCGAGGCCGTCCGGGTCCACGATGGCGGTATGAGAATCGGGGTTCCGCGGGAGGTCAAGGAGCAGGAGTATCGGGTCGCACTCACCCCGGCCGGTGCCGGGGAGCTGGTGGGGCACGGGCACGAGGTGCTGATGGAGGTGGGGGCGGGCGTCGGGTCCGGGTTCCCCGATGCCGACTATGTCGCCGCCGGTGCCCGGATCGTGCCCACTCCGGAGGAGGTGTGGGGTGCGGCGGAGCTGGTGATGAAGGTGAAAGAGCCCATCGCCGAGGAGTATTCGCGGATGCGGGACGGGCAGGTGCTGTTCACCTTCCTGCATCTGGCGGCCTCGCGGGAATGCACCGACGCGATTCTGCGGTCCGGGATCACCGCCATCGCCTACGAGACCGTGCGCGCCGCGGACGGCACCCTGCCGCTGCTCGCGCCCATGAGCGAGGTCGCGGGGAAGCTGGGCAGTCAGGTCGGGGCCTATCACCTGATGTCGCCGCAGGGCGGGGCCGGTGTGCTGCTCGGCGGGGTGCCGGGCGTGCGGCCGGCGGACGTGGTGGTGCTCGGCGGCGGGGTCGCGGGCAGCAACGCGGCGGTCGTCGCGGTCGGGCTGGGGGCGCGGGTCACGGTGCTGGACACCAATATCGCGCGATTGCGGGAACTCGACGCGCGGTTCGGCGGGCGGGTCACCACCCTGGGATCCAATGCCGCCGAGGTCGAGAAGGCGGTGCTGGCAGCGGATCTCGTGATCGGGTCGGTGCTGGTGCCCGGGGCGCGGGCGCCGAAGCTGGTGTCCGACGCGCTGGTCGCGCACATGCGGCCGGGCTCGGTGCTGGTGGACATCGCCATCGATCAGGGCGGGTGCTTCCAGAGCTCGCATCCGACCACCCACGCCGAACCGACGTTCCCGGTGGCCGATTCGCTGTTCTACTGCGTGGCGAACATGCCGGGCGCGGTGCCGCACACCTCGACGGTGGCCCTCACCAATGTGACGATGCACTACGCCCGCGCGATCGCCGACCTCGGCTGGCGGGACGCCTGCAAGGCCGATCCCGGTCTGGCGCAAGGACTCACGGCCCATGCGGGCCAGCTGTACTCGCCGGAGGTCGCGGCCTCCCACGGGCTGCGGCCGGTGACACGCGTCGCCTCCTGAAATACGGGCGGGCCCGCGATCGGAGGAATCCGAGTGCGGGCCCGTCGTTTTCGTCGCTCAGTGCGACTCGCCCAGCGGCCAGTCCGGTTCCTTGTCGTCGGGCAGATGGATCTTGTCGGGATTGCGGACCACGTCGATCTTGGTGATCCGGCCCTCGTCGATGGTGAACGAGAAGACGCCGGTGTACTTGCCGTCGAACACCACCAGCCCCGGACGGCCGTTGACCAGTACCGAACGGCCCCACGCGCCACCGATATTCGACGCGAACTCCAGGAAGCCGAGCAGCGTCTTGGCCACCTTGTCCGCGCCGTGCATCGGATGCAGGAAGGCCTGCACCTTGCCGCCGCCGTCGGAGGTGAAGGTGACATTGCTGTCGAGCAGGCCGAGCAGCGCGCTCAGGTCGCCCGAACGCCAGGCGACCGCGAAGGCGGAGACCACCTTCTCGTGCTCGTCGGCGCTGGCCGGGAAGCGGGGCGTGCCGTTCTCCACGTGTTTGCGGGCGCGCGAGGCCAATTGCCGTACGGCCGCCGGGGTGCGGCCGACCACCTCGGCGACCTCCGGGCCGGTCATGCCGAAGACGTCCTGCAGCACGAAGGCGGTGCGCTCGGCGGGGGACAGGGATTCCAGCACCACCAGCAGGGCGGTGGTGACGCGCTCGTCCTGGGAGATGCGGTCGGCCGGATCGTCCCAGGCGGTGATCTCCGGCTCCGGAAGCCATTCGCCCACATACTGTTCGCGCCGGGCCCGCGCGGAACCCAGCTGGTCGAGGGCCAGGCGGCCGGTCACCGTGGTCAGCCAGGCGCGCAGATTCTCGATCTCCGCGCCCTCCGGGCTGGTGTCGTAGTAGCGCACGAGTCGCAGCCACGCCTCTTGCACCACGTCGTCGGCGTCGCTGAGGCTGCCGAGCGTGCTGTAGGCGACCCGCCGCAGATAGCCTCGGTGTTCCTCGAACTGCCGGGCCAGCTCGGCCTGATCGGGCCCGTTCCGCCGCTCGTCACTCATCGCACCCTCGCTCACTCACGCTCGCCCGGTCGGGCGAGCCGTCTACAGAACCGACGAATCTGCTCGGCGGACTGTGACATTCTCGCGGAAATCTATCGAAGTCGACCGCGCGGTCTGGTTATTGGGACCGGCCGGACGCCAGTCCCGCGCACCGGATCAGTGGCGGCATTCGATTCGGTGTCGGCGCGGGATTCAGCGTCGACGCGGCCAGGTGGTCGCCGCGGCGGCCAGCACCGCGACCACCTGAACGGCTTCGGACAGCCGCACCGCACGCCGCAGATCGCGCACCCGGGGCACCGGCCCGTCGCCGAGCGTGGGGCGCATCTCGACCCCGTGCCGATACTCCGTCTTCCCGCCGAGCGTCACGCCCAGCGCCCCCGCCATCGACGCTTCCGCCACACCGGCGTTCGGACTCGGATGCTTCGCCGCATCCCGCCGCCACGCCCGCCACGCGTTCGCGGGCCGCCCGCCGACCACCGGCGCCAACGCGGTCGTGATCAGCCCACTGACCCGAGCCGGCACAAGATTCGCCACATCATCGGTCCGCGCCGCCGCCCACCCGAACCGCCCGTACCGCTCGTTCCGATACCCCACCATCGCATCGAGCGTGTTCACCGCCCGATAAGCCAGCAACCCCGGCACCCCCGCGACCGCACCCCAGAACAGCGGCGCCACAGTCGCATCCGAGGTGTTCTCCGCGATCGACTCGAGCGCCGCCCGCGCCAAACCATCGGCATCCAGCAACGCGGGATCCCGCCCACACAACGAAGGCAACAACTCCCGCGCCCCCGCGACATCCCCCGCCTCCAGCCGATCCGCCATCTCCCGCCCGGTCTTCGCAAGCGTCGTCCCGCCGAGCACGGTCCATGTCGCAGCCGCCGTCACCACCACCTCCCCGAGCCCTCGGGCCAGACCGCGATCGGCCCGGATCGTGCTGCGCCGCCGGGACATTCGACTCACACTGTGGTCCGGCCGGTAGACGCTTTGCCGCCGCAAGACCCGCGACCGAATCCCGCCCCGGCCGCTCACCGCCCCTCGCAGCCCGATCCCCACCCCGGCCACCGCTCCGACCAACAGCACCTCGTGCACCACCCCGGCAGCGCGACCATCCCGATAGGTGAACTCCTCCACCTTCATCGCCACCGACCCGAACCCCGCCACTGGATGCCCCCGCCGCGGATCCCCGAACACGCGGTCCACCCCGAACCCGAGCACCAGTCCCACCGCAGTAGCCATCCCGATCCGCACCCCGCGAGGCTATCCGAGCCCCATCCCGCCCCCACGCGCCCTACCGTCGAGGACTCGGCCCGATGCGAACCCTCGCCCTCGACTCGGTCACCTCCGGCCCGCCCTCGTGCCCGACGGTAACCTCCCGCCTCCCGCCAATTTCGTCGAGTGGCACACCACCGAGGGGATTTGTCCGTTCCCCCCTCGCTGGTGTGCCACTCGACGTCGCTGGTCGGGTGGGCTTGCGGCGGGTCAGCGGCGGGTGCCGCCGTAGCGGTCGGTGAGGCGGGCCTCGTTGGTGGTGGGTTTCGTGGCGGGGGGCGGGTCGTTGGGTTTGGTCGGTTTCGAGGCGACGGGCGATTCGGCTGCGGCAGTGGCGGGCTCGTTCATGTCGCGGGGCGCGGCGGGTTGGGTGGCGGCTTCGGCTTTTTCGCGGCGGCGGGCGCGGATTTCGGCCCAGATGAAGTAGCCGAGGCCGAGGGGGGCCATGACGCCGAAGGCCAGCCATTGCAGGCCGTAGGAGAGGTAGGGGCCGGCGTCGAGTTGGGGGAGGGGGTCGGGGGTGAAGGCGCCGGGCTGGTTGGGTTCGAGTTGGAGGTAGCCGCCGAGGCCGTCGGTGGGGATGGGGGTGAGGGGCAGGCCCATCACCGTGGCTTCCTGGGCGGTGTCGGTCGTATAGACCTGGCGGTAGCCCTCTTCCGTGGTGGGGGGCTTCTTGTCGATGACGCCCTCGGAGGCGCGGACGCGGGCCTCCAGATGCTGGGTGCCGGTGGGCGGGGCGGCGATGACGGCGGGCGGATGGGTGCCGCCTTCGGCCGCCGCGAGATTGCCGCGATCGACCAGCAGGGTGCGGCCGTCGTCGAGGCGGAAGGCGGCGAGCACGGTGTAGGCGGGCTGGCCGTCGAGGTGGCGCAGCCGCACCAGCACGGTCGAATCCGGGACGTAGGCGCCGTCCGCGGTGACGCGCCGCCACTCGGTGTCCTTGCCGCTGCCCGAGAGCATGGTGGTGATGTCGACCGGGGCGGCGTGCACCGAGTTCGCGATGCGGTCATTGCGTGCGGAGGTCCGCGTGTTCTTGCCGAGCTGCCAGGGCGCGAGCACCGAGAAACACAGGTAGGCGAACCCGACCACGACGACCGCGAGAATCAGCCAGCTGGGCCGCAGCAGAAAGGTGAGGCGCCGCAGCACGGAAGTCTTCGAGCTCATGCGGTCCGGCCTCCGGACTGTTCGCCGAGTTGCTCACGCACCCACTCGAGGAGTCCCGGCATCGCCGCCTCGATCTGCTCGCGCACCGACGCGAAGTCGGCCTGGTCCCCGTAGTAGGGGTCCGGCACCGACCGCCCGGTGGCGGACGGATCGAAACTCCGCAACAGCCGCCGTCGATCCGAGGGCACCCCCAGCCGCGCCAACTCCCGCTCGTGCCCGGTGTCCAGCGCCACCAGCAGATCGGCGTCCCGATGCTCGGGCCCGATCACCGCCGCACTGTGCCCGATCGGATACCCGTGTGCCACCAGCTCCTTCGTGGTCCGGTAGTCGGCTTCGTCCCCCACGTGCCAACTCCCGGTCCCGGCACTGCTCACCCGCACCCGATCCGCCAGCCCGTCCCGTTCCAGGTACGCGGCGAAGATCTTCTCGGCCATCGGGGACCGGCAGATATTGCCGGTGCAGATAAACGTGACGTGAAGTTCACCCATGGTTGCCCAGCTCAGACATGGTTTTCAGGCTGCTTTCGTCTCCGCATTTTCGGCCTTGGCAAGGTTTTGGCAAGGTGCAGGGCTGTAAGCCTTGTCCATGGCAACCGCCACCCGGTCTAGGTCGGTATCGAACAGGTCCGCGTACGTCTTCAAGGTAATCGACGGGTCAGAGTGACCGAGCATCCGCGCCAGCGCCAGAACGTTAGCCCCAGCCGACACAGCGAGGCTCGCGCACGTGTGGCGGAGATCGTGGGGAGTGACCCGCTGAATCTTCGCCCGCTTAACCGCGCCAGCGAACCAGCCGTCACCATGCTTGGACCGAGGTAGGTACTCGTCAGGGTCGCCAGGGTGAGGGAACAGCAGGGCGTCACCTAGCTTGCCCTTGGTGCGTTTCTTCAGCTCCACCATGACGAACAGCGGCACGGGAACGGTCCGCCACTTGTCGCTCTTGGTAGTGCCTACCTCGATGCCGTCTGACAGCTGTACGGCGTTCTCAGACACGATGAGCCTGCCCCTGGTGGCGTCAACGTCACGCACCCGCAGCGCTACCGCTTCACCCCAACGCAGACCGCAGTACGCGAGGACAAGCACCAGCGTTCGATGCTGCCCGGCTTCCTTCGCTAACCGCTGTACGTCGTCGTTGGTGAGGTATACGTGCCGCTTCTTGGTCAGCTTGGGCACGCCATCAATCCCACGGGCAGGGTTGCCCTTGATCGCTCCGCGCTTCTTAGCAAGGTCGAGAATGCCGACCAGCGTTGTGTGTGCCTGCCGGATGAGGGAAGCCCCATCGGAGACCTTCCCGCCGCGTGCTTTGGCCTTCTCCGCTCGTTCCTGAGCTTCAAGGAGCAGGTCTGTAATCCAGGCTTCTACCGCGTCACTGGTGATCGCTGAGACCTTGACGTTCTCCCACCTGGGTTTAACGTGCAGTCGCCACGATCCTTCGTTCGCGGTGTAGCTGGATTTCTTGTTCGCGGCCTTCTTCGCCTTCAACCAGTCGGGGGCTAGCTCTCCTACCGTGATCCTGCCCTTGGACGGCGCTACGTACTCGCCAGCGTCAATGCGAACCTTGTTGTTGGCCTTGAAGGTTCGTGCGTCTTCCAGGCGTTCAAACCCTCGCTTCTGGGACTGCTTCCCTTCGGGGGTCTGGTAGACGACTCGGTAGCGAATTCCTTTGTCGCCGGGTCGCTCTGGCTTCACCCGGTAGGCGTAGATTCCTGGGTCTTTGACCTCCGGTAGTGGTGGGAGCTTCTTCGCTGCCTTGGTGGTCATTCGGCGTTTCCTGCCCTCTCGTGGTTCTAAGCGTTCACGTTCGCCGTACTGAGGGGCACGGCTAGGTCTGACGCGGTGAGGTGGCCGGTTGCGTACAGGCCAACGATTACGGGATGGGCGTAGGCGCGACAGATCGCGATCACTGTTTCCGGGTTGGGTTTTCCGCCGCTGGTGTTGAGTCTCTTGTACAGCGTCGTGTGTTCGACGCCGATTCGAGCGGCTACGGTCCTGTAGCTGTCGCCGCCTGTGACCTCCTGATACCAGGAGCGCCAGGCTTCGACGGGTTGGTTTGCTGGCATGTTTCCAGACCTACAGTGTTGCCAATCTTCAACGCAAACTAAACGGTCGGTTTAGTGGCGTGGACAACAAGGCTGTTCGGTCTGTGTGCGACCGCATGACGACACGGATCGAATGGGGAGCCGGTCAACACCGCCCGCAAAGGTCGTTGACCAGGTGTTATCCCCTGTTCTCCCTGGTCGAGCCGGGCGCACTGTCGGACAGGTGGTGTGAACTCCTCTCGTCCACAACGGACCACAGAAAAGCCGAGAGGAGCACACGCAATGCCTACGACCATGACACCCGCGAAGGCCGCAGAGATTGCCGGATGTCACCTGAATTCAATCTACGCAGCACTACTGTCCGGCGAACTGAAGGGCTATCAGAGGAGGGCTCCCCGAGGACGTTGGCGAATCTTCCCCGAAGACTTGACCCGCTGGATTCGCGGCGAAGCCCCAGCCTGAGGTGGTCGAGTTGTCCAAGGAGCAAGACCCGCCACGGTTCGAGGTGAAGCGCCACAACAAGCCAAGAGACGGCTTCACGGTGATTCGCAACGAATTTCACCGAACGCGCCTGTCCCTCAGGGCGAAAGCTGTCATGTGTTTCCTGATGACCCACGATGAGCGTTACCAGCTCTCCAAAGCCCTGGTAGCCGAATGTCTGGGCTTAAACCGAAGGACGGTCATGGGAGCTATAGCGGACGCGGAGAGAAGTGGGTACCTGGTTAGACAGCCGGTTACCGGTCTGCGTAACCAGCTAGTGAACATGAACTACCACGTTTCGGATATTCCATTCACTGACGCGGAGAAGGCGGACTTGCGGTGCACTCTGAGGACTGCGCGGGAGGTTCCGGAGGCTTCTCTATCCGAGCGGCTGAACTCGATGGCAGTGTGTACACAATACACACCAGACCTACCAGAGGAGTATGCAGAAAATGCACACTACTGTGCAGAAAACGCACACTCCAACGATGAGGACGAACGGCAGTATGCAGAAAATGCACTCGACGGTGTGCAAAAACTGCATGCATTAGAAGACCAAGAGAATACTACTAGTATTAGTACTTCTACTCTTAGTAAATATCTCTCTAGTAGTGAGAGCGAGTCTGACGACTCGGACGCGGAGAAGGGCAGAGAACAGGAGTCGGTTGATGAGCTTCGGGATGAAATCTACTTCGAGATGGAATCCAGGGGCTTGGACGCTGAGTATGACTTAGAGCCCTGGTGGTATAACAACGTCAGATTTACCGATTGGCGGTTGGATGACGATTGGGATGGGCTAGTTGGTCTTCTGGGATGGGTTAGGGACCAGGAGAAGCGCTAACCGGAGATGGACGCTTTGGGTCGGGGAACTTCGTTCCCCTTCCTCCGCGTCACGGCGTAGCCGCCTGAAGTGTCATTTCGGGACACTACGTCTTAGAGCCATTCTCCGGGATTAGATCCATCGAACCTAGAGGTATGTACCCGAACGCCCTAAAAATGGCTCAGCGTTTGATTCTGAGCCGGGAATCGCTATTTCAACGATGGGGAGGTGAGTGGGAAATGGAGTCCGGGGAGGTTTTCAACCGTACTGACTGCTATTACTGCGGGCGCTCCCTAGCGTTAGGTGAGCACCGCATTTGCACGAGTGGGCTTAGGTGCCTTGTTCTGGCCTGTCATCATTGCGGCTCTATGGCGTATTTTGCGACGGAGGACGGTTGGTCCTTTGCCTGTGTTGGGTGCGGTTCCTTCGTAGGCATCAGAAGGGATTACGTGGAGGCGGTGGATTGGTCCGCTCTTCGTCCTCCTCCGCGTATGAAGCCATCTTCTAAGCGTGCTGCGGCTAGGAATGTGGTTTTGCATCAGGTCCGGGACTGAGCAAGATGGACTATTGGACATCTTGAAAAGAACTCCGGAATCCAAAATGACAGACTCCTTGTAACAATCAATCGAGGAGGCTGACACCGTGGAAGAACTCCCGGAGATGCTAGCGGCCCATCGAATCGGTCGCACAGAGCGAACAATCCGCGAGTGGTACTACCGAGGGCTAATCACCCGAAGGCGTAAGCATGGACTCAACATGTACCGGCTCAGCGAATTGGAAGCGGTAATGAAAGACCATGGTTCCAACTGGGGCGGGAATCGACGCAAACCAAGCGATATGCCGAGATTCATCCGCCCGACCGTCTACCGCACAGAAACACTCGAAGTCAATGACACCGAATGAGGCATGGAATTTCGATCGGGAAGTTGGGTGGGTAGTCCGGGTTAAGAGCAAGTCCGGCTCAGGATCGGCGAAATGGGCCGTGGTGTCGGGTGGACTCCTCCGTAAGAAGCTGAGTTTTACCCAACTTCAAAGTCTATGCGATGCGATCACCGATGCTGAGGAGTTTGGTATTAGCACCTGCGGCAATTGGACTGTAACCAAGATTTTGGATCGTAACAGCGTGCCGGGCTACGCAATTCTACATAACCGCGGTGGTAGGACATTTCCGATTGGACTTGCAGAGTTGCAGGCGGAGCCATTTCTTGCCTCCGCGTTCGCCGCACTCTCCTTGCGTGAAGAGCATCTAATCAATACCAGGAAGTCAAAGTTAACACATGACAGAAAACCTGTTTACAGAGCTGGCCAAGCTCGCTGAGCTAAACGCTCGAAAGGCTGAGTGGTTCCATATGAACGAACGGCCATACGGCGAAGACTGCAAGCCATACCACTACAGCTATCGACGCGGGTACGGAGTATCTAACCCTCGCACCGCGTACCCGAAGTGCGTAGGCACGAACCCTTGGGAGGGAATCAGCCAATGAGACCGGTAACCCTCATTTTCGCGATCATCGGGACGGTTTCTTTGATCATTGCCGCGTGTATCGCATTCCGTATGTAGACCAGATAAGATTTGGGAGATAGACCTTGACTAAGAAGAACACCGCCGTAACTGCCAACCAGGCGATCGCACATCTACACCATTTTAAGGACAAGGAGACCCGTAACCTTCTCCTCGCTGTCGCCGGTATCGGAATCCCTCTCACTGGGGTTGCTACTGAGCTGGAGAGCCTTCACACGATCGGGCAGCGGTTCGGCAGCCTGGAAGACGAATATGCCGCACGGGCAACGCGTGTAGATTTTGAAGCCCTCGAAGCGCTCTCCTCTGACGGTGATGTGGCCGACCTTAAGGCGGTTCTTTGGCAGCTGATTTGCAAAGAGAACCTACCGACTGTTCAGAACAAGTACAGCACTGAGGTTGCGGCAGCGAGCCAGCTGGTTCGAAACGCTGCCTACGCCAATTCCATCGAATGGCTGTCTCAGCTATCGAACATTTACGCCAAGGAGCATGATTCCTTGTTCATGGCAGATGAGAACAATATTGATGAGACGCCACGGAAGAAGCTGGAGCGAGAACAGCGGCGAAATACGCTTCGCAGCGTTGAGCAGGCTATTCGCGGATATCTCGGCGCAACCCTCGCGGGAAGTATTGACGAGAATATGAGCAACGCCCCGAAGGCTAGCCTTCTTGCTCGATACGAGTTCACCGTTGAACAATGGATTGCCGTTACCGTTCCCAAGCTCTACAGCATTCAGCGCAAAGCTACCGGACCGGGTGCATATGACTTTCAGCGAGTGAACCACTATGAGACTGCGGAGGAATTTGAGATTGCGCTAGCTCGGGCGGCTAGCGAGGTTGGCGCTAAGCCTCGACTCTTCCCCGGAACCTACCATGACCTTTCGGAAGAATATGACCGTATGGACCGCGAGGCTGACGCGCTTATCCGCTCCAAACATCAGGGCGGTTCCCTGGAGGAATTCAGCGCGGAAGAGTTGGCGATCGAAGCTCAGGTGCATTTCTGGCGAGAAATTCGAGAGAGTCGTAATAAGCAATGAACCGCCTGTCTGTCAACCGTAACCCCATTCGTGCTGACCGGGCCATGAAGGTGCTAACCCATGTGTCGCATTGCAAGATCATGCATCGCTCTAAACCGCTAGCCGTAACCAATGGCGTCGGCCTGAAAGAGAAGGCCGAGAAACTGGAGAAGCTGGGGTATGAAATACTTGTACCTTGGCAGCCTGCGAATATGACCGGCTCGTATGTGTGCTGGGTGCGCAAGCGGATCGTCTTGAATTTCGGCGACTAACCCCACTCAATATATCGGCTCGGGTGTCCACTGATTCCACCTGAGAGCGGGCAGGAAACGAAACCTAAGTAGCTTCCGTGGCCCGCACCCCAATGGACGAGAAAGTCAAATGCAAGCCACCACCGAAGACCCAAGACAGAAACTACTCAGCATAGCGTTAGACGTAAACGCTGAAGTGCACCGAGCCTACTGGGAAACCTGCAACTTCTACACGGATACAGCAGCCGGAATTGAGTTCGCAAAAACCCTCCATGCGCAAATGGTGACTATCCAAGGCTTCGCGATGCTACTCGGGACAAGCCTCCTAAAAGAAGGGTGAAGAAGTGGAACCACCTTTGAAGCCTGCCGACTGGCTGAGAGAATATCTAGCCCAGCACGGACCAACCGACCGCGAAAAGCTCATGCACGATGCTCACAGTAGCGGCTACAGCGAATCCCAGATGAAACGGGCATCCAAGAATATCGGTGTTCTATTCGAGAACATCAGCACCACCCCGAGGCGAACCGTTTGGAGCCTGCCAGGGCAAGAACTACCGGCCGTCGAACACTCCTCGAAGGCCGAGCTTCGCAATCCAAACATTGACGAGTTGCAGCTACTTAAAGACAGCCTGCATGAATTGGAAGTGCAGAAGGCAAATGCTCGGGGAGCTTCCTTCGCGCAGATTCACCGGCAGTACATGCAAACCGTAGCGCGGATTACGGAGCTTGAAGCCGCCGCACCAACCAAGGAAGAGCGAGAAGCGTCCTGGCGAGTCGAATTGGTTAAAGCCGCAGACTGCACAGCCGAGCAAATCATTTGCGTACATGCCTACCCCAAATCGACCTACAGTCGTCAGATTATCCGGGAGGCATTCCGGGTAGTGTTCGAAAATGAAACCCCGGATGATACCCCTAACCCTCACGCGGACGAAGGGGACCGATTTGTTTACGAATGGGAGACGGCTTAGCAGCCGCTTGTCTGTCCGTGTGTTTTCTAGTCGGTACGGCAATTGGTACGGGCAGTTAGGCCGGTCAAATGCCCTGGTCAAATCCACTTGGCTCAGTCGGGACGGCCTTTTTTCAATTGCCGCGTGCGAGTGGATGCAAAGCCTGAGGGGCATCCGCTAAGGGGTGGGGAGGGGTCACTAGGTGGGTGTTAAGGGGCTCAGATTTGGACGTAGGGCCACTTTCCCGGGTTGCCCTTGGCTTCGTATGGTCAATCATTTCCGATTCGCCTACGGCCAAATTAGAAGGTCTTTCCAATTCATCTCGACACACATGCAGAGAAAGGGGGTGAACCATAGCTATGGCTAGGACTGATACAGGCCATAGACGGCATAGGCGCAATAGGGAAAGATTGAAGCGACTTCGTGAGCCTTGCCATCTATGCGATGAGCCTATTGACTACTCGATTCCTTATCCTCATCCAGATTCTTTCGAAGCTGATCATGTGAAGCCTGTTTCTAAAGGCGGTTATCTTTTCGGAGAGTTGAGGGCTTCGCATAAGCGTTGTAATACCGCTCGCGGTAATCGTAGTGTTGATGAGTATAGAGATTCTATTCGCGTTGATTGTGTTGATCGGTTTCCTACTTCTCGCGAATGGTAGTTAATTGGGCTTTGCTCGTGTGGGTGGGCCTATTGGTATAGGCTCTGGGGTTATAGATGGCCCTGGGGTATTGATTGGTTAGGGAGTGTTGGTTATGGGTAATGATCCGTTGCGTTCGATGCTGGGCGGTTTGGCTGATAAGGCCGTGTTCAGCTTGGCGGACATCTTCGGCGTTGGTGAGGGTGTTTCTGTGCCGGAGGACGGTGCTGATTCGGCTGAGGGTGCTCCGGGTGAGGGCTTGGAGGCTTTCAGCACTGAGGAGCTTCAGGCGGAGATTGATCGGCGTAGGGACGCGGAGGAGGAGCTGGAGGAGTCCGGGTCTGTGTCTGCCCAGTCTGCGGAGTAACTGAGCATGTGTGCGGCCCCTTGGGAGATTGGTCCCAGGGGGCCGCTTTTCGTGTATCTACGGGCGGCTTGCGCTACGTGGACTGGTCCAGAGAGGAAAGCTGCCGGAGCTGTCCAAGGATGTCGTTCATCCCGTCCGTGAGTCGGTCTAGCTTCTCGTTGACGCCTTTGAAGTGGTCGGCTAGTGGCTGGTCGCCTAGGGATTGGCGGACTTGGTGGAAGCTTGCGGCTACGTCGTCCATGGGGGCGACGATAGTTGTTAATCCGGTTTACGTGATCGGTTGAAGGGCAACAGTTCACGATGGCTAGGGTGCCGCTCATGATGGAAGATCGCTGGTTGTCGCGGCAGGAAGCGGCAGGGTACTTGGGGGTTTCGCCGCACACGATGAGGGCATGGGCAGTGGAGCGGAAGGGGCCTAGGTTCTCGAAGGCTGCGGGTAGGGCTCGCTACTGGTCTGGTGATCTCAGGGATTTCATGCAGTCCGGCTATGTCGATTGGGCCTTATAGGTCACCGCGGATTCAGGAAACATGCTGCTGACCGGGTGATCTTCAACAGCCGGCCTCGGTTGCCTGGGTCACAGGCCATTCAATCCTGTTGCGACACAGTCCCGAACACTAGGCATGTTGCGAATCATGTAGACAGTTGGGCTGTTTGGTTCACACCAGGCGTGACACAGAGCCTGTAGCACTGAGCCCCTCCGGCGGCATCTGGCGGATTGGCTGGAGGGGCTGAGGCTGAAGGGTGTTGGACCTTCGGCGGGGGATGCTACCGATTGGTTAGGCGGGGAGCACGTAGGCACGAGCGAACCAGTGCCCTACCTGTGCCGAGTGGAGGTGTCCCGCTATGCCCCGGTCGCCTTGCACTGCCATCGTGGCGTGAACATGTACTACCCCGTCGCGGATTTCGCCTGTTCCGTGCATTTCGGCGGGCATGTTGTACGTGCTGATGATGTCGGCGGAGGCGTCGTGCACAGGCATGGTGGAGATGGTGAATGAGTCCACGGCACCGATGAGGGACACGATTGCCCCGTTGGTGATGCCTGCCGTGTCGGCCTGCTGCTTGATCTCGGCGAGTAGTTCAGCGCTCTTGATCTCGAAGACATGCATGGTCGGGAGGGTAGAGCGCAGGGATGGGTGTCGGGGGTCTTTTCGGGTCTTCCATCCCCATGCCGTTAAACATGTATTTCGGGATGGTGATGGGCTAGATGCTGGTCCCCAGCCAGCTCGCGAACCCTGCCAGTGTCTCAGTTCTACGCTTCTCCGCTGCGGCAATCCCGTGCAACGTCTCCCTTACCGAGGGATGCAAGCGGGTCTGCTGCGGTGCGGCAACACGGGCCTTGTTCAGTGCCACCAGCGCCTTGTCCGGCTTCCCCGACATGAGCCATGCTCGGGCGTTGTCCTGCCAGTGGTGGGCAATCCTGGTCGGTGGAGCGTCTGGCCCGTGGGTGAGCTTCGCCCCGTCAAGTGCCGCCTTGTTCGGGTCTCCGGACTCCAGTTCGATTGCGTGCGCGTGGATATCGACGTTCAACGGTCCGAACGCAGTCATATAGATGTCTGTCTCGCCGGTCTGATTAGCGAGGTCTCGGGCCGCTTGGATGTGGTCTATAGCGTTGGGGTAGTTGAGTTTCCGTGCTTCGTTGATCGCTCCGGCAAGGTGGGAGTAACCGGCTATCACCATGCCCTCACGGGTGTTGGCTGCCCCGTCGATAGCTGAGGTGATGAGCTGTCCCGCTATCTCGGATTCTCCGTAGTGGGTGAGCAGTCGTGCCCGTGCCAGGGCGGAGAACGCCCCATAGTTCGAGTCTGAGGCGAGAGGGGCGTAGCCGTCTGCAAGGTCCAGGGCGGGGAGAGCCAACATGAGGTGCCCTGTCCTGCGGGCAGACCATTCGGCAAGCACGTAGGCGGAAGTCAACAGGGTGTAGGCGCGGGCCTTCTCAACCCCGGACAGTTCCCGTACGGCACCGTGGATACGTCGGATGAGGTCTGGAAGTACCTCGATTGTCTGCCTGGTGCGGTCGTTGCGGTAAAGCTGCTGTGCTGCCTCTAGATCGGCTTCAATCTGGGACAGGGGACCTGGGTCTACCGCTCGGGCGTATCGGCCCTCTGCGAGCAACACAGACAGGGCGTTAACGGCGTCGGACAGTGGTTTGCCGTCGTCGTAGGGTGCCCCGGTCAGTTGGTCGGGGGAGATACGCAAGGCTTTGGCGACTGCGGAGGTAAGCCCCGGCGATGCTGGCTCACGGCCTTGTTCGACGGCCTTAATCATGGACAGGGAGTAGTTCGACCTCTGCGCCAGCTGGCGTTGCCCTAGCCCAGCGATTTTCCGCTCTGCCGCGATGCGCTGCCCAACATTCGCCATGTCTCGAGGGTAGTCCGGTGCCGGTCGTGGTGCAGGTGGAAAAGGTTGAGGTGAGCGGGCAATGCTGTCCCTTTCCTGTCCCTTGCCACCGTTGCCAGCGGCGAACCTTCTTTCATGGCGGAAGGGGCAACCATGCGAGCGAACCCAACGGCGTTGTTGTACATAGACCCTGAGGTTTCCGGGGCCGCTCTGGAGTGGGACGTAGCGCAGTGTCGTCGGCTGGGCCGCAGACTCGGGTACGTCTTGGTGATCGTGCCGGAGTTCTCGGTTCTCGGCTTGGTGGATCAGGTTCGGGTAGCGGATGTGGACGCGGTGGTTGTGCCTAGCCCTGATCACCTGAGCGCGCCGCTTGTGGCTCTCCTGGCTGACACGGTGGATGTGGAGTCAGTGCAGCCGCGTCGGTCTATCTGCCGTCCATCGGTGAGGTTGGCATGAAGCCGTCTGGTGTTGCGGCCGACTTCGCCGTGTTGGCTATCTTGTCCGTGGGTGGTCTGATGACGGTTGATCAGCTGTCCCGTGAGGCTGGGCTTACGTCTTGGTCTACTCGTGCTGCTGTGGCCCGTCTGGAGGCTCGCGGGTTGATCGTGGATTCCCAGAGGCAAGGCCGCTGGCAGATCACAGACAGGGGGCGTGGAGCGTGGACGGTCAAGGGGAAGCGCTTCACGCTCTAGGCGGTAGCTTCCTGTTGATCTCGTCCAGGGTATTGCTCATCTTTTCCAGGAGGTGGAGAAACACGCCTGCCTGATCGTGAAAGTTGAACGGCTCAACTAGCGGATCGGGATCTATCTCAAAGGACTTCCGGATTGCCGCCAGGTGCTCAGTCATGATCTGGGGAAATGAACGCATGTCGGGGCTCCTTGCTTGCGTGGATGTGAGCCCTAGGTAGATCGTTTTGCGTGGCTGGTGCGTTGCTCCCTCTTGGTTTGCCGATGGCAAGATTTCGGCAAGTAGCCGCAATCAACCGTTGTGATTGGCTGTGCATCGTTGGTATTGCCTATAGGGTCTGAGCTGGGCGTTTGACGCATCTTAGCTGGGGGTGCTAAGCGCGCCGAATAATGTTGCCGGTGCAGATGAAGGTCACATGCAGCTCGCCCACGACAGCCATTCTGGCCGGTGACCGCGAACACCGGCCACGTAGGGTGGACGGCTGTGCCGGACGACACCGAACTCGACGAATTCGACCGTGCCGGGCTGCGCCATCACGGGGACGTGGAGGCGCGGGCCGGGATGGTCGATTTCGCGGTGAACGTGCAGGGGAGCGCGCCGCCGGAGTGGTTGCGGGAGCGGCTGGCCGGGCGGCTGGGGGAGTTGGGGCGGTATCCGGCGGGCGAGGACGAGCGGCGGGCGCGGGCGGCGGTGGCCGCCCGGCACGGGCGGGCCGTCGACGAGGTGCTGCTGCTGGCGGGGGCCGCGGAGGGGTTCGCGATGCTGCCGCGTTTGGGGTCGGCGCTGGCGGCGGTGATCCATCCGTCGTTCACCGAGCCGGAGTTGGCGCTGCGCGAAGCGGGGGTGCCGGTGACCCGCGTGGTGTTGGAACCGCCCTACACCCTCGACGGGGTGGCGGTGCCGGAGGACGCGGATCTGGTGGTGGTGGGCAATCCGACCAACCCGACGTCGGTGCTGCATGCGGCCGCGGACATCCGGGCGCTGCGGCGGCCCGGGCGGATCGTGGTGGTGGACGAGGCATTCGCCGACGCGGTCCCGGACGAGGCGGAATCGATTGCGGGGGAGAGCCTTCCGGATGTCCTGGTGTTCCGGAGCCTCACCAAGACCTGGGCGCTGGCGGGGCTGCGCTGCGGCTACGTGCTCGGTGCGCCCGAGGTGCTGGCCCGGTTGAATCACGGCCGCGCGCACTGGCCGCTCGGGACGCTGCAGCTGGAAGCCATTGCGGCGGTGAGTGAACCGCGAGCCGTCGCCGAGTCGCGGCGCAAGGCCGAGACCATCGCGGCCGATCGGGCGGCCATGATTCCGCGGCTGCGGGAGCTGGGCATCGAGGTGCACGAGCCCGCGGCCGGGCCGTTCCTGCTGATCCGGGTCCCGGATGCCGAATTGTTGCGAAAGAAGCTCGCGGACAAGGGGATCGCGGTGCGTCGCGGTGATACGTTCCCCGGGCTGGACGCGGGCTTCCTGCGGGTGGCGGTGCGGCCCGCCGCCGAGGTGGACCGGCTGGTCGCGGCCATTCGCGACGTGGGCTTGTGAACAGGCGGACAACAGGGCTGGGGTTTCAGGGGCGATGCCCCTGCGAGCCCCCGAGAGTTGGGAGATTGTCGTGACGACGGTGCGGCTGGCGGATCTCATCGCGGCGCTGGATGCGGCGTATCCGCCGAAGCTCGCCGAATCGTGGGATTCGGTGGGACTGGTGTGCGGCGATCCGGCCGAGCCGGTGTCGCGGGCGCTGTTCGCGGTCGACGCGACCGAGGCGGTGGTGGCGGAGGCCCTCGAGTGGGGCGCGCAGGCGCTGGTCGTGCACCATCCGCTGCTGCTGCGCGGGGTGGACACGGTCGCGGCGAGCACGCCGAAAGGCGCTCTGCTGCATCGGCTCATCCGCTCGGGTTGCGCGTTGTTCACCGCCCACACCAATGCCGACTCCGCCGATCCCGGCGTCTCGGACGCGCTGGCGCGGGCCATCGGGTTGCGGGTCACCGGCCCGCTGGACCCGAAACCGCTGACCGCACTGGACAAATGGGTGGTGGCCGTCCCGATCACCCACAGCGGTGAGGTGCTCGACGCCCTCTTCGCCGCCGGGGCCGGCCTGAGCGCGCACTACTCCGACGCGGCCTGGACGGTCGCGGGCACCGCGCAGTTTCGCCCGCTCGACGGCGCGAACCCGGCCCTCGGCGCACCCGGTGAACTGCACGAGGTCGCCGAGGACCGCCTCGAGGTGGTCGCGCCGCCGTCCCGTCGCGCCGCGATCCTGGCCGCGCTCCACGCCGCCCACCCGTACGAGGAGCCCGCCTACCACGTCACCGAGCGCGCGGAACTGCCGTCGGGCCTGGGCATCGGCCGCGTCGGCGAGCTGGCGACCCCGGAGACGTTGCGCGAGTTCACCGCCCGGGTCCGGGCGTCGCTGCCCGCCACCACCTGGGGCGTGCGCGCCGCGGGCGACCCGGACCGCGTCATCCGCACCGTCGCGGTCTGCGGCGGCGCGGGAGATTCCTTCCTGGGCAAGGTCTCTCGTCTCGGTGTCGACGCCTACGTCACTTCCGACCTGCGCCACCATCCCGCCGACGAGCACCTGCGGGCGGGCGGCCCGGCCCTCATCGACGCCGCGCACTGGGCCACCGAGTTCCCGTGGTGTGCCCAGGCGGAGAATGTGGTGCGCGCCGCACTGCCCGGCCTGGAAACCCGGGTGTCGGCCATCCGCACCGACCCCTGGACCGTCGGCGCGGCCGACGACCACTGATCGTCACGATCGAATGTCCAGCTAGAAGGCGGGTTGGCAGATTCGGCCCGCCGGTGCCGGTAGGGTAGGTGTCTTGTTAATTCGTCCTTAGCGTTCAGGAGACCTTCGCGTTGAATGCCGAACCATCGATCCAGGCCAAGCTGCTCGACCTCGCCGCCGTCGACGCCGAGCTGACGCGGATCGAGCATCGCCGCAAGGTGCTGCCCGAGCAGCAGGAGGTGGCGCGGCTCGAGGGTGAGCGCACCGCCCGCAAGGACGAAGCGGTCAAGGTCGAGATCCAGATCGACGACCTGGACCGCGACATCCGCAAGCTGGAGGGCGAGGTCGAGGCGGTCCGCAAGCGTGAGGAACGCGACCGCGGCATGCTGACCTCCGGTTCGGTCGGCGCCAAGCAGCTCTCGGAACTGCAGCACGAGCTGGGCAGCCTGGAACGCCGCCGCAAGGTCCTCGAGGACGACCTGCTCGGTGTGATGGAGCAGCGCGAGGCCACCGCCGACGCGCACGCCCACGCCGGCGCCAACCTGGACAAGGCCGAGGCCGACCTGGTCGACGCCGAGCGCCGGCGCGACGAGGCCCTCGCCGACCTGGCCGTGGCCCAGCAGCGCTGCGAGTCCGACCGCGCCGCCCTGTCCGGCGCCTTCCCCGCCGACCTGCTCGCCGCCTACGACAAGCAGCGCACCCAGTACGGCGTCGGCGCGGCCCTGCTACAGGCCCGCCGCTGCGGCGCCTGCCGCATCGAACTCGACCGCGGCGAGATCTCCCGCATCACCCAGACCGCCCCCGACGTGGTCGTCCGCTGCCCCGAGTGCAGCGCGATCCTGGTGCGCACCAAGCACTCCGGGCTCTGACCCGACGCCGCACCGCGGCGAAACCATCATGATCCGGCCCGCCCCGGTTCGGGCCGAGCTCCGGACCGGCACGGAAGGTGAACAGCGTTGGTGGACATGGTGATCGTCGAGGCCGACGGCGGGTCGCGCGGGAATCCGGGACCGGCCGGATACGGCGCGGTGGTGTGGGATGCCGAGCATGTGCGTCCGCTGGCCGAGCGCCGCGAGTACCTGGGCGTCACCACCAACAATGTCGCCGAATACCGCGGGCTGATCGCCGGTTTGGAGGCGGCCACCGAGCTCGGGGCCCGCGAGGTCGCCGTGCGCATGGACTCCAAGCTCGTCGTCGAGCAGATGTCCGGGCGGTGGAAGGTCAAGCACGAGAGCATGATTCCGCTGGCGGATCGAGCCCGGCGGCTGGTGGCCGGATTCGACCGGGTCACGTTCACCTGGATTCCGCGCAAGGAGAACAAGCACGCGGACAAGCTCGCCAACGAGGCGATGGACGACGCCGACACCGTGGGCGAGGTGCGGACCGCGTTGGCGACGGCTCCCGCGGACGAACCCACCGAACTGGGTGCGGCGGAGATCATCGGCGCGGTGGCGGAAAGCCCCGCGGCCCTGGGGGAGATCAGCGCGGCCGTCGCGGGCGGTGTGGTCGACAGCGAGGCGAAGGCCGCCGGTGCCGCACCGTCGCCGGGATGGACCGGGGCCGTCGGACGGCCGACCCGGCTGCTGCTGCTACGTCACGGCCAGACGGAATTGTCCGTGCAGCGCCGGTATTCGGGCCGTGGCAACCCGCCTTTGACGGAGCTGGGCCGCAACCAGGCGGCCGCGGCCGCGGAAATGCTCGCGGCCAAGGGCGGTATCGAGGCCATCGTGTGCTCGCCGCTGGGCCGGGCCAAGGAGACCGCGGAAGCGGCGGCTCGCGCGCTCGGGCTGCCGGTGCGCGAGCTGCCCGGGCTGATCGAGACGGATTTCGGTGCGTGGGAAGGGATGACCTTCCTGGAAGCGCGCGACCACGATCCGGAGCTGCACGCCCGGTGGCTCGGCGATCCCTCGGTGCCCGCGCCCGGCGGCGAGAGCTTCGATCAGGTGCGGGAGCGCGTCGAGGGCGTGCGCCGGGATCTCGCGGCGTTGTATCCGGGCGCGAATGTGCTTGTGGTCAGCCATGTCACGCCGATCAAGACGATGCTGCAGCTGGCGCTGGGGGTCGGCCCGTCGCTGCTGTACCGGCTGCACCTGGATCTGGCGTCGCTGTCCATCGCGGAGTTCTTCCCGGACGGCGGTTCGTCGGTCCGCCTGGTCAACGACACCTCGTACCTCTGAGATCCCTTCGGCCTCAGGGCCGCAGGGTCGCCATCAGGAATTCGGTCTGGTCGTAGACGGCCTTCTCGAACCAGTCGTCGAAGTAGATGTCGAAATGCCCGATCGGGTAGCGCCGGACCGTCGCGTGCTTGGTGCGCTCGGCCGCCTTGAGGGTCGGGCCCGCCGGGGCCACCGAGTCGTTGTCGCAGATCGCGTACAGCACAGGCGCTTTGATGTCCTTGACGTGCCGGGTCGGATTCTCGAACAGTGTCGACAGGCCGACGCGCGCCGCCACCTTCGGCCGGTACTGGCTGCTCTCCTCGGCCAGGCGGCCGAATCCGGCGGGCACGTCGGCGGCGCTCATCAGGGCCGCCGAATGCTTCTTGCCGGCCAGCCGGGCGGTGATGGGCCGCCGGATGATCGGCCCGATCAGCTGGTCGGTGACCGCCAGGGTGCCGGTCTTGACCAGGCTCAGCGGCCCCTTCGCCATGGCCGAGGACCAGCCGCTGGTGAACGGGCACTGCGCGACCACGGCCGCGATGTAATGGTCCTCGGGCGCGACCGCGAGCACGT
Source organism: Nocardia terrae (assembly GCF_009760405.1). GTDB lineage: Bacteria > Actinomycetota > Actinomycetes > Mycobacteriales > Mycobacteriaceae > Nocardia > Nocardia terrae. The sequence goes on from NZ_WRPP01000013.1 coordinate 185,024, forward strand.
GCCCGCCACCGAAAGAACTGCCCCACAGTGCGATTCGCGTCGCGTCGATGCCGCGGATGGTGCGCGCGAAGGCGATGGCCGCATGCCAGTCCTCGCGCTGCTTACCGATATTGATCTGCTGGCGCGGCTCGCCCCCACTGGCCCCGAAATATCGATAGTCGAAGGCCAGCGCCGCGATTCCCGCCGACGCGAAGCGCCGGGCATACCGATCCAACCCCATTTCCCGGTCCGCCCCCAGCCCGTGACCCATGACCACCAGCGGGCGCGGCTTGGGCGGTCCATCCGGGAGATACAGCCATGCGGCGCACTGTTCGCCACCCGAAGGGAACCCCACCTCGACACGCTCCATGGGGCCCTACGGTACCTTGGTGCCCGCGGACGAGTCGGTCGGGCGGCCGCGGCGAGAGGAACGGGCACGCGCTGTGCCGCCGCCTTTCGCCGAGGAAAGTCCGGACTCCGGAGAGCAGGGCGGTTGTTAACGGCAACCCGGGGTGACCCGCGGGACAGTGCCACAGAAAACAGACCGCCGGCGGGCCGCACTTCGCGAGAAGTGCACCGCCGGTAAGGGTGAAACGGTGCGGTAAGAGCGCACCAGCGCGCCGGGTGACCGGTGCGGCTAGGTAAACCCCGCCCGGAGCAAGGTCGAAGGTCGGACTCGCGAGAGTGCGACTGCGCAGGTGTCCGAGGGCTGCTCGCCCGAGCCTGCGGGTGGACCGCTCGAGGCACCCGGCAACGGTGTGTCCAGATGGATGGTCGCCACCGGTGGCTCGCCACCGGGACAGGATCCGGCTTACAGACCGACTCGTCCGCCTCGCAACCGAGTGTTGCGGGTTTGTTATCTCTTCGCCCGGTCGATCTTCCGGTGCCATGATGGAGGCACACCATCGGATTTCCGATGGCGCGGAAATAGTTTCGCGGAGCGAACAATGGATGTTCTGTATCTGTTGATGGCGTGGCTGGGCGCGATTGTCGTTATCGGCGGGATCGCGTTGGCGTCGGGGGTGCGGGTTGTCGCGCAGTATGAGCGCGGTGTGGTCCTGCGGTTGGGGCGGGTGCGGGCGGTCAGAGAACCGGGGATGCGGGTGTTGATTCCCGGGGTCGACAAGATGCAGAAGGTGTCCATGCGGGTGGTCACCATGCCGGTGCCCGCGCAGGAGGGCATCACGCGCGACAATGTGACGGTCCGGGTGGACGCGGTCGTGTACTTCCGGGTGGTCGATCCGGTGCGGGCGCTCATCGAAGTGCAGGACTATCTGTTCGCGGTCGCGCAGGTGGCACAGACCTCGCTGCGCTCGATCATCGGCAAGAGCGAACTCGACGATCTGCTCTCCAATCGCGAGCAGCTCAACAAGGGCCTGGAGTTGATGATCGACAGCCCGGCGCTGAACTGGGGCGTGCACATCGATCGAGTCGAGATCAAGGATGTCGCCCTGCCCGACGCGTTGAAGCGTTCCATGTCCCGCCAGGCCGAGGCCGAACGGGAGCGGCGGGCCCGCATCATCTCCGCCGAGGGCGAATTGCAGGCCTCCGAGAAACTGGCCCAGGCCGCGGCGAATATGGGCAAGGCCCCGGCCGCGCTGCAACTGCGATTCCTCGAGACCGTGGTTCAAGTTGCGGCGGAAAAGAATTCGACGCTGGTGCTGCCGTTTCCCGTGGAGTTGCTCAGGTTTCTAGAGCGCAGCACGCCGCCGGAGCGGCAACCGGGCGCATCGGCCGCCGAGCTCCCCGAACCCGCCGTGGAACAGCCCACCCTCGGCCCCGCGGCGGTCGGCGAACTCATGTCGGTGCTGGCCCAGCCGGGCATCCGCGAGGCCCTCGCGGCGCTGGAACAGCCCGGCGCACAAGGAAAGACGAACGCGTCCGGGAATCCGGGCGCGGGCAAGGAGTCGGCGTAGCGCGGGTACCGGGCCCGGGCGCGTGCGACGGATAGAAGATGAGGAAGTAAGTCATGGCGGGTGTGATTCAGCCGTTGGCCATCGTTGTCCTGTTCGGGATCGCGTACGGGTTCAAGTTCTTCAGCAAGAAGTTCCCGGACGGGCTGCGCGGCCACTAGAAGACACCGGTAGCGGGAGGGCGACGTGATCGACGCCGCTCTCTCGTTCGCGTGCGCAGACCGACGAGTTGGATGAGAATTGCGGCGCGCCACCTCGCACGTCTCGGCGCGGCTCGGCGTGTCGAGCGGGTTATCTGCTCTTGACTAGCACCGAACGTGATCGACGTCATAAAGTGTTGCGCGTTGGAAAGTTCCGTTGCGGTCCGCAACGGGCGAAGGGCTCAACAAACGTCGGAAAGCAGGTCTCGTCTAAATGCGAATTGCTCGCAAACTGGCAGTCGGTGCGCTTCTTGCCGCTGCCGCTTCCGTTTCGGTTGTGCTGGGTTCCGGGTCCGCCTCCGCGGTCGCCATAACCCCGCTGCCGGGTGGGGTGCAGGTGGATCTCACCCCGGCGGACACGCAGTGGGTCGCACAGAATCACTTCGGGCAGGTCATCGCGAACCTGCCGCATCCCTCTGCCCCGTCCTTCGGGGAGGCCCTGGATTCGGCGGCGGCGATGTCGTCGCAGTATCCGGATGGCCGCGTGGTGTTCACGGTGTACGGTCCGTTCAACGAGCTGAACGGGACGATGCTGGCCCTGCAGTAGGGTCAGCCTTCGCAGTGGAACTGCATCAGCGGATCGTCTCGGCGCCGGTGGACTTCGGCGCCGTTCGAACCGAATTCGGATTGGCCTCGGACTATCCTTCCGAGGCCGTCTCGGAGGCCCGCGACGCGGCCGACGCGTTCGCGGGTGCCCGAGCCGATCGGCGGGAGATTCCGCTGGTCACCATCGATCCCCCGGGTGCCATGGATCTGGACCAGGCGCTGTACCTGGAACGCACCCCGAGCGGATTCCTCCTCTATTACGCGATCGCCGATGTGGCCGCGCTCATCGCGCCCGGCGGCGCGCTGGCCCGCGAATCCCTGACCCGCGGGCAGACCTTCTACTTCCCCGACGGCACCGTCCCGCTGCACCCGCTGGTGTTGTCCGAGGATCGTGCCAGCCTGCTGCCCGGGGTGGATCGCCCGGCCGCGCTGTGGACCATCGAATGCGACGAGCAGGCCGTGCCGCTGCGCTTCTCGGTGACCCGCGCCCTGGTCCGCTCCCGCGCCCGCCTGGACTACGCGAAGGTGCAGGCCGCCGCCGACGCGGGCCGTCTCCATCCCTCCATCGCCGCCCTTCCGGAATTCGGCCGCCTGCGCATCGAGGCGGGAATCGGGCGCGGCGCCATCACTTTGCGCCTGCCCGCGCAGACGGTTATCCGTGACGACGAGCAAACCGGAATCGATCATTGGCAATTGGCGGTGGAACCGCGTACCGCCGCCGACGATTGGAACGAGCAGGTCTCGCTGCTGACCGGCATGTGCGCCGCCCGAATCATGCTCGATGGCAATAACTCCAACGGCTCCGGCAACCCCGATCACGTCGGTTTGCTGCGCACCATGCCGCCGCCCGCGCCCGCCGCCATCGACTCCATGCGCCGCACCGCCGCCGCGGTCGGCGTGCCCTGGCCCCCGGCCGAATCCGCGGCCCGCATGCTGGCCACCCTCGACTGCAACACTCCCGCCGCCCTGGTCCTCATGTCCGAGGCCACCACCCTGCTGCGCGGCGCCTCTTACACCATCCTCAACGGACAATCCCCGGATGCGCTGCAACACAGCGCGATCGGCGCCGCCTACGCCCACGTCACCGCCCCGCTGCGCCGCCTGGCCGACCGCTACGCCACCGAGATCTGCCTGTCCCACTGCGCGAATACCCCCGTCCCCCAATGGGTTCGCGACGGCCTCGCTCCGGTGGTCGACACCATGCGCCGCACCGACGCGGTGGCCGGCAAGGTCGAACGCGCCTGCGTCGACCTCACCGAGGCCACGGTCCTCGCTCCCCGGGTCGGCACCGACTTCGACGCGGTCGTCCTCCGGGAGGCCAACGGCACCCGCCCCGCCGAAATCTTCATCGCCGACCCGCCCGTCCTCGCCAAGTGCGCCGGCAATCCCCCCGAAGGCCGACACCTCCGCGTCCGCCTCGATACGGCCGACCCCACCACCCGCACAGTGGCTTTCAGCTACACCACGGAGCACGAATAGGAGCGACCCATGGCCATCCAGCGCATGGACAACGTCCTCATGGTCGTCGAGGACCTGGACACCGTCATAGCCTTCTTCGTGGAACTGGGCATGGAGCTGGAAAACCGGGGCCCGGTCGAGGGCCGCTGGGTGGAACGCATCATCGCCCTCGACGACGTCAGTCAAGAAGTGGCCATGCTCCGAACCCCCGACGGCCACAGCAAGATCGAGCTGGCCATGTTCCACACCCCCGAACCGATCCGCCCCCACCCCACCCCACCCCCGGCCAACACCCTCGGCCTCCGCCGCGTCATGTTCGCCGTAGACAACCTCGACGACACTCTGGCTCGCCTCCGCCCCTACGGCGCCGAACTCGTCGGCACCATAGAGAACTACGAAAACATCTTCCGCCTCTGCTACATCCGAGGCCCCGAAGACATCATCATCGGCCTGGCCGAACAACTCGGCTGACCCGCGGGGCCAGCACCCGTTCTGTCGGAGGGTTGCGTTTGGATGGCGACGTGAAAGAACTGCTGGGTCGCCTGCCCGAGATTTCCGCACTTCGTGACCGATGCCGTGCGATGGCCATGTTGGATGCGATCGTCAGCCCGGATTGGGAAAGCCGGTACTACTCGTTCAACTCCGCATGGGGCGAAGGCGAGGAGATGGCGTCGATGCGCGATGGCCAGGGCAACGACTGGTTCATCGTCTTCACCGCGGCCGGGGTCTATGGACGGGGGTTCGATCACGAGGCGCCGAACGCGCAGCAGGTCCTGCGAGCAGTGCCGAGCGTCTTCGAATCCCAAGTTGCCGAGCCGGCCTTTGCCGACCACGAGGGTGCACCACTCGCGACCGTGTGCTTCTGGAGGGAACCCGGCGATGACGAGTGGGGCGTATCGACGGCAGATCTTGGCGGCCAGGGTCTGTTCGAGCTACTGCTCGAAGGAACGCCGCAGGCGTACCGCCTTTGGGCTGCAGACTATTACGAGGTCGATCTCGACCTCGCCGCCGTCGAGCATGTATACGAGCTGCAACCACTGACCCCGGCCGTCATAGATCGAATCAATCCGGCGGTCCGCCTGTCGGACCTACACGACGATCTCGAGGAAATCGGCTATCCGCGTTGACCCCTGCGGTCGTATTCGCAAGTCGTGACATCGTTCTCGTCAGGCTGCGCCGAAGTCCGGCTGCGTGGCGGGCCTATCCAGGGTGGAGCCGCGTCCACGATCGATTTCCGAGCGGTGGTCAGGTGAGGAACCTGAGGATGGGCCTATTCGTGCACAGATCGCTGTTGGACGTCAGTTTTCTGCCGGTTTCGGTGGCTCAGTGCACGTTCAGGCCCATGACTCACACGGGGGGTCAGTGTTCGCAGAGGGAGAATTCTCGTTCGTAGAGGTCGCCGTTGTGTTTGTCTACGAAGAACTTTCGTTCGTGCATGAGTTCTTCACGGTAGGTTTCGGCTTGGGGGCGGGTCATTGTGGTTGTGGGGGACCACGGTTGTTGGGGTGGGATGTCGGAGGTGGAGGTGATCTTCACCGTTGGGTCTACGAGGAAGAAGGCGAGGATTTTGCGGTGGCCGGGGCGGGTGGGGTCGGCCAGGCGGAAGGGGGAGACTCGGTGTTGGAGGATGTTGGGGAAGGCCAGGCAGCGGTCGGCGTGGGTGGGGACGGAACCTAGTAGTTGGTTCAGGGCGTCCTCGTCCTCGAGGCCGTAGACATCGCGCATGCCGGGGGAGTCGTTCTGTTCGTAGTCGGGGTCGTCGATGGCCGTTCGGAAGCTCAATGAGCTGTCGGTGATGTTGTCGGTGTCCCAGTAGTAGAGGGCGGTGGAGACGATGCGTTCGTTCATCATTCCCTCGACATGCCAGCTGCCGCCGGGGTATTCGGGCTGGTCGGGGGTCAGGTGGATGTTGGCGAGTTTGACGATGACCTGGAGGTCGCGGGCTCGCAGGTCCACTCGGGCCGAGTCGTCCGGGACGGGCGGCGGGGTGAATTCGGGGGCGTCGGGAACGAGGGGGCGGCGATTGTCCCACCATTCGTCCAACGCTTCCTCGTACGCCTCCCGTGCGGCCTCGGCCGCCTCCTCGTCCATGTCCTCGTCGCTGTCGGAGGGGTCTCGAGGCTCGTCCACATACCAGGAATAGGGATTGGGTGTGATCCGCAGCGGGCGCGGGTGACGCAGATCGGTGAGGACGTTCTCGAACAGTGGTAGCAGGCGCGTGAACAGCAGCGGGAGAACGGATTCGAGGTCGCGGTGGATTACCGGGTGGACGTTGTTGACGTAGGAGCGGAACACGGCCGCACCGTCGGCGTCGACCTCGACGTCGGTGGGCAGCCATTGGAACTTCTCCGAAAACGCGTATCGCGCATCGTGCTCGCCCGGAGTGGGCCAGGCGGAGTCGTCCGTGACGCTCACCCCGCGGACCAGGCAGAACAGGGAGGGATGGACCAGGTCCAGTACCTGCTCGTTCGATCCAGGGTGCCAGTCGCGCTCGGCCTCGGGAACGTCCTCGAGTACCCGAACCGCGGCCCGCAGCCGGGATTTCAGCTCGTCATCGATCAAAGAGTCCGACTGCCACACCCCGTCGACGGCGGCCACTTCGATGCCGGTGTGCTCGTCGCGGAGGTCGGCGTAGTGCGCCAATTCCGCGAGCACGTAACGAATCTGGGCTTCGGTCAGCCCTTGCTCGGACGCTTCGGTCGTCCACTTGGCGACGAGGCCGGCGTCGCGCATCTTGACGAACCACTGTGGCTTGGCCCGAATCTGGGCGCTCATCTGCATCATCTGCAGTTCGCGCAGCGTCCGGGGCGGCGTGACCGCCACCCGGTACGACTCGAGAAAGGGCAGTGGGAACGTGGATTCGTCGATCACGCGCCCCACCGTACGGAATCGGGGTGACAGGATGCGGTGGCTCTAGCGCGGTGGCTGGAAACCGCCGATCCGCTGCTCGAGCAGTTCGGCCAGCCGCAGCGGGGTGCGGTCCTCGAACATGGGGCCGATGAGCTGGACGCCCACCGGGAGCCCCTCGGGGGAGAGACCCGTGGGGATGGCGGTGGCGGGCAGACCGGGCATGGTCGCCACGCCGGGCCAGATGTGCTGGTCGCCGAAAGGGTATGCGACGCCGTCGATGTCGATTCGCTTCTGCATCATGTCGGTGCTGTGGTCGTGCGGGAACGCGGGTGTCGGCGTGATCGGGCACACCACGACATCGAACTCGGCGAAGAGCCGCCGCCAGCTCTGGCGGTGCAGTTCGCGGCGGTTGTTCACCTCGACCCAGCCGCGGTAGCTGAGCACCGCGCCCCGCACCCAGGCCGTATCGGAACCCTGTGCGTCCGAGGGCAGTTCGGCGGCGACCGTCCGCATCTGCTCGTAGCGGTCCGCGGGCATGCGCGCCGCGGCGCTCGAAGCCAGGAGTTGCGTGTAGAGGTTCTCGGCTTCGGCGAGATCGGGCAGCAGCGGACTCTGCCGTTCGACGCGGGCGCCCGCCGCGGTGAGCGCGTCCGCGACCCGGTTCAGCCCGGCTCGAACGGCCGCGCCGGTCGGGATCAGCGGATGCTCGTCGATGACCAGGACGCGGAAGTCCGCCAGCTGCTCGTGACGCGCCGGCGGCAGCGCCAATTCGTATGCGACACCGAGGGTCAGCGGATCCGGTCCGGCCATGACGTCGAGCAGGAGGGTGAGGTCGCGGGCGGTGCGTGCCATGGGACCGACGACGGCCAGGTCGATCTCGGCCGGCAGTGCCGCCACGGGCGGCGGCACCATGCCCCGGCTCGCGCACAATCCGAGGGTCGGCTTGTGCGCGTAGACACCGCAGAAATGCGCGGGGTTGCGCAGTGACCCCGCGAGATCGGAGCCCAGGGACAGCGCCCCGAATCCCGCCGCCAGCGCCGCCGACGAGCCACCGGAGGAACCGCCGGGCGAACGACCGTGATCGTAGGGGTTGTTGGTGGTGCCGTAGATCTCGTTGAAGCTCTGCCAATCCTGCAGCATCAACGGCACATTGGTCTTGCCGAGAACCACCGCGCCCGCGGCCTTCACCCGCGAGACCGCCAGCGCGTCCTCGGCCGGAACATAGTCCCGGAACTGAGGATTGCCCCACGTCGTGGGCAGTCCGGCCATGTTGTAGGACTCCTTGACCGTCACCGGAATCCCGAGCAGCGGCCGGTCCTCACCTCGAGCCCGCGCCGCATCGGCCTCGCGAGCGGCGGCCCGCGCCCGCTCGAAGTCCGGCACGCAGATGGCGTTGATCGCCTTGTCGTCCCGCTCGATCCGGGCGATCGCCTCCTCGGTCAGCTCCACCGAGGTCACCTCACCGGCCCGCATCGCCGCCGAAAGCTCTTCTGCCGAATGAAGACTCCACTCCATGCATTCGACCCTACCGGCGGGTCCTACGGTCCGTCGGTGATCGCGCCGCCCGGCCGCCGAGGCCGGGTTACGAGGGTTCGCGGGCGGTGCCGAGGCGGGCGGCGAGAGTGGTTGTGGCAGATGCTAGGCCGGGGTCAGCGGCGGGGTGTCGGTGCGGCGGGCGCGGCGGGCGGCGACCGAGCCGAAAGTCTCCCGGTCGGCGAGGAATCCCTCCAGGGCGAAGGTGGCCGCGCCGAGGCTGACCGGGTTGTGGGGGAGGGTGTCGAGTTCGAGGGTGACCGCGGCGAAGGGGTCCGACATGGCGTGATGGGTGGCGGCGCGGCGGGTCGCTTCCAGGAGCGGGGCGCCGAGCTGGCGGGCGACGAGGTCGCCGAAGACCATGCGGCGCGGGTTGAAGAGGTTGACCAGGTTGGCGACCGCGACGCCGAGGTAGTGGCCGGTCTTCGCGATGACGGCCACCGCGGTCTCGTCGCCGCGGGCCGCGGCGATGCCGAGCGCGGCGATGGTGGCGGCGTCATCGTCGGCGAGAAGCTCGCTCGCGGAGTCGATCTCGCGCAGGGTCGCCGCGATGCCGGGCGCGCTCACGTAGGCCTCGACGCAGCCGTTGCGGCCGCAGGAGCAGGGGCGGCCGTCGAGGACCAGGTTGGTGTGGCCCCATTCGCCCGCGCTGTTGGTGACGCCGCGGTAGAGCATGCCGTCGATGACCACGCCGATGCCGACGCCCGCGCGCAGGGTGACCACGATCAGGTCGTCCACGTCGCGGCCCGCGCCGAACCAGAGCTGCGCGGCCGTGCTGGCCTTGAGCGGATTGTCCAGGTAGAGCGGATAACTCAGCCGTTGCTCGAGCAGGGTCTTGAGCGCGACGTCGTGCCAGTGCCAGTACGGCGAGAACACCGACGTCCCGGTCTCGGGCTCGACCAGGCCCGGGACGCTCAGCCCCACGCCGAGCACCTTGTCGCCATCGCTCCCGATCACCTCGCCGATGCCGAGCACGATGAGCTCCACGATGTCGTCGGGAGTGGTCGCCGCCGGATCGACGGGCACCTCGCTCGACCGCAGAACCGACATGGCCAGATCGAAAACGTCCACGTGAATACTGGTTTCGGCGATATCGACGCCGATCAGCACCCCGCGATCGGGGTTGATGGCCAGTTGCGCGCGCGGCCGCCCGATCGCGGCCGCCTCGTAGCCGAGCTCGGCGAGCACCCCGACTTCGAGCAGTTCGGCGATCAGATTCCCGATGGTGGCGAACGACAGACCGGTGGCCCCCGCGATCTCCTGCCTGCTGGTGTGCCCGGCCGCGGCGTACACCGCCTGCAGCACGCAGAACCTGTTGCGCCGTCTGATATCCCGCGCGGTCAGCTGGTACACGGCTCCGCCCACTCCTTCCACCCGATCTCGCCAAGATAACCGGACTCACCTTCTCGGACAACTTCGACCAACAGTATTTACAACAGTTAGCCGAAGTCATACTGTAACCCAAATCACTTTTGACACTTGGTTTGTCGAAGACCACCTAGGAGTGCTCATGTCCTGGACCCACCGGCGCCGCTGGACCAGCGCGTTAGTCTGCGTGTCCGCCCTGGCCCTGGCTGCGACCGCCTGTTCGTCGGGCAAGGATTCCGGCTCGAACAACGCGGGCCCGCAGCACGCTTCGGGCACGGTCAGCCTCGTCTACGCCCAGAAACAAGGCGACCAGGAGTACTTCATCGGCGAAGCCGACGGCGCGAAGGCCAAGGCCAAGGAGCTGGGCGTCGACCTGAAGGTGGTGAACCTCGGCAACGACGCCAACAAGGCGGTCACCGAGGTCCAGAACGCGGTGAACCAAAAGGCCAACGGCGTCATCGTGGTGGTCCCGGATCCCTCGGTCGGCCCGCAGGTCGCGCAGCTGGCCAAGTCCGGCGGCGTCGCCCTGCTCACCTCCGACGACCAGGTCTGTGCCAACGGCCCGGACCCGTCGTCCTGCAGCAAGGACAATCTGGTGCCGCGCGTGGGATTCAGTGGCACGCAGATGGGCACCGAGGTCGGCACCCGCGCCGGTGAGGACTTCAAGAAGCTGGGCTGGAAGGCCGAGGACACCGCCATCGTCGACGCCTGGAAACAGGACGTGACCGTCTGCACCGATCGCGTGAAGGCGAATCAGAAGGCGTTCAAGGATGTTTCGGGCGCGGACGTCAAGGTGATCGAGGTCGGCACCGACAACACTCCGTCGGACGCGCAGAACAAGATCTCCGCCACCGTCGCGGGCAACCGGTCGGTCAAGAACTGGATCGTCATGGGCTGCAACGACGAGAACGTCAGCGGCGGTGTCGCGGCCATCCAGAACGCGGGCTACGCGGCCGACAATGTGCTCGGCGTCGGCCTGGGCGCGTACCTGGCCTGCAAGGAATGGCGCGGCGGCAAGCCGACCGGCTTCAAGGCGGCGCTGTTCATCAATGGCAAGGACGTCGGCGCGCTGGCCGTGCAGACCATGTACGACTACCTCAAGAACGGAAAGGCCATGCCGCCCGAGGCGTTCGCGCCCACCAAGATGGTCGATGCGACCAACTGGCAGCAGGCGGGCGTGACGTGCAGCTGATGGGGCTGCGGGTGTCCGGGCTCACCAAGACCTTCGCAGGCGTGCCGGCGCTGCGCGAGGTGAGCCTGGACTTCCCCGCGGGCATGGTGACCGCCCTGATGGGGGAGAACGGCGCGGGCAAGTCCACGCTGATCAAGATCCTCGGCGGCGACCATCGACCCGACGGCGGCACCCTCGAACTCGACGGCACCCCACTGGAATTGGCCAGTCCGGCCGATGCGCGCGCGGCGGGCATCCGGGTGATCGGCCAGGAACCGGAGATCGTGCCGCACGTCTCGGTCGCCGAGAACGTCTACCTCGGCGCGCTCCCGCGCCGGGCGGGCCGCATGCTCGATCGGGCGGCGCTGCGGGAACGGGTGCGCGGCGATCTGACCCGGCTCGGCTTCGACCGGGACCTGGACCCCGATACCCTCGGCTCGAAACTGACCGCCGCGCAACGGCAATTGGTGGAGATCATGCGGGCGCTGACCACCGACGCGAAGGTCATCGCCTTCGACGAGCCCACCTCCTCGCTCTCGGATCACGAGACCGAATCGCTGTTCGCGCTCATCGGCCGCCTGCGCGATCGCGGTCTCGCGGTGATCTACGTGTCCCACCGCATGCGCGAGATCTTCCAGCTGGCCGACCGGGTGGCGGTGCTGCGCGACGGCGCGCTGGTCGGCGTGCGCGACACCGCCGACACCGACGATCAGGAGATCGTGCGCATGATGGTCGGCCGCGACCTGTCGACGGTGTTCGCGCGCAAGCATTCCGAGCTCGGGCCGGTGCTGCTCGAGGTGGACCACGTCACCACCGACGACGTGCGGGACGTGAGCCTGCACGTCCGCGCGGGCGAGGTGGTGGCGCTGGCCGGACTGGTCGGGGCGGGCCGCTCCGAGCTGGCGGGCGCGCTCGCGGGCGACCTGCCGATCCGGTCGGGGGAGGTGCGGGTGGCCGGTCAGCGGGTGCGATTGCGCCAGCCCCGCGACGCGGTCCGCGCCGGAATGGGTTACGCGCCCGAGGAACGCAAGGCGCAGGCGCTGCTGCTGCATCGCGGTGTGCGCGACAATATCTCGCTCGCCATGCTGGATCGGCTGCGGCGCTGGCGCTTCGTGCGCCGCGGCGCGGAACGGAAGCTGGTCTCGCAGTATGTCGAATCGCTGCGGGTGCGCACGCCCTCCATCGAGCAGGAGGTGCGCAAGCTCTCGGGCGGCAATCAGCAGAAGGTGGTGCTGGCGCGCTGGCTGGCGCGCAAACCCACCGTGCTCATCCTGGACGAGCCCACGCGCGGCGTCGACGTCGGCGCGAAGATCGAGATCTACCACGTCATCGAGGAATTGGCCGAGTCCGGCGTGGCGGTGCTGGTGATCTCCTCGGAACTCCCCGAAGTCCTCGGCCTGGCCGACCGCATCGTCGTCATGCAGCAGGGCCGCGTCACCGGCGAACTGGACCGCGCCGACGCGAGCGAGGAGGCCATCCTCGCCCTGGCCATGGCCGACGACCTCACCGCCTCGCGACCCCTTTAGGAACACCATGACCGATCAACGCATCGAAGTGAATTCGGAGGCAACGGTTTCCGTGCCGAGTCCGGGACTGGCCCGCTATCTGAGCGGCGTGGGCGCCATGACCCCGCGCCGGGTGATCCGGGGCATCGGCACCGGCAACCTCAGCCTGATCGGCGCGCTCGTGGTGGTCGTGGCCATCTTCGCCTGGCTCAACGACGGCTACCTGGATCCCCGCAATATCGCCGGAATCGGTGACGCCGTCACGGTTTTCGGGCTGCTCGCGGTCGTGCAGACCGTGGTGATCATCTGCGGCGCGCTCGACATCTCGGTCGGTTCGCAGGCGGGTGTCGCCTCGGTCATCAGCGCCATGGCCTTCACCTCGGCCTCCGGCAACGCCTTCGTCGGCATTCTCGCCGCCGTCGGGGTCGGCCTGGTGCTGGGACTGGTCAACGGTTTGATCATCGTCTACGGCCGGGTCAACCCGGTGATCGCGACCCTGGCCACCCTGGCCGCATACAAGGGCCTGGCCCAACTGATCTCGGGCGGCAAGGCCCAGGGCTTCGTGCTCGACAACGACGTGTTCATCTTCCTGGCCCGCGGCAAGATCATCGGCCTGCCGGTCCCGGTGATCGTGCTGGCCCTGGTCGCCCTCGGCGTGCACGTGCTGCTGAAGTACACCGACATCGGCCGCAACATCTACGCGATCGGCGGAAACGACACCGCCGCACGCCTTTCCGGCATCAACATCAACAAATACCTGATCGCCGTGTACATGCTGGCCGGCGTGGTGGCCGCCATCGCGGGCATCATCCTCACCGCCCGCACCGGCTCCGGCCAGCCCGTCTCCGGCAGCGAGGGCCTCGAACTGAAGGCCATCACCGCCGCCGCGCTCGGCGGCTGCGCCCTCAAGGGCGGCAAGGGCACCGTGGGCGGCACGCTGCTCGCCGTCATCCTGCTCGGCGCACTCGACAACGGTCTGAACGTCGTGGGCGTGAACACCTTCTGGCAGAACGTAGCCCAGGGCTCCCTGCTCGTCGCCGCCGTCGTCATCCAGCAACGCCGCAGCGGCGAACGCGCCGTCGGCCTCCCGACCTAGCCCCCGGAGCCACCATGCACACTCTCAGGGCACACCTGTGTGCCCCACCGCCCGGCCGACTGTGCGAAGGTCCCGTCTGGGACCCCCGCACCCGGCAACTGCTCTGGGTCGACATCCGCGCCGGTCTCATCCATCGCGCCACCCTGACCGACGGCCTCACCCCGGATCTGAAGCACCAGGCAACGCTCAGCCTCACTCCACCGGTCAGCGCGGTCCTGCCGTGCGCCTCCGGCCGCCTCCTGGCGACCATGGGCGACACCATCGTCAGCATCGACGGGGCAGCCGAGGAGTGGGATGCCGGCAGCGATGGGCCGACCCTCGGTCCGGTTGTCGCCGTGGCATTTCCAACCGACGGTGTGTATCGCCGCTTCAACGATGCCAAGGTCGATCCACGAGGCCGGGTGCTGGCGGGGACGATGGTCCCGAGCGGTGCGCCGCGAACGGCGGCGCTCTACCGCCTCGACCCGGACGGCACTCTGATCACCCTGCGCACCGGCGTGACCATCTCCAACGGTCTCGGCTGGAGCCCCGACGGGCGCACCCTCTACTACGCGGACAGCCCGACCCACCGCGTCGACGCCTTCGACTACGACCTCGACACCGGAACCCTCGGCGAGGCAAGGCCGTTCGCGCATTTCGAGGACGGCGAGCCCGACGGCCTGACCGTCGATGCCGAGGGCAATGTGTGGGTCGCGGTCTGGGGTGCGGGTCAGGTCCGCGGCTTCGACCCCGCCGGATCGCTCCGCACGACCATCGAGGTCGGCCCCTCCCAGGTCTCGAGCTGCACATTCGCCGGACCCGCCCTGGATGTCCTGGTCATCACCACCGCCGCCGAGAACGAGGCCGCCGAAGAAGCGTTCGCGGGCCGCCTGTTCACCTGCGTGCCGGGCACCACCGGACTACCCATGACGCCGTTCGCGGACTCGAGGCCGGTGCTCGCCGATGACCACTGACGGACAGGATACGAATCCGCCCCGAACTCCGGCATCGCCCGACATCGGATATGCCCGCACCGGTGGTGATCTCGCGGCTGATCGTGGGCGGGTATCCGCCAGCGCGGCCGGATCGTCGGATGCGGATCGACCGCGGGACCGGACCGCGTGAGGGGCGGGGCGGCATCGCGTGGCGGAGAGTCGGCGTTGAGTGTGAAGGGGAAGAGTATGAGTCGGTTGGCGGATCGGGTTGCGGTCGTTACCGGGGCGGCGTCGGGGATCGGGGCGGCCACGGCGGTGCGGCTCGCGGCCGAGGGCGCGTTGGTTGTCATCGCGGATGTCGACGAGGTCGGGGGACGGGAGGTGGCGGCGAAGATCCGGGCGGCCGGCGGGTGTGCCGAATTCCAGCGGTGCGATGTGACGCTCGAGGAGTCGTGGGAGGCGCTGCGGGAGCGGGTGGACGAGGTGTTCGGGCCGTTGGATTTCCTGTGCAGCAATGCTTCTCGGCAGGCGATCATTCCCGCGCACGAGTTGAGCAGGCGGCAGTGGGACGACGGGCTGGCGGTGAATCTCACGCCGTTGTTCCTGGGGGTGCGGGCCTTCATCGACGATCTGCGGGCCCGGCGCGGAAGCGTGGTCGCGGTGTCCAGTGTGCATGCGCAGTTCGGGCTGCCCGGATATCCGGTGTATGCCGCGGCCAAGGGCGGGCTCACCTCGCTGGTGCGGCAGCTCGCGGTGGAGTACGGGCAGGATCAGGTGCGGGTGAACGGCGTGCTGCCCGGGCCCATCCTCACCCCGGTGTGGGACGACGTCGATGAGGAGGGGCGCGAATTATCGGCTCGGGCAACGGTGTTGGACCGGTTGGGCGCGCCGGAGGAGGTGGCGGCCGCCATCGCCTTCCTCGCCTCCGACGACGCCTCCTTCATCACCGGCGCCAACCTCGTCGTCGACGGCGGCTGGAGCGTGCGCAAGGAATCACGGTGATATTCGCGCAAGGGATTGCGGTGATATTCGCGCAAGGGATTGCGGTGATATCGCGCAAGGGATTGCGGTGAATCAGCGCTGCGGCACGACCATTCGGAATTGATCGGTCGGATGCTGGGTGGCCGCCTGTTCGGCGCGCTCCCTGGCCATCTCCACGCGGTAGCCCACGATCACGGTGCCGACCAGCGCCGCCGAGATGATGCCCTCCGCGATGAAGAACGACGTGAAATCGATGATCGAGCCGATCGGAGCGCCACCGGGCACCGCGTTGCGCAGCGGGACCAGTGCGAAGAGCAGTGCGCCCATCATGGATACGGCCGGGAACATCAGACCCCGCTTGCCGGCGAGGACGTAGTAGCAGGCGATGGCCGCGGCCAGCGCCAGCCCGAGCATGAGGGTCATGATGAACAGGGCGAACACCAGCGTGGGGAGCGACCGGCTCGCGTGCAGGGTGAGGTCGATCCCGTTGTCCGCGTTGGACTCCGGTCGCTCGCTCACCGCGAACAGGGTGTCGCCGCTGGCCACCGTGGCCGCCGTGGGCAGGCGCTTGTCTCCGCTGAACACGTCGAAGGCCAGCACGGCGTCGTAGGCGTCGAACGGGTAGTCGGTGAGCGAGCCCTCCACCACCACCTTCACCTCGGCGGCGGAGATCGGTTCGCCCGCTTTGATTTTGATCGGATCGGCCTTCAGCGCCGAAGCGTAGAGCAGCGCGTCGGAGGCGAAATTGCCGTTCTTGTCGGCCAGCGCGCCGCGCGGCTGCGCCAGCACCTCCACGGTGGCGGTCTGAGTGACCGGATCGATCCTGCCGACCCAGATGCCCAGATCCACCCGATCCCTGACCTCGGTATTGCCGAAGGGATGCGTGGCCTCCGCCCGCGTTCGCCCCACCCCGTAGGTCGACAGTGCCAGCGCCAGACCCACGATGAGGGCCGCCACGATCGCGACCAGCCACAGCGGACCACGGCGTTTCTGCTCGATTCCATGTTGCACGCGGCGAACCTATCGGCGCGGCCATCACCGATCGATCAGGAAGGCATCACGCCGCCCGGCCGTGATCGGTTACTGATCGGTGCTTGATTTCGGCCGTGCTGTATTGAGTCACATGGCTTTTCCAACCCCGAATCCCCACCCGGCCTCCCCCGAGGCCGCCCAGCAGCGCAGCCTGGGCTATTTCATCTTCCTCAGCCGCTGGCTGCAGCTGCCGCTGTACCTGGGTCTGATCGTGGCGCAGGCCGCGTACGTGTGGCAGTTCCTGCGCGAGCTGTGGGATCTGGTGCACGGCCTGTTCGGCGAGGGCAATGCCGAAACCAGCATCATGCTCTCGGTGCTGGGGCTGATCGACGTGGTCATGATCTCCAACCTGCTGATCATGGTGATCGTCGGCGGCTACGAGACCTTCGTGTCGCGGCTGCGCATCGACGGGCATCCGGATCAGCCCGAGTGGCTGGCGCAGGTGAACGCCAATGTGCTGAAGGTGAAGCTGGCCATGTCGATCGTCGGCATCTCCTCGATCCACCTGCTCAAGACCTTCATCAGCATCACCACCGACACCAACCCGGGTGCGCACACCGCGCGGTATCTGTGGCCGGTGATCATCCATCTCGCGTTCGTGGTGTCCGCGGTGCTGCTGGCCTGGATCGACCGCATCATGCCGCACGCCGCGCACAAGGAGCATCACGGCGGCCACGAGAACGGCAACGGGACAACGCATCCCGCCGGTGAGGGCGCGGATCCGGCGGGGTGGGCGCACGGCGATCAAGCGGTGATCCGGGTCAACTAGCCCGTCACTCCGGCACGCATTTGGCCGGAATTCAGCCTGTTGCAGTGGATCCCGGCCGAACTATGCCGGGATGACGAAGTGGATAGGACCAGGCGAATACTCAGCCCAGTGGCCGATGGCGGAGGAATTCGGCGGCGTCGGGGTACTGCTCGAGTGCCTTGGCCGCCGCCGCTTCCTCCGCGTCGCACAGCCGCTGATAGCCGGATTCGTCGCCGTCGGCGGGGACGTGTTCGCGCAGGGTCTGCAGCGTCTCGATGGCATCGCGATGATCGCCGAGGACGGTCTGCAGGCTCTTGGCCTTCTTGCCCAGCTCCTCGGCTGGCGTGCCGAGCACGGCCGTGGCGGCCTCGGCCGAATAGCGCAGGCGCTTGGCGGCCTTACGGATCTCGTGCAGATGCTCGACCCGATGCGCCTCGGACAGGCCGGGTTCCATCCGCACCAGACGGCGCAACTCCCGGAAGTCGTGCCGCAGCACTGCGGTGAAGACCTCGTCGGCGGGTTCGTCGGCATATGAGGGCCGTAGCGGCGGGTCGCTGAGCAAGCCGTGCAGACGCTCGACCAGGCTGCGGTAGCGGCGGCTGTCGAAGGCGTCCACCGCCGCCCGGTGCGCGCCGGCGTAGAAACGGCGTTGATCGGCGACCAGCTCCGCGCCGAAATCCCTTCGCGGAGCGGCTTTCTCGCCCTGTGGCACGGTCTTCTCGTCGAAGGGGATGCCGGCATCGCTCAGCAGTGCGGCGAAGCGCTCGGCCCGCACCTCGGCATCCCGTGCGACTCCCAGCAGTCCGCCCAGCCATCGCAATTCGTCGGTGATCTCGCCGACCGGTTTGCGTCGTAGTATCCGGCGATAGGACTTCAGCACGCTGCGCAGCCGCCTGGTCGCCACCCGCATCTTGTGGACGGAATCCGGAAGATCTTCGCGCACATCGGGTTCGGCTGTACACAGCCGGTCCACATCGGCGGCTACTGCGTCGACCAAGGCGGAACCGGCTGTGGTGCTCATCTACGTCCTGTATTTGTCGGTGGCTTCCACCAGGTGGTGGGTGATGCCGGGTTCCAGCGCGGCGTGACCGGCGTCGGGCACCAGGTGCAATTCCGAAGCGGGCCAGGCCCTGTGCAGATCCCAGGCGCTGGTGGCCGGGCACACCACGTCGTAGCGGCCCTGCACGATCACGCCGGGAATGTGGGCGATGCGGTCGATGTCGCGCAACAGCTGCCCCTCGTCGAGGAAGCCGTGGTTGACGAAATAGTGGTTCTCGATGCGGGCGAAGGCCAGCGCGAAACGCGGGTCGGCGGTTTCGGCGACCCGATCCGGGTGGGGCAGCAGGGAACTCGTGGAACCCTCCCAGGTGGACCACGCGACGGCCGCGTCGGTGGCGAGGGCGGCATCGGGGGAGTGCAGGAGACGGTGGTAGACCTCGACCAGGTCCTGGTCGCGGTCTGCCTCGGGCACCGGCGCCAGGAACTTCTCCCACTCATCGGGGTACACGTACCCCGCGGAGCCATTGTAGTACCAATCGATTTCCTTGCGCCGCAACAAGAATATCCCCCGCAGCACCAATTCGGTGACCCGGTCGGGGTGGGCCTGCGCGTAGCTCAGCGCCAGCGTCGAACCCCAGGAACCGCCGAACACCTGCCAGCGTTCGACGCCCAGATGCGTTCGCAGCCTTTCGATATCGGCGACCAGATGCCAGGTGGTGTTGTGCTCGAGACTCGCCCCGTCGGCGATGTGCGGCGTCGATCTGCCGCACCCGCGCTGATCGAACAGCACGATCCGGTACGCCTCGGGATCGAAGAACTGCCGGTGGTACGGCGAGGTGCCGCCGCCCGGTCCGCCGTGCAGGAAGACCGCGGGCTTGCCGTCCGGGTTGCCGCTCACCTCGTAGTAGAGGTGCTGGCCGTCGCCGACGTCCAGCATGCCCTGCTCGTAGGGCTCGATCGGCGGGTACAGGGTGCGCATCAGCCCGCCACCAGGCCCGAGGCCAGATCCGGGATCTCGATCGCCTTCAGCGCCTCGTCACGCACGTCCGGGCAGCTCTTGATGGTGACCCGATCCACCACGCCCCGCTCGGACAGCACATTGACGCCGGTCTGCAACGCCCACTGGGCCACTGTCGTGTTGAGCGAGATCTTGTCCAGGGTCGGAGTCTGCACCCGCCAGTCCGAGAGCTGCGGCCGAATCAGATCGCACAGCTGCTTGGCCTGATCATCGGTCACGGTCAGCTGCGCGTTCGCCGAGGTGCTCGGAGCACCCGAGGCGGTCGGCTTGGGCGTCGAGGAGAGCGGCGAGGAGGAGCCCTGCGGCTGCGTCGATGTCGAGGAGCTACCGCAGGCCGCGGTCAGCGCGACGGCGGCCACCGCGGCGATCAACAGCGGCGCCCGCCGAATCCAGCGACTCATTCCACGATCCATGAACTCACCTTTGGTCGATCCAGCTCGTTGGCTACCGAGTCTGCCATCAAAACCGGGTGGTTGACCGAGAAGACCGGGGGCGAGTGCGGGTCGATAGCCGTCGGCTATTGAATCCGCGCGGAAAAACGCCCCCGCGGATCTCCGCGGGGGCGTTCGTTTCACTGCGCGGCCGGACGGCTCAGTAGCTGTGCTCCGGGCCGGGGAACACGCCGCGCCGCACCTCGTCCGCGTAAGTGGCTGCGGCGGTACGCAACTGGCCGCCCACATCGGCGAACTGCTTGACGAACTTGGCGGTCTTGCCGCCGGTGTAGCCCACCATGTCCTGCCAGACCAGCACCTGCGCATCGCATTCCACTCCGGCCCCGATGCCGACGGTCGGAATGGTCAGCTTGCGGGTGACCTGACCGGCCAGTTCCGCGGGCACCATCTCCATCACGACGGAGAAGGCTCCCGCCTCCTGCACCGCGATGGCGTCGGCGATGAGCTGCTCGGCTCCGTCCCCGCGCCCCTGCACCCGGAACCCGCCGAGGGTATTGACGCTCTGCGGCGTGAACCCGATATGCGCCATCACCGGAATGCCCGCCGCGGTCAGTTTGTGAATGGTGTCGGCCACCCGCTCACCGCCCTCGAGCTTCACCGCGTGCGCGCCGCCCTCCTTCATGAACCGCACAGCCGTGGCAAGTGCCTGCTCAGGAGAGGACTCGTAACTACCGAACGGCAGATCCGCCACCACCAGCGCGTGCGGTGCGCCCTTCACCACACCCCGAACCAGCGGAATCAGCTCGTCCACGGTGATCGCCACCGTGGTGTCGTACCCATAAACCACATTCGCGGCCGAATCCCCGACCAAGAGCACCGGAATGCCGGCCTCTTCGAACAGCCGCGCAGTCGAGTAGTCGTAAGCGGTCAACATGGACCACTTCTCCCCGGCCTGCTTCATCTGCTGCAGGTGCTGCACTCGCATCTTCCGCTTGGCGGGAGTCTTCGGCGCCGCAGACCCGTACACAGGGGTTTCCGCATCGGATACGGACATCATCGTCCCTTTCGTCGTTTCCTCGAGGCCCTGACCGGGTCCCCGGGTTGTTCTGACGCCCCTAAGTCTGCCATTCCCCCCGCTCACCCCGCCGATGGAATTCCTCACACCCACGGACGTGGGCCCGATGCCCGGCCATCACACTCGACTCGTGGAACGAGAACCGACCGTCAACGAGCGGGAAGCTCTGTACGCCATGCTCGAGGGCGACTTCCCGGGCGCTGCCGAACTACGCGAGCAGGCGCTGACCGTGAAGGTGATCGGGAAGTGCGCCTGCGGCTGCCCGGCCATCGACCTCCTGGTGGACCCGACCACACCCGCCGCACCGAACCGCCCCAACCCGGCCAGGGAAGCCGCAACCGACGACGGAGGACTCCTCCTGTTCGTCCAGGACGGAAAACTGACCGGGCTCGAGTACTACTCGTGGACCGACGACACCCCGGAACACTTCCCACCGCCGGGCCGAATCCATCGCACGTCGTGACCGGAAGGGAGCGGTCGAATTCGCCGATCGCCGACCTACGACTGTCGGGTGGGATCTTCGACGACTGCCTTGATGCGCTCGAGTGTCGCGCGCATTCCGTCGGTGTTGGTTCTGCCTCGTGCCCATCCGGCCATCAGCCAGTACAGCCGGAGCAGCGGAGTGGGTTGCAATTCGAAGGATTCGGTGACGTCGGTTCCGCCGTCGACCGGCTCGAACCGGTAGCGCCACGTGTTGAGCCCTGCCCCGCCGCGCCCCAGCACGGTGAACGCGAACTCCCGGCCGGGCTCACACGCAATGATTCGGCAGACCGTCCAGTACTTCAGGCCCCACCCGTTCCGATTCACATGTCCCCGGAACTTCACCCCGACAGCGGGCGCTGTTGCCCCGCCCAGCCATTCGGCGTCGAATGTCTCCGGGCTGAACTTTCCGGTATTCGTGATGTCGCTGACCAGCCGCCAGATCTCCTCGGCGGGCGCGGCCATCCGGACCGTCACACTTCCCTGCATCTCCGTACGCTAACAGGGATGTCGGCAATCTAAACCCCTGTGCGGCTTCGGGGTTCGGGGCTAGCCGACCGGCCCCTTGGCCAATTGGACCTTGGCGGACTGGCTTTGGCCGGTGGGGTCGGTCCACTTCAGGGTGATGTTGTCGCCCGGGTGGTGTTGGTCCATGGTGCTGGTGAGGTCGGTGGCGGAGGTGACGGAGTGGTCGTCGACGGCGGTGATGACGTCGCGGGCCTCGAGGCCGAGTTGGTCGGCGGGGCCGCCCTGGACTACGCCGCGGATCTGGGCGCCGCCGGTGACGGAGGTGACCGAGACGCCGATGAAGGCGGTGTCGCCGATGTGGACGCGGTCGGAGGATTGGCCGGCCTGGATCTGCTTGGCCACGGTCAAGGCCTTGTTGATCGGGATGGCGAAGCCCTGGCCGCCGCTGGTGCTGAAGCGGAAGCCCTTGGAGGCGGCTGTGTCCATGCCGATCACCTGGCCGGCCGAATTGACCAGGGGGCCACCGGAATCGCCGGGCTCGATATTGGCGGCGACCTGGATCAGGCCGGTCAGCTGTTCGGCGCTGCCGGTGGCGTCGTCGCTGGCGGTGATGGCGCGGTTCAGGTTGGTGACCCGGCCGGTGGCGGCGGTGGGAGTGCCGCGGCCGCCCGCGTTGCCGACACCGACGACGGCGTCGCCGACCGCCACCTTGTCCGAATCGCCGAGGGGCGCGGTCTGCAGGCCGGAGGCGCCGGACAGCTTGATGACGGCCATGTCCTCACTGCGATCGAACCCGAGCACCGTCGCGTCATAGCTCTGCCCGTTGCCCAGATCGGTGACCGAGATCTTGGTCGCGCCCTCCACCACATGGTTGTTGGTGAGCACGATGCCGTCGGAGCTGAGCACGATGCCGGTGCCCGCGCCCTCCCCGTTCTGCAGGCCCAGCTCGGTGTCGACATCCACGATGCCCGGCACCACGGCCTGCGCGGCGCTGTCGAGATCGGCTGGGGGAGTGGTGAAGTCGATGGGCTGGCTCTGCGTCACCCCGCCCGGCGACTGCGCGACCGGATTGCCCGGCACCAGCGTGTTGGGTCCGCACGCCACCAGCCCCAAGGTGGCGGCCAGTGCCACGACCGCGGCGGCCGCGGCCCGGATGGTGCGCGAGCGCGTCGAACCCGCGGCGAAGCGGTCCGACGACTGTGGTTGCACGTTCATGGCATCCCTCATAGGTAGAGCCCCCCGGTTCCTTCCCATTAAGCATGCGGTTTCTGAGAGCCGCCTGGGGACTTACTTAGCGCGTATCGGGAAATGGCGGGTGCGACGGATGTGTATCGTCGATGGCCGAGCTGACGGTTGTTTGTCGGTGGGTTGCGTCACACTCGCTGGTAATGGGCCGCCACACAACCTTCCGGTACTGCCTCGACCCGACGGTCGAGCAGCAGCGGCTGCTCGACCGTCACGCCGGTGCGGCCAGGTTCGCGTTCAACACGTGTTTGGGTTTCGTGAAATCCGCCCTGACCCAACGCGAAACCGACCCTGACCAGCAGGTGCCATGGACCGGATTCAGCCTGATCAACGCTTTCAACGCGTGGAAGAAGACCGAAGCCGCCGGTCGGGTGATTTCTGTCGATTCGAGCGGCGTCGCAGAGGTCGAGGTCACCGGTCTGGCATGGCGCGGCGAAGTGCGCCAGCAAGTGTTCGAAGAAGCTGCGATCGACTGCGGGCGGGCCCTGACTGCCTTCTTCGACTCCCGCGCGGGCAAACGCAAAGGTAAGAGGGTCGGATTTCCTCGATTTAAGGAGAAGAAGTCGACCAGGCCGTCATTTCGGCTGCGAAACAAGATCTCGAAGTCCGGTGGGACGGCGATCCGGGTTGGCGACAACACGATTCCACGGTCGGTGACCCTGCCAGGCATCGGGCCGATCCGGGTGCGAGAGGACACGCGTCCCCTTCGACGCATGCTCGCGAACGGACGGGCCAAGATCCTTTTCACGACGGTCACATACCGCATGGGTCGCTGGCAGCTCAGCGTGACCGTCGAGGCCGCCGACCTTCACCCCGCGCTCCAGCACGCACCGCGCGCGATCGACGACGACACCGGTTGGGTTGGGATCGATCGTGGGTTGACGAGTTACCTGGTCGCCGCCACCTCCGACGGGACCGAGGTTGCTCGCATCGACCACCCGCCGAAACCGCTGGCGGCCGGACTGCGTCGGCAACGGCGTCTGGCGAAATCGTTGTCTCGCAAACAGAAAGGATCCCGTAACCGTCAAGATGCTGCGGCTCGCCTGGCGCGGCATCACAATCGTGTGACCAATGTCCGTCGCCACTTCCTGCATCAACTCGCCAACATGCTGGTCAAAACCCACGACCGGCTCGTTGTGGAGGACTTGAATGTGGCGGGATTACTTGGTAACCGCCGTCTGGCACGCGCGATCGGCGACGCCGGATGGGCGGACTTCTGCCGAATATTGCGCTACAAACAGCATTGGCGCGGCGGCACGGTCGTCGCTGCCGACCGCTGGTACCCGTCGAGCAAACGCTGCTCGGCCTGCACCGCACTGAACACCAAACTGACGTTGTCTGATCGGGTGTACTTCTGCGAGTGTGGGTTTCGCGCCGACCGTGATCACAACGCAGCGATCAACCTCGCGGCATGGCCGACGATATGCGACGAGAACTCTCCTCGACCCCCGGACCCCGAAGCACGAGGCCGGGTCACCAATGTCCGCCGACGAGAAGGCGCTGACCAACACCCTGTGAGTGTCGGTGAAACCGACCCGGATGATGCGGGAACCGACGTTCACACTATGCGGATGGTGTGAACTGACGACGCCCGAGAAAGGCGGTGCCCGAGGACCGATCAGGGTTTTCGGCACGCTATTACCGTGTGAACGCCCACGTACCGAGCGGAGTCGGCTCCGAACCTCTAGCGTCCCGGTTCCGTGGCATGCGTGACGTTTCGCACAGCCGCGGCGGGCGCGATGTAAAGAGACAGATATATGGACCAACCGAGGGGTGCGCGAGTGTTTTCGGCGGGATGGCACGATCGTGGGATGGCGTTGATGCGAACCGGCCGGGTCGTGCTCCTAGTGACGGCGTTGGCGATGACGGCGGCTGCGTGCACCAGCGTGGTGGACGGCAAACCCACCGCGACCGCACCGGTGGGACTGGATTCCTTCTATAAACAACAGCTGACCTGGGGTAGTTGCCAGGACTACAGCACCGGCGGCGACGAGCTGCCCAAGGGTGCGGAGTGCACCCGGGTGACGGTGCCGGTCGACTACGCCAACCCCAACGGCGCGACCGCCAAGATCGCGCTCTCGCGAATCAAGGCCACCGGAAACAAGATCGGGTCGCTGCTGTTCAACCCGGGCGGGCCGGGCGTCGGCGGCCTGAGCATGGTCGGTCAGGGCGACAACACCAAGCTGGCCGAACGCTTCGACCGGATCGGCTTCGACCCGCGCGGCACCGGCATGTCGCAGCCCGCCATCAAGTGCATGACCGACGCCGAGGACGACGCCCAGCGCGCCGAACCCAACAAGGACAACTCGCCCGCCGGCATCGCGGCCCAGGAGGCCGAGAACAAGGACTTCGCCAACAAGTGCGTCGATCGCACCGGCAAGGACTTCCTCGCCCACGTCGGCACCCGGGAAGTGGTGCAGGACATGGACGTGATCCGGGGCGTCCTGGGTGATGCGAAGCTGACCTACCTGGGCTACTCCTACGGCACCCGCCTGGGCTACTCCTACGCCGAGAAGTTCCCCGATCATGTGCGCGCGCTCGTGCTCGACGGCGCGCTCAAGCCGGACCAGGATCCGATCAAGGAATCTCTGGGCCAGGCCGCCAGCTTCCAGAAGGTCTTCGACAGCTACGCCGCCGACTGCGCGTCCAAGGAGAAGACCAACTGCCCGATCGGCGACGATCCGGCGCAGGCGACCGCGAGGTTCCGGGCCCTGGTGCTCCCGTTGTGGGACAAGGCGGTTCCCACCTCGGACGGGCGCGGCCTGCCCTACGGCGACGCCATGACCGGCACGCAGCAGGCCCTGTACTCGGTGCGCTTGTGGAACGCCCTCACCAAGGGCCTGCGTGAGCTGGCCCAGGGCAGCGGCGACACGCTGCAGGCCCTGGCCGACCTGTACGACGGCCGCCAGGACAACGGCACCTACGACAACAGCTCCGACGCGTTCAGCGCGATTCGCTGCGTGGACGATCCGCCGATCACCGACCGCGCCGTCGCCGCCCAGCTGGACGCCGATGCCCGGAAGGCCGCCCCCTTCCGCGACGACGGCCACGGCAGCAATGCCGCCCCGCTGGACTCGTGCGCCTTCTGGCCGGTCCCGAATACGAGCTCGCCGCACAAGCTTTCGATCCAGGGCCTGCCCAAGACCGTGGTGGTCTCCACCACCGACGATCCGGCCACCCCGTACCAGTCGGGCGTGGACCTCGCCCAGCAGCTGGGGGCGAGCCTGATCACCTTCAAGGGCACCCAGCACACCGTGTCCCTACAGGGCAAAGCCTGCGTCGATGACCCGGTGATCTCGTATCTCATCGATCTGAAGGAGCCCGCCGCGGGCCTGACCTGCTGACTTCCCGAAAGGTTTGCGGCGCGTCTCGTTCTGGACTGAGTGGAGCGGGGGAGCGAAGCGGAGGAGCGGAGGGAGGGAAGAACGAGACCTCCAGCGCCGCAAACCCCGCCCGGAGCGAAGCGGAGCCCGCCGCGGGCCTGACCTGCTGACTTCCCGAAAGGTTTGCGGCGCGTCTCGTTCTGGACTGAGTGGAGCGGGGGAGCGAAGCGGAGGAGCGGAGGGAGGGAAGAACGAGACCTCCAGCGCCGCAAA
>NZ_WRPP01000014.1 GCF_009760405.1 Nocardia terrae
GGAAGCTAAGGCCACCTGCGCCGATGGTACTGCACTCGACAGGGTGTGGGAGAGTAGGACACCGCCGGAACATCATTCGCGAAGGCCCCCAGCATCAGCTGGGGGCCTTCGGCGTTTCACGGGTACGTTCGTGTGTCTTCGATATCGCACTTCCCCTGAGCGGCAGGGTGATCAGCGGTCGAGCGCACCGACTTCGACCTGTCCGCGCTGCTGAAGGCTCCCCGGTTCACCCTGGGGGCCTTTGCATTTCCGGTGGAGATCGGTACTCTAAAATGAGAGCACTGATCTCGGAGAGTAGCAATGATCCTTAGCGCGTGGACCGCCGTCAACCTGACCCTCGCTTTTGTTTTCGAGCTCGTCGCCGTCGCGGCCCTCGCCTACTGGGCTGCGCGGACCGGCCGCGGCCGTGTGGCGAAAGTCCTGCTGGGCGTGGGCACCGCCGTCGCGGCCATGACCGTCTGGGGATTGTTCGCCGCGCCGCAGGCGAGCTTTTCGATCCCCGCGGCCGCGGTGGCCACCAAGGTCGCTGTCTTCGGCGGCGCGGCGGTCGGGCTCTGGCGGCTGGGGCACCGGACCGCGGCCGTCGCCTTCCCGGTCTTGGTCGTCGCCAACCTGGCGGCGATCCACCTCGGTCACCTCTCGTTCTGATCTCGATTGCCCCGCTGGGAAATTCACGCGACAACGCCGGCGTTGCACTGTTACGTTCACTCGGCGGAGCGGGAGGCTCCGCGAAACTCGGAAAGCAGGAAGGGGCCGGTCATGCGTGAATACCGCACCGCCGTCGTCGCCCGTCCGCGCTTCGAGGTGATCCTGGTGTCTTCGCCGGCTCGGTGCCGGCTGCGCGGCCGGTACTGAGTACCCCCGGACGTTCCTGATCGTCCCGGGGAATCGCGCTGTTCTGTCCCAGATCAGCACGAAGGACGTATGACCGTGCGTACCAATGTTTCCCGACAAGACCTGGCTGTCGTTCGCAACCTCGGAATTCTCGCGCATGTGGATGCCGGGAAGACCACCGTGACCGAACGCATGCTGTTTCTCACCGGTATCACCCACAAGCTCGGCGAGGTGCACGACGGCACCACCGTCACCGATTTCGATCCGCAGGAACGGGATCGGGGCATCACCATTTTCGCGGCGGCCGTGAGCTGCCGCTGGGACGAGCACCGGCTGACCGTCATCGATACCCCCGGGCACGTCGACTTCTCCGATGAGGTCGAGCGTTCCCTGCGGGTATTGGACGGCGCCGTAGCGGTTTTCGACGCCGTCGCGGGCGTCGAGCCGCAGAGCGAATCCGTGTGGCGGCGGGCCGACCGCTACGGCGTGCCGCGCATCGCGTTCGTCAACAAGATGGATCGCGCCGGGGCCGACCTGACGGCCGCGGTCGCCTCCATTCGTGAACGGCTGCACCCGGTTCCGCTGCTCGTGCAGCTGCCGGTGTACGACGGTGACGCGTTTACCGGCGTGGTCGACCTGGTCCGCCCGCGGGCCCTGCACTGGGGCGGCGGCGTGGTCGAGGGCCCGGTGCCCGAATACCTCGCGGACGAGGTGGCGCATGCCCGGCGCGAGCTGGAAGAGGCGGTGGCGGAACGGCATTCGGCGGCGCTCGAGGAGTTCGTGGAACGCTCCGAGCTGTCCGCCGACACCCTGACCGCCGCGCTGCGGGAGCTGACGCTCGTCGGCGAGGTGGTGCCGGTGCTGTGCGGCGCGGCCTACCGCGATATCGGTATCGAGCCGCTGCTGGATGCCGTCGTGGCCTACCTGCCGTCGCCGCTGGACCGCCCCGCGGTCGGTGACGGCGAGGACCGCCGCGGCGCGGATCCGGCCGAACCGCTCGCCGCGTTGGCGTTCAAGGTGCATGCCACGCCGACGGGACGGCTCACCTTCGTGCGTGTCTACTCGGGCGTCCTGGCCAAGGGCGACACCGTGTTCGACGCGAGCGGAGGCCGTCGTGAGCGGGTTGCGCGCATCCTGCGGGTGCAGGCGGACCGGCACGAGGAGGTGGAGCGCGCGATAGCGGGCGACATCGTCGCGCTGGTCGGGCCCAAGGCGGTCCGGGTCGGTGCGACGCTGTGCGCGCCGGACGCCCCGGTCCAGCTGGAGCCGCCGGTTCCGACCGAGCCGGTGGTGTCGGTGGCGATCGAGGCGAAATCCAGCGCCGAGACCGAGAAGCTGGCGCTGGCCCTGGCTCGCCTGGCCGATGAGGACCCGTCCCTCACGGTGCGGACCGATCCGGAGACCGGGCAGACGCTGCTGGCCGGTCTGGGCGAACTGCATCTCGAGGTCGTGGTGGAGAAGCTGCGCCGCGACCGCGGGCTGAGCGTGACGGTCGGCAAGCCGCAGGTGGCGTATCGCGAGACCGTGGTGCGCGGCGTGCGGGGGCTGGTGTACCGGCACGTCAAGCAGGACGGCGGGGCCGGGCAGTGGGCGCACATCGTGCTGGATGTGCGGCCGTTGAACGAATCCGAGCCCGGGGCAACCGGTTTCGAGTTCGAGTCCACGGTGGTCGGCGGCCGGGTGCCGGCGGAGTTCGTGCACGCGGTCGAGGCCGGATGCCGGGACGCTCTGGCCGAGGGCCCGCTCGCGGGTCATCCGGTCACCGGCGTGCGGGTCACGCTCACCGACGGTGCGACGCATTCGAAGGATTCGTCGGACCTGGCGTTCCGCACGGCGGGCCGCCTCGGGCTGCGGGACGCCCTGCGCGCGAGCGTGATGGCGATCCTGGAACCGCTGGTGGAGCTGACCGTCACGGTGCCGGAGGACTATGTCGGTGCGGTGCTCGGTGATCTGGCCGCCCGGCGCGGCCGGGTCGCCGGTTCGGTGAGCCGCACCGGGGTCGTGGTGGTCACCGCTACGGTCCCGCTGGCCGAATTGTTCGGCTACGCAACCCGTTTGCGCAGCCGGACGCAGGGCCGGGGCACGTTCACCACGCGCCCGCTGGGCTACGCGCCCGCACCGTAAGAGGTTCGGTGGCGGCGACTCGGAAGTCGCCGCCACCGGATTCTCCCCAAGGTATTGATTGTTGTCGCGACTACAGTTACTGTTGTCGCAACAACAGAAATTCCGAAGGGGATGACAGCGATGATGTACTCGTTCACCGAAGCAGCCGTGATCAAGGGCGATATCGACAAGATCTGGGCGGTCGCCACCGACACCAACCGTCTGGCCGAGTGGGACCCGCACGAGGAGGCGGCGCGCATTGACGGCGAATTCGTGCCCGGGACCACCGGGTGGGTCAAGCCGAAGGGGGCTCCCGCCGGGCCGTTTACGATCGTGGCCGTGGAGCCGGGAAAGTCGTGGACCAGTGAGGCGGGGATTCCGTTCGGGAAGCTCCGTGGTCACAACACCTTCGAGGACCTCGGCGACGGGACGGTTCGGGTGGCGAAGAATGTGGAGATCCACGGGCCGATGGGGCCGTTGTTCAAGCTCATCTGGGAGAAGGGCATGCGCAGGGACATGCCGCTGTCCTTCGCCGCACTGGAACAGGAGGCGCTGCGGCGTGGCTGAATCGCCCGATGGATCGACGCCGATGCGGGGCGTTCCGCGAGGTCCGCTCATGAGTCCGGGCTTCTGGCTGCATCACGCCGCCCTGGAGTGGCGGAACACGCTGGAACGCAATCTGCGCCCGCTCGGGCTCACCCCCACCCAGTTCAACCTGCTCGCCTCGGCGGGCTGGTTGAGTCGGCAGGGCGAGCTGCCCACTCAGCAGCAGGTGGCCGACATGTCCGGCTCGGACCGCATGATGGCCTCCAAGGTGATTCGCGGGCTGGAGGAGCGCGGCCTGCTGATCCGCCGTCCGGATCCCGCCGACGCCCGCGTCCTGCGCGTCGAACTCGATCCCGCCGGCAGGGAACTGGTCAGCAAGGCGGTGCAGATCGCGGTCGACACCGATGCCCAGCTCTTCGGCGCGGACGGCGACATGTTGCGCGAGCATCTGAAACCCATTGCCGCGCACCGCCTGCCGCAATGATCAGGACTTGACCAGAATGGCGCGGGTGTAGAGCAGCGCGAAGCCCAGCCGCTGCACGTTCTGCTGGGACTTCGAGCCCGGCTGGGTGGTGACGACGGCGATATCGCAGCCCGCCGCGCTCGCCTCGGCCAGCCGGACCGACAGCAGCGAGGACTGCACACCGTGCCGCCGATGCGCGGGATGCGTTGCCGCGCCTGTGAGTTGGGCGATGCCATCGGACATCCGCATGCTCGCCCCGCCCGCGACCGCGCCGTCGTGCCGGGCCAGGTAGCGCCGCACTCCCGCCGAGCCGGTCAGGTCGCGCATGGCGCGGGCGATGATGTCGGCCGGGAACTCTTCGTGGGAGGCGATGCCCTGGGCATCGGGATGCGCGAAACCTTCGGCGACCACGTCGAGCCAGGTATCGAATTCGCCTTCGGCGCTGGGTTTCACCTCGACTCCCTCGGCGATCACCGCGGCTCGCTCGCCGCCGAGTTCGAGACCGAGCACATTCTCGAACGACACCAACCGGTAGCCGCGCGCGGTGAGCAGTTCGCCCACACCGGGATCACCGAGCTGCGACACCTCGGCCTGCACCGGCGTTTTCCGCTCCGCGAAGAGTCGCTCGATCTCGTCGAGTTCCGCCTCGCCGGGCACGCCCGCGAATCCGAGCCCGGCCACCTTGTTCAACGGGGACCCGTCCTCGGCGAAGGACGCCACCCCGCCCGCGACCGAAATCACGAACCCGGCTTCGGCGCCGAGCCGCGCGGCGGCGGCGCCACAGCCCTTGGCGATCAGCTCCGTCTCCGCCCGTTCGATTCGGGCGGCCAACTCCACTCCACAGAACAGCGTTCCGGAATCTCGCATGGATTCGACCCTAGGTCCGGTCCCCGGCCGCGGTCGCGTCATTTTCGCCCGGGGCTAGGGTCGGGGCGTGGCTGTTGATCATTCGAACGGATCCGTGGACGGGCCGGTGGTCGGGTTCGACCTGGATATGACGCTGATCGATTCGCGGCCGGGGATCGCCGCGGTGTGGGATGCGGTGGCCGCGCGGACCGGGGTGCCGATCGATTCCGAGCTGGTGGTGTCGAGGCTGGGACCGCCGCTGGCGCACGAGGCGGCGCACTGGTTTCCCGAGCACGAGGTGCCGGGGATCGTGGCCATGTACCGGGAGCTGTATCCGGATCTGGCGGTGCACGCGTCGGAGCATCTGCCCGGTGTGGTCGACGCGTTGGCCGCGGTGCATCGGGCCGGTGGGCGGGTGCTGGTGATCACGGCCAAGAACGGGCCGCACGCGCAGTTGCATCTGGATCACCTGGGGCTCGAGGTCGACGAGCTGGTCGGTGGGGCGTGGGCCGAGGAGAAGGGGGAGGTGCTGCGGGAGCGCGGGGCCTCGGTCTATGTCGGCGACCATCTCGGGGATGTGCGCGCCGCGAAGGTGGCGGACGCCGTGTCGGTGGCCGTGGCGACCGGTCCGTACACCGGGGAGGAGCTCGCGGCCGCAGGCGCGAACGTGGTGCTGCGGGACCTGACCGAGTTTCCGGCCTGGCTCATGGCGCACCTGGCAGGCTGACTCCGTCATTCCCGCGTGCTTTTGGCGGGAATCTACCCCCGTAGCTGTGGATCCCGGCCAAAAGCACGCCGGGATGACGAGGGATGTTGCCGCCGTTGACATCACGCTGATTCGAATGCTGTCGGCGCTGATCGGGCATGGCTACCGTTGGTCCCGGTCACGTGGTTTCGGTCGGGGCGGTGGGTGTCGCCGCGGTGGCGCTGGTGGCGGGACTGGCCTCGGCCTGCTCCAACGACTCGTCCGGAAGCAACTCGGACACCGTGTATTTCGGTGTTTCCGGGCCGAAGACCGGTGGTTCGGCTGAGTACGGGCGGCTCTGGCAGCAGGGCTTCGACCTGGCGCTGGACGAGATCAACGCGGCGGGCGGGATCAACGGCAAGAAGGTCGCGCTGAAATGGGAGGATTCGCAGTCGGATCCGAAGCAGGCGGTGCCGATCGCCACCAAGTTCGTGGGCGACCGGTCGATCATCGCCGAGCTGGGTGACTTCTCCTCTCCGGCCTCCATCGCGGCGTCGCCGGTGTACAACCGCGGCAAGCTGGTGCAATACGGCTTCACCAACGGCGGACCGGAGGTGGCGAACTCGGTGGCCGATGTGCTGCGCGACATCTATTACGGCACTCCCGACGAGGTCGCCGAGCAGCTCGCCGCGGACACCGCGCTCCGCGACTCCGCCGATTTCATCGTCCAGGTGCATCCGGTCGACCCCGGCCATGCCGCCACCCTGCGCTCCATCGAACTCATCGCCACCAAGGTTGCGCCGCAACTGGGTTGGCGGGCCGACGAAGGAATTCACCCGTGACCCAGGCACCTTCGGCCGACAGCGCAGCCGCGCCTGCGGAATCGCCTACCGCCGTGACCGAATCGACGGCCCCCGCTGGATCGCTTGCCGCCGCGGCGGAGTCTGTCGTCGCCGCTGGACCGGCGGATCCTGCGGAGTCCGGGGCGGAGGCGACCGAATCCGGGGCGCTGGATGACGTCATCGCCGCCGTGCTCGGGGAGGGCGCGGAAGCAGTGCGGGCGCTGCGGGAGACACGCCCGGCGGTGGTCGCGCACACCCAGGGCGTGTACGACGCCCTCCTCGACGGTCCCGCCACCGAGGCCATCGGACGCGAACGGGTGATCGCCGCGGCGGTCGCGGTGGCCGAGTTGGCCGGTGCGCCCGCACTCGCTACGCACTACGCGTCGCTGGGAACCGTTCCCGCGGAAGGCGATCCGGTGCTGGCCGCCATCCTGCGGCACGCGGCTCGCGTCACCACCGCGCCGGCGTCGATCACCCGCGCGGATATCGACGCGCTGGCGGCCGTCGGCCTGTCCGAGCGCGACATCGTGACGGTGGCGCAGCTCATCGGATTCGTGCACTTCCAGGTCCGGCTGCTGGCTGGGCTCGAATTGATCGGAGCGGAACATGAGTGAGCAGGCCACCGGTGAGGTGCGCAGCGTCGAAACCTTCCGTCGGCCCGCGGGATTCACCCGGGAGCGGCTGGACTGGGTGCCCTGGGTGGAGCCGATCGAGCTGGCCGACGCCGACGAGTCGCAGCGGCCGCTGCTCGAGGGGACCGCGGCGTCGGGCCCTATTTCCGGCTATTGGCACGCAACGCCGCGGTCCTCGCGCATCGCAGCGCCAATGACAAAGAGATCTTCTACGGCCGGGAGGGGCTGACCCGAGCTGAGCGCGAACTCGCGGCGACCGTTACCTCGCGGCACAACGGCTGCGAATACTGTGCCTCTGTTCATTCTCGTTTCACTTCGGCGTTGTCCAAGCGCGCCGACGATGTCCAGCGGTTGCTGGACGAAGGCAACGAGGTGCGGATCGACGAACGGTGGGACGCGATCATCGATTTCGTGGACGCGCTGGCCGCCAATCCGCCCCGGGCGGGCCTGGACGAGGTGAAGCGCCTGCGCGAGCTGGGTTTCAGTGAGGTGGAGCTGCACGACCTGGTGTTGTCCGCGGCCTCGTTCTCGTGGGCCAACCGTCTCATGCTCACCCTGGGCGAGCCGGAGGTCCCGGCCGAGGCGAGTGAAATCTAGCGGTCTCTGGAAAAAGTTCTAGAGAGTTCATCCGAAAACTTCCCTGCTTGGGCGCTTGGTCGGTATCGTCCCGATGGCAAACGGCCAGTGACGGCACTGGCAATCTGTTGGATCGGAGCACCACTATGGCGAACCTCCTTTCGGATGTTCTGGTTCAGAGCATCATCAAGCTGTTGCGGACCGGCTCCGCGAGTCTTTCCGCCAAGTAGCCGCGCATGCGCCACCTTTCGGCTACTGCGCGGAAGCCGATTCGATGACGAAGGG
Organism: Nocardia terrae; assembly: GCF_009760405.1. Taxonomy (GTDB): domain Bacteria; phylum Actinomycetota; class Actinomycetes; order Mycobacteriales; family Mycobacteriaceae; genus Nocardia; species Nocardia terrae. Next base: position 7,813 of record NZ_WRPP01000014.1, read on the forward strand.
CCCGATCCTCGACGAGGGGATCGGGCCCTTCTTGCAGCATGTCACCGCGACACGCCAAATAAAACCTAAAAAACTCCTCGAAAAGTATTCCGTCCAGTTCGCCTGCTCTGTATCGTGTGGAACGGCAAACGATCAGTGACTTTCGGGTCAATGCGACATCGGGCCGCGAGTCTCCCCCCGGACGCGCGTACCGAACCCGGGACGGTTCCCCTGCCTATACCCTCCGTCCCGGGTGCGCCGCATTACCCGAAGGCACTGAGCCAACTTTCGGCTATCGCGCGGTAAGTCGAAGGTACAAACGAAGGGCCCGATCCATGACGAGGGGATCGGGCCCTTCGGTATTGTCTGGCGCAATGTCACAGGAAACGAACGCGGGAAGAATGTACGCCGGGCAGCCCGTAGAAGACCGGCAGCGGCAGCGTCGTGCGCGTTTTCTGGAGTCCGGGCTCACGGTGTTCGCGCGCGACGGATATGCCAATAGTTCCGTCGGGGCCATTTGCAAGGACGCCGGCCTCTCCTCGAGGCAGTTCTACGAGGAGTTCACCGGGCGCGAATCGCTGCTGCTCGAGCTCTACGAGCAGATCGATCGCGAATCCCGGGAGGCCGTGGCGGCCACCATCGCCGAGCACTCCGACGCCAGCGCCATCGACATCATCGACGCCGCCGTCCGCGCCTATATCGAGTCCATTGGGCGCGATCCGCGCAAGGCCAGAGTCGCACTCGTCGAAGTCGTCGGCGCGGGGCCCAAGGTGGAGAAGTTCCGCCTGGAACTGCGCCGTGCCTGGGGCGCGCTGCTGGCCAGCGCCGCCGAGGATGCCGCCCTGCACGGCGAAATCCCGCCCGGTGACTACGAAATGCGCGTGCTGGCCATCATCGGCGCGGTGAACTACGTGGTGGACGCCTGGAGCGGTTCGGAACCGCGCCAGCCGCTCGACGACGTCATCCGCGTGCTGCGCCGCGTCATCATGGGTGCGGTCAGCGCCTGAGGCTCGAAACACCCCCTCCCCCGTCCAATTCCACTTCGCGCCCGTCCGCTGCCTAGCGGACGGGCGCGACCTTTACGGGTAGCGTGCGGCGGATGGAGACCGTGCCTATCCAGATGCCCGACGGGACAATGGTGCCGGTGCGGATGATTCCGGCGAAAGGCCCGCATCGGCATCCGATTACGGCCGACACGCCGAGGCCGGTCGTGGTGATCGTGCCGGGACTGGGGGTTCCGGGCGAGTTCTATTCGCTGTTCGGGAAGCCCTTGGCGGCTCGGGGTTTCGACGTGGCCCTCCTGGAGATCCGCGGAAACGGCGACAGTAGGCCGAAACCCGGAGCGTCCAGTCAATTCGGCTATCAGGAACTGGTCGCCGTGGACTTCCCCGCCATGTTCGAGGCTGTCCGCGAACGGTTTCCGGACAGCACCCCGTATCTGCTCGGCCACAGCATGGGCGGGCAGCTCGGCGTCATGTACGCCGCGCGGATCCGCGGGCGGCTCGGTGGCCTGATCCTGGTGGCGTCCGGAACACCGCACCGGCGCGGCTATTCGGGTCTGGCCGCGCTCGGCAGCGCCGCGCTCTCGCTGACCGCACCGCTCGCGGGTTTCTGGCCGGGCGACACGATCACCGCGGGCGGCTTCGGACGCCAATCCAAGGTGCTGATCGCCGACTGGGCGCGTTTGGCCCGCACGGGCCGATTCGAGCCCGCCGGAGCCGATATCGACTACGAGGAGCGCATCGGGCGGCTGAAGCTGCCGGTGCTGTCGATCACGCTGCGCGGCGACGAACTGACGCCGCAGAACTCGGCGCGGCAGCTGCTGGCGAAGCTGCCCAACGCCGACATCACCACCTGGCACAACCCGGACCCGCTGGGGCACAACGGGTGGATCAGCGATCCCGGCTCCACCCTCGACTACGTCGAAAAGTGGCTGCGGGACCGCTGATTCGCCTCAGATCGCCCGGGAACGGGGCGCGGTCATCTTGTCCGGGCTCAGCAGCTCGTCGAGCTCGTCCTTGGTCATGGCGCTGTCCTGGAGCACCAGGTCGTAGACGCTTTCACCGGTCTTCAACGCCTTCTTGGCGATGGCCGCGGACTGCTCGTAGCCGAGTTTGGGCACCAGGGCGGTGACCAGGCCGATGCTGTGGTTCACCAGATCCCGGCAGTGCTCGCGGTTGGCGGTGATGCCGGTGATGCAGCGGCTGGTGAGGGTGATGGCCGCGTTGCGCAGCATCATGGTGCCCATCATGAGGTCGTAGGCCATGATCGGCTCGGCCATGTTCAGCTCGAGCTGGCTGGCCTCGGCGGCCATGGTGACGGTCATGTCGTAGCCGATGAGCTGGAAACAGACCTGCGACACCACTTCCGGGATGACCGGGTTGACCTTGCCGGGCATGATCGACGAACCCGGTTGCATGGCGGGCAGATTGATCTCGCCGAGGCCCGCCCGCGGTCCGGAGGACAGCAGCCGCAGGTCGTTGCAGATCTTGGACAGCTGCACCGCGGCCCGCTTGAGCGTCGCGGAGATGGCGACGAAATCGCCGGAGTCCTGGGTGGCCTCGACCAGGTTCTCGGCCTGGCAGATGGGCAGTCCGGTGATCTCGGCCAGCTTCTTGGAGACCAGTTCGGCGTAACCGGGCGGTGAGGTGATGCCGGTGCCGATGGCGGTCGCGCCCATGTTCATGGCGAGCAGGTCCTGGGAGATGCGCTTCAGGTGCGCGATGGCCTCGCCGATCATGACCGCGTACGCGGCGAACTCCTGGCCCAGGGTCATGGGGACGGCGTCCTGCAGCTGGGTGCGGCCCATCTTGATGACGTCGCCGAACTCGACGGCCTTGGCCTTCAACGCATTCTGCAGTTCGGCCAGGGCGGCGATCGCGTCCTGCAGGGACAGGTAGACGCCGAGCTTCACCGAGGTGGGGTAGACGTCATTGGTGGACTGCGAGCAGTTCACGTCGTCGTTGGGGTGCAGGTACTGGTACTCGCCCTTCTGATGCCCCAGGAGTTCGAGGCCGCGGTTGGCGATGACCTCGTTGGCGTTCATATTGGTCGAGGTGCCCGCGCCGCCCTGGACCATGTCGACCACGAAGTCCTCGCGGAGCTTGCCCTCCATGATCTCGTCGCAGGCGCCGATGATGGCGTCGGCCTTGGCCTGGGTGATCGAACCGAGCTCCGCGTTCGCGAGGGCCGCGGCCTTTTTCACGTAGGCCAGCGCGTGCACCAGGTGCCCGAACTTGCGCAGCTTGATGCCCGAGATCTGGAAGTTCTCGAGCGCGCGCAGCGTCTGGACGCCGTAGTACGCCTCGGCGGGTATCTCGCGGGCGCCGAGCGAATCGTGCTCGGTGCGGATGCCGCCCAGTTGTTGCTGCGCGGTGATCGCGGCCGACAGCTGCTCGGAGACGCTGCGCATGCGATGCGCGATGAGCTGTGCGACGCGAGAGACCATGCGGTAGTAGCGATCCGGGTGCAGAACCGCCATCTCCTGCAGGGTCTTGCGGGGGACGGTGAGCACGACCGCGCCCTTGGGCGTGTGGCCGGTGGCGGTGTGCGGGGTGTCGTCGATCAACGCGATCTCCGAGACCAGGCTGCCGGGACCGAGGCGGGCCAGTTCGGTCTCGTGGCCGGTGAGCCCGGAACTGATCTTGACCTCGCCCTCCACGACGATGCCCGCCCATTCGCGGGGCGTGGATTCGTGGAAAAGGATGGCGCCGGCGGGGAACTCGCGTCGCTCGGCGGTGGCGGTGAAGGCCCGGACATCGTCCGGATCAAGCCCGGTAGCGGAAGCGGTGATCTTGATCAGGTCGTCCAGCTGGCCCACGTCGACTCCTCGTCAGAAAGGGAAACCCAACACTGGCAAACAAACCGCTATCTTTCCGAATGGTCCGGATATCTTTCAAGAGCGACGCGGTAACAGCATGCCCGGTGCCACCCCAACCTACTAGCCGATTGGCGGGTCGACGATGGTCAAGATGCTGCTCGAGCTCGCGGTCATGCTCGCCATCATCATGATCGGATCCCGAGTCGGCGGCATCGGGCTCGGCGTCTGGGGCGGCATCGGCGTCTTTGCGCTGGCGACCATCTTCGGGGTCGAGCCGACCGTGCCGCCGGTGGACGTCCTGCTGATCATTCTCTCGGTGGTGGTGGCCGCGGCGACCATGGAAGCGGCGGGCGGCGTCGACTACATGGTCCGAATCGCCGAACGGATAATTCGCAGCAACCCCAAGCGGATCACCTTCGTCGCGCCCTTGGTGACCTACGCCTTCACCGTCGGCGCGGGCACCGGGCACCTGCTCTACCCGCTGCTCCCGGTCATCCACGAGGTGGCGCGCGAAGGCGGAATCCGGCCCGAGCGGCCGATCTCCATCGCCACCATCGCCAATCAGATCGCCATCGTGGCCAGCCCGGTCTCGGCCTCCACGGCCGCCTCGGTGGTCATCTTCGGGCCGGACGGCTGGTCCATCGTCAAGATCCTGGCGATCACCGTGCCGTCCACGCTCATCGGTTCCATGGTCGGCGCGCTGTCGGTGATCAAGCTCGGCAAGGACCTCGACGACGACCCCGAGTATCAGCGCCGGCTCGCGGCGGGGGAGATCCCGCCCATCGACCCGACCCACGCCGACCGGCCACCGCTGCCGCCGCGCGCCTCCTGGTCGGCGGGCATCTTCCTGCTCGGCGTGATCGCCATTGTCATCTCGGGCGCGTTCCCGAGCCTGCGACCGGATGTGCACGGCGCCGACGGCAAGGTCGACGCGCTGGCCATGCCCTATGCCATCGAGGTGCTCATGCTGGCCACGGCGGCGGTGATCATGGTGCTGTGCAAGGTGAACGCGGCGAGCGTGCCCGGCATGCCGGTCGCCAAGGCGGGTCTGGTCGCGCTGGTCGGCGTGTTCGGATTGGCTTGGCTCGGTGACTCTTTCGTCGAGGCCAACAAGACGCTGATCGTCGACAAACTCGGCGATGTCGCCAAGGACTACCCGTGGACCTTCGCGATCATCGTGACCGTGGTCGCGGCGCTGATCCTGAGTCAGGCCGCGACCACCAAGACGATGATGCCGCTGGGCATGGCCCTGGGCATTCCGTCGGCACAGCTGGTGGCGATGCTGCCGGCGGTGGCCGCGCTGTTCATCCTGCCCGTCTATCCGACCAGCATCGCCGCGGTGAACTTCGACCTGAGCGGGACGACCCACTTCGGCAAGTACGTGCTCAACCACTCGTTCATGCGTCCCGGTCTGGTCACCCTGGTCGCCTCCATCGCCATCGGCTACGGGCTGGCGGCGATCATCGGCTGAGCCTCACCCACCCATGAGCTGGTGGGCGAAGAACTCGTAGATGAGCGCGGCCTGGAAGGCGGACTGCTTGTTGTCGGCCGCGCCGCCGTGGCCACCCTCGATGTTCTCGTAGTACCAGACGTCGTGGCCCTCGGATTCCAAGAGCGCGGCCATCTTCCGGGCATGCCCGGGGTGCACGCGATCGTCGCGGGTGGAGGTGGTGAGCAGGATCGGCGGGTACCGCCGGTCCGCGCTGGTGTTCTGGTAGGGCGAGTACTTCGAGATGAACTCCCACTCCTCGGGCTTGTCCGGGTCGCCGTACTCGGCGATCCAGGACGCGCCCGCCAGCAGCAGGTGATAGCGCTTCATGTCCAGCAGCGGCACCTGGCACACGATGGCCCCGAACAGCTCCGGGTAGCGGGTGAGCATGACGCCCATGAGCAGGCCGCCATTGCTGCCGCCGACCGCACCCAGCTGCGCGGGCGTGGTGATGCCGCGCGCGACCAGGTCCCGCGCCACCGCCGCGAAATCCTCATAGGCCTTGTGGCGGTTGGCCTTCAGCACCGAGGTGTGCCATTCCGGGCCGTACTCGCCGCCGCCGCGGATATTGGTCATGACGTAGGTGCCGCCGCGCTCGATCCAGCCCATGCCGACCGCGCCGAAATAGCCCGGGGTGCGCGAGACTTCGAAGCCGCCGTACCCGGACATGACGGTCGGGCCGGGCGTGCCCTTGCGATCGCGGTGGCGGATCACGAAATACGGGATCTCGGTGCCGTCGTCGGAGCGTGCGAAGAACTGCTCGGTCTCCACGCCGTCGGCGTCGAAGAACTCCGGCTCCTTCTTGAGCACCTCGATGGGACCGCCGACCGAACCCGCCATCAGCGTGGTGGGGCGGGTGAAACCACTGGTGGACAGCATGAATTCGTCGCCGCCCTCGAGCCGGTCGAGGTTCATGACGCTGGTGGTGGCCATGCGCGGGGAATCGGCCAGCGGCTCGCGGGTCCAGCCGTCGGGGCCGGGGGTGAGCACGTGCAGCTTGGTCTGCACGTCCTCGAGGGTGATCAGCAGCAGGTGGTTCTCGGTCCAGCCGTAGCCGTGCAGCGCGGTGTGCGCGTCGGGGGTGAACAGGGCCTCGAAATCGCGTGCGCCGGAGAGGAATTCCTCGAAGTTCGTGGCCAGCAGCGAACCCGCCGGATAGGTGGTGCCGTTCACCTCCCAGGGGGACTTCAGGCGCACCAGCAGCAGCTCCTTGTACCAGGATTCGGAGGCGTCGCTGGGCACGTCGATGAAGCGCAGCGTGCCGTCGGATTCGAGGAGGTAGACCTCCTCGTTGAAGAAGTCGGTGGCGCGTCCGAGGAAATGCCGCTCGTAGCCCGGGGTGCGGTCGTAGCCCGCGGAGACGGCCACATCGGTGACCTCGCCCTCATAGACGAATTCCGCTGCCTCCAGCGGGGTTCCGCGATGCCAGCGCTTCACCACCCGCGGATAGCCGGAGTCGGTGAGCGAGCCCTCACCGAAATCGGTTCCGACGTAAAGGGTGTCGTCATCGATCCAGGCGAAGTCGGACTTGGCCTCGGGCAAATAGAAGCCGCCGTCCTCCGGGGCGATGAAAGTCTTTGCCTCGATATCGAATTCGCGAACCACCTTGGCGTCCGCGCCGCCGCGCGAAAGGCTGATCAGCGCCCGGCGCTGCTCGGGTCGCAGCACCGCCGCGCTGCCCCACACCCAGTTCTCGCCCTCGGCCGCGGCCAGTGCGTCGAGATCGATGAGGATCTCCCACTCCGGATCGTCCTTGGCGTACTCGGGAAAAGTGGTGCGCCGCCACAGGCCCTTCGGGTGGTCGCGGTCGCGCCAATAGTTGTAGAGCCAGGACCCGCGTCGTCCCGGGTAGGCGATGCGGGTGTCGGTGTCGAGCATGGCGAGCACGCGGGCCTCGAGCTCGCGGAAGCGCTCCGAGGCGGCGAATTTCTCCTTCGCCACCGCATTGCGCTCTTCCGCCCATGCCAGGGCCCGCTCGCTCTCGACCTCTTCGAGCCACAGGTACTGATCCGTCACGCCCTCTCCAACACCGCTCATGCCCTCATTGTTGCCGAGCCGCGCGTTCGCCGGTCGCGAACGTGTCGCCGTGGCACCCCCCGCGGTGCGGGTAATCGGGCAGAGCGCCGCCCGGTCAGTAGGATTGCGATCTCGATAGCGGTCCGATCCAGGAGGTCTCGGCGTGTCGCACAATCCCCGGCTGTGGGAACAGCATTGCTGTCTGCCGTTGCTGCCGACCGCGGACCTCGCCGAGCTGACTCGCTACCCGACCGGTTCGTATCTATCGGTGAATATCGGATATTCGCCGCATTCCACTCGGGACTCGCTGGAGTTGGTGACCCAGTTCCGGCGAGATGCCCTGACGGACGGGCGTTTCCGGCTGGTGCACAGCATCGAGGACGCCTGGCCCGAGACGCCGACCGAGGAGACCGACGCCACGCTGGCGCTGGCGTTCGATCTGGAGGACTCCGGACCGCTGGAGGGCGACCTCGACAATGTCGAGCTGTTCTACGAATTGGGGCTGCGCTCGCTGGGGCCGAGCTACAACTACCGGAACGCGGCCGGATGCGGCTGCCTCGACGCCGAGGACACCGGGCTCACCGGCTACGGTCGCGAGCTCATCCGCAAACTCAACGAGGTCGGCGTTTTCGCCGACGGCTCGCACTGCTCGCGGCGCACCGGCCTCGACATCTCCGAGACGACCAGCGTGCCGATGATCTACAGCCACTCGAATTTCGCGGCGGTGTGGGCGCATCCGCGCAATATCGGCGACGATCAGGCCAAGGCGTGCGCCGCCACCGGGGGCGTCATCGGCATCAACGGAGTCGGAATCTTCCTGGGCCACAATGAGGTTCAGGCGCGGGCCGAGCGCATCGAGGCCATGGCCGACCACATCGTCTACGGTGCGGAACTGGTCGGTATCGAGCACATCGGGGTGAGCTCGGACTTCTCCTTCGACGCGGACGAGTTCAACCAGGCGATCGCCGCCGACCCGTCCAATTTCTCCGCGGACTACACCCGCTACGGCCCGCTGCAATGGGTGCCGCCCGAGGACCTGCTCGGCGTCTCGAATGTGCCTGGGCTGAACCAGGTGCTGGCCGCGCGCGGCCTGTCCGAGGCCGATCGGGCCGCCGTGTTCGGCGGCAACTTCGCGCGCGTCGCCCGGCAGGTGTGGCGGGACTAGACTCGCCACGAGGTTTGCTCGATCAGTGCTCGCCGACCGAGAGGGATGCAGCGATGACAGAGCTCGACCCGACCGTCCAGCAGTTCGTCGACGCGGTGAACGCGGGCGACGCGAACGCCTTCTTCGCCACCCTGACCCCCGACGCGTCCATGACCGACGACGGCCAGGAGCGGAATCTCGCCCAGTGGACCGATTCGGAGATCTTCTCCACCAACGGGCGCATGAAGATCGAATCCGTCTCCGGCCCGACGGAATTCGTGGCCGACTATTCGAACGACCGGTGGGGCGCCATGCGCACGGCGTGGCGGTTTACCGTGCGTGACGGACTGATCAGTCGCTTCCAGACCGGGCAGGCTTGAAAAGCGGTGACCGATTCAGGCGTGACGTGACGACTGATTTGGTGAGGATCCGGGTAACTCCTGGGGTACCCCCAAAATGGGTTCCGGCACCCAGCCGCCGGCACGCAATGCCAATAGGCGACGGCTCTTAGCCGGGCGCTGAGGCGCGGGGAGGCGGGGGAGTCTAGTCTCGAAGCCGTGACTTCCCACTACGATGTCGTCGTTCTCGGCGCTGGTCCCGGCGGTTACGTCGCCGCGATTCGTGCCGCTCAACTCGGCCTGCGAACAGCGATTGTCGAGAAGCAATACTGGGGTGGCGTGTGCCTGAACGTGGGCTGCATTCCGTCCAAGGCGCTGCTGCGCAACGCCGAACTGGCTCATATCTTCACCAAGGAAGCGAAGACCTTCGGTATCTCGGGTAACGCGACCTTCGACTTCGGCGCGGCGTTCGACCGCAGCCGCAAGGTCGCGGACGGCCGGGTCAAGGGCGTCCACTTCCTGATGAAGAAGAACAAGATCGACGAGTTCGACGGGACGGGCACGTTCACCGGTCCGAAGTCGCTGTCGGTCGCGCTGACCAAGGGCGGCACCGAGGAGATCACGTACGACAACGTGATCATCGCGACCGGTACCGAGACCAAGCTGCTGCCGGGCACCTCGCTGTCGGCCAACGTGGTCACCTACGAGGAGCAGATCCTCACCCGCGACCTGCCGGGCTCCATCCTCATCGTGGGCGCGGGCGCCATCGGCATGGAGTTCGGCTACGTCCTCAAGAACTACGGCGTGGACGTGCGCATCGTCGAATTCCTCGACCGCGCACTGCCGAACGAGGACGCCGACGTCTCCAAGGAGATCACCAAGGCGTACAAGAAGCTCGGCATCACCATCACCACCGGTGCGGCCGTGCAGTCCATCGACGACGACGGGTCGAAGGTCACCGTCGCCATCAAGGACAACAAGTCCGGCGCGATCGAGACCGTCACGGTCGACAAGGTGCTGCAGGCCGTCGGCTTCGCGCCCCGCGTCAAGGGCTACGGCCTGGAGGCCGCCGGCGTGCAGCTCACCGACCGCGGGGCCATCGCGATCGACGAGTACATGCGCACCAACGTCCCCGGCATCTACGCCATCGGTGACGTCACCGCCAAGCTGCAGCTCGCGCACGTGGCCGAGGCCATGGGCGTCGTCGCCGCCGAGACCATCGCCGGCGCCGAGACCCAGTCGCTCGGCGACTACCGCATGATGCCGCGCGCCACCTTCTGCCAGCCGCAGGTCGCCTCCTTCGGCCTCACCGAGCAGCAGGCCCGCGACGAGGGCTACGACGTCAAGGTCGCCACCTTCCCGTTCACCGCGAACGGCAAGGCGCACGGCCTCGGCGACGCCCAGGGCTTCGTCAAGCTCGTCTCCGACGCCAAGTACGGAGAACTGCTGGGCGGCCACCTGATCGGCCCGGACGTCTCCGAGCTGCTGCCCGAACTGACCCTGGCCCAGAAGTGGGACCTCACGGTCAACGAGGTGGCTCGCAACGTCCACACCCACCCGACCCTGTCGGAAGCCATCCAGGAAGCGATCCACGGCCTCGCAGGCCACATGATCAATTTCTAACTCGCAGAAGCTCTCAGGGGCTTCGCCCCCGAACCCCCTCGGGATTTCGGGCGCGAGCTCCGGACCCCCAGAGATAGCGGGCGCGAGCTCCGGACTCCGGGGACAGCGGGCGCGAATTCCGGACCCCGGGGATGGTAGGCGCGAGCTCCGGACTCCGGGGACAGCGGGCGCGAGTCTCCGGATCCCGGGGATGGTGGGCGCGAGCTCCGGACTCCGGGGACAGCGGGCGCGAGCTCCGGACCCCGGGGATGGTAGGCGCGAGCTCCGGAGTCCGGGGACAGCGGGCGCGAATTCCGGACTCCGGGGACAGCGGGCGCGAGTCTCCGGATCCCGGGGATGGTGGGCGCGGAGCCCTGCCTTCGAACGACGGCCCTGTGTCAGCGGAAACGCTGGCACAGGGCCTTTTTCATGGCTTTGCGAGGTCAGTCCGCCAGGTGTAGGCGACGGTGGAGGGCGTAGACGCGGTCGGTGAGTTCGGGGAAGGGGCCGGAGACGGGGATGTTGGGGGCGACCTCTCGGATGGAGAGGGGGCGGACCGGGCCCGCGGGGACGCCGAATTCGTTGAGCCACTCCAGAAGTTGAGTGGTGGAGGCGGCGTAGACGATGCGGCCCAGGCCGACCCACGCGTGGGCGGCCGAGCACATGGGGCAGTGTTCGCCGGAGGTGTAGACGGTCGCGGTGGCTCGATCCTCGGGGGTGAGGTTTTCACCGGCCCAGCGGGCCAGGTCGAATTCGGGATGGCGGGTCTGATCGCCGCCGGACACGCGATTACGGTCCTCCGCCAGCACTTTTCCGTTCGCGTCCACGAGCAGCGAGCCGAACGGCTCATCGCCCGCGTCCAACGCCTCTTCGGCCAGTTCGACGCAGCGTTCGAGGTAGTGCAGATCGGTATCGGCGGGCATGGGACTCCTCCATCTCGTAATGGGCCGCTCCCGAGTTCCGGTGGGTCCGGGGCTTGCCCGCGTTCTTGCGGGATCCGGGGGCAGGCCCCCGAAGTCTCGAGGAGGTTCGGGGGCGAAGCCCCTCAGAGTCCCGAGAGTTGGGTCTATTCGCGGTGGTACTTCGTCTGCGCGGTGGTGATGGCGTCGATGTTCGACTCGAGGATGTCGATGAGGCCGAGGAGTTGGTCGGCCACCTGCGCGCCCAGGTCGGTGAGGGTGTATTCGACGACCGGGGGGATGGATTGCTGGACTTCGCGATTGACCATGCCGTCGCGTTCCAGGGTTTGCAGGGTTTGGGAGAGCATGCGCTCGGAGATGCCGTCGACGCGGCGGCGCAGGGCCGAGAAGCGGTAGGGGCCCTCGCGCAGGGCGGCCAGGGCGAGCACACCCCAGCGGCTCGCGACGTCCTGGAGGACGGGGCGGGAGGAGCAGTTGCGGGCGAAGACGTCGGCCTCCAGCGTGGGTTCGACCGCGAACGCCTGGTCGGGGGGCTGGGAGGTCATGAGATTCAGGTTACCTGTCATTCGGGTAGCGGTTTGGGAATGGGATGTGCTTACTATTAGTTAGTACATGTCGAGAGTGCAGTTCATTCCCTGAAACCACTGGAGGAAGTCATGACCGTCGCAGTCACCGGAGCAAGTGGGCAGCTGGGTCGTCTGGTCGTCGAGGCGCTGTTGAAGGACGGATCGCAGCCCGTGGTGGCCGTGGTCCGCGATTCCGCCAAGGTGGCCGATCTGGCCGAGCGCGGCGTCGAGGTGCGGACCGCGAGCTTCGACGATCCGGCGGCGCTGGAGCAGGCGTTCCAGGGTGTGGACCGGGTACTGCTGGTGTCCGGCAACGAATTCGGCAAGCGGGTCGCCCAGCACACCAATGTGCTGCGCGCGGCCGAGGCGGCGGGTGTGAAACTGCTGGCCTACACCAGCATTCCGAAGGCCGAGGCCAACCCGCTGATCCTGGCCCAGGAGCACACCGGCACCGAGGCGGTGCTGGCCGAGGCGAAGATCCCGACGACCCTGCTGCGCAACAGCTGGTACTGGGAGAACTACACCGGCGGGCTGGCCCACGCGGTCGAGACCGGCACGCTCTACGGTGCGGCCCGCGACGGCAAGGTATCCGGCGCGTCCCGTGTCGACTACGCGGAGGCCGCGGCGCGCGTGCTCACGACCGATGGCCACGAGGGCAAGGTCTACGAGCTCGGCGGCGACGAGACGCTCAGCTATGCGGAACTGGCGCAGGTGATCTCGGAGGTCTCCGGCAAGCCGGTGCGCTACCAGGACCTGCCGCAGGCCGATTATGCGGCCGCTCTACAGGGCGCGGGTCTGGACGCCGGGTACGCCGCGGTCCTGGCCGACGCCGACGCCGGTATCGCGGACGGCATCCTGAGCGTCGACTCCGGTGATCTGCAGCGCCTGCTGGGCCGCCCGTCGACCCCGGTCGCCGAGGTCTTCCGGGCCGCGTTGAGCTGAGGATCGGGACCGGCAGGCCCTAGTACCAGTTGTGGGCCTGCCAGAAGTCCCAGGCGGCGTTGGGGCTGCCGTAGCGCGCGACCATGTAGCGGTAGGCCCAGCGGATCTGGGTGAGCGGGTTGAACATCCAGTCCGGGCCCTCGCTGAACATCTTGTGCGCGGGCAGGGCCTGGGCCAGCCCGTAGGCGCCCGAGGTCGGGTTGATCGCGAAGACCTGCCAGTTGCTCTCGTGAGTGATGATCTCGTTGAAGGAATCCCACTGGTCACCGGGCACCACGAAGCGGGCGACGGTCTGCAGGGCGGGCTTGGAGTAGCGCGCGGCCGAGCCGATGAGCTGGATGAGGCCGGCGGGATCCACCGGCAGTGCGGCGGGGATCTCCGAGGACTGCGCGATCGGGTTCGCGATATCGGTGCGCGCGTCGGCGCTGCCGATGGCGACGGTCAGCGGGGTCAGGGCGGCCATGAGCAGTCCGAGGAAAGCGACTCGGAGCGTGGGCTTCCTGAGGTCGGAGTCTTCGAAAACGGGCAACGCCTGGTCCTTCCGTTCTGCGCAACGCCCAATGGTCACAACAAGCACGAAAAAACAGACATATCTTTCGTCAGACGAAACTGACGCTACGCCCTTTCAATTGGTGAGCCCGGGCGACACGCGGACGAAATGCCTGATCAGCGTGGAGTGTCGGGGTGCTCGGCCCGGTCGAGCAGCAGCTTGTGCTCGGTCTCATTGGCCGTCAGTTCGGCCGCGCGGTGAAAGGCGGCCCGCGCCTCGTCGCCGCGGCCCAGCCGTGCCAGCAGATCCCCGCGTACCGCGTGCAGCAGGTGGTAGTCGTCGAGCGCGCCGGTCTCGGCGATCGCGTCGACCAGCTCGAGTCCGGCCGCCGGACCGTGCACCATGGCGACCGCGACCGCGCGGTTCAGCTCCACTACCGGTGACGGAAACCGTTGCGCGAGTATCGCGTACAGTCCGGCGATGCGACGCCAGTCGGTGTCCTCGCCGGTCACGGCCATGGCGTGCACGGCCGCGATGGCGGCTTGCAGCGCGTAGCGCCCCGGCTCACGATCCCGCGTGCGGTTCACCGTGTGCGCGCGGGCGAGGGCGGTGAACCCGCGCTGGATATAGAGCCGGTTCCAGCGGGAGCGATCCTGATCCGGCAGCAGGACCAGGCCGCCGTCGGAGTCGCTGCGGGCCGTGGAGCGTGACGCCTGGAGTTCGATCAGCGCCGCCAGCCCGTGCACTTCGGGCTCGTCGGGCAGCAACCCGGCCAGGATGCGCGCCAATCGCAGTGCGTCCTCGCACAATTCGGTGCGTACCCACCGCTCCCCGGCCGTCGCCGTGTACCCCTCGTTGAAGATCAGGTAGATGACCTCGAGCACCGAGTCCAGGCGCGAGGTCAACTCGGCGCCCTCGGGCACCTCGTAGGGCACCCGCTTCGCCGCGATGGTGCGTTTGGCCCGCACGATGCGTTGCGCCACGGTCGATTCCGGCACCAGGTAGGCGCGCGCGATCTCCGCGGTGGTCAACCCGCCCACCATGCGCAGGGTAAGCGCGGCCCGCGCGGGCGGCGACAGCACGGGGTGGCAGGCCGTGAAGATCATCCGCAGCAGATCGTCGGCAATGGTGGGCTCCGGCTCGCCGGAAGGCTGCTCGGCGGTGAGCACCTCCCGCCCGAGCAGCTCCAGCTTGCGCGCGAAGTTGGCATCGCGCCGAATCCGGTCCACCGCACGGTGTTTCGCGGTCAGCATGAGCCACCCGCCCGGATTCGGCGGGACTCCGTCGCGCGGCCACTGTTCCAGCGCCGCGACGAGAGCATCCTGAGCGAGCTCCTCGGCGGTAGCGATATCCCCGACCAACCTGGTCAGCCCCGCCACCAGCCGGGGCCACTCGATCCGCCACGCCGCCTCCACCGCCCGCCGGGCACGCTCCCCGGGCGAGCGTGGCTCGGCCGCCGCATCCGTGGTCGAGGACCGGTCGGCCGCCGTGGGCTCGGTCGAGGGCTGGTCGGCCACCACGGACCCGGGTAGGTGTTGGTCGGCTGCCGTGGGCTCGGTCGAGGGCTGGTCGGCCACCACGGACCCGGGTAGGCGTTGGTCGGCTGCTGCGGGCTCGGTCGAGGGTTGGTCGGTTGCCGCGGGTCCGGGCAGGGGTTGGTCGGCTGCCGCGGGTCCGGGTAGGCGTTGCTCGGCTGCTGCGGGGGAGGACTGCTCGGGTGCCGCGGACGTGGGTGAAGGTTGCACGGGCGACCGCCGGGCAGGGGTGGGTTGCTCGGCGGAGAGGTGCTCCGGTGGCCAGTGTTCGGGGGTCACGCGCGGGCCGTCCGGTGCGCGTGACCCCCGAGTGCGGGTGGCGGATTCAGCTCTGGCCGCCTTCGACCTTCCGCACCTCGACTTCGATGTTCCATTCGGGTCCGTGGACGCGCAGGAATCGGCTCGCCCATTCCACCGCCTCCTCCGTCGACCGGGTCTGCAGCAGACAGTAGCCGCCGATGATCTCCTTGGACTCGGTGAAGGGGCCGTCGAGGACGGTTTGCGCGCCGGCGGTCTGCCGGATGCGGACGGTCTCCTCGACGCCGAGGCCCGCGGTGTCGAGCAGGACGCCCGCTTTGGTCATCTCCTCGATGAGGGTGTTCATGTCGTTGATCAGCGTCTCGCTCGGACCCTCCGGCGCCTGGGCGGGGTCGAGGCGAATCAGCACCATGTGTCGCATTGTCGAATTCTCCTGTCAGGCAACCTGGTAGCGGGTGTACACGGCACCGGAGTCGAAGATCTTCGTCTCCTGCAGGTTCAGTTCCAGTGTGGGCTTGTCGAGGAACAGCGGGGTGCCCGCCCCGACCGTCACCGGGTGGATGATGATCCGGTACTCGTCGATGAGCCCGGCTTCGGCGAACCAGTGCGTCAGGGTAGGGCTGCCGTAGATGACCAGTGCGCCGCCGTTCTCGGCCTTCAATTCCTTGATCCGCGCGGCCCCGTCGCCCGCGATGATCCGGGTGTTGTGCCACTTCGGGTCGGTGAGCGTCGTCGAGAAGGCGATCTTGTCGACATTGGTGACCCATTCGGCGTGGTTGAGATCGTGTGCCGTGGCGTCCGGATTGTCCGGCACCGACGACCAGTGGTCGCGCATGCCCTCGAAGGTCTTGCGGCCGTAGACGGCGGTCTGGACGTCGGCCCGGATGTGGTCGTCGTGGAACGAGCCCATGTCCGGGCTGTAGCCGCGGTGGGTCCACTCCAGTCCCATGCCGGTGTTCGAGGCCGCGAAGCCATCGAGGGTCATGTGCGAGAAAGCCACTACCTTGCGCATCGGAATCCTTCCGTCGAAGTGCGGGACCCTGGTTGGTCCTCATCTACTCCTCGATCGGGCCCGGCGGGAATCGACACGGTCGGCAGAATTTATTTTTCGCCGGTTTCGATCACACCCACTGAACCAGTTGGATGACGATCCCGTTGGGGTCCAGGGCCTGGAAGTAGCGCTCGCCCCACGGTTCGGTCTCGATGGGCGTCACGATCGGCACGCCCTCCTGCCGGACGCGCTCGTACTCCGCGTCGATGTCGTCGACGACGAAGGCGACCAGCAGGCCCTCGCCCGCGCTGCCCGCGATGCGCTCCGGTTTGAAGCTGCCCAGTCCGGTGCGCAGGTAGACGATGTCGAATCCGGCGTCGTCACGGGTCACGTTGACGAAACCGTCGGCCGACATCTTCTCGGTGAAGCCGAAGTGGTCGATGAGGAACTTCGCCGAGGCGGTCGGGTCGGGCACGTTCAGGGAGAGGCAGGAAGCGGTGATGTTCAAGAGTCCTCCTAGGTGGCATCAATTAACTCTGTACTAAGTACGCTGTACTTTGTACGGAAATTCCGGATCGGGTGCAATGTGGCGACTGTCACACCGATACGATCGGCGGCGGAGGTGAGGCGAATGGCCGGAAAAGGCGGGGAACGCAGCAGCGCGGGCGACCCGGTGCGCACGCTGGAACTGCTGTGGCGCGTGCCCGGATCCGGCGGTCCGGCCCGCGGGCCCAAGCAGCGCACCACCCTGGACGCCGTGATCGCGGCCGCGCTGGAGATCGCCGACGCCGAGGGGCTGGCGGCGCTCACCATGCGGTCGGTCGCCGCGAAGCTGGGGATCACGCCCATGGCCACCTATACCTACGTGCCGGGCAAGGCGGAACTGCTGGACCTCATGCTCGACACCGTCTATCACCGCATGCCGCGCCACGATCTGGACGGAATGTCATGGCGGGAGCGGGTTTCCACCATCGCGGGCGAGAATCGCGCCCTGCTCACCGCGCATCCGTGGGTCGCGTACCTGCCGACCACGCGGCCGCCGCTGGGCCCGGGCGTGGCCGCGAAATACGACCATGAGCTGCGCGCCTTCGACGGTCTGGGACTCGACGACCTCGAGATGGACGCCGCGCTCACCTACGTGCTGGGCTTCGTGACCTCGACCGCGCAGCTCGCCATCGACACCGCGCGCGCCGCGGCCGAGACCGGGCAGTCCGACCACGAGTGGTGGGAGCGCGCCGCGCCCTTGCTCGAGCGGGTCTTCGATACCGACCGCTATCCCTTGGCTGCCCGGATCGGCGCGGCCGCCGGACAGGCGCACGACAGCGCCTACAACGCGGACCATGCCTACGAGTTCGGTCTGTCGCGGGTACTGGACGGATTGGCCGCCTTGATCGAAAACCGCGGGCCCTGAGCATTGTTTGACCGCGCGGACAATTCGCGCGGGACAGACCGATCGGGACGATGGTCTCAATTTCGCCGCGCGGACGGGCCGATCGCGGGCAGAATTCCAGCTATGCCGCGAGCAACCCCGGCAATCGTTGCCGCCGAAACCTTCACTCGGGCAGCGCAGCCGGTTCTCCCGGTGGGGGACGGCCTGGTGCTGCGGCCGTGGCTGCGCCGGGACGGGCCGGAGGTGTACGCGGCCTTCCAGGACCCGGCGATCCGGCGCTGGCACGTGCGCACCGCCGACACCGTCGAGGAGGCCGGCGACTGGGTGGATTCCTGGGCGCGCTCGTGGACCGGGGGCGCCGCCGCCAACTGGGCTGTGGCGGACAGTCGTACCGGCCGGTTGATGGGGCGCGCGTCGCTGCATCACATGGAGCTCTGGCACGGTGAGGCCGAGATCGCCTACTGGGTGGTGCCCGCCGCGCGGGGCCGCGGTATCGCCCCGCGCGCGGTGGACGCGCTGGTGGGCTGGGCCTTCGAGGTGGCCGGATTCCATCGCCTGGAGCTCCGGCATTCGGTCCACAACGCCCAATCCTGCAAGGTGGCACACAAATCCGGCTTCGTGCTGGAGGGCATCAATCGCAGTGCGGGGCTGCACGCCGACGGCTGGCACGACATGCACCTGCACGCCCGCGTGGCCCACCCGGCCGAACCGCCCATCGCCCACCGGCTGCCCCGGGCCGCCATTCCGGTGGCCGCGACCCAGCCGGTCCAGCGTCTCCGCCGCTGACCCGGCTGGTCAGTGGTCGGTTTGGATGCGCAGCGCGGTGATGGTGCTGGCCAGGCCCTCGTATTGGTTTGTGAGCAGCACTATTTCGATGAGGTGGCGCTCGTCGTAGTGGGCGGCGAGCGCGTGCCAGGTGGCGTCGTCCAGGTCACGGGTGGTGACGAGCTGGTCGACCGCGGTGAGCAGGGCGCGCTCCTTGTCGGTCCAGCCCTGGGCCGCGGGGCCCTCGCGGAGCCGGTCCAGGATTTCGGCGGTCACGCCCGCGCGGCGGCCCAGCCGAATGTGATGGTCCATCTCGTAGTCGCACTGGCGCAGGTGGGCGACCCGCAGAATGACCAGCTCCGACTCGTAGCGGCGGAGTTTGCCGCCGGGCATGAGGCGGCCCGAGAAGTGCAGCCACCCCCGGAACAACCCGCCGGTCCGCCCCAATGTGCTGAACAGATGCGCGTCCTCCGTGCCCGCGGCACGGGAGAGCGCCTGCCAGACAACCCAGTTCACCGGCCCCAGCTCGCGCAGGCGACCAGGGGTGATACGTGGCTCCATCGACACCATTCCCCTAGTCAACACCCTGTCTGGGCCACTCGCCAGGCCAGCGCGGCCGGCAATCGCCGACCGGCCTTGCGGCGGAGGTCATTCCCGCACGGCCTGGGCGAGTTTGGTGAGTTCGAGGGCGCGGCGGGCGCGGGTCAGGACGTGGGCGCGGGAGCTGGTGAGGTGGGCCAGCAGGGTGCGCAGAGCCGTGTCCAGGTCACCGGCCAGCAGGTGTTCGGCGATGGCGATGTGGTCGTCGGCCATGGCGGCGATGCGCCCGGGGGTGGGCAGGTCGAGAGCCCGGACCGGCCGCACGCGCGCGTGGACAGTCGAGAGGGCGTCGGCCAGTGCGGAATTCCCGGCCGAGAGCAGCAGCGTGGTGTGGAACTCCTCGTCGGCGGCGATGAGCGCGGTTCCGGACTCCGGCGGATGCTCGCGAATCCGCAGCCAGGTCTCGAGCTCGTGCCGGACCGCGGTCACATCGTGCGGGCGGGTCGGCGGCCGGCGGTCGGATCCGGGGCCGGTGGGCGCGACCCAGGTGATCGAGCCTGTCGAAGCGATGCCGTCCCGGTCCGATGCCGTGTCGCGAGCGGGAATCCGATCCGGGTCGGCCGGGTCGCCGACTGCCGCACCGCGCGATCCGGTGGGGATGACAGCCACCGGTGCCGGTGGTCCGGCGGCGATGGTCAGGGATTCGGGCACCGTGGCCGGGGTGGCCTGAAGGCGTTGAATTCCTCTGGCCTCCAGCACGATTCGGAGCTCGTACAGGTCGCCGAGTTCGTCGACCCGGGGCCGGTACGGGTAGAGGCCGTCGGAGTGCCGCTCCAGCAGGCCGTCGGAGAGCAGGCGGGCCAGCGCTTCGCGGACCGGAGTGCGGGAGACGCCGTAGGTCTCGGCGAGGCGTTCCTCGCCGAGCCGCTCGGTCGGCACCAGCGTCCCGGCCGCGAGATCGCGTTGGAGGCTGCGATAGACCCGCTCGGACAACGGAATACGCCCCCTGCGCGCGTTCACGTCGGCGTCCGGTCAGATCGCCATGGCCAGGCGCACCGCGGGCTCCGCACCGGCGCCGCCCGCACCGGAGGAGGTGACGCGACCCGAGCGCAGCACGTAGAACTGCTGCGCGGCCTGCAACGCGAAACCGATGTGCTGTTCCACCAGCAGCACGCTCAGGCCGCCGCGGGCGGTGAGCTCGATGATGGTGCGTTCGATCTCGGCGACCACCGAAGGCTGGATGCCTTCGGTGGGTTCGTCGAGGATCAGCAGTTTCGGTTCGGTGATCAGGGCGCGGGCGATGGCCAGCTGCTGGCGCTGGCCGCCGGAGAGCAGTCCGGCCTTGCGGGACAGCAGTTCCCGCAGCGCCGGGAACAGGTCCAGCGATTCGGCGACGAGTTCCTTGCCGCGCTTGCGGCCGTCCGCCACCACCTGCAGGTTCTCCATTGTGGACAGCTGTGGAAAACTCTGCTGCCCCTGCGGGACGTAGGCGAGACCGCGTTTGACCCGGCGCGACGGCGACAGCTTGGTGATGTCCGTGCCGTCGAAGCGGATCCTGCCGGATTTGGCGGGCAGCAGTCCGACCGCCGCGCGCAGCAGCGAGGTCTTCCCGGCCCCGTTGTGGCCCATGATGGCCGCGACGCCGTTCTCCGGAACCGTCAGGGACACACCGTGAATCACCTCGGTGCGGCCGTAGCCGGTGTGTAGGTCAACGAGCTCCAGCATCCGCGGCCTCCTCTTCCTGTTCGGTGGTCGGTGGTAGTTCACCCGCCGCGGCGGTGCCGAGGTAGACCTCCTGCACCTTCGGATCGGCCTGCACCGCTTCGACGGTGCCCTCGGACAGGACCCGGCCGCCGGCCAGCACCGTCACCGAGTTCGCGAAGGCGCGCATGAAGTCCATGTCGTGCTCGACGACGATGATCACGCGGTCTTTCCCGATGCGGCGCAGCAGGTTTCCGGTCTCCTCGCGTTCCTCGGCGCTCATGCCCGCGACCGGTTCGTCCAGCAGCAGCACCGCGGCGTTCTGCACCAGCAGCATGCCGATCTCCAGCCACTGCTTCTGGCCGTGCGCGAGCACCCCGGCGGGCTTGTCGCGCAGGTCGGTGAGGCCGGTGATCTCGAGCGCCTCCTCGATGGCCGGGAGCACCGAGGTGCGGCGGCGCAGCAGGGTCAGGGCGGAGCGGCCCGCGCCCGCGGCGATGTCGAGGTTCTGCAGCACCGTGAGCTGTTCGAAGACGCTGGCTGTCTGGAAGGTTCGGCCCACGCCGAGCCGGGCGATCTGGTGCACCTTGCGGCCGATGAGCTCGGTGCCGCTCTTGCGCGCCGAGCCGGTGGCCGGGGTGAGGCCGGTGATGGCGTCGATCAGGGTGGTCTTGCCCGCGCCATTGGGACCGATGAGGAAGCGCAGGTCGCCGGACAGCACGGTGAGGTCGACGTCGGAGACGGCCTTGAAGCCGTCGAAACTGACCGACAGCTTGCTGATTTCGAGATACTCGGCCATCAGGCTTCCACCTTCTCCTCGACGGCGGGCGCGTCGGTCTCGACCGGCTCGGGGCCCGCCTCCGACACCTCGACCGGAACGCCCGCCTCGCGGGCGGGCCGCAGCCGTTCGAGCAATTGCTTTGCCATGGGCCCGAATCCGGCCAGACCGGCCGGGATGAAGCCCACGACCACGACGAACAGCGCACCCTGGAAATAGGTCCACGCCGACGGGAAGTGCTCGGAGAACGTGGTCTGCGCCCACGCCACGCCGACCGCGCCCAGCACCGGCCCCAGCAGGGTGGTGCGGCCGCCGATGGCGACGCCGATCAGGAAGGCGATGGACGGGACCACGCCGATGTCGGCGGGGGAGATGATGCCGACGATCGGCGTGAACAGCGCGCCCGCGATGCCCGCGAAGAAGGCGGCCACCACATAGGCGACGATCTTGATATTGGCGGGGTCGTAACCCAGGAAGCGGACGCGCTCCTCCTGATCGCGCACGGCGACAAGGAGTTCCCCGTACCGGCTGCGCATGAGCTGGCGCGCCACCGCCACCACGACGAGCAGCGTGCCCGCCGCGATGAAGAACAGCATGCGCCGGTTCACCGGGTCGTCGAGGCGGAAGCCGAAGAACGACTTGAAGTCGCTCAGCCCGGTGAAGCCGCCGATGGTCTGCTGCCCGGTGAGCAGGATCGCCAGCGCCGCCGCGAGCGCCTGGCTCAGGATGGCGAAGTACGCGCCCTTGACCCGGCGCTTGAAGACGCCGAAACCCAGCACGGCCGCGATCGCGGCGGGCAGCACCAGAATCGCCAGGATCGCGACCGGCGCGGACTCGAAAGGCTTCCAGTACGAGGGCAATTGGTCCACGCCCGCGATGGTCATGAACTCCGGCACGTCCTCGTGCGCCTTGGCGGCGTCGGCCATCTGCAGGTGCATGGCCATGATGTACGCGCCGATGCCGAAGAACACGCCCTGACCGAGGGTGAGCATGCCGCCGCGCCCCCAGGCCAGGCCGATGCCGACCGCGACGATGGCGAAGCACAGGAACTTGGCCAGCAGGCTCAACCGGAAATCGCTGAGCGCCGCCGGGGCGACGCCGAACAGGACGATGGCGGCGATGACGAAGCCGCCCAGGGCTTTCAGGGACGAGTTGGCGCCGAGGCGCTGGATGGTGGTCATGCCAGACTCCTCGTCCGGACGGTGAACAGACCCTGCGGGCGGACCTGCAGGAAGATGACGACCACGACGAAGACGATCACCTTGGCGACCGTCGCGGTGGTCGAGTACTCGACGAACGAATTCAGCAGGCCCATGGCGAAGGCCGCGATGACGGTGCCCTTGATCTGTCCGAGGCCGCCGATGACGACCACCAGGAAGGCGTCGACCAGGTACGACTGCCCGATGGTGGGGCTGGTGGAGCCGATCAGCGTCAGCGCCACACCGGCCACGGCAGCCAGTCCGGAACCGATGAAGAACGTGCTCACATCGGTGAGACGCGAAGAGACACCGGAGGTTTCGGCAAGACTCCGGTTCTGCACCACCGCCCGGATCCGGCGACCGAGCGGTGTCGTCTTGAGCGCGGTGGCCAGCGCGATCACCGCCGCCACGGCCAGCACCATGATGAAGATGCGGGTCTTGGGCACCACGGTGCCCGCGATGGTGATGCCGCCGGTCAGCCAGTGCGGCGCGACCACGTTCTTGGCGGGCGCGCCGAAGATGTCGCGCACCGCCTGCTGCAGGATCAGCCCGACACCGAAGGTGACGAGCAGGGTGTCCAGCGGCCGGTCGTACATCCAGCGGATGAGCCCCATCTCCAGGGCCGCGCCCAGCAGACCGCCGACCAGGAAGCCGACGAACAGCGACACGATCAGCGCCACGCCCGTCGCCGAGATCGTCTGCTCCACCACGTAGGTCGTGTAGCAGCCGGCCATGATGAATTCGCCGTGCGCCATATTGATGACGCCCATCTGACCGAAGGTCAGCGACAGGCCCAGCGCGGCGAGCAGCAGGATCGAGCCCAGACTCAGCCCCGTGAAGAGCTGTCCGACAGCAGCGTCCATGATCGTTACCTCTTGAGTTCTATTGGTGGAGAACGCCGTACGGCTGGTGCGAGTACAGACCACTGTCGGCCCGCCGACGCGCTGTGAGAGATCACGCG
Source organism: Nocardia terrae (assembly GCF_009760405.1). Lineage (GTDB taxonomy): Bacteria > Actinomycetota > Actinomycetes > Mycobacteriales > Mycobacteriaceae > Nocardia > Nocardia terrae. Next base: position 31,237 of record NZ_WRPP01000014.1, read on the forward strand.
GACCCGCACCAGCCGCCCCTCATCGGCGGCCGCCGAATTACTTGAGGCCCTTGGCCCAGTCGTAGTTCTTCAGGTACGGGTCCGGCTGGATCGGCTTGCCGGAGTCCCAGACCGTGTAGATGAGGCCGTCGGGGTGGATCTCGCCGATGCGCGCGGTCTTGGTGATGTGGTGGTTGGAGCCGTCGATGGTGACGGTGCCCTCAGGCGCGTCGTAGCTGACGCCGTCGGCGGCCTTCTGAATGTCGGCCACCGCGAAGGACTTCGCCTTCTCCACGGTGTTCTTCCACAGGTAGACCGAGGTGTAGGCGGCCTCCATGGGGTCGGAGGTGGGCTTGGCGGCACCGTAGGCGGCCTTGTAGGCGGTGACGAACGCCTTGTTCTGCGGGGTGTCGACGGTCTGGTAGTAGTTCCACGCCGTCAGCTGGCCCGCCACGTTCTGGACGCCGACGCCGCCGACCTCCTCCTCGGCGATGGACACCGAAACCACCGGCATGTCAGCGGCTTTCAGGCCCGCGTTGGCGTACTCGCGGAAGAACGCCACATTGGAGTCGCCGTTGAGGGTGTTGAAGACCGCGCCCGCCTTGGAGTTGCGGACCTTGTTGACGATGGTGGAGAAATCCGTGGAGCCCAGCGGCGCGTAGTCCTCGCCCTTGATCTCGATGCCGTTGGCCTTGGCGTACGCCTTGATCTCGCGGTTGGCGGTCTGCGGGAAGACGTAGTCCGAGCCCACCAGGTAGAGGGACGTGATGCCCTTCTGCTTGAGGTAGTCCAGCGCCGGGATGATCTGCTGGTTGGTGGTCGCGCCGGTGTAGAAGATGTTCTTGGAGTCCTCCAGGCCCTCGTACTGGACCGGGTAGTACAGCAGCGAGTTCAGCGATTCGAACTTGGGCTTCATGGCCTTTCGCGACGCCGAGGTCCAGCCGCCGAACACCGCGGCCACACAGTCGGAGCTGATCAGCTTCTCGGCCTTCTCGGCGAAGGTCTTCGGGTCCGACGCGCCGTCCTCGAGCACGATCTCGAGCTTCTTGCCCATGACGCCGCCCGCGGCGTTGATCTGATCCACCGCCAGCTTGGTGGCATTGGCGACGGTCACCTCACTGATCGCCATGGTGCCGGTCAGCGAATGCAGCGACCCGATCTTGATGGTGTCCTTCGAAGTGTCCACGCAGGACTTGGCATTGGAACCCGACGCGGTGTCGCTGTCGCGCGACCCGCAACCGGCGACCATCACGGCGGACAAGGCCAGTGCGGTCGGAATGGTGATCGCCTTCATCAGGCGGGAAGCCCTGTCCCGGCGGGAAGAGTCGTGCATGGGGCGGATCCTTCACTTCACGATGAGCCGCGACGCCACCTGCGCCGCTTACGAATACCGCCGCGTATACAACGGTTGTATTCGTGGAACGGAACGGTAAACCGGAAGTGTTGCGCCGGAATGTCTCTCGATGAAGCCCGGATATCTACTGTTGCGTAGACGTGAATTTCTGCTCACCGCAGCCTGGTTCATCCCGCCTGCCGGGCATCGCCGCAGGTCCGCGTGACGTAGTCTGCGATCGAAGTGTCGGCAGGGCGAGCGCGCCGCCGCCCATGGTGGCAACCGTGATGCCGATACCCACGACGAGCGCGCCGATCATGCCGGGGACGGCGCCGATACCACTGCCGACCCCGATGCTGCGCCCGCGCGGTGAGCTGGGCGTGCACCCGGGTTTCCGCGCCGGATCAGTCATCGAATCGGTCACTGAATGACATAGGGGGAGATGGAGCTTCGGTGTTCGCTGATGTCGAGGGATTTGCCCAGCGGGGGGAAGGCGCGTTGGGGGCAGTTGGAGCGTTCGCAGACTCGGCAGCCCGCGCCGATGGGGGTGGCCTTGGGCTCGTTGAGGTCGAGGCCGTCGGCGTAGACGGTGCGGCCGGCGTGGCGGAGTTCGCAGCCGAGGCCGATGGCGAAGGTTTTGCTGGGGTCGCCGAAGCGGGTGGCGCGGCGTTCGACGGTGCGGGCGACCCAGAGGTATTTGCGGCCGTCGGGCATCTGGGCGATCTGGGTCATGATCTTCGCGGGGTAGGCGAAGGTCTCGTAGACGTTCCACAGCGGGCAGGTGCCGCCACTGGAGGAGAAGTGGAAACCGGTGGCGGACTGGCGTTTCGACATATTGCCGGCGCGGTCCACGCGGACGAAGGAGAAGGGGACGCCGCGTAGTTTGGGGCGCTGCAGCGTCGAGAGGCGGTGGCAGATGGTCTCGTAGCTCTGGGTGAAGAAGGCCGACAGGCGCTCGATGTCGTAGCGGAAATCCTCGGCCACCTCGTGGAAATGGGCGTACGGCAGAACCGTGGCGGCGGCGAAATAGTTGGCCAGGCCCAGTTTCGCCAGCACGATCGACTCGTGGCCGCTGAAATTGCCCTCGGCGACCAGCTTTTCGATGAGATCGCCGCATTCCAGGTACGCGAGTTCGGCCGCCAGCTTGAATACCCGCTGGCCGCCGGACAGATGCGGTGCGATTTCCAGGCGGCGCGCCTCGGGGTCGAAGCGATGCAGCACGCCGTCGCCCAGATCGATGCGCTCCACGATCTGCACGCCGTGCTCGTCGGCCAGCCGGCGCGGAATCTCGCGTTTCAGGTCGCCGCCGTGGAAACGCATGCGATGGGTGAGTTCCTCGGCGGCGGTATCCAATTCGTGGATGTAGTTCTGCCGCTGATAGAAGTAGTCCCGCACTTCCTCGTGCGGTTTGGAAATGGCCGCCGAGCCGCTGCCGTCGGCGAAGCGATCCTCGGTGGCCGCGGCCAGCTGCGCGGTGGTATTGCGGTAGCGGCGGTGCATGTTCACCATGGCGCGCGCCAAACCCGGGTGCGCGGAGACCATTTCGGCGATCTCCTGCGCGTCGGCCTCCACCCCGAGCTCCTGGTCCATCACGACCTCCTGGAGCTCGGCGATGAGCCGGGTGTCGTCCTGGGAGGAGAAGAAGCCCGCGTCCACCCCGAAGACTTCACTGATCCGCAGCAGGACCGGTACGGTGAGCGGGCGAACGTCGTGTTCGATCTGATTCAGATAACTCGCGGAGATCTCGAGCTTCTTGGCGAGCGAGACCTGACTCAAACCGCGCTCGGTACGCAGCTGGCGGAGCCGCGCCCCGACATAAGTCTTGGCCATGCGTGCAAGTTTATGGACGTATTAGCACGGTTGCCAACGCCAGGATTAACAGACGTGCTGAGCTTTGTGTCACATCCGTGTCGGTGGCACCGGCTACGGTCGACACGTGCTCTTGTCCGATGTGGTTGAGGCGTCACGGGATGTGCGGGCGACATCGTCGCGGAAAAACAAGATCAATGTCTTTGCCGAGCTGCTGAAAAGGGCCGCGCCGCAGGAATTGGCGCAGGTCGTGGCGTGGCTGTCCGGTGACTTGCCGCAGGGCCGGATCGGGACCGGGTGGCGCACGCTGACCACCCTCGAGGTCGAGTCCGCCGCCGAACCCACGCTGTCGGTGGCGGCGGTGGACGACGCCTTCTCCGAACTCGCGGGGGTCGGCGGCAGCGGTTCGACCGCGCGCCGCCAGGAATTGCTGACCGCCCTGTTCGCCCGCACCACCAAGGCCGAACACGACTTCCTGATCCGATTGCTGACCGGCGAGATGCGCCAGGGCGCGCTCACCGCCATCGTCGCCGAGGCGGTCGCGCTGGCCTTCGACGTGCCGATCGCGGCGGTTCGCCGGGCGCACATGCTGTCCGGGCGGCTGCCGGTCACCGCGGTCGCGGCCCGCACCGGCGGCGTGGCGGCGCTGGCGGCCTTCCGCCTCGAGGTGGGCCGTCCGATTCAGCCCATGCTGGCCTCGCCCGGCGCGAGTCTGGACGAGGCGCTGGCCGAATTCGGCGGGGAGGCCACCGTCGAGCACAAGATGGACGGCGCGCGAATTCAGGTGCATCGCGACGGCGACCGAGTGTGGATCTTCACCCGCACGCTGCGCGATATCACCGCGAGCGTGCCCGAATTGGTGGATCTGGTGCGGAATCTGGACTGCACCAGCGTCGTCCTCGACGGAGAAACCCTGGCGCTGAACGACTCCGGCCGTCCCCGTCCCTTCCAGGAGACCATGAGCCGCTTCGGCGCGGCCACCGCCCAGGAACTGCTGCTGCACCCGTACTTCTTCGACTGCCTGCACCTCGACGGCGCGGACCTGCTCGACGCGCCGCTGCGCGAGCGGCGCGCCGCCCTCACCAAGGTGGCGTGCGGCCTGAGCATTCCGGCCCTCATCGCCCCCGATCCCGAAACCGCCGCCGAATACTTCGACGGCGCACTGGCCGCGGGCCACGAGGGCATCATGATCAAGTCGCTCGACGCCCCCTATGCCGCGGGCCGCCGCGGGCGTTCCTGGCAGAAGATCAAACCCACCCACACCCTGGACCTGCTGGTGCTGGGCGCGGAATGGGGCTACGGCCGCCGCACCGGCTACCTGTCCAACCTCCACCTCGGCGCGCGCGATCCCGAGGGCGGCGAGCCGATCATGGTCGGCAAGACCTTCAAGGGCCTCACGGACGCGCTACTGCAATGGCAGACAGCCGAATTCCCGCGTCACGAGCGCGAACGCGACGCGACCACGGTCTACCTGCACCCCGAACTGGTGGTCGAGATCGCCCTCGACGGCGTCCAGGCCAGCCCCCGCTACCCCGGCGGCGCGGCTCTGCGTTTCGCCCGCGTGGTGCGCTACCGCCCCGACAAGGAACCGCATCAGGCCGACACCATCGACACCATCCGCGCCCTGTTACCCGAGGGCATCCGGCTCACAGACGATTCACAGCTGGAATAAGGCGCGCTCCGAGCTTCGGGCGACATGATTCAGAGGTCGACGTTCGACCGGACGGTTGTCAGGTGACGAGTCGCAGGAACTGCCACCGCACTCCCACGCGGATTCCCTGCGAACTCGTGCCGCCCGCTCGAAATCGACGGTGGATTGCGCATGGTCCACCCTTGTGGCCGGTGGTGCCCCGCCCCCTCGCCGGGCACCGCCGGCCGCGGTCAAGATTCGTGCCGGTCTCGAATCACGATTCGTGCCGATCTCGAATCACGATTCATAGTCGTGCGTGCCCATCAGGTTCGGCAGCCGCCGGCGCCCCGCGGCCAGTTCACCGGCTAGATCCTCGTAGGCGATGGCCAATTCGGTGAGCCGCTGGGCGGCATCGTGCATGGCGTCGTCCGGCGACATGGCCAGGGTCAGGTAGGCCAGCGCCGAGAACTGGGCCAGCCGATCCACCACCGTCCCCACGGTCTCGGTGTGCAGGTGTGCGTCGCGCGCGGCCTTGGGGAGTTCGGCCGCCACCCAGCTGTCGATGTCGTGCACCAGCCGCGCCCGGTCGTGGTCGATCCGGTCGGTGCCTCTGGCACTGGTCAGCCGCCGTTCGTGCAGGTCCGCGAGTAAGCCGGCGCAGCGCAGCACCGGATGATCGTCAGGGGGCAGGCCGCGGCAGGCCTGCAGCAGCAGGTGTTTCGGCGGAAGCGGATGCACGGGCGACATATTGCCCCTTGAATATCGCGGAATTGCAACGACATTCGGTGCCACATTGTGTTCCCGGGGTTGCATCCGGTGCCGTGACGTGCAGAGATGGGGAGGTGATCGTCACCGTGACCATGAATCCCGCCTACGACATGACCTACCGGGTCGAGCATTTCGAGCGGGGACGGGCACAACGGGTGCGCTCGGTGGATCAACGACTCGGCGGACGCGGCATCAATGTCACCCGGGTGCTGAACCAGCTCGGCAAATACGCGCGCGCCACCGGATTCTCCGACCACTCCTTCGCGGCCGCCGCCGAACTCGAGATGCCGGTGGATTTCGTGCACGCGCTGCCGTGGGTGCGGCGCACGGTGGTGATCAGCGAATCCGACGACGGCACCGCCACCGCGCTCTGGGAGCCCGGGCCGCGGGTGACCGAACCGCATGCCGTCGACCAGCTTCGGGTGCGGGTCGCGGGACTGCTCTCGGACATGAGCGGCCTGGTCATCGCGGGTTCGCTGCCCGGCGGCGTGAGCGCGGGCCTGCCCGCCGAGCTGGCGCGCGCCGCCATCGCCGCGGGCGTGCCCACCATTTGCGATTTCGACGGTCAGGCGCTGGAATTGGCGGCCGGCGTGCCGGGGGTGGTGCTCACCCCCAATGTCGATGAGCTGGAACGGCTCACCGGCCGCCCGGCCGGCACCATCCCGGAGATCCTCGCCTGCGTGGAGCCGTTGATCGCCGATGGCGTGGGCGCGGTGGTGGTGACCCGCGGTGGTGCGGGCATGGTCGCGGTCACCCCGACCCGCGCCTGGACGGCCGCGCTGCCGAAACCGCTGGCGGGCAATCCCACCGGCGCGGGGGACGCCGCGGTGGCGGCCATCGTGGCCGCGCTCGCCGCGGAATCCGCGCCGGACTGGCCGGCCCTGCTGGTCGACGCGGTGGCCACTTCGGCTGCCGCCGTGGTCATTCCGGTCGCGGGGGAGATCGACCGGGTACTGCGCGACCGCCTGCTGCCCACGGTGCAGGTCCGCGAACTCGAATCCGTCGCCGTCAGGCCGTGAGTATCGCGGCGCCGCCGCCCGGGGTAGCTGTGAACTGAGCCGCGCGGCGGCGTGGTTGGCGGCCTTAGGGGGTGATGCGGGGCTAGGTTGGGGGAGTGTCCGACCTAGATACTCAGCCCGATCCGGGGTCGGGTGTGGGCGACAGATATCGGATGCCGCGGGTGGTACGCGCGGCACAGGTACTCGCGCTGGGGATGGCCGGACTGGGGATCGTGTGCGTGGCCTCGTCGGCGTGGCTGTTCGGGGCGCGGGCGGCGATACCGACCGTGGTGCCCTTCGTCCCCGCATTCCTGCTCGGACTGGTCGCGCTGACCTTCAACTCCGAGGGCCAATCGGTGCGGATCGGGGCGATTCTGGTCTCCGTCATGAACATGCTGTGGACCGTGCCGTCCATCACCGAGGGTCGCCCACCTGGTCCGCTGGGGCCGTTGGTGTCGCTGGCGGTGATCATTCTGCTGTTCCGCAAGGAAGCCCGGGACTGGTTCGAACCACCCGCCTGGTGGTAACAATCCACTCGCCTCGCGGTAACAATGGCGAAATCTGGTCTGCCGATTCGCAATCTGCGTGCAATTCCCGGCCCTTACCGTTGCCCTATGAGTTCGGAAGTCGCCGCGGGAACGGGCATTCACATCAGCGGGCTGAGCAAGACCTTCCGCGCCGGGCGGCGCACGGTGCAGGCGCTCGACGCGGTCGATCTGCACACCGCCCAGGGCGCGTTCCTCTCGCTGCTCGGGCCGTCGGGTTGTGGCAAGTCCACCATCCTGCGCATTCTCGCGGATCTGGAGAAACCGTCGGAGGGCACCGCGAAGATCAACGGTGAGACCCCCGCCGAGCTGCGGCGGCGGCACGAGTTCGGGATCGCCTTCCAGGATTCGGCGCTGTTGCCCTGGCGCAGTGTCGAATCCAATATCAAGCTGCCGCTGCAGGTCGCGGGCCTGCCCGCCGACAAGGAGCTGGTCGCCGATCTGATCCGCCTGGTCGGCCTGGAGGGTTTCGAGAAGGCCAAGCCCGCACAGCTCTCCGGCGGTATGCGGCAACGGGTTTCGATCGCCCGCGCGCTGGTGGTCAAGCCGACCGTGCTGCTGCTGGACGAGCCCTTCGGCGCGCTCGACGACATGACCCGCCAGCGGCTGAACCTGGAACTGCTGCGCATCTGGACCGAGAAACCCGCCACCACCCTGATGGTCACGCACGGCATCAGCGAGGCGGTGTTCCTCTCCGACGTGGTGGCCGTCATGAGCCCGCACCCGGGCCGAATCGTCGAGGTCGTGAACATCGACCTGCCCCGGCCGCGCACACCCGAGATGATGCGCTCCCCGGAGTTCCACAAGCTGCACGACTATCTGTTGGAGCTGCTGTTCGGGCGCAGCGGACACGGCGGGGTGGCGTCGGAATGAACTGGGGCGCAATGAGATTCTGGACCACCCGACTAGGCGGCTTGGTGGGCATCGCGGCTCTGCTGGTCATCTGGACCGTGCTGGCCGAACTGCGGATCGCGGGCGGCACCATCCCCAGCCCGTGGAATGTCGTGCACACCATGTACTCCGACGGGTGGGCGCTGTACGGCCCGAACTTCCGGGTCACGGCCTGGGGCGCGCTGCAGGGGTTCGCATGGGGCAATGCCCTGGCCATCGCGCTCGCGGTGCTGGTGGTGCTGATCCCGCCGATCGAAATGCTGGTCACCCAGCTGGCCATCCTCAGCTACTGCACGCCGTTGCTGGCCTTGGGGCCGATCATCCTGGTGGTGTTCGGCGGTCGCACGCCGACGGTGTTCCTGGCGGCCATGTACTGCTTCTTCACCACCATGGTGGGGACCGTGACCGGCCTGCGGTCGGCCGATCGCACCAGCCTGGACCTGGTGCGGGCCTATGGCGGCGGCCGGTGGGAGCGGCTGCGGCGGGTGCAGTTGATCGCGGCGCTGCCGAATACGCTGGCCGCGTTGAAGATCGCCGCGCCCTCGGCGGTGCTGGGCGCGATCATCGGTGAATACCTGGGTGGCGTGGACAGCGGCATCGGCGTGGCGTTGACGGCCGCGCAGACCGCCTACAACGTGCCGCGCACCTGGGGCATGGCGCTGGCCGCGGCCGCGCTGGCGGGGCTCGGCTACGCCGTGGTCGCGCTGGTGGCGCGGGTGGCGGTGCCGTGGACGCGAGCGGAGGCGTGATGAAAACCTTGAACCTGTTGCGCCCGATCGGGAAATTCCTTTTGCCGCTGTTGGTTTCGCTGATCCTGCTGGTGGCGCTGTGGTACGGCTTCCTGAAGCTCTACCCGCAGGTCGGGCTGGTCGGCAAGAGCCCGGGCGACGTCTGGAAGTACCTGGTGACCGGTCCGACCTCGGACACCGCCCGCCGGGTGATCTTCGACGAAATGCGGATCACGTTGCGGGACGCGCTCATCGGCTTCGGTTCCGGGCTGGGGGCGGCGCTGGTGGTGGCCGCGGCGTTCATCGGCATTCCGGCGGTGGCGCAGGCGTTCATGCCGGTGGCCATGCTGCTGCGGTCGGTGCCGCTGGTGGCCATCACGCCGATCATCGTGCTGGTCTTCGGGCGCGGGCTGCTGGGCGTCACCGTGATGGCGGCCATCGTGGTGTTCTTCCCGGCCCTGGTGATGATCATGACCGGGTTGCGTTCGGCACCGCGCCAGGCGACCGAACTGGTGGTGGCGTACGGCGGTTCGAACTGGACCGCCATGCGTATGGTGGCGATTCCCGCCGCGCTGCCGTCGGTGTTCGCGGCGGCCCGAATCTCGGTGCCGGGCGCGCTGATCGGCGCGTTGCTCGGCGAATGGCTGGGCAGTGGAACCGGATTGGGGGCGGGATTGATCCGCGCGATCCCCACCTTCCAGTACAACCGGCTGTGGGCCTCGATCGCGCTGGTGACGGTGGTGTCGGTGTTCGCCTACGCCGTCGTCGGCGTGCTGGAGAACCTGGTGCTCGCGCGATTCGCGCCGCAGCAGAGCAGGGAATGAGACCAGTAGTTAACATGCCGCACACATATACCTGCGGAAAAGCAAAATATTCGAAATCGAAACCGCCTACATTTCCCGCATGAGTGGTTTGTTCCGGCCGGGTCCGGCCTCGCAGTTGTCCATGGGTCGGCGATCCTTCTTCCGCTATGCGGGATTGGCGGGTGTGGCCGCCGGTGGCGCGGGTGTGCTGGCCGCCTGCGGTTCGAGTTCGTCGGGCGGCGGAAACGGCAGCAGTGCCGACGGTTCCAAGTACGGCACGGTGGCCGTCCAGCTGTCCTGGCTCAAGAACATCGAATTCGCCGGTGAGTACTTCGCCGACTCCAAGGGCTATTACAAGGACGCGGGATTCGGGTCGGTGAACCTGATCGCGGGCGGCGCGGCCAGCACGTCGGTGGAGGCCGGACTGGGCACCGGCAAGATCTGGATCGGCATGTCCGCGCCGCAGACCACCGCGCCCGCCGTCCTGGAGGGGCTGTCCGCCAAGATCGTCGGCACCACGTATCAGAAGAATCCCTTCTGCATCGTGAGCAGTGCGAAGAAGCCCATCGTCAATCCGCAGGACATGAAGGGCCGCAAGATCGGTGTGCAGGACACCAACCAGCTCATCTTCAACGCCCTGCTGACCGCCAACGGCATGTCGCCCAGCGATGTCACCATCGTGCCCGCGCAGTTCGACCCCACCCCGCTGGCCAACGGTGAGGTGGACGGCTGGGTCAGCTATGCCACCAACGAGCCGATCACGCTGGCGTCCAAGGGATTCCAGAATGTGAACTTCCTGTTCGCCGACTACGGGCTGCCGCTGGTGGCGGAGACGCTGACGGTGAGCCAGAAGACCATCGACTCCGAGCGCGAGAAGCTGAAGGCGTTCCTGATGGCCGAGGTCAAGGGCTGGAAGGACGCCGTCGCCAGCGCGGACGAGTCGGCGCGGCTGGCCGTCGAGGTGTACGGCAAGGACCAGCGGCTGGAACAGAAGGAACAGACCATGGAGGCGGCGGCGCAGAACGGGCTGGTGGTCTCGGCCGACACCAAGGCCAACGGGCTGTTCACCATGACCGATGATCTGATCGCGCAGAACATCGCCGCACTGGGCAAGGCCAAGATCGACATCAAGGCGAACCAGCTGTTCGACCTGTCGGTGCTCAAGGAGGTCTTCGCCGAGCACCCGGAACTGAAGTGACCGGAACCGAAGTGGCTCAGCGCACCAGTTGCACGTGCCGCTTGCCCTGACCCGGCGAGGCGGACAGCGGCTCGGCCGAGGTCCCGTTGCGCACCGCCAGCAGTTCGGCGGCGATCGCGACGGCGGTCTCGGCCGGGGTGCGCGCGCCGACATCGAGTCCGGCGGGGGAGTGCAGGCGGGCCAGGATGTCGTCGCTGAAACCGCCCGCTTGCAGCGCCTCCAGTCGATGCGCGTGAGAAGCCGAGGTACCGAGCGCGGCCAGGTACCCCAGCTCGGGTAGTCGCAAAGCCACGGTGAGCAGCGGGATTTCGAACTTCGGGTCGTGCGAGAGCACCACCATCGCGGTGTTGGAGTCGATCTCGCCCGCCGAGGCCAGGGTGTTCAGGTAGCGGTGCGGCCAGTCGACCACCACCTCGCAGCCCGGGTAGGCCGCGGCATTGGCGAAGGTCGGGCGGGCGTCGACGATGGTCACCCGGTAGCCGAGCAGCTTGGCCTGAGTGGCCAGCGCGCCCGCGAAGGTGTTGGCCCCCACCAGGATCAGGTGCGGCGGCCGCGCGAACGAGGACACGAAGACGTCCGAGTCCGGCAGCGACACCAGTTCGGTGCCGTGCTTGCGGTCGGTGATCAGGTGCTGCCCGATCACGTCCGGGTCCGAATGCCACACCACGGTGAAGACGGTCACCTGTCGCTGGGCCGCGACATCGGCTGCCACATCGGGGAATTCGGGGAAATGCCGGCGCGAGAACGGCTCGGTGAACACATCCAGCGTCCCGACGCAGTCCATCTGCGCGTCCAGTCCGCTGCCCGGCCCGAACCGGTGCAGCCCGCGCCGCCCGGTCTGCGCGGACTCCATGGCCGCCTCGTAGGCGGCGGCCTCCGCACAGCCCGCCGAGATCGACCCGAAGGCCCGTCCGTCGGCATCCACCACCATGGCCGAGCCCACCGGCACCGGCGTAGCGCCTTGCGTCCGAACGAGAGTGGCCAACCCGCCGGTTCGCCCGCTGTGCCACACCCGAAGTAGGTCGTCGACGATTTCCCGCATCACACGCTCCCGATCACAGTGCGCCATCCGCCGGATGATCCCGATCGATCCCCGTAGCGAGGTCATCGCACGTGACGCACACCATATCCGCTCGTTGCCTCAAATAAATGCCCGCCCCCGAATTTCCGTCCGCGCTCGCGCGCACCCCCGCCCAGTGCTCCCGCCCCAGCACCACCGGATGCCCCGGCGTCGTCCCGAAGAACGCCCGCGCCAACCGACTCTCACTCGCCCGCGCCGCCGCGATCACCCGGGCCACCACCTCGGGGCCGACATCCGGCGTATCCACCGGCATGATCGCCACGAACGCAGCGGGCGCACGCTCGCCGTCCATCACGCCCGCACCGTCCGCCGCGAGTCCGGTTTCGCCGCAGAGGATCTCGGCCCCGTCCCGCCCCCGGCCATCGGATCCGTCCGCGCCCGCGCTCGCTCCGGCCGGGTGCGCCGAGCCCGGCATCGTGGAACTCCGCACGAGGGAAGTCTCCGTGTCGGAATTCCGCACAGCAGTCTTCCGCATGTCGAAAATCCTCGGTGCGGTGGGCTGATATGCCGCATGACCGGCTGTTTCCTCCATCCCGAGGCCGTGCGTGCGGCCCGCGGGGACGCTGATGCCGGGTGCTGCTGCCGCCGCCAACCCCGCACGCATGGAGGCGCTCACGCCGATCTCCCACTCGGCGGTCCACACCGGGCGAACGTCCGCGGGCAGCGCGATGCCCGCGGACTCCGACACCATCCAGCGCCCATCGGCCGCCCGCCGCGCCGGCCCGGTTGCCCCGAGCACCACGAAGATTCGCTCGCACCCACCCGCCCGCAACGCCGTCACCGCCGTACGCAGCCAAGCACCGCCCTCGGCCAGCACCTTCGGCATCCCATAACGCCGCCCGGCACCGGCCGCGAGCACAATGCCGTCGCAGCGTTCAGGGTTCACGCGAGCAGGGTAATCCCGCCCGCCCGCCTTCGCTGATCAAGCGACTGTTAGGGATTGCTCGTCGGGTCGTCGCCCAGCCGGCGAGGCAACCGAACCCGGGGCATCCATACCGAATTCGTGCAGCTCCCTCTGGACCTCATCGAAGAGCATCACATCGATCGGCTCGTACATTGCCAGCGCCTTGCTCAGGCATTCGCGGGCATGCTCGGCGTCATTGGTCAGCAGGGCGAGGTGGCCCAGCGCTCTCCAAGCGTCGGCTTGGCCGTGCGAATCGTCGGTCTGCTCGGCGAGCGTCAACGAGTCGCTGTAGCGGAGATGGGCGGAGGCGTGCTCACCTCTTTCGCGATGGATGTGCCCCATACCGCGAATCGTGTCGACCTCCAGCCAGGTGTCGTGAAGTTCGGTGGCGATCGTTCTGGCACGTTCGAGCTTCTCCCAAGCCGCCGCGAACATCTCCTGCTCTCGGTCGAGAATGGCCAGCCCCCACAGCGCCCATCCCTCGCCGTATCGATCTCCGATCTGCAGCGCCATGCCCAACGCCTGGATGTAGAGACGGTGGCTGGACTCCGATCTCTTCTCGATTCGTTCGAGGTGGCCGTAATTTCGCAGCGCGTCGCATTCCAGTAGCGGATCGCCCAACGCTCGCGCGAGTTCGAGTACCTGCAGGGACTCGGCGAGCGCAATGTCGAAAAGGCCCTGGTGGCGGCAGACTTCGGCGTGATAGCCGAGAATACTGGCGACTCTGGCCGAATCGCCGATTTCCGTTGCGATATCGAGCGCAGATTCGAACCACCGCGCGGCGCCCGCGTAGTCACAGACCGACCGCAGCACATTCGCCAGGCCGTACATGGCATCGCCCGCACCGACCCGATCGTCCAGGTTCGTGTTGATCAGATGTGCGAGCTCGAACATCTCCCTGGCGTCAGCCCAATATCCGAGTGCGGAAAGCTGAGTTCCGACCAGCAGTGCCAGGGCCGCGGTATCGGCGTCGAGTGCGGCGATTCGAATGCAGGCGAGCAAGGAGTCGTGCTCGTCGACCAACCAGTCACGAGCGCGGGCCACCGCCGGGCGGCGACTCGGTTGTCGTTGCGGTGGAAGGCCTTTGTTCGCGCCGAATGGGCGTGCCGGTTGCGGCGGCTCGATCTCGAGCGCCTCGCCCAGATAGTGCCGCAGCAATCGGCCGATCACGGCGGCATGCTCGGCCGATGTGCCCAGGGCATCGGCGAGGCTGCGTGCGTACAGGCGGGACAGATCGTGAATCCGGTATCGCAGTCGACCGGGACGGCCGGTGACCGGATCGAGCCAACCACCCTCGAACAACTGCCGCAGTTGTACCGCCGGATCCGGCATATTCCATTCCGGGTCCAGCATGGCCGCCAAAGTCTCGGCCGAGATGGCGGAACCAGGGAACCAGCCGAGCAGCCGCAGCGTGCGCTGGGCGGCTTCGTCCGGCAGTTCCCGGTACGAGAGATCCAATGCCGCCCGCACGGATTCGTCCTCGGCTGCGAACTGGTCGAGGATGCGATTCGCCGCCCCGCTGCCAGCGGGATCCGTCGCCAGGTGTCCGGCCAGCCGCTCGGCCTGACTGGCGAAATCGCCCGCGATCGCGGTCAGCATGCCCGGGCCGTGATGAGCGAGCTGTCCTGCCAGCAGCCGAATCGGCAGGGGCAACCCGCCCGAGGTGCGCAGTATTCGATGTACGGCATCGGTGTCGTAGCCGGGACCGAGATTGCCGAGCGTGACGAGCAGCTCCTCGGCCTCCGCCAATTCCATCGGCTCCAAATGCAATCGGCGTACTCCGACCAATCCGGTCAGTGGCCGGCGGCTGGTGACCACTACGAAACAGCCGGCTGACTGCGGCAGCAGCGGCCGGACCTGTCTGCTGTCCAAGGCGTTGTCCAGCACGATCAGCATCCGGCGACGGCCCGCCTCCCAACGCCAGCGCTCCGCGTAGCGGGCCTGCCCGCCTGGAATGGTCGCCGGTTTGACATCGAGCTCCACGAGCAACTGCTCCAGGGCATGCTCGGCGCGACGTGGAACGCATTCCCGATCGTGGCCGTGCAGGTCCAGCCAGACCACGCCATCCGGGAAGCGGTCCGCGAACTCCTGTACGGCTTGGCGGGCGATCGTCGTCTTGCCCACCCCTGCCAGTCCGGTGATCACCAGCGTGCCACGCTCGCCCCGGGAATGGTCGTCGATCGCGCCGCGCAACTCGGCCATCGCCGCCTTGCGGCCAACGAAAGGCACACCCTCGCTTGGGAGAAGGGCAATGGCGCTGCGGGTGGCGAGTCCGGATCGGCTTTGTTTCACCGCGGCCCGATACGCGGCCTGGTCGGCCGTGGACAGCTCCTTCAGGTCGTCGATGTCCACCAGCCGATCCCACGTGGTGTTATAGATGGTGGCCAGGATCGTGAGTGATCGGACGGTCGGCCTCGCCCGTCGCTTGCCCGTGGGGCTGAGCTCGGGCCAGGATTCGAACTCGGAGATACGCGGTGCCTTCATGCCGCCGTCGGTCTTCGTGCCGTTGTCCGTCGAGATCCGGTTGAACTCCTCGGCAACTTGATTCTGGTTGAGGCGATTCGCGAGCCGCCAGGCTTTACGTGGCCGACAGCCGCGTCGGATGAGCTCTGTCGCAAGAGGTTCCAGTAGCTCACGGTCGGCGAGTCCGACGTCGCCGAGCAACGCGGTCAGCCATCGCAGCGCGTCCTCGCCGACACCGCCGGGGTCCGATCCACCACAACCCGGGCCGGAAACTCGCTCACGGACGGAATTGTGATTGTGTGTCACCATCAGATCCTCCCTACCGGTCGCGTTGTAAACTCCCGCGTCCGGCACCTATCTCATTGGTAGGCAATGGCTTTCACTGATGCAAGGACATCACGAGCATCCTCGATTTCGATACGGTGCCGGTATCGGGCCGTGTATATGTCGTTGCCGAACGGCGATCCGGATCAGCAGCCGAAACCGAGGCGGCGGAGGTCTTCCTGAATCCGATCGGGGAGAGGGACGGATTCGCGTGCCTCCGGCAGCAGGGCCCGCACCTGCTTGGAGTCGAGCGCGTTGTCGAACACGATGAGCGAGCGCCGATCCCGCATCTCGTGCCGCCAGCGCGCGGACCGTCCCGAGACGTCGTTGCGGATGGTCTCCGGGGCCACCCAGCGCGCCAGCGCCGTGGTGCGCCGCGACACCACCGCCCGGTAGGCGGCGACCTCCGCGCTGGGCATCTGCGCGAGATCGGCGGTGTCCACCAATCGATCCCAACTGGTCCTATAGATGGCCGCGAGATTCTTCAGCACCTCCAGGGTGGGTCGCGGATGCATGCGTCCGGTCCCCCGGGGCACCGGCCACGACTCGTACTCCGAGATCCGCGCCGCCTTCATGGGCGCGTTCGGCTTCCCCGTCAGCCGGTTGAACTCGGCCGCGACCTGCTGCTGCGTGAATTCGTTCGCCAGACGCCAGGACTTGCGCGGCCGGCAGCCCCGGAACCGCAGCTCGGCGACCAGTGGTTCCAGCAACTCGTTCTCCCGCAACCCGATACCGAGCAGCACCCCGCGCAGCTCTTCGCGGGCCTCCGCCTTGACCTCATCGGTATCCCCGTTCCCCCTGCTCTGCCGCATGCCACGGAACCTTCCCCCGAAGTTGTGAACATTTCCTTGGTACCGCGCATATTTCACCTGGTCAAGGACGCGTGATGCGCCAAGAATTCGCGAAACGCCATGGGATCGAACGGCGCTCGCCTCTTCGCGATCATTGAGAGACCAGCACGGGCGCGGGGGACGGGTCCGCGATCGAGAGAAGGATCTGATCAATGGTGCAGGATTCGAATTGGATGATTACCTCGGACGTAGCACACGAGGTAGCCTTCCGCATCGATGTACCGGAGGAACATCGCGGCCGGTGGGTACTCAGCTATCTGCCCACCTACCGGCGGCTGACTCGCGAGCAGGCAATGGCCGGCGTGGTGCTGGCCGAGATGATCCTGATCGGATTACTCCGCCCCCGAGGCGAATTCGACGAGGAGGTCGCCGCCCTGCACGCGGAAATGCTCGGCCTCAGCGTCACCGACGCCATGTGCCTGCTGGCACTACGCCAAAGCGGCCGCGACCGCCACCCCGACCAGGAGGGTGAATCGGTCCGATCGGCATCGCGGCGAGCGCTGCGCTGACCGACGGACGCGGGCGGGCGCTGAGGATCGGAGGGGGTTCCTCAGCGTCCGCACCTCAGCTCGGTCCGGCAGTTCATCAACAGCCGAGCTTCGCGCGTTCGATGCGCAACAGCTCGGCGCAGGGCGACTCGATCTCGGCGTAGAGCTGGTACGCCCGGTCCAGCATGTCCTTCGCCGTGTCGTGATCGCCGACCCGCACCGCTAGTTTGCCCAGCGCGCGCAGGCCGTCCGCCGTGCCCAGCTGGTCGCCGATCCGCTCGGCGATCGACAGAGACTCTTCGTAATTGCGTTGCGCCATCCGGTAGTTCTCGGTTTCCGTCCGGTCGACCTGCTGGCGATAGGTGTGCCCGAGGCCGCGCAGGGTATGGATCTGGCCGAGCGGGTCGTCGATGAGCTTGGCGATCACATACGCCTCCCGGAAGCAGTCGCGGGCCTCCTCGTGGTCGCCGCGCGCACGCGCCAGATTGCCCAGGCCCCACAGCGACCATTCCGCGCTGTACTGGTCCCCGATGCGACGGCCGATCTCCAGCGCCGACTCGTAGCGCTTGCGCGCGGTATCGACGTTCCCCACCATCCGCTCGACATGGCCGAGCCCGCGCAGGGCATCCCCCTCCATCTTGCGGTGCTCGATGCTGCGCGCGATGCGTTGCGCCATCAGATACCGCTCCTTCGCGGTGTCGAACCGGCCCCACAGCCGGACCACCTCGGCATAGCCCCACTGGGCCGTGCCCAGCCGTTCCAGATCGGTGAGTTCGGCCGCGATGGCCAGCGCCTCCTTCGAGTACGTCTCCGCCATCTGATATCGGCTCGCCATCCGTTCGGCCTGGCTGAGACCCTCCAGCGCATCGCATTCCGTCTGCTTGTGGCCGAACTCCCGCGAAATCCCCAGGGCCTCTTGGAAATGCGCGCGAGCGTCCCCGTAGAGTCCGGTCACCCATTCGGATTGCCCCAGCTCACACAGGGATTCGACTTGTATCCGGCGGTCCGACAACGTCACTCCGGTGCGATGGACCTCCTGGAACAGGATCGCGGCCTTCTCGTGATTGCCGCGCAGCCGCTGAATTCGACCCAGGCCCAGCACCGCCCAGGCCCGGCCGACCGGCTCGGCCAGCTGGTCCGCGATGCTCGCGGCCTGATCGTAGAGCCGGTCCGCGTCCGACCAATATCCCAGGCTGCACAGATGGCAGGCCAGCAGCCGCGCCAATTCGGCGGTGTCCGAGGATATTCCGGCCAGCGGCAGGCAGCCGAGCAGCAGCTCGCGTTCCCGGCTCAGCCACTCCCGGGCATGCGCGGCGGCATCCAGCGAGCTCGTCGCGATGTGGCGGCTGCCCGCGGAGTCGAAGGGCCGCAACGTCGCCGCCTGTCGCGCCACCGACAGGCTGTGGCCGACGATCCGCTCGACCATCACCCGCCGATCCTCGGGCTGGCGTTCCAGTTCGGCCTCCAGCTGCGCGCACAGCCGGTTCAGATCGTGCATCCGATACCGCGACGGGTGGTTGGGTCCGGCGACCGCATCCAGCAGGCCCGCCTCCAACAGCCGGTTGATCAGGTTCTTCGCCTCGTCCAGCGAGATCGCGGCCATCGCGCCCAGGATCTCGGCGGTGATCTCCGAACCGGGGAACGAACCCAGCAGCCGGACCAGGCGTTGCAGGTCCGGATCGCGCAGGCGGCGATACGACATCTCGAAGGCGGTGCGCACCGATTCGTCCTCGGCGCTGAACTTGTCGAGGATGTGGCGGGCGGGTGAGTCCCCGGCCCGTTCCGCGGATTTGTTGCGCTCGGTCAGCTCGGCGAAATCGGTGGCGAAGGAGGCCAGCATGCTCTCGCCGTGGTAGGCGATGTGACCGGCGATGAGCTTGAGGGCCAAGGGCAGATTCCCCGCGGTGCGGACGATCTGGTTGGCGGCCTCCCGGTCGTAGCCCGGAGGCAGACCGGCCAAGCGGACCAGCAGTTGCTCGGCCTCGACGCTGTTCATCGCCTCGAGCGGAAGCGGGTCGGCGCCGGAGAGCTTGGTCAGATGGGTGCGGCTGGTGATGACGACCAGGCTGCCGGGGGACAGGGGCAGCAGGTCGCGGACGTGATCGCTGTCCGGCGCATTGTCGAAGGTGAGGTACATCTGCTTCGCGCGCATGGCGTTTCGCCATTTGTCGGAGCGGCGGGCCAGGTCCGGCGGAATGGTCTCGCGGGGTACGCCGATCTCGAGCAGGAGCTGCTCGAGCACGTCGGCGGGTTCGCGCGGTTCCTGGCCGGGGGTGTAGCCGTGCAGATCGACCCAGATTCGGCCGTCGGGGTAGCGCGGTGCGAACAGGGACTCGGCGAAGCGGGCGAGTGCCGTCTTGCCGACGCCGGGGTGCCCGTGAATGACGTGCACGGACGGCGCGTTGCGGTCGCGGCGGTGGGTGGCTATCCGCTGACCCAGCTCCTCCACCGCCTCCCTGCGGCCGATGAAATTCGGTTCGCGCGGAGGCAGATCCGCGATCGGCGCGCCGGCTCGAATGGTCAGGCGGCGCGCGACGGCGTCCCGGAAGCGGTCCACGTCACCGGGGGCCATGTGTTCCAGATCCTCGGTGTCGACCAGCTCGTCCCAGGTGGTGCCGTAGACCGCGGCCAGGACCTCCAGGATCTCGATGGTCAGCCGCGTGCCGTTGCGCACCGCGGGCCAGCGTTCGAAGTACGAGATCTGGTTGCCCTGAACGCTTCTGCGCCGATCGGTGCGGTGTTCGTTGAATTCCTCGGCCACGTCCTCGAGGGTCAGTTCGGCGATCTCGCGGCGGCCGCAGGTGCGCGCCAGCCCGGCCGCGTAGCGCCACGCCGCCCGCGGCCGCAGTCCCAGCTGCCGCAGCTCGCCGACCAGCAGCGGAAGCAGTTGCGCATCGGACAATCCGGTGTCCGCCAGGCGATCTCGAAGACGACGTCGTTCCGCTCTCGTCGTAGGATGACGTGGACTCATCCCTGCCTCCGATCGGGCCCGGCCCCGTACGCGCAGCGGGGCCGCCGCAGTCCCGGCCACGCCGCCGAGAAATCCGCCCCCGGTAATTGCCAATTCCTTGGTAGCAGCGGTCGTTTCACCAGGTCAAGCATCGTGTCTCAATTGCGAAAGTTCTCGCTGTCCACTTCGTGAACCGGTGACCCGAATTCCGCATTCTGAAAGCAGGTCGACCGGCGGCTCGGTCGATGGGGCAGAAGGGAGTTCCCACATGGCTATTCAGGTGTCGGAGTGGCTGGTCACCAGCGATCTGGTCGATGAAGCGGCGTTCCGGATCGATGTTCCCGGGCCGGACCGGGGCACGTGGATACTGTCCTACCTGCCCACTCACCGGCGGCTGAGCCGGGACCAGGCCCTCGTCGGTGTTCGGCTCGCGGAGCTGATTCTCAGCGAATTCGTCAGCCTGAACTCCGAATCGGATCTTCTGGTCGCGAGATTGTACGCCGAGGAACTCGAATTGGAACTCACGGACGCGATGTGCCTGCTGGCGCTGCGCGGCGGTGAATTCCGGGCGTCGGAGTTCGAGTCGCGGAATTGCGTGGCGCAGCAGGTGATCCGGTGAATATCCACGTCGTCCAGTTCACGGAACTCGGTGTGATCGCGGTGCTGTTGCTGTTCCGGCGGCGCTTCCAGCCGGACTGGTTCCTGATCTGCTTCGGAGCGGTGCTGGCGGCCGGGGCGGCGATCACCCTCGCCGTCGCCACCTCGGGCGGATTCCACGTCGGCACCGACCCGGTCCCGACGCACACCCCGCCCGCCGCGGTCGCCGGAACCTGCGCACCGTTCTGCTACGGCCCGACCGGTTAGAACGTCCCGCCGGTGAGCCGGAGGGGTGCGCATCGGCGGGCGGCCCGGCGATCGCGAGTCGCCGGGAAACACGAGGCCCCGCACCGGATTCGGTGCGGGGCCTTCGCGTGGGCCGGACCCGTCCGGCGGGCGTCCGGTGCTCAGAACAGGACCAGTGCGACGAGCAGCCCGGTCAGCGCCACGGTCTGCAGGGCCACCCGGGCATTGAGGATGCTGTCCCACTTGTTCTGCAGCGCACGGGCATCGGCGGGGATCACTCCGGTCTGGGCGGCGGCGGTCTGCACGGTATTGATCGGCTTGGCGATCAGGACGTAGCAGGCCAGCCAGGAGACCAGCGCGAGGAGCGCGATCCCCGCGGCCACGGCCGCGCCGAGGTGACCCGCGGCGATCGCGAATCCCAGGGTCAGGACCGCGGTGATGACGCCGCCGGCCCCGAAGATCGGGAATCGCTTGTCGCCGTAGTAGTGGCCCCACCCGGCGCTGATCGTCACCGTGGCGTCGTCCAGGTGGTCGCGATAGACCGACCGGGTGACCAGGGCGACGGACCAGTCGGTGCCGTAGACGACGGCATTGGCGAGAACGGCGAGTACGGCGAGGATCTGGCCGGTCAGGATGAGCATCGGTCTGTCTCTTTCCACTGAAATCTAGCATCGCTAGGAACTGAAGCAACGATAACAAGTGAGGCCGACGTTGTCTAGCGTTGCTAGATCTCAAGGTCCAAGTCGACCGGATGGTCTGAATTGCGGACCCCGGTGGCTCGGCTCACAAGCATCAAGATCAGAATGACTGTGAAGGTGCTCACATCTCGGCGGCCGTCGGCGCGTCACGCACCGGTGGCCCCCGTCACGCAAACAGTACGGGCGTTATGCAAAACCGCATGTCAGGCCTACCGGCGAGTAGATTCCACCGCTGCTATTCGCAAGCAAATTTCGCAGCATTAGCAAGATGCAGGCGAAAGCTAGCGGGGATTCACACTTGCAACAGGTAGACGCACATTTTTTCCTGTGCCATCGTGTGGAAGTACACCTCGCGGGCCTAGCAAGTCTGCAAATTGCCGCTCCAGCAGTGGTCGAACATCCGAAGCTCCCAGGCGCCGGGTTCGACTCGCGGGGCTTACCGAGACCGAACGAAGAAGTGGAGTCAGAGATGTCGAAGGTCGGCACCCCGAAGACCGCTGCGGAAATCCAGCAGGACTGGGACACCAACCCCCGCTGGAAGGGCGTCACCCGCAACTACACCGCCGAGCAGGTCGTGAAGCTGCAGGGCACCGTCGTCGAGGAGCACACCCTCGCTCGTCGTGGCGCCGAGATCCTCTGGGATCTCGTCAACAACGAGGACTACATCAACTCCCTGGGCGCCCTCACCGGTAACCAGGCCGTGCAGCAGGTTCGCGCGGGCCTGAAGGCCATCTACCTGTCCGGTTGGCAGGTCGCCGGTGACGCCAACCTGTCCGGCCACACCTACCCGGACCAGTCGCTGTACCCGGCCAACTCGGTTCCGGCCGTGGTGCGTCGCATCAACAACGCGCTGCTGCGCGCCGACGAGATCGCCAAGGTCGAGGGTGACACCTCGGTCGCCAACTGGCTGGCCCCGATCGTCGCCGACGCCGAGGCCGGTTTCGGTGGCGCGCTGAACGCCTACGAGCTGCAGAAGGCCATGATCGCCTCCGGCGCGGCCGGCGTGCACTGGGAAGACCAGCTGGCTTCGGAGAAGAAGTGCGGCCACCTCGGTGGCAAGGTGCTGATCCCCACCCAGCAGCACATCCGCACCCTGACCTCCGCGCGTCTGGCCGCCGACGTCGCCGACGTGCCGTCGGTGATCATCGCCCGCACCGACGCCGAGGCCGCCACCCTCATCACCTCCGATGTGGACGAGCGCGACCGCGAGTTCCTGGACGGCACCCGCACCGCCGAGGGCTTCTTCGGTACCCGCAACGGCATCGACCCCTGCATCGCGCGTGCCAAGGCCTACGCCCCCTACGCCGACCTCATCTGGATGGAGACCGGCGTGCCGGACCTCGAGGTCGCGCGCAAGTTCGCCGAGGCCGTCCGCGGCGAGTTCCCGGACCAGCTGCTGGCCTACAACTGCTCGCCGTCCTTCAACTGGAAGGCGCACCTGGACGACGCGACCATCGCGAAGTTCCAGCGTGAGCTGGGCGCCATGGGCTTCAAGTTCCAGTTCATCACCCTGGCCGGCTTCCACTCGCTCAACTACGGCATGTTCGACCTGGCCTACGGCTACGCCCGCGAGGGCATGACCGCCTTCGTCGACCTGCAGGAGCGCGAGTTCAAGGCCGCCGCCGAGCGTGGCTTCACCGCCGTCAAGCACCAGCGTGAGGTCGGCGCGGGCTACTTCGACACCATCGCCACGACCGTCGACCCCAACACCAGCACCGCTGCGCTGAAGGGCTCGACCGAAGAGGGCCAGTTCCACTGAGCCACCCGAGGCGGCTCACCGGAAACGGCTGAGCCACTTCAGGTTCCGAGGACAAACCCGGAGCGGTAGTCGCATCACACCTTCGGCCGCTGCGGGACCTCAGGACTCGCCGAGAGAGATGGCAAGCCTCTCTCGGCGAGTCCACCCCGCCCTTCCCGTCGACAGCCCCGGCGGGGAGGGCATTTCCTTATAACGTTTTTCGTAACACCGTTTTTCGATAGACGCAGTTCGAGACCTTAAGAAGGCGCAGGGTCGTTCAGTTATACGACGCCTTCATCCACAGCCACGACGGCCAAAGAGCAGGAGCGGGACCGTGAGCACAGAGAAGATTCAGCGTGTCGGCATCATCGGCGCGGGACAGATGGGTGCGGGCATCGCAGAGGTCTGCGCCCGGGCACACGTCGATGTGCTCGTTTTCGAGCAGACCCGTGAACTCGCCGCCGCCGGTCGTGCCCGCATCCTGCGGTCGCTGGACCGCGGGGTGTCCAGCGGCAAGATCACCGAGCGCGAGCGGGAGCAGGCCGCCTGGCGACTGCGCTTCACCAGCGACCTCGGCGACTTCGCCGACCGCCAGCTGGTGGTCGAGGCCGTCGTGGAGAACGAGGAAGTGAAGACCGCGATCTTCGCCGAACTCGACAAGGTCGTCACCGATCCGAACGCGGTGCTGGCCTCCAACACCTCCTCCATTCCGATCATGAAGATCGCCGTGGCCACGAACAATCCGGAACGGGTCGTGGGCATGCACTTCTTCAACCCGGTGCCGGTGCTGCCGCTCGTCGAGCTGGTCACCACTCTCAAGACCACCGATACCGTCACCAAGCGCGCCGAGCAGTTCGCCGCCGACGTGCTGGGAAAGCAGGTCGTGCGCTCCGCCGACCGCTCCGGTTTCGTGGTCAACGCGCTGCTGGTGCCGTACCTGCTCTCGGCCATCCGCATGGTCGAATCCGGTTTCGCCACCAAGGAAGACGTCGACAAGGCCATGGTGCTGGGCTGCGCCCACCCGATGGGCCCGCTGGCGCTGACCGACCTGGTCGGCCTCGACACCGTGAAGTCCATCGCCGACTCCATGTACGAGGAGTTCAAGGAGCCGCTGTACAGCGCGCCCCCGCTGCTCTCGCGCATGGTCGAGGCCGGTCTGCTCGGCAAGAAGGCCGGTGCGGGCTTCTACCAGTACAACCGCGCGTGATCTGAGCCTTTCCATGGCGTTTCGATGCGCTCACGCGGGTGGTCGCGTGAGCGCATCGTGTTTTTCCACCGAAGAGCACCGAAGTCTTTTCCCTTAGGTGCGCGCCGCCGGGCATGTGGCGGCGTCCACCACAACCGGGCATAAGCTGCAATCAGGTCGTTCGGGACCGGCAGCTCGGAAGGAGTGTCCGTTCAGATGGTCAACGTCACCGACGGGTTCGGGTCCAGCATCCTGGGCTACCCGCGCATCGGCGAACACCGGCAACTCAAGCGTGCACTGGAGTCGTATTGGCACGGCACGCTTTCGCGTGACGAGCTGCTGGCCGTCGGTCGCGATATTCAGGACAGCCAGTACCGGGAGCTGGCCGCCACCGGGTTGACGCAGGTCCCCGGCAACACCTTCTCCTTCTACGACCACATCCTCGACAACGCGCTGCTGTTCGGCGCGGTCCCCAAGCGGTTCGAGCCCTATCGAGAAGGCTTGGACCCGTTGGACTTCTACTTCCTGATGGCTCGCGGCCGGCCTGACCTGCCGCCGCTCGAGCTGGTCAAGCTGCTGAACACGCCCTACCACTACCGGCAGCCGGAGCTCGAGACCGACACCGAATTCTCGCTGCACCCCGAGGCGCTGCTCGACGAATTCGACCGGGCCAAGGCCGTCGGCATCGAACTGCGGCCGGTGATCCTCGGCCCGCTGTCGCTGCTGCTGCTGTCCAAGACCGGACACGTCCCCGGCGAGACCGAATTCGACAAGCTGGTGCTGCTGGACAAGCTGCTACCGGTGTACGAGGAACTGTTCGAGATCCTCGCCAAGCGCGGCGCCACCTGCGTGCAGCTGGACGAGCCCTGCTTCACCAGCGACCGCTCGCCGTCCACCCTGGAGCTGTTCGAGAAGACCTACCAGCAGCTGTCCAAGGCCCCGCTGCGCCCGCGCATGCTGGTCACCGGCCAGTACGGCGACTTCGGCGAGGCCATCGAAATCCTGTGCCGCACTTCGGTGGAGGCCATCGGACTCGACCTGGCCAGCCACCGCGTGGTGCCCGAGGAACTGGCGAAGATCCCGGGTATCAAGCGCAAGCGTCTCTACGCGGGCGTCATCAGCGGCACCAATGTGTGGCGCGCCGACCGGTACGTGACCCTGGAGTACCTCAACAAGCTCGCCCAGGTCTGCCCCGACATGGTGGTGTCGACCGGCACCACGCTGCTGCACGTGCCCTATGACGTGCTCGTCGAATACGAGCTCGAGGGCCCCGTCGCCGACCGCCTCGCCTTCGCCAAACAGAAGGTCCTGGAAGTGGTTTCGCTGGCCAAGGCGCTCACCGAGGGCCCCTCGGAGAAGTGGCGCAAGAAGCCGACCTCGGTGCACTTCAAACAGAAGCACGCGGTCCGCCAGCGGGTCTACGCCGTGACCCCGCAGATGCGGGTGCGCGAACCCTACGAGACGCGCAAGCTCGCGCAGCAGGCCAAGCTCGCGCTGCCGCTGGTGCCCGCCACCACGCTGGGCTCCTTCCCGCAGACCGAGGCGGCCCGCCAGGCCCGCCACGATCTCGGCCAGGGCAAGCTGTCCTACGACGACTACCGCAAGCGCATCGAGGCCGAGATCGAGTCGACCATCCGCCTGCAGGAGGACATCGGCCTCGACGTGTTCGTGCACGGCGAGCACGAGCGCAACGACATGATCCAGTACTTCGCGGAGCTGCTCGACGGCTTCGCCACCACCCACTTCGGCTGGGTGCAGGTGTACGGATCGCGTTGCGTGCGACCGCCGATCGTGTACGGCGACGTGTCGCGCCCCGAGCCCATGTCGGTGTCGTGGACCGCCTACGCCCAGTCGCTGACCGACAAGCCGGTCAAGGGCATGGTCACCGGCCCGGTCACCATGCTGGCCCGCTCCTTCGTGCGCCAGGACCAGCCGCTCTACGAGACCGCCGACCAGGTGGCGCTGGCCATCCGCGACGAGGTCGTGGACCTGGAGAAGGCGGGCATCGCCATCATCCAGGTGGACGAGCCCTCCATCCGCGAGCTGCTGCCGCTGCGCAAGAAAGGCCAGGCCGAATATCTGCGCTGGGCCGTGGGCGCGTTCAAGCTGGCCACCTCCGGCGTCAAGCCGGAAACCCAGATCCACACGCACATCGGCTATTCCAGCCGCGGCGACGTGGTGGCGGCCATCGAGGAACTCGACGCCGACGTCACCGCCATCGTGGCCACCCGCTCCATCGAGTGGGTGCTGGAAGCGCTCAAGGAGGACTGTGCCGAGGGCCGCGGCCTCACCCACGGCGTCGGCCCCGGTGTGTACGAGTCCCGCTCGGCCCGCATCCCGGACATCGACGAGCTCGACCAATTGCTCACCGCCGCAGCCGAAGCCGTCACCCCGGAACGCCTGTGGGCCAACCCGGACGGCGGCCTGAAGACCCGTCACCACTGGCAGCTGGACCCGTCCCTGCGCAATATGGTGGCGGCCGCCCGTCGCGTCCGCCGCCGGGCCGAGGCCGCCGCGAGCGAAACCGCCTGAGGCAGTAGGTCTACCGACGGAGCGTCGCGCGCTCAGCGCAGCGCGCTACGCGCCGTCGGGGTCAATCGCAGGACCTTTTCGGGTGCGGCCAGGTATTTGTCCAACCGCGGGCGAATGTCGTTGTTCCACAGCGGGTTACCGGCCAAGGCCGCGAGGCTTTCGGTCCGCTGATCGGCATCGCGGAAAAGCGTGAACCACACGAAAACGGTTTCCCCCTCACGGATCGGCAGCCGGGGGAAGTCGTTGGGCGCGGGCTCGGTCTCGTACCGTCCGAGCGGCTCGATCCCGGCCGCGCGGAGTGCGGGGGTGACGGATTGCTCGAAGAAGTCGGTGAACTCGGCGATCGGGATATTCGGGTGATACACGGTCGCCTGCACGCGACCACTGGCCGGTGTCAGGGTGTCGTCGGCCGCGCGTTCTCCCGGCACCGGCAGCTCGCCGCCGGGGATCGGCCGCAGCAGCAGCACGTCGGTGACGTCGATCATCGTGGCGCTCGCCGCCGCTCCGTGCGTGCGCCAGGTCTCGCTCTCGAGGTAGAAGCGTCGCAGGACGTCCAGCCGCGAGACCATGTCCGTGAACGCGCGCAGCCATACGAAACGATCCGGGTCGTCCTCGTCCCGGAACTGTCCGAGCATTCGGCAGCCGAGGGCCTCCTGCGGCTCGAGGAGTTCCCGGTCGAACAGGTCGATCAAGGTGTCCCGGCCGCCGGGGTGCAGGGTGTATCGGCGCAATTCCAGGACGGGCCAGGTATTTTCGCTCATCACCTCACGATCGCACCGGCCGCCGGGGTGGACGAGTGGCCTGATTGCCGCTTTCCGTGAAGATCCGGCCAGTGCTCAGCCGCGGACGGCCGTGAGGGTGGCGTCGGTGGCCTCGCGCAATCGTCGGCGGGCCTGCGGGTCCTCGGCCTGGGGGAGCGGCCGGGACAGGCTGCGGCCGTTGAAGAATTCGCCGGTGGTGCCCGACAGGGCTGGGTCGGCGATGAGCCGCAGGGTGGCCTCGCCGCCCTCGGCGACCGTGCTCGCCGGGGCGACGCCGGATTCGGTGACCATGGTGGTGGCCATGAAGGTCGCGGGGTGCAGCGCGTTCACCGTGACGCCGGTGCCCGACAGCTCGGCGGCCAGGTCGATGGTGGACATGATCATGGCCAGCTTGCTGCGACGGTACGCGGTGACGCCGTCATAGCCGCGATCGAGGTTGAGATCGTCGAAATCGAGATCCAGCTGGCCCAGCGAGGCGACGTTCACGATGCGCGCCGGAGCCGCGGCGACGAGCAGGGGCAGCAGGCGGCGGCCGAGCCGGTAGGCGGCGAGATAGTTGACGGCCCAGCGCAATTCGATGCCGTCGGGAGTCAGCTCACGGGGCGCCCCGGGACTGCCGAAGCCGATGCCGGCATTGTTGACCAGGACGTCGAGTCGCGGAGTGCGGGCGACGACCTCGTCGGCGAGCCGATCGACCTCGGCGAGCTGGGACAGGTCCGCGGTGATCACCCAGGGTTCCGGGCCGCCCGCCGCGACGATCTCGGCGGCCACCTCGGCGGCCCGGTCGCGATCGCGGCCGTGCACGATCACCCGCGCGCCCGCCGCGCCGAGAGTGGTCGCCAGGTACCGGCCCAGACCGTCGGTGGAACCGGTGATCAGGACGACGCGGTCCTTCAGCTCTGCGATCTCGAAGTCGCTCATGTCCAGTGCCATCGATCGGGGCGGCCCGGATATTCCCGGGGGATCCGGGCCGCGCTCGTCACGAATCGGTCATGAACTGCGGATTAGCGTGCTGTCCACAGGATTTCGAGAAAGGTAGTGGCGATGGACCCGAGCGAAAAAGGCGATCAGCCGGCCGACGATCCGGTGACCGCCAAGCAGTACTACGACTCCTACGACCAGAAGGGCGATCGCCCGAACCAGGAGCCGCCCTGGAAGTCGGGCAACTGAATCTGTCGGTGGGGGTCGTTACGGTGTGGGGCGTGAACCGCACGGATCGGCTCTACGCGATTGTCGAGGAGTTGCGGGCGGTGTCGCCGCGCCTGCGGACCGCACGGGAACTGGCCGCGCGCCACGGGGTGAGCGTGCGCACCGTCGAGCGGGACATCAGCGCGCTACAACAGTCGGGGGTGCCCATCTACGCCGATGTGGGGCGGCGGGGTGGGTATGCCCTGGAGAAGTCGATGTCGTTGCCGCCGTTGAATTTCACGGCGGCCGAAGCGGTGGCGCTCGCGGTGGCCGTGGCGCGGGCCGGTGACGGTCCGTTCGCCGCCGCCGGGCAGAGCGCGCTGCGCAAGATCCTGGCCGCGATGTCGCAGCGGAATGCGGACACCGCACGGGAATTGGCCCGGCGCGTGCGACTGCTGGAGTCGCCGGAGTACATCGCACCGATGCCCGTGCCGCCGGAGGTGGAGCAGGCCGTGGTGGCGCGGCGCGTACTGCGCATCGAGTATCTGGACGCCGCGGGCTCGCTCAGCGAGCGCGAGGTGGAGCCGGTGGCGCT
Organism: Nocardia terrae; assembly: GCF_009760405.1. Lineage (GTDB taxonomy): Bacteria > Actinomycetota > Actinomycetes > Mycobacteriales > Mycobacteriaceae > Nocardia > Nocardia terrae. The sequence goes on from NZ_WRPP01000014.1 coordinate 60,461, forward strand.
GCTGCACGGCAGCAATGGCTGGTACCTGCTGGGCTGGTGCCGGCTGCGCGACGAACCGCGCAATTTCCGGCTCGATCGCATGAAGGGCATCGAGCTGACGGAGTGGACCGGACCGGAGCGGACCATCGATATGTGCCGGCCCGGCGAGCCGGTGCACGAGGTGCGGATGATTTCCCTCGGATGAGTTCGGAAACACCGACAGGGGGTTGTCGTCGGCCGGAGTGATCGTGGTGTGGCAAGCGAATACACCATGACTCAGGGGAGACAGACATGAGCACTCCGCCCTTCAACACCGTCGCCTGGTTCCAGGTCGGCAGCGACGAGCCCGAGCGGGTGAAGGAGTTCTACGGCAGCCTGTTCGGCTGGAACTTCGCCGCCGACCCGGACGAGGACGGCACCTACGATCTGGTCACGTACCCGGGCAGCGATATGCCCGCGGGCGGAATCGCCCACACCGACGACCCTTCCGGCAACCACGCCATCTTCTATGTCCTGGTCGCGGACGTGCCCGCCGTCCTGGCCGCGGCCGAGCAGGCGGGCGGCAAGGTCGACCAGCAGCCCGTCACCGCCAAGAACGGGCTGGTCTTCGCCAAGATCCTCGACACCTCGGGCAACGCGTTCGGCGTCTTCAGCCCGCCGCCCGCGAACTGATCGCCGGTGCCGCGCACCCGCGCGGTTAGCCTGTCAGCGAAGCGTTTTCGAGACAGGAGTGTGGATCGTGGGCATGTTCGACCAGTTGAAGGATGCGGCGAGCAAGGCGGCGGAGCTGGCGGGCCAGCACGCCGACAAGCTGGAGCCGCTGATCGACAAAGCCGGCGATCTGATCGACGAGCAGACCGACGGCAAGTTCGAGGGCGCGGTGGACAAGGTGCAGGACGCGGCCAAGGCGGCCCTGCGCGAGCAGGCCGGGCAGTAGCGAAAGGCTCGGCCATCGAGCGACCGGCGGCGACACTGCCGCCGGATCCGCTACCGCCACACCGTGGTTCGTGGTGTCATTCGAGGTCAGCGGCGGTCGCGCTGATACCAGTCGCGGTAGTGATCCCAGCAGTAGTACCAGTTGTAGTAGTAGCTGTCGCGATCGCAGTAGTAGTGGTACCACTCATCGTGATCGGCGCGGGCGACACCCGTCCCGGCCGGCACGGCGGAGGCGACACCCGCGCCCACCGGGAGGGCGAACAGCGCGGCCGCGGTGACGGCCACCAGACGCTTGGCAACGGTCGACATGTGATCTGCTCCTTGGGCTTTCATGGTTCCGGGAAGTCGTTACCGTGAAAACAATGGTGCTGATCAGCCGCGATTTTCTCTGTCCGCCGGATGACGCCGCAAGGGTGTTCGCGCCGGCACAGCTCGGCGCGAACACCCGGGCGGTCTCACATGGTGGCGGCGTCGATGACGAAGCGGTAGCGCACGTCGGAGGCGACCACACGGTCGTACGCCTCACCGATGCGGTCCGCGGAGATCACCTCGATCTCCGCGCCGATGCCGTGCGCCGCACAGAAGTCCAGCATCTCCTGGGTCTGCGGTATACCGCCGATCATCGATCCGGCCAGCGAGCGGCGGAAGCCCGCGATGGTGGAAGCCCGCACGGTGTACGGGTTTTCGGGCAGGCCCAGCACCACCAGGCTGCCGTCGAGGCGCAGCAGCCGCAGGTAGTCCTCGATCGGCAGATCGGCGGAGACGGTATTGATGATCAGGTCGAAGGACCCGCGCAGCTTCTTGAAGGTCTCGCGCTCGCTGGTCGCGTAGTAGTGGTGCGCGCCGAAGCGGACCCCGTCCTCCTGCTTGGACAGCGAGTGGCTGAGTACGGTGACCTCCGCGCCCATGGCCGCGGCGATCTTCACGCCCACGTGCCCGAGCCCGCCCATGCCGATGATGGCGACCTTCTTGCCCGGCCCGGCGTTCCAATGCCGCAGCGGCGAGAACAGGGTGATGCCCGCGCACAGCAGCGGCGCGGCCTCGTCGAGCCCGATGCCCTCCGGAATGGACAGCACGAAGCCCTCGGTCACCACGATCTGCGTGGAGTACCCGCCGAGGGTGCGCCCGCCCGCCTGCTGCTCGGCGGGCACCGGGTTGTTGTAGGTCCAGACCGCGCCGTTGAGGCAGTACTGCTGTTCCCCCGCGAGACACGGTTCGCAGTGCCCGCACGAGTCGACCAGGCAGCCCACGCCCACCCGGTCGCCGACCCGGTGCCGGGTGACCTCGGAGCCGACCGCGGCCACGATGCCCGCGATCTCGTGCCCGGGCACGCACGGGTAGGCGGTGCCTCGCCATTCGTTGCGGGCGGTGTGGATGTCGGAGTGGCAGATGCCCGCGTACTTCACGTCGATCAGCACGTCGTGGGGCCCGAGGTCGCGACGTTCGATGGCGATCTTCTCGAAGGTGCCATCCGGGGCGGATACGGCATATGCGGCAGCTGTGGTCATGCACTCATGCCTACTCCCGCATTCGGGCGGGCACCAACCGGGGTCGGATATATCATGCGCGGCGCGGCACGGCGATCGATCGGCAAACGGTCGGCATGCTGGCACGATGGCGATCCTGCTGTCCCTGTTCTCGATGTGCGCCACGCTGATCGGGGGTCTGACCGCGGCCCGCATCGGTGATCGCAAGCGCTTGGTGCTGGGTCTGGCCGCGGGCGTCATGCTCGGCGTGGTGGCCTTCGACCTGATGCCGGAATCCCTCGAGGCCGACGACCGGATCGTGCTCGGCGTCCCGGTTCCGCTGCTGGCCGCGGTAGTCGGCTTCTTCACCGTGCACATTCTCGAGCGGTCGATGGCCATTCACACCGGCTACGAGGACGAATACGCCGCCCATCAGCACGGTCACGACTTCAGTTCGCTGGGCCTGCTGGCCGCGAGCGGCCTGGTCTTCCACAGCATGCTGGACGGTCTGAGTATCGGTTTCGGCTTCCAGGCCGGCGCGGCGGTGGGCGCGGCGGTGGCCATCGCGGTCATCTGCCACGACTTCGCCGACGGCTTCAACACTTTCACCCTCACCACGCTCTACGGCAATGCCCGCAGGCGGGCCGTGGTCATGCTCGTCCTGGACGCCGTCGCCCCGGTGGTCGGCGCGGTGATCGGCACCCTGGTGAGGGTGCCGACGGAACTGGTCGGCCTCTATCTGGGCTATTTCGCGGGTTTCCTGCTCTACCTCGCCACGGCCGATATCCTGCCCGAGGCACATGCCGGCAAACCCGCCAAGGGACCGCTGCTGTGCACACTGGCCGGGGTGCTCGCCATGTTGTTCGTTGCCGCCCTGAGCCACTGAAATACTGGTACACCAATAGATACAGCTCGAGCCGGCGGGCGAACCGCAGTCGGGAGGGGTTCGTGGACGACGGTAGACCTCACGGCCGGGGCCGCCGCTGGCCGGCGTTGCTGATCGCCGCGCTCCTCGGCTTCACCGGATTCCTGTGCTACCGAGGCGAACTGCCACGCTGGCCCTTCGCCGACGACTCCACCAGCGCGAGCCTCGTCGGCCCCTCGCTGCCGCCGCTGGATGTCGACCTGGTCTCGCGGGTGGCCGAGCCGTCGCTGGTGAACATCACCGCCGCCATCCGCCCCTACGGTCTGGGCGCGGCGGGCTCGGGCATCGTGCTCACCGCCGACGGCGAGATCCTCACCAGCCATCACGTCATCAAAGGCGCTGACGCCGTGACGGTTTCGGATGTCGGCACCGGCGCGACCTACACCGCCACCGTCGCCGGATACGACTCCGGGGCCGATATCGCCCTGCTGGATCTGACCGGTGCGGACGGGCTCCCGGTCGCCCACATCGGCAGCTCCGCGCCGCTGCACCTGGGCGACGACGTGCTGGCGATCGGCAATGCGGGCGGCACCGGCTCCCCGACCGCGGTCGGCGGCCCGATCACCAATCTGGACTCGGCCATCGTGGCCCGCAATGCGGCCGACCTGTCGCGAAAGTCGCTGCACGGCATGATCGAGGTGGCGGCCGCGGTGGTCGCCGGGCAGTCCGGGGGCGCGCTGGTGGATCGCTTCGGCGCGGTGATCGGCGTGGTCACCGCCGCCTCGGGGGACCTGCAGAAGTCGCTGGGCAAGGGGCCCAACGGCTATGCCGTCCCGATCGACACCGCCATGAACGTGGTCCGCCAGATCCGTTCCGGCACACCGACCGACACCGTCCACATCGGCCCCACCGCGACGCTGGGCATTCTCACCTCCGACGCGCAGCCCACCGGCGCCCGCATCGACGTCGCGATCTACGGTCTGCCCGCCTACGCGGCCGGCCTGGTCGACGGCGAGACCATCACCGCCCTCGACGACCGCCCGATCACCAATTCGCAAATGCTGAAAGCCGCACTCAACGCCCATAGACCCGACGATGTGGTGCGGCTCGAGGTCAGCGACCAGGGTGGCGTGCGCCGCACGGTGAACGTGACGCTCACCGTGGGCCCGCCCAATTAGAACTTCGCGTTCCAGTACGACTGGAACTGGATGTACACGATCAGGATGACCACCGCGTAGAAGATGGCGACCAGCGTCCACCGCCATTCCACCAGGACCTGCAGCAGTCCGCGGGAACGGCCGAACAGCAGTCCGGTCACGATGGCGAACATGGCCGGCGTGATCGTCCAGACCACCATGCACCACGGGCACAGCGCGTGGATCTCGAAGGTCGCGTCCCACACCAGCCAGCCGACGGCCGCCACACCGACCAGCAGGCCCAGCCACATGCCGCCGAAGAACCAGCGCGGCAAGGAGATTCCGCACACCAGCAGGAGCGCGATGGTGACGAATACCGAGAAGCCGATCACGCCGATGATCGGATTGGGGAATCCGAACATCGACGCGGACTTGGACTCCATCACCGTCGTGCACGAGATGGTGGCGTCGATGGTGCACATCGGCTTGTAGCCCGGCTCGGTGAGCGACTTGAACTTCTCGACCAGCAGCGTCACCGACGCCGCCCAGCCGATCAACGCACCGAGCAGCAGCGGCCAGGCCGAGCGGGGTCCGGCCGAGATCATCACTTGGCCGCGTTATCGATCACCGCGGTCATGCCGCCCTGGGACATGAGCGCCTGCGGATCCTGCACCTGGGTGCCGTTCACGTAGACCGTCGGGGTGGACTTCACGCCGGTGGCGAAGACCTTGTCGGTCTGGGTCTTGATCCAGCTGGTGTACTTGCCGTCCTTGATGGCCTGGGCCACGGCGGGATCGGTGTAGCCGGCGTCCTTGGCGATCTGGATGAGCTTGTCGTCGCTCATGCCGTTGCCGTTCTCCTTCGGCTGCTGCTTGTACATCTCGGCCAGCCAGCCCTGGAACTTCGCCGGATCGGCCTCGTACATGACGTAGGCGGCCGCGCCGGCGCGGGTGGAGAACTGATTGCCGTTGGAGGCACGGTCCAGGAAGGTGATGATGTTGTATTCCACCGCGGCCTTGCCGCTCTGGACCGCCGACTTCAGCGCGTCGGCATTGGCGTTCTCGAACATATCGCACGCCGGGCACTGCATGTCGGCGACCACGCGAACGGTCACCTTCTGCTTGCCGTCGGGCGCGGGGACGGCGGTGTTGTCGATGCGGATGGCGCCGTCGGGGGTGAGGTTCGGGGGTACGAGGTTCACCTGCTCGGCGTTCCAGTGGAAGGTGTTGGCGCCCTCGGACTTGTCGTCGTTGTGCTTGCGCAGCGCCAGGGTGATGCCGATGGCGGCGATCAGTCCGACCAGGACGACGGCCACACCCACCTGGATCAAGATCTTCCGATTGCGCTCGGCCTGCGCCGCGTTCGCCAGCGGATTCTTACCCGTCGGTTTCTTGCTCACCTCTGCGCCACCACGCCTTCCCGTTGTCACGACACATGCGCGCCCATCTTCACCCGCGAACCTGAGAGATTCCTGCATACGGGCACGCCGAGTCGCCACGAGTGTCCGGCCATGAGCGATTTTCCGTGGCTGACGGCGGATTTTCACCCGGAGGGCGTGGATCACGCTCTCACGAGACGCTTTTTCTGCTCGTCGACATCGAAGTTCGCTTCCGGCCAATCCAGCTTCAGCCCCTGCAGCGCGTCGATGAGCAGTTCGGTGATGGCCAGGCGCGAGTACCACTTGGAGTCGCAGGGCAGGACGTACCAGGGCGCGTGATCGGTATTGGTCCGGTCCAGGACCGCCTGGTACGCCTCCTGATACTGCGGCCAGAAGGCCCGCTCGTCGATGTCGTTCGGGTTGAACTTCCAGTACTTGTCCGCCCGATCCAGGCGCTGCTGCAGCCGCTTCTTCTGCTCGTCCAGCGAGACGAACATGGCCACCTTCACCACGACGGTGCCGTCGTCGACCAGCTTGCGCTCGAACCGGTTGATCTCGTCGTAGCGCTTCTCCCACACGTCCGGCGGCACCAGATCGTGCACCCGCACGACCAGCACGTCCTCGTAGTGCGAACGGTCGAAGACCCCGATCTGCCCACCCCGCGGCAGCTTCCTGCGGATGCGCCACAGGTAGTGGTGCTTCTTCTCCTCCGGCGTCGGAACCCCGAAGGCCGCGTGGTCCACGCCCTGCGGGTCGACCGAGCCGATCACGTGCCGGACGATGCCGCCCTTGCCGGCGGTGTCCATGCCCTGCAACACCAGCAGCACACTGCGGGTGTCACCGGAACGGCCGTTGGCGTACAGCTTCTCCTGCAGATCCGAGAGCACTCCGGCGCGCTCGGCGAGCAGCGCCTCGCCGGCCTTCTTGTCGCCCTTGAAACCGGGGGTCGCGGATGTGTTCAGATCGCTCACCTTGACGCCGTCGGCGCGCAGGGCCTTGGTGACCGGTTTCGACCACGATGTCGCCTTCGCCATTCCTCATGCGTAGCACGCGACGCGGTTTCGTGCAGGCAACCGCGCCGAATCAGACGCGCGCCAGCCGCACCAGCTGCGCGGCCAATTCCTCATCGGTGACCGGGGCGAGGGTCAGATCGGCGGCGGTGGTGAGCAGGTAGCGGCCGTCGCCGGAGAAATCCAGCCAGGTGCGGTGCCGGGTCGGCGGGGACAGCGGATTCGCGGGTTCGACCGTGACGGTGATGAATCCGCGTCCGTCCACCGGCTCCCGCAGTTTGCGGCGGAACCGGTCGGCCTCCTCGCCGGTGCCGGCGGCGTCCGGATAGAGCACCGCCTGCTGCGGTTCGCGCAGCGGCTCCAGCTGTCCCGGGGGCGCGGAGCCGATGACCTCCACCAGCTCGCGGCCCAATTGGTCGGCGGGACACAGGGATACGGTCACCGCGTCCGGGAGCGAGACGAGAATGCCCGCGCGCTGCTGGGCGACGGCCGCGAACGCGAGAATGCGCCGCGCCCGCGGCCCGGCCGTGCGCTCGCCGTAGAGGGTCACGGTCGTGGTGTCGGTGCGGGCGCACAGGGCCAGCGCCGCGGCCAGTTCCGGATCGGTGCGGCGCAGGAAGCGCGCCGGGGTGCCGCCCGGGGGAGTCGTCGCGAATCGCGGTGTGGGGTCGGCGTTCTCGGGCGCCGCCGGAGTGGTGTCGAGGGGATAGGGACGACGGGCCAGATCGGTTTCGCGGGTCCAGATCATCGCGAACTCGTCCGGGGTCAGGATCCATTTCACGAGGCCGACCCCCCTTTCTTCGGTACCACCTCCGTCCCGTCCGCGACCCTACCGGAGAGATTCTGCGGGTGCTCGGTGTCGCCGGAGAGCGCAATCTGTGACGTAGCGCACGTCTATGGCAATTCGCTATCGAATTGGACCGGCGAAAGGCAATACGACTGTGCAGGAAACGGGTTCGGCATGCTCGGAATCGAGCGCGTTGAGCACCACGCGCACCGCCACCGGATCCGCGGTCAGCTCGTTGTGTTCGGTGTAGTCGGTCGGGCAGAGATCCTGCAGCACCACATTGTCGACATTCGGGCCGTCCAGCAGGCCGGTGGTCCACGGCGTGGAGATCTCGTCGTAGCGGGTCACCACCGTGGTGAACCGAATATCCGGCGCGATGGCCGCATTCGCGTTCAGATCGACGGAATCCCGTGCGCCGGGCGAGAGTTCGCACGGACCGCACTGTGCGGTCAGCTGCGCGCCGACCGGAGTCGATTCGAGCAGCGGCTGCAGGGTCGCGAGGCCGCTCACCGTCGAACCGTGCAGGGGCGCGGCCAGGGCCACGTAGCGGTCGATCTTCGGGATGCCGCCCAGGTGATTCAGCATGTAGAACGGCACCGCCCCGCCCATGGAATGACCCACCAGATCGACCTTCCCGGACCCGGTGGCGGTGCGGACCCGATCGATGAAGTCGGAGATCTGCGCGGCGCTCTGCGCGATCGGCGTGAGCGCGCCCATCATCGGTCCGAGTGCGCCGACGCCGTAAGTGGTGGTGAAGACGCAGTACCCGGCATTCGTGAGCACCGGCGAGAGCGTGTTCCAGGAGAGGGTGTCGTTGGCGAGCCCGTGCAGCAGGACCACCGGATTCGGGTGTGCGGCAGTCGGTTTGCACGACCAGTCGTTCGCCCCGGGCGGGGCCTGCCCGGGCGCGGTGAGCTCCGCGGCCAGCCCGCCGAAGTAGCTGTAGGACGGATCCGGCTGATCGGCCGCGGCCGACGGGATGGCCAGTGCGGCGAGCAGGAACGCCAGTGTGAGACAGCGGATGGCCGATCGCATGAGTACTCCCCGTTTTCGAGCCGATCGGCCGCCTGGCGCCCCCTGCGCGCCGGGCATGACCGACCGGTCGGTCACAGGCTAGCGGCTGTGTAGGCTCGGGGGAAGTGCCGGTGCAGGAAAGGATTTCGCCCATGCCCCGTCCCGCGGAGCCCGGACGCAACGCCCTCCTCGACGCGGGCGCCGAGATCGCCGGGCGGACCGGATTGCGCGGGCTGTCGGTGAATGCTGTCGTCGCCGCCGCGGGCATGGCGAAAGGCACCTTCTACCACCACTTTCCGGATAGACGCAGCTATGTGGTCGCGCTGCACCGCCGCTATCACGAGGAACTGGCCGCGACCATCCTCGCCGCCGTCGGCGATCGCGCGCCCGGGCGCGACCGCCTGCGGGTCGGCCTCACCGCCTACCTCGACGGCTGCCTGCGCACGCGCGGGACGAAAGCCTTTCTCGCCCAGTCTCGTACGGATACCGACCTGCTCGACGAGGTGAACGCCCGCAATCTGGCCTTCGCGCAGGTGATCGCGCCGGACCTGGCGGCGCTGGGCTGGCCCGACCCGGCGGCCGTGGCGCACCTGGTCATCGCGATGGCGGCCGAGGCCGCCCTGGCCGAACTGTATGCCGCCGCGCCGCGCCCGGATCTGCGCGCCGCCCTCACCGCGTTGATCGAACGTGATCAATCGGGCTGCGGCGCAGGGTAATCGGAGAGCCGGGCGATCGCGGCGTCGAAGCCGAGCGTGGTCGCCCGGGTGATCTCGGTCCGCACGGTCTCCGGATCTTTTCCGGCGAGAATGCCTCGGCGGATCTCGGCGTGCAGAGCGCGGTCCAGGCCCGCCAGGGCCGCGGCGATCAAGCGGGGGGTCGGATCGTCCGCGGAGGCGTTCGATGCCTCCGAAAGCGCCTGTGCCAGTGCCTCTTCGGTTCGTTCGCCGATCTGTCGCAGCCGTGCTTGCAGGGCTGGGCTGTCGTCGATCAGTTTCGAGAAGGCGAGGACGGCGGGAGACAGGCCGAGGGTGGGGTCGTCGCGGCGCACCCTGTCGAGGAAGGCGCGTTGCACCGCCGCGGCCGCCGATTCCCCGTCGGCGCGTTCCCGGACCGCCTTGGCCAGCCGATCGGCGACCTCGTCCTGGCGGTCGAAGAACAGGTCTTCCTTGGTCGGGAAGTAGTTGAACGCGGTATTGACCGAGACGTTCGCGGCCCGCGCGACCTCGGCGACGGTCACCTTGTCGAACCCCTTCTCGGCGAACAGCGCCATGGCCGCGTCGGCCAGCGCGGTCCGGGTGGCGAGCTTCTTCTCCTCGCGAAGTGCCAATGGCCTCTCCTCACTGTCCGAAGCAGTATAGGTGTGACACTAAAATTGGTGTGACACCAAAATTATCGGTACGGTCGGGCCATGACACTCAGATTCGGGATCTACGCCGGTGGCCTAGGGGAAGACGCGCACCGCGAGATCACGCCCGGCCCACCGGAACTGTCCGATCGCATCGCCGCGGCCCTCGACACCCTGCACGGCGCACACCCGTTCGTGGTGCGCGGCTACATCCAATACCGGGACGCGGACGGCGGGCACCGGCACGCTCCGCCGCACCCGTGGCAGTACGCCGCCGAGCATCGGAAGCTCGACCTGGTGCTGTGCTTCCGCGAACCCGGCGACGATCTCAGCGGATGGCTCCAGTTCCTGCGCGACCAGATTCGTGAGCACGGCCCGGTACTCACGTCATTGCAGATCGCCGAGGAGCCCAACCACGCCGGTCCCGGCGGAGACGGCGCTCAGCGGGCTGTTCGGCAGGCCGTCATCGACGGCGTCCGTGCCGCGCGCGCCGAGGTGGACCGGCTCGGCCTCGATGTCCGAATCGGCTGCAATTCCTCGGTGATCATCGATCCGGCGCAGGAGTTCTGGACCGATCTGGGCCGCCGCGGCGGCAGCGAATTCGCCGAGGCGCTCGACTATGTCGGCCTCGACCTGTTTCCGGATGTCTTCCGGCCGATCCCGCCCGAGAACCTGGAAGCCGCGATCACGGCCGTCCTCACCGGGTTCCGCCGCGAAAGCCTGGCCGCCGCGGGCATTCCGGAGGCGACGCCCGTCCACATCACCGAAAACGGCTGGGCCACCGGGCCGAATCGCTCCTACGAACGCCAGGCCGAAGTACTCGAAACCGTGGTCCGCACCGTCGACGGTCTCTCCGCCGACCTCGGCATCACCACCTATGAGCACTTCGCCCTGCGCGACTCCTACAGCGACCAGGGCGACATGAACCTCGAATTCGGGCTCCTGCGTTCGGATTACACGCCGAAGCCCGCCTTCGACCGCTACCGCGAACTGATCGCGAAATACAGCACCCCGGCGTGATTACCCGGACTCTTTGGGGTTCGGGGCGCGCAGCGGGGGTGCGCGTCAGGCCGGTGTGACCTCGATGGTGATGCCCGCGGCGCGCAGCCGATCGGTCAGCGCGTCACCCATGGCCGCGGCCGGGGTGAGAATGCCCGCCAGCTCCGGCAGGGTGTCGAACGCCAGGCACAGTCCGGACTGGCCGAGCATGACGGAGGTGGCCTGATAACCCGGGTCGCCCTTGCCCGCGAACGTGCACAGGTACTTCGCACCCGAGGTGGTGTTGGCGAAGGTGCGCATGGTGAACCAGCCGCTCTTGCGCGACTGCTCGCTCGGCCCGGTGCCCGGCTTGGGCACGATGCGGTCGATCAGCTTGCGGCCCAACGCCGCCCGCGACAGCACCGCACCCGCCGCCATGGTCGCCACGATGCCGCCCGCGATACCGGCGGCGACCAGCGGCGCGGTCGCCGAAGAGCCCGCGCTCATGACCTCGCGGTAGCGGAAGTTCTTGCCGTACGGCCAGCCCAGCAGGCCGTTGGAGCGCCGCACGATCTTGGTGTTGTGCGCGCCCATGATGAAGGTCGCCACCCAGCCGTCCAGGCTCGGATCGATGGCCGAGGCCCGCGAGAGCGCCTGATCGGTCTGGCGGCCGACATCGGGCTCCATGGACTTGTCGGGGCTCAGCGAATACGGGTGCGACATGATCGCGCCCTTCTTCGGATCCTCGGCGATGGCCTCCATCATGGCGCGCCCGGAGTCGATGGTGCCGCCGCTGGCCCCGCCCTTGAGGCTGGCCACCAGGGTGACATCGGTGAGCTCGCCGGTATTGTCCGCGACGCTGCGCTTGTACAGCTGATAGACGCTCAGATCCGACGGAATCGAGTCGTAGCCGCAGGAATTCACGATCTTCGCGCCGGTCTCGGCGGCCTTCTCACCGAAACGGTCGATGCAGTCGCGGATGAACAGCGGCTCACCGGTGAGATCGGCGTAATGCGTGCCGTTCTCGGCGCACGCCTGGACGAGCGGGAACCCGTAACGCAGGTACGGCCCGACGGTGGTGACGACCACCTTGGTACGCGCGGCCAGCGCGTCCAGGCTGGCCTGATCGGTGGAATCCGCCTGCACCAGGGGCCATTCCGCGGCCCCTGCCCCCAGCTCGGCCCGCACGGCGGCCAGTTTCTCCGCCGACCGGCCAGCCAGCGCGATGCGCGCGTCCGCGGGCGCGGCTTCCAGCAGATACTGCGCGGTCAGCTTGCCCACGAAGCCGGTCGCCCCGAATAGGACGATGTCGAATTCCCTTGTGGCCACTTGTCTCACCTGTTCCGTTTCTGGGGTTTCAGGGGAAGCCCCTGAGAGCCACCGAGAGTTGGTGCCTTTACGCCTTGGCGGCGCGCTTGCGGGTCTTCTTGGTCGGCCCCCCGGTGGTCGGCGTCGGAGCCGGGCGGCTCGCGAGCCATTCGTGATGCGCGCGACCGAGTTCGGTCACCGGCTCGTCTCCGTACAGCCACTCCCGCGCGATGCGATGCCAGTTCCCGGTCGCTTCCAGCTGTCCCAGCATGCCGAAGGTGAGGAAGTCGGCGCGGCGCGAGAACAGGTGCTCGGGCGGCAGATTCTGCTGCTTCATGCCCTCGAAATCGCTCGCCCGCGGATCCACCGCCAAAACGAACGCGCCGGAAGCCAATTCGGGTGTGATCGTGAGGTCCTCGTCCACCAGCGCCCACTCGCACGCCGCGAGCACGTACTCCAGGCACTCCTCGGGCGTGATCTCCTCCGGCGACTCGATGACGCCGCGCTTGATCATCAGATCCCGCAGGTCCTCCGCCCGCTCCTCGGCGGCCGCGCGAATGCAGATGGCCTCGAACTGCACATGCTCGGGATCCATCCGGTTGTAGAGCCCGAAGTCCAGGAACGCCACCCGCCCGTCCGCGCCGAGCAGCAGATTGCCCGGATGCGGGTCACCGCAGAACTCGTTGAAGGTGAACAGCGAGCCCACGTAGAAGCGGTAGATGATCTCGCCGATCCGATTGCGTTCGGCCGCGGGCAGTTCCCGGATCTCCTCGAACCCGCGACCCGGGAAGTATTCGCTCACCAGCACACGGGTGGTGGACAGCTCCGGATAGGTGGTCGGCACCACGATGAACGGATGTCCGGTGAAAAGCTCAGAGATCTGCTTCTGGGTGGTGGCTTCCGCGACGTAGTCGAGTTCGCTCTCCAGATTCAGCCGCAGTTCGTCGAGCACCGCCGGGGTCACCCACGGCATGGCCGACTGCAGGATGCGCCGGAACATGGCCAGGTTCTTCAGATCCGCGCGCACCGCCGCGTCGATCCCCGGGTACTGAACTTTCACCGCGACCTCGCGGCCGTCGTGCAGGGTCCCCTTGTAGACCTGCCCGATCGACGCCGCGGCGACCGGTTCCGGGTTGAACTCGGCGAACACGGCTTCCAGGGGCTGCCCGAAGTCCTCCTCGATGACCGCCCGCATCACCTCGAACGACACCGAGGGCGCGCTGTCGCGCAGCACCGCCAGCCGCCGTTGAAAACGCTCCCGATGCTCGGGCGGCACCAGATCCAGGTCCAGCACCGACAGCATCTGCCCGAGCTTCATGGCCACGCCCTTCATGGTGCCCAGCACCATGACCATCTGCTCGGTGGCCCGGATCATGGACTCCTCGGCCATCCGCGCCCGCACGGCCTCGGAGCGGCCGCGCATGGATCTGCGAGTCTTCTGAGCCCGCAAGGCATTCCCCGCGACGGCAATCCCCAGCTTCGTCCCCCGCGCAAGCCTGGATGTGGGCAGCTCTTTCGCCATCAGTGACCCTCCATGGGAGCCAACACCCCCGTTGGTGCCGACACGGCGGAGAAACCCAATGCGTGGTCCGCCGCTGTCAGCCTAACCACTCTGCGAACATTGGTGCTAGCTGTCAGCTAGCAGTATTTTCGGGATCGGGTAGCACGTGCGGCTTGGAGTTGAAGTAGTGCCGATCGCCACCGAAGCGCACCATGCCCTCGATGGCGCTCCACGCCATCATCGTCAGGTAGTCGAGCATTTCCTCGCTGGACATGGTGCGGTTGGAGATCCACCAGTCCGTCGCCAGCTGCACGCCGCCGACCAGCACGTAGGACCACAGCATCGAGCCTTCGGTCTGGATGCCGCGGTCGAAGGACTTGTCGATGATGACCGCCGAGACCACCTGCGCGAACAGCTTCTCGAAGTCGGCGAGGGTGGAGGTGTCGGTGGCCGAGCCGTTGCCCATGATGAACCGGTAGACATCGGTGTCCGAATCCACCGTGTGCACATACGCCGCCAGCGTGTTACGGACCAGTTGGTATTCGTCGAGGTCGTCGCTGATCGCCTCGTAGATGCGCGGCATCAGCGTGGTCTCGATGAACCGCTCCATGGTGGCTCGGGTCAGATCCTGCTTATCCGAGAAGTACCGGTAGAGCACGGTTTTGGAGACGCCGATCTCGGCGGCGATCTCATCCATCCCGGCGTCCCCGCCGCGCTTGCGGATGGCGGCCAGGGTGCCGTCCACCAGCTCCTCGCGGCGATCGATCTTGTGCTGTTGCCAGCGACGTTTGCGGCCGTCGACACGACCACCGCGTGGTCCGGCGGCCGCCTCCATGGCGGCACTCACGGTGCCTTTGGTGGTCACGCTGCGTTGGCTCCTTGTTCGTGTCCTGGGCCTGGGCCTATTCAGCTTAAGCCTCCCATGCTGTGGATCGGCGTCGATCGGGACGGGCCCGGTGACGGGGAGTTCGTCACACCACGCGCCAGAATGGAAGATATGGAGCAATCCACCGGCAGCGCCGGGGTACTCGAAACCATCGAGCCCGGGCCCACGAAGACCACCCCGCCCGGCGGCGCGTTCGCCGACTTCCTCGACGAAGAGGGCAAGAAGCGGGAGCTGTGGCGAATGAAGGCCATCGCCACCGGCTTCCTGGCCGTCGCCACCCTCATCTACATCGTCTGTGCCTGGCTCAGCTCCCGCGGCGACGCCGGGGCCTGGGTCGGCTATGTGAAGGCCGCCTCCGAAGCGGGCATGGTCGGCGCGCTGGCCGACTGGTTCGCCGTCACCGCGCTGTTCCGGCACCCGCTCGGCCTCCCGATTCCGCACACCGCCATCATTCGCAAGAAGAAGGACCAGGTCGGCGCGGGGCTGGGCGAATTCGTGCGCACCAACTTCCTGTCCCCGGACGCCGTTGCGGCCAAGGTGAATTCCGCACAGATCTCGTTCCGCCTGGGCCGGTGGTTGGCCGAACCGGAACACGCCGAGCGCATTTCCGACGAGAGCGCGACGATCCTGCGCGCGGTGATCGGGGTGCTGCGCGACGAGGACGTCGAGCAGATCATCGACAACACCATCGTCAAGCGCATCGCCGAACCGCTGTGGGGCCCGCCCATCGGCAAGGTGCTCAACGAGCTGATCGCCGACAACCGCCAAGCCCCGCTGCTGGACCTGCTGGCCGAGCGCGCCCATCAGTGGGCCCTCGATTCGCAGGACACCCTGGACCGCATCGTCAACCGCGACGCACCGTCCTGGGCCCCCAAATTCGTGAATTCGCTCCTGGCCGAGCGCATTTATCGGGAGCTGGTGGAATTCACCTGGAAGGTGCGCACCCAGCCCGATCACGAGGTGCGGCTGGCGGCCAACAAGTTCCTCGAGGATTTCGCCCACGATCTGCAATACGACGACGCCATGATCGAGAAGGCGGAAAAGATCAAGACCGAGCTCATGGGCCGGCGCGAGGTCACCGGTATGGCGCAGGCCACCTGGCGGGCGGCCAAGCGGGTGATCCTGGAATCGGCGGACGACCCGAATTCCACCCTGCGGCGCAAGGTCTCCGATAACGTCCAGCAGTTGGGCGAGCGGCTCTCGGCGGATCCGGCCATGCGCGACAAGGTGGACGGCTGGCTCGAGCGGGGCGTCCGCTACCTGGTGAGCAATTACGGCGCCGAGTTCGCCTCGCTGGTCAGCGACACCGTTGCCCGTTGGGACGCGGAGGAGGCCAGCCGCAAGATCGAATTGGCGGCGGGCAAGGATCTGCAATTCATTCGCATCAACGGCACGGTGATCGGTTCGCTGGCGGGCCTGGTCATCTACGCGATATCGCATTTGCTGTTCAATGCCTGAACAATTGTCCAGAAAGCGCGCGCCGGCTGTTTGCCGCAATGGTGCTAGCAGAGCGCTTGCAAGAGCTAGCACCCCGTCCTAGAATTGGCCGTACAACCGCCGGAAGGTGAGTGATGAAGCACGATCCCGAGGTTCCCGAACCGATCGAAGGCGACGCAGCGGAGACGTCCGCCGCCGAAGACCGGTCGGGCCGCGTAGCCAGCGCGGCTCACGACATCGGGGGCTTCATCCGGGCGCAACGCGAGGCCGCCCAGGTCTCGCTGCGTCAGCTCGCACAGCTGGCGGGGGTGAGCAATCCGTACTTGAGTCAGATCGAGCGCGGGCTGCGCAACCCGTCCGCCGAGGTACTCGCGCAGATCGCCAAGGGTCTGCGGGTCTCCTCGGAGGTCTTGTACATGCGGGCCGGGTACCTCGAGCAGAGGCCGCACGGCCCTGTCCGGGACGCCTTGCTCGCCGATGTCGGTCTGACCGAACGTCAGAAGCAGGTCCTCCTGGACATCTATGAATCGTTCCGCCGGGAAAACCAGGTGGACGAGGACAGAGGGGACGCAACGGACCTTAAGGGGGGCGTTCCCGGGGGAGACAGGGACAACGAGGTTCCGCACCGCACAACCGAAGTTCCGCCACGCCAGGAGAACGAACCATGACCGAGCCCAAGCTCACCGCCACCGTGACCAAGCCGCTCTACGCCACCGTCGGCGCCGGCGACGCCCTCTACGCCACCGTGCTGGACGTCGTCTCGCAGATCCGTGAGCGCGCGAACTCCGCCGACGTGCAGGGTCGCATCGAAGAAGCCCGCGAGCGCTTCGCCAACCTCCCGGCCGACCTGCAGGAGCAGGCCGAGACCCTGCGCCAGCGCGTGCAGGCGCTGCCGTCCGAGCTGCCCGAGGACCTGGCCGAGCTGCGCGAGAAGGCCACCCCCGAGGAGCTGCGCAAGCTGGTCGACCAGTACTACCACCAGCTGCTGGACCTCTACGCCGACCTGGCCGCCCGCGGCGAGGAGACCGTCGAGAAGCTGCGCGCCAACCCGGCTTTCGAGGAGCGCTTCGAGCAGGTCGAGTCCCGCCTCAACGACATCGTGTCGCAGACCCAGGACATCCTGAACAAGGCGACCGAGCAGGTCGGCCCGTACATCGGCCTGGCCGGCAAGGATGAAGAGGCCCCGGCCGAAGAGGCCGTCGACGCCGAGGTCGTGGACGTGACCACCGAGACCGCCCCGGTCGAGGACGAGGCCCCCAAGAAGGCCGCGCCTGCGAAGAAGGCTCCGGCGAAGAAGGCTCCGGCCAAGAAGGCCGCGCCCGCCGCGAAGAAGTAATTCGCGCCCGACGCGAAAAAGCTTGTGGCCCTCGTGCACTGATGTGCGCGAGGGCCGCAGCCGTTTGTAAGCATTGTATTCGGATGTTCGTGTCGCGGTGAGAAGCCCTGGTAGCCAGTGGCTCTCTCCGTATGATGGGTGGGGTGATGGGAATCCCCGTACTGATTCTGTGGGCGCTGAAGCTGTGTGCGCTCGGCATGACGGCGTTCGCCCTCGTGCACGCGATTCGTCAGCGCCCGGATGCTTTCACGGCGGTGGACAAGCTGACCAAGCCGGTGTGGGTCGGCATCCTGGTGGTTTCCATGCTGGTCTTGTTGATTCCAGGCACCAGTGTCGTCGGTCTGCTCGGTATTGCCGCCGTCGTGGCCAGCGGCGTCTACCTCGCCGATGTGCGCCCCAAGGTCGATGAGATCCAGCGCGGGCCGCGCTGGTAAACCGGCCTCGAGACCTGCGGCCGCCACCCGGATCACCCGGGTGGCGGCCGATTTTTTTCTCACCAACGCCCTGGCCAGGGGTGAAGTCTGTTCCGACTCGGAAACTTTTCGGGTGCTTGCACTAGCAAGCACCCGTGATGCGGGTTACTGTATCGAGCAGTAACACAAAGGAGTGTCCTATGCGGGCAATGCTGCCTCACTCTGCGGACCTCAGCCGGAAGGTTCGCGACCTGGTGCGCACGCACCGGGCGGACCTGCGCACCCGGACCTACGGCAACGCGGATCTGAACCCGCCGACCGGTCCCTGTGCGGTCGTACCGGTCACCGCCTCCGACGGCGCCCGGCTCCGCGTTCACGCCTACGGCCCGTCCGACGGCAATGTCCTCGTGCTGGTGCACGGCTGGACCTGCTGCCTCGAATACTGGAACCCCCAGATCAACGCCTTCGCCGGCGAGTACCGCGTCATCGCCTACGACGTGCGCGGCCACGGCGAGAGCGAACTGGGCACCGCCGCGCTCACCACCGATCAACTCGCCGACGACCTCGCCGAGGTGCTGGACGCCGTGCTGAAGCCGGGGCAGCGCGCGGTGCTGGTGGGACACAGCCTGGGCGGCATGACGATTCAGGCCTGGGCGGGCCGATACCCGCAGCGGGTGCAGCGGCAGCTGCTCGCGGTGCTGCTCACCAATACCGCCGCCGGTGACCTGATCGCCGAGACGACGGTCGTTCCCTTCTTCAATCGCGGCCTGGCCAAGCTGCCCTTCGTGGCCGGCCTGCTCGGGCTGAGCGCGCCGATCCTGTTCCCGCCGATCGCGCCCGTGAAGTGGGTGTTCCGGCGGCAGATCATGAGCCTGGCCGCGGTCGGTGATATCGCCGACTTCGCCCAGAACATCGTGCGCTCGTGCCGGGCCCGGGTGCGCGGCCGGTTCGGAACCCTGCTGTCCTACCTGAACGTCGGGCGCGGGGCGGTCAATCTGACCGTGCCGACCACTGTCATCGCGGGTTCGGCCGATGACATGACCCCGCCCGTGCACGCCGAGCGGATCGTCGAAATGCTCAGCGAGGCGGGCAGTCTGGACGGCTACAAGATCCTGCCGACCGGTCACCTCGGGAATGTCGAGGCGTACCAGGAGTTCAATGTCGAACTCGCCCGGATCGCCAAGTCCGCGTTCGGAATTCCGGCGCGCGTGGTCGGGGCGTGACCGCGGGTGGGACCTTTTCCCACCCTTGGTGCCCTATTGCGCGGCTGTGACCGCGCCCACCCTGAAATGAAGCACAAGATATATGGCGCTTGCACTAGCAAGCACCTCGGCTAGCGCGCTACTGTGGTCTCGAACACAAAGGAGTGCTCATGTTGGTGAAACTGCCGGAGGCGGGCGTGGATGCGCTGACCGCCCCCTTTCGCCCCGGACTGCGGTCCCGCCGCTACAAGACGGCTTCCTTCAACACCCCGCGTCCCGCCGATGTCATCCCCGTGACCACCCGTGACGGCGCGCGGCTGCGCGCGCACGCCTACGGTCCCGCCGACGGCGAGGTCATCGTGCTGGCCCACGGCTGGTCCTGCGCCATCGAATACTGGAACCCGCAGATCAACGCCTTCTCCGGCGAGTACCGGGTGATCGCCTTCGATCAGCGCGGCCACGGCGAAAGCGAAACCGGCGCCCGGCCTTTCAGCGCCGACCAACTGGCCGACGACTTCTCCGACCTGCTCGACGCCGTCCTGCGCCCGGGTCAGCGTGCGGTGCTGGTCGGACACAGCATGGGCGGCATGACCATTCAGGCCTGGGCGGCCAAGTACCCCGAGCAGGTCCAGCGCCGCGCCTCGGCGGTCATGCTGGCCACCACCGCGGCGCGCCAGATTCCCAACCGCGCCACCGTGATTCCGCTCCTCAACGACGTGATCCCGGGCCCGGACTGGCTGGCCACCGCGCTGTTCGGCACTCCGGTTCCGCTGCCCGGCGGCCCGGCGATCAACATGGTCGCCAAGAATCGCCTCACGAATCCGGCGGCCACCCGCGACGAGGTCGCCTTCGGCGTCTCCATCGTCCGCTCCTGCCGCCCGTCGGTTCGCGCGGCCGTGGCCCGCGGCCTGGTCAAACTCGACTTGCACGGCGCCGCGGCCAATCTGACGGTGCCGACCACCGTCCTCGCGGGCTCCTACGACAAGCTGCTGCCGGAGGTGCACTCGCGCGAGATCGCCGACACCCTCGCGGACGCCGGCTATCTCGACCGCTACACCGTTCTGCCGACCGGCCACCTGGTGAACATCGAGGCCCAGCACGCGTTCAATATCGAACTGCACCGGGTCATTCGAGTCGCGCGCCGCGGCTCCATGGCCACCGCGGTCTGAACGGCCACCGCGGTCTGAACGGATACCGCGGTCTGATCCGACCGGAACGACAACGCCCGCCTCCCGTGGAAACGGGGGCGGGCGTTGGCTTTTCGACGGAGTTATTCGAAGACGACGGTGCGGCGGCCGTGTACGAGGACCCGGCCCTCGAGGTGCCAGCGCAGGCCGCGGGCGAGGACTACGCGCTCGATGTCGCGGCCCTGGCGGACCATGTCGTGCACGGTGTCCGAATGGTCGATGCGGGTGACGTCCTGCTCGATGATCGGGCCCGCGTCGAGTTCGGCGGTGACGTAGTGGCAGGTCGCGCCGATCAGCTTCACGCCGCGGGCGAAGGCCTGGTGGTAGGGGCGCGCGCCGACGAAGGACGGCAGGAAGCTGTGGTGGATGTTGATGGCCTTGCCGGCCCAGTGCTCGCACAATTCGGCGGGCAGCACCTGCATGAAGCGGGCCAGCACCACGGCGTGCGGGTCGTGGGCGTCGACGAGTTCGCGCACCTGCTCGAAGGCCGGGCCGCGCTCGGCCGGGTCCTTGGGGAAGGGCACGTAGTGGAATTTGATGCCGTGCGCCTCGGTCATCCCGGCCAGGTCGGGGTGATTGCCGATGACGGCCTCGATGGTGGCGGGCAGCTCGCCGTTGGTGGCGCGGCCGAGCAGGTCGTGCAGGCAGTGGCCGTCCTTGGAGACGAGCAGCACCGCGCGGCGGCGTTCGCCGGTGTCGTGTAGCTGCCAGTCGGTTTCCGGGCCGAGGTCGGCGGCTACCGCGGTGAAACGGTCGCGCAGTTCGGTGAGGCCGAACGGCACGGTCGCGGCCTTGATGGCCTGCCGGGTGAAGAACCACCCGGTCTCCAGATCCGAGTGGTAGCCCGCCTCCACGATCGACCCGCCGAAATCGGCGATGAACGAGGTGATGCGGGCGATGATGCCGGGACGGTCCGGGCAGCCCAGGGTGAGCACGTAGCGACGGTCGTCCGGGGTGGAACTCATCGCAACAGCCTATCCGCCTCCCCGAGCCTTCAGCGCACGGCCGGGTGCCGTCGCCGGTCGGGCATGCGGGCCGGCGGCTGGGTGCCGAACCGATCTTGGGCGTACCCGGTGAGTTACCCCGGGCGGCAACAAATCAGTGGTCGCGCTGGCAATCGAGAGACGTCACAGCCTGTAAAAGGGCTCGGCGTAGTGGAAGTCGCCCTTGATCTCGAGTTCGTAGGCGGTCAGCGGGCGGACCTGGAAGTGGGAGGCCCAGTCCGGGACGTCGGGCACGATGCCGAGCCGGGCGCCGGGGACGAAGCCGAAGCGGGGGTAGTACTCCAGGCTGCCGAGCAGGCCGACGAGGGGTTCGTCGAGGGCGTCGGCCGCGCCGAGGGCGGCGTGCATGAGGGCCGAGCCGATGCCCTTGCCCTGATGGTCGGCGCGGACGCCGATCGGGCCCAGCGCCAGCACCGGGAAGGGACCGATGCCCGCGCGGGTGAGGCAGACGTGGCCGACGACCTGATCCTGGAATTCCGCCACCAGCGATAGGGTCGGTATCCAGGCCGAGCCGTCGTCGCGCAGCAGGTGCACGAGGCCGACTTCGACGGGGTCGCCGCCCGTTGGGGAGGTAGGGGTATCGCCGTCGGCATCCGCAGGGCGATCGAAGGCGCTGCGGTGCACCGCGTCGATCGCTACGGCATCGCCGGTTCGTTCACGACGGATCAGCACGCCTACAAGCATGCGCGACGGCAGCGGCGGCCCGCAACGAAATTCGCGGGCGATGTGCCAAACTCGGTGCTCATGGCACAGATTTCCCGCTCCGACGTGGCGGCGATGATCGATCACACCCTGTTGGCCCCCGAGGCCACGCCCGCCGATGTCGCGGCGCTCATCGAGGAGGCACGTGAGCTGGGGGTGTTCGCGATCTGCGTGTCGCCGTCGATGCTGCCGGTGCGTGCGCCCGGGCTGGCGGTGGCCACGGTCGCGGGTTTCCCGTCCGGCAAACATCATTCGCTGGTGAAGGGCGCGGAGGCGCGGCTGGCGGTGGACCAGGGCGCGGCCGAGGTGGACATGGTCATCGACGTCGGCGCGGCGCGGGCGGGGGATTTCAACGCGGTGCTGGCCGACATCGTCACCGTGCGGGAGGCGATCGGTGACCGGGCCCTGCTGAAGGTCATCCTGGAGTCCGCGGCCCTGAGCGATGAGGCCATTGTCGAGGCGTGCCGGGCGGCCGAGAAGGCGGGCGCGGATTTCGTGAAGACCTCCACCGGGTTCCATCCGGCGGGCGGGGCGAGCGCGCACGCGGTGAAACTCATGGCCGACACCGTCGGCGGGCGGCTCGGGGTGAAGGCCAGCGGCGGCATCCGCACCGCGGCGCAGGCGGCGGAGATGATCGCCGCCGGCGCTACGCGGCTGGGACTGTCGCGGTCTCGTGAAGTGCTGGAAGGGTTTCCGGCCTAGCAGTTGACCGGCGTCTGCTGCTGGTTCTGGTTCTGCGCGGCCTGAAGTTCGGTTTGGCCGCCCTTCAGTGACACGTGCAGGCCGTCCTTGGTGACCTCGACCTTGGTGGGCTGCAGGCCCAGCGGGTAGCTCTGCAGGCTCTCGGTCATGGTTTCCACGATGCCCGAGACCAGGTCGGTGGGCAGGCCGAAGCCGAGCAGGGACGCCTGCAGGGTGTCGACCTCGATCTTGTCGCCCACGATCTTCGGCTTCACCTGCAACTGGGCCAGCCCGCCCAGCACCGCGAAGCTCAGGGTGCCGGAGTTCGGGTCGGAGGTGGTGCCGGAAACCAAGCCGCCCAACGTCTTCGTGATGCCCTCGGTGCTCCAGGTGACCTCGGCGGTGGAGCTGCCGATGGTGCCGCCCTGCTTACCGCTGTCCCTCAGTTCGACGTCGTTGAAGGTGGCGTGCACGACCATGCCCTGGGCCGGGCCGAACTTGGAATCGTCGCTGTCCACCGTCACCGAGGAGACCTTGTTGTCGAACATGGTGAGCAGCAGCGGTTTCCAGCCGATCGACACATCGATCTTGGAGCCCATCTGGGCCTCGAACTGGGAGCTGATGCAGGACTCCACCTTGTGCCGGGCGTAGGCTTCGCCGCCGGCCAGGCCGCCCGCCACCAGCAGCGCCACCACCAGGCCGACGATCAGCAAGGTCTTCTTGCGGTTTCGGCGTTTGCCGGGCGGGCCGCCCTGTCCGCCACCGACATTCACCGGGGGCGGCGGGGTGCCGGGCGGCTGCTGGTCGCCGCCTGGCACGGGCGCGCCGACCGCGTAGGCGGCCTCGCCGGGGTGCAGCGCCTGCGTCGGGTGCTCCTCGAGGATTGCGGTGTGCTGTTCACCGAGTTGCGCGGTCGGGTCGTTCCACCATTCGGACGGCTGGGCGGGTTCGCCCTGCGGTGCGTGCTGTCCGTTGAGTACTTCGGTCTGCCCGTTCAGCACCTCGGTGCGCGAGTCCGGCTGCGTGCCTAGGACTTCGGTGGGAGTGCTGTCCGGTTTGCCGAGCTCCACCGGCTGCGCGGCGGCATCGGCCGGCTGCGCGGGGGCGGCGTCACGGTTGGTCGCATCGTCCGAGGTCGGGTTCGAACTCATGGGGGCGATTCTTCCCGAGCTTTCTGTGCGAGCTCTGAGCTTCCCGTGAGGTGTCGGCTCACAGCGCTGGATTGTGACATAACACACATGAGTGCGGCTTATCCTGAATCTCATGGCTGGGAACGCGGCACCGGAGCCCGATCCGGATAACGGATGGCTGGCGTTGCGGGAAGTGGCCGCGCGGCACGCCGGGTATTTCACCACCCGCCAGGTGTTGCGCACCGGCTGCGAGGTCCGGATCCGGGACGGGCTGCGCGACGGCAGCATTCTGCGTTCCGGGGTCGGGTTGCTGCGGCTGGCGCAGTGGCCGGACGGGCCGCTGGACGAATACGCCATGTGGGCGGCCTGGTTCGACGGGGCGGCCGCGGTCTCCCATCACAGCGCCGCCGAATTGCACGGACTGGGTCGGCTGCGGCCCCGTTTCGTGCATCTGTCGGCGCGGGTCGGGCGGTTTCCGCTCTCGCCGCGGCTGGTGGTGCTGCGGCGCAGCTTCGCTCGCAAGGATGTGGAGTCGGCGGGCACGTTTCTCGTGACGACGCCGCTGCGGACCGTGCTCGATCTGGCCGAGGCGGGCATCGGGCAGGCCGCGCTCGACGAGGTGGTGGCCGACGCGGTGGCCATTCATCGCTGTGCCCGGGCCGAAATTCGTTCCGCCAGTGCCGCTCTGGATCCGGCGACGGCGTCCCGGCTGAATCGGGCGCTGACCCGCACCCGATAGGACTCGCGGCACGGCCTTCGCCCTGCGGGCTTCGAGTTTTGCGGGGGCGAAATTCGTGGCAGGGTGACTGTTCATGGGCAAGGTCGGCGCTGGCGTGTGGGATTTGGTTTTTCCGCCGGGTCCGCCCGATCTGATCGCGGACATGTTCTCGGCGGCGGTGGTCGCCGACGCGATCCGCTCCTATGACGCCGACCTGGCGCAATCGGTGGAGACCTGCCGGGACTGGCGGCGCGACTACCACCGGGTGTTCCGGGGCATGACGGCGCTGGCCATCGGCGCGCCGGAGATCTCGCTGGGCATGGCCGCCGCGGGGCTGCGCTCGGTGCGGCACATGCTCAGATTCGCGGTCGGGCGCACGGTCGCGGCGCTCGACACCGTCGACATGGACGCGCAGGCGGACGCGGTCGTGCTGGAGACCGCCGAGGTGGCCGGTGGGGCCGCGCCGGTGAAACGGCTCGAGCTGCCCTGGCGCGGGCTGCTGCTCGCCGAGGACGCCCTGCGGCTGCGGCTGGCCGAATGGCAGACCCACGGGATTCTGGAAGCGGATTTCGTGGCGGCGATCGAGCGCGTCATCGACCATCCGGAATGGTTGGCGCTGCCCGGTTTCCGGGTGACCGTCACCGGGGCGGGCGCGGAGCTCGGACCGCTGCGGCCGCTGTTGGCCTGGGGCGCGGACGTGCTCGCGGTGGATCGGCCCGGCCGGGCGCGCTGGGACAGGCTGCGATCGGTCGCACAGGCCGGGGCCGGTGTGCTGCGGTTCCCGGTCTCGGAGGGGGAGCCCGGCGTGGACATCGCCAGAAGCTTTCCGGCGCTTGCGCATTGGATCACCGCGCACAGCGACGCCCGCCCGGTGCTCGGCCTCTACGCCGAACTTCCCGGGGCCGCCGGCGTCCGCCTGGCCGCCGCCTCCGACGTGCTCGCCGAGACCCTGCTGCGCCGCCATCCCGACGCCGCCCTCACCCTCCTCGGTTCCCCGACCGACACCTACGCCGTCCCGGCCTCGGTGGTGGCCGCGGCCCGGGATCGGCTGACAATGCGCGGTTTCCGCGGCAACGCCCAGGACCTGCTGCACCGGGTCGCCCCGAACTCCCTGTACCGCCTCAACTACACCCGCCCGATCTTCGACACCGACGGCGGCGCGTGGGGCCTGTTCGACAACCTTCCCGCCCTGTCCGGCCCGAACTACGCTTTGGCCCAACGCCTCCCGCGCTGGCGCGCCGTTGAGGCCTACGGCGCGGGCCGCACCGTCTCTTTCACGGTCGCCCCGCCCGCCTG
Source organism: Nocardia terrae (assembly GCF_009760405.1). GTDB lineage: Bacteria > Actinomycetota > Actinomycetes > Mycobacteriales > Mycobacteriaceae > Nocardia > Nocardia terrae. The sequence goes on from NZ_WRPP01000014.1 coordinate 86,156, forward strand.
GACCCGCAGCCTGACCCGGGAAAACGGTTGGCGCACCGCGGCTTACCGCGCGGCCTCCCGCTTCGGCATCGAGGTCTTCGACCCCGCCACGGCCCGCACACTTCTCGCCGCGAAACTGGTCGCGGACCTGCATGCCGAGACCGAGCCTCGAATGTCCAACCCAGAGATGATCTTCGCGACCGGCGCGGCCCACGGTGGCCTGTGGCGGCAGCCCTTCGCGCCGCGTTCATTGCTTGCCCCGGCTGCCCTCTCGGGCACTGTCTCCGAGCTGCTCCACAAGCTCCAATGATCCGCGCGAACGCGCGCGGATCATTGCAGCCTGCGGTCGGCCGGTTACGCCCCACTGAGGGGCCGAGGTGCGGGGACCGTAGGGAGACAGCGTAACTCGCGGGACCCGGCTCAGGGGAGGGGTGCGACCGCGGACCAGGGGACTGTGAGGAGGTTGTCGCGGAGGCGGCGGCGGTAGGGGCGGAGTGGGAAGCCTTGTTCGCGTAGGAGATCCGCGGCGTGCCGCCAGCGGACTCGCGGGCCGTAGGGGGCCAGGGGTGCGGCGACGGCCCAGGCGCGGTCGGCGGCGGTCAGCAGAGTGTGGATGGGTTCGCCGGGGATGTTGCGGTGGATGAGGGCCTTGGGGAGGCGTTCGGCGATGTCGGAAGGGGTTTCGACGGTGAAGGGGTCCCAGGCGAGGGTGAGGGAGAGGGGTTCGGTGCGGTCGAGCAGGACCCACGCGCAGCGGCGGCCGAGTTCGTCGCAGGTGCCGTCGAGGAGCAGGCCGTCGGGGGCCAGACCGGACTGGATGGTCGACCAGGCTTCGGGGACGGCGGATTCCGGGTACTGGCGCAGGACGTTGAAGGCCCGCACCAGGGTCGGGCGCAGCCCCGCGAGCTCGAAGCCGCCGCGGGCGAAGACGACGCCGTCCCGGCCGGGGACGACGCGCTCCGGATCGATCTCCAGGCCCACCACGCGCAGGTCGGGTCGCACCGTGCGCAGGCGGGCCGCCAGCTCCAGGGTGGTGAAGGGCGCGGCGCCGTAACCGAGATCCACGACGAGCGGATCGTCGGCATCCAGCAACCGCTGGGCGACCATGGGGTCGTGCATGAGCCACCGGTCGCTGCGGCGCAGTCTGTTGATGCCGGTGGTGCCGCGGGTGATCGTCCCGATCGGTTTGGTTACCCGACGGGGTGCTGCTGATCCAGCCAGTTCTTCGTCACCTCGGCCTCGGCGCGGAACAGGTCCACCAGGTTCACCAGCATGAGTTGCTCGAGCCGGCGTCCGAAGAACGGCATGTTCACCTGCGCGTGCGAGGAGGTGCGCAGGGTACAGCCGGTCTCGGTGGGGAACAGGCGCATGGTGCCGCCGAGTGTGCCCGGGGCACTGGGGATTTCGGCGGTGTATTCGCCGGTGACCTCGGGGCCGAAGGGGCCGTAGGTCTCCCGGCGGGTGATCACCATGTCCTTGTGCACGACCATCTGCGCCATATCGGGCAGGGTGTCGCGTGGGAGTACGTGCCGCAGTTCGACCGTGATGCCACGGTCGTCGGACTCGAGGCTCACGATGTCGTTCGGGGAGTGCTTGCGTAATTCCGCGATGCGGGCATCCCAGTGCTCACGGTTCATCATCGCCGCGTACACCTCTTGGGTGGTGCGCAACGGATACCGCGCGGAGTAGTCGAGTCGGCGGGCCACGATCGCTCAGGTTACTGCCGAGCGACCCGGGTCAGTGAGAACTCAGCCAATTGTCGGTGAACTCGGCCTCGCGCTCCAGCAGTGCGGAGAGGTGCTCCTGGATCGCGGCCTCGATCTTCTTGCCGAACAACGGGATCTTCACGTCGATGGAGGCGTCCACCACGAAGGTGGAGCCGGTGCCGTCGTCGGTGACCGTCAGCGTGCCGTTCACGTTCGCGGGCGCGCCGTCCACGTGCGCCTCGACGGTGCCGCCGCTGCCGTGCCAGATCTCGGTGCGCGGAATGATCAGACCGTTCGGCTTGATCGCGGTGATCTGCGCGGGCAGCTCCTCGGCCGGGATGGTCTGCACCATGTCGACGCGCACCTGGTCGCCGTTGATGGCCAGGTTCTCGATGCGGGCGTTCGGGCCGCCGACCGCCTCGATGCGGTCCTTCCAGTACTGCTCGTCGGCGAACGCCGCGCGCACCGCGGCCATGGGATGGGTCGAGTGCGCGGTGAAGGCCAAAGGTGTCGCCATGGTCGGACAGGCTACCGTCTGTGCCTGTGCGTACTTCTCGGGTGGTGTCGTTCGACGACCTGCGGGACCTGCTGACGGCGACCGGCGCGCGCCTGCGCGACGCGGTGCCGCTGGCGGAACTGACGACCCTGCGGGTCGGCGGCCCGGCCACGGTCGCCGAGTGCGCGAGCACCGACGCCCTGGTGGCGACCGTGCGCGAGCTGGACGCGGCCGGAATTCCGGTGCTGCTCATCGCCGGTGGTTCCAACCTGCTCATCGCCGACGACGGGTTCGACGGCGTGGTGGTGCGGATCGCGACCGAGGGTGTGGAGATCGTCGGGGACCCCGATCGCGGTGAGGTCGCCGAGTGCTCCGTGATCGCCGAGGCGGGTGCGAACTGGGACGCGGTGGTCGCCGCGACTGTCGAGGCCGGTTACGGCGGGCTCGAATGCCTGTCCGGCATCCCGGGTTCCGCGGGCGCCACCCCGGTGCAGAACGTCGGCGCGTACGGCGTCGAGGTGGCGAGTTTGCTGCGCCGGGTGCGGTTGCTGGACCGCGCGACCGGCGAGATCCGCTGGGTCGAGCCGGCCGAGCTCGGATTCGGTTATCGCACTTCGATTCTCAAGCACAGCGCCGCGGCGGTCGTGCTGGCGGTCGAATTCGCGCTGCGTGCGGACGGTTCCAGCGCGCCGCTGGGCTACCGCGAACTGGCGAACGCCCTGGGCGCGGCGGAGGGCGAGTCGCGTCCGGCCGCGCTGGTGCGGGAGGCCGTGCTGCGGTTGCGGGCGGGCAAGGGCATGGTGCTCGACGCCGCCGATCACGACACCTGGAGTGCGGGCTCGTTTTTCACCAATCCGGTCATTCCGGACGCGGACGTGGCGGCGGTGCGGGCGGCGATCGCATCACATGTGGGCCCGGACGTGGCCGTGCCCACGTTCCCCGCCGAGAACGGGGTAAAGTTCTCGGCGGGCTGGCTCATCGAACGCGCCGGCTTCGCCAAGGGCTTTCCCGGCGAGGGGTCTCCGGCACGTTTGTCGACCAAACACACGCTGGCACTGACCAATCGGGGCGCGGCTACCGCGACCGATCTGGTCACCCTCGCCCGTAGGGTTCGCGACGGGGTTGCTGAGCGCTTCGGCATTCGGCTGGAACCGGAACCTGTGACCGTGGGTGTGAGCCTGTAGCGAGTGGCTTCGGCCACCATTTCAGCGTCCGGGATACACGGTTTGCGGGGGTAGGGTCGACACAGTGAGCAATCGAGGACTGTCCCGTCGCGGGGCCATGCGGGCCGCGCTGGTGGCGTCGACAGCGGTGATCGCGGCGGCGTGTTCGTCGTCCAAGAACGGCGGCGGCGGTTCCGCCAAGCCCGCCGAGCCGGTCGCGACCGTCAAGCTGGAGCCGGGCAATGGCAGCGAGAACGTCAACCCGACCACCCCGGTGACCGCCACGGTCACCAATGGCCGCATCGACCAGCTGACCCTGACCAATGCCAACGGCAAGCAGGTAACCGGCACCTTCGATGCCGCTCGCAGCAAGTTCACGGTGAACGAGGTGCTCGGCTACGGCGTCACCTACACCTGGGCGGGCACCGCCACCGGAACCGACAACAAGCCGGTGGCCATCGACGGCAAGTTCACCACCCTCAGCCCCAAGAGCACCGCTCCGGCCACCATCAATATCGGTGACGGCCAGGAGGTCGGCATCGCGGCGCCGATCATGCTGCAGTTCAAGGGGCATGTGGAGAACAAGGCGGCCGTCGAGAAGGCGCTGACCGTCACGACCACCCCGGCCACCGAGGGTTCCTGGGCCTGGCTGCAGGACCAGGACGGCGGGTCGCGGGTGCACTGGAGACCGCGCGAGTACTGGCAGCCCGGCACCACGGTGCACGTCGGGGCCAAGCTCTACGGCCAGGACATGGGCGGCGGCCTGTACGGCGACTCCGACCTCACCTCCGACTTCAAGATCGGCCGTTCGCAGATCGTGCGGGGCGTCGCGACCAGCCACCGCGTCCAGGTGATCCGCGACGGCCAGACCGTCTTCGACTTCCCGTGCAGCTACGGCGAGGGCAATGAGGACCGCAATGTCACGCGCTCCGGCATCCACGTGGTGACCGAGAAGTACGAGGACTTCGTGATGTCCAACCCGCCGTTCTACACCAATGCCCGCGAACGCTGGGCCGTCCGCATCTCCAACAACGGCGAATTCATCCACGCCAACCCGATGTCCGCGGGCGCGCAGGGCAATTCCAATGTCACCAACGGCTGCATCAACCTGAGCACCGCCGACGCCCAGGCCTACTTCCCGACCGCCCTCTACGGCGATCCGGTCGAGGTCACCGGCACCCGCATCCAGCTCTCCGCCGCCGACGGCGACATCTACGACTGGACCATCGACTGGGAAACCTGGAAGGGCCTCTCCGCCCTCGCGGGCGAACCCAAGAACCAGATCTCGGCCACCCCGCTGCCCCCGCAACCGGTCGGCGGTCGCTGAGAACAGCTGCGCGGCAAGTGAATCGGATCCACCTGCCGCGCACCTGTCATTAATTCACTGGCCGCGCTCGGCCGTGCCTGCGTACAGTCCTTCGAGTACAGCGAACAACGGTGTGAGCGGGCCGATATCGGCCGGTTATCGGACCGGCGGGTTGCGGGTTCGATTCCCGTCGGAGGCGAAAGCCCCCGTAGCTCAACTGGCAGAGCAGCCGGCAAACCCCGTTCGAGCCACCACGACCGCTCACCTGTCGTTCGCTGTGACGAGAAGGACGGGCCGAAGCCAATCGGTTATCGGCATTCCAAGGTTCAACTCCTTGCTGGTCCGCGGAGCGATCCACGGGCCAGTTCCGGTCGGCATCCCACGCCCGTCCCCCTCGTCGACACCAACTTTGGTGGCGGGCCGGAGCCTGTCGGTTATCACTTTCAATGATCACTCCCGGCAGGCACTCGCACGCCCGCCACCTCAGAACAACAGAAGACGGGCCGGAGACGGTCGGTTATCGCCTGCCACGCGGGAGACGCAGGTTCGAATCCTGCCGGGGAGCGCAAGCTCCTCGTGGTCGAGCGGCCCAAGACGCCTCAACACCGGTCGTCACCCTACGCCCGTCTTCTCCACGCCCCAAATCGATTGGGGCCGAACGAGGAAGAGGTGGTGAGCATGGACGTCTATGCCGACATCAACCTCCGCGCCACCCCGCAGACCGAGCGGGCCGAGGCGCGGCAGGTCCCCAACAACGCCGGGGGATTCACCTTCGAGGTGACCCCGCAGGTTCGGCTGCGCCGGTTTCTCACGCTCGGCAGCGAAGGATCGACATACTACACGAGCGCGCGGGACCTCACCAAGGAAAACGCCGCCGTCGTAATCGATTTCGCACAGCACCGCACCGCGGACCTGGTCGCCGAGATCGTCGCCGTGTCCACTGCCGGCCGTGCGCCGAAGCAGAACCCGGCGCTGTTCGCGCTCGCCGCGGCGGCCTCGTTGGGCGATGTGGACGGCCGCCGGACCGCGCTGGACGTGCTGCCGCTGGTGGCGCGCACCGGCACTCACCTGTTCCTGTTCGCGCGGTATGTCGAGCAGTTCCGCGGCTGGGGTCGCGGGCTGCGTCGCGCGGTCGCGCACTGGTATGTCGAGAAGTCCGTCGAGGACCTCGCGTACCAGGCGGTGAAGTACCGGCAGCGAGAAGGCTGGACCCATCGGGATCTGCTGCGCCTGTCGCACCCGGAGACCGATCAGGACGAGCGTCGTCGGCTGTTCGACTGGATCTGCCGCCGCGAGGCTTCGCTGGACGGGCTGCGTCTGGTCGAGGGCTTCCAGCGGGCGCAGAGCGCGTCCGTGGGCGAGCTTCCGGAGCTGGTGCGCGAGTACCGGCTGTCGTGGGAGATGCTGCCGGACGAGGGTCTCGACGAGGTCGCCGTCTGGGAGGCGTTGCTGGACAACGGGATGCCGCAGACGGCTCTGATGCGGCAGCTGCCGCGTCTGACCCGCCTTGGCCTGCTGTCCCCGCTGGGTTCGCGGACGGAAGCCGTCGCCGAGCAGCTGTCCGACCGTGACCGCCTGCGGAAGGCCCGTGTGCACCCGGTGAATGTGCTTGTCGCGCAGCGCACCTACGCCTCCGGCCGGTCGGCGCGCGGTGAAAGCACCTGGGAGCCTTCGCGTCCGATCGTCGACGCCCTCGACGCGGCGTTCTACGCGGCGTTCGAGGCGGTCCAGCCGACCGGGAAGCGGCACCTGATCGCCCTGGACGTGTCCGGGTCGATGACGGTGCGGATCTCGGGTCTGCCGCTGTCGGCTCGCGAGGCGTCCGCGGCGCTGGCGCTGGTGACCGCATCGACCGAATCCGTCTGCGAGATCGTCGGATTCACGGCGGGCGACGGCGGAGGGTACCGTGACGGCGTGCTGACGCCGCTGTCGATCAGTCCGCGCCAGCGGCTCGACGACGCCATTCGCGCGGTCAGCAACCTGCCGTTCGGCGGGACGGATTGCGCGCTGCCGATGCTGTACGCGCTGAAGAACAAGCTGCACGTCGATGTGTTCGAAGTGATAACCGACAACGAGACTTGGGCGGGTCGGATCCACCCGCACCAGGCTTTGGCCCAGTATCGGCGTGAGGTCAACCCGGAGGCGAAGCTGGTGGTGGTCGGCATGACGGCCACCAACTTCAGCATCGCGGATCCGTCCGACGCGGGGATGCTGGATGTCGCCGGGTTCGACTCGGCGGTGCCCACCCTGCTGGCCGACTTCGCGCGAGGGCTCTGAGGCCTGGTGAAATCCGCTCCGGAGCCGCCGCAATCGGTGGATTGGCGGCGGCCCTCGGGTGTGGATACGGTCGCTGGGTGTCCGGAAACCTGACTTTGGCCAATGTGCTCGATGATGCGGCGCTGTTGTCGTTCGAGCATCAGATGCATCTCTCGGAGGTGCTCGGGGAGCATTCCTGGAATGTGAATATCGCCGAGCGCCGCTTCGAATTCCGCTGTGCCGACCGGACTCTGGTCTGCACCGCCATGCACCTGCTGGGCAGCGCCGCCCCGGGGCCGCAGTCCTGGCTGTGGTCGTGGGCGAACCCGACCGGATATCCGGATGAGGTGACCGCGGTCGCGAAGTCGGTGCGGGACTTCGGGTCTCAGCAGGGCATTCCCGAATTGGCGTCGGCCGAGGTGCCGTTCGCGGCGTTCGGGGAGGACGTCGAGCCGCATCAGGTGTCCTGGACCATGATGGAGCTGGCCAAGCCGATCACCGGCCACTGGACCTCCTACCAAGGGCCCGCTGGCAGCGGCACCTTCGTGGCGTTCCTGGTCGAGCACCCCGAACTCCAGTTGCCGCCGCCCTCGGGCCCGCGCGTGATCCGGGTGCTCTCCCAGGGCATCGCCGAACTCGCCCTGACCGATCACCGCCGTGCCGTCCACAGTTACCTGACGCGCCGGGGCCTCTCGGTCACTTTCAAGCCGAACGGCGAGTCCCTGTACTTCGAAGGCGACGCGGTGAACGGCACCGTCGACTTCGACGAGTACGGCCGCATGACGGGCATCAGCGGCGGCATGCAGGGCTGAGCCGCTCAGTCGGTCCAGAGCCGGGTGTCGTGGGATTCGATCAGGCCGCGCACCCGGGCGATAGCGTTCGCGGCCGGTTGTGCGGGCAGTTTGCGCCCGTCGCGTAGCCGGACGGCCACCTCACCGTTCGCGGTCTCGGCTGGACCGACGACGAACTGGTAAGGGACCAAGCGTTTTTCGCGGATCCTCGCGCCCAGGCTGCCCGCCTCCGCGCCGACGACCTCGACGCGGAGGTCGGCGGCCCGGCAGCGGTCGGCCAATTCGGCGGCCGCGGCCTCCTCGGCCGCCGACACCGGGAGCACCACCACTTGAACCGGGGCCAGCCAGGCGGGGAACGCGCCGCCGTGCTGCTCGATCAGGTGGGCGACGGCGCGTTCGACACTGCCGATGATGCTGCGGTGCACCATGACCGGCCGGTGTTTGCCCGCGTCGGGGCCGATGTAGTGCAGATCGAACTGCTCGGGTTGATGAAAGTCGATCTGGACGGTGGACAGGGTGGCCTCGCGGCCCGCGTGGTCGGCGACCTGGACGTCGATCTTCGGACCGTAGAAGGCGGCCTCGCCCGCAGCCGACTCGTAGGGGACGCCCGAGCGGTCCAGGACCTCGATCAGTAGTTTGGTAGCCCGCTGCCACATTTTCGGTGCCGCAACGTATTTGCCGCCTTCGCCCGGCAGGGACAGGCGGTAGCGGGCGGCGGTGATACCCATGGCCCGGTAGGCGGCGGCGATCAGGTCCAGGGCCGCCGCGGCCTCGTCGGCGACCTGGTCCAGGGTGCAGAAGATGTGGGCGTCATTGAGCTGGATGCAGCGCACCCGGGTCAAACCGCCCAGGACGCCGGACAATTCGGAGCGGTACATGCCGCCGAGTTCGGCCAGCCGCAGCGGCAGCTCACGGTAGCTGTGGGACCGGGAGCGGTAGATGAGGGCGTGATGCGGGCACAGGCTCGGGCGCAGCACCACCTGTTCGCCGCCGAGGTCCATGGGCGGGTACATGTCGTCGCTGTAATGCGCCCAGTGACCGGAGATTTCGTAGAGTTCGCGCTTGCCGAGCACGGGCGAGTACACGTGGCGGTAGCCGGCGCGGCGTTCGGCGGTGCGGATGTATTCCTCGAGGCTGTGGCGCACGATCGCGCCGTCGGGCAGCCAGTAGGGCAGGCCCGCGCCGATCAGCGGGTCGGTGTCGAACAGGTCGAGTTCGCGGCCGAGTTTTCGATGGTCGTACATGGTCTTCTCCCGTGACGAGGGCGAATGACCACGCGAAAAAGCCCCGGGCATTCGCCCGGGGCTTTGTCAGAACAAGGTTCAGCGCGCCGGGACGGTATCCGGCGTCGTAGTCATCTGGAAGCGATGCACGGTCGACTGGTAGCGCTGCATGGTCGAGGAACGTACACCGGGCCCGCCCGCACGGCAACTGCGATTCCGGTCGCGCGCGGCTAGGGTCGTCGAATGAGCTCGGCTGCAACACGATTCGGGCGGCGGTTGAGCCCGTCGGAGCGATGGTTCTGGATCATCGACCGGATGTCCCCGTCGAATTGCTGCGGCCGCGTGCGCGTCCACGGCCGCATCGCGGCGGATCGATTGGCGGTCGCCGCCGCGGCATTGATCGCCGAGTATCCACTGCTGCGGATGGCGGTTGTGGACAATTCGGGACGCGACCCGTGGCTGATGCCACTGGATTCGCCGCACATTCCGGTGCGGCAGGTGACAGCCGCGCACAGCGAAGCGTGGATCGGCGAAATGAACGCCGAGTTGGCGCGTCCGTTCGACACCAGGGAGGGCTTGGCCAGAATTGTCGACATCGTCTCCGCCGCGGGGACCGAGGACGAATTCCACGACGTGGTGCTGACGATTTCGCACATCGTCGTCGACGGCCGGTCCTTGATGGCGGTGCTGCGCAAGCTCGTGACGCATGCCGGCGGCAACGCGAATCATCTGGTCGTCGAGCGAGATTCGATTCCGGCCGCCGATGATCTGATCCCACCGGCGGCGCGCGGGGTGTGGCGATATCTGTACACGAATCTCTTCGACCAGGCGGCGGCGATCGTGATGCGGCCGCGCCGATTCGACGTGCGGAATCCGGCGGCAATACCCGTCCGGCAGACCAGGATCGTGCATCGTGTCCTGGATCGCGAGGCGCTGGCCGAATTGGTGTCCGACTGTCGCCGCGCCGGAGTGACGGTCCACGCGGCCATGACCGCGGCGGTGGCCCGGGCGCTGGGCGAGGTGTCGGATCCGGGTTCGGCCGGGGTGGCGGGGATCGGCTCCCCGGTGGATTTCCGGAACCTGCTGCGGCCCTTGCCGGACCGCGACGAGCTGGGCATCTACGCCCCCGTCCTGGTCGGTTTCGTGCGGTTCGGGCCCGCGGTGCCGCTGTGGTCGGCGGCGCGTTCGCTGAAGCGGCAGCTGGATCGCGGTGTCCGGCAGCGCAGGCATCTGTCGACGGTGGCGGGCATGCGGTTCGGCACGCCGAGAGCGTTGGAATCCGGCCGTCGCCTCGCGGAAATGGTGGATCGGCGCGCGCCCTGGAATGTGTCGGTCACCAATCTCGGCCGCGTCGAATTCCCGGCCGAGATCGGCGCGTGGCGGTTCTCGGGATTGCTGCTGGCGGCGTCGAATTCGTGTGTGAGCGTCATGACGGTCGCGATCACGACCGCACACGACGAAATGCACCTCGGCTTCTGCCATCTCGACCGGATCGTGCCCGAGCGGCAGGCCCGCGAATTCGCGGACGCGGTCCTGACCGCTCTGCGCGAGCGGCCGGAACCCTCACCCGAGCCGGTGCTCCAGCAGGCCGCGCAGCGCCGCCCGATCGGGCTTCCTGGTGCGTCCCGTGACGGGGATTTCGTCGACCACCACGATGTCGTCGGGCACCGCGGAAACATCGATCAGGTCCGGTAATTCGCGCCGCAACCGGGATTCGACATCGATCGCGCCGGGATCGGGCACCACGGCCAGCACGATGCGTTCGTCGCCGACATCGTCGGGAATGCCGACCATGATCGCCTGCCGCACCCCGTCGAGCGCGGCGATGGCCGGTTCGTACAGCCCCGGATAGATATTGGTCTTGCCGCGGATCATCATGTCCTTCTTGCGGCCCATGAGCACCAGCGCGTCGCCCTCGAAGCGCGCCAGGTCACCGGTGGCGATCTCCTTGAGCGGCGCTTCGCCCAGATAGCCGTGGCACAGATTCGGGCCGGACAGGATGAGTTCGCCGTCGTCGGCGATGCGCGCGTCCACGCCCTCGACCGGTGGCCCGAGCGGATCGCCGGGACCTTCGAAGGCGAGTTTGTCGGTGCCGGAAATGATTGCCACCGGCAGGATCTCGGTCATGCCGTAGATGGCGAGGAACTCGGTGTCCGGCAGCGCGGCGCGGGCCCGGCGCAGCAGCGCGGTGGTGACGGGCGCGCCGCCGAGGGAGATCTCCTCGATATTGGCCGGCGCGTCGAGCTTCCCCGATTCGATGGCGTCGAGGACCACCGCGAGGTCGGCGGGGGTGAAGAACGTGTGGGTGGCGGTATCCAGGGTCCGCGCGAATCCGACGGGATCGATATGGGTCTCGAAGCGCGGATACCGAGGCATCGACCATCGAGCCCCCTCGAGCACCGCGGGCAGCCCCATCATCAGCTGTTCGGTGTGCAGGTGCGAGCCGGGCATGAGGGTGGTGCAGCCCGCCATGGCCGCCAGTCCCGCGCCCAGCGAACCCCGGGTGTGCACAACGGCTTTGGGCTCGGCGGTGGTGCCGGAGGTGAAGACGATGAGCGCCTCGGCGTCGGGATCCTCCACCGGGGTGTCGACCGTCGAGCCGCTCGCGGGCCCGGACCAGCCCGGTTCCGAACCGACCAGCTGCCGCAGGGGAATCGAACCGCGCGGTGTCCCCGGCAGTCGCAGCCCACAGTGGATGTGCCGCACGGGTAGCTTGCCGAATTCCGGCAGCGACAGCCCGAGTCTTCGCCCGTACCGGCGCAGCGGCCCGCTCAGCAGGTACAGCAGCGTCTCGGTGGCCGCCCAGGTCGGCCGCACCAATTCCAGGCGGCGCGCGAACAATTCGGGTCCGACGCCCGGATCCACGAACACGATGGTGCCGCCCGCCGCGACGGTGCCCAGCACCAGCACGACCGCGTCGACGCACGGGCGGATGGAGAAGAGCATGCGGTCGCCGGGCCGGAAACCCTTGCTGTGCAGCCGTTTCACCACCAGCCGGATGCGGGCGTCCAGTTCGGCGAAGCTGAGCGGCGGCTCGCCGATCATGCCCAGCGCGGGCGCGTCGGGCGTGCGCAGCACCTGTTCCCGCAGCAGGGCGGTGAAATCCTCGCCCGCCGCGTCGTTCTCGGCCGTCACCGGATGTCCACCAGTTCCGGCTTGTAGCGATGATCGGCGTACCAGGCGAGAGTCTTGCGCACGCCCCAGGCTCGCACGCGCCGGTTGGAGCCGTATACCCGGACGTCGCGGCGCAGCCCGTAGTCGGTGGTCAGCATGCGCACCGCGTTGACGAGGGCCCGATCCTCGTGCAGGTCCTCGATGGCGGTGCGCGGGAATCCGCCCGCGGCCTCGTACAGTTCGGCGGTGATGGCCATATTGCAGCCGGGCGTCATGACGTAGGGACCCAGGTAGCGCGGATCCCGATTGCCGGGCCGGATCTTCCCGAAGGCCGTCGCCACCTCCAGCGCGACCCGGATGATGGTGCGGTCCAGCAGGTTCACGCCCTCGTCGGTGCGCGGGACGAGCTGTCCGCTGATCAGTCGCAGCCCGGAATCGAAGCCCGCCCGGATCCGCGCGGTCCAGTCCGGGGCGGGCAGGCAGTCGGCATCGGTGCGGGCCAGCCGCAGCGCACCCGCCGCGATCGCGTGCCGCATGCCGGTGTCGGCGGCCGCGCCGGTGCCCTTCACCGGTTCGACGACGATCTCGATCCGCGGTTGTGGATGCGTGTCGGCGAACTCGCGCACCACCTTCGCGGTGGCGTCGGTCGAGTTGTTGTCCACCACCAGCAGCGTGAAATCGCGGTCCTGCTGTGCGGCCAGGGCGGCCAGCGTGGCGGTGATGCCGTGCTCCTCGTTGTAGGCAGGCACTATCACCCAGAGTTCGTGCATCGTCCCTCCGGTGGAATTCCGCGCCCGGGCTTACGGTTTCGGCAAGCGATAGGCGATGGCGGCAGCCGACGGGCCCGCTCCGGCGGCCACGAACAAGGCTACGTCGGCGCGGTCGAGCTTGCCGCTGTCCCGGGCCGCGAGGTAGGCGACGGGCAGGGCGGAGGTGTGCGCGTCGCTCTCGGTGTCGTCGGCGCTGACCGCCTCCGGGTCGATGCCGAGCCGATGGGCGAGCCGGGCCGGGAAGTCGGCGGTGGGCCGTCCGCAGATGAGCAGCGTGCGGTCGAGGGGGACCTCGGCCACGTCGAGCGCTTCCTCGGCCGCCGAAACCGCGTGGTGGAGCAGCTCTTCGACGTTGCCGGCGCGGTCCACCACGATCGAGGACCGACCGGTCGTGCCCATCTCGGACAGGCGCAGGAAGCCCTCCGCCGCCGGCCGTCCATCGGTGGCGCTGATGTGCAGCGCCCCGAATCCGGCCGGGCCCGGGACCTTTTCCAGCAGCATGGCCGCACCGACCGGTTTGATCGGGAAACCCGGCTGCGGCTCGGCCGATTTCGACGGATGCGCGTCACCCGACACCAGCAGCACGCGGTGCACGGTCGGCGCCTCCAACAGCGCCTGGCTGACCTGAATGGCATTGAGAATGCCGCAGGCCCCGTTCATCAGGTCGAACGACAGGCACGGCACATCACCGCTGTGATATTCCAGCCCGATGCCCGCCTGCTGCTGAATCAGCGCGGACATGGCCGGTTCCACCATGTTCGAGTCGCGATAGACGCCGGTATTGATCAGCGCGTCGATCTGCTCCGGCGTCGCGCCGGCCTCGGCGATGGCGCGTCGCGCCGCCCCCGCGGCCTGCTCGATGGAGCTGCCGCCGCCGATCTCGGTGGTTACGGAAGTAATTACGATTCCCATGCTGCATCACACCCGAAGATCGCCGAGCGTCACCGACAGAAACCCGGCCACGACACCGGAAGCCGCGGGCACCATCAGTACTTTCTCCCCGGACGCTATCCGCTGTTGTTTGAGCGCGTCGTGCAAAACCACGAAATGCGAGGTGGACGCGGTGTTGCCGAAGCGGTCCAGCACCATGAGCGCGGGCGGGATCGGGGCGTCGAATTCGCGTTCGGCGATCTTGGCCACGAAATCCACTGCGGGCGCGCTGAATTGATGATGGATCACATGGTGGTAGCCCTCGGCCGCGAAACTGCTGCCGCGCTCGGTGAGGAAATCGCGCTGCCGGGTGGTCCACAGCAGATACCGGGACTCGTTGTGCATGGCCCGGTTGTCGGTGTACAGCGCGATACCGGAAGTGCGGTCACTGGGCATACCCAGGCACAACTGCGCGAACGAGGCGCTGGTATTGAGTTCGATGTAGTCGATGCAGTCCGTCTCGGTGCCCTCGCCGTCGAGAATCACCGCGGCCGCGCCGTCGCCGACGGTCAGTGAGGCGAACTGCGGATCGTATTTCTGCGACATCTCGCGCACCGCGGTATCGGAGATGGGCGTGATGTACTCCCCGGAAACCACCAGCCCGCGTTTCACGATGCCCGCACGAATCATGCGATCCAGCACCAGAACTCCGCTCATCATGCCGGCGCAGGCATTCGAGACGTCGAAGTGGACGGCGTCGCCCGCACCGAGTTCATTGCGCAGCATGAGCGCGAAGGAGGGCTCGACGCAGAATTCGCCGTCGCGAATACGAGTGATGGAACAGGAGATGACGACATCCAGATCGGCGGCGTCATAGGACGAATTGTCCAGGGCCGTGCGGGCCGCCGCCAATGCGACGGTGAACGAATCCTCGTCCTCGGCGCAGACGCGGCGGTGCCGCACGCCGCTGATGCGCTCCAGGTCGAGCGGGGACTCGATGGCCAGCCGGGCCAGCAACTCCGCGGTCGATATCTCGGCGGCGGGCAGGTACGAACCCACCGCCTCGATTCGTGATCTCAGCATGTTTTCCACTCCCAGCAGCCCCCTCGGTTGCGAGGGACGCTAGCAGTGCGCGTATTTCGGTTTTGAAAAATCTATAATTCAGATCATGTGAGCTGAACTACATTGCGGCGCAACATCTTCTGCATTACCGCAGCGTGGGATCAGCCGCGCCGCGCGAAACGCCCGGACTCGGCCTGGTCACGGGGCTTGACGACGATGCTGTCCAGATTGACGTGCGGCGGGCGCGAGGCCACGAAACCGATGATCTCGGCGATGTCCTGCGCCACAAGCGGATCGATGCCCCGGTACACGCTCGCGGCGCGCTCGGCGTCGCCGCCGAAGCGCACCAGCGAGAACTCCGTCTCCACCGCGCCCGGCAGGATCTCGGTCAAACGCACCGGCTGGCCCAGCAATTCGCCGCGCAGCGTCCGGTGCAGCACCGCCTGCGCGTGCTTGGCGGAGGTGTAGCCGGAGCCGTTGTCGTAGACCGAAATGGCGGCGACCGAGGTGATGGTGACGATGAGGCCGTCGCCGGAGGCGATCAGCTTGGGCAGCAACGCCTTCGTGAGCCGCAACGTGCCCAGCACATTGGTTTCCCACATCCAGCGCCAGTCGTCCAGATCGGCCTCGCTGACCGGCGCCAGGCCCTTCGCGCCACCGGCGTTGTTGACCAGCACATCGCAGCGCTCGACCGCATCGGTGAAGGCCCGCACCGACTCCTCGTCGGTCACATCCAGTTGCAGCGCGGTCCCGCCGATCTCCTCGGCGAGCTTCTCGAGCCGGTCGACGCGCCGCGCGCCGACGTACACGTGGTACCCCTGCTTGGCGAGTTCGCGGGCAGTTGCCTCGCCGATACCCGAACTGGCTCCGGTCACCACAGCGGTACGAGTGCTCATGTCCTGAGCTTAGGCAAGAGCTGTACACCCCGGCCTCTCGCCCCGCGCCCGCCGCGGGCACCGCGGCGGACGCGAGATCCCGGCAGCGCTGCCGGTTAGCCTCACTCCATGGCGATTCGGGATGTAGCAAGCGCGGACGGCACGACCATCGTTTACCGGGTGACCGGTCCGGAAGGGGCGCGGCCCCTGGTCCTCCTGCACGGCTGGGCCGGAAACCTGCGCAACTGGGGTCGCGCCGCCGACCTGCTCGCCGAGCACTTCCGCGTGATCGCCGTCGACCTGCGCGGCCACGGCTACTCCGACGCCCCCGAAGCCGGATACGACGACCCGAAGAACTGGGCCGCCGATATCGCCGCGGTCCTCGGGGCCGAGAACATCACCTCCGGCGCGATCCTGCTCGGCTGGTCCTACGGCGGCATCGTCGCCTCGGACTATCTGACGGCCTATGGCACGGGCGCCGTCGCGGGCGTCGTCTACACCGGTTCACAGGCGAATATCGGCCGCGGCGTCCAGGGCGCGGAGACCGGACCCGGCATGGGCAAGGCCATCCCCGACGTCTTCGACGAGAGCGCGGGCAAGGCCACCCGCGGATTCGCGGCCTTCGGCAATGCCAACACCGGACCCGGCCGCGACAAGGGCGTCGACGCCCAGCGCCTGTTCGGCGGCAGCATCGCCACCCTGCCCCGGGTCCGCAAGGCTTTGTTCTATCGCACAGTCGACAACACCGAGACGCTGCGCGGCCTGGACGTGCCGGTCCTGGTTATGCACGGCACGGATGACCCGGTGGTTCCGATCGCGAACGGCCGCTACATCGCCGAGAATGTCCCGAATGCGCGGACCTCGTACTGGGAGGGCTCGTTGCACGGCCTGTTCATCGAGGACCCAAGCCGTTTCGTCGAGGAGATCACCAATTTCGTTGGCTCACTGGAGTAGTCGTTCATTCCCGGGGCTTCGGGGGCGAAGCCCCTGCGAGTTCACGAGAGTTGTGACCGGCCTCACTTGGGAAGGTAACCAGTGCATGGGGCGTTACCACCCCTGTGCACACTGGAGTGGTGAGTCAACGACCGGACGTACGGCCCAATCGGATTGCCGTGCTATCGGTACATACCTCACCACTGGCCCAGCCCGGGACGGGCGACGCGGGCGGCATGAACGTCTACGTGCTGCAGACCGCCATCGAGCTGGCCCGCCGCGGCACCCAGGTCGAGATCTTCACCCGGGCCACCTCCTCCAATGATGAACCGCTGGTAGAAGCCGCGCCCGGCGTGCTGGTGCGGAACGTGGTCGCCGGACCCTTCGAGGGCCTCGACAAGGGCGACCTGCCCACTCAGCTGTGCCCCTTCGCCGCCGAGGTGCTGCGCACCGAGGCCCGGCATCCGGTCGGTCACTACGACCTCATCCACTCCCACTACTGGCTCTCCGGTCAGGTCGGCTGGCTGGCCCGCGACCGCTGGCGGGTGCCCATGGTGCACACCGCGCACACGCTGGCCGCCGTCAAGAACGCCTACCTCGCCGAGGGCGACTGTCCCGAACCCGCGGTGCGCGAGATCGGTGAGAAGCAGATCGTCGCCGAGGCCGACCGCCTGGTCGCCAATACCGCCGACGAGGCCCGGCAACTGGTCGAGCTGTACGGCGCGAACCCCGACCACATCGATGTGGCGCTGCCGGGCGCGGATCTGACCCGCTACCAGCCCGGCGACAAGCTCGCCGCCCGCATCGAACTCGGTCTGCCCGTGCACGAGCGGATCGTCGCCTTCGTGGGCCGCATCCAGCCCCTGAAGGCCCCCGACGTGCTGGTCCGCGCGGCCGCCAAGGTACTGGCCGACGAGGCCGCGCTGCCGCAGCCGCCGGAACGCCCGCTGCGCGTGGTGATCGTCGGCGGGCCGTCCGGCAGCGGTCTGAAGAAGCCCGAAGCGCTGATCGAACTCGCTGCTGCCCTCGGCATTTCGGATCGGGTCACCTTCCTGCCGCCGCAGCCCGCGCATCGGCTGGTGCAGGTCTATCGCGCCGCCGACCTGGTGGCCGTGCCCAGCTACAACGAATCCTTCGGCCTGGTCGCCATCGAGGCCCAGGCCAGCGGCACCCCGGTGCTGGCCGCCGATGTGGGCGGGCTGAGCACCGCCGTCCACGACGGCGTCTCCGGCCTGCTGGTCCCCGGTCACCGGACCGACGAATGGGCCGCCGCCCTGCACTCGCTGTTCGACGATCCGGGCCGGCTCGAGGCCATGGGCCGGGCCGCGGTCGGCCATGCCGCCAACTTCTCCTGGGCGCACACCGCCGACGCGCTGCTGGACAGCTACGCCGCGGCGCTCGCCCAGTCGCCGATCGTGCGGCCGCGCGGCGGTAACCTGCACACCGACAGCAATCACGCCAGATCGCTGGCGCTATGGCGGCGTCGGACGGGAGCAGTACGCAGATGAGCGAGGTCGAGCGCGCGGACGACTGGACGCCGAGACCCCACGCCAGCACCGGTGGCCTGAACGACGAAACCGCCCGCGCCACCGCGCAACTCATCGACGAGACGCTGCGCGAACGCGAGATCGAATACACCCGCGACGCCCCCGACCTGTTCGTGGTCGTCCTGCCCGGCGAGCGCAAGCTCAAGACCGTCATCGGCGTCAGCGTCGGCAAGCACGGCGTGCGCATGGAGTCCTTCGTCTGCCGCAAGCCCGACGAGAACTTCGAGGGCGTCTACAGGTTCCTGCTCCGCCGCAACCGCCGCCTCTACGGCGTGGCCTACACCATCGACCGCGTCGGCGACATCTACCTCGTCGGCCGCATGTCCAACGACCGCGTCACCCCCGACGAACTCGACCGCTGGCTCGGCCAGATCCTCGAGGCCGTCGACGCCGACTTCAACACCCTGCTCGAGCTCGGCTTCGCCGAATCCATTCGCAAGGAATGGAAATGGCGCGTCTCCCGCGGCGAATCCCTGAAGAACCTGCGCGCCTTCGAACATCTCGTGGACGCGGCCGACAAAGAGTAAACGGCTGGCACAATCGGTCCGGGATTCCATCGACCGAAGGGACCGACCGGCCATGACGGCTCTCGCACTGGATATCGGGGCTACGAAATTCGCGGCGGCATTGGTCGATTCGGCCGGGGCCGTGGGGGAGTCGAAGCGAGTTCAGGTACCTGAATCCGGCGTGTGGGACGCCTGTCGTGGCTTGCTGACCGAGGTAGCCGGGGAGGTGCGCGTGACCGCGGTGGGTATCGGGTCGGCCGGGCCGGTCGATGTCACCACCGGCGTCTGCGGGCCGCTCAATATTCCGGAGTGGGCCGACGGGTTCCCGATCGTGGACTCGGTGCGGAAATTGTTTCCGGAGGCGGAGATTCGGTTCGCCATCGACGGGGTCTGCCTGGTGCTGGCGGAGCAGCGGCTCGGTGCCGCTCGCGGGGCCGGGAACGTGCTGGCGTTGACCGTGTCCTCCGGGATCGGCGGCGGTGTCATCTCCGATGGGCGGGTTGTCATGGGGCGCACCGGGAATGGCGGGCATGTCGGCCATATCGTGGTGCCCGGTCAGGAAGAGCCCTGCGCCTGCGGTGGATTCGGGTGCGTGGAGGCCGTGGCGAGCGGCAAATCGTCGGTGCGCTGGGCTCGGCGGCAGGGATGGGCCGGGACGACCGGGGTGGAACTCGCGGCCGCCGCGCGGGCGGGGGAGCCGATCGCGGTGGCGGCGCTGGAGCGGGCGGGCAGCGCGATCGGCACGGCCGTCGCCTCGGCCGCCGCGCTGCTCGACACGGACCTGGTGGTCATTGGGGGCGGCTTCGCCCAATCCGGGGAACTGCTGTGGCGTCCGCTACGGGCGGCCGCGGCCGCGCACGCACGGCTGACCTTCCTGCGCGAACTGCGCGTCGTGCCGTCCGAATTGACCGATCAGGCCACGCTGCAGGGTGCCGCGATCCTCGCGGTCGAGCACCCATAACCCCAGCGTGCGGCCCGCGGAACCGGGTAATAGGGCCGGAGATGTGGGTATTTCCGCGCGTGGGAGGATGCATTCATGACGTACACCCTCGTGCTGCTGCGCCACGGCGAGAGCGAATGGAATGCCCTGAACCTGTTCACCGGTTGGGTGGACGTTCGTCTCACCGACAAGGGTGTCGCCGAAGGCAAGCGTGCCGGCGAATTGCTGGCCGAGCACGGGATTCTGCCCGATATCGTCTACACCTCGTTGCTGCGCCGTGCCATCAGCACCGCCAACAATGCCCTCGACGCCTGTGACCGGCACTGGATTCCGGTGGTCCGCGACTGGCGTCTGAACGAGCGCCACTACGGCGCCCTGCAGGGCAAGAACAAGGCGGAGATCAAGGAGCAGTACGGCAACGAGCAGTTCATGCTCTGGCGTCGCAGCTACGACACCCCGCCGCCGCCCATCGAGGCCGGCAGCGAGTACGCGCAGGACGGCGACCCGCGCTACGCGGGCATCGAGGTGCCGGCCACCGAATGCCTCAAGGACGTCGTCGCCCGCATGGTCCCCTACTGGGAGGACACCATCGCGACCGACGTGCGCGCCGGTAAGACCGTTCTCGTTGCCGCGCACGGCAATTCGCTGCGCGCGCTGGTGAAGCACCTGGAGAACATCTCCGACGAGGAGATCGCCGAGCTGAACATTCCCACCGGCATTCCGCTCAAGTACGAGCTGGACGAGAACCTGCGTCCCCTCGGCGCGGGCGTCTACCTGGACCCGGAGGCCGCCGCCGCCGGTGCCGCGGCCGTGGCCAACCAGGGTGGCAAATAACAACTCTCGTGGTTCTCAGGGCTTCGCTCTGAAAGCCTCGAAATAATGCCCCGCCCAATGAGATTGGGCGGGGCATTATTTGCTTCTCGTTTCGATGTGATACACATCTCACTACGCGACCGTAGGGTATTCCGAAGTCCCGCAATCGAATTTGCCGATATGTTGCCCGTTTAATCCGGTAACTGTTACCTAGGGTTTGCAACTTACTTTCGAGTAGATATGCTCTGGGCGTTCGACCATTTGCGAGAGGTAGATCACGTTCGATGAAGCACGCGCTACGGGCCACGGTGTTAGCCGCCTCGGCCGCTCTGCTCCTGCCTTTGACCGGCGTCACAGCCGATGCCGACACCCCCACCGGACCTGACGGTGGCGCCGCGGGAGCCGCTTGGACCGCCACCGAGGATGGGCCGCAGCAGTATCCGAACGTCGCCATCGACTGGGACGTCCCGATCACCATGAGTGACGGCACCGTCCTCAAGGCCAACGTCTACCACCCGGCCGACGCCGCGGGCCATCCCATCGACACCCCGACGCCGACCATCGTGAACATGACGCCCTACACCAAGCTGGTGTCGAACGTCGCCGACAGCGCCTTCGCCATCCCGGGACTGGGCGACGCGCTGCTCAACGTCTTCCGCAACATCCGCCTCGACGGCACCCCCATCACCGGCTTCGGTGAACTGCTGAACGCGGCGGGCAACGGCGAACTCCGCAACTTCTCCGTCGACCGCCAGCTCATCAAGTCCGGCTACACGCAGGTCGTCGTGGACGTGCGCGGCACCGGCTTCTCGCAGGGCGAATGGGACATGCTGCGCGGCCGCGAACAGCAGGACACCGTCGAGGTCATCGACTGGGCATCCAAGCAGGGCTTCAGCAACGGCCGCGTCGGCATGAACGGCCTGTCCTACAGCGCCATCAACCAGGTGCAGGCCGCCGAGAAGCAGCCGCCCGCGCTGAAGGCCATCTTCCCCATCGTGCCCGGCAGCGACCTCATCGACGACGTGCTCGCGCCCGGCGGCGGCTTCGGCTTCAACTTCATCCCGCTGTGGCTGAGCGCCATCAACGGCCTCAAATGGGTGCCGGACCTGGCCTCGATCGCCAACGGCACCTTCGATTTCAAGTGGCTGCAGGATCGCGCCAACGATCCCTTCGGCTACCTCGACGTGCTCATGTCGGCCTACACCAGCACGAACCTGAACACCATCGACCCGCGCGTGAAGGACATGCTCAACGGCCTGACCCAGGAGCGTCAGGACTGGCTGGGTGATCCGACCAGGATCCAGGTCCCGACCTTCGTGACCGGCGGCTGGCACGACCTGTTCACCTATTCGGAATCCAAGATCTACAACCAGATTCCGCTGCCCCCGGGCCAGAAGCAGCTGCTCATGGGCAACACCTACCACGTCACCTCGGGCGCGGACGTCAACCGCGTGGGCGCACCGCCGCGCCTGGACGTGCTGCAGCGCGCCTGGTTCGACAAGTGGCTCAAGGGCATCGACAACGGCATCGACCAGTACGGTCCGGTGACCCTCAAGACGCAGGGCGGCGGCTGGAACACCCAGGGCGGATTCGGCCCCACCGCACCGGCTTCCGAGGCCGCGGACTACCGGCGCATGTACCTGTCGTCGCAGCCGTCCGGCACCGCGAACAGCGTCCACGACGGCTCGCTCACCGCGGCCGCCAACGGCGACACCGATCGGCTCACCATCGCGCCCGGTCTGTCCACCCTCTGCTCCAATGACGCGGCCCAGGCCACCATCGGCGTGGTGAACCTGATCGACGCCTGCTCCAAGGACTCTCGCATCGCCGAGACCAACGCGCTCACCTTCACCAGTGCGCCGGTCGCGGACACCACGACCATCTCGGGCCCGATCGCGGTGCACCTCAACACCGTTCAGGACGCCGCCGACGGCTACTGGACCGCCACCGTCAACGATGTCGCCCCCGACGGCACCTCCACCGTCCTGACCTCGGGCGAGCTGATGGCCTCGCTGCGTCAGGTCGACGAGGCCCGCAGCAGCCGCTCGGCCAACGGCGACTACACCGACCCGCGCGCCTTCACCTCCCTGGACAAGCGCCAGGAGACCGTCCCCGGCGAGGCCACCACCCTCGACATCGCCCTCGGCGGCACCCAGGCCGTCCTGCAGCCCGGCCACCGCCTGCGCGTGGACGTCTTCGCGGGCAACTTCCCCAAGGGCCTGCCGATCCTGCCCATGCTCATCGACACCGGTCTGCAGCCCGAGCATCTCCAGCTCGACCCCGACCGCCCGAGCTTCGTGAACATCCCGGTCCGCGGCAATACCGGTTGGTGATTCCGCTCCTCCGGGAGTGAATTCCCCGGATGCGCACAACGGCGTGCGCATCCGGGGTTTTCGCTTTTTCAGGCGGGCTCGCCGACCAGCACGACTTTGCCTGTGACGGTGCCGGATTCGGCGAGGGTGAGCGCCCGCGCCGCCTCCCGCAACGGGATTCGGGCCGCGATCTGCGGATTCAGCACGCCGCGTTCGGCGAGGTCGAACACCGCGGTCAGATCGGCCGCCAGCCGAGCCTGGAACCGGGCGAGCCGACGGCGTCCGGCCCAGATGTTGTAGAAGGACGCGTTCCGCTTGTTGGGCAGCGCATTCCACCACAGCAGCCGCGCGAACAGCTTCAGCACCGGCAGCCGGGAATTGCCCTGCTCGTTCTTGGTGGCCGCGCTGCCGTAGGAGACCAGGGTGCCGCCCGGCGCGAGCAGACCGAACGAGTCCACGATGCCGGGACCGCCGACATGATCGAAGACGGCGTCCACCCCGCCCGGTGCGAGCGCCCGCACCTGGGCCACCACATCCCCGCGATAGTCCACCGGCTCCGCGCCGAGCGCGGCCACCGCGTCCGCGTTGCGCGCCGACGCCGTCCCGATCACCCGGATGCCCGCCGCGCGCGCCAGCTGCACCAGCGTCGAGCCGACGCCGCCGTTCGCCCCGTGCACCAGAATGGTCTGTCCGGCACGGGCGTTCGCCTTCCGGTACAGCATCTGCCAGGCGGTGATGCCGTTGACGACGAAGGTCTCCGCGGCCTCCGCGGACAGCCCGTCCGGCACCGGCACCAGATCACCCGCGGGCACGGTGAGGTGACTGCTCCAGCCGCCGATCTTGGTCAGCGCCGCCACCCGGCGGCCGACCAGCGCCGGATCGACCCCGGGTCCGACCTCGACCACGGTGCCGACGATGTCGTAGCCGGGCACGAACGGGAATGCGGGCTGGTCGTAGTACTTGCCGCGACGCATCTGCTGTTCCGCGAAGGACACCCCGGTCGCCTCCATGCGCAGCAGCGCCCGACCCGCCGCGGGTGCGGGCAATTCGCGGGTGGTGACGGTCAGGCCCTCGGGCTCGACCTGCCCCGGCAGCACGATTTCGGTGGTGATGATGTTCGACATCGGTCGACCCCTTCAAGGTGTGTGACTGGTCAATCACTCTCAGGTTGAAAGAAACGCCCTCGTCGGAGGGTGCGTAAAGCTCAGTTGTAGTGGCGGATTCCCGCCGTCAGCGCGGCGGCCCAGGGGCCCTCCGCGGCATCCAGGCCGAGCGTGGTGATGAGGTGGCACAGCTGTCCGTAGGCCATGAAGTGCTGCACCTGTTCGCCCGTTGCGCCGGAACGGGTTTCGGCGAACTCGGTGATGCGCCGCAGTCCGCGCCGATACGCCGCGGCGATATCGGGCACGTCGGCCGCGGACAGGGCGTGCACCTGCAGCATGAGCAGGCTCTTGTCCGCGATCAATTCGGCGTAGGCGCCGCCCATTTCGTGCAGCACCTGTTCCGGGGTGCCGCCCTCGACGCGGGCGGCGCCGGTGGCCAGCGATTCCTCGACTCGCTCGAAGCACCGATCCAGCGCGGCGACGAACAACTCGATCTTGCTGGGGAACAGCTTGAACACGTATGCGGGGGAGATTCCAGCCGTCGCCGCGACGGTATTGATCGGCGTCCCATGGAACCCGGTCTTGGCGAATTCCGTGATGGCGGCGTCCAATACGGCTTCGCGCCGAACATCCGAAGTCGAGAGTGCGATCCCGCGTCTGCTCATGTGAGTGACTGTACACTCACTCTCGGCGGCCGGGCAACCCCGACCTACTCGTCCTCGACCGCGAAGGCGGCTTCCAAGGGCGGGAACACGGCCCGGGCATCATGACCCGCGAACCAGAGGCCGACCACGAAAGCCGAAGTGGCTTCGAGGTATCGGGCCCGGCTCAGCCCGCCCGCGTGAACCGGGCGCAGCTTCAGATCCTCGGCCAGCCCCGCGACCGTCGCGACCGCGTCCGCGTCATCGCCGCACACGGGCACGGTCAGCGGGCGGCCTTCGAAGACCCGGTCCGATCCCGCCCACACCTCGGCCGCCAGCAGATTGAACGCCTTCACCACCCGCGCGCCCGGTGCGGTCGCCGCGATTCGCTCGGCCACAGCGGGTTCGGAGAGGGCGAACCCGCCCACGTCGGGAGTGAAGGCATTGGTGCAGTCGATGAGGGTTCGGCCCGAGTAGATCTCGGGATCCTCCCGCAAGACGTCGTCGAGCGCCGACACCGGCAGGGCGAGCAAGGTCGCCTCTCCGAATCGCGCCGCCTCGCCGACGGTGACCGCCCGCGCGCCGTGCCCGATGGCCTCAGCCGCCGCGGCGGCGGAAGTCCGCGCCCCGACGACGATCTCGTGTCCGGCCGCGGCCCAGCCGCCGCCGAGCGCCCGCGCCATCGCGCCGGCTCCGATGATTCCGATTCGCATCTCAACTCCTCTAGGTCTGGCTTGCGAATCCGACGCTAGGAATTCCGATACGCACCCGCGGGTGCGCTTCGCGGCTGGCAGGCTGTATTCATGACGGCCGAGATCATCGAACCGGTGGAATTCGCGGAGTACGGCGGGCTCGAATCCGATTGCCCCGCGCGGCTGGCCGTGGACATCTTCGGCAACTCCTGGCTGAGTGTGATCGTTTACACACTCCGCGACGGTCCGATGCGACCGGTGGAGTTGCGGCGGGCGATCGGTGGGATCAGTCAGAAGATGCTCACCCAGACCCTGCGCCGGATGGAACAGATGGGATTGCTGGAACGTCGCCGCTACGCGGAAGCGCCTCCGCGCGTGGAGTATTCGCTGACCTCGGCGGGCGTCGATCTGCTGAATCCGATCTTCGCGCTGGGCGAGTGGGCGGACCGTCACGGGGACACCGTGCGCACCGCCCTCTACGGCGATCCCGAGGATTGAACCGCCTCGCGAAAGTGGTTGCCACAAGGGCGCTCACCAGCCACGACACGCAGACCGAACATTGCGTAAACGCACGGCTAACGAGGATGGAAGTGCCCATGACCTGCGCGAAACTTCCAGCACCCGGGGTTTGACCCCGCGTCGGCGACCGTACGATTCAAAGTGTGAGCGTTCCACAGGCCGTGCTTTTGGCAGTCCTGGCGGCCGTAGTCGGACTGGCCGTCGGAGGACTGCTCATTCCGTATGTGAACGCCCGCCAGGAACGCCTGCGTGCCGCCACCGACACCGGGCTGACCATGTCGCAGGTCCTGGACTTGATCGTGCTCGCCTCCGAGTCCGGCATCGCCGTCGTCGACCAGTACCGGGACGTGGTGCTGGTGAACCCGCGCGCCGAGGAGCTGGGCGTGGTCCACGACCGCCTGCTCGACGAGCGCGCCTGGGCCGCGGTCGAACAGGTCCTGCACGGCGGCCAGGACGTGGAATTCGAGCTCACCGCCAAGATCCCCATGCCCGGCCGCGCCCGCCTCGCTGTCCGAGGAGTTGCTCGGCCGCTCTCCCAGGAGAATCCGAACTTCGTGGTCCTGTTCGCGGACGACGATTCCGAGCAGGCCCGCATGGAGGCCACCCGCCGCGACTTCGTCGCCAATGTGAGCCACGAGCTCAAGACCCCGGTCGGCGCCATGAGCCTGTTGGCGGAGGCGTTGCTGGAGTCCGCCGACGATCCGGATTCGGTGCGGCACTTCGGCGAACGCCTGCACGGCGAGGCCCGCCGCATGGGCAAGATGGTGACCGAGCTGATCGCGCTGTCGCGCCTGCAGGGCGCCGAACGGCTGCCGGAACTCGAGGCCGTCCAGGTCGACACCGTCGTCACGCAGGCCATCGAGCGCTCCCGCAATGTCGCCGAGGCCGCGGGCATCACCGTCTCCACCGACGCCACCAGCGGCCTGGAGGTGCTCGGCGACCAGACGCTGCTGGTGACGGCCCTGTCCAACCTGGTCGAGAACGCCATCGCGTATTCGCCGCGCGGCTCCCACGTGTCGGTGAGCCGGGCGTTGCGCGGCGGCTACGTCAATATCGCGGTCACCGATCGCGGTATCGGCATCTCCAAGGAGGACCAGGAGCGCGTCTTCGAACGTTTCTTCCGGGCCGACAAGGCGCGCTCGCGTGCCACCGGCGGTACCGGCCTCGGGCTGGCTATCGTCAAGCATGTGGCCGCCAACCACAACGGTGAGATCACCCTGTGGAGCAAACTGGGCACCGGATCGACGTTCACCCTGCGTATCCCGGCCCACCCTGCCGATTCCAACGGGCAGGTCGACAAGAAGCTTGCCGCCGGGGTTCCGGTGGCCAAGAAGGAAAGCGGTCCGCGTCCCCTCGGGCGGGCCAGAACCAACGGTGTGGAGGCAACCCGATGACGAGTGTGCTGATCGTCGAGGACGAGGAGTCGCTGGCCGATCCGCTCGCGTTCCTGCTGCGCAAGGAGGGGTTCGAGGTCACGGTGGTGGGTGACGGCCCGTCCGCCCTGTCCGAGTTCGACCGTTCCGGCGCGGATATCGTCCTGCTCGATCTCATGCTCCCCGGCATGAGCGGCACCGACGTGTGCAAGCAGTTGCGTGCTCGCGGCAGCGTCCCGGTCATCATGGTGACCGCGCGCGACAGCGAGATCGACAAGGTGGTCGGCCTGGAACTGGGCGCCGACGACTACGTCACCAAGCCCTACTCCTCGCGCGAGCTGATCGCCCGCATCCGCGCGGTGCTGCGCCGCGGCGCGGGCGAGGAGCCCGACAACGGCAGCGAGACCAGCGTGCTCGAGGCCGGCCCGGTGCGCATGGACGTGGACCGCCACACCGTGCAGGTCAACGGCAAGTCGGTGACCCTGCCGCTCAAGGAGTTCGATCTGCTCGAGTACCTGCTGCGCAACTCGGGTCGCGTGCTGACCCGCGGCCAGCTCATCGACCGCGTGTGGGGCGCCGACTACGTCGGTGACACCAAGACCCTCGACGTGCACGTGAAGCGCCTGCGCTCCAAGATCGAGGCCGACCCGGCCAAGCCGGAGCACCTGGTCACAGTGCGCGGCCTGGGCTACAAGCTCGAGGCGTAGGCCCCGAACCACGAAAAGAACCCGCCCGCCTCGCAATCGCGAGGCGGGCGGGTTTCATGCTTTCTCCCCGACCAAGATTCGTGCGTCCCCCCCCGCCGTCGGCGAACTATGCGTTCGGATCCGACTGCATGTTGTAGACCCACGCGGTGCCGAGGCCCGGAATCTCCTGCTGGTTGAGGATGATCCAGCCCAGGCCCGGGTTGTCCTGCTGCATGCAGCCGTACAGCGGCACGTCCGCGCCGTTGCCCTTGCAGGCGATGGTGTGGCTGGTGCCGTACGGGCTGACGATGATCTGCTTGCCGGCGTCCTTGGCACCCAGCACGGCGGGATCGTTGTAGATGACGAAGTTGGCGGTCTGATCGGAGTAGGCGTTGGGATCGGCGTTATCAGCGAAGGCTTGCGGCGCGAGGGAGACAACGGCACCGGCGGCCAGAGCGGCGACGGCGAGGGTTTTCTTGATCATGGCCAGTGTGTCTAACACGTCTCGGTGAATTGGCAATAGCCGATCGATGTCGGGCGCACTTCCGGCTATTCACAGACCGAGGTCACGGGACCGAGAGGACAACGAAATATACTTCCACGCAGCCTGATTCGATTGCCGGGCGCGGGCACCCATTGTTCACCCGCCGGACATCTGGACTACGAGCCCGCACTGCCGGTGCCCAGGGAACCGGAGCCGAAGGGCGCATCGGAGACCTGTACCACGATCGACCGGTTCTCGGAGCCCTGCGAGACGGTGAGGACGTGCTGACCGGTGGTCATGGGCCGCCAGCTGATGGAGGCGTGTCCGGGCGGCGACTGGATCTTGGGCGGGCCGATCTGGACGCCGTTGTCGCTGAAGTACACGAGCTGGCCGATCGAGGCGCCGCCGAGCGTGGCCGAGACCGTGTACGCCTTGTCCACCACCAGGTTGCCCGGGTCGATGCCGACGCTGTCGACAGTGGCCGAAGCGGAAGGGGCCGCGAGCCCGGCCGCGGCGACCAGGGCCGCGAAACCGGTGATTCCAGAACCGATTCGACGCACGGCAAGCACACTAGGGGACCGAGAGTCTGAATCGGAGGCGTTTCGCAAAAATTCCGCAGCGAGCGTCCGCTTGGTTTGTTCGAGCGTGACGGGATCCGGAGCGGATCCCGTCACGCCTAGGTGCGGAGACCGGACTAGCTGCTGCCGAACAATCCCCGCAACAGTGCGCTGACCAGCGAGCCCGCGCTACCGGTCGCGCTGCCCGTGCCGCCGCTGCCACTGCCGCTCCCACTGCTCGGCTGGCTGGTCGACGGGTTGGCGGTAGGCGGCGTGGCCTGGGCCGGAACCGCCGGCGCGGTGGTGGTCGGCGCGGTCGTGGTGGTCGGCGGGACCGGAGTCGTGGTGGTCGTGCCCGCGCCCGAACCGTCGTTCACGTCCACGACCAGGTATTGCGTGCTGCTGCCCTGCGAGGCCGTGATGACGTGGCGGCCCGCGGTGGCGGGCACCCAGTCCAGATTGGATTCGCCCATCGGCCACGGCATCTTGCCGTTCGGGGTGAGGCTGGTGCCGTTGTCACTCCAGTAGACGGTCTGGCCGAACAACGGACCCGACAGCGAGGCGTGCAGCCCGTAGGAGGTGCCGACGGTCGGCGAGTTGTTGGAGATGGTGATCACGTCGACGTCGGCGGTCGCCGCGGGCGACATGACGGCCACGACCGCGGCGGCGGTGGCGCCGGCCAGCCCGGCCCCGATCGCGCGGCCGGAGGACTTGTTGCGCATGGGAATTCCTGTTCGTCAGAGACCGAACGGCAGGCCGTTGGCGCTGCCGGTGCCACCGCCGCCGCTCGGGGCGGGCGTCGTGGTGGTGGGAACCGTTGTGGTGGTGGGCGGCTCGGTCGTGGTGGTGGGCGGGGCCGTGGTAGTGGTCGGGGGAACCGTTGTGGTGGTGGGCGGTTCAGTGGTGGTGGGCGGGGCCGTGGTCGTCGTCGGCGGGGCCGTGGTGGTCGTCGTCGGCGGCGCCGTGGTGGTGGTCGTGGGCGGGGCCGTGGTGGTCGTGGTGGGTGGCACCGTGGTGGTCGTCGGCGGGACCGTCGTGGTGGTGGTGCCGTCGCTGACGGTCACCGTCACGGATTGGGTGACGCCGTTCTGAGTGCACGTAAGGGTGTGCTGCCCTGGGGTTTTGGGCGTCCAGTCGAGGCTGGCGTTGTACGGCGGCCACGGGACCTTGCCGACGGGGGTGAGGCTGTTGCCGTTGTCGGCCCAGTAGACGAGCAGGCCGAACGACGCACCGGACAGGCTGGCGTGCAGCGTGTAGGTGTTGTTGACCGTCCAGTTCGATCCGGAGATGGTGACCGAGTCGACGTTGGCGTGGGCGGCCGGGGCCTCATGGGTGGTCAGGACGCCGATGGCGCCGGTCGCGATGGCCAGTCCGGCGAGTCCGACGCCGATATGGCGGCCGCCCAAGGGGATTTTGCTCACTGTGCGTACTCCTGTGCTGCGACCCCCGAGGGGTAGGGGTCGGTGGCACAGTAGGTGAGCAACTATGTGAAATTCTCAGTTTTCAGAAAAATCCCGGCAAGTATTTCGCTACTGCCGCGCGGGCTTGGCCTTCTTGGCGGGCTTCTCGGCCGCCGCGGCCTCGGCGGCCTTCTCCTGCGCGATGGCCGTCGCCGGGTGCACCGCCACGATGCCCAACCCCTGCCGTCGCTTGCAGTGCTGCGCCAGCTCGTCATAGGCGGGCTTGCCGATCAGCTCGATCAACTCGGGCGCGTAGGCCTCCCACACCGGCCGGGTGCCGACGTGCGCGTCGGGCGAACCCGTGCAGTACCAGTTCAGGTCGAGCCCGCCGGGACCCCAGCCGCGCCGGTCGTATTCGGTGATGACGGTCCGCAGGATCTCCACCCCGTCGGGCCGGTCCACCCAGTCCTGCGTCCGGCGGATGGGCAGCTGCCAGCACACTTCCGGCTTCACCGTGAGCGGCTCCAGCCCCTTGCGCAGCGCCATGGTGTGCAGCGCGCAGCCGATGCCCTCGCTGAAGCCGGGCCGGTTCAGGAAGATGCACGCGCCGTCGACACGCCGGGTGCGCAACGCCGGTTCGTCGTCGAGGTCGTCCTCTTCCAGATACAGCTTCTTACGGACCCGGCCCTGCTCGTCGGTCGCCTTGTCCATCAGCTGCCAGTCGTCGGCTGTGAGCATTTTCACAGCCCGGTGCAGCTTCTTGCCGTCCTCGGCGTCGGAGAGGAACGCGCCGTGGGAACAGCAGCCGTCGTTCTCGCGGCCGTCGATGATGCCCTGGCATGCCGGAGTGCCGAAAACGCAGGTCCAGCGCGAGAGCAGCCAGGTCAGATCGGCCGCGATCAAATGCTCGTCATTAGCTGGATCCACGAATTCGATCCACTCGCGCGGAAAGTCGAGTTCCACCTCGGGCGTCGGGTCGATCTTCGCCGCTGGTCGCAGCCCGGTCGGTCCGCTCGCCGATGCCCCTGTCGTCACAACGCGGAACGCTAACAGCTCAGTCGCCTGGCCAGAAGTCGTGACGCACCCAGTACCGTGTTCTTGTGCGGCTCGGTGTACTCGATGTGGGAAGCAATACCGTCCACCTGCTCGTGGTGGACGCGCATCGTGGTGGACACCCGATGCCGATGAGTTCGACGAAGTCCGCGCTGCGGCTGTCGGAGAGCATGGACGATCTGGGGCGGATCACGTCCACGGGCGCGGCCCGCCTGACGGCTACCGTAGCCGAATTCGCAAGCATCGCAAAGACTTCCGGTTGTGTGGAGCTGATGGCCTTCGCCACCTCGGCGGTCCGCGAGGCCACCAACTCCGATGAGGTGCTGGCCCGGGTGCGCCGCGAGACCGGCGTCAATCTGCAGGTGCTCTCCGGTGTCGACGAGGCTCGACACACTTTTCTCGCGGTACGCCGCTGGTACGGATGGAGCGCCGGGCGGATTCTCGATCTGGACATCGGCGGCGGCTCGCTGGAACTGAGCAACGGCGCGGACGAGGTGCCCGATGTGGCGCTCTCGCTGCAACTGGGCGCCGGCCGGTTGACGCGCGACTGGCTGCGCCACGACCCGCCGGGCAAGCGCCGCGTCGCGGTGCTGCGCGACTGGCTCGACGCCGAGCTGGTGCTGCCCGCCAAGCAGCTGCTCGAGGTGGGCCGACCGGATCTGGCGGTGGGCACCTCCAAGACCTTCCGCTCGCTGGCCCGGCTGACCGGGGCCGCCCCCTCTGTTGCGGGACCCCGGGTTCGGCGTACCCTCACCAGTTCCGGCCTGCGGCAGCTGATTGCGTTCATTTCGAGAATGACAGCCGCCGACCGGGCAGAATTGGAAGGCGTGAGTTCTGATCGGTCACAGCAACTCGTGGCCGGTGCGCTGGTCGCGGAGGCGAGTATGCGGGCACTGTCCCTGGACACGCTCGAAATCTGTCCCTGGGCACTGCGAGAGGGATTGATCTTGCGCAAGCTGGATACCGACCTGGATAGCGAACCGATAACCGGCGGCCCCGAGGGCGGCCTGTCGGGCCCGATCGAAACGGTGTCTCGATGACCGAGGATGCAAGTCAGCTGTCCGTTGCCGAGCTACTGGCGCGGAACGGGCAGCAAAGTGGGTCCCCCGCGAGCGGTGGGGGGCGTAGACGTCGAAGTGGCCGTGGCATTTCCGTCGCGGATCTGACCGGTGATATTCCGGTGGTCCCGCGCAATGGATCGTCCTCGCACGCCGCGCCCGACGAAGAGGTGGTCGCTCCCGCGCCCGAACCCGCCCCGGTTGAATCGGACTATTCAAACTTTTCGAACTACTCGAATTATTCTGATTACTCGAACTTTTCGGATTACTCGGACCTCTCCTCCTCCGGATCCCCGGCAACACCGGACTATTCGGCGCCGGACTACTCGTCGTACGCCGCGGTACCCGATCCGGACCCGGTGTATTCCCCGGTGTCCGGGCCGATTTCGTACTACGACCCGCTGGCCCCCACCCCGCAGCCGCCGTCCCTACCCGAGCCGTCCGGCCGGGACTGGTCGGCGGGCCTGAACTGGCCGCCCACCGAGAATCCGCTACAACCGGACGGGCGCTCGGGTGGTGGCCGCCGCCGCAAGCCGGATCCGCTGGACTCCGAGGTGTCGCTGGATCGGCTGGGCGGCCCCGACCTGGATCGGCCGGGCGGAATCGACCCCGCCCCGCCCCGCGAGGGCGGCCGTCGCCGCCGCTACGACCCGGAGGACGACACCACCGACGAGGTGCGCCCGTTCCGCGGCGACTCCGCGATGCGCGGCCTGGAGGCAAGTTCGCGCCCGCAGCTCGACGAGCCCGCGCGCACCCAGTTCAACCCCGCGGCCCGCCCGCCCTTCGAGGACGTGGCCCGCACGCAGTTCAATCCGGCCGCCCCCGCGTGGTCGCCCGCGCCGGGACCCGAGCCGCTACCGCGCGCCCCGCGCGGCTTCGAACCGCCGCAGCCCGGCCCCGCGGCCCCGCCCATGTCGCGCTCGGCCCGCCGGCACGCCGAGTCTCAGCTGCCGCCCGGTCCGGCGCAGGCCCCGCCCGATGAGCGGCGCGGCGGCGTCGACCACGGCGCGGCCAACGGACTTCCGGCGTGGTCGGCGCGAAGACGGCCGGGTCCCGACGCCGATCGCGGCGATCAGGCGGCGGTGCCGACGGCCGCGTGGTCCGCGTCGCTGGCCGACGACGATCAGCAGCTGCTCTCGGGTGAATCGGTTGCCGGTGATCTGCTCCGCGATGCCCACAATCGTGATGACGAACCCCGGGGCCGGAATTCACGCTTCGGCGATTCGGGCGGCGGCAAGCGTCGCGGCGGTGCTGCCCGTGGCCGCGTGGCGGTCGCTCCCGAGCCCGAACCCGACGATCACCTCACCGATTTCTACGAGCCGCTCGACGACGACGAGTACGACGATTACGACGACGAGCCCGAAACGTCCATGGCCGGACGGCTTTCCGCCTTCAAACAGAAGGCGGGGGCGATCGGCCGCAAGGCGGGGCGCGGCAGTGCCGTCAAGCCCGCCCGGGCGCGCGCCCGGGGCCGTTCCGACGAGGACGACAATCGCCGGCAATGGGCGGTGATCGCGGGCCAGAGTGTGGGCGCGGCGGTCGCGGGCATGTTGCTGTTCAAGGGTTTCGAACGCATGTGGGAAATGCTCCCGTGGGTGGCCCTGGCCCTGGCGATGATCGTGATTCTCGGATTGGTCGCCTTGGTGCGCGTGCTGCGCCGGACCGATGACATTTTCTCCACTGTGATTGCCGTCGTCGTAGGCGTCTTTGTCACGCTCGGACCGCTAGCCTTTCTACTCAGTACGAACTGAGCAGGGAGCGGCAGTGGGGAATATCGTGCAAGCGCAGGGGGCGAGCACCGAGAACCGGGCGGAGCGAAGGGAAGTCCGGGTCGGGCTCTCGACCGCCTCGGTGTATCCGGAGAACACCGAGGCCGCGTTCCGGTACGCGGCCGAACTCGGATTCGACGGCGTGGAACTCATGGTGTGGGCCGAACCGGCCAGTCAGTCGATTTCCACCGTGCAGCATTTCGCGCACAAGTACGACGTGCCGGTGCTGGCCGTGCACGCGCCGTGTCTGCTGATCTCGCAACGGGTCTGGGGGTCGGACCCGATCGCGAAGCTCACCCGCAGCGTGCACACCGCCGAGGCGCTGGGCGCGGCCACCGTGGTGGTGCACCCGCCCTTCCGCTGGCAGCGCCGCTATGCCGAGGGCTTCGCGAAACAGGTTGCCGAACTGGAGAATTCGGGACCGGTCGCGGTGGCCGTGGAGAATATGTTCCCCATGCGCGCCGACACCCTGTTCCGCGGTAGCTCGATTCAGCGCCTGGAACGCCGCGGCGGCCATCCCGGCCCGTCCATCACCACTTTCAGCCCCTCCTACGACCCCACCGACGTCGGCTTCCGCCACTACACCCTCGACACCTCCCACACCGCGACCGCGGGCATGGACCCCCTGGTCCTGGCCGGTCGCATGGGTTCGGGCCTGACCCACCTGCACCTGGCCGACGGCCGCGGCGCCGCCACCGACGAGCACCTCATCCCGGGCGAGGGCACCCAGCCGGTGGCCGAGCTCTGTGAAATGTTGGTCCACAACGGTTTCGACGGCCAGGCCGTCATCGAGGTGAACACCCAGATGGCCCGCACCACCATGGACCGGGCCGCCATGCTCAATCGCGCACTGCAGTTCGCGCGCAAACACCTGAACGATTTCTCGCCCGCTCCGACTCCGGAACCGACCGCCGCGCACCGCGGCTGAATTCTTTTCGGCGTATTCGGGGGTTTCGGGGGCGTAAGCCCCTGAGAGCTTCGGTGAGTTCGGGTGATTCATCCCACCGACCGGATGGAATGATCTGCTCGCCCGTTTACGCTGTACAACCACACAGTGGAAGGACAGCGGATGACAACGGAGTTGACCGTCGAACCGGATTCGGCGAACGAACTGGCGAATGCGCCGTTCAGTCGCGTCTGCCGAATGATCGAACTCGATTCGGACACTCCCGAAGTCGGTCGCTTCGCGGGCTCGATCGATCCCACCTGGACCATCGGCAACAAGGTGCACGGCGGCACCATGGTCGCGAGTAGCGCGGCCGCCGCCACCGAGTGGCTGCGCCGCACCGCTCCCGAGCAGGCCGCCATGTTCCCCATCTCGGCCAGCACCGACTTCCTGGGCGCTCCCGACCCGGGCGAGGTCGAGTACGAGGTCCGCACCCGCAAGCTGGGCCGTCAGATCGCGCTGACCGGCGCGAGCCTGATCCAGAACGGCCGCACCCTCGTCCACACCGCCTTCACGTTCAGCCACCTTGACGACTCGGCTCCGCGGTACGCCGCCGACCACGCGGGCGACATGCCCGCCGAACCGGACGCCGACTCCCTCGCCTACGACGAGCGCAACCCCATGGGCAAGCTGGTCCACGTGGCCCAGGGCGCCTCGGTCGCCATCGACACGCGGTGGGCGCGCTTCCTCGCCGGCGAGAAGTCCGAGCCCCGCCTGCGCCTGTGGATCCGCCCCCTCGCCGGCGACGAGCAGGACCCCGACGTCGCCGCCTTCTTCGCCATGATGGCCGCCGACATGAGCCCGCCGGTCCCCATGAACCTGGGCCACTTCGGCTGGGCGCCAACCGTGCAGATGACCACCTACCTGCGCCGCCGCCCGGCCCCCGGCTGGCTGCGGGTCATCGCCCACAGCCGCGAGGTCGGCAACCGCATGTTCGACGAGGACCAGCTCGTCATCGACTCCACGGGCGCCATCGTCGCCCAGAGCCGCCAGCTCGCCCTGATCCCCCAGCCCCGCTAGCGAATTGGTTCCCGTATGCCAGGGTGACAGCTGATTTCGTGACGGTCGGGGTAACTCGTCGGGTACGTCCTGAGTTGTTTCGGCTCTCAACCGCCGGCACGCGTTGCCAGCGCCAACGGCTCTCAGCCGTGCGCCAAAGTCGCGGGGAGGCGGGGGAGCTAGCCTTGAAACCCATGACGAGGATTGCGGTTATCGGTGGTGGTCGGATCGGTGAGGCGTTGATCGCCGGCCTGCTCGAGTCCGGGCGGGCCACCAAGGATCTGGTTGTTGTCGAGCCGGTCCCGGCGCGGGCGGAGTTGCTGGCCGAGCGGTTCGGCATTCGCACCACCACCGATATCGCCGATGCG
This sequence comes from Nocardia terrae, assembly GCF_009760405.1. GTDB lineage: Bacteria > Actinomycetota > Actinomycetes > Mycobacteriales > Mycobacteriaceae > Nocardia > Nocardia terrae. Next base: position 122,466 of record NZ_WRPP01000014.1, read on the forward strand.
GCCAAGTCCGCGGACCTCATCGTCGTCGCCGTGAAGCCGAACGATGTGGACGGCGTGGTGGCCGAACTGGGCAAGGCCGAACTCGGCGACGAACACGATCAGGTGCTGGTCTCGCTGGCCGCCGGTGTGCCGACCACGCGCATGGAATCCCGGCTGCCCGCCGGTTTCCCGGTCGTGCGGGTCATGTCGAACACCCCGATGCTGGTGGGTCAGGGCATGAGCGCCCTCGCGGCGGGCCGCTACGCCCGCAAGGAGCAGCTGGCCCTGGTCACCGAGATGATGGAATCGGTCGGCAAGGTCGTGACGGTTCCGGAGTATCAGATGGACGCCGTGACCGCCGTGTCCGGTTCGGGTCCGGCCTACTTCTTCCTGATCGTCGAGGCCATGGTCGATGCCGGGGTGGGCCTGGGTCTGACCCGCGATGTGGCCACCCAGCTGGTGGTGCAGACCATGCTCGGTTCGGCCGCGCTGCTCGACGAGTCGGGTCAGTCTGCTCCGGAATTGCGTGCCGCGGTCACCTCGCCCGGTGGCACCACCGCGGCCGGTCTGCGGGAGCTGGAGCGGAACGCGGTGCGTTCGGCATTCCACGATGCATTCGACGCCGCAAAACGCCGTTCCGCCGAACTCGGCGCGGTCGCGGACTAACGTTGACGGTGCGGCGATCGCGTTCGCCGCACCTTTCTCGTCCTCGTGGCGTCCCAATACTGCTCGGTTGCTAGTTTGCTGCCGAAGGCCGACTCGCCACAGCAAAGGCTGATTTCTCACACCCGTCGCAGCAATCCCACTGGTCCCGCTAAGCTTCAAGGAGCACGTGCGTGTCTGTTCCGCCGGTGGGGAAGCCGGCGGCGCGGACGTGCCGGAGGTCAGTGACGCGATGATGTCTGGAAACAGTCAAGCGAGGTCCGGAAACAGCCCAATCAACGCCAGCTCGGTCATCGGCGGAGGGACACAGTTCCTCACCGTCGCCGAGGTCGCGAATCTGATGCGGGTATCCAAAATGACGGTGTACCGGTTGGTGCATTCGGGAGAGCTGCCCGCGGTGCGGGTGGGGCGTTCCTTCCGAGTACACGCGAAAGCGGTACACGACTATCTGGAGACGTCCTACTTCGACGCGGGGTAGCACGCCCGGGGTAGTCAGTCGGCCCCCACCCGTTTCGTTCGCCGGAGAGTGGCCCGGTAGCATGGACCGGCATCCTGTACGTGCCGGTGGTGCCGCCGGGTCCATCTCGGCCCGTATCGGGTAGGGACTGTGCAGGGTCAGACAGTGTGCACCCCGTGAAAGCGGGGATGACCCGAGAGAACGCGAGGAACAACCCTATGGGTTCTGTGATCAAGAAGCGCCGCAAGCGCATGTCGAAGAAGAAGCACCGCAAGCTGCTTCGCCGCACGCGTGTTCAGCGTCGCAAACTCGGCAAGTAAGCCCGCTGCGTCGTAGCTGGAAGCCCGTCACCGTCGGTGGCGGGCTTTCGTTTTTCACGGGTGATTGAAGTCATCGTTAGATCCTGGTTAATACTCTTCGGATGGCCCCTACCGGCCGGTTACCCTTGGGGGCGCGGGAATAAAAAGCAGGCAGTGACACAGCAAAACATTGGGGGCTGCGAGTGGGATCCGGTGCGGCAGGGACCCGGGACGGGCAGGCGCCCAAGGTGGTGATGGTGACCGGCGCGAGCCGGTTCTTCGGCGGCAATGTGGTGGCCCGGCTGGCGGCCGACCCCAGCGTCGAACGCATCATCGCCGTGGATGCCAAACAGCCCAGCCGGGAGTTGCTGCGCCGCATGGGCCGCGCCGAATTCGTGCGCGCCGATATTCGAAATCCGTTGATCCGCAAGGTTATCGACGGAAATCAGGTGGACACGGTGGTGCATCCCGCAGCGCTGTCGCGCCCGCCGTCGGGTGGCGGTCGCGCCGCCATGAAGGACATGAACGTCCTCGGCGCCATGCAGCTGTTCGCGGTGTGCCGCAAGGCTTCCAGCGTGCGCCGGGTGGTGGTGCGGTCCTCGTCGGCCGTCTACGGGTGCAGTGCCAAGGATCCGGTGAAATTCACCGAGGAAATGAGCGCGCGCACCCCGCCGCGCGGCTGGTTCGCGCGGGACATGATCGAGGTGGAGGGTTTCGTCCGCGGTCTGGCGCGGCGACGCCCGGATATCTCGGCGGCCATTCTGCGTTTCCCGCCGATCGTGGGTCCGCAGTTGGCCAAACGCGGTGTGCAGTATTTCCGTTCGCCGATCACGCCGACCATCCTCGGCCGCGATCCGCGCATGCAGCTGCTGCACGAGGAGGACGGCATCGCCGCCCTGGTCCACGGAGCGATGACCGCTCCGGGCGGGACCTTCAATGTGGCCGGGGACGGCGCCATGGCGTTGTCGCAGGCCATCCGCCGGGCCGGGCGGATCGAATTGCCGGTCCCGTACGCGGTTTTCCGCACCGTCGGGCGCACCGTCATGGGCCCGGTGATGCGGGAGTTCACCGCGGAGCAGATCGACTACTTCCACTTCGGCTGCGGTCTGGACACCACCCGGATGCGCACCGACCTCGGATTCCAACCGCGCTGGACCACGGTGCAGGCATTCGACGACTTCATAGGGGGCGCAGCGTTGCGGCCCGTGATCGATCCCACGTGGATCGACGCCGCAGAGAACAAACTTCTCGGCCTGCTCGGGGCCGGGACGGGAGCACACCAATGAGTGACGTAGCGAAGGTGATTCGACTTCACGACGTGGATTTCGAGACGCGGCCCAACCGCCCGTCCCGGGTGTGGCCGGCGGGGGAGCCGGCGCTCACCCCCGTGACCTCGCTGACCGATCGGCTCGCCGAAGTCGAAGCGCGTCAGCCCAAGTCGCTGGGTGACCTGATTCGGGGGTCCGTGGCGGAGGGGGTCCGCTACACCGCCGATTTCGCGCGCCGCCGCCTCACCGGCGACTACCAGGTCGACGAATTCGGTTTGGACGAGCACCTTCTCGAATCGGTCATCCTCCCGATGCTGCGGCCGCTGTCGGACCTGTGGTTCCGGGTCGAGGTGTCGGGCATCGAGAACATCCCGGAGGTGGGTGGCGCGCTGATCGTGGCCAACCACGCGGGCACGGTCCCGCTGGACGGGCTCATGCTGCAGCTGGCCGTGCACGACCGGCATCCCAAGCAGCGCGCGCTGCGCATCCTCGCCGCCGACCTGATCTTCGAGACGCCGATCATCGGCGGCCTGGCCCGCAAGGCCGGGCACACCCTGGCCTGCCCCGCCGACGCCGAGAGGCTGTTGCGCGCGGGCGAAGTCGCGGGCGTGTTCCCCGAGGGTTACAAGGGCATCGGCAAGCCGTACGGGGACCGGTACAAGCTGCAGCGTTTCGGCCGTGGCGGTTTCGTGTCGGCGGCGGTGCGCACGGGTGTGCCGATCATTCCGTGCTCCATCGTGGGCTCGGAGGAGATCTACCCGAAGCTGGCCGATCTCAAGCCGCTGGCGCGACTGCTCGGTATCCCGTATTTCCCTGTCACGCCGCTGTTCCCGCACCTGGGCCCGCTGGGCGCGATTCCGTTCCCGTCCAAGTGGTACATCGAATTCGGTGAACCGATTTCGACCGCGGGATATGAACCGGCCGATGCCGATGATCCGATGACGATGTTCGAAATCACCGATCAGGTACGCGAAACCATTCAGGGGACGCTGTACAAGAATCTGATCAAGCGCCGGAATCCGTTCACAGGTTAGATTATGCTCCCCCGCCTCCCCGAATATTCAGCGGGCGGCTGAGAGCCGTTGGCGTTGGGCACCCGTGCCGCCGGTCGGGTGCCCAACCTATTTCGGGGGTACCCGGTGAGCTACCCCCGCGGTTGCGAAATCAGCTGTCGCCTTGGCATATCTCGCGCCGAGTATGGCTGGCGCCGAAGGGAATCCAGCTCAGCTCGCCTTGGCCTCGCGTTTGCGCGAGAGCACCGCGGCCGCCGCGCCGCCGGCCGCGCCGAGTGCGATCGCCGTGGGCACACCGACTTTCGCGGCCTTGCGCCCGGTGCGGAAGTCGCGGATCTCCCAGCCGCGGTTCTTGGCGACCTCGCGCAGATCCGCGTCCGGATTGATGGCCACCGCGGTGCCGACCAGCGAGAGCATGGGCACGTCGTTGTGGCTGTCGGAATAGGCGGTGCAGCGCTTGAGGTTCAGGCCCTCGCGAATGGCCAGGGTGCGCACCGCGTGCGCCTTGCCCAGCCCGTGCAGGATGTCGCCGACCAGACGGCCGGTGAAGACGCCGTCCTCGCTCTCGGCGACCGTGCCGAGCGCGCCGGTCAGGCCCAGCCGCTTGGCGATGACCTGGGCCAGTTCCACCGGCGTCGCCGTGACCAGCCAGACCTGCTGGCCCGCGTCCAGGTGCATCTGCGCCAGCGCCCGGGTGCCGGGCCAGATCTTGTCGGCGATGATCTCGTCGTAGATCTCCTCGCCCAGCGCGGCCAGTTCGGCGGTCGGGCGGCCCGCGATGAACGAGAGCGCCTTCTCCTTGCCCGACGCCATGTCCGAGTGGCTCTCCTTGCCGGTCACCCGGAATTTGACCTGCTTCCAAGCCATATCGACCAGGTCGGAGGTCTTGAAGTACTTGCGCGCCGCCAGCCCGCGGGCGAAGTGCACGATGGACGCGCCCTGCACCATGGTGTTGTCGACATCGAAGAAGGCCGCGGCGGTGAGGTCGCGGGGGACCGCCGGAATCGGCGTGTCGTCATCGTCGCGCAGCGCGAGCTCGGCGTCGTGCAGGGCGATGGCGGCATCGGCGCTGGCCTCACCGGCCAGGTTGGCGCGGACCTCTTCTTCGCTCGGACCGAACGGACTGCGGGTGATGCGGGTGAACTGATCCTGCAGGTCCTGCAGGCCCTGACCCCAGCGCGCCGGGAATTCACCGAATCGTCCCGCGATGAAGCTCGTCCCCTGCTCTTTCGAACGTTCCGGCACCAGTACCTCCGCCTGTTCCGACCAAGTCGCCGGTTAGCCCGGGGCCAATACCTAGGGTGCATGCGCCGGCATAGTCAACAGTAACGCCCGGGGGTGGCCGCAACGTAGACGGCGAACGACATAACGGGAAGTTGTTAGATGGTGGCTATGAGCGATTCGCCACATGCTGTGACTCTGTTGACCCGTAGTGGTTGCGGGCTGTGCCACACGGCACTCGAACAATTGCGGCCGATCTGCGCGGAGTTCGGCGTCGAGGTCGCCACGGTCGACGTGGACGAGGCCGCCGCCACGGACCCGGGCCTGCGCGCCGAATACGGGGACCGGCTGCCGGTGGTGCTGCTGGACGGGCGTGAGCACAGCTATTTCGATGTGGATGAACCGCGTCTGCGCGCCGACCTCGCGAAATAGCGCGCGATAGGGGACTTTTGGGGGTCATGAAACCCGACCCCCTTCCCTCGTGTCCTCCGGTGTGTTGCGTGGCGGGTTCGCGCTGATGAGGGTTGAATGAACCCGGGGCCGGAGCCCGCCGCAAAGTGACTGAATTCACCGACTTTGTGCAGGGCTTCACAAGCGGTTACGGTGGTGGCACGCAACCCGCCTTCTCGGGCAGCGGAAGCGACCCCCTGAACCTGACTCGACCTCGCCTGCAAGGACCGCGACGGTCTCCCGGCGTCGGGTCGACAAAAGAACCCGGACACTCACCCCCGGCCGGACGAGGAGCGCAAGCGACGTGACAGAGCAGCACGAGACGCCGCCGACTGGCGTCTCCAAGGCTCTGCAGAAGGACATCCCGCAGGCCACGGTGGCCCGGCTGGCCACCTATCTCCGAGTGCTCGCCGTACTCGCCGACGACGGTGTAGCCATCGTATCGAGTGAGGAACTGGCTGTCGCGGCGGGTGTCGGTTCGGCGAAGTTGCGCAAGGATCTTTCGTTCCTCGGGCCCAACGGCGTTCGAGGTGTGGGCTACGACGTCGTCAAGCTGCGCGACCGCATCGAGGATGTGCTCGGACTGTCCGAGGGACACCGGGTGGTGCTGGTCGGGGCGGGTCATCTGGGCCGGGCGCTGATCGGCTACGGCGGTTTCCGCCGGCGTGGTTTCGCCATGGTCGGGCTGTTCGACAACGATCCCGCGGTGATCGGCACGACGGTGTGCGGACTGGTCGTCCGCGATGTGTCCGAATTGACCGATGCTGTGGCCGCTTTGGAACCGACCATCGCCGTCATCACGGTGCCGGACACGGCCGCGCAGGGCGTCTGCGATCTGCTGGTCGACGCCGGCCTGCAGTGCATTCTGAGTTTCTCGGCGCTGGCGCTGGACGCGCCCGCGACCGTGGAGGTACGGCGGGTGGATCTCGCGGTCGAGATGCAGTTGCTGTCGTTCGAGCGGGCCCGCAATGCGGAATCGGCCGCGGAGGAAGCCATGAGCGCCGCCGCGGCGGGCACGGCGAGCGTCGCCGCAGGCGATGTAACCGCGGTGTCTACCCCGATTCGCCGGGTACCGATGACAACCAGCAAGGGAGCGGTGGTCCAGCCATGAGTGTGCTTCTCGTCGGGATCTCGCATCGCAGTGCACCGGTAGCGGTGCTCGAGAAGATCGCCATCACCGAGACCGACCGGCCCAAGCTGACCGACAAGATGCTGGCCTCCAGCCACGTCTCCGAGGCGATGATCGTCTCCACCTGCAACCGCATCGAGGTCTACGCGGTCGTCGACGCCTTCCACCCCGCCCTGGGCGAGATCGGCGAATTGCTCACCCGGCATTCGGGTCTGCCGCTGCCGGAGCTCACCAAGCACGCCTACGTCCGCTACGCGGAGGCCGCGGCCGAGCACCTGTTCGCGGTGGCCTCGGGCCTGGACTCCATGGTGGTCGGCGAGCAGCAGATCCTGAGCCAGATCCGCGCCGCCTATTCGGCCTCGGACGCGCAGCAGGCGGCCGGGCGCACCCTGCACGAGCTGGCCCAGCACGCGCTGCGGGTCGGCAAGCGGGTGCATTCGGAGACCGGCATCGATCGCGCGGGCGCGTCGGTGGTGTCGGTGGCGCTGGATCGGGCGCGCGCGGTGCAGGGTCCGCTCGAGGGCCGGACCGCGCTCGTCCTCGGCGCGGGCGCCATGGGCGGGCTCTCGGTGGCGCAGCTCGCGCGCGGCGGGGCCGCCAAGATCCTCGTGGTGAACCGGACGCTGGAAAAGGCGCAGCGTCTGGCCAATACGGCCACCACCATGCACGGGGTGGCCGCCGAGGCCATCGAAATCGATCGGCTGGACGAGGCCATGGCCGCCGCCGATGTGGTGGTGACCTGTACCGGCGCGGTCGGCACCGTGGTCACCCTCGCGGATGTGCACCGGGCGCTGTCGACCAAGGCGGGCACGTCGGCCGGGGTTCGGGAACTGGTCATCTGTGACCTGGGCCTGCCCCGCGACGTGGACCACGCCGTGGCCGGGCTGCCCGGCGTGACGGTCATCGACATCGAGACGCTGCAGCGCGATCCGTCGGCCGGCGCGGCCGCCGACGACACCGCCGCCGCGCGGGCCATCGTGGCCGACGAACTCTCCAAATACCTTGCCGGACAGCGCATGGCCGAGGTCACCCCGACCGTGGCCGCGCTGCGCCAGATGGCCGCCGACGTGGTCGAGGCCGAACTGCTGCGCCTGGATTCCCGACTACCGGGACTGGAATCCACCGAACGCGACGAGGTCGCCCGTACCGTGCGACGGGTGGTCGACAAACTGCTGCACGCGCCGACCGTGCGGGTCAAACAGCTGGCCTCCACCCCGGGCGGGGACAGCTACGCCGAGGCGCTACGCGAGCTGTTCGAACTCAAACCCGGTGCGGCACAAGCGGTTGCCGCGCCGATGGAGATCTCCGCCCTGCAGGGCGAACTGGCCGATGATTTCACCGCCGCCCACCCGGGTGACGAACAGGGGCACACCGCATGACCGGAGCTATGGTGCACGAGAACGAGACAACAGTCCGCGGGACAGTGGATTCGCCCTGGCGCATCGGGACTCGCGGCAGTCTGCTGGCCCTCACCCAGGCCGGGCATGTGCGCGACGCCCTCATCGCCAACGGTCAGCAGGCCGAGCTGGTCATCGTGAAGACCGCCGGTGACCAGAACGCCACCGATCCCGTGCAGAAGATCGGCGTGGGTGTCTTCACCGCCGCGCTGCGCGAGGAATTGGCCGCGGGCAACGTCGATATCGCGGTCCACTCGTACAAGGATCTGCCCACCGCGCAGGACCCGCTGTTCGATATCGCGGCGATTCCGCCCCGCCAGGATCCGCGCGACGCGCTCGTGGCGCGCGACGGCCTGGTGCTCGGCGAGCTGCCGGCGGGCGCGAAGGTCGGCACCTCGGCGCCGCGCCGCTCGGCGCAGCTGAAGGCGCTGGGCCTCGGCATCGAGATCGTGCCGCTGCGCGGCAATCTCGACACTCGGATTTCCAAGGTCGTCAACGGTGAACTCGATGCCGTCGTGGTGGCGCGGGCCGGGCTGGCCCGCATCGACCGCCTCGATGCCGTCACCGAATCGCTCGAACCGGTGCAGATGCTGCCCGCGCCCTCGCAGGGCGCGCTGGCGGTCGAATGCCGCAGCGTCGACACCGAACTCGTGACCATCCTGTCCGCCCTCGACGATCCCGGCACCCGTGCCGCGATCACCGCGGAGCGGGCGTTGCTGGCCGAACTGGAGGCCGGCTGTACCGCACCGATCGGTGCGCTGGCCGAGGTCGTCGAATCCCTCGACGACGACGGCCGGGTGGTGGAGGAGTTGTCGCTGCGCGGCTGCGCGGCGGCGATCGACGGCTCGGACGTGATCCGGGCTTCAGTAGTGGGCTCAGTGGCGGATGCCGAAAAACTGGGCCGAGCACTGGCGCGCGAGCTCTTGGAGCTGGGGGCGCGCGAACTGCTCAGCGTCACGGAGGAATCGAACGACGTGGAATCCGCTGAGCTCACCGACGACAGCAATCCCAGCCCAATGGAGAACCAACGATGAGCCGAGTGACGAAGAAGAATCCCGGTCGGATCCTTTTCGTGGGGTCCGGGCCCGGCGATCCGGCGCTGCTCACCGTGCGTGCCCGGGAGGTGATCGGCCGGGCGACGCTGGCGTTCACCGATCCCGATGTCGACAAGGGCGTGCTCGCCCTGATCGGCACCGCGGTCGAGGAGAACCCGGACGGTACCCGTCCCGTCGACGTGCGTCCCGCCCTCGGTGACGCCGCCGAGGTGGCCAAGACCCTGATCGCCGAGGCGCGCAACGGGTTCGACGTGGTGCGCCTGGTGTCCGGCGACCCGATGACCACCGATTCGGTCATCCAGGAGATCAACGCCGTCACCCGCTCGCATCTGAACTTCGAGGTGCTGCCGGGCCTTTCGGCCGGCACCACCGTGCCCGCCTACGCGGGCATCGAGATCGGCTCCAGCCACACCGAGGTGGATGTGCGGGGCGAGGTGGACTGGGCGGCCGTCGCGGGCGCGCCGGGTCCGCTGGTGCTGCACGCCACCTCCGGGCATCTGGCCGAAACCGCTTCGGCGCTGGTGGAACACGGCCTGGCGCCGCAGACCCCGGTCGCGGTGACGGTGCGCGGCACCACGCGTCAGCAGCGCACCATCGATGCCACGCTGGCCACGCTGAACAATGCCGCGTCCGAACTGGTCGGCCCGCTGGTGGTCACGGTCGGCAAGGAAGTGGACAAGCGCGCCAAGACTTCCTGGTGGGAGTCGCGCGCCCTGTACGGCTGGACCGTCCTGGTGCCGCGGACCAAGGAGCAGGCCGGCGAGATGAGCGAGAAGCTCGTCATGCACGGCGCGATCCCCATGGAGGTGCCGACCATCGCGGTCGAGCCGCCGCGCAGCCCCGCCCAGATGGAGCGCGCGGTCAAGGGCCTGGTCGACGGCCGCTACCAGTGGGTGGTGTTCACCTCCACCAACGCGGTGCGCGCGGTGTGGGAGAAGTTCGGCGAATTCGGCCTGGACGCCCGCGCTTTCAGCGGCGTGAAGATCGCCTGCGTCGGCGAGGCCACCGCGGAGAAGGTGCGCTCCTTCGGCATCAACCCCGAACTGGTGCCCTCCGGTGAGCAGTCCTCCGAGGGCCTGCTGGCCGACTTCCCGCCCTACGACGACGTTTTCGACCCGGTCAACCGGGTGCTGCTGCCGCGCGCGGACATCGCGACCGAGACCCTCGCCGAGGGTCTGCGCGATCGCGGCTGGGAGATCGACGATGTCACCGCCTACCGCACCGTGCGGGCGTCCCCGCCCCCGGCGGAGACCCGCGAGATGATCAAGACCGGCGGCTTCGACGCGGTCCTGTTCACCTCGTCCTCCACGGTCCGGAACCTGGTCGGCATCGCCGGCAAGCCGCACGCGCGCACCATCGTGGCCTGCATCGGCCCCAAGACCGCCGAGACGGCCATCGAATTCGGCCTGCGCGTCGACGTGCAGCCCGAGATCGCTCAGGTCGGCCCGCTCGTCGAGGCCCTCGCCGAGCATGCCGCCCACCTGCGCGCCGAGGGCCTGCTGCCCCCGCCGCGCAAGAAGAGCCGCCGCAGCCGCTGAACTCCGACGGCCGCCGTTGCCCGGCAGTCATGACGACAATCGGCCCCGCATCCGAGGATGCGGGGCCGATTGCGTTTCCCGGCATTCGGGGCGATGCAGGGGTGTGCCCCGATACCGGCTCCGGACGCCCCCGACCAGCCCCGGCGTCCGGCCATTGCCGCTCCGGTATGGACCGCGGCAACGAGTGGCGCGCACCCGGCGGGCGGATGCGTCTTGCGGATACGGCTTTTCGGGGGTGGGGTCGCACTCGTCATGCCGATCGACGGCAGCACCCTCGCGGGGAGTTCGGCCGTGACCGTATTGGAGGGTCTGCTGGGATCCCTGATGTCCGGCTCGGGCAGTCCGTGTACCACTCATTGCGACCCCAACACCTAGCGGTGCCTCTCCGGTCGAGGTTCGCCGAATCCGCCGGTGCGATGCCGGCGAACCTCTGCGGCTGTCAGCGCTGGGCCGCCATCAGGCGGCGGACCATGCGGCAGGTGGCGTCCGAGGGCCAGTGCACGCCGATGACTTCGGCTGTGGCGCGGATGGTTTCGTTGGTCGCCTGGTCCGGGCTGAAGGCTCCGGCGTCCAGCAGCGCGATGGCCAGCCGCATTGCCTTCAGCCGGCGATTGTGCGAGATGTACCACGAGCGCGGGCGCCCGGCCGGCAGCGGCTGCTTGGCCAGCGGCCGCCACGCGTGATCGATCATGTCCCCCTTCTTCGGCACCCCGGCGGGCTGGTTCCTCTTGTCGGACATGCTGGTAACGGCTGCGAGCACGGCGACTCCCTCCATCGAACGTATCTTCGATTCTACCCGGACCCACCGACAAAATCCGCTGCTCACAATGACTTTCAAGGTCATCGGAGGCCCGGCCGACGAGGCGCGCGCACCCGGTTCGCGGACCGGGCATAGTATGCGAACATGACCGGAATGGACCGCCCTCGGCGGTTGCGCCGCACTCCCGCCATGCGTCGGCTCGTCGCCGAGACCAGCCTGGAGCCGCGGCACCTGATTCTGCCCATGTTCGTCGCCGACGGGCTCGACGAACCGCGTGAGATCTCCTCCATGCCAGGCGTTTTCCAGCACACCATGGATTCGCTGCGCAAGGCGGCCGTGGAAGCGGTGGCCGCGGGCGTGGGCGGGCTCATGCTCTTCGGCGTGCCGAAGGCCGAGGACAAGGACGCGCAGGGGAGCGGGGCCAGCGATCCCGACGGGATCCTCAACCGCGGGCTGCGCGCGCTGGTGCACGAGGTCGGCGGCTCGACGGTGGTGATGGCCGACACCTGTCTCGACGAGTTCACCGACCACGGGCACTGCGGCGTGCTCGACGCGAACGGCGCTGTCGACAATGACGCCACCCTCACGCGCTATGTCGAAATGGCGCTGGCGCAGGCCGAAACCGGCGCGGACCTGCTCGGCACCAGCGGCATGATGGACGGCCAGGTGGGCGCGATCCGGGAGGGCCTGGACGCCGCCGGATACGCCGACACCGGCATCCTCGCCTACGCCGCGAAGTACGCGTCCGCGTTCTACGGCCCCTTCCGGGAGGCGGTCGGCTCCTCGCTGCAGGGCGATCGCCGTACCTACCAGCAGGATCCGGCGAACCGCCGCGAGGCGATCCGCGAGCTGGAACTGGATCTGCTCGAGGGCGCCGACATCGTGATGGTGAAGCCCGCCATGTCGTATCTGGACATTCTGCGCGAGGTCGCGGATCGCTCCACCGTGCCGGTGGCGGCGTATCAGATCTCCGGCGAGTACGCGATGATCACCGCGGCCGCGCAGCGCGGCTGGATCGATCGCAAGGGCGCCGTGCTGGAATCGCTGCTCGGCATTCGACGGGCCGGCGCGGACATGGTGCTCACCTACTGGGCCACCGAGGCCGCGAACTGGCTGCGGTGAGCGGAACCGAGTAGCTCCTGTCGTGAATCCGATGGTCCCACCGGGCATTTCGCGCCCGACGCCGGAAGACGTCCGCACCGCCGCCCAACTCTGGTATGCCGCATTGGGTGTCGGTGTGGTGCAGGCGATCTCCGCCCTGATCGCCCAGTTCGGGCAGCGGCACGAGCTGGCGCAGAAGATGTTCGACCAGGTCAAGGAACAGCAGCCGACCGTGACGCTGGCGCAGGTGCAGGTCTGGACGGTGATCGTGTTCATCCTGGTCGCGGTGTTCTGGCTGGTGCTCACCGGGGCCGCGGTGGCGGTGGTGTACCAACTGGGCCGCGGAAAGAACTGGGCGCGAGCGATTCTCACCGGCTTCGGGGTCTTCCTGGTGCTCGGTGCGGCGGGCACGCTGTTCGGGTTCGGGACCGAGAAGGGTATCGCCGCGCTGGTCGCGGGCGGGGCCGGGATCGTGCAGGCGGTGCTGGCCGGCGGGGCTGTATTCCTGTGCTACCGAAGCGAATCCGAGGCTTTCTTCCGCCCCAAGCCGCAGTAGTGACTCCGAAGTTTGTTACTAACGGACTAACAGGTATGGTGAGGGTAGTCACAGGGATTTCGGGAACCGGAAGCCGGCCGCCACACGTTGTGTTATGGCGTGCCTCGGCCCCGGGAAGGCGGAGGCAACGATGCGAGTGGTGATCCAGCAGCCGCACAGCCTGCGGCGCGACGTATTGGTGCTGAGTCTGCTGTTCCTCTTCGGACTGCTCACCCTCGCCGTGCTGTTGATTCCGGGCCTGGCCCACTGAGCGATTCCGCGATCTTTACGCTCGACCTATGAGTGAGGCCATCAACGCCCCAGGGGCCGTGCTGTTCTCCGAGCCCGGCGCGCGCTGGCGGACCATTGCCTACGGGCCCGCGCTGTGCGCGATCATCCTGGCGATCGAGCTGATTCGCGGCGGCGCCGTCCACTGGTTCGGGCTGGCCTTCTGCGCTGTGCTGCTGGCCGGATTCGTGTGGCTGCAGGTGGTGGCGGGCAAACGGCACATCAGTGTCGAGCTGACGCCGGAGAGCCTGCGCGAGGGCACCGAGGTGACGCGCCTGAACGACATCGCCGAGGTGCTGCCGGAGGACGACCAGGAATCCTGGGATTATGAGGACTGGCAGTCGGCGCGGGCGCTGGGCGAGTTGACCGGAGTGCCGCGGCGGCGCAAGGGGATCGGGCTCAAACTGAAAGATGGCCGCCTGGTGCAGGCTTGGGCACATGACCACGTCACGCTGCGAGCCGAGCTGACGGCCGCACTGGAGCGGTCGAACGGTGGGACGGTGGAGGAGAAGGAGGCGCAGTGATGCGGGGGCTGACCGTATTCGCCGAATTCGTGCTCGTGCCGCTGCTGGTGGTGGCGGCGGTGTGGTGCTGGCGCAATGGGATTCAAACGAGCATGTTCAAGCCGCAGGGTGAGGCGCCGGCGTTTCATGCCACGCGGTATGTCGGGCCCTGGCTGGCCGGGTCGGCGGTGTTCGCGATCGGGGCCGGGCTGGCGCTGATCGATGTGCTGGCGCGCGCGTTCCGGCGGACACGCCGTACATAAGGGTGCGAAGTTTGTTTTCGCCTTGGAGGGCTTCGGTTCCGGGCGGAGACTGGAAGACATGAAGCGCACAGATCTCGTGAAACGCATCGCCGCCGCGGTGCTGGCCACGGGGGCCGTCGGCGCTGTGGCGATGGCTCCGGCCGCCGCCGCGTCGGTCGATACCGCCCCGGATCTCCGGTCGCAGCCCGTGGCGACGTCCTGGGAAGACCTACTACCGCCCCAGCTGAATTGCCTGCTGTCCACCGGATGGGCAGTGTTCTGCCTGGGGATTCCGCTCTCCTAGCGGGTCGATGCACAACGTCGGTGGTGGCGCGACCGCAGACCGCGCCGCCATCCTCGTTGCCGAAAAGCTGTCAGCCCTGCTTACGCGGAACCCTCAGTTCCAATTCTGGTAAACGTCCAGCACCCGGCCGCCGTGGCTACCCGGAGCATTGAAGAAGACCACCACAGTGCCGTCGGGATGATCCCCGGCCTCCATGACCACCTGCCGCAGTGAGGCGTGCACGCCGCCCTTGTCGTCCTTATATATCTGCGTGTCCGGCTGTAATCCGGCGCCCATTCGGCTCAACGGCACGAACATGCTGATCACTGCGGGAATTGGGCCATCCGCGATAGCGACGGTTTCATCGTGGGAGAGCACCACGCCCACCCGGCCCTGATCGACCTGGGCCACCGGTACGCCCGCCCCGGCCGCCCCGGCCGCGGCCAGGACCCCGGTCGTCATCGCCACGATTCCCACCCCGAACAGAACGACCCGCATACGTCTCGCCCTCTCTCCGAAGCCGCCTCCTGCGCCGAGACATTACGCACCAGCAATCAACTAGCGAATAATGTTGTCCGAAACTCACTCCGGCGTGTTGCGCCCGGCGCGTCTGCACTCGCCGAGTTCTCGACGGGACGACTTCACAGTGGTGTGAAGACAGGCGAGTTCCAGCCGTGTGTGACCCGTTGCTGCGAGTTCGTTCCGCCCCTTATGTCTTGTGGTCCACCTGGAGATTCGCGGCGCGGCTCGTTCTGGACTGAGCGGAGCGGAGGAGCGAAGCGGGGGAGCGGAGGGAGGGAAGAACGAGACTTGCAGCGCCGCGAACCCGCCCGGAGCGCAGCGGAGGGCAAATGGGACACAGCCCACTCGACTACACCCTGTCGTGGACGGGTCGGGGGGCGGCTGAGAGACTGGGTGCCGTGAGTTCTTCTCCGCGTGTGAGCCAGGTGTCGGTCCCGGTCTCAGCCCAACTTTTCGAACGCGCCGCGGCGGTCATTCCGGGTGGCGTGAATTCGCCCGTGCGCGCGTTCAAATCCGTGGGCGGCACGCCGCGGTTCATCGCGTCCGCGCGCGGCTGCACGCTGACCGATGCCGACGGCAACGAGTACGTGGACCTGGTGTGTTCGTGGGGTCCGATGATTCTCGGGCACGCGCACCCGGCGGTGGTCGAGGCGGTGCAGAAGGTGGCCCCGGGCGGGCTGTCCTTCGGCGCGCCGACCGAGGCCGAGATCGAGCTGGCCGAGGCCATCGCGGGCCGGGTCGCGCCGGTCGAGCGGGTGCGGCTGGTGAACTCGGGCACCGAGGCCACCATGAGCGCGGTCCGGCTGGCGCGCGGCTTCACCGGGCGCAGCAAGATCGTGAAGTTCAGCGGTTGCTACCACGGGCACGTGGACGCACTGCTGGCCGACGCCGGTTCGGGCGTGGCCACGCTGGGTCTGCCGACCTCGCCGGGCGTCACCGGCGCGCAGGCGGCCGACACCATCGTGCTGCCCTACAACGACCTCGAGGCGGTGGCCGCGGCCTTCGCGGCGAACCCGGGTGAAATCGCCTGTGTCATCACCGAGGCCGCGGCGGGCAATATGGGTGCGGTCGCGCCGGTTCCCGGATTCAACGAGGGACTGCGCAAGCTCACCTCCGAGCACGGCGCGCTGCTCATCATGGACGAGGTCATGACCGGTTTCCGGGTGAGCCACTCCGGCTGGTTCGGCATCGACGGCGTGGCCGGTGACCTCTACACCTTCGGCAAGGTGATGAGCGGTGGCCTGCCGGCCGCCGCGTTCGGCGGGCGCGCCGACATCATGAACCACCTGGCCCCGATGGGCCCGGTCTATCAGGCGGGCACGCTGTCCGGGAACCCGGTCGCGGTGGCCGCGGGCCTGGCCACGCTGCGCGCGGCCGATGAGCAGGTGTACGCGACGCTGAACAAGAACGCGGAGCGGCTGGGCGGGCTGATGACCGATGCGCTGAGCGCCGAGGGCGTCCCGCACCGGGTGCAATTCGCGGGCAATATGGTGAGCGTGTTCTTCGCCGAGAACCCGGTCACCGACTACGCCGCCGCCAAGGCGAGCGAAACCTGGCGTTTCCCAGCCTTCTTCCACGCCCTGCTGGACGCCGGCGTGTACGCGCCCCCGAGCGCCTTCGAAGCCTGGTTCGTCTCGGCCGCCCTCGACGAGAACGCGTTCGACCGCATCGCCGCCGCCCTCCCCGCCGCCGCGCGCGCCGCGGCGGCCGCCACCCCCGAAGGACCCGCCGCGTGAGCTCAGCCCACCCCGACTCCGGACTACCCGCCCCCAGCCCCCACGAGGCCCCCCTCTCCGCCGCCGACGCCTCCCGCCTGCTCGACTCCATCCGCCAGGCCGAGCACGACCTGGCCGTCACCGGCGAACACATCATCGTCTCCCCGGCTGCCGAATCCGCCTTCGCCGCACAGGAATCGGGCAATTCCGGCGCGGTGTCCCCGGTGCCGTCCACGGACTCCGCCGTGGAGGCCGATGCCGCCCACGCCGCTGCCCATGACGCCGCCGGTTCGGCCGAAGAGCCCGCTGTACCGGCCGGCTCCGACGATTCCGGCGTGCGGGGTGCGGGCAGTGCGCGCGCATCAGCCGCGGGCGCCGAGCCCGTGTTCGAGGCTGCCGTGTCCGCGGCCGAGGAATTCGCCGCCCACGCCACCGACTACGACGAGGCGAGCGAATACGCTGCCGAGGTCCCCATCGGCTCCGGGGTCGAAGCCGTCTCCCACCCTGCTCCGGCGGGTGCGTTCGGCGATCCTGAGCCCGAGGCCATGGCGTCCGCGGCGGAGGAATCCGCCGCCCCGGAAATCGAACATGCCGAGAGCGTCACCGCTGCGGCCGGTTCCGCTGACCCGATCGAATCGGATGAGTCCGGCGCTGTCGACGCGTCGGGGAGCGGCTTCACCGCGAATGCTGCCGGGCACGGCGCCGAGGGGGTACCGGTCGGCTCCGCGGCCGAGGTGTTCGCGGCCGTTGCCGATGCCGCCGATGAATTCGCGGCGAGTGCTGCCGATCCCGCTGCCGTCGCGGCGGTTTCGGAGTTCGTCGAGTCCGCGGCGTTCGTGGCCGAAGTGGTGGTCGAGGTCGATCCCGCGGACGACGCGGCCGAATCCGATGCGGCGCAGGTCATCGCAGCCGAAGCCGTCGATGCCGTCGCGGGTTCGGATGCCGTCGCGGGTTCGGGTGAAGGCGCCGATCCTTCCCGCGCGGCGAGCGGTTTGATTCTGCCCGGGGACGTGGCCTCCGATGTCGAGACGATCGTGCACGTGTTGCGGCACGGTGAGGTGCACAATCCGCGGGGCGTGCTGTACGGGCGGTTGTCCGGGTTCCAGCTGTCGGTGACCGGGCGGGCGCAGGCGCAGGCCGTCGCGCGATCGCTGGCCGATCATGACATCGCGCTGGTGGTGGCGTCGCCGCTGCAGCGGGCGCAGG
The DNA here is from genome assembly GCF_009760405.1 of Nocardia terrae. Taxonomy (GTDB): domain Bacteria; phylum Actinomycetota; class Actinomycetes; order Mycobacteriales; family Mycobacteriaceae; genus Nocardia; species Nocardia terrae. Next base: position 140,090 of record NZ_WRPP01000014.1, read on the forward strand.
AGACCGCGGATCCGATCGCGGCCGGGCACGGGCTCACCATCCGGACCGATGAGAATCTGATCGAGGCGGGCAATACCTTCGAGGGGCTGGGGGTTACGGCCAGCACCCTGCGCAAGCCCCGGCACTGGTGGAAGCTGCGGGATCCGTTCACGCCGTCGTGGGGTGAGCCGTATCTGCAGATCGCGCACCGGATGCTGGCCGCGGTGAACAAGGCGCGGGTGGAGGCCGCCGGTCGGGAGGCCGTGCTGGTGTCGCATCAGCTGCCGGTGTGGACGCTGCGGCGATTCCTGCAGGGCCAGCGTCTCTGGCACGACCCGCGCAACCGCCAGTGCTCGCTGGCGTCGCTGACTTCGCTTGTCTACCAAGGCGACACGCTGATCGACATCGTGTACTCCGAACCGGCCGGTGCGTCCGATCCTTCGGTGACCGGAGCATGAGACCGGCCATCGCGTCCCGGCCCCGCACCGCCCGCCCCTTCCGGCGTGCGGTGGCGCTGCTGGCGGGCCTGTGTGTGGCGGCCGTGCTGGCCGGGTGTACGACGGCGGGCAAGGACGCGGTGGCCCAGGGCGGCACCTTCGACTTCGTCTCCCCGGGCGGTAAGACCGAGATCTTCTACGATCCGCCGTCCTCGCGCGGCACCATCGGCAAGCTGTCCGGCCCGGATCTCATGCACGACGGCAAGACCGTCGGCGTGGACGATTTCCCGGGCCAGGTCGTGGTCGTCAATATCTGGGGTCAGTGGTGCGGCCCGTGCCGCGCGGAAGCCCCGGCGCTGGAACAGGTTTACGCGGCGAGCAAGGACAAGGGCGTCGCGTTCCTGGGCATCAATGTCCGTGACAACCAGAAGGACAAGGCCCAGGACTTCGTGACCGACAACAAGGTCGGTTACCCCTCGATCTACGACCCGTCCATGCGCAGCCTGCTCGCGCTCGGCGGCAAGTTCCCGACCAGCGTCATCCCCACCACCATCGTGCTGGACAAACAGCATCGGGTGGCGGCGGTGTTCCTGCGCTCGCTGCTGGCCGAGGATCTGCAGCCGGTGGTGGACAAGCTCGCGCAGGAGCAGTCGTGAACCACGTGACCGTGCTTGCCAGCGTGGGGGATTCGTTCCAGCAGACCGCCGCCACCGGGCCGTTGCTGCTCGCGCTGGGCGCGTGCCTGCTGGCCGGGCTGGTGTCGTTCGCCTCGCCGTGCGTGGTGCCGCTGGTACCGGGCTACCTGTCCTACCTGGCGGGCGTGGTCGGTGCGGAGGCCCCGCCGGTGACGGTCGAATCGGCCAGGAGTGTCACCACCGATGCGGCGCAGCGCCGTTCCGCGCGCCTGCGGGTGGCGGGTGCGGCGGGCCTGTTCGTGGCGGGCTTCACCGTGGTGTTCGTGCTCGCCTCGGCGACCGTGTTCGGCGCGATCCAGGCGCTCAATGTGAATCGCGATCTGCTGCAACGCATCGGCGGCGTGGTGACCATCGTGATGGGGCTGGCCTTCATCGGCCTGATTCCCGCGCTGCAGCGCGACACCCGCATGGAGCCGCGCCGGTTGAGCGGCATTGTCGGAGCCCCGCTGCTGGGCGCGGTCTTCGCGCTCGGCTGGACGCCGTGCCTGGGCCCGACGCTGTCGGGCGTGATGGCCGTGTCGGCGGGCACCGAGGGCACCACCGCGGTCCGCGGCGTCGCTCTCATCGTGGCCTACTGCCTGGGTCTGGGCCTGCCCTTCGTGATCCTGGCCTTCGGTTCGGCGACCGCGTTGCGCGGCGTCGGCTGGCTGCGCCGTAATTCCCGCACCATTCAGGTGATAGGCGGTCTGCTGTTGGTGGCCGTCGGCATCGCCCTGGTGACCGGGGCGTGGGACCAGTTCGTTTCCTGGGTCCGCGACGCCTTCGTCTCGAATGTGACCCTGCCGATCTGACATGACTGCCACCATCGAAACCCCCAGCGCCCCCGCCCATCCGCCGCGTCAGTCGCCGCTGCGCCGTGCGATCGGCCTGCTGCGCAACACCTGGCGCGGGCTCACCAGCATGCGCACCGCGTTGATGCTGTTGTTCCTGCTGGCCCTGGCCGCCATCCCGGGCGCGCTGCTGCCGCAGCGCAGCCTGAACGCGGGCAAGGTCGACGACTACATCCGCAATCGCTCGACCCTGGGCCCGTGGATGGACCGGCTGCAGCTGTTCGACGTGTTCTCCAGCTTCTGGTTCACGGCCGTCTATGTGCTGCTGTTCGTTTCGCTGGTGGGCTGCATCCTGCCGCGTTGCCTGGACCACTACCGGGCGCTGCGCACGCCGCCGGTCAAGGCGCCCCGCAACCTTTCCCGCCTGCCGCACCACTGGTCGGGCAGCGACGCCGCGACCCCGGAGGCCGTGGTCGAGCGGGCCCGCGCGCAGATGCGCGGCTGGCGCACGGTCGTGCAGCCGGGCAATCGTGAAGGGGAACTGACCCTTTCGGCCGAGAAGGGCTACACGCGCGAGCTCGGCAACCTGGTCTTCCACCTGGCGCTGGTGGGTCTGCTGGCGGCCGTGGCGATCGGCAAGCTGTTCGGTTACGAGGGCAATGTGGTCGTGCTCGCCAATGACGGGCCGGGCTTCTGCACCACCTCGCCGGCGGTGTTCGACTCCTTCCGCGCGGGCAATGTGAACGACGGCACCGGGCTGACGCCGATGTGTGTGCGGGTCAAGGACTTCAAGGCCGACTATCTGGAGAACGGTCAGGCGTCGATGTTCACCTCGAACATCCAGTACCAGACCGGTTCCGATCTGAACTCCGACACCTGGCGCGACGCGCGGATCCAGGTCAACCATCCGCTGCGGGTCGCGGGTGACCGGGTCTACCTGCAGGGACACGGTTTCGCGCCCAAGTTCACGGTGACCTTCCCGAACGGGCAGACCCGCACCGAGGCCATCCAGTGGAAGCCGGACGACGCCACCACCTTCCTGTCCTCGGGTGTGCTGCGGATCGACCCGCCGGGCGGCATGTATCCGACCGAGGAGGAGCGCCGCAAACATCAGATCGCGATCCAGGGCCTGTTCGCGCCGACCGCGCTGATGCACGGGCAGTTGCTCACCTCCATGTATCCGGCCATGAAGGATCCGGCGGTGGCGATCGACATCTACCAGGGCGATACCGGTCTGGACACCGGTCGCGCGCAGTCGCTGTTCGCGCTGGATCAGGAGATGATCAAGCAGGGTCGCCTGGTCAAGCAGAACCGCGTGAACCTGAAGCCCGGGGAGACCTCGACCCTGCCCGACGGCACCAAGGTGACCTTCGACGGCGCGGAAGAGTTCGTGAACCTGCAGGTCTCGCACGATCCGGCGCAGCAGTGGGTGCTGGTGTCGGCGTTGACCATGATGGCGGGCCTGCTGGTGTCGTTGCTGGTGAAGCGCCGCCGCATCTGGCTGCGGGTGTACCCCGGCGAGGAAGCCGACGGGGTACGACGTACCGTAGTAGAAATGGGCGGATTGGCCCGCACCGACCAGGCCGGGTGGGGCGGCGAATTCGACCGCCTGCGTGAGCGGCTGCTGACGGGAGACAAGTAATGCCGATCGACTCGAATATCGCCTCCTACAGCGATCTCGCCTTCAAGTCGGCCATCGTGATCTACGCGCTGGTGTGGATCATGCTGGTCTGGCAGTTCGCCCTCACCCGCACGGTGCCCACGACCACGCGCCAATTGGTCACCGCCGGAGGCGGTTCCGACACCGTCGACGAGCTGCCCGCCGACGTCCCCGGCAAGGTGACGCCCCGCGGCGTCGAGCGCCCGTTCCCGGAACGCCTGGGCAATATGGCCTTCGCGGTCCTGTTCGTCGGCTTCGGCGTGCACGCGGCCTCGATCGTGCTGCGCGGCTTCGCAACCCACCGCTTCCCGCTCGGCAACATGTTCGAGTTCATCTCCATGGCGACGGCCGCCGCCGTCGGCCTGGGCTTGGTGCTCTTGCGCGACCAGCGCTACCGCGCCATGTGGTCGTTCCTGCTCGTCCCCGTGCTGATCCTGCTCTTCCTCGCGGGCACCAAACTCCACGTGGACGCGGCTCCCGTCGTCCCCGCCCTCAAGTCCTACTGGCTTCCCGTCCACGTCACCGTCGTCTCCATCGGCTCCGGCGTATTCCTGGTCTCAGGCGTGGCGAGTCTGCTCTTCCTCTACCGCATCTGGCAGCCCGCAGGCGCTGAGTCCGACAACATCTTCGGCCAGTTGGCCCGCCGCCTCCCCGATGCCCAGCTCCTCGACCGCCTCGCCTACCGCACCACCATCATCGGCTTCCCCATCTTCGGCGCGGGCGTAATCCTCGGCGCCATCTGGGCCGAAGCCGCCTGGGGCCGCTTCTGGGGCTGGGACCCCAAGGAAACCTGCTCCTTCATAGCCTGGGTCCTCTACGCCGCCTACCTCCACGCCCGAGCCACCTCGGGTTGGCGAGACACCAAGGCCGCCTGGATCAACATCGCCGGCTTCGTAGCAATGCTGTTCAACCTCTTCATCATCAACATCGTGGTGAGCGGCCTGCACAGCTACGCGGGCCTCAACTAGCGCGAGGTTCGGCCACGGCGGGCCGAACCTCGGCGTTGGGGGACCTACTTGGCCGAGAGGCTGCTGAGCAGGCCGCCGATGACCGGTATGGAGGAGGCGCTTCCGGTCGACGCGGGCGCGGCGGCTACGGAAATGTTGGTGATGATGGTCGAGATGTATTCCGAGGTGCCGTTGAGGTCTTCCTCGACCCAAATCTGGTGGGTGCCTGCAGTTTTCGGTGTCCACTGAGTGGAGCCCGACCAGTTGGGCGCCGGATTCTTCGTTGTGCTGTTCAACGTGTTGCCGGTGACGTCTTGGTCGATCAGATAGAACGTCGCGCCCGGGGCGACCGGGATCGTCGCATTGACGGTATAACTCTGACCGACAGTGAAGTTGCTGCCTATGAGGGTGGTGCTGCCGTTGGTTATGTCCGCCAGTGCGGACGGCGCGGTGAGCGCCGGTGCGGCGATCACCGCGGCGACAGCTGCCGCGGTGGCCAAACCGCGGCTGACCCGTGATGCGTTCAAGAGAATCCCTCCCAAGTGTCGAAAGTTCCCATGTGTCATGGGAACTGACGCAGGCTAGCAGGAATTTGAAGCATCGATAAGTAACTTTGCTGCGGGTTGGTCAGATACCGCTCGGGAAGGTGAGGGTTTGGAGGCCGGGCCAGACTTCGGACCAGGGCTTCAGGGGGTCGCGGCAGATGTAGACGGTCATGAGGCGTTCCAGGCCGGGGAGTCCGTTGGGGTCGTTGATCTTGCGGACTTCGGTGGTGGAGGCGAACTTCGAGAGGAAGTCCTTGTCGCCTACGCCGTCTACGGAAAGGTAGACGATGGTGCGGGCGGAGTCGGAGGGTGGGCCGAAGTAGCCCCAGCCTCGGTTGGGGGAGTAGATCGGGGGGAGGTTGTAGTCGCGGCCGAATTCTTCCAGGGCGCTTGCTTGGACGTAGGCGGCGGCTACTACCGCGGTGTTGGCGCGCTCGGACTCCGGGAGGGACTTCACGGCGTCGTTCACGGCGGAGGTGAAGGTGGTGTAACCGTCTGGGCCGAACCAGGATTCGCGGATCCAGTATTGGGCTTGGTCGGTGATCGGGCCCTTCGTGGTCAGGCTCTTGGGGAGGGGGATCCAGGCCTGGGTGACCGGGACCTCGATCATCCAGACGGTGAACAGGACCGCGGACAGGACAGCCACGGCGTTGACCCAGCGGGCGATGAGGCGCTTGGCCTCGACGGTGCCGAGGGCGTACGCGCCCGCACCCAGGAGGGCGGGCCAGAAGCCCGCGATGTAGTAGGAGCGGCCGTTCTCGACCAGCACCACCGTGAGCAGGATCAGACCCGCGATGAGGGCGAAACGGTAGGGGCGCAAGGCTTCCAGGCGGACCAGGCCCCACAGGCCGAAGATGCTGAGCAGGCCGCCGATCAGGCCGCACTGGAAGGCGATCTCGATCGCGCAGATCAGCGGGCCGGTGTTGGCGGCGTGCTGTTCCTGGGCGATGATCTCGGTCATCTGGGATTCCACCCAGCCGTGCTGGGTCTGCCAGATGATGCCGGGAATCATGGCGACGACCATGATCAGGGTGCCGATATAGAGGGCGGGGCGGCGCAGCACCTCGCGCGGGCCGGCGATCAGGACGCCGATGCCGAGCATCGCCCACACGCCCGGCACCATCCACTTGGCCTGGAAGGCCAGCGCGGCCGCGACCCCGGCGGCGATCAGCAGCCAGTCCTGACGGGTGCGCACCCAGCGGATCAGCAGGTAGACGATCAGCGCCTGGAGCGGGATGTCGAAAGTCAGTGTGATCAGCTGGATCTGGTCGAAGGCCAGCGGTGAGACGGCGTAGCCGAGGGCGGCGAGGATCTGGTACCGCGGTGCGGCGCCGAGCTCCCGTGCGGTCGCCGCCGAGACCACCGCCGCGGCCGCCATCAGCAACAGCGCTGGAATCCGCAGTCCCAGTACCGAACCCGGCGCGATCAGATCCATGATGTGCGCGACGAACGGCGCCAGCGGACCCTGATCCGGGTACGCCCAGGCCAGCCGCCGCCCGGCCGCGAGGAAGTACAGCTCGTCACCGAAGAAGTTGATTCGCGCCGCGGCGATGCCCATGACGGCGGCGAAGCCGAGGGAGACGGCCAGCACGCCCTTCCAGGCGAACGGCGGTGGCGCGGCGACGGGTTCGACCGCGCCCATCTGGGGCGCCGTATCGGTGGTGGCCATCAATCCTCCAGAGACGACAAAGACGCCCGGCGGAAACCGAATTTCGGCTGTGCCGGGCGTCGATCAGCTGCAGAATAGCCGGTTTGTGAAGATCGGTCGCCCCCGGCGTTTCCGGGGCTTGCCCGGACGGTCCGCGCCGGTTCGGATCGGCGGTGAGAAAGAAGCTCTTTCCAATGAGCCCTACCGATGAGTACCGGGGCGTTGTACCGTATTAAGCGTCAGTGATTAGAACACGTTCTAGTTTTCGAAACGGGAGTCATCATGGCAATGGCGCCGCAGGGTCGGGTCGGCAAGGTGCGAGAGATCGATGTGGGTACCGCGCCGACGCGCTACGCGCGCGGCTGGCACTGTCTCGGGCTCGCCAAGACGTATCGGGACGGGAAGCCGCATCAGGTTTCGGCGTTCGGCACCAAGCTCGTGGTGTTCGCCGACAGCAAGGGCGAGTTGCACGTGCTCGATTCCTACTGCCGCCACCTCGGCGGCGATCTGAGCATGGGTGAGATCAAGGGTGATTCGATCGCCTGCCCGTTCCACGACTGGCGCTGGGGCGGCAATGGCAAGTGCACCGGGATCCCCTACGCGCGGCGCGTGCCCCCGCTGGCGCGGACCCGCTCGTGGATCACGTTGGAGCGCAACGATCAGCTGTTCGTGTGGCACGACCACGAGGGCAATCCGCCGACCGACGAGGTGACCATCCCCTATATCGAGGGCCCGTACACCAATGCCGACGGCAGCGGATCGGAAACCCTCGGCGACGGCTGGACCGAATGGACATGGGAGTCCATGGTGATCGAGGGCTCCAACTGCCGCGAGATCATCGACAACGTCGTGGACATGGCGCACTTCTTCTACATCCACTTCGCGTACCCGACCTTCTTCAAGAACGTCTTCGAGGGGCATATCGCGACGCAGTACCTGGATTCCACGGCCCGCCCGGACAAGGGCATGGCCACCCAGTACGGCGGCAATTCCACGCTGAAGTCGGTGGCGTCCTACTTCGGTCCGTCCTACATGGTCAATCCGCTGCTCAACAACTACAGCGGCTTCGAGCTCGAGACCGTCCTGATCAACTGCCACTACCCGATCTCGCAGGACGCCTTCGTGCTGCAGTACGGCATGTCGGTGCGCAAGCCGACCGGTGTGGACGATGACGCGGCCGATCGGATCGCGAAGAAGATGACCAAGGGGATCGGCGAGGGCTTCCTGCAGGACGTCGAGATCTGGAAGCACAAGTCCAAGATCGAGAATCCGCTGCTGACCGAGGAGGACGGGCCGGTCTACCAGCTGCGTCGCTGGTACGACCAGTTCTACGTGGACGTCGCCGACATCGACCCGAAGGCGGTGCAGCGCTTCGAATTCGAGGTCGACACCACCAAGGCCAACCAAGCCTGGGAGGCCGAGGTCGCCGAGAACATGCGGCGCAAGGCCGAAGAGGACGCGGTCACCAACTGACCGCCGGTCCGGGACAGTGACGACGCGGCCCGGGCGGGGCGAGATAGCGGCTCGCCCCGCCCGGGTCCGTCTCACTGCGCGGCGGCGGTGACCGCGGCGATCAGGGCTTCGCCGGTGTAGGCACGCCCGCCGATGCCCCACGCACCGTCGGGCGCGTTGAGGATATTGACCCAGATGTCTTCGCGCGCATGGCCTTCGACGGTGAGCCCGTCGACGATATCGGTGGCCGCGACGATGAACGCGGCCCGGGCGGCCGGATCCGGCAGCCCGATATTGGGCAGTTTGAGCTCGACCATGACGATCGGCCGGTTCACGCCACCGGCGTAGATGTCCGACGCGGGCAGCAGATGCACTGTGCCGCCGATGATTCCGGTGAAGAAGTCGTTGCCGGTGCCGCCGCTGATCTCGGCGAGGGCGGCGGAGAGGGCGGGCAGGACGTCGCGTTCGCCGCGGGGACTGAGGACGCCGCGGGGTGCGGTCACGGTGATGGGCACGGGTTTCTCCGTTCTCGTCGCGCTAGTACGTACGTACTAGCGATTCGAGTGTGTACTAGTATGGCCGTACTAGTCAACGGTGGGAGGAAAACATGGCGGCGACGACACGGGACCGGATGATCGACGCGGCCATCGACGCACTGCAGAAGAAGGGCGTCGCGGGCATGTCCTTCACCGCAGTCCTCGAGGCCAGCGGCGCGGCCCGCGGCGCGATCTATCACCACTTCCCCGGCGGCAAGGCCGAATTGGTGGCCAGCGCCGCCGCGCGCAACGGCGACCAGGTCCGCGAACGCCTCGCCGCGCTCCCCGCTCCCGGCCCGCAGGTTCTGGTCGAAGCCTTCCTGGAACTGGTCCGCCCGGTGGTGGCGGAATCCGCTCGCGGCGCGGGCTGCGCGGTCGCGGCCGTCACCGTCGATCCGGACAGCGGCGACCTGCGCACCGTGGCCGCGACCGCATTCGATTCCTGGACAACGACTCTGGCCGAGCGACTCACCGCCGCCGGTGTCGAACCGCCCGCGGCGACCGATCTGGCCACCACCCTGCTCACCCTGCTGCAGGGCGCACACGTCCTCTGCCGTGCGGAGGGAACCATCGAGCCCTTCGACCGGATGTCGCGCGCCGCCATCGATCTTGTGCGACACCGCTTCCCGGCCTAACCTCCGCCCGACTCATCCCGAATTGTCGGTGAGGTGGTTGTAGACCGTCGGTTCGGCGAGCTCATGTCGAGCATTCCGGAGCTGGTTTTCGCCTGAGACGCGGTGTCGAAAACGACGCGTCCCCCGCGGAGTGCGCTGGCGCGGTTCCGCGGGGGACGGTCACATTTGTCTCTATAGCTAACTGGTTGGCAAGCTTCGATGAATCAGGTGGATTCGCCATCGCGATGCTCTCGGGAGAGCTTTGCGAGGAAATCCGGATCGTCTTCTGGACCGATGATGCGGTTGCGCCGAGTGGGTGCTGGGCCGGTGCCGGCCGATCGCTGGGGTCCGAAAGCCTTCCAGCACAGCATCGCGATGGCCACGACCGCGATGAGTGCCAACAGGTACGTCACGTCGCTCACCTCCTGACAACGAGGGTAATCCGAGTGCGTACCCGAGGCACGTGAAGCGTGCGGTAATCCTGATGAATCGGTGTTACACGCGGGTGGCCTCGGTGGTGAGGGACCGCAGGAGTTGCATGACTTCGGATTCGCGGAACCGGCGGTGACCGCCCGGTGTCCGCAGGGAGCCGAGCCGACCTGCGTGAGCCCAGCGGGTCACGGTCTTCGGATCGACGTGGAACAGGGCGGCGACCTGGCCAGGGGTAAGCAGAGTGTCCTGGCCGGAGACGGAACCCAATGCGCGGCTCGGCGCGGTGAACGCAGTCATTCGCAAACCTTTCCGTTTCGACAGATCCCTCATCAGTAGCGACATCGTTGCACTGCACCCCTCGGGTGTTCGAACGGTCTCGCTTTGGTAAAGGGGAAGTAATAGACAAAACGGATATCCGTTATGTGTTTACGGTCACGTTTGAATTCCGCGCAGCGAACATCCAGCGACCTCTGGGTCACCGGCGGCGGCCGGGACCCGGTCACCTACGCTGTTCTGCGTGAGTGACGCAACCCCGACCGACGGTGCGGGCCGCCGCCTGGCCCGAAACTTGGCCCTCTACACGGTCGCCCGGCTCGGAATGGTCGCCGTCATCGCCGCGATCATCATGGGTGTGGCCGCCGTCGTGCACGTGGCCATCCCGCTCATCGTGGCTCTGCTGTTCGCGCTGCTCATCGCCATGCCGCTGTCGCTGCTGCTGTTCAAGAAGCTGCGCACGCAGGTCAACAAGGACATCGGCGCGTTCGACGCCAACCGCCGCAAGGAACGCGACCAGCTGCGGTCGCGCCTGCAGGGCCGGGACGAGCAGTGAAGCGCTGCGATCGCAGCGCACCCCGGGCCTGGGTCGACAATGCCGTCCGCCTCATCGACGCCGACACCCAGCGCAGCGCCGATACCCATTTGCTGAGGTATCCGCTGCCCGAGGAGTGGGGCGTTCAGCTCTATCTGAAGGACGAATCCACACACCCGACAGGCAGTCTCAAACACCGCCTGGCGAGATCGCTGTTCCTGTACGCCATCTGCAACGGCTGGGTCACGGAGGGCACCACGGTGGTGGAGGCTTCCTCGGGCTCGACCGCCATCAGCGAGGCGTATTTCGCCAGGATGCTGGGCCTGGACTTCGTGGCCGTGGTGCCGGCCAAGACCTCACCGGAGAAGCTCGCGCTCATCGAGGCGCAGGGCGGGCGCTGCCATCTGGTCGACCGGGCCCCCGATATCTATGCGGAGGCAGCCCGTTTGGCCGACGAGACCGGCGGCCACTACATGGACCAGTTCACCAACGCCGAGCGGGCCACCGACTGGCGCGGCAACAACAACATCGCCGAATCCATCTTCCAGCAGATGACTTTGGAGACCCATCCGGTGCCGGAGTGGGTGGTGGTGGGCGCGGGGACCGGCGGCACCAGCGCGACCATCGGCCGCTACCTGCGCTACAAGCGGCACGCGACCCGACTGGCGGTGGTGGATCCGGAGAACTCGGCCTTTTACGGCGGCTACGAGGTCGCTGACCTCGGGTATCAGACCGGAATGCCGTCGCGGATCGAGGGTATCGGGCGACCGCGGGTGGAGCCCTCCTTCGTGCCGAGCGTCGTGGATTGCATGGTCGAGGTGCCCGACGCCGCCTCGGTGGCGACCGCCCGGCATGCCAGTGCGGTGCTCGGCCGCCGGGTGGGCGGGTCGACGGGGACCAACCTGTGGGGTGCCTTTGCCCTGATTGCCGACATGATCGCCGCGGACCGTACCGGCAGTGTGGTGACGCTCCTGTGCGACGGCGGAGACCGTTATGCCGGAACCTATTTCAATGACGAATGGGTTGCCGACCAGGGGCTGAGCTTGATCGAGCCGACCGCGGTCCTGACCGAATTCATCGCCACCGGTACTTGGTCGGGCTAGTTTTCGCACGGCACGACGGGTCGGTCGATAACCGTTGATCACCCATCGAGAAGATTGCCATTTATTTGCTGTAGCGGTTTTGTCGGGGTCGGGTCGTTAGCTTGCGCAGTGGGTTCCGAGGTCACCGGTCGGTTTTCTTCGCCTCGGATGGTGTTAATAGGGCTTGACGTTTCGGGCCGCTGGCGCACCACCGGACGGGTCACCGCGGCGGGCTGATCGACCGGAGTGCCGAGCACCAACATCCACGACTGCAGGGTCGATTGGGTCCGCCACATATTGATCCGCAACTCGGTGATGGACAGCGTCTGTGGATCGCGGACCAGCTTGACCAGATGCAGGCGCTCGGACGCGACCGCGTCGGAACGCCACATCAGCGCGAAGTCCGAATCGGTGAGGCACTTCCCGAGAATCTGCGCGCCGCGTTCGTTCTCGCCGCTGCGGGCCAGTTGCAGGCGGAAGCGGCTGGCCGCCATCCGGGTCTCGGCGTCCCAGTTCACCATCACGGTGCGCGCGATCGGATTGAAGATGAGCCATTCCAGGTAGTTGGTGCCGGGCTCGAGCTCGCGGAAGAACTCCTGGTGCGCGGCATTGACCGCGACGATGTCGTAGAGCTCGGTGATGTAGGCGCCGATCGCGGGGTTGAGCAGGTCCAGGTACTCCTGGTCGGCCGGGGTGGGGTGGTCGGCCTCGACCCGGGGGAGCGGGCCTTCGGCCAGCACCAGGGCGTACTCGAATTCGGCGGGCGGCAGTTTCAGTGCGGTGCCGAGGGATTCGATCACGCGGCGCGAGGGGTTGGCGCCGCCTTCGATCTTGGTCAGGTAGGGGACCGAGAGGTTGGCCAACCAGGCCAGTTGTGGACGCGTGAGATTCGCGGTGGTGCGACGCTGGCGAATGTACTCGCCGAACGTGGGAACTCCATCCATTTATTTAGGCTGACCTTACTAGTATGGCCGTCGGGTACACGCTCGGTTGCCGACGGATCCTGCTGTGGTCTCCGGGTGAGGAGCGGCACGGTAATCCGTTCTGCTCCAATAGTTTGGAACAACAACAAACAGGAGAAAAATTGGGGCAGCAACCGCGGCCGGTTCTAGATGTCAATGTCACAGTCGGGCCCTGGGTCATCTCCTCGGTGCGTGGCCTGCGTGCGCGGTCGAAGTACGGTGAGGTCGGCAATGCCTGGGAGCCCGCGGCTTTCGGGCTGTACCGGGACCGGGACGGTGACATCTGGGAGAAGGGACCGCAGGGCTGGCGGCTGCAGTTGCAGGGTGGTGTGCCCGTCGATCCGGACACCATCTGGGACTGGTCGGACTCGGTTCGCGAGTTCGCGCCCTTCACTCCTTGGGGCTGAACGACACTCGCCCCACCTGCTCTCGTCTCCGTCGTCACGTGATGTCCGCTGACGGCGAACACCCTTCCGGATGTGTCAATTTTCGTTGACGCGCCGTGAATGTCAACGTAAATTGACACTCATGAGTGAAGCAACGACTCTGGCGGCCGCCGCCGGCAGCCCCGACCCCCAGGTCGGGCTCCGCGCGGTGCTCGCACTGCGCCGGTTGCTCGAGCGGCTCGAAGCCATTCAGGTCACCAATGCCCGCACCCAGGGCTGGTCCTGGCAGGCCATCGCCGACGCGCTCGAGGTCAGCCGGCAGGCGGTCCACCAGAAGTACAACCGGAAGGGCGGTATCCGCTGATGTTCGAACGATTCGACAAGGCGGCCAAATTCGCGATCGTCATGGCGCAGGAGGAAGCCCGGGAGCTGTGCTCGTCGACCATCGAGGTCGAGCACGTGCTGCTGGGACTGCTCGTCGCCCCGGACACGGGCCTGCGGGAAATCCTTGCCGCGCACGGGCTCACCGCCGACACGGTGCGAGAGGCCCTGGCCCGCAAGCGGACCGGCGAACCCCTCGGCGAGGAGGACGCCGCGGCCCTGCGATCCATCGGCATCGACCTCGACGCCGTGCGCGAGAGCCTGGAGGCCACCTTCGGCGAGAACGCCCTCGATCGAGCCGATGTGCCACAAGGGAAATGGCGCTGGGGCAAGTACTGGGGCGCGGAAGGCGGCCCGCGCGGCCACATTCCGTTCACCAAGGAATCCAAGAAGGTCATCGAGCTGTCCCTGCGCGAGGCGCTGGCACGCAAGGACGACCACATCGAGGCCGCGCACCTGATGCTGGCCGTGCTGCGCGCGCCCAACGACGTCACCCGCCGCCTGCTCGGGGACGAGACCGCGCAGCACACGCTGCGCGACGCGGTGACCGGCTACCTGGACCGCGCGGCCTGATCGGCACCGCGCCGCACCCCGGATATCCGGCCTCCCCGATGATCTCGCCCTACGATCGGGGGCATGACGACGCTCCTCATCCGTCTGCTGATCAACGGCGTGGCGATCTGGCTGGCCGCTGCCTGGGTGCACGGCATCGAGATCAAGACCCCCGAAGACACCACCTCGAGCAAGATCCTGGTGATCGCCGCCATCACCGTCGTGTTCGCCCTGGTGAACACCCTGGTGAAGCCGCTGGTGAAGGTGCTCTCGTTCCCGTTCATCGTGGTCTCGCTGGGCCTGTTCCTGCTGGTGATCAACGCGCTCATGCTGTGGCTGACCGCGAAGATCACCGGCACCACGGATTACGGCCTGCGGGTGGACGGCTTCTGGGCCGCGGTCCTCGGCGGCATCATCGTCTCGGTGGTGAACTGGGTGCTCGGCGTCCTCGTACCCGACAACGACTAGGCCGTCCCCGACCGGGACTAGAGCCCGGAGATCGTCAGCGCGACGGCGGTCAGGACGGCCCAGACCAGCATCGCCAGACCGGTACCGGCCAGGGCGGGAATCAGACCCGGCCCGTTCTTGCCGGACCGCACCGGCTCATTGGCCTTGAACGCCAGCGGCAGGGCGATCAGCCCGGCCAGCGCCCACGGGGTGCGCGCCACCAGCACCAGGCTCGCCAGGAACGGCACCGCCAGCAGCACCAGATGCAGTGTGCGGGTGCGCGTGTCACCCAGGCGCACGGCCAGGGTCAGCTTGCCGGACTCGGTATCGGTGGGAATGTCGCGCAGGTTGTTGGTGACCAGCACCGCGCTGGAGAACGAGCCGACCGCCACCGCGCACGCCAGCCCGGCCCAATCCACCCGGCCGGCCTGCACGAACTCGGTGCCCAGCACCGCGACCAGGCCGAAGAACACGAATACCGCGATCTCACCGAAACCGCTGTAGCCGTACGGGTTCCGGCCGCCGGTGTAGAACCAGGCCCCGGCCAGGCAACCCGCGCCCACCAGGATCAGCCACCAGGCGCTGGTGGCGACCAGCACCAGGCCGATCACCGCGCCCAGCGACAGGCAGGCGACGGCGGCATTGCGGACCGACGCTGGGGTGGCCAGCTTGGAACCGACCAGCCGCAGCGGGCCGACCCGTTCGTCATCGGTGCCGCGAATGCCGTCGGAGTAGTCGTTGGCGTAGTTGACGCCGATGATCAGGGCCACCGAAAGCAGCAGGCACAGTATCGCTTTCCACCACACGAACCCCCCGATCGAGACGGCCGCCCCCGTCCCCGCCAGCACCGGGGCGATGGCGTTGGGCAGGGTGCGCGGCCGCGCGCCCTCGATCCACTGCGCTGCTGTAGCCATGCATCGCAGCGTAATGCGAGGACCGGCGGCCGCGCCCACCCGAGTGACAGGGCTCGCGCGCCGGGGCGGGGGTCAGGCCTCGGCGGCGGCCTTGAGCTGGGCCAGACCCTTCTCGAAATCCTTGCCCACCAGGCGATCCATCGGCACGAGCTTGCCGACGATCGCCATGATCCCGTTCTGGTGACCGGTCATGCGCCAGGTCACCGCGGTGGTGTCGCCCGCCGGGCGGAACTCGAAGGTGACCTGGTTGCTCGCCTTGAACGGCTTCTCGAAGTTCAGCTGGATGCCGATCTCCTCGGAGGTGGCCGAGGTGATCTCCATGTCGCCGCGCCCGGCCTTGCGATTGCCGTTCCAGAAATAGCGGGCCCCGATGCCGCGATCGGCCCCGCTGTAGACGCGCTCCATGGCGGGGTCCGTGTCCTCCCACGGAGACCATTTGCGCCACTGGTGAAAATCGTCGATGAGTGCCTGCACCTGCACGGGATCGGCCTTGATGACCGTTTCCCGGTGAATGTCGAATTCGGCCATGTCCTGAGCGTAGGCGTTCGCGTGCCACCGCGGCCCGCCCTCGATAAATCCGGTTGAGCCGGGCCGGGCGCGTCGGGTAAGCCGGGGGCCGGACCGATGGCCGTCCAACCGGCCCGGCGGATCGGGCGTCGGTCCCCTCTCTCACCTACGATTGGCGAGGAATGTATTCGGAAAAAGGCAGTTCGAGCAGCACGGGAAGCGCGCGGGTGGCGAACGTGGGCGACTCGACCCTGGTGGCCCTGCTGGGCGAGGTCGCATTGCGGCGCGACGGTGCGCTCGCCGCCGTACCCGGAGCCCGGGCCCGCCTGCTGGTCGCCGCCCTGGCCTCCCACCCGGGCCGCAGTCGCAGCGCCCAGGCGCTGATCGACGACATCTGGGGTGAGACCCCGCCGCGCGCGCCCATGAACGCGCTGCACACCCAGGTCTCCCGGCTGCGCTCCGCGCTGCCCGAGGGCGCACTGGAGATCGGCCCGGCCGGATACCGCCTGGTCCTCGCCCCCGACCAGGTCGACCTGACCCTGGCGGGGCAGCTGGAAAAGCAAGCCCGCCAAGCCCATTCCGCCGGCGACGACCCCGCCTGCCTGGACCTGCTGACCGCCGCCCGCGCCCTGTGGCGCGGCGAACCGGCCGCCGATCTGCCGCCCGGCCCGGTCGCCGACGAGCTCGCCGCCCTCGCCGCGACCCGCCGCCGCGCCCTCGACGCCCTGGAACTGTCGGCCCGCGAAGCCGTCGGCGACCTGCCCGCCGCCATCGATCTGGCCCAGCACGCCGTGGCCGCCGACCCGTTCGACGAGCCCGCCCACGCCACCCTCATGCGCCTGCTCGCCGCGGCGGGCCGCACCAACGAGGCCCTCGATGTCTTCGCGACCCTGCGCACCCGCCTGGTCGACCAACTCGGCGCGGACCCGGGTCCTGCGCTGGTGGCATTGAATACCGCCATCCTGCGCGGAGAACCGCTGCCGGGACAGCCGACACGGGGAATCACGCCCGGTGTGGGATCGAGACGCGTGGCGGGCACGGCATCGCCGACGGATAGTGCTGCGGCGCAGTCGTATACGTCGTCGCATCCCGAGGCGGATGCGGCTGACCCCGGCGCGCACGTGCCCGAGGCTCGCGGTGGTGTCCATCGCCCGGACGTGCTGACCGGTGTAGGGGCGCGTGGACTTTCCGCTGTGCCGGACGACGGGGACGGACCGGCCGGATATCCGGCAACGACCGCCGGTACGACGCCCGCATTCACGGAAATGTCTCGTACGCAGGGGAATTCGCAGAACATCGGGCGCGGATCGGGCAGTGACGGCTCGGGCTCTGCGCACTCTCGGGCAGTCGGGTTCGCGCAAGCGGCGGTGGCGCGGCAACAGGTAGGCGAGGCGGCGATCGGATTGCGCGCCGCGCCGAATCCGCTGCTGGGGCGGGAAGCGGATCTGACCGCGTTGCTCGAGCTGCTCGGTACGTCGCGAGTGGTGACGGTGCTCGGACCGGGTGGGACCGGAAAGACCCGGATCGCCAACGAATTGGGTGCGCGAACGGCGCACGACACCGCCGTGGTGCTGGTGGAATTGGCCTCGCTGCGGGCCGACCCGGAGAGCACGGCCGATACCCGGCTAGAGATCGAGGCCGCCATCGCGGCAACCCTCGGCGTCGCCGACATGGGCCGCGAGACGAATCTGCTGCGGCAGGTCCAGGGGCGGGACATCCGGCAGCGGCTGCGCGCCGCACTCGGAGTGGGCCCGACCCTGTTGATTCTCGACAACTGTGAGCACCTCATCGAGCCGGTGGCGGAGATGGTGGCCGACCTGGTCGGCGTGAGCGATCAGCTGACCATTCTCACCACCAGTCGCGCACCGCTGGAGATCACGGCCGAGGCCGTGTATCCCTTGCCGCCGTTGACCATCGACGCGGCCGGATCGCCCGCCACCGATCTGTTCGCGGCCCGGGCCCGCGCGGTCCGGCCGTCGGTGCGGATGGATCCCGAGGTGGTCGCCCGGCTCTGCCGCACCCTCGACGGCCTGCCGCTGGCCATCGAACTCGCGGCGGCGCGGGTGCGCACCATGAGCGTCGAGGAGATCGAATCCCGGCTCGATCACCGATTCGCATTGCTGCGCACCGGTGATCGCAGCTCGCCGCAGCGGCATCGCACCCTGCACGCGGTGATCGAATGGAGCTGGAACCTGCTGGACGAGCCGCAGCGGGTGGCATTGCGCCGATTGTGCCGGTTCTCAGCGGGATTCACGCTCGCCGCCGCCGAGACCGTCCTGTCCGGGGCCGAGATCGACGACCCCGCAACGGCTGTCGACGGCCTGGTCGGCCAGTCGTTGCTGACCGTGCTCGAAGACGACGAGGGCGGCACCCGCTACCGGATGCTGGAGACGGTCCGCGAATTCGGGGAGGAACAGCTCGCCTTCACCGGCGAATCCGACCTGGTGATGAACCGAATGTCCCAGTGGGCCAGGGATATCGCGGTGGCGGCGGCCCGCCGATACCAGAGCGGCGAGCAGGTGGCGGCGGCGCTCGACATGGGCGCGGAGATGGACAATCTCCTCGCGGTGCTGCGCTACGCGCTCGAGCGGCGCGACACCGAGACCGTGCACACGGTCTTCCCGATCCTGTCGGCGCTGTGGGTGCTGCGCGGGGCGCATGCCGAACTGATCAGCTGGTCACCGCGCATCATCGCCCTGCCGCCGCAGACCCACCCGAGGGTCGAGACCGAGACCGATCTCTACGTCTACGGCCAGTTGATGCTGGGCCTGCACATGTCCTTCGGCGGCGACCTGCGCCGCATAGCCCGGGTCAGGACGGCCATCCGCCGGATCCTGGCCTCGGCCGCGCCCATGAGTCCGGTCTCCCGCTACCTCGGTGAACTGGTCACCCAGCCCCGCAACACCACCCAGCTGGGCCGCAGGCTCAGCGCCGGGGTGCGATCAGCGGACCGGATGACCCAGATGGCCGCGCTGATGTTGCGGGCCAATCTGTGCGAGAACATCGGCCTGGTCCATCAATCGATGCGCGACGGCGAGACGGCCTTGCGCATCAATGGCGACGGGGACACCTGGAGCACCGCCATGACCTGCCAGCATCTGGCGAGCTTGCACGGCCAGTCGGCGCGCTACGCCCAGGCGGTCGACTACTACCGGCGCGCGGTGGACCTGTTGGAGGATCTCCGGGCCTGGGACGAGGCCGCGGAGATGCGTTCCTTCCTCGCCGTGACACTGGCCGGTGCGGGGCAGCCGGCGGAGGCGCGGCGCGGGCTCGAACCCGCGCTCCGCGCGCTCGGCGGCCTGCCGCTCGACGTTCCGGTGACGAAGCCGAATTACCGCCTCGCCGCCGCCTCCGCCGCCATGGCGGAAGTCGAACTCGCCGAAGGGGATATCGACACCGGGCTGCGCCGCTTCCGCTACATGCTGCCGCTCATGAACTGGCCGCACGATGTCGGTGTGCCGGGACCGGGGACCCTGATCCTGGTCGCCGCCGCCATCGACGCGCACGTGCTGAACGGCCGCGCCGACGAGATGACGCGCCCCGCGGCCGACCTGATCGATGTCAGCCTGCGCATGCTGGCCCAGTTCTACGATCTGCCGCAGCTCGGCGCGGTGGGCTGCGCGATCGGAAGCTACCTGCTCGCCACCGGGCAGCACCTTGACAGCGCCCTGGAGCTGGTGGTCCTGACGCCGAAAGTCTTCGGACGTCAGGACTATCCGTCTCAGCAGTGGAGCGTTCACCTCGACCTGCATCGCCCGGCGCTGGGTGAGGCGCGGGTGGCGGCCGCCCTGGACGCGGTGGCCGGACTGGGCCGCCGCAAGGCCGCCGACCGGATCATGGAACGCCTGAAGGCGGTCGCGGGCACGTTCTAGGTTTCCGAGCCCACCGGTTCCCGATCCGGTTCGCGATCCTCGGTGCGGTCCGAGCGCAGCAGCCGCCAGGCGATCGCGCCCAGGGCGATCGCGCCGAGCACCAGCAGCACCGTCGTGTTCGACACCAGGTCGCCGAGTCGGCGGACTCGGTTCTCCATCGCGAATTCGGTGTCGGCGCTGAGGATTCCGGGTAGAGCCGCGGTGCCGTCGAAGGCGAGGAACAGGACGCCGAGGGCAATGAAGAACAGCCCCGACAGCACCGAGGTGGTGTGGAGATCGATGCGGCCGAGCCGGAAGCTGCGGCCGCGCAGCCACTTTCGCCTGCCCAGCTCGAAGCGGTCCCAGAGGGAGGCCAGGACGAACAGCGGGGCGGCCAGGCCCAGGGCGTAGACCGCGAGCAGCAGGCCGCCCTGGACCGGGGAACCGCCGACGGCCGCGACCGCGAGGATCGAGCCCAGGATCGGGCCCGCGCAGAACCCGGCCAGGCCGTAGACCAGCCCGAGCAGGTAGACCGCGCCCGCCTGCTCGGGCCGGCCCCGCCCGGCGGCCGCGCGCTGGGCGAAGCCGAAAGCGAAACCGCGGCCGAGGATTTGGACGACACCGAGCACGATGATGGTCCAGCCGCCGATGGCGATGAGCAGCTCGCGATGCCCGACCAGTACCCGACCGGCCAGCGAGCCCGCCGCGCCGAGCGGGACCAGGGTGGTGCACAGGCCCAGGTAGAACAGGCCGGTCCGGGCCAGCAGTCGGCCCCGGGATTCGAAGGAGTAGGCGAAGAAACTGGGCAGCAGCAGCGCGCTGCACGGGCTGAGCAGTGCCAGCAGCCCGCCCAGGAAGGCCGCGAAAAAGCCGATGCCGCCGGTCATTCCGTGGCCTGCCCGGTGGCGGCGCGCGCCGCCTCGATGCTCGCGCGGAACTGCTCGATCGGCTGCGCGCCCAGAATCGGGCGGCCGTTGACGAGGAACGCCGGGGTGGAATTGACGCCGATGCCGATGCCCTCGTTCACATCGGCCTGTACGGCCGCGGTGGCGGCCGAAGAAGCGAGGTCGGCGCGGAACTTCTCGATATCGGGCACGCCCGCCTCGCCCGCCAGATCGACGAGCTTGTCGCGGGTGAACGCGCCGGTGTTCTTCTTCTCGGGGGCGTGATCGAACAACGCCCGGTGGTACTCCCAGAACTTGCCCTGCTGTCCGGCCGCCCACGCGGCCCGCGACGCGTCCTCGGACTCGGCTCCGAAAATCGCCAGGCTGCGCCATTCGATGCGCAGTACGCCCTGGTCGACGTACTGGGAAACGAGCTGGGGTTCGATCTTGGTGGCGAAGACCTTGCAGAACGGGCACTGGAAATCCGAGTACTCGACCATGACGACCGGGGCGTCGGCGCGGCCCAGGGCCAGCGGATCGCGGGCATCGCGCTTGGCCAGCGTCGCCAGTTGCGCGTACAGGGGATTGGTCTCGGTCGGCGCGGCGACCGGCTCATCGGGCTTCTTGTCGGCGCCGAGCATTTGGATCGCCGCGATCGCGAGCAGCCCGACGGCCGCGATGAGGGCGAGACCGGCGAAGGTCCTTCTGGTTTTGAGGGTGGCGGGATTCTTGCGCTTTCGGGACATGCGAGTACTCCTCAACGGCCGCATGGAGAATGACGAAAAGGTGCTGGATCATTCAGGGGGTCTAAATGATCAGCACGGTCGTCAGGTGCGGAGCCGCCACCGGAGGGGTGGGTGCGCGCGGTTGCTTCCCGATCGAAAGCTGCTGGGGCGTCCGGAATTCCGGGTCGAGAACGGCGCAGGCGGCGGCGAGTTGGTCGCCGAGCGCGCGGGGCGGGCTGACGAGCATGCCGGTGGGATCGGAGGCCGGATGCTCCTGTTTGCGACAGGCGGGGGCCGGATCGAGGGCCGGATGCCCGGAATCCTTGGTGACCCGCGTATCGAGCGCGGTGACGGAAACCGTCGGCGTGCTCGAATCGAGCAGTGAAATCCGCTGTGACGAGCCCCATCCCGCGACCGCGGCGATGAGCCCCAGGACAATCAGGACTCCCGCGAAGAGCGCACCCCGAGAGAGCCGAACGGACCTTCGGCTGATCGAGGCGGGAGCGGGATTCACCGGACCGACCATAACAGGGCCGGGCATACCCCTGGCAAACAGAAAGGCCCGCCCATCGATTTCTCGATGGGCGGGCCTCCCAACCGCGGGGCGCGGGCGCGTCAGGCGCGCCGCATGTACGCCTTCACCGCGAGCGGGGCGAAGATCGCGATCACGGCCACCGAGCCGATGATCGAATACACCAGGTTGTGGCTGTAGACGTTGTCGTTCATCAGCTCACGGGCTGCATTCACCATGTAGTAGATCGGGTTGGCCTTGTTGACGCCCTGCAGCCAGCCCGGCATGGTCGACACCGGTGTGAACGCGCCGGACATGAACGTCAGCGGGAACATGATCATCATCGAGATGCCCTGCACCGCCGGCGCGCTCTTACCCGTGATGCCGATCAACGCCCAGATCCAGCTGATCGCGAACGAGCAGAACACGACCAGCAAAGCGGCGACCACTACGGCCACGAAGCCGCCTTGCGGCCGGTAGCCGAGGACCATGCCCATGGCGATGGTGAGCACGGTCGCCAGGCCGTAGCGCACCATATCCGCCAGCAGTGCACCCGACAGTGCCGAAATACGGGCGATGGGAAGGGATTTGAAGCGGTCGAAGACGCCCTTGTCCATATCCTCCCGCATCTGGGTACCGGTAACCACGGAGGTCAGCACCACTGTCTGCACCAGCAGGCCCGGGATAAGGATCGGCAGGTAGCCCGAGACGCTGTGCGCGATGGCCCCGCCGAAGATGCCCGCGAACAGTGCGGTGAACAGAATCGGCTGGATCGTGACATCGAACAGCTGCTCGGGGTTGTGCTTGATCTTGAGGATTCCGCGGTAGGCCATGGTGAACGAGTTCGCCACCGCCTGCTTGAACGGAATGTGGTTGCTCACTTCGGGAATGGGTGCGGCCTCGGCCGCGTGCCGCCCAGCGGGGGCGGAGAGAGTCGTGGTCATGCCGCGCTCCGTTCGGTCTCGTCGGTGTCGTTCTCGGCCGCGTGCCCGGTGAGCGCGAAGAAGACTTCGTCCAGGCTCGGCTTGGCGACGTTGATCTCGTCGACCCGGATGTCGTGCTCACGCAACCGGATCAGGATGTCGGTGGTGATACTGGGGTCGGGCAGGGGAGCGGTGATACGCCCCGCCTCGGGGGTGATGGTGGCCTCGACGGTCCGGCCCGCCGCGCGGGACAGCAACTCGCCCACCAGGTTCCGGGCCTCCTCGATGCGATCGCGCTCGGCCAGCGTCAGCTGCAGCGCGGACAGGCCGACCGAGGACTTGAGCTGATCGGAGGTGCCGTCGGCGATGACCTTGCCGTGGTCGATGACCGCGATCCGGTCGGCCAGCTGGTCGGCCTCGTCCAGATACTGCGTGGTGAGCAGCACGGTCGAGCCCTCCCGCACCAGGCGGCGGATGGTGTCCCACATCTGGGCGCGGGTGCGCGGGTCGAGGCCGGTGGTCGGCTCGTCCAGGAACAGCAGCGGCGGGCGCGAGATCAGGCTGGCAGCCAGATCCAGGCGTCGGCGCATGCCGCCGGAGAAGTTCTCCAGCGCCTTGTCGGCGGCGTCGGTCAGCCCGAACTCCTCGAGCAGTTCGGCCGCCTTGCGCCGCGAGTCGCTCCGGGACAGACCCAGCAGACGCGAGAAGATGACGAGATTCTCGGTGGCCGAGAGCTTTTCGTCGACGGACGCGTACTGTCCCGTGACGCCGATCAGCGAGCGCACCGCGGTGGGCTCGGCGATCACGTCGTGGCCGAAGATGCGGGCGCTGCCGCCGTCGGGGCGCAGCAGGGTCGCGAGCATGCGGATGGTGGTGGTCTTGCCGGCTCCGTTGGGTCCGAGCACGCCGTAGACAGCCCCCCGCGGCACCGCGAGACTCACGCCGTCAACGGCCCGCTGCTCCCCGAAGACCTTGACCAAGCCCTCAGCCTCGATGGCGAGTGCCTCAGCAGGTGTGTAAGAAGTCATGCGATAACCATGGGGTGGGCCCCTTGCGCCCACCTTGCACGGCGATTGCGTCACCGACGCAAGCAACGACGGCGCTCACGCAAGAACGCGATGTATCAGCGTAAATAGCCGATATATCGACGCAAGCGGTCGATAGTGTGCCGCGCCGAATCAGTTCGGCGAGGCGGCCAGCAGTACCTGACGCAGCTTCGCCCGGTCGGGCTTGCCCGGCCCCCGCAGCGGAAGTTCGTCCAGCACGGCCAGTTCGCGCGGGGCGGCGATGGCGTCGAGTTCGGCGACCACGTGCTCACGGAGTTCGTCGAGGGTCGGGGCCGTCGCGCCCGGGGCCGGGACGATGGCCGTCGCCACTCGCTGCCCGAGACGGTCGTCGGGGAGGCCGAGGACCACGCATTCGGAGACGGCCGGGTGCGTGATCAGGACGGCCTCGACGACCTGGGGGATGACCAGCAGGCCGCCGGTCATGATGGCCTCGTCGAGGCGACCGGTGATGCTGAGCACGCCATTGTCGAAATGGCCCGCGTCCTCGGTGCGGAACCAGCCGGGTTCGGCGAAGGCGGGGTGGTCGGCGATATTGCGGTAGCCCTTGGCGACCATGTCGCCGCCGAGCAGCACGCGGCCGTCCTCGATGCGTACCTTCGTGCCCGTCAGGGGTACTCCCTCGTACACGCAGCCGCCGCAGGTTTCGCTCATGCCGTAGGTGCGGAAGACGGTGATGCCCGCCGCACGGGCCCGTTCCAGCACCGGCTTCGGCGTCGCTGCCCCGCCGACCAGGACGGCGTCCAGCGAGGCCAGCGCCTCGGTGGCGGCGGGCTCGTCGAGGGCCTTGATGAGCTGGGTCGGGACCAGCGAGGTGTAGCGGCGTTCGCCGCGCATGCTCGCGATCGCGCCGACCAGCGCCTCGGGCAGGAAGCCGCCGGAGACATCGAGGGTGATCGGTTCGGTGCCCGCCAGAATGCTGCGCAAGAGCACCTGAATGCCCGCGATGTGATGGGTCGGCAGCGCCAGCAACCACTGCCCGGGCCCGCCCAGTCGCTCGTGGGTGGCGTCGCCGCTGGCCCGCAGATTGGCCGGGGTGAGCATGGCGCCCTTGGGGTTTCCGGTGGTGCCGGAGGTGGTGACCACCAGGGCCACCTCGTCGTCGATCTCCTCGCCGGGCCGCAGGCTGCCGCTCAGGCGCTGGGTCTCGCGGCGGTCGGCGGTCGGGACCGGGAGCCAGGCGGGGCCGTTGCCCTCCAGAGCCTCTCGGAGATGCGGCAATACTTCGCCCACCGCTGCGCCGGTGGGCATGGGAAGAATTCGGAGGGTATTGCTCACGTTCGCGATCGTGTCATTCCGTGGAGTGGCGGCGCGCGGAGGGGTCGGCGCCCGGGTGTCGATGCTGCAGGGTCTCGTGCGGTCAGTCGGACGTCGGTGTCGCCAGTGGCCATCCACCGGCTGCGAGCCTGGAGGCCACCCGAGCGATATCGTCCTCGCCGGGCTGCTCCTTGGCAACTCGGGCAATCGCCGCCTCGATGTCGGCGCGGTCGATGCCGGAGGCGGCCACCCGCTCGCGAATGAGCTCCTCCACCACCAGGTGCACCTCGTAGTCGGTGAGCCGCCGGTGCAGCACCGCCAGCAGCGCCACATAGTCCGACTGCGGAATGCCCTGCGGATATCCCGCTTTCAACCAGTCCAGCACCTTGGTCAGCACATTCAGCCGCGACGGCGGAATGGGAGCCGGGTCCGTCGGGGACCGGTCGGGGCGTTCGGGGGTGCTCACGAGCGTGCCTTTCGATCAGGCGGCGTCACGCGCCGAGCAGGTGAATACCGAGTCGGCTGGCCAGGAATCCGCGTGCGATGAAGAGCACACCGGCCACCACCGCGATCATGACCACGCCGAAGCAGAGCAGCGAGGCGGCCAGCGCGGCGGTGCGGGTGGCACCGGTCGCGCCGTCGTCCACCTGCGCCCGGAAGCGGATGCCGACGGCGAAGACGGTCGGCAGCCCGGCGCCGAAGATCAAGGCCGCCAGCATGACCCGCCACAGGTCGGAGAGGTTGTGCAACAGGGTGTGCATCGCGGTCTCCTAACCGATTCCGACGGTGTCGTCATTGCGGCGGGCCGGGGTGTCGTCAGCGTGGTGTTGCGCCGGAGCCGGTGTCGCGGCCGCGCCGCCGTCCCACTCATCGGTCACGTTGTGCGCGTTGACTTCCTCGCGCTTGGACCGGAGCCAGATGAACGCGGCCATGGCGATCAGCAGCGCCAGCACCACCAGCACGCCCGCGGTGCCGCCGATGCCGTGCAGGATGCCCCAGCAGATCGCGCCCACCACACCGGCCAGCGGCAGCGTCAGCACCCAGGCCGTCACCATGCGCCCGAGCACGCCCCAGCGCACCTCCGCGCCGGGCCGTCCGATGCCCGAGCCGAGGATGGATCCGGTCACCACCTGGGTGGTCGAGAGCGGCAGGCCGAAGTGGGCCGAGGTGAGAATGATCGCCGCGCTGGTGGATTCGGCGGCGAAGCCCTGCGGCGGCGCGATGTCGACCAGGCCCTTGCCCAGCGTGCGGATGATGCGCCAGCCGCCCAGGCAGGTGCCGGCGGCCATGGCGATGGCGCAGGACACGATCACCCACAGCGGCAGCGGATCGCTGGCCTTGGCGGTGCCGTGCGCGATGAGCGCCAGGAAGATGATGCCCATGGTCTTCTGCGCGTCATTGGTGCCGTGCGCCAGCGAGACCAGGGAGGCGGTGCCGATCTGCCCCCAGCGGAATCCGCGTGACACGGTCTTCTCGTTGCTGCCCTTTGTGACCCGGTACACCACCCAGGAGGCGATCGAGGCCACCAGCGCCGCGACGATCGGGGAGAGCACGGCCGGGATGATGATCTTCGCGAGCACGCCTTTGCTGCCCGCGGTCCAGATCACCCCGTGCCAGCCCAGCGCCGCGATGGTCGAGCCGATGAGACCGCCGAACAGGGCGTGTGAGGAACTTGACGGCAAACCCAACAACCAGGTGAACAGATTCCACAGAATGCCGCCGACCAGACCGGCGAAGACGATGTCGAGCAGTGCCCGCCCGCTCACCTCCGACAGGTCCACGATGCCCTCGGCCACCGTCGCGGCGACCGCGACGCTGAGGAATGCGCCTATCAGATTGAGGGCCCCGGACAGGAGTACGGCGGTACGCGGCCGTAGCGCCCCGGTGGCGATGGAGGTGGCCATCGCGTTCGCGGTGTCATGGAATCCGTTGGTGAAGTCGAACGCCAAGGCTGTGCAAACAACGATCAGCAGAACGAGCAGTTCGGCAGACACACCGATCAGTTTGCGCTATACCCTTTACGCTCCGTTAACCGGTGCCCCCCGACGCATTTCACAGTTACCTCCGTGCTAAGGAGCGGGCGCGGGTGGTCAGTCGCCCCGGATGTCCCTCCGGAGCGGGTGATTCGCCGGGATCTCCACGAAGACGAGCGGCACGCCGTCCGGATCGCTGACCCACATTTCGACGAGCCCCCACGGTTCGCGTTTCGGCGCACGGTCGATCGCGACCCCGCGCAGCGCGAGTTCGGCCGCGGTGTCGCCACAATCACGCACCTGCAACCAGATGGCTCCCGCGAACCCGGCCGGATCCCCGTCCTCGCGCCCGTGCCCGGCCACCTCGATCAGCGACTGCCCGGCGAAAAAGACCGTCCCACCTGGATACTCGCGGGCGATGGCCAACCCCAGCGCATCGCGGTAGAACCCCAGCGTCCGTTCATAGTCGCGCGGTCGCAGGATGACCCGACTGCTCAGTATCTCCATGAGTGCAGCATGACAGCCGGACGTTTGCTCTTCCTGGAAATCAGAAGTAGTACGGGTAGGGCTTCCAGTCGGGTTGGCGCTTCTCGAGGAAGGCGTCGCGGCCTTCGACCGCTTCGTCGGTCATGTAGGCCAGGCGGGTGGCCTCGCCGGCGAAGAGCTGCTGGCCGACCAGTCCGTCGTCTTGGAGGTTGAAGGCGTACTTCAGCATTCGGATGGCCTGGGGCGACTTGCCGAGGATGTCGGCGGTCCATTCCAGGGCGACGTCTTCGAGTTGCTCGTGGTCCACGACGGCGTTGACCGCGCCCATCTGGTGCATCTCTTCGGCGGTGTAGGGCCGTCCCAGGAAGAAGATCTCGCGAGCGAACTTCTGTCCCACCATCTTCGCCAGGTACGCGCTGCCGTAGCCGGCGTCGAAGCTGCCCACGTCGGCGTCGGTCTGCTTGAACCGGGCGTGCTCGCGCGAGGCCAGTGTCAGGTCGCAGGTGACGTGCAGGCTGTGTCCGCCGCCCGCGGCCCAGCCGTTGACCAGTGCGATGACCACCTTGGGCATGAAGCGGATGAGTCGCTGCACCTCGAGGATGTGCAGGCGTCCGGCGCGGGCCACGTCCACGGTGTCGGCGGTCTCGCCGGAGGCGTACTGGTAGCCGCTGCGGCCGCGGATGCGTTGGTCGCCGCCGGAGCAGAAGGCCCAGCCGCCGTCGCGGGGGCTGGGGCCGTTGCCGGTGAGCAGGACCGCGCCGACGTCGGAGGTCATGCGGGCGTGGTCGAGGGCGCGGTAGAGCTCGTCGACGGTGTGGGGGCGGAAGGCGTTGCGTACTTCGGGGCGATCGAAGGCGATCCGTACCGTGCCCTGCTCGACATGCCGGTGGTAGGTGATGTCGGTGAGGTTCTCGAATCCCGGAACGGGCCGCCACAGTGTCGCATTGAAGGTCACGGGTCTGAACATACTGTTCCGGTTGCGCGCGTGGTGAAGGCCCACCGCAGTTCGGCGCGGGGTTTTGCATGTCACTCGATTTCGTGGCGGCGGAATTCGGCCATCCGACAAGAGCGCTGATCGTTAGCCGAAACGGGTGTCCGGAACCTCGGTCGGTCGCTTGCTACTTGTCGCCGAGGAAGGTGACCCGACCGGTAACCGAAAGTGAAACGCTGCCAATCGATTGCGGAGGGCTTACAGTGCTGTTGCTGCTGTGGCAGTAGCAGCGCATTGTGCATCGTGTGTGCGGGGACACCGGTGCGTATAGTTGCGTGCGCTCGTTCATCGAAAAACTATCCGGAGGAACCTGAAAGTGGTTGCAGCACTGTCTGAATCCCTGCTCGATGACGCCAAGCGTCCGGCCTTCATCGCCGACGCCGTTACGGTTCTGGATGAGGAGGTGTCGGACAAGGGCGGCGCGTCGGGCCTCGTCGTCAAGGGCGGGTACGCCGCGATCAAGAAGGTCAGCCCGTCGATCGTGGGCGATGCGCTGGAGTCCTTCGCGCCCAAGTTCGTCGAGCAGCTCGAGCCGTACTGGGTCGAGTACAAGAACGGTGGCGCGGGTTCGTTCGCCGATCTGCTGGTCGCCAAGCAGGACGAGGTTGCCGACGCGCTGCTGTCGGTGACCGACGCGCGGGCCGAGGCCTCCTCGCGTCCGGCGCTGACCAAGGTCTACAACTCCATGCGCTCGTCGGCGAAGAAGCATGTCGCCGAGGCTCTTCCGCGCCTGGGTGACCTGGTGCAGAAGCACGCTGGCTAATAAGACCGACCGGTTCGCGGCCCGGCGAGGGGCCGCGAACAGTCTCGGTGAGTGACCGCGAACCACAACGCGGTGACGCGAATGCCCGTGGGGTGGTACCCGGGCACTCGCTGTCCTCCCGAATTCAGCCCTGGGACTTCCCGACTCGCCAGTATCCGGTGAATGTGATGTCCGTCTTGGGGATTTCGCGCTCCTGCGCCAGATGCCGCCGCACGCCCGCGGCCAGCTTCTGCTCGCCCGCCACGAAGGCGTAGACGCCCTTGCCGGGCAAGTCCGCCTCGCGCACCGCCTGTGCCGCCAGCGCCCCGACCTCACCGTGCGCCTCGGTGCGGACCAGCCAGTTCACCCGCACGCCCGAAGGTTCGTTCAGTTCCTGACGATCCTCGGCGGAGGGAATCTCGAGGTAGGCCGCGCCCTGCGTCCCGCGCGGCAGCGACCGCAGCACGCCCGCGATACCGGGCAGCGCGCTCTCGTCGCCCACCAGCAGCGTCCAGTCGCTGTGGTCGGGAGCCTGGTACGTGATGCCCTCGTCCAGCAGGCCCACCTCGCATCCTGGCGTGGCGGCGTTGGCCCAGGCGGCGGCCGGGCTGTCCTCGGCGTGAACCGCGAAGTCGATGTCGATTTCCGCCGTGCTGCCGAACTCCCCGAAACTGGCGGCCCGATAGTCGCGCACCGTGTAGTTGCGCGTCAGCGGCCGATGCTCCTTGCCCATCATGAGGTACTGCGCGAACCACCCGAGATTGCTCGACGAGGTGGGCAGTCGCAGGCTCCCGTCGCGTCCGGGCATGAACAGCCGGAACCACTGGTCGTAGCCCATGGCGGTGAAGCCCGCGAGCCCTTGCCCGCCCAGGGTGACGCGGACGAAGTGGGGGCTGATCCGTTTGCTCGCCAGGACTTCCGCCGTGAGTATCTCGCGGTGCTCGGGCTTGACATGCTTGGTGCGCTTCGCCATTCGCTTAGGTTAGCAAACCCTAACTTTCCAGCATAGGTGTGAGCGGGGTGACGGAGCGCTCCGGGCCGGTGTCTGAGAGGCTGGGGGTGTGAATCCCTCGACTGCACAGGCGCACGTCGTCGTCGACGAGCTCGCACGCGGCGGCGTCCGGGACGTGGTCCTGTGCCCCGGATCGCGAAACGCGCCGCTGGCCTTCGCATTACAGGCGGCCGACCAGGCCGGGCGAATCCGGCTGCACATGCGCATCGACGAGCGCACCGCCGGATTCCTGGCCATCGGCCTGGCCGCCGCGAGCGGCCGCCCGGTGCCCGTCGTCATGACCTCCGGCACCGCGGTCGCGAATCTGGGACCGGCCGTGCTCGAGGCCAACTACGCCCGCATCCCGCTGATCGTGCTGAGTGCCAACCGGCCCTACGAGATGCTGGGCACCGGCGCGAACCAGACCGTCGAACAGTTCGGGCTCTTCGGTAGCCAGGTGCGTGCCGCCATCAGTCTCGGACTGGCCGAGGCCGAGCCCGGCGAGGAACTGTTCCCCAAGCAGAACAGCGTGTGGCGCTCGGCGGTGTGCCGGGTGCTGGCCGCGGCCCGCGGCACCCGCTCCGGCAATGCCGGACCCGTGCATTTCGACATTCCACTGCGCGAGCCGCTGGTCCCGGACCTGGCCGCCGGTGACCGGCTGCCGCCCGGGCGCACCGACGAGCGGCCCTGGACGGCAACGCAATACGCCACCCTGGATGTGCCCCTCGATATCGATCTGACCCCGGACACGGTGGTCATCTCCGGTCACGGCGCGGGCCACCGGCCGGAGCTCGCGGCGCTGCCGACGGTCGCCGAGCCCACCGCGCCCATGCACGGTCCGGCGCTGCATCCGCTGGCGCTGGCGCTGTTGCAGCCCAAGCAGGCCATCATCACCGGGCGTCCCACCCTGCACCGGCAGGTGTCTCGGGTGCTGTCCGATCCGGAGGTCACCGTGTACGCGCTGACCACCGGTCCGCGCTGGCCCGATGTCTCCGGGAACGTGGTCGGCACCGGCACGCGGGCGGTCACCTATGGCGCGCCGCGGCCGGAGTGGCTCGAGCAGTGCCGGGATCTGAACGAGAAGGCCGTCACGGTGATCCGGGCCGAGCTGGCCGGACATCCGAAGCCGACCGGTCTGCATGTCGCGGCCGTAGTGATGGACTCCCTGCGCGACGGCGACCAGCTGCTGCTCGGCGCGTCCAACCCGGTGCGGGACGCGGCCCTGGTCTCGCAGCCGCGGCCCGGCGTGCGGGTGCTGTCCAACCGCGGCGTGGCCGGCATCGACGGCACCGTGTCCGCGGCGGTCGGCGCGGCGCTGACCCACCCCGGCCGCACGGTCGCGCTCATGGGCGACCTGACCTTCCTGCACGACGCGTCCGGCCTGCTCATCGGCCCGGGCGAGCCGCGGCCGGAAGACCTCACCATCGTGGTCGCCAATGATGACGGCGGCGGCATCTTCGAACTGCTCGAGCAGGGCGATCCGCAGTACGCGGGCGTGTTCGAGCGGGTCTTCGGCACGCCGCACGGTATGGACCTGGCCGCACTGTGCGCGGCGTACCGGATTCCGCACCGCCAGGTCGACCCGGCGGAGCTGGCGACCGAGCTGACCGGCAGCGCCCACGGCATCCGGGTGCTCGAGGTCGCCACCGAGCGGTCGAGCCTGCGGGAACTGCACGCGACCGTGCGCGCGGGCGTCTCGAACTAGTTTGTCGGCGAAGGGCGTCGGTCAGTAATCGCCGTCGGCGCTCTCGTCGTAGTCGTCGTCCATCGGGACCGGGATGGACTGCTCGACCAGATCTCCCTCCGAGGCGGTCCAGCCATTGTCGTCGGCGGGCAGATCGGTGATCTTGGAATCGGAGTCGAGCACCTCGTCCGCCGGGTCGGCGGGGATGCTCTGCTCCACGGAGTCGGCCTCGGGCACTGCGTCGATGCGATCGGTCATCGGATGCTCCTCTCTGCCGGATGAGTGGGCACCATCGAGAATGCGCCCGTTTCACCTGCTTCGGCAACCGTCCCGCGTCACTCGCCGGGCAGCGCCCCGTCGTCGGCGGGGTATTCGACCAGGGACAGCACCCGGCCCGCCATGAATCGGGCGGTGCGCACCGAGCTGCCGGTCCTGGTCACCTCACTGACTTCCACGATGCCCCGCGCAATGCGCGTCTCGATGCGGCGGCCCGCTCTGGTAGCGACGATTTCGTAGTTCCGAGACCCGTCGCCGGTATCGACGACGATCTCCACGCGATCACCTTTCATCTATCAATTCTCCTCCCCACCAGCGCTTTTCGCCGCTGATCCCGCCTAACGAACCGGTTGCGACCCGCGCCTGCAAGCACATTCGGGCGGAGTGCGATGAATTTCGCGGCGCCGGTCCGTCGTAATACTCGACCGGGCCGCACCGGTGGTTCGGCATGTCGTTTCACAGCCCCAGGAGGAACCATGACCACACCGGCCTTCGACCTGGAAGCCGCCGCGGCCGCGACCGAAGCGGTTGTCGCCGCGATAACCGACGCCGACTTCGACCGCCGCACGCCCTCGGACATCAGTGTGCGCGACATGCTCGCCCACGTGCAGGGCTTCACCGAGGCGTTCCGCATGGGCGCTACCAAGGAGATGGTCGGCCGCTCCCAGCCGCCCGGCCCGGGCGCGCAGCTCGCCGAGGACTGGCGCGATCGCATTCCGGCCCAGCTGAAGTCGCTGGTCGCCGCCTGGCGGGAACTGGATGCCTGGGAGGGCGACACCGAGGTCGGCGGCGTACTCGCACCCGCCCCGCAGATGGCGATCTTCGCCCTGAACGAGGTGGTGATCCACGGCTGGGACCTGGCCCGCGCGACCGGGCAGCCCTACGCCCCCTCGGAAGCGGATCTGGCCATCCTGCTGGGCTTCCTGCGCGATACCCCGCGCGAAGGAGTGCCCGGCCTCTTCGGCCCGGTGATCGACATCCCCGCCGAAGCGCCACTCCTCGACCGCGTGGTGGGCCTGACCGGGCGCGACCCGGCTTGGTCCGCGGCCTGATTCCACCCTGGCCATGGACTCCGGCTCCCAGGCGGGGACCCTGCCGGGATGAAGAGTGGGCGCGCCGGGGCAATAGCGCGGGGGTGCGACCCGCAGGCGCGGTGAGGGGTCCGTGCCTGTCGGCCGTCGTGCGAGCGGAATTCCCGTTGTCCGGCGTGGTTTCGGCCGGGATCCATTGCGGGCAGCTGGATTCCGGCCAAGAGCGCGCCGGAATGACGAGAGTTGTTCTCGAACCGGCGGTCAGTCGGTGGGTTTCGTTGTGCTGACGGCGAATACGCCCTGTTCAGCTGCTAGCGCCGCGGCTTCTGCGGCCGCGCTGACCGCTGTCTCGTCGACGGGGTCGCCGCTGGCCAGCAGGCGATAGTAGAGGGGGGCGGAGACGGCGGAAAGCACTGCGCGGGGGTCGGTTTCGGGTGGGAGGTCGCCGCGGGTGATGGCGGCGGTCACGCAGGGGGACCATTCGGTGAGGCGGGTGTCGTAAAAGGCGCGCAAGGCCGCGGCGGCGGTGTCGTCGCTGGTGGCGGCGGCGATGACGGCACGGAAGAGGCGGCTCTGCCGGGGATCGGTGAGGGTTTTGCCGACCAGGCGCGCGTTTTCGAGGAGGTCGCCGCGCAGGCTGCCGGTATCGCTGTGGGGGAGTGAGGTTTCCGCCATGTCGACCAGTAGGTCGGCGACGAGTCCGGCGGGGGTGCGCCAGCGGCGGTAGACGGTGGTCTTGCCGACCTCGGCGCGGGCGGCGACCTCGGCCAGGTCGAGGGTGGCGAAGCCGCGTTCGACGAGGAGATCGCCGGCAGCGCGGAGGACGGCCTCCCGGACGCGGGCGGTGCGGCCGCCGGGGCGTACCGAGCCGGGGTGGGCCGTGTCCTGAGTCATATCGGGTCTCCAGTTCCATTTGGTGCGAGACGAGTGTAGCGTTGGCGGAGTTAATGAAACTGTAGTTCCGTTAAGGAGTGGTGGTCATGGAATACCGTCGGCTCGGCAATTCGGATCTGGTGGTTCCGGCGCTGAGCTTCGGTGCGGGCACCTTCGGCGGCCGCGGCGAACTCTTCTCCGCCTGGGGCGATACCGACGCGCAGCAGGCCCGTCGACTGGTCGACATCAGCCTGGACGCGGGCGTCACCATGTTCGACACCGCCGACGTCTACTCCGACGGCGCGTCGGAAGAGGTACTGGGCGAGGCGATTCGGGGCCGCCGCGATCGGCTGCTGATCTCCACCAAGGCCTCGCTGCCCACCGGCCCCGGCCCGGAGGACGCGGGATCCGGTCGCGCCCGGTTGATCTCGGTGGTCGAGGGATCGCTGCGGCGGCTCGGCACCGACCGCATCGACCTGTTCCAGCTGCACGCCTTCGATGCCGGCACGCCGGTCGAGGAGGTGCTCTCGGCTCTCGACGAGCTGGTGCGCGCCGGCAAGATCCGCTACGTCGGAGCGTCCAACTTCGCGGGTTGGCAGCTCATGAAATCCCTTGCCGCCGCGGATCGATCCGGGTTTCCGCGCTATGTCGCGCACCAGGTCTACTACTCGCTGGTGGGCCGCGACTACGAGTGGGAGCTCATGCCACTGGGCCTGGATCAGGGGGTCGGCGCGGTGGTCTGGAGCCCGCTGGGCTGGGGTCGGCTGACCGGGAAGATCCGTCGCGGCCAACCGCTTCCGGCGGGCAGCCGCCTGCACAAGACCGCCGAGGCCGGGCCGCCCGTCGAGGACGAGCTGCTCTACGACGTGGTCGACGTGCTGGACGAGATCGCCGCCGAAACCGGCCGCACCGTCCCGCAGATCGCCCTGAACTGGTTGCTGCGGCGGCCGACCGTGGCCACGGTCATCGTCGGCGCGCGCGACGAGGGGCAGCTGGTCCAGAACCTCGGCGCGGTCGGCTGGAGCCTGGACGACGGCCAGATGGCCCGGCTGGACAAGGCGAGCGCGGTGACCCCGCCGTACCCCTACTACCCGTACTACCGGCTGCCGGACTTCACTCGGCTCAATCCGCCTGTCGTGTAGGCGGTTACGGAGCGGAGAAGAGCCCCTGTGCGAGCACCGGCCAGGATGCCTTCAGGTCGTCCTGCCAGTAGCCCCAGATGTGGGTGCCGCTGTTGCGGAATTCGAAGGTGGCGGGAATGCCCAGTGATTCCAGCCGCTTCTGCAGGATGATCGTGGACAGTTCCACGTTCGCCTCGATGAACGAGCCCAGCGCCACGGTCTTGGCGGTGTCGGCCGGATTCTCCATTCGCCCGCGTGCTCCGGGCACGTCGAACGCGCCGGGAATGCCATTGCCGGTGGAGATGAAAAGGTTGGTGCCGCGCAGCTTCTCGGCATTGAGGGTGGGGTCGTTGGCGGCCCACAGCGGGCTGCCCTCCGGCCCCCACATGTTCTCGACCTTGCCGCCGCCGTAGAGCTCGGTGACCATCTTGATGGATTCGCGGCCCTGCGGCGTGACGGTCTGGAAGAAGCCGCTGTAGACCGCCGCGCTCCGGAACAGCCCGGGGTTGAAGATGACCGAGTTCAGCACGGGCAGACCGGCCATGGAGATTCCGGCGATGGCGTTCACGCCATTGCTGCCCAGCGCGGCGTCCATCAGCGGCGGCAGTTCCTTGCCGAGGTAGGTGGACCATTCGTTCACGCCGAGCGACTTGTCCGGCTTGATCCAATCGGTGTACCAGCTGAACGCGCCGCCGATGGGCTGCACCACGTTGATGTTCTTGTCGGCCAGGAAATCGAGTGCGTCGGTGCGCAATTGCCAGGTGGCCTGGTCGACACCGCCGCCCGCGCCGTTGAGCAGATAGAGGGTGGGCCGGGCCTCGGAGGTGTCCTCGGGGCGCAGCACGTCGACGGGGAAGACCTGGTTCATGGCGGCGGAGAACACCGTGAAGGTGACGGTGCGCTCGTCCTTGAGGCCGACGCTCTTGATGTAGGAGCCGTCGTCGGTCTTCAGGTCCGGCACGGAGACGCCGGGCAGGGTGGGCGCCTGCGCGGGGGTGTCGGGGTCCGCGCCGGCGGGTATGCCGCCCAGGCTCAGGGACGCGGCGGCCACGGCGGCCGCTACCGCCAACCGCGCGGTGATTCGACTGATCCGGACCGGCATTCGTCAGGAATACCATGTTTTCAGAATCTCGGGGACCGGAATCGGGCCACCGATCCCGCGGATCAGTACACGTCGCGCACGTACCGCTTCTCGGCCACCAGCTGCTTCTTGAACGCCAGCGCGCCGTCCTCGCTCAGCTTGCCGTGGATGCGCGCGATGCGCAGCAGGGTGTCGTCCACGTCCTTGGCCATGCGCGCGGCATCGCCGCACACATAGAAGTGGCCGCCCTCGCGCAACCACGCCCACAGCTCCGCGCCGTGCTCGATCATGCGGTGCTGCACGTAGATCCGCTCGCGCTGGTCGCGGGAGAACGCCAGATCCAGCCGGGTCAGGAAACCGGAGCGGAACATGTCCTCCAGCTCGGCCCGGTAGTAGAAGTTGTCCTTGGCGTGCTGATCGCCGAA
The DNA here is from genome assembly GCF_009760405.1 of Nocardia terrae. Lineage (GTDB taxonomy): Bacteria > Actinomycetota > Actinomycetes > Mycobacteriales > Mycobacteriaceae > Nocardia > Nocardia terrae. The sequence continues at coordinate 176,733 of NZ_WRPP01000014.1, forward strand.
GAACAGCCAGTTGCGGCCCGTGCACCCCAGCGCCCGGCGCTCCTGCAGGAATCCCCGGAAGGGCGCGATCCCGGTACCCGGACCGACCATGATCATGGGCGCGGTGGGATCCAGCGGCGGCCGGAAATGCGGTGCGCGCTGCAGGAAGATGGGCACCTCGGCCTCGGCGCGATCGGCCAGGAAGGTCGAGCACACCCCGCCGCGCCGGGCCGCCGACCCGATGCCCGCCGGATCCCCGTACCGCACCACGCCGACGGTCAGCTGCACCTCGCGCGGGCTCACCAGCGGACTCGACGAGATCGAATACTGGCGCGGCTGCAGCTTCTTCAGCGTGCCCAGCCACTCCACCAGATCGGCGCGCACCGGGAAGTCCCGCAGCACGTCCACCGCCTGCCGATCCCACAGGTACCCGTCCAGCTCGTTGCGATTGTCGCGGCGCAGCAGCTTGGCCAGGCGCGGGCTGGCATTGCGCTCCGCGACGAAGGACAGCAGATCGGCGCTCACCCGCGTGATGTCGTACCGCGTGCGCAGCGCCTCGGCCAGCGTCAGCTCCGAGTCGTCGACATCGATGATCCGATGCCCCTCCAGCCCGGTGGTCGCCAGCCATTCCGCCACCAGCGCTTCGCAATTGGCGGGCCGGATGCCCAGCGAATCACCGACCTCGTAGGTGGCGTCCAGATCACTCAGATCGAACCCGAACTGCCGCACCTCCTTCCCGGATGAATCACTCGAAAGTGGCTCGTTGCGCACCAGTTTCGCCAGGAACGGCGAATTGCGGGTGAAGGGCGCGGCCGTGGCGGTGTGCGACCGTCCCCGCGTGAGTCCCGGCGTGGCTACCGCCCCGACGCGCTCCACCGGCCCGACGCCGAGTCCGGGTCGACGCGGCGAGGCGTTGCCTCCGTGCGGCTCGGCGATACCCGTGCCCTTGGAATTCGTCCCCGGCGTCGCGAGATTCCACGCTGACGGATGAACATGGGGTCCGAAGACCGGTGCGCCCGTCGTGGGAGGACCGGTCGGCACGTCATCGGCCACTTCGCGCGACCATCCGCCCGGCCCGATCGGGGTGGTATCGCCGAATCCGCCGGGCGGCCACGGGATATCGGACGCGTCGTCGAAACCCGGGGCATCCGGCGCTCGGTCCAGCGCGGCGGCGAGCGTGGTGAGGACCTCGTCGAACCAGGCGGCGGACAGGTCGTCGTGGTCGGGTTCGCTGTCCACGCGCGGTAGCAGCCGGGTGGCACCGCGCTGGGCGAACAGCTCGTCCAATTTCCGCCCGTGACCGCAGAAGTCGTCGTAGGACGAATCGCCCAGCGCGAAGACCGCGTACCGCAAACCGGTCAGCCGGGTCGCGCTGTCGTTCAGGCGTTCCCAGAAATCCGTCCCATTGTCCGGCGGCCCGCCGTCACCGAAGGTGCTGCTGATGACCAGCACATCACCGGTGAGATCGGACAATTCGGCGGAATCCATGTCCAGCAGGCGGGGTACGAACCCGGAATCGGCCAGATAGCCCACCAGGGACGCGGCCAGTTCCTCCGCTGTACCGGTCTGCGAGGCCCACAGCACGGTCACTATGCGTGCTGTCGTGTCCGAACCGTCCGCGCCGGACGTTCCCGGCGCCGGGAACGCGCTCGCGACATCCCCGAGCGCCGACGAATCCGGCTGCGCCGCACGCGAGTACATCCCGCCCAGCAGCCCGTCGACCCACAGGCGACCGCGCTCCGAGATCGGCGCGGTCTCCGGCAGTACGGGAACACCGCTCACCGGCACACTCCGCAGCGCTGCGAAATACCCGCCCAGATAGATGCGCTCGACTTCGTCGAGGGTCGGCGCGCTCGCCCCCTCGAGCCCCAGCATGACTGCCAGCGGATGCGGACCGGATCTCCGAGCGTCCAGCGTCGGCGAAAAGCCCGACGCGCCATCGCTGCTGCCCGGGTCTGGCCGGTGGCCGACTCCGTCACCGACCGCCGCCGAGCCGCCGACGCTCGGCCCGGCGCCTTCGGCTGATTCCGCCATGCTCGGAAACACGCCGAAACCGGTGGCATCGGCCCCGGCTCGGCCGAGGTAGGCGCTATCGCCCGGAGCGGACCTGTCCGAGCCGGTCCTGGAACCTTCCGGCTGGTTCGAACCGCCTTCCGCAGCAGCCGAATTCGCCGAACCGGTCTGATCGTCGGCCGGGCGATGGCTACGCCGATCCGGGGGGCCGCCGACCATCATCGAATCGGCACTCGCGGGAGGCGTTGCACCGCTACCGGCGGCGGCATTCGAAACGCCCTCGCCACCTACGGCATTCGGAGAGGTGGGGCCGAGAGCCGCGACCTTGCGCAGTCGCACCGCGCAGGCCTTGAATTCGGGCTGCAGGGAGATCGGGTCGACGGCGTCGTTGGTGACGGCGTTGATGGTCAGGTACTCGCCCTGCTCGTCGTTCCAGTGGAAGGGCGCGAAGCAGGTGCCCGGCAGCACCCGGTCGCTGATCCGCACCGGCAGCACCGCCCGGCCGCGACGGGACGCGATCTCGAGTTGATCGCCCTCGCGGACATCGAGTTTCGCGGCGTCGTCCGGATGCACCTCCACGAATGGCGTGCCGTTCAGCTTGTTCAGTTTCGCCACCCTCCCGGTCTTGGTCATGGTGTGCCACTGGTGTTGCAGGCGGCCGGTATTGAGCACGAACGGATGGTCGTCGTCGGGCATCTCGTCGGGCAGCAGGTGCGGGCGCGGGAAGAACACGGCCTTGCGGCTGGGCGTGGCGAACGCCAAGCGCGGGGTGCGACCGTGCTCGTCGGTGAACGGGGTCTGGCTGACGCCGTCGTTCAGGTAGCGAATCGGGTTGCGGCGTCGCGCCGGATCCGGGCACGGCCACTGCGCGGGGCCCTCGGCGAGCGTCGCGTAGTCGATGCCGCGCAGGTCGTAGCCGGTCGCCGGGTTGGCGAAACGCTGGATCTCGTCGAAGATCTCGGCGCTCGAGGCGTACTCGAAACCGGGGAAGCCGAGCGCCGTCGCCACCTGGGCGATGAGCTGCCAGTCCGGGCGCGCGTCACCGATCGGTTCGACCGATTTCCTCAGCAGCGTCAGAGTGCGTTCCGAATTCACCTGCACACCATCGGCTTCGGCCCACAGCGTGGCGGGCAGCAGCAGATCGGCGTAGGCGTTGGTGGCGGTGTCGGTGTACACGTCCTGCGCGATCACCAGTTCCGCGGCCTCCAATCCGGCGATGACGGTGCGCCGATTCGCCATGGACGCCACGGGATTGCTGCACATGATCCAGGCCGCCTTGATCCGGCCGTCGGCCAGCCCGCGGAACATCTCGATCGAACCGGGCCCGGCCTCGTCGCGAATCGCGCCGGGCTCGAGCTCCCAGACCTCCTCGGCGAAGGCCCGGTCCGCGGCCGAGAGCAGACTGCGCTGCCCCGGCAGTCCCGGTCCCATGTAACCCATTTCGCGCCCGCCCATGGCATTGGGCTGCCCGGTGAGCGAGAACGGTCCGCTGCCGGTCCGGCAGATGGCGCCGGTGGCCAGGTGCAGGTTGATGATGGCGTTGGTGGCCCAGGTGCCGTGCGTGGACTGGTTGATGCCCATGGTCCACAGCGACATCCATTCGCCGGCCGCCCCGATCCATGCGGCGGCGGTGCGGATATCGGCCTCGGCCAGCCCGGTCACCTCGGCCACCAGAGCCGGGGTGTATCCGGCGAGGAACTCGGGCATGCCCTCCCAGCCCTCGGTGTGCTCGGCGATGAATTCGGCGTCGATGTCGCCGTTCTCGACGAGCAGGTGCAGCAGTCCGTTCAGCAGCGCCAGATCCGTGCCCGGCTTTATCTGCAGGAACAGGTCGGCGCGCGCGGCCGTGTCGGTGCGGCGTGGATCCACCACGATCAGCTTCGCGCCCGCCTTGAGCCGATCGGCCATGCGCAGGAACAGGATCGGATGGCAGTCGGCCATGTTCGCGCCGATCACGAAGAACAGGTCGGCGTGGTCGAGGTCGTCGTAGGAGCCCGGCGGCCCGTCCGCGCCCAGCGACAGTTTGTAACCGCTGGCCGCGCTGGCCATGCACAGGCGCGAATTGGCCTCCATGTGCACGGTGCGCAGGTGGCCCTTGGCGAGTTTGGTGGCCAGATACTGGGCCTCGAGCGACATCTGCCCCGACACGTAGAGCGCGATGGCGTCCGGTCCGTATGTGTCGAGAATCACCCGAAGTCGTTCCGCGGCTTCGTGAATCGCCTCGTCGACCGGCATCGGGATGAGGGTGCCCAGTCCGCGTTCGGGGCGGCGGTAGGCGGTCTCCATGCGGCCGGGCGCGGCCATCAGCTCGGCGTGCGTATTGCCCTTGGTGCACAGCCGCCCGGCGTTGACCGGGTGCTCCTTGTCGCCCCTGACCTTGGCGATGATCGGGAGCCCCCGACCGTCGGCCCTGGTCTCGACGACGATGCCGCAGCCCACCCCGCAGTACGAGCACGCGGTGCGGGTGCCCGTCGGGGGAGCGGTCTGATCCGACATGGTTCCGAGTTAAACCAGCCCGGGTTGCGGGCGATTTACCGAACATTATCTTCAGATGACAAATCTCCTCACCGTCGGTTTCCGCGACTGTGAGGCCAGGTCAGACCCGGTAAGTGAGCAATGCCACAGCTCCGCGGCGCGCGCTCAGCCCAGCTTGTAGCCGCGGTGCAGGGCCACGGCCCCGCCGGAGAGGTTGCGCCACTTCACCGAGGACCACCCGGCATCGGCGATGCGCAGCGCCAGCTGCGGCTGATTCGGCCACTCCCGGATCGACTCGGCCAGGTACACGTAGGCGTCCGGATTGCTGGAAACCGCCGTCGCGACGCGCGGCAGCGCCTTCATCAGGTACTCCATGTAGATGGTCCGGAACGGCTCCCAGGTCGGTGTGGAGAACTCCGCCACCACCAGACGGCCGCCGGGCTTGGTCACCCGCAGCATTTCGCGCAGCGCCAGATCGGGGTCGGCCACATTGCGTAGGCCGTAGGCGATGGTCACCGCGTCGAAGGACTCGTCGGCGAAGGGCAGCGCCATCGCGTCGGCGGCGACCATGGGCACATTGCGGTGCTTGCCCGCGGCCAGCATCCCCTGCGAGAAGTCCGCAGCCAGCACCCAGGCGCCCGATTTGGCCAGGTCCAGCGTCGAAACCCCGGTTCCCGCCGCCAGATCCAGCACGCGCTCGCCGGGCCGCAGATCCAGCGCCTTGCGGGTCACCCAGCGCCAGTACCGGTCCTGACCCATCGAGATCACCGTATTGGTCAGGTCGTACCGCTTGGCGACCCCGTCGAACATCGACGCGACGTCGGTCGGCTGCTTGTCCAGCTGGGCCCGAAAAGACTCCTGCTGCCTGATTTTCGCCACGGTGCTTATTTTGCCCTCCGCTTCGCTCCGGGCGGGTTCGCGGCCCTGGAGGTCTCGTTCTTCCCTCCCTCCGCTCCTCCGCTTCGCTCCCCCGCTCCGCTCAGTCCAGAACGAGACGGGCCGCGAACCTTGTGAGTGGATGGTCGGGACTTCTACCGTCGGAGCCTAGTTCGCATGCGGACCCACAGCGCGCCGGCCCATAGAGTCGGCGGCGAGCCCAGCAGCCAGAGCAGCGGCAGGGCGACGGCCCAGGCGACCACGATGACCGACGCCGCCGGGATGACCGCGACACGCGCATCGCGACCCGCCACCCGGACGAGATCGGGATCGCTGCGCCGGTATTCGACATTGATGCGCTCACCTGGCGTCAGCTTGGTCGGATACAGCACGCCCGTCTTCGGATTGTGCGTCTCACCGTCGGGCGTGACGAAGATGACCGCCGACCGCATCCACCCCGCTGAGAGCACTTCCGCGCTGGTCACGCCCTTGTCGGAATTGATCAGGTGGTCGTCGCGCCACGCCGCGAGCGCCAGCAGCACCGCCAGGAAGCTGACCATCGCGGCGGTGATGACGACCCCGATCCGAGCCCGTCGCAACCGAACCGCCCTGCGCTGTTCAGGCCGCTGTGTCTGATCGGCGCTCCGCTTCGCTCCTCTATCAGACTGGCTAGTTTCCGACACTTCAGCAGGCTATTCCATCCCTGAGCTACGGTCTTCGCCATGTCCCGAAAATTCAGCTTCACCGTGCAGTACAGCGTTCCGGTCGAAGATCTTCACCGGGCACTCACCAATGACGAGATGTGGCAGTCGCGCTTCGAAGGAGCGCAGACCGCCACGCTGGAGCTCACCCACCCGGACGGCCCCGGCACCATTCAGATCCATATGACCGAAAAGGCTCCCGAGGACCAGATTCCGGGCATCGTGCAGAAGGTGCTCAAGAGCGAGCTCATGCTCGAGCGCACCGACACCTGGGGCCCGCTGAACGCCGGTGTGGCCAAGGGCAGCTTCAACGGCCGCTCCGGCGGCATCACCACCGAGATGGCGGGCACGCTCGAATTGCGGCCCACCGCCGAGGGTTCCGAGATCGACGTCGCGGGCACCGTCGACGTGAAGGTCCCGCTGGTCGGCGGGGCCATCGAGCCGCTGGTCGAGAACCTGGTCAAGAAGGTCATGAACAGCGAGCGCAAGTCCGTCGAGACCTGGTTCGCCGCGCAGAACGCCTGATTCCGGTAAACCCGTGGATGCGGGGGTGGTCCCGCATCCACGGTACGGACGCTATCGCGGCCCGAAATCACCCTTGCTCGGGTCGAATTCGCGGTTCTCGACCAGCACCAACCAGTTGCCGGAGTTGTCGCGGATGATGGCCTCCACGCCGTAGGGCCGTTCGGCCGGCGGCTGGATGAACTCGACGCCCTTCGCGGTGAGCTCCTCGAAAGCCTTCTGGCAGTTCTCGGTTCGCAATCCGAGCGCTCCGTGCGTGCCGTCGGCCATGGAGCGGCGGATCGCCTCGGCCAGATCGTCGGTGAGCGGGGGACCGGGAACCATCAGGGTGACCTCCAGTTCCGGATGATCCGGCTGCGCCACGGTGACCCAGCGGAAGCCGTTGTCGCCCATCGTGATGTCGGCGGTCTCCACGAAGCCCAGCTTGTCGATATACCACTGCTTCGACTCGGTCTGGTCGGTCACGTACACGGTCACGAGCGAGACATTCGAGATGATCGTCATGCTTCGAGGCTATGGACCGCCGTGCCCCGGAGGCTTCTCCGAAATTGCTGAGTTCACACACTCGGAACCTCGGTGAGCCTGACGTAACAGTTCGGCAACGACGCGGAAAGCCATGATCAACATTCGCTGACCACTCTCGAAGACGGAAAAGCTCGTGACGAGCCCGAACGAGGAGTGCCGGTGGTTCAGGTCGAAACACCCGCGGCCAACGCGGTCGCCGCGTCGAAAGAGACGCTGGAGGATTACACGCTGCGGTTCGCGCCCCGCAGCTACCGGAAATGGAGTCCGGCGGTGGTCGGCGTCTCCGCGCTCGGCGGCATCGCCTACCTGGCCGACTTCTCCATCGGCGCCAACATCGGCATCGCCAACGGCACCGGCAACGCGCTGCTGGGCATCGGCATCTTCGCCATCGTCGTCATGCTCACCGGGTTCCCGCTGGCCTACTACGCGGCCCGCTACAACATCGACCTGGACCTGATCACCCGCGGCAGCGGCTTCGGGTACTACGGGTCGGTGGTGACGAACATCGTGTTCGCCTCCTTCACCTTCATCTTCTTCGCCCTCGAGGGCTCGATCATGGCGCAGGGCCTGAAACTCGGCCTGCACGTGCCGCTCGCGCTGGGCTACCTGGTGTCCACGGTGATGATCTTCCCGCTGGTCATCTACGGCATGAACACGCTGGCCAAGCTGCAGGTGTGGACCACCCCGCTGTGGCTGATCCTGATGGTGCTGCCGTTCGGCTTCCTGCTGGTGCGCCACCCGGACTCGGTCGGCACCTTCCTGTCCTACGGCGGCCAGGACGGCAAGGGCGTGAGCCTGTCGGGCGCGCTGCTCGCCGCCGGCGTCTGCCTCTCGCTCATCGCCCAGATCGCCGAGCAGATCGACTACCTGCGCTTCATGCCGCCCCGGACCCCCGAGAACGCCCGCAAGTGGTGGGGCTGGATGCTGCTGGCCGGACCCGGCTGGGTGCTCTTCGGCGCGATCAAGCAGGTCGTCGGCCTGTTCCTGGCGGTCTACCTGATCGCCAGCCTGCCCGGCGCGCAGAACATCGCCAACCAGCCGGTGCACCAGTTCCTCGAGATCTACCGCGACATGATGCCGTCCTGGCTGGCCATGACCCTGGCCGTGGCGCTGGTCGTCATCAGCCAGATCAAAATCAATGTGACCAACGCGTATTCGGGTTCGCTGGCGTGGACCAACTCCTTCACCCGCGTCACCAAGACCTACCCGGGCCGCATCGTGTTCCTCGGCCTGAACCTCGCGATCGCGTTGATCCTGATGGAAGCCAACATGTTCGACTTCCTCAACAACATTCTCGGCTTCTACGCCAACTGCGGCATCGCCTGGATCGTCACCGTCGCGACGGATATCGCGATCAACAAGTACGTCCTGAAGATCTCGCCCAAGGAGCCGGAGTTCCGGCGCGGCATGCTCTACGACTTCAACCCGGTCGGCCTGGTCGGCTTCGGACTGTCGGCGGTGCTGTCGATCATGACCTTCTTCGGCCTCTTCGGTGAGACCCTGAAGCCGTACTCGCCCATTGTGGCCGTGGTGGTCTCGTTCCTGGCGACCCCGGCGACCGCGATCCTCACCAAGGGCAAGTACTACCTGCGCCGCGACCACGACGGCATCGAGATGGACATGTTCGACGAGCACGGCAACCCGTCGGGCGAGACCCTCACCTGTGTCGTCACCGGCATGGAATTCGAGCGCCCGGACATGATCGCCTCGGCGGTGCCCGGACCCGAAGGCGAGATCCAGTACATCAGCTCCCTGGCCCTGTCGACCGACAAGACCGGCATCCACGTACTGCCCGCGAAATAACCGCTACGTCAGCGGTTTCCGATCCGAGAGACCGTGCATGAAGACGTAGCAACCCGGGATATGGGGTGCGCCCTCGGATGCGAATTTCGCTTGATACTCCGAGGGCGACATCCCGACCAGCTCGGTGAACTTGCTGCTGAACGAGCCGAGGCTGCTGTAGCCGACCAGCATGCACGCCTCGGTCACCGTCACGTTGGTGGCCCGCAACAGATCCTGCGCCCGCTCGATCCGCCGCTCGGCGAGATACAGAGCGGGCGTCTTGCCGTACGTGGCCGCGAAACACCGCAGGAAGTGATACTTCGACACTCCCGCGGCCGCCGCCAGACTGTCCAGGTCCAGCGGTTCCGCGTAGTTCCGGTCGGCCAGATCCCGTGCTCGCCGCAGATGCGGCAGCAGCTGCTCGGGAACCGGCCGTTTGGTCACGAGAACGGCTGAATCTTGTCGAACCGCATCGAGGCCCGGCCCGCACCCCGCCACAGCCGCGCGGTCAGATCCAGGTCCTCATCGGTGACCAGATTGCCCATCACCCGGACGGCCGTGCGCTGCAACAGCTTCGACCGCATCAGCGGCGGCCCGCCCAGCGGCACCGTGCGCGGATGGGTGGCCAGTCCGGCCAGCCGCCGCGCCACCGAGTAGGTGCGGCCGTAGCGCTCCCGCAGCATCTGCGGCCAGATATGGGTCAGATCGGGCTGATCCAGGATGCCGGAGAGCATGTGCCCGCCCTCGAGCCCGTAGTCGATGCCCTCGCCGTTGAGCGGGTTCACGCATCCGGCCGCATCCCCGACCAGCGCCCAGTTGCGCCCCGCCAGATTCGACACCGCACCGCCCATGGGCAGCAGCGCCGAGGCCACCGCCCGCGCTTCGCCCTCGAAACCCCATTCCGCGCGCCGCTGCGAGACATAGTGCTGCAGCAGTGGTTTCAGCGCGATGTGGGACGGCCGTTTTTCAGTGGCCAGCGAGCCGACGCCGATATTCACCTCGCCATTGCCGAGCGGAAACACCCAGCCGTAGCCCGGAATCAATTCCCCATCGGCATCGCGCAATTCCATGTGCGAGGTGATCCACTCGTCGTCACTGCGCTCGGATTTGATGTAGGCCCGCGCCGCCGTGCCGTACGCGTACTGCCGATGCCAGGTGCGGCCCAGCATCTTTCCGACGGGCGAACGCACCCCGTCGGCCACGATCAGCGTCCGACACGACACCGCCCGCAGCCCGCCGTTGGTCTTGATCGTCACCCCGGTGACCCGGTCGCCCTCGAGCGCGACCTCCACCACCTTCGCCCCGTCCATCATCCGCGCCCCCGACTTCACCGCGGTCTCTCGCAGCTTGTCGTCGAGTTCGGTTCGCGGAACGGCACTTCCGTAGCTCGGGAACGACCCGTCCGGCCAGGGCAGCAGCGCCTCCTGCCCGAACCCGGCCATCCGCAGGCCCCGGTTGACGGTGTGCGCCCGCACCCAGTCACCCAGCCCCAGATGCTCCAGCTCGGCCGTGGCGCGCGGAGTCAGTCCGTCTCCGCAGGTCTTGTCCCGTGGGAACACCGCGGAGTCGGTCAGCAGGACATCGCGACCCGCGCGCGCGGCCCATGCCGCCGCCGCGGACCCCGCGGGCCCCGCGCCGACCACCAATACATCGGCGTGCGCAGGCAATACATCCGATGATTTCCCCTGCTCGGGCGCGACTTCCGGTGAACCCATGCGGTCAATACTTGCAGCACATCACCGGGCGCGCATATTTGCCCTGTGCTCCGCCGCCGCCGGGTTCAATTCACATAGCGAGTGTTTCGTCTGTCGCACTACGGTGGTGTCCATAGGGGGTGATCGGCCAACACGCTAGGTTCTTTAGGCGTGGGGTCGGACGCGGCACTGGGAGATGAAATGAGCGCATCAGCTGTGAGCGATGAGAGCACCGTGGTCGCGGGGGTGGATCTGGGTGATCCCGAGCTCGCGGCTACCGTGCGCAAGGGCCTGATCGAGGTCGAGGATCTGCTGATCACCGAGCTGTCCGACGGCGAGGAGTTCCTGCAGGAGGCGGCGCTGCATCTGGCCAAGGCCGGCGGCAAGCGATTCCGTCCGCTGTTCACCATCCTCACCGGTCAGCTGGGCCCCAACCCGACGAGCCCGGACCTGGTCACCGCGGGCACGGTCGTGGAACTCGTGCACCTGGCCACCCTCTATCACGACGACGTCATGGACGAGGCGTCCATGCGCCGCGGCGCACCCAGCGTGAACTCGCGCTGGGGCAACAGCGTCGCCATCCTCGCGGGCGACTACCTGTTCGCGCACGCCTCCCGGCTGGTCTCGACGCTGGGCCCCGACGCGGTCCGCATCATCGCCGAAACCTTCGCCGAGCTGGTCACCGGCCAGATGCGGGAAACCATCGGCGCCCGGCAGTCCCAGGATCCGGTCGAGCACTACCTGCGCGTGGTGTGGGAGAAGACCGGCTCGCTGATCGCCGCCGCGGGCCGCTTCGGCGGCACCTTCTCCGGCGCGAGCCTCGACCACGTGGAACGGCTGGCCCGCCTCGGCGACGCCGTCGGCACCGCCTTCCAGATCGCCGACGACATCATCGACATCTCCTCGGTGTCCGAGCAGTCCGGCAAGACCCCGGGCACCGACCTGCGCGAAGGCGTCCACACCCTGCCCGTCCTCTACGCCCTGCGCGACGAGGGCTCCGAGGGCGACCGTCTGCGCAAGCTGCTGGCCCAGCCGCTGCAGACCGACGCCGAGGTCGACGAGGCGCTCTACCTGCTGTCCCGCTCCCGCGGCCTGGTCCTGGCCAAGGAGAAGCTGCACGGCTACGCCGACATCGCCCACGCCGAACTCTCGGCGCTCCCGGGCGGCCCGGCCAACGAGGCCCTGGAACATCTGGTCCGCTACACCATCGAACGCGTCGGCTAGCCGTCCCGGAGGAACTCGACCACGACTTCTATCGTTGACCTGGTGTGACTCAGCGATGAGGGGGCGTCGGAAGGAGACCATATGCATGGGCACGGGTATGCGAATGGGCTGAAGACGTTCGGGCTTCTGGTCGGCATGTCGGCGTTGATCGTGTTTGCGGGCGCCCTGTTCCGTAACCCCACGATCCTGGTGTTCTCGATCCTGCTGGCCGTGGGCATGAACGCTTACGCCTACTTCAACAGCGACAAGCTGGCGCTGAAGGCCATGCATGCGCAGCCGGTGACCGAGCTGGAAGCGCCTGCGATGTATCGCATCGTGCGCGAATTGGCCACGGCCGCACGCCAACCCATGCCGCGGCTCTACATCAGCCCGACCAATGCGCCCAATGCCTTTGCCACGGGCCGTAACCCGCGCAACGCGGCTGTCTGCTGCACCACCGGCATCCTGCAGATCCTCGACGAACGCGAACTACGCGCCGTCCTCGGCCACGAACTCTCGCACGTCTACAACCGCGACATCCTGATCTCTTCGGTCGCGGGCGCGATGGCGGCGGTGATCTCCGGTCTGGCCCAGATGGCCATGTTCGCGGGCATCTTCGGCGGCGGCAATCGCGACGGTGAAGGCCCGAATGTCATTGGCATTCTGCTGGTTTCGCTGCTGGGCCCGATCGCGGCCTCGCTCATCAAACTGGCCGTCTCGCGCTCCCGCGAGTATCAAGCCGACCAGGATGGCGCGGAACTCACCGGCGACCCCCTGGCCCTCGCCTCGGCCCTGCGCAAGCTCGAACGCGGCACCCAGGCCGCACCCCTGCCCCCGGAGCCGCAACTCACGGCTCAGTCCCATCTGATGATCGCCAACCCCTTCCGCAACGGCGAGGCGATGGCGCGCTGGTTCTCCACCCACCCCCCGATGGCGGACCGTATTGCCCGCCTCGAGGAGATGGCGGGCGGCCCCCGCCGCTATTGAAATGGGGGTCCGGGGGCCAGGCCCCCGGTCTCCCCCTATTTCCGCGACTAGCGGTAGTTCACGAACTGCAGGGCGATATCGAAGTCGCTGCCCTTGAGCAGGGAGATGACCGACTGCAGATCGTCGCGGCTCTTGGAGCTGACCCGCAGCTCCTCGCCCTGAATCTGCGCCTTCACGCTCTTGGGGCCCTCGTCGCGGATCTTCTTGGCGATCTTCTTCGCGTTCTCGGTGGTGATCCCCTGCACCAGGGTGCCTGTGATCTTGTACACCTTTCCGGAGGCCTGCGGATCGCCGGCGTCGAACGCCTTGAGCGAGATGTCGCGGCGAATCAGCTTCTCCTTGAAGACATCCAGCGCCGCCTTCACGCGATCCTCGGACTCCGCGCTGAGGACGATCTTCTCCTCGCCGGACCATTCGATGCTCGCGCCGGTGCCGCGGAAGTCGTAGCGCTGGCTCAGCTCCTTGGCGGCCTGGTTGAGCGCATTGTCCACCTCCTGGCGATCGATCTTGCTCACCACATCGAACGACGAATCGGCCACGCTTGTGCTCCTTGTCCGAGATCGGAAAATTTGGGGTGTCGAACGCCGACGCTAGTCCCTGCGGCGTGGCGATATCCAGCCGGTTTGCATTGCGGGAGGGGGTTGGATGTATTCTCGTCACCGCGCCGCAAGGCGCAACCCAGGCAGATTGCCCGAGCGGCCAATGGGAGCGGACTGTAAATCCGTCGGCGAAAGCCTACGTAGGTTCGAATCCTACATCTGCCACCGAAGAACCCCGTGGATGAATGTCCGCGGGGTTCTTTGTATTCGAGCCTGTGTCAGGCGTGCCGGGCGCCTCGCGTCCGGCCACTGCCCGCCACCCCCTCGGAACCGGGTCAAAACCGGCTCTGACCACAGGATTTGGAACTGCGGCGGGGGAGTGTGTAATCTCGTTCAAGTCGTCAGCGCCCCGGCCCAGACCGGAGCAAGACAGACACGCCCCCTTAGCTCAGTCGGCAGAGCGTTTCCATGGTAAGGAAAAGGTCAACGGTTCGATTCCGTTAGGGGGCTCGCCGGATTGCCGGTGGTGACCGACTCGGCTTCTCCTTGCAGGACCGGGACCTTCCCGCCGTCAAGTACCGACAACAGATGGCGGTGTAGCTCAGTCGGTAGAGCAAACGACTCATAATCGTTGTGTCGCCGGTTCAAGTCCGGCCATCGCTACATACTGATATTCCAATCAGGCTGACCGGAAAGAAGGCAAATCGTGGCCGCGAAGTCCACTGATATCCGGCCAAAGATCACCTTGGCCTGCGAGCAGTGCAAGCACCGCAACTACATCACCAAGAAGAACCGGCGTAACGACCCGGACCGCCTCGAGCTGAAGAAGTTCTGCCCGAACTGCGGTACCCACCGGGCACACCGCGAGTCTCGCTAACTTAACCCCGCGCGTTCTACCGCGTGGAAACAGTGCCGGATCGGCAAGCCACTTCGTCTCTTAGAAAGGGACATTGGCCCCGGTCCGGCATTTGGTGTATATACCGGTGGTTCAGCGCTCCGCCCGATCCTGATGAAGGATCAGATAGGGACTTCCTGCCGTGACGATCAACACCGAGATCACCGAGGCCGATATGGTCGATTCCACCGAGAATTTCGACCCCGCCGCCCACGCGGCCGCCATGGTCGGCCATCACTACCGCGTCGACGACTACTACGAGGTCGGCCGCGAGAAGGTGCGTGAGTACGCCCGCGCCGTGCAGGACTACCACCCGGTCCACTGGGACGAAGACGTCGCCCGCAGCTACGGGCACGACGGCCTGGTGGCCCCGCTCACCTTCATCTCCCTGGTCGGAATCCTGGCCCAGCGCAAGCTCTTCGAGCAGATCGTCACCGGCTACGACCTGAGCCAGATCATGCAGACCGATCAGATCCTGGAGTTCCACCGGCCCATCAAGGCCGGCGACCAGCTGTCCTGCATCGTCTACCTGCACTCGTTCCGGCAGGCCTTCGGCGGCGACATCATCGTCACCCGCAACGACGTGGTCGCCCAGAACGACGAACTGGTGCTCACCACCTACACCACCCTCATCGGCCGCAGCGGCGGTGACATCGATCCCAATATCGGTGACGCCGTGCGCAATGTCCTGATGCACGGGGTGGGCCCGGACGCCGCCGACGCCGACAAGCCCGTCGAGATCGAGACCCCCGAACAGGTCGCGCCGGTCGTCGCGACCGGCAAGGTAGTGGCGAGCGCCTTCGCCCGCCGCTTCGAGGACATCGCTGCCGGCGACGAACTGCCCTCGCGCACGGTCCTTCTCACCCGCGGCGATCTGGTGAACTACGCCGGCGTCTCCGGCGACGCCAACCCGATCCACTGGAGCGACGACGTCGTGAAGCTGGTTGGCCTGGAAAACGTTGTGGCGCACGGCATGCTGACCATGGGCCTGGGCGGCGGCTTCGTCACCTCCTGGCTGGGCGACCCGGGTGCGGTCAAGGAGTACAACGTCCGCTTCACCAGCCCCGTCTACGTCCCGGTGGACCGCCCCGCCGAGATCGAATACACCGGCAAGGTGAAGTCCGTGGACCCCGAGACGCGCACCGCCGTGATCGCCATCGTGGCCAAGTCGGAGGGCCGCAAGATCTTCGGCCGCGCCACCGCAACAGTGCAGCTGGGCTGACATTCTCCCGAGGTACGTCGCGACACCCCGATTGGCGGTCGCCACGCGGGGTAACGTACACTCGGGAATCTGGGGTCACCAAGCCGATGCGCGCTGCTCCGAGGAGCGGCGCGTATGTTGTGTGAAAGCCCGTGTACAACTGAATAAGAACAGTGGCTGGACCGAACCCCGTCCAGCCGAAGGGGCGTAGCTCAACTGGCAGAGCAGCGGTCTCCAAAACCGCAGGTTGCAGGTTCAAGTCCTGTCGCCCCTGCCCTGGATGCCGACGTAGAGAGGATCGACGTGAGCGACGACGAGCGGGACACTCGCCACGAAGATGGCGATGACACCGCCGTGGCTCGTCCGAGCGGCAAGCGGTCCGCCCGGCGCTCACGCGCCGCATCGAGTTCGGTCGCGACGATCGACCGGCCGTCGGACGCGGCCAAGGCAACCACCAAGCAGTCCGGCAAAGACAAGAAAGCCGGAAAAGGCGGTCGGGGCAACCCGTTCAAGAGCCTGATGAAGTTCCTCAAGGAAGTCATCGCGGAACTTCGCAAGGTCATCTGGCCCAACCGCAAGCAGATGGTCACCTATACGAGCGTTGTCCTGGTGTTCGTGATCTTCGTGATCGCCTACATCAGCGGGTTGGATCTGGCGTTCATCAAGGGTGTCAACTGGCTCTTCGGCTAGGCGGCACGATGACCGCCTCTGACCGTCGCCGGTGACCGGCCCCCGTGCAGAGGCGGGGAGCGGGACCATCCGCCGGGCGTAATGCCCCGGCGCGCAGAGGATTACGTGACGACCAAGAAAGCGAGTGCCCCAGTGAGCACCCCGGAGAACGGCACAACCGAGGAATTCCCGGTGGATGACGTGGTGATCGACGAGACCACCGCGGACGTCGAGGACGCTGAGGGTTTCGAAAGCACCGAGGGCTTCGCCGACGCCGACGAGTTCGCCGCCGACGCCGAAGAGGCCGAGCCCGCGCAGCCCGCCGCGCAGATCACTGACGAGCCCGCCGACCCGGTCGCCGAGATGACCGCCGCGCTGCGTCGCGCCCCCGGCGACTGGTATGTCGTGCACTCCTACGCCGGCTACGAGAACAAGGTGAAGACCAATCTCGAGACCCGCGTGCAGAACCTCGGTCTCGAGGACTACATCTTCCAGGTCGAGGTTCCGACCGAAGAGGTCACCGAGATCAAGAACGGCCAGAAGAAGAACGTCAACCGCAAGGTGCTGCCGGGCTACATCCTGGTCCGCATGGAGCTGAACGACGAGTCCTGGGGCGCGGTGCGCAACACCCCCGGTGTCACCGGTTTCGTCGGCGCCACCTCGCGCCCGTCCCCGCTGACCATCCCCGAGGTCGTGAAGTTCCTGGTTCCGGCCGCGCAGCAGAAGAAGCCCGTCGCCGCGGCCGCCGCTGCCTCGACCGCGGCCGGCACCGGTGGCGAGACCTCCATCGTGAAGCCGGTCATCGAGGTCGACTTCGAGGTCGGCGAGTCGGTCACCGTTATGGACGGCCCCTTCGCCACCCTCCCGGCCAGCATCTCCGAGGTCAACGCCGAGCAGCAGAAGCTCAAGGTGCTGGTCTCGATCTTCGGCCGCGAGACTCCGGTGGAGCTCGGCTTCACCCAGGTCGCCAAGATTTAGTCGCATGAAGGCGGTGGCCCGGGTTTCACCCGGTGTCACCGCCTTTTTTGCGTTCACGTAGACTTGCCGGGTTGTGCCTTGGGCCGGAGCTTGACACTCGCCAGGGCGCACATCCCGGAAAAGGCTTACGGGTGATCCGTAAGAAACCTAACCAAGGAAGAAAGATGCCCCCGAAGAAGAAGAAGGTCTCTGGGCTTATCAAGCTCCAGATCCAGGCTGGCGCCGCGAACCCGGCCCCGCCGGTCGGCCCCGCGCTGGGTCAGCACGGCGTCAACATCATGGAGTTCTGCAAGGCGTACAACGCGGCGACCGAGTCGCAGCGTGGCAACGTCATCCCGGTCGAGATCACGGTCTACGAAGACCGCACGTTCGACTTCAAGCTGAAGACGCCGCCCGCCGCGCGTCTGCTGCTGAAGGCCGCCGGTGTGCAGAAGGGCTCCGCCGAGCCGCACCGCACCAAGGTCGCGCAGGTCACCATGGATCAGATCCGTGAGATCGCCAAGACCAAGCAGGAAGACCTGAACGCCAACGACATCGACGCCGCGGCGAAGATCATCGCTGGTACCGCCCGCTCGATGGGTATCACCATCGCGGAGTAGAGCTTTCGTGTCGCCGAACGGCGATACCGAGCTCGCGTGGAAGGGACCGCCTGTCCCGCACCACTTCTGACTTAGACAAGGACAGACAAAAATGGCAAAACGAAGCAAGGCTTATCTCGAGGCGGCCGCCAAGGTCGACAAGAGCGCGCTGTACGCCCCGCTGGCCGCCGCGCGGCTCGCGAAGGAGACCGCCACCACCAAGACCGACGCCACCGTTGAGGTCGCGGTTCGCCTGGGTGTCGATCCCCGCAAGGCCGACCAGATGGTCCGCGGCACCGTCAACCTGCCGCACGGCACCGGTAAGACCGCCCGCGTCATCGTGTTCGCCGTCGGCGACAAGGCCGCTGAGGCCGAGGCCGCCGGTGCCGACGCCGTGGGCGCCGAGGACCTGATCGAGCGGATCCAGGGCGGCTGGCTGGACTTCGACGCCGCGATCGCCACCCCGGACCAGATGGCCAAGGTCGGTCGTATCGCGCGTGTCCTGGGCCCGCGTGGTCTGATGCCGAACCCCAAGACCGGCACCGTCACCCCCGACGTGACCAAGGCCGTTCAGGACATCAAGGGCGGCAAGATCAACTTCCGCGTCGACAAGCAGGCCAACCTGCACTTCGTGATCGGCAAGGCTTCCTTCGACGACAAGAAGCTGGCCGAGAACTACGGCGCCGCGCTCGACGAGATCCTGCGTGTCAAGCCCTCCACCGCGAAGGGCCGCTACGTCAAGAAGGTGACGTTCTCCACGAACACCGGACCGGGCATCCCGGTGGATCCGAACCGCACCCGCAACTTCGCCGAAGAGGACTGACCTCTCACGCGATTCGCGTAGCACGCAAGAACAGAGCCGGGGCCAGCACAAAGTGCTGGCCCCGGTTTTTTGCATGGGTCGGCGCTACGCAGGTTGGGAATGTCCGGCATGCAAAGCATGCTGGCCCCGGTTCCTTTTGTATGGGGAGCCGGTGCTCCGCAGATCAGGGAAGGGCCGGTACAAGATTCGTACCGCGGCTCTTCGCCTCTGCTGCCCCAGGTCGTCGTATCCTTACTTTGGGGCCAAAGTAAGGAGACATCATGGACGCGGTTGCCCGGCTGACGTCGAAGGGGCAGCTAACAGTGCCCAAGGCGATTCGTGACGCGCTGGAACTGCACGTCGGTGACAACGTCCTCTTCCGAGTAGAGGGGCAGGTCGTGGTTTTGGCCCGCACCCCCGACTTGCTCGAATTGGCGGGCAGTGTGCCCGTCCCACCGCAGGTCCGGGGTCGATCCTGGGAGGAGATTCGGGAGGCGGCCTGGGCGGCGCAATGGGGCGAAGGAGGTGAGCCGTGACCGTTTTCCTGGACACGAATATCCTGGTTCGCCATCTCACGCAGGACCCGCCCGAAATGGGCCGCAGGGCGACAGCCTTTCTCGCGCAGGCTGATTCGCTGCAATTGCCGGATCTGATCCTGGCCGAGACCGTCTATGTGCTGCAGAGCGTCTACCAGGTGCCGAGACCTCAGGTCGCCGCTCTGGCGCGGGTGCTCGTCAGTTCTCGCAACATCGTCACCGGCGATCCCGGCCTGGGCGGCGCAATGGGGCGAAGGAGGTGAGCCGTGACCGTTTTCCTGGACACGAATATCCTGGTTCGCCATCTCACGCAGGACCCGCCCGAAATGGGTCGCCGGGCGACAGCCTTTCTCGCGCAGGCTGATTCGCTGCAATTGCCGGATCTGATCCTGGCCGAGACCGTCTATGTGCTGCAGAGCGTCTACCAGGTGCCGAGACCTCAGGTCGCCGCTCTGGCGCGGGTGCTCGTCAGTTCTCGCAACATCGTCACCGGCGATCCCGGCCTG
>NZ_WRPP01000015.1 GCF_009760405.1 Nocardia terrae
CAAGGCACCAGGCGCGAAGGCTCCGGCCGAGGCTCCCGCTGCCGCTGAGGCTCCCGCGGAAGCCACCGCCGAGGCGGCGACGCCGACCGCCAAGCCGGGCGGACTCGGCATGAAGGGCGGCCTCAAATCCCCCGGCGGCAAGGGCCTGCAGATGAAGAGCGCCGCCAAGGCACCGGGCGCGAAGACCGAAACCGCTTCCGCCGCTGCGACTCCCATCGAAGCTGATGCCGCCACCGGCCAGACACCCGCGACTCCGGCCGCCAAGCCTGGCGGGCTGGCCATGAAGGGGGCTGTCAAGAAGCCCGGCGCGCGGGCGGCGGTTGTGCAGGACTCACGTCCCTAATTCGGGTTCGAGCATCTCCAAAGGTGGGGCCTTGTGGGCTGATTGCCCCACCGATGCTCGAGTTGCACTAGCGTGCGCAGAACAACGAGGAAGTGTGGGCACGTCGCCTGCCCTACCGGACTTGGGCTGACGCCAAGTTGAGAGCCATAACTCACCTACCAGCCCACAGACTGCACGCATCACCTTCTCGAGACAAAACACAAAGACAAAGACCCAAAACACCCTCCCTCCCCATCCCGACACGGCCCCGAATCCCCAACACGCCGTGGCCCTTTCGTCGAGTGGCACATTTTGGAGGGGTTATGTCCGGTTCGTCCGGAAAAATGTGCCACTCGGCGTAAGGGTGGGGCTGGAACCGGGCATCCACGCTGGGAGGCCAACGCGGTTCTGGCCTCGAGGAGGCTGGAACCGAGCTCGGGCTCCCGACCCAGTCAGCCCCCTCTCCCTGATCCAGGCGTCTTTTGTCCTTTGGCACTTCCGCCCGAGACTCGAAATAGCAAGGCCCCTTTGCACTCTCGCACGGAGTGCAAAGGGGCCTAATCCCGATTCGCGGGATCTGCTTGCGCCGCTGCGGGTTACGACGGGTCGCCGCTGGACGGCTTCTCAGCCTCGGCCGCAGCCTTGGCGTTCGGCGCTTTGCCGGTCACCAGTTCCTGCAGGGTCGCGCCCTGAATCCGCCGGAACGCCCGCCGCGGACGCCCCTGCTCCAGAGTCGCCACCTCGAGCGACCCGGGGCTCAGGGTCCGGGACTTGTCCTTGTCCCCTTCGGGAACAGCCTTCTGCAGCGCGGCCACCGCCGTGGTGATGGCCGAATGCAGGTCGAGGCCGGGCTTGTAGGACGCCTTGAGGGCGGTGGTGATCGGGTCGGTGTTGCCGCCCATCACCACGAATTCCCGTTCGTCGACGATGGATCCGTCGAAATTGATGCGGTAGAGCACCGAATTCGAGGACTGCTCCGGGTATCCCACCTCCGCGACGCAGATCTCCACCTCATAAGGCTTGAGCTGGTCGGTGAAGATGGTGCCGAGGCTCTGCGCGTACAGGTTGGCCAGGAACCGCCCGGTCACGTCGCGGCGGTCGAACTGGTATCCGCGCAGGTCGGCCTGCAGGATTCCGCCGCGGCGCAGCGCCTCGAACTCGTTGTACTTGCCGACGGCGGCGAAGCCGACGCGGTCGTACAACTCACTGATCTTGTGGAGGGTGGCCGAGGGGTTCTCGGCCACGAACACCACGCCCTTGTCGTAGACCAGCACGACGACCGACCGACCGCGCGCGATGCCCTTGCGCGCGAGTTCGGTCTTGTCGCGCATGATCTGTTCGGCGGACGCGTAATACGGCAGTGTCATGCTTCGCCGATCCCCTCTGCCGCCAGCGCGGCCCGCTCCTCCACCATGGCCCGGGTGATCTCCTTGAGCCGCTCCTCGGTGACTTCCTCGGAGCCCTCGGCGTCGATCACGATCGCGGTCGGGTAGATGTTGCGCATCGTGTCCGGCCCACCGGTGGCGGTGTCGTCGTCGGCGGCGTCGAAGAGCGATTCGATCGCGATCCGCAACGCCCGATCCTGATTCAGGCCACGCGTGTAGGTCTTCTTCAGCGACGACTTGGCGAACAGTGAACCCGACCCCACCGCGGTGTACCCGAAGCGCTCCTCGCTGCGTCCGCCGACCACGTCGTAGGACACGATGCGCCCGGACTTGTCCGGGTCCTGCGCATCGGGGTCGAAGCCGACCAGCAGCGGCACCACCGCGAGGCCCTGCAGGGCCGCGGGGAGGTTGTCGCGCACCATCTTCGACAGCTTGTTGGACTTGCCGTCGAAGGTGAGGGGGACGCCCTCGATCTTCTCGTAGTACTCGAGCTCCACCGCGAACAGCCGGATCATCTCGATCGCCATGCCCGCGGTACCGGCGATGCCGGCCGCGGAGTAGGTGTCGGTGATGTACACCTTCTCGATGTCACGCTGTGCCAGCAGGTTGCCCTGGGTGGCGCGGCGGTCGCCGGCGATCAGCACACCGCCGCGGTAGCTGACCGCGACGATGGTGGTGCCGTGCGGAGCGATATCGGACGGCACGCCCGGATTGGGGTGCGTGCCGTTCGATCCGATTCCGTTGCCGGGCAACAATTCCGGTGCGTGGAGACGCAGGTACTCGGAGAAAGAGGATTGGGCGAACCCCAACTGGAGCCGCAGGGGGTCACCTTGGGTCACTGGCCGCCCTTCTGAACGTACGCACGGACGAAGTCCTCCGCGTTCTCCTCGAGCACGTCGTCGATCTCGTCGAGCAGGTCGTCGGTTTCCTCCGCCAGCTTCTCGCGACGCTCCTGTCCCGCCCCGCCGTCGCCGACCGGGCCCTCGTCCTCGTCGCCGCCACCGGCGCGCTTGGTCTGCTCTTGTGCCATAGCAGCCGACCTCCTCTGTGATCATCGGCGAGCACCGGAGAAGATCCGATGCTCGTCCCCCAACACTACCCACCGCCACCGAGAACATGCCGGATTAAACGCCATTGTGCTGTGCCCGCGATCTCCTGGATGCCATGTCATGGACATGAAAAAGGGGTACGCGGTTTGCTCCGCGTACCCCTCTTCCGGGACTACTAGTGAGTCAGTTGCTGCACCAGCTCCGAGGCGGTGTGCACGCCGTCCAGGAGTTTGCCGACGTGGGACTTGGTACCGCGGCGCGGTTCCAGGGTCGGGATGCGGACCAGGGAGTCGCCGCCGAGGTCGAAGATGACCGAATCCCAGCTGGCCGCCGCGATATCCGCGCCGAAGCGGCGCAGGCACTCGCCGCGGAAGTAGGCGCGGGTGTCGGTGGGCGGGTTGGTCATGGCGTCCATCACCTGCTGCTCGGAGACCAGGCGCTGCATGGAGCCGCGGGCCACCAGGCGGTTGTAGAGGCCCTTGTCCAGGCGGACGTCGGAGTACTGCAGGTCGACCAGATGCAGTTTCGGGGCCGCCCAGGACAGGCCCTCGCGGTTGCGCATGCCTTCCAGCAGGCGCAGTTTGGCGGTCCAGTCGAGCAGGTCGGCGGTTTCGAGGGGGTCGCGCTCGAGCAGGTCGAGCACATGGGCCCACTTCTCGATGACGTCCTTGGCCCGCGGGTCGTCGTTGCCGATGCGGTCCATGAACTTCTCGACCCGGTCGAGGTAGATGCGTTGCAGCGCAAGGCCGGTCAGTTCGCGGCCATCGGAGAGGGCGACGGCGGCCCGCAGCGTCGGGTCGTGGCTGATGGTGTGCACGGCCGTGACGGGGCGGGCCAGCTGCAGATCCGACAGGTCCTCGCCGGCCTCGATCAGGTCGAGCACCAGGGCGGTGGTGCCGACCTTGAGGTAGGTGGACCATTCGGCCAGGTTGGCGTCGCCGATGATGACGTGCAGGCGGCGGTACTTGTCGGCGTCGGCGTGCGGCTCGTCGCGGGTGTTGATGATGCCGCGCTTGAGGGTGGTCTCGAGGCCGACCTCGACCTCGATGTAGTCCGCGCGCTGGGACAGCTGGAAGCCGGGCGTATCGCCGGACTGCCCGATCCCGACACGGCCGGAACCGCAGATCACCTGGCGCGACGCGAAAAACGGCGTCAGCCCGAGAATGATCTGGTTGAACGGGGTTTCACGGCTCATGAGGTAGTTCTCGTGGGTGCCGTAGGAGGCGCCCTTGCCGTCGACGTTGTTCTTGTACAGCTGCATGCGCGCCGCGCCGGGCACGCTCGAGGCGTAGCGCGCCGCGGCCTCCATGACGCGTTCTCCGGCCTTGTCCCAGATGACCGCGTCGAGCGGGTCGGTGACCTCGGGCGCGGAGTACTCCGGGTGGGCGTGGTCGACGTAGAGGCGAGCCCCGTTGGTGAGGATCATGTTCGCCGCCCCGACCTCGTCGGCATCGATCACCGGCGCGGGCCCGTTGAGCCTGCCGAGATCGAAACCGCGCGCGTCGCGCAACGGCGATTCCACCTCGTAGTCCCAGCGTGTGCGCTTGGCGCGCGGCACGCCCTCGGCCGCGGCGTAGGCGAGCACCGCCTGGGTCGACGTGAGAATCGGGTTGGCCGACGGCTCGGTAGGCGTCGAAATGCCGTACTCGACCTCGATTCCGATGATGCGCTGCATGGGTTCGAGCCTAGGCGAAGGACACGCCGTGACGCGGGTGGACTGTCCGGGTTCGGGTCATTCGCGAGTCGTACACCCGGTCGTCCTCGCGGGCGATCCGAATGACGCAGGGGCGACGACACAATGATCGGCATGGTCGATCCGGCTTCCGCTCCGCGCCCCGCGCCCCTGGTCACGACGGTCGCCGACGACCCGAATCCCGTTTCCACGCAGCCTCGTTCGGGGCGGTTACCCGCGCTGGACGTGCTGCGCGGCATCGCCATTCTGGGCACGCTCGGCACCAATATCTGGATCTTCACCAATGCCGAAGGGCTGCTCGGATATATCACGCGCAGTGACGAACCGCACGGCATGTGGTTGTGGACCGAGCGGTTGCTGCAACAACTGGCACAAGGGAAGTTCCTCGGACTGCTCACCATCATGTTCGGCATCGGGCTGGCTATCCAGCAGCGATCGGCGGTGCGCGGCGGGCGGGCCTGGCCGGGCGGATATCCGGTGCGGGCGGGGCTGCTGCTGCTGGACGGACTGGTCAACTTCTTCTTCGTCGCCGAATTCGACGTGCTCATGGGATACGCGCTCACCGGACTGGTGGTGGCGTTCATCCTGGCGACGAGCCAGCGGGCCCAGCGACGCTGGCTGATCGCGGCGGCGAGCATCCACCTGACGATGCTCTCGCTGATCGCGGTGGCGATCACCGTCGCACCCGACAGCGATTCCGGCGGCCACCAGCCCTTGGATCCGAATCCCTATGCGGACGGCTCGTTCTGGGATCTGGTGGCGTTCCGCTGGGATCACATCCTGCTGTTCCGGCTCGAACCCGTCTTCATCTTCCCGATGTCGATCGCCCTGTTCCTGCTGGGCGCACGCCTGTTCCGGGCCGGAATCTTCGAGGTCGAGGGCGCGCGGATCCGCAAGCGGCTCATGGTGATCGGCCTCGCCATCGCGGCGCCCCTCGACCTGGTGCTGGGCATGGCCGGCGGCGATCTCATCCTGCTCACCCGCTACGGCACCGCGCCCGTCGTCTCGCTGGGCCTGCTCGCCCTGGTCGCCGAGGTCTACGCCCACCGTCCCGGTCCGGGCTGGGTGGGCCGCCGCTTCGGCGAGGTCGGCCGAATGGCGTTGAGCTGCTACATCCTTCAGAACCTGGTGGCGGGATTGCTGTGCTACGGCTGGGGTCTGGGCCTGGCGGGCCTGGTCTCGGCCAATTCCCGGGTGCCGTTCACCGTCGGGATCTATGTGCTGGTGTGCCCGCTGATGCTGATGTTCGCGCACTTCTGGCTGCGGCGCGTCGATCGCGGCCCGGTGGAGTGGCTGTGGAATCGCAGCTATCGCGCCCTGACCGGCGCGGGACGTTGACGGTCTATCTCACCCAGTCGATGGAGCGCAGGTAGGGCGACTGTCCGCCGAGGCAGCCCGAGAGCCGGAAGACGGTGTGCGCCGGGACGATATCGGCGAAATCCTCGGTGCTCGAATTGCCGCCCCCGTCGGAGTCGCCGTACTCGCACTGCATGGAGCCCGAGATCGCGTAGTCCTGATCGGTGTCGTTGCGGCAGTCGAGCACATCGCAGTGCAGGCCGTCCGGCAGCTCGACATCCGCGGCGGCGAGCGGGGCGGCCACGACCGTGAGAGCGCAGCCGATACCGGCCAGCACGGTGGTGCGGATCAGCGCCGCGCCCAGGGATTCACGCACGCGACCTCCATCCGGGACTACAGGTCGGCGACCACCGTAGCAACTCCCGCCGGGCTGCGCGGGCTCAGCTGCGCGCGGGCCATCAGCTCGCTCACCACGGTGTCGCGGGTGAGCGGCACATCCAGGCTGCGGGCGTTGCCCTCGAGCAGCGCCAGGACCGATTCGGTGAGGATGCCCTCGACTTGCTCGGAGGTGAGGGTGGGGGCGGCACGCCAGCTGTTGACCACGCCGTCGACGAACCCGACGGTGCCGAAGGCCATGGGGCGGGCGCGGTTCCGGTCGATGCCGAAGCGCTGCAGGGTGTCGGCGAACAGGTCGGCCAGCTGGCCGCCGATCCGGTCGCGGGCACCGGCCAGGACGGTCGCGGAGTCGCCGTGCGGGTCGGCGGCGGCGAGGAAGCGGTGCAGGTGCGGGTGGCGTTCCACCCAGCCGACATAGGTGCCGACCGCGCCGCGCACCAGCTCGCGGACGGTGCCGTCGGGGTGCAGGCGCGGAAGCAGTTCGGCCATCAGCGATTCCACGATGTGGCGGCGGATGGCGTCGTCGAGGTCGGCGCGACCGTCGAAGTGCCGGTAGACGACCGGGCGCGGGACGTGCAGGCGGTCGGCGATCTGCTGGACGGAGATCTCGGTGCCGTTCTCCTCGATGACGGCCAGCGCGGCGTCGAGCATCTCGGCGCGGCGGCGGGCCTTGTGGCCGTCCCAGCGGGTACTGCGGCCGTCCGCGGCGGATTCTCGGTGCCCAGGAGTCGCCTGCGAGGGTCTGCGTCGGGTGCCGGTCACTCGCCTCACGATACTCACCTCATCGTTGACCGAGACAGCATGTACCACTAATCTGAGTGTAACAGCCTGTATCAGTAAAGAGTCAGGAGCTGTCATGGGCGACAACGCTGTCACCAGCCCGACACCCACCGCACTCTCCCCGCGCGAGTCCTTCGCCCAGCGTTTGCTGACCGGATCGGTGAAGAAGTCCTACGACCCCGTGGTCGACCTGGACTGGGATGCGCCACTGGATCCGGACAAGCTCTTTCTGCCACCGGAGGTCATCTCGCTCTACGGCACACCGCTGTGGGAGGCGATGACACCCGAGCAGCGGCGCGACCTGTCCCGCGAGGAACTGGCCAATGTGCTCTCGGTGGGCATCTGGTTCGAGAACCTGCTCAACCGGCTGCTGCTGCGCGAGCTCATGGCGAGCGATCCGACCTCGCGGCACGCGCACTACACGCTCACCGAGATGGGCGACGAATGCCGGCACATGATGATGTTCGGCAAGCTCATCGACCGCATCGAGTCGCGGCCCTACTGGCCCAATCGATTCGAACGCTGGACGATCGCCTCGCTGCAACTGTTCCTGCAGGGCTCCATGGTGTGGGTCGGGGCGCTGGTGGGCGAGGAGATCTTCGACGCCATCCAGCGCCGCACGCTCGAGGATCCGCAACTGCAGCCATTGGTGGCGCGCGCCATGCGGATTCACGTCACCGAGGAGGCGCGGCACATCGGGTTCGCGCGAGATGCCCTGGCACACCGGGTGCCGACCATGTCCAGGGCCGAAATGCGGTACACGCGACTGTGTGTCGCGGTGGCCGCTCCCCTGTTCGTGTACCTGATGACCAACTGGCACATGTACGCGCGGGCGGGCATCGAGGACGGGCGGGCGGCGCGGAAGATGGCGCGCGCCAATCCGCATTCGCGGCGGGCACTCGGGCTCGGGGCCGCCAATCTCGGTGCGTTCCTGGACAAACAGGGGCTGATCGGGCCCATCGGCAAGCGCATCTGGCGGCGGCGAGGGCTGCTGTGAGGTTCCGGCGCACCCGGCGCGCGACCGAGCCACGGGAAGAACTCACCGATCCCGAACCGGCACCGGACTATTCGGGGCCCGCGCTGCTGGACGCGCCGGGCGCCGAGGTGGCGGTGCGGGTGGCACTGACCGGGCATCTCGACCCGACCGACGGCCAATTCCACTGGTACGGACGAATTTCCGAGGACGGTGGCGCGGAACTTCCGGAACCCGGCCGGGGGCAGGTCTTCCTCACCGTTCCCGGCGGGGCCCCCGCGCCCGGCGTGCTCCAGGAACGCGATCCATGGGGGAATCTGCGCATCACCGGGATCGGCGCGCCGCCGTTTCCGCTGTGAGCCGGATCAGGCCGACAAACCGATGAAGTCGGCCATGGCTTCCATCGCGTAGGCGACGAACGGCCCGGCCGGATCCATGCTGTTGTCGAGCTGGCCGAACAGTTCGAAGGTCACCATGCCGAACAGCTGGGTCAGTGCGATGAATGCCCGCGCCACCGCTGGTTCCGGCAAGCCGGGAGCGATCATGGCCGCGATGTTCGCGGATTGGGCCGACAGGTCCGGGGTCAGCGCATCGCC
Organism: Nocardia terrae; assembly: GCF_009760405.1. GTDB lineage: Bacteria > Actinomycetota > Actinomycetes > Mycobacteriales > Mycobacteriaceae > Nocardia > Nocardia terrae. Next base: position 8,491 of record NZ_WRPP01000015.1, read on the forward strand.
GGGAACGCTCAGCGTCCCTGCCTCCCAGGCGCGGTGCACGATCTGCAGCATCGCGATCGGCGCGCGCGAGGCCGGGCCGATGGTGGTCTCCGGTGCGTGATATCCCGGCACCGGGGATCCGTACACCAGTGCGTATTCGTGCGGGTGCGCGATCGCCCAGTCGCGCACGGCATTCGATGCGGCGAGGAACTGCGCGCGGGGGGTTTCCGCGTTGGCCACGGCGCGTTCGGCGGTGTCGCCGAGGGCGTTGTAGGCCTCGATGATCAGTGCGGTCAGCAGTTCGTCGCGACTCGGGAAGTAGCGGTAGAGCGCCGAACTCACCATGCCCAGCTCGCGGGCGATCGCACGCAGGGACAGCGCGGGGGCGCCCGATTCGGCGAGTTGGCGGCGGGCGGCGTCGGTGATCTCGCGGGTGATCTCGGCTCGGGCCCGTGCGCGGGCGGTCCGGGGAACGCTCATCCGGACAGTGTGCCACGAATCGGAACACCGCAATATTTCGAGAGCAGTGCTCTTGACTTTGCGTCGACGATGCGAGCACACTGTTCTCAACAGAGAGCACCGCTCTCTAAGACTCGAAGGAAGTCGTCATGGACACCCACACCGCAGCCACCCGCTACATCGGCCCGACGGGCATGGACCCGATCTTCAACCGGATCGCCAACTGGCTTCCCAAGCTCGGGATCGACGTGGCGGGCGGGCGGCTGCTGGCCGTGCGCGGGCGCAAGTCCGGGGAATGGCGGACCACCCTCGTCAACGTCCTGACCACCGACGACGGCAATCGGTACCTGGTCGCGCCGCGCGGCCACACCCAGTGGGTCCGCAACCTCCGCGTCGCGGGGGCCGGGGAGATCCGGCTCGGGCGCAAGGTCGAGGCATTCACCGCCACCGAAGTCGCTGATGCCGACAAGATCCCGGTTCTGCGGGCTTACCTCGACCGCTGGGGCTGGGAAGTCGGGCGGTTCTTCGAGGGCGTCACCCAGGACGCCACCGACGCCGAACTCGCGGACATCGCGCCGGGGTTTCCCGTTTTCCGGCTGGCCTGATCATTGCGCACCCCGGGCATCCCGGCGGGATGAATCAGTACCGCTCGTGTGTCCCGGCGCGCCTAGAAAAAGAGACAAAACAGCCCCGTGGATTCCGTCACGGGGCTGTCGTCGTCAGTTTTCAAGATCAACATGCAATGAGGGGCGGAATTTGTCCGGGTCGCGTTCCTGAGTGCATGTTGGTCTTGGTTGGTAGGTGTTGTGGGTCAGCGGAGTTCGTTGAGGGTGTCCTCGTCGCGGGCGAGGTAGGCGCGGCCGTCGGCGGTGAAGACGATGGGGCGTTGGATGAGGCGGGGGTGGGTGGCGAGAGCCTCGATCCAGCGGTCGCGGTCGGCGGGGGTCCTGCCCCACTTCGAGATGCCCAGTTCCTTGGCTTCTGCCTCGGCGGTGCGGGTGATCTGCCAGGGCTCGAGGCCGAGTTTGGTCAGGGCCGAGCGGATTTCGGCTTCCGAGGGCGGGTTGTCGAGGTAGCGGCGTTCGGTGTAGTCGGCGCCGGTTTCCTCGAGGACACTCTTGGCGGCACGGCTCTTGGAGCACTGCGGGTTGTGCCAGATTTCGGTCGCTGCCATGGGCTCCAGCCTAGGGCGAGCGCCTCAGACCCAGTCGACGACCCAGCGGTAGGGGCGCATCCAGTACAGGCCGCCCTCGGGGACGGGGTGGCCCCAGCGCTGTTCAGCCTGGGTGAGCTGCCAGCGGTATTCGGGGGCGGGTTCGCCATTGTGGATCTCGAGCAAGTGGCGGCGCCAGGTGTTGATCATGGCGGGCACGACCTGCGGGTCGTTCTCGTAGGCCCACTCCACGTTTCGGGTCATGAGCGCGTCGACGGCGTGGTTGGCGGCGTTCGGGTCGCCGGTGCTCAGCGAGTGCAGGAACGCGGCGACCAGGTTGTAGGCGATGGCGTCGTGGACGGAGGTCTGCCCGTTCTCGAGCGACCAGATACCCAGGTAGGTGGGGCCCTGCTCGTCGACCCATACCGAATGCGCCTCCCCGACACGGTTGTCGAAGATCAGGGCGGTGAGCATGCCGAGGGTGGCCTTGCCCATGATGAGCGGGTCGGGGCGGCCGGTGCCGATGGCGTCGTCGATGAGTGCCCGGTAGGCGGCCGCGGCGATGCCGGGACGGTTGGCGTCCATGAGGGCGTCGGCGGTCTCGCCGCCGGCGATCTGTTCGGGGGGCGGCTGCTGTGGGCCGGGTGCGGCGGGCGGGAGGCCGTCACCGACTGGCAGGTACTGGGTCTGCATGGAATCGGCGGGGCTGGGGGCCTCCGGCAGCGGCGCGCCGTTGCCGAGCGGGTAGGGCGCGGCGTTCGCGGGCGGGTAGGGCGCGGCATTCGCGGGCGGGTAGGGCGCGGCGCTGGCGGGCGGTTCGGCGGCGGCGCCCTCGCTCAGCGGGTCGGAGAGCGGAACTCCGTTGCCGAGCGGGTCGGCCAGATCGAGGTTGACGGCGAGCGGGCCTTGCAGGGCGGGTGCGCTCTGCAGATATTCCAGTGCGACCCGGGCGAATTCGTTGTCCTGGCTCTCGAGCCATTCGCGACCGGCCCGCAGGGTGTCGATCAGGTGCCCGCCGACGCCCTGTTCGATGGCCGCGCACAGCGCGTAGTAGCCGTAGCCGCGGTAGTCGTCGTGGCCGACGCCCTCGGTGATCAGCAGCTGGGCGTATCTGCTTGCCAGGTCGTGTCTTTCGAGGTCGCCCAGCAGGGTGCAGGCGGTCATGGCGGCCATCAGCACTTCGGAGTGTTCGCCGTGCGCGCGTCTGAGTTCGATGCAGCGGTCGGCCATGATGACGGCGCTGTCGGGGAGTTCCTGCTGGGTGGCGGCCTCGACGGCCATCGAGTACATGGTGGCCATGGTGGCGGGCGGGATGTCGGCCGGGAATCGGGCCGGTCCGTGTTCGGCCAGGTGCAGGGCCTGGGCGTAATCGCCCGCGGCGAAGGCGGATCGGAAGCGGTAGGACACGATCCAGCCGTAATCCTTGGGTTCGGGCGCCACGACCAGGCCGTCGTCGAACGCCGCCAACCGTGCCAGCGCCTCCTGCGCCAGCCCGGCTTCCAGCATGCCGCTCGCGTCGTTCATCACTTCGACGAACGCATTTCGATCCATGGCCTACTCGCCTTCCCGCATATGTCAGCCCCGGATCGTATGACCGCACCACCACCGCGCGCGGCCAGTGAGGTAAAGGTCATAGTTTCAACCCACCCCACATGACCACGCGTGGTTGCTCGCGTGGCACGTTGTGTCACAACGGTATTCCCGCACCGTGACCCGAACCCGCCTCCCTGCGGGCAATCTCGCGTCACGACCGATCCGTTCTGCCCCCAATCTAACGACAACGCGCCCGCCCGACACGTATCCACCCCTCGGCGCGTCGGACTTCCTCACAGTGCGATGATGCGCACCGCATCGCCACACAGGGCCCGCATATCCGCTGGATCCGAGGTCATCAGGACCACCCGGCCGCGGTTGCCGCATCGCCAGTGGCCAACACCGCGTCGATGGCGTATTTGCGACCGCGCAGCCCGTTTTCGGAAAGCAGCCGGGAAGCGGCTCGCGCCATTTCCTCGGCCACCAAGCCCGAGAGCCGGGTCAGAGGACCGGGAGGATGGTGCCCGGGTCGGGGGTGAAGGTGACGATGCGCTGACGGGGGTCGCCGGGGAGTTCGAGGTTTTCGTAGGAGAAGCTGAGGTCGCCGGAGTGGGGGTGGCGGATGAGTTTGCCGCCGTGGGTGCGCAGTTCGACGTCGCCGGTGGGCCAGAGGGCCGCGAATTCCGTGCTGCCGGTGGCGAGTTCGTCGATGAGGGCGAGGGTGGCGGGGTCGTTCGGGTACAGGCCCGCGACGCGGCGCAGCTGGGCGACCGTGGCCGCGGCGACGTCGTCCCAGTCGCGGTAGAAGTCGTGGGCGGCGGGGTCGAAGAACAGTGCGCGGGCCATGTTCTTGTCGGCCATGTCGCCGAAGACGTAGTGGGCGAGGGGGTTCGCGGCCAGGACGTCGAACAGGTCGGTGATGACCACCGCGGGGGCCTTGTCGATGAGATCGAGCATGCGCAGCAGTTCGGGGCGGGGCGCGGGGGCCGCGGTTTCGAGGATGCGGGGCGGGTGCGCGAGGGCGTGCAGGTGCTCGGTTTCGATGGGATTGAGCCGCAGGGCCGTTGCCAGCGATTCGAGTACTTCGGGCGACGGGTTGGCGGCGCGGCGCTGTTCCAGGCGTTGGTAGTACTCGGCGCTGATGCCGGCCAGGTGGGCCAGTTCGGATCGGCGCAGGCCGGGGACGCGGCGCAGGCCCGAGGGCGGCAGGCCCGACTCTTGCGGATCCACCCGCGCTCGCCGGGACTTCAGGAATTCCGCCAGGTCCTCACGCACTGCCATGCCCGAAGTCTGGCACAGCGTGGGTGGCCCTGGGAGTACGAGGCACGGCGTGCACTGGTTGCGGATTCGCGGGCCGAGCAGGCTGTGAATCATGAACGAGAGATTCCAGCGGGGAGCGGCCCGCCAGGCCGAGCTCGGAGGGCCGGGAGGCATCCGGGGCCGGGTCTATGGCCAGCTGGCCGATATCGCACCGGATCTGCACCGCTTCGCCGTCGAATTCGCCTACGGCGACATCCATTCCAGGCCCGGACTGGATGCCGGTCGCCGCGAACTGGTGATCATCGGCGCGCTCATCGCGCTCGGTGACACCCGGCCGCAGCTCGAGGCCCATCTCGGGTCCGCGCTGAATGCCGGTGTGACACCGGGCGAGATCGTCGAAGCGGTCCTGCAGGCCCTCCCCTACGCGGGATTTCCCCGCGTGCTCTCCGCCATGACCGTCGCCCGCGGCGTGCTCGCCGCGCGCGATCTGCTACCCCTCACCGATTCCATTGCACAGTAGGAGAATTGACATGAACGCCACCGCTCAGCAGCGCGCCGACATCATCGAGGCCGCCACTCGCCTGTTCTGGTACATCGACATCAGCGATTGGGACAGCTTCCCGAGCGTGTTCGCCGACGAGGTGACCCTGGACTATTCGAGCATCTGGGGCGGCGAGCCCAGCACCGTCACCCCGGCGCTCGTCCGCGCCGACTGGGAGAAGTTCATCGGAAGCTTCGACGCCACACAGCATCTGCTCGGCAACCACCTGGTCACCGTGGACGGCGACCGCGCCGAACTGACCGCGGTCTTCCAGGCGGTCCACTTCCTGGCCAACCGGTTCGGTTCGCCGCGCTGGACGCTCGGCGGCCTCTACCGCATCGGACTGCGCCTGGTGGAGGGCGAATGGAAGATCGATCGCGTGGTGATGACCGCACAGTGGGCCGACGGCAACAAGGACATCATGACCCTGGCCTCGGGAGGGCAGCGACCGGAGACCGTTTAGGGATTCGAGGAAGAAGGAATGGAGAGGATCGTCGTTCTCTCCCCTTCAACCATATAACACAGTGGGGGGCTTGCCACAAGGCCCCGGTAATGGCGCACAATCGCTGACCTAAGGCCGCAACCTGCGGAAATGGTGTCCGCAGCGGGCGGGGACGGCCAAGCGGGAAGGTGTGGTGCCGGGTGACCGATCAGGGGTATGAGAACGAGCTGCGCTCGGAGCGGGAGTACGTGGCCGGGCTGTACGAGCGGCTCGACGCCGAGCGCGCGCGGGTGAAGGGCCGCTACAACGAGACGCTGACCGTGCGCGGCAATGCCACGGTGCTGGTGGAGCGCGATGCCGAGGCACGGGTGCTGGCCCGCGAGATCAGGCGGCTGGGCGTGGCCGACAACGGCTTGTGCTTCGGGCGGCTCGACAGCGTGACCGGCGAGCATTCCTACATCGGCCGCATCGGAATCTTCGACGAGGCGAACGAATTCGAACCGCTGCTGATGGATTGGCGGGCCCCGGCGGCCCAGGCGTTCTACATCGCGACGGCCGCGAGCCCGGAGAACATGCGCCGCCGTCGCCAGTTCCACACGCGCGGGCGGGAAGTGACCGACTTCACCGACGAGGTCTTCGGCCGCCCCGGTGACGGCGAGCGCGGTGACGCGGCATTGCTCGCGGCGGTCAACGCGCCGCGCGGCGAGGGCATGCGCGACATTGTGGCAACCATTCAGGCCGAACAGGATCGGATCATCCGCCTCGATCACCCGGGCGTGCTGGTGATCGAGGGCGGACCCGGCACCGGCAAGACGGTGGTGGCGCTGCACCGGGTGGCGTATCTCCTCTACACCCAGCGCGAGCAGATGGAACGCAACGGAGTGCTCGTGGTCGGCCCGAACAAGGCCTTCCTGAAGCACATCGGGCGGGTGCTGCCGTCGCTGGGTGAGACGAACGTGGTGTTCACCACGACCGGCGAACTCATGCCCGGACTGCAGGTGACCGCCGAGGACACTCCGGAGGCGGCGCGGCTCAAGGGCTCGCTGAAGATCCTCGACGTCCTCGAGGCGGCCGTCGCGGATCGGCAGCGGGTGCCGCGGGAGCCGATCTCGCTCGAATTGACCGATGTCACAGTGCGAATCGACGCCGATATCGCGGGCTGGGCGCGGGAGGAGGCGCGCGCGAGCGGGCGGCCGCACAACGAGGCCCGTCCCGCGTTCCTCGAGGTCCTCACCTGGGCGCTGACCGAACGCGCCATCGCCCGCATCGGCAAGGGCTGGCTGACCCGCGACGACCGCGAGGCGTGGGAGAACATGCGCACCGACCTGCGCGGCGAGCTCGCCGAACACGAGGGTTTCCGGGCCGCGATCGAGGACCTGTGGCCGACCCTGGAGCCCGAAGAGCTGCTGGCGGAACTGCTTTCGTCCACCGACCGCCTGCGCGCGGCCGGTGCGAGCCAGGCCCTCTACCGTGAAGACGGTGCGGCCTGGACCATCTCGGACATCCCGCTCCTCGACGAGCTGACCGACCTGCTGGGCCGCGACACCACCGCCGAGCAGGCCGCCGCAGAACGCGAGCGAAAAGCCCAGGCCGCCTACGCCGAAGGCGTTCTGGATCTGCTGGTGAACCGCGCCGACCACATGGACGACGAGGACCACCTCTTCGCCACCGACCTCCTCTACGGCGAGGACCTGGCCGAACGCTTCGTCGAACGCGACACTCGCGAACTCGCCGAACGCGCTGCGTCCGACCGCGATTGGACCTACCGCCACATCGTCGTGGACGAGGCCCAAGAGCTCTCGCAGATGGACTGGCGAGTCCTGATGCGACGCTGCCCCAGCCACTCCTTCACCGTGGTGGGCGACCTCGCCCAACGCAGCTCCCCCGCGGGCGCCACCTCCTGGGCCGCGATGCTGGACCCCTATGTCCCCGGCCGCTGGCTCTACCGCTCCCTGACCGTCAACTACCGCACCCCGGCCGAAATCATGGCGATAGCGGCCGGGGTCCTGGCCGACTTCGCTCCCGACGTCCAACCCCCGGAGTCGGTCCGCGCCTGCGGCGTCCAACCGTGGTCCCGCCGACTGCCCGTCGACGAGATGCCCTCGGCCATCGAGGAATTCATCCGCGACGAGGCGGCACGCGAGGGCACCAGCATCGTGATCGGCCCACCCGGCATGCCGGGCACCGTCCCCGCCTCCCAAACCAAGGGCCTCGAATTCGACGCCGTCCTGGTGGTCGACCCCGACCACATCCTCGCCGAGGGCCCCCGCGGCGCGGCCGAACTCTACGTCGCCCTGACCCGCGCCACCCAACGCCTCGGCGTCCTACATGGAACCCCGCTCCCGCAATCCCTCAGCGCTCTGCACCCGGCCGACCGTGCCATGTCGAAGTAGGACCCGGACCACGCCCGGCGGGTAGGAAGGGTTCACCGCCTGATGTCGCCGATGACGACCGACATCACCCCTTGTCCGCCTGACACTCGAGCGGACAAGCGGGCGAGGACAGGACCGACCTACCTCGGATCCCGGCGGTCGATGTGGCTACTGCCCGAGGTCGCCTTCGGCGTGCTGGCATAAGGTGGAGCGGCTCGGCTGGTCGGGCTTCGGGATAAGTGGAATTGGGGATTCGGTGCGGTTGCCTTCGGCGGTGTCGCATCGGGTTCGTCCCTGGAATCGGAATATCGATGGGGCGGCATTCGGAGGACGCTGTACGCGATGACCGATCCGTTCTTCGGGATCATGGCCCGGTGACGGTTATCGGGTCTGGAGTGCCAGGTCCGGGATCGAGTTCATTGCTCCGGGGCGCGGGATCGTCACCGCGATAATGGAACTCGATGCCGCGCAAGCCGAAGAGATTCGGCTTGCGACCAGCGATGGCGACAAATCGATCACCACGCATACGACAACGATCCACGACGCCGACGGCAACGTTGTCGCTCGTGCGACACAGGACGTTTATGTCCGCCAACTTCGGCCCGGGCTCGACGTCGGCGCCGCTCGATCGTGAAGCGGGTCCGCATGTTCCTTTCTACCGGTGGCCCGGTCTACACGTCGAAGTACAACTCGAATTCGTAGGGGTGGGGGCGGAGGTTGATTTGTGCGATTTCGGATTCGCGTTTGATGCGGATCCAGGTGTCGATGAGGTCTTCGGTGAAAACGCCGCCCTGGGTGAGGTATTCGTGGTCGGATTCGAGGCGGTTGATGACTTCTTCGAGGCTGCCGGGGGTTTGGGTGACTTCGGCGCTTTCCTCGGGGGTGAGTTCGTAGAGGTCCTTGTCGACGGGGAGGGCGGGCTCGATCTTGTTCACGATGCCGTCGAGGCCGGCCATCATCATGGCGGCGAAGGACAGGTAGGGGTTGCCGGAGGAGTCGGGGCAACGGAATTCGAGGCGTTTGGCGGCGGCGCTGGTGCCGGTGACGGGGATGCGGACGGCCGCGGAACGGTTGCGCTGGCTGTAGACCAGGTTCACGGGGGCCTCGTAGCCGGGGACCAGGCGCTTGTAGGAGTTCACCGTCGGGTTCGTGAAGGCCAGCAGTGAGGACGCGTGATGGAGCAGGCCGCCGATGTAGTGGCGCGCCAGATCCGACAGGCCCGCGTAGCCCGCCTCGTCGTAGAACAGCGGCGCGCCTTCCTTCCACAGCGATTGGTGCACATGCATACCCGAGCCGTTGTCGCCGAACAGTGGTTTGGGCATGAAGGTGACGGTCTTGCCGCCCTCCCACGCGGTGTTCTTGATGATGTACTTGTAGAGCATGAGATCGTCGGCGGCGGCGAGCAGGGTGTTGAACTTGTAGTTGATCTCGGCCTGTCCGGCCGTGCCGACCTCGTGGTGCCCCTTCTCCAGCTCGAACCCGGCGACCTGCAGGTTGGTGCACATGCGGTCGCGCAGATCGACATCCGCGTCATAGGGCGCGACGGGGAAGTAGCCACCCTTGGGCCGCACCTTGTAGCCGCGGTTGGGGGTGCCGTCAGGATTGAACTTCTCACCGGTGTTCCAGTCCGCCGACGCCGAATCCACCTCGTAGAAGGCCCGGTTCATGGTCGTGTCGTAGCGGACGGAATCGAAGATGTAGAACTCGGCTTCGGGGCCGAAGTACGCGGTGTCCGCGATGCCGGTGGAGCGCAGGTATTCCTCGGCCTTGCGGGCCACATTGCGCGGATCACGACTGTAGGCGACGCGGGTGTGGGGATCGTGCACGAAACAACTGATGTTGAGCGTCTTGGCGGCCCGGAACGAATCCAGTTGCGCCGTGCGCAGATCCGGCAGCAGCAGCATGTCGGATTCGTGGATGGCCTGGAAACCGCGCACCGACGACCCGTCGAAGGCGATGCCGTTCTCGACCAGATCCGGGCCGAACATGGCGGCCGGGATCGAGAAATGCTGTTGGATGCCGGGGACGTCGCAGAATCGGATGTCGACGTATTCGACTTCCTCGGCGTTGATGTAGTCCTGTACTCCGCTGGTGGTAGGGGTGATCACCGCTCGCTCCTCGTGGCCGCGCACGCCTACCCGATCGGACGGCCCGGTCGGGGTCCGGCGGTCCTGTTCGTGCTAACACGATACGACTCCACGATCGACCGCGGTCCCCGAATCAGATTGCGTACCAAGATCATTCGTTAATTTCCGCGCACCGAGATCGATTCGGCCGGTGACGTGACATCGAAAACCGACCCGTTCAGATCCCGCCATTGTCACTATGCACAAATCGCCCGAGCCAGATCTTCTCCATTGCCAGTGGCCCGGCCGGTCCTTTGTGCGGTGTGCTGGAAACAGCCCCGGGGACAGTGGCTGCCCCGGCCATGTTCGAGCCAGAGGTAGGTCGTGAGTTCAACACCGGTTGCGGGGACGGCCCCGCGCACCATGGTCGAGGCGTTCCAGGCCAATGTGGCCAGGTACCCCGACGAGGTCGCACTGCGCACGCTGGGCGGCGCGGTCGCCATCACCTGGCGTGAATACGGCGAGCGGGTGCGCGCCATCGCGACCGGTCTGGCGGCGCGCGGCATCGGGCGCGGCGACACCGTGGCGCTGATGATGACCAACCGGCCCGAATTCCACCTCTGCGACACCGCGATTCTGCACACCGGCGCGACGCCGTTCTCGGTGTACAACACCAACCCCGTGGATCTGCTCGTCTACCAGTTCGGCAACGCCGGCAACAAGGCGGTCATCTGCGAGCGCCAGTTCGCACCCCAGGTCCTCGCCGCGGTCGAGAAGGCCGCCGCGCAGGGGATCACGGTCGAGCTGGTGATCTGCGTGGACGAGACGCCGGAGGGGTGCGTCTCGCTCACCGAGATCGAAGCGACGCAGAATCCGGATTTCGATTTCGAATCCGCGTGGCGCGCGGTCGATCCCGAGGATCTGCTGACCATCGTCTACACCTCGGGCACCACCGGACCGCCCAAGGGCGTGGAGCTCACCCACACCAATTTCCTCGAGAACGCGCGCGTGGTGGACGAATTCGGCGGCGGCTCCCCCGCCGACAAGGTCGTCTCCTACCTGCCCGACGCGCACGCCGCGAATCGCTGGTTCGCGCACTACCTGTCGATCCTGACCGGCGGCCAGATCACCACCTCCCCCGATCTCAAGCAGGTGGCGGCCGCGCTCACCGAGGTGCATCCGACGGTGTTCCTGGGCGTGCCGCGCGTGTGGGTCAAGGTGAAAGCGGCGCTGGAGGAACGCTTCGCCGCCGAGGCCAGTCCGGTCAAGCGGTTGCTGATCGGCTGGGCGATCAACACCGGCCGGGCCCGGGCCCGCGCGGCCTCGGAAGGCCGGAGTCAGAACTTCCTGCAGAACCTGCAGTTCCAGCTCGCGGATCGCCTGGTGCTCAATACCATTCGCACCCAGCTGGGCATGGACCGGATCCGTATCGCGGTGACCGGGTCGGCTCCGATCCCGAAGGACACCCACGAGTTCTTCCTGGGCCTGGGCCTGCCGCTGTGCGAGGGCTACGGCATGACCGAGTGCACGGCGGGCGCGACCGTCGACCGCCCCGAACGCATCAAGATCGGCACCGTCGGGCGGCCGCTGCCCGGTGCGGAGGTCCGCCTCGCCGCCGACGGCGAGGTGCTGGTGCGCGGCAAGATGGTCATGCGCGGCTACCGCAACGCCCCCGACAAGACCGCCGAGACCATCGACGACGAGGGCTGGCTGCACACCGGCGATATCGGCAGACTCGATTCCGAGGGCTTCCTCGAGATCGTCGACCGCAAGAAGGAACTGATCATCAACGCGGCGGGCAAGAACATGTCGCCGACCAATATCGAGAACACGGTCACCGAGAGCACTCCCCTGGCGGGCACGGTGGTCGCGATCGGCGAGGGCCGCGCCTACAACACCGCGCTGATCTGCCTGGACCCCGAGCTGGCCGCCGCCTTCGCCGAGCGCCATCAGCTAACCGACCGGAGCATTCCGGCCCTGGCCCAGGACCCGGCGGTGCTGAAGTCCCTGCAAGAGGGCGTGGACGCGGCGAACGCCAAGCTCTCCCGCGTCGAGCAGATCAAGAAGTTCGCGGTGCTCCCGGACGTGTGGACCCCGGGCAGCGACAACCTCACGGCAACCGGAAAACTCAGGCGCAAACCGATAGCAACCAACTACGCCGCTACTATCGAGTCGCTGTACGGGTAGTAGGAGAGTTGATGCACGCGCGATTGCGGGACCGAGCGCTCGAGGAGCTGTACCGGCGCGCGGTCGTGGCGCGCGAACAGATCCCCGAGGCCGTCGGGCCCTACCGAACCCTGCCGGAACCGCTGGTCACCAGCGGTTTCGAGCGTGGCACCAAGCTGAATGTGGACCTGTTCTTCGACTTCATCCGCTCGGGTCGGACGCCCTCGGCCGAGGACACCCATGAGCTGGTGCAGATCGCGTTGAGCCGGGTGCGCGACGGGGAGACCCTCGAGGATGTGCTGAGCCGCTACAGCCTGGGTGCGGAGTACATCTGGTCGCGGCTCAAGGACACCGCGACCGAGCCGGAGCGGGAGCTGCTCAATGACGCGGCGGTGTCGCTGCTGCAGTACGTCACGCTCATGACCACCCGGATCGCCACCGCTTGCGTGCAGCGGGCGCACGATCCGCGCTGGGAGTTGCTCGAACGCCGGCGCGCCATCGCCGACGCGCTGCTGACCGGTCGCGATCCCATCGAATGGGCCGAGGAACCGGCCATCGCGGTGCCGGACGCGTTCCTGCTGGCCGTGTTCCGGCTCGGGACCACCCGCGGCGGCGACACCGGCGAACTGCGCCATCGTGTGGAAGCGATCCCGGGCGTGTTCCTGCGCTTGGACAGCGGTGGCTGGACCGCGCTGCTGCCGCTGCAACCCGGCGACGACGGCACCGCGACCCTGGCAGCGCTCACCAGCCGCCTGCCGGCGCACGGTCAGCACGCCAGGCCCGCGCTCGGGCAGGCCGCACCCCCGGCCGAGGCGTCGGGCGTCAAACCCCTTGCGCCCGCACCATTCTGGGTCGGCGTCGCCACCGCGGCCTCACGGGCCGAGGTTCCGGCCGTGTTCGCCGAGGCCCGCATGCTCGCCGAACTCGGCCGCTGCCTGGACCGCCCGCACCCGATCTGCCGCCGCCCGGACCTCATGTTCGAATTCACCGTCGCCGCGGGCGGTCCCGCACGCAGCGGTCTGGCCGCGGTGCTCGCGCCGCTCGACGCCCAGCCGCTGCTGGCCGAGACCCTGGAAGTCTTCGTGGACACCGGCTTCAACCAACTGGCCACCGCCCGCCTGCTCAACATCCACCGCAATACCGTCACCTACCGCCTGGCCCGCGTCCACGAACTCACCGGCCTGGACCCGCACCGCCCCACCGACGCCATGACCCTCTCGGCCGCCCGCATCGCCCGCCGCCTCGAATCCGCCTCGTTCACACCGTGATCCGCGGCGGCCCCGCCCCGCAAACCGGCCCCGTCGGCAACTCGGAGCTCAGGAGCCACTCGGAATCGTCCCCTCAGCGAAATCCCGTCATGTCGGCGCGCGCCCGCAGGAAGCGGTACACGCTCTTTGGAGCAATGCGGGTACAGGTCCTGTCGGGACGACGCGGACAGTGGTCGCCACCCCCCGCACGATGAGCCGCCGCATTGCGCGACCGGAGGCTCGACCGGCTCGTTCGTGTGTCGCGGCGCGGTCCGCCCGAGTGCACAGCCGGTTGGTCGAGTGCACAATCGCGGGACGCGTCGTCTTGGGGATTGCCGGTAGCGACGCGCTCGCGCTGTGCGGTCTGCTCGATTCCGACGACGAGGTCGTGCGGTCCGGCGCAGCTGCGGCGGGCACGCAGCGGCCTCCCTACATCCGCAGAGGTAGATCGTTGAGTAGCACCTTCCGGCCGCGGCGTTGCCGACTGGCGCCGTGGGCCGTCGCCGGTTTCTCGGTTCTGGCCATGACCGTCACGTCCACCACGCCCGCGGGGGCCGCGCCCGTGTTCGGGCCCGTGCCGAACGCGCCCGTGAATTTCGGGCTGCCGTCCGATTATCAGCCGACACCCGCCCCGTACGGCGTGGGTTATCAACTGGGACAGATCGTTCCGCTCTCCGACGGCACCCAGTTGCAAGCCGAGGTGCGGTATCCGACCGATCCGGCGACCGGGCAGCGGGCCGCGGGCGACTTCCCGGTCATCGTCAACTTCACCACCTATGGCGCGGTGACCAGCGCGCTGACCGCGGCCATCACCGGCGTCATCGACGATCTGCACATCCAGCTGCCCGATCAGCTGAAGGATGCGCGCCGCATCATCAACCAGGCCACCTCCATGCAGGACGTGCTGGTCCGGCACGGCTACATCGAGGTGACCGCGGACGTGCGCGGCACCGGCGGCTCGACCGGCGCGTGGAGCCCGGCCTCCAAGCAGGACGGCAAGGACGGCGCGGAGCTGGTGGACTGGGCGGCCAAGCTGCCCGGATCCAATGGCAAGGTCGGCATGTACGGCTATTCGTTCCCGGGCCTGTCGGCCATGCGGACCGCCGAGACGGTCGGCCCGGATTCGCCGTTGAAGGCGATCGTCCCGTTCGCGGTGCCCAACAACATCTTCGACGAGGTGCTCAATCACGACGGCATGATGAGCCCGCTGCTGCTGACGGTCATCTCGCTCATGGTCCCGTACCTGAGCCTGATCGGGCCGTTCCTGAGCGCGGTGGTGTCGCCCCAGCAGTTCCTGAAGTCGCTGGGCGATCACCTCATGGCGCTGGTCGGCCCGGACACCAGCACGGTCAAGCTGTTGTTCGACGCCTACACCGGCGGCGCCACCGCCTACGACAACTCCTGGTGGCAGGACCGGCGTTTCGAGACCGACCTGCACAATCTGGTCGACAACGGCATCGCCATGTACCAGGTGGACGGCTGGTGGGACCTGTATCAGGAGGGCGCGGTGCGCAATTACGCGCAGCTGCAGAACCTTTCGGCCGGACGCGACCAGTTCGCACCCATGGCGGCGGACCAGAAGGCCGATGGGCGCTACCAATTGCTCATGGGCCCTTGGTATCACGTCGGGCTGGGCCTGGGCCCCGGCTCACGCATGGACACCGATCAGATCACTCTTGCCTGGTTCGACCGGTGGCTCAAGGACATTCACAACGGCGTCGACGAGACACCCACGCCGTTGCATGTCATCGACGCCAACGATCATGCCGCCGACACCGCCCGCTACCCGTTCGAGCAGGCCGCGATCCAGCAGCGCTACCTCGCCGGTGATCGCCTGGTGGCCGACAAGCCCACCTCCGCCGACGCCTCGGATCGCTTGAACTACACGGGAATCGACAACATCTGCAACCGCGAGTCGCTGGGCCAGTACACCGCGGGCCTGCTCGATTTCGTGTTCCGGGTCTTCACTGTGTCCAACCCGTGCACCGAATGGGTGCAGGATCCGACCGCGGGACCGCGCTACACGATGGACCCGGTGACCGAGCCGACCATGCTGGCCGGGCCGTCGAGCGTCACGCTGTACGCGTCCTCCACCGGCACCGACGCCGCCTTCCAGGTGTGGCTCGACGATGTCGCGCCGGACGGGACCGCGGTGAACATCACCGGCGGATCGCAGTTGGCGAGCCAGCGCACCCTGGATCCGGGCAAGACCTGGAGCACGGGCGACGGGACCGTGTACGCGCCCGAGCACACCGTGCTGAAGGAGAACGAGCAGCTGCTCGCGCCCGGGGACGTGGTGCGGATGGAGATCAAGATCCGGCCCGCCTTCCACCGCCTCGAGCCCGGTCACGCACTGCGCCTGCGCATCACCTCGGGCACCTTCCCGTCGACGATCCCCAATCCGGCGGATCTGGGCCGGGTGGTCGGGACTTCGCAGCAGATCCAGCAGAACGCGGTCTATCCGTCAGCCTTGGTGGTTCCGCTCGCACCGGCCGATTCGTTCACTCACTGAAATTGTCTGAGTCGGTTTAATTCGTTCGGCTCGACCGAATCCCTGTGGCATTGACTCCCCTTCTCGGACAGTCCAAGCTGAATATGAGCGAACTGTCCGAGACAGAGGAGAGCCGCAATGGCGCAGCGACCCGACCCGACCGCCGGCGGTGAGCCCCGGCAGCGCACCGTGCGCAATGGCGAGATCGAGATCGCCGTATACGAGCAAGGCGTCGCCGACGGCCCGACCATCGTCCTGGTGCACGGCTGGCCGGATTCCCATCGCCTGTGGGACAACGTGATTCCACACCTGGCCGACCGGTTCCGGGTGGCGAGCTATGACTCGCGCGGACACGGCCGCACGACCGACCCGCAGGACTTCCGGGCCTTCCGGATCGAGGAGCCGGCGACGGACTTCTTCGCGGTCGTCGACGCGGTGAGCCCGGCCGAACCGGTGCACGTACTCGCCCACGACTGGGGTTCGGTGACCGTGTGGGACGCGGTGTGCGAGCCCGACGCGGAACTGCGCATCGCCTCGTTCACCTCGGTCTCCGGTCCCAATCTCGATCACGCGGGCACATGGGCGCGGCGGCGATTCGCGCGCCCGACGCCCCGTAATCTGGTGGGTCCGCTGGCCCAATTGGCTTCGATCGCTTATCAATTCGCCTTCATGGCCCCCGTCATGCCCGCGCTGGTGCGGCGCGGGCTGACCGATCGCATGTTCCGGCTCGGGCTGCGGCTGGCGCAGGGCACGCCCGCCGAGCGGGTCACCCTGGGCGAGACCTTCACCGAGGACGCGGCGAACGGCCTGCAGATCTATCGCGCGAATCTGGTCCTCGGCAAGGTGTTCTCGTCGCGGGAGCGGCACACCAAGGTGCCGGTTCAGCTCATCGTGGCCGACCGTGATCCGGCCGTGCGGCCCGCGGTGTTCGACGACGAATCCGAATGGACCGAGCAGTTGTGGCGGCGCGACCTGAAAGCCGGTCACTGGGTGCCGTATTCGCATCCGCGGGTTCTCGCGCGCACCACGACCCAGCTCATCGACGCGGTCTCGGGTCGCGAGCCGTCGCGAGAACTGCGGCGCGCCGAGGTCGGCAGGCCGCCGGGCCGCCCGTTCGACGATCACCTCGTCGTGGTCACCGGCGCGGGCTCGGGCATCGGCCGTGAAACCGCCCGGGCCTTCGCGCGGGAGGGCGCGGAGGTGGTGGTCTCCGACATCGACCTCGCCGCCGCCCGCGAAACCGCCGCCCTGATTGCCCGATCCGGCGGCACCGCCCACCCCTACGCCCTGGATGTGGCCGACGAGGCGGCGGTCCGGGCGCACGCCGAGGAGGTGGCGGCCGTGCACGGCGTCCCCGACGTGGTCGTCAACAATGCCGGCGTCGGCCAGGCCGCCCCATTCCTCGACACCCCGCCCGAGAGCTTCGAACGCGTCCTCGACATCAACTTCTTCGGCGTGGTCCACGGCTCCCGCGCCTTCGGCCACCTCATGTCCGACCGCGGCCTCGGCGGCCACATCGTCAACGTCTCCAGCATGGCCGCCTACACCCCCCAACAGGGCTTCAGCGCCTACTCCACCAGCAAGGCAGCGGTTTTCACCCTCTCCGACTGCCTACGCGCCGAGCTGGCGGCCGAAGGCATCGGCGTCACCACGGTCTGCCCCGGCATCGTCCACACCAATATCGTTCGCACCACCGAGTTCTCGGCCATCACCCCCGAAAAGGAACACTCCCGCCAACGACTCTTCGACACCCTCTACCGCCTACGCAGCTACCCACCCTCCAAGGTCGCCACCGCGATAGTCCAAGCCGTCCAACACAACAGAGCCGTCATCCCCGTAACCCCCGAAGCCTGGGCCGCCTACTACGCCACCCGCCTGACTCCCCCAAGCCTCCTCCGCTTCGGCATGGCCCGCGCCAGCCTGACCCGATGAACCCACACGTTGCCGCAACGGCGCGCTGACCGACCCGAAGAGTGACGATTCGAGAGTCCAGGGCAGCCGCGCTCTTCGAGACGATGGGGCGTGACCCGCGTTTGGACGCCACCGCATTGCAGACCGTGGGTCTTCAGGGGTGGGACGGGTTCACGCTGGCGGTGGTGGGCTGGGTCATTTCGGTTGGGATGCGGTGAAGTCGATGACCACGACTGCGTCGGAGTCGTAGTTGTCGAGGTCGGGGGTGTGCCAGGACTCGCCGGGGCGGATCTCGTGGAAGCGGAAGGTTCCATTGGTCTCGTTCGCGGAAATGATGCAGCGCAGCGCGATCGGTGGGGTCGGGGTGGCGGCGAGGGCGGCGAGTTCCCGGGTCAGCGCGATGCCGTGGCGCAGCAGTTCGCGTTGCGTAGCGACAGTGAGGGACGATCCATCGCGGGCGATGATGTCATCTGGCACAAAGTCTTCCAGATGGAGATAGGTGTGCGCGCATTCCCAACCGGTGAGATCGACGAAGTCGCCGGGTGCGTGGTCGGCCGTGGCGGGAACCGGGGCCCAGCCGATCACCTCGCCCCTGCGAGCGATCCCTCGGTCCGCCCACGCTCGCAACCCTTCGGCCAGTCCACCCGGTGGATCGAGCCGATCGAAGCCGGCCGACGCCCGTAGCAGGGTGGCCGCGCGATCGTTCATCGTCACTGTCAGCACCCGGCGAGCCTATCGGGCACCGCGGGCGAAGCCGTCCTCAGACTGCGCACGGCCGGAGCGAATGCGGAGGTACGCCTATCCGGCCGCGCCATCCGGGCCATGGCGGGCGTGCTGTGCCAGCTCGAAGTCCGGGGCCGCACGACGAATTGACCACGGCGGTATCGGAATTGGGCGCGGCCGTGCAACGCTTCCACCTCGGCGAGGGTCGCGCGGCCGACGAGCGCCGCGCCGCGGTCGTGCCGCTGTGGCCTACAGGTGCATCCA
Organism: Nocardia terrae; assembly: GCF_009760405.1. Taxonomy (GTDB): domain Bacteria; phylum Actinomycetota; class Actinomycetes; order Mycobacteriales; family Mycobacteriaceae; genus Nocardia; species Nocardia terrae. Next base: position 27,098 of record NZ_WRPP01000015.1, read on the forward strand.
GTTCGGCCAGACCTGCGCCCACGGCTTCTTCTGCCCCGAGCACTTCCAGATGGTGACGTCCTGGGTGTTGCCCTTGAACCCGAGCCGGGTGTCGACCTTGCCGACCGGTTCGACGTGTTCGAACTGGCTGCGCAGCACCGCCTCGTACCCGCCCACGGCGATGACCGCCGAGGCGTCGTCGGGCGGTGTCCCGAAATAGCCGAAACCACGGCTGGGGCTGTAGAGCGGCGGCAGCTTCGCGCGACCCATCTCGTCGAGAGCGCTTGCCTGCCAATAGGTGTCGGTGATGATGATCGCGTGTGCGCGCTCGGCCGGGCTCAGGCCCTCGTAGACCCCGACCACCTCGTCGGTGAGCTCGTGCCAGCCGAAGGACCCGTACACGCCGATATTGATGGCCGCCTCGGCGTCATCCTTGGGCGGGTGCACCTGGTCGGCGGGCCGCCAGGGAGTCGAGTACAGAGTGAACGCCGTCGCTCCCACCGCGAGCACGGCGACGAACGCCGTCACCACCCACCGCCACACCGGTTTCACGCGTTCGGCCGTGCCGACGACACCCACCGCGCCCGCGGCGATCATGACCGCGTACATGCCCGCCGCATAGTAGATCCGCCCACCCGTGAGCAGGAACGCGGCATACAGCAGCAGCAAGGTGACCGCGAGAAATCGGTACGGCCGCAACGCATCCCAGCGCAGCAGCACCCACAGCCCCCACAAGAGCAGCAGCGCGCCGAGATATCCGGCCAGGCTCACCGACATGGGCACGAACAGCAGCCGCCCGCCCAGGATCCCCTGTTCGGCCCCGATCACCCCGCCCATCTTCAGCTGCGGCCAGGAATGGTGTGCCTGCCACAGCAGTTCGGGCACGGTCACGATCACCACGATCGCCCCGCCCGCCCACAGCAGCGGCCGTCGCACCAGCTCGCGCGGCCCGCACAGCAGGCTGCTCGCCGCCAGCGCGATCCAGAAGAACGGGATCAGCCACTTCACCTGCATGTCCACCGCGGTCACCAGGGCCGCGGCCAGCAGCAGCCGGTCGTCGCGGGTGCGCACCCAGCGCACCACCAGCCAGGTGATGATCACCCAGAGCGCGGTGTCCACCGCATTGGTGGTGAGCATGGTGCCCTGCAGCAGCAGGAACGGTGAACTCGCGTACCCGACGGCGGCCAGCAGCTGCGCCCAGCGCCCGCCCTCGAATTCGCGGGCCAGCATGGCGCACAACACGATCGCGGTGACCGTCAGCACCACCGACGGCAGGCGCAGCACGAGAAACGAGCCGGGCGCGAGGGTGTCCATCAACCGCGACAGCAGCGGCAGCACCGGCCCCTGGTCGGCGTACCCGAACGAGGGTCGCCGCCCGGCCGCCAGGAAGTACAGCTCGTCGCCGAAGTACCCGTACCGTGACGCCGACAGCACCAGCACCACCGCCGCCGGGACCGCGACCGCCGCCACCGTCCACCACGCCATGGGCGGGCGCTCCTGCGCCTTGGCATGCCGCCCCGAGCCATTGGGCCGGGCCGGGCGATCCACCACATCGGTCAACGCGCACTCCTCGACGGCGGGTGATGGTGCGGACAAGGCCGAATCTACAGCTTCCTTCCAGCAAACCAGAGACTCGACGCGGACCGCCGCGCCGCCCAGTATCGCGCCCTATACTCGACAGCGGTATGACTGCCGCGCAACGCGTTTCAGCGAAGGAGGCCGGCATGACCGACCAAACCTCGGGCACCAATCCCTACGGCACCCCCTCCACCAGCGGGCCGGAGCCGATCCGCTCGTACCAGGGCACCCTGAACAAGGTCATTCGCGGGCTGCTGAAGGTGCCGTTCCTGGCCCCGCAGATCGGCAAGAGCCTCTGCGTCCTGCACATCATCGGCCGCAAATCCGGCAAGCAGTACGACGTTCCGGTCGCCTACACCCGCCACGAGGGCGACATCCTCATCGGCACCGCCAAGCGTCCCTGGGTCAGCAATATCCGCAAGGGCACACCGCTGGCGGTCTCCTTCGGCGGCCCCAAGCGCACCGCCGACGCCGAGGTGCTCACCGACGCCGAATCGGTGGTGCGGCTCTCGGAGGTCATCGCCCGCGACAACAAGCAGTGGGCCAAGTTCAACGGGATCGGCCTGGACGCCCAGGGCAACCCGAACAAGGCCGACGCCTACCAGAGCTGGCAGCAGGGCTGCGTGATCCTCCGGCTGACCGTGCACTGAGCCGCGCGGCCGGTACCGCGCCGCGCGAACGTTCGCGCGCCGGACCTCAGTCGACCAGGCGGGCCTGGACGTAGTCCTCGGCGTTCAAGCCCACCAGCACCTGCCGGACCAGCGGCGGAGCCCAGGACGCGGAGGCATCGTGCCCGACCACCGGATCGGTGAGCGTCACGGTGCGCCCGCGCGTCTCGAACTCGAAGGTGCCCGCGGTGCGAATGTTCTTCAGCCAGTCCACGTCCCGCCCGTAGGTCAGCGCGATCCGATAGCCGCCGTCGCGTGCGAAGACCATGACCGGCGACCGGTACACCCGTCCGGACTTGCGCCCGCGGTGGACCACGATGCCGAAGAACGGCGCCACCCCCGCCACCACGCCGAGCACCGGGTTGCTGATCTTGCGGTTGATCCTCGCGAGGGCCTGCGGCAGCGGCATGGTCTCGTCCTCCCTGACGAAAACGGTTGCGTCCCTGAGGCTACGCCGCCGCGGGTCCGCCCGTGCGGCATCGCTAAAGTGCAGGTCGGGGCGCCGGGTTGCGCGGCGCGGCAGGAAGGAGGGCCCGGCCCATGTCGGAGATGATCGCGCTGTACGACGCCGCCGGTCGTGAGATCGGGGCACGCGAACGCGCCGTGGTGTACGCCGAGGGCCTCTGGCACGCCAGCGCCGGCGTGCTGGTGCGCTCCCGCGACGGCTCGAGGATCTACGTGCACAAGCGCACCGATACCAAGGCCGTCTTCGCCGGGATGCACGACTGCCTGGCGGGTGGGGTGCTGGGCCCGGGTGAGGATCCGGCCGAGGCGGCCATCCGTGAACTCGGCGAGGAACTCGGCATCGAACTGGGCCCCCGCGACGACCGCCCGCTCCCCCTGGCCTCGGCCTCCTGGGACGGCGAGTGGGCCGGTCGCCCGATGCGCTGCCACCTGTTCGCCTACGAACTGCGCTACGACGGCCCGATCCGGCATCAACCCGAGGAGATAGTCGACGGCTGGTGGTGGACCGACGAGGAGCTGCGCTCACATCTGGAGGACCCGGCCTGGCCGTTCGTGCCCGACACCCGGGTGCTCATTCCGGATCTGCTGCGCTGAACGGCGTTTCGCGAAAACGCCGACGGCCCATCGAACCCGCGCGATTCGATGGGCCGTCGTGGCTGGGTGACTCAGTTGCCGGTGGAACCCGGGGCGCCACTGCCCGAGAACAGGCCCTGGATGGTCTTGATCAAGACCGCGGCAAAGAAGTCCTCTGCGGATCCGGTCACGGTGTAACTCCTCATCTGTACGAACAACGTGTCGGGCAAGTGAATCATGCACGGTTCACATTCAGCTGGGAGCCGTTTCCGCTAGAAAATTTCACCTCGGCCCAACGGGAGCTTCACGGTAGAACGGGTTCCAGCAGGGTTTATATCAATTTGATAAAATAGTGATCTAGGTCACACTTCTATCCGGACGAAGCACTCGAACCGACCCACGCGGCGAACGCGCCGGGGTTCCGGGTCTGCAGCAGGACCCGTCCCGGGCCGGTGAAATCGAAGACCAGACCCTCGCCCGATTTGAGCGATTGCAGCGACCGTCCCGACACCGCGCGACGAATGGTGAAGTTCATCGCGAGGTCGTAGGCGACCACGTGCCCGGTGTCGATGGTGACCGGCTCCCCCGGAGCCAGATCGATGACGTCGATGGCGCCGAACACGCCCAGCACCACCTCGCCCTGCCCTTGCGCGCGCAGTCCGAAACCGCCCTCACCGCCGAACAGATTCGCCAGCCCACCCCATTTCGCCTCGACGGTGACCCCGTGCGAGTTGGCGATCCAGCCGCCACGGCTGATGAAGAACGGCCGATCGGGGGTGATCGACAGGGCCAGCATGTCGCCGGGCAGGGCCGGCGCGACATCGACCCACCCGCCCTCCGGCGGCGCGGTGAACGTCGACACGAAGAACGATTCCCCCGCCAGCACCGAGCGCTTGAGCCCGGCCAGGATGCCGCCTTCGGCCTTGGCGGCCAAGGCGACTCCCGCGGAGTGGGCGACCATCGCCCCGCTCTCCACACGCATGGGCTCACCCCCGGCCAGGAAACAGCGGGCGATGGTCGACGACGGATTGTGGCGCAATTCCACCTTCATGTCGCGAACATTAACAGCGCGGACCGACGCCGGGGGAACCTCACGAATGCGCTATTTGCCGCCCTCGGTGAGCGTCACCGGCTGTGCGACGTAAGAACTTCCGGTCACATCAACACCTTGGGATTTCAGCAGATCCAATGCCTTGGTGACGTATTCGACCGAATACGCCTCCGCGTCGGGATCCTTGGTGAGGACGGTCTTGCCCTCTTGATTGCGGGTGGTCTTCGCGATGGCCACGGTGCGGTCCCACGCCGTCTTGTCGATCATCCCGATTCCATTGGGGGACGGCCAGATCAGCTTGTTCACCTCGGTAATCTGCCACTGCTGATGGCTCGCGCCCAGCGTCGATCCGGCGGCCACCGTCAGATCCCGGCACTTGTCCACATTGTCGCGGCAGTAGGCCCAGCCCTTCAGCGACGCGGCAATGAATTTCACCGTCTGGTCGGCGTACTTGCTGTCCTTCAGCTTGTCGGTATTGGCCCAGATGGCGTCCTGCAGCATGGCCACGCCCTGATCGTTCCAGTCGAAGGTGGCGAAATCGTCGGCGGTGTACAGCTTTCCGGTGGCCGGATTCTTGACCTCGAGCAGCTGCGCGTATTCGTTGTAGGACATGGCCTGGGCGGCGTCGATGTCGTGGGCGAGGAAGGCGTTCATATCGAACTGCTGCTGGACCAGGGTGACGTCCTTGGCCGGGTCCAGGCCCGCCTTGGTCATGCCCGCGAAGAGCTCGAATTCGTTGCCGTAGCCCCAGTTTCCGACCTTCTTGCCCTTCAGGTCGGCCGGGCCGCCGATGCCCGCGCTCTTGAACGACACCTGTTTGGTGCCCGAACGCTGGAAGATCTGGGCCACGTCGGTGATGCCCGCGCCGGCCTCCCGGGACGCGAGGGCCTTGGGCACCCACGCGATGGCGTAGTCGGCCTGCCCCTGGGCGAGCACGGTCTGCGGGACGATATCGGTGCCGCCGTCGAGGATTTGGACGTCGAGGCCCTGCTCCTTGTAGAAGCCCTGGGAGGCGGCCGCCAGGTAGCCCGCGAACTGGCCCTGCTTGAACCACTGCAGTTGCAGCTTGACCTTGGTGAGCCCGTCGGAGGTGGTGGTGGAGTTGTCGCTGGTGCTGCACCCGGCCAGCGCCGCCACCGCCAGTGTCGTGGCGGCCAGTACTGCCCGGATACGGAATCTTCTACTGGTACTTCTCATTTCGATCTCCCAAGGATGGTGCGGGGTCTGCGGGTCAGCTGTTCGAGCGACAGCACGGCGGCCAGGAACACCAGGCCGAGGATCATGGCGGCGACCACGTAGGCCCACGCACGCGGATAGGCGGTATTGGCCGCCGCCGAGGTGATGCGGCTGCCCAGCCCGTGCTGCAGGCCGCCGAAGTATTCGGCGATGATGGCCGCGATCACCGCGCCCGGGGCGGCGATGCGCAGGCCGGTGAACAGGTGCGGCAGCGCCGCGGGCAGGCGCACGGTGCGGGTGATCTGCCAGCCGGTGGCGGCGTAGGCGGTCATGAGGTCGGCGTGCACGCGCGGCACCTGGCGCAATCCCCGTGCGGTGCTGACGAAGACGGGGAAGAACACCACGATGGTGGCCACCAGGCGGCGCGGCAGGTCGGTGGTGGTGGAGTACATGGAGTTGAGCAGCGGAGCCAGCGCCACGATGGGGACGGCGGCCGCGCCCGCGGCGAGCGCGCCGAGCACCCCGTTCACGACCTGGAACCGGACGGCGACGATGGCCGCGGCCATGCCCAGCACCGCGCCCGCGAGCAGCCCGACCAGGGCGTTCTTGCCGGTGGCGAGAGCGGCCTCCAGGATCGCGTGATGGTTGTCCGCGAACGCTTTCGCGATCGCGCTCGGTGAGGGCAGCAGGAAGGTGGGGACGCCCGCCACGACGGTCAGTACCTGCCACAGCACCAGCAGGGCGACACCGAAAAGCACCGGCGGCAGCCAGGTGTGGAGCATGCGGGTCATCGGATGTCCCGTCCTGCGGTGCTTTTCGGCGTCTCCCCGCCGCCGTGCCCCTCATGCAGGGCGGCGCGGACCGCGGCCACGGCGGCGAAGAACTCGTCGCCGGACCGCACGTCGTCGTCGCTGTCGCGGTCCCAGCCGCCGGTGGCCAGGACCTCGGTGATGCGGCCCGGCCGGGGTGACATGACCACCACCCGGTCGGACAGGAACACCGCCTCCGGGATGGAGTGCGTCACGAAAAGCACTGCCGCCCCGGTCTCTTCGGCGATGCGCAGCAGTTCGCCCTGCATGCGCTCGCGGGTCATCTCGTCGAGCGCGCCGAACGGCTCGTCCATCAGCAGCAGCGGCGGCTTGCGGGCCAGTGCGCGGGCGATGGCGACGCGCTGCTGCATGCCGCCGGACAGCTCGGCCGGAAAGCGCCGCGCGAACTCGGTCAGGCCGGTGATCTCCAGCAGTTCGGCGCTACGCGCCCGCCGTTCCCTCTTCCCGACTCCGTGCAGCTGCAGCGGGAGCTCGACGTTCTCCTGCACGCTCCGCCAATCCAGCAGCCCGGCCTGCTGGAACGCGATACCGTAATCCTGGTCGAGCCGAGCCCTGCGCGCCGTCTTCCCGTGCACGACAACGGTTCCCGAACTGGGCTCCTCGAGGTCGGCCACAATGCGCAGCAGTGTGGACTTGCCGCAGCCGGAAGGGCCGATGAGCGAGACGAATTCGCCCGCGGCGACAGTCAGATCGATGCCTTGCAACGCGGTGACCGCGCCCGCACCGAAGATCTTGCCGACGCCGCGCAGTTCGATGGCGGGCACGGCGTCGGTCGTGGCGGGATGCGGTAGGGACGCGGATGCCTCCACGGTCACGGGGTACCTCCGGACGAACAGCCGATATCGCTACGGCACGAGGCCCGATCGGCGCTGGCAAGGACTTGGATGGGTAGAGCTCGAATCAACGCCGCGCTCCCGAGGTGTGGCCCGGGCGCGCATAGCGGCGCAGCAGCAGTTCGAGCGCGGAAACCAGCGCGGTGAGCACCACGCCCAGCAATGCGGCCGCGATGACCGCCGCGTACAGCCGGGCGGCATTGCCCGTCGACTGCTGCGAGAACACGATGATCTGGCGGCCGATCCCGCCCGCGGTGCCGGTGGAGATCTCGGCGACCACGCTGCCGATGACCGCGGCCGCCGCGCCCAGCCGCAGCGCGGGCAGGATGTGCGGCACGGCCGCCGGGAAGCGCAGGTGGGTCAGCGTCGTCCACCATCCGGCCGCGCAGCTGTGCAGCAGTTCCACCGAAGCGGTTGCGGGCGACTGCAATCCGCGCAGCGTGCCGATGGCCACCGGGAAGAAGACCAGGTACGCGGCGATCACCACGATGCTCATCCACGGCTGCCACGGCTGGCCCGCGATGTGGATCTTGCCGCCCCATCCGGCCACCAGCGGCGCCAAGGCGATGAGCGGAATGGTCTGGGAGACGATGACATACGGCAGCAGTCCGCGCTCGACGAAGGAGAACCGCTGCATGAGCACCGCCAGCGCGACGCCCACCACGGTCCCGACCACCAGCGCCAGCAGAGCGAGTTCGAGGGTGAAGCTCGCCGTGCGCAACAGGGTCGCGCCGACGGTGGTCTTGCCGTCGCGCTCCCCCAGCACGGTGAGCACCGCCCACGAATGCGGCAGTGCGCCGTCGGTGGTGCGCGGCAGCACCCGCTGGCCCCCGATGCTCACGCCATTGGCGGGCACCGTCGCCTTCACCAATTCCCACACCGCGATGAGCAGTGCGAACGCCGCGATGGGATAGAGCAGCCGCCAGCCGCGCCCACCACCGCGCACGAGTCTGCGCCCGGCCGGGACGCCTTGAACCTCAATAGCCTCCGCGGTCCTGGCGATCGTCGAGGTGGTCATCGCGCACCCGCCCTCGCCCTGAACCGTCCACCGCTGCTGCGAACGGCCACGAAATTCGCGGCCACCGTCGCCGACACGCCGCTGACGACGTGGGCAGGGCACGCTGCCGAGCGTGCGCGCCGCGCCTGATCTGGTCCTCTCACGATCCGGTCACCGTGGCCTCGATCGGGTGGGCCAGCCGGGGCAGCACGGATTCGCCGTACGCCTCGAGGGTCGAGGTCTTGGCGTCGTGTTGCAGGTAGACGGCGAACTGGTCGACGCCCATGGCCTCGAGCTCGCGCAGCCGGGTCAGGTGCTCATCCGGGGTGCCGAGAACGCAGAAGCGGTCCACGATCTCGTCGGGGACGAATTCGGCGTGGGTGTTGCCCGCGCGGCCGTGCTCGTTGTAGTCGTAGCCCTGACGTCCGGCGATGTAGTCGGTCAGGGCCTTGGGCACATCGGAGTCCGCGCCGTAGCGGGAGACGATGTCGGCCACGTGGTTGCCGACCATGCCGCCGAACCAACGGCATTGCTCGCGAGCGTGTTTCAGCGCGGCGGCGCTGCCGTCGGTGATGTAGGCGGGGGCGGCCACGCAGATGGTGACCGCCTTCGGGTCGCGGCCCGCGCGTTCGGCGGCGGCGCGCACGCGGGCGATCGTCCACGCGGTGATGTCCGGGTCGGCGAGCTGCAGGATGAACCCATCGGCCACCTCACCGCTGAGATCCAGGGCGCGGGGACCGTATCCGGCGACCCACACCGGCAGCCGGGAAGCGCTCGCCCACGGGAACCGGATGGTCGTGTCGCCGATCCTGGCGCTGCGGCCGTTGCCCAATTCCTGTATCACACCGATGGATTCGCGCAGGGTCGCCAGGTTGGCGGGCCGTCCGCCCAGGGTGCGCACGGCCGAATCACCCCGCCCGATACCGCAGATGGTGCGGTTGCCGAACATGTCGTTGAGGGTCGCGAAGGTGGAGGCGGTGACCGTCCAGTCGCGGGTGGACGGGTTGGTCACCATCGGACCCACCACGACTTTCCTTGTCGCGGCCAGGATCTGGCTGTAGATGACGTAGGGCTCCTGCCACAGCAGGTGCGAGTCGAATGTCCACACGTGCGAGAACCCGTGCGTCTCCGCGATTCTCGCCAGTTCCACCACCCGGGAGGCGGGCGGCGTGCACTGCAGCACCACACCGATATCCATGCGGCACTCTCCCCTCGTTGGTCGAACGGGTCAGATGAGGTTCTGGGACAGCCCGCGTTTGACGAACCGCCCGTGCCCGGCGCTGCCCAGGTACTGTCCGGCGTCGACGAGGACGCGACCGCGCGAGAGCACGGTGTCCACGTGCCCGTCGATCTCGAAACCCTCGTAGGCCGAGTGATCCATGTTCATGTGATGGGTCTTGCCCAACCCGATGCTGGTGTGCCCGTTCGGGTCGTAGATCACCACGTCGGCGTCCGCGCCCGGACTGATCACGCCCTTGCGCGGATACAGCCCGAACATGCGCGCCGGGGCCGTGCAGCACACCTCCACCCATTTCTCGAGGGAGATGCGGCCGTCCTTGACGCCCTGGAACATCAGATCCATGCGATGCTCCACGCCGCCGATCCCGTTGGGGATCTTGCTGAAGTCGCCGAGGCCGAGTTCCTTCTGATCCTTCATGCAGAACGGGCAGTGGTCGGTGGCCACGGTGGTGACGTCGCCGGTGCGGATGTAGCGCCACAACTCGTCCTGGTGGCCCTCGGCGCGCGCCCGCAGCGGGGTCGAGCACACCCATTTCGCGCCCTCGAAACCCGGTGCGCCCAGGTTCTCCTCCAGCGAGAGGTACAGGTATTGCGGGCAGGTCTCGCCGAAGACGTTCTGCCCCTTGCCCCGTGCCTCCGCGATCTGTTCGAGCGCCTGCTTGGCCGACACGTGCACCACGTACAGGGGCGCACCGGTCAACTGCGCCAACATGATCGCGCGATGGGTGGCCTCCTCCTCCATCTGCCACGGTCTGGTGACGCCGTGGTAGTACGGGGACTTCTCACCGCGGGCGAGCGCCTGCTCCACCAGCACATCGATGGCGATCCCGTTCTCGGCGTGCATCATCAGCACCGCTCCGAGATCACCGGCGGTCTGCATGGCGCGCAGGATCTGCCCGTCGTCGGAGTAGAAGACGCCCGGATAGGCCATGAACAGTTTGAAGCTGGTGACGCCCTCGGACACCAATTCGCTCATGCCCTTGAGGGATTCGGCGTCGACATTGCCGATGATCTGATGGAAGCCGTAGTCGACGGCGCACTTGCCGGCGGCCTTGTCGTGCCACAGCGCCAGACTGTCCTGCACCCGCTCGCCGGGCTTCTGCACGGCGAAATCCACGATGGTGGTGGTGCCGCCCCAGGCCGCGGCCCGGGTGCCGGTCTCGAAGGTGTCGGAGGCTTCGGTGCCGCCGAAGGGCAGCTGCATGTGGGTGTGACCGTCGACGCCGCCCGGGATCACGTATTTGCCGGTCGCGTCGATGACGGTGGCGGCGGTGGCGGCCAGGTCGCTGCCCAGTGCCGTGGATCCCGGTTGCACCACCGCGGCGATGGTCTCACCGTCGATGAGCACGTCGAGGGGCTGGGATCCGTTGGCGGACACCACGATTCCGCCGTGGATGAACGTCGTGCTCACGGCTCCACCAGCTTCCCGTAGGCGTCCGGCCGCCGGTCCCGATAGAAGGCCCAGCGATCCCGCACCACCTTGATCAGGTCCATGTCCAGATCCCGGACCACCAGCTCGGGCGCGGTATCGGAGGCGACCTCGCCGACGAACTTGCCCTCGGGGTCCACGAAGTAGCTGGTCCCGTAGAAGTCGTCGTCGCCGTACTCCTCGATGCCGACCCGGTTGATGGCGCCGATGTAGTACTCGTTGGCCACCGCCGACGCGGGCTGCTCGAGTTTCCACAGGTAACTCGACAGTCCGCGCGAGGTCGCGGAGGGGTTGAAAACGATCTCCGCGCCCGCCAGCCCCAGCGCCCGCCAGCCTTCCGGGAAATGCCGGTCGTAACAGATGTAAACCCCGACCTTGCCGACCGCGGTATCGAATACCGGCCACCCGAGATTGCCCGGCCGGAAGTAGAACTTCTCCCAGAAACCGTTCACATGTGGAATGTGATGCTTTCTGTACTTACCCAGATAGGTGCCGTCGGCATCGATCACCGCCGCGGTGTTGTACAGCAACCCCGGCTGCTCCTGCTCGTACACCGGCAACACCATGACCAGCCCGAGTTCGCGCGCCAACGCCGCGAACCGCTCGGTGGTCGGCCCCGGCACCGACTCGGCGTAGTCGTAGAACTTGATGTCCTGCAGCTGACAGAAGTACGGCCCGTAGAACAACTCCTGAAAGCAGATCACCTTGGCCCCGGCCGCAGCCGCCTGCCGCGCATAGTCCTCATGCGCCTTGATCATTGACTCTTTATCGCCGGTCCAGCTCGTCTGCACCAGCGCCGCTCGAACGATCGCCATACATTGTGATACTGCACGTGAAACGAATTCGCTTGTGTTACAAGTTGACGGTAACTATTTCGTGACCGTAAATCCTTCGGCGCGGCTCACCAAGCGCTTCATCCGGACACCCAGAATCACCTTGTGACAACCGAACTCGGACCACCACACGCGGCCGGGGACGACGACATCACCCCGGTCAGCAACACCGCGGCACCGACCAACACGGTGGCAGCGCTGCTGGCAGCCGCCCACGACCGCACGGCAGCCGGTATCGCGGCCGCCGTCAGCCACCGCATCCGCTCGGGTGCCCTGGCGCCTGGCAGTCGCCTGCCCACCGTCCGAGAGGTCGCCCGGGAGCTGAGGGTGTCCCCCGCCACCGTCAACCAGGCCTGGCGCGCGCTCGCCGCGGCCGGAGCCATCGTCGCGCGCGGCCGAGCGGGCACCTTTGTCGAGAATGTTCCACACCCGCCGATCACTCCCGCAGGTGGCCGCTATCAGCGGCTACACACCCATTCCGACAACGTGTTTCGGATCGACTTGTCTCGGGGCACGCCAGATCCCGCATTACTTCCCGATCTGGCACTTGCCCTGCGTACGCTGAGCGACAACGGACGAATCGATGATCTCTCCGCTACCTATCTCGGCGTCGCCGTCCTTCCCGAACTCGAAGTGGCCGTACGCGCCGACTGGCCAGCTCGCGCCGAACGACTCACGATCCTCGACGGCGCACTCGACGCCGTCGATCGCCTGCTGACGGCCCATGTGTGCCTCGGCGACGCGGTCGCGGTCGAAAACCCGTGTTTCCCACCGTTTCTGGATATGTTGGCCCGCCTCGCCGCACGCCCCATTCCGGTTGAAGTGGACGAATCGGGGATGCTGCCCGACCGGCTGGCGGCTGCTCTTGCCAACAACGCTCCGGTCGCGATCCTGCTCCAACCGCGGGCCCAGAACCCCACCGGAGCCTCTCTTACCGCGCAACGCGTCCGTGAGCTCGCCAACGTCTTGGCAGACGCTGCCGTCGTCGCCGGATCCACGCCGATGATCATCGAGGATGACCACAGCGCGGGAATCACCAACACGCCACTGCGCTCACTGGCCACCCGGCTGCCCGGCCGCACGGTCCACATCCGCTCCTACTCCAAATCCCACGGCGCCGACCTACGGCTGGCAGCTGTCGGCGGTCCGGCCACCTACCTCGATCCGCTCATCGAACGCCGGATGCTCGGGCCGGGTTGGTCCAGCCAGCTATTGCAGCGCGTCCTGCTGCACATGCTCACCGATGACACCGCCCACGCCACCATCGCTAACGCTCGCGCCGTCTATCGCACCCGCACCGATGCCCTCCGAAAGGCCCTCTCGCACCGCAATATCCAGCTCCCCCGCGCCGACGGCATCAATATCTGGTTCCCAGTCGCCGACGAGAACGCCGCCCTGATCTCTCTCGCTGCAGCGGGTATCAAGGCGGCCCCGGGCGGTCCCTTCGCGGTGAACGATCACCCAGCCACCGACCACCTCCGCCTCACCGTCGCCGCCCTCCCCGATTCCGAAATTGCCACTGTGGCAACCCATCTCGTCACGGCCGCGCAGGCCATGCCAACCTATCGCCGCATCCGGCGGCTCTGACTCGCAGCATTTCTCGCTCCTGCCGCACTGCTACTACCGACTTGAAGGAAACGATTTCTTGAGTCCTCCACTCCATGCAACGGAGTGGATTCCTGGCTCACGCTGCCGCACCGCCCGGCGGACGGTTCAGTCTTCCACGATCAACACCAGCCGGGTTGAAACCAGCCCGGGCCAGCATCACCTGCGCGGAGTTCTTGTCCCTCGGGCCCACGAATCCACAGGTGACACAGACGTATGTGCGTTGCGACAACGGCAGGCGGTGCTTGGTTCTCGCACCGCATGCGCTGCAGTCCATCGTTGTATAGGCAGGCGGCACCAAGTGCAGTTCCCTGCAATGCTTGTGGGCCATAGTGATCAGCGCGTTCTTTATCAATCCGATCGCCGAGTCGGCCGCCTTGCGAGCCATCCTGGTCCGAGCGAGGCACCTTGGTTTGAAATCCTCAACGGCGATTCGATCGAAATCCCGGACGAGTCTCTTCGCCCACTTGCGGGCACGATCTTGACGCTGCCTGGCAACTTTCTTGCACTGGCGTGCGACCTGCCGGACAGCCGCACGATATCCGCGGGACGGTTTGACACCCTTCAACGGCTGACGACGCGCCATCTTTCGTTGATATCGCGCCAGTTTCACGGCCGCCTTCGGTCCATATCCCGCATACGAAAGGTCGAACTCGTCGCTGGTCGTCGTCGCAACTTGTTTGACACCCCAGTCGATCCCGATCGCGCAGTTGGTAGCCGGCAGGGGCTCCGCTTGTACCTCCACCACGAAGGACGCGTACCAGTGCCCCAAACTATCCTGGTAGATACGAACACTCGACGGATCGCTCGGCAACTGACGGGACCACACCACCACCAGTTCTATCCCCCCGGCCAAATACAATCGACCTTGCTTCAGCCGGAAGCCTTGCCGAGTGTAATTGAGCGTAGGTCGATCTCCGGTCTTCTTCTTGTACCGCGGCATGCCCGCCCGCCGACGTGCCGGCACTCTTTCCCGAATATCCTTGAGCGCCTTCGCTCGCGACCTCCCGAAGTCTCGAATGACCTGTTGCTGAGCGACACTGCTGCCTTCACGCAGCCACCCGCACTGAGACCGAGCCCCGGTCAGCATCTTGTCTAGCGCAGCCGGACCACATTCCGTGCCCTCACGATATGCGCGCTGCGATCGCGCAACGCACTCATTCCACACCCACCGACACCGATCCGACTCGGCCATAAGCAATCCAAGTGCTGTCGACGACACCCGCACTCGAAAGGTGAAGCGCGCCGTGTTTGTCGTGACCGAAGCGGAACCTCCAGTCGAACGCATGTGCCAATGCTAACCGGAAAGATCAAGCAGCAATAGCGAATTCGCATCTGAACTGCAACTTTTCACTTCGACGCTGAAAAGCATGACGTCCCGTCTCATCCAGCGGGCGCGCGCGGCTCCGCAGGAACCCGACAGGGTAGACACAATGAAGACCAATTGCATCGAGGAGCCCGAGTGGATGCCCTGGAAACCCGCCTCGCCGTACGCGAACTCGCCGAGCGCTACGCCTCGCACGTCGATCGCCGTCGTGATGTCGCCACCGCCGAACTCTTCATCGAGGACGGCACATTGGTGATCGAGTGGGGCGGTGAGCAGGCTACGACCACGGTGCGGGGGCGCGCCGCGATCGAGGCGGCGATGAAGCCCCTCGACCGCTACCGGGTCACCCAGCATGTGATCGCGAACCAGCTCGTCGATTTCTCGGGCGAACGGGTGCGGGCCGAAACCTACTGCACCGCTTCCCATGTCTACGACACCGCTGAGGGGCCTCGGGTGTTCGTCATGCGCATTCGCTACCTTGACACGTTCGCCCACGACGACGAGTGGCGATTCGCCCAGCGCCACTTGGTGGTCGACTGGACCGAGGACCGTCCCCTCGGAGTGTGACGGCCATCACTGATACCACGCAGTCCGTTACAGTCGTCGCACCGCGGCCGATGCCCTCAGAGATGATCGACATCAATAGACGTTCCAAGGAGGGGTACATGCGCACCATCACCCGAAGCGTCACCCGGGCGGCAGGCGCCGCAGTCGTCGCCACCGCGGCGCTGGCGATCACCACGGGCACCGCGGCCGCCGATGATTGGCCGGTTCAGCAGCCCAACAGTCCCATCTACGTGGACGAGGTCCATGGGTTCCTGACTCCCACCGATCTCGATTTCTGGAATCCGCTGGTCAATCGTGCTCGGCTGACGTCGCCCTATGGCAACTCCACTCGTGTGGTTTGTTCCGGCTTCCATGGTGTGTACACCGATTGCTGGCAGGCCGATGCCGACGGCAATCCGCACAAGCTGGTGCGGCTGCCGTTCAACTTCCCGAATGTGTCGGGGTCCGGCGCGCCGGGCGGCGGCGTCAGCCACTGGGTCTACCCGGGCTTCATCCCCGGAATCAGCTGATCGCGTAACCCGGATTTCGCACAAGCGGAAGGGCCCGCATCCGAATGGATGCGGGCCCTTCGCCTTCCGGCTTACAGGTACTGGCCGGTGTTGGACTCGGTGTCGATGGCACGGCTCGCGCTGGCGTTCTTGCCCGTCACCAAGGTGCGGATGTAGACGATGCGCTCGCCCTTCTTACCCGAGATGCGGGCCCAGTCATCGGGATTCGTGGTGTTGGGCAGGTCCTCGTTCTCGGAGAACTCGTCCACGATCGAATCGTAGAGATGCTGGATGCTCAGACCCGGGTTGCCGGTTTCGAGGACCGACTTGATGGCGTACTTCTTGGCCCGGTCCACGATGTTCTGGATCATGGCGCCGGAGTTGAAGTCCTTGAAGTACAGGACTTCCTTGTCACCGTTGGCGTAGGTGACCTCCAGGAAGCGGTTGTCCTCGGACTCGGCGTACATGCGGTCCACCACGCGTTCGATGGTGGCCTGCACGCACTTGCTGCGGTCGCCGTCGAACTCGTCGAGATCCTCGACGCGCAACGGCAGGGTGTCGGTCAGGTACTTGGAGAAGATGTCCTGCGCCGCTTCGGCATCCGGCCGCTCGATCTTGATCTTCACGTCCAGGCGGCCGGGCCGCAGGATCGCGGGGTCGATCATGTCCTCGCGGTTGGAGGCGCCGATCACGATCACGTTCTCCAGGCCCTCGACGCCGTCGATCTCCGAGAGCAGCTGCGGCACAACGGTGGTCTCCACGTCGGAGGAGACACCCGAACCGCGGGTGCGGAAGATCGAGTCCATCTCGTCGAAGAACACGATCACCGGGGTGCCCTCGGACGCCTTCTCACGAGCCCGCTGGAAGATGATCCGAATGTGGCGCTCGGTCTCACCCACGAACTTGTTGAGCAGCTCGGGGCCCTTGATGTTGAGGAAGAACGACTTGGCTTCCTTGGCATCCTCACCGCGCGCCTCGGCGATCTTCTTCGCGAGGGAGTTGGCGACGGCCTTGGCGATCAGCGTCTTACCGCAACCGGGAGGACCGTAGAGCAGCACGCCCTTGGGCGGGCGCAGCGCGTACTCGCGGAACAGATCCTTGTGCAGGAACGGCAGTTCCACCGCGTCGCGGATCTGCTCGATCTGACGCGAGAGGCCACCGATGTCGTGGTAGTCGACATCCGGCACCTCTTCCAGGACCAGGTCCTCGACCTCGGCCTTGGGGATCCGCTCGAAGGCGAAGCCGGCCTTGGTGTCGACCAGCAGCGAATCACCCGGGCGCAGTTTGCGAATCGGGCGATCCGGATCCTCGAGGTCGTCCACGTCGACCAGCGCGGACAGCGGCCCGGACAGCCACACCACCCGCTCCTCGTCCGCGTGCCCGACGACCAGGGCGCGACGCCCGTCGTCGAGAATCTCACGCAGCGTGCCGATCTCGCCGATGGAGTCGAAACCGCCCGCCTCGACCACGGTGAGTGCCTCGTTGAGACGCACGGTCTGCCCGTAATGGAGGGTGGTGGTGTCGATATTCGGCGAACACGTCAGTCGCATCTTGCGCCCCGAAGTGAACACATCGACCGTCTGATCGTCGTACACGCCGATGAGGACGCCGTAGCCCGAAGGTGGCTGGCCGAGGCGGTCCACTTCCTCACGGAGAGCGACCAGTTGCTGGCGCGCTTCCTTCAAGGTGTCCATCAGTTTGGTGTTGCGAATCGTCAGCGAATCGACGCGCGCTTCCAATTCCCGTGTGCGATCCGGCGTGTCGGCGAGTTGCCTCCGGAGTGCAGCGGCCTCGGCACGTACTGCCTCGAGTTCCCTCCAGGCCGCCGAGTCCGAATGTTCGATGGGGCTCATGATGCTGCTCCTCCCAGTCCCGGTCTATCAACGCTACCGGGCTCTAACCGTTCCCGCTTTCCGACATGGTTTCGTCGTGATCACATCTAGGCTGCGGCCGCCAGGCCGAGCGAGCATGTTAGCCTGCCCTAACCTGTTTCCGGCGAGTTAATTCGCCGGCCGAGCCGAAAGGCGCCGTTGATGCTCCTTCCCACCAGTCGGACTCCTGGTATGCGCAACGTCACGCGGACGCTTCGTGTTTCCGTGGCTATCGCTGCGACCGTCGCAGCCGCTACGGTCACTTTGACCGGCTGCGGCTCCGACGACAAGGGTTCTTCGTCCTCGAATACCACGGTGTCGGCGACCGCCGCCGCGCCCGCGCCGACCGCGGAAGCCCTCCAGGGCGTCCTCACGGCCTTCGCCGACCCGGCGAAACCGGCTGCCGACAAGGCCAAGTTAGTCGTTGACGGCGACAAGCGTCTCGGAAATATCGACACCATGAACCAAGGACTTTCGCACTACCAGGTCGGGTTCACCGTCGGCGAAATCAAACAGGACGGGACGAAGGCCGACGCGAAAGTGTCGGTGACCTCGCCACACGGCACCATGCCCGATGTCCCGATGGCGTTCCAGTACAGCGACGGCGCGTGGAAGCTCTCCGACGCCGGCGCGTGCACCATCCTCGGCATGGCCCGCGCGGCCTGCCAGTAAACCTCCGCATTTCACGAAAGGCCCGTTCGTTCATGCTCGCTCGTTCCGTTCGCCTGCCCCTGGCCGTCGCCGCGGTCGCCGTCGCGCTCACCTCGGGCGCGAGCCTGGCCACCGCCGACACCCCCGCGCCCGCCGCCGAGGAGCTGCAGTCGACGCTGACCCGCTTCACCGACCCGTCGATCCCGGCCGCCGACAAGGCGAACCTCATGGTCAACGGGGGTGCGCGCACCGCCAATATCGACAAGATGAACCAGGGCCTGGCCAACTACGGCACCATCGGCTGGACCGTCTCGGGCGTGCAGGCCGACGGCGACAACGCCAACGCGTCGGTCGCCATCTCCTCCCCGCACGGCACCATGCCCGGCGTGCCCATGACCTGGCAGCACACCGACGCGGGCTGGCAGCTCTCGGAGAACACCGCCTGCACCATCCTGGCCATGGGCAAGGCGCCCTGCTGATCGCACGGAAACGCCTGCTCACGAACTGAATTCACGATGCCCCCGCCGAATCCGGCGGGGGCATCGTCGTTCTCGGACCCGACTTTCGTTAGCAACTTCGGTTGACTAATCTCGATTTAGTCAACTACGGTTGCTTGCATGCCCGATCTGGAGTTCCCCGATTCCACCGATCCCGCCGGACGGCTCGCGGCCGTGGTCGCCTTGCGGCGCCTGGCCGATCGGCTCGAGGACATCGCCGTCGAAGAGGCCATGCGGGCCGGGTGGGGCTGGCCGCAGGTGGCCGAGGCGCTGGGGGTCACTCGCCAGGCGGTCCACAAAAAACACGTCAAGCGGCTCATCGCCGCGGGCGTCAATCTCAGGAGGCGCTGACGATGTCGATATTCGCCACGAAGGACTTCGACATATATTTTCGCGGGGTCTACGACCGGGCCGCCCACGAGGCGAGCGAGGACGGTTCGGCCACCGTCGAGGCACAGCATCTGCTGCTGGGAATCGCCGCGCAGCACGGCACCGAGCCGCAGCGAATGCTGGCCGCCGCCGGTCTGGATTACGACAGTATTCGCGCGGCGCTGGATCGGGAATTCGAGGAAAGCCTCGCGGTCGCGGGCGTCGCGTTGCGCGTCGCGGATCTGCCCCGGCCCGTTCCCGCCCACCGCGCCCCGAATATGGGCGCCACCGGCAAACTCGCTCTCGAGCGCATGACCACCACGTATTCGAAAAGCGAACTGCGCCCGCCACATCTATTGCTGGCCATTCTCCGGGCCGAGGTCGGCACCGTGCCGCGCGCCCTGGCCGTCGCGGGCATCGACCGCACCGACCTGCTCGCCACGCTGCGGGCCGCACTCACCGAATGAGGTTGAACACCATGCGATTCGCTCAGCAGCCCCGGACACATGTCCTGGCCGTCTCCACGCTCACCGACAGCGACGGCTACTGGAACGCGCTGAAACAGGCGCACGGCCGACTGCCGCGGGGCGCGAGCTGGACGCTCGCGGTGGCCAGCACCGACGGCAGCACGGCGGTGAACATCGTGGCCCACGATTCGGTCGACAGTGTGCGTGAGTTCCTCGAGGAGTTCGCCGCGCCCTACGCCACCACCACCTATCTCGAGGCCGATGCCGCCAATGCGGTAGGTCTGGCCGTCTGACCGGGAACGCTTCGCTCCCGGGCGTTCCCGAAGGTGCACACCATGATCGATATCAGTGAGACACGCGAGCGAGTGGCCGGGCTGCTCGCCGAATACGGCATCCCCAGCGCCGCGATCGGCATCCTGCACGAGGGGCGGGTCACCGAATTCGCCGTCGGCAGCGCGAACGTCACGACCGGAGCTGCCGCTATGCCCGACACGATCTACCAATGCGGATCGATGACGAAAACGTGGACGGCACTGGCGTTTCTGCAGTTGGTCGAGGAAGGCACGGTCGACTTGGACCAACCGGTCCGGACGTACCTGCCGGAGTTCCGCGTCGCCGACTCGGACGTCACCGCGCACGTGACGCCCCGACACCTGTTGAATCACACCAACGGCATCGAGGAGCTCTACGGCGACCCGGGCGAGGGCGACGACGTGTATGCCAGCATGGTCGCCGCCATCGCCGATGCCCCGCAGGTCTTCCCGCTCGGCCACACCCACGGCTACAGCGCGGCCCTGGGCTACGCGATCCTCGCGCGCATCCTCGAAACCGCGGACGCCATGCCCTGGCATCGGCTCATGCGGCGTCGCGTGCTGGACCCGCTGCGCCAGCGCGACACAACCTGCCGCCCGCAGGACGTCGACCCCGCCCGCGCCGCGACCGGTCATCTGCTGCGCTCCTTGGACGAGGGCCCGATCCGCACGCCGGTTCCCCACCTGCCCCGCGCGTTCGGCGCGGGCGGCGGCATCGCGTCGACCGCGCGGGACGTGCTCTCCCTCGCGCATGTCTTCCTCGACGAGGGCCGCAGCCTGGACGGCACCCGCCTGCTCTCCCCCGCCGCCATCGACGAAATGCTGAATTCCCGGGTCCCCCTGCCCGACCCGTACATGTTCGGCCCCGCGTGGGCCCTGGGCCTCATCGTCTGCGACTGGCACGGCGAAACCGTCTACGCCACCGACGGCAGCACCATCGGCCAGAACGCGCGCCTGCGTATCCTCCCCGACCACGACCTCGCCGTGACGGTCCTGACGAACGGCGGCCCGCGAGAACCGTTCGCCGCCAAGATCTTCGACGCGATCCTGTCGGCGTTCGGCGCACCCGGTCCCCCGGACCCGCCGAAACCCGACCCCGCCCTGACGCTCGAGCTACCCCGCTACGAGGGCGTCTACGCCAGACCCGGAACCGAATTCGAAGTCACCGCGCGATCCGGCTCCCTGCACGTGAGCTTCGCCCTCGACCCGATGCACGCCCGCTTCCTCGGCAAGCCCGACCGTCTCGACTACGACCTGCTCCCGATCAGCGAAACCCATTTCCTGATGCCTCCGGCAAGTCCTCTCGAGGATCCCCAAACCCTCGCCCTCTACGACTTCACCGACGGCCGAGCGCGCTACCTCCACACCAACTCCCGCGTCTTCCCTCGGGAATGAAGATCAGGGAGCTCTCAGCGTGGATTTCGTCCGAATCCACCGCGTTGGGAGCTCCCTGATCTTGAAAAAGCGGGCGGGGCGGGATCGTCAGCCCTTGGAGGGGCGGCGCTGGGGCTTGGGGGCCGTCACGCCGTCGGCGAGGCGGCGAGCCTTCACCAGGAAGGCGGTGTGGCCCTGCATGCGGTGTTCGGGGCGCACGGCCAGGCCGACCACGTGCCAGGGGCGGACCATCGACTCCCAGGCGGTGGGCTCGGTCCAGCAGCCTTGGCGGCGCAGGGCCTCGACCACCTCGGAGAGCTGGGTGGTCGTCGCCACGTAGGCGAGGAACACGCCGCCGGGGATGATCGCCTTGGCGACCGCGTCCAGGGCGTCCCAGGGCTTGAGCATGTCGAGGACGACGCGGTCGACCTGTTCGCCGGAGTATTCGCCGACATCGCCGAGGGTGAGTTCCCAGTTGGCGGGGCGTTCGCCGAAGAAGCGCTCGACGTTCTTGACGGCGTGCTCGGCGTGGTCCTCGCGGATCTCCCAGGAGATGACCTTGCCCTCGGGTCCGACCGCGCGCAGCAGCGAGCAGGTCAGCGCGCCCGAGCCCGCGCCGGCCTCGAGCACCTTCGCGCCGGGGAACATGTCGCCCTCGTGCACGATCTGGGCGGAGTCCTTGGGGTAGATGACCGCCGCGCCGCGCGGCATGGACAGCACGTAGTCGGTCAGCAGGGGCCGAAGGGCCAGGTAGGGGGTGCCTTTGGCGGAGTTCACCACGCAGCCCTCGTCGGCGCCGATGAGGTCGTCGTGGTTGATGTGGCCGGCGTGGGTGTGGAACTCCTTGCCCGCCTCCAGGATCACCGTGAACTTGCGCCCCTTGGCGTCGGTCAGCTGTACCCGGTCACCGATCTGGAAAGGGCCGGTCCGTCTGGCCGTCATGAAACTCCGTTCTGCGTGTCGTGAGACTGTGTCTGCTTCGTGAGTGCGTCGCCGCGATTTCGCCGCGGCGGATTCGTGCGCACCTTGTCGGTGCCTGCGTTTAGCCTGCCAGGTATGTCGGTTGACGTGATCAGTACCCCGGAGACAGAGCGGTTCGGTCCGCGTGGTCCCGCGCTGTCCCCTTCCCGCGCAATCGATTTCAAACAGTGCCCGCTGAAGTACCGGTTACGGGTCATCGACCAGATTCCGGAGCCGCCCTCACGGGCCGCGGTGCGCGGCACGGTGGTGCACGCCGTACTCGAGGCCCTGTTCGGGCTGCCCGCCGCCGAACGTGATGTGCAGGCGGCCACCGCGCTCATCGATCCGGCCTGGGCCGAGGTCCGCCAGTCGCGGCCCGAGGTCGAGGGCCTGGTTCCCGACGAGGAGCTGGAGGGCTTCCTCGCCGAGGTGCGCAAGCTCGTCGGCGTCTACTTCCGGCTCGAGGATCCGACAGGTTTCGACCCGGAATCGTGCGAGACCTTCATCGAGACCGAGCTGCCCGACGGCACGCCCCTGCGCGGGATCGTGGACCGCATCGACCGCTCGGCCGCGGGTGACGTCCACGTCATCGACTACAAGACCGGCCGGGCCCCCGGCCTGGCGTACGAGACCCGGGCGCTGTTCCAGCTCAAGTTCTACGCGCTGGTCCTGCTGCGCACCCAGGGCCGGGCACCCGCCGAGCTGCGCCTGATGTATCTGGCCGACGGCATCACCCTGTCCTATCGACCGGACGAGGACGAGCTGCTGCGCTTCGAGCGGATCCTCTCGGCGCTGTGGGCCGCCATCGTGACCGCCGCCGAGACCGGCGAGTTCCCGCCCAGCCCGGGCTGGATGTGCCAATACTGCGATTTCAAGCGACTATGCCCCGAATTCGGCGGCACCCCACCGCCTTTCCCGTCCGGCGAGGACGAGTCCTGACCCGGTCGGGGCGCGCCGGCATCCGGCGCGCCCCGACCGGCTCGGATCAGAACGCGCGGCAGGAGCGGATGTCGGTGGCCAGGATGGCCTTCGCGCCCAGCTCGGCGAGCTGATCCATGAGCTCGTTGCCGTTCTTGCGGGGCACCAGCGCGCGCACGGCGACCCACTCGGGATCGGTCAGCGGGGCGATGGTCGGCGACTCCAGACCGGGGGTGATCTTGACGGCCTCTTCCAGCAGCGCCTTGGGGCAGTCGTAGTCCAGCATCAGGTACTGCTGGGCGAAGACCACACCCTGGATGCGCGCGACCAGCTGGTTGCGGGCCTTGTCGTGCTGGTCGGCGCCCTTGGCCTCGATCAGCACGCCCTCGGAGTCGCACAGCGTCTCGCCGAAGGCGACCAGGTTGTGCTGGCGCAGGGTGCGGCCCGAGCCGACCACATCGGCGATGGCGTCGGCGACGCCGAGCTGGATGGAGATCTCGACCGCGCCGTCGAGGCGGATCACCTCGGCCTCGATGCCGCGTGCCCGCAGATCGGTCAGCACCAGGTTCGGGTAGGAGGTGGCGATGCGCTTGTCGTAGAGGTCCTCGACCTTCCAGTCGTGCCCGGCCGGGGCGGCGTAGCGGAAGGTGGAGCGGCCGAAGCCGAGCGCGAGCCGCTCCTGCACCGGCGCACCGGAATCCAGGGCCAGGTCGCGGCCGGTGATGCCCAGGTCCAGCTCGCCGGAGCCGACGTAGATGGCGATGTCCTTCGGGCGCAGGAAGTAGAACTCGACCTGGTTGATCGGGTCGATCACGCTCAGATCGCGCGAGTCACCGCGCTTGCGGTAGCCCGCCTCGGACAGGATGGCGACCGCGGATTCGGAGAGTGCGCCCTTGTTGGGGACGGCGACGCGAAGCATGGGAGGTCCTTTCGGAACGGAGGGAAGACGATGACGACAGGGGGACGAGCGGAACGCTCACCGCGCGGTCCGCGCGGTGAGCGGTGGCACGTCACAGATGTCGGTACACGTCCTCGAGCCGCAGCCCGCGGCCCACCATCAGCACCTGCACCCAGTAGAGCAGCTGCGAGATCTCCTCGGAGAGTTCCTCATCGCTCTGGTACTCGGCCGCGATCCAGACCTCGCCGGCTTCCTCGAGTACCTTCTTGCCCTGCGCATGCACGCCGGCGTCCAGGGCGGCGACGGTGCCCGACCCCTCGGGGCGGTTGGCGGCACGATCCTGCAGCTCGGCGAACAGGGCTTCGAAAGATTTCACGGGGAGTGATTCTTTCAGACGGGCGCACACTCCCCGCAATCGGTTATACGGTGAGCAGTTCGGTGAGTTCGGCCACGGCCCCGCGCAGCTGCTCGGCGAACTCGTGCATCGCCGGGGCGACGTGCTTGGGCGTGGCCAGATACAGGTTCCAGCGGTCGGGCAGCAGCACGTAGGCGATGCCGATGCACTTGGGGCTGGTGGACCCGAAACCGAAGAACTGGATGTTCACCGACGGCGCGGAGCTGGTGCTCAGGTAGTCGTCGCGGGTGATGGTCCAGCCGGGGCTGTCGTAGAACGCCATCGGTTCAGTCGCGCCCAGCTGCTCGCCGCGGCGTCGCTGGATCCACTGCAGCTCCCACAGGTGCTGCTCGGGGGCCTCGCCGCGCTGGCATTCCTGGGCGCGGCGCACGTGCGCCTCGGCGGCGGTGCGCAGCGCCACCAGCTTGCGGTCCCGGTCCACGGCCGGATCCTCCATGGCCGCAACGAAATCCAGCATCTCCTGGGTGATCACGCGCATGGCCTCGGTGCGGCCGTTGCGGAACTGGCGGGTGGCGATGGATTCGTAGGTCGCGCCGTTGAGGCCCTTGCTGCGCCGGTGCGCGAGCTGATAGCTCAACTGCGCGAAGGCATCCGGGGAGATGCCCAGGCTCTTGGCCCGCTTGGTGCCGAAGTCGAACGACACCGTGGTGGTGGCGTTCTCGGCGGCGTACTGCGCGAAGGAGGCCGCGGCGGAGGCGATCTCGGTCTTGGACTCCGGACCGAGGACGAACTCGACGGGTTCGGTGGCAGGCAGGCCCTGCGGCTGCGCGCCGGACTGCTCGGCGTGCGCGCTCACCGGCGTTTCCAGCAGCGTGTCGACGAAGGACAGGATGGTGGTGCCGTCGAGCCCGCAGTGCTCGACATTGATGCCCGCCGAGCCGTCGGCGAAGACGATGAACGACACCGCCTTGTCGAACCAGCGGTTGCCGCTGTCGCCGTGCAGCAACTGGTCGCAGGCGTGCAGGGTGTCGCGGGGCGCGAAGTCCTCGAGGCAGATGCAGAACAGGGCCGTCTCGATGGTCTCGAAGGCGGCGGCATTGGCGGGCCGCAGCCCGGCGTAGATCGGCGCCCAGTCCGCGCGGGCCAGGCTGGTGAGAGCCCCGGGCGCGGCATTGGTGGCGGCGCGGCGCGCCCCGGCCTTCATGACGGCGTGCAGGCCCGCGGCGAGATCCTCGGGGCCGTAGGGGATGCCGTTGGGGCCGATCACATCCATCCGGAACATGTTGCCGCGGTAGAAGACCAGGATGTGGCGTGCCTGCGAGTGTCCCGGCCATTCCGCGCTGTAGGGCACCCGCACGGTGTCCTGGGGTGCGCCCGGTATGCGAGTTTCGGAGAACAGGAACTTGTTCTGCGCCATATTGAGTCGCGTCCCGCGCTGGGTGGCGGGCGGGATCTTCTCGGCGTCGAGCAGCAGCTTGTAATTGACGGCCGCGGTGATCAGCGCGGCCGCCCGCTCGCTCTGGTCGGCGGTCGTCGAGGTGGCCAGCACCGTGTCGTCGCGGAAGAGGAAGAAGAAGTTGGCGTTCAACGCGATTCGGTCACGTCGGCCCAGGTAGCGGGACGGCCAGAATTCGTCGAGCCAGCTTCCTACGCCGGGTGTGCTGTCGAACCGTTGCAGGTCGGCGTGCAGGGTGCGGGCGGGGCTGTCGGGGCGCAGCAGATCCTCGACGGCGGCCGCGGTGGCGGCGTATTCGTCGGAGGTCAGCAGTGGTGCGCACCAGTGCAGGAATCGGGTGCAGCTCTCCTCCAGCGTGGGCAGCGGGACGCGGGGCAGCTGCTCGTCGAAAGCGAAGGTGCTGTCGCTCAAGGGGTGTCCTCGGTGTCGATGGGGCAGGGGTTCCTGGCTTTTTGCACACGTGTGACCGCCCCCCGAGCGGTCACTGCCCCCATTCTTGCCATCGAACCGGTCGGCGCGCCAGGATTCGGTCGAATCCCACGCTCGGTTTCGAGGGAGCTGTATTACTGCGCTGCAACAGTTTTCATGCGAGCCAGGTACCGGATGCCCCGGGTTCGCACAGCGTCTTCAATCGCAGGGTGACCTCGTCGGCGGAGAGGTAGCATCCGGTCTGCTCGAACCCGCCGATGGTGTGGGTGGCGTAGTCGCCGTAGCCGATGCGCAGGAAGTCGTCACCGCTGAGGCCGTGCACGGTCCAGTCGAAGGCGACCCGGCTGCGGGCCACGAACGTGCGCAGCGCCCCCAAATGGTAGCTGCGGGCCACGAATTGCGCTGCGACACCGCTCAATCCGATCTTGAGGGGGCGGGCCAGCGCGTCACGTCCACCGAGGTCGACCACCAGTCCCAGATCCGGGTGCCGGTAAGGCTTCACCTGTCCGCCGCGCAGGGTGGCCAGCAGGTTCTTCGCCAGATGCTTGCCCTGCCGCATGGCGTGCTGGGCGGTGGGCGGGCACACCTTGCCGTCGCCGGCGGCCAGGTCGGGTACCGCGGCCGCGTCGCCGAGGGCCCACACGCCCGGCAGTCCCGGCACGCTGAAGTCGGCCTCGGCGACGATGCGACCGCGATCGGTGTCCGCGCCCAGGTGCGCGGCCAGCGGACTCGGGGCGACACCGGCGGTCCACAGCACGGTCCGGGTCGGAATGAACCGGCCGTTGGTGAGGGTGACCCCGCGCGCGGTGACCTCTTTCGCCGACGCGCCCGAAATGAGTTCGATGCCCCGTTCGGCCAGGATCTTCTTCGCGTCCTGGCCCAGTCGTTCGCCGAGCTCGGGCATGATCCGGTCGCCGTGGGTGACCAGATGCCAGCGCACCATGCCCGATTCCAGTTCCGGGAAGAACTTGCGTGCGGCGGCCTGGCACACCTTGTTGAGCACCGCGGTGGTCTCGGTGCCCGCGTAGCCCGCGCCGATGGTGACGAAGTTCAGGCGTTCCCGGTCGACGTCCACCTCCCCGGTGACCGCGGCCACGTCGAGCTGACGCAGCACATGGTCGCGCAGGTACATGGCCTCGGACAGGGTCTTCATCCCGAATCCGTGTTCGTGGAGGCCGGGCACGTCCTGGATGCGAGTGATGCTGCCCGGGGCCAGGACCAGGTGGTCGTATTCGAAGGCGCATTCGTCGTTCGAGTGCCGCCGCACGATGACCTGCCGGGTCTTGGGATCGACGCCGACGGCCATGCCCGGCAGCACCTCGGTGCGGCGCAGCACCCGCCGCAGCGAGACCGACACCGATCGCGGATTGAGGGTGCCCGAGGCGACCTGCGGCAGCAGCGGCAGATACAGCAGCCCGGCGTCGGGCGTCACGAGTTGCACGGACGCCTCGTCGGGCTTGACCCGCCGCTCCAGATAGCGGGCGCACTCCACGCCCGCGAAACCACCGCCGATTATCACGATCTTCGCTGGTGCCACGGATTCACCGTAACAATCGGCCGCGGTCCGCAGGTGAATCCGGCGTGTAATTTCTCTATTTCGGGCGGGAAACGTACAACTGTGCGTACAACCAGCCGTCCGATTCGTATTCGGCGGTATCGATTCCCTTGTCCGCCAGCGCGTTCAGTACCCGGGCCTGCTCGTCCGCCGATGCGAAACGCCGCTGCCGGAACATTCCGGGCGCGCGTTCGGTGTGGTAGCCCAGCGCGGCGAGGTGGCCGGCGATGGGGTCGAAGGAGAACATACGTAGGACGAAATGCGCCATCCAGGGCAGTTTTCCGCCGTGTGCCCGGGCCACGCGCAGTAGGGTGCGTTCGGTGATGTAGCCGACGCAGCCGGTGGAGATGATCAGATCGGCGCCGGCCAAGATGTTGCGTTGCGCCTCGGTGGGGTCGCCCGATTCGAGGTCGGCATGCACGATGTCCTGCAGGAATCCGGCGGCGCGGGCGTAGTCGAGGGCGGGCCGGGAGGCATCCATTCCGACGAATCGGACACCGGGTAGCTGGTCGTCGCTGTCGAGCAGTTCCCGATCCCGGTCGATGAGTTTCTCGGTGTCGCCGGTGCTGCGATAGTGCTCGGCGAGTTCGGCCATGCCGGCGTCCAAACGCAGCAGGGCCGCGTTGACGCCGTAGGAGCATCCGATATCCAGCACGGTGGGCGCGGCGATCCCGGTGGCGGTCCGGTACTCCGCGAGCACCCGCTGGAAATGCGGTTTCGCCAATTCCGGTATCTGATAATCCAATTCGGCCATCCGCGCGTAATATTCGCGCGGATCGGCCCGATCGTAGATGTCGTCGAACGAGGCTTTTCCGGTGGAACTGTGCAACGAAACCGGCACGCGCTGGTCCCCTCTCAGTCGAGCAGTGAATCGCCGCGGACCTCGCCGACGGCCACATGATCCGGCGACACCCGCCCGAACAGCTGCCGGGTCCGTTCGGCCGTACCGATCAGCCCCGGCGTATCGCTGTAGGCGAAGATCGCCGAATGCCGTTGCACCGTCCCGCCGACTGGCGCGACCCGGTGCAACGAGAATCTCCCCTGGAAAAGCTGCAGATCCCCCGGCCGCAACTCGAGTCGCCTGATGAAACGCTCCCCGTCGCCGGTGAGCACCGCGTTCACGTCCGCGAAGTTCTCCGCCGTCCGCGACCGAATGTTCGGGCAGTACTCGAACACTCCCCCGCTCTCCGGCTCCTGCGTCAGCATGCTGACGGTGAACTCGTTCGTGTCGAAGTGCCACGGATGAGACATACCCGGCGCGACCACGTTCAGACACAATCCCGCGAACGGATCTGTGTACTCGTGCAATTCGGGCAGCCCGAAGCAGTCCGCCACGAACCGCTGAAACCGCTCATCGACATACAGCCGATGAATCAGCGCGTCCGCGGGGATGAGATCCCTTGCCACGAACGCGTTTCCGCGCCGCAGCACGATGCGCGCGGGATGATCGTCCGGCAGCTCGGCATCGAGCGGAATGTTGTACGCATTGACGTTCTCGACGGTGTAGTACGCCTGCGGAGCCAGCGCCTCGCCCTCACTCCGCAAGGTGCTCAACAACTCCGGCCGAATGAACCCCCGCAGCACACAGCACCCGTCCGCCGCCAACGCCGCCCGAGCCGCCCCCACGACCTCCCCCCACCGCTCACCCCCGGGCGAATCCAGCGGATACCTCTCAACATCCACTCCCGGAACGGCAACCACTCCCGTCCCATCCGATTCACACGAGTCCGCCCAACCCCCAACCGCAACCATGCGGTCTATTCTTGCCGCCCACCCGGCCGACACGCCCGGGTTTCACCCCCGATTGTGAACACTCACATTTCCTGCGCGTCAACAGTTCTGGTGCGCACTCGGCGAGGGCGCGGCTGAAATCGCGACTCGATCGTGACGGAACCCACCCTTGCGCCCGCACGTTCACGAATCATTGATGCGAACGTCCTCGGCCCAATAGTCAGGAGGGTCCGCCGGTGGCGAACGACGGGACCGAGACGTCTCGCCTCCAGTGGCTCCAGAAGTATTGGAAGCCGGCGGTCGCGGCCAGCGGCCTGCTCGACCTGTACTTCACGTGGCTGCGCGATTTCGCGCACGCGCACATGATCATCGCAGGCGTCTTGCTGATCGTGTACTGGCTCGGGCTCGCCACCACAGCCTTTCTGTGGCAGGCGGCGCGACCGGCGGCAGAAGAAGCGCGCCAACGTGTTTCAGACCGGGTCGGACTCGGCGCAGGCAATACCCTTTCCCGGTACGACCGGCGCTATCGGGCGTACATGCTCCGGCGGATGCACCAGATCGGCAGCACCGGCGCCGTCGATCTGGAATCGTCGCTCCCGGTTTTCGACGACGTCTACGTCGAAGTCGACTTGACCCGAGCCAGTCCCGGCACCGTGCCGTCCGACGCGCTCGCCACCGGACAGTTCCGTCGAACCAACCGATTACGGGTGGCCGATCTGCTGTGTGTCGACGCCCCGCGCATTCTCGTCGCTCTCGGCGCGGCCGGCATCGGCAAGACCACGCTGGCGATCCACATCGTGCGCGATCTGGCCTATGGAAACCTCGACCGCCGCCGCGCGTTCACCTACAGCCGGTCCAAACCCTTTCTCCGCCGCAATCATCGGCGGACGGTGCCGATACTCATCACTCTCGCGCATCAGGTGCCGCTCATCACCGGCCCGGTGGTTCCGCCGCTCGAGGAACTGGCCACCGTCGACCTGAGTGATGCCCAGGGCTGCCGACGGTGGCTGCGGGCGCAGTTGCGGGCCGGCCGCTGCGTCATCGTCGTCGATGGATTCGACGAGGTCCCCGACATCGAAAGTCGGCTCGCGACGCTGAAATGGATTGCCGCCTCACCTCATTGGAGCGAGCAGGGAAATCACTTCGTGATCACCTCCCGGCCCGACTCGTATCGCGACACGCCGATCAACGACTGCAATGCTTCTCCCGGTACCGGGATACCGATACCGGTATTCGTCGTCCAGGTTCGCCGGCTCACCAAACCTCAGGTCGAACTCTTCGTGCGGCGTCGCTTCGAGGCTATGTCATTGGGACGAAGCACCGTTCACGCCGAACCGCTGCTCCGGCAACTGGAAGCGCCGGCGCTGGCGGCACTCACCGTCAATCCGCTGCTGCTGACCATGATGATCACCCTCTATTGGCATCTGCTCGACGGACCCGTCGAACCCCGCCTGCCGGAGAAGCGCGTTGATCTCTATCGCGGCATCTGCCACCTGCTGATCACCCGTCGGCCTGTGGCGCAGTTCGACGCCGACCAGAAGCTGCGCGCGCTCCACACACTCGCCTACACGATGATGGACCGCCAGGTGACGCAGCTCAGCCGCACCGAGGCAGCGCAGGCGCTGGGCCTCGCCGACCCCGACCCTGCCTTTGCCGCTCTCAAGATCGACGGGCTGCTCGTGATCGCCGAGAATCAAGGCATCACCTTCACGCACAAGACTTTTCAGGAGTATCTGGCCGCGGTTCACATGCAGGTCAACGAGTTGGTCGAGGTGATCGTCGAGCATATCGGCGATGCAGGCGACTGGTGGCGGGAGACGATTCTCTTCTACGCCGGTCTCACGTCCTTGCACTGCGATCGCTCGATCGACCCGGTCATCGAGGAATGCCTGCACCGACCGTACAATCCCGCCGCCATCGCAATGGCCCTCGCCCTGCGCGAGCAGGGTGGATCGATCGCACCCGGGTTGATCTCCCGGCTCGACGCCCTCGTCGACGAGGCGACCGCGGTGAACACCGACGAGGAGGTGCGACGAGCAGTCGCGCGCGCATTGCTGACCCATCACCTGAACCGTCCTGTCGCCCAGCCGATTACCGCGCGCATCTATCGAATGTTCATGCTCGATGAGCGCAGTGCGGGCAGACTGGCACTACCGCCGGATGTCCATCTGCCCGAGGACCTGGACAAACCTGTGTTCGGAGCGCGGGGAGACGACACAGTACGCCTGGTCGCCTGGGCCAATGCCCTGCTCGCGACGTCCTCGTACCGTCTGCCGACCGAGTACGAGGTCGTCGACCTGGTCGACCGCGACGCCGTACCCGGCTGCCGACCCGAGGTGCGAACGACTTGGATTCACACCGACGTCGGCCTGGCGGCCTGGTACCAGAGCGACCGCAAGACCTACGTACGCCACCAACCGACAACCGCGCCGCTGGACGCGCTCGCGGGATTCCTCAACCGCGTCGACGGACCCGAGATCTCGGCGTCGACCACCGATTCGGCGGTGCGGCAAGCACTCACGACCTACCCCGCGTTTCGGCTGATCGCCGCCGTCGACTGCGAACTGGCAGTGCAGGCGGCTGCCCGGATCCACGAGTTGGCCGCTCTCGTCCCGGCGGCTCGCGGCCGGATGAAAGGCCAGTTCCTGGAACTGCTCGCGGTCGCTGTGGCCGCGCACCCGAACCTGTTCGAAGACATCGATGACGACCAGTTCGCCGATCTCGAATGGACAGGGTATTTCGAGACGCTCACCTCAGGCCGCGATTCGCCCTACCGTGCACTCGCCCAACGCCTCTTGGGCGCCACCGACGGTCGTCCGGGATCGACCATTTTCCTCGGGAAGATCCCGCAGTCGCCGCTGTTGGGAATCCAGGAGCGTCTGCCCCTCGACATGGAGCTCGAGATCGCCGCCGCTGTCGCGGCCGAGCGCGAGTATCCGGCCGCGACGCGGGCTCGCGCGCTGGTCCTGCTACGGCTGTTCGTGGCCAACGACAGCTCGACCCTCGATCGCCGCCAGCCGGAGAACTTTCTGTCTCACCTCCAGTCCGACCAGTTCACCAGCCTGCTAGCCAATCCGCTCTGTGCGCCGGAATGGGGCCGGCCGCATCAGAAGTGGACACGTCGGATGGCGGACGAACTGTTCGCCTACGCGCTTCCAGTGCTCCGCCGGGAACGCCGGCCGACCGCCGACGAGTTGGCCCGCGCCACCGATATGGCGCTGTATCTGGCATCGAACCTGACCGATCAGCTGTGGCTGACCGGTGTCCTGATGGATATCGCGAGTCTGCTCACGGCCTTGCAGGACCGCTTCGATGATTCGGCCTATCCGGAGCAGACGATCATCCTCGTGCACGACGACTGAGTCGGCCTTGTATTTCACTTGCGCTACAACCTGATTCAGCAGCGTTGACAACAGTCCTCGACCGGGTACACCGGTAGTGAGAGGACCGCGTATGAGTAGTCGGCAATCGTGGGAGACCATCAACCGGGCGCTGAATCGGGTGTCCGGGCCGGGGAAGCGCGGGGTGGAGTGGACTACCTATCTGTGTCCGGTGCATGAGGCGGATGGGCGGCGGCATCGGCCGTCGTTGGGGGTGGTGTACAATCTGCAGCGGCAGCGGACTGTGATCAGGTGTTTTGCCGGGTGTTCCGATGAGGAGGTGTTGGAGCGGCTCGGGCTCGGGGTTCGGGATCTGTTCGATGGGCCTCGGGAACCGCGCGGGGCGGTGAGTCGAGCAACTGCCGAGCCGGGGTTGGCGGATCGGGCGATCTTGGCTGCGGGGCTGGCGCTTTCGGTGCACAAGAAGGATTTCGGGCCGCGGATCGGGAGGGCTCGGCGGGTAGCCGCCTACGTTTATCGATGGCCCGACGGGAGTCCGGCGGGGTGCGTGTTCCGGGTTCGGACGTTGCATCGGCAGGGGTATATAAAGACGTTCTATCAGCAGCGGAAGACCGAGAACGGTTGGGAGTTCGGCGGATTCGGGCATTTGCCGTTCCATCTGCCCGAAGTGATCGAGGCTGTGCGAGCTGGGCGCGACATCTATGTCTGCGAAGGTGAGTCGGATGTGCTGACCGCGACGCACGCAGGACTCACGGCGACCTGTAATGCGGGTGGGGCGAACGGGTGGCACTCGGACCATGCAGAGTGGCTACGAGGCGCGCGGCGGGTGTGGGTGGTGGCCGATCGGGATGCGCCCGGGTATCGACATGCTGCCAAAGTCGCGGAGTCGCTTGCCAATTCGGTCGACGAGCTGCGCGTGGTGCAAGCCCGGGATGGGAAGGATCTCACCGATCATTGCAATGCAGGGCACCAGATCTCGGAGTTGGATCCAGTGCCTGTATTGGACGAGAACTATCGCCGGACCTGAATCAGCACAGCATCATTCAGACGGTCCGGAACAGAATTCACATGGTCCGGAGATGACCCGGCACCGGCCATTCAGGCCGTGCGGCCGAGCTCGGTCGCCGTGTGGTCGAGCTCGGCCGCCGCGCGGAAGAGTTCCGCGGCGATGCGGGACAGTTCCGCGACCGGACTGCCCTTGTGCTCGACCTGCACGAGATCCCGTTCGATCAACGAACGCAGGTAGGCCGATACAGACATGCCAAGGTTGACCGCGCGATTTCCGGCACGGCGATACATGTCGTCGGTCATCTTCACCGACCGCGGCTTGAGCGCGGTATCGGCGTCCTGGCCGACCACCACGGGCAACTCGACCGGTTCGTCAGTGAACACCAGCCGATCCAGTAGGTCGTCGACTTCTTCAGGAGTGGTGGGGTCGTGGATGTCACTCATCGGTGTTCTCCCATTTCTCGAACTCGTTGAGCCGGTCACCGCTCAATGCTCGTCCCGCGACCAGATACAGGTCGCTTCCAGCGATGCGCGCCAAGATTTCCACCGGTCTCCCGCTGGCAGTGCGCATCCACATGACAACGTACTGACTATCGGTGGAACGCAGCCATACCCGCTGCTGCCCGGCGAGCCAGTCGAGGAGCGCATCGACGACATCGTCGATGTCGACCCCTGCAACGCCGAGCAGATAGGCGAAGCGGTAGTGCCAATCAATAGCCACATGGCAAGAATACCGGGTATTACCATCCAGGTCAGCTGGATCTCCGGCTATACAAGCGCAGTCGCCAGATGTGAGTCAGTCGGCGACCGCGCGCTGGTAGCGGGCGATCAAGGTGCGGAGGGCGGCCATCAGTTCCGGGGAATCGGTGATTTCGAAGTCCGCGTCGAGCAGGCCCAGGTAGAGGGCGAGCATTTCGGGATGGTCGGAGCCGGGGGTGAAGGCGCAGCGGGCGGGGGCGAGTTCTTCGATCTCGATGTCTATCGGGATGCGGGAGCGGACGTGGGCGGCGGAGGCGTGGACTGTGACGCGGGCGCGGAAGCGCCAGGGGGCCTGGCCTATTCCGCGTTCGACGAAGGAGGCGATGTCGGTGTCCGGCGGGAGGGGGCGGGGTGCGAAGCGGGGGCCGGCGGGGGTGCGCGGGTCCATGCGGTCGACGCGGAAGGTGCGCCAGTCGGCGCGGTCGAGGTCCCAGGCCAGCAGGTACCAACGCTGGTTGTGGTTGACCAGGCGGTAGGGCTCGACCGTGCGGCGGGAGGAGGTGCCGGAGTGGGTGGCGTAGTCGAAGCGGAGACGTTCGTGGTCCCGGCAGGCCGCGGCGATGACGGTCAGGGTGTCGGGGCTGACGCGCGGGCCGCGCATGGGAATCGGCAGCGCGTTCTCGAAGGCGCTGACGCGGTGGCGTAGCCGAGACGGCAGGATCTGCTGGAGTTTGGTCAGTGCCCGCAGCGAGGTTTCCTCGATGCCGAGGATGGAACCGCTCGCCGCGGTGCGCAATCCGACCGCCACCGCCACGGCTTCGTCATCGTCGAGCAACAGCGGCGGCAGCGCCCCGCCGACCCCGAGACGGTAGCCGCCGTCCACGCCCGGCCGGGCTTCCACGGGATAGCCGAGTTCGCGCAGCCGATCCATGTCCTTGCGGATGGTGCGCGGGGTGACGTCGAGGCGGCCGGCCAGTTCGGCCCCGGTCCAGTCGCGCCGGGATTGCAGCAGCGACAGCAGTCGCAGCAGGCGGGCGGAGGTTTCCAACATTGTCCGATGGTATTCCGGAATTGCGGAACGAACCTTTCCGCAATGGCTCATACCTTGGTCTGGAGCGCAAGATGAAGAGCCTCGGAAGAGTTCTTCCTAGTGAACGGAACACCTTGATGAGCAGCGAGATTCGCCCCTTCACCCTCGAGATCCCCCAGTCCGACCTGGATTACCTGCACGACCGCCTGACCCACGCCCGCTGGGCCACCCAGCTGCCCGGCACCGGCTGGGAGCGCGGCATCCCCGAGTCGAACCTGCGCGAGCTCGCCGACTACTGGCACACCGAATTCGATTGGCGCGCGGCCGAAGCCAAGCTGAACGCCTTCCCCCAGTTCACCACCGAGATCGACGGCCAGCACATTCACTTCCTGCACGTCCGCTCCGCCCGCCCGGACGCGAAGCCGCTGCTCATCACCCACGGCTTTCCCAGCTCGGTCGCCGAATTCCTGGGCCTGATCACCCTTCTCACCGACCCGGCCGACGGTCAGGCCTTCCACGTGATCGCCCCCTCGCTCCCCGGTTACGCCCTGTCCACCCCGCTCGGCGCGACCGGCTGGACCATGGCCCGCACCGCCCGCGCCTGGATCGAACTCATGGCGCGCCTGGGCTACGACCGCTACGGCGTGCACGGCGGCGATGTCGGCGGCGGCGTGTCCGGACTGGTGGCGGCCCTGGACGGCGAGCACGTGACCGGCGTGCACGTGGTCACCGACCCGATGACCGCCGCCAATGTCGCCACCTTCCTGCCGGGTATGGCCGAGGGCCTGGACCCCAACGACCCGGTCGACAAGGTCATCCTGGACCGGATGGACGCCTTCCGCCGTGAGGGCTCGGGCTACCTCGCCATCCAGAACTCCCGCCCGCAGACCATCGGCTACGGCCTGGTGGATTCCCCGCTGCTCCAATTGGCCTGGATCGCCGAGAAGTTCGAGAGCTGGACCGATCTGCCCATCGACCGCGACCAGTTGCTGACCACGGTCAGCCTGTACTGGTTCACCGGTTCCGGCGCGAGCGCCGCCCACACCCTCTACGACCAGTCGCACTCCACCGAATGGGGCGCGCCCCCGGCTGTCCCCCAGGGCTTCGCCGTGTTCGGCGCGGACGAGACGGTCCGCCGTGTGGTCCCCGCCCCCGCCGACGCCCACTGGACCGAATTCGAACGCGGCCTGCACTTCCCGGCCATGGAGGATCCGGCCAACCTGGCCGGTGACCTGCGCGCCTTCTTCGGCCCGCTGGACTGATCAGCACTGCGTCGATTCACGAATCCCGTTACCGGCCCGGCGATCCCGCCGGGCCGGTTGCGCGGCGTCGTCGACTATCGGGAATCCAGTACCGCCACCAGCTTTTTCGACGCGACGACCCGATAAGCGTCCTCGACGAGCTCGGCCACCTCGATCCAGTCGACGGCGACGTCCAGGTAGACACCCAGCCACCCGCGATGTCCCACATAGGGCGGCCGGAAATACCGCTCCGGCTCCCCCGCCACCAGTTCCTCCTGCACGCCCGGCGCTGCGGCACACCAGAATCCGAGCCGATCGTCGTGGTGATGGTCGGCGAACATGACGAACATCTTCTTACCGCCCGCGAACCAGCAGGGCTCGCCGTGGCTGAGCCGCTCGCTCACTTCCGGTAGCGCGGCGCACACCCCACGCAATCGCTCCAGCGGATTGTCCATATCCGCAGGCTAGGCGATCCGGCGATGATCGCCTTGGACGAATGGGAACCGCCGGTCAGGAGACGGCGCGCTCGCGGACCAGTTCCCCCAGGTGATCCATGGTCAGACCGACCAGGCTCTCCCGGAAGGTGCGCCCCGGCGCGTCCGGCACCGGCACCTCGCACGGCACCACCAGCAGCGTGCATCCCGCGGCCTGCGCCGCGATCGATCCGGTCGGCGAATCCTCGATGGCGACCGCATTGCCCGGATCCACCCCGAGCAGTTCGGCCGCGCGCAGGTACAGATCCGGCGCGGGCTTGCCGTGCGGCACCTCATCGGCGCACACGGTGGCCCCGAAGAACTCCCGCCCGATGGTGTCGAGCCCGAACTCGGTCAGCGACCTCTTCGTATTCGTCACCAGCGCCATGGGCAAACCCGCCGACCGCACCATTTCCAGGGCTTCGCGCGCACCCGGCCGCCACGGCACCGGCCCGTGGAACAGCTCGGTCACCCGCCGCTCCATCCACTCCGACCCGTGCGCGACCGACTCCGGGGTGTGCTCGATTCCCAACCCGTCGAACAGGATCCGGAACGCATTGGGCCCGGATGCCCCGATCAGCGCGTGCCGCACCTCGTCGGTCAGCTCGCGGCCGTACTCCCCCGCCAGCTCACGCAATGCCATGTCCCAGAGCTTCTCCGAGTCCAGCAGCGTCCCGTCCATATCCCACAACACCGCGTCCAACCGCGCCACCGACCCGCACTCCTTCCACAAACCCGAGAACCGGCCCCACCGCAGGTGGAGCCGGTTCAGCTTAATGGGGTGTTCGCTCAGACGCCGGACGCGGTGATCAGCAGACGCCCGGTCGAGGAATCGACCTGGATCCACCGGTTCTCCGAGCTGACCTGTCCGTTCTTGGAGACATAGGTGAGCGCGACGACGGCCCGGTTGTCACCGTTGGGAGTGACCGCACCCACACTGACCGACGAGATCCCGCCCCAGAACGAGGCGTAACTGTTGTAGCCACCGGTCGAGGACTGGTAACCGGGCGAGAGCATCGACCACGCGCCGCTCACATTGCCCGGCAGCATGCCGTAGTAGCTCTGGATGAACGAGGTCACCGAGCCCGCGGTGGGCGGACCGAACGGCGTGCTCGACGGCGGGGGCGTGGTGGTCGGGCGCGCCGAGGAGCTCGGAGCCGCCGACGACGAGGGCGCCGGGGTGGTGGTCGTGGTCGGCGCGTGCGTCGCCCCGCCGGCCTGACCCTCACGTGTCGGCTGCTGGGTGCCGCCGTCGGCGGGGCCGATGTTCTCCGGCCCCGAGGTCACCGGCGCGGGCGCCGGCGCCGAGCTGCCGCCCGCCTGCGTCTGGCCGCCGCCACCGCCGCCGCTGTTCACCGCGACCGCGATCACGACGGCCAGCACCAGCGCTCCGACCACACCCGCCGCGATCAGCAGCAGCTGTCGCGGATTCCGTTCCCCGCCAGCGGTTTTCCCACCGCCGAAGCCGCCGGGCGGCGGCACGTTCGGCACCGTGCCGCGCCCCGCGGCACCGCCCTTGCTCATGTCGACGTGCACGGTCGCGTCCCCGGCATTGCCGGCGGGGCCGGTGCGCGAGGTCGACAGCACCGTGGTCGCCGCCGAACTGTCCACGGCCGCGGCCGCGGCCACCGGCGGCAGCACCTTGGTCGGCTGGATCGGAACCGCGGGCGCGCGACCCTCGGCCACGGCCTGGAGCCGCTCGGCGGCCTGGGGCATGGTCGGCCGGTCGGTCGCCTCGGCCGCCAGCAGATCCATCAGCACCGGCGCGAGCGCGGCCGCGTGCGCCGGGCGCGGCACCTGCGCGCGCGCCACCGAGTGCAGCACCGCGAGGGGGTTGTCCCCCTCACCGAACGGCGGTTTTCCCTCCACCGCCGCGTAAAGCGTTGAGCCCAGCGCGAATACGTCCGAGGCCGGTTCCGGGTTCTCCCCGCGCGCCACCTCCGGCGACAGGTAGGCGGGCGTGCCCGCCAGGAACCCGGTCGAGGTGACGGTGACGTCGCCGGTGGCCCGCGAGATGCCGAAGTCGGTGATCTTCACCGTGCCGTCGTCGGCCACCAGGATATTGGCGGGCTTGACGTCGCGGTGCACGATCCCGGCCTTGTGGGCGGCGGCCAGCGCCTCGGCGACCTTCGCGCCGATGTGGGCGACCTCGATCGGCTCGAGCCGTCCCTTCTCCCGCATCAACGCCGCCAGGCTCGGGGCGTCGACGTATTCCATGACGAGCCAGGGCTGGCCGTCCTCCTCCGCCACGTCGAACACGGTGACGGCGTTGGGGTGATGCAGGCGCGCCGCGATGCGCCCCTCGCGCATCGCCCGCATCCTGGCCTCCACGGCCTGCGATCGGGTCAGCCCCGGTGTCAGCAGCAGTTGCTTGACCGCGACGGTGCGCCGCAGCCGCACATCGGTCGCGCGCCACACGACCCCCATCGCACCGGTGCCGATCGGATCCGTTAGTCGGTACCGCCCCGCAATCAGCCGGTCTGCGCTCATGTGGTTGTGCCCCTCCTGCAAGCTTTCGCGCCGAGCACCCTGCAACTCTGCGCGAAAGCCCGGAAACCTCTGAAAATATTAAGCGTTGAAGTACTTGGCTTCCGGATGCAAGAGCACGAACGCATCCGTCGACTGCTCCGGATGCAGCTGCAACTCCTCCGACAGGATCACGCCGATCCGACCGGCATCCAGCAGTTCAACGAGTTTGGCCCGATCCTCCAAGTTCGGGCAGGCCCCATAACCGAACGAGTACCGTGCGCCACGGTATCCGAGTTTGAAGTAATCCAGCACATCGGCGGGATCCTCGTCAGCGACCGAATGCCCTTCCAGTGTGAGCTCTTCCCGGATGCGACGGTGCCAAAACTCGGCGAGCGCCTCGGTGAGTTGCACGCCGATGCCGTGCACCTCGAGGTAATCGCGGTAGTTGTCCTCGGCGAACAGCACATTCGCGAAATCGGCGATGGGCTGCCCCATGGTGACCAGCTGGAACGGCATCACATCCACCTGACCGGTTTCGATCGCGTCCTTGCGGGAGCGAATGAAATCGGCGATGCAGAGGAACCGGTCGCGTTGCTGGCGCGGGAATGTGAACCGGAAGCGTTCCGGCGCATCGGGTTTCGGTTCGGTGAGAACAATCACATCATCGCCCTCGGAGACGGCCGGGAAGTAGCCGTAGACCACCGCGGCATGCTGCAGCACGCCCTCGGCGATCAGCCGGTCCAGCCAATACCGCAGGCGCGGACGGCCTTCGGTCTCCACCAGGTCCTCGTACGACTTGCCCTCGACGCCGCGCTGCCCGCGCAGGCCCCACTGGCCCAGGAACAGGGCACGCTCGTCGAGCAGTCCCGAGTACTCGGCCAGCGACAGGCCCTTGATGATGCGCGAGCCCCAGAACGGCGGGGTCGGCACCGGCAGGTTCGCGGCCACGTCCGAACGCTCGGGCACCTCGACGGGCACCTCGGCGGCCTTGCGCTGCTCGGCGATCCGCTTGGAGCGCTCGTGACGTTCCTTGCGCTCGGCGGCCTTGGCGCGGGCCTCGATGGCCTCGGGCGAGTTCGGGTCCAGCCCGCCGCCGCGCTTGACGGTCATGATCTCGTCCATGAGCCGCAGGCCCTCGAAGGCGTCGCGCGCGTAGTGCACTTCGCCGTCGTAGACCGCGGTGAGATCGTTCTCCACGTACGCGCGGGTCAGCGCCGCACCGCCGAGGAGGACCGGGAACTGCTCGGCCACACCGCGGCCGTTCATCTCCTCGAGGTTCTCCTTCATGACCACGGTGGACTTCACCAGCAGCCCGGACATGCCGATGACATCGGCCTTCTTGTCCACCGCCGCGTCCAGGATCGCCGAAATCGGTTGCTTGATACCGATGTTCACGACCTCGTAGCCGTTGTTGGACAGGATGATGTCGACCAGGTTCTTGCCGATGTCGTGCACGTCGCCCTTGACGGTGGCCAGCACGATGCGGCCCTTGCCCGAGTCGTCGGTCGCTTCCATGTGCGGCTCGAGGTAGGCGACCGCGGTCTTCATGGTCTCGGCGGACTGCAGCACGAACGGCAGCTGCATCTGGCCCGAACCGAACAGCTCGCCAACGGTTTTCATGCCGGACAGCAGTGTCTCGTTGATGATCTGCAGCGGCGGCACCTGCTGCATGGCCTCGTCGAGATCGGCGTCCAGCCCGGCCTTCTCACCGTCGACGATGCGCCGTTCCAGGCGTTCGAACAGCGGCAGCGCGGCGAGCTCCTCGGCGCGGGAGGCCTTGGAGGAGGCCGCCGACACGCCTTCGAACAGTTGCATGAGCTTCTGCAGCGGGTCGTAGTCCTCGGTGCGCCGGTCGTAGACCAGATCCAGCGCGACCTGCCGCTGCTCTTCCGGGATCCGCGCCATGGGCAGGATCTTGGACGCGTGCACGATGGCCGAATCCAGGCCCGCCTCAACGCATTCGTGCATGAACACCGAGTTAACGACCTGCCGGGCGGCGGCGTTCAGACCGAAGGAGATATTCGAAAGCCCCAGCGTGGTCTGCACATTCGGGTGCCGCTTCTTGAGTTCGCGGATGGCCTCGATGGTTTCGATGCCGTCGCGCCGCGACTCCTCCTGGCCGGTGCCGAGGGTGAAGGTCAGCGTGTCGATGATGATGTCGGACTCTTCGAGTCCCCAGTTGGTGGTGATGTCCTCGATGAGGCGTTCGGCGATCGCCACCTTGTGCTCGGCGGTGCGCGCCTGACCCTCTTCGTCGATGGTCAGGGCGACCACGGCCGCACCGTGTTCGGCGACCAGCGCCATGGTCTTCTGGAACCGTGAATCCGGCCCCGCACCGTCCTCGTAGTTCACCGAGTTGACCGCGCAGCGGCCGCCCAGGTGCTCCAAACCGGCCTGCAGCACCGGCAATTCGGTGGAGTCCAGCATGATCGGCAGCGTGGACGCCGTCGCCAGCCGCGAGGCCAGCTCCGACATGTCGATCGCGCCGTCGCGGCCCACGTAGTCCACGCACAGGTCCAGCATGTGCGCGCCGTCGCGGGTCTGATCCTTGGCGATGTCGAGGCACTTCTGCCAGTCGCCGGCCAGCATGGCCTCACGGAAGGCCTTGGAGCCGTTGGCATTCGTGCGTTCACCGATCATCAGGATCGACGAGTCCTGCTCGAAGGGCACCGAGCTGTACATCGACGAGACGCTCGGCTCGTGCACGGGATTGCGCTCGGCCTGCTCGACCTCGCGCACCGCTTCGGCCACCTGCCGGATGTGCTCGGGAGTGGTGCCGCAGCAGCCGCCGACCAGCGAGAGTCCGAACTCGGAGACGAACTGGGTCATGGCGACCGCCAGTTCCTCCGGGGTGAGCGGGTATTCCGCGCCCTTCGCGCCCAGGATCGGCAGACCGGCGTTCGGCATCACCGACACCGGCAGCTGCGCGTGCTTGGACAGATGACGCAGGTGCTCGCTCATCTCGGCCGGGCCGGTGGCGCAGTTCAACCCGATCATGTCGATGCCGAGCTTCTCGAGCGCGGTGAGCGCCGCGCCGATCTCGGAGCCGACCAGCATGGTGCCGGTGGTCTCCATGGTCACGTGGGTGATGATCGGAATTCGGCGGCCGGCCTTGGCCATGGCGTTGTGGCTGCCCGTGACCGCGGCCTTGACCTGCAGCAGGTCCTGGCAGGTCTCGATCAGGATGGCGTCGGCGCCACCGTCGAGCATGCCGAGCGCGGCCTCGGTGTAGGCGTCGCGCAGAGAGACATAAGGAGCGTGCCCGAGCGTCGGCAGCTTGGTGCCCGGACCCATGGACCCCAGCACATACCGGGGAGTCCCGTCCGCGGACGGCCCCATCTCGTCGGCGACCTCCCGCGCCAGGCGCGTACCCCGCTCCGACAGATCCCGGATCCGATCCGCGATGTCGTAATCGGCCAGGTTGGGCAGGTTGCACCCGAAGGTATTGGTCTCGACGGCGTCCGCACCGGCCTCGAAATAGGCCCGGTGGATGTGCCGGAGCACGTCGGGCCGGGTTTCGTTGAGGATCTCGTTGCATCCCTCGAGGCCACGGAAATCATCCAGAGTGAGATCCGCGGCCTGCAGCATCGTGCCCATCGCACCGTCCCCGATCACGACACGCCGCCTGAGCGTGTCCAAAAGGGTGGTGTCGAATTCGGCGCGGCTGCGTACAGACATGTACCCAAGAGTAGTG
The DNA here is from genome assembly GCF_009760405.1 of Nocardia terrae. Lineage (GTDB taxonomy): Bacteria > Actinomycetota > Actinomycetes > Mycobacteriales > Mycobacteriaceae > Nocardia > Nocardia terrae. The sequence continues at coordinate 70,533 of NZ_WRPP01000015.1, forward strand.
GGAACCCCGGACAATCCCCGCGTCGGTCTGACCATGGTGCCTCGACGAGCAGGTTCGCGGCCGTCTCGATTCTGGACTGAGTGGAGCGGGGGAGCGAAGCGGAGGAGCGGAGGGAGGGAAGAATCGAGACTTCGGGGCCGCGAACCCGCCCGGAGCGCAGCGTAGGGCTACTGAACTCCGTGCGTCGCATGCACATGCGTTCGACCTACACCGTAGGCTGACCGGGTGAACGCCAGTGAATCCCCGGTGCCACCCGAATCGGACCTGCCTACGCTGCGGGATCCGGTGCTCGTGGCCGCCTTCGAAGGCTGGAACGATGCCGCCGACGCCGCCAGTGGCGCGGTCGAGCATCTGGAACTGATCTGGGACGCGCAGCCGCTGGCCGAGCTCGACTCCGAGGACTACTACGACTATCAGGTCAACCGGCCGACGGTGCGCCAGGTTGACGGGGTGACCCGCGAGATCCAGTGGCCCTCGGCCATGTTGTCGGTGTGCTCGCCTCCGGGTAGTGAGCGGGATGTCGTGCTGCTGCGCGGGGTCGAGCCGAATATGCGGTGGCGCAGCTTCTGCAATGACATCCTCGAGTTCGTCGAGCAGCTCGGGGTGACCACGGTGGTCATCCTCGGTGCGCTGCTGGCGGATACCCCGCATACGCGACCGGTTCCGGTGACCGGCACCGCTTACAGCAAGGAAGCCGCGGAGCGCTTCAACCTGGAGCAGACCCGCTACGAGGGACCGACCGGTATTACCGGAGTGCTGCAGGACGCGTGCGTGCGCGCGGGCGTCCCGGCCATTTCCTTCTGGGCTGCGGTGCCGCACTACGTGTCCCAGCCGCCGAACCCGAAGGCGATCATCGCGCTGCTGCACCGGGTCGAGGACGTGCTCGATGTCGAGGTGCCGCTCGGCGGGCTGCCCGAGCAGGCCGAGGAGTGGGAGAGCGCGGTCAACGAGATGACCGCGGGCGACGAGGAGATCGCCGAGTACGTGCGCTCGCTCGAGGAGCGCGGTGACGCCGAGGTCGACATCAACGACGCCATGGCCAAGATCGACGGCGACGCCATCGCGGCGGAGTTCGAGAAGTACCTGCGCCGACGCGGCCGCGGCGGTTTCGGCCTCTGACCCGTCGTCCCGCTATGCCCGTTTCAGGGTGAATGTCCCGAAATAACCCGAAAACCAGTGCCGCACCCGCGTTCTCGACGCGGGTGCGGCAGTGATTTCGAGCCGGAGCTGCGGTGTTGCGAACCGATGCCGAGCTAGTGCTCGACGGTCCAGACTTGGGCGGAAGCCTCGTGCGCCAGCTTCGCGATGAGAATGTCGCGCGGAATGGTCTGGCCCGCAAGGTGATCGAGTGACGGCACCACCACGTGGTGGGCGTCGGCCCGCTTGAGTTCGGCGGTCAGTTCCGCAAACGCGGTGCCATCGCCGGGGGTCGATTCATGGAACGTGGCGGCGAAACAGAGACCGGCAGACTGAGCGAGGCCGCACATGGCGTTCTCCACGTCTTCGCTGTGGCCATCGGTCAGATCGTCACGCACGTACCCATAGATCAACGCTTCCACCCGAACCTCCGTTGGATTGGGATCGCTGTCATGAAGTGTGCCCTGTAAACAGCTTGGCGTTCTCGCGAATGCAATTGCAGATGTCAACCCACTGACATCCAGATGCCCTATCCGGGTCCATCAGACGTTAACTGGTGAGATACTACAGAGCGTGTCCGCCGGTGACGATCGACCTGTCTGGGCTGTCCGAATGCGTGCCGAACGTGATGCTCGGGGGTGGTCACAAGCCGATGCGGTACGGGCCATGCGGGCCAAGTCGAGTCACAATCTGCCGACCGACAGCACCCTGCTGCGCAATTGGCGGCGTTGGGAGTCCGGGGAATCCCGGCCCGACGACTTCTACGCCCCGATCATCGCGGCGGCCTTCGACACGGTGACCGCGGCCTTCTTCCCCAAGTCACGGCCCAATCGCGACGACGAGATGCTCTCGGCGACCGGGATGGACACGCTGGAATTCATTGGGCGACTGCGGATGTCCGATGTGTCGGCTTCGACGCTCGATGCCATTCGCATCACCGCCGATCGGCTCTGTTCGGAGTATCCGTGCGCGGATCCGCACGAGTTGCATGCCGAGGGCACGGCGTGGCTGCGCCGCATCACCTCCCTGCTGGACGGTCGACTGACTCTCGCGCAGCACCGTGAGGTGCTGGTTCTCGCCGGATGGGTTGCCCTACTGGTCGGTTGCGTTGATTACGACCTGGGCTGGCGCACCGCCGCCGAGGCCACCCGCCGCGCCGCCTTGTCGCTGGGCCAGGAGGCCGAGCATGCCGAAATCATCGGCTGGGGAGCCGAAATGGCCGCTTGGTTCGCGTTGACGCAGGCCAACTACAAGGGCGCGATCGAAACGGCCGAGGCCGCGCATGCAACAACCGACCGGTTGGGTGTGGGCGTTCAGCTGGCGGCCCAGCGCGCCAAGGCGTGGGCGCGGATCGGCGATCGGCGCGAGGTGGAAAAGGCCCTCGCGCAGGGCCGTTCGATTCTGGATACCATCGAGCACCCGTCCAATCTGGATAACCATTTCGTGGTCGACCCGCAGAAGTTCGACTTCTACGCCATGGACTGCTGCCGGGTTGCCGGGGACGATCGGCTGGCGGAAAGCTTTGCCCGCCAGGTCATCCTGACCTCGACCCGGCCCGACGGCAGCATCCGCAAACCCATGCGGGTATCGGAGGCGCACCTGACCCTCGCGGTGGTCGCGGTGCGCGATCGCAATCTGGAGTTAGCACTGGACGAGGGTCTGCAGGCCTTCGCCGGCAAGCGGCGCTCACTGCCCTCGCTCATGTGGATCGCGGGCGAGACCGCACGGGAGATGATCGAGCGTTTCCCCGGCGATCCGCGCACCCGGTCGTATCTGGATCAGCTGCGCGCGCTGGCGGCGGGCTGATCAGACACCGAGGCCGTTGCGCACGGAATCGATGACGGCGTGGGTGATTCCGGGTACGGCCAGATTGCCGCTGCGCCGCCACCACAGCGATAGGAACATACCGACCGGGATCTGGAAGGCGAGCAGTCCGGCCACCACTCCCCCGGTGATCGGGACACCGGCGACCGGAAGATGCCACAGGCCCCACAGGGCCGAAACGAGTGCCGCGCTCCACAATCCGCCCGGCTCACCGTCACGGTGCAGATAAGAATCCAGCGCCCCGCGGAAGAAGACCTCCTCGAGGACGAAGACCACCGGGACATACATCAGCAGCGACTCCAGCCCCAGACGCAGACTCGCCCATGGCGCCGGGCTCGGCGCACCCTGCCCGCTGAGCAGAAAGCCGCCGACGACCGTGCTCACGCCGATCAGTCCCGCCGTCGCCAGGCAGGCCGCCAGCCTGCGCGCTCCAGCGCGACCCAAACCTCGCAACGCCCACGCCAGCGCGAACGCTCCGCCGATGGTGGCAGCCGAGTAACCGATTTCCGACCACTGCCAGGCGGTCTCGGTATCGGTCAGCAGCCGCGACAGCCCCCGCACCGGCACCACGGCCAGGACCGCGAACATCACCCAGACCCACCGGTCCACTTGCACTGGCGTCCACCGATCGACCGGCGGTGATGCCCGCCGCACCCACAGCTCCCGGACCGGCCGCCGGTGCAGAACCAGGGGAAACAACAGTGTGAACGGAATCCCCAGCAGCAGATAGGCATTCACACCCAGATGCAGAACGAAGCCGAGCACGACATAGACCGCGACCACCGCACACGCCACGACAGCCCGCACGGCCCGGCCACGTCGCCCCACGGCGACCGACCGTTCGACCACCGCCACTCGCTCACCGTCCGCCTGCGACATCCCATCCCTTCGCCGAGTCACGTCTCCGGCAGTATCCCCGGTCCCGCCTACCGGCTCGCACACGGCAGGGTTCACCTCGAACGCGCCCGATTCGGGCTCGGTCCGCGCAAGCCCGAGCCGCGACCGCCAATACGACCGCCCCTCCGAATTCACTGCTGAGCCCATGGCGACAGTGTTGACGGCGTATATAAGGAAACCGTGAGCACCGCGACCCGATCTTCATAAGGTCGCGCCCACCCGACGCACGGCAGGCGTTGCGCTCCTCCGACGTTCGGACCCCGCGGGAGCGGCGGGAGGTGCGCTTCTCGGGGCTCTGGACTGTGCGAGAGGGTTCATGATCCCAGGTCGTGGCAGCGCGAGGGGCGGCGGGCGGTTACGCTCACGCGCATGGACTTCAGTCTGTGGACCTGCGCTGCCCGAGGGCACGAGACCTACGCCCCCGTCGAGCCGGAGCTCGCGGCACGCCTCCACGTCACCACCCCGGCCGGGGAGTCGTGGCGCTGCCTGCGGTGCGGGGATTTCGTGCCGGGTGAGCCGCGGCGGACCGGGCCCGCGGACGACGCGCCTGAGGTGCCGCGCGGGCATCTGCTGCGCGACCGGATCATCATGCGGTTGCTGGCCGCCGAGCGGGTCATTCGCGGCATCGTGTTCATTCTGCTGGGCGCGGGGGTGCTGAAGCTGCGCAGTTCGCGGGAGCATTGGAAGTCGAACTGGGACAAGGATCTTCCGCTGATCCGGCAGCTCGCGGATCAGATCGGGTTCAATCCCGATCATTCGAAGATCATTCGCGGGATCGACAAGGCGTTCACCCTGTCGCCCCACGTGCTGGTGTGGGTGGCGGTCGGGTTGTTCGCCTATGCCGCAATCGAACTCATCGAGGCCGTGGGTCTGTGGATGGTCAAGCGGTGGGGTGAGTACTTCGCGGTCATCGCCACGTCGATCTTCCTGCCGCTCGAGATCTACGAGCTCACCGAGAAGGTGACCGTGCTGCGGGCGGGCGCGCTGCTGATCAATGTGGCGGCCGTGGTCTGGTTGCTCTGGAGCAAGCGGCTTTTCGGTATCAACGGTGGCGCGGCGAAGTACTACGCCGAACACCACTCCGAGAGTCTGATGACCGTCGAGCGGGCCGCGGTGGCCGCCCAGGCCGAGGAGAAGACCGTCCGGATCGCCACCCACCGCCCGCACTGATCAGGCGGGCAGCCCCAACCCCTTCGCCAGCACCGGCCACGATTTGTACAGCTCGTCGCGGAACACACCCCAGGAGTGGGTGCCGTTGGGCGGCAGGTCGACCGTGGCCGGAATGCCGAGTTCGGCCAGGCGAGCGGCCAGATTGCGGGTGCAGTAGCCGGTGGCGGCCTCGATGGTGCCGTTGTAGACCTCGTCCACGACGAAGCCCGCCACCCCCGGGTCTTCGGCGAATCGCCCGTCCACGACGTCGTATTGGCCGGGCAGGCCGTTGCCGGAGGAGATGAACAGCTCGAGTCCGCGCAGCTGCTCGGCGTGCAGGTACGGGTCGTTCTCGGCCCACAGCGGGTCGCCGGGCGGACCGTACATATTGGTGGCGTCGCCGCCTTCACTGGCCACCACGATGCGCGCGAAGGACTGGCCGACCGGGTCGCTGGTCTGGACGCATCCGCTGTAAGTGGCCGCGGCCCGGAACAATCCGGGTTTGGCGATGGCCAGGTTCAGCGCCGGGGTCGCCGACATCGACACCGCCGCAATGGCATTGACGCCGTTGGTGTTCAGCGCCGCGTCGATCAGGGGCGGCAGCTCCTCGGTGAAGAACGTCTTCCACTTGTTGACCCCGAGCACGGGATCCGGTGCGCGCCAATCGGTGTAGTAGCTGGCGAGGCCGCCGACGGGCACCACGACATTGATGTCCTTGCTGCCGAGGAAGTCGAAGACCTCCGGCACCTGCGTCTTCCACGCCTTGACGTCGAGTCCGGCATTGGTGCCGTTGAACAGGTACAGGGTCGGCCGGGGCCGTGAGGTGTCAGCGGGCCGCAGCACATCCAGATGCACCGTTTTTCCCATGGCCGCCGAGTACACCTCGAGCGCAAGGTTGCGGTCGTCGACCGCCGTGATGGAGGCGATCCTGGACTGGTCCGTACTCACCGCGTCATTGCCCGGCCCGCCGATGTCGGTGACCGGATCCCCCGGCCCGGCATGTGCCGCGACCGGCACCGCGGCCGCGACCGCCAACCACCCGACGAACACCGCGTTGCGCACTCGATCCCGCACAGCCACTCCCACTCTCCACCAACACTGGGAGCGACTCTGCCATAAGAACTTCGCTGTAACCCGGACAACTATTCATATTCGTCGCGGCGTGACGCCCCCGGTAACTCCCGTCACGCCGCGACGACCCACACCCGGCGACTACGGCGTGACGATGTTGAAGCCGGGGTCGGGCTTGTCCATGACATTCTTCAGCTGTGCGAGCTTGGTCGGATCGCCGCTGACCCTGATCGCGCCGGACTGGATCTCCTTGATGATGTCCTTCGCTCCCGTCATGGTCGCGATCAGCTCCAGCCGCGACAGGGTGAAGGTGGCATCCGGCGCCGGGCCCTTGAAATCGGCCGGGATCACATAGTGGATCAGCACGCCATTGCGCAGCTCGGTGCGGTAGGTCTGGTTCTGGTCGGTGATCACCCAGTCGTTGACCAGGTGCAGATCCCATGCCTTGGGGCCGTTGATCAGGAACGCCGCGGAATCGAAGACCTGGTCCACGCTCAGGGCCGCGATCATGGTGGGCGAGTTGGCCTTGGTCGGCGTCCCGAAGTTGCCGTTGCGCAGCTCGTAGGCGCCCGAGAGGTAGAAGTTGCGCCAGGTGGCGTTCTCGGAGCCGTAGGCGAGCTGCTCGAAGGCGCTGGCCTGCAACATCTTCGCCTTCTCGTTGTTCGGGTCGGCGAAGATCAGATAGTTGAGAACCTGGACGCACCAACGGTAGTCGCCGTCGGAGTAGGCCTTGCGGGCCACCTTCAGCACGCCGTTCGCGCCGCCCATCGCGTCCACGTGCCGCTTGCCGGATTCGACCGGCGGATGCTCCCACAGGTGCGCGGGGTTGCCGTCGAACCAGCCCATGTAGCGCTGATAGATGGCCTTCACGTCGTGACTGACCGAGCCGTAGTAGCCGTGGTTGTACCACTTCTGCTCGATGGCCGGCGGCATCTGGATCATCTCGGCGATCTCGATGCCGGTGGAGCCCTGATTGAGCATGCGCAGGGTCTGGTCGTGCAGGTAGGCGTAGGTATCGCGTTGCAGCGACAGCCATTCGGTGACCTTGTCCGCGCCCCACATGGGCCAGTGGTGCGAGGCGAAGGCGGTCTCGTACTGGCCGGAGAACATGTTGATGGTCTCGGTCAGGTACTGCGCCCACACGTGCGCGTCACGCACCAGCGCGCCGCGCAGGGTGAGCAGGTTGTGCAGGGTGTGGGTGGCGTTCTCGGCCATGCACATCGACTTGAAGTCGGGGAAGTAGAAGTTCATCTCGGCCGGGGCCTCGGTGCCCGGCGTCACCTGGAAGATGACCCGGACCCCGTCGATGGTCTCCTCCTGACCGGTGCGGGTGATGTCGCGGGTGGGCGGGATGAGGCTGACGGTGCCGATCGAGGTGGTCATGCCCAGGCCCGCGCCGACCTGCCCCTTCTCCCCGCGCGGCAGGGCAGCGCCGTACATGTAGGCGGCGCGGCGGCCCATGGCGGTGCCCGCGTAGATGTTCTCCTCGACCGCGTGCTCGGTGAAACCCTGCGGCGCGTAGACCGGGACTCGGCCGGAGGCGGCGTCCTCGGCGGTGATGACACCCATGGCGCCGCCGAAATGGTCGACGTGGCAATGGGTGTAGATCATGGCGGTGACCGGCTTGTCGCCGCGGTGCGCGCGGTAGAGGTCGAGCCCGGCCTTGGCGGTCTCGGTGGAGATGAGCGGATCGATGACGATGATCCCGGTCCTGCCCTCGACGATGGTCATGTTCGACAGGTCCAGGCCGCGGATCTGGTAGATGCCCGGAACCACTTCGTAGAGGCCCTGTTTCACCACCAGCTGGGACTGCCGCCACAGCGAGGGGTGCACCGAGTTGGGGCAGCTGCCCTGGATGAAGCCGTAGGAGTCGTTGTCCCACACGACCTTTCCATTGGCGTCTTTGATGGTATCGGGCTCGAGCTCGGCGATGAAGCCCTTGTCGATGTCGGTGAAGTCCTGCTTGTCGTCGAACGGCAACGAGGATTGCGCCTGCATCTGCTGGTCGACGATGTGACCGCTGGGGTCGACCGGATCCTTGGTGGACTTCTCCGCGGCCGAGCCGTTGTCGGAATCGCTGTCGCATCCGGCGACCGCGGCGCCCACTCCGACGGCCGCCAGCGCGGCCGCACCCACTCCGAACACCCCGCGCCGGGACACCTGGAACCCACCGGGCCTGCGGTTGTCCCCGTTGTTCGTGAGGTCTTCGTCGGTCATGAGGGCTCTCCTGTCTCCTACGTGCGGTGTGAACGACAGCACCGATAGCCGATCATTCGCTGCGGCTCCGTCCTGTCGCCAACCCTACACGACTATTGCAGTGTCTCTGCAATAGAATGACCGAGTGACACCACCCACCCTCCGCCGGACCTGCGTGCACGCGGTCCGGCCCGATGTGATCGGATTCCTGTCATGAGCGAGGGCAAAGGCGCGGCCGGCGAGACCAAGAGCGACGCCCCGCGGCGGCGGCGCAACCCGGAACAGACCCGCAGGGCGATCATCGAGGGCCTGCTCTCGGCGGTCCACGACGGTGAGTTCGACCCCACCACCCGCGGCATCGCCGAGCGTGCGGGCGTGTCCGAACGCAGCATCTTCGTGCACTTCCCGACCCGGACCGCGCTCCTCAGCGCCGTGGTGGACCAGCAGTCCGACGAGGTCGAGAAGCTCATCGCCGAGGCCGACCCCGAGCTGCCGCTGGCCCAGCGCATCGACGCGGTGGTGCGCCAGAGCGAGGCGATCTTCGCGTTGCAGCGCGAGCCGCGCGTGCTCGGTCTCATCGAATCCCTGCGCACCCCGGCCGTGGACGCCCGGATGCGGTTGACCGACAAGCGCATTCGTGACGCGCTCGGCCGGGTCTTCGCGCCGGAGCTGGATCGCAACGAGGGCGATCAATTGCTCGATCTGATCGATGCCACCCTGGGCTGGCCGTACCGCCACCACCTGGTGGACCGGCGCGGCTTGTCCAAACGCGCCGCCTCGGACGCGATCCGACGGGCGCTCACCGCCATGCTCGATCGCTGACCATCCCGCCACAGCCGACTCGGCCGAGGGGAATTCCACCGCCTCCCAGCAATAGCCGTTACGTTGCTGTCACAGCAGCGCGGTCGTTGCGCGCTTCGAGGCGGGAGGATTCATTGCACCATGCGTCCGGACAGATACTCAGCCATGCCGTCGGTGTGGCCATCAGTCCGCTGGCCCTGATCGCCATCATCTTGATCCTGGCCTCCCCGCGCGGCCGACCGAACGCCATCGCGTTCGTCCTCGGCTGGGTGGCCACGGTGGCGGTCGTGCTGGTGGCGGTGGTGTCACTCGGCTCGGCCGCGGGTGCGCATCAGCGCGACGGCGGCCCGGCCACCTGGGTGTCGTGGTTCCGGCTGGTCTTCGGCCTGCTGCTGTTGCTGATGGCGTTGCGGCAGTTGCGAATTCACAATGCCTGGGAGGACGGGGGCGAGCTGCCGCCGCGGCTGCGCCGACTCGACGAGTTCCGGCCGGGGCGGTGCGCGGCGCTGGGAGCCGTGCTGGTGCTGAGCAATCCGAAGAATGTCATCCAGATGGCGGTGGGCGGCGTGACGGTCGCCGAGGGCGACACCTCGAGCCTGGCCCGTACGGTGTCGGTGACGGTGTTCATCGTGATCGCGTCGCTGGGAGTACTCGTGCCGCTGACGGTCCACTTCTTCGGTGCCGGTAGCGCGCATGCCAGGCTGGATCGCTGGAAGCAGTGGACCGTGCGCAATCACGCGGGGATCATGTCGGTGCTGTTCACCGTGCTGGGCGCGAAGTCCCTCGGGGACGGCATCAGCGGCCTGCTGTAGATCCTCTGAAAAGTGCGGGGCCCGGCCGATGTTCGGCCGGGCCGCTTTCACGCCCGGATCACGGGGTGACGATGGCGAAGTCCGGGTTCGGCGCGTCGAACAGGCCCACGAGCTTGGCGAAGGACTGGACATCGCCCTCGACCTTCAGGGCCCCGGACTGCACGGCTTCCTGGATGTCCCGCCCGCCGAGCAACAACCCGATCAGCGTCGGCCGGGTCAGGGTGAAGGTGACGTCCGGCTCGGGGAGCTTGTCTCCGTCGTGGCGATCCCAGTGCAGCAGTACGCCATTGCGCAGCTGCAATCGCACGGTGCGGTTCTCGTCGGTGAAAACCCAGTCGCTGGCGGCCTTCTCGTGCCAGGCCTTGGGTCCGTCGACCCGCAGCGCCAGACCGTCGAGGACCATGTCCACGGTCATGGCGGCCAGCATGGTCTGCGGGAGTTCCTTGGTCGGGGTACCGAAGTTGCCGTTGCGCAATTCGTAAGCGCCCGAGAGGAAGAAGTTGCGCCAGGGGCCGTTCTCGGAACCGAAGGCCAGCTGTTCGAAGGCGTCGGCCTGCAGCGACTTGGCGGCCTCGTTGGTGTCGTCGGCGAAGATGACATAGTTGACCGCCTGCACCACCCAGCGGTAGTCGCCTTCGTCGAAGGACTTGCGCGCCTTGCGCAGCACCTCGTCCGCACCGCCCATGAATTCCACGTGCCGCTTGGCGTTCTCGACCGGCGGGTGCTCCCACAAGTGGGCCGGGTTGCCGTCGAACCAGCCCATGTAGCGCTGGTAGACGGCCTTCACATTGTGGCTGACCGAACCGTAGTAGCCGTGCGCGGCCCACGAATCCGCGAGGGCCGGAGGCATTTCCATCATCTCGGCGATCTCGGTGCCGACGTAGCCCTGGTTGAGGCGGCGCAGGGTCTGGTCGTGCAGGTAGGCGTAGAGGTCGCGCTGCAGCTCCAGGTACTCGACCAGGGTCTCGGTGCCCCAGGTCGGCCAGTGGTGCGAGGCGAACACGACGTCGGATTCACGGGCGTAGAGGTTGATCGATTCGGTGAGGTACTTGGCCCACACGTGCGGGTCGCGTACCAGGGCGCCGCGCAGGGTGAGCAGGTTGTGCAGGGTGTGCGTGGCGTTCTCGGCCATGCACAGGGCCCGGAAGTCGGGGAAGTAGAAGTTCATCTCCGAGGGGGCTTCGGTGCCCGGGGTGATCTGGAAGACGATGCGCACCCCGTCGATCGTCATCTCCTGGCCGGTGGCGGTGATGTCGTGGGTCGGGGCGATGAGGGTGACGGTGCCCGTCGAGGTGGTCTGCCCGAGCCCCGCTCCGACCTGGCCCTTCGCACCGCGCGGGAGGGCCGCGCCGTACATGTAGGCGGCGCGGCGGGCCATGGCGACGCCCGCGTAGACGTTCTCGGCGACGGCGTGCTCGAGGAATCCGGCCGGGGCCACCACCGGGATCCGCCCCGATTCGGCGTCCTCGGCGGTCATCACGCCCATCACGCCACCGAAGTGGTCGACGTGGGAGTGGGTGTAGATCATGCCGGTGACCGGCTTGCGCCCGCGGTGCGCGTAATACAGTTCCAATCCCGCCTCGGCGGTCTCGGTCGAGATGAGCGGGTCGATGATGATCACGCCGGTGGTGCCCTCGATGATCGTCATGTTCGACAGGTCCAGCCCGCGGATCTGGTAGATGCCCGGAATCACTTCGTAGAGGCCCTGTTTCACCACCAGACCGGACTGCCGCCACAGCGACGGGTGCACCGAGTTGGGGCAGGAGCCCCGCAGGAATCCGTAGGACTCGTCATCCCAGACGACAGTGCCCTTGTCGTCCTTGATGATTCCGGGTTCCAGCTTGGCGATGAAGCCACGGTCGGCGTCGGCCTGATCGGCGGTATTGCCGAACGGGAGCTCGTCGAGCGCACGCCGGTTCTGCTCGATGATGTGCTTGCTGGGTTCGGTGACCGCACTCACTGGTTGCCTCCTGCCACTGCCGGGATTTCCGATATCGATGGGATCGAAATGACTTGCTGCTTACCGGGATAGGTGAGACCGATGACGAGGGCCGCGACGCACACCGCCAGCGGGCGAGGGTGCGTCGCACGCCGGCGTGATGGAACGGCTGGACCAGGGTGTGGACCGCGACACCGGCGGCCAGCAGGCCCAGCGCGGTGCGGATCCAGGCCAGGAAGGTGCGTTCGTTCGCGAGGGTGAATCGATAGTCGAGCGGGGGATGCTCGGGTTCGGCGGTGTCCCGGCCTCGGTTTTCCACAGTCACCCCTGTCCGGCGTCACGAGCGCATCGGTTTACAGCAAATGATCAGCAATTCCGATCATTGCACGGATTCCGCCACGATGGTCAACACCCGAGGCAGCCATTCGCTCTTTTGGCGAAGATGCCGCGAACCGAACTGCGGGCATTCGCCCGCAATTCCCGGCCGCCGGGTGCGGCGGTCCCGTACCATCCCGGATTACCTGCCGAACAACGGATTTCACGCCGGAGGCACGCCATGCAGTATCGGCCCACGGCACCGGAGTTGCTGACGGCACTCGCCGATCTCCTCGAGGCGACGCTGCTGCCCGCGCTGCCGCCGGAATTGCGGCATCAGGCCCGGGTCGGGGCGCATCTGGCCCGCATGATCGAGCGGGAGCTCACCCTCCCGGCGGTTTCCGCGGATGTCGCCGATGCGGACTCGGAGGAGCGGCTGTGGGAAGCCCTGGTCGCCCAGGTCCGCGCGGATCTGGCCGTGGCCAAACCCGGCTACGACGCCTGGGAGGGTGAATGAGCGGGGACATCGGCGAGGGTCTGGCGCGGTTCCTGACCGAGGACATCGGCCGGACGGTTCGCGTGTCGGCGGTGCAGCCGCTCTCGGCGGGAGCGCGGCGGCGCAATATCGCCTTCGACGCCGATCTGGGCGGATGCGTGCTGCGGATGGTCGCCACCCTGGTGCCCGGGAGCATTCAATTGCTGCCCGTCGGGGTGGAGGCGGGCGTGCGTGAACTGGCCCGCGAGCACGGGGTGCCGGTCCCCCACACCCTGGCGGTGTGCACCGATACCGGGTTCGTCGGCGAGCCGTTCATGCTGTCGGAGCGGCTGGACGGGGAGACCGTACCCCGGCGGGTGCTGCGGATGGTCCAGGAGCACGGGAGCGGCGAGGCGGTGGGCGAGCAGCTCGGGCGGGCCATGGGATTGCTGCATGCCATCGATCCCGAGCAGGGCTCCCCCGAGCTGCCCGGCAGCGCCAGCGCCGATCCTGCCGAAACGCTGCTGGCCGAGGCGGATTCGATGGTCGCGCACCTCTTGCCCGATCGGCCCGTCTTCGCTTTCGCCCTGCGCTGGCTCGCCCGCAATCTCCCCGCCCGGCCCGATCGACTCACGCTGGTGCACACCGATATTCGCAATGGCAACCTCATCGTCGGTCCCGACGGTATACGCGCCCTGCTGGATTGGGAGGGCACTCAGCGCTTCGGTGATCCCATGCGCGATGCCGCCTGGTGCGCTCTGCGCATGTGGCGTTTCGGCGTCGACGATCGCGAGTTCGGCGGATTCGCCGACCGGGCCGCCTTCGTGCGCGGATACACCGGCGCCGGAGGCGATTTCGACGCCGAGCGGTTCCGCTGGTGGAAGGTGGCGTGCACGCTGGCTTGGGGCGCCATGCTCGCCGGGCAGGCCGCGGCGTTCCTGGACGGCACCGTTCCCAGCATCGTCATGGCCGCCAGCGGGCGGCGCATTCCCGAGATCGAATGGGATCTGCTCATGCAGATCCGTCCCACCGCATCGAGGTGAGCTCGCATGGATTTCGAACTGCCCGACCATCTTCAGAAGTATCTGACCGAATTGGACGAGTTCATCGATCGCGAGATCGTGCCGCTCGAGCAGGCCGACGACAATATCCGCTTCTTCGACCATCGCCGGGAGGACGCGCGCACCGACTGGCATCGGGGCGGGCTCCCCAATGGCGAATGGGAGGACCTGCTCGCCGAAGCCCGACGGCGCGCCGACGCCGCGGGGCATCTGCGCTACGCCTATCCCGCGCTCTACGGCGGCCGCGACGGCTCCAATCTGGATATGGCCGTCATCCGGGAGCATCTCGCGCGCCGCGGCCTGGGATTGCACTGCGACCTGCAGACCGAGCACGCGATCGTCGCCAACAATGTCGGGTTGCTGCTCATGCACGAATACGGTTCGGCCGCACAGAAATCCGAGTGGATCCAGGTTCTGGCGACCGGGGCGAAGTTCTTCGGCTTCGGTATCACCGAGCCCGAGCACGGGTCCGACGCGACCCATATGGAGACCACCGCCGTCCGCGACGGGGACAGCTGGGTCATCAACGGCGAGAAGACGTTCAACACCGGCATGCACCGCGCGGACGCCGACCTGATCTTCGCCCGCACCTCCGGTTCGCCCGGCGACGGTGTCGGGATCACCGCCTTCCTGGTTCCGGTGGGGACTCCGGGCTTCACCATCGCCGAGTTCCTGTGGACCTTCAACATGCCCACCGATCACGCCCACGTGATCCTCGACGATGTCCGGGTTCCGGGCGACGCGGTCTTCGGCAAGGAGGGCCGCGGCCTGGCCGTCGTCCAGCATTTCTTCAACGAGAACCGTCTCCGCCAGGCCGCCTCCAGCCTGGGCGCGGCCCAGTACTGCCTCGACCGTTCGATCGCGTATGCCAAGCAGCGCAAGACCTTCGGGAAGCCGCTGGCCGTCAATCAGGCCATCCAATTCCCCTTGGTCGAACTGACCACACAGTGCGAGATGCTGCGCACGCTGATCCACAAGACCGCCTGGGCGATGGACCGTCACGGTGCGTTCACCCAATCCGCCCAGGTCTCCATGTGCAACTACTGGTCCAACCGGCTGTGCTGTGAGGCCGCCGACCGGGCCATGCAGATCCACGGCGCGCTCGGCTACTCCCGCCACACCCCGTTCGAACACATCTACCGCCACCACCGCCGCTATCGGATCACCGAGGGCAGCGAGGAGATCCAGATGCGCCGGATCGCCGGATATCTGTTCGGTTTCATGCCGCAGCAGGCGCCGAAGGGGATATGAGGCCGGTCGGCGGGTCCGACGCTCGGCACCGGCCTCCGGCAGTAGCATCGGCTGCCGTGACTGCCGATCCGAGGCCGGCCGCATGAGCGCGACCGGAGCCGGGGACACGTCCTTCACCGGGTCGATCCCCGAGATCTACGACAGCCTGCTGGTTCCGATGATCTTCGAGGAACCCGCCCGGCTGCTCGCGGCGGCGATCGAGGCGGTCGACGCCGTCGACATCCTCGAAACCGCCGCCGGCACCGGAGCTTTGACCAGGGTGCTCGCGAGCCTGGGCGGCCACGACATCGTCGCGACCGACCTCAATGAACCCATGGTGACCGCCGCCGCGGCCCGCTCCACCTCCCCGCGGGTCCGCTGGCAGGTCGCCGATGCCCGGGACCTCCCGTTCCCCGACCGCCGCTTCGATGTCGTCGCATGCCAATTCGGCGCGATGTTCCTGCCCGACAAGGTGGCCGGATACGCCGAAGCCCGCCGCGTACTCCGCCCGGGCGGGCTCTTCGCGTTCAACGTCTGGGACCGACTCGAAACCAACGCGGTAGCCCAGATCATCACCGACGCACTCTGCGCCGCAGCCCCCGACGACCCCCTCGAATTCTTCCGCCGCACCCCCTACGGCTACTACGACCTCGACCGTATCCGCGACGAACTCGCGGCAGCAGGCTTCGAACGCATCACCGGCGAATATCTCACCGCCACAAGCCACACCACCCCCGAAACCGGCGCCATCGCCTTCTGCCAAGGCACCCCGCTACGCGGCGAAATAGAACGCCACCCTTCCCTCACCCTCGAATCCGCCACCACCATCGCAACCACGGCCCTGCGAAACCACTACGGCCCACACCCATTCGACGCCCCGATCCGCTGGCTCCAACTCACAGCCCACCGATAGCCGAACACGTTCTAGTATTTCGGTACGCGTCATGGCGATGCGGAACCTGGGGAGGGAATGCCACGTGTCGAACGCCGAGCTGTCACCATCCGGATTCTTCGAACCCACCGCGGCCGGATTCGTTCCCTTCGAAGCCGCACGGGGCCCGTGGGGTCCCAACATGATCGGCGGCCAAGGCTTGACCGCTCTCGCCGCGCGCGAGGTGGAGCGCCGATGCCCATTCGACCCGGCCGGATGCCGGCTCACCCTCGACTTCGTCGCACCCAGCAGCTTCGCCGTAGTCGCCACGCGGACCGAACTCGTCCGATCGAGTAACCGTGTGGCACTGATACATCTGGAACTGCGCCAGTTGGACCGAGTGGTCGTCCGCGGATCGGCCCTGTTCCTGCGTCCTTCGGAGACCGACCAGCCCGACGGCGAAGCCTGGACTCCCCCAACGGACTTCACTCCCCCACCCACCGGCACGACCACACCGGCCCCGATGCTCAGCAGCGCCGGATACCCCACCGACTGGTCTGCCAGCTTCGCCGACCACCGCAACAACGCCCGCAAACGGCTCTGGACATCGACAATGGTCCCCGCCGTATCCGCTGAGAAGGCAACCCCTTTCACCCG
Organism: Nocardia terrae; assembly: GCF_009760405.1. Lineage (GTDB taxonomy): Bacteria > Actinomycetota > Actinomycetes > Mycobacteriales > Mycobacteriaceae > Nocardia > Nocardia terrae. Next base: position 86,968 of record NZ_WRPP01000015.1, read on the forward strand.
CATAGCCACTCTGGCCGAGGCCACCAGTTTCGTAGCCAACTGGGACGGCAACAGCGTCCCCTTCATCAACGTCGACGTAACCCACCTCTACCGAATGCCCGCCTCCGACGGCCTGGGCCTGGAATCGAACGGCCAGCACGCCGCCGACGGCATCGCCATCGGATCCGCCACCCTCCACGACGAATTCGGCCCCCTCGGAGTCTCTTCCGTCACCGCCGTAGCCAACACCGCCCGCCGAGTCCGCTTCTAGCGACTCGGGAGCACCAGTAAGAGCAGGCTGATCGTCGCGAGGATGGCCCGCGCGACGTGGGAGTATTCCCAGCGGTCGCGCAGTTCGGTCCACGGTCGGTCGGCGGAGTCGGATCGGCCCGCGGCGAAGAACTTTCGCCCGGAGTCGGTCAGGGCCTGATCATGTAACCAGACCTTGTTCACCGGATGGGTGAGCAGCCAGTACACCCCGTGCATGCCGAGTAGGCAGAGAAAGGCGGCGGCGGTGAGCCAGAACGCCGCGGTGCCGACCGGTGTCATCGCGAGCAGCACGGCGGCGGCTACGAGTCCGCCGACATCACCGACCAGACCGCCGTAGGTGAACCCGGGATAGTAGATGGGCTGCACCGCTCGGTAGGTGCGCTCGTCCAACCGGCGCTTGCCAGGCAACTCCAGCGCATGGGCCAACGACAACGCCATGGCGATCGACACCAGCATGATGGCCAGCACCCGAAGAATGTCGCGCATACCGCATCACCCATTCCACACAAGCCCCCGCTTGCCAACCGACAGGCTACTCGCGGCCGCCGCCGCTCGTACACATCTCCCGGTTCGGCGGCACACGGGAATTCACGGTCTCGCGAGAGCTGCCGCCGCGGCGGCAGCGGTCAGGATTCCGATCGTGATCATGGTGATCGGCAGGTCCAGGCCGGGGGTGTAGGACTCGGTGGTGTTCACCGCGGCGTGCAACAGGATCGCGGCGCTCACGCCGTTCCCGGTGTGGTCGTGCAGCCACACGATGAGCACCCGGGCGGCTACCGTCGTGAGGAACCAGCCCGCCAGCCAGGCGGCCGGATGCCCGGCTTGGAGCAGCGGAATCAGATGCCACAGCGCCCAATACACGCCCAGCCCGATTCCGGTCGCGGCGAGGCCGAAGCGTTGGCGCAGCGGATCGGTCGCGTACCCGGTCCAGCCCAGTTCCTCACAGGTGGCGGCCAGCAGGTAGGCGACGATCACTGCGGGCGCCGCTGCCGGGGAGAGTGGGAGCGCCCCGTCCACCCGCCCGGACCAGCGCGGCAGCAGATACGACAGCACCCCGATCGCCGGGATCAACAGTGCGGCGAGCACATACCGGGAGGGCTTGGCGGCGGGCCGATCCACCACCCGCGACAGCAGGGTGACGGCGGCGGCACGGCCGTCGGCGCGCCAGGTCAGCGCCACCGCCACCAGGACGGGCAGCACGAACATGAACGCGCTGCTCGGCAGTCGCATCGCACCCACCCGCAGCCCACCGGTGACCGCGCCCAGGACGAAGAACGGAATCGACAACGCCGTGACCACGCCGAGAAACAGCATCGGCCGCCCTCGGATTCCCATGGCGCTCACGATAATCGGAGTGCCCACGCCGTCGCCCAGATCGGCGAATTCCTGAGAGCACCAGTGTCTTCCGATGTCGCGCCCGACTTCCACGCCATTGCGTGAGCGGACTTCGTGGACCAACCGGGATTTGAACCCGGAACCTACTGTGTGCAAAACAGTCGCTCTGCCAATTGGAGCTACTGGCCCGGAATGCAAGGGTTTTCCGCACCGAGAGACGCGTCGCGGGGCGGCGCACCTACCTTGCTCTGCGGCTTCTCGTCGGGACGGCGAGATTCGAACTCGCAGCCTCCTGGTCCCAAACCAGGCGCTCTGCACAAGTTGGAGCTACATCCCGTAGAAGCGTGACGAATGGATTTGTTCCGAGGAACGAAAAAGGGCCGCTCCCTCGGCGATTCCGCCGAGGACACGGCCCGTGAGTACCGGAGGGAACTCTATGGGCCGCTGCGGCGATAATCGCTGCGCGGTGACAACCCTTCCGCCGGAAGGCGATCACCGGCGGCAGCCGACCACGCGAGCGTGGCTTCTGCTGTTCCGGTCATTGCGATCCCTTCCGTTGTCGGTGTGCCACAACGCTAACAGGCACTTCCCTCCAGCGGTACCGAATTAATTCGCGGCGGAATCAGCTCAGCAGACGTTGCTCGTTCGCGACGGCCACGGCGGCCGCGCGGTTGTCGACGCCGAGCTTGGCGTAGATGCGGCCGAGGTGAGTTTTCACGGTGGCCTCGCTGACATGGAGGGCGCGGGCGATTTCGCGGTTTCCGCTGCCCTGGGCCAATTGGGCGAGGATGTCGAGTTCGCGCGGAGTCAAGGCGGGCTGCGGGTTTCGCATGCGGTTGAGAACCCGGTCGGCGATGGGCGGGGAAAGGGCGGTGCGGCCGTGGGCCGCCGAGTGGATGGCGGTGAAGAGTTCTTCGGGGCGTTCGGCTTTGAGGAGATAGCCGGTCGCGCCGGCGGCGATGGCGCGGGTGATGTCGGCGTCGGTGTCGTAGGTGGTGAGCACCAGGACGTGCGGGATGGGCGCGGGAGCGGTGGTGATGCGGCGGGTGGCTTCGATGCCGTCCATATCGCCGCCGAGTTGGAGGTCCATCAGCACGACGTCGGGGTGCAGGCGTGCGGCGAGGGTGACGGCTTCGGGGCCGCTGCCCGCTTCGCCGATGACGTCGATGTCCGGCGCGCTGTCCAGCAGGGCCCGTAGACCTGCGCGGACGACGGCGTGATCGTCGCAGATGAGCAGGCGGACAGGGGTTTTCGTGTCGGTCACGGTCGCTCCAAGGGGACTTCGGCGGAGACGACGGTGCCGTCGCCGGGCGCCGATTCGACGGTGAGGGCGCCGCCCAGTTGGCGCAGGCGGGCGCGCATGGCGGGCAGGCCGTGGCCGCGGTCGGCGCTGGTGGCGGGCGCGGCGGGGTCGAATCCCTTGCCGTCGTCGGCGATGTCGAGCAGCAGCCGGTCACCGAGATCGGTGAGGGTGAGGGTGACGGAGGTCGCTCCGGCGTGCTCACGGGCATTGGCCAAGGCGCCCTGTGCGATTCGCAATAGTGCGGCCTCGACGCCGGGCGGTAGCTCGACCGGGGCACCCTCGATGTGGATGTCCACGGTCAGGGATTCGCCGCGCTCGCGCTCGGCCATCGCCCGCAGCGCCTCGACCAGTGAGCCGCCCGCCAGGTCGGTCGGCGTCAGATCGTGGACGAAGCGGCGCGCCTCGGCCAGATTGTGTTCGGCGACCGCCGCCGCGTCGCGGACATGCGCGCGGGCCCGGGCGGGATCGGTGTCCCAGACCCGGTCGGCGGCCTGCAGCAGCATGCGCTGGCTCGAAAGTCCTTGGGCCAGGGTGTCGTGGATCTCCATGGCCAGCCGCTCGCGTTCGGCGAGCGTGCCTTCACGGCGTTCGGTGGCGGCCAGTTCCTGCCGGGTGGCACGCAAGTCGTCGATGAGGGCGGCCTGACGTTCGGTCTGGCGCAGCAGGCCGACGAACAGCGCGGTGCCCAGCGCGGCCACGGCGGGCGGCGCCAGCAGCACGTTCGGGTCGGCCCAGCCCGCGATCTTCAACTGGGCGTCGACCACCAGCGCGGTCAGCACCGCGACCAGTGCGACCGCCAACCGAAACGGGAGGATCCGCACGCCGGTGTAGAGCAGCGGCACCGCGCACCACACGAAACTGGGTGCGAGCACCACCAGTACCGCCCACGCCGCCACCAGCAGCGCGAACCACACCAGCCGGCGCGAAGCGCGCAGTTCGCTCACCACATAGAGCCCGGCCAGCCCGACGGAGAGCCCGATCACCAGCGGCAGGCGCGGGTTGTCGTGATGACGAAGCACGTACCGCAGCAGCGAGGCGGCCAGCAGCACGTAGAAGGTGCTGTGCACCACGGTGCCCAGCAGCCGGGTGTCCTCGCGGGGCTGCGCGTATCCCCGATCCTGGGACGGCAAGCGGGCACCTCCTCTGCGGCGACGGCGTGGCAAACATCCCTATTCTGACCCGTCCCCGCCCCCGCGAGGGTCATCCGATCGGTTGATACGCGGGTCCGCCGTACCGCACGCCGTTTCCCATCCAGCGCGCCGATGTGCCCGGACGTCCCGGCCAGCAGGCTGGAAGGCGAACAGAGCGAACAGCTTTCAACCCAGATCCGCGGAGGACACCATGACCACCCCTGACCAGTCCAACTCCACCCGTAAGCGCCTGATCATCGGCGGCGCGGCCGCGGCGGTCGTGGCCGCCGGAGTGATCGGCGTGGTGTCGGTGAACGCGCAGGATCCCGATCCGGGCAGCAAGACCCCGGTCGTGGCCGATGTCGCCAATGGCAATCTGCAGCAGAGCACCCATCTGACCATCGCCGCCGCCACCAAGGCAGCGCAGGCCGCCCTCGACGCGGCGGTCAAGGAGAACCAGCACGTGACGGTCGCCGTGGTGGACCGCGACGGCAATACGATCGTGACGCTGCGCGGGGACGGCGCGGGCCCGCAGTCCTACTCCTCCGCGCAGGAGAAAGCGTTCACCGCGGTCTCCTGGAATGCGCCCACTTCTCAGCTGGCCAAGCGTCTCGACGGCGCGCCGCATCTGGCCGACATCAAGGGCACGCTGTTCCTCGCGGGCGGCGCGCCGGTGGCCGCCAAGGGTGGCGCTCCGATCGCGGGCATCGGTGTGGCCGGTGCGCCCAGCGGCGATCAGGACGAGAGGTTCGCGCAGGCGGGTGTGGCCGCGCTCGGTAACTGAGCGGCTGCCGCAGGTTCGGGATTCGATCGCCGGGTGCGGCATCGGGCGCGCCGACACTCGGCACGATTCCGAACCGGTCGGGAGGGAGTACTACTCTTCTCCCGGTGACCGAGTCCGCTGACGGATTGCTGCCCGACCCGAGGGGGGTCGGGCATGAGGAGTTTCCCAGCGCGGATCGACGGAGCGATGCCGACCGGCTGCGATTGTTCTCCTTCGCCACCGCGGAGAAACGGGCCGATTACCTGTGGGTGTTGCGGGCGTTCGACACCGCGCGCGCCGCGTACGTGGTGCTGCTGCACGCCTCCGACGTCGCCGACACGCTCAATCGTTGCCCGGGCGCGCCCGCGCTGACGGCCACCGAGGTCGGGCCGCTGCTCGAGCAGTTGCATCAGTGGGGTGTGCTGGAACGTAGTTACGACGGCACACGGGCGGCGACCCTGGCCGAGTATCGGAACCGGCATTTCGTCTATCAGTTCTCCCAGGCGGGATATCAGGCATATCGGGCGGTTTCGGATGTGCTGGACGCGCGGCTCGACGAAGCGGCGCTGTCGCGGCTGGTGCTGCCGGAACTGCTCGCGGATCTGCACACCCTCGCCGAAGCCAACAAGAGCGCCGACGCGCCGCGCGTGTACCGGGTGCTGAACCGGCTCGACCGGGCACTGTCGGATCTGGCCGAGCGCGCCGCGCACTTCTACCTGACTCTCGGCGATCTGGTCCGCACCACCGAGGCCACCCCCGAGGCGTTCCTCGCGCACAAGGACGCGCTGCTGGCGCACATGCGCGAATTCTCCATGGACCTGGCACGTTTCGCGCCGCGCCTGGCCACCGCCATCCGCGAGGTGGAGGACACCGGCGTCGAGGATCTCATCGAACGCGCCGCCCGCTGCGATGAGCGCGTCCTGCTGAACACCGCTGAGCGCCAGGCTGATTGGCGGGCCCGCTGGCAGGGCCTGCGCGGCTGGTTCATCGGCGACGACGAGGGCGGCCTGACCGAGTGTGAGCGCCTGCGCGAGGCGACCATGAGCGCCATCGCCGCCGTCCTGTCCCTGCTCCGACGCGTCACCGAGACCCGCAAGGGCGGCGTCAGCCGCGAATCCGCGCTGCGCCACCTGGCGGGCTGGTTCACCGCCGCCCCCACCGCCGACGCCGCCCACGCCCTCTACGACGCCGTCTTCGGCCTGGGTCGCCCCCGCCACCTGGCCATGCAGCACCCGGACGCCGACGTCATCCCCGCCATCCGATCCTGGTGGGACGCACCACCTTTGGAGATCGCCCGCACCCTCGCCGAAACCGGCCGCCCACCGACCCCCGGCGCTCCCGCCCGCCTGCAGCGCAACGACGCCGGAATCCGCCGCCTGCGCCAGGTCCAGCTCGACGCCCAGCGCGCCCGCGCCGAGGCCGCCCGCTCCCTCGCCTCCGCCGACCTCTACGACCGCGAACTCGACGAGGGTGAAACCGAGGTGCTGCTGAAACTCCTCGACGCCGCCTCCACCGCCTGGGTCCCGGTCAGCGGCCGCGTCCCGGGCACCTCCGGCTCCGACAACGGCGTGACCCTGACCGTCTCCGAGCACACCGGTTCGACCTTGGTCCGTACCTCCAAGGGCGTGCTGCACCTCAACAATCGACGACTCGAGGTCCGTGAGACGACCGCGATCCGAGTCCGCAAATCGCCTGCGGTGCAAAATGATCGGCCGGGCAAGAACCCACATCGCCCGACTTCCGACAAGTCCGGACCCCGCACCGACTCCGACGCCGCCGAGGTCGGGACCACTGCCTCCCCGTCCACCGACGCGGCTGTCACCGCGGATTCCGGGTCCACCGGCACCGGCCGATCCGAGACCCGTCCGGCCGGTTCCGTTGCGGCTCATACCGACACCGCTGCCACGTTCGGCGGCGGCCCGTCCCACGTCGACCTGGACGACAGCGCCGGGGAGGTGGGCTGATGCACGCGCGGAGTATCGATTCACTGGCGTTGGACAGTTATCAGCGCGCCGCCCGGGTCATCTTGGCCAACCACCTTGTCACCCGCACCTATCCGGATCGGATTGCGCTGCCGCTGCTTCGGCGGTGGGCGACGGAGTTGCGGGAGGATCTGGCCGAGCTGTTCGGGTATCGGCTGGAGGTCACCGAGACCACGGCGCGGTTGTTTCCGGTGCTGGATCGGCTCGAGGCGGGGCGGCCCGCGCGGACTACCGGGGACCGGTTGTTCGATCGGCGGCGATACGCCTATCTGGCGCTGGCGTTGGCGGCGTTGGGGCGGGCCGGGGATCAGATCACGTTGTCGGAGTTGGCGGATCAGGTGGCGGCCTATACCGAGCGGGTGGAGGGGCTGGAGCTCGCGCCGGATCGGGCGGCGGATCGGGATGCGTTCGTGGACGCGGTCGGCTGGCTGGCGGCGCGCGGTGCGGTCAGTCTCGCCGATGGCGATGCGGGCGGGTGGGCCAGTGATCCCGAGGCCGGGGAGGCGCTCTACGACATCGACCGGTCGATCGTGTTCGCCTTGTTCCGGCCGCCGCGGGCGCTGCAGCATCTACAGAGCGTGACCGGCCTGCTGGGCGAGGAGGCGGGTGGGGCCGATACCCGTTCTCCGGCAATGGCTCTGGCCGCCCGCAAGGTGCGGCGCGCGTTGGTCGAGCAGCCGGTGGTGTACGCCGACGAGCTCGACGAGCCCGAACGCTCGCTGCTGGCGCAGGAGAAGCTGGTCACCGAGGTCGAGTACCTGACCGGCCTCCGTGCCGAGCGGCGCGCGGAAGGGGTTGCGCTGATCGACTCTTCGGGCAGGCTCTCGGATGTGCGTTTCCCCGGCACCGGAACCCTCGCGCAGGTGGCCCTGCTGCTGGCGGGTGAGATCGCCGATCTGGTCCTGGATATCGACAATCCGGTGGAGCGCAGGCAGCGCCCGGACCGCCCGCTGACCGATCTGGCCGAGCAGCTGGACTCCGCGATCCCGGCCACGACCGTCTTCACTCCGCTGGCCGATCCCCTGGACATCTTCGGCCCGCAGGAGGATTCGGACGAGGACACGGAAGAACCGGAGATTCCGGACTTCCCGTTCATCGAGTCGTCCTGGATCCGCGACACGGTCAAGATGCTGACCGACCGCTACGGCAACACCTTCGCCGCCCAATGGCAGGCCGACGTCCCCGGGCTGACCGCCGAGACGGTCTCGCTGCTCGAACGCCTGCGCCTGGTGGAGCTGGTCGACGGCGGCCTGCTCATCCTGCCCGCGCTGGCCCGCTACCGGGGCGCGATCGTCACCATCCGCACCCGTGCGGAAACCGAATTGTTCATCTCCCCCACGCGATTGGGCGCGGACGGCTCGACAGAGAAGGGATCCGGCGACTGATGGCCGACCACATTCACGGTGGAGTGCGCTTCGTCCCCACCCGCGCGGGCATCATCAACCTGTGGGACTACCGCGATCAGGAGTTCTGTTTCGCGGACGGCCGCCTGGTGCTGCGCGGGCCCAACGGCTCGGGCAAGACCAAGGCGCTGGAGGTGTTGTTCCCGTTCGTGTTCGACGGGCGGATCGAGCCGCGCCGGCTCAACCCGTTCGCGGGCGAGGAACGCACCATGAAGTCGAACCTGTTGTACCGCAAGCAGGAATCGGCCTACTCGTATGTGTGGATGGAGTTCGCGCGCGGGACCTGGGATGAACCGGAGACGGTGACCATCGGCATCGGTATGCGCGCCACCCGCTCCAATGACAAGGTGACGCGCTGGTATTTCGTCGCCGACGGCCGTGTCGGCGTGGACTTCTCGCTGCTGGGCCCCGACGACCGGCCGTTGACACGTAAGCAGCTGGCCGAGCAGATCGGTTCGGACGCCATCGTGGACCGCCCGGTCGAGTACCGGAATGCCATCGACGCCCGCATGTTCGGGCTCGGCCAGCAGCGCTACGACCAGCTGATCAATCTGATCCTGACGCTGCGCCGCCCGCAGCTGGCCAAGAACCTCGACCCGCGCGGGCTCTCGCAGGCTCTCACCGACGGTCTGCGTCCGCTCGACGAGCAGCTGATCCTCGACGCGGCGCGCTCCTTCAGCGATATGGAGGAGGTCGGCCGTACCCTCGAGGGCCTCGTCCAGGCCGATTCCGCGACCCGCGATTTCGTCAAGGTTTACAACAAATACCTTGCCGTGCAAGCGAAGACCGATATCGACCAGGTGCAGGCCCGCCTGGACGCGGTCACCCACGCGAGCACCGCCCTGCACGCCGCGGCGGCCCTGCGCAAGCGTCGCGACACCGAGCGCGCCGCCGCCGAAACCCGCGCCGAGGACTCCGATCGCGCCTACGAGCAGGCCCTCGCCGACCGCGAAACCCTGCAGCGTTCCAGCGCGTACGAGGGCAAGCAGCAGCTCGACGATCTCGCCGACGCCGTGCGCCGCCTGGAGACTTCCGCGGCGGTCCACAACGACAAGGCTTTGAAGTCCCGCCAAACCGTCGACCAGCGTCTGGAGGAATCCGAGCGCGCCCTGGCCGCGGTCAACAACGCCGCCTCGGCGCTGGCTCGCGGCGAGGACGAATTGCGTTCCGCCGCAGAGGAAGCCGGAATCGCATGGACTTCCCTGTCCGAGTCCGCCCGCGCCGACCACCTCACCACCACCGTCCGCTCTCACGCCGAGGAGCGTGACGCCGACGTCCGCGCCGTCCGCCGCGCCCTGACCCTGGTCGACCAGGCCGTCACCGAACGCACCCGCGCCGAGCGCGCGGGCCAGCGCGCCCTCGAACTGCGCGAATCCGCCGTCGCCGAACTCGCCGAGGCCGAAGCCGAGGTGGCCTTGGCCCGCGCCGACACCGCTACGGCCCTGCGCGATTGGTGGGACACCCACCGCGAGGTCTACACCCCCATCCGCACCGGCCTGTTCGAGGCGATCAACGACGCCCTCGCCCAGGTCGGCACCGAGCAGGCTCCCCGCCAGGACGCGAAAGCCGCGCGCCGGGCCAAGAAGGGCCGCAACGCCGAGCCCGACACAGCCGGAAACCGTCCCGCGGCAACGAGTGAGGGCGGCGCGGCGCTCGACGCCGCCGAGGCGCGGGCGGCAGCGCTCGACGAGGTCGCCGCGCCCGCCACACCGGCCGAGGTGCTGGCCGAGCGCACTGAGCCGCTGACCGATGAGATCCGCGGCCGACGTCAGGAGGCACGCGCGCGTGCGGCGCAGGCGACGGCCCGGGCGGGCGAGCTGCGGGCCGAACGGGAGTCGGTCGCGGCCGAACGGGATGACGCGCCAACCGGTTTCGCGGCCCGGACGGATACTCGGCCGGAGCGTCCGGGCGCGCCGTTGTGGCGGCTGGTCCGCTTCGCGGATGCCGTCGATGCCGTGGAGGCGGCGGGCATCGAGGCGGCCCTGCAGGCGGCGAACCTGCTCGACGCCTGGGTGTGCCCCGGCGACGAGCTGCCCGATCACGCGTCCGACCAGTTCCTGGTGCCGTTGCCGCCACAGGAGCGGCCGGGCGGGCGCACGCTGGCCGATGTGCTCGTCGTCGAGGACGACACCGACGCACTGACGGTGCCGCGCGAAGTGGTGGCCGACGTACTGGCCTCCATCGCGCTGTACGAGGCCGCCACGACCGCGTCCGGCGGCGGGTCGCCTATCGCCCAGGCGCACAAGGTATCCGGGTCCGATGCTCAGCCGGTCTCCGGCACGGGATCCGTCACGATCGCCACCGATGGCCGGTTCCGGCAGGGTGTGCAGGTCGGTCGTCACTTCAAGGCGGACGCCGAGTTCATCGGCACGACCGCGCGGGCCCGGCGGCGGGAGTTGCGGCTGGCCGAGCTGGCCGCGGCCGTCGAAGCCGCCGAGCTCGAGGCCGAGACCGCCAAGGCCGAGGAGCAGGCCGCGACCGAGGAGCTGGCGAGGATTTCGGCTGCGGCCAAGGCGCTTCCGCGCACCACCGCCGTGACCGCCGCGCTGCGCGGGGTGGCCGAGGCCGCGGGCATGCTGCGGTCGCGCTCGGAGGCGGCGGGGCAGGCCGAGAAGGATCTGGATCAGGCGGTGGCGGATTACACCGCCGCGGACAAGAAGGTGCGGGCCATCGCGGCCGATCATCGCGCGCCGCGGGATCCGGCCGAGCTCGACGCGTTGGCCGCCGCTGTAAGGCATTTCGAGAACGCGGGCACCGCGTTGTTGCGGTTGCGCGGGGATCATCAGCGCGAGCACGAGCGGTCACGGGAGGCCGGGGACCGGCTCGAGGAGTCCAAGGATCTGGCCGAGGCGTTCGCCGAGGAGGCCGAGGCGGCGCGATCCGGGTATCAGGAGCAGTTGCGCAAGCTCGAGACATTGCGGGAGGCGTTGGGCGCGGGAGCGGCCGATATCGATCGCGAGCTGGAGCTGGCCCGGGAGAAGATCGAGGCGGCACGGGCCGAGCAGAAGGCGGCGCGCAAGGCGGCCGCGGAGGCCATCGAGGCGGTCGGTGCCGCTGAGGGTGCGCACCGGGCGGCACACGACACGCTCGGCACCGCGTTGACCGAATTGCTCTCCGACGTCCGGCATTTGGCCCCGTACGCGCGGCCGGACCTGCTCAGCCTGCTGGGTGCGCCCGCCGAGAGCCGTTGGCCCAGCAGCGATGCCGCGTGGTCCACACCTGAGCAGCTGCTGTACCGGATCGAGAACGGCGATCCCGAGCAGGAGCCCAAGGTGCTGCCCGACGAGGTGGCCGAGCTGTTCCAGAATCTCGCCGCCGCAACGGGTTCGGTGCGCGCGGGCGAGGCGGCCCGCAAGTCGACGCGCAGCGCGGTCACCACCGCTCTGCAGGAGTTCGATGCCGCGTTGACGGCCGCACGCCAGGATTACCGTCTGCACTGGGATGCCGCCGACGGCCTGACCGTCGTGCAGGTCCACGACGATCACGGCCTGTCCTCGCTCGCCGATTTCGCCGAGCGCATCGGCGCGGCCCGCCACGATCAGGAGCTGCTGCTCACCGACGCCGAGCGCCGCATCCTCGAGGACGCCCTGCTCACCGGTCTGGCCCAGCAGATCCACGAACGCACCAGCGACGCCCGCGATCTCATCTCCCGCATGGGCACCGAGATGAAGCAGCGCCGCATGTCCTCGGGCAACACCATCGGCGTGCACTGGGTGCTGGCCGACAACCTGTCCGAACCGGCCCGCGCGGTCTGCAAGCTGCTCGACCGCGACTCCGCCGATCTCACCCCCGAGGATCTGTCCACCATCCGCGCCTACTTCGCGGCCGAGATCCGCACCGCCCGCGCCGCCCACCCGGAGCGCTCGTTCCCCGAGATCCTCGCCGCCACCCTGGATTACCGCACCTGGCGCATCTTCTCCTTCACCATCATCACCTCCGACGGCACCGAGGACCGCCTCACCGTCGCCCGCCACAGCACCTTGTCCGGTGGCGAACAGTCGGTTTCGCTGCACCTGCCGTTGTTCGCGGCGGCCCACGTCATGCTCGACTCCGCCGACCCCCAGGCCCCCCGCCTGCTCGCCCTCGACGAGGCTTTCGCCGGCGTCGACGACAACGGCCGCAGCGAACTCCTCGGCCTCTCCGTCCAATTCGACCTCGACCTGTTCATGACCGGCTACGACCTCTGGATCACCTACCCCCACGTCCCCGCCTGCGCCCACTACGACCTCGCACACTCCGCCGCCGAGAACACCGTCAGCGCGACCCTCCTCGTCTGGGACTCCGCCGACCTCCTCGCCGAACACGACGGCTCCGACCTCACCACGGCCCTCGGCTCCCCCAACCGCCGCCGCCTGCCCCACGGGTTGGAGGGCGCGATCCCCTTGGACGAGGAGCTGGAAACAGTTAGCTGACAACCATCCGCTCGTCATCGCGACGTGGTCGGTTCGGTAGCTGAAACCGCCGAACCCGACTGGAGCAAACTCACCGAACCCCAACGGGCGCAGGCCCAGTCGCCGCGTGTGCAGCTCGCTGATGCCGATCCGGATGGGCGGGTTATCCGACGAATCGTCACAAGACGAAGCGTTGTCGATGGTCCGGCGACTCCGTCGTCACCGAAGGCATGCTCGAGGCCGCGATACGCCCGGTCCCATCAGCTGCTTCTCCGTCACCGGCGAAGGGCCTGTCCCGGCTGTTCGCGCTGGGCCGAGGGGTCCGAGCGGTACCAGGAGCGGAGGGAGCGCATGAGGGTGGTTTGTTTGTCGGCGTGGGCGCTCATGCGGTGGAGGATGTCGGAGAGGGTGGAGACGGCGTCGGAGATGCGGGGGCCCTTGTTGAGCATGACGCATTCGGCGCGGACTCCCATGGCGGCGTCGGTGATCTCGGCGCGGGAGGGGCGGCCGGAGCGGGCGAGTTGGTCCAGGACCTGGGTGGCCCAGATGACGGGGAGGTGGGCGGCCTCGCAGAGCCAGAGGATTTCTTCCTGGAGTTCGGCAAGGCGTTCGTAGCCGCATTCGACGGCCAGATCGCCGCGGGCGATCATGACGCCGGCACGGGGGCGGCGCATGACCTCGAGGAGGATGGCGGGAAGGTTGCGGAAGCCCTGGGCGGTTTCGATTTTCACGATGACGCCGAGGTCGGCGCCGCCGAGTTCGTCGAGGGCGGCGAGCAGATCGGCCACGTCCTGCGGGGTGCGCACGAACGACATTTCGACCAGGTCGGCGTGTTCGATGACGAATGGCAGGTTGGCGCGGTCGGTTTCGGTCAGGGCGGGGACGGGCAGGGTGGTCTCGGGCAGGTTGACGCCCTTGCCCGCCCGCAGTTTGCTGCCGACCGCGGTGGCGTCGGTGATGGTGACGGTGATGGTGTCGGGGCCGCAGTCCAGGATCCGGCCGGTGATCTTGCCGTCGTCGAACAGGATCGGCTGGCGGCGACGGACATTGCCGAACACCTCGGGCAGCGTGCAGCCGATGCGGGGCAGGCCCTGCGGCGGGACCGCGGCGGGAGCGCAGTCGCGGGTGAGCAAAAGAGTGTCCCCGGGCGAGAGCACCAGATACTGCTCGACGGCGGGCAGCGGGCCGACCTCGGTGATCTCACCGGCATCGGTGACCAGCTTGGTACCGGTCATCACGTAGGCGGTGCGTCCGGTGCAGGCAAGCGCACCGCTGGCGTCGGCGTGCACGACGGTGAACACGCGCTTCGCGTCCCTGGCGTCACGCAGGCGAAAGGTGGAGGTGGGAGCCAGGTACGGTAGCCAGGCGGCATCCACCGGCAGCACCGGAATGCCCTCGCGCGGTGGCGGACTCGGGTGCTCGACCGGGGTCAGCCAGCACCACGCGGTCTCGGTGACCCGGCCCAGCACATCCCGCTCCGGACGCAGCCGCACCACCCGCGGCCCCTCGGCCACCGGACCGGTGCGCAGTTTCGGCCCGGCCAGATCCATTGCGACACGGCACGACTCCGCGCCGGCGCGGCGCAGTTCGGCGATCATGGCGGCCCAGGCGGCGGGATCGTCGTGGGCGCAGTTGATCCGGGCGACGTCCATGCCGCGATCGATCAGATCGCTGATCAGCTGGGTGTCGGCGGCGGCCGTGCCGGGCAGGGTGACCATGATGCGGGTGGACCGCCGCGCGGGCGCGGGGCCCAGCAGCTCCCGGGTGTGCCGCCGCAGAGCGCCCTGCTGCGTGGCGTACCCGCTGGGCGGCAACAGATCCCCGGGCCCATCGTGTGCCATGGCCTGAGCCGCCGCGCTGAGCGCCGACAACGTCTGCCCGACATGTCCCTGGCTGCGCCCCAGCGAGGACAGCCCGAACGCGGCCAGCCGCCGCTGCAACCCGCGCAGATCGAACTGCCGGATCGCCCAGTAGTGCACGAGATTCACCGCGCCGGACCGATTGCGCGGATCGACCCGCGCGATCTGCGCCGCCCACCGCTGTTCCGCGTCGCCGAGGGCGGCGCGCAGCGTCTCGATCTCGGCGAGGATGGCGTCCAGGTCGCTGGTGGGCACGGCACAAGTCTGGTGGCGGTGTTCTCCCCCGCCTAGGGACCTTCGCCCCCGAAAAGGACATACCTCGCCCCGAACCCCTCGCTGTCCCAGCGGGTTCCACCCCTGCCGCCGGGCCGGTCGGTTCTCGACAACTCCCCGTCGACCGATCATGGCGACGATCCGGGCGGACGGGATGCCCGGCGAATCGTCACGCGACGGACCGCCGTCGCTCACGCGCCCGATTCCGGGACCGCGGGCACCACCCCACCGCACCGAGGTTCGCGCCGTTTGTCCGCCTGGCCCAATTCGGAATCCGATTGTGTCCGAATCGGGGTCGGCAACCCCACTGAACGCCGAGTTGGGAGCCCTCCCCGTAGTGCCCTGACTCCCACCCGATTCCGCGTGTCGCGGCGCGGCGCGCCGTAAGGATTGGACCATCGGCAAATCAACAGTTTCGCGGTTGGGCGTCTATCGACTAAAAATGTTCTCCGTGCCTACCGGAATCACCTGTCAGCCATCGGGACTCCCTGGACGGGGGACCAATTGACGATCGAACATCCGCGCGAGGACGAGGTCAGCCTGCTGGCGGAACGGGTCGAGAAGGCCCGCGGTCGGTTGGCGTACCAATACGATCCCGCTCTCACCGATGCGCTGTCGGAGGCCGAGCTCGTCGCCGAGCGCGAACTAGCCGAGCGCATCCGCGAGCAGGAGCGGGCTCAACGCTGGAAGCAGACCGAGGCCGCGGCGCACGCCGCCGATCGGGCCCGGCAGACCACCGAAGAGATTGAGAAGGCCGACATTCGCGACTTGCTGCTCGCCCGCAAGGCGATCGCCGCGCAACGGCGGGAATCGAGTCCGCACGCCAAACTGGCGTCGCTGTACAAACATCGGGCGTGGAGCCAGCGGGCGCTGGCCGGTGTGGTCGCCGCGGGCATGCTCTGGTCCGCGGTCAACGTGCAGCACAACATCGCGCCCGGCGGGGCCAGCGATCCGCTGTACTGGTTCAGCTACCTGCTCGAGGGCATGATCTCGGTCTGCCTCGTGATCATCATGATCGGCACCAACAAGGTCGCCGAGTGGGGTGTGATCGACAGCCGCCGCCAGGTCGTGGTGGCCGAGATGGCGCTGCTGAGCCTGACGGTCATCCTGAACACCTACCCGTACATCAAGACCGGCAGCTGGTACGACGTGGCGGTGCACGCCATCGCCCCGGTCATGATCGGTGTGGCGCTGCTCATCCACAATGCCGCGGCCGGACGGTACGGCCTGGCGATCGTGCGGGCCACCGACCAGATCCGGGATCTACCCGATCCAGGAGAACAACTACGCCGCGCAGCACCGACCGTAGTGTCCTGGCCGACTCGCCCGCAGCCGCCGACGGTGGCCACCCCGACCCCGGCCCTGCCCGCGGCCCCCGCCGAACCCGAGCGGACCGTTGAGGCCGACGCCCAGGTCGTCGAGCCCGACACCCGCGCCACCAAGTCCGAGAACCATTCGAACAACGGCAAATCCACCGACAAGGAACGCCGCTCCGCCACCGGCAAGCCCCGCAAGGCCGAAGAGGACGAGCGCTCCCCGCTCGCCGACCTGACCGACCCGGTCCCCCCGCTCAACGTCTACGACACCGGCCAGTTCCGGATCGCCGAGACCCTCGAGCAGGAACTCGCCGAACTCCAGGCCGCCCGCCGCCGCGCCCGCGCCGCCTCGCGCTCCCGCAACGGCAGCTCCCTCGACGACGACTGAGCCCCGAACCTTCCGCGGTCCGAATCGGCGGTCCGCCAACAGCTCCGGCCGATCCACCGCCCGCGCCCCGGTGTCCGCAACCAGCGGCACCGGGGTCGCGTCGTTTCCGGGCGGGCACCCGTCGGCCGCATGGTCGGCGCCCGCCACACCTCCTCCGGCGGATGCGGATAGAAGTGGTCGAGCTCGATGGTGGTGAACCACGATGTCGCGCACGCCGAGCACGCTCACCGCGTACTCGATGCTCGCCACCACGCCGCTGGCCGCGCCCGGCATGTGCGGGGGCACCAGGTTCCCGGCATTGCGGATCACGAACAGTTCCCCGGCTTCGGCGGAGGAGATGAGCTCCGGCACCACCCGGGCGTCGGAAACGCCGATGAACGGCCCGGCCTTGCGGTGCATCCCGACGACAGGGGGTACGGCCCGCACCGATTCGGTTGAGCGCGTAGGCCCGCAGGAAGAGGCGCTCAGTCGGCCGTTGACAGCAGTTGGGGCGGAATCCGGGAATCGATGCGTTCGCGGGCGTGCGAGCAGTCCTGAAAGGCGTTGGGGCACTCCAAGGCGTGCTCGATGAGCGCCTTGGCGGCCTGCGCATCGGCTATGCGGCGCTCCAGGGTGCGAACGTGCTCGCGCAGCAGGTCGGTGTGCGCCATGGGATCCGGGGTCGAGAGCAGTGTTTGCAGCTGGCGGACACCGAAACCCGCCTCCCGGGCGAGCAGGATCAGGGCGATACGGCGGACGTCCTGGGGACCGTAGCGGCGCTGGCCGGCCTGTCGCCGCGGGGTCAGCAAACCCTCGCTCTCCCAATAGCGGAGCACGTGCGCGGGCAGGCCGAACCGGGACGCCAGCTCACCGATGGTGAGAGCGCTTGCCTTCATGTGCACATTAACCGGCACCGTGGCCCTCATGCGCAATACCTCCGACGCGGCGACCGGCCGCGCAACCGAATTCCGCTGGACACCGGGTCTTCTGGTGGCGTTGGCCGCCCTGTGCCTGGCTCAGCTGCTCGAGACCGTCGATATCACGGTCGTCAATGTCGCCCTGCCCGCACTGCGTACCCGGCTGGGCTTCTCGGCCGCCACCCTGCACTGGGTGATCACCGCCTACACGATCTGCTTCGGCGGCTGTCTGCTGCTGGGCGGCCGGATCGGCGATCTGGTCGGATATCGACGGGTATTCGCCTCCGGCACCGCCGTATTCGGCCTCACCTCGCTGGCGTGCGCGCTGGCCGGGAATGCGGGCGAATTCGTGGCGGCGCGCGGACTGCAGGGCGCGGCGGCCGGATTCGTCTCCCCGATGACGCTGGCGCTGCTCGCGGCGATCTTCCCCGAGGGCAGGCCCCGCACGATCGCGGTCACGGTGTGGGGTGCGGCCACGGCGGTCAGTGGTTCGCTCGGTTTCGTAGCGGGAGGGTTGCTGGTGGACGGGCCCGGGTGGCGGTGGATCTTCGCGATCAACCCGGTGATCTGTGGCGTCGTCCTAGCGGCGGTGCTGCGGTTCGTTCCGGCGGCCGCGCCCACCTCACCGGGCGGACGGTTCGATGTCGTGGGCGCGGTGGTATCCACTTGCGCCGCCGGACTGCTCGTCTACGGCGTCACACAGATCGGCGAGCACTCGTGGCGAGCGCCGAGCGCCTTCGTACCGCTGGCCGCCGCCATGCTCCTGCTGACGTATTTCGCACTGCACGAGACACGCCTGGCCGCCCATCCCCTGATCCCCCTGCGCCTGTTCACGATTCGCACGGTGGTCGCGGCCAACCTGACCCAACTGTTGATCTCGGGCGCCATCTACGCGCTGTTCTATCTGCTGTCGCTGGAGTTGCAGCAGCTGCTGGGCAGCAATGCCCTCGGTACCGGCTCGGCGCTGGTCCCCTTCAGCGTGCTGCTGCTCGTCTGCGCGGGCGCGGGACCACTCGTGGTGCGCTATCTCGGATTCCGCGGCAGCATTGCCGCCGGCGGGCTGATCGGCGCGACCGGCATGCTGGCCCTCGCCCATACCGTGACGGCCGACGGCCCCACCCACGCGGTGGTCCTCCCCTCCCTGATCGTTGCCTTCGGCTTCGCGCTCACCTTCGTCCCGATCACGGTCGCGGCCGTGACCGGCGTCCCGCCGACCGACCACGGCATCGCCTCGGGCCTGGTGAACGTGACCCGAACCCTCGGCGGCGCAATCGGTCTCGCCGTGATCGCGGCGGCCACCACCGGCCGCACCAACCACCTGCTCAACACCGGTTCCTCTGCCCACCAAGCCCTCGCCGGCGGATTCCGCCTCGGCTTCGACCTCTGCGCGATCCTGCTGTCCCTCGCCGCGCTCGCCGCGATCCTGCTGCTGCACAGCGAAGGCCGCGGCCACATTCAGACCCCGAACCCATTCCCCGAGAACACCAACCCTTGACTTTCCCACCAGGAAAGTGGACTCTTACTTTCCAGGAAGGAAAGTGACCCTGCCAGCGAACAGGAGCCCACGACATGGGAATCTTCCGCAAGACCAAACGTGACCCCGACAACCCACCCCAAGAGCAGCCATCGGAAGCACCCACCTCCGATGAACAAGCCAAAGCCCGCCGCCGCCGACGTCGCCGCCTACTCGGAGGCGCCTACACCGGCGGCTGGAGCGGAAGCTGACCCCACCCTCCGGCATCAACGACGCCGAAGCTTCCCACTCCCCGCACCGGCGGCGAACGCCTCCCATTCGTCCATCGCGAAGACCAACGCGGGACCGGTGGGATCCTTCGAGTCGCGCACGCCCACTTCGCCACCATCCAGGAAGGCAACCTCGACACAGTCGGATCCTCCCTGGCTGTAGCTCGATTTGAACCACCGGACACGAGTCGGGTCATCGTTCACTCTCGTATCTCCTTGCCATCTCTCGCAACAGGTCTCGGCTCGCACGAGGATCCAGGCTTGCGGCCCGGAGCTTTTCGAATGCCTGCCAGAACATGCTTACATCCGTTCTCTTCTCGAGGTACGCGCTACCGGCGTAGCCCTCGCAGTAGACCTGGGAAGGATCCGCCACCTTCTTGCCGAGAGCGTCACGGCCGAAATCCATGATCGTGAACGGAGGCAGCGCCGCACCCAGCGGGAAGCCCGCCCGGAAAGGCAGCACACGAAGCTCGATGTTCGGGCGGGTGCCGATATCCGCGAGGTGCCGACATTGGGCCGACATCAGCTTATTGTCCCCCACAACGGTTCTCAGCACGTTCTCGTGCAGGACCACCGACGCATCGGTGGGCAGATGCGAGCGAGTCAGGATGTGTTGCCGCTGAAGACGAATCCGTATGCGCCGATCGAGTTCGTCCTCGGTGTCATCCGGAAAGTACAACCGGTCGAGAGCCCTTGTGTAGTCGGTCGTCTGAAGCAATCCATGCATGATGAGAGACTGGAAGATCGTCAACGCCGTTGCGCTGGACTCCAATCCAACATAGAGGTTGGCCCAGGACGGAATCAGATCGCCGTATGCGTGCCACCACGTCTTCGCGGGAACCTGTTCGGCCAGCCCACGCGCGATGGCCGTAGTCGCGTCGTCCAGGCCGTACGCCTCGCAGAGCGACGGAATCAGATCGCCGTATGCGTGCCACCACGTCTTCGCGGGAACCTGTTCGGCCAGCCCACGCGCGATGGCCGTAGTCGCGTCGTCCAGGCCGTACGCCTCGCAGAGCGCCAGAATATCGGTGACCCTGATCTTTTCGGTCTCGCCGCGCTCCAGGCGACTCAGCGTCGGCCGACTCCATTGCACAAGAGCCGCAGCCCGCTCCAGGTTCATCCCCGTCGCCGAGCGCGCTTCCCGTAGCAACCGGCCGAGCTGCCGACGCGGCAGTGTGGTCTCGGTATCTTCGGACTGCTCGTTCGCCATGCGCCCGCCTTCTCACTGGATCGATTTGTTCCTCTCGTTTTGAGACAGACGTTAGGCTCCTCTCGAGACGCGAACTGCGGCTTTACCTCAATTCCGCAGATTCGGTGCGCGCGCCTCCCTCGCGTGGGTGCGTGTCGCATGGTTCACCCATGACCACTGCTTCGATAGCCGATCGGAGGCGACTCCGATGACCTGGATCGACGATTTCTGCGAGGACGCCTATGTCGACGGTCGCCGCCGCGCCGAAGGGATCTTGAAGATCCATGCCTCCTGTAGCCCGCCGTGTCCGAGAGTTCGCGCCAATGCCGAATTCCTCGGGGTGGATTCAGGCGGTGAGGGCTGTGCGGCGGCGCCAGGTCCAGCGCAGTAGGCCGACTCCCACCGCCAGGGTGATCACGTTGATGCCGAGTTCGATCAATCCGCCTGCGCCCGAACGCCACCAGATGCCGTTCTCGAGGTCGTAGAGCGCGTCGAGGCAGAACAGGTAGATCGCCGAGCCGCCGCCGGCGAGCAGCCACAGCAAGGTGGTGGCGTGGCGGGTGATCAACGCGATGGCGGCGGCGAGCACGCACACCGCCAGCCAGGCGTCGGCCAGCGGGAAGGCGTTCTCGAATTCGATGTAGGCGGGGCGGTCGTTGCTGGCGACCGCGCCGCGGGCGCTGAACCAGAGCACCCAGTAGACGATCAGGATGAGCAGGCTGGCCGCGAGCACCATGAGCACGCGATTCCGGGACCTGTCACTGACCTCGAGCTGTACCGACACCCCGCCATTGTGAAACACCGGCCCCCACACGGAGATCGAAACGCGTCACGGGCCGGGGAAGATCAGCGCGCCGGCGATTCCGCCGGAACCACCACGGCCGAACGGGGTTGGGCGGGGGTGCCGGCGTGCTGGAGGTAGCCGAGCCAGCCGGTGCCGACGAAGATCGCGAGCAGGACCGCGGTGGGGAGTTCGAGGAGGAGCCAGCCGGTGGCGAAGACGACGTCTCGGACGGGGTGGGCGCGGCGGGTGACGCGGACGGGTGGGCGTTGGTGCCGGAGTGTGCCGTGATTGGAACGGTACTGCCTGCCCTGCCTGACCACCAATGCCTCCATCACTGAGAAGTACCGAACCCAGAATGCCGAATCGGCGGTGTGCGCACAGCTGCGAACGAGCGGACATCGGGATGTCCTGGATTGGGGCTGGGCACGCACTCGCACCAGGGAGTATGCACAAACCGCAGCGATATTGGGGTCGGATTGACCGGACATACCGGTTCGTCACGCCTGGTGTGTCGCCGCCCACCAGGCGTTTCCGTGACGCAGCCGCTATCCGCCCAAGCCCGAGAAGTCCCGCAGCACAACATGATTGCGGTCCACGAGACTGCCCAGCGCGTGATCGGGATGCAGGCCCAGATATTGGCTGCGGGTGCGGGTACTCCATCGGCGCGCCGCCTCGCACCGCGTCTTATAGAAGTTGACCATGTATCCCCCCTCGTAGACGCGCACCAGCGTGTACCCGCCCGGATACTCCTTGACCGCGCCCACCTCGAGGAATTCCACGCCGATCCCGGAATCGGGGCGGCTCAACCGATTCCGATGCGTGTGCCCACTGTGATGCAGGAACACACCGGGCGCGGTCGCGTACATGGCGTGCAGCGCGGCCGCGTTGAACCGGTCCATGACGAATCCGGGTCCGCCCGGATTGCTCACCGCCGCATGCCGGGTCACCGGATGGTGGCCGAAAACCAGTGTCGGACGGTCGGGTTCGCCGCGCAGCAGTTCGCGCAGGTGCGCCAGCTGGGGTGGGCTGATGGTGCCGCCCGCGCCGCGCGGGCGGGTGGTGTCGAGCCCGATCAGCCGCAGCCCGCCGACGAAGTATTCGACGAGCCGGTCGCGCGGATGGAACACCTCGCCCCAGTGGTCGGGCTCTTCGGGCGGCCGAATGTCGTGGTTTCCCCTGCACACGAAGTAGTCCCGGCCCAGCGCGCCCCAGCCGTCGAGGCGCCCCGCACGCCGCGCGCCTGCTCGGCGGTGCCGGAGTCGGTCATATCGCCCGCCACGATCAGCTGGTCCACCCCGCGGTCCGGTAGCCGCAGATCCTCGAGCACGGCCTGCAGCATGAATTCCGGATACTCGTCGGTCTGGTGCCGCAGCCCCTCGAACAATCCGGCGAACAGTCCGCTGGCCGGTTCGCCGTAGTGCAGGTCGTTGGTGAGCGCGAGGGTGCGGATCAGCCGTCCCGGCGGCGGGGTCAAAGTCGTGAATACGCCGGTGGATTCGGGTGTTCCGGATCGCCGCGTCACCCGTGTCCGGGCCGGCATCGCGCGGCGGCCGTCGGAGTACGCCTCGAATCGATAGGCCCGTCCCGGTTCCAGATTCCGGATCTCCGCGTAGTGGTAGGCCGTCCGCTTCCCCTCGAAGTGCAGGGTCCGCGGTGCACCGCGGCCGTCCGCGGGCCCCACCCGCACCTCGGTGTCGGTGGGCACCGGCCGCGCTCGCCCGGCCCGGTTGCGGGCCCGCGTGGTCCAGGTGATGACGGCCGAATGATCGGTCACCGTCACGACTTCCAGATCCGAGGCCACGATGGCCTCGCGTCGTTCGCGCCGCGCCTCCGCGGCGAAGACCGGGCGCGGGGTGCGCACGGCCACCGCCGCGCCCGCGCTCGCCGCATTGGCCAGCCACATGGTCCGAAGTCGCGGTTCCAGCATCACATCTCCGTCCGCCGTGTCCCCCCAGGAGCGACGGTACGGTTACCAGATAAACCACCAGGTGCCCGAACATGACCGATCAGCTTCCAATTCCGGACATTCAGGTCACCTCCGGGCGTTCCGGGCGTCAGAACGGCTTGGTGGGCAGGTACTTTCCATCCAGAGTGATGACGGCGCGCTCCCCGCCCTCGGGATCGGCGACCTTCTTCACGTCCAGCTTGAAGTTGATCGCGGAGATGATGCCGTCGCCGAACTGCTCGTGCACCAGCGCCTTCAGCGTGGTGCCGTAGACCTGCAGCATCTCGTAGAAGCGGTAGATGGTCGGGTCGGTCGGCACGCCGCCGGGAATCGAGCCGCGCATCGGGATGGTCTGCAGCAGCCGGGCCGCGTCCTCGTCGAGCTCGAGCAACTCGGCCACCGCGAGCGCGGACTTCTCCGGCAGCGGGTGCTGACCGAGCACGGCGGCGGTGGTGAAGGCGACCGAGAGCCCGGCGGCGTCGGCGATCTGCTGCCAGGTCAGATCCTTGGCGATCTTGGCGGCCACGGCGATATCGGCGAGGGCTTCGCGGGCGGTCGGGTCGAACTGTGCGTGCACCATGAGGGTGACTCCTTCTGTGGGTTGGGATCTGTGGGAATTCGGAATGGATTCAGGCGGCGAGCGCGGTGAACTCGCCGGCGGCGTCGAGCGCCTCGACGCGCCCGGTCCCGATGTCGTACACCCAGCCGTGCAGGGTGAGTGTGCGCCGGGCCAGCGCCTGCGCCACCGCGGGATGGGTGGCGAGGTTGGCCAGTTGCGCCACCACATTGTGGCGAACCAGCGCCGATACCGCTGGGGCACCGGTGATTTCGGGCGAGACCCGGGCGACCGCGGCATCGGCGTGGCGCAGCCAGCCCGCGACCGCGGGCATCGCCGAGAGGTCCTGCCGCTGCGCCAGCGCGGTCATGGCGCCGCAGGCGGAGTGCCCGCAGACCACGATGTCGCGCACGCCGAGCACGCTCACCGCGTACTCGATGCTCGCCACCACGCCGCTGGCCGCGCCCGGCATGTGCGGGGGCACCAGGTTCCCGGCATTGCGGATCACGAACAGTTCCCCGGCTTCGGCGGAGGTGATGAGCTCCGGCACCACCCGCGCGTCGGAACAGCCGATGAACAGCGCGCCGGGCCGATGGTCACCCGCGAGGCGGGCGAACAGCCCGGCCTTGTCCGGGAACACGTCGCGCTGGAACCGCTCGAGACCGTCCGCGAGATTCGGCATGGGGACTCCTCTCCGAGAATGTCGGCCCGCTCGGGCTGACGAGTTCCACACTGCCTGAACTGGACCTATAGTGTCCAAGTCGCAGTATCGATCGATTCGATTGATCTCATCTATAGTTGTTCCGTGACACCCGAACTGCGGCATCTGCGTTACCTGCTGGCCGTCGCCGAGCACGGCAACTTCACGCGCGCCGCCGAGGAACTGCACGTGTCCCAGCCGACCCTGTCGCAGCAGATCCGGCAGTTGGAGCGGTTGGTCGGCGTGGCGCTGCTCGACCGCACCGGGCGCTCGGTCCGGCTCACCGACGCGGGCGTCGTCTACACCGACCACGCCCGCCGGGCACTGCGCGAGCTGACCGCCGCCGACCGCGCGGTCCATGATGTCGAGGACCTCACCCGCGGCACCCTGCGGCTGGCAGTGACCCCGACCTTCACCGCCTACCTGGTCGGACCGCTGGTCGCCGAATTCCACGCCGAGCACCCCGGCATCACCCTGGAGGTGATCGAAAGCGCCCAGGAGGCCATGGAATCCGCGATTCTCGCCGACGAGATCGACCTGGGCATCGCCTTCGCCGGAACCTCACTGCCCGGCATCGAGACCACCGCGCTGTTCGAAGAGGCGCTGAGCCTGGTCGTGGGCGAACACCACCGCCCCGATACCCCACTGCCCGTCACCGCCTTAGCGGATGCGGAACTGGCTCTGCTCAGCCGCGACTTCGTCACCCGCGGCCACATCGACGACTACCTGAGCGCGCACGGCATGACACCCCGAATCACGGTGGAGGCCAACGCCATCCACTCGGTCCTCGAGATCGTGCGCCGCACCACCCTCCTCACCGTGCTCCCACCCGCCATCGCCGCCGCCTACCCGGGCCTGACGACCCTCGACCTCGACCCGCCGCTGCCGACCCGCACCGTGGCCCTGCTACGCCGCGACCACGCCTACCGCTCGGCGGCCGCCCGAGCCTTCACCCAGCTGTGCGGACAGTGGGTCCGAACCCGTTTCCCGCCCCCGCGAATTCCGGAGCGGAAAACTCGAACCCGATCCTGAACAGCCGATTCACGGTCCCTCCCATGGCGACTGCCCGGTCCGCGGCCGAAGGTGACTCCGACCCGACCCGGGACCCACCCGACCGCCATCGACCCGTTCGCCAGGGGAGCCGCCATGAATCCGCCAGCACCGATCGACCTGTCCTCCGGGCGATTTCGCCCGGCCTCCATCCCCGCACGACTGCTCGCCCGCACCATCGACGCCGTCATCGTCGCGATTCCGGTCGGGGCACTGACCACCCTCATCATCTCGGAATCCGCCACCGACTCCGCCTACTCCACCCCCGATTCCGCGACCGGCATCTCCTCGGCCCTGCTGATCGCCGCACTCGCCGTAGCGGTCAGCGGCCCGTACGAGATCTCCTGCATCGCCGCCAGCGGCACCACACTCGGCAAACGAGCCCTCGGACTGCGAGTTGTCAACGCGCACACCTCTTCCCCACCACGCGACGGCACCGGCACCGGCACCGCCTTCACCCGCTGGGCCAACCTCACCATCCCGGGCCTGCTCACCGGCGGTGCCTGGACCCTGCTGTGCGCCGCCTCCTGCACCCCCGGCCACCGCGGCTGGCACGACCGAGCCGCCCTCACCTACGTGATCGCTGACCGCTAGCGGTCAGCGGTCGCTGGCGTCGGGCAAGCGGGCGGGGCAGGGGGCGTCGGGGGCGGTGGCGAGTTCGAAGTGCCACCACTCGTTGTCGTACATGCGGCACAGGCCCCAGTGGTTGCCGTTGTCCTCGAGCCATTGGGCGCCCTCGCGGGGGCCGACGTCGATGGCTTGGCCGGTGACGTGGGTGGATTCGCTGGGCGGGAGGACCCAGCGGCGGGCGGCCTCGGGGCTGCCGTAGGTCTGGAGGCCGTCTTCCCAGAGGGCTTCCTGTTCGGCCGGGGTGCGGTAGCCGGAGGTGATCGACAACGAGACGCCTTGCGCGTGCGCTTCGGCCGCCGCGGAGTTGTAGGCGGCGGCCAGACTCGGGTCGAGCCCGTCGGTACCGGCGGCGATGGACTTCGCGGCGGGCGCACCCGCCGCGGTGAGACTCACGTCCGGCGAAATGTCCTGTGCGGCAACGGTGACAGCGGAGAACGAGCCGCCCACCAGCCCCGCGCCGGCCAGGACGGCCACCGCCGCCGCGCGCCGCGCGCCGGGCACCCGCCGGGTCGCCGGAATCTCCGTGCTGGCCGTACCCATGTGCTCGCTCCTCGTTCGGACTACACCGCCCCGGATCCCCCGGCCCTGTCTCCGGACCGGGCGATCCACGAATTCTGCCGCACGACAGCCGATTACACGGCTCGGCGACCGCCGACACCGGCCGGGCGGAGGCTCCGCCCCACCGCGACCGGACACCCCGACCTAGACGCGTTCCTTGGAGCGCTCGCGCACGCGCAGGGCGATCGGCTTGGAGGTCTCGGCGAAGAAGTCGTTGCCCTTGTCGTCGACGACGATGAAGGCCGGGAAGTCCTCGACCTCGATCTTCCACACCGCTTCCATGCCGAGTTCGGGGTATTCGAGAACCTCGACGGACTTGATGCAGTCCAGGGCGAGGCGCGCGGCGGGGCCGCCGATCGAGCCGAGGTAGAAGCCGCCGTGCTCCTTGCACGCCTTGGTGACCTGCGCCGAACGGTTGCCCTTGGCCAGCATGACGTGCGAGCCGCCCGCGGCCTGGAACTGGTCGACGTAGGAGTCCATGCGGCCCGCGGTGGTCGGGCCGAAGGAACCCGAGGCGTAGCCGTCGGGGGTCTTGGCGGGACCGGCGTAGTAGACGGCCATGTCGCGCATGTACTGCGGCATGGGCTCACCCGCGTCCAAGCGCTCCTTGATCTTGGCGTGCGCGATGTCGCGGGCCACCACCAGCGGGCCGGTCAGCGAGAGCCGGGTCTTCACCGGGTACTTCGAGAGCTCCTCGCGGATCTCGCTCATCGGCCGGTTCAGGTCGATCTTCACGACGTCGCCGCCGAGGATCGAATCGGTCTGCTCCGGAAGGTAGTGCGCCGGTTCACGTTCCAGCTGCTCGAGGAACACGCCCTCGGGGGTGATCTTGGCCAGCGCCTGACGGTCCGCCGAGCAGGACACCGCGATGGCGACCGGGCAGGACGCGCCGTGGCGCGGCAGGCGGATGACCCGAACGTCGTGGCAGAAGTACTTGCCGCCGAACTGCGCGCCGATGCCGAAGGACTGGGTCAGCTTGAAGACCTGCTCCTCGAGCTCGAGGTCACGGAAGCCGTGCGCGGCCATCGAGCCCTCGGTCGGCATGTTGTCCAGGTAGTGCGCGGAGGCGTATTTGGCCGTCTTCAAGGCGAATTCGGCCGAGGTGCCGCCGATCACGACCGCCAGGTGGTACGGCGGGCAGGCCGCGGTACCGAGCGAGCGGATCTTCTCGTCCAGGAACTCCAGCATGCGATCGGGGTTCAGGATCGCCTTGGTCTCCTGGTACAGGAACGACTTGTTAGCCGAGCCGCCGCCCTTGGCCATGTAGAGGAACTTGTAGGACGGCTGCGCGGGATCGCCCGGCTGCGAGTACAACTCGATCTGCGCGGGCAGGTTGTTGCCGGTGTTCTTCTCGTCCCACATGTTCAGCGGCGCGAGCTGCGAGTAGCGCAGGTTCAGCTTGGTGTAGGCGTCGAACACGCCGCGCGAAATCCATTCCGCGTCATCGACTCCGGTGAGCACGCCCTCGGACTTCTTGCCCATCACGATGGCGGTGCCGGTGTCCTGGCACATCGGCAGGATTCCGCCCGCCGAGATGTTCACGTTCTTGAGCAGATCCAGCGCCACGAAGCGGTCGTTGCCGCTGGACTCCGGATCGTCGATGATCTTGCGCAGCTGGGCCAGATGCGCGGGCCGCAGGTAGTGGCTGATGTCGTGCATCGCCTCCGCGGTGAGCATCCGCAGGACCTCGGGCTCCACCTGCAGGAAGGTCCGGCCACCCGCCTCGAACGTGCTCACGCCCTCGGTGGTGAGCAGCCGGTACGGCGTCTCGTCCTTACCGATGGGCAGCAGATCCGAATACAGGAAATCAGGCGCGGTCACGAATCGCACTCCTCGAGCAGGGCTGGGGGCTGGTCAGCCAACGGTTCAAGCAGAGTGACTGTACCCAGCCACGCATTCGGGCCGATGACCAGGCACCCGCACGAGCGGTCTCGATCACTCCCCACGTTCGCTCATTTGCAATTGCATTCGAACATGTGCGATCCCGGGTAGCGGGCACCATGGGGCGAGAGGCCGTCGCCTCCAGGTACAGGTTGCACCTTCAACCGAGCAGGTGTTACCTGTGCATGATGCGCTTGTCGGCGGCGGGGAGGACCTAGCATGACATCGGAACCCGGGAGTGGAACTGTGGCCGAACCCCGTTGGCTCGATGATGTCGAGATGCGCGCGTGGCTGGGATATGTGTTCACCCGCGATCTCATCGCCGCCGCCGTCGGGCGTGACTCACTACGCGAATCCAATCTGACCTACGTCGAATACACCGTGCTGGCCCGGCTGGCCGACGCGCCCGACCATCGGCGCAGCTTCGCCGAACTCGCGGCGGTGCTGGAGTGGTCGCAGTCGCGGCTGTCGCATCAGATCACCCGGATGGAGAAGCGCGGGCTGGTGGCCCGGGAGTCGATTCCCGACGATGCCCGCCGCACCGCGGCCGTCCTCACCGAAAAGGGCGCGGCGGTCCTCGATTCCGCCGCCCCCTCGCATGTCGACAGTGTGCGCCGTCACATGGTCGATGTGCTGGATCGTGGCCAGCTCACCGCCCTGGCCGACATCTACGACACGCTGCTGGCCCATCACCGAAGACCGGAAACCCGCGGCGAGCACAGTGCTTGACATTCGGCACGTTCACCTTGGTTTGGTTTGGCACCCATCGGGTAGTGGGTAAGACTAGGCTCGGCACCGGCTTCCGACGGCGGTCGGCACCGAGCACACGGACGGTTATCCGGCCGTGGAAGTGAGCACCCGACCTGGCCTTAGCGAAAGGGGCAGGAATTTCCATGTCCGACGTGTCCATCGGTCTCTCGGCGGATTCCCTGCCCGCGGGTCCCGTCGACAACCTGCTGCCGCAGCTTGTCGAACACCTGCGGCAGAACCGCACCGAACTGCGCGAGGAGTGGGCCCGCCGCATCACCGATGCCCAGCTGCTGACCGCTATGACCCCCGAGGAAATCTTCTCGGAAGCCACCTCCGTCTACGACAACTACGTCGAGGTACTCGAGACCGGTAGCGTCGAAGCCCTGCAGACCTACGCGCGCGACCTTTCCGAACGCATCATCCCCCGGGGCGTCGAGACCG
Source organism: Nocardia terrae (assembly GCF_009760405.1). Classification (GTDB taxonomy): domain Bacteria; phylum Actinomycetota; class Actinomycetes; order Mycobacteriales; family Mycobacteriaceae; genus Nocardia; species Nocardia terrae. The sequence continues at coordinate 116,483 of NZ_WRPP01000015.1, forward strand.
ACGAGGTCGTCGGCATCGTGCTCCTGCTGCGAGACGTGCTGGCGCGCAGCCTCTTCGAGAAGTACCAGTCCGACTTCGAGCTGCTCAAGCTCGTGCTCGACGCCTACGAACCGGCCGCCAACCGCATCGCCAACACCGTGTCGGTGTCCTTCGTCCAGGAGCGCGAGCGCGTCATCCGCCAGCAGCAGGAGGCGATTCGCGAGCTGTCGACGCCGGTGCTGCAGGTGCGCGAGCAGCTGCTCATCCTGCCCATCATCGGTGTGCTGGACTCCCAGCGCGCCCGTCAGCTGACCGAGCAGTTGCTGCGCGCCATTCGCGCCAACCGCGCCAAGGTCGTCGTCATCGATATCACCGGTGTGCCCGCGATCGACTCCACGGTGGCCAACCACCTCGTGCAGACCGTCGACGCGTCCGGCCTCATGGGCGCCAATGTCATCATTACCGGCCTGTCGTCGGAGATCGCGCTTACCCTTGTCACCATCGGCCTGGATCTGTCGAAGATGAATGCCGTCGGTGACCTCCAGGGTGGCATCGAGGAAGCGGAGCGTTTGCTCGGCTACGAGGTGTCGCGCGTCACCGATCGCGACGGACGGTAATCAGGGCGGGGCAGATGCCGGTACCCATCCTCAAACAAGGCACATATCTGATCGCGTCGGTGCAGTCAGCGCTCACCGACGCCGATACCGAACGCCTGCAAGACGATTTGATGACCTACGTCAGCAGGTACCGTGCCCAGGGCATCATCGTCGATGTCACCGCAATCGACGTAATGGACTCCTTTGCCGCCAGATCGCTGCGTACCATCGCCCACATGACCAAGCTGCGCGGGGCGGAAACGGTCATTGTGGGCCTGCAACCCGAAGTCGCTTTCGCCATGGTGCAATTGGGACTTACCTTCGAGGACATGCACACCGCGCTGGATCTCGAAGAGGGTCTGTCGTGGCTGAACAAGAAGACCCAGAGTCGCAGCCAACGAGACGGTCGTGATCGTGGCCGCTGACGACGTGGTGATCGCGGTGAACGTGTCCAACGACATCGTGACCGCTCGGCAAGCGGGGCTGGAGTTGGCTGCCAAACTCGGCTTCTCGCTCTCCGATCGCACCATGATCGCGACGGCCATTTCCGAAGTGGCGCGCAATATCACGAGTTATGCGGGCACCGGGGAGATCCTCCTGGGCGTCCAGGATCGCGACGGCCGGCGCTCGATGGTGGTGCAGGCCAAGGACAATGGGCCCGGCATTCCAGACATTCCACGCGCCATGGAGGACGGCTTCTCCACCGGACGCGGTCTGGGACTGGGCCTTCCGGGCGCCAAGCGCCTGATGGACGGCATGCTGATCACTTCCCAGCCGGGGCACGGCACGCTCGTCGAAATGTGGAAGTGGGTGCCCACCGGTGCGTGAGGACGGTTTCATCGGCGCGGTCGAGTGGGCCGTCGCCGGTCGCGCACTACCCGGGCAACGAGTTTCGGGTGACCGGTCGGTCGTTCTGGATGCGGGCGGCGGCTCGGTGCTCTTCGCCGTGCTCGACGGCCTGGGCCACGGCGCGGCCGCCGCGGACGCCTCGGATCGGGCCGCGCAGGTGTTGTCCGAGAACCGCGCCGAGCCACTGGATGTGCTGTTGCTGCTGTGCCATCGGGCCATGTCCGACACGCGCGGCGCGGCGGTCTCGCTGGCGCTGTTCGACTCTCGCGACCGCGTGCACTGGCTCGGCGTCGGCAATGTCGAATCCCGCATCGTCGCAGCCGCTCCCGGCAAACCGGCCGTTCGGGCCACGGCCTTGCTCTCGGGCGGGATCGTCGGCTATCTGCTGCCGCCGAACCTGCAGCCGCAGACCGTGCCGGTGCGTCCCGGCGATCTGCTGCTGATGTCGACCGACGGCATCACCAGCAATTTCACCGACTCCATCGACCTGGGCAAGCCCACCGCGGAGATCACCTCCGAGATCCTGGCACGCCACGCCAAGGACACCGACGACTCGCTCGTGCTGGCCGCCCGGCATCGCGGGCATTCCCATTCCTCCCAGCCGATTCCGACGGTGAAGCCATGAGTGAGACAACGGCGTGAGTGCGGTACTGGCCGCTTTCCGCGAGGCGTACGCCGCCGCGCTACGGCTGCACCTGCGCGCACCCAACCAGAACACCCTCGCCGAAGGCTACGAGCTCGGACGGCGCGCGCTGGTCGAGGGCGTGAGCATTCTCGATCTCACCGAACACCACTTCCGGCTGCTCGAACACGACGGCATCATGCCCGCGCCCGACGGCACCGACCGCTCCGAGGCGGCGCTGGAATTCCTGCTGCAGACCATGGCGGCACTGGACGTGGCCACCCGCGGCTTCCTCGACGGCACCCGCCGCTACGAGCAACAGCGTTCACGGGCAGACGATCTCGAAGGCCGCGACGCCTTCCGCACCGCGCTGGTGGAGTCGCTGCAGGACGGATTCTTCGTCGTCGACTCCCAAGGCACGCTGATCGAGGTGAATTCGGCGTTCGGCGCGCTGACCGGCTATGGGCCCGACGGCATTCCGTACGCGCTCCCCCACCCGTGGACCGCGCCCGAGGCGCCGCGCTACCCGGACCTGGGCACCGATGCCGCCCGCTTCGTCATGCCCATCCGCCACCGGGACGGGCGGCGGCTGTGGCTGGCGGTCTCGACCAGCTCACTGGTGAAACCCGAGGACGGCGAACGCATTTTCGTCGGCACGCTGCGCGACGTCACCGCCGAGCACGACGCGCAGGCCCGCGACCAGGCGGTGTCGCGGCTGGCCACCGAGGTGGGCGCGGCCACCAGCGTGGTCGAGGTGCTCACCGTCGGTCTCGAGGAGCTGCGGCGGGCGGTCGGGGCCGAGGCGGCGGTCGTCTCGGTCTGGCCCAACCGGCACACCGGGCCGGAACTCTATGTCTCCGAAGACAACCCGTACACCGGCGCGGGCGTCGCACCCCACGACACCCAGCCGATTCCGCTGCCCGGGCACGACAACGGCCGCGAGTCCCGGCAGGTGCTCGACGCGCGGGCGCGGGCCTTACTGGATCGTGCTCGGCTGCAGCCCGGCCGGACCATGTTCGCCATCCCGGAAGGGGTGACCAGTTCCGAGGGCATCGTCGCGCCGCTGGGCGAGAGCGGCGACTCGGCGCTGTGGCTGCGTTTCGCCGCGCCCCGCGTGATCACTCCCGGTGACTGGGCGCTGTTCTCGCTGCTGGTCGGGCATCTGAGCCTGGCCGTGCAGCGCGCACGGAACTTCGATCAGGCCCGCTCCACCTCGCTGACCCTGCAGCGCGCCATGCTCGGGCCGATCGAACTGCCGCCGCGCTTCGCGGTGCACTACGAGCCCGCGCTGCCGCCGCTCGAGATCGGCGGCGACTGGTACGACGTGGTCCGCCTCGAGGACGGCACCATCGGCGTGGTCGTCGGCGACTGCGTCGGCCGTGGCCTGTCCGCCGCCGTCGTCATGGGCCAATTGCGCACCGCCGCACGGGCACTGCTGCTGCGCGGCGCGGGCCCGGCACAGTTGCTGGCCGAACTCGACACCGTCGCCTCCCGCATTCCCGGAGCCATGTGCACCACGGTGTGCGCGGCCATCCTGGACCCCGTGCGCGGATTGGTGCGCTACTCCAATGCCGGGCACATGCCGCCGGTCCTCGCCGAACCCGGCAAACGCGGGCGGCTGCTCGAGGGCGGTCGCGCGTTTCCCTTGGCCACCTTCGATATTCCGCGCCGCCCCGAGGCCACCACCGCCATGGCCCCCGGCTCCACGCTGGTGTTGTTCACCGACGGCCTGGTCGAACAGCGCAATGTGGACATCGCCGACCGCTTCGACGAACTGGGCGACGAATTGGCCCGCGTCGCCGCGCAATTGCCGCGCGAGGTCGCCGATTCGGTGCTCTCACGGCTGCGGCCCGCGGGCGGCTACGACGACGACGTCGCCATGGTCGTCTACCGGCAGCCGCCCAAGACCCTGCGCCTGGAGGTGCCCGCCGAAGCCCGTGAGCTGTCCGGTCTTCGGCGCGCCCTGCGCACCTGGCTCTCGGCGGCCGCGGTCCCGCACGACACGGCCGTGGACCTGGTGTCGGCCGCGAACGAGGCCTGCAGCAACAGCATCGAGCACGCGTACCTCGGCAGCGAGCCCGGCCGCGTCCGCCTCACCGCGGACTGCGGCGTGGACACCCTGACCATCGAGGTGAGCGATACCGGCGCCTGGCGGCCGCTGCCGGCGGATCCGGGCCATCGCGGGCGCGGCATCGCCATGATGCGCGCGCTCACCGATCATCTCGACATCGACTCCTCCGGACCGGGCACCCGGGTACGGATGTCGGTGCGACTACTGGCCGTTTCATTTTCAGCGGCCGGGCGCATGTGAATTCGGGCCCGCCGGCGCACCCGCGGCGGGCGGTTTCGGAATCCTCCGAAAGAGTGCGGTAGCTGGGAGTTTCGCTATAACGCCGACTACCGAACCAATACCGATCTGGCAGACGATGCAGCACGAACGGACGGATCATGGCAGATTTAACAAACGTGACCAACACTTCCGGAGACGGCTATCCCTTCGCCGAGTCGATGACCACCTCGGTCACCCAGCACGACACGGCAACCGTGCTCACCGTGGCCGGTGAGGTCGATCTGGCGACGGCCCCCGCACTCGAGAACGCGATAGACGCGGCCCTGACCGCCAAACCCGCCGCCTTGGTGATCGACCTGTCCGAGGTGAGCTTCCTGGCCTCGGCGGGCATGGCGACCCTGGTCGCCGTGCACAAGCGGGCCGGTGACACCCGCATCGCGGTGGTCGCCGACGGGCCCGCCACCAGCCGCCAGCTCAAGATGACCAGCCTGGACCAAGTGTTCTCGCTGCACTCCACGCTGGATCAGGCGCTGTCCGCGCTGGGCTGAAAGACCTATCCCCGGCCCGGCACTTGTCGGACCGGGGATTTTTCTGCCGCAGCAACTGATCTCGTAAGCTCCGGGTAACTCGTCGGGGACGACCAGAATCGGTTCGGCACCCAACCGCCGGCACGCGTGCGTGATCGGCAACGGCTCTCAGCCGGGCGCCGAAGTCACGGGGAGGCGGGGGAGCTCAGATCAGCTCGCGCAGCTGCTCGATGAGCTTCACGCGCTCGGCCGGGGTGGCGGCCATCGGGACCACGTTCAGGGCCGTGACACCGGCCTCCTTGAACGCGGCGACACGCTCCTTGACGAAGCCCGCCGAACCGATCAGGCAGACATCGCGCACCAGATCGTCCGGAACGGCCTTGGCGGCGGCGTCCTTCTCGCCCTTCAGATACAGCTCCTGGATGCGGTCGGCCTCCGCGCCGTAGCCGTACTTGGTGGCCAGGGTGTGGTAGAAGTTCTTGCCCTTCGCGCCCATGCCGCCGATGTAGAGGGCCAGGTGCGGCTTGACCCATTCGCGCAGGCCCTCGACATTGTCGCCGATGGCCAGCGCCGGTCCGGCGAAGATCTCGAGGTCGCCGCGGGCCGGATCACGCTTGGCCAGACCGGCTTTCACCGATTCGCCCCACACCGAGTCGGCCTTCTCCGGCAGGAAGAAGATCGGCTGCCAGCCCTCGGCCAGCTCGGCGGCCAGCTCGACGTTCTTCGGGCCGAGCGCGGCCAGCAGCACCGGGATGTTCTCGCGCACAGGGTGATTGATCAGCTTGAGCGGCTTGCCCAGGCCGGTGCCCTTACCCTCGGGCAGCGGCACCTGGTAGTACTTGCCGTTGTATTCGAGCTTCTCGCGCTTCCACACCTTGCGGCAGATCTCGAGCGCCTCGCGGGTGCGACCGATCGGGGCATCGTAGGGCACGCCGTGGAAGCCCTCGATCACCTGCGGGCCCGAGGCGCCCAGGCCCAGGATGAAGCGGCCGTCGGAGACGTAGTCCAGGCCCGCCGCGGTCATGGCGGTCAGGGTGGGCGTGCGGGTGTAGAGCTGCAGGATGCCGGAAGCCAGCTGCACCCGTTCGGTCTTCGCGGCCAGGTAGCCGAGCGCGCTCACCGCGTCGAACGAGTACGCCTCGGGCACGAACACGATGTCGAGGCCGGCCCGCTCGAGGTCGGCGACCTCGGCGGCGATCTCCTTGAAGCCGTCGGTGTAATTGATCGACAGTCCGATACGCATGCCCGGACCTTACCCAACTAATTGAATAGGTCGGCGGGTGGGTTGCCTCACCGGGCCTCGCGGTCGCTAGGGTAGGCGGCGAAATCACTCGAATTCCCGGTACTGCCAACGGAGGCCATCACTCATGACTCAGGACGCCACCAGCTTCGGTGACTCGACACTGCGGGGGTACCTGGATGAGCTGGCCGCCAAGGTGCCCGCCCCCGGCGGCGGCGCGGTCGCCGCGCTGCACGCGGCCCAGGGCGCGGCGCTGGTGGCCATGGTCGCGCGCTACACCACCCGCGCCAAGGACGCCGACAACCGCCCGGTGATCGACCGCATCATCGCCGCCGCCGACGCCGCCCGCGAACGCTCACTGGCGCTGGCCGACGCCGACGCCGCGGCCTTCACCGGTGTCGGCAACGCCTACAAGCTGCCCAAGGAGACCGAGACCGAGCAGGCCGCCCGCGCCGAGGCCATCACCGCCGCCCTCCTGCAGGCCGCCCGCGTGCCCGCCGCCGTGGTCGCCGAGGCCGACGAAATCGTCTCCCTCGCAACCGAACTGCTGCCCATCGGCAACCCGAACGTGGTCACCGACATCGGCGCGGCCGCCGACTGCGCCCGCTCGGCCGCAGGCAGCTCGCAACTGAACATCGCCATCAACGTCGCTTCCCTCGACGGCACGGCCGGCGCCGAATTCGCCCCCGTGCTGAAGCAGATCGAGGAAGTCATCGCCCGCGCCGACGCCCTGCACAACGACGTGGTCGCGGCCATCACCCGCTGAGTAGACGAAACAGTCTGCCCTGTACCCCGTTCCGTTATGGAGCGGGGTACAGCCCTTTTCAGGGCCACTACCTGGCGACACGAACTTTCGCATAGCGCCCACGCCGTGACAATGGTTACGAACCGGGAACATTTCCGAATGGGACAGATGATCAAGTCATAGGCTGAGGAACCCAGGCCCACACCCTCTCGAAGGGATGGAACGATGCGGAAAGCGATTCGCTATCTGTTCGTCGCAAGCTTCGTCGCGGCGGCAGCCGCTTTCGGAACCGGAGCCGCCGGTGCGGCAGTGACGGCGCCGAGTCTCCCAGCGGTACAGGCGATCACGCCGAGTTCAGGTCAGAAGGTCGGCATCGCGGCCCCGGTGACCATCCAGTTCGCGTCCGCGGTCACCGATCGTGCGAAGGCCGAGCGCACGGTCGATGTCCGGGCCGGGAATTCCCTCGCCGGACACTTCACCTGGCTCGACGACCGGCAATTGATGTGGCAGGCCGATAAATTCCTGCCCGTCTCGTCGCCGATCACAGTCCTCGCCGGACGCCAGACCCTCAAGTTCGAGACCAATGGCGGCACCACCGCCGACGCGGACATGTCGGCGCACACGTTCACCGTGTGGATCAACGGCGTCGCGCGCACCATGCCCGCCTCCATGGGCAAACCGGGGCGTGAGACGCCGGTCGGCACCTTCCCGGTGCTGTCACGCGAGCGCTCGGTCACCTTCGACTCCCGCACCATCGGTATCCCGCTGAGCGATCCCGAGGGCTACCTGATCACCGGCGAGTTCGCCGAGCGGCTCACCTGGGGTGGCGTGTACGTCCACTCCGCGCCATGGTCGGTCGATTCGCAGGGCAATGCGAACGTCAGCCACGGCTGCATCAACCTCGCCCCGGCCGACGCCGAGTGGTACTACGACAACGTCTCCATCGGAGACCCCGTCACCACCCATTGGTGAATTCACCAAAAAGGGCTCCCACCATGGTGGGAGCCCTTTTCTCGACAGCGGTCAGCGAGTTCTCGACAGCGGTCAGCGCGCGGCTTCGGCGGCCTGGACCACGTGGCGCATGAGCAGCGCGGTGGTGACCGGGCCGATGCCGCCGGGGACCGGGCTCAGGGCCGCGGCCTTTCCGGTGACCGATTCGGCGTTCACGTCGCCGGTGATATTGCCGTTCTCGTCCTCGTTGGTGCCGACGTCGAGGACGACCGCGCCCTCGGCGATGTGGTCACCGGTGATGAGGCCCGCGCGGCCGACCGCGGCGACCACGACATCGGCCGGGGTGGTGACGGCCGCGAGGTCGGCGGTGCGGGAGTGGGCGATGGTGACCGTCGCGTTCTCGGCGAGCAGGAGCTGAAGCAGCGGCTTGCCCACGATGTTGGAGCGGCCCACGACGGTGACCAGACGGCCCGCCAGCGGAACCTGATGGAACTTGGCCAGTTCCACGACCGCCTCGGAGGTGGCGGGCGGGAAGCCCGGCAGGCCCGAGGCGAGCAGACCCAGTGAGAGCGGGCTGACACCGTCGACGTCCTTGGCGGCGACGATGGCCGAGCTGACGTCGTCGAGGCCGACGCCCTTGGGCAGCGGGGTCTGCAGCATGATGCCGTCGACGGCCGGGTCGGCCGACAGTTCGGTGAGCTTGGCGCGGATTTCCTCGGCGGTGGCGTCGACGCCGAGATCGACGTTCTCGCAGGCGATTCCGAGGCGCTCGGCGGCGCGGTTGAGGGACTTCACGTACCAGACGCTGGCCGGGGCGTCGTTCGCGATCACCAGCGCCAGACGGGGGGCGGTGCCCTTCTCGGTCAGCGCGGCGGCGCGCTGCTTGGTGTCGGCGTTGAGGTTGGCGGCGAGTTCCTTGCCGATGAGCGAAGTCGTATCCACGGGAGCAAAGCCTATCGCGCGACCGGAAAGCCACTTCGCACCGCACACCCCGCCCCGCGCGCGTTCCCCGCTGTGATGCGGATCAAACCCGCGAAATCTGTTCGGCAAATACCCGACAACGGCGGTGGTCAGTCGTATCGTTTCCACATTCGGTTCTGAGCCAATAACCAGCAAATTGCATAGATAGCCAGCAACAGCAATGCGTCACACCCTCCGAAAGGTCGACAGCAGTGCAGATCGCCAGGCGTTTCCCCACTTTGCTCGCGGCAGCGGCCGCGGCGCTCACCATTCTCTCCACCGCCACCGCCACCGCGCACGCGGATCCCGGCGCCCTCTACAACTCGGCGCAGGACAACTTCACCAGCGGCAACGAGGCGGCCGGGCTGGCCGACCTGCGCCAATTGCTCGCCGAGTCACCCGATGACGCGCAGGCGCTGTCGCTGCAGGCGATCTGGTCGGACTACACCGGGGATCTGATCACCCGCGAGGTGGCGTTGAACCGGCTCAACGGGATCGACGGCAAGCTGGCCGACGGAACCCGGAACCTGTTCCGTGCCATCGGTGCCGCGGTCGGCACGCTGCCCAATCCGATTCCGGCCATCGCGGGGCCGCAGACCGGCATCGCGGTCCTCGGCTACGGTCTGCTGCCCGACGGGGCCATGCGTCCCGAATTGGTGAACCGGCTGCAGGCGGCCTGGCTGCAGGCGATCGCCTCCCCGATGTCGCCGATCCTGGTCACCGGCGGCAATCCGCAGAACGGCATCACCGAGGCGGCGGCCATGCAGGGCTGGCTGGTCGGCCACGGCATCCCCGCCAGCCGCATCCTCGCCGACCACCGGGCCGGATCCACGGTGCAGAACGCGCTCTTCGGCGTCCAGATGCTCAAGGACGCGGGCGCGACCAGCGCGATCGTGGTGACCTCCCCCAACCACATTCGACGCGCCGTCGCCGACTTCATCGTCGCGGGCATCCCCGTCGTCGGGGCGACCACCTCCCTGGAACAGCTGGTCTCCCAGCTCCCGCCCCCGGCCCGCAACAGCCAGCGCGGCATCTACCTCGACACCAGCCGCACCCTGCGCCTGCCCGCCGAACGCTGATCCGCTCCCCCACGCCCGGACCCTGCCCGAATCGGGCAGCCGTCCGGGCGTGCACAATGACGCGGTGAGCTCCGCCGACACCGACACCTTGGTCGCCCGCCTGCGCGCGGCGGGCTGTGTGTTCGCCGAAGACGAGGCTGCCCTGCTCCTGAGCGCCACCGCGGATCCGGACCACCTGGAATCGCTTGTCACACAGCGCCTTGCCGGGTTCCCGCTCGAACATCTCCTGGGCTGGGCCGAATTCCGCGGATTGCGTGTCGCGGTCGCACCAGGAGTCTTCGTGCCGCGCCAGCGCACCGGTTTCCTGGTCGAGCAGGCGATCGCGCTGGGTCGCGCTTCCGCCGAAGGACTCGCGGAGAACGCCACAGCAGATGCGGCCTCCGGGACGACGACAGATGTCGCCGCGACGTTGCGGTCATCGTCATCGTCATCGTCATCGTCATCGTCATCGTCATCGTCATCGTCATCGTCATCGTCATCGTCATCGAAGCGTTCGATCATCGCGCTCGATATGTGCTGCGGCTGTGGGGCGTTGGGGCTGGCCTTCACGAAAGAATTGGCGGCAGCGGGGATCCGGGCCGACTTATGGGCGGCCGATATCGAGCCCGCCGCCATCGCGTGTGCCCGCGAGAATCTCGAGCCGTTGGGCGGGAGGGTTTTCGAGGGCGATCTGTTCGAGGCGGTGCCCGTGGAGTTGTATGGGCGAGTCGATGTGCTGCTGGCGAATACGCCGTATGTACCGTCCGAGGAGATCGCGTGGATGCCGCCCGAGGCGCGGGATCATGAGCCGCGGCGGGCGCTCGATGGTGGGGTCGACGGGTTGGATGTGTTGCGGCGGATCGCGGCCGTGGCCGGTGAATGGCTCGCTCCCGGTGGGCATCTGCTCGTGGAGGAGAGTGAGGAGCAGGCGCCGGTGGCGGCGGAGATCATGCGGGCGGGCGGGTTGGCGGCGCGGATCGCGGAAGACGAGGAGTTGGGGGCGACAGTGGTGATCGGAACGCGGGCATGAGCATTCGGGGAGTGTTGTTCGATGTCGATGACACGCTCATCGACTATTCGGGGACGGCGCGAATCGGGATTCTGAAGCATCTTGCGACCGAGGGGATCCTGGATCTTTTCGAGTCGCCCGACGCGGCGGTGGCCCTGTGGCGCGGGATCGAGGACGAGGAGTATCCGCGATTCCTGAGCGGGGAGCTGACCTTCAAAGGGCAGCAGCTGGCGCGGACCCAGCGGTTCCTGGCCTATCTCGGGGTCGGCTGCGACGATCCGGTCGCCTGGTTCGCTCGCTATGCGGCACACCGGGATACGGCGTGGACGGCGTTCCCCGATGCCGCGCCCCTGCTGCGCGCCCTCGACGGTCGCACCCGGGTGGGTGTGGTGTCGAATGCCTCGAAGCCGTATCAGACCGTCAAGCTGCGCACAGTCGGGCTGCTGCCCCACTTCGGCGAGGACATTCTCTGCTCGGACGAATTCGGTGCGGCCAAGCCGGATCCGGCGATCTTCCTGGCCGGATGCGAGATGCTCGGGTTGCCGCCGGAGCACGTCGCCTATGTCGGCGATCGCTACGACTGGGACGCGCTCGGGGCCAGAGACGCCGGGCTGCGGTCGTATTGGCTGGTCCGGGAGGGATCCGGCATCGCAGCCGATGCCGGGATCACCGTCATTCGTTCACTGGCGGAACTGGATTCGCCCGCCGGGTGAGGCTCAGCTCGCCTCCAGGGACTTGCGGATCTGGGCCTCGATCTCGAGTTGCGCCCGCGCCGCGGTGAGTCCGGCGGTCACGTCGGCGGCGGTGCGCTGGGTGGCGGCCGAGACGTACTGCGCGACAGCCGCTTCGATGGTCTCGACACCCTGGGTGGCGGTGGCGCGCTGCCCGTCGCGGGCGGCGGCGGGCAGGGCGGCGATGGCCACCAGGCGGTCGTCCCAGGCCAGGGCGGCCTGCTCGAGTTCGGCGCGCAGCACGATGGTGGTGCCGTCGTCGAGGGAGTTGGCCGTGCGCAGGGTGGTCATGGCGTCACGCAGGCGGCGGTGCAGGCGCGGCTCCAGGTCGTGCGAACCCGCCCAGGAGGCGGGGGCGCGGCTCGCGGTGCCGGGGACGACCTGGTTGGCGGCCGTCGTCGCGGACTTCTGGCGCGCGGAGAGCAGCATGATCCCGCCCGCCGCGGCGGCCAGCAGGATCAGCACGATCAGCACGAAAACCAGCACGGTCAGCTCACTTTCGACGGTCGATCAACGATGGGTGGTCGGATGCGGTGGGGCGACGGTGCTGTGGCCCGGCCCGGTCGGATGCGCGGGAGTGTGATGGCCGCGCGAGGCGGCGTATACGCCGATGATCACCGCGATGATCGCGAGCACCGCCATGATCGCGGCGGCGATCTTCACCTTGCTCCACGGCCGGTCGCCGGACACCTGACCGGTGAGACCGTTGATGTACACCTGGTAGGTCGTGTTCATGTACACGACCGTCAGCAGCCAGATCGGCAGCAGCAGATGCTTGTACGCCAGCCAGTTCCACGACGTCTCGAGCTGGTGGATGCGCTGCTCGTCGCCGCCGATATCCCGGTGGACGCTGGACTCGATGGCGGACTCCATCCGCTGCCGAGCCTCCGGGAACGACTCCTCGGCGTCCTTGTCATAAGTCCGCGACAGGTGTCCCGCCACATATTCCGGTGAATACGCGCGCGCCTGCTCGATCGGCCACGGCTCCAGCGCGCGAATCCGCGCGCGGACCATATTGTCGTTGGCCAGCACGGGCAGATCGGCGAAGTCGTTGGCGACCTCGCCCTGCACGTAACTCCACCGGGTTCGCGTCTCGTAGACCGGATCGCCGTCCGAATCCGTGCCGACGCGCACCTGGTAGTGGTCACCGCGCTCGCCCTGATACCAGCTCCGGGTGTCCGCGTCATAGGTGAAATACGCGGTGTACAAACTGGAAAAGGCTCCGATCCGCCGATACTTCTTGAAGTTCGACGGCGCGAACCACCGCTTGGCCACCCACTTCTCGACCAGCTCCCGCGCCTGCTTCTCCCCCACCTGGAACGGCACCAGCCCGTCCACGGGCAACCGCGCGGGCGCATTGTGCACATCGTCGCGCTGGATCGGAGTAGCGCAATACGGGCACTTGGTCGCGGTCAAACTACCGTTGAACCCGGTGGTGCCGCCACAGTTCTGACACTTGACCTCCCACTCCCCCGTCACCTGCGGCCCGCTCGCCCCGGCCTGCACCGCCCGCAACTCCGCAATGGCAGGCCCCAACTCCCGAGCCACCACCGGCTCGTTCGGCGCACTGATCGCCGACCGATTCCCGCAGTGCGGACACAACAAATCCTGCCCCACCGGATCGAACATCAACTGCCCACCACAAGCCGAACACGGATACGTCCGAGTCATCTCCGTGCTGTGCAGCATGGCCCGATCCGGCGCCCCCGCCCCCTGCTGCGGCGCAACGCTTTCCACAGGCGCTTCCCCGAACCCAGCCCCGGGCACGATCACCGGAGCCACGATCACCGGCTGCGGCACACCTCCCACCGGCTGCCCCGGCGCGAACCCACCGGGCAACGGCGGCGGCGTCGCCCCGCGCTGCGGCATCGGCGGAGCGCCGACGGAGCCGGCAGCCGGAAGCGGCGGCGGCACAAGCATTCCCGCCCCGCCGCCCGGACGCTGGCCCTGTGGCGGGAGCGGCGGCGGACTACCTTGCCCGGGTCCTGCGTTCGGAAGCGGCGGCGGCACACCGACTCCGGGAGCGGGCGGGGTGGGTGCGTAGTTGGCCAGCGGCTGAGAGGACGGGCGCAGCGGCATCGGCGGGGGGCCGGGGCGGTCCGGCGCACCGGGCGACTGCGGTGGAACTGACGTGCCGGGGAACTGCGGTGGGGTTGCGCCGCGCTGCGGCATCCCGGTCGGGCCGGTGGACGGAAGTGGCGGCGGGACACTCATTCCCGCGCCGGAGCCCAGTGGCGGAGCGCCGAAGTTCTGTGCCGGTGGAGGCGGCGTGCCCGGCTGTGGCGGGACGCTGCCCTGGGCGGCGGGGTACGGCGGGGCCCACCGGTTCGGGTCGGCTGTTCGCTGCGCGGCCGGGTCATTTCCGGGCAGGGGTGGCGGGCCGGAGTGCTGCTGCGGTGGCTGGTTGTCGTTCATCGGGGCTCACTCGGTGCGGCGTACTCGACGGTTACGCCATTGGTGTGGAGGGACTTTGGGACGCCCCGAGGGGTCGGGCGTGGGAGGCGGGGGCGGACTCGCCCGCGGGTGACGTGCAGGGCGACGCCGCAGCGGGGTGTGTACGGGTGACGTCGTGCCGGGGTGCGGGCACCGCGTCGGCACGACGGATCCACGCATCGGGGCGGGCAGATCGGGGCAGGCGGCAACGCCGGTGGCGCGGGCGAGGGAGTGGCGGCAGCGGGAGGGGCTGCGGGGGTTCGTTTCTCACGATCGTCACTCGTCTCGGCGCGCTACCGGGCCGGTTGGGGCGGACGCCGCCGGGCCGTTACTGCGGGGGCAGGGGCGGCGGGGTGCCCGGGAGCGGGGGCGGGGTGGCGAACAGGGGCTGCAGGGCCGGGACGGTGGCGGCGGGCTGCCAGCCGGGCATGCCTTCGCTCCAGACGTTGGTGTCGCGGGTCAGCTGGCCGGACGAGACGTATTGGCGCAGTTGGTCGATCGGGAACGGGCCCGCGGCCTGACCGCCGTTGTCGAAGTGGAACTGCTGCTGGCCGGGCATCGGCGGCGGGGCCTGCTGCGGGGCGGGCTGCTGGTTGTAGCCGGGCTGCTGGGACTGGGCGAAGCCGGTCTGGGCGGGCTGCTGGGGCTGAGCGTAGGAGCCCTGCATGGCGCCGGCCATCTGGCCGCCGAGCACCACGCCCATGCCTGCCTGCATGGCCGCGCCCATGCCTCCACCCCCAGGGTTCTGGGCCGCGGCGAGCATGGCGTCGGCCGCCTGCATCTGCTGATAGCGGTTGAGATCCACGTTGTTCATGAAGCTGCCCGCCTCGACACCGCGCGCGACGCCGCGGGTCATGGCCTGCTGGATCTCCTCCGGCAGCGAGATGGTGAGGGTGACGCCCTCGATGCCGATACCGAAGCCCGAGAGGCGCTGGCCGACGAATTCGCGCAGCTTGTCGGAGACCTCGACCTGGCGGCCCTGAAGATCGATGGCGCCCAGGCCGGTTCCCAGCACCATGTCCGAGAAGCCCAGCGCCACATTGCCGCGCAGCTGCTCGCTCAGCGCGTCGGCGTCGACCTCACCGTTGGTGCCGATCATCTGGCGCAGGAACACCTCGAGGTCGGTGACCCGCACATTGGCGGTGCCGTTGGCGCGGATCTGCACCATGCCGAAGTCGCGGTCGCGGATGGTGACGGGCTGCGGTGTGCCCCAGCGCAGATCGGTGACCGGACGGGTGTTGATGAAGTACACCTCGGACCGGAACGGCGAGTTGAAGCCGTGCCGCCACCCCTGCAGGGTCGACATGATCGGCATGTTCTCGGTGGTCAGCGTGTAATGCCCGGGCCCGTACTTGTCGGCGAGCTGCCCGCGGTAGACGAAGACGGCCTGCTGCCCCTCCCGGACGATCAGCTCCGCGCCGTTCTTGATCTCGTTGTCGTAGCGGGGAAACCGCCACGCGAGCGTCGTACGAGTGTCGTCCAACCATTCGATGATGTCGACGAATTCGCCGCGGATCATGTCGAACAGGCCCATTAAGTTCTCTTTCCTCCCTCGGGGGCGCAGCGCCCCGCCCCGGCCGAGTATGGCACAGGGCCGCGAACGTGCGCGGTCACCGTCACGTGGCTATCGAGCAAACCACAGGGAGTGTTAATGATTCATGAACGAGCGGACCGTCGGGTGCTGAACAGGAACAACGCCACCAACAGCACGCTGAACCAGACATAGGTGTTGCCAATGATGTGCTGCAAAGGCGTCCAATGCGTTTCGCGATGTTCGCCGTCGGGGAGGTAGTTCTGGGGACCGATCACGAAGACGGCGGTAGTGACGGCGGTCACCGCGTACCAGCCCGCCGCGGTCCGACCGGACAGCTGGGTCGCGTAGCCGAGCATCGCCAGCAGGGCGGGAGCGATCCAGATCCAGTGGTGGGACCAGGAAATCGGGGACACCAGCAGGGTGAAGACGGCGTTGATCGCCAGGGCCAGGGGCGGGAAGTCGATCGCGCGGCGCATGGCGGGCACCACGAGCGCCAGCAGCGCGGCGCTCAGGATCAGCCACAGGATGGTGAGCAGCGGCTTGTGGACGTCGAGGCGGGCGAGCACCGCCTGGATCGACTGGTTGGTGTGGAACGCCGAGCCGCTGAGCCCCGACACGTTGCCCAAACCGCCGAACCAGTACTTCATCGACGAGCCGGGCAGCACGGCGAAGGCGATCGCGGTCGCCACGGCGCCGGTGATCGCGGCCGTGACCGCGGCCTTGTAGTCACGCCGGATCAGGAAGTAGAGCACGAACGCGGCCGGTGTCAGCTTCACCGCGGCCGCGATGCCGATCAGCATGCCGCGCCGCCAGCGCGGCTTCTCGGCCAGGCAGTCGGCGACCACCAGCACCATCAGCAGCAGATTGACCTGACCGAAGTCCAGCGTCGAATGCGCGGGCTCGAGCAGCAGGCCCAGCGGCGTGGCGCACGCGGTCACCCACAGGGCCAGCCGCTGGCGGCTCTCCCCCGGCCAGGCCCGCCGCGCCACCAGGTAGAAGGAGATCGCGAGCGCGGCGACCGAGGTCACGAAGAACGCGGCGCGCGCCACATGCCAGGGCAGGAACGCGAACGGCGACAGCACCAGGGCGGCGAAGGGCGGATAGATGAACGGCAGCCCGATCCCGATGGTGGTCTGTGGCAGTTGGCCGTACATATCGCCGCCGTGCCACATGGTCTGCACGCCGATCCGGTACACCTGTAGGTCGATGAACCCGCCCGTGATCTGTTTGAACGGCCACACGGGCAACATCAGGCACAGCGCGGTGAACGCGATACAGGTCGCGGGAACCAGCCACATCACCCGCCCAAAACGGCGGTCAAGCGACTTCGGCGCAGCAAGAGCGGTAGAACCAGTCATCCGCGACCACTTTATCGGTGTCCGTCCCGCGACACGCACCCGCACCGAAACTTGCCGCCGATACAGGTCGGAGCCGCCGCTCAACGGGTGGTTCGGGTTCCGGGCGACGGGAGACGACCGGATCCACACGGTCGACCTCGAGACGGAGGGCGAGTTCGACTCCCCCTGCGATCACTGCGCCGCGTCCCCGCGCACGCCGACACTCCGCCGCGGTAGGCCCACCGCCGGAGGCCGGATCAGCCGTCCTCGATTCGCCCACGCGCGCTTGATATTCCACCACCGCTCGCTGGGAACGACCGCTGCGCAAAGACTCCGGTCGCCGTATGCTCACTCCGCATCGATCGGGATCGACGGGGAGTAGTAGTGCAGGCGAATATCAAGGGCAGCACAATGCCGGTGCTGGAACTGCAACTGGGGCCTGGGGAATCGGTCATCACGCCACACGGCGAACTGTCCTGGATGTCGCCGAACGTCACGATGACGCAGACCACCAGCGCTGCCGGCGGCGGCGGATTCATGAACTCCCTCAAGCGCGTCGCGGGCGGCGGCGGGCTGTTCATGACCCAGTACCAGGCCACCAACGGCCCCGGCCTGGTCGCCTTCGCCAGCAAGGTGCCCGGCCATATCGTGCCGGTCGACATCCACCCCCAGCGCAGCATCCTGGTGCACCGCCACGGCTGGCTGGCCAGCACTCCCGGTGTGAATGTCAGTGTCGCCCTGCAGCAGTCGATCCGCAGCGGCCTCTTCGGCGGTGACGGCTTCCGTCTCCAGCGTCTGGAAGGCCAGGGCCGGGCCTGGATCGAACTCTCCGGCGAACTCACCCGCTACAACCTCGGACCCGGCCAAACCATGCTGGTGCATCCCGGCCACGTCGGCATGTTCGACCAAACCGTGCAATTCACCATGACCACGGTCCCGGGCATCCGCAACAAGATCTTCGGCGGCGACGGCTTCTTCCTCGTGGCCCTCACCGGCCCCGGCGAAATCTGCCTCCAGAGCATGCCCCTGCCCAACCTCGCCCACGCGCTGCTCCCCTACATCGGCGCCGAATCCGGCAGTGCGGGCGCGGCGGGCGGCGTCGTCGGCGCCATGCTCCGCGGCTGACGCCGGCTCGCCGTCTCTCATCTCATCCGGACGAATCCAGGAGGTTCACTCTCCACGGAGCGAACCGGACTGGTGACCGGCGGTACGGTGTGTGGGCCGACGGCGACGCGGCCGCCGCAGCGCCGGAGCAACTCCGCGCCGTCGCGCCGGTGTGGCCGCCGGCGGCTCCGCCTGACGGCGCAGGCGCTCACGCATGAGGTTGTAGTGCAGTCGGTCGACGGTGTCGGTGAAGGCATAAAGCTCGGTGGCTATGGCATCGAACGACTCCGGCTCGGCGGCCAGCGTCCGCTCGAATTTCGCGCGTGCGGTCCGATACTTGGGGCCGTCGATCTCATATTTCTCGGCGAACTCGTCCGCGACGTCGAGCAGTGCGGCACTCTCGGAGCGCATATCCGCCACATGTTCGTCCCACACCGCCGGATCGATCGGATCGTCGCTCCACAACGCCGCGGCGAATCGGTCGTAGGCCTCGAATTCGGGTTTGCCGAGCGCATGCGCCTCGTGCGAGTCGAGCAACCCGAATGCCTGCCGGGCCGATCGAATGGCACTGCTCCACTCTTGCGCCACCGGCTCGTGCATGAGCCGCGCGTGGTGGCGCTCGCGGATCCAGTTGAACACCACCGCCACCACAAGACCGCCGGTGGCGAATCCGACCACACTGCTGAGCAGATCGACGCTGATCGGGTGTCGCTGCAACCAATCCAATTGCCGCTGCTCGAGATACATACTCAACGCGAAGGACAGAACGGCGGTCGCGAACAGCACACGCAACAGGGCCGGTGGCGCCTTTTGCTCCATGGTGCCTCCTCCCTTCAGACCACGTGAACGATAACCCGGAGCGAACCTCCCCGCAGGGAGCACGAACAGGCCCACCGCGGCAAACTCGGCATTCCATTGCGTTGATGAGGACGAGATAGCCTCTGCGCGTTGATCTTCCGATGGGCCATCCGGCCGTTGCGACCGTTGAGTTCGGTACCGCCGCTATGCCTCTCGTCAGGCGGATGTAGAAGGCCCGCGATTGCCGAAGCCATCACTCTTGGTGGCGTGCTTGGCGCGAAGGGCCTCGAGTTGGGCGGACTTGGCGGCGGCCATGCGTTCCCGGGTAGCGGCACTACGCCGCGGAGACGGGGCAGGGGCTGGGCGGCGGCGGGGAATGCCCGGGCGGGGCGAGGTGGGGCGCCGGGGCGCGGGGGCTTCGGCGGTGCGCACGGCATCGGCCAGCAGGCTGATCGGAAGGATGAAGACCCAGAAGAAGATTCGGTACTCGCCGCTCTGGAAGAACACGGCCAAGTAGATGCCGTAGCCGAGGAACGCGGTGCCGATGAGAACGTTGACGACGCGGCGGCCGGGGTGCAGTCCGGAGGCCGCCAACGCCACGCTGATCACGACGATTCCGCTGACGAACAGCATCACCACATAGAAGCCGAACACGTATTTCCCCCACCACAAGCAGATAGAACGATGTTCAACCTAGATCACCGGCGCTGGGACCTCCAACCCGAAACGTCCTGCCAACCCTGGCCCGGTGTCAGGCCCCGCTGTCGCGCTCGATGCGGGGTGGTCCGCTCAGATATCGGGAGTCAATTGCTTGCGGGCGCGTTCGACGCGGCGTTCGACACCGTCGAGGTGTTTCTGCGCATGCTGCAGGGCCTCGCGCGTCGAACGCTCTGTGGCGGCGGTGAATCGGTGGCGGTGTTCGGCTTCGGTCAGTTCGGCGCGCAGGGCTTGGATGCGGTTGTCGAGGTCGGCGAGATCGGCGGCGGCGGTGTCGTGGTCAGACCGGGCGGAAGCTACGGCGGCGCGGGCGGATTCGACTTCGGCGAGCATCTCCTCGAGCTCGCGCCGTACCTCGGCCTGCGGATCGGGGGTGGGCCCGTCGGCGGATGTGGAATCGGCGCGGCGACGAGTCCGCGCCGTGGATTGCCCGGCACGATCCTCGGTGGGATCGGTTGTGGTCGAGCGCGTTCCGAGGTCGTGGCGCTCATCGCTGGGAACCGCGGTCAGTGCGGCGGGGCCGAATCCCTCGTAAGTGGCTGCGGCGGTGAGGGTTCCGGAGCGCAGCTCCTCGGCGACCGACTGATCCGCCAGGGCCGCCTGCAGACTCGCGCCGATATCGCGCAGGACGGGTTCGGTCAGGCGCTGACCCCGGTCCGCGGCCAGTTCGGCAGCCTTGCGGGTGACGGCGTTGACCACCTTCTGCCGCTGCGTGGTGAGCGCGCGCAGCTGTTCGGCCGACAGCCGGCGCTGGGCATCGCGCAGAGCATCACCCACCTCCAACAGGGCACGAACGTCATCGCTCGCCTCACGGGACAGCAGATTCAGCGCCCACGCCGCGACCGTCGGCCGCCGGAGCTTGCCGATAGCGGCGGCCAGCGCCTTGTCCCCGGCATCGCGGGCCTCCCGCACCCGCTCGGTGCGGACGGCCACGAACTCGGCGGGCGCGAGCCCGTAGAGTTCGGCCACAACCTGGTCGAGCGTCATGCCGCCCTAGCCTACGGGCACACCCGCCACCCACCCCGCAGGATGCCACGCAGCAGGTCGCGGAGCTGGGCGGACAGCGCCTCGGCGTCCTCGGTCATGTGGAGGTAGTGCTTGCGGGCGATCCCGTGGAATGCCGAGCATCAACCCGGACCGTGGGGATGCGCGAGATCGTAGGCGCGGGAGAGTTTCTGGGGGACGACCATGCGCCAGGCATCGACGACGAATTCACGGGCCTCGATCGGGTCCAGTGCGGCGAGGTCGGCGTGGATCCAGTTGAAGCGCATGTCCGATGCGGACGGCAGCTGGAATTTGTGCGGCGAGCTCGCGACGAGCGCCGCCCTCTCCTCCTTGGGGAACGCGAAGCCCATCACGGTCTCGTCGAGGGAGAACGCCACGTAGACGATCTGCTTGACGCGAAACTTCAACCTGCCGCGCACATAGACCTGATACGAGCGCTCCAACTCGGCACCCAGTGGACGGACGTCCTCGATCACAGCCACGGCAGAAGTCCTTCGTTCTCGGACGATCGCTCCCTCAGGTGCCGCCATCGTCCCTGCGGCGCAGGTTGATTCGCCGCGTCGGCAAGTCTGCCACGGACGTGCGACGTCAGGTTCGAACCAGCAGCACCCGGCGCCCGCGGGTGTGTTCGGCCTGGCTGTCGGGGTGCGCCGACGCGGCCTCGGTCAGGGCATATGACCGGTCGACCGGGATATGGAGTCGGCCCTGGGCGATGAGATCGACGGCCGCGGCGAGCGCTTCGGGCATGCTGCCGCCGACACCGGCGAAGCGGATGCCGAGCATCGGCGCCTCGAGGTCGGCGATGGTGATCACCTTGTCCGGGTCTCCCGTCAGGTCGAGGAGTCCGCGAATGACCCCCGCACCGTTGAGGTCGAGGGCGGCGTCGACCGGTCCGAGTCGACGCACGCGCTCCTCCCAGCCCGCGTCGTAGGTGATCGCGGTGGCGCCCAGGCTTCGCACGTAGTCCTGGTTCGCGGGTCCGGCGGTGCCGATCACCTTGATCCCCCGTGCGCGGGCGATCTGCAACACCGCCGACCCGACTCCGCCCGCCGCGTCGCTGACCAGCACCACCTGCCGGGCGATCGCGCGATTCGTGATCGACGCCTACTCGCTGGCCCGGGAGGCAGCCGACCCCCAGGCCGCCGTCGGCGAGATCTTCCGGATGATCGAGGCAGCCTGGGCGGCCAAGTCGCTCACTTGAACAGCACAGCGCTGCCTGTCGGGTGGGTTGCGAGCATGCGACAGAGCCGCAGGCCGGTGACCTGCGGCTCTGTCGTGCTGTGGCGTCCGAGGACTCGAAAAGCTACTTGCGGCCGGTGAATTCGTCCATGGAGTGGTAGACGCCGACGGTGTTGAGGTAGAAGTCCCGGACCTTGAGGGGTAGGAGGCCCGAGATGGCCCGGTTCAGGCGCGACGTCCAGGGGAGGACGACGAGGGCCGAGCCCTTCTTCATCTCGGTCCAGGAGGTGTCGACGACTTCCTCCTGCTCCAGGATCGGGGTGAACCAGAAACCCTTGGCGCCGTCGAACATTCCGGTGTTGATGTAGGTGGGGCACACCGTCGTGAACTTCACGTGCTCGTTGCCGGACTGTTCGAGTTCCAGGCGCACCGAATCCGACCAGCCCAGGGCCGCCCACTTGGAGGCGGCGTAGACGCTCATGCGCGGGTTGGCGACCAGACCGGCCGAAGACGCGATATTGAGCACGCGGCCCTCGCCGTTCTTGTTCGCGACCATGGCGGGCAGGAATTCGAGGGTGATGTACATGGGGGCGAGGGAGTTGATGGCCATCGTCTTGTCGATGTCGGCCTTGTTGGTGGTCTCCCAGAAGTAGCCGTTGCCACGGACGATGCCGGCGTTGTTGACCAGCACGTCGATGTCGCCGACCTCGGCGCGTACGGCCGCGCCCGCTTCGGCGATGGCGTCGCGGTCCGAGACGTCCACCACGTAGTGGTGAATCTTGCTCGCGCCCTGGGCCGCCAGTTCGGCCGCGGTTTCCTTCAGCGCGGTCTCGTTGATGTCCCACAGCACCACGTCGGCGGCCTGCTCGGCCACCGCCCGCTGCGCGAAGGACTTGCCCAGGCCCATGGCCGCGCCGGTGACCAGGACCTTCTTGCCCGCTACCGTCTTCATACCCCTCTGTACCCCTGTCGAATGGACGGCGGAATCACTTCTGCCGCAGTGTCTTCATGACGCCCAGGTAGAGCGTCATGGTCTTGGCCCACAACTGTTCCGACATGCCCGGCAGCGGCGCGATGGGCAGGCCCCGCTGCACCGCGATGGTCTGGGTGTCGATGTATTTCAGCAGGCCCTCGGGTCCGTGACGACGACCCGTGCCGGAGATTCCCAATCCGCCCGAGGGCGCGGCGACCGAACCCCAGGCGGCGATGAAGCCCTCGTTCACGTTCACTGATCCGGCGCGGACGCGGGCGGCGACCTCACGGCCGCGGGTGACGTCGCGGCTCCAGACGCTGGCGTTGAGACCGTAGGCGGTGTCGTTGGCCTGGTCGACGGCTTCGTCGTCGCTGTGCACACGGTAGAGCGAGACGACCGGTCCGAAGGTTTCTTCGCGGTAGACGGTCATGCCCTCGCGCACGCCCTCGAGGACGGTCGGCTCGTAGAAGTAGGGGCCCAGGTCCGGGCGCGCCTTGCCACCGGCGAGGACCTTCGCGCCCTTGGCGACCGCGTCGTCGACATGCTTGCTCACGGTGTCGATCTGACGCGGGAAGGTCAGCGAGCCGATCTCGTAGCTGAAGTCGAGGGTCTTGCCGAGCGCGAGTTCCTTGGTGTGGCCCACGAATTCGGTGACGAACTGGTCGTACACCTTGTCGTGCACGTAGATTCGCTCGATCGATTCGCACAGCTGCCCGGCCGAGGCGAAGCAGGCCCGCACCGCGATCTTGGCGGCGGCCGAGACATCGGCGTCCTCGAGCACCAGCAGCGGATTCTTGCCGCCGAGTTCGAGCGAGTAGCCGATGAGTCGCTCACCGGCCTGCTGGGCGATGGTGCGCCCGGTGGCGCTGGACCCGGTGTAGTCGACGTAGTCGGCGCGGGCGATGACCTCGGTGCCGACCACCGCGCCGCGTCCCAGCACGGCCTGCCACAGGCCCTTGGGCAGGCCCGCGCGCTCGGCGACGTCGATGGCCCACAGCAGCGTCAGCGCGGTCTGGTTGTCCGGCCGCCCGATGACGGCATTGCCCGCGAGCAGCGCGGGCAGCGCGTCGGACGCGCCCAGGGCCAGCGGGTAGTTCCACGGCGAGATGACCGCGACCACGCCCTTGGGCCGGTTGCGCACCTCGACCTGAGTCAGCAGCGGCATCACTCCGCGCGGCTTGCGGTGGGCCAGAATCGATTTGGCCTCGGCCGCGTAGAACCGGGTGTTCACCGCGACGTCGGAGACCTCGTCGAAGGCGTGCACGCGGGACTTGCCGGTCTCGAGCTGGATGATGTCGAGGATGGCCTCCTGCTCGGAGAGCACCAGATCGTGAATGCGGCGCAGCAGCGCGGCCCGCTCCCCGACCGGCACCTTCGCCCACTTCTCCTGCGCGGTGCGCGCGGTGGCGAAGGCGGCCTCGATATCGGCGACCGAGGACTGCGGCAGGTCGACGATCTTGGCTCCGGTGGCGGGCGCGAACACCTCCACCGAGGGCGCACCGCCCGCGACGGCATGGCCGAGCAGCTGCCCGACCAGGTCAAAAGGCAGCGCATCGGCGGCGGCGAGCTGCGGGGCAGTCGTCATTGGTCGCCCTCTCGAAGAGTGGAGTCGGTATTTAGTGAACATCGGTGTTACATGAACACTGATGTTAGATTAATGGACGTGACGCACACCATGTCAAGCCCTCCCGCGGGAAGTGGCACGCCCGCCCGTCGCGGCCGACCGCCGCAGACGGAGCAGCAGGCCGACCAGGTGCGCGCCCGCATCGTGCTGGCAACCGCGGAAGTCTTCGCCGAACAGGGTTCACGCGGGCTGAGCGTGGCCCGCATCATCGAGAAGGCCGGGCTGGCGCGGCCCACCTTCTACCGCTACTTCGCGAATGCGACCGAGCCGCTGCACGCGGTGCTCACCATCTCCAACGAGGACCTGGTCGGCGGAATTCGCGCCGCGCTGGACCGCACCGAGCAACCGGTCGAGCTGGGCATCAACCTGATCGAGGCCTATCTGCACTGGGCGGGCGGGCACGGGCCGATGCTGGCCCCGCTCTTCGCCGAACTGCACGATCCGGGCTCGCCGGTGTCGGCCTACCGCGAAGAGGCGATCGCGGACATTCGGATGCTGGTGCGCGCCAAGGTCGTCGCCCTCGGCCGCCCGGCCCCCACGGACCTGGACCTCGACACCTCGCTGCAGATCTGCGAATTCGTCGTCTACCGCATCTCCGCCGCCGCCCCGCACGGCGAACCGGACCAGGAGACCATCGACGCGGCCAGGCTCACCATGATTCGCGGCGTGCTGGCCATGCTCGGTATTCGCGACGACATCGAGTACGCCCTGACGATTCCGGGGCTCTTCGAATCCGGTGAGCCGGATCAATCGAATTCCTAACCGTGCCAAGCGGTTAGCTATATATGATCATCGCCACTAGGCTCGAGGCATGCCGGAAACCACTCCGCCCCTATCTTTCTCGGCCGTCACCCGCACCGTCATCATGGATGCCCCGGTGACCCCGGCCAAGCTCACGGACCGCATCCAGACCCGCCGCATCTGCATGCCCGCGGGCGCCGCCGCGGGTCTGCACACCCACAACGGCCCGGTCGTCGGGAGCATTGTGTCCGGCTCGGTGGCCTACCGGATCGAGGGCGAGCAGCAGGTCGTCCTGCGACCCGGCGACGTGTTCTTCGAACCGGAGGCCGTCCGCATCGCTCAGTTCGACGCCCTCGACGAGGATGTGGTCTTCCTCGGCCACTTCCTGCTCGCGTCCGGCCAGGAGGCCGCTATCGACTTCCCGGCCGAGTAGTCACCGGCCGGGTGTGGCGACCACCTGGCTGACGGCGGTAGCCGGAACGCTCGTGGTCGCTCCGCTCGCCGACGCCTTCGGTGTCGTCGTGGGCGCGGTGGTCGTGGATGTCGAGCCGGCGGTGGGCACGTCGATCACATCCGGCATCTGTCCGCCGTTGAGCATCGGCACCGTCGTCGTGGCAGGTGGTGTGAGCGGAGTGTTCCGGTGACCTCCACATCCCGCAACCGCGGCTCCCACCACCGCAATCGTCACAACCGTGATCAGGTGCTTGCGCACGTCTCCAACCTTCCCAATGGAATCGGCCGCAGCCGTACGCCCCGCTACGCCCGAGGGCGCGTGATCCCGGTCCGCACACACTGCGCTACTTCGAAACTGACAAGTCGGGCAGGTGAATCCGCACCGGCCACACCAATTCTGGCGCATTCACAGCGACATTCGATAACCGAAGATCAACTGCGGCACTCTCGGTCCGGAACGTGGCACAACCACGGGGGTCGGAGGGGCGGGATCAGGCCCGGTGGGAGAAGACCGCCACCAGGAAATCGGAGTCCTCGGCGAAGGGGCGCAGGTCCCAGGTGGAGAGCCGCAGATCGACCGCGAGTCCGGCGTTTTCGGCGTCCGCCAGGAACTCGGCGAACTCGTAGCCGCGCTCGGCGCCGAAGCCGGTGACCAGTCGACCCGACGGCGCGAGGTGGCGGGCGAAGTTGGCCAGCACCGCGCCCCGGGTGGCCGGGGCCAGGAAGGTCATCACATTGCCCGCGCAGACGATGACGTCGAAGTCGGCCGCGACCCCGCGCGACGGCAGGTCCAGTTCGGCGAGGTCACCGACCAGCCAGGTCGGCCCCGGATAATCCTGTTCGGCGGCTGCGATCAGCACCGGATCGACGTCCACCCCGACCACGGTGTGCCCGACTCCGTGCAGATAGCCGCCGACGCGACCGGGACCGCACCCCGCGTCGAGGATCCGACTCCCCCGCCCGACCATGGCGTCGATCATCCGGGCCTCGCCCACGATGTCGTCGCCCGCCGCCGCCATGGCCCGGAACCGCTCCACGTACCAGGTCGAATGCGCGGGGTTGTCGGCGGTGATCTCCTCCCACTGGCTGGGGGTGCGTCCGCTCATGGAAGGTTCCTCCTCGCTCGGTGCTACCTCCGGTCCACTCTGTCACCCCCCGTGGCCCTCGTGATCATGGGGTCAGCTCGCCCGGGCCCGATCGAAACGCATGGCGGGGTCGTCGATCTTGCCGTACCGCAGTTTCGGAAGGTCGCGCAGATAGTTCATGTGCAGCTTCCACGGGGCCCGGTCGCCCTGTTTGGGAAGAATGTCCAAGGCGCGGAGGACGTAGCCGGGTTCGAAGTTCAGGAACGGGGCGGTGCCGACGGAGGGGTCACGGACCGGAGTGGCCCTGACGTAGCCGTGGGCGTCCATATGGCGGAGCAGGCGAACGACATACTCGCACACCAGGTCCGCCTTGAGCGTCCACGAGGCGTTGGTGTAGCCGATGACGAAAGCGAAGTTCGGGACGTCGGACAGCATCATGGCCTTGTAGGACATGGTCTCGGGCAGGTGGACCTTGCGGCTGTCCACCACCAGCTCGACCCCGCCGAAGGGGACGAGATTCAAACCCGTTGCGGTGATGATGATGTCGGCGTCGAGCTCGCGACCGGACTCCAGGCGCAGGCCGTTCTCGGTGAACGTGTCGATGCGGTCGGTGACCAGCTCCAGCTGTCCCTTCCTGATGGCGCGGAACAGATCCCCATTGGGCGACAGGCACAGTCGCTGATCCCAGGGCTTGTAGCTGGGCGTGAAATGAGTGTCGATGTCATACCCCTTGGGCAGCCACCGCTCCTGCCAGCCGCGGATCCACGCCCGCATCCGCTTCGGATACCGTTGCGAGAGTTGATACATCAGCGTGCTGAGGCCGACATTCTTGGCGCGGGCCAGCGCATAGGCGGTGCGGGCGGGCAGGAATTTGCGAGCCCGATCGGCGAACCCGTCACGCGCGGGCATGGAGATGATGTACGACGGCGAGCGCTGCAGCATCGTCACGTGCGCACCCTGCTCGACCAGCGCGGGACCGAGGGTCACCGCCGTGGCCCCCGACCCGATGACGACAACCCGCTTGCCCTCCACCTCGACCCGCCCCGGCCAGTGCTGCGGGTGGATGATGGGGCCCGGAAAGCGTTCCGTACCTGCGAAATCCGGCGTGTAACCCTCGTCGTAGCGGTAGTACCCCGAGCAACTGAACAGGAAGTTCGCCGTCATCACCACGGTTTCCCCGCCATGATCGACGGTCACCGTCCACCGATTGTCCGCCGACGACCACTCCGCCCGAACCACCTTGTGCCGGTACCGAATGTGCTCGTCGATCCCGTTCTCGACAGCGGTATCCCGCACGTACGCCAGAATCGAATCCCCGTCGGCGATCGCCTTCTCCCCCAGCCACGGCTTGAACCGATACCCGAGCGTGAACATATCCGAATCCGACCGAATCCCCGGATACCGAAACAGATCCCAGGTCCCCCCGAGATCCTCCCGCATCTCCAGGATCGCGTAGGTCCGCGCCGGGAATGCGCGCTGCAGATGGTAGGCGGCGTCGATACCGGACAATCCGGCCCCGACAATCAGCACATCGACGTGCTCGGACGCAGTAGCCATAGCCCCAGCGTATAGATCGCCGATGGGATTCGGCGACGACTCCGGTGCGATATCGACGCTGTGGAGTTCAGTCGCGGTTGCGGAGGCCGCTGGCTCGGAGGACTCGGCGGGCTATGGCGGAGCGGATGGAGTCTTCGGTGCCGAGGATGCGGACGTGGCGGCGGGCTCGGGTGATGGCGGTGTAGAGGAGTTCTCGGGTCAGGAGGGTGGATTCGGGGCCGGGGAGGACTACGGAGACGGTGTCGTATTGGCTGCCCTGGCTGCGGTGGATGGTCATGGCGTAGACGGTGGTGACGCCGGGGAATTGGGTGGGGTGGACGAGGTAGGGGTCGGTGCCTCGCTGGAGGGCGGCGCGGAGGGTGCCGTCGGGCATGCGGATGATGACGCCGGTGTCGCCGTTGTAGATGCGGGCCTCGTGGTCGTTGGCGGTGACGAGGAGGGGTTGGCCCGGGTACCAGTGTCCGGCACCGGGATCGGTGGTGATGCCGGCGGCGGTGACCCAGCCGGCGGCGAGGCGGTCCCAGCGTTCGACGCCGTAGGGGCCCTGGCGGTGGGCGCACAGGAGGCGGTGGGATTCGAGGGCGGTGAGGGCCGCGGTCGCGTCGCCCGCGAGGGCCGCCTCGGTGGCGTCGCGGGAGGCGCGCAGGACGTCGGCGCGGACTTCGGTGATGTCGTCGGGCGCGTAGAGGGACAGTTCGTCGCCGCCGTCGGCAAGCAGGGACAGAGCCGTGTCGGCGTCTCCGGCGCGAATGGCGACGGCCAGTTCGGCGATGCGGCCGCCGAAGCGGCGGCCGCGGGTGAGGCGGACGATGCCGCCGCGCAGGCGTTCGCGCTCACGACCCGACAGGGCGTCGGGATGGGCGGCGGTGGCGGCGAGGTCGCCGCCCAGGATGCGGTCCAGCGCCGGATTCGCTTGCCCGGGAACCGGTCCCGCCACCAGGTCGGCGAGTACGGCGCCCGCGTCGACCGAGGCCAGCTGGTCGGGGTCGCCGACCAGGATGAGGCGGGCGTCGGCGCGGACGGCGGGCAGCAGGCGGCTCATCATGGTCAGCGACACCATGGAGGTCTCGTCGACCACGATCACGTCGTAGGGCAGGCGGTTGAATTCGTTGTGTTTGAACCGGCCCGCGCCGCCGCGCTGCCAGCCCAGCAGCCGGTGCAGGGTGGCGGCGGTGAGTTCGGGCAGACCGATGTCACCGGCCTGCTCGCGCACCGATTCCTGCATGCGCGCGGCGGCCTTGCCGGTGGGGGCGGCCAGGGCGATGCGCAGGGCGGGCGCGCCGGGCACGGCCTGCTGATGGGCCACCAGCAGCGCGAGCAGCCGGGCGATGGTGTGGGTCTTGCCGGTGCCGGGCCCGCCCGCGACCACGGTGGTCCACTGGGTGGCGGCCAGCGCGGTCGCCAGCCGCTGCCGGTCGGGTGGTTCGCCGGGGCCGCTCTGGTCGGGGAAGAGCCGATCCAGTTCGCGCCGAACCAGTTCCGCGTCGACCATGGGATGGGTCTCCGCCCGTTCGGTCAGCACGCGGCGGATGGTTTCCTCCTGCCGGTAGTACCGGTCGAGGTAGAGCAGCGGACCGGCGTCGGCCCCGCCGGGCGGGTCGATCAGCCGCAGGGGACGCAACGGTCCGGCGGGGCTGCCCGTGACCAGCGGGCTGATCCGCAGTGCGGCGATGACGGATTCGACCTCCGGCCAAGGCAATGTGGCCGGGTCGATGGCCGACTCCTCGGTGCCCTCGGCGTCCACGCCGATCTCGTGCATGCGCCGCACTTCCAGGCACACCGAACCCGACCGCACCGCGCGCACGGCCAGCGCGGTCGCGAAAACGACCGCGTCCGAACGCTCGCCGCCGAGCCGTGACAGCCGCAGCGCCACGTGCACGTCGGCCGCCGACAGCACACCGGCGGCATTGAACACCTGCAGCAGCCCGGTTCCGCGCTGCGCCAGTTGAATCGAGGTCACCGGCCCAGCACCTCCGTATCCCCGGCGAGCAACGCCGAGAGTTCGACGATCAGGTTCGCGGGCGGCATCCAGTCGAAAACGCCCGCCCCGTCCGGGGTTTCGGGTCCGACCATGCCGCGTACGAACAGATAACGGATGCCGCCCAGATGCTGGGCGGGATCGTATCCGGGCAGCCGCCAGCGCAGATACCGGTGCAGGGCAACCGAATACAGGATGGCCTGCAGCGGATAGTGCGAGCGCATCATCTCCGCGCCCATGCGCTCGCGGGTGTAGTGGGCGACGGTGAGGTCGCCGGTGCCGAGCCGGTTGGTCTTGTAGTCGACGACGAGGAACCGCGGCCCGGTGGTGCGCAGAACGGCGTCGATACTGCCGGTGAGGAACCCGCGCAGCGGGGTGTCGTCGAGGTGGGCCAGTTGATCGGCGTAGGGCTCGAAGATGTCCCCGGCGGGCACGTGGCGACGCCACAGGTCGGCGATGCGCGGGACGGTCACCCGTTCACCGACGGGACTGTCGCCACCGGCGAGGGGCAGTTCGAAATCGAGTTCGCTCAAGCGGTCCCGGGTCGCGAAGTCGGCGAGGGTCCCGCATCCGATGGGCGTGTGCATGACCGCCAGCAGCGCGCCCGACAGCACGTCGGGGTCGGCGTCGAACATCTGCTCGCCGACCGCGTGCAGGCAGCGGGCGCGGATCTCGGCGGCCAGGTCGGGGGCGTCGGTGTCGACGTACTCCAGCACCTCGTGCACCAGGGTGCCGAATTCCGCGCCGTAGGGCAGCGAGTTCATCAGCGACGGCATCGCTCCGGCGAATGCGTCGAGATCGTCCGCCAGCACCGACGGGGTGGCCGGTTCGTCGGCGACGCCGCCGCCCTCGGGCAGGTCGACGGCGGGCAGGGCGTCGTGCGCGCCCGCGGTCAACGCCGAATAGGAGGTGCGCCGCCACGCCTGATCGAGATGCCGGTCGAAGTGCGCGACCGCCAAAGGTTCGGCGTCGGTGGCGGTGTCGTCCACGGGCAGGCGCGCTCGGGTGACCTCCCGCACCGGTTCGATGGCGATCATTCCGCCCTCGGCGGTGGCCGCCCAGTCCCGAATCCGTTCCAGCACCACCGAATCCGCGGGTACCGGCACCTTGTCGGCGACGGCCGGGCTGCCGGGCTCACGGCCCAGCAGCATGCGGTGCAACGGCGCGGTCTGGGTGTCGTAGGACGGGGCCCACCAGGCGATCACCTGGGCGCCCGCGCGCGTCAATGCCACATACAGCAGGCGCAGTTCCTCGGCCTGCTCCTCGGCCTCGGCGCGCAGGCGGCGGGAGCTGTACCCGGGAGCGTCGGGCCCGCCCACATCCAGGACGCGACGACCCTGCTCGTCATGGAACAGCAGGGTCGGCGGGTTGCGCAGTTTGGCCGCGTCCCATGCGAAAGGCAGGTACACGACCGGGAATTCGAGGCCCTTGCTGGCGTGCACGGTGGCGATCTGCACGGCCGCCGCGTCCCGGTCGAGGCGGCGGCTGCGGTTGGCCACGCTGGCCGCGGACGGGTCGCGGACGCGGTCGGCCAGCCAGCGGGTCAGCGCGGACAGGCCCAAACCCTCACGCAGCGCCGCATCGTCGAGCAGTTGCGCGATCTGCCGCAGGTCGGTGAGCTGTCGTTCGCCGCCTTCCAATGCGAGCAGGCGCGGGGCCAGTTTCGTTTCGGCGGCGAGCTTCTCGGCGACGGCGGCGAAACCGGCACGGGCGAACAGTCGCGCCGAGTCCCGCAGTTCGGCGCTGAGCCGACCCACCAGATCGGCTCCCCCGGCGTCGATCTCCTCGGCGCTCAGACCGAGCAGCGCCGTTCCGGCGGCCAGGCGCACCCGGTCGGCGCGGTGCGGCTGCTCGAGCGCGTGCAGCACCCACAGCCATTCCGTCGCTGCCGGTGTCCCGAAAACGCTTGCGCCACCGGCCAGGACGGAGGCGACACCGGCGGTTTCCAGCTCGGTGCGCACCATCTCCAACTGGTTGCGATTGCGGACCAGCACGGCGATATCGCCGGGCCCGATGGGCCTTTCGTCGGGCGTGCCCGCGTTGATGCGCACCCCCGATTCGAGCAGGCCGACGATATCGGCGGCCACATCGATGGCGACCCGCTCCCGCTGCCGCCCCACGGTCGGATACCCGGACTTGTTGAGCGATCCGGCACCGCTGCGCGGCAGGCACCGCAACCGCAGCGGCGTCACCCGCTCCGGCGCACCCGACAGCCGCGAGAACGGCCGCGTCGCCGCCACCCGGTGCACGGTGATCTCCTTGTGTCCCAACGCCGCACCCCCCTGCAGGTGCTCGAGCGCCGCCAGCAGCCCGGCGTCGCTGCGCCGGTTGGTGGTGAGCTCCCGCTTGCTGTCGGCATGGGCGACCGCGTCCAGGTAGCTGAGCACCTCGGCCCCGCGGAACGCGTAGATCGCCTGCTTCGGATCCCCGACCAGCACCAGTGTCGCGTGCCCGTGGAAGGCCCGCCGCAGAATGTCCCACTGCAGCGGATCGGTGTCCTGGAACTCGTCGACCAACGCCACCCGGTACCGGTCCCGAATCCGCTGACAGGCCCGCGGCCCGTGCTCGGGATCGGCCAGCACGCCGTGCAACAGCACCAGCAGGTCGTCGAAGTCCCGCAACCCCGAAAGTCGTTTCCGCCGAGCCGTTTCCGCTCGCGCGGCCTCCGCGAAGCTCACCCGCTCCGCCGCCGGGTCATCCTCGCCCTCGGGCTCAGGCAGCAGCATCGCGTGCGGATCCCCCACCGCCGCCATGGCCAGCCGCTGCGCGTCCGCGGGCCCGAACGGCGCGCCACCGCGCGCGTACCGGCTCAGATACAGATCATCGGCCACCGTCGATACGACGTCCTCGATCCCCTCGACCAGCCGCACCCCCGGATCCTGCTCCCCGGCCAGCCCGAGCTCGTCCAGCATCCGCTGACAGAAACTGTGCGTCGTCGCGATGGTCCCCGCGTCGAAATCCGACAGCGCCGCCAGCAACCGTTCCCGCCGAGCCGCGATCTCCCCCGGATTCCCTTGCGCCAGATGCCGAATCAACTCGTCCCCCGACGCCAGCGCCCGCTCCGGATCCCCCAGCGCCGTCGCCACCCCCACGAACCGGTCCCGAGTCCGCTCCCGAAGCTCCTGCGTGGCAGCCCGGCTGAAGGTCACCAGCAACAACTCCGAGACATCCACCCCCAGCTCGGCCACGAACCGCACCGCCAACCCCACAATGGCGTACGTCTTCCCGGTCCCCGCACTCGCCTCGAGCACGGTCGTCCCGGTCGGCAACGGCCCCGTCAACTCGAATCGAGTCTCCGAATCCACCGCGCCGGAGGCGCCTGCCGCCGCCCCGATCGATACGGGGTCGACCGGACTGTCGGCACTCGGCTCGGCCTCCCAGAGTCCGTCACCGCCCGCCGAATCCGGCTGCGGTGTCGTGGATTCGGTGGGGAGTTCGAACAGATCCGGGGCTTCGGGGTCTGGAGCGGTGGGTTCTCGGCGGCGCGGTTCGCCCGCGGGGGCGTCGCCGCGGCGGCGGGCGCGAGTGGCCGGTCGAGGGGCAAGGGCCGGATCGGTCAGGGAGAACAGGTCGTCGGTCATGGGCGGCTTCCTCCGTCAGCGCCGCGCGTCTCCGGCAGGGACGCGCGCGGGCGGGTTCCGGCGCCGTGGGGGCCGGAATGACGGAGTGGAATGCCGGGCAGGGGTGTCCTCCTCGGGGTGGTCATGGCTGGCCTTGATTCTCGTTGGTGAGCAACGGATTCCACAGACGGCGCGCCAGTTCGCCGAAGCGGGTGGGTTCGGATTCGACGCCGGGGAGGGCGGGGGCGGCGGCCTCGGTGAGCTGGTGGAAGCGGGCGGTCGGGCCCAGGATGTGGCGCAGGTAGCGGTCGGTGTGTTCGCCGAAGCGGCCGTCGAATTCCTGTTCGGCCGAGAACAGGGCGTCCTCGGGGCTGGCGCCGGCGAGGCGGCGTTCGGCATAGACGCAGGTGGCGGCCGGGGCGATGGGGAGGGGCTCGCTGAGGCCCTCGTCGCGCAGCGCCACCAGGTCGCGCAGGATGCTGCGCGACAGGGGCGCGGTGGGGGCGGTGAGGGTGGACTGCCAGGCGGGCCGGTTGTGTTTGCCACGGCCGATGGTCAGGGCGCGCCAGCTCTGATGGGTGCCGGTCGAGGCCAGCGCGAGCAGCCGGATCCAGGCCGCCATGCGGTGTTTGGGTGCCAGGCGCGAGTAGGTGGTGCGCAGCAGCGCGTCGTCGTGGACGTCGGGGACGGTGCCGGTGAGGCGGCGGCCGTCACCCAGGTCGACGGCGATATCGATGGTGCGGGAGGGGATTTCGTGTAGTGGGCGGGCAACGCGGACCAGCTGGTCGACCGTGCTCTCCACCTCGTCGAGCACGGCCGCGCCCAGCGCGAACGGCGGCAGGGTGCCGCGCCGCCACTCCGCCGCGCGCAGCACATTGGGGTCGGCGCCGGTCAGGCGCGCGGTCAGCATGCGCTCGCCCATGTTCCATTTGGTCAGGCCGTCGAGCTCGATGGGGAGGCGGTCGGCGATCTCCTCCTCTTCCTCGGGCACCCGAATTCCCAAGCGCTGCCACAGGAACGCGCGCACCGGATGTTCGGCGAAGGCCACCAGATCCGACAGCTCGACATCCCCGCGCTCACCACCCGGCAACGGGGCGGGCAGGAACAGCGGGCGCGGCTGCGGCGCACGCCCGGCGGCCTGGGCACCGGCCAGTGCCACGGCATCGAAGCTGAACGGCGCGTCGATCCGGAAGTTGCGACGGTCGAAGGGCTGCAACGGATGTCGCGTGATCACCCGGCCCACGGCGGCCGCGCCGACGTGCGCGCGCACGGTGTCGAGCAGCTCCGCGAGCGGAATCGCGGGCGGCCGGTGCGCACCCGAGACCGGATCGGATCCGGTGTGCAGCAGCACGAGTCGCTCCCCGGCGGCCATGATGGCGTCCAGCAGCAGCTGCCGGTCCTCGCTGCGCGGATCGCGGTCGCCGGGCAGGCGATGCCGGGCCAGCGCGTCGTCGCCGTCCACGCCGCCGGTGCGCGGGAACACCTCGTCGTCCAGGCCCAGCAGCACCACCACCCGGTGCGGTACCGAGCGCATCGGCACCATGGTGCACACGGTCAGCTCCCCGGTACGGAAGTTGGCGCGCGAGGGCCGTCCGGCCAGCCGAGCGGTCAGCAGTGCGCCGATATCGGTGAGCCGCAGGGGAATCCGTCCGGCGGGCTCCAGTGCCGTGGTGAGCTCGCGCCGCGCCTGCACCCCCATCCACCCCTGGGTGACGGGCACGTCGGTGAGCAGGTCGAGCGCCCGCCCGAGCACCGCCGCCCACTCCGCGGCCGGGCGCGCCGAGCCGGCGGGTTCTTCCAGCGTGGACCCGCGCAGATCCCGCAGGCACACCGCCAGCCGGTCCACGAATTCCGCGAACCGCCCCGACAGGTCGATGTCATTGCTGTCCACATCGTCGAGCGGCAGCACCAGATCCAGCCAGTCCTCACTGGATTCACCGGCCGCGACGCCCAGCAGGATGCGATCCACCGCCGCGTTGAGCGTGTTCTGCGCGAAGTCCCCGAGTCCGAAGGCCTGCCGCTGCCGCTGCCCGATCCCCCAGCGCGCGCCGGTCTCGGTGGACCATTCGCGCAGCCGCTCGATATCGTCGTCGTCGAATCCGCAGCGCAGCCGAACCGGTTCGGCCGCACACAGATCCAGTACCTCGGTCACCGTGACGCGCCCGTCGGCCATACCCAGTAGCGTCCCGATCACGGCCAGCAGCGGGTTGACCGCCCGCTGTGCCCGGTCGGCCAGCCGCACCCGCAGGCCGTGGGCCGGATGCCCGGGTTCGGCCCCCGAGGGCGGGTTGGGGGACGCGGGCGCTGCCCACTGCCCGAAGGCCGCGCGCACCAGCGGCGCGTAGCTCTCCACATCGGGGCACATGACGATGACGTCGCGCGGCTCCAATGTCGGGTCGGCGGCGAACAATCCGAGCAGCGCGTCCCGCAGCACCTCGACCTGCCGCGACGGCCCGTGGCACGAGTGCACGGCCACGGTCCCGTCGGCCAGTGCCGCCTCGGGCATGAGCGACCAGCGATCCTGCCGGACCGCCGCCTGCAGCTCGGAGAGCAGTGTGCGCGCCCCTCCCGTCTCCGGGCGCGGGTGATAGGTGTCGATATGGTCGTAACCCGAGAGCCGCTGCTGCAGTTCCCGCACATCCCGGCCCAGCGCCGACAGCAGCGGATGCCGCACCCGCACACCGGAATTCGGGATCACCTCGGCGTCGGCAAGTTTGGTCCACAGGGCCGGGCTGGGATGCACCAGCCACAGGTGCACCTGCCGCCCCAGCGACAACGCCGCGAGCACCTCGAGCTGATCGGTGGTCAGCCGGGTCACCCCGAACAGTGAAATCCGTTCCGGCAGCGACACGATCGAGGGCTCGGCCCGCAGCCGCGCGCAGGCCGCGCCCAGCCGCTCGGCCGGACTCGGCACCCCGACCACCCCGCGCAGCCGCCGCCACAGCATGGGCTGCCAGATCAGATCCGGGGGCAGCTCGTTGCCCGCGCCGTCACTGTCGCGGCCGTCGGCCCAGTCGGTGATCATGGACGGTCGTTGCGCCGCATAGCTGTCGAACAGTCCCGCGATGCGCGCCGCGGTCGCGTACCGCCGCCCGACCCGGTACCCGCCTTGATCGCCGTTGCCCAGATGCCGGGCCAGCACGGCGGCCCACGACTGGTCGAGCACCTCGTCGAGCACGGGCAACAAAGTCCAGACCAGTCGCTCCGGTGACCACGGATCCTGTTCCGGATCCACCCCGGTCGCCTCGGCCAGCACCGCCGACACCAAGGCCGCCGGATCCGCGAAATCGATATTGGCCGCAATGCCATCGGTGCCCGGGAGACCGCCCGCGCCCGTGCCCACGCCGAGCACTGTCGCCAGCCGCTGCTCGAGCCAGCGCTCGATCCCCTTGGCGGGGACGGCCACAACTTCCGGGGTGAACGGATCGCCGAGCGGATCGGCGAGCAGCTCGGCCAGCGCGTCGGCAAGCGTGTCCGCTCGTTCGGCCCGGTGAATGTGCACGAGCTGTGTTTATACAGTCGGCGAACGACATGCAAACACCACCCCTCCCGGCTCGCCGGGTGACGCCTGCCACACGCCCGATATTTGCTAGGGCGCGTCACTCTGAAATTCGAGTGTGCTATGCGACAGTGCCTTTCGGGGAGGGCGGTGGTTTTGTCTTCGAAAGGCTGGTTCGCGTCGATGTCTGCGTCGGTGATTCCCCTGGTGCCCAGAGCCGGGTTCACGGTTCGCCGGGTGGGAGAACGGTGGGAGCTCGTCAACTCCCGACATTACGGACGCGGAGTGGTCCTGCAGAGTTGGCCGCGCGAGCGGCACACCGAGGCATTCGAGCACTGCTATCGACTCAACGGCCGCAGTATCGAAGAGCTGCGAGCGGCATTCCACTGACGAGCACCCACAGCGCGAGCCCGAAACTCGGTGCGACAGTGTCGATTCGATAACAGAAGCCCCGATGTCCTGCAAGAGGTGCGTTTCGGGCATTGTCCCCTCTATTGTGTGTCCTCGTGCGTTCCCCCAAGGCCCGGCGCGTGGCCTCCTCCGCTTGTGTCCTCGCTGCCGCGGCCCTGATTCCGGCCGCCCCGGCTTTCGTTCCCCTCGCGGGCGCCACGCCCGTGAATGCGACAGAGCCCTTGCACACCCAGGGCCCGATCTCCGGTTTCGACGCCGATATGAGCAGCCGTATCGCCGCGGTCGACAATTACCTCACCACCCGTCCCGGCGTCACCGGTTATGTGATGCGCGACCGCGTCACCGGCGGCATTTATCGGAATGCGAACGCCGACACCAGCTTCTGGACCGCCTCCACCATCAAGCTCGCAATCGCGGAGGATCTGCTGAACCGCGCCCGCGTCGGCGCCATCCAGCTCGGCCCCGACGACCGCGCGCTGATGGAGTCCATGCTGGCAACCTCCAACGACAATGCCGCCGACATCCTCTGGAACAAGTTCGCCGGCTTCGACCGCATGTCGTTCAACAACGCCTTCCGCGCCAACGGCATGACCGGCCTGGTCCCGTTCCCGCCGACCACCTCCCTCGAACAGGTCAAGATGTTCCCCGACTGGGGCTTCCAGCAGTGCGCCCCCGCCGACCTGGACCGGCTCATGGACAACGTGCTCACCCGCATGCACCCCGACGACCGCGCCTACCTGCTCGACCGCATGCGCCACGTGGACACCAACCAGCACTGGGGCGTCTGGGGCGCGGGCGCGGCCATGAACCCGGGCCTGAAGAACGGCTGGTCCGACGAGCAGGGCGGCTGGGTGGTCAACTCGGTCGGCTTCGCGGGTCCCGGTGAGCGCTACACCCTCGCCATCATGACCGAGCAGGGCGATCAGGGCGGCTACGCCGACGGCGCCGAAACCACCACCCACGTGGCCCAATTGCTGTTCCAGGGGCGCTGACACGGCGTTTCCCGCAATCCTCGAGGACCGACCGCTGATCTTGTATCTTTTAGAGGTTGTCTAAAAGGTCTGTTTTCGGTCGGTCCTGATTGGTCTGCGCTACTCACACTGCACTACCGTTACGGGTGAGTTGTCGTAGTTTCACCGTCTGGCGAGGAGCAGGAACTAGATGAACGCCGAGAAATCCGTCGCACAGCGCCATCGGGTGGTGGTGATCGGGTCCGGGTTCGGTGGACTGTTCGCCTGTAAGCACCTGCGCAAGGCCGATGTCGACATCACTCTCATCTCCAAGACCTCCACCCACCTGTTCCAGCCGCTGCTGTACCAGGTGGCCACCGGCATCCTGTCGGTCGGCGAGATCGCGCCCGCCACCCGCATCGTGCTGCGCAAGCAGGAGAATGTGCGGGTCATCATGGGCGACGTCAACGACATCGACATCGAGGGCGGCACCGTCACCTCGCGCCTGCTCAACCAGGACTACGTGACCCCGTTCGACAGCCTGATCGTGGCCGCGGGCGCGCAGCAGTCGTACTTCGGCAACGACCACTTCGCCACGTACGCGCCCGGCATGAAGACCATCGACGACGCTCTCGAACTGCGCGCCCGCATCCTGGGCTCGTTCGAAGAGGCGGAACTGGCCTCCGACCAGGAGACCCGCGACCGGTTCATGACCTTCGTGGTCGTCGGCGCCGGCCCCACCGGCGTCGAATTGGCCGGGCAGATCGCCGAACTCGCCGACCGCACCCTCGACGGCACCTTCCGCAATATCGACACCCGTGACGCGCGCGTCATCCTCGTCGAGGGCGCGGGCGCGGTGCTCGCGCCGATGGGCCCCAAGCTCGGCAAGAAGGCCCAGCAGCGCCTCGAGAAGATGGGTGTGGAGATCCAGCTCAACGCCATCGTCACCAATGTGGACGCGCGCGGCGTGACCATCAAGGACCCCGACGGCACCGAGCGCCGCATCGAATCCGCCTGCAAGGTATGGTCGGCCGGTGTGCAGGCCAGCTCGCTGGGCAAGATCCTGGCCGACAAGTCCAAGGGCACCGAGACCGACCGCGCCGGTCGCGTCATCGTCGAGCCCGACCTGACCGTCAAGGGCTACCCGAACGTCTTCGTGGTCGGCGACCTCATGT
Source organism: Nocardia terrae (assembly GCF_009760405.1). GTDB lineage: Bacteria > Actinomycetota > Actinomycetes > Mycobacteriales > Mycobacteriaceae > Nocardia > Nocardia terrae. The sequence goes on from NZ_WRPP01000015.1 coordinate 156,153, forward strand.
CGGTGCCGGGCGTGCCCGGGCAGGCCCAGGGCGCGATCCAGGGCGGCACCTACGCCGCGAAGAACATCAAGGCCGAGGTCGAGGGCAAGCAGAAGGTCGAGGACCGCAAGCCCTTCAAGTACTTCGACAAGGGCTCGATGGCCACCGTGTCGCGGTTCAACGCGGTGTGCCAGGTGGGCAAGCTCGAGTTCAGCGGCTTCGTCGCGTGGCTGGCGTGGCTGGGTCTGCACCTGTGGTACCTGGTCGGCTTCCGCTCCCGTTTCGTCACCGTGCTCGAATGGTTCGTCTCCTTCCTGGGCCGCCACCGCGGTCAGATGGCGGCCACCGAGCAGTGGGTGTTCGCGCGGCTGGCCCTGGAAGCGCTCGACGATCCCACCGAGGCGGCGCAGCTCGCCAAACAGATCGGCGTCGAATCCGCTTCCGCGAACGGCAAATCCGTGGCGAATGATCAACCGGGCAAATCCACGGAGCAGCGCGCGGGCTGAGCCCGCACCTACCGTGCGGTCTCGATAGTGGCCTGACCGGGCGGCGTGTCCCGACCAATCCGGCACACCGGCCGGATCCGAATGTTCGACATCCGTTGACATTCGGGAGAAAGGTCATTCATGGGCAAACGCCAACCGGTCGATTTGGTTCGCGAATCGAGTTCCGTGCGAAAGCGTCTGGGCTCCTTGGCGGTCGCGGGCGCGCTGCCGCTGGTCGCCGCCCTCGCCACCGCAGGAACCAGTGCGGCCGAACCGGTTTCGAACGATGAAAACCAACCGGCCGTTGTAGACAACCAGCCCGCCGCCACCCAGCCCGGCGGCACCGACGCGCAACCGGGCGTCGTGGTGGACACGCCGTTCGGCAAGTTCCAGGTGCCGATGCCGCAGGGCGCGGCCAACGGGGCACGCGCCTACCTCGACGCCACCGCCGCTGAAGCCGAGGGCACCCCCGCGGCCGACGCGACACCCGCCGACACGCTCGACCCGGCCGAGGCCGACGCGCTCGCACCCGCCCCGCAGCCGGCACCCGTGCGCGTGGGCCGCAACTCCACCACCGGCGTGCGGGACATCCCCAACGCGCCGCTGGCCCCGGTGGATCAGAGCAAGCTGCACCAGCCGGACCCGATGGCCGCGCCGGACGTCGCGCCCATCGCCGCCCCCGCGGGCAAGCTGCGCTTCGGCGACACCCAGGTCGACATTCCGGCCTGGATGCAGCCCGATCAGGCGGCCCAGGTGAACGCGCTGGCCGCGGGCGCCGAGGCCGAGCTGGCCCGCACCTACGACTCGGCCGGCTTCGAGCCGAGCCGTTCGGACCGCATGGCCGCCCAGACCGTCGGCACCGCGGCCGTCGGTGCGGCGGTGGGAGTGGGCGTCGCGGCCCCGCTCGAGATCGCGGGCGGTGTCATGGGCGGATTCATCGGCGCGATGGCGGGCACGCCGTTCGCGCCGGCGGGCTGGGTCTTCGGCCCGGCCGTGGGCGCGACCGCGGCCGCCTCGCTCATCGCGGTGCCCGCGGCCACCGTGGGCGCGGTCGTCGGCGGTGCGGTGGGCGCGGTGAACGGGTATCTGGCTCCGGCCACCCCGGCGGCGCAGGTCGACGAGCCTGCCCCCGCGGTTGCCGATGAGGCAGCAACCCAAGGGTGATGGCCGCTCTATCGAGGCCGGAATCTCTCACCAGGGATTCCGGCCTTTCCGCTGTCCGGTTACCGGCCAGTTGGCTAATTTTCAGTTATGACAACGATTTTCGATCGTCCGATTCCCCACCAATCCGGGCTGACCGGTGGGTTCGAATGTCGAGCGTCGATGTTCCCCTGAAGAAAGGTCAGCATGGCCGCAGGTAAGCACCGAGCACTGAACCCCCACCGCAACAAGGTCGGAAACGTGGTGGCGGCAGGCGCGGTCCCGCTAGTTTTGGCGATTGTCGGATCGGGTGCAGCCAATGCCGCCCCGGCCGATGTCGCTCCCACGGCGCAGCACGACGATGCGCCCAAGGCCCAGTGGCCCGCCGCTGATGCCCCGAACGTGAGTCCCTATGAGGGCCTGCACATTCCGGGCGACACAAAGAGCTCCATCCAGTGGTCGCGTCAGGCCCCGGACAAGAGCTACCTGGCCCCCGTCGGCGTGCTGCACCCGCCCGTCCCGGTTCCGGCCGTGCCGCCGATCGCCCCGCCGCCCGGCATGTTCCGGTTCGGCGATGTGCAGGTCCCGGCTCCCGACTGGATCGACAAAGAGCAGGCGATCCAGATCAATGACAACTCCGCGCAGATCGAGGCGAACCTCGCCACCTTCCTCGACTCGATCGGCATGGAGCGCTCCAGGTCCGACCGCATCGCCGGGCAGACCATCGGCACCGCCGCCATGGGCGCTGTCGCCGGAGCCGCCACCGCCGCCCCGATCGAGCTCACCTCCGCCGTCGTCGGCGGTGCGCTGGGTCTCGTCGTCGGCGCCGGTTTCGTTCCGGTCGGTCTGGTCGCCGGTCCCGCCCTCGGTGCCGCAGCCGGTGCCGCGGTCATCGCCGTTCCCGCGGCCGTCGCGGGCGCCGCGGTCGGTGCCGTTGTGGGCGCGGTGAATTCGTTCAACGCACCACCCCGCGTCGTCGGCGACTGATAGCCCCCTGAAATCCCTTCGACGACAGCCGCTTCAGTGAGCAGATGTGCGGTCGCGGTGGGAACCGGCGGTGAGGTCCGGTTCCCGCCGCGTACGCGATCGCGGCGCGCGGACGATGTGTTGCGGATCATGTGCTGAGCGCCCAATATGTGATCTGCATGGCGTGCGGCAACAGCATTGACGTCATGCAATAGCGATGCTACTGAGGACATTTGTCCGTTCAACCGGGCCAGTTTGCTACGTAGTGTCCAAGGCATGGACATACCTTCCGCGAACCGCAAGGGGCTGAGTCTCTTCGCCCTGATCATGATTGGCATTGGTTCGATCTTCGGATCGGGCTGGCTCTTCGGAGCCGGACAGGCCGCCCAGGTCGCCGGGCCGGCCGCAATCATCGCCTGGGTGATCGGTGCGGTTTTCATAGGGCTGATCGCCATGTCCTACGCGGAAGTCGGTGCGGCCTACCCGTTCCCCGGATCCATGGCCCGCTTCGGTTCCATCTCGCACGGCCCGGTGCTCGGATTCATTACGGGCTGGGCGGTTTGGATCGCCGTCGCCGCGCTGATTCCGATCGAGTCCATCGCGAGCACGCAGTACATGTCGTCGTGGAGCTTCTCCTGGGCACAGGGCCTGATGGAGGACGGCTCGCTGACCTTCGCGGGCATGGGCATGGCGTTCGTGCTGACCGTGGCGCTGTGGCTGTGCTGCTACTGGTCCGTCGGCTTGCTCGCCCGGGTGAACAACCTGCTGACCGCGGTCAAGTTCGGTATCCCGGTGCTGGCCATCGTCTCGCTGATCGCTTCCGGTTTCCACACCGAGAACTTCCACGGCTACGGCGGTTTCGCGCCGAACGGGTGGGCCTCGGTGCTGACCGCGGTGAGTACCTGCGGTGTCGTGTTCGCCTTCAACGGTTTCCAGGCAGTGGTGAATCTCGGTGGCGCGGCGAAGAATCCGGGCAAGGCCATTCCGGCCGCGCTGGTCGGCGCGCTGTCGATCGGTCTGGTCATCTACATGCTGCTGCAGGTCGCCTTCATCGGTGCGGTGCCGCCGGAGCAGCTGGCCGAACACGGTTGGGTCGGAATCAATTTCAACTCGCCGTTCGTCGACATCGCCAAGATCCTGATGCTGGGCTGGCTGGTGATCATGCTCCAGTTCGGCGCGTTCATCTCGCCGTCCGGCGCGAACATCGCGAACGTGGCCTCGGCCTCGTACATGGTGCAGAACCTCGCCGAGACCGGCTTCTTCCCGAAGAAGCTCGCCGAATCGCACCCCCGCTACGGCACCGCGCGCCCGGCCATGTGGCTGAACCTCGCCTTCTCGCTGATCCTGCTGCTGACCGTCGGCCACAGCTGGCATGCGCTGGCCGGCATCGTCTCCGCGGCCATGGTCATCTCCTACCTGATCGGCCCCATCGCGGTCGGCGTGTTCCGCAAGACCAAGCCCGAACTGCCGCGGCCCTTCCGGCTCCCGCTCGCGAATGTGATCACCCCGCTGGCCTTCACCCTCGCCGCGTGCGCGCTGTACTGGACGCACTGGCCCAACACCGGCCGCATCGTGTTCATCACGCTGCTGTCCGTGCCGATCGCGGTGGCCGTGCTGTGGCGTCGCGGTGAGCGCAGCATCGCCCAGCAGCTGGCTCCGGCCTGGTGGATGATCGCCTTCCTGATCTTCATGGCGACCGTGTCCGCCCTGGGTTCGCCCGATTTCGGTGGCAGCGGCCTGATTCCGGGCGGCGTGGACATCACGCTGGTCGCCGCGGCCGCACTCGCCACCTACTACTGGGCGGTCCGCGCCGGTGTGAAGGCGCACGAGTCGGGTCTGCCCGGCCCGGATCCGGTGCTCGACGCCGTGCCCGAGAGCGACGACGAGATCGTTCCGCTCGACGACATCCTCGGCACCGAGCGCGACCGCAACCTCCAGCACGCCTGAGCTGCTCGGTTCGACAGCACAGCCCCCATCCACGTCCTAGCAGAAGGTCCAGTCATGGCCATCTCGGTCTTCGATTTCTTCTCCATCGGTATCGGCCCCTCCTCCTCGCACACTGTCGGCCCGATGCGCGCGGCGCAGTTCTTCGCCAACCGCCTGAAGGAAGACGGCCTGCTGTCCCAGACCGCCTCGGTCCGCGTCGAATTGTTCGGTTCGCTCGGCGCGACGGGCCGCGGGCACGCCACGCCCAAGGCGGTCCTGCTCGGACTGGAGGGGCACTCCCCCAGCACCATCGACCCCGATGTCGCCGACGCCGACGTGGCGCGCATCCGCCGCACCAAGCGGCTGCGGCTGCTGGGCACCGAAATCGGTGATACGCACGAGATTCCGTTCGATGAGCCGACCCAGCTCATCCTGCACATGCGCCGGGCGCTGCCCTACCACGCCAACGCCATGACGCTGTTCGCCTACGACCGCGACGGAATCCCGTTGCTGGAGAAGACGTACTACTCGGTCGGCGGCGGGTTCGTGGTCGACGAGGACTCGGTGTGCGCCGATCCCGACAACGACGACACCACCCAGCTCGCCTACCCGTTCCACACCGGTGCGCAGCTGCTGAAGTTCGCTCGCGAGACCGGACTCTCGATCTCCTCGCTCATGCTGGAGAACGAGAAGGCCTGGCGCAGTGAGGAGGAGATCCGCGCCGGGCTCCTGGAGATCTGGAAGGTCATGCAGGAGTGCATCACCCGCGGGCTGAATCGTGAGGGGATTCTGCCCGGCGGGCTGGAGGTACGCCGCCGCGCCGCCACCTCGGCCCGGCAGTTGCGCGCCGAGGGCGACCCGATGATGCACCGCACCGAGTGGACCACCATCTACGCGATGGCCGTCAACGAGGAGAACGCGGCCGGCGGGCGCGTCGTCACCGCGCCGACCAATGGCGCGGCCGGTGTGCTGCCCGCGGTGCTCTCGCACTACGTGAACTTCGTGCCGGGCGCGGACGAGGAGGGCATCATCCGATTCCTGCTCACCGCGGGCGCGATCGGCATGCTGATCAAGGAGAACGCGTCGCTCTCCGGCGCCGAGGTGGGCTGCCAGGGTGAGGTCGGTTCCGCGTGCTCGATGGCCGCGGGCGCGTTCGCCGAGGCCATCGGCGGCACTCCCGAGCAGGTCGAGAACGCCGCCGAGATCGGCATGGAACACAACCTGGGCCTGACCTGCGATCCGGTCGGCGGACTGGTGCAGATCCCGTGCATCGAACGCAACGGTATGGCCGCGGTCAAGGCCGTCACCGCCGCGCGGATGGCCATGCGCGGCGACGGCAGCCACAAGGTGTCCCTCGACGACGTCATCAAAACGATGAAGGAGACCGGCGCGGACATGAGCGTCAAGTACAAGGAGACGGCGCGCGGCGGGCTGGCCGTCAACCTCACCGAGTGCTGAAAGCCGTTCGGCCACAGCCGACGACAACCGGGCGGTACGCGCACAGCGTGCCGCCCGGCAGCGTTCTACCCCAAGGCCGAACGGTCAACCCACGAGCAAACGCACGATCCGCGCGAAACAGCATGCCGCCCGGCAGCGTTCTACCCCGAGACCGAACGGTCAACCCACGAGCAAACGCACGATCCGCGCGAAACAGCATGCCGCCCAGCAGCGTTCTACCCCGAGACCGAACGGTCAACCCACGAGCAAACGCACGATCCGCGCGAAACAGCATGCCGCCCAGCAGCGTTCTACCCCGAGACCGAACGGTCAACCCACGAGC
>NZ_WRPP01000016.1 GCF_009760405.1 Nocardia terrae
CCAGAAACGGTGGATCACCCGCTGGAAATCGGCGTTGAACGCCTTCGACATCACCTTCGACGGCCGACTCACCGCCGCACGGAAATGACTCAATCAACCCGAGTTACACCGTTATCTGGACAGACCCGCTCGCCAGACAAGTTCTGCCACAACCGCATTCAGGTGATGGGCTGTTTCGACGACGTCGTCGCCCCCGAGCAGCATGATTCGCTCGAACGCGCGGCTCCGTTCCCCGCCGGTCTCGGAAAGTAGTGCACGGAGTTCCTCTTCCGTACGCGGATCTGGGTGCTGGTCCTCGCTGCGGTATGCGTGATACAGCGTCCACGCCGCGGAGATGTTCGCGCGCACCTTGTCTACGTAGGCCTCGTAAGCATCGAGCTTCCGACTGTCCCAACGCGTCGAGAGCTCATACCGATTGCGTTGACGCGTCAAGACATACGTCGCGACGTAGGACGACACAGCACCTACGAGAACACCGGCGATGGTGACGATCTGACTGACCATGGTCCCCCCACGCGTGGACTGCTGTGTCATCGAGAGCTGTGCAGGCTCTCGTCAGTCAATCTTGCATGGGATACGTCTCGGACTCCACCTTGCCTTCCACGCACGCCTGGTCGCGGCGACGCGTCGGGTTGGGGTCTGCGGCAACACGGTCGAGTCCGAACCTCTCCTGTCCTGAGTTTGGTTGTGTCGCAGCCCTTATCGGGATGACGTGTCAGTGGGGGCGGCTGTGATGCTGGCGGGCCATGCCGTTTTGGAGGATCCTGAGGGCGGCGGTGTGGCCGGTGTGGTGGGTTCTGGTCGGCGAGGAGGGTTGTATGGAGAGTGCGCCGAGTCGGACGGCGATGTTTGCGGCTATATCGCGGGGGTTGTTTCGGTTGGAGACGGCGGCGCCGTGGGTGTTGGATGATGTGTTGGCGCTGGTGCTGGTTGGGCCGGGGTGGCGGGAGTTGCGAGAGCGATACGATCCGATGTTTCCTGAGTCGGTTCGGCTCGAGGCTCGGGCGGCTGTTTGCACTCGTAGTCGGTATGCCGAGGATCGGCTGGGGGCGGGTGGGTTCGGGCAGTATGTGATTCTTGGGGCGGGGCTGGACTCGTTTGCTTGGCGGCGGCCGGATCTGGTCGGCTCGGTGACGGTGTTCGAGGTTGATCACCCTGCCTCGCAGGGCTGGAAGCTCGAGCGGGTCAGGGAACTTGGGCTGCCGGTCAGCGAGTCGCAGGTGTTCGTGCCGGTTGATTTCGAGGCTGAGCCGGTTCGGGATGCGTTGGGCGCGGCCGGGTTCGATTGGGGGGAGCCGGCGATGTTCTGTTGGACGGGCGTGGCCCCTTATCTGACGGCACAGGCGATCGAGTCGACGTTGCGCATGGTCGCGGCGGCGGCTCCCGGGTCGGAGGTGGTGTTCTCCTACCTTGCCGAGGACGCTGCGCTCGACGACGCGGGGGCGGAATACGCCCGTATCTACACTCCGATCGCGGCTTCTGTCGGCGAGCCTCTTCAGCCGGGCTGGCCGGTATCCGAGATCGAGAAGCTGGTCAGCCGGTGCGGGCCGAAGGTCGTGGACCACCCCACACGCGCAGACCTTCAGCAGCGCTACTTCGCCGATCGGACCGATGGCCTACGCCCCTACACCTTCGAGACGCTGGTGGCCGCGCGGGTCATCTGAGCGAGCGGTCTCAGTCGCGTTGGAAATGCCAGAGCAGCAGTGACGGTGCGCCTACGTCGGCGGAGGAGGCGGCTTCGGGGATCAGGCTGTAGAGGGACCAGGGCCAGATTTCCCAGGGGCCGGGGTCGGTGGTTGGAGGGAGGGCGGTGGAGGTGAGGCGTTGCGGGGGAATCGGCTCCTTGCAGGCTCGGATCGAGAGTCCTGCGGCGAGGGCGGCTCGCACGTAGTCGCCCGTGGGGTGATGGTGGGATCGGATGCGGGCGGGGGTGCCGTCGGGTAGGCGGACTGTGGGGACGTGGGTTCGGGCGACGCGGTCGGGGTGGATGTCGGCGATTATCGCGTGGCCGCCGGGGCGGAGGACTCGGGCGAATTCGGTGAAGACCTGGGTCAGGTCGGGGACGTGGGAGAGGGCCAGGGCGCAGGTCACGATGTCGATCGATGCCGTGGCGATGGGGAGGTTTTCCAGGGGGCCGACTCGGAAGTCGGTGTCCGGGAGGCGGTTTCGGGCCTGTTCGAGCATTTCCGGGGTGGCGTCGACGCCGATCGGCTTGTGGCCGCAGTCGGCGAGCAGGGCGGTGATACGGCCGGTGCCGCAGGCGGCGTCCAACGCGATGCCGGAGGGGAGCTGTTCGGCTATGGGGCGGATGAAGGTGTCGACGAAGCCGAATGCGGGGTTGGGGCCGTCGTAGGTTTCGGCCCAGATTCCGTATCCTTCAGGGCTTTCCGCTGTCGAGACGTCGACGCCGGGGTGGGTGGCGAGCTCGCCGTCGAGGAGTTGGCGGATCTCGCGGAAGCGGGCCTCGATGAAGTCGCGGTCGTGTTCGCCCGCGAAGGCGCGGAGCAGGGCGACCCCTTCCAATCCCAGCACATAGGCCAACGGATGTTCGTAGGTCATGAGCGGGACGCTAACGCGCACTCGCGGTTCGAAGCGAGCGAATTATGTGCCGCGACGGGGCACGTGGCCGCGGGCTACCGGCAGGCGGGTAAGCCGGTGGCGGTCGGGTCCAGCGCCCTTTCGACGATGTAGGCCACGGCGGGAGAATCGGGGAGTTTTCCGTGCGGGGTCGTGTCGGTCGGGCACACGTCTTGTACCCAGAGGTTTTCGACGCTGGCGCCGGGGCCCGCGGTGAGGAAGGTCGCCTCGGGCGGGGTCGAGGTCTTGTCGACATGCGTTGCGACGACGGTGTATTCGATGCCGGGGACGGTGTCGCCGTCGGCGTTGAGGGTGGTGATGAATTCGCTGCCCGCCAGCTGTTGCACGGAGGCCAAGCCGACGTAGCTTCCGATGAGGCCGCCGGCCAGGCCGGAGCTTCCGGTGGAGCCGGAGGAGAGGGCGGTGGAGCCCGAGGAGCTTCCGAGGGCGAGCTCGGACAGGCCGTCCATGGTTGTGCCGTGGTTCGTGGCCGCTACGGTGATCAGTTTCGCGACCTTGGCGGCGCCGCCCTCGAAGCGCAGGTACTGGCGGGACATGGTGCCGCCCTGCGAATGTCCGACGAGGTCGACCCGGTCGACGCCGGTCGATTCGAGGACACGGTCGACGAAGGTGGCGAGTTCCTTGGCGGAGGTGGGGATGTCGCCATTGCCGTAGGAGCCGCGCTTGGCGCCCATGACGCTGGTGGTGTCCTTGCCGTAGTTGAGCGAGAACACGCAGTAGCCTTCGGATTTCAGCTGCGGGGCCAGGGTGTTCCAGGCGTTCTGATTGCCCCAGGTGCCGTGGACGAGGACGACGGGGCGCGGGTGCGCGGCGGTCGGCCGGCACGAGAAGTCGTTGGCTCCGGGCGGCGGGGTGCTGCCGTCGGGTCCGTCGCTCGCGCCGCTGCCCGAGGACGATCCGCTGCCCGAGGAGAGCCCGATGGGGCTCGGGTCCGCGGAGGCGGTGCCGCACAGGGTCGATGCGCCGACCGCCAACGCGAGCAGTGTTCCGTTCGCGATCCTCATCGAACGTCGCGTACTGGTCGAAGCCATCTGAACGAGATTCCTTCCGTCGCCAAATTTCCCGTGCTCACCGCACCTCCCGAAAACAGTACATCATTCGGTTTTCGTGGAAAGGGCGGCCGAACGACGCCAATGCGCGCCCTCGCGCACCGGACGGCGTACGTTCTTGCTGGCATGGATGTTCGACGCTGATGACTGGGCGTCGGGAAACGATGATGTCGAGGAAGGCGCCACCGTGGCGAACAGGACTATGACGCAGGCCAGGCTGGAGCGTCGCCGGGTGATCGTGGCGGCCGCCGCGGGGTTGTTCGCTGCCTGCGGTTACCGGGCGGCCAGCATGGACGAGATCGCCTGCCGGTCGGGGATCAGCAAACCGATACTGTACAAGTCGTTTTCGAGCAAGCTGGAGCTCTATCTAGCGGTGCTGGACGAGGCCGTGCACGTGTTGGACGAGACGCTCTCGACGTCGCTCGGCAGCGCACGGGACATGCAGTCGGTCGTGGTCGCGACGGTGACCGCGGTGTTCGACTTCGCGGACCTGCACCCGCGCAGTGCCGCTCTGCTCGCCGGGGCCGCGGTGGCCGAGGAACCGGCGGCGCAACGATTGGCGCATCGCGCGGGGACGATCTGCACCGACGCCGTCACGCGGGCATTGGCACCGTTCCCGCAGCCGCGGATCGGGCAGCAGTGGCTGATCACGGCCGAATTGGTCGCGATCGCACAAGCCTGCGCGCGGGACTGGGTGGCCACCGGCAAGCCGCTGTCCAAACACGACGCCGTCGCGACCACCGCCGGTCTCTGCTGGACCGGTCTCGCCGGTATCCGGTCGATCCGGCCGCAGCCCAGCCACACCGCCGAATAGTTCCCCGCCCCGGCAGCGACCGAGCCTGGCTCAGATCGCCCGCGCTACACCGCTGAGGTGCGGAGTCATCGGGGGTGGGAGCGGCCAGACGAGGTGGGAGCGGAGGTCGGTGGTGTCGAAGCCCGCCGCGGCGATGGCGGCGGCGGTGTGGCGGTTGGGCTGGCAGCCCGAAGCGAAGGCGGACCAGGGGCGGGCGATGCCGTCCTGGAAGCGCGCCATGAGCCCCTCGCCCCGGACGTGTTCGAGGACGATGAGTTTGCCGTCGGGGGTCAGCACCCGGCGGACTTCGGCGAGGGTGGCGGCGGGGTCGTCGACCGAACAGAGGACCAGTCCGCACAGAACGCTGTCGAAGGAGGCGTCGGGGAAGGGCAGTCGTTCACCCGCGGCGTCGAGGATCTCGGCGGACAGGCCGAGGCGCTGGGCTTTTCGCTCCGCCATGCGGCGCATGACGGGATCGGGCTCCACCGCGGTGATCGAGGCTACTTCGGGTGGAAGGTATTTCAGGTCATTACCGGGTCCGATGCCGATGATGAGCAGACGGCCTTCGGCGTGGGACATGCTCTCGGTGCGGATCCGCCCGTACAGCAGAGGATCGGTGAAGTCGACCAGCAGGCGATAGAAATAGGGGAACAACGGGTTTCGAGCTGCCATGGCTGGATTCTGCTCCTGATGACCATGCTCGGCCGACGAATCGGACTATTGGCGGATCAGGCAAATACCGGCAGGTGGCACCGCGGGCGGTTGTGTACCTTGAGAATTCGGATGTCGCGGCAACGGTGCCGGGATCGGAGGGGAACTGTGTCTGGGGATCTGGCCGACCTGCTGGTTCGGTCACGCGAATTGCTGGATTCCGCACTGTCGAGAATCGATTCGGCCGCGGGTGCCGGGGAGATCACCGACAACTCGCCGGTGACTCCCCGCGAGGATTGGGGCGAGACCTTGCTGCAGCGGTTACGCGGGGTGCGGGACGAGGTGACGATCGCGATCTCGAATCCGATTCGGGCGCGGCGGGAGTTCGTCGCTGCGGACGCGCTGCTCCGGGAGCTGATCGACGGCGGGAAACGGGTCCGGATGCTCGTGTACTCGCGATACGCCGACGATCACGATCTGGAGGAATTGCTCCGGGATCGTACGTTCAGCGATCGAATCCGGGTCACGCACAACACATTCCACAACACGATGGTCATCGACGACCGGCTGGCAGTGGTGTGGACACAGGCGAACGGGAAACCGCAGGCCTATTTCGCCACCGAATTCACCCTGTTGGGCGCCATCCAGCAATTCGCCAACCAGACCTGGGAGACCGCGCTCCCCCTGCGGGATCATGTCGCACTGCGCCGGCGCGGATTCGACGAGATGGCCATCGCGGTGCTGCGATTGCTGAACGCCGGTGTCACCGATGAGGTGGCGGCGCGGCGGCTTTCGGTGTCCACCCGCACCTATCGACGTTATCTGGCCGACGTCATGATCCGGTTGAACGCCGCGACCCGTTTCCAGCTCGGTGCTCGTGCGGCCGAACTGGGGCTGTTGAAAGCGGAGAGCGCTTGAGTTCGGCGTGCTCGGCGGCATGCCTCTTTGCGGCGGGGTAGTTGGCCTTGCCGCTCGGCTGGCGCATCATCTGCTCGACGATCCAATAGCCGCGCGGCGCTTTGTATCCGGCGACCTTGGTGCGCACGTGCGCGTCGAGGGCGGCGAGGTCGAGCTCGGTCTCGCCGCGCGGCTGCACCAGCGCCGCGACGGAGTTGCCGAAACGCTCGTCGGAGATGCCGATCACCAAGGCGTCGAAGACATCCGGATGCGATTTGAGCGCGCCCTCGACCTCTTCGGGGAAGACCTTCTCACCGCCGGTGTTGATGCATTCCGACCCGCGCCCGAGCAGGGTGACGGTGCCGTCCTCCTCGTAGCGCGCGTAGTCGCCGGGCACGACGTAGCGGGTGCCGTCCACCTCGACGAAAATCGTCTTCGTCTTCTCCGGATCCTTGTAGTACCCCAGCGGCACGTGCCCGCTGCGCGCCATCCGGCCCACCGCACCCGGCTTGGGCTCCACCAGTTTTCCGTCGTCGTCGATGAGCGCGGCCTGCGCGTTGTACTTCACCCGCGGGCCTTGGGAATGATCGGAATCCTTGCTGACCACGGCCAGTCCGGTGCTGCCGCTCTCCGAGGAGCCGATCACGTCGGTGATGAACAGATTCGGGAACTGTTCGAGGTACTGCTGTTTGAGCGCCTGAGAGAACAGCGCGGCGTGGCTGCTGAACGCCCACAGCGACGACACGTCGTACTCGCCGGCACGGAACGCGTCCATCAGTGGCTTGGCCATGGCGTCACCGACCACGGTCAGCACGTTGACCTTCTCCCGCTGTACCGCCCGCCACACCTCGTCGGCATCGAACTGCGGCACGAACACCAGCGTGCCGCCCGAGTTCAAGGTGATGAACGCCGCCCACTGCGCCGCCCCGTGGATCAACGGCGAAAGCGGGGCCATCACAATGCCATTGGGCGAGGACTTGGCATTATTCGACAATTCCCATTCGTCGGCGACGTACTCGCCGGTGACATGGTTGATCCCGCCGCCGAGGGTGCGCCACACATCCTCGTGGGTCCACATGACGCCCTTGGGGAACCCGGTCGTGCCGCCGGTGTAGAGGATGTAGAGGTCATCGGATCGGCGCTGCTCGAAATCGCGGTCCGCCGACTGCCCGACGTGCGCCTCGTCGAAGGAGATACCGCCGTAGCACGTGTAATCGCCGCCGGTGCCGTCCTCGATCACGATCACGTCGCTCAGCAGCGGAGCGCCCGGCGCGACCTCGGCCACGATATCGGCGTACGCGCGCTCGTGGACCAGGGCTTTCAGGTCGGCATTGTCCACGATGTAGCGGACTTCCTCGGCCACGTACCGGTAGTTGACGCACACCGAGACCGCCCGCAACTTGTAGGTGGCGATCATCGTCTCGAGCGCCTCGATGGAGTTGCGCGAGTACACCCCCACGTGGTCGCCCTTGCCGATGCCGCGCGACGCCAGATGGTGCGCCAGCCGATTGGCGCGCTCGTCGAGTTCACGGTAGGTCACCCGGCGATCACCGCAGATGACGGCGATGCGGTCAGGGACCGCATCCACCGCGTGTTCGAACAGGTCCGCAACATTGAAAGCCATGCGATCACGCTAGGACCGGCGACGTTGCGCGACAACGAAAGTCCCGGCCGATCAATGGCAAAAAGCGGACAGACGGGTAATTCTCACAGGCACCAGTACAGGTTCACCGATCCCGGGAACGGGAGCGTGAAACACAGCCCGATCGATCCGTCCACGGGTGCGGCCTGCGGTTCGTCGGCGGACGCGGTCGATGCCCCGATCACACCGAGCGACAGCACAACTGCGGCCGCGGCCGCGACACTTGCGATTCTTGCGGTCATTTCGTCATCTCCTGTTCGGTGAATTCGCATTTCGAGGAAGGCTCCCCTTTCAACGGTAGGGACCGGCTCGGCCGGTGGTAACCACCCGAAGTCGCCCGGATGAGTGGCGGACACGGACCGGTGCCCACACTCATTTACCCGGGCGACAACTCGATGTGACGGCCGGTTCAGACCCGCGTGGGATCGTCTGCGGTCATGAAGATCGAGACGATATCGCTGAAAATGGTGTGGGGTAAGGCAATTGGCGTCGCGGTGGCCCTGATGGCCGTGGCGGCGGTGCTGGTCGGCGGGGGTATCGCACAACCGGCCGCGCCGCACCCGGTGGCCGAGCTGCGCTTGGTCACCGCGAGCGTGCCGCAGCGGGCGTGGACGACGCTGGGCCTGATCGACCAGGGCGGGTGGCCTCCGGCGGATTGCCCGGGAACCAAGGGCGGAACCACCTGGCAGAATCGGGGTGGCCAATTGCCGGAGGGCGTCGACTATTTGGAGTGGGACGTCAATTGCAAGGCCCCGGGGCGGTCGCGGGACGCGGAGCGCATCGTGACCGGGAACGACGGATCGGCCTGGTACACCGACGACCATTACGCCACTTTCGTGCGCATGCGATGACGCTATTGCCTCGAAACAGCGATTCAGGTGCGCATTTACGAATTACCTACGGGTACTTACAGATAATCGTGTGACGGACGGTACATGTAGAAAACGATAATTGGTGTCGACGTTTTTCAGAGCGTGTTCTAGATTCGCTTCTGCGCCGACCTCAATGTCGAACGGTCGCATTCACGTAGATCATTCCGAATGCCCCCGGAGGACTCGGCATGTACAGCTCCATGAATTCGGTTACGCCCGCGGGTAATTCACCGCGGCTCGGGGTCGGCGCGCTGCGGGAGCTGCCGCGGGATGTGACCCGGCCCCCGTTCACGCCCGGCAGCCTGGGCACCGGCATCGTGCATCTGGGATGCGGCGCGTTCCACCGCGCGCACCAGGCGCTGATCACCCAGCACGCCATGACCGCCACCGGTGACCGCCGGTGGGGAATCGCCGCGGTGGCCATGTCCCGGCGGGACGTGGTCGGCGCGTTGCGGGCGCAGGACAACCTCTACACCGCCCTGCTGCGCGATGAGGGCGCGGTGCGGGCGGAGGTGGTCGGCGCGCTCACCGCGGCCATACACGCACCCTCGGATCGGGTGGGGGTCGTGCGCCGGGTCGCCGATCCGCGCGTGCGCATCGTCACGCTCACCGTCACCACCGGCGGTTACTGCCTCTCCCCCGCCACCGGCCGGTTGGATTCGGGCAGCGACCCGGTGCGCCACGATCTGCGCTGCACCGCCAAACCGTGCACGGCCATCGGCATGCTGGTCGGCGGGCTGGCGGCGGTGCGGCGTCGGGGCGGGACGCCGCCGGTGGTGATCAGTTGCGACAACCTGTCGGCCAATGGACGCCAATTGCGCAGTGCCGTCCTCGATTTCGCGTCCCTGCGCGACGATCGGCTGGCGAACTGGATCGCACGCAATGTGCAGTTCCCCTGCAGCGTGGTCGATCGCATCGTGGCCTCGGACGACGATGACACGGCCGCTCGCGCCCGGCTGGGCGGGGTCGACGATCGGGCTCCGGTGTCGGCCGAGCCGTTCATGACCTGGACCATCGAGAATTTCGAGGGCGAGCGGCCGCGCTGGGATCTGGCCGGGGCCGAGTACGTCGACGACGTCACCGCCCACGAGCTGGCGAAATTGCGGCTGCTCAACGGGACTCATCTGCTGCTGGCCTATCTCGGCGCGCTGGCCGGATACCCGACCATCGCCGAGGCCGGCGCGGATCCGGTGCTGGGCGGGCTGGCCCGGCAGTTCATGCTGCACGAGCAGGGGCCCACCGTCGCGCTGCCGGAGACCGAATTGCGGCGCACTGTCGCCGATCTGCTGCGCCGTTTCCGCAATCCGGCCATCCGGCACGATATGACGCGGGTGGGCCGCAACGGGTCGGACAAGATGCTGCCGCGGGTGACGGCGGCCATGCGGGAGAACCTCGCGAACGGCCGTCCGACCCCCGGGGCCACCCTGCTGATCGCGGCCTGGATCCGATGGTTCGATCTGTGCGGGACACCCGGGGCCGTCATGGAGATCATCGACTCGCGGGCGCCGGAGCTGGCGCGGCTGGCCGCGATTCCCGACCCGCATCGACGGGCTCGCGCGTTTCTCGCGCGCACCGACATCTTCGGGGAGCTGCCGCACCTCGGGCACATTCAGCAGGAGGTGGGCGACGCCCTGGCCGAACTGGTCCGCGACAATGTCACCGAGGTGATCGGGCGGCGGCTGCTGCCGGAATTCGACGGGAGGGTCGCGTGACACCGGGGAACGGTTCCGGAACCATTGCCGAAAAACCGGTTCGGGCAGTGGTTTTCGATATGGACGGCCTACTGCTCGACTCCGAGCGGCTGGCCGTGGAGTCGCTGGCATTGTCGGGCGCCGAACTCGGTTATGCGCTCTCGCCGGAGTTCTGCCACGGTCTCATCGGCATGCCCGCCGACACCTGCCGCGAATTGGCCGTGGCCGCCTTCGGCCCGGGCTTCCCGCTCGAGGAGTTCTTCCGCCGGCACGAGGCGACCGTGGCCCGCCTGGTCGACGAGGGCCGCCTGACCATCAAGCCCGGCGTGCACGACCTGCTCGACGAACTCGATCGCCGCGACGTGCCCCGCGCGATCGCCACGTCCTCGGGCCGGGACCGCACCCGCCACCACTTGCGCGCCGTCGGGCTGGCCGACCGTTTCGGCGCGATCGTCACCCGCCAGGACGTCGACCGCGGCAAACCCCACCCTGAGCCTTACCTGACCGCGACGGCCGCGCTCGGCGCGCACCCGGAATTCACACTGGCCTGCGAGGATTCGCCCAACGGCCTGCGTGCCGCCCACGCCGCGGGCCTGCGCTGCGTCCTGATCCCCGATCTGGTTCCGGCCAACGCCGAGACGAGCCGCCTGGCCCACCGCGTCTATCCGTCGCTGGTTCAGGTCATCGACTACATAGCCGCAGCGAATGACGAGCTGCGCTATCGGCCGGTGCTGTGGTGATCAGACGGTCAGTGCACCGGATTGATACAGCTGGAGGGTAGATCCTGCAGGGAGCAGAGCGCCGGAGCCCGCGTGGGGACATAGCCCGCGGGGACGCCGCCGTTGGCGGTGATGTCGTGGTAGGCGGGCACCGCCGCGGTCGGGCGGCGAGACAGGCCGGGATCGCTGGTGACGTCGACGGTGTAGAGGCCGAAACGGGGTGAGTAGCTTCCCCATTCGTAGTTGTCGGTGATGCTCCAGTAGTTGTAGCCGATGACGTCGATGCCGTCGGCTTTGGCGCGTTGCACCCAGTAGACGGTGTCGCGGAGATCATCTTCGCGGGTCATGCCGTCAGTGGTGGCGGAGCCGTTGTCGGAGGGCATGCCGTTCTCGACGACGTAGAGCGGGCGGCCGGGGAATTTCTGGCCGTATCTGCGCAGCGCGTAATAGATTCCGTCGGGCTCGAGGATCAGATTCGACGGCTGATTCGTCAGTTGCGCGATCGCGTTGGGCGGGTTGCTCAGCGATCCGCCGTAGTAGTAGTCGATTCCGATGTAGTCGAGTTTGTCCGCGACCCGGTCGATGAAGGACGCGTCGGCCTGCGCCGCGCCGATGCCGGTGAACGCGAGATTGCTGGTGACCATCGCGCCGGGCTGCACGCCGTGGATGTGGTCGTAGATCGCCCGGTGCGCCGCGACCATCCGATCGATCATCGGGGTGACGTCGAGCGCGCCGAGATCGCCGATCTGCTGCTCTTTTCCGACATAGGCGAGCGGCTCGTTGAAGGTGACCCACAGCGGATCCAGGTGCGAGTAGCGGTCCACCACGGCACGCGCCTCGGTCAGCCAGTCCTCGACCATGCCGGGATTGCGCCAGCCGCCGCGATCGACTTCCCAGCCGGGGAATACCCAGTGATCCAGGGTGATCATCGGGCGCATGCCGGCCGCGCGGATGCGGTCGAGCATGGCGTCATAGAAGGAGAAATCCCATTCGCCCGGATTCGGTTGTACCCGTGCCCATTCCACGCTGACCCGGTAAACGCCGACGCCGAGGTTGGCCGCGTTCTGGATGTCCTCGCCGTAGCGATGCAGGAAGTCGACGGAATTGCCGTATCCCCCGCCCGCGTAGCGGCTCCAATTACTGTCCGGCGCAAAGCCTTCGCTCTGGAAGCCGGAACTGGACACGCCCCAGAGGAAATCACCGCCGACCGGTGGTAGCCCGGGATCGGCGGCGACAGTGCCGGGCGTGGCAACCGCCCACCATGCGGCCAGAACGATACCTGCCAACGCGAACAGTGTACGTTGCCCCATCGCACGAGATTACCGGCCACGGAGCCGCTTTCGAGGCGGTACCGATCAGATCGAGGACCGCGGACGGCGTTTCATCAGCGCGTTGGCGTCAATGGGCCAGCAACCATCCGAGGCGGTCGTAGGCGAGCGCCGTGTACACCACGAGCACGACCGCCGACACCAGCGCCGCCACCGACAATCCGGCTCCCCACAGCGCGAATGCTCCCCCGCCCAGCACGAGGATCTCGAGCACGAGCCGCACCGCCCCGGGCACCGCCACGGTCGCCTCCCCATTGCGGCTCGGATCTCCCGGCACGGCGAAGACGCCCCACGCCGCCGCCACCAGAATCGGCAGCAACACCACCAGCAGAAACCGCCAGGGCGATTCGAACGCACGCCATCCCAGAATTCCGAACGACGCCACCGCGGTCAGTTCGAGCAGGAAACGCACACCGAGCATGAACGGGTTCAACGACACGTGCGAAACCTACGCGTCCTCGTCCCCACGCGCAGTGGGCAATTCACGCCGAAAAGGTGGCCGGACATGCCACCGGGGATTACGGGCTGGGTTGGGGGACGTTCACGTTGCACTCGTGGATTTTCGGGTTGACCCCGGCGTAGTTGAGGGGACCCGCGAGGATGGTGACCGCAATGGTTCCGGTGCCGGCGCAATTGGTCGGCGCGTTGTCGTAGTAGTGGCGCTGGCCCGCGGCGATCACGCCGATCAGGAGCCAGATGAACAGCAGGACGGTGAATCCTCCGCCGTAGCGCACTCCGTAACCGCGATAACTTCGTTCGTCATAGTAGCCCATCGTCGTGCCTTTCAGCGCTTTGCTCCGGACCTGCTGGGTCCGCGATTCATTGATCGCGATACCCGGCGGACACTCCGATAAACGGGCCCGGCACGGTCAGCCGCGCGGGCCGGGCGCGCGGCCCGGCGGCTGGGTGATCGACGGTGGACTCGGGGGCGGCGGGTTGTCGAGGGTGAGCGGGGTATCGGTGAGTTTGTGGTGCTCGCCGTGGTGGGCGATCGGGAGGGGGTCGCCCGCGAGCAGGCGGTAGGTGGTGGTCGCCGGGGTGACGTCGACGGCTATTCGGCTGGTGCGCCAGAGGATTCGGAAGGACAGACCGGTCAGGGCGTCGGGCAGGCGCGGGCTGAAGGCGGGGTGGTCGTCGTGGGCGCGGAAGCCGCCGAATCCGGCGACACAGCCGAGCCAGGTGCTCGCCAGGGCGGCCAGGTGCAGCCCGGCGTCGACGTCGTGGTGCAGATCGCGCAGGTCGGTGAGGGCGGCTTCGGCGAAATAGTCGAAGGCCAGGCAGAGGTCGCCGATCTCGGCGGCGAGGATGGCCTGGACGCCGGCCGAGAGGGAGGAGTCGCGCACCGTCAGGGCCTCGTAATAGGCGAAGTCGCGGCTTCGCTGTTCGGGGTCGAAAGCGTTGGGGCACAGATACATCGCCAGGACCAGATCGGCCTGTTTGACGACCTGGAGGCGATAGAGGTCGAAGTACGGGTAGTGCAGGAGCAGGGGGTAGTCCTCGGGCGGGGTGGCGTCGAAATCCCAGCGGGCGTATCGGGTGAAGCCCTCGGATTGCTCGTGGACGCCCAGCTCGGCGTTGTAGGGGATGACCATGGCGTCGGCCGCGTCGTGCCAGCGGGACAGCTCTTCGGAGTCGACGCGCAGCCGCCGGGCGACATCGGGGCGGCGCCGGCAGGCCGCGGCGGCCTCCCGCAGGTTTCGCCGGGCCAGCAGGTTGGTGTAGAGGTTGTTGTCGGCCAGGGCGGAGTATTCGTCGGGGCCGGTGACGCCGTCGATGCGGAAGCCGTCGGATTCGTGGTGGCCCAGGCTGGCCCACAGGCGTGCGGTCTCGACGAGAAGCTCTACGCCGCAGTCGGTTTCGAATTCCTCGTCGCGGGTGGCGGTCAGGTAGCGGGCGGTGGCGTCGGCGATGTCGGCATTGACGTGGACGGCCGCGGTGGCGGTGGGCCAGTAGCCGGAGGCTTCGTCGCCGTTGATGGACCGCCACGGGAACATCGCGCCCGACTGCCCGAGTTCGGCCGCGCGACGACGCGCCCGGTCCAGGGTGGAATGCCGCCAGCGCAGCGCGTCACCCGCGGCCACGGGCATGGTGTAGGTGAGCACCGGCAGCACATAGGTTTCGGTGTCCCAGAACGCGTGGCCGTCGTAGCCGGGTCCGGTGAGCCCCTTGGCGGGGATGGCGCGCGCCTCCCCGCGCGCACCGGCCTGCAGCACGTGGAACATGGCGAACCGCACCGCCTGCTGCAGTTCCGGATCGCCGTCCAGCTCGATGTCGGCCTGCGCCCAGAAGTCGTCGAGATACTCGCGCTGGCGTGCCAGCAGACCCGCCCACCCGATCTCCATCCCGGCCGCGAGCGCGGCCTCCACCTGCGCGCGCAGCGCGGGCGCGGAGCGCCGGCCGGACCATCCGTAGGCGAGGAATTTGGTCACGCACAGGCGATCTCCGAGTCCCACGTCGGCCGCGATGGCGACCCGGGCCAGGTCGTCCTCGGCGTGGACGGAGCAGCGGGGCGGGTCGCGGACCTCGAGTTCGTGATTCATGCCCGCGGCCATGCGCAGCCCGGAGCGCCGGGTGTGGTGCACCAGCACCGCGCCGAGGTCCGCCGCGACGTGGTGTTCGGCGATCAGTGGCTGGTCCAGTGCGGCGGCCCGGCGCGGATCACCGGGTTTCGCCGAACTCGGTTCGTTCGCCAGCAGATCCGATTGCACGACCAGTTCCAGGTCGTCGTCGAGCGGCTCGACGACATACCGGATGGCCGCGACCGCGCGCTCGGTGAACGACACCAGCCGCTCCGAGCGAATCCGCACCCGCCGACCGGTCGGCGAGGTCCAGATCGTGTCCCGGCGCAGGGTCCCGGACCGGAAGTCCAGGACACGCTCGTGCGCCTCGGTGTGCCCGTAGCGCAGATCCATCGGCTCGTCCTCCGCGAGCAATCGGATGATCTTGCCGTCGGTCACGTTCACGACGGTCTGCCCTTGCTCCGGATAGCCGAATCCCACCTCGGCGTAGGGCAGCGCCCGGGTTTCGTAGAAGCCGTTGAGGTAGGTCCCGGACAGTCCGACCGGCTCGCCCTCCTCCAGGGTCCCGCGCAGGCCGAGATGCCCGTTGGACAGCGCGAAGATCGATTCGTTCCGCGCGAGCGCGTCGAGATCCAGTCCGCACCAGCGCAATTCCCACGGCGCGACCTGGAAACCACTGGCGCCCATCACGACTCCGCCAGTTCGGCCAGATCGGAGACGACCACATCGGCCCCGGCGGCGCGCAGCGCCTCGGCGTGCCGGTCGTCTCCCCTGCGCTCGACGCCGACCACGAATCCGAAGCGGCCCGCGTGCCCGGCCTCGACCCCGGCCACGGCATCCTCGAAAACGGCCGCGCCGCCGGGTGATACCCCCAATTGCCCGGCCGCCGCCAGGAATCCGTCCGGCGCGGGCTTACCGCGCAGCCCGCGCTGGGCGAAGGTGTTCCCGTCGACCCGCACCTCGACGAACCGCGCCAGGTCGGCGGCGTCGAGCACCGCGGCGGCGTTCGCCGAGGACGACACCACCGCGATCCGCAGCCCGCTCACGCGCACCGCCGACAGGTAGTCCACCGACCCGGGATACACGTGCACACCGTCCCGGCCGATCATCGTCTTCAGCAATCGATCCTTGCGATCACCGATGGCCCGCACGGTCCACTCGTCCGGTGCGTCCTCGGAATTCCCTTCCGGCACAGTGATATCCCGTGTCCTCAGGAACTCCCGGACACCGTCGAGTCGCGGTCGTCCGTCCACGTGATCCGCGTAGTCCGCCGCGCTGAACGGCCGGAATCCCGGACCGCAGCGCGCCGCCAGGAACTCGTCGAAGATCTGCTTCCAGGCCCGTTCGTGCAGCTCGGCGGTGCTGGTCAGGACGCCGTCGAGATCGAAGAGGGCCGCCGCGATCGTCTCCGGCAGCCCCAGCCGATTACCGGTGGCGCCCGCGCCGGTTCGCGTCATAGCCGTCCTCGTCCCTCCGTCTCGTCCGCGGTCAGTGCGGTCCGCGGTCAGTGCACGACGGCGCGGCTGACCGCCTGCGGCCCTTCGTATCTGCGGTCGGGGATCTGACGCAGGCGGTCGAGGATCACGGCGTCCGCGCCGTTGTCGCGGGCGAGGCGAACGAGATCGTCACGCTTGGCGGGATAGTCGGCTCCGCGCAGGAACTTCTGGAGCCGAATTGGATTGACCGTCGCCATGATGACGCTCCCATCGTCGAGTTCGCTCTCCGGCTACCCGGCGATCCGGTGCCGAAACGCGTGACGGGATCAGTCCTTCAGTGCCTCTTCGCGAAGTCCGGCGAGCGTCTTGGCGAGGATGCGTGAGATGTGCATCTGCGAGACGCCGAGCTCGGCGGCGATCTGCGCCTGGGTCTTGCCGTCGAAGAAGCGCAGCACCAGCACCTGGCGTTCCCGCGCGGGCAGGTTCGCGATGTGCGGCCGCACCGCCAGATACTGTTCGACCAGTTCGTAGTTCGGCTCGTCGGTGCCGAGGGCGTCGATCAGCGACAGCGGTGCGTTCTCCCCGCCGTCGGGCATCGCCGCTTCCAGCGACGAACTCTGATAGCCGTTGGCGGCCAGCATGGCCTGGGTGATCTCGGCCCGGTCGACGCCGATCTCGGCGGCGATCTCACCGGCATTGGGCATGCGGCCCAACCGCTGTGCCAGCTTCTCGATGGTGGTGCCCAGGCGCAGTTGAATCTCCTTGATTCGGCGTGGGACCCGCACCGCCCAGGTGCCGTCGCGGAAGTAGCGACGCACCTCGCCCATGATGGTGGGCACGGCGAAGGACAGGAAGCGGGATCCGCGCGTGACGTCGAAACGATCGATGGAGACGACCAGTCCGAGCCTGGCGACCTGCAGTAGGTCCTCGTAGGGTTCACCGCGGCCGGAGAACTTGCGCGCGATGTGTTCGGCCAGCGGCAGGCAACGGTCGATCGCCTCGTCGCGTAGGTCCTCGCGCGCCGGGTCATCGGCTTCGACCGCGATAGCCAGCTGTTTCAGCAGCGGCTCGATGTTGTCGTAGCTGTCACCTGTCATCGTCCTCACTCCGTAGTCGGCTCAGGTGCACGAATACGGGGTACCCACTCCGGGCGTCATCGAACGTCCAAGCAGCGGATTCTTTCGAATCTGTCAAGGTCACCAAAAAACTGCGACCGAAAACGTTACGTTCCCACGACCCCGTCGTTCCCCTGACCGGGTGGTCCGAGCAGGCGTTCCAGGCCGCCGATGAGGAAGACGACCTGGTCCTCGTAGAGGGCCAGCAGGTTCTCGGCGGGTGGCGCGGTGGCGGGATGCCATTCGTCGGCGCGGGCCAGGGCCTGCAGGAATCCCATGAGGGCGATGGCCCAGCGGGACTCGAGCCTGGCCGGGTCGGATCGCGGGAAGGCGCGGCGCAGCTGGGTGTGCAGGTGCTCGGGCAGGTCGGCCTCGGCGGCGGTCAGGGCGGGGTGATCGCGCAGGGAGAGCTGGGTGACTATCTTGATCCAGCGCATGCCGCGAGTTCGGTGCCGCAGCAGCAGGTCTCGGTAGGGCTCGGTGACGGCGCGCACCAGAGACGCTGCGGTGGGCGGGGTTTCGGCGGCGGCCAGCAGATCGGTATTGGCGCGGATGCGGTCGCGGACGGCGGCGCCGAGATCGAGCAGGACGGCGGCGATGAGGTCGTCCTTGGTGCCGAAGTGGTAGTTGACCGAGGACGGGCCCAGACCGGCGGCGGCGTTCACCGCGCGCACCGAGACCGCGTCCACGCCGTGCGCGGCGAACAGGCGCTCGGCGGTCTTCACCAGCCGGGTGCGGGTCGCGGTGCCCTGGCGGTTCTGCGTCGGGACGGTCATCCCACGAGCCTGGCATACCGCGCGTTCCGGTCCTCCCGCTCACCGGGACGGACGAACTTCTGGATCACTTGATCCAGTTTTACTCGCTGTACCGCATCGGGCGAGGAAGCCCGGCGCACTGGGTAAGGAGATCCACCGTGTGGACCGCTGAATCGCTGAAATTCGGAGCCTTCCTGGCCCCCTATCACCCCCTCGACGCCGATCCGGCCCTGCAGCTGCGCCGCGACATCGACCTCATGGAACACCTCGACCACCTCGGATTCGACGAGGCGTGGATGGGTGAGCACCACTCCACCGGCGCCGAAATCGTGCCCGCGCCCGATGTTTTCATCGCGGCCGCCGCCGAGCGCACCGAGCGGCTGCGCTTCGGCACCGGCGTGATGTCGCTGCCGTACCACCACCCGCTGGTCACCGTCGACCGCATCACCCAGCTGGACCTGCAGACCCGCGGCCGCCTGATCTTCGGCACCGGACCGGGCAAGATCCCGCTCGACGCGCACATGATGGGCATCGATCCCGCCGAGCAGCGCCGCCGCCAGGGCGAGGCGCTCGAGGCGATCCTGGCGCTGCTGCGCGGCGAGGTGGTGAACATGAGCACCGACTGGTTCACCCTGCGCGATGCCCGCGCCCAGCTGCCGACCTACGATCCGGCGGGCATCGAGGTCGCGACCGCCTCGACCATCTCCCCCAACGGCTCGGTGCTGGCCGGCACGCACGGACTGTCGCTGCTGTCGCTGGCGGCCAGCTCACCCATGGGATTCGAAGTGCTGGACCGAAATTGGGGCGTCTACGAGAAGGTGTGCGCCGAACACGGGCACATCGCGGACCGGGCGCGGTGGCGGCTGGTCAATCCGATCTTCCTGGCCGAGACGCGGGAAGAGGCGGAGCGGGCCGTGAGCCGGCGCATCGGATCGATGGCGGCGTATGTGAATCGGCAGACCGGCGAGAACCCGGCCTGGGCCGACACGCCGAAGGGCATCATCGATCAGTGGCGCAACGAGAACCTCGGCGAGTTCGGGCAGGCCGTCATCGGCACGCCGGACGAGGCGATCGCGCGGATCGAGCGGCTCGTCGAGAAGACCGGCGGCTTCGGCACCCTGCTGGTCCTGCACGTGGACATGGCGAGCTGGGCGGACACCAAGCGCAGCTACGAGCTGTTCGCCTCGGAGGTGATCCCGCACTTCAAGAACCGCAATCGGCGGCGGGAGGCGAGCCTGCAGTACGCGCAGGACAATCGCGAACTGCTGATCGGGCAGCTGGTCACCGCGATCACCAAGGCGCACACCGACTACTACGGCGCCACCTCTGGCTAACCCTCAGCACGTACCGGACGCCCCGCTCGATCCTTGTCCACCAGGCCCATTCGCGTCGAAATGACCGAATTGTGCTGGTAATCAGACGCGATTAACGGCGTGAGAAAGGACTCAGCGGGGGTCCGACAGTTCTGGCTACCTTCGGGTTAGGCTGGCGAAATGTCGGCAAACACAGCTGTTGAGCAGGCCGGGGCTACCCGCAACGCCCGCGTGATTGCGCTGTGCAATCAGAAGGGCGGTGTCGGGAAGACCACCTCGACGGTGAATCTGGGTGCCGCGCTTGCCGAGCACGGGCTGCGGGTGCTGCTGGTGGATCTCGATCCGCAGGGCGCGCTGTCGGCGGCCCTGGGCGTCGCCCACCACCAACTCGAGCTGACGGTGTACGACCTGCTGACCCGCAACGCGCCGCCGATCGACGACGTACTGCTCGAGACCGGCGTGGCGAATCTGCACCTGCTGCCCAGCAATATCGATCTCTCCGCGGCGGAGATCCAGTTGGTCAACGAGGTCGGACGCGAGCACTCGCTGCGGCGGGTGCTCGATCCCATCCGGGACCGCTACGACTACATCCTCATCGACTGCCAGCCGTCACTGAGCCTGCTCACGGTGAACGCGCTCGCCTGCGCGGACGGCGTGATCGTGCCGATGGAGTGCGAATTCTTCTCGCTGCGCGGGCTGGCGCTGCTCAACGACACCATGGACAAGGTGCGCGAGCGGTTGAACCCGGGGCTCGAGCTATCGGGGATCGTGGTCACCATGTACGACCCGCGGCTGCTGCACTCGCGGCAGGTGCGCGACCGGGTGGCCGAATCCTTCGGCCCGCTGCTCTACGAGACGGTCATCTCGCGCACGGTGCGGTTCCCGGATTCCACCATCGCCGGGGAACCGCTGACCAAATGGGATCCGAAATCGCGTGGCGCCGAGCAGTATCGGGACCTGGCGCGGGAATTCCTGCATCGGTCCGGGCAGTCCGGCTCTCAGTTGATGATGTCCTCGATGCAGTAGCCCTGGGAGGCCGCGCGCAGGGCGAACGTGGCCACCCTGGTGACCGTGGAGGAATTCGTCACCGGGACAGTCACTTCCGCGCCGGTGTCTCCGGTGAGTCGCGCGGTCATCCTGTCATTGTCGAACGACAGTGTGCCGGTGAGTTTTCCCGGATTGTTCGCCAGCACGGAACCGGCGCAGACCAGCGGATACCGGCCCTCGGTGTCGTCGGGCTGCAGCGGCTGGCCGGTCCAGCGGGACAGGTAGCGGCGCACCGTGTAGCGGGCGTCGTCCTCGGTGAAGGCGGGCTGCGCGGCAGTGGTTCCGGGCGGCGGCGCGGTGGTCGCGGCGGGCGGTGGCGTGGTGGCCGACGAGGTGATCCCGAGCGTATCGAGTGAACCCAGGGGCGCGGTCCCGGTCCGCTCGGCCGGGTGCACGGTGTGCGGACTCGAGGCGCAGCCGACGGCGGTGACGCACAGCGCGACGGCGGACAACAGTTGCAGCGCGCGGAATCCCGGCCTCGTCATCGGTCCAACCCTAGCGGTGTTGGCAAATACCGCCCCGATATCCGGAGATCGAACGTACGCTCGGAGCGGACCGGACGTCCGCTCAAACGATTTCACCGGGGTGATCGCCGATGCCTGCCGTGGTTTTGGAAGCCGAAGGGCTTCACAAGCGGTACGGCGGCGTGGAGGCGTTGCGAGGGGCCAGCTTTCAGGTCGACGCCGGTGAAGTGGTGGCGCTGATCGGTGACAACGGGGCCGGGAAATCCACGCTGGTGAAGTGCCTTTCCGGGGCCGAGCAGCCCGATAGCGGGCGAATTCTGTTGGATGGGAAACCGGTTCGCATGGCCTCGCCGGTCGCGGCGCGGCGGCTGGGCGTGGAGACGGTGTATCAGGATCTGGCCGTCGCGCCCGATCTGGATCCCGCGGCGAATCTCTTTCTCGGACGCGAACTTTTCCGCTCCGGGCTGCCGGGGCGACTGGGCATGCTCGATCGCAAGTCCATGAGAGTGCAGGCGGCCGAGCACTTTCAGCGGCTCGGCGTGGTGTTGCCGCGTGACGACGTGCCGATCGGGTCGCTGTCGGGCGGGCAGCGGCAGGCCGTGGCGGTGGCGCGTGCGGTCATGTGGGCCAGCAAGGTCGTGTTCATGGACGAGCCCACCGCGGCGCTGGGCGTGGTGCAGCGCGAGCGGGTGCTGGATGTCATTCGGCGCGTGCGGGATCAGGGCATCGCGGTGGTGCTGATCAGCCACAACATGCCCGAGGTGCTGGCCGTCGCCGATCGTATCGAGGTACTGCGGCTGGGGCGGCGGGTGGCGCGCTTCACCGCGGCCGACGCCACGCTGGAACAGCTGGTGGGAGCCATGACCGGGGCGCTGACCACGGAGGACGAATCTTGAGTGGGCAGAGCGTGAGCGGGGCCGTGGGCCGAATCGTGCGGCGGCTGGCCGGGACCGGCACGTTCTGGATCGGGATCGTGCTGGTGGTGCTGTATCTGGCGTTCAGCATCGCGCGGCCCGACGCGTTCCCGACCCGGTTCACCTTCCAGACGCTGCTCATCGAGACCTCGGTGCTGCTGGTGCTGTCGATCGGGATGACGTTCGTGATCGTCACCGCCGGAATCGATCTGTCGGTCGGGATGGTGCTGATCTTCTCCGGCGTGCTCGCCTCCAAGACCATGGAGTGGCTGAGCCCAGGCGGGGACGCGACGCACGCGGGCTGGGGAATCATCGTGCTGGGCTTGGCCATATCGATTGCGGGCGGCGCGGTCTGGGGGCTGGTGAACGGATTCCTGGTGGCCAAGGCCAAGATTCCGCCGCTGATCGTCACGCTCGGCTCGTTCGGGGCCGCGCTCGGCGCGGCGCAGCTGATCACCGGCGGTGTGGACACCCGCACGGTCCCCGAAAAGCTGCGCAATTCACTGGGTTTCGGCACCCTGCTGGGCGGCATCCCGGACCTGGTGCTGGTGGCGGTGCTGGTCACGCTGTTCGGGGCCTGGCTGCTGCACACCACGCGCTTCGGGCGCTACACGTATGCGATCGGCTCCAACGCGGAGGCCGCCCGCCGCGCCGGCATCGGCGTCACCCGGCACCTGGTGCTGGTCTATCTCATGACCGGAATGCTCTCGGGCCTGGCCGGTTTCATGAATCTCGCGTACTTCGGCACCACCACCATCGCCGGGCACGGCACCGACAATCTCGACGCCATCGCCGGTGTCGTGATCGGCGGGACCAGCCTGTTCGGCGGGGTCGGGTCGGTGCTGGGGACCGTGATCGGGGTGTTCATCCCGTCGGTATTGCGCAAGGGCTTCGTCATCGTGGGGGTGCCGGTGTTCTGGCAGCCCATCGCGGTGAGCGTCGTGCTCGTGGCGGCCGTGTGGTTCGACCAGATCCGCAGGCGGTCCCGGGACCGGAAATAACAGAACACAGTTCGAAGGTGAGGGCCTGATGATGAGGACCGGAGGACGCGCCGCCATAGTGGCGGCCGTGGCCGTGGCGGTGGCCGGGCTACTGGCGGGATGCGGTGGCTCGGTGAGCAATTCGGGTAAGACCGACGCGAAGAAGCTGGTGCTCATCCCCGGTGTCGCGAACGAACCCTTCTACATCTCCATGCAGTGCGGCGCGCAGGACGAGGCCAAGTCGCTCGGCTACACCCTCGACACCCAGGCCCCGTCGCAATTCGACGCGTCCCAGCAGACGCCCATCGTCACCGGCGTGATCGCCAACAAGCCCGGCGCGATCCTCATCGCGCCCACCCACGCCCAGGCCATGGCCAGCCCGATCAAGCAGGCCAAGGACGCGGGCATCAAGGTCATCGAGGTGGATACGGCGCTGGAGGACACCTCGATCGCGCTGTCGTCGATCTCCTCCGACAATGTCAAGGGCGGGCAGCTCGCGGCCCAGACCCTGGCGAAACTGGTGGGCGACAAGGGTTCCGTGCTGGTGATCAACACCAAGGCGGGCACCTCGACCACCGATCAGCGCGCCCAGGGCTTCGAGAACGAGCTGAAGCAGAGCCATCCCGGCATGACCCCCCTCGGCGTCCAGTACAACAACAACGAAGCGGCCCAGGCGGCCTCGATCGTCACCGCCACCCTGGCGGCGCATCCCGATCTGGCCGGAATCTTCGCCACCAACCTCAGCTCCGCCGAAGGCGCGGCCACCGGGCTGCGCAATGCCGGCAAGCTCGGCCAGGTCAAGGTCGTCGGCTTCGACGCCAGCCCCAAGCAGGTCCAGGACCTCGAGGACGGCACCGTTCAGGCGCTGATCGCCCAAAACCCCGGCGACATCGGCAAACAGGGCGTCGATCAGGCCGCCGCGGCCTTGGAAGGCAAGCCCGTCACCCGCACCATCCAAACCAACATGATCGCCATCACGCAGGACAACATCGCGGCCAACAATCAATACTTCTACAAGTCCAAGTGCTGAGTTCGCACCGAGATCCACTGCCCTACACCCGATTACAGGAGTAGTTCCATGTTCCGCAAGATAGCCGCCACCACCGTCATCGCCGCCGCCCTCACCGGAGCCGCGGTCGGCACCGCCTCCGCCGCGACACCCGACGCCACCCCCGAACCCGTCGCCGCCGTCACCCCCGTAGCCGTCACCCCCGTCGGCGCGGGCCAGACCCAAGCCATCCCCGGCGGTCAGATCGGCATGGTCCTCGGCGGCATCACCGGCGCGGCCATCGGCATCGTCGGCGGCGGCGCGATCGGCTGTGTCGTCGCCGCCCCCGTCTGCCCCGTCACCGTCGTCATCGGCGCGGGCATAGGCGGAGTCGCCGGAGCCGCCGTCGGCGCCAGCGTCGGCGCGGGCATCGGCAGCGCCATCGGCGCCCAGCTCCCGGGCTGAGCTCGGCTAGCCTCGGCCGAGGACCGCGCCGCCATTGACCTGGAGGATCTGGCCGGTGGTCCACCCGGCCTCGGCCGAGGCGAGGTGAGCAATGGCCGCGGCGACATCGTCGGGGGTGCCCGCGCGGCCCAGCGGAATCTCCGCGGCGCGGTCCGCTTCCAGTTGCGGGGTCAGGCGGCCGGTCCAGAACTCGGTGGCGGGAACGAATCCCGGTGCGACGACATTCACCGTGATGCCCTGCGGCGCGAGCTGTTGCGCCAATCCCAGCGACCACCCGTGCATGGCGGCCTTCGCGGCCCCGTAGGGTCCGGACCCACGCAGCCCGGCAATAGAACTCACCGACACGATCCGCCCGCCGGGCCGCGCGATATGCGGCAGCAGGGCCTCAGTCAGCAGTACCGCGGTGACCACGTTCAGCTGGAAGACCTCGGAGTAGACAGTCGCGAGGCCCGCCAAGTCCTTCGGCGTGGGTTTCGGGTTGCCGCCCGCGTTGTTCACCACGATGTCGACCGCCCCGCCCGAGGCAATCTCCTCGCCGAGGGCCCCGGCCTGCTCGGGCACGGTCAGATCAGCGGTCGCGACGGAGACGCGGTCGGCGCCCACCGCGGCGTTGATCTCCTTCGCGGTGCTCTCCAATACCGAAAGCCGCCGCCCCACGATCACCACCGACACCCCATCGGCCGCCAACCGCCGCGCCACCGCCTTCCCGATCCCGGTCCCGCCACCACTGACAACTGCCCGCCGCGCCATCGTGCCTCCCAGATCAACGAAACATGGTCCGGCCGAATCTACTTCGTCAGTGGGTTTCCGGCTGCCCCGGATGCGGTGGTGAGAAAGGTATGGTGGCGCGGTGGACCAGCGGCGGACGGCGTGGGTACCGGAGTCGTTTCTGCTGCTGTGCGCACCGATCGTCGTGGATCTGCTGTTCGGGGCTACGCAGGCGACGACGCTGGTGGCGTTGATCCCCGAAACGTTGACCTATGGGTGTGCCGCCCTGCTGATCAGGGGTCTCGCGCGGGAGCGCGGAGCCGGGTGGGCGGCCGTGATCACGTGGGGGCTCGCGTTCGCGGTGATCGCCGAATGTCTGATCGTGCAGACCTCGCTCGCGCCACGGCCGGGTGCGGCCGGGGAGTGGGGACGGGCGCTCGGCGTCAACTGGCCCTATCTGGTTTGGGCGGTGGGTTACGAGAGCTGTTGGGCGATCGCACTGAGCATTCAGCTCACCGATCTGGTGTTTCCCCTTGATCGCGAAACGGTGTGGCCGAGTCGACGTGGGCGATTGGTCCTTGCCGCCGTGTTCGTCGCCGGTGCGATTCCGACCTGGTACAACTGGACTCACGTCGTGTCGCCGGATCTGCTGCACCTGCCCGCGTACCAGCCGCCGCTGCCGACACTGGCCCTCGCGCTCGTTGTCGTTGCGGCCCTGGCCATTCTCGGGGTGCGCTTCGCGAGGCAGCCCGCGAGAAGATCCCGGACGGCAGCGCGGAGGACACCGAATCCCCTCAGCGCCGGGGCGATTGCCTTCCTTGCCGCCGTATCGTGGTTCGGGCTGCTGCTTCCCGAGGTGAACGGCCTGCTGTTGCACGTCCCGGTGGCGCTGCCGATCATCGGCGCCCTGCTGATGGCTGCCGCGACCGGCATCCTGCTGGATCGCTGGTCCCGGACACCCGGGTGGGACGACCGCCACCGACTGATGCTCATTCTGGGCGCGTTCACCGCCAGCATGGCGGCCGGCTTCCCGGCCAACCAATTCACCACCCTCACCTTGATCATCAAGGCGGGCCTGAACATTGCCGCGCTCGCTGGTCTCCTCGCGCTCTACAGCCGCCGCGCGCGCATTGTGACTCGTTCGTGATTATCATCGCGGGATCAGTTGTCACGAAGGGTTCGGGATGAGATTGTCCAGGTCGGTCGGTCGCGGGGTGCGGGCTGCGGTCGTCGGGGTCGCAGTCGTCGCCGTGATCGGAGCCTGTGGCGGGCAGCATGGTTCGGGTACGGCCGTCGCCTTCACGGCGCGCACTCCGGGCGGGATGGTTCCGTCGGCCGGGACCATGGAACAGACCAAGCAGGCGGTGGAGCAGCGGGCGGGCACCCTGGGGGTCGGCAAGACCACGGTGACGGTGGACGCGGACATGTTGACGATCACCGTGGCCGGGGACGACGGTACGGCGGCTCGACGGCTGGGGCGGTCCGGCCGGTTGTTGCTGCGACCGGTGCTGGCAGGCAAGCCTTTTCAAGCCGGCCCGGGAAAGACTCTGCCGGGCAAGGATGTCCGGCAGAGCCTCGATCCCGCGGTGCAGACGGCCACGCTCGCCGGAATCGACTGCAAGCAGCCGGATCCGCTGCGGGGCGCGGACGACGCCACCCTGCCCCTGGTGACCTGTGCCGCCGCGGGTGACACCGCCTACCTGCTGGGACCGGCCGTGGTCGACGGCAAGGAGCTCACCGATGCCAAGGGCTCGATGGACACCCGCACCGCGCGCTACGGCGTGAACCTGACGCTCACCGATATCGGGGTCCGGCAGTACACCCAGTACACGGCAACCAATGTCGGCAAGCAGCTCGCCTTCGAGGTCGACTCCCAGGTGCTCTCGGCTCCGGTGATCCAGAGCGACGTCCTCACCTCCCAGAGCGGCTTCGGCCCGGTCATCCCGAGCGCCGTCCTCGGCAACCAGAGCCAGCTCGTCGGGAACTTCACCAAGGACGCCGCGGACGATATCGCGACGACCCTGCGACTCGGCGCGCTCCCGGCGATCCTGACCCCGCGCGGCTAGCTCACCCCGGTCAGCGCCCGGTACTCCGCCACGGCCCGGCGGGTGTCCTCCGCCACCAGGTCGGCATTGATCTGCGCGCCCGCCATGGCTCCCGCGGCCGCCGCCGCGCCCACCTGCGCGGACAGATCGACGACATTGCCCGCCGCCCAGACGCCGGGGGCCTCCGTGCGTCCCATTGCGTCGGCGGGGATGTATTCGCCTGCGCCACTGGGATGTTCGGTGGGCACCAGGCCGAGGTCGGCGAGGAATCCGGCGCGGGCGACCATGCGGGTGGGCGCGGCCAGCACCTCGCGGCCGACCACGGCGCCATCGGCCAGCCGCACACCGCTCATCCGGTCGTCGGCCACCTCGACGGCGGCGATCTCGCCCGTCACGACGCGAACTCCCCTGGCCGCCAACTGCTCCGACTCCTCCTCGGTGGGCGGGGTGTTGGTGTGCGCGAAGTACACCACATCCTCGCTCCACTGCCGGAACAGCAGCGCCAGGTGAATTCCCATGGGGCCCAGCCCGAGGACGCCGATCCCGCGATCGCGCACCTCCCAGCCGTGGCAGTACGGGCAGTGCACGACATCGCGGCCCCAGCGCTCGCGCAGTCCGGGAATCGGCGCGAGTTCGTCCACCAGACCGGAAGTGACGAGCAACCGGCGCGCCCGGGTCGAACGGCCGTCGGCCAGGGTGACGACGAATTCCTCACCGTCGCGGCGGATTCCGCTCACCTCACCGGAGACGACCTCGCCGCCGTACTGCCGCACCTCTTCACGCCCGCGCGCCACCAGCTCCGCGGGCGGCACGCCTTCCCGCGCGAACAGCCCGTGCACGCCCGCGGCCGGTGCGTTGCGCGGGCTGCCCGCGTCGATCACCACCACCGAGCGCCGCGCCCGGGCCAGCATCAGTCCTCCGTTCAGTCCCGCGGCGCCGCCGCCCACCACTACCACGTCATAGCTGCTGTTCAGCCGATCGGTCATGGATGACCACCTCCTGTCTACGACGATCCGGGCACACCGGCCGATCCGGCAACCTTCTTTGCCGATATGGCAAACTCGAAGGATGAGCGAGGACATCGACCAGGCCCTGGATGGGGTGGGCCCGCGGCTACGTGAACTGCGCAAACAGCGGGAAGTCACGCTGGCGGAGCTGTCCGCCGAGACCGGTATCTCGGTCAGCACGCTGTCCCGTCTGGAGTCCGGTGCGCGTCGGCCGACGCTGGAGCAGCTGCTCCCGCTGGCCCGGGCGCACAACGTCACCCTCGACGAGTTGGTGGACGCCCCGCAGACCGGCGATCCGCGCGTGCACATGCGCCCGATCACCCGGGGCGGGATGCAGATGCTGCCGCTGACCCGCCGCGCGGGCGGCATTCAGGCGTTCAAGATCATCTTGGACCCGAAGGCCGGGCGCAGCGAGCCCACTCCGCAGACCCACGAGGGCTACGAGTGGCTCTACGTGCTCAACGGCCGGCTGCGGTTCGTCCTCGGCTCCCACGATCTGATCCTGCAGCCGGGCGAGGCCGCCGAATTCGATACCCGCGAACCGCACTGGTTCGGCTCGGCCGACGACGAACCGGTCGAATTCCTCAGCCTGTTCGGCAAACAGGGCGAGCGCGCGCACTTCCGTGCCCGCCCGCCCAAGAAGGGCTGACCGTCAGGCGTCGAACCGGGGACCGACCAGCGCGAGCGCGGTTTCGACTGCGACACCGATGATTTCGGTGATGTCGTGCCCGTCCTCGACGGTCGAGGCGATGAGTTCCCGGAACCCGCCGTAGAGGATCGTCGCCATCCGCCGGTTGGGCGGATGCAGCCCGGCGGCCTGGAATTCCGGTGTGGCGGTGAGCTTCTGGATCAGGGTGATGAACGCTTCGGCCGCGTCCCGATGCAGCTGCCGCGCACGCTCCCCCAGTGCCGGGGTGTCGCGGATCCAGGCCAGGGTGATGCCGGTGTCCTGCCGCGACGCCTCGATCCACGCCTCGATCGCCTGCCGGATCTGGGTGTCCCACGGCGCGGTCGCGTCCACGGCCGCGTAGATCTGCTCCACGGTCTCGTTGTTGCGTTCGGTCAGCAGCGCCACGAAGCAGTCCTGCTTGTCGGCGAAGTGCTCGTAGAAGGTGCGCCGCGAGGTGCGCGCGATGCGCACCACGTCGGCGACGGTGGCGTCACGGTAGCCGCGCTCGCGCACGGCCTCGCCCATGGCGTCGAGCAGCCGCCGCCGGAAGACGGAGTCGGTGGCGGGTTCGGCGTCGGTGGTGGGCTCGGCGCGTGTCACGAGCATCAGCGTAGTTTCTCCGGGTTCACTGCACGCCGAGGCGTGTCTCCGTGCGCTCGGTGGCGTGTCGTCGGGCTCCGGCGAAGCGGATGGTGCCGTCCTCGATCTTGCCGTGCCGCAAGGTGATCACGTCCTGGGCGTAGTTCATGCCCAGCCGCCAGGGCGCGCGCGACCCGGCCTTCGGGAAGCGGTCGATGGCCCGCAGCACGTAACCGGCCTGGAAGTCGAGCAGCGGCGCGGTGGTGATGGTCGGATCGGGCCACGGTGTCGCCTGCGTGTAGCCGTGAATGTCCATGTGCCGCAGCAATCGGCACACGAATTCGGCGACCAGGTCGGCCTTGAGCGTCCAGGAGGCGTTGGTGTAGCCGATGGTGAACGCGAGATTGGGCACGCCGCCCAGCATCATCCCCTTGTAGGCGATGGTGTCCGGCGGCTGGATCTCGCGGCCGTCCACGGTCAGCGCGATGCCGCCGAGCGCGAGCAGGTCCAGCCCGGTCGCGGTCACCACGATGTCGGCGGGCAGCACCGCACCCGATTCGAGCGCGATGCCGTCGGCGGTGAACCGCTCGATACGGTCGGTCGCCACCGAGGCGCGGCCCTCCCTGATGGACCGGAACAGATCCCCGTCCGGCACCAGGCACAGCCGCTGATCCCACGGGTTGTAGGTCGGCTTGAAATGGGTGTCGACGTCGTAGCCCTCGGGCAGCTGCTTGATGGCCAGATTGCGGAAGAACTTGCGCATCATCTGCGGCCGCCGCTGGCTCAGCTGATAGATCAGCGTGCTGACCAGCACGTTCTTCCAGCGGGTGACGGTGTAGGCGCGGCGGTTGCCGAGCTTCTCGCGCAGTTTGGTGGCGATGCCGTCGACGGTCGGCACCGACAGGATGTAGGTCGGCGACCGCTGCAGCATGGTCACGTGCGCGGCGGTCTCGGCCATGGCCGGGACCAGGGTGACCGCGGTCGCGCCACTGCCGATCACCACGACGCGCTTTCCGGCGTAGTCGAGTTCGGCGGGCCAGTGCTGCGGGTGCACGACCTGGCCCTGGAAGTCCTCGAGGCCGGGGAATTCGGGGGTGTAGCCCTCGTCGTAGCGGTAGTACCCGCTGCACAGGTAGAGGAAGTCGCAGGTGATGGTCGAGGGGATGCCGTCGTGCTCGAACCCGACGGTCCAGCGCGCCTCTTCCGACGACCAGGATGCCCCGGTCACCTTGTGCCCGTAGCGGATTCGCCGATCGATTCCGGCGTCGGCCGCGGTCTGGCGGATGTAGTCGAGAATGGCGGGCCCGTCGGCGATGGCCTCGGCGGCCACCCAGGGCCGGAACCGGTACCCGAGCGTGTGCATGTCCGAGTCCGAGCGCACTCCTGGATACCGGAACAGGTCCCAGGTGCCGCCCATGGCCTCGCGCGCCTCGAAGAGGGCGTAGCTCCGATTCGGGAAGGCGTCCTGGATATGGTGTGCCGCACCGATTCCGGACAGCCCGGCCCCGACGATCAGCACGTCCACGTGTTCGGTCATGATCTCGCTCCCTTCGCGGCCCGGCCGCGCATCGCGCCCATCACGACCGCCAGCACGTCGAAGTAGTGGGTCGGGGTGACCCGGGCCAGCGTGTCGAACATGTAGGCGTCCGGTCCCACCAGAATGCGCGCCTTGCCGCGTTCGACTCCACGGCAGATGATTTCGGCCGCCTTCTCCGGCGTGGTCATGGCGATGGCCTCGAACTCGTCGGCCATCTGCTCGTGGGTGCGGCCTCGGCCCTCGGGATCCTTGCGGACGCGGCCGTTGCGGGCGATATTGGTCTTGATCCCGCCCGGGTGCACGGTCACCGCGGACACCCCGGTGCCCCGAAGTTCCTGCCGCAGTGCGTCGGTGAAGCCGCGCACCGCGAATTTCGCGGCGCAGTAGGCGCTCTGGTAGGGCATCCCCACCAGGCCGTACACGCTGGAGGTGTTGACGATCGCGCCGCTGTCCTGCTCGACCAGGATGGGCAGGAACGCCCGCGTGCCGTTCACGACGCCGTCGAAGTTGATACGCCGCAACCATTCGTCGTCCTCGGGCACGGTGTCCAGCACCGAGGAGGACACCGCCACCCCGGCATTGTTGAACACCGCGGCCAGCGGCGCGGTCAGCCAAGCGCGGACCTCGTCGGCGAAGGCGAGCTGATCGGCGGCATCGCGCACGTCCAGCACCCGGGTCAGCACCGGACCGCTCATCGACGCCGCGGTCTGCTTCAGGCCGTCGGCGTCGATATCCGCGATGGCCACCGGCGACCCACGGCGGGACAGCAATTGGGCCAGACCCCGCCCGATTCCGGAGGCCGCGCCGGTGATCATCACCGGGTGACCGGAGAGTGGCCTAGACGTTCGGGGCATCGGTACTCCTGGATTCGGCGGTGCGGATGTGGCTGTCGATGAGGTCGGCCAGGGTGGGCCAGAGCGCCTCGGGCAGGTCGTGACCCATGCCGGGCAGGGTGTGCAGGCGCGCGCCGGGCACGGCCGCGGCGGTGACGACGCCGCCGGTCGGGTTGACCATGCGGTCGCGGTCGCCGTGCAGCACCAGGGTGGGCGCGGTAATGGTGCGCACCTCGCGGGTCCGGTCCCCCGACTTCATGATTCCGGCGAGCTGGCGGCCGACACCGGCGGCCGGGCGCGGATCGCGGTCCCAGGTGGTCCCCGCCGTGGCGCGAATTCTGGCCTCGTCCAACGGGTACCCGGCCGAGCCGATGTGGCGGTACATCATGACCGCGCCGTCGGTGTGTTCCTCCCGGGTGCGGGCGGGCTTGCGGAACATGCGCGCCCAGGTCGACAGGGCGGGGCGGCCCACCCGGGCCGCGCCGGTGGTGGAGAAGATCGAGGTCAGCGAGGACACCCGGGCCGGGTACCGGGCCGCGACGGTCTGCCCGATCATGCCGCCCATGGACATCCCGGCCAGGTGCGCGCGTTCCCAGCCGAGGACGTCCAGCAGGCCGAGGGTGTCCAGGGCCAGGTCGCCGAGGTCGTATTGCTGTGGGTCCCAACGCTTGCGGAGCATGTCGGCGGGGCCGGGCGGGCGGAATCGGAGGTGGGTGGAGGTGCCGACATCGCGGTTGTCGAAGCGCACCACGTCGTATCCGCGGTCGGCGAGCAGGGTGATCAGGCCGTCGTGCCATTCGTGTTTCTGCTGGCCCAGCCCGGCGATCAGCAGCAGCGGGATGCCGCTGCCGTGCCGTTCGTAGGTGAGGGTGATGCCGCGTCCGACGTCGGCGCTCTGCTCGCTCATGCCGTCACCTGTTCGCCTCGTGCGTCCTGGTTTTCGCCGGTTTCGACGGACTGGCTCGTGGTCCGGGGCGCCCGCCGGTAGACGACGGCTCGCCCCTTCTTCGCGGGAACCAATGCGACACCGCGGAAGTGCGCGCGCTCGTCCGGGGCGTCGGTGGTCTCCAGGGTGAAATCTCGCAGCAGCACGCGCAAGACCACGTTCATCTCCATGGTCGCGAACGCCGCCCCGATGCAGCGCCGCGCGCCGCCGCCGAACGGGATCCAGCTGAACGTGCCGGGCCGCTTGCCGACGAACCGGTCCGGGTCGAAATCCTTGGGGTTGGTGAACAATTCCGGATTGTCGTGCATCAACCGGATGCTGACCATGACGCCCTGCCCGCGCGGCAGCGTCCACCGGCCCAGCTGCAGCGACTCGGCCCGCACCTTGCGCGCGGTGGCGTCGATGACCGGGCGCACCCGTTGCGTCTCGAGCAGCGCCGCCTCGCGCAATTCGGAGCCGCCCGCGTCGGCCTCGGCGACCAGCCGCCCGAGAATGTGCGGGTGGCGGCGCAGCCGTTCGATGGTCCACGACAGCGAGGTGGCGGTGGTCTCGTGCCCGGCGGTGAGCAGGGTGAGCAGTTCGTCGGCGATCTCGTTGTGCGTCATGGCCGAACCGTCGTCGTAGCGCGCCTGCAGCAGCATGGCCAGCACGTCGTCGCGCTCGCTCAGGCCGGGGTCGGCGGCCGCGCGCTCGATCAGCCGCTGCACGATGCGGTCGTACTCGGCGCGGTGCCGTGCGAAACGGGCCCAGGGGCCGAAGCGCCCGAACAGCTTGCGCGGTACCGGAAGCGCGGCGAGCGCGGAGCCGACGAGCACCAGTTTCGGCAGCAGCGTGCGCAATTGGTCGAACTCCGCGCCCTCCGCGCCGAAGACCGCGCGCAGGATCACGTTGAGCGTGATCCGCATCATCGAGTCCATGGTCGCGAACTCGGTGCCCGAGGGCCAGGTGGCCATCTCGCGGACGGCCTCCTCCTCGATGAGCGATTCGTACACCGCCAGCCGTCGGCCGTGGAACGGCGGGGTCAGCAGCTTGCGCTCCTTGCGGTGTTCCTCCCCGCGCAGCGCGAAAAGCGAACCGGGACCGAGGAATTGGCCCAGGTTGGCGTCGATGTTGTCGACCAGGTCGGTATGGGTGGTGAACAGCGCCTTGACCTCGGCCGGGTCCGAGAGCACCACGGTGGGCCCGAAGCGCGGCATCTTGACCATGAACGCCGACCCGTATTTCGCGTGCAGCCGCCGCCATGCGCGGGTGCGTCCGGCCAGGATCTCGACGGCCTGCACGAAGGCCGGCGTGGTTGGTCCATCGGGCAGTGTCACTGTGGTCATGCGCCATCTCCCAGCCTGGTACTTCTGCGTACCATGAGCACGGTACGCGCGTGTACCAGGCTGTGGCAAGGGTCACTTCCCGAACCGGGCGGGTGCTGGATCACCCACCCGGCACCGGGACGGTGCGCCTAGGACAGCGTCGCGCGCAGCGGATGGCGCGGATCGAAAATGGAGATCGGCGGGCCGTCGCCCGCCGGGTGCACCTCGAGCTTGCCGGTGTCGTCGATGAGGACGCGCCGACCCGGATACGTGCGCCGGGCGGTCTCCGCGTCGCGCTCATCGAAGGCGTCGCAGCCGATGAAAACGAGTACGCCGTAATGCAATTCGGTCGCGTAGACGCTGGCCGGCCAACGGTGCAGCCAGGCGTCCAGATCGAAGAGAGCATCGGCTTTGGGCAGGTCAGTGCCGACCGTCATGCGGGAATCCTAGTCCCGCCGGGCGTAAGGATGGCGTCAATGCGGAGCGGATCTTTCACAGATGTTTCTTATTGCAGCAATACTGCAATAGCGGCTAGCGTGGAGACATGGCCACCGAACCCACCGCCCACATCGTCGCCGCCCACCAGCGCGTCCTCGCGACGCTGCCGTTCGCGGACACCACCGATTTCGACGACGCCACCCGCGGGCTCATCGCGCGACCGGACTCCGGCGCGATCACCGATGATCAGGGAAACGTGGTGTGGGACGGGGATTCCTACGGCTTCCTCGGCGGCGACTGCCCCTACTCGGTGAATCCGAGCCTGTGGCGGCAATCCGAACTCGCCTCACAGCAGGGGCTGTTCGAGGTCGCGCCGGGCATCTACCAGGTGCGCGGCTTCGACATCTCCAATATGACCCTCATCGAGGGCGAGACCGGCGTCGTCGTCATCGACCCGCTCACCACGCGCGAGACCGCCGCGGCCGCCCTGCGGCTCTACCGCGACCATCGCGCGCACCGCCCGGTCACCGGGCTGATCTACACCCATTCCCACATCGACCACTTCGGCGGCGCGGAAGGCGTCCTCGCCCCGGAGGACGCCGCGTCGGGGCGCTGCCCGGTCATCGCGCCCGAGGGCTTCCTCGAGCACGCGGTGGCGGAGAACATCTTCGCGGGCACGGCCATGGCGCGCCGCGCCGGATACATGTTCGGCACCGCGCTGCCGCGCGGCGAGCGGGGCACCGTGGGAACCGCGCTGGGACAGACGATTCCGGTCGGCTCCGCCGGAATCATCGCGCCCACCGTGGATATCGTGGACAGCGGCCAGGAGCTGACCGTGGACGGCGTGCGGCTGGTCTTCCAGCTGACCCCCGACACCGAGGCCCCGGCCGAGATGAACGTCTACCTGCCCGGCCATCGCGCACTGTGCATGGCGGAGAACGCCATCCACACCATGCACAACCTGCTGACCCTGCGCGGCGCGCTGGTCCGCGACGCCCACAACTGGGCCAAGTACCTCACCGAGGCCGTCAACCGCTACGCCCGCAACTGCGACGTGGTGTTCTCCTCGCACCTGTGGCCGACCTGGGGCACCGAGCGCGTCGTGAAATTCATGTCGCTGCAGCGGGACATGTACGGCTACCTGCACGATCAGACGCTGCGCAAGCTGAATCAGGGCCTGGTCGGCACCGAGATCGCCGAGGACTTCCCGCTGCCGCCCGCGCTCGAGAACACCTGGCACACCCGCGGGTACTACGGCACCGTCAGCCACAACGTGAAGGCCGTCTACCAGCGCTACATGGGCTGGTACGACGGTAACCCGGCACACCTGTGGCAGCATCCGCCGGTCGAGAGCGCGACGCGGCACGTGGAATTCATGGGCGGCGCGGACGAGGTGCTGCGCAAGGCCCGGGCCGCCTACGAGGCGGGCGATTTCCGCTGGGTGGCGCAGGTGGTCGACTACGTGATCTTCGCCGATCCGGCCAACGCGGAGGCGAAGGCGCTGCAGGCGGACACCTTCGAGCAGCTGGGCTACGGCGCGGAATCGGCCACCTGGCGCAATGTGTATCTGTCCGGCGCGTACGAGCTGCGCCACGGCTCCTTCGGCACTCCGACCAAGGCCGACGCGGCGTCGTCGATGCTCTACGGGCTGACCGTCGAGCAGATCTTCGACGCCATGGCGCTGCGGGTGGACGGCCCCAAGGCGTGGCACTTGAAGTCGGTCGTGGACTGGAAGATCACCGATCAGG
This sequence comes from Nocardia terrae, assembly GCF_009760405.1. Classification (GTDB taxonomy): domain Bacteria; phylum Actinomycetota; class Actinomycetes; order Mycobacteriales; family Mycobacteriaceae; genus Nocardia; species Nocardia terrae. The sequence continues at coordinate 36,052 of NZ_WRPP01000016.1, forward strand.
ACCGCGTCCACCGCATCGAGATGAGCAACGGGCTGCTGGTGCACTACGACCGCTTCGACGGCGACGGCCTGCCCGACGCGGACGCCACCTTCGAGCTCGCGCACCCGACCCTGGTCCGGATCCTGCTCATGGAGCAGGACTTCCCGGGCGCGGTCGCGCGGGGCGAACTGGCCGTGCACGGCGACGTGACGACCCTGGGCGGGTTGGTGGCCGCACTGGACGAACCGGACCCGGACTTCGCTATGGTCACTCCCTGACTGCTACCACGGGAGGTCTCATGGCGGAGGCCGAGAAGTTCATCGATGCCTGGCAGGAACGGGCGGTGGCGCTGATCGCGGACTTCGCGATCGGCACGCCGCCCTATGACGCCCTGCCCGCGTCCATGATGGACGCCGACTTCCTGCCCGCCGCCCAGCTCAATATCGAGCTGTTCTTCCGGTTCCTGCGCACCGGCGAGGACCCGAGCGAGACCGAAACCGAACCGCTGGTGGCGCGGGCGGTTTCGCTGGTCCGCGACGGGATGCCGATGGCCGAGGCACTGACCAACTACCGGGTGGGCCTGAGCTTCGTGTGGAGTCAGGTGGTCGGCACGCCCACCCGGGCCGAGGCGATCACCGCGGCCACGAGCGCGTTCCGGCTGGCCCAGTACGTGGCATTGATGACGGCGCGGATCGCCGACGCCTGCGTCGACGATGTGCGGCAGTCCCGCTACGACCGCATCGAACAGCATCGCGCCATCGCGGAAGCGCTGCTGTCCGGCGGTGATCCGTACGAGTGGGCCGAGGACGCGGCGGTCACCCTGGTGGACGCGTATGTGGTGGCGGTGATCCGGCTCGGGGATTCGCCCAACGGCATCCTGACCGACCTGCGGCGCCGGCTGGCCGGGATCGCGGGCAGCTTCCTCTACCGCGACAGCGGCGGCTGGACGACGCTGTTGCCGCTGCGCTCGGCCGCCGACGAGAGCGCCGCCATCACCAGCCTGGCCGAGATTCTGCAACCCAAGGCGCGCACCGCGAAAACCGCGCTGTGGGTGGGTGTTTCGGCCGCGCCGACCCGGGATCGACTACCCGAGGCGTTCGCCGAGGCGCGGGTGCTGGCCGAGACCGGGCGGGCGCTGCGGCGGCCGCGCATGATCTGCCGGCGCGAGGACATGGTCTTCGAATACGCCATCGCCACCTCGGGCGCGGCCGGGAATCTGGTGCGGGTGCTGGATCCGCTCGACGCGCAGCCGGTGCTGGCCGAGACCCTCGAGGTGTTCATCCTGCAGGACTTCAACCAGAACGGCACGGCCCGTGAGCTTTCCGTGCACCGCAATACGATCACCTACCGGCTCACCCGCATCGCCGAGCTGACCGGCTACGACCCGCAGACCCCGGCGGGGATCTCGACGCTCATGAGCGCCCGCGTCGCCCGGCAGCTCGACGGGCACACGCACTGAGCTATTCGGGCGTCGCGCCGCCGATCAGCAGCCGGACGATGGCCTGCACGAAGCCCTCGATGCGTTCGCGGGGATAGGCGTCCGGGTCGCTGACCGCCAGGCGGGCGAGCATTTCGGAAATGGTCAGCAGGGAGTTCGTCAGCAGGCCGGAATCGATTCCGGCCCAGCGCGGGTCGATGACCAGGCCCATGCGCACCAGCGCCTCGGCCTGATCGAAGATCCCGGCCCGGGAGCTGCGGATGGCCTCGCGGTATTCGTCGGGGGCGTTGCCGGGACCGGCGAGCAGCAGCCGCCAGCGGGTCGGATTGCTCAGGGCCACACCGACGAACGCCTCGACGGTCGCGGAGGCGACCACCACCGGGTCCGCGCCGAGCAGATCGGTGGGCAGGGTCTCGGCGACCTGTTCGAGGGCGCGTTCGCGTTCGCGTTCCAGCAGGGCCGCGACCAGGTCGGCGCGGGTCTTGAAGACGGTGTAGAGCACGGGCTTGCCGACGCCCGCCTCGGCGGCGACCGCCTCCATGTTCAGCTCGTGGAGTTCGGCCTTCTCCAGGACCGCGAAGGCGGCGTCGAGCAGCTGGGCTCGCCGCTCTTCCGGGGGCAGGCGTTGCGCATAGCGCCGACGCGGCCGGTCTGCCGTCGCGCGGGGTTCGCTCACCGGGCCATTCTGTCACAAAGCTACGCACCCGTTGTATTCACCGCCGCCAATTGCTACGGTGGCGTTGTATTCCATGGGATCGAGCCTTCAGAGGAGCCCACGTGACCTTCGATCCGACCACTCTCCGCCGCGACGACTACGGCTTCTTCGGCCCGGATTCCCCGAGCTGGAAGGTCTGGACCTCGCCCACCGCGGTGATCGGCTTCCAGCGCGCGGTCACCCTCGAGTTCTTCGACCCGTTCCTCACCGCGTCCGTCGCCGACACCGGCAAGATCTACGCCGACGCCCGCGGCCGCCTCGACGCCACCTTCGCCTACTTCCTGATCGTGGCCATCGGCGACTCCCGCACGGCCATCCAGGCCTCCGAGCACCTGATGAGCGTGCACGCCAAGAGCACCGGCATCGAGCCGATCACCGGGCGGCGCTACAGCCCCAACTCGCCCGAGACCCAGCTGTGGATCCATATCACCGGATGGCAGTCGGTGCTCAAGGCCTACGAGATGTTCGGTCCCGGACTGACTCCCGAGGAGGAGGCCCGGTACTGGCAGGAGTGCCGGATCGCCGCGGAACTGCAGACCTGCAAGCCCGAGGACGTGCCGCTGACCCGCGAAGGCATCCGCGAGTACTACGCGAATGTCCGATCACGCCTGTGCACTTCGGAGCGCGCCCAGGAGGGCATGCATCAGATGCTGTTCACCTCGCCCAAGAACGGCGCGGGCTGGACCTATGCGATCGGGGCGCGGCTGCTGTCCTTCGCCTCCATCGCGACCCTGCCCAAGTGGCAGCGCAAGCTGGGCCAGTTCGATCGGCCCGGCATCGTGGATCTGCTGGTGAAACCCGTTGGCCGCATTCTCGTTTGGCTGTTCACCCTGTTCAACAAGAAGGGGCTGATCATGGCCGCCCCGATCATCGCGCCGATGGCCGGGCAGATCCTGGAACAGCATCTGAAGTTCGAGACGCCGACCCGGCAGGAGACGGTGACACCGGCCGCCGCACGGGAACTGTACGGCAGCCAGGGGCACCGCAGCGTCGCCGCCGCAGGCTGATTCGCGTGGGTCTCACCGGCAGGTGAGGTCCGTCTCCGGACGGGTGCCGTCGCGCAGGAACCGCTCGACGGCCTCGTTCGCGCAGGCGACCGGGGACGGGTACGCGCCGTGCCCACCGGCGTCGACGGCCACCATGCGGGCGCGATCGCCGAAGGCCCGGCGTAGGTTCAGCGCACCGCTGTAGGGCGAGGCCGGATCCCGGAGATTCTGCACCAGCAGCACATTCGAGGGCCCGGAGGAATTCACCAGCGTGCGCGGTGCGACCGGGTAGGGCCAGGTCGCGCACGGCGAGTAGCCGCGCGGCATGCCCGCGGTGAGGGGAAATCGGGCACGATCCGCAGCGACGGCGGCCGTGTAGTCCCCCACGGAGGTCGGCCAGGCGACGTCATTGCACAAGGTGGCGATCAGGACGGCCGTCGACCGCTGGACGGTCTGCTCGGGCGCAGCGGGCGGAGCGGCGGGGAGCGTCCCGGACCCCGCGGCGGCGTTGAGCAATTGGGCCAGGAAGGGGAATTGCTTGTCACTGTGCAGACCATCCAGCATGGTTTGCCGTAATCCGTTGCCGCTCAACGCAGACAACTCGGCACCGGGCCACGGCAGCGGAGCCCGATCCAGGCGTGCGGCCACCGTCAGGAACTCCTCGCGCACCGCGTCCGGCGTCTCCGCCACTCGATCCGGGTTGCCGTCCGAGGAGGCCCAACGCGCGAAGTCCGGGAACCGGTCTTCCATGGCGACAGCGTAATTCGCGGCCCAACCGCGCTCGATCAGGTCGGGGTCGGGATCGTCATTGCTGTCCAGCAGCACCCGGTCCGTGCGATCGGCGAACATCGTGGCGTACACCGAGACCACGTAGGTGCCGTAGGACTGCCCCCAAGCCGCTATCTTGTTCTCCCCCAGCGACTCTCGAATCCGATCGATGTCCCGCGCCTCGGTCCGGGTGCCGATGGACCGCACCAGGGCTCCCCCGTTTCGGATACATGCCGCGGCGACCCGGTTCTCCACCTCGACATTGCCCGCGATCCCCCCGTCGGCATCGGGCCACGGGCGCAACCGCTCCAGGACCAGATCCTCCTTCGGCACATGGCAATTCGCTTCGACGCTCGCCCCGAGACCGCGCGGGTCGAAGCCGATCAGGTCGTACTCGTCACGCACCGATTCGGGCAGCCGGGCGCCCCATGTCGACGGCAGTCCGAGCCCGCCCGAACCCGGGCCACCCGGAACCAGGAACAGCACCCCGCGCCGATGCTCGGGATGCGCGCTGCGAATCCGCGAGACCGCGATGGAAATCCGTTCGCCGTCGGGCTTGTCGTAGTCCAGCGGCACCGAGAGGGTCGCGCATTCTTGCCGGGGATCCAGACCATTTCCCTGGCAGGGGTACCAAGTCGGCGCAGCACTCGACGCCAACTGGCACGCCGTCACCCCGGACACCGCCATCCCGGCCAGCCCCAGCACCGCTGCGAGGCGAACAGTTCTTCTCATGACGCCGACGCTACGAACGGCGCATGCCCGTGGGCGTCACCCCACGGTGCTGTCCACCACTCCCCCTGCGGGACTAGCTCGCGAGGTCGTGGACCAGCGTGTCGCTGCGCCAGCGATGTCCGGCGGGCAGCGCGTCGGCGATGCGGCCGTCCAGACGGGCCCGTGCGCCGAACCAGATGCGGACGGGGCCAACATGATTGGGCATGAGGCTGGAGTTCTGGATCGCCAATGCGGCCTCGTCACCCGCGGCGCAGCCCAGCAGCCGGATGGTGTGCAGCGCGTCGGGGTGATCGCCCTCCGCGGTGACGCGCAACTCCGGTTCCAGCAACACGCGCAGCGCGGCCTCGAAATCGGCCGTCTCCGGCCAGATTCGGTGATGACCCCCGACCGGTACGGTCGTGCCGAGCCGCAACGGGTGCAGATCGGCGTCCGCGGCGGCCGCCTCCCAGCGGAAGGCGAGCTCGTCGGGTTCGACGACCCAATCCATGAAAGCCTCCTCGTGTTTCCCGCCTTCGAACGTAGAGCGAGAAAGGTAAGGTTTCGCCAAATTTTCTCGCCCGAGGCGTTCCACGCGGCCCCTCATCGATCGACCATTGCCAGGTCGGGGCATGGATTCGACAAGTTGTGTGATCGCGACCACATGGAACGGCATCGGCGAGGCGAAACGGGCGCTCACACCAGCGGCGTGAAGTCCCGGCTCGCGAGGTACTCCGGCCGCGGATGAGGCGCGGCATACGGGTCCAGCAGGGTGTTCTCGACGCTGTTGAACACCAGGAACAGGTTCGAGCGCGGGAACGGGGTGATGTTGCCGGCCGAGCCGTGCATCAGGTTGGAGTCGAACAGCAGCGCCGATCCGGCCCGGCCGGTGAACTGGGCGATGCCGTGCTTGCCCGCCAGGTCGGTGATGGCCTGCTGGGACGGGACGCCGATCTCCTGCTCGGTCAGCGACACCCGGTAGTGATCGGCCGGGGTTTCACCCTGACAGGGCACGAACGTGCGGTGCGAGCCCGGCATCACCATGAGGCTGCCGTTGAACGGGTAGTTGTCGGTCAACGCGATGGACAGGCTGACCGCGCGCGGGGCGGGCATGCCGTCCTCCGCGTGCCAGGTCTCGAAATCGGAGTGCCAGTAGAAACCGGTCCCGGTGAATCCGGGCATGTAGTTGACGCGGGTCTGATGCAGATACACCTCGGAGCCGAGGATCTGGCGCGCCAGCCCCGCGATCCGGCTCTCGCACACCAGCTCCGCGATGACGGGGCTGAGCCGGTGCACGTCGAACACCGACCGCACCCGGTGCGAGGCGCGCTCGATGATCACGCGGTCGTCGAGCACCAGGTCGGGATCGCTTGTCAGACGCTGGATCTCGCCGGCGACATCGCCGACCTCGTAGGGGTCGAGCAGGCTCTCGACGATGGCGTAGCCGTTGTCGTCGAAGTCGGCCAGCGCGGGAGTGCCGATCTCGCCCCACACGGTCGGGTCGTCGCGTTCGATCGGCGGCGTCCCGACCACGGTGCGGGTGCGGTAGCGGTCGATTCGCTCCGGACTGGACAGGGTCATTCGGAAACCTCCGTCATGCGAAACCTCCTAGTCGACGGCGACGAGCGGATAGACACCGTGCTCGTCGTGCACCTCGCGCCCGGTCACCGGCGGATTGAACACGCACAGCATGCGCATCCCGGTGCGGGCGAACAGGCGGTGCCGTTCGTGGCCGTTGAGCAGATACATCGAGCCGGGGCCCAGCTCGTAGGTGGTGCCGTGGTCGAGATCGACCAGCGTGCCCTCGCCCTCGACGAGCCAGACGGCCTCGATGTGGTTCTGGTAGTGGAATTCGTGGACGGTCTCGGCGTCGATCGTGGTCTCGTGGAAGGAGAATCCGACGCCGTCGCCGCCCAGTACGATGCGCTTGCTGCGCCAGCCCGGGCCCGCGATATCGCGGTCGGTGCCGGTGATCTCGGCGGTGGTGCGCACGATCATGTCAGCGCCCCCGCCCGCCGCAGACCGCGTCCACCGACTCGGCCAGCAGCTCCAGGCCGTGATCCAGCTCGCTGTCGCTGATGGTCAGCGGCGGAAGCAGTTTCACCACCTCGTCCTCGGGCCCGGAGGTCTCGACCAGCAGTCCGCGCTGGAATGCGCTGGCGCACACCTTCTCCGCGGCCGAGGCGTCGTCGAACACCACGCCGTGCACGAGGCCGCGACCGCGGGTGGTGATGCCGTCGAACGCCGCGACCATGCCGGCCAGGGCGCGGTCGATGCGCTCGGCCTTGGCCCGGGTGGCGATCTCCAGGGCGTCGTCGGCCCAGTAATGTTCCAGCGCCGCACGGGCGGTCACGAAGGCCGGGTTGTTGCCGCGGAAGGTGCCGTTGTGCTCGCCCGGCTTCCACACATCCAGTTCCGGCTTGAACAGCACCAGCGCCATGGGCAGGCCGTAGCCGCCGATGGACTTGGACAGGGTGACGATATCCGGTGTGATACCGGCCATTTCGAAGGAGAAGAACGGTCCGGTGCGGCCGCAGCCCATCTGCACGTCGTCGACGATCAGCAGAATCTCACGGGCGGCGCACAATCCGGCCAGCTTGCGCAGCCACTGCACGCCCGCGATGTTGACACCGCCCTCGCCCTGCACGGTTTCCACGATCACCGCGGCGGGGCTGTCCAGGCCGGAGGAGGCGTCGTCGAGGACGCGTTCCATCCATTCGAACGAATCATCGTCGGGGCCGGACAGATAGCCGTCGAAGGGCATCGAAGTGGCGTGCTGCAGCGGGACACCCGCGCCCGCGCGCTTGGCGGCGTTGCCGGTGACCGACAGCGCGCCCAGCGTCATGCCGTGGAAAGCGTTGGTGAAGTTGAGGATTTCGGTGCGGCCGGTCACCTTGCGAGCCAGCTTGAGCGCCGCCTCCACCGCGTTCGCGCCGGTGGGGCCGGGGAACTGCACCTTGTAGTCGAGGCCGCGGGGCCGCAGGATGCGGTCGCGCAGGGTTTCCAGCAGCTCACGCTTGGCGACTGTGGACATGTCCAGGCCGTGGGTGATTCCGTCACCGGCGATGTAGTCGAGCAGCGACTGCTTGAGGACGGGATTGTTGTGCCCGTAGTTGAGCGCTCCCGCCCCGGCGAAGAAGTCCAGGTATTCCCGGCCGGTCTCGTCGCGCAACCAGGCGCCGGAGGCGGTGTCGAAGACCGTCGGCCAAGAGCGGCAGTAGCCGCGGACATTCGATTCCAGGTCCGCGAAAACCGTCATGTCGGGCAGTGTCATCGCCATTCCTCCTGAGGGGTGAGCGGTGCGATGCGATAGAGATCCTCGGGCTGATGCCCGCCGGGGAACTGATCCGCCGTGAACAGCGGGGTGCGGGTCAGGGCCGCGCCCCGCCGACGCGACAGCGAGGCGAACATGGCTACCGAGGCCGGATTGTCGGGGGAAATCGTGGTCTCGAGCTGCGTGACGCCCTGGGCCGCACAACTTTCCAGCAGCGCGTCGAGCATGTCGACGCCCAGGCCGTGCCCGCGATGCGGGTGATCGACCGCCACCTGCCAGACGAACAGGGTCTGCGGCCGCGCGGGACGGGTGTAGCCGATGACGAAACCGGCTACCTCGCCGTCGATTTCGGCGACCATCGAGGTGTTCGGGAAGTCCCGGCACCACAGCAGGTAGGCGTAGCTGGAGTTGGTGTCGAGCACTCGGGAATCCTGGGCAATGCGCCACATCTGCGCGCCGTCGGCGAGCACCGGTTCCCGGATCTCGATTGTTTGCTGGGATATCGCGTCAAATTTGCTGATTGGGATCTGCATGACCGCCTCAGCCTGACGATCGAACGTTGAGGTCTACCGTGCGAACTCATTGCGATCTCATGACGATCCGATGACTCCGCAGGCGGGGAAAACCGTAAAGACCCGCTATTTCGGCATGTCGAGGCGGTATCCGAGGCCGCGGACCGTGACCACGATGCGTGGATCCGACGAGTCGGACTCGATCTTCGTGCGCAGGCGGCGGATATGGACGTCGACCAGGCGTTCGTCACCGAAGAAGCCTTCGTCCCAGGCGCGTTCGAGCAACAGTGTGCGACTGAGCACACGGCCGGGGTTGGCCGCCAGTTCGCACAGCAGCCGAAACTCGGTGATGGTCAAGGGAATCTGCTCGTCGCCGCGGCGTACGACGCCGCCGTCCGGCGAAAGCACCAGCGGCGCATCATCATCGGCGTCGAGCACGATCTCGGCGGGCGGATCGGACATCGGATCGTCGGGCAGCGCGCCCAGGCGCGGCCGCCGGCGCAGCGCGCGCATGCGCGCGCTGATCTCCTTGATCTCGAACGGCTTCGTCACGAAATCATCGGCCCCGGCCTCCAGCGCGGCCACCACGTCGTGGGTGTCCTCGCTGGCGCTGACCACCATGATCGGTACCTCGTGGGCGCGCCGCACCTCACGAATACAGGTGAAGGCGTCCATTTCGCCGACCAGCATGTCCACGATCATGACGTCCGGCGCGCCATTGCTGCGCAACCGTTCCAGCGCCACTTCGGCGGCACCCGCTTCGGCGACCTCGTAGCCTTCCTGCTCCATCGCCAGCCGCAGGGTGTCACGGACCCGGAAGTCGTCCCCGACGATCATCAGGCTCGCACCCATATCCCTAATCCTTTCGTCCGGAGGACACCCCGACGCGTCCAGCGGACAATCACCGGCGAACCGGTGATCGTGTTCGACAAGGTCGAATACCCGAACCTTAGTTCAGCGAAACATCGGCAATTCTCAGGAGTGCGGTCGCATTTGCGACAGTGTGAGAACAGGCACAGGCCCTCGAGCCGCTGATCAGGGCATTCGGTTCTTTACGGCGATATCGATGACCGGGCCGCGAGCCGGATCCAGCCAGCGCATCACCGCATCGAGTTGCCCGGCCGGAAGTGTGACGCAACCGGCCGTCGGATTGCCGTCGCCGACGTGCAGGAAGTACGCCGAACCCGCTCCGGAGACCACGGGACTGCGGTTGTAGTCGATGACCACGGCGTGATCGTAGGCGGGACCGGCCGCCCCGAGATCCTCACCGGCGGATTCGTCGAACGGGCAAGTGCCGGGCGCACAGCGGAAGTGGGTGTTGTAATACCGCGACTTCACATCCGACACCCACCAATCCGACTCGGTGACCCGGCGATACGGCAGGCGGGTGCCATTGTTCTCGCCGATACCGAATGCCTCTGTGAGCGGCCAGATTCCGGCCGGGGAGCGGGTGGCCGTCTCACTCGCGGGCCCGACGCCCTGCGCTCCGACCTCGGCCCGCAGCGGCCCGATCCGCCGAACCCATTGCGCGCCATCGCGATCCCACGCGGTCAGGGCGGCGGTCGTGGCGGTGGGCGAATCGGCGGTCACCGTGATGAGCTGCTCGGCCGGGCCGGAATAGGCCGGCTGCTCCTGCTCCTGCGGCTCGGCGGGCCTGTGCGCGCAACCGACCGCGGCGGCGAGAACGACTGCGGCCGTGACTGCGGGAACCACGCGGCGAATGCTGGGCATAGTGCCTGCCAGTGTGCCCTACTCCCCCGATAAGCTCTGGTCCTTATGGCCCTGAACTCGACCATCCACACCGTCACCGTCCATCTGGCGGATGTGGACCGCAGCGTCTACGAGGAACTCGAGCTCCGGGTCGCGCGCCATCCCTCCGAGAGCGCCGAATACATGCTCACCCGCCTGCTGGCCTACTGCCTGGAGTACGAGGAGGGCATCACCTTCAGCGACGGCGGCGTCTCCTCCACCGACGAACCCCCGGTCCTCGTTCGCGACCTCACCGGTCGACTCACGACCTGGATCGATGTGGGCGCCCCCGACGCCGACCGAATCCACCGCGCCAGCAAACTCGCCGACCGCGTCGCCATCTACACCCACCGCGATCCCGCAAAGGTCCTCGCCGCTCTCCCCGCGAAACGCATCCACCGTGCGGAGGACATCCCGGTCTACTCCTTCGACCGCACCTTCATCGACTCCGCCGCCGGTCTGTTCGACCGCCGCAATGTCCTCACGGTCTCCGTCACCGACCGGCATCTGTTCCTGGATCTCAACGGGACCTCGTTGTCCGTGGCCGTCGAAGAGCACCGGCTCGACGGGCAGAGTTGAGCTCTCAGTCGTCGAAACGGCCTGTCGCCAGGGCGGATTCGCGGAGACGGGGCGGGAAGCCGGGGCCCAGGCGGGCCGAGATGTCCTCGTGGCGGAGGGGTTCTCGGCAGTGGGAGCAGACGACTTCGGCGTGGGTGTCGTGGTCGCAGGTGGTGTGGTGGAGGGTTATCGGCTCGCCGGATTCGGGGGCCAAGTAGCGGTCACCCCAGGCCATCATGGCCGCGATGACCGGGAAGAAGTCTCGGCCCTGGTCGGTGAGTAGGTATTCGTGGCGAACCGGGCGGTCCTGGTAGGGGTGTTTGATCAGGAGGCCCGCTTCCACCAGGCGGGTGAGGCGTTGGGTGAGGATGTTGCGGCTCAGGCCCAGGGTGGATTCGAAATCGTCGAAACGCTTTGCGCCGTAGAAAGCTTCGCGCAGGATCAACGGCGTCCACCAGTCGCCCAGCAGGTCTACGGTGCGGGCGACGGTGCACGGCCAGTTCGCGAAACTCGTTCGTTTCATGCGGTCACGGTATCCAGGCGGGCGGGGACGTACTTGTGCCAGGGGGTTCCGACCCATTCGTCGCGGGCGTCGAAGGAGGTCAGTTCGTTGGGGGCGGTGCCGGTGGTGACGGGGGTGCCGTCCGGGTCGGCGACGGCGAGCCCGAAGCCGTTCGGGAGCGACAGGTGGCCGGGGCGCATGCGGTCGGTGGGTTCGACGGGGACCTGGGCGGTGCCGCGTCGGGTGGTGACGCGGACCAGATCGCCCGCGGTCACGCCGAGGCGGTCCGCGTCGGTGGTACTGATGCGCAGGGTGCCCGCCGCATCGCGCTTGCGCCACGCCGGATCCCGGAAGATGGTGTTGGCGGTGAAAGCGCGGCGTTCGCCCGCGGACAGGATGAACGGGAACTCCCCGGTGTCCTCGGGCGCGTCGGGGAGGGTGGCGACCACGTCCAGGAGCTCGGGGATCTCCAGGCGGAGTACGTTGCCGCGCACGCGGTTCCAGGTCTCGGCGTAGTCGTCCTCGGAGATGACGACGCCGTGCTTGCCGTTGAGTATCGCCTCGAACAGCCGCTCACCGGCCTCCAAACCCGTTCCGTACCCGGCGCGTTCGACGCTGGCCGGGAACTTGCGCACCATGTTGTAGGCCGCCGCCCACAGCAGCGCCGCCGACGCCGCACCCTCGGGCAGGGTCTCGCCCAGCGTGCGGTACAGCAGGACGGGAGCCAACTTCGAACGGGCCGGATCACCGAGGACACCCAGGAACGCCATGGCGAACGCCTCGCGGCCCTGCGCGAGCGCGGCCCGCAACGGCGCGTAGTCGGCCTCGCCGACCACGCCCGCGGCCTCCGCCAGCCGGGCGTGGATCTCCGGCTCGGGCAGCACGCCTTCCGGCGCGGGCAGCACCGGGTGGCGCAGGTGGAAGATGTTGCGCGGGAAGTCGAAATTGAAGAATGTGGCCTCGTACTTCTCGAACTGGGTGGGTGCGGGCAGCACGTAATCGGCCAGGCGGGCGGTCTCGGTCATGGCGACGTCGATGACGACCACCAACTCCAGGGACTCCAGAGCCTCGCGCATGCGGGCCGAATCGGCCAGGGAGTGCGCGGGATTCGAGCTCTCGATGAACATCGCCCGGTAGCGGTCGGGGTGGTCGGTGAGGATTTCCTCGCTGATCACATTGCACGGCACCAGGCCGCTCACGATCTGCGCGCCCGCCACCGGGCTCTTGGGGCCCTCCCCGGCCGGATGCCCGCGGTCGTGGCCGATATTGGTCAGGCCGGTGAAAGCGTATTGGGTGCCGGGCTTTCCGACATTGCCGGTGAGGATCCAGACCAGCTTCTCGACATAGCTGACCACGGTCGAATACCGGTTCATCTGGACGCCGAGGTCCTCGAGCGCGGCCACCGATTCGGCGCCGGCCAGGCGGTGGGTGGCGGCGGTGACCAGGTCCAGGTCGACATCGGCGATGGCGCAATACTTTTCGATCGGCACCGACCGCAGTACCGGAAGCACGGCGTCGAGGCCGGTGGTGTGCTCGGCCAGCCACTCGTGGTCGATCAGGTTGTCGCGCACCAGGATCGCGGCCATCGCCGACAGCAGGTACACGTCGGTGCCGGGGCGCAGCTGCAGATGGAAGTCGGCGAGTTCGGCGGTCTCGGTGCGGACCGGGTCGAGCACGATCATCGAGCGCGCCGGGTCCTTGGCGATCTCCTTCAGGACCGTGCGGGCGCGCGGAAAGCCGTGCGACTGGTACGGATTCTTGCCGATGAAGAACGCCACCTCGGCGTGCTCCACATCGGCGCGCATGGGGTGGCCCGCCATGCGCGCGCCGACCCAGAAGTCACCGGTCTTCTCCTGCGCCAGCGCGCTCGACCGGTACTTGATGCCGTAGGCGGCCATGGTCGCCGGGGCGTACGCGCCACCCAGGTGATTGCCCTGCCCGCCGCCGCCGTAGTAGAAGATCGATTCACCGCCGAAGTGATGCTTGACCTCCAGCAGCCGGGCCGACACCTCGGAAATCGCGGTGTCCCAATCGATTTCCTCGAAGCCGCCATCCGGGCGCCGCCGCAGCGGCGAGGTCAGCCGGCCGGTGCGGCCGTTCTGGTACCGGTCCAGCTGCAGCGCCTTGTTGCAGGTGTAGCCCTCGGAGGCCGGGTGCAGCTTGTCGCCGCGGATCTTCTCGAAGGACCGGCCGTCCGGCCCGAGCAGCACCTGGATGCCGCAATTGCACTCACACAGGATGCACGCCGTGGGCTGCCACTCCGTCATGTGAGGAGCGTAACCCCAGTCAGTTCACTAGCGCTACCCACTAGAGGTCTTCGACCACGATTCCGAACGCGGCGGCGAAGACGGGGGCCAGTTCCAGCAGCTGCAGATTGGTGATGGTCGCCCCGGTGAGCGACTCGACGCCGCCCGCGATCCCGATCGAACGGGCCTGGCGCAGATCCACATTCTTCAATTTGGCATTGCGCAGGTTCAGCCCGCTGATCTCCGAGCCCGGGAAGGTCACGCCGGTCAGCTTGGCGTCCATGATGTCGACATCGCGCAGCACGCAATCCACGAACGAGACGTCGATGAGCGTGGCGCCGCGCAGGTTCACCGAATCGAACTTGCAGTTGTGGAAGCTCACCCGCCGCAGCGTCGACCCGAACGCCTCCACCCCCGACAGCGCCGCGAGCACGAATTCCGCATCCATCCAATTGGTTTCGGACAGATCGGTGCGAATCCACCGCGTGCTCCGCAACCAGACATCGGTGAACCGCGAATAGCGGAACATGCCACCGGTCACCGTGCTGGCGGTGACGGCACACTCGCTGAACGTCACACCCCGCACCTGCGGGTCCTCGAGCGACAGACCGTCGAAGTGGGCACAGTCGTAGGCGCCCTCCTCCCCCAGCGAGTCGCGCACTTCCAGGAAACGTGCGAACGGCAGGTCGGCCAGCTCTCGTGACATGAAGATCCTCACCTCGTCGGGACACCGTGCGACCGCCGAACGCCCCGGCGGCCCACCCGACGCTAGCCCCGCGCCCCGACAGGCCCGCCGCCAGTGCGCCCTCACCCAGCCCAGCCCCGACTCACTTCGAAGGCCCGGCCGATCCACGCGAGCCGACACCGACAACCCGCCCGACGAGCACCGGCGGCGAGCATGCGGCGGCCCATCCGGCGGGCGGCGACGAATTGCGACACCGCTCCCAGGAATGGCCACCATGCCTCGAACCCGGCGCAGCCCGACCGGCCGCGCTCTCCATCCGGCGAGGCGACTCGGATCGCAGGAGGAGCCAGATCTCGGTCAGTGCTTGTCAGCCGGTGCGGGAATGTCGGCTGCCAGCGTCGCCAGGAGGTCGCGGAGGGTGTGGCGCTGCGCAGGCGAGAGGGCGGCGAAGATCTCCTCCGCGGCGTCGCGGCGCGCCTCGGACATGCGGGCCAGCGCGGCGCGACCGGCGGCGGTCGGGGTCACCAGGGTCGCCCGGCGGTTGGCCGGATCCGGTTCGCGGGTAACCAGATCCGCCGCGACCAAGGCGTCGACCACCGTCGTGGCCGATCGCGGCACGATCCCGAGATGGTCCGCCAGGACGGACATGCGCAGGGGTTGGTCGCCGTGTTCGTCGGCGCGTCCGACGATGCGCAGGGCGCGGGACTGGGCCGGGGTGAGGCCGAGGGGCGAGAGGCGAGCGGCCTGGGTGCGGCGCAGGCGCTTGGTGGTGCGGAAGAAGAGTTCGATGAGGTCGTCGTCCGCGGCGGCGGGCTCGGCTCCGGGGCTGGTCGACATGATTCAGAGCATAACTCATTGTCCTCGGAACAATTATGAGTCAGACTCAGTTACAGCGCGTGACTCCGTTGGAAAGGAGGCGCTATGGCTTCACAACCTGGACTTCGCCGGATCGTCCGGCTCTTTCATCCCTATCGTGGGCGGTTGGCCCTGGTCGCGGCACTTGTTGGACTCGCCTCGCTGGCCGGGTTGGCCTCCCCGTTCCTGCTGCGCGGGATCATCGATGACGCGTTGCCGCACGGGCGCACCGGGCTGCTGACCGTGCTGGCCGTCGGCATGATCGCCGTCGCCGCGCTGAACAGTGTGTTCGGCGTGCTGCAGACCTATATCTCGACCGCGGTCGGCCAGGACGTCATGCACGATCTGCGGTCGGCGGTGTACGCGCGGCTGCAGTCGATGCCGCTGTCGTTCTTCACCACCACCCGCACCGGCGAGGTGCAGTCGCGCATCGCCAATGACATCGGCGGCATGCAGTCCACGGTCACCTCGACCATCACCTCGCTGGTCTCCAACTTCACCTCCGTGGTCGCGGCGGTCATCGCCATGGCCGCGCTGGACTGGCGGCTCACGCTGGTCTCGCTGGTCATGCTGCCGCTGTTCGTGTGGATCAGCCGCAAGGTCGGCTCCGAGCGCCGGCGCATCACCGCCGAGAAGCAGCGCAAGCTGGCGGGCATGTCGGCGATCGTGGAGGAATCGCTGTCGGTGAGCGGAATCCTGTTGGCGCGCACCATGGGTCGCTCACCGGCGCTGGTGGACGACTTCACGCGGGAGTCGCGGGGCCTGGTGGATCTGGAGATCCGTTCCAGCATGGCCGGGCGGTGGCGGCAGTCGACCATCTCGATCGTCATGGCGGCCATGCCCGCGGTCATCTACTGGGCGGCGGGCATGACGGTGGCCAACGGGCATCCGCTGGTCTCCATCGGCACCCTGGTCGCGTTCACCACCTTGCAGAGCGGCCTGCTGCGGCCGACCGTCATGCTGCTGTCCACCGGCGTGGACATCCAGAGCTCGCTGGCCCTGTTCGGGCGGATCTTCGAATACCTGGATCTGCGACCGGATATCGAGGAACCCGAGCGGCCCACTCCCCTGCCCGCGCGGGTCACCGGGGCGGTTCGCTTCGAGAAGGTCGGGTTCGCCTACGACGCGGACCGGGAAGTGCTGAGCGATATCGATATCGAGGTGCCCGCCGGGACCAGCCTGGCGATCGTCGGCGAAACCGGTTCGGGCAAGACGACACTCGGCTATCTGGTGGCGCGGCTCTACGACGTGACGTCCGGCCGGGTGACCGTCGACGACGTCGACGTACGGGATCTGAGTTTCGCGGATCTGTCCGCGGCCGTGGGCGTCGTGTCGCAGGAGACCTACCTGTTCCACTCCTCGGTGGCAGACAACCTGCGCTTCGCCAAACCCGATGCGACCCTGGAGGAATTGCACGCGGCCGCCCGCGCCGCGCAGATCCACGAGCACATCATGAGCCTGCCCGACGGCTACGACACCCTCGTCGGCGAGCGCGGCTACCGCTTCTCCGGCGGCGAGAAGCAGCGCCTGGCGGTAGCGCGCGCCATCCTGCGCAACCCACCGATCATGGTGCTCGACGAGGCGACCAGCGCCCTGGACACCAGAACCGAACGCGAGGTGCAGGCGGCCATCGACACCCTGTCGGCCGACCGCACCACCATCACGATCGCCCACCGGCTGTCCACGATCCGCGACGCGGACCAGATCGTGGTGCGCGACCGCGCTGGCGGTGCAGGCGTCGGTCGACGATCCGGCGGCGGTGGCAGCGATGGTCGACCGGGTCACCGGCGAACTCGGCCCGATCAGCATTCTGGTCCACAATGGCGGCATCGCCAGCCGGGGCCGCGCGGTCTCCGACACCGATTCCGCGGAGGTCGAACGCCTGCTGCGCATTCAGGCCATCGGCCCGCACCACCTGACCAGCCTCGTCCTGCCGGAAATGCGCAAGTGCCCGCGCGGCGACATCATCATGATCAGCAGCGTCGCCGCCCACGCCCTGGGCGCGAACGGCGCCCCCTACAACATGGCCAAGGCCGCCCTCGAAGCCCTCGCCCACACCCTCGCGAAAGAGGAGTCCCCCAACGGCATTCACGTCAACATCGTCGCCCCCGGCCTGGTCTCCTCCGACATGGGCGACCGCCTCACCGCCGCCCTCAGCGGCGGCGCCGTGCGGCAGGCCACCGACCTCGACGACACCTCCCCCTTCGGCCACGTCTGCCGCCCCGAGGAGGTAGCCGACGTCGTCACCTTCCTCGTCTCCCCCGCCGCCGGCTACCTCACCGGCCAGCGCATCGTCGTCGACGGCGGCGCCTACCCCCACCGCGCCTGATCAGAACATTCCGCTGGACTGGGCGGTGACGTTGACCTCGATCAGGTGGGGGCCGGGGGTGAGGAAGGCTCGGTGATCGGGACGCGGTTCCACCAGCCGATCATCGAGGGTGCGTCCCACACGAGTTGGGCTCCGGCGGGCCGGGTTTCGGATAGGACGTCCCAGAGCTGGTGCTCGGTGAAGTGGGACGTGGCGGGTGCGGGATCCGGGGTGGGGCGCGGCTGCGGCATGGGGCAGGTCGAGATCGACACGGCCTCGGCGAGCTGCCACAGCGCGGCGGCCGGGTCACCGTGTCACAGGCCGTCAGTCGCTCGCGGACCTGGGCCACCGTCGAGCCGAGCGCCCCACGGAAACAGCGGTGATCGGTGGGAACGGCATGCGGGAGTATTCGCCGCTGCCCAGATACACTTCCGTGCGCAGCTTTTCGGCGAGTGCGATGGCGGCCTCCCAGCCGCCGTATTCGTCGACGTCGGGTCCCAGCACCAGAACCGGATTCGCCGCGTTTTCCGATATTTGGGCGACCCGATCGATATCGGCCTGCGGCACTTGCGGATTGCCGGAAATCCGGCGGGTGGCCGCGTAAGCGCCGGTGTCGGAATCGGATTCGCGCCGCCAATCGTCGAGCGGAATCGATACGCACACCGGCCCGGGACGAAGCGGAAGTCGTCGGGCATACGGTCGAGAAACGGCAGTTCGTTCGATCCGGGATTCGCGACGATGGTGGTCGCTCCGAAAGCCCGCAATACCTCGTATGCCGCCCGCCGCACCGTGGACAATTCGACTCCCTCGCGCACCGATTGGACATCGATCGACGGAAATCAACAGCGAATTCGAACGGACTTTCGCCACAGTGCCGGGTGAATATTCCACATCAGTTCATGACCGGTCGGAATTCCGAGTCCGGATTGCCGGAAAGCGTGGTTAGCTGAGCCCATGCCCACCACCGACAAAGCTTGGCCACAAGGAACTCCGTGCTGGGTCGACTGTTCGGTCGACGATCCCGCCGCCGCGCGGGACTTCTACTCCCAGCTGCTGGGCTGGGACGTCCTCGACAGTCCGCCCGAAGCGGGCGGATACCTGATGGCCATGCTGAACGGCCGCCCGGCCGCGGGCATCGGCCCCAAGATGGGCGATGTGGCCATGCCGTCGGTGTGGACCACCTACTTCGCCGCCGACAGTGCCGACGCGGTCGCGGGCTCGGTGCAGGCGGCGGGCGGCACGGTGTTCATGCCGCCGTTCGACGTCATGGACGTCGGCCGGATGTTCATCGCCGCCGACCCCGCGGGCGCGGTCTTCGGCGTGTGGGAAGCCAAGGCGCACACCGGAGCCGGGATCTTCAACGAGCCCGGCGCGTACTGCTGGAACGACCTGCACACCGGCTCGTACGTGCCGTCCCAGGACTTCTACGCTCAGGTCTTCGGCTGGAAGTTCGACGAGATCGGCAACGAGCAGATGTCGTACTCGACCTTCGCCGGAGCCGACGGCCGCCCCATGGGCGGCGTGGGCGACTCGACCGGTCAGCCGGGCGCGGACGCGAACTACTGGCTGACCTGGTTCCAGGTCGCGGGCACCGACGCCGCCGCGGCGAAGGCCAAGCAGCTCGGCGCGAGCATTCTCGGCGAGCCCGCCGACAGCCCGTTCGGCCGGATGGCCATCGTCGCCGGACCGCAGGGCGAGGTGTTCGGCCTGATCGACACCACCGTCACCATCGGCTGAGACCACAGCCGTGACCCGGGCCGAGTGGCATCGCGCCACTCGGCCTTTCGATTCGGATCAGGCGAATAGTCGGGCCACGAACGGCACGCTGTCGGCCAGCGAGGCCAGCATGGCGCCGCTGTGATCCTTGCCCGGGTACACGTGCACCTCGGGATGCGTTCCGGCGGCGGCCATATCGGCCACCAGCTTGGCGGTCAGCGGGGCGGGGACGTCCGTGTCATTGGTGCCCTGGCCGATGAACAGCGGACGGTCGTAGCCGGTCAGCGGCACATCCATGACCGAGCGCGCGACGGGCACGAAGTCACCCTCGTTCAGCGGCCGGGACACCAGCTGGTCGAGCGAGACGCCGGTGGCGCGCTCGGCCATCGGGGTGAAGCAGAGGGTTTGCCCGGCGGTCACCAGATCCTTGCCGAGCGGGGTGAGGTAGCTGTCCAGATCGAAATCCGGGCGCGCGGCCTTCAGCCCGCCGAACACGTAGGTGGCGTAGGCGGTGATGTGCGAGGAACCGATGGGCGGGGTGTCCGGGCCGATGAGGGTGGCGGCGTCGACGACATTGGAGGCCGGGCCGGTTGCCACCGCGCCGCGGTAATCCAGTTCGGGCGCATAGCGAGTCGCGAGCGAGGCGGTGAAAACCGTTGCGCCGCCGCCCTGCGACTGGCCGATGGCCACCCACTTGTTTGCGAGGGAATCATCCACCGCGTGGGCGGCACGGACCATGTCGATGGCGGCGTGCGCCTCGGCGCGGCCGTCGAGGTAGGCGTGCACGCCGGGCGTGCCCAGACCGATGTAATCGGTGGCGACGATGGCGTAGCCCTGCTTCATCCAGGTGGCGAGGAAGCCCATGTCACGGTCGGCACGGCCCGCGACCGAGGGCGCGCAGTCGTCGCCGAGGCCGACGGTGCCGTGTTCCCAGGACAGCACCGGCCAGCCGCCGGGCGGCGGGGTACCCGCCGGGGTGAAGACAACGCCGGTGGACAGTGCGGGCTGATCGAGGGAGTCGCGGGTCCAGTAGGTGAGCTTGCGCGCCGAACCCGTGCCCTCGATCCAGAGATTCTGCGCCAGGGCGTCATTGCCGACGACGGTGCCCGGGGCCGCGCCCTCGGCCGTGGCGGGTGGGTCGGCCAGGGCGGTGGCGGCCAGCGGGCCGGTGGCCAGCAGTGCCGCCGAGACCAGGGAGATCACGGTGCGTCGGGTCATCGGAGAGTCCTCTCGTACTCATCTCGCGTTGGTGTCACAGTGAGACACTTCGGCCAGACTATCCTGTGAAGTGTCACATTGAGACATCAGGGTCTCGGGACACGCCTACGAGAGGGTGGAATGACGGCACCGACCGGGTTGCGGGAACGGGAAAAGGCCAGGGTGCGGCGCGAATTGATCGACGCCGCGCTGCTGCTCTTCGAACGCCGCGGCTTCGAGCAGACCACGGTCCAGGAGATCGCCGATGCCGCCCACGTGTCGCGGCGCACCTTCCACCGCCACTTCCCCTCCAAGACGGCCGTGGTCTTCAGCCACGAGGAAGACGTCATGGCCCACCTGCTGGCCGCCCTGGACCTGCGCCCGCCCACCGAGGCCGTCTTCGTCGCCCTGCGCGCCGCCCTGCGCGACTTCCTGCTCGACGACTCCCAACTCGACCTGCGCCGCCGCCAGGCCGACACCGCCCGCCGCGCCCGCCTGGTCCTGATCACCAATCCCCAACTGCGCCAGGAGAACTTCACCGGCTCCTTCGGCCGCCGCGACGCCCTGGCCCGCAGCTTCGCCCACCGGGCCGGGCTGCCCGAGGACGACCTGCGCGCCAAACTCGCCGCCACCACCTGCTTCTCGGCCTTCGGCGTCGGCCTCGACCACTGGGTGGCGCAGCCCGACCCCTCGGTCCGCACCCTCTACGAGATCCTGGACCGCACCGTCGCCGCCCTGCAACACGGACTGGAGATCCCAGCGGCGGCCGACTAGACGGGCCGGACGTAACCTCGTCATTCCGCGCTTCGGCCGGAATGCACTGCGGCACGCAGGTTCCCGGCCAGGAGAATGCCGGGATGACCATGCGATATCACCCCCGACGACGAAGGACAGCGCCGGATTCAGCAGTCAGCAGGCTGGGGCATTGCCGCGCCGTCGCTGATGTGCAGGACCGCATCGGCGCGGTCGAGGATGTCGGCGGTCAGCGGGAAGTGGCCGTGCGGCATGGCGTCCGCGCGGGGACGGGCGGCCATTATCTCCGTGGTCGATGTCAGGCCCCAGGTGGAGATACGGGCATCCAGCAGTCCTTCGTAGGTGTCGGGCTCAGGCGCGGCCAGGCCGAAAGACGCGTTGCGGCCGAGGCTTCCGGGGATGAAGGTGTAGTCGAGGACCTGTAGCGAGTCGACGATCGCGGCGGCGCTGAACCAGGTGTGGTCCTGGTCGGGCATCGGCATGGTGGTCAGGACCGGTTGCAGGTGGAGGTTGTGGGCGAAGGCCAGGGTGGGTCCGCGGCGGGCTTCGAGGCGGCGGATGGCCAGGAGGTTCCGGGCCATGAGGGTGTCGCGGGTGGCGGCCAGCGGTGTGAGGCGTTCGTGCTGCGGGAGGGGGGCCGCGCATTGGTCGTGGTAGCGGAGCAGGGCCAGGGCGGCGGTGAGATGCGTTTCGGCCCTGGACCATTCGGCGGCGGAGGTGGCGGCGATCAGGTCGGGGGCGCGGTAGTAGAGCGTGAAGTGCATGTCCTCGCCGAGGGTGCGCAGCCGTTTCGCCTCGGGTGTGCGGCCCGGGGACGCGGCGGGATCCATGACCGATTCCATGCGGCTCCAGCGGTGATCGTCACCGGCGAGGGCCGCTATGTCGTGATCGAGTTTCAGGTAGTCGCGGGCGTATTCGAGGTAGGGGCGGGGGCTGGGCGCGCTGAAGTTCTCCATCGGGGCGTCGAAACCGTGGAAGGTCACGCGGTCCTGCGGCGGGCGGGTGCGGTTGTGGTCGCGAATCCAGGCGACCAGTTCCTGATTGACCGGTCGTTCGCCCCATTCGTGTGAGAAGCCCGCGCGTGCGACCTCGTCCAGGGTTCCGGGTCCGCCCTGGACGTAGTCGTTCACGGTGAGGGCGGCCACGCGATCGGTCTCGAGTGCGATGGATCGGAAGCCGCGCTCGATCAGTCGCGGGAGGAGTTCGTTGCGGATGCGGGCGAAGGCCGGTTCCAGATGGGTCGGCTCGCCCAGTCCGAGCAGCTCACATGAGGCGGGGACGAAGTCTCGAATGTCCTGAGTCATGTAGATGAATCGTATCGTTGAAACCCCGGTTGATACTTCGAATGGCATATCGCCAGCTGGTGGTCTATCGATTGCCGGTAAAGTCTCAATACGATGAGCACCCTGCGCCCTTCGGACCTGGCCCGTGCGCACGGCCTGTCGACCCAGGCCGTGCGGAACTACGAGCAGGACGGATTCCTGCCGCCCGCCGAGCGCACGGCGAGCGGCTACCGGATCTACACCGAGCGGCACGCGGCGGCCCTCGAGGCGTTTCTCGCGCTGGCGCGGGCCTACGGTCATGCCAGTGGGGGCCGCGTCATGACCGCGATCCACGAGGACGACCTCGACACCGCGCTGCTGATCATCGACCGCGGGCATCAGCAATCACTGCGGGACCGCGACACCCTCGACACCGTCCGCAGAGCGGTGCGCCACCTGACCTCCGACACGGAGGCGGACCCGGCACCGGAAACCGGCGCCTGGTCCATCGGCGAACTGGCACACCGCCTGCACGTCACCGCGGCCACGCTGCGCAAGTGGGAGCGCGCCGGAATCCTGCTCCCGGCAAGGGAATCCGCCACCGGATACCGCCGCTACGGCGCACCCGACATCCGCGATGCCGAACTCGCCCACCTGCTGCGCCGCGGCGGCTACCCGCTGGACCACATCGCCACCGTGATCCAGCAGGTGCGTGCCGCCGGCGGCACCGACTCCCTGGCCCGGGCCCTCGAGGACTGGCGGGCCCGGCTGACCGCGCAGAGCCTCGCCATGCTCGACGCGGCCGGTCGCCTCGGCCACTACCTCCGGCTGCGCGAGGGTTAGAGCAGCCCGCGCAGCGTCAGGTCCGCCACGTACTTGTCGATGAGTTCCTTGGTCAGGTGCGGGATGTCGCCGTTCGGGCCGATCTCGGCCTGCTGCACCGCGGTCTGGAACCGCTTGGCGGGCAGCACCGAGCCGGGAATGGGCATCCCCGGGTGGCGGTAGGCGTGCAGCAGCGGCTGCACCGAGGCCGCGCGCTGCTGTTCGGGCAGGGTGCGCAGGGCAGTTTCGAAGCGGCCGAACCAGTCCCGGTAGTCGTCGATGCGGTCGACGGCATGGCCGGATTCGATGAGCCAGTCCACGAATTCGTCGAGGGAGATGCCGTCGTCGTGCGGATTGAGGACGTCGTAGGTCTCGAAACCCTCGCTCACCCGGCTGCCCAGGGTGGTGATGGCGGCGGCGGTGAAGTCGGCGGGCAGGCCGTCGTAGTGCGCGCGCTGCCGATTGCCCTGGGAGTCCAAGGCGTAGAACGACTTCGGGGCCAGACCGGTGGCGAGCACGCTGAGCAGCAGCCGGGTGAACATGTCCGGCAGGTTGAGCTGACCGGCGAATTCGCTGTGCGCCAGGATCATGTCCGACCGGAACACCGCCACGGGCAGCCCGCACAGGTCGTGCGCCTCGCGCAGCAGGACCTCACCGGCCCACTTGCTGTTGCCGTAGCCGTTGGCGTACCCGTCGTCGAGGGCACGCACCGCGCTGATCTCGCGGATGTCGCCGTCCTCGGTGAAGACGGCCGGATCGATCTGCGCGGCGACCGCGACCGTGGACAGGTAGGTGACCGGCTTGAGCGTGGTGGTCAGCGCCAGCCGGATCACCTCGGCCGTGCCGACGACATTGGGGCCGAACAGCTGTCCGTAGGGCAGCACGTGGTTGACCAGGGCGGCCGGGTGCACGATGAGGTCGACGGTGTCGGCGAGCTCCTGCCAATCCGAGTGGCTCAGGCCGAAATTCGGTTCACCGATATCGCCGGGCAGCACCCGCAGGCGGCGTTCGGCCAGGTCCCGGTAGCGCCGCACCAGCTCCGGATCGCCGCTGTCGAACACCTCGTCCAGTCGCCGCCGGGCCGCCGCCGCGTCCTGGCCGCGAATGACGCAGACGAGCGTGCCGTCCGTATCCTCCAGGCGCTGCAGCCATTCCAGGCACAGGAAGCGGCCGAGATAACCGTTGGCGCCGGTCAGCAGCACGGTGCGCGGCGGCTGCGGCGCGTGCGGGAGCGTGGGCGCGGCTGCCAGTGTCGCCGCGTCGATGAACTTGTCCAGGGTCAGGTCGGCGGCCCGAATCTCGCTGCCGCCGTGGACAGTTGCCGCCGTCGGCCGCGAACCGCCCGAGGCGCGTTCGGCTTCGATGTGCGCGGCCAACTCCGCCAGTCCGTTGGCCGGGCTGACGATGACGCCCACCGGCACCTCGACCCCGAAGATCTCGCCGAGCAGCGTCGAGAACGACAGCGCCGACAGCGAATCCCCACCCAGATCGGTGAAGCGCGAATCGGGCTGGGGCTCCTCGCCGCCGAGCACCGCGCGGGCGGCCCGGCGCACCGTCTCGAGCACCGGCAGGTCCGCGGCCTCGCGCCGCAGCGCGGCCAGCTCGTCGAGCTGCTGCTGCGCCTGCTCGGTGTAGAGCTGCTCGAGCCGCTCGCCGTAGCGTTCCTTCAGCTTGGGCCGCAACAGTTTTCCGATGCCCGACAGCAGGCCGTTGTCCTGCGTGAACGGCTCGTGTTCGACGAGGAAGGCACGCGGGATCTCATAGGATTCGAGTTCGGCCTCCTTGGCGATCTCCTGCATGGATTCGGTGATGGCCGTGGTCATCTCGGCGGGCTCGAGCGCGAGCGCGGCCTCGGTGGGGACGACCACGGCGAGCAGGTGCGAGCGCTCGCTGGACCCGTACACGAAGATCTGCGCGATGAGCGGGCTGGTGGCGTAGACGGCCTCGAGTTTGGCCACGGTCACGAACTCGCCCTGCGACAGCTTGAGCACATTGTTGCGCCGGTCCACGTAGACCAGGTAGTCGGGCCGGACCTCGGCGACCACGTCTCCGGTGCGGTAGAAGCCGTCCTCGTCGAAGATCTCCGCGGTCACCTCGGGCCGCTTGAAGTATCCGGGGATCTGCTGCATCGACTTCACCAGCAGCTCACCGCGCGGATACGGCTTGTCGGTGGAGAAATAGCCCAGCTCGGGCACATCGGCGAGCTTGTAGTCGAGGACCGGTGGGCGGCGGATCTCGTTGTCGATGAGGATGCCGCCGCCGGCCTCGGTGGAGCCGTAGCCGTCGATGACCGGCTGGCCCATGACCGAGCCCATGAACTCGCGCATCTCGGCGGAGATGGGGGCGCTGCCGACCATCAGACGGACCAGCCGACCGCCCAGGAAGTCCTCCCGCAGTTCGGTCTTCACCGCGACATCGGCGTCCTCGGCGGACTCGCCGGCGGCGACGCGGCGCTGCAGCTCGCCCTGGTAGCGCTGGAACACCATGTCGCACACGCGGGGCACGAAGAACGCCTCGGTGGGGCGGGCCAGGGCGATGTCGTCGAACAGGGTCGACATATCGCTGGCGGCGGCGAAGTAGGCGGTGCCGCCGCGCGCGAAGGTGCCGGTCAGGACCATCCGACCGGCGACATGGCTCAGCGGCATGTAGCAGAGGTTCATGACGGGGGCCGGAATGAAGGTGGGGCCCAGCCACATTCCGGTCACCAGGCGGTGCGGGTACATCGCGCCCTTGGGTGTTCCGGTGCTGCCCGAGGTGTAGATGAGCACGGCGAGTTCGTCCTCGTCGGCCGGGACGTACAGCGGGGCCTCCGGCAGCGTGGCGCCTCGATCGACCACGGCGGCAAGGGATTCCAGCGTGAGGTCCGCCCCCGATTCCGCGATGCGGCGCTGCGCGGCGGCGAAGGTCTCGGCCTGCCGGTCGTCGGCGGGTTCGAAATCGAAGACCACGAGGGAGGTCACGGGGGTGCCGCTCAGCACGCATTCGACCGCGGGTTCGAGCAGTTCCAGGCTGACCGCCAGCGCCCGGGAGCCGGTCTCGGTGATGATCGAATGCCATTGCGCCGCACTCGCACTCGACTGCAAGGGGACGGTCACCAGGCCCTGCCGGATGGCGGCGAGCTCGAGGACGGTGAAATCACCGCTGGCGAAGCCGAGGATGCTCAGGAAGTCACCCGCGCGCAGCGGATTCCGCTCGTCGTGCTGCCAGCTCGCGGCGATCGCCCCGGCGCGCGACCACAGTTCGCCGTAGCTGAGGGTCCGGTAGGCGGGCAGCAGCCGACGGATGTGCCGACCGTCCGCGTCGACCACGATCTCGCTGGCGCGTTCCCCGACGGCCGGGCGTTCGGCATAGCCCTCCATGAGCGTCGCCACCACCCGGGCCAGCCCCAGCCCGGACTGCTGGGCGGCCTCGGCCACCTCGGGCAGCGGCATCGCCGCGCGTATCTGCTCGTCGGCGAAGAGCTTCTCGAACGCCTTCGCTACCTGCTCCCGCATCAGCTCGGACGCGATCTGCTTCTCGAGCTCTGCCCGCGTGGTGTCCTCGACCATCAACAGCCTCCCTGGTTCCTCGCCACGATGACCGTCGAAAGCCGTTCGGGCGACAGGATTTCTCCCCATCAATTAGCGATGCTAACTATTCCACGATGCGCGGGCGGGTGTGGAAAGTCAAGAACCCCGGCGCACCCCTGTCCAGGATGCGCCGAGGGTCCGGGAGCGCGCTAGTTGTAGCCCAGATCGGTCACCGCGGCATCGATCAGATCGGCGATCGCACCGGGCTGCGAGGCCAGCGACGCATGGCTCGCGGGCAGTTCCACGGTCCGGCGCGGGGCGATCCGCTCGGCCATGCGGCGCTCGGCGTCCGGATTGATCATCCGGTCCTCGGTGGAGACCTGGTACCACGACGGCTTGGACCGCCACGCCGGAACGGTGACCGTGTCACCGAAGGTCGAGCCGACCGGGGCCTTCTGGGTGACCGCCATGACCAGGCCCTCGTCCTCGGTGAGGTCCTGGCAGAAGCTGTCGTGGAATTTCCCCTGGTCGATCCACAGGTAGCCGTCGGAATCCGGGGCCACCGCATCGCTCGCGGCGGGCGGCGGACCCTGCTGGCTGAGCTGGGCCAGGCTCTCCCCGGCGTCGGGCGCGAAGGCCGCGACATAGACCAGGCCCTCGACATTGGGCAGGTCACCGGCCTCGGTGATGACCGCGCCGCCGTAGGAATGCCCCACCAGCAGCACCGGTCCCGCGATCTGGCGCACCATCTTCCGGGTCCGCTCGGCGTCGTCGGCCAGCGAGGTGAGCGGGTTCTCCACCGCGTGCAGCGACTCGTAGCCGCGCCGGCGCAGTTCGACGATCAGTTTCGCCCAGTGGGCCGCGCCGCCCCAAAATCCGTGCACCAGAACGATCGCTGGCTTGTCGGCCATGGCGTGTCTCCTCTTGTCGTGCCGATCCTTGTGCGCTTCCCGGGTTGCGAGAACTACGCTATTCGGATGCTGGAGCAAAGACCATGACGCGATCGCCGCAAAACTTTGCCGATTCACCGGGCTTGGCGGAGATGGCCGCGGACGCCGAGCTGGACGCGCTCTCGGAGATCCTCGAGACCGTGCGGCTGCGCGGACGCGCCGTCACCCGCCACGACGCCGAACCGGGTGCGCCGGTGCGGGTTCCGGGCGGTCGACGGGTGCTGCACATCGTCGAGCACGGCAGCGTCGCGCTGCGGGTCGAGGGCGAATCCACCGACGTCGCAGTCCATTCCGGCGACATGGTGGTGCTGGCGCGCGGCGACGCCCACACCCTCGAGGCCGTCGACGGCCCGGCCCGCTGGGTGACCGGGTCGTTCCTGGTCGACGAACCCCAGGCCGCGCCACTGCTTTCCGTGCTCGCCCCGGCCATCACCATCACCGGGACCGGTCCCGGGCGCGAATGGCTGCCGTTGAGCCTGGAGCTGCTGCTGGTCGAGGTCACCGATCCGCGCCCGGGCGCGGCCGCCATGATCTCGCGCATCCTGGACCTGCTGTTCATCCACGCGCTGCGGGCCTGGTCCACCGACAGCGCCGCGCCCGGCTGGCTGACCGCGGCGCTGGATCCCGCCCTCGCCCCGGTCCTGACCGCCATTCACCGCTCCCCCGCCGCCCCCTGGTCGGTGTCGGATCTGGCCGCGCTGGCCTCGATGTCGCGCACCACCTTCACCGACCGTTTCACCCGGCGCCTGGGCCAGCCGCCCGCCGCCTACCTGGCCGACCGGCGGCTGGCCCGGGCCGCGACCCTGTTGCGCACCACGCCGATTCCCGTCGCGAGCGTGGCGCATCAGGTCGGCTACGACTCCGAGGCCGCGTTCAGCCGGGCCTTCCGCCGCCGCTACGACGTCCCGCCGCTGCGCTACCGCAAGGGCGACGGCGGCTAGCGCAGGTGCCGGTCGAGCCAGCGGACGGCGTGCGCGGCGGCCGTGCTCACGTACGGGTCCTGGTCGTAGAGCTCGATGTGATTGCGGGTGTCGAGCCAGATCAGTTCCTTGTCGCCGGAGGCGGCATCGTAGACCTGCTGTGCGTACTCGGGCAGCAGCGCGGAATCGGTGGTGCCGTGGATGATCTGGAGCGGAGTGGGAGCCACCAGCGGTGCGTGGACGACGGAGTTGTAGAGGAAGTACGGCTCGAGGGAATCCGCGGTCAGGGTGTAGGACCAGGATTGCGCGGGTCGAAGGTGAGCACCGTGTAGCCCGCGTCGCTCAGCCGCTGCGCGTAATGCGGCAGCGTCTGCTCCTTCACGCTGCTGATCGGCCCGCACATGACCACGCCGGGCGTGCGCGCGTCGGCGGCGACACCCGGCGGCCGATACAGGTGCCCGGCCAGAGTCGCTGTGCCGCCGGCGAATTTCACGGTGTCGCGCCGGGCGGGGTCGGCGTGCAGCAGATTCGCCGGATCGGCGGGCAGGTAGTAGCGGCTCGGGTCGCTCGCCTCGCCCATCGCGACGGTGGTGGGCCGGATACGAATCGAGTTGCGGGCCATGGGAATCTCCTCAGACCAAGGCGTCGTCGACGGCGGTGGGCTCCGAGGCGGGGCGGTCGGAGCGCAACAGCACCCCGCAGCCCAGCGCGGCCAGCACCATGACGACCGCGCCGACCACGGCCATGGTGTTCATGCCCGAGGTGAAGGCGGCCCGCGCCGCGGCGAGCACGGCCGCACCGGCCTCGCCCGGCAGGGAGGCGCTGACACCGACTGCGCCACCGAGGGTTTCATGGACAGTATGCGCCGCCGCGGCGGGCAGATCGGCGGGAACGACCCGGTCGACCCGGTTTTCGTAGACGGCCGCGCCGATACTGCCGAGCACCGCGATGCCCAGCGCGCCACCGAATTCGCCGCCGGTCTCGAGCACCGCGGACGCCGCGCCCGCGCGTTCGGCGGAGACCGCGCCGATGGCCAGATCGGTGACCAGGGTCATCACCATCACCAGGCCCGCGCCCAGCAGCCCGGCAGCGATCAACACCAGCGCCGGCGAATGCACGCCCGCCAGCGCCATGACCACGAAACCCGAAGCCGCGAGCAGGAATCCGGCGGCGATCACCGGGCCCGGACCCACCTTCGGCGCGAACACCGCCGCCAGCGGGGCCGCGCCGCCCACCAGCACGGCCGGGGCCAGACTCCACAGCGCCGAGACGAACGGGCTCAGGCCGAGCACCGACTGCAGGTACTGGGTCACGAAGACCGCATTGCCGACCAGCGCGAACATGCCGAGCAGCTGCGCGGACACCGACACCGTGTAGACGCGCTTGCCGAACAGTGCGGCGTCCAGCATCGACTCGGGCACCCGGCGCTGGCGGATCGCGAACACCACGCCGATCGCGAGCCCGGCCAGCAGGATCACCAGGCGCGTCACCGTGAATCCGTTGGCCGCCCACTCCTTCAACCCGTAGATGACCGGCATGACCGCCGCCAGCGACAGCGCCGCGCTGAGCCAGTCGAACCGTTCCGCCCGCGCCCCACGGTATTCCGGCAGCATGGCCGGGGCCAGGCCGAGCAGCAGCACCATGGCCGGGATGTTGATCAGGAACACCGAACCCCACCAGAAGTACTGCAGCAGTGCGCCACTGAGCACCGGGCCGATGGCCACCCCGCTGCTCATCACACCCGCCCAGACCGCCATGGCCTTGGTGCGGTCGGCGTCGTGGACGAAGATATTGCGGATCAGCGCCAGCGTGGACGGCATGAGCGTCGCCCCGGCGATGCCCAGTACCGCCCGAGCGGCGATGAGCGCCTCGGCATTCGGCGCGTAGGCCGCCGCGAAGGAGGCCACGCTGAAGCCGACCGCGCCGATCAGCAGCAGCCGTCGCCGGCCGATGCGGTCGCCCAGCGCGCCCATGGTCAGCAGCAGTCCGGCCAGCACGAAACCGTAGATGTCGAAGATCCACAGCTGCTGTGTCGCACTGGGATCGAGGTCGCGCACGATGAAGGGCACCGCGAAATACAGCACCGAGACGTCCATGGAAACCAGCAGCAGCGGCAGGATGAGGACCGCGAGCGCGGCCCATTCCTTGCGGCCCGCGCGAGGGTTGGCGTCGCTGTTCATTGATCGACTTTCGTTCTCGGAAGGGCGGAAACCCTGACTCCGGGGGACTTCCTCCGAAATCCCGTGTACGGGCGGCAGAGTGACCGCCGCGGCTGGCAGGGCCCTGGTACCGGACTGCCAGCGACCTGCCAGCGTCGGCGGGCACCATGGTCGGTCGAACGCGCTCCGATCGGGAAAGTGGTTCCGCATCGTGGAGACACCGAGCGCGGCATGGCCGGATAGGTCAGACTCGAACCGCACACATCCCACGAATCGCCCGAGGAACCATGCCCAACCTCTCCGACGACGCCCTGACCGAATCCCCTGCGCGCTACCGGTTGTCGAACACCTCGGCGTTCTGGCTGCTCGCCGTCGCGCTGGCGCTGCTGCTGTTCGCGTCCTCGGCTCCGTCGCCGATGTATCCGGTGTATCAGCAGATGTGGCACTACTCGGCCCTGGTGTCGACCGGGGTGTACGCCGCCAATGCCATCGCGCTGCTGGTCACGCTGCTGTTCGCCGGGTCGCTGTCCGATCACATCGGGCGGCGGCCGGTGCTGATCACGGCTGTGCTGGTGGAGTTGGCGGGCACGCTGGCCTTCGCCGAGGCGCGGTCGGTGGCTTGGCTTTTCACCGCCCGCATCGTGCAGGGCATCGCCACCGGCCTGGCCACGGGGGCGATCACCGCGACGCTGATCGACCTCCAGCCCGCCGAATCCCGGCTCGGGGCGCTGATGACGAATGTCGCCTCCGCGGGCGGACTCGCCATCGGCGCGATCAGCTCCGGGCTGCTGGTGGCCTACGCGCCCGCGCCGACGCGGCTGGTGTACTGGCTGCTGGCGGCCGCGTTCACCATCATCGTCCTGGGCGTGCTGCTGATTCCGGAGACGGTGCGGCCCGACGGGCGGGGCATGGCCTCGCTCAAGCCCAGAGTGTCTGTGCCGCAACCGGTTCTGACCGCCTTCCTGACCATGGTGCCGTCCATCGTGGCCACCTGGGCGCTGGGCGGGCTCTATCTCGCGCTGGGCGGGGCGCTCATGCGGGTGCAGTTCCATGTGTCGACGCCGCTGGCCGGTGGGCTGGTCGTGGTCGCGCTGCAGGGCACGTCGGCGGTGACCGCGCTGCTGGCCCGCGACTGGACCATCGATCAGGCGCTGCTGCGGGGCCCGGTGCTGCTCATGACCGGCGTCTCGGTGGCACTGCTCGGAGCCGCGACGCACTCCGTGTGGCTGTTCTTCGCGGCCAGCATCCTGGCCGGGATCGGCTTCGGCCCCTCGTTCTCCGGGGCGCTGCGCATGCTCACCGGGCTGGCGCCCGCCGAGAACCGCGCGGAGGTGGTGACCGCGATCTATGTCGTGTCCTATCTCTCGCTGAGCATTCCGGCGGTGATCGCGGGACTGTGCGTGCAGCGCTTCGGACTGCCCGCGACCACCTACGGGTACGGGTTCATCGTGATCGCGCTCGAGGCCATCGCGCTGGCCGGTTCGCTGCGCCACCGCAACCCGCACACCGCGCTGGCCGGACACCTGTGCCCCGCGCCGTGCCCGGGCACGGTCGCGCCGATGCCGCGCGTGGTGTCGGCGCACCCGTGACAAATGCCCGTGTCCGAGGGCGGAGGCCGCTTGTTAAGGTAGGCAAGTGATTCACTCCCTTCAGGCATGGCGTCGGCTGCTCTAGCAGCCCGCTGAACCATGACCACGGGCTGTACGCGGCCCGTGAATCCTGAACGGACTCCGGCTCGTGCAGCCCTCTCGATGAACTTCAGGAGTTGTACGGTGACCACCCCTTCGGATTCCTTCTCCGCCACCCGCGACCGCAGCGACGAGCTCGCCGCCGAGGTGGCCGCCCACCCGGATCGCTTCCG
Organism: Nocardia terrae; assembly: GCF_009760405.1. Classification (GTDB taxonomy): domain Bacteria; phylum Actinomycetota; class Actinomycetes; order Mycobacteriales; family Mycobacteriaceae; genus Nocardia; species Nocardia terrae. The sequence continues at coordinate 68,484 of NZ_WRPP01000016.1, forward strand.
CATCCTCACCGGCGAACGGCCCACGGGCAGACTGCATCTGGGCCACTATTTCGCGACGATCCGCGAGCGGGTCCGGCTGCAGGACCTCGGCGTCGAGCTGTTCGTGATCCTGGCCGACTACCAGGTCATCACCGACCGCGACACCCTCGGCCAGGTCCGCGACAACGTCTGCAGCGCGGTCCTCGACTATGCCGCCGCGGGCATCGACATGGACTCCGCGACCGTCTTCACCCACTCCGCGGTCCCGGCCCTCAACCAGCTCATGCTGCCGTTCCTGAGCCTGGTCACCGAGGCCGAGCTGCACCGCAATCCGACGGTCAAGGCCGAACTGCTCGCCTCCGAGCGCGCCCTGAGCGGCCTGCTGCTCACCTACCCGGTCCATCAGGCCGCCGACATCCTGTTCTGCAAGGGCAACCTGGTCCCCGTCGGCAAGGACCAGCTCCCCCACCTCGAGATCACCCGGGTCATCGCCCGCCGCTTCAACGAACGCTACGGCCACGTCTTCCCCGAACCCCAGGCCCTGCTCACCGCCACCCCGGAAATCCCCGGCCTCGACGGGCGCAAGATGTCCAAGAGCTACGGCAACGCCATCTCCCTGTCGATGACCGCCGACGAGACCGCCGCGCTGATCCGCCGCACCCCCACCGACTCCGACCGCAACATCACCTTCGACCCCGACACCCGCCCCGGCGTCTCCGCCCTCCTCACCACCGCCGCCCTCTGCCTCGGCAGCGACGAGCAGACCCTCGCCGACAAACTCGGCGACGGCGGCGGCGCGGCACTGAAGAAGCTCGCCACCGACGCGGTCAACGACTTCTTCGCCCCGCACCGGGCCCGCCGCGCCGAACTGGCCGCCGACCCGGATTTCGCCAGCGGCATTGTGCGCGAAGGCAACCGCCGCGCCAATGAGATCGCCGAACGCACCTTGGAGGAAGTCCGCGCAGCAATGGGAACCGTGTACTGACTCCCTCGGCGACCGGACCGGTCAGCCTGCGGGGAGGCCGACCCGGTCGCGCTCGAGCGTGCCACGCAACTGCGAAAAGACCTGTGCGACAACCGATAGCGAAGAGTCTGGAATGCCGTTGCCGAGCATTTCGGTCAGCTGCCGGGTGAAGGTACGTTCCGCTGCCTCGACCAGCCGCACCCCCTCACCCGTCAGCACCAGCAAAGACGACCGGCGGTCCGCCGGATTCGCCTGCCGCTCAACCCATCCCGACTTCTCCAACCGGTCGACCCCTTTGCTCATCGCCCCGACGCCCGCGGCGAACTCGTTCGCGAGATCGGCCACCCGGGCCCCGGGGTGATCACGTAGGAAGCGCAGGGCTTCGAACTGCGAGGTGACGATCCCGTGCCGCTCGCGAAGGCTCTCGTTGAGCGCGTTGTACAGCCGCGTCTCACACCGGACGAGGTCGGCGAACAAGTTCGGCAGGTTGACGGCAGCTCCCGCCGATGTATATTCCATGGCATTTAGTGTACAGGAAGATACTTCTCAGGAAGGTTGCGTTATGAGCAGGGAACAACGCGCGAAGATCGACGCACTGCTACGTCAGCCACAGCCCGCCGGAGACCGATCGGTCGAGGAGATCCGCGCGGGATTCCGCGCGCTGATGGCCCAGATGAACGTGCCGACCCAGATACGCACCCGGACCACGACGCTCGGCACCCGGCCCGCGGTACTCGTCGAACCGGCCGGGCCCCCGCGCCCCGGGACGATCCTGTACTTCCATGGCGGCGGCTGGGTCTACGGCTCCCCGCAGACAGCGATGTCGCTGACCGCGAACCTGGTGACCCGCACCGGATTCCGCGCCTTCTCACTGGACTACCGGCTGGCGCCCGAACACCCCTTCCCGGCCGCGATCGAGGACACCCTCGACGCCTACCGCGCCCTGCTCGACAGCGGCGAGGACCCCTCGGCCATCGTGTTCGCGGGCGATTCCGCCGGCGGCGGCCTGACCGTCACCACCTGCCTCGCGGCCCGCGACGCCGGTCTGCCGCTGCCCGCCGCGATCGTCGCGTTCTCCCCCGGTCTCGACGCGACCCGGACCGGTGAAAGCATCGACGCCAAAGCCGGCATCGACCCGTTGTTCACCCGCGCGAGCCTCGAGCACACCGGCGCGATGTACCTCGCCGGTCAGGACCCCCACCAGCCCCTGCTCAGCCCAGCGGTCTGTGCCGACCTCCACGGCTTCCCACCGATGCTCCTCCAGGCGGGCACCAACGAAATGATGCTCGACGATTCGACCCGCCTGGCCGCCCGCGCCCGCGCGGCCGACGTCGACGTCGTCCTCGACGTCACCGCCGACGTCCCCCACGTCTTCCAATCCTTCACCGGCATCCTCGACGAAGCCGACCGAGCCCTGGACCGCGCCGCACTGTTCCTCAGCCAGCGCCTCCGCAGCCGGGACGCCGACGCCGCACCGTGATGCCGCCTGCGGGGCCGCGATCAACTGCGGCGGCCATTGCCGTTCGTCGAGGCGTTCGGTGTGTTCGCGGTGAGGACGGCGAGTAGATCCGCGGCGCTGTCGGCGAGAAGTTGGGTGTGGTCGGCATTTTCGTCGGACATCCACCGTCGGCCGGTCTGGCGGAGGATGGCCAGGCCCGCGTCGGTGGCCAGGCGTGCGGTCCGGGGCTCGATACCGCGGCGCTCGAGGGCGGCGGTCAGGGCTTCCGAGAGGGTGGAGAGTTTGATCAGTTCGCGTTCCAGCAGGGGCGGATTGGCGGCGATGACCGCGGATCGCTCCCGCAGGAACTCGCGGGGGCGGATCACCTCGGGCGCCTTGGCGAACGCGGCCATCAGCATGGTCAGCGGGTCCGCGCCCTCGGGTGCCGCCTCGATGGCGGCGACGAAGCACTGCTCGAGCTCCTCGCCGCCGAAGAGCACCTCGCGCTTGTCGGGGAACCAGCGGTAGAAGGACCGTTCGGTGAGGCCCGCGCGCTTGGCGATCTGCGCGACCGTCGTGCGGTCGTAACCCTGTTCGGCGAACAGGTCCAGTGCCGCTCGCTCCAGGCGAGCGCGCGTATTGCCTTCCCATCGTGCCATGCCCACAGCATAGTGACAGCAGATGCTGTCGTCAGCTACCGTGAGTGATGACAGCATCTGCTGTCACTAGTCAGGAGACTTCATGCGCACCCTTCGCTTCCACGAATACGGGTCACCCCTCGACGTCGTACGGCTCGACGAAGCCGACATTCCGACGCCGGGTCCGGGCCAGATCCGCATCACCGTCCAGGCCTGCGGGCTGAACCCCGCCGACTGGGCGCTGTGCGACGGCCTGTTCGCGGGCACCCTCCCCCGCGGTATCGGACTCGAGGTGTCCGGCATCGTCGATGCCATCGGCTCCGACGTGACCGATGTCGAGGTCGGCGACCCGGTACTCGGCCCGGCCCCGTTTCGGGGCGCCACGGCCGGTGCGTCCGACCACGCGGTTCTGGACCGCTGGTTCCCGCGTCCGCCGGGCCTCGACCCGATCGCCGCCGCCGCACTGCCGATGGCGGTCGAGACGGCTCATCACGGCCTGGCCGGTCTCGGTGTCCCCGAATCAGCCGACGGCATCACGGTATTCGTCAATGGCGCGGGAACCACCGTCGGGTACGCCGCCGTGCAGATGGCGTTGCGGCGGGGCGCCCGGGTCATCGCCTCCGCGGGCAAGACCCATGCCGATGCGTTGCGCGCGTTGGGCGCTCAGGTCACCGACTACGGCGAGGGCATGGCCGAGCGGGTCCTGGAGTCGGCCGGCGGCCGTGTCGATCTCGCCCTGGATACCGCCCCGGTGAGCAACTGCCTGCCCGAGGTCGTCCGAACGGTCGGCAAACCGGCGGACGCGCTGACCGTCAGCGACTTCGCCGCGGCGCACGAACTGGGGGTGCGAACCCAGTTCAGCGAGAACGCCATCCACGACCCGGGCCGGGTACTCGGCGACCATGCCCGGCTGGCGGCCGAGGGCAGGTTCACGGTGCCGATCGCACGCACCTTCCGCTTGGAGGACTGGCGCACGGCCGCGGAACTGAGCCTGTCCGGTCGGCCCGGCGGCAAGTTGATCCTTCGGCTGGTGTGACCATCGGGCTGGGGAACACCGAGTTCGGTGCGGTGGGCCTGATCGTGCACAAACCACTACCGGAAGGCAGTTTTCCGCCAATTCCATTGCCTTAGTGCACGTTCAGGCCCACGATAAACTCACACGACCCTTCGCGGCATGACGAGTACAGAACCCGGCTACTGTGGCTGTGCGTGACTGGAACTGGGATCGAAATCGATGCGGGATTGGTCCGGGAGCTATTGCGGGAGCAGCATCCCGATCTGGCTGAACATCCGGTGCGGCTGGGGGCGCGAGGGTGGGACAACCAATTGTGGCGGGTGGGTGAGCAGCTCGCGGTGCGACTGCCGTGGGCGACGGAATCCGCGGACGCGCTGCTGCGCAAGGAGTACGCCTGGTTGCCCGGTATCGCACCGCGCCTGCCGTTGCCCGTTCCGGTGCCGCAGCGTTTCGGTCAACCCTCCCAACGGTTTCCGCGACCATGGATCGTCAGCACCTGGGTGCCGGGTACGCCTGCCGATCACGCACCCGTGACCCGCGGCGAGGAGGCGGCCACCACGCTGGCCGCGTTTCTGACGGCCCTGCATCGGCCCGCCCCGGAAGGCGCGCCCACCGGGCGACACCGCGGCGGCTCACTGGCCGACTACGGCCCGCGTTTTCTCCAGGCACTCGATTCGGCTACGGAACTGGGGCTGATCCCCGACCCCGCCGCGGTCCGCGCGGTCTGGGACGATGCCGTCGCGGCACCCGACTGGCCCGGACCGCCGATCTGGCTGCACGGCGACCTGCATCCGGCGAACGTCCTCACCACCGACGGCACCCTCTGCGGCGTCATCGATTTCGGCGATCTCTGCGCCGGGGATCCGGCCTGTGACCTCGCCGCGGCGTGGATCTTGCTGCCGGACGGGGCCGCTGACCACTTCTTTGCCGATTACCAGCCGACCCCCGACGCCGCGATACTGCGCCGCGCGCGCGGAAACGCGTTGATGCGCGCCGTGGCCGGGCTGCTCATCGGCGATGCGGGCGTTCATGGGCGCCCGGGAGGGAAGTCCACGTGGGGGCCGCCCGCCCGGGATGCCCTGCGACGCTTGATCGCTTCGGCCCCTTGATTACTCAGGGGCAGGTGAAGGGGATGCCTTTGCCGCCGCTGGCGGTGCTGGCATCCATGAAGTAGGTCAGATTGTCGGTGACGTGGTTGATTTCGACGGCGAGGGCGTGGGTGCCGGAGGCCATTCCTTCGACGGAGAAGGCGAAATCACCTGTCCCGTCGGGGCTCGTGGTGAAGGTGCTCGGCGTTGAGACCGGGGCGTTCCCGTCCAGTTTGTAGTAGACGTGGAATTGCTGGTTGGGGAGGTTGCTTCGGAACATGTGACCGCTCACGAAGAGGGTCTTCGAGTCGTCACACTGGGTGGTGGCGTAGCTGTGGTTGCTGTCGACGGCTTGCCCCGCGTGTTGTCCGGTCCACGCGACGATGGGAGCGAGCTCTCCCGAACTTGGCAGCGCCATTTCAATTCTCCTTGCTTGCGATGAGCACGGATCGTGCCCTCCAGAGCTTCGGATACGCCCCTCCATGGTCCTCCCGATCCCGCTCGCGCCGCAGCGGATTCGACTCGAAATATACTGCGGCACAAGGGATTATCGAGCAATTTCAAACCGCCCATGCGGTAGGTTCGAATCAGCCTTCGAGCGCCGAGTAGACGCCGGTGAGGAAGTCGTCGCCCAGGGGGCTGCGCCATTCGGCGGCGATGATGATATTCGCGGACTGCACGAAAAGCAGTGCGACCAGGTCGTTCTCGGGGTCGGCATACCATGCGGTACCCAGGCCACCGGGCCAGGAGAGGGTGCCGACAGCGGGGATGCCGGCACCCGGACCGGTCTGGATTCGCACGCCGTAGCCGAAGCCCTGGTCGTCCCAGATACCTTGCCCCAGGGGTGGGTTGAAGGGCGATACGGCATGCTGTTCGGGGGTGAGGTAATCGGTGCGCAGGGCCTCGACCAGCTCGGCCGACAGGATCCGGACGCCGTTGAGGGCGCCGCCGCCCAGCAGCATGTGGGCGAAGCGGGCGTAGTCGTCGACGGTGGAGACCAGTCCCGCGCCGCCGGAGGGGAACAGGGGCTGTTCGCCCCAGGCGGTGGTGGCGGGGCGGTCGAGTTCGGTGGAGTCGGGGCCGTACAGGACGCTCAGGCGGTCGCGTTTCGATTCCGGGACCACGAATCCGGTATCGCTCATGCCCAGCGGGTCCAGGATTCGTTCGCGCAGCACGGTTTCCAGCGGCCGGCCGGTAATGCGGCTGATGAGGATGCCGAGGATGTCGGAGGCGGTGTGGTAGCGCCACAGGCTGCCGGGCTGACCGATGAGCGGGAGTTCGCCCACCGCGCGCAGCCACTCGTCGGGGGCGAGGCGTTCGGCGTCGGCCACGCCGATCGCGCTCGCGATGGGATCGGCGGTGAGGGCGAACAGGCGCGGCGCCAGGCTGGAGCGACCCCAGCCCAGACCGAAGCGGTAGGTGAGCAGGTCTTCGAGGGTGATGGGCCGTTCGGCGGGGACCACGTCCTCGGGTGAACCGTCGGGATCGCGCATGACCTGACGGTCGGCCAGTTCCGGCAGCCAGGCGTCCACCGGATCGTGCAGCCCGATCAGCCCCTCGTCGACCAGCGTCAGCGCGGCCACCGCGGTGATCGGCTTGGTCATCGAGGCGATGCGGAAGATGGTGTCGCGCCGCATCGGAAGGCCCGCGGCGCGGTCGCGATGGCCGACGGCGTCCACCTGCACCAGTTTCCCGTGCCGGTAGATCATGGCGACCGCACCCGCCACGTCGCCGCGCTCGACGTAGCCGTCGAGGACCTCGCTCACCTTGTTCAGACCCTCGGCCGAAAACCCGTTCACCACAACCGCTCCTCTCGTTCAGCAGTCACCATCAACCGCGAGTGACTGCGGATATTCCCGAGAGGGCGAGATCGGCGAGGGTCAGGGAGCGGCGGAGCAGAAGGGCTGGCAGTTCGGGACGGCGCTCGGCGCGGTCGAGGCCGGCTCATGGAATTTCGCGTGCCCGACCAGGATCGCGAGGCCGATCACGATGGCCAGGACGAATCCGGCACCGATCCAGGCCACCGCCCAGTTCTGCCTCCGGACGGTGACCAGGATCGTCCCGTCGTCGCCCATCAGCACGGTACCGAGCGGCGGCCCGGATAGCGGACCGAAAAATGAACTGCTCCAATTGAATCCGAGAGTCGGAGGCACTGCTGACCCCATTCCTGAGCACGCACGGTGGTAGACACTCAGCGGCCCAGAGTACGCCCTGACCCAATTAATAGCTATATGCTATTTGAGCAGATTATCGGTTGTTTTTACCGGTATGTCCGTTGTATTCCGTTCTCACCGACCGACATACGCGGCCAGGTGCTCGCCGGTCAACGTCGAGCGCGCGGCCACCAGCTCGGCGGGCGTGCCCTCGAAGACGACGCGACCGCCGTCGTGACCCGCACCCGGGCCCAGATCCACGATCCAGTCGGCGTGCGCCATGACGGCCTGGTGATGCTCGATGACAATGACCGATTTGCCGGAATCCACCAGGCGGTCCAGCAATCCGAGCAGATTCTCCACATCCGCCAGGTGCAGACCGGTGGTCGGCTCGTCGAGCACGTAGACCCCGCCCTTGTCCCCCATGTGCGTGGCCAGCTTCAACCGCTGCCGCTCACCACCGGACAGCGTGGTCAGCGGCTGCCCCAGGCTCAGATAGCCCAGCCCGACGTCGCACAGATGACCCACGATCTTGTGCGCGGCAGGGATTTTCGACTCGCCGCTGTCGAAGTACTCCAGCGCCTCGCTGATCGGCATGGCCAGCACCTCGCTGATATCGCGGCCGCCGAGCTTGTACTCCAGCACCGCCGCCTGGAAGCGCTTGCCCTCGCACTCCTCGCACACGGTGGCGACACCGGCCATCATGGCCAGATCGGTGTAGATCACGCCCGCGCCGTTGCAGGTCGGGCACGCGCCCTCCGAATTCGCGCTGAACAGTGCGGGTTTCACGCCATTGGCCTTGGCGAAGGCCTTGCGGACCGGTTCGAGCAGTCCGGTGTAGGTGGCCGGATTGCTGCGCCGCGAACCGCGTATCGCGCCCTGGTCGATCGAGATCACGCCCTCGCCGGCCGGAATCGACCCGTGCACGAGCGAACTCTTGCCCGAGCCCGCGACGCCGGTGATCACCACCAGCACCCCGAGCGGAACATCGACGTCCACCTTCTGCAGGTTGTTGGCCGTCGCGCCGCGAATCTCCAACGCTCCCACAGGCTTGCGCACCGCATCCTTCAGCACGGCCCGATCGTCGAAGTGGCGGCCGGTGATCGTGCCGCTCGTGCGCAGCCCGTCCACGGTGCCCTCGAAGCAGACCGTGCCGCCGCCGGAGCCCGCGCCCGGCCCGATGTCGACGATGTGGTCGGCGATGGCGATGGTCTCGGGCTTGTGCTCGACCACCAGCACCGTATTGCCCTTGTCGCGCAACCGTAGTAGCAGATCGTTCATGCGCTGGATGTCGTGCGGGTGCAGGCCCACCGTCGGCTCGTCGAACACATAGGTGACATCGGTGAGCGCCGAGCCCAGATGCCGGATCATCTTGACACGCTGCGCTTCTCCACCCGAGAGCGTGCCCGACGCCCGGTTCAGGCTCAGGTATCCGAGCCCGATCTCCACGAACGAATCCAGCACCCCCTGCAGCGATTCCAGCAGCGGCGCGACCGAGGGCTCGCGCAGCCCGCGCACCCACTCGGCCAGATCGCTGATCTGCAGGGCGCACACATCGGCGATGGAGACCTTCCCGATCTTCGAGGACCGCGCGAGCTCACTGAGCCTGCTCCCCTCGCACTCCGGGCAGATCTGGAAGGTCACCGCGCGCTCGACGAAGGCCCGCACGTGCGGCTGCATCGAGTCGATGTCCTTGGACAGCATGGACTTGCGGATCTTGGGGATGAGCCCCTCGTAGGTCAGGTTGATGCCCTCGACCTTGATCTTGGTCGGCTCCTTGTAGAGCAGATCCGCGATCTCCCGCTTGTTGTACTTCTTGATCGGCTTGTCCGGATCGAAGAATCCGCTGCCGATGAAGATGCGCCCGAACCAGCCGTCCATGGTGTAACCCGGGATGGTGAACGGGCCCTCGTTGAGCGACTTGTTCTCGTCGTAGAGCTGGGTCAGGTCGATGTCGTTGACCGCGCCGCGCCCCTCACAGCGCGGGCACATGCCGCCGGTGATGCTGAACTCGCGGCGCTCCTTGACCTGCTTGCCGCCCTTCTCCACGGTCACCGCGCCCGCGCCGCTGATCGAGGCGACATTGAACGAGAACGCCTGCGGCGAACCGATATGCGGCTTCCCGAGGCGGCTGAACAGGATGCGCAGCATGGCATTGGCGTCGGTGGCGGTGCCCACCGTCGAGCGCGGATCCCCGCCCATGCGCTGCTGATCCACGCTGATCGCGGTGGTCAGCCCCTCGAGCACATCGACCTCGGGCCGGGCCAGATTCGGCATGAAGCCCTGCACGAACGCGCTGTAGGTCTCGTTGATGAGCCGCTGCGATTCCGCGGCGATGGTATCGAACACCAGCGAGCTCTTGCCCGACCCGGACACGCCCGTGAACACCGTGAGCCGCCGCTTGGGCAAGTCGACCGACACGTCCTTGAGGTTGTTCACCCGCGCCCCGACGACCCGGATCAGGTCGTGGCTGTCGGCGGCGGGCAGGGCGGTCGTGGGTTTCGGCTTGGCCATGCGGCTCTCCATCTGTGCGGGGCGGTCCGGGTCGGGGGCTCGGAGTGCAGGTCAGGAAACCTGCTGGATGCGGACGAGGTTGCCCGCGGGGTCGCGCACGGCGAAGTCGCGCACCCCGTAGGGCTGGTCGGTCGGTTCCTGCACGACCTCGACGATCTCGTGGCTCTGCAGCTTCTCGAAGGTGGCGTCGACATCGCCGGTGGCCAGCAGGATCGCGCCGTAGGTGCCCTTGGCCATCATCTCGGTGATGAGCTTGCGCTCGTCCTCGGTGATGCCCGGATCCACGGCCGGCGGGGTCAGCACGATGGAGGTCGCGGGCTGGTCGGGCGGGCCGACCGTGAGCCAGCGCAGCCCGTTGTAGCCGACGTCCTTGCGGAGTTCGAAGCCGAGCGCGTCGCGGTAGAAGGCCAGGGCGGCATCGGCATCGGTGTGCGGGAGGAAGCTCGCGTTGATTGTGATGTCCATGCCGATCACGCTAGTTGCGAGGGGCTTGCCTGGGCTTCTCGATTCCTGATCGGTCTGGTGACCTGTTTCTCCACGCACGAGGGCATGCCCTCGGGGGCGTCGGCCATCTGCTGCTTGTAGACGCTCGGGGGTATGCCGACCAGTTCGGTGAAGCGGGTGGAGAACGTCCCCAGCGAGGACGCGCCGACCGCGAAACAGACCTCGGTGACGCTCAGCTCGCCGATCCGCAGCAGCGCCATGGCCCGCTCGATGCGGCGCGTCATCAGATAGGAGTAGACCGATTCCCCGTACGCGGCCTTGAACTGCCTGCTCAGATGCCCGGCCGACATGTGCGCGTCGCGCGCGAGCCGTTCCACGTCCAGCGGTTGCGCGTACTCGCGATCGATGCGATCGCGGACGCGCCGCAGCCGGGCGAGATCGCTCAGACGCTGTTCCGCGGCGGGTTTGCTGGTCACTTCACGATGGTCGCACGCTGGGCCGACACCGTCGCGACGACCGCCCCCGTGTTTCTGGACTACCGCTCAATGGTTTTGTCAGGTAACAGTTTTGTTCGGACATCAGACATACGGTGTCGGGGAGACCGGTTCATCCGGAATTCCGACCACCACCACTACACGATGTGGCCGAGCGTGGCCCGAGGACTGGAACCACTATTTCGATGAAGCTCTCTGCACTGCGTAATAGGACCGCCCTGCGGACCGCCGCCGTCGCGCTGTCCGCCGCGCTCTCGGTGGCGCTGGCCGTCGGCACCGGCTCGGCGGACCCGGACCCGGCCAAGCCCTCGGCCATCAGCTCCATCCAGAAGGACGGGCGCAACTGGCACCTGAAGGTCTACTCGGCCGCCATGGGTCAGGACATTCCGGTGGACGTGCAGCGTCCGGTCGACGAGTCCCAGCCCGCCCCGAACCTGTGGATGCTCAACGGCCTCGACGGCGGCCTCGGTACCGCCAGCTGGAACGCCCAGACCAACGCCCTCGGCTTCCTGGCCGACAAGCAGGTCAACGTGATCCAGCCGATCGGCGGCCGCGGCAGCTACTACACCGACTGGATCAAGGACGACCCGCAGCTGGGTCGCAACAAGTGGACGACGTTCTTCACCCAGGAACTGCCCCCGCTGCTGAACGACGCGCTGGGCTCGACCGGTCTCAACGCCCTGGCGGGCCTGTCCACCTCCGGCACCTCGGTGCTGCAGCTGGCCGAGGCCGCGCCCGGCCTGTGGAAGTCGGTGGCCGCCTACTCCGGCTGCGCGCAGATCGCCGACCCGGTGGGCAAGCAGTTCCTGAAGTTCGCGGTGGAGACCTGGGCCGGCGGCAAGACCGAGAACATGTACGGTCCCGACGACAGCCCGCTGTGGGTGGCCAACGACCCGGTCATCAATGCCGAGAAGCTGCGCGGCACCCAGCTCTACATCTCGAGCGGTTCGGGCATCCCGCTGATGAAGGACGTCGAGTACTACACCAAGGCGGCCCCCGGTCCGCAGGGTGACGTCAACCTGGCGCTGGGCATGATCATCGAGGGCGGCGTGGACGCCTGCACGCACAACCTCAAGAACAAGCTCGACTCGATCGACATCCCGGCGACCTACCAGTTCGATCCGGTCGGCACCCACTACTGGCCGTATTGGGAAGCCGCCCTGCACAACTCGTGGCCGATGCTGGCCTCGGGCATGGGCATCTCCGCCTGACGCACCGAATTCGAGAGCGCCGCACCGTCATTCCCGACGGTGCGGCGCTCTCGTCGTTCCGGCGCGTGCCCCCGGGTCAGCGGGTGGCCGGGTCGGGGACGCTGAACGGGGTGCGCGCGATGCGGCCGCCGAGTCGTTCGTTGACGGCGAAGCCGTGCCGGCGGCACCACTCGGCGAGGATGGGGACCGCTGAGTCGTCGTCGCGGAAGGTGGGCACGAGCTGGCCCACGATATACAGGTGCTGGGCGTCGGCGGCGCGGCAGAGGTGCTGCAGGACCGCGGTGCCCAGGCCGGTGCCGCGCAGTTCGGGATTCACGGTGATGTTGTCGAGTTTGACGGTGTCGGCGTAGATGTCGAAGACGACCTCGACGAGCGGGTCGGAGCGGCGCAGGGATTCGATGTCGAAGGGGACCGGTCGCAGCACGCCGGGCAGGTGGTCGGAAAGCCGTTGGCGCGCCGCCTCGTCGGGGGCGTCGCGGGTCAGGGCCAGCAGATCCTCGGTGAGGTCGGCGACCACGGCGCGGTCACCGACGGCGGCCAGCGGTCGGGCCTGGGCGGTCGCCCGCGACAACGCCTGCAGCCGGCGGGTCCACTGCGGGGCGCTCATGCCGTAGCGCAGGGTCAGATCGGCGAGGGTGTCCTCGAGGCAGAGCGCCGCGCCCAGACTGCGGACGTAGGCGCCCGAGAGCGCGCCCCAGCGGTGGTCGTCGGCGCCGACGCCGTGTACCGCCAGCTCGCGCACGAGTTCGTCGCGGCGGGCGGTGGCGCGGGCGACCGGGGATCCGGGCAGGTGCCGCGTCCAGCGTTGCCAGCCGGTCAGATTGACGCGAATGCGGGTGGTGGCGATGTCGGCGCTCGCGTCGAGATAGTTGCACAACGCTTGCTGACGGCGCTCCAGCAGTTCACCGGCCCGCCCGTCCGCGGGCTGGGCGGACGACGTCTGACCCTCACTCATATCGAGTTACGCTAGCGTCCAGTTCTCTCGACGCTGGTCATCGGCACGCAGAAATTGCGCTACCAGCCGAACGGCGCACCCACACCATGCACAACGCCACCCGGCCCGGGACCGAATCCGCCTGGAATCGGAGTTTGCTGTTGCGGAGCCAGATCCAGATCGGCGACCCGATCCACCAGCGAACGCTCATAGCGCTTGGCGAATTTGCGCGACATCGCCCATCGCGTGTGCCGACGCAGTTCGAGGCGGGCCTTGCGGCGACTGCGATAGGTGAGCAGCGGTTCCAGCCCGGCCTCGGGGCCGAGGGCACGCGCGGCCGGGAGCGCGATGAGCCCGCGGAACCAGCGCCGCTCGGTCGCGAGCACCCAGGAGTAGGCGATGGCGAAGATGACCAGATCGATGAGGATCGGCAGATAGGTCGACAGCAGCGCGGGGCCGGGCGGGCGCGGGGCGTCGAAGAGGAAATGCATGCTGAACGCGAGCGCGTAGAACAGGGCGAAAACGCCGAGCCGCCAACCCCACGACCGGTCGGTGCGGATGATCGCCAGCACGATGCCGACACCGGCCAGCGCCGACATGGCCCAGTGCGAGGTGAGCGCGGTGATCAGCCGCAGCACCGCCACCAGCAGCACGTCGACCACCGGATCCTGCGGCGAGGACAGCGCGATCTGGGTGCTGTAGAGGCAGTCCTCGGCGATCTGCGCGCCCAGCCCGACCGCCGCACCCAGCAGCAGCCCGTGCATCGGGCGCGACAGCCGATTCCGGAACATCAAGGCCACCACCACGATTCCGATGGCCTTGATGTACTCCTCGTCGGTCGGCGCGGTGATGGCGGCGCTCCAGCTGGTCGCGAACCGGTCGCCGATGCCATTGGTGATGGCACGGCTGAGGTGGTCGTTGGCCCACATGGCCAGGCCCGTCCACACCGTCGCGCCCCAGATCGCGCCCATGGCCATCGGGGCCACCAGGTGGCGGCGAGCCCGGAAGGGGTCCAGTGCGAACACGATCCGCGCGATCACCAGCAGGGTCAGGGCGGTGATGGGCAGCGCGGCCAGTGCGGGCGTGCCCGCGAACCACACCTGTCCGGCGGCCTGCAGCAGGAACAGCAGCGGCCCGGCGATCACGGCCAGGCAGTACACCCAGAACAGCATCGACCGCGGCTGGAACCAGCTCATGCCTCGACCGCCTTGCTCGAGTTCAGGACGTCCGCGATCATCTGGTAGCCCGCCTCCCGCGTCGGCCCGGTGACCGTCACGGTCACCGCCACATCCCCGCTGTACGCGACCGCGCAGACCCCACCGGCGGTATCGGGCAGCACGCAGGTGAGTCCGCGGAAATCGCCCGCCTCCACGCTGCCCCCGTCGAACCGCACGGTGACCCCGGCCGCACGCAGCGGCAGCAGCATTCGCGGTGCGGCCGTGTCGAAATCGGTGATCCCGTCGACCACCGACACCGACAGCCGCTGCTCCCCGATATCGGATTTCAGCACCGCGATGGATTCGTCCCCGGTGGCGATCTGCCGCATCTGCTCGGGCACCCGGAACACGACCGCGTTGGCCGGGTCGGTCCCGTGCACCGAGCCGACCCCCGTCGCGGTCAGCGTGATGCTGGTTCCCGCCGCCACCTCGGTCTCACGAGTGGGCACCGCCGCCGACAGCAGCGGCGGCACCACCAGCGCGACGGCCAGCGCCCCCACCACCCCGATCGCGGGCCCTACCGAATGCACAAGGCGCACCATGCGTTTCCACCCTCTCGGCTCCCTGAGGCAACGCCGGGGACGGTGGATGCGTTCCGGGCCTCCGGACCGGCACGCCCGCCCACCGCTTGCCGCGAGTTAACCACACCCGCGGTGGGTTGCCGGGGATCCCGGCGCACGGTTTCACGAGGTTCTGGCGATGACGGCGTCGGCCATGCTGCGCAGACCGGCGATGGCGGTGGGCGGGAACGGGGCGTGGGCGAGGGTGCGCTGGACTTGCAGCCAGCGGTCGCGGATCATCTGCTCGACCTTGGGACGTGCTGTGGCGGCGAGGATCTGGCGACAGCGGGCGGCCTCGTGCTCGGTCAAACGGGAGTTGCCGATCAGGGTGTCGAGTTGGGCGCGCTGGTCGGGGGTGGCGTGACGCAGGGCCAGCGCGAGGAGGACGGTGTGCTTGCCCTCGCGCAGGTCGTCGATATTGGATTTGCCGGTCTGGGCCGGGTCGCCGAAGACGCCGAGCAGGTCGTCCTGCAGCTGGAACGCCTCCCCCAGTGGCTGGCCGTAGTCCGAGAGTGCCTGCGCCACTTCGGGTCCGGCTCCGGTCAGGGCCGCGCCCAGTTGCAGTGGCCGCTGCACGGTGTAGGCGGCGGTCTTGTAGCGGATGATCTCGAGGGCCCGGTCGAGGTCGTGGGTGGGTTGCCCGGTCGTCGTCAGGTCGAGGTACTGGCCGTAGTTCACCTCGGTGCGCATGACGTCGAGAATCGGTGCGGCGGCGGCCATCTGGGCCGCCGAGAGTCCGGCGGTGTGCAGCAGTTCCTGTGACCACACCAGTCCGAAGTCGCCGATCAGCAGCGCGGCGTGGGCGCCGAAGCGGGTGGCGGCACCGTGGTCGCGGGCGGCGCGGGTGCGGTCGGCGACCGCGCGGTGCACGGTCGGCTGGCCGCGGCGGGTGTCGCTGTCGTCGATGATGTCGTCGTGGATGAGGGTCGCGGCGTGGAACAGCTCCACCGCGGCCGCGGTCCGCAGCACCGCGTCGGTCGGCTCGCCACCTCCGCCCGCGTACCAGCCGAGCACGCAGAACAGCGGCCGGATTCGTTTGCCGCCGGCGAACAGGAACGAGCGCACGGCGTCGACCACGTCGGCGGGCAAGCCCGCGGCGGCCGCGGATTCGGCCTTGTCGCCGAGGAATTCGTCGAGCGCGGCCTCCACCCGCGCCTGCACGGCGGTGCGGTCCAGCGGCGACGGGGTGATCGTGGGGGTACTCATGGGGTGTCCTCCGATCCGGTGAGCGTCAGAGCCTCCGCCAGCAGGGCTTCCACGATCTGGTGCTCGGGCACACTGTGCACGACCTCGCCCCGGACGACGATCTGGCCCTTGCCGTTGCCCGAGGAGACGCCCAGATCGGCTTCGCGGGCCTCGCCGGGCCCGTTGACCACGCATCCCATGACCGCGACCCGCAGCGGATGCGGAAATCCTTCGAAAGCGGCCTCCACGCGCCGCGCGAGCCGATGGATGTCGACCTGCACGCGCCCGCAGCCGAGGCAGGACACGATCTCGAGTTGCCGGGGCCGCAGTCCCAGCGATCGCAGAATGTGGTTGCCCACCTTGACCTGTTCCACCGGCGGCGCGGAGAGCGACACCCGGATGGTGTCGCCGATCCCCTCCTCGAGCAGGATGCCGAAGGCGACCGCGGATTTCACCGTCCCCTGGAACACCGGCCCGGCCTCGGTCACGCCGGCGCTGACGTTTTCGTTCACCATCGAGTCATTCCTCATCTGTTCCGGTGGGCGACGAGATGGGCGAGGGTGACCAGATCGCTGTAGCCGGACCCGTTCGGCAGCGCGGCCAGGGCGCTGCGCAGCCGTCTGCGGGCCAGCCGCTCGGCACCGCGGCGGCCCCCGGCCTTGTCGACAAGCCGTGCGGCCCAGACGATTTCCTGCGGCGACAGCGGCGCCTCGCGTTGATACAGCTCGGCC
Organism: Nocardia terrae; assembly: GCF_009760405.1. Lineage (GTDB taxonomy): Bacteria > Actinomycetota > Actinomycetes > Mycobacteriales > Mycobacteriaceae > Nocardia > Nocardia terrae. The sequence goes on from NZ_WRPP01000016.1 coordinate 85,049, forward strand.
AGCTCGCACCCGGCGGCGGTGCCGGACTCCAGCGCCAGCACGATCGGCAGACCGCGTTTGCGATGGGCCAGATCCGCCGTCGGCTTCCCACTGCGCGCCGGATCGCCCCAGACGCCCAGAATGTCGTCGACGGCCTGGAACGCGACCCCGAGATCACGACCGAAACGGTCGAAGCCGCAGACGGTTTCATCATCAGCGCCCGCACTCAGGGCCCCCAGCGCGCAGGCGCAGCCGAACAGCGCCCCGGTCTTGCCCATGGCCGTGGACTCCCACCCGGCGAGGCTCGCCGCGGCGGCATCGCCGTGACAGTCGGCGTGCTGGCCGCGGCACATCTCGGTCACCGTGGTCTCGAGCCGTTCGATGGCGGCCATGGCGGTGCGGGGAGTCGCCAGTGCCGCAAGGACATTCGTGGCCAGTGCGTGCAGCGCGTCACCGAGCAGCACCGCGTCGGCCATGCCCCACACCCGCCACACGGCGGGCCGGCCGCGGCGCACCGGGTCGGCGTCCATGACGTCGTCGTGGATCAGGGTGAAGTTGTGGACCAGTTCGACGGCCGCGGCCGCGGTGGCGGCCGGGCCCGCGCCGCCGTCGCAGGCGAAGGCCGTCGAGGTGACCAAGGCCGGGCGCAGCATCTTGCCGGGATCGGCGTGCATCGGATTTCCGCGCTCGTCCCACCAGCCGAAATGGTATCCGGCCAGGTGCCGCATGGGTTCCGGCAGCGTCAGCACCGATTCACGCAGTACCGGGTCGAGCAGGGTGCGGGCGCGGGCGAGGATCTCGGCGGGGCGACGGGCGGGTGGAATGAAAGTGGTGACGGTCAATGCGGACGCCTCTTTCACAGTGCGCGAATCGGATTCGATCCCGTGGGCCGCAGACCCGGCCGATCCCCGATCCGGATACCTGCTGCGGCAGGCGATCTCGGTATCGGCCCACACCATCGAGGGCCGCTTGCGGGAGGTGGCGCGAACCGACCCGGTGAGGGTATCGGGATTGCCTGCGCGACAGGCGAATACAGAGCGACGATATCGTGCGACCGATCGGGCTCTCGAGAAACCGAGCACTGCGGCCGCGCTTCTGACCTCCGAATTCTACCCCTCACCCATCGGAGTTCGTGAGGTGTTCGGCGAGGACCCGCAGCACCTCCCGGGCCGCGGCGGGCACATGCATCTCATCGACGGCGCGCAGGGCGTGCTCGCGGCGCCGCGCGATGCGGCGCTCGATCTCCTCGCGCGCGCCCACTTCGGTCATGATGTCGCGGCACAGGGTGGCCCCGCCCAGATCCAGGCTCGGATTGCCCAGCAGCGCACGCAATTCGATGGCGGTGGCGCCCACCGCCCGCTCCAGCGCCGAGGCCACCAGCGCGGTGTGCTTGCCGTCGCGCAGGTCCTCCACCCGCGAGCCGACACCGGCCCGGTCGCCGAAGACCCGATGCAGATCCTCGGCCAGATGAACCGCCTCGCCGAGCCCGCGCGCGTACACCGACAGCGCCGCCAGGGTGTTCTCGTCCGCACCGGCCAGCCGCGCACCCAGTTGCAGCGGCCGCTCACAGGTGTAGCCGACGGTCTCGAGGCGCATGATCTCGAGGGCGCGCTCCAGATCGACGACCTGGTCACCGGCCGCGCGCACATCCAGATACTGCCCGTAGATGACTTCCATCCGCATGGCCGACATCACCGATCCGGCCGCCGCGCGCTGCCGGGCCGTCAGATGCGCGGAGAACAGCAGCTCGTCGGACCAGACCAGGGCCAGGTCCCCCAGCAGGACCGCGGCTTGGCGGCCGAAACGCTCCCGGTCCGGCTTGTGCGCGAAACGGGCGGCCATCGCACACGACAGGGTCGGGAAGCCGCGCCGGGTGAGCCGGCGCTCGATGACGTCGCGGTGGATGAGCACCGCGGCGTGCTGCAGTTCGAGCGCGGCGGCCACCCGGATCACGGCCGCGGGCAGCCGCTCACTGCCGCCCGCGGCGAACCAGCCGAGCACGCACAGCAGCGGGCGAATGCGCCGGCCGCCGCTGAAGACGAAGGAGTGCAGGGCATCGACGAGATCCGCCGGTAATCGCTCGCGGTCGGCCTGCCGCGCCTTCTCGGCCAGGAAACCCTCCAGCACGGCGTCCACCCGGTCGCGCACGCCGGCCATATCACCGGGGACGGCCCATTCCGCACAGACGGATTCGGTCATGTCGACACACCTCTCCTGGCACCGGAAATCGATTGCGGGCTGCGTGTTCGCCTGGATTCAGGGACGCGGGCGTCCGGCTTTCTCTCGAACCACGGTGTGCCGGAAGGCATTCGCGATTCCCTCGCGCGCCCTGCGAAATCCCCCGAAGCCTGTGACCCCGACCATGATCCGATTACTCCCCTGCGCCAGGCCGAAAAGGGTGTGCACCAATGCGTTTCATCGCCGCGCCGGAGGGCGCAGTCGCGATCCCGTTAGTCTTCAGCCAATGAGTAAAACGTAACCTGAACCGAGAAAAGTGTAATACGGGTCGTTGCCGACGGTAAAGCGCTACCGCACAGCATCGGCGACACCGATACGCACCCGAGACGATGCGTCCGAGACGCGAACGCCGCGTGCGGGATCGTCCCACACGCGGCGCGCGTACCTGGCTCGGTTACCGAAATCCGCTGTCCCCCAACAGCGGAGTCACTACTACAACAGGTCGGCGAGACCCTTCAGCGGCCCGGGCAGCCCGGCCACGTGCTTCTTCAGGCCCGCGGCCACCGGGTTCGGCGTCTCGGCGCGCAGCCGGTCCAGCTCGGTCTGCATGGTCTCGACCGTGCGGTCGTAGTAGCCGTCGACCAGATCGCCGTCCTCGGGATCACCGGGCTGGGTGGACCAGTCCAGCGCCGGCAGGAAGCTGACCGTCACCGAGGCGGGCAGCGGAATCTGCGGCAGGATCGGTGCGATGCCGAAGGGCAGGCCCAGGGTGTAGGGAAACACCTTGGCGCGCACCAGCTTGTCCAGCTGCAGCAGGCGCGCGGTGCGCTCGCCGCGGCTGAGCACGAAGATCGAGTCGTGGCCGCCGTTGGCGACCGCGGGGATCACCGGCACGCCCAGTTCCAGGGCCAGGCGGATGAAGCCCTTGCGGTCGGCGAAGTCGATCTTGCCGCGATCGGTCCACGGGCGGCACGCCTCCCAGTCGCCGCCGGGGTAGACCATGACCGCGCCGCCGTCCTTGAGGCCCTTGGCCGCGGCCTCGCGCGAGGCGGGTATCACGCCGAACTGGCGCAGGCTGTCACCGAGAATCGGTGCGCGCAAAAGGATGTCGTGCGCGACGCCGTAGCTGGGCTCGTCGGGGCGGCGATCCAGCATGGCCATGAAGGTGATCCACACCTCCGGGGCCCAGTAGATGGACGAGTGGTTGCCGATGACCAGGGCCGGGCCGGACGCGGGCAGATTCTCCACGCCGGTGACGGTCGGGGTGAAGTAGTCGGTGTACGCGCGGGCCAGCGGCATCAGCGGGTGGTTGGGGTCGGGGATTACCGTGGTTTCGGTTTCGGTCATGAGCCATTCCTGTCGATTGCTTTGCCGGGGACGGGCGGCACGCAACGACATCCCACGACGCTGTCGATCAACGTCGAGCCGAAATGAATTGCCCCCGGGTCACATCCCCATTGATAGCTCCGACGGCCGCGCACGCGCGGTCCTGCTCAGCGTACGGACGTCGCTGCGTTGCGACAGATGCCCGTCACCGTCCTCCTGCACCCTCGACGGTATCAACCCAAGCGTTTGCTTGGTAGAGAGTGTGCGGAACCCAACATTCGTTGCGCATTCCCGAGCGCGGCTCACGGCCCGCGACCTACGATGGCCGGTCCCCCTCACCTGCGATGCTTGCCAGCGGGCAGGATCGGATCGACCATGGCGGAATGCGATTCGGCACGGTGGCACTGCTGGCCGGCTCGGTGTCCGACCAACTCCCGGACTACAGCCGCACCGAAATCTGGGTGGGGTCGGCCATTCTGCTGGTGGCCCTGCTGGCCCTGCTGGTGGCGGTGCTGCGGCGACGCTGAGCGCGCGCAATCCCGGATCCGCGACACACCGTGCGGCATACTGATTGCCGGTTATCAGCTCCGGCTGTCCTCGGTGTGCTTGCATCACGATCCTCCCGCTCCTCCATGGTCACAGTGGCGAAGGGAATGCGTGTGCGCGACAACGGATTCACCCATCGACTCGATCGCAGGACCCTGCTCGGCCTGGGGGTGACGGCCCTGGCGGCCATGAGTGTGCCCGGCTGTTCGAAATCGACCTCCCCGGGCGGCAGATCCACCACCACCGCGAACTCCGACGACCCCGGCGCGATCGCCACCGACGCCTACGTCTTCGGCTACCCACTGGTCCTGATGGACGTCACCCGCGCGGCCGCCGGGGCGTCGAACCGCTTCCTGCACGCCCAGAACCTGCCCACCAGCAGCGATCGCGCCGTGGTCCGGATGAACGTGGACACCCTCTACTCCAGCGCGTGGCTCGACCTCGGACCCGAACCCCTGGTGCTGCAGGTGCCCGCCATGCCCGGCGGGCGGTACTGGCTCATGCAGATCATGGACGCCTGGTCGAACACCGTCCAGGACCCCAGCAGCACCGATCCGCAACTGGCCGACCGACATCCGGGACCGCCGTTCACCTACGTCATCACCGGCCCGAACTGGTCGGGCAGCCTTCCCGAGGACCTCACCCATCTGCCCATGCCGACTCCGACCGCCTGGCTCATCGGGCGCATCCAGGTCAATGGCGAGGACGACCTGCCCGCGGTGCACACGCTGCAGCAGCAGCTGAAACTGGTGCCGCTCAGCGCCTGGATCGCGGGCAACCCGCCGCCCGCCGTGGGATTGTCACGGCCACAAGGCGATCCGCCGCCGGACCAGGTGGCGGCCATGGACGCCAAGACCTTCTTCAACCGCCTGTGCGCGGTGCTGGCCGTGAATCCGGCCGCGCCCGCGGACGATCCGATGATGAAACGGATCGCGGCCCTCGGCATCGGGCCGGGCGGAAACGTCGACAGCCAGTCCGCCGACATGCTGACCGCGGCCGTCAAGAACGCGCAGCACACGATCGTCACCTACAAGGACCCCGAGAGCAAGGACGCCAACGGCTGGAAGTTCGCCACCAATCTGGGCGCCTACGGCATCGACTATCTGCGGCGCGCCAATGTGGCCGTCACCGCGCTGGGCGCCACCCGGGCGCGAGACGCGCTGTACCCCACCATCGCCGAGAACGCCGACGACAATGGGACACCGCGCCGCTTCCGGCTGAAGTTCCCCGCCGACGGCCTGCCGCCCGCGGACGCGTTCTGGTCACTGACCGCCTACACCGCCGACAGCTACCTGGTCGAGAACGACGCCGATATCTACTCGGTCGGCCACGCCGTACCGGTGGTGAAGGGTCCGGACGGTTCGATCGAGCTCGCCGTCCAGCACGACGATCCGGGACCGGCCGTGCCCAAGGGCAATTGGCTGCCGATCCCGGCCGCGGGCCGCTTCTCGCTCACCCTGCGGTTGTACGCGCCCTGGCCGGAAGCTCTCGACGGGAAATGGCAGCCGCCCGGACTCACCGCCGTCCCTGCGAGCTGACCCGACCGACGGCGAACCCACGGGAAGCCGCTCGGCCGAGCCACTCCCCGTGGGTTCGCGAGAAACCGACACTCGGCACATTCATTCGATAATGCGCATATCGGCGTAGACATATCTCAGGCGTTGGCGCGACGGCGGAACAGCAGGCCCGCGGCGAGGTATCCGGCCAGCGCGATCCCCGCACACCAGGCCAGCGCGGTCGGCGCGGAATCCCCCACCGGAGTGTCCATGAGCAGGCCGCGCACCGTCTCGGCGATCGAGGTGACCGGCTGATGCTCGGCGAAGCCGCGCAGCCAGCTCGGCAGCGTGTGCACCGGAACGAAGGCGCTGCTGACGTAGGGCAGGAACATGAAGAAGAACATGAAGCCGTTGGCCGCCTCCGGATTCGCCACCAGCACACCGGCCGCCGCCGCCAGCCAGGACAGCGCCAGGATGAAGAAGGCGACCATGCCGAGCACGCCCAGCCAGCGCAGCGGGTCCGCGGTCGGGCGGAAGCCGATGGCCACCGCCACCGCGATCACCAGGCCCGTGGTGACCAGATTGCGCAGCAGGTTCTCCAGCACGTGCCCGGTGAGCACCGCGGTCCGCGACACGGCCATGGCCCGGAACCGATCGACGATGCCGTTCTGCAGATCGGTGGCCACCACCACCGCCGTCCCACCCGACCCGAAACCCGCGCACAGCAGGATGATTCCGGGGACCACATAGTTGATGTAGGAGCCGCCGACGTTCATCGCGCCGCCGAAGACGTAGACGAACATGAGCAGAATCGACACCGGAATGACGAAGGTCATGATCATGGTGTCCGGGCTGCGCAGGGTATGGCGCAGATTGCGCCCGACCATCGACACCGAATCCTGGGCGGCATGGGTGAGAGTGCTCATCGCACGGCCTCTTTCGCGGGAGCGCCCGTCAGGGCGAAGAAGACATCATCGAGATCGGGTGTGTGGATGGACAATTGGTCGATGGTGACGGCGTGATCGTCGAAATGGCCGAGCAGGCGGCGGATATCGTCGACGCTGCCGTCCGAGGGCACCTGCAGCGCGAGCTGCTCGGCGTCGAGCTCGGCCCGCGGTAGCGCCCGCGCGGCCGCCACCAGGCCGTCCTCATCGGCGAACTCGATGCGGATGTGGCCACCCGGCACCAGCCGCTTCAGCTCGGCCGCGCTGCCCTCGGCGACGATGCGGCCGCCGTCGAGAACCGCTATGCGGTCGGCCAATTGATCGGCCTCCTCCAGATACTGCGTGGTGAGGAAGATGGTGACGCCGTCGGCGACCAGGCCCCGGATCACCCGCCACAACTCGCGGCGGCTGCGCGGGTCCAGCCCGGTGGTGGGCTCGTCGAGGAACACGATGCTGGGCTGCCCCATCAGGCTCATGGCGATGTCGAGGCGGCGGCGCAGACCACCGGAGTAGTCGCCCGCCCGCTTGCCCGCGATCTCGGTGAGTTCGAACTGCTCGAGCAATCGCGCGGTGCGCCTGCCGGTTTCGCGGGAGCCCAGGTGCAGCAGGCGACCCATGAGCCGCAGATTCTCGGCGCCGGTGAGGATCTCGTCGACCGCGGCGAACTGCCCGGTCACGCCGATGAGCGCGCGCACCGCGTCCGCCTCGCGCACCGGGTCGTGGCCGCCGACCCGCACCGCTCCCCCATCGGGCCGGTTCAGCGTGGTGAGGATGCGGACCATGGTGGTCTTGCCCGCGCCATTGGGCCCGAGCAGGGAGAAGACGGTGCCGGCGGGCACGACCACGTCGATGCCGCGCAGCACCGGCTGGTCGCCGAAGGATTTGGTGAGCCCGCTGACCTCGATGGCGAGGCCGGGGTTGATGGTGGTCATGGGTGCTCCGATTCGACTGAGCAGTATCCGGAGCCTGAGCGGCATCCGAAACTGTTTATGCTCTACTCTGTTTATAGGCTACACAGTTTCGGTGATGGCGCAAGATAGATGTCGGAGTCCACGACAGGAGGTCAGATGAAGCGGCCCGACGAGCGCGTCCTGCCCAAGGCGGTACGGCTGCTGTGGGATCTGGACAGCGCGGGCAGCCGCGGGCCGAAACGTGGGATGAGCCTGGACCAGATCCTCGACACGGCCGTCGCGATCGCCGACGCCGAGGGCTACGCGGCGCTGTCCATGGCCCGGCTCGCCAAGGCGCTCGGCTTCACCACCATGTCGCTCTACCGCTATGTCGACAGCAAGGACACGCTGGTCGAACTGCTGCACGACCGCATCTTCTACACCGAGCCCGACCTACCCGCCGACGACTGGCGGGGCGGGCTGGAGGCCTGGGCCTGGGCCGAGTTCCGCGCCATCCGCGCCCACGACTGGTGGCTCGACATCCCCCTCACCTCGCCCCCGATGGGCCCGAACAATATGACCTGGCTGGAAGCGGGCATGAACGCGATGTCGAGCCTGGACGTGCCCGAACCGCTCAAACTGCAACTGCTGCTGAATCTTTCGATCTACGTCATCGGCCGCGTCCGCTTCCTGCGCGACATCACCCGCAACGACAAGGACGACGACTACACCGAGATCCTCGTCGCGGTGCTCGACCCGCAGCGCTTCCCCTCGGTTACCAGCGCCTTGACCCACCGCGCCTTCGACAGTGACGACATGAATTGGGACGAAGCCGATTTCAGCTTCGCCCTGGCCAGACTGCTGGATGGTTATCAAGTCTTCATCGACGCGCACACCGGCAAGTGATCTGGACCGCACTCGAATCGCACTGCGCCGGAGCGTTATCGGTCGTCGTGTCAAGCGTGCGTAAACATCGTGCTAACCGGGCCGTTTCCGCTTGACCGGGTCCGGGCCCGTCCCGAACATGGCCTCATGAGACCCGCGGGCAGGTGCGGGTTTCGGCTCGCGTGATCGACACGATGAGAGCACGACGCATCGTTGTCATGACAGCGAGAAGGTGAGGAGTTTCATCATGGCCGTTGCCACCTTCCCGCGCGTTTCCCCCGCAGATCGCCCCACGCTGGCGGCCGGGGCCATGGTCCTGGTATTGACCGCGCTGACAGCCGCTTTCGTCTTCGGGGCGATGCCGGCCGTGGCCGGACCGGCCGGGCCCGCGCCCGCGAACCCGGCCCTCGTACATGCCGCCGTACCGGCGACGCCGCACGCCGACACCCCCGCTACGCCGCTGCCCTCCTGTACCGAGATCACCGAGGACAGCGTGAACCCGGCGTGCACCGATGTCAGCGCGGACGCCGTGCCCGGCTCGGACGCGGCGCCGCTCGACCAGCCGTGACCAGCGACGCCACCAGGATCGCGGCGATCACGAAGAGCGCCGTCACACAGGCCACCAGGCCGAGCCAGCCGCCCGCCGCATAGGCGATCCCGGCCGCGCTGCCGACCACCGCGCTGCCCAGGTAGTAGGCGAACATGTACAGAGACGATGCGGCGCCGCGGTTTTCGGCCAGCGTGCCCACCCAGGCACTGGCCACGGTGTGCGCGCCGAAGAACCCGGTGGTGAACAGTAGGACGCCGAGCAGCACGGTGCTCAGGTGGTCGGGGATCGTGATGAGCGCGCCCGCGACCATCAGCGCCAAGGCGGCGACGAGGATGCGGTGGTGGCCGCGGCGGTCGGCGAGCCGACCGGCGTAGGCGGAGGCCGCGGTGCCCGCGAGGTAGAGCACGAACACCGAACCGGCCAGGGCGGCGGGCATGTCGAACGGGCGGTGGGTGAGGCGGTAGCCGAGGAAGTTGTAGACCGACACGAAACTGCCCATCAGCAGGAACGCCAGTCCGAACAGGGCGAGCAGGCCGCGATCGCGCAGCTGGCGGCCGAGATCGCCGAGCAGCGTGCCCAATCCGGCCGGGCGCGGGGTGAATCCGCGCGAGGGCGGCAGGGTCCGGGCGAACCACACCGTGCACAGCGCCGCCGCGATCGACACCGACACCTCCGCCCAGCGCCACGACGCGACGCCCAGCGTGATCGAGGGGATCAATCGGCCCGCCAATCCGCCGATGGTCGTGCCGGCGATGTAGACGCCCATGGCCGCGCCCAGCCCGGCCGCGCCGATCTCCTCCGCCAGATACGCCATGGCCACCGCGGGCACTCCGGCCAGCACGATCCCCTGGACCGCGCGCAGTGCGAGCAGCACGTTCAGGGTCGGGGCCAGCGGCAGCAGCAGACCCAGCGCGGAGGCCGCGATCGCGGATCCGATCATGACCTTCGTCCGGCCGATCCGCGCCGCGAGCACACCCGCCGGAACGATGGCCAGCGCGAGGAAACCGGTGGTCAGCGAGACGGCGAGGGCGGCGTGCGCGGGCGGGACGGCGAAGGCGGCGGACAGGCTCGGCAGCAGCGACTGGGTGCTGTACATGGCGGCGAAGGTGGTGAGACCGGCCGCGAAAAGCGCGATGGTGACCCGCTTCTCGTGGGCGGCCCGCGGTCGCTCGAGCAGGGCCGGGCTCTCCATGCCGGTCATCGGATCCTCCGCAACTCTCGGTGTGCGGGATCCAGGGTGCGACGCTGGCGTTTAGAACGGAAATGCATGATGATCTGATCGCAAATGCAGTAGCCACATAACACGAGGAGGCGGCGTGCTCGGCTCGGATCTGGAGTGGTTCACGACACTCGCCGAAACGGAGAACGTCAGCGCCGCCGCCGACCGGCTGCACCTGGCCCAGCCCACACTGTCGCGCATGCTCGCCCGCCTCGAACACCGGCTCGGGGTCGCGCTGTTCGACCGGCACGGCAAACGCATCCGGCTCAACGACTACGGCCGCCTCTACTACGAGCACGCCCGCCGCGCCCGCGCGGAACTGCACGCCGGTGAGCAGGCCGTCGCCGATCGGCTCAATCCGGCCAAGGGCGTGGTGCGGCTGTCGTTCCTGCACTCCTTCGGCGGCGGGCTCACGCCGCAGCTCATCGGCGAATTCCGGCGCGGCTCCGGCCGCGTCGATTTCACGTTGTTCCAAGGCGCGGCAGAGGTGATCACCCGCCAGGTCCTCGACGGCGAGGCCGATCTGGCGCTGGTCTCCCCGCGGCCCGGCGAGCCCGGACTCGGCTGGCGCACGCTACTGAATCAGCCTGTGGTGCTGGCGGTTCCGGGCGATCACCGGCTGGCCGGGCAGCGGCAGATCCGGCTGACGGAGCTCGGCGACGCCGAATTCATAACCATGCATCCGGGATTCGGCATGCGCCGCATCTTCGACGAGCTGTGCGCCGCGGCGGGCATTCGTCCGCGCATCGCCTTCGAATCCAGTGATCTGGTGACGGTCCGCGGTCTGGTGGCGGCCGGGCTCGGCATCGGGCTGGTGCCCTTGGAGGAACCCGCGCCGCCGGGCGTCGCGCTGGTGCCGCTCGCCGACGCGGGCGCCTCCCGTGACGTCGGGCTGATCTGGTCGGCCACCGCCACCCCCTCCGAGGCGGTGCGGCGCTTCCGCGATTTCGCGGGCGAGTGGGCGGCCCGCCGCCACACCCGTTGAGGCGGCGCGCTGTTACGGTGGCTGGACGGTAACTGATCTTGTCGCTTCGACCTCTGGGAGCCGTCCGTGCAGCGGTATCGTGCGGCCCTCGACACGGCGGGCGGATGCGCCGCCGCCGCGGTCGCGGGCCTGGCGCTGATCGTGCCCGTCGACAGCGGGTGCGGCGGCGGACCCTCCGCGCTGCAAGTGGAACTGCTGTCCATCACCGTGCCCCGCGCGACCGCGGCGGGCGCGATCGTGGCGGTGCTGGCCGCGGTCTGCGTATCCATGTTCGGCAGTCGGGCCGCCTGGGGCACCGCCACGGTCGCCGCACTCGTGCTCGCCACCGACCACCTGCTGGTGACATCGACCTCGACGAGCCTGGCCACCGCCAACTTCATCGATTCGCTGTCGGCGGGAGTGCTGCTCGGCGCGGCGGGCGCGGCCGCGCTCGAAAATCGCCCGTCGGCAATCGGATACGTGCTCGGGGCGCTCACCGGCCTGGCCGTCGGTGATCACGTCGAGACCTTCGCGGCCGAATACGGCGGCCGCTCGCTGCTCGAACGCGCCTTCCTCGACCTGCCGCCGACTTGGCTCACCGGCGCGACGGTGGTGTTGCTGGCAGGCTGCTTCCTGACCCGCCATCGCCGGGTCGTGAACTACCCGACCACCCTGGAACTGCCGTTCGGTCCGGTACTCGCCGCGGCCGTGGTGATCACGACCATCACCGTGGTGCCGGAACGGCTCGCGTCCTCGACGGGCAGCCCGGTCGCCATCGCCGTCAGTGTGCTGGTCACCGTCGCGGTCTCGATGCTCGCCGCACTGCTGTTGCCGGGCCGCGACGGCACCCTCACGCTGCTCGCGGTGGCACTCGCGGGCACCGGCAGCGCCATCGCCCTTGCCGCCCAGGCACATTGGAAAATCGCTCCGATGCTGCTGGCCATCGTGGCCGGTTTGGCGGCCGGTCTGCTGCGCCCCGCCCCGCTCGCCGCCGGGACGGCCATTCTCGCCGTCGCGGTATTCGCGCTGCTCGGTCCCGTTGCACCGCGCGATGATTCGTGGATCACGCTGGTCGGCAGCTGCGCTATCGCCGCCGTCTCCGGCTACTGTTTCGGCTCGGCGCCCACCCGCTCGGCCGCGGGCACCGTGTTGCCGCTGGGCATCCTGCTGCTGCCCTCGGCGGTGCTCACCCTCGAATACCACAGCTGCACAACCGCATCGACGCACACCGTCGCCGACGACCACCGTCCCGCCCTGACCGCGCTGGCCGTCGTCGTCGGCTGCCTGCTCGCGATCGTCGCGCTGCGCCGGTGGCGGCCCGAGCCCGCGGCCTAGGAGACCCGATACAGCCAGACCCGCGGATCGGCGGGCTCACCGGCGGCGGTCCAGGAGTAGGAGTGCGCGATGCCGTCGGCGTGATACTTGTGCAGGTAGTCGCGCAGATCGGTGCGCTGAGTATGTCCGGAGACGATGCCGCGCAACACGATCGCGGTGAGGTCGTAGGACTCGACGGCGAACTTGTCGGCGTCCTGACCGGCCGCGGCCTTGTAGTCGGCGAGGAACCGGTCGGTCGCGGGTCCGCACGAGCACTCCACGAGGACGCCCGGGCCCGCCGGCCCGGCGTCGGCGCGGAAGGCCCGCTCGTAGTCGCCGTCGGCGAGGACGAAAGGTGCTGTGACACTGGCGCTTCGGAGTTTCGTCAGCAGGTCGGCGGCCTGTACCGGGTAGCCCGCGAAGAACACCGCATCCGGATGCGCGGACGCGACCGTCTGGGCGACCGCGGCGGGACCACCGGCCGTATCGATATTGAGCTGGCACTCGGGCAGCGCGGCGCGGCCCAGCCCGTCGGCGACCGCGGGGGTCAGGGAGTCCTCGTAGCTGTTCTCGTTGTCGCGCACCACGCAGACGCGGGCGTAACCGGCGGTTGTCGCCAAGTAGCGGCCCAGAGCCGGGCCCTGCACGTTGTCGTTCGTCACGCCGCGGAAGAAACCGGACCAACCCTGCTGTGCCAGTATCGGATTCGACGCCACCGGGCTGAGGAACGGCAGGCCCGCGTCGTCCAGGGTCTGGCCGGCCGAGATCACCTCCGGGGACAGGGTGGGGCCGATCACCGCCGCGACGGACTTGTCGGCGGCGATCTTCCGCGCGATCTGCACCGCGGCCGCCGGGTCGCCGCCGGTGTCGAACCTCTGGACGGTCACCTTGCAGCTGTGCCCGCCGCCCTCCCCGACGAACTGGGACGCCGCGAGATTCACGCCGCCCAGTACCGCCTCGCCCAAGGTGGCGTTGTCGCCGGTGCGCGGCGCCATCACCGCGATGGACGTCGCCGGGCACGGCAGCCGGCCGTCATTGACCGGATCCTCCACCGAGACCGGCGGGTTCACGTGTCTGCCCTGTGCGTCGATCTGCATGAACGGGCCGAATCCGGGCAGGACCGCGACCTGCGGGCCGTCGAACCCGGCCACCGGGACCGCCTTGGGATCGGAGACGGAATCGCGTGCCGCCCAGATGATTCCGCCGGTGACGGCGAGCACCACCGCCACCGTCGCGGCGCCGGCGGCCACCCAGCGGCCCTGGTGGCGGGTGGGCGGCGTCGCGCGTACCGGTGAGATATCGGTGTCGGTCTCGGTGAGGTCCCCGGGCGCGGGCAGGGTCGCCACCGCGGCGTGCGCGGCGACCGATTCGCGGACGGGTCCGGCGGCGACCGGCTGCACGCGCGTCGCGTCCGGCGCGCCGATGCTCGCCTCCGGGAACGGCAGCAGCGTGGTGTCGGAGACCTCCGTCAACGCGTGCGCGGCGGCCTCGGCGAAGGCCCGGCACGACTCGAATCGGGCCTCGGGCCGTTTGGACAGGGCGCGGGCGACCACCGCGTCGAGCGTGGCGGGCAGTTCCGGGCGGCGGTCGCTCAGCTTGGGCGCCGGATGCCGCAGGTGGCCCGCGATGACCGCGGCCACGGTCTCCGCCTGGAACGGCGTCGAACCGGTGAGCAGCCGAAACAGTGTGCACGCCAGCGAGTATTGATCCGAGCGCTCGTCGAGCGCGGCGCCGGACAGCTGTTCGGGTGAGGCATAGGTGATGGTGGCGGCCAGCATGCCGCTGCGGGTGATCTGCGCGGAATCGTCGCGCAGTCGTCCGATACCGAAGTCCGTCAACAGGATTCGCTGGTCCTGACCGGTCGACGGCCGGGTCAGCAGGATGTTGGCGGGCTTCACATCGCGGTGGATCACGCCCGTGGAGTGGGCGTAGTCCAGCGCCTTGGCGGTCTCGGCGATGATGTGCACCGCATCCACCGGCGAGAGGGTGAACGGGTCCAGCGACGCGGCGTCGCCGCCGTCCACGTACTGCATGGCGATCCACAGTCGCCCGTCCTCGACGCCGCGGTCGTGCACGGTCACGATATTCGGGTGGTCCAGCCGGGCGATCAGCTCGGCTTCCCGCTCGAAGCGGGCGCGAGTCTCCTGCTGCGAGGCCAACTCCCGAGCCAGCAGCTTGATCGCCACCAGCCGCGGCAGTCGAGGATGCCGGGCGAGATAGACCTCCCCCATCCCGCCCCCGCCGAGCCGCCGTTCGATCACATATCCCGCGAATTCCTCGCCCGCACGCACCATTCGGCCCCTCGCACAACAAAAACCCTTCGAACCCTACCGTTTCCGGCCCCCATTCCGCGCCCCCGCCTCATCCGAGGTGCTCGGCGACCATGCGCAACACCATCTCCCAGGTCGGTTCGCCGGGCTCGAACTCGGAATCGGGATCGGCGGGATCGAAGGCGGCCGGGTCGGCGGACAGCATGAGCGCGCGCAGCCGGTCCTCGGCTCCCGGTGCGTAGCTGTCGTCGGGGCCGAGGATCTCGAAATCGTAGTTCGGGCGCTCGATGTCGAGCAGGTGCAGGAAGTGCGCGAACGCTGCCAGGTCGGTGTTCAAGCGGGCGGGAATGCCGCCGTCCGGGATGCTGAAGACCGAGCCGTCGGAGATGTCCAGGTACACGGGGTCGTTGGAGATCGCGCCGAGCAGGGCCCAGCGGGCGAAATCGATGTCGGACTCCGGGAAAGCCTCGGCCAGATCATCGTTCGCACAGTCGAGCCGTCCCGCCCGGAGTTCGTCGTGGACGTCCAGCCACATCGAGTCGGGGATGCCGACCTCTCGCAGGAATTCCCTCGTGGGGGTGTGTCGGATGAGTTCGAGCGACTCGTCGGGCAGCGTGAGGCGAGAAACGGTGACCAACTCCTTGTGCATGGTGCGTGCAAATTGTTTACCGTGGGCTGCGCAGACTATCGCGGACGTCCGGGAGGGCAGGTGTGGATGTCGACTTCGAGGGTCGCCGACTGGCAGCGATCCGGCATGCTCGAAACCATTGGCGGACACCGCATCTTCGTGCGCGAACGCGACGGTGACCCCGACCTGCCGCCGGTGCTGTTCCTGCACGGCTACCCGTCGAGCTCCTACGACTGGCGCGACGCCTTCGACCTCATCGACGGCCATCGGCTCCTCGTCTTCGATTTCCTCGGCTACGGCCTGTCCGACAAACCACGGAATCAGCTGTACTCCTTGCGGATTCAAGCCGACATCGCCGAGCAGGTGGCGCGGCGCTACGCGGGCGAACCACTCGTCATGGTCTCCCACGACATGGGCAGCTCTGTCGCGACCGAACTCCTGGCCCGCGACCTCGACGGCACCCTGTCCTTCCCTCTGAAGTCGGCCCTGCTGTTCAACGCGAGCCTGGTCCGCGAACAAGCCAGCCTCCTACTCGGCCAGAAACTCCTGCTGAGCCGCCTCGGCCCCCTGGTCGCCCGCCTGACCAACACGACGTCCTTCCGCCACTCCTTCAGCCGCATCTTCTCCCCCTCACACCCCCTGACCGCCGACGAACTGGCCGACCAGTGGTCGCTGCTGACCTACAACGACGGCCACCGCATGCTCGACAAACTCATCCACTACAACCACGAACGCGTCACCCCACCCACCTCCGACCGCTGGCACAACGCCTTACGCGCCTGGCCCGGCCACCTGGAACTCGCCTGGGCCACCCAAGACCCGATCTGCACCGAAGCCGTCCTACAAGCCGTCCTCACCCTCCGCCCGACCGCCACACTGACCCGCCTCCCGAACCTGGGCCACTACCCCCACCTAGAAGACCCCAACCGCACCTACACCCTGATCCAACGCCACGCCGCACCCGAATACCCCTGACCTGCACAACGGTTGAGGGCAACGCCAGCCGCCTCACCCAGCCGGTTTACGCCGGAGCGCCGCCTGTGGCGTCATTCGGGGCAGGCTGGCTTCTGGGCATGGCGTCCGGCACGGGAAGTCCGGGGGCCTGACGACCACCAGCTTGGGCAGTGCGCACGAGCGCGGCGAACAACGCGCCGACCAACCCAACGCCTTTGGACACCTTGCTCCCCTCGACAGTCACCCTGGCTTGCGCCGGAGTGTATCCGTGCGGGCATCGAGGTCACCGGATGGCGATCCGAGTGGCTGTGAATCCGGCGCGATTGCGACAGATTCGGGCGTATCTCCTCTGATCTGCTGGGAACATGCGAGGAAGGCCGTAACCTGCTGTCCCACAACGTGAGAGCATTCTCGCCTGGTCAGGAGGCTGGGCGGGGGTGGTCTACCATCCCTGAAGTGCAGGTTTAGGGTGCGTGTCCGAGCGTTGGTCTTACGGGAACAGGCGGTAGCGTCTAAGAGGGACCGGTCCGCACACGCGGCCGGGCGCGTCGTTCACGGCAGGTCGGTGGGCGAGGTAAGGGCAGGAACGTCGAAGGAGCAGCGGACGTGACGACTACCGGTGGTGCGGGCCAGCGGATCGAAACCGCCGCGCAAACGCTGTGGGAGGCACCCGATGTGGTGCACGACGCGAAGCAGGTCGGACCCACCGGGCGGCCGCTGCGGGAGATTCCGCTGCCGCCGGAACCCGATCACACCGCGCCGGCGCTGATCGTCGCCATGTGTAATCAGAAGGGCGGGGTCGGCAAGACCACCTCGACCATCAATCTCGGTGCGGCGCTGGCGGAGTACGGGCGCAAGGTGCTGCTGGTGGACCTGGACCCGCAGGGCGCGCTCTCGGCGGGTCTCGGTGTGGCGCACCACGATCTGGACGTCACCGTGCACAACCTGCTGGTCGGGCCGGGCAAGGTCAATGTCGACGACGTGCTGATGAACACCAAGGTCGACGGCATGGACTTGCTGCCGTCGAACATCGACCTCTCGGCCGCGGAGATCCAGCTCGTCAACGAGGTCGGCCGCGAGCAGACCCTCGGCCGCGCCCTCGCGCCGCTGCGCAACCGCTACGACTACATCCTCATCGACTGCCAGCCCTCGCTCGGCCTGCTCACCGTGAACGCGCTGGCCTGCGCCGACGGCGTCATCATTCCAATGGAGTGCGAGTACTTCTCGCTGCGCGGCCTGGCCCTGCTCAACGACACCGTGGAGAAGGTGCGGGACCGGCTGAACCCCGCCCTGGTGCTGTACGGCATCGTGGTCACCATGTTCGATGCCCGCCTATTGCATTCGCGTCAGGTCATGACGCGCGTGGTCGAGGTGTTCGGCGACCTCGTGTACGACACGGTCATCTCGCGGACCGTCCGCTTCCCCGACGCCAGCGTCGCCGGTGAGCCGATCACCACCTGGGCCCCGAAATCCGGTGGCGCGGAAGCCTATCGGGCCATGGCCCGGGAAGTCATTCAACGGTCGGGCCGTTGAGCGATTCTTTCGACACGGCGTCCGAGCACGATCCGGCGGACGCGGATACGACGCTGCCCGGGGAGGGCGGCGTGCTCGCGGACATCAGCGGTTCCGCCGACGCGCTCGGCGATGACGGCGTGCTCGGCGATATCACCGAGTCCGGCACCGTCGCGCCGGAGACCGTCCCGGAAGACGCCGCAGCATCGGACAATCCGAACTCTCCGGGCAAATTTCACCTGAAGCTGGCCAACTTCGAGGGCCCGTTCGACCTGCTGCTGCAGCTCATCAGCTCGCGCCGGCTCGACGTCACCGAGATCGCGCTGCACAAGGTGACCGACGAATTCATCGCCCACACCAAGGCGCTGACCGCCATGCTCTCCGAAGAGAAGGGCCTGCGCGCCGACAAAGTCCTGGACCAGACCACCGAATTCCTGCTCATCGCCGCCACCCTGCTGGATCTGAAGGCGGCCCGGTTGCTGCCCTCGGGCGAGGTCTCCGACGAGGAGGACCTCGAACTGCTCGAGGCCCGCGACCTGCTCTTCGCCCGCCTGCTGCAGTACCGCGCGTTCAAGCAGGTGGCCGAACTGCTCGGCGAGCTGGAGGCGGCGGCGCTGCAACGCTATCCGCGCGCCGTCTCGCTCGAGGACCGGTATCTGGCGCTGTTGCCGGAGGTTACGCTGGGGGTGGACGCCGCGGGATTCGCCGAGGTCGCCGCCACCGTGTTCCGACCGCGACCGAAACCGAGGGTGGGCCTGGATCACATCCACGCCCACGCCATTTCGATCGCCGAGCAGGCCGCCCTGGTCCTGGAAATGCTGAAAAGCCGTGGCGCGGGCGGCTGGACGACCTTCCACGAACTCTGCGCCGACTGCGAGCACCCGATCCAGATCGTGGCCCGCTTCCTCGCGCTGCTCGAGCTCTTCCGAGGCAAGACCATCGAGTTCGACCAGCCCGACCCCCTGGGCCCGCTGTCCATCAGCTGGATCGGCGAGCTCGAAGACCAACCCGCCCAACCGGTGACGATAGAAGAGGACTACGGGTGACCGAGGTGCACAACCTGGGAGACGACGTGCAGGACCCGGCCGCCGACAACCAGGCCGCGCCCCCGATGACCATGGCCGAACGGATCGTGGCCGAAGCGGCCGCAGCGGCGAGAGCCGCCCACGCGGCCGAAGCATCCGCCGCCCACTCCACGCCCGCCGAGGCGCGCCCGGCGGCCCCCGCCGAACCGGACGAAACCAGCGGCATCCCCGCACATACCAACGTGATCGCCGAAGACGCCGGCGACTCGACCGGCAGCCCGTCGACCGACGCGGATTCCTCCGAGTCCGAGCCCGACTCGAGCATCGCGCCCGAAATGTCCGAAGCTGCCCTCGGTATCGAGCCCGCCACCAGCGCCGCTGCAGCCGAAGCCACCGTCGACCCCGCGGGCTCGGATTCAGCCGGAGCTGAGCCTGATTCGAGCGCTACGCCGGAAATGTCCGAGGCCACTGTTGGCGCCGAGCCCGAACCCGTCCCGGATGGGCAGCGCGGCGACAGCACCGGGCCCATCGACGAAGTCGTGCGAGATGCCGACGGCTCAGCCGACGCCGTCGAGACTCCGGCCGAGAGTGCGGTGGACTCCAGCGAGGCGACCGGGCTCGAGCAGTCGGCCGAACTCGGGGCGGCCCCGGACGGGACCGATGGGGGCGACGAGGTCGCCACTGCGGAAGTCGGTGTGGCGGAAGTCTCGAAGGATGCGGCGGCGAGCGGCGCTGCCGGAGTGCTGCCCGTCGATCCGCAGGAGTTCGACGACGAGGACGAGCTGAGCGAGGAGGAGTTCCGCGCAGCGCTCGAGGCGATGTTGCTGGTGGTGGACGCGCCCGCCTCGACGGAGTTGCTGGCCTCGGCGTTGCGGGATCATCCGATCCGGGTGGAGACGGCGCTGCGGGAGATGTCGGCGGAGTTGACCGCGCGACGCAGTGGCATGGATCTCAGGTTCGTCGGGGACGGGTGGCGTTATTACACGCGGACGGAATTCGCCCCCTATGTGGAACGTATGCTGTTGGACGGCGCACGGTCGAAGCTCACACGCGCCGCTTTGGAAACCATGGCGGTGATCGCGTACCGTCAACCGGTTACCCGAGCACGCGTGAGCGCGGTGCGCGGCGTGAACGTGGATGGCGTGATCAGGACCCTGCTGGCGCGGGGGCTGATCGCGGAGGCCGGAGCGGACCCGGAGACCAACGGCACTCTGTACATCACCACCGAGCTGTTCCTGGAACGGATCGGACTCGCGTCACTGGCGGATCTGCCGCCGTTGGCCCCGCTGCTCCCGGGCGTCGATCTGATCGACGAGATCAATGAGAGCCTGGACACCGACCCCCGGTACACCAGGCTGAAGAAACCGGCCGAGGCCGATATCGACCTCGGCACCGATGACTGAAACAGGACAACGTGAATACACCCGCTCGCCGAGATGGCACACCGGATCGTAGGAAACGTGGCAGCGAACCGCCCAGCGGTTCCCGCGCCGCCCGAGGCCGGACCGGAGACGACCGGTCCGCACGAGGCGGCGGATCGGCCAACCGCGGCGGCGCCCGCGGCGACTCGCCCAGCTGGGGCGGAAACTCTCGAAACGACTCACGCGGCGGCTCGTACGGCCGCGGCGGCAACTCATATGACTCCCGCTCCGGCGGCTCGTACGGCGAGTCGCGTGGTGGAGGCTCCGGCTACGGCGACTCGCGAGGTGGCTCGCGCGGCGGCAGCTCGTACGGTGATTCGCGCGGCAGCGACTCGCGGGGCGGCTCGTACGGCGGCGGACGCGGCGGCAGCGGGTCCTACGACTCGCGCTCCGGAGGATCCCGCGGCGGTTCGGGCTACGGCGACTCCCGGAGCGGCGCATCGCGCGGCGGATCCGGCTCGTTCGGCGGCTCGCGCGGTGGCGCAGGCTCTTACGGCCGTGACGGCGGCGACCGCTCGCGTGGCGGCTCCGGATCCTTCGGCGCGCGTGGCGGTTCCGGCTCGCGTGGCGAAAGCCAGTGGGGCGGAAGCGGTTCCCGGGGTGGTTCGTCCGCTCGCGGCGGCTCCGGGTACGGCGGCTCGGCCGGAAACTCCGCGCGTGGCAGCCAATCTCGCGGCGATTGGGATTCTCGCGGTTCGCGCGGCGATGCCCGCGGCGGCCAGTCCCGCACCGGATTCGGCTCCGACCGTTCCGGTTTCGGCCAGGACCGCAATGCCTCGCGCGGCCGCATCGGTGGCGGCAGCCCGCTGGCCCCGCACACCTCGCCGAACACTCCCGCCAAGAAGAAGACCGCCAAGCCGGAGCGCAAGATCGTCGCGCCCGTGCTGATCAGCAATGCCAAGCCCGCGCGTCACCAGCACGTGGACCTGGAGGAGCGCGGCCCGAAGAAGCTCCCGTGGGGCGAGGGCGAGCGCCTGCAGAAGGTCCTCGCCAAGGCCGGTGTGGCTTCCCGCCGCGCGGCCGAGGAGATGATCGACGCCGGTCGCATCGAGGTCGACGGCAAGATCGTGCGCGAGCAGGGCCTGCGCATCGACCCGCAGACCGCGGTGGTCCGGGTCGACGGTGTGCGCGTGGTCGTCCGTGACGAGCAGGTGTATCTGGCTCTGAACAAGCCCAAGGGCTGGCAGTCCACCATGTCCGACGAGATGGGCCGCCCGTGCGTCGGCGATATCGTCGCCGAACGGATCGCGGCCGGGCAGCGCCTGTTCCACGTCGGCCGTCTCGACGCCGACACCGAGGGCCTGCTGCTGCTCACCAATGACGGCGATCTGGCCCACCGGCTCATGCACCCCTCCTTCGAGGTGTCCAAGACCTACCTGGCCACGGTCAACGGCGAGGTCAAGAACCGCGAGATCGGCAAACTGCTCAAGGACGGCGTCGAGCTGGAGGACGGTCCCGCCAAGGTGGACAAGTTCCAGCTGCTCGAGGTCGGGCAGGGCAAGTCGCTGGTGAAGGTGGTCCTGCACGAGGGCCGCAAGCACATCGTGCGCCGCCTGCTGGCCGAGGTCGGCCACCCGGTGACGGCGCTGGTGCGCACCCACATTGGACCGGTCGCCCTGGGCGATCAGCGGCCGGGCACGCTCCGTGTCCTGGGCCGGGACGAAATCGGGAAGCTCTACGAGGCGGTGTCGTTGTGAACGGTGTGGGAAGTCTGATCGACGCGGGCAGCGCGCTGACCGGTTCGGCGCGGCTGGTCGTCGCCATGGACGGCCCGTCGGGCACCGGCAAGTCGAGCGTGTCGCGCCAGCTGGCGACCCGGCTCGAGGCCAGCTACCTCGACACCGGTGCGATGTACCGGGTCGCGACCCTGCGCGTGCTGCGCAGCGGCGTGGACCTGGACGACGCCGCCGCCATCGCGGTCGCGGTCAAGGAGCTGCCGCTCACCATCGGCCATGACCCGAGCCACGAGGTGATCATGCTCGACGGCGAGGACGTGTCGGACGAGATCCGCGGCAATGCGGTGACCAAGGCGGTCTCCGCCGTATCGGCCGTGCCCGAGGTGCGTGAGCAGCTCGTGGCCCTGCAGCGCGACATCACCGCGGCCTCGGGCCGAATCGTGGTGGAGGGCCGCGATATCGGCACCGTCGTGCTGCCGCAGGCCGACGTGAAGATCTACCTGACCGCCTCGGCCGAGGCGCGGGCCTTCCGTCGCAATGCCCAGAACATCGCGGAGGGCCGCGGTGACGATTACGAGGCCGTGCTCGCCGACGTGCAGCGTCGCGACACCCTCGATTCGACCCGCAAGGTCTCTCCCCTGCGTCCCGCCGAGGACGCCGTGCTGGTCGACACCAGCGATCTGAACAAGGACGAGGTCATCGACGAGCTGTATCGCGTCGTGGCCGAACGGATTTCGGCGGGAGGCTCGCAGTGACCCAGGACACCGTCGCCGGTGATGGCATCTGGTCGGACGAATCCGATTGGGACATCGCCGAATTCGAGGGCGAGCAGGACGCCGAACACATCCCGCTGCCGACGGTGGCCATCGTCGGCCGCCCGAACGTCGGCAAATCGACCCTGGTGAACCGCATCCTGGGTCGCCGCGAGGCCGTCGTCGAGGACATCCCCGGCGTCACCCGCGACCGCATCTCCTACGAGGCCACCTGGGCCGGACGCCGATTCATGGTGCAGGACACCGGCGGCTGGGAGCCCGACGCCAAGGGCCTGCAGCAGTCGGTGGCCCGGCAGGCCGAGGTCGCCATGAAGACCGCCGACGCGATCGTCGTGGTCGTGGACGTCACCACGGGCGCGACCTCCGCCGACGAGGCGGTCGCGAAGACGCTGCGCCGCAGCAAGACCCCGGTCATCCTGGTCGCCAACAAGGTCGACAACCAGAAGCTCGAGGCCGACGCCGCCGAGCTGTGGTCGATGGGTCTGGGTGAGCCGCACCTGGTCTCGGCCGCCCACGGCCGCGGCACCGGCGACCTGCTGGACAAGATCCTCGAGGTGATGCCCGAGACTCCCCGCGAGGGCACGGGTCTCACCGGCGGCCCGCGCCGCGTGGCGCTGGTCGGCAAGCCGAACGTCGGCAAGTCCTCGCTGATCAACCGGCTGGCGGGCGAAGAGCGCTCGGTGGTCCACAATGTCGCGGGCACCACCGTCGACCCGGTCGACTCGCTGGTCGAATTGGGCGGCAAGCCTTGGCGTTTCGTGGACACCGCGGGCCTGCGCCGCAAGGTGAGCAATGCCTCGGGCCACGAGTTCTACGCCTCGCTGCGCACCAAGGGCGCGATCGAGGCCGCCGAGGTCGCGGTCATGCTCATCGACGCCTCCGAGCCGATCACCGAGCAGGATCTGCGCGTCATCTCCATGGTCGCCGAGACCGGCCGCGCCCTGGTCATCGCCTACAACAAGTGGGACCTGGTCGACGAGGACCGCCGGGAAATGCTGGAACGCGAGATCGACCGCGAAATGGTCCAGGTCCGCTGGGCCCAGCGCGTCAATATCTCCGCCCACACCGGCCGCGCCGTCCAAAAGCTCGTCCCCGCAATGGAAACCGCCCTGGAATCCTGGGACAAGCGCATCCCCACGGGCCGCCTGAACAACTGGCTCAAGGAGGTCATCGCCGCCACCCCGCCCCCCATGCGCGGCGGCCGCCTCCCCCGGGTCCTGTTCGCCACCCAGGCGTCGACCCGTCCTCCGACGTTCGTCCTCTTCACCACGGGCTTCCTCGAGGCCGGCTACCGCCGCTTCATCGAGCGAAAGTTGCGCGAGGAGTTCAACTTCGACGGCTCCCCCGTCCGAGTGAACGTCCGCGTCCGCGAAAAGCGCGAACGCAAGAAGTAGCGGCTACCTGAACGCCCGGGCGACGGATCACACCGTCCCCGGGCGTTTTCGTCTACGCCCCAACCGAAATAGGGCATTCTCCCGATATTGCCCGGGTCCCCGCCCTACCTAGAGTCCCCACATGACGATCAATCCGATCCGCACCGCCCTCGCCACCGCCGCCGTCGGCGCATCTCTTCTCGCGGCCCCCGCCCTCGCCTCCGCGGCGCCTCTCGACTCGCCCGCCACCCCCATCGGCACCACCGGCTCGGCCGACTCGGGTTCCGCGGGCCCCGGCTCGATCATCTGCTGGCTCCTCCACCCCAGCCCCACCTGCCAGGTCTGACCGCACGCGGGGTCCGCAGCAAGATCAGGGAGCTCTCACCGTGGGATTTTGTCCGAATCCTCGCGGTGAGAGCTCCCTGATCTTGTTCGGGCGGGCTGCGCTCGGGCTAGGACTGCGGGGTGAGTTCGAAGACCGGGTGTGTCGCGGCGGTGCGCGCGAAATCCGCGGGGGTTGCGCGGCGGCCGAGAGAAAGAGTGCGGCGCAGGACGAGTCCGCCGAAGGGGCGGGAGAGGCGGGGGCCGACAACGTCTTTCAGGATCTGGGTGGCGGCGTCGGTGGGGAGTTCGACGGCGGTGAAGTCCGCGCGGGCCGATCCCGTGCCGAGCGAGGCGCGGCCCGCGGCGCGGAGGTTGCGGACCCACTGGGCCTCGCCGGAGTGGGTGGCCACGATCCAGCGGCGATCGCCCGAGCCGAAGACGTCGACCGGGTTGGTTCGGGGTAGCCCGGATTGCCTGCCCGTCACGGTCAACTGTGCGACCGGGCCGAGCGATACCCCGGCCCGCAGCAGCGCGGCGACGGCTCGGCCGACCAGATTGTGACCGAGGCGCGCGCCACCGACCACGTGCACGATGGCGAAAGCGACCAGGAAGAGCCCGGCGAGCAGTCCGCCCAGCCAATCCCACAGCGCGGCGGCGCCGAAGACGGCGATCCCGAGATGCATGGCGATGAGCACGCCGCCCAGACCGCCGACGGCCTTGATTCCTCGACTCCGGGTACCGGTGGTGGCGTGGAGATTCTTCGTGGAGTTCATGATTCGCGTCTCTCTCAGCAGGCACAAGACCACTATGGGCGTTTGCCCATAGACTATGGGCAAACGCCCATAGATGGCAAGGGCCGCTCCCGGAGATGCGCCGAGGCTCACCCACGGTGACCGCCCCATAGACTTGACCGGATGCCCGGAACGGCCGAAGCGGCCGCCATCGACACCGAGCCGGAACAGGAGAACCCAGGCATGCGCGGCGTTCCACGTCAGGATCTACGCGGTGAACTCTTCGCCGCCGCGGACCGGATCCTGGCGCGCGACGGCGCGGCCGGACTGACCAGCCGGGCCGTCACTGACGAGGCCGGATGCGCGAAAGGCATCCTGCACAACCACTTCGACGGCCTCGAGGGTTTCCTCGCCGACTACGCCGCCGACCGCGCACGGCGGGCCGTCGATCAGCTGTCGGGGCTGCCGGAGCGCGCCGGCCAGGGCGATATCGTCGACACACTCACCGACGCGGCCGTCACCCTCTTCGATTCCGGCGCGCTACCGACCGCCGCGTTGATCTCGGCACGCCCCGCCCTGGCCACTCGCATGGCCACCGTGATCGACGCCGATTCGGCGCTCGGCGCGAGCGAGCGAATCTTCGCCGACTACCTCTCGGCCGAGCAGGCCGGCGGCCGGCTCCCGGCGGATCAGGACGCGCACACCCTCGCCTTCGCCCTGGTCGGTTCCGTCCACCACCTGTTCTTCACCTCGCAGGGCGCGGAACTCGATCCCGCCCGAGTCCGGCAGCTCGTTCGCACGCTGCTCCATCTCTGATCTCGGGACACGCACGCCGAACCGCGGGACACCGCAGTTCCGTCGGCGACGAACATAATTCACGCATGGATGTCTCGGTGGCGTTGTGCGGGTTCGCGGGCGCGTGGGCGCTGGTGGCCGGGCCCATGTACCAGGGTGCCGTCGAACTCGGCGAGTTGGGCAGAGGCACAAGGGCGCTCCGTCAGCGCGCCCGGGGATGCGCGGTCGCCCAGACCTCGTGCAGTGTCCCGACGGTCACCAGGGTGTAGATCTGGGTCGTCGTGACCGAGGCATGACCGAGCAACTCCTGCACGACGCGCACGTCCGCGCCGCCGTCGAGCAGGTGGGTGGCGAAGGAGTGGCGCAGCGTGTGGGGCGATACCTGGGCGGCGATTCCGGCTCGGTCGGCGGCGGATTGCAGGACCTGCCAGGCGGATTGGCGGGATAGGCGGCCGCCGCGGTGGTTGAGGAACAGGGCGCTGTTGCCCTTGCCCTGCGCGGCCAGCCCCGGACGGCCGCGTACCAGATAGTTGTCCAGTGCGGCCAGCGCGGGCCGACCGATGGGGACCATGCGTTGCTTGCCGCCCTTGCCGTGCAGGACGACCGCGCGCTCGGCGGTATCGATGTCGTCCACGTCCAGCCCGACCATCTCGGAGATGCGAGCGCCGGTGGAATACAACAACTCCAGCAGCGCCCGATCCCGCAGGGCGCGCGGACCGTCGGCGATATCGCCGCCCGCCGCGTCCAGCAGGCGCGAAACCTGGTCGTAAGGTAGTGCTTTCGGCAACCGACGTGCGGGGGTCGGCGGTTTCACCGGGTGCGCGACATCCGCGTCGGTGATCCCCTCCAGCGTGGCGAAGCGGTGCAGGCCACGAACCGCCACCAACGCCCTGGACGCCGAGGACGCGGCCAGCGCCGGATGCTCGGTGTCCCCGGAGCGCAGCGACACCATGTAGTCCGCGATGTCCGTTTCCGCCACGCGTGCAAGCGTTTCCACCCCGCGTCCGGTCAAGAAGTGCTGGTACCGCCCCAGATCCCGCCGATAGGCGCTGAGCGTGTTGCGCGCGGCTCCACGCTCGACCGCCAAATGGTCGAGGTACGCGTCGATCTGCCGCTTCAGCACGGCTCACATCATTGCAGCCGCCACCGACGAACTCCCCCAACCAGACCCGGCAAATCGCACAAGTATCCCAATCGGGATCTACTGCGGCGCGGCCTTCTCCCGCGCCTTGCGGTCCAGGAACGCGGTCGGCATGCCCGGCCAGGGGGCGTCGGCCGGACGCAATGCCGCCCCGGTGGACCGGGCCGTCATCAAGGCGGTCACACCGGCTACGGCTGTGGCATTGGTGATTTCGCCCGCCAGTGCGGCCTGCGCCGCCTGCGCCAAAGGCATGCGCAGGACCTGGAGGTCGGCCTCCTCGTGCTCGGGGTCGGGACGGTCGGTTTCGTAGAGTCCCGTGGCCAGGTAGACCCGCAACGCCTCATCGGTGAACCCCGGCGACAGCGCCACATCGACGAGCACCGACCATTCGCGCGCGGCCAGCCCGGTTTCCTCGGCCAATTCCCGCTTGGCGGCTCCGAGCGGATCCTCGCCCTGCTCGTCGAGCAGTCCGGCGGGCAGCTCCAGCAGCCGCCGCCCGATCGGATGCCGATACTGGTTGATCAGCACCAGATTCTCGTCCTCGTCCAGCGCCGCGACGGCCACCGCACCGTGATGCTCGATCACCTCCCGCTCGGCGACCTTCCCGCCGGGCATGACCACCTGGTCCAGCCGCAGTGCCAGAATCGCGCCGGAGTACACGGTCCGACTGGACAGAACATCGAAATCATGTGCGCCGGGCACCGAACCGGAAGACGTCATCCCAAAACCGTATCGCGACGCCCCAACCGCCCGTCCCACCGACGTCCCTTCATCGAGTGGCACATCCTGGAGACGTTTTCGGACAAATCTCCTCCGGAATGTGCCGCTCGGCGATCCGGTTCGAGGTGGGGAGACGCGAAACCGCCCGGGCGCGTGGGGCGCTCGGGCGGGTTCGGGTGGGAATCTCGGGTGGGCCGAGGGTTACTTGGCGACCTTTTCGGCTTCGGCGGCGGGGACCTCGTCGGGGATCTCGACCGGGAGGCGTTCGGCGGCCTTGTAGGCCAGAGCGGCCGAGATCAGCGCCGCGAAGAGCGGGTGCGGGCGGGTCGGGCGGGACTTGAGCTCCGGGTGGGCCTGGGTGGCCACCAGGAACGGGTGCTGGTCGGCCGGGTACTCGACGAATTCGACCAGGTGGCCGTTCGGGGAGGTACCGCTGAACTTCAGGCCGCTCTTGGCGATCTTGTCGCGGTAGGTGTTGTTGACCTCGTAGCGGTGACGGTGCCGCTCGGAGACCTCGGTCGCGCCGTAGGCGGCGGCGACCAGCGAATCCTGCTGCAGCACAGCCGGGTACGCGCCCAGACGCATAGTGCCGCCCAGGTCGGCCTCGCCGGCCACGATCTGCTCCTGGTCGGCCATGGTCGAGATGACGGGGTACTTGGTGTCGGGCTCGAACTCCGCCGAGTTGGCGTCCTTCAGACCCACCGAGCGCGCCGCCTCGATGACCACGCACTGCAGACCCAGGCACAGGCCCAGCAGCGGAATCTTGTGCTCGCGGGCGTAGCGGATCGCGCCCACCTTGCCCTCGATGCCGCGAATGCCGAAGCCGCCCGGAATCAGAATCGCGTCCACGTCGGCCAGGTGCGAGCGCGCACCGGCCTCGGTCTCGCATTCGTCGGACTGCACCCAGCGGATGTTCACCTTGGCCCGCGAGGCGAACCCGCCCGCGCGCAGCGCCTCGGTGACCGACAGGTAGGCGTCCGGCAGGTCCACGTACTTGCCGACCAGCGCGACGGTGACCTCTTCGCGCGGGTTGTGCACGCGGTCCAGCAGATCGCCCCAGACCGTCCAGTCCACGTCCCGGAAGGGCAGGCCCAGGCGGCGAACGACGTAGGCGTCCAAGCCCTCCCGGTGCAGCACCTTCGGAATGTCGTAGATCGACGGCGCGTCCGGCGTCGAGATGCAGGCGTCCACATCCACGTCGCACATGAGCGCGATCTTGTTCTTGAGCGCCTGCGGCACATCGCGGTCGCAGCGCAGGATCAGCGCGTCGGGCTGGATACCGATATTGCGCAGCGCCGCCACCGAGTGCTGGGTCGGCTTGGTCTTGAGCTCGCCAGAGGGGCCCAGGTACGGCACCAGCGTGACGTGCAGGAAGAAGCAGTTGTCGCGGCCCACCTCGTGGCGGATCTGACGCGCCGCCTCGAGGAACGGCTGCGACTCGATATCGCCCACGGTGCCACCGATTTCGGTGATCACCACATCCGGCACCTGACCGTGCAGATCCGGGCCCGCCATGGCGAGGATCCGGTACTTGATCTCGTCGGTGATGTGCGGGATCACCTGCACGGTGTCGCCGAGGTATTCGCCGCGACGCTCCTTGGCGATGACCTTCGAGTACACCTGGCCGGTGGTGACATTGGCGTCCGCGGATAGATCGCGGTCGAGGAAGCGTTCGTAGTGACCGACGTCGAGGTCCGTCTCCGCGCCGTCCTCGGTCACGAACACCTCACCGTGCTGGAAGGGGTTCATGGTGCCGGGATCGACGTTCAGGTACGGATCCAGCTTCTGCATCGTGACGCGCAGACCGCGCGACGTGAGCAGCTGACCGAGGCTGGAGGCGGTCAGGCCCTTACCGAGTGAAGAGGCGACGCCGCCACTGACGAAGATGTGTTTCGTGGCATTGCGCGCCGGAATCCGTGAATTACCCACGGGTCTTCACGGTAACACGGATCCCCGGCAGCCATGGAATGCCACGCAGAACGGTTGCCCGCGATTGGCTCGATTCCGCGTGTCGCGGGCGAGTTTTCCCGTGTCGCGCTCAGCGCGGCATGGCGGCGATTGTGAGCGAAGTCGCCTTCGCGCCCGTGCCGTACCGGCCGGTGCCGCCGTTCAACTGCTCGGTGAGCCCGAGCACCGTGGTGACGCGCCCGATCTCGCGGTCCACGTTGTCGACCGTGGTGACCGTGGCCAGCCCGCCCTCGGACCGCGCCACCGCGATCGCGCCCGGACCGTCGGCGGCCCCGTAGCGACCCGCCAGCACCACACCCGCGCTGTGCGAGCGCAGTCCCCCGGCGAACCGGGCGATGATGGTGCCGCGGTTGTTCTGGTCGGCCCGCGCGCCGTCTCCGGTGACCACCACGGCCAGCTGAGCGGGCTGTACGTCGGCGAAGGTCAGGAAGCCGCCACCGCGCAGCGTCTCCAGCGCCAGCCCGCGCTCCTGGGGCGTGCCGCGCGACTGGCCGGTGGCGGGATCGTCGAGCAGCACCTGGCCGAGCAGATCGCCCGCGAGGCTGCCCTGATCGACCGCGTCGATCTTGAGTTGCGCCCCGGCCGGAACCACGTTCACCAGCGCGGTGCGGAGTCGATCGCCTTCGGAGGAGTCGGTGAACGCGCCGGTGAGCCCGACCCGCCCGGTGACCGTGGCCCCGGCGGTGGTCAGCGCCGCGGCGACCGCGTCGACATCCCCGCTGTCGGCGTCGGGGGTGGCGAAAACGAGAACCGACCGGTTGGCCAGACTGCCTGCCAGAAGTTTGCCCGCCGCCCCCGCGAGGAAGGCGTCCGACGCCTTCACCTGTTCGCTCAGCCGCGCGTTCTCCGCCCGCAGATCCTCGACCTGCCCCTTGTCGCCCGAGCCGGGAAACAACCCGTGGCCTTGCGTGCGGGTGCCCAGCACCACGCCTACCGCCAGCGCCAGGAATACCGCGGCGATCGAAATCGCGTGGTGGCGAAAGGAAATCATCGCGCCTCTATTTCTGCCGGTCCAATAGCCGCTCCACCCAACCCGATCCGCGATGCCAGGTGTCCGTGGCCCAGGTCAGCGCCTCGCCGCCCATGTGGGTGGCCAGCAATGCGACGATCAGGGCGACCAGCGCGGCCAACACCACCAGCGCGACCGCCCAGCCGGAACCCCGGTGACGGTACAGCGCCGCAACGGCTTTGGCATCCATCAGCTTGGTGCCCATTTTGAGGCGTGTCAGGAAGGTTGCCGGATTCGAATCACGGCGACCACGGTCGAAGAAGTCGTCCAGCGAGGCCGCCGCCCCGACCGTGACGATCAGCGACGCGCCGTGATGATCGGCCAGCAGCAACGCCAGGTCCGCGGGCGCACCCGAGGACGGGAAGGTGGTCGCGCCGATGCCCAGATCCTGGATGCGCTCCAAACCCTTGGCGTGCCCGTCGGTATCGGCGGGCAGGATCACCTCCGCGCCGGACTTGAGCGTGGTGGCGGTGATCTCCTCCGGGTCGCCGACGATCAGGTCGGGCCGATACCCGTTGCGGGTCAAGGTGTCCGCGCCGCGGCCGACGCCGATCAGGATGGGCGCGTACTCCTTGATGAACGGCCGGATACGCTTGAGATCCTCGATGTGCTCGGGCCCGTCGGCCACCACCACGACATGCCGCCGCTTCATGTCGATTTCGACATCCGGCACCCCGATTCCATCGATGAGCAGCGAGGATTCGGTGCGAATGAACTCGATGGTGTTGCCGGAGAAGGCTTCCAGATGATCAGCCAGCCCGTTGCGTGCCTCGATCATGCGTTCGGCGATGGCGGCCTCGGTGAGCTCGATGCCCTCGACGAGCGCCTCGGGTTCCTTCTTGGACAGCTTGTCCGCGTAGACCACCCCGTCCTCGACGCGCACTCTGATGCCGTCCTTGATGCGCTTGAAGACGTCGGAGCTGACCGCGTCCATCAGCTGAATGCCATTGGCGACCAGCACTTCCGGTCCCAGGTTGGGGTACCGTCCGGAAATGGAGGGCGAGGCGTTGATCACCACCGCCACCTGGGCTTCGACCAACCGGTCGGCGGTGAGCCGATCCAGGTCCATCTCGTCCAGCACGACCACATCGCCGGGCCCGACACGCTGCAACAACCGCCTCGTATTGCGGTCCACCCGAGCCATCCCGGTGAGACCAGGCAACGTTTCGGTATTGCGCGAAAGCAGGGCCAGCATCTTCATAACGCTCGATGATTGCCCGAAAGTCTCAACCAATGGTGGAGGCGCGCCGGTCAGATCGACCTTCGTCACAGTGATGCCACGCACCGACTCGGAATGTCTCCTTCGTGCCTATCTTCTTACCGGGCGGTAAGGATATGCTCCCGTCATGGCCAGCACCACCGTCGACACTGTCCTCCCCGCCCCGCGCGAGACCGTCTACAAGCTCTTCACCGAGCGTGACAGCATCAATCCCTTTGTGCCCATCACGGTCTCGCTGAAGAAGCCCGGCATCGGCGCGCCGAACGGCGTCGGTGCCCAGTACCACCTCGGCGTCGGCCCGCTCGGCCCGACCGAGGAGACCACCGAACTGGTCCCCAATGAACGCATGGTCTACCGCGTCATCGCCGGCGCCCCGGTCAAGCGCCACGTCGGCACCATCAGCTTCTCCGACGCCCCCGGCGGCACCCGCGTGGTCTACACCATGGAATCCGAGCCCAGCCTCCCCGTGCCCGACTCGATCCTCGAGCCCGGCCTGCGCGCCCTGATCAACCAGCTGATCGGCGCGGTTCGCAAAGCCATTAAGTAAGCCGAGGCTACGAAACGAATGCCCCCGCATCCATGAGGATGCGGGGGCATTCGCGGTTCCGGAGGGGTTACTCCCCCGAGGCCGCTGCGCCGACCTTCTCGGCGTGGGCGGTGGTGAGCAGTTCCCAGGCGTGGGCGCGGCCGGTTTCGGTATCGCCCATGCCCGCGAGCATGCGGGCGAGTTCGATGACGCGTTCATCCTGGGTGAGGGCCTTGACGCCGGACTTCACGGCCTTGCCGTCGTCGAGTTTGTCGACCACCAGGTGGGTGTCGGCGAAGGCGGCCACCTGCGGGAGGTGGGTGACGACGATGACCTGGTGGGTGCGGGCCAGGCGGGCCAGGCGGCGGCCGATCTCGACCGCGGCGCGGCCGCCGACGCCGGCGTCGACCTCGTCGAAGACCATGGTGGTGCCGTGTTCGGAACTGGCCAGGACCACCTCGAGGGCGAGCATGATGCGGGAGAGCTCACCGCCGGAGGCGCTCTTGCTCAATGGCAGGGGGTGGGCTCCGGAGTGGGCGGCCAGGCGGAATTCCACCTCGTCGACACCGGTGGAGCCGGCGTGGAGTTCGACGCCGTCGATGACCAGCGGGGCCGAATCCTGAACGCCCGCGGGCACGGGACCGACACCGACCTCGAGCCGGGCCCGCCCCATGGCCAGACCGCCCAGTTCGGTGCTCACGGCCGACGCCAGCTTGCCCGCCGCCTTGGTGCGGGCCGCGGTCAGCTTGCGAGCGGTCTCGCGGACCTTCTCCGCGGCGGATTCGACATCGGCGGCGAGGGCGGCGAGCGCCTCCTCCGACACGTCGAGCGACGACAGCCGGATGCGCGCCTCGTCGGCCCACTTGATCACGCCGTCGATATTCGGCGCGTACTTGCGGGTCAGCGTCTTCAGCTCGGCCTGGCGGGTGAGCATGGATTCGAGCGCGCCCGGATCCGACGGCAGATCCGACAGATACGAACTGAGCTCGGTGGTCAGATCCACGATCACCGAGATCGCCTCGCCCAGACGCGGACCCATCTCGGACAGCTTCGGATCGTCGGACGCTTCGATGCGGGCGCGGGCGGTGCCCAGCAGATCCAGCGCCCCGGCGTCCTCACCCGGCGAGTCGGCGGGACCGGCCAGCGCGTCGTGGGCGGTGGCGGCGGCCTCGCGCAGCGAATCCAGATCCGAGAGCCGGCGCACCTCGGTCACCAGGTGATCGTCCTCGCCGGGTTCCGGTGCGATGGCATCGATTTCGGCCAGCGACTGGGTCAGATGATCGGCTTCCAGGGCCAGCTCCCGGCTGCGCGCGGTCCGCTCCAGCAGCTGATTGCGCTTGTCCAGCCAGGTCTTTCGCGCCTTCTGGTACTTGGCCAGCAGCGGGGCCACGGCATCGGCGGCGAACTGGTCCAGCGCGTGCAGCTGCTGGTCCGGGCGCTGCAGCCGCAGCTGGTCGTTCTGGCCGTGCACGGTCAGCAAAGGAGTCGTGAAGTCCGACAACACCGATGCGGGCACACTGCGCCCGCCCAGGTGGGCGCGGGAACGCCCGTCACTGCCGACGGTCCGCACGGCGATCACGCTGCCGTCGTCATCGCGTTCGGCCCCCGAGGACTCCAGTACCTCTTCGACCTCCCCGAGCGCGCCGTCGTGCACCTCGTCGACGGTGAACCGGCCCTCGACCACGGCCCGAGACGCCCCCAGGCGCACCCGTCCGGCGTCGGCGCGCGCCCCGCTGAGCAGGTGCAGGCTGGTGACGACCATCGTCTTGCCCGCACCGGTCTCACCGGTCAGAACGGTCAAACCTTCATGGAATTGCGCGGTGGCGGTGGAGATTACCCCCAGCCCGTCAATCCTGATCTCTGTCAGCACTCGTGCTCTCCGTTCGGCGGTCTTCAATCTCGCCTACGCTCGGGCGCTGCGTGGTTACGCTAGCTGCCGCCTCCGCGCCTGACCGCGCAGACGGGCGGCCTCGCCAGCCTGTCACGGGCAACTGGAATTTGCGCACCATCCGATCGGCGAACGGCGCGGAATCGAGCCGAACCAAGCCAACCGGTTCGGTCCCGCGGACCGTTTCGACCCGGCCGCCCCGCGGCAGTGCGAGGGTGCGGCGGCCATCGAGGAAAACAATCGCATCGTGGCCCGTCGCCACGGTTTCCACCGCGATCACCGACTCCGGGCTGGTCACCAGGGGTCGCGCGAACAGGGCATGGGCATTGGACGGAATCACCAGCAGCGCTTCGAGTTCCGGCCACACCACCGGCCCGCCCGCAGAGAAGGCGTATGCGGTGGACCCGGTCGGAGTGGCGATCAGCACACCGTCGCAGCCGAACGCCGACACCGGGCGCCCGTCGACCTCGAGCACCACCTCGAGAACGCCCATGCGCGCGGCATTCTCGATGCTGGCCTCGTTCAGCGCCCAGCCGCGCTCGGTCACCACATCGTCGACGCGCACGGTGACATCGATGGTCATCCGCTGCTCGACGGTGTAGTCGCGCCGCACCACCTGCGACAGCGCCTCGTCCAGGTGGTCCGCCTCGGCCTCGGTGAGAAAACCGATGCGGCCCATATTGATTCCCAGCACCGGCACCCGGGCGCTGCGCGCCAGCTCGGCCGCGCGCAGGAAGGTGCCGTCCCCGCCGAGCGCGAGCACCATCTCGGTGCCCACCGCCGCGTCCGGATTGTGCGCCATGACCCGCGCCGGGTACCCGTCGGCCACGCCGTCCTCGTCGACGTCGAAGCGCGTGCTGTAGGCCTCGTCCTCGAGGACCCGCAGCCCGATTCCGGCACCGCACAGAATCTTCGCCACGCGATGCGCGGTATCGGTGATCTCCGGCCGTCCGGGATGCGCGACCAGCAGCACTTCTCTGGCCGGGCTAGCCGCGTTCACTGTGGACCCTCCTGCACCGCACGATCGATCAGCGCCGCCACGCGCGACGCCTCTCCCTGCTTCATGTCACCGTCTGCATCGTATGCGGCCCCACCGACGTTCGCGCCGTCACCGGGCTCGGTGCCCGTTTCCTGTGGTTCGGATTCCTTCCGCAGCCACAGGAAATACTCGACATTGCCCGACGGGCCGGGTAGCGGGCTGGCCACCAC
The DNA here is from genome assembly GCF_009760405.1 of Nocardia terrae. Taxonomy (GTDB): domain Bacteria; phylum Actinomycetota; class Actinomycetes; order Mycobacteriales; family Mycobacteriaceae; genus Nocardia; species Nocardia terrae. The sequence goes on from NZ_WRPP01000016.1 coordinate 120,502, forward strand.
GCCACGCGTCCGCAGCCCGAGTTTCGCTGCCGCGGCGGCGACTTCGCGCACCACCTCGGCGCGCAGGGCCGGATCCCGCACCACGCCACCGGCTCCCACCCGATCCTTGCCGACCTCGAACTGCGGCTTCACCATGGGCAGCAGATCCGCACCGGGAGCGGCGCAGGCGGCCAGCGCGGGCAGCACCAGGGCCAGCGAGATGAACGACAGGTCGGTGACCACCAAATCGACTGTGCCGCCGATGAGTTCGGGCGTCAATTGCCGGACGTTGGTGCGGTCGTGCACGTGGACGCGGTCATCGTTCTGCAGCCGCCAGATGAGCTGGCCGTATCCGACATCGGCGGCCACGACCTCTTTCGCACCGCGCGACAGCAACACATCGGTGAATCCGCCGGTGGACGCGCCCGCGTCCAGGCACCGCTTGCCCGCCACCGACACGCCCTGCGGCTCGAACGCCTCCAGCGCGCCGAGCAGCTTGTGCGCGCCCCGCGAGGCCCACTGCACCTCGTCCGGTTCCTCCCGCACCAGCAGCGGCGTCCCCGCCTCGACTCCGGTCGCCGGTTTGGTGGCGACCGACCCATTGATCAGGACGCGGCCCGCACTGATCAGCTCGCTCGCGTGTTCCCGCGACCGCGCCAATCCGCGGCGAACCAATTCCGCGTCCACCCGCGCGCGCCTGGCCACCTCAGATCTTGTCCACCGTGGCCAGGGCCTGCACCAGGACATCGTGCGCCTGCTCGAGAATCTTGGCCCGCCGCACGATATCGGTGCCCTCCGAGTGCACGCTGGGCGCGCCCGGGAAGCCCGGATTCGGTGCGCCCGCCGACAATTCGGCCAGCAGCGCGTCGACCTCCGCCTTGACCCGCTGCGGGTCGGCGAACTCCTGATTCGCACCCGCCAGATGCTGCCCGGGCAGGGGCACATCAGGCCGTGGACCCGGCGTCGCCGATTGCGACCCCGGTGCGGGAATCTGGGGGTGAGGCATGGGCGTAGTCATCGTGGCGACAACGCTACCCGAACTCGCATTCGAACACACGTACCCCGCCGCATCCCGATCCCGCCGCCGACCGGGCCGCTCCGCGCGGCGGGGAAAACCTGTTGCGGCCCCCTGACAGGATGGGGCAAATGGACAGCGACTTCGAGAAACTCATCGCCGAGGCCGATTCGGTCTCGGTCGACGGCTGGGACTTCTCCTGGCTCGACGGACGCGCCACCGAAGCGCGGCCGTCCTGGGGATATCAGAAGCAGCAGGCCCGCCGCCTCGCGACCGCGCACGCCGCCCTCGATATCCAGACCGGCGGCGGCGAGGTCCTCGCCGAAGCGGAAACGTTCCCGCCGACCATGGTGGCCACCGAATCCTGGCCGCCCAACCTGGTCAAGGCGACCCGGCTGTTGCACCCGCGCGGCGCGGTCGTGGTCGCCGATCCGGACGAACCGCCGCTCCCCTTCGCCGATGCCGCCTTCGACCTGGTCACCAGCCGGCATCCGGCCACCATCTGGTGGGACGAGATCGCCCGCGTGCTGCAGCCCGGCGGGACCTATTTCGCCCAGCACGTCGGTCCCGCCAGCGTCTTCGAACTGGTCGAATACTTCCTCGGCCCGCAGCCGGAAGCGCGGCGCGGCCGGGATCCGGAGACCGAGGCCGCCCAGGCCCGCGCGGCCGGGCTGGAGATCGTGCAGTCGCGGCCGGAGCGGCTTCGGGTGGAGTTCAACGACATCGGCGCGGTCGTCTACTTCCTGCGCAAGGTGATCTGGATGGTGCCCAGCTTCACCGTCGACGGCTACCGCGACCGGCTCCGGGACCTGCACGAGCAGATCACCGCCGACGGGCCCTTCGTCGCCTACTCGGCCCGCACCCTGGTCGAGGCGCGAAAGCCGATGTGAGACTTCACACCTCGTATGTGAAGTGATGCGACGTGATGGCGAAGTGATTGCGCATGTACAGCCGGTGCGCGGCGGCTCGGTTGGCGTTCACGCCCGAATCGAGTTGCACCGATTCACATCCCAGCCGCCTCGCCTCGTCCTTGACCCACGCGATCAAGGCGTCGCCGTAGCCGCGACCGCGCGCTTCCGGCAAGGTGCTCAGGTCGTCGACGTAGAGATGGCGGCCCCACGCCGACATGAACGTCTCCCGGTAGCCCAGGACCGACAGGGCTTCGTCGGTGGTCCCGTCGAAGGCTCCCATCAGCCGATAGCCCTGCGGCCGCAGCCGGGTGTCGATCACGTCGACGATCGCGTCCACCGACTCCCAGCGCGGCCGCAACTCCAGCAGGGCTCGCGCGCCGAGCTTGGTCTCCCCTTCGGTGATCTCCCTGATCTCGGTCATGTCATCGACGCTATCGGACCAGGTGGCCTTGTCATATGACCAATCAGCGGGAAATTCAGCAGGCCACTTCGCGCTAGACCGGGACGGAGACGACGGCGATCGCGCGGCCCGGAGCCGCACGCAGGCGGTCCGCGATCGCGTCGGCGATATCGCCGTCACCCGGCACCACGGGATCCAGGTCGGCGACCGGATGGTTCAGGGCGTCAAGGGATTCCGCGATATAGGTGGGCATGCGGTCCGCGGGCTGCGAGCGCAGGTCGGCGAGGGTGCTCACGCCGGTGAGGACCATCAGCGACTCCAGGCCGGTGGCGCCCGCGCCGTCGATGTCGGTGTCGAGCCGGTCGCCGACCACCAGGGCGTCCCGGGTGCCCGCGCGCTCGAGCGCATCCTCCATCAGCGGGGCGAACGGCTTGCCCGCCACGATCGGTTCCAGGCCCGACGCGTGCCGCAGCGCCGCGACCATGGAGCCGTTACCGGGAGCCAGACCCCGCTCGGTGGGGAGAGTGGCATCGGTATTGGCGGCCACCCACAGCGCGCCCGACCGCAGCGCGTAGGCGGCCTCGGCCAGATCCGCCCAGGCGGTCTGCATCGAATGGCCCTGCACCACGGCGCTCGGCACGACACCGTCGAACCGGCGGACCGCCTGCAGGCCCACGTTCTCCACCTCGGCGATCAGGTCATCGGTGCCGACCACGAGCACGGTCGCCCCCGGCGGGACGCGATGCGCCAGCAGCCGGGCGGCCGCCTGCGCACTGGTCACCACCTCGTCCTCGTGGGCGTCGAAACCCAAATCCCGCAGGTGCAGGGCCACCGCGTCCGCCGAACGGCTCGCGTTGTTGGTGACATACATCAGGCGCTGCCCCGAATCGCCCGCCGAAAGTGCCTCCGACGCACCGGGAATCGGGTCGTGGCCGCGGAACAAGGTTCCGTCCAGATCCAACAGCAGTGCCTCGAACCGGTCCCGCAGTCGCATTGTGCCGTTCCTCTCGATCACTCATCACAGAGACGAAAAAACCGTGCGGCCACGCTGTTGCGCGGCCGCACGGTCGAAATCACTTGCCGGTCCTCAGTTCTCGGTCTCGCCGTCGGCCTTCGCGGGCGCCTCGGAGTCCTTGTCGGCCGGGGCCGAATCCGATTCGGCCGGTGCGGCGTCGTCCGCGTCGGAGTCCTCGTCGTCCTCGTCGCCGAACGCGGCGGTCCAGTCCGCGCCGTCCTCGCCCTCGCCGGACAGCTCGGCGGCGCGTTCCTCGGCATCGGTCTCGCCGTCGTGATCCGCGGAGGCGGCGTTCATGAACCAGGTGAGCGCCTCTTCCTCACGTCCGGCCGCGAGCAGCGCCTCGGCGTAGGCGTAGAACAGGCGCGCCGCGGCGGAACCGGTACGCGCCGGGTCGAGTTCGGCGGTCTGCAGCGTCACCACGGCCTGATCGAACTGGCCCAGATCCATGCGCGCGCCGGCGACCACGATGCGCAGCTCGGTGGCCTCGTCGCCCTGCAGGGCCCGCGCCTCGTCACTGCGACCCAGCTCGATGGCCCGCTCCGGACGGCCCAGACCGCGCTCGCAATCCGCCATCACGGCCAGCAGACCCGAACCGCCGGACATCCGGCGCGCGGTCCGCAGCTCCGACAGCGCCTCGGCCCACTCACCGGCGTGATAGGCCGCCACACCGGCGGTCTCGCGCACCACCGCGATGCGGCCGGCCCGCTGCCGCGCCGCCCGGGCGTGCGCCAGCGCCAGCTCCGGATCCTCGTCCAGCAGCTGCGCCACCATCACCAGGTGCCGGGCGACCGCCTCGGCATTGCTCTTGTCCAGGCTCAGCAGATCGCGACGGACCGCGCCCTCGAGATCCGAGGCCTGCACGTCGTCCGGCAGCTCCGGCTCGTCGGGGCGACCCGAACGCCGCTCGCCCGACCGGCCGCCGCCGACCCGCGCGCCCTCGCCGCCCCGGCGGCGATCCTGCCCGCCGTCGAACGACCGCTCGCCCGAACCGTTCCCGGCCCGCTCGAAATCCCGGTCCTCGCCGGACTTCTCACGACGCTCATCGCCGGAGCCGTTGCGCGCGAAGCCCTTCCGCTCCTCGCGCTCACCGCGATCACGGTCGAATCCGCGTCCGCCGCCACGGTTTTCACCACCGCGGTTGAACCCGCCTTCACGACGCTCACCGCGATCGCGGTTGAACCCGCCTTCACGACGATCCCCGCCACCGCGATTGAAGCCGCCCTCACGACGATCCCCGCCACCGCGATTGAAGCCGCCCTCACGACGATCCCCGCCACCGCGATTGAAGCCGCCCTCACGACGATCCCCGCCACCGCGATTGAAGCCGCCCTCACGACGCTCACCGCGATCGAATCCGCCTTCACGGCGCTCGCCGCCGCCGCGGTTGAATCCGCCTTCACGGCGCTCTCCACCGCCGCGGTTGAACCCGCCTTCACGACGCTCACCACCGCCGCGGTTGAACCCGCCTTCACGACGATCCCCGCCACCGCGGTTGAACCCGCCCTCACGGCGCTCACCACGATCGCGGTTGAAGCCGCCCTCACGACGCTCACCGCGATCGAATCCGCCTTCACGGCGCTCGCCGCCGCCACGGTTGAAGCCACCCTCACGGCGCTCGCCGCCACCGCGGCTGAACCCGCCCTCACGACGCTCACCACCGCCGCGGTTGAACCCGCCCTCACGACGCTCGCCGCCACCGCGGTTGAAGCCACCCTCGCGACGCTCACCACGGTCGAAGCCGCCACGGCCGCCCTCACCCCGATAGCCGCCGCGATCGCGGTCGCCTTCGGAGCGGTTCCAGCCGCCACGCTCGTTGTCACGGCCGCGGTTGTAGCCGCCACCGTCACGGTTGCCGCCCTCACGACGCGGGCCGCCGCCGTACGACCGTCCCTGATCGGACCGGCCCTCACGTCGTTCGTTCTCGTCACGCCGGCCGTAGCCGCCCTGTCCGGTCCCACCATCGTTGCGGCGGAAGGGTTTGCGGCCGTCGTTCTGCTCCGCCACGGTGATCCCTCTCTAGTGTTGTAAGCCTGCCGTACCCGGCCGCGGCGCTGGCTCGCGTGAGGGTCGCGGGAGTGTCCCGCACACCTCAAATTGAATCACGCGTGCTCGAGCGTCCACGCAGCGCGGGCGCTGAAACGCAGAATAGGGGACCCGTGAGGGTCCCCTATTCTGGAATGATGTTCCGGCGGTGTCCTACTCTCCCACACCCTGTCGAGTGCAGTACCATCGGCGCAGGTGGCCTTAGCTTCCGGGTTCGGAATGGGACCGGGCGTTTCCCCACCGCTATAGCCGCCGTAAC
>NZ_WRPP01000017.1 GCF_009760405.1 Nocardia terrae
GGATCTGATCCTGGCCGAGACCGTCTATGTGCTGCAGAGCGTCTACCAGGTGCCGAGACCTCAGGTCGCCGCTCTGGCGCGGGTGCTCGTCAGTTCTCGCAACATCGTCACCGGCGATCCCGGCCTGCTCATTCGTGCGATCGACGTCTACGAGCACTACCGTCTGTCGTTCGCGGACGCCTATCTGGTGGCGCTTTCCGAGGCTGCCCCGGGGTCGGGTATCGCATCGTTCGACAAGGGGATCGGCAAGGTGGAGACGGTGATTCGTATCGAGCCGTAGCCTTCGAGGCCGATTCGACACGCTGATCGACCGGGGGATCGGGGTTCGGGCGCGGGGTTGTGAGCGTCAGGGGCTTGGATAAGAGCGAAACGCGACCGTTGTGTTTGCTCTGATCGTCCATCCAAGCCGGAGGCGTGATGACTCGAAATCGCTCGGCGGCAGTGCTTTTCGGTTCGATAATCATGGGTGTTATGACCGTTGTGTCCGTTGCTGCCCGCGTGCACGCGGAGGAGCCGCGACGGGTGCCGGTGGGCGGGGGCACGGGAGTGGCGTTGTCGTGGGGAGCGCCGGTCGGGTCGCTGTCGCTGGTGCATTACTGCACGCTCACCGCGATCGGGTCGGACGCGGCGGGGAATCTGGTCGGGCTCACGAACGCGCACTGCGCCTTTGAGCGAGGGGACGCGGTCTACCCGCATGATCCGTCGCTCGGGCGGATCGGGACGGTCGACTACGTCAGTGGCGGCAATCCGATCGGTCCCGGGCCGCACGGGGTCGGGCTGGACTATTCCGTCATCCTTTTCGACCGGTCGATGGTGGATCCCGTTGCGACGGTGGGTGATACGACGATCCGCCGGATCGCGGCGCCGCCGCCGGAAGGCACCCCGGTGTGCAAGCAGGGCGATACCAGCGGCCGGACCTGCGGCACCACCCTCAGCTCGATGGGCCCCTACCTGGTCACCACCGTGCCCGAATTCCCCGGTGATTCCGGTGCGCCGGTGGTCGCGGGTGACGCCCTGATCGGCAACCAGTGGGTGTGGGGCGGCAGTTCCTCGATCACCGCGATCCTCGACGACCTCGACCGCAGGGGCGGGGTAGGAGCCGGGTTCCACCTCGATTTTGCTGGTTAGATGCGTGTCCGCTATATTGGACGACGGTCATCGATCCGTTCGGTGATCACCCCCAATCGTTCTACCGAAGACCGTTGGTTGCTGCCCTCGAGGCAGTCGAAGGTCCGGCGATATTGCCGGCGGCCCACGCAGGGAGAGCCGAGGTAGGGAAACTTGCGAGAGATCGCGTTTCTTGTGCGCCCCGGGTTCGCTCTGCGACCGGGGCGTTAGCTTTGTCGCCGGCCCCTGTGGCGGAACTCGGTAGTTCATACGAGAACCGACCATCCAGAGAGGAGGCGAAGTATGGCAAAGCCTGAGAAGGTCACCGCGGTCGCGGAGATCACCGAGCAGTTCAAGTCGTCCACCGCGACTGTCGTCACGGAATACCGTGGCCTGTCCGTCGGCAAGATCACTGAGCTGCGTCGTGCCCTCGGCGCGAACGCTACCTACTCCGTCGCCAAGAACACCCTGGTCAAGCGTGCCGCCGCCGAGGCGGGCGTGGAAGGCCTGGATGACTTGTTCGTCGGTCCGACCGCCATCACCTTCATCACCGGTGAGCCGGTCGAGGCCGCGAAGGCGCTGAAGGCGTTCGCCAAGGACAACAAGGCGCTCATCATCAAGGGCGGCTACATGGACGGCGCTGCGCTGTCCGTGTCCGAGGTCGAGCGCATCGCCGACCTCGAGTCGCGCGAGGTGCTGCTGGCCAAGCTGGCCGGTGCCATGAAGGGCAACCTGTCGAAGGCTGCCGGCCTGTTCGCCGCCCCCGGCAACCAGGTCGCGCGCCTGCTGGCCGCGCTGCAGGAGAAGAAGCAGGCCGAGGGTGGCGCCGCCGCTCCGGCCGCCGACGCTGCTGCCGACGCCGAATAAGTCACAACCCCAAACCTATTCGCCGCTGTCGACACAGCGACGAACCTACGAAAGGAAATATCAATGGCCAACGTTGATGAGCTGCTCGAGACCTTCGCCGGCATGACCCTGCTGGAGCTGTCCGAGTTCGTGAAGGCGTTCGAGGACAAGTTCGAGGTCACCGCCGCTGCTCCGGTCGCCGTCGCCGCCGCGGGTGTCGCTGGTGCCCCGGCCGAGGCCGCCGAGGAGCAGGACGAGTTCGACGTCATCCTCGAGGGTGCCGGCGACAAGAAGATCCAGGTCATCAAGGTCGTTCGCGAGATCGTCTCCGGCCTGGGCCTGAAGGAAGCCAAGGACCTGGTCGAGGGTGCCCCGAAGGCCATCCTGGAGAAGGTCAACAAGGAGGCCGCCGAGGCCGCCAAGGCGAAGCTCGAGGAGGCCGGCGCGAAGATCACCGTCAAGTAAGACGGAGATTGTGTGCCGGGGTCATACTCGGCAACGCGTCCCTTTGTGAAAAGGGCGGTTCCCATTGTGGGGCCGCCCTTTTCGCGTATCTTTCTCCCTTAATACACCCGTGATCGCGACTTCGGAATGAAACTTTCTACCGACCAGTCAGGTCCCGGTGTCCGAGACGGTATATATGCGATACAGTGGCCGAACCTACTGTGACGCGCCACACCGCGCGAAATTTGTGGCTCAGGGTTACATGTAGGGCGCTCGTCGGAGAAAGTGGAGGTTGGCGTGGGCGTCGAGGTCAGGACCGAAGGCATCACGAAGTCGTTCGGTTCCCAGCGTATTTGGCAGGACGTCACTCTGACGCTGCCTCCGGGGGAAGTCAGCGCTCTGCTCGGCCCGTCCGGTACCGGTAAGTCCGTCTTCCTGAAGTCGTTGATCGGTCTGCTCCGTCCGGAGAAGGGCTCGATCTACATCGACGGCACCGACATCACCACGTGCTCCAACAAGGAGCTCTACGAGATCCGCAAGCTGTTCGGCGTCCTCTTCCAGGACGGCGCGCTGTTCGGATCCATGAACCTGTTCGACAACACGGCCTTCCCGTTGCGCGAGCACACCAAGAAGAGCGAATCCGAGATCAAGAAGATCGTCATGGAGAAGCTCGAGCTGACCGGTCTGCTGGGCGCCGAGGGGAAGCTGCCCGGTGAGATCTCCGGTGGTATGCGCAAGCGTGCCGGCCTGGCTCGCGCGCTGGTGCTGGACCCGCAGATCATCCTCGTCGACGAGCCGGACTCCGGTCTGGATCCCGTTCGCACCACCTATCTTTCGCAGCTGTTGATCGATATCAACGCGCAGATCGACGCCACGATCCTGATCGTCACGCACAACATCAACCTCGCGCGTACGGTGCCGGACAACATCGGCATGCTGTTCCGCCGCAACCTGGTCATGTTCGGTCCCCGCGAGGTGCTGCTCACCTCGGAGGAGCCGGTGGTCAAGCAGTTCCTCAACGGCCGCATGCAGGGCCCCATCGGTATGTCCGAGGAGAAGGACGAAGCCCAGATGGCCCGCGAGCAGGCCATGTTCGACTCGGGTCACCACGCCGGTGGCGCGGAGGAGATCGAGGGCATCATCCCGCAGATGCGGGCGCAGCCGGGGATGCCCGTGCGTGGCGCGGTGAACCGTCGTCGCGAGCGGGTCCGTCAGATCATGCACACCCTGCCGCCTGCTGCTCAGGAAGCCATTCGGGAGTCCATGCAGCAGAACGGCGATGATTCCGACACACAGGTAATGCCCGCCTATACAGGCGGGTACGACGCCACGGTTCGACAGAACCTGACTAACGGGTAACATACCGCCCGTGAACCCCACCCTGACGCGACTGCGCACCCCGGTCGAGTCGGGACTTGCCCAGGCCGGCAACATTTTCGCCCTGTTTCTGGACGTGCTCCGGAAGACGTTCCGCCGGCCTTTCCAGTGGCGGGAGTTCATCGAGCAATCGTGGTTCATCGCGAGTGTCTCGATCCTCCCCGCCGCTCTGGTGGCAATCCCGTTCGGCGCCGTGGTGGCCCTGCAGACCGGCTCGCTCATCAAGCAGCTGGGCGCGGAGAACTTCACCGGTGCGACCTCGGTGCTCGCAACCGTTCAGCAGGCGGCTCCGGTCGTGACCGCCTTGATCATCGCGGGCGCGGCCGGTTCGGCCGTGGCCGCCGACCTCGGCTCGCGCACCATCCGCGAGGAGATCGACGCCATGGAGGTCCTCGGCATCGATCCCATTCAGCGCCTGGTGGTTCCGCGCGTGCTGGGCATGATGCTGGTCGCCTTCCTGCTCAACGGCCTGGTGTCGGTCGTCGGCATCTGCGGCGGCTACTTCTTCAACGTGGGGCTGCAGGGCGGCACCCCGGGCGCGTATCTCGCGTCCTTCTCCGCCCTCGCGCAGATCCCCGACCTGGTGATCGGCGAAATCAAGGCGCTGATCTTCGGCGTGGTGGCGGGGGTCATCGCCGCGTACAAGGGCCTGCATCCCAAGGGGGGACCGAAAGGAGTGGGCGACGCGGTGAACCAATCCGTGGTGATCACGTTCCTCGTCTTGTTCTTCCTGAATCTGGTTCTCACCCTGATCTATCTTCAGGTCGTCCCCGCAAAGGGCGCGTGACCCATGGTCGTTTCGCAGCGTTCCACCGTCTTCTCCCGGTCGGCGCGCCGGGTGAAGCCGGTCATCGAGGCCCCGGTGAACCTGGTCGACAAGGCCGGGGACCAGATGTCGTTCTACTCCAAGGCCATCGGCGCCATTCCGAGAACGCTGGTGCACTTCCGCAAGGAGGTCATGCGGCTGCTGGCCGAGGTGACCTTCGGTTCGGGTGCGCTGGCGGTCATCGGCGGCACCATCGGCGTGATCGTGTTCATGTCGGCCTCGGTCGGTGTGGTCGTCGGTCTGCAGGGCTTCAAAGCCCTTGACGCCCTTGGTTCCGGAGTCCTGACCGGCTTCCTGACCGGGTACATCAATACCCGTGAGCTGGCGCCGCTGGTCGCGGCGCTGGCGCTGTCGGCGACCGTCGGCTGTGGTTTCACCGCGCAGCTGGGCGCCATGCGGATCTCCGAGGAGATCGACGCGCTCGAGGTGATGGCGGTGCCGTCGGTGCCGTTCCTGGTGACCACGCGCGCGATCGCCGGCTTCCTCGCGGTGATTCCGCTGTACGTGGTCGGCCTGCTGGGCACCTACGTGGCCTCGCGGTTGATCAGCATCTACTTCAACGGGCAGTCGAGTGGCTCCTATGACCACTACTTCAGTCTGTTCCTGCCACCCGAAGACGTGCTCTATTCGTTCGTGAAGGTGCTCGTCTTCGCGTTCGTGATCATCCTGGTGCACTGCTACTACGGCTACAACGCCAGCGGCGGTCCCGCGGGTGTCGGTGTGGCCGTGGGCCGTGCGGTGCGTGCCGCGATCGTGCTCATCAACGTGCTGGACTTCTTCCTGTCCCTGGCGATCTGGGGTACGACCACGACGGTGCGGGTGGCCGGATGAGCAACCCGGAGCGTGTGCAGTTCTGGCGGAAGACCGAGAAGCTGCGCACCAGGACCCTTGGTGTGCTGTTCTTCGTACTGGTCGCGCTGTTTCTTTGGACGACCATCGCCATCTACAACAAGCAGTTCACCGATTCGGTGCGGGTCAACCTGATCACCGACACCGTCGGAAACGCCTTGACCCGCAACGCGGATGTGAAGGTCCGCGGCGTCACTGTCGGCGAACTGCGGTCGAGCTCCTACGACGGCAAGAACGTCAAACTGGACCTGGCCATCGATCCGGCCAAGGCCAAGGAGATCCCGGTCAACGTGACCGCGCGACTGCTGCCCAAGACGCTCTTCGGTGAGCGCTACATCGACCTGACCTGGCCCGCGGACCCGCAGGGCCACCTCACCGAGGGCGTGACCCTGCACCAGGACACCACCGGCAATGCCGTCGAGGTGAGCCAGCTGCTGGATCACATCCTGCCGCTGCTGCAGGCGATTCCGCCGCAGTACCTGTCCTCCACGCTGGGCGCGCTGTCCAACGCGCTGCAGGGACAGGGGGAGGAACTGGGCAAGACCGTCGACCGGCTCGACACCATCATCACCCAGGTCAACGGTGAGATGCCCACGCTGCAACAGGATCTGAAGAGCCTGGCCGACGTGGCGACCACCTACGCCGACGCCGCGCCGCAGCTGGTGGACGCGCTGGACAACCTGCGCACCACCAATGCCACCATCGTGCAGAAGCGTTCGCAGATCGACACCTTGCTGGCGACGCTCACCCCGAGCGCCTCCACCACCGCCGACTTCCTGCTGGCCAACCGCGACAACATCATCGACGTGGCCGCCGACTCGCGGCCCGCGCTCGAGGCGCTGGCCAAGTACTCGCCCAGCTACAGCTGCGCGCTGGCCGGTTTCGCGGAGCTCAAGCCGCGCATCGACGAGATCTTCGGCAAGGGCACCGATCTGCCGGGTTCGCGGGTGAGCGTGTCGATCGTGAACCCGCGCGGCCGCTACGTTCCCAACCAGGACGAGCCGCGATGGTTCGACTCGCGCGGCCCGCTCTGCATTCCGATGTACCCGCCCGGCACCGACCCGGGCCAGTACACCGACGGTTCCGGCAATGACGGCTCCTACCAGCCGCCCAGCCGCAATCCGGGCGACCAGAACATCGGCCGGATGCAGGAGCCGCAGTACAAGGTGTACGGCCCCTACACGCCGACCACCGCCTACTCGCCGCAGGAGTCCCAGGCGCTGGGCACGATCTACGGTGCGGCCCACGGTGTTTCGCCCGACCAGGTGCCCAGCTGGGTCACCAAGATCGCGGCCCCGGCGTTCCGCGGCAGTGAGGTGAGCGTCAAGTGAAGGATGTGTTGCGCGGCCTCGGGCCGACGCTGACCAAACTCATCGCCTTCATTCTCGTCACGGTCTTCCTGACGGGCGTGCTGGCGCTGACCATCGCCAACTACGGTGGCGGCGGCACCAAGTTCAATGCCCGCTTCACCGATGTGACCTCCCTGAACAAGGGCGACGAGGTCCGCATCGCGGGTGTCCGCGTCGGCAAGGTGACCAATGTGTCCATCGTGGACAAGCGCCTGGCCAATGTGGAATTCGAACTGACCGACCGGGATTGGCTGCCCGCCTCCACCACCGCGACCATCAAGTACCGGAACCTGGTGGGACAGCGCTACGTCGCGCTGGAACAGGGCACCGGCGAGCAGGGCCGCAAGATGAACAAGGGCGCGACGATCCCGCTGGAGCGCACCAAGCCCGCGGTCAATCTGACCGAGCTGTTCAACGGGTTCCGGCCGCTGTTCCAGACGCTCACGCCCGAGGACGTGAACAAGCTGTCCGGCGAGATCATCCAGGTCTTCCAGGGTGAATCCGGCACGATCCGGGACCTGGTGGCCACCACCGCCTCGCTCACCAACAAGGTGGCCGACAAGGACGCGGTGATCGGCGAGCTGATCAAGAACCTGAACGCGGTGCTGGACAGCATCAATTCCCGCGGCGACCAGCTCGACCAGTTGATCGTGAACACCGAGGCGCTGGTCACCGGCCTCAATGCCGACCGCGGCACCATCGGCTCGGCCGTCACCTCGCTGGGCAACCTGGCCTCGGCCACCGCCGACCTGCTGGTCCCGGTGCGGCCGAACCTGCAGGGCGCTATCGCGGGCCTGAACCAGCTGACCGGCACGCTCAACGACCGCAAGGACGAGGTCGACGAGGGCCTGACCAACCTGCCCATCAAGATGGAGAAGCTCGGGCGCGCAGCCTCTTACGGCTCCTGGTTCCAGTTCTACCTGTGCGGCATCGACATCGTCGCCGGGCCGGGCACCAAGGACGCGCCGCAGCTGAACTTCCCGCCCGCACTGCAGAACATGCCGACCGTGAACCAGCCGATCTACACCAATCCGGCCCCGCGCTGCCATGGGAAGGGAGGCCGCTGATGGACGACCGCACCGTACTGGGCAAGCGCAGTCCGGCATTCATGGGCGGGCTGGGCCTGCTCCTGGTGCTGCTGGTGACCATGTCCGCGTTCAATCTGGACAAGCTGCCCCTGCTGGGGGCGGGTACCAAGTACACCGCCGAGTTCTCCGAGGCCGCCGGGCTGAAGAAGGGCAACGAGGTTCGCATCGCCGGCGTGAAGGTCGGCGCGGTCTCCGACGTCCGACTCGACGGCGACAAGGTGCTGGTCGACTTCCGCACCCAGGACGCCTGGGTCGGCAACGAGACCACCGCCTCCATCCAGATCAAGACCCTGCTCGGGCAGAAGTATCTGGCGCTCGATCCCAAGGGCACCAAGATCCTCAACCCCTCGGACCGGATTCCGCTCTCGCGCACCGTGTCTCCCTACGACGTGGTGGACGCGTTCAGCGACGCGGCCAAGAACATCGAGGAGACGAACACCGCGCAGCTCGCGCAGAGCTTCCAGGTGCTCTCGGATGCCTTCTCGACGACGCCGCCGGAACTGCGGGGGTCGATCGACGGCGTCGCGCGGCTCTCGGAGACCCTGGCCAAGCGTGACGATCAGCTCAAGCAGCTGTTCGCCGCCACCAAGACCACCTCGAAGGTGCTCGCGGACCGCAACCAGGAGTTCGAGCGGCTCATCTCCAACGGCGGCGAGCTGCTGGCCGAGCTGAACGTGCGCCAGCAGGCGATCCACCAGCTGCTCACCGGCGCGAAAACCATTGCGGCCGAACTGAGTGCGCTGGTCAAGGACAACGAGCAGCAGATCGGCCCCGCGCTGACCAACCTGAACAAGACCATCGACCTGCTCAACGACCACCAGGCCGACATCTCCAAGACCCTCACCCTGGCCGCGCCCTTCTATGGGCTCTACGCCAATGTGCTGGGCAACGGCCGCTGGTTCGACGCGGTCATCACCAACCTGATTCCGCCCGCGCTGCCGGACATTCCGGGTGACCGCCAGCCGATCCGAAAGTTGGGAGGTTAGCCCGTGGCGAAGAATCCGCTCACCGCTCTGCGCGGTACCAGCACCAAGAGCAAGGTCATCGCCCTGGTGGCCGTCCTCGGGGTCGCGCTCGCCGGCGTCGCGTGGTGGGGCTTCGGCAAGCTCAACACGACCACCATCACCGCCGACTTCGACAAGTCCATCGGCATCTACGAGGGCTCGGATGTCCGCATCCTGGGCGTGCCGGTCGGTCACGTCACGAAGGTGACGCCCAAGGGCGACATCGTCCAGGTCGTGATGGAAGTCGATCGCAAGTACGACATTCCGGCCGACGCCAAGGCCGCCCAGATCACCCCGTCGGTGGTGTCGGACCGGTACATCCAGCTCGCGCCCGTCTACAAGGGCGGGCCGAAGATGGGCCGCAACGCCACCATCCCGAAGGATCGCACCGCGACCCCGGTCGAGGTGGACCGGCTCTACAAGTCCATCACCGATCTCTCGGATGCGCTGGGCCCCAACGGCGCCAACAAGGACGGCGCGCTGAACCAGCTGGTGCGCACCTCCGCGGACAACCTCTCCGGCAACGGTGAGGCGCTGGGCAACAGCTTCACCCAGCTGTCCAAGGCCGCGAACGCGCTCTCCGATTCGCGTAACGACATCTTCGACACGGTCAAGAACCTGCAGGTCTTCGTGCAGACCCTGGCCGACAACGACGCGCAGGTGCGGACCTTCAACACCCAGCTGGCCTCGCTGGCCGGGTTCCTGTCCGACGAGCGCCAGACCCTCGGCGACGCGCTGAGCCTGCTGTCGGTCGCGCTCGGCGACGTGGCCCGGTTCATCGACGACAACCGGGATCTGGTGCAGTCCAACGCCGACGCGCTGACCAAGCTCACCCAGACGCTCGCCGATCAGCGCGACGATCTGGCCAAGGCGCTGCCGCTCATCCCGACCGCGCTGAGCAACCTGATCAACGTGCACAACGGTGAGACCGGCACGCTCGACATGCGCCCCAACTTCACCGACCTGCAGGACCCGTTCGGCGTCATCTGCAAGATGCTGGATCTGGGCAAGCTGCGTCCCGGCGACCCCAAGTTCGACGCCATCTCGCGTCAGCTGGGCCCGATCCTGAACAACTGCAAGGTGATCACCGATCAGCTCACCGCGGGCGTGAAGACGCCGACGCTGGTGCTGCCCTTCGGCATCCTCAGCGGTGAGAACGAGCAGCGCAACGCGGTGCCGGGCTCGGTCCCGGGCAACCCGTCCGACCAGCAGCCGCCGTCGCAGCAGGAAGGTGGACAGCGATGAGCGCCAAGCGCATTCGCGGCGGACGGGTCAAGCGCGCCGCCCTGATCGCCACCTCGCTCGGCGCGGTCACCATGGTGGCCGCGGGCTGTGGCGCGGACAGCATTCCGCTGCCCGGCGGCCCGAATGTCGGCAAGCACCCCATGCACCTCGACATCCGCTTCTCCGACGTGCTGGACCTGGTCCCGCAGTCGACGGTGAAGGTGGACGGCGTGGCCGTGGGCCGGGTCGACAAGATCCGCATCGCGCCCGACAACGCCTGGGAAGCCAGCGTGCAGGTGCTGGTCGACGATGCCGTGAACCTGCCCGCCAATGCCCGCGCCGAGGTCAAGCAGACCAACCTGCTGGGCGAGAAGTACATCGAGCTGTCCGCTCCCGCCCAGAACGCCGACGCGGCGAAGCTGAAGGACGGCGCGAAGATCCCGGTCGAGAACACCCGCACCGCCACCGAGGTGGAGCAGGTGCTGGGCGCGCTGTCGCTGCTGCTCAACGGCGGCGGCGTGGCGCAGCTGCAGCCGATCGTGGTGGAGCTCAACAAGACTCTGGGCGGTCGCGAGGGCAAGGTCCGGGATCTGCTGGACCAGGCCAACACCCTGATCAAGGGCCTCGACGACCAGGTCGACAACATCACCCGTGCGCTGGACAGCCTCGACACGCTCAGCAGCCGGGTGGGGCAGCAGACCACCCAGATCTCCAAGATCCTCGACGAGCTGCCGCACGGCATCAAGATCCTCAATGAGCAACGGCCGCAGCTGATTCAGATGCTGACCCAGCTGGATCGGGTGGGGCAGGCCGGTTTCGACGTGCTGAACCACTCCAAGGACAACCTGATCACCGACCTGTCCTCGCTGCGGCCCACGCTGCAGGCGCTGGGCAATTCGGCCGGTGACCTGGTGACCGCGTTCCCGCTCATCCCGACCTACCCGTTCCCGGACGAGGCCATAAAGTCCGCGTTCGGCGGCCAGGTCAACACCTGGCTCTCGGTCGACCTGCAGATCGGCGGTCTGCTCTCGAATCTCGGTGTGGGCAAGCCGGATCCGCAGTACCTGCCGCCCTCGGGCCGCCAGGTCAACGTCGATCCGACCAACCCGTACTACAACGGCAACGGCCCGCGCGGCGGCTGGCCGACCGTCTCCCTGCTGCCGCTGCCGCCCACCGTGGCGCGGCCGACCGGGGCGACGGGACCGACCGATCCGCTGGGATCGATCCTCGAGCAGCTGGGAGTGGGTGGTCCGCGATGACTCGTCTGGTGCGTAATCAGCTGATCGCCTTCGCGCTCATCGCCGTGCTCGGCGTGGTGTTCGTCGGCGCGAAATACGTTCGCCTGGACAACATGCTCGGCTTCGGGCTGTACAAGGTGAAGGTGCAGGCCAAGGAGACCGGCAACCTGTCGAAGGGCGCCGAGGTCACCTACCGCGGCGTGCCCGTGGGCCGGGTCGGCGACCTCGACGTCACCCCCGACGGCGTGCTCATCACCCTGGAGATGAACTCCGGCAAGCCCAAGGTCCCCGCCAACGCGAAGGCCGTGGTGGCCAACCGTTCCGCCATCGGTGAGCAGTACGTCGACCTGGTGCCGACCAGCGATGGCTCGCCGTGGCTGCACGACGGCTCGGTCATCGACGGCGCGGCCACGCCGATCCACGTCGAGGATCTGCTCACCAGTGTCGACCACTTCGCCAACACCACCGACCTGAAGGCGTTGTCCACCACCATCACCGAGCTGGGCAAGGCCTTCGACGGCCAGGGCGACAACCTCAAGATCCTGGTCGACTCGCTCAACAAGTTCAGCGCCACCGGCCTGGACAACCTGCCGCAGACCCTGGCGCTGATCCGGGCCGCCAAGCCCGTTCTCGGCACCCAGGCCGAGCAGGCCCCGGCGATCCTGCAGTTCAGCGACGGCCTCGACAAGCTCACCGCGCAGCTGAAGTCCAACGACCCGGACATCCGCCGCCTCATCGGCACCGGCACCGACGCGGGTTCCGCGATCCAGCGTCTGCTGCAGGAGAGCGGCCCGGCCCTCACCAAGGACCTCACCAACCTGCGCACGCTGCTGGCGGCCATCTCGCCGAAGTTCTACGCCCTCGGCCCGGTGCTCGCGATGCTGCCGCTGCTGCCGCTCGGTGGTTCCTCGACCGCGCCCGGTGACGGCACCACCCACTTCGGCCTGGTGCTGGAGACCAACGACCCGCCCGCCTGCACCGTGGGATACGAAGGCACACAACGGATCCTGGACCAGATGAAGGCCCAGAACCCGAACTTCGACGACACCCGCGACGACTTCCCGTTCAATACGGAAGCCCATTGCGCGGTCCCCCAGGGCAGCGAAACCGACGTCCGCGGCGCGGCGCGCGCCGATCTGGCCGACCCCAATGTCCCGCAGCCGTGGGACGACAAGCCCAAGTACGACCCGGACAAGCTCAATCTGAACCCGGTCGCGACGCAGCTGGCGACGCTGATGGGCATCACCCCCAAGCACTGACCGCTTCACGGTGACCGAAGTCCCAGCTAGGGCGCGAAGAGAGGAAAGTATGGTGGCGGCGTGAGCCAGCACAAGGACAGCGAATCGGGGGAGAACCTCGAGAAGCCGACGACAGAGTCGGTTCCCGAAACAACCCCGGACGCGTCCTGGGCCGACGTCGCGACCTCGGAGTCGTTCCAGAGCGCGGGCGCCGACGCCGAATCCGGCACGGAGACGGTCGAACCGGCGTCCGAGCCGACGGTGGTGCTCGACAAGCCCGCCGAGGCCGCCGAGCCCACGGCGCCCGCCGAGCCGGTTTCACCGCCCGCGCAGGCCCTGCCCGTCGAACAGGTCACGGACGCGCCGCCCGCGGACGGCTTGGACATGCGGCGGTTCGCGAGGGTCGGCGCGATCGCGCTGCTGATCGTCTCGGTCATCGCGGCCGGCGTGATCGGCTACCTGTGGTTCGGCGACCACAAGGACGAGAGCCGGGCTCAGGCCCGCGACTCCGTGCTGACCGACGCCCGCCAGGCCGCCGTGAACCTCATGTCCATCAACCCGGACGATATCGACGGCTCGCTGGCAAATATTCGGTCATCGATGACGGGGGACCTGCTCAAGCAGCAGGAGGACGGGCAGGACGAGCTGAAGAAGCAGGCTCAGGACTCCAAGACCCGGATCCAGGCCTCCGTCGAGGGCATCACGCTCACCTCGCTCAACAGCGAACTCGATCACGCCTCCACCTTCGCGGTGCTGAAGATCACCCGCAGCTGGCCCGGCGGCCAACCGGCGAGCTTCCGCCAGCTGTGGACCCTCGACATGGTGAAGACGGGCGACACCTGGAAGGCCGAGAAGGCGCAGAACCTGGGCGAGCCCGTGCCCCTGGGCTCGGCCGCCGCGCCGCAGAACGATACGTCCCAGCCGACCCCGACCCCCAAACCGGGCAACTAGGAGGGAGTGACCATGGCCAACCGGAAACGCCCCGTCAACCGCGTCACCCCGCGCCGCCCGGCCGCCCAGCGCGGCACCGCGTCGCGCACCACCGCAGCGGATGTGCAGAGCACCCGTCCCGCCAAGAGCGCCCGGTCCACCACCGAGCGCTCCGATCGGACTGCGTCGCGCACCACCCCGCCGCGCCGTCCGGGCCTGTCCAAAAACCCTGCCCCGCAACAGTATTCCAAGCCGGTCCGACAGGGCGGATTTTGGCGTAACTGGGGCGTCGCCACGGTCTGCGGCGGGGTCGCGGCGCTGCTGCTGGCCTTCTCGGTGGTCGGTGCGGTGAATCACTGGGTGAGCAAGCCGAAGTCGGACTCGGGCAATCTGGCCTACGTCGACAACGGCGCCACCGACGAGGTGAAGGCCGCGGGCGAGCACGCCCTGACCACCCTCTACGGCTACAAGGCCGCCGAGATCGACAAGTGGAAGACCGACGTCAACTCGGTGCTCACCGACAAGATGCAGAAGGACTTCGCGAGCTTCGTCGACACCACGGTCGACACCATCAAGCAGACCAAGACCGACACCGAGGTCAAAACCGACCCGATCGGCGTGACGCTGCTCACCGGTGACCGGGCCGAACTCCTGGTCAACCTCAATATCTCCGCGGTCAAGGACGGCAAGCCCGAACCCCTCGCGTCGGGCCCGATCGTGCTGCGCATGGAGAAGGTGAAGGGCCACTGGCTGGCCTCGGAGATCACCGACAAGTGATCCGGTGATCACGGACAAATAGGTCCTCCCGGCCGCTGCGCGCCGGTGTCTTTCCGGCATCGCACGACGTCGGAAGGTGATCTTGTACTGGGACAGGCGATCTCGCGATTTGTCAACTCGGACCGCCACTTGACGACTTTCGTCCGAGCCGTCACGCTATTCACAACAGCGGCGGCTGTCACAGGGGACAGGACGCCGGCGTGGGCCTCGCGAACGCAGCCAGCGACTCTACGGCCCGGCCGGATATCTGTGGAGACCGTCACTCGGATGTGTTGGTAAAGGCGTTCTGATCGCCGCGATATCGACACAGACACACCGGGGCGAAGTTGCCGCCCACGGATCGCCACGGGTGGTACTTTGACACCCCCGTAGGTTTGGGTGTAGTTTTGGACGTTGCGCTGGCTGCCTCCTGTCCATACCTCGATCGCATCACGAAAGTTCCACCTTCCGGTGTTACTTCCGCTGTTTGCTGTTCGGGTTTCGTTCGGGGTAGTAACCAGCGGAATTCGTAGCAGACAAGCGACGGTCGCGGACCACCACGCGACGCGCGTGAGGTGCTGGAAGGACGCATCTTGGCAGTCTCCACCCAGACCAAGGCCGGTATCCCCGGAGCCCCGAAGCGGGTGTCTTTCGCGAAGATTCGCGAACCCCTGGAGGTTCCCGGACTTCTCGATCTACAAACCGAATCGTTCGCCTGGCTGGTCGGTTCAGCAGACTGGCGTGAGCGTGCCATCGCGCGCGGCGACGTCGAAAACCCCGTCGGGGGCCTCGAGGAGGTGCTCGAGGAGCTGTCTCCGATCGAGGACTTCTCCGGCTCCATGTCGCTGTCCTTCTCCGACCCGCGCTTCGAAGAGGTCAAGGCCTCCATCGAGGAGTGCAAGGACAAGGACATGACCTACGCGGCGCCGCTGTTCGTGACCGCGGAGTTCATCAACAACAACACCGGTGAGATCAAGTCTCAGACGGTCTTCATGGGCGACTTCCCGATGATGACCGACAAGGGCACGTTCATCATCAACGGCACCGAGCGCGTCGTCGTGTCGCAGCTGGTGCGTTCGCCGGGCGTCTACTTCGACGACTCCATCGACAAGTCCACCGAGAAGACGCTGCACTCCGTGCGTGTCATCCCCTCGCGTGGCGCGTGGCTGGAATTCGACGTCGACAAGCGCGACACCGTCGGTGTGCGTATCGACCGCAAGCGTCGTCAGCCGGTCACCGTGCTGCTCAAGGCGCTGGGCCTGACCACCGAGGAGATCACCGAGCGCTTCGGCTTCTCCGAGATCATGATGTCCACCCTCGAGAAGGACTCCACCCCGGGTCAGGACGAGGCGCTGCTCGACATCTACCGCAAGCTGCGTCCGGGCGAGCCGCCGACCAAGGAGTCCGCGCAGACCCTGCTGGAGAACCTGTTCTTCAAGGAGAAGCGCTACGACCTGGCCCGCGTCGGCCGCTACAAGGTCAACAAGAAGCTGGGCGTCAACGCCGGTGTGCCCGTCACGGGTTCGGTGCTGACCAAGGAAGACATCGTCGCGACGATCGAGTACCTGGTCCGCCTGCACCAGGGCGACAAGCTGATGACCGTCCCCGGCGGCGTCGAGGTTCCGGTCGAGGTCGACGACATCGACCACTTCGGCAACCGTCGTCTGCGGACGGTTGGCGAGCTGATCCAGAACCAGATCCGCGTGGGCCTCTCGCGTATGGAGCGTGTCGTGCGTGAGCGCATGACCACCCAGGACGTCGAGGCCATCACCCCGCAGACCCTGATCAACATCCGTCCCGTCGTGGCGGCGATCAAGGAGTTCTTCGGCACCTCGCAGCTGTCGCAGTTCATGGACCAGAACAACCCGCTCTCGGGTCTGACCCACAAGCGTCGTCTGTCGGCGCTGGGCCCGGGTGGTCTGTCCCGTGAGCGCGCCGGCCTGGAAGTCCGTGACGTCCACCCCTCGCACTACGGCCGCATGTGCCCGATCGAGACCCCGGAAGGCCCGAACATCGGCCTGATCGGTTCGCTCTCGGTCTACGCGCGGGTCAACCCGTTCGGTTTCATCGAGACCCCGTACCGCAAGGTCGAGAACGGCCGCGTCACCGACGAGGTCAAGTACCTGACCGCCGACGAGGAGGACCGCCACGTTCGTGCGCAGGCCAACTCGCCGGTCGACGCCGACGGCAACTTCCTCGAGGAGAAGGTGCTCGCGCGCCGCGGCAACGAGGAGATGGAATACGTCTCCCCGACCGAGGTGACCTACATGGACGTCTCGCCGCGCCAGATGGTGTCGGTCGCGACCGCCATGATTCCGTTCCTCGAGCACGACGACGCCAACCGTGCCCTCATGGGCGCGAACATGCAGCGTCAGGCCGTGCCGCTGATCCGTTCCGAGTCGCCGCTGGTCGGCACCGGTATGGAGCTGCGCGCCGCCGTCGACGCCGGTGACGTGGTCGTGAACCAGAAGGCCGGTGTGGTGGAAGAGGTTTCGGCCGACTTCATCACCGTCATGCACGATGACGGCACCCGCCGCAGCTACCGCCTGCGCAAGTTCGAGCGTTCGAACCAGGGCACCTGCGCCAACCAGCGTCCGATCGTGGACGAGGGCATGCGCGTGGAGGCCGGGCACGTGCTCGCCGACGGCCCCTGCACCGAGAACGGTGAGATGGCCCTGGGCAAGAACCTGCTCGTGGCGATCATGCCGTGGGAAGGCCACAACTACGAGGACGCGATCATCCTGTCGCAGCGCCTCGTGGAGGACGACGTGCTCACCTCGATCCACATCGAGGAGCACGAGATCGACGCTCGCGACACCAAGCTCGGCGCCGAGGAGATCACCCGGGACATCCCGAACGTCTCCGACGAGGTCCTGGCGGACCTGGACGAGCGCGGCATCGTGCGCATCGGCGCGGAGGTCCGTGACGGCGACATCCTGGTCGGCAAGGTCACCCCGAAGGGTGAGACCGAGCTGACCCCCGAGGAGCGCCTGCTGCGCGCCATCTTCGGTGAGAAGGCCCGCGAGGTCCGCGACACCTCCCTGAAGGTGCCCCACGGTGAGTCCGGCAAGGTCATCGGCGTCCGCGTGTTCTCGCGCGATGACGACGACGATCTGCCCCCCGGTGTCAATGAGCTTGTGCGCGTCTACGTCGCGCAGAAGCGCAAGATCCAGGACGGCGACAAGCTGGCCGGCCGCCACGGCAACAAGGGCGTCATCGGCAAGATCCTCCCGCAGGAGGACATGCCGTTCCTGCCCGACGGCACCCCGGTCGACATCATCCTGAACACCCACGGTGTGCCGCGTCGTATGAACATCGGTCAGGTGCTGGAGACCCACCTGGGTTACATCGCCAAGACCGGCTGGCAGGTCGACGGCTCCCCGGACTGGGCGAAGAACCTGCCCGAGGAGATGATCGGCCAGCCCGCCGACACGAACATCGCCACCCCGGTGTTCGACGGTGCGCGCGAGGAGGAGCTGACCGGTCTGCTCGGTTCGACCCTGCCGAACCGCGACGGCGAGAAGATGATCAACGACGACGGTAAGGCGGTCCTGCTGGACGGCCGTTCCGGCGAGCCGTTCCCGTACCCGGTGTCGGTCGGCTACATGTACATCCTGAAGCTGCACCACCTGGTCGACGACAAGATCCACGCGCGTTCGACCGGTCCGTACTCGATGATCACGCAGCAGCCGCTGGGTGGTAAGGCGCAGTTCGGTGGTCAGCGCTTCGGTGAAATGGAATGTTGGGCCATGCAGGCGTACGGCGCGGCCTACACCCTGCAGGAACTCCTCACCATCAAGTCGGACGACGTGGTCGGCCGCGTGAAGGTGTACGAGGCCATCGTCAAGGGCGAGAACATTCCGGAGCCGGGTATCCCGGAGTCGTTCAAGGTTCTGCTCAAGGAGCTCCAGTCGCTGTGCCTGAACGTGGAGGTGCTGTCCTCGGACGGCGCCGCCATCGAGATGCGCGACGGCGACGACGAGGACCTGGAGCGCGCCGCGGCGAACCTGGGTATCAACCTGTCCCGCAACGAGGCTGCGACGGTCGACGACCTGGCGCAGTGAGCGATTGGTCCCGCAGCGCTGATCTAAGCGAAAAGCGCTGCGGGGCAACCGATTTTGCACTTTTGCTCATACTCAACCCGAACAGGGGAAAGGAAGTTACGTGCTAGACGTCAACTTCTTCGATGAACTCCGGATCGGCCTGGCGACCGCCGAAGACATTCGCAACTGGTCGTTTGGCGAGGTCAAGAAGCCGGAGACCATCAACTACCGCACGCTGAAGCCGGAGAAGGACGGCCTCTTCTGCGAGAAGATCTTCGGTCCCACCCGGGACTGGGAGTGCTACTGCGGTAAGTACAAGCGCGTCCGCTTCAAGGGCATCATCTGCGAGCGCTGTGGTGTCGAGGTGACTCGCGCCAAGGTGCGTCGTGAGCGCATGGGCCACATCGAGCTGGCCGCGCCGGTCACCCACATCTGGTACTTCAAGGGTGTCCCGTCGCGTCTGGGCTACCTGCTCGACCTCGCGCCGAAGGATCTGGAAAAGATCATCTACTTCGCCGCGTACGTCATCACCGCCGTGGACGACGAGCTGCGTCACAACGAGCTCTCCACGCTCGAGGCGGAGATGGAGGTCGAGAAGAAGACCGTCGCCGACCAGCGTGACGCCGACCTCGAGGCCCGCGCCCAGAAGCTGGAAGCCGACCTGGCCGAGCTGGAGGCCGAGGGCGCCAAGTCCGACGTCCGCCGCAAGGTCAAGGACGGCGGCGAGCGCGAGATGCGTCAGCTGCGCGACCGCGCCCAGCGTGAGCTGGACCGGCTCGACGAGATCTGGACCACCTTCACCAAGCTGGCCCCCAAGCAGCTGATCATCGACGAGGTGGTCTACCGCGAGCTGCAGGACCGCTACGGCGAATACTTCACCGGCGCAATGGGTGCCGAGGCGATCCAGAAGCTCATGGAGACCTTCGACATCGACGCGGAGGCCGAGAACCTGCGCGAGACCATCCGGACGGGCAAGGGCCAGAAGAAGCTTCGCGCCCTCAAGCGTCTGAAGGTCGTCGCCGCGTTCCAGACCAACGGCAACTCGCCGATGGGCATGGTCCTCGACGCCGTTCCGGTGATCCCGCCGGAGCTGCGCCCGATGGTGCAGCTGGACGGTGGCCGCTTCGCGACCTCCGACCTGAACGACCTGTACCGCCGCGTCATCAACCGCAACAACCGTTTGAAGCGACTGATCGATCTGGGTGCGCCCGAGATCATCGTGAACAACGAGAAGCGGATGCTTCAGGAGTCGGTGGACGCGCTGTTCGACAACGGCCGTCGCGGCCGTCCGGTCACCGGTCCGGGTAACCGCCCGCTGAAGTCGCTGAGCGATCTGCTCAAGGGCAAGCAGGGTCGTTTCCGTCAGAACCTGCTCGGTAAGCGTGTCGACTACTCCGGCCGTTCGGTCATCGTGGTCGGTCCGCAGCTGAAGCTGCACCAGTGCGGTCTGCCCAAGCTGATGGCGCTCGAGCTGTTCAAGCCGTTCGTCATGAAGCGTCTGGTCGACCTGAACCACGCGCAGAACATCAAGTCCGCCAAGCGGATGGTCGAGCGTCAGCGCCCCCAGGTGTGGGACGTCCTCGAAGAGGTCATCTCCGAGCACCCGGTGCTGCTGAACCGTGCGCCCACCCTGCACCGCCTGGGTATCCAGGCCTTCGAGCCGCTGCTGGTCGAAGGCAAGGCCATCCAGCTGCACCCGTTGGTGTGTGAGGCGTTCAACGCCGACTTCGACGGTGACCAGATGGCCGTGCACCTGCCGCTGTCGGCGGAGGCGCAGGCCGAGGCCCGCATCCTGATGCTGTCCTCGAACAACATCCTGTCGCCGGCGTCGGGTCGTCCGCTCGCCATGCCGCGTCTGGACATGGTGACCGGTCTGTACTACCTGACCCGTCTCGACGAGAAGGCGAAGGGCCAGTTCCGCGAGGCCACCAAGGACGAGCCGGAATTCGGCGTCTACTCCTCGCCCGCCGAGGCACAGATGGCCGTCGACCGTGGCGAGATCACCGTGCGTTCGCTGATCAAGATCCGTCTGACCGATCAGCGTCCGCCCCGGGACGTCGAGGCCGAGCTGTTCCCGAACGGCTGGCAGCGTGGCGACGCGTGGACCACCAAGACCACGCTGGGCCGCGTCATCTTCAACGATCTGCTCCCGGCGGACTACGCGTTCATCGACGAGCCGATGCCGAAGAAGCGTCAGGCCGCGATCATCAACGATCTGGCCGAGCGCTACCCGATGATCGTCGTCGCGCAGACCGTCGACAAGCTGAAGGACTCGGGCTTCTACTGGGCCACCCGGTCCGGTGTCACCGTCTCCATGTCGGACGTGCTCGTCCCGCCGGAGAAGGCCGAGATCATGGAGCGCTACGAGGCGCAGTCGGATCAGATCGAGAAGAAGTACCAGCGTGGTGCGCTCGATCACCAGGAGCGCAACAACGCCCTGGTCAAGATCTGGCAGGAAGCGACCGAAGAGGTCGGTAAGGCGCTGCGCGCGCACTACCCGGCCGACAACCCGATCATCACGATCGTCGACTCGGGCGCGACCGGTAACTTCACCCAGACTCGTACCCTCGCCGGTATGAAGGGTCTGGTTACCAACCCGAAGGGTGAGTTCATCCCGCGGCCGATCAAGTCCTCCTTCCGTGAGGGCCTGACCGTTCTCGAGTACTTCATCAACACCCACGGTGCGCGAAAGGGTCTGGCCGACACCGCGCTTCGTACCGCCGACTCGGGTTACCTGACCCGTCGTCTGGTGGACGTGTCGCAGGACGTCATCGTGCGCGAGACCGACTGTGGCACCGAGCGCGGCATCGTGGTGCCGATCGCGGAGCGGCAGGCCGACGGCTCTGTCATCCGGGACGCCCACGTGGAGACCAGCACCTTCGCTCGTACGCTGGCCACCGACGCGCTCGACGCCAAGGGCAATGTCATCATCGAGAAGGGCCACGACCTGGGCGATCCCGCCCTGGAGGCGCTGCTCGAGGCCGGCATCACCGAGGTGAAGGTCCGCTCCGTGCTGACCTGCACCACCGGCACCGGCGTGTGCGCCACCTGCTACGGCCGCTCCATGGCGACCGGCAAGCTGGTGGACATCGGTGAGGCCGTCGGTATCGTCGCCGCCCAGTCCATCGGTGAGCCCGGTACCCAGCTGACCATGCGTACCTTCCACCAGGGTGGTGTCGCGGGTGACGACATCACGGGTGGTCTGCCCCGAGTTCAGGAGCTCTTCGAGGCTCGTGTGCCCAAGGGCAAGGCCCCCATCGCCGAGGTGTCGGGTCGCGTGCGGCTCGAGGACGACGACCGCTTCTACAAGATCACGGTCATCCCGGACGACGGGTCGGACGAGGTCCTGTACGACAAGCTGTCGAAGCGTCAGCGTCTGCGGGTGTTCAAGCACGAGGACGGCTCCGAGCGTCTGCTCGCCGACGGTGACCACGTGGAGGTGGGTCAGCAGCTGCTCGAGGGCTCGGCCGATCCGCACGAGGTGCTGCGCGTGATGGGCCCGCGTCAGGTGCAGGTCCACCTGGTCCACGAGGTCCAGGAGGTGTACCGCTCGCAGGGTGTGTCCATCCACGACAAGCACATCGAGGTGATCGTTCGCCAGATGCTGCGCCGCGTCACCATCATCGATTCGGGTGCGACCGAGTTCCTCCCGGGTTCGCTGGTGGAGCGCGCGGAGTTCGAGGCCTCGAACCGTCGCGTGGTCGCGGAGGGTGGCGAGCCCGCCTCGGGTCGTCCGGTCCTCATGGGTATCACCAAGGCGTCGCTCGCGACCGATTCGTGGCTGTCGGCGGCCTCCTTCCAGGAGACCACCCGCGTGCTCACGGACGCCGCGATCAACTGCCGCTCCGACAAGCTGATCGGCCTGAAGGAGAACGTGATCATCGGTAAGCTGATCCCGGCCGGTACCGGTATCAACCGCTACCGCAACATCCAGGTTCAGCCCACCGAAGAGGCGCGCCAGGCGGCGTACGCTGTCCCGTCCTACGACGACAGCTACTACAGCCCGGACGGCTTCGGCACCTCTACCGGTGCCGCGGTTCCGCTGGACGACTACGGCTTCAGCGACTACCGCTAAGGCTGTAGCCAGGCAATAGGATTCGGCCCCCGCTCCACTCGGAGCGGGGGCCGTTCCCTTTTCACGACCGATTCGCCCGGTCCGGGTCTAAGCTGTTTGCGACGGTTTTGCTATCCCCGATCGGGGAGGAGTCGGCATGTCTGTTCGGCACGGTGTAGTGACGGCCCTGCTGTGCGGGGCGGCGCTGGCGGTGGCAGCGCCGCCGGCACAGGCGGATTCGGGCGGCGGGTGCGCGCACGGTGGCGTGCTGAGCGGCGTCATGGTGCCGGGCACCGGTAGCGCGGGGCAGGGCATCCATCGGGAAGCCGACGTCTGGGGTTGTTCCGGTCCGTTGTTGCCCGGCATCACCTCCGGCCATTTCACCGCCGAATTGCCGTGGAATGCGCTGGATTCGCCGACCCGGGGTCGATTCGACTGGAACGACGGCAGTGTCAGTGCGGTGATCGGGCAGCCCAATGGGCTGTGGACGGTCATCGACGGTCCGGCGGCCGGGCACACCTTCCGATTCCAGCTCGCCGGTGAGATGAATGTCTGGTGGTACCACTGGCCCAACTCCATGCAGATCGAGTCGGTGAGCTTCCTCGAGTGAGGCGGGAACGCGAACGGCCCGTGCTCCGAGAGGGAGCGCGGGCCGAATCGCGTTGGGGGCCGGTTCAGTTCGCGGGCAGCAGACCCTCGAGCTCGGTCGGCATCGAAGTGGGGAGCGCGGCGAACACCGGGCGGAAGACGGTGGCGGTGCCCGGCGCCAGGGAGTCGAGGTAGTTCAGGGCCGCGTCGGAAGCCTCCTGGCCGCCGTCCATCGTGAGGCCGATGGCGCCGCCGACCACGCCGCCGACGACGGCCAGCAGCGGGGCGGTGATGAAGTCGACGACGAACAGGCCGAGGGGGAAGCCGGCGATGAAGCCGATGGTGGCGCCGATGGCCGCACCCGTGGCGACGGCGGGCAGGTGCGCCTGGACGACGTCGAAGAAGTGCTGCTGCGGGTCGACGTCGCGGAGCTGGGTGTCGGATTCGGCGACGGGGGTGAGGGTCAGGCGGCGGTTGTCCTGGTCGATCACCGGGGTGAATTCGGCTGTCTTGCCGCCGATGTCGTACTTCAGCGGGACCGTGGAGACGAGGACTCCGTCGTCGTTGGTGACGATGACGGCGTCGCCGTCCCAGGTGGCGAGGAAGTGGCCGGCCTGCAGGGTGCTCACGGCGGAGCGGTGGTCGGCGGAGAGAGCCACGTCGTAGCCGATGGCGTGGTCGGTGCCCTTGATCTGGAGGGCGGGCTGCGCGGGAGCCTGCATGGCGGGCTGTGCGGGGTTATCGGCTGGTTCTGCGGTGGCGGTGCCCGCAACGGTGAGCGTGGTCAGGCAAAGCAGGGCGGGCGCAAGATATTTGGTTGTACGCACTGTGGCTTCTCTCGAGTTGCGGACTAGTTTCCCCGACATTTGCGACAAACTACCGTTATCAACTCGAGATGTGAAGGGTTATGGCGCAATCTGGTCGCCGTCGGGTTCACCGAGGCGCACAAAGACCACACCGATGAGAATCAATGCGCCGCCGAGCAATTGAATCGGCGCGGGAGTCTGACCCAGCAGCGCCCAGGAAAACAGGATGGCGGCCAATACCTCACCCAGTGCGGCGAAGGAGGCGAGGCGTGAACCCAGCATGCGGGTGGCGGCGATGCCGGTGACATACGCGATGGCCGCGGTGACCACGCCCAGCGCCAGCAGCGGCACCCACCAGGCGACGGTGAAGCCCTGGAAGGCAACCGGATCGGTGGTGGCGTGCAGCGGCACGATGCCGATCAGCCCCGCCGCCAGGATGCCGAGCCCGCCGACCAGCAGGCCACTCGTCGCCAGCACCGTGCCGGGCACTGCATCACCGGCGTGCGCGGACAGGATGAAATACGCTGCCGCACCGACCATCGCGCCCATGGCCCAGGCGATTCCGACGAAGCTGGTCTGCGTCCCGGAATTCAGGTTCAACACCAGGATCAGTCCGACCACGCCGATGATCGCGCCGAGCAATGTTGCGCGCCCGGGCTTCTGGTCGTGGCGCAGCCACAGCCACACCACCACCGCGATGGGTGCGGTGTATTCGATGAGCAGGGCGACCCCGACCGCCATGTGGGCGACGGCGTTGAAGTAGGCCAGTTGCGCGGTCGCGACGGCCAGCAGGCCGTATCCCGCGAGCAGTGCGGCATTGCGGCGCAGCAGTTCCCAGTCGCCGCGCAGTTGTCGCACGGCCACCGGCAACAGCACGAGCGCGCCGAGCAGCACGCGCACGATGACCACGGCGGCCGGACTCCACCCGGCGTCGATGAGCCCGCGCGCCAGCGGCCCGGACAGGCCGAAGGCGGACGCCGACGCCACCGCGCAAACCAGACCGGATCGCAGCCGGTTCGACACCACCGTGTCATGAGTCAAAGTCGCCATGGCTAATGACGATACGAGCCGGTGGTGTAATCTGTCAAAGTGATTTTCACTGATGACACGGTGGCATCCATGGCGGCGGCGGTGGAGCTGGTGAACTCGGCCGAGGACCCTGACACCCTGACCGAGATCGCCCAGCTGGACGAGTTTTTCGTCAAGCACGCCTACACCGGCAGCCACGCTCGGACCAACGCCGAACTGGCCGCGGTCCGCGCCCAGCGCGCTCCGCTGCGCCGCCTGCTGCTCGCTGACCGCGACACCGCCGTCGAGCTGGTGAACGCGATCCTGGCCGAACATCGCGCCGTCCCGAGACTGGTCCGGCACGACGGCCTCGACTACCACATCCACGCCGTCGCGCCGGAGGCTCCGCTGCACGTCCGCATGGCCGTCGAAACCGCCATGGCGATGATCGACCTCATTCGCGCGGACGAGCTGTCCCGCCTGTCCATCTGCGCCGATGACAACTGCGAGGGCATCGTGCTGGACCTGTCCCGCAACCGTTCTCGTCGCTACTGTTCGACCACCTGCACCAATCGCAATGCGGTGGCGGCCTACCGGGCCCGCAAGACGGTCAGCTGACCACGTCGGCGAGCCGGTCCACCTGGTCGGCGTCGCGGCCGTAGCAGTAGAGCATCACTTCGTCCGCGCCGAGATCGCCGAACTGCGCGATGGCGTCACGGATCTGGGCGGGCGTGGTGAGCATGCCCGCCACCATGGAATCGGCGCGGCCGCCGGTGAATTCGTAGTACGCGCCCATGGACGCGCGGGCATCGTCGAGCACGGTCTGCGCGCCGAGCGCGACATTGACCTGGGCGACGATGCGCGGCGCGCCGGGGCGGCCGTGCTCGGTCCAGGAGCGGCGGGCGGTCTCGAAGAGCCCACCGGCCCAGGAGGGCGCGGCGGCCGCGAGAAAGCCACCGCCCCAACGGCCCACGCGATCGATGGCGGCGGGCTGGAAGCCGCCGAAGAGCAGTTCGGGACCGGCGGGGGAGAGCGGCGCGGGCCCGATGGGCCCGCAGCTGTCGCTGAACGGCTTGCCCGCCCAGAGTTCGCGCATGAGACCGATCTGCTCGTCGAGGCGGCGGCCGCGGGTGCGCAGTTCGGTGCCGGAGGCCTCGTGGTCGTCGGCGCGACCGCCGACGCCGAGTCCGAGCACGAATCGTCCGCCGGACAGCACGTCCAGGGTGGCGGCCTGTTTGGCCAGCAGCGCCGGTTCGCGCAGCGGTGCGATGAGGACCTCGGTCTGCAGTTTGACGCGGCCGGTGGCCCCGGCGAGCACGCCGAGGGTGACCAGCGGTTCGGGATTGTCGTAGACGAGCCGGTCGAGCAGTCCGAGCGTGGAGAACGGGCCGGCGTCGGCGCGGCGAGCCCAGTCGAGCAGGGCGTGGGGATCGGAAATGGGTAGTCCGAGACCGATGTGCATGGGATGACCTCCATGTGGGCATGAGTGGGCACAAACTCTGCCGCCCACTCCGCACCTCGTCTGGAGGCGGATGCTCTCATTCTGCGGCACAACTTCTGGAGAGCATCTCTTGGATTGCCGCCAATATAGGGCGATGCCGGACTTTCGCGCAACCGGGACGGCGGTGGGGGATAGCTCCGCGTGCACGGTTCGGGCGTGGAGGATAGGGTTGCTGCGCATTCTGGCGGGTCGGCGAATGGTGCTAGCGGGTAATGACAACGAGAACACAAGTGCCCCTGCGTCCCTACGATGTCGTTTTGATCGGCGGCGGCATCCTGAGCGCGACTCTCGCGACATTGATCAAGCATCTGGAACCCAGTTGGACGATCGCGGTGTACGAGCGGCTGCCCGAGGTCGGGGCGGAGGCGTCGGCGGCCTGGAACAACGCGGGCACCGGTCACGCGGGTCTGTGCGAGCTCGATTACACGACCGAGAAGGCCGACGGCTCGATCGACATCGAGCCCGCGCTCGAGCTCAATGAGCAGTTCCAGCTCACCCGTCAGCTGTTGGCGTCGCTGGTCGGGGCCGGGATCCTGCGGGATCCGGCGACTTTCATCAATCCGGTGCCGCACATGACGCTGGCCCGCGGTCGCGCGGAGGTGGATTTCCTGCGCCGTCGCCACGAAACCATGTCCGCGCACCACCTTTTCGCGAATATGCGATTCAGTGACGATCCGGCGGTGATCGGCGAATGGGCCCCGCTGCTGACCGCGGGACGCGCGGACTCCGAGCCGATCGCCGCCACCCGCGACATCACCGGCAGCGATATCGATTTCGGCGAGCTCACCGGCCAGTTGTTCCATTGGCTGCGCTGGCAGGATGTGGAGATCCACCGCAATTGCGAGGTGCGCGGCCTGCGCCGCAACAATGACGGCACCTGGCAGTTGCGGGTCGACTGGCGTACCGACAACGACCGGCTGACCCGAAAGGTGGACGCGCGCTTCGTCTTCGCGGGTGCGGGTGGCGGGGCGCTGAAGATCCTGCAGCGGGCGGGCATCCCGGAGGTGCAGGGCTACGGGCTGCTGCCGGTCAGCGGCCGATTCCTGCGCTGCGACGATCCGGACACGATCGCCCGGCACGACGCCAAGGTGTACGGCCGGTCCCCGGCCGGTGCGCCGTCGATCGCCATGCCGCACTTGGGTACCCGCATCGTGAACGGCGAGCGCGCCCTGCTGTTCGGGCCCTATCCCGGCGCGAATCCCCGCTTCCTGAAACGCGGTTCGCTGTTCGACGCCCCGGCTTCCATGCGCCCGGACAATATTCAGCCGCTCACCGCCGCGCTGAAGCAGAACAAGGAGCTGGCCTGGCTGCTGGTCTCGCAGGTCGCCTCGACGCGCAAGAAGAAGTTGGCGGCCCTGCGGGAATTCGTGCCCGAGGCCCGTGCCGAGGACTGGACCATGATCACCGCGGGCCAGCGCGCCCAGATCGTGAAGCCGGATTCGGAGCAGGGCGGCGTGCTGGAGTTCGGCACGGAAGTCGTTGCCGCCCACGATGGTTCGATCGCCGCGGTGCTGGGTGCGACACCGGGCGCGTCGACCGTCCCGACCGTCCTGATGGAGGTGCTGGAGCGCTGCTTCCCGCGCTACTCCCGGCTGTGGGAGCCGCGCCTGCGCGCGCTCATGCCGACCCTGGGTCAGAGCCTGGCCAAGGATGCGCGGCTGGCGCGGCAGACCATGGCCGGTACCGCGGAGGCGCTGGGTCTGGCGGGCCGGGTGGTTGGCTGATAAGAAATTGGAACACGTTTCAATTTCTTGATCCGGCAGGAGACGGCATGGACAGCGCCACTATGGGCGAAATGGTGATGGCAGGCTTCCAGAAGCTCGGCTTCATCCAGTTCACCGGCATCGAGGGCGTCGAATACGCGCCGGGCCGCAATGTGGTCCGCATGGCCGGCAAGCCCGAGCATTACAACCACAACGGCGATGTCCACGCTGCCCTGCTGTTCGGCCTGGCCGAGACGGCCGCCATGGGCGCGTCCATCTCCGGCATCGTGGACCTGCTCGGCGAGACCTTCATCGTCGCCCGCAACGGGCGCATCGAATACCTGGCCCGGGCCAAGGGCGATGCGGGCCCGTTCAGCGCCACCTCCGAGCTGACCCCGGAGACGATCGCGGAGACCCGCGCGAACATCGCGTCCCGCACCGAGATCGAACTGGAGGTGCCGGTGACGATTACCGACGTCACCGGCAAACCCGTGGCCAGTGCGGCCTTCACCGCGGTCATCCGGCCGCGGCGCTCCTGAGCCGCGCTCAGCGCTCGCTGTCGAGCATGGCCATCTGCGCCGGGGCGTAGCGCCCGCCCGCGACCTGGTCGGCGGGCACGGCCGCCTCGATGGTGGCCAGCTCGGCCTCGGAGAGCTGGATATCCACCGCCGCAACGGCTTCCGCCCAGCGCTCCGGCTTCCGCGCGCCGATCAGCGGCACGATGTCGGCGCCCCGCGACAGCACCCACGCGATGGCCAGCTGGGCCACCGTCACCTGGTGGTCGGCCGCGATCTTGGCCAGCGCGTCGACCAGACGCAGGTTGGCGTCGAGGTTCTCACCCTGGAAGCGCGGGCTGTGGGCGCGGAAGTCGCTGGGCGCGAACTGCTGTCCGGGCCGCAGGGAATCGCTGAGCAGGCCGCGCGAGAGCACCCCGTAGGCGGTGACGCCGATGCCGAGTTCGCGTGCGACGGGCAGGATTTCGGCCTCGATACCCCGCGAGATCAGCGAGTATTCGATCTGCAGATCCACGATCGGGTGCACGGCCGCGGCCCGGCGCAGCGTCTCCGCCCCGACCTCGGACAGGCCGATGTGGCGGATGTAGCCGGCCTTCACCATGTCCGCGAGACCGCCGATGGTCTCCTCGATCGGAACATTCGGGTCCAGCCGCGCGGGCCGGTAGATATCGATGTAGTCGGTGCCCAGCCGCTGCAGCGAGTAGGCGAGGAAGTTCTTGGTGGCCGCCGGGCGGGTGTCGACGCCGCCGAAGCTGTTGTCGGGTCCGCGCAGCGCCCCGTACTTCACGCTGAGCAGGACGTCTTCGCGCTTGCGGTCGGCCAGCGCCTGCCGGATGAGCAGTTCGTTGTGGCCCATTCCGTAGAAGTCGCCGGTGTCGATGAGGTTCGCGCCCGAATCGATGGCGGCGTGCACGGTGGCGATCGAGGTGGCCTCGTCGGCCTGCCCGTACATGCCGGACATGCCCATGGCCCCCAGGGCGAGGCGGGAAACGGCGGGCCCGGTCTGGCCGAGCTGGACTGTGGTGAGGTTCTGCGTCATGCCCACAACGTTGCTCCGTCCGATCCCAGGATG
Organism: Nocardia terrae; assembly: GCF_009760405.1. Taxonomy (GTDB): domain Bacteria; phylum Actinomycetota; class Actinomycetes; order Mycobacteriales; family Mycobacteriaceae; genus Nocardia; species Nocardia terrae. Next base: position 29,567 of record NZ_WRPP01000017.1, read on the forward strand.
GGAGAGGAGCGTTTATCCAGGGATTCGCGATCCCTGGTTACCCGGCTGGGGATGACTGTGGAAGATCTCACGGCGCGCATGCCTGGGATCACCCGTACCTGGATACCGGACCGGGGACAGGGGAGAGTGGTGGGATGGATCGAACCGAGCTGGCAGACTTCCTGCGCCGCCGCCGTGAGCAGCTGCAACCCGCGACTGTGGGGCTGCCGCAGGGTGCGCGCCGCCGCACCCCGGGCCTGCGTCGGGACGAGGTCGCGATGCTCGCGGGCATGTCGACCGACTACTACACCCGGCTGGAGCAGGCCCGCGGGCCGCGGCCCTCGGTGCAGGTGCTGGCGTCGCTGGCCCGGGCGCTGCGGCTGACCGACCGCGAGCGCGATCACCTCTACCACCTGTCGGGGCATCAGGCTCCGGCCAGGGGCGGTGACAGCCATGTGGGGCCCGGCATCCTGCACGTGCTCTCGAAGCTGGATGACACTCCGGCCGTGGTTATTTCGGATCTGGGTGAGGTGCTGGTGCAGAACCGGATGCACACCCTGATATCCGGGGATCACTCACAGCGACGGGGTCTGGACCGGCATCTGCCGTGGCGCTGGTTCACCGAGCCCGCCTCCCGGGCCATCTTCCCCGAGGAGGATTGGGAGGGCATGAGCCACAAGCACGTCGCCGATCTGCGCGCCACCGCCGCCCGCCGGGCGGGCGACGCCGATGTCACCGAACTGGTGTCCCGGCTGCGCGCGGCCAGCCCGGAATTCGAGCGGTTGTGGAACGAACACGAGGTCGGGTGCGACCGGGGGCACACCAAAAGGATCATCCACCCGGAGGTCGGGGTGCTGGACCTGGTCTGCGAACCGCTGCTCACGCCCAGCGCCACCCGCCACGTGCTGATCTACTACCCGGCGCCGAATACCGATACGCAGGAGAAACTGGATCTGTTGCGCGTCATCGGAACTCAGTCGATGACCAGCCGATAATTCAGTCGTGCGGAACTCCGCACCGGCGTTTGCGCGGCTTCAAATGCAAGCCGGGCAGCGGCGGTGCCGGGATCCGCTGATCCGGGGTGTGTCCGGCGATATCGGCAAACCGCCCGATATCGTGTTTCTCCCAATCGTTTCGGGCCTGTTCGATCTCTTCGTGACTGCGCGCCACGAAGTTCCACCACATCACCAGATCTTCGCCGAACGGTTCGCCGCCGAGCAATAGCAGATGTGCACCATCGGTGTCGTGCAGCCGAATCGATTCACGGTCACTGCCCAGATAGAACAGGCTGCCCGGCTCGACCCGGGTGCCGTCGATTCCGAGCCCACCCTCGATCACCAGGACCGCGTGCTCGAATTCGGGATTCAACGGCAGGTCGGCATTCGCCTCGGCTCGTACGACCAGGTCCGCGCCGACAATGGGGGTATAGGCGGTGGCCGGTGAGGTGACACCACCCAATGACCCGATCAGCACGGTGCCGGTGACGGCATCGGGAATCGAGAAGACCGGCAGTTCCCGATGCTGCTCGAAATGTGGTGCGATATCCCGGGATTCATTCGGGAGCGCGACCCACAACTGCAGACCCCGGCCCGAGATATGGCCCGGCACCCGATATTCCGAGTGCGCGATGCCGTGTCCGGAGGTCATGATGTTGAGCTGTCCGGGCTCGATCTCGACGTCGGAGCCCACGCTGTCGCGGTGGCGGATGCGCCCGTCCAGTGGCCAGGTGACCGTCTGCAATCCGATGTGCGGATGCGGGTCGATGTCGTGGCCCTCGGGATTGGTCTCGGAACCCGAGCCGAAGTTGTCCAGGAAGCACCACGCGCCGACGGTCGGCAGGTCACGCTGCGGCAATGACCGGAACACGGTCACGCCGCGCACACCGCCCAACGGCACCTCGCGGGCGGAAAAGAACTCCGTGCGCGGCCCCGGCCGCCCGGAGGATTCGCACAGCGCCTCCTCCGGTTTCGGCTCCAGGTCGCTCATCGCTTGATGCCCTTGCCGACCACGTACTCGTCGTATTCGGGATGCTTGTCCAGCCAGCTCTTGATGAACGGGCAGCGCGGCACGATGACGCGGCCGCGGGCGATCACATCCTTGATCGCCTCCTGGGCAAGGAGATTCGCCAGGCCCTTACCGCTGAATTCCTGGTCCACCTCGGTGTGAATGAAGGTGGTGTCGTTGTCGTCTCGCTCGCGGTACTCGCTGAACCCGGCGAGCGAATTCCCGTACCACACCTCGTACCGGTGTTGCGCGTCGTTGCGAACGACGGCGGCCGCCACGGCCTGTTCGCTCATTGTTCAGTTCTCCTTCCGCACCCGCACCGGATGTTTGCTCAAAATCGACACGCGATTGAACGCGCCGATTGTGGTCGCGGCCCAGATGAGTACAGACATCTGGTCATCCGACAAATGTTGCCGCGCAGCAGCATACTCATGCTGCATGCTTTCCTCATCCGGCAACGATGTCACCGTCTCGGCTACCGAGAGGGCTGCTTGCTGCAGTTCCGTGAACAGGTAGGGACTGCGCCGCCAGGCGGTCAGCACATCCAATTGCTGCTGGGTGACGCCGGCGTCACGGGCGGACCGCATATGCAGGTCCAGGCAGAACGGGCAACCGGTGAGCTGCGAGACGCGCACATTCACCAATTCCATGACGGCACGGTCCAGATCGGCCATCGCGGCGGCGTCGCGCACGGCGATGGCGACGCTATTGAGTGCGTGGAAGACCTCGGGCGTCTGCTTGTCGATCCACACCCGGTCGTGAGTTACAGGCGACTGCATAGTGGCTGCATCGTAAGCCGAGAACGTGAACCGTGCCTTCCGGTCTGAAAATTGGACGTTCCGGCCCGAGGTCTGTCCGGTTAACTCAGCGTTCGGCTCCCGCGCGCTGCCGCGCGAAGAAGCCGAGCACGGTGGCGTGCCAGGCGTCGGGCTGCTCGATCATGACCACGTGCCCGCCCGGCAACTCCGTGTACTCCGCGCCGGGAATGCCCGCCGCCTGCTCACGGGCATTCGCGGGATCGGACAACAGATCGCCGCTCATACCGATGACCAGCGTCGGCACGGCGACCCGCGCCAGATCCGCACGCACGTCCGCCGCCTCGACCAGCGCCGCCTGCGCCGCGGTGCCGCCGGGGATGTTCGCCGCGATCTGCGTCAGGAACTCCGAAAGCTGTTCCTCTGAAAGGGCATTCACGAAGTCCTTGCTGAACCCCGCCAGCAGGCAATACTGTGCGAAAGCCGCCCGGTCCCCGGCGGCCAGGGCCTGCTGCCACAGTCGGACATTCATCCGCCCCCGATTGTCGATCCTGGCGAAGCCACCCGCGAGCACCAGCCCACGCACCCGGTCGGGGTGCCGGACGGCCGCGCGAATCGCGACCGTGGTGCCGAGCGAGAACCCGACGATCGAGAAGGTCTCCGCGCCGTTCGCGACCGCCTCGGCCACCAGGGCGTCCGCGAGCAGGTCCAGGGTGAGCGGGGTGTCGTCGGCGGGGTAGTCGGAGCCGATCACCAGATGATCCTCGGCGAGCAGGGGAATCAGCCCGCCGAAGTTGGCGTCGATGCCGCCGCCCCCGCCGTGGGCGAGCACGATCGCGGGGCCGGAACCGGTGACCAGGGTGGTGAGTGCGGGGAGGGAAGAAATGTTCGTCATGGCGGCGACGTTAGGGATTCACATGGGTGTGAAGGTCAATGCGATGTGCGGGAGGTCACAGTGCTGATCGGGGAACTGTCCCGGGTCACCGGCGTGGCCCCGCGGCTGCTGCGCTACTACGAAGAGCAGGGACTGCTTGTCCCGCACCGCGATTCGAACGGCTACCGCAGCTACCCGGAATCGGCCCCCGACCGGGTGGCCCGCATCCGTGAGCTGCTCGACGCGGGTCTGCCCACCCGCGACATCCGCGAATTGCTGCCCTGCGCCACCGATTCCGGCTTCCAGCACTGTGACCACTCGCGAAAAGTAGTGGGCGACGGCCTGCATCGTCTCGACGATCAGATCGCCGAACTCACCCGGCGGCGGGAGCTGCTGGCTCGGCAGCAGGATGCCGTCCTCGCCGCCCCCTTCGACCCGGATCTCTAACCCGGCGCATCCCGCAGTCGGCGATTGGCCTCGGTGAAACCCGTTGTGACCGCCGCCAATTGCTCCGGGGTGAACGCGTCGATGAAGAATTCGCGCACGGTATCGACATGCCCCGGCGCGGCCTGTTCGAGGCGTTCCCGGCCCGCGTCGGTGAGCCGGGCGTAGACGGCGCGCAGATCGCTGTGACAGCTGCGGCGGGTCACCAGCCCGGCCTTCTCCAGCTGGTCGACCTGGTAGGTGAGCTTGCTCTTGGAGTTGAGCAGCGTGGTGGCCAGTTCGGCCATGCGCAGTTCACCGTCCGGGGCGGCGGCGAGCCGAACCAGGATTTCGTATTGCAGGTGCGAGAGTCCGGAGTCCCGTTCGAGCTGCCGCCCGATTCGGCGTTCCAGCAGGCTGGAGGCGCTCAAGTAGGCCAACCATGCCTCCTGCTGGGCCGGTGTCAGCCAGCGTGAACTCATCTGCCCAGGTTACAGCCGGTTGTTCGAAGTGGAATAACCTCGCGCTCCCCACGGTTCAATTTTGAACGACATGGTCCGTGGCCCTCAGGAGCAATCATGAGCAGCACTTTCGTCGGCGCTCGCGTCCGCACCCGCGTGCGGATCCCGCTGACCTTCGCCGACGGCTACTCGACCACCGCCCAGGCGGTCACCTTCGACGGCCTCGCCGACGGCCGCGAACACCTGGCCCTCATTCTCGGCGAGCCCGGGGACACGCCCCTCGTGCGCCTGCACTCGGAATGCCTCACCGGTGACGTCTTCGGCTCGGCCCGCTGCGATTGCGGTCCCCAGCTGCGCGAGTCCGTGGAACGCATCGCCGAGGCCGGCGGCATCCTGCTCTACCTGCGTCAGGAGGGCCGCGACATCGGCCTGTACAACAAGCTCGACGCCTACGCCCTGCAGGACTCGGGCCTGGACACCTACCAGGCCAATACCGAACTCGGCTTCGACGAGGACGCCCGCGACTACACCGCCGCCGCCCAGATGCTCTCCGCCCTGGGCGTCGACGACATCGACCTGCTCACCAACAATCCCGACAAGGTGCGCCAGCTGACGGCGCTCGGTGTGGCCGTGCGCGACACCCTGCCGACCGGCGTCCACGCCAACCCCGCCAACCTGCGCTACCTGCGCGCCAAGGCCGAGCACACCGGCCACACCATCCGACTCGTCGGGTAATCGAAAGGAAAACCCATGTCCCAGGCCGTGACTCACGAGCGGGCGGACCGCATGCCGGTGCTCTATCTGAGCCACGGTGCGCCGCCGCTGGCCGACGACCCGATCTGGCCCGGCCAGCTGGCCGCCTGGTCGGCCGAACTGCCCAGGCCCACGGCCATTCTCGTGGTCTCGGCGCACTGGGAGGACGCGCCCGTCACCTTCGGCGCGACCACCACCGTGCCGCTGATCTACGACTTCTGGGGCTTTCCCGAGCACTACTACCGGGTCCGCTACGCGGCTCCGGGCGCACCCGAGCTGGCCGCGAAAGTCCGTGCGCTACTCGATCGTCCGGGACATCCGGTGCACGAGGCTCCCACCCGAGGGCTCGATCACGGCGCGTACGTGCCGCTGGTGGAGATGTATCCCGACGCCGACATCCCGGTCCTGCAACTCTCGCTGCCGACCCTGGACCCGGTCGGCCTCTACGACCTGGGTCGCCGCCTCGCCCCGCTGCGCGACGAGGGGATTCTGATCCTCGGCAGCGGCTTCTTCACCCACAATCTGCGCGAGGCGAACTTCGGCCTCCCCAGCGATTACGCGCCCGGCTGGTCCAAGGAGTTCGACCATTGGGGCGACGAGGCTTTGGCGGCGGGCGACATCGACGCGCTGCTGAACTTCGAGCACACCGCCCCCGACGCCCGCCGCGCCCACCCGCGCACCGAACACTTCGCGCCACTGTTCGTGACACTCGGCGCGGGCGCGGATGAGCTGTCCACTCAGCACACCGCCATCGACGGCTTCTGGTACGGCATGGCGAAGAGGTCCATTCAGATCGGCTGACTATCGATCTGCTACTCGCGACCCGCCGACGCGAAGGTCATGTCCGCGTAGCGATCCCCGGCGACCTGGCCCGCGATCGGTTCCAGGGTCGCCAGTTCGTCCGCGGTCAGCTCCACCGTGGCGGCCGCGACATTCTCGGTGACCCGAATCCGGCTGCGGGTGCCCGGAATCGGCACCACCGACAGGCCGTGCACCCGGGCTCGCGCGTGCACCCAGGCCAGGGCGATCTGCGCGGGGGTGAGGCCGCGCGCTTCCGCGATGGCCCGTAGCGGGGCCAGCAGTTCGGTATTGCTCACGGCGTTCTCGCCATTGAACCGCGGCATGCCGCGTCGCACATCGCCTTCGCCGGTGGTCGGCGCGGCACCGGTCAGAAAGCCCCGGCCCAGCGGCGAATACGGGACGAAGGTGATGCCCAGCTCGGCGGCGGCGGGCACCGCGGTGCGCTCCACGTCCCGCGAGAACAGCGACCACTCCGACTGCACCGCCGCGATCGGATGCACGGCGTGCCCGGCGCGCAGTTCCGCCCCGGTCACCTCGGACAGCCCGAGCTGCCGGACCTTGCCCGCCGCGACGAGTTCCGCCATCGCGCCGACGGTGTCCTCGATCGGCACGCCCGGCTGCTTGCGGTGCATGTAGTACAGGTCGATGACCTCGATGCCGAGCCGTTTCAGGCTGGCGTCCACCGACCGCCGGATGTACTCCGGTGAGTTGTCCATGCCGCGGAACGCCGGATCGTCGGCCTTGCGGACGATCCCGAATTTCGTTGCCAGCACCACGTTCTCGCGGTGCGCCCGCACGAACTCGCCGACGAATTCCTCATTGTGCCCGCTGCCGTAGACGTCGGCGGTGTCGAACAGCGTCACGCCCAGTTCCAGCGCCCGCTCCAGCGTCGCCCGCGCCTCGGCCGCGTCGGTCGGGCCGTAGAACTCGCTGATGCCCATGGCCCCGTACCCCTGCGCGCCGACCCGGGTGTTCCCGAGGGCCGCGGTCGGTAAGGCCTGTGTGCCGGTCATCGATCAATCCCCTTTGGTAGCACTGCCATTCGTGCGGTACGGCGGATCGCAGACGGGACCGCCCTCGTAGAGCGCGATCTTGTAGTCGAGAACGACCAGGGTGGACTGCAATTCCTCGATCTGGTGGAGGACCTCGGCGCGGGTGCGCCGGAACATCTCGAGGCGTTCCGGGTAGGTGTGCTGCCCTTCCCGCACCAGTTCCGCGTACTTCACCATGTCGGCCACCGACATTCCGGTGAGCCGCAGCTTTCCGATGAAGGCCAGCCAGTCCAGATCGCGGTCGCTGAAACGCCGCTGGCCGCTGTGGTCGCGGCCGACGTAGTCCATCAGCCCGATGCGCTCGTACCAGCGCAGCGTGTCGCGGGTCAGGCCGCAGCGATCGGACACCTCGCCGATCGAATACCGCGGCCGCTCGTGCTCGACGACGTCCAGCGGTGCGTTCCGCTGTTGTACGGGTGCTGCTGCCATCGGTCTCGCCCTCCTCTGCCGAACCAACCCCGACGGTAGTGGGTTGGAGTGCACTCCAAGCAAGCCTAAAGTGCGCGAAGATCTGATCCACCGGGCGCGAAGATCTGATCCACCGGGCGCGAAGATTCGATGCGCCGGGCAACCCGCGGATTTCGGGCCTACGCTGGGGTCATGCCTGGAAAAGACATGGATCGGATCAGGGCGCGCTCGGCTCTGGAGACGGCCAAGGAACAACCGGTGATCACGGCCATCGCCGCGCTGCCCGTGGTCGCGGTGTTCGGAGTGGTGTGGTTTTTGACGAACTTCTGGCTGGCGCTGCTCTTCTTGCTGATCGTCGGTGGCGTCGTGGTGTGGAAGGGCAAACTACTCGGCTGATCTCGCCCTACCGCGGCACGTGGAAGCGCACCAGTTCGCCCGTGCCCGGGTCGGCGCTCGCCCACGGCCGGTCGAATTCGATGACCGCCAACGCGGAGGTGGGGAACTTCGCGCTCATCTCCTCCGCCGGTGCGGAATCGCGGTTGGCCGCCAGTTCCCATGCGGTCCAGGGCATTCCGGGGGAGTGGCCGACCATCAGCAGGGTCTCGACGGAATCCTCGGTGAGCTGGACCAATTCGATGAGGGTGTGCGGGGACGCCTCGTAGATCGACTTCTCGTAGGACACCGGCGCGGTGATGCCGGTGGCCGCCAAGGTCTCGCGGGTCCGCGTGGAACTGGAACACAGGACGGCGTCGATCATCGGCTGGGTCTCGCGCAGCCAGTCTCCGGCCAGCGCCGCCTCGCGCTGCCCGCGCGGCGCGAGCGGCCGTTCGAAGTCGGCCACCCCTTCCGGGTATCCCGATTTGCCGTGCCGCATCAAGATGAGAGTCCGCACCATAGGCATTACGGTAAGTGTCCTCGAGTCGAGCCCCGAGACCGGACTCACAGCGGTGCACGCCGGTGCCGCGTCGAGACAGTGCTCACACTCGAGGCACACTGAAGGTGGCGTCACATCGCAGTGCCGACACCCGATGGAATGCCGCCTATATTAGAACGTGTTCTACCGCCCTGCTCGAACCCCGAGCGGAGTAGCACCACGCGACAGTTTCGAGGATCTGCGAGATATGGCCTATGTGATCACGCAGCGTTGTTGCAACGACGCCAGCTGCGTACCCGAGTGTCCGGTCGATTGCATTCGTCCCACGCCTGAGCAACGCGAGTTCGCCACGACCGAGCAGCTCTACATCGACCCGGACACCTGCATCGACTGCGGCGCGTGCGTCGACGCCTGCCCGGTCGACGCGATCTTCTCCGAGGACGACCTGCTCGCCTCGCTGGCGCGGTTCAAGGACATCAATGCCGCCTACTTCGAGCGGCATCCGCTGGAGTCGAACTTCGAGCCGCTGGTCGCGCCCACGCGCGCGCCCAAGGACCTCGGCACGCTGCGCGTCGCCGTCGTCGGCGCGGGCCCCGCGGCCTGCTATGCCGCCGAGGAGCTGCTGCGCCGCGCCGATGTCGAGGTGGAGCTGTTCGACCGGCTGCCCACGCCGTACGGCCTGGTCCGCGCGGGCGTCGCGCCGGACCACCCGGGCACCAAGTCGGTGGCGAGCCTGTTCGAGTCGGCCTTCCGTCGCGAGGCGCTGCAGTACCGGCTGAATGTCGAAGTCGGCAAGCACATCTCGCACGAGGAACTGCTCGCGCACCACCACGCCGTCATCTACGCCGTGGGCGCGGCCACCGACCGCCGCCTCGGCGTGCCCGGCGAGGACCTGCCCGGCAGCCACTCCGCCACCGAGTTCGTGGCCTGGTACAACGGCCACCCGGACTTCGCCGACCGCGACTTCGACCTCTCGGGCGAGCGCGCCGTCATCGTCGGCAACGGCAATGTCGCGCTCGACGTGGCCCGCGTGCTCACCGTCTCGCCGGACGAGCTGGCCAAGACCGACATCGCCGACCACGCTCTGGATGCGCTGCGCCGCAGCAACATCAAGGAGGTCGTGGTGCTGGGCCGTCGCGGTCCGCTGCAGGCCGCCTACACCTCGTCGGAGTTCCTGGCGTTGGCGCACCTGAAGGGTGTCGACATCATCGTCGACCACGGTGACCTGGATCTTGACCCGGCTTCCCAGGCCCAGCTCGACGATCCGGACGTGGAACCGTCGCTGCGGCTCAAGTACACACTGGCCAAGGAGTACGCCGACGGCAGCCGCAACCCTGCCAACAAGCGCATCGTCTTCCGGTACCTGGTGTCGCCCACGGCCATCCACGGCGACGACAAGGTCGAGTCGCTCACCTATGTGCACAATGAGCTGGTCGAGGAGAACGGTCGCACGGTGGCCCGCGCTTCCGAGCGCACCGGCACTCTGGACGCCTCCCTGGTGCTGCGCTCCATCGGCTACAAGGGCGAGCCCGTGGCGGACGTGCCCTTCGACGAGTCGAACGGCGTCATCCCCAATGCCAAGGGCCGAGTCCTGGCCGACGGCAACCCGGTACAGGGCGTGTACGTCTCCGGCTGGATCAAGCGCGGCCCCCGTGGCGTCATCGGCTCCAACCGCGTCGACTCGCAGGAGACCGTGGACCAGCTGATCGAGGACTTCACCAACGGCAAACTGGCCGCCCCGCAAGGCAATCGGGCCGCCCTGGAAGCGCTGCTGGCCGAGCGGCAGCCCGACCAGATCGGCCGCGAGGGCTGGAAGGCCATCGACACCGCGGAGAAGACCGCGGGCAAGGCCGGCGGCCGCCCCCGCGTGAAGTTCACGAAGATCGAGGATCTGCTCAAGGCAGCCAAGGGATAGCCCAACTCTCGGGACTCTCAGGGGCTTCGCCCCCGAACCCCCAGGAGCCGCCTTGGGGGCTTGGCCCCGAAGCCAAGAGCTGCCTTGGGGCTTGGCTCGAACCCAAGGAGCTGCCTTGGGGCTTGGTCCGAACCCAAGGAGCTGCCTTGGGGGCTTCGCCGCCGAACCCCAGAGAGCCCGGGGGTCTGCCCCGCTCCCGCTGGACACTGCGGCCCCACCCGAACCGGGTGGGGCCGCAGTACTTTCGGGCAGGTCGGGTCTACTGTGCGCCGAGCTCGATCTGCAGGCCGTCCTTCGCGCACATGGACGGGTAGGCGGGGTCCGGCTGGGCGTTGCAGGACCAGCCGTTGATGGTGGCCACGTCGCTGGTGCTGATCGCCTGCGCGTACTGGCTCGCCACATTGATCGCCTCGGTGCAGCCGACGGTGCCCGCCGCGGTGGCCACGGCGATCACGGTCCGCGTGCCGCCGCCCGCGTCGGTCACGGTGCCGCAGTTGACATTGCCCGCGGGCGCGACCGAGGTGGTGGTCGGCGGGGGAGTCGTGGTCGGGGGAGCGGGCGGGACCGGGGCCGCGCCGCCGCGCAGGCCGAGCAGGAAGCCGTCCTTGAAGCAGATGTGCGGAACGGCGGTGTCGGGCTGGGCTTCACAGGTCCAGCCGTCGACCTGGACGGCCTCGCCGGAGCTGGTGCCCTGGACGTAATGGGTGGCGACCGTGATGCCCTCGGTGCAGCCGGGCACGCCCGCCGCATTGGCGTAGGCGATCACGTCGGCATTCTGCCCATTGGCTCCGGTTACCGGTCCGCAATTGACGTCGGAGGCGGTCTGGGTGGTGGGTACCGGCGGCCGGGTCGGATTGGGCGGCAGCGGTTTCGGGTTGGGCGAGGTCGTCGCCGTGGCCGGAGCCGTGGTGGTGCTGGTCGCCGCGACCGAGGTCGAGGTGGTGTTCTTCGCCGAATCCTTGGAGTGGCTACAGGCCGTGAGCCCGACAACGAGGGCGGGCGTGGCGGCCAGCAGCGCTAGGTGAGCCAATCGCATGGCGACGATCTCCTGTTCTCGACCACCCCCTCGGCGATCGATTCGTCGCCCAGTGTCGCAGGCAAACGGCCAGCGAATGCGAAGGTGATCCGGGGATGTCGCGAAAGATCAGCTCGGCAGCGGACCGATGCGCACCGCGGTGGTGGTCACCCCGCCCACCACGAACCACAGTCGCAGCGCGGGGTGCCCGGTGCGATCGCCGGGCTCGTACCGGCTGCGCACACTGATGTGCTGCCGTGCCAGCACCGGCGCGATGTACTCGATGACCGCGCGATGCGGTCCGGCGACCAGCTTCGGGTAGTCGACCAGATACTGCTCGAGCGCCTGCCAGTAGGCCGCGTTGTTCACGTGGTTGTACTGGTCGATGTCGGTGGCGCGCACCGGGAACGGCAGATCCACATCCGATTCCGGCGGTGTGGGATCGGTCAGCCAGGGCCGCCAGCGCAGCCGGTGCTCGTCGGTGGTGCGGGCGAGCTGGGCCAGGCCCTCGTCGCTGATGCGGGTCGGCATATTGGTGAACTCGTTGATATTGATCCAGAACCCTTCGGTCTCGATCAATCCGCCGTCCTCGCTGGTGATCCGCACCCGCATATTCGTCCACCGCGTCGACATGGCCGAACACCAGCGCCGCAGTTCCACCCGATCCGGCCAGTGGACGGGCCGCACCACATCCACCACCGTGCGCCGCACGATCCACGCCGGATCGGTCCGGTGGAAGAACCCGGATTGCATTTCCTCCCAGGCGATGTCCTGGAGGTAGCGGGCCGCGGCATCGAATCGCAGCCGGTGATAGGGATCCACATCGCCGGCCCGGACGGGCCACGCGGAAGCGAAGCCCATGCCCTCCTCGGGAAGCGGGGCGAGTGGCTCATCGAGTGACACTGGTGCTCCTCGCGCTGCACGCCGTTCCGAGTCCTACCCAACAGCGCGTGCCGCATGTCTATCCATCAGCACCGTCGCGGTGCCTGTTGACCGAAGTCCGTCACATGACTCTACGGTCAACTCGCCACAGGGGGGAACGATGGTCACCTCAGGGAGTGGTGACAGTGCGTCACCCGAGCCGTAGCCTTGGTTTTCGAAGATCCGGCAGAGGGAGGACGACGCGATTGGCCGCAGGGGAGAGGGCCGGTACGCGGTTCGGACAGTACGAATTGCGGCGACTGCTCGGCGTCGGAGGCATGGGCGAGGTCTACGAGGCCTACGACACCGTGCGCGATCGAGTGGTCGCCGTGAAACTGCTGGATGTCGACCTGGCCCGGCAGCCCAGCTATGTCGAGCGCTTCCGCCGCGAATCCCGCACCGCCGCCAAACTGCAGGAACCACACGTCATTCCGGTGCACGACTGGGGTGAGGTGGACGGGGTCCTGTTCATCGACATGCGCCTGGTCCGCGGCCGCGACCTCAAGGCGTACCTGCACGACGAGGGCCCGCTGCCGCCCGAGCACGCCGTCACCGTGGTGGAGCAGATCGCCGCCGCGCTCGACGCCGCCCACGAGAGCGGACTCGTGCACCGCGACGTCAAGCCCGCCAACATCCTGCTCACCGGCGAGATGTTCGCCTACCTGGTCGATTTCGGCATCGCCCACACCGAATCCGACGCCCAGCTCACCCAGACCGGCAATGCCATCGGCTCGTTCGCCTACATGGCCCCCGAACGCTTCGAGCACAGCGCCACCGTCTCGGCCGGAGCCGACATCTACGCGCTGGCCTGCGTGCTCTACGAATCCCTCACCGGCAGACCGCCCTTCCTGACCGAGGGCAATCTGGCCACCATTCGCGCCCACATGCTCACGCCGCCACCGCGGCCCAGCGTCCGGGCGGGCGTGCCGGTCGGGTTCGACCAGGTGGTCGCCATCGGCATGGCCAAGGACCCGACGCGCCGCTTCGCCAGCGCCGGGCAGCTGGCGCGGGCGGCGCGGGCCGCGCTGCAGCGCGCCGGGCAGGGGGAACCGGCCCGCACCACGGTGCCGCCCGCCCCGCCGACCCTTCCCAGCCCGGCCGTGCCGCCGAGCCATTCCGGTTCGCGGTACCTGGACCATCCCTCGGGGCCCGCGCAGCCGTACGGGAACCCGCCGCCGCGGGGGACGAATCCGTCGAGGCCGGTGGATCCTTCGGGGCCGCAGCGCCTTTCCGGTCCGGTGGGCCAGCCGAGCGGTGAGCGCCCCGCCGGACCGCCGGTCCATTCCGGACCCGGGAACTACTCCGGACCCGGCAACTACGACCCGACCGTGCGGCGGCAGCCCGTCGCACCCACCTACGAGAACCCGGCGGGACGGTACGAGAACCCGACGCGGCCCCGCGAGCACCCCTCCGCGCCACTGCCGTTGCCACCCGAACCGCGCAGCAGGCTGCCGTTGCTGATCGGCGCGCTCATCGGCGTGGTCCTGGTGCTGGGAGGCGTGCTCGGCTGGGCATTGCTGTCCAACAGCCACACCGGCGGCAAGGACGGCGGCGGCAACAGCGCCGCGCCGGTCACCCCGAGCGCCGGGGGCTCGGTCACGACCACCTCGGCCTACCGCACCACAACGCCTCCCACCACGACGCTGGCCCCGCTCTCCGGCTCCGTATCCGGTACGGACGGCCAGGGATTCACCTCGCAATCGCCGCGCTGCAACGGCGACGATCCGGCCATGGCCATCGGTCGCACCGACAAGTCGCGCCTGGTCGTCTGCCGCACCTCCGCGGGCCGCTACTACTACAAGGGCCTGCGCATCAGCGACGGCGCGGGCATCCAGCTCGACGACCCGGTGCCCGACGGCTCCGGCGGCTTCACCGTCACCAACCCCACCGACGGCACCCAGTACAAAATCACCGCCTACAGCCTGGTCATCACCAGTGGCGGCCAGGTCGCCGCTAATGAATCCATGATCGAATACGCCCACCGCTGAGCTTTCCGATTCCCAGCGTGACAACTGATTTAGTGGTGGCCGGGGTAACTCCCCGGGTACGTCCAAGATCGCGTTGGCACCCAACGCGGGTACGGATGCGAGACTGGTCACGGCTCTCAGCCGCCCGCTAGAGTCGCGGGGAGGCGGGGGAGCATCCGCAGGTGGATTGATCGGAGTTGATCGGGAAAATGCGCGCAGCCGTGGTGAGCAAGCTTGAAGGCCCCGAATCCATCGAGGTGGTCGATTTCCCCGAGCCCGTCGCTTATCCGGGTGGCGTCGTCATCGACGTGCACGCCGCCGGCATCGCCTTCCCGGACGTCCTCATGACCCGCGGCCTCTACCAGATGAAGCCGCCGCTGCCCTACGTCGTCGGGTGCGAGGTCGCGGGCATCGTGCGTGAGGCCCCGGAGAACGCGCACGTGCGGGCCGGTGACCGCGTGGTCGCGCTGACCCTGCTCGGCAATGCCGCCGCGGAAGTAGCCGTAGCCCCGGTCGACATGGTGTTCAAGCTGCCCGACAACGTGTCGCTGGAAGCCGGTGCGGGCGTGCTGTTCAACGACCTCACCGTGCACTTCTGCCTGCGCAATCGCGGCCGCCTCGCCGAGGGCGAGACCGTCCTGGTGCACGGCGCGGCCGGCGGTATCGGCACCTCCACGCTGCGCATGGCCCAGGCGCTCGGCGCGGGCCGGGTGATCGCGGTGGTCAGCACCGAGGAGAAGGCCGAGGTCGCGCGGGCCAACGGCGCCACCGACGTGGTGCTCACCGACGGCTGGCTGAACGCGGTCAAGGAACTCACCGATGGCCGCGGCGTCGACATCGTGCTCGACCCGGTCGGCGGCGACCGCTTCACCGACAGCATCCGCTCCCTGGCCTCGGCCGGCCGCCTGCTGGTGGTCGGCTTCACCGCGGGTGAGATCCCCACCGTCAAGGTGAACCGCCTGCTGCTCAAGAACGTCGAGGTGATCGGCGCGGCCTGGGGTGAATGGGCCATGTCCCACCCGGGCTACCTGGCCGAACAGTGGGCCGAGGTGGAGCCGCTGCTGGCCAACGGCAAGATCGCCCCGCCGGAACCGGTGCTCTACACCCTCGAACACACCGCCGAGGCCGTCTCCGCCCTCGACAAGCGCACCGCGACAGGGAAAGTCGTCGTCACGATCCGCTGAGAAAGCGCTACGGTGCTGAATCGTGAAGCTGTCCAACCGGATTCTCAACCGGACACTGCTCGCCCGTCAGCACCTGCTGGAGCGAACCGCGCTCGACGTCGGCGACCTGTGTGACCACCTGGTCGGCCTGCAGGCGCAGGACATGCTGCCGCCGTTCGTCGCGTTGTGGAGCCGCGCAATCGATTTCGCCCCGGCGACGGTCTCGAAGGCCCTCGACGACCGCTCGCTGGTGCGAATCACCCTGATGCGCGGCACCATTCACCTGGTTACCCCGCCGGACGCACTGCGCATCGCTCCGCACATCCAGCCGGAACTGGAGAAGATCCCGTTCCGCAAGGGCTTCAACTACGGCGCGCTGGTCGGGCTGGACCCGGAAGAGGTTCGCGCGCACGGGGAATCGGTACTGGGCGACGAACCGATGCCCGCCGCGCAACTGCGCGAGCACGCCGCCGCCCTCTACCCCGACCGTGACCCGGGCGCGATCGTCCAAGCCTGGCTCTATCAGCTCCCCGTCCTGCAAACCCCGCCCCGCGGCCGCTGGGGCGACAGCAGCCGCCCGATCTGGTCCCGTGTGCAGCCCTGGCTCGGCGCACCCCTCGATCCGGGCTATCCCCTCGAGGAGCTCCTGCTCCGCTACCTGCGCGCCTTCGGCCCCGCCACCACCATGGACATGCAGACCTGGTCCAAACTGACCGGAATGAAGGCGGCCGTCGCAAAACTCGGCGACCGCGTCCGCACCTACACCGACGACCGCGGCCGCACCCTCTACGACGCCGCCGACGCCGTACTCGCCGATCCCGAACTGCCCGCACCGGTCCGCCTGCTCGGCTGGTACGACAATGCGATTCTGTCCCACCAGGATCGGAGCCGGATCGTCCCCGACGGCAATGCCCCGCCCCTGCGCGCCTTCGCCAACCAGGTCTCGCCGGTGCTGGTGGACGGATACCTGACCGGTGTCTACAAGGTCTTCACCAAGGGCACGACGGCATCGCTGCGGATCTGCCCGCACGGCACCTGGACGCGCGCCGAACGCGAGGCCGTCGAAGCGGAAGCCGTTGCCCTGCTGGAATTCCTGGAACCCACCCACACGCGCAGCGTCGAGATCCTGGCGCCGGGAGCCGACCTGCGGCCGTAGCCGGGTGAGATCGCGCGCGAGGATTTACCTGTGGGCAACACCGGGTCGTTAGGCTTCCCGGCACGACGCTCATGGCTGCAACGGGCGACGGGCACCATCGAACACCCGGTGGGCGAACCAGCCGCATTTCCGAGAGGAATGCCGCATGGTGCGCATTCAGCCCTGTTCCGTCGTCATCGGTGACGTCACCGCCTACCTCGCCACCCCGGCGGGTCCCCGCTGGTTGCCGGGACAGGACGTGGTGGTCGTCGACGGCGTGATCACCGCCCTCGCCCCCGGTGCGGGAGCCGGACTCGAGCTCCCTTACACCGACGGTGCCGGGGGCCATCTGATCCCGGGTTTCGTCAACACCCACACCCATCTGCAACAGTCCGTCCTGCGCGGAGCGGGGGAGGGGCTGCCGCTGCTCGAATGGTTGCACTGCGTAGGCGAATTCACCGTCGCCGCCACCCCCGAGCAGACCTACGCGGCCGCGCTGGCCGGTGGACTCGAACTGTTGCGGAGCGGCGTCACCACCGTCGTCGAGCACATGTGGCCGAACCCGTCGCAGGCCGTGCACGACGCGGCACTGCGAGCCTTGTCGGAGTTGGGGATCCGGGTCGTGTTCGGGCGCGGCCTCGCCGACCGGTCGGACCCCACTCGCAAGTGGGGGATGGATCCCCGTCTGGTGCAACCGCTTCCGGAGGTCTTCGCTCATCTCGCCGATCTCGACACGCGCCTGGCGGGTTCCCGCATCACCACCGCGCTGGCCGTGCCGAACCCGCGCTGCCTCACCCCGGACGGCATGGCGGCGGTGGCCGAATACGCCGCGCAGCACGGCAAGACCATCTCCATCCACCTGCTCGAGACCGGCACCGACGAGGAGATGTGCCGATTGCATGCAGCCCGCTCGGCCGTCGACTACCTGGACGCGGGCGGACTGCTCGGCCCGCGGACCCTCGCCGTGCACTGCTGCAAACTCGATGCCCAGGGTCGCGAAACCCTTTCCGCACGCGGGGTTTCGGTGTCCTACAACCCGCTCAGCAATATGCGCCTCGGCAGCGGTGTGGCCCCGATTCCCGCCATGCTCGACGTCGGCGTGCGCGTGGGTCTCGGCGTCGACGGCGCGGCCAGCAACGACACCCAGGACATGCTGCTGGCCCTGCGCGTGGGCGCTTACCTGCAGCGCGCCCACCACGAGCGCGCCGATCTGCTCCCCTTCGACGACATGCTGCGCCTGGCCACCCGCGGTGCGGCCCCCGCCCTCGGGCTGGCCGACGGCCCCACCGGTCTGGCCGTCGGCGATCGCGCCGACCTCACCCTGGTGCGCTTCGACCGCGACTTCGCCTGCCTGCCCGTCCGCGACCCGGGCGCGAGCCTGCTGACCACCGGCTCCCCGCGCGTGGTGGACACCGTCTGGGTCGACGGCGAAGCGGTGATCCGCGACGGCCGCAGCACCCGGATCGACGAGGCCGACCTCGTGAACCTGCTGAATAGCATGCGATAACAGTTAATCGAGCCGAAACAGACGCTCGATTGCATGTAATCAAGGAACGCAAGACTGAAAGGACGTCAAGCATTGCACGCAATAAAGTGAGAAGGTGAGTGTGGTGGCTCCACGGGACACAGCACACAGCGGCACGGCCCTCCTGTCCGGCGCACCCGCCGAGCGGCCGGGACCCGACCTCGCCGCCGAACCCGGACGCGCCACCGAGATCTCGTTCGCCGGTGTCGGAAAGCGATTCGGGGGCAATGGATCCGGGGAGGTCGTCGCACTGGACGGCATCGACCTGGAGGTCCGCCGCGGCGAATTCGTCGCCGTGGTGGGGCCTTCCGGCTGCGGCAAGTCCACCCTGCTGCGGCTGGCCGCCGGATTGGACAGCGCCACGTCGGGAAGCGTTGCGGTGCAGACCGATTCGGTCGGATTCATCTTCCAGGACGCCACCCTGCTGCCCTGGCGCAAGGTGCTGCGCAATGTGGAACTGTGCGCCGAGCTGCGGGCGATCGGCCGCACCGAACGGCGGACGCGCGCGACGCGCGCCCTGACCGCGGTCGGCCTGGCCGACTTCGCGGGCAAGCTGCCCGGCCAGCTCTCCGGCGGCATGCGCATGCGGGTCTCGCTGGCCCGCGCCCTGGCGCTGGAACCCGAACTCATGCTGCTCGACGAACCCTTCGGCGCGCTCGACGAGATCACCCGGCTGGGCATGCAGGAGGAGTTGCTGCGCCTCTACCGAGACAACGCCTTCACCGCCTTGTTCATCACCCACTCGGTCTCCGAGGCCGTCTTCCTCGCCTCCCGCGTGGTGGTCATGTCCGCCCGCCCCGGGCGCATCCACGAGGTCATCGACATCGACCTCCCGTATCCCCGCACCCGCGACCTGCGCTACGAGCCGGCCTTCACCGCGCTCGCGGCCCAGGTGTCCGCATCCCTGAAAGAAGCCTCCTGATGGCCGCTCACCCCACCGCAGCCCCTCCCGCCCGAACTGCCGCGAGCGGCGCCGACCGCCGCCCCGCACCCGAACTCGCGCCGGGTCCCGGGCCGGACGGCGTGGCTCGGATCACGCGGCCGCCCTCCGAGCCCGCATCGAACCCGTCACCGAAAGCGACCGCCGGTAACGCACTCGCCGCCGAAGCGGTCGCGGAGAAGTCGCGCTCGGCTGTCGGGGCGCTCGCGGTACGCGTGTTGCGCAAGGCGCTGGTGCCGCTGGTCTCCGCCGGGCTCGCCCTCGGGGCCTGGTATCTGGTGTCGCTGGTGTTGCTCTCGCCGCAGCGGCGGTTCCTGCTGCCGCCGCCGCATCGGGTCCTCACCGAATCGCTGGCCGACCCGGCGAAACTGGAAGTGATGCTGCGGGCGCTGGCGGTCACCGCGCGGATCGCCGTCACCGGGCTGGCGCTGGCCGCGGTGATCGGCGTCGCGGTCGGGGTGATCATGAGCCAGGCCAAGGTGGTCGAGCGGGTGGTATACCCATATGCGGTTGTGCTGCAAGCGATTCCGGTGCTGGCCGTGGTGCCGCTGATCGGGCTGTGGTTCGGGTACGGGCCGACGGCGCGGACCATCGTGTGCGTGCTCATCGCGGTGCATCCGATCATCGCCATGACGTTGTTCGGGATCCAGTCGGTGGACGCCAATCTCCGCGAGCTGTTCGCGCTCGGCCGGTCGAATCGACTGCGCCGCTTGGTTTCCCTGGAACTGCCCGCCGCGCTGCCGTCCATCATGGCCAGCCTGCGCACCGCCGCCGGACTCGCGGTGACCGGCGCGGTCATCGGCGACATGTTCTTCGCCAAGGGGCAGCCCGGCATCGGCACCCTGCTCGACACCTATCGCGCCCGCCTGCAATCGGAGGATCTGCTGGCCGCACTGGTGCTCGCCGCCCTGTTCGGCGTCACCGTCTTCGCACTGTTCACCGCGGCGCAGCGGCTCACCGTCGGCCGCTGGCACGCCTCCGGCCGCTGAAAACACACGCCCCCGGCACTATTCGTGGAGAAGCCATGTCCAAAACCTTCCGGCGGATCGGCGTCGCAGCCCTCGCCGCCCTGACCGTCGCCGCCGCGGCGGCCTGTTCCGACAAGCCCGCCGACACACCGGCCGTGGCCCTGCCCGCCGCCCCGCCCGAACAACAGCTCGCCGGGGTCTGCCCCGCCACCGTCACGGTCCAGCTGCAATGGGAACCCGAGACCGACTCCGGCCCGATCTTCGGCCTGCTCGGCCCCGGCTACCGCGTCGACGCCGACAACAGCAAGGTCACCGGGCCGCTCGTGGTCGACGGCAAGGACACCGGCGTGAAACTGGAGATTCGCGCGGGCGGACCGGCCATCGGTTTCCAGACGGTGCCCTCGCAGATGTACGTGGACTCCTCGATCACCCTGGGCCTCACCCACTCCGAGCAGGCCATCGCCGCGGCGGGCAAACAGCCGGTGGTCGCCGTCACCACGCTGCTCCGCTACAGCCCGCAGATGCTCATGTGGGATCCCAAGACGCATCCGGACTGGAAGGGCATCGCCGACATCGGGAAATCCGGTGCGCCCGTGGTGGTCTCGCAGGGGCAGCTGTATCCCGACTGGCTGGTGGACCGGGGGTTGTTGAACGCCAAGCAGATCGACGCCTCCTACGACAATTCGCCGTCCCGCTTCGTCGCCGATCCGTCGTTCGCGCAACAGGGCTTCGCCAACTCCGAGCCCTACGTCTACGAACACGAGGTGCGTGCCTGGAACAAGCCGGTCGCCTACCAGCTGCTGCGCGACGTCGGCTACGAGGGCTACGCCCGCACGGTCACCGTGCGGGCCGACAAGCTCGACGAGCTGCGGCCCTGCCTGCAACGGCTGGTGCCGATGATCCAAAGGGCCACCGCGCAATTCAAGGCCGACCCCCAGCATGTGAACGACGTCGTGGTGGACGTCGTCGCCAAGAGCCCCAAATTTACGCCCTACAGCGCCGAACTCGCCGCCTTCGGCTCCCGCGTGCTCATCGACAACGGCCTCGTCGGACCCGAAAGCGACGGTGTCATCGGCAGTTTCGACACCGCCCGCGTGCAGCGCGTCATCGACGCCTTCAGCCCCATCCTGCGCCGCGGCGGCGCGGCCGTACCCGCCGGGCTCGCCGCCCGCGACCTGGTCACCACCGAATTCATCGACCCGAAGGTAACCGCATGAGCACCGATTACGACCTGTCCGAAGTGGCCCGCGAACAGCGCATGGGCGGCCTCGGCTCGGAGACCGACAGCCGCGACATCCGCGTCATCGATCTCACCGGCTTCGACGAGCGCCGCACCGAGATCACCGACCAACTCTGGACCGCCGCCACCGAGATCGGCTTCTTCCAGCTCTCCGGCCACGGCATCCCGCAGGAACTGATCGACGACGTCTTCGCTCGCACCGCAGGCTTCTTCGCGCTGCCCGAACCGGTGAAGGGGCAGTACCCGCTGGTCAAGGCGAACAACGCGGGCTGGGAGAGCCTGAGCCAAGTGCGTCCCTCCATCGGCGTCCCCGACCAGAAGGAGTCCTACCAGGTCACCCGACCGCACATGGCGGGACTGTGGCCCACCGACGCCGAACTACCCGGATTCGCCGCCGCCATCCTCGATTTCGAACACCGCTGCTGGACCGTGGCCATGCGGGTGCTGTCCTGCTTCGCCGACCGCCTCGGCTTCCCCCGCGACCACTTCACCGCCGCACACGACCCGGCGTCGCCCGAATACCAGTCCACCCTGCGGCTTTTGCACTATTTCGCCGTCCCGGCGGAACTGCGCGACGTCCCCGGCCGCTGGCGGGCGGGCGCGCACACCGATTTCGACTGCCTCACCCTGCTGTTCCAGCGCGACGGCCAGGGCGGGCTGCAGGTCTGTCCCGGCAAGGAGATGGAAGACCAGCGGTGGACCTCCATCACCCCGTCGTCGTCCCTGATCACCTGCAATATCGGCGACATGCTCACCCGGTGGAGCGACGACGAGCTGCCGTCCAACTTCCATCGCGTGCGCGGTCCCGGCCCCGACGAGTACCAGGGCGACCGCTACAGCATCGCCTACTTCGCCCAGGCCGACCGCGACGCGATCATTCGGGGCCCGCGCGGGGTCTATCCGCCGGTCACCGCCGCGGACTTCCTCACCCAGCGCGTGCAGGCCAACTACCGCCCGCAGCGGTAAGTTTCGAAGCGACACGAAGGGAATCTCGATGACCGAACCGGACGGCGAGCTGCTCGGCCCGACCGTGCACCGCCAGCTGCGGCAGCTCGTCCTGTCCGGGGAACTCGAGCCGGGCACGCCGCTGAGCGTGCTCGCCCTCTCCGCGCGCCTGGGCGTGAGCCGCAGCCCCGTGCGCGAGGCCGTGCAGCAGCTCATCTACGAGGGCCTGGCCGTCACCGTCGCGCACGCGGGTGCGCGGGTGGCCGTCGTCGACGACGAGCGCATCCGCGAGGTGCTCGCCGTGCGCGCGGTCCTCGACGGCCTCGCCGCCGGGGGCGCTGCCACCCGCCTCACCGAATCCGATCTCGGCAAACTCACCGCCATCCTGGCCACCCAGGAAGAACACCTGCGCGACAACACCGACCCGGCCCGCGACACCGAACTCGACCTGGAATTCCACACCTTCATTCGCGACCGCGCCGGAAACGCCACCCTCGCAGCCGAACTCGCCCGCCTGGAAGCCCAGGCCCACCTCTACCGCGGCGACCTGTGGACCCACCCGCGCAACCGCACCACCGCGCTGCGCGAACACCGGCGCATCCTCGAGGCCCTCGAATCCGGGCACCCCGGCGACGCCCGCGCGGCCGCCGAAGCCCACGTGTGCGGGCTGCTCACCCGCATGGACCGCCGCTGATCAGGAATGCGCGGCCCGGTACGCCGGGGCCTTGCTCGATCCTGACGGAGTCAGCGTGCGCAGCAGCGGCAGCGTGCGATGCGGGACCACGGTGGACAGCACCACGACACTGTGCGAGCGCACCACCGAACTGGTCTTGTCGATGCTGAGCAGGACCGACTGCAACCCGGCATGCGAGTCCGCCCCGATGCGGCACAGCACATCGCCCGAACCGGTGGTCGCATACGCCTCCAGCACGCCCGGAATCGCGTCGAGGTCGGCGGCCACCGCGTCCAGCGCACCCTGGGCGATCTCCAGCGTCACGAACGCCTGCACGTCGAAACCCGCTGCGGTGACATCGATCTGCGGATCGTAGGAGGAGATCACCCCCGCCTCCTCCATGCGCGCGATGCGGGACTGCACGGTGGCGCGGGCGACCCGGGTGCGGCGCGAGAGTTCGAGGATGCCCGCCTTCTGGTATTCGTGCATGGCGGTCAGGATGGCCAGGTCCAGCTCATCCAGCCGGGCGGGCGTGCGGGACATCGGGGAGCCTCCGCTCATGAGTCGAGCGGAACCCCGCTCGTGCGTGCGCTGCTATTCAAATTGTCCAGCACCGGCGGGCAGATGGTGGTGCAATTCACCAGAGTGTCCAGTGGAATTCGGCGATATTGCCTAGTCGGAACCCCTGGGTTTTTCTGGGCACATGAGCATCGACGCAGGACACCAGCGCACCGACGGTCACCAACCCGCCCGCACCGGCGACCTGCCCGGCGACGACGAATTACGCCGCCTCGTCGGCCTGGTGGACCACGATGCCGCCGCCGACCCGTTCCCCGTGCTGGGCTGGGACGCGGTGGTGTGGGCGGTCGGCAACGCCACCCAGACCGCCCACTATCTGCAGTCCGCCTTCGGCATGCGGTTGGAGGCCTACGCGGGCCCCGAGACCGGCAATCGTGACCACAAGGCGTTCGTGCTGCGCAGCGGAGGCGCTCGATTCGTCGTCAAGGGTGCGGTGGATCCGGCCAGTCCGCTTGTCGCACACCACGATCGGCACGGCGACGGGGTGGTGGACATCGCGCTCGAGGTCCCCGACGTGGACCGCTGCATCGCGCGCGCCCGCGCCCAGGGCGCGGTCGTACTGGAAGAACCCCGCGACGAGACCGACGAATACGGCACCGTCCGCACCGCCGCCATCGCCACCTACGGCGAGACCCGCCACACCCTCGTCGACCGCTCCCGCTACTACGGCCCGTACCTGCCGGGCTATCAGCCGCGCACCTCCGCCTACGCCCCGCGCGCCGGGCAACCCAAGCGCATCTTCCAGGCGATCGACCACGTGGTCGGCAATGTGGAACTCGGGCGCATGGACGAATGGGTCGAGTTCTACCGGCGCGTCATGGGATTCGAGAACATGGCCGAATTCGTCGGCGACGACATCGCCACCGAATACTCGGCCCTCATGAGCAAGGTCGTGGCCAACGGCAACCACCGCGTCAAGTTCCCGCTCAACGAACCCGCCCCCAGCCGCAAGCGCTCCCAGATCGACGAATACCTCGAGTTCTATCAGGGCCCCGGCGTCCAGCACATCGCGCTGGCCACCAACGACATCCTCACCGCCGTCGACGTGCTGCGCCGTGAGGGCATCGAATTCCTCGACACCCCCGACAGCTATTACGAGGACCCCGAACTGCGCGAGCGCATCGGCCACGTCCGCGTCCCGGTCGCCGAACTCCAGCGCCGCGGCATCCTGGTCGACCGCGACGAGGACGGCTATCTCCTCCAGATCTTCTGCAAACCCATCACCGACCGACCGACCGTCTTCTTCGAACTCATCGAACGCCACGGCTCCCTCGGTTTCGGCAAGGGCAATTTCAAGGCGCTGTTCCAGGCAATAGAGCGTGAACAAGAGGCGCGCGGAAACCTCTGAACAGCAAAGCAACACGACCGCAAACCCTGACGCCGAGCCGGATCGCGCAAAACCAGTAGAGTTCAGCCCATGCGAATGGCGTCGGCGATCGTGGCGGGGTTGAGCCTCGCGATGCTGCTGTCCGCGTGTGGGGGGAAGAAGGATTCCAACGACGATCCAGCGTTCCGGCCACCCGCCAAGGTGGCCACGCTGGGACCGTTCGTCGGCGAGTGCGGCCACCTCACCGATGACGAGGTCAAAGACCTCGGCGGGCTCGGCTCCCTCACCACGGTTTTCAAGAACTCGGTCGGCTGCAACTGGCAGGCCGGTGGAATCAGTTCCTCCAGCGTCACTTTCGCCTCCTACCGCGGCAGCCCCATCGACCGTGAGAAGGCGTGGGTGGCCAGCGTCGGCCGTGCCCCGGACACCATCGAGGTGGGCGGGAAGAAGGGCTTCCAGGCCCTCGACCCGAGCAATGCCGTCTGCGACCTCGCGGTCCAGCTCGACGACGACTTCTTCGAATGGTCCATCTCCTACGGCGTGTTCAGCAGCGGCAACCTCGGCAACCCCTGCGACCGCACCCGCAAGATGGCCGAACTGACCGTGCAGCGGCTGGGATGAGGCAGACCGTGAACAAGAGGACCGCACTCGCCGTCGCGACGATCGCCCTGACCGCCACGCTCGCCGGTTGCGGCAAGACCGTCCCGGGCACCGCGCTCCCCGCCGGCGGGACCCCGGGCACCACCGGCGGCACCTCCAAGATCAACACCAACTTCGACAAGCTGCTGCGCGAGTGCACCGTGGTCGCGCAGGACGACATCGGCAAGTCGGTCGGCGACAACATGTACGTCGAGCCGTCCTTCAACGGCGCGGTCTGCATGTGGAATCTCACCGGCGGCAGCGCGGGCAGCGGCATGGTCACGCTCAATTGGTACGAGCTCGGTTCGCTCGCCAACGAGAAGCAGAACAACGACCGCCTGAAATATGTGAGCAACGACATAACCGTGCAGGGTCGGCGATCGCTGGAAACCCACCGCCCGAACGACTCCGACTCGTGCGGCGTGAGCGCTCCCGCGGCGGACACCGGCATCGTCGGCTGGTGGGTCAACTACCGCAACGGATCTCAGCACGCGGACCCCTGCGATGCCGCGCGCAAGCTGGTCGAGTTGACCCTGAATCTCGCTCGATAAGACCGCGGATCTTGCTCGATAAGCCCTCTACCAGCCCCGCTCGAGGGACCCCTTTTTGCCCCCTTCAAAGCCTGCGGGTATCGTGGACCGCTGTGCCCGGAAGCATTCGGGCAAGTTGATGCGCAGTACGTAGGCCAGCGAGAGCGGCTGACCGTTTCAGCGTGCCTTGAATTAGGCTCTGAGCTGCGCTCGACACGCCCGACCTCGTGGAGACGAAATGCCACGGGAACAGGGCGGAAAGCTCGAATGACAAAGACATGAAGTTCCAGACACCTGGTTACTAAAAGGAAAGCCGGTCTATGCCAACCATCAACCAGCTGGTCCGCAAGGGTCGCCGCGACAAGGTCGCCAAGACCAAGACTGCGGCCCTCAAGGGGAGCCCGCAGCGTCGTGGCGTGTGCACCCGCGTGTACACCACGACCCCGAAGAAGCCGAACTCCGCGCTGCGTAAGGTCGCGCGTGTTCGCCTGACCAGCGCGGTCGAGGTCACGGCTTACATCCCCGGTGAGGGCCACAACCTGCAGGAGCACTCGATGGTGCTCGTCCGCGGCGGTCGTGTGAAGGACCTCCCGGGTGTGCGCTACAAGATCATCCGCGGCTCGCTCGACACCCAGGGTGTCAAGAACCGCAAGCAGGCCCGCAGCCGCTACGGCGCCAAGAAGGAGAAGAGCTAATGCCGCGTAAGGGTCCCGCTCCCAAGCGTCCCCTGATCAACGACCCGGTCTACGGCTCCCCGCTGGTGACGCAGCTGGTCAACAAGATCCTGCTGGACGGCAAGAAGTCCACCGCCGAGCGCATCGTCTACGGTGCCCTCGAGCAGGCCCGCGAGAAGACCGGCACCGATCCGGTCGTCACCCTCAAGCGCGCGCTGGACAACGTCAAGCCCGCCCTCGAGGTCAAGCCCCGCCGTGTCGGTGGTGCCACCTACCAGGTGCCGGTCGAGGTCCGTCCGGGCCGCGCCAACACTCTGGCGCTGCGCTGGCTGGTCAACTACTCCCGCGCCCGTCGCGAGAAGACCATGATCGAGCGTCTGGCCAACGAGCTGCTGGATGCCAGCAACGGTCTGGGCGCTTCGGTGAAGCGTCGTGAGGACACCCACAAGATGGCCGAGTCGAACCGGGCCTTCGCGCACTACCGCTGGTGACCTGTGGCCCGGCCCTCCGTTCGGAGCTGCCGGGAGACGAGTCACATGTCGGGCGCGACAGCCGCCGAGCTGCTGCAAGCGAGGCACTTTCGCGTCGCGCCCGACGTTGACACCGATGGCCCAGGAAACCCCGGGCCCATCCCGTTGAATCCCAACTAGCTACGAGCGGGGAAGATTTCCGTGGCACAGGAAGTGCTCACCGACCTGAACAAGGTCCGCAACATCGGCATCATGGCCCACATCGATGCGGGCAAGACGACCACCACCGAACGCATCCTGTTCTACACCGGTATCACGTACAAGATCGGTGAAGTTCACGATGGCGCCGCCACCATGGACTGGATGGCGCAGGAGCAGGAACGCGGCATCACCATCACGTCCGCCGCGACGACCTGTTACTGGAACGACAACCAGATCAACATCATCGACACCCCCGGCCACGTCGACTTCACCGTCGAGGTGGAGCGTTCGCTGCGCGTGCTCGATGGCGCCGTCGCCGTGTTCGACGGCAAGGAAGGCGTCGAGCCGCAGTCCGAGCAGGTGTGGCGTCAGGCCGACAAGTACGACGTCCCGCGCATCTGCTTCGTCAACAAGATGGACAAGCTGGGCGCCGACTTCTACTTCACCGTTCAGACCATCAAGGACCGTCTGGGCGCGAAGCCGCTGGTCATCCAGCTGCCGATCGGCGCCGAGGACACCTTCGAGGGCATCGTCGACCTGGTCGAGAACAATGCCAAGGTCTGGCGGGGCGAGACCAAGCTCGGTGAGCAGTACGAGGTCACCGAGATCCCGGCCGATCTGAAGGAGCGCGCCGAGCAGTACCGCCAGGAGCTGCTCGAGACCGTCGCCGAGTCCGATGAGGCGCTGCTGGAGAAGTTCTTCGGCGGCGAGGAGCTCACGGTCGAGGAGATCAAGGGCGCCATCCGCAAGATGACCGTCAACTCCGAGCTCTACCCGGTGCTGTGCGGTTCGGCGTTCAAGAACAAGGGCGTTCAGCCCATGCTCGACGCCGTCGTCGACTACCTGCCGTCGCCGCTGAACGTGGAGTCGGTGCAGGGCCACGTGCCCGGCAAGGAAGACGAGATCCTCACCCGCAAGCCGTCTTCGGACGAGCCCTTCGCGGCGCTGGCGTTCAAGATCGCGACCCACCCGTTCTTCGGCAAGCTGACCTACGTCCGTGTGTACTCCGGCAAGGTCGACTCCGGCGCCCAGGTCATCAACGCGACCAAGGGCAAGAAGGAGCGTCTGGGCAAGCTGTTCCAGATGCACTCCAACAAGGAGAACCCGGTTCCCGAGGCCGTGGCCGGCCACATCTACGCGGTCATCGGTCTGAAGGACACCACCACGGGTGACACCCTGTGCGATCCGCAGAACCAGATCGTGCTGGAGTCCATGACCTTCCCGGATCCGGTCATCGAGGTGGCCATCGAGCCGAAGACCAAGGCCGACCAGGAGAAGCTGGGCACCGCGATCCAGAAGTTCGCGGAAGAGGACCCCACCTTCAACGTGAAGCTGGACCAGGAGACCGGCCAGACCGTCATCGGCGGTATGGGCGAGCTCCAGCTCGACATCTACGTCGACCGCATGAAGCGCGAGTTCAAGGTCGAGGCCAACATCGGTAAGCCGCAGGTGGCCTACCGTGAGACCCTCACCAAGACGGTGGACAAGTACGAGTACACCCACAAGAAGCAGACCGGTGGTTCGGGCCAGTTCGCCCGTGTCATCATCGCTCTCGCGCCGCTGGTCGACGCCGAGGACGGCGCTACTTACGAGTTCGAGAACAAGGTCACCGGTGGCCGCGTTCCGCGTGAGTACATCCCCTCGGTCGACGCGGGTATCCAGGACGCCATGCAGTACGGCGTGCTCGCCGGCTTCCCGCTGGTGAACGTGAAGGCTTCGCTGCTCGACGGCGCCTACCACGAGGTCGACTCCTCGGAAATGGCGTTCAAGATCGCCGGCGCGATGGCCCTCAAGGAAGCGGCCCGCAAGGCCGGTCCGGTGATCCTCGAGCCGCTGATGGCGGTCGAGGTCACCACGCCCGAGGACTACATGGGCGAAGTGATCGGCGACCTGAACTCCCGCCGTGGCCAGATCCAGGCCATGGAGGAACGCAGTGGTGCCCGTGTCGTCAAGGCGCTGGTTCCGCTCTCGGAGATGTTCGGCTACATCGGTGACCTGCGGTCGAAGACCCAGGGCCGGGCGAACTTCTCCATGGTGTTCAATTCGTACGCGGAGGTTCCGGCCAACGTGTCGAAGGAGATCATCGCCAAGGCGACCGGCGAGTAATTCGCTGTCGGGGCGGATTTGCGAGAATTCGCCCCGAGTGGTCGTCGATCGACCCAAGTAATACAAACCGCACTGCTGCAAAAAGCACGCACTAACTAGTCCAGGAGGACCACAGTGGCGAAGGCGAAGTTCGAGCGGACGAAGCCCCACGTCAACATCGGCACCATTGGTCACGTCGACCACGGCAAGACCACGCTGACTGCCGCGATCACCAAGGTGCTGGCTGACACCTACCCGGACGTGAACGCCGCGTTCGCGTTCGACCAGATCGACAAGGCGCCGGAGGAGAAGGCTCGTGGTATCACGATCAACATCTCCCACGTCGAGTACCAGACCGAGAAGCGCCACTACGCGCACGTCGACGCCCCCGGTCACGCGGACTACATCAAGAACATGATCACCGGTGCCGCCCAGATGGACGGCGCGATCCTGGTCGTGGCCGCCACCGACGGCCCGATGCCGCAGACCCGTGAGCACGTGCTGCTCGCCCGCCAGGTCGGCGTGCCCTACATCCTTGTCGCGCTGAACAAGTCCGACATGGTCGACGACGAGGAAATCCTCGAGCTCGTCGAGATGGAGGTCCGCGAGCTGCTGGCTTCGCAGGAGTTCGACGAGGATGCCCCCGTCGTGCGCGTCTCCGGCCTGAAGGCGCTCGAGGGCGACCCGAAGTGGACCGCTTCGGTGCTCGAGCTGATGAACGCCGTCGACGAGTCGATCCCGGACCCGGTCCGTGAGACCGACAAGCCGTTCCTGATGCCGATCGAGGACGTCTTCACGATCACCGGTCGTGGCACCGTCGTCACCGGTCGCATCGAGCGCGGTGTGATCAACGTGAACGAGGAAGTCGAGATCGTCGGCATCCGCGAGAAGTCGCAGAAGACCACCATCACCGGTGTCGAGATGTTCCGCAAGCTGCTGGACCAGGGCCAGGCGGGCGACAACGTCGGTCTGCTGGTTCGTGGTCTGAAGCGTGACGACGTCGAGCGTGGTCAGGTCGTCGTGAAGCCGGGCACCACCACCCCGCACACCGAGTTCGAGGGCCAGGCGTACATCCTGTCGAAGGACGAGGGCGGCCGCCACACCCCGTTCTTCAACAACTACCGCCCGCAGTTCTACTTCCGTACCACCGACGTGACCGGCGTCGTGACCCTCCCCGAGGGCACCGAGATGGTCATGCCGGGCGACAACACCGAGATGAGCGTCAAGCTGATCCAGCCGGTCGCCATGGACGAGGGCCTGCGTTTCGCGATCCGTGAGGGTGGCCGCACCGTCGGTGCCGGTCGCGTCACCAAGATCATCAAGTGATTCGCTGAACCGCTTGGTGATTCCTTGAATCGCTGACAGACGGCGTCGCTCCGAAAGGAGCGGCGCCGTTTGCGTTTCCGGGAGTAGTCTCGTCTGACCGGACTCGTCGGACGAGGGGGCGAATATGGCCGGTCGATTTCGAATCTCCTGGGCAGCAGCGATTTTCGTGGCCGCCGGGATGATCGCCGGTTGCGCCGGCGTGCAGGGCGCACCGAAACCGGCCCAGATCGACACCGGGACACTGGATGTCGGCACCTACCCGCTGAACCGCGTGACCTACACCCGCCCCGCGGGGACGAATGGTGGTCTGGTGGAAGGCATACGGATGTCGGGGGCCATAGCGTCGGGTCAGGAGATCGATCCACTGCTCGCGTACGGCCGCCGCGGCGATGCCCTGGTCAACAGCTCGGACGCGGTCCGCCTCGCCGGGATGGCCGAGGTGACAGGGCCCGTGCTGGACCGCGATCGCATGCTTGCGGGCTGGGTGGCGACCGGGTCCGACCGGCCGCCGCCGCAGGCCGGAGTCATCGACACGGCTACCTCGATCACCACGGCCGCCTTGCGGTTTCCCGATGCCGCCACCGCCACACGGGCCGCCACCGAGCTCGAGGCCGCCGACTTCGATGCGGCCCCGGACCTGAACCATCGCCTGGAGCTCCCGGATTACGGTGCGGCGCACGTTCATTGGCGTCCGGGCGTGCCCACGGTCGGGGCCTTTCTGGCGCACGGCGATTTCGTGCTGTGGGTGTTCATCCAGCGACCGCAGGCCGATCAGAGCGATCTACTGGGTTGGCTGCACAAGGTTTTCGACGTGCAGACCGTGGCTCTCGACGCGTTCCACGCCACCCCGGAGAAGGATCTGCCGAATCTGCGGGTGGATTCGGAGGACATGCTGGCTCGCGTGATGACCCGCTATCGCGACGACCGCGCCCCCGACAGCGTGTCGTTCGCCGTCTACAGCGTCAGGTATCTGCTCGAGAACGCCAATCCCGGCGACAAGACCGAATGGTGGCACGCCTACCGGGACACCGGGGCCGACCTGGTGGCCTTCCTCGATCAGGACAGCCTGACCCGGGCGCGTGACGCGAAATCGGCTCGCGCCCTGCGGGATGCGTTCGTCTCGTTCCGGCAGGGCGACTACATCGACGCCGATCCGCCCGCCCACGTGCCCGACGTGCGCTGTCTGACCCCGAAGCCGGGCGTCCCCGCCGACAGCGTCTACGTCTACAAGTGCTATCTCGCCTACGGCCGCTATCTGGCGGTCATCAACGATGCGGACAAGACCAACGCCCTGCAACGCACCGCCGCGCAGTACGCCTTGCTGGCCAACGGTTTCTGAGAGTCCGCCCGCGTCAATCCGGTTCCCGGTCGGTGTCCTCGAAGACGGGTTCGCCGTTCTCGTCCACCCAGTCGGTGACGGCGGTGCCGGAGACCATGCCGTCGGAACCGGGCAGGACGGTCAGGGGCCGGTCGTCGCGGTAGGTCTCGGCCATGCGATGCGCGCGCTCACGGTGTTCCGGCTCGATCTCCGGTTCGGGGATCGTCTCTCCGTCGTCCGGGTGCGCCGGTTCCCCGTGCGTTCGTTCTCCCGTGCTCATGAGCTAGCCCTGCCCAGCTTCGCCGGGAGTAAACGTCAGCGGCGTGGCGCGGCGGCGATCTCGCCGACGGCGGCGGTCGCGCCGAGAATTCGACCGGACTCGAAAGCGGCTGCGGCGGTGGGGAGTTGGGCGGGGCGGCCGGACGAGAGGACGCGGACGGCCCCGGAACCGGCGGTCGGGCGGCCGAGAGCGTCCATGCGGCGCAGGGTCTGGCCCGCGACCGCTTCGGCGCTGTCGAAGACTCGCACGCCGGTCGGGAGGGCGGTGAGGATGTCGTCGAGGACCAAGGGGTAATGAGTGCAGCCCAGCACGATGCCCTCGGTGTCGGCGGGGGTGCGGGCGGCGGCGTCGGCGATGGCCTCGGCGATGACCGGAAGATCGCCGCGGTCGATGGCGTCGGCCAGGCCGTGGCAGGCGATGCCGGTGATATCGGCGTCGCCGCCGAAGCGGGCGATGAGGTCGGCCTGGTAGGCGCTGGCGGTGGTGGCCGCCGTGGCCCAGACCGCAACCTTCTGGCAAGCGGCGGCCGCGGGTTTGATGGCGGGGACGGTGCCGATCACGGGCACTCCGGGGCCGACCATGGCGCGGACGTGCTCGAGCGCGGTGACACTGGCGGTGTTACAGGGCAGCACAATGACTTCCGCGCCTTCGCCGAGGGCGAGGCGGGCGGTATCCAGTACCCGGTCGACGACCCATTGCTCCGGCTTCGGTCCCCACGGTGCGCCGTCGGGATCATTGAGCAGCAGCAGGTCGAGATCGGGCCGCAGCTTCCGCAACCAGGCGGCAGTGGGCAGCAGCCCAAATCCGGAGTCGATGAGCGCGACGATCACACCTTGCACGGTAGTGAAAGGCCCCGCCACATAGCGAACCGCGGGTCGGAAATCCGCCCGTGACTACCCGACGGCGGCCTGTGGTCGCAGGTTGGCGGCGAGTTCGGCGCGGGCCTTCATCACCTTGCCGACCATGCTCGCGCCGACGACGGCGACCAGTTCGCCCGCGCGCAGGTAGTGGGCGAGGAACTTGCGGCCCTTGTCCTCGACGATGCGGATCTCGTCGGCCAGCGCGGGGATGCCGAGCACCTGGATCTTCATGTCGTACTGGTCGCTCCAGACGTACGGCACCTGGACCTCGGCGGTCGTCTCGGTGCCGAGCAGGGCGGCGGCCAGGGTCTGGGCCTGCTCGCCCGCATTGGTCCAGTGCTCGACGCGCTTGTGGCGGCCGCTGGCGTGCGGCCAGGCGGCCACGTCGCCGACGGCCCAGACGCCGGGGATCGAGGTGCGCCCGGTGGCGTCGGTCAGGACCCCGCCGCCTTCGCTCGGGGTGGCGAGCGGGATGCCGGAGCCTTCGAGCCAGGAGGTGACGGGCACCGAGCCGATGCCGATGACCACCAGGTCGGCGTCGAGGACGGTGCCGTCGGCGAGCCGCACGCCGCTGACCGAGTCGCCCTCGGCGACAAGCGATTCCACCCCGGCGCCGCACCGCACCGCGACGCCCTCGGCCTCGTGCAGCCGGGTCACCAGCGCGCCGACCTGCTCGCCGAGCGCGGCGAACAGGGGAGTGGGCTGGGGTTCGACGAGGGTCACGTCGAGATCGCGGGAGAGGAAGCTCGCCGCGAGTTCGCAGCCGATGAAGCCCGCGCCCACGATGACGGCCTTGCGCGCGCTGCCCAGGTGCTCGCGCAGGGCCGCGGCGTCGGCATGCGAGCGCAGCACGTGGACGCCGGAGACCTCGGGCAGTCCCGGAATGCGCCGCGGCCGCAGCCCGGTCGCGATCACCAACGCGTCGTAGTGCGCGTCGGTGCCGTCGGAGAGGTGCACGCGGCGGGCGGCGGTATCGACACCGGTGGCCGCGACGCCGAGCCGCAGCCGGATGCGCTGTTCGGAGTAGAACTCGGCGGGCCGCAGGGCGGTGTCGTCGGTTTCGGCGCGCATGTACTGCTTCGACAGCGGCGGCCGGTCGTAGGGCGCCCGGTTCTCATCGCCGAGCAGGGTGATCTGGCCGGTGTAACCCGCACGTCGCAGCTCTTCGGCGGTGCGGAGCCCCGCCAGCCCCGCGCCAACAATTAGAACGTGTTCTACCGACTGCGACATGCGCCAACCATATCGGTTCCCGAGGTCGCGCGGATCTGTGTCGCCGGTCACACCCGAACTGCGGCCTAAGCGTATCCATGCATTGATTGATCGGGCGGTCAATCAGGAATACAACGAAAGCAGAACATATTCCCTCGCCTTTCAAAGGAGGCATTCCATGTTCACCGTGAGTCGCGCGGAGCAGGCCGTGACGGTCGTGCTCGGCGCAGTCGCCGCGCTGTCCCCGATCTGGGTGGCGCACAGCAGCCGCGCACTGTGGACCCTCGTGGTGCTCGGCGTGCTGATCGCACTCGCGGGCCTGTCCCAGCTCACCGACCGGGCCAGCGGCTGGACCGGCCGCGCGCTCGGGGTGCTGGGCGTCCTGATGTTCATCTCCCCCTGGGTGATGAACTTCCACTCCTACAGCAACGCCTCCTGGGTTGCGTGGATCGTGGGTGCGTTGACGGTGGTGGTCGCTTTGGCCGAGATGCCCGAGGTTGCGGGTCGTTTCGGCGCGGCGGCGCACTGACCGACACCGGGCACGCCGGCCTCGGGCCCCCGTGACTGCGGGAGAGCCAGCGAGGTCGGCGTGTCTGCGCGTTATGCTTGTCGTCTACGTCCGCCCGATCGGTGGCGGAAGCCTCCGCTTCGAAGCGTGAGGAGGAAGCGAGCAGTGCCAACACCACGGCGTCGTCGGAGCAAGAAGGTCGACGGGGATGCTCGCCAGCTCATTCTGGATGCCGCCGAAAGGCTGTTCGCGGCCAATGGATTCGACGCGACGCCCACGGCGTCGATCGCCGAGGCGGCCGGGGTGCCCAAGGGGCTGATCTTCTATTACTTCCCGACCAAGGGCGCGATTCTCTCGGCGCTCATGGACGAGCGGGTGCCGCCGCAGCCGCTGGACGACATCGAGTCCGTGGTGGTGCCGGGTGATCCGGCCAAGAGCCTGGTGAACATGGATGCCGCGCTGAATCTGCGCGAGAACAACTCCTCGGTGTTGCGGGTCATCATGTGGCGCGAGGCCGATACCCATCCGGATGTGCGGAAACAGTTGCGCCGCATGCGTGATCAGTTACTGGAGGCGACGGCGCGGGTACTGGCGGCGAGCGCGCCCGGTCCGGTGCAGCCGGGGACGCTGCGGGCGTGCGCGGCGGCGTGGGTGTCGGCCATGCTGGCCATCGCGAGCTCGGATCGGTTGCACGCCTTGGACGGGGTCCCGTTGCCGACGGCCGACGAGATCATGAACGTGGCCCAGGTGGTCGCGGCGGGCATGAGCCACATGGGCTGAGCCCCGGTGTGATGTCACGCCGCCCAGCAGGTTTGCTGGCGTGTCGCTATTTCTTCTTCACGGCTCCCGAACGACACTCGTTGTGGGGCAAGCATGCGATTCTCACAGCGAAGTTCGTGGAGGAACCTGGTGAAGGCCAAATGGTTGCTGCGTGTATACGGAATCTTGGCGGCAGGTCTGGCGCTGGCGGGCACGATGCCTGCGGCGCAGGCGGATCCGGTCTATCCGATGCCCGATCCCGATCCGTTCTACGCGCAACCGGCCGACATCGCCGACCACGCGCCCGGCGACGTGCTCGCGACGCGGCCCATGCCGCCGCTGCTCATTTTTCCGGATACCGCTGTCACGCTGGTGAAATTCCGTTCCACGAGCTCGGAGGGCGGCCCGATCGCGGCGGTCACCACGGTGCTCACGCCGCGTGAGCATCAACCCGGCGGACCGTTGCTCTCCTACCAGCACATCATCAATGGGCTCGGCGCCGATTGCGCGGTGTCGCGCGTGCTCTACACCAGCGACCCGAATCTGTATGTGAAGGAAGCGGTCGCGTTGAACGCCGCGCTGCGTCGCGGCTGGTCGGTGGCGCTGCCCGATCATCTGGGCCCGAATTTCGCTTACGGCGCGGCCAAATTGGGCGGGCAGATCACCTTGGACGGTATTCGCGCGGCGCAGCGGCTGCCCGAATTGGGTTTGGGCAACAGCCCGGTGGCCATGGCCGGATATTCCGGCGGTGGGATGGCGACCGCGTGGGCGGCGGCCCTCGCGCCGCGCTACGCCCCGGAGTTGAAACTCGCGGGCGCCGCCACCGGTGGCGTGCCGATGAATCTGATGAAGATGGTGAACGCGCTGGGCCTGCAACCGCATCCGGCGTTCGGACTGGCCATGGCGGCGGCGATCGGCCTGGAGCGCGAGTATCCGGATCGGCTGCCCATCAGTTCGCAGCTGAACGCGGCGGGCCTGGCCGCGCGCAATGCCATGGCCAATGGCTGCACCAATGAGATCATGGCGATCGGCGCGGGGCACAGCGCGCGTGAATTCGCCGCCAGCACTTCGCTGATCGATGATCCGACGGTGCGGTCGGTGCTGGACGAGAACAGCCTGGAACTGTACGACGGGGTGCCGAACATCCCGGTGTTCGAATGGCATTCGCCCAGCGATCCGCTGATCCCGGTGGACGCCATCGTGAATACCGATCGCCGCTATTGCGCGGCCGGGGTGCGCCTGGACATGGATATGAATCCGTCGCCGGAGCATTTGTCGGCGGCCGTGCTGGGCTTGCCGGATGCCTTCGCCTGGATCGACGCCCGGCTGCGCGGAGAACCGGCCCCCTCCAACTGCTGACCCGCGTCAATCCCCCAATACCGTTGGTGTGGGCCGGATTCGCGATATGCGGATTCGTGCCGTCATCGCGGCCCGACTCGCACCCGATCCCGCCGCCCAGTAAGAATGTCGGCCATGGATGCCGATTTCACTGCCGGTCCGGGAGATTCGCGCCCCGGGCGCCAGCCGGGTTACCGCCTCACCCACCCGGACCCCTCGTCACCGGGGACTTCGCCGAACCCGGTGCTGACCGGCATCGACACCGGCGGCCACAACGGGCTGGGCCGCAACGGCCACGAGCAGGCCGCGCAGTGGTCCTCCGCGCCCGTAACCCTGCGCGCCACACCGGAACCCGACCCGCTGCCCCGGCGCCTGGCCCCGGACCTGCCGCAGCGCACCTCGGACCCCGAGGCGGTGGCCGCCCGGCTCGCCGCCGACAGCGAGCCGTTCGCCGCGAACGATTCCCTGTACGCCCGAACCAGGCCCAATGGTGGCGGGTTCACCCAGCCCGAGTCCGACCCCCGGCCGTTCGCCACCGCTCCCGCCGTGGAGGTCGAGACGCCCGTGCGTCCCGCGGTCAACGGCTCGCCGTTCGGCGCGCGCATCGAGGCCGACGAGGAGATGTTCGGGGCGAGCCCCGCGGTCGAGATCCAGGCCCCGGTGGGCCGCCGCTACGCGCCGGACCCCGAGCCGCCCGCCCAGCCGGAGGCTCCGGCCCGGCTGGAGCGCATGGAGGCCGTCGCCGTGTCGCTGCGCGAGAGCATCGAGGAGGAGGCGCCGGCGGCCCCGGTGCGTCCGGCGCCCGCCCCGTCCCGTCGCCGCGCCGCTCCGGAACCCGAAGTCGCAGTCCAGGACCCGGCCCCGAGCGCATCCAAGGCCACGGAATTCCGGACCAGCGACGCCACCATCGACCTGCACCACATCATGCGCCTGCTGGTCGCCAGCCACGAGCTGGAGCAGGCCGCGACGGCCGCCGAATCCGGCGAGGCCGATATCGCGAAGCTGGCCCAGGCCGCCCATCGAACCCGTTCGGCAGCCGTGGAATTGGTGGCCGCCTGGTACGGAGGGGCGGACCACATGCGAAATTTTGGCGAGGTGCTGTTACAGGCCGCGGCTGAAACAGCTTGATACCTTTTGCGGAATGACCGGAACCGGCGCGACGACGAAGGGCTTGACGGCTGCCGCGGTGCGGGCGGAATTGGCGGTGTTCGCCGATCCGGCCGATGCGGTGCATCTGCAGCGCTTTTTCAAGACGGGCCCGGGGGAGTACGGGGAAGGGGATGTATTCATCGGCGTCCGGGTTCCGCAGACCCGGAAGGCCGTGAAACCTTTCGCGGGGCTGCCGCTTTCGGAGATCGATCTGTTGCTCGACAGTCCGGTGCACGAGCACCGGCTGGCCGGGTTGGTGATTCTCAATGGGGAGATGGCGAGGGCGTCGCGCAAACGCGGGGGAGATGAAGCGCGGCAGCGGGAAATCGCCGAGTTCTATCTGGCCGCCGTAAGGCGCGGGCGGGTCAACAACTGGGATCTGGTCGACGCGTCGGCCGAGTTCATTCTGGGTCCGTGGTTGTCCGAACGCCCGCGGGATCTGCTCTACGAATTCGCGGCCTCGGATTCGCTGTGGGAGCGGCGGGTGGCACTGCTCACCACTTTCGCCTTCATCAAGCAGGGCGATACCTCGACCACCGTCGACTTGTGCGAGCGGCTGCTCGCCGATCGTCGCGATCTGATTCAGAAGGCGGTCGGCTGGATGCTGCGGGAGATGGGCAAACGTGTCGATCCCGCGATTCTGACGGGATTTCTGGACGCGCACGCGGCGGATATGGGCCGGACCGCGCTGAGTTACGCGACCGAGCATCTGACCCCTGAGCAGCGGGTTCATTACCGCGCACTGCGCTGAGCGGGGCGCTGCCGGGTTGCTGTGAGATACAGCTCGAGCGGTAAACACTGACTGTTCACCCTGTGTTCAGTTTACGTTAACCTAGCGCAATCATTCTGTGATCAGTCGGCGACGGCCGATACCTGCTCGAAACGAGCAAGTACCCCTCGCGCGGAGACCGCCGTTATCGGTGAGAGCGCGAACGAACGGTGATAGCTGGGAGATTCCCGAATCCCGTTCTTCCACAAGGCTGATCAGCAGCCCCCACACAACCCATGCAGTGCGTCGGTGGGTCCCCTCGGGGATGCCCGCCGTGGTCAGCGCTGCGCCCGTTTCGCTATGCATTTGAAAAAACTGATCTCCCAGCCCAAGGCCGCCGTCGTTGTCGCATTGGCCGCCACCGCCGTGGTCACCGCCTCCGGTACCGCCTCCGCCGACGTCGTCAACGGCGTCCCGCCGGAGTTCCAGGCCACCGCCCAGCAGGTCCAGCAGCAGGCCGTCCAGATCGACAACGGTCTGCCCGCCCCGCAGCAGGACCAGGTCCGCGACTGGGTGCAGACCCTGCCCGCCCCCTTCAACCAGCTGCTGCCCCCGGTCTTCGCCAACGACCTCGACGGCTGGATCAAGAACGCCCTGTACGTGATGAACCAGCACGGCATCCCGGGCAGCTACGACGGCATCTTCCGCAATATCCAGCGCGAGTCCGGCGGCAACCCCCAGGCCATCAACCTCTACGACTCGAACGCCGCGGCCGGGATCCCGTCCAAGGGCCTGCTCCAGGTGATCGACCCGACCTTCCAGGCGTACCACGTCGACGGCACGTCCTGGGACATCTACGATCCGGTCGCGAACATCGCGGCGGCCTGCAACTACGCGTCGCACCGCTACGGCTCGATCGACAACGTCTTCTCGGCCTACTAGCCGAAGGGCCACAAAGAAATTCGGCCGCCGCGTGATTCACGCGGCGGCCGAATTCTCAGCTCAGAACTGGATCTTCAGCCGATCCGTGACCGGCCGCGCCTGGCAGCCGAGGATGTAGCCGTTGGCGATGTCCTCGGGGTCGAGGATTTCGGCGTTCTCCATTTCGACCTCGCCCTCGAGCACCGTGCAGGCGCACGACCCGCATTCGCCCTCGAGGCAGGAGTAGGGCACGTCGATGCCCTTGGAGAGCATGATGTCGACCAGGGTCTGGCTGCGCGGCCAGGTCAATTCGTGGGTCTCGCCGTCCAATTCGACCTCGACGCTGGCGGCGTCGGCGGCTTCCTCGTCGGTGATCTCGGTCGGGGCGACCTCGGCGAACGGGTCGCCCGAGAGCGAGTTGAAGACCTCGGCGTGGGTCCGGTTGCGCGGCATGCCGATCTGGCCGAGGGCGTCGTGGACGCGGTCCATGAACGGCTTGGGGCCGCACATGAAAGCCTCGTAGCCGGTGTAGGGCGCGACCAGGGTGGCCAAGGCGTCGGCGGTCGGCAGGCCCTGCAGGTGCTCGAGCCAGTGGATGACGACCAGCCGCTGCGGGTGCTTGTCGGCGAGCTCGCGCAGTTCGCCCGCGAAGATGACCGAGTCGTGGTCGCGGTTGGCGTAGACCACCACGATGCGCCCGTTGCCGCGCGAGAGCGCCGACTTGAGGATGGACATCACCGGGGTGACGCCGCTGCCCGCGGCGAACAGCAGCAGGTCCGCGTCGAGGTTCTTGGGCGTGAAAACGCCC
Source organism: Nocardia terrae (assembly GCF_009760405.1). Lineage (GTDB taxonomy): Bacteria > Actinomycetota > Actinomycetes > Mycobacteriales > Mycobacteriaceae > Nocardia > Nocardia terrae. The sequence continues at coordinate 70,048 of NZ_WRPP01000017.1, forward strand.
GAGGGCGGCAGCACTTCGAGGCTGTCGCCGGCTTTCACGTTGTCGCACACCCAGTTCGACGCGTAGCCGTCGACGGTGCGCTTGACGGTCACCTTGGGCTTGTCGTCGGTGTGGGGTGAGCTGGCCAGCGAGTAGCAGCGGGCGACGGACCCGGTGAGCTCGCTGGGGATGCGCAGGGTCAGGAACTGGCCCGGCTGATAGGTGAAGCGCTCACGCAGGTCCTCGGGCACGTCGAATACCAGCGAGCAGGAGTCGGCCGTCTCGTTGATGACCGCGGAGACCCGCAGCACGGCCGATCGCGAGCTGTGCGGTACGTCGACGGTGGTCATAGTGTCCTCTCGAACCGAAACTAGAACGTGTTCTAGTTTGACTATACGGTGCTGTCGCGCTGCCGGACAAGCTGAGCCTCGAGGCCCGCGATCAGCACGTCCATCGAGAAGTCGTAGGAGTACTTGCCGCGCAGATCCGCCAGGTGTTTGATGGCCCGTTCCACCGCCTCGGGAAGGGCGCGATCCACCAGTGCGCTGCGATCGCGCGGGTTCACCTTGGAACGGCCGAACAGGTAGGTGTGGATGGTGGCGTAGGCCGAGAGCACATTGCGCTCGTCGAATCCGGCGTCGAAGAGGATTTCCATCACCGCCGCGATGAGATCCAGCTGTTTGCCAAGCATCTGCTCGATGAGCACATCGCCGAGGCCGGGATGCTTGCGCAATTTCTCGTCGATCTGGTCGATCAGATCGCGCAGCCGCATTTGCCACGTACCGAATTCGGGTGGGGGCTTGCGCACTCCGGTCAGGGCGGCGGTGGCGACCAGATCGAGTAGCTCGCGCTTGTCGGCGACGTAGTAATACGGGGCCATCGGTGAAACTCCGAGTTCGCGGGAGAGCCGTCGCATGGACAGCTTCTCCACACCGTCCTGCCGTACCACCCGCAGGGCGGCCTCGACGATCTCGGATTCCGAGAGGGTGTTACCGCCCCCGCCTGTCTGCATGCGCCCGACTCCCATACCGCCTCGACCACTATGAGGACGCGATACCGTCCCCGACCAGTTCAACCACCAATTTTTCCTCACGCAGTGTAGAGGGCGAGCCGGATGACCGGTCGTGCTGTGTTTAATTTGCCCTCCGCTCCGCTCCGGGCGGTTCGCGGCGCTGAAGGTCTCGATTCTTCCCTCCCTCCGCTCCCCCGCTTCGCTCCTCCGCTCCGCTCAGTCCAGAATCGAGACGCGCCGCGAACTTTTGGGTTCAGGTCTCGGGCGTGGCAATCATCATTGCTAGTCGTGTGCTGACTTAGCATTCGGGAATGCGCCATGATCGCCTTCCCGATGGTTTCGGGGTGCGAATCGATCCCAAGGTGCGCACTTATTCCGGTGGACGGCTCCTGGTCGGCGGCACGCCGACGAGGTTGCTGCGGCTCGCGCCGGAAGCTGCGGCCTTGATCGGTGACGGCTACCTCGAGGTGACCGACCCCACGTCGGCTCGGGTTGCCAGACGTCTTCTGGATTCCGGCGTGGCCAATCCGCGCCCGCGGCTGCTGCCGTCGCTGGAGGACGTCACCGTGATCGTGCCGGTGCACAACAACGCGCCCGAGCTGTCGCGGTTGCTGTCGGCGCTGCGCGGTCACACGGTGATCGTGGTGGACGACGGGTCGGATCAGCCGGTGCGGATTCCGGATTCGCGCGGCCGCTGCCGGATCACGGTGTTGCGCCGCGATCGCCGCCACGGTGCGGCCGCCGCGCGCAATTTCGGATTGCGGGCGGCGGCAACCGAATTCGTGGCCTTCCTGGACCCCGATGTGGTGCCGCGCACCGGCTGGCTGGAGGTCATGCTGGGGCATTTCAGCGATCCGAAGGTGGCGCTGGTGGCCCCGCGCATCCTGGCCATGGATCCGGATTCGACCCTGCTGGCCCGCTACGAGCACACCCGCGGCTCGGTGCATCGCGGCCGCCGCGAGTCGGCGGTGCACGCGCACGGCCCGGTGCCCTACGTCCCGAGTTCCGCGGTGCTGGTGCGCCGGCTGGCCCTGCTGGCCGAGGGCGGCTTCGACGAGTCCATGCCGGCGGGCGGCGATGTCGACCTGTGCTGGCGGCTGGATCGCGCCGGCTGGCGGTTGCGCTACGAGCCGGCCGCCCGGGTGGCGCACAGCAATCCGGTGTCGCTGCGAAAGTGGTTCGCTCACAAGGTCACCCACGGCACCGGCGTGGCCCCGCTGGCCCAGCGACATCCGGGCCTGGCCGCCCCGCTCTCGATGCCGATCTGGACCGCGGTGTCGGCGCTGTTGCTGGGCACGCTCTCCAAGTGGGGAGTGTTCGGCGGTCTGCTGACCATGGGCGCGACCCTGATTCGATTACGCCGGGTCTTCGCCGGGCTCGACAATCCGACCCGGGTGGCCGCCATATATATGACGCGCGGATTCACCGGCGGCGTCTGGCGGCTGGCCTCGGCCATGTGCCGGCACTATTGGCCGATCACCCTGCTGGGCATGTTGTGCTCGCGGCGGGTCCGCCACATCGCGATCACGCTGGCCATGGCCGAGGGGCTGGCCGACTGGTTCACCCATCGGGAGCCGGGCAGCCTGGACCCGATCCGCTATGTGGCCTGCCGCCGGCTCGACGACGTGGCTTATGGAGCGGGCCTGTGGTGGGGCGCGGCCCGCGAGCGCAGCGCCGCGGCGCTGAAACCGACGCTGCCGCCGAACTAGTGGCCTGATCGGCAGCTTCCCCCCGTCATTCCGGCACGCTTTTGGCCGAAATCCACCCTGTCCGCAATGGATCCCGGCCAAAGACACGCCGGGATGACGAGTGGGGCGTGACGAGGAACCGATCAGCGTGGTGTCAGCCGGACCGGCATGTGCCTGACTCCGGTGTGCTTGTTACTGCGGGTGTACTCGACAGGAGCCGTGAGCTCCGCGGTGCCGACCCGATCCAGCAGCGTGTCGAAGAGGACGCGCATTTCCATGCGAGCCAGGTTGGAGCCCAGGCAGAAGTGGCCGCCGCGGCCGAAGGCCAGATGCGGATTGGGCCGTCGGCCGATGTCGAAGCGGTGCGGGTCGGGGAAGACGCTCGCGTCGCGATTCGCGGAGGTCCACCACAGGGTCACCTTGTCCCCGGCGCGAATTCGCCGGTCGCCGAGCGTGGTGTCGCGGGTGGCGGTGCGGCGGTTGTAGGAGGTGGAGGAGGCCCAGCGCAGCATTTCCTCGACGGCGCCGTCCAATGCGGATCGATCCTCGTGCAGCGACCGCCACAGCTCCGGCCGTTCGATGAGCGCCAGCATCCCGACCGCGATGGAGTTGCGGGTGGTCTCGCTGCCCGCCGCGATCAGCAGGCTGAACAGCATCGCCTTCTCCATGTCGGTCAGCGGCCGGCCGTCGATGGTGGCGTGCGCGGCCAGCGACATCAGATCCTCGGCGGGGTCGGCGGTCTTGGCCGCGAACAGCCGCGCGCCGTAGGCCCGGGTCTCCGCGACGGCCGCCTGGGTTCGCGCGGTGGCCTCGCCGAGATCCCGATCGTCGTAGTCCAGCGCCACATTCGCCCACCCGAACAGCTGATGCCGATCCTCCTGCGGCACGCCGAGCAGCTGCGCGACCGCCTGCAGCGGCAGTTCCGCGGCCAGGTCGATCAGAAAATCGCAGTCGCCCTTGTCCAGTGCCGCGTCGACGATGGTCGCTGCGCGTTGCCGCAGGTCGTCCTCGATCAGCTTCAGGGTGCGCGGCGCGACGCTGGGCATGAGCAGCCGTCGTACGTCCGCGTGCCGGGGGTCGTCCATCATGTTGAGCAGCACGCCGACGGCCCAGTCCACGGGCAGATCCTCGATGAGCGTCCCGCCGCCGCGGCGTTCCCCGCCGGTCTCGGAGGAGTAGGTCCGCGAATCCCCGGCCACGGCAACGATGTCGGCGTATCGGGACAGGACCCAGAACCCTTCCCCGTCCGGGGTGTGCGCGGTGGGCGGATGCCACCACACCGGTTCGTGCTCGCGGAGCCGATCGAAATCCGCGTGCGGGAACCCGCGCGCGAACCGATCGAGATCGGTCAGGTCGATGTCCTCCACGGGCCCAGCCAAGCACAGTGTGTCGGTCCGCGGAGGTACATTCAGTAAACCGTGTAAACCAAATCCTGGTCGCCGCAAGGGATTCGGCTCGCAGGGCCAGGAGCCGCGGTCTAATTGAACAGCTCCCATTTAACAAAATGCTGCGTAGCTCACATTTCCCGGAGCACGTGTCGGCATGTGACCTGTCGGACAAACGTCCGGCTTCCGCCTTCAGGTCTCAGGTCCGCCGGTACTCTTTGGGTCGGAAAGAAAGGCAAATGGTCAGCAATCTCGCAGGTGGAGGGCAGCCCCACCCTGGCGTCGAACCGGGCAGTCAACTCGGGGCGCTCGAAACGTATGCCGCCCAGGCGCATGGATATCTCAGCGTGGGCGGCGATCAGCTGGGGCAGTTGCCTGGCCTGCTGCGGCCGATGGTCCTCGAATCATGGCTGCGCAGTGTGCGCGGTGGCGTGGATCCCATGGACGACGGTGACGGTCGTGGCCTGCGCGGCACGGATCTGGAGCGCTATCGCGACGCGCACGGGATCGCCGCGGTCATGCCGTTGGTGGACAAGCTATTACTTCGCGATGCCACCAGCACCGGATTGATCGTGGTGGTGGCCGACCAGTTCGGCCGCGTGCTCTCGGTGCACGGCAATGCCGACCGGGTGCAGGCCGCCGCGGAGGCGGGCCTGCGCGAGGGCAACGACCTGAGCGAGCGCCGGGTCGGCACCAATGCGGTGGGCCTGGTGGTGCGCACCGGCCGCGCGGCCTGGATCCACGGCCCCGAGCATTTCCTGCACCGCATGCACCAGATCACCGGAGCCGCTGCGCCGGTGCACGATCCGGACGGCCGCCTGGTGGGCGTGCTCATGATCGCGGGCGGGGTGCGGGTGGCGCGCCCGGAGATCCTGGCGCTGGTGAAGGCGGCGGCTACGGCCGCGGAGATGGATCTGCTCCTGGCCGCGGTGCGTTCGGGCCAGGACCGCCGCACGAATGCCGACGCCCCGCAGCCGGAACGGCTCGGGCTGGAGGTGCTCGGGCTGGGGCAGCCGCAGCTCACGGTGGCCGGCGAGCGAGTTCCGCTGTCCCAGCGGCACGCCGAGATCCTGCTGCTGCTGGCCGAGCACACCGAGGGCCTGTCGGCCGATCACCTGGCCCTGCTGCTCGACGACGCCGATCTGGACAACGCCACCATCCGCGCGGCCATGTCGCGGCTGCGGTCGGTGGTCGGTTCGAATGTGTTCGGTTCGCGCCCCTACCGTTTGCGCGTTCCGATCGCCACCGATGTGGAAGCGCTGCGCGCCGCACTGGATTCCGGGGATGTCGATACCGCCGTGCGTTTGTACGCGGGCCCGGTGTTGCCGCGCTCGACCGCGCCGGGAGTTATAGACATTCGCGATGAATTGCGAGTCCGACTGCGCACCGCCGTCTTACGTTCCGGTGACGCGTCGGTCCTGAGCCGGTGGACCGCCGGCGCCGAGGGGCGTGACGATGCGGCCGCGTGGGCGGCCTATCGGGCCACCGTCGATCGCGAGTCTCCGCTGTATGCGCAGATCGAAGCCAAGATTCGCGTGCTCGATCGGCGCCTGGGCGCCGATGCAACGCAGTTGCAACGTTTCGACTCATAGTCTCCACATCCGAAAGTGCGGTCGGTCACACCGCCGCCTCGCTATGTGGTCGTACCCACATTCTTCGCGATCTTCGCGCGAGCTTGTCGCCCAACTAGACGCTCGTCCAACTTTTTTTCGGGAAAAAGTTCCTTTTTATTGTGTAAACGCCTAGTGTCCACATCCATGAACGGCATCCCTGTGATGCAGGTGACATTTGGAGGAGATCGGCAGCAGCACAACCCGGATGCGATGACCCGGAGGCGATCGCATCCCCCGGCCGGTGAGTCCGTAGGGCCCGGCCGCTTCGAGCACTAGTTGGATCACGCGCGGAGTTCACCGCGCATTCGTCGAATCACCCAGGGCGGTGCGATCTTTCGCGGCCTGGCGTGCCCGGCTCGGCCCGTGGCACTTCAGGTCTATTTCGCGATGCCCGAAACCGTTGGTCGACATAGCAATTCGCCATGACAAGGGAGGCTCTGGTGCAGGGTACGGACGCGAATGGTCTCGGGCCGCAGGAAGTTCCGACATCGGATTTCTCGGCGCCGTTTCCCCTCGGGCCCGCGCAGCTCGGTGTCTGGTACGCCCAGCTGCTCAACCCCGACGTGCCCCTCAATATGGCCCAGTACGTCGACATCCAGGGTGATTTCGATGTCGATCTGCTATTGCGTGTCTCAGAAGACGGCGTGCCGATCTGGCGCACCTCGCAGCTGCGCTTCGCCGAGGTCGATGGGCAGCCCGTCCAGTACCTGGACCCGGCCGGCGGCCACAACACCGAGCTGATGGACCTGCGCTCGGAGCCGGATCCCATTGCGGCGGCGCATGAATGGATGCGCGCCGAGATCGTCCGGCCGATGGACATGATCACCGGCAAGCTTTTCGCCCCGACCCTGATCCGGGTCGCCGACCATCGCTGGTTCTGGTTCGTCCTCGGCCACCACATCGTCGGCGACGGCTACGCCGCCATGAACACCATGCAGTGGTCGGCCCGGCGCTACACCGATCTGGCGCGCGGTCTCGAGCCCGAGGCCCCCAAAGTCGGCACGCTGCAGGAACTCACCGAATCCGAGCTGGACTACCGCGAGAGCAGCCGCTTCCGGACCGATCGCGCGCACTGGCTCGAGCGCACGGCCGGACTGGACGGCGGCACCACCCTCAAGGGCCGCACCGCTCCCGTGCGCGCGGACAACACCCGCGTCGGCGGGATGCTCTCCGACGAGCTGCTCGAGCGCGTGGAAGCGGTTGGCGCGCGGCATGATTCGGGTCTTCCCGGCGTGATCATCGCGGCCTTCGCGGCCTACATGGCCCGGCTCACCGGCAAGGACGAGGCGGTCATCAGCCTGCCGGTGACCGCCCGCACCACCGCGGTCATGCGGCGCTCGACCGGCATGCTGTCCAATATCGTGCCGCTGCGGATTCCGGTGCGCGAGAACACCACCTGGGGCGAGCTGCTGACCTCGGCGCGGGTGGAGATCTCCGGCGCGCTGCGCCACCAGCGCTACCGCCACGAGGACATCCGCCGCGATCACGCCGAGTTGCAGGGCAGCCCGGCCTCGCGGGCGCTGTTCGGCCCGATGGTCAATGTCATGCTCTTCCATCCCCGCCTGGAGTTCGGGGATGTGCAGGCCAACCTGCACGTGTTGTCGACCAGCCCGGTCGAGGACATGAGCCTGAACCTCTTCTACGGCGAGAACGAGCGGGTGTTCCTCGATTTCGAGGTGAACCCGAATCTGTACAGCGAGGCCGAGACCGCCCGGCATCACGAGCGTTTCGTGAACTTCCTGGGTCGCCTGCTGGAGCTGGACCCGGCCGACACCTTCGACGCGGTCGACGTCTGCACCGAGGCCGAGCGCGAGACGGTGCTGCGCACCTGGAACGACACCCGCCACCCGGTGGATCCGACCGCCACGCTGGTGTCGATGTTCGAGGCGCAGGCGGCCCGCACCCCGCACGCCATCGCCCTGCGCTTCGCCGGGGAGCCGGCCCGCGATCTGACCTACGCGGCCTTCGCGGCCCGGGTGAATCGCCTTGCCCGCTACCTGATTTCGCGGGGCATCGGCCCCGAGAAGCTGGTGGCCCTGCACCTGCGCCGGTCGCCGGAACTGGTGATCGCCATGTACGCCGCGCAGGCCGCGGGCGCGGCCTACGTGCCGCTGGATCCCGATCATCCGGCCGACCGCCTCGCGCACATTCTGCGCACCGCCGCGCCCGCCCTGGTGATCACCGCGGAGGCGGAGCGGCCCGAAACCGACGGTGCCGTCATCGATCTGGCCGGCCTTACCGGTGACGCGCTCGCCGATTTCTCCGCCGCGCCGCTGACCGACGCCGAGCGCATCGCCCCGCTGCATCCCGCGAACCCGGCCTATGTCATGTTCACCTCGGGCTCCACCGGACTCCCGAAGGGCGTCGTGGTCAGTCACGCGTCGATCATGAACCGCCTGGTCTGGATGCGGCAGAGCTTCGACCTGACCGCCGACGACGTGTTCCTGCAGAAGACCCCGGTCACCTTCGACGTGTCGGTGCCGGAGCTCTACTTCCCGCTGCAGATCGGCGCGACGCTGGTGCTGGCCCAGCCCGACGGCCACCGCGACCCCGCCTACCTGCGGTCCGTGATCGCCGAATACGGCATCACCACAGTGCATTTCGTGCCCTCCATGATGGACCCCTTCGTGGCGGAGCTGGAGCGCGAACCCCTGCCCGGCAACACGGTCCGCCAGCTCTTCGCCTCCGGCGAGGCGCTGCTCGGCCCGGTGTCGCAGCGTCTGCGCGAGCTGACCGGCGGCGCGGCCCTGCACAACCTGTACGGGCCCACCGAAGCCGCGGTGGAGGTCACCTGTCACGAGGTGACCGCCGCGGACACCGCCGCCGTGCCGATCGGCGCGCCGGTGTTCAACACCCGGCTGTACGTGCTCGACGCGCGTCTACGGCCGGTCCCCATGGGAATCCCGGGTGAGCTGTATCTGTCGGGGGTACAGCTCGCCCGGGGTTACATGGCGCGCCCGGGCCTGACGGCCGAGCGCTTCGTGGCCGACCCCTTCGCCGCGCCCGGCGAACTCATGTACCGCACCGGCGATCTGGTCGAGTGGAACGAGAACGGCGCGGTGGAGTACCTGGGCCGCACCGATTTCCAGGTCAAGGTGCGCGGCCTGCGCATCGAACTCGGCGAGATCGAGACGGTGCTGGCGGCCGTGGACGGTGTCACCCGCGCGGTGGTGATCGTGCGCGACGAGCAGCTGGTGGCCTACGTGGTCGCCCCCGCCGATCTCGACCACACCCGGCTCAAGGCCGCCGCCGCCCGCGCGCTGCCCGCCTACATGGTGCCGAGCGCCTACGTCGTGCTCGACGCCCTGCCGATCAACGCCTCCGGCAAGCTGGATCGGGCGGCGCTGCCCGAACCGGTCCGGGTGGCCACCCGCCACGAGGCTCCGGTCACCGTGACCGAGCAGACCGTGGCCCGCGTGTTCGGCGAAGTGCTGGACGTGCCGGAGATCGGCCGTCTCGACGACTTCTTCGCCCTGGGCGGCAACAGCCTGATCGCCACCCAGGTGGCCTCGCGCCTGAACGCCGAACTGGGCAGCACGCTGACCGTGCGCGAGATGTTCAGCGCCACCAGCGTGTCCGAGCTGGCCGCGGTCATCGACAACCGGTTCCTCGACGCCGACGCGCAGGCACAGCACGCCCCCGCCCTGGTGCGCCGCGAGCGCCCGGAGTCGCTGCCGCTGTCCCCGGCGCAGCAGCGCATCTGGTTCCTGAACCGCTTCGACACCGGCAGCGCCGGCTACAACATGCCGTTCGTGGTGCGCCTGCGCGGCGAGGCCGACGAGGACGCCATGCGCGCCGCGCTGGCCGACGTGCTGGACCGGCACGAGGTGCTGCGCACCGTATTCCCCTCGACCACGACCGGTTTCGCGCGCCAGGAGGTGCTGCCGGTCGCGGCGGTGGCCGAGCCGGTGACGCGGGAGGACTGCGACGCCGACGACCTGGACGCCCGGCTGGCCGAGTTCGCGGCCCGCGGCTTCGACCTGGAGCGCGAGATCCCGTTCCGCGCACGCCTGTTCACCGTCACCGGCGGTGTCGCCACGGATTGCGGACTGGGCGGTCCGGTCGTGGTGGATGCGGAGGACCTGGACGTCCCCGAGTACGCCATCGCGATCGTGCTGCACCACATCGCCGCCGACGGTCTGTCCCTGCCGATCCTGGCGCGCGACCTGATCACCGCCTACCTCGCGCGCAGCGAGGGACAGGCTCCGGCCTGGCAGCCGCTGGCCGTGCAGTACGCCGATTACGCGCTGTGGCAGCGCGATCGCCTCGGCACGGCCGAGGATCCGGGCTCGCTGCTGTCGACCCAGCTCGACTACTGGCGGCAGACCCTGGCGGGCGCGCCCGACCTGCTGGCCCTGCCCGCCGATCGCCCGCGTCCCGTGGTCGCCACCGGCCGCGGCGCCAAGCTCGGCATCGAACTCCCCGCGGAGTTGCACGAGCGCATTTTGGAAACGGCTCGGGCCGAGGGTGTTTCGACCTTCATGTTCATGCACGCCGCGCTCGCGGTGCTGCTGTCGCGATTGTCGGGCGAATCCGACATCGTGATCGGCACGCCGGTCGGCGGCCGCGGTGCGCGCGAACTCGACGATCTGGTCGGCATGTTCGTCAACACGCTGCCGCTGCGCACCGTGATCGACGGCGCGCAGAGTTTCCGCGAACTCGCCCGCCGGGTCCGCGAGACGGATCTGGCCGCCTTCGCACACGCCGATGTGCCCTTCGAACAGCTTGTCGAGGCGCTGAATCCGGCCCGCTCGCAATCCCGCCACCCGCTGTTCCAGGTGGCCCTGTCCTTCACCGCCACCGGAGACATCAGCCTCGAACTGCCCGGGTTGCTTGCCACGACGGGTACTCTGGACACCGAGGTGACCAAGTTCGACCTGTCGGTCGCGGTCACCGAAAGCTTCGCCGGTGCCGGTCCCGGGGAAGGTCCGGCACCGGCGGGGATCCACGCGGAGTTCGAGTTCGCGGTGGATCTTTTCGATCCCGCCACCGTCGAGGCGTTCGCGCACCGTTACGTGCGCCTGCTCGACGCCGTCACCACCGATCCCAGCGCCCTCGTGGACGCGCTGCCGTTGCTGGCCGACGGCGAATACACCGATCTGACAACTCGTTCGGGCGGCGTCGCGCCGAGCGGACGCTTGCTGCCGGAGCTGCTGGCCGCCGCGGTCGCGGCCGACCCGGAGCGCCTCGCGCTGGTCGCCGGGGAGATCACCCTCACCTACGGCGAACTCGACGCCACCACCAACCGGCTGGCGCGGCTGCTGATCGCGCGTGGCATCGGACCGGAGGACCTGGTGGCCGTCGGCTTGCCGCGGTCGGCCGAAACCGTCATTGCCGTCTGGGCGATCGCGAAGGCCGGCGCGGGCTGGCTGCCGGTGGACCCCGCGCTCCCGGCCGAGCGCATCGCGTACCTGCTGCGGGACTCGGGCGCGGTGCTGGGCCTGACCGCCGAGGCGCTGCGCCCCGGCCTGCCCGCCGAGCTGCCCTGGCTCGCGCTCGACGAGCCCGGATTCGCCGGTGCCTGGCCGGGATTCGCCGCCGACCCGATCGGTGACGCGGACCGGGTACGACCGCTGCGCGCCGACAATGTCGCCTACTCCATCTACACGTCCGGTTCGACCGGTCTGCCCAAGGGCGTGCTGGTGAGCCACACCGGTCTGTCCGCCCTGGCCGCCTCGCAGCGGGAACGCTACAGCGGCGCCGAGTCGGCGCGGGTCCTGCAGGTCACCACCCCGAACTTCGATATCTGGGTGGCCGAGCTGGTGCTGGCGCTCGAGTGCCCGGCGACGCTGGTGATCGCGCCGGCGGGCGTCAGCTCCGGCCCCGAGCTCGCCGAAGTCGTGCGCGCGCAGCGGGTTACGCACGTCATCATGACCCCCTCCGCCTTCGGCACCCTCGATCCCGCCGAGGTGCCGGGCCTGCGGCACATCGCCCTCGGCGGCGAGGCGCTCCCGGCCGAACTGGTGCGGCGCTGGGCCGAGGCGGGCCGCCCCCTGGTCGACGCTTATGGGCCCACCGAGACGACCGTGGTCGTGAATTCCAGTGCGCCGCTGTCCGCTTCGGACCAGGTGACCATCGGCACGCCGTTCGCCGGTGTCCGGGAATGGGTGCTCGATGCCCGGCTGCGGCCGGTCGCGGTGGGCATGATCGGCGAGTTGTATGTGGCGGGTGCGCAGCTGGCCCGCGGTTACCGTGGTCGCGCCGCCCTCACCGCCGACCGGTTCGTGGCCTGCCCGTGGGCTCCGGGCGAGCGCATGTACCGCACGGGCGACCTGGTGCGCTGGACCGTCGAGGGATCCATCGACTACCTGGGCCGCAACGATTCCCAGGTCAAGGTGCGCGGCTACCGCATCGAGCTCGGCGAGATCGAGGCCGCGCTGGCGGCGCTGCCGCGGGTGCGCCAGGCCGTGGTGGTCGTGCACGCCGACGCGGCGCGCGGCGACCAGCTCGTCGCCTACGTGGTGCCCGAAGGCGAGGGTCTCGAACCGGCCGAACTGAAGGCCACACTCGCGAATCGCCTGTCCTCCTACATGATTCCGGCCGCCTTCATGGCGATCGACGCCGTGCCGATGACCATCAACGGCAAGCTGGACTACCGCGCCCTGCCCGCGCCGGTCTTCCCCAAGCGGGAGTTCCGCGCGCCCGGCACTCCCGTCGAGGCGCTCGTCGCGGAGGTCTTCGCCGAGGTGCTGGGCCTGGTCTCGGCCGCGGTCGAGACCGTGCCGCCGAGCCCGGTCGCCGAGGCCGCGCCGCCCGCCGTGGGCGCGGACGACGACTTCTTCGAGCTGGGCGGCAACTCGCTGATCGCCACCCAGGTGGCGGCCCGCCTGGGCGCGGCCCTCGACACCCAGGTGCCGGTGCGCCTGATCTTCGAGGCGTCGGATGTGTCCGGACTGGCGGCGCGGCTGACCGAGCTGGCCGGATCCGGTTCGCGCACACCGCTGGTGGCGGGGGAGCGGCCCGACACGGTGCCGCTGTCCTACGCCCAGCAGCGCATGTGGTTCCTCAACCGCTTCGACAATGCCTCGATCGCCGACAACCTGGTCGCGGCCCTCCGGCTCGACGGCCCGCTGGACGCGGACGCGCTGGCGGCGGCGGTCACCGACGTGGTGTCCCGGCACGAGACCCTGCGCACCGTGTACCCGGCCGTGGACGGCGTGGGCCACCAGCTGGTCCTGCCTGTCTCGGAGGCCGGTGTCGCGCTGGTGACGGAACAAGTGAGCCCGAACGACCTGCAGTCCAGGATCTTCGAGCTCGCGGTGCAGCCCTTCGAGGTGGACCAGCGGGTCCCCGCCCGACTGACCCTGCTCAGCGTCGCGCCCGACGCCCACGTGCTGGTGCTGGCCGTGCATCACATCGCCGCCGACGGCTGGTCCATCGCCCCGCTGACCCGGGACCTCATGCTGGCCTACGCTTCCCGGCGCGGCGGCGAGGCGCCGCGGTGGACGCCGCTGCCGGTGCAGTACGCCGACTACACGCTGTGGCAGCGCGCGGTGCTGGGCTCCGAGGATGATCCGGAGTCGTTGCTGGCCGACCAGATCCGCTTCTGGCGCGCCGAGCTGTCCGGTCAGCCCGAGACTCTGGACCTGCCCGGCGACCGCCCCCGCCCGGCCGTGGCGACCCGCCGGGGTGCGGAGTACCGCTTCGCGATCTCGGCCGAGCGCCACGCCCGCCTGCGCGATCTCGCCGACGGCGAGCGCGCCACCCTGTTCATGGCGCTGCACGCGGCGTTCGCCACGCTGCTGGCGAAACTGTCGGGTACCGAGGACATCTCGATCGGCTCGGTGGTCGCCGGGCGCGGTGAGCAGGTGCTCGACGAGCTGGTCGGCATGTTCGTCAACACCCTCGTGCTGCGCGCCGAGGTCGCTCCGCACCGCTCGTTCCGGGAGCTGCTGGCCCAGGTCCGCGAGGCCGACCTGCGTGCCTTCGCACACGCGGACGTGCCGTTCGAGCGCCTGGTCGAGGTGCTCAGCCCGATGCGCTCGCAGGCCCGGCACCCGCTGTTCCAGGTCGCCCTGGACCTGCGGAACACCACGCGGGCCACCCTCGAACTGGACGGTCTCTCGGCGACGCGGCTCGAGCTGGATCCCGGCATCGCCAAGTTCGACCTGCAGCTGTCGCTGTCGGAGGACCTGGCCGCGGGCGGGCTGGACGCGGTGTTCACCTATGCCACCGACCTTTTCGACGAGGCCACCGTCGCCGCGTTCGCCCGGCGGCTGGACCTGGTGCTGGACGCGGTCACCGCCGCCCCGGACCGCCCGGTCGGCGACATCGACCTGCTGACCGCCGACGAACGGTCCCGGGTGCTGTCGGGCTGGAACGACACCGCCCACGACATCCGCGCCCTGCTGCCGGTAGACGCGTCGGGCGAGACCACCCCCGCGACCCTGGTCGCTCTGTTCGACGCCCGCGCGCTGACCAGCCCCGACGCCCCCGCGATCGAATTCGACGGGACAACTCTGTCCTACGGCGAGTTCGCCGACCGCGTGCACCGCCTGGCCCGCAAGCTCGCCGAGTCCGGCGTCGGCCCGGAATCCCGTGTGGCACTGGCGATCCGCCGCTCCACCGAACTGCTCGTCGGCATGTACGCGATCCTCGCCGCCGGCGGCGCGTACGTCCCGGTGGACCCCGACCAGCCCGAGCAGCGCACCGACTACGTCCTCGACGCGGCGGGCCCGGTCATCATCCTCACCACGGCCCGTGACGGTTTCACCACGAGCCGCGACATCCCCGTGCTGGCCATCGACACCGTCGACCTCGACGGCTACGCGGCGACCCCGCTCACCGACGCGGATCGCCGTGCGCCGCTGCGCGAGTCGAACGCCTGCTACGTGATCTTCACCTCCGGCTCCACGGGCCGCCCCAAGGGCGTGGCGGTCTCGCATGCCGCGGTGGTGAACCGCTTGGTGTGGGGTCAGGCCCGCTACGGCCTGACCCCCGCCGACGTGGTCCTGCAGAAGACGCCCTTCACCTTCGACGTCTCGGTGTGGGAGTTCTTCTGGCCCTTGCAGATCGGCGCCCGCCTGGTGGTGGCCGCGCCCGACGGCCACCGCGACCCGAAGTACCTGGCCGAGTTGATCGTTCGCACCGGCGTCACCCTCGCCCACTTCGTGCCGTCCATGCTGGCGGTCTTCGTGACCGAACCGGCGGCCGCGCACTGCACCGGCCTGCGTCAGGTGTTCTGCTCCGGTGAGGGCCTGCCCGTCGGCACCGCCGCCAAGCTGCGCGAGCTGACCGGCGCGCGCCTGCACAACCTGTACGGCCCGACCGAGGCGGCCGTGGAGGTCACCGCCCACGAGGTCACCGACACCGACACCGCGTTCGTGCCCATGGGCCGCCCGGTGTGGAACACCCGCACCTTCGTGCTCGACTCGCGCCTGAACCCGGTCGCGCCCGGTGTCGCGGGCGAGCTCTACCTGGCCGGTGATCAGCTGGCCCGCGGCTACCTGTTCCGTCCGGACCTGTCGGCGGATCGCTTCGTGGCCAACCCCTTCGCCGCGGGCGAGCGCATGTACCGCACCGGTGATCTGGTCACCTGGACCGCCGACGGTGAACTGATCTACCTGGGCCGCACCGATTTCCAGGTGAAGCTGCGCGGCCTGCGCATCGAACTGGGCGAGATCGAGGCCGCGCTGCTGGGCCAGCCGGGTGTGCATCAGGCCGTCGTCGTGGTGCGCAACGACCCGCACGCCGGTGATCAGCTGGCCGGATACCTGCTGCCCGAGCCCGGCATCGCGCTGGACCTGAACGCGATCAAGGCGGCGCTCGGCGGCACCCTGCCGGGTTACATGATCCCGGCCGCCTTCGTGGTGCTGGATGCCTTCCCGCTCAACGCCTCCGGCAAGCTGGACCGCGCCGCGCTGCCCGCCCCGGTCTTCGAGACGGCCGTCTACCGCGCCCCGCAGACCGTGGCCGAGGAGGTCGTGGCGGGCGTCTTCGCCGACCTGCTCGGCGTCGAACGCGTCGGCGCGCACGACGATTTCTTCGCCCGCGGCGGCAGCTCGCTGCTGGCGGCGCGGGCGGTGGCCCGGGTGGGTGCGGCCCTGGAGGCCGAACTGTCGGTGCGCGACCTGTTCGACGCGCCGACCGTCGCCGAGCTCGCCGCCCGCGCCGAGGCCAAATCCGGTGCCGGAAACCAGCTCCCGCTGATCGCGGGCCCGCGCCCCGAGCGGCTGCCGCTCTCGGACGCCCAGCGCCGCATGTGGTTCCTCAACCGCTACCACGCCGACGAGAACGGCGTGGCCGCCGCGGCGGCGTCGGACAATATCCCGCTGGTGCTGCGGGTCTCCGGCGCGCTGGACACCGAGGCCATGAATGCCGCGCTGCGGGACGTGATCTCGCGTCACGAGACCCTGCGCACCATCTACCCCGACGGCCCGGACGGCCCCGAACAGTTCGTGCTGTCCTCGGCCGACACCGCGCTCCGCACCGACCGGGTCACCGAGGACGAGATCCCGGCCCGCGTGGCCGAGGTGATCGGCCACGCCTTCGACCTGACCCGCGAAACCCCCGTGCGCGCAGCGGTGTTCAGCGTCTCCGACACCGAGCACGTGCTGGTGCTCGTCGTCCACCACATCAGCGCGGACGGCTTCTCGCTGGGCCCGCTGGCCACCGATGTCATGACCGCCTACCTCGCCCGGCGCTCCGGCGACGCCCCCGGCTGGGAACCGCTGCCGGTGCACTACGCCGACTACACGCTGTGGCAGGCGGCGCGCCTGGGCGACGAGGCCGACCCGCGCTCGCAGGCCCACCGCCAGCTCGGCTACTGGCGGCAGCGCCTGGACGGGCTGCCCGAACTGCTGGAACTACCCACCGATCGGCCGCGCCCGGCGGTGTCCTCGCTGCGCGGCGGCGAGGTCAGCGTCACGGTCTGCACCGAGGTGCACGCGGGACTGCGAGACCTGGCCCGCACCAACGACACCACGCTGTTCAGCACGGTGCACGCGGCCCTGGCCGCCCTGCTGTCCCGGCTGTCGGGCTCCACCGACATCGCCATCGGCACCCCGGTCGCCGGTCGCGGCGAGCAGGCCCTCGACGGCCTGGTCGGCATGTTCGTCAACACGCTGGTGCTGCGCACCGAGATCGATCCCGAGGCCGGTTTCGACAGCCTGTTGAAGCTGGCTCGCGAGACCGACATCGAGGCCCTCTCGCACCCGGACATCCCGTTCGAGCGGCTGGTGGAGATGCTCGCCCCCGCGCGCCTGCAGAACCGCCACCCGCTGTACCAGGTCGCGCTGGCCTTCCAGAACTACGACCTGCCCGCGTTGGAACTGCCGGGCCTGCGGGTCGCGCAGGAGCCCATCGACCTGGCACTGGCCAAGTTCGACCTGCAGTTCACCGTGACCGAGACCTTCGACGAGCTGGGCCTGCCCTCGGGCCTGACCGTCGACATCACCTACGCCACCGACCTTTTCGACGCCGCGAGCATCCGGCAGCTGGCCGCGCGCTTCGGCCGGATGCTGGCGGCCGTGGTGGCCGACCCGGCGGTGGCCGTGGCCGATCTGCCGCTGCTGTCGCCCGCCCAGTACGCCGAGCTGACCACCCGCTCGGGCGGCGCGGTCGAGACCGGCCGTCGCCTCCCCGACCTGTTCGCGGCCGCCGTGGCGGCCCGCCCGGACGCGATCGCGCTGGTCGACGGCGCGCGTGAGCTCACCTACCGCGAGCTCGACGCCATCTCGAACCGCCTGGCGCACCTGCTGATCCAGCGCGGCATGGGACCCGAGACCCTGGTCGCGGTCGCCATGCCCCGATGCCTGGACTCGGTGCTGGCGGTCTGGGCGATCGCCAAGACCGGCGCGGGCTGGGTGCCGATCGACCCGGCCCACCCCGCCGACCGCATCGCGTTCATGGTGTCGGACTCCGGCGCCACGCTCGGCCTGACGGTGACCTCCGCCCGGACCTCGCTGCCGGAGTCGATCTCCTGGCTGGTGCTCGACGACCTCGAATTCCGCGGCGCCGTCGCCGGATTCAGCGATCGCGCCATCACCGACGCGACCCGGGTGCGCCCGCTGCACGCCGGGCACGTCGCCTACGCCATCTACACCTCCGGCTCGACCGGCGTGCCCAAGGGCGTCATGGTCACCCACCTGGGCCTGCCGGGCCTGGCGGCCGCGCAGACCGCGCGCTACTTCGGTGAGCCCTCGGCGCGCGTGCTGCACGTGTCGTCCCCGTCCTTCGACATCTCCGTCGGTGAACTGCTGATGGCGATCGACTCGGCCGCGACGCTGGTCATCGCTCCGGCCTCGGCGGCGGCGGGCGCGGAACTGGCGGAAATCCTTCGCGTGCACGGTGTCACCCACACCCTGATGACCCCGTCGGCGCTCAGCACCGTCGATCCGCACGACGCGCCGCAGCTGCGTGTCGCCGCCGTCGGTGGCGAGGCCGTTCCGGCCGAACTGGTCCGGCGCTGGGCCGGAGCGGGCCGCACCCTGGTGGACGCCTACGGCCCGACCGAGGCCAGCGTCATCGTGAACGCCAGTGTTCCGCTGGGCGTTTCGGATCATGTCGTGATCGGCCCGCCGTTCGCCGGTGTCCGGGAATGGGTGCTCGATGCCCGGCTGCGGCCGGTGCCGGTCGGCGTCGTCGGCGAGCTGTATGTGGCGAGTGCGCAGCTGGCCCGCGGTTACCGCGGGCGCGCGGCACTGACCGCCGATCGCTTCGTGGCCTGCCCGTGGGCTCCCGGCGAGCGCATGTACCGCACCGGCGACCTGGTGCGCTGGACCGCCGACGGTTCCGTGGACTACCTGGGCCGCAACGATTCTCAGGTCAAGGTGCGCGGCTACCGCATCGAGCTCGGCGAGATCGAGGCCGCGATCACCGAACTGCCGCAGGTCCGTCGCGCCGTCGTGGTGCTGGACCGGGACGCCGCGCGCGGTGACCAGCTGGTCGCCTACCTGGTTCCCGCGGGCACCGACCTGGATGTCGCCGAGGTCCGGACTGCCGTCTCGGGCCGCCTCGCGTCCTACATGGTTCCGGCCGCCTTCGTGGTGCTCGACGCCCTACCCATGACGGTCAACGGCAAGCTCGATTACCGCGCCCTGCCCGCCCCGGTCTTCGAGGCCACCGCCTACCGCCGCCCGGCCACCGCCGCAGAGGAATTGGTGGCCGGCGTGTTCGCCGAGCTGCTCGGGGTCGAGCAGGTCGGCGCGGACGACGACTTCTTCGCCCTCGGCGGCAGCTCGCTGGTCGCCGCCAAGGCGGTCGCGCGGCTCGGCGCGGTCTTCGAGACCACGGTCGGTGTGCGCGCCCTGTTCGAAGCGCCGACGGTGTCCGCGCTGGCGGCCGTGCTGTCCGCGAGCACCGGCCGCGCCCGCCCCGCCCTGATCGC
Source organism: Nocardia terrae (assembly GCF_009760405.1). Taxonomy (GTDB): domain Bacteria; phylum Actinomycetota; class Actinomycetes; order Mycobacteriales; family Mycobacteriaceae; genus Nocardia; species Nocardia terrae. The sequence continues at coordinate 89,052 of NZ_WRPP01000017.1, forward strand.
GGGCGAGCGCCCGGAACGGCTCCCGCTGTCCCCGGCCCAGCAGCGCATGTGGTTCATCAACCGCTTCGACCAGACCTCCACGGCCTACAACGTGCCCATCGCGCTGCGGCTGTCCGGTGAGCTGGACGCCGCGGCCCTGGGCGCGGCCTTCACCGATGTGCTGGAACGCCACGAATCACTGCGCACCGTCTACCCGGAGACCCCCGAGGGCGCCGCGCAGGTGATTCTGCCCGCCGCGCAAGCCTTCTCGGAGCTGAAGGTGCTGCCGGTCAGCGAGGACGAGCTGCCGGTGCGGATCCGCGAGATCCTCACCACCACCTTCGACGTCACCACCGAGGTGCCGATCCGGGTGGAGTTGCTGCGACTGGTGACCTCCGACGGCACGCCCACCGGTCAGCACGTGCTCGCCGGTGTGCTGCACCATATTTCGGCCGACGGCTCCTCGATCGTGCCGCTGGTGCGCGACCTCATGGTGGCCTACGACGCCCGCCGCGCGGGCCGCGCTCCGGCGTGGTCGCCGCTCGCGGTGCAGTACGCCGACTACGCGCTGTGGCAGCGCGCCCTGCTCGGCTCCGAGGACGACCCGGAGTCGACGGCCACCGCCCAGCTCGCCTTCTGGCGCGAGACCCTGGCCGGCCTGCCCGACCAGCTGGACCTGCCCGCCGACCACCCGCGCCCGGCGCGACAGAGCCTGCGCGGCAGCTACCTTCGCCTCCCGCTCGACGCCGAACTGCACGCCGGCCTCACCGAACTGGGCCGCCGCCACGGCGCGACCCTGTTCATGGTGGTGCACGCCGCCTTCGCGGCCCTGCTCTCGCGGCTGTCCGCTACCACCGACATCGCGGTCGGCACCCCGATCGCGGGCCGCGGCGAGGCCGCCCTGGACGACGTGATCGGCATGTTCGTCAACACGCTGGTGCTGCGCACCCAGGTGCGCGCAGGTGAGCCGTTCACCGCGTTGCTGGCCCGGGTCCGCGGCGGTGACATCGCCGCCTTCGGCAATGCCGACGTCCCGTTCGAGCGGCTGGTGGAGGTGCTCAACCCGGCACGCTCCACCGCCCGGCACCCGCTGGTTCAGGTGGGCCTGTCCTTCCAGAACATCGAGCGCGCCGAGCTGCGACTGCCGGAGCTGACCGTCAGCGAGGTCGAATTCGACGCCCACGTGGCGCAATTCGATCTGCACCTGTTCGCGGTCGACCACTACGGCGAGACCGGCGCGCCCGCCGGACTGGAACTGACCCTGGGCTACGCCCACGACCTGTTCACCGAGGCCACCGCGCAACGCTTCACCGCCGCGCTGGCTCGGGTACTGGAAACCGTTGCCGCGCAGCCCGAGACCGCCGTCGGCGATATCGATCTGCTGGGCGCGGGCCTGCGGCAGCGCATCCTGCACGACTGGAACGCCACCGCGCATCCCGTCGAATCGGTCACCCTGGCCGATCTGGTCGACGCCCAGGCGACGGCGACGCCGAAGGCGATCGCGCTCGTGGACGGCGAAACCGTGCTCACCTATGCGGAATTCGACGCCCGCGTCAACCGCCTGGCGCGTCGCCTGATCGCGGCGGGCGTCGGCCCCGAGACCGGCGTGGTGCTGGCCATGCGGCGCGGCGTCGACCTGGTGGTCGCCATGTACGCGGTGGTCAAGGCGGGCGGCGCGTACGTCCCGATCGATCCCGACCACCCGGCCGACCGCATCGCCTACATCGTCGAAACCGCGGCTGCGGCAGCGGTTCTCACGACGGCCGCCGACGGTGTGCCGTTCGAGACCGAGGTTCCGGTCCTCGAGGTCGACACGCTGGACCTCTCCACCCTGTCCGCCGCCCCCGTCACCGACGCCGAGCGCGTCCGCCCGCTGCGCGAGCAGCACCCGGCCTACGTCATCTTCACCTCCGGCTCGACCGGCCTGCCCAAGGGCGTGGCGGTGCCGCACGCGGCCATCGTCAACCAATTGAGCTGGCTGCGCGCCACCTTCGAGCTGGGCGCGGCCGACCGCGCCCTGCTCAAGACCCCCGCCACCTTCGACCTGTCGGTGTGGGAGTTCTGGTCCGCGCTCACCACCGGCGGCAGCCTGCTGGTCTCCGCCGCGGGCGATGAGCGCGACCCGGATCGCCTGCGCGCCCTGATCGACACCCACGGCGTCACGGTCCTGCACCCGGTGCCCTCGCTGCTGGGCATGCTGCTGGCCGGCGGCCCGCTGCCCGCCTCGGTGCGCGCGGTGCTGGCCATCGGCGAGGCGCTGCCCGCCGCCACGGCCGCCGAGTTCCTCGACGAGAACGCCGGTGGCGCACGGCTGTTCAACCTCTACGGCCCCACCGAGGCGACGGTGTCCATCACCGCCCACGAGGTGCGCGAGCACCACCGCCAGGCGGTGCCGATCGGCTCGCCCGCGTGGAACAGCCAGGTCTACGTGCTCGACGCCCGTCTCTCGCCGGTCCCGATCGGCGTGCCCGGTGAGCTCTACCTGTCCGGCGCGCAGCTGGCCCGCGGCTACCACGGTCGCCCGGCGCTGACCGCCGACCGCTTCGTCGCCGACCCGTTCGCGGGTGGCCGCATGTACCGGACCGGCGACATCGTCCGCTGGCGCGCAGACGGCGAACTCGAATACGTCGACCGCGCCGACTTCCAGGTCAAGATCGGCGGTTTCCGCATCGAGCTCGGCGAGGTCGAGACCGCACTGCGCCGGCAGGCGGGCGTTACCGCCGCGGTGGCCGTGGCCCGGACCACCGACGCCGGGGCGCAGCTGGTCGCCTACGTCGCGGTGCCCGGCACCGCCGAGGACCGCCGCGACGACGTGTCGGCCACCCTGCGCGCCGCGCTCGCCGCCGAGCTGCCGAAGTACATGATCCCCGCCGCGCTGGTCGTGCTGGATGCCCTGCCGCTCAACGCCAATGGCAAGGTCGACCGGGCCCGGCTGCCCGAACCGGTCTTCGCCGTAGCGGCCTACCGCGAGCCGGTGACGGCCCTCGAACAGGCCGTCGCCGCGGGCTTCGCCGAGGTCATCGGCAGCGGCGAGCAGACCCTCATCGGCTTGGACACCGATTTCTTCGCCCTGGGCGGCAATTCGCTCATGGCGACCCGCCTGGCCGCCCGGCTGGGTTCGGATCTCGGTGTGCGAGTGCCGGTTTCGGTGCTGTTCGACGCCCCGACCGTGGCCGGTCTGGCGGACTGGATCGCCACCGCCGACCGCTCGGAGCTGCTGCCCCCGCTGACCCGCCGCGCGGACACCACCCCGGCCCCGCTGTCGCTGGCCCAGCAGCGCATGTGGGTGCTCAACCGCCTGCACCCGGCGTCGGGCGCCTACAACGTGCCCGCCGCGGTCCGCCTCACCGGCGACCTCGACCGGGTCGCGCTGACCGCGGCCCTGCGGGATGTGCTGGAGCGCCACGAGATTCTGCGCACCCGCTACCCCGAGATCGACGGCGAACCCGTACAGGTGGTGCTGGAGCTCGGTGAACTCGACGGCGAGCTCACCCCGGTCGCGGTGTCCGAGAACGAGATCCACGCTCGCATGATCGAGGTGGCCACGGCCGGTTTCGATGTCACCGCCGCCCCGCCGGTGCGGGTGACCCTCTTCGAGATCACCCCCACCGACCACGTGCTGCTCGTGGTGCTGCACCACATCAGCGCCGACGGCTTCTCGGTCCTGCCCATGACCCGGGACCTGGTGGTGGCCTACACCGCCCGCCGCTCCGGCGACGCCCCCGCCTGGGCTCCCCTCGAGATCCAGTACGGCGACTTCGCCACCTGGCAGCGCGCGGTCCTGGGCTCCGACACCGATCCCGACAGCCTGCAGTCGCGGCAGCTGCGCTTCTGGGTGGACGAATTGCGTTCCGCTCCGGAGCAATTGGCATTGCCCACCGACCGGCCCCGCCCGGCCCGGCGCGAAATGCTCGGCGAGACCCTCGCTTTCGAGGTCGAGCCCGCCACCGTCGCCCGGCTCTCGGCCCTGGCCCGCGAGCACGGCGCGACCCTGTTCGGCGTGGTGCACGCCGCGTTCGCGGTGCTGCTGTCGAAACTGTCCGGCGAGCGCGACATCTCGATCGGCGTCCCCGTCGCCGGTCGCGGTGAGCGGGCGCTGGACGACCTGATCGGCATGTTCGTCAACACCGTGGTGCTGCGCGCCGAGATCGACGGCAAGCTGGCCTTCACCGATCTGCTGCGGCAGGTGCGCGACCGCGATCTGGCCGCCTTCGACCACGGCGACGTGCCGTTCGAGCGCGTGGCGGACGCGGTGCTGGCCGCCACCGGCCGGTCCCGTTCGGCCGCGGTGAACCCGCTGTTCCAGGTGGCCTTCGCCTTCCAGAACATGGCGCCGGTCTCGGCGGCCCTGCCGGGCCTGACGGTCGAGGCGCTCGAGCCCGAGCTCACCGAGGCCAAGTTCGACCTCCAGCTCACCGGCATGGAACGCCACGACGCGGCCGGACAGGTGGTGGGCCTGGACATGCGGCTGGTGTACGCCACCGACATCTACGGCGCCGACAGCGCCCGCCTGCTGGCGCAGCGCCTGCTGCTGGTGCTCGACGCCGTGGCCGCCGACCCGGAATCCCCGGTGCGCGCCATCGACATCCGCACCGAGGCCGAGCGCAAACGCCCTGCCGCACAGAGCAAGCCGGAAACGGACCTGCCCGCCCTGATCGCCGCCGCCGCGGCGATCGACCCCGCCGCCGTGGCCCTCATCCACGGCGCGCACACCGTCACCTATCGGGATCTCGCCGAGAAGATCGCCGTCACCGCCCGCGCCATGGGCGCCGCCGCGAAGCCGGAGGCGCTGGTGAACGTGGCACTGGCCGGATTGGTCCCCGGCATTCTGGCCGCCCTCGGCGCGGCCGGACTCCTCCAGGCCCTGAGCACGCTCACCGCGGACGCGCAGGCTCTGGTCCTTCGCTCGGAAAGCACGTCGGAAGGAAGCCTCTGATGCATTACGCAGAGTCGATCGCCACCAGCCGCAGCGGACGGGTCACGGTCTTGCGCCGGGCCTACGGCGTGGGCGACCTACCAGGTCTGATAGCCATCGTGGCCGAGCTGGACGCCGACCGCGTCGCCCTGCGGTACGGGGGAGACAGCGTCGCCTACGGGGCCCTGGCCACCGAGATCGCCATGCTCAGCGAGGCCATGGGCGGCGCGCTCGAGCCCGAGGCGCTCATGCAGGTCGTGGTGTCGGGCCAGCTGCCCGGCCTGATGGCCGGCGAGGAGGGCGGGCTGACCGCGGCGCTGGAGTCGCTGGTGGACGACGCCGTGCTGGCCGCCGCCGACATCCTCGACCCGAAGCTGGCCCCGGTCGAGACGCTGAGCACCCAGTTCCGCGAACAGGTCCGGCGCACCCCCGACGCGGTGGCCCTGGAATTCGAGGGCGAGACCCTCACCTACGCCGAATTCGCCACCCGGGTCACGGTTCTCGCCCGCCACCTGCGCGGTCTGGGCGTGGGCCCGGACGTGCTGGTGGGCCTCGCGGTGCGACGCTCGTTCGAGCTGCTGGTCGGCATGTACGCCATCCTCGAGGCGGGCGGCGCGTACGTGCCGATCGACCCGGACCACCCGGCCGAGCGCACCTCCTACGTGCTCGAGGTGGCGCGCCCGGCGGTCGTGCTCACCACCGCCGACCAGCCGGACTTCGAAGTCGACGTCCCCGTGCTGCGCATCGACGAATTCGAGCGCAACGCACGGGAATACGGCATCGACGGTGACGATGTTCCCTCCCCGGCCGACGATCCGGAGCTGCCGCAGCCCGGACCCGACAATCTCGCCTACGTCATCTTCACCTCCGGCTCCACCGGCCGCCCCAAGGGCGTCGCCATCCCGCACCGCGCGGTCATCGCGTTCCTGCGCTGGCAGCAGCGGCAGTTCCGGCTCACCGAGCAGGACGCGGTGCTGTTCAAGACCTCCACCACCTTCGACGCCTCGGTGTGGGAGATCTTCTGGCCCCTGCAGACCGGGGCCCGGGCCGTGGTCGCCGCGCCGCAGGGCCACCTGGATCCCGCCTACCTGCTGCGCCTGATCCGCGAATCGGAGGTCACCACCACCTTTTTCGTGACCCAGATGCTGGCGGCATTGCTGGCCGAGGTGCAGCGCAGCGGCGAGGACATGCCCGATTCCCTGCGCTACCTGCTGACCGGTGGCGAGACCGTACCCGTGAGCATCGCCGCTGACTTCCGCAGCGTCAGCGGCGCGACCCTGTTCGACGTGTACGGCCCCACCGAATCCACCGTGCTCGCCACCGCCCACGAGGTCACCGGCGCCGATGTCGACAGCATCCCGATCGGCATCCCCGGCGACGATGTCGAACTGCTGGTGCTCGACGAGGATCTGCGCCCCGTGCCGGTCGGCGTGGTGGGCGAACTGTACGTGGCAGGACCGCAATTGGCGCGCGGCTACCTCGGCCGCGCCGGCCTCACCGCCGAACGCTTCGTGGCCAACCCCGAGGGCCCCGAGGGCGACCGCATGTACCGCACCGGCGACCTGGTGCGCTGGGTGAACGGCGACGGCGGCCCCGACGAGCTGGAATACGTGGGCCGCAGCGACTTCCAGGTGAAGATGCGCGGCCTGCGCATCGAACTCGGCGAGGTGGAATCGGCGCTGCGCCAGGCCGCCGCGGTCGCGCAGGCGGTCGTGCTGATGCACACCCGCCCCAGCGGCGAGCAGGCCCTGGTCGGCTATGTGGTCGCCACCGAGGGCACCGAGATCGACAGCGCCGCCGTGCTTTCCACCGTGCGCACGCTCGTGCCCGAGTACATGGTGCCGACCCTGCTGGTGCCGATGGCCGAGCTGCCGCTCAATGTCAACGGCAAGGTCGACCGGCGGGCCCTGCCCGAACCGGACTTCGCCGAGAACGCCACCGTCTACCGGGCCCCGGCCACCCCGGCCGAGGAGGCCGTCGCCGCCATCTTCGCCGACCTGCTCGAACTCGACCCGGCGACGGTCGGCGCGGACGACGACTTCTTCACTCTGGGCGGCAATTCGCTCATCGCGACCCGCGCGATCGCCCGCATCCGCGAGGCGCTGGGCGCCACCGTGGACGTGCGCGACTTCTTCGAGCGCCCGACCGTGGCCGCGCTGGCGGCCCTGGGCGAGGCGGCGAGCGCGGCGGCCCGCCCGCCGCTGACCGCCGGGCCGCGTCCCGACCACATTCCGCTCTCGCCCGCCCAGCAGCGCATGTGGTTCCTCAACCACTTCGCGCGCAGCGAATACGACCCGGCCGCCGACGAATTCGATCCCTCCGCGGTCGACAACGTGCCGTTCGCGCTGCGCCTGCGCGGCGACCTCGACACCGCGGCGCTGGCCGCGGCTTTCGCCGATGTCATCGAGCGTCACGAGTCGCTGCGCACCTACTACCCGGCCGCCGAGGCGGGCCCGGCCCAAGTGGTGCTGCCCGCCGCCGCGGTGGACCTGACCCCGCGCGAGGTCCCCGAGGACCAGCTGGCCGCGACCGTACTGTCCTTGGCCGCACAGGGTTTCGACGTCACCGCCGAGGTGCCGCTGCGCGCCCGGCTGCTGCGTTCGGGCCCCGCCGACCACACCCTGGTGGTGGTCGCCCACCACATCGCCGCCGACGGCGCGTCCATCGGACCGCTGGTGCGCGACCTGGTCATGGCCTACATGGCCCGGCAGCAGGGCCAGCGCCCGCAGTACGAGCCGCTGGCCGTGCAGTACGCCGACTACGCGCTGTGGCAGCGCGCCTGGATGGGCGATGAGGCCGACCCGGACTCGGTGTCCGCCCGCCAGATCGCCTTCTGGGCCGACGAACTCGCCGAGCTGCCCGCCCAGCTCGACCTGCCCGCGGATCGCCCGCGCCCGGCGGACTCGACCTTCCGGGGCGCGTCCTTCGACACCGTCCTCGACGCCGAGCTGCGCGCCGCGGTCGACCGGGTGGCCGCCGAGCACCGCGCCACCCCGTTCATGGTGCTGCACGCCGCGCTGGCCGCCGTGCTGGCCCGGCTCTCGGGCACCACCGACATCGCCATCGGCACCCCGGTCGCGGGGCGCGGCGACCAGGCCCTCGACGACCTGGTCGGCATGTTCGTCAACACCCTGGTGCTGCGCACCGACGTGCGCGGCGCGGATTCCTTCGCCGCGCTGATCGGCCATGTGCGCGACCGGGATCTGCGTGCCTTCGCCCACCGCGACGTGCCCTTCGAGCGCCTGGTGGAGGTGCTCAACCCGCCGCGCGCCCGCAACCGCCACCCGCTGTTCCAAGTGGCGCTGTTCATGCAGAACCTCGGTGAGATCAGCGCCGCGCTGCCGGGGCTCAGCGCCGAGGGCCTGGACTTCGATCCGGGCATCGCCAAGTTCGATCTGCAGCTCACCGTGATCTCCGACGGTGACCGCTACCGCGTCCAATACAACTACGCCACCGACCTTTTCGACGACCACACGGTGCGCGAGTTCGCCGCCAAGTTCACCCGCCTGCTGACCGCCGCCACCGCCGACGCCGCGGTCCCGGTCGGCGATATCGAACTGCTGGACGCGGGCGAGTACGACTACGTCACCTCGAGCTGGAACGCGACCGGCTCCCGCGTCCCCGATCAGTTCCTGCACCAGGGTTTCGACGCCCAGGCGGCGCGCACCCCGAACGCCCGCGCCCTGGTCTTCGGCGACACCGAGCTGACCTACGCCGAGTTCTCCGAGCGCGCGAATCGCCTGGCGCGCTACCTGATCGAGACCGGTGTCGGCCCGGAATCCCTCGTGGTGCTGGCCATGGCGCGCTCGGTCGAGCTCGTGATCGCCATGTACGCGGTGCTGCGCGCCGGCGGCGCGTACGTCCCGATCGATCCGTCCCACCCGGCCGAACGTGTCGGCCACATCCTCACCACCGCCGGGCCGCACTCCGTGCTCACCACCCGGCTCGACGGCTTTACCCTGCCCGAAACCGTCGATATCCCACTGCGTTACGTCGACGACCTGGATCTGACCGCATACTCCGGCGGCAAGATCTCCGACCGTGAACGCGCGGCCGCGCTGCACCCCGAGCACCCCGCCTATGTGCTCTTCACCTCCGGCTCCACCGGCAAGCCCAAGGGCGTCGCGGTCACCCACCGCGCCATCGCCAACCAATTGGCCTGGATGCAGGCCGAATACGGGGTGCGCGGCCAGGACGTCTACCTGCAGAAGACCGCCACCACCTTCGACGTCTCGCTGTGGGGCTACTTCCTGCCGCTGCGCACGGGCGCGACCCTGGTGGTCGCCACCCCCGACGGCCACCGCGACCCCCGCTACATCGCCGAAACCATTGCCCGGCACCGGGTCACGCTGACCGACTTCGTGCCCTCCATGCTCTCGGTGTTCGCCGCGCACGCCGAACCGGGCGAACTCGATTCGCTGCGCGATGTCTTCGTCATCGGCGAGGCCCTGCCGCCGGAGACCGTCGCCGCCTTCTGGGCGGTCAGCGACGCCGGGGTCCACAACCTGTACGGCCCGACCGAGGCCGCGGTGTCCATCACCTTCCGCGAAGCCCACCGCTCGGATTCCCTCACCGTGCCGATCGGTGAGCCGGAGTGGAATTCCCAGGTGTTCGTGCTGGATTCGCGCCTGCACCCGGTGGCCATCGGGGTGCCGGGCGAGTTGTATCTGGCGGGTTCGCAGCTGGCCCGCGGCTACCACGGCCGGGTCGATCTGACCTCGGACCGGTTCGTGGCCAACCCGTTCGGCCGCCCCGGCGAACGCATGTACCGCACCGGCGACCTGGTGAAGTGGACCGAGGACGGCGAGCTGGTCTACCTGGAGCGCTTGGACTTCCAGATCAAGTTCCGCGGCCAGCGCATCGAGCTGGCCGAGATCGAGAGCGCACTGCTGCTGGCGGCCGGGGTCTCGCAGGCCGCGGTCCGGCTCGTCACCGCCGAAACCGGTGACTATCTGGCCGGATACGTGGTCGCGGCGCCCGGCGTCGACCTGGACCCGGAAACCCTGCGCGATGGGCTGACCCGCGTCCTCCCGTCCTACATGGTGCCCACCGCGCTCATGGCGCTCCCAGAACTCCCGCTCAACTCCAGCGGCAAGCTCGACCGCAAGGCCCTGCCGGTTCCGGAACTGCGCGCCAAGGACTTCCGCGCCCCCGTGGACGCCGCCCAGCGTTTGGTCGCGGCCGTGTTCGCCGAGGTGCTGCACGCCGACCGCGTCGGCCTGGACGATGACTTCTTCGCCCTCGGCGGCAGCTCCCTCGACGCCGCCCGGGTGACCGCCCGGCTGGGCGCCGAGCTCGGCGCCCGCGTCCCGGTGCGTCTGCTGTTCGAGGCTTCCGGCGTCGAGAGCCTGGCCGCCGCCCTGGTCGCCGCGAATCCCGATGCGGCTCGCCCGGTCCTGACCGCCCGCCCGCGTCCCGAGCGCATCCCGCTCTCGCCCGCCCAGCAGCGCCTGTGGTTCCTCAACCGCGTCGAGGCCGAAGACGGCGAAAGCAGCGTCTACAACCTGCCGATCGTGCTGCGACTACGCGGCGGGCTGGACATCGCGGCGCTGGAACTGGCCACGCTGGATGTGCTGGCCCGCCACGAATCCCTGCGCACCCTCTACCCGGACTCGGAATCCGGCCCGTACCAGCAGATTCTGGACGTGGCCGACATCGGGCTGAGCCTGAACCCCGTACCGGTCACCGCCTCGGAGCTCAGCGGCGTGATCGCCGCCTTCGCCACCGCTGGCTTCGATGTGACCGCCGAACTGCCCTCGCGCATCGGACTTTTCGTTCTCGACGACGAAGACGCCGACCGCACCCCGGAGACGGCCGAATACGTCCTGGCCGTGGTCGTGCACCACATCGCGGCCGACGCCCTGTCACTGCAGCCGCTGATCGCGGACCTCATGCGCGCCTACACCGCCCGGCTGCTGGCCGCCGACCCCGCCTGGGAACCGCTGCCGGTGCAATACGCCGACTACAGCCTCTGGCAGCACGAATTGCTCGGCGACGAGCGGGAATCCGGCTCGCTGGCCCATCAGCAGCTCGACTTCTGGCGCAGCACGCTCGCGGGCCTGCCTCCGCAGCTGGCGCTGCCGGTCGACCGTCCGCGCCCCGCCGTGCCCACCAATGCCGGTGCCTCCGTGCAGTTCTCGATCGACGAAGCCGTCGCCACGAAACTCCGCGAACTGGCCCGGGCGCACGGCGTCACCATGTTCATGGTCGTGCACGCCGCCTTCGCGACCCTGCTGGCCCGCAGCTGCGGCACCGCCGACGTGGCCGTGGCCTCGCCGATCGGCGGCCGCGGCGAGCGCGAACTCGACGCCCTCATCGGCATGTTCGTCAACACCCTGGTGCTGCGCACCCAGGTCGACAGCGACCTGTCCTTCGCCGACCTGCTGGGCCGGGTCCGCGCCGCCGACCTAGCCGCCTTCGCCCACGCCGAGCTGCCCTTCGAGCGCATCGTGGACGCCCTGGCCGTGGACCGCACCACCGGTGCGTCGCCGCTGGCCCAGGTCATGCTGTCGTTCACCGACGCGGCCCGCATGGACGGGGCGAGCACCTTCGCGCTGCCGGAGCTGACCGTCTCTCCGGTCGAAATCGATGACCCGACAGTGAAGTTCGACCTGCACCTGGTGGTCGGCGAGCTGGGGGAGCAGGCCGGGCTGACCGGCAACCTGCGCTACGCGAGCGAACTCTTCGACGCCGAGACCGCCGCCGCTCTCGCCGAGCGTTTGGGCCGGATTCTGGCGGCGGTGGCCGCAGACGCCGACGTCCTGGTCGGCGACCTCGACGTGCTCGGTGCGGTCGAGCGAGAAATGGTCGTCCGGGCCTGGAACGACACCGCCTTCGACGTAGCCGCCGCGTTGAGCGCGAGCCGCCCCTCGTCATCCCGGCAGACCCTTGGCCGGGATCCACTGCGCTCTGGCGGATCCGGCGTGGATTCAGGCCGAGAGCACGCCGGAATGACGGAGGACGGCGTCATGACGCTGCCCGCCTTGTTCGAAGCCCGTGTCGCTCGCACCCCCGACGCGACCGCCCTCACCTTCGAGGGGACGAGTCTGTCCTACGCCGACTTCGCGGCCCGCGTCCGCCGACTGGCGCGCTGGCTGATCGCCGAGGGCGTCGGCCCGGAATCGCTGGTGGCGCTGGGCATGCGCCGATCCATCGACCTGGTCGTCGGCATGTACGCGGTGAGCGTGGCCGGAGCCGGCTACCTGCCGCTGGACCCCGACCACCCGGCCGATCGCATGGACTACATCCTCGAGACCGCCGACCCGGTGACCGTGCTGACCTCCGGCACCGACCTGCCCATCGACACCGCGCAGGTGCGCATCGACCTGCTCGATCTGGTCGGCTACTCCGACGAGCCGCTGACCGACGCGGACCGCATTGCCCCGCTCCGGGATTCGAACACCGCCTACGTCATCTTCACCTCCGGCTCGACCGGCCGCCCGAAGGGCGTGGCCGTCTCGCACGCCTCGATCGTGAACCGCCTGACCTGGATGCGGGCCGTCTACGACCTGACCGCCGCCGACGTCATGCTGCAGAAGACGCCGATGACCTTCGACGTCTCGGTGCCGGAGTTCTTCCTGCCGCTGCAGATCGGCGCACGCCTGGTGATCGCGAAGCCGGAGGGCCACAGCGACCCGGTGTACATCGCGGAACTGATCGCCCGCGAGGGCATTACGGTCGCCCACTTCGTGCCTTCCATGCTCGCGGTGTTCGTGGCCGAAGAGGCCGCCGCGCACTGCACCGGCCTGCGCATGGTCTTCGCCTCGGGCGAGGCGCTCGCCCCGAAGTCGGCGCACAAACTGCGCGAGCTCACCGGTGCGGAGCTGCACAACCTGTACGGTCCGACCGAAGCCGCCGTCGAGGTGGCCTACCACCGCGTGGTCGACGCCGACGTCCACGACGTGCCGATCGGCCGCCCGGTCTTCAACACCCAGCTCTACGTGCTGGATTCGCGCCTGCGCCCGGTCCCGGTCGGTGTCGCGGGCGAGCTCTACCTGGCCGGTCGCCAGCTGGCCCGCGGCTACGTCGCGCGACCGGACCTGTCGGCGGATCGCTTCGTGGCCAACCCCTTCGCCGCCGGCGAGCGCATGTACCGCACCGGCGACCTGGTCAAGTGGAACCGCGCCGGGGAGCTGGAATACCTGGGCCGCACCGACTTCCAGGTGAAGCTGCGCGGCCTGCGCATCGAGCTCGGCGAGATCGAGGCCGCGCTCACCGCCATGGATTCGGTCGCGCAGGCCGTGGTCGTGGTCAGAGACGCCCAGCTGGTCGCCTACCTGGTGCCCGTCGCGGGTGCCGCACCGTCGCCGCTCGAGATGAAAACCGAGCTCGCCCAGCGGCTCCCGGTCTACATGGTGCCCGCCGTCTTCGTGCTGCTGGACACCTTCCCGGTCAACTCCTCCGGCAAGCTCGATCGCGGCGCGCTGCCCCTCCCGGCGGCCGCCGCCACCGCGTTCCGCGCACCGACCGGCCCCGAGGAGCGGATGGTCGCGGAGGTGTTCGCCGGGCTGCTCGGCGCCCCCCGCGCTGGCGCCGACGACGACTTCTTCACTCTGGGCGGCAACTCCCTCATCGCCACCCAACTGGTGGCGCGCCTGGCCCAGACCACCGGCGTGCGGATTCCGCTGCGCGCCGTCTTCGAGGACGCCACGGTCGCGGGGCTCGCCGCCCGGATCCGCGCCTCCGACGCCGAATCCGTCATCGAACTGCCGCCGGTCACGCCGCAACAGCGCGGCGACCGCATCCCGCTGTCCATTGCGCAGCAGCGCATCTGGTTCCTCAACCGCTTCGACATCCGCGACGGCTACACCATCCCGTTCGCGCTGAAGCTCACCGGCCAGCTGAACATCGAGGCGCTGCAGGCCGCCGTCGCCGACGTGGTGAACCGCCACGAGACCCTGCGCACCATCTACCCCGAGCACGACGGCGAGGCGAGCCAGCTCATCCTGCCCGCCGGTACCCGGCTCATCGATCTGGTGGCCGAGCCCGTCTCGTCGGCCGAATTGCCCGGCGTGGTGGAAGCGGTGGCGCGCACCGCCTTCGACGTCACCGTCGAGGTCCCGTTCCGCATCCGGCTGCTGCAGCTCACCGACGAGCCCGGCACCCACTTGCTGGTCATGGTCATCCACCACATCGCGGCGGACGGCTGGTCCTTCGGCCCGCTCACCCGCGATATCGCCGCCGCCTATGTGGCGCGCTGCGCGGGGGAGGCCCCCAATCTCGAGCCGCTGCCGGTGCAGTACGCCGATTTCGCGCTCTGGCAGCGTGCCGCCCTCGGCGGTCCCGACGAGGCGGAGTCGGTGCTGGCCCGCCAGCTGGCGCACTGGACCCGCCGCCTGCGCGGGGTGCCGGATGTCCTGGCCCTGCCCTCCGACCGCCCCCGGCCCGCCGTCGCCAGCGGTCGCGGCGCGGGCTTCGCCGGCCGCTTCGACGCCGAATTGCATTCGGCGGTGCTGGAGTTCGCCGCCGCTCGCCGCCTGACCCCGTTCATGGTGCTGCACACCGCGCTGGCGGTGACGCTGGCCCGGCTCTCCGGCACCGGCGACATCGTCATCGGCACCCCGGTGGCCGGGCGCGGTGACCAGGCGCTCGACGATCTGGTCGGCATGTTCGTCAACACCTTGGTGCTGCGCACCGAGGTCCGTTCCGACGCGTCCCTGTCCGAGCTGCTCACCCAGGTCCGCGACACCGACCTGACCGCCTTCGAGCACGCCGTCGTGCCCTTCGAGATGCTGGTCGAGGCGGTGAATCCGGTGCGCTCGCAGGCGCATTCACCGCTGTGCCAGGTCACCCTGACCCTGCAGAACCACTCCCGGCCCAGCGTCCGGCTCAACCGGCTGGCCATCGAGGCGCTCACCGTCGACGCCACCGTCGCCCAGTTCGACCTGGACTGGACGCTGGCCGAGACCACCGACGCCGACGGCGACCCCGGCGGCATCGAGGTCTACATCACCTACGCCACCGACCTTTTCGACGCCGCCACCATCGGCGGCTTCCAGGACGCCTACGAGCGCGTGCTGCGCGCCCTGCTCGCCGACCCGCGCACGGCGGCCGGGGATCTGGAGATCATGTCCCGCGCCGAGCGCGGACAGCTACTGGTCGACCGCAACGCCACGACCGTGCCGCTGCCGGTGGAGACGCTCGCGCAGCTGCTGGACGCCCGCGCGGCCCTGGATCCGGAGGTCGAGGCGCTCTTCTTCGAGGGCGAGCGCGTCACCTACGCCGAGCTGGCGAGCCGCGTGAATCGCCTGGCCCGCCTGCTGATCTCGGAGGGCGCCGGACCCGACGCCATCGTCGGGGTCACCGCGGAGCGCTGCATCGACATGGTGGTCGCGCTCCATGCCGTCGTGGTCGCGGGCGCCGCCTACGTTCCGATCGATCCGGCCCACCCGGCCGACCGCATCGCGCACGTGCTCGGCACCTCCGACGCCACCCTGGTGCTCACCGTCGGCGGCGCGACCTTGCCGGAACTCGACGGAGTCCGCGTACTCGACGTCGCGGAGCTGACGGAATCTGGTGCGCTGGAGCCTCTTTCGGCGGGTCCGTTGACGGATGCCGACCGCCTCGCCCCCCTGCGCCCCGACAACCTGGCCTACGTCCTCTACACCTCCGGCTCCACCGGCCTGCCCAAGGGCGTGGCCACCAGCCACCGCGCCATCATGAACCAGCTGCGCTGGCTCGAGGACCGCTACGGCGTCACCCGCGCCGATCGCGTCATGCAGCGCGCCCCGCTGGCCTTCGACGTCTCGGTCTGGGAATGCTTCCTGCCCGCCATGGTCGGTGCGCCCCTGGTGATTCCGCGTCCCGGCGGCCACCAGGACCTGGACTACCTGGCCGGACTCATGCGCGAATTCGGCATCACCATCGCCGAGCACGTGCCGTCCGTGCTGGCCGCCCTGGTGGCCGAGGGCCACGGCGACGCACTGCGCTCGTTCCGCCACCTGCACACCGGCGGCGAGGCGCTGCCGGTCGAACTGCTCGGCAAGCTGCGCGAACTGGTGAGCGGCTCGGTGCACAACGCCTACGGCCCGACCGAGGCCGCCATCAGCACGATCTACCACGAATTCTCCGACGCCGACCCGGATTTCGAGGTCGCCATCGGCCGCCCGAACTGGAACACCCGCGCCTACGTCCTCGACGCGCGCATGCGACCGGTTCCCACCGGGGTGATCGGTGAGCTGTACCTGGCCGGTGCGCAGCTGGCCCGCGGCTACCAGGGCCGCGGTGCGCTCACCGCCGACCGGTTCGTGGCCGACCCGTTCGGCGTGCCCGGCGCGCGCATGTACCGCACCGGCGACCTGGCGCGCTGGAACCGCACCGGCGACCTGGTGTACGTGGGCCGCAACGACTTCCAGGTGAAGCTGCGCGGCCAGCGCATCGAGCTGGGCGAGATCGAGGCCGCGCTGCTGTCCGCGCCGGGCGTGGCCCATGCGGTCGTGCTCCTCGCCCGCGACACCGCCGGCACCGACTGCCTGATCGGCTACGTCTCCGGCGCGGGACTGGCCGCGGATACCGTGCTCGAGCACGCCCGCACCCAGCTGCCCTCCTACATGCTGCCCGCCCACCTGGCGGTGCTCGACGAGATGCCGCTCACCAGCGTCGGCAAGCTCGACCGGAGTGCCCTGCCCGCGGTCGAATTCACCGCCGCCACCGTCGCCTACCGCGAACCCGCCCCGGGCGCGGAGTCCACGCTGGCCGCCCTCGTCGGCGACCTGCTCGGCGGCCTCACCATCGGCGCCGACGACGACTTCTTCGCGCGCGGCGGCAATTCACTGCTGGCCATGCGTCTGGTGGCGCGCGCCAATGCCGCCCTGGGCGCGGACCTGAGCGTGCGCCAGCTGTTCGAGGCCCCGACCGTCGCGGAGCTGGCGACCCGGATCACCGGGGGCGGGCAGGGCGTGCCGCTGCGCCGCATGCCGCGCCCGGAGCGAATCCCGCTGTCGCCGGTGCAGACCCGGATGTGGCTGCTCAACCGCCTCGACCCCGAATCCGCGGCCTACAACCTGCCCTCGGCGGTCCGGGTCGTCGGCGAGATCGATACCGGGGTGCTGCGCGCGGCCTTCGCCGATGTGGTCGCCCGCCACGAGGTGCTGCGCACCATCTACCCGCTCGACCCGGACGGCGTCGGCTACCAGCTGGTCCTGCCCGCCGAGACCGCGCCGCTGCCGTTGGAGATCCGAACCGGCGCGAACGCCGCCGATCCCTCCTGGATCGCGGCCTTCGCCGGAGCCGGATTCGACGTCACCACCACCGTCCCGCTGCGCGCCGCCCTGCTGCGCGAATCCGAGCACAGCCACGTGCTGGTGGTGGTCATGCACCACATCGCCGGCGACGGCCAGTCGATGACGCCGCTGCTGCGCGACACCATCACCGCCTACCTGTCCCGGGCCGCGGGCAATGCCCCGGTGTGGTCGGACCTTTCGGTGCAGTACGCCGACTTCGCGCTCTGGCAGCGGGCGACGCTGGAACTCGACGGTGCTCGTGAACTGGAGTTCTGGACCGAGACCCTGCGCGACCTGCCCGAGGAACTCCCGCTGCCCACCGACCGGCCCCGGCCGGAGATCGCCTCGGGCCGCGGCGCTTACGTGCACACCCGGCTCGACGCGGGTCTGGCCGCCGGAATCCGGCGAATCGCGGAGGCGCACAATGTCACTCCGTTCATGGTCTGGCACGCCGCGCTGTCGGTGCTGCTGGCCCGCATGTCGGGCACGACCGATATCGCCATCGGCACCCCGATCGAGGGGCGCGGCAATGCCGCCCTCGACGATTTGGTCGGCATGTTCGTCAACACCCTGGTGCTGCGTACCCGGCCCACACCGGATCTCGGCTTCGACGAACTGCTCTCGCGGACCCGGTCCGCGGACCTGGCCGCCTTCGACCACGCCACGGTCCCGTTCGACCAGGTCGTCGACGCCCTCGGCGTCCCCCGCAACCAGGCCCGCAACCCGCTGTGCACCGTGGTCCTGACCTACGACAACCTCGGCCCGCAGTCCTACGCGGCACCCGGCCTGATGCTGGAGCCGGTCGACTTCGAGCAGCCCGTGGCGCGGTTCGACCTGCAGTTCGCGGTCTCCGACGAACCGGACGCCGACGGCCGCCTGGCCCTCGAACTCAACTACGCCACCGACCTTTTCGACGCGGACACCGCCGCCCGCATCGCCGCGCGACTGGAACGCGTCCTGCGGGCGGTCGTGGCCGATCCGGCAGCGATCATCGGCGATATAGAACTGATGGACGCGGACGAGCACCGTGCGGTGGCCGAGGAATGGGTGTCCGCGGGCGACGACAGCATCGGCGATCCCGATGCCACGCTGTCGAGCCTGTTCGACCTGGCCGTGGCGGGTAATGCCGACCGCGTCGCGGTGCGCTTCGGCGAGCGGGAGCTGACCTACGCCGAGCTGGACCGGCGCGCGAATGTGCTGGCGCGCACGCTGATCGCCGAAGGTGCCGGTCCCGAGTCGCTGGTGGCGGTCATGCTGCCGCGATCCGCGGAGCTGGTGGTGGCGCTGCTGGCGGTCATCAAAACGGGCGCGGGCTACGTGCCGGTCGACCCGACCTACCCGGCCGATCGCATCGCCTACGTGCTCGGCGACGCGAAGCCGACCAGCGTCGTGCTCGACTCGACGGTGACTGTCGAGCTTCCGGACGGTCTGAACACCGTTCTGCTGGACGGTATCTCGTATGACGAAGATGCTGCCGACGCTCCGGTGACAGATGCGGACCGCCGCGCCCCGCTGCGGCCCGATCACGTCGCCTACGTCATCTACACCTCCGGCTCGACCGGCCGCCCCAAGGGCGTGGCCGTGGCGCACCGAAACGTCGTGCGGCTCATGGCCAATACCGATCGCGAGTTCGGCTTCGGCCCCGACGATGTGTGGACCCTGTTCCACTCCTACGCCTTCGACTTCACCGTCTGGGAGCTGTGGGGTCCGCTGCTCTACGGCGGCAAGCTCGTCGTGGTCGACTACTACGTCTCGCGCTCGCCCGAGCAGTTCCTGGAACTGCTGCGCCGCGAACAAGTCACGGTCCTCAACCAGACACCGTCGGCGTTCTACCAGCTCGCCGAGACCGAGCGCCTGGCGCAGCCCGGTGACCTCGCGCTGCGCTACGTCATCTTCGGCGGTGAGGCCCTCGAACTGCGTCGCCTCTCGGATTGGGTTGCCCGCCACGGTGACAGCTCGCCGCGCCTGGTGAACATGTACGGCATCACCGAGACCACCGTGCACGTCTCGGTGCGGTTCCTGGATGCCGGGACCATCGCCGCCGCCACCGGTTCGCTGGTGGGCCGGGCCATCGCGGGTCTGCGCGTGTACGTCCTCGACGACCGCCTGCACCCGGTGCCGGTCGGCGTCCCGGGCGAGATCTATATTGCCGGAACGCAATTGGCACGCGGCTACCTCGGCCGCCCGGACCTGTCCTCGGCCCGGTTCGTGGCCAGCCCGTTCGGAGTCCCCGGCGAGCGGCTCTATCGCTCCGGTGACGTCGGGCGCTGGAACCGCTTCGGCGAGCTCGAGCACATGGGTCGCGCCGACGATCAGGTCAAGGTGCGCGGCTTCCGCATCGAGCTCGGCGAGATCGAATCCGCGGTGCTGGCCCAGCCGGGTATCGCGCAGGCCGCGGTCATCGTGCGCGAGGACCGGCCCGGCGACCGCCGCATCGTCGCGTACGTCGTGCCGCAGGACGGACTCGCCCCGGCCGTCGACGCCGTCCGCGACGGCGCGGCCGAGCTGGTGCCGTCCTACATGGTCCCGTCCGCGATCGTGGTGGTGGATCGAATCCCGTTGACCGTCAACGGCAAGCTGGACCGTCGCGCGCTCCCGGCCCCGGCCGTACAAGCACGTGCCTTCCGTGCGCCCGAAACCTCCACCCAGGAGACGGTCGCGGCGGTCTTCGCCGAGGTGCTCGGTCTGGACCGGGTCGGCCTGGACGACGACTTCTTCGATCTGGGCGGCAACTCGCTCATCGCCACTCGCGTGGTCACCCGACTCGGCGCCGTCCTGGACACCACCGTCGCCATGCGGGCCCTGTTCGAGGCCACCACCGTCGAGGCCCTCGCCGCCCGCCTCGAGTCACAGGCGCACAACGGAACTCGCGTCAAGCTCGTGGCCCGCACGCGGACCCTCGGCGAGGATCTGCCGCTCTCGCCCGCGCAGCAGCGCATGTGGTTCCTGAACCGCCTGGATCCGGAGTCCACCGCCTACCACATCCCGCTCCCCATCCGCCTGACCGGACCGCTGGACGTCCCGGCGCTGCAGGCCGCGATCGCCGACGTGGTGGTGCGCCACGAGGTGCTGCGCACCGTCTACCCGCAGACCGTCGCGGGCCCGGTCCAGCAGGTGCTGCCCGCCGCCACGGTCGCGGATCTGCCGGTGCTCAAGGCGATCCCGGTGGAGGAGTCGACTCTCGCCACGGCCGTCGCCGAGGTGATCGGCAAGGGCTTCGACGTCACCGCCTCGGTGCCGCTGCGGGCCGCGCTGTTCGAACTGGCCCCGCAGGACTATGTGTTCGTCGTGGTCATGCACCACATCGCCGGTGACGGCGCGTCGCTGGCCCCGCTGGCCCGCGACATGATGCTGGCCTACTCGGCGCGCACCGGCGGCACGGCCCCGGCGTGGACGCCGCTGCCGGTGCAGTACGCCGACTACGCGCTCTGGCAGCGTGAACTGCTGGGCGCGGAGGACGATCCGGATTCGCTGATCACCCGTCAGCTGGGCTTCTGGACCGAGAACCTGGCCGGACTGCCCCCGCTGCTGGAACTGCCCGCCGATCGGCCGCGTCCGGCGGTGTTCGAGGCCGCGGGCCGGCGCGTCGACTTCACCCTCGACGCCGGAACCCACACGGCGCTCGCCGAATTGGGGCGCGCGCACGGCGCGACCCTGTTCATGACCGTGCACGCGGCCTTCGCGACGCTGCTGTCCCGGCTCACCGGCTCGGCCGACATCGCCGTCGGCACCCCGGTCGCCGGGCGTGACGACGCGGCGCTGGACGACTTGGTCGGCGTGTTCGTCAATACGCTGGTCCTGCGCACCGGCATCGACCCCGCCGAGGGCTTCGGTGATCTGCTGCGGCGGGTCCGGACCGCGGACCTGGCGGCCTTCGAGAACGCGGATATGCCGTTCGAGCGACTGGTCGGGGCCCTGGACCCCGAGCGGTCCACCGATCGCAATCCGCTGGTCCAGGTCGGCTTCTCGTTCAACAATCAGCAGCAGGCCGCCTTCGAGCTGGACGGGCTGGCCGTGTCCGCCATCGAATTCGACACCGACGTCACCCAGTTCGACCTGCACCTGGTGGTCGCCGACAGCTACGACGCCGACGGTGCGCCCGCCGGGCTGACCGCCACCATGACCTACGCGACCGCCCTGTTCGACGCCGACACGGTGGCGGGCTTCGTCCGCCGCTTCCGGCGGGTCGTCGACGCGGTGGTGGCCGATGCCTCGGTCCGGACCGGCGAGATCGACATCCTCGACGCCGACGAGCGCACCCTGGTGCTCGACGAATGGAACGACACCACCGCCGTTTTCGGTGTCGAACCGGAACCGACACTGGTCTCGCTGTTCGACGCGGCGGTCGGCAGGCACGCGCACAGCGTGGCGCTGGTGATGGACGGCGCCGAGCCGCAGACGCTCACCTACGCCGAGCTCGATGCCCGCGTGAATCGCCTGGCGCGCATGCTGATCGAGCGCGGCATCGGTGCGCAGAACACCGTGGCGCTGGCCCTGCCGCGTTCGGTCGAGCTGGTGGTGGCGATCTACGCGGTGCTCAAGGCCGGTGCGGCCTATGTGCCGATCGATCCCGCGCAGCCGGAGGAGCGCGTCGCCTACATCCTGGACACTGCCCGCCCGGCTCTGGTGCTGACCGCGTCGGATCTCGCTGTGCCCGCGTGGATTCCGGCGATTCGGTTCGACGGGCTCGCGCTCGAGGGCTACGCGGCGGACCCGATCACCGCGCGGGAACGCCGGGACAAGCTGGTCGCGGGCAATACCGCGTATGTCATCTTCACCTCCGGATCGACCGGCCGTCCCAAGGGTGTGGCGGTCTCGCACCGGGCCATCGTCAACCGCCTGGTGTGGATGCAGTCCGAGTACCGGCTCCGGGGCGACGATGTCGTGCTGCAGAAGACACCCGCCACGTTCGACGTGTCGGTGTGGGAGTTCTTCTGGCCCTTGCAGGTCGGCGCGCGCCTGGTCGTGGCGGCTCCCGAGAGCCACCGCGATCCGGCCTATATCGCGCGGATTATTTTTGCCCAAAATGTGACTACGCTTCATTTCGTACCGTCCATGCTGGCGGCCTTCGTGGCCGAACCCGCGGCCCGCGAGTGTGTTTCGCTGCGTCAGGTCTTCGCCTCCGGCGAGGCGCTGCCCGGCGGCACCGCGCAGCGACTCCGCGAACTGACCGGTGCACGACTGCACAACCTGTACGGACCCACCGAGGCCGCGGTCGACGTGACCTATCACGAGGTCATCGACGCCGACCTCGAGACGGTGCCGATCGGGCGGCCGGTGTTCAACACCCGGGTGTACGTGCTGGATTCGCGGCTGCGGCCGGTGCCCGCGGGCGTCGCGGGCGAGCTGTACCTGGCCGGCGACCAGCTGGCGCAGGGCTACGTCGCCCGGCCCGACCTGACCTCGGATCGCTTCGTCGCCAACCCGTTCGGCGTCGCGGAACGCATGTACCGCACCGGCGACCTGGTGCGGTGGAACCGCGAGGGCGAACTGGAATACCTGGGCCGCACCGACTTCCAGGTCAAGCTGCGCGGCCTGCGGATCGAACTGGGAGAGATCGAGACCGCGCTGACCGCGCTGGAGGAGATCGCCCAGGCCGTGGTTACGGTGTGGCCGGGCTCCGACAGCGCGAGCGAGCACCTGGTCGCGTACCTGTTGCCCGCCAAGGGATTCGGCGAGCCGGACATCGACGCGGTCCGCCGGGCCCTGGCGCGGCGGCTGCCCGCGTACATGGTGCCCTCGGCCTACGTCGCGCTGGCGGAACTGCCGCTCAACCCGTCGGGCAAGCTGGACCGCCGCGCACTGCCCGCACCGTCCTTCGCGGTGCGCGAATTCCGCGCTCCCACCACGGAATTGGAGGCCACCGTATGCGCCGCCTACGCCGAGGTGCTCGGGGTCGAGCGGGTCGGCCTGGACGACGGCTTCTTCGAGCTCGGCGGCACCTCGCTACTGGCCACCCGGTTGGTGGCGCGGCTCGGTGAGCTGCTGGGCGAACCGGTTCCGCTGCTGTTGCTGTTCACCGCGTTCACGCCCGGCGAGCTGGCGCGGGAACTGCGGGCGGACGGCACCCGGTTCGCCGGTGCGGACGCGGCCCTGGACGTACTGCTGCCGCTGCGGCGGGAAGGCAGCCTCGAACCGCTGTTCTGCATCCACCCGGTGGGCGGCATCTCATGGTCGTTCGCGGGGCTGAGCGCCCATCTGGACCAGGACCGGCCGATCTACGGCCTGCAGTCACCGGCTCTGAAAGCCGGTGGTGCGCTGCCGGATTCGATCGAGGAATGGGCGGACGTGTACGTGGCCGCGATCCGGTCGGTGCAGCCGGCCGGGCCGTACCACCTGCTGGGCTGGTCGCTCGGCGGTGTACTGGCCCACGCGGTGGCGGTGCGGCTGCAGCGGGACGGCGAGCAGGTCGCGTTGCTGGCCATGATGGACAGCCATCTGGCCGTGCCCGACGTCGAAGCCGCGGACGACTCCCGTGCCGCGGTGGCCGAAATGCTGGGCGGGCTGCTCGGCGACCGGGCCGCGGAGCTCGACCTCGGCGATGTCACCGAACCCTCCGAACTGGCGGCACGGCTGGTCGCGCTGGGTGAGGCGGGCGGATTCAGCCTCGCGTCGTTCGGCGTGGAGGCGATCACCCGGGTGCTGGAGTCCGGCACGCGGTCGATGGCGTTGGCGCAGGAGTACCGGCCGCGCGTATTCCACGGCGATCTCACGTATTTCACCGCGGCACTGGAACAACGGCAGGCCACCGGCGCGACCGGCTGGTCGGCGGTGATCGACGGCGACATCCGCGATCACCCGGTGCAGGCCCTCCACTGGCACATGACCTCGCCTGAGGCGCTCGCGCAGATCGCGCGAATTCTGAAAGGGTAGATCCAGATGAGTAATCCCTTCGACGACGAAAACGCGCAGTTCTACGTACTCGTCAATGAGGAGGCCCAGCATTCGCTGTGGCCGGTGTTCGCCGCCATTCCCGGCGGCTGGACCGCCGCGTTCGGCCCATCGGTCCGGCAGAGCTGCCTCGACTATGTCGAGGCGCACTGGACCGATATGCGGCCCGCCTCCCTGGTTCAGGCCATGTCCGTCGAGCCCGACTAGTCCTGCGGCACAAGCTGTTCCGCAATCCAAGACCCGAGGCCATACCGGCCTCGTGCGGCGGTCCCGAGAAAACCAGAAATCGAGGGGTTTGTCCGCGTCGTGAAAGAAAGGGAAACACCATGACCACCACTCCTCCCGCCGGAACCGGCACCACCGTCGACATCGGCGCGATCGTCTCCCAGGTGCTGAAGTTCCTGGGCAGTGGCTCCACGACCAGCTACACCCCCAAGGGCCCGAAGCTGAAGAACGACTCCGCGAAGTAATTCGCGCGCAAAGACCAGATCTTCCCCGAAAGGATTCGCAATGCCCCTGTACACCGGAAGCGGCTTCACCGACCTGCTGCTCGCGATCGCTCATGTGGTGACCGCTGGTTCGTCGACCTCGGTCATCCAGCCGGGCGGGACGACCACCACTACCCCCTAGGAGACGCGATGTTCAGCGGCAGTGCTGTGAACAACTTCTTCGAATTCCTGGCTTCGACGCTGGGCACCGGCTCGAGTTTCACCTTCCCGCCTCTCGGTAACTGAGGTCAGGAAGTGAAGGCCGCCAGGGCGTTCCGGTCCTGGCGGCCCGAGCGACGCACTGCCCGTGCCGGTTTCAGTCGACCGTCGGCCAGTCCCAGCCCAGCTGGAGGAACATGCCCAGGCGGTCGCTGACGGCGCGGATCTCGGTGATGCGCGAGTCGGTCAGGGTGAAGATCCAGATCTGCTCGACGTCGCAGGTCCGGCCGGTCGGCTCCGGCATGCGGGCGTGCGCGCCGGTGTGCCGGCCGATCACCCGGAGGCGGGCGACGATGCGATCGTCCTCGCCGATCAGTTCCTGCACCAGGATTCCGCTCTGCGCGTCCTCGGTGGCGCTGAAGGCCGCGAGCTGCTGCCGGAAGCCCTCGATGGCCGCGCCGGGGGTGTCCTCCTCGCCGAAGATCACCTTGTTGTGGTCGATCACCTGCGGGGACAGGTACCGCACCCACTCCGTACCGCCTTCGAGGCCGTGGTTCAGCGCGTCGATGAACGCGGTGATGACGGTCTTGTTGTCGGCGACGGCGGTGGTGTTCATGAGGTTCTCCCGATCTCGATGACTCTTACGTCGTAAGAGTTCGTTGCCGTGGACTATGCTCCACTTACGACGTAAGAGTTGTCAACCCTCGGAGGAAAACTCATGGCCGCCAAGCGCACCCGAGCCGAACGAGCCGGGATCTCGCGCGAGCAAGTACTCGACGCGGCCTTGGCCTTCGCCGACCGCGAGGGCGTAGCGGCGCTGTCCATGCGCAAGCTGGGGGCTGAACTGGGCGTAGAAGCTATGACGCTCTACCACTACGTCCCCAATAAGGACGCGCTCCTGGACGGCATGGTCGAGCGTGTCATGTCCCGGGCCGATACCGGATTCGCCGACGGCCCTTGGCAAATCGCCATCCGCGACTACGCCCGAGCCCTCCGCGCCGCCCTACTGGAACACCCGGGCTCCCTACCGCTGGTCGCCGCCCGCCCCGCCGTGACTCCCCGCACCCTGCAAACCGCCGAGCGCGGTCTGAAACTACTGGTGGACTCGGGCTTCGAGCTCGGAACCGCCCTCGACGCCCTCAATGCGATCACTCTGTTCGTTGTGGCGCACGCCAATTCGGAAGTCCGGACCGCGCCTGTGAACGAAGCGGAGGAACCCGGCTCGATCGAGTTCCTGAAATCGCTCGATCCCGCCGAATTCCCATTGATCCTGCGAGCCGCCCAAACCTCGGCGGGAACCGATGACCACGCTCGGTTCGACTTCGCCATTGCGGCAATGATTCACGGATTCGCCACAGTGATGGAAGTCTAAATTCTCTGGTAGCCAACAATTTACGCTGCGTGTTGCTTCGATCATGCTGTCGTGTCGCTTGATTCGAAACTATGATCGAATGTATGACCGAAACCGCAGCTGACCTGTTCGCCGCCCGTGCGGTGATCGAGGAGCTGCGTGTCGTGCACTCGGA
>NZ_WRPP01000018.1 GCF_009760405.1 Nocardia terrae
CCCGCCGCGGGCCTGACCTGCTGACTTCCCGAAAGGTTTGCGGCGCGTCTCGTTCTGGACTGAGTGGAGCGGGGGAGCGAAGCGGAGGAGCGGAGGGAGGGAAGAACGAGACCTCCAGCGCCGCAAATCCCGCCCGGAGCGAAGCGGAGGGCAATTAAACAGAGCACTCGCCGCGCCTGCTGACGTTTATGTAACACGGATTTAACTCCCGGCCCCTACAGTCGCGGACATGGACCGTCAGAAGGAATTCGTCCTCCGTACGCTCGAAGAGCGCGATATCCGCTTCGTGCGACTGTGGTTCACCGATGTCCTGGGCTATCTGAAGTCTGTCGCGATCGCGCCCGCCGAGCTGGAGGGCGCGTTCGAGGAAGGCATCGGCTTCGACGGATCGGCCATCGAAGGGTTTGCCCGAGTGTCCGAGGCGGACATGGTGGCCAAGCCGGACCCCTCCACCTTCCAGGTGCTGCCGTGGTCCACGTCGAAGGGGCATCAGCACTCGGCGCGCATGTTCTGCGACATCGCCATGCCGGACGGTTCGCCGTCCTGGGCGGACCCGCGGCACGTGCTGCGGCGGCAGCTGAACAAGGCCGCCGACCTCGGTTTCAGCTGCTATGTGCACCCCGAGATCGAGTTCTTCCTGCTGAAGCCGGGCCCGCACGACGGCTCCCAGCCCGTCCCGGCCGATAATGGCGGCTTCTTCGACCAGGCCGTGCACGACGAGGCCCCGAACTTCCGCCGCCACGCCATCGACTCGCTCGAATCCATGGGCATCTCCGTGGAATTCAGCCACCACGAGGGCGCGCCGGGCCAGCAGGAGATCGACCTGCGCTACGCGGACGCGCTGTCCATGGCCGACAACGTCATGACCTTCCGCTACCTGATCAAGGAAGTCGCCATCGACGAGGGCGTGCGGGCGTCGTTCATGCCCAAGCCGTTCGCCGAGCACCCGGGTTCGGCCATGCACACCCACATGTCGCTGTTCGAGGGTGAGCAGAACGCCTTCGCCGACCCGGATGATCCGGACAACCTGTCGGAGACGGCGCGCGCCTTCATCGCGGGAATCCTCGAGCACGCGCCCGAGATCAGCGCCATCACCAACCAGTGGGTGAACTCCTACAAGCGCCTCGTGCACGGCGGCGAGGCCCCGACGGCCGCGTCCTGGGGCCGCTCGAATCGTTCTGCCCTGGTTCGGGTTCCGATGTACACCCCGAACAAGGCGTCCTCGCGGCGGGTCGAGATCCGCAGCCCCGACAGCGCCTGCAACCCGTACCTGACCTTCGCCGTGCTGCTGGCGGCCGGTCTGCGCGGCATCGAGAAGGGCTACACGCTGCCGCCGGAGGCCGAGGACGACGTGTGGTCGCTGACCTCCGCCGAGCGTCGCGCCATGGGCTTCCGCGAGCTGCCCGCGTCGCTGGACGAGGCGCTGAAGAACATGGAGAAGTCCGAGCTGGTCGCCGAAACCCTCGGCGAGCACGTCTTCGACTTCTTCCTGCGCAACAAGCGCCGCGAATGGGCGGGCTATCGCAACCAGGTGACGCCCTACGAGCTCAAGGAATACCTCGGGCTGTAATCGCTTCGACCCGGACGGGCCGCGAACACCTCGGTGCTCGCGGCCCGTCCGCGTTCCGGTGCGCGACCCGGTTCATTCGAGCGGACGGAAGCGCTCCATCAGGTGGACGTGGCGGGGTTCGAGCTCCTCGACCGAGCCGACCCCGAGCAGTCGCATCGTCCGCACCAGCTGCGTGCGCAGGATCTCGATGGCCCGGTCCACACCGGCCTCGCCGCCCGCCATGAGGCCGTAGAGGTAGGCGCGGCCGATGAGGGTGAAGCGCGCGCCGAGCGCGAGGGCGGCGGCGATGTCCGCGCCGTGCAGGATGCCGGTGTCGAGGTGGATCTCCAGGTCGTCGCCGACCTCCCGGACCACCTGCGGCAGCAGGTGCAGCGGCACCGGGGCCCGATCGAGTTGGCGGCCACCGTGATTGGACAGCACGATGCCGTCCACGCCCAGCCCGGCCAGCCGTTTGGCGTCGGCGACGGTCTGGACGCCCTTCACCAGCACCCGCCCGGGCCACTGCTCGCGCACCCAGGCCAGATCGTCGAAGTCGACGGTGGGGTCGAACATGGAGTCCAGCAGTTCGGCGACGGTGCCGGACCAGCGGTCCAGGGAGGCGAAGGCGAGCGGCTCGGTGGTCAGGAAATCCCACCACCACCAAGGTTTCCGGAGCGCGTCGAGCGCGCCGGTGACGGTGATCGACGGCGGCACGGTCATGCCGTTGCGGACATCGCGCAGCCGATTGCCCGCCACCGGGACGTCGACCGTGACGACCAGGGTGTCGAATCCGGCCTTCGCGGCCCGCTCGACCAGGGCGATGGAACGGTCGCGGTCCTTCCACATGTAGAGCTGGAACCAGTTGCGCGCGCCGGAACCCGTTGCTGCCGCGACGTCTTCGATGGCGGTGGTGCCCATGGTGGACAGCGTGAAGGGGATGCCCGCCCGTTGCGCGGCGCGCGCGCCCGCGATCTCGCCCGCGGTGTGCATCATGCGGGTGAAGCCGGTGGGGGCGATGCCGAACGGCAGCCGCGCCTGTTCGCCCAGGACGGTGACGGCGGTGTCGGTGTCGGCCACATTGCGCAGGATCTCCGGGCGGAATTCGATGTCGCGGAACGCCTGCCGGGCTCTCGCCAGGGACAGTTCGGCGTCGGCGGCCCCGTCGGTGTAGTCGAAGGCGACCTTCGGGGTGCGCTTGCGGGCGAGCTCGCGCAGGTCCCAGATGGTCTGCGCCCGTGCGAGTTTGCGGTCCCGCCCGCCGAACGGCCGATCGAACTTCAGCAGCGGGGCCAGGTCTCGGGGCTTGGGGATTCTGCGCTCGGTCACCGTTCGATACTTTCCACGGTCTCGGGGGCGCGCAAGCGCAGCGAATGCATGCCGCCGTCCACCTCCAACATCGTTCCGGCGGTGGAGGATGCGCGGGGGCTGACCAGATAGAGCACGGCGGCGGCGACCTCCTCGGCGGTGACCAGCCGCCTGTGGGGCTGGCGGGCGCGCAGGGCGGCCAGTTCGGCGGCGGGATCGTCGGCGGCGGCGAGCAGCCTTTGCACCCACGGCGTGTCGACGGTACCGGGGTTGACGCAATTGACGCGGATGCCCTCGGCCAGGTGGTCGGCGGCCATGGCGCGGGTGAGAGCCAGGATCGCGCCCTTGCTGGCGCTGTAGGCGACGCGGTTGGGCAGGCCGGTGGTGGCGGCGATGGAGCAGGTGTGCACGATGGCCGCGGCGGGGGAGCGGCGCAGGTGCGGCAGCGCGGCCCGCGAAACCCGCACCGCGCCCAGCACATTCACCTCGAGGACCTGCCGCCATTCGGCGTCGGTGGTCTCCTCGACGGTGCCCTGTGCCCCGATGCCGGCGTTGTTGACCACGATGTCGAGGCGGCCGAAGGCGTCCACGGCGGCGGCGACGGCGGCGCGCACCGAATCATCGTCGGCCACATCGCAGTTCAGGGCGGGGCCGTCGGGCCGGGCGGGACCGGGGTTCAGGTCGAGGACCGCGACGCGTGCGCCCGCCGCGCGCAGGGCGGCGGTGACGGCCCGGCCGATGCCCGATCCCCCTCCGGTCACGACCGCGGCGAGTCCGTCCAGCTCGGGGTGTTGCATAGCCACCTCACGCTATTGATCCGATGTTTGGCTTCCCGAAGGTAGCACTGCGGGCGAGGGGATCGCTTGAATATTGCTCGGATTAGCCAAGACTCGGGGATTTGCCAAACCCATTGCGCTTCTAGACATCGGATGTATAGTCGTGATCCAGATCACTGGCAGATGGGAAACCGCATGGTACGTATCACCGCGTTGGACACCTACGATGTCCGGTTCCCCACGTCGGCGCAACTAGATGGCTCGGACGCGATGAATCCGGATCCGGACTATTCGGCCGCCTACGCGATCTTGCGCACCGACGACCGGGGCGGGCCCGAGGGGCACGGTTTCGTGTTCACCATCGGCCGCGGCAACGAGGTGCAGCAGGTCGCCATCGAGGCGCTCGCGCACCACGTGGTGGGCCGCCGGGTCGACGAGATCATCGGCGATCTGGGCGGATTCGCGCGCGAGCTCACCGGCGATTCCCAATTGCGCTGGCTGGGGCCGGAAAAGGGCGTCATGCACATGGCGATCGGCGCGGTCGTCAACGCCGCCTGGGACCTCGCCGCGAAATACGCCGGAAAGCCAGTGTGGCAGTTGATCTCCGAGATGTCACCGGAGCAGATCGTCGACCTGGTCGACTTCCGCTACCTCACCGACGCGCTGTCACCGGCGGAGGCCCTCGACATCCTGCGCCGCGCCGAATCCGGCCGCGCCGAGCGCACCGCCCAGCTGCTGGCCGCCGGATACCCGGCCTACACCACCTCGGCGGGCTGGCTCGGCTACTCCGACGACAAGCTCGCCCGGCTCGCCCGCGATGCCGTGGCCGACGGCTTCCGCACCATCAAGATCAAGGTGGGTCGCGATGTGGACGAGGACCTGCGCCGGGTGAAGATCGCCCGCGACGCCGTCGGCCCCGGCATCGGGCTGGCCGTGGACGCCAACCAGCGCTGGGGCGTCGACGAAGCGGCGGAATGGATTTCGCGGCTCGCGCCCGCCGGGCTGGCCTGGGTCGAGGAGCCCACCAGCCCCGACGACATCCTGGGCCACGCGGAGATCCGCCGCCGCGTCGCCGGGACGCCCATCTCCACCGGCGAGCACGGGCAGAACCGGATCCTGTTCAAGCAGCTGCTGCAGGCGGGCGCGGTGGACATCCTGCAGATCGACGCCACCCGGGTCGCGGGCGTCAACGAGAATCTGGCGATCCTGTTGCTGGCGGCCAAGTTCGGCGTCCCGGTCGTCCCGCACGCGGGCGGGGTCGGGCTGTGCGAACTGGTGCAGCATCTCGCGATGATCGACTTCGTCGCCATCTCCGGCACCATGGCCGAGCGCGCCATCGAATTCGTCGACCACCTGCACGAGCACTTCCGCGATCCGGTGCGGGTGGCCGACGGCCGCTATCTCGCGCCGCGCGCACCGGGTTTCAGCGCCGAGATGCTGCCCGAGACCCTGCGCGATTACCGCTATCCCACCGGCGCGGCCTGGCGGTCCCCGGTCGAACTCGCACCCACAGCCCAGGTTTCGGCAAAGGAGCTCGAAAACTCATGAACACCAGAATCATCGGCGCGGCGCTGGCCGCCGCGCTCGTCGTGGCCGCGGCGGCGGCCTGTTCCCGCGAATCGACCGGCGGCTCCGGCGCGCCCGCCGCCGTCAACGTCGGCAGCGGAGCCGCCGACGGCGTCCTGGTCGGGGCCGATCAGCCCCGCTCGGACACCGACTTCTGGAGCGCCTACGCCGGATACCTCGGACCGAAGGCCGCCGCGGCCGGGGTGAAGCTCGAGAACACCAGCTCCGACAACGACGCCAACCGGCTCAAATCGAATGTGGACACGCTGCTGGCCAAGAACGTGAAGGCCGTCATCATGGCCCCGCAGGACACCGCGGCGGTGAAGCCCGCGCTGTCGGCGGCCGCCGCCAAGCACGTGCCGGTGGTCAGCGTCGACACCCGGCCCGACTCGGGCGGGGCCTACATGGTGGTGCGCGCGGACAACCGCGCCTACGGCACCAACGCGTGCGTCTATCTCGGCGAAACACTGCACGGCAGCGGCAAAGTCGTGGAATTCCAGGGTGATCTGAGCTCGATCAACGGTCGCGACCGCTCCCAGGCGTTCGCCGACTGCATGCGCACGCGGTACTCGGGCATCAAGGTGATCGAGATCCCCACCGAGTGGAAGGGCGACCGCGCGGTCTCGGGCCTGCAGGACAAGCTGCTCACCGATCCCGATATCAACGGCATCTACATGCAGGCGGGCGGCGCGTTCCTGCAACCCACGCTCGCGCTGCTCGAGCGCACCAACAAACTGGTGAAAGCCGGTCAGCCGGGCCACATCACGATCGTCTCCAATGATGGCATCAAGGCCGAGCTGGACGCCATCGACAACGGCGATATCGATGCCACCGTGTCCCAGCCCGCCGATCTCTACGCGCAGTACGCGGTCTTCTACGCCAAGGCGGCGACCGAGGGCCGCAAGTTCACGCCCGGACCGACCGACCACGGCTCGGTCATCGTCGACGCCGGCAACGGCCAGCTCGAGGATCAGCTGCCCGCGCCGGTGGTGACCAAGAGCGGCGGCAAGGTGGGTGAGCTGAACACCCTCGCCAGCACCGATCCCGCGCTGTGGGGCCGGGGTCACTGACCGGCACCGGGTGGAAGCGGTCTTACCGATGACGGAAACAACAGTGCCGGACCTGGAAACCTCAGTGCCGGACCATGATTCGACGGTGGCCGAGGCGATCGGCGTGTCCAAGCGCTTCGGCCGCACCACCGCCCTGGATCGGGTCGGGCTGCGGGTGACCGCGGGCCGCACCCACGCCCTGGTCGGCCGCAACGGCGCGGGCAAATCGACGCTGGTGTCGATCCTGACCGGACTCGCAGCTCCTGATGAGGGGGAGGTGCGCTTCGCGGGCAGGCCCGCGCCGCCGACCGCCGACCGCGACGCCTGGCGGTCCCGCGTGGCATGCGTCTACCAGCATTCGACGATCATTCCGGACCTGACCGTGGCGGAGAACCTGTTCATCAACCGGCAGGGCTTCGGCGGCCCGATCGTGCGGTGGCGCGCGGTGCGCGCCCGCGCGCGGGAACTGCTCGACACCTGGTCGGTGCCGGTCGCGGAAGACACACCGGCGCGGGAGCTTTCGGTCGAGCACCGGCAGCTGGTGGAGATCGCGCGGTCGCTGTCGTACGGGGCCCGCTTCATCATTCTGGACGAGCCGACCGCGCAGCTCGACGGTGCGGCAATCCGGCGGCTGTTCGAACGCATGCGGGACCTGCAGGCGCAGGGCGTGACCTTTCTGTTCATCTCCCACCATCTGGACGAGACCTACGAAATCTGTTCCGATGTCACGGTTTTCCGCGATGCCCGGCACATCGTCACCGCACCGGTGGCCGAGCTCGGCAAACGCGAGCTGATCGCCGCCATGACCGGCGATTCCACCGAACTGGAACAAGCGGTCCCGCGCCTGCCCGCCGACCCGCACGCGCGGCCGGTGCTACGGGTGGAGAAGCTCACCCGGCCCGGCGAATTCGGCGCGGTGACTTTCGACGTGCGGCCCGGAGAGCTGGTCGGGCTGGCGGGCGGCGGCTCCAGCGGCCGCGTCGAGGTGGCCGAGACGATCGTCGGATTACGCCGCGCCGCAAGCGGAACCGTGCACGTCGGCGAGCGTGAGTTACGCGGTGGCGGCGTGCCCGCCGCGCGGGACGCCGGGATCAGCTTCGTCCCCCGCGACCGTCACGACGAGGGGCTGGTCCTGACCATGAGCGTGGCCGACAACGCCACCCTCACCGTGCCGCGTCGGCTCGGCCGCTTCGGCCTGCTCTCGCGCCGTACCCGGGATGCGCTGGCCCGCACCGCGATCGCGGATCTGGACATCAAGGTCGACGGACCCGAGCAGGGCGTCGCCGAACTCTCCGGCGGCAACCAGCAGAAGGTGGTGTTCGCCCGCGCCCTGGCCACCGGACCCTCCGTGCTGATCCTCATCACCCCGACCGCCGGCGTGGACGTCCGTTCCAAGGAGACCCTGCGCGCCGTGGTGCGTACCGCCGCCGATCGCGGCACGGCGGTCCTGGTGGTCTCCGACGAACTCGACGACCTGCGCGACTGTGACCGGGTGCTGGTCATGGTGCAGGGCGCGGTGACCGGCGCATACGAGAAGGGCTGGGCAGACGGGGAACTCGTCGCCGCCATGGAAGGACTGACATGAGCACGGCCGGAACCGAACCGGTGACCGCCGCGACACAGGCACTGCGCGCCGCGGCCGCCCGCGGCACGGGGATCCTGGCGGCCTCGGATGAACTCGACGATCCGCGTGATTGCGACCGGGTGCCGGTCGTGGTGACCGCTGAATGCGGAAATGGCTGGGACGACCGGGAACTCGTCCCCGCCATGGGAGGACTGACATGAGCACGACCGGAACCGAGCCGATGACCGCCGCGACCGATGCGGCGGAGCCCGCGGGCGTGGCAGTGCGGCGGACGCGAATACCAGTGCGCTGGAGCTCATTACGTGACTTCCTATTGGTGCCGCCGATCCTGCTGGTGCTGGTGGTCGGCTACTTCATCAACACCAGCTTCGTCTCGGCGGACAACCTGGTGAACGTGCTCACCACCATGAGCGGCATCTCGCTGCTGGTGCTGGCCGAGGTGCTGGTGCTGGTGGTGGGTCGGATGGATCTGTCGCTGGAGTCCACGTTCGGTCTCGCTCCGGGAGTGGCCATCTGGGTGACCATGGGGACATCCAAGGTCGGGGCGTTCACCTGGGCCTCACCGTGGATGGCCATACCCATCGCGTTGCTCACGGGTCTGGTGGTGGGGTTGGTCAACGGGCTGCTGATCGTGCGGTTCGGGCTCAACGGGTTCATCGTCACGCTGGCCATGCTGATCGCGCTGCGCGGGCTGCTGACCTTCCTCACCGGCGGCTTCACCCTCACCAAGATTCCGGACGCGGTGGCATGGCTGGGCAATGCGCGGGTGCTCGACGTACCGGTGAACATCATTGTGTGCCTGCTGCTCTTCGCGGCCGGCTATCTGGTGCTGAACTACACCACAGCCGGTCGAGCCCTGTACGCCGTGGGCGGCAACGAGGCCGCGGCGCGGGCCGCGGGCATCCGCACCGATCGGGTGGTCATCACGGTGCTGGTGATCGCCGGGGTGCTGGCGGCGGTGGGCGGGCTGATCTATACCGGGCAGTTCGCCAGCGTCCAGGTCAGCCAGGGCGACGGGATGATCTTCAATGTCTTCGCCGCCTGCGTGATCGGCGGGGTCTCGCTCAATGGCGGGCGCGGGTCGGTGCTGGGCGCCTTCTTCGGCATCGCGATCCTCACGCTCATCCAGAAGCTGCTGTCCTACGGCGGGGTCAGCGCCGACTCACTGAAGTTCATCAATGGCGCACTCATCCTGGTGGCGCTCGTCATCACCCGGATCGCCGGTGGCCGCCGACAGGAGTGACATGCGAATCGCCTTGCACACCAAGCTGAAACCCGGCGCCGAAGCCGACTACGAGGCCGCCCACCGGCAGGTGCCCGCGGAACTGGTCGCCGCGATTCGCGCGGCCGGGGCCACCGACTGGACGATCTGGCGCAGCGGGCTGAACCTGTTCCACGTCATCGACTGCGAGAGCTACGACAAGCTGCTCGGGGAACTCGCCGGACTGCCGGTGAACATCGAGTGGCAGCGCTACATGGGGGCGTTTCTGGCAGTGCCGCACGACTATTCGGACGGTAACGCCGAACTGCCGGTGGTCTGGGATCTCGCGGGGGAGCGCGGCGATGCTTAGCCGATCCGCTGCCCGGCCGCAGCCGCTCACCTTGCCCGGCCTGCCCGGGGTCGTCCTCGGCGGCGCGGGATACGCCGGGCTGTTCCGGCCGGTGGGCGCCGCGGCCGCCCGCGAGGCGCTGAACAATGCCTGGCAGACGGGAATTCGCGCCTTCGACACCGCGCCGCACTACGGTGCGGGACAGGGGGAGGAACGGCTGCGGCCGTTCCTGCGCGGCCGCGAGCGCACCGACTACTGGGTGTGCACCAAGGTCGGCAGGCTGCTGCGCGAGGATCCGCTGGCCGTCGACGGCACGGACGGGTTCTACGGAGCGCCGAAACGGTCACGGCGCAGGGACTATTCGGCGCTGGGCGTGCGCAGATCCCTCGCAGATTCGCTGGCGCGGCTCGGCCTCGACCACGTGGACATGCTGCTCGTGCACGATCCCGAGGACCACCTGGAGCAGGCGCTGCGCTCGGCCGTGCCGGAAATGGTCCGCATGCGCGAGCAGGGGCTGACCGCGGGGATCGGCGTGGGCGTCAACACGGTCGAGACCGCTCTGCGTTTCGCGCGCGAAGCCCCGATCGACTGCGTGCTCATCGCCGGTCGCTACACCCTGCTGGACCGGCGCGCCGAGGCCGAACTCCTCCCCGAATGCGCACGCCGCGGCATCGCCGTTCTGGTCGGCGGTGTGCTCAACAGCGGGATCCTCGCGGATCCGTTGCGCCGCACCACCTTCGACTACGAGACCGCCGATTTCCAGGTGCTCGCCCGGGCCCGGGACATGGCCCGCGTCTGCGCCGATTACGGTGTCCCGCTCCGCGCCGCCGCCCTGCAATTCCCCCGGCGGCACTCCGCCGTCACCGCCACCGTGCTCGGTGCCGGCACCGCCGCGGAGATCGCCGACAGCTTCGAGATGCTGAACACGCCCGTGCCGGAACGACTCTGGCACGACCTCGGATGCGCGTGACAACCAGCGTGGGCTCGGGTGGCGCGCCGGGTTCAACCGGTTACGCGGGCCTCACCGGGCGCGTGGGTTCAGCGGGTGGTGCGGGCTCAATCGGCCGCGTGGACTCATTCGGCGGAGCAGGCTCCATCGGGCGTGTGGGTTCAGCGGGTGGTGGGGGCTCGGTCGGCCGCGTGGACTCATTCGGCGGGGCGGGCTTCATCGGGCGCGTGGGTTCAGCGGGTGGTGGGGGCTCGGTCGGCCGCGTGGACTCAACCGGCGGGGCAGGCTCAACCGGCCGCGCGGGCCAGCCATTCCATGACGCCCGCGACGTGGGCGAGGGCGCGGGCGTGGGCGAGTTCGGGATCGTGGGCGGCGATGGCGTCGCAGATGGCGCGGTGCTCGGCGACGGTGCGCTCGAACGCGCCCTCCTCGGTGACGCCGCGCCAGATGCGGGCCCGGGTGGTGGGCATGGACAGCGAATCCAGCAGGGAGGCCAGGACTTTGTTGCCGGAGGCGGTGGCGATGGCCGCGTGGAAGCTCAGGTCCAGGGCCAGCAGGTCGGTGACCGAGGAGCTGGGCGGGGGCTCGGCCAGCGCGCGCAGGTGCTCGATCTCGGCCTCGGACATGCGCTGGGCGGCCAGCGCCGTTGCGGCGGGTTCCAGGATGCGGCGCACCCCGAGGATGTCGAGCACCGAATCGTCCTGGTGGAATTCGAGCAGGAAGCTCATGGCGTCCAGCAGCGAATTCGGTTCCAGGCTGGAGACATACGTGCCGTCGCCCTGACGGACGTCCAGGATGCGCACCAGCGACAGCGCCCGCACCGCCTCCCGCAGCGAATTGCGCGAGACCCCCAGTTCGGCGGCGAGGTCGGCCTCGCGGGGCAGTCTCGAACCCGGCCGCAGATCGCCGGAGACGATCTTGGCCTTGATTCGCGCTATCGCATCGTCGGTGACCGACAAGACCGATTCCCCACTTTCCAGGATGGGACTGCATGCCTCCGATGACTGTAGACGCTCACGTGCATATTTGGGACATCGACGGTGGAAAGTTCGACGTCGAGTACGACTGGCTCGAGAAAACATCGGATGTCTTGTACCGGACCTACACCCTCGACGACCTCGCGCCGCAGCTGTCCGAATTCGAGGTCGGCGCACTCGTGCTGGTGCAGGCCGCCGACTCGCTCGCCGAGACCCGCACCCTGATCGACGCCGCCGAGCGCGCGCCGCTGCCGACCGCCGTCGTCGGCTGGCTGCCGTTGCACGACCCCGCCCGCACCGCCGCGGAACTGGACGGCCCGCCACCCCCGGCGCTGGTCGGCGTCCGGCACCTCATCCACCGCGACCCCGACCCGGTATGGCTGCTGCGCCAAGAGGTTTCGGAGAGCCTGGCGCTGCTCGCGGACGCCGGGCTGGTCTTCGACGCGGTCGCCGAACGACCCGATCTG
The DNA here is from genome assembly GCF_009760405.1 of Nocardia terrae. Classification (GTDB taxonomy): domain Bacteria; phylum Actinomycetota; class Actinomycetes; order Mycobacteriales; family Mycobacteriaceae; genus Nocardia; species Nocardia terrae. The sequence continues at coordinate 11,774 of NZ_WRPP01000018.1, forward strand.
GTGGCGCAGATTCCGGTGATCGCCGCAGCGCACCCCACGCTCACGATCGTCCTCGACCATCTGGGCAAACCGCCGATCGCCGAACGCGGCTGGCAGCCGTGGGCCGATCTGCTGGCGGAGGCCGCGGCCTGCCCGAACGTGGTGGCCAAGCTCTCCGGCCTGGCGACGGTCTCCGCGCCGGGCTTCACGGCCGCGGACTGGCAGCCCTACGTCGATCACGCGCTGTCGGTGTTCGGGCCGGATCGAATTCTCGCGGGCGGGGACTGGCCGTTCACGCTCACCGCCGCCACGTATCGCAAGGTCTGGCGGACCACCCTCGAAACCCTGACCACACTGTCTCCCGCCGACCGCACCGCGGTGCTGACGGAGACCGCCCGCCGGATCTACCGGCTGCCCTGACCAATTCGACAGAATCCGGAGAACACGAATGAAGCTGCAGCGCGTGGGGGAACCCGGCCGGGAACGGCCGATCCTGCTCGGCGCGGACGGGCAGGCATACGATCTGACGCCCGTGACCGCCGATATCGACGGCCACTTCCTGGCGGGCGGCGGCATCGCGGCCGCCGCCGCGGCGCTCGACGCCGGTCGCCTGCCCCGCATCGACATCACCGGCCGTCGCGTCGGTGCGCCGGTGGCGCGGCCGGGAGCGGTGTGGTGCATCGGCATGAACTATGCCGCGCACGCCGCCGAATCCGGTGCGCTGCCGCCGGAGACGCCCGTCGTCTTCTTCAAGACGCCCAATACCGTGGTGGGCCCGTACGACGAGGTCCTCATCCCGCGCGGTTCGGACCGCACCGACTGGGAGGTGGAGCTCGCGGTGGTGATCGGTTCGCGTGCCCGCTATCTCGACTCGCCCGAGGAGGCATGGAAGTGCATCGCGGGCTACACCATCTCCAACGATGTCTCCGAGCGCCGCTTCCAGCTCGAGGAGTCCGGCGGGCAATGGTCCAAGGGCAAGTGCTGCGAGACCTTCAACCCGCTGGGTCCGGCGCTGGTCCCCGCCGCCGAACTCGATCCCAAGGATCTGCGGCTGCGCTCCTTCGTCAATGGCGAGCCGCGCCAGGACTCCAGCACCGCGGACCTGATCTTCGACGTCGCGTATCTGGTCTGGCACCTGTCCCAGTTCGCGGTGCTCGAACCCGGTGACATCCTCAATACCGGCACCCCCGAGGGGGTCGCGCTGTCCGGCCGCTTCCCCTACCTGCGCCCCGGCGATGTCGTCGAGCTCGAGATCGAGGGCATCGGCCGCATGCGCCAGCGCCTGCGTGCCGCCGACCAGCCCGCGGTCACACCCTGAACGCCGCGGGCTCGCGAAAGAATCGGTGCGGCTGCGGGCGGGCAACAATGTCTGGTTTCGGAGGGTTCGGCCGCATGTCGGATCTGCGTGACATGTAATTTGAAAGAATGGTTCGGCCACCGACTGCTCGTTCCGCTGTGCCCGGTGTTGGACGGCTCGGTTTGCTCGAGCCGTCGGCTGCCGACTCCCTGCGGGAGTTGGCCTGGGACAATGTGGACAGCGTCCCGCTGCTGTGGGCGCTGTCTCGTTCCCCCGACGCCGACCTGGCGCTGCTGACCCTCATCCGGTTGCGGGAGCAGCTCGGGAGCGACTGGGCCGCACTGGATTACGAGCTGCGGCGCAATGCCGCGCTGCGGGGGCGGCTGTTCGCGCTGATCGGGTCGTCGAGCGCGTTCGCCGATCACCTGGTGGCCGATCCGCCGGCGTGGCAGCTGCTGAAACGGCCCACGCTGCCGGGGCGCGCGGAGTTGCTGGCGGATCTGCTGGACTCGGTCAAGGCCGAGCCCGAGAACGGGCCCAACGCCGGGCCCATGCTGTATCGGGCGCAGGTGACGGGGCCGGAGGCGATCGCCTTGCTGCGCAAGCGGTATCGCGATCAGCTCATGCTGCTGGCCGCCATCGACCTGGCCGCCACCGTCGAGAACGAGCCCGTGCTGCCGTATCAGCAGGTGGGGCAGCATCTCACCGATCTGGCCGACACGGCGCTCACCGCGGCGCTGTCGGTGGCGGTGGCGCGGGTGTGCGCCGAACGCGACGTGCCGGTGCGGCTGGCCGTCATCGCCATGGGCAAATGCGGTGCGCGGGAACTCAATTACGTCTCCGACGTGGACGTCATCTTCGTCGCCGAACCCGCCGACACCACCGCCACCCGGCTCGCCGCCGAGATGATGAGCGTGGGCAGCGCGGCCTTCTTCGAGATCGACGCGGCGCTGCGGCCCGAGGGCAAGGCGGGGGCGCTGGTGCGCACCCTGGAATCGCACATCGCCTACTACAAGCGCTGGGCGCGGACCTGGGAGTTCCAGGCGCTGCTCAAGATGCGGCCCGCCAGCGGGGATCTGGAACTGGGCGAGCAGTATCGAGAGGCGCTGATGCCCATGGTGTGGGCGGCCTCCGAGCGGCCCGACTTCGTGGCCGACGTGCAGGCCATGCGGCGGCGGGTCGAGGACCTGGTCCCCGCCGATCTGCGCGAACGCGAGCTCAAACTGGGGCACGGCAGTCTGCGCGACGTCGAATTCGCCGTGCAGCTGCTGCAATTGGTGCACGGCAAGGCCGACGAATCGCTGCACGTGCAGGGCACCGTGGAGGCGCTCACGGCGCTGGCCGCGGGCGGCTACGTGGGCCGCGACGACGCCGCCAACCTCACCGCCTCCTACGAATTCCTGCGCCTGCTCGAACACCGTTTGCAGCTGCAGAAACTCAAGCGCACCCACACCCTGCCCGCCCCCGAGGACGAGGAGGGCATGCGCTGGTTGGCCCGCGCCGCGCACATGCGGCCCGACGGGCGCCAGGACGCGGTCGGGGTGCTGACCAGCGAGATCAAACGCAATGCCATGCGGGTGCGACGCCTGCACGCCAAGCTGTTCTACCGGCCGCTGCTGGAATCGGTGGCGCGGCTCGACGCCGACAATCTGCGGCTCAGCCCCGAGGCGGCGGTGCGGCAGCTGGCCGCGCTCGGTTATGTCGCACCGGAGAACGCGCTCGGGCATCTGAAGGCGCTGACCGGGGAGGTCGGGCGCAAGGGCCGGATTCAGGCGCTGCTGCTGCCCACCCTGCTCGAATGGCTCGGCGAGACACCGAATCCCGACGCGGGCCTGCTCGCCTACCGGCGGGTGTCGGAGGGCCTCGACAACGAGATCTGGTTCCTGCGCGAACTGCGCGACGAAGGGGCCATCGCGCAGCGGCTGATGATCGTGCTCGGGTCGTCGGCGTATCTGCCCGACCTGCTGATCAACGCGCCCGAGACCATCCGCATGTACGCCGACGGGCCGGACGGGCCGCTGCTGCTGGCCACCCAGCCCTCCGATGTGGCGCGTGGAATCCTCTCCGGCGCAAGCCGTTACGACGACCCGAAGCGGGCCGTCGCGACGGCCCGGTCGCTGCGCCGCCACGAACTGGCGCGGGTGGCCTCCGCTGATGTGCTCGGCATGCTCGATGTCGCGCAGGTGTGCGAGGCGCTGTCCTCGGTGTGGATCGCGACCTTGGAAGCCGCGCTGCAGGCCGTGATTCGGGCCAGTGAGGCCGAACTCGGCAGGCCCGCGCCCGCGGATTTCGCGGTCATCGGGATGGGGCGTCTGGGCGGGATGGAACTCGGCTACGGCTCGGACGCCGACGTGATCTTCGTCTGCGACCCGCGCCCGGGCGAGGACGAGACCGTCGCGGTGAAGTGGGCGATCGGCGTCGCCGAACAGGTGCAACGATTGTTGGGCGCACCCAGCACCGATCCGCCGCTGCAGGTCGACGCCGGGCTGCGGCCCGAGGGCCGCAACGGCGCACTGGTCCGCACCCTGGCCGCCTACGCCGCCTACTACGAGAACTGGGCGCAGTCCTGGGAAGTCCAGGCGCTGCTGCGCGCGCATCAGGTGGCGGGCGACCGCGACCTCGGAATCCGCTTCCTGCGCACCATCGATCCCATCCGCTACCCCGAGGGCGGCATGTCCCCCGAGGGCGTGCGCGAGATCCGCCGCATCAAGGCCCGCGTCGACTCCGAACGCCTCCCGCGCGGCGCCAACCCCGCCACCCACACCAAACTGGGCCGCGGCGGCCTCGCCGACATCGAATGGACCGTCCAACTCCTGCAACTGCTGCATGCCAACGAGGTCCCCGCACTCCACAACACCTCCACCCTCGAATCCCTCGACGCCATCGAACGCGCCGAACTCATCGACGCCGCCGACGCCGCCCTCCTCCGCGACGCCTGGCTCACCGCCACCAAGGCCCGCAACGCGCTGGTCCTGGTCCGAGGCAAACCCGCCGACCAACTCCCCGGCCCCGGCACCCTGCTGTCGGCCATCGCCCGGGTGGCGGGCTGGCCCACCGACGACGGCAGCGAATTCCTCGACCACTACATGCGCGTCACCCGCCGCGCGAAAACAGTGGTGGAAAGAGTCTTCGGCGGCGAATAGGGCAAGGTCCACGCGGCGAGCAACCGAGTGGTCGGCCGCGGGCTCATTCGAAGTCGTCCTCGGCAGTCGCTGGCTCGTTTCGGGCCGCGAGGAATTCGGCGCCGATGGTTTGGGGGACGTAGGGGAGGGGGTGGCCGAGTAGTTCGGTGGTGCGGTCGCGGATCAGCCATGTCGGGCTGTAGTGGGCGGCGTCCGAGTCGGGGGTGCTGCGGGTGCCGGGGGTGAACATGCCGGGGGGCATGTTCTGGGTGGAGGGTTCGGGGCCGTTCGGGAGTGAAGGCGACTTCGGTTGTGCGAGCTCAGGGTTCGGTGGGGTGGGGAAGCTGCGGCCGGGGTCTGGGGTTGGCGTCGGTGTGTGTGCGGGGGTCGGGATGGTTGGGCTGCCGGTCGGTGTGGGGGAGACGGGGTCGACGCCCGGGGTTGTGGTGGCGGGCCTGGTTTCGCTCCCGGAGGAAGCAGGGCGGTTTTCGGCTTCCGGGTCCGAGACGCCATGCGAATCAACGAGTGTGCCGGACGCCGGGGTGCGTGGATCGGCGGCAGGCGTCGAGTCATTCGACGGGGCAGGCGACGATGGCACCTCGGTGGGCCCTGTCCGGCGATCGGTGACCGGGTCGGGGGTGTGCGAACCGGCCGGTTGTGTGATCGTGTCCGGGTTCGAATCCGGTGTGCCGCCGGGATCTTCGGCGTTGTATGCCGTGTCGGCTCGGCCGCTTCCCGGAGTTGTGATCGGGAAGAAAGCTGGGATCGACGCGCCTGCGGGCGGGTAGATGGGGACGTAGTTGGCGTCGAGGGCTGCCAAGGCGAGACGGTATTGGTTGTCACGCTCGCCGGCAGAGCCGTGAGCCGGGGGCGGGGGCACGGTTTTTCGGAGGGCCTCCGCGCCGTAGGCGGCGGCGAATATGCGGTGGCCGGTGCCGTGGATGATCTCGGCTACGTCGGTGGCGTCGCGGACGAATTGGCGGGCGGCTGCTTCGGCGGCGTCGGCGAGATGACCTGCCATGCCGTCGGCGAGGGCCGACTGGACGGTGGTGTGCAGGGCAGAGGCGGCTCCGAACAGGCTGTCGGCGATGGTGACCCAGGTTTGGGCGGCGTGTTGCATGTCGCCGGGGCTCATGGCCTGGACGCTGTCATGGATCTGCTCGTGTGCGAGGTCGGGGAAATGCTCCAGGCAGGTGATGTAGTCGGGGTCGAGGCCGCGGTCGGTCAGGCGGGATTGGTCGTGCTCGGCACCCGATTGGCTCAGTCGGGCCCTGCGCCGCAAGGCTTCCGGATCCATCGGCGTCCTCCCATCGTCCGGCCCTCCCGAGGCATCGCTCGGTCTGTGAAGGCTTGGACGCGGGAGGCGGGGCGCGGGTTCCGTCAGGGCTTGCGGGCCTGCAGGGTGAAGGTCAGCGGCAGGCGTTCGCGGTGGTCGGTGAGCCGCCATTCGCCGAGGTCGTCGCAGATCATGCGACCGGGCAACGCCTCCCACGGGGTGCTGTCGTGCTCGACCAGCTGGGTGAGGGTCAGGTCGGATTGCAGGACGGCCTCGACGATCTCGCCGAGGCCGTGATTCCACTCGTTGGTGGTGGTGTGGGTGAGGGCGGAATCGGTGTCCACGTAGGTGGATCCGTCGCTGAAGACCATCGGCTCGGCGGTCTCGAAGTACGGGTAGCCGATGGTGAGGGCGTCGGCGCGGGTCTCGTCGATCGACATGAGCATCGGGTGGCCGTCGCGGATGAACAGGCGCCCGCCGGGGCGCAGCAGGGCGGCGACGGTGTCGGCCCAGCGGCGGATGTCCGGGAGCCAGCACAGCGCGCCGATGCCGGTGTAGACGAGGTCGAATTGCCCCGCGCCCAGGGCGGATACGGCGTCGTAGAGGTCGGATTCGACGAAATCGATGGGCGTGGAGCTGGCCTCGGCGAGCTTGCGGGCCTCGGCGAGGGAGGCCGGGGAGAAGTCGAGGCCGGTCATGGTCGCGCCCAGCCGCGCCAGCGACAGGGTGTCGGTGCCGATGTGGCACTGCAGGTGGACCGCGCGCAGACCGCGGATGTCGCCGAGGCGGGGCAGATCGAAGCGGACCACCCCGCTCAGAAAGGAGGGATCGGACAGGAAGCTGTCCAGGGCGTAGTCGCGCGAGCCGGCGTGCAGGGGTGCGCGGTCGTCCCAGTTGGCGCGGTTGAGGCGGCGGTAGTCGCTCATGATGCTCGACTGTGCCACGGACGCGACGGCCCGCCCAGCAGTTTTCACGGCTGCGTGTCGCGGGCGGCACGCCGGGAGCGGGCATCGCCTTCGCATCGACGTTGCGGGACCGGGGACTTCGCGCGATATCCGGGTGGATACTCGGGGCACGAGCGCGGTGCGGGAGGCGAGATGGGGACGTCGCGGGTGCGGCTGGGGCTGGCCGTCGTGCTCCTGGTGGCGGGGGTGGCGCTCACCGGCTGCTCCGGGATGAGAGCGCCTGCCGCGCAGAATGTTTCGGCCCCGGTGACCACGAATCCGTGGGAACTGACCGGACAGACTTCGGCCGCCGGTCCCAGCGGTCCGCGCGCCGGGGTGCCCGACGCGGATCTGACGGCCGAGAACGGCGACGGCGGCCCGATCGACAAGCTGGCCCTCAATGCCATCTCCGATATCGCCGCCTACTGGAAAGACCAGTACGCCAAGTACTTTCCCGGCACCTTCGCGCCGGTCACGCGCTTCATCTCCTGGGATGCCACCGCCCCGCGCGCCCAGGCCGTCCAGTTCTGCCGCACCAGCACCTTCCAAGAGGTCAATGCCGCCTACTGCAGCCAGGATCAGACCATCGGCTGGGACCGCGGCACCCTGCTGCCGACGCTGGTGAAGAAGTTCGGGCAGATGTCGGTGGTCATGGTGCTGGCACACGAGTACGGGCACTCCGTGCAGGCGCAGGCCAAACTGAACGGCTACTTCACCCCGACCGTGGTTCGCGAACAGCAGGCCGACTGCTTCGCCGGAGTGTTCCTGCGCGCGGTGGCGGAAGGGAATTCGCGCCACTTCACCCTCAACACCACCGACGGGCTGAACGGCGTGCTGGCCGCGGTCATCTCCTTCCGGGACCGCGAACCCGGCGCGTCGCGCGACGAGCACGGCACCGCGTTCGAACGGGTCACCGCCGTGCAGATCGGCTACACCGACGGCGCGAGCGGCTGTAAAGCCATCACCCGCACCGAACTTCAGCAGCGCCGCGGCACCCTGCCCACCAGTTTCCAACCGGGAGACAAGGAACGGCAGCTCCCGGTCGACCAACCCGATCTGGCCCTGGTGGCGAAGTCGCTGGCCGAGAATTATCCGATCACGCCCGAACCGAGCTACGACTACAACGGAGTCACCGGCAACTGTCCGACAGTGACCGCGACCCAGCCGGTTTCGTACTGTCCGAGCACGAACGTCATCGGCACGGATATCCCCACCCTGGCCGAACGCGCGAGCTCGGGTGAGAAGGGCGAGCTGCTCTCGGCCATGGTGAGCGGCGATTACAACGCCTTCGTGGTGTTCGTCTCGCGCTACATGCTCGCCGTCCAGCAGGCCCGCAGGCTCGGTATCACCGGAGCCGACACCGCGGGCCTGCGCGCCGCCTGTTTCTCCGGCGCGTACAGCACCAAGCTGAGTCGGCCCGGCAGCGACTTGCAGCTCTCCGCAACCGATCTCGACGCGGCCATTTCCGGTCTCCTCTCGGACGGCCTGGCCGCCGCCGACGTCGACGGCAATGTGGTGCCCAGCGGCTTCGTGCGCCTCGAGGCCTTCCGAACCGGCGTCCTCGACGGCGAGAACGCCTGTCTGCAGACGTACAAATAGCATCCACACGACTGTCAGCGGGCGTGTCAGGGCGGCGTCAGCGCCGTGTAAGCCGGGGCGGCGATAGTTATCCCATGAGCAGCGGCACCCCGGGGTTGTCCAACAGACATCGCTCAACGGCTGCGCGTAGCGACAATGGCGTCGCGCGCCGGGGTGCCGCCGAATCTGCTCAGGCGGCAGGGATATGGGCTTCGAGCCAGTGGACCAGGTCGGTGAGGACCTTGTCCTGTTCGGGCTCGTTGTAGATCTCGTGGAACAGGCCGTCGTAGCGGATGACGGTCTTGTCCGTGGCGGCGGCGTGCTGCTCGAGCAGGTCGCTGCCGGTGGGGGAGGCGAGCCCGTCGTCGGTGCCGTGCTGGACCAGCAGGGGCGCGGTCAACCGGTCCATGTGCGATTTCACGAACTCGCCCGCGCGCAGCATTTCGCCGGCGGTGCGGGCGGGGACGCCGCCGTGATGGACCAGCGGGTCCTCGTCGTAGGCGCGCACCACCTCGGGGTCGCGGCTGACCAGCTTCGAATCCAGCTTGACCACGGGCAGATTCGGCAGGTACCTCGAGACCAGCGGGGCGGCCAGGCGCTGGACGGCATTGCCCGCCGCGATGTCGATGGCCGGGCCCGACAGCACGATGCCGGTCACCTCCGGCCGGTCGCGCACGGCCAGGTACGCGGTGGTGAGGCCGCCCATGCTGTGGCCGATGAGGAAGCTCGGCAGGCCGGGGTGGCGGCCGGTGGCGGTGGCGAGCAGGGTGCGCACATTGTCGGCGGCGTCGTCGAGTGAGCCGACATTGGCGCGCGGCCCCTCCGACTTGCCGTGCCCGGTGTGGTCGAGGGCGTAGACCGCGATTCCGGACCCGGTCAGCCGCTCGGCCACATGCGCGTACCGGCCGGAGTGCTCGGCGTATCCGTGCACGATCTCGGCCACGGCGCGCGGTTCGCCGTCGGGCAGCCACGACTGCCAGAACACGCGGCCGCCCGCGCCCTGGAATTCACCGGTCTCCGTGCGCGTCATCGCCGTTCCCTTCGAGTCGAGTGGTCACGCTCGGCGGATTCGGGAGAATTCGCCTGCCAGCGGAGCCATTCTCGCTCACCGATCAGGCACGGCGTCAACTACCCGAGGTGGGCGAGACGGTCGATAAGTAGGCGGTTGAACCGGATCAATCGGGCGTAGTCCACCCGGGAGATGCGCTCATCGGTGCCGTGGAATCGCTCCAGATCGGCGGCGTCCATCACGATCGGGGCGAAATTGCAGCGCGTGGCCGCCAGATCGTCGTAGAACCGGGAGTCGGTCGCGCCGGGCACCACACCGACGGTGACGGCGACACCCGGCACGAGTTCGCGGGCCAGGTCGGCGATCAGCTCGAAGTCCGGCCCCGCGGCCGGATCCGGTGACGGTTCCGACGCGGTCCCGTCGAGTTCGATGCTGACCGTCTTGTCGCGCACCACCTTCCGGCAGTGCGTGAGCACATCGGCCACCGAATCACCGGACAGGATACGGAAATTCACGAACGCCTCGGCCCGCTGCGGCAGTACGTTCGGCTTCACCCCGCCGCGGATCATGGTCGGCGCGGTGGTGGTGCGCACCAGCGCCTCGGTCTGCGGCCGGGCCGCCAGCGCCCGCGCCACCAGCGGGCCCGCCGTGGTCGCCAGCCCCATCAGGGTCCGCCGCGGCTCGGAGACGAATTCCCGCACCCGCCGCAGCATGTCGACCGCGACCGGCGTCAGCCGCAGCGGAAACGGATGATCCTGGATCCGCGCCACCGCCCGCGCCAGCCGCCCCACCGCGGTCTCGCGTCCCGGCATGGACGAATGCCCGCCCACATCCGACACCGACAGCCGCACGGTCGCGAAACCCTTCTCGCCCACCATGATCGTGGCCACCGGCACGTCGATGCCGTCGGCCACGCCCGTGGTGATCACGCCGCCCTCGTCCAGCAGCAGCCGGGCCCGCACCTCGGATTCCCGCAGCCGCTGCGCCATTCGCGCCGCACCACCTGTCCCGAAGATCTCCTCGTCGTGCCCGAAGGCCAGATACACGGTCCGCGCCGGGCGCACCCCGTCGCGCAGGGCCTGCTCGACGGCTTCGAAGATGGCCAGCACCCGGCTCTTGTCGTCGATAGCGCCACGGCCCCAGATGAATCGGTCATCCACCTTCCCGGCGAATGGCGGATACGTCCACCCGTCGACATCATCGACGGGCACAACGTCCATGTGCGCCAGCAGAATTGCCGCCGCCTGCTCATGATCCGGGGATTCTGGCCCGGCCGGGGAGGCCGCGACCTCGCTCGGAATCACGCCTCCCGTGCTCCCGTCCGGCGCGCCTGTCGTACCGGCGTGTTCCCGGCCGGCATCCAGATCCGCCGTGCGCGAACCGATCTCGGTGGATTTCAGCGGCGGCCGCGCCGAATCGGTCGCGGCGGGGACCCCCGCATCGGAGCTCGTGGTGCCCGCCCAGCGGTACAACCGGCTGTGGCCGAAGGTTTCCAGCGTCAGGTGGGTGTGGACGAGCGGGAACGAGCGCTCGAGATGTTCGGCGAGCCGGTCGAACTCGGCGAGGTCGATGCGTTCGCGGTCCTCGTAGGAGACGGTGCGGCAGCGCAGGGCGGCTGCCAGGCGTTCGGCGGTGACTTCGTCGACGGCCGGGCCGTCGGGCGGCCTTCCCGCGAAGCGGTTCCGATCGGTGCGGGTCATGGATCTAACCGCCCGACCTGGGAGGGAAGTTCATGGTCACAGTGGCATTGTTCACCACATCGGGGGCCAGGGAGACCGTCTTCTCGTTTCGCCACTTGGGAATCGATTCGCCCGCCTCACCCGGCAGGTCGGGCGTGCGGACGCTGCCGAGCAGGGGCAGGTGCAGCTGGGCCGAGGTGACGGTGACCGGGGCGAAGGCGGGCGAATGCGCCCACACGTCGTCGACCACGTCGGTGACGCGGACCCCGATGCGGTGCCCGGCCGGGATCGGCCAGTCCTGGGCCAGCAGCCGGACCTGTGTGGTCGGCGAGACCGGGGCGATGCCGCGGGTGATGACCGTGGCGCGATTGTCCGGGGCGATGTCGTAGACCTCGAGGGCGACGGTCGCGGTGGCCGGGCCGTCCAGGGCGAGGGTGGCGGTCGGCGCGCCCGCCAGGTGCTGGTCCTGGTCGAGGGGCTGGGAGACGGTCCAGATCTCGCGGTCCGCGCCCGGGGTCAGGCCGCGATCGGTGTAGCGGCCGGTGCGCAGATCGAGGTCGACGGCCCGGCTGTCGGCGGGCGGCCACGCGGTCTCCGAACGCCAGCGGCCGTCGAACTGGCCGACGGTGATGCGCGGTCCCGGCACGGTGACGTCCTTGTCCGCCACGTGCTTGTCGAAGAACGCCAGCAGTTGCGCACCGAAGTCGGTCGCGCCGCATTTCTCCGTGCAGTCCCGGTGCCCCCACTGGCCGAACCACGCCTTGTGATCGCCGGGGCCGAGGCCGTTCCACAGCTGGAAGACCCGATCGGCCTTGGTGTTGTAGTCGACGAAACCCTGGCCCAGGAACAGCGGAATCGTATTGCCGCGCAACTTCTCCACCAGGTCGCGATCGCGCCACCACGCGGAACCGGCGTCATGGTCGGTGGTTTCGGCGAGGTAGTGCGAATAGCACGCCGGATCGATGCTCGACGCGTTCGCCTTGTACTCGGCCGAATCGGTCGGATAGGGGGGCGTGGAGGCGATCAGCAGATGCTCGAAGCCCGCGAAATCGCCCGGCCGGATACCGTTCTCGCTGATCGGCTTGAGCGAGAACTTCCACGCGACGCCCTGCATGTAAAGGTAGGCGTTGGGGTCCACCACCGGTTCGAAGGCGGCCACCGCGGCCAGCCCGGCGGGCCGCTCGGCCAAACCCATGAGCCCGGTCCACGCCTCGTAGGAGACGCCCTCCAACCCGACCTTCCCACTCGACCACGGCTGTCCCACAGCCCATTCCACCGCCGTCTTCACATCCGAGCGCTCGCCGGGCCCGCCGAAATCCGGGCAGCCGTTGGAGCCGCCGAAGCCGCGCAGATCCACGATCACGTAGGTGTATCCGGCCTGCAGGAACATCGAGACCGGCAGATCCTCGGTGGACGGGCCGCCCTTGATCCGAGGTTCGCTCAGGTGCATGAGATGCGCGCGATACGGGCTGACGGTCATGATCACGGGGGTGCGCACGTCGTCGGCCATCCCGGCCGGGCGCAGCACGTCGGCGTGCAGCCGGGTGCCGTCCGCCGACGTGATGAACTCCTCGTGCCACTGATACTGCGGCGTATCGGCCTGCGCCCGTGCGGGCGCGCTCACCGCCCCCACCACCAGCAGCACGCCGATCAGCGCGCGCCACATCACCATCCTCATGATCACCATTCGACCTTGGTGGTTGGGCCCGCCGCGATCCAGCCCCAGGAAACGGGGTGCCCGGGCCGTGTAACGGCCGCTCCGTTAGTCTCGGGATCAGCAATCGACAGCGAGGGGGAGCGCCGGAATGTCCATCGAGACGCGGGCCGATGCGCAGGACGTCACGGAATCGAGTCGGTTCCAGCCGGTTTCCGATCCACGGCCGAACGACTCGGTGTGGCCGGACATGGTGTGGCCGATCCCGGAGGGCACGGTGTTGACCGGTCGGTTCGTCGAGCTGACTCCGACCGACCCGGCGGCCGATGCGGGTGAGTTGTTCCGGGCGCTCGATCACGCCCGGGTGTGGGCGCATGTTCCAGGGCAGCCGGAGGACGCCGCCCAGTTCGAAGAGCGGCTGCGGCAACTGGACTCGCTCCCGGATTGGCAGGTCTGGACGGTGCGAACCCGCCGGGAGATCGGCGGGAATCCGGCCGGGGCGATCATCGGCGTCACCGCCTACCTGGACGTGCATCAGCGGGACGCGCGGCTGGAGATCGGGTTCACCATCTACACCCCGTCGGTGTGGGGCGGCGCGATCAACCCGGAAGCCAAGCTGCTGCTGCTCGAGCACGCGTTCGAGACCCTGCGCGCGGGCCGGGTGCAGCTCAAGACCGATGTCCGCAATCACCGGTCCCAACAGGCGATTTCCCGGCTCGGCGCGGTCTACGAGGGCACCCTGCGCCGACAGTTCCGGCGCGAGGACGGCACGATCCGCGACAGCGTGCTGTTCTCGATCATCGCCGAGGAGTGGCCGATGGTACGCGACCGCCTGGCCCGCCGGCTCGCCGGTTTTGGCGCGTCCTGACCGCACAGCGGCACCTTCTGTCCCCGGCGAAACGGCACGCGGCGCATAGGTTCTATACGAACCACAGCCGCACGACCGAGTTCGAAAGGGCAGCACATGACTCACCAGCCGACTTCCGGACCCGGTGCACTCCCGGCCGGGGCGACCCCACTGCGGGCGCGCACCGGCATGACCCCGTCCTGGCTGGACAGCCCCGGCGGGTCCAGAGACCGGGTGCTGCTGTACGTCCGAGGCGGCGACTTCTCACTGGGATCGCTGCTCAGCCACCACGCACTGGCCGCCCGGGCGGGCTGCGCCACCGGAATGCGGGTGCTGTTCCCCGAGTACGTCGCCGCGCCCGAACCGCCCTACCGGGCCATCGTCGGCGATCTGCTCGCGGTATGGCGGCGGCTGCGTCACGACCACGCGATTCCCGCGGAATCGATTGCGGTGATGGGTGATTCGTCGGGCGGCAACATCATGCACGGCCTCTTCGCCGCCCTGCACCGCTCCGGCGAGGAACTCCCCGGCGCGGCCCTCATGGTCTCTCCCGCACCCGAACTCGGCTTCCGTGGCGCCATCACCGATCAGGACGGCCTGGGCACCCTCTTCAGCGCCGCGGTCGTCCATCGCCTGTTCGCCGGTTACCCGAACGGCTCCGACCCCCGCCATCTCTGGGCCACAACGGGTTCGGCCGCGAACGCGGGACTGCCCTCGATGCTCGTGCAGACCGGCACGGCGGAAACCCTGATCCGCGACTGGCCGCGCTTCACCGCCGAAGCCGCCGCCGCGGCCCTCGCGGCGGCACTGCGGGACGAGGCGGCTACAGCGGCCGCAGGTTGATCATCTTGCGTAGGCGGGCGCGGTCGCGTTCGACGCGGCGGGCCTCGTAGGCGATGGGGAAGTAGCGGATCCGTTCGGGGAGGACGGGGACGGCGCGGCCGATGAACCAGCCCAGGACGCGCAGGGCGCGTTCGTCTTTCGCGGTCCATTCCAGGCCGAGCTTGTCGCGCACGATGTCGGGGGTGGTGCCGACGGTGAAGAAGTACTGCAGGCGGCCGACCGGGTCGGTGAGTGCGCGCCACGCCGGGTGCAGGGGGCGCGGGATCTGCTTGGGCGGAGCGATCTTCCGGATCACCTTCAGATAGTCGTAGGCGACATTCGTGACCTCCAGGTGGTTTTCGACCTGGTCCCGAAACCACGGCTCCCACTCGGCGTAGGTCGCCGGGATCTCCTTGGGCGCCACCGAGAAATTGCGCATGAGCTGCACGGTTTCCTGGTAATACGCCTCTTTGTCGGCGTCGGTGAGCTTGTCGCTGGAGAAGTACTTGTTGCCTTCGGTGAAGGCGAAGACGCCGGTGTGCAGGACCCACGCCCACGGTGCGGAGGACAGGGCGCGGTGCTTGACGCCGTGCGCGTCCGTGGTGTTCAAGGTGGCGTGCATCTTTCGCAGCCGATCGGCCTCGGCCAGCGCCTCGTCGCCGCCGTAGACCCACATCATGACCGAGGCCAGACTGCGCATCGCGCGACCCATGGGGTCGGTGCGGAAGGTCGAGTGCTCGTCCACCACCGCGGCGATGGTCGGTTCCATGGTCTGGAGCAGGAACGCGGATCCGGCGGTCAGGGAGAAGGTGATCAGGCCGGTGTCTTCCCAGAGGCGGGTGTCCGGTCCGAAGGGGCGGCGCTCGGGGCGCGACTCCCGGCCGAGCTCGATGGCGGCGGTCATGGTGGATCTCCTTTGATCAACCGTTCCCGTCGACTGCCACACGCCGACAGGATGAGAGAGTTACTACCAAAGCTTCTCATCCTGTCGGTGTTGTGGCAACCGTCACGCCGGTAGAGATGCGAAAAGCCGGACGGTGTGGACCGACCGGGTAACCCGGTCCACGCCATCCGGCTTCTCTGGCCCGCCGCCGGGTGAGTTCGGCTTCCGGGCGCGCGGCGTGGCATGGGAATGCCGCGCGCGCCGGGTGGCGGGCTTACGTCGTCCGACCTGGATCAAAAATCGGACGGCGGTTCAAGGGTGTGACCAGGTCACGGTGTGCACTGTGACTACGTCACGGCGTGCATTGTGACTACGTCACGATGCGCAGCGGGTGCTCGATGAGCTCCTTCAGCTGCTGCAGGAAACGGGCCGCGACGGCGCCGTCGATGGAGCGGTGATCGGCGGACAGGGTGACGCGAAGGATCTTGCGCGACACCACCTTCTCGCCGTCGAGCTTCAGCTCGTCCTGGGCCGCGCCGACCGCGAGGATCGCGGACTCCGGCGGGTTGATGACGGCGGTGAACTGCTCGATGCCGAACATGCCCAGGTTGGAGATGGTGAAGGTGCCGCCGGACATGTCCTCGCCCTTGAGCTTCCGGTCGCGGGCGCGCCCGGCCTTCTCCTTGCCCTCGGCCGCGATGGCGGACACGGACTTGCGGTCGGCGTCGTGGATGACGGGGACGAACAGGCCCGCGTCGGTGGCCACGGCGATGCCGATATTGATCGACTTGTGCTGCAGCAGCTTGTCGCCCGCGAAGGAGACGTTCACGGCCGGGTCCAGGCGCAGCGCGGTGGCGACCGCCTTCACCAGCAGGTCGTTGACGCTGACCTTGCCGGAGCCGGTCTCCTCCAGGGTCTTGTTGATCTGCGCACGGAAGGCGAGCAGCTCGGTCACATCGATCGCACTGGTGAGATAGATGTGCGGGGCCTGCTGCTTGGACTCGGTGAGACGCTGGGCCGAGACGCGCTGGATGGTGGTCAGCGGGATCTCGTCGTAGTCGCCGGTCGCGGGGGCGACGGCGGCCGGGGCCGCAGCGGGGGCCGGGGCGGCGGCCACGGGGGCGGCCGGAGCGGCTGTGCTGCCCGCGTTTTCGACATCCTGCTTGGTGACGCGGCCGTTGGGGCCGGTGCCGTTCACGGCGTTGATGTCGACACCGAGTTCCTTGGCGACCTTGCGGGCCAGCGGGGAGGTCCGCTTGCGCTCACCGTCGGCGGAAACCGCGGGGGCGCTGCCGTTTCCGGCGGCCGGAGCGGAAACCGCCTGCGCGGCAGCGGGAGCGAGAGCGGCGGTGGGAGCCGGAGCGGCGGCCGGGGCGGGAGCAGCGGCCGGGGCCGCAGCGGCGGACGCGCCGCTGCCGTCACCGAGCATTGCGATCGGCTCGCCGATGGCGACGGTGGTGCCGGGCTCGGCGATGATCGCCTCGAGGATGCCGTCCTCGTACGCCTCGAGCTCCATGAGCGCCTTGTCGGTCTCGATCTCGGCGAGGATCTCGCCGGCCTTGACCTGGTCACCGACCTGCTTCAGCCAGGCCGAGACGACGCCCTCCTCCATGGTGTCGGAGAGCCGGGGCATGGTTACTTCAGACATGGTTCCTTCCGGTTCTCAGCGGCGCTTGCCGACGGCGGCAAGGGTTTCGAGGGCGGCCTTGTAGAGCGAATCGGGCGACGGGAGCGCCAGCTTCTCGAGGGGCTTGGCGTAGGGCAGCGGCACTTCGGCCATGGCCACGCGGCGCACCGGGGCGTCGAGGTAGTCGAACGCGCCGTCGGAGATCGACGCCGCGACCTCCGCACCGATGCCGTAGGTCAGCCAGTCGTCCTCGCCGATGACGGCGCAGCCGGTCTTCTTGACGGAGGCGATGATGGTGTCGCGGTCCAGCGGGCGCAGGCTGCGCAGGTCCACGACCTCGGCCGAGATGCCCTCGGCGGCAAGCTTTTCGGCGACCTGGGTGCACACGGTGGCCATGCGCGAGTAGCCGATCAGCGTGATGTCGGTGCCCTCGCGGGTGACCGCGGCCTTGCCGATCTCGGCGGCCGGAAGATCGTCCGGCACTTCGCCCTTGGTGTTGTAGAGCGACAGGTTCTCCAGGAACAGAACCGGGTCGTCGTCCTCGATGGCGGCCTTCAGCAGCGCCTTCGCATCGGCGGGGGTGGCGGGCGCGACGACCTTGAGGCCCGGCACGAACGCGTAGTACAGCTCGATGTTCTGTGAGTGCGTCGCGCCCAGCTGCTGGCCGCCGCCACCGGGGGTGCGGATGACCATCGGCACCGAGGTCTGACCGCCGAACATGCCGTAGATCTTGGCCGCGTGGTTGACGATCTGGTCCAGCGCCAGCAGCGAGAAGTTGATCGTCATGATCTCGACGACCGGGCGCAGGCCCAGCATGGCCGCGCCGATCGCGGCGCCGACGAAACCCTCTTCGGCGATCGGGGTGTCGCGCACCCGCTTCTCGCCGAACTCCTTCAGCAGGCCCGCGGTGATCTTGTACGAGCCTTCGAAAACGCCGATCTCTTCTCCGATGAGGAAGACATCGTCGTCGCGCTGCATCTCCTCGCGGAGGGTCTCGCGCAGCGCTTCACGGTAAGTCATGACTGCCACGGTGACTCCTAGGCGGTGAAGAGCGGATCACCGGGCAGGCGGTGGGAATCGCCCGCGACCGGGGTCGCGTAGTTGTAATCGAACAGGGTGGCCGGGTCCGGGTGCGGGGACTGGTCGGCGAACTCGACCGCCTCGACGACGCGGGCCTTCACGTCGGCCTCGATGGCGGCGGCGGTGTCCTCGCTCAGCACACCGGCTTCGAGAAGACGGTTGTGCCACAGCACGATCGGGTCGTGCGCGACGGCGGTGGAGACGGCGTCTTCGGCGCGGTACTTGGCCGGGTCGACCACCGAGTGGCCCTTGAGCCGGTAGGAGACGGCCTCGAGCAGGGCGGGCTTGCCCTCGCGGCGGGCGGTCTCGATGAGGTCGGAGGCGACCTCGCGCACGGCCAGCACGTCGGTGCCGTCCACGCGCTCACCACGCATGCGGTAGGAGGAGGCGCGCTTCCACAGATCCGGTTCGGCGGAAGACTTCTCGACGGTGGTGCCCATGCCGGTCTGGTTGTTGATGACCAGGAACACGACGGGCAGGTTCCACAGCGCCGCGATGTTCAGCGACTCGTGGAAGGCGCCGATGTTGGTGGTGCCCTCACCCATCTGGCACACCACGACGTCGTCGCCGCCGCGGTAGTCGATGGCCAGCGCGGCGCCGATGGCCAGCGGAACCTGGCCGCCGACAATGGCGTAACCGCCGAGCAGGCGGGTCGCGGTGTCGTACATGTGCATCGATCCGCCCCAGCCCTTGGAGGTGCCGGTGGAGCGGCCGTACAGCTCGGCCATGACGCGGCCGGGCTCGATGCCCTTGGCCAGCGCGTAACCGTGCTCGCGGTAGTTGGTGAACAGGTAGTCGGTGGGACGCATGGCGCGGCCGACGCCGACGACGGTGGCTTCCTCACCCAGGTTCAGGTGGCAGTAGCCGCCGATCTTGGCCTGCTGGTAGCCCTGCGCCGTGCGCTCCTCGAAACGCCGGATGAACAGCATCTCGGTGTAGAGGGAGAGCAGGTCGTTGGCGTCCGCGCCGCCGAAATCGGCTCCACCGAGCAGGGTTTCGGCATTGTCGGCTGTGCCTTTTTCAAGAGCGACTACGTCGGCCTTGGCGGCCTTGCGCGCCGACTTGCGCGGCGCGGCGGTGGTGGTGGTCACGATGGAACTCCTCAACGCTTCCGGGGCGGCGCGACGTGAACCGGCAGGCCCAGCCCGACCAGGGCGGCCTCCATGCCGATCTCGCCGAGGGTGGGGTGGGCGTGAATGGTCTCGGCCAGCTCGTCCAGGGTCGCCTCCAGCGAGATCGCCAGGGCCCCTTCGGTGATCAGATCACTGGCCGACGGGCCGATGATGTGCACGCCGAGCACCTCGCCGTGCTGCTTGCCGGCGACGATCTTCAGGAAGCCCTCCTGGTCGCCGAAGGACTTGGCCCGGCCCAGTGCCGCGAACGGGAACTTGGCGGCGATGACGTCGTGGCCCGCGGCCTTGGCGGCGTCCTCGGTGAGGCCGACGCTGGCGATCTCCGGGTGCGTGAAGGTCGCGGCCGGGATCACGTTGTAGTCGATGTGGGCGGCGTGGCCCGCGATGGTGTCCGAGGCGACCAGGCCCTGATGCGAGGCGACGTGCGCGAGCAGCGCCTTGCCGGTCACATCGCCGATCGCGTACACGTGCTCGACGCCGGTGCGCAGGTGCTCGTCGACCGGGATGAAACCGCGTGCGTCCGTTTCGATTCCGGCGATCTCGAGACCCAGCTCGGCCGTGTTGGGGCGGCGGCCGACGCCGACCAGCACCACATCGGCGGGCAGCTCCTGCGGCTTCGCGCCGCCGACGGTGACCGACAGGCCGCCCTCGCCCTGCGCGATGCCGGTGACGGTCGCGCCGGTCAGCACCTTGATGCCGCGCTTGGTGAACGACCGCACCAGGGCGGTGCCGATCTCCTTGTCCTCCAACGGAACCAGGCGATCCTGCATCTCCACCACGGTGACATCGCTGCCGAACTCGTGGAACAGGTTGGCCCACTCCGCACCCACCGCGCTGCCGCCGATGACGACCAGGCGCTCGGGGACCTCGGTGAGGCCGAACGCGCCGTCGGAGGTGATCACGCCGGGCAGGTCCGCGCCGGGGATCGGGAGGACGGCCGGGACCGAACCGGTCGCGACGATGATGTCCTTGGCGCTGATGGTGCGGACCGAGGTCGCGGTCGGGGCGGCGGCGTAGCGCGGGCCGCCCTCGAAGATCGGCGACGGTCCGGCCTGGAAGACCTCGACGGTCGTCGCGCTGGTGAACTTCGCGTGGCCCTCGATCTGCGTCACGCCATTGGCCTTGAGCAGGCCCGCGACGCCATCGGTCAGCTCCTTGACGATGCCGTCCTTGCGCTGCCGCACCGCGGCGTAATCGAAGCGGACGTTATCGGCGTAGACGCCGAAGTCGGCCGCGGCCTGCAGGGTGTGGAAGACCTCGGCCGAACGCAGCATCGCCTTGGTCGGGATGCAGCCCCAGTTCAAGCACACGCCGCCGGCGCGTTCCTTCTCCACCAAGCCAACATTCAGGCCCCGCTGAGCGGCGCGGATGGCGGCCACATAACCGCCCGGGCCGCCGCCGATCACCAGAAGATCGAATTCCGGCACTCGTGGTGCTCCTCATCTCGATGTACTCACAGACCCGCCATCGGTTGTGATGCGGGTCATTCCGATCGAGTCTGTCGGTCACCAAATGCACAAACAAGGAACTTTAAGCCCATATATACCTGTTTTTGACTGGGCGCAGAGCACAATTTGTACCCGCTGGTAGCGGGCGTTCGACGGCCCGATTCCGTCCGTGCGGAAGCTCAGACCCGCGGGGTTCCGGGCGTCTCCAGAGCGGCCAGCGCGAGGGAAAGCTCCACGTAGGAGCGCTGCCCCTCCAGCTGCCGGCCGAGCAGCATGGAGATGCGCTGCAGGCGGTTGATCACCGTGTTGCGATGGCAGTGCAGCTTGGGCGCGGCATTGGCCGCCGAGCAGTTCTCGGCCAGCCAGACGGCCAGAGTTTGGAGCAGGATGTCGCGTTCCTTGGGCGGCAGGTCCAGCACCGGGCCGAGGGTGTGGGTCACCAGCAGCGCGGTGAGGTCGGGGGAGCGCAGCAGCAGCGCCTCGGGATAGCGCTCATCCAGGGAGACCAGCAGACCGTGCTCGTCCCCGGGCGCGGTGTCCAGTGCGAGCACCGCCAGACCGTGCCCGGCATCGACGCCCGCCAGGCCCGCGACCACCGGCGAGACGCCCGCCCGGCCGCTGATCAGCGGCCGAAGTTGTTGCAGCACAGCCGAACCGTCGCGATGCTCGAGGGACACCAGGCCGACCGTGGAGTCCTCCCGGTCGTGCCACACCGACCGGATGCCGGAGGCGCCCAGCGCGGCTTCGGTTCCCATGTGCAGCGGCGGTCCGCTCTCGCCCCGCGCGACGACCACCAGATACGCGCCGTTGGGCGGCAGATTCAGCTCGCGCCCGGCCCGCGCCGCGAAGGTGGCGTCGTGCGCGCGGCCCGCCAGCAGATCCTCCATCAGCGAATGCCTGCGCCGCTCGTCACTGCGCACCCGCTCGAGCTCGGTGGTCCGATAGCTCGTGACCAGTGCCGACGACATGCCGTCGACCACCGCCCACATCGCCGAACCCACCTGCCGGATCTCGGTCGGCCCGATGTCATCGGCCTTGTCCAGCAACGCCTCCCAGACGATCTGGCCGCCCAGCCGGAAGGTCCGCAGCATGGCCTCCAGCGGCACGCCCTGCTCGGCGCGCCGCCGCCCGATGGCCGCCGCCACATCGTCGCCGTCCGGATCCGGATCCTGCCGACCCAGCAGATCCAGGATCCGGGTCAGGTACCGCTTGCACCCGTCGCGCAGATCGGCCCGCGGCACCGCGGTGTAGTCGGTCCATTCGGGGTTGTCGGTGGCGATGGCCGCCATCAGCCGCTTGGTCAGCTCCGGCACCTCGGCCTGACACGCCGCGGCCAACCGCTGCGTACCGAGCGTCGGAGCCGGATGCCTGGGAGCCGCCATGCCCACCAACCTACGCCCGCGGGTGCATGTGACCTGGTTAGCGGGTGTCGACCGTGCCCAGGACCGGCTTGATGTCGAGGATGGGCGTGCCGTCGATGGCTTCCAGACCGGCCACGCCGAGCACCTCCGGGGTGACCGTGGTGAGGGTGACCTCGTGCAGGCCGATGGGGTTGGGGCGGTCGGGGGAGCGGGTGGCGAAAACACCGGTGGGTGGGCGGGTGCGGTCGCCACGGGGATACACCGAGAGCGTGTCGCGGCTGCCCGCGTGCAGCCAGGTGAGCAGGATGACGCGCATGCCGGGGTGCAGATCGGCTGCCGCGGCGGCGAATTCGGGGGCCAGCACCACTTCGGCGGCGGGGGCGTCCTCGTCGGGCTGGCGGGGCGCGCCCCGGCGGTCGGCGAGCGGGGAGCGGACCCGGCCCACCGGGCGCACTTCGAAATGATCGGGGCTGCTGGAGAATTCCGAGGACACGATCGTCAATTCCTTCCACGGTGGCAACGCGGTTCACGGTACCGGTCGGCACTGTGACCGCGAGGCCGGGCGGGATGTGACAGCGCTCCGAGAAGTGGCCGCTGAACTGGGGTTCGGCGCGGGCTGTCACATCGGGTGCGGTTGCTCGGTCATGGAGGTGCGGGCCCGGCGCGGGACACGCCCGCCCGGTTCGGATCGACCGACCGGTCGCGACGAAGGAGACTTCGGCAATGGGCAACGGGCACGCCGATCTGGAGCCGGAGCCGCTGGGCTGAACCCGTCAAGGATTCGCCCGAAGGCGTCAGGGATCCGTCAAACGTACCGCCCGGTTGCTCGCTTCGTGATGGTGCGGTGATATTCACGAAAGATTAACGGCCGCAACGTCGCTCGATTGAGAGAATGGTTTGCCGAACGGTCGTGAATATCGCGAGTGTCCGGAAGTCGGAGAAGGAGTGGAATGAGCAGAATGCGCTGGCGGCGTCTTTTCACCACCGATGTGCGGGCCCTGCCGCCGGGTGATTCGCGGGACATCGCTCGCACGCCCCTCGCGATACTCGGCGCCGTCCCGAAGGCCCGGCGATAGCCGCGCACCGGAAATCGCGGCGGTCCTCCAGTCGACACCGCCGCGATTTCCGCTGATAGGACTGTGCTGCAGGATATTTCACGCCGTAATAGATTGGACGGCGTATGATCGGCGGCGATGGGCACCCGGAGTCAAAGCGAGCGCGTGGCGACAACCGACTGGGACGCGTTCGTTCACGCACTGGCCGGCTGTCTCTCCGAACTGCCCTCCCGCGCCACGGTGATCTTGGCCGCCTCCGGTAACCGCTACGTGCAGATCCAGCAGTTCGACATCAAGCTCTCGGCCGAACTCACCGGCAATCACTATCTCGCCGAACCCATTTCCGAGGCCGCCCACCAGCGATTACGCGAGATCGGCTGGAGCGCCCCCGTCCCGCAGCACGACATCGACAACTGGCGCCGCACCATGCTCTGGCCGATCTCCCGCAGTGTTCTCGAAGACCTGGCCCGGTCCGTGGCGGTCGGACTGCACGAGGCCCTCGGCGTCCCCACCCCCGACGACCTCCGCGCCAGCGGCTGGTCCGACGATTCCCGCGACCTGGATCTGTCCGCCCTCGGGGCGATGGCCCGCCGGGCCTAGATCAACAGCAGCGCCATCAGCAGTACGCAGCAACCCATTTCGATCATGCCCACCTGGCCGGGGCGCAATGAACGCCCGGGCAGGAAAACGGCGCGCAACAGAAACAGTGCGAACGCAATCGTGAGAAATGGGTTCAAGAACGCCGAAATCCCCAGCGCAACCACGTGATAGGCGACGGAAATCCGATAGAAGTCGCGATTACCGCGTTCCCGGATCATCGTCTTCACGTAGAACACCGTGCCCGCGAAATACAACAGGCAGGCCACCGCGCCCCGCCAGCCGTCCCCGAGGATCCCGCCGCCCAAATACAGTGATACCAGCAGCATTCCGCACGCCGGGAACACCGCCACCAGGCCGTTGAGCAGGGCCCGCTCGTCATTGCGCCACGCGTACCAGAGATTCACCGCGAAGAACGGCGCCATCGCGACCGCGGCGAGCAACAGCCACGGATGGGCGACGGCCAACCCGCCACCGATGACCACCAGCACCGCACCGAAGGTCACCAGCGGCCGCACATGCCGCCCCGGCGCCTTCGGATTGCGCGAAATGCGACGCAGCCGAAGGTACTGCTCGAGATGGAACGCGGTCATATACCCGAGCAGCCACGCGACCAACAGCGGAACATGCTGCCACGACGGCCGCCCCAGCCACATCCCCACCAGGAACGGCACCGCCAACATCGCCCACGCGCCATGCTGATTCGGCAACCACTTGCGCAGCTGCTTCTTCACGGCCTTCGATCGGGCGGACGCGACAGTGGTGGACTCGACGGACACCCGAAAAGCGTAGGCCGATTCCCGCCGCCCGCGCGTGTGCTTTCAATCCCGCGATACAGCGCCATGTTCGGGGTCACGCGGGGCCTCCCGTCACCGGGAGGCGCCCGCTACGCGTGGATCAGCCCACCAGGTTCTCGTGCAGTCGCAGGATCGTTCCGGCATCCAGGCCGAGACCCTTGCTCAGGTACTTCCCGAAGTCGCCGTACTGCTGCTTCATCTGATCGACGGCCACATCCAGGTACTCGTCACTGACGATCTGCAACGGAATGAGCAGATCCGGATTCTGCATGATCCCCGCCGCCTTCAACTGTGCCCGCAGCGCGGCGTCCGAGGCGGCCCGATACTGGTTCGACAACAGATAATCCTGCCGCGCAACACTCTCCGGCACCCCCACCGCCTGCAACAGCACATACGTCATCCACCCGGTGCGGTCCTTGCCCGACGTGCAGTGGTACAGAATCGCCCCCGGTGCCGCCGCCACGTCCTTGATGGTCTGCGCGAACTTCGCCGTCGCATCCGCACCCAGAAAGTTGGTGTACGCCGTCTTCATGATCTGCTCGGCCTTACCGTCCCCCAGCAGCGCCTGCTGCTGCACCGGATCCTTCGACCCGATCGCCTGCGCCGTCTTCAAGTAGATGCCACCATCATCGATCGGCCGCGACACCGCGCTCACCCCGGCAGGCAACTTGTCCGCCCCCAAACCCTGCACCTCGGCGGGCGTCCGGAAGTCGACCACGGTCTGTATCCCCAGCGTCCCGAGCTTCTGCACATCGGCATCGGTCAACTTCCCTAGCGCATCGGACCGAATCACCTTCCCCGACTTGGTCGAATCCCCGGTATAGGTCACATACCCACCCACATCCCGAACATTCACCGCCCCCTGCAAGGTGATCTGCGTGGCATCCTGCCGCATGACCGGCACGGCCCCCGCCACCGAAGCCGGCCCGCCAACCCCACCCCCGAGCACGCCCGCCACCGCAGCGGTCACAGCGACAATCGAAATACGAAGCCGTACAAAACGTTTAATTTTCACAGCCCCGCACGCTAGGTCGGCTTACGCCCCCACCGCAGACCTACCCACAGCCCCTCCCACCCACCGAACCTCCCACCCCACCCACCGGGACATCCGCTGGACCGCGATTCCGAATCGCATTTCGGCTCAGTAATTCTCGCGCAATCGGTCCTGCCGACCATACGGCCCGTCTTCTTCCGGGCAGTAGACGTCGAATGTCACCTCGGGCGTCGGCGGGTCTTCCCCGTCGGGTGACCGCTTACCCATCGCACCCCGCCTCCAGATCTGAGATCAGATGGTGGGTCCTGTCGGAGACCCCGCTCGATCCTTTGGCCTTCCCTATTGGTGTCCGGCTGTCAATCTAGTGATGAGTCTCTCGTTGAGTCGCGGTGTTTCCCAGCCGTCGAACTTCACTAATGGTCCGGAATTCGACTTCTGCCAATCGCTATGCGAGTTCCACAGGGATTCGAAGTGTCCGACGAGTTGTGAATATAGCTCTCGAGTGTCGCTCGGAACCTTCAGGACTGCATCGGAATAGCCGCGCCCGCGGCTAGTGTAGAGGCCCCAGTATATTGTTGAATCTGCGTGAAATATTGTGCAGTGCGGACAGGCGTCGATAACCCTGATCTCAAAGCGTCCGGATTTGTCGCGGGCGAGTAATCCAGCGGCCCGAACCTCGTCGTACCGTGCCTTGAGCTGTTGATAGATCAACGCGCTGCGCTCGACGGATGTCTCCAGACTGATCTTGAACGCGGATTCCTCCATGCCCTCTTCCGCCGCTCGGATCCTCGCATACGCCGATCCCGGCGACAGGAATATGAATCTAACCTGAAGTCGCTCGAACAGGACCCTCTCTAGGAACTTGTCAGCGTCATTCGCCAGAATGTCTTCCAGCGCTCCGGTCAGGGCGATTGCGAGAATTGAGATTTCGGAGGCATCTCGCTTCATTACACGATATTGCCGTTCGATTTCCTGCCTGGTTCCAGTGACGACCTGAACGGAGGTCTTATCTCTTGTGCGGCCCGCAATAATCCGCAGGATGACAGATACGATCGCGGCAGTTACCAGCCCGGTGCCCAGCTGTTCCAAGAGGCGGCTGACGATGCGTAGATTGTCGAAAACATCGGACAGCAACACGACGACGATGCCGATCAGCAGGATTAGGATATCCAGTACTTCCAGGAGTGACCCAACAATTACGCTGGCTGAGTTTTCGCTAGCAGCCTTCCATTTCGCCCGTGCGGTCACGCCGATCCTCTTCTCGACAGCAATTTGTCATGGCTGGTGAGTGAACTCCGATCATTGTCCCTCTTCGGTTGTTACCTAGTGGGCCGATCGGATGCACGTCAAAACAATTCTGATTGGTCTGAAAGATTGGGCATGCGGCAAACGGGCGGAGCCCCACCCGCCGAGGCGGATGGGGCTCCGAGAGCGCTTGCGCTGGTTCGACTTAGACGTCGAAGTACAGCTCGAACTCGTAGGGGTGCGGCCGCAGGTTGACGGGCGCGATCTCCTGGGTGCGCTTGAGGTCGATCCAGGTCTCGATGACGTCCTCGGTGAACACGCCGCCCTCGGTGAGGTAGTCGTGGTCCTGCTCGAGGCGGTCGATGACCGACGCCAGCGAGGTGGGGGCCTGCGGGATGTTCTTGGCCTCCTCGGGCGGCAGCTCGTAGAGGTCCTTGTCGACCGGAGCCATCGGCTCGATCTTCTTCTTGATGCCGTCCAGGCCGGCCATCATCATGGCGGCGAAGGCCAGGTACGGGTTACCCGAGGAGTCCGGCGCGCGGAACTCGATGCGCTTGGCCTTCGGGTTCGAGCCGGTGATCGGGATACGGATCGCGGCCGAGCGGTTGCGCTGCGAGTACACCAGGTTGATGGGGGCCTCGTAGCCCGGCACCAGACGGTGGTACGAGTTGACGGTCGGGTTGGTGAACGCCAGCAGCGACGGGGCGTGGTGCAGGATGCCGCCGATGTAGTGACGCGCCAGATCCGACAGGCCCGCGTAGCCGGCCTCGTCGTGGAACAGCGGCTTGCCGTCCTTCCACAGCGACTGGTGGGCGTGCATGCCCGAGCCGTTGTCGCCGAAGAGCGGCTTCGGCATGAAGGTAACGGTCTTACCCTCCTGCCACGCGGTGTTCTTCACGATGTACTTGAACAGCTGCAGGTCGTCAGCGGCGCCCAGCAGGGTGTTGAAGCGGTAGTTGATCTCGGCCTGACCGGCGGTGCCGACCTCGTGGTGGCCGCGCTCCAGCTCGAAGCCCGCGTTCTGCAGGTTGGTCGAGATCTTGTCGCGCAGGTCGACGTAGTGGTCGTACGGGGCAACCGGGAAGTAACCACCCTTGTTGCGGACCTTGTAACCACGGTTCGGGGTGCCGTCGGCGTTGTACTCCGCGCCGGTGTTCCAGGAGCCCGAGATCGAGTCGATCTCGTAGAAGGCGCCGTTCATCGCCGAGTCGTAGCGGATCGAGTCGAAGATGTAGAACTCGGCCTCGGCACCGAAGTAGCAGGTGTCGGCGATACCGGTCGACTTCAAGTACTCCTCGGCCTTACGCGCGATGTTGCGCGGGTCGCGGGAGTAGGCCTCGCGGGTGAACGGGTCGTGCACGAAGAAGTTCAGGTTCAGCGTCTTCGCGGCACGGAACGGGTCGACCCGGGCGGTGCTGAAGTCGGGGAGCAGCAGCATGTCCGACTCGTCGATCGACTGGAAGCCGCGGACGGACGAACCGTCGAACGCGAGACCCTCCTCGGCGAGATCAGCGGTGAACGCCTTCGCCGGGATCGAGAAGTGCTGCTGCACACCGGGGAGGTCGGTGAACCGAACGTCGACGTATTCGACCTCCTCCTCCTTGATGTACTTGATGACCTCGTCGGCCGTGCTGAACGCCACTTAGTACTCCTTACGGATCGGTTCCCAGCCAGTGGTGACTGCATGGGTTCGTCGCGACCACACGGTATGGACGCGGTGTTTCCCTGTAATCAAGGCTGTGTTTCACGAGTGTTACACGCACTGCTGGCCGGGGGTTCGGCGGTGCCCCCGGGTTCGCGAAGACGCCGCAGCGGTCGCCGAGCAATGCTCGACCAGCACCGACATCCTGCCATTGAGCTGCCGGAAGCGGCTGTTAAGACTCTGAAAAGTTAGGGGGCTTACCGGGCATCGGCCGGTCATGGTGAGAATCCTCACCGTCGGGCATACGCCCAGCTACCGGCGATGCCGCGGGGTTGCCCGCCCGGCCCGGACGAGGTCGGCGGCTAGGACGCACCCATATATGTTCCGGTCCTCGAGCCCCGACCGGCAGGGCTGCGAAACCGGCCCGTGGGCGGCGCTTAAGCTGGGCTCATGGCACGTATCACCGGCTCATGGCTGTCCGGACCGAACGCCGAATCCGGAGACAACCCGCTCGGTGACTATCAGGGCAAGGAACTCGGTCTCCCGCAATCCGGCCCCGGCGCGCTCGCCCCCTTCACCCGGCGCGTGCTGGCCATCCTCGCCGACTGGTTCATCTCCATGGGCCTGGCCGCGATCATCGTGCGGCCCGATGCCGCGCACATCATCTCGAAGATGACGATTCCCAAGGGGCAGCAGCCGCCCTCGCACTTCGAGGTGATCACGCAGGCGCTGTCGACGCCGACGCTGGGTGTCTGGTTCGTGCTGGGCATCGCGGCGGTCACGCTGTTCGGTTTCACGCCCGGCCAGTACTTCCTGAAGCTGCGGGTGACCCGGGTGGACGCGGACGCGCCGGTCGGCTTTGTCCGGGCGCTGGCCCGGCAGGTCATCCTGCTGTTCGTCATCCCCGCGCTGTTCACCGACTCCGACGGCCGCGGCATGCACGACCGCGCCACCGGCACCGCCCTGGTCTACAGCCGCTGATCCCGGGCCGCCCGGCTCACGAAAACCTCACGGCCGTTGTTATGGAATTTCCGCGCGGGCCGATTCGAATACACGGGCCACGCCGAGTCGGCGCGGATTCCAGCCGTTACCTGCGATGCTGTTGGTGAAGCGTGTGGCAAGGTGTTGCCGAATGTTCACCACTGTTTGCTTTCGATCGGTATGGTGGCAGCGATTTGCCGCGATCTACCGATAGGTCGGTACCGCGGCAGGTAGCTGTTGATGTGCTGATGGAGGATTGGATGGTCGAGGACTACCGGGCGGCCGCGCGGAGATTCAGCCGGCGGTCCCTGTTCGCGACCACGGGACTGATCGGTCTGGCCGCGGCCGGGGCGGCGGTGAGCGCGGGCGTCAACGCCGCGGTCGACGCCGACGACGCGAAGGGCGCCCTGCGCACCGAGAACATCGGGCAGACCGCCGCCGGCCTCAGCCCGGTCATCCGCACCGAACGCGTCTACTCGAAGGCCCGCGGCCGCGAAGTGGACCTGGTCACCATCCTGCCGCCGGGCGTCCCCACCGAGAACCTGCCCGTCTCGCTGCTGCTGCACGGCCTGCACGGCACCGCGCGCACCGCCGCCGTCGGCAATATCGCCACCCTCCTCGCCGCGGGGGTGGCGGCCCGGCTGTCCCCGGCGTTCGGCTTCGTCGCCCTCGACGGCGGCGACAACTACTGGCACGACCACGGCACCGGCGACGATCCGATGTCCATGCTGCTCAACGAGGTTCCCGGCTGGCTGGCCCAACGCCGCCTGGGCGGCCCCGACGGCCTGCCCAGCGCCGTCACCGGCACCTCCATGGGCGGCTTCGGCGCGTTCGTCTACGCACGCCGCCGCTTCGAACAGGGCCGACCGGTCAACGCGGTAGCCACCATGTCGCCCGGTCTGCTCACCTCGTGGACCGAAATGGCCAAGCGCAACGCCTTCATCAATGCCGACCAGTGGGCCGCGCTGGACCCGCTGCGCAACCTCGACAAGCTCGGCCCCGCCCCGATCGGCCTGTGGTGCGGCGACCGGGATCGCTTCATCGAGGGTTGCCGCCGCTTCATCGCCACCGCCCACCCGGAGGTCGGCCTGATCACCCCCGGCGGGCACACCGACGAATACTGGAGCACCGTCACCCCTGATGTCGTGCGCTTCCTCTCCCGCCACATCGCCTGAAGTGTCTCCCGGCGTGCTTCCGGCCGGGATCCACAGCTGCCCGAAAGGCCCGGTTCGGTGATCATGCGGGCGGTAGGCTGACCCGCAGTGCGTTTCGCGGCTGTCACAGCGAAGGGAGTGGTCGGATGACTGGCTTCTCGCCCGGGTTCCAAGGACGTCCACGTCCGAAGAGCGATCGATTACCGCCGGGGCAGTACCTCGTCGACGACTTCCCGGTGCTGTCCGCGGGACCGACGCCGCGGGTCGATCTCGCGCGCTGGCAGTTCACCATCACCAACGAGACCGGCCGCCAATACATTTGGAGCTGGCCGCAAATGATGTCGCTGCCGCAGGAACGCCCGCACGTCGACATCCACTGCGTCACACGCTGGTCCAAGCTGGACACCGACTGGCAGGGCATCTCCCTGGACAGCTTGCTCGAAAACGTCGAAACCCAAGCCGAATACGCGCTGATCTCGAGTTACGGCGGCTACACCACGAACCTGCCGCTCGAGGACCTCATGGACGGGCGCGCCTGGATCGTGCACACCTACGACGGCCAAGACCTGCACCCCGAACACGGCGGCCCCGCACGGCTTCTCGTCCCGCACCTCTACTTCTGGAAATCGGCCAAGTGGGTCAAGGGAATCCGCCTCCTCGACACCGACGAACCCGGCTTCTGGGAGGCCGCCGGCTACCACAGCTACGGCGACCCCTGGCGTGAACAGCGCTACCAGGACGACTGATGCGCTGGCAGCCCGCCGAACTCCTCGCCACCCGCGCCGAATCCGCCTTGGCCCGCACCCTCATCCTGCGCGTCAACGCCTGGCCCGGCCACCGCCCCGGCCAGCACGTCGACGTCCGCCTCACCGCCCCCGACGGCTACCACGCCGAACGCAGCTACTCCCTGGCCGCCCCCGCCGACGGCGACCACATCGAAATCACCGTCCAGCGAGTCGACGACGGCGAGGTTTCGCCCTACCTGGTCGACGTGTTCCCCGTCGGCGCCTTCATCGAAGTCCGAGGCCCCGTCGGCGGCTGGTTCGTCTGGACCCCCGACACCGGGGGAGCGGCCGTCCTCATCGCGGGCGGTTCCGGCATCGTCCCCCTCGCCTCGATGCTGCGCGCCCGCCGAAAATCCGCCAACCCCAGCCCTTTCCGCCTCCTGTACTCCGTCCGAACCCCCGCCGACCTCCTCTACGCCGACGAACTCGCCGAACTCCGCCGCGCACACCTGGTCCCGCCCGACGACCAGTCCGGCCGAGTCTGTCTACTCGACGAAGTCCCTGGCGGCGACTTCGGCGGCCGCACGGGCGGGAAGCTCGGCGGTGGCACGCGCGGGAACCTTCGCAGTGGCGTCGGCGGAAGCCTTGCCGGTGGCACGCGCGAGAACCTTGCCGGTGGTGCGGGCGGGAGTCTCGGTGGTGGTTCGGCTGGAGAGTTCGGGGGTGGCATGGCCGACGAAGGTATCGAATTCTTCCTCGCCCACACCCGCACCGCGCCCGACGGCGATCCCCGCCCGCCCGGCCGCCTCACCCGCACCGAGATAGCCCGCCTCGCCCTCCCGCCGTCCCCAGCGGTGACCTGCTACGTCTGCGGCCCCACCCCTTTCGTCGAATTCGCCGCCGACGCCTTGGTCTCCGCCGGCCACGCCCCCGCCATGATCCGCACCGAACGCTTCGGCCCCACGGGAGGACGGCCATGACAACCCCGTACACCTACGCCACCACCACCCCCGACGACCGCTATCTCGACGGCAACGCCCTCGCGGGCATCCTCTCCAACCTCCTCCCCGGCGACCCCACCCTTCACGAATGCCGCTGCGGCACCTGCCATTCCACCGAACCCCTGGCCCGAGCCCTCGTCTACCTCGACTGCCCCGGCACAGTAATCCGCTGCCCCCACTGCTCCGCCGTCATGCTCCAACTGACCACCACCCCCACCGGCACCTATCTCACCGTCACCGCTGATACAACCCTCCGCTTCCCATCGAAGCCGTAATCCGCTCCACGTCACCCGTCCGCACTAATCGCCGCACTCAACGATTGGGTGGGGGTGGAAATGGAGAAGCCCGCGTCGGGGGACGCGGGCTTCGGGGTGTTCGGGTGGGTCAGCGGCGGCGGATCGAGCGCTGGACGCCGCGCATTTTCGCGCCGGAGGGGAGGGGGCCCTTGGGGAGGGCGGGGCCGCCGCGGGTGGCGAGGGCGGCGAGGCGGCCCTCGATGAGGTCCATGCGCTTGGCGTCGATATTGCGGGGGAGTTTGGTGAGGTAGCGCTGGAGGTCCTTGATGGCGACCTGGTCGGACTCGTTGCCGATGACGATGTCGTAGATCGGGGTGTCGCCGACCAGGCGGGAGACCTTCTTCTTCTCCTGGGCGAGCAGCGACTTCACGCGCTGCGGGGAGCCCTCGGCGACCAGGATGACGCCGGGGAGGCCGACCACGCGGTGCACGGCGTCGAGCTGGGTGGTGGCGGCGACGCCGGGGGTGACGCGCCACTTGCCCTGGAGGTTGTCGAGCACCCAGGCGGCCGCGCCGGCCTGGCCCTCGGCCTTGGCGTACACGTTCTTCTGGACGCGGCGGCCGAAGAGGATGAACGCGGCGAGCGCGCCCAGCAGCAGGCCGATCGGCAGCAGGAACCACTGCATGCCGAAGATGAACCCGATCACCAGGAACAACACGGTCACGCCGACGAAAGCGCCGATCATCAGCGGCAGCAGGAGTTTGTCTTCCTTGCGCTGCATCTGGAACGCCTGCCAGAGCTGCTGACGACGCTCCTTCGACGCCTGCCTGCGCGCCGCCTTCGCCGCGGCCTTCGCTTCCTTCGACGGATTACCGCCCTTGCCTGCTGCCATGACGTCCAGCTTAATGGCCGGGACCGCCCGGTTCGCGACGGGATCACCGGCGTCGCGAGCGGGGTGGTTTGTGTAAGCCCGCTTGGATCTGTTCTGCTGGTAATAACCAGTGCCGAGTGAAGGGAACCCGGAAGGACATGCGGTCGACGGACCACAGGCCCGCCTCCGCCGGTCTCCGCACACGGCTTCCGGGCGCGGTCGCGCTGCTCGTGGGCGCGCTCACCCTCATGGCCTGCACCTCCCACGGCCTGGCCGCCGACAATCTGCCGCCGAGCGAGTCGGCGAACGTCGCGGCGCAATCGCTGCCGCGGGCGGCGGCGCTGGCGTTCACGCAGGCCACCGCCCTGTCCCCGGCCGATGCCCGGGCCGTCCTCGACACCCTCCCGGTGAAGGGCCGCGCCCCGAAGACCGGCTACGCCCGAAACCAGTTCGGCGAGAACTGGACCGACGACGTCGATGTCGCCGGCGGCCGCAACGGCTGCGACACCCGCAACGACATCCTCGGCCGCGACCTCACCGACCCGGCCTTCAAGCCCGGCACCCGCGACTGCGTGGTTCTCAACGGCACCCTGTCCGATCCGTACACCGGCAAGGACATCGATTTCGTGCGCGGCTCGGGCACCTCGAACGCGGTCCAGGTCGACCACGTGGTCGCCCTGTCCGACGCCTGGCAGAAGGGCGCACAGCAGCTCACCCCGCGCGAGCGCGCCAACTTCGCCAACGACCCTCGCAACCTGCTCGCGGTCGACGGCCCGGCCAATCAGCGCAAGGGCGCGAGCGACGCCGCCTCCTGGCTGCCGCCCAACAAATCCTTCCGCTGCGCCTATGTGGCGAAGCAGATCGAAGTGAAAGCCGCCTACCACCTGTGGGTGACCCAGGCCGAGAAGGACGCCATGCTGCGTGTCCTCGACGGCTGCGATTCCTGAACATCGCAGCGGCACAACCATCCCCGAGTAAGAAACTGGAGTGAGAAGTATGAAAAAGGCCCTGGCCACCCTCGGCCTGACCGCCACCGCCGCCGCCCTGCTCGCGGTGACCGCCGCCCCCGCCACCGCGGAAACCCTTGCCGCCCCGGCGATCCCGATGCAATTCCACGCCGCCCCGGCCGAGATCCCCGCGGTCCAGCCCCAGCCCGCCGCTCCGGCCGAGATCCCGGCCGTCCCCGCCCCGGCCGCCGCGCGTGACCTCCTCGACGACTCCGGCCTCGTCGTCCGGGTCTCCGACGACGTCTACTTCAAGAACTGCACCGAGGCCCGCAACGCCGGCGCCGCCCCGATCCTGAACGGCGAGCCCGGCTACCGCCCCGCCCTCGACCGCGACAACGACGGCGTGGCCTGCGAGTAACGCCCGTCCGCCGCCCGATCTGCGAGAGCTGTTCGACGCGAGATCAGTTGGCAGTCTTCATCTTCTCTCGCATGGAGTCGGCCAGCTGGGCGGGCATGGCTTCGTGGCGGGCGTAGGCGCGGGTGAAGGTGGCCGCGCCGTGGGCCAGTGAGCGCAGGTCCACGGCGTAGCGGCTGAGTTCCAGCTCCGGTACCTCGGCGCGAATCACGGTGCGCCCCAGTCCTACCGGTTCGGTGCCCAGTACGCGGCCGCGGCGGCTGGACAGGTCGCCCAGCACAGGGCCCACGTACTCATCCGAAACCACCACGCGCACTTCGGATATCGGCTCCAGCAAATTGATGCGCGCCGTCCCGGCAGCCTCGCGCAGGGCCAGCGCGCCCGCCATCTGGAAGGCGGCGTCGGAGGAGTCGACCGAGTGGGCCTTCCCGTCGAACAATGTCACCCGGACATCCACCAGCGGGTATCCGGCGACCACGCCCCGGACGGCCTGGGCACGCACCCCCTTCTCCACCGACGGAATGAACTGGCGCGGAACGACTCCGCCCACCACCTTGTCGACGAATTCGATACCGGATCCTTCCGGCAGCGGTGCGACCTCGATCTCGCAGATGGCGTACTGCCCGTGCCCACCGGACTGCTTCACGTGCCGCCCCTTGGCCGAGGCCGAGGTGGCGAAGGTCTCACGCAACGCGACCTTGTGGTCGACGACGTCCACCTGCACGCCGAAGCGGGACCGCAATCGCTCCAGCGCCACTTCACGATGCGCCTCGCCCAGACACCACAGCACCAGCTGATGGGTGTCGGGATTCTGTTCCAGCCGCACCGTCGGATCCTCGGCGACCAGCCGCGACAGCCCTTGGGAGAGCTTGTCCTCATCGGCCTTGCTGTGCGCCTTGATCGCCACCGGCAGCAGCGGATCCGGCATCGACCAGGGTTCGATGATGAGCGGGCAGTCCTTGGCGGACAACGTGTCCCCGGTCTCGGCCCGCGACAGCTTGGTCACGCACACGATGTCCCCGGCGATGGCCTGGGGCAGCGGCCGCTGCTGTTTGCCGAACGGCGCGGACACCCCGCCGACGCGTTCGTCGGCATCGTGATCGGCGGTCTCGCCGACGCCGTGCCCGCACACGTGCACGGTGTCGTCGGCGTGCAGCGTGCCGGAGAACAGGCGCACCAGCGACATTCGGCCCACATACGGGTCGGAGGCGGTGCGGATGACCTCGGCGGCCAGCGGCGCGGCGGGATCGCAGGCGAGCGCGGAGGACTTCCCGCCCGACCCGGTCGCGGAGACGGGATGCTCGGCGGGCGTGGGGAATCCGCGCGTGATCAGGTCGAGGATCTCCACGGTCCCCAGCCCCTGCCGCGCGCCTTCCGGCGGCGGCGCGGCGATCAGCACCGGATGGAAACTCCCTCGTGCCACGGCCTTTTCGAGATCGGCGACCAGCGTCGTGAGATCGATCTCCTCGCCGCTGATGTAGCGGTCCATGAGGGTCTCGTCCTCGCTCTCGGCGATGATCCCCTCGATGAGCCGGTTGCGCGCCTCATCCATCTGCTCGCGCTGTTCCTCGGAGGCAGGCGTTTCGACGCGTTCCCCGGTCACGTAGTCGTAGACGTGCTGGGTGAGCAGATCGATCAGCCCGGTCACCGGCCGATGCCCGTCGGCCCCCTTGTCTCCGTACACCGGAAGATGCAGCGGCAGCATGCTTTCCGACCGCCCGCCGCCGAGAATCTCCCGGCAGGTCTCGGTCATGTCCTCGAAATCGGCACGCGCGGTGTCCAAATGGGTGAGCACGATGGCGCGCGGCATTCCGACACTCGCGCATTCGTCCCAGAGCGCCAATGTCGGCCCGCTCACGCCTTCCACCCCGGCGGCGGCCGAGAGTACGAAAAGGGCCGCGTCCGCTGCTCGCAGACCGGCCCTGAGTTCCCCGACGAAATCCGCGTATCCGGGGGTATCGAGGAGATTGACCTTGATGTGGTCCCACCCCATCGGCACCACCGACAGCTGAACCGACCTATGTTGTCGCTGCTCGATGTCGTCGTAGTCCGAGACGCAGGTGCCGTCCTCCACCCGTCCGGCCCGCGGCACCGCGCCCGCCGCCACGGCGAGCGCCTCCACCAGCGTGGTCTTGCCCGACCCGCTGTGGCCGACCAGCACCACATTCCGTATGTCGTCGGGCCTTTCGGCCACGACTACCCTGCCGTTGACACCTTGCGACGACGTCGTTCGCTCGACCATGGCTCGCTCCGGGGGTCGATGAAAGCGGTCCTTCGAGCTTCCCACCAGCGGCGCGCGCTCGTCCACGAATCGACCGAACCGATTTGTACGGCACGCCGACACCGGGCGTTCACCTCAGTGGACACGCCATGAGCTGATCAGCAGGGTGTACATCGACAGCATGCTGTCGGCCTGGAAATCCGTCGGGACAAGATCTCGTCCGGTCAAGCGGAGCCGGGCCGAGCGGAAAGGCCCGGACGTTTCCGTCCGGGCCTTTCCTGTTCATCTGTGCTGCCGCGGACGGCAGGTGAATCGGCTTACGCCCCCGAGGAGCCGAAACGGGCCAGCACGCTGTTGGCCTCCTGTGCGGCCGAGCCTTCCTCGGCCAGGTGCTGCATCTCGGGGGAGATCTCGCGGCCGTGGTGGCGCATGGCCTGCGCGTAGAGACGACCGGCCCGGTAGGACGAGCGAACCAGCGGGCCCGCCATGACACCGGCGAAGCCCATCTCCTCGGCGGCCTTGGAGTGCTCCACGAACTCCTCCGGCTTCACCCACCGGTCGACCGGGTGGTGGCGGGGGGAGGGCCGCAGGTACTGGGTGATCGTGATGATGTCGGTGCCCGCCTCGTGCAGGTCGCGCAGCGCCTGGGTCACTTCCTCGGGCGTCTCGCCCATGCCCAGGATGAGGTTGGACTTGGTGACCAGACCCGCCTCACGCGCCGCGGTGATGACCGCCAGCGACCGCTCGTACCGGAACGCGGGCCGGATGCGCTTGAACACGCGCGGCACCGTCTCCAGGTTGTGCGCCAGCACCTCGGGCCGCGACGCGAACACCTCGGCCAGCTGCTCGGGCACCGCGTTGAAGTCCGGGATCAGCAACTCGACACCCGTGTGCGGGTTGAGCCGCTTGATGGCGCGCACGGTCTCCGCGTACAGCCACGCGCCGCCGTCCTCGAGATCGTCGCGCGCGACACCGGTGATGGTCGAGTAGCGCAGCCCCATGGCCTGCACGCTCTCGGCCACGCGCCGCGGCTCGTCGCGGTCCAGCGCGGCCGGCTTGCCGGTGTCGATCTGGCAGAAGTCGCAGCGCCGCGTGCACTGCTCGCCGCCGATCAGGAAGGTGGCCTCGCGGTCTTCCCAGCATTCGAAGATGTTGGGACACCCGGCTTCCTCGCAGACCGTGTGCAGCCCTTCGCGTTTCACCAAGCCCTTGAGTTCGGTGTACTCGGGGCCCATGGTCGCGCGGGTGCGGATCCAGGAGGGTTTGCGCTCGATCGGGGTCTCGGCGTTGCGCGCCTCGATGCGGAGCAGCTTGCGGCCATTGGGTGCGGCCGAGTTATCGGATGCCGGGGTATCGACAGAGGTCACTTTGTTCACCCTACGCTCATGATCTTTCGACCCTGGAGGGTCATTGGGCCTGGGCGGGCACGGCTTCGGGCACCACCACGGGGAGTTGATCGGTCGTCGACGCGGGCAGCGGTTCGGGGCATTCGGCGGATGCCTTCGCGCACCGGGAGACGACGTGGTCGGTCACCTTCAGGTCGCCGTCGAGAGCGCGCGCGATCGCGTCGGCGACCAGCGGCCGCACCTCGTCGACGGTCACTTCGCGCCCGAGCTCACGGCTCAGCGTGGTGACCCCGGCGTCGCGGATCCCGCACGGCACGATCGCGTCGAACCCGTCCAGGCTGGAGTTGCAGTTGAGCGAGACGCCGTGCAGCGTCACCCCGCGCTGGACGCGCACGCCGATGGCCGCGACCTTGCGTTCGGGCTGGAACTCCGACTCCGGCACCCACACGCCCGAACGGCCTTCCACGCGTCCGGCTTCCAGGCCGAGCTGGGCGCAGACGGAGATGAGAGCCTCTTCCAGCCGCCGCACGTACATGACCACATCGACCGGTTCCGCCAGCCGGATGATCGGGTAGCCCACGAGTTGCCCCGGACCGTGCCAGGTGATCTTGCCGCCGCGGTCCACCTCGATCACCGGGCTGCCGTCCATGGGCAGGTCCTGGGGTTCGGTGCGCCGTCCGGCGGTGAAGACGAAGGGGTGTTCCAGCAGGAGCAGCCGGTCGTGGCCGATGCCCTCGGCCCGTTCCGCCGCGATCGTCCGCTGCAGGTCCCAGGCGTTGCGGTATTCGATGAGGCCCAGATTCTCGACGACGAGGGGTGTGCCGTCGAAGCGGGCGGATACCGCACGGGGTAACGGTGCGGTGGCCGTACTGCTCTCACTCACGATTGCGACGTTACCCCTTCACCGATGACGCGTTGCATCAGCGTGAGGTCCATCCAACGCCCGAACTTGTGCCCGACTTCGGGCAGCTGGCCCACGATCGCGAACCCGAATTTCTCGTGCAGGGCGATCGACGTGCGGTTACTCGACTCGATCACCGCGATCATGGTGTGCACGTCCGAGTTCTGTGCCCGCGCCAGCAGCTCGGTCATGAGCGCCGTCGCCACTCCGCGCCGGTGGAATATATCTGACACGTACACCGAGTTCTCCACGCAGAAGCGGTAGCCGGACTTAGGCCGGAACTGCCCGTAGCTGGCGTAGCCCGCCACCTGGCCGTCGATCTCGGCCACCAGGATCGGATATCCGGCCCCGGTCCGCGCCGCGAACCACGCCTTGCGCTCGTCCAGATCGGCGAGTTCGGTATCCCAGATGGCCGTGGTTTCGGCGATGGCGTTGTTGTGGATCACCAGGATCTCGGGGAGGTCGCTCTCCCGCGCATCGCGGATCAACAGCTCGGACGATCGATTGGTCACCCTGACACGGTATCGACGACCCCGCTGTGACGCGCGCCGCGTCCACAGGCTCCGTGCGTTCGTCATCCCGGCGCGCTTTCGGCCGGAATCCACCTGCAGCGGCCCGAGATCAACGGCCACATGCGTGCCGGGATGACGAAGGTGGACGGGATGGTCAGTCGGTCGGGAAGGCCGGGGCGGTCAGCCCGCGTGGCCGAGGGTGGCGGTCAGGGCAGCGCCGATGGTCGGGTGCTGGAAGTGGTACCCGGCTTCTTCGAGCACGGTGGGAATCGCCCTGGGGCCGTGCAGGATCGCCTCTTCCGCGAACTCGCCGACCGCCAGCCGCAGCGCGAACGCGGGCACCATCAGGGGAGTGGGCCGGTGCATGACGCGGCCGAGCGCACGGGTGAACTCGGCATTGGTGACCGGTGCTGGTCCGACCATATTGACCGGGCCGGAAAGGTTTTCGTGGGTCAGCGCGTAGATGATCGCGCCCACCTCGTCGTCGAGCGAGATCCACGGCACGTACTGCCGTCCAGTGCCCAGGCGTCCGCCCAGGCCGAGGTAGTACAGCGGATACAGCATGCCGAGCATGCCGCCGTGCCGGGCCAGCACCACGGCCGACCGCAGCAGCACTGTGCGCACGCCGGCGTCGGTGGCCTGCTCGGTGGCGGCCTCCCAGTCGGCGCACAGTTGGGCCAGGAAACCCGTTCCGGCGGGCGAGGTTTCGGTGACGACCCGGTCCTGGCTGTCACCGCCGTAGTAGTGCACGCCGCTGGCATTGATCAGCGTCGGCACGCCCGTGGCGGCGACCGCGGCGGCCAGCACATCGGTCGGCACGATGCGGCTGTCGCGCAGCTCCTGCTTGTAGCTGCCGTTCCAGCGCCGCCGCCCGATGCTCGCGCCGCAGAGGTTCACCACGGCGTCGGCATCGCGCAGCGCGCGCTCGTCGAGATGGGAACGGACGGGGTCCCAGGTGAATTCGTCCCGGGCGTGGACGGGACGGCGCACGAGGCGGGTGACCTCGTGCCCGTCGCGGCGCAGGGCCGCGACGAGCGCCGTCCCGATCAGTCCGGACGAACCGGCGACCACGACCTTCATGCGATTACAGGCCGAGGTCGCCCTCGAACGCCGCCTCTTCCAGGCGGTGCTTGACGGTGGTCAGGAAGCGACCAGCGTCGGCGCCGTCGATGAGGCGGTGATCGTAGGTGAGCGGCAGGTAGGCCATCGAGCGGATGCCGATGAACTCGTTGCCGTCATCACTGATCACCATGGGGCGCTTCACGATCGCGCCGGTGCCCAGCATGGCGGACTGCGGCGGCAGCAGGATCGGGGTGTCGAACAGCGCGCCGTTCGATCCGATGTTCGTGATCGTGAAGGTGCCGTTGGCCAGCTCGTCCGGCTTGAGGCCGCCGGTGCGGGCGCGGTTGGCGATATCGGCGATGGCCCGGGCCAGTCCGGCCAGCGACAGGTCGTTGGCGTTGTGGATGACCGGCGAGAGCAGACCCTGCTCGGTGTCGACCGCGATACCCAGGTTGACCACCGAGTGGTAGGTGATCTCCTTGGTCTCGATGTTGTACGACGCGTTGATGTTCGGGTGCACGGCCAGCGCCTCGATGACGGCCTTGGCGTAGAACGGCAGGAACGTGATGTTCACGCCTTCGCGCTGCTTGAACGCGGCCTTGGCGCGGTTGCGCAGGGACGCGATCTTGGTCATGTCGACCTCGTGCACCTGGGTCAGCTGCGCGGTCGTCTGCAGCGACTCGAGCGTCTTGACCGCGGTGATCTGCCGGATGCGGCTGGCCTTCTGGACCGTGCCGGGCAGGTGCGACAGCGACGGCCGCGGCGCGGCGGCGGCAGCGGCCGGGGCGGCCGGAGCAGCGGCGGCGGGTGCGGCAGCGGCGGGAGCCGGAGCCTTCTTGGCCTCGGCCGCGGCGAGCACATCCTGCTTGCGGATGCGGCCGCCGACACCGGAACCGGAGACGGAGGCGAGGTCGACGTTGTTCTCCGCGGCCAGCTTTCGCACCAGCGGGGTGACGTAGGGGCCGCCGCCGTTGGTGGAGGGCTCCTCGGCCGGGGTGGCCGCGGCCGGGACCACGGCGGGCTTGGGAGCCGGAGCCGGAGCGGGCGCAGGCGCGGGAGCCGCGGCGGCCGGAGCCGGGGCGGGCGCGGGAGCCGGGGCCGGAGCAGCCGGGGCGGGTGCAGGCGCGGGGGCCGGGGCCGGGGCGGCGGCAGGGGAGCCGCTGCCGATGACGCCCAGCTGACCGCCGACCGCGACGACATCGTCCTCGTTCGCGGAGATCTCCAGCAGCGTGCCCGCGACCGGAGACGGGATCTCGGTGTCGACCTTGTCGGTGGAGACCTCGAGCAGCGGCTCGTCGACCGCGACCTGGTCGCCGACCTGCTTCAGCCAGCGGGTGACGGTGCCCTCGGTGACGGACTCACCGAGCTCGGGCATCTTGACCGGGGTGCCGGAGGCGGCAGCGGCCGGAGCGGGCGCGGCGGCGGGTGCCGGGGCCGGAGCGGCGGCAACCGGCTGCGGGGCCGGGGCGGGAGCGGGGGCGGCTTCGGGAGCCGGGGCCGGGGCTGCGGCGGGAGCGGGGTCGGCGGCCGGGGCAGGCGCGGAACCGGCCTCACCGATCACGCCGAGCTCTCCGCCGACCTCGACCACGTCGTCCTCCTGGGCGACGATCTTCACGAGAACGCCTGCGGTGGGGGACGGGATCTCGGTGTCGACCTTGTCGGTGGAGACCTCGAGCAGCGGCTCGTCGACCTCGACCGTGTCTCCTTCCTTCTTCAG
The DNA here is from genome assembly GCF_009760405.1 of Nocardia terrae. GTDB lineage: Bacteria > Actinomycetota > Actinomycetes > Mycobacteriales > Mycobacteriaceae > Nocardia > Nocardia terrae. The sequence continues at coordinate 53,932 of NZ_WRPP01000018.1, forward strand.
CCACCTGGTCACAGTGCCCTCGGTGACGCTCTCACCAAGAGCCGGCATCTGGACGGAGAAGGTCATTTCCGTTGACTCCTCTGACTGCTCGTCGGGTTAAACAGTTCGTCTCTCAGCGGGCGTGGCACCGCGGGTCGCGATGTCGTCCCGACGGCCACCGAACTATCCGTGGCGCCAGAGATCCGTGTTGGTTCTTGTTCCAGCCACCCATCCTTGCACTCGTCGCGGTGCGGCGTGTCACAGGGCGGCGGTTGCGCCGACCTCTCCGTGTCGCGATCCCCCGCGTGAGCGGGAAAGTCCCTGGCGTGCGCCCGGATAAGCGGGATGCCATGACACGTATCACGTTTGCCCTCACCGCGCCCGTCCGGGGTGCCGGTAGCCGGGAGTCAACACGACGGACGCAGCGGTAGCGAGCAGCTAACTGGAACCCCACCCGCACTCCCGCGCTCGGCGGGTTCGGTGCGGCGGGCCGATGCCGCCTGTCGTGTGGCACTCGGTAGTCATCGAAGGTTGGCGCTCGACGCTTCACGGACAGGGCGCGGATCCGTGGCCATGACCCGAATCGAGTTCGGGTGCGATCGCCGTGCGGCGCAGAGGACGGAATCGGGCGAACCGGGTTCGGCGGCGGTCCGCTCGGCAGGTGGGCTGAGGTGCGGCTGAACGGTTTCTGAGGGGGCGCTTAGGAGTTGGACGGGGGAGTGGCGGGCGGGCCCGGAGGTGGGCAGTATCGAAATATCCGGCGGTGTGTATTCCGGTCCGGAGAGGAGGCTTCCGATGGGATTCCTGGATCGGTTCGGACGTAGCGGTTCCGCCCGCCGGGGTGACGTCGACCCCGCCGACATGGCGCACCTCGCCGCCTGGACCCGAAACCACTACGGCGTCGAGGCTTTCGTCGAGCCCCGCACCACGGTCACCGACGTAACGGTCGTCCTGGTAGCCCACGACGGCGAATGGACCCGCCGCGTAGTCGGCGAACGCGGCGCCCACCGCCTCTCCACCACCCTCAACATCCCCGTCTATGACGCCCGCAGAGTCGGCTACCCCCAACGCATGCGCGACTACGAGGCTCGGCGCCGCATCCTCGAACGCCGCACCGCCGAATGGCAATGACACGCTGACGCCCCCGTGCCACAGTGACGATCGGGCAGTCGGGCGAGCACTGAGAGGCACCGCCGCCGATCGGAGCCGCCCCGAACTCCGCGCCGCCCGCAACCGCCTGGTACGTGATCCGTTGGTACAGCCACGTCGGTGTGTGTTCGACGATCCCACATGGCCAATGCTCCGCCACCATGCCCGCGGTGCAGGTGAAGCGCGATCCGATCGCAAAGGCCATCTCCGCGCGCACCGAGTAGGCCGTGACGCCGGGCCGCATCTGCCGACTCAGTCCGGCCGTCTCGTCGAGCAGCACATCCTTGAGGGCATTTGTCCGAATTAGCCTCCAAGACGTGCCGCTCGATGAACTCGCCGGCCGAGGTGGTCGCTGGAATGGCGAACGCCCGCCGCTGCTTCGAGCAGGGCGGGCGTTGTTGTCGGACTGGGCCGTTGGTTATTCGGCGGCGATGTCCTCGAGGGTGGTGATGAGCGTGCGGACCGGGACGCCGGTGCCGCCCTTGCCGATGTAGCCGAAGGGGCCGCCGGTGTTGTAGGCCGGGCCCGCCACGTCGAGGTGAGCCCACTGGACGGACTCGGGGACGAATTCCTTGAGGAAGATGCCCGCGGAGAGCATGCCGCCCCAGCGGTGGGGCGCGACGTTCGCCAGGTCGGCGACCTTGGAGTTGATGTCGGCGCGGAGTTCGGTGGGAAGCGGCATGGCCCAGGCGTTTTCGCCGATCTCCTGGGAGATGCGGGCGACGCGGTCGCGGAAGACGTCGGTACCCATGACGCCCGGGGTGCGGGTGCCGAGGGCGACCATCTGCGCGCCGGTGAGGGTGGCGACGTCGATGAGGTAGTCGGGCTCGTCCTCGCCCGCGCGCACGATCGCGTCGGCGAGGATGAGGCGGCCCTCGGCGTCGGTGTTGATGACCTCGACGGTGGTGCCGCCGTACTGGGTGAGCACGTCGCCCGGCCGCTGCGCGGTGGCCGACGGCATGTTCTCGGCCATGGGCACGGTGGCGATAACGGTGAGCGGCAGGCTCAGTCGCGCCGCGAGGAGCGTGGTGGCGATGACCGCCGCCGCGCCGCCCATGTCGGAGGTCATGTTCTCCATGCCCGCGGCGGGCTTGATGGAGATGCCGCCGGTGTCGAAGGTGATGCCCTTGCCGATGAGCGCCACCTTGGGGTCGCCGCCCGCGTAGATGATGCGGATCAGCCGCGGCGGCCGCGAGGAGCCCTTGCCGACGCCGAGAATGCCGCCGTAGCCCTGGTTTTCGAGTTCCTTCTCGTCGAGGATCTCCACCTGCAGTCCGGCGGCCTTGGCCAGTTCGGCTGCGCGGTTGGCGAATTCGCCCGGGAACAGGTCGCTGGGCGGGGTGTTCACGAAATCCCGTGCGGTGGCGACGGCTTCGGCGATGGCCTGCGCCCGGAACAGCTCCTCTTCACCGAATCCCGGTTCGGGAACCAGGAATTCGACCCGCTTGACCGGCTGATCCTCGGCCTTCGGCGCGGACTTGGCCGACTTGAACGCGGTGAACTGGTACGCGCCCAGGTAGAACCCCTCGGCCGCCGCACCCAGATCCAGCCCGGACAGCGTGGTGACCGCGGTCGCGACCCCGGTCAGCGCCCGCCCGGCCGCACCGGCCGACTTGCGCACCTGCTCGGCGTCGACCTTGTCCGCCGCCCCGAGTCCGACCGCCAGTACGAAGTCCACGCCCAGCCCCGCCGGCGCGGGAACGCGGGTGACTTCCTCGCCCTTGCCCTTGGCCCCGACCGCCCGCAGCGCAGTCAGCAGCGCCGCCCGGGTGTCCGCGTCGAGCACATCGGTGAAGGCGTCGGCGGGCGCGATGACCGGCCCGTCCTCCGACGAGGTGAGTCCGATGACGAGCACATCGGCGTCCCCGATGCCCTCGGTGCGTACCAGTTCCGGTCCGAGCGAACGATCTGCAACAGCTGTCATGAGAGCCCACGTTACTGCGCCGATCCGACCGCGGCCGATGGGGCGCGGATCGCGAGTATCCCGTCGGTCGAAACCCGTCGGTCTCTAGGTTGCTGTTTGTGCGCTAGCGCGGCGGGTAATTGGCCTGCGAGGGGATCTTCCCGCATCGACTCCCGTTCCCCTCGGCGCGAAAGGGGGTATGACAATGTCATCACCCGATCCCAGACCAACAGATGTTTCCAGTGGCGATGGCGGTAAGAAGGCCCGCATGATCGCTGCCGTGGCGGTCGTCGTCGCGGCGCTCGCCATCGCCTTCGCAGTCGGTGTGCTGGTGAGTCGCTCGGGTAAGAACTCCGACACGACTCCCACGACGACTACAGCGACAACCGTCCCGTCGGCACCGACCAGCTCGCATGCCTCGGTCACGAATCCCGGCATCCCGGCCCCCTCGGTCACCGCCCCGCCCAGGTTCGTGGTTCCGCCCACCACGACCGCCGGTGCGCCCGGCGCGAACTGATCGTCCGGGGACCGGTGGCGAATCGCGGGAAACCAGTGGTCAGCCACCTTTTTCGTCAACGGTCCTCGACGCCCGGTTCACCCGTTTCCGGACCTTTCGCGGCCCACGCGTGAATACCCTGGATTGCGACACCGCCGTCGGGCACGACTTCGCGGTGTCCCCATCCTCCGGTGCCCGCCCTTGATCGCGCGGGCGCACAGCTCGAATCGCGCGGGCGCACAGGAGGATTCCAGTGGCGAAGGCGAAGTTCCAGCGGACGAAGCCGCATGTCAACGTGGGCACCATCGGCCACATCGACCACGGCAAAACCACCCTCACGGCAGCGATCACCCGGGTCCTGCACACCAAATATCCCGACTTGAACCCCTTCACCCCGTTCGAGGCCATCGACAAGGCCCCGGAGGAGCGGCAGCGCGGCATCACCATCTCCATCGCGCACGTCGAATATCAAACGGAGAACCGCCATTACGCGCACGTCGACTGCCCCGGCCACGCGGACTACATCAAGAACATGATCACCGGCGCGGCCCAGATGGACGGCGCGATCCTGGTGGTCGCCGCGACCGACGGCCCGATGCCGCAGACCAAGGAGCACGTCATCCTGGCGCGGCAGGTCGGCGTCCCGAAAATGGTTGTGGCGCTGAACAAGTGCGACATGGTGGACGACGAGGAGATCCTGGAGCTGGTCGAGCTCGAGGTGAGCGATCTGCTCAGCGAGTACGAATTCGACGGCGACAACACCCCGATCGTCCGGGTCTCGGCGTACCAGGCGCTGGAAGACCCGACCGGTAAGTGGAGCGAGAACATCACCGAACTGCTGGCCGCCGTCGACGATTGGATCGATACGCCCAAACGTGAGGTGGAGAAACCGTTCCTCATGCCCATCGAGGACGTCTTCACCATCACCGGCCGCGGCACCGTGGTCACCGGCCGCATCGAGCGCGGCGTCCTGAAGGTCAATGCCGAGGTCGAGATCGTCGGCATCCGCCCGAAGACCACCAAGACCACCGTCACCGGCATCGAAATGTTCCGGAAGCTGCTGGACGAGGGCCAAGCCGGCGAGAATGTCGGCCTGCTGCTGCGCGGCGTCCGCCGTGAGGACGTGGAACGCGGCCAGTGCGTCATCAAGCCCGGCTCGGTCACCCCGCACACCGAGTTCGAGGGCCAGGCTTACATCCTGTCCAAGGAGGAAGGCGGTCGCCACACCCCCTTCTTCAACAACTACCGCCCCCAGTTCTACTTCCGCACAACCGATGTCACCGGGGTGGTCACCCTCCCGAAGCAGGTCGAGATGGTCCTCCCCGGCGACAACGTGTCGATGGAGGTGGTGCTGATCCAGCCCATCGCCATGGAGGTCGGCCTCAAGTTCGCGATTCGCGAGGGCGGCCGGACCGTCGGCGCGGGCCAGATCACCAAGATCCTCAAATAGGGATCAGCCCATTTCCTCGAGTGCCTTGCCCTTGGTCTCGGGAACCCACTTGAGCACGAACGGGATCGAGAGGACGGCGAAGGCGGTGTAGATGACGTAGGTGCCCGACAGGTTCCAGTCGGCCAGGCTGGGGAAGCTGGCGGTGATGACCCAGTTGGCGATCCACTGCGCCGACGCGGCCACGCCGAGCGCGGCGGCGCGAATCCGGTTGGGGAACATCTCGCCGAGCAGCACCCACACCACGACACCCCACGACATGGCGAAGAACAGCACGAAGCAGTGCGCGGAGATGAGCGCTGTGATGCCCTGCGCGTGCGGCAGGCTCACGTTGCTGCCCGAGCCGGTCTTGTACGAGAACGCCCATCCCTCGAGCGCGAGCGAGATGGCCATGCCCGTGGATCCGATGAGCGCCAACGGTTTCCGGCCGATCCGGTCGACCAGCACCATGGCGATGACGGTGCCCACGATATTGATGATCGAGGTCGTGAACGAGTAGAAGAACGAACTCGACGGATCGATGCCGACGGACTGCCACAGCGTCGCCGAGTAGTAGAAGACGACATTGATGCCGACCAGCTGCTGGAACACCGACAGCCCGATGCCGATCCACACCACCGGCAGGAACCAGAACTTCCCGCCGAGCAGATCCTTGAACGTCGAGCGGGTCTCACTGTGCATGGCCTGCTGGATCTCGATGATGCGAGCGTCGAGTTCACCCCGGTTGCCCTCGACCTCGGTCAGCACTTCCTTCGCCTTGTCGAACTTCCCGATGGAGATGAGGTAGCGCGGCGACTCCGGAATGGTGAACGAGAACAGGAAGTAGAGCCCGGCGGGCACCACCATCACGCCGAGCATCCACTGCCAGGCTTCCAGCCCGGCGATGTGTCCGCGCTGCTCGCTGCCCGCCATCTTGAGGATCGCGAAGTTCACCAGCTGTGAGGTGGCGATGCCGATCACGATGGCCGCCTGCTGGAACGACGCCAGCCGTCCGCGATACGCCGGCGGCGACACCTCGGCGATGTACGCGGGCCCGATCACCGACGCCATGCCGATGCCGATGCCGCCGATGACTCGCCACATGGCCAGATCCCACAACGCGAACGGCAATGCCGACCCGATCGCACTACAGGTGAACAGCGCGGCCGCGATCCGCATGACCCAGATGCGCCCGATCCGGTCCGCGATCCGCCCCGCGATCGCCGCGCCGACCGCGCACCCGATCAACGCGATGGCCACCACCTGCGCCAAGGTCGCCGACCCGATGTCGTAGCGATCCCGGATCGCCTCGACCGCCCCGTTGATGACCGAGCTGTCGTACCCGAAAAGGAACCCGCCCATCGCGGCAGCGGCGGTAATGAACACGACGTAGACGAGTGCGTCCGCCCCTTCCTTCTGATCGCCGGGTGTTCGCGCCCCCATCGTTGAGTTCACGCAGACTCCTTCGTTTCGCCCCGTTTTCCCGTATTGACCCGCATTTCGACAATTGTTGCCGCTCGGATGCTTGTCAACGGGCAGGCAACGCCGGTTCCGTGCTGTCTGTTCTGTACCCAGCGCTGTCTCTTCTATTGCGAGCTGTTCGAGGGCGCGCTCGGCGATCACGAAGAGGTGGCGAGCGGAATCGACGTCACCCAGTCGCGCCGCCTCCGCGGCTCTGGACACCGTTCGCAGGACCTCGGGCATCTGCACTCCTCGAAGATCGACTTCCGGTCCCGGGTGATTCGTAGAGATGCCCGCAAAGGTGCAGGTAGAGAGGCGATTTGACTTTGGTTCACCGCACCCCGTAACTTATTCCAGGTCAGAGCGACACGGACACCGACCCGGAGCCCCAAGGGCCTGGGAAACGAGGTTGGACGAGGAGCGCCTGATGATCAGGTTAGTTTCGCCCGACCAGCGGATTTGGTTCTGCTGCGAGGACTGAGCTAAGCTTCACCAGCAAGAAACAAGCAGCCTCACCGACAAGCGGGACTAGAGCCCGGGCGTTGGTGTGTGCGTGTGTTCTTTGAGAACTCAATAGTGTGTCGATGAATGTCAGTGCCAAATATTTTATTTGGTTCCAATCATTCTCACCCCCGTGAGGGTGGTTGGACATTAAGTCAGCTTAATTTCCGAGCT
>NZ_WRPP01000002.1 GCF_009760405.1 Nocardia terrae
GCTCGGCCGTTGCGTCGGGACCTTTTGCTGGGTTGGGGCCTGTCGCTGCGCTGGGCTCGGCCGTTGCGTCGGGACCTTTTGCTGGGTTGGGGCCTGTCGCTGCGCTGGGCTCGGCCGTTGCGTCGGGGCCTATTGCCGGGCTGGGGCCTGTCGCTGGGCTGTTCGGCTGTCGCACAGTGCCGTTCGGAACGGTGCTGTGGTCGGGCGCCATGTGCGGTGCGGATGATTCCGGCGGGAGCGCGGGAATGTTCGGCTGGTGCGCGGGCAGGTCCAGCGTCGTCAGGAAATCCGGCTGCTCGGCCGTGGAGTTCGGCTGCTGCGCGCCAGTGCCTTTCTGCTCATGCGCGCCATTGTCATAGGGCTCGTGTGGGGTCGCGCCATTCGGCTCGTGTGCGGTGTCGCCGATCGGATTTTGCGGCGGAGTATCCGGCTGGAACCAGAATTCGGTGGTCGGTGTCGGCGAATGGGGTTGCTGCGCACCGTTTCCGGCCGGTTCCCGCCGGGTGGCGGATGGCTCCGGGGGTGGGGTTCGGAGCCGGTCGTCGATATCGACCATGGCTCACCGGCTTCCGGCGACGATGGAGGTGATGCGGACCTGGCCGTCGCGGTCGGTGGTGGCGATGATCTGCTGCCAGGAGCTCTGGCTGCCGTCCGGGTGCTTCTCGTCGACGGTCACGTTCCACAGGTTGGGCTCCGCGCCGGTGATGGTCACGCAGTGCTTGGTTCCGGCGGGCGTGGCCGAAATCGCGTCGCGGGTGGCCTGTTCCGGCGCGGCCTTCGCGTCCGGAGCCAGCAGCGCGCGCACCGCACCCGCGTCGCGCAGCACGTACCACGCGTATTCGAGCCGCAGGATGACCCCGGGCCCGCTGCCCAGATCACCCGCGCTGGCCCCGCTCACCCGGTCGGGCGTATTCAGCTCCCGGCACCAGGCGACCAGCCCCGGCTGATTCCCGGCCGACGTGGACGCGGCCGGTGTGCTCACCGGAACCGCCCGCGGCGCACTCGAATCCCCTGGCATGGCCACCAGCCACGCCGCCAAGGCCACGATCACCAGTCCCAGCGAAATCCCGGCAATCGCGAGCGCCCGCCGCCGGATCCGCATCCGCCGCTGCGTCTGCGCCGACCGCCGCCGCGCCTCGACCACCAGCGCCGCCATGGGGTCCTCGGAGGCCAGATCGTACGGCGTGGGCCGCTCCCGCCCCGGCCCGCGCTCCGCCCCCGACCACGACGCCTCGTCCAGCCACGAGGCCCATCCGGGCTCGGCTTCCGCCGCCGCGGGCTCGGCCGCCCCACCGCCCTGGGGTGCGAGCGCTGTCGTCTCGGGTACCAGCACAGGCATCGGCGGCCGCGCCGCCCCACCCGAATCCCGGCGTCCACCCTCCTGATCCGGCCGCGCCCCGCGACCGTGAGGACGTGCACCGGGGGCACTTGCGCCCGGTCGAGCGCCTCCTGTCCGGGCACGTGGATCGCCAGGGCCTGGTTCACGATTGTCCGTGCGCGCCTTACGGTCGCCCGGTCGTTTCCAATAGTCGGCGGCCGCGGTGGAGCCGTTGTTCGCGCGTGCCAGGCCCCCGACCTGCGATACCGCACTTCCCGATTCCGACAGATGCCCGCCGACATCGCCTCGCGCGGTCTTGGCCGTTTCGCCGCGTTCATCGGTGCTCGCCGGTGTCCCGGCGGGTGTGCGGCTGTCGCCTGACTTCGCGAGCGGGATACCGATGCTCGCCGAGGGAAGATCAGGGCTCGCAGCCGAGGCGGCTTCCGCCTCAGGGATATCGCGAGACCGATCGTCGTCTGCCGTCACCGACGAAGTGCCGGAGACCTGGCCCCCAGCGGATTCGATGAACGGAATGTCGGGGGTGTGGGCCTTTCCGGATGGAGCCGGTGCGAGGTCCTGTGCGACGCCGTCATCCGCGGAACCCGCAGATGCGACCGGGAGGCGACGCCGTTCTCCGGACCCCGCCACCGCGCTCTCACTGGTGAGCCGCCCACTGCCCGACCCGATTCGCTTGGCATCGCCGGTGAGTCGGCTCGTACCGGACTTGGCCGCCGTGCCCTCGTCCCCGGACCGCCCCGATCCGGCTCCGCCGCGCGAGCGCTCACCCGTGAGCCGCCCCGTCTCGGACCTCGACGGCCTGGAACCACTGGTGAGCCGAGCGACACCGCCCCCGGCTCGCCCACCACCGGTTTCGGCCCGAACCACTCCCGATCCACCGATACCGACACCTGATTCGAGCCGCCCGAACCCATCCTCCGCCCGGTCGATACCGTCCCGCCCAGATCCCGTCAGACGCCCACCCACCGAAGCCGTTTCGCCCCGCCCAGATCCGGCCGACGCACCACCCGAAACGGTTTCGCCCGAGTCATAGCCAACCGCAATGGCTTCCCCCGATGTGTCGCCAACGGAAACGGCTCCGGCCGGTTCATCACCCGCAGACACCAGCTCTGCTTGGGCCCCGCCAGCGAGAACGGTTTCTGCTGGGGCGTCGCCAGCGAGAACGGTTTCTGCTGGGGCGTCGCCAGCGAGAACGGTTTCTGCTGGGGCGTCGCCAGCGAGAACGGTTTCTGCCGGGGCGTCGCCAGCGAGAACGGCGTCTACTCGAGCGTCGCCAGCGAGAACGGCGTCTACTCGAGCGTCGCCGACCGGGACGGGTTCAGCCGCAGCGCTACCCGGGGAGGTGCCTTCGGCCGAAGCGTTGCCCGCACGGACGGGTTCGGCCGAGATGCCGCTCGCGGACGCGGGTTTCACCAGCTTGCTGCCCTCGGGTTCGGTTGGTGCGTTGCCTTCGGAGACGAGCGCCGCCGAGGCGTCGCCAACGGAAACGGCTTCGGCCGGTTTGTCGTCCGCCGATCCGGGTGCCGCTGGGGCGTCGCCCGTCCGGGTGGGTCCGGCCGAGAGGTTTCCTGTCGGACCGGGTTCGGCGATGCTGCCTGCCGCGACGGGTTCGCCGGTGCTACTGCCTGCGGAGCCAGGTTCGGCGGCGGTGCTGCCCACGTGAACGGGTTCGGCAGCGGTGCTGCCTGCGAGGTCAGGTTCGGCCGAGATGTCGGCCGTGGGGCTGCGTTCGGCCGAGATGTTGCTTGCGGAGGCGGGTTTCACCGGGGCGTTGCCTGCTGAGTCGGGTTCGGTTGGTGTATTGCCCGCGGCGACGAGTGCCGCTGAGGCCTCGCTGGCGGAAGTGGTTTCGGCCAGTTGTTCGTCCGCGGACGCGGCTTCTGCCGGGACGTTGTCCACGGGGGTGCGTTCTGCCGCGGTTCGGCCTGCGGAAGTGGATGCGGCTGGGGCATTCCGGGCTGGGACAGATCCGGCCGGAAAGTCCTCCGCGGATGCGGGTTCAGATGAGGTGATGCCTGCCGGGACAGGTTCGGCCGGGAAGCCCTCTGCGGATGCGAGTTCCGGCGGGGTGATGCCTGCCGGGATGGGTTTGGCCGGGGAGTTGTCCGCGGATGCTGGTTCCGGCGGGGTGATGCCTGCCGGGGTGGGTTCGGCCGGGGAGCTGTCCACGGATGCGGGATTCGGTGGGGTGTTGGCCGCCGAGGCAGGTTCGGCTGGAGGGGTGGTTGCCGAGGCGGGCTCGGCGGGGGTGTTGATGGTGGGGTTGGGGGATAGGTGGCCGGGGGTGGAGTCGTTGGCTGCGGTCACGGCGTCTCCCGTGCCGTTCCGCTCACGCACCGGGCGCTGCGGGCTGCAGCGCGGCGATGAACGCCTCCGGTGTCAGGGCGGGCATCTGCGCGACCGCCGTCCGCAGCGAATCCACCTGCGTATTCACCGCATCCGCCACCTGCTCCACCGCCGGCGCGGCCTGCGGCCCGACCGCAGCGCCCACCTGCTGCCCCACGGTCGTCACGGCCTGCTCGACCACCGGCGCCGCCGCCTCCACCACCGGCGCGACCTGCTGCGCGACGGAAGTGGCGGCCTGCTCGACCACAGGCTGCACCTGCTGCACCGCGGTCTGAACCTGCTGCACCACCGGCGCGACAGCCTGCACCACGGGCGCGGCCACCTGCGCCACCGGCGCGGGCAACCCGGCAATCGCCGAAACCGGCTGCACCCCGGGCAAACCCGTCGCCGGATCCGAAACAGGCACTTGCGCAGCGGTATCGATCAACGCTGGCGGTGTCGGAGGTGCTGGCTGTGTCGCGTCGCCGCCGCTGAGCGCGCCTGCCCCAAGTGCTGCGAGGGCACCGCCCCCGACAACCAGCGGGACGCTGAGTAGTCCGCCAATAGAGCCGCCGCCTACACATCCAGCGATGCCACCGACAATCGCGCCGGCAGGTGCGCCCACCCCGGCCGTTGGGATTCCAGCGATCGCGGCACCGGCAAGTGCTCCAACAGCCGCACCGACGCCGCAACCAATCGGAGCCAATACAGCTGGTGCGGCGACTCCAACGGTGCCCGCGCCAAGGAGCGCGCCCATCGAGCTTGATGCCGCCATACGATCGGATTCGTCTCGCGAGAAGCCCATTCGATCGTATGCGGCAGCAATCTGCCACTCCGCCATATCGAGGTAGGACTGAGTTTTATCGCGTGTCTTGGTGTCGATCCAGTCGGGCAGCTCAACAGCACCTGTCCCGACACGCAGCTTGTGCGGATCGGCGGGCATCACTTCCGGCGCATTCGCCGCAGGCTGATCAGGCTGCGGCGTATCCGGTTGCGTCGGCTGGACCTGCGGCTGCTGCTGGATGATCGTGTCCTGCTGCGGCGTGGTCTGCTGCTTGGGTCGGGGCCGGTTCGGGGGAGCGACGGGCGGGTCGGGGATCCAATCGGCCGGGCTCGGTGCCGAATTCGCGGGCGGCTGGTTGGGCTGGGTGCTCAATCCCGGCTGTCCGTCGCCGGGCACGGCGAGGCCCGGCTGCCCCGGGGCGGCCGCGGCAATCCCTTGGCCGGCGACCAGCGCCACAGGCAGCATCGACAACAGGATCGAAGTTCGTTTGGCTTTCATGTCCCCAATTCGCCTTCCCCGAACCGACAGCAGCGGGCGCGATGCCCTATTCCCCCGGATGCCATGGCATTCCGCACCACTGGCCGACAGTACAGGTGGCCCACCGGAACAGCGTCCCGATGATCCATCATCAAAACCCACCACCTGCAATGATCATGTTGCGGCCCTGATCTTACCCGGATCGTGAGCGCTCACAACCGGTTCCGTGACTGGTGTGACGAATTGTTAAACCGAACCGATCATGACCCATACTCGCGCCACCGCAACACTTCTCGACCGCACTCCGGTCCGCCCGAAGGAATCCCCATGCGCGCCAAGCCAGCACACCACGCGCAAACTGCAAGAGCCGTGGTCGCCGCCCTCCTCGTCGCCGCCTGCGCCCTCACCGCCGCGGCCTGCGGCGGCAGCGATCACGCCGGCTCCACCACCAAGACCACGCAGGTAGACCCGTCGCGCGCGCCCTCGGACGTGCGCTGGGAGAACTATCAGGGCGTCCAACTCCCCATCGGCGACCACGACGGCCCCAGCAAACTCGGCACCACCGCCGCCGGCTACTCCCGCACTCCCCAGGGCGCGGCCCTGGCCGCCATCAACCACAGCACCCGTCTGTCCTTGGCCCCTGACGGCCAATGGCCCCAGGTGGCGGCGATCTCCCTGATCCCCGGCCCCGCCAAGGACTCCTGGGTCCTGGCCCGCGCCCAGATCTCCATCACCGCCCCCGCCAACCCCGTGGTCGCCCCGCACATCGCGGCCTACAAGATCACCGCCTACACCCCCGACCGCGCCGACCTGACCGTCTACGCCACCTACTCCGACGACAGCATCACCGCGACAGCCGAAACCGTCCTCTGGGTCTCCGACGACTGGCGACTCCTGCTGGCCGATCCCGCCGCCAAAGTCCAGACGGTCCAATCGGTCCCCGCCGTCCCCGCCGACGCGGTCACCCTGGCAGCCCCCAAATAGCCGTCACCCGACCAGCTTCAACCCGATCACGCACGCCACGATCCCACCCAGCAGCAGCAACTTCACCACGCTGACGGCCGCCCCACCGGTGGCCATCGAATAGACGACGGTCAGCACCGCCCCGATCCCCACCCACACCGCATACGCCGTCCCCACGGGAAGCCCACGCATGGCATAAGCCAACCCACCCATACTCAACAGCAGCGCGACACCGAACAGCACAGTCGGCCCGACCTTCGTGAACCCCTCGGACTTCCCCAGCGCAGTGGCCCACACGGCCTCGAAAATCCCGGACACGACCAGCACCAGCCAAGACATGACAACCTCCGAAGGCCGTCTTGTCGCACACCGGGTACGGCTCCCTCGTCCGGGCCCCAGATCGGGGTCTACCTACACCTTCGCAAACATCCAGCGACCCGGGCAAATTCCGCAGCGGTGATCTCGGCCTCCATCGACCGAGACCACCGGGTCACCGCCATATACCGCTCCTGAGGAATCGATCCCACTGCTCCCCGGAGAACACGAGCGCAGGGCCCATGGGGTCCTTCGAGTCGCGGACCCCGACGAATCCTGCATCGCCCGAGAATGCGATCTCGACGCACTCCGAAGCATTCGGGGACTTGCTGGACTTGAACCACTTGGCGTTGGAAAGATCGAAGCTCACGCCGTGCACTCCTTTGCGATGCGCCACACCCGATCGCGGCTGGCGTCCTCAGTCAACGCTACCTGCTCGAGATTGTTGATCGCCCGTCGATGTCGTGCGATGACCTCGGGCTGTTCGAGGTAGAGCGCACCTTCGTAGCCTTCGATGTACACCATGGGTGGCTCGACCAATCGACTTGCCAGAGGAGGAAATTCGAGCAGGGTGAACGACTGGAAGACCAACCCGATATTCATCTCCACGGTGTAAGGGATCACTCGAACAGCGACGTTCGTGCGCTCGCTGACGTCGATCAGTCGCTGCAACTGTTCGGCCAGAACCGCAGGCCCGCCGGGCTGATGCCGCAAAACTGCCTCGGACAGAAGAACATCCAACCAAAAGTCGACCTCGTCGAGGCGGGCCTGCCGCCGTGCGGCGAACTCGAGTCGGCGTTCGACATTGACCGCCGAGATATCAGGATGAGCTGCCCGGATGAGCGCCCGACGATAGCCGGGTGTCTGCAAAAGGCCGGGAATCAATGAGAGTTGGTGCGTGGTAAGGCGATTAGCGGCCTCTTCCAGGCTGAGGTAGTGGTCGAAGTGCCCGTCGAGTTGATCGCTGTACGAGCGCCACCAACCCTTCGTTGTGCCTTGCGCCTTTGCGATCTGGTCGTGCTGCTTGGCTTCCTGCCACAGCTCGAGTACTGCTTCGCGGTCCGGGCTCGGATCGGGAATCCCATAGAAGTCGAGAAGGTCCTTGATCTGAACGGTCGATATTTTAATCCGCTGTCCGTCCTCCATTCGGCTGACGCTTTGCGGCGACGTCTCAATGCGCACGCCCGCGTCGGATTGCTTGTAGCCTGCCCGAATTCGGAGATTTCGGAGGGTTCTGCCAAATGCCCTTCTCGGGAGTGACGATCCAGCCATATCGTTAGCCTCGCTATCTGGGAAGCGCCGTACTGGAATGGGTAAAACTGGATACGGGGTTGATTATCGGCGTTTCTGTCATTCATTGTTCTCGTTTTGGCGTTCTCAGTCGTCTACTTGGTTCAGCAGACATCCGGAACCATCCAGCGGCTGTAGGAGGTTGAAATGCCCTGGGACACATGGGCCTTACTGTCCATAATCGCGCTCTGCACCGTCGTGATCGCCCGCACCTGCTGGGACTCCTACCGCCTCGACCACGAGCCCCGCCGCACCACCCTCCGCCTCCCCCTATCCACCGGCGGCCACCTCGAAATCGCCTACCCGCCAACCCATCCCCCCGGCCGCCACCGCGCCCCCTCCACCAGGTGATCCCCATGACCCCCGCCCAAATAGCCGTCCTTTCCGCCCTCCACCCCGACCACGCCCTCACCGCCCTACAAATCCAGCGAGCCGCCGCCCTGACCGGCCACCGCACCCGAACAGCCCTCTCCCACCTGAAATCCCGAGGCTTGATCACCCCCGCGCACCCCCGAGGCCACTACCGCATAACCCCTCGAGGCCGATCCGCCTTCCTCACCAAACGAGCCCGCTTCGCCTAGGCTCGCCCCGCACCATCCGCTGAGTGGCACACCACCGAGGGCTTTTGCCCGATTCCCCCTCGCTGGTGCGCCACTCAACGATCGGGACGGGGGTTGGCGATGGACTCTTCGACGGCGTGGCTGTCGGTTGGCGATTTCGAAACCCGTTGTGAGTGACTCGATTCCACTGTGATTAAGATCAGTCGTGTATCGCAGCCGCGTCGGGAGGGGTTGCCCGAGTTGAGCTGACCGGTGGGGGAAGTCGTGGACGAGGCCGAACGCGGTCGGCTGGCGCGGGTTTGGTGGCAGGCGCTGGGGGAGGCGTGCTTCGTGCCGATGTCCGCGCCAGATGCGCAACGGCTGCTGGGGGATCTGATCGCCGAACTGGTGGCCGTACTGGACAGTGAACCCTTCGATGTGGACGCCGCGGCGAAAGCGGGTGCGGCACTGGTCGATGCGCGGCTGACGAGCCCGGTGGTGTTGCCGGTGGCCGCGCGTGTGCTCAGCGGATTGTCCGAATTCCGGACCGGGCCCGATGTCTCCGCGCGGCTGGCGGTGGTGCTGACCGAGTTCGGGCGTGGCTACGGCGCGGCCGTGCAGCAGGCGCAAGCCCGCGGCCGGTTGTCCATCGAAACTGCGATGGCGCAAGCGCGCGCCGCCGCACAGGATCGATTCCGGGTCGTCTTCGACAATGCGGCGGTCGCGATCGCGGTCGGTGACACCACCGGCCGGCTGGTGGACGCCAACCGGGCATTCGCCGACATGATCGGCACGCCGATCGAACGACTACGCGGAGTGTCCGTCTACGACTTCGCGCACCCGGACGATCGAGCGGGCATCCAGGCCCTCGTCTTCGAACAGCTCGTTCCGGCCGGAGACGGCACGGTCAAACTGGAACAGCGCATTCAACGCGCGGACGGCAGCTACGGCTGGGCGTCGTTCGCCATCACCTTCGTCAAAGGCGTTGGCGGCCAACCCGATTACCTGCTGACGGTCGGAGAGGACGTCACCGAGCGTCACCGGATGCAGGAAGAACTGCACCACCAGGCCCGCCACGATCCGCTCACCGAACTACCCAACCGCCGCCACCTCATCGAACAACTGGACCTGGCCATCGACCAAGCAATGGCCTACGACCAGGTGGGCCTCTGCTTCCTCGACCTCGACGGCTTCAAACAGGTCAACGACCACTACGGCCACGGCGTCGGCGACCGCCTCCTCAGCGCCGTCGCCGAACGACTGCGCGCGGGCCTCAGCGAACACGGCCACCTCCTGGCCCGCATCGGCGGCGACGAATTCGTAGCCCTCATCCCAGCCGCCGACGTAGACCACGTCGCCGCCGTCGCCGAACAACTCCTGGCAACCCTGATCGACCCGATCACCTTCGACGGCACCGCATTACAGGTATCCGCCAGCATCGGCGCCGTAGTAGCCCCCGTAGCCGGAGCCGACGCCGACGCCCTCCTCGACGCCGCCGACACCGCCCTCTTCCGCGCCAAACTGGACGGCAAGGGCCGCTGGGTCATGCACAGCCACGACCTACGGGCCGACACCCCCACCAACCCGCTCATCAGGGAACGAAGAGGCTGACCGCCATGGCGTTGCCGGACTCGGGCCCGCCTGGTTGCTCGTGATCAACATCTGCGGAACACTCCTATAGCTGTGCGCGCCTCCGTGCGTGGACCCCGTCAATGCCCGAAGCTGGTGTCCTGCATCATCGTTCGCATATGACGGGCAGGAACTGTCAGCATGCGACCGGGAGTGACGGGGTGGAACGAGGACCGAACGGCAGATCCGGTCTGCTAGCCGACTACATGCCGCCTGGGAGGATTCTTCGGCATCGCAGGCTCGATCTGGGATTGAGTCAGGACGCGGTCGCCGCCGACGCCCACCTGTCGAAGTCGCAGTTACAGAAGATCGAATCGGGTGAGCGGTCGGCGACTCCCCACGTCCTCCGGGCGCTCACACCGGTCCTGCGACTTTCCGAGCCCGACCGTAATCTCGTATTGCGACTTACCAGTGCCGATCCGGTGTGCTTCGGCTCGGGCAGAAGCGGGCCACGTCTCACGATCGCTCAGGAGCGCAGGCTGGACTTCAATCCCTTCCCGGCCTGCTACATGATGCCTCCGATGACCATCGGCGGCATCCTCCACGAGATCGTGGCGGTGAATGATGCGTTCCGAACCTTCTTCCCCGAATTGGAACCCGGGGTCAGCACCCTCGCTTACGAGCTGCTGAACGCGAAAGCCAAGGACGTATTCGTCCATTGGGAAGCCAATGCGCACAACCTGGTGCGGGCCTTTCGGGCGCAGGTCGACGGATATTTCGAGGAACAGCGGATCAGCGAGCTCAAACAGCGGTTCGGCGGGAGCCGCGACTTTCTCGGCATGTGGGACACCGACTATCCGGCGGTCGAACCGGCCGACATCATCTGGGTGTGCGACACCGCCGACGGCACCGTGTTCGAAATGTTCTTCTACGCATCGATGGACGGGGTGGGCGAGGATCAGGTGCTGCATTGGGGCCTCACCCCGTTGGACAGCGACCGGTACTTCAAGCGGTACCCCGAGCGACGGACCCATCCGGCGTCCGGAAGCGGCCGGTTCGCTCGCACAAGGTCATAGGCAGTCTCGGGGGCCGCAGGCTGGCCGCGAGCCGCGGCTTCGGATCGCGGGATGTGACGCCGGCGACCGGTCGCAACCGCCAACGCGCCGCGAACGACGCGACGGCAAGAACGCCCTCGGCCATTGCGAAATGTTCACCGATACATCTGCGCGCGCCTCCGCCGAAAGGTATCCATATATCGGTCGGTGGTTTGCCGAAATCGAAACGGTCAGGCTCGAATCGCCACGGGCGCTGCCAGAGGTCCGGTCGATGGTGAAGCATATAGGGGCTGAACGCGACCTCGGATCCGGCGGGGATGATGTGACCGCCCAATCGTGCGTCGGTCACGGCCGTGCGGGTGGCGAACCACACCGCGGGCCGCATCCGCAGGGTCTCGGCGAACACTTTCCACGTGTACGGCAGCAACGGCATGTCCGCGAATGTCGCGACTCGCCCGTCCGTCAGTACGGAATCGACCTCGGCGTGTAGCCGCTGTTCGACCTGCGGGTGAGTGCTGACCAGATACAGCGCCCACGCCAGCGTGGACGCGGTGGTGTCAACACCGGCGATCTGCATCAACGTCAGTTGATCGACGATCTCGGTGTGGTCGAGTGACATTCCGTCGACGCGGGTGGAGAGCAGGATCGCTACCAAATTGCCGACGACATCAGAGATTTCATCGCGATCGGCTGCTTCGGCCGCCGCGGCCATCAACGACCGCAGCCGACCTCGGGCCTCCCAGTAGCGGCGGTTGTAGGGCGTGGGCAGCCTGTTCAGCATCGCGGGCGACACCATTCGAGCGGGTGCTATGGAGACGAGAGTGTCGATGTCCTCGATCACCCGTCCGATCTCGTCGCCCGACGCCTCGTGCTGAAACATGCTGGCGGCCAGGATCTTGGCGACCAGTGTGTTCGTCTCGACGGTGAGGTCGATCTCGGCTCTTTCCTGGAACCGTTCGAACAGTGCTGCGATCTCGTCGCTCATGAGCGCGGTGTAACCAGGAAGCCGCTGCTTGTGGAAGGCGGGCTGTACCAAACGCCGTTGCCTGCGATGGTTCTCGCGGTCGGCTGTGGTCAGACTGTTCTTCCCGACGACCTCCTCTGCGCGCTCGGTGAAGGACCCGCCCTTGCCGAAATCCGCATCATTGCACAGGAGTTCACGCACCAACTCCGGTGTGCACGCCACATAGGTTCCAGCGTTTCCGAGCCCTACCCGCACCAGATCCCCGTGTGCCGGAATCGATGTCAGCGCCTCGAGGTGGCTGCGAGCGCGAATCGCGCGACCCAGTAGCCGTAACCAGCCCACCGTCGGAATTCCCGCCTGTGATCCCGCGTCGGATACGGCCTGCTTCGACCTCATAGCTCCCCAAATGTACTGCGGCCCGGTGCTTGTCGCGTCGGACGTGCCCGGTGTTGCCCACTGATACAAAGTCCGTGCCGCGCGGGCGTCAACACACAGTTTGTGTGTTGACGCACTCGGCACTCGCACAGAAAACTGCGTTTGAAAGCCTTTCGAACGCAGGGGAATCATGGTTCGCGAATCATTTCCGACTCCGGCGGTCAGGCCGTCGGCCACCCGGCGCGATCTGTCCGACATCATCGCCTCGCACGGCGTGGACGCCGTCTTGGCGCGGGTCGCGGTGCTACGTGCCTTCGGTTATCGCACCGCCGCGAGCGCGGTCGAACGCGAACTCCAGCAACTCGGACGCTCGTGAGAGGTCTCGAGGATGTCGGCTGCGGTAGTGGCTCGACCACCTGTCGAAGGGGGACGGGTGGTTGTGCCGCTGCCGCGACCGGCGGCATTACCACCAGATACGGCGATCGAGATCCGGCGCGAGATGCGGGCAACAACCCCACCGCCGTCAATTCTGGTGCGCGATACTGGGATTGAACCAGTGACCTCTTCCGTGTCAGGGAAGCGCTCTCCCGCTGAGCTAATCGCGCGGGCTTGATCCTTCGTTGAGCGGATGACGAGATTCGAACTCGCGACCCTCACCTTGGCAAGGTGATGCGCTACCAGCTGCGCTACATCCGCATTCGCTTGCCTGGGCCTTGTGGGCCGATCGGCTTGCGGGACAGAACATTAGCCTATGGGTGGGTGGTTTATGCAAATCGGCTGGAAACAGGGTGATTCGGGCGTGGCGTGGGTGAGGCCGTACCGGGGTGCGGCCTCACCCACGGGAATCAGCTGGGCAGGCCCAGGCTGCATATCACCTTGCCCGCGTGGGCGGGGTCGAGGGCGTTGGACACCATCTCGGTGACGTCCAGGTCGTACGCGAGGCCGATGTGGCCGACCGGGTCGAGGGGGCAGGTGTCCTGGACGTAGGCGTTGTGGACGCCGGGCTCGGGGACGAAGGCGGTCTCGGTGGTGTTGAGCAGGATGGACTTGTGGGGCACCACCAGGACGTCGGCCTTCGAGGCGATGATCGTGTAGTCGACGCCGGACTGGGCGATCGCTCCGCTGTCCAGGGTCTGCACCGCGGACCCGCCGACGATGAGCTGATCACAGGCCGGGCAGCCGAGCGGCAGCACCTTGTCGACGAGGAAGGTCAGATCGGCGGCCTGCGCGACCGTCACCAGGCCGACGAAAGTGGTGCCGTGCGTGGGCGGAGCGAGGGCCACCACTTTGCCGATCTTCCCGGCGTAACCGAGAACCTTCGGGATATACAGCGATTGGAAAGCCCCCTCGGAATGCCCGACCAGATCGACCTTGCTCGCCCCTGTCGAAGTGCGAACCTTGTCGATGAATGCCGCGATCTCACGCGCCGACTTGTCGATATCGATCGTGCCGCCGATCGGAAACGCCGGATCGACCTTCCCGTAGGTCAACGCGAACGTGCAATAGCCCTGCGCGGCAAGCGCATTCGCCAGCGGCCCGACGTTGCCGTCGGCATTCCCGCCGAGCCCGTGCAACAACACCACCGGATCCGGATGGGCGGCGCTCGGCTGACAAGTGAAATCGTTGTACCCGGACGACGTAGCCGCCGCCCCGACCCCCGAATCCACGCCCACCAGCGCGGTAACCGCCACGGCGGCAGCAAAAAGAACAGAGACCAGAGACCGCACGAAAACTCCTCATCGAGAAAAACATTCCACACCACGGCGCTGCGTAGCCCGGAACCCTATCCGCGAACCATGCCTTTGTCTTCGATCTCCGAAAAATTGCGAACACTCAATTCCCTACCCGCCCAACCAGATTCAATTGTTGTGCAACGGCACGTATAGCGCCCAGCATTTTCGATAATTCGTCAATTGCGGCTGTCCGGCCGGACCGTGCGACCCGGCCGCCCCCGTCGACGGCCCGGGGTGGGCGCAAGCGGCCTCCCGGCATCGGCCACGTGTGAACCTACGAGTCCGCTCCGGCGCAGAGATATTCGATATATGTCGTTTCGCACGATTGAGTTTTGCGTGCCGATGATGAAAGCCTGGTCCGGTGGACGCCCCTGGCAGGCTTTACACCGCGGCGTATGGACATCGATGAGACGGGAAGTTGCACACTTGAGCGAGCCGACGTACTACGCACCCCAGGGCGGACTGCCGTCGCAGACCACGCTGCTGACCGACCGCGCGGTCGTGAAGGAGGCGTACACCGTCATTCCCCGCGGTGTGCTGCGCGACATCGTCACCAGTAACCTGCCCGGCTGGAACAACACCCGCGCGTGGATCCTCGCCAAGCCCATCGCCGGCTTCGCCACCACCTTCGCGCAGTACATCGTCGAGGTCTCGCCCGGCGGCGGCAGCACCGAGCCCGAACCCGAGCGCGGCGTCGAATCGGTGGTGTTCCTGCTGACCGGCAACCTGAACGTCATCATCGAGGGCGAGAAGCACGCTCTCACCGCGGGCGGATACGCCTACCTCCCCGCTGGCGCGAGCTGGTCGGTGGCCAACGAGTCCGCCGAGGCCGCCACCTTCCAGTGGGTCCGCAAGGCCTACGAGCCGCTCGAGGGCTACACCCCGAAGGCGTTCGCGGTCCAGGAACAGGACGTCGCGCCCACCCCGATGCCCGACACCGACGGCGCCTGGGCCACCACCCGCTTCGTGGACCCCAACGACCTCGCCCACGACATGCACGTCAACATCGTGACCTTCGAGCCCGGCGCGGTCATCCCCTTCGCCGAGACCCACGTCATGGAACACGGCATCTACGTCCTCGAAGGCAAGGCCGTCTACCGCCTCAACGACGACTGGGTCGAGGTCGAAGCAGGCGACTTCATGTGGCTGCGCGCCTTCTGCCCCCAAGCCTGCTACGCCGGCGGCCCCGGCAAGTTCCGCTACCTCCTCTACAAGGACGTCAACCGCCAGATCAAGCTGACCTAGCCACCCGCGATGATCACGATCCCGGGATTCAGTTCATCCGAAGGTGACGCAGGCGCGGCCAGATGATCTGCCACCGCTCATTGCGGCCGGTGCACAACCACTGCTCCTGGCTCTCGCCGTAGTCGCTCAGTTTGCGGCAGAGGTTGAAATAGGGCCGGAGTTCATCCGGGGGTGCACCGACGTAGAGCGCATCGGTCGAGGACTCGGGCGGCGGCGAAAAGTAGCCGTACGAGCGGTTCGTACTGTAGGCGTTCGGGAGGCTGCCGGGCGGGGAGTAGACGTCGAGATATGCGGCGATGATGTAGGACTGGCCGAGGATCGCGATGCGTGCGCGATCCTCGGGCGGCAGCGCCTCGTAGGCTTCGGCGGTGCGTTCCGCAATAGCTTGCGGCACATCGGATTGCGTGGCTCGATCGGCGACGAGAAGCATGCCGACCACCGTGGCGATGTTCACTACGCAAGCCGGCCACACCAGCCAAGCCCAACGGCCTCCCGACAGACGCCGATACTGCAACCCCACCGCACCGGCCGCGAACAGGGGACCGTACATACCGCCGAGGTAGTAGAAGCGACCGACGGTGATCACGAAGAAGACGTACAGCGCGACTGTCGCGACGCCCAGAAAACGGTACGGGCGCAAGTCTTCCCGGCGTAACAACTGCCACAGTCCGTAAAGGCACAGCACTGTCCCGGTGATACCGGCCATGCCGATCAGCGCGACGGCCACACCCGGACGACCGCCGTACAGCTCCTCCGACTCCGACGCGACGACCGCACCCATGCGCAGCTGCGGCCAGCCGTTGGCGGCCTGCCACACCAGCGTCGGCAACGAGAGCGCCAGGGCCAGGGCTACTCCGACCCAGAGCATCCGGCGCCGCAGCAGCTCCCGCGGACCGAAGGCCGCCACCGAAGCGAAAAGGACCGCGCACAACAGGAACACCTGAAACTTGGTTTCCATTGCGACACCCGCGACCGCGCCGACCGCGACGAGCAGCCGATCCTCGCGTACCCGAATCCACCGCACCAGCAGCCAGATCAGAAGCAGCCATTCGACCGGCTCCAGCGAGTACGGAGTCAACCAGTGACCCGCGATGGTCAACCACAGCGCACCGGCCTGCGCGGCGCCCGCGATCAACTGTGCCCGGCGGTCACCCCCGAACTCACGAGCGATCAGCGCCACCACGACCACCGCACCGCCCGTCGCCAATGCCACGGGCACCCGCAACACCAGCAGGGAACCCGGTGCCAGCCAATCGGATACGGCCGTCAACGCCGGAGCCAACGGCGGCTGATCCGCCGAACCCCAGGCGAGATGATGCCGCCCGATCGCCAGCATGTACGCCTCATCGAACCAATAGCCACCGAACCCGCCAGCCGCGACTTGGACAAGCGCGACCAGCGCCCCCAGCGTCAACACCGGCCGAGCGGCAAACCCGATATCGGTCCCGGCCGCGGGCCGAGCCAACTCCGACACCCGCACGTTCGACCTCCAGCACTGTATTCGTCACCTGAATACTCGCCGGGGAACAGGCCCTCACGCATCAACCCACGTACGCACCAGAGGATGCGACCGCAGAGGTAGCCGAAGGCCACAGCGTCATCCGCCGGTATGACGCTGTGCGGGTGGCGGATTCCCGGGCATCCGCCGCGGGGGCCTCCGCGGTGCGTCCATCAGCGCGAACTGTCGGGCGATACTTCGATCGGAGTGAAGGGCTGCTCGTCGCCGGTGCGTTCGGTCCAGGTGCCGATGCCGCCGACCGCGCGGCCGTGGCCGTCGCAGAGCAGAGAGAAAGTGCCGGGGAAGCATCTGACGTGGCCGTCCGCGCAGTTGATCGGGATGTTGTATCTGCCGCCGGCAGCCTCCGCGACACCAGTCTCCATCGCCTTGTGGAACCCTGCCCAGTGCTGCGCGCGGTAATCCTCGGGGATGATCACATCGAGCGTGCGGCCGACCGGGTCGACATGGCCGAACAGGGTGGACGCTCCGCGACTCCAGTATCGAATGGTTCCGGTCGTGTCGACGAGCACCACGGCGGCTGCCTCGTGTGAGTCCATCGTCTACTCATCTCCTTTTGTTCCATGTCCGGACCGAATCGCAATCGCGCAGCGAATCGGTCAGACGAGCGAAGGATGCGTTGGTCTCGGGATCGAGTTGGTACACAACGTGATAGATCTCCGCGATCGCCTCGAGGAACACCGCGCGTTCGATCACCGGAGGCTCGTAGGTGCGTCCGAAGGGCTTGTAGAGCAGATGCAGGCGCAGCGGCAGCCGGCGGCCGTCGGCTGAGCCGGGTTGCTCGTATGCTGCGTCGACTTCGAAAAAGCCCGCCTTGCAGAATATTTCGCGATTGAGATCGGTGGCGCATTCGATGAACCATGCGCGAGCCTGTGGATTGTCCCGAATCATTCGCTCCTCGATTCGGGCGATGATCGGACGGAGCCTGCCGGACCCACGCAACGGCGGACCGAAAGCCAGATATCCACCGAACCCCGCGCTGGGCATCGTCACGAACGACACCATGCCATCGCACGGTCCTTGCGGGGGCCGGTGGAGCGCCCACAGGTGATAGTGGAATCCCGCGGCCGCGAGCGCCGGACCCTGCTGTACCGCCGAACGGAATGCGGTTCTGGGCCAGGCCGTTCCGGGGTCGGAGTAGGCCGACTCGTAGACATCGAGTGCCTCGGACAATGCAGGGTCTCGGACATCGGTGACCTCGGTTGTCCTCAGTTCGGTGTCCCAGCCCAGATACTCGGCGAACTCGACCAAGCCGATTGATCGCCGCCCGGTCAACGCCCGGGCCATACCGCGAAACTCCCTGTTTCGGAGGGGATGTTCGATTCGCATGGCCCAACGCATGTACTGCGACACGATGCTCAGCACGACATCGGCTCCGATCGCGTCGGGTTTTCCCGCGACCGGTCGCGCGATCAACAACAGGTTCTCCGCGGGTTCTTGCTGGTCGGATAATGCTGGTTGCACGTAGCGGAAGTCCATGATCCGGAAGCCCAGGCCGGCCATGATCCGGGCGCGGACGAACGTGTCGAAGCCTTCGGCCGGGACAGCATTGCGGTACGGATCCTCGGTTTCCGCGACCAGCCAGTCGAGTTCGCGTCTCTCGAGCAGCGCCGCGTCCGTGCGGCACAGCCGCTCGATCGCCGCCAACAGTCTGGATCCCAGGCCGGATTCGCGCAGACCCGGCTGTACGAGCAGGTATTCGATGACTCCCGCATTGGGCTCGGCCAGATAGTCGCAGACCGAGCCGCCGACAATGCCGCCGCCGAGCGAAGCGATGACGATGTGGTAGTTGTTCGCGCCGTACCAGCCCTGTTCCTTCAACTTCAGGTAGGACTCCATGTTGGCCAACGACTCTCGCTCGTCCGGGTCCGGAAAGGCGACCTCGTAGCACTCGCGGTAGAAACGTCGAAGCAACTCGACGTCCTCGGCGCGCGCGCCGCTCAGCTCTCGCAATTCGATGTCCGCACGCGGGGTCGAGGGCGAGTGCATGGTCGGCTCCTCACCTGCTATCGAGGGCTGCCTTCTGTTCGAAGTCGGGATTCTTCGAGACCATTCGCGTCTATCGTCCGATCTTCGAGCCACGGCCTGTCCCTATAGTAGGAGTGGACGATGCCGTTCAATGCGCATGCGGAATAATGACCGTTCGCGAACGGCCCATCCGCCGCCAGGTTCAAGCGAATCCGGTCGGTCTTGTCCGATCCGATGTAGTTCCTCATCTTGTCGCGGATCGTGTCGCCCAGCGCAGCGACCGTCATGGCCGAGCCGCACGCCGTCTCATCGATCGCGCAGGCGAACTGGAACGTCAGATCCTCGTTCTCCTCGATCAACCGCACCATGCTGTCGGCCGCGCCGCGGGCCAGCTCATCGGTCTGAATATCGTAGGTTTCCGGTTCCGCGATGTTCCCGTGGATGAAGAACGGAATGAGATCCCGCCACCGCCGATCGGGGTGGGGGTGGAACGGCTTGCCCTTCCTGTCGCACATCACGAAGATGATCCAGATGTACGCGGAATAGTATGTGGCGTAGGCGTTCTCACCGGTCACCTTGACACCGCCCCCGGGGACCGCGATGTCGAGGAGCAGCCGCTCCTCGTCCTTGTTCCAGATGCCCTCTTGTGCCAGACAGACATCGGCCTGCGGCACTGCCGGACCCCACCGCAGTGAACCCGTCGCCCTGGCCTTCCATGCGAGTGCGCCGGGAGCGTGCGGTCGCAGTACTTCGAGCGCGGAATCCGGGTTCTCGCCGCGAATCGCCAGCGAGTTGTTCTCATCCCCATAGCCGAACTGCAGCGCCGGATTGCCCTCCCACTGCCTGCACGAGCACAACGGGATGCTCGGTCCCCAGAGCAGCCAGCAATCGAAGGTGAATACTTGAAACTTTCGAATCGACAGATTTCCGAACTGGTCGGGATCGTGTGTGGTGTCGTGTCCGTACCGGTCGACGATCTTTCCCCAGTCCTCATCGTATTTGTAGATCAGTCCGCGCAGCAGGTGCAACGGAGCTACGAACCCGGTATCGATTTCCAACAGGGTTGCGAAGCCGACGGTTTCGTTGGGCTTCTGCTTGTGCAGCACATCGAAGTACCGCTTCAAATACTGGTGATTCTTGATGAGCAGCGTCGGGTTGCCGACGGCGATCCGGAGCGGCAGTTTCTGCGACGGCGGGAGCAGGCTGGATTTGAACTTCAGGCGCCATTTCTCTTTCGCGTCCTTGAATTCCTGCCTGGAAAGCCCCTCGTCGTCGTTCGGCCGGGGGCAGGCGATCTCGTGTTCGATGCGCTGCCTGGCCAGGTCGTAGACTGCCTGTGGTTTGACGTCTCGGCCTCGGAGGGTGACCAACGTCCATAGGGCCCTGCAGTACCGGTATGTCAGCCGATATCGTGCCCCGTCCAGTGGAAGTGCTTCAGCCAAGAGCTGGATCGTCTTCCAGTAGATGCCGATCGAAGACACGGAGAAGATCAATGCGATCACCGTGAGAGTGAAGCTGCCGATCTCGGCATCCTGCGCAATATTGTCCACACCCATTGCGTCAATCAAGATTAGTTTACCTATCGAATCTCGCGATCCCCGCGCGCTCTATGTGCCGCGCAATCATCGTTGGCAAACCGTATCACCGGGGTGGTTGAAGTAGGTAGGGACGAAGGATAGTAATTATCGAACTTACCGGTCGTTATTTTGAATTCGTGACCCTGTGTATTCGCTGTGAAGGTCGCAGTGTTTCGCAGTCCTCGCGAATTCGCTCCGAATAGCAATCAGGCCCGGCGATGGGCCGGGCCTGAACTGTGGTGCGCGATACTGGGATTGAACCAGTGACCTCTTCCGTGTCAGGGAAGCGCTCTCCCGCTGAGCTAATCGCGCGGGCTTGATCCTTGGTTGAGCGGATGACGAGATTCGAACTCGCGACCCTCACCTTGGCAAGGTGATGCGCTACCAGCTGCGCTACATCCGCATTCGCTTGCCTGGGCCTTGTGGGCCGATCGGCTTGCGGGACAGAACATTAGCCTATGGGTGGGTGGTTCATGCAAATCGCCAGGAAAAGCGGGGGATTCGGGCGTGGCGGGGAGGTCAGTCGGCGACCGGTTGGGGCTGGGGGAGGGGGGTCGCCTGGGCGCGGGAAAGGCGTACGGCGGCAACGCACATGACGATGACCGACAGGGCCACGAAGGCGGTGCCGATCGGGCCGCTGCGCAGTCGCTCCTCGAGGACCGTCATGCCGAGGAAGGCCGCGCCCAGGGGTTCGGCGACGGTGAAGGCGGGCAGGGAGGCCGAGAGCGGGCCCACCTGGTAGCCGCGTTGCTGGACGTACAGGCCGAGCATGCCGGTGGCGACCAGGACGTACAGTTCCCAGCCGGTGAACGCCGTCATGATGCTGCGGCCGAACTGCTGGGTCACGTTCTCGGTCAAGGCCGCCGAGATGCCGAACAGCAGGCCCGCCGCCGAGCCGAGCAGGAGCGCCTGCAGGGTCGGCACTTTCACCGTCGTCGCCACCGCGATGCCCGCCACGATCACGCCGATCATCAACCCCAGCGGCAGCAACCAGTGATGCCAGGGCGCGCCCGTCACCCCTTCGGTCGGCTCACCCACCACCAGGAAGCAGGCCAGCGCGATCGACAGCGCCGCCGCCTGCGCCCACATCGCGCCGGTCACCCGCCGCCCGCTGTAGTGCGCGGCCAGCGGCAGCGCGAACACCAGCGCCGTCACCAGAATCGGCTGCACCACCAGGACTGAGCCCAATGCCAGGGCGGCCACCTGGAACCCGAACCCGCCCGCGTCCCCGATCAACCCCGCCACCCATCGCGGATTCCGAATCAATTTGGCCAGCAGCGCATCCCCCTCGGGCACGTCCGCCGCCGCCCGCTGCTGCGCCACCGCCGACACGGCGAACAGCACGGCTCCGATGAACGCGCAGACCACCGCTGCGATAGGTAGGTTTCCCACCCGGCCAGTCTGCCGGACGCTCCAATCCTGGTCGGTCGGCAGGGGACTGTGACGTCGACGACCCCTTGACACGGTGGCAGATTAAGTTCAAGAATCAGAACTATTCTGGAATATGAACTATTGGAGACCGTCATGACCGGCACCGAACGCGAGATCAACCAGTACTTCGAATCCGTCTACCGCTCCCAGCCCACCGACGGTTCCGTCATCGCGGCCGCCGGCTGGGACCTGAGCGAACCCCAGCCGCTCGTCGTCGAATTGGAGGCGGTCGGAGCGATCCGCGGCGAAATCCTCGACGCCGGTTGCGGCACCGGCGAGAACGCGCTCTACCTCGCCGCCCGCGGCCACCGCGTCACCGGAATCGACGCCGCCCCCACCGCACTGGCCCACGCCCGCGCCAAGGCCGCCCGGCGCGGCCTCGCCGCCGAATTCGCCGAGGCCGACGCCCGCGACCTGTCCGTCTACCGCGCCCGCTTCGACACCGTCATCGATTCCGGCCTGCTGCACACGTTCTCGGGCCGCGACGCCGCCGACTACATCGCCGCCCTGCACCTGGCGTGCCGCCCCGGGGCTGCCGTCCACATCATGGCCGTCGGCGACACCGCCCCCGCGGGCCCCGGCCCGCGCCGCATGACCGAGACCGACCTGCGCGAATCATTCACCGCCGGTTGGGATATCGAGGTCCTGCGACGGTCGGTCATGCGCGGCGCACTCCCCGGCGGCCCCGCGGCCGACATCCCGGCCTGGCTCCTGACCGCCCGCCGTCACTGAGGGCCTACGCGGTCCCGTTGCCCCGCAACTGAATTCGTGCGGCCGGGGCGGCCCCGTGATAGAAATACCGCCCCAGCCCGATCGTGAATACCAGCATCCCGTAGGCCGCGTGCTCGACCGAGGCCGTGAACAGCGACCGCGTCCGCAGATACCGCGCCGCGAACAACCACCCGCCCACACTGCTGGCCGCCACCGAGAACCAGCTCCCGAACACGATGTGCACATACCCGAACGCCGCCGCGCTGGCCGCCACCATCCCCGGCCCTTCACCGAAAACCGGCTTGTACCGGTGGAACAGGAACGACCGGAAGATCAACTCCTGCGGGTAGACACTCAACGCCGGATACAACACCATCACCGCCAGCCAGATCAGCGGATTGCGCCGCGGCAGCTCGAACAGATCCTCGCGGCGCATGACCGCCGTCGCCGCGGTCAATGCCACGGCATTCGCCCCAGCGGTCACCGCCATCGACCGCGCCTGCCCCGGAAACGCCTCCGCCCGCCACAACGACTCGCGATCGAACCCCTTCGCCCGCCGCAGATAGACCGTCACCCCGGTCGCCAGCACGAGCAGTGCCGGAATCGGCGGCTTCCCCCGCAAGACCGCGTTGTACAGCGTCGTCCCGCCGAAGAACAACGCCACGTACTCGGCCGCGAGATAGGCCCGCCGAAACCGCCGAATCCTCATGGCCTCCACCCTAAATCGGCCCCGCCAAGCGCGCCGACCACGCACTCCGGCTACCGCCCCGACCGCACACGCCCCGAACCTGATTCCCTTCATCGAGTGGCACATTTCCAGCCGCTTCGACCGTTCTGCCCAGGAAAATGTGCCGCTCGACGAAAGGTCAACGGGGGCGTTCCGGCGATTTGCGGGCTGTGCCGGTATCTCGGCTTCGAGTGGCCACCTGAGACCGGTTGCCAGGTGCCCGCCGCTGTACCCGGGGCGAAAGGAACACCAGTACCGGGCCCTTGCTCGACCCGCGGCGGTAATCGCTCAGGGCCGGGCACGGGCGTTCGGGAGGCGATTCGTTCGCGTCAGGTCAATTGCACCAGCGCTGTCGCGCGGCCGAATATCTTGCGCCCCTCGTGAATTGCGGTGATAGCGACCATGGCGGTACCCGCCTCGGCATCGACCGACTTGACCTTGCCGGTGAATTCGATGGCCGTGGGCCCGCCTTCGCTCAGGTAGACCGGGTTGCTCATGCGCACGCTGTACTGCTTCAGCGCGCCCGGATCACCCAGCCACGAGGTGACGAACCCCGCGCCGTAGGCCATGGTCAGCATGCCGTGCGCGATCACGCCGCGGGTCAGGCCGACCTGGCGGGCCGCCTCGCCGTGCCAGTGGATCGGGTTCGCGTCACCCGCGACACCGGCGTAGCGGACCAGATCGCCGATCGTGAGAAGCACTGTCCGGCAGGGGAGTTCGTCACCGGCCTGCACCGCGTCGGCCCGGCGCGACCGGGTGCTCCGATACTCGGCGATCGGCGGATTCCACGCCGTGAGCTCGATGCGCCGCGGCGCCCGCCGGGTGAAGGTGTCCATCCCGCGCTGCATGATGTCGCCGATCAGCCGGTGCGCCTCGCCGTGCTCGTCGGACTGCTCGGAGCGGGCGATCACGCTGGTCGTCCCCGTGAGCACGGCTTCCCCGCACTGGTCGATGATGATGTTCTCGAACACGAACATGTCCCCGCCGAACGCCTGCCGGAACGACTTCAACGCCACGTTGCTGGTGAGCCGATCGCCGACCTGCACCGGCCGATGGAAATCCATCACCTGATCGGTCTGCACCGAAGCCCGCAGGTCGTAGCCGGTCAGCATGCCGCTCATCGCATGCTGCACCGGCGCGGCCAAAAGCGACAGGAACGTCGGTGACGCCGGCAGCGCTGAATAGCCGAGCTCCGCGGCGGCCTGCTCCTCCCAGTGCGCCGCATGATCATCCTGGACGGCGGCCGCGTACTCGCGCACCTTCTCCCGCCCGACCTCGTAATACCCATCGAGCCGAAAACGCCGCCCCACCATCGAGGTCGCGTGCTCGATCGGATCGAACGGCGCGACCGTATCGGTGGTGATGGACTCCATGATGCGCAAGACGATCCCCTCTGCCGTGTGGACGAACTGACGGAAATCAACGACCCTGCGCTCGTCCGCATCGAAGGAGGCCACGGTTCGATTCGACCGCCGGCCCCGCCCGCATCCGAGCCATCGATGTCGAGCGGGCCGCCACACTCCCGGTGACATCGGGCCATGTGGCGGTACGCGCAGAATAGCCACACCCGCGGTCGGCGATACTGCAGGGATGTCCGCAGCACCCGTTCTGATCGTTCAACACGTCGAAGTCGAGCAGCCCGGCCTCATCCTGGACGTCCTGCGCGCGCACCGAATCCCCACGGTGACCCGCATTTCGGCGACGGAGCCCGACGGCTCGGAGCTGCCTCCGGTCTCCGCGCTCGCCGGACTCGTCGTCATGGGCGGACCGATGAACGCCGACGACACCGACACCTACCCCGCCCTGAAGATCGAACGCGATCTGCTCACCCAAGCCCTGCGGGCGAACCTGCCGACCCTGGGCATCTGCCTGGGCGCCCAACTCCTCGCCCGCGCCGCCGGACTGGCCGTCCACCCCGGCGAGCTGGGCTACGCCGACGAGCTCGGCTGGGCCCCACTGCACGCCGTCGATCGCGGCGACCCGCTCGTCGGCCCCCTCGCCGATGCGCCCGCAGTCCTGCACTGGCACGGCGACCGGATCGCCGCGGATGCCGCCCGGCCCGCGCTGGCCGCCACGGAATCGACTCCCGTGCAGGCGTTCCGGGCCGGACCCGCGGCGTGGGGTCTGCAATTCCACCCGGAGGTCGACGAGGCCCTGCTCGACCGGTGGCTGGCCGAACCCGAGTTCGCCACCGAGGCGCAACAGGTCCTCGGCCCCGACGCCCTCACCACCCTGCGCGCGGACGCCCGCGCCGCCGCCCCGGCGCTACGGCCCCTGTTCGAACAGAGCATGAACCACTTCTGCGCCCTGATCGACCAGCGCGACGTCGGCTAGCGCTGAGCCCCAGCGGATTTCGCCATCCGCCGCCGCGGCCCGGCCCACAGCAGCGCGACGATGATCCGCCGCACCGCGACCCCGGTGGTCTCCACCCACCGTGGTCGCACCAACCGCCAAATATCCTGCGCGACAGTCGATCCGGAGCAGGACCGTCCCTCGTTATCCCCGGGCGGACGGTCCTGTCCGGCCTGCTGCCCCCGCTGCCGGTCCCGCTCGATGATCCGAGCGCACAACCGGACGACCACGTCCTCGAGCCCCATCCCCAGCGATTCGGCCCGCAGCGCGGCCATCTCCAGCGCCCATTCCCCGTCCTCGGGTGCGGGATCACTGAGCATCTCGTCCAGCGCCATCCCGTCGATGGCCTGGTCCCGAGTCAGATCCCACCCGGGCAGCCAGCTCAACGCCCAGCTGCCGCCGTCGGGACCGGGCACCAGATGCGCGGTCTCGGGCGTGATGTCACTGGTGATCGCGCGAACGGAAATACGGAGAGCCATGGCTTTCACCCCCTCTGTGGGACTCCCTGGAAATCTACGTCCGCGCGCTTGAAACTCTCTATCGATTTCCTTGCATTGCCGGAATCAGCCGCACAACGGGGTTACCGCGCGGAGGAGCGCGGCCGTGTGGAGGGCGTCGAGACGGTGGCTCGCGGCGGCGGAGAGGAAGACCGGGGTGATGCGGGCCGGGCAGCCGGGTCCGGTCAAATCCGATTGCTCGGCGGCCAATTCGGCGACGATGTCCGTGTTGAGACCGTCGATCACCGTGCGGACGGCGGCGAGATCCATCGCGGGCGCGGGCGCTGCCACACCGGCACGCCACTCCGTGACCAGGCCGCGCTGCACGATCTTGCTGGCCTCGATCTGTCCCTCGAAGACTTGCCGGACGCGGGGCGCGGGCAGGTTCTCCTGCGCGCCCAGCTGCGCCATCGCGTCGTAGATCGCGGCCTCACGCGCCGGGTCGTCGATCACCGGATCGA
Organism: Nocardia terrae; assembly: GCF_009760405.1. Lineage (GTDB taxonomy): Bacteria > Actinomycetota > Actinomycetes > Mycobacteriales > Mycobacteriaceae > Nocardia > Nocardia terrae. The sequence goes on from NZ_WRPP01000002.1 coordinate 26,211, forward strand.
CTCCGGTGCGCAGCGTGTCGGTCCATTTGATCGCCGCCACGGTGTCGGCGGTGTCCAGGCGGTCGATCAGCGAGCCGGCCAATCGATCCAGGGACCCGGAATCCTGTGCGGCCGCGGCCACTCCGCACTGTCCCGCGATCACCACCAATGTCGCCATGCCCGTGAGAGCCAGACTCCTCATCGACAAAGTCCTTTCGTCGCGAAAACAGTAGCCCGACTCCGAGGTTCAGTAGCCTTGGCGGGTGCGCCCATCGAGTCGACTGTTGCCCTTGCTGAACGTGATCCTGGTGGGCTGGCTGCTCACCTCCGGGGCCGCCGCTCCCGCGGCCACCGCGGAGCCGTCGCCGTCCCGGTTGCTGATCGTGGCGCAGTCGGGTGTGCTGCGGGTGTGCACCACCGGCGACTACCCGCCCTACACCCTACGCGGGGACGACGGCGCCTACACGGGCGTGGACATCACCCTCGCCACCGAGCTGGCGACCGTTCTGCACGCTGTGCCGCAATGGATTCCGACGACCTGGTCGACCCTGGCCGCCGACTTCGTCGCCCACTGTGATCTGGCCGTCGGCGGCATCTCCGACACCGCCGAACGCCGCCAGGTCGCCGACTTCTCCATCCCGATCTCCACCGACGGCAAAACCCCCGTCACCCGCCGAGCCGACGGCGACGCCTACTCCACCATCGCCGCGATCAACCAGCCCGGCGTCCGCGTCATCGTCAACCCCGGCGGCACCAACGAGAAATTCGCCCGCGCCAACTTCCCCGACGCGAACCTCATCGTCTGGCCGGACAACCTCACCATCTACGAACAGCTCGAACAGGGCAACGCCGACGTCTTCGTCACCGACTCCGTCGAGGGCCGCTACCGCGGCCGCACCCACCCCGACCTCCAGGTCCTCCACCCCGACCACCCCTTCGACTCCGCCCCCAAGGCCTACCTCCTGCCCCGCGGCGACCTGGCCTTCGACACCGTCGTCAACACCTGGCTGCAAGCCCAACTCGCCACCGGCAGACCCACCCAACTGCTCGACACCTGGATCAGCTGACCGATGATTCGGGCCGGGCGCGGCCCGGGCCTGTTCGGTGGCGGGCAGATTCGAATAATGGGCCGTAATCGCTGTGGGGGCCTCGAATCCAACTCCTCGGGCTTAAAGTAGTGGTCGGGTGCCGGTAGTCCTTGGAGTGCTGCCCATCGGGGTGGCTACTCATCTGGTTGGGCTTACGCCCGGCTGTCGTGGCGCCGGCGCCCCCACAACCGGTGCGATCGTCGAACGTATGCAGGCTGTTCCGATCCCAGATCCTCGGAAGCCCGTACCGGTGAGAGATTCTCCCGCTCGGAGTAGTGCTCGAAATGAAGCTCCGCGGTCAGCTCGTCGAGTGTCGCGTGGAAAGGAAGGGCCAGGGCGTCGCGCAGACATCGGATGTGCGCGTCGTTGCCCCGGTGATGCCAGTAGAGCGAATGCGTGAAACCCGCCCAGCCCGCGCGCGGTTGCGGAACCTCGACATCGCGGATCCACAGTCCGAAGATTTCCCGCAGCGGACCGCCGACGGGGTCACCGCCCAGCACACCTCGCAGGGGAAAGTAGAGATTCGTCCAGCGCACCAGGCCGAACATCGCCGCGTGGTGCGGGATCTGGACCGATCGGGTGCGCCCGGTGCTCGCGGGATCAGGGTAGGCGTACGTGTGCGTGAACCGTCGCCGGGTGCGTCCGGGGACCGGTGTCCGCACCGTCTCGGTCTGCGGCGGGCAGGTGGGGAAAGAACGGTCGGCGACCAAGGTGTCGAAGGGTGTTCGCTTATCCAGGTTGAGCAAGAGCCGGGCGCTGGTCAAAGGGGAACCCGCCGTGATGAAATCCGATACCAACCACCGGAAACTGTTGCGCCGGTACTCCTCCCAGGCGGCGAACTGACAGGCTCGGATCTCCTCGATCGACGGCTCGTTCTCGGCGTTCAACAGGTTCTCGGCCCGGATGAGCGCCCGGCTGGTCATGATGGTCTCGGCGTCGTGGCGGCGGCGACGCCGGATCCAGGTCAGGTTCAGGATGTCGTAGGCGATGACGCTGCCCAGGCTGTGGCCGAAGACGATGATCCGCGAATACTCCCCGGAGTCGTGCAGCCCGTTCAGCAGGCGCACCCCCGCCTCCCGAATGGCTTGGCGGCGTTCGACATTGCCGGGCCGAGGTTCGAGATAGCGGGCCGCGTCGCCGATGAACCCGAGCAGGAACCGCCGGCCGATCGCCCGCAGCACACCCCAAGCGAGCATCGGAACGAGCGCGAGCGCTCCCACTGTCACCGCGGTCGTCGCCGCCTGACCGGTGCGGCTGTGGACGAACCAGCCGACCGTTGCCGCGACGGCGACGAGAAGCACGCGCACGAACCAGAAGTATTTTCGCAGCGCGACCGGGATCTGCGCGTCCGGTGCCAGCATCAGCCGCGACAGCCACCCGTACACCTGGCCGAGTGTGGTGTCGCGAACAAGATGGGCCCAATACAGTTCGTACACGTCGGTCGTCGGTCTGCCCGAGGCCAGGTCGCGCCCGACCCGCATCATCCGCAGCTCGAACAGTGACGAGATGTAGTCGGGCTTGAGATACGGCCCCTCCGTCGACGGGGTGCCGAAGACACCGGCCATGAAGCTCCGCAGCGTCTGTCCTGGCAACTGCTCGCCGATGCCGTGAACGATGACGATTGCCTGGCGTGTGTGCCGGCGCAGTCGTGCCGCTTCGTCGAGGAAGCGGCCGAGCCGATTCAACTCGCCTTGCAGCGCGGGCAGCACCTCGTCGCGCTTCTCGCGATTCGGAATCGCGCTCATCGAGAGCCGAACATAGCTGCCGCCGCCGGGTCGGCGGGTCACCCGCAGCACGAGTTGCAGCCGCTGTTCGCTGTTTCCGTTGATCCGCGTCCGCTGTTCGAACACCTCGCGGTGCCATCCCGCCGAATCCACCGTCCCGAACCGTGCCCCGAACCGATGGGCCGCGTAGGGCGCAACCTGATCGGCGGGGAAGTCGGTCGGCAGACTCACCCGCACTCGCCACGTCCTGGGCTCGGCCGCTGGATCGGTCACGGCGGAACCTTGGGCGGGCGGCTCGTCGTGCCGATCCTCAGCGTCGGCCACCTTGTCGATTTTACGGCCGGACGCGCGAATTCCGGCTCGGATCGAGCCTGGGAATGCAGAAAGGCCCGGCGTGAGCCGGGCCTGATCTGTATGAAACTTGGTGCGCGATACTGGGATTGAACCAGTGACCTCTTCCGTGTCAGGGAAGCGCTCTCCCGCTGAGCTAATCGCGCGGGTCTATTTCTGCTCTTCACGAAGAAGAGGCGGCGACGGGAATCGAACCCGTGTGCACGGCTTTGCAGGCCGTTGCCTCACCACTCGGCCACACCGCCAAGCAGGCCGTGTTGGCCTCTCGAGCGGATGACGGGATTCGAACCCGCGACCCTCACCTTGGCAAGGTGATGCGCTACCAGCTGCGCTACATCCGCATTCCGTCCCGGGCGCCTCTCGGCTGTCCCGCTGACGAGAGAGAACATTAGCCGACTATCTGTGCAGGTAACAAATCGCCTGGTAGAGGGGGGTAAATATGAACTACAAGCCTGTAGTTCCACCATGCCGCAAGCCATCCCATCCCACCCCATCGCAACCAACGGTCCGTAGCGAGCGGCCGACCATCCGGTGAACCCCACCCGACACGCCGATCCCGCCCGTCACACCCCGATTTTCCGCCCCTACGCACGCGATTTGGTGTCGAGAAGTCGATCTGTGTAAAGTTCTCTCTCGTTCGGAGCGGCGAAAACGCCAGGAAGAACAGACCCCGGTTCTATAGCTCAGCGGGAGAGCACTCGCCTCACACGCGAGGGGTCGCTGGTTCGAACCCAGCTAGAACCACAAAGAAACGGCCGGTCATCGCAGGTTCTGCGATGACCGGCCGTTTTTCGTGCGACAAATGTGCAGCATCGCGGGCGTGATGTTGGCGCACCGTCGTGGTGGGATTACGGGCCATCGTGCGGTGGCGTTCTTGTGCGGCGGTTCCGGCCTTCTGGAACGTGAGCGGTGGTTCCGCGGTGTTTTGCGTTCGAACATCTCCTCGAAAACTTGCGTGTCGCAGCTGTACTGGGGATAGCTTGCTCGATTGTGGCTGAACCGCCGTCGAATCCCCACGATGCGTACTTCCGGCAGGTGCTGTCCCGTCCAGCTGACGCCGCGGCCGAGTTGCGTACGGTGTTGCCGGAAGCGATTGCCGCACGGCTGGATTGGGATGCACTGGAACTCCAGCCGTGCAGTTTCGTCTCTCAGCAACTACGGTCCCGCTACAGCGATCTGCTGTTCCGCACCCGCGTGGGCGCCTCGGAAGCGTACGTATTTCTTCTCATCGAACATCAGAGCAGCCCGGATCCATTGATGGCTATGCGGATGCTGGAGTACAAGGTCGGGATCTGGAGTCGGTATGTTCGTGAAAACCCGAGGACCAAGACGCTGCCGGTGGTGATCCCGCTCGTCGTCCATGCCAGTCGGGATGGTCGCCGTTGGGAGTGCCCGACCGAGTTGTCGGAGTTGCTCGACATCGATGCCGCTACTCGGGATGCTCTGGGCGATTTCCTACCGCGCTTCCGATTCGTGCTCGACGACCTGACCGTAACCTCGGTCTCGGCATTGTGCGCCCGCGATCTGACCCCGGCAACGCGGGTGCTGCTGGTGTTGTTGAAAGTCGCGGCCGGCAACCGGTCCCTCGCGATCGAGATATTGCCGCTGGTACGGGACTTTCAGGCGATAGTGTCAGCCCCGGGCGGTCTCGAAGTGCTGGAGTGGGCCGTCACGTACATTCTCAGTGTCGGAGAGACGAGCGATACTGAGTTGGCGCCTGTCTTTCATCGAGTTGGACCGCATGCGGAGGAGGTCATCATGTCGACCGCAGAACGACTCCGCGCCGAGGGGGAAGCCCGAGGCGAGGCTCGTGGTGTGGCCCGCGGGCGAGCGGGGATGGTGCTCGAGTTGCTCGCAGTGAAGTTCGGGCCGTTGTCGAAGGAGACTCAGGACACTGTGCGGTCCGCGACCGACGAGCAGTTGCGGCATTGGGCCGCGAGGATGCTCGAGGTCGAGAGCCTGAACGAGGTCTTCGAGCGCTGACGTCCGAGTACTGCATGGGTCTGGAGAAGTCGGCGGCTCGCCGCGGTTTTCGCTTCGATCGGTTCCTCAACTTGGTTGCGGTCCATACGAATTGATTCGGAATTTCCTGCCCGAGCAACTCCGCAATGTGCTATGCGGCCATCGCGGATCGGGGGTGGGTGTGCGCTCGGGTGATCAGGCGGGTGAGGGCCTCGGCGACTCGGGTCGGCGCTTCGACTATCACCGAGTGGCCGGCGCCTTCGATCAGGACCAGGTCCGAGTAGTCGACGGCCGCGGCCATGGCGACGGAATGCGAAGGCGGGGTGAGCGAGTCGGCCGAACCGCACAGCACCAGGGTGGGGATGCGGGAGAGTACTGCCAGGGCGTCGGTGCGGTCGTAGGTGGCGAGGGCTTGGAGGAAGGCGGCCATCGTGACGATCGGCGTCTGGTTGTGGATCGCGTTCGCGAGGGTGAGCCAGTGGGCGCCGACCGTGCGATCGCCGCGCCGGGCCTTGCGAATGATCGGCGTGAAAGCCTTGCCCGCCAACAGTTTCGCGCCGTGCATGAGGCCGGGGGCGTAGTGGACCGCGGCCCGGAACATTGAGATGACCGGGTGGCGCAGGAAGCGGCCCAGGCCCGCCTCGGTGAGGTTGCCCGCCGCGGTGGCGATGAGCCCGACCCCGATCACGCGGGCGCCGACCTCGTGCGGGTTGCGGCTGACGTAGGTCAGGACGCTCATGCCGCCCATGGAATGGCCGACCAGGATGACCGGCCCGGTGGGGGCCACGGTGGCGAGCACCGTGCCCAGGTCGTCGGCGAGCTGCTCGAGGGTGTAGGTGCGGCGGTCGGCGTGGGCGGAGTCGCCGTGGCCGCGGTGGTCGTAGCAGACGATCCGGGCGTTCGGGTATTGCCGCAGGAGGGCGTCGCGGACGGGGGTCCAGGATTCGCTGCGGCCGCAATGCCCGTGTGAGAGGACCACTGTCAGATCGGCCTGCCGGGGGCCGTGGATGCGGACCTCGAGTGCCACGCCGTCCTCGGTTCGGACGACGGCGCGGGTCTGCGCCGAGGCGGCGAGGGTGCTCATGATCGACATCGGTGCTCCGATTGCTCAGCGGGGTAAACCCACTATTCGCTCGGTGCGCCGCCGAGTGCAGGCTCCCGGGGATTGGAGACCGTGCCCCAAGGTGTCGTCCGATGCCACCAAGGTGGGCCTGCCGGGGCTGGGAAGGTCGAACGCGGAAGGCCGACCTGGCGGTTCAGGCCTTGACCGCGTTCCAGGCCGCCTCACCGAGGACCGGGGCCGTGCCGAGCATGTCGAAGTCCGTGGAGCGGGCGAGCCACAGGCGGGCGTATTCGACGCAGGGGCCCATCCACAGCGCCTGGCACAGGCGGGGTGGTAGCGGCTTGATGCGACCCTGCTCCACATGTGGCCGGAGCCAGGCACTCGCTTCGCCGTAGAAGCGCTCGTTCAGGGCGACGATCGCCGGGCGGGATTCCTCGATGATCTCGTACTCGCGGCAGTGGAACAGATAGCGTGCGCGCAGCTCATTGGCCGCGACCCACTCCAGGTGCATGCGGACGGTGCTTTCGATCCCGCCGCGTGCGGTTGTATTTCCTTGCAGCACAGCGAGATAGGCGTCGAAGTAGTCCCGCAGTGTTTCGAGATAGAGCTCGGCGGCGACGCCTTCCTTGCTCCCGAAGAAGTGGTAGATGCTGCCCACGCTGGCGCCGGAGGCGCGGTGCAGAACGTCGACCTTGGTGCCGGCCACGCCGGTCTCGAGGAAGACGGTCAGCGCCGCGTCGAGGATGGCTCGGCGGCGCGCGACGCCGGCGTTCGAGGCTGTGGGCATGACCGCACAGTAGCCGATCCGGTCATTGACTAGAAAATTGTTCTAGAATAACTTTCTAGTCCTGCCAGACGTGCGTGACCGGAAGGACTGTGGCGAATGAGTACCAGCAACCTCACGAGAGATGAAGTGCGGCGGGTGAATCCGGTCGATGTGGCCCTCGGCATCGCCTGCGTGGTGTGGGTCGGGATGACGCTCTGGTCGGGGATACAGACCGGCGGCAAGGGCTTGCCGGTGATCCCGCAGACCATCACGTCGCTGGCGCTGGTGGTGGCCGTGATCGGGCACATGCTCAAACATCTCGGCGGGAAGCTGGCCGCCGCGTACTTCGTGATCGCCACCGCCATCGAATGGTCCTTCGAACAGGCCAATATCTCGTTCGGGGGATTCGTCTGGGGAGACCTTCGCTACGGCCATCTTTCGATGCTCGGCCCCCACATCGGCAGCGTTCCGATCTTGGTTCCCATCGCGATGGTCGCGTTGTTGTGGCCGGTCTACGTGATCATCAACGTGGTGCTCGACGGGAAGATCGTGGTGAACCCACGCTCATTGCGGCCGTGGCAGGTCGTCTGGCGTTGCGTGCTCTACGGCATGCTGCACGCCTGGCTCGCCTTCCTCACCAATGGCTTCTGCACGAAATTCGGTGTGTACGAATGGGTCGGCAAGTCCAAGGCCCTGGCGCCCCAGGATTCGTTCTTCGGTGACCCCGCCCTGCCGATCGGCTGGACGGTCTGGGGATTCGTGACCACCCTCCTCGTCTCGTTCGTGCTCATCCCGGCTCTGGGCAAGAGCACGCTCGCCCGAGCCGAGACCACCCCGCTCAGCTGGGTCGACGCCGCCCCGATCGTGGTCATCGGCTCCTACGCCTTCGCCCTGTATCTCAACCCCGTGAACAAGTCCGTCGGCAGCGTCATCCTGTTCATGTTCGGATTCATCTCGCTACTCGCCCTGTATCGCTTCGTGGCGGTCCTCGTGAACCGGGATCGGGCGCCCGGCAGCGTGCTCGGGCGCCGGTGACGAGAGTCGCTATGGCGGGTGCGAACGTCACTGTCCCCGAGTACTTCCGCATCTCGCGTGCACCGCTGCTCGCGGCGAGGATCGGTGGGATGGGGAGGACGGTTTCGCGCCCTGACCGAGGACAGGAGGACCGATGCCGAGCATCTACACCGGCACCCGCTGCCTACATCGTTCGAATTCGACCGCGACGATTCTCCGATAGCGGATATGGGCGGTCACGTGATCAGCAGTGTCGAACCCGTGCGGGATGCCGACGGCTCCGAGGTCGCGGTCGTGCGCCCGGACGAGGTGTCCGTGCGGTCTCGGCCGGTCACGGTTCTGGGGTTGGATTTCGTGGGGCTGGTCTTCGCGCTGTTCTTCTTCGCCTGGAGCCTGAGTCCGTCTCTGCTGCCACGGGACTGGATCTTTCAGGGCATCGTCAGCGGCGTCACCAGCGTGACCGGATACGGGGTGGGGCTGCTGCTCGCGTTCCCCGTGCGCCGGTGGGTGGCGCCGCGGTTCTCCTGGTGGCGCCTGCGCCGTCGTTTCGAGCTGTCATCGGAGATCGTCGTGGCGATCCTGGCGGTATCCACTGTGATCAGCACACTGCTGGCGGCCGCGGACTGGCAACGGGACGTCGACGCGTTGATGGGGATGTCACCGACGGCCGGGGTCGCTTATCTGCGTACGGGTTTGATCATTCTGGCCATATTTCTGATCGTGCTGTTCGTGGCTCGCGGGCTGCGACGCGTGGCTCGTGCCGTCGCTCGCCTGCTCTCGTCCCGGCTGCGTCTACCCATGCCGGTCGCGCATGTGATCGCGCCGATCGCGGTCGCCGCGGCGGTGGCGATCTTCGTGGACAAGGTACTGCTGGCCGGTAGTTCCGATGCCGCACGGGTGGTCTTCGGCGGGCAGAACAGCGGCACGGAACATGGTGTCGTGCAGCCGATCAAAGCCGAGCGTTCGGGCAGTCCGGCCTCGGCGGCGAAGTGGGACACCCTCGGGCTGCAGGGGCGGACCTTCGTCGCCGGCGGGGTCGGATCCGATCGGCTGGCACAGCTCAACCGGGCCCCGGCACATGAACCGATCCGGGTGTACGCGGGGCTGGGGTCCGCCCCCGATACCGCCGCCCGGGTGCGGCTGATCATCGACGAACTCGATCGCACCCATGCCTGGGATCGCCGAATTCTCGTGATAGCGGCCACCACCGGCACCGGCTGGGTCGATCCGGTCGCGGCCGAATCCCTGGAGCTTATGTACAACGGCGACTCCGCCATCGCCGCGCTGCAGTACTCGTTCCTGCCCAGCTGGATCTCGTTCCTGGTGGACCGGTCCGCCGCGGCCACCGCCGGAGTCGCGCTCATCGACGGCATTCGACAGCGTTGGGCGCGGTTGCCCGAGGGGCATCGCCCGCGCCTGGTCGTCTTCGGTGAGAGCCTCGGTTCGCAATCGGCCGAGAGCGCCTTCGGCAGCCTCGCCGAGCTCCGCCGATCCGTGGACGGGGCCTTGCTGGTCGGCCCGCCGAACTCCAACCGGCTGTGGCGTCAGGTCGAGGACCGGCGCGACCCGGGCACCCCCGAAGTCCTGCCCACCTATGCCGAGGGATTGACCGTCAGATTCGCCTCGGGAAAACAGGATCTGCCGGTGCCGGAGCAGAATTCGACGCTCGCGGAGGTATGGCCCGACCCCCACGTGCTGTACCTGCAGCACCCATCCGATCCCGTCGTCTGGTGGAATCCCCGACTGCTGTTCACCCGACCGGACTGGCTGACCGAAGCACCGGGACGAGATCGAACACCGGCCATGCGCTGGTATCCGATCGTCACGTTCTGGCAGGTCTCCGCCGATCTCGCGCGCGCCACGTCACCGCCGCCCGGCCACGGGCACAACTACGACGACGCGCTGCCCTACGCCTGGGCCGCGGTCGCGGCACCCGAGGGCTGGACCGCGACGGACACCGACCGCGTCGCCGAGGCGCTGATGGTCTTGCGGACGGAGTGACGATCGATCCATCGCCCCGCGGTTGGGGCGCCGCATGTTTCGGGCTGCGGCTCAGGCCAGGGGAACCGCCACGACAGGTTGCGTGGTGGGCGCGGTGGAGCCGCCGGTCGGCTCCACCGACATGGCGAGCTGACCGGCGTCGTCGAAGCGCATCAGTATCGGCGCCGCGACGGTGGGCAGGTTCGGGACGACACCCGCCGAACGCACCTGACCCGAGCCGGAAATGAGCCACAGCTGGTATACGTGGCCGGCGGGCGGGGCAGAAACCGCGTCGAAGGACACGATCGCCGCGCCCAGCTCGCGCGAGGCGTCGACGGTGATGGTGCCGCCTCCGGTGACCGGCGCCTTCTGCTCGCGGACATCGCCGTGGGTCAGGATCTGTTGCGCGGTCGGTTCATCGGCGTGGTGGGATTGGCTGCGGTACACCGCGATTCCCGCGCCGAGCCCGATCACGACGGCGGCCGCCGCGGCGGCGGCGAGCCAGCGCAGGCCACGTGCGCGGCGGGCCCGACGCAGAGGCGAGACCGTGTTGTCGGCGCGGTCGAGGGCGCGTTGCAGCGCCTCCTCGACACGGGCGGGGGCGGGCACCGCGTCCACGGCCGTCATCGACGCGAGAGTGTCGCGGAGCTCGCGCACGGTGGCGCGGAACAGGTCGGCGGTGGATTCGTCGGCGCGATCGAGCATGTCCTCGACCGCGCGGCGGTCCTGATCGGACAGGGCATCGAGGGCGTAGGGGTAGGCCTGCTCGAGCAGGTCGGCGTGAGGGTGGATGTCAGGCATCGCGCACCGCTCCTGTCAGGCAGTTCTGGAGTCGTTTGAGACCGTCGCGAATTCGTGTCTTGACGGTGTTGAGCGGGATCCCGAGATGGTCGGCGACCTCGGCGTAGGTCCGGCCCCCGTAGTAGGCCAGGGCGATCGTCTCGCGCTGCGTGTCGGTGAGGGTCTGCAGGCAGTCGACGACCGCGCGCTCGTCCGAGCGTTGGCTCACCGTCTCGGCGACGGTATCGTGATCGCGGCCGAGCTGGCGCTGGCCGTAGGCGAGATCGCGTGTGGTGGCCGAGGATTCGACGCGCACCCGGTCCACCGCGCGCCGGTGGGTGAGCATCATCAGCCAGCCGATCGGGCTGGCCAGCCGCGGATCGTACTGTCGCGCGGTGTTCCACACGTAGAGGTAGACCTCCTGCGTGATCTCCTCGGCAGGAGCCGGGCGTCGCAGGATGCGCAGCGCCAGGCCGAACACCCGGTCGTGGGTCGAGTGGTAGAACTCGGTGAACGCCTGGCGGTCGTTGTCGGCGATGCCGCGCAGCAGCTCGGTCAGCCGGCGGGTGACCTCCGGATCCGGCACCGGCCGGTCGGCCCGGCAGGCATCCGTGTCGCCACCGGGCGCCCCGGCATTCTCGGGCGTGACCGAGATGATGCGGCGTTGCTCCGCCATAGTGCTGTGTCTCCCTGCGTCGGGGTACCCGGGTGAGGGTTCCAGCGCTGTTGGAAGCGGGCTACCGGCACGACTCTCACCGGGAACGCCACGCCTTGTCAGGGAGACTAGTGGTGCCGGTCGGGCGATGCGGAGTACTTCGCCATGTCGGTGTGTGATGTCAATGATCATGGCCGGCTCGACGGGGTGGACGGGGGAAGAAGGGAGCGGTGCGGCGCTGGTATTCGCGGTAGCCGGGCCGATCGGCCATGGTGTGTTCGAGCAGCCGGGCGCCGGTGCCGCGGATCAGCAGATACGACATGATCACCGGTGCGAACACCGTCAGCACGCCGGGCCAGGCGGCGGCCGCGACGAGCCACAGACCCCACCACACGCAGAAATCGCCGAAGTAGTTCGGATGCCGGGTCCACGACCAGAGCCCGCGGTCCATGATGCGGCCCCGATTGGCCGGATCGGACTTGAAGCGCGCGAGCTGCCGGTCGCCGAGCGCCTCGAAGAACACTCCGACGCCCCACAGCAGTACGCCCGCCACGACGGCGGCCCGGCCCGGCCCGCGGGTCGGACCGGCCGCGGCGGACACCTGCAAGGGCAGCGAGATCACCCACTGCGCGACGGCCTGGGTCAGGAAGATCCGGGTGAACGCGGACACGGGCGAGTCGCCGTGGCGGCTCAGCAGATCGGCGTAGCGGGGGTCCTCGCCGTGGCCGGCGGTGCGCCGCAGCATGTAGTAGCTCAGGCGCAGGCCCCACAGCGTCACCAGGACCAGCAACAGGATGCGTCGATTCAGCGAACCGTCGCCGAGCCCGGCCGCGATCAGCGCGACCAGCGCGAACCCCGCACCCCAGATCACGTCCACCACGTTGTAGCGGCCCAGCCGTCGAGCCACCGCGAAGGTGAGGGCTTGCAGCACGAGCAGCGCCAGCGCCGTGCACAGCCAGATCGTCGTTTCCACAGCCCAATTCATGAGGTGACCGCCATCTGCCGGGGCACGGCGTGCAGGGGACCTGCTGTGCCGGGGCGACGGGCCAGGATCTGCTCGACGCCCATCCGGCCCTGCTCGAAAGCCAATGCGCCACCGGCGAGATACAGCCGCCAGGTGCGCGCGCCCTCCACACCGAGCAGCGCGACCGCGTCGTCCCAGCGGTCCTCGAGCCGCCGCAGCCAGGCGCGTGCGGTCCACACGTAGTGTTCGCGCAGGGCCTGGACGTCGCGGATCTCGAGTCCGGCCGCCTCGAGCAGTCCGATGGTCTCGCCCACCGGCCGCATGGTCATATCGGGCGCGATGAACGATTCGATGAACGGGCCGCCGCCGGGATGGCGGCCGCGGCGCGACATCTGCTGGACCAGCACCGGCGCCCCCGGAGCCGCGGCGTCGAACAGGGTGGCGGCGTAGCGGGGGTAATTGCGTTCTCCCACATGCTCACCCATCTCCACGGAGGCGACGGCATCGAAGCCGCCCTCGCCGAGTTCGCGATAATCCAGCAGCCGCACGCGCACCCGATCCCCGAGACCGCGTGCGGCGATCCGGGATTCGATGTGATCGCGCTGGGCGCGGGCGAGGGTGATGCCGAGGACCCGCACGCCGTAGTGCTCGGCCGCGTGCAGCGCCAGCGAACCCCAGCCACAGCCGACATCGAGCAGGCGCATGCCCGGCGACAGCGCGAGCTTCTGGCAGACGAGGTCGAGTTTGTCGCGCTGAGCCTCGGCGAGCCCGTAGTCCGGATCATGCGGTGCGCCGGGCACGGAGCGAGTGAAATAGGCGCAGGAGTAGGCCATCGCGGGATCGAGCAGCAGCCGGTAGAAGTCGTTGGAGGTGTCGTAGTGGTGGCTGATCGCGGCCCGGTCGCGCGACAGAGCATGCGGCCGGCCGCGCAGCCGTACCTGGGTGGACGGCGCGGGCGGCGGTGCGCCGAGCGCGCCCAGCCGTGCCGCGGTGACGGCCAGCCGCGCGACGTCGCGGGCCCGCACCGGTGGTACGGCGCGTTCGCGCACGGTGCGCCACACCTCGGCGAGCGCGTCGCCGAGGTCGCCGTCGATATCGATCTCGCCGGTCACGTAGGCTTGCGCGGCCCCGAGTTCGCCCGGGTGCCACAGGATTCGGCGTAGCGCGCGCGGGCTGCTCACGATCACGCGCGGCGCGTGCGCGGGCCCGGCGCTGCTGCCGTCCCAGGCGTCCAGGCGTACGGGCAGCGGGCCGCGTACCAGGGGACGCAGCGCGGATTCGAGAAGGTCGGCGACGGTCACGGGTGCTCCTCGGGCCGGTCGAGAACGATCTGCTGGACATCGAGGTATCCGGATCGGAATCCGGCCTCGGAGTAGGCGAGGTAGAACTGCCAGATCCGCCGGAAGGTCCCGTCGAATCCGAGCGCCTCGAGCTCGGGCGCGCGGGTGTCGAAGCGCTCGCGCCACAGGCGCAGCGTCTCGGCATAGTGCGGGCCGAAGCAGAAGCGTTCGCGCACACGCAGTCTCGTGCGTGCGGCGGCGGTTTCGACGGCCTCGGTGGACGGCAGGAATCCGCCGGGGAAGATGTACTTCTGAATCCAGGTGTGGGTGTGGCGGGTCGCCAGCATGCGCTCGTGCGGCATGGTGATGGCCTGCAACGCGATTCGCCCGCCCGGGGCCAGACGGGCGTCGAGGCGGGCGAAGTAGGTCGGCCACTGCCGGTAGCCGACGGCCTCGATCATCTCGACCGAGACGATGGCGTCGTATTCGCCGCGCACCTCGCGGTAGTCGAGCAGTTCGATGTGCACTCCGTCGGCGTATCCGGCCGCGGCCACGCGCAGGCGGGCCAGCTCGAGTTGCCTGCGCGAGAGGGTGACCGAATGCACGACCGCGCCGCGTGCGGCCGCGCGCACACACAATTCGCCCCAGCCCGTTCCGATTTCGAGCACCCGGCTGCCCGCGCCGACCCCGGCGGCGTCGAGCAGGCGGTCGATCTTGCGGCACTGGGCGGCGGCCAGCGCCTCCCAGCTCGCGGCGGCGACATCGGTGAACAGCGCCGAGGAGTAGGTCATGGTCCGGTCGAGGAACAGCAGGAACATCTCGTTGGACAGGTCGTAGTGGTGCGCGATATTGGCCTGTGCGTCGGCGACCGTGCCGCGGTCGCGCTCCGGCGGCGACGGCAACAGAACCCGCCGCAACCCTTGCAGCGCAGGCGGTATCAGGCGGTCGACCTCGCGTGCGAACGCGGTCAGGACGGCGGCGGGATCCGGCGCGGTCCAGTCGCCGGCGGTGTAGGACTCGCCGAACCCGATCAGGCCCTGGCTGCCGATCCGGGCGAAGAGCGAGTCCGGATCGCGGATGATCATGCGCGGCAGCGGCTGCGCATCGGCGCCGGCACCCAGGATCGTGCCGTCCGGGAACTCCACGCGCACCGGCAGCCGCGCGACCGCTCGCCGGAACAGTGCGGCCGCGGCCCGGGCGCGCAGCCGGGCGCGGGGGCCGCGCGGAACCGAGGGCAGCAGATCGCCGCCGCGGGTGTCCAGGCACAGACTGTTCACGAGTTCGTCCTTGCGTACGAGTGGGTGGGGGACGGCCGGGGGACGACGGGAATTCCCCTCGCCCACAGGGTGATTCCCTGTCTGCGAATGCGCGCCGCGGTCAGCCACGGCGACAGTGGCGCGCGCGACTGGGCGCGCAGCACCGTCCAGGGTGTCACCGGCAGGCGCTCGCCCGTGACCGCGGCGTGGAAGGGCGGCTGCCTCGCGCGCAGCAGCGCGATCCGCAGCGACAGGGTGTCCGCGGGTTCGGGCAGGTGCAGTGCGTAGTGGCCGTCGACGGCGTTGAAAGGCGAGACGTAGAACTGCTTGTCGACCTCGGCGCGTCCGGCCGAGTCGGTGCGCAGCAGGTAGGCGTGGCGCTCGCCGTAGGTGTTGTGCACCTCGGCGATCACGCAGCGCAGCCGGTGATCGGCGTCGCGGCACCAGAAGACGGTCAGCGGATCGAAGACATAACCGAGCGCTCGCGCGTTCATCAGCGCGGTGATCCGCCGGCCCGCGCCATCGACGCCGTGCCGGGCCAGGTACGCCTCGACTCGATCCCGCAGCCCGGTGTGCGGACCCTCGAGGTGGTCCTCGGCGCGGAAGTATCCGAAGGGCCGCAACGGAAGTGGCAGCCGCGGCGGATTGTCCAGGTCGAAGAACCAGCTGTAGGAACGGTATTCGAAGGCGTGCCGCACAGGTGCGCTGCGCGCGTGATGTATTCGCGTGAAGTACAGCGACGGTGAGACGGCGGCGGTCATCGGACACCGATCCGCGGCGGTGCGGGGTGCGGCGCGGCGATCCACCGGCCGCCCAGGTGCTCGGCGGCCCGCAGTCCGGAGCGGGCGCCGTCCTCGTGGAATCCCCAGCCGTGGTAGGCCCCGGCGAAGGCCAGCCGCCGGGTATCGAGTTCGGGTAGACGACGTTGCGCGGCAACGGATTCGGGAGTGTAGATCGGATGTTCGTAGGTCATCTCCGCGATCACGCACCCCGGATCGACCAGGTGCGCGCCGCCGAGAGTGACCAGGAACCGGCGGTCGGCGACATGGTCGAGGCCCATCAGGCGGGTGAGGTCGTAGGTGACGACGACGCCGCGGGCATCCGCGGCCTGCCGCGGGACCAGGTAGTTCCATGACGCCCGCGCACGCCGGGCGCGGGGCAGCAGTGATTCGTCGGTGTGCAACTGAGCGAGATTGCGCGAATACGGCATGGCCCCGAGCACCTCGAGCGCGGCCGCGCTGGGTTCGGCCAGCAGGGCCAGCGCTTGCCTCGGATGGGTGGCGATGACGGCGGCGTCGAAGCGGCGTACGCCGCCGCGTTCGGTCAGCAGCACACAGTCGGGCCGTTCGGCGATGGCGAGCACCGGTGTGCCCGTGCGGATCTCGTCCAAGCGCGCCGCGATCTTCTCCACGTAGCGCGCGGACCCGCCGACCACGGTGCGCCAGGCGGGGGAGCCGTAGACGGTCAGCATCCCGTGATGGTCGAGGAAGCGGAACAGATAGTGCGCCGGATAATGCGCGGCCATCGCCGGGTCGCACGACCACACCGCCGCGATCAGCGGGGTCATGAAGTGCTCGGCGAAATAGTCGCCGAAGCGGTGCTCGCGCAAGAACTCCGCCACCGTGACGTCGGACTCGGGCCCGCGCAGCAGCCCTCGCGCGGCCCGATGGAAGCGCGGTATCTCGGCGAGCATGCGCAGATATCGAGGGGCGGCGAGCATGCGCGCGGCCGGGAACAGGCCCGCGAGCCCCAGCGCCCCGGCGTATTCCAGGCCGGAGGCGTCCGCGCGCACCGACATGGACATATCGGTTTCGCGGGTCTGCACACCCAGTTCGTCGAACAGGCGGCCCAGGGTCGGATAGGTGCGGTCGTTGTGGACGATGAACCCGGAGTCGACCCACACCCGGCGGCCCGGCGCGAACTCCACCTCGTGGGTGTGCGCGTGGCCGCCGAGCCGGGTGTCCCGCTCGTAGAGGGTCACCCGGTCGGTGCGGGCCAAGACATGGGCGGCGGTGAGCCCGGCGACCCCGCTGCCGATCACCGCGATATCGCGGCGTCCTCGATGCTCCATACCCGCACTTCGATATGCCGATCGGACCGGTTTGGTCGGTCGGCGAGAATTCCGCGCCGGGCTCGGATTCGAAATTTCTCGCCCCGCGACCAAACCTCGCGGCGGCGGTGCGCGAAACCCTTGCGGCGCTCATCGGATACGTGACCGTGCGCCTGCCGGGAGGCGAGCCGCCGCGCTCCCGGATGGATCGCCGACCGGAACGGAAATCCGGCCGGTCGGCGAGACCTCCCATCTCGATCACCCACGGCCCGTGGTGGCCGCACACTCGGAGGAAAATGATCATGAAGACTATTCGGCGCACCATGACGATCGCCGTGGCCCTGACCGCCGCCGTGGCAGGTGTGAGCGCGTGTTCCACTGACTCCAAGTCGGATTCGGGCTCGTCGAGCTCGACCATGACCATGGCGCCCACCACGGCCGCCGCGTCCGCGGGCCTCGTCGGTTCCGGCTGTAAGGACTACGCGCAGCAGGTGCCCACCGGGGCGGGCTCGGTCAGCGGCATGGCACAGGACCCGGTCGCCGTGGCCGCCTCGAACAATCCGCTGCTGACCACCCTGGTGTCGGCGGTCTCGGGCAAGCTGAACCCGCAGGTGAACCTGGTCGACACCCTCGACGGCGGGCAGTTCACCGTCTTCGCGCCGGTCGACGCGGCCTTCGCCAAAGTGCCTGCCGCGACGGTCGATTCGCTGAAGACCGATTCGGCCACGCTCAACAAGATCCTGACCTACCACGTGGTGCCCGGTCGCATCGCGCCCGACAAGATCGCCGGGACGCACAAGACCGTCGAAGGCGCCGACGTGACCGTCACCCGCACCGGCGACGACATCAAGGTCGGCGGGGCCTCGGTTATCTGCGGTGGCGTGCAGACCGCGAACGCCACGGTCTACATGATCGACACGGTCCTCATGCCGCCGGCCTGATCGAGGACATCATGACCGCCGAAACCCCTGCACGGGAGCATGATTCGAACACTCGACGGGTACGGTGGCCCGCGGCCGCGGTGGCGGGCGTGCTCGCCGCCGCGACCGTGCTCGCCGTCGGGCACCTGGTGGCCGTGCTGGTGGATCCGGCGTCCTCGCCGTTCTACGTGCTCGGCGCCACGATGGTCGACCACACCCCACATCAGTTGAAGGACGCGGCGATTCGCCGTTTCGGCAGTCACGACAAACAGGCCCTGTTCGCGTCCATGGCGGCGGTGATGCTGCTCGGCGCCGCGCTGGCCGGCATCCTCGAACGCCGCCGGCCGCTGGGCAGCGCCCTGCTGCTGGCGCTCGGCGGTGTGACGATGGCGGCCGCCCTGCAACGGCCCACGGCCACAGGCTGGTTCGCCGTGCCGACGGTGGCGGGCAGCATCGCGGGCGTGCTGGTGCTGCGTCTGCTGATCGCGGGCAGGCCCACACTGCGCACCCCGGCGGAAGGGGTCTCGCGCCGCCGATTCCTGGTCTCGGCGGCGAGCGTCGGCGCCGCGGCCGTGGCGGTCACCGTCGTCGCGCGCACCGTGTCGGCCCGGCTGCGTGACGCGGCGGCCGACCGGCTGCGTTTCGTGCTGCCGCGACCACAGCGCCCAGCCCCGCCGGTATCACCGCAGGTCGAACCTCGGGTGCCGGGGCTGACGCCGTTCCTGACCTCGAATTCCGCGTTCTACCGTGTCGACACCGCCCTGCAACTGCCCGCGCAGACCCGCAGCGAATGGCGTCTGCGCATCCACGGCATGGTGGACCGGGCGGTGAGCCTGGACTTCGACACCCTGCTGCGCCGCGCGCCCGTCGAACGGGTGATCACCTTGACCTGCGTCTCGAACGAGGTGGGCGGCGACCTCGCGGGCACGGCCCGCTGGCTGGGCTACCCGCTGGCCGAACTGCTCGCCGAGGCGGGCCCGCACCCGGACGCGGACATGGTGCTCTCACGCAGCATCGACGGATTCACCGCGGGCACACCGCTTTCCGCGCTCACCGACGGCCGCGACGCACTGCTGGCCATCGGCATGAACGGCGAACCCCTGCCCCTCGCACACGGCTATCCGGCCCGGATGGTCGTGCCCGGCCTCTACGGGTACGTGTCCGCCACCAAATGGGTGGTCGATCTGGAGGTGACCCGATTCGATCGGGCCCGCGCCTACTGGACCGAGCGGGGCTGGTCCGACCGCGCGCCCGTCAAGACCGCCGCACGCATCGACGTGCCCGCCGCCTTCGCCGCCGTCGAGGCGGGCGAGGTCCTCGTCGCCGGGGTCGCCTGGGCCCAGCACCGCGGTGTCACCGCGGTCGAGGTGCAGGTCGACGATCAACCGTGGCAGTCCGCGGAGCTGGCGGCCGAATACTCCACCGACGCTTGGCGACAGTGGACCTGGCGCTGGCGGGCGGCCCCCGGAAACCACACCCTGCGCGTGCGCGCCACCGACGCGACCGGCGCGACACAGACCTCGCAGCGCGCCACCCCGTTCCCCGACGGGTCGACCGGCTGGCACAGCCGTGTGGTGACCGTGCGGTGAGCGAAAAATCCGCCGAGTGACCAAACCTTGCCCCGCACCTGCGCGAAACCCTGTCGTGCCCGACTGAGCGATCCGGGCGCAAAGGGTGCTCGACGCCCGTTCGAGCGAGGTGGCCGGAAATCCACAGTCCCGACCCGAGACCGGCCACCTCGTCGGAAGACCGACCAGGCCCTCCGGCTCGCGATGCCGACCGCATCGCGAATACCGGTGGCGGCAAACGATTGTGGAGGGACGCTCGTGGACCAGGACGATCCGCCTATGCTCCGGCCGACCCGATACTCGAGCGAAACCGATGGCTATCCGGTCGAAATCGACGACACCGCTGTCCGGGCCTGTCCGATGCGCACGGAGCGAAGTCCCGACAACGGGCGGATCCTGACTCACCTGATCGGCGAGATCGCCGGTGGGAACCGCGACGCCTTCACCGAGTTCTATCGGATGACCAGCCATCGGGTCTTCGGTCTGGCGCTGCGCATGCTGTACAGCCCGGAGACGGCCGAGGAAGTGACCCAGGAGGTGTACCTGCAGGTCTGGTCCGTGGCCGAGCGTTTCGACCAGCGCCTGTCCACACCGATCGGGTGGCTGATGATGCTGACCCATCGGCGGTCGGTCGACCGGGTGCGGAGCATTTGTTCGGCGACCGGACGCGATATCGTCTACGGCCGAACGCATATGGATCGCGAACGCGATGTCGTGGTCGAGGCCGTGGAGGAGCGCCACGATCGGCGCGCGGTCCTGCACTGCCTGGAAACGCTCACCGAATTGCAGCGCGAGACCATCACGCTGGCCTATTACGGCGGACTCAGCTATCCCGATGTGGCCGATCGGTTGGGAAAGCCGGTCGCGACGATCAAGTCCCGGATCCGGGGCGGACTCGAGCGTCTTCGCACCTGCCTGGCGGGAGGCGACCACCGATGACGATCACCGGCGGTCCTTTGTGAGCTTTCGGGAGGTTCAGTCCGCGGTGTCGGTCACCGTGAGGACGACGGTGCCCGCTTCGTGTCCCAGGTCGACGTAGCGGTGGGCTTCGACGATCTGGTCCAGGGTGTAGCGGCGGTCGATGATCGGGCGCAGTTGGGCCTCGGCTGTCAACTGGCCCAACAGGATCAGGTCCGCGGCGTGGAACTGCGGGGTGCCGTGGTCGATGGCGACGTAGGCGCCGTGTGGGGCGAGGGCGGCTCGGCAGCGGGCGGGGGAGGGCGGTCCGACTCGATCGCCGACGGCGATGATGATGATGTCGTACTGGACTCCGCGGGGCAGGAAATCACCGGCGGTGTAGTCGATCACGGTGTCGGCGCCGAGGGCTTCGACCAGGCCCAGGTGCTTCGGCCCGCAGACGCCGGTGACCTCGGCTCCGAAATGTTTGGCCAGTTGGACCGTGGCGGTCCCGACGGCTCCGGATGCGCCGTACACCAGTACCTTGTGGTGGAAGGCGATGCCGCCCTTGCGAAGTAGATGCATTGCCAGCAGACCGCCGTAGGGTATGGCCGCCGCTCGGACATGGTCCAGGCTGGCCGGTTCGGGGGCGAGGATGCCGTCCTGCGGCATGCACTTGTATGCGGCGTAGGCGCCGAATCGTTCTCGATCGAGGCCGTAAACCCTGTCTCCCACCTGGAAATCGGTGACGGCGCTGCCCACTGCGTCGATCTCACCGGCCAGCACCATGCCGAGTACGGGTTGCCGGGGTTTGGTCAGGCCCAGCGCGAGTCTCGCCTGGATCCATTTCGACCGGGGCAGCCGGAAGCCGCGCACGAGGCAGTCGCTCGAGGTCACCGCGGTCGCGTGCACCTTGACGCGCACCTCGTCCGGTTGCGGTACCGGTTCTTCGATCTCGGCGAGTTCGAGCACGTCCGGCGGACCGTATCGAGTGCACACCACGGCCTTCAAAGCTCTGCCCCCACGCGCGGGGTGCGGTCGAGCCGGCCGGTGGCGACGAAGAATTCGACGAGGTCCCGAATGGTTTCGGCGGCCGGGCGGGCGCGGTAGCCGAGTTCGGCCCTCGCCTTGGCGCCGTCGACGATCGGGGTGGCGCGCAGTGCGGCCAGCGAGGCGCGGCTGACCAGATCGGAGCCGAACACCGCGCCGATCGGCTCGGCGATCGGCGTGATCGCCTCGACCAGGCGCAGCGGCAGCCCGAACCACGGGCCGCGCCGGCCGGTCGCGTTCGCGGCGAGCCGGCAGGCCGCGAGCATTCGTGTCATGTGCCCGGGCAGCAGGTAGTTCTCGCCGGTGCGCCCCTTGTCGGCGGCCGCGATCAGCCCGTCGGCGACATCGCGGACGTCGACGAGGTCGAAGGTTCCGTCGACCATCATCGGCACCCGTCCGCGCGCGGCGTCGCGCAAGATCGCGTTGATGCGCGACAAGCCGTAGTCGACCGGGCCGTAGACACCGGTGGGATTGCAGATCACCGCGTCCAGCCCACTGTCGATCACCGAGTGCAACTCGACCTCGCCCTGCCATTTGGAGCGGTCGTACACCGGCAGTCCGGGATCGGTGGATCGCGGAGCCGACTCGTCGATGCGGCCGCCGCACCGGTGCTGGTCGAAGGAATGGATCGAGCTGCAGTGCACCATGCGCCGTACCCCGGCCGCCGCCGCGGCCTCGGCGACAGTTCGGACGCCCTGGGTATTGACCTTCCAAGCGCGGTCATCCCGATGCGCCAGCGTGATCACCGCCGCCAGGTGATACACCACCTCGGCCCCGTCCAGCGCCGCGCGCATCCGCACCGGATCCAGCACATCCGCGCGGGCCCATGAAACCCCTTCTCGCGGTGGCCCGTCCGGTATTTTCCGATCGAGCGCGACAACCTCGTGCCGTGACTCGACCAGTCGATCGACGAGGTTCACGCCCAGAAATCCGGATGCGCCGGTAACGGCAACTCGCATGTGCCGCACCCCATTTCCCTCGATGAAATCGCTATCGGCAGGTGCTCGACAAAGCTTCTTCCAGCGTCACACCCCGCTGCCGCTCTCGACAGGTCCGGTGGTCGTCCGCCCAGGAGCCATTGGTCCCTTCCCTGCCGGATGAGCCCTTTCGGTAAGGCGATTGAAATATGCGGGGGTCAGGGTGGGGCAACGCGCACCCCCGCCGCGACACACGGTGAGGACACGGAATGCGGTACTCCACGGAGGCCGGGACCACCGGCATACGGCTCGCCGCATCCCATCCGGCCTGGTCGATTGTGGTTCCGACGGTGGGGTCGGCATCGATGGGCAATCGGTGCCCAACGTTCGATGGGGCAGCACCGACATTCCCGTGCTGCCGGGTGAGCGCGTGATCGCCATTGCGCCGCAAGGACTCGGGAAAGTGGCTGTGCGAGCACGTGTTCCGGTCCACTTTTCCTCGCCGGGACGGTCGGTGGTTCATACCGCGCGGTTTTCGTGTGCCTCGAGCTCTCGGCCGAGCAGGGCGAGCGCGGCGCGGGAAATGCCTTCGGTATCGGTGAGATCCAAACCGGATACGCGGTGGATGCGCCGCAGCCGGTTGGTGACGCTGTTGGGGTGGACGCCGAGGCGATCCGCGGTGCGCCCGCGATCGAGCCCGCAATCGAGGTAGGCGCGCAGGGCGTCGAGCAGGTCGGGATGGCGTTCCAGCGGTGAGAGCGACGCGATGAGGTGGTCGCGCGCGGTGCCGGGCCGGGTCAGTTGGTATTCCACCGCGAGGTCCGCCATCCGGTACAACCCGGGCGGGCGTCGCAGTGTTCGGGCCAGCTCCAACAGTTCGTAGGCTTGCGCGGCCAGTGTCGGGATGTCTTCGACCGGGCCCGCGACGACGGCGGCGGTGAGCGGTACCGCCGCGGCCCCGGTCAAGAGGTCGAAGGCTTCCGGTGTGGTGATGACGGCTCCCTCGACCGCGCGTCCGACCGGGTCGTGGTTGGGCACGAGGATGATTCCGCCCGCCGCGCTCAGCAGCGCGAGCGTATGCGAGCCGAGGACGGGTGGCAGCGCGGCCTGGAGGCGGTTCAGTTTGCGTCGTGCGCTGATCTCCGCGTGCAGACGGGTGCCGTTCTCGCTGGCGTGACGCGGAATATGGAGTGCCACAACCTCATAGGTCTGGGCCAGTGGAATGTGGGCGCGCAGGTCCATCGCGAGCCGTCGCTGCCCGCTGAGCAGGGCCACGATGCTCGCTTGTGCGGCGGTCTGGTGTTCGCGCGCGGTGAGACGGTGTTCCTGCACGTAGCCGGATGCGGTCGCGACGGTGGCGACCTCGAGCAGTCTCATCACCGAGTACACCTCGCCGGTCGGTTTCGTTGCGGCGGACGACGATTGCGGATCCAGTTCTCTGAGACCGCGGCGGGCCGTCTCGTGCAGCGCCCCCAGCAGGCCCTCGAGCGGGATGCCCTCGCGGGCGATCTCGGCTCCGGTCTCCGCGAGTTTGGCCACCGGGATTCTCGCCTGATCGGCGGTGGCGTCAAGTGCGTGGATGCCGAGCCGAAGGCATTCGCGCACTATGGAATCCAGGTCGTCGGGCAGCGCCAGGTCGTCGCGCTGATCGGTGATGTGGTCGAGAAACCGCGTCATGAAGGTGGTTCGGACGGATCCTCCGGTCATCGGGCACACTCCAACGGTTCGTGCGAGAAGGTGGCCACCAGGCTATGTTCCGGTCGATCGACCAAGTTGAATTCGCTTGGCCTTGTGGACAATTAACGAAAGAATCGAATGGCGGTGAGGAAAGGGCACAGTCGGCGGCCCCTCACGGCGTCGAGCCCTGTGTGGTGCCGGTCAGCAGCCATTTGAGGACCTTGCCGGTTTCGCCGCGGGGCAGCGCGGTGAGAAACACGATGTCGCGGGGCACGCTGAATCGGCTCAGCCGGTTGCGAATGTAGCCGCGGACCATGTCCGGATCCAGGCCGGACCCTTCGCGTTCGACGATGAACGCGACCAGGCGCTGGCCGAATTCGCGATCGGGCACGCCGACCACCGCCACCTCGCTGATCTGCGGCAGATGCGACAGCGCCTCCTCCACCGGCCGGGGAAAGACGTTCTCCCCGCCGGAGATGATCATCTCGTCGTCGCGGCCCGCGATGAACAGCCGCCCCGCCGCGTCGAGGTAGCCGAGGTCGCCGGTATCGAGCAGGCCGTCGACCTCGTCCGGCGGCGGACAGTTCACGTAGCCGTCGAAGAGCATGTGGTTGCCGACGTAGATGCGCCCGGTCGCGCCGATGGGCACCGGTCGCCGATCCGGGCCCAGGACGGCCAGCTTCGTGCCCAGCGGCGGCCGGCCCGCCGTGGTCGGGGAGATGCGCAGATCGTCGGGTGTGGCGATGGTCGCCCAGGACACCTCGGTCGAGCCGTACACGTTGTAGAGGATGTCGCCGAAGGCGTCCATGAAGCGCAGCACGGTCGCACCGGCAAGGGGCGCACCGCAACTGACGACCACCCGCAGACTCGAGGTGTCGTAGCGGTCGCGGATGTGGTCGGGCAGATCGAGCAGGCGCTGCACCATCGTGGGAACCACGATCAGGACCGCGGCGCGCAGCTCGGCGATCCGGCGCAGGCAATCGGCGGCATCGAATTCCTCGGCGAGCACGACACTGTCGCGCAATGCGGTGCTCAATTGCAGTGCCGCCAAACCCCAGGTGTGGAACAGCGGCGCGGCGATGAGCATGGTCTCGTTCACCCGCAACGGGATTCGCGACAGCAGCGCGGCGATCGTCGCGAAACCCTTGGCGTGCGGACGGCGCGCGCCCTTCGGGGTGCCGCTGGTCCCACTGGTCAGGACGATCAGGCGACCGTGCCGCGTGGGTTGCGGGAACCCGGCTTCGTCCGCCTCGATCAGATCGTCGATGCCGGTCCGGCCGGGTATCGTTCCCCGATCCGTACGGATCCGCCGGATATCCGAATGCAGGTAGTGCACAAGGGGTTCGAGGGAGCTGTCGACGAACAGGCATTCGAGCCGATGCCGCTGCACGATGTCCTCGATACGCCGCGCCGACAGGCCCGCGTTGAGCAGCACGACGTCGATGCCGAGTTTGCCCGCGGCGACCATGGTCTCGACCGCCCCGGCATGATTGAGCGCGAGCAGTCCGACCGCGTCACCGGCGTGCAGGCCCAGTCCCGCCATCGCGCCCGCCAATCGCTGACTGCGCGTGTGGATCTCGTGGTAGGTCCGGTCGCCGTGGCGGTCGTGGACGGCGACCCGGTCGGGTGAGTGCGCCGCGCCCGCCGCGTAGCCGCCCGCGAGATTGAACCCCCACTTCGCGACCTCGCCGAGTTGCCGCACACTGCGGTCGGGTCGTGCCGCGGCGACGACGCCGGTCGAGACGATCCGCTGGGCGACGCGCAGACGACTGCGCAGCGGCGAGTTCTCGCCGTTGTCCACCACCGATGCCGCCGTGCCGGACACCAGATCGGCGAGCCGGTGCAATGCCCGCACGGTCCAGTCCGTCACCGCCGAAATCGATAGCCCGGCGATCGCGGGATGAACGCGGCCGGGCGCGAAATAGGTGACCGTGACCCGGGTTCGGTCCGCGTCGCCGCGGAAGCGGATCAGCCCGAAACTGCCGAGCTGCGGGCACTGCACCTCGAAGTCCTCGCCGCGGCCGAGGCGCATCGTCACGGTGAGCGTGCGCAGCCCCGCTCGGGGCGTGCCGATTCGGAACTGCCAGACCGGGTGTCCGTCCCCGGCCTCGACCTGCTCGCACGCGCCGATTCCGGCGAAAATTCTCGGGTACACCTGCGGATCCATCAGCAGGTCCCGAATCGGTTGTTGCGCGACCGGCAATTCGACGGTCACGTCTATGATCTCGGCTACCACAATCTCGCGGTTCTGACGGGCCGATCGAATCGGGTCGCATCGGCGGGAATCGAGTCGCCGTCGCGGGTGGGTACACACCGGGAGGGAATCGGGCAGGGGTACCCGGTGTGTACCTGGCGCGGACGACGTTGTCCACAGCCCGCTGCGGAGTTGCGGGCGAGTTCAGCCTATGGCCGAACCGATCCTTGGGCCGAGTCGGCGTGGAAGGCTCTGGGGCGCTTCACAGATCGGGTCCCGGACCGTTGGAGTTGATCACGATTGGTCTGGTAGCTGCGGGCCACCAGCGCGGAACGCAGGTACCACAGGCCCGACGCCTCGGTGGGGTCGAAGCCGGTCAACTGCGCGATCCGTTTCAACCGGTAATCGATGGTGTTGGTGTGGATGTGCAGCGTTCGTGCGGTGCGCGCGCGATGCAGGTTGTTGGCGATGTGGACCCGCAGCGTCTGCAGCAGCTCCGGGTGTTCGTCGAGCGGATCGAGCAGCGCGCCCAGATACTCTCGCCCGGGGCCGGGGCGGGTCAGCTGGTATTCGAGTGCGAGATCGTCGAAGCGGTACAGACCCGGCTCGCAGTGCAGGCGCGCCACCATGTCCAGCAACTCGTGCGCCTGATCGGCGGCGTCGGGGATCGCGTCGGGGGAGGCTTCGATCAGCGCCGCGGTGATCGGAGTCCGTGCGGCCCCGGACAGTTCGCTGATCAGCCGGGCGTACCCCTGAGCGTCGAAGCAGTCCGCGGGCAGCAGGATGGTGCCGCCGTCGACGCTGAGCAGTGACAGCGCGGCGTCCTCGCACAGATCCGCGAGCCTGGCCTGGATCCGGCGCAGCTTGCGCCGCGCCACCACCTTGCCGTCGAGCAAGGGGTTGCGCTCGTCGGGATGCGGCGGAATCGACACCGCCAGTACGACATAGGCGTCGAGGATCTCGATGCCGCACTCGCGCGCCATGGTCGAGGTCGACTTGCCGGCCAGCAGCGCGGAGGTCAAGGTGTGCACGGCGGTGTGGTGTTCGCTGACCACGGCCCGCAACTCACGCACGTACGCTTTGGAGATCGTGGTCGTCATGGTGTCGAGCATCTCGACGACGAGCCGGGTTCCGCTGAGCAGATTCTCGTAATCGGTGAACGCGACGGGGCCCTCACTCGCCGCGTCCAGCGGCGTGGCCCGCCGCGGCGCGGTGCCCGACACCACCAGGTCCAGACCCATCAGGAAACCCTCGTGGATCGCGTGCTGAATGGTGTCGATCGGGACGCCCTCGCGCGCCCACTGCGCCGCGGCCGCCTCGAGCTTCTTGGTCTGCGCGGGAATGTTGTGCCCATCCAGCATCGCGACCGCGAACTCCAGATTGGTACGCGTGATTGCGGTGATATCGCCACTGATGGCATCGCCGGGCAGGGTCCCGCACGCCGCCACATTCTCGACGAAATAGTCGACCATCTGGCGTGCGAGGGAGCGAACGTTACGCAGCGGCGAAGACATCGGCTTCCCGGACAGCGTCAAACCGGCCCGGTTCGGAACATCGACAGTCATCGGCGCGGATCCTTCCCATTAACTGCTCGGATGCCCAAGATATCGAGCCGAATTCGCGCGGTGGACAATTCCCGCCAGCTCCGTGACACAGCGGATAAACCCTCCGGCCGTTTTGGTAGATCTCACAGGCACCTCCAGGGTCCGGAGGGCCTTTCGGTGGCAAAAGACCCTGCCCGCGATGCCCCACGGCACGATGCCGGAACCGGTCGGTGAGCGCACCGTTGAGGCATGACCATCACCACCACTTCCAGGCCGGACCCGCGAGCGCCCACACCCCAGCACCCGGTGCGCGTGGTCGTCGTCGACCGCGACCGCACCGTCCGTGACGCCATCGCCGATCTGCTCGAGATCGACCCGACCATCTCGGTCGTCGGCGAGGCCGACACCCTCCACCGCGCTCTCACGCTGCTGCCCGGCCTCGCCCCCGATGTGGTGATCATCGATCCCCGCCTGCCCGACGGTGACGGTCTGCGAATCTGCCGGAATCTCAAGGCCACCAAGGCCGCTACCCGCTGTCTGGTCCTGACCTCACAGGTCGAACCCGAGGCGATGCTCGACGCCGTCCACGCGGGCGCGGCCGGATACATGATCAAAGATCTCACCGAGCTGGCGCTCGGCGACGCGGTCAAGGCCATCGCCGCCGGGAAATCACGGCTCGACAGCCACTCGACACCGGTCCTGATGAACGAGTTCCGCCGCCGCCACTCCGATCAGCGCGCACTGCTCGCGAGCTTGACGACGATGGAGATGACCATCCTGCTGTTGCTGGCAGAAGGCTTGTCCAACAAGCAGATCGCCAGCCGGATGTTCTTCACCGAGAACACCGTCCGCGCCTATATCGCGCGGCTCATGAGCAAGCTCGGCATCGACACTCCGGCACAGGCCGGTGTGTACGCGGCGCAGTTGCGGAACGCGTGACGACCCGGTCAGGTCGCGTCGAGGGCGCTGACGGTGACGCCGTAGGGCAGGAAGCGGACCCGGCGGTTGGGGTCGGTGTTGTCGCGGTGGGCGCGCAGGGCCTCGAGTTCGGTGGGGAAGACCTGGTCGACCGTCGCGCCGCCGGTGTCGTCCACGACATAGACGGCCCACACGCCGTTGCCGGATTCGCCGGTGATCGGGCTCTCCGGTTTCGGGGTGCGTGCGGGCGGCACCAGGAGGCCGAGCAGGGTGCTCAGGGGATTGGCGGTGGAGTGGTCGAGGTAGTCGGACGCCTTGCCGAGCAGGTCGCGCAGGTCGATGCCGGCCTCGCGCAGGGCGCGCTCGAGGTCTTCCGGATCGATCCCGAAAGGTCCATTGGTTGCCATCACATCAACTCCGCGAGAGGAATTCGGCGCTACGCCACCAGTGTGCGCTCCGGGCCCGGTCCGCGCCACGTCGGGATGGTGTTCGAGATCTCATGGTGACGGCGTGCACACGCGGACGCGGGCGCGCATGGCGAATTCCGTTATTCGTTGGTGTGATTCTCCGAGTGTGGCCCCCGATTGCCGTCGGTGATTTGTCGAGGACCTACGAAAGGGTCGCCTTGCTGGGCGTTTTCGATATCGAACCGGGCCGAATGTGGCGCCCGACACCCATGGATGTAAGGGTGCCGACGTGGTAATACTTAGGACGCAATTCGCGTTGAGGTCCCGAACTCCGAAAACACAGTCGGAGAGGGACATTGGGTATTTCGACGGTGCGGAACCACCGCGCCGGGGCGGCCCAGCAATTGGAGGAAACCATGTACGACCAGACTCGTGGATCGGTGAAGAATTTCGGCCTGTTCGCTGTGCAGCAGCCCCGCCGAATCAATTCGAAGATCGCGGCCATCGTCATTGGAGCTTTTGCCATCGGCGGCCTCGCCGGCCACGTCCTCGTCCCGGACGTGCAGCACGACATCACCCCGGTATCCGCGGTGATGTCGGCTCAGGTCCGCTAGTCGTCCATCACTTCGTGAGTGCCCGCAGGATCTGGCGCGCCTGGTGATCGGCGCCCAGCCGGTTGGGGTGGAAGGGCACCGCGAGTTCGGAATGTTCGGTGGCGCGGGGGACCAGGCCCTCGACCCAGCGGACGCCGTCGGGGCGGCAGGCGTCGTGGCCGACACTGTCGGTATAGGTGTCGACCAGTTCGACGCCGGTCGCCGCGGCGACCCGGGCGAGCATGGCGTCGAGTTCGATCAGCTTGTGCCCCAACCAGTTCGCGTCCTCGTCGGTGATGGGGATGTTCGGGAAGCAGCCGTCGCCGGGGACGACTCCGGCCATGTAGTCGACGAGCAGGATGCGCGCGTGCGGCGAGCGGGCGCGCACTCCGGCGATGGCCTCGGCGACCTTCGGCTCGGCGGCGCGGATGCTCGCCGACATGGCGTCCCCGCCGTCGGCGGCGGTCCGCACCCGCGAACAACCCGAGACCTGCGGGGAGCTGGTCAGGCAGGTGGGCACGATGGCCGCCAAGCCCGCGTCGTTGCCGCCGATCTCGAGCGTCACGAGGTCGGTGTCGGGTGAGAGCCGGTCGAGCTGGGGTGGACTGACCTGCCCGTCGGGCAGCGTCTGCGCCGTGGTCAGATCCGCGGTCACCGCCGACGCGCACCCCGCGTCCCGGAACTCGCTCACCGCGAGCGCCTTCGCCACCTGCTTGGCATAGGAGTTCGCACTCTGCACGCACCAGAACGGGACGAACTGCGTGCTGATCCCGGTGATCGTCGCATCGGCGGCCCACGAATCACCGAGCGCCACATACTCCCGAACCGCCCGCGCCTGCCCGGACGGGCTCGCCACCGCCGGTCCGGGCGCGGCGAACACCGCCGCGGCGCCGACCAAGATCAGGCACGTCCTTGTGCGCATCGACCCTCCTGGATTGCTGAGAATTCACCGATGCACACCTCAGCACAGGATCCCCTCGATCCGCCGGACCGACACGAGCGAAAACTGCAGGTGGAATTGATATTTCGTCCATTTTGCGAGTTTTGTACGCAAGTATTCGAGACGTAGCTGCCGGAGCCTTCGGGTCAATCGCCTCGCTGCTCGGAGCGCCGAGCGGCATGCGGCCGTTCGGTCCGCCCCACCGTGAGGCGACCGGTGACGAACACCGCGACGATGGAGACCGCGCCGGTGCAGATGATCGCGGACCCCTGCGTCGCCGCGCCGGTGTCGATGGCGTGCCAGGCGACGATCGCCAGGATTCCCAACGCGGCCAATCCGGACAGGTTCCCGACCGTCTGTGTCAGCAGGCTGACCCAGGCGAATCGCCGCCGATGTCGCTGATCGAGCTTCTTCTGTTCGAGGAACATCCGGCAGATCTCAGGGGCTTCGGCCTCGAGCGCCACGAGCTCCTTGACGGTCACCTCGTTGTCGGGTTCTGGCATCGGCCCGCGCCTTCCCCGTCGGGTGTCGTGCCGAGCAGTCGACAGAGCTCATGCAGATCATCGGCGATGGTGGATTCGAACGACGGCAGTGGTTCGGGCGGCTTCCGTGAGGTGCCGAACAGGTCGAAGATGCCACCGAACCCGGCAGCGAATGCTGAGACGAGGTGGGGCCTCGAGGGTTTCGGAGACGGAGACGGGGCTGGGGCCGGAGCAGTAGGCGCGGGCGTCGGGAGCGGCACGGCACGCGGTCTGTCCTCGGCGGCAGGACCAGTCATCGAGCCGGGCTCTTGGAGCCGGGCCTTGCCCGTGATGTCCGGGTCCGCACCCATCATCACCTCGATGGCCTGCCGGACGAGGTTGGCTTCGACCCGCGGCCCGCCGGTCGCCTCGATTCTGATGCTCACCCCGTCGGGGCCGGTGAACTTCAGCCGCAGGCGTTCTCGGCGCGTCGGCAGCCACGCGAGAATGGCGGTGTACAGCGCGCCCCACACATCGGGGGCGTCAGCGATCACGCGGATGGACTCCGGTTCGGGGTCCGCGCTCGTCGGTCGAGGTGTCGAGCGAACGATCTGCTTGTGCGCGGCGCGTAGCCGGTCATCGGCTACCAAGGCGGTGAACAAGGAGTGCAGTGCCTCCATGCCGTTGCCCGACTCGTCCACGGCAATCCGTAGGTCCACGATCCGTCCTTCGCCCACCCGAGATACTGCTGAAAAGTCTGCCACTTTCCCGGCCCGCCGGGACCGCAACCGGCCGTGCGGAATTCGGCGTTGACTTCAAGTCGGCTGTAGGTCGCAGACTGGCCGGCATGACGACTCCGATGGCTGAATTGATTTCCCTCCTCGACGCTTTCGACAACCTTCCCCGGGTTCGTGAGCTGCGAGAACACGCCTACCGGGGATTGGGCGACGTGGTGGTCGACGTCGGGTGCGGGACCGGGCGCGCGGTGGGGGAGCTGGCCGCGGCGGGGACGCGAGCGATCGGGGTCGATCTCGATCCCGGGGCGATCGAGCTGGCCCGGGAACGCTGGCCCGCGGGCGAGTTCCACGTCGGTGACGCCACCGCGATCCCCCTCGACGACGGTTCGGTGACCGGGTATCGGGCCGACAAGCTCCTGCACACCTTGCCCGAGCCCGAGCTCGCCGTGCTCGAAGCCCGCCGGGTACTGGCACCCGACGGTCGCGCGGTGCTCATCGGCCAGGACTGGGACACCTGGGTGATCGACTCCGACGATCCCGAACTCACCCGTGCGATCGTGCATGCCCGCGCGGATCGGGTGCGCAGCCCGCGGGTGGCCAGGCGACATCGGAACCTCTTGCTGGACAACGGGTTCACCGATGTCACGGTGGAGGTGCGCACGATCGTGTGGACGGATGCCGGATGCCTGCCCGCCCTCGCCGACCTCGGCGCCCCGCGCGCCTGGCTCGACGATCAGGCCGCGCGTGCGCGCGCGGATCGGCTGTTCGTCGCCCTCCCGTTCTTCCTCGCCACCGGCATTCGCGCCGACTGAATCCCCTTCCTCTCGAAGGACTTCCAGGACTTTGTCAAGCATCCCGAACGCAATCCCTGGCATGTGCTGCTGAAGATCATGGTCTGAACACCGATGTCTCCCACGTGATCTGGGGGACCAGCGCCTATCTGCTGACCTGTGCGGCGCTGTCACCGCCGCTGGGCTGTGGAAAGCATTGGGCGACTGGTCGGTAGGCTCGGTGGATGATGGACATCGGGTCTCGGGCACGGACCCTGCCCGCCCCTCCGCACATTGTCTGGGGGTCTCTGGTCGAGCCTCGGCGGCCGAATGCGCGGCCGTGGTTGAACCTGCTGTCCGATGAGACGGAACCCAAGATTCTGGCCGCCGAGGAACCGGCCACCGTCGTATGGTCCTCGTTGTGGCCCAACCGCCCTGGCGACCAGGTGCGTTTCGAGTTACGGGCCGCAGACGGCGGCACGCTCCTGCGGTTCACCCTGCTCGCGGCCGGTCAACCACCCGACCCGAGCAAACTGGGTCATATGCGCCATCGAATGAACAAACTGCTGTTCGCCGACCTGCGCTATTCGTACGGCCAATAGGCGGTCCGGTCGCCGGTGGCCTGAGTGGTCTTCGTCCTGTGCGTGACAACCCCCCATCCGGTTCGCGCCGCAGCCCGTCCTAGCGGTCTCTGGGCACATTCGTGGTTACGATCGTCAGGTCGGGGCCGATTCTCACGTCGAGAGGTGAGGCGAATGGGTGATGGCCGAGCGGGACACTGGCGGAACGCAGCCTGACCTGCGAATCGGACTCGCCGCGGAACTCGCCGCGGCGGGGTTCGACGATGCCCGCGAGATCGGGCGGGGCGGATTCGGTGTCGTCTATCGGTGCGTCGAGCATTCGCTGGATCGGGCGGTCGCGGTCAAGGTGCTGGCGGCGTCCGAGGACGGGGAGCGGGCGCGGTTTCTGCGCGAGCAGCGGACGCTGGCGCGGTTCGGCGGGCATCCGCACATCGTTCAGGTGCTCTCGGCCGACATCACGGTCACCGGGCGGCCCTATCTGGTGATGCCGTTCTACGCGCACGGGTCGCTGCAGACCCGGATCAACGAGCGCGGGCCGATGCCCTGGCCGGAGGTGCTGTCGGTCGGGGTGAAGATCGCCGGGGCGCTGGCCGCCGCGCACGCGCACGGGATCGTGCACCGCGATGTCAATCCGGCCAACATCCTGGTCTCGGACTACGGCGAGCCGCAGCTGAGCGACTTCGGAATCGCCCGAGTCGGCGGGGCTTTCGAGACCGGCGACGGGATGGTCGCCGGGACCCCGGCGTTCACCGCGCCCGAACTGTTCCGCGGCAGCGAGCCGACCGTGGCCGCGGACGTCTACGGACTGGGCGCCACCCTGTTCTGCCTGATCACCGGTCATGCCGCCTTCGGCCGCCGGGACGGCGAGACGCTGATCGAGCAGTTCGTGCGGATCACCTCCGAGCCGATCCCGGACCTGCGCCCGGCGGGGGTTCCGGCTCCGCTGTGCGCGGCCCTGGAAGCCGCGATGGCGATCGATCCCTCCGACCGCCCGCCCGGCGCCCGCGAATTCGGCGAGCGGCTGCGCAATATCCAGTACTCCAGCGGGCTGCCGGTCGATTCGATGGCATTACCGGCCGAGAGCGGGACACCGGTGCTTGCACCGCCGATCCCAGCCGCACCCTCGGGCCGTACCCCCGCGCCGTCGCGGCGCTACCGCCCGCCGAGCTCGCCGCGTCAGCCCGTCCCGCGCACACGACTGCTCGATCGCCTGCGCGCGGGCCAGGCGCGGCGGCTGGTACTGATTCACGGGCCCGCCGGATTCGGCAAGAGCACCCTGGCCGTCGAATGGGTGAATGCCGCTGCCGCCGAAGGCGTTCGGGCCGCCTGGCTCACCGTGGACGAGGACGACGACAATGTCGTCTGGTTCCTGTCGCATGTGGTGGAGGCGATCCGCTACGTCCATCCGGGCGTGGGCGCGGAACTGGAGCGGCTGCTCGAGCAGCAGGCCAGCGACGCCACCCGGCAGGTCATGACCAGCCTCATCGACGAGATCCACCAGAGCGGGCAGACGGTGGCGCTGGTGGTCGACGAC
The DNA here is from genome assembly GCF_009760405.1 of Nocardia terrae. Taxonomy (GTDB): domain Bacteria; phylum Actinomycetota; class Actinomycetes; order Mycobacteriales; family Mycobacteriaceae; genus Nocardia; species Nocardia terrae. The sequence continues at coordinate 60,831 of NZ_WRPP01000002.1, forward strand.
TGGCATCGGGTGACGAGCCCGGCGAGCGTGGCGGCCATGGAGTTCCTGCTCGACCACGGCTGCCACCACCTGCGGCTGATCGTCACCAGCCGCAATCGGACCGGACTTCCCCTGGGGCGCATGCGAGTTCGCGACGAGCTCGTCGAGATCGACGAAGCGGCACTGCGATTCGACGACCAGGAGACCGCGGCGTTCCTCAGCGACACCAGCGGGCTGACGCTGGACGCCGCGGAGGTCGGGCGGCTGCGCCAATCGACCGAAGGCTGGGCCGCCGCACTGCAACTGGCGTCGATGTCGCTGCGCGGGCGCACGGATCCGGGCGCGTACATCGACCAGATCTCGGGCCGCCACTACGCCATCGGGGAGTACCTGCTCGAGAACGTCGTCGACACCCTCGAACCGGAGCTGCTCGAATTCGTCATGCGCACCTCGGTTCCCGAGCGCGTCAACGCCTCGCTCGCCGAGGCGCTGACCGGCGTGCCCAACGGACAGGACATGCTCGAACAGGTGCGGCAGCGAGACCTGTTCCTGCGCAGCATCGACGACGATCTGCGCTGGTTCCGCTACCACACGCTGTTCGCGCAGTTCCTGCGCGATCGCCTCATCCGGCTGCATCCGGGCCTGCTCGAAGAGCTGCACCTGACCGCCGCGCACTGGTTCACCGAACACGACATGCTCACCGAGGCGGTCGATCACGTGCTCGCCGCGGGCGAGCCCCGCGCCGCCCTCGACCTGGTGTCCGACCACGCCGAACAGCTCATGGAACGCTCCCGCATGGCGACCCTGCTCGGCCTGGCGGCCAAGCTGCCCGGCTCGCTCATGGCGTCGAGTCCGATGCTGCAGCTGCATCTGGCCTGGGCGAACCTGGCCGTGCAACGCCCGGCGGCCGCGCTGGCCGCCCTGGATCTGGCCGAGGCCGCGGTCCGGCCCGCGGGCGGTACGCCGGAATTCGAGTTCGAGCTGACGCTGGCACGGGCGGCGCTGGCCCTGGTCACCGACCGGCCGGTGGTGTCGGCCCCGGAGCTGGCGCGCGGGCGGGACACGGCCCGGCCGTTCCTGGCGCACGCGCTGGCGGTGGTGGCGATGGTGTCGGCGTTGTACCACTTCGACTTCGACGAGGTGGAGCGGTGGCATCGCTGGATCGAACCCTTCCGCCACCGGACGCGCGGACCCTTCGGTCCCATGTACTGCGACTGCATCGCCGGCAGCGCCGCCTACGAACGGCTCGACGTCGGCGCGGCCGAGGCGCGGTTCCGGGTCGCCCTGAGCCAGGCCCTGCAGACCGGCGGGCAATCCCAGGCCACCGGGCTGGCCAGTGCGCTGCTGGGCGAATTGCTCTACGAGAGAGGGCAATTCATCGAGTCCGAGGAGCTGCTGGCGGGCGGGCCCGGAGTCGAGGGCGGGGCGGTGGAATTCCTGGTGGCCGGGTACGGGACGGGGGCGCGTCTGGCTGCCGTGCGCGGTGACGAGGCGACGATGAACCAGCGCCTGGACGAGGGGGCCAAGGTGGCGGCGGATCTGGCGCTGCCCCGGCTGGCCGCGCGAATCCTCAACGAGCGCATTCGATTGGGACTGCCGATCGACGAGGCGGACCGGCGGGAGCTCGGGCAGATCGAGCCCTACCGCGCCTACCCCGACGCGCCGTCGGCCATGGCGGCCGAACTCTCCCACGATTCGGCGATCCGGCTGCTGCTGCGCGAGCGCACCCCGGACGCCGCCGAGCGGGCCTGCGCGCGGGCCCAGCGGCTCGTCGAGGTCATCGCCACCCAGCACCGGCCGCGGGCGCTGCTCAATGCCGAACTGCTGTACGGGTGTTGCCTGTCCGCCGCCGGGCGGACCGCCGAGGCCGTGAAGCTGCTCGAGCCGACGCTGGCGCGCTGCGCCGAACAGGGTCTGGTGCGGTTGGTCATCGACGCCGGGCGGCAGCTGCGGCCGGTTCTCGAAACCGTCTACGGCGCAACGACATCGGATCAGCATCTGTTTCGCGGGTTCCTGCGGCAGGTGCTCAACGAGTTCGAGTACGTGCCGCCCACCCGCAGCGCTCAGCACGAAAACGACTGACCAGTCTAGGAATCTGAACAGTTTTCGAACATGTGACGTGGTTCACTTACCGATAGTGGCGGGCATGACCGCTGAATAGACTGTTCTTTCCGGCCGGGCTGTTCGCCGGTGGATATCGGTCGATCGTGCAATAACCTTCGTTCCGCGTCGAGGGGCCAGACGTGCGTGTAGGGCTGAGATTGCTGCGACAGTGGTGGCACGACGAGGTCGACTACCGCTGGGTGGTCACCGCGATCGCGTCGCGGTCGGCCCTGGGGGTACTGAAGACGGCCATCGGATTGTGCGGTCTGGCCGCGCCTCTCATCGCGGTGCTGACCCTGTTCTCCTCGACCGGGCCCGACGGGACGGCCGCACGCGCGGTCATGTGGTCGCTGGTGGTGCTCGGGGCGGTGTGGAGCGCGCGCTGGCTGGCCGGGCCCTGGCCGGGCGAAACGGAATCGCTGGTGCTGATCGCGGTCGCCGATGTGTGCGTCACGGCGGTCTGCGTACTGAATCCCGGATACGCGGTCCCGAGCGTCGGGATGATGATGTTGTTGATCACCGGTGTCTACCTCAGTGCCTTCCACGGTCCGAAAACGCTTGTCGTGCACACGGTGTGGGCGCTGTTCTCGGCGATGCTGTTGTCGGTCCCGCTGTTCCGCGGCGGTGACCTGGCCGCCGCGGTGATCATGCTGGTCGGGATGACGGCGGCGGTCATCGTGCCGCCGGGGCTGCAGTTCTGCTACGGCGTGCTGCGCAGCGAAATGCTCTCCGATCCTTTGACGACGCTGCTGAGCAGGCGGGGGCTGGAATACCACTCGGCGATCTGGTTCGCGCGCCCGGCGTCGGCTCCGGCGTGCGTGATGGTGATCGACCTGGACCGGTTCAAGGCGGTCAACGACACCTTCGGGCATTGCTCCGGTGATGAGGTGCTGGTCCGCACCGCGGCTCGGCTGCGGCGGGTGTCCCCGGCCGGGAGCATCGTATCCCGGTGCGGCGGTGAGGAATTCGTGGTCATCGTGCGGCTGCCGCTCGGGGCCGCCGCGATCGTCGCGGACCGTCTGCGCTGCGCTGTCGCCGAACCGGTCGGGGCCATCTCGGTCACCGCGAGCATCGGTCTCGCGGCCGTCGACGTGCGGGTCGCGGGGACCTGCGGTCACCAGTTGGTGCGCGAGATCATCGGATCGGCGGACGGTGCGATGTACCGGGCCAAACAGCGCGGCGGGAACACCGTGGTGATCAGCGATTCCGGCGCGGCCACCGACATCGAGCTGGTCCCCGGCCACACGTGAGAGATGGCCGGTCCGGTGACGGACCGGCCACCCCAGTCTCCGGCTCAGTGGTGCTGGAGCTTGCGCTTCATCTCCTTGTTCGCCCCTTGCACGTCCGCGCGTGCCTGCTGCGCCTCCCGCTTCATCCCGGCCCCCATGCGGTCCATGTCGCGTCGGGCGTCGTCGGCCAGGCGGTCCATGTCGCGTTCCATTCGCTGGCCCTGCTCCTGCATGCCCTGCTTGACTTTGTTGGCCATCTGACCGGGTTTTCGGCCGTGCTTAGACATTCCAACCTCCGTGTAGGTAGGTCTTCGTCCGAACAACGAGATGGGACGCGGGCTCCGCGTCCGCCGAATCTCCGAGCGTTGTCGAGCCCTCACCGACCGGCGGGGATCGCCGACAACCGGGTGCTCACAGCAACTGTTGAGACAACAATTGCGCCTCGTAGAGCCTGCTCCTGCTGCTCACCGCTGTCAATCTTTCGTCCGAAACCGGTCGTCCGACCTGCGGGTGAGCAAAGTGCGCGAACGGCACGCGGGGAAGCCTCGGCGTCGGTAGTGTGACCGTTTCCGCGTCCGGTATGTGCGGTGTTCGGCGGCGGGGGAGTGTCGTGTGCGCCGCATGGAATGGGTGCGATGTCTGAATCGGTCGGTATCCGGACGCCGATGTACACCCCCGAGTTCGCGGCCGATCCGCATCGGGTCTATCGCGAGCTGCGGGAACGGTACGGGGCGCTGGCTCCGGTGGAATTGGCGCCGGGGGTGCCGGCCACGCTCGTGGTCGGATATCGCACGGCGGTAAAGATTCTCAACGATCCCGACCGATTCCCGGCCGACCCGCGCGCATGGCAGGCCGGGGTTCCGGCCGACTGCCCGGTGCTGCCGATGATGCAGTGGCGGCCGAATGCGTTGCGCAGCGCGGGCATCGAGCACGCGCGGTATCGCCAGGCCAATACCGCGGGACTGGCCGGGATCGATCAGTACGGCTTGCAGCGCACCGTGGAGCGGATCGCGGTGTCGCTGATCAACTCGTTCTGCGCGACCGGGTCGGCGGACCTGGTGCGCGACTACGCGTTTCCGCTCGCCTTCCGGGTGCTCAACCAGCTGCTCGGCTGCCCGGTCGAGATCGCCGGGCAGGCGGCCGAAGGGTTCCGCGCCATCTTCGAGGGCGTCGGGGCCGGGCGGGGCAACACGCTGCTCGCGGACGCGATGGGGCAGCTGGCGCGATACAAGCGCACGCACCCCGGTGACGACGTCACCACCCGCATCCTGCACCACCCCGCCGGACTCGGCGATACCGAGATGGTGCACCAGCTGGCCACCCTCTACGGCGCGGGCATCGAGCCGCAGCAGAACCTGATCGTCAATACGCTGCTGCTGCTCCTGATGGACGACCGATTCGGCGACAGTGCGCTGGGCGGTAGCCTGTCCACCCGCGACGCACTCGACGAGGTGCTCTTCGATGACCCGCCGATGGCGAACTTCTGCATCAGCTTCCCGCCGCGGGCGGTACTGCTGGACGAGGTCTGGCTGCCCGCTCACCAACCGGTCGTCATCAGCATGGCGGCGTGCAACACCGACCCCGCGATCCGCACCGGCGCGTTCACCGGCAACCGCTCGCACCTCGCCTGGGGCGTCGGACCGCATGCCTGCCCGGCCAGTTCGCTCGCCTACCTCATCGCCCAGGAAGCCGTCGATCAACTGCTCGACATTCTCTCCGAAGTCCGGCTGGCCGTCCCGGCGTCCGAATTGTCCTGGCGACCAGGTCCATTCCACCGCGCCCTGACCGCGTTGCCGGTCGATTTCACCCCGTCACAGCCGTTGCCGGAGCACTGATGGCCGGTGCCGGAAATGTGAGGTAGCCGGCGCCGGAAGTGCGAACTTCGGCCGCCTCGAATGGCGCTGTTGCAGTTGCAATTTCATTTGGCGTTTGCATTTGTCGGCGTCGAGGACTTCCTGTGCCGACGCTGCGACATGCAGTGCCAGAAAGGCCCCGTGGGCAGGAAAAACGCCTCCGTTGACACGACACTGAATGAGCGCGGTCCGGGAGTCCAGATGATCCCGGGCCGTTGTCCATTCCGCCGTGCATCCGCTGAGGGGTCGGATACCGGCACAACCAGTTCGCGTATGGAGGCGAGACCAAAACATGAGGGCACCCGAAGAGGAGCAACAAATCAGCGAGCTCGTCGACCGGCTGACCGAAAAATTCCCCCACCTCACGGCGCAATCCGTCAGCGAGGAAGTCCGCGGCATCCACCGCGAATTCGACGACCACCGGGTCCGCGAATTCATCCCGCTACTAGTGGAGCGGATCGCCGAGCGACAACTCAGCCGCCGGGTCTCGTACCGCCCGACCTTGGCCGCCGGCGACCCCTTAGCCAGAAGAAACCATCCGGCGTCCCCGGCCTACCTCTGACCCGAGGCCGCGGACTCCACTGGGAGAGAACAGAACTGTGAGGGCGGGCAGCCGCACAGCTCCACCCCGGACCCGCGCCCCCTCCACCGTGACCACCCGATTTGCCATCCCCCCGGGTCGACACGCTAAGGTTCTCCCACCGGCACGGAGCAAACCCCGAGCCGGACAGCCGCTTCGGCGGCAACCCGGTTCTATAGCTCAGCGGGAGAGCACTCGCTTCACACGCGAGGGGTCGCTGGTTCGATCCCAGCTAGAACCACAACACAGCGAAGCCGCAGGCCAGAAGGCCTGCGGCTTTTCTGTATCCGTAGCAACCCGAACCGCCTCGGAATTTCAAGCCGTATGAGACCAGTTGGTGTTCAAGCGGTGGCGGCGGTGGGCTCCTCGCTGGTGGCCGACTCCTGGACCCCGGGCTGACCCGCCGTGTCCCGAACATGCTGCCGCGCTGCCACTTTCACAACACCAGGAACACCTGCTACGCCAATGCCGTGGCCGTCCTCGACTCCGGTCGTAGCGCATCGTGCATCGAGTGATGCATCGGTACAGCAGCGGGCGGCGTAGTCACCGTGGGTCGATGCCGGTAGCGGAAGCGCAGTACTGCCACAGCGTTTCGCGGGCGGTGTCGGATTCGCGGGTCCGGCGCAGGTAGTGCTCCGGGCGGGGGCGGCGGTCGTGCCAGAAACCGCCCGGCGCGACATCGGTGGCCGCCAGCCAGACCGCGGTGTCCGCGCCTTCGGCCGGGGTGCGCAGCAGGGGAGCCGCGAGGCGACGGAAACGAGGGAGGGAATCGGCGACACCGGGTGTGTCGACCCAGCCCGGGTGCATGGAGTGCACCGCTGTGCCCTGGGCCGCGTAGCGGGCGGACAACAATTGGGCAAGGACGACCTGCATGCGCTTGGTCCGGGCGTAGGCGGTGGCACCGCGGTACGGGGCCGAACGGTACTCGATGTCGTCGACCCGCAGCGGCTGGGTGTACATGCCTCCCGAGGACACGAAGATCACGCGCGCCGCGGCCGATCGTGCCAGGGCGGGGGCCAGCAGGTCGGTGGCCAGCAGAGGGCCGAGAACGTGGGTGGCCAAACAGATTTCATGCCCTTGGGGGCTCTCGGTTCGGGCGGGCGGCATTACCCCGGCATTGTGGACCAGCACGTCGACGCGTTCGGTGCGCTGCGCGAGCTGATGCGCGAATCGATGCACATCGGTCAGATCCGAGATGTCGCAACGTAAGACGTCGAAGTCCGCGTCGGGCACGGCGGCGGCCATGTCCGCCACGGCCGCCCGGCCGCGCTCCGGGTCGCGCACCACCAGCGTGACCGAGGCGCCCAGCATCGCGAGCCCGGTCGCCACGGCCTTGCCGATGCCCGAATTCGCACCCGTGACCAGCGCGGTGCGCCCGCTCAGTGCGTCCGGCGGCATGGTGCTCCACGAGCGTTGTCGCAGCAGGAATCCCGGTCGGCCGTAGCCGAGCGCGACGGTGCGGTCGAGCAGGGTGTCGAGGACAGGGTGCATGGGGAGGCTCTCCGGTCGATATCGATTCGATGCATCGTTTTTGCATCGATTGAATGGTACCGTCGAACGCGCGATGCGGACCACCCGCCGATCGCCTCGCTCGACCGCCGGAGGAAACGATGCAAACGACTCCAATCCACGGCCACGCCCGGGACCCGGACCACCGCGCTCGACGGGATAGCCGCGCCGTGCGCGCGTTGACGGGCGCCACGCGCAGGGTCGCGGTCATCGGCAGCGGGGTCTCCGGTCTCACCGCGGCGTGGGTGCTGGCGCGCGACTGCGAAGTCGTGCTCTACGAAGCCGATTCACGACTGGGCGGCCATGCCCACACCCATGAGGTGAGCGCTCGGGCCGATGGGACCGGGCAGCCGCTCGGGGTCGACTCCGGTTTCATCGTGCACAACGACCGCACCTACCCGACACTGCTGCGCCTGTTCGCCGAACTGGGTGTTCGCACACAGGAATCGGACATGTCGATGTCGGTGCGGTGCGACGGCTGCGGGCTCGAATACGCCGGTGCGAAGGGCTTGCGCGGGTTGTTCCCGATGCCGGGAATCCTGCGCCGTGGGGCCTATCTGCGCATGCTCGGCGAGATCACCCGATTCCACCGGCTGGCGCGGGCCGAACTCGCCGGTGCGGGCGAGGAAGCGCGCACCCTGGGCGAATTCCTGCGGGCCGCCGCGTTCTCCGCGTATTTCACGGCGCACTTCATGGTGCCGCTGGTGGCCGCGGTCTGGTCCTGCTCGCCCCGGCTGGCGCTGGAATACCCGGCACGCTATCTGTTCACCTTTCTCGATCATCACGGCATGCTGACCGTCTTCGGTTCGCCGACCTGGCGAACGGTGTCGGGCGGATCGGCGAATTATGTGCGGGCCGTCGCGGCGGGCCTGGACGATGTGCGCGCGGGCGTGCCGGTGCGGGCTGTGCATCGGGCGTCGCGCACCGTCGCGGTCCGCGACGACGCCGACGAAGTCGAGTTCTTCGACGCCGCGGTGATCGCCACGCACCCCGATCAGGCGCTCCGACTGCTCGATGCGCCGACTCCGCTGGAATCCGCGGTCCTCGGCGCGCTGCCCTACTCGCGGAACCGGACGGTGCTGCACACCGACGATTCCGTGCTGCCGCGCAGCCCCGGCGCGCGGGCGTCCTGGAACTACCGGTTGCCCGGCTGCACGGCCGCACCCGACCGGGTGCTGGTCAGCTACGACCTGACCCGTCTGCAGCGGTTGCCCCGGACGGCCGATCGCCGTTTCCTGGTCACGCTGGGTGACGGTGATCGGGTGGCGCCCGGCGCCGCCCTGGCCACCATGGACTACGCGCACCCGCAGTACACGACCGAATCGATGGCGGCACGGCGGCGGCTGCCCGAACTCGGCGACGGCATCGTCGCCTTCGCGGGCGCGTATCACGGGTGGGGTTTCCACGAAGACGGCGCGCTGTCGGGGCTGCGCGCCGCCGAACGCGTCGGCGGTCGATGGCACGCGCGGAGATCGGCGGCGACGGACCCCGCGAGGGCGCGGATATGACCCGAGCGCGACTGGTACACACCGTCATCCGGCACACGCGGCTGGAACCGGTGCGCCATGCCTTCCGGTACCGCAGCTACAGCTGGCTGGTCGATCTCGACGAACTGCCCGCGCCGCCGTGGTGGCTGCGCCCGTTCGCGGACTTCCGGACCCGTGATCATCTCGGCGATCCGCACGCCACGCTGCGCGGCAACGTGGAGGCTTATCTCGCCGACCACGATATCGACCTGCGCGGCGGAAAGATCCTCATGCTCGGGAACGCCCGAGTGCTCGGCTATGTCTTCGACCCCTTGACCGTCTTCTGGTGTCACGACGCGACCGGTGCGCTGCGATGCGTCGTCGCCGAGGTGCACAACACCTACGGGCAGCGGCACCGTTATCTGATTCCCGCGGCGGTGACTGCCGTGGCGGACAAGCAGTTCTACGTCTCACCGTTCAACCCGGTGGCGGGCCGCTACCGGCTTCGACTTCCGGCACCCGCCGAGCGGCTGCGCCTGGCGATCGAACTGGAAGGTCCCGACGGCCGGGTGATGTTCTGCGCGAGCGTTTCCGGCCGCGTGGTGGCCGCGAAGCCCCTGACCGTCGTGCGCGCCGCATGCGCGCACCCGCTCGAGACGTGGCGGATCACCGTCCGCATCCGCTGGCAGGGCCTGCGGCTGTGGGCGCGTGGCTTGCCCGTTGTTCCCCGACCCGCTGTTCGCCGACGCTCGTCCTGCTCCCTGGAGGCTTTGTCATGACTGTCCCCGTGTGCACGGCGCGGACCCCGATCGGACCGCGCCCTGATCGCTGGGCCGACTTGCGGCCGATGCCGCGAGGCGCCCGCGTCGCCGTGGGGCGCCCGGTCGCCATGGCGCTGTTCCGTAATGCCGTGGCCCGGTTGCCCGTTCGCGTGGAGCTGCCCGGCGGACGGTCGATCGGCGGCGGCCGGGACGATGCGGCGGCGCCGTTGATGGTGGTGCACGACCCGTCGGCCTTCGCCGCGCGGATCGCCTCGACCGGTCTGATCGGCTTCGGCGAGGCGTATATGACCGGGGACTGGTCCGCACCGGATCCGGCGGGCGTGCTGACCGTATTCGCCTCCGCCGTCGACCGATTGGTGCCGTCGCCGTTGCAGTCGCTGAGGCCCTGGCTGCTGCCGCGACAGCCGCGTGAACATCGCGCCACCGACGCCGGCGCGCGGAACAACGCGGCACACCATTACGACCTGTCCAACGAGTTCTTCGCGTCGTTCCTGGACGACACCATGACCTACTCCGCGGCTCTGTTCGAACGGCTCGAGCCCGGTCCGGTGTGGGGTGATCTGGCCGCCGCCCAGCGCCGCAAGATCGATCTGCTGCTCGACGACGCGGGCGTGGGAGCCGGCACGACGCTGCTCGAAATCGGCACGGGCTGGGGCGAATTGGCCATCCGCGCGGCCGGGCGCGGTGCACGCGTCCGTTCGGTGACCCTCTCGTCGCAGCAGCTGACGCTGGCGCGGCAGCGGGCGTCGGCGGCCGGAGTGGCCGATCGGGTCTCGATCGAGCTGCTCGACTACCGCGCGGTACGCGGACGGTACGACGCGGTGGTGTCGGTGGAGATGATGGAGGCGGTCGGGTTCGAGTATCTGCCCGACTATCTCGAGACCCTGACACGCGTGCTGGCGCCGGGCGGACGCGTCGCCCTGCAGGTGATCACCATGCCGCACGCGCGGATGCTCGCCGGGCGTCACACCCACACCTGGATTCAGAAGTACATCTTCCCCGGCGGCTTCCTGCCGTCGGAAACACTGCTGGCGCAGCAGCTCTCGGAGCATTCCGGGCTGCGGGCGGTGCAGCGCCGCGCGCTGGGGCCGCATTACGCCCGGACGCTGCGGTTGTGGCGCGAACGCTTCGACGCGGCGTCTCACCGCGTCGGCGAGCTGGGTTTCGACGACGTCTTCCGGCGCATGTGGCAGCTGTACCTCGCCTACTCCGAGGCCGGGTTCCGCTCCGGGTATCTCGACGTCGTGCAATTGGTGCTCGAGCACCGGCGGACCGGGGCGCCGAGCCCGACCGGGACGACGAAATGAACACCACCACCCCTACCCGGCTGATCGGAGCGGCGACCGCGGCCTACGGTGCGGCCGTTGTCATCCGCCCGGCTCTCCTGTTGCGCCCCGGCGGGCTGGGAACCGGCGCCGAACCGGAGTTGCGTGCCGCGGCCCGGATGATCGCGCTGCGCGACCTGATCTCCGGATTGGCCTTGGCCACCCTGTCCGACCCTCGCGCCCGCCGGGCGGCGGCGATCATCCGGGTGGCCTCGGATGCGGCGGACACCGTCGTGTTCGCCGGCGCGCTGAGCGGGCGGGCCGAACGCGCGAAAACCCTTGCGGTGACTACCGGCTGGGGTCTGCTGTCCGCGCTGGGCGCCCTCTACGAGGCTCGGCTCGAATCGGCGGTGAAGGCCGGGCCGACGCCATGACGCCGCGGCCGGGGAACGATGACCCCGCCGAGCTCACGGGGTACACCGTGGGAGCGGTGGCGCGGCTGCTGAGCCTTCCGGTGGCCACGCTGCGGAGCTGGAATCAGCGCTACGGCATCGGACCCCGGCATCACCGGCCCGGCCGGACCCGCTACTACACCTCCGGCGACTTGGCGGTCGCGATCCGGATGGCGGAAATGGTCCGGGCGGGCGCGAGCCCGGCCGGCGCCGCGCGCGCCGCGTCCATGATTCTCGAACCCACGCCGACACCGGGCGACACCGCGCCGGTGATCGACGCCGCCGAACGCATGGACATCGCCGGACTCACGAGCCTGGTGTCGGCCCATCTGGTGCACCACGGCGTCTGCGATACCTGGAATCGATTGTGCCGACCGGTATTCCACACGATTGTCGAACGCCAGGTCGCGGGGGAGGGGTACATCGACGTCGAACACGTCCTGTCATGGGCGGTGACCACCAGTCTGCATCGCGGAATCCCGCCGCTGGTCGGGTCCGGGCACGCGCCGCGTCTCCTGCTGGCGTGCACCGAGGGCGAGCAGCATCTGTTGCCGCTCGAGGTGCTGCGCGCCGCCTTGGCCGAACAACGCTGCGCGGCGGTGTTTCTGGGCGCGAGCCTGCCCGCGGGCGCGCTCGCGGACGCGCTCGACCGGCGGACCCGCGAAGGCACCGTGGTGCTGTGGTCGCAGTCCTCGGATACCGCGAGTCGTGATCCCATCGATGCCGCCGAAGCTCGCGGGGCCACGGTGCTGCTGGCGGGACCGGGATGGCCGCGGACCGAATATGCCGACGGGCGCAGGCATCTCGTCTCCTTGGAGGACGCACTCGCCGCGATCACGGACAGGGACCCGCGGTGAGGTCGCCAGGGAGTTCGCGGACGGCGTCGATCGGCGACCGCGCAGTCCGGGCGGGCGCGGCGCGCCCGTCAACGCGTGACGGGCGGAGCGAGACAGTCGAGCGCGTCGCCGAGACCGGTGAGCCGCCGCGGCGAACCCGGCAACAGGACGGTGTCCCAGCCTGGACCGCCGACACAGACCTGCGCGTTCGCGGCGGCGCAGGCGCGCACCGCCGAGGTCAGTGCCGTGGCTTCCTGCTGAGACCACAGCACGACCGTGGCATGGCCGGGAATGCGGGCGAGTGTGTCCACGAGCGCGAACGTCGGCACGTCCGGACCCAGCATGCGCGCGCTCACCCCGCGTTCGGCCAGGGCCGCGCGCAGCACTTCCAATGGCAGCGAATGGCTTTCGCCGCTGGTGCACGCGAGGACCAGAGGTGCACGGCGGGCGGCCGGCGCGGCGGCGGTGCGGTGCAGGGCCGTGATGATGCTCCACGACAGGGCGTGCTCGACATCGACGCACCCCTCGCCGCCGAGCTGGCGATCGACGATGGCGGCAAACGCGGGGCGGCACAGTCGATCCCAGGTCTCGACCACACCGTGGGCGCGCAGATGCTGTTCGAGCAGGTCGCACAGGGCGCCGGACTCCAGCGTGAAGGCGGTGTCGAGCAGGGCCGCCACATCGGCGAACGCCGGTGCGGGCCCGCGCGCGACGGCCGCGGCGCGCGCCGGGGTGGAACCGGCGTCGATGAGCTCGAGCATCCTGGTGAGCACGGCGATATCGGCCTCGTCGTAGAGCCGATGCCGCCCGGGCCGGTCCTGCCGGGGTCCGATCCCGTAACGGCGGTTCCAGCTGCGCAGGGTCGCGGTCGGGATACCGAGCCGTTCGGCCACCGCGCCCACCGGAAAACCGATCGGCTCAGCTGCAGTCGTCGGGCGGTCTCGCATGAGGCGATTGTGCCCGCTCGCCGTCACCGCAACCCTCCGGCCCCGGTCGTCCCCGGGAAGTCGGCGAAACGAGAGAGGTGATCACCATGCGATGCGCAGCGGCCGGGCACACCGGCCGGGCGGCGCCACCCCATCGAAGAGTTCGAACGTCCGAAGGCAGGAGAGAGGCGATGAATCGAAACACGCTGCGGCGTCTGGCGTCGGCGCTCACGCTCGTGGTGGGGTTGCTCACTTCGTGTGTGGTGAGCGGAAATTCGGCGGTCGCACCGGCCGAGCCCCCGGCGCCGGTGACCGCACTGGAGGTGGATCGGTATCTGGGCACCTGGTACCAGCTGGCCGCGATACCGCAGTACTTCGATCTGGTGTGCGCTCGCGACACCCGCGCGGAGTACACCCTCGACGCGCGAGGTGATGTGGCGGTGCACAATTCGTGCACCACCTGGTCGGGCGGCCCGAACGATATTCGTGGCACCGCCACCGTCACCGATCCCTCGACCCGGGCGCAACTGCACGTCAGCTTTCCGGGCGTTCCCACCCAGGACGCGCGCTACGGTCCGGCCAATTACGTCGTCACAGCACTCGGTGCGGACTACTCGTGGGCACTGGTCACCGATCCTCACCGCTCGTCGGGATTCGTACTGTCGCGCACGCCGGCACTGGAACCCGCCGAATGGCTGCGGATCCGCGCGGCCATCGCGGCGGCGGGTGAGGATGCGTGCTGGTATCTGACGAGCCCGACCAGCGGCGGTATCGAGGCCATCAGCCCGCTGTGCGTGGCCTGAGCGGTCTCGCAAGCAGAGTGTGCATCGAATGTGCATCGAATATTGCTAGGATGGCGGTATGACCGTCGCCATCGTGCTGTTCACCAGGGACCTGCGTGTGCACGACAATCCGGCGTTGACCGCGGCATGTCGCGAATCCCGATCCGTGGTGCCGCTGTTCGTCCTGGACAGCGATCTGCTCGCCCGGCTCGACGACGCGCCGAACCGGCTCCGATTCCTCGGCGCCGCGCTGAGCGAGCTGGATGGCGAACTGCGGGCCCGCGGCGGCCGGCTGATCGTGCGGCGCGGACGGGTGGGCGACGAGGTGGAACGAGCCGTGCGGGAGACGGGCGCGCACCGCGTGCATCTCGCGGCCGACGTCACCGGCTACGGCGTGCGCAGGGAAAACCTGCTGCGGGAAAGGCTTTCGCGCATCGGCTGTGCCCTGCACGCGCATGCCGCGTCGATCACCGCCGTGGACCCCGGTGCGGTGCGCCCGGACACCGGACGCGGACACTACGCGGTGTTCACACCGTACTTCCGCAGGTGGCTGGACACCCCGATGCGTCGGCCGCTGCCCGCGCCGGAGGCGCTGCCGGTGCCGCCGATCACCGGGGCCGCCGATCCGGGCGTGCTCGCCTCCGGCGGTTCTCCCGAGCTCGAGGTGGGCGGTGAGACCACCGGCCGAAAGCGGTTCGAGCAGTGGATTTCCGGGCCCGTGACTCGTTATGCCGAGGTCAAGGACTCGCCCGCGGTCGACGGCACCTCAGGGCTGTCGCCCTATCTGCATTTCGGATGCCTGTCGCCGGTGGAGGTGGTGTCACGGACCGATGTCACCGATCCGGGTGCACTCGCCTTCGTCCGGCAGCTGGCATGGCGGGATTTCTACCACCAGGTGCTGGCCGATCGGCCCGATGTCGCCACCGGCGATTACCGGTCGACGGCCGAGCCGTGGCGCACCGATCCGGCCGGCGTGGCCGCCTGGTGTGCCGGGCGCACCGGATATCCCATGGTCGACGCCGGCCTGCGGCAGCTGCTGGCCACCGGCCTGATGCCCGGTCGCGCCCGGCTCGTCGCCGCGAGCTTCCTGGTCAAAACCCTGCGGGTGGACTGGCGGATCGGAGCGAAGCATTTCGAACGCTGGCTGGTGGACGCCGATGTCGCCAACAACAGGCTCAACTGGCAGTGGATGGCGGGCACCGGCACCGATACCCGATCGAGCCGGGTGCTCAACCCGCTGCGACAGGCCGAGCGCTTCGACCCGGACGGCGCCTACGCCCGGCGCTGGATACCCGAACTCGCGCACCTGCCCGGCGCGGAGATCCACCGTCCCTGGCGCAGCGGCCTGCTCATCGGGGACTATCCGCCGCCGATCGTCGAATTCAACGGCATGTGAACGCGATTCACCGGCCGCGGGTCACTCACCGCCCCAGGAGATGCCGCAGGGCAGCCTCGATGTCCTCGAACCGGAACTCGTGCGCCTCGGTGAGAAGGCGGCCCGGAATCACCCGCTGACTGGCGGCGGCGAGCTCGGCGGCCCCTTCCCGACCGAGCAGCAGGGCCGGGCCGAAGGCGGGGATCGGCAGCACGGCGGGCCGGTGCAGCACCCGGGCCAGGGTATGGGTGTAGTCGCGATTGCGCACCGGGTGCGGCGCAACGGCATTCACCGGGCCGGACAACTCGGTGTCCCACAGCGCGCGATGGTAGACGTCGACCAGGTCGTCGAGGCCGATCCACGGCAGCCACTGACGCCCGTCCCCGAGAGGTCCGCCGAGTCCGGCGGCGAACAGCGGCCGTAGCAGGCGCAGCGTGCCCCCGCGCGGCGATTGCACTATTCCGGTGCGCACGTGCACCACGCGGGTCCCCGCCGCCATTGCGGGTGTGGCGGCGGTTTCCCACTCCTCGACGACATCGGCGAGGAATCCCGTTCCGCGTTCGGCGGATTCGTCGAGCAGCTCATCGCCGCGGTCGGCGCCGTAGTAGCCGACCGCCGAGGCGCTGACGAACAGCGGCACGCCCGCCTCGGCCACCCGCTCGGCCAGCGCGCGGGTCGGCCCGATGCGGCTGTCGGTGATCTCACGCTTGTGCGCGGCGGTGAACCGTCCGGCGATGGACGCACCCGCCAGATGGATGACGGCATCGACGCCCGCGAGCAGCTCCGGCGCCGGGGCGTGCGGATCCCAGCGGCGCTCATCGGGATTCGTCGGCGCCCGGCGGACCAGGCGGATCACGCGGTGGCCGCCGGTGCTCAGGAACGCCGACAACGCGGTGCCGACCAGGCCCGACGCACCGGTGACGGCAACGGTGGCCTTCTCGAATCCGCGTGCGGCGGCGCGCCGGTGGGCGGCGAGATCATCGGCGATCTGGCGATAGCGGTAATCGAACATGGGTCGCAGCACGGCGGCGGGAACGGGAGTGTCGACCCGGTCGATGATCCGGGTGTGTTCGTCGTCCAACGCCTCGAATTCGTGGGTGTGCCGCCAGGGCAGCAGCCGCCCGATCGGCATCGAGGCCAGTCCGTCGACCGCGATCTCGTCCACGAACCGTCGCGGGGGATCGAACTCCTCGGCGCGATGCCGGGCCGCCCAGCGCAGCCCGCCGGGTAGCCGCAGGACCGCTTGCCCGTCGGCGAGGGAATCCGCCTCGGAGGCGATGGCGACGGGTTGCCAGGGCGGTGCGAGGCGGCTGAGAGCGCCCGGCCTGCCGAACCACTCGAACACTTCCGTCCGAGGAACCGCGATGGTGCTCGAACACTCGATGCTCACCGTTCGAGGGTAGCCATCCCAGCGAATCAAATGCAACGTTCCTGCATCGAATAATGGTGAGAAGGAGACGCTGACCCGTCCGGTCGACTTGCCAGTGAGGCTGGTTTGTGCAGAATCGTGGGCATGCCGAACTCGAATCCCATCAGTGCCTGGAAGTCTTTGCGCGACGGTAATGATCGTTTCGTGGCGGGGCGGCAGCAGCACCCGGGCCAGGACGCGAGCAATCGCGCCGAACTGGTCGGTGGCCAGCACCCGACGGCCATCGTTTTCGGTTGCGGCGATTCCCGAGTCGCCGCGGAGATCATCTTCGATCAGGGCCTCGGTGACATGTTCGTGGTGCGCACCGCCGGCCATGTTCTCGACAGCTCGGTGCTCGGCTCGATCGAGTACGGCGTGCAGGTTCTGAACGTCCCGCTGATCGTCGTGCTCGGGCACGACAGCTGCGGCGCGGTGAAGGCGACAATCGACGCCCTCGACGGCGGCGCGGTGCCCGGTGGTTTCATCCGTAGCCTGGTCGAGCGCGTGGCACCGTCGATTCTGCTCGGCCGCCGTGAGGGTTTGATCGAGGTCGACGAACTCGAGGCCCGGCACGTCGACGAGACGAGCCGACTGCTGATGGACCACTCCCAGACCGTCGCGGCGGCGGTGGCGGCGGGCAGGCTCGCCATCGCCTGCGTCACCTACCGGCTCGAGGACGGACGTGCCCAGTTGCGTCGCGTGATCGGCGATATCGGCGAGCTCGCCTGACATCACTGTGCACCCCGGTCCCCGAGCGGGCCACGGCGTCGCCCTCCGGTCGTGCCGGAGGGCCGAGGTTCAGGCCGCCCGGCCGAAACAGCGGCGTCGGCGTCCCGGCGCGCGATGCGCGTCGGACCGGGTGTGGGCGTCCTTGCGTTCCCGGCGGTAGGGGATGACCCGGGTCGCTTCCGGTCCGTGCGGGGTGTCGGTGGCGGTGAAGATAACCGGTTGTCCAGTGGTGAGGGTTTTGAATCCGGGTAGGTCGATTGCGGTGTAGTCGACAAAGACGTCGGGACCCGTTGCGGGCGTGAGGAATCCGAAGCCCTTGGTGGTGTCGTACCAGGACACCCGAGCGGCGCGCCAGCGGGGCGGCTCGGTCGCGGGGGCGGTGTGCACGGGGTCAACCTGCGAGGTAGTCGTCATCATCGTCCTCGGTGTCGGGGGTGATCCAGGCTTGGTCGATGCGGTCGGCGAGGTCGGCGCTGTCGAGCGCGGGCCGAAAGCGTTCGGTCGGTGGATCCAGTGCGGTGGCGTCCAGGCCGATGTCGTGATCGGCGTCGTAGACGAGAATCTCCTGTTCGGCGCGATCGAGGTCGCTGCCGCCGGGAAAGCTGGTGATCATGGCGAATCGCCTCCTTTCTCGAACTGACAGGCACAGGTGAATACCGCTGGGACAGGGCCGGGTGGACCGCCGCTGGACGGGCCCACCCGGCGTGGAAGGGATCCGAACTTCACTTCATGGTGCTAGCGGTTTTGCACGCGGAGCCGAGCGTGGTGTCCGGGCCGTCGTTGCCATGCGCGATGGCCGGGCACTGCCCGCGGTGACGCGCGCGGGCATTAGGTGCCGAGAAGCAGGCTCGCGGATCGGACACGTCCAGCCGATGCGCGGGAACCGCTGTGCTGCTGTAGTTTTCGATAGGCATCACCTCGCTTCGTCGTCTTCCCGGTTCTCGTCTCGAACTCCCCGGGCATCGGAGGGCCGCGCTGATTGGCCACGGCCGGTGCCGGTTCTGGCTCGTCGGGGTGCTCTTCGCGGTCCCCGCTCGGACAAGATGACGGCCACGATCCGTGCCCGGAGACCTCGGGTCGCCGGGGCGATCGCCGACGGCGCTCGGCGGCGTCGAATACCGCGTCGACCTCGGCGAAAAGTTCCGCCAGATCGGGGTCCAGCGGCAGTAATCGTGTGTCCAGCCATCCCGGGCTGTCGAGGGGCTCGGTAGTGGCGGGACCGGTCGCGCACCTCATCACAGGCCTCCCGTGACGATGGGGTCAGGCGTTGATGGCCTGGCGCCGGCCCGGATCCAGCTGCGGGCGTGCGGCTTTCGCGGTGACCACACTGCGTTCGACATCCAGATCCAGCGAATCCGGGTCGCGGAAGGGATCAGTGCGCATCAGCATGGTTGCCACCTCCAACTCACTCCAATCTCGATCGAAGAGACGTCAGATTATCTGTGCCAACTGGCAGAGATAATATTAAGCACCCGACGCATGAGAGTGCAAGGTTTCGGTACCGCGGCGGAAGGGTTCTACGCCCGTTCGCCCTCGGCCGGGTGGGGTGCGGGTCGGATCGTCGGTAGCCGGGGGCGGTGGCCTCGGCGGCCTCGATGAGCGCGTCGACCGCGGCCAGCGATGACCATCTGTCGGTGCCGATCACGCCGGGACATCGTGGTGAGCGGGCGACGAACGCCGCCCGCTCGGGTGACCACGCGACGTGAACGGACGCCAGGGGTGTGGACGTGTGCTGCGGTTCGGTCATCGACGCACTACACCTCCTCGATCGATGACATTGACGCCTCTCCTCCCGGGCGGCTCTCGACGGAACGCGATGTTCCTCGTGAAAATGGCTGACCAGCAGGGCTTTTCGAATCATCGGCGGAAGTGGGCAGGGCGGCGAGCAGGTCTGCGGCTTCGCGGTGGCGGGCGGCGAGCGCGTCGAGGCGGGCGTCCGACGCCGGGGTCAGGCGCAGTTCGAATTCCAGTGCTTCGAGCCGCGTGCGCAGCGCGGCGCCCCGCTCGGCCGCGGTGTCGGCGTCGAGTCCGCGCAGTTGGGCGATGAACTCGGCGAAGCGCTGTTCCAGACTGGACATCCTCGGCACCTCGCTCGAATACCAGGGAGATAATCTATGTCGACTGACAGAGATAATTTCTAGCACTCTCGTCATGTGAGTGCAAGGTCCACCCGGGGTAACGCGATTCCGCCGCGATGAGGCGCGGCGGTGAGGAGGGAGGCCCGGGGCGGTGGCGTGGGCGCCGGCTTCGACTCCGGCGACGGCCGTCGCCTTCTCCTGAGCGACGTCCCGCACCGGTGACCCGGTGCGGGACACCGGGACTCATGCGGCCGCGGGAGGCGGGCCCATGAGGGTGGATTTGCGGCCCCAGAGGAACCAGGCGACCGGGCCCAGGAACGGGAACGCCAGGATCAGCAGCGCCCAGACCGCCTTGCCGCCTGCCGCGTAGGTGCGGGAGCGGAGCACGCTCACTAAGGCTCCGATGAAGAGGACGACGGCTGCGAGCAGGGCGGCGATCACGCCGATGCCGAGCAGGACCGAGGCGACGGATTCGCCGGTGCTGGTGTCGGTGGACGCGAGAAGGGTTGTGGTCATGTCTTCGACGGTAATGAGGGCGGTATGGCAGGCACATCAGCCATTCGCTCACTGTTTGCCGCTGTCCGGTACCTCTCCGGAGGTAGGCGGAAAGGACTAGCGCCAGGGCAGGTCGGTGTTGTCGGTGCTCCAGCGGGACGGGGGGATCATCGGGGCGTCGAGTAGGCCGGAGCGGTCGACGTGCTGCAGGGCCGCGTCGAGGTGTTTTCGCATGCGGAGTTCGGCCTTGTGGGGGTCGCGGGCGGTGATGGCGGCGGCGATCGCGCGGTGGGAGCGGGTTGCTTCGGTGCGGTCGTACTGGGTGATGTCCTGTTCGCGTGCGGCCCAGCGGACGGCTTGCTCGGTGGCGGCGAGAACCGTGGTGAGGATGGGGTTTCCGCCGGCGCGGACGATCAGGTCGTGGAATTCGTGGTAGCCGGCGCCGTCGGGGGTGATGCCGCGTTCGGCGATTTCGGCGATGGCCGCGCGCTGGTCGTCGGTGGCTTTCTCGGCGACGAGGGCGGCGGCGGCCGGTTCGAGCAGTTTGCGGAAGGCGAGCAGGTCGCCCCACGTGGCGCCGGTGAGGGTCAGTAGCTGCACCAGGGAGCGCGCGATGTGTTCGGGGTCGGGGTGGCGGATCTGGACGCCGCCGCGGCCTTGGCTGGTGGCCGTGAGTCCTTCCGCGCCGAGCAATCGCACGGCCACCCGGACCGTTTCCCGGCTGACCCCGAACTGGCTGATCAGCGTGCTCTCGGTCGGCAGCGACTGGCCGGCGCCGAGTTCGCCGCTGAGAATCCGGCGGCGGATCGCACCGGCGACGACTTCGGGTGCGCGCTGGGGCTTTTCGAGAGTCATGACACTTAGTATACTTTGTTGATGGTACGCATTCCCAGTGCCGCGGTGCTGACCGGGGCCTTCCGACCGATGCGGTTCGAGGCCACCGTCGAGGACTGTGTGACGACCTTCGGCGAGATCCCGAAACAGTTGTGCGGCGGCTTCTATCGCGCCGGTCCGACGTTCAAACGGCCGACCAGGCAGGGCGGCAACGGGCTGCTCGCGATGGACGGGATGGTGCAGGGGCTGGTCTTCGAGAACGGTCGCGCCGATTTCCGGAACCGGTGGGTCAGAACACCGAAGTACTTGCTCGAAGAGCGGCACGGCGAGGGCATGTTCGACTGGGGCGACGGGGACCGGACCGACTGGCGCAATATCGGATTCGGTCCCGCGCGGCGAGACCGGTTCTCCCGCGGGGTTCCGCAGGGCACCAGCAATATCAACTGCTTCCCGTTCGCGGGCGAGATCCTGGCCTCGGGGGAGCAGGGCAGCCCACCGGTGGCGCTGGATCCGATCACGCTGGAGACCGGTGGAATCGTGGGGTGGTCGCCGCAGCTTGCCCGCGGGATCTTCGAGCAGGCCGGATTCGGTGATGCCGCCTTCACCGCACATCCCAAGTGGGACAGCGCAACCGGGACGCTGTACGGCTGGAGCTACAGCAATCACGCGCCCTACGTGACCGTGTACGTGGTGCGGCCCGACGGGACCGTGATCTCGCGGGACTTGGCCGATGCGCCGTATTCCAGTGAAGTGCACGACATGTGGCTGACGCCGGAGTGGATCATCCTGCCGTTCCAGGGTTTCGTCTTCGACCCCGATCGCGTGGCGCGGGATCTGCCGGTCCACGGCTGGGATCCGCAGCTGCCGACGGTGCTGGCGTTGGTGCCGCGCGACGATGTCGAGCACGGTGAGATCCGTTGGATCACAGCGGAAATCGAACCGCAGTACATCATGCACACGCTGTCGGCCAATACCGTCGGCAGCACCCTGGTCCTGGACGCGCCGATCTTCGATCGCCCGCCCTTCCCCTTGGACATCGACAAGTTCGAGGGCGAGGACATCGCCCTGTTCTTCAACCTGGCCCGCAGCACGCTCGGCCGCTGGAGCGTGGATCTCGACACCGGCTCGGTGAAATCCGAACTCCTGGACGACCGTCCGTGCGAATTGCCGAAGGTCGACGAGCGGTTCTACGGCCGCGGACACCGGTGGGGATACCTCATCGGCGGGGACGCCAGGGGGAACGGCATGCGCATGCACAGCCTGGTCGTGCGCGACATCGAGTCCGGGCACGAGCAGGAATACCGCCTGCGCCACGAGCGGCCGGCGCTGGTCATGGAGCCGACCTTCGTTCCGCGCACGCCCGACGCGCCCGAAGGCGACGGGTATCTGATGGTTCCGGTGTCGCGCTGGACCGAAAACCTCGGCGAATACGTTATTTTCGATACCCACGACATCGCGGCCGGGCCGGTGTGCCGCATCGAGATACCGTTCCTGCTGGGGTTCACCCCGCACGGACACTGGATGGATTTCCGATGACCGCAATGCTGAACGACCTGGAAGTGGCCGAGTTGCGCGCGTCGGTGCACGGCATCGTCGCCAAATTCGGCAACGAGTACTACACCCGCTGCAGTGAGACATTGCAACCGCCGACGGAACTGTGGGACGCGCTCGCCGCGGGCGGCTTCGTCGGGGTGAACCTGCCGGAGGAATACGGCGGCGGCGGAATGGGATTGAGCGCGATCAGCATTGTCGCCGAGGAGGCGGCCGCGGCGGGATGCCCGCAGATCATGCTGATGATCTCGCCCGGAATCGTCGGCAGTCTGCTCGCCCGCCACGCCAGCACCGCCCAGAAGCGGCGATGGCTCGCGCCGATGGCGGCCGGAACCGGCAAGATCGCCTTCGCGATCACCGAACCCGACGCCGGGTCGAATTCCCATCACCTCACCACGACCGCGCGCCGCGACGGCGACACGTACTACATCACGGGGCAGAAGACCTTCATCACCGGCGCCGATCAGGTCGACGCACTGCTCGTCGTCACCCGCACCGGCACCAATTCGGCAGGGGGAGCGCAGCTTTCGCTGTTCATCGTGGATCGGGACGCGCCCGGCATCGACATGCACCGCATCCCGATGTCGTTCGAGATCACCGAGAAGTCGTTCACCGTCTATTTCGACAATGTGCCGGTCTCCGCGGATCGCCTGGTGGGCGGGGAGGGCAACGGTCTGCGTGTCGCGTTCGACGGGATGAACCCCGAGCGGGTCATCATCGCCGCCATCTGCAACGGCATCGCGCGCTACGCCATGGACAAGGCGGTCGCCTACGCCCGGGAGCGAAAGGTCTGGGACGTGCCGATCGGAGCGCACCAGGGCATCGCACATCCCTTGGCCGAAGCCAAGATCGCGCTCGAGGCGGCCAGGCTGATGACCCAGCGCGCCGCCGCCGACTACGACGCCGGAACCGACCCCGGCGAAACCGGCAACATGGCCAAATTCCTCGCGGCCGACGCCGCCATCCGCTGCGTCGACCAGGCCATCGAAGTCCATGGCGGCAGCGGCTTCACCCGCGCGGTCGCGTTATCCAACATGTACGAATTCGTCCGCCTGTTCAAAACCGTTCCCATCACCCGCGAGATGATCCTCAACCGTGTCGCCCACCACACGCTCGGACTGCCGAAGTCCTATTGAGCGGCGCCCACCCCGATTCGGGGCGGGCGCCCCCGCTGTCCCGTCCGCTCGGTCAGAGCTGTGTGTGCCCGGAGCCGGTGAGGATGATCAGCGGCAACATCAGGGTGCCGAGGATCTCATTGCCGGTGCATTGGGCCGAGGCGGTGGAACTGCCGGTCGGCTGGTTGCCACAGTTCTGCACCAGCATGGACTTCGTCGACGAACCCTGTGTGGCGGTGAGGCTGTAGATGCCCTCGGGAAGCTTCGAGCGATAGACGTACTGGATGATCCCGGTACCGGCCTTGGATCCGGCTTGCGGGGTGAACGTGCCGACGTTCTGCCCGTCCAAGGTGATAGTGACCGGTGCCAGGGCATCCGCCCCGCTGGTGTCCACGAAGATCGTGCAGGTATTGCCCGCCCCCTCACACCCGCCGATGCCGGTGTCGACCTGCGTCAGATTCACGTCGTCGACCGTGGCCGACGCCGATGCCGCCGCGACGACCGGAATCGCCAGCATGGCCACCGTCGCGGCGGCCCAATTCATGTGCCTCATCTGTACTTTCCCGTTGGAGCTGTCAGTGCCGGCACCTGAGTGCCGCTCCGACGGTAACCGTGCGGCGATGCCCCGCGCGTACAAATTGAAAAGCCAATACTTCAATGTGTCCGCGCGCTTCGCCTCCGGTCGTGCCCCACAGCTGCGGGTCGCCGACGGCTTCCTGGATCCAACCGCTGAACCGGGCTGGCAATACTTCGCGCCGGTCGACCGTTTCCGCAGCTGGCGGCCCTGGCCTTGGAACCAGAAGTGGCGTAACTGAGCGGTAATTGCAGGACAGGTTCTCCGTAACGAACCGTTCGGAGCATGTGCCGCATGACAGCCAGACCCCACACACGGTCGGCCGCCACGGCGGACCTGAGCGGTGGACGCCGCAGCGCACCGGCTCGCCGCGTCCGCGACATTCTGCGCGCCCGCATCCGCAGCGGCGTGTACGGCGACCGGCCGCTGCCGTCCGAGGCGCAATTGGCGGCCGATTTCAGCGCCAGCCGCAATATCGTGCGCGATGCCCTGGCATTGCTGCGCGACGAGGGCCTCATCGACCGGGTGCCCGGTGCGGGCACATTCGTGGTCTCGGACAAGGCGGTTCAGGGGCTGGATCGACTGCGCGGGCTGGCCGAGAGCTTCGAGACCGGCAGCGACCGCATCGTGAATCAGGTGCTGCTCGCCGAGGTCGTGCCCGCCACCCCGATCGTGGCCGAACGGCTGGAACTCGAACCCGGCGCCCCGGTGGTGGCACTCGAACGCGTCCGCTACCTGGACGGCGAACCGCTGTCGCTGGACGCCAGCTACCTCACCGCCGATGTGGGCACCCCGCTGCTGGCGATGGATCTGGCCGGATGCGATGTCTTCGGCCTGCTGGAACGGGAATTGGGCCTGCCGCTGGGCTCGGCCGCGGTGTCGATCGAGGCGGTCACGGCGGATCCCACCGTCGCGGGGCTGCTCGCGGTCCGGCCGGGTTCGCCGCTGTTGCTGCTGGAACGGCTCACCTACACCGATTCGGGCCGCCCCGTCGATCTCGAGTACCTGCGTTTCCGCGGCGACCGCTTCTCCCTGTCGGGGCGCTTGCACCGCACACCCGTCACGCCGTATCGCGGCGCGACCACATCGACCGAAAGAGGCTGAAACACCATGACAATGGGCATCCCACCGGTCACTGGAGGCCGGGAGTTGAGCTGTGACGTGCTGATCGTCGGCGGTGGCACCGCGGGCACCATGGCGGCACTGACCGCCGCCCGCCACGGCGCGAGCGTGCTGTTGCTCGAGAAGGCACACGTCCGCCATTCCGGCGCGCTGGCGATGGGCATGGACGGGGTCAACAACGCCGTCGTTCCCGGCAAGGCCACGCCACAGGACTATGTCGCCGACATCACCGTCGCCAATGACGGAATTGTCAACCAGCGCACCATTTTCCAGACCGCCACCCGTGGCTTCGAGATGGTGCAGCGGCTCGAGAGCTACGGCGTCAAATTCGAGAAGGACGAGCACAACGAATACGCGGTGCGCAAGGTCCACCGCTCCGGCAGTTACGTGTTGCCCATGCCGGAGGGTCGCGACGTCAAGAAGGTGCTCTACCGCACCCTGCGCGCCCGCGACGTGCGCTCGAAGGTGACCATCACCAACCGGGTCATGCCGGTCCGCGTGCTCACCGTGGCGGGGGTGGCGGTCGGTGCGGTCGGATTCGACACGCGGACAGGCGAATTCCTCACCATCTCGGCCGGTGCGGTGATCCTGGCCGCGGGCGCGTGCGGTCGGCTGGGGCTGCCCGCGAGCGGATATCTGTACGGCACCTACGAGAACCCGACCAATGCGGGAGACGGGTACGCCATGGCGTATCACGCGGGGGCGGAACTCTCGGGCATCGAATGCTTCCAGATCAACCCGCTCATCAAGGACTACAACGGCCCGGCCTGCGCCTACGTCGCCAACCCGTTCGGCGGTTACCAGGTCAACGCCGAGGGCAACCGGTTCGTGGACTGCGACTACTGGTCGGGTCAGATGATGGCCGAGGTGAAACGCGAGCTCGACAGTGCCCGCGGCCCCATCTATCTCAAGCTCAGCCATCTGCCGGACGCCACGATCCGCGAGATCGAGGGCATTCTGCACACCACCGAACGGCCGACCCGCGGCACCTTCCACGCCGGCCGCGGCACCGACTACCGCACCCGCGACATCGAGATGCACATCTCGGAAATCGGTTTGTGCAGCGGGCATTCCGCGTCCGGGGTATGGGTGGACGAGCATGCCGCGACCACCGTGGCGGGACTGTACGCGGCCGGGGACATGGCGCTGGTGCCGCACAACTACATGATCGGAGCCTTCGTCTACGGCGATATCGCCGGTGAATCAGCGGCCGGATTCGCCCGGAGCGCGTCACGTCCGGCGCTGCCCTCCGATCAGATCACGGCGGCCCACGAGTTGATCTACCGGCCGCTGCTCAATCCCGACGGACCGCCGCAGCAGCAGGTCGAATACAAGCTGCGCCGCTTCGTCAACGACTACCTGCAACCGCCCAAGACCCAGCGCTACTTGACCTTGGGAGTGGAGGCGTTCGAGCGCATGCGCGGCGAGATCGACCGTATGGGCGCGCAGACTCCGCACGAGCTGATGCGGTGCGCGGAGGTGAGTTTCATCCGCGACTGCGCCGAGATGGCCGCGCGTGCCTCACTGCGCCGCACCGAAAGCCGGTGGGGGCTCTATCATCAGCGCGCCGATTGGCCGACGCGTGATGACGCCGAATGGTTCTGCCATCTCAACCTCCACCGCGATGACGCCGGCGAGATGGCCTTCCGTACCCGCCCGGTCGCGCCCTACATCGTGCCGGTACCCGGATTTATCCGCCCGGATGGAGTGGCCGACGAACCGCTGCCGGTTCCGGCCGGCCAGGGGTGGGTGGCCGGTAGCGGTTCGGCCGCGGACTTCCCCATCAGCGCTTCGGCTTCCGGTCGATCCGCGACCGTGCAGTCCGATGCCGTATCCGTGTCGGCCGGGGGTGCGCGATGAGTGGTCGCCTGCTGGCGCTGATGGATCTCGCGGAGGAGTGCCCGGACCTCGACGAGTTGCGCTCCTTCCTCGACGATCCGGATCCCGAGGTGCGTCGCACCGCGCTGTCGGTGCTGAGCGAGACCACCGAGGAATGGGACGCCGCCGCCCCGATCATCGCCGGCGGACTGGCCGACACGGACGCCGCTGTGCGGGCCACCGCGGTCGGGCTGCTCACCGAACTGGTCGAAGTGCTGGTTCCCGGAACGGAATTCGAGACAATCCTGCGTGAGCGGGCCACCGTAGGGGAGCCCGGGGTGCGCGCGGCCGCCGTGGAGGCGCTGTGGCGGCACCGACGGGTAACCGTGGCCGAACTCGTGAACCTGCTGGCTGATCCGGACCCGAGCGTGCGGCTCGCGGTCGTGGGGGGTCTCACCTCATTCGACGCCCTGCGTGAACTCGGCGACGCCGCGACCGATCCGCAGTCGCTGGTACGCATCGCCGTAGCGAAAGGCATTGCCGCCATGGGTGATCCGCGCGGTGCCGACACACTCTTGACCTTGGCCGCCGATCCGGAACCACTGGTCCGCGCCGCCGCCCTCACCGGCCTGGCACACACCGGCTGCGATCCGGTCGCCGCCGCGCAGGCCGCCGCCGCGCTCACCGATCCGGCCTGGCAGGTGCGTCAAGGCGCGGCCATCGCGCTGTCGGTGGCCGCACCGGATTTCGCCGCCGCCCACCTGATCCCGGTAATCGCCGACGTCAACCTCGATGTGCGCAAGGCCGCCGTGCGCGGCCTCGCCGAGAACATCCCCGCTCGCCGTGAGGTCACCGATGCCCTCCACACCGCGCTCGAGGACCCGGACGCAGACGTCCGCGCTTTCGCGCGCATCGGCATCGCCGGTGCCGGAAATGACAGTGCCGCAATCGAACCCACCCGGAAGGAAATCTGATGGCTCAGGCAAACACTCGCGTCGATGTACCGGTCAGCGTCGACGAAGCCAAATGCATCGTCGGCTGCACGCTGTGCGTCGACATGTGCCCGCTGGACTCGCTCGCGATCCACCCCGACAGCGGCAAGGCGTACATGCATGTCGACGAATGCTGGTACTGCGGACCGTGCGCCGCGCGTTGCCCGGTCAACGCGGTCACCGTGAACATCCCGTATCTGCTGCGCTGAGTCCGAGGGATGAGATTGCGATGAGAACCACCCGTGCGCTGCGCACCTCGGTCCTGCTGGTCGGTGCCGCTCTGGCGGCCACCCTGTTGTCCGCGTGCGGTTCCGGTGACAGCTCCACCGTCACCGTGAATATCGGCTACCAGTCCAAGACCATCAACACCGTCACGGTCGGCACCCTGCTGCGCGACCGCGGTACTTTCGAAGCGAAGCTCGCCGACCTGGGCAAGGCCAAAGGCGTGAAGTACAAGGTGGAGTGGAAGGACTTCGCCTCCGGTCCGCCTCTGACCGCTGCCATGCTCGCCGGGCAGGTAGACATCGGCTCCATGGGCGACGCCCCGGTTCTGGTCAACGGCTCCAAGACCCGCGACCACGCCGACGTGCGCTCCGAACTCATCGCGATCACCGGCTACAACCTGCGCGGATCGCTCAATCAAGTGGTGGTGCCGGTGGATTCGTCGGCCACCACGCTCGCCGATCTCAAAGGTCAGGTGGTGTCCACCAGCATCGGATCCGCCGCGCACGGCATGCTGTCCACCGGGTTGACCTCGGCGGGTATGTCCCTGGGCGATGTGAGGCTACTGGGCCAGGATCCACCGGTCGGCGCGTCGGCGCTGACCAGCGGGCAGGCAGCGGCACTGGCCCAGTTCGTGCCGTGGCCGCAATCGCTGGTGTTCCAGGGCAAGGCTCGCTTGCTCTACGACGGCGGCAGCACCGATATCGCGACCATGCACGCGGTGGTGGCCGATCAGCGCTTCGATCAACAGCATCCGGACGTGGTGGCGGCCTTTCTCGCGGCGCAACGCGAAACCACCGACTACCTCAACGCCAATCCTTTGGAGGCCGCGAAGAAAGTGGCGGAGCTGACCGGCATTCCGGTCGAGGTCGTCTACCTCTACAACGGGCCCAACGGGCTGGTGCATTTCGACCCCACTATCAAGGCTCCGTTGGTCGACGCGCTCGGTAAACTGCTGCCGTTCCTGAAAGGGCTCGGCGCGGTCGGTGACCTCGACCTGAACCAGTTCGTGAACGACCGGTACGTGCGCACCTTGTACGGGTCCGACTACGACGTCCGCAGCGCCGATACCTCCGCGCCCAGCAAATTGTCCGGCCCCGACCCGGTTTGCGGTGGGACAGTGCAGGACCCGGCAACCGCGTCGGAGGTGTGGTTCACCGGCAAGGACACCACCTCCGTCGCCCGGACCCCGGCCTGCCTGCTGCGGCAGATCGCGCAGTCCAATGCGCAGGTGCGTGTCGCCTACGTCCCGGCAGCCGACACCGGGCTGCGGCTGTTCGCGGCCGAAGCGGTCTGGGTCAGTGATCCGGGCGCGCCCGCCGACCAGCGTCTGCTGCCCTTCGCGGTGAAACCCGACGCCGACCGTTACCTGGGCACGCACCCCGGTAGCTCAATCCTCGACTACAAGGCGGCCCTCGCGGCGCGCTGACCCCGACCAGGAGGTCCGACATGACCACATCGATGGAAACCCCCACGCTCCAGACGATTCCGGATGCGGTCGGTGCGCCCGCCCGGGTGAGCGGCTGGTTCGCGATGCCCCGCGTGCCGCGGCGCGTCCGTTCGACCGCGCTCACTCTGTTGCCGCTGCTGGCGCTGGCGCTGCTGTGGCAACTGCTCACCGCCAATCACGTAGTGCTGTGGCTGCGCTTCGACAAAGTGCCGACGCCGGTGGAAGTGTTCGATTCCCTGCGTGCACAGGCTGGTTCGGCCGACTACTACCGCAATATCGCCTCGAGTACCCGTCGCATCTTGGTCGGGTTCGGTCTGGCGACGGTGACCGGGGTGCTCGTCGGCATGGCCATCGGGCGCTCCCGGATCGCGGCGTTGCTGATCCGCCCGATCATCGAGGTGACGCGTCCGATTCCGGCGATCGCGCTGGTGCCGTTGGCTATTCTGCTGTTCCCGACCGGTGAGCAGGGCATCGTGTTCATCACCTTCTTCGCGGCGTTCTTCCCGGTCGCGGTCAGCACCATCCACGCAGTGCACGCGCTGCCCCGGGTCTGGGAGGAGGCGGCCCGCACCCTGGGCGCGAGCCGCTTCGACATTCTGTTCCGAATCGTGTTGCCCGGCGCGCTGCCCGGCATCTTCTCCGGCCTGTCGGTGGCCATGGGCGTGGCCTGGATCTGCGTGATCAGCGCGGAAATGATCTCCGGACAGTTCGGCATCGGCTATGCCACCTGGCAGTCCTACGGCTTGCTGGACTATCCGGCCGTCGTCGTCGGCATGCTCACCATCGGCGCGCTCGGCTGGGCGACGTCCGCCCTGGTCGAACTGGCCGGACGACGCGTCAATCGCTGGCTGCCGAGGGCTGCCCGATGAGCGCCCCGGCCCGCGACACAGCGCCGAACGGGGCGGCGGTGCGGTTGCACGACGTGCGGATCATCTACGGCGGCGATCCGGTCGCGGAGGTCGATCTGAGCATCGAATCCGGTGAGATCGTGGTGCTGCTGGGACCTTCCGGATGCGGCAAATCGACACTGCTGCGGGCACTTTCGGGACTGATCACACCCGCAGAGGGCACCGCCATGGTCGATGGGCGGGTGGTCGGTTCGGGGGCGGAGCAGTGCGCCATGGTGTTTCAGGAGGATGCGCTGCTGCCGTGGCGCACCGCGATCAAGAACATCGAGTTCGCGCTGAAACTGCGCGGCGTGCCGCGCCATCGGCGTCGCGCCGAGGCTCTGGACCTGCTGGATCAAGTCGGCTTGAACGGCTACGGCGACCATCTGCCCATCGCTCTGTCCGGCGGCATGCGCCAGCGGGTCCAGTTGGCGCGCACCCTGGCGACCCAGCCGCGCGTGCTGCTGATGGACGAACCGTTCGGCGCGCTCGACGCTCAGACCCGCGCCGACATGCAGCGGCTGCTCATCGCCGTGTGGCAGAGCCGACGCACCACCATCGTTTTCGTCACCCACGACGTCGACGAGGCGCTGCTGTTGGCCGACCGCATCGTGCTGCTGAGCGCCCGGCCGGCCCGGATCCAGCGGTTGGTCACCGTCAGCGAACCCCGCGCGCCCGGTGCGCGCTTCGAACCCGAATTCGCGCGACTGCGCTACGAGATCCTGGCCGCTCTCGGCGAAACTGCCGACAGTGTCGGCGAATTCGCCGACATGATCGAGAACTGAGGAGACCACCGTGACTTTCGTCATCGGCGCGGCCTGCGTCGACGTCATGGACAAAGCCTGCGTGGAAGAGTGCCCGGTGGACTGCATCTACACCGGCGGGCGGATGGCCTATATCCATCCCACCGAATGCGTCGACTGCGGAGCATGTGAGCCCGTCTGCCCGGTCGAGGCCATCCATTTCGAGGACGAGATCCCCGAGGAACAAAGGGAATTCGTCATCGAGAACGCCCGATTCTTCGCCGAGCCGTTGCCCGGTCGGGTCGAGCCGCTCGGCGATCCCGGTGGTGCGGCGAGAATCGGGGAGCTGGGCGTGGACACGAAGTTCGTCGAGGCGTACCGGCCATGAACCGACCCGATAGTCCCGCCCGCAACGACAGACCCGCCCGCATTGCGATCGTGGGCGCAGGACCGGCCGGTATTTACGCCGCCGACGCCTTGATGAAGTCCGATGCCCCCACCGGTTTCGGCGGGGTGAGCATCGACCTCTACGAGCGCATGCCCGCGCCCTTCGGCCTGATCCGCTACGGCGTCGCGCCCGACCACCCGCGCATCAAGGGCATCATCACCGCGCTGCACAAGGTCCTGGACAAGGACTCGGTGCGCCTGCTCGGCAATATCGACTACGGCACCGACATCACCCTCGAGGATCTGCGTCAGTTCTACGACGCGGTCATCTTCTCCACCGGCGCCAATGCCGACCGCGCCCTGGAGGTTCCGGGCATCGATCTGGACGGCTCCTACGGCGCGGCGGACTTCGTGTCCTGGTACGACGGGCACCCGGACGTGCCGCGCACCTGGCCGCTGGAGGCGGAGAAGGTCGCCGTGCTCGGTGTCGGCAATGTCGCCCTGGATGTGGCGCGCGTGCTGGCCAAGACCGGTGACGAGCTGTTGCCGACCGAGATCCCGCCCAACGTTTACGACGGCCTGAAGGCCAACAAGGCCCTCGAGGTGCACGTGTTCGGCCGCCGCGGTCCCGCGCAGGCCAAGTTCACCCCGCTCGAGCTGCGCGAGCTCGACCACTCGCCGACCATCGAGGTCATCGTCGATCCCGAGGACATCGACTACGACGAGGGCTCCGAGGCCGCGCGGCGGCACTCCAAGCAGGTCGACATGGTCTGCAACACGTTGGAGCAGTGGGCCATTCGCGATGTGGGCAACCGCCCGCACAAGCTGTTCCTGCACTTCTTCGAGAACCCCTCGGAAATCCTGGGCGAGAACGGCAAGGTCGTGGGCCTGCGCACCGAGCGCATGCTGCTCGACGGCACCGGAGACGTGAAACCCTCGGGTGTATACCGGGATTGGGGGATCGAAGCGGTGTACCGGGCGATCGGGTACCGATCGCGACCGGTCCCGTGCCTGCCGTTCGACGAGGCGACCGGCACCGTCCCCAACGCCGCGGGTCGGGTTCTGATCGACGATCGATATGAGGGCGCCGGCCGGCCTCTGCCCGGGATCTATGTGACCGGCTGGATCAAGCGTGGCCCGGTCGGCCTCATCGGCCACACCAAGGGCGACGCCAACGAGACCGTCGCCTGCCTGCTCGACGACCTACCCTCGCTGCCTCCGCCGCGATACCCGGACTCCGGGCGCGTTCTCGATTGGCTGGCGCACAAGGGTATTTCGTTCACGACGTGGGCGGGCTGGCGCCGCCTGGACGCGCACGAGCGCGCCCTGGGCGAGCAGCAGAATCGTGAACGGGTCAAGGTTGTCGAACGTGCGGACATGCTCCACGCCAGTGCCTGACCGGCCCGCAACCATGATCTGCTCGCGAGCCTGCGGACATTGGTGAGGCCGGCGTGGTTCGCTAGCCGCGGCCGCGCAGTTCGCGTTCGATCTCCGCGGTGGTCACCGGGCGATGGGTGTAGACGGAGATCGCGTCGAGCAGCAACAGGACTCCCCATCCGGCGATCACCCAGCCGGGCCAGAAGTATCCGGATCCCGTGGCCGCCCAGACGCCGACGAGGAACAGGTTCACCACGACGTAGGAGATCACGTCGAGACGCAGTTTGTGCTTGCGCTCCACTTTCTTTCGCGCCCACTCCTTTTCGCCGGTCGTCCATTCCGATTGTCCGTAATCCGCACCCTGAGGTGTCCGGAAGTCGACGGGATCCGATTCGGATGTCATTGCCATCGCCTCGATATGTCTGCGAATGTCGTCCATCCAGACTGGCTTGCCGGTGCCGTCCGCCACAGGGGCGAAGGTCCCGCTGATACCCGATATGGGTCCCGGAGCGGGCCGACCGTGTTCAGGGCAGCACGAGGCAGGCGGAGCCGGTGTTGATTCCGGTTCCCACCAGAACATCCGCCGCCGCAGAGCCATTGGGATACTGCTCGATGTAGAGGTGGTGCGATCCGGGTTGCGTCGGGGTCCAGCTGACTGTTGCCTGGCCGGTCAGGGTGTGGACGTCGAAGGTCGGTTGGATCGTGGTGCTCGGAGAGAAGACGGACGCGCCTGTGGTGTCGCGGAAGGTGACGTCGTGATAGTCGCTCACATCGGCGGTCAGGGTGTAGGTGCAGTTCGTGCCGACCCGGGTCGTGGCGCCGAAACTCCAGCCTGGTGTGCCCGCGGTGAGGCTCAGATCCGTCACGGTGCCGGTCGCGTGCCCCGGGGCTGCCGTGAGAGCGCCGATCGACAACAGGGCCGCGGCGATCGCCCCGACAGCGGCGAGAGTGCCACGACCACGGGGTCGCGAAATCCGTCGCGCGACCGAATCGATGAGTTCAGACATCGCAAAATCCTTTCCGTTCCTGCTCGTTCAACGATCGGTCATGTGAAAGCCGCAGGGGCAGAGGAGAAGGTCCCCTAGGTCGGCGTGCGGTGATGACCGTTGGCCGCGATCGACTGCCGAACGACCCTGTCGGGGGGCGCGAGTGATGCGAATCATTAGCCGCACCAATGTAATTGCCTGGCTCGGAACGACTTCGGGGTGCGAGATGGATGCGATCGACGTGTGCGCGGACGATTGGTGGGACGACACGGACTCCGCCGTGGCATGCGTGGCGGATATCTCCGTCGACGGCGGCGCGCCGATGCCGATGGTGGGGTTGCTGGCGGCGAACGGTGAACTCGTGATCCCCACGAACTGGGACGACCCGCCGGTGGCCGACGGTGCGAGACATACGATTCGGGTCGAGTTGCGTGCGTCGCCTGTCCATCTCGCGGCGGGGCGAGTGCAGGCGATGCTGGAAGGCTGTCATGCCTGGCGGCTCGGCTACGGCACGGCAATGGTCGAGGCCGAGGGGCGCGGCCGGGTCACCGAACCGGCACATGTCATCGCCACGTCCACGGTGCCTTGTTCGGTGCGGGCGAAAACCTCCGTCGCCGGGATCACCCGCGCTCGATGAATCGGTGCAGGATTCCGACGTTCTCCGGCGGTGGTGGCGGGATATCGGTGTCGTCGTAGTCGGAGCGGATTTCGTTGCGCACCTCGACCACGCCGTCGACGGCCTGGGTGAGAACGGTGATGATCTCGATCATGCTCTGCCGCTCCACCTTTCCGCGCAGCGTGACGATCCCGCCGCGGACCTCGAGGGTGACGTCCGGCGGTGGCACGCACATGGCACGGGTGAGGACCTCTTCGCGGATCTCGGCGGCCAGGTCCGCGTCGGCGCGCAGGTACACCGACAACAGGTCCTTGCGGCTGACGATGCCGTGCAGCGCGCCATCGGCGTCCAGGACGGGGGCGCGTTTGACGCCGTTGCGGGCCAGCGTCGCGGCCGCGGAGGTGAGACGGTCGTCGGCGGCGACCGCCACGATGGGTGTGCTCATCAGGTCGGCGGCGGTGCGGGCCTGATCGCGGCGGGCGATCCGCTTGCGGCGCACCAGATGCCACACCGGCGGATCGGCCGCGCCACCCGCGCGGGCCTGCCGCCCGAGCACGTCGGCTTCGGTGACGATGCCGACGACGTGATCGTCCGCGTCCAGCACCGGCAGCCCGCTGACGCCGTGCTCGGCGAGCGCACGCACCACTTGCCGGAACGGTGTGTCGGTGTGCACCGTGACCACGTCACGAGTCATGACATCGGCGACACGCTTGTGTCTCATGGCAATTCACCTACCGGCCGGAGTCGAGCCCCTGGAGCAGACCCACGACCGCGCCGCCGGGATCGGAGAAGAGAGCGAAGGACATGGTGTCGCTGATCTGTGTGGGCGGCACCACGACCGTCCCGCCGAGCTGCTGGATCTCGGACAGTTTCGCATCCAGATCCGGCACCCGGATATACACGGTCACATAGGACGGCATGTTCTGCCGGGTCTGCATGATCCCGCCCGGCAATCCCTCATCCACCCCGTCCACCAGGCTGTAATCCGGTCCGGCATCGATCATCTTCCAGTCGAACGCCTTACCGTAGAACTCCCGCAACGCTGCCGCATCGGGTCCGCCGATCTCCCAATGCACTACCGGATACCCCATCGCCGTTCCTTTCGCCTGGTGTGACGGTGTCTTCCCGTCTCCACGGTGCGACAGCCGATGGCCCCCCGACAGGGCCGAACGTCCACCGATGACAGGCCCAACCTCCCGCGTCTTCGCGCAGCAGACCGGCGGATAGCCCTGGCACGGGCACTCAGGCCAGAACGGGGTAGTTGGCGCGGATGACCGTGTGAGGGTCGCGATTGCGTTTGATCGCGCGCAGGCGGGTCAACGCGGCGGGGGTGAAAGCGCGGGCCGCGGTGTCGCCCGGGGTGAGGAACGTGAACGGCGAGCGGTCGGCCAGGACCGGGCGTAGGGCGTCGCGATACTGCTGTCGCCGGGTCTCGATCGCTGCTCTGGATTCCGGTGTGGTGACCAGCCCGACTTCGACGAGGCAGTAGGGCGCGGTCAGCTGGCCGGCCGCGCTGTCGGACGGGCGGGTGAACGCGCCGCCGAGGTGGCGGATCTCCATCGCGAGCAGCGGCGTAATCGGTTGCAGCAGTGCTTCGGCGGCGTGGTCGTCGATGCCGGTCAGCAGCTCCGAAGCGAAGATTTCCGGGCTGGGATCGGTTGGCTCGGTGGCGATTTCGCCGAGGTCGGCGATCGCCCTCATGCGGCGGGTGTCTTGGAGCCTGCCCGGGATGGAGTCGAACCGGGACAGCAAAGCCCGCCCGCGCGCTTCCTCGCCCAGATAGGCGATGAGAACGCTGGTGAGCGCATCGGGTGATCCCGGGGGCTGGAACTGTTGGAGCCACACCGTCAATTCGTCGGGTGCGTCCGCGGTGACATCACGGAAGGCTGTCATCACCGCGGGTGCGGCGGTTCCCGGCCATATCATCTGCCCGCCGAAAACCGCTGGGGCCGGGTGTAGATCGATCTCGACCGCCGTGACGAGCGCGAAGTCGCCGCCGCCGCCGCGTAGCGCCCAGAACAGGTCCGGGTCGGAGGCGGCGGTGATCCGGCCGGGTTGGCCGTCGGCGTCGACGATGTCGAAGGCGGTGACGCTGTCGGCGGCCCACCCGTGTTTTCGCCCGAACCAGCTCAGTCCGCCGCCGAGACAGAATCCGGTCACGTTGACCACTGCCGAACTGCCTGCCAGGCCGGTCAATCCATGCGGTCCAGCCTCAGCGAGTACTCGACCCCACTGCACGCCCGCGCCGACCCGCGCGGTGCGCGCGACGGGGTCGAGCCGAACCGCGTCGAGTTTGCTTGTGCGGACCAGGATTACGCCTTCGAGATCGTCACTTGCGCCGTGACCGGAGGGCTGGACCGACAGTGTCAGTCCCTCGCGGCGGGCGTATCGCACCAGCGCGGCGGCATCGTCGGCGTCGGCGAGCTCCACCACCGCCCGCACCTGCTGCGTGACCGCGGTACTCCACGCCCGGCTCGCCGTCTCGAACCCCGGGTCTCCAGGCAGCGCCACCTGCCCCCGCATGATCGCGCGCAGATTATCGCTGACCGCTGTCGAGGCACGTGTCGTGACGAGATCGCCTACCGCCCAAGCGGTTGCGCCGACGACGCCCACGCCTGCCGCGCCGATAAATGCTCGGCGACTGATTCCCCCGCTCAACCCCCACCTCCATGAACTACACACTATGTGTAGAAATTAAACTACACACAGTGTGCACATCCTGCATGTGTTCACACCACATCGCACGAACATTCGGAGACGGACGTGACCGACCCGCAGAACGCCAGGGGCCGCCGCACGGTCGGCGCCCTGCTGGCGGCGACCCGCGAGATCATCGAGAACGACGGCATGTCCGCATTGACCATGGCGGCCGTCGCCGAGCGCGCGGGCGTCACCCGCCGAGCCGTCTACCTGCATTTCGCAACCCGCACCGACCTCGTCACGGCCCTCTACCGCAGCCTCGGCGAGACCGAGGACCTCGCGGAATCGCTTCAGGCCGTGTGGGATACCCCGGACGCCGTGTCGGGTCTGCGGGAATGGGTCGCCCACCTGGTGCGATCACACCTGCGAATCCTGGCGGTGCTGCGCGCTTTCGAGCAGGCCCAGCACACCGACCCGGATGCGGCGGCGTTGTGGCGGACCACCCAGGGGAATTGGCTGAAGGGCAGCCGCCGCGTCGTCGAACGGCTGGCGCGAGACGGGATGCTCGCCCCGCACCTTTCCGTCGACACCGCGACCGACCTGCTCTGGGCGCTCATGTCGCTCGACCTCCTCGACCGCCTCGCTCACCAACGACGCTGGTCGAACAAACGACTCACCGAACAGCTCACCGCCACATACATGGCGACCTTCGTCGCACCGTCGTGACAAAGGAGACGCTCACCGCACGTCCGCCATCGCGGCGTGGTGCTGGGTCAGTGCGCGAACCTCTTCGGCCGATGCGCAGTGCAGGGCTTGCGCTGCGGTGCAGGCGGAGGCGGATGAGTCGTATTCGCGGACTGCGGCTTTCACCAAGGGGATGGCCGGGGGTGCGACGCTGAGTTCGTCGACGCCGAGGCCGAGGAGGAGTGGGATTGCGGTGGGGTCGGCGGCGGCTTCGCCGCATACGGCGACTCGGGCGTCGCCGGCGTTGCGGCAGACCATGTCGATGAGGTGTAGGACGCCGGGGTCCAGGGCGTCGGCGAGGGGGGCGACCGCGTCGTTGCCGCGTTCGGCGGCCAGGGCGTACTGGACGAGGTCGTTGGTGCCGATGCTGAAGAAGTCGACGTGGGGGGCGAAGGCGGCGGTTTTGGCGGCGGCGGCGGGGACCTCGACCATGATGCCGACTTCCGGTGTGGCGCCGGGTGTTGCGACCTCGTCGAGTATGCGGCGGGCGGCCGAGAGTTCGTCGAGGCGGGTGATCATCGGGAACATCACGCTGACCGGATGGTCGGCGGCGACACGGCAGATGGCGGTCAGTTGGTCGCGCAGGAGTTGGGGGCGGGCGAGGGCGAGGCGGATACCGCGAACTCCCAGGAACGGATTGGCCTCCGGTGGTTGCGTGACGTAGGGGAGGGGCTTGTCGCCGCCCACATCGAGGGTGCGCAGCACGACGCGGCGGCCGTCGAACGCTTCGGCGATGGCCCGATAGGTGTGCTCCTGTTCGTCGATGGTGGGCGCGTGATCGCGGCCCAGGAAAAGGAATTCGGTGCGTACCAGCCCGGCCATGTCCGCGCCGTGGCGTACCGCGATCGCGGCATCGTCCAGGTCGCCGATATTGGCGGCGAGGTGGACGAGTTTGCCGTCGAGGGTGCGGGCCGGTTGCGCGGCGGCGGACAGTGCGGCTGCCCGCCGCCGGGACTGCTGCCGAGCCGAGTGGTCGAATTCGGCTCGGGTGTCGGGGTCCGGGTCCACCACCAGGCGACCCGTCGCACCGTCGAGGGCGACGATCGTGCCCTCGGGCACCGCGAGAATTCCCGGTCCGGCGCTCACCACGGCCGGGATACCCCGCGACCGGGTCAGGATCATGGCGTGCGACGTCGAACTGCCCTGTGCGAGAACGACTCCGAGCACGACCGCCGGATCCAGGGCGGCGGCCTGGGCGGGAGTCAGGTCGGACGCGACCAGGATGCCGGTGACGCCCGCGAGGTCGACGCCGACGCCGAGCAGGCCCGCGAGCACCTGGTCCCGCACGGCGCGCAGATCGGCCGCGCGGGCTCGCTGATACTCGTCGGCGAGACCGTCGAGTTCGGCTGCCGCGCAATCCATGACCCGCGCCCACGCGGTCGCGGCCGGTAAGCCGTCGGTGATGTGCCGGCGCACATCGGCCAACAGCTCCTCGTCCTCGAGCAGCAGCAGGTGTGCGTCGAATATCCCGGCCTCGGCGCCCGCGCCGGCCCGCGCCCGTTCGATCGCGGTGCGCGCCGTGCCCAGTGCGCCGTCGAGGCGGATCGACTCCTCGTCCGGTGTGCCGCCGGGGGCGTCCGGCAGCGTGAATTCGACAGGGCCGCTCCGGTGTATCGGGCCGAGCGCGATGCCGGGGGAGGCCGCTCGCGGACCGCCGTTTTGCTCCCCGGCGGGTGCGGCCGGGGCGGCACTCGGCGTCGTTGCGGTTTCGTCGAAGTGGCGTCCGGCGAGCGCCCGAATCCGCTCCACTACCTCTCCAGCGGCGGAACCGGTTGCGGTGACCTCGATTTCGTGGCCGCGCAGCGCGCCCAATGCGGCGACCCGGCTCAGACTGCTCCCCGAGGCGGGACCTCTGCCGGTGGTCAGATTCCGCAACCACACCCGGGCATCGTGGCCGCGCAGTTCGGCGACGAGCCGCGCCGCGGGCCGAGCATGCAGGCCATGCTCGTTGTGAATCACGAAAGTGGCCACGGCATCCGGGCTGCCGGTGTGTGGATCATCGGGTACCGATGGGCTTTCCACGGCGGCGATGGCGGGTTCACCCAGCTGGGTCCGCTTTCCGGCCAGCGAGTTCTCCGCCTCCGCGGCGGCGGTGTCCAGATCGGCGCCTCCGGCCGCGGCGACCGTCGCGGCGATCAAACCCTCGAGCAGCGGCGCCGAGCACAACCGCGTGCGATGCTCACCCTCGAGCAGATCCAGCGCCAGTTCCGCCGACAGCACCGCACTGCCGAGGTCCATCAACATCAGCACGCCCGCACCGCGATCGGCCGCCGCGATCGCCGCCGCGACGGCACTGGCGTCGGTGCCGAAGGTCTGCTCGTCGAGCCCGGCCGCGATCTCGATCGGAACAGCGGTGTCGTGCAGCATCTCCGAGGCCAGCGCGACGGCGGCCCGCGCGAGCGGACGACTGTGGGAGATCACGACGATGCCGATCATCGCACCGCCTCCCGGGCCGCCCGCACCAACAGCACGGCACTGGTGGCGCCGGGATCGCGATGGCCGATACTGCGTGGACCCAGATAGGACGCGCGACCCTTGCGGGCGAGCATGTCGACCGTGGCGTCGCTCCCGGCCTGCGCGGCGGCGACGGCGCGGTCGAGCGCCCGGCCCAATGCGGTTCCCGCGGTAGCGCATTCGTCGAGCGCCGCGGCGGCCGGCGCCAGCGCGTCGTACATCGTCTTGTCTCCGGCCTCGGCCTTGCCGCGCGCGACGACCCCGTCCAGGCCCGCGCGGAAAGCCGTGGCGAAACCGGCCGTGTCGAGGTCGTCCTTCTCGACCGCGGCCGAAAAGCGCAGGAAGAACGTGCCGTACAGCGGCCCGCTCGCGCCGCCGACGCTGCGGATCAGCACCATCGCCGCCTGCTTCGTGGTCTCCGCGACGGTGGCGGGCGGGGTTTCGGTGAGCGCGGTCAGCACCGCGGCGGTACCGCGCCGCATATTGCTGCCGTGGTCGGCGTCGCCGATGGCGGCGTCGAGCTCGGTGAGTTCGTCGGCATTGGCCTCGATGAGCGTGGCGAATCCGTTGAGCCACAACTGGGAATCGAACATCGTCACACTCCCCACCGCAGCGCGGGCGTGCGCACCGGCGCGTCCCACAGCCGCAGCAATTCGTCGTCCACCTTGGTCAGGGTCACCGAGCAGCCCGCCATGTCCAGCGAGGTGACGTACGGGCCGACGAGACTGCGCGCGACCTCCACGCCCTGGCCGCGCAGGATCCGCGCGACCTCGTTGTACATCACGTACAGCTCCAGCAGCGGTGTGCCGCCCATCCCGTTGACGAAGCAGATCACCTTGTCGCCCTTGGTGAACGGGAGATCGACGAGGATCGGCTCCACCAGCATCGCGGCGATCTCGCGGGCCGGAGCCAGCGGAACCCGGGATCGGCCCGGTTCACCGTGGATGCCGATCCCGATCTCCACCTCGCCCTCGCCCAGCTCGAAGGTCGGCTTGCCGACCGCCGGGACGGTGCACGAGGTCAGCGCCATGCCCATGCTGCGCGAGTTCGCATTGGCCGTGCGGGCGATATCGGCGACCGTGGTGAGCGGGCGGCCCTGTTCGGCGGCCGCTCCCGCGAGCTTCTCCAGGATCAAGGTGCCGCCGACTCCCCTCCGGCCGGCGGTGTAGAGGCTGTCCTGGACCGCGACGTCGTCGTCGACGATCACCGCGACCACCTCGGTCCCGGTCTCGGCGGCCGCCAGCTCGGCGGCCATCTCGAAGTTCATGACATCGCCGGTGTAGTTCTTCACAATGTGGATCACCCCGGCGCCGGAGTCGACGGCCGTCGTGGCGGCCAGGATCTGGTCCGGCACCGGCGAGGTGAAAACCTCACCGGCACAGGCGGCGTCGAGCATGCCGAGCCCGACGAACCCGCCGTGCAGCGGCTCGTGCCCGGAGCCGCCGCCCGAGACCAGCCCGACCTTGCCCGGAGTGGGCGCGTCCTGGCGCAGGATGACCCGGTTCGGCAGGTCCACCCGCAGTTCGGGATGGGCGGCGGCCATTCCGGCGAGCGCATCGGTGACGATGTCGGCCGGATCGTTGATCAGTTTCTTCATGGGACTTCCTTGCTCACGCGGCCGCTTCGACCGGATCACGGTCGGCGGCTTCGGTTTCGGACGGAATCAGCAGCCTGGCCACCACCGCGGCGGCCACGCCCGCGAGGAACTCGGCCGCGAGATAGACCGGGGCCTGCCCCCAGGACACCTGCTCGCCGTAGAACTGCTGCACGATCATCGGGCCCAGGGTCCGTGCCGGATTGATCGACGCTCCGGTGGCCGGGGCGACCGGGATGATGGCGGCGAACACCACCAGGCCGATGGCCACCCCCGCGAATCCCGCTGGGGCGGCCCGATGTACGGCCAGCAGCACGGTCAGCACCAGGATGAACGTGCCGACGAATTCGGCGATGAACGCCTGGCCCGATCCCACGCCGTGGCCGTACGCGGCGACGCCCAGCCCGACCTGCGAGGCCCGGCGGCCCAGCACACCGACGATCGCGAACGCGCCGATCACCGCGCCCAGGAGCTGGGCGGCCAGATAGGCGGGAACCGAACGCCACGGGAACTGCCGGGTGACCGCGAGTGCCAGCGTGACAGCGGGATTGATGTGGTTCCCTGACACATGCCCGAAGGCGTACACGGTCGCGACGACGACCGTGGCGAACGCCAGCGAGATCATGCCCAGATCGGCCATGGTGAACGGCGCGCTGCCGTTGACGATGAGCGTGGCGGGCACCGACCCGACACCGATGAAGACGAGGAACGCAGTGCCGAGCACCTCAGCCGCCAGTTTTTGCGGCGTGCGCAGTCCGTTCATGGGGAACTCCCGAGACAATTTCGAAGCTCATTCGATAATGTCGAATGTGATGCGTAGAGTACGACGAAGTTGCGTGGGTCACAAGACCCGGCTTCGGGTATCGAGGGAGGTGTCGGCGTGATCCAGTCCGTCGATCGGGCGGTCCGTATCCTGTTCGCGCTGCAGGGAGCTCGTCGCATGACCCTGTCGGAGCTGGCCGCCGAACTCGAACTCGCGCCGACCACCGTGCACGGCATCGTGCGCACCCTGGCCGCCCATGGCGTGGTGGTGCAGGAGCGCGACGGCGGCCGATACCGCCTCGGCCCGGCCGTCCTGCGATTCGGCAACGTCTACCTCGACTCGCTGGACCTCCGCGCCCGCTCACTGGCCTGGGCGCACGAACTCGCCCGCCAGTCCGGCCTCGCCGTGCGCGTCGGCGTCCTCCTGGGCGGCGAGGTCGTGGTCATCCATCACGAGCCGCGCCCCGACGGTAGTCGCCAGATGCCCGAGATCGGCGCCGAAATCCCCGCCCACGCAAGCGCTCTGGG
This sequence comes from Nocardia terrae, assembly GCF_009760405.1. Taxonomy (GTDB): domain Bacteria; phylum Actinomycetota; class Actinomycetes; order Mycobacteriales; family Mycobacteriaceae; genus Nocardia; species Nocardia terrae. The sequence continues at coordinate 104,074 of NZ_WRPP01000002.1, forward strand.
AAAAGCCATGCTCGCCTTCGGCGGCCTGCCGGAGACCCTCGAACTGCGCAGCATGACCGGAGCGACACTGACCTCGCGCGACGCACTCGACGAGCAACTCGCGGCCACGAGGGACTCGGGCATCGCCTACGAATGCGACGAAGCGGTCCTGGGCGAATCCGGTGTCGCAGGCGCCATCTTCGACCGCACCGGCATCGCCGGCGCGGTAGCCGTCGTCCTCCCCACCCTGGACTGGCCCGCCTCGGACGCGGTGGTCGACATGGTCCGCACCACCGCCCGCACCATCTCCCGTGAACTCGGAGCCACCCAGTGGCCCGGGGCCGCCGCCTCGACCTGACGAGCGCGGCCACCTCCGCGAACGGCCGAGATCAGCATGATCCTGCGGAAATGCGGTGGAGGGGAGGGGGATCCGTCGACGGGCGGGGCAGGATTGGCTGTTGGGTACCGCGCCCGCCGACGGGGACTGCTGGGTACAGCGTCCGGTCCCGATTGCAGGTTGGGACCGGGGTGGCCGCCAAGGGCGGGACGGCCAACGAGGATCAGGGTATGGTGCGCGGTGCTCGGTTTCCGGCGTTGTGCGCGGCCATGGTTGTGCGGAATTCGGCCAGGTGCGCGGTTCTCGTGCGCGACGCACGGATCGACACGCCAGCATTCCGGAATTGTTAGCTAATAACTTGCCTAATTGGGTCAGCGCCGAGTGGTGATGCGAGATCATTCCCGGCATGCTCGACGACTCCTGGTGTGTCCGTTCGGTACACAGTGCCGCAGTGCTTGTCGACTTCGCTGTTAGCCGTTCGATGGCCAGAGCCGCGGCGCTCACGGGAACGGGGCTCGGTGAGGCGGAGCTGCGGGACCCGGAGCTCGAGATCGATATCGGCCAGGAGTTCCGGATCATCGAGAATATCCTCACCACCACCGGCGACGAGCCGGGAATGGGTCTGCTGGCGGGTTTTTCGCTGCATCTGCCGATGCTGGGCAGTCTGGGTATCGCGCTGGGGGCCTGCGCCACCGTGCGCGAGATGGTCGAGCTGTGGGCTCGCTACGCCGAATTGTCCTTCGCCTACTGCCGATTCGGCCTCGCCGACGCGGGCGAGCGGGTATCGGTGACCCTCGACCCCGCCGCCGTCCCGCCGCACCTGCGGCGCTTCGCTATCGAACACGATCTCGCGGCCGTGCGCACCATCCAGCGTGAACTGCTGAGCTGGGACGTTCTGGTGCACGGACTCGAACTGAGTCTGCCCTACGCGCCGGTCTACGAGGCGGTCGGTCTGCTGCTCGGCATCGCCGCCATCGACTTCGACCGGCCGGTCAGTACCCTGCACCTCGATGCCGCCGACCTGCGACGACCTATGCCGCAGGCGAATTCGACCCTCTGTAGGCAGTACGAGCGGCACTGTGCCGAACTCGTCGCCCGCCGCCGTGGCCGCGCGGGCCTGGCCGGGCAGGTCCGCGCCCTGCTCCGGCGTCACGGTCGCGCCGTCGACCAGGCGGCCATCGCCGCCGATCTGCACATGAGCGTCCGCACCCTGCGCCGCCGCCTCGCCGAGCAGGGCACCAGCTTCCGCGAACTGTCCTCCGAGGCGACGGGTCTGCTGGCCGAGGAGCTGCTGGCCACCGGCTTCACCGTCGACACGGTGGCCGCCCGCCTCGGCTACACCAGCGTCTCCGCGTTCACGACCGCGTTCCGCGACTGGAAGGGCCAGACTCCCGGCCGATATTCGCAGCACCAACGCCGCCGGCTCTGAATTGCAGTTTCTGAAAAATTGCAGAATCTGCTAAATTTTCGGCATGGCCTCGGAGCAGGGTGAGCCGTCGATCGGCTGGCGGGAACAGAAGAAGCTGCGGACGCTGCTGGAGCTGTGCACGGCCGCGCGCCGGCTGGCCGTCGAGCGCGGGCTCGATGCCATGAACGTCGACGATGTGGCGAAGGCGGCGGGGGTTTCGTCCCGGACGTTCTTCAACTACTACGAGACCAAGCTGGACGCCGTCATCGGCCCGGTGGGGGAGATCGGCACGCCCGCCTCGCGCGCGGTGTTCATCGCGGGCGGGCCGACCGGAGTGCTCATCGACGACCTCACCGTGCTCTACGCCTCCGCCTACGAGCCCGAAGACGAAGCCCGCGAGAACATTTCACTCGTCACCCAGCTCATCAAGAGCGAGCCGCGGATCCTGGGCGGCTTCATCGCCGCCGGTGTGCGCCACGAGGCGGCGCTCGCCGAACTGCTCGACGCCCGCGGCGGCGAGCCCACCCCACCCGAATTCGCCTCGCTCACAGCGGGACTCATGTCGGCCCTGACCACCCGGGCCGCCATGTCGCTGGCCACCGACCCGGACCGGTCGCTGGCCGCGGCGCTGCACGACCAATCCGTCATGGCCGCTCGGCTGTTCCACCGACCCGACCCAAGGAGAAGTGATGACCGCGACGACGATTGACCCGTCGCCCACCCCGATCGTCCTCACCCAGAAGAGAATCTGGCTGATCTTCTCCGCGCTCATCGCGGGCATGTTCCTGGCCAGCCTCGACCAAACCATCGTGGGCACCGCCATGCCGACCATCGTGGGCGACCTCGGCGGCATCTCGAACATGGCCTGGACCGCGACCTCCTACCTGCTGGCCACCACCATCGTCATGCCGATCTACGGCAAGTTCGGCGATTTGTTCGGCCGCCGTTGGCTTTTCCTGTTCGCCATCGCGGTGTTCACCGCGGCGTCGGTCGGCGCGGCCCTGTCGACCGGGTTCTGGGAGTTCGTGGCCTTCCGCGGGCTCCAGGGCGTCGGTGGCGGCGGCCTGATGATCCTGGCGCAGGCCATCATCGCCGATGTGGTGCCCGCGAAGGATCGCGGCAAGTACATGGCGCCCATGGGCGCGATCTTCGGCATCACCTCGGTGGCGGGCCCGCTGCTGGGCGGTTTCTTCGCCGACTCGCTGAGCTGGCGCTGGTGCTTCTGGCTGAACGTGCCGTTCGGGCTGGCGGCCCTGGTGATCGCCTACAAATCCCTGGCGATTCCCAGCCACCGGCCCAAGGCCAAGCCGGACTACCTCGGCGTGCTGCTGATGTCGTCGGCGACGACGCTGCTGATCCTCGTCACCGACTGGGGCGGCAAGCAGTACGCGTGGGGCTCGGCGGTGATCGTGTCCATGATCGTGGCGCTGGTGCTGGTGGTCGCGGCGTTCGTCGTCGTCGAGGCCCGGGCCGAGGAGCCGATGCTGCCGCTGTGGCTGTTCCGCAACCGCACCTTCGTGCTCACCTCGGCGATCGGCCTGGTGGTCGGGCTGGTCATGTTCGCGGCGCTGGGCTTCCTGCCCACCTATCTGCAGATGGCGACCGGCGCGACGGCCGCGGTGTCGGGACTGCTGTTGATCCCCATGATGATCGGCATGATGGCGACCCTGATCACCTCGATGAACGCCATCAACAAGACCGGCCGCTACCGGGTCTACCCGCCGCTGGGCGCGCTCGTCATGGTCGCGAGCATGTTGTGGCTGACCCGTCTGGACGCCCACACCTCGATGTGGGTGATCGGCGGCATGCTGTTCGCGGTCGGCGCGGGCCTCGGACTCATCATGCAGATCATCGTGCTGGTCGTGCAGAACGCGGTGAGCCCCGACCAGATCGGCACCGCCACCAGCGCCAACAACTACTTCCGCGAGATGGGCGGCGCGATCGGCGTCTCGATCTTCGGTTCGATCTTCACCCACCGCCTCACCGACGGCCTGACCGACGCCTTCCGCGCGCACCCGCAGGAGGCGATGGCCGCCCACCTCGACCCCGGCAGCCTGGTCCCGACCGTGGTCAAGCATCTGCCCACCGGCCTGCACGACGCCATCGTCGGCGCCTACGTCCACGCCCTGGTCCCCGGCTTCTGGTACCTGATCCCCGGCGCGCTGGTGGCTTTCCTGCTGGCACTGTTCATTCCGCACCTGAAGCTGTCGGATCAGGCGGGCATGGTCGCCCGCGGCGAGGCCGTGCTCGAGGAGGACCCCAGCCCCGCACGGTAAGGGGACGGCCGCGACCCGCCCCGGCGGGGAGCGGCTAGGTCCACTTCCAGTCGGCGACGACGGGGATGTCCTCGCCTTGTTCGCGGGTCCAGGCGCGGGCTTGCCAGCGGGCGTCGACCATTTCCTGGCGCAGGGTGGCGGCCTTCTCGCGGAGGGCGGGGACGCGGTCGATGACATCCATGACCAGGTGGTAGCGGTCGAGGTGATTGAGCATGACCATGTCGAAAGGTGTTGTGGTGGTGCCGCGTTCGATATAGCCGCGCACATGCAGGCCGCTGTGGTTGGTGCGGCGGTAGGTGAGGCGGTGGATGAGCCACGGGTAGCCGTGGAAGGCGAGGATGATCGGGCGGTCGGTGGTGAACAGGGAGTCGAACTCGCGGTCGGACAGACCGTGCGGATGCTCCTCCTCGGGCAGCAGCCGCATGAGGTCGACGATGTTGATCACCCGCACCCGCAGTTCGGGGAGCCGGGCACGCAGGATCGACGCCGCCGCAAGGGTTTCCAGCGTGGGCACGTCGCCGGCGCAGGCCAGTACCACGTCCGGCGCCGAGCCCTCCCCGTCATTGTTGCCCGCCCAGTCCCAGATGCCGATGCCCCGCGCGCAGTGCACGGCCGCCTCGCTCACCGACAGCCAGCTCTCCTGCGGCTGCTTGCCCGCCACCACCACGTTCACGTACTGGCGGGAGCGCAGGCAGTGGTCGTAGGTGGACAGCAGGGTGTTGGCGTCCGGCGGCAGGTACACCCGCACGATCTCGGGCTTCTTGTTGAGCACCACGTCCAGGAATCCCGGGTCCTGATGGGTGAAGCCATTGTGGTCCTGCCGCCAGACATGCGAGGACAGCAGGTAGTTCAGGCTCGCGATGGGCCGCCGCCAGGCCACCGCGGAGGCGGCGTCGAGCCATTTGGCGTGCTGGTTGAACATGGCGTCGACAATGTGGATGAACGCCTCGTAGCAGGTGAAGACGCCGTGGCGGCCGGTGAGCAGATAGCCCTCCAGCAGGCCCTGGCACATGTGTTCGGACAGCACCTCGATGACCCGGCCGGTGCGGTCGAGTTTCACGTCGTACTCGCCGATCTCGGCCTGCCAGTCGCGGCCGGTGACCTCGAGAATGTCCTGTAATCGGTTGCTGGCCAGCTCATCCGGCGCGAAGGTGAGGAAGTTGTCGGGGTTGGCCCGCGTCACCTCGCGCAGCCAGCCGCCCAGCACCCGGGTGGCCTCGTGCTTCACACAGCCGGGCGTGGACACCTCGACACCGAACCGCCGCCAGTCGGGCAGGCGCAGATCCCGCAGCAGCACACCGCCATTGGTGATCGGGTTGGCGCTCATGCGGCGCTCGCCGGTGGGGGACAGGGCCAGCAGTTCGGGGACCGGATGGCCTTCGTCATCGAAAAGCTCGTGTGGCCGATACGATTTCAGCCACTGTTCGAGCACCGCGCGGTGCGCGGCGTCGGTGCGGGCGGCGGGCAGCGGCACCTGGTGGGCGCGGAAGGTGCCCTCCACCGGGTCGCCGTCGACGATCGGCGGGCAGGTCCAGCCCTTGGGGGTGCGCAGCACGATCATCGGCCAGACGGCGCGCTCCTCCGGGCCGCCGCCGCGAGCATTGCGCTGAATGGCGGCGATGCGATCCAGGCAGGTGTCCATGGCCACGGCCATGGCCTGGTGCACGACACCGGGATCGTCGCCGGTGACCATGAGGGGCTCGTAGCCGTATCCCCGGAACAGCGACTCCAGCTCGGCCTCCGGGATCCGCGCCAGGATCGTCGGGTTGGCGATCTTGTACTCGTTGAGCGCCAGGATCGGCACCACCGCGCCGTCGCGACCCGGGTTGAGGAACTTGTTGGCGTGCCAGCTGCCCGCCAGCGGGCCGGTCTCCGCCTCGCCGTCACCGACCACGCAGAACACCGTCAGATCCGGATTGTCCAGGGCCGCGCCGAACGCGTGCAGCAGGGAGTAGCCCAGTTCGCCGCCCTCGTGGAAGGAGCCCGGGGTCTCGGGCGCGCAATGGCTGGGCACGCCGCCGGGATAGGAGAACTGGGCGAACAGCGCCCGCATGCCGTCGGCGTCGCGCGGAATGTGGCTGTAGAGCTCCGAATAGGTGCCCTCGAGCCAGCCGCAGGCATTCGGGCCGGGGCCGCCGTGCCCGGGCCCGGCGACGAAGACGGCGTTCAGATCCCGCTGCCGGATGGCCCGGTTCGCATGCACCCACACCAGGTTCAGCCCCGGAACGGTGCCGAAGTGCCCGAGCAGGCGCGGCTTGATGTGCTCGGCCCGCAGCGGCACCTGCACCAGGGGATTGTTCAGCAGATAGATCTGCCCGACCGCCAGGTAGTTCGCGGCCCGCCACCAGGCGTCGAGCCCGGCCAGCTCGTCGGCCGACAACGGGCCGGGAGCCGGGGTCAGCCGGTACGGGGTGGGCGCGACGGTTTCGCCGCCGTCACCGGTCTCGTTGTCCGCCGAGGTATCGCTCGCTGTACTCACGGTGCATCCCTTCGCGCTGGCGTTCCGGTTGCCGATTCGTCATTGAGCCCATGGTCAGCATACGGGCGATGAGAAACGCGAAGGTGAACCGAGTGAATCTGATGCGTCCCTCATCCGGATATGCTCGCGGACGACCGCTGTTCGCAGTGCGGCAACTTCTCGGCACGTGTTGTTCGTGGATCTGATGTGCGTTCGCTCGCAAATTCCCTGTCACCCACTCCATCCGAGACTTTCCGGAGGCGTTCGTGCACTATGCGGTCGGCATTGCCGGGTTGGCGGTCTTCCTCTTGTCGGCGTGGCTGCCCAGCACCGATCGCGGTGCCGCGCTACAAAAGTCCGGACGGATCGTCGTCTTGCTGGGCCTTCAATTCCTGCTCGGAACAGTGCTGTTGAAGACGAGCGCCGGCACGGCGCTGGTGCGGGGTATTCGGGACGGGTTCGATCATATTCTCGGCTATGCCGCGCAGGGCACGGCCTTCGTCTTCGGTGATCTGGTGAAGGTGGGCGAGAGTCCCGCATTGTTCTTCTCGGTGATGATGCCCATCGTCTTCGTTTCCGTGCTGATCGGCATCCTGCAGCACCTCAGGGTGCTGCCGTTGGTCATCAAGGCGGTCGGCGCGGTGCTGTCGAAAGTCAGCGGGTACGGCAGGGTCGAGTCGTTCAATGCCGTCGCCGCGGTCATCCTCGGGCAGTCCGAGGTCTTCATCTCCCTGCGCGCCATCCTGGATCGTATTCCGCCGCAACGGATGTACACGCTCGCGGCGTCGGCGATGTCGACGGTGTCGGCATCCATCCTCGGCGCCTACATGCAGTTGATCGACGCCCGCTACGTCATCGCGGGCATCGTGTTGAACCTGGTCGGCGTCTTCGTGGTGACCTCGCTCATCAACCCGTATTCGGTGACGCCGGAGGAGGATCGGGCACTGCTCGACGCCGATATCGCCGACAGCCGCAAGCACGAGTCGTTCTTCGAGATGCTCGCCGACTACATTCTGGTCGGATTCCGGGTCGCGATCACGGTGGCCGCGATGCTCATCGGTTTCATCGCGCTGCTGGCCATGGTGAACGGCGTGTTCGCCGCGCTGTTCCACGGCACCACTTTTCAGGACGTGATCGGGCGCCTGTTCGCGCCGCTGGCCTGGCTGACGGGGGTGCCCTGGGACGAATGCGCGGCGGCGGGCCGGTTCATGGGCACCAAACTCGTGTCCAACGAGATCGTCGCCATGCAGCAGTTGCGCGGTGACCCGGACGGCCTGTCGCAGCGGTCACTGGCGATCGTGTCGACCTACCTCGTTTCCTTCGCCAACCTCGCCAGCATCGCGATCATCTCCGGCGCGTTGCGCGGACTGAGCGAGAAGCAGGGGCTGCTCGCGGCCAGGTACGGCACCCGGCTGCTGTACGCCGCCACCCTGGTCAGCCTGCTGTCCGCGACGATCGTCGGACTTCTCTTCTGACACCTGCCGTTTGGGGCGGCGCCACTTCTCACCGAGCACGAAGGTGTGGACCAGGGCGATGTTGCCGAACAGCAGCTGGAAGGCGATGGGTGCGGCGACGCCCATCGCCAGGCCCAGGACGAACAGCTCCCAGTTGTGATGGATGCCCATGTGCTCGAGCACGATGCGGGTGCCGGCGGTGGCGAGGTCGTGCAGCAGGTAGATGCCGAACGAGAAGCCGCCGACCCAGGCCAGCGCCTTGGTGTTCAGGTAGTTGCGGGCGGAGTAGATGAGGATCAACGCCGTGGTGCCGACGGTCAGGGTGATGCCTCGGTCCTCGAATCCGTCCGGGCGGAAGATGTGGTCGATCGACATCAGTCGCACGGTGTAGAACCCGATGAACGCCGTAACGGCAACCAGCGCAGGCGTTCCCCGCAAATCGAACAGCGCGTGGCGGCGCAGCCCGTAGCCGATGAGGAAGAACGGGAGCAACCGGACCGCGCCGCTGACGGTGAAGACGTCGAACCGCGCCGGGATCTCCACGACGATGTAGCCCGCGGCGGCGATCGCGGTCGCGACGCCCCAGCCCGCGAGTGAGTCGAGAATGCCGATGCTGTCGAGGATTCCGATGGTGAGGAAGATGACGAAGATCGACTGGAGGAACCACAGATGTTCGAACCCGAACACGTAGATGCGCCAGACGGGCAGATTGTGCGGATTGTAGTTCGCGCCCGGAATATTGCACGCCAGCACATATTGAAAGGTGCCGACAGTAACGAGCGGGAACAGTAATCGGCGTGACTTACCCTTCAAGAGTCGAGGGTACTGCTGCCATTTCGTGATCGGCACCATCGCGTAGACATATCCGGACAGCAGCGTGAACAGCGGCATGCGAATATCGGCCAACGCCAAATAGGAATAGTGCCAAACCGAATGGTCTCCGACGCGTAGACCTTGATTGCCGACGCCGATGACGTGTCCGGCCACCATAAGGATCACGGCGATCCCGCGGAGCGCCTGAATTGACGTGTCCTGCTTGCGGGTCGGTGAGCGACCCGCTTCCGCCACGATGTGAGACATCAGGCTCCGATCGGGTAACGCCTCAACCAATAGAGCAAGCGACTGCGAGCAATCACTTTAGGCCGCGGTGGTAAGCCTTACGCTGTAATTGGTGAACCCTGCGTTACATTCACAGCCGATGCCCATGTGAGACCGTCACGGCGAAGATCGAAATCCCTGTGCGGCAACGGATCCGGTCGGTGGCGCATTACCGGGTCAGGGCTTGGGCGCGGATTCGTCGAGGCGGGCGTGCAGGCGGTCCCTGACCTGGTCTGGGGTGTAGGCCCGGCGCTTGCGTTCCGATCGCACGATGACGACACCGGTCGCCGCGACACCCGCCGCTCCGGCCAAGCCGAGTACTTTCCACCAGCGCATACGCCTAGGCTAGTCGCCGTGCCACGCGAAGTTGTCTCGAGTATCGGTCTTGACGAAGCGGTGGAGCTCACCCGGACCGGTGATCTCTGGCTGTTCCGTGGACATTCCGGCGCCGACCGCGCGATCCGGGGGCTGACCAACAGCCCGGTCAACCACGTCGGCATGGCCATCGTCGTCGACGATCTCCCGGCCTTGATCTGGCACGCCGAACTGGGCAAGGCCCTGCCCGACATCTGGTCGGGCACCCATCACCGCGGCGCCCAGCTGCACGATCTGCGCGCGGCCGTGCTGCGCTGGTCCGACGTCTACGGTCAGCAAGCCTGGCTGCGGCAACTGGACCGGCCGGTCACCCGCGAGATGGAGGACGCCGCCCTGCGCATGGTGGCGCGCCTGGACGGCATGCCGTTCCCTTCCACCAGCGCCCTGGCGGGTCGCTGGCTGCGCGGCCGCGTCCCGCTGCCGGCCGGACCGCGCACCCGCGCAGCCGACCCCAACCTGGAGAACGCGTACTGCGCGGAGATCGTCGCCATGACCTACCAGGCCATGGGCCTGCTGCCACACAAACGCCCGAACCGCTACGACCCCGGCAGCTTCTGGAGCGGCGACAAGCTGCACCTGGAAGGCGACCACCGCCTCGGCGGGGAGATCGCGGTCGACATCCCCGCCCATTAACACCTCGAAGATCCGGCCGCGCAAGCGCTTTCGAGCCCGTGACCGCAGCACTCGTTCGAATCGGCGGAGGCGTACCAGCCGGGAGTGCCCATCGGGTTCGCTGGCGCTGCAGCATTGTCGCCACCTGAGGTCGTCGGAGTCTCCGCCGTCGTGCACCGACGCCACATCCGGATGGTCGAGCCGGTTTCGCGGGCTTCCAACCCGGGGCGACCCGCACGTCAGCGTGTCGGCGCGGGACCGGACCGGGGAAGGAGAAGCGGTGTCGGCGGGCAGGGGCGAAATCGGCGGCGGCGGTAGGCCATACTTACGCGGTGCGGGAGAGAGTGTTGGTCAGGTGGAGTGCGCTGACCGGAGGCGGGAAGCAGGGCGGGGAATCGGGTGGGGAAACCGTTTACACGACATCCAGGCCGCGTGCGTTGCTGACCGCGGCGGCGTCGGGCTTGTTCGTCTTGATCGGGCTGCGGATGGCGCTGACGGGTGAGGCGAGCGCGATCTTCGTCGGCGCGCTGGCGGTGTTCTTCTTCGCGGCGGTAGGCGTGATCATGGTGAAGCAGCTGTTCCGGCGCACGCCGGAGTTGATCATCACCGATTCGGGTTTCACGCACCGCCGGCTGGGCGCGATCGACTGGAGCGAGGTCGAGGGCGTGGGCATCGCGCATATCGGCGGGCACCCGTTCGTCGACGTGCTGCTGCGGGATCCGGCCGCCTATCTGGCTCGCGCCTCGCGGCGGACCCGCCTGCTGGGGCGCACGAATCACGGCTTCGGGTACAGCCCGGCGGTGTTCTCGACGCAGACGCTGCCGGTCTCGGCGAACGAGGTGCTCGCCGCGATGCGCCGTCATTCCCCGACGCTCGAGCTGCGATCCGGCTCGACCGGGTAGCCGCGCGGTTCAGAGCCCGAGGTGTCGGGCGACGATCGCCAGCTGGTCGGCGAAGCGCTCGAGGAATTCGGGGGAGCGGGGGTCGGCGCCGCAGGTGGATTCGATGATGTGGGGCAGCGTGGTCGGCGCCATGGCCATGGCCATCAGCATGACCAGCAGGTAGGACGGATCCACCTCGGCCGGTAGCGCGCCGGATTTCTGCAGGGTTCGCAGTTCTTCGATCGTTTCGGCGAACTGGTTTGCGGGGGCAGGGGTTTCGGCGCCGGTGTATTCGAGGCCGCCCCAGGCGAGCAGCCGCACCCCGTCGGGGTTGTGCAGCGCTTCCAGCGCGTAGCGCCGCAATTGTTCATGCATGGGAGTGCCCGCGGGCGCGAGGTCGCCGCGGCGCTGCTGCCATTGTTCCGAGATGGCCTGGTAGAGGCCCTCTTTGCCGTCGAAGTAGTACGAGATCAGCTGGACGTTGACCCCGGCGCGGGCCGCGATCGCGCTGATCCGGGCGCCGGCGTAGCCGTGTGCGCCGAACTCCTTCATGGCCGCGTCCAGGATCAGCGCGCGCGTGCGTTCGGGGTCGCGCCGGCGCTCCTGCGGCTTGGGTGACCTGCGGGGGTTCTGGGCGGGCATGGGGCGATCATACAATCGCCTGGCAGTTTCAAATGTTTACTTGATAAGTTCAATCGGATGATTGACAAGGGTCGCGGGTGCGGCACATCATGGGGATACGTAGCTGCGAGTACTTGATCGAAATCGTCTAGGAGATCGAAATGTCCGACAGCACAAGGGTTCTCATTGCCGGAGGCGGCGTCGGCGGGCTGGCGCTCGCGCAGGCGCTGCATCGCGCGGGGGTGGAGGTCGCGGTCTACGAGCAGGACCCCACGCCGCGCACCCGCAACCAGGGCTACCGCATCCATATCGACCCGAACGGCAATGTCGCACTGGGTGAATGCGTCGGCCCGCAGGTGTTCGAGGTGCTGCGCCGCACCAGCAGCATCAGCGGGGATCGGGTGACCACGGTCGATACCGGGCTGCGGCGGGTGTCGGTGCAGGAATTCCCCGGCATACCGGACGAGATGATCACCGCCGTGGACCGGAACGCCTTCCGGCAGGGGCTGCTCACCGGCTTGGACGAGGTCGTACGGTTCGGGCAGACGGTGAGCGGGTATCGGATCACCGACTCGGGCCGGGTTCGAGTCGAGTTCGCCGAGGGCGGCGGCGACGAAGGCGATCTGCTGGTCGGTGCCGACGGTGTCGGATCGATCATTCGCCGTCGACTGCTGCCCGATGCGGTGGTGAACGACTTCGGGCTGCGCTGCATCTACGGGCGGATGACCCTCACCCGCGCCCTGGAACCCGAGGACTTCGAGCGCGGCCTGTGCTGGGTGGCCGGGGGCAGCAGCTGCGGGGCCGCGTTCGGTCCGGTCCGCTTCCGCACCCCGGTGGAGGGGCGGCCCGACTACCTGATGGTCACCCTCGTCGCCACCCCGCAACGCCTCGGGGTCCCTGACGACGTGTTGTTCCGCATGTCCTCGGAGGAGCTGTGGAAGTTGTCCTCCGACATTGTCTCCAACTGGCACAGCGGGATTCGCGATATCTACGCGAATTCCGATATCGACGCGTTCTTCCCGATCACGTTCCGGATCAGCGAACCGGTGCCGGCGTGGGAGGCGGGCCCGGTGACGCTGCTCGGCGACGCGATTCACGCGATGCCGCCCACCGCCGGTGCGGGCGCGAACACCGCGCTGGCCGACGCTGCCACCCTCGCCCGTGAAATCATCTCCGCCACAGCGGGATTGCAATCACTGACCGCGGCGGTAGGCGCCTACCAAGCGGTCATGCTCCCGCGCGGTGAGCAGGCCGTCGACAACTCGCGTCGCATGGCCGCCCAGATGCTCGCCGACTGATCGGAACGAGCGCGAGCACGCTGACCGGCCGCGCGTGAACGCTCGCAGGTGGCCGCCTCAGCCGAGCAGGCGGATGAGCCAGGCGGCGGTGATCACGGTGGTGACGCCACCCAGGCGGGTGGAGATCTGGGCGAAGGGCATGAGGTTCATGCGGTTGGCCGCGGACAGGATCGCGACGTCGCCGGTGCCGCCCAGGCCACTGTGGCAGACGGTGACCAGGGCGGCGTCGACCGGGTACATGGCGAGGGTGCGACCCACCAGGAAGCCGGTGGCGGCCATGGCGAGAACCACCGCGGCGCAGGCGATCACGTAGCCGGGAGACAGGACTCCCACGACATTGTTCAGCGGCAGGTAGACCATGCCGAGGCCGATCATGGTGGGGTAGATGAAATGCCGGGAGATGATCGCGTAGACCGCGCGGGCGTCGGACTCGACGGCGGGCGGGAAGACACCGGCCAGCTTGCACAGCACCGACAGGATGATGACCAGCACCGGCGCGGGCAGGTGGATCAGCTTCTCCAGCAGGGTGGCGAAGACGAACAGGCCGGTGATGGTCAGCACCCCGAGCGCGTAGTTCGGCTCCCGGCCGGGCACGGGGTCCGGATCGGGTTGCCGGACAACGGGATCGAACTGACCCACCACGGCATGGCGGGCCTCGCGGACCAGCTGACCGCCGCCGTCGAGATGCGGGCTGCGTTCGCCGAGGCGGCGCAGTGCGCCCGCGGTCACGATGGCGACGATATTGCCGATGATCGCGGCCGGAATCAGTTCCGCCACATAGCTTCCCGGCTCCCCGCCGAGGGCCGAGGCGTAGGCCGAGGAGAGCGGGATCACGCCCTCGCCGATACCACCGCCCAGGATGGGCACCACGATGTAGAACAGCGCGCGGTGGAAGTCGTAGCCGAAGGCCATCGCGGTGCCCAGGCCGACCGCGACCGCCGCCACCGTGCCGGCCAGCAGCGGCGGGAAGATCCGGATCAGGCCGCCCACCATGAGTTTGCGGCTCATGCCCAGAATGCTGCCGACCACCAGGGTGGCGATCACGAAGTAGAGGAAGTTCGCCTGCTTCATCAGCGAGGTGGCGGCCTTGACCGTGGTGGCGTCGAACGCCTTGGTGTACACCAGGATCGAGGGAACCATGAGGCACACCAGCGCCCCGCCGCCGATCCTGGAGACGATCGGCAGCCGATTACCCAGCGGGCCCAGCAGCATGCCCAGCCCGACGATCACCGCCAGGCCGCCGATCATGTTCTCCGGTATCGCCCGGAAGCGGCCCGCCACCAGGACCAGGGCGGTCAGCGCGACCGGCACCAGCAGGGGCACACCGTCGAGCACCGGCAGCGGGTACGCGCGCCGGATCTTGTCCGTGGAACTCATGGCGGCTCACCGGATTTCCAGTGCGGCGCGCACGGCCTTGCCCAGCGATTCGGTGGTGCCGGTACCGCCCATATCGGGGGTGAGCGTGTCGTGGCCGTCGGCCAGCACGGCCTCGATCGCGGCCAGCACCGCCGCGGCCGCCGCGGGCTCGCCCAGATGGTCCAGCATCATCGCGGCACTCCAGATCTGGCCGATGGGATTGGCGATGCCGCGGCCCGCGATATCGGGGGCCGAGCCGTGCACCGGCTCGAACAGACTGGGAAACCGGCGTTCCGGGTTGATGTTTCCGCTCGGCGCGATGCCGATGGTGCCGGTGCAGGCCGGGCCCAGGTCGCTGAGAATATCGCCGAACAGATTGCTGGCCACCACCACGTCGAACCGGTCGGGGTGCAGGACGAAATTCGCGGTCAGAATATCGATGTGGTATTTGTCCACGGTCACATCCGGATAGTGCGCCGCCATGGCGGTCACCCGCTCGTCCCAGTAGGGCATCGAGATGGAAATGCCATTGCTCTTGGTCGCCGAGGTGAGGCGTCCGCGCGGTCGGCGCTGCGCGAGTTCGAAGGCGTAGCGCAGAATTCGATCGACGCCGGTGCGCGTCATGACGGTCTCCTGCAGCACGGTTTCGCGGTCGGTGCCCTCGAAGATCCGGCCGCCGATGCTCGAGTATTCGCCCTCGGTGTTCTCGCGCACGACGTAGAAGTCGATCTCGCCGGGGGAGCGGCCCGCGAGCGGGCTGGAAACCCCGGGCAGCAGGCGCACCGGGCGCAGGCTCACATACTGGTCGAAGTGGCGGCGGAATTGCAGCAGGCTGCCCCACAGCGATACGTGATCGGGCACCGTCTCGGGCCAGCCGACCGCGCCGAAGAAGATGGCGTCGAAGGATTTCAATTCCTCGAACCAGCCGTCGGGCAGCATTTTCCCGTGGGCGCTGTAATAGTCGGCGCTCGCGTAATCGAAGTATTCGAGCTCGAGTGCGAAGCCGAATCCCGCGGCGGCCGCGCGCAATACGCGAATGCCCTCCGGAACCACTTCCTTCCCGATGCCGTCGCCGGGAATCACCGCGATTCGGTGTGTCGTCCCCATCTGTGCGGATCTCCTTACTGCCGAACCCGATTCATTGTTGTCGGCTGGATCACAACGGTAGGCTCGGACAACTCACCGGCGATAGCGCGAAAGACGCAAGAGACTCTTTCCGGCCGGGCAACAATGACGGGAGAAACGCGTGCGCGGCGGACTCGGCGACGACATCCTCTTCTTCGACATCGTCGCCCGCTCGCGCAGCCTCACCGAGGCCGCCCGCGAATTCGGGGTCTCGGTGTCGGCGGTCAGCAAGCGCCTGGCACAACTGGAGGCCCGGCTGGGCGTGCCCCTCGTCCAGCGCACCACCCGCCGCTTCACCCTCACCCCCGAGGGCGACCGCTACGCCGCGGGCGCGGCCCGCCTGGCCGCCGAACTCGAGGCGCTCGAGGACTCCATCGCCGAACAGCATGCCGACCTGCGCGGCCGCCTGCACGTGCGCTCCACCATCGGCCTGGGCCGCGCCCACATCGCCGACCTGGTCGCCGAATTCGCCGCCCGCCACCCCCTGGTCCAGATCGACCTCGAATTGTCTTCCGCCCCACTGAATATCGCGGGCACCGGCTTCGACCTCGACATCCACGTCGGCGCCCTCCCCGACTCCCGGCTCACCGCCACCAGACTGTGCCGCAACCAGCGAATCGTCTGTGCCACACCGGAATACATCCGCCGACACGGCACCCCCGCCACCCCGTCCGACCTGGAAGACCACAACTGCATCGTGCTGCGCGAGAACGAGAGCGACTACGCCCTCTGGCGATTCCTGGCCCCGGACGGCCGCGAGATCGCGACCCGCGTGGCAGGCGACCTGGTCAGCAATGACGGCGATGTGATCACCCGCTGGTGCCTGGAAAGCCGCGGCCTGATCATGCGCTCCCGCTGGCAGGTCGCGCCGCTGCTCGCCGACGGCTCCCTGATCCACATCCTCCCGGACCTGGCGACTCCCGCCGCCGACATCTACGCCGCCTACTCCGCGAGCCCCGCACTACCCCGCCGCACCCGCGCCCTGCTCGACCATCTCCGCCGCGGTCTGCAGGCTCGAATCCCCGACTGCTGACCGCGAATTCGGGTGTCTCGCGCTCGCGGCGAGGCGTCAACCGGCTCGGGCCGCCGACGCGTGATGCGTCGGCGGCCCGAGCGAAGCCGATCCGAGGTGAATCAGGATCCGAGCTGAATCAGGATCCGAGGTGGATCAGTAGGTGTAGAAGCCGCGGCCGGTCTTGCGGCCGAGGTAGCCCGCGTCGACCATGCGGCGCAGCAGTACCGGCGGGGCGTACTGCGGCTCGCCGAATTCGGCGTAGAGGGATTCGGCGACGGCGAGGGTGACGTCGAGGCCGACGGTGTCGGTCAGGCGCAGCGGGCCCATGGGGTGGGCGCAGCCGGAGACCATGCCCTCGTCGATGTCCTCGGCGGAGGCGAAACCGGTCTCGAACATGCGAATCGCGTTGCACAGGTAGGGGATCAGCAGGGCGTTGACGATGAAGCCGGCCTGGTCCTTGGACTCGATGGTGCGCTTGCCCAGGACCTCGCGGGCGTAGGCGGTCACCTGGTCGACGACCTTGCGGTCGGTCTTGAGGGTCACCACGATCTCGACCAGCGGCAGCACCGGGACGGGGTTGAAGAAGTGGACGCCCACCACGCGCTCCGGGCGGGCGGTGGCGTTGGCCAGCCGGATGACCGGAATCGAGGAGGTGTTGGTGGCCAGGATCGCGTCGGGGGAGACGATCGAGTCCAGCTTGGTGAAGAAGTCCGTCTTGAGCGACTCGATCTCCGGGGCGGCCTCGATGACCAGCTCACGGTCGGCGAAATCGTCGATCGACGTGGTGAGGGTGATCCGGGCACGGGCCTCGTCCGCGGCCGCCTGCTCGAGCCGGCCGGACTTCACCGCGCGGGCGAGGGACTTCTCGATCCGCTCGACCGCGGCGTCGGCGGCCTGCGCATCGCGCTCGAGCACCAGAACCGACCCGCCCGCCCGGGCGGCCACCTCGGCAATACCCGCACCCATGGTGCCGCCACCGATCACGCCGATGCGTTCCACTTCTTCTCCTTGCGTCGTCCAGCCGTTTTGTCCGGTCGGGGACATTACCGGGCTGCCCGGACCGCACCGCCACCCCGGTGGCCGGGGTGAGGACGATCACCTGTGATGGGGCGTGGCGACCTGCAGTAGACCACCCGGTCCAGGAGCAGCCCTACAACCGTTGAGCGTCAGGCGGATTCGGCGCGCAGGCCCGCGAGGGTGACGTCGATCATCCGCTCGGCGGCTTCGGGGACGGTCTCGCAGGCCACGCCGATCCCGTGGCCGAAACGCATCAGGTCGCTGGGTTCGATGTCGGGGCGGACCGCCCCGGCGTTCTGCGCGGCCGTCAGGAGCAGGGAGGTGGCGTCGGTGATCGAGGCGCGGCACAGGGCGAAGGTGGGGGAGTTGCGGTCCATGCCCGCCTTGAGTGTCGTGGCGAGGACCCGGTTCGCGATCACCCACGCCACGTAGTCACGCAGCCAGAATTCGTAGGCCGTTGCGGGAGTGTGGGTTTCGAGCAGTTCGCGGGCGTGCTCGCTGAGTTGCTCGATATTGGACCGGTAGACGGCCTCGATCAGCACCTCGCGATTGGGGAAGTGGCGGTAGAGGGTGCCGATGCCGACGCCCGCGCGCCGGGCGATCTCCTCGAGGGCCACATCGGGGCCCAGTTCGGCGAAGGCGGCCTGGGCGGTGGCCATGATCCGCTCGTAGTTGCGCCGCGCGTCGGCGCGCAGCGGTTTCCCCGTCGACGGTGCTTCCACGAACCCTCCACTAGAAAACGGATGGACCCTCCGGATAGTCTTGCGCAAATGGAGGAACCCTCCATATGATAACTCCATCGGAAACGGAGGCTTCCTCCGTTTGATTCCTTTCGATGGAGCATTCCTTGTCGACCTCTCTCACCGACGATGTGACCGCGGACGTCCGCGTCCCCGCATCGGCCAGAGCTCAACGACTTCGGTCGGGCATCGTGCTGGCCACGCTGCTGACCTGCCAGATGATGATCGTCCTGGATATCACCGTGATGAACGTGGCGCTGCCGCGCATCCAAACCGACCTGCACTTCAGCTCCACCGGGCTGTCCTGGGTGATGAACTCCTACAGCCTGGTCTTCGGCGGACTCCTGCTGCTCGGCGGCCGGGCCGGGGACCTGTTCGGCCGCCGCAACCTGTTCATCGCGGGCGCGGCCCTGTTCACCGTGGCCTCGCTCGCGGGCGGATTGGCCCAGTCGGCCGGGTGGCTGCTCGCCGCGCGCGTCGTGCAGGGCATCGGCGGGGCCATGGCCGCGCCCAATACCCTCGCCCTGCTGACCACCACCTTCCCCGAACCCAAGGCTCGCATGCGGGTGCTCGCCCTGTTCTCCGGCATGTCGAGCGCCGGTTTCGCCATCGGCCTGATCGTCGGCGGCCTGCTGACCGAATGGCTGGGCTGGCGCTCGGTCATGTTCATCAACGTGCCCTTCGGGCTGGTGGTCGTGGTGCTGGCGATCCTGAACCTGAGTGCCGCGCAACGGGAACCGGCGCACCTGGACCTGCCCGGCGCGCTCACCGCCACCAGCGGCGTCGCCGCCCTGGTCTACGGATTCATCAGCGCCGCCTCCGACGGCTGGGGCAGTGCCACCACCGATATCGCCCTCGCGGCCGGCGTCGGCCTGCTCGTGGCCTTCCTGGTCATCGAATCCCGTGCGTCGCAACCGTTGCTGCCGCTGCGGTTGTTCACCGACCGCAATCGCGCCACCGCGTACGCCAATATGTTCCTGGTGCCGATGGCGGGCATGTCGATGTTCTTCTTCCTCACCCAATTCCTGCAGAACGTGCTCGGATTGAGCGCGCTGGCAACAGGTTTCGCCTTCCTGCCGACCGCGCTGCTGATGTTCACCATGATCCGGCTGATCCCGCGGCTGCTCACCCGCTTCGGTCCGCGGCCGGTGACGGTGACCGGGGCGGCCTCGATGGTGGCCGGGCTGGTCCTGCTGACCCGGCTCACCCCCGACAGCGGCTACTTCCCGCTGCTGTTCATCGCCATGGTGCTGATGGGATGCGGTATCGGACTGTCGGTCTCGCCGCTGAGCGTGATCATCATGTCGAATGTCGAACCGCACGAGGCGGGTGCGGCCGGTGGTGCGCTGCAGACCCTGCAGCAGACCGGTGCCGCACTGGGATTGGCGGTCATGGTCACCATCTTCGGCACCGCGGCGCGCGGTGCGGGCGGGTCGGCGCAGCACGCCCTGGTCAGCGGCATGACCACCGCGTTCGCGGCGGGTGCGGGCATCGCCGCGTTGACACTGGCGGTCGCGCTCAGTTTCCGGGCGCTGTCCTCCGACTGATTTGCCCGTGCGGCGACTCACCCGCGCCGGCCGCGAATGTGGCAGCATTGCTATTCGGTTGCTGAGCCGGACATTCGGGACCGGCGACCGGAGGGAGCTGGTGCGGGTGACCGGACGATCCGATGCGGTGGGGGAGCCGCCGACCATCGAAGCGCCGAGTTTCGGGCGGACGCTGCGGCGGCTGCGCGACGATCGTGGCGTCTCGCGGGAACAGCTGGCGTACACGGCCGGGGTGAGCGCCAGCTACGTGACCCACCTGGAGAAGGGCGATCGCGTCAATCCGGCCGCGGCCGTGGTCGAAGCACTGGTGCGCGGCCTGGATCGGGTCCGGCCGCTGACGCTGGCCGATCGGCGGCAGGTGTTCGACCTGGCCGGGCTCGGACTGCCCGGGGATCCGACGGTGCCGAATCTGCGGGCGGCCATCACCGCCGAGCAACGCCACGCGCTGTTCCTGTTCCAGCCGCACCTGGCCGCCTACGTCGACTACCTCGGAAACCTGCTGGAGGCCAACGACGCCTGGGATGCCGCACTGCCCGGGCTGCGTCAGGACGGCAATATGTTCCGCTGGATGTTCGGCAACGAGCTCGCCCGCCGCTACCAGGTCGACTGGGAGACCGAAGCGCGCAAATACGTCCGGTGGCTGCGGACCACGGCCGGCCGGCTCGCCGAGGACCCCGGCATCCTCGGGCTGGTCGACGAGCTGAGCGGGCACCCGGACTTCCGCCGCCTCTGGGCCGAGGACGGCGTGGACTTCCCGTCCTCGGCCCGGACCCTGCGACTGCGCGATCCGCAATCCGGGCGCGTCCGCGAATTCCAGATGCAGACCGCCGGACTCAACTGCACGGCCTTCCCGCACCACATCGCCGTAATCCTCGGCTTGGAGCTGTGATCGCGGTGCGCGACAGCGCTTTCCGGCGGTCGAGTCCTACGGATCGAGGTTCGCCCGGCCCGCCAACGGCCGCCCGCCGATCGGCCGATGGCTCGGTCAGGCGTGAACGGGAGCGTCGATCGTCCTCTCCCGCAAGGAGTCCCGGCGGGCGGCCAGCAGCAACAGGACGACCGCGAGCACCATCAGCGGCCAGGGCGTGGGCAGCAGGATGATCGCGTCGAGCAGCGCCAGGACGCCCAGGATCCAGGCGATGAAGGTCGGCGGCGTGATGCCGCGCCGGTCCATCCACAGAATGATCAATCCGATCACCAGCATCGGCGGGCCGAAGATTTCGATGCTGAACCAGAATGCCGCGCCGGCCTGGCTCATCGGCGTGAAGTTGTGGGTCGCCTCGTGCCAGAGGCCGCCGCTGAACCAGGTCCCGGCGTGGCGGGCGGCCTTGTCGAATGTGAGTGCGGCGGTGGTGTGCGCGACACCGAAGAAGACCATGAGCCAGCCTGCGATCTTGACCATCTGAACGCGCCCCCTTCAAGGGTTGTGCAGTAATGTATAACCCGAGGATAAGCTGGTTATACAGCTCTGTACAACAGGCTCTGGACGAGACGGAGGACACATGGGCGCGCTGCGCACGCCACGGGAGAAATGGGTCGAAGCGGGGCTGGCGGCACTGGCGGAGGGCGGCGTCGACGCGGTGCGCGTCGACGTCCTGGCCAAGGCGCTCGGCGTGACCCGCGGCGGGTTCTACGGCTACTTCGCCGATCGCGGCGCGCTGCTCGAGGAGATGCTCGACACCTGGGAGCGCGAGGCCGTCGACGAGGTCCTCGAACGCGTCGAGCGGGAAGGCGGTGACGCGCTGGACAAAATGCGCCTCGCCGGGCGGCTCACCTTCGAGGACGAGCGGCTGTGGCCCATCGACCTGGCGGTGCGGGCCTGGGCGCGGCGCGATCCGGCCGTCGCCGAACGCCTTCGCCGCGTGGACAACCGGCGCATGCAGCTCTCGCGCGAGGCGATCGGCACCTTCTGCACCGACCCCGACGAGATCGAGGCGCGCAGCCTGCTCGCCTTCTGCATGGCCGTCGGCACCCATTTCCTGGCCGCCGACCACCCCGGCCGCACCCGCGAGCAGGTCATGGCCCGGGCCAGCGGGCTGATCTTCGATCGGGTCCACGAGGATCCCGCCGCTCGATAGCGTCCCGCTCGACGGGCGTGTCGCGTGCGTCCGGCGACCGCACCGGCCACCATCATGGAAGCCACTCAGCCACCGGAGGTTCCATGAGCGAACACGAAGTGAAGATGATCATCCTGTCCACCGACGACCTGGACGAATCCATCCGTTTCTACAGCGACACGCTGGGGATGCCGCTGAAGTTCCGCGACGGAACCCATTTCGCGGCGCTCGACGGCGGGCCGATCACCCTCGCACTGGCGACCGCGGTCGACCACCCCATCCACGGTCAGGTCGTGGTCGGCATCAAGACCGCCGATGTCGACGCCGCGGCCAAGGCCGTCGAGGCCAGCGGCGGCGGCATTGTGAAGGGCCCCTACGACGATGCCCACGAGCGTCGCGCCGTCGTCTACGACAACAAGGGCAACGGCCTGGTGTTCTACAGCCCGCTCGCGCGCTGAGCGGTCACCTGCGCAGGCCGATGAAGATCTGGATGCGGCCCGGGTAAGTGGTGCTCGGCACGCGGAACAGCTGACCCACGATGGCCATCGAGCGCCCGGCCCCGTCGCGCAATCGGATGATGGGCCGTTCGCGCTCGTAGCGGGCGGTGGTCGTGGACCACAGTTCCCGGAACAGCGGATAGCGGCCCAGTTCGGCGAGCAGTTCCTCGGCCCAGCTCGGGTTGGCGTGCTCGCCGGTGAAGCCGTGCAGCCACTGCACCGCGATGCGGACCTCGCGATCCCATTCGACCAGCGCGTCCTTGGCCGCGGGATCGGTGAGCATCCAGCGCAGCAGGTTGCCGTTCTCACGCAGGCCCGGAAAGCCCTGGGCGAAGCTCGAATTGCAGTACAGGATGTTCAGGCGGGTGTCGACGTAGGCGGCCAGGTGCGGCTCGTACAGTTCCAGCGCGCGCGGGATGTCGCGGCCGAGGTCGGCGCGCAGGTCCTCCAT
This sequence comes from Nocardia terrae, assembly GCF_009760405.1. Lineage (GTDB taxonomy): Bacteria > Actinomycetota > Actinomycetes > Mycobacteriales > Mycobacteriaceae > Nocardia > Nocardia terrae. The sequence continues at coordinate 126,676 of NZ_WRPP01000002.1, forward strand.
ATCGGGGAGTTCGGTATCGGGCAGGCCCGCCAGGTCGAAGAGCAGGCGGCGTTCACCGGGCGCGAGTTCGGACAGCCGCTCGAGGCACCGGGCCAGGGCTTCGATGATCTCGCGGGTGGGGTGGGCGCGGTCGCCCTTCTCCAGGCTTGTCACATAGCTCGCGCTCACCCCGGCGTTGAAGGCCAGCCGCTCGCGCGAGACGCCGCGCTCCTCGCGTAGTCGCCGCAGCACCGACCCGAACGACGGGGGTTGTGGCAGGTCGTCTTTCGGCGATTTCCCTCCCGCGCCGAAGACCACGGCCGCCGCCTCTCGATGCCCCGGACCGGCCGGTCGCCGGTCCCTCCTCCAAGGCTCATCCCACCTTAGTGGCAATTCGGCCGCAACTTGCCTGTGTCAAGTCACAGCAAGGCACCGCAGGTGGGCCAGGCGCCGGGGCCCTGCGCGCGCAGCACGCGCTCGGCGACGCGGATCTGTTCTTCGCGGGAGGCGAGGTGCGGTAATCCGTTGCCGCCGTTGGCGCGCCAGGTCGAGGACGTGAATTGCAGTCCGCCGTAAAGGCCGTTGCCGGCGTCCAGGGACCAGTCGCCGCCGGATTCGCACTGCGCCACCGAATCCCAGTCGTGGCCGGGCAGGGCGTGGGCGGGTGCGCCGAGTACCGGGCCGGCCAGCGCGGCGGCCGCGAGAGAGATGACCATGCAGCGTCTTCGATCGGCCATTCGGATCCTCCGGATACGCGTGACTCGAACCGCATTCAGCTTGGGCAAATCTCTGGCTATGTTACGCGCGTGGTGTGGGCCGGGGCGTCAAGCCGAGGAAATTCGGGAGGTCAGCCCGGTGCGTCCCCGGCGTCGTCGAGTCCGCAGGGCGACGAGCAGACCTATTTGCAGCGCACGGGGATAGACCAGGAATTCGGTGGCCCGCCGATGGGCGGTGCGGATCGCTGTGGCCACGCGCGTCCTCCGTTCGGGTCGGAATGCCTGACTCGGGACGAAACGCTCTGATAGTAATCGTTCAGCAAATACGCATTCGCGCCGAGCCGCCCTCAGCGGCCCTCGGATCGGTCGCCCCGCAGCGTGGTGACGACACCGGTCACGGTCGCGACCGGCTTGCCGTCGGCGCGCGTGATGTCGCAGTGGTAGTGGGTGATGGTGCGTCCCGCATGCGTGGGATACGAGGTGGCGCGCAGCGTGTCGCGCCAGACCGGGCGTAGGAACACCGCACGCAGGTCGATGCTGGTGAACGATTCGCCGGGACCGACCACCGTGGAGTCGACTCGCCGCCGACCACGGCATCGCGGTGGCCACCGCGACCCGGCTGTTCGCCGAACTCAAACGGGCCGGGCTGGATCTCGTTGTGCGAGCGATGTTCTCGCCGGGCGACGTGATCGCCGTCGACGAGCTCACCTACCCGGGATTCAAACTTCTGGCCCGAGCCCACGACCTCGAACTCGCGCCCATCCCCGCCCGCGCGGACGGGCCCGACCTGGACCGGCTCGCGCGGATCTGCGCCGAACGCCCTGTGCGCGCGGTCTATACGATGCCGACCCTGCACAATCCGCTCGGCTGGGTTCTCGACGACGCCCGTCGGCGCGCGCTCGTTTCCCTTGCCCGCCGGCATGATCTGCGTCCCATCGCCCATCCGCGCTCGTTCTTCGCGTGGCTGCTCGTGGATCCGGATCAGCGCATGGACCGGGTCGCCGCGGAGCTGTCGCGGCGCGGCATCCGCGTGTGCACGGCGGCGGATTTCGCCACCACCGCGCACGTCCCGCACGGACTGCGGATCGCACTGGGATCGACTGCGCCGGAAGAACTTCCGGCCGTCCTCGCCGAGCTGCGGGCCGCCCTCGGCAGGGTGCCGCTGTGAAGGTCAGGGTCGGATGACGGTGACCAGGTTGATCAGGGACTGCTGCTGTACGCCCTCGGCCGGGATCTGCCCGAGTTCGCTCAGGTAGTCGGGCAGATAGACCCGCTCGCCGGTCCAGCCGCGGTCGCCGAACCAGACGGTGGCGTCGGTGCGCGGGTCGTTGTAGATCATTCGCACCCAGCCGGATCCGGAGTCGTCGCCCTGGCTCATGGCCGCGACCGCCTCGGCGGGCAGCGGATCCATCTGCTCGATGGCGACCCGGCTGCCGGGCGCGCTCAAGGTGTCGATGGCGTCGAAGAGCTGTTCCTGCGCGGCGGGCGTCAGGTAGATCAGCAGTCCCTCGACCAGCCACGCGGTCGGCGCGTCCGCGTCGAATCCGCTGTCGCGCAGGGCCTTCGGCCAATCCTCGCGCAGGTCGACCGCGACCTCGTGGCGCTCGGCGACGGGCTTGTGCCCGGCCGCGGCCAGGGTTTCGCGCTTGAACTCGAGCACCTGCGGGCGATCCAGTTCGTAGACCGCGGTGCCGTCGGGCCACGGCAGCCGGTAGGCGCGCGAGTCCAGCCCGGCGGCCAGGATGACGACCTGCCGGATACCCGCCTGCGCCGCCGCGGCCATGAAGTCGTCGAAGTAGCGGGTCCGCCCGATCTGATGCTGCTGAAACTGGGCCCCGAATTCGGGTGTCGCCAGCGGATGCTCGGGCGCGCGGCCCTCGAGCAGATCGACCCACTCCGGGCCGGCCGCCCGCACGAAGATCTCGGCGAACGGGTCCTGCGCGGGCGCGCCCGGCGCGCGCCCACCGAGCGTGCGGGCCGCCGCCACGAACAAGGCGGTGGATCCGACACTGGTGTTGATGTCCCAGGAATCTCCATCGGTACGCATGATCGCCAACGTACCGACGGCCTCGGCCGCGAGCATTCCCGCACGCTCCGAGGCCGAAAATCCTCCATGAATCACGCGAACGTCGGTGATTTGCTCCGTCTCATCGCGGGCGGTGGACCTGGAACAGGCTCCGGCGGCGCCGGATTCGGGAACGGTGCGGGCGGCTCGGGCACCGGCGGGCCCGGGGACGGGAAGGGCGTAGGCGGTTGCGGAGCGGGCACGGGCTCGGACGGACGCACCGGCGGGCTGGGCTCGGGCGGTTCCACCGGTGGAACCGTCGCTGTGAACGGTGACGGGAATTCCATGGCTTACCTCCTGGCGACGATCTACCCCCGTGGCCGTCTCTCTAACGGGGTGGGCGGGCCGCCGCCGGTCCGGCGAGCGGGACGGGGGTGAGGCAGGGAATCGCGGTGTGGCACGGTGGTTGCCGTGAACGCGGCATTCGACCTGCTCGGGGAGCATATTCTCTGGACCGACGCCATCGGCAACGTGCTGTCGCTGGCGGTGATGTGGCTGGCCATGCGGAAGACCATGTGGACCTGGCCTGTTCAGCTGGCGGGCGCGCTGCTGTTGCTGGCCGCCTCGATCCACGCCCATGTACCCGGCAATGCACTCAAGCAGGTGCTGTTCATCGGGCTCGCGGGGTATGGATGGGTGGCCTGGAGTCGCGGCACCCGCGATCACCACGAGCTGATGGTGCGGCCCGCGTCCCGGCGTGAACGTCTGATCCTGTTGTCGATCCTGGCGATCGGCACCGCGGCGGTGGCCGAGGCGTTCGCACACCTGCCCTGGCTGCACATCGCCTGGTCGCCGTGGGCCAACGCCTACGTCTTCGTCGGCAGCGCCATCGCGACCTTCGCCCAGAGCCGCGCGCTGACCGACTTCTGGATCATCTGGATGCTCGTCGATCTGGTCGGCGTTCCGCTGGCCGTGAAATCCGGGCTGTACGCCTCGGGCGCGGTCTACGGCGTGTTCTTCGTGCTGGTGCTGGTGGGCTTCCTGCGCTGGCGCGGCGAATACCGTGCGCGCCGAGCGCAACTGACCGGACTGCCCGCATAACACGGGCGGCGTGTCGGCAAACGAGCCGCGCCGGTGGCACGCCGAAGTCGGGGGGTTGGCGCGGGATATCCGCCAACTTGTGGCAACCTTTCCGGTGCTTTCAGCGAAGGTCGGTATTGCGGATCGAGGAGCGGTGTATGGCGAAGATGGGTAGGCGGAAGCGGTCTCGGCTGATCACGCAGGGGCTGATGACTTCCGGGAAGAAGCAGGGCGAGGCCGCGGCGGCGACCTCGGCGCCGGTGGCGAAGCCGGTCGAGGCGAAGGCAGCCCCGCCGAAGGTAGAGGCCCCGAAGGCAGAGGCCCCGAAGGTAGAGGCTCCGAAGGCGGCGGAGGTCGCCGCGCCGAAGTCGGCCGGGGAGCCCGATATCCAGGCTCTGGCGGACCGCGTCAAGGCGCGGCGCAAGGAGAACGGTTGGACGCAGGCCGATGTGGCCAAGAAGGGCGGCCCGTCCGCGGGCGCCATCAGCCAGATCGAGCGCTGCCTGATGGAGACCCCGGCCGAGGATGTGCTGGCCAAGCTGGACGCCGCGCTGGAATGGCCGTCGGGTACCGCCGACGGGATTCTGCGCGGAGCCGACCTGGTCGGCGCCGGCAAGTAGCGGCAACAGAAAGGCCCCGACCGTTCTCCGGTCGGGGCCTTCGCTGTGCGTGGCGCGTGGTTACGTGTGCGCCGCACCGTCGATGCGGATCTCGGTGCCGCTGATGAAGCGGCCGTCGTCGGAGACCAGCATGGCGATGACGCCCGCCACGTTCTCCGGTCCGGCCAGTTCCTCCGGATTGTCCTGGGGCAGAACAGCGATCAGCCGACCCAGGAACGACCAGTCGCAATCCTGCGGCAGGTAGCCGAGGGTGGCGTCGGTGATGCCCGACTTGATCCCGCCCGGGGCGACACTGACCGCGCGCAGGCCCTGCTTGCCGTATTCGAGTGCGAGCGTATGGGTCAGCGATTGGATGCCGCCCTTGCTCGCCGAGTACGCCGCCATGTACGGGTGCGCGAAGCTGGCCGAGGTGGAGCTGAAGTTCACCACGGTGCTGCGCGGATTGGCGAGCAGCGCGGGCAGTGCCTCCCGGATCACCAGGAAGGTGCCGGTGAGGTTGACATTGATGATCTGGTTCCACAGATCCAGCGACGTCTCGTGGGTGTGGCCCGCACGCAGGATGCCGGCCGCGTTGACCACCGCGTCCAGTCCGCCCAGCGATTCGACGGCGGTCTTCACTCCGGCGATCACGTCGGCCTCCATGCCGATGTTCATCTCCAAGGTGGTGAACCGGTCGCCGGTGCCCGCTTCGGCGGCCTGCTTGCGGGTCAGTTCCAGGCCCTCGACATTGACGTCGGCGCCGACGACGGTCGCGCCCTCGGACAGCAGTCGGAGAACGGTGGCCTGGCCGATGCCGGAACCGGCTCCGGTGACCAGAATGCGGCGCTGCTCGAGACGGTTCATGGATCACTTCCTGATCGGTGGAACTGCTTTCTGACACGATATGCCATAAATGGCACTCCGCGCCATAAATAGTTTCGGCCCCCGCTAGAGTGCCTCCATGACCAGCGACCACGCCCGCACCGGACGCCCCGCGCTCAGCGCGGCCCGCCGCGCGGCCACCCGCCGCGAGGTCGCGCTGGCCGCGGCCCACCTGTTCATCGAGAACGGTTACGGCACAACCACCGTCGAGGACATCGCGGCCGCCGCGGGCATGGGCCTGCGCACCTTCTACCGCTACTTCGCGGGCAAGGAGGACGTGCTCGCGCCCCTGCTGGCCATCGGCACCCAGGCGTGGGCCGACGAATTGGCCGCCTGCGCACCCGATCTCCCGCTGCGTGAGGCCCTGAGCGTCTCCTACCGCACCGCCACCACCCGCACGCTCACCGCCGAGGCCATCCCCGAATCCCGTCTGCGCCCGCTGGTCCGCGCCGCCACCCAGCTCCCCGCCCTGCGCGCCACCTGGCTGCGAGTCCAACAGGACTGCGAAGCCCAGCTCATCCCGATCATCGCCGCCCGCACGTCCCGCTCCGCCGACGATCTGGACGTGGCGCTCACCGCCGCCATGGCCAACGCCGCGGTCCGTCTCGCCACCGAACTCTGGGCGGCCACCGACGAACCGGGCTCCGCCGCGGATGTCGTCGACACCTGCCTGTCGCGGTTGTCCGCCCACACCCTGCTGTAGCCGATTCAGGCGCGGGCGGAACCGCGCTGCCAGTCGGGCCAGGGGATGGTCCAGTCGCCGTTCTGCCAGATGTCGAGGGGGTCGCCGCCGGTGTTGCGGACCTCGACCACATCGCCGGGGATGACGAAGTCGTAGAACCAGGCGGCGTCGGCGGGGGAGATGTTGAGGCAGCCGTGGGAGACGTCGGTATTGCCCTGCGCCCAGACCGATTCGGCCAGTTCGTGGACGTAGATGCCGTCGTGGCTGATGCGGACGGCCTTGTTGATGCTGGTGCGGTAGCCGAGGCGGGAATTGGTGGGCAGGCCGTAGCTGGCGGAGTCCATGATGACCGGGTCCTTGCGGTCGAGCACGGTGTAGACGCCGGGGCGGGTCCAGAACGACAGCACGCGGCCGCCGACGGTCGCGGTGCCGCCCATGCCCATGGAGGTGGGCATGGTGCGCACCAGGTTTCCGTTGTCGTAGACCTCGATCATCTTGGTGTCGTCGTCGGCGATGGCGACGTGGGCCGGACCGATGGTCACCGAGACCCGTTGGTCGCGTTGGCCGTACGCGCCGTCACCGAGCGGGATGCCGAAAAGGTTGGCGGCGACGGTGATCCGGGTGCCCGGCGCGTGGTAGCGCTCGGGCCGCCAGTGCGCGTTCTTGTCGTCGAGCCAGTACCACGAGCCTTTGGTTGCGGGTTCGGTGACGACTTGCAGGCAGGGTTCGGCCGCGGCCCGGTCGACGGGTTCGTCGAAGTGTGCGACGAGGACGAAACCGACTCCGTACGTGTCGTTTTCGGTCAGGTCCTCCAGGTTCGCCGAGCGCAGGGAGACGTCGACGAGGCGATCGGGCTGGACCGTGGTGCAGGTCGTGGTGGCGGTGACATCGCCGGTCTCGCCGTGCGCCACGGCTTTCGCGGTGTAGGTGTGGCCGTAGCCGAGGGGTTCGGAGCTGGTCCAGGTGTGCTGATCGGGTGTGGTCGCGCCGGGTAGCGCGCGGCCGGTCTCATCGATCCATTCGACCGAGGTCAGGGTGCCGTTCGCGACGGTGACGACGGCCGGGGCGCGGGCCCCGATCTCGGCCGGGCCGGGTGCGGGGTCGAATCGGATCACCGCGGGTCGGGGTGGTTTCGCCGGTTGCCCCGGGGTGCGGCTGCCGCATGCGGTTACGGCCAGCCCGCCCACTCCGGCGATTCCGAGCAGTAGCTCACGACGTCGCAATCCCATCGCGTGTCTCCCTTCGCCGGGCCGTGACCCTCAGCGTGGGTCGCGCCCCGGCTCGCGGCGCGCCGACGGGCCGCGTCTGAACCGATCCGTCGTCCAACCGACACCATTCCTCGACCAAGATCGGGACGCGGGTGTCAGTCGGAGTAGGTCGGCCAGTTCGACAGCGTCTGATGCAAGGCGTCGACAATGTGCGGCCAGGAATCTCCCGGCGCGCGCGAGTGCGCGAACCCGCCCGCACTCTCGAGCGTCGCGAACCCGTGAAACGTGCTGCGCAACAGCCGCGCCGCATCGAGCCCCTCGGGCTCGGCGAGCCCGTACCCGCGCAGAATCGCCGCGGTCAACTCGATGCTGCGCACCAGCGCCGGTTCCCCCGCCACCTCCGCGGGATCCATCCGTATCTGCGTGGCCGCATACCGCTCCGGAAACTCCAGCACATACTCGCGGTACGCCCCCGCGAACGCCACCAGCGCGTCCTTTCCCGCCCGTCCCGCCACCGCGGCCCCGATCCGATCGTTCAACTCCGCACTCGCCAGCAACGCCACCCGCACCCGCAGATCGTGCAAATTCCGCACGTGCACATACAAACTCGGATCCTTCACCCCGAACCGCCGCGCCACCGCCGACAAGGTCACCTTCTCGAACCCGATCTCATCGGCAAGCTCGGCCGCCCCCTGAACCACCCGCTCAGTGCTCAACCCGACCCGAGGCGACACCCCACCACTCCTTCCTCCATCGACCCAGCCAGAACCTAAGCATCATAGGTTCAAGATATGAGCCGACCCCTCAACCCTCAGCAGCGCTCAGCACACGGCGTTGCCAATCCAGTGCCGAGCCTGGGGATCGAGTGCCATCTGAATGATGGCGGAGACGGTGTTGACGACGGTTGAACTTGCGGTATGTGAAGTACGCCATGGCTACTGGGGCTGAACGTGCATCAAGGCAGCGGAATTGGTGGAAAACCGCGTTCCGGCGGCGAATTGTGCACGAATAGGCCCATCACGCCGAACTCTGGCGGATCGGTGCGCTGGCCGGAGTGGTCCGGCGCTGGCTACGGCCGGTTTCGGCGGGTGCGTACACTGGCGCGGTTGGTTGGGTGTGGAGAGTGGGTGGAGGAGTTGGGGTCGGCGCGACGGGAGCGGATTCTCGATGCGGCGCGGGAAGTTGTTGTGCGGGAGGGGTTTGCGGGGGCCAGTGTGCAGGCGATCGCGCTGGAGGCGGGGGTTACGCGGCCTACCCTTTATGGGGAGTTCGGGGATCGGGGGGTGATCTTCGCGGAGTTGCTCGATCGCGAGGAGGCGACGGTGATGGGGCTGGTGGCGGCGGGGATGCCCGAAATGCCGCTGGGCGTGGATCCGTTGGAGTTCGCGGGGGAGCTCGCCGATGTGTACCTGGAGATGGTGTCGTGTGCGCCGCGGAGTTGGCAGTTCGTGCTGATGCCGTCGGAGGGGGCGCCGCCGGGGACGTTCGAGCGGGTGCAGCGGGGGAAGGCCGCGATTCGGAAACGCAGTGCGGTGCTCATCGCGCAGGCGGCTCGGGCTCGGGGGCGGGAGGTGGATGCCGAGCTGTTGAGTCATGCGGCGTTGGCCGTCGGGGAGACGGCCGCGCGGCTGGTGCTCGAGGCGGGAGAGGCGGGGGAGCGGGCCGAGGTGGCGCGGACGCTGCGGTGGCTGGCGCGTCGGGTCATCGCCGGAACGAACGGTGAGACCGGGATTCAGAACACTCCGCCGCCCGCGCCGATGTTCTGACCGGTGATCCAGCGCGCGTCCGGGCTCGCCAGGAAGGCGGCGACATCGGCGATGTCGCCGGGCGTGCCGATACGGCCGAACGGGGACATGTCGGCGGCCACCTCCCGGTCGCGCGCCGGCAGCAGGTCGGTGTCGGTGAAGCCGGGCGAGAGCGCGTTGACGGTGATGCCGCGCGGGCCGAGCTCACGCGACAGCACGCGAACGAACTGTTCGATCGCACCCTTGCTGCCGAGGTAGAGCGATGTCTCGGTGAAGAACATCTTGGTGCCTCCGGTCGAGGTGACCACGATCCGGCCGCCGTCGCGCATGCGCAGCGCGGCTTCCTTCAAGGTGAAGAACACACTCTTGACGTTGGCGGCGAAGAGATGGTCGAAGTCGCCCTCGGTGCAGTCCACCAAGGGTTTGACGATGGCGTCCGCGGCATTGGCCACGACGATGTCGATCGATCCGAATTCGTGTTCCGCACGGTCGAACAGGTGGGTCACATTGGCCGGGACCGACAGATCGGCCCTGACCGCGATGGCCTTTCCGCCGCCCGCCTCGATCTGCTCGACGACCTCGCCCGCCGGTCCGTCGTTCTTCAGATAGCTCACCACGACCGCGGCTCCGCGCTCGGCCAGGCGCACCGCGACGGCGCGTCCGATACCGCGGGAACTGCCGGTGACGACCGCGACCCTGCCCGAGAGATTGCCCGTCATCCTTCGACGGTATCGCATCGAAAGCCCTGAGGAGACGGGCTTTTCGGGGCCACCGGCCCGCTTCATCCTGGGCCGCAAGTACACTCGCGTGGTGTACGCCGCACCGGCCAAACGACGCTACGCCAAACGACTCTCACCCGCGGACCGGCGCGAACAACTGCTCGACGCCGCCATGCGCATCGTCGCCGACGCCGGGTTCGGTGAGGTCAGCATTGCCGCGGTCGCCGAGCGGGCCGATGTCACGCGACCGGTCGTCTACGACTGCTTCGGCAGCCGGGACGAGTTGCTGGATCAGCTCATTCGGCGCGAGACCGGCCGGATGGGTGCGGCGGTGGCGCGGGCCATGGCGGAGCTGACCGATCCCGGCGGGCGTGACCGGGCGAGCATGCTGCGGGCCGCGCTGGAGCGTTTCCTCGCCGAGGTGCGGGCCGTGCCGGACAGCTGGCGGCTGGTCTATTTCCCGATCGACGGGGTGCCTCCGGCCTTGCGTGAACGGGTCGCGCGCTCCCGGGACGATCTGCGAATCCCCTTGCGGCAGGCCCTGAGCGAATGGCTGGCCGACCATCCCGCCGCCGCGGCGCAGGTGAATCTCGACGTGCTGGTGCGCCTGGTGCAGGGACTGATCCAGACCGGCGCGCGGCTGGTGCTCGACGACCCGGAGCGGTTCGACAGCGCCCGCGTGCTCACCCTGGTCGACTATCTCTTCACCGACCAGGCTGAGCGACACGAAAACGGCTGAGCGAGACGAAAACGGCTGAGCGAGACGAAAACGGCTGAGCGACAGGCCGAGTCTCAGGCGCCGGGGAATCCGGGCGGCAGCGGAGCGAAGGCGGCCATGAACTTCGGGCCGGGCGGCAGACCCCGCAGCACCGCGCTGGTCCAGGCCACCGCGGGCAGCCACCCGGTGACCGCGTTGGTGACGTGCTCGGGCACCGGCACCGTGTAGAAGCGCAGGTCCGCGCCCCGATCCCAGTAGGACTGGACGGTCGGCAGCACGACCTCGGCGGGCGGGATCAGCTCGTCCCACAAGCCGTGCCACCACAGGATCGGGGTGTCGGGGATGTAGTGGCCGAGGCTGTTGTCCTGCAACACCTTCACCACCTCCGGCGAGGACTGCAGCGACTTGCCCGGCTGGAAGTAGTCGCTGATCGGCCGCCACATGCCGGTGAGCGCGGCGGTGGCGTAGCAGCGGTGCTGCATGTCCGCGACGATCTGCTGCCCCTCGGGAGTGAGCAGGTCCGCGGCGTCGAACACGTCCGGGTATTCGCGTGAGAGCGAGACGAATCCGAGCCACATGGTGAAGTTGCTGATCCCGGTGATGCCCGGCTCGTGCTTGGTGGCGTAGTCGGCCTGCTCCAGCAGGTTGCCGGGCGTACCGCCGATGGTGGTGCCGAGCAGGCGCACATCGGGGGCGTAGGTGGCGCGCAGCTCGGCGGCGCGAATCGAGCCCGACCCGCCGCCGGAGTACCCGTAGAGCGCGATCCCGGAATCCGAAAGCCCCAGTCCCGGATCGTTCTTCATGGCCCGCAGGCTGTCGAGAACCATCTTGCCCTCGGCGTAGGTGTTGAACGTGTTGAACTTGCCGTCGAAGTCGGGCACGTTGATCGCGAAGCCCTGCATCAGCCAATAGATGGCCAGCGTCGACTCCTTCATGGTCCCGACCTGCAGCGTGTGCGACGGATTGCACGAGGAGTCGGTGGAGTCGATGGCCTCCTGGAACGACATCACCGGCCGCGCGCTGCCCTGCCACGGAATCCCCGGCACGATCACGGTGGTCGCGGTGACGATCGGATTGCCGTGCACATCCTCGGACCGGAACAGCAACTGCTTGGTGTACACCGGAATCGGCAGCCCCAGCAGCCGGGTCTGCACCTCACGGCTGCGCACGATCTGTCCCGGCGCATACGACTCCAGATCCGCCGGATCGTCGTACCAGGGATCCTGATCCGGCACCGGAATCGGCAACGCCTGATAAACCTGCGGCTCACTCGGCAACTGCGGCAACTGATTCTGATCCGGCGGAAACACCGGCGGGAACCCCGCATCCGCCTGCGCCACCCCGGTCCCCATCGCCACGCACGCGGCCGCCAACGCCAGCGTCATCCGCCTCCGGGACTTGCCCATGACTCCTCCGAATCACCGATGATCCGTGCGGCCGCCCTCACACGCGCACCGCATCCATGTTCCAGCTCACAGGAAACCGCTGCTCAGCACTACTGACAGGAGGCTGAGCCGCGGTGGTTCCATTTTGTGCAGGTGCACAGGGCGGTGGTGGTCAACTGCCGTGGCAGTACGGGTGATACGGCAGGCTGGGCAGATACTGCTTCCAGAGGTCCTCGGTCCAGAACGTGCCGGTGACCTCGCAGATGCGGTCGATGGCGTGCTGAGTGTCGAGGTCCCAGAGGGCGAAGGTGCCATCGGCTGTCAGGGCGGCCAAGAGGTTGTCGCCGGGGGCGAGGGTAGAGCCGTCGGCGTATCCGCTCGTGGGCGTGAGCGTCGCGAGCTCGGAGGGATGGTCGCGATCGGTGAAGTCCCACAGTCTCAGGACGTTGTCGAAGCCGAGGACGAACAGGGTACGGGAGTCCAGGGTGAAGAAGGCTCCCCCGGGTGCAGGCAGTTTCGTCGCGATCGGGTGGCCGAGCCGTCGTGGTGCGCGCGGATCGCTGATATCCCACGGCTGCATGGTTCCATTGGCGGACACCACCATGGTGCGCATGTCGGGTGCGAAGGTGATCGGGTTCTTGTCGGACGCGCGAGTACGCATCAGCTCGGCGACCTGGCTCGGGTGCGACCGATCTGCGAGGCTCCACAGTGTCGTCACCGATTCCGCATTGTCGCCCGTACCGGAGGTCACGGTCTCGATCATCGTCTTGCTGTCGGGGCCGAAGTCGAACTGCGCGTTGTCCGGCAACTGGATCGGGCCACCGAGGGCAGCCGGCCGAAGTGGGTCCGTGAGGTCCCACAACTGCACCGAATGGTGTTCGTCGACGGTGGAGACTGTGCGGAAATCATCGCTTATGGACCAGAGGCGCAAGGACTTCGGGCCGGGGAAGGTCCAGGCGCCCCGCGAATGCGGGGCGGCCGGATCGGACAGATCGACCGTGGTCATGGTGCTGTGCGCCATGTCCAACTCGAGCAACGTGCTGCCGTCGGGCGCCAGCAGGGTCGAGTCGGTACCCGGATCCGTGTTGTATTCGGTGATCAATTCGGGTGCCTGCGGATTTCGCACATTCCAGAGTGCGGTCGACCGTGGAGAAGCGGACCCGATCGCCAGCTCGGTGCCGTTCGCCTCGAACCTGGAGACATCCTTCGAGCCCGGCCTGGTCGGGGTGAGCGCGGGCGGCAGCGACCAGGTGTGGAGGTCGCCGGTGGACGCTCCGGCGATCAGGCCGCGGCCGTCGCCGGTAAAGGCCAGCGCGCGCGGGCTCGGGTAGCACGTGAATCGGTCTTCCGGGGCATCGCCGAGTTTGAAGCGGCAGGTTGCGGGGCTCACGGCCAGACCGTCGACCAGCACGGTCGGGTCGGCGGGATCGGTCACGTTCAAGACGGTCACCGCCTTGCCGACCGCGGCGGCGAGACTGTGTCCGTCGGGTGCGAAGTCCAGCGCGGACAGTCCGCCGTGGTCGATCTCCCGGCCCGAGGCGAGCCGCGGATGCGCTGGATCGGCGATGTCCCACAGCTGCACGATGGCGTGTGAGCCCGACTCCGGGGTCATGCCGACGGCCAGTAATGCGCTGTCCGGGCGGAACGAGAGGTCCTGAATACCGCCCGTCACAGCGGATTCCGCGGTCGTGGCGAATCCCGGTGCCAGCGGAGTGGGCGCGCCGGGATCCGCGACATTCCACAGCTCGACGGAGTCGAGCGGTGTCGTGCCCTTCCGTTCGAGCCGATCGATCCGGGCGAGCAGGCGCCCGTCGGGACTGAAATGCAGTGCGCCGAATCCCGCCGATCCGTGCAGCTCGCGGGTGGCTCGCTGGATCGGTGCGGTGGGATTGCTCACGTCCCACAGCGTCAGCCGGTCCCAGGTCATCGTCGCGAGGGTGCGGCCGTCCGGACCGAATGCCAATCCGAGCTGACCCGAATCGGTTGGTAGCTGTGCGATCTGGCGAGGGCTGGCGGCATTCGATGTGTCCCACAGCGTGACAATGGGTTTCGGGGGAGTCTGGACATGCGAGACGACGCTCGCGGCGGGTGCGGTGGCCAGCAGTCGGGCGGTGGGATCGACAGCCACCTCACCGATGTCGCTGAGCTGCTGGCCGAGCTGTCGCGGATGCTTCGGGTCGATGGTGTCCCATACTCGCAGGTCGCCGTCGAGATCCAGCGAGACAAGCGTCCGAGCGGCCGGCCGGTACGCGATCCGGGTGATCGACTCGGTATGGCCGGGAGTGACCGACAACAGTGGAGTTGCCTGGGACTGCAGCAATCTGGAGCGCACCGTCGGATCGCCGGGCCGGAGCCGCCACGCGATGAGGTTCAGCTGGGCGGCCAGTGACGGGTCCGAGCGTTGCGCGCGGTCGGCCGCGAGCAGTATTGCGGCGAACTCGTTGTCGGCGCGCCGCTGATCGGAGAGCCGGATCTGGGCGTACAGGCCGATACCGAGCACGAGCAGACCGACGCCGAGTAGGGCGAGAACCGCACGGAGGCGACGGGATCGGCGTCGGCTGGTGCCGGCGAGGCCCACGGAGCGGGCGAGGAACTCCTGGGCCAGCGGCCCGACCGGTGGCGGATCGGCGTGCTCGCGCGCGTTCTGTAGGCGGTTGCCCCGATAGAGCAGCGACGGATCCCGGTCCTGGGCCACCCATTCCGCGGCGTCGGTCTCGATGCGCTGGCGGATGAGATACCCGACGCGGTCCTCGTCGATCCAATCGCGCAGGCGGGGCCAGGCGGTGAGGACGATCTCGTGGGTGAGGGTGACCGCGTCGGCGTCGAGGGTGACCAGGCGGGTGCGGGAGAGCAGTTCCAGGGCGGCGGTGGCGTTCTCGTGGTCGCCGGTGCGGGCGAGGAGTTCGTCTCGGGGCACTGTCCGCCGGGTGTCGCGGGCATCCTGGCTGACCGTGACGAGCCCGAGCAGCATGGTCCGTGCCGCCGTCTGCTGGTCGGAAGAGAGTTCGTTCCAGGCGTATTCGGCGGTCTCGGCGACCGAGCCGACCACGCCGCCCGCTTGCCGGTAGCCCGCGATGGTGAGGCGGCGGCCCTCGCGGTGCTGCCAGGTGGCGGCCATGACGTGCGAGAGCATGGGCAGCGCACCGGGATCGTAGGTGCCGCGATCGTGATGGTCTCCGGCACCGCACAATTCGGTGGTGATCAGCTCTTCGAGTCCCGGCTCGAGATCCAGGCCGACGGCCCGGGCCGGGCCCGAAACAGCTTGCGACAGTTCGTCCATCCGCAAAGGGCCGAGCAGGTAGCCGCGGTGTTCCAGGGCGTCCTGCAGGATCAGGTAGTTCAGGCAGTGGGCGTAGAAGTCGGCGCGCAGCGCGATCACCACCGCGATCGGGTCGTCGGTGCGCCGGGCACAGGCGTCGAGAGCCTTCAGGAACAGTTCCCGCTCGTGTTCCTGGTCGCAGACGGTGAACAGTTCCTCGAACTGGTCCACGATCACCAAGCGTCGTGGACCGTCGGCGCGCGCGGCCAGTGCGTCCTCCGCGAGGGACGGGTGCGCGCCCGGCGTCAGCGTCGTGATCTCCCAGTCCGTCAGCTCGGGCCCTAATCCCGCTGCCAGCAGCGAGGATTTGCCCGCACCCGATGCGCCGACGAGGGCGATGATCCCCGCCGCCGAGCGCACCATGGCCGCGATCTCACCGACCGCGCGCGTCCGTCCGAAGAACAGCGTGCGATGCTCGGGCCCGTAGGCGCGCAGGCCCTGGTACGGGCAGGCGGCCTCGGTGTCCTCCTGCGGATTCCAGCTGGTCGCCTCTTGCCAGATCCGTTGCCACTCCGCGGGATCGGCGAGGGGACGTGGTGCCGGGGCGCCGGTCTTGCGGGCCAGCTCGGCCAGGGTCAGCACCACCGGCAGCAGGGATTCGAAGCGGGCCGGGACATTTCGTCCCGCCTTCCAGTCGCTGATGCGCTGCGCCGAGGCTCCGCCCGGCCGGGTGCCGCGGGCGGCCCGCATCCGCTCCTCGGCCGCGTTGGCGACCCGCCGCAGGGTCGGATTCCCGGCCGCGGCATACAGTTCGGTGAACCGCTGCGCGAAAGCGGCGCGCGGTGAGCGCGGTGGGTCGGCCCCGATGTCCCCAGCGACCACGACTTCCCCCGTACCCCGTTCGATCCGCGTCTGTTCGCGGTCAATCTAGTTGCCGCGGACCAAGATTGCCGAATCCAACTGGGCACCGGGCCGGTCGGGGCGGGTGCGAATCCTTGGTTATGGCCTGCCACATCGCGAAACGGCCTACTAAATCGGGGTGTATGTAACTGTTTCAACAGGAATGCGGAACGCCAGCTATTGCTGGGTACATCCAGCGCAAGCCGGGCGCGACCCGGAGGTTTGAAGTATAGAAAGTTACGACTATGCGTAGAGCAACGGCGCTCTTCGCCGCATTACTGTTGGCTATCCTCTTTTCCACCATGACACACCTGACGGCCCCGAAAGCCAATGCCGATGACTGCACCGGTGATTGGGCGATCGGCATCGGCGGGCTCGGCGACAACACCTCGTCGTCCTTCTCCGCCTTTGTGAATCAGCCTGTCGGTTACAACTCCGCCGACCCGATGTCGGGGTTGAACGAAGTCGACCGGCTGTTCTGGCAACACCGAAATGACTGCCCCGGCGACCACATTCGGATCATCGGGCACAGCGAGGGCGCGGGAATCGTGCACGCCTGGGTCACCGCACACCAGGATGTCGACAACGCGAACGCCATTCTGCTGTCCGATCCCAAGCGGGACGCGGGCCCCGGCGGCCCGGGCCTGGCGTCGACTCCCGGCAGCGGGATCATCGGCTACCCACTGGCGGGTGTCGACGACTGGTTCGGCGGCTTCCCGGTTCTGACGGTGTGCAATTCCGACGACCAGATCTGCGACACCAATGCCGGCTGGTGGGGTTACCTCTTCGGGGGAGCGCATACTCGTTACGATTTCAACGTCTGGGACTATGGCGACTGGGATTCCGGCGTCTGGTACCGGTAAACGAATGATTCGAAGGGGATCAGTAGCCGAAAGGCTCTGGTCCCCTTTGGCTGAACCCGTGCCCCAGCGACGTGCAGATCGCCGAACCATTCCAGGTGATCTGACACGTCGCACCGGCATGTGTGACGGAGAACTGCGGATCGTGTCCGCTCACCTGGGTCAGGGCGGCCAGACCCGGATTGCCACCCGGCAGCGTGTGGCTGCCGTTGGAATTCCACTCCGGATGCGCGGGCAGCGCGGTCGAATCGATGACTATGGCAGGAACATTCGGGAACGGCACCTGCACGCCCGTGTACAACACATTCATGGTCGCCGGGGCCGCGAGATCGCATCCCACCGCGCCGTTGTCTCCGATCGAGCAGTTCCATTCGCCGAGCGCGAAATACAGACTGTCACCGACCTGAACGGGACCGCCTGGGCCGTCGGCGTGCGCGCCGCCCGCTCCGACCAGACCGGCAACAATCCCGAGCATTCCCCCGCAAACCCATGCGGTAGCAGCTTTCAGAGTCTTGGACACGGCATCTCCCTGATGCGCAAAGTGAGTTATCGGGCCGAAGGCAGCCACAGAGAAAACGTTACGCTTTACGACGCAAAGAGGGCAGTTCTGTCGAGGGGGCTAACACAATTTTCGCTGCGTCAGACCTTCAGCCCGTTGCGGGTGACGTAAAAGATGTGGAAGGAAATCAGGAACGCCAGGACGACCAGCCATTGCAGGGTGGTGGCGAGCGGGACCGCGTCCAGCGGAAGGGAATAGGCGAGAGTAATCCGGATGACCGCGTCGAGGGTGAAGCCCGCACCCCAGACCGCGGTCATCACCCGCAAATGATGGCGGAACCGGGAATCGTTGTCCCAGCGCGCATCCCATTCCCGATAACCGGCCTCACCGATTTTCACGGTGACGATAGTGCGGGCGAGACTGCGCATCATCGGCCGCCGGGTGAACAGCGTCGCCAGGATCCACAGGCCGACCGCGCCGAAGAGCCAGCTGTCGCGCACGAGCAGTGTGCGCGGGTCGCCGGTGACCAGGGAGACCGCGGTGCCGACCACGATCATGGTGAGGGTGAACAGGGCGACGGCGTCCACGCGGCGGTGGCGGCGGGCGTCGTAGGCGAGGAACGGCAGGGTGATCAGGGCCGGAGCGATCAGGGCGGCCCAAGGATTGACACCGGCCGCGCGCAATGCGTAATACGCCGCGATCGGCAGGACCAGTTCCACGATCACCTGGCGCGCGGTGTGTCTGCGCAGTGCGGCGCGTTTCTGCGCCTCGGTGCGATCGGCCGGTGCGGGGGATTCGGAGGCGATCGGGTGCGCCATTGTCATGCGTCCTTCCGGGTGGCGCGGTCGAAAATCTCGGCCAGTTCGCGGGCGGTGGCGGCGGCGTCGAATTCGGGATCGACGGCCGCCCGGGCAATGGCGGCGTCGAGTGCGCCGCGAATGGCCATCACCATGACGGCCGGATCGAAATCGCGAAATACACCGTCGCGCTGTCCCGCTCGCAAGATGTCGGCCTGGGCGGCGGCGTTCGAGCCCAATTGGTCCAGCAGGCCGAACAGGTGCGGATCGTCGGTGCCGGCATTGGCGGCGATATTCGACAGCGCCCGCATGTGTTTCGGATATTCGTCGACCAGGGCCAGATTCGCGGCGAAGAACGCGAGCATCCGCCCTCGGTAACCGGATTCGGTGTCGAGCTTGCCGACGATGAATTCGGCGGCGGTGGCCATGATGCGGGTGACGACCTCGCGGATCAGATCGCCCTTGCCCTGGAAGTGGTAGGAGATCATGCCGGTGCTGGAGAGCCCGGCCTGCTTGGCGATCTTGGCGAAGGAGGCATTGGCGTAGCCCTGGTCGGCGATGACCTCGACGGCCGCGTCCACGATCTGCGCGCGGCGGGCGTTCTCGGTGAAGGTCCGCTCCGAAGCTTGCTTGCTTGAGTTGACTCTTGCTTGCATGAGCAAAACCGTACGCGGATTTGCTCAACCGAGCAAGAGTTTCGCGGCCCGCGGATAAGCCAAAAGTGTTAGCCGAGCGTGTGCCGTCGTCTGATGGCCGGGCCCGCCGAACACGGGAGGGTCGAAGCCGACACGGTGGCGCAGCGGGCGTCACCCACCGGCGAGAGGTGAACCCAATGATCCAGGCACGAGGGCTCGGCAAGCGCTACGGCGACGTCCCGGCGGTCGACAACCTGTCCTTCGATGTCCGGCCGGGCGTGGTGACCGGATTCCTGGGCCCCAACGGCGCGGGCAAGTCCACCACCATGCGGCTCATGCTCGGGCTCGACCACGGCAGCGGCCGCACCCTGTTCGACGGGCAGACCTACGCCGAACTGGCCGACCCGCTGCGCTCGGTGGGCGTCATGCTGGACGCTCGCGCGGTCCACCCCAAGCGCACCGCGATCGGGCACCTGCGAATGATCGCGGCCGGGGCCGGAATCCACGAGGACCGCGTCGACGCGGTCCTCGGCATGGTCGGGCTCGCCGATGTGGCCGGAAAGCGGGCGGGCGGATTCAGCCTCGGCATGCAGCAGCGGCTCGGGCTCGCGGCGGCACTGCTCGGCGACCCGGCCACGCTGATCCTGGACGAGCCCGCCAACGGGCTGGACCCGGAGGGCGTGCGCTGGCTGCGCGAACTGCTCAAGGGGCTCGCGCGCCAAGGCCGCACCGTCTTCGTGTCCTCGCATCTGCTCAACGAGATGGCGCACCTGGCGGATTCGCTCATCGTCATCGGCGCGGGCCGGCTGCTGGCGGCCGAATCGGTGGCCGAATTCGTGGGCCGCAATTCCGCCGCCCGCATCGTGGCCCGCACCGACCGGCCCGAGGCACTGGCGGAGATGCTGAGCCGCAATGGCTTCCAGGTCCGGGTCGAGGCCGATGGCGCGGTCGTCATCGAGGGCGACGACCGCCAGCGCGTCGCGGTACTCGCCATGCAGGCGGGCCTGCTGGTCACCGAACTGACCCGGGCCAGCACCAGCCTCGAAGACGCCTTCTTCCACGCCACCGCCGACGCCGCCCAGTACCGCGGCCACGCCGCCGCCTGAAACCACCCGACCTGGGCCACACCGCGCCGCCCGCCTGAAATCGGCTGATCTGGCTGTGCGGCTCCGCCTGAAATCGGCTGATCTGGCTGTGCGGCTCCGCCTGAAATCGGCTGATCTGGCTGTGCGGCTCCGCCTGAAATCGGCTGATCTGGCTGTGCGGCTCCGCCTGAAACCGGCCGATCTGGCTGTGCGGCTCCGCCTCGGATGGGTCTCTCGGCGTTGTGCTGGCCGGGACCATCCGCAGCTGCCTGAACGGGTCCGCGCTGCGCCACCCACTTGAAAGGAATTCCCTTCGTGTTCAACGCTATTCGCTATGAGTTGACCCGCCTGGTCACCGTGCGCTCCACGTGGGTGCTGCTGGCGGCCGGCCTCGTCCTGCAGGGCCTCATCGCCTATCTGTCCGCGAGTCGCGACTACGCCACGCCCGCCGAACAATTCGCGGCCTCTGTGCACGGCCTGCCGCTGATCCTGGCCGCCCTGTTCGGAACCGCGGTCGCCGTCAACGCCTTCGGCCACGAATACCGCTACGGCACCATCACGACCACCATGCTCACGCTGCGCCGTCCAGGCCGGGTGATGGCGGCCAAGGCACTGACCGTCGGCGCGCTCATGGCGGTCTACGGACTCGGTCTGGTCGGTGTCACGGTGCTCGTCCAGGGTGTGATCTCGCGGCTGCCCGGTGAACCCTCGCATCTCGCATACGCTTTCGTCGGTGTCCCGGTGTACGTGCTGCTGGCCGGGCTGGTGGGCCTCGGCGTCGCGGCGCTGACCCGCAATGCGACCGTGTCCATGGTGGCGGCCATCGGCTTCCCGACCGTGGTGGAGACCGGTGCGGTGCTTGCCGGTGCGAACGCGAAGCTGATGCCGTTCCTGTCGGCCGGTCAGTCGGTGCAGCCCGGGTCCGGCAATCCGGTGCTGCTGATGCTGCCGCTGCTCGCCCTCGCCGTCGGTTTGCTGTCCGCCGGTGTCGTGCTGCTCGCGCGCCGTGACGTGTGACGCCGACGCGGCGACTAGGGTTGCCGGAGTGAGCAGGACGCGACGGATCGCCAGGCTGGTCCTCGATGTCGTGCTCGCCGCGGTCTTCGGTCTGATCGCCTTCGACGAGGTGCGCACCTCGTCGATCGGCCTGCTGCCCGCTGCGGCGGGACCGGTCGTGGCGATCGCGGCCGGTGTCGCTCTGTTGGTGCGGCGATACCGGCCACTGCCGGTGCTGGCGGCGACGCTGCTCGCCATGATGCTGGTCGGTGCGGCGGCCCCGGTGCTGCCCGCGATGTACACCGTCGCCCGCCGCTACGGCAATCGCCGCACGACCTGGTTGTCGGTGCCGGCCGCGCTGATCGTGCTGGCGGTGCCGTGGGGCGCGGGCACCTATCCGGCCCTGTTCTTCAGCCGCGCCGGGCTGATGGCCCTGGTGCTCGCGGTGCCGCTGCTGCTGGGACTGTGGACCGCCCAGCGCGCGGAAACCCTGGCCGCCCTGCGGGAACGCGCCGAGCAGGCCGAACGGGAACGCGACCTGCGCGCCGCCGCGGCCGTGGAAGCCGAGCGCCTGCGCATCGCCGGGGAACTGCACGACATCGTGGCGCACCGGATTTCACAGATCACCGTGCTGGCCGGAGCCCTGGAGGTCTCCGCCGACGGCAAGCCCGCCGAGATCGCGGGCACCATCCGCACCACCGGCGCTCGCGCCCTGGCCGAGATGCGGGAACTGCTCGGCATCCTGCGGGAACCGGCGGACGCGCTGGCGCAACGGAATTCGACCGATCGCGAACTGCTGCGCCCCGCCCCCGACCTGGGGGCGATCCCCGAACTGGTCTCCGACGCCGTGGAGGCCGGACAACAGGTGGACCTGACGATGCCCGATCCGCTGCCCGAGGTGTCCGGCCCGGTCGGCCGCGCCGCGTACCGGATCGTGCAGGAGGCGTTGACCAATGCCGCCAAACACGCCGCCGGAGCCGAGGTGCGCGCGGCGCTGGCCGTGGTCGGCGGCGTCCTCGACATCGATGTGCGCAACGGCCACGGCGACCACACCCCGCTGGCCGCCCAGGGTTCGGGTTTCGGCCTGCTGGGCATGCGTAAGCGGGTCGAACTCGCCGGTGGCAGTCTGCATTCCGGGCCGCTGGCCGGCGGCGGCTATGTGGTGCACGCGACGTTCCCGCTCGCCGAGCCGGAACCGGTGGACGAATGAGACTGTGGTGAGGGAGGTTTCGTGATCCGGGTGGTGCTGCTCGACGACGAGGAGCTGGTGCGCTCCGGCATAGCCATGATCCTGGAGGCCGGTGGCGGCATCGAGGTCGTGGCGCAGGACGCCGACGGCCGTGGCGTTGTCGGGCTCGTGCACAAGCATCGCCCCGATGTGGTGGTCACCGACATCCGCATGCCACACGTGGACGGCCTCGAGGTGACCCGGCGGGTGCGCGCGCTGCCGGACCCGCCCGCCGTGGTGGTGCTGACCACCTTCGGACTCGACGAATATGTCTACGCCGCACTGGAATCCGGGGCGGCCGGGTTTCTGCTCAAGGACACTCCGCCCCGGGAGCTGGCCCGCGCCGTCGAGGTGGTGGCCGCGGGCGACGCGATCCTCGCGCCCGCCATCACCAAACGCATGCTCACCGCCTTCACCCAGGGGCCCGGCTCCCAGCAGCCCGACGCCCTGGCCCGCCTCGACCAGCTCACCGAGCGCGAACGCGAGGTGGCACTGGCCGTGGCGACCGGCGCGGGCAACGCCGAAATCGCCCGCACCCTCCACATGAGCGAGTCCACGGTGAAGGTCCACATCAGCCGCATCATCGCCAAGCTCGGTCTCGAGAACCGCACCCAGATAGCAATCCTGGTACTCCGCGCCGGCCTGGCCTGACCCCACCCCTCGAAAATTGTTGATGATCAATGCATTCGCGCAATGTTCGCCGGTCGTCTGGCGCATACTTGTGGCGATCCGGAGACGCCACACCGAGGAGTCAGCGATGTCCAAATCCGACTACCCCAGCTCAGTGCCGGTCGGGGTGGACACTTCTCGCGCCAGCATCGCACGGGTCTACGATGCATTCCTCAACGGAAAAGACAATTTCGAGGTCGATCGTGAGGTTCTCGCTCGGGTGCAGCAGGCCGCACCACAGGCCACCGACCTGGCGTGGGCCAATCGTGACTTCCTGATCCGAGTGTGCCGATTCTTGGCTCGTTCTGCGGGGATCGATCAGTTCCTGGATCTTGGATCGGGGTTGCCGACGGCGGAGAACACACATCAGGTGGTGCAGCGGATCAACTCCGATGCCCGGGTGATGTATCTGGACAACGATCCCATGGTCCTCGCGCACGGTCGGGCGCTCCTGGCCGAAAACGACAAGGCCCTGATCGGGACCGCCGATATCTTCCAGCCGCTGGAAGTGCTCGAGAACGAATCCGTGCTCGAGCATTTGGATTTCACCCGTCCGCTGGCGCTGCTGCAGGTCGGAACCCTGCACCACTACCTCGGCGATGACTCGGCCAAGTTGATGCAGACCTACATCGATGCCCTGCCCGCCGGATCATTCGTGGCCATCTCGCACTTCTTCGATCCTCAGGACCCACAAAAGCCCGAGCTCAGCGAATTGGCGGCGAAAATGGAGGAGAAGTTCATCCACAGCCCGATGGGCAGCGGTCGTTTCCGCACCCGCGACGAAATCCAGGCCATGTTCGGCGATCTGGAGATGGTCGAGCCCGGATTGGTGCTGTGTGACGACTGGTGGCAAGACGGGCCGCGCCTGCAGAATCTCAGCCCGGTCCGCGAGTGCATAGTCGGCGGCGTCGGTCACAAACGGTAGTTTCGTGAAACGCCCGCGGCGTCTCGTAATGCATGCCCGCCGGCGGGCCGATCGCGGTGGCCGGCCGTGCGCACCGGGAAGATGGCGAACAGTGTCGCCGCGACGATCGCGAAGAGCACCCAGCCGGTAACACCGCCGGCGCTGAGCAGGGAGTGCGGCTGCCGGCCGGAGGCTGCGAACACACTGATCGAACCCATGGTCGCGTTCGATGCCGCGTGGGCCACCGCGGACGGCCAGACACTGCCCGACCAGAGTCGAAGCCAGCCGAGGATGCAGCCGACGGTCACACAGAATCCGATGAAGGCGACGACCGCCCACGCCCCGAGCTCCGGATAGTTGTAGCCGAGCAATGTCAACGGGGCGTGCCACAGCGCCCAGATGACACCGGTGGTGATCACTCCCGCGAAGATCCCGAATCGGTTGACGAGTTGTGGCATCAGCCATCCGCGCCAGCCTATTTCCTCGCCGAGCGTCAGCGGAATGTTGACCAGGATCGCTGTGGTCAGGTCGGCGACGAGCAGGGCGGCCATCCACCCTGCGTTGTAGTAGCTGAAGTCGAACTCGAACAGCCCGAATGCCGCCGCCAGGCCGAATGCGCCCCACACTAATGCGATCATGCCCAGCCAGGCTCCGATGATCGACCACAGGACCCGGGCCGGTTTGTCTCCCAATCGGAGTCCGACCTGAGAGACCAGCTCCGACAATGAGATTCGGCGAGAGCCGGCGACCGCCAGTACCCCCAGCGTCGGCGTGAGCATCATCAACCCCGCGCCGGTCCTCAGCCAATGCGACCGCAGCCCCTGACCATCGAGCCACGGCCCCACCCCGAGCACCCATGCCAGTCCGAAGGCCGTCACGATGAAAACTATGAAATCACCACGCCGAGCGATCATTACGATTCCCCTCCCGTCTCGGCTCGTTGACCCCGCGGTCCGGCCGCACTGGCAGAGCCGATCCAGCAACAGTGACCGCCCACGATTCCCACCGCAACTGAAATACTGAAAACCTCCGCCGCTGTAGCGGTTGTCGAACGGGCGCGTGATGTCGGCAACCTTGTCGACGCGGTATGTGGCTCGCGGTCTTGATGTGATATCGGAGCCCGACTCGAACGCCCCGGTCGGCTCGAGCGCGTATACCCGCAAGCCCCGACCTGTGCCAGATCCTGAAGGTAGAGGCCGTGAGCGAGTAGCGAACCTCCACCCGCCGCGCGAAGCGTATGCGTGACGGGGAATCCGTATCCAGAGTCGCTTCGGCGACGCTATCCGGTTCGGAATTGGATGGGGTTCCACTCGATGGTGAGGGCGCCGCGGGCGAAGCGGGCGAGGTCGGCGGTGATGAGGTCGCGGAGGCGGTCCAGGGCGGTGGTGTCGGGTGCGTCGAGGCGAATGACGAGGGTGTTGGTCGTCGCGGTCAGGGTGCACGTTCCCCATGGGTCGAAGTGGGCGACGGTGCGGTCGTCGGTGCCTTCCACGCGCAGCTGAACAGTGTTGGGGGAGTGCTGGTTTCCGGCGTGTGCGCGGAGTCGGCGGCCGCGGGGGGAGGCCATGGCCTCGGCGTGGGTGCGGAACTGGCGCAGGTAGCGGGCGGGCCGGTCGGTGGGGATCCGGGCTTCGAGCGTGGGCATCGACGTCAGCTTCGGGTGAACACGGCGAGCCAGGCCGCGACCGCGGTGGGGCTCGGGTTGATGTCGAGGGTCGCCGGTTCGAGCGAATTCAGGTGCCAGTCGTCGGCCGGGAAGGCGGATTCGATCTCGGCGCGGGTGAGCCGGTGCGGACCCCAGGTGCCCGGCTGGCGATCGCTGAAGCCGAGCAGGAAATAGCGGCCACCCGGGCGAACGATCGTGGTGAGGCCGTCGACCAGCGCGACGCGGTCCTCACCGTCGAAGAGATGGAACAGGCCGCAGTCCAGCACCGTGTCGAAGTCCTCGCCGAGCGTGCCCAGCTCGAGGGCGTTGTGGCGGACGAAGGTCGCCTGCAATCCCCGCTCGGCGGCCTTCTCCCGGGCCGTCCCGAGGGCCTGCGCGGATTGGTCGATGCCGGTGGCGTCGAGCCCGAGGCCCGCGGCGAGCAGGGCGTGTTCGCCTGTGCCGCAACCGAGATCGAGGACCCGGCCGCGCAGCGCCCCGGCCGCGGCAAGGGCGGCGAAGGCGGGCTGCGGGCGGTCGATGTCCCACGGCGGTTTGGTCGCGTACAGGGTGTCGGGCGCGTTGGGATCGCGGTATCCGGGATGCGGGTTGTGGCCTGGTGTCGTCATACCTTCGAATTTATCGAGACATTGTGTCTATGGTCAAGCGTCAGTGTCTACAGGTCGGTCAGTATGTATGGTTGTCTGGTGCCGAAGCTGTGGAACGAAACGATCGACGCCCATCGCCGCGAGGTCCGCGACGCGATCCTGGACGCCACCGCCGCACTGGCTTTCGAGCAGGGACTGCGCGGGGTCACCATGTCCCAGGTCGCCGAGCGGGCCGGCATCGGGCGCGCGACGCTCTACAAGTACTTCTCCGACGTCGAGACCATCCTGCGCACCTGGCACGCCCGCCGCATCGACGCCCACCTCGGCGAACTCGTGCGGGCCCGCGACGGCGAGGGCAGCCCCGGTCGCCGACTCGACGCCGTGCTCACCGCCTACGCCCACATCGCCCAGCAGACCGGCGGCCACGACCGCGAATTGGTGACCTTCCTGCACCCCGACGAACACATCGTCAACGCGCAGAACCAACTTCGCGCCCTGATCCGCGACCTCATCGAAGAAGGCGCCGCCGCAGGCGAACTCCGCGCCGACGTCCCCCCGCAAGAGCTCGCCGCCTACTGCCTGCACGCCCTGTCCGCGGCCTCGGAGTCGACCTCCGAAGCCGCCGTCGACCGCCTGATCGCGCTCACCGCATCGGCCCTGCGCGCCTGACGTTTTCCTCGGGGCCGGTCGTCCGACCGCGGGCCCCGACCGACTGATCAGTTTCCGCGTTGCGCTGCGGGTCGGGGCGGGGGCGCGCACACTGGGCTCCTGGCAAACGCCGTGTGAGGGCGGCGTTTTCACTCGGGAGTTCTCATGACCGCAACCCAGCCCCGACCCGATGATGACGAACGGCGGCTCGCCGAACTCGGGTACAAACAGGAATTGGCGCGATCCTGGTCCGGATTCTCCAATTTCGCCATCAGTTTCACGATTGTGTCGATTCTGACCGGTGGATTGGCGAGTTATGGGATCGGCCTGCAGAACGGCGGACCCATCACCATGGCGTGGGGCTGGCCGCTGGTGTCGGTGATGGTGCTGTTCGTCGGATTGGCGATGGCCGAATTGGCCTCGGCCTATCCGACGTCGGGCGGGCTGTACTGGTGGGCGTCGGAGCTGGGCGGGCCGGTGTGGGGCTGGTTCACCGGCTGGTTCAATCTGATCGGGCAGATCGCGGTGACCGCGGCCATCGATTACGGCGCGGCGGTTTTCACCACCGTGGTGCTCGATGTCATCGGTGTCGGCATCGGCACCGACCGCAATGCCATCTTCCTGGTGTTCGCCGGAATCATCGTGCTGCACGCGGTATTGAATGTGATCGGGCCGCACCTGTCGGCGGTCATCAACAATGTGTCGGCGTGGTGGCACGTGGGTGGTGTCGCGGTCTTCGTGCTGGTGCTGGGATTCGGTGCGCACCATCATCAGAGCGTCGGATTCGTGTTCACCAAGACCGTGGACAATTCCGCGATCGGATTCGGCGGGGTGGCGGTGAGTTTCCTGCTCGGGTTGCTGCACGCGCAATACACCTTCACCGGATACGACGCGTCGGCGCACATGTCGGAGGAGACCCACGATGCCTCGCGAACGGCGGCCAAGGGGATCATCAACACCATCGTGGTCTCGGCGATCGCGGGTTACCTGCTGATCATGGCGGTGACCTTCGCGATTCCCAGTCTCGACGACTCGCTGGATCCGACGAAGAACAGCGGCTACCCGGTCATCTACATCCTGCAGAACTCGCTGAATTCGTTCTGGTCCGGTCTGCTGCTGATCATCGCCGCGATGGCCCAATTGTTCTGCGGCTACGCCTCGGTGACGGCGGCCTCCCGGATGCTGTTCGCCTTCGCGCGTGACCGCGCGGTGCCGGGATCGAAATTCTGGGCGCGGCTCTCGGCGCGCAAGGTGCCGGTGCACGCGGTGCTGTTCGTCTCGGTGTTCGCGTTCATCCTGCTGATCCCCTCGATGCTGGTGCCCGAGGCGAACGCGCCGACGGCGTACGCCGCGGCCACCTCGGTGGCGACCATCGGCCTGTACATCGCCTACGGCATCCCGATCCTGCTGCGGTTGCGGCACGGGGAGCGATTCCAGACCGGCCCTTGGCAATTGGGCCGCTGGTATCTGCCGGTCGGGGTGATCTCGCTGGTCTGGATCGTGATCATCAGCGTGCTGTTCATCCTGCCGACCGACGACCACGGGTACCCGTGGGTGGACGGATTCACCTGGAACGCGGTCAATTACGCGCCGCTCACCCTGGTCGGCGTGGTCGGGGCCATCGCCGTCTGGTGGTTCGTGTCGGCCCGCCGCTGGTTCACCGGGCCCAAGCGGACGGTCGAGGAACCGGCGGGCACCGAAGCCCCCGCCGGTTCCTGACGGCTACAGCGGGGTCACGTACGCCCCGGAGATGCCGCCGTCGACCAGGAACTGCGAGGCGGTGATGAAGGAGGAATCGTCGCTGGCGAGAAAGGCCACGGCGGCGGCGATCTCCTCCGGTTCGGCGAAGCGTCCGGTGGGGATGTGCACGAGCCGGCGCGCGGCGCGCTCGGGATCCTTGGCGAACAGTTCCTGCAGCAGGGGAGTGTTGACCGGTCCCGGGCACAGCGCGTTGACGCGAATGCCCTGGCGCGCGAACTGGACTCCGAGTTCGCGGCTCATCGACAGCACGCCGCCCTTGGAGGCGGTGTAGGAGATCTGCGAGGTGGCCGCGCCCATGACGGCGACGAAGGACGCGGTATTGATGACCGAGCCCTTGCCGCGCACCAGCATGTGCTCGATGGCGTACTTGCTGCACAGGTACACCGAGGTCAGGTTGACCTCCTGCACCCGCTTCCACGCCTCGAGGCCGGTGGTGAGGATCGAATCGTCCTCCGGCGGTGAGATTCCCGCGTTGTTGAAGGCGATGTCGAGGCCGCCGTAGGTGTCCACGGCGGTCTGGAACATCGACCGCACCTGGTCCTCGTCGGTGACGTCCACCTTCACGTACAGGCCGCCGACCTCGGCCGCGGCGGCCTGCCCGGAGGTCGCGTCGATATCGGCGACGACGACCTTCGCGCCCTCGGCGGCGAAGCGCCGGACGGTGGCCAGGCCGATGCCGCTGCCGCCGCCGGTGACCACCGCGACTCGATCCTGTAAGCGCTGCAACGTATCTCCTTCTGATCGGATTGAGGGTCTCATTCGGTGGCGAGGAAGACGTTCTTGGTCTCGGTGAAGGCGCGCGCCGCGTCGGGCCCGAGCTCGCGGCCCAGCCCGGACTGCTTGAAGCCGCCGAACGGGGTCCAATACCGCACCGAGGAATGCGAATTCACCGACAGGTTCCCGGCTTCGACGCCGCGCGCCACCCGCAGGGCGCGACCGACATCGGAGGTCCAGATGGACCCCGACAGCCCGTATTCGGTGTCGTTGGCCAGCCGCAGGGCCTCGGCCTCGTCGTCGAACGGCTGCACCGTCACGACCGGCCCGAACACCTCCTCGGTCAGCACCCGGTCCTCGGGGCCCGAGGGCAGCACAACCGTTGGCGGGAACCAGAATCCGGGGCCGTCGGGGCGGGCGCCGGTGAAGGCGACCTTGGTCGAGGGCTCCAGGAATCCGGCGACCCGGTCGCGGTGGGCCGCGGAGATGAGCGGGCCCATCTCGGTGGTGGCGTCGGACGGATCGCCCACCACGACGCCCTGCACGGCCGGTTCCAGCAGTTCCAGGAAACGGTCGAAAACACCGCGCTGCACCAGGATCCGGGACCGAGCGCAGCAGTCCTGCCCGGCATTGTCGAACACGCCGTAGGGTGCGGTGGCCGCGGCGCGCTCGATATCCGCGTCGGCGAACACGATATTGGCGCTCTTGCCGCCCAATTCGAGGGTCACCCGCTTCACCTGCTCGGCGCACCCGGCCATGATCTGCTTGCCGACCTCGGTGGAGCCGGTGAACACCACCTTGCGCACCGCCGGATGGGTGACGAAGCGCGCCCCGACCACCGAGCCCTTGCCCGGGACCACCTGGAAGACGTGCTCGGGCAGCCCGGCTTCCAGGGCGAGCTCGCCGAGCCGGATGGCGGTCAGCGGGGTCAGTTCCGCGGGCTTGAGCACCACGGTGTTCCCGGCGGCCAGCGCGGGCCCGAAGCCCCAGGCCGCGATGGGCATGGGGAAGTTCCACGGCACGATGAGCCCGACCACGCCCAGCGGTTCGCAGAAGGTGATGTCGACACCCCCGGCCACCGGAATCTGGCTGCCCAGCAGGCGTTCCGGCATCCCGGCGCTGAAGTGCAGGACATCGCGGACATTGCCCGCCTCCCAGCGGGCATTGCCGATGGTGTGCCCGGCATTGCTCACCTCGAGCCGGGCCAGCTGCTCGATCTCGGCGTCGACGGCCTCGGCGAAGCGCCGCAGCAGCCGCGCCCGATCACCGGGGGCGACCGCGCGCCAGCTCTCGAACGCCCGCTGCGCCCGCGCGATGGCGGCGTCGGTGGCGGCCGCGTCGGCCAGATCGATGGTGGCCACCGTCTGCTCGGTGGCGGGGTTGACGACCTCGGTGGTTGTCACCGGTTGCGCTCCTTTCCGTACTGTGCCGCGTGTTCGACGAGCGCCCGCATGAGGCGGGTGTCGGTCGTGTTCTCCTCCGGATGCCATTGCACGCCCAGCAGGAAAGGGCCGCTGCGGGTCTCGGCGGCCTCGATGATGCCGTCGGGGGCGTGCGCCGACGCGGTGAGCTCGGGGGCCAGGGCGTCGATGGCCTGATGGTGATGGCAGTGCGCCTTCACCTCCGGTCCCACGATCGCGGCCACCTGGCTGCCGGGGACCGTGGTGGCGGTCGTGACCGTGAAGACGCCGGGCTCGCGGGAGTGGTCGGTGTGCCCGACGGTGTCCGGAACATGCTGCAGCAGTGTGCCGCCCAGCGCTACGTTCACCAGTTGCAGTCCCCGGCAGATCGCCAGCACCGGTAGGCCCGCCTGCCGCGCCAGCGTGAAGAGCCCGAACTCGGATTCGTCGCGGTCGGGGCGCAGGCCGCGGGTGGCCGGATGGGCGGGCGCGCCGTAGCGGGCGGGGTCGAGGTCGGCCCCGCCGGTGAGCACCAGGCCGTCGAGCCGCTCGACGAGCTCGGGGCGCGGTGTTCCGATGGGCGGCAACAGGACCGGGATGCCGCCCGCCCGCTCGGTCAGCTCGACGTAGGTGCGCGAGAGCACCGCGGCATCGACGTCCCAATGGCCGAAGCGGGTGCGTTCGGAGTAGGTGGGCAGGCCGATGATCGGCCGCCCGGCGGAGCCGGAGTTGGACCGGGGTCCGGTGTCAGAGTCGTTCGAAGCCACGGACCCGCTCCCAGTCGGTGACGGCCGCGTCGTAGGCGTCGAGTTCGACCTGCGCGGCATTGCGGTAGTGCCGCACGACCTCCGGGCCCAGCGCCTTCTGCGCGACCTTGGACTCGCCGAAGAGCTGGGCGGCCTCGCGCAGGGTGTGGGGCACGCGCGGGCGGTGCGAACGGTAGGCGTTGCCGTGGAATTCGGGTTCCAGCGGGAGCTGCTGGTCGATGCCGTGCAGTCCGGCGGCGATCACCGCGGCGACGGCCAGGTAGGGGTTCACGTCCCCGCCCGGGATCCGGTTCTCCAATCGCAGCGACGGCCCGTGCCCGACGACGCGCAGCGAGCAGGTGCGGTTGTCGCGTCCCCAGGCCAGCGTGGTCGGCGCGAAGCTGCCCGCCTGAAAGCGTTTGTAGGAGTTGATGTTCGGGGCCAGCATGTAGGTCAGCTCGCGCAGGCTGTCCAGCTGTCCGGCGATGAAGTGCCGGAACACCGCCGAGGAGCCGTCCCCGTCGGCGAACACCGGCTCGCCCGCCGCATCGCGCAGGCTGAGATGGATGTGGCAGGAATTGCCTTCCCGCTCATTGTATTTCGCCATGAAGGTGATGCTGCGCCCCTCCTGCGCGGCGATCTCCTTGGCTCCGGTCTTGTAGATGCTGTGGTTGTCGCAGGTGACCAGCGCCTCGTCGTAGCGGAAGGCGATCTCATGCTGACCCGGATTGCATTCGCCCTTCGCGGACTCGACATACATTCCCGCGCCGGACATCTCGGTGCGGATGCGCCGCAGCAGCGGCTCGATCCGGCTGGTGCCCAGCATCGAATAGTCGACGTTGTACTGATTGGCCGGCGTCAGATCCCGATACCCGCTCCGGAACGCGGCCTCGTAGGTGTCGTCGAAGACCAGGAACTCGAGTTCGGTTCCCACGTAGGCGTAGAGCCCGTGCTCGGCGAGCCGATCCAGCTGCGCCCGCAACACCTGCCTGGGCGAGGCGGTGACCGGCACCCCCTGTTTCCCGTGCGGATCCACCTGCTCCACGTCGCACAGCACCATCGCGGTCCCCGGCCACCACGGCACCAGCCGCAGCGTCGCCAGATCCGGTCGCAGCACGAAATCCCCGTACCCGGTCTCCCACGACGACATCTCGTACCCGTCGACCGTGGTCATCTCCACGTCGACGGCCAGCAGATAGTTACAGGCCTCCGTCGCCTGATCCAGCACCTCCTCCACGAAATACCGTGCCGAACAACGCTTCCC
The DNA here is from genome assembly GCF_009760405.1 of Nocardia terrae. Lineage (GTDB taxonomy): Bacteria > Actinomycetota > Actinomycetes > Mycobacteriales > Mycobacteriaceae > Nocardia > Nocardia terrae. The sequence goes on from NZ_WRPP01000002.1 coordinate 159,012, forward strand.
CTGCAACCGCCCCTGCATATCGGTCATGGCCACCAAGACGGTGTCCACCGCCCCCGCCTCGACCTGCTCCACCAACTCCGCCACAGTCAGCATCCCGGCCCGCATCTCGACCCCTCTCGACGTCAACACGCCCACGCTATTCGACCCCGCCCCCCATCCGTGCCCGAATAGCCCAGGAGATCATCCGCGTGTTTCCGCGGCGCGGCCGATACGGTGGGGATGTATCGCCGACCCCTCGATCGAGATCGCGCACGGTTTCGGCGGATCACCCAGGAGGCTCTCGTGTCGCATGCTCCGGCTTCAGCGGTATATCTGGTCACCGGGATCCAGGCTGCCGGGAAATCGACTGTGGCGCAGGCGCTTGCGGAGCGGCTGCCGCGGTCCGCGCATGTGCGGGGAGATGTGTTCCGGCGGTTTGTGGTGGGTGGGCGCGAGGACATGTCGCCCGATCCCTCGGCGGAGGCGCTCGAGCAGTTGCGGTTGCGGCACCGGATGGCGGCGCGGGCGGCCGACGACTATGTGAGGGAGGGGTTCACCGCGGTGATTCAGGATGTGGTGTTGGGGGAGATGTTGCCGTACTTCGTCGGCCGGATTCGTACCGACCCGCTGTATGTCGTGGTGCTGGCGCCGCGGCCGGAGGTGGTGGAGCGGCGGGAGGCGGGGCGGGCCAAGAACGCCTACGGGATCTTCACCGTGGCGGACCTCGATACGGGATTACGCGAGAGCACGCCTCGGCTCGGGTTGTGGCTCGACAATTCGGATCTGACGGTCGAGGAGACCGTGGACGCGATCTTGGAGCGGGCCGAGCCGATCGTGCGGTGAGTGCCGGGAGGTGCACGCCGTGCCGGGCACGGCGTGCGCTTCCTCGGAGAGCCGGATCAGCTGCAGGCGGGGGAGGTCTGGTTGCCCAGGGAGAGCATCTGGCAGATCCAGTCCTTCTGGACCTTCCACTTGCCGTCTTCGGCGACGAAGGGGACGACGGCCTTCTGCGGCTGGCCGCCGCTGAGGGCGAATTCCGCGTCGGCGGTGAGGGTGCCGTTGCCCAGGTCGGTCACGTTGGTGACGGTGACCGTGGCGTTGGACTGCTTGTAGAAGTCGGTCAGGCGCTGCGGCAGGGTCGGGTCGGCGGAGACGCCCTGGAAGAACTCGAGCTTCTGCTCATTGGGGGTATTGGGGTCGACGCCGACCTGGAATTTCGCATTGAGGTCCGCCGCGGTCGGGACGGGCGGGTAGTTGTTGCTCTGTGCCGCGACGGTCTTGGAGGTGGTCGTCTTGGAAGGCTTGGCAGCTCCCGGCTTGTCCCCGCTGCCACACGCGGACAACCCCAGCGCGCTCACGACGGCCAGCGAGGCGATCGCGACGCGTCCGATCTTCTGATACTTGTTCACGACCGGGGACGCTACTGGTCCGTCGCCCGGAAGTCAGGTCCGGATGTCTGCCGCACGATCTTTCGGCGCGGTTCCTCACACTCGCCACAGCATGCTCTTAATGTTGCCGAACGTTGCCTGGTGATGCGATCTTGTCATAGCCCCTGGTATCGAATCCGCCTCGCCCGGCGCAATTTTGAACAGATTGCGCTTCACTCACATCGGGGTCGGGGCCGATGCGACAGGAAGGCCCGCCCCTACATCCTGGGTGCGCTGAACGCCTGAGCCGGACAAGCGGATTCGCGGTGTGGCATCGGTCATAGTCGGGCGGTGTCACAAACCGCGGCCCGGCGGCACCTCATGGTCGTCCCATTCGCAACGAAGGAGCACGACATCATGGAACCCCGTCTGGATCTGTTCGCCACCGAGTTCGGCGCGAAGCTCGTCAAGCGCTTCGGCAATCTCGGCGCGCTCATGAGCCAGTCCACCGTCCCGCACGCGACCCTGGAGCTGATGAGCCTGCGCGCCAGCCAGATCAACGGCTGCGGCTTCTGCGTCGACATGCACACCAAGGAACTGGTCGCCGCCGGCGAACCCGCCGTCCGCGTCAACCTGACGGCGACCTGGCGCGAATCGACCGTCTTCACCGAGGCCGAACAGGCCGCCCTCGCCTTCACCGAGGAGGGCACCCGCCTGGCCGACGCGTACCAGGGCGTCTCCGACGACACCTGGGCACTGGTGCGCAAGCACTTCGACGACGACCAGATCGCCGCCCTGGTCGCGGAGGTCGCCCTGATCAACGCCGCCAATCGGATGGCGGTGATCCTGCATCAGAAGGGCGGCTCCTACGAGGTCGGCGCGTTGGCCGCCGCCACCGACCCCGCCGCCGCGAACTGACCTCGGGCACAGGTCATTCGACCCAGGCCGGCAGCGCCTCTCGCGCTGCCAGCCAGGCTTCGGGCACGCCGCGCGCGCCGATCCCGGTGCGCGCGGCCACGATTCCGCCGACGATCGCGGCGGTGGTATCGGCGTCACCGCCCGCCTCGACGCAGGCGGTGATCGCGCCGGGATAGTCGTCGAGGAACGTCGCGGCCGCCCACAGCGTGAACGGCACCGTGTCCTGCGCGCTGACCTGTGCCCCGTTGCCGAGCTCGTACGCGGCTTCGGCCACCGGGCGACCCAGCAGCGCACGTGCCCGCCGGATCCCGGCCGCGGTCCGCCCATCGATCAGATACGGCTCGACCGCGTCCAGCAATTCCGCGGGCGCGCACCGTCTTCCACGGCTGCCCGCCGCGTGGCTCGCCGCCACCGCGACCGCCATGGCCCCGATGATCGCCTCCGGATGGCGGTGTGTCACCTCCGCGCTCGACGCCGCGTGCGCGGCGGCCCGGTCCGGCTCCCCGGCGAAATACGCCCCCAGGGGCGCGACCCGCATGGCCGCGCCGTTGCCCCACGAGCCGACCCCGCCGAATCCAGCGGCGGCGGCCTCGGCCCACGGCTGTCCGTCCCGAATCCGGTGCAGCACAACGACGGTGCCGCCGCCGTAACCGCGATAGGGTTCGCAGCGTCGCGCGAAGAGGTCCGCGAGCCGATCGCGGTCGATGTGGCCGTGGTCGCGGATCTCGGTGTAGACCGAGCAGGCCATCTCGGTGTCGTCGGTCCATTCCCACGGACCGGTGGGTGGTTTTCCGGCGAGCAGATCGGGGACGGATCTGCCCGGTACGAAGAATTGAGCTCCCAGCGCGTCCCCGACGGACAGGCCCTCGAGGCTGTCCCGCGCGATATCGATAGGTAGAGGCATACGGCCGTCATCCTGACAAGGTGACCCGATCGACGCAACCATGATCGCCCCGTCGTGGTCGTGGCTGCGCGAAGATGTCTGTACCTGCTGCAAGACTCGCTTCCATGAGATGGGCGGTGGCCGAGACGGGTGAGGGTGGTGCACGGCTGTGCCCGCTGGGGCCGGACGGGCAGCCCGCGGGACCAGTGCTCGAGGAGCCCTCGCTGGCTGCGGCGGTGCGGTCGCGGCCGGAGGTCGAGCGCTGGGTGTGGCGGTCGACCGCGGGGATCTACCGCCGCCTGCTCGCGGACGGTGTGCGAGTGGACCGCTGCTACGACGTGGAGGCGGCGGAGGCACTGCTCATCGGGCACGAGGAGGGGCAGTCCGGGCAGCCGCGGTCGCTGGCGGCCGCATGGGCGCGGCTGCACCGGTTGCCGGTTCCGCCGGACGCTCCGCTGCGGGCGGCCGATACCGAGCCGGTGCTGTTCGAATCGGGCCCGGTGCCGCTGCCGTCCGGTGCGGACGAATTCACCGCGCTGCTCGAGGTTTACCAAGGGCAGCTCGCCCGTACCGCCCGCGCCGAATTTCCCGACCGGATGCGGATGCTGCTGGCGGGGGAGTCCGCGGGCATGCTGGTGGCCGCGGAGATGTCGCGCGCGGGGATTCCCTGGCGGGCGGACCTGCACCGGGAATTGCTCGATTCGGTGCTGGGGGAACGCATGTCGGGTGGGGGCGAACCGCGGCGGATGGCCGAGCTCGCCGACGAGGTCTCGCGGGCGTTCGGGATGCGGGTGCGCCCGGATTTGCCCAACGACATTGTCAAAGCCTTCGCCCGGGTCGGAATCCTGTTGTCCTCCACCAGGAAATGGGAGTTGCAGGAGATCGATCATCCGGCGGTCGCGCCGTTGCTGGCGTACAAGTCCCTCTACCGCCTCTACACCGCCCACGGCTGGTCGTGGATCGAGCAGTGGGTCCACGAGGGCCGGTTCCGGCCCGAATATCTGCCCGGCGGCACCGTGAGCGGCCGGTGGACCACCAACGGCGGTGGCGCGCTGCAGATTCCGAAGCTCGTGCGCCGCGCCATCCGCGCCGACCCGGGCTGGCGGCTGGTGGTCGCCGACGCCGATCAGATGGAACCGCGGGTGCTGGCGGCGATCTCGCGCGATCCGGGCCTGATGGAGGTGGCCGGGCGGGGCGAGGATCTCTACGCCGACCTGGCGGCCCGCGCCTTCGGCGGCGACCGCGCCCAGGCGAAGATCGCCATGCTGGGCGCGATCTACGGCCAGACCTCCGGCGACGCCCTCACCCACATGGCCGAGCTGCGCCGCCGCTACCCGGCCGCGGTCGCCTACGTCGACGACGCGGCCAACGCGGGGGAGGAGGGCCGTCTGGTCCGCACCTGGTTCGGCCGCACCTGCCCACCGGCGGGCAGCTTCGACCAAATCGACGGCGAGGACGGATCTTCCGGCTACGGCAACACTCCCCGTGCGCGGGCTCGTGGTCGCTTCACCCGCAATTTCGTGGTCCAGGGCAGCGCCGCCGACTGGACGCTGCTGGTCCTCGCGGGCCTGCGCGCCGCCCTGCATCGCGGTGGCCTGCGCGCCGAACTGGTCTTCTTCCAGCACGACGAGGTGATCGTGCACTGCCCCGAGGAGGAAGCCGAAGCCGTCGCCGCGGCCATCGCGACCGCCGCGGACAACGCGGGCCGCCTGGCCTTCGGCCCGACCCCGGTCCGCTTCCCCCTCACGACCGCGATCGTCGAGTGCTACGCGGACGCGAAATAGCGGACTCGCGCGTCCCGGTACGGTGGCGGGAGTGAATTTCATCCAAGGGGGATCGGTGATCGATCAACGTCCACTGTCGGGCTGGGGCCGCACCGCATCATCGGTGGCGCAGGTCCTTTCGACACCCGATCTCGACACGGTCGCCAAGGCCGTCGGCACGGCGGGTGCGCGCGGGGTCATCGCCCGCGGCTTGGGCCGCAGCTACGGCGATCCCGCCCAGAACGGCGGCGGCCTGGTCATCGACATGACCGCCTTCCACCGCATCCACAGCGTGGATCCCGACTCCGGAATCGTCGACGCCGACGCCGGCGTCAGCCTCGACGCCCTGATGAAAGCCGTACTGCCCCAGGGCCTGTGGGTCCCGGTCCTGCCCGGCACCCGCCAGGTCACCGTCGGCGGGGCGATCGCCTCCGACATCCACGGCAAGAATCACCACTCGCACGGCAGCTTCGGCAATCACGTGGTCTCGCTGGATCTGCTCACCGCCGACGGCGCGGTGCGCACCCTCACCCCGGAAGGCGCGGAATCGGAGCTGTTCTGGGCCACCGTCGGCGGCATGGGCCTGACCGGCGTCATCGTGCGCGCCCGAGTCCGTATGAAGCACACCGAAACCGCGTATTTCATCGTCGACAACGACCGCACCGACAGCCTCGACGAAACCATGGAACTGCTCACCGGCGGCTCCGACGACGGCTACGAGTACTCCATGTCGGTCCCCGACACCGTCAGCACCGACGGCCGCCTCGGCCGTGCGGGCTTCAGCCGCGGCTCCCTCGCCACCCTGGACCAACTGCCCCCGAAGCTGCGCCGCGATCCGCTGAAATTCGATGCGCCACAACTGCTCACGGTGCCCGACATCTTCCCCAACGGCATGGTCAACGCCTTCACCATCCGGCTGGCCGCCGAGGCCACCCACCGCATCTACCCCAAGCGGGCCCGCGGCCGCATCCAGAACCTGACGCAGTTCTACCACCCGCTGGATCTGCTCGGAGAGTGGAACCGCGCCTACGGCCGCCGCGGCTTCCTGCAGTATCAGTTCTCCATGCCCTACGGCGCGGAACGCCAACTGGCCGCGACGGTCCGGCGGATCGCGCACTCCGGCCACCGCTCGTTCCTCAACGTCTTCAAGCGCATGGGCGCGAGCAACCCCGCGCCGCTGTCGTGGCCCCACCCCGGCTTCATGCTCAGCCTGGACTTCCCGCTCACCCCCGGCCTCGGCGACTTCTGCGCCGAACTGGACCAGCGAGTCCTCGACGCGGGCGGCCGCCTCTACTTCGCCAAGGACTCCCGCACCACTCCCGACATGATCCGAGCCATGTACCCCCGCCTCGACGAATGGCGCGCCATCCGCGACGCCGCCGACCCGGAGCGCGTCTTCGCCTCCGACCTCTCCCGCCGCCTCCGCCTCACGGCCTGAACAAGATCAGGGAGCTCCCGCCGTGGAATTCTGTCCGAATTCCGGCGGTGCGAGCTCCCTGATCTTGATCGTTGGAGGCTAGGCGGGCTGGAGGGCCGGAGTGGGGCGGCGGGTGCGGCGCCAGGCGTAGGTCAGGAAGATGATCAGGCCGATGAGGGGGATGCTGCTCACCGCCCAGCTGATGCCCAGCGGGGGACCGGGCTGCTTCAGGACGGTGAGGTTCGGGAGCTCGCCGACGCCGTGGCCCTGCGGGCCGTCGATGGCGAAGCGGAAGGTCCAGGCGCCCTGCTGATCCAGCGAGCGCACGTCCAGGCCCCAGTCCTCGCGTTTGCGGGGATGGCGGGACAGGGGCTCCTCGCGGCGGATCTTGCCGTTGGGCTGGACTTCGGTGAGGGTGCCGGACTTGTCGTCGATGCCGCCGTCGGGGATGAACGTGAAGTCCAGCGATTGCATTGCCCGCAAGGGCCATTCGCTGAAGCCGATGGTCAGCGAGTAGGGCCCGGCCTGCACGTGTTCGGTGTGGACGATATTGACCGGCTGGTAGGCCGAGGCGGTGCCCGCGGCCGTCATGGACAGCGCGAAGACCGTGAGAATCGTTGCGGCGGCGGCGAATAGTCGCTTGATCATGCGAGGGCCTCCTGGCCGGGCGCGGTCAGCCGGAGCATGCCGCCGAAGCGCCAGCCCAGGAATCCGCCGAGTGCGCCGAGTAGGGCGGCGGCGACGGTGGTGGCGATGATGACCGCCGCCCGGGAGATGTGGGCGTCGTAGATGATGATGTTCTGAATCGGGTTGAAGCCCGCGATGATCGCGCCACCCACCGCACCCGCGAGAGCGGGCAGCAGCCGGGCGACGCCGTCACGGCCGCTGCGGCGCAGCAGCAGATCGACCACGATCCCGACCGGGATCAGCACGAACGGGATCAGCGCCGGCGTGGACGGAATGCCCCGAATGTGTTCGCGCATGGGCAATCCCACGAAGTCGGCGTAGGCGCGGGCCGCCCACGGCGCGAACCACCAGAACACAGCCTGCGTCGCCGACCCGAACACGGCGGTGATGGTCGCGCCCCAGCGGGTGAATCCCGCACCCGCGATGAGCATCAGGATCACCATGAACGCGGTGACCACCACCGTCCAGCGCACGGTCCCGCCGCTGAGCCGCTGCACCGCGAGCGCGGTCACCGTGGAGTTGGTGACCAGGTGCGCCAGCGCGAACAGCGCGCCGATGCGGCCCCAGGTGTGCGCCCGCGCCGCCGCGAACACGATGACCGTGCCCACCGAGATCACGGTGCTGGACAGGAACAGGCCGATGTGCGGCGGCGAGTCGATGATGGCGTCGAATCCGTAGAGGCTGTGCCACCACAGATCCCACAGCCCGTACAGCAGGAACGAGGCCGCGCCGAGCGAGGCGACCATGTACCCGAGCGGCGCGGTGAAGGTCCGCCCGAACACATTGATGCCCGGCCCGCCCAGTTCACCGTTCACGCGCCGCCCGGCCCGTCCGGCCGCCGAGGTGACGAGAATGACTGTCAGACCGGTGAATCCGGCCACCGCCGCGCTGGCGTAGATGAACAGGTGCGGCAGGGTGAAGAAGGTGTCGGGCCCGACATCGGAGTGCCACTGGATATCCCAGGTGGATCCGATGGAGAAGGTGATGCTGGCCGCGAACAGGATCGCCGCGGGTAGCCAGGGTCGGATGGTGATGGGCGCGGACGCCTCGGCGGTGCCGACGCTCCCACCGGCGGTGAGGTCCATGTGCTGCTCCCGAATTCAGTTGGCCTGGACGGAGAAGGTGGCGCTGCCGGATCCCGGTGCGCCGGACAGTTTGACGGCGATCTCCCACTGCCCCGGCATGGGAAGGTTCACCGTCGCCCGGTAGTGCCCGGGCGTGACGGCCGTGGCGGTGCTCGGCGGCAACGCGTGACCCATCTGCGGCATGGCCGGTTCCACCGAAACCCGGTCCGGTGTCGCGGAATCGCCGCGCTGATCGGTGATGTCGAGATCGACGGTATTGTCGCCGGTCCGCGGCGAATCGACCTTCAACTGCACCAGGTAGGGCCCGGCGGCACTGCGCGCCACCGGCTTCGAACTGCTCGACGGCCACAGCCACCAGGTGAGCAGGGCGGCCGCCAGCAGCACCGCGGCCACGAGTATCCCTCGGCGCGCGGTCATTGCGGAGCCCCCGCTCGGACGTCCACGGTGGCGGGCACGGTCATGACGGAGTACCCCCGTTCGGCTTGCGCCCAGACCAGATACCGGCCGGGCTGCGGAAAAGTGAAGGTGAAGGCCACATTCGGCCCGTAGGCGGCGACGGTCTCGTCCGGCGGCTGCGCGCCCACCGCGGGCAGCGGCATCATGGCGTGCGCGTGCGCCCACACCGGGACGCCCGCCGCGGCCGCGCCGGTCGGCACCCCGTCGGGCAGCGGCCCGACCGCGATGAGGTGACCCAGCATTCCCAGCCACGGCTGCAGGTCCGCGGACCCGCCGAAGGCCGCGGTGAGCGTGGTCGGTTCGCCCGCGACCGCCTCGGTGGCGGTGAGCGTGCCCCCGCCGGTGCCGGGATCGGCCGCGCCCGAACCGGATCCGCCGTCGACCCGCACCGACGACCGCAGCAGCTGCACGCCACCGCCGCGCCGTGCGATCTCGGCGGCGACGGCGTAATCGCCGGACTCGTTCAGCCCCAGCTCGACTCGATATTCGCCCGGCGCGACCCGGATCGGATGCCGATGCCAGAACCGCCCGGACGGCCCGACCACCATCAGGTGCAGGAACGCGTCGTCGGTGACCAGCAGATCGTCCACCGGCCTGCCCGTGGCCGAATCGGTCAGCGCCAGCCGAAGTTCCGTGCTCTGCCCCGCCTGCGCCGTACGCACCGCCAGATTCACCGGCGGCCGCGAGTAGTTCGTCGTCAGCGGCAGATCCCGCTCCGGATACGGATTCCCGATATTGCCCGAGGTGGGGTCGAGCAGACTCCCCGCCGGGCGCGGCTGCGGCGCGCTACCCGACAGCACCGCCCCCGTGGTCCCCACGGTGAGCGCCGCGATCAACGCCCCCACCGGAATCAGCGTCGGCCATCCCCGCTTGGAGATCACCGCGGTCCCCAACGCGACCAGTAGCAGCACGCCCGCCGCGAAGAATCCCCCGTAAGCGGCCCGCTCCCAGGGCGTCACCACCCGGGCCGAGACCAGGAACGGAATCCGAGCCGTCCGCTGCCCGTCCGACACCGCCAGCTCCCACGGCCCCGCATGGTCGACATGCAATGTGGCCGAATACGGTCCGGGTTGGCTGCCGAGTTCCACGGTTCCCGAAGAGGTCTCCCCGCCCTGATCCGCCGGTGTCGCGGTCAACGTCAACGTTCCCGGAGCGGTCCCCACATGGGTGACCACATCCACCCGCAACGCTCCCGGCTCGGCCCGCCGCACGATCACGGTCAGCTCTCGAGCCCCCAGCGACTGCGCCACGGTGAGATCACCCCCGCTCGCCGCCCCATCGGCCCGGGCCTGCGGGGCGGTCATCGACAGAAGTCCCAGCAATGAAGCGCAGAGCATCCCCACCACCAGGCATGCGCCGCGCAGGCGAACGATCAACGGCGGCTGCACTGTTCCGAACCTACCGAAAACTCGTTCCCGACAAATCCCACCCACGGGGGATCCCTACTCGGGGTCCGGTCAGGGTAGGGTCCCCCACCTCCACCCCTGGGTCAGGGTGCCGACAGTTGCTCCCGCAGCCAGGTCGGGCCGACCGTCGTCGCGCCCAACGGCTCCACGCGGGAACGTAATCCGCGGTCGGCGGTCACCACCGTCACCGAGCCCGTGTTCGATGTCCTCGCCAGTTCGGCCGCGGTCACCTCGACGATCGTGTCGTCGCCGGACCCTTCGGCGAGCACCACCCGCACGCCCTCGTATTCGGTTCCGTCGGCAGCGCCCTTGGCCGCGCCTTCGAGCACCACGACCACCGAATCTCCCTCCGGAAGCCGCCCTTGTAGCCCGGCCAATTCCCCGAGCAACCGTCGCGCCGCCCCGGCCCGGTCCCGCCACCACCCATCCGGCCGCGACCCGACCACGTTCGCCGCGTCCACCACGATCACCCGATCGACCCCGTCCATGCCCCCAGTCTCCCCCTGCTACCGAGTGGCACAGTCCGGCGGGGTTACGCCCGTTTCATCCCGAAAAATGTGCCACTCGACTGCTTGGGTCAGAGGTCCAGTTCGACGTCGGTCAAGGGGTAGGCGACGCAGGAGTGGGTGTAGGCGGAGGCTCGGTCCGATAGGCGGAGTTTGGCTTCGGTGGCGGTGTGAACCTCGCCCTCGAGCACTCGGATGCGGCAGAGGCTGCATTCGCCTGAGCGGCAGGCGGCTTCGGGGCGGATGTCGTGGTCTTCGAGGGCGTCGAGGAGGGGTTTGTCTCGTCGGGTGCGGAAGACGGTGTCGCGGAAGGTGACCGTCACCTCCTCGGAGGGGTCGGCGGTGTTCGGCCAGTGCGGTTGGGCGGTGGGGTCGGTAGGTGCGCCGTTGGCCTCGAAGCGGATTCGCTTGCGGGGGTGCGCGAGCGAGGTCAGTTGGCCGAGGGCGTACGGGTACAGGGCCTGGGGGCCGCAGATGTAGACCATGCGGTTGTCCAGGGGGCCGAGGAGGTCGGTGAGGGTGTCGGCGTCGAGGAAGCCGGTGCGTCCGGTCCATGCGGGGGACGGGTCGGCGATGACGTGGTCGACGGTGATGCCCGGGTGGCGGGCCGCGAGGCTGTCGAGTTCGTCGCGGAAGAGGATGTCGGCATCGTCGCGAGAGCCGTAGACCAGATGGAATTCGCGGTCGAGTCCGTGGTCGGCGATGTCGCGCAGCATGCTCATCGCGGGTGCGACGCCCGAACCGCCTGCCAGGAAGACCACGCGATCGCCGTGGAAGAGCGGATTGTGGTGGAAGGTGCCCATCGGGCCGGTCGTGGTGAGCACCTGTCCGGCTTCCACGCTGTCGATGAGCAGATTGCTGATGCGCCCGTTGGGGACTCGGCGCACGGTCAGGTCGTAGTGATCGAGGGTGGCCGGACTCGAGGAGATGGCGAACGGGCGGCTGGTCCCGTCGACGAACAGATTCACGTACTGGCCCGCGAGAAACGGTGGCAGCCCGGCTCCGTCGCGGCGGCGCAGCCGGAACGTCCTGGCGGAAGGCGTTTCCTCGACCACGGCCTCGACACGTAGCGAGAGCCGCTTCGGGTGATAGGCATCGACGATGGCCCGGGTCTCGGCGGCGTGGTCGCGGGTCTCGGGAATCCGGGCGTCGATCTCGGCGAGAATGCCTGCCGCACCGTCGAATCGGGTGGCAAGGGGATGTCGTTTCACGATGTGCTCCGTTCAGGCGGCCGTGGTGCGCAGCAGGCGGCGCGCGACGCGGGCCCCCGCTTCGAGGGTGGGCTGGAATCCGCCCATGCCGGACCAGGAACCGGCGACATGCAGTCCGGGGACATGGGTTTCGCGCTCGCTGTTGCGGAACAGCCAGCCTTCGGTGGCGTCCTGGTCGTAGCCGTAGATGGAACCGCCGGGATGGCCCAGATACCGCATCATGGTCAAAGGCGTTGCGACATCGACCTCTTCGATGGCGTCGCGAATCCCGGGCGTGACCGTCTCGCACAGATCCAGCAGCGTCTGCGCGAAGGCGAACTTGGTGCGCGCGTACTCCGGCGGCGCGACATCGCGCCAGATGTCCGCGTACTGCAAGGTCATCAGGCTGACATGGGTCGTCCCCGCGGGCGCGAACCCGATCGGCGCGACATCATAGGAGCTGACGCAGATTCCACGGGCGGGCTCGAACGACTTCCACGCACGGTAGGTGCGATCGTCGTCGGTGTCGCGGTTGACGAAGGTGGTGCTGGCGGTGAACCCCAGCTCGGCGGGCGTGGCGTCCAAGCCCATGTGCAGGACGAACCCGGACACCCCGATTCGCCTGGTGGCCAGGTCATTTCGTACCGCGCCGGGAATCTCGATCCCCTCGAGCATGCCGTAGGTGGTCGGCAGCGACGCGTTCGACACCACATCGGGCGCGGTCACCTCGGACCCGTCCTCGAGCCGCACTCCGATCACCCGGCCGCTCTCGGTGAGAATCCGCTCGACGCCGGTATTGAATCGAACCTCTCCGCCCGCCCGCAGGAACGAGTCGAGCACCGCCCCCGACATGGCCTGCGATCCGCCGCGCACATGCCACGGCTTGAACTCGAGGTACGCGAACAGCGTCAACGCCAGGTCCTGGAACCGCAGCTCCGACGGCGGTTGTCCGAGATAGGTCCAGTACATCCCGAGCACGACCTTGATCCGCTCGTCCTCGAAGAACTCGTCCAGCACGTCGCGCGTCGGCCGCAGCCCGTAGCGGAACAGCAGCGGATCGATCTGCTCGCCCGGCATCCCGCGCATGGCCGCGATCTGCCAGAACGTCACCTGTTTGACCAGTTCGAAGAACCGCGCGACCCGATCCCGATTCCCCGGGAACTCGGTGTCGAACATCTCGACGGCCGCATCCCAGTCGGCCGGGACGGTCACGTCCACGACACCGGGCACCACGGCCCGGTACAGGTCGTGCTCCTGCACGAATTCCAGCTGATCCGCGATCCCCAGCTGCTGGAAGAGCCCCTCGCGCAACGAGATCGGCTGCCCCGTGACCCCGACCCCGGACAGCTGGTGCAGCGCCACCTCGAACTCGAATCGTCCACGCCGAAACGAGGTTCCGCACCCGCCGGGCACATTGTGCCGCTCCACCAGCAACGTCCGCGTACCGGCCCGCTGCAGGGTCGCGGCGGCGGTCAATCCGGCATTGCCCGCGCCGATGACGATGGCGTCGTAGTCGTACATGCCCACCTCAAATAGTCAATTAATTGAGTAGATAGTTCATACGGTAGACCGGCTGGAATCGTCAGTCCACTAGAAACTGGACAATAAATTTAATAATCATCAAAGGTGGTAGCCTGAGCGGATGGCGCTACGGAACGCGGTATTGGCGACCCTGCTCGAGGGTGAGGCCTCGGGCTATGACCTGGCCAAGGGCTTCGACGCCTCGGTCGCCAACTTCTGGCCCGCCACCCCGCAGCAGCTCTACAAGGAACTCGAGCGGCTGGCCGCCGAGGGCCTCATCGAGACGCGGGTGGTCGAGCAGGAGCGCCGCCCCAACAAGCGCCTGCACTCCATCACCCCCGCCGGCCGCGCCGCCCTGCACGCCTTCATCGCCGAACCCGCCAAACCGACCGCCATCCGCGACGAGCTGATGGTGAAGGTGCAAGCCATGGACACCTCCGACGCCCCCGCGATCCGCGCCGCCATCGAGGCGAAACTGGAGTGGTCGAAGGCGAAGCTGGCCCGCTACGAACGGCTGCGCACCCGCCTGCTCGACGGCCACAGCGAACACGCCTACCTCACCGAGTCCGACCGCATCGGCCCCTATCTGAGCCTGCTGCGCGGAATCGCCCTCGAACAAGAGAACATTCGCTGGGCCGAGTTCGCCCTCCCGGTCCTCGACCGGCGCATCGCGGCGAGTTGATACGGTTGCCGCCTGGCAAGTCCGCAGAACGATAGGCAGTGATCAGCGTTGGCGTCCGAACCGATGGCAGGGGAGAGCGAATCCCGTCGCGCCGCCCCGCGCACCAAACGGGGGGAGCGCACCCGTACCGCCCTGATCGCGGCCGCCCGGGAGGTGTTCGAGCGCGACGGTTACCTCGACGCGAAGATCGCTGATATCTCCAAGACCGCGGGGATGGCCTCGGGGTCGTTCTACACCTACTTCGACAGCAAGGACGAGATCTTCGCCGCGCTGGTCGAACAGGTCTCCGAGGAGATGCTGCACCCGCATGTGCGCGAACGCAGCGGCATCACCGATCCGCGCGCCCTCATCGAGGCCGCCCATCGCGATTATCTGTTGTCCTACAAGCGCAATGCCCGCCTGATGGCGCTGTTCGAGCAGGTCGCCCACATCGACGAGAACTTCCGCCGCCTGCGCGTGGAGCGCGGGAAAGCCTTCGCGCAGCGCAATGCCCGCATGATCCGCGACCTGCAGGCCACCGGCCGCGCCAGCGCCGAGCTGGACCCCATGATCACCGCGCACGCCCTGTCGGGCATGGTGAGCCGCATGGCGAACCTGGTTTTCGTTCAGAACCAGCGGATTCCGTTCGAGAAGCTGGTCACCACCCTGACCGAGCTGTGGGTCAACGCTTTGCAGCTCAAAGCCGAGTAGCGAAGTCGATCAGCGCGGCATTGACCTCGGCGGGCCGCTGCTGCTGAATCCAGTGCCCCGCGCCCTCGAGGATGATCGATCCGCGCAGGTCGCTGAGCAGCTCCGGCATCTTCTGCAGGGGCGTGAACCGGATGACGGGGTCGGTGGATCCGGCGATGAACAGTGACGGCTGCCCGATCTTCACGCCCTCGAGGTGGGCGGTCCGCTCCCAGGTGCGGTCGAGGTTGCGGTAGTAGTTGAGCCCGCCGGTGAACCCGGTCTCGGTGAAAGTCTCTACGTAGTAATCGAATTCGGGCTCGCTCAGCCATTCCGGCAGCGGTGGTTCGGGACTGCTGGTGTCGAGGAAGTTCTGCTTGCTGAGGATGTCGTCCTGCAGCAGCGTGCGGCGCACGTCGGCGTCGAGCACCCGATCCGCGACGCCCGGTTCCTGGAACCAGATCATGTAGAAGTCCTCGCCCAGCCGCGCCCGCATGATCTGCGTCGGCGGTCCCGACGAGCGCGGGGTGGCGGGCACGCTCAGCCCCGCGACCGCGCGCACCCGCTCCGGATACTCGCGGGCCAGATGCCACACCACCGACGCGCCCCAGTCGTGGCCGACGAAGATCGCGTCCTCGAGCCCGTAGGCGTCGAGCAGCCCGACCAGATCCGCGCACACCGTGAGCATGTCGTACCCGGCGGGTCCCGCGGGCCGCGAACTCCCGCCGTATCCGCGCATATCCGGTGTCAGCGTGCGGAATCCGGCGTCGGCCAGCGCGAAAACCTGATGCCGCCAGGAGAATCCGAGCTCGGGAAAACCGTGGCAGAACACCACCGGCGCACCGGTCCCGTGTTCGACCACCCGCAACTCGATTCCATTGGCCGCGACCCGGCGCTCGTCCAGCCGCCGCCATCGCCCCACCAGTTCCGCTGCCTGCATCGGTTTCTCACCTCGTGACCGGGTTGGTTGACGCCGGACGGACCGTCAACTTGAATCCGACGTAGGTTTCATATTCCATCAGCCGGTCCATCCGATCCAGCCCGAGGTGGCGAATTCGGTTGCCGGCCCGGGCTCGGAGGGAGCTCACGTGCAGGTCGCGGGTAAGAACGCCATCGTCACCGGCGGAGGGGGCGGCATCGGCGGCGCGATCGCCGCGCGACTGGTGCGCGCCGGCGCGCGGGTCGTGGTCGCCGACCTGGACGCGGACGCGGCCGCCATGGTGGTGGCGGGCCTGGAGTCCGACGCCCCGGGCGAGGCCGTCGCGGTCGGGGCCGACGTCTCGGACCCGGCCCGCATCGCCGAGCTCATCGCCCGCTGCGAGGGCGAATTCGGTCCCGTCGATCTGTATTTCGCCAATGCGGGCGTGATCGGCCCGGTCGGGCTCGGCGAGGAGCAGGACTGGGCGCTCACCCTCGACGTGAACCTCAATGCGCACATTCGCGCGGCCCGCCTGCTGGTTCCCGGCTGGCTGGAGCGCGGGGAGGGCTACTTCATCGGCACCGCCTCGGCGGCGGGCCTGCTCACCCAGATCGGTTCGGCCGCATACTCGGTCACCAAGCACGCGGCGGTCGGGTTCGCGGAATGGCTGTCGGTGACCTACGGCGACCGCGGCATTCGCGTCAGCTGCCTGTGCCCGATGGGTGTGGAGACCCCGCTGCTGCGCGCGGGCGAGAACTCCGGGGACGCACTGGGTATGGCCGCCACCCGCGCGGTCACCTCGGCGGGCGCGGTGCTGACCCCCGACGAGTGCGCCGAGCTGGTGATGGCGGCGGTCGACGACGAGCGATTCCTCATCCTGCCCCACCCGGAGGTGCTGGATATGTACCGTCGCAAGGGTGCCGACTACGACCGCTGGCTGGCGGGCATGCGGCACTACCAGGCGCGCCTGCTCGAGCAGGCCGACGGCCACTGAGCAGCGGGGAGACACATGAGCGACGACCAGCGGGCCGACCTACCCGGCCTGGACCTCGAGCGACTTGCCGTGTGGCTGGCCGAGACCCGGCCCGGCCTGGTGAACGGGCCTCTGGCAGGCAGGCTGATCGCGGGTGGAAAGTCGAATCTGACCTACGAGATCAGTGACGGCAGCCGGTCCTGGATCGTGCGGCGGCCGCCGCTGGGCCACGTGCTCGCCACCGCCCACGACATGGCCCGGGAGCACCGCGTCATCAGCGCCCTGGCCGCCACCGCCGTTCCCGTGCCCGCCACCTACGCGCTGTGCGAGGACCCCGAAATCATCGGCGCGCCTTTCTATGTCATGGAGCGCGTCCTCGGCACGCCGTATCGCACCTCGGCCGAACTGGTCGCGCTGGGCAGCGATCGCACCCGCGTCATCGCCACCGGCCTGATCGACACCCTCGCCGCCCTGCACACCGTCGACCCCGTCGCGGTCGGGCTGCAGGACTTCGGCCGCCCCGACGGCTTCCTCGAGCGTCAGGTTCGCCGCTGGAAGAAGCAGCTCGACGCCTCCTACAGCCGCGACCTGCCCGCCGCGGACGAACTGCACGAGCTGCTGACCAAACACCTTCCCGCGCAATCGCCCACCGGCATCGTGCACGGCGACTACCGCCTCGACAATGTCCTCGTCGACGACGCCGACCGGGTCGCGGCCGTCATCGACTGGGAGATGGCCACTCTCGGCGATCCGCTCACCGATATCGGCCTGCTGCTGGTCTATCAGCGGATGAGCGATTCCGGTC
This sequence comes from Nocardia terrae, assembly GCF_009760405.1. Taxonomy (GTDB): domain Bacteria; phylum Actinomycetota; class Actinomycetes; order Mycobacteriales; family Mycobacteriaceae; genus Nocardia; species Nocardia terrae. The sequence goes on from NZ_WRPP01000002.1 coordinate 176,235, forward strand.
TGCTGGGTGTCAGCGATGTCGCGCTCGCCCCCGGCTATCCGAGCGAATCCGAAGTGCTGGAGCGATATTCGGTCAGCTCCGGCCGGGACCTGTCCGATGTCGGCTTCTATGTCGCGCTGGCGTCGTTCAAGCTGGCCGTGATCAGCGAGGGCATCTACTTCCGGTTCAGCCACGGCCAGACCGTCGGCTCGGGTTTCGAGCATTTCGGCGAGGGCGTCGACCCCTTGCTGCGGGCGGGTCTCGCCGCCCTCCAAAGTTGAATCCGGCGTCAAGTTCACGTACGGTCCGAACGGATCACCAGCCACCGTCAGGAGTTTCGATGTTCGAGCTGTCGGAGCGGGCCAGCCGCTACCGGGACGACCTGCTCGCCTTCATGGACGAGCACATCTACCCCGCCGAGGCGGTGTACGAGGCGCAGATGGCCGAGTCCGGCGACCCGCACTTCCAGCCGCCGGTCGTGGAGGAGCTCAAGACCGAGGCCAAGAAGCGGGGCCTGTGGAATCTCTTCCACCCGCATCCCGAATGGGGTCCGGGCCTGACCAACCTCGAATACGCGCCGCTGGCCGAGATCATGGGCCGCAGTGCGCATCTGGCTCCCGAGGCCACCAACTGCAGCGCCCCCGACACCGGGAACATGGAGGTGCTGACGCTGTTCGGCACCGAGGAGCACAAGCGGGAATGGCTGGCCCCGCTGCTGGCCGGTGACATCCGCTCGGCCTTCGCCATGACCGAGCCCGCGGTCGCCAGCTCCGACGCCACCAATATCCAGCTGCGCATGGAGCCCGACGGCGACGACTACGTGCTCAACGGCCGCAAATGGTGGACTTCCAATGCGCTGCACAAGAACTGCAAGGTGCTCATCGTCATGGGCAAGACCGATCCGACCGCTGCGGTGCACCGCCAGCAGTCCATGATGGTCGTCCCCATCGACGCCCCCGGCGTCACCGTCCAGCGCGGCCTGCCGGTCTTCGGCTACCAGGACCGCGAGGGCCACGCCGAGGTGACCTTCGAGAACGTGCGCGTCCCCAAGACCGCCCTGCTGGCGGGCGAGGGCGACGGTTTCATGATCAGCCAGGCCCGCCTCGGCCCCGGCCGCATCCACCACTGCATGCGCTCCATCGGCATGGCCGAACGCGCCCTGGACCTCATGATCGACCGCGCCCAATCCCGCCTGACCTTCGGTGAGCCCGTGGCGAATCGGGCCAACATCCAGGACTGGATCGCCGAGGCCCGCATCGAGATCGACATGGCCCGCCTGCTGACTTTGCGGGCCGCGTACCTGATGGACACGGTCGGCAACAAGGCCGCGCGCACCGAGATCGCCGCCATCAAGGTCGCGGCCCCGAACGTGGCGCTGAAGGTCGTCGACCGCGCCATCCAAGTCCACGGCGGCGCCGGCGTCTCCGACGACTTCCCCCTCGCCAGCATGTACGCCCACCTCCGCACCCTCCGCCTCGCCGACGGCCCCGACGAGGTCCACAAACGCTCCATCGCCCAATGGGAACTCCGCCGCCGAGACCCCAACTGGGGAAAGAAGAAGAGCTGAGCCACAACGCGCCTTGGTTGTCAGGGTTAGGTGGCTGTCAACGTGAGTTCGGCTAGGGCGTGGGTGAGCCAGGAGTGGCGGAGGGTGTAGGAGTTGCGGGGGCGGGGGGCGTTGAGGGTGGGGTATTTGTGGAGGACTGCTCTGGTGGCGTGGATGGTTTGTAGTTCGGCCAGTGTTGCGCCTAGGCAGCGGTGGCGGCCGTGGCCGAAGGTGAGGGCGGGGCGGGTTTTGCCTGCCGGGTCGAGGTGGGCTGAGCGGATGGAGGCGAAAACTGTGTGGCCGCGGGGGATTTGGACGCCGTTGATCTCGAGGTCGGTGAGGGGGAAGCGGCGGACGGCGTAGTTCATGGGGGAGTTGGCGCGGATTCGGGTGCGGATGAAGGCGGCGAATTCTGTTGGGCGGTCGAGTAATTCGCGGGCCTGGGGCTGGTGGTCGCGGACCACGTCGTCGAGGACCGCGGAGGTGAGGCTGATGGTGTTCTCGAAGCCGCCGACGATGGTGATGAACGCCAGGCTCATGAGCTCGTCCTCGGTGAGGCGGTCGTCGCCGTCGCGGGCGGCGATCCACGCCGAGAGCAGGTCCTGGCCGGGGTCGCGGCGCTTGGCGGCGATCGCGTTGCCGATCAGTCCCAGCAGGGTTCGCATCGAAGTGCGCAAGGCCTCGGGCTCGTGCGAATCGTCGGCGCGCAGCAGCGGCGCGGACGCGGCCCGGAAATCGCCGAGCTGATCGGGGGACAGACCCAGCAGTGTGCCGGTGACGCGCACCGGCAACGGCTCGCACAGCCCGTCCATGAAATCGACCTCGCCGGTGGCGGGCAGTTGCGCGACGAGTTCGGTCACGGTGTCCAGGATCACCTTCTCCTGGGCCGGATACTGCGGGGGCGCAAAGGCTTCGGCGGCGAGCTTGCGAATGCGGCGATGGTGCTCGCCGTCCATGTTGAGCAGGTTGGCGTCCAGGGCGGGCGGCAGGCTGTTGCCTTTGTATCCGGTGGTGCTGTCGGCCTTGGCGGCGGAGACGTTCGGGTCGGCGAGCAGCCGTCGTACCGCGTCGTAGCCGGTGATCACCCACGCCGGTGAGCCGTCGGGCAATTCGGCCTGATGCACGCCGTCCCCGCGGGTGCGCAGCTCCTCGTGCAAGGCGTCGACATCATGGATTCCTGTGGTGAACGGACAACGCTCCGGTGCCATACCGCCAGTCTGCCAAAGATCAGCGGCACGGCTCCGCCCATGCCGAGCGCGACGACAGCGCCGCGTCAGTCCGGCGTCAGCCCGGTGTCAGCGCGGCTGGCGACAGTACAACCATGAACAGCGCAGCACTCGCCACCGCCGGTCCGCGGAACGCCTTCGGGGACGAAATGATCCTCGCCGCCGCCGATCTGGCGTTCGACGGCTACTCGAGGCTGCGCGCTCAGGCATTCGGCCGCGTCACGGGATTCCTGCGCGGCGATCACGCACTCGCCCAGCTCATCCGCTTCGCCCTGGTCGGCGGCCTCAGCAATATCGCCTACGCCCTGCTGTTCGTCGCCATGATCGGAATCGGACCGCTGATCGCCAATATCGCGGGCTCGATCCTGAGCACGGTCATCGCGAACGAACTGCACCGGCGGCTCACCTTCCGCGCGGCCGGCCGGGTCGGCTGGTTCACCGCGCAGTGGGAGGGCGGCGGGCTGGCCGTGATCGGCCTGGGGGTCAGCACGGCCGCGCTGGCCGGACTCGACTTCTTCGCACCCGGCCTGGGCGCGATGGTCGAGGCGGGCGCTGTGATCGCCATCATGGCGGCCGTCGGCGGACTGCGCTTCCTGGCCTTGCGCGGCTTCGTCTTCTGAGCACCGGGCACCCGGGTTTCAGGGTCGGGTTCCGGGCATTCCCCGATGCGGGGCGCGGCCCCCGGCGGCAAGGATGAAAACAGACAGTGGTCGACATGAGGAGGAGCCATGACCACGGGTGAATACGGCTACGCCCCCTTCGCGGGACCGATCGTCGGGGTGACCCCGGCCGGGATCGGCGTTCGCGCCGCGGCCCGCTTCATCGACTGGATCGTCGCCGGAATCGTCGGCGGCATCCTGTTCTGGATCTTCGACCTGCCGGGCTGGGCCTCGATCCTGCCGGGCGCGGGATTCGCGTTCCTGTACTTCGTCTGCTTCGAGGTGCTGACCGGCGCGACACCGGGCAAGAAACTGCTCGGCTTGCACGTCAACGGTTCCGGGGGTGCGCCCAAGCCGAGTCTCGCCGATTCGGCCAAGCGCAATGCCTACATGCTGCTCAACCTGATTCCCTGGGTCGGCGGCCTGCTGTGGTTCTGCGCGGCCGTGGCGATCGCGGTCACCGTGAGCGCGAGCTCGACGAAGCAGGGCTGGCATGACGATTTCGCGGACGGCACGCAGGTAGTGAAGCTCTGAGGTCGGGAGGCGCGAGAGCGCCGAATGGGCCTGAACGTGCACTTCGACAGGACAATTGGCGGGAAGCCGCCGTCCGGCGAGGATTTGTGCACGATCAGGCCCATTCGCGGTTCGAGCCGAATCGCCCTGGAGAGCGGGTGATTCGGGCCACCGGCATACTGTGTCCATGCGAAGGCGATCGAGCTGGGGTCGGTCGATCAGCGGGCGGACGGGAATCGTGTGCGGGGCGGTGCTCGTCCTGTCCGGGTGCGGACACGGACCGGACGCGCCCGATGCGGGGGCGATCCTCCAGCGGAACGCGCCCGCCGGTGCGGAACTGTTGCTGGAGTCCAATGATCGGTACTACTCCGATCTGCGGGCCACCCTGCCGTCGGTGACCGAGCCGCGGGTGCGGGCCAACCTCGAACGGCTGCTGCGGACTCCGGTGGCGGAGTGGCTGACCCGGGACCTGGAGGTGACGGCGGGGACCGTTCAGCAGGACATCGCGCGGGCGCAATCCGCCGGATCGATTCCGATGTTCGTCGCGTACAACATCCCCGGGCGGGACCTGCACGGCGAATCCGGTGGGGGACAGGCCGGGGCGGACGCGTACCGGCAGTGGATCCAGGGTGTCAGCGACGCGATCGGGGCGAATCCGGCGATCGTGATCCTCGAGCCGGACGCCCTCGCCCACGCGACCGAGATGAACGATACCGACCGCGCGGCTCGGCTGGCGCTGCTGAGTTTCGCCTACGGTCAACTGCGGCAACACAATCCGGCGACGGCCGTCTACCTGGACGTGGGCAACAGCACCTGGGTGGACCCGGGCCGGGTCGCCGAGCTGCTGCACACCATCAGCCCGGATCAGCCGGTGGCGGGAATCTCCCTGAACGTGGCCAACCGGCGGCCCGAGGCCGAGATCCGTTCGTACGCCACACGAATCGAGCAGGCATACGGACATCAGCTGTTCGTCATGATCGACAGCTCGGTCAACGGCGCGCCCAACACCGCGCAGCTGGCCGACTGGTGTAATCCGCAGGGGCAGCGGGTCGGAACGCTGCCCAGCACCCGCTTCGACCCCGGCGCCATGATCGAGCACGCGTTCATCAAGACGCCGGGACAGTCCGACGGCCGCTGCGGCACCAGCGAACAGCCCGCCGGCGAATTCGACCGCCAGTTGCTGCTCGACCAGCTGTCCTAGCCCAGATGGACCCATTTCGCGACACCGGGCACCCCGGCCGCATCGACCGCGAACAGCATGTAATAGCCCGACGGCGCGATGGCCGAATTGTCCGGAACCGCTACGGACAGACCGGAATCCGTGCGCGTCACCGGTAGATCGATCACCTTCTCATTGGTGTCGGTCACATGCGTGATCGCCGCCGGAGCGATCAACCGCATGTATTTGATATCGGCCGCCGCCGGAACCTCGGCCAGCGTCGAGCCGACCGTGTACTCGAAATTCTCACCGCGCCGGATCTCGGTGGGCCCGCCGGTGATCACCGGCCGCGCCACCGTCCCGCCGTCCGGCTTGTACAGGTAAGGCGGCGTATAGATTTCGATGCGCCGCTCGAACTTGCCCGGCAGCGTGTTCTTCTTGTCCGCGAACAGCGGATTGGACCCCTCGGTCATGATCTGCCCGGACGGCAGCAGCACCGCCGTCGAGTGATAGTCGCGCCCGACGGTCGGATCGGCCATCGGATGCAGCCCGCCCTGCTGATCCAGCAGGAACGCGGCCAGAATGTCGCTGGACCCGCGCCCGCGATAGTCGTGGGCGCCATTGGTGATGAACACATCCCCGCTGGGCAGCGGCACCAGATTCGGGTAGCGCGTGCCCTGCGGCAGCACCGCCAGCGGCTCGAACCTCGGCTGCGCCGCTTTCAGATCCACGATATCGATGCGCCCGGTCGACAGGTCCGAATCACCCACGCCGCCACCGCCGACCACCAGCAGCCGCTGATCCTGCACCGGCCCCAGCCACGTCGAGGACCCGGTCTCGAGCATGTTCGGATCGCGTATCCCCGGCAACGGCTGGAAGGAATTGTCGGCCAGATTCCACAGGCCCGGATCCCGATGCTCCTCGGCCGGACCCCACCCGGTGGTCGGGCCGCTGAAGAACAGCAGATCCGGCGACGCGGTCTGGAACACCGCCGGATAGGTGGGCAGGATGCGCCGCAGATCGTCGCGCTCCACCCAGGCGCGAGTCGCCGGATCGTAGATCTCGGTCTGCCCGTCCAGGATTCGCCCCGAACCGTCCAGTCCCGAGGTGACCATCACCTTCCCGTCGGCCAGCCGGGTCAGCGTCGGATACCAGCGGGCGTAGTTCATATTGCCGACGGCCTCATAGGTTTCCGTCCACGGATTGAACAGATACGAGGCGTCGATGCCCTGATATTCCTTCTTCTTCAACGCCATCTCCGGCGCGAAACCGTACAGGTTCTGCTGCGCCGCGAAACTCAGCCCGCCGATCATGTAGTGGTCGTTGTGATCCCACACGCCGTCGGTCCCGGTGGCGTCGGCGGAGACGTACACATTCCGGTCGGTCGCCGACACCTTGTAGGTGACCGGATCCTTGGCGGCCGGCGGCACGGTGATATCGCGATCGGAGCGATACACCTTCCCGCTGTCCTTGCCCGTGAAGGTCGTTCCCTTGGGTACGACACCGGGATGATCGGGGTCCTCGTTGCGGATCGTCATGTATCCGCCCGCGTGCGTGAGATTCTCCGGCAGCACCTCGTAGCTGCCGGTCCCGCCCGCGATGAGAATCGTGCCGTCGGCCAGATAGGCGTGATCGGAACAGAACAGATCCACCGGCGTGTCGATGCGCTTGGCGGTCCGCGTCTCCGGATCGAAGATCAGCGAGTTGTAGATGCCCTTGTCGGAATTGTGGTGATCGTTGCCGCTGCCCGCGATGAGCAGCACCTTGCCGGTCGGCAGCACGATCGAATGAATGATGTTGGCGTCGATGTCCTTCGGCAGCGTCACGACTTCCCACTTGCCGTACTTCGCCTTGTAGTCATCGGAATTGATGAGCCGATTGTGCTGGAACCGGTGATACAGCGCGGCCACCGTCGCGGTGGTCGCGATGGCGAGGGTGCCGACCACCACGGCCGTCACCACCCAGCGCACGAAACGGGTCGGCGTCTGCTTCAGCACGCCCGCTCCTCCTCGGGCGCCTCGAGCATCTCGAATTCCGTTGCCGCACGGGATCTGCGGCGTCGGGTCCAGGCCACGAACAGCGGATTGAGCTGCCACACCAGCAGTGGCGCGGCCGAGATCAACGCCCCGAACAGCGGCCACATGAGAGTGGCCGGGGCCGCCCATCCGCGCAGCGTGGTGAGCACCGTGACGGCGATATAGAAGAGCAGCCACATCAGATTGAGCCGGAAGGTGAACCAGCCGTCACCGCGGCTCTTCGCGCCCTTGGGCGTCACGTCGAAACCGACCGGTCGCCGGAAGAGGCATTTGAGCAGCGAATTCGCATAGACCGGTGCGGTGATGACGCTCATGAACATGCCGTAGACGCCCCAGGAATTGGTCGTCTCGTACGGGCTCACATTGTGCCGCCGCGCCCAGGTGTAGAGCGTCATCTGGCTCACCGACGCCCAGCCGTAGAACAGGAACCAGCTGGCGGGCGACACCACCGCGCCGCTGACCCCGTACCAGCTGAAGATCGCCACATTGGCCGCGCCCAGCAGCCAGACCGTCCCCATCACCGGATAGAACGCCATCAACAGCAGGTAGTGCACGATCCGGGCCGGCGTGCGCCACATGCGCAGCAGCTGCACCACGAACGGACCGAACAGCATGTGCTCCATGGCCCCGCGGGACCAGCGATTCTGCTGCTTGTAGAAATCACCCCACGACGCGGGGCCCTCGCCGTGGGCCAGCAGATCCGGGGTGTACACGCCCTTCCAATGGCGGCCGGTGTCCGGATTGCGTTGCGGCAGAATGGCGAAACTGGTCGCCATGTCTTCGGTGATGGACGGCTGGATGCCGCCGATGGCGGCGAGCACGTCCCTGCGAATGGCGTAACTGGTGCCCACCAGCATGGGCGCGCCGTGCGCGTTGGCCGCGGTCTGGATCAGGCTGTGGAACACGAACTGCTGGCTCTCGGCCAGTTTCGCCACCACATTGTCCTCGGCGTTCGCATACGCCTGCGGCCCGGCCACATACGCCACGTCCGGATCGTTGAAGTAGCCGAGCATCCGTTCCCCGAATTCGGGCATCGGCTCGTGATCGGGATCCAGGCCCATGACCACGTCGTACTCCGGCAGGTCCGGGTCGGTGCGGATCATGTCCAGCCCGGCATTGATGTTGCCGAATTTGGTACGGGTCTCGAAAGGGCCCTTCTTCTGGTGGTATTCGTCCTTGCCGCCGCGGCTCAGATAACGCACCCGATTGCCCGGGCGGCGGTCGATGGCGGCCACCAGCTTGCGCACGGTGTCGGGCTGCTGCGGATCGCCCTCGTCGAGGACATACACGTCGAAGACGCCCGGATGCCGGTGCCGGATACCCTTGGCCGCGACCAGGGTTCGCTCCAGCACGGCGAGGTCCTCGCTGGTGGGTACGAAGGTGATCAGCAATGCGACCTTCAGTCCCGCGTGGGCGCGGATCGGAATCGGTTTGCGGGCCAGCGAAGTCGTCAGTGACATGGCCAGGACCAGCGCGAACCGGATCGCCTCGACGGTGACGACCAGCGTCACCATGATGATGGCGATGGTCCCGAACTGCTCGTACTTCTCTTGCGCCCCTAGGCCGTTGTCGATCAGCCACAGCACATACCCACCGCCCAGTCCGGTCGAGATGACCGAGAGCGCGATGGTCAGCAGCCGTCGTCGCCGACGTTCCAGATGCCGGAGCGACACGGCGTCGCCGACACCGTCGAGAATCTCACCCGTGACCGTCGCCCTGGCATGCCGCGCGGCGTCCAGAGTCTGTGCACTGTAAGATGTTTCGGTATCGTCCGGGTCGGGCCGACGTGAACCACCGGTCCACGGAAATGCCACGGACAGCACAGTATCCCCCCAGCTGAAGCGATCCCCACACGTACACTCGCTCAACGCCGAACGCTTCTGCCAGAGATTATCAGAGCACGGTCGGTCGTGCGGTTGTATCAGGTTGGGCTGCAACGCGTTACGAGTTACCGAACGGTTAATTTCCTGTAGCCGGCCACGCTGCCGACGCACACGCCCGGATATTCGCTGTCGCCCGTCATTCCGTTTCACTATCATCCCTGCCATCGAGCGCAGGGGGATGTGATGGGCGGCGAGGCGTCGCGCCGGTACGTGGTGAGCATGTTCTCCTATCCGTCCGGCGATCTGCACATGGGTCACGCCGAGGTCTTCGCGATCAGCGACGCCATGGCGCGATTCGCGCGCATGCGCGGGCACGACACGCTGTTCCCGGTCGGCTGGGACTCCTTCGGGCTGCCCGCCGAGAACGCCGCGCGCAAGCGCGGTCTGGATCCGCGCGAGTGGACCTACGCCAATATCGCGACCCAGGCCGATTCCTTCCGGCGGATGGGGATCTCGTTCGACTGGCACACCCGCTTGCACACCAGCGACCCCGAGTACTACCGCTGGAACCAATGGCTGTTCCTGCGGCTGTACGAGCGCGGGCTGGCCTATCGCGCCGACGCCGAGGTGAACTGGTGTCCGCAGGATCGGACCGTGCTGGCCAATGAACAGGTGGTGCACGGGCGCTGCGAACGGTGCGGCGCGGCGGTGGAGCGGCGGGACCTGACCCAGTGGTTCTTCCGGATTACCGACTACGCCGATCGGCTGCTGGACGACATGGCCGGGCTGCGCGACGGGTGGCCGTCGGAAGTGCTGGCCATGCAACGCAATTGGATCGGCCGCACCGAGAGCGTGGACGACGCGGGCCGGACCATGGTCGCCTACCGCCTGCACGACTGGCTGATCTCCCGTCAAAGATACTGGGGCACACCGATTCCCATCATCCACTGTGGAGGCTGCGGCGCGGTGCCGGTCCCCGACGACCAGCTGCCGGTCCGCCTGCCCGACTCCGGGTACCGGCTGAGTCCCGGCGACAGCGGATCCCCGCTGGCGAGCGCCGAGGACTGGGTCGCCGTGCCGTGCCCGCGCTGCGGCGCACCCGCGCGCCGCGACACCGACACCATGGACACCTTCGTCGACTCGTCCTGGTACTTCCTGCGCTACCCGAATCCGCACTACACCGACGGCCCCTTCGACCCGGAGGCGCTGGCCCGCTGGCTGCCGGTCGACGAGTACATCGGCGGGCGCGAGCACGCCACCGCCCACCTGCTGTACGCCCGCTTCATCACCAAGGCCCTGTACGACGCGGGGCTGGTCCCGTTCACCGAACCGTTCACCCGCCTGACCACGCAGGGGCAGGTGCTGATGGGCGGCAAGGCGATGAGCAAGAGCCTGGGCAACCTGGTCGACCTGCGCGACCAGATCGAGCGGCACGGGCCCGACGCCGTGCGGATCGCCATGCTGTTCGCCGGACCGGTCGAGGCCGACGTCGACTGGGCCGACGTCTCGGCGCGCGGCGCGGAGCGGTGGCTGGCGCGAGTCGCGCGCCTGGCCGCCGAAACGGGCTCCGGGGTCGCGAATTCCGACCCGGCGGGGGAGGCGGCGACCCGCCGCGAGGTGCACGACACCATCGCCCGCGCCACCGCGCTGATGGAGGCCAAACGCTTCAATGTCGTCATCGCCCAACTGATGCGACTGACGACCATCCTGCGCCGCGCCGCCGAATCCGAGTCCGGCGGAACGAGTCCGGCGGTCCGAGACGGCGTCGACGCGCTGGTGCGCATGATGTCCTGCGTTGCGCCGGAGACCGCCGCCGTCGCGTGGCACCACCTGGGCCACACCTCGCCGGTCGCCGACGCCGCATGGCCTGTCGACTCAGGGGAACGACAAGATATACCGGTCGTGTGATCCGGCGGTATTGGCCGGGACCCGCCGGGCTTGCCTAGGCTCGATGCCGTGACCACATCCAAGATCGTTCTCGTCACCGGAGCCGGAACCGGCCTGGGCCGTGCCATCACCCACGCGCTGACCGCCGCCGGGCATCGGGTCGTCGTTGTCGGACGCACCGTCGCCACGCTGGACGAAGCGGTCGCTTCGGCGCCGGGACCCGGTGGCGCGGAGCCGTTCCAGGCCGATGTCACCGATCCCGCGGCGGTGGACGCGCTCTTCGCGTGGATCGTCGAGCGCTTCGGCCGCCTGGACGTGCTGCTCAACAATGCCGGAATCTTCGGTCCCAGCAAGCCGATCGACGAGGTGGCGGTGGAGGACTGGAAGCAGGTCATCGATATCAACCTGACCGGTTCGTTCCTGTGCGCGCAGGCCGCGTTCCGGCAGATGCGGACCCAGGACCCGCAGGGCGGGCGGATCATCAACAACGGCTCCATCTCCGCGCACACGCCCCGCCCGCACACCGTCGCCTACGCGGCCAGCAAGCACGCCATCACCGGCCTCACCAAGGCGCTGTCCCTCGAGGGGCGCGCGCACAATATCGCCGCCGGTCAGATCGATATCGGCAATGCCGCAACCGAACTCACCGCCGGCATCGCGGCGGGGTCGCTGCAGGCCGACGGCAGCATCCGCCCCGAACCCACCATCGACGCCGCCGACGTGGCCCGCCTCATCGCCCAGCAGGTCGAGCTGCCGCTGAGCACCAACGTCCCGTTCCTGACGGTCATGGCCAACGCCATGCCCTACATCGGGCGCGGCTGACCGCCAGCGGCTTGTGATAGCCAAGGGCATGCGATCGGACGCGACGAAATGCTCATGCGGTGCGGTGAGTCCGTGCGAACCCGTCTGGCACCGGGCGCTCGCCGAGGAACAGGGCGATCCGGCGATGTACGCCTGGCACACGCCGCTGGTGCTGACCTATCTGCTGCAGCATCCCCAGCAGCCCGCCGCGCGCGAGCAGTACCTCGACAGCCAGTTCCGGCTGCTGCAGCTCTACGTCGAGCACGGGCTGGACGCGCTCAACCGGTTCGGCAGCGTCCAGCGCAGGAGAAACGCTCACCAGGGCAAGGACTTCGCCTACGACACCGAGGCGCTCGCCGATTACCACCCGCTACCCGGGCACACTCCGGCCCGCTTCGCGCGCTCGATCCACGACCTGTGCGACGCGGACGGCCGATTCGTCGGCGACGGCCACGCGGCCTACGGCGTCCGCGTGCACGAGTGGGCGCGGGCGACCGTCGCCGCCTACCTCACCGGGCTCAGCGACTGAGCACGGTCTCCTCGGTCATGTGCGAGAGCTTCTCCGGATTGCGCACCGAGTAGAGGCCGGTGATCAGGCCGTCGTCGATGCGGACCGCCATCACCGTGTCCACCTCGTCGCCGTCGCGGAAGGCGAGGGCCGGGTGGCCGTTGACGACGATCGGCTGCAGGGTCAGCTTCGAGCGGAAGACGTTCCAGCCCTTCGCGAGCAGACGCGCCACCTGCTTCGCGCCGGTGACCGGCCGCGGCAGCGCCTGCTTGATGCCGCCGCCGTCGCCCAGGGCCACCACGTCCGGTGCCATGAGATCCAGCAGCCCCTGCAGGTCGCCGGTCTCGAGCGCGCGCTGGAACGCCGCCAGCACGCCGCGGGTCTCGGCGGCCGACACGGTCCCGCGCGGGCGGCGCGCCGCGATATGCGAGCGCGCCCGATGCGCGATCTGCCGCACGGCCGCCGGCGTCTTCTCCACCGCCTCCGCGATCTCGTCATAGGGCAGATCGAAGACCTCCCGCAGCACGAACACCGCCCGCTCGGTCGGCGTCAGCGTCTCCATCACCAGCAGCATCGCCATCGAAACACTCTCCGCCAGCTCGACATCCTCGGCCACATCCGGCGTGGTCAACAACGGTTCGGGCAGCCACTGCCCCACATACGACTCCCGCCGCCGCCCGAGCGTCCGCAACCGCCCCAACGCCTGCCGCGTGGTCATCCGCACCAGATAGGCCCGCTGATCGATCACCGTCTCCAGATCCACCCCCACCCACCGCAGCCACGTCTCCTGCAACACATCCTCGGCGTCCGCCGCCGACCCCAGCATCTCGTAGGCGACGGTGAACAACAGATTCCGATGTGCGACGAACGCCTCGGTAGCGGCCGTGGTCATGAACGACTCCTGTCCTCATTCGAGCATGTACCCACAAGACACCGCCGCCGCCCATCCTGTGACACTCGAACAAACGTTCTACTCGAGGTAGGGTACCGCCCCATGCCGGAACTCTCACGCCGCGACTGGGCGACGATGAACCTCAAAGAGGTCCAACGCCAACTCCTCAAGGCTGCGTCCTTCGGCAAGTCCCTCTCCCCGGAACAATTGGAGAACGCCGCGGCCAAGATCGCCGAGGGTCTCCGCATCTTCCTCGAGGAAACCGACCACCTCGACTAGTCGGGGATCGGTTCGGCGGGTGCGATTTCCGGAGTGGGGCGGGGAGTGCGCAGGAAGGAACACGAGAGGCAGACCAGGCCGAAGAAGAGGTAGCCGAGGGCCACCTTCGGGGCGGCGGCCCAGGCTACTTCGGGGGCGTGGATGAGGCCGATCCAGGCGAGGGCGGCGCCGGCGGCGGAGGCCAGTGCGGCTGCGCGGAAACGCTTTTCGAGGACGAAGGTGACCATGGTGCCGAGGATCAGGCCCGCGAGGACCGCGCCGTCGCCGAGGGTTTTCAGGCCGTCGTAGACGACTCCGGCCTGACCGAGGGCGCCGACGCCGACCTTGTCGGCGGTGGTGCCGGCGGCGCTGAGGGCGTTGTCGATCTGGCCGGTGCCCCATTGGGCGAGGTTGGGGAGTAGGGCGGCTACTACGGCGACCGCGTGCAGGCGGGGGACGGCTTGGAAGGCTTGGGCGCCGATCAGCAGGCCGATGTAGAGCAGGATGGGGACGATGGCGGGGATCGGGAGCAGGGTGGCGAGGACGCCGAAAAGGCCCAGCAGGCACATCAATCCGATGATCGCGCCGCTGGCCAGGGAGTAGGCGGTGCGGCCGCCGGCGTCCTTCCAGCCGGGGTGGCCGATGTAGACCGCGGGCGGGAACGGGGAACCGAAACCGGAGCCGATGATCGCGCCGAATCCGTCGGCGAGCAGGACGCTGCGCAGGTTGTAGTTGTCGCCCGCCGCGGCGGCGCTCTCCACATTGCTCATCGCCTCGGTGAAGTTGTAGACGCCCAAGGGAATCGCGGTGGCCAGCAGCGGGCCCAGGTGCGAGAGGCCGTCGAAGAGCAGGTGCAGGCGCAGATTCGGCAATCCGAGGGCGATGTCGTGGGCGGCCTTGGAGACATCGGGCACCGACATGTAGCCGCCGATCCAGCCGATGGCCGTACCCACGAGCAGGGCGACCAGTCCGACGGGCACATTGCCCGGCAGCCGCACATCGGTGAAGAAGCCGATGAGGATGATGGCCAGCACCGGCAGCCCGATCCAGGCGGCCTCCCACATCTGGGCGGCGGGCCGCATGGCGATGAAGGTGATGGAGATGCCCGCGAGGGTGCCCAGCATGGCCGCGCGCGGGGTGATGCGGCGGATGTAGGGGCCCACGAACGCGCCGATCATGACGATCACGCCGATCATGAACGCCCAGGCCAGACCCGCCGACCAGGCTCGCATCGGGTCATTGGTCTTCAGGTAGATCGGCAGCATGACCACGAACACCACGATGAACATGTGCGGCACGCTCGGTCCGTACGGCAGCGCCGTCACCGTGGCCCGCCCCTCGCGCCAGGCCAGCCGCCGCGCCAGCGTCATGTAGTAGAGATTGCCCAGCACCAGCGCGACCCCCAGCGCGGGCAGCACGGTCCCCAGCACGTCATGGCTCGGGATCTTCACCACCGCGATCGAGAGCGTGGTGAGGGTCAGGACATTGACGAGAATATTGAACGCGAGGCCGAAGAAGGCATTGGTGTCGCCGCGGGTCCACCACGGCAGCGACAGCGGTGTGGCAGAACCGGTTTCACCGGGCTGCTTGGTTTCGACGGACATGGGTCTTCCTGTTCACTGGGCCGGGCTGGGGGAGACGGCGGAATCGAGGGCGGCGCGCACGGCGGCCGAATCGGCGACCCAGCCGAAGATGCCGCCCTGGGCGGCGATCATGGCCAGGCCGACGCGCTGGAACTCGGGGAAATACGAACCGACGCAATCGGAGACGACCAGGCACTCGTAGCCGCGGTCGTTGGCCTCGCGCACCGTGGTGTGCACGCACACCTCGGTGGTGACCCCGGTGACCAGCAGTGAGCGGATTCCCCTGTGCGTCAGCACGTCCGACAGTTCGGTGGCGTAGAACGCGCCCTTGCCGGGCTTGTCGATCACCACCTCCCCGTCGAGGGGCGCGAGCTCGTCGACGATGTCGTGGCCGTATTCGCCCCGCACCAGGATCCGGCCGAACCGGCCCGGGTCGCCGATGCGCTGGGAGGGGTTGCCGCGCAACAGTTTCGCGGGCGGGCAGTCCGAGAGATCGGGCAGGTGGCCCTCCCGGGTATGGATGACGGGGATCCCGGCCGCGCGGGCGGTGGCCAGCAGCCCGGCCAGCGGCTCGATGACGGTGCGCAGCAGGGCCACATCGTTGCCGAGGCTCTCGCCGAAACCGCCGGGTAGCAGGAAATCGCGCTGCATGTCGATGACCAGCAGCGCCAGGGTGCTCGGATCGAAGCTGAAATCACCCGGTAGCGCCGGGATATGGTGGACAGCCGTCATTGTCGTTCCTTCTGTGCGAGCCGGATTTCCGCGTGCGCCCCGGCCTGGCGCGGCTCGTCGAGGATGCGGGCGGCCGCCGCGAGCACGGTGTCGTCGGCAAGGGCAGGGCCCAACACCATGACTGCGAGCGGACGGCCGTCCGCGGCGGTGCCCATGGGCACCGAGATCGCCGTGAGGTCCAGCAGATTCCCGAAATGGGTGTAGTGGCCCAGCACGGTATTGGTCGCGATCGGGTCCGCGAGCACCTGGTCGACGGTGAAGGTGGTGCCGATGGTCGGCACCACGATCACGTCGATCTCGCTCCACAGCCGTGCCACCGTCGCGCGCAACTCCTGCAGGCGCTGCTGCGCCCGGAACACGTCGACCGCGGTGAAACGGAAACCGCCGGTGAGGATTTCCCGGATCACCGGCAGGATCGAGTCGGGATGCTCGGTCAGGAAGGTCTCGAACTCCACCAGCCGCTCGGCCACCCAGGGGCCCTGATAGAGCAGTTCGCCCGCGGCCAGGAAGGGTTCGAGGGTGGTGGGCACGCAGTCGAATCCGAGCCGCCCCAGCCGATCCCGCGCCGCCAGGTGGGCGGCACGGAACCCGTCGTCGCCGAAGAACTCCAGCTCGTGCACGCCGGGCAGGCCGACCCGCAGCCGGGTGCCGGGGCGGCGCGGCCCGCGCGCCCGGCTCCACGGATCGTCCGGGTCGACGCCGGCGACGACCTCGAACACCCGGTCCAGATCCTCGACCGTGGTGGCCATCAGGGTCACGCAGTCCAGCGACTTGCACGCCGGGACCAGCCCGACCGCGCTGATCAGCCCGCGCGAGGGCTTCCAGCCCAGAATCCCGTTGAGCGCGGCCGGAACCCGGCCCGACCCGGCGGTATCGGTGGCCACACAGAACGGCACCTCGCCCAGCGCCACCGCCCGCGCCGACCCGGAACTGGAGCCGCCGCAGATCAACTCACCGCCGAATACGCTGCGCGGAATCGGATACGGGGTGCGGGTGCCGTTCAGCCCGGTCGCGAACTGATCCAGATTCGTCTTGCCGACGAACAGCGCGCCCGCGTCCAGCAGGCGCTGCACGACGGGCGCGGTTTCGGTTGCGGTGTAGGCGAAGTCGGGACAGGCCAGGGTGGTCGGCCAGCCCGCGACATCGAGGGAATCCTTCACCCCGAACGGCACCCCGTACAGCGGTAAGGTGCGTGCCCCGGGCCGCCGCTCGATCTCGGCCGCGTCGGCCAGCAGTCGCTCGCGCGGCACCGGGGTGATCCAGGTGCCGTCCGCGCCGCGCGCCGCGATGGCGTCGGCCACGCGGGCGGCGGTCTGCGTGGGCGAACCGCTGCCGCTCTCGTGCGAGGCCAGAATCTCCGAGACCGTGGGACCGGGGTTTCGCATCTGTCGATTGTCGACAAAACGTGTGAAATCGGTGGTCTCGCAATGTATCCGCTGTGTTATCGGATCTCGGGCTACCGGAAGTCCAGATCCAGGTAGGCCAGCTCACCGTGCCGCGACAGCGCCTCGCACGCGACGGCGGCGTCCCCGGATTCCAGCGCGCTCAACAGTTCGGCATGCCGCCGGATACCGTTGCGCCGCTGCGTGATGCGCGCCTCGGCGCGCAGATTGCGGGCCATCGGCAACTGCAGTTTCAGCAGGATCGGCGCGTAGGCCAGGTTCAGCTGATGGTTGCCCGCCAGCCCCACGATCGCGGCATGGAAGCGTCGATGGGCATTGTCACGTTCGAAGAGGTCCCCGGCCGCATCGGCCGCCCGCATCTCCTCGAGCGCCGCCCGCACCTCGTGCAGCGGATCACCCTGCGCCGGAAGCGGGAACGCGCTCTCGATGGCGTGCCGCTCGAGCACTCGCCGCAATTCGAACAGCTGCAGAATGTCGGTCTCCGACCAGACCGTCACCCGGAACCCACGCCGCGGCAGGTGTTCGATCAACCCCTCCTGCGCCAGCAGCCGCAACGCCTCCCGCACCGGCGCGCGGCTGGTCCCCAGCCGCGCGCACAGCGCCTCCTCGCCGATCCGCTCCCCGGGCTCGAACTCCCCGCTCAACACCTCGGCCCGCACCTGCCGCGTCGCCATCTCCACCAGGCTCAACGGCAGCACCACCCCATCCGTCATCGGCTCCACCATGATTCGAGACTAGGCCGACCGCTCCGCGGCGGCCCGTCGCCGCGATCAGTCGCCGGTGGCGGCGGGTTCGTCGAGTCCGGCGACGAGGTCGAGGGCCTGGGCCAGATTGGCCAGTTTCGCGTCGAGGGTGTCGCCCGCCGGGTAGAGGCGGACGGTGTCCACGCCGACGTCGCTCCAGGTTCGGAGCCGGCGCTTCACCATGTCCGCGGTACCGATCAGGGTGGTGGCGAGCACCATGTCGTCGGTGACGAGGGCGGTCGCGCCCTCGCGGTCACCGGACTGCCAGCGTTCGCGGATCTCCTCGGTGACGTCGGCCCAGCCCTGGCGGGCGTAGGCGGCGTTGTAGAAGTTGGTCGAGGCGGTGCCCATGCCGCCGATGCTGAAGGCCAGCTCCAGTTTTCGGCCCGCGATGTGGCGGGTGACCGCTTCCTCGTCGTCGAAGATCGCGACCTCCGCGCCCTGGCAGACGTCGATGTCGGCGCGGGTGCGGCCCGCGGATTTCAGGCCCGCGTCGAGGTGGTCGAAGTAGGCGTCGGAACCCTCGGGGACGAAGCTGGTGCCGAGCCAGCCGTCGGCCAGTTGTCCGGTGAGCTCCAGCATCCTGGGGGACATGCTGGCGATGTAGATGGGGATGTCGGGGTTGGCGGGCATGGACAAGCGCATCGGTTTGCTGTTGCCGTCCAACGGGATTCGGATGGCGTCGCCCTGGAAGGAGATTTTCTCCCCGGACCAGGCCCGTCGGATCACGGTGATCGTCTCCCGCATGCGGGTCAGGGCGCGTGCGAACGGGACGCCGTGCAGGCCCTCCATCACCTGGGGACCCGAGGCGCCCAAACCGAGGAGGAATCGGCCCCCCGAGAGATCGGCCAGGGTGAGCGCCGCTTGTGCGATGGCGACCGGGGAGCGGGTGCCGAGCTGGATGATGCCGGAGCCCAACAGGATTCGCTCGGTGCGCGCGGCGAGGTAGCCCAGCGCCGAAGGGGCGTCGGACCCCCACGCCTCGGCGACCCAGCACAGATCCAGGCCCATGGTCTCGGCCTCGCGGACGAAGGCGACGACCTGCTGGGTGTCACGGGAGAACTCGACGGTGGTGGCGGTGCGCATCAGCGGACACCTGCCTCGGCGCGGCGCTTGATCTCGGCGACCACGTGCCGCATGGCCGACTCGAACTCGCGCATGCGCACGAAGACGATCTTCTCTTCCTTCTCGGGCATGGCGTCGATGGCCTTGCTGAGCCCGGACCGCCCGGGACCCATGCGAACCCACTGCCGCAGCGTGGTGCCGCCGTTCTCGGCTTCGAGAGTGAAACGCCAGGTGGCGGTGGGGGTTTCGGGATCGTTGACCGCCCAGGCGAAGACGGACGGCGGATTCCATTCCACGACATGGGAAGTCGTGGACCATTCACCGAGTGCCTCGTGTCGGCTGGTGCCGACGAACGTAGCGCCTACGCCGGGTGGCGTGTCGGGCGAAACCCAGTGCGCCGCTTGAAGTTCCTGGCTCAACTCGGGCATCAGGCCGATGTCGGAGACGAGCTCCCACACCGCCTCCGGGGCGGCGTCGATCCAGATCTCCGCCTGCGCCGTCGGCCCGTCGGCGTACTTCGCGCCGGTCCACTCCATGCGTCACCTCGCTGTGAATGTCGCTGCTCGCAAGGATGGTTACATAAATAGACTAAGCAGGTCAACGCCAAGTTTTACTTGGCTTCCTGCCGGGCGAACCGGGCCTGGATATCGGGCCGCGCGCGCAACCGCTCGGGATAGCCGGGACCCATGCGCAGCCGTGACTCCTCGATCGGCACCGGCTGATCGCAGTGCTCGCACACCACCTTGAGCTGGGTGTCGTGACCGCACGCGGTGTGGTTGAGCACCACCGGCGGCCCGTCCTCGTCGGCCAGCCAGCGGTCACCCCAGCGCGACATCACCAGCAGCACGTCCCAGAAGTCGCGCCCCTTCTCGGTGAGCACGTACTCGTACCAGACGGGTTCGGAGTGATACGGCCGCTTTTCGAGCAATCCCTCCTCCACCAGCCGCCGCAGCCGGTCGCTGAGGGTATTGCGCGCGATCCCCAGCTCCTGCTGGAACTCGTCGAATCGCCGCACCCCGTAGAACGCCTCGCGCAGCACCAGTGGAGTCCACCAGTCCCCGAGCAGATCCATGGTCCGGGCCACCGAACAGGGCCACCCGGCGAAGGACGTACGCTTCATCCCCCGAGAATACTGGTCGGCTCACCCGGCCCGGTGCTGCCGAATCAATTCGGCCGCCATGGCCTTCGCGCGCCGCGCCGCGTGCCGATCGCCCTCCGCGGCGGCCACGATCGAGCCTTTCATCAGGATGTGCCAGCTGCGCGCGAAATTGTCGATATCCGACAGCCCCGCGCGTTCGGCGCGGGCCGAGACGATATCGCGAATGGTCTGCAGATGTTCGATGCCCGCCCGCCCGAGCGGATGGTCCGCGCCCATTTCCAGCAGCACATTGATGAACAGGCAGGCGTTGAAATCGGCTGCGGCGAACCATTCGTCGAAGACATCGAAAATCGCCAGCAACTGTTCCTCGGGCGTGGTCCCGCGCAGCCGCGACTGTTCCTCGATGAGCCCGAAGGTCCACAGCCGCTCACGGCGGTCGAGCACCACCGCTACCAGCTCGTCCAATGTCGGAAAGTGCTCGTACAGAGTGGATTTCGAGACTCCCGCGCGGTCGGCGATCATGTCGGCGGTCACCGCGCGCACCCCTGTGCAGGTATAGAGCTCGTACGCGGCGCGAACGAGCCGGTCACGAATTCCGACAACCGTGTTCGGGGTGGTCGTCATCTCTGAATTCTAGTCGCCCGACCGCCCTTCAGAGCGAACATGCGAGTGCGGAAGTACCGGTGGAATGGACGAATTCGCGGTCGCCATAGACGACGGCATCGGAATTCCATGCCGCGCCCAGACCGGTCACGAAGTCGCGGACCAGTGTCATATCGCCGCGATCGGCCACCAGGATGAGCGAACCGTCCTGGGTGACCGATCCGCCACCGAGTTTGTCGCGCACCACGGGATCGGCGATGAGAGCGTCGTGGAAACGGGCGCGGTCGATACCCGGCACGGTGACGGTGAACCCATTGGCGCGCGAGTCCTCGCCCGGCAGGTATTCGAACGTCAGCACCGATTCCTGGTTGTCGCGCACCCGGATGTCGTCGGCCACCCAGCACAGATTCTTGAAATCGGTGCAGGCCAACTGGAATCGGCGGGAGCGCTCATAGGTGGTGGTGCCCGAGTCCGAAGACCAGAACACCCCGTCGAGCAGTTGCGACCCGACCGGCAACGCGAGTTCGGTGAGCGCGGTCGCGTTCACTTCCAGCTCGAACAGCGACAACTGATCCGACAGTCGCGGATCGGCGGGATCGGTGATGGTGGCGGTGTTGTTGGTGGCGAACATTTCCGCCGTGGGCTGGGTCGGATTCCCGGGAACGCACGACGCCGGGCCGTACGCCCGCGCGGGCGTGGCGGCCGGACCGATGGCGACGGCACCCGAGATCACGAGGGCAGCGGCCAGAGCAGCGGTGATGCGGACGGTGATCATCTCTCCAAGTCTGGACCTCGCGCGTGCGGACCGGAACCCCATCGCGTCCTGTGACCTGCGCCGCGATCCTTGACTGAAAATTCAGTCAGGATTATCGTCTGCGGTGCCCGCTTCGGGGTCGTCATGTGCGGACGGCCGCTCTACCTGCGGCTTTATCGGTTTCAGCGCGCCGCCGAGGGAAACGCCGCGCCGGGCCACCCACACGAGGAGACATCGAGATGGAACGACGCGGATTCGTGCGATCGGGGATATTGACCATGGGCGGGCTGCTGCTCGCGGGCTGCGACGGGCCGATCTCGTCGTGGTTCAGCGGCGACTCGAGCGCGTCCAAGCCCGCCGACGGCCGCGACTGGGTGATGCCCGATGAGGGCGCGCCGCACAAGCGCACCTGGATGGCCTTCGGTGCGAGCGAGGCCATCTGGGGCAAGCAGCTGCTGCCGCAGGTCCGTCAGAACCTGGCCCTGATCGCCGCCACCATCGCCCGCTTCGAGCCGGTGTCCATGCTGGTGCGCCAGGACGAGATCGACATGGCGCGCACTCTGCTCGGCGGCGCGAACGTCGAACTCATCGCCGCCGACCTCGACGATCTGTGGATGCGCGACACCGGTCCGGTCTTCGTGAAGGGCAACGGCACCAAGGCCGGCGTGGACTTCAACTTCAACGGCTGGGGCGGCAAGCAGCAGCACAAACGGGACGCCGAGGTCGCCACCTTCGTCGACGGCCGCGCCGGGGTCGAGACCGTGCACACCGATCTGGTGCTCGAGGGCGGCGGCATCGAGGTGGACGGTGAGGGCACCGCGATCATCACCGAATCCTGTGTGCTGAACAACAATCGGAACCGGGGCTGGAAGAAGCCCGACGTGGAGGCCGAACTGCGCCATCTGCTCGGCATCGAGAAGGTGATCTGGCTGCCGGGCATCGCCGGGCACGACATCACCGACGGCCACACCGACTTCTACGCCCGCTTCGCCGGACCGGGCGTGGTGGTCGCCGGGCTCGACAACAACGAGGAGTCCTTCGACTACGACGTGACCCGCCGCCATCTCGACCTCCTGCACAATGCCACCGACGCGAAGGGTCGGCCGCTGCGGATCGAAACCCTCGAAGCGCCTTCGGAATTGCGCTACAAGGGCGCGGGCGACGACTTCGCGGCCGGATACATCAACTTCTACGTTTGCAACGGCGGCGTCATCGCCCCCGAATTCGGCGACCCCGAAACCGATTCGGCCGCACAGGCCACCCTGCAGCGCCTGTTCCCCGGCCGCCAGGTCGTGCAGATCAATATCGACGCCATCGCGGCGGGTGGTGGCGGCATCCACTGCACCACGCAACAAGAACCTGTCGACTGACCCTTGTGCCGGACACCCCTAAAGTGAGGAATCGTGTCAGATCGTCGAATCCAGATCCTGGAAGCCGCCGTCCGAGTCATCGGACAGGACGGAGTCCGCGGGCTGCGGGTCGACAAGCTGGCCGCCGCCGCGGGGGTGTCCACCGCGCTCATCTACTACCACTTCAGGGATCGCGCGGGCATCCTGCGAGCTGCCTTGGAGCACATCAATCATCGGGCCGAGGCGTATACCGACCGGGCCTTCGCCGACCTCGACGATCCGCGCGCGCAGGTCGAGAAGATGCTGCTGCTGGAGATCCAGGACGCCGACGAGGTGCGTGAGAACAGCGTCGCCTGGGGAGAACTGCGCGCCAGCGCGGTGTTCGATTCCGCACTGCGCGAACCACTTCGGTCCAACACCGACTCGTGGAACTCGGATGTGGAGACGCTGATCCTGCACGGTCAGGAAACCGGTTCCATCCCAATGGATCTCGACGCCTCCGCGGTAGCCGAACGCCTCACGGCCCTGGTCGAGGGCTTGAGCGAACGCTGGCACAGCGGTTCGCTCACCCTGGACCGGGCCCGGCGGCTGCTCACCGGCGCGATCGCCGCCGAACTCGGTGCGCGCTAGCGGGTTTCGCTCAGATCTGCTCGCCCTGCTCGCGACGGCGGTCCACCTCGCGCTGGCGTTCGGCCTCCTGCCGCCGCGCCTCGGCCCGCTGCGATTCGGCGCGCTCGCGCAACCCGCGCAGGAACTCCTCGTCGGCCGCCGGATCCTGGGCGACATAGCGCCCGGGCCGGTCGTATTCGCCGTAGCGGGTGTTCGACTGCGGCCGACCCTCGTGGACCGGGCGGCCCAGGATCAGCCACAGCAGCCCGCCCAGCGTGGGCAGGAAGATGACGATCACCAGCCACAGACCCTTGGGCAGGTGGCGAATGCCGCCCTCGGGCGAGGTGATGATGTCGATCAGGCAGAACACCCACAGGCCCAGCGTGAGCAGTCCGACAGCCGCGTACGGCATCGCATTTCTCCTAGTACAGATCGGGTCGAGCATTCGACCCGGAATCCCCTCCACGGCCGGAAACGGCCTGCTCGGGGACTATACCGAAGAACCTGCGATCACCACTGCGCGCTCGGCCTCAGACCTTCTTCACCACGCTCGACTTCAGCTGCATCGCGCCGATCCCGTCCACCTTGCAATCGATATCGTGATCCCCGACACCCTGCACCAGGCGGATATTGCGAACCTTGGTGCCCGCCTTGATCCCGGTCGGGCTGCCCTTCACCTTGAGGGACTTGATCACGGTCACGGTGTCGCCGTCGGCGAGCACGTTGCCGACCGCGTCGCGGATCACGCCGTCGTCGGCGGCCGCGTCGGCGGCCTCGAGGGTCCACTCATGGGCGCACTCGGGGCAGGTCAGCAATCCGCCCACCTCGTAGGTGTATTCGCTGGCGCAGGCGGGGCACGGCGGCAGGGTGTCGGTCACGTCTGGTCCTTACTGCTTCAGGAAGTCGATGATGGTGCGGTTGACCTCATCGGGCTGTTCGAGATAGCCGTAGTGCCCGCACTTCTCGATCTCGACGAAGCGCGCACCCGGAATCGCGTCCGCCACCTCGCGGCCGAAAACCGGTGGCAGCATGCGATCGTCGGCGAATCCGACGACCAGGCTGGGCACGGTGATGCGGGCGTAGTCGGCAAGACGGTTGCGGGAGCGGTCCATTCGCATCTGGGCGAGCACACCCGGCGCGGGCTCCGCGCTCGCCGAGTACTCGAAGATGTCGAGCCACTGCTGGGCCTGATCGTCGGCCTCGAGGGTGGCGGGGGACAGGTTCAGCATGGCCTTGATGGCGGCCGCGTACTCCGGCGGCAGCTTGATGCCCTGCGTCGCCAGCGCCTGCTCACCCTTGCTCAGCGTGGCGGCGAGGGGATGCGGCCGCCCGGTGGTGGCCAGCATGACCGCCTTGCGCACCAGATCCGGCCGCGCCAGCGCGAGCTCCTGGGTGACCCGCGCGCCCAGCGAGGTGCCCACCACATAGGCCGGGCCGCCGAGCGATTCGATGAGCGCCGCGGTGTCGGCCACCAGGTCCTCGATGCGCATGCCGTGCGCGCTCTCCTCCGAGGGCGCGATGCCGCGATTGTCGAAGGTGGCGACCCGGAACCCGGCCTTCACCAGCGCCGGAACCTGATACGTCCGCCACACCCGCCCCGGGCTGCCGGTACCCATGACCAGCACGACCAGGGGTCCGTTGCCGGTGACGTCGTAGTTGAGGCGAATGCCGTTCAGCGTGGCGATGGGCACGTGGGGTCTCTCTGTCGCGCGGTTCGAGGAACGACCGAACGTACCATGTGTGCGAAATTTACTTGTTTCATTGTTTCGCAAACAGTGGAACAGGGCGCGCGTATCTGCTAAACCTTCAAGCCGTGGGTGACGTACTCGTGAGGGTTGCACTTCCCACCGTCCGAAGCGGGCGGTGACAGCCATGGGCTGGTTGCGCACCATGCTGCGGATCGGCCGGGTGGCCGAGGCCGCGCCGGAACCGCCGCCCGCGGCGAAAACCCCTGCGGCGCTGCGGGGTTCACTGCAGCTGCGGCATGTGGACGTGGGCTCGTGCAATGGGTGCGAGATCGAGATCTCCGGTGCGTTCGGGCCGGTGTACGACGCCGAGCGCTACGGCGCGCGGCTGGTCGCCTCGCCCCGGCACGCCGACGGGCTGCTGGTCACCGGCGTGGTGACCCGCAATATGGCCGAGGCGCTGCGGCGCACCCACACCGCGACGCCCACGCCGAACGTGGTGATCGCCTGTGGCGACTGCGCTTTGCACAAGGGCCTTTTCGCCGATGCGTACGGCGTGGTCGGGGCGGTGCGCGACCTGGTCGACGTGGACGTGGAGATCCCCGGCTGCCCGCCCCCGCCGGAAGCGATCGTGGCCGCGCTGCGCTCGGTGACCGGCCGATGACGGCCACCGTGGCGCGACACGCGAAACCCGCCGACACACCGTTGCGGGACAGCGCTTTCGGTCCCGTCCTGTCCGGGATCGCGACCACGCTGGTGGGTGTCGCCGGAGTGACCGCCGGGCTGATCGGGGTGTTCGGAGCACCGCGTTCACTGTCGGTGGGCTGGCTGCTGCCGTTGTCGGGGGTGTACCTGCATCTGGACCGGCTCGGCGGATTCTTCCTCGCGCTCACCGGCGCGGTCGCGATTCCGGTGGGCGCCTACGTGATCGGCTACGCCCGGCGCGAGCACCTGGGCCCGGTGCCGCTCGCCGTGCTGCCGATCTTCGTCGCCGCCATGCTGGTGGTGCCCGCGGCCGGATCGGTGACCACCTTCCTGCTGGCCTGGGAATCCATGGCGATCGCCTCGCTGGTGCTGGTCTTCGCCGAACACCACCGCCGCTCGGCCCGCACGGCCGGAGTCTTCTACGCGGTCATGACACAGCTGGGATTCGCCGCGATCCTGGCCGGGCTGCTGGTGGCGAGCGCCGCGGCGGGCGGCGCGGACGAGTTCGCGGGCCTGTCCGCGGTGCCGCAGGGCACCCGGGCGGCCGTATTCGTGCTCACCGTGGCCGGATTCGGGTCCAAGGCCGGTCTCGTGCCGCTGCACGCCTGGCTGCCGCGTGCCCATCCCGAAGCGCCCAGCCCGGTCTCGGCACTGATGAGCGCCGCCATGGTGAACCTCGGCGTCTACGGCATCGTGCGCTTCGATCTGCAACTGCTCGGCCCCGGCCCGCGCTGGTGGGGTCTGACCCTGCTGATCATCGGCGGCATCACGGCCGTCTACGGGGTGCTGCAGGCGTCGGTGGCCGCCGATCTCAAACGGCTGCTGGCCTTCTCGACCACCGAGAACATGGGCCTGGTGACGCTGGCATTGGGCGCGGCGACGCTGCTGGGCGCGGCCGGATCCACCGCCGCGGCCACCGTCGCCATGGCGGCCGCGCTGCTGCACCTGATGGCCCACGCCGCCTTCAAGAGCCTCGGATTCCTGTGCGCCGGCTCGGTCCTGGCCGCCACGGGACTGCGCGACCTGGATCGCCTCGGCGGCCTCGCCCGCCGCATGCCCGCCACCACGACACTGTTCGGCATCGCCGCGCTGGGTGCGTCGGGACTGCCGCTGGGCGCGGGATTCGTCAGCGAATGGCTGCTGGTGCAATCCCTGATCCACACCGGTGCGCAACGTGATCCGGTGGTGACGCTGGCCGCGCCGCTGGCGGTGGGCGCGGTCGCGCTGACCGCCGGGCTGGGCGTGGCGGCCATGGTGAAGGCGTTCGGGGTCGGCTTCCTGGCCCGCCCGCGTTCCGAGCACGCCGCCGAGGCACGCGAGGCGACGCCGTCGATGATCACCGGAATGGCCTTGTGCGCGTGTGTGTGCGCGGTGCTGGCGGTGGTCCCCATGGTGGCCGGACCGGCCCTGGAGCGAGTCCTCGGGGAGCTGCCGGTCTCGGCCGCCCGCGACTTCGCCGGTCTGGGCTGGATGGTCCGACTGCCTGGAATGTCGGGATCCATCTCGCCCGGAGTCCTCGCGCTCACGCTGGCCCTCGCGGTGGCCGCCGTCGCCACGGCGACCACCCTGCGCGCCCGCCGCAATCCCGCCACCGCGACCCTGCCGCTGTGGGCCTGCGGCGCGGACCAGCCCAGCGCCCGGATGCAATACACCGCAACCTCTTTCGCCGAGCCCCTGGAACGGGTCTTCGACGACGTGCTGCGCCCCGACACCGATATCGAGATCACCCCGCTGGCCGAATCCCGATACCTGGTCGAGAAGGTCGCCTACCGCGCCCGCCACACCGACACCGTCGAAACCCGGCTCTACCGGCCGGTCGTGCGCGCGGTGCGAACGGCCGCGGTCGCGGTGGCGCGCGCCCACAACGGCAGCGTCCACCTCTATCTCGCCTACGGCGCGCTGGGCGTGCTGATCGTGCTGGTGGTGTCGCGATGACCGCGCTGTCCTACCTCGCGGGCGCGGCCCAGATCGGCGGCGTCATGGCCGGAGCCCCGCTGGTGGCGGGCGTCATGCGGCAGGTGCGGGCCCGCGCCGAGGGCCGAGCGGGCGCGGGCGTCACCCAGCCGTGGCGCGACCTGCGCAAGCAGTTCGGCAAACAGTCCATCATCCCGACCGGCACCACCGTCGTCTTCGCCTGCGCCCCACTGGTTCTCGCGGGCACCACACTGGTGATCGCCGCCGTCGCACCGCTGGTCGCGACCGGGTCGCCGCTGGACGGGGCGGCCGATCTGTTCGCCGTGGTGGGCCTGCTGTTCCTCGGCACGGTCGCGCTGACCCTGGCCGGGCTCGACACCGGCACCGCCTTCGGCGGCATGGGGGCCAGCCGGGAGACCGTCATCGCCGCCCTGGTCGAGCCGACCATCCTGCTGTCGGTGTTCGCCCTCTCGATTCCGGGCGGATCCTCGAATCTCGGTGCGCTGGTGCGCAATACCATCGATCATCCCGGCCGGGTGGCGACCCTGAGCGCGGTGCTGGCCGCGGCCGCGCTGGTGATCGTCATCATCGCCGAGACCGGCCGGCTGCCGGTGGACAATCCGTCCACGCACCTGGAGCTGACCATGGTGCACGAGGCCATGATCCTCGAATACGCCGGTCCGCGACTGGCGCTCATCGAATGGGCCGCCGCCATGCGGCTGACCGTGCTGCTGGCCCTGCTGGCGAATCTGTTCCTGCCCTGGGGCATCGCGGGCGGCGCGCCCGGGGTCGCGGCGGTCGGCCTCGGCGTGCTGGCCATCGCCGCGAAGGTGGTGGTGCTCGCGGTGGCCCTGGCCTTCGCCGAGGTGTTCATCGCCAAGCTGCGGCTCTTCCGCGTCCCCGAACTGCTCGCCGGTTCGTTCCTGCTGGCGCTGCTGGCGGTGACCGCGGCCAACTTCTTCACCGCACGAGGGGGAGCATGACCGCCAACGGCTATGCCAGCCTGCTCGATTTCGCCGCCGGGGCCATGGTGCTGGCCGCGGTCTTCGTGGTCTGGCGGCGCGACCTGCGCGCCATCACCTGGCTGCTGGGGGTGCAAGGCGCGGCGTTGGCGGTGATCCCGCTCGCGGAGGGCGTCCAGCACCGCGACCTGCCGCTGCTGGTGGTCGGCGGCATCGTGCTCGGCCTGCGCGCGGGAGTCCTGCCGTGGCTGCTGGGCCGGGCCGTCGGCGCGGAACGCGGCGAATACCGTGAGGCCACACCGCTGGTGAACACCGCGGCCTCGCTGCTGATCGCGGCCGCGCTCACCGTGGTGGCATTCGCGGTGACCCGGCCGCTGGTCAACCTGCAACCCGGACCCGAGACCGCCGCCGTGCCCGCGGCCTTCGCCGTCATCCTCATCGCCCTGTTCGTCATGGCCACCCGCCGCCACGCCGTCTCCCAGGCGGCCGGATTCCTGATGCTGGACAACGGAATCGCCGCGACCGCCTTCCTGCTCACCGCGGGCGTTCCGCTCATCGTCGAACTCGGGGTGTCCCTGGACGTGTTCTTCGCGGTGATGGTGATCGGAATCCTCACCGGCCGCCTGCGCCGCACCTTCGGCGGGGCCGATCTCGACCAACTGCGGGAGTTGCACGAATGACCGCGACCATCGTGTCCGCCATGCTCGCGCCCGTCGCCGCCGCGATCGCCGGGGCCCTGGGCGGATGGCGGCGTGCCACAGCGCTTCTCACCGTCGCCGCCGCGCTGGCCGTCCTGGGGTGCGCGATCGCCCTCGGTATCGGGCTGCACGGCCGCGAGCTGGTCCTGGTCGACGGACTGCTGCGGGCCGACGCGCTGTCGGTGACCATGCTGAGCGTCATCGGCGTCGTCGGCACCCTCGCCACCTGGGCCGGAATCGGTTACATCGACGCCGAACTGGCCCACGGCCACACCGACGCGAAAGCGGCTCGCGCCTACGCGGCCCTGGTGCCCACATTCCTGGCGGCCATGGTGGTCGCGGTGTGCGCCAACAACATCGGCGTGATCTGGACCGCCGTCGAGGCCACCACCGTCGCCACCGCCTTCCTGGTCGGCCACCGCCGCACCAAGGCGGCGCTGGAGGCGACCTGGAAATACGTGGTGATCTGCTCGGTCGGCATCGTGGTCGCCTTCCTGGGCACCGTGCTGCTGTACTTCGCGGCCCGGCACGCGGGCGCGCCCACCGAGCATGCCCTGGACCTGGATGTATTACTCACCCGCGCAACGCATCTCGATCCGGCCGTCACCCGCCTGGCAGCCGGGCTGCTGCTCATCGGCTACTGCGCCAAGGTCGGGCTCGCGCCCTTCCACACCTGGCTCGCCGACGCCCACAGCCAGGCCCCGGCCCCGGTGTCGGCGCTCATGAGCGGGGTGCTGCTCGCGGTCGCGTTCTCGGTGGTGTTGCGGGTCAAGGCCGTTGCCGACCCGGCCATCGGAACCACCTACCTGCGCGCCGGTCTGCTCACCCTGGGCCTGCTCACCCTGGCCATCGCGGCGCTGCTGCTCACGGTCACCCGCGACGTCAAACGCATGCTCGCCTATTCGTCCATGGAGAACATGGGACTGGTCGCGGTCGCCGCGGCCGCCGGGACCCGCCTGGCCATCGCCGCGCTGCTGCTGCACGTGCTGGCCCACGGCGTCGGCAAGACCGTGCTGTTCCTGTCCACCGGTCCGCTGCAGGCCGCCCACGACTCCACCGCCATCTCCTCGATCACCGCGGTGGCGGCCCGATCCCGGGTGCTGGGAACGGCTTTCGCCCTCGGCATGGTGGCGCTGCTCGGACTGCCGCCCTTCGCCCTGTTCGCCAGCGAACTGGCCATCGCCCGCTCGCTCGCCGACGCCCGATTGGCGTGGGCGCTCGGTGCGGCGCTGCTGCTGATCGCCATCGCCTTCGCCGCCCTGGTCCGCAACAGCAGCCGAATCCTGTTGGGGCCCGCGCCCTCCGGCGCACCCGCCATCGCCGTGCCCGCGACCCTCGCCACCGCGCTCGCGGTCGGCGTCGCCGCGGCCCTGGCGCTCGGTGTCACCGCCGGACCGCTCACCGACCTGTTCACCACCGCCGCACAGCAGGTGGCCGCCCGATGAACCGGACCCGCCGCCTGGTCGCCGTCGACGACCTCACCGACGCCGCCGAGGAGCTGCTCGGCGCGGGCTACCGGCTGGCCCTGGTGGCCGCCCATGACGACGGCCGCCCGCCGCTGCGCGTGGTCCACCTGTTCCTGGCCGGACGCCCCGACCGCCGCGTCGAACTGGAATGCCTGCTGCCCGTGCACGATCCGGTGCTGCCGTCGCTGGCCTACATGTCCTTTCCCGCCGGACGGTTCGAACGCGAGATGCGCGACCTGTACGGGATCGGATTGCGCGGGCATCCCCGGCCGCGCCGCCTGGTGCGGCACGCGCACTGGCCCGAGGACTGGCACCCCATGCGCGCCGACGCGCCGACCACCCCACCCGAATTCGGCGGCTCCGGGGAGCTGCGCTTCCTCACCGTCGGCGGCGAGGGCGTCTACGAGATCCCCGTCGGCCCGGTGCACGCCGGGTTGATCGAGCCCGGGCACTTCCGGTTCTCGGTGGTGGGGGAGACCGTGGTGCGGCTCAAGGCCAGGCTCTGGTACGTCCACCGCGGCATCGAACGGCTCTTCCACGGCCGATCGGCCACCGGCGCAACCGAACTGGCCGAGCGGGTCAGCGGCGACAGCTCGGCCGCGCACGCGCTGGCCCACTGCCTGGCGGTCGAAGAGGCGTGCGGTGCAACCGTTCCCGAGGACGCACAGCGGCTGCGTGCCCTGCTGGTGGAGCTCGAGCGGCTCTACAACCATGCCGCCGACCTGGGCGCGCTGGCCAACGACGTGGGCTTCGGACTGGCCAACGCGCATGCGCTGCGGCTGCGCGAGGAACTCCTGCGGATCAATGCCGAGGTCACCGGACATCGATTGCTGCGCGGCGCGATCCGCCCCGGCGGAGTGACCCTGCGGCGACTGCCCGACCCCGCCCGGCTGGCGTCCCTCGCGGCCGACCTGGCCGAGCTGACCACCCTGACCCTCGGCAACGGCATCATCTACGACCGCTTCGCGGGCACCGGTGTGCTGGCCGCCGACGACGCCCGGGCGCTGGGCTGCCTGGGTTGTCCGGCGCGCGCGAGCGGTCTGGTCACCGACGCCCGCCTGGACCATCCCGTCGTCGAGCTGCCGATCGAGGAGATCCGCGCCGAGACCGGCGACGTGCTCGCCCGCTACACGGTCCGGCGCGACGAGTTCGCGGCCTCGGTCGCACTGGTCACCGAGATCGTCGTGAACCACCGTGGCCGAACGGAATTCACCGGCGACCTCGACACCGGTCCGCGCGTCGGCAGCGGTGTCGGCATCGTCGAGGGCTGGCGCGGCACCATCGTGCACCGCGTGGAGATCGACGACGCCGGCCGCCTCACCCGCGCCAAGATCGTCGACCCGTCGTGGTTCAACTGGCCTGCCCTCCCGGTGGCCATGAGCGAGACGATCGTGCCCGACTTCCCCTTGGTCAACAAGAGCTTCAACCTGTCCTACGCGGGAAATGATCTGTAACCCGGTCCGGCGATGATTGTCCTGCTTGCTAAACTCTGCAACTGTGCCAGGAATGCAACGGCCGCTGTATCAAATGAAGGCGGACTTCTTCAAGACGCTGGGTCATCCGGTCCGCATCCGCGTCCTCGAACTGCTCAGCCAGCGTGACCACGCCGTCTCCGAGATGCTCGTGGAGATCGGCGTCGAGGCCGCCAACCTGTCCCAGCAGTTGTCGATTCTGCGCCGCGCCGGACTGGTCACCGCCCGCCGCGAAGGGCTCTCGGTCACCTACGAACTGACCTCGCCGCAGGTCGCCGAACTGCTGGCGGTCGCCCGGGTCATCCTCACCGGTGTCGTCACCGGCCAGGCCGAGGCCCTCGAACAACCCGCCTAGCCGACCCCCGTTCGATTCGAACAGGGGGTCGCCGACCTCGCTGATTTCCTGTTTTCTAAACTACATACCTAGTTGTTTCGTGAAGAAAGGTTCGCCGTGCCCGAACGTATCTCCGCGGTCGCCACCGCACCGGCTCCGACCGACCATTCCGGCATCCTGACCTGGGTCGAGGAGATCGCCGAGTTGACCGCGCCCGAGCGCGTCGTCTTCTGCGACGGGTCTCGCGAGGAGTGGGATCGGCTCACCGGGGAACTGGTGGCCAAGGGGACCTTCGTGCCGCTGGCGGCCAAGCCCAACTCGTTCTGGTGCGTGTCGGATCCCGACGACGTGGCGCGCGTGGAGGACCGGACCTTCATCTGCTCGGAGCACGAGAGCGATGCCGGACCGACCAACAACTGGGTGGACCCGGTCGACATGCGCACGGTCATGACCGAGCACTACCGGGGCGCGATGGCCGGGCGGACCATGTACGTGATCGCCTACTGCATGGGACCGCTGGACGCCGGCGAGCCGAAATACGGTGTGCAGATCACCGATTCGGAATACGTCGCGGTGTCGATGCAGATCATGACCCGCTCCGGCGCGCAGGTGTGGGAGAAGCTCACGCAGGGAACGGAGTTCGTGAAATGCCTGCACTCGGTGGGGATGCCGCTGACCGATGGACACGCCGATGTGGCGTGGCCCTGCGACAAGACGAAGTACATCGCGCACTTTCCCGAGTCCCGCACGATCTGGAGCTACGGGTCCGGCTACGGCGGCAACGCCTTGCTCGGCAAGAAGTGCTTCGCGCTGCGCATCGCCTCGGTGCTGGGCCGCGACGAGGGCTGGCTGGCCGAGCACATGCTCATCCTGAAACTGACCTCGCCGCAGGGTAGGACGCACTACATCGCCGCGGCGTTCCCGTCCTCGTGCGGCAAGACCAACCTGGCCATGCTCGAGCCCACGCTGCCCGGCTGGAAGGCCGAGACCGTCGGCGACGACATCGCCTGGATGCGTTTCGGGGCCGACGGGCGGCTCTACGCGGTCAACCCGGAGGCCGGATTCTTCGGCGTCGCACCGGGAACCGGCGCGAAGACCAACCCCAATGCCATCGCCACCATCGAGGCGGGCAACTCCATCTTCACCAACACCGCCCGCACCGACAACGGCGACGCCTGGTGGGAGGGCCTGACCGAGCAGCCCCCGGCCCACCTCGTCGACTGGCACGGCGAAGACTGGACGCCTGCGTCCGGAACCGCTGCCGCGCACCCGAACTCGCGCTACTGCACCCCGATCGAGCAGTGCCCGTCGGTCGCACCCGAATGGAACGACCCGCGCGGCGTGCCGATCTCGGCGATCTTCTTCGGCGGGCGCCGGGCCACCACCATCCCGCTGGTCGCCGAGTCCTTCGACTGGGCGCACGGCGTGTTCACCGCGTCGGTGCTGTCCTCGGAGACCACCGCGGCCGCCGCGGGCAAGGTCGGCGTCGTGCGCCGCGACCCGATGGCCATGCTCCCGTTCCTGGGCTACCACGTGGGCGACTACTTCGCGCACTGGCTGGCCATGGGCGCGCGCGAGGGCGCGCAGCTGCCGAAGATCTTCCAGGTCAACTGGTTCCGCCGCAGCGCCGACGGCAAGTTCCTGTGGCCCGGCTTCGGCGACAACGTGCGCGTGCTGAAGTGGGCCCTCGAACGCCTCGAGGGGACCGCCGAGGCGGTCCGCACCCCGATCGGTTTCGTCCCGACCTCGGAGGCCCTCGATCTCGACGGACTGGGCGCGGGGTATCGCGGCCTCATCGACGCGGCCCTGGACGTGGACGTCGACGAATGGGTGCGCGAGCTCGAGTCGATCGACGAGTGGTACGCCACCATCGGTGGCAACCGCCTGCCCGACGCCCTGCGCGCCGAGCTCGCCGCCCTGAAAATGCGTCTGGCCGAGGCGCTCTGACCGTGGCATCACTACTACCGTCCAGATCCGACTGGGCGCCGGTGAAACGTGCCCCGGGCGCGGATCTGCTCGCCGGACTCGTCGTCGCGCTGGTGGCGCTGCCGCTGGCGCTGGGCTTCGGCATCAGCTCCGGTCTCGGCGCGGCGGCCGGACTGGCCACGGCCGTGGTCGCGGGCGCGATCGCCGCGGTGTTCGGCGGCTCCCGATTCCAGGTGACCGGGCCGACCGGGGCCATGACGGTGGTACTGGTGCCGATCTTCCATCAGCACGGAGCGAGCGGGGTGCTGGCCGTGGGGCTGCTGGCCGGGCTCGTGCTGGTGGTGCTCGCGGTCGCCGGGGTCGGGCGCGCGGTGCGCTACATGCCCGCCCCGGTGATCGAGGGTTTCACCGCGGGCATCGCGGTGGTCATCGCGCTGCAACAGTTTCCGTCCGCGCTGGGCGTCGCGCACGCGCACGGCGAGAAGGTGTGGCAGTCGGCGTTCGACGCGGTGCGGCAGTTCGCCGCGCACCCCGACTGGGTGTCCATCGCCACCGCGTTGGCGGTCGCGGCGGTCCTGCTGATCGGCGGCCGCTACCTGCCGAAGCTGCCGTTCGCGCTGCTGGCCGTCGTGCTCGCGACGCTGGCGGCCAAGCTGTTCCACCTCGACCTGGCGCTCATCGGGACCATCCCGTCCGGATTGCAGGCTCCCACACTGGATTTCCTGCACCTCGACCAGCTCGGCTCGCTGCTCGCCCCCGCGTTGGCGGTCGCTGCGCTGGCGGCCTTGGAATCACTGCTGTCGGCCACCGCGGCCGACTCCATGGCGGTGGGCACCCGCCACAACCCCGACCGCGAGCTGTTCGGTCAGGGCCTGGCCAATATCGCCGCGCCACTGTTCGGCGGCGTGCCCGCGACCGGGGCCATCGCGCGCACCGCGGTCAATGTGCGCTCCGGCGCGCGGACCCGGCTGGCCGCGCTGATCCACGCGGTGGTGCTGGCCGCCATCATCTACCTCGCCTCGAGCCTGGTCGCCTGGATTCCCTTGGCCGCCTTGGCCGGAGTGCTGCTGGCCACCACCGTGCGCATGGTGGAGACCGCCTCGCTGGCCGCCATCGCCCGCGCCTCGAAGGGGGACGCCGCGATCATGGCCATCACCTTCGTGGTGACCGTCGCCATGGATCTGGTGACCGCCGTCGCCGTCGGCGTCGGTATCGCGGTCGTGCTGGCCTTGCGTTCGGTGGCCAAAGAGGCGCGGCTGCACCAGATTCCGCTCGACGACGCCGACCATCTGGCCGAGGAGCACGATCTGCTGCACGACCACATCGTGGCCTACCGCCTCGACGGCCCGCTGTTCTTCGCCGCCGCGCACCGGTTCCTGCTGGAACTGGCCGAGCTGTCGGATGTGCGCGTGGTCATCCTGCGCATGTCGCATCTGACCGCCCTCGACACCACCGGCGCGCTCACTCTCAAGGACGCCATCGGCAAGCTCGAGCACCGCGGCATCACCGTGCTCATCTCGGGCCTGCGCGAGGACCACCGGCGTCGCCTGGCCGCGATCGGCGCGCTACCCGCCGACGGCGCGGGCCACCTGTTCGAGCACACCCCCGACGCGATCGCCGTCGCCCGCGAACTCGTCGCCAGCCCCGTCGAAAGCAGCCACCGATGAGCGAGCCCACCACCCCGAATCTCTTTCAGCGCCTGCGTTATATCGCCGGCGGCAAGCTCCCGGCGTCGATGTCGCAATGGGTGATCGACGACCTCACCGGCCCGGGCGCGGCGCGGCGCTACATGCTGCGCGTCCTGATCCCGATCATCCCGCCGCTGTGCCTGTTCCTGCTCATTCCCGGCCCGCTGTGGATGGGGCTGGCCATGATGGCACTGCTGTACCTGCCCCTGATCTACTTCACGGCCGCCCTCATGTACGTCTTCCGCCGCGCCCGCCTGGCCAAGCACGGCCTCGACCCGGCCCTGGCCGACCACCGCGAACGCGAGCGGGCCGCGTCCGCGCGCGAGGTCTACGAACGCGCGCACGGACGCGGGACACCGCCGGGCGGGGCGTAGCGTTCATTCCGGGTGCGCGCGGATCACCGCTTCGAGTCGAGCGTGCGATTGCCCTGGTAGAGGGTCGTTCTCGATTGCGCCCGGAGGTCGCCGGCGAATATACGGAGTTGCATGCGTTTGCCGATTGCGTGCAGGGCGCCGGGATCGACGCCGTTGTCGCCCAGTTGGTAGGCGGCTTGTTCGGCCTCGGGATCCTGCAATTCGCCGGCCTTGACCGCGTCGGCGAGATCCCCGGCGATGCCGTTGGCGAAGATGTTCGAAATCGACTCGATCCACTCGTCGGTGGGCCCTTCGTCGTAGTCTTTCAGGCTCTGCGGGTTAAGCAATAGCGAATCAAGCAGGGGCAGTGGGTATTGCGGCGTGAGGCGGGGGAGGGCGGCTCAGCTCAGGCGGGCCGGGATCATCTTGTGCGCGGCCGAGATTTGCTGGGCCTCGGGGGTGAACCTGTAGTCCACCAGCGCTTTCGCCGCCGCCGCGCACCGTCATGCCGTTGGCGAACAGCGCGTCGAACATGGCCCAGGTGCGGTCCTTGCCCCATGCGCTGACCATGGCGGCGAGCAGGTCACGCGCGGTTCCGGATTCGCGCGGATCGGGGGTTCAGTGGAAGAGCTTGAGCAGGTTCACGATCAACCGGTCCACGCCGTAGACGAACGGCGCGGCCACCCAGATCCAGGAGAAGACCAGCAGCGGAATGCGCCGCGACGCGGGAACGGGCTCGGTCATGGCAGTGTCTCCTCCTGCACGGTCTCCTCCTGCACGCGATGGTATTTCGCCGCGACCGGCCGGATCAGCTCATTGGCCAGGAATCCGACGCACAGCAGGGCGATCATGATGGCGAACGAGGTGCCGTAGAGCGCGGACCCGGACTTGCCGTGGCGCGCACCGGAATCGGCGATGGCGTTGACGATCAGCGGCCCGGCCACGCCCGCCACCGACCACGCGGTCAGCAGCCGACCGTGAATGGCCCCGACCTGATAGGTCCCGAACAGATCCTTCAAATAGGCCGGGATGGTGGCGAATCCGCCGCCGTAGAACGACAGGATGAGCATCGCGCCGAGGATGAACACCGGTTTGGAATCCCGCCCGACCGACCACACCAGCACATACGCCAGCGCCCCGGCCCCGAGATAGATCCGGTACATGTTCTTGCGGCCGATCACGTCCGAGAGCGAGGACCAGCCGATGCGCCCGCTCATGTTCGCCGCCGAGAGCACCGCCACGAAACCGGCCGCCGCGGTGGCGGTCACGGGCGTCGAGCTGTGCTTGAAGAAGTCCACCACCATGGGCGCGGCCTTCTCCAGAATCCCGATGCCCGCGGTCACGTTGAAGCACAACACGATCCACAGCAGCCAGAACTGCGGTGTGCGCAGGGCGTCCTTCGCCGCCACATCGTTGTCGCTGATCAGCCTGGCGCGGGTCGCCGGGGGAGTCCAGCCCGCGGGCCGCCAGCCCGGCGGCGGCACCCGCACCAGCAGCGGGCCCAGCGACATGAACACCGCGTACACCAGGCCCATCACCAGGAACGTCTCCGCGATGCCGGCCTTGTCCTTGCCGAAGTCCGCGAGCATCTCGGTGCTCCACGGCGACGCGATCAGCGCCCCGCCGCCGAACCCCATGATCGCGAAACCCGTTGCCATGCCGGGCCGGTCGGGGAACCACTTGATCAGGGTCGACACCGGCGAGATGTAGCCGATGCCGAGCCCGATCCCGCCGACGAACCCGTAGCCGAGCACGATCAGCCAGTACTGGCCCACGGCCGCGCCCAGCGCGGAGATGAGCAGCCCCGAGCAGAAACAGCTCAGCGCCACGCTCATCGCCCACCGTGGCCCCCGCAGCTCGACCTGCGTCCCGCCGAATGCGGCCGAGAGGCCGAGCATGACGATGGCCAGCTGGAACGGCAGCGCGCTGCCGGTTCCGGAGATGTGCATGGCCTTCTCGAGCGGCGGCTTGAACACGCTCCAGGCATAGGCCTGCCCGATGGCCAGGTGAATGGACAGGGCGGCGGGCGGATCCAGCCAGCGGCTCCAGCCGGGCGGGGCGACGACTTTCGAATATCCGAGTTTCGAATTGCCAGGAACGCCGGGGTCGGCAACTGCGGTCATGCGCATCTCCACGTCGAGCTTGTGGTGATCGTAGGGGCGATGTCCGGTTTGCGAGGGTGGTTCCGGCGCAATGCGATTGACCGGTCGGTTTTCTGAAGGTTTGCGCCCGGCGGTGAGCTGTGTCACAGTTTGGTAGCGGTTCGCCTCAATTGCCGCAAACGCTTTTCATTTCCTTTGCATCGTCTTTACGATTATCCGCGGTCTGCCAAGCGTCGTGGTTCTCCCTCGCCTCGCCCGCCGCTGCCTCTCGATGCCAGTACATGTTGACCGATGAACCGGGCGGCGCCGCCGTGCCGGCGAAGGAGAGATATGTCCACCGACACCGATCAGCCTCCACGGACGTCGCTTCCGGGCCTTTCGGCCCTGGTCCGCCACGATCTACCCGCCTCGTTCGTCGTCTTTCTCGTCTCCCTGCCGCTGTCCATCGGCATCGCCGTCGCCGTGGGCGCACCGGTGGCCGCCGGGCTCATCGCCGCCGTGGTGGGCGGCGTGGTCGCCGGACTCCTGGGCGGATCCACCCTGCAGGTCAGCGGGCCCACCGCCTCGCTGACCGTGGTGGTCGCCGAATCCATCAACCAATTCGGCTGGCCCGCCACCTGTTTCATCACCATCCTGGCCGGGCTGCTGCAGATTCTGTTCGGGCTCAGCCGGATAGCGCGCGGGGTGCTGGCCATCGCCCCGGTCGTGGTGCACGCCATGCTCGCCGGGATCGGCATCGTCATCGCGCTCCAGCAGGTGCACGTGATGATGGGCGGCGACACCCTCACCTCCTCCTGGGACGCGATCGTCGCCCTGCCGCACCAGCTGGCCTCCGTGCACGCCGGTGACCTGTGCATCGGACTGGTCGTCATCGCCATCCTGGTCGGCTGGCGGCGGCTGCCCGAACCCGCGCGCCGGGTGCCCGCGCCGCTGGTGGCCGTCGTGGCGGCGACCCTGCTGGCGCGGGTGCTGCCGGTGCGGGTCGAGCGCATCACCCTCAACGGCTCACTGCTGAACGAACTGCACCTGCCGCAAGTGCCGCACGGCGGCTGGGCCACGGTGGCGCTGATGGCGGTCACCATCGCGCTCATCGCCAGCGTGGAGACCCTACTATCGGCCGTCGCGGTGGACCGGATGCGCCAGAACTCCGCGCGCCGAACGGATCTGGATCGCGAACTGCTCGGGCAGGGCGCGGCCAACATGGTCTCGGGGCTGATCGGCGGGCTGCCGGTGGCGGCGGTCATCGTGCGCAGCATCACCAATGTCCAAGCGGGCGCGCGCACCAAGGCCGCGACCATGCTGCACGGGCTGTGGATCCTGCTGTTCTCGGTGGCGCTGGTCGATGTGGTGCGCTCGATTCCCAAGGCGGCGCTGGCCGGACTGCTCATCGTGATCGGCATCCAGCTGATCAAGCTCGCGCACATCCGCCGCGCCCAGCGCACCGGCGACCTGGCCGTCTACGCCGCGACGGTGTTCGTGGTGGTGTTCTGGAATCTGTTGCTGGGCATGCTGGTCGGGCTCGCGCTGGCCTTCGCGCTGCTGCTGTGGCGGGTGGTGCGGGTGGCCGTGACCGCGGGGGAGACCGAGGACGGGCGCTGGCGCATCACCGTCGACGGCAGCTTCACCTTCCTGGCCCTGCCCAAGCTCACCGCCCAGCTGCACCGGGTGCCCGCGGGCGCGGACGTGGTCGTCGAGATGACCGTCGACTTCATGGACCACGCCGCCTACGACGCCCTGCAGGACTGGGTGGAGCAGCACCGGAGTGAAGGCGGCACAGTCGAATTCATCGAGGTCGGCGCGGTGCGCATGGCCGACGCCGCCGACGGTCCGGCCGCGCGCGGGCATTCGCGTCATCTGCTCGACGAGGCGATCGGCCCGTGGCGGCGCACCGCCAACGACGGGGACCGCATCGTCGCCGGGGTGGCGGCGTATCACCGCAGTCACGCGCACTTCATGCGGCCCCACCTGGGTGTGCTGCGCGACGGTCAGGAACCCGACTCGCTTTTCGTCACGTGCGCCGACTCGCGCATCGTGCCCAACGTCATCACCAACAGCGGTCCCGGCGACCTGTTCACCGTCCGCAATGTGGGCAACCTGATTCCGCGGGACGCGCAGGACTCGTCGATGGAGGCGGCGCTGATCTACGCCCTCGACAAGCTGGATATCCGCTCGGTGGTGGTGTGCGGGCACTCCGGGTGCGGTGCGATGGGCGCGCTGCACAGTGAACTGGTCACCGGCTCCCAGCTCGACGACTGGCTCGCGCACGCCCGGCCCAGTCTCGAGCGGTTCCGGCTCGGGCATCCGGTCGCCGCGGCGGCCGCGGCGGCGGGCTTCGGCACGGTCGATCAGCTGGGCATGGTGAATGTCGCGGTGCAGCTCGAGACGCTGTACGCGCATCCGGTGGTCCGGCGCGGCGTCGAAGAGCGCGGAGTGGTGTTGTCGGGGCTGTTCTTCGATATCGCGACCGCCCGCGTGGTGGAGGTCACGGTGGACGGCATCGGTGAGATCGACGGCGTGGGGCGGGTGGCCCAACCCGCTTGACGACCGGGTCGGCAGGGGCTCGACAGGGGTGTGAATCCGAAAAGGTTCACACCCCTTTAACTTTGGAGAGCATATTTCTCAGGCTTTGCTAAGTCTTTACTCTTAGCCTTACCTGTGCTCGTCCGGTGAGTCTGCGGCCAAAGCCGTCCGCAGCCTTTATTTCGATGCCCCTGTACATGCTCGCTAGGAGCGATATGTCTCGCGACACCGATTCACCGCCAGGCAGAACCGCCGGCAGATTCGACAATCTGCTGCGTCACGATCTTCCTGCATCCCTTGTCGTCTTCCTCGTCGCCTTGCCGCTCTCGCTCGGCATCGCGGTCGCCTCCGGCGCACCCATCGCCGCCGGACTCATCGCCGCCGTCGTCGGCGGTGTGGTGGTCGGCCTGCTCGGCGGTTCGCCGCTGCAGGTCAGCGGTCCGGCCGCGGGCCTGACCGTGGTGGTGGCCACCACCATCAGCGAATTCGGCTGGAAAACAGCCTGTTTCATCACCGTCCTGGCCGGGCTGCTGCAGATCCTGTTCGGGCTCAGCCGCATTGCCCGGGCGGCCCTGGCCATCGCGCCGGTGGTGGTGCACGCCATGCTCGCGGGCATCGGCATCACCATCGCGCTGCAGCAGCTGCACGTGCTGCTGGGCGGGTCCAGCCACAGTTCGGCCTGGCAGAACCTCATCCAGCTGCCCGGTGAGCTGGGCAACCTGCACGGCGACGACTTCCTGGTCGGGCTCGTCGTCATCGCCATCATGCTGAGCTGGAAGTACGTGCCCGGAGCACTGAGGGTGCTCCCGGGCCCGCTGGTCGCGATCGTCGTCGCCACCGTGCTCTCGCTCGTACTGCCCGGCGAACCCGAGCGAATCGTGTTGAGCGGCTCGCTGTTCGACGCCATCGGACTGCCGTCGCTGCCGTCCGGCGACTGGGGCGCGGTCGTGCTCGCGGCACTGACCATCGCCCTGATCGCCAGCGTGGAGAGCCTGCTGTCGGCGGTTTCCGTCGACAAGATGCACACCGGGCCGCGCACCAACTTCGACCGTGAGCTGGTCGGGCAGGGTGCGGCCAATATGGTCTCCGGTGCGCTCGGCGGCCTGCCGGTCACCGGCGTCATCGTGCGCAGTGCGACCAATGTGCAGGCCGGAGCGCGCAGCCGCGCCTCGGCGCTGCTGCACGGCGTCTGGATCCTGGTGTTCTCGGTCGCGTTGGTCGGTGTGGTGCAGCAGATTCCGAAATCGGCGTTGGCCGGTCTGCTCATCGTGGTCGGCATCCAGCTGGTCAAGATCGCGCACATCACCTTGGCCCGGCGCACCGGTGACCTGATGGTGTACCTGGTGACCGTGCTCGGCGTGGTGTTCCTGAACCTGCTCGAGGGCGTGATCATCGGTCTGGCACTGGCTTTCGGGCTGCTGCTGTGGCGGGTCGTGCGGGTCACCGTGACCGCCTCGGAGGTGGTCGGCACCGATCGCTGGCTGGTCACCATCGACGGCACCTGCACCTTCCTGGCGCTGCCGAAGCTCTCGGCCGAACTGTCGAAGGTGCCCACCGGCACCGACGTGCTGGTCGAGATGAGCGTCGACTTCCTCGACCACGCCGGCTACGAGGCCATCCACGACTGGTCGCGCCAGCACGAGAGCACCGGCGGCACAGTCGAATTCGTGGAGCTGGGCACCGCGCACATGGCCCACGCCCTGACCGGCCCGCCGGTCCGGGGCCGCGCCCGCACGCTGCTCGACGACGCGCTGCGCCCGTGGCGGGAAGGGGAGGGCAACCCCATCAAGAACGGTGTGGCCGCCTTCCACCGCCGCAACGCCCACGTGGTGCGCCCGCACCTGGACGAGCTGCGCGACACCCAGAACCCGCACTCGCTCTTCCTGACCTGTGCGGACTCGCGGATCGTGCCGAACGTCATCACCCACAGCGGTCCCGGCGACCTGTTCACCATCCGCAATGTCGGCAACCTGGTGGTCCCCGGCGGCCGCGACAGCTCGATCGAGGCGGCGCTGGCCTTCGCCATCGACGAACTGCAGGTCGACAATGTCGTGGTCTGCGGCCACTCGGCCTGCGGTGCCATGAAGGCGCTGGTGGCGGGCGGTCCGACCGGGCCGGGTCTGGGCAACTGGCTGGTCCACGGCCGCCCCAGCCTGGACCGCTTCCACTCCGGCGATCCGGTCGCCGCCGCGGCGGCCCGAGCCGGATTCGGTGTGGCGGACCAGCTTTCGATCGTGAACGTGGCAGTCCAGGTGGAAACCCTGCGACAGCACCCGGTGGTGCGCCGCGCCATGATCGAACGCGGCCTGAAGGTGTCGGGCCTGTTCTTCGACATCGGCCCGGCCCGCGTCCTGGAGGTCACCGCCTCCGGCATCGCCGAGATCGATGCTCCCGAACTGGCGGCCCTGGCTCCGACCCACTAGGAAGATCGAACAGCACACCGGCGCGGGCATCCCGACAGGGACCCGCGCCGGTGTCATCGGCGATGGAGGGGCGGCCGGAGGTGGGCGGTCAGCACCCAGGCCACCCCCGCCCAGGCGAGTGAGAACGGCAGCACGGCAAGGAAATCCAGCGGTTGCCGCAGGACCGCCACCACCAGGAACACCGCCGACAGCGAGACCAGCCCGAGCGCGCCGCGCCGATGGATGCGCCCGGCCCGCGCGAACCGCCGCGAACCCCGCGCCATCGCATCCAGCCGCAACGCCGCACCCAGCTGAGCCACCGCGTACCCGCCCAGCAGCAGCGTCTCGACCGCCGGACTCATGCGGCAGCCCCGCGGACGCGACCGGCCGAAAACCGGCCGCGGACACAACGAATCACCCGAACCTCCGCGCTCACTGGGGATGCACACCGGCCGCAGGCCGCAGGCAGAACCGACCGGTTCGAGTGCAAGGCTAAGCCCGACAAGCCGCCCACACCCGCAACGACGCGCCTCTGACCTGGCGGTTTCCCGCGCGCACGACCGCTCGCCCCGGTCGGGCGACGAGCATGCGTCGACATATGCGGCGGTCGATGTCCGAGTCGGTGCGTCCTGGGGCTGTGCCGGTGTCTGCCCGCCGGAAGTGTCCGCCGGGTCCGAGAGTGGGCGCGGAATCCGGTTCGACCGCGCACGCTGTAGCCATCCGGTCAGTCGACCTCGGCGCGACACGGGTTCCTGACCAGGTGATTCGCGCGCGATTCGGGCGAACGGGCGCGCCTGCCCCGCCGAATCCCGGACCGGGCATACGCTTGGCCGGCTGCCCAGGGGAACGGCCCACCACTGCGCGAAAACGTGCCATTGTGGTGGAACCACGCATGACACCGCGGTGGAACCACGCATGACACCGCGGTGGAAGCACACCAAACCGTCGTGTAACCACGTTGGGTAGTAATCACCGATGAGTCGCCCCTGATCGGAGTCGGATGGAAATGGTTGCGCAGACCCCAATTTCGCAATCCCTGGTGCCGGGCACCGAGCTGCTGCGCCCGCAATGGCTCGCCGAACGGATCGCCGACATGGGGATCTCGTGGGGAACTGCCAACTCGCGGGTGTCGGGCACGCTGTGGTGGTGCATGGCGGCCTCGTCGCTGGTCGACCCGATCGTGGCGGCCGTGGCCAGCGGACGGCCCGCGTTCGATCCCGCCCTCGAACATCTCACCCTCGAGATCCGGCCGGACGGTGGC
Source organism: Nocardia terrae (assembly GCF_009760405.1). Taxonomy (GTDB): domain Bacteria; phylum Actinomycetota; class Actinomycetes; order Mycobacteriales; family Mycobacteriaceae; genus Nocardia; species Nocardia terrae. The sequence goes on from NZ_WRPP01000002.1 coordinate 220,950, forward strand.
GTGGAACGCGTGGTCCCGGAACCGCACGGATACGCCGTGGCGCTGGATGTGGTGAACGTCGCGACCGCCGAGGGCGCGGATTCCACGGCGGCGGAGCCGAATTGCGCTCACCCGGAACCGCATTCCGCCGAATGCTGCGTCACGACGCCGATCGGCCACGCCCTGCGCCATATGCTGTCCCGGGTCATCCCCGTCGTCGCCGAGGTCTCCGGCGCGGGCGTGCCCTCGCTGTGGGCCATCGTCGCCGACGCCATCGGCAACCGCGCCCTCGACATCGGCGCGGCCGAGGCCGGCGCCCGCCTGGCCCGCGATGTCGCGGGCCGCCTGCCCGTCCCGCGCTTCCAGGACATCGGCGGCCGCACCTTCGTCCGCCGCATCTCCTGCTGCCTGGTCTTCGAGGTCCCCGGCTGCGACATGTGCACCAGCTGCCCCAAACGCCCGGCCCCCGAGCGCGAGACGCTGCTCGCCGAACTCGCCGCCCGCAGGTGACGGCCCGGCGGCCGGGCCGTCGGTCTCGCCACCGCCGCCGCGCGGTCGTCGACATCTGCGGCTCCGAGATGTGCACCAGGTGCCCGAAACGACCGGCACGCGACCGCGAAGCGTGTTGCGCCGAGCTCGCTGCCCGCGGCTGAGGGTTGATGCCGACGCTCTACCCGGCCCGAGATCGCTGTACCCGAGTGGCCGGGAGGTGGAAGCCGCGCCCAAACAGGCTGCACCGCAAGGGAAGCGTCGGCGATGGGCGTTTGCGGGTCGGTGCCGCCGTGGATGAGTGGTTCGAACGTCGCGTCGAGGTGGGGTGTGCGCTGGTCGGGCCAGATCCGGATCCGTTGGCGGGTGTGGCTGTCGGCGTGATCCGATACCGGCGACGGCGTGGATTCGTGCAGGTCAGACCGGTGGGACGGCAGGGTCCGGCAGGGTGGCGGCGCGGCGGGGTCGGTCCATCGGCGCGGGGTTGCGGGCGTGCCGATAGAGTGGTGCCCGCCGGGGCTTTGTGTTTCGTGACCGGCCACGATCGCGGGGAGAACCTTCCTCGCACCAGACCTGGCGGGACCTCTCGCCTATGACGATGCCAAGGAGTGCGCAGCCGTGACCACCTCAGCCCAGCAGACCCCAGTCGCCCGCGTCCGGGTTCCGGCTGGGACTACCGCCGGGGCCGCGGTGCGCGAGGCGGACCTGCCGAGCAAGGGGCCGGGCGCGGTCATCGTGGTGCGCGACGCCGCGGGTGACCTGAAGGATCTGTCGTGGATCCCCGAGCTGGACACCGAGGTCGAGGCCATCACCGCCGATTCCGCGGACGGGCGCAATGTGATCCGGCACTCGGCCGCGCACGTGCTCGCGCAGGCGGTGCAGCAGGAGTTCCCCGACGCCAAGCTCGGCATCGGCCCGTACATCAAGGACGGCTTCTACTACGACTTCCAGGTGGAGCGGCCGTTCACGCCGGAGGATCTGACCAAGCTCGAATCCCGGATGAAGAAGATCATCAAAGGCGCGCAGCGGTTTTCGCGCCGGGTGGTCGAGGTCGAGGAGGCCCGGGTCGAGCTGGCCAAGGAGCCGTTCAAGCTCGAGCTGATCTCCGACAAGTCGGGCATCGACGATCCGGAGGTCATGGAGGTCGGCGGCAAAGAGCTGACCATCTACGACAACCTGGACCCGCGCACCGGCGAGCTGATCTGGGCCGACCTGTGCCGTGGCCCGCACCTGCCGACCACCAAGTACATTCCGGCGTTCAAGCTGACCCGGTCGAGTGCCGCCTACTGGCGTGGTGATCAGTCGCGTGAGGATCTGCAGCGCATCTACGGCACCGCGTGGGAATCCACCGAGGCCCAGGACGAGTACCTGCACCTGCTCGAAGAGGCCGAGAAGCGCGACCACCGCAAGCTCGGCCTGGAACTGGACCTGTTCTCCTTCCCGGATGAGCTGGGCTCGGGCCTGCCGGTGTTCCACCCCAAGGGCGGCATCATCCGCAAGGAGCTCGAGGACTACTCGCGCCGCCGCCACATCGCCGCGGGCTACGAGTTCGTCAACACCCCGCACATCACCAAGGGGCACCTGTTCGAGGTCTCCGGCCACCTGGACTGGTACCGCGACGGCATGTTCCCGGCCATGCATCTGGACGCCGAACTCAACGAGGACGGCTCGGTGCGCAAGCCCGGCCAGGACTACTACGTCAAGCCGATGAACTGCCCGATGCACAACCTGATCTTCCGGTCGCGCGGGCGCTCCTACCGCGAACTGCCGTTGCGCATGTTCGAATTCGGCTCGGTCTACCGCTACGAGAAGTCCGGTGTCGTCCACGGCCTGACCCGCGTGCGCGGTATGACGCAGGACGACGCGCACATCTACTGCACCAAGGAGCAGATGCACGCGGAGCTCACCTCCACGCTGCAATTCGTGCTGAGCCTGCTGCGCGACTACGGCCTCGACGACTTCTACCTGGAGCTCTCCACCAAGGACCCGAAGAAGTTCGTGGGCTCCGACGAGCTGTGGGAGGAGGCCACCGAGACACTGCGCAAGGTGGCCACCGACTCCGGTCTGGAGCTGGTCCCGGATCCGGGCGGCGCGGCCTTCTACGGCCCGAAGATCTCGGTGCAGGCCAAGGACGCGCTGGGCCGCACCTGGCAGATGTCGACCATCCAGCTCGACTTCAACCTGCCGGAACGTTTCGAGCTCGAATACACCGGTTCCGACGGGCAGAAGCACCGCCCCGTCATGATCCACCGCGCGCTCTTCGGCTCGATCGAGCGCTTCTTCGGCGTGCTCACCGAGCACTACGCGGGCGCGTTCCCGGCCTGGCTCTCGCCGGTCCAGGTCGTCGGCATCCCGGTCGCCGAAGCCTTCGCCGAGCACCTCGACGTCGTCATCGAAGCCCTGCGCGACAACAACATTCGCGCCGAGGTCGACCGCAGCGACGACCGCATGCAGAAGAAGATCTTCAACCAGACCGCCCAGAAGATCCCCTTCCAGCTGCTCGCCGGTGCCCGCGATGTGGAGAACAACGCGGTCAGCTTCCGCTTCCGCGACGGCACCCAGGTCAACGGCGTGCCCGTGGCCGACGCGGTCGCCACCATCACCGACTGGATTCAGCGGCGCGAGAACGCATCTCCGACCGCGGAGGGCTTCGAAATCCGCAAAGGCGATCAATGAGTGAACCGACCGCGCCCCGGCCCGAACAGATCGTGGACACCGGGGCCGGGGATCCGGACCGCCTGCAGCGGCTGTGGACCCCGCACCGCATGTCCTATATCACCGGCGATGTCGAGGAACCCAAGACGCCCAAGAAGACCGGGCACCCCTTCACCGACATCCCCGAGATGTCGGACGAGGACGGCCTGATCATCGCGCGCGGGCAGTGGGTGTACGCGGTGCTGAACCTGTACCCGTACAACCCCGGCCACACCATGGTCGTGCCGTACCGCCGGGTCGCCAACCTGGAGGACCTCACGCCGGACGAGAGCGCCGAGTTGATGGCGTTCACCCAGCAGGCGATTCGCGTCATGAAGCAGGTGTCGCGGCCCGAAGGGTTCAACGTGGGCCTGAACCTCGGCGGCGTCGCCGGCGGTTCACTCGCCGATCACCTGCATCAACATATCGTGCCGCGCTGGAGTGGAGACGCTAATTTCATTACCGTCGTCGGCGGAGTGAAGGTGATGCCGCAGCTGCTGCGCGAAACGCGGGCGCTGCTGGCACGGGCGTGGAAGGAAGCCGACTAGGCATGTGCGAGTCAGGCCCGGAGGCGGTAGCGGAGCGTAACCACGGAGGGCCCTTGCACATGCCTCATGGTTACAGCAGGTGCGAGTCAGGCCCGGAGGCGGTAGCGGAGCGTAACCACGGAGGGCCCTTGCACATGCCTCATGGTTACAGCATGAGCCGGGGACACAGCACGAAAGGACAACGGGTAGCGTGCTGAGCTTCTTCGGTCGCGAGACGTTCGCCAAAGCGACTGCCCCGCTGGGCAAGGCGCTGGTGAGCACGGGGCTGACGCCGGACGCCATGACGCTGATCGGCACCACCGCCTCGATCGCCGCGGCGGTGACGCTGTTCCCCAGCGGTCACCTGTTCTGGGGCACCATGGTGATCTGGCTGTTCGTCATGTTCGACATGCTGGACGGGGCCATGGCGCGCGCCCGCGGCGGCGGCACGAAATACGGCGCGGTGCTGGACGCCAGCTGTGACCGGGTGGCCGACGGGGCCATCTTCGCGGGACTGGCCTGGTGGGCGGTGTACCACGAGAACTCCGAGCACCTGTTCGTGGCGACGCTGGTGGTGCTGGTGACCTCGCAGGTGATCAGCTATGTGAAGGCGCGGGCCGAGGCCAGCGGGCTGTCCGCCGACGGCGGCCTCATCGAGCGTCCGGATCGGCTGATCATCGTGCTGGTGGGCGCCGGATTCACCGGCATCGGCGGCTATTACGGCATCGAGTGGCTGTCGTACGCCGTGTACGCCGCCATGTACATCCTCGCGGTGCTGAGCATCATCACCGTCTTCCAACGGGTTCTGGCGGTACGCAATTCGCCGAGCGCCCGCGACATTCTCGCCCCCGCGGCGAAGGCCCCGGAGGAACCGCAGCGGTGACCACCGATTTCACGTCCGCGATGACCGACAAGGCGTACGCGGCCGGTTGGCGTGTCGTGCGCGCGCTGCCGGAAGGCTTGGTGCGCAAGGGATTCGACGCGGGCGGCACCTTCGCGGCCCGGCGCGCGAACAAGCAGGCGCACCGGGGGCAGCCGAACATGTTGCGGCGCAACCTCGCCCGCGTGCTCGGCACGACTCCCGACGCGGTGCCCGACAGCCTGACCGAGGCCGGCATGCGGTCCTACGCCCGCTACTGGCGCGAGGCGTTCCGGCTGCCGTCCATGGACCATGCGGCCCTGGGCCGGAACCTGCACGTGGACGGCACCGAGCACCTCGACGCGGCGCTGGCACAGGGCAAGGGCGTGCTGCTGGTGCTGCCGCACTCGGGCAACTGGGATATGGCCGGGGTCTGGCTGGTGCAGAACTACGGCCAGTTCGCCACGGTCGCCGAGCGTTTGAAGCCGGAGTCGCTGTTCGAGCGCTTCGTCGAATTCCGGGAGAGCCTCGGCTTCGAGGTGTTCCCGCTGACCGGCGGTGAGCAACCCCCGTTCCCGCAGCTCGCGGATCGCCTGCGCGACAACAAGGTCGTGTGCCTGATGGGCGAGCGCGACATCACCGGCAAGGGTGTGCCGGTCACCATGTTCGGCGAACGCACCTGGGTGCCCGCGGGCGCGGCCAAACTCGCCGCCGACACCGGTGCCGCGCTGCTGCCCGTGCACTGCTGGTTCACCGAGGATGCCGACGGTACCGAGGGCTGGGGTATGGCGGTCTTCCCGCCCATCGACGTCTCCCAGGGCATCGCCCCGGCAACCCAAGCGCTGGCAGACGTGTTCGCCGCCAACATCGCCGCCCATCCCGCCGACTGGCACATGTTGCAGCCCATGTGGAAAAGTGATCTGTCGCAGGCCCGATTGGAGCGGATCGCGGCCGCGCAACAGGCACTGGGGTATCGGGAGCCGGTGGGCGACACCGGAACCGAGGGGTCGGCACGGGGAACAGGTGCGCTATGAGGATCGGCATGGTCTGCCCGTACTCGTTCGACGTTCCGGGCGGGGTGCAGGCGCACGTCGTGGAGTTGGCGCAGGTGCTCATCGAACGCGGGCACAAGGTGAGCGTGCTCGCGCCCGCCGCCGACGACACGCCGCTGCCGGATTTCGTGGTGTCGGCCGGTAAGGCCGTCGCGATTCCCTACAACGGCTCGGTGGCGCGACTGTCCTTCGGGCCCACCGCCTATACCCGCATCCGCCGCTGGATCGCCGAGAACGACTTCGACGTCCTGCACATCCACGAGCCCAACGCGCCCAGCCTGTCCATGCTGGCGTTGAAGATCGCGGAGGGGCCGATCGTGGCCACCTTCCACACCTCGACCACGAAGTCGCTGGTGCTCAGCACTTTTCAGGGCGTGCTGCGGCCCTACCACGAGAAGATCAGCGGCCGGATCGCGGTGAGCGAGCTGGCGCGCCGCTGGCAGGTGGAGGCGCTCGGCGGGGATGCCGTCGAAATCCCCAACGGCGTCGACGTTCCGGCGTTCGCGCACGCGCCGCTGCTGGACGGCTATCCGCGCGCGGGCAAGTCGGTGCTGTTCCTGGGTCGCTTCGACGAGCCGCGCAAGGGTATGGAGGTGCTGCTCGGCGCGCTGCCGGAACTGGTGCGCCGCCACCCTGATCTCGAGGTGATGATCGTCGGCCGCGGTGACGAGGACCGGCTGCGCCGCGAGGCGGGGGAGAACGCGCGTCACCTGCGGTTCCTGGGGCAGGTCACCGATGCCGAGAAGGCGTCGGCCATGCGCAGCGCCGATGTCTATGTCGCCCCCAATCTGGGCGGCGAGAGCTTCGGCATCGTGCTGGTCGAGGCCATGGCCGCCGGAACCGCCGTGGTGGCCAGCGATCTCGACGCCTTCCGCCGCGTGCTGCGCGACGGCACGGCGGGCATGCTGGTTCCGGTCGGCGACTCCGACCGCCTGGCCGTGGCGATCTCCACCATGCTCACCGACGACGACGTCCGCGAGAACTTCGTCCGGACGGCGAATCAGGTTGTCGGCGAATACGACTGGCCGGTCGTGGCCGAGCAGATCCTGCGCGTGTACGAGACCGTCACCGTCGGCGACGTCCGCGTCAGGACCGCCGGATGATCACTTTCTCCGCGACCTCCATCCTGGTCCTCACCCTCATCGCGGCACTGCTCATCACCGCCGCGGTCTGGGCCTACACCACCGCGAATCGCCTGGACCGCCTGCACGTCCGCACCGACCAGGCCCGCCACGCCCTGGATGCGGCGCTGGCTCGCCGCGCGGTCGTGGCCCGCTCGGTCGCCACGACCCTGGCCGGTCTCTACGATCCCGCCCTGGTCGAACAGGCCCGCCGCCTCACCGCCCTGGCCGACCGCGCCGAACGCTCCAACTGGCGCGACCGCGAAACCGTCGAAAACCAGCTCGCCGCGGCCTTGTCCGCGGTCGACATCGCCCTGCTGCCCCCGCAGCTGGTGGCGGAACTGGCCGATGCCGAGGCCCGGGTGCTGATCGCCCGCCGCTTCCACAACGACGCCGTCCGCGACACCCTGGCGCTGCGCACCCGCCGCCTGGTCCGCTGGGTCCACCTGGCCGGTACCGCCCCCTTGCCGACCTACTTCGAGATCGCTGAACGCGTAACCGCCGCGGCTTCAACGGGTCTGGACGTCGACACCGTCCGCACCTCCGCGCGCGTGGTCCTCGTCGACGAGAACGACCGTGTCCTGCTCCTGCAGGGCGTCGACCCCAAGGGCCCCGACGTCCCCTTCTGGTTCACCATCGGTGGCGGCGTCAACCCCGGCGAAACCCTGCGCGAAGCCGCGATCCGCGAACTCTACGAGGAGACCGGCTACGCCGCCGACTCCTCCGCCCTGCGCGGCCCCCTCTGGCGCCGAGTGGCCGTCTTCCCCTTCAACGGCGAACTCATCCGCTCCGAAGAACTCTTCTTCGCCCTCCGCGCCAAGAACTTCGAAGTCAACCCCGCCAACCTCGACTACGTCGAACGCCGCGCCATCACCGCCAACAAATGGTGCACCCCCACCGACATAGCCCACCTCGACCACTCCGGCGAAACCGTCTACCCCTACCACCTCGACCAACTCCTCCCCGAAGCCATCTCGGCCGCCGACGCCCCCACCGACCCCGAAGTCCGCTCCATCCGCTGACCCGGGCCGTCGAACGCAGGTCCGGTGGGTGGGATGGGGTTGGGAAAGCTCGTATTTCGGACCGGGTGGGCGGTTACGGTGGGGTGATCAATGGTGATCTGTGGCAAGGATTTACGGCATGAAGTTGATGTATGCGTTGTGGGGGGACGGGCTGGGGGAGCGGCTGCGGGGGGAGGAGTTGCGCAAGGAGTTGGCGGGGGTGGGGGCCACGGCCCTGCAGGTCAATGTGCGGGATGCGGAGGTGGAGGCCGCGCAGGTCAGGCACAGCACGTATGAGACGCCGATCGCGGCGATCGTGAGTGTGTGGACCGAAGGGGGCCATGAGGCGGTCACGGCGGTTTTGCGAGGTGTCGCGGAGGACGTGAACGGGTGGATCGTCGACGAGCGTCGGCCGATCGTGCCGCCGGAGGTCGAGGACGGGGTGCGGACCGATGCGCTGGCGAATGTGGCCGTGCTGCGGATCCCCGAGGAATTGACGCGGGAGGAGTGGCTGCATCGGTGGCATGTGCTGCACACGCCGATCGCCATCGAGACGCAGGACACCTTCGGGTACGTGCAGAACACGGTCAGCGAGGCGATCACGCCGGGTAAGCGGGTGGACGCGTTCGTCGAGGAGCTGTTCCATATGGAGGCGATGACCAGTGCGCATGCCTTCTACGGCAGTGGCGGTGATGATGCCGAACTGCAGCGCCGGGTCACCGAGTTGATGGAGAGCGTGGTCCGGTTCGGAGCCCATCTGAATCTGGACTTGGTGCCGACGAGCCGGTACGTCTACACACTGGCCTGATCGATAGCTGCGCAAACTTTCCCGTGATCCTGCGCGCATTCTCCGCTAGGGTCCTGGGAAGGTTTGCCGCGCAACGGAATCGGCAGACCTAGTGTGGAAGGTGGAAGGTTTTTCGTGTCTTACCTGCTCTATGACTTTCTCGAGCCGTTGATGGGCCCGGCCGCAGCCGAGTATTGGGCGACGATTTTCGTCGTCGGGCCGCTGTAGGTAGCGAACCGGTAACCCCGGGGCTGTGACGCCCGTCATCCGGTGTGGGGGCGGGCAGTCCAGTCGTGTCGGACTGGCTATCAAGTGGCCTGAATGGGCGGCCTAGAATCGACTCTGTTCGATTGCCCAGTGCTGCGTTCGATTCAATGACTCGATTGGCCCACATGACCCAGGAGTTTGCCGTGACCACGCCCGACACCACCCCGACCATCGGTACCGCCCGCGTCAAGCGCGGCATGGCCGAGATGCTGAAGGGCGGTGTGATCATGGATGTCGTCACGCCGGAGCAGGCGAAGATCGCCGAGGATGCCGGTGCGGTCGCGGTCATGGCGCTCGAGCGGGTTCCGGCCGATATCCGCGCCCAGGGTGGCGTGTCCCGCATGTCGGATCCGGACATGATCGACGGCATCATCAACGCCGTCTCCATTCCGGTCATGGCCAAGGCCCGTATCGGTCACTTCGTCGAGGCGCAGATCCTGCAGTCGCTCGGTGTCGACTACATCGACGAGTCCGAGGTGCTGACCCCGGCCGACTACGCCAACCACATCGACAAGTTCGCCTTCACCGTGCCGTTCGTGTGTGGCGCGACCAACCTGGGCGAGGCGCTGCGCCGGATCACCGAGGGCGCGGCCATGATCCGCTCCAAGGGTGAGGCCGGCACCGGCGACGTCTCCAACGCCACCACCCACATGCGCACCATCCGCGCCGAGATCCGCCGCCTGACCTCGCTGTCCAAGGACGAGCTGTACGTGGCCGCCAAGGAACTGCAGGCTCCCTACGAGCTGGTGTGCGAGGTCGCCGAGACCGGCAAGCTGCCCGTGGTCATGTTCACCGCCGGTGGCATCGCCACCCCCGCCGACGCCGCCATGATGATGCAGCTCGGCGCCGAGGGCGTCTTCGTCGGCTCGGGCATCTTCAAGTCCGGCAACCCGGCCGAGCGCGCCGCCGCCATCGTCAAGGCCACCACCTTCCACGACGACCCCGACGTGCTGGCCAAGGTCTCCCGCGGCCTGGGTGAGGCCATGGTCGGCATCAACGTCGAGGAGATCCCGCAGCCCCACCGTCTCGCCGAGCGCGGCTGGTAATCAACTCCGGCACAGCCTGATTCGAGAGCCGCCGGGTGGTCCATCGGACCGCCCGGCGGTTTTTCATTGTGGGCGAGGGACTTTCGGCCCTATTGGGGTTGCCGGACGGGTGCTAGGCGTCAAGGAGTGCATACGCGGCGCGCGGGTGACGCGCGGGTGATCGACTAGGCGCCCATACCACCGGCTACCTGCGTGCATACCGTCCAGCAAACTCAGCTAATTATTTCTGACTGTACTGCGGCAAATTTACTACCTGGTGCTTTCTCGTTAGTGTTCGGCTCAGTCACCGGTGAGCAGTCATACATCGCCTTTCTGGCAAGGAGCCCGCATGCTGGAAATCGACCATTTCACCTATGGTTGGCTCACTCCCGTCCTGGCCTACGTCATGTCCGTCACCGGCTCGTTGCTGGCACTGCGGTGCATGGTGCGGGCGCGGAGTCAGCACGGGCACGGAGGCTGGATCGTGACCGGGGCCATCGCGCTGGGCGGCACCGGGATCTGGGTCATGCATTTCATCGCGATGCTCGGATTCTCGGTGCAGGACACCACGATTCGCTACAACGTGCCCATCACGCTGTTCAGCGCGGCCATCGCCATGGGGGTGGTGTGGCTGGGGTTGTACATCGTCGTGCACCAGCACGGTGAGGCGTTCGCGTTGATCACCGGCGGCACCATCACCGGACTCGGGGTGGGCGCCATGCACTACGCGGGCATGTACGCGATGAAGACCGACGCCAGCGTGCAATACGATCCGTGGATCGTGCTGCTGTCCATCGTGATCGCGGTCGTCGCCGCCATCGCGGCCCTGTGGTTCGCGCTGCACGTGAGCGGCATCATCGCCACCGTGAGCGCGGCTCTCATCATGGGAGTGGCGGTGTGCGGCATGCACTACACGGGCATGTTCGCCATGAGCGCCCACGTGTCCGGGCACATGCACGCGCCCTCGGGCGCGCAGGCCGGGCAGCTGCTGACCCCGTTGATCATCGCCGTCAGCATGGCCACCATGCTCATGCTCTTCCAGGTCGGCATCACCGAGATCGACGAGCCCGACCTCAGCCGCATCCGCGGCCAGTACGCCAGCCGCTTCTGGCCCGCCCGCCGCTCCGACGGCAAGCCCCGTGACGACGAATTCCCCACGGACTCCTACGATTCCCGTCACCGGCAATGGTGACCGGTTGCGCGGCTCACGACTCTTCTGTCACGGAATAGCCCCGGATCAGCGGCAGGTACACGGTGTCGATGATGTCCACCAGGACCTCGTCCGGGACGGTCGGTGCGCCACGCGTGACGAACTCGTTGCGCAACAGGTCGATCGGCGTGGTGGCGACCCGGGGGTGCACCGCGGCGGCCGGGGCCTCACCGCGCGCCACTCCGCGCTCGAGCAGGGTCACCCAGGGTCGTACGCCCGCATCGCCGGACTGTTCCCGCAGCTGAGCCAGCAGTTCCGGCTCGGTGGACAGTTGCGAGAGCAGGCTGCGCAGGATCTCGCCCAGCGGTGACGCGAGGTGGGAGTTGGCCCGGCGCAACAACTCCAGTGCGTCTTCGCGCAGACTGCCCGTCTCCGGCAGTTCGAGCGCGCCCGATGCCAGCTGCCGATACGCCGCGACGCCCAGTGCCGCCCGATTGGGCCACCGCCGGTAGATGGCGTTCTTGTTGGTTCCCGCGCGCTTGGCGACGGAGTCCATCGTCATCCCCGGATACCCGGACTCGAGCAGTTCGTCCACGGCCGCGCGCAGGATGGCCTGTTCCAGTGCCGGCCCGCGACGCCTGGTCTGGGGTGCTGTCGATTCGCTCATAACGGTACTGAGCGTACCTTGCGAGAACGTGGTGAGTGCCGCTATGGTCGCCAATAGGGTACGGAAAGTACCGTAAATCAAGGAGGTGGCCGATGAGAGCGATCGGCGTTTGCTACGACACCGGCTTCGTGAACCGCGGCAACAGCACGCACGAACCGTTCGAGACCGGCAGGGTCCGCGAGGACATGCGAGTCATCCGGGAGGTGCTGCACTGCGACGCTGTCCGCATCACCGGCGGCTATCCGGACCGGTTGAAACTGGCCGCATCCGAAGCCGCCGCAGCGGGATTGGAGGTTTGGCTCTGTCCATTCCTCAACGACGTGACCGAGGAGGAGGTGCTGGCCGTCGTCGCCGACTGCGCCGAACACGCTGAGCGACTGCGGAACAGCGGCGCGACGGTGGTGTTGGCCGTCGGCTCCGAGCTGACCATGTTCGTGCGTGGCTACCTTCCCGGCGACACCTTCGAGGACCGCGCCGCCGCCCTGCGCACACCGGCCGGTCAGGCCGCACTGGCGGTGGTCCCGGCCCGCGTCAACGATCTGCTCGCCCGCGCCGCGCGCACGGCCCGAGAACGCTTCGGCGGCAAGCTGACCTACTGCGGCCTGCCGTTCGAGCAGGTCGACTGGGAGCCCTTCGACATTCTCGCCACCGATGCCGGATACCGCGGCGCGGACCTCGCCCCCGGCTACCGCGACGCCATGCGCGCCTTCGTCGAACAGGGCGCACGTCTGGAAAAGCCCGTAGCCATAACCGAATTCGGCTGCCCGACCTTCCGGGGTGGCGCGGACGCGGGCCCGCACGGCTTCGACATCATCGACTGGGATCCCGACACCGCCCGCCCCGCAGGCTTGAACGGCTCCTATCAGCGCGACGAACCCGCCCAAGCGAAACTGGTCGCCGAGCTACTCGACATCCTCGACGCCGAGGGCGTGGACGCCGCCTTCTGCTACTGCTTCGCCCGCTATGACCTGCCACACGACGACGACCCGAGCGTCGATCTGGATCTGGCCAGCCCCGGTGTGGTGAAAGTCCTGACCGGCGAAGACGGTTCGCTGACCTGGGAGCCCAAACTGGCCTTCCGGGCGCTGGCCGACCGCGCGACGCGCTGAGCAGCGGTCAGCCGCGGACGGCGGGCCGGTCCGGGTGATCCCAGGCCACCAGCATGTCGGGTTCTTCGACCTGTTCACGCTGGTACTCCAGCACGCCCTCGGCAGTGAACAGCCGGGCCGCGTCCGTGCGGCGGCGCAGCGCGCCCGCCGACATGCGCAGGGCGACGGTCAGATCGAAGTCCAGGCCGCGTCCGAGCAGCATCGGACCGGCGATGAACAGGACCGTCCCGTCGGCGGCGTCCCGAATCCGGGCGCGGGCCGAACGGTCGGCGGATTCGTCCCACAGCGCCGGCAGGTATCGCCCGCTGTCCCGGAGTGGTTTGAGCACTTCGCGATTCAAGGCCGCGTAGTCGAACCACCCCGTGCGGTAGGTGAATTCGCTGTCGCGGTCGTATTCCAGCCGCACCGAGGCGGGCCGGACGAAATCGTGCAGCGAGATGACCTCGGCCGGTCGGCCCTGCGCGCGAAGTCGTTCGGCGACCCCGCGTGCGACCGCGACCGGATCGGCCGCGTCCGCGCCGTCGACGGCGATCACCGCGAATCCCGGTAACCGCCCGGCTCGCTCGGTGATCAGGTCGAGGAGGCCGTCCGGGGTGATCGCGGTGAAATCGGGCACGAGACCATCATGGTCGAGGTCTCGTGCCCGCCCGCGGACCGGGTCAGCGATATTCGGCCAGCCGCGGCCGCACACCCACCAGGATCAGCACCGCGAACAGCACGGCCGCGCCATAGGGCAGCCAGTTGGTCCAGCCGGACAAGTCGCTCTCGCCCTTGGTGATCGCGGCGTCGAAGGCGTGCTGGTTGATGTCGATCGTCTGCACCAGCGCCTTGTCGTAGGCATCGAAGTGATCGTTGGACGCCCCGGTGTCGAGGGTGATGGCCGCTCGCAGATCCGAGCCCGCCAGCCCGCGCAGGGAGTGGTCGTCTCGCTGGTAGACCTGGTAGGCGGTCAGGGTCTGCTGGGCGACCTGTCCCTCACCGGCGAAGGTGATGTTGCGCAGTTCCTGGCCGAGGAAGGAATCGGCGCTGATCGCCTGTCCGATGTCGGATTTGTGGGCTGCCATCGCTTGGTCGAGACTGGCGGAGTAATCGCCGACCCCGTGCGCTTGCACCCCGGCCAGCCGCTGCGACTTGTCGAGGTAACTCTTCTCGTACCCGGCCGCGTGCTCGGGGTCGAGCAGGTACCGGCTCTCGTCGGCATTGGCGTCGTAGCTGACGGCGCGCGCCTGCCGCAGCGCCAGCAGTGAGTCGAAGGCGTCCTGCTTGGCGACCGTGAGCTGCTGTGCCGCCGACGTATTCGCGACGAACCCGCCCAGCAGCAGACCCGCCGCCAGCACCGTCGTGACGGCCAGCGCCGGATTGACCCGCCGTCGCAACACCACGCGCAACATCACCTGCAGCCCGATGAGCACGGCGAGCAAGACCAGTCCGAGCACGACGATGCGCATCCGCGCCGCGACCGTGGTGTCCCTGCTGTCGCGGTAAGCCTGGCTCAGCACACCGCTGTTGGTGTCGGCGAGCTGCTGCGCCCGCGACAGCAGATCGGGCACCATCCCGGTGGCGGACCGATACGCCTCGAGCGTCCGCGCCGACGGCTGCCCGGCGGGTCGGGGGTCGAGGTCGCTGAGCTGGAAGGTGTCGGCGGCCAGCGCCTGGTACTGCCCGAACTTGTCGAGCAGCTCCCGGATCTGGCGTGACGCATCGTCATTGGTGGCGATCGTCATCGCCTGCTGCAGATCGGCGTCGGCCTGCACCCGGCGCTGCTCATAGGTGGTCTGCGCGGTCGTGCGCACCGCCGCCAGCGTCGAATCGTTCCCGGCCAGCAGCACATTCGACAGGTTGGCGTCCATATCGGCCAGCGCGAAGTACAGGTCCTCGGTGGCGGTCACGGTCGGTGCGGTGTGATGGCCGATGACGTCGATGCCGTGGCGCGCCGAGCGGGCGTCGGCGGCCATGACCAGCGCGGTGATCACCGTCAGCACCACCGCGAGGATCGCGAGGTAGCGAATCCAGGCAGGGGTGTCGGCGCGGCCGGGCAGCGCGGTCCGCACCTGGTGCAGCGTGGTTCGTGCCTGCTGGAGCGTCGTCGTCATGATGCGTTGTCCTGCTCGAGGGTGAGTGTGGTCCACGCGCCCAGGTGGATGCGGTCGCCGGCGTGCACCGGCACCGTCTCGCCTCGCGGGATGGGATCGACGGCGGCATTGAGCCGGGTGCCGTTGGTGGAGCCGAGATCGAGGACGGCCCAGCCGTTCCCGGGTTGCGCGAGCAGTAGTACGTGCAGGTGCGAGATGCCCGGATCCTGCGGCGGACCGGTGAGATCGATCTCGGGATCGATGCCCTTGGAGGCGCTGTGGCGGCCGACCCGGATCTGTGTCCCGCGCAAGGAGAAGACGCGCTCGGGACAATACGCCGGGAACTCGACGTCGTCGTCCTCGCTGCGCATGGTGTCGAAGTACTCGCGGTCCGCGAAAACGGTTGCGGTCCAAGCGGTCTTCACCGGCGTCGCGACCACCGTCGGGTCGGGCACCGCCGCCCGGGTCGGCGCGGACCCCGCCACGAAGTCGTAACTGCACCCCTCGCAGAACCGTCCGGTCTGCGGCTCCCCGCACACCGGGCAGGGCGTCCCCGCGGGTTCCGGTGTGGCCGCGGGCGCCGGGCTCGCCCCCATGAGCAGCCCGCACACATCGCAGTAGTCGTCGGCCGCCGATTCGTGTCCGGCCGGGCAGGTCAGCATGCCGCTCACCGCTTGTGCACGCGAGAAGTCTTGGTGGACCGCGTGTCCAGCGTCATCTCGTCGGCCTTGCGCACCGCCGACTTCAGACGCACCGTCCCGGTCCGGGCGTCGAGCACATCCACGACGCCTTCGAGCAGCTTGGCGGTGTCCTGGTTCCCCGACGCCGCCGCGATCTGCACCGCCCGCCCCAATTTCTTGGTGGCGGTATCGAGATCGCCGTCGCGCCGCGCGGCCAACCCCTCCTGGATGACCCCGGCGAGCTCGGCCTGCCCGGTGTAGTGCGCCACCTCCGGGCTGATCTTGCTGGACTGCGCCACGTCATCGGTCCACACGGCCTTGACCATGCCCTGCCCGAGCACCTCGCCGCCCAGCACCAGGCTGACCCGCCCGGCGAGCATCACATCGCCCACGCCACCGGCCGCGACCTCGATACAGATGTGATAGTCGCGGCTCTCCGCGCCACCCCACGAGCCCGTCGGGTATTCGCCCACCTGCGCACCGGTCTCGGTACGCCGCCCGCTCAGATCCAGCAGCTCGGGCGCGACCTGTTTGACGAACTTCACGTTCGCCCCGCGCGGCGTCCACAACCGCAGCGACACATCGGCGACCGACTTGCCCATGGCCGCGGTGGTCATGGCCTGGAAGTCGGCCACCAGATCCTTGGGATCGGCCACGATATCGCAGGTGCCGAGCAGCGCGGTGGACACCTTGCGCAGCTCCGCGATCTCCCAGTCGGTGCCCACCCCGCGGCAGTCACACAGGAAAACGCCCTGGCTGGAAAGGATTTCGGCATCCAGCTGCTGCGGCGTCTCGTGTTCGTCGCGCCCGTCGGTGAGCAGGATGGCGTGCCGCAGCCCGTCCCGGTTCCCGAACAGCTGCCGGGCCAGCCGCAGCCAGTTGCCGATGGCGGTGCCGCCGCCCGCGCGCAGATTCTGCACGGCGGCAATGGCATTGGCCTTGTTGCCAGGCGTCGCGGTGATCAGCGTCGGCGTGACCGGGTACACCATGCGCGCCACGTCGGTGCCCGCCACCACGGCGAACTCGACGCCGTCGCGCACCGCCGAAATGGCTGCCGCCGTGGCGTTCTTGGCCGCGGCCAGCTTGCCGTAGCTGTGATCCATGCTGCCCGAGCAGTCGACGATGATCACCTCGGCCGCCCCGCCGTGCGCGGGCATCGCGCCGCCGCCGGTGGCGGTCACCGTGACGACCGCGTTGACGCGGGTCGCGCCCGCGGGCAGGTACTCGTTCTGGAAGGTTTCGATCCGGAAACCCAAGGGGTCGTTCATGATCAGTTGTTCCTCGAGGTAGCAGGGAACGAAGTAGCAGGGAACGAGGTAGCGGGAAACGGCGCGACGGCGACAGTGATGTTGTCGCCGCCGCCCGCGGCGTTCGCCAGATCGGCCAGCTGGTGGGCGGTGGCGAGGGGAGCGGTCCGGGCCTGCGGCAGCGCGAGCTCGGTGAGAGCGTCGGCGCCGGGGAAGTAGTTCCACAGGCCGTCGCTGCACACCAGTACCGCGCCCGGCCCGTCCGGAACGAACGTGCGGACATGGGGTTCGATGCCGACCGCGTCCGCCCCCAGCCAGGCGGTGAGCGTGTGCGCGTCCGGCATGGACATGGCGGTGGCCTCGTCCACACCGAGCTCTACCAGGCCCGCGGCCACCGAATCGTCGGTGCTCAGCTTACGCGGCGGGGTCGCGTCCGGGGCATCGGTCAGCCAGTAGGCGCGACTGTCGCCGATCGACCCGACGGTGACCGAGCTCGCCGTCACGACCGCCGAGACGATGGTGCACGACGGCGTACGGTCACCGCTGTCGCCCAGTGCCGCAACGGCATCCGCCGCCGCCCCGATCGCCAGAATGGTCGCGGCTTCCGCACCCAGCCCCGCGCTCAGCTCGGCCGTCAGCCGCTCGGCCGCGGTCGAGGCGGCGCGCGCCGCGGCGTCGTCGGCATGATCGGAGCTCGAAACCCCGTCGCACACCACGACGATCCGGATCCCGGACCCCTCCAGCACGCGCACTGCCATCGCGTCCTCGTTGTGCGCGTGCCGTTTCCCGCGATCGGTCACCGCGGCGACCGTCCCCAGATCGATGTCACGCCGGTCCGGCGCCGGGCCGGGCGGCGGCGCCTCACCCGTCAGCGACGCACCGCAGTCCTCACAGAAGCGGTCGCCGTCGGCGAATTCCGCACCGCATACCGGGCACACGCCGGTCTCCTCCGTTATGGCCGTCATCGCGCTTCCCATACCCCTCATACCCAACTCACCGGCCGGATCGCATTGGCCCGGTTCACCAGATCCCGTCGCGCGAGCTTGTCCGAGGACAGCCGCGCCAGTTCTCGATACTGCGATTCCAGCGCCCGTCGCAGGTCGCGATCGGCGAAGGGATGCCCGAGCACGGTCGCGCCCGGCTCGCCCGGAGACACCGCGGTCAGGCCGCGCGCCGCGTCGAGCACCTCGATACTGCGCCACGCCTTGTGTTCCGGATCCAGCGCCAGCGCCTCGAGCCGGTTGCCCGCGGCCACCAGATACCGTCCCGAACCGCCCGCCAGCTGCGCGCCGAACGCGGCGAGCTGCGCGGCGGTGTGATGGCTGGAGCTGGCCGGGACCGAATCGGCGGCGCTGATCGCACCGTCGATATCCCGCTCCTGCAGGCGGGTGCGGGCCAATCCGAAAGCGGCGCTGGGATATCCGTGGTCGGTCCGCCACACCTGGAAGTAGAGCCGCGAGGCCGCGTCGTGGTCACCCGCGCACTCCCGCGCGGCCGCCAGCGCCAGTTTGGTCGCCGCCTCGCCGGGCAGCATGCCGTAGACGGTGTCGAACGCGTCCCGCGCGGCCGTGAAGTTCCCGCCCGCCAGCGCGGCGAGCCCCCGATACCAGGTGATCCGCCAGTCGGCGTCCTCGGATTCCTCCCATGCCGCCAATTCGCCCAGCGCCGTGGCGATGTCACCGGCCTCGATCCGGGCGCGGATCAATGCCAGGGTCACCTCCGGCGAGGAGACCGGCGCGGCCTGCAACGCGGCCACCAGTTGGCGGGGATCCCCGATCGAGGTGGTCGCCAGGAATCCGGCCGCCGGGTCGGTGGGGTCGACCATCGGCACCGGCAGCGCCGCGGCGATGACCCCCGGGGCCGGAATCGCCGGCCACTGTTCCGGGTCCGCCCCGAAAACCTTCCGCTCCCCGCTGAACACGCTCGACAGCGCCGGTCGCGGCTGCCCGTCCTGGGCGGCCACCACCTCGCGCAGTACGCCGATGATCTGCTCGGCCATCTCCGACGCGGATCCGAACCGCTCGTTCGGATCGGCGGCGGTCGCGCGCTCCAGCAGCCGCCGGAACGACGGGAACTGCGCCAGCAGCGGCACTTCCGTGGCGGGCGGCAGCGTGTAGCGGTAGGTGCCGCGGTAATCGAAGTTGAAGGTGAGCACCGCCAGCGTGCGCGCCACGGTGAACAGATCCGACTCCACCGACGCGCCTTGGTCTTCCAGCTCCGGCGCGCAGTAGCCGTCGGTCTTGAATCCGGCGCTCTCCTCGTCGTCCATGTGCCGGACCGCGCCCAGGTCGATGAGCTTGAGCTGCTCCTCGGTCTGAATCATGTTGTCGGGCTTGAAATCGCAGTACAGCAGGCTCTGACTGTGCAGGTAGCCCATGGCGGGCAGGATCTCGAGTATGTAGGCCAGACCCTGGGCCAGCGGCATCGGCTGCAGGCCGCCCATCGCATCTCGCTGGGAGCGTAGCTCTTTCAGCGACGCGCCGCCGACGTACTCCATGACGATGTAGCCGATGGGCTCGTTGGTGCGCGGGTCCGGGTGCTTGACGAAGTTGAAGATCTTGACGATGTTCGGGTGCTCCACCGTCGCCAGGAACTGGCGTTCGGCCACGGCCGCGGCCATGGCGTCGGCGTCACCGGTGTCCAGCAGGCCCTTGAGCACCACCCAGCGGTCGCTCACATTGCGGTCGCGCGCCAGATAGATCCAGCCCAGGCCGCCGTGCGCCAGACAGCCCAGCACCTCGTACTGGGCGGCCACCAGATCCCCGGCCGCCAGTTTGGGGGTGAAGGAATAGGCGGTGCCGCAGTTGCGGCAGAAGCCCTCGGTGCGGCCGGGCACGCCCTCGCGGCCGCGGCCCACCCGCTGGCCGCAGTTGCTGCAGAAACGCTCGTGCTCCGGCACCTGCGGATCGGCCATCACCGCGGTGGACGGATCCCGGTACGGCACTTGCGGAATCGACACCAGGCCCGCGCCCAACCGGCCACGACTGGATCGCGCCGTACGGGTCGACCGGGACGAGGAGCGACTCGATCCGCGCCGGCTCTGCCGCGCCGAGCCCGCGCGGGAGGAACCGGCGAGCGTCCCCGAATGCGCGACCGCAGCCGAGGCGCCGTTGGTCGTGGGAGGGGCCTGCGTCGTGGCCGGGGCCAGCCCGCATTCGTCGCAGAACCCGTCCAGGATGGTGCCGCCGCAATCGGGCCGCGTGCAAGTGCTCATCGTGATGCCGTCTTCTCGGTGATCGCCTGCTGATACTCGGTCACCGCGCGGGTGGCGGCGGCGAGATCGCAAGGGGAGGAATGTAAGAGGTCGTGGGCTCGGCGATAGTGCGCGTCGACCACAGGGTCCTCGCTCAGTCGCAGCCGCGCGGCCTTGACGCGGTAGGCGTCGACGCGGCCGCGTAGTTCGTCGCGGCGATCGAGCAGCGCCTGGGCGTTGTCGCGCGCGGTGTCGGCGCTCGCGCGGGCGCGCTCGACATCACGGGTGAACGCGACCACGTCGTCATTGATCCGCGTCCAGTGCCGGTCCGTGCCGGAGTGCAACCGGCCGAGCCGATCCCGCAGCGGCGCGAGCGGTTCCATGGGAGTGGGGGAGAAGCCCAGGATCTTCGCGCCGGTGATGGCGGCGGCGGTGTGCGCGGCCCGCTCGGCGGTCTCGGTCTCGGCCACCGCCGCGGCGAGACCGTTCAGCCGCTCCGTCACGGTGGCGCGCCGACCCGCCAGTTCCCGCAGTTTCAGATGCACGTCGTCGATATCGCGATTCAAGACCGCGGGGTCATCATTGTCGGTGTGTCGTTCGGCGAGGCTGAGTGGATCCGACATGGCCAGCGTCCGTTCGCTATTCAACCGGCCCTCGATCTCGTCCAGCCGCGCCAGCAGCGGATGCGCGATCGCGGCCAGGTCCAGCTCACCCGCGAGCCGCCGCGCCTCCGCCAGCCGCGCGCCGGCCCGATCCACCCCCGGCAACAGCGTCGAGGACACCGCGTCCGCCGCCGCCGCGACCTGCGCCACCTCGCGATAGGCCGCCGTCATCTCCGCCACCAGCTGCGCCAGCGTCATCGACCGCCGCACCGCCGCGGGACCCAGCAGATCGCGTTCACCCAGCGGAATCGCCTGCGGGGCAAGCACAACCGAGGGCCCGGCCAGCAACGCCGTCAGCTCGGTCAACTCCGTCTGCCCCGGCCGCGCCCGCCGCGTCCGCACCGCGTGCGCCCTCCCGACCACATCCTCGAACAGCCGGAACTGTGCCCACATGGCATCCAGCCGGGCCCGCGCCGACGCCCAGCGCGCCGCACTGATCCCCGTCAACGGCACCTTGTCGAGGAACCGCACACCCGGATGTTCCTCCAGCTCCGCGAGATTCGCGGAGATCTCACCATGGTCGGCGTCGAGCCGGGCCAAGGCCTGATCGACCTCGGCGATTGCCAACACTGGCATTCCCCCCGTTTGCGTATGGACAACCTCTTCGGGCGTGAGCCCGTCAGCACATGCTGCCACCGCAGAGCGTAAGCAAACCGTAAGGATTTCAGGTGTTCCAGGCCACAGCTCTGGCGGGTTCGCAGACGATGTGCTGTCGGTCTAGCGTCGTGCGCCGGTGATCTCGGCGAGTGCCCGCGCGTACCAGCGGAAGAGCCGAATGGGCGGCAGGGCGGCCGCATCCAGCTCTGTCCAGCATTCCGCGACCGCCGCGCGGGCCGTCGCACCGATCCACGGCCGGGGCAGCAACTCGGGCGGCAGCAGGGGATCCGGCTCGAGGGCGCGGTCGAATTCCGCGGCCAGAACCAGAGCGAGCGTGAGCCGCGCGGTCGCGTCGGCGGACGGCAGCGCCGAGAGCACGCGCTCGGCCGTGCCGAGCAGTCGTTCATGTCCGGCCGCGAGCCGATCCAGCGGCCACAGCCGGGCCGCCAGCTCCGAGCTCTCGGTGCTTCCACCGATCGACAACTCCGTACTGGCCAGCGTGGTGAGCTGCCCCCCGATCCCGAGTTCGCCCGCCGTTGCCCGAAGCTGGTCCTCCCAGCCGTGCGCCGACACGTACAGCCCGCCCTGAATCGCCACGCCCCCGAGCCCGACGATGGTGTCCCGCATGGCATCCCGCGCCGCCCGATTCGCCTCGGGCACCGCGAACGCCGCGAGATGCCACACCCCGTCCCACGGCGCGAGCCCCCGATCCTGCGCGTACATCAGTCGCAGGTACTCGATCTCGGGCGTGAGCACCGCCCGCGTCTCCGCCGTGGCGCGCAGCACCGCCCTGCGCCCGCGCCCCTCGTGCGTGAACTGCCCCTCGGCCACCAGCCTCTTGATACACAGCCGCACCTGCTGATCGCTCATGCCCAGCGCCGCCGCGACATCGTAGAGCTCCGCGGCGTCGATGGTGGCGTCCTCGCGGATCATGCTCTCCACCAGCGTCCGCGTCGGAATCTCCGTCCCGTCGTCCAGCACCGGCACTCCTCACTCGCGCTCTAGCCCATCGGTTCCCGTTCGAGCACCACCGGCGAACCGACACTGCCCAATTCGCGACCCAGGTCGGCGAAGAACCGCCGCGGATCGATGACCGCCTCCGGCGGATGCACCCCGGCCCGGCGGGCCGTGCCGTCGATGACCTGGGACATGCCCAGCGCCAGCGGGATCCCGGTGGCCCGCGCCATATCGCCGAAAAGCGTACCGGCCGGGCCACCGTCGATGACCGACCGGTTCAGATGCGCCAGCACCCGGCACTCCCGCCGCGCCCGTACCCCCGACAGCGCCGCGAAGAACGGCGGCAGCGTGCCCGGTCGATATCCCGGCGCAGCACTTCGAGATAGGCCAGCGTCCACGGCGTCACCACCATGAGATTGGCCGCATCCCCGACCGGTTTCAGGCTGCGCTGCAAGGTGCTCGGTTTCGGAGACATTGACATTGATGTCGTGCCCGCCCAGCGCGAGCATCGTCGGAATCCGCATCTGAGCAACGGTTTCGGAGCTGTCGGCGAGATAGTTCCGCATGGCGAACCCCCACCGATCCGCGCTCATGGGCGGGGAATCCGTGGTGGTTGTGCGATATCGGTCGTAACTCGCACCCTCGCGCAGCAGCGTGAGATCGTTCGCCCGCCGCTGCAATTCCGCGGTCACCTCGGCGTCGGGAGCATTGCGCTCCCGCAGCTCGATCCGCAGGTTGTACTCACCCTGCCGCAGCCAATTGATCGCCGGCCCCGCGAGAATCATGAACCGCAACTCCGGATGCCGGGCCGCCACCTCTGGCAGCACCCACCCGGCCTGGCTGATGCCCCACAGCCCGATGCGGCTCGCGTCGATCTCGGATCGCCCCCGCGCCCAGCTCAACGCCGCCTCGGTCTCGACCGCCCGATCGTGCATGCTCTGTGCGAGCCAATTGCCCTGTGCGCCATTGACTCCCGGCTTGTCCCAGGCCAGCGACGCGTAGCCGGCCCGAGCGAACGCTTCCCAGATCGGCTGGTAGAACCCGTCGCGGTCGGCGGTGGCCGGACCGTCGCCGTGCACGAAAACCACCAGCCCGAACGGCCCGTCACCCCGCTTGGGCAGAGCCAATGTCCCCTGCAACGGCTGCGCCGCACCGGTGATCGTGACCCGCTCCTCGCGAATCGCGAAGTCCTGCGCCACGATCACCCATCCGCCGATCGACAGCACAAGGGCGGCAACACAACTCGCGGCGATCACGGCCCGGCGCTTCCAACTCATGAAACTATCGTATCAAACACGTCCGTTGCGTAAACGATAGATTTGGTCCGGTTGTTAGCCTGAGCGCGACCAACGCGAAGGGACTGGTGCATGGCGACGATCGAAGAGGCGCTTGAAATAGAGCAACTCGAACGCGACATCTTCCGCGGTGCGTCCACCAAGACGCAGCTGCCGCGCACCTTCGGCGGGCAGGTGGCCGGGCAGGCGCTGGTGGCGGCGGTGCGGACGGTGGATCCGCACTATCAGGTGCATTCGCTGCACGGGTACTTCCTGCGGCCCGGGAATCCGGAGCAGCCGACGGTGTACCTGGTCGACCGCATTCGCGAGGGCCGGTCCTTCTGCACCCGGCGGGTGACCGGCGTGCAGAACGGTGAGGCCATCTTCACCATGTCGGCCTCCTTCCACGTCGGCGACGAAGGGCCCGTGCATCAGGACGTGATGCCCACGGTGCCGCCGCCGCTGGAGCTGCCCGACGCCAAGGAGTCCATGAGCCCGGAACGCCTGTGGGCCATGCGCGAATGGGAGCACTGGGACATCCGCACCATTCCGCAGGACGACGTGGACCGTCGCGAGGGCACCATCGCCCAGCAGCAGGTGTGGTTCCGCTACCGGCACGCGCTGCCCGACGATCCGCTGTTCCACGTGTGCACGCTCGCCTACATGAGCGATATGACGCTGCTCGGCTCGTCGAAGGTCATCCACCCCGACGAGCCCACCCAGAACGCCTCGCTCGATCACGCCATGTGGTTCCTGCGCCCGTTCCGCGCCGACGACTGGCTGCTCTACGACCAGCAGTCGCCCAGCGCCGGAGCCGGCCGCGCCCTGACCGGCGGCCGCATCTGGAACCAGGCGGGGGAACTGGTCGCGGTGGTCATGCAGGAGGGCCTGACGCGTACCTTCCGCGACCCGCAGGCGGCGTCCTACCCGCCCGGAACCGCCTGAGCCTCAAGCGATCTGCACCCGCAGGTGGCAGACCACCGTGTCGGGCATCTTGCGCAGCACCCGCTCCAGCTCGTCGCTGCGGTGGCTGGGCAGCACGTGATTCCATCCCGCGGGCGGCTCGACCTCGGCGATCACCACCACCTTGCGCCGCCCAGCGAAGTTGTCGCGCACGTAGCGCGCCACCGGCCCGCCGACGGTCGAATCGCCGTCCTCGAGCAGCAGCAGGCGCACGTCGGGATGCCACGCCTCCCATTCCTTGGTGAACACGGTGATGTTCTCCCCGGGCAGGCACACGTGCAGCGCGGTCACGTCGCGGCCCAGTGACATGGCCGCGCTGAGCGCCTCCCGGCTCAGCTCCGACACCTCCGAAACCGGCACCACGATGGCGGTTTCGGTGGCCTTCGGCTCGGCGGGCACGCACCCGATGCCCCGGCAGCCGTCGATACGGCCGTAGATCTTGCGAATGCGTTCCATCGCCAGCACCAGCAGCGGCAGGACCAGCACGATCAGCCACGCGCCCGCGGCGAACTTCATGGAGGTGGTGACGACCAGCGCCACGAAGGTCAGCACCGCGCCGACACCGTTGAGCGCGATCCGCCAGCGCCAGCCCGGCACCCGCTCGGCCAGCCAGTGCCGCACCATGCCGGCCTGCGCGATGGTGAAGCCCACGAACACCCCGATGGCGAACAGCGGCACCAGCGCGTTCATATTGCCCTCGGAGGCGATCAGCAGCACCGCCGCCGAAAGACCAAGGGCCAGAACGCCGAACCGATACACCTGCCGCGGAGAGGTCACCGCGAACCGGTGCGGCAGGCAGTTGTCGTCGGCGAGGATCTTCGTCAGCGTGGGCAGCCCGCCGTAGGAGGTGTTGGCCGCCAGCGCCAAGAGGATGACGGTCGCGAATTGCACGATGTAGTAACCGATTCCGTGTCCCAGCGCGGCCTCGGTGAGCTGGGAGAGCACGGTGGTCCCGTCGAGCGGCCGGATCGAGAACTTCTCGATGAGGGTGGCCAGCCCGATCAGCATGACGCCCAGCAGCACGCCCAGCGCCACCTCCGCCCGCTGCGCCCGGCGCACCTTGGGCGAACTGAAGCTGGGTACCGCGTTGGCGATCGCCTCGACACCGGTCAGCGCCGCGCAGCCGCTGGAGAAAGCCTTGAGCAGCAACAGGATTCCGATGGTGCGCGCGTTCTCGGATACGGCAGCGCCGGTGGCCACGGCGGCCGGTTCGCTGCGCAGCAGACCCGCGACGACGACCACCAGGATGCCCGCCACGAACACCACGGTCGGGGCCATGAACGCGCGGGCGCTCTCCCGGATGCCGTAGAGGTTCAACGCCGTGATCCCGACCAGCACGGCCAGGCAGATCCAGACGGTGTAGCCGAACAGCGCCGGGAACGCCGAGGTCAGCGCCGCCACGCCCGCGGCGATGGACACCGCCACATTGAGCACGTAATCCACGATGAGCGAGGCCGCGGCCACCAGGCTGGTCCGATGCCCGAGCCGTTCCTTGGCCACCGCGTACGCGCCGCCGCCATTGGGGAAGGCGGCGATGACCTGCCGGTAGGAGGCGATGAGCACCGCGAGCAGCACCACGATGGCCAGGGTGACCGGCAGGGTGAACCCGAGCCCGGCGGTGCCCGCCGCCGCCAGCACCAGCACGATGGCCTCGGGACCGTAGGCGACCGAGGCCATGGCATCGAGCGAGAGCCCGGCCAGCCCGGTCGCGACGGTCAGCCCGTGCCGGGGCGGCGGCGCGTCGACTCCGCCACGCGGCCCGGGCGAGGTTTGCGGAAGCAAATCAGTCACAAGCCGCAGTGTTCACCTCGTGCCCGAAATGGACACTAGTCCTAACGAAACCCTGACAGCCCGGGTGAGCAGGGCCACAACGACCCGCGAACGTATGCTCGACGGCGTGAAACCGACAATTGGCGTGCTGGCCCTGCAGGGAGACGTGCGCGAACATGTGCACGCGCTCGAAGCTTGCGGAGCGACCGCGGTGCCCGTGCGCCGCGAATCCGAGCTCTCGGCCATTGACGGTTTGGTGATTCCCGGCGGCGAATCCACCGCCATCAGCAAACTGCTGGAAGTCTTCGACCTGCTCGAACCGCTGAAGCAGAAGCTGCGCGACGGCCTGCCCGCCTACGGCTCCTGCGCGGGCATGATCCTGCTCGCGAGCGAGGTCCTCGACACGCGACCGGATATGAAGCCCCTGCACGGCATCGACATGACGGTGCGCCGCAACGCCTTCGGCCGGCAGGTCGATTCCTTCGAAGCCGACGTCGAATTCCAGGGCCTGAACGACGGCCCGGTCCGCGCCGTCTTCATCCGCGCCCCCTGGGTCGAGAAGGCGGGCGCGGGCGTCGAAGTCCTGGCCACCGTCCCCTCCGGCCCCGCCGCCGGACGCATCGTCGCCGTCCGCCAGGGCAACGTCATCGCCACCTCCTTCCATCCGGAGGTAACCGGCGATCTGCGCGTCCACAAGCTGTTCGTCGACACCGCGGTGCGTCCGCGCGCCGGTGTCTGACGTACTCTCGAATGTCGGACACCATTCAGCCCCCTGAAACGAGGAAGTAGGGAATGAGCGGCCACTCCAAATGGGCCACCACCAAGCACAAGAAGGCCGGGATCGACGCGAAGCGCGGCAAGCTCTTCGCCAAGTTGATCAAGAACATCGAGGTGGCGGCCCGCACCGGTGGTAGTGACCCGGACGGCAACCCGACTCTGTACGACGCCATCCAGAAGGCGAAGAAGTCGTCGGTGCCGAACGACAACATCGAGCGCGCCCGCAAGCGCGGCGGTGGCGAAGAGGCCGGCGGCGCCGAATACCAGACCATCATGTACGAGGGCTACGGCCCCAGTGGTGTCGCCCTGCTGATCGAGTGCCTCACCGACAACCGCAACCGCGCGGCCGGCGAGGTGCGCCTGGCGGTCACCCGCAACGGCGGCAATATGGCCGATGTCGGTTCGGTGTCGTACCTGTTCTCCCGCAAGGGCATCGTGACCCTGGACAAGGCCGGGCAGTCCGAGGACGACATCCTCATGGTCGTGCTCGACGCCGGCGCCGAAGAGGTCAACGATCTCGGCGAGGAGTGGGAGATCATCTCCGAGCCCGGCGACATGATCGCGGTCCGCACCGCGGTGCAGCAGGCCGGTCTGGACTACAACTCCGCCGAGTCCGGCTTCCAGCCGTCGATGACCGTCTCCGCCGACGCCGACCTGGCCCGCAAGGTGTTCAAGCTCGTCGACGCGCTCGAGGACAGCGACGACGTGCAGAACGTCTACACCAACCTCGACGTGAGCGACGAGGTGCTGGCCGAGCTGGACGCGTAGCAGGCCGACTTCGACGCGGGCCGCCTCCCGGAACGGGAGGCGGCCCGCGTCGTATCCTCTGCCCGCGTCGCGAATCATCCTTCCGGCACAGCGAATTCGGGGTTTTCCCCGATGCGCCCGAAACCTCCTGTGCGACAGGCTGTATCCCGGGTCGGGTCAGAACTAGCCAGGAGTTGATTCACGCATGGCAACCCGGTTGCTGATCGGCCTGAGCGCCGCCGCCCTGATCACCGCCGCGCTCGCCCCGGCCGCCTTCGCCCAGGATCTGGCCGAGGGAGTCTCGTGCAGCGACCACAGCTGCCGCAACGACACCGACGACATCTACCGCGTCCAGATCCGGGTGCAGTGCTCGGGTTTCGGCGGCACCTACGAGACGCCGGTCTGGGTGAACAGTCATACCACCCAAGAAGTGCAGGTCGGATGCAACGGCCGGACGGTGCCCGGTGCGACGCATCCCGGATCTCCCACGATGGGCCCGGACGGCAAATGGGATTACAACACTCCGATGGTGACCGACCCGCCCACCTATGAACCCAGCTACGTCACGGGCATCGACTATCTCAGCGCCGCGGTCGACAACAGCAGCCGCCGTCTCGCTGGGTAATATCCTGGGCTCATGCCCGAATTGATTGCCGTGCGAGGCGATATCACCGAGCAGCACGTGGATGCCGTGGTGAACGCGGCCAATTCCTCCCTGCTCGGTGGCGGGGGAGTGGACGGCGCGATCCACCGCAAGGGCGGCCCCGAGATCCTGGCCGCCTGCCGCGCCCTGCGCGCCTCGCAGTACGGTCGCGGCCTCCGTACGGGCCAGGCGGTCGCCACCACCGCCGGAAACCTCCCCGCGCAGTGGGTGATCCACACCGTCGGCCCGGTCTGGTCGGCCACCGAGGACCGCTCCGATCTGCTGGCCTCCTGCTTCCGCGAATCCCTGCGCGTGGCCGACGAACTCGGCGCACGCACCGTGGCCTTCCCCGCCATCTCCACCGGCGTCTACGGCTGGCCCATGGACGACGGCGCGCGCATCGCGGTCGACACCGTGCGCGACACCGAAACCCAGGTCGAGCAGGTGCGATTCGTCCTCTTCGCCGAGGACGCGCTCCGTATCTTCGCCGCCACGCTGGCCGCGCCTCATCCTTCCTGACACAGCGAATTCGGGGTTTGCCCTGATGTGCGCGAAACCTCCTGTGCGACAGGCTGTATCCCGGGTCGGGGCAGAACTAGCCAGGAGTTGATTCACGCATGGCAAATCGGTTGCTGATCGGCCTGAGCGCTGCCGCGCTGATCACCGCGGGTGCGGGCGCGCTGGCCCCGGCGGCATTCGCCAAGGACCTCGCCGACGGGGTGTCCTGCAGCGGCAGCACCTGCCGCAACGACAACGACGACGCCTACCGCGTGCGGATCCGGGTGTCCTGCATGAACTTCATCGACGGCTACGACTCGTCGGTCTGGGTCGCCGCGCACTCCACGGCGCGGGTACCGGCCGACTGCCCCGGCCATTGGAAGCAGGGACCGTCGCGACTCGGCACTCCCAAGATGGATTCCGACGGCAACTGGAGCAGCCCCACCTGGGAAAACGGTCCCGACGAATTCGAGCCCGGCTTCGTGACCGATATCGAATATCTCAGCGCCACAGTCGACAACAATCGCCCGGCCCCCGCGCCCAGCGGCAGCGGTTCCTGATTTCCCACCCGGCCCGCCCCGTGTCGATGGACAATGTCGCCG
Organism: Nocardia terrae; assembly: GCF_009760405.1. Taxonomy (GTDB): domain Bacteria; phylum Actinomycetota; class Actinomycetes; order Mycobacteriales; family Mycobacteriaceae; genus Nocardia; species Nocardia terrae. Next base: position 250,359 of record NZ_WRPP01000002.1, read on the forward strand.
CGAGGTTCCGTTAGACTCTCGAACAGTTGTTCGTTCACGGTGAGAGGGGTTTCGGTGCGGGTGATGGGCGTCGACCCCGGGCTCACCCGGTGTGGCCTCAGCGTCGTCGACGGCAGCATGGGCCGCAAGGTCACCATGGTGCAGGTCGACGTGGTGCGCACCCCGCCGGAAATGGATCTGGCGCAACGACTCCTGCTCGTCGCCGACGGCGCGGAAGCGTGGATGGACACCCACGAGCCGGAAGTCGTGGCCATCGAACGGGTCTTCTCCCAGCACAATGTGCGCACCGCGATGGCCACCGCGCAGGCGGGCGGCGTGATCGCCCTCGCCGCCGCGCGCCGCGGCATCCCGGTCCACTTCCACACCCCCTCACAGGTGAAGGCGGCCGTCACCGGCAACGGTTCCGCCGACAAGGCGCAAGTGACCGCCATGGTGACCCGTATCCTCGGCCTGGCCGTCGCACCCAAACCCGCCGACGCCGCCGACGCGCTCGCCCTGGCCATCTGCCACTGCTGGCGCGCCCCCATGCTCGACCGCATGGCGAAGGCGGAGGCGATGGCCGCGGCGCAACAGCGTCTGTACGAGGAACGACTTGCCCAGCAACGGAAGGCGGTAATTCGGTGATCGCGTCGGTACGCGGCGAGGTGCTCGAGATCGGACTCGACCATGTGGTGATCGAGGCCGCCGGAGTCGGCTACCGCCTCAACGCCACCCCCGCCACGCTAGCCGGGTTGACCCGCGGCGAGGACGCCCGGCTCTACACGACGATGATCGTGCGCGAAGACTCGATGACCTTGTTCGGCTTCGCCGACACCGAGGCCCGCGAACTGTTCGTCCTGCTGCAGACGGTGTCGGGCGTCGGCCCCAAACTGGCGATGGCCGTCCTGGCGGTCCTCGAACCCGAGGCCCTGCGCAAGGCCCTCGCCGAATCGAACGTGGCCGCCCTGACCCGGGTCCCCGGCGTCGGCAAGCGCGGCGCCGAGCGCATGGTCGTCGAACTGCGCGACAAGGTGAATCTGGTTCCCGTGCAGTCCGGTCCGGCGGGCACCCCCGCCCCGATGGCGACCCCCGTGCGCGAGCAGGTGGTGGACGCCCTCATCGGTCTCGGCTTCCCCGCCCGCCAGGCCGAAGGCGCGGTCGACGCGGTCCTCGCCGACGACCCGGCCCTCGGCACCTCGCAAGCCCTGCGCACGGCCCTGGGTCTGCTCGGCAAGAATCGATAGGCCGCCATGACAGACGATTTCGACGATTTCACCGACAACACCGAATCCGCCGTCACCGCGAGCTACCTGCAATCCGACGGCGAGATCGAGGCCAGCCTGCGCCCGAAGTCCCTCGACGACTTCATCGGCCAGCCCCGGGTCCGCGAACAGCTGGCCCTGGTCCTGCGCGGCGCGAAACTGCGCGGCGGCACCCCCGACCACGTACTGCTCTCCGGCCCACCGGGATTGGGCAAGACGAGCATGGCCATGATCATCGCCGGTGAACTCGGCACCGCCCTGCGCCTGACGTCGGGCCCCGCCCTGGAACGCGCCGGAGACCTGGCCGCCATGCTCAGCAACCTGGTCGAAGGCGACGTCCTGTTCATCGACGAGATCCACCGCATGGCCCGCCCGGCGGAGGAAATGCTGTACCTGGCCATGGAGGATTTCCGAGTCGACGTGGTCGTCGGCAAAGGCCCCGGCGCAACCTCGATCCCGCTCGATATCGCCCCATTCACCCTGGTAGGAGCCACAACCCGGTCAGGCGCCCTGACCGGACCGCTGCGTGACCGCTTCGGCTTCACCGGCCACATGGACTTCTACGAGCCGGACGAGCTGAAACTCATCCTGGAACGCTCCGCCCGAATCCTGGGCGTCCGCCTGGAATCCGACGCCGCCGCCGAAATCGCGGGCCGCTCCCGGGGCACGCCCCGCATCGCCAACCGCCTGCTCCGCCGAGTCCGCGACTACGCCGAGGTGAAGGCCGACGGCATCGTCACCCCCGAGATCGCCCACGCCGCATTGGCCGTCTACGACGTGGACGTCCTCGGCCTGGACCGTCTCGACCGTGCGGTACTCGGCGCCCTGATCCGCAGCTTCAACGGCGGCCCGGTCGGCGTCTCCACCCTCGCCGTGGCCGTGGGTGAAGAAGCCGCCACCGTCGAGGAAGTCTGCGAACCCTTCCTGGTCCGAGCGGGTTTGGTGGCCCGCACTCCCCGCGGCCGCGTCGCGACCGCAGCCGCGTGGGAGCACCTGGGCCTGGTCCCGCCCCCCGACCTGGTCTTCGGATCCATCGAAGTCCGCCCGCGCGAACCACAATTGGACCTGTTCGAGCCGTAGACGTTCCTCAGTCGACGGTGAGCACCAGCTTGCCGACGGTACGGCCGGTGTCGCCCAGCGCATGCGCCTTGGCGGCATCGGCCAGCGGGAACGTTCCGGCGACGGTCGGCCGCAGCGTGCCGGACTCCGCCATTTCGCGCAACGCGTCCATCCCCGCGTGATCGGCCTCGACCAGCAGCGACACCCCGCGCACACCGAGTCCGTCTGCGGCGGCACGCAACTCGTCGCCCTTACCGCCGCGGATCGCGACCACGATGCCGCCGGGCCGCAGCGTGTTCAGCGAACGGATGGCGTGGGCTTCATCGATCGGGTCGAGCACCATGTCGATGTCGCGGATGGTTTCGGTGACGTCGACAGCGTGGTAGTCGACCGCTTCATCGACACCGATCGACCGCAGGAAATCATGATTCGGCGCGCTCGCCGTGCCGATGACATACGCGCCCCGCGCCTTCGCGATCTGCACCGCGAAGTGTCCGACCCCGCCCGCCGCCGCATGAATCAGTACCCGCTGTCCTGCTTGCACATTCGCGGTATCGACGATGGCCTGATAGGCGGTGAGCGCGGCCAGCGGGATGGCGGCCGCCTCGACATGCCCGAGGTTGGCGGGCTTACGAGCGAACGCCCGCGCGGTGACGGTGACATACTCCGCGGCCGCGCCATGCCCGTGCGGGTAGGGCAGCATGCCGAAGACCTCGTCACCCGGCTGGAACAGCGTGACACCGACACCGGTGGCGACCACCTCACCGGAGACGTCCCAGCCGAGCACGAACGGCGGCGCCGGCAGGAACAGTCCCCGCAACGCCCGATGCTTCCAATCGGTCGGGTTGAGTGCGGTGGCGTGCACGCGCACCAGAATCTCGCTCGGACCCGGCTGCGGCACCGGCAGTTCCACCGCGTGCAGCACCTCCGGCCCGCCGAGCACGTCCTGGCCGATGGCGTTCATGGTGGTGGGAATGGTGATGTCCTTCTCGCTCATGCCTCTCAGCTTGCCGCCCGCACCTCCACCGGAAAATGGCATGATCGCCATTATTCGATAGGATCGTGCCATGCAGTGCGAGGACAAGCCCGACTCGATGACAACCCCGCCCCACCGGGTGGTGGTGCTCGCCCTCGACGGCGTCTACCCCTTCGAACTGGGCATCCCGAACCGCGTCTTCGGCACCGCCGACGGCCGATACGAAGTGATCACCTGCTCCCTCGACGGCACCCCCGTCCGCAGCAACTCCGACTTCGACATCGCCGTCGCCCACGACGCAAGCGTGCTGAAAACCGCCGACACCGTGGTCATTCCGCCCTGCGATGTGCTCCCCATCCTCGAAAACGGCCTCCCGCAGGCCGTTTCGGAAGCCCTCGCCCTCATCCGCCCCGGCGTCCGCCTGGTCTCCATCTGCACGGGCGCGATCGTGGTGGCCGCCGCCGGTCTACTCGACGACCGCCCCGCCACCACCCACTGGAACTTCGCCGACCGCTTCCGCCGCACCTTCCCGAAGATCCACGTAGACCCGAACGTCCTCTACGTCGACGACGGCGACATCCTCACCTCCGCAGGCGCCACCGCCGGAGTAGACCTCTGCCTCCACCTCATCCGCACCGACCATGGCAGCGAAGTCGCCAACATGGTCGCCCGCCGCTGCGTGGTCCCGCCATGGCGAGAGGGCGGCCAAGCCCAATTCATCGAACAACCCGTGCCGCCGCCGACCGCCGCAGGCACCGCCGACGCCCGGCAATGGGCCCTGGAAAACCTCCACCAACCGCTGAGCATGTCCGACCTGGCAGACCAGGCCCGCATGAGCGGCCGCACCTTCGCCCGCCGATTCCGGGACGAGGTGGGAATGAGCCCCGGACGCTGGCTGATCCAGCAACGCGTCTTCCGCGCGCGTGAACTGCTGGAAACGACGGAGCTTTCGGTGGACCGGATCGCGGGTGAAGTCGGTTTCGCTACCGGCACATCGCTTCGGCAGCATCTCCAGGAAGCAATCGGGGTCGCACCGCTGGCCTATCGGCGAACCTTCCGGTCCGGATAAACAGACAAAGACAAAGGCGAAAATGCCTCGGTGTGTCGGGGGTTCGGGCCTGGTCGTGTCGGACGGGGAGGGTGTTTGGGGTTTTTATCTTTGGTTTTTGTCTCGAGAAGGTGATCCGTGCAGTCCGTGGGCCGGTAGGCGAGGTGACGGCTCCCAACCCGGCGTCAGCCCAAGTCCGGTAGGGCAGGCGAGGCGACCACACTTCAGGTACCTCCGATCGAGGCGCAATCCCATTGCTGGACCATGCACCCTGGCAGTCTTCCCCCGTGTTACCTGGCCTTGAGCGTGTGAATCACATGTTGTGCCGAGCCTGCCGAACCTCCCCGCGCCCGTCGTGCCGCCCGCCGTGCCCCGCGTCGCTGCGCGGGCGTGCTGTAGACGTGCAACATCTCGGTCATCTCGTTCTCCGCCTCCCCGGGATCCCACACCGATCCATGCGGTTCGGCATCCGGGACTCCGCCAGCGGTAACCGGTGCCACGAACCGAGTCGGGAACAAGAACGCCACACCTTCGGGCTGGGTGGTAACCGATTGCCCAGTCGGCGTGACCCATTCGACCTCCCGATTCGGGTGGTGCAGGACGCGCCATTGATTGCGGTGGTTTTCGGCGTGGGTCTTGAGCCGGTGATGGCGACGACACCGCGCCCCGAGGTTGTCCTCGGTGGTGTGCCCACCGGAGAGGGGGTCGTTGTGATCGAAGCGGTCCTGATGGTCGAGATCGGTGGCTGCGGCGGGGATCTGGCAGCCCGGGGCCCGGCACGTCCCGTCGAGCGCACGCACGCGCGCGGCGACGCGGGCTCCCGGCCGGTACCGCAATTCCGTTTCCGCAGATGGGGTGTCGGTTGAGCTGGTTTGGCCGGGTATTCTCCGGTCGGGGATGCCCTTCGCGCTCACCTGGTCTGGTGTGTGGTGTGCCGGGAAGCGCAGCGCGAGCCCGGCGTCGGCACAAGCAGCGTGCGGTTCCGTGGCGGGCACGGTCATCTGAGCGGTGGTGGTGTCGGTGATGAGGTCGAAGCGGGCGTAGCGCGCGAGTTGACGGGCCAGGTCGGCGTCGATCGCGCCGAATCCGGCCAGCAGGGCTGGGTTGTCACGCAGCCCGGCCAAGGTCTCGGCTGAGACACCCACCTGCACAAGTGCTTTGCGCGGGGCCGGGGTGGTCGCGTCGATCTCGGCCCGCGGGCAATCGGACCGACCGCACTGGCAGGTGAGGCGGCCGGTGCCGTCGGCGAGGGCGACCAGGGCGTCGGCGCGCCGTTGGGCAGTGGTGCGTGGATCCGAACCGCACACCTGCGTCGAGGCCATCTCCCGCAACCGCTCGTAGAGGGTCTGCCCACCGGCGGCGGGCAGCACCGCGTCCACGACCGCGGTCCCGTTGTCGGCAGCGGTCACACTCACGTACCGGTCGGCCTCAGCGCCCTTGCGGCGCACCGCTTCACCCTCCGGATCGGTCTCGAGCAGCCAACGGCGTGCGGTGCGCCTGATCCGCGCCGGATCGGCCTGCTCGGCATAGGCGGCGACCTTGGTCTCCAACCCCGCCAACACGTCTTCGGACACGTTGGTCAGGGTCTGGCTGATCGCACGCGCCTGAGCCAGGTCGATGCGCCCGGCCGCGAAGGCCTCGCGAGTGGCGGGGTAGCGATTGTCGAGCCCGAGTCCCAGATTGATCGCCAGATCGGCCGCACGCTGAGACATCTTCAACGCGATCCCGATCTCGGTGGCCGTGTCCTCGCCCGCGTAGAGGTACCCGACACCGAGATCGAGCTGCTGGGCACGGCGCAGCTGGTACAGCTGCGTCATCAACGCGATCTCTTCGGCCTGCAGCGCAGCTATCTGTGAGTGCACCACGCGAAGCTGTTCGACCACCGTGCGGTCGAAGAAGGCTTCAACAGGGATTTCACTCATGAAATCGATCATAGTTTCGAATCAAGCGACACGACAGCACGATCAACACAACATGCCGTGTAAATACTTGGCTACCAACTATTTTCGATCTGGGCGAGCGTTGGCAGCCGTGACGCCCCGACGGCCGCTTCTTCCGGTGTCGATGCCATTGGCCGCTCCCGATCGAATCGACTGGGTCGCTTCGACGATGAGCCGTCAGCGTCGCGAGCCGCTGATCTCGCGGACCTCGCGCAGGTGCTGTTCCATGGCCGCCGCCGCGCCCGCGCCGTCGTGAACCGCCACCGCCTCGTAGATCCGATGATGGCCCGCCAGCGAGAGACGGCGGCCGTGCCGGGAACGATGCGACAGGGTGCGGGTGCGCCGCGTCCACTCGGTGGTCATGGTGCACAGCGTCACCAGCAGCGGGTTCTGGGCGGCGTGCGCGAGCAGGGTGTGGAATTCGATGTCCAGACGCAGGGATTCGGCGGGGGAGAGGCTTTCGTTGCAGCGGGTCAGCACCTCGTCCAGCGACAGCAGATTCGACTCCACCGCCCGCAGCGCCGCCAACTGGGCGATCCGCGGTTCGACCAGATCGCGTAATTCGAGGGCGTAACCGAGCTCGGTCTCCACCCCGCCCAGTCCCTCGGCGAGGGACCCCGCGTGCCGTCCGGGTTCGGTGACCGTGCTGCCCCGCCCCTGCCGCCGTTCGATGAGCTTCTTGGACTCCAGCTCGAACATGGCCTGCCGCAACGAGGAGCGCGAGACGTTCATGTTCGCCGCCAGCTCGCGTTCCGGCGGCAGCCGATCCCCGGCGCGCAACTCGCCGCTGGTGATCAACCCCTCCAGGTGTGCCGCGACCTCCGAGCTGACGCTGTGTACGCGTCGGCGCAGCGGCGGAATCGATGCCGTCATCGCCCCAACTCTAAATCCATTCGTATGCAGGTCATTTCACGGAAGTAAAACGGCAGTTACGTTCGGTTTCACGCCCCGCCACCACCCGTTCGCCTGGCTTATGGTCGGCACATCGGATGGTCCGACCAATTGCGGTCGGGTAGGAGAGGTAGAGAGCGTGACGTCGATCGTGCGGGGATTCGCCCCGGCGTTTCCGGTGCTGCAACCGAGCGAGGGAATCGGCGGCGAGGCCGTCTACCTCCCCGCCGACCCCGCGGCGGTGCTGTGGGGACGCCTGCCCCGGGTGGGTGACCGCCCCATCGCGACCATCGAGCCCGGGCGCAGCGTCGTCGTCGACACCGTCAGCCACGAGGGCATTCTCGCCGACCAGGGCTCCGACCCCCGCGCCTATTTCGGCCGTCACGGCGTCGACGGCGACCAGGTGCTGGCGGACGCGATCGAGGTGGCGGCCACACGCCGCCGCGACTCACTGGCCGGACCGCACATCGTCACCGGCCCCATCGCGGTCACCGGTGCCGACCCCGGAGACCTGCTGGCCATCCGCATCGACGAACTGACGATGCGCGCGCCCTACGGTGTGATCTCCACCCGGCACGCGCGCGGCGTACTGGCCCACCGGAGCGGATTCGACGGCGACTACGGGCAGTTCTGTGCCGTGGAAGCCCGCGACGGCCGGTGGTTCGGGACCATGCCCATGCACTCGGATCCATTGCGGCAGGCCAGTTTTCCGCTGAATCCGTTCCTGGGCATCATCGGCGTCGCCACCGACACCGACACCCGCGTGTCCTCGGTCCCGCCCGGCCTGCACGGCGGCAATATCGACATCCGCCGCCTCACCGCGGGCGCGACCCTGTTCCTGCCGGTGCAAGTGCCCGAGGCACTCTTCTACGTCGGTGACCCGCATTTCGCACAGGGCAATGGCGAGGTGGCCCTGACCGCGCTGGAAGCACCCCTGCGTGCGCGGCTCACCGTGGACGTGATTCCGCGAGCCCAGGTGAGCGCCGGTTTGGGCCGCCCCGTCGGCCCGTTCGCCGCCTCGCACGGCCTCCTCATCCCGACCGGCCTGGACGAGGATTTGAACAAGGCCCTGGAAGTCTGTGTCCGCAATGCGGTCGAGCTGGTGGTCTCCCTGTTCGACGCCGATCCGCAGCAGGCATACCTCTACCTCAGCGCCGCAGCGGATTTCAATATCTCGCAGGCCGTGGACCAGGTGCGCGGCGTGCACGGTGAGGTCCGGGTCGCCGACTTCGCCCATCGAGCCGCCACCGAGCTGGCCAGGCGCGTCCTCGAGCGGGCCTGATGACGGCGGCGAGGGAGGTCCCGTGCGGTTCAGTGGAATTCGACGCGCGAGTATGGCGTGAGCACGGCACGCCGCTGGTTTCCCCCGCGGGGGAGGGGATCCTGTCCGGGCACACCGTCGCGGTGAAGGATCTCTACGCCGTCGCCGGATTCCCCCTCAGCGCGGGCGTTCCGGAGTTTCTGGGCTCGCCGCAGCCCAGCCACGCGGCCGTGGTGTCGCGGTTGCTCGCGGCAGGAGCCGAGATCACCGGAATCGCGCACACCGACGAGTTCGCCTACAGCATCACCGGAGGCAACGGGCGTTACGGCATGCCCGTGAACCCGGCCGCGCCGCAGCGGATTCCAGGCGGATCCTCCAGCGGTTCGGCGGTCGCGGTAGCGGGCGGCGAGGTCACCATCGGCCTGGGCACGGACACGGCGGGATCCATCCGGGTACCGGCCGCGTATCAAGGGCTGTGGGGCATCCGCACGACGCACGGATGTCTGTCGAAAGCCGGGGTCGTGCCGCTGGCCGAGTCGTTCGACACCGTGGGCTGGCTGACCCGTGATGCCCGGACCATGGCGGCGGTAGCCGAATGCCTGCTTCCGGCAACAAGATCGCAGGAACCACAACTGGTCGTCGATCCCGATATCTGCGCGGTCGCGGACGACGACCTGGCCGCCGCGACGCTCGCAGCCGCCCATCGGATGGGCGCGATCGACACGACAGTGAACGCCGATCTGGAATCCTGGTTCACCGCGTTCCGGACCGTGCAGGGCTTCGAAGCCTGGGCGAACCACGGCAAGTGGATCACCGAACACCCGAACGCGCTGGAACCCGAAGTGGCGCAGCGGTTTCAACTCGCTTCGACGGTCACCCGCGATCGAGTCGGGGAGGCTCGCGAGGTGCTTCGCCTGGCCGCTGAACAGCTCCACTCGATACTGGACGACCGAGTTCTCGTACTGCCGAGCACGGCCACGCTACCCCCGCCCAGAACCGCCCCACCCGAGACCCTGGAATCCGGGCGCACGCGGACATTGCACCTGACGTGTCTGGCCGCCATCGCAGGCGCGCCCGCGATCAGCATCCCGCAACCGTCGATCAATGGACTCCCGAACGGCATCTGCCTGATCGGTGCGCCGCGAACAGACCGTTCGCTAATCGATCTCGCGAACAGAATCGGGTAACTCGGGCTTCTACGCCGGGAGGTCGTCACGGTTCGAGCCTCGAGGAGGCTGGAACCGAGCGCGGGCTCAGTTCCTGAGTCCGGACCGTCCGGGCAACCAGCCGCCCACTCTTGAACACATAGTTCCGATCGGGTCGATCGAGAAGAACCCCACCGACGCTCAGCGTCGACAACACCACCAGATCCGCCACCGCCCCGACCCTCAGGCCATAGCGATCCGAGATCCCGATGGCCCGAGCCGCCTGCTCGGTCGCCATCCCGAGAACCCGCCGCAGATCCTCCGCACCGGACAGATGCGAAGTCTGGGCCAGGAACAACCCCACATCCAGCATGTCGGCATTCCCGAAGGGCGTGAACGCATTCCGCACATTGTTGGACGAGTAGGCAGTCGTGATCCCCGCCTCCCACAACTCGCGAATCGGCGCGATCCCCCGACGCACGTTCAAGGCGTCGCCCCGCCCACCCAAATGCATATCGGTCGCAGGCAACGGAACAACCGAAACGCCCGCAGCCGCCAGATGCTCCAGCGTCCGCGCTCGCTCAGCCGGTGTCTGCCCGGCAAGCGAGGTCATATGGCCGAGCGTCACCCGCCCACAACGCCCGGACCGCTCAGTGACCTTGGCGATGTAATCGGCCATCGCATAACGCGGATCCGCAGCATCATCAGCGAAATCGGCATGGATATCGAGCGGAACATCGAACTCGGCGGCCATCTCGAAAATGAGATCGACATGACGGTGGCAGTCCTCGACACTGCGCTCGTTATACGCGCACCCACCCAGCACATCCGCCCCCGCGTACAACGCCTCCCGCAGCAGATCGATCGTCCCGGGCGCCTGCAGAATCCCTTCCTGCGGAAAGGCCACGATCTGCAACTCCAGCCGATCCCGATACTCCTCACGCAGATCGAGCAGCGCCGTCACACCCCGCAGCCCCACGATCGGATCCACATCCGGATGCGCCCGAATCACGGTGGTGCCGTTGCCGATCGCCATATCGAGCACCCGCCGCGCGCGGTCCCGAATGGCGGCGACGGTGAATCCGCGCTTGAGTTCCGCGGTCACCGAGATGGCCCCGGCCAGCGTGCCGTCCGGATTCGATTTCTCGGCATCGAGCAGCGCCTTGTCCACGTGCAGGTGGGACTCGATCAGCCCGGGAATGACGACCCGTCCGGCACAGTCGATCTCGTCGAGACCCCGGCAGTTCAGTCCCGGCCCGATGGCGGTGATGACGCCGTCGTCGACCGCGATGTCGACCAGTTCCGCGTCATCGGCGATACGAGCCGCCCGCAACACCAGATCCACCGGATCCGTCATGGCTACCTCCCCGAAACGAAGTGACCCGCTTTGTATACGAGTCCCGTGTTTCGTCGCGGGGCGGCAATTGCTGCGCCGGTGTTACGAAGCGCGCGGGGCCGAACCCGCCTGTCCCGCATCGCTTCCGGCGCGCTGCCGGAACCGGTAGGCCGAGGCCGCCTGCGCGATGTGAGCGCTGACCAGCGCCGCGGCCCGCTCCGGATCTCCCGCCTCGAGCGCCGCGCAGATCAGCTCGTGCTCACGCCAGGAATCGCCCGCCCGGCGCGGCAGCTCGACCGAGTAGACCCAGGCGATCTTCCAGCTCAACTGCATGATCAGCTGCGAGAGCAGCGTGCTGCCCGAGGCTTCGGCGAGCACTTCGTGGAAGCGGCTGTTCAGCCGCGCCAGTTCGTCGAGTCGTCCCGCGCGCACCGCGTCCTGGCCGAGCGCGGTGAGTTCCTTGAGCCGCCCGAGCTGTTCGGGAGTCCGCCGCGCCGCGGCCCGCGACGCGCACAACGGTTCCAGCCGTGCCCGGATCTCGAGCAGGTCGGCGGCCTCCTCCTCGGTCAGCGCGGCCACGAACACTCCCGCATAGGGCCGTGACGAGGCGAAACCCTCGGCCTCGAGGGTGCGCAGCGCCTCGCGCACGGGCACCCGGGAGACCCCGTAGCTCTCCGCGAGCGCGTCCTCGGTCAACCGCTGTCCGGGGAGATACGCGCCGCGGATGATGTCGTCACGAATAGCGCGGCACAGCTGTTGCGGTGTCATGCGGCCGGCGGTGCTGGTCACGGCATCCTCATCTGACGATCGGTGAAACGGCGGTTTGCATACGATCCATCGTGGCCTCGCCCGACGGGATCCCGCAAATCGGCCGCACCGGCGGGTATGGCTGCGTCACAGTGTTTTCGGCTCGCTGGGCAGCGGATGTTTGTATACGATGCGCCGATCATGAACGATCTCTTGCTGACCGGCGGCCGCCCCTGGGCCCCGGGCAACCCGGTGCTCCCCGCCGACATCCTGGTCCGGGACGGCCGGATCGCGGCCATCGGACCGGACCTGCGCGCCGAGGGCGTGGAATCGGTGGATCTGGCCGGAGCTCTGGTGCTTCCGGGCCTGGTCGACGCGCACTGCCACCTCGACAAGACCATGTACGGCGGCCCGTGGGTGCCCAATACCGGCGGGCGCACCCTGGCCGGGCGCATCGCCAATGGCGAGGGCCGCCGCGACGAACTCGGCCTGCCCAGCGCCGACTACGCCTCGAACCTGCTGGCGGCCATGGTGTCCGGTGGCACCGCGCACGTGCGCAGCCATATCGACATCGACCCCGAGGTGGGTTTACGCGGCGTCGAGGCGGTGCGCGCGGCCGCCGCCCGGCACGCCGACCGGGTGGACGTGCAACTGGTGGCCTTCCCGCAGGGCGGGCTGCTGACCCGGCCGGGGACCGCCAAACTCCTCGAAGCCGCGCTGGCCGAAGGCGTGGAGAACATCGGCGGGCTGGATCCCGCGGGCTACGACGGGGATCCGGCCGGTCAGCTGGACCTGCTGTTCGGTCTCGCCGAGAAGTACGGCGCGGGAATCGACATCCATCTCCACGACCGCGGCGCGCTGGGGGCGTGGCAGTACGAGCTGATCGTGGCCCGCACCAAGGCCACCGGGCTCGCCGGTCGCGTGACCATCAGCCATGCCTACGCCATGGGTGAGCTGCCCGCCGACGATCAGCGACGGATCGCCGAAAGCCTGGCCGAGGCGGGCGTTTCCATGGTCACCTGCGCGGTCGGCGACGCGCCGGTGGTGCCGGTCCGGGTGATGGAGGCCGCGGGCGCGCGACTGGCGCTGGGCAACGACGGCATCCGCGACCTGTGGACGCCCTACGGCGATGGCGACATGCTGCGCCGGATCATGCAGGTGGCCTTCCGGGATCGGCTGGTGGCGGATCCGGAGATCGAACTGGCGCTGATCGCCGGAACCTACGGCGGCGCGGCGGTACTGGGAGTGAGCGACTACGGCCTCGCGGTCGGATCGGCCGCCGACCTGTTCGCGGTGCAGGCCGAAACCCCCGCTTCCGCAGTGGTTTCCGTGCCCGCGCGAGCGCTCGTGGTCAAACGCGGGCACGTGGTCGCCCGGGACGGCCGTCTACTCGCCGACTGATCGTATACGAAACAAGCGTGTAATCGCATGGACCGCAACCGGCAATGAGCCGCCGATACAACTGTGACCATGCGTACCACCCCCTTATCCACCGCCAAAGGTCAAGGCCCGGACGGTAATACGACCGCCGCCGAGCGCGGCAATGTATACACCGATCCGGCCCTGGGCTTTCACCAGGTCGGCCTCACCTTCCAGAACGGCACGCATGCGCTCGACGGCATCGACATCGCGATCGGCCCGGGAGAATTCGTCTCCCTGGTCGGACCGTCGGGTTGCGGCAAGTCCACCCTGCTGCGTTTGGCCGCCGGATTCGAAAAAGCCACCACCGGAACGATTTCCGTCGCCACCACCAAGCTCGGCTACGTCTTCCAGGAGGCGACCCTGCTGCCGTGGCGGTCGGTGCTGCGCAATGTCGAACTGCCCGCCGAACTCGCGGGCACCGACAAGGCGACCCGCCGCGCGGCCGCCCGGGCAGCCCTCGAGCTGGTCGGCCTGTCGGGCTTCGAGAACCACAAGCCCGCACAGCTTTCCGGCGGCATGCGCATGCGCGCCTCCATCGCCCGGGCACTGACCGGAGCGCCGGAGCTGTTCCTGTTCGACGAGCCGTTCGGCGCGCTCGACGAGATCACCCGGCAACGCCTGAACGAAGAGGTCAGCGGGCTGTATCGGCGAGAGGGCTTCACCGGGGTGTTCGTCACCCATTCGGTGGCCGAGGCGGTGTTCATGTCCACCCGGGTGATCGTGCTGACCGGCCGGCCCGGCCGGGTGGCCGCCGATATCGCGGTGCCGCTGGAGTTTCCGCGCCGTCCCGAGTCGCGCTACACCCCCGAGTTCGGTGCCATCGCCGCCGAGGTGTCGGCGGCCCTGCACGAGGCCGAACGCGGCCTGACGCAGCACCGGGGGAGGGCCGCATGACCGCCGCGACCGCCGGCACCGCCCCGGCAGCCCAGAACGTGGCCGCTGTGCCGGAAGCGGCCACTCCCTCACCCGGGCCGCGGAAATTCCGCTGGCCCTTCGCCATCGCGCCCATCCGGGTCATCGCCCCGGTGCTGGTATTCGTGCTGGTGATGGCCGCGTGGTCGCTCGCGAGCCACGTCCTGATCCCCGCGGAGTCGCGGTTCCTGCTGCCGCCGCCGGAATCGGTGGTGTCCAAGGGCCTGCTCAACGCCGCCACTCGCACCGAGATCCTCACGGCACTGTGGTCGACGGTGCAGATCGCGCTGGTCGGGCTGGCCATCGCCATCGTGGCGGGCGTCGGGTTCGCGGTCGTCATGAGCCAGGCGAAGTGGGCCGAGTACTCGCTCTACCCGTATGCGGTGATCCTGCAGACGATTCCGGTGCTGGCGGTGGTGCCGCTGTTCGGGTTCTGGTTCGGCTACGAGTTCTCCAGCCGCGTCATCGTCTGCGTCATGGTGTCGCTGTTCCCGGTCATCACCAATACGCTGTTCGGCCTGAAGTCCGTGCAGCCCGCCGAGCACGACCTGTTCACCCTGCACGGTGCGGGCCGCTGGCAGCGGCTGCTGAAACTGCAACTGCCCGCGGCCCTTCCGGCCATGATCTCCGGCTTCAAGATCTCGGCGGGCATGGCCGTGATCGGGTCCATCGTCGCGGACTTCTTCTTCCGCCAGGGCGATCCCGGCATCGGCCGCATGATCGACGTCTACCGGCAGCGGCTGGCCACCGAGGAACTGCTCACCGCACTGCTGCTGTCCTCACTGGTGGGTCTGATCCTGTTCTGGATCTTCGACTTCCTGGCCGGTCGCGTGGATCGCGCGCACGGCAAGCGCGCCGGCGAGTAACCGAATCTTCTTTTCCCGCTCTCTGTTTCAACCCATTTAGGAATGCTCGTGAACAAACGTGTCCTCGCCGCTGCCGCCGTCGTCGGCAGTGTCCTGCTCACCGCCGCCTGCGGTGGCGGCGCCACCGCGCCCAAGCCCACCGGGCAGGGCGCGCTGGCCGGGGTCTGTCCCGCCACCGTGGTCATCCAGACCGATTGGTACGCCACGCCGGAGCGTGCGGCGGCCTATCAGCTCGTCGGACCCAACGGCACCGTGGACGTCAAGAAGGGCGCCTACTCCGGCCCGCTCGGCGACACCGGCGTGAATGTCGAAGTGCGCCTGGGCGGTCCGTTCCTCGGCGGCCAGCCGGTACCCGCGCAGATGTACCAGGACAACTCCATCACCCTGGGCCTGGTGCCCACCGACGAGCAGGTCCGTGCCAAGGCCAAGTTCCCGCTCACCGGCGTGTTCGCCTCCTTGGACAAGAACCCGCAGATCGTCATGTGGGACCCGGCCACCTACACGGTGAACTCGTGGAAGGACATCCCGGCCACCAACGCCCCGATCCTGTACTCCGAGGGCAAGATCTACATGGACTACCTGATCGCCAACGGGTACGTGAAAAAGGAACAGGCCGACGCCTCCTACGACGGCACCCCGAGCCGATTCGTCGCCGAGCACGGGCGGGTCATGCAGCAGGCGTACGTGTCCAACGAGCCGTACCGCTGGGAACACGACGTCAAGGGCTGGCAGAAGCCCACCGGCCACCTGCTGGTCGCCGACGCCGGCTACGAGAGCTACCCGCACGCCTGGTCGGTCCGCAGCGGCGAGCTCGACAAGCTCCGCCCCTGCCTGCAGAAACTCGTGCCCATGCTGCAGCAGGCCGAGATCGACTACGTCACCGATCCCGACCCCACCAACCAGGCCCTGCTGCGCATCGCCCAGACCATCCCCGACGGCCCGCCCATCAGCGCCGCCGGCAACGCCGACTCGGTGAAGACGCAGCTGAAGGAGAAGATCGTCGCCAACGGTACCGGCAACACCCTCGGCGGTTTCGACACCGACCGCGTCAACCGCGCCATCGCCCAGGTGACCCCGCTGCTGCGCGCCAAGGGCCAGCAGGTCCCCGACAACCTGACCGCCGCGGACCTGGTCACCAACGAGTTCATCGACCCCTCAAAGGGTCTCAAGCAGCAGGGTTAGGCGGGGAGCCATGTCGAATCACGAGTACGAGCACGAACCGGTCCCGGCGCGGGACCGCCGCGGCCTGCTCTCGGTGGCCGCGGTCTGGGCCGGATTCCCGATGTGCCTGGGCAATGCGGTCTTCGGCGGGCTGATCGTCTACAGCCAGGGCATGGGCCGCGGGCTGGCGGCGATCGTGCTGGGCAATTTGCTGCTGTTCGGTTACATCGGCACGCTGAGCTGGATCGGCGGTCAGACCGGCCGCAACTTCTCGCTGCAGGCGCGGCGCGCGTTCGGCGACCGCGGGCGCGCCGCGGTGGTCGGCTTCCTGGCCACCGTCGTGATCGGCTGGTTCTCCTACCAGGTCGGCTTGACCGGCACCACGCTCGAGGGCATGTACGGATGGAATCCGCTGTGGGGCGGGCTGATCGGCGGAGCGTTCTTCGTCCTGCTCACCCTCGCGGGCATCCGGGCGCTGTCGGTGATCGGCCTCATCGGCACCCCGCTGTTCCTGATCATGGCCGGGCTCGCCCTGTATTACGGCCTGGGGCAAGGGCATTCGCTGTCGAGCGCCTTCGGCTACCAGGGCGGCGGCGGGCCGCTCGGGTTCTGGGCGTGCGTGAGCATCGTGGTCGGCGGCTTCGCCGACTCCGGCACCATGACCGCCGACTTCACCCGCTGGGCCCGCGACGGCCGCGCGGGCGTGCTCGCCGCGGCCTCGGCCTTCCCCTTCGCCAACTCCATCGCCTTCCTGATCGGCGGCCTGGTGGTGGCGATCGGCGGGGCGAGCGACCCGGCGGACAACGGCGGGGCGTTCCTGGGCCTGCTCGCCGGGCACGGGGCGCTCGTCACCGGACTGTCGGTGCTGTTCGTCTTCGCGAACCTGGGATCGGTTGCGGCGCACTGCCTCTACAACGGGGCCGTGGGCTGGGCCGGGATCACGCCGCTGCGCATGCGGCCGCTCGCGGTGGCGCTGGGCGCGATCGGCACCGTGGTGGCGCTCACCGGAGTGTGGGCACACATCACCAACTGGCTGGTGCTGCTGGGTGTGGTGGTGCCGCCCATCGGCGCGGTCCTCATCGTCGACTACGTCCTGACCCGCCGTGGCGCGGTGAGCGCGGCGGTGCGGCCGATCGCGTTCGCGGCGTGGGGAATCGGAGCGCTGGCCGCCGGGATCGCGCACTACCGGCTGCCGGGTTCGGTGGACGCGGTCATCGGGTTCGCCACCGCGGCCGCGGTGCAGACCGGAATCACGGTGGCGCTCCCGCGAAGGGTTTCCGAGCCCGCCGTCGCCGTGGCCACCGTGAGCGGGTGAGGGCACCGGGTGAATTCCGCTGAGCGCGACGAACTCTGCTTCCTTCCCGCCACCGAACTGACCGCGCGGATCCGATCCCGGGAGCTGTCACCGGTCGAGATCACCGACGCCGTGCTGGATCGGATGCGGGAGGTGGATCCGCTGCTGGGGGCCTTCTGCACGCCCACACCCGACCTGGCCCGGCGGCGGGCGCGCCGCCTCGCCGACGATCTGGTGCGCGGCATCGATCCGGGACCGCTCGGCGGCGTGCCGCTGGGGATCAAGGACCTGTTGTCCACCAAGGGGATTCGCACCACCTCCGGATCCTGGTTCTACCGCGACCATGTACCGGAAGAGGACGACATCGTCGTCGAGCGCGTCCTCGCGGCGGGCGCGATCTGCTTGGGCAAGACCAACACCTCCGAATTCGGTTACAGCGCGACCGGTCTGAACCCGCTGTTCCCCGCCACCCGCAATCCCTGGGACACCGCGCTGAGCCCCGGCGGGTCCAGCGCGGGCTCGGCGGCCGCCGTCGCGGCCGGGCTCGGGCCGATGGCGCTGGGCAGCGACGGCGGCTGCTCGGTGCGCGCGCCCGCCGCCCTGTGCGGACTGGTGGGCGTCAAACCCTCCATGGGCCGGGTGCCGGTCTATCCCGGCTGCCGTGACGAGCGGCTACCCGGAGTATCCGGCTGGGAGAGCATCGAACACATCGGCCCGATCACCCGCACCGTCGCCGACGCGGCCCTGCTGCTGTCGGTGCTGGCCGGTCCCGATCCCCGCGACCGGCACTCCATTCCCTCGGAGGTGGACTGGATCGGAGCCGCCCGCGAAGGAGCCGAGCGTCCCGGAACGGTGGCCGGACTCCGCGTGGGCCTGAGCCTGGATCTCGGTTATCTGCCCGTCGATCCACAAGTCCGCACGGTGGTGGAGCGGGCGGTGCGCGAGATCGTGGGGGAGCGGCTGGGCTGTCACGTCGAGCCGGTGGAACCCGGCTGGCCCGACCCGGCCGCCGCGTTCTCCGCGATCATCATGGCCGAAACCGATCTGACCGGCATGCGCGCCATGGCCGCCGCGCACGCCGATCGCATGTCCCCGCACCTGGTCGCCTGGCTGCATCAGCCTTGGAGCGCACAGGATTTCACCGACGCCAACATGACTCGCAAGGCCCTGGTCAACACCATGGCCCGGCTCATGCGCGACCACGACGTCCTCATCACACCCACCACCGCGGTCCCGGCCTTCCCCGCCGATCTGCACGGTCCCGACCGCATCGACGGCATACCGGTTTCCGACTCCGCCTGGATCGGCTTCAACTATCCGGCCAACCTCACCGGACAGCCCGCCATCAGCGTCCCGGCGGGCTGGACCGAGACCGGACTTCCGGTGGGGCTGCAGATCATCGGCCGCCATCTGGCCGACGAGACGGTCATCCGGCTGGCCGCCGCCATCGAGTGCGCCGCGCCCTGGGCGCATCGGAGACCGCCGCTGCGGCCGGTCAGCTCTGCGCAGGCGTCGCGGTGACCGCCGGCTCCTCCGCGGCGGCCGTCTCCGGCTGCGCCGCCGAATCGGTTGTGCCCCGGAAGAAGTCGAGGTAGACGCGGAAGGCCATGGCCAGGTAGGCGAGGGTCTTGGGGATCATGAGCAGGCCCAGGGCGGGAATTCGGCGGGCCCACAGGATGACCGGGAGATAGCAGGCGAAGGACGCGGCCATGGCGTCGGACAGGAAACGGAAGGTGCGGTCGCCGGTGCGGTCGGCCTCGCGGCGCATGAGGTACATCTCGCCCGCACCGACGGCCAGCAGCGGAACATTGCGGTCCACACCGTATCCGGCGGGGGTCTCGTCGCGATCCCAGTTGTTGAACGGTGTGGCCAGCAGGATCAGCCGGACGAACGACAGCCCGAGCAGCGTCCTGGTGAATCCGTCCCAGGAGCGCCGGAACCGCAACCGCCAGGCATCCAGGGACAGCACGTAGAACAGTGTGATCGTGATCGAGGTGGCCATCTCGCCGAGCCCGATCAGGCTCGCGCGCCGTCCCCGCCAGGTGAGATATCCCCGGCCCTCGCCCCGGGCCATCGACACCGCCCGCAGCGTCAGGTGCGCGGTGTCGCCGGTCGCCAGCAGGGTGAACGCCTCCTCGAAACGGGCGGCGGTCTGCCTCTGGTCCGCCGGGACACGGTCCCGGTTGCGTCGCATGGCGATCACCAGCGCCCAGATGATCGCCAGATAGGACAGGTTGAAGCCCAGTTCGAAACGTTTTCTCATGGCGATCAGTGTGTTGCCGGAGGGTGTCCGGAGGTCAGGGCCCAAGGTCCTCGCTCGCGGCCCATCGGATGGAAAATCCGCTCCGCCTTCGGGCGTCGGTCGCCGGGGCTAGTGCGGGGTCACTTCTGACTTCTCGAGCTGATGCGCGACGAGATCCAGAAACGCGTCGACCTCTTCGCGCTGATAGGCGGGTTCGCCGACGGGAGCCAGATGGAAGGTGATGTCCTGAATGTCCTTGGCGGTGAGCCCATTGGGCCCGTGGTGCGCGAGGGTCGCCGCCAGACGGTCGAGGAACGCCCCGACCTCCTCGGCCTGGTACCCCCGAAACCCGAAGGGCGGCGCGGAGAATCGGATCCGCAGCACATCGTCGTGGGTCAGGGTCTGGTCGGTCCGCCCGGCGGGCAGGCGGCCGCGCCCCCGGCGTAGGTATTCCAGCTCGATGCACACGTGGTCGAGGAAGTCGTCGACCTCCTCGATGTCGTACCCTCGCCGACCCGGCGGCGGCGCGTCGAATTCGACCAGCCGAATGTCGGCGATGCCGAGGTGATCCCGCCCGAGCATGGTCTCGGCGATGCGCGCGCAGAAGGAATCCACCTGCTCGGGGTGGTAGCCGAGATCTCCCGACGGCGCGTGGCCGAACCGGGTGCGGCGGACGTCGTCGGGGGTCACGACGGTCATTGTGCCAATGGCTTCATGTCCGAATTACCTCCGCCCCTTGCGGATCCGACCGCAACGGACAAACGGGTCCGTTTGTGAAGCCGGGCTCAGTGTTTGCGCACCCCGTCGATGAGCAGATGCCGGATGGCGTGACTGAGATCGTCCACCTGCTTCACATCCGGCGTGCGGATGCCGTGCAGGACGGCGGCCAGCAGCATCCCGGTCACCGCCCGCGCGGTATTGGCGGTGTCGAGATCCTCACGCAGATAACCCCGTTCGACCCCGTGCTCGAGATATCCGGCGGTCAGCGAGTCCGCGGTATCGAGCAGCCCGTACAACCGCATGGTCAGCTCGGCGTCGATGCCCGTCGCCTGGAACAGCAGCAACTGCGCCACCCGCTGATCCTCGAGGAAGATCCGGTTCAGCGCGTCGCCGATCCGATCCACCTGCGCCCGGTACTCCTCCAGGCTGTCCGCCGCGTCCGGCGCGTTGTCGGTCCCCAGCGACTCGATGATCCGCGCCGCCAGATCGTCGATGACGTGATCGATGATGTCGCGCTTGTTCTCGAAGTACCGGTAGAAGGTGCCGTGCCCGATGCCCAGCTCGCCGGCGATGTCCGCGATCCCGGTGCTGTGGTAGCCCTTCTCGGCGAAACACGCGAACGCGGTGTCGATGATCTCCTGCCGGAGCTCGGCCTTGCGCCGTTCGATTCTCGAGGATGGCTTCGTCACCAGGCCGATGATACTGTGATCACAAACGGAATGAGATGTCATTCCATGACATACGTATCACTTCTCGCAGGAGGTTCGGCGTGGCACCTCAGTACGACGCCATCGTGGTCGGTGCCGGATTCGGCGGAATGGGCGCGGGCATCGAGCTCGATCGGCTCGGCCTGAGCAACTTCGTCATCCTCGAACGCGAGGACGATCTGGGCGGCACCTGGCACGTGAACCACTACCCGGGCCTGGCCGTGGACATCGCCTCGGTCACCTACTCGTACTCCTTCGAGCCCAACCCGAACTGGTCGCGGCTGTTCGCGCCGGGCGCGGAACTGAAGAAGTACGCCGAGCACGTCGCCGACAAATACGACCTGCGCCGCCGCATGCGGTTCGACACCGTCGTCGGCGGGGCGCGCTGGGACGAGGAACAGCAGCACTGGGTCGTCTCCATCGAGAACGGCGAATCCCTCACCGCGCGGTATCTGATGGCCGCCACCGGCTTCCTGTCCCAGCCCTACACCCCGCCGTTCCCCGGCATCGACACCTTCGCGGGCAAGATCATCCACACCACCGCGTGGGAGAACGACTTCGACCTCACCGGCCGCAAGGCCGCCATCATCGGCACCGGCGCGACGGCCGTGCAGCTGATCCCCGAGGTCGCCAAGAAGGCCGCGGCGCTGACCGTCTTCCAGCGCACCCCGATCTGGGTGGTCCCGAAGGTCGACGCACCCATCCCGCCGGCCGTGCAGAGCCTGTTCGCACGAGTCCCCTTGACACAAAAGGCGGCCCGCATGGTGAACACCTCCATGCTGGAGGCGCTGATGGTCGTCGGCGTGCTGCACTTCAAGCAGGCCAAGCCGCTGAACAAGGCCGCGGGGCTGCTGGCGAAGGCGCATCTGCGGGCGTCGGTGCGCGACAAGGAGACTCGCAGGAAGCTCACCCCGCACTACGACTTCGGTTGCAAGCGGCCCACGTTCTCGAACCTGTACTTCAAGACGTTCAACGAGCCGCA
Organism: Nocardia terrae; assembly: GCF_009760405.1. Lineage (GTDB taxonomy): Bacteria > Actinomycetota > Actinomycetes > Mycobacteriales > Mycobacteriaceae > Nocardia > Nocardia terrae. The sequence continues at coordinate 272,309 of NZ_WRPP01000002.1, forward strand.
CGTGCGTCTCGAGACCAACTCCATCGACCACATCGAGGCCGACGGCATCGTCACCGCCGACGGCCACAAGACCGAGATCGACACCCTGATCCTGGCCACCGGCTTCAACCTGTGGGACGTCAACTTCCCGGCCATCGAGATCATCGGCCGCGACGGGCTCAACCTCGGAAAGTTCTGGCGCGACAACCGTTTCCAGGCCTACGAGGGCATCACCGTGCCGAAGTTCCCGAACTTCGTCTGCCTCAACAGCCCCTACTCCTACAGCGGCCTGTCCTACTTCACCACCATCGAGGCGCAGATGAAGCACATGGCGCGCCTGTTCGGTGAGATGTTCCGCCGCGGTGAGCAGGTCTTCGAGGTCACCGACAAGGCCAATGCCGAATTCCTGGACCGCGTCACCGACAAGCTGGGATCCTCGGTGTTCTACGGCGGTCAGTGCTCGACCGCGCGCAGCTACTACTTCAACCAGCACGGCGAGGCCGCGCTGCTGCGCCCGACCAGCACCCTGAACGCCCACCGGGAGGCGTCCAGCTTCCCGCTCGACGACTACACCTACGGGGTGCGGTCGGCCTGAGCGGGACTGCGCGGTCGACATGGTCGGCGGCCGACCGCGCAGCCGGAGCCACCCCGGACGGCGTCGATTGCAGGTCGGCGAGCGCTGTCTCAGGTAGAACTGGCAGACTGTGTGGGAAACGCACCCACCGACCACTTGACTAGGGACTGACTTCGACAATGGACCTTCTGCTGCCGCTGCTGCTGGTTGCTCTGCTCATCCCGATGTTCCTGGGCGTTCGTCGCCAGAAGCGCGAGATGGCCAAGGTGACGGACATGCAGAACGAACTGAAGGTCGGCGACCGGGTCGTCACCACGTCGGGTCTGTTCGGCACCATCGTCGAACTCGATGACGACTCCGTCGATCTGGAGATCGCCGAGGAGGTCGTCACCACCTGGCTGCGGCAGTCGATCCGCGAGGTGCGCAGCGACAAGGACGTCTCCGAGGACACCACCACCGAGGACACCACCACCGCGGAGACCCCGGCCGCGGAGGCCGTGTCCGACGACCATGTCGAGCCGGCCGCCGACGACGCGCCGAAGCTGACCAAGGACTGATCACCCATCCAGCGCCATCGGCCGCTCCGAGGAGCAGCGGCCCGGTGGCGCTGCGGTGTGTGTACCCACTCGATTTCGCCAACCCCGCCTAGGAGATAAGTACTGTGCCACCTTCTCAGGGAACGGCGCATCCGCTGCGCTTGCTCGGCGTCTACGCCGCGCTGGTGGCTTTGATGTTCGGCCTGATCTTCTTCACCGGCGACAAGAGCCACACCCCGAAGCTCGGCATCGATCTGCAGGGCGGTACCCGGGTCACCTTGACGGCCCGCACCCCGGACGGCAACAAGCCGAGCCAGGACAGCCTGAAGAAGGCCCAGGAAATCATCGACAAGCGCGTCAACGGTCTCGGCGTCGCCGGCTCGGAAGTCGTCATCGAGGGCGACAACCTGGTGATCACCGTGCCGGGCGACGATGGCGCGCAGGCCAAGTCGCTGGCGACCACCGCGAAGTTGTACGTGCGGCCCGTGGTGGGCCAGCAGGCGGCGGCGAAGGGCGGTCAGCAGCCCCCGGCCACGCCGCCGACCGACTCGGCCACTCCCGCGACGCCTCCGGCGACCACTCCCGCCGCGCCGACCAGTGAAGCGCCGACGACCACCGAGTCGCCCGCACCGCAGAACCGGGTGTTCCCGGCGCAGGCTCCGACCACGCCGACCCCGGCCCCCACGCCCGGCGGGCTGACCCCGCAGCAGCAGACCCAGCAGGAGATCAAGGCCGCGCAGGCGTTGCGCCAGAGCACCGATCCGACGGTGCAGCAGCAGGCCATGGCCACCCTCGACTGCTCGAAACCGGATCCGTTGCAGGGCAACGACGATCCGAACCTGCCGCTGGTCGCCTGCTCCTCCGACGGCAACTACGTGTACCTGCTGGACAAGAGCGCGCTCGACGGCCAGGAGATCAAGGACGCCAAGTCCGGATACGACCAGCGGGCCGGCTGGGTGGTCGACGTCGACTTCAAGTCCAGCGGCTCCGACACCTGGGGCAAGCTGACCACCCAGTACGTGAACAAGCAGCTCGCCTTCGTGCTCGACTCGAAGGTCGTCAGCGCTCCCCGCGTCGACGCCGGTGGACAGTACGGCGGCAACACCCAGATCTCGGGCAGCTTCAACTCCACGACCGCCAAGGAACTGGCCAACTCGCTGAAGTACGGCTCGCTGCCGCTGTCGTTCGCGACCTCCGAGGCCGAGACGGTGTCGGCGACCCTGGGCCTGTCCTCGCTGCACGCGGGCCTGATCGCGGGTGCGATCGGTCTGGTCGCGGTGCTGCTGTACTGCCTGCTCTACTACCGCATGCTCGGCTTCCTGGCCGGTTTCTCGCTGCTCGCGGCGGGTGTCGCGGTGTACACGCTGATCGTGTTGCTGGGCCGGTGGATCGGATTCACCCTCGACCTGGCCGGTATCGCCGGTCTGATCATCGGTATCGGTATGACGGCGGACTCGTTCGTGGTCTTCTTCGAACGCATCAAGGACCAGATGCGCGAGGGCCGCAGTTTCCGTTCGGCCGTGCCGCGCGGCTGGCAGCGCGCCCAGCGCACCAACCTCTCGGGTAAGACGGTGTCGCTCATCGCTTCCGCCGTCCTGTACATCCTGGCGGCCGGTCAGGTGAAGGGCTTCGCCTTCACCCTCGGTCTGACCACCGTGCTCGACGTCATCGTGCTGTACCTGGTGACCGCGCCGCTGATGATGCTGGTCTCGCGCTCGCCGTTCTGGGCGAAGCCGTCGGTGAACGGCCTCGGCGCTATTGCAGAGCTTGCCCAGGAACGCAAGGCCGCGGCCGGTGTCCTGGTGAAGGAGGCGTGATCATGGCCAAGTCCGCACCCATCGCGGTGGACCCCGACAACGAACTCGACTACGAGGACGGCGTTTCGGGCAAGAAGCACAGCCTGTTCGAGCGGTTGTACACCGGCACCGGCGGTTTCGAGATCGTCGGCAAGCGCAAGGTGTACTACGGCATCGCCGCGGTGCTCATCGCGATCGCCGCGCTGAGCATGGGGCTCAAGGGATTCACCCTCGGCATCGACTTCGCCGGCGGTTCCCGCATCCAGCTGCCCGCCGCCGCGGACGTCACCACCTCGAAGGTGGACGAGGTCTACCGGGCCACCCTGCACCACGACCCGGTGACCACCCAGAAGGCGGGTTCGGGTTCGTCGGCCACGATCCAGATCCGGTCGGACTCGCTGTCGACCGAGGACGCCGACAAACTGCAGACCGCGCTGTTCGACGCCTTCCACCCGAAGAATTCGAGCGGCCAAGCCGACCGCAATGCCATCAGCATCGCCCAGATCAGTGAGACCTGGGGCGGTCAGGTCACGCACAAGGCGCTGCTGGCGTTGGTGGTGTTCGTCGTCTTGACCATGATCTACATCGCGATCCGCTTCGAGCGCGACATGTCGATCGCGGCCATCGGCTCGCTGTTCTTCAACCTCGTCGTGACCGCGGGCATCTACTCGCTGGTCGGTTTCGAGGTGACGCCCGCCGCGGTCATCGGTCTGCTCACGATTCTGGGTTACGTGCTCTACGACAACGTGGTCGTCTTCGACAAGGTCGAGGAGAACACCCGCGGCGTGCTGCACCTGACCAAGCACACGTACGCGGAGAAGGCGAACCTGGCGGCCAACCAGACGCTGATGCGCTCGATCAACACCACCGTCATCGGCATCCTGCCGATCATCGGCATGCTGGTGATCGCGGTGTGGCTGCTGGGCGTGGGCACGCTCAAGGACCTGGCGCTGGTGCAGCTGGTCGGCATGATCGTGGGCGGCTACTCGTCGATCTTCTTCGCGGTGCCGGTGCTGGTGTCGATCAAGGAACGCTGGGGTCCGGTGGCCGCGCACACCAAGAAGGTGCTGGCCAAGCGGTCCGGCGCGGGCAAGGCGCGGGTCGGGGCCGCGGCCGCGGCGCGGGCGGGGTCGGCCAGCCGGCCCGTGGAACCGATGAGCTCCGGAGCGCCGCGACCCGGCGCTCGGCCGAGTGGGAAACGACAGAAGCGGCGGCACTGACGGCGGGGGGTTACGACGGTGAAGCAAGACCATAGGTTCGTGCGCCGGACCGCGGTAGCCCTGGTCTCGGGTGCGCTCGCCGCCGGCGCGCTGGCCGGTTGTTCGTCCAAGAACCAGGTGCCCTCCATCGGCTACGGCGTGGACGCGGTCATCGCCAGTTACAACGGCAGCAGCACCCTGGGCGCGAACAGCGGTGCGGCCGCGGTCTTCCCGCGGGTGCTGACCGGTTTCTTCTACACCGGCCCCGATGGGCAGCCGGTGGCCGACACCGATACCGGCACCGCCAAGGAGGTGCCGGGCGACGCCCAGACCATCCAGTACCGGCTCAGCGCGGAGGGGACCTACTCCGACGGAGTCGCCACCTCGTGTGACGATCTGGTGCTGACCTGGGCGGCGCGCAGCGGACGGTTCACCAAAGCCGGTCCGGGCGGGCCGGTTCCGCTGTTCGACGCGGCGAGCACCGACGGCTACCGCGATATCGAGCGGGTGGACTGCCAGCCCGGATCCAAGGACGCCACCGTGGTGTTCCGGCCGGGCAAGCACTATTCGGCGTGGAAGACGCTGTTCAACGCCGGTGATCTGATGCCCGCGCACGTGATCGCCACCCAGACCAAGATCCCGACCGTGGTGACGCCGGTGCAGACCGGCGACCAGCCGACGCTGGAGAAGATCGCCGACTTCTGGAACAACGGCTGGAAGCTCACCCCGGGCAAGCTGGACCTGACCGTGCTGCCCGCCTCGGGCCCGTACCGCATCGACTCCTTCAGCGACAAGGACGGTCTGGTGCTGGTGAAGAACGAGAAGTGGTGGGGCAATGCGCCCAGGACGCCGCGGATCGTGGTGTGGGACAGGCATTCCGACCTGAAGTCGAAGGTATCGGACTCCTCGGTCGGCGTGCTCGACGTCGGCGCGGGGTCGCTGGGCGATGTGAGCCTGGGCGGCTTCCACAAGCAGAACCTGCCGGGGCGCGGGGTAGAACAGCTGGTGCTGGGCACCGGCGGGGTGTTCGGGTCGGCGGACGCGCGGCGGGCCTTCGCGCTGTGCGTGCCGCGGCAGGCGCTGTTCGACAAGTTCGGGCACCCCGGTTACGACGTGAAGCTGGGGCTGGGCGCGGGCGTGCTGAATTCGCGTACCGTGCCGCAGGATTCGGTGTACTACCCGGCGATCGCGGGTGCCGGGGACAAGTACAAGGGCGGGGACGCCACGGCCTCGCAGGCCGCGGCGTCGTCCGGTCTGCAGAATCAGACGGTCCGCATCGGGTATGTGAAGCCCGATGAGCGGCGGTCGGCGATGGTCGCGGCCATCGCCGACGCGTGCAAGTCCGCGGGCATCACCGTGGTCGACGCGGGCGCACCGGATTTCGCCGCTTCGCAGCTCACCGAGGGCAAGGTCGACGCCGTGCTCGGTGGGACCGCGAGCATGCCGGGTCCCTCCGGCACGATCGCCGACACCGACGCCATCGCCTCGTTGCGTACCGGCGCGGGCCTGAATTTCGGCCGATTCGGCAACGGCCGCTACGATGCCATCGCGGATCAGCTTGCGGCCGAGGACAACTCGACCACCGTGCTGAACTTGCTGACCGAGCAGGAGAACCTGCTCTGGGGCGAGATGCCGTCGATTCCGCTGTTCGCCGGGCCCCGCACCATCGGGTTCGGCGACGGTATGGAGAACGGGATCGCCAATCCCTCGCGCGCGGGCGCGGGCTGGAACATGGATCGCTGGGTGCTGAAACGGTGAACGCCGTGGTGGCGTGGTGTATGAGGAGTGGGTGTAGATGAGCAAGCACGAGATGTTGGAGACAGCCGAAGTGGTGGGAGAACGGGCCGCCAAGGCCGAGGCCGCGGTTCAGCGGTTGACCCGCTGGCATGACGACTTCCCGACCCCGGGAGTGCGCTTCGCCGACCTCACGCCGGTGTTCGCCGACTCCGAGGGCTTCCGCTCGGTGCTGGACTGCTTCGCCGCCTGCGCCCCGGACGCCGATCTGGTGGCGGGCGTGGACGCGCGCGGCTTCCTGCTGGGCGCGGGCGTCGCGGCCATCCTCGGCACCGGCGTCATCGCGGTGCGCAAGGCCGGCAAGCTGCCGCCGCCGGTTCTTTCGCGGGAATACACCCTCGAATACGGTTCTGCCGCTTTGGAAATCCCCGCGGATGGTATCGATCTCGCCGGCCGCAGGGTGCTGCTGCTCGACGACGTGCTGGCCACCGGCGGCACGCTGGCCGCGGCCGCGGAGCTGTTCACCGCCGCCGGGGCCGAGGTGGCCGCGGCGGCGGTGGTGCTGGAACTGGGCTTCCTCGAAGGCCGTGAGCGCCAGGGGAATTACCCGGTGACCTCGATCGTGAAGCTCTGAGCTACTTGTTCGCGCCGATGGCCTGACCGATCAGGGCCTGCACGGCGGTCGGGAGGATCTCCCCGAGGGTCTGCCAGAAACGCGGTTCGGCCATGACGAAGGTCGGACTGCTGATGGTGCAGCCCTCGGGGGCGGTCACGCCGTCGAGACGATCGCGCAGCCAGTGGAAGGCGCCGGGCAGCTGCCCGGCGACCCCGGAGATGTGCTCGGCGAGCAGTTCCCGGTCGTAGACGACGCTGGGCGCGCCTTCGGCGCAGTACTTGTCGACCAGGCGGTCCACGCCCGCGTTCGGCAGGATCTCGTCGTATTGGGCGTGATAGATGTACACCGGCATGGACGGGGTGCGCCGGCCGAGGGAGTTCTCGGCGATGAAGCGCCGCACGGCGGGAGCGGCCAGCGGGTCGCCCTTGTAGCTGAGCGCTCCCAGGTAGTCGTAGAACGGCACCAGCGCCGTGCCCTCCGGATGGCACAGCAGTTGCTTGGAGGCGAGCAGCACCTGCGCTACCGGGTCGACGACGTTGTCCCGCAACATGTCCCGGACCTCGGGGTATTCGCCCGCGATCCCTGCGAAGACACCCATGATCAGGCCGGAGTAGAGGCCGCGGTTGTTGTGCCGCATGGCCTCGGGGTAGTCGGCGGCCGCGAGACCGCCCGCCGCGACGCCGACGATATTCAGTTCCGGCGCATAGTCTTTCGCGATCTCCGCGGCGAAGGACGAGGGCACGGTGCCGCCGGAGTAGCCCCACAGCGCTGCCGGGGTGCCCGCGCCGGAAAGCTGTGCGGGGGAGAAGCTTTCGGCGGCGCGGAGGCCGTCGAGGGTGGCCTGGGCATTGAGTTCGGAGGTGCCGTAGGAGGAATGCGGTCCCTCGTAGTCGGGTATCACCACCGTCCAGCCCTGGCCGACGCCCGCGGCGATGGGGATCATCGTCTCGGCGGCGTTGACGTAGTCGATGGGCAGTCCGCCGGACTGGATCACGTAGCTGGGCGCGCAGTACTGGGCGGCGCTGTCCTCGGCGATCTGATACGACAACAGTTTCCGGCCGCCCTCCGGTGCCGGGCCGCGCGGCACCAGGACCGTGGTGACCGTCGCGATGGCCTCGCCGAAGCTGTCGGTGGTGCGGTAGGACAGCTGCCAGGCATCGATGTTCAACTGCACCAGGCCGAAGAACGCCGGGTTGATGCGCCGCGCGCGCAGGATCTCGCCGGGCCGGGCCGCGGCGACCTGGCCCGCCGGGGGTGCGTAGAAGTTGTCGACCTCGGGCGGCAGGGTGATGGCCGCGGGCGGTTCCACGGCGATGTCTTCGCTCGGCTCGGCGTAGGCCGTGGCGTGGGTCGCCATCAGCAGTCCGGCGGCCGCGCCCGCGGCGAACAGTCGTCCCCATCCTTGACCGGTCATCGAATCTCTTTCGTAGCCACGACAATGTGGGCTAAACCGTCTCAGACATAGGGGGTCGCGGTCTGTGTGCGCGGACTCAGGGTTGAGCGGCCGAATTTGTTCGGATGACAGGATCCGCGACGGGTTCGCGGCTATTCGCCCTGTTGTAGTCATTCGCGGTGCGAACGGGTTCGGTCGTGGCCACAATGTGCCCGTGAGTACCGCACCCGATGATCCCGTCCCCGTGTCGGACTTCCTGGCCGCGCATCTGCCCGAGGCCGCCCGCGAGATGATGGCGGCGGTCGTGCGCAGCGTCCCCGACTATGAACAGCTGCCGCGCGAGCTGATCGAACAGGATCTGATCCATCGGGCCGAGGACAATCTGCGGCTGTTCGTGCGGCTGCTGGGCGAGGGTCGCGAACCGCGGCCCGCGGATCTGGACGGGATGATCGATGTCGCCGTGCGCCGGGCGCGCGAGGGCATTCCGCTCGACGCGGTGCTGTCGGTGTATCACCAGGGCGCGCTGGCGGCGTGGAATTTCATGGCGGCACAGGCGAATACGAGCGCCGAGCGGGAGGAGTTGTTGCGGGCGGTGCCGCAGTTGTTGCGGTATCTGGGCATCGTGATTCCCGGCGTGGCCGGGTCGTATCTGCACGAGCGGCAGGATCTGCACTGGGAACAGCGCGAGGCCAAACGCACGCTGGCGCAGGCGTTGTTGCAGGGCAAACCGGCCGAATTGCTGGCCGAGCGGTTCGGGATCGTGCTGGGCGGCTATCACGTGGTGGCGCTGCGCACCGCCGACGCGGCCGCCACGGTGGACGGGGTGCGGCCCGCCATGCGGGTGATCCACCGGGAGATCGACGCGCTCTCGCCCGCGGCGCTGACGGTGCTGGATCGAGCCGGAGGCTGGGTGCTGGTGCCGGTGGGCGAACCGGTCGCCCGGCTCGATGCCGCCGTGACCCGGATCGCGGCCGCCGCGGGTGGCCGGGTGATAGCTGGAACGGCCACCGCGGCAGCGGTTTCGGAGATACCGCTGCGGGCCGAGGAGGCGGGGGAGATCGCGCGCCTGGCACTCGGACTAGGTCGACCGACCGGTGTGTACCGCATGGCCGACCTCGCCCTGCAATACCAGTTCGCGCGTCCCGGACCCGCCCGCGCCTGGCTGCTCGGCCTGCTCGCCCCGCTGACCGAGCACCAGCACCTGATGGAAGCCCTGCGCGCCTATCTGGCCCACGACCACAATCGGGTCGCGGCCGCGGAGTCCCTGGTGGTGCACCGTAATACGCTGAACTATCGCCTGAACCGCATCGCCGCCCTGACCGGCTACGATCCCGGCCGCTCCGAGCACACGCCGCTGTTCGCCGCGGCGCTCACCGCGTTCGATCTGGCCGCCGCCGAGCTCTAGCGGGCAACGGCGCCCGCCCGCTAGCGGGCAACGACCCGGGCGATGAAGCCGGTCACGATCAGCCAGAACACCGCCGCCAGGCCGTAATTCAGAATGATGTCGAAATTCGGGCTGCCGGTGTGGAACAGCCCGGGGAAGAACAGAGCCAGTGGTTCGGCGAGCCCCTTGATGAAGAGGAAGAACTTGTTGGACTGATCCGCGTTGAGGATCAGCATCAGGATGTACACGCCCTCGATGAGGGCGAACAGCGCGCCGACGCCGCTGATGATGCGAGCGGCGTGGACTTCATTGCGGGCCACGTACGGCATAGGGGAGGGATGCCCGTTGTATGCCCTTTAAAACGGCTGGAACATTTGAAACGGCGTGTGCTGGTCCGTGAAACGGCGTGTCCGCCATGACATGATGTCCGGGTGATCACCGCGGCGGCCGGAAGCTTGCGGGCGTGAAGCCCAAACACATCGTCGGTGGGGTAGCCGGCCTCGTCCTCGCGCTGATGACCCTCGTACTGGTCGTCATTCTTCCCTCCACCGAGACCAGTTGCGGCCCGGGCACACCCAGCCTGCCGAACGCCACCTCGGCCCGCACCGAACCCAACTGCCCGTCCACCGGATCGCCGGTCGAGGCGGGGCTGCAGGAGGGCGCGCAGCGGGTGCTGCGCTGCACGGTGGCGCACTTCGGAATGATGGACATGCGCGGCGTCGTCGACGACGCGTCGCTGCCGGACCTGAAGGCCGGGCGCGCCGTGGAATTCATCGTCGGGTCGGACTCGGGCAAGGGCGATGCGATCGTGTCGTTCCTGCAGGAGAACGCCGCCGCCTTCCGCGTCGACTATCTGATCTGGAAGCAGCGCAGCTGGACTCCCGGTGCGGCGGGCGGCACCGAGTGGAAGCCCCTCGACGATCGCGGCGACGTGGCCAAGAACCATTTGGACCGCGTGCAGGTCACCATCAAGTCCGAGGCGACCGCCTCCGCTGTGCCCTCGGCGGTCGACGCCTCCATGGCGGCCATGCCGGGCACGGTGAACGAGGCGGGCAGTCTGACCGGAGCCGGACGGCATCAATATCCGCTGGCCGCAGGGGCGTTCACGGTGAGCGACGTGTTCGGGGCGCGCGGCGGTACGCACATGGGCGTCGACTTGGCGGCACCGGCGGGCACGCCCATCTACGCGGCCGCCGACGGTCTCGTGGTGGCCTCGGGCGCGGCTTCCGGCTTCGGCGACTGGGTGGTCATCGATTCCCTCGACGAGAGCGGCCATCGGTATTCGACGGTGTACGGCCACATGTACGAGAACGGCATCTTCGTGCACACCGGCGAAATCGTGCAGATGGGGCAGCACATCGCCGATGTGGGCAGCAATGGTGAATCCTCCGGGCCGCACCTGCATTTCGAGCTCGTACCGGGCGGACGGTTGACGGGCGGGCATCAGGTCGATCCCATGCCCTGGCTGGCGGGTGGATCGGTTCCCGCGCCGAGCGGCAGCGCACCGTACTGCGAGAACGGATTCGGTACCGCGGGCGGCAATCTCGCCTCCGGCAAGGTGCCGCCCGATCTCGAGATCTGGTATCGGCGGGCCGGGTCGCTGTGTCCCGAGATCAGCGCCTCGCTGCTGGCCGCGCAGGGTCAGGCGGAATCCGGCTTCCGGACCGATGCCGTCTCCCCGGACGGCGCGCAGGGCATCGCCCAGTTCATGCCCGGCACGGCCAAGGCCCTGGCCCCCGACGGGCAGCCCTACGTCATCGACGCGGACGGCAAAGGCTATGCCAGCGTGCTGGATCCGGCCGACGCGATCATCGGGCAGGGCCGCTACATGTGCGCCATCGCCAAGACCATCGAGGGCTGGATGAACGAGGGCAAGGTCTCCGGCGACCTGACCGCCCTCACCATCGCCGCCTACAACGCGGGTGAGGGCGCGGTGCTGGCCTCGGGCGGCATGCCCAATCAGATCGCGCGGCACTTCACCGAGACCCGGCCCTACGTCGCGCGGATCCTGGCCGCGGAACCGGGCTTCCGCAGCCTCGGCAGTGAGGGCCGATTCCAGGCCGACCAGAACTCCGACCTCGGACCGCAGATCGTGGCGGCCGGACAGCAGTGGCTCGGCACGCCTTACGTTTTCGGCGGCGGCGGTCCCGGTGGGCCGAGCGACGGCGGATTCGATGAGGCGGGCTTCACCGCGGCGGCGGTCTTCGCCGCCAGCGGGAGCACCATCAGCCTGCCGCGCACCGCGGAGCAGCAGTGGGAACAGGGCACCGATGTTCCGTTGATCAATGCCAAGGCCGGTGATCTGGTGTTCGGGTCCTTCGGTCCGCGCGGGCCCTCCGATGTCGGCATCTACACCGGCAGCGGTCGCATGCTGCACGCCGAATCCGGTGGCAAGGTCGCCGAGGTTCCGCTGTCGAACGGGATGAAGGCGCGCCGCATCAGCCGCTGAATCGGGGTTGGCCCGGGTATTCGGGACATGTACTATCCCTATTCATGTTGATGGGTGAAGGCGTCGAGTGGGGACTGCACTGCTGCCTGGTGTTGGCCTGGCTCGATGAGCACGCGCCCATCGCCACCGCTCGCCTGGCCGAGATGTACGAGCTGCCGCCGGAGTATCTGAAGAAGCGCCTGCAGCCGCTGGTGCGCGAGGGCATCCTCGAGTCCGTACCCGGCGCGCGCGGCGGCTATCGGCTCGGCCGCGCGCCCGAGCGCATCACGTTCATGGATGTGGTCGCCGCGATCGAGGGCCGCACCGGCGCGTTCCGCTGCACCGAGATCCGCAAACGCGGGGCCGGTGCGGCGGCGGCCGAGACCGAATTCGGCAAGGTGTGCGGTATCGCGAAGGTCATGGGTCGCGCGGATCTCGCCTGGCGGCGCGAGCTGGCGGGGGAGACCATCGCCGACCTGGTGGCCGACACCTCCGACAAGGCCGCCCAGCGCGCCCGGGACTTCTTCGAGCGTGTGAACGGCTGAACGACAGCGGTATTCGAGAAACCTACCCGGCCGTGCGGCCGGGTTTTTTGGAAGGAGATTCGGGATGGGAAATATCCCGATTGCTATCCGGTCGGCCGAGGCGTCGACCATCGACGCGCCGAACGGCTTGCGGCGCACACTGATTCTGGCGCTGGGGACCTTCGCCGTCGGCACCGATTCGTTCATCCTGGCCGGGTTCCTGCCCGATCTGGCCGAGTCGTCGAAGGTTTCGACCGCCACGGCCGGACTGGCGGTGACCGTGTTCGCCGGGGCGTACGCGCTCGGGTCGCCGGTGCTGGCGACGCTGACCGCGCGACTGCCGCGCCGGACCCTGCTGGTGACGGCGCTGCTGGTGCTGGCGCTCGCCAACCTGGGGTCGGCGCTGGCCCCGGCCTTCTGGGCGCTGCTGGCCGCGCGGATCGTGGCCGCGCTGGGCGCGGCGGCGTTCACGCCCAATGCGGGCGCGGCCGCCTCGGCGCTGGTCCGGCCCGAGGCGCGGGCGCGGGCGCTGGCGGTCGTGGTCGGCGGGCTGACCATCGCGACCGCGCTGGGCGTGCCGTTGGGTGATCTGCTGGGCCAGTGGCTGGGCTGGCGATCCGCGCTGACCGGCGTCGCGATCGTCTGCCTGCTGGCCGCGGCGGGCGTGGCGGCCTGGGTGCCCCCGCTGCCCGGCAATCCCTATGTGCCCCTGGGCACTCGGCTCGCGGTCCTGCGCAACCGCTCGGTCGCGACGGTGCTGCCGCTGACCGTGCTGGGAATGGGGGCCGCCTACACCGTCTACGCCTACGCCGTTCCGGCCTTGGGCGCGTTGGGAATCGGCGCGTCCTCGACCGCCTGGGTGCTGATGCTGTACGGAGTCGGGGCGGTCGCGGGCAACCTGTCGTCGGGCTTCGCGACCGATCGCTGGGGAGCCGCGCGGGTGCTGACCGCCGGATACATCGTCATGGCGGGCTCGCTGGGTGTGCTGGGCGCGCTGGCCGCCACCGACACGCGAGTGCCCGCCCTGGTCGGCGTGCTGGCCCTGGGCTGGGGCGCGGCCAGTTGGTGCCAGACCCCGCCGCAGCAGCATCGGCTCATCGCCGCCGCGCCGCAGGAATCGGGCCTGGTCGTCGCGCTGAACGCCTCGTGCATCTACTTCGGCATCGGGGCCGGATCGCTGCTGGGCGGCGCGACCATCGGCCACGGCGTCGCGGCCATGTACGCCTTGGCCGCGGTCCTGGCGGTGGTGGCGCTGTGCTACCTGCGGCTGACCTCCGCGTCCGCCCGCTGAGATCCGGCTCACGAAATATCTTCTTGCCCTGCGGGGTTGATCACGGTTACTGTAGTCGAGTTCTTTTCCCGTCCGATCGGAGACATGCACGTTGATCTTCTGAAGTGATCGCCGAGTGGCCCGCAACCGCGCGCCGCATTCGCTCACTTTCGGGAGGTACGCATGTCTATGCCTGTTATTTCCATTTCCGATCTCACCTTCGCGTGGCCCGATGGCACGCCGGTGTTCGACGGTCTCGACGCACAGCTCGGTCCGGGTCATATCGGCCTGGTCGGGAGCAACGGCGCCGGTAAATCGACCCTGTTTCGGCTGGTCACCGGGGAATTGCGCGCTTCGCGCGGCTCGGTGAGCGTGCCGGGGCGGTTCGGGTACCTGCGGCAGGATCTCGGGCTGGCCACCGGGCAGCGCGTGGATGAAGTGCTCGGGCTGGCCGGGATTCGGAAAGCCTTGCACCGCATCGAATCCGGGACGGGTAGTGAAGCCGACTTCGAGATCGTGGGCAGCGCCTGGGATATCGAGGAACGAGCGGTGGCGCTGCTGGGGCGGCTCGGATTGCATTACATCGCAAGCGATGTCGCGCAGTTGGATCGTCGGCTGGATACATTGTCCGGCGGCGAGACGGTGCTGCTCGGTCTGGTGGCCGAGCTGCTGCGTGAGCCCGACGTGCTGCTGCTCGACGAGCCGACCAACAATCTCGATCAGGTGGCGCGCGAGCGCCTCTATGAGGTTGTCGCGCAGTTCTCCGGCACCGTGCTGACCGTCAGCCACGACCGCGAGCTGCTCGATCGCGTGGACACCGTCGCCGAGTTGCGGCAGGGCGAGATCCGTTTGTTCGGCGGCAATTTCACCGAATACGAGCGGATCATCGAGGCCGAGCAGGAGGCCGCCCGGGCGGCGGTGCGCGACGCCCGCAGCGATATGCGCAAGCAGTCGCGGGAACTGGTCGAGGCGCGGATCAAACTCGATCGGCGGCTGCGCTACGGGCAGAAGATGTGGGATCAGAAACGTGAACCCAAGATCGTCATGGCCGAGCGCAAGCGGCAGGCGCAGGTGTCGGCGGGCAAGCTGCGCAACAACCACATCGGCAAGGTCGAGGAGGCCAGGGATCATCTCAGCGATATGCAGGAGCGGCTGCGCGACGATCGCGAGATCCGCGTCGACCTGCCCGCTACCCGGCTGTATCCGGGACAGGACGTGCTCGAGCTGAACGAGGTGCGGCTGGCCTGCGGGCCGACGGTGACGCTGAAAGTCAGCGGGCCCGAACGCATCGCGCTCACCGGGCGCAACGGCATCGGGAAAACGACGCTGCTGCACCGGATCCAGCAGGACGGCCCGCAGGTGCCGTGGCGCATGCTGCCGCAGCGGCTGGACGTTTTCGACGAGGAGAAGTCGGTCTTCGAGAATGTCGCGGCCACCGCGCCGCACGCCTCGGCCGAACGGATCCGGGCGCAGCTGGCCCGGTTCCTGTTCCGGGGTGGCGACGCGGACGTGCTCGCCGGGGCGCTCTCGGGCGGAGAGCGGTTGCGGGCGGCGCTGGCCATGCTGCTGCTGGCCGAGCCGGCGCCGAAGCTGCTGCTGCTCGACGAGCCGACCAACAACCTGGATCTGCCCAGCCTCGCGCATCTCACCGAGGCGCTGGCCGGCTTCCAGGGGGCGCTGATCGTGGTGAGCCACGACCCGCGTTTCCTCACCGATATCGGGGTGACCCGACGGCTGGAGCTGACCGGCGACGGGCTGGTGGAGTCTGCGGGTGAACAGTGAGCTGACCGGGTACAGTTCAACGCTCCGGGGCTGTTCCAACCGGCGGCGTGAGCTGTCCCGGTCGGTATCCGTTTCCAGGACTAAAGTGGATGATCTGGGTGGTTGAACGGTCCGATATGGTTTTCCGATCGAGGCCGCGAGCGGAGGTGGCATGACACAGCAAATGGAGCAGGCGAACTCGGGGCAAACGCCCGAGGGCGCTCGTGAATCGAACGTAGTCGCCACCCCGTCGGCCAATGGTCAGTCCGCCGCTCGCAGCACCACCGCCGTCCCCACCTCCGCCTCCCGTCGCGTCCGCGCGCGCCTGGCCCGCCGCATGACCGGGCAGCGCGGCATCGCCGCCGTCAAGCCGGTGCTCGAGCCCCTCGCCACCGTGCACCGCGAGCTGTACCCGAAGGCGAATCTCGCTCTGCTGCAACGGGCTTTCGACGTCGCCGACGAGAAGCACGCGCACCAGTTCCGCAAGTCCGGTGACCCCTACATCACCCATCCGCTCGCGGTCGCCAATATCCTGGCGGAGCTGGGCATGGACACCACCACGCTGGTGGCCGCGCTGCTGCACGACACCGTCGAGGACACCGGGTACTCCCTCGACGAGCTGACCGCCGAATTCGGCACCGAGGTCGCGCACCTGGTCGACGGCGTCACCAAGCTGGACAAGGTCAACCTGGGTGCGGCGGCCGAGGCCGAGACCATCCGCAAGATGATCATCGCCATGGCCCGCGACCCCCGCGTGCTGGTGATCAAGGTGGCCGACCGGCTGCACAACATGCGGACCATGCGCTTCCTGCCGCCGGAGAAGCAGGCCAAGAAGGCGCGCGAAACCCTCGAGGTGATCGCGCCGCTGGCCCACCGGCTCGGTATGGCGACCGTCAAGTGGGAGCTCGAGGACCTCGCGTTCGCGATCCTGCACCCCAAGAAGTACGACGAGATCGTGCGGCTGGTCGCCGACCGCGCGCCCTCGCGCGATACCTACCTGGCCAAGGTGCGCGCCGAGATCGTGAACACCCTGGCCGCCAGCCGGATCATCGCGGTCGTGGAAGGCCGTCCGAAGCACTACTGGTCGATCTATCAGAAGATGATCGTCAAGGGTAAGGACTTCGACGACATCCACGACCTGGTCGGCATCCGCATCCTCTGCGACGAGGTGCGCGACTGCTACGCGGCGGTCGGTGTCGTGCACTCGCTGTGGCAGCCCATGGCCGGGCGGTTCAAGGACTACATCGCCCAGCCGCGCTACGGCGTCTACCAGTCGCTGCACACCACCGTGGTCGGACCCGACGGCAAGCCCCTGGAAGTGCAGATCCGCACCCAGGACATGCACCGGACCGCCGAGTTCGGCATCGCCGCGCACTGGCGGTACAAGGAGACCAAGGGCAAGCACTCCCAGGACAACAACGAAGTCGACGACATGGCGTGGATGCGCCAGCTGCTCGACTGGCAGCGCGAGGCCGCGGACCCCGCGGAGTTCCTGGAGTCGTTGCGCTTCGACCTGAAGTCGCCGGAGATCTTCGTGTTCACCCCCAAGGGTGACGTGATCACGTTGCCGCAGAAGTCGACTCCCGTGGACTTCGCCTACGCGGTGCACACCGAGGTCGGGCACCGCTGCATCGGCGCGCGCGTCAACGGGCGACTGGTCGCGCTGGAACGGCAGCTGGAGAACGGTGAGGTCGTCGAGATCTTCACCTCCAAGGCGCAGAACGCCGGACCCTCGCGGGACTGGTCCAACTTCGTGGTGTCCCCGCGCGCCAAGGCCAAGATCCGGCAGTGGTTCGCCAAGGAACGCCGCGAGGAAGCGCTCGAGGCGGGCAAGGACGCGATCAGCAAGGAGGTCCGCCGCTCGGGCCTGCCGCTGCAGCGTCTGATGAGCGTCGACGCCATGAGCGCGCTCGCCCACGAGCTGCACTACACCGACATCTCCGCGCTGTACGCGGCCGTCGGCGAGAACCAGGTGTCGGCGCATCACGTGGTGCAGCGGCTCATGGCCCAGCTCGGCGGCGTCAGCGACGTCGAGAACGAACTGGCCGAGCGGTCCACGCCGTCCACGGTCCCGTCGCGGCAGCGCACGACCGGCGATGCGGGCGTGGAGATTCCGGGTGCGCCCGGCACGGTGTCCAAGCTCGCCAAGTGCTGCACCCCGGTGCCCGGCGACGAGATCATGGGCTTCGTGACCCGCGGCGGCGCGGTCAGCGTGCACCGCACCGACTGCACCAACGCGGATTCCCTGCGCGCCGAACCCGAACGCATCATCGAGGTCAAGTGGGCGCCGTCGCCGTCGTCGGTCTTCCTGGTCGCCATCCAGATCGAGGCGCTCGACCGGACGCGTCTGCTCTCGGACGTGACGAAGGTGCTCGCCGACGAGAAGGTCAACATCCTCTCGGCGGCGGTCACCACCTCCGGTGACCGGGTCGCCATCTCCAAGTTCACCTTCGAGATGGGCGACCCGAAGCACCTGGGTCACCTGCTCAACGTGGTCCGCAATGTGGAAGGCGTCTACGACGTCTACCGCGTGACCTCGGCGGCCTAGTCGGCGCGCAGCAGGGGCTGGGTCGAGCAGCGGAACGCGCCGCCGAAGAGGCGGGACACGGCGAAGTCGACATACTCGACGGCGATGCCGCGCGCTTCGAGTTCCTTGCCGACCCGGCCGAATTCCGGGTCGGTGACATAGGTTTCGGGGTTGATCGGCAGGCCGTTGGTGGCCATGGCGGCGGCCTCGTCCTCGGTGACCTCGATGCGGTCCCAGTCGCGCAGGCGGTGGGGGAGACCGTCGGCGTGTTCGCCAAGCACCCGGTCGTGGTCGAGCCGGCGTTCGACGAGTTCGAGCGCGGCTGCCAGCTGACCTTCGACGAGATGTCGCATCATGCTCATCGGCGGTGAACGACACGGCGGCGCGGCGGGGGAGGACGAGCACTAGCATTGGTTGCCGATGGATTGCTGAGTATCCGACGGTGACGGGAGGCCGACATGTCGGCGGGCAAGCGGGTCAGACTCGCCCTGGGCAGCGGCGGTGCCCGCGGGTACGCGCACATCGGGGTGATCGCCGAGCTCGAGGAGCGCGGCTACGAGATCGTCGGGGTAGCCGGATCGTCGATGGGGGCGCTGGTCGGCGGCCTGTTCGCGGCCGGGCGGCTGGACGAATTCACCTCCTGGGCAACCGCACTCGGGCAGTTCGAGGTGGCACGGCTGCTCGATCCGGCCTTCAGCGAGCCCGGGGTGATCCGGGCGGGCAAGGTACTAGACCGGATCCGGGAGATGCTCGGTGACCTGCGGATCGAGGATCTGCCGATCCCCTATGTGGCGGTCGCGACCGATATGACGGTCGGGCGCTCGGTCTGGTTCCGGTCGGGGGCGCTGGACGATGCGATCCGGGCGTCGATCTCGATCCCGGGCTTCATCACGCCGGTGCTCTCCGACGGCCACGTGCTGGTGGACGGGGGAGTCCTCGACCCGCTGCCGGTGGTGGCGACCATGACCTTCGGCCCCGCCGACCTGACCATCGGGGTGGACCTCTCGGGTGCGCCCGATCCGGCCTACGACCGGGCGCAGCCGCGGGCGAACTGGTTCACGCAGTGGTGGCGGGCGTCGGCGCAGCGGCGCGGACGGACACCGGTCGAGGAATCGGCGGAACCGCCCCTTCCGCTGAGCAGCGTGCGGGCCACCGACGTGGCGCAGCGGGCCATCGATCTCATGCTGGGGGCGATCACCCGTCAGCATCTGGCCGCCCACCCGCCGGACCTGGTGATCTCGGTGCCGCAGAACATGTGCGGCACCATGGATTTCCATCGCGCCGCCCCGATCATCGAACAGGGGCGGGCCCTGGCGAAGACCGCGCTGGACTCCCTGCCCGACTGACCGGTTCCCAGCGGCCCGAATGAATGGTTGCCAGCTGGTCGCAGGTAAGCTCGCCGCATGAAGTTCGAGAATGTCACCGTCACCAAGCGCGCCAACGTCTACTTCGATGGCAAGTGCGTCAGCCACAACATCGAACTGGCCGACGGCACCAGCAAGTCCGTCGGTGTCATCCTCCCCGCCACCCTGACCTTCAACACGGGCGCGCCGGAGATCATGGAGCTGCTCGAGGGCTCCTGCACTGTCACCCTCGCGGGCGAGTCCGAGGCCACCGCGTACAAGGGCGGCGAGTCCTTCTCCGTGCCGGGCGACTCCAGCTTCGTCATCGAGGTCATCGAGCCCGTCCACTACGTCTGCCACTTCGGCTGAGTTCCGATACCCTGCGGCCCGGTCCTCTCGAATGAGGCCGGGCCGCAGCCGTTTCCGCCACTCACGTGGTAGGCATGGGATATGACGACCCTGGGCGCGGTGTTCCGGCCGCAGAATCCACCGGAGCGGCTACGAGAGGTGGTGCGGGCCGCCGATGAGTCGGGGCTCGACGAATTGTGGCTGTGGGAGGACTGTTTCCTCGAAGGCGGGGTGTCCACGGCCGCCGCGGCGCTGGCCTGGAGCGAGCGGGTGCGGATCGGAGTCGGAGTGCTGCCGGTGCCGCTGCGCAATGTCGCGATCACCGCCATGGAAATCGCGACCCTGGAACGCATGTTCCCGGGGCGGGGGATCTGGGGTGTGGGGCACGGGGTTCAGGACTGGATGGGGCAGGTCGGGGCGCGAGCGGCCTCGCCGCTGACCTTGTTGCGCGAATACCTCGACGCGCTGCGCGGATTGCTGAACGGGCAGCGAATCACGGTGAAGGGCCGCTACATTCAGCTCGACGATGTCGCGCTGGACTGGCCGCCGGTGGCCGCGCCGCCGATCCTGGCCGCCGCGACCGGGCCGAAGACGCTGCGAGTGGTGGGGGAGTGTGCGGACGGGGTGATCCTCACCAATTCGACACCGGCCGACGGCATCCGCTCCGCCGCCGAGATCCTGCACGCCGCGCGGCCCGAAACGGTTGCGGCACAGCCCTTCCCGGTTGTGGTGTACCTGCTCGCCGCGACCGGTCCCGGTGCTGCCGAGCGGGTGGCGGCCGATCTGCGCGAGCAGGACCGCGACACCATTCCCGACCTGGGTGTCGCCGGTGACGCCCGCGTCATCGCCGACAAGGTGATGCACTGGGCGGAGGCCGGAGCGACCAGTGTGGTGCTCCAGCCCACTGCCGACGAGCCGGATCCGTCCGGCTTCGTGCGCTTCGTCGCCGAGCAGGTCCGGCCGTTGGTGCCCTGACCTAGCGCAGGTCGCGGAAGAACTCGCGGATGTCGCCGACCAGGATCTCGGGTTCCTCCATCGCCGCGAAGTGCCCGCCGCGATCCACGTCCACCCAGCGGGTGATGGTGTTGGACTGCTCGCAATAGCGGCGGATGCAGACGTCGTGGGCGAAGGCGATGACGGCGGTCGGGACACCGGAATTCACGCCCGGCACACCCCATTCCCCGGTGTGCGCGTAGCCGACGTAGGCCGCCGATCCGGCCGTGCCGGTCAGCCAGTAGAGCATGGCGGTGGTGAGCAGGCGATCGCGGTCGATGATCTTGTCGGGGACCACGTTTCGCGGGTGGGTCCACTCGCGGAACTTGTCCATGATCCAGGCCAGCTGTCCCACCGGGGAATCCACCAAGCCGTAGGCCAGCGTCTGCGGCCTGGTGGACTGGATCGCGATGTAGCCGAACTGTTCTCGCATGAAATCCGCGATCCGGCGCATGCGGTCGCGCTCCAGATCGGTCATCTCGTCGAGGTCGTCGACGGCCGACGGCGGCGGGAGGCTGGGGCCGCCGTTGACGTGGACGCCGATCACCCGCTCGGGTGCGTGGCGGGCGACCTCGGGACTCACCGCGCCGCCGATGTCACCGCCCTGCACGCCGTAACGCTCGTATCCCAGCCGGTTCATGAGTTCGGCCCAGACCCGGCCGATGCGCGCCCGGCTCCAGCCGGGTTCGCTCACCGGTCCGGAGAAGCCGAAACCCGGCAACGCGGGAATGACCAGATGGAAGGCGTCGGCCGGGTCGCCGCCGTGCGCGCCCGGATCGGTCAGCGGCCCGATGACATCCAGGAAGTCCGCGATCGAACCGGGCCAGCCGTGAGTCAGCAACAGCGGCACCGCATTCGGCTCGGCCGAGCGGATGTGCAGGAAGTGAATCCGCTGGCCCTCGATCTCGGTCAGGAACCCCGGGTAGCGGTTGAACTCGGCCTCGGCGGCCCGCCAGTCGTAGCCGGTGCGCCAGTACTCGACCAGCTCGCGCAGCCAGTGCACGGGGACGCCGGTGTCCCAGTCGTCGCCGGGCAGGGGTGCGGGCAGCCGGGCGGCGGTGAGGCGTGACCGCAGGTCATCGAGCTCGGCTTGCGGGATGTCGATGCGGAAGGGAGTGATCTGATCGCTCATGAGAACCACGGTATGAAGCGGCTAGGACAGCTACTGTCCTAGCTTGCGGGACAATCGAAGAATGTTGGAAACCTCGGCCCGGCTCCTGCGCCTGCTGTCGCTTTTGCAGACTCCCCGCGACTGGTCCGGCGCGGAGCTGGCCACACAGCTCGAGGTGGATGTGCGCACGGTGCGCCGCGATATCGACAAGCTGCGCACCCTCGGCTATCCCGTGCACGCCAGCGCGGGCGCGGCCGGGTACCGGCTGGGCGCGGGCGCGAAACTGCCGCCGCTGCTGCTCGACGACGAGGAGGCCATCGCGGTGGCCATGGGATTGCGGACCGCGGCCGGCGGCACCATCGCCGGGATCGAGGAGAGTTCGCTGCGCGCGCTGGGCAAGCTCGAGCAGGTGCTGCCCTCGCGGCTGCGGCATCGGGTGACCGCGTTGCAGGAGGCGACCGTGGCCGTGCCCGCGGGCGGTCCCCGGGTCGACCCGGACACCTTGACCGCCATCGCCGCCGCCATTCGCGACCGTCATCGGCTGCGCTTCGACTACCGCACTCACGAGGGCGAAACCTCCCGGCGCACAACCGAACCGCATCGCCTCGTGCACACCGGCCGCCGCTGGTATCTCACCGGCTGGGACGTCGACCGCGAGGATTGGCGCACCTACCGCGTGGATCGCCTCACCCCGCGCATCCCGACCGGCCCGCGCTTCACCCCGCGCGCGGCCCCCGACGCGGCCGAGTTCGTCTCGCACGGCGTGACCACCGCGCCCTACCGCTATCGGGCCCGGATCACCCTGCTGGCCTCCGCCGAGCGGGCCGCCGAGCGGATCGCGCCGACCGTGGGCGTGCTCGAGGCCGTCGACGCGGAAACCTGTGTGCTGCACACGGGTGCTGATTCTCTCGACGCGATCGCCTTCTACACGGCGGGTTTCGGTTTCGAGTTCCGTGTCATCGAGCCTGCGGAACTGGTTGCGCGCCTTCGGGAGCTGGCGGGGATGCTGGGGCGGGCGGCGGGCTGAGCGGCTCGTAGGCCGCCGGGTCGGTGCGGTACCTCTGCATCCCCGACCAGGATTCGGGAAGGTAGCGCAGGCGGCGCGGTGCGAGTTCCCAGGTGAGGCGCACCGCGCGGCGGAAGACCTCGAACGCGGCCTGATCCAGGCGCGTCCAGCGCCAGCCCAGCAGTTCCCGGGCCTCGGCGGGCATGGTGGCATTCGAGATCCAGACGCCGATCCCCATGACCGGGAACCGCGTCAGCCGCCACAGCGGTTCGGGAATGCCGGGCGGCGCGGGCACCTGCTGCCGATGTATGGCCGCGGCGAAGTCGGTGGTGGCATTGCGCCCCAGCACCTCTCGCCACATGTGCTCCCAATACCGCTCGTAGTTCTCGTGATCCCCGAACGCGGGCCGCTCGCTCATCCCGTACAGCCGCCACCAGCTCAACCCCTCGGCGATGAGCTGCCGCTTCTCGTCCTCGCCGAGCGGTGTCCCGAAGAATTCCTGGGTGGCGATGATGGATTCGTAGAACGTGACATGCGTCCACCAGAAGACTTCGGGATCGAGCGCGTGATACCGCTGCCCGTCGTCCGAGACCCCCTTGATCGGCTTGTGGAAGTCGCGCACGGTCGCCGCGTTCTCCACCGGCCGCGGCTCGTAGATCATGGCGTGAATCGGTTTGATGGACCGGTCGAACCGGTCCATGGGATCGCGGAAGAAGTTGGAATGCTCCTGCAGCGCGCGGTCCAGTACCGGATGCATGTTCTGCAGGGTCCCGGCCCTGCCCAGTATCAGCATCGACCGGATATCCCCGAAATGCTTCCAGGTCAACGACTTCGGTCCCAGCGGCGACGTGACGTCCCAACCGTCACCTTTGACGAATCGGCCCATTCCGCCGAACTCCCTCCCGTGCGAAACGATCTCACCCGAGGCTATCTGGCAAGACCTCCCGCCAGATCGACAATTGCGGACGACATGGGCCGTCCCGGATTTGGAATTCGAGGATGGCGGTGGCGCGGTGAGGGAGCGGCGATGACGATCGTTCTGGATCCGAGGCGATGGAACCGGATGAGCGGGCCGAGGCGCTGGCCAGGCCGATCTTCTTGCACATCTGGCCGACCCCGCACAACCTGGTCGGCCACGATCGTGTAGTCCACGCCCGGCACGGTGTCGCCGCCGTCGTTGAGACGGGTCAGCACGGGTGAACCGACCAATTGCTGAATTCCGGCGTGACCGAGGCTGGTGCCGTGATCGGTGGCACCGTAGGTGATCACATGGGCGACTTTGTGATCGGCTGGATTACTCGTATCGGCACCGCCGTTGAATTTCAGATATTGCCGGATGACGACACCGCCCTGGGAATGCCCGATCGTATCCACCTGTGCCGCGCCGGTGGTGGCCAGCACGCGATCCACGAGCGCCGCCAGTTGTGCGGCCGAGTCCTCGATGTAGCCGGTGGCCCCGGTGCCGGGTTGGACCAGCCCCGCGCCCGCGACATCCGCGCGTCCGTAATTGAAGGTGAAGACGCAGTAACCGGCCTTGGCCAGCTCGGGGCCCATATACGAATAGGCGCCGAAGGCGCCGGCCCAGGTGCCGTGGACGAGCACGACCGGACGGGGATGCGCCGCAACGGGTTTGCAGGACCAGTCGTTGTCTAACGGCCGGTATTGCCCGCCGGAATCTCGGGACCGGCTCAGCCCGCCAGGGCGGTGCGGGTGGCGGAACGGATTGCGGCGGTGACGGTTTCGGGCTCTTCCAGCATGACCAGGTGGCCGCACCCGCGCGCCTCGATGGCCAGGGTGGGGTTCAGGGTCGCGTTCAGGCGCGCGCCCGCGGCGGCGGACAGGACGCGATTCTCCAGCCCCCAGATGGTGGTGATGGGCGGGAAGTCCGCATCCGGCCGGAACTCGTCGAGCGCGGCCAGGGTCGACAGGTCGCGGGCGGTGGCGGCGGGCGCGAGCAGACGGCCGCGATCGCGCCAGCGGCGGTTCAGGTTGGCGAAGGCGGAGGCGTCCATATCGCGCCCGCGCGGGCCGAGCTGTTCGCGGACCACGTACTTCGCGACCAGGCCGGGCAGCCGGATCGCGCCCGCGACCGAATCGATCGGCAGGTGCGTGGCCAGGCGTGCGCCCAGGCCGGTGAGGGTGGGCCGCAGGGTGGCGGCGGTGAGGGGATTGCACAGCACCAGGGCACGCACCTGCTGCGGATTGCGGCGCGCGTAGAGCAGCGACGCGGCGCTGCCGAAGCAGTTGCCGACCATCGTCAGATTGGTGAGGGCGTGCGCGTCGATGAACTCCTCGACCATGCGCACATAGTTCTCGACCGTATACCCGCTGGTGGGGGAGTCGGAGTCGCCGTAACCGAACAGGTCCAGCGCGTACACGCTGTGGGTGGCCGCCAGCGAGCGGGTCTGATGCGCCCAGATGTGGCGATCGCCGCCGAGATTGTGCAGGAACAGAATCGGGTCACCCGACCCGGCGCGGTCGTACGTGACGGATACGCCGTGGTAGTCGAACTCCGGCATCGGGCGCTCTCCTCATTGAGTGCGATGTGTACTGCCCCATGCTAGCCGGTACCGCCAGTAACACAAGTTTGAGGAGAGTGCCCGAACGCTGGTCAGCGAGTGGATCCGGCGATCACCTCCCCGCTGCGGATCCAGGATTTCAGTTCGGTCATGCCGGTTTCGCGATCCATAACGGGCCGGTATCCGAAATCGCGGGTGGCGGCGGAGGTGTCATAGGTGCCCGAACGGGTCATGACCGCCACCGAGTAGCGCGACAGCGGGGGCGTCCAGTGCTCGGCGAGATACGGTACCCGCCTGAGGTTTTCGATGGCCGCGACCACCACCTCGACCAGCCGGGGATCGAGCTTGCGGCTCGGCCGGGCATAACCGAGGTCCTCGGCGACGTCGCCGAGGAAGCGCCAGACGTTCGTCTGCTCGGCATCGGCGACGAAATACGGCTTGCCGCCGACGTTCTCGCTGGTGGCGGCCAGGACCGCGGCTTCGACGATATTGTCGACGTGGCACAGCGAGGCATACACCTCGCGCCCGGACGACAGATCCGGCAGCGTGCCCGCGGCGGCCCGTTCCAGCAGCCGCACGATCGGCCCGGAGCGGTCGCCCGCTCCCCAGATGGCCCGCGGGCGCAGTGCGGTGGTGGTGAATTCGGCGGTATTCGCCTTCAGCACCAGCCGTTCCGCGGCGGCCTTGGTCTCGCAGTAGTAGTTGAGGTAGCGGCGCGGATACGGAACCGACTCGTCGATATCGATCTGGTCGCCGCCATCACGGTCCATGAGCGCGCTGGGACTCGAGATGAACACGAAACGCCGCGCTCCCGCGCCCCGGGCCGCGGCCAGCAGCCGGGCGGTGGCGGCGGTGTTCTCCGCCCAGAAGCGGGCGCGGGTGCCGCGCTCGTCCACGCGCGCGGCGCTGTGGAACACCACATCCACGCCGGCGGCGGCGCGGTCGAGGGATTCCGGATCACTCAGATCGCCGACGACCCGCTCGACCCGGTCGATGACCGGGTCGAGGTCGCGCAGATTGCTGGTGCGGCGCACCAGGATCGACACCTCGTAGTCGGTGTCCCGTACCAGGCGGCGCACCAGCGCTCCGCCCAGGAAGCCGGAGGCTCCCGTCACCATGGCCTTCACGATGCCCTTCCTGTCGCGGTGCCGCGGCGCCACCGGCTGGCCAGTTCGTCGGCGACCATGCGCACGACGACCTGGACCAGCGCGAGGGCTCTCATTTCTGTGCCGCCAGCTGCTTGTCCGCCCAGACCGTCAGCTTCTCGCGGCCGATCTTGGCGTTGTGGCGGATGTCCACCGGGAACCTCGGGTGGAACAGGAACTCGGTCACCGGCTTGGTGATCTCGAATTCGTCGCGGCGGCCGCGCAATTCGCGCTCCACCGCGTCCTTGTCGGCGCCCCGCTCGAGCTCCACGCACAGCACCGGCTGCTGTTCGCCCCGGGCGCCGACGCCCACCAGCGCGGTGCGGGCGACGCCCTCGACGGTATTGAAGACCTGCTCGACCTGCACGGTGAACATGGGCCCGTTGGCGGTGTCGAGGCGTTGACTCTTGCGGCCGCAGAACCGGATTCGCCCCGCGTCGTCGATCCAGGCGAGGTCGCCGGTGCGGTGCCAGGTCACCTCGCCGTCGGCGATCTTGCCGATCTTGTTGGCGGCCTTGGGCCAGAAGTACCGGGTACTGACGTTCGGGCCGGACACCACCAGCTCGCCGATGCCGCGCGAGGCCGCCAGGTCCGCGGCCCGGGCCTCGACATCCGACCATTCGGGCAGCGGATCATCGGTGACGGCGATGATGCGCGCCTGCACGTGCAGCGCCGGGCGGCCCACGCACACGCCCTGCCCGTGATGGGCCTGCTCCACGAGATCGCCCAGCAGTTCGCGGGATTCGATGGTGGCCATCGGCAGCGCCTCGGTGGCCCCGTAGCCGGAGTACACCTTGGCGTCCTCGGGCAGCGCCTGGCGCAGCGCGGCGATGCACCAGTCCGGGACCGGCGCGCCACCGGAATAGATGCTCTGAATGGTGTCGAGGTCCGCGCCGGATTCCTCGATGTGGTGCAGCAGCGGGATCAGCACCGCGGGCGAGGCGAACATGGTGCGCACCCCGAAGCGCCGCACCGCGTCCACCACGTGCGCGGGATCGGTCGCGCCGACCTTGGACGGGATCAACGGCGGTAGCACGCACCGGGATCCGAGCAGCAGCTCCAGAATGCCGGCCACCGGCGCGGTGATCAGCGAGGTGCCCGGGGCGACGTGCTCGCGCGCGTCGTCGACCTGATCGACCATGGCGCTGAGATTGCCGTGGGTGAGCACCACCGCCTTGGCGGGCCCGGTGCTGCCGGTGGTGTAGGCGATGAGCAGCGGCTCGTCGTCGGGCCCGGGCTCGCGCTCGGGCAGTGCGGAAGCCGGTGTGCGGCCCCAGCTTTCCAGGGTCGGGCCCTGCCACCAGGAGCGGCCGACGGTCACCGCCACCCGCACCTTGCGGAAGTAGGCGCGGAACACGATGCGCAGCGCCTGCGCCTCCGAGACGCCGACGAAGGCCTCCGCGTCGGCGGCCTGCAGGCAGCGCAGCATCTTGAACATGCCCATGCCGGGGTCGATCACGACCGGCACCGCGCCGATCTTGAACAGCCCGTACAGCACCGCGTAGAGCTCCGGTCCCGGCCGCACCAGCACGATGGTGCGCACGCCGCGGGCGACGCCGGCCTCGGTGAACCTCTCGGCGATGGTGTCCGACCACGCGTCGAGTTCGGCGTAGGTGAGCTGTCGATATTCGGGCACGCCGGCCCGATTCTTGCCGTCCGCATAGATCACCGCCTCCCGCTCGGGATGAGCGGCGACGATATCGCGGAAGCGATCGAGAGCGCGCCAATAAATGGTGGGCAAGGAATGCGACACACTTCCCCCAGAGAATTTGTCGAGGAATGCGAGGAATATCGGTGAGGTTACACGGGGTGCTGTCGAACCGCTAGCCGTGGCGATCCGTATTGACTTGATATACAACGTATTTAGTGTGTCCCGGGGTACCGACACGAGTTCCTCGTAACCCCCTACTCCACCCCTACGGGTGCGGGCCGGTGAACCGTTGCCTATCTGTGTCTTCCAGCGGATTCGAGGCCAAATACCGGTGGGCGCAGTGTGATTCGTGTGACCGGTGTGACTCTGGGCTACCGCTGGGTACGGTACCGTTTCACTCGGCATCGGGGCTACGGGATATCAGCGGGGCCGGCTCGGGGGACACCGAATTGCGGTCGCCGCAGCCAAATTCGACAGGACTCGTTCGGTCCAGAGAGTAGGGGGCCACATGCGTACACGTTTCGAATCGATCGGTGCGTACACACCCAGTACGATCCGCTCCACGGAAGACGTGATCGACGCCCTTTCCGTTCCCAGGGCATTGGACCTGGAACGAATTACCGGAATCAAGAATCGGCGCGTGCACGACAGCGATCCGGAGAATTACGAATCGTCGTTCGTGCTGGCGCGCAAGGCGATCGAGGACTGCCTCGAGCGCTCCGGCTACGAGGCCCGTGAGCTGGACGTGATCATCTCGGTGTCCATCACGCGCTTCACCGGACCCGGGCAGTTCTGCTACGCGCCGTCGTTCGCCGCACAGCTGGGCAATGTCATCGGCGCGACCAACGCGCTGCACTTCGACCTGTCCAACGCCTGCGCGGGCATGATCACCGGCGTGCTGGTGCTCGATCGGATGATCAAGGCCGGCGTGGTGCGCCGGGGCCTGGTGGTCAGCGGCGAGCAGATCACGCCCATCGCCGAGACCGCCACCCGCGAGATCTCCAAGCCCTACGACCCGCAGTTCGCGGCGCTCACCGTGGGCGACGCGGCGGTCGCGGTGGTCGTCGACGACCGCGGCAACGACGACGACGAGATCCACTACATCGAGCTCATGACCACCTCGGCCGGGGCCGAGCACTGCATCGGCCAGCCCTCGGACAAGACCACCGGCATCGCGATGTACACCGACAATCGCGCGCTGGCCAGCGAATCCCGCTTCCTGCAAGGGATTTCGCGGATGGCCGACTTCCTCCAGGAGAAGGGGCTGGCCTGGGAGAGTGAGAAGTACGACTACTGGATCCACCACCAGTTCAGTGGCCCGGCCATCGAATACATCAGCTCGCTCACCGAGCGGCACTTCGACACCCCGATGCCGCAGGCGCTCAATGTGTACGACGAGTACGGCAACACGGCGTCCACCTCGCACTTCCTGGTGCTGCGCGAACACCTCAAGCAGCAGAAGATCCCACGCGGCTCCAAGGTGCTGCTGATCCCCGAGGCGTCCGGCGTGGTGTCGGGGCATCTCGCCGCGACCATCACCCGGCTGGAGGCGTGAACATATGAGTACGGCAATCGTTTCGGCCGCGGTGTGCACCGACACCGATACCGGCAGCTACTTCGAGTTGGCGACGCGGGCCGGGCGGCAGGCGCTCGAGGCGGCCGAGGTGTCGCCCGAGCGGGTCGGCCTGGTGATCAACGCCGGTGTCTTCCGCGACAGCAATATCGCCGAACCCGCTGTGGCGGCGCTGATCCAGAAGCGTCTGGAAGTGGGCCTGGAGTACGAGACCGGGCGGGTGCCCGCGTTCTCGTTCGACCTGCTCAACGGTGCCACCGGGGTGGTGCACGCGCTCATGACCGCGCAGTGCTTCACCGGGCTCGGGGAAGTGGAGTACGCGCTGATCGTCGCCGGTGACACCCACCCGTCCACCGAGCGCGGGCGCGCGGACTTCCCCTACACCGCCGGCGGCGCGGCGATCCTGTTGCACGCCTCCGAGAGCGCGGGCGGATTCGGGCGCATCTACGCCGCCGAGACCCCGGGGGTGAAGGGGCCGACCGCCTGGGCCGACCTCGAGGCGGCGGGCACCGATGGTCGCAACGCGCTCACGGTGCGGCCGGAGATCGGTGATCCGCTGGCCCTGTCGGAATCGGTGCTGCGTGAATGCCTCGCCGGTGAGGGACTGCAAACCGGTGACTTCGCCACCGGCGCCGCGGTACTGCTCACGCCCGCCCCGGTCCCCGGATTCCGGGAACGGGTGGCGTACCACCTCGGCATTCCCTCTGCCGCCGTGGCGGGCATCGATCCCTTTGTCGGCGACCCGTATTCCGCCGGACCGGTGCACGCCTACCTGAGCGCGGCCTCCCAGGGCATGCTCGACGAGGCCCACACGGTGGTGTTCCTGGCCGCGGACGAGAATTCGGCGGCCTGCCTGGTGTACCGGCCGCGTGCTCTGGTCGCCGCTCAGGCCGCACCGTAGCCCAATCTGAAATACACTGTTCGGCAGTGAATTTCATCCGGTCAATGGTCGCCGGCGGGCAGTGTCGCGCCGCCGGTGACCACCGGAAATCGTTGTGCCCCGGCTGATCCTGGGCGTTCACGCGCCCTCGCTGCAATGATGCCGCTCCAGCACACTCGAGCTCGCCGTGCCACGCCTGTCAGTCGGGCGCATCCGATCGCTGAAAGGGATGTCAGATGGCGCGGTCGGTCGCTCGGGACCGAGAACACATGCCGGTGGGGGTCGGCGGGGGGATGGGATGTTCGGCGGCCACGCCGAGCCCGGCGGACGCGGCGCGGCTGCGGGTCGCGCAGGCGGTCGCGGTGCTCGACAGCACCGCCACGATCGCGCGGGTGGCGGCGCTGCTGGACGTGCGCGAGGAGGAAATCCGCACGCAGGTGGCGGAATTGGCCGACGCCGGACTGATCGTGGGGCAGTGCCGCGCGCATCCGGAGATGGCGGCGCGGGTGCTGGGCGAACTGCCCGCGGACCAGCGCCGGATACTGCACGCCGGGGCGGCCGAACTGCTGTGCCGCGAGGGTTTCGCGGCCGACGCGGTGGCCCGGCACCTGGTCGAGGCGGCGGAGGTGCGGGGCTCGTGGGCGGCGCAGGTCCTGCTCGAGGTCGCCGACGACGCCATCGACGCCGATGAACTCGACAGCGCGGGAACGCATTTGGAGCTGGCCTATCGAGCCAGCCGGCGCGCCGACGAGCGGGCCGCCATCGCGACCCGGCTGGTGGCGGTGGAATGGCGGATCAATCCGTCCAGCCGCACCCGCAATTTCGGTCGGCTCAAGGCGGCGCTGCGCACCGGGCGGGTGCCCTATCCCGACCTGCCGGCGACCGTGCTGCAGATGCTGTGGCACGGGTTCGTGCTGCACGTCGACCACGCGCTGGTCCGCTTGCGGCGCGGCGCGGACGGCGCGGGCGGGCTCGCGGACCGGCTCGAATTCCTCGGGGCCTGGCTGAAATACACGCACCCGGTGCAGGGGCAGCGGCACGAATGGCTCGCCACCGTGCGACCCGCTCTCGATTCCGTTCCGCTGGAACGGGATTCACCGCACCGCCAGGCCGCGGCGCTGCTCTCGGGACTGTGGGAGCAGCGCCCGCCCGCCGAGACCGCCGCGGCCGCGCAGCGGATCCTGGCCCAGCATCGGCTGACCCCGTCCACGGTCGAGGTGCTGGTCGCGGCCGTGGACTGCCTGCTGCACACCGATCGCCTGGACGCCGCCGACGCCTGGTGCACGTCCCTGCTGGCCGAGGCCACCGCGCGGCGCGCCCCGACCTGGCAGGCGCTGTTCGCCTCGGCGCGCGCGGAGACACTGCTGCGCAAGGGAAATCTGGTCGAGGCGGCCGGGCACGCCATGGTGGCGCTCAACCTGCTGCCCGCCGAACAGCTCGGGGTCTGGATCGGGCGGCCGGTCGCGGTACTGGTGCGGGCGCTCACCGCCCAGGGCCGCCACGCCGAGGCCGCCGCGCAACTGGAACGGCCGGTGCCGCGCGCCCTGTTCGAATCCCGTTTCGCGCTGGGCTATCTGCGCGCCTACGGCGAGCACTGCCGGGCCACCGGCCGGCCCGAGGAGGCGCTGCGGCACTTCCGCCGCTGCGGGCGGCTCATGGACGAGTGGGGCATGGACTTCGCCTGGCTCGCACCGTGGCGCAACGACCTGGCCGCGGCCAGCCTCGAGGCCGGACAGCAGTGGCAGGCCCAGACCTTCGCGACCCGCCACCTGGACGCGGTCGGCGGGGCCGAACAGCACTACACCGGGGCCGTGTCGCTGCGGCTGCTGGCCGCCACCAGCGATCCACTGCGGCGCGTGACCCTGCTGCGCCGGGCCGCGGCGCTGGCCCGCACCGGCGGCGACGAACTCGAATTGGCCACGGTGCTGGCCGATCTCGGCGACGCCTACCGGGCCTTGGGCGAGGCGGATCGGGCGCGGCCGCCGCTGCGGGAGGCGGCGCGGCTGGCCGAATCCTGCGGGTCGGAACCGTTGTTGGCGCGATTGCAGGTCGAGCCGGGGGCGGCCGCGGACGGCGGGACGCGCGACGGGGTCGGCGCCGGGGGCCATGAGCCGCTGAGCCCGGCCGAACGGCGGGTGGCCGAACTGGCCGCGGTGGGCAATCGCAACCGCGATATCGCCGAGGCGCTCAACATCACCACCAGCACCGTGGAGCAGCACCTGACCCGGGTGTATCGCAAGCTCGCGGTCGCGCGCCGCGGCGAATTGCGGTTCGCGCTGGCCAAGGTCGGGTAGCTCGGCGCGGCCGGACAACTCGAGATTGTCGGACAGGCTTTCGGTCGAAAGGGGATTGGCATGATCGCGCCTCGGTCCGGGGAACGACCGCCGCTGCCCGAGCAGGACCCGTTCTATCGGCGACCGCGCGGGCTCACCCGTGTCGCCCCCGGGACCGTCCTCCGGTCGCGGCCGGTGGAATTGGCGCTACTCGGGCGGATACCGCAGCGAATCACGGCCACCCAGTTGCTGTTTCGCAGCAACGACCTGCACGGGCGGGCCGAGGCCGCGGTCACCACGGTGCTGCTGCCCGCCGGGGCCGACCCCGCCGCCGCGCGACCGGTGGTGTCGTTCCAGTGCGCCATCGACGCCGTGGCCTCGAAATGCCTGCCCTCCTACGCGTTCCGGCGCGGCGCCCGGGCACTGGGGTCGATTCCGCAGTTCGAACTGGTGCTCATCGCGCAGGCGCTGACCCGCGGCTGGGCGGTGTCGGTGCCCGACCACGTCGGCACGGCCGGGCGGTTCGGCGCGCCCCGCGAGCCCGGCCACCGCACCCTCGACGGACTGCGCGCCACCCTGGGCTTCCTGGATCGCCCGATCGATTCGCCGGTGGCGCTGTGGGGCTACTCCGGCGGGGGACTGGCCACCACGTGGGCCGCCGAGCTCGCCGCCGCCTACGCTCCGGAGCTGAATATCCTCGCCGCCGTGCTGGGTTCGCCGGTCGGCGATCTGGAATCGACCTTCTTCCGGCTCAACGGCTCCACCTTCGGCGGGCTGGCCACCCTGTGCCTGGCGGGCCTGCGCCGCGCCTACCCGGCCCTGGACCGCAGCCTGCGCGAACACCTCGACACCGACTCCCTGGCCCTGCTCGACCGGGCCGAGACCAGCGCCACCATCCCATTGCTGTTGCGCAGCTTGCGTTTCCGCGTCGACGACCACGACGGTTCGGCCCTGGCCACCCTGCGCACCCGGCCCGAGGTGCGCGCGGTGCTGTCGGACCTCAACCCCGGCGAGTGCCCGCCGCGCTTCCCCGTCCTGGCCGTGCAGGGCGTGCACGATCTGATCATCCCGTGCGGCAATGTGGACCGCCTGGTCGACCGCTACCGCGCCGCCGGCGTCTCCGTCCACTACCGGCGCGACATCCTGGGCGGCCACGTCGGCCTCGGCCTGCTGGCCGCGCCGCTGTGTGGGGACTGGCTCGCCGACCGATTCGCCGAGCGCCCGCTGCCCGCGGGAACAACCCGGACCGTCCCGTCCGTGGCCTTCTCGCTCCCGGCGCTGCGCGGCTATCTCGGCCTGGCCGCCCTCCTGCTGCGCGCCGCCGCGGCGCGCCCCCTGCCCGCGCCCGCGACCCTCGATGAAGATCGAGCATCGATTCGCCCGAACCGTGCCGCCCTCGGCGACCTCGCTCCTACGGTGTAGTCCGTCGAAGGGATTGGCCATGACGGCAACCGACAAGATCCTCATCATCGGCGGCCTGCTGACGCTCACCTACGGGGCCCTCCTCGGCTACCCCATGACCGCCCTGCGCATGCGCACCGGCAACCCGCCCACCCCCCGCTACCTGACCGTCGCCCACGTCGGCGCGGTCATCCAGGGTGTCATCCTGCTGAGCCTGGTCTGGGCCGCCAACCTCTCCACCCTCTCCAGCGCCTGGAACATCACCGCCGCCTGGCTGCTGGTCCTCTCCGGCATCCTCATCGCCGCCAAGGACACCATCAACTGGCTCACCGGCATCAACGACGAATTCGCCGACAAGGCCCGCACCGCCCCCCTCGGCCTCGCCGGGGCCCTGACATTGGCGGTCGGCCTGGCCATCCTCATCGTCGGAGACCTGTCGGCCCTCTGAACCAGATGACTTCTTCGTCAGCGAGCTACAGGGTGTCGGCCTTGCTGAGCCAGCCGACGACGGCGCGGGTGACGAAGGGTGGGGCGAGGCGGTTGGCGAGGCTGGTCAGTTTGGTTTGGAGGCCCACCAGGACGTGGGGGCCGGTGAGGGGGCGGCGGGTGGTTGCGGTGTGCCACACGGATTCTGCGACGTCCTCGGGGGTGAGGTGGACGCCCAGGGTGGTGGCGGACTTCGAGCCGCGGCTGACCTCGGTCATCATGTCGGTGGCGACGAAGAGGGGGAGTAGGTCGCTGACGGTGATTCCGTAGTGGCGCCATTCGAGGTCGAGGGCCTCGGTGAGGCTGCGGACGGCGGCCTTGGTCGCGCCGTAGGTCGCCAGGCCGGGCTGGCCGTAAAGGGCTGAGGCGGAAGCCAGATTGATGACGCGGCTGCCCGGGGTGCGGCGCAGGTAGGGGAGGGCGGTGTGGCAGCCGTTGAGGACGCCTTTGATGTTGACGTCGATCAGGCGGTGCTGGCGGTCGAGGGGGATGTCGCCGAGTGCGCCCGAATAGAGGATGCCCGCGTTGTTGACCAGGAGGTCCAGGCGGCCGGTCGCGTCGAAGAACTCCTTCAGGGCCTGATCCCAGCCTGCGGGATCGGTGACATCGAAGGAACCGGTGACGGTGTGCCCGCCGATCGCGTCGGCGGTGGCGCGGACCGTATCGGCGTCGATGTCGTAGAGGCCGACCGTCCAGCCCTGCCGGGCGAAGCGGGTGGCGATGGCGCGGCCGATGCCGGCGGCGGCGCCGGTGACGAACACGGCCGGGCGGGAAGTGGTGGCGGGCTGGGACATCGGGGGCCTCTCGGATCGGGGCCGCCGCCGTCGGATCAGGCGGCGGTGCGGCCGGAACGTCCGGGTTCGATCATCGCACGGTGGAATTCGGCCGCGTCGCGAGCGGCGTCGCGGCCGTCGGCGAGCAGGCCCGCGCCCAGATGGATGAGGGTGTGCGGGGCGCTGGGACGGATCTGCAGGCGCAGCGGGACCCCCGCCGCGTCGGCGCGCCGGGCCACCGCGAGCGCGTCGGCGAGCAGCATCTCGCGGGAACCGACCTGCAGCAGAATCGGTGGCAGGCCGGTGAAGTCGTGGTTCACCACCGACCACGCCGGGTCGAGGACGCCGTCGACGGCGATGCCGCGGCGCACCACCATGTCCGGCCCGGCCGCGGGCAGCACCGCGTCGTCGCCCGCGTTCGGATGCGCCAGCCGCGCGGTGGAGTCGAAGTCGGCCCACGGCGAGGTGACCGAAAGGGCCACGGGCAGTGGCAGACCCAGCTCGCGCAGGGTCAGGGCCAGCCGCAGCGCGAGCCCGCCGCCCGCGGAATCGCCCGCGACGATGATCTGCCCGGGCGGGAAGCCCTCGGCCAGCAGATGCCGGTAGGCGGTCAGCGCGTCGTCGAGGCTCTCGTTGGGGTGGGCGTCGGGCAACTGCCGGTAGTCGACGGTCAGCACCGGCAGTTCGCTCAACGCGGCCATGCGCGCGGTGTGGCGGCGGTAGCTGTTGAGCCCGCCCGCGATGAACGCGCCGCCGTGGAAGTACAGGATCGCGGCCTCGCGGTCCACCCGGGGGTCCGGTGCCGGGGCGGTCCACAGCCATTCGGCGTCGAAGTGCTCGAATCGCTTCGGCTCGCGCCGCACCCCGCGCGGGGTGCCGAGCACGGCGGCGGGCTTCTCCGAGAGCCGGGTGGCGCGGAAGACCAGCTCGGCCGGGCGCGGACCCAGGTCGGCGACCCAGGCTCCGGCGCGCAGGAACGTCTGCAGCGTGGTGCGCAGAACCGGATGGGCGAGCCGGGTGCCGAGGCGCGCCGGGCGGATCGTCTCCACGATCACCGACGAGGCGGGTTCCGAGGTCAGCGGCGTCGATGCCACGGGCACTCCTGTCCGCGCCACGAAACCACGGGCGCTACGTCTGACAACGATGTCGATCGGCCCGAGGGCCGTTGATCATCTTGACCCGCATCGCGCGGATTGTCATGTCCGAGAACGAAATTCCCACGTCATTGACATATGCAGGTAAATACCTGCATAATTTGGGGCGTGCAATCCGAACCCGACATGGACGCGGTCTTCAAGGCGCTGGCCGACGGCACCCGCCGGCTGCTGCTGGACCGGCTGCGTGAGAACAACGGCCAGACCCTGCGCGAATTGTGCGAGCGGGTCGAGATGGCCCGGCAGTCGGTGACCCAGCACCTCGACATTCTCGAGAAGGCCGGACTCGTGACCGTGCTGCGCCGCGGTCGGGAGCGGGTGCACTACATCAATCCGACTCCGATTCACGACATCGAACAGCGCTGGATCTCCGTCTTCGACCGTCCCAGGCTCGACGTCCTGCGCGCCATCAAGAACCAGGCAGAGGAGTACGCCATGACCGCCACCGTCGCGAACTACGTCTACGTCACCTACATCCACGCCACCGCCGAGCAGGTCTGGAAGGCCCTCACCGACGCCGACCTGACCGCCCAGTACTGGGGCCACGAGAACATCTCGGACTGGAAGGAGGGTTCGGACTGGGAACACCGCCGCGCCGACGGCTCCGGCAAGGTCGACGTGGTCGGCAAGATCCTCGAGGTCGAGGAGCCGCGCCGGCTGGTCCTCACCTTCGAGGACTCCCCGCACGAGGACCGTTCCCCGTCGGTGGTGACCTTCTTGATCGAGCCCCACCAGGACATCGTCCGCCTCACCGTCACCCACGAGAATCTGCCGAACGAGGAAATGCTGCAGGGCATTTCGAGCGGCTGGCCCGCCGTGCTGGCCAATATGAAGTCCCTCCTCGAGACCGGCAAGGTGCTGCCGCAGGCGCCGTGGGAGATGTAGCGGACGGCCGCGGACGAGAAAGGCCCCGGAGCGAGGGGCACTCGCTCCGGGGCCATTTCGTTCTCCGTATTAATTACCGGGGCGCCATTTGATTACCGGGGCGCCATGCGGATCGCGCCGTCGAGGCGGATAACCTCACCGTTGAGCATCGGGTTCTCCACGATGTGGCGGACCAGAGCGGCGTACTCGGTCGGGTCGCCCAGGCGGGAGGGGTGGGGGACCTGGGCGCCGAGCGCGTCGATGGCCTGCTGCGGCAGGGTCGCGAACAGCGGGGTGTGGAACAGGCCCGGCGCGATGGTCATCACGCGGATCTTGTACGACGCCAGGTCGCGCGCGACCGGCAGGGTCAGGCCGACGATGCCGCCCTTGGAGGCCGAGTAGGCGGCCTGCCCGATCTGTCCGTCGAATGCCGCCACCGAAGCGGTGTTGACGATGACGCCGCGCTCGCCGTCGGCCTCCTCGGTCGCCGAGATGCGTTCGGCGGCCAGGCGGATGACGTTGAACGTTCCGATCAGATTAACGTTGATGATCTTCTTGAAGGCGTCCAGCGGGAACGCGCCCTGCTTGCCGACCGTCTTCACGGCATTGCCGATTCCCGCGCAGTTCACCGCGATTCGCAGCGTTCCCAGCGCCTGCGCGGCGTCCAGCGCGGCGGTCACATCCTCCTCGCTGGTCACGTCGCCGGGCGAGAACACCACGCGCTCACCGAGTTCCTCGGCGATGGCCTTGCCTTCGGACGAGGGAAGATCGAGGATAACGACCTTCGCGCCGGCCGAGTGCAGTTCACGCACGGTGGCCAGGCCGAGTCCCGAAGCGCCACCGGTCACTACCGCGGCGATGTCAGCAGTCTTCACAAAACCTCCAAAATTCTTGGTCTTGTTAATGTAGATTCTGCTCCATCGTCTGGGAAGACCGCCCCGTCGGCGTGGCGTTCACGTGATGGCGCGAACCCTGCTACTCGCACGCGCGCGCGGATTCAGAGGAGTGTCGTCCGGCGCGTCGAGTCGTTGGAATCCTGTTCATGCGAGAGAATTTCCGATCGGGACCGTTCTGCGGCCACCAGTGACAACAGACGACAACAGACCGTCCGCCACGACCGACCGCCGAGAGGGTCAGACGATGCCGAGCGACGTGCCCGTACCGGGAATGTTGAAGTCGTACAAAAAACAGTCGCGCTGGTACCCCGCTCTGGACCCTGATGACCGAACGTCCGCCCCCGAACAGCCCGAGAACGAACCGGCTTTCGACGACGAGGGGGGTCCGGCCCGCTTCCCGCACTACATCCAGGACGTCGAGCCCGAGCTCGACATCCCGCCCGTGCCCGAATCGGTGCTGCGGCGCAATCACTTCGACGGGGCCTGGTCGGATTGGGTGGGCGAGCGCGGCGAGACCGATTCCTACACACCGCCGGTGCGCTACCGCGGCAGCACAGTCGTCGAATTCCCCTCCGACAGTGACGAAACCGGCGCTGCCCGCTCCGATCGGGCCTCCGAACTGCTGGACGCTCTCGACGAGGAAAAACCGGCCCGGCCCGAGCCCAGCACGCGCCGACGCCTTTTCGCCTTCGGCTTCCTGATTGTTGCCATTGTTTTGCTAGCCATTGCCGGTGGGGTTGCTCTATATGTGCTGAATTCCCATGGCGGCACTGCGCAATCCACCGGCACACCTGAAGGCGGACCCGGTTCCGGCCCGATCGCCGTCGTGGCGGCGTACAACGAAATGACGGCCACCGCGATCATCGGCGACCATGGACCCGCCGTCAGCGTTCCGGCCGGATAACGAGGAGAGCGGAGACAATGGATCAGGACTGGAGCCGCTGGCTCGACGAGGTGCCCGAAGAGGGTGAATCGCCGGGCCGTGCCGCGCGTTCCAAGGCTCCGGTGGTGCGCTTGCGCAAGCGTCGCGGCGACGGCGGTGACGCCGGTCCCGCGCCGCGGCCGATCCTGGTGGTGGGTGGCTGCGGTGGCGCGGGCACCACCACCACGGCCCTCGGCATCGCGGGGGAGATGAGCGCCGCGGGCGCCCAAACCGTGGCCGTGGACGGCACTTTCGCGGGCAGCGATCTGGCGCTGCGCGGGGCCGACGAGCACCTGAGCCCGATCAGCCTGCAGGCCTGGCTCTACGGCCGCGGCGACGACGAGGCCGCGCCGCTCAAGGAATGCCTGTCCCGCGCGACCTCCGGAATCGGGCTGCTGTGGCGCGATCCCGCGCCCCTGCGCCGGCGCGCCACCTACCTCACCGTGGCCCGCGCGCTGGGCGAGACGAGCTACACCCCGGTGTACGACGGCGGCAACCCGATCGCCAGCCGTCACCTGCGCCCGCTGCTCGAGGACGCCGATATCGCACTGGTGCTGGCGATTCCGGCGCGCGTGGACGCGGCCAACCGGCTGCGCGTCACCCTCGAGTGGCTCGACGACCAGTTCGGCGGCCAGGGCGAGGGCCAGGGTGACGGGATTGTCGGCGATACCACGATTGTCGTGTCACATCAGTTGCCAGGCAGCGATTCTCGGATCGCTGAGCATTTGCGGGAGCATCTGGACGGCTGGGTCAACGAGATCGTCGAGATACCCTATGACCCACACCTCGCACGCGGAGAGTTGGTGCGGCACAGCAACCTGGCCGCCGAGACACGCCGCGCGTATCGCCGCCTGCTTGCTGGAGTGGCATCATGACCGCAGCCATGAAGGAACATCGACCCTCCGCCCGGAGCATCGATTCGGGGGCCGCCGGAGCGGCCGGTGTGGTGCCGCCGCCGGAATCACGACGCGCACCGATCTGGGACCGACCCGTACCCGGCGGCGGCCGCGCACCCCTGGTGTGGCTGCTCGGCGTGCACGGCGGCGCGGGCACGACGACCCTCGCGCATGTGCTTGCGCCCGCGGCGGATTCGTACCGCCGCTGGCCCGGCGTCTTCGACCGGGAATCCCCGTTCGTGGTGCTGGTGGCACGCGAGACGATTCCGGGCCTGACCCGCGCCCACGACCTGCTGCGCCAGCATCACGCCGGGCTCGCGGGCCCGAGCGAGGTGCTCGGCCTGATCACGGTGGCCGCGCGCCCGGGCCGGATTCCGGCCGAGATCCGCCGCTACCGCGATGTGGTCGGTTCGCTGGCCGGACAGGTGTGGCAGCTGCCCTGGCACGAGGAATGGACGCTCGTGGAGGCCGAGAAGCTGCCGGTGTGGTCACCGGGCGACCCGGTCCCGCAGCAACGTAAACGCAAATCCGATCCGCTGGAAGAGATTACGACGGAGGTGCGGGAGCTCGGTTCGAGCATCCTGGCCGCCGTACAGGACGCCATGGACGCCCCCCGCTCCACTGATCCGGAGGCGGACGAGTGATCATGAACGTCGAACCCGAAGTTGGTGCCGATATAGGCGAAAGTTTCGCTAGCAGTTCGCTTTTGGAGAAGGAAAGACAATGAGCATGCTATTGGCCGTACACGACGCGTACGGGCAGCTCCTCGCCCAGGTCGGGAACCCGACCCCGGAGGCGCCGCCCGCGTCGGACAAATTGCTGAAATTGGTTCGGTACTTCACCTGGTTCGTGCTGTTGTCGGGAGTCCTGGGCATCACCTACGCCGGTGGTCGCTTCGCCTGGGAGAAATGGACGGGAGGCGGTTTGGAGTCGCCGAAGATGGTGGCCGGGGCGATGATCGGAGGGATCATCGCCACGAGCGCGGGCACGATCATGAACGCTGTGATCACCTAATGTCCACGGCGGTGGCCATCCTGGCCTACAAGCAGATGCCGTCGGATGTGATCCGGCCGCTCATGCAGCTCATCGACTGGCTGCTGTGGTGCGTACTGCTGTTCTGCCTGGCCTGGATGATCCTGGCGGCGGGGCGGCTCTGGTACGCCTTCCGCGACGACCTGGCCGCCAACGACGCGACGCACGGGGTGGTGATGAGCCTGCTGGGCGCGATCATGGCGACCTCGGCCAGCGGAATCGCGCTGGCCCTGCTCCCGACCTGAGGGATACGGGCAGCTGAATTGTCCACTGTCACACACACTCTGGTAACCGACACCGTGGAGGCGAAGCGATGAGCGAGAAGGAGTCGCCCGAGCGCGACCGCGTCTCGTTCGGTGTCATCGCCTCGGCCGCCCTGGTCGCGGTGATCATCGTCGCCGGCCTGGTGGTCTACTTCGGCCACGGTTCGTCCAAGCCGAGCGCCAAGGACGACGGGACCGCCCCGGTGACCTCTTCGGAGACCGGCGTGACCGGATTCGCCTCGCCCGAGGTGGATCTGTTCGGCCGCCGCGTCGACATCCCCAACAACACCGACGGGCAACCGCTGCCGCAGGATCCGTCCAAGCAGCGCAAGACCACCGACACCGATTGGCTGACCGCCGCGCCCCAGGGTCTCGCCGACCCGCACGGCTGGCAGCGCGTCTACGGCGCGTCGGTGCCCTTCTCCACCTCCGACGGTCCCGCTCGCCTGGAAAACGGCCTGGCCGTCGGCTATTCGCACACCCCGCAGGGGGCCGCGCTGGCCTCCGCGCAGATCACCTACCGGCTCAATGCCCGCCCGGCCGACCGGGAGCTGTACGTGCGGCAGGTCCGCGTGCCCGCCGAGCAGCTCACCGCCTACGACCAGGCGCTGGCCGATCAGCGACTGCCGAAACAGCAGCCGGAGAAGGTGACCCGGTATCTGGTGGCGCCCGACGCCTTCCAGATCGAGAACTACGCCGACGACATGGCCATCGTGCGGCTGGCCGCGCGCGGGCCGGTGGTCGACAACCGGCAGCTGTGGGCGGCCGTGCGGCTGATCATGGTGTGGGACGCCGGCGACTGGCGGCTCAAGCCGTCCAGCTCGAAGACCGCACAAACCGAATACGTGGATTCGCTGGCGGGGTGGACCCGATGGTGACCACGGCGCACATATCGACAGACATGGCATCGCGACCCATCGAAAGGTGGACCACATGCTGAGGCGGCTCGTCACGATTCTCGCGGTCGTATTCACCGTCATGATCGCGACACCGACGGTGGCCTACGGCCAGACCTACGGGTACGACCAGGCCTGCAACGAATTACACGACTCCCTCGACGGTCTGGGCGTGCCGGGTCTGTCGCTGGGTGACGCCGCGTCGGCGGCCTGCAAGGCCAGCAATGTCGCGACCCATCCGGGCGATGCCGCCGCCACCGTGCGGGACAAGGCATGGGACTCCACCTTCGGCAAGGTGGTGGATTCACTGATGAACGGTCTGGGCGAGGCGTTGATCCTGGCGCTGACGTTCTGGATGAAGCTGCCCAACGACCGGGTCAGTGACGCGGGCACGTTGTTCACGAAGATCAACGACTATACGTATCAGGCGCAGATACTCCTCTTAATGGTGTCGGTGATCCTGACCGGTCTCAAACTCGCGCAGGCGAGACGGGGAGCCGCGGTCAGTGAGGCCACCGATTCGTTCTGGATGTTCGCGCGCGTGGTCTTCAGCTCCTGGATGCTCGGCGCGGTGATCGTGGCGGCCACCCAGGCCTCGGACAAGTTCTCCGAGTGGATCATCAACGACTCCACCGGCGGCAATGCCAAGGACATGGCCGAGCTGATGGTGAAAACCACCAAGCTGCAAGCCTTCTCGCCCGGTCTGGTGCTCATCATCGCCATCGTCGGCCTGCTCGGCGCGCTGGCCCAGATCGTGCTGGCCATCGTACGTCAGGGCATGCTCGTGGTGGCGGCGGGCGTGCTGCCGCTGGCGGCGGCCGGATCGGGCACCGGCATCGGCCGCTCCTCCTACAGCAAGCTGATCCGCTGGATTATCGCCTTCATGCTCTACAAGCCGGTCGCGGCGATCGTCTACATGATCGCCTTCACCACGGCCGGCGCGACCGATGCTCGTACCGGCACCACCACCCTGCCCGACGCCGACGAGGCCCAGCGCATGCTGGTCGCCATCGTGCTGCTGGGCAGCGTGGCGTTCGTGCTGCCCGCCCTCATGCGCCTGGCCACCGCCGGTGAGGTCGCCATCGTCGGTTCCGGCGGTTCGGGTCTGGCCGCCACCACCGGCACCCTGGTCGGTATCGCGGCGCTGGGCGCGGTCGGTTCGCGGGCGGTGGCCCCGCGCGCGGTCTCCGGTGCGCCCGGGTATGCCGGACGCGGCGGGCGGCCCGGCCGTCCGGGCGGACCGGGCGGACCCGGTGGCGGCGGGCTGCCCCGTCCGACACCGCAACCCAGGCCCGGCGGCGGTGGCGGCGCCGCCCCCAACGCCGCGAGTCCTGCCGCGCAAGGCGGCGGTGGCGCAGTACCGTCAGGCGCGTCCCGCGTGGCCAACCGTGTCGCCCAGGTCCGGGCCGCGACCGCCTCGCTCGGCAAGGCCGAGAACACCGCGGGTGACGTGGCCGGTGACCGCTGGGTCAACCGTTCACCCGACCTCGGCAGGAGCACCATTCCGCGATGACGATGACCGAGACCTACGAGCGCCGCTCGTACGGACTGTGGCAGAAGCCCCGCAGCGCCGGCCTTTTCGGCCTGCGCTGGGGCGAGACCGTGGTCGGCTTCGCCGTCGTGATCACCGCGCTGCTGACGGCGCTGGTGGCGGGCCCGAAACCCGCCGCCGTGGTGGCGGGCGTCGGCCTGGTCGTGATGGTTCCACTGGTATGGCGGACCGGGGGCCGCTCCGGCTACGAGAACGGATTGATGATGTTCCATTGGTTGCGTGGCCGTTCCAAGGGCGAGCACGTGTACCGGGGCGGGCGCTTCTCCCGGATTCCCGGCGGCGTCACCCGGCTGCCCGGGCTGATGGCCCCGTCGCGGCTCTACGAGGGCATCGACGCGGGCGGCTACAGCTTCGGCATGATCCACCTACCGCAATTCGCCCAGTACACAGTGGTTCTGCGGGCTTGGCCGCAGGGCCACGAGGCTGTCGACCAGCCGGTCATCGACCGCTGGGTCGGGGCGTGGGGCACCTTCCTGGCCTCGCTGGGCCAGACCTCCGACATCGTGGCGGTGGTGCCGGTCATCGACACCGTGCCCGAGACCGGAAACCGTTTGCTCACCGAGGTTTCCACCATCACCCGGCCCGAGGCCCCCGATCTGGCGCAGCAGGTCATGTACGAGCTGGCCACCGAACTGCCGCAGGAACGGGTGCAGCTGCTGCCGCGGGTGGCGATCACCTTCAAGGCGACAACCGCTGAGCGGCGCAAGAATCCGGCGGAGGAGGCGGTCGAGATCGGGCGTCGCCTGCCGGGTATCTGCGCGGCGCTGGCCGAGGCGGGCGTGCGCGCCCAGCCCATGGCCGCCGAGGAGATCATCTCCTTCATCCGCCGCAGCTACGACCCGGCCGCGCAGGCCGACCTCGAGGTGGCCGCGGGCGAACCCGGTGGGCACGGCCTGGATTGGGCCGACGCGGGCCCGGTCTCGCACGAGGAGCGCTGGGACCA
Source organism: Nocardia terrae (assembly GCF_009760405.1). Taxonomy (GTDB): domain Bacteria; phylum Actinomycetota; class Actinomycetes; order Mycobacteriales; family Mycobacteriaceae; genus Nocardia; species Nocardia terrae. The sequence goes on from NZ_WRPP01000002.1 coordinate 316,950, forward strand.
CTTCATCCACGACGGCGGCCGCTCGGTCACCTGGGAGATGGACACCGCCCCGGAGGGCGCGGTGGACGAGCGCGTGCTGCAGCGCCTGCTCGCCCCCAACCCGGAGGTGCCGCGCAAGCGCATCACCATCGTCTACCGCCCGCACTCGGCCGGCGACGCCGCCCAGATCGTGGACGACGACTACAAGAACGCCCTGGTGGCACAGCAATCCGAGCGCGGCGTCGTCTCCGCCGCCGCCACCCTGCGCGTGGGCGCCACCCAGCAGGCGCGCGAGGAACAGGCCCGCGGCCACGGCGTCACCCGCTTCGGCGCCCTGGTCACCATCACCGAACCCCTGCGCGGCGACCTGCCCCGCATCGAGGCGATCACCCGGGATCTCTCCACCCAGGCCCGCCTCAAGATCCGCCGCTGCTACCGCTACCAAGCGGCCGCGTTCGCGGCGTCCCTCGGCTGCGGGGTGATCCTCCCCGAACACGCCACCATTCCGAAAGCGCTTGCGGGGTAACCCATGCCACGTGACATCGATCCCTCGGTCCGCGACCGCGAAGCCGCCGCCCCCACCCGGCGCGGCTCCCGCCGCGACCCCGACCCCGACCGCCGCGACGACACGGAGTTCTACGCGCCGCCCCCCTCCCGGGTCATGCGCGACGAACACCGCCCGCGCCGCGGCACCCTCCCGGACCGCCGCATGCTCCGCCGCGACACCCCGATCGACTACTCCGCGGAGTTCGCCGAGCAGGCAGGTGAGACCGGGCAGCCGGGTGACGGCCGTGAGCAACGGCCCGAGATCGCGGCGTCCGCAGGGGAAACCGCACGCTCGGCGCGCGGCTCGGAGATGGGCAGGGAGTTCCCCCCGGGTGATGCGACCGAGGCCGCGCGCCGGGAGAACGCGACGTCCGATGAGCGATCCCTCTTCGCGTCGGCCGCGCCGGGAGAGCCGGTCGGCGGGCGCACGACACGCACCGCGCAGCAGTATGGTGCGGCATCCGGTGAACTCGAAGGCTATCGGTCCCAGGTCGATTCCGAGCGCACTGCTTCGGCTGAGCGCCAACAGGATTCGGCATCGTCGGGCGACGTGTCGCGCGCGGAGCGGGGTGCGCGTGCCGGCGGTCGGGAAACGGGTGCCGCGGCGACCGGGCAAAGTCCGGCCGCAGCCGCTGAACCGACCGGTCGGACTGGGAACGGGTCGGAGCGTGACGATTATGCCGTGCGGCAACGGAGTACGTCGGTCGCCGGGGCCGGTGTGCGGGAGGCGGACGGACACCAGGAACTGACCGATCGGGACTCGGCGCGGGAGGCCGCTGGTCACGCTGTGCGCCAGGGTGATTCACCATCGGGCCGACAGCGAGGAGAGCCTGGGGAGGCGGCGTCGAGTCGCGCGAGCTCGGAGGCCGCGCCGGCACCCGGCTCGGAGCGTGAAAAACCGACCGGTCGCGAATCGTCCGGGCAGACAAGCGCGGAGGCGGGAAGTTCACCGGTGCGCCGCAAGCGTCCGGCCCTGCCCGCGCTCGAACCGGCCGACGGCGCGGGCGAAGCGGGGACGCCGAGCTCTTTCACATCCGGATTGTCCGGCACGGCAGCCGGGTCGACCGGGCGTGAACTGGTTGTGCGCGAAGCCGATTCGGCCGCCGCGCTGCGTGCCTCGGCCGCGGGTCCGGTGGGTGAGCCGACCGCACGCGGTACCGAGCGGTCGGAACGTCCGCGGAACGGGCGATCCGGTCGCGACGGCGCGGTGGCGCGGTCGGGCGGAGTGCGGGAAGGGGAGGCGGACTCGCAGGAGCGCGGCCGCGCCCGTGGACCCGAACGAACCGAGGGGGATCGTATGGGGCGCAAGCGCAGTCGCGAGGCTACCGCTGACGAACCGGCCGAGCGGCGTGCGGACTCGTCCGAGCGTAGGCGCGAACGGGGTCGCCCGGACGGCGAACCCGGGCGCGCGGAGCGCGGCGCGGCAGAGCGGGAACCTCGGCGCGGCAAGGGATTCGAGGGACGGACCACGGACCCGGATCGGGTGCACCTGGGCGGGCGCTCCGGAGCGCCGGCGCGGACGCGTTCGGCGCGGCCCGAGGGCGAATCGGGGGAGCGGCCGGTGCGGAATCGGCCCGCGCGCGGGGAGCGGCCCGCCGGTACCGAGCGGGTGCGGGGGAGTGGGCGGAAGGGGAAGCGGGACAAGGTCGTCGAGCAGGCCGAGCGGGAGGCGGCGGCCAAACGGGCCGCGGCGCGCAAGGCGGCGGCCAAGCAGAAGCAGTCGGGGCCGAAGCTGCTCGACGATTCGACGCGGGCCAAGCTCGAGGTCACCGCGCGCGAGGGGAACGGGATCAAGGCGGCGTGGGCCACGTTCCGGCTGCACACCGATGATCTGCGGCGGCGGAATTTCGCGGCGCGCGCGGAGCGGATGGAGTACGGGAGCTTCGACGAATTCGACCGCACCACAGCGCAACTCACCGACCGCGGGTACATCGGCGCGGGCGGCGGGCGGATGAACGTGGTCGGGCGGCCGGTGGAGTACCGGGCCACCACCGCGCAGGTCGCGGGGTTGTGGCCGTGGTCGGTGGGCGCGGGCGCGCCGCTGATCGGCACGCCGCTGGGATCGCATCTGCACACGGGCGCGCCGGTGTGCTTCGACCCGATGAACTGGTTCATGCGGGGCAGCTTCATCACCGCGCCGAGCCTTTTCGTGCTGGGCCTCAACGGTTTCGGCAAGTCCTCGCTGGTGCGCCGCATCGTGCTCGGCGGTGTGGCGCAGGGCATCACGCCGCTGGTGCTGGCCGACGTCAAACCCGACTACCGCAAGCTGGTGGAACTGGTCGGCGGCCAGGTCATCGATCTGGGTTACGGGCACGGCAAACTCAATCCGCTGGCCGCCGGTGTGCTGGGCTCGATCGTGCCGATGCTGAGCGGGTTCCCCGAACTGCAGACCCAGGTGATGCAGGAAATGCGTGCTCGCCAGGTGACTCTGGTGGCCGGTCTGGTGGAGCTGGTGCGCGGGGCGCGGGTGCGCGACTTCGAGGAGACGCTCATCTCGACGGCACTGCGGATTCTCTACCGTGAGGGCAGCGCCTTCAGCCCGGAGCAGCCGCCCATCATCGAGGACCTCCTCGAAGTGGTGGTCGCGGGCGGCGACGAACTGCAACTCGATGCGGGAGCGGACAACCCGGACGAATACCACGAGGCCATCAAGGGGCTGCGCCGCTCGCTGCGCGCTCTGACCCAGGGCCCGTTCGGCGCGGTCTTCAACGGCCAGACCACGACGCCGATCGACACCAACGCCACCGCCGTCTGCATCGACGTCTCCCACATCCCCACCGGCGACAAGAAACTCAAGGCCGCCGTCATGCTGGCCTGCTGGGCCGACGGTTTCGCCTCCGTCGAGGCCGCGCACGTGCTCGCCGACGCGGATCTGGGCCCGCAGCGCTACTTCCAGGTGGTCATGGACGAGCTGTGGCAGGTGCTGGGCCTGGGCGACTTCATGGTCGACCGCGTCGACGAGCTCACCCGACTGCAGCGCGGCATCGCCACCTCGCTGATCATGATCAGCCACACCATCAAGGACCTGCAGGCGCTGGGCTCGGAGGCCGCCATCGCCAAGGCGCTCGGCTTCCTGGAACGCGCCCGCGCCAAGATCTTCGGCGCGCTCCCGGCCGAGGAGATCGCCCGCCTGGATTCCACCGTGCCCTTCACGTCCGCCGAGGAGGAGATGGTGACCAGTTGGTCCGCGCCGCAGGCGCTCACCGGCGAGGCGCTGAAACCGGGCCAGACCCGTCCGCCCGCGCCCGGCACCGGCAAGTTCCTGCTCAAGATCGGTGAGGACCGCCGGCCCGGAATCCCGTTCCACATGGAGTTCACGCCGTCCGAACGTGAGAGCGGAATCCACGACACCAACCAGCGTTTCAGCGAATTCACCGAGAGCACGGCGAGCCGCGGCTCGGATGAGGGGAGCGCCGCATGATGCCGCACCGGTCGTATCGAAGAGTCTCGCCGGAGGTCCGTCAGGCCGCCGTCGAACAGGTCATCGCCCTCACCGGCAAGCTGCGCTCGGAATCCGAGGCCTGCCGGGTGGTCGCCGACCAGATCGGCGTGCACACCAATTCGGTGCGCAACTGGGTGCGAGCCGCGGAGAGCCCCGGCCTGGAACGCATGGACGCTATCGCGTTGCGCCGCAAGGTCGCCCTGCTGCAGCAGCAGCTGGCGGCCGCGGCCGAGATGAACCGGTCGCTGGTGGAAACCCTCCACGACGCCAAGCGAGGCACATGAGCCGCGCGATCGTGCGCCACCGACTAGCCTGGAAGGGAGGCCCTTCGCAGGTGGTGATGGTTGTGCTGTCCGTGGCGATGCTGGCCACCGCGTGTGGCGGCGGCTCGACCAGTGGCGGATCGAAATCGACCGCCGCGCAACCACCCACGTCCACCACCCGGTTGCTCGAGGTTGCCCCGGCCCCCGACCCCACCACTCCCGACGGCGTGGCGGTCACGGCACTGCAGCAGATCTACACCTGGTACCCCGCCACCGAGTCCGAGGGAGACGCACTCCGCCGGGCCCGGAAGTACCTGGGTCCCAGCCTGATCCGTACACTGGATACCCCATCCACCAGCGTGGAAACGCCGAGACCGTCACTGCGCTGGACCGACTGGGCCAAGGCCGGCGCGCACGTCGAGGCATTCGCGTTCGCGTCCGGAGAGAAGGCCCCCGCGGGCACGGACCCGAACCGGCAGCAGTACAAGATCGGCATCGAGCAGACGGTCGTCTACCCGGACGGCAAGCGTGAGGCGCTACCCCCGGCCACGGTCGTCGCCACCGTCGTGCGCGGCGCTACCGGTGGCTGGTTGCTGGACGAGTTTCGTTGAGCGCTAACGACTTACAGGTCATCCCAGGAGGATAGAGATGGCGAAAGCACCGGTGAAGGACCCGGCGGACCCGGGCCCCGACACTCAACTGCACCTCATCTACGCGGGTTTCGCGATCTTCGGAACCCTGTGGGTGGCTGTCCAATTGGGCAACCTGCTCTCCAGCCCCCGCCAGCAGATGCCGATCAACCCGATCTCCATCGCGGTCAACATGGTCAAGGGCACACTGCGCTGGCCCGCCCCGGCGACCGTCATCGTGATCGCGATCGTGCTGGCCGCGCTCGCCTGGCAGCTGTGGAAGCGGCGGCAGAAGGCCAACGCGAGCAAGGGACGACTAGCGGTCGACGACAAGGCCGACCACATGGGCAGCGGCGACGCCATCAAGTCGCTCACCGCGGCCGGTGTGATGGAGAAGGCCGAGCAGATCGGCGTGCCGCTGGAGCGCGACGGATTCCGGGGCGCTCCCTACATTCCGGGTTCGCTGATGCGACCGGGTGACCCGATCGTGCCCGGCGTCCCGATCGGCGTCTCGGTGGCCGACGGTGTGACGCTCTACGGTTCCTACGAGGATCTGCACGTCGATATCTGGGGTCCTCGCCAGGGCAAGACCACCTCCCGGGTGATTCCCGCCATCCTCTCGGCGGTCGGGCCGGTCCTCGTGACCTCCAACAAGCGCGATGTCGTCGACGCCACCCGCGACGTGCGACAGCGAAAGGGCAGTCCCGTCTGGGTTTTCGACCCCCAGGGCGTCGCCGGTGAACCGCCGAGCTGGTTCTGGGATCCGCTGGCCTGGGTGAATCCGCGCCGGCCCGGCTACGACGCGCGCGCGGCGAGCCTGGCCGGGCACTTCGCCGACGGCGGCGATTACGTCCTGGGCTCGGACTCCAAGGGCGACACCTATTTCGATCAGGAGGCCGAGGAGCTGCTGGCCGCCCTGTTCCTGGCGGCGGCGGTGGCCGGGCGGTGGATCACCCAGGTCTGGGATTGGGTGACCAACCCGCTCGACACCGAACCGATCGAGATCCTGCGGCACACCGAAAGGTTCGACATCCCTTCGGAATTCCGGGGCGGATACCACTTCGTGGCCTCGGGTCTCGCCCAGCAGTACAACACCGACCCGCGCACCATCAGCGGCATCTTCGGCACCGCCAAGAAGATGATCAACAGCATCAAGCTGTCCAACATGCAGCCCTGGATCACCCCCGGCAGCGGTCCGCAGTTCGACGAAGAGGAATTCATCACCAGCAACGGCACCCTGTACTGCCTCTCGCTCGAAGGCCGCGGAACCGCCGGTCCGCTCGTGAGCGCCTTCATCGAGGCCGTGATCGATATCGCGATCCGCAAGGCGGCGCAGTCACCGCGCGGCAGGCTGCCCGTGCCACTGCTGGCGGTGCTGGACGAGGCCGCGAACGTGGTGCGCTGGAAGGATCTGCCCAGGCACTACAGCCACTTCGGGTCGCGGGGCATCGTGGTGATGACGGTGCTGCAGTCCTGGGCGCAGGGCGTGCGCTGCTGGGGCGCCGAGGGTATGGAGGCGCTGTGGGCCGCCTCGAACATCAAGGTGCTCGGCAGCGGCGTCGATGACGTCAGGTTCCTGCAGGAGCGCGTCGAGGCGATCGGCGAGTACGACAGCATCTCGTCGTCGGTCTCGGAATCCAAAGGCGGCAAGAGCTATTCGAGGTCGCTCGGCTCCTCGAAGACCTTCAATGTACACGGCCTGGCGACCCTGCCGCGCGGCCGCGCCATCGTGTTCTCCTCGGCCACACCGGCGGTGCTGGTCAAGTCCGTGCCCTGGTGGGAGGGCGACTTCTCCGATGCGGTCAGGGAATCGATCGAAGCCCACGAGCCGGCGCCGTACCGCAAGACCCGGATCGACGACCTGATCGGCGAGCGGGTGCCGTTCGAGAAGTCGACGCCGACATACGACGAATCCGGAACGATCGAGGAGGCTAAGCCGCTGTGACCGAACCGCAGCAACAACCCATGGTGTACGGCAGTGTGGTCGAGTTCGTGGAGAACTACCTCAGCCTCGTGTACCGGCGTCAGGTGACCGACATCAGCGATACCGTCTGGTGCCCGGAATGGTGGAAGCACGCCGAGGCGGTCGCGCGGCTGGACGCCATGTGGCGGGCCTGGGAACACTATCGCCACGACGGCAAGACCGGACTCAGCATCTGGTTCCTCGACCACGCCGACCCGCACATGGCGAAGCTGTTCGACCCCAAGGGTCCGTTCAAGTACTGCAGTGTGCGCAACGGGCACAAGGACATGCTGACACCGCTGCCGCTGAAGTCTCCCCAGCAGGGTCTGTTCAGCAATCCGTCACTGGGCGAATTCCCGCTCTGACGGAACGTGGCGGATCGGAATCCGATCCGCCACAGGCTGTTCCGGCGAACCGGAGTGACTAGCTGATGGTTCGTACAACGGGCTCGCGTTCGCGGGCCCGCGCATCCAACTCCCGTGCCCGTCGCTGCGCGACCGCCGCTTCCTGATCGCGCACCCGTGCCGCCTCGGCGGCCGACTGCGCCTGCCCGACCTCCAGAAGCATTCGCACGGAAGCCAACTCGGGCGAGATGCCCATGCGGTGCAGATGCTGTGCCAGAGCCTGGCGGCGTTCGACGGAATCGTGGCGGACCAGTCCCTTGCTCGCGGCGGCCTGGGTGGCAGCCATCCGGGTCGCCTCCGCCTGGGCCGCGAAGCGGTCTTTCTCCAGGGAGACACCCTTTTCGAGCGTGGGCTTCTCGATCATCCGAGCGAGTTCGAGATTGCGCGGGTCCTTCGCCTTGGCGTCCGCGGCCTCGCGCAGCACGAGTTGCCGTGCTTCCTTCTGCCGGGCCTCGGTCACCTTGACGCGGGCTTCCGCTTCCTTCTGGCCACGTTCCCGGGTTCGCAGCGCGACAAGTGTCGCCAGCTGCAACATTTGCCTCATCATCGCCGCTGTTTCGCGGCCGATGTCGTCGAGTTCCTCGGCCATTGCCTGCTCCCCGATGCTGCAGTGATCACTATGGATGGTGGTGCTTCGTCACGGACATCGCCCGAACGGTGGTTCGAAAGGCCATGTCCCGCCTGCAAACGTGGACACCGGGAGAACGTCTGGCGTCGCAGTGGCCCGGTGGGGGTTTCCCGGTGGGCTTTACTACGCCTTGGTACTCCGTTCTACGAGATTACCAGCGAAAACTCCGAAACCGCCGTACACGTGCGTCGCGATCCAGCATATATCGCACATTTCCGGCGTGGAGCGGAAAAATCAGGATTTTCTTTGGTTAGGGAACCCTTAGTCTGTAGGTTCGCCGGGACCGTTTCGAGACTTCAACCGGAAAAGGAACGGGCCCGGCGCGTCACGCGCCGGGCCCGAAAAACCATGCTGGTCAGTTGATTTGGACCGACTGGATGTTCACATCGGTGGCCGGCTTGCCGTCCTGACCGCCGCCCTGGACACCCGCCGCGGCGATCTTGTCGAGGGTGGCCAGGCCGTTGTCGTCGATCGTGCCGAAAATCGTGTACTGGGGCGGCAACTGGGAATCGCCGTAGACCAGGAAGAACTGGGAACCGTTGGTACCCGGTCCGGCATTGGCCATGGCCAGCACGCCGCGCTTGTAGGCGACCGGGAACTGGGCGGCCTGATCATTGGCGTCGTACTGGTCAGTCGGGTACTCGTTGTCGAACTCGTACCCGGGCCCGCCCATACCGCTGCCGGTCGGGTCGCCGCACTGCAGCACCTGCAGGCCCTTGCCGGTGGTGATGCGGTGGCAGGAGGTGTTGTCGAAGAACTTCTGCTTGGCCAGCGACTCGAAACTATTGACCGTACAGGGGGATTCACCCGGGTTCAGGGTCATGCTGATCGGACCCTGGCTGGTTGTCATCGTCGCCTTGACCTCACCGGCGGTGGAGATGTTGTCCGTACCGGGCGCGGACACCGGCTTGTCGGCCGGCTTCTGCGACGGGCGGTAGGTGCAGTTCACCTGTGCGGCCTTGGCCTTCGCGGCCGGCGGCGGCGCTCCGGTCAGCGAGGCGTCGGGCGTGGTCGACGCCGCGGCGCTGTTGCTGCTGTTGTCGTCGCCCTTGGTCAGGAAGTAGATGCCGACACCGGCCGCTACCGCGACCACGACGCCGAGAGCCGACGCGGCGATCGTGAGCTGCTTGCGCTTGCGCGCCCGCTGGGCCCGGTTCTCGAGTTGACGCTCCAGCTTCCGCTTCGCCGCAGCGCGTCGCTGTTCATTGCTCGGCACTAACTGTCCCTCCGTGAACGGTCGGTATCTGACTGTGTGTACAGATGGCGGCCGTCAGCCCAGCGGCCGCGGCAGACATTACCTGCATTCGCTGAGAAAAACCTACATATGCCAGTCGTCGATGGCGGCACCGGCGCCGACGCCGATGGCGCGGGGGAGGTAACCGGTTGGACTTGCCCAACGGCCGTGGTGAAAACTGAACAACGTGACCAAGACCAGCAGCTTCAGTGCCCCGAGGGGGGTCCCCGACTATCTGCCACCCACTTCCGCGGAGTTCGTCGCCGTCCGTGACGGCCTCGTAGCGGCCGCGCGACTGGCCGGATACGGGCATATCGAACTGCCGGTTTTCGAAGAGACCGCCCTGTTCGCGCGGGGTGTGGGCGAGTCCACCGACGTCGTCTCCAAGGAGATGTGGACCTTCGCCGACCGCAACGGTGAGAGCTTCACCCTGCGGCCCGAAGGCACCGCCGGTGTCATGCGCGCGGTCATCGAACACAACCTCGACCGGGGACAGCTGCCGGTCAAGCTCTGCTACGCGGGTCCGTTCTTCCGCTACGAGCGACCGCAGAAGGGTCGCTACCGGCAGCTGCAGCAGGTCGGCATCGAGGCCATCGGCATCGACGATCCGGCGCTGGACGCCGAGGTGATCGCCGTCGCCGACCGCGGCTTCCGCGGGCTCGGGCTCGACGGGTTCCGGCTCGAGATCACCTCGCTCGGTGACGAGACCTGCCGGCCGCAGTATCGGGAGCTGTTGCAGGAGTTCCTGTTCAAACTGCCCCTCGACGAGGAGACCAAGCGGCGGGCGCAGATCAACCCGCTGCGCGTGCTCGACGACAAGCGGCCCGAGGTCAAGGAGATGACCGCCGACGCGCCGCTCATGATCGACCACCTGTCCGAGTCCGCCAAGGCGCACTTCGAGCAGGTGCTCGGCCACCTCGACGCGCTGGGCGTGCCGTACGTGGTGAATCCGCGCATGGTGCGCGGGCTCGACTACTACACCAAGACCACCTTCGAATTCGTGCACGACGGGCTGGGCGCGCAGTCCGGCATCGGCGGCGGCGGGCGCTACGACGGGCTGATGGCCGAGCTGGGCGGGCAGCCGCTGTCGGGCATCGGCTTCGGTATCGGCGTGGACCGCACCGTGCTCGCGCTCGAGGCCGAGGGCAAGTCCGCGGTGGACGGTCCGCGTATCGAGGTGTTCGGGGTGCCGCTGGGCGATGTGGCCAAGCAGCGCCTGGTCGTCATCGCCGGTGAGCTGCGCAAGGCGGGGATCCGCACCGATCTGGCCTACGGCGGGCGCGGTATGAAGGGCGCGATGAAGGCGGCCGACAAGTCCGGGGCGCGGGTGGCCCTGGTGCTGGGCGACCGCGAGGTGGCCGAGGGGGAGATCGGCCTGAAGGATCTGAGCACCGGTGAACAGCGCCAGATTCCGCTCGACGAGGCGGTCGCTCAGGTCGCGGCCGTGCTTGCCGGAGAACGGGATTAACTGACCGGTCGGGTTCCGCCGGTGCGCCCGGCGGAACCCGACCGCGGCCCCTTTCCGGCCCGCACCGCGAATCCCTGCTTGGGTCGTGGCGATTCGGGGTATGGGGTAATGGCCTGCTGGTACCGTGCGGTGCGTCGCGCGGGGGTGGCGCGTGCCGCCGGTACGCGTGACTCATCGACTCCTGGACGAATGCGCTGCCTTGACTGAAGAATCCAAAGCCGGGCCCGCGGGCGAAGTCGGCCTCGACCTGATCGCGCCGGAACTGCTGGCTCCCGCGTTGCGCAAGCTCACCCTGGCCGCGCTCGGCGTGGGCATCGGTGTCGGGCTGCTGATGGCGCTGTTCGTGCACTGGCCCATCGCGCTGGCCGCCGGCCTCGTGCTCGGCGCGCCCACCGCGCTCTACGCCATGGCGGTGCGGCGGCGGCGGATCGCGGTGGCGGGCACCGTGATCCGGGCCCGCACCTGGCGCGGTGAACGCCGCATCGACCTGGCCGCCGCCACCGCCGTCGAGATCTTGATCTACCCCGGCCGGATCAGTCGCATCGTCTTGCGCGTCACCGCCGGCCCCGACACCCAGATCGTGCCCCTGGCCATCTACAGCGACTCCGGCAGCGGCCGCGAACTGCACATCCTGGGCCTGCGCAAACTCGCCGACGCCCTGGCGAGCTGCCCCCTGGCCGCCGCCCTGGCCATCTCCGATCTGCTGATCGGGCAGCTGCGCGCCGAGGCCCGCGACGCCAACGCCGAGGAGCGCCCGCTCTATCGCGCCGTCCGCATGGTCCGCATCCGCGACGAGGCCGCCCCGATCGTCCTGGCCGACTCCGATATCGCCGACCTGGCCCACTGACCGATTCGCCGGAAAGCGGCTGGAGCGGAGCCGATTCGGGTCCGGGCGGCGGTGTTGGCTTGCTCACCGGGCGCGGCGGGGCGGTGTGAGCCTGGTTAGGGTTGGGGCGAATACCGCCTTATCGCGAGGAGTTTCGCCGTGAGCAACACCGCGCCAGTGACCGTCACCGTGACCGGAGCCGCCGGGCAGATCGCCTACGGGTTGCTCTTCCGGATCGCCTCCGGGGCGATGCTGGGATCCCGGACGCCGGTGCGGTTGCGGCTGTTGGAGATTCCCGCCGCGGTCGGCTCGCTCGAGGGCGTGGCCATGGAGCTCGAGGACGGGGCGTTCCCGCTGCTGGCCGGGATCGATATCTCCGACGATCCGTGGGTGGGGTTCGACGGGGCGAACATCGCGATCCTGGTCGGGGCACGCCCGCGGACCGCGGGGATGGAACGGGCGGATCTGCTGGCCGCCAACGGGCCCATCTTCACCGATCAGGGGGCGGCCATCAATGCCAATGCGGCCGAGGACATTCGGGTGCTGGTGGTGGGGAATCCGGCCAATACCAACGCCTACATCACCATGAGCAACGCGCCCGACGTACCGGCCGGGCGGTTCACCGCGCTCACGCGGCTCGACCACAATCGCGCGATCGCGCAGGTGGCCAAGAAGACCGGGGCCGCGGCGGCCGACATCCACCGGATCGCGGTGTGGGGCAATCACTCCGCTTCGCAGTATCCGGATCTGGCGTACGCGACGGTCGCGGGTCGCGGGGCGCTCGAGGTGATCGGCGATCGTGCCTGGGTCACCGACGATTTCATTCCGACCGTGCAGCAGCGGGGGACCGCCATCATCAAGGCGCGCGGGGCGTCCTCGGCGGCGAGCGCGGCCAGCGCCGCCATCGACCACATTCACGACTGGGTGCTGGGCACCGCTCCGGGGGACTGGACCTCGATGGCGGTGCCGTCGGACGGGTCCTACGGTGTGCCCGAAGGGCTGATCAGCTCGTTCCCGGTGACCTGCGCCGACGGCGAGTACACCATCGTGCCGGATCTCGAGATCGACGACTTCGCCCGGGCCCGAATCGATCACAGCGTCGCGGAACTCGTGGCCGAGCGCGACGCCGTGATCGATCTGGGGTATGCCAAGCGGGCCTGACCTCGGCTGAGACGAGAAGTGTGCTCAGCTCAGCTTGCTGATCACGTTCTCGCCGTACCACTTGATCTTGACGATCTTCTCCTCGAGCGACTCCGTGTCGTGCTCCATGGCGTAGGAGTTGCGGAAGCCGACGATGAGGTCGGTGATGCCCTTCTCCTCGAGCCGCTTCACGCCGTCGGTGGTGTAACCGTCGCGGGAGACGGCATGGATCTCGAACTCGCCCGGATTGTCGCGCTCGCTGCGCAATTCGTTGATCCGGGCCAGGTACTTGTCGAGGTCCTCGCCCTTGCCGCCGGCGTGCATCCAGCCGTCGCACAGCCGCACCGCGCGTTTGAGAGCGGCGTCGCTGTGGCCGCCGAGCAGGATCGGCAGCGGCTCGGTCGGCGCAGGGGTGAGCTTGATCTTCGGGATGTCGTAGAACTCGCCGTGGTACTCGAAGTACTCGCCGGTGGACAGGCCGCGCACGATCTCGATGCATTCGTCGATGCGCTTGCCGCGCTTCTCGAAGGGGACGCCCATCATCTGGAAGTCCTCCGGCCACGGGCTGATGCCCACGCCCAGCGCGAAGCGGTTGTTGCTCAGGCGCGCAAGCGAACTGGCCTGCTTGGCCACCAGCACCGGCGGGCGGATGGGCAGCTTGAGCACGAACGGGGTCTGGCGCAGGGTGGTGGTGGCCGCGGCGATGGCGGCGGAGAGCACGAAGGTCTCGATGAACGGCTTGCCGTCCAGGAATTCGCGATTGCCGTCGGCGGTGTACGGGTACTTCGAGTCCGACTCGGCCGGGTAGGCGATGCTGTCGGCCACGGTGATGCTGTGGAACCCGGCGGCCTCGGCGGCCTGCGCGAGGGGGATGTAGTAATCCGGGTTGGTCATCGCCTCCGCGTAGGTGAAGCGCATCGATCGTCCTCTCGACAGTGAGCAGTGCGAAAACTAGAACAGATTCTAGTTCTGGAAGTGATGCTAGCCGCAGGCTCGCCGGAAAGCAGCCGGAACGCCGAACCGGCGCGGCCGGGAGTCGATTGCGCTGCGCGTGCTCAACAGTCGTATCCCGAGAACGGACCGCCCGGTCGTAGCCGTCCCGGTGGCTGAGATGCCGGTCCTGACGGGGTTGTCCGGATTCCTGGATCTTGTTCTAATCGCGGTATGACGATCGCCATCACCGGCTCCGGTTCCGGCATCGGCGCGGCCACCGCCGCCGCCCTGCGGGCCGCCGGGCACGACATCATCGGGATCGACCTGCGCAACGCCGACATCACCGTCGACCTGGCCGACGCGGCGGCGCGCGACGCGGCCGTCGGGGAGATCCTGCGGCGCTCCGGCGGTGCGCTGGACGCCGTGGTGCTGTGCGCGGGCGTCGGGCCGCAGGTGCCCGACCCGAACCTGGTGGTGGAGGTCAACTACCGGGCCACCGTCGCCCTGCTCGACGCACTGCTGCCGGCGCTGCAGAAAGGCGAAAACCCTGCGGCCGTGGTGGTTTCGTCGGTCGCCTCCACCCAGATCAAGTGGGAGGACAACCCGATCAACAAGGGCAACGAGGCCGAGGCCTTCGCCCAGGCCGGGGATTTCGCGGGCAGCTACGCCTACGCCTCGTCCAAGAACGCCGTCACCGTGGCCGTGCGCGAACGGGCCGCGGCCTGGGGCGCGGCGGGCGTGCGACTGAACACCGTCGCCCCGGGCAGCGTCGAAACCCCGCTGCTGCAGGCCGGTTTGGACGATCCGCGCTACGGTGAGGCCATCCGCAACTTCGTGGCCCCCATCGGCCGCAACGGCAAGCCCGAAGAGATCGCCTCACTCATCGTGTACCTGCTCGGCCCCCAGGCCGGTTTCATCCACGGCGCACAGTTCGTCATCGACGGCGGAATCGACGCGCAGACGCGGCCGACCGCGGTGTGATCCACCGCGGCGCAGCGATTTCGCGCCAGGAACGGTGGCCGAGCCCGCGGGGTGTACAGCCGCACATCGGCCTCCACTCGGCCGCGGTCGTCGGGGCAGCTACCCCGATGACCGCGGCCCTTCGCCTTCTTCCGGCGGCGCGGCCGACCGCGCGCGACACGACCGCATCCGATCTCGTGCCGATGGCCTCCGTGGCAATCGAAAGCGGCTGCGCCGCAAGGGGGCTGGGCCTGATCGGCCCAGGTTCGCCGTCGAGGTCCCGGTGCCCGCCGATGGCGCCGATCCGAAGGCGGCGAGTGGCGGGCGAGTTAGCTTTCGGCACCGGCGCTCTGGTTCCGGCGGGCCGTGCCTCGGTGTTCAGCGCCATCGTTGCACGTCCCTGACGCGGTGGAACCAGAGCCGGGTGGGAATCAGACCTGGTCGGAGTCGGTGTCTTCCTGAGTGTCCTCGGGCTGGCCGATGACTCCGGGGGCGAAGGTGCCCAGGTTGCCGGTGAGTTCGCTTTCCTGCAGCGGGCTTTGGTGCGGCTGGACCGTGCGGCCGTGCTGGCCGTCGGGTGCGCCGCCCTTGCCCGCGCCCGCCGCGGCGGGGGAGCCCATGAAGCCCGAACCGGCGGGACCGCCCATGGCGGCGATGCCGCCCGCACCGGCGCCGAACGGGTTGGCCGGAGTGGCCATCTTGCCGCCGGGGATCGAAGAGCCGGGGCCGCCGGGAGTCGAGGGCAGGCCGCCTCCGCCGCCGAGGCCGCCGCCTCCGGCGCCGCCACCACCGCCACCGCCACCACCGCCGACGCCGGCGGCCATGGTGTCCGGCGCGCCGCCCGCGGGATTGGTCTTGCTGGGATCGCCGGAGCCGGGAGTGCCTGCCTGCAAACCGCTTTCGAGCAGGCCCTTGGCCTGTTCGAGGATCGGCTGGCCGACGTTCTGGGCCAGTGACTGGGCGACCTCGGCGGGGTTCGGGCCGCCGCCCTGACCGAGTAGCTGGCCGATGACGCCCTGCACCTGGGCGGTATAGACGGACAGTTCGCCGTGGGTGGCGTTGACGACCGCGACGGCCTCGCCGAGGTGGCGGGTGGCCGAGGCGATCAGGGTGGTCTGGCCGACCGGGGTCAGGATGAGCGGGGCCATGGCGGTCGCCTCGGTGGCGAACGCCTGCGCGATGGCGGTGAGCTGGATATTGCCCTTCTGCACCACGGCCGCGGCCTGATTGGTGATCGCCGACAGGTCGAAGCCGCGCTGGGCGGTCTCCTGGCCGTGGTTCTCGGCCTGCTTGCCCGTCTCCTGGGCGCTCTGAGAAGCCTTGCCCTGCCACAGGGATTCGACGGTCTTGAGCGCGCCGCTGCCGACTTGGACCGCGGACTCGATGAACTTCGAACCCTGGCTCAGCAGGGTGGTCGGGTTGAAATTGCCCAGCACGCCGGTGCCGAAGCTCTGCAGCAGATCCAGGAACGGCTTGAACAGCGCGTCCAGTCCGGGGATGGCGGGCAGGGCCATGCCCTTCATGAGATCGCCGACCGGATCGGCGGGCAGGGGCGGCAGGATCGAGGCGGGGTTCGCGGCGGCGCGGGCCAGGGCGGCCTGGGCGGACACGAGCGCCGCGGGCACGCTGTCGAGTGCGGTCTGCGCGTTGGCCAGGACCGATTGAGCATCGCCGAGGGTGCCCTGCGCACCGGAGAGGACGCCGTGCGCGCCGTCGAGCGCGGGAGTCAGCGCGTCGGCGGGCTGGGGGCTGCCGCCTCCGGGAACTCCGCCGCTCAGGGGCGAACCGGTCTGCTCGAATTCCTTGCGCGAGAGCGCGAATTCCGGGGCCTGGAAGGGAGCGACATCCGCGGGCAGGGTGCCGAGTGCCAGGTCGGGGATCGGGCCGGGGGCGATCGTGGTCACGCTGTCCACTCCCATCGGGGCGGGGATCTGCTGGGGGAGCCCGATCACGCCGGAATCGAGGCTCATGCCTGCTCGTCGATCTGCCCGGAGAAATTGCCGAGGCCGCTCGCGAAGTCGGCATCGGTGGCGTCGTAGGTGGCCGCCGAGCCGAAGGCGGCCTGACCCAACTTGGCGAAGCGGCCCGAGAGGGCATTGATGTCGCGATCGTGCAGCAACTCCGCGACCGCGAAGCTGGCCAGGAAGTCCGCGCCGATGAGTCCGAACGCCGGCGTCATGGCCGCGACGTGAGACACCGTGTCGAGGCCGCCCTGGGCGGCGATGTCGGCGGAGACGCCGCTCTGGGCGGTCGCGAAGGCGCGGACCGCGCCGGTGTCGACCGAGAGATCGGCCATGTCAGTGCCCCCCAATCGTCGTGGACATGCGGATGCCGAATATATCCCATCGAGCGTCCAGCCCGGTGTGGCGTCGGTCCTATCGCCGCACTTCGCACCCTGGCCGGATCGCAATGCCACCGTTGTTGCAAATTAGAACAAGTTCTATATTCTCGTCTCCATGAAGGTCGCAGTCACCGGCGCTGCCGGGTTCCTTGGCACCAATTTGCTTCGCCTGCTTACGGATCGCGGTCACGAGGTGACGGCCATCGACCGCGTCGCCGGGACCGCTCAGTCCGGCGTCACCTGGGTCAACGGCGATGTGCTGGACCCGGCGTCCATGCGTTCGGCGCTCGACGGGGCCGAGGTGGTCTACCACCTGGTCGCGCTCATCACTCTCGCGCACAAGAACGATCTCGCCTGGCGGGTCAACACCGAGGGCGTGCGCGTGGTCGCCGACGCGGCGCGCGAGGTCGGCGTGCGGCGCATGGTGCACACCAGCTCGATTCACGCGTTCAACCAGTACAGCTGTGGCGGCACCATCAACGAGCGCTCGCCGCGGTCCATCGATCCGGACCTGCCGGTCTACGACCGCTCCAAGTGGCAGGGCGAGATCGAGCTGCGCAAGATCATCGACCAGGGTCTGGACGCGGTGATCTGCAACCCGACCGGTGTGTACGGACCGATCGACAACACCAACTCGCGCATCAACTGCACCCTGTGGGACGCCGCGCGCGGGCGGGTGCCGGTCATGATCAGCGGCGGCTTCGACCTGGTCGACGTGCGCGACGTGGCCCAGGGGCTGATCCTGGCGGGCGAGCGCGGCCGCACCGGTGAGAACTACCTGCTGGGCGGGCACTTCACCGACATGTTCCAGGCCACCCGCACCGCGGCCGAGGTCAACGGAAAGATGAAGCCCGCCTTCGCGATTCCGGCCAAGGTCATCAATGCCTGCATGCCGGTCATGGAGCCGGTCGCCAAGGCCTTCGGCAGCGACCGCATCTCCAAGGCGGCCATGGGTGCGCTGCTGGCCGCGCCGATCGTCGAGCACGCCAAGGCCACCGAGGAACTCGGCTACCGGCCGCGGCCCGCCGAGCAGACCATTCGGGATCTGGTCGCCTTCTACAACGGGCAGCCGATCGAGGTCGACACGCAGAAGATTGCTTGACAGTCGTTAGAACACATGTTCGACTGGGGTGGTGCGGTGGCAAAGGCAAACCCTGAACGCCGATGACGGCGCGCTCCCCGGGCTCGAACGTGCGGGCTTCGTACGCAGCGTACAGACGCCCGAGTTCGAGGGCATCACGTTTCACGAGGTGCTCTGCAAGAGCGCACTGAACCGGGTGCCCGACTCGAATCTGCCCTTCAGCTGGACCATCAACCCCATGCGCGGGTGCTCGCACGCGTGCCGCTACTGCTTCGCCCGCGGCTCGCACGAATACCTCGACCTCGACGCGGGAGCCGATTTCGACTCCCAGATCGTGGTCAAGACCAATGTGGTCCCGGTGCTGCGGCGCGAACTGCACAAGCGGTCGTGGCGCCGGGAATCGGTTGCGCTGGGCACGAATACCGATCCGTACCAGCGCGCCGAGGGGCGCTACCGGCTGATGCCGGGCATCATCAGCGCGCTCACCGAATCCGGCACCGGGTTCTCCATTCTCACCAAGGGCACACTGTTGCGGCGGGATCTGTCGCTGCTCACCTCCGCCGCCGGGCAGGTGCCGGTGCATCTCGCGGTGTCCATCGCGATTCTCGACGAGGACCTGCACAAGGGACTCGAACCCGGCACCCCCTCGCCGCGCGCGCGGCTGGAGTTGGTGCGGGCGCTGACCGAGGCCGGGTTCGCGGTGAATGTCATGGTGGCCCCGGTCATTCCGTACCTCACCGACTCGAACGCCCACCTGGACGAGCTCTTCGGCGCCATCGCCGAGGCGGGGGCCGCGGGCGTCACGGCGTTTCCCATGCACTTGCGCGGGTCCACGCGCGGATGGTTCCTCAACTGGCTGGCCGAAGCGCACCCGGCGCTGCTGCGGCGCTACCGGCAACTGTATGGTCGTGGAGCTTCGGTCACACCGGAGTATTCTGCGTGGCTACGCGGCCGAATCGAGCCGTTGCTGGAAAAACACCGTTTGAACCGCGAACGGCAGGCCGAACCCGAGGTCCGCGCCGCCGAATCGCACACGCCCGATACCCAGCTGGCGTTGTTCGCCTGACGCCGGTTCTTTGATCGAAACCATTGCGCTTCACGGGTGTGTCGCGAATATTGCGGAGTAGTTTGGCGTTGGTACCTCACACCTGACTAGGAAGTGATGCACGCGCATGGCTCAGTTCGAAGATTCCGTGCAGCATGACGACGGTCGGCCGGTTGCGCCCGAGAACGGTAGCGCCACCGGCAAATTGGCGGTCGAGAAACTGGAACGGGTCGTCATCCGATTCGCGGGCGACTCCGGGGACGGCATGCAGCTCACCGGTGACCGGTTCACCCACGAGGCGGCCGCATTCGGCAATGACCTTGCCACCCAACCGAACTTCCCCGCCGAGATCCGCGCACCTCAGGGCACCTTGCCCGGTGTGTCGTCGTTCCAGATCCAGATCGCGGACTACGACATCCTCACCGCGGGCGACCAGCCGGACGTACTGGTCGCCATGAATCCCGCTGCGCTGAAGGCGAATCTGGAGGATTTGGCCCGCGGGGCGACGGTGATCGTGAATACTGACGAATTCACCAAACGCAATCTGGCCAAGGTCGGCTATACCGCTGATCCGCTCACCGATGACACGCTGACCGATTTCGTGGTGCACCGGGTGCCCATGACTTCGCTGACCCTCGGTGCGACCGAACCGACCGGTGTGGGTAAAAAGGATGGGCAACGCGCGAAGAACATGTTCGCGCTCGGCTTGCTGTCGTGGATGTACGGGCGGCCCATCGGCGGCACCGAACAGTTCATGCGGGAGAAATTCGCCGCCACACCGGAAATCGCCGAAGCAAATATCCTCGCATTTCGGGCAGGCTGGAATTATGGCGAAACCACCGAGGCCTTCGCCAGCACCTACGAGATCGCTCCCGCGACGCTGCCGCCCGGCACCTACCGGCAGATCACCGGCAATACCGCGCTCGCCTACGGGATCGTCACCGCCGGGCAGCTGGCGGGACTGCCCGTGTTCCTGGGCACCTACCCGATCACCCCGGCCTCGGACATCCTGCACGAGCTGAGCAAGCACAAGAACTTCGGCGTCACCACCTTCCAGGCCGAGGACGAGATCGCGGGCATCGGCGCGGCGCTCGGCGCGTCCCTGGGCGGCGCGCTCGGGGTGACCAGTACGTCCGGTCCCGGCCTGGCGCTCAAGAGCGAGACCATCGGCCTCGCGGTCATGACCGAGCTGCCGCTGGTGATCATCGACGTGCAGCGCGGCGGGCCGTCCACCGGTCTGCCCACCAAGACCGAGCAGGCCGATCTGCTGCAGGCGCTCTACGGGCGCAACGGCGAATCGCCCGTGGCGGTCGTCGCGCCGCGCTCACCGGCCGACTGCTTCGACGCCGCGGTCGAGGCGGCGCGCATCGCGCTCACCTACCGCACACCGGTGCTGCTGCTGTCGGACGGCGCCATCGCCAACGGCTCGGAGCCGTGGGCGATTCCGCGGGTGTCCGAGCTGGCGCCGATCGATCCGGGCTTCGAACCCGCTGGGGCGGAGGGGGACTCGTTCCAGCCCTACGCCCGCGATCCGGAGACCCTGGCCCGGCCGCTGGCGCTGCCCGGCACCGTCGGCCGCGCCCACCGCATCGGCGGGCTCGAAAAGGCCGACGGCAGCGGCAATATCTCCTACGAACCGGCCAACCACGAACTGATGGTGCGGATCCGGCAGGCCAAGATCGACGGCATCGCGGTGCCCGACCTCGAGGTGGACGATCCCGGCGACCGCGCCGAACTGCTGCTCATCGGCTGGGGCAGCTCCTACGGGCCGATCGGCGAGGCGTGCCGGCGGGCGCGGCGGCGCGGGGTGCCGGTGGCGCAGGCGCACTTGCGGCATCTGAATCCGTTGCCCGCCAACCTCGGTGACGTGCTGGGCCGCTACCGCACCGTGGTGTGCCCGGAAATGAACGGCGGCCAGCTGGCCATGCTGCTGCGCGCCCGCTACCTGGTCGATGTGCAGCCGTGGACCAAGGTCGCCGGCACCGCTTTCCAGGCGCAGGAACTGGTCGGTGTCATCGACGCGGCCCTGGACGGTTCCATCGCGGAGATGGAGCAGGCCAAGGCCTTCGCCGCCCGCGCGCGGGCGACCTACCGCACTACAGGGGGTAAGTAATGACGATCCTCGAGAACCCGCTCGTGGGAACCGATCTCGGGCTCACCGGGCTGTCCGGCGTGCCCACCGCCGCCGGGCCGCAGAAGGCCAAGGACTACACCTCCGATCAGGAGGTGCGCTGGTGCCCGGGGTGCGGCGACTACGTCATCCTCGCCACCGTGCGCGGATTCCTCGCCGATCTCGGTCTCAAACGCGAGAACCTGATGTTCGTCTCGGGCATCGGCTGCTCGAGTCGTTTCCCGTATTACCTGGAGGCGTACGGGATTCACTCGATCCACGGTCGCGCCCCGGCGATCGCCACCGGCATGGCGGTGACCCGTCCCGACCTGTCGGTCTGGGTGGTGACCGGTGACGGCGACGCGCTGTCCATCGGCGGCAACCACCTGATCCACGCCCTGCGCCGCAATGTGAACATGACGATCCTGTTGTTCAACAACCGGATCTACGGTTTGACGAAGGGTCAATACTCACCGACCTCGGAGACCGGCAAGGTCACGAAGTCCACCCCGATGGGCTCGGTCGACCACCCGTTCAACACCTTGTCGGTGGCCCTCGGGGCCGAAGCCACCTTCGCCGCACGGGCCTTGGACTCCGACCGCGCCGGGCTGACCGAGGTGCTGCGCGCCGCCGCCGAGCACCGCGGCACCTCCTTCGTCGAGATCCTGCAGGACTGCCCGATCTTCAATGACGGCTCCTTCGACGCCCTGCGCCGCGAGAACGCCGAATCCCACCTCATCCGGCTGCGCCACGGCGAGCCGGTCCGCTTCGGTGCGGAAGGCGAATTCGCCGTGGTCCGTGACGGTTTCGGCCTGCGGGTGGCCCGCGCCGACAGCGTCGCCGAATCCGACATCGTCATCCACGACGCCTACACCGACCACCCCGAATACGCCTACGCCCTGTCACGCCTGTCCGACCAGGACCTGAGCCATGTGGTGACCGGCATCTTCCGCAGCGTCTCCCGCCCCACCTACGACGACGGCGTCCGAGCCCAGCTCGACACCGCCGCCGAACGCAAACCGGTGAGCGAGAATTCACTGCAGGACCTGCTCACCGGCCGTGAAACCTGGACGGTCGGCTGACTTTTCGCGGTTACGCCGGCACGAAGGCGTTCAGCAAGCGCTGGAACACATCGTCGAAGCGCTTGCGGGACGCCTTCTGCTCGTCGGAGAGCCCGTCGTTGATCTCCGGCCCGTACACGATCAGATGCACATCCTGATCGGGCGCCTGCGGCATGTAATCGATGATGGACGTGGCCTTGTCCGCGTCCTGCGGCAGGCCCATATCCACCGCCGCCAGCGCCTTGATATCCGCGATCGCCGCCCCCAGCACGTCGGCGGGCACCGTGCCGTTGACCGCCTGTGCCGAACTGTCGGCCCGCTTCACCGCGCGCCCATCCGACTGCACCTCCAACGCCGGACGCAGATCCGTCCGCGTCTGCCACCCCGCGGGAAACGCGGTCAGCGTGAGCAGCGCGATCGACGGCGCGGGCGCCGGATCCGCCGCCCCCAATCCGCCTGCGCCGCTGAGCATTGCCGCGACCATCCCGGTCGCCGCAGCCACCCGCCATCCCCGCCGCGCCAACTCCCGCCGACCGAAAAGTCCTGTCCCACCGGCTCTCTGCATCCCATTCCTCCGAATTCCCTTGCGGGCACCCACCCGCCGCCGCAGATTCTGCCGCCCACCCCCACCCCGCCCCGGGAGCCACGCCGCCGCCCAACCCCACCCCGCCGAGCATCACACCCACGAGGCAAGTCGCCCGCCTATCCACCGAGTGGCACAAATTCGAGGTGTTTCGCCCGTTTTGCCCGAAAGAATGTGCCACTCGACGACTGAAGGTGCGTGCCGGGCGTGAGTCGGGCAGTACGGCGGGAGGTCGTGGCTTTTCTCGCCTCGAGGGGGCTGGGACTGTAGGGCACGTGGCTGGGCCAGCCAGCCCCTCTCTGTGATCTATGCGTCTTTTGTCTTTTCTCTTTCGATCACGCGTCAGCGCAGGGCGGGCGGGTTGGACAGGTCGGCGGCGGAGAAGGTGTCGCAGGACTTGACCTGGCCGGTTTTGTAGCCGGTGAGGAACCACTTCTGGCGTTCGTCCGAGGAGCCGTGGGTCCAGGCTTCGGGGTTCACGCGGCCGGTGGCCGCCTTCTGGATGCGGTCGTCGCCGACCGCGGAGGCGGCGGACAGGGCGTCGCGGACGTCGTTGTCGGTCAACGGCTTCAGGAACGGGGTGCTCGAGCCGGGGGCGGGGAGCTTGTCGGCGTAGTAGGCCCAGACACCCGCGTAGCAGTCGGCCTGGAGTTCGGTGCGGACCGCCCCGGATTGGGGACCCTTGGGGTCGCGCTGGGCGCGGTTGATATCGCCGAGCAGGTTCTGGATGTGGTGACCGAACTCGTGGGCGACCACGTACTCCTGGGCGAGGGGACCGCCGCTGGAGCCGAAGCGGTCGACCAGCTCCTGGAAGAAGCTGGTGTCGATGTAGACGGTCTGGTCGGCGGGGCAGTAGAACGGGCCGACCGCGGAGGAGGCGCGACCGCAGCCGGTGTTCACCGCGCCGGAGAACAGGTTGAGCTTGGGGACCACGTATTTGCGGCTGGTCTGCTTGGGCAGCTCGGTGCCCCAGATGGCGTCGAGGCTCTGGGCGGTGAGGATGACCCGGCAGTCGACGTACTTGTTGGCGTCCGCGCCGGTCTTGCAGTGGGTCGGCAGCGTCGTGGCGTTCGAACCGGAGTTGGAGTCCGCGCCCGTGAACTGGCCGAGGATGCTGCCCGGATCTCCGCCGAAGATCAGCGCCGCGATCACCGCGATGATGCCGATCGCACCGCCGCCGAGAACCATTCCACCGCCCATGCCCGGTCCGCCACCACCGCCACTGGCCCGGTTGGGGTCGATTTGCAGGCCCTCGTTGAAGGTCATGGCTATCACTGTGACACGGGCGAGTCGATATCGGTTTCCACTCGCTGAACGTGTCTCTCTACGATGGGTCTGCACCCGGTCACATCTCACTGGTGCTACGAGTCCGTCGAAAGGAATCCCGTGCTGCGCACCCACTTGGCTGGTTCGCTGCGAAGCGAGCACGCCGGTCAGACCGTCACCCTCACCGGATGGGTGGCCCGGCGGCGAGACCACGGTGGCGTGATCTTCATCGATCTGCGCGATGCGTCGGGTGTTGCCCAGGCCGTCTTCCGTGAAGGCGAGCCGGCGGAGGCCGCCCACAAGCTGCGCAACGAGTTCGTCGTGAAGGTCACCGGAGTGGTCGAGAACCGACCGGCCGGCAGCGAGAACCCGAATCTGCCCACGGGCGCCATCGAGGTCAATGTGACCGAACTCGAGGTGCTCAACGAGGCCGCGCCGCTGCCCTTCCAGCTCGACGACGAGCCCGGCGAGGAAGCCCGCCTCAAGTACCGCTACCTGGACCTGCGCCGCGAGGGCCCGGCCCACGCGATCCGCCTGCGCTCCAAGGTGAACGCCGCGGCCCGCGACGTGCTCGCCAAGCATGCCTTCGTCGAGGTCGAGACCCCGACCATGACCCGCTCCACCCCCGAGGGCGCGCGCGACTTCCTGGTTCCGGCGCGTCTGCAGCCGGGCAAGTTCTACGCGCTGCCGCAGTCGCCGCAGCTGTTCAAGCAGCTGCTCATGGTCGGCGGCATCGAGCGCTACTACCAGATCGCGCGCTGCTACCGCGACGAGGACTTCCGCGCCGACCGCCAGCCCGAGTTCACCCAGCTCGACATCGAGATGAGCTTCGTCGAGCAGGAAGACGTCATCCTGCTGGCCGAGGACATCCTGGCCGCGCTGTGGAAGCTGGTCGGCTACGAGATCCCGACCCCGATCCCGCACATGACCTACGCGGAGTCGATGCGCCGCTACGGTTCCGACAAGCCGGACCTGCGGTTCGAGGTCGAGATCACCGAGATGATGGAGTACTTCAAGGACACGGAGTTCCGTGTCTTCCAGGCCCCCTACGTCGGTGCGGTCGTCATGCCGGGCGGGGCCTCGCAGCCGCGTCGCCAGTTCGACGCCTGGCAGGAGTGGGCCAAGCAGCGCGGCGCGAAGGGCCTGGCCTATATCACCTTCGGTGAGGACGGCACCCTCGGCGGCCCGGTCGCCAAGAACCTGACCGACGCCGAGCGCGAGGGCCTGGCCAAGCAGGTCGGCGCGAACCCGGGCGACTGCGTCTTCTTCGCCGCCGGCGAGCAGAAGTCCAGCCGCGCGCTGCTGGGCGCGGCCCGCGGTGAGATCGCCCGCCGCTGCGGCCTCATCGACGAGAACGCCTGGGCCTTCGTCTGGATCGTGGACGCCCCGATGTTCGAGCCCGCCGCCGACGCCACCGCCAGCGGTGATGTGGCGCTGGGTCATTCGGCCTGGACCGCGGTGCACCACGCGTTCACCTCGCCCAAGCCCGAGCACCTGGCCACCTTCGACACCGACCCGGGCGCGGCGCTGGCCTACGCCTACGACATCGTCTGCAACGGCAACGAGATCGGCGGCGGTTCGATCCGTATCCACCGCCGCGACGTGCAGGAGCGGGTGTTCAAGGTGATGGGCATCGGCGAGGAGGAGGCCCAGGACAAGTTCGGCTTCCTGCTCGACGCCTTCTCCTTCGGCGCCCCGCCCATGGGCGGCATCGCCTTCGGCTGGGACCGCATCACCGCGCTGCTGGCCGGCGTGGACTCGATCCGCGAGGTCATCGCCTTCCCGAAGTCGGGCGGCGGCGTCGACCCGCTGACCGACGCGCCGACCCCGATCACGCTGCAGCAGCGTCAGGAAGCCGGGCTCAACGCCAAGCTCGACGCGAACGGCAACCCGGTCAAGGAAGACGGCAAGTAGGGGATACGCCCGAAAAGCGCCGCGCCCCCGGTCTCGTGGAGACCGGGGGCGCAGCCGTTCGTCGTGGTATCAGACCGGAACGACCAGTCGGCCGGTCAGGGTGCGGTAGGCGTAGGTGGTCGCGATGGCGGTCACCGGACCGGCGATCAGCAGACCGAGTCCGCAGAACAGCACGCCGATCGTGGTGATGATGAGCACCGCCAGCGCCAGCAGCGTCACGTGCAGGGCGTTGGCGATCACCAGCCGGGCGCTGGAAACGATTGCGGCGACCGGATTCTGGTCCTGATCGATCACGAAGTGCAGCGCGAACATGCACAGCACGCCCACGATCACCGCCGGGAAGACGCACGCCATCGCGGCCACGAAGCAGGCCGCGAACACGATGAGCGCGGTGATGAGCACATTGCCGGCATTCACGAATCCGAAGAAGGCCGGGAAATCCGGCGGGGTGCCGTCGGTTTCGTAGAGCGCGCCGCGGATCATCGCCGCCTGCAGCAGCCACACCACCAGCGACACCACCGCGAACAGCAGGATGACCGCCGACAGTGACTGCACGTCAACGAGTCTCACCAGCAGTACGACCACCAGCCAGGCGATCAGGCCGATCAGCACCATGCCGACCCAGGGAATGGGATTGAGCCGGAAGCGATCCCAGCCGTAGGTCAGCGTGGCGCCGACATCGAGGCGTTCGCGCGGCGGGACGTACTGCTGTGTCGGGCCGGGTTGACCGGGCGGCGGACCCGAGGGCGGCGGCATCTGTCCCGGCGGGAAACCGCTGGGCGGAGGCGGATTGCCCGGCGGCATCGACCCGGGCGGCTGCTGCTGGGGCGGCAGGTTGCCGCCGTAGCCAGGAGGTGGCAGCGGCGCGCCCGACTGCGGGGTCAGTGGTGGCGGGGGCTCGACGGGTTCGCTGCCATACTGTGCGGCGCCGGGCCCTTCGAATTGCGGATATCCGGCCAGACCGGGCAACTGGTGCCGGCTGGGCGGCGGGCCGGACTCGGATGCGCCGGAATACGGTGCGGGCTCGGGGTTTTGATGCTGGCCGGTGTGCGGCGGATACTGTTCACCGCCCCCTGCGCCGGGACGGTCGCCGGAGGGGCCATACGGTGCTGAGGGCGGCGTGCCAGTCATGGTCGCAAGCCTTTCACATTTCCCGGTTTACGGTGTGGCGCACAGCAAGTGACCATGAGACAACTAGACCCTTCTGGTTGTGTCAAGCAACCAGCGCCGCGTGGGCAAACCCTTCACAAAGACACGCCGTCCGACGCGCGAAAGGTTGCGTAACCGCTCGCTGAAAGTGACCTGACGGGAGTAACTTGGGTTCCGATGACCGCACTATTGGCCGAACGCGCCGCCGAAGTCGTGTCCGCGGCACAACAGTTGCTCACAAAGCGAATGGGTGCTCCGGTAAAGCTGAGCGATCCGATGGAACTCAGCGGCAGTGGTAGGACGACGGTTCTCCGCGTCCGTGTTGCGGAGAACGCATTTTCACTACCGCGCACACTCATTGTGAAGCAGGTTGCGGGCGGGTCTGATCAGCGACGCACCGGTGGCATGGCCCCCGGTGTCGCCAGCATCGATTCCGCATTCCTGCGCGAGGCAGTGTCCTACCAATTCACCACCGCCCTCGGCCGTGACCATCGGCCCGGCGCCTACCTGCTCGGCTACAGCCTGCCCGAGCGCCTGCTCATTCTCAGCGACCTCGGCGAGAACACCTCGCTCACCGCGGTCCTGCAGTCGGGCGCCGAACCCGCCGGGCGCAATGCGCTCATGGCTTTCGCGCAGGCACTGGGCCGCATGCACGCCGCGACCGTGGGCCGCGAGGCCGACTTCGTCGCCCTGCTACGCCGGGTGGACGTGGTGCACCGGGTGGACGGCATCGCCCAGCAGGCCGAATCCGCGGTCGCCGAGGTGCCGATCATGCTGCAGCGGGAGATGGGCATCGAGGTGCCCGGCGAGATCGCCGAACGCATCGTGCGCGGCAACCGCCTGTTCTCGGCCGGCCGCTACCGCGCCTTCAGCCCCTCGGACCTGTGCCCCGACAACGTCATCCTCAATGACGAGGGCGCGCGCTTCCTCGACTACGAGTGGGGCGGGTTCCGCGACGCCACCCTCGACATCGCCTACGCCCTGGTCTCCTTCCCGGGCTGCCTGTGCGATTTCGAGCTGTCGCGCGAACGCGCCCGCCAGATGGTCGAAGCCTGGCGCTCCGAAGTGGTGGCCGTGTGGCCCGCCCTCGCCGACGACAACGTTCTCGCCGAACGCATCCTCGAGGCCCGCCTCATCTGGGTGTGGCTCTCGACCTACTGGTTCCTGCCCGCCGACCACGCCCGCATCGCCGCGGCCCGCGAGCACGGCCTGTCGATTCCGCGCTCGGCCGCGCTGATCAACCGCTGGGCCGCCCTCGCCGAGGACGCCCGCTGCACCGGCGACGACACCCTCGGCGACTTCGCCGAACACGTCTCGGCGACACTCGAAGAACACTGGGAGGAGTGATCCTCCGCGAGGTGCGGGCCGGAATCCGAGGGTGAGATTCCGGCCCGTGCCGCTGTGTGGCCGAATGTGTCGGGGCCGCTCGGTAGGGTCGTGGGCGTGAGTGATGGGCTGTTCGATGCGCCGGGCACGCAGGCCGTAGCCGACGAGTTCGAGGCGAGTGCTGCGCGCATCCCGAGTGGAGATGACCGGTTTGCGCCGCTGGCCGTGCGCATGCGTCCGCGCACCCTCGACGAGGTGATCGGGCAGCAGCATCTACTCGGGCCGGGGTCACCCCTACGCCGGTTGATCGAGGGGTCGGGGGCGGCGTCGGTGCTGCTGTACGGGCCGCCGGGAACCGGGAAGACCACGCTGGCCTCGCTGCTCTCGCGGGCGACCGGGCGGCGGTTCGAGGCGCTCTCGGCACTGTCGGCGGGCGTGAAGGAAGTCCGGGCGGTCATCGATCTGGCGCGGCGGCGACTCACCGCGGGTGAGCAGACCGTGCTGTTCATCGATGAGGTGCACCGGTTTTCGAAGACGCAGCAGGACGCGTTGCTGGCCGCGGTCGAGAACCGGATCGTGCTGCTGGTCGCGGCGACGACCGAGAATCCGTCGTTCTCGGTGGTCTCGCCGCTGCTGTCGCGATCGCTGGTGTTGCAGCTGCAATCGTTGTCCGAGGACGACATTCGCGCGGTGCTGAAGCGGGCCATCGAGGATCCACGGGGTTTGGCGGGGGAGTACAAGGTCACCGACGCGGCGCTCGATCACATCGTGCGGATCGCGGGCGGGGACGCGCGGCGCTCGCTGACTGCGCTGGAGGCGTCGGCGGAATCGTCGTTGGACGGCACCGTCGATGTGGAGCTGGTCGAGGCGAGTGTCGACAAGGCCGCGGTGCGCTACGACCGGGCCGGGGATCAGCACTACGACGTGATCAGCGCATTCATCAAGTCACTGCGCGGTTCCGACGTCGACGCCGCGCTCCACTATCTCGCGCGCATGATCAGTGCCGGTGAGGATCCGCGATTCATCGCCCGCCGCTTGATGATCCAGGCCAGCGAGGAAGTCGGCATGGCCGACCCGATGGCTTTGCAGACCGCGGTCGCCGCGGCCCAGGTGGTGCAGCTGGTCGGCATGCCCGAGGCGCAGCTGGCGTTGACACAGGCCACGATTCACATTGCCACCGCGCCGAAATCGGGTTCGGTGCCGAAGAGTCTGGGCGCCGCCATGGCGGATGTGCGCGCGGGCAAGGCGGGCGCGGTGCCCGCGCATCTGCGCGACGGCCACTACGCGGGCGCGGCGGCGCTGGGCAACGCGCAGGGCTACAAGTACCCGCACGATCATCCCGATGGTGTGCTGGCCCAGCAATATCCGCCGGACCAGCTGGTCGGCACCGACTACTACGTGCCGACCGACCACGGTTACGAACGCGAAGTCGGTCCCCGCGTCACCAAACTCCGCCGGATCGTCCGGGGCAAATAACGCCGCCTGCGCATTTGCGTCACGTGCCGAATTGCATTGCGTGCCAGAACGGGTTGTTCGGCGTAGCGCGAATGCGCCTGCAGCGCTGCTCAGTCCGCGAGCAGCCCGTTGTGGAAGGCGATCTTCTCGATCTCGCCGGGGGTGCCGCCCATGATGGCGCGCACGTTCTCAGTGATGAGTTCGACCGGCCAGTTCCACCAGGCGGCGCGCAGCAGCCGGGCCACATCGGCATCGGAGAAGCGCTGCTTCACCACCTGTGCCGGATTCCCGCCCACGATCGTGTACGGCGGCACGTCGGCGGTGACGACCGCGCCCGTGGCGATGATCGCCCCGTCGCCGATCCTCACGCCCGGCATGATCAGCGTGTTGTAGCCGAACCACACGTCGTTGCCGACCACGGTGTCGCCCTTGGACGGGATCGAGGTGATGATGTCCATCGTCTCCTCGGCCCAGGTGCCGCCGAAGATGGTGAAGGGGAACGTCGACACGCCCGAGGTGGCGTGGTTGGCGCCGGCCATGATGAAGCGGGTGCCGGTGGCGATGGCGCAGTATTTGCCGATGATGAGCTTCTCGGGCCCGAAGGCGTAGAGCACGTTCTCGGATTCGAAGGCCGTCGGCTTTTCCGGATCGTCGAAGTAGGTGTAGTCGCCGACCACGATGTTCGGCGAGGTCACATGCGGTTTCAGGAAGACCGTCCGAGGCGCGTGCGGCAGCGGGAATGGCTGGGATGGGTCCGGGATCACAGTCACCCCGGCGATGGTAGCTATCGCCCGGTGGTGGGTGGAAACGCCCTGGACCGCGACCGGTAGGCTGGATGGTTGTGCAGACCCACGAGATTCGACGGCGCTTCCTGGAGCATTTCGTAAAGGCCGGACATACCGAGGTGCCGAGCGCCTCACTGATCCTGGCCGACCCCAACCTGCTGTTCGTGAACGCGGGCATGGTCCAGTTCGTGCCGTATTTCCTCGGTCAGCAGACCCCGCCGTTCAACACCGCCACCAGCGTGCAGAAGTGCGTGCGCACCGGCGATATCGAGAATGTCGGCGTCACCACCCGCCACAACACCTTCTTCCAGATGGCGGGCAACTTCTCCTTCGGCGACTACTTCAAGCGCGGGGCCATGGAACTGGCCTGGTCGCTGCTCACCAATTCCGTCGAGGACGGCGGCTACGGCTTCGACCCGGAAAAGCTGTGGGTCACCGTCTATCTCGACGACGACGAGGCCGAGCAGATCTGGCGTGAGCTGGGCGTGCCGGACTCCCGCATCCAGCGCCGCGGCATGGCCGACAACTACTGGTCCATGGGCATCCCGGGCCCGTGCGGCCCGTGCTCGGAAATCTACTTCGACCGCGGACCCGAGTACGGCGTCGAGGGCGGCCCCGAGGCCGACGAGGACCGCTACCTCGAGATCTGGAACCTCGTGTTCATGCAGAACGAGCGGGGCGCCGGTCGCGGCAAGGACGACTTCGAGATCCTGGGCCCGCTGCCCAAGAAGAACATCGACACCGGCATGGGCGTCGAGCGTGTCGCGTTCCTGCTGCAGGGCGTCGACAACGTCTACGAGACCGACCTGCTGCGTCCGATCATCAACAAGGCCGAGGAGCTGACCGGCCGCTCCTACGGTGTCGAGCACGCCGACGATGTGCGCTTCCGCGTCATCGCCGACCATGCCCGCACCGCGGCCATGCTGATCGGCGACGGCGTGAACCCCGGCAACGACGGCCGTGGCTACGTGCTGCGTCGCCTGCTGCGCCGCATCGTGCGCTCGGCTCGCCTGCTGGGCGCGGAGAAGCCGGTGATGGGCGAGTTCATCAAGGTCGTCTCCGAGCTGATGGCCCCCTCCTACCCGGAGCTGGCCACCGACTTCAAGCGCATCGAGACCGTCGCGGTCGGTGAGGAAGCCGCGTTCCTCAAGACCCTCAACACCGGCACCAAGCTGTTCGACGAGACCGTCGACGAGGTGAAGGCCAAGGGCAGCAGCAAGATCAGCGGCTCGGACGCGTTCACCCTGCACGACACCTACGGCTTCCCGATCGACCTGACCCTGGAGATGGCCGCCGAGGCGGGCCTGCAGGTCGACGAGGACGGCTTCCGCTCGCTCATGGCCGAGCAGCGCAAGCGGGCCAAGGAGGACGCGCTCTCGCGCAAGCACGCGCACGCCGACCTCACCGTCTACAAGGAGTTCGTGGACCGCGGCGCGACCGAGTTCACCGGCTTCGACGAACTGTCCACCGAGGCAACGGTGCTGGCGCTGATCAAGGACGGCGTCCGGGTGCCGGTCGCGGAGGCCGGGCAGGACGTCGAGGTGATCCTGGACCGCAGCCCGCTCTACGCCGAGTCCGGTGGCCAGATCGCCGACCGCGGTTCGCTGATCTCCTCGCACGGCCTCAAGGTGAAGGTCAACGACGTGCAGAAGATCGCCAAGAAGGTGTGGGTGCACAAGTCCACCGTCGAGGCCGGTCAGCTCACCGAGGGCGACACCGTGCTCGCGCAGGTCGATCCGGCGTGGCGCAAGGGCGCGACCCAGGGCCACTCGGGCACCCACATGGTGCACGCCGCGCTGCGACAGGTGCTGGGCCCCAACGCCGTTCAGGCCGGTTCGCTCAACAAGCCGGGCTACCTGCGCTTCGACTTCAACTGGCAGGGCGCGCTGAGCGACCAGCAGAAGGCCGACATCGAGGCCGTCTCCAACGACGCGGTGGCCGACGACTTCCAGGTCAACACCTTCATCACCGATCTGCCCTCGGCCAAGAAGATGGGCGCGATGGCGCTGTTCGGCGAGAACTACGGCGACGAGGTGCGCGTCGTGGAGATCGGCGGACCGTTCTCCATGGAGCTCTGCGGTGGCACCCACGTGCAGTCCTCGGCGCAGATCGGCCCGATCACCGTGCTCGGCGAATCGTCGGTCGGTTCCGGCATCCGCCGCGTGGAAGCCTTCGTGGGCCTGGACTCCTACAAGTACCTGGCCAAGGAGCGCGCCCTGCTGGCCGGTGTCGCGTCCTCGCTGAAGGTGCCCTCCGAGGAGGTGCCGGGTCGTGTCGAGCAGCTGGTCGAGCGTCTGAAGGTCGCGGAGAAGGAACTCGAGAAGACCAAGATGGCGGCCGTGCTGTCTTCGGCCGGGACCTTCGCCGAGCAGGCTCAGCGTGTGGGCAAGGTGCTGCTGGTGGCGGCCGCGGCGCCGCAGGGCGTGGGCGCGGGTGATCTGCGCACGCTGGCCCAGGACATCAAGGGCCGCTTGGGTTCCGAGCCCGCCATCGTGGTGCTGCTCGGCAATGCCGACGGCAAGGTGCCCTTCGTGGCCGCGGTCACCAAGGCCGCGCAGGATCTGGGCATCAAGGCCGGGGATCTGGTGGCCTCGTTCGGTCCGTCCATCGCGGGTCGCGGCGGCGGTAAGCCGGAGCTGGCCCAGGGCGCGGGTACCGACCCGTCGGGCATCGAGGCGGGTCTGGCCGCGTTGCGTGCGCGGGTCGGCGAGCTCGCCGGATAAATGGGCTCCGACACATCCGACGCACCGGGTCCCGAACGCGGGACCCGGTCCACCACGGATGCCGGATTCGCCCGAATCCCGACCGAGGCCTCCGGGGTCTCGGCCGGGCGCGAATTCGCTTCCGAACGGCCCAGCGCCGAACGGGATCCGGGCCGGGGCCGCCGCCTCGGCATCGATGTGGGTTCGGTCCGCATCGGGGTCGCCTCGAGCGATCCCGACGGCCTGCTCGCCACCCCGGTCGAGACGGTGCCGCGTGCGAAGAAGGTCGCCCCCGGCACTCTCGCGTCCGATTTATCCAGAATTGCCGAACTTGTGCGGGAATACGAGGTCGTCGAGGTGATCGTCGGCCTGCCGCGCACATTGCGCGGGGAGAGCGGGTCTTCCGCTAAGCTGGCGGCC
The DNA here is from genome assembly GCF_009760405.1 of Nocardia terrae. GTDB lineage: Bacteria > Actinomycetota > Actinomycetes > Mycobacteriales > Mycobacteriaceae > Nocardia > Nocardia terrae. Next base: position 350,603 of record NZ_WRPP01000002.1, read on the forward strand.
ACCTTCGCGGGCCGTTTGCGGAGCCTGATCGCCCCGGTGCCGGTGCGACTTTCCGACGAACGTTTGACTACGGTGTCTGCTGCACGTGCGTTGCGAGACAGTGGAGTTCGCGCACGCGGGCAGCGGCAGGTGATCGATCAGGCCGCCGCCGTGTCGATCCTGCAAGGATGGTTGGACGAACGGAGTGCCCTATTGAAGCCGCGTGGTGAGGACGCATGACCGACCGCTGGACGCGGGCCGAGGAACGCTACCGGCAGAACGCCGAACGGCGTTACCGCCGCGACGATCTGGACTGGTCCGAAGCGGACGATTACGAGGACGACACCACCGTCATCCCCCGCTACGAGGATGAGGGCTACGACGACGCACACTACGAGGGCGACGAGTACGACGACGAGCCCCCGCTCGCGCCGGAACCGCCGCGCCGCAGCGCGCCGCAGCGTGCCGAGCGAGTCGGGCGCCGTGCGGCGGAGAAGCCGACGCGGGGCGGTTCCCGCTCCGGCGGTCGCGGCCAGCGGCCCAAGCGCTCCCGCATGGCCTCGCGAAAGGCGGCCGAGCGCAAGCGGCGTCGGCGCAATCTGTTCGTCATCGCGGGCGTGTTCGCCGTATTGTTCGTCGGCGCAGTCGGATTCGCGGGCTGGAAGTTTCTCGGCAAGCTGAACGGTCCCGAGGACTTCTCCGGTCCGCAGGGTCCGCTCGCGGTCATCCAGATCAAGTCGGGCGACACCTCGACCCAGATCGCGCAGACGATGGCCGACAAGGGCGTCGTCAAGAGCAGCGGAGCGTTCTACGAAGCGGCCGTGCGCAATACGAACATGAACTCCATCCAGCCCGGCTACTACGCCATCCCGAGCCACAGCAAGGGCTCCGAGGCGGTGACCGCGCTGTTCAGCAAGGATGCCCGGGTCGGCAATGTGGTCATCTCCGAGGGCCGCCAGCTGCACGACTCCAACGACGCCAGCACCAACGCGCGCAAGGACGGCATCTACCGCAAGATCGCCGACGCCAGCTGCGTCGGCACCGGCGCCGCCGCCAAATGCGTGACCTACGAACAGCTGGACCAGGCCGGGGCGGGTGACCCGGTCGCCCTGGGCGTCCCGGCGTGGGCGCTGGACCGCGTGAAGGCGGCGCCGGACCGCTCGCGCCAGCTCGAGGGTCTGATCGCCGGCGGCACCATGGATTTCGATCCCACCGCCAGCCCGCTGGACATCCTCAAGCAGCTGGTGTCCCTCAGCGCGCAGAGCTACGAGGCGAGCGGGCTGCTGCAGTCCGGGTCGGCCAACGGTCTCTCGCCCTACGACACGCTGATCGCGGCGTCGCTGGTGGAGCGGGAAGCGCTGCCGCAGGACATGTCCAAGGTGGCGCGGGTCATCGTGAACCGCCTGGCGGCCAAGCAGAAGCTGGAATTCGACTCGACGGTCAACTACACGCTGGCGCAGACCGAGGTCGCCACCACCGACTCCGACCGCAGCCGTCAGACCCCGTGGAACACCTACGCCATGGTCGGACTGCCCGCGACCCCGATCTCCGCGCCGTCGCTGGATGCCATGCGCGCGATGGAGAATCCCGCGCCGGGACCGTGGCTGTACTTCGTCACCGTCGACAAGCAGGGCACCACGTTGTTCACCGACGACTACAAGGAGCACCTGCGCAATATCGAAAAGGCCAGGCAGAGTGGAATCCTCGACAGTGGACGGTAAGCGCAGGGCGGCGGTGCTGGGTAGCCCGATCGCGCATTCGCGCTCACCGCAACTGCATCTGGCGGCCTACCGGGCGCTGGGCCTGGACTGGACCTACGAGCGCATCGAGTGCACCGGCGAGCAGCTGCCCGGGCTGGTGGACGGGCTCGGGCCGGAATGGGTCGGGCTGTCGGTGACCATGCCGGGCAAGGTCGCCGCGCTCGCCTACGCCGACGAGCGGACCGCACGCGCCGAGCTGGTCGGATCGGCGAACACCCTGGTGCGCACCGAGACCGGCTGGCGCGCCGACTGCACCGACGTGGACGGCGTGCGCGGCGCGCTGGAAGGCGCGGGCGTGAAAGAGATCGCGCGAGCCGTCGTGCTGGGCGCCGGCGGCACCGCCCGCCCGGCCCTGCTGGCGCTCGCGGATCTGGGCGCGCACACCGTCACCATCGTGGCCCGCGACCGCCGCCGCGCCGCCGACACCCTCGAATTGGCCGAGCAGCTGGGCATGTCGGCCGAGGTGCTCGATTTCGATCCCGAGGGGCTGCTGTTCGTCTGCTCCGATGTGGACGCCGTGGTCAGCACGGTGCCCGCCGAGGCCGCCGCGGCCGTGGCGGATTCGGTGGCGGTGGCCCCGGTCGTGCTGGACGCCATCTACAACCCCTGGCCGACCCCGCTCGCCGAAGCCGTTGCCCGCGCGGGCAATACCGTCGTGAGCGGTCTCGACATGCTGCTGAACCAGGCCTACGGTCAGGTCGAGCAGTTCACCGGCAAGCCCGCCCCGCGCGCGGAAATGGCCGCGGCGCTACAGGACTGATTCCGGGACCTCGGGCTCGAAGGACTGCCGGAAGGTGAAAGCGTAAGGCGTGGGACCGTTCTCGCGCAGATGGGCCAGGCGGCGCATGGCGTCGTCGAGGGTCGGCAGTTCGCCTTCCGGCAGCCACCACAGCACCGTGAACACCTCGCGCAGCGGGATGAACCATTCCCGGCGGCGGCGCACATAGTCCATGTGGCCGCTGCGATAGACGTAGTCGAACAAGGCTTCTCGCGATTCCCACACGCTCATGTTGACGAGCATGTCGGGGTCGCTGTCGTGTCGTAGCGAGGTGGCGTTGTTGGATTCGCCGTCGACCATGCGCCAGACGAAGCCGGGGGAGGAGTCGGCGACGGCGTTGATCTCGTCGAGGGCGGCGAAGAATTCGGCGACCCGGGGATCGCCTTCGGGGGCGACCATGCGCCCGATATTGAGCTGTGCGAGGTGCATGGCTCGACTATAACTAGTCGGTATTGGTTTTAGAAAAGGAAACGCAGCATCGACCGGGAGCCGGATCCATCCGCGCGGTCCAGCCCGCCGCCGCGGCCGGACCGGCCAGCAGGGCCAGATTCATGCCGCAGACCAGCGGCGGAAAGTCCACGGCGAGCTTGTGGAAGGGGCAATTGCGCAGCCGCAGGGTCTCGCCGTCCGGATACGGCTCGTAGCCCTGGTCGCGCAGCGCGTCGATGAGGTCGCGGCCCTCGAGCTGAGGTGCGTGCGCGGCCGCCGCCTGCTCGATCGCCTCCTCGAAGCCCTCGTGCTCGACCACCTCGGCGAGAATCGTTGCGACCGTGCGATAGTCGCGGGCCGGCAGGCTGACGGTGAACTCGGCCTCGGCGCGCCGATAGAACTTGGCGGGCCGTCCCGAACCCGGCCCGGTGCGTCCCTCCGGGCGGCGGAACACCGCGTCGAGCAGTCCGGCCTCGGTGAGCTTGTCCAGATGGAAGGCGGCCAGCGGTCGTTTGATCCCGACCGCCTCGGCCGCCTCGTCCCGGCTGACATCGTGATCGGCGGCCGCGACGTAGTCGTAGAGCCGCTTGCGAATCGGGTCCTGCAGTAGGGCGACGGCTTCGATGCTCACACCGCATTTCTAGCAGCGTGTCGGGCCCGGGTGTGTCCTGCGGCCCCGGTCCCGCTATGGTTCTGGAACAAGTTTCAATTCTTTGGGTTCGGCCGAACGGCCGCGCAGGTTAAGGTGATCGACATGAATGCGTGGGTGTTGCGCGCCGTGGGCTTGGGGGCGCTGACCGTTGTGCTGGAGACCCTGCTCGGCTTCGGCATGATGACCTGGCCGACCGCCGGTGCGTATATGCGGATCCTGTGCCTGATCGTGCTGGTCGGCGCGGTCATCGCCTGGGGCGTGCTGGACGGTCGCGCCGACCGCCGCGCCAATCCCGATCCCGAGCAGGGTGGCGATCTGACCATGCGCTGGCTCAAGGCCGCCCTCGCCGGTGGCGTCGGGGCCGGGCTGGTCGCCTGGATCCTCGACTTCATCCCCAAGTTCGACCTGGGCCACCAGGGACTGCTGTTCAACGTCACCTCGGGCGCGGCCTGGATCGTGCTGCTGATCTTCATTCCGGGCATGCTCGGGGTGGCCATCGGCCGCTTCCTGGTCGGGCGTGAGGGCAAGAAGAGCGCCCCCGCCGCCCCTTCGGCCCCCGCCCCCGCCAACGCCTGACACCCCGGATCTTCACCCCGCGCCGCACTGCTTGCGGCGCGGGGTTTTTCGTCTGCGGCCGTTCAGGTCCGAGTCGTCTCCTCGATCTCCTGAGCCCAGGCGCTGAGGCCCGCGATGAAGCCCTCCCGCTGGTCGGGGGTCAGTCGATTCATGGCGCGCAGGAGCACATCGCTACGGCGGTCGAGGAATTCGCCGAATTCGGCGTGCCGCTCGGGCGGCACCGACAGCAGGGTCCGGCGGTGATCGGCCGGATCGCTCTCGCGGCGTAGCCATCCCGCGCGGGTGAGTTCGCCGCTGAGCTGGCTGGTATTGGTCAGGCTCAGGTTCAACTGCCGCGCCACTTCGCCCACGCTCATCGGGCCGGACGACCACACGTGCGCCAGCACCGCGCCGTGTCGCGGACCCAGGCCCGCGGCCTCGAAGGCCTGCCGCATCCCCGCGGGCATGTCCTGTTTGGCGCGCCGCAGGAACGAGGAGATCAGCGGCACCACGGTCACCAATCGGTCCCGCAGCTCCGTATCGACCGGATGCGCTTGCGCCACTGTGCCTCCCATTCGTGCTTGACAGCTACCAGCATACAAGTTCAGACTTCTGAATTATTCAGATTCTAGAACTATTGAGAGGTGCCGATGAGCACTCGGACCTGGCAACTGGTGTTGCGCACGGCTACCACCCTGGTCACCCTCGACGTTTTCGCCCAGGCCATGTTCGCGGGCCGATTCATGGCGGGCAGCTACGACGCGCTCGACGCCCACGCGGTGAACGCGGCCGTGCTGTTCGTCGGAGTCGTGCTGCTGACACTGTGTTTCGCGGCCGCGTGGCGGTTCGCGGGCACGCCCGGACGGTTCGTCGGCATCGGTGCGGTGATCGCGGTGATCACGGGACTGCAGATCATGTTCGGCTACCGCATGGCGCTGGCCGTGCACATTCCGCTCGGGGTGGTGATAGTGGCCGGACTGCTGAACCTGACGGTGCGGAGCTGGAATCTCGTCGAGGCGTCGGTCGAGCCGACGGCCGCCGAGCAGATCGCGGCGGAGCCGACCGTGGAGGCGGGCCGATGAATTCGCGGATGTCGCGGCGCGCCATGCTGCGGACGGTGGCCGCGCTCGGCGTGGCCGGGGCGGCGGGCGCGTGGCAGCTGTCGGTGGATTCGCCCGCCGACCGGCTGCACCTGACCAGCGCGGCGCGGCTGCCGGAACCGTTCACCCTGCCATTGGCCGTGCCGCCCGTGCTCGCGCCCGAGCGGCGCGACGACGCCACCGACTACTACCGGATCGTGCAGCGGGTCGCGAATGCCAGTGTGCTGCCGGGCTATTCGACGCCGATCTGGGGTTACAACGGGATCTTCCCCGGGCCGACCGTGGTGTCGAATCGGGCCCGGCGCACGGTGGTCACGCATCGCAACGAGCTGCCGGTGCCCGCGGTCGTGCACCTGCACGGCGGGCACGTGCCCGAGGAATCGGACGGGTATCCGACGGATCTGCTGTATCCGGTGGGCGGCGGCATGGACGCCATGGGCGACACGATGGGACGTCCGGATCCCTCGGCGCACACCACGATCGGGGAACGCGACTACACCTATCCGGGCGGGCAGCCCGCGGCGACGCTCTGGTACCACGATCACCGGATGGATTTCACCGGGCCGTCGGTGTGGCGCGGACTGGCCGGATTCCATCTGGTGACCGACGATGCCGAGCAACGGCTGGGGCTGCCCTCGGGTGTGCGCGACATCCCGATCATGCTCGCCGACCGGGCATTCGACGCGCGCGGCGGGTTCGTGTACCCGGCGCTGGATCCGACCTCGACGCACACGCCCGGGGTGAGCGGGAAGTTCGGGCGCGGTGTGCTCGGTGACGTGGTGCTGGTCAACGGGGTGCCGTGGCCCGCGCATCGCGTCGACACGGCGCGCTACCGGCTGCGATTGCTCAATGCGTCCAATGCCCGGGTGTACCGCTTGCGCTTCGACCGCCGCGGCGGCTCACTGCCGATCGTGCAGATCGGATCCGACGGCGGATTGCTCGCGCGGCCACAGGAATTGACCGAGCTGACCATCGCACCCGGCGAACGCTACGACGTGGTCGCGGACTTCTCGGGGTGCGCGGTCGGCGAGCAGGTCACCGTCTACAACGACCTCGGTGCCGGAACCACCACGCGGGTCATGCGATTCGAGGTCGCCCAGCAGGTGACCGACACCGCGGTCGTCCCCGACCGGTTGACCGAATTCGAGACGCTCGAGCGCCGCACCGCGGTCGCCACGCGCCGCTTCGCCTTCCGGCAAGGCGATGCGGGCGGCATGCGCGGGTGGGTGATCAACGGCCACGCCTACGATCCGGTCACACCGATCGCGCGGCCCCGGTTGGGCGAGGTCGAGATCTGGCAGGTCTCCACCGATCTCGACCATCCGATTCACCTGCACCTCAACCAGTTCCAGGTGCTCTCGCGCAACGGCCGGGCGCCGCTGGCCGCCGACGGCGGGTGGAAGGACACCCTCTACCTCACCGCCACCGGCATGGCCGAGATCGCCGTCCGGTTCACCGACCACGCGGGGCGGTTCGTCATGCACTGCCACAACCTCGAACACGAGGACATGGCGATGATGGCGACCTTCACCACCACCGCCGGCATCGGCGCCTGACTAGAGCAGGATGGCTCCGCCGGTGGGGCCGTCCTCACGGGCGATGGCCGAGTACGCGGCCGCGAGCAGGCTCGGGTCCGGGCCCTCGAGGCGGCCCGGCTTGGCCAGACCGTCGAGCACCACGAAACGCAGGACGCCCGAACGGGTCTTCTTGTCGGTCTGCATGGAATCCATCAGCTGGCCCAGCGCGTCGGCGTCGTAGGTGGTGGGCAGGCCGATGCTCTCCAGAATGGCGCGGTGGCGTTCGGCGGTGGCGTCGTCGAGACGCCCTGCCAGCCGGCCCAACTCGGCCGCGAACACCAGGCCCACCGACACGGCCGCACCATGCCGCCAGCGGTAGCGCTCACGGCGCTCGATGGCATGGGCGAGAGTGTGGCCGTAGTTGAGGATCTCGCGCAGATCCGATTCCTTCAGATCCGCGGCCACCACATCGGCCTTGACCTGGATGGCGCGGCGGATGAGCTCGGGCAGCACGTCGCCGGTCGGGTCCAGCGCGGCCTGCGGGTCGCGCTCCACCAGCTCCAGGATCACCGGGTCGGCGATGAAACCGGCCTTGATGATCTCGGCCATGCCCGCCACGATCTCGTTGCGCGGCACCGTCTCCAGCGTGGCCAGGTCCACCATGACCGCCGCCGGCTCGTGGAAGCAGCCGACCAGGTTCTTGCCCGCCTCGGTGTTGATGCCGGTCTTGCCGCCGACCGCGGCATCCACCATCGCCAGCAGCGTCGTCGGCACGTGCACGATATCCACGCCGCGCATCCAGGTGGCCGCCACGAACCCGGCCAGATCGGTCGCCGCACCGCCGCCCAGGCTCACGATGACGTCCTTGCGCGTCAGCCCGATCCGCCCCAGCACCTCCCAGCAGAACCCCGCGACCTGCAGATCCTTACCGGCCTCCGCATCCGGAATCTCCACCCGATGCGCGTCGATCCCCTTGTCCACCAGCGCCTTCCGCACCACCTCGGCGGTCTCGGCCAGCGGCGGCTGATAGAAGATCGCAACGGTCCGCACCCCGGACCGCCCGGTCACCTGCTCGACCAGATCCCCCAACAGCCCGCGCCCGATGATCACCGGGTACGGGTCGGCCGTACGAACCTCGATGCGAGTCGGCTCGCTCATAGGACTCCTCCGTGAATGATCCCGCCCGACGGCGGAAAAGTAGCGAGTCCCCGGCGAGCGGGGACGCGATCGATCGAAAAGATGGTTGGTGACGCCGTGCCGATCACGAATCTCCTCCTGTCGCAGGGGGAGTGGCCGTTGGCGTGGAATCCGCGGTGCGGGTGGTCTCGTGCTCGCGGGCGCGTGCTCGGGCGCGGCGGGCCCGAGCACGACGGGAACGGCCGCTGCCGGGGGCCGCGACCGGTCCGGCGGGGCGGGCCGAGTCCGATTGCGCGGCCGCGCCGGTCCGCGGCTGCGGGGCTGCGGACCGGCCTGAATCCTGCTGTGCGGCAGCCGATCCCGACTCGAAACCGGTGCTGCCCGCGATGGCGTTCGCGGGCGCCCCGGCCGCACGGGACGCGCGACGGCGGCGTCCGCCTCCCGACAATGAACTGCCCGGGGCGTCGGAGCCGCTGGAGGCGGACCGGTCGCCTGGACCGGTCGTGGTGGTAGCCGTATCGCGGCCGGGGTCCGTCGACATCTCGACGGCCGATGTGGGCGAGCCCGTTTCGGTCGACCGGCCGCCTCTGCGGCGCGAGCGTCGGTTGCGGCGGGCGCGTTTGGGACCCTCGCCGGTATCGGCGGCCGGTGCGGGTGATTCCCGGTTCTCGGCGGGAGTGGCCGGATTCGGGTCGGCGGCAGTCGTGTTCGTGAGGGTGGCGGGCTGGGTCTCGGCCTTGCCGCGGCCGCCGCCGCGGCGGCGTTTGCGGCGGGCGCGGGAACGGGAGCTGCTGATGCCGGGTTCGACGGTGGTGGGTTCGGCGGTCGAATCCTCCGGGCGCGCAATGGGTTCGAGGCCGAGTTTGGCCAGGATCATGCGGACCACGCGGCCGGGGCTGCGGCCGTCGGTGCGGACGCGGACGGTCGCCACCTCGCGGTAGAGGGGGCGGCGGGTCTTCATCAGTTCGCGGTATTTGCGGGCGGGGTCGTCGCCGTTGAGGAGGGGACGGTTGGTGCTGGCACCCGTGCGGCGAAGCCCTTCGCCCACACTGATTTCCAGGTAGACGACGGTGCGGTCGCGCAGCAGGGCGCGGGTGGCGGCGGACAGCACGGAGCCGCCGCCGAGGGAGACCACGCCGTGGCCGGCCAGGACCGCGTCGCGGACGACCTCTTCCTCCATGCGGCGGAATTCCGGTTCGCCGTCTTCGGCGAAGATCTCCGGAATCGTGCGCCCGGCGCGTTCCTCGATACCGGCGTCGGTGTCGTAGAGGTCCACGCCGAGCTCGCGCGCCAGCTTGCGGCCGATGGTCGACTTGCCCGCGCCGGGCGGGCCGACCAGCACCAGATTCGGTGCGGGCCGGTCGTTCTCGTCGATATCGGGTTCGATGTCACCGGGCGCGGCCGTCGGCCCGGCCGCCGCTCCCGCCGCGGTCGGTTCCTGCTCGCCCGACACCGCGCCGTCGTCAGTGGTCACTGCCCGGCATTGCCCGGGATGTGCGGGCGAGCGTTGACGCGCTTCAGGTAGGCGTGGATGTTGTCGACGGTCTCGGGCAGCGAGTCGCCGCCGAACTTCTCCAGCACGGCCTGTGCCACGACCAGGGCCACCATGGCCTCGGCGACCACACCGGCGGCGGGGACCGCGCACACGTCCGAGCGCTGGTGGATGGCCACGGCCTCGTCACCGGAGGACATGTCGACCGTCGCCAGTGCCCGCGGCACCGTCGAAATCGGCTTCATGGCCGCCCGCACGCGCAACGCCTCGCCATTGGTCATGCCGCCCTCGAGCCCGCCGGCGCGGTTGGTCGAGCGCAGCACGCCGTCGGGGCCCGGCCGCATCTCGTCGTGGGCCTGGCTGCCGCGGCGGCGCGCGGTCTCGAAACCATCGCCGACCTCGACGCCCTTGATGGCCTGAATGCCCATGAGCGCGGCCGCCAGTCGCGAATCCAGGCGCGCCTCACCGGAAGTGAACGAGCCCAGCCCGACCGGCAGGCCCTCGATCACGACCTCGACCACACCGCCGAGGGTGTCGCCGTCCTTCTTGGCGGCCTCGATCTCGGCGATCATGGCGGCCTCGGCGTCCTTGTCGAACGCGCGCACCGGCGACTCGTCGATGGCGGCCAGATCCCCGGCGCTCGGCACGACTCCGGTGGTGTTGGCGGCGGTGCCGATGGAGACCACGTGCGAGATCACCTCGACACCGAGGGCCTGACGCAGGAAGTTCTTGGCGACCGTGCCCGCCGCGACGCGCGCCGCGGTCTCGCGGGCGCTGGCGCGCTCGAGCACATTGCGGGCGTCGTCGAAGCCGTACTTGAGCATGCCCGAGTAGTCGGCGTGCCCGGGCCGCGGGCGGGTCAGCGGCGCGTTGCGCGCCATATCCGCCAGCTCGGCCTCGTCCACCGGATCGGCGGACATGACCTGGGTCCACTTGGGCCACTCCGAGTTCGCCACCTCGATGGCGACCGGGCCGCCCATGGTGCGGCCGTGGCGCACGCCGCCGACCATGGTCACCACATCGGCCTCGAACTTCATCCGCGCGCCGCGCCCGTACCCGAGCCGCCGTCGGGCCAGCTCCGAGCCGACCTCGGCGGAGGTCACCTCGACACCGGCCACCATCCCCTCGAGGATGGTGACGAGAGCAGGACCATGGGATTCTCCGGCAGTTATCCAGCGCAACACGAGTTACATCTTTCCATGAGAGAAGGGGTGCTCGAACACACGGCCCACGCGCCGCCCGATGTCAGCGCCGCGCCAGCAACGCCACCACACTCGCCGCGCACATCGCGGGCCCGTGTGCGAGGGTCCCGATCCGGCTTTCCGCCCGCGTGTCTCGAATCCGCGGCGACCGCCTCAGAGAGTACCGATATCGCCCCAGGTCGTCCGGCTGTGAGCGCCGTGCGAGGTAGGTGCCGACCGCCGCGGCGGCGGTGAGCATCGGTGCGGCGAGAGCGGCCCAAGCCCAGGTCCGTGGCCCGGCGACGGCTGTCACCGCCCCTAGACCGAGCGCGAGTTTCACATCGCCCGCACCGAGACCGTGCGGGGCGCACAGGTGGACGGTGAGATAGGGCAGCGCCAGCAGCACTGCGCCGAGCAGCGCGAGTGTGGGCTTGCCGACGGCGAATCCGTAACCGAGGGCGGCGAGCGCACCGGGCACGGTCAAGGCGTTGGGCAGGCGTCGTGCGCGCAGATCGCAGGTGCTCAGGGCGAGACACCATGCGGTGAACAGGAGTACGGCCATCGGGTCCATGCCTCGAGGTTCCCGCGCTCGCGGGCGTCCCGGGGCGGCCGATCACGAAATGTGGACAACTACTTCGGTTGTGAACACCGTGGTTTCCGTAACCGGCCCTTTCACGTGTTGAGTGTCGGTGTTGCGGCGTGTCGGCGGTAACTTTGACCCATGTCTGCTGATCAGGATCCGGCCGAGCGACCGAACTACGCGCTGCGCAGGGCCAACCTGCGCAACCTGCTCGTAGAGAACCGCATTGATGCCCTGCTGGTCACGGACCTGATCAATATCCGGTACCTGACCGGCTTCACCGGTTCCAATGCCGCGCTGCTGGTGTACGCCTGGGATTCCAGCGAGGACCGCACCATCATCTGCACCGACGGCCGCTACATCACGCAGGTCGGGGTGCAGGTGCCGGATCTGCGAGCCGAGATCAACCGGGCCAGCGCCCGGCGCGTGGTGGAGATCGCGGGGGAATGGCAGACCGGCCGCGTCGGCTTCGAGAGCCACATCATGACCGTCGAACAGCATCGCGCCCTGTCGGCGCTGGCCACCGGCCTCGACCTGGTCGCGGTCTCGGGCCTGGTCGAACAGTTGCGCATGGTCAAGGACGCCTACGAGGTCGGCCGCCTGGCCGCGGCCTGCGATGCCGCCGACGCGGCGCTGGCCACCCTGCTCGAACGCGGCGGCATCCGCCCGGGCCGCACCGAGCGGCAGGTGGCCCGCGACCTGGAGTGGCTGATGTTCGAGAACGGCGCGGAGGCGGTCGCCTTCGAGACCATCGTGGCCGCGGGCGCGAATTCGGCTGTCCCGCATCACCGTCCGACCGAGGCGGTGCTGGCCACCGGCGATTTCGTGAAGCTCGACTTCGGCGCGGTGGTCGGCGGCTACCACTCGGACATGACCCGCACCTTCGTGCTCGGGCAGCCCTCGGACTGGCAGCGCGAGGTATACGACCTGGTCCACGCCGCACAGCAGGCGGGCCGCGAGGCACTGAAACCGGGCGTCTCCACCCGGGCGGTGGACGCGGCGTCGCGCTCGGTGATCGAGGCGGCCGGTCACGGCGAGCTGTTCGTCCACGGCCTCGGACACGGCGTCGGCCTGCAGATCCACGAAGCGCCCGGAATCGCCAAAACGGGCACGGGTACACTTCTCGATGGCGTGGCGGTGACCGTCGAGCCAGGTGTGTACTTCCCCGGCCGCGGTGGCGTCCGGATCGAGGACACGCTTGTGGTTCGCAAGGGGGGCCCGGAACTGCTCACCCGCACCAGCAAAGACCTGACCGTCGTCGACTGACGCGCGGTTGTATAACGACTAGTAGGAGATCCGAGGACAGTGGCGGACACCAGTGACTTCAAGAACGGCCTCGTGCTGAAGATCGACAATCAGCTGCAGCAGATCGTCGAGTTCCAGCATGTCAAGCCGGGCAAGGGTCCCGCCTTCGTGCGCACCAAGCTGAAGAACGTGGTCTCGGGCAAGGTCGTCGACAAGACCTTCAACGCCGGCGTCAAGGTCGAGACCGCGACCGTCGACCGCCGCGACATGACCTACCTCTACCACGACGGTGAGGACTTCATCTTCATGGACGGTGAGACCTACGACCAGGTCCACCTGAGCGAGGGCCTGCTGGGCCGCAACGCCGGCTTCCTGCTGGAGAACATGGCCGTCCAGATCGCCATGCACGAGGGTGAGGCGCTGTTCGTCGAACTCCCCGTCGCCATCGACGTCGTCGTCACCCACACCGAGCCGGGCCTGCAGGGCGACCGCTCCTCGGCCGGCACCAAGCCCGCCACCGTGGAGACCGGCGCCGAGGTGCAGGTGCCGCTGTTCATCAACCAGGGTGACAAGCTGCGCATCGACACCCGCGACGGCAGCTACATCAGCCGCGTCAACAACTGACGCGACGGATAATGTCTTCCGTGGCCGATCAATCGGACAAGAAGTCGTTCAAGAAGCTCGGCGCACGGCACAAGGCGCGCCGGCGTGCGGTGGATCTGCTGTTCGAGGCGGAGGCCCGCGATATCGATCCCGCGGATCTGCTCGCCGAGCGGGTCTCGCTGTCGGTGCGTGAGACCGACACCGTCGCGCCGGTGAACCCCTACACCCGGGTCCTGGTCGAAGGCGTCGCCGACGATCTGGACCGGGTGGACGGCACCATCGAGTCGTACCTCTCTCAGGACTGGACGCTGGGACGGCTGCCCGCCGTGGACCGCGCCATCCTGCGGGTCGCGGTGTGGGAGTTGTTCCACGCCAACGACGTTCCCCCGGTGGTGGCGGTGGACGAGGCGGTGGAGCTGGCCAAGGAGCTGTCCACCGACGATTCCCCGTCGTTCATCAACGGCGTGCTCGGCCAGGTGGTCCAGGTGGCCCCGCAGGTCCGTGCCGCAGCGGCCGCGACCCGCGCCACCGTCGTCCCCGCCGACGACGAGAAGTAGTTCGCGAGAAGTAGTTCAAAGGAGAGGCGCAGGGTGCGCAAATATCTGGTGATGGCCATGCGCACCCCGCGCTTCGACGACTCCGTCGTCATTCCGCACAAGGACTGGCTGGCGCAGGTCCGTGCGAACGGACAGCTGGTGGAGACCGGCAAATTCACCGACGGCAGCGGCGGCGCGTACGTGATCACCGCCGAGAACCTCGCCGCCGCACAGGATCTGGTCCACACCGATCCGATTCACACCACGGGCGCGTCGGAACTGACCGTCTACGAGTGGGAAATCACCGGCTGATCAACCGGTTTCGGTTCAGGCCGGGCCGGGCTGCAGCACGATCGCGCCCTTGGCGGCCCGATCGTCGAGCAATCGGTGTGCGTAGGCGGCCTTTTCGAGGGGCAGTACCCGGTCGATCAAAGGCGTGATCGAGCCCGACGCGGCCCGCTCCAGCGCCGCACCGCGCGCTTGCGCGACTCCGCCCAGCCAGGCGGGACCCGAGCAGCCGATGAACGTCAGACCCCGCATGATCAGATCCATCGGACCGATCTGCGCGGGCCCGGTCAGGAAGCCGTAGCCGAGCATCCGGCCGCGCAGCGGCGTCATGAGATCCAGCAGTGCGAGCGCGGATTCACCGCCGATCGAATCGAACACCACGTCCAGCGTTGCGCCGCCGAGGATTTCGCGCAGCTGATCGGTCCAGCCGGGGGAGTGGTGGTCCAGGACCGTGTCCGCCCCGAATTCACGGGCCTGCGCGGCCTTTTCGGGCCCGCCCGCGGTAGCGATGACCCGCGCCGCGCCGTACTCCTTGGCCAATTGCGTGAGATACGCCCCGACACCGGTCCCGGCGACCTCGATCAGCACGGTCTCGGTGCCGGTGAGCCCCGCGGTCCCGAGCAGCTGGATCGCCACCGAGGCGCTCATGGCCACGGCCGCCGCCTCGACCGTGCCCAGCGCGTCCGGAATCGGGGTCGCCGCGTCGGCCGGGACACAGATCTGTTCGGCGTAAGTGCCGAAACTATTGCTGCTCACCAACACTCGCTGCCCGATCAGCGAGCCGTCCACGCCGGCGCCGACTTCCGTGACGACGCCCGCGGCCTGGGTGCCGAACACGATCGGGAACTGCACCGGCAGCGGGAACGCGCCGGAACGCAGCATGGTCTCGGGGAAGATCGCCGGAATCGCCTCGGCTCGCAGCAGGATCTCACCGGCCTGCGGACGCGGCGCGGGCACCTCGCCCGCGACCAGGACGTCGGGTCCGCCGGTGGCGGTCAATAGGATTGCTTGCATTGAAACCTCATAAGTTGACTGACGGTCAAGTTGATATCCGCGAAGATATTGACCGCCGGTCAAGTTGTCAACGAAAGCGGTGATATGAACGCGCCCAAGGTCCGTGCCGACGCGGCCCGCAATCGCCAGGCAATCCTCGAGGCGGCCCGCAGGCTGTTCGCCGAGGAGGGGGCCGAGGCGGCCACCATGGACCGCATCGCCGCGGCGGCCGGAGTCGCCAAGGGCACGCTGTTCCACCGCTTCGGCAATCGGGCCGGCCTGCTCTACGAACTCGTCTCCGAAGGCGCGATCGCCCTGATGGAGGCGGTGAAGTCCGGCCCGCCCCCGCTCGGGCCCGGCGCTCCCGCCGCCGACCGCCTGCTCGCCTATTTCGACGCGATGGCCCGCCTGATCGCCGACGACATCGAACTCAACGTCGCCTACATGGCCCTGCCCCCGCACCCCCGCCGCGACGAATTCCACGCCTTCTGGGCCGCCCACATCGGCGCCCTGCTGCGCGAGGTCCGCCCCGACCTCGACGCGGATGTGGTCGGCGGCCTGCTACTGGCCCCCCTCGGCGGTGAACTGGTCCCCGCCATGGTCCGCGCCGGGCAGAAGGACCGCCTCCTCGAAGCCGTCCACCAACTCGTCGAGTCGGTCATCGGCTATCGGCCCGCGACGACCCACCCAGTGAGTGGCGACGGGTCCGCCGCGGCAGAATAGCCCGTCGAGAGCGCGCTCCCGCACGGATGAGTTTCGCCGTTCGCGCAACCGAAGCCGACCCTGCCCGCCGGCATCGGATGGTGGCGGGGCGGCCGGTAGTCAGAGGTTCTCGTCGTAGCCGGCCCGGGCGGCGAGCACGTCTTCGATATGGGTTTCCGCCCAGGATTTGATGGCCTGCATGACCGGCAGCAGGCTGCGGCCGAGTTCGGTGAGTTCGTAGTCGACTCGTACCGGCACCGAGGCGGTGACCGTGCGGCTGACCAGTCCGTCGCGTTCCATGCTGCGCAGGGTTTGGGTGAGCATCTTCTGGCTCACGCCGGTGACCTTGCGCGACAGGTCCGAGTAGCGGCGGGGGCCGTCGGCGAGGGCGTTGAGCAGCAGACTCACCCACTTGTCGCTGATGCGGTCGAGCAGATGGCGGGTGGGGCATTCCTGGATGTAGGCGTCGTATTCGCGGCGCGCGTCGGCTCGCTGCTGGGCCGCTGTCCTGGTCGCCATGGCTCTCCCTCGCGTGCGGTACGCACTCGAAGGTGCGTACTTCCCCGGGGAGAGTAACACTCCGTAGGTTTGCTGTGACAGCGGGAAGTGCTACAGCAGAGGAGATTTCACATGCGCGCCGTGGTTGTTCGGTCCTTCGGCGGTCCCGAGGTGCTGGAGGTGGCCGAGGTGCCCGTGCCGTCGGCGGGTCCGGGTCAGGTGCGGATCCGGGTCGCCGCGGCCGGGGTGAATCCGGTGGATCTGCACACCCGCTCGGGCGGGTTGGCGGCGGCGGGCCTCATGGTGGCCCGCGACGTGATCGGCCTCGGCTGGGACGTCGCCGGAACGATCGACGAGATAGGTTCCGGTGTCACGGAATTCGCGATCGGCGACGAGGTGTTCGGCCTGTCCGACCGCTTGGACGTGCCACTGGGTACGCACGCGGAGTACGTGGTCCTGGACGCGACGGCCGTAGCCCGCTCGCCGCGTGGGGTTTCCGCCGTCGAGGCGGCGTCCGTGCCGCTGAACGCGCTGACGGCCGCGCAGGCGATGGACGCGCTCGACCTGGCCCCGGGGCAGACGGTTCTGATCACGGGCGCGGCCGGAGCGGTGGGTGGTTTCGCGGTGGAACTGGCCGTGGCACAGGGACTTCGAGTGGTGGCGACGGCCGCGGCCGCCGACGAGCCCCTGGTCCGCAAGCTGGGTGCGGAGTTCTTCGTTCCGCGCGGCGCACGGCTGGGTGAGGCTGTCCGTGCCCTGGTGCCCGGCGGAGTGGACGGCGCGGTGGATGCCGCGTCCCTCGGAGCCGAGGCACTCGACGCGGTCCGTTCCGCGGGCGCGTTCGCCGCCGTCGTGGGCGGTGCCGAACCGGCGGGCCTGCGCGGAATCCGCGTCGCCAACACCTGGATTCGCGCCGACGGGCCCCGTCTGTCCGAACTCGCCGCCCTGATCGAGCAGGGCCGCCTGACCCCGCGTGTCGCCGAAACCCTCCCGTTGGCCGATGTCGCCGAAGCCCACGCCCGCCTGTCCGCCGGCGGCCTCCGCGGCCGGCTGATACTCCTCCCCTGATTCACCTCCGCCGAGTGGCACATCCCGGAGGTGAATTCGGGCAAATGCCCTCCAGCATGTGCCACTCGGCGAGTCAGGTGAAGGACCAGACGGCGGCGGGACGGCCGGTGGCCTTGACTCGGACGCGTTCGCCGGTGCGGTCGAGGCCGGGGATGGCGGCGAGGGTGCGGTTGAGATTGCCGGGGTCGGGCTTGGCGCCGTGGAGGGCGGTGGTCAGGCCGACCGCGCGGGTGGCGGTGAACTGGTCGCCGGTGAGGGCGCGGGTGAATGTGAGGTCTTTCCAGAGCATTTCGGCCAGGCGGGTGCGGGCGGCCGACACGATCTGGTTGTGGTCGAAGGCCAGGGGCGGGACGGTGTCGAAGGGGACCCAGGTGGCGGTGTCGCTGTCGTGGGGGCCGACGACGGCCCACATGGCGATGGACAGGGTCGGGCCGCGGGGGTCGCGGTTGGGCTCGTCGAAGGTGGCGACCTGGCCGACGGCGAGGATGGCGTCTTCGGGGACGCCGAGTTTGGTGTGGACGGCGCGGTGGGCGGCCTCGGCCAGGCGTTCGCCGAGGCCGAGCAGCACGCCAGGGAGGGCGAGCTCGCCCGCGAACGGGTCCCACCGCCGCGCGGCGATGCCGAGGGTGGCGGTGGGGTCGTCGGGCCCGTAGCGCAGGGCGATCACATCGATGGATACCGCGGATTGTTGCTCCACAAGTGGACAATCATGCCTGAGCGGGGATGCGGAGCGTGCGATCGGCTCGGTCGGGGCCGTGCGCGGTGAGCACGACGGGCACCCCGAGTTCGGCCTCCAGGTGCCCGGGCACGTCGGCGGGCAGATCGGCGAGCGCGGGCGTGGCGGCGGTGAGCAGGTCGGTGAGCCGCCGCTGGTGGTCGAGGTTCTGCCAGACTCCGGTCTCGACGCGATCCACGCAGCCGTCCGGCGTGAGATAGCCGGTGGCGGTGCGGATTTCGCCGACGGCGTCGAGGTGGTTGACCGCGAGCCCGTCGATGCCGTCGCACGCTTCGACCGCGTAGCGCAGCAGCAGCGGGTCGAGGTGCCCGAGCCGGAACGCGCCCTGGTATTCGCCGGTGCCGTTGTGCCGCTCCGGAATCGAGAGCGCGGGGTCCTCGGTGGGGAAGGGGCCCGCGCCGTGCCGGGTCATGTAGGCCCGGGTCACGCCGAGCACGTACCCGGGTGCTCCGATGCGGCCGAGCATGGCGCGCGCGTGGCGGGGTTCGACGGTCGACCAGGTCGTGTACGGGTGCAGTCCGCGCCATTCGTCGAGCAGCACGCCTTGCGCGCCTTCGAACACGAGCCGCCCGTGGCGGGCGAACCCGGCGAGCTGATCGCCGGGCAGGATCGCGACCGCCCGCGCGAACGCCGTGTACGCCTCGATCAGTTCGTCGATCGGTTCGTAACGGTGCCGCCCGCCCGCGAGCAGCGGTGCGTAGTGTTGCTCGAGCGCGATCAGCTTGCGCCGCAGCACATCCGGCCGCGCGCAGTCGGCGACGCGGGGTGCGTCGTGGTCGAGGGCGTAGCTCGCGGTCTCGCCGATGCCGATGCCGCACGAACCGTGCCGGGAAGTACCCCTCGTATCCTCCCGGCAGCGGTTGGCGGCCCCGTGGATCGGCGTGGTGAGCAGGGCCCGCTCGTCCACCCAGAGCAGGGACAGCGGATCGGCGACCCCGAGCGCGGCGAGGGCGCGCGCCTCGGCGGCCAGCGCCAGCGGTTCGACCAGCATGTGCCGCGACAGCAGGGTCGGCACCCGCGACAGAGTGCCGGACCCGAACTGCCGGAACGTGTGGTGGCGGCCGTGCGCGATCACATTGTGGGCGGCCTGCGCCCCGCCGTTGAACCGCACCACGGCGGCCACGTCGAGCCCGGCCGCCGGCGAGCACAGCCAGTCGACGGTGGCGCCCTTGCCGGCGTCGCCGAAGCCCAGGTCCACCACGATCAGGTGACGGTCGCCGAACATGAGGTGTCCCTTCGTCTCTCGGGATCTGTCAGAGATCCACGTCGTCCGTGCCGGTGGCGGCGGGCAGCGCGCCCACGCTGCGGCCGCGGCGGGCGCCGCCCAGCGGCGCGAGCGCCTTGCCGACCGCGTCGGCCTCGCCGGTCGACCCGATATCGCGCAGGTCGGCCAGCCCGGCCCCCAGATCGACCCGGTCCTCGTTGATTCCGATGGCCAGCGCGATGAGCTCGCACACCGCGGCCGGATCGTCGAGGCGCAGGAACCGCTCGCCCAGCAGCCCCTGCCAGTGCTCGGCGATCTCCGGATCCCGGTAGTAGCTGGACTGATTGGGCAGGATGTAGTGCACGTGCCAGCGGTCGGCCAGCTCGCGGTAGATCGAGTCGACCTTGATGTCGCTGCGCACGTCGTCGCCGATGACCTCGCGAATGTGCCTGGCGGTCAACCGCTTCTTGTTCAGCTCGTCGCCGACGACGAACAGGTACCCCTTGCGCCCGCGCTTCTCCCACGCGTCGGTGACGGTGTGCCGGGCGATGAAATACGCCGCCAGCTCATAGCTTTCGGACTTCTGCCCGCCTCCGCCGCCTTCGAGCAGGATCAGTCGCAGCTGCTCGTCCATCCGGTTGTCGGATTCGAACTGCCCGACCTGCAGGGGAACCCGGTCGCTGTCGGCGTCGCCGATGGCCCCGAACAGGATCTGCGGATCGTCGGCGTATCCCTTGCGCTGCAACAGCCCGTGCAGCTTGGCCAGCTTCTCCTGCATGATGCGCGGCACGCTGCCCATCGAGCCGGTCACGTCGAACAGCACCGCGATGGGCAGCGAGTTCCCGTGGTCGTCGGAGTCGCGCGACTCCCGCATGCCCACGCCCTTGGGATCCAGGGTGGGGTGCGCCTTCCACTGATCCCACGGCACCGACCGCATATCGGCGGTGTATCCGAAGTCGTCGAGTCCCTTCGCCGCGCGGAAGGTCCGCGCCGCGTCGTAGGCCCGATCGTCCCAGCTTCCGTAACCCATTGCTATCACTTACCTTTCGTGAGCTCGAAGGGCCGGAAGCGGCGCTTCCCGTAGAGCCGGTCGAGCAGGTCGTCGAATTCGCCGAGCAGGTCGGCGGCCTCGGGGCGCAGCCGGGGATCGGCTTGCAGGCACCCGGTGGCGTAGGTGCGCATCAGCGCGGGCGCGCGGTCGCCGAGCATGGTGAGCATGAGGCGATGCGCGAGATGGACGTCGGTGGCGGGGGAGACCGCGTCGCGGATCTCGGGCGGGTAGTCCAGCGACTTCAGTGTCGCCGCCGCCGGATTGCCCGGCCGGGTCGCGAAAGACCAGCCCGCCAGCACGATTCCGTGCTGACGCGGGTGCACCAGCACATTGGCCGGGCTGATGGCGGTGTGCACCCAGCCCGCGAGCCGGGCTCCGGCCAGGCAGCGCAGCAGGCGCCGATGCATCCAGGCGTAGTCGCGCGGGTCGAGGCCGCCGGGGTGGGCGGCCCGGATGTCGTCCATGGTCACGAACCCGTCGGTGAGGGCGGTGAGCACGTTCACGGTGCGGTGTTCGCCGGTCCCGGAGTCGAGATGGTCGACGGTGTCGACGAGTTCGGGAAAGTACGGTCGCAGCCATTCGTGTTCACCGGCCACGCTCGCGATGTCCCGCAAGGCATTTCGCTCCCCGGCCAGCAGCCGGTTGGCGGCCGCGCGGCGCGGGATCTTGACGACCCGGTCCGAGCCGCTGCGGTACACATCCGCGACCGACCCGGCGGCGTGCAGTGCGCCGACCGGGTAGCGCCCGTGCGCTCCGGTCACCTCGAAGGCGGCGTCGTCGAGCTCCAGCCAGCGCCGGTACAGCTCCGACAGGCGGGTGAACGCCGCCTCCGCGAGGCGCGCGTCGACGGCCTCGACCCGGTCGGGGTGAACGAGGGCGGCCATCCGGTGGTATCGGCGTCGCGCCGCCTGCCGGGTCGTGGAATCCGTTGCGGCGGAGCCGAAGAGGTCTTCGGGCCGCCGCGCCGCCCGGATGGTCTCCGCGGTCTCTCGCGCTGTGGTCATAGTTTTAGGCTAGACGACTAAAACGGGGGTCGCTAGTGGTTTATCGAACTTTTCGTTGATTAGACCAAAAGATGTCGTGTTCTGGCTGCGCTCGGCTGATATCGACATATTCGGCCATCTGGGCCGTCCTGTCGGGTCTGCTGTGCCCCTCTGATCCGAGGCTAGGGTGAGAGGGATTATCCAGCCGACTCTCATCGAGGAGATCATGATGGTTGCCGCAGATTCGGCGACGGATGGCACGGCGCGCCTGCGGGAGCTGATGGCTGCCGAGGTCACGGCCGCGCAGGCGTGGGAGCTGTTCGACAGCCTGCCCACGGTGCGGGTGGAGGAGATCACCACCGGCCGCTGGCGCGGTGCCGAGGTGGGGACCGGGCATCCGTGGGACGGCATGCTCGTCGAAACTGGCTGGTATGGAAAGCAATTCGACAGCGCCGACAGCGTGCAACCGCTGCTGTTCTCCGGGCCGGACGGGGACGTCTTCGCCGTCGACCCGCGCCGGGTGCCGCTGTTCCTCGCGGGCAAGGTGCCGGTCTCGGCCCTGCGCCCGGTGCGCCGCTCACTGGGCGTCCTGCGGCCGATGCTGCGCACGACCACGCCGCGCGCCCGGCTGCGGAATCTGGAGTTCCGGGGAAAGTCCAGTGCCGCAATGATCTACGACCATCTGCCCATCATCGACATCTTCCGGCGCGTCGACGCGGACACGCTGCTCGGTGTCATGGACATGCGCGGTCTGAACGAACCGTACTTCTTCGTGCTCTACCGCGACCGCTGACCCGTGCCGCGAAGCGTCTGTGCCCGAGCCGAACTCGGCCTACCATCGAAGGTGATGGTCTTCGGCTCGGGAGGTCCCGATGGAACGTACGACCTGTCTCATCGCCGGCGGCGGTCCGGCCGGAATGTTTCTGGGGCTCATGCTCGCCCGCGCGGGCATCGAGGTTACCGTGCTGGAGAAACACGGTGACTTCCTGCGCGACTTCCGCGGCGACACCGTGCACCCCACCACCCTGGACCTGATCGACGCGCTGGGGCTGCGCGAGGACTTCGCCAAGCTGCCGCAGCGGCGGCTCAACGATGTGCAGATCCCCATCGGCGGGCGGATGGTGCAGCTGGCGACCCTGGCCCGGATCCCGGGCCGGCACAAGTACATCGCCATGGTGCCGCAATGGGATCTGCTGGATCTGCTGGCCCGCGCCGGCGATGTCGAACCGAGCTTCCGGCTGCGCATGAACACCGAGGCGGTCGGCCTGGTCCACCAGGCCGGACGGGTCGTCGGGGTGCGCTACCGCGCGAAAGACGGTACCGAGGGCGAGATCCGCGCCGAGCTGACGGTGGCCTGCGACGGCCGCGCCTCGGTGCTGCGGGCGGCGGCGGGACTCGGGGTGCGGAACTGGCCGACTCCCTTCGACGCCTGGTGGTTCCGGATTCCGCGGCACGACACCGACCCGGCCGGTCTGATCCCGGTGGTCAGCGCCGATCGCGTGGTGGTCATGTTCGATCGCGGCGACTACTGGCAGAGCGCCACCCTCATCGCCAAGGGCAGCGACGCGGAACTGCGCGGGAGCCAGCCGGTGGGGGTCATCATGCGCGATCTGGCCGAGGTGGTGCCGTGGCTGGCCGACCGCACCGAGGCCCTGCGGAGCTGGGACGAGGTCAAACTCCTCGACGTCAAACTCGATCGCCTCGACCGCTGGTACACCGACGGCCTGCTGTGCATCGGCGACGCCGCGCACGCCATGTCCCCGGTCGGCGGTGTCGGCATCAACCTCGCCGTGCAGGACGCGGTCGCGGCCGCGCGCATTCTCGGCCCGAAGTTGCTGTCGCACAGCGTCACCACCGCCGACCTGGCCCGGGTCCAGCGTCAGCGCATCCTGCCCACCGCGGTGATCCAGGGCATGCAGCGCATCGCCCACGCCCGGGTCATCCGCCCGGCGGTGTCGGGGAAGCTGCCCGTCTCGAATGCCACGGAGACGCCGTTGGCCCTGCGAATCTTCCGGCGCATTCCGGTGATTCGCAGCCTGCCGGTCTTCCTGGTGGCGCGCGGCGTGATCCCCGAACGGGTACCCGATTTCGCGCGTCGCGCTTGAAAGCCATTGCGGGCGTGCCGCACCGGGGTGGGTGCGCGGCGCCCGGACCCCTCGTTACCGGACGCCGCGCGGACGGAACTGAATGCTGATCCGCGGCCCCACCGGCCGCTTGGTCTTGGGAATGGCGTGCTCCCAGGTCCGCTGGCACGACCCGCCCATGACGATGAGATCCCCGTGCCCGAGCGGATACCGCACGCTCGCCCCGCCCCCGCGCGGCCGCAACATCAGCGCCCGCGCCGCCCCCACGGACACGATGGCCACCATGGTGTCGTCGGTCGCGCCCCGCCCGAACGTATCCCCGTGCCAGGCGACGCTGTCGTTCCCATCGCGGTAGTAGCACAGCCCCGACGTCGTGAACGGCTCCCCGAGCTCCTCGGCGTAATGCGCGCTCAACGCGTCCCGCGCCTCGCCCAGCACCGGATCCGGCAGCTCCCGACCCTGCTCGTAAAAACAAAGCAGCCGAGGCACATCCACCATCCGGTCGTACATGGCCCGCCGATCCGCCCGCCACGGCACCCGCGCCACCAACCGCTCGAACACCTCGTCCGCCCCGCTCAACCACCCCGGCAGCACATCCACCCACGCCCCGTCCCCGAGCTCGGTGCGCCGAATCCCGTCCAGCCCACCGACCCCGACCTCCCCGAACCCATCGAGCAGCGATCCCTGCAGTGGTGTCGACATGCGCCCGAACCTACCACAAGATCGAACGTATGTTCGGTGGCGTCGATGGGTAATGATCTCCGTTGAAAGATGATCTTGGTTTGTTGAGCGTCTGTGTTGTGTGATCCCATTCCCGAGACCGGGCGGAGGCCGCTGACGATGACTGTTCCAGCCACTACGCAATACCGGGTGAACCTGTTCGACGAACTCGACGACGCGGTCCACGAGATCGCCGCCGGGCGAGCGGTGATCGTGGTCGATGACGAGCATCGCGAGAACGAGGGCGATCTGATCATGGCCGCCGAACACGCCACTCCCGAAATGCTGGGGTTCTTCATCCGCTACACCGGAGGCGTGGTGTGTGCGCCGATGCCGGCCGAACGCGCGGATGCGCTGGGGCTGCCGTTGATGACAGCGACGAACCAGGATTGCAAACAGACCGCGTTCACCGTCACCGTCGACGCGGTCGCGGACGTGGTATCCGGGATCAGCGCCGCAG
Organism: Nocardia terrae; assembly: GCF_009760405.1. Taxonomy (GTDB): domain Bacteria; phylum Actinomycetota; class Actinomycetes; order Mycobacteriales; family Mycobacteriaceae; genus Nocardia; species Nocardia terrae. Next base: position 374,934 of record NZ_WRPP01000002.1, read on the forward strand.
ATCGGGCCGCCACCCTGCGGGCGCTGGCGGACCCGGCCACCAACTCCGGTGATCTGCAACGGCCGGGCCATGTGTTCCCGCTGCGCGCGCACCCGCAGGGGCTGACCGCACGGCAGGGCCATACCGAGGCGGGCGTGGAGTTGATGCGGCTGGCCGGGCTGGCGCCGATCGCGGTGATCAGCGAGGTGTGTCACGACGACGGGTCGGTGATGCGAGTGCCCGCGCTGCGTGCCTTCGCCGATGCCCATGGGCTGAAACTGATTTCGATCGATCAACTCCTCGCCCGGCAGGGCGCGGCCCGGTCGACCGCGACCGTTCGGGCATGAGCGAACGCGTCGAGGCGGTCCTGTTCGATCTGGACGGCACCCTGGCCGCGACCATGAACCCGTGGGATCGCTGCTGGTCGGATTACGCGGCACGGCACGGCCATCGCTGGGGTGAAGCCGACCGTCACCGAACCCACGGTCACGGTGACTGGGCGGTCCACCTGGCCCGGGTATGCGGGATCGGACGGCCCGAGCAGGTGGTCGCCGACTGTGTCGATCTGATGCTCGAGCAGGTCGACACCGGGCAGATCGCCTTGTTGCCCGGTGCGGAGAAGCTGCTGGCCACCGCCGCCGAGCGGGTGCCGGCCGGTGTGGTGTCGGCGTCACCGCGCCGATTCGTGCATGCCGTCCTCGACCACTTCGACCTGCGCCGCTCGCTGCGGGTCGTGGTCACCCGCGAGGACCGGGCACAGACCAAACCGCATCCCGCGCCCTGGCTGCACGCGGCGAGCCTGTTGAGCGTAGACCCGCGATCGTGTGTCGCGGTGGAGGATTCGGCCGCGGGCATCCGTTCCGCGCACACCGCGGGAATGCGAGTGCTCGCGATCCCGAGCTGGGGTCCACCCCGGCATCCAGCCGAAGCCGACCTGGCCGCCCACCTGGCCGTCGACGCGCTCCAGGCCGACCGCTGGCTTCGCCGCACCCTGACCGAGATGAGCCCGGTCTAGAGCTCGACGACCGCCTGGCGAGTCCCGGTCCGGGCGATCTCGGCCCGCATTCGGAACCGGATTCGTGGAGTTCCCCTCGGCCGCGCGGATCGCTATCGGCCGGTAAGGGCTTCGACGACCGGGGCGAACCGGTCGGCGAAGTCGGCGCCGAAGATGAAGTAGGAGAAGCCCATTTCGTCGCGGCGGCGCTGAATCTCGTCGATCGCGGCCGCGGGGTCGTCCGGGAGGACGGTCATCGCGTCGGCGGCGTGGAGGGCGGCGGTGTCGGTGTCGGGGCGGGCCATGTGCGGGGCGACCGTGTCGCCGATGACCGGGACGGCGAGGGCGAGTTCGACGTCGGCTTTCGCGCGGAAATCGGTTGCCAGACGGGCGACTTCGGCACGGGGGTGCTCGCCCAGGACGAAGGTGACGATGTCGGCTGCTTCCGCGGCCAGGGCCTGGGCCTTCGGGCCGAGTACGGCCATTGCGACGGGGGTGTGGTGGTCGGGGCCGTCGAGTTCGCGCAGGGATCGGACGGTCTCGCGGATGTCGGCCAGGCGCTGGTGCGGTGGCGGGACAGCGGGCATGCGCTTGTCGCGGAGCTCGTCTTCGATTCCCGGTCTGCCGGTGCCGATTCCCATTTCGAAGCGGCCCTCGGTCAGCAGGGAGAGCGAGTGCGCCTCCCACGCGGTCAGCCAGGCCGGACGGAACGGGGACGCGTACACCCACGCGCCCACGCGCAGATCGGTGACGGCCGCGACGGTGGCCAGCATCGGTGCGGGAGCGGGCTGCGTCAGCGGGAAGTCCGGCACCAGCAGCGTCGAGTACCCGTGGTCGGCAATGCGGCGCGCCCGATCCCGCCACGTGGGCACATCGGTCATGAGCGGGGCAACGACCCCGAATCGAAACGGTCTCGTCATTCCTGGACTCCTTCTCCGTCGGTCTGTCCAGAGGTGTCGACGGAGAAGGAGTTCGAAAATCATCGGTCCTCAGGCCCGAACCTGATCATGCCGGTTCGCGAAGTCCAGGAACCGGGGGATCACCTGCTCCGGTATGGCCCACAGCATTTCATGGCCCACGCCGGGGTAGACGTCCACCACGGCTCCCCGGAGGTGATCGCGGGCCCGCTGCGCCCCGACCTGCGGATCATTGGCGACCGTGTCCGCGCCGAACAGCACCATCGTCGGCGCGGTGACGGCCGCCAGCTGCTCATCGGAGAGCGGTCGTTCCCACGGCATGGCGATGCGGAACTTGATCGCGCCGAGGATCATCGTCCAGATTTCCTCGCGGTGCCGCAGACCGGGGGTCAGCCACTCGGTGAACTTCTCCATGCGCTTGCGAGTCGGGATGATCCCGCCGACCAGGAACTTGAGCAGCACGCTCCACTTCGGTTTGGTGAACGTGGCCCCGCCGGGCTCGAGCATGGTCAGGCTCGCCAGCCGGTCCGAATGCCGCACCCCGACCAGCAGCGCCAGCCACGATCCCATCGAATACCCGGCCAGGTGCACACGTTCCGCGCCCAAGCCGTCGAACACCTCGATCAACCAGGCGACGATGTCGGCCTCGTCGCGAAGGGGCGCGGTCTGCTCGCTGCGTCCGGCCCAGCCCAGCGGGTCGATCGTGTACACCACCCGATCTCGCGACAGGTCCGCGATGACCGTCTCCCAGAACAATCCGTTGCCCGGCATGCCCGGCAACAGCACGATCGGTGTGCCGTACCCGGATCCGGATTCGCGCACCCGCGTGATCCCGTACGAGGTCTTGATATCGAGATCGGTCGACGGCACAGGCCATTGCGCGGCGACGACGTCATAGGCGCTCAGGTACTTCGCCTCGGCCTTGGCGCTGATGAAACGTCCGATCTTGTCGGCCATCCGGGCCTCCTCTTCCTCTTCGGTGCGGTGGTTCGGGTCGGTCTGTCAGTCGGCGCGCAGCAGTTCGGCCGGGTCGTGCATACGAGCGAAGCCCAGGATCCGGTCGAGTACGGCGTCCTTGTCGGGCCCTTGGAACAGCAGGCCGTGTGAGGCACCCGGGTAGATCTCCACCTCACAGGTCGGAATCTGTTGCAGCGCACGGGCGGGCCAGGCGCTCGGATCCGTTGACGCCCGCCATGAATGCCCGCCACGCGCCGTCGGAGTAGCCCATGACGTGGGCATGCGGCAGGTCGAGCGCCGCGAGCGTCTCGTCCAGCCATTTCCCGTAGTCGGCGCCGCCGGTGATGGGTGCGGTCTGCACGCTCAGCCCGGCCGCGCCGATGGTGTCGAGTGCGTAGACCGTCCGCTCGGCGGCGAGGCGCTCGATGATCGGGTGCCAGCACGCGCCATTGCCGTTCAAGGGGGGAATCAACACCAGCGGCGTTCCCTCGCCGCTGCCGCACTTGCGGACATGTGTTGTGCCATACGACGTTTCGACGTCGAACTCGGTGGACGGAATCGTCCACAGTGTCGACAGTGACGCGTAGGCCCTCATGTAGGCGTCCTCGGCCGTCTCGCTCTTCCATTGCCCGATCTGGGCCATCACGCCTCCCCGTCATCCTCGTTGATGGTATGAACGTATCATAAAAATGGTATCGGCGTACCATCAAAAACTTCCACCCCCAGGAGCCTCAGGAGAGCCGGTTCGCATGCCACGTTTGGTCGATCACGAGCAGCGGCGGCGGGAGATCACCACCGCCGCGCGCAAGGTCATTGCCACAGGCGGGCTGGACGCGGCCACGTTCCAGGCGGTGGCGGCGGAGGCCGGGATCTCGGTGCGGCTGATCCAGTACTACTTCGGCACCAAGCGGGATCTGATGCTGGCCACGCACAAGGCGGTCGTGGAGGACTGGGGGAAGGCGTTCGCGGCGGCGCTCGGCGGGCTGGCTCCGGACGCGACGCCGCGCGAGGTCGTCCGGGCCGTGTCGATCGGGCTGATCCCGCTCGATGATCAAGGGCACCAGGACAATCTGGTGTTCGCGGCGTTTCACGCGGCCAACCTGACCGGCAATACCGTCACCTCGGAGGAGATGATGGGAGCCCCGCGCTATCTGATCACCAGCTTCACCGAGCAGCTGCGGCGCGAACGCCCGGACGAATCAGACGCGCACGCAACCGAACTCGACGCCGAATTGATCGTGCTCACGGCCAGCGCCGTCAGTCAGGCGATCCTGGCCGGCGGGGCCACCCGGGAGCGGGCGGTCGAATTGCTCGACCACCTGCTCGACCGGGTGTTCACGCGAGAATGAGCTAGCGCTCCTGTTCGCCGACCTGGGCGCGGACGAAATCCACGACCGCGTCGGTGAATTCGTCATTGGCGTCGCTGGCCGCGGTGTGGGCGGCGGTGCCGATCTCGGCGTACTCGGCGTGCGGGACCAGAGCCCGGAAGGCGGCTACGCCCTCGTCGCTGACCACGTCGGAGAGCTTGCCGCGCACCAGCAGCACCGGGATGGTCAGCCCGCGGGCCGCGTTCTCGAGCAGTTCGGTCTGCACGTCGATCTCCTCGCCGCGGCCGTCGCCGCGCGGGGACAGCATGGCCGGATCCCAGTGCCAGTACCAGCGGCCGTCGGCCCGCTGCCGCAGATTGCGCTGCAGCCCTTCGGGATTGCGCGGGCGGCGGCGGTGGGGGAGGTATTCGGCGACCGCGTCGGCGGCCTCCTCGAGGCTGGCGAATCCCTCGGGGTTGCTGCCCAGGAAGTTGATGACGCGCTCGACGCCCTTGCGTTCGGGGCGCGGGACCACATCGACCAGCACCAGGCCCGTGATGAGCTCGCGGTCGGGGTGGGTGGTCGCGATGAGCCCGGTCAGGCCGCCCATGCTCGCGCCGACGATGAACGCCGGTTTGCCGAGTTGCCGCAGCACCGCCATCAGGTCCTCGACCATGGCGTCGCGGCGGTAGTTGCCCTCGGGATCCCAGGCGCTGTCGCCGTGCCCGCGCGCGTCGAGCAGGACCGCGTGCATTCCGGCCTTGGCCAGGGCCAGCCCGGAGTCCTTCCACGAGCCGCGGGTCTGCCCGCCGCCGTGCAGGAAGACGACCAGTGGCCCGTCCTCGGGTCCCCAGCTGTCCCCGGCGAGGACGATCCCGCCCTGGCCGCGAAAGCTCACCCGTGCGGGTTCGGTGAATTCAGCGTCATTGCTCACCCTCCGAGCATCGCACACGTCGGTTTACGGTGTATGAAGACTGGCCGGTAGCCAGGATCGGGGGTCCTCGTCGCGAGCGAAGGCCAGCGTCCGCACGGGGTAGGGGAAGGTGATGCCCTCCGCGCGGTAGCGCTTGTGCAGGGCCTTCATGAATTCGCTGATGAGCAGGTACTGATCCTCGTAGTGCCGGGTGCGCAGCACGACACGGAACTCGATGCCGGACTCGCCGAAGGTATGGAAACGCACGCGCGGATCCGCGCCCTTGAAACCCGCGTCGTGTTCCTTCATCACCTGGCGCGCGACCTCCATGGTCACGGCTTCGACGTGCTCGAGGTTGCTGTCGTAGCCGGTGGACACCTCGACCATGATCGCCATGTCCTGCTCGGGGCGGTGGAAGTTGGTGAGGATGCAGTCGGCGAACTTGCGGTTGGGCACGATGATGTAGTTGCCCGGGATGTCCTGGATGGTGGTGGTCCGCCAGTTCACGTCGCTGATCCAGCCCGCCTCACCGCTGTCGAGCTTCACGAAGTCGCCGGGCTGGACCGTCTTCGAGGCCAGAATATGCACGCCCGCAAAGAGATTCGCGAGCGTGCCCTCCAGCGCCAGGGCGATGGCCAGCGCGCCGATACCCAGGGCGCCCAGCAAGGGAGTGATCTGCACGCCCACCGAGTCGAGGGTGATGAGCACACCGAGCACGAAGACCACGATCCGGGTGACGGTGGAGAACAAGCTGACCGAACCGGACATGCCGGTAATGCGCCGGACCACCGTGGTCACCACTTCCGCCGCCAGCCGGGCCAGCGCGTAGGTGACGGCCAGCATGAACGCGGCCTCGAGGATCTGATGCACGGCCCGCGGTGAGAACGGCAGCCCGTTGGGCAGCGACAGCGCGATGAGCAGACCGGTCAGTGAGCACACCGGCATCGCGAGGTCGCGAGCCAGCCCGAAGCCCATCCGGTGCAGGGTGAGATTGCGTGCCGAGGTCTTGGCGGCGATCCGGTCCACCAGCCTGCGGGCGAGGATGCCGAGCAGCGGGCCGAGGACGGCGATGACCACGGTGAGCACCCAGATCAGCGGCTTGTTCATCCGAGCTCCTCCCAACGTCAGTGGTGGGGTGGAACAGCAGGCAGCCCTCGGATCATAGCGAGCGGTCGATGACCGACAGGAACAGGCACAACGAGGCCGCCACCAGCATGAACGCCGCCAGATGATGCAGTCCGGCCAGGCCCGAGCCGGGGGACAGGAACGCCCCGCCCGCGGCGGCCGCGGCGATCGCGCCGAAGTAGGAGAAGGTGCGCAGCAGTCCCGCCGACGAACCGATCCGGTCGGGCTCGGCCTGACGGTAGAGGGCGTTCTGATTGGCGAGATTGTTGAGCCCCTGCGGGATTCCGTTGAGGACGGCCGCCGCGATCAGCAGCCACAGCGCGGCCCCGGCGTGCAGGGTCAGCAGCAGGATCGTCATGATCACCTGGAAGGCGCCGCCGACCAGGAGTTTTCCGCGAATCGCCGCACGTCGTCCGGTGATCGCCGAGACGGTGATCGCGGTCAGCGACATGGGCAGCAGGATCAGGCCCGCGCCCGCGGCGCTCAGTCCCCGGCCCGCCTCCAGCCATTGGGTGAAACCGTAGAGGAAGCAGTAGCCGACCACGCAGGTCAGCAGATTGCGGGTGTAGGTGGCGATCAAGGGAAGGTTGCCGCCGAGCAGCCGGATGTCGAGAAATGGCCGCTCGGTACGCAATTCACGCCAGGCCAGGACGAGCCCGGCCGCGACCGCGAGCACCGGCAGATACCAGTGCGCCACTCGCGGATTCATCAGGAACAGCAGCGCGGTGATGAGCATCGCCGCGAACAGGCCGATGCCGGGCAGATCGAGGTCCGAGAGCCGACCGCGGTGGGGCGCGGCCGTTTTCGGGATCCGCCGCCATCCGATGATCAGGCACGCCGCGGCGAGCGGCAGGTTGACCGCGAAGGTCGCCCGCCATCCGCCCACGTGGATCAGCAGTCCGCCCAGGCTCGGACCGATCACCGCGATGGTCTGATTGGCGACGGCCAGCGCGGCGAGCACACCGGCCGGGCTGTCGCGTCCGGTGCGCTCGGATTCGCTGCGGATCAGGTACATCGACGCGGGATAGCCCGCGCAGGTGCCGAATCCGAGGATCACCCGGGCGAGGACGAGGACCCACAGCGCGGGGGCGAGCATGCCGAGCAGTCCCGCGAAGCCGGTGAGCGCGGCCCCGATCAGATACAGCGGTCGCGGACCGTGGAGGTCGATGAGCCTGCCCACCACCGGCTGCCCGATGGCGGTGGCCAGATACAGCGCCGACACCAGCCACGCGGTCTCGGCCGCGGGTGCGCCGAAGGCCACGCCGATCGGCACCAGCGAGACGGCGATGATGGACGAATTGATCGGGTTCAGAATCGAACTGGTGATCATCGGCACGAGCAGCCGGCGGTCGAATTCGTCGGGCCGCGCCGATCCGGTGCGCCGGTGCAGCGTGGAAATCATTGCGGCCCCAGTCTTTCCAGTAGATCCAGGGCTGCCAGCAGGGTTTGCCGCTCGCTCTCGGTGTATTGCCGTTCGAGGGCGGTGGTGAGCCATTCCTGTCCGGCCTGCGCCCGTCCGGCCATCAGTTCGCGGCCCGCGTCGCTGAGCGAGACGAGTTGCCGCCGACCGTCTTTCGGGTCGGGACGGCGGTCGATGAAGCCCCGCTCGGCGAGGATGCCGAGGTGGGTGGCGATGGCCTGTGGCCGGACCCGCTCGGCCGCGGCGATCTCGCTGGCGGTGGCGTCGCCCCGTTTCAACCGGCTCAGCACCGACAGCTGTGAGGGGGTCAGCTCCACATTGTCGGAGGCCTCCTGGAACCGGCGTCGCAACCGGCTGACCAGGACGCGGAGTTCGCGAGCGGCCTGGATCGAGGAGCCGGACAGGACCGTGGGTGCTTCGGGCATGGACTCCACAGTAGATGGACAATCCAGATTGCACAATTGAAATTGAACAACCTGGATTGTCTATTTGGACACCTCCGGCCGATCAGGCGGCCGGTGCGGGCTCGGCGTCGAGGTACTCCTCGCGGATCTGCTTCGGCCCGAACGGCCAGGTCCGCTCGACCCGCGCCCAGATCAGATAGGCCGCGATCCCCAGTACGGTCCAGGCCAGCGACCACTCGATCGGGTGCACGCCCGGATTCGCCTTGTCGGCGTATCCGTAGATGACCGCCCAGCCGATGGCCGCGACCACCGCGGGCAGCGGATACAGCAGCATCTTGTACGGCCGGGCCAGTCCCGGCTGGCGTCGCCGCAATACCGCCACGGCCGCGATCTGCGCGAACGCCTGGACGATGACCATCACCGTGGTGAGCAGTGAAATCAGCACCGCCAGTGGGGGATGCGTGGCCGAGGTGCCCACATGCCGGGCCAGCACGAACCCGGCCGCGGTGATCGCGCCCATCACGAGGAGTCCGAGCATCGGGAATTCGTGCTTGGGATGCAGCTTTCCGAACGACCGGAAGAACACGCCGTCACGAGCCGCGTCGAAGGGCACCCGCGAACCGCCGAGCAGTCCGGTGAACACCGAGGCGAAGGCGGTGATGAGGATCAGCACGGTCACGGTGTCGGCCGCGCCCTTGCCCATGGTCTTCTCCAGCACCGCGGACGCGACCGATTGCGAGGCGACGTTGTTGGAGTCGAGCATGTCGTGCCAGTCGATGACGCCCAGCACACCGATCTGCATGCCGAGGTAGATCACCATGACCGCGAGCACCGCGTAGATGATCGAGCGGGGGAGCACCCGGCCCGGATTCTTCAGCTCGGCACCGATGTACGCGGTGGTGTTGTAGCCGAGGTAGTCGTAGATGCCGATGGTGAGGCCCGAGGCGAAGCCCAGCCAGAAGCCGCCGCGCCCGAAATCGACCGCGTGATCGGGCCAGGTGAAGGCCATGCTCGGGTGGAAGTGGGTGAAGGCGGCCAGGATCACCGCCGCCACCGACACGATCATGACCGCCCACATGACGACGGTGATCCGGCCGACGGAATCGACGCGCCGCCACAGCAGCAGCACGACCAGCGCCACCACCGCGAGCCCGACGATGTCGCCCTGCGCCGTGGTCATCGACGGCCACAGGTAGGTCAGGTACTGCACCAGGCCCTGCACGCCGGTCGACATGATCAGCGGAATGAAAAGTATTGCGGTCCAGACGAACAGGAACGGCATGAGCCGCCCGGTCCGGTACTGGAACGCCTCGCGCAGGTACACGTAGGTGCCGCCCGCGCCGGGCATGGCCGCGCCGAGTTCGGCCCAGATGAGCCCGTCGGCCAGTGCCAGCACCGCGCCGGCGACGAAGCCGATGACGGCGTGCGGTCCGCCGAAGGCGGCGACCATGAGGGGGATGGTGACGAAGGGTCCGATGCCGACCATCTGGCTCATATTGATGGTCGTGGCCTGGAACAGGCCGATTCTTCGGGGAAGGGTGCGGGGGCCGGTCATGGCTGCCTCCGTGGCGCGTTCGGGAGGGCGTAAGGGTTTTGTAAAGTTAAATTCCTTTACTATCTGAGTCAAGAGGTCGGGCCGATTGTTTACAGTCGGACCGATGACACGCGAGGATCGGAGTGCGGTGGACGAACTCCCTTGGAACCGGCAGCGTTTGCGCAGCAACAACGAGTGGCTGCTGCTCGAGCAGTTGCGCACCGCCGGACCCAGCTCGCGCGCCCAGCTGGCCCGAGATACCGGGCTGTCGAAGCCGACCGTGTCGAGCGCCCTTGCCGCGCTGCAGCAGCACGGGCTGGTGCGTGAGGTCGGGACCGTCGCGCCCGAACGCGGCCGCACGGCCGTCGTGTACGAGCCCGACCCCACGGCGGGCTATGTGCTGGGCCTCGATGTCGGGCGCGCCTACCTGCGCACCGCCGTGGCGGACCTGTCCGGAAAGGTGTTGTCGCGCACCGACGTTCCCAACCGCGCCCGCACCGCCACCGCGCTCGCGCAGACCGCCGCGGAGGCGGTCCGCGAAACCCTCGGCGACGCGGGCGTTCCCGTCGACCGCGTGGTGCACACGGTGCTGGGCAGCCCCGGCGTCTTCGACCCGCAGGACGGCCGCATGCACTACGCCGTCAACCTGCCCGGCTGGGGCCGCGCGGGCCTGCTCGAGGAACTGCACGACGCTCTCGGCGTCTCGGAGCTGTCGGTGCACAATGACGCCAACCTCGCCGCCCTCGGCGAATACGCCCACGGCGGCGGGCGCGGCAGCCGCCTGTTCGTCTATGTCCTCATCGGCACCGGTCTCGGCGTCGGAATCGTCTCCCGCGGTGAGCTTTTCACCGGCGCGCACGGCGCGGCCGGTGAGGTCGGCTTCCTGCCTGCGGCTTTCGGCGACCCGGCCGCCGGGGCCTCCCGTCGCGGTGCGCTCGAGGAGGCCGTCACCGCCGACGCCGTCGTCCGCGCCGCCCGCGACCGCGGTATGACCGGGCGACTCACGGCCAAACGGGTTTTCGACGCCGCCCGCGCGGGCGATCCGGTGGCCGCCGATGTCGTTCGCCAGGAGGGCGAGCGCATCGCGCTGGTGGTGGCCGCCGTCACCGCCGTGCTCGACCCCGACGTCATCGTGGTCGGCGGTGGACTCGGCCGCAGCGCCGACCTGCTGCTCGAGCAGGTCCGCACCGCCCTGGCCCGCACCACCCCGCTGCGCCCCACCGTCCGCCCGAGCGAATTGGGTGATGACGCAGTGCTACTCGGTGCGATAGCCACCGCCTTGCGCACGGCCCGCCCCCAGGTCTTCGACCGGCGCACCCCGACCGCTCACTAGCCGACAACCCTGCGTCACGGCCGACGCGCGAACCGCCGCTATTGCGGATTCTGGGCGTGGATGGGTCCGATGCGGCTGGGTGGCCAGATCTTGAAGACCGCCTTGCCTCGGATGTCGGAGATCGGAACCGTTCCGGTGTACTGGTCTTCGACGTGGGCGCGGGAGTCGGCGGACCTGTTGCGGTTGTCGCCCATGACCCAGACATTGCCCGCGGGCACCGTGATCGGACCGAACTCGCGCCCCTGACCCGCACTGGTGGAATACGCGAGCCCCGGCTGATAGGCGATGGTGTATTGCGCGTAGGGCTCATCCAGGGGTTTGCCGTCGACCAGGACCCGCCCCTGCGCATCGCAGCACTGCACCGTCTGACCGCCGACAGCGATCACCCGCTTGACCAGATCGTTCTCGTCGGGCGGTTCGAGCCCGAAGAAGGCGAGGAAGTTCTCGACGCTCCGCAGCACCACGTTGTGCGATCGCTGCGAGGTCCAGTGCTGATCCCAGGACGAGCTGGGGCTCTTGAACACGATCACATCACCGGGCCGGGGATCGCCGAAGTCGTAGGTCAACTTCTCGACATAGATGCGGTCACCGGTGCACCCGGAGCAGCCGTGCAGCGTCGGTTCCATCGATTCCGAGGGAATGACATACGGGCGGCCCACGAACGTAACCAGCAGAGCCACAACAACTGCCGCGACCACGATGAGAATGGGCAGTTCCTGCCAGAGCGGCCGCTGCTTGCGCCGCGGCCGCGGCCGGCGACGCGTCTTCGCGGGCTTCCCGGCGGATTCGCCGGGTTCGTCCGCTGCCGCCGAGTTCGTGATGTCGTCCACGGTCCGAATCTAACGCCGATGCCTGTGAGTCTCGGGGCGACAGCCCTGTGGAAATGGCGTGTCCGGCAATCACTTCCTGTCAGGCCGGGATCGGGCCCTGCCGCAGTCCGGCGGCCGCGGCGATCAGGCGGGAGCGGGAGCGCTCCCGCGACTCGGCCTGCTGGGCCAGGCGATCCATCGCCTTGCGGTAGGTGTCGACTTCGTCCGGACGCCGTTCCAGGTGGGCCGCGCCGGTCGGCTGGGGCAGGTAGACGACATCGGGAAAGGTCCGCTCGGCGAATCGCAGCATGGTGAACGAGGTGCCCAGGGCCGCGCAACCGCCGGCGCGCAGCGGCAGGACCTGGATGATGACGTTCGGCCGGGCGGACAGTTCCAGCAGGTGTTCGAGTTGCCCGCGCAGCACGTGTGTCCCTCCGACGGGCCGGTACAGGACGGCTTCGTCGAGTACCGCCCACACGGTCGGTCCGCCGCACGGGTCGAGGAGTTCTCGTCGCTTGCGGCGCAGTTCGATTCGCCGCAGCTTCTCGGAACGACTCCAGTAGTCGAGCGCGATGATCGCCCGGGCGTAGTCGTCGGTTTGCAGCAGCTCCGGGACCAGATGACATTCGAAGGCTCTGACCAGCGTCGCCGTCTGCTCGAGCCCGAGATAGGCATCGGTGCGGGGCGGTGACGCCGAGCGGCGTCGGCAGGGCGGTCGCGTCGCGGCCGGGGTGAGTGAATCGGCCTCTGTCCGGGCGGCTTTCCACAATCGCCGCCACGCGCCGAGGTCGGACAACTCCCGCCGCGGCGTCGGGTCGGCCAATTCGACCAGGGTCAGGAGCACCGGCGCGAGGGATTCGAACCGCGCCGGCACGTTCCGCCCGGCCCGCCAGTCGCTGATCCGCTGGATCGACACGCTCTGGCAGGAGCCGCGGGCGCTGGTCGCCCGCATCCTGAGCGCTACCGCTCGGGCGACTCGATGCAAGGTCGGGTTACCGGCGACTTTCCACAATTCGCCCAGCTTGGCGACGAACAAGACCCTCGATCCGGTGTTGCCGGTGGCACCGGGCCGATTGTGTGAAAGGGCCTGTCCAGCAATCCTCCCCACGCGGAAATGGTATCGCCGATGCACTTGCAGATGCAAGGACACCAGCGTCAAAAATGTTGGTGCACTGCGTAATTGAGATCTTGATGAGTCATCCGAGAGCAACCGGTCCGGTTTCGTTGCGGGAGTGGTCGTTTCGGGTCCTACGATGGGTTATGCGGCTGACCGAGACGTTCGAATGGTCCGGACGGGCGATCGCCTGCGCGCGGGGCGGGACCGGGCCGGATGTGGTGTTCTGTCACGGCACGCCGTTCTCCTCTCGGGTCTGGTCGCGGTATGCCGACGCGTTCGCCGCGAAATACACCGTGCACCTGTGGGATATGCCGGGGTACGGGGAGTCGTCGAAACACGCCGGGCACCGGGTGGATTTCGGGACACAGGGCGCGGCGTTCGCGGCCTTGCTCGACCATTGGGGCCTGAGTCGACCCCATGTCATCGCACACGACTTCGGTGGAGCCGTGGCGCTGCGGGCCGCGCTCGGGCACGGGCGCGACTACGCCTCGCTCATGCTGGTGGATGTGGTGGCGATCCCACCCAGCGGTTCCCCGTTCTTCCGGTTCGTGCAACGGCATCCGGAGCTGCTCGGGGAGCTGCCCGGCTACATCCACGAGGCCGTCGTGCGCGCCTACATTCGAGGCGCGGCCCACGGTCGGCTCGAACCCGCGCAGCTCGACGAGCTCGTGGAGCCGTGGCTCGGCTCCGCAGGGCAATCGGCGTTCTATCGCCAGATCGCGCACTACGACGAGTCGTTCCTCGTCGACGACGAAGCCGAGCTGGGCTCGTTGCGGATGCCCACGCATGTCGTGTGGGGCGAGGACGACGCGTGGATCCCGATCGGCCTCGGCGAGCGGCTGGCGCGGCTGCTCCCGGATGCCGCGTTCACCTCCGTCGCCGACGCGGGCCACCTCATCCAGTACGACGCACCCGTGGCGCTGACCTCGATCCTCGCCGCCTGGCTCGAAACCCGAGCGGACCACCCGTCGTAATCCGGGACACCCTGGCGTGAACCGTGCCACAGCGGCCGACCAGGCGTATTGCTGCGGACTTGCTGGTGAATCGGGGTGCCGCGGGTTCGGGCCGGTCGGGGCGGGTGGCGGGCGGCGCGGCGCGGCGGGTTTCGGAGGGGGTGCGGGGTGAACGGCCCGTAAGCGCGCTGGTAGGGTGACCGCTCGAAAGACATCCTTTAACGGACCGTCCCGTGAGGCGGGGAAGGAGGTCGGCATGGCTGTGCCCGAAGACCGGGCGGCCAAGTCGGGCGCTGGTGAGTTCTCGCAGCGGCACGACCCGGAGCGGGTCCAGGCCGGACGCGAGCTGCTCTCCGATTCGGATGTCGGCCGGACCATCGCGCGCATGGCGCACCAGATCATCGAGAAGACGGCTCTGGACTCCGGCGACCCCAATGTTGCCCGCGTGGTGCTGATCGGAATCCCCACCCGCGGAACCACTCTCGCCCATCGCCTGGCGGGCCGGATCGAGGAATTCTCCGGCGTGCGCCCCGCGATCGGCTCCCTGGACATCACCCTCTACCGGGATGATCTGCGCTCCAAGCCGCACCGTCCGCTCGAGCGCACCTCGGTGCCCGAGGGCGGGATCGAGGACGCGCTGGTGGTGCTGGTCGACGACGTCCTGTTCTCCGGCCGCACCGTGCGCTCCGCCCTGGACGGGCTGCGCGATCTGGGTCGCCCGCGGGCGGTCCAGCTCGCGGTGCTCATCGATCGCGGCCATCGCGAACTCCCCATCCGTGCCGACTATGTCGGCAAGAACGTTCCCACCGCCCGCACCGAGGACATCTCGGTGCTGCTGCGCGAGCACGACGGCCGCGACGGTGTGTACCTGCGTCAGGAAGGCGACAACGAGTGAAGCACCTGCTGTCGGTCACCGACCTGGACCGGGACGCGGCCACGGGTTTGCTGGACGAGGCGGAGCGCTTCGAGCAGGCGCTGCTGGGCCGCGAGGTCAAGAAGCTGCCGACCCTGCGCGGCCGCACGGTCATGACAGTGTTCTTCGAGAACTCCACCCGCACCCGGGTCTCCTTCGAGGTCGCGGGCAAGTGGATGAGCGCCGACGTGATCAATGTGAGCGCGTCGAGTTCCTCTGTCTCCAAGGGCGAGTCACTGCGCGATACCGCGCTGACCCTGCACGCGGCGGGCGCGGACGCGCTCATCGTGCGCCACCCCGCCTCGGGCGCGGCGCATCAGATCGCGCGCTGGTTCGCCGAAATGGACGAGGCCGCAAGCGGTTACGCCGGTCCGGGCCCGTCGATCATCAATGCCGGTGACGGCATGCACGAGCACCCCACCCAGGCGCTGCTGGACGCGCTGACCCTGCGTCAGCGCCTCGGCGACCTCGAGGGCAAGCGGGTCGTGCTGGTCGGCGACATCCTGCACAGCCGGGTGGCGCGCTCGAATGCCTTCCTGCTCAGCACCCTCGGCGCCGAGGTGGTGCTGGTCGCGCCGCGCACCCTGCTGCCGATCGGCGTCGAGTCCTGGCCGGTGCGGATCTCGGATTCCCTGGACGCCGAGCTGCCGGGCGCGGACGCGATCATGATGCTGCGCGTGCAGGCCGAGCGCATGAACGGCGGGTTCTTCCCGTCGGCGCGCGAGTACTCGATCCGCTACGGGCTCAACGAGCGTCGGATGAAGATGCTCGACGAGAACGCGGTCGTGCTGCATCCGGGTCCGATGCTGCGCGGCATGGAGATCGGTTTCACCGTGGCCGACTCCCCGAAAGCGGCTGTGCTGCAACAGGTCAACAACGGTGTCCATATGCGCATGGCGGTGCTGTTCCGCCTGCTGGTCGGAACCGACGAGGTGGTCGCGTGATCGGGTCAGGCCCGGAGGCGGCCGCCTGCATAACCACGGAGGGCCCCCGATCGCGCGGAGAGGAGACAGCATGAGCGTCCTGATCAAGAATGTCCGTCTGTACGGCGAGGGTGAAGCGGTCGACGT
This sequence comes from Nocardia terrae, assembly GCF_009760405.1. Taxonomy (GTDB): domain Bacteria; phylum Actinomycetota; class Actinomycetes; order Mycobacteriales; family Mycobacteriaceae; genus Nocardia; species Nocardia terrae. Next base: position 390,679 of record NZ_WRPP01000002.1, read on the forward strand.
GTTGCTCGCCGATGGCGAGATCCGCGAGATCGGGGCGGGCCTGACCGCCGACGACGCCGAGATCGTCGACGGCGCGGGTCAGTTCCTGCTGCCGGGCTTCATCGACATGCACACGCACCTGCGCGAGCCGGGCCGCGAGGACACCGAGACCATCGAATCCGGTTCCGCCGCAGCCGCTCTCGGTGGTTACACGGCGGTGTTCGCCATGGCCAACACCAGCCCGGTCGCCGACAACGCGGTCATCACCGACCACGTGTGGAAGCGCGGCCAGGAGGTCGGCCTGGTCGACGTGTACCCGGTGGGTGCGGTCACCGTGGGCCTCGAGGGCAAGCAGCTCGCCGAAATGGGCACCATGGCAGCCGGTCTCGGCGCGGTGCGCATGTTCTCCGACGACGGCATGTGCGTCTACGACCCGCTGATCATGCGCCGCGCACTGGAGTACGCGAACTCCCTCGGCGTGCTGATCGCCCAGCACGCGGAGGAGCCGCGCCTGACCAAGGGCGCTGTCGCGCACGAGGGTCCGACCGCGGCCCGCCTGGGCCTGGCCGGGTGGCCGCGCGCGGCCGAGGAGTCCATCGTGGCCCGTGACGCGCTGCTGGCCCGCGATGCCGGTGCGCGCGTGCACATCTGCCACGCCTCCACCGCGGGCACCGTCGAACTGCTGAAATGGGCCAAGGCGCAAGGTATTTCGATCACCGCCGAGGTCACCCCGCATCACCTGCTGCTCGACGACTCGCGTCTCGAGACCTACGACGCGGTGAACCGGGTGAACCCGCCGCTGCGCGAAGCCTCCGACGTGGCCGCCCTGCGGCAGGCCCTGGCCGAAGGCGTCATCGACTGCGTCGCCACCGACCATGCCCCGCACGCCGATCAGGACAAGTGCTGCGAGTTCGCGGCCGCCCGTCCCGGCATGCTGGGCCTGGAGACCGCGCTGTCGATCATCGTGAAGACGATGGTCGAGCCGGGACTGCTCGACTGGCGCGGCGTCGCCAAGGTGATGAGCGAGAACCCCGCACAGATCGTTGGCCTGGACGATCAGGGCCGCCCGCTCGCGGTCGGCGAGCCCGCGAACGTGGTGCTGATCGACCCGGCCGCCGAATGGACGGTGGAGGCGAAGGAACTCGCCTCGATCGCCCGCAACACGCCCTACCAGGCGATGACGCTGCCCGCGAAGGTGACCGCCACCTTCCTGCGCGGCAAGCTCACCGCCCGGGACGGCAAGATCGTCGCCGGTTAACGGCGGGTGGGGAACCGAGGAGGACCGTAATGGAACGCACGCTGCAGGTACTGGGATTTCTGGTGCTGTTCGTGCTGTGCCTGGGGCTCATGTACTGGGCCTGGACCGGGCGAGCCAAGAAGCAGGCGGGCGCGATCGGTGAACTGCCGGCGGTTCCCGCCGACTGCGGCGCGCAGCTGCTCGAGCCCACCACGGGGCTCTACCTCGGCAGCACCCTCGCCCCCAGCTGGATTCAGCGAATCACAGTGGGCGACCTGGGTTTCCGCGCCACGGCGGAACTCACTCGATTCGAGCGCGGCATTCTGCTGGAGCGGAATGGCGCGGCGACGATCTGGATTCCCCAGGAATCCATTACCGCGGTGCGCGCCGAGCGCGGGCACGCGGGCAAAGTGATGACCGAAGACGGTGTGCTGGTGATTCGCTGGACATTGCCGACCGGGACCGAGGTGGATACCGGTTTCCGCGGCGATGACAAGGCGGTTTACCCGGCATGGACCGGCGCTACGAAGACGGGAGACGAGGCATGAGCAGCAGTGATACTGCGGTGATGGTGCTCGAGGACGGCCGCGTGTTCCGCGGGACGACCTTCGGCGCTGTCGGACAGACCCTGGGCGAGGCGGTGTTCTGCACCGCGATGACCGGGTACCAGGAGACCCTGACCGACCCCAGCTACGACCGCCAGATCGTGGTGGCCACCGCGCCCCAGATCGGCAACACCGGCTGGAACGACGAGGACGACGAGTCCTCGAAGATCTGGGTCGCGGGCTACGCCGTGCGCGACCCCGCGCGCCGCGCCTCCAACTGGCGCGCGAACCGCACCCTGCAGGCCGAGCTGGAGAACCAGAACGTCGTCGGCATCGCGGGCATCGACACCCGGGCCCTGGTGCGGCACTTGCGCACTCGCGGCTCGATGAAGGCGGGCATCTTCTCGGGCGCGGAGCTCACCGAGTACGAGGACATGCTGGCCAAGGTCAACGGCCAGGAGTCCATGCTCGGCGCGGACCTCGCCGGTGAGGTCTCCACCAAGGAGATGTACACCGTCGACCCGGTCGGCGAGCACCGCTTCACCGTGGTCGCGGTCGACCTGGGCATCAAGTCCAACACCCCGCGCATGTTCGCCCAGCGCGGCATGCGGGTGCACGTGGTCCCGTCGAACGTCACCTTCGACCAGATCAAGGAACTGAACCCCAACGGTGTGTTCCTGTCCAACGGCCCGGGCGACCCGGCCACCCAGGACGCCATGGTGGCCCTGACCCAGCAGGTGCTGGGCGAGGACATTCCGCTGTTCGGCATCTGCTTCGGCAACCAGATCCTGGGCCGCGCCTTCGGGCGCAACACCTACAAGATGAAGTTCGGCCACCGCGGCATCAATGTGCCGGTCGTCGAACACCATTCGGGGCGCATCTCGATCACCGCGCAGAACCACGGCTTCGCCCTGGAGGGCGAGCGCGGCGAGGTCTTCGACACCCCGTTCGGCAAGGCCGAGGTCAGCCACGTGTGCGCCAACGACGGAGTCGTCGAGGGCGTGCAGCTGGTGAGCGGCCGCGCCTTCTCCGTGCAGTACCACCCCGAGGCCGCGGCCGGTCCCCACGACGCCGCCTACCTCTTCGATCGTTTCGCCATGCTGATGGAAGGTGCCTGATGCCACGCCGTACCGACCTCAACCACATCCTGGTGATCGGCTCGGGTCCGATCGTCATCGGCCAGGCTTGCGAGTTCGACTACTCGGGAACCCAGGCGTGTCGCGTCCTGCGGTCCGAGGGCCTGCGCGTGTCGCTGGTGAACTCCAACCCGGCGACCATCATGACCGACCCCGAGTTCGCGGACTCGACCTATGTCGAGCCGATCACCTGGGAATTCGTCGAGAAGGTCATCGCCAAGGAGCGCCCCGACGCCATCCTCGCCACCCTGGGCGGGCAGACCGCGCTCAATTGCGCTGTCGCCCTGCACGAGAACGGCATCCTGGAGAAGTACAACGTCGAGCTGATCGGCGCGGACTTCGAGGCCATCCAGCGTGGTGAGGACCGCCAGAAGTTCAAGGACATCGTCGCCAAGGTCGGCGGCGAATCCGCCCGCTCCAAGGTCTGCTACACCATGGCCGAGGTCCGCGAAACCGTTGCCGAACTGGGCTTCCCGGTCGTCGTGCGCCCCTCGTTCACCATGGGTGGCCTGGGCTCGGGCATGGCCTACAACGACGAGGACCTCGACCGCATCGCCGGCGGCGGCCTGGCCGCCTCGCCCACCGCGAACGTCCTCATCGAGGAATCCATCCTGGGCTGGAAGGAATTCGAGCTCGAGCTCATGCGTGACGGCAAGGACAATGTCGTCATCGTCTGCTCGATCGAGAACGTGGACCCGATGGGCGTGCACACCGGTGACTCGGTCACCGTCGCCCCGGCCATGACCCTCACCGACCGCGAATACCAGAAGATGCGCGATCTGGGCATCGCCATCCTGCGCGAGGTCGGCGTCGACACCGGCGGCTGCAACATCCAGTTCGCGGTGGACCCGCGCGACGGCCGCCTGATCGTCATCGAGATGAACCCGCGCGTCTCGCGTTCGTCCGCCTTGGCTTCCAAGGCAACGGGTTTCCCGATCGCCAAGATCGCCGCCAAGCTGGCCATCGGCTACACCCTCGACGAGATCCTCAACGACATCACCGGCGAGACCCCGGCCTGCTTCGAGCCGACCCTCGACTACGTGGTCGTGAAGGCTCCCCGCTTCGCGTTCGAGAAGTTCCCGGGTGCGGACCCGACGCTGACCACCACCATGAAGTCGGTCGGCGAGGCGATGTCGATGGGCCGCAACTTCTCCGAGGCGCTGGGCAAGGTGCTGCGCTCGCTCGAGACCAAGGCCGCGGGCTTCTGGACCCAGCCCGACGGCGACTGGACCGACGTGCAGGCCATCCTCGACGACCTGAAGGTCCCGACCGAGGGCCGCATCTACCAGGTGGAGCGCGCGCTGCGCCTGGGCGCGAGCATCGAGGACGTCGCCGCCGCTTCGGGTATCGATCCCTGGTTCGTCGCCGAGGTCGCCGGACTGGTGGAGCTGCGCCAGGAGATCCTGGACGCCCCCGTGCTGGACGAGGCGCTGCTGCGCAACGCCAAGCACTACGGCCTGTCCGATCGCCAGATCGCCGCGCTGCGACCGGAACTCGCCGGTGAGGGCGGAGTGCGCGAGCTGCGCCACCGCCTGGGCATCCGCCCGGTGTTCAAGACCGTCGACACCTGCGCCGCCGAGTTCGAGGCCAAGACCCCGTACCACTACTCGGCCTACGAGCTGGATCCCGCCGCGGAATCCGAAGTGGCGCCGCAGAAGGAACGCGAGAAGGTCATCATCCTGGGCTCGGGCCCGAACCGCATCGGCCAGGGCATCGAGTTCGACTACTCCTGTGTGCACGCCGCACAGACGTTGTCGGAGGCTGGGTTCGAGACCATCATGGTCAACTGCAACCCCGAGACCGTGTCGACCGACTACGACACCGCCGACCGCCTCTACTTCGAGCCGCTCACCTTCGAGGACGTGCTCGAGGTGTACCACGCCGAAACCGAGTCCGGCACCGTCGCGGGCGTCATCTGCCAGCTCGGCGGCCAGACCCCGCTGGGTCTCGCGCAACGCCTGACCGACGCGGGCGTGCCCGTGGTCGGCACCTCGGCGGCGGCCATCGACCTGGCCGAGGACCGTGGCGAGTTCGGCGATGTGCTTGTGGCGGCGGGTCTTCCGGCCCCCAAGTACGGCACCGCCACCACGTTCCCGCAGGCCAAGAAGATCGCCAACGAGATCGGCTACCCGGTGCTGGTGCGCCCGTCCTACGTGCTGGGCGGCCGCGGCATGGAGATCGTCTACGACGAGCAGTCCCTCGAGGACTACATCTCCCGCGCCACCGAGATCACCCCGGACCACCCGGTGCTGGTCGACCGGTTCCTGGAGGACGCCATCGAGATCGACGTCGACGCCCTGTGCGACGGCGAAGAGGTCTACCTGGGCGGCGTCATGGAGCACATCGAGGAAGCCGGTATCCACTCCGGTGACTCGGCGTGCGCCCTGCCCCCGATCACCCTGGGTCGCAGCGATATCGAAGCCGTGCGCCGCTCCACCGCCGCCCTGGCCAAGGGCATCGGCGTGAAGGGCCTGCTCAACGTGCAGTACGCGCTCAAGGACGACGTGCTCTACGTCCTCGAGGCCAACCCGCGCGCCAGCCGCACCGTGCCGTTCGTCTCCAAGGCCACCGCGGTGCCGCTCGCCAAGGCCGCGGCGCGAATCGCGTTGGGCGCCACCATCGCCGAGCTGCGCAAGGAAGGGCTGCTCCCGGCCGAGGGCGACGGCGGCTACGCGCCGATCGACGCGCCGGTCGCGGTCAAGGAAGCCGTCCTGCCCTTCCACCGCTTCCGCCGCCCCGACGGCAGCGGCATCGATTCGCTGCTCTCCCCGGAGATGAAGTCCACCGGCGAGGTCATGGGCATCGACGCCGACTTCGGCACCGCCTTCGCCAAGTCGCAGTCCGCCGCCTACGGTTCGCTGCCGACCGAGGGCACCGCCTTCGTCTCCATCGCCAACCGCGACAAGCGGGCCATGGTGTTCCCGGTCAAGCGCCTGCACGACCTGGGCTTCCGCATCCTCGCCACCGAGGGCACCGCGGAAATGCTGCGCCGCAACGGCATCCCGTGCGATCGGGTGCGCAAGCACTCCGACGACGCCACCGACCAGGCCAGCATCGTGGACATGATCAAGGACGGCGACGTCGACATCGTGTTCAACACCCCGTACGGCAACAACGGTCCCCGCGTGGACGGCTACGAGATCCGCACCGCCGCGGTGGGCGCGAACATCCCGTGCATCACCACCGTGCAGGGCGCGGCCGCGGCCGTGCAGGGCATCGAGGCCACCATTCGCGGCGGCATCGGCGTCCGGTCCCTGCAGGAACTGCACGCGGTGCTGCGCGGATGACCGCCCCCGGCGGGGCGCGAATGACCACCTTCGGTGTGCGGCTGCGGGACTCGATGCGCGAGCACGGCCCGCTGTGCGTCGGCATCGACCCGCATCCGCCGCTGCTGCGGGCCTGGGGCCTGAGCGAGGACGCGTCGGGCGTGGCGAAGTTCGCCGACGCCTGCGTGCGCGCCTTCGCGGGCCGGGTGGCGCTGGTCAAACCGCAGGTCGCGTTCTTCGAGACCTACGGTTCGGCCGGAATCCTGGTGCTGGAGGAGACGATCGCCGCGCTGCGCGAGGCGGGCACCCTGGTGCTGGCCGACGCCAAGCGCGGCGACATCGGCTCCACCATGGACGCCTACGCCCACGCCTGGCTCGGCAACGGACCCCTGGGCACCGACGCGGTCACGGTCTCCCCGTACCTCGGATTCGGCTCCCTCACACCGGCTCTGGACCTGGCCAAGGCCAATGACCGCGGCGTGTTCGTGCTGGCCGCCACCTCCAACCCGGAGGCGGTGGAACTGCAGAACATCACCGGCCCCGACGGCCGCACCATCGCCCAGCGCATGGTCGACAACGCGGCCGCCGCCAACGCCGGAGCCGAATTCGGTTCCGTCGGCGTGGTCATCGGCGCGACCCTGGACTCGGCCCCGGACCTGAGCAAGCTCAATGGCCCGATCCTCATGCCGGGCGTCGGCGCACAGGGCGGGGGAGCGGACTCCATCCGCAACCTGGTCCCCGCGAGCGACCTCGGCGCGGTGCTGCCGAACGTCTCCCGCGAGGTCCTCAAGGCCGGCCCCACGGTCTCCGCGCTGAAGGACAAGGTCGCCGAACTGGCCGCCGAATTCGCCTTCCTGCAAGGCTGATTTCCGTCACAGCGAACGCCTCGGGGCATCGGATCGGATCCGGTGCCCCGAGCCATTTCGGGACGCAGCCCTCGGACAAGAGATCCGACTCATCGAATCGCACATCCTGGAGGAGGCTGTCCGATTTCCCTTCCATGATGTGCGACTCGATGAATGGGGTGCGACAATTCCGGCCGACCAAGTAGTGAGGGGGCCGGAAACCGAGCTCGCGCACCCGAACCTGGCCACTGCTCGCTTGATCGAGGCCGTTCCCCAACCGGAGCGGGCTGGAACGTGCCGCCGGACGACTACAGTGGCGGCATGTCCAGCCCTGTGTCGCCCAATGGATTTCGCACTGCGCTCGTGCTCGGTGGCGGCGGTGCCGTCGGCATACTCTGGATGACCGGGCTAGCGGTCGGACTGCGCGAGTTGGGGATCGACCTGTCGCGGGCCGATCGATTCGTCGGCACCTCCGCCGGTGCGGTGGTCGCCGCCAACCTGGCCAACGAGGTCGACCTGGTGGCCCTGGTCGCGGCGCTGCCCACGGCCGATCCGGCCGCGCCGCCGGTCGACGGGTCGGGGCTGCAGCAGATCATCGCCACCGTGATGGCGGAGGGATCGAGCCTCACCGAGAGTCGCCGCCGCATCGGGGAGCTCGCGCTCGAGCGGAACGTCGGCGATCCCGCCGAGCACGTGGCACGGATGTCGCGCCAGCTCGGGTCCATCGGGTGGCCCGAGCGCGATCTCGTGATCACCTCGACCGACATCACCACCGGCGGCCTGCAGACCTGGTTCCCGGACGGAAAGGCCAGTCTCGGCGAGGCCGTCGCCGCGAGCACCGCGGTCCCGGGCATCTTCCCGCCCATCCCCATCGACGGCCGGTACTACATCGACGGCGGCATGATCTCGCCCATCAACGCCGGCCTCGCGGCGGGTGCGGAGCTGATCGTCGTGCTCGAGCCGCTGGCGGGGATGTTCCCGCACGCGCCGTCGGACAGCGAATTGGGCGAAGCCACGGTGATATTCGTGGCGCCCGACGACGAGGCGAGGGCGATCATCGGTCCCGATGTCTTCGACCGCGCCGCGCTGCGGCCCGCCTATGACGCCGGATGGCGCCAGGCCGTGCAGGTCGCCCCGCAGCTGCGCGAGATCTGGCCGGTCGCCTGAGTCGGAGGAATCCTCTCCGCTTCGCCGTTGTCGCGGATACAGTGGCAGCATGTCTGCCGCGGTGCCGCCCAATGGAATTCGTCACGCGCTCGTGCTCGGAGGGGGCGGCGCGGTCGGCCTGAGCTGGATGGCGGGTGTCGTCATCGGCCTGCGCGAGAACGGAGTCGATCCGGCCCGCGCCGAGCGGATCGTCGGGACCTCCGCCGGAGCCGTCGTCGGCGCGGCGCTGGCCGCCGAGGTCGACCTGAGCCTGCTGCTGCGGCGGCCCGCCACCGATACCGCCGACCTGCCGCCGATCGAGTTCGACCCCAACAGCTTCGGGGAGATCTTCGGGCTGCTGTCCACGCCCGGGCTGGATCCGGCCGAGGCCCGCCGACGGGCCGGGGCCCGGGCGCTCGAGCTGAACGTCGGCGATCCGGCCGCGCACATCGCCCGCATCGGCGCCTTCGTCGGCCACGCCGAATGGCCGCAACGCGATCTTCGGATCACGGCCATCGACCTCACCACCGGCGAACTCCAGGTCTGGACCCCCGATGGCAAGGCCACCCTGCCGGAAGCGCTGGCGTCGAGCACCTCGGTCCCGGGCGTCTTCCCGCCCATCCCGATCGAGGGCACCTACTACTTCGACGGCGGCATGCGCTCACCCATCAACGCCGACCTGGCCGCCGGGGCCGAACGCATGCTGATCATCGAACCCCTGGCCCACCTGTTCCCGCACAGCCCCTCCGACCGTGACCTCGGCGGCGCGGCAACGACTTTCATCGTCCCCGACGCCGGAGCCATCGCCGCCTACGGCCCCGATCTCTTCGCTGTCGCCGCTCTCGAACCCGCCTACGAGGCCGGTCTGCGGCAGGGCGCGGAGGCGGCCCCGGAGGTCAAGGACATCTGGCCGTCCGCCTGAGCTGTTGGCCGTCGGCTCGGAACCCGGTTGGTGGGCGCATGAATGGGCCTGAGCGTGCGGAACGGCAGTCGAGGTGTGCGAAACCTGCCATCGGACAGCGGTTTGTGCACGAACAGGCCCATTTCGCCGGCGAGCTGATCTCGGCACCAGCATTTGCCGGTCCGCGTAGGGTGGTCGGGTGCTGTCGCTCACCGAAATTCTCACCCTGGCCGGGGTGATCATCCTCGGCTCCATGTCGCCCGGCCCGGATTTCCTGATCGTGCTGCGGAATTCGGTGGTCTCGGGCCGCTACGCCGGAGTCGCCAGTGCGCTCGGCATCGCGGCCGGGGTGTTCGTCTGGGCGCTGGTCACCGCGATCGGTGTGGCCGGACTGCTGGCGGCCTCGGCCGAGGCGTACCTGGTGGTGAAGCTCATCGGCGCGATCTACCTGGCGTTCATCGGAATTCGCGCCCTGCTCGCCGCACGGCGCGGCGACTACCGGCCCGATCCGGACGCGGCCGCCAATCGTCGCAGCGGGTTCGTGGCGTTCCGGCAGGGCCTGTTCACCAACCTGCTGAATCCCAAGTGCGCGGTGTTTTTCATCGCCTTGGTGCCGCAGTTCCTGCCCGCGCATCCGTCCGTGTTCGGCACCCTGGAACTGGCGGCGGTGTGCACGGTCGCCAACCTGCTCTGGTTCGTCACCCTGGCCTTCGGTGTGGGGGCGCTGCGCCACGTGTTCACCCGCCGCCGGGTGCGCCGCGTGCTCGATGCCGCGATGGGCACCTTCATGGTCGGCCTGGGCCTGCGAATCGCCATGGAAAGCAGCTGATTCCACGTCGGAGCACCTGATCCGCCCCTTCCGCCGGGCACTACGCTGAACCGGACCGCTCGGTAGAAAGGTGGGATTTCTCATGTCCGACGCCGCCCTCGGCCTCGTCTCCTACGGCCAGACCCGCGTCCTGGTGGACGATTTCGCGCCCAGCTATCGCTTCTATCGCGATGTGCTCGGCCTGCCGCTCAAACACGAAACCCCCGGCGACGTCCCGGAATCCGACGACGGCCCCTACGCCTGCTTCAGCCTCGACGGCCGCGATCTGGCGCTGTTCACCCGCGCGTACCAGGACGCGGCCATCGGCGCCGAGCACCGCCCGCGTGACGGCGTCGACGGTGTCGTCGTGGTGCTGCGCGTCGCCGATGTCGACAAGGCCGTCGAGGTCGTGCGCGAGCGCGGCGCGCAGATCGTCGCCGAGCCCGTGGATCAGCCCGCGTGGGGCATGCGCGTCGCGCATCTGCGCGCCCCGGAGGGCACCCTGATCGAGTTCTGTCAGTACGACGACTGACCGCTCGTGTTCGCTCACCGCGAACGGATCGAACGCTTGTCCTGATTGCTTGTCTGGCAGCCGCCGCCCCTGCGTCGGTGAAACGTGTCGCGGGGCGGAGGTTTAAGCCGCGAGCGTGTCCGTCAGCCGCCCGAAACAGGCCGTCCCGTCGGCGATCCGGGGACGTCACAACCTTGCCTACCTGCGGCTGAACCATGCCGGAATTGTGTGTTTCATTACCGCCTCGACCGCCCTCGGTGATGCGCGACACGCGGTACCGATTCGAACGACACGCCGAGAAATCCAAGAAAAATCCAGGTCGCGAGATTACAGCTCGGTCACGGTTTCATCCGGGGCCAGTCCGGGCCTTCACACCCCCTGTCAAGTTTCCGAAAAAGCCCAGGCTGCAAGGATATTCGAGGCCGCCCCGAACCCGGCGCCGCAAGCGTTCCAAGACCATCCGCGAGGCCGCCCGTCCGCCCCGGTCGCGCGCCGAATCACGCGCTGACCTGGGGGGTGGGTTCGCAATCGGCAAGCGTCGTGGGTACGGTCGCTGAGACCACCGGGTTACCGGAGGTAGATCAAGCAATGAACGATGAGACGGAGGAACCGTGGCCCTTCCCCAGCTGACTGACGAGCAGCGCGCCGCTGCTTTGGAGAAGGCGGCTGCCGCTCGCCGCGCTCGGGCGGAGCTCAAGGAGCGCTTGAAGCGTGGTGGCACCGATCTGAAGACGGTCCTTGCGGACGCCGAGAAGGACGAAGTCCTCGGCAAGATGAAGGTTTCGGCGCTGCTCGAGGCCCTGCCGAAGGTTGGCAAGGTCAAGGCGGCCGAGATCATGAGCGAGCTCGAGATCGCTCCCACCCGCCGCCTGCGCGGACTGGGCGACCGGCAGCGTAAGGCGCTGCTGGCCCGGTTCGACTTCAGCGCCGAATAATCCGAGGGTGGTCGAACACACTCGGAAGGGTCGACTGGTAGTCCTGGTCGGCCCCTCGGCCGTCGGTAAGTCCACCGTCGTGCGCTGCGTGCGCGAACGACTGCCCGAATTGGTATTCAGTGTGTCGGCCACCACCCGGGCTCCGCGGCCCGGGGAGGTCGACGGCCAGGACTACCGATTCGTGACCCGAGAGAAGTTCGACGCCATGATCGAGGCGGGCGAACTACTCGAATGGGCCGACATCCATGGTGGACTGCAGCGGTCGGGCACCCCGGCCGCACCCGTGCGGGAAGCGCTCGCCACAGGACATCACGTCCTGATCGAGGTCGACCTCGAGGGCGCGCGCTCGATCCGCAAGACCATGCCGGAAGCCCTGCTGGTCTTCCTGGCCCCACCCAGCTGGGACGAGCTGGTGTCCCGGCTCACGAGTCGAGGGACGGAATCGCCCGAGGTCATCGAGCGTCGACTGCAGACCGCTCGCACCGAATTGGCCGCGTGTGACGAGTTCGACATCGTCATCGTGAACGACCACGTGACCAGCGCCTGTGAGCACTTGGTATCGTTGTTCGTTAGCACAAATTCGGGGTCCTAGACCGCGAAACGGCCGACCCGCTTCCTGTCTCGATCGATCAGACAGGCCGAAGGGTCGGCGTCCCCCTTTCCGAACAACCCCGCAGGAGCCTTCCTAGTGAGTACGGACATCAAGACCGTTCCCGCCTACGACACTCCGGTCGGCCTCACCAACCCGCCGATCGACGAACTGCTGGAGCGGACTTCGTCCAAGTACGCGCTGGTCATCTACGCGGCCAAGCGCGCCCGGCAGATCAACGATTACTACAACCAGCTCGGCGACGGCATCCTCGAATACGTCGGTCCGCTGGTCGAGCCGGGTCTGCAGGAGAAGCCGCTGTCGGTGGCCATGCGCGAGATCCACGCCGACCTGCTCGAGCACTCCGAAGGCGAGTAAAACCGCGGTGACCCGAGTCGTCGTCGGAGTCGGCGGCGGTATCGCTGCCTACAAGAGCTGCAACCTCGTGCGCCGGTTCACCGAGACCGGGCACGAGGTTCGTGTCATTCCCACCGAGTCGGCGCTGAACTTCGTCGGCAAGGCCACCTTCGAGGCGCTCTCCGGGCACCCCGTGCACACCGGCGTCTTCGCCGACGTGCCGGAGGTGCCGCACGTGCGTCTCGGCCAGGAGGCCGATCTGGTCGTCATCGCCCCCGCGACCGCGGACCTCATGGCCCGCGCCGCGCAGGGCCGCGCCGACGATCTGCTGACCGCGACGCTGCTGACCGCGCGCTGTCCGATCCTGTTCGCCCCGGCCATGCACACCGAGATGTGGGAGCACCCGGCCACCCGCGCGAACGTGGCGACGCTGCGCGCGCACGGCGCCGTGGTCATGGAACCCGCGTCGGGCCGGCTGACCGGAACCGACACCGGACCGGGCCGCCTGCCCGAGCCGGAGGAGATCTTCGGACTGGCCCGGCTGCTGCTCGAACGAGCCGACGCGCTGCCCCGCGACCTCGAGGGCCGCCGCATCGTCGTGTCCGCGGGCGGTACCCGCGAACTGCTGGATCCCGTTCGCTTCCTTGGCAATCGGAGCTCCGGCAAGCAGGGCTACGCACTCGCGCGCCTGGCCGCCCAGCGTGGCGCGCAGGTGACGCTGATCGCGGGCAATACCATCGGTCTGGACGCCCCGTCGGCTGTCGAGGTGGAGCACGTGACCACCGCCGAACAGCTCAAGGTGGCGGTCGACAAGCATGCGCTCGGCGCGGACGCGGTCATCATGGCCGCCGCGGTGGCGGACTTCCGTCCCGTGAACGTGGCGACCGCTAAGATCAAAAAGGGTGCGGGAGAACCGGATTCGATCGCGCTCACCAAGACACCGGATATCCTGGCCGGGTTGGTGCAATCGCGCCGCGACGGCCACCTACCGGGCACCGCGATCGTCGGCTTCGCCGCCGAGACCGGGGACGAGCACGCCGACGTGCTCACCCACGCCCGGGCCAAACTGGCCCGCAAGGGCTGCGACCTGCTGGTCGTGAATGCCGTCGGGGAGGGGAAGGCCTTCGAGGTCGACACCAACGACGGCTGGTTGCTCGGCGCCGACGGCACCGAGATCGCCTTGGACCACGGGTCCAAGGCCCTACTGGCTAGCCGGGTGCTGGACGCGCTCGGCCCCTTGCTCCGCTGAAGCCTCGGCACCGCAGGGTTCGGACGGTTCGCGGTCACTTGACCGCAACTGTCTGAGTCACAATGTGCTCGTCACGGTGGCGGCTCGCCCCTGTGACGAACATATTGGAATAACCTGAGACAAAGGGTTGTGCGATGCGGCGGAGACGCTACTGTCGCCACCCGATACGAGAAACCCGTTGAGGGAGAGGGAACAACTGTGCGCACGTCTGGCAGCCGCCTATTCACCAGTGAGTCGGTGACCGAAGGTCACCCCGACAAAATCTGTGATGCCATCAGCGATTCCATCCTCGACGCGTTGCTCGCGGCCGATCCGCGCAGCCGGGTCGCGGTGGAGACCCTGGTGACCACCGGTCAGGTGCACGTGGCCGGTGAGGTCACCACCTCGGCCTACGCCGACATCCCGACCATCGTTCGCGAGAAGGTCCTGGAGATCGGATACGACTCCTCCGCAAAGGGTTTCGACGGCGCCTCCTGTGGCGTCAACGTCGCCATCGGCGCGCAGTCGCCGGATATCGCCCAGGGCGTGGACACCTCGCACGAGGCCCGCGTCGGCGGCGAGGACGATGACATCGCGCGTCAGGGCGCGGGCGACCAGGGCCTGATGTTCGGCTACGCCACCGTCGAGACCCCCGAGCTCATGCCGCTGCCGATCTCGCTGGCGCACAAGCTGTCCCGGCGGCTGACCGAGGTCCGCAAGTCCGGCGTGCTGCCGTACCTGCGTCCCGACGGCAAGACCCAGGTCACCATCGAATACGACGGCTCGATCCCCAAGCGCCTCGACACCGTGGTCATCTCGACCCAGCACGCGGCCGACATCGACCTCGACAACCTGCTCACCCCGGACATCCGCGAGAAGGTCGTCGACTCGGTGCTGGCCGAGCTGCAGCTGCCGAACCCGTTGGACACCTCCAACGTTCGCCTGCTGGTCAACCCGACCGGCAAGTTCGTGCTCGGTGGCCCGATGGGTGACGCGGGCCTGACCGGCCGCAAGATCATCGTCGACACCTACGGCGGCATGGCCCGCCACGGCGGCGGCGCCTTCTCCGGCAAGGACCCGTCGAAGGTCGACCGCTCGGCCGCCTACGCCATGCGCTGGGTCGCCAAGAACGTCGTCGCCGCTGGCCTGGCCGAGCGCGTCGAGGTCCAGGTCGCCTACGCCATCGGCAAGGCCGCCCCCGTCGGCCTGTTCGTGGAGACCTTCGGCACCGAGCGGATCGACCCGCTCAAGATCTCCGACGCCATCGGTGAGGTCTTCGACCTGCGGCCCGGCGCGATCATCCGCGACCTGGACCTGCTGCGCCCGATCTACGCGCCGACCGCCGCCTACGGCCACTTCGGCCGCACGGACGTCGATCTGCCCTGGGAGCGCACCGACCGCGCGGAGAAGCTGCGCGCGGCCGCCGGGCTGTAATTGACCGGCACCCACCACAACTCGACGGGAGCGTCGGGCACGGAAAACCCTTCCGAGCCCGACGCTCCCGCCGTCGTTGGCATGGCAGGCTCCGGCGCTGTGGGCGCAACCCACCCCGCCGCCGTCATGACCCACCCCATCGCCCGGGTCCTTCCCCTGCTCGAACCCGCCCACCTGGACCGCGATTTCGACTACCTTGTCCCGCCCGAGCTGGACGAACTCGCCCAGCCCGGCGTCCGGGTCCGAGTCCGCTTCTCCGGCCGCCTCATCGACGGCTACCTCCTCGAACGCCTCGAAAAGTCCGACCACACCGGCAAACTCGTCCGCCTGGAACGAGTCGTCTCCGGGGAGCGCGTCCTCACCCCCGAAATCCTGAAACTCGTCGCCGCGGTAGCCTCCCGGTACGCAGGCACCCGCGCCGACGTCCTGCGCCTGGCAATCCCGCCGCGCCACGCCAAGGTCGAATCGGAGGACCTCGACAAGCCCGCCAAGCCGGTCAAGACCAAGCGCGCCGCCAAGAAGGCCACCCCGGATCCTGCCGCCGCCGACCCGGCCGAGTCGTCGTCCACGCCGGGATCGGCCGAAGGCGCTGCCGCGCGCATCGATCCGCACACCGACCATCCCGACCCGACCCGGGCACCCGCCGAGGCCGTGGAGGCACCGACTGAGAACGCGGAAGCCGAGAACCTGCCGACGGCGGACGCGCTCCCCGGGGCCGCAACCCTGCGCGCCGAAGCTGAGGACCTGACCGCAGACGACGACGTCCCGCCGCCGGACGCGACCCGCGATCCGGTGGATCCCGAAGCCGCGCAGCGGGGACCGGTCGGCAGCGTGATCGCTGCGGAGGTCGATCCGGTGGAGTCGGCGGAAGAGGCTGCCGCGCACCGTGACTCACGCAACGGTGAGCCGCAGGAGGCGCGGCTATCGAACGATTCCGCGAGCGGTGTTGCCGCTGAGGGGCGCGAACCGGGTGACCACAGCATCGACCGATTTTCGGCCTCCGACAGCGATAGCGCGCTCGATTGCGGGCTCTCGGCGGGGGACACTCGCACGGAGCCGAGTGTGGTGGCGAGCCGCGCCGAAACTGCTGCGGCGCAAACCGTCCACACGTCCGGCGGGGTGGAATCCACAAAGGCGGAGCGCACCGGTGCGGCGCGATCGGCGTCGTCACAGTCCATCGTGGAGGATTTTCCCGGGTGGGGGAGGTACGTGCACGGGCATTCGTTCCTGGGAGCACTCGAATCCGGGCGGGGGCCGCGGGCGGGGTGGCAGGCGTTGCCGGGGGAGGATTGGGCCAAGAGGCTGGCGGAGTTGGCCGCCGTGACCGTGCGGGGCGGGCGCGGTGCGGTGATCATGGTGCCGGATCAGCGGGATCTGGATCGGGTGCTGGCCGAATGTGTTGCGCTGGTGGGGGAGTCGGCGGTGGGGTTGGCGGCGGGGTTGGGGCCGTCGGCGCGGTATCGACGGTGGTTGTCGGTGTTGCGGGGGACGGCGCGGGTGGTGGTGGGGACTCGGAGTGCGGTGTTCTCGCCGGTGCAAGAGCTCGGGCTGATCGCTATCTGGGATGACGGGGACGATACGTTCGCCGAGCCGCGGTCGCCGTATCCGCATGCGCGGGAGGTGGCGATGTTGCGGGCGCACGAAACCGGGGCGGCGTTCGTGGCGGGCGGGTTCTCGCGGACGGCCGAAGTGCAGGCGATCGTGGAGTCGGGGTGGGCGCACGATCTGCTGGCGGATCGGAATGTGGTGCGCCACGCCATGCCTCGGATCACCGCGCCGGGGGATACCGACGCAGCGCTGGAGCGGGATCCCATCGCGCAGGCGATCCGCATTCCGGCGGTGGCCTTCGGGGAGGCGCGCAAGGCGCTCAAAGCCGGTGGGGCGGTGCTGGTTCAGGTGCCGCGGCGCGGATACATTCCGGCGCTGTCCTGCGCCAAGTGCCGGACCCCTGCCCGGTGCCGGCACTGCAACGGGCCCTTGGCGCTGCCGGACGGCTCGTCCGCGTCACGTGGCGTATTGCGCAGTGGGCGAGAAGGTGTCGCGGAGGCGCAGAGCCCGTCGTGCCGGTGGTGTGGAATCACCGAGGCCGCGTTCCGGTGTGGAGCCTGCGGATCGCGGGCCTTGCGGGCGGTCGTCATCGGCGCCGCGCGCACCGCGGAGGAGTTGGGGCGCGCGTTTCCCGGTGTGCCCGTGCGAGGTTCGGGCGGATCATCGATTCTCGACACGGTTCCCGAAGGCGCGCAGGTGGTCGTCTCGACCATCGGCGCCGAGCCCCGGGTGCCGGGCGGCTACGCGGTCGCCATGCTCCTCGACGGCTGGGCGCTCTTGGGCCGCGCCGACCTGCGGGCAGCCGAGGATGCCCTGCGGCGCTGGATGTCCGCGGCGGCGTTGGTGCGCCCCGACGGCCGGGTCATCGTCATGGCCGACGCCGGACTGCCGACAGTGCAGGCGCTGGTGCGCTGGGATCCGGTGTGGCACGCCGGTTTCGAACTCGACCAGCGCGCCGAAGTGCGGTTCCCGCCCGCCGTCCGCTTCGCCGCCATCGACGGCACGACGGACTCGATCGCCGAATTGCTCAGCGAGGCAAAGCTTCCCGACAGCGTCGAGATCCTGGGGCCGGTGCCCCTGCCGCCGGGCGCCCGAAAGCCCTTCTCCTCCGGTGATTCTCCCGCGGAGGTCGAGCGCATGATCCTGCGCGCCGACCGGGCCGCGGGCGCGGCGCTGTCCCGGGCCCTCGCCGCCGCCCAGGCGATCCGCAGCACCCACCGCTCCGATGCCCCGCTGCGCGTCCAGATCGACCCCGTCGACATCGGCTGAGCCGCGGGGTCCCCGGGCCTTCGCAGAGGGGACCTATGGCCCGTCGATCGGGGTCTTCGTCTTCGATACCAGGCGATCACGCCGGGGCATAGTCGCCGGTATGACCAAGAAATCCAAGGCCCTGTCCCGTGCCGACCAGATCGAGCGCAGGCTGCTCGGTGTGCCCTGCGATGTGTGGTGGTCCCGGCAGGACGCGGCCTACATCGCGTTCAGCCCCCAGTTCCCCGGCCTCCTCACCGCCGACCCCTGGTCCTCGCTGGGGGCGATCAACCGGCTCGAGGACGAGATCCGGCGGGTCCTGCAGACCGAGCCGGTCGCCGCCTGACCCGAGACCGCCTCGCCTGACCCGAGACCGCCTCAGTCGCCGACGATCTCGTCGCGCGGCAGCGCGGCCAAGGTGATCAGCGCGTTGAGGAATCCGCGGCGGTCGGCGGCCGGGAGCTTGCCCAGGAGCCGATCCTCCTGGGCCTGGATCTCGGCCTGTGCCGCGTCGCGGAGGCTGCGGCCCTCGGGTGTCAGGGCGAGCAGGCGGGCGCGGCGGTCGGCCGGGTCCGGCCGGCGTTCGATGAGCCCGCGCTCCTGCAGGTCGTCGAGCACGGCGATGATGCGGGTCTTGTCGGCCCCGATCTCCTGGGCCAGCACGCCCTGCCCGCGCGTCGTCGTCTCGTCCAGGCGCAGCAGCACGACATACGCCCACATGGTGAGCCCGTGTGCGGCGAGCACCGGTTGCTCCGCCGCCATGAGGGCGCGGCCCAGGGGGACGATCATCGCTGCCAAGTCCGGACGGTCTGTCATGCGGACAAGATTAGGCGGCGCGCCCGTGCGGCCTTTCGATCGTGTCGCCCGCGCGGGTCAGAATCGCGTCCGCCTCGAATTGTTCGGCGTGCCAGGAGTCGACGCCGATGCCGACCCGGCCGCGCCACGCCTTCACGATCTCGGTGTGCACGGGCCACCGCACGAACCGGCGCATGTCCCGCTCGGACTCCCACACCGAGATCGAGCCGCCCCGGAACTCCGACGGGCGACCCCACAGCCACAGCCCGACCGCACCCTGCATGACCGGCCAGGTTCGGCCCAGTTCCATTCCGGTCGTGTAGATCTCGCGCACGTCCTCCTCGGAGCCGGCGAGGAAGTCGGTGACGCTGACGAACACCGGGCCCGCATGACGATGGTGCGGGCCGGGATTCCAGGGCATCAGGACGGTGCCCTCGGAGAAAGAAGTAGTGTGCATAGGTAGACGATAAGCTAATGCATACTAAATCTTCAACGGTGATTTCACCGGAAGGCAGGCGCCACCCGGCTCGCCCACTGGGCGTAACCGGTTGCCGGACGGCCCAGTACGCGCTCGACATCCCCGCTGACCAGCTGCTCCTCGGGTGTCGGGGTGCCGAGGATGTCGAGGGTGTGATCGGCGACCGATTCCGGCATGAAGCGGAGCATGTTCTCGCGCGCCTGCTCCCGGGTGAGCTCCACGAACCGGATCGGCTCGCCGAGAACGGCTTCCAGTGCGGCTGCCTGCTGGCGCGGTGTCACCGATTCCGGGCCGGTGATCGTGTAGGTCTGCCGGTGGTGGCCGTCTCCGGTCAGGGCCGCGGCGGCCACGGCCGCGATATCGGCCGGATCCACCTGCGGCAGGCCGACATCCCCGAACGGCGCGGGAATCATGCGCTGGGCCTTCACCGGCTCGATCCAGGCGAAGGTATTGGTGAAGAACCCGCCCGGCCGCAGCACCGTCCACTCCAGATCCGAAGCCGCGAGGGCCTTCTCGAACTCCAGTGTGCGCGCGTACCCGTCACTGTCCGGCCGGGTCACCGCGCCCTGCGAGGACACGAACACCACGCGCCGAACGCCCGCCGCCGCAACGGTTTCCAGCTCCTCGGCGGGCGCGGGACCCTCGACCAGCTGCGGGCCGGTGATGAGCAGGAACAGCGCCGACGCGCCCGCCGCCGCCGCGCTGAGGCTCTCCGAGTTTCCGATATCGGCCCGGCGGTGCTCGACGCCCGCGGGCAGATCCACCGGCTTCTCGCCCCGCGACACCGCGACCACTTTCTCGCCCGCCGCCGCGAGCTCGCGCACCAGCGCACCGCCGACGTTTCCGGTCGCTCCGGTCACCACGATCATCTGTCTCACTCCTGAGTTAGTTGGCTGACTTAAAACGACCATAGAGGGCTCGACCGGGCGTTGTCTATAGTGAGTTGTATGACTAACTCAGTGTCTCGGGCATCGGGGAAGCGCGAGCGGCTCGCGGACGCGGCCGCCAAGGTCTTCCACGAGCAGGGCGTGGAGAAGACGACCATCGCCGATATCGCACGAGCCGCCGAGGTGCCGGTGGGCAATGTGTACTACTACTTCAAGACCAAGGACCAGCTGGTCCAGGCCGCGATCAGCGCGCACGCCCGCACCGCGCAGGAGATCATCGCCGCCCTCGAGCAGTTCGACGCCCCCGCCGAACGACTCAAGGCCCTGGTGCGCGGCTGGGTCGCCCAACGCGACCTGGCCGCCCGATTCGGCTGCCCCTCCGGCTCCCTCGCCACCGAACTCGACAAGCGCGCCGACGGCCTCGACCGCGAACTCGCCGACGTCATGCGCGGCCTGCTGGAGTGGATCGACGCCCAGTTCGCCGCCCTGGGCCGCGCCGACTCCCGCGAACTGGCCGTCGCCCTGCTCGCCGCCTACCAGGGAATCTCCCTGCTCACCAACACCTTCCGCGACCCGGCGATGATGGAGGCGGAAGGCGCCCGCCTGGAGCGCTGGATCGACTCACTCGTCCCGGCGACCTGAACCGCGGGTAAGTAGGCGGCGCGGGCTCATCCTTCGGCCCAGGCGGCATCGCGCTGTGGGCCGATTCGATTCCAGCAGGCCGTGGACCCGGTGCGGGATCGGATTCGGGCTCGGCCGGCTCGGCGGGGCCGAGCGCAATTCGGTTGGGGCGGTGGGGGTCCCGCTCCACCGCGCAGGCATTCGGGAAGCGGTCCCCTCGCTGTTCGCGTTTCCCGATGCCTGCTCATCGGGATGGGGTCAGGCGGGTTGGGACTGGGCGGGGCGGACGGTCCAGCGGCCCTCGTCGCGCAGGATGCGGACGGGGTGGTCGAAGCAGGCGGTGATGTGGGCGGTGGTGATGACCTCGTCGACGGGGCCGGCGGTGATGGCGTGGCCGTCGCGCAGGAGCATGGCGTGGGTGGTGCCGGGCGGGAGTTCCTCGAGATGGTGGGTGACCAGGACCGAGGCGAGGTCGGGGTGGGTGCGCTGGAGCAGGTCGAGGCGTTCCAGGAGTTGTTCGCGCCCGGCCAGATCCAGGCCGGTGGCCGGTTCGTCGAGCAGCAGCAGGCGGGGGCTCGGCATCAGGGCGCGGGCGATGAGGGCGCGGCCGCGCTGGCCCTGGGACAGGATCTGCCAGTCGGCGTCGCGGCGGTGCGACAGGCCCAGCAGGTCGATCAGGCGGTCGGCTTCGGCCAGTTCGGCCGCGGGCGGCTCGCGGCGGGGGACGAGGGCGGCGGTATTGGTCGCGCCGGTGAGGACCACCTCGTGCGCGGTCATCGGGCCGCTGGGGGTGTGGCGCGGATCGACGTGGCCGATGCCCGCGCGCAGGGCGCGCATGTCGACACGGCCCAGACGGCGGCCGAGCACCTCGACGCTGCCGCTGGTCGGATGCTCGAAGGCGCCGAGCATGCGCAGCAGGGTGGTCTTGCCCGCGCCGTTCGGGCCGAGCAGCGCCCAGTGCTCGCCGGCATGGACGGTGAGCGAAACCCCTTGGAGGATGGGGTTTCCGGCTCGCACCACCGTCACATCGTCCACGTTCAGCACCGGGTCCGTCATGCGCCCACCCTAGCAAATTCCTCAGACAAGTGGAGGAGTCGGGGTTCGCGGACCGGGTTGACCGTGCGCCGCCTGTGTAGGGTGGGCGGCATGGCGATCGACGCGGTGCTGTTCGACTTCTCCGGCACGGTTTTCCGATTCGAGGAGGCCGCATTCCACGACGCGCAACTCACCGACGGCGACGGGCGTCCACTCGACACCCATGAGATCGCCGAGATCATGCGGCGCTTGACCGCACCGGTCGGGCAGATCGTGCGATTCGACACCGAGGGTCAATACGCTTGGGAGAACCGGGATCTCGACCCGGCCCTGCACCGCCGCGCCTATCTCGAGGTGCTCGAGCAAACGGGTGTCCCGTCCGCGCAGGCGCTGCAGGTCTACGAACTGCTGCTCGATCCGGACGGGTGGACGCCCTACCCGGATACCGGCGAGGTGCTGCGCGCCCTGCACGAGTCGGGCGTGCGGGTCGGCATCGTCAGCAATATCGCCTTCGACATTCGCCCGGCGTTCGCCGACCGCGGGTGGCATCGATATATCGATGACTTCGCGCTGTCGTTCGAGGTCGGCGCGATCAAGCCCGATACGCGCATCTTCAAATCGGCTCTCGACAACCTCGGCGTGACTCCCGGGAACGCCCTCATGGTCGGTGACAGCGATGAAGCCGACGGGGGCGCTCGCGCTCTCGGTTGCGCGTTCGCCCTGGTGGATCCCCTGGCGACGGTCGATCGCCCGTCCGGGCTGCTGGAGGCCGTCCGCACGCACGGCCTGCTGACCATCTAAAGTCCAAACTGTTCGGTTTGTGTCACAGCTCACCCTTGTTGTGGATAGATTGTCGATATATCGTCGATAGCAACAAACACAACGACGAGCCTTGAAGGAGGCACGACCATGGAACACATGGACAACATCGAACGGGGCCGCGGCCCCTGGCGGCGACTGCGCGCCGAAGAGCAGCAGGGCCCCGAACATCCGCGGATGCGTCGCGGCGGACCTCGCGGTCCGCGTGGAGAATTCGGCGGGCGCGGCGACTTCGGTCCGCACCGTCACGGTCACGGCCACGGCCGGGGCTTCGGCCCGGACTTCGGTCCCGGTTTCGGACCCGGCGCTTTCGGTCCCGGCTTCGGTCGCGGACGCGGCCGGGGCGGACGCGGTCGGCGCGGTGACGTGCGGGCGGCCATCCTCCTGCTGCTGCAGGAGCGGCCCATGCACGGATACGAGCTGATCCAGCAGATCCGCGAGAAGAGCCAGGACGTCTGGCGGCCCAGCCCGGGCTCCATCTACCCCGCGCTCGCGCAGCTCGAGGACGAGGGCCTGGTCATCATCGAGAAGGTGTCGGGTCGAAAGACGGCCAAGCTCACCGAATCCGGCGTCGAGTACGTCGAGGCCAACAAGAGCGAGCTCGGCGATCCCTGGCAGGACGTCAAGGACGGCGTCGGCGATCAGGCGCTCGATCTGCGCGGCCTGGTCGGGCAGCTGATGGGCGCGGTCGCACAGGTCGCGGCGGTCGGCAATGCCGAGCAGGCGGCCAAGGCGGCCGAGGTGCTCACCGAAGCCCGCCGCTCGTTGTACCGCATCCTCGCCGAGGACGACACACCCGAAAAGTAATGGCCTCGAATCACCGCATGCCACCGGGACTTTCGGGCTGAAACCGGTCAAGATCGTGACATGGGACAACAGCGCCCCATGCGATCTTGTGACATGGGACAACAGAGGAACCGAACCCGCGGGCTCATCCGCCGCGTGGCACCGGTGGGGGTAATGGCGCTGGCGGCCGCCGTGATCGGCTCGGCCGCCACACCGACGGGGACATACGCGCAGGCCGAACCGCTGGCCGCCGTAGCGGTACTCAACGTACCGACGCAACAGGGGCCGCCCCAGACCGAACATCTGGCGGCGGCCCGCTATCTCAAGGAGCATCCGGACGCTGCGCCCCAGGGCGCCAACGACTTCGGATGCAAGCCGACCGCCCAACATCCGCGCCCGGTCGTGCTCGCCCACGGCACCGACTCCTCGGCCTACTCCGACTGGTCGGGCATCGCCCCGCTGCTGTCGCAGGCCGGGATCTGCGTGTTCGCGCTCAACTACGGCGGCAAGCCCGGCAAGGACAGCTACGGCACCGAGGACGTGTGGGAAAGCTCCGCGCAGATCGGGACTTTCGTCGATCAGGTGCTCGCCGCCACCGGAGCGACACAGGTCGATCTGGTCGGTTTCTCGCAGGGCGCGAGCGTGACCCGCTACTGGATCAACAAGCTGGGCGGCGCGCCCAAGGTCGGGCAGTGGATCGGGCTGGCCTCGCCCAGCTACGGCGGCGTCATGTACGGGCTGGTGCCGATCGCCGACGCGGTGCCCGGCATCTACACGCTCGTCGAGATGGGTTCGTCGCTCGCGGCGGTGCAGCAGGCGGCGGGCGCGCCGTTCATCCGGGATCTGAACGCGGGCGGTGACACCGTGCCGGGCGTGAAGTACACGACGGTCGGCAGCCGCGTCGACGAGATGATCCAGCCCAACACCAATATCGCGCTGCACGGCGCGGGCGCCACCAACATCGTCCTGCAGGACCTCTGCTCCGACGATCTGACCGGGCACTTCCACCTGGTCTACGACCCGTACGTGCAGCGGCTGGTGGTCAACCTGCTCGACCCCGAGCACGCGGTGACGCCGGCCTGCGTGCCGGTCGCGCTGGGCACCGGCATCAGCGACGTGATCCTCGCGGCGCACTCCTGACCGGTCGTGCGGAGTCCGGCCCGGTTGTGGGTTACGCCACGATTCGCGGCCGGACTCACCGCGCAGGTGCGGGATCGGGGCAGAAGCACGCTGCGGCGTCCGTAAAATGAGACGACCGTATTCGTTAGCCATCGGGAGCTGCCCGTGACCATCCAGCCTGTCCGCCTGTTCGGCGATCCGATCCTGCGCGCCCGCGCGGCGGAGGTCGAGACGTTCGATCGAGAGGTGCGCCAGCTGGTGACCGACCTCACCGACACCATGTACGAGAGCGGGGGCGTCGGTATGGCGGCGCCGCAGATCGGGGTCGGGCTACGGGTGTTCGTCTACGACACCGGCGACGCCAAGGGACATCTGATCAACCCTGTCTTCGAGGTGGAGGGCGCCGAGACCCAGACCGGGCCGGAGGGCTGCCTGTCGATTCCCGGTGTGCGCCACGACGTTACGCGGCCGATGACGGTGGTCGCGCGCGGCGTCGACGTGGACGGCAAGCCGGTCGAATTCCGGGCCGAGGGGCTGCTGGCGCGCTGCGTGCAGCACGAGACCGACCATCTCGACGGGGTGCTGTTCCTGCAGCGCCTCGACACCGATTCGCGCAAGGCCGCCATGCGGACCATTCGCGAATCCGGCTGGTTCACACAGGGAATCACGGTGCTGGCCGCCTCGGAAATCGGTGGCAGCCGCAGCCGGGAACGGAGCCGCTGATATGCGTCTGGTCTTCGCGGGAACCCCCGAACCGGCGGTGCCGTCGCTGCGGCGGCTCATCGAATCGAAGCGGCACGAGGTGGTCGGGGTGGTGACCCGGCCGGACGCGGTGGCCGGGCGCGGCCGCAAGGTCACCCGCTCGCCGATCGGACTGCTCGCCGATGAGCACGGGATTCCCGTGTTCACGCCCAAGCGGCCCTCCGAACCCGAATTCATCGAGCAGCTCACGGCATTGGCCCCCGACTGCTGCCCGGTGGTGGCCTACGGCGCGCTGCTGCCCGAGGCCGTTCTCGACATCCCCCGGTACGGGTGGATCAACCTGCACTTCTCGCTGCTGCCCGCCTGGCGTGGCGCGGCTCCCGTGCAGGCGGCGCTGCTCGCGGGTGACGAATACACCGGCGCGGCCACCTTCCGCATCGAGAAGGGCCTCGACACCGGCCCCGTGTTCGGCACCATGACCGAGAAGATCCAGATCACCGACACCGCGGGCACTCTGCTCGAGCGCCTCGCCGAGGCCGGTGCGCAGCTGCTGGAATCCACCCTCGACGGTGTGGAAGACGGCACGGTCCAGGCGGTTCCGCAGCCCCTCGACGGAATCTCCTACGCCCCCAAGGTTGATCCCGAGGCCGGCCACATCCGCTGGGATCAGCCCGCCCTCGCCATCGGCCGCCGCGTCCGCGCGGTCACCCCGGCCCCCGGCGCGTGGACCGAACTCGACGGCAAGCGCCTCAAACTCGGCCCCGTCGACCTGGTGGAGGAAACCCTCCCCGCCCGCACCGTCGACGTCCGCAAAACCGGCGTCTACGTGGGCACCGCCACCACCGCCGTCCGCCTCACCCAGGTCCAGCCCCCGGGCAAACGCATGATGCCCGCCCTGGACTGGGCCCGCGGCGCTCGCCTCGAGCCGGGCACGGTGTTCGAGTGACCCGCCCCGGCGACGACGCCACCCCTCCCCGCCGCCCCTTCCGCCGCTCCTCCGCCGCGGATTCGACCCCGCCCCAAGGTGATCAGGGCCGCGCGGGCGGCAAGCCCGGCGATGCACACGGCACCCGCGACGGAGACCAGCGCCGCGCAGGCTACGGCCGCGGCGATCGCCCTGCCGCCGACCGCAATTCCGGTTCGAACCGCTCCTCCGGCGGCCTCCGCGGCCGCGACGGATACGGATCCGGCGCGGACCGCGGACGAGACGACCGCAACTCGGGCGCGAAGCGCTCGTTCGGTGGCGGCCGCTCCTCCGGAGATCGCGACCGGTCGGCCGGTGACAACCGCAATGGCGGGTGGGACAACTCCCGCGGCGGCCGTAGCCGCGATGACCACACCTCCGGTGGACGCGATTCGGCGTCCGGCGGCAAACGCGGCTGGGACCGCGGCAGCGACGACAGGCGCGGCGGGTACGAGGGCGGCGGCCGTGATTCGGACGCGGGCCGTTCCACGAGCGGTGCCCGCGGGCGCGACGGGTACGGCTCGAGTGCCGGTGGTGGCCGCGGAACGGCGGCCGGGGGTGAGCGCAAGGGCTGGGACCGGCCGGGTGGCGGTCGTTCCGGCGATCGCCGCGAGGACGTGCGCGGTGGATCCTCCTTCGGCAAGCGTGATTCGGCCTCCGGTGCCGATCGCGGTGCTCGCCGGGACGAGGACCGGCGTGGCGGAGGCTCCGGCGCGGGCCGTGATGCGGACCGATCGGTCGATCGTGGTCGCTCGGGTGATCGGCCCGGTGCGGGAGGCCGGACCGCTTCGTTCGGCGGCTCGGCCGGGCGCGGCGGGAAATCCCAGGGCCGCCGCGGTGATTCATCTGCCGGTGGTCGAGACGATCAGCGGTCGGGTAGTGGCGAATCCGGGAGTGCCGCGGCTCGGCGGGCCGAGAAGGCCGGAGCCGATCCGGTGCGGATCGTGGCGCGGGATGTGTTGCGGGCCGTGCGGGAGCGGGATGCCTACGCGAATCTGGTGTTGCCGAAGTTGTTGCGGGAGCGGCAGATCAGTGGGCGGGACGCGGCGCTGGCGACCGAGTTGGCTTATGGCGCTTCGCGGTCGATGGGGTTGTTGGACGCCGTGATCGCCGATGGCGCGGGGCGGGCCGTGGACGAGATCGACGGGCCGTTGCTGGATGCGTTGCGGTTGGGGACGTATCAGTTGTTGCGGACTCGGATCGGGGCGCACGCGGCCGTCGATACGTCGGTGGCGTTGGTGCGGGCCGAATACGGGCAGGGGCGGGCCGGGTTCGTGAACGCGGTGCTGCGCCGGGTGGCCGAGCGGACGCCCGAGGAGTGGGTGGAGCGGCTGGCGCCGTCGGATCCGCTGGGGCACTTGGCGTTCGAGTACGCGCATCCGGTGTGGATCGCGCAGGCGTTCGCGGACGCGCTCGGAGCGAACGCCGGGGAGCTGCGCGACGTGCTCGAGGCCGATGACGCGCGGCCCGCCGTGCATCTGGTCGCGCGGCCGGGCGACATCACCGCCGAGGAACTGGCCTTGGTCACCGGTGGTGAGGAAGGCCGCTGGTCGCCCTACGCGGTGTATCTCGACGGCGGTGATCCGGCGAAGCTGGAACCGGTGCGCGAGGGCATGGCCGCGGTGCAGGACGAGGGCAGTCAGCTTGTCGCGCTGGCACTTACCCGGGCCCCGCTCGAGGGCGAGGACACCGGCCGCTGGCTCGACCTGTGCGCCGGGCCGGGCGGCAAGACCGCGCTGCTGGCCGCGCTCGCCGATATCGACGGCTTCCACGTCGACGCCGTCGAACCCGCCGAGCATCGCGCCGAACTGGTGCGCCAGGCCACCCGCGGCCTGCCGGTCGACATCCATGTGGCCGACGGCCGCGACAGCGGCTTGACCCCGGGCTTCGACCGGATCCTGGTCGACGCGCCCTGCACCGGTCTGGGCGCGCTGCGCCGCCGTCCGGAGGCCCGCTGGCGGCGTCAGCCCTCCGACGTCCGGGACCTGGTCATCCTGCAGCGTGAACTGCTCACCGCCGCATGGGATCTGGTCCGCCCCGGCGGCGTGGTGGTCTACTCGACCTGTTCCCCGCACCTGCCGGAAACGGTGTCCATCGTCGCCGACGTGGTCCGCCGCACCGGCGCCGAACAGCTCGACACCCGCGAATTGCTCCCGGGCGTCCCGGATCTCGGCGACGGCCCGGGCGCGCAGCTGTGGCCGCACCGCCACGGCACCGACGCCATGTTCCTGGCAGCTCTGCGTAAACCGCTTCAGCAGCAGTAGGACTCGGCGACGGCCCGGCGCGCCGCCATGGCACCGACGCGATTCTCTCGGCGGCGCCGTGCGAACTGCTTCAGCAGTAGGACCGGTGCGGCCCCGGCGATGCGTCGGGGCCGCACCGCGATCGGCCCGGCCCGGCGGCGAGAACCCGGAACGGGACCACGCTCGATCGTGGCGGCGGATAAGGTCGTCCGACTTTCCTCCGTGCTCGCCCCCCGGGTGTGCCGATGCCTCTCCTGGCGTCCGGTCGTGTCGATCACAAATGGCCGGGGACGTTGCGCTCGAGTTCGTCGAGCCAGGCGGCGGCCGAGGCGTCGCTGGGGGCGCGCCAGTCGCCGCGCGGGGAGAGCGAGCCGCCGGAGCCGACCTTCGGGGCGTTGGGGAGGGTCGAGCGTTTGAATTGGCTGGTTTGGATGAAGCGGCGCAGGAATTCGGCCAGCCAGTGCTTGATGGTCGGCAGGTCGTATTCATGGCGTTGGTCGGCGGGGACGAGGTCGGGCCAGCTGCCGCGGGTGGGGTCGGACCAGACATGGTGGGCCAGGTAGGCGATGCGGCTGGGGAGGTCGCCGAAGCGGAGCAGATGGTAGAGGTGGAAGTCCTGGAGCTCGTAGGGGCCGACGGTGGCTTCGGAGCTCTGGACGGGTTCGTCGCCGTCGCCGGGGACGAGTTCGGGGGAGATCTCGGTCGCCAGAATGGATTTCAGGACCTCGCCCGCCTCGGGGCCGAGGCCGTCGGTGTCGATGGTCCAGGCGACCAGGTATTTGATCAAGGTCTTGGGCACCGAGGCGTTCACGCTGTAGTGGGCCATGTGGTCGCCGACGCCGAAAGTGCACCAGCCCAGTGCCAGTTCGCTGAGGTCGCCGGTGCCGATGACCAGCGCGTTGTGCATGTTCGCGAGCCGGAACAGGTGTGAGGTGCGCTCGCCCGCCTGCACGTTCTCGTAGGTGACGTCGTACTGCGGAACCCCGTCGGCGGCGGGATGATTCAGATCCCGCAGCATCTGCATGGCCGAGGGCCGGATGTCGATCTCGTGCGCGGTCGCCCCGACCGCCCGCATGAGCCGGCGCGCATCCTCGAGGGTCCGGCTGCTGGTGGCGAATCCGGGCATGGTGTAGGCCAGCACATTCGAGCGCGGCAGCCCGAGCCGATCCATGGTCTCGGCCGCGACGATCAGCGCGACCGTGGAGTCCAGTCCGCCCGAGACGCCGATGACCACCCGCTGCGACCCGGTCGCCCGCAACCGCGTGCTGAGCCCCTCGACCTGGATGCGATGCACCTCGGCACAGCGCTCGTTGCGGCGGACCGGATCGGCGGGAACGTAAGGGAAGCGCGGGATCTCACGGCGCAGCGCCACCTTCCCGCCCGGTACCGGCAGCTCGACCTCGACGCGCCGGAACCGGGCCAGCCGCTCCCGATGGTCGTGCACGGTGTCGGCGAAACTGGTCGTGCGCAACCGGTCCGCGGCCAGCCGCCGCAGGTCGATGTCGGCGGTCACCACCTGCGGATGCTGGGCGAACCGTTCACCCTCGGCGAGCACATTGCCGTTCTCGCACACCAGCGCCTGCCCGTCCCAGGCCATATCGGTGGTCGACTCGCCGTGCCCGGCCGCGGAATACAGGTAGGCGGCCAGATACCGCGCCGAATGCGAGGTGCACAGCTCACGCCGATAATCGGCCTTGCCGATGACGATATTGCTGGCCGACAGGTTCACCAGCACGCTCGCCCCGGCCAGTGCGGCGAACCCGCTGGGCGGCAACGGCACCCAGCCGTCCTCGCAGATCTCGAGGTGAAAGGTGAACTCGGCCAGGTTCGTGGCGGTGAACAGCAGATCCGCCCCGAACGGCACCCGCTGCCCGGCGATCTCGATGTGGTCGTCGAGGGCTTCGCGCGCGGCCGCGAACTGCCGCTTCTCGTAGAACTCGCGATAGTTCGGCAGATAGCTCTTGGGCGCGGCCCCCAGCACCCGTCCCCGATGGATCGCGATGCCGCAGTTGAACAACCGCCCCTGCGCGCGCACGGGCGCACCCACCACCAGCACGGTATCGATGGCGGCGCTCTCGTCCACGACGCGTTGCAGCGCGTCCCCGACCGCCGAGTCCAGCGCGTCCTGATGGAACAGGTCGTCGGCGGTGTAACTGGACAGCCCGAGCTCGGGAAACACTGTCAGCACCGCGTGCTCGGCCGCGGCCCGGCGCGCCAGCAGCAGCGTCTGCTCGGCATTGAAGCCCGGATCCGCGACCCGCACCGGCGGCACCGCCACCGCGACCCGCGCGAAGCCGTGCCGATACAGCGAATCGAATGGCGGCTGTGGTGACACACCGACCCCTTTGCGTCCGGTCGAGGTGATCATGGTCTGACCGCAATCTACCTATTCCGGACCGCCCGGGGTGAGCGGCACCCCGGGCTCACTCCCGCGCCGACTGCTCCCGCAGGCGGGCAAGGGTTTTGGACAGGATGCGCGACACGTGCATCTGGGAGATCCCCATCTGCTGGGCGATCTGCGTCTGGGTCATGGATTCGAAGAACCGCATGGTCAGAATCTTGCGTTCGCGCTCGGGCAGCCCGGCCAGCAGCGGACGGATCGCCACGTACTCCTCGACCCGATCGAACTGCGACTCCTCCTCGCCGAGCGTGTCGAGCAGCGACGCCTCGGTGTCGCGGCCCACCGAGACGGCGTCGATGCTGCTGGGCTGGTAGGCGTTCCCGGCGATGACCGCCTGGGTGACCTCGTCGGCGTCGATGCCGAGTTCGGCGGCGATCTCCTTGGCGGTGGGGGAGCGGCCCAACCGCTGCGACAGCGCGTCGATGGCCGAGCCGATGCGCAGATGGGTTTCCTTGACCCGGCGCGGGACCCGCATGGCCCAGGTGTTGTCGCGGAAGTAGCGCCGCACCTCGCCCATGATGGTGGGCACCGCGAAGGACAGGAAGTTCGAGCCGCGCGAGATGTCGAAGCGGTCGACCGCGTGCACCAGCCCGACCCGGGCCACCTGGGTGAGGTCGTCGAAAGGCTCACCGCGCCCGCTGAATTTGCGGGCGATGTGGTCGGCCAGCGGGATGCAGCGGTTGATCAGCTCCGAGCGCAGCGCGGCGCGCCGCCCGGATTCCGGTGCGGCCGCGGCCAGTTGCTCGAACAGCGTGGCGACGTCGTCGTAGCCGGAGACGCTGCGCGCGACCTCTTCGGCTTCCTCGGCGTCGACGGTCTCCTCGGCGTCGTCGGCCTCGGTCTCGTCGAGTTCCGGTGTGTCCGCGACGGCCGCCGGGTCTTCGGGAGCTGCCGCCTCGGGCGGGGCGGGCTGGTTCGGGTCGGGGTTTGCTGCGAACACGTTGTCTCCGTCGGTCACTACGCTTTCCCCCGGACCCGCCGGAACTCCACGGCGGTCGGGTATCCGGGAAGCGCCGGATCGAAGGGTTCCTGGCCGGCGGTGACCTCGTCGGAGAGGGTCCGCAGCACGTGCCAGCCGAAGCTGCGCTGGTCCGGTAGCCCCTCGTTCGCGGCGGTGCCGCTGACCCGCACGATCAAATCGGACTCGCCGACGGTGAATCGGCACCGCAGTGTGGTGCCGGGCGCGGCCAGGGCGATCAGCGTGGACGCGGCCTCGTCGACGGCGAGCCGGATGTCGGCCACCTCGTCGAGGGTGAAATCGCTGAGCAGCACCAGGGTTTCGGCGAGTCCGCGCACGATGGGCAACTGGGAAACGGAGGCGGCGACGCCGATCTCGACCGGTGTGCCACGCAGCCCTTGTTCCGCCGAAATGTTGATCACCCTGTCAAGGCTACCCATTCCGACGCGCGGCAATCAGCCATTCACCGGACGTCGGCGTCATTGGTGGGTGCCGATACACTTCGCCCTGTGTGCACCTCTGCCTCCCCTTTCCAGCGGCCCGCGCCGATGATCGCGCCGTCCATCCTCTCCGCCGATTTCGCTCACCTCGCGGATGAGCTGAAGGCCATCGAGGGCGCGGACTGGGTGCACGTCGATGTCATGGACAACCACTTCGTGCCCAACCTGACGCTGGGTTTGCCGGTGGTGCAGAGCCTTTTGAAGGTGACCGACATTCCGATGGACTGCCACCTCATGATCGCGAACCCGGAGCGCTGGGCCCCGGGCTACGCCGAGGCGGGCGCCTACAACGTCACCTTCCACGCCGAGGCCACCGACAATCCGATCGCGGTGGCGCGCGATATTCGCGCCGCGGGCGCGAAGGCGGGCCTTTCGGTGAAGCCGAACACCCCGATCGAGCCCTACCTCGAGATCCTGCGCGAGTTCGACACCCTGCTGGTGATGAGCGTCGAACCCGGTTTCGGCGGACAGTCTTTCATCGCGAGCGTGCTGGACAAGGCCAAGCAGGTGCGCCGCCTGGTCGACGTCGGTGAGCTGCGCCTGGTGGTGGAGATCGACGGCGGCATCAATATGGACACCATCGAGCAGGCCGCCGAGGCGGGTGTGGACTGCTTCGTCGCGGGATCCGCGGTGTACGGCACCCCGGACCCGGCGGCGACGGTGGAAGCCTTGCGCCAGAAGGCGATCGCGATCGAGGCGGCCAGCGCGTAACGGACCGGTCGGTCAGCGCCGGAGCAGCGCCTCGATCACCGATTCCAGCGGCGGCACGGTGTCCATGGAATCGGGGGAGTGGATCCAGGTGCGGTATCCCGTCCGCTCGTCGTCGGCGGACGGGAGCACGACCTGCGCTCCCGAGCACGCGACGGTGGCGTAGAGCCGGAACAACGCGGCCGCCACGGATTTGCTGAGCGTCTCGGGCCGGGCCGGACCGGTGATGAAGGTCCAGCGCCGCGCGCGGGGATGATGCACGACCGGCCCGGCCAGATCGGCCTGCGTGAGTCGCTGCTGCACGCGTTCGCCGAGCTCGGCGGGCATGGTGATGGCGCCGTAACGGCTGCCTATCTCCAGCAGGATGTGGCGTGAGGTCGGATCGATCGATGCCGGCAGGTGAAATTCGCGCCGATACTGCACACAGCGAACTTCGAGTGTCGTATCGAGAAACGTGGTCACGCCGCACCCCCAACTGTGCCGAATGTGTTGTCTGCCACCTGGATCCGACCCGCGCGGGGTCAACCCTTCCTTGGTTCGTGTGGTTGCGATGATCGTCTCCGGCCTGGATCGGCCGATGGACGCCGGGACCGTTCTACGCTGAACTGCTCGGGAGAAGTTGAACTGTGGGAATCAGCTACATAACAATCTTGCGACCATTTTCGCTGGCGCGCAAGATTCTGGTGTAAGCGAGTCGTGAATTGGGTACTACCCAGCGTTGTCCCAGGTCAGACCATTCAGGCAACTGGCAAATTCCGATTTTTCAATTGGTGATTCCACCCAATTCGGACACTTTGCGGATCGCAAGTTGGCTTATGCCCGATTTCGTCTGTCGACAGGTATCCAACTCTCCAGTGAACAAGGCCGCATGTTGACCTTGACGCGACCTCGATAGGCTGAGGGGCAGTACCGGTCGCGCCGGGAATACCGCCTGTGGTGCGGGCTGTTGGCGCAAGCGGAGGACGCACAGGCGAACAGAGAGGTTCAGGCATGTTCACAGGCATCGTCGAGGAGCTGGGCGAGATCATCGCCACCGAACAGCTGGACGACTCGGCGCGACTCACCATTCGCGGCCCGCTGGTGACCTCCGATGCCGGACACGGGGATTCGATCGCCGTCAACGGCGTCTGCCTGACCGTCGTGGATCAGCAGGTCGAAGGCGACACCTTCACCGTCGACGTCATGGCCGAGACCCTCAACCGCTCCAGCATCGGCGGCCTGTCCACCGGCTCCCGCGTCAATCTCGAGCGCGCGGCCGCGGTCAACAGCCGCCTGGGCGGCCACATCGTGCAGGGCCACGTCGACGGCACCGGCACCATCGTCTCCCGCACCCCCTACGAGAACTGGGAGGTCGTGCGAATCTCGCTGCCCGACAGCATCGCTCGCTACGTCGTCGAGAAGGGTTCCATCACCGTCGACGGCATCTCGCTGACCGTCTCGGGCATCGGCATCGCCGGGGACGCCTACGCCGACGGCAGCAAGGACTGGTTCGAGGTCTCCCTCATCCCCACCACGCGTGAGCTCACCACCCTGGGCACCGCCCCGGTCGGCACCGTCGTGAATCTCGAAGTCGACATCATCGCCAAGTATGTGGAGCGTCTCGTACAGCGCGGCTGATCTTCGCGAGGCCGGGAGTCGGCGCAAAACGGGCACGACGGCTGGCCTACTGTAATGAGGCACCTAATTCGAGATGGAGCACAACAGACGTGACCAGGTTCGACACCATCGAGCGCGCAGTCGCCGACATCGCCGCCGGTAAGGCGGTCGTCGTCGTCGACGACGAGGGCCGGGAGAACGAGGGCGACCTCATCTTCGCGGCGGAGAAGGCGACCCCCGAGCTCGTGGCCTTCATGATCCGCTACACCTCCGGTTACATCTGTGTGCCGCTCACCGGGGAGGACTGCGACCGGCTGGGCCTGCCCCCGATGTACGCGGTCAACCAGGACAAGCACGGCACCGCCTACACCGTGGCCGTGGACGCCCGCGAGGGCATCACCACCGGCATCTCGGCCGCCGACCGCGCCACCACCATGCGCGTGCTCGCGAACCCGCAGTCCAAGTCCGATGACCTGACCCGCCCGGGCCACGTGGTTCCCTTGCGCGCCAAGGACGGTGGCGTGCTGCGCCGCCCCGGCCACACCGAGGCCGCGGTGGATCTGGCCCGCATGGCCGGGCTCAGCCCCGCCGGTGTCATCTGCGAGATCGTCTCCCAGAAGAACGAAGGCGATATGGCGCGCACCGACGAGCTGCGCGTGTTCGCCGACGAGCACGATCTGGCGCTGATCTCGATCGCGGACATGATCGCCTGGCGGCGCCGCAACGAGAAGCACGTCAAGCAGGTGGCGGAAGCCAAGCTGCCCACCGAGTTCGGTGATTTCCGGGCCATCGGCTACGAGAGCGAATACGACGACGCCGAGCATGTCGCCCTGGTCATGGGCGACATCGGCGACGGCAAGGACGTGCTCGTGCGCGTGCACTCCGAATGCCTGACCGGTGACGCGTTCGGCTCGCTGCGCTGCGACTGCGGCCCGCAGCTGGACGCCGCGCTGGCCATGATCGCCGAGCAGGGCCGCGGCGTGCTGCTCTACATGCGCGGCCACGAGGGCCGCGGCATCGGGCTGCTGCACAAGCTGCAGGCCTACCAGCTGCAGGACGGCGGCGCCGACACCGTCGACGCCAACCTGGAACTGGGCCTGCCCGCCGACGGCCGCGACTACGGTATCGGCGCGCAGATCCTGGTCGACCTGGGCATCACCTCGATGCGGCTGCTGACCAACAACCCCGACAAGCGCGCGGGCATCGAGGGGTACGGCCTGTCCATCAGCGAGCGCGTCGCCATGCCGGTGCGCGCCAACAAGCACAATCTGCGTTATCTGCGCACCAAGCGGGACCGGATGGGCCACGACCTCGTCGGCCTGGAAGACTTGGACCTCGGCGAAACCGCCAACTGAGTGCGCGACCTGACTACCGAGAGGGCGGATCAACGATGAGCGGTACCGGCGTACCGACTTTCGAGCTCGCCGATGCCAAGGACCTCAAAGTGGGGATCGTGGCGTCACGCTGGCACACCACCATCTGCGACGCGCTGGTCGCGAACGCGGAGAAGACCGCGCGCGAGGCCGGCGTCTCCGACATCACCGTGGTCCGGGTGGCCGGGGCCATGGAGCTGCCGGTGGTGGCCCAGGCGCTGGCTCGCACCCACGACGCGGTCGTCGCGCTGGGCGTCGTGATCCGCGGCGGCACACCGCATTTCGAGTACGTGTGCGACTCGGTGACCGCCGGGCTGACCCGGGTGTCCCTCGACGAGGGCACCCCGGTCACCAATGGCGTGCTCACCGTGAACACCGAGGAGCAGGCGCTCGACCGCGCGGGCCTGCCCGGCTCGGCGGAGAACAAGGGCGAGCAGGCGGCCGCGGCCGCCCTCGACGCCGCGCTCACCCTGCGCGAACTCACCCAGTCCGTCTAGTGGTGCCGCCCGCCGCGCAACCGAACCCCGAGGATCCCATGGCCGAGTCGAAGCCCGACACCGACGTGGCGGCGAACCCGTACACCGACGCGGGACGTGAACGGGCGCAAGCCGATTCCGTCGCCGGCGAATGGGACCTCGAGGTGCGCCCCCACCACGCCATCGTCACCGTACGGATCGTGGCGGCGGTGCTCGCCGCCATCTTCGTCTTCGGCGGCATTGTGCTGCGCCAGGGCTCGACCGGCGTGAACTTCCGGGTCTCCGATCAGATCGGCCTGGCCGCCTTCGGTCTCGTCCTCGCCGGTGCGGTGCTGACCCTCACCCGGCCCCGGGTCCGGGTCGGCAAGCGCGGGGTCATGGTGCGGAACATCGTGGGCGACAACGAGTTCGCGTGGAAGGACATCCGGGGCATCTCCTTCCCCGACAAGAAGTCCTGGGCCAGGCTCGAACTCGCCCATGACGAATACGTCCCGATGATGGCGATCCGCTCCAACGACAAGATGCGTGCGGCCGAGGCCATGGATCGCTTCCGGGAGCTGGGCGCGAAATACACTGGCGAGAGCCAGGGCTGAGCATCCGGCCCGGGGTTCAGGCTTCGGGAAGCGGTTCCCGGTCGGGTTCGACCCAACCCGTGCGCGCGGCCTCGCTCGCCAGCGTCGACGGCTGGTAGAACCGCATGAGCAGGCGTTTGTCGAACAGGCCGGGATTGCCGTCGGCGAAGACGTCGAAATCATCGACCGGTGCGTTCGCCAGATGATGAGCGATCAGCACGACCCACGCCCGGCTGACGGTCGTGTGGTATTTCTGCGGCACCCCGGCATAGCGGGCCGTACTCCGCAGGCCGTCGCTGACCATCGAGATGGTCTCGGGTAACCCGAAACGGCGCAGCGCCAGCCAGGTGACGTGCAGGTGTTCGCGATGACCGAAGCGGTCCGCGGTCGCCATGACCTCGGTCATCAGATCGTCGAAGGCGGTCATCACCCGGCCAGCGCTTTCAGGACCTGCCGTGCCTCGTCGACCGTTCGCGCCGGAAGGCCCTCCAGGAGACGGTTTTCCAGATCGGTCATCGCCCGCAGGACCTCGGTCGCGGCCGTGCTCCCCGCCGGGGTGAGCTCGATCAGCACGGCGCGTCGGTCGCCCTGCCGGATCCCCCGGGTGATGAGGCCCTTGCGTTCGAGCCGATCGAGCACCCCGGTGAGCGTCGTCGGCCGGATGCCGATCCCCGCGCCCAGTTGCGACACCGTGCGCCCGCGACCGTCGGCGAGGTTGGCCAGGGCATTGGCCTCCGACTCGGTCACGTCCAGATCGACCACCGCCGCGGACAGCTCCTGCAGGGTGGCGTGGGTCGCTCGTTGCAGCGTGAGCAGCAACGGCTCATTTACTACGGATTCGTACTTCACGAATCCAGATTATCCGAATCCGTAGTAAATGCAATGTGCTAGCGCGGGCTGCCGAGCACCGCCCCCTCGCGGCGCGGATCCGCGCCGCCGATCCAGCCGGAGCCGTCGCGGACCAGTGCCGACAGGCCGCTGGATTGCGGTGCGACCGAGACCTGATCGCCGTCCTGGCGGAGCCCCTGGACCAGCGGGTCGTGATCGCCCTTGTCGGCGGCGTTCACGGCGGGATGCTCACCGCCGAGATAGGTGGTGGGGGTGTTGGCCGCGCCGAAATCGATCATGGACACCGCCTGCTGCGGGTCCATGCCCCAATCCAGCACGCCGACCAGGGTTTTCACCACGAACTGGATGATGACCGCGCCGCCGGGGGAGCCGGTGACCATGGACAGCCGGCCGCGGGTGCCGTCGGGGTTGTGGTCGAAGACCAGGGTGGGGGCCATGGAGCTGCGGGGGCGCTTGCCGGGATCGATGCGGTTGGCGATGGGGACGCCGTCCTTGTCGAGCGGCTCGGCGGAGAAGTCGGTGAGCTGGTTGTTGAGGATGAAGCCGTCGACGAAATGGAAGGAGCCGAAGGCGGATTCGACCGTGGTGGTCATCGATGCCGCGTTGCCGTACTTGTCGACGATGGAGATGTGGCTGGTGCCGTGCTCGGGTTGCTGCGGGCCGGCGCCGACGGGAACCGGGCCGAAATCGCCGGGTTTGGCGGTGCCCAGGCTCTTGTGCGGGTCGATCAGGGCCGCGCGCTGCTTCAGGTAGTTCGGATCCAGCAGGGTCTGGGGTGAATTGCCCGGCAGCGGAATGAAATCCGAGTCGGCGATGTACTTGTCGCGGTCGGCGTAGGCCAGCCGTTCGGCCTCGGCGATGAGGTGCACGGCGTCGGCGGTGGGCTTGCCGCCGTCGCGGGCGGTATCGCTGTCGCCGGACAGGTCGGTCGGCTTCATCGAGGCCAGGTCGAAATTGGACAGGATCCCCAGCGCCGACTCGACCGTGATGCCGCCCGAGGACGGGTTGGGCATGCCGCAGATCTCGTGGGTGCGATAGGTCGAGCACACCGCGGTGCGCTTCTTGGCCTGGTAGGACCGCAGATCCGCGAGCGACATCAGGCCCGGGGTGCGCCCGGCGGAGGTGGTGGCCTGGGTGTCGATGATGTCGGCGGCGATCGCGCCGGTGTAGAAGGCGTTCGGGCCGTCGGTGGCGATGGCCGAGAGGGTTTTGACGAAGGCCGGATTGGTCAGCGTCGTGCCCGACTTCTTCGGACTGCCGTCCGGGTTGAGGAAGTACGCCCTGGCCGCGTCGTCGCGGGCCAGATCGGCCTTGGACTCACCGATCTGCTCCGACATCCGCGGGGAGATCTCGAAGCCCTGATCCGCCAGATTGATGGCCGGGGTGAACAGGTCCTTCCACGGCTGCTTGCCGTGTTCGGTGTGGGCCAGCTCCAGCATCCGCAGCACCCCGGGTACGCCGATGGAGCGGCCGCTGGCGCGCGCGTTCGGTTGCGGCACAGTGTGATCCGCGGCGCTGACGTAGCGCAGATAGTCCTCGGTGGCCGCCGCGGGGGCGGTCTCGCGGCCGTCGTAGGCGTCCACTGTCCTGGCATTCGCGTCGTAGTACATCAGGAACGCGCCGCCGCCGATGCCGGTGGCCTGCGGCTCCACCAGATTCAGCACCGTCTGCGCGACGATGAGCGCGTCCGCGGCGGTGCCGCCGTCGCGCAGTACCTTGCAAGCCGCTTCCGTCGCAACGGGATTGGCGGTGGAGACGGCGAAATCGCCGGTGCGCACCGGCTTCATGCCGGTGCGATACCCCGTCGCGATCTCGGGGTTCAGGGCCAGATTGGTGCTGGTGGGTCCGGCGGGAATACCGGAGGTGACCGGAGTTCCGTTGGCGGACACCGTGCATGACGCGGTGTGGTCCGTCGACGACGAACAGGCGGTCATCAGTCCGGCCAGGAGCAGTAGAGCGGCCGCGCCGCCCGTCGTTCGTCGCATGCGCCTCATGTGCGGACTCTATCGCCGCCGCGGCGCTCGGGCAGGGCTTTGACGGGGCCGAAAGGGGCGGGTTGTCCGGATGGTCCGTCGTCGCAGGTCATGGTGCGAATCCCAGCGGTTCCGCGGCTATCGCCGATAAATCACACCAATTGGTCGGTTGACCGGCTGCATTCGCGGAAAATTCCCCAGTTCGGAGCGCCAATGCGGCTCTCAGCAAACGGCAAGGTACCCTCAGGCTGCCTCACTTCACGATTGCGGAGGGTTAACCCGGCGAATGACCGAGATCCGGACTACTGCCACCAGCCTCAACGCCGAGGACAGCGGCTATCACAAAGCGCTGAAACCTCGGCAGTTGCAGATGATCGCCATTGGTGGTGCCATCGGCACCGGCCTGTTCCTGGGAGCGGGTGGGCGGCTGCACAATGCCGGACCATCGCTGTTCCTGGTGTATCTGGTCTGTGGCGTCTTCGTCTTCTTCATCCTGCGCGCGCTCGGGGAGTTGGTGCTGCACCGCCCGTCCTCGGGCTCGTTCGTCTCCTACGCGCGCGAATTCTTCGGTGAGAAGGCCGCATTCGTGGCCGGGTGGATGTACTTCCTGAACTGGTCCATGACCGGCATCGTCGACACCACCGCGGTCGCCACCTATCTGCACTACTGGGGACCCTTCCAGCCGGTGGCGCAATGGATTCTGGCGCTGGGCGCGCTGGTGATCGTGCTCGGCATCAACCTCGCCTCGGTGAAATGGTTCGGCGAGATGGAATTCTGGGCCGCCATGATCAAGGTGCTGGCCCTGGTCACCTTCCTGGTCGTCGGCACCATCTTCCTGGCCGGGCGCTTCGAGGTCGACGGCGCGAGCACCGGCTTGCGCATGGTCTCCGACGCGGGCGGCTGGTTCCCGACCGGCGTGCTGCCGCTGGTCACCGTCACCTCCGGTGTCGTGTTCGCCTATGCCGCAGTGGAAATGGTCGGCATCGCCGCGGGCGAGACCGAGAATCCGGCCAAGATCATGCCGCGCGCCATCAATTCGGTGATCGTGCGTATCGCGGTGTTCTACTGCGGCTCGGTGATTCTGCTGGCGCTGCTGCTGCCCTACGCCGATTACAAGGCCGGGGAAAGCCCGTTCGTCACCTTCTTCGGCAAACTCGGTGTCGCGCACATGGGCTCGATCATGAACTTCGTGGTGTTGACCGCCGCGCTGTCGAGTTTGAATGCCGGGCTCTATTCGACGGGCCGCATTCTGCGGTCGATGTCCATGAACGGCAGCGCGCCGAAATTCACCTCGCGAATGTCGAAAGCCGGTGTGCCCTACGGCGGCATCCTGCTCACCGCGGTGATCGCGCTGTTCGGTATCTGGCTGAATTACATCGTGCCGTCCAAGGCGTTCGAAATCGTGCTGAACGTCGCCTCGCTGGGCATTCTGGCGTCCTGGGCGACCATCGTGCTGTGCCAGTTGAAGCTGTATTACTGGTGGAAGCAGGGCCGGGCCGAGCGGCCGCATTTCCGGATGATCGGCGCGCCCTACACCGGCATCGCGACGCTGGCGTTCCTTTTCCTGGTGCTGGTCCTCATGGCATTCGACCGGCCGGTCGGTACTTGGACGGTGGCGAGCCTCATCATCATCGTGCCCGCCCTGGCCATCGGCTGGAAGTTCGCGAGCCCGCGGGTGCTGGCCATCGCCAAGATGCGCGAGGGCTACACCGGGGAATTCCCGGTGATTCCGCCGATCCCCATGGACGACAAGTAGTTTCCCGCTTCCGGGGGTACACTGGGAAACCGTCTCCGGACCTGGGCTTTTCAACGGCCGCACGTGAAATCACGTGCGGCCGTTATGTGTTCGAGATCACTGTTTGCCGTACTCACTATCGGCTGTGGCCATGGTCATAACTTCGCCATCGAGATTGTCCGGAATCCGAACGGTTGGTTAGCGTCAGGTTCAGCGCGTTCGCAGGGGGCGCGCGACCAGGGGTTACTCGATGAGGAGTGCTGTGAGTTCGCAATCGGCAGTTGCCGACGAGGTGGATATGACACCCGTAGCCGCGGAAAACGGTGTTCCGGCCACATTTTTCGAGCGGATGCTGGACGGATTGCGGGGGCTGCGCCGAAATGACGCCGAGATCGATGTGCCCGCCAAGGTCCGGGAAACGCAATTCGCCGCGCTGG
This sequence comes from Nocardia terrae, assembly GCF_009760405.1. GTDB lineage: Bacteria > Actinomycetota > Actinomycetes > Mycobacteriales > Mycobacteriaceae > Nocardia > Nocardia terrae. Next base: position 432,419 of record NZ_WRPP01000002.1, read on the forward strand.
GCGGGGCGGGACTGGCGGTGCTGCACAGCCTGCTGTCCCTCACCGGCGGCGTGACCTGTGTGGTCGGCAGTATCGGCCACTTCTTCGCCGCCTGGGTGACCGGCGTCGTCGCGCTGCTGTTCGGGCTGCGCTCGCGCTGGATCTGGGTGGCCGCGCTGGGCTTGGCCAGCCTGCAGATGTTCCTGGGTGTGTTCACCCTCGTCTCGGCCGAAATGCCCACGGGCATGGGGCCGTTCACCGTGCTCTTCGGTGTCATGGTCTCCGGCGTCGTGCTCGCGTTGCTGCTCCGCAAGGACTGCTACCGCTGGTTTGCTGCCGCTTGAGACGCATCGCCGCTCACCACCCGTACGGTCGTGCGGATGGTAAGCGGCAACTGATTTCGCGCCCGTATGGGTAACTCACCGGGTACGTCCTGAATCGGTTCGGCACCCAACCGCCGGCACGGATGCATGGCGGTCAACGGCACTCAGCCGCCCGCTAAAGTCCCGGGGAGGCGGCCCTGCCCAGGGCGCGTCCGGCATTGCGGCCGGAGAAGATACAGCCGCCCAGGAAGGTGCCTTCGAGGGCGTTGTAGCCGTGCACGCCACCACCGCCGAAACCGGCTACCTCACCCGCGGCGTACAGGCCGGGGAACGGCGTGCCGTCCGGGCGCATGACCTGGGAGTCCAGGTTGGTCTGCAAGCCGCCCAGGGTCTTTCGGGTGAGGATGTTCAGCCGCACGCCGATGAGCGGGCCGTGCGCGGGGTCGAGGATCTTGTGCGGGCTCGCCACCCGGACCTTGTCGCCCAGGAAGCGGCGGCCGTTGTTGATCGCCATGAGCTGGGCGTCCTTGCTGAACTTGTTCGTGACGTCGCGGTCGCGGGCCACGATCTGGCGCTCGATGTCGGCCAGATCCAGGTGCGGGCCGCGCGAGATCTTGTTCATGCCCGCGATCAGCTCGGCGAGGGTGTCGGCGACCACGAAGTCCACGCCGTGCTGTTTGAACGCCTCCACCGGCCCCGGCGCGCCCTTGGCCACGCGGCTCTTGAGCGCGAGTTTCAGGTCCTTGCCGGTGATGTCGGGGTTCTGCTCCGAGCCCGAGAGCGCGAATTCCTTCTCGATGATGGTCTGGTCGAGGATGAACCACGAGTAGTCGTAGCCGGTCGCCAGGATCTGCTTCATGGTGGCGTTGGTGTCGAAGCCCGGGAAAGCCGGTGCGGTCATGCGCTTTCCATTGGCGTCGAACCACAGCGAGGACGGGCCGGGAATGATGCGGATGGCGTGATCGGGCCAGATCGGATCCCAGTTGTGGATGCCCTCGGTGTAGTGCCACATGCGATCCCGGTTCACGATGCGCCCGCCCGCGGCCTCGGTGATGGCGAGCATGCGGCCGTCCACGTGGGCGGGCACGCCGGAGATCATGTGCTCGGGGCACGGTCCCAGCCGATCGGTCGGCCAGTTGCGGCGGATGAGTTCGTGATTGTGGCCGATCCCGCCGGAGGAGACGATCACCGCCTCGGCGCGAAGTTCGAACTCGCCCACGATGGTTCGTGAGGAGGCGACGCCCCGCGCTTCGTTCGAGGGTTCGAGCACGCTGCCGCGCACACCGGTCACCGCGTCGTTCTCGACGACCAGTTCGTCCACGCGGTGCCGGAACGCGAAGCGGACCTGCCCGCGCTTCTCGGCCTCGAGGACCGGTTCCAGGAACACCCGCACGACCTCGGGGCCCGTGCCCCAGGTGAGGTGGAAGCGCGGCACCGAATTCCCGTGCCCGTCGGCGCTCACCCCGCCGCGCTCGGCCCAGCCGACCACCGGGGTGACCCGCAGCCCGAGATCGTAGAGGTACTGGCGCTTCTCGGTGGCCGCGAATTCGACGTAGGCGCGCGCCCACTGCCGTGCCCAGTGGTCCTCGTCCTCACGGTCGAAGCCGGCCGACCCGAACCAGTCCTGCATGGCGAGCTCGAGGCTGTCCTTGACGCCGAGCCGCCGCTGCTCGGGGCTGTCGACGAAGAACAGTCCGCCCAGCGACCAGAACGCCTGCGCGCCGAGGTTGGCGCGGTTCTCCTGATCCAGGACGAGCACGCGGCGACCCGCCTTGACCAGCTCGTGGGTGGCGACGAGACCGGCCAGACCGGCGCCGACGACGATGACATCCGGGTTCTCGATCATGCCCATGTCCTTGCGCTAGAAGTTCGATACACAAATGTATCGAACGAGGTCGAAGCTGTACAGGTCGTCGGTACAGCGCTGTACCGAACCTGGTTGTCGGTGGGTCGTGGCATGGTTCGAGTGTGCCGACTTCCTCGCCCGGATCAATGACACTCGCGGCGGCGCGCCGCACCGCGCTCGCGGCCCAGGGGTTCGGGGCGGCGCGACCGGGCGGAACGGCCACGCGGCGCGCGGTCATGAAGGTGCTCGACAGCACGCGGCTGCTGCAACTGGACTCGGTGTCGGCGGTGGTGCGGGCGCACTACGCGCCGGTGTTCAGCCGGATCGGGGCCTACGACCAGAGCTTCTTGGACGAGGCGGCGTGGGCGCATACGGCTCGCCGGCCGCGGCGGCTGGTGGAGTACTGGGCGCACGAGGCCGCACTCATCCCCGTCGAGGACTGGTCGCTCATGCGGTGGCGGATGATCGACTACCGCCTGGGCCGGTGGCGAGGATTTCGGGAGGTCTTCGAACGCAATCCGATGCTGGCCGAGGACATTCTGGGCGTGGTCAAGGAGTTCGGGCCGAGCACCGCGGGGGAGATCGAGCGGCATCTGGAGCTGGATCGGCCGCGTACCAAGGACCATTGGGGCTGGAACCACAGCGACACCAAGATCGTGTGCGAGGCGCTGTTCTCGGCGGGGGAGCTCACGGTGCCCAAACGTGTTGGCTTCCAGCGCTATTACGACCTCACCGGAAACGTCATCCCGGCCGAGGTGCTGGCGCACGAGCCAAGCGAGGCCGACGCGATCCGGGAGCTGATCCGCCGCGCGGCCGCGGCCCACGGCATCGGCACCGAAACCGATCTGCGTGACTACTACCGGCTCAAGCGACAGCAGACCGAGCCCGCCATCGCGGATCTGCTCGCGTCGGGGGAGCTGGAGCAGGTGAGCGTCGAGGGCTGGGACAAGCCCGCGTATCTGCACGCCGAGGCGAGGACCCCGCGCCGGGTGACGGGTGCGGCGCTGCTGTGCCCGTTCGATCCGCTCATCTTCTTCCGCGATCGCACCGAGCGGCTCTTCGACTTCCACTACCGCATCGAGATCTACACGCCCGAACACAAACGCGTGCACGGGTATTACGTCTTCCCGTTCCTGCTCGACGGGGAACTGGTGGCGCGGGTCGACCTGCGGGCGGAACGCTCGACCGGGCGACTACTGGTCCCGGGAGCCTTCCTGGAGCCGGGCCGGGATGCCACCCGGGTCGCGGGCGCGCTGGCGGACGCCTTGCGGGAGATGGCCGACTGGCTCGAACTCGACACCGTGCAGGTCGGCGAAAAAGGCGATCTCGCACCGGAATTGCGGCGCGAGATCGCCTAGGTTTCGGCGTCGCCGGAACTGGGATTCAGGGCCGCCGGGTCAGAACGGCCCGTCGGTCCAGGCGTTGAGCACGATGCCGTTCTTGCCGTCGCCCTTGCACTCGATGGTCATGGGGATCAACGGCCGCGGCGAATCACCCACGATGTAGGTGGGGGACTGGTAGCCGCTGCCGACCTGACGGGTGCCCAGGCACTCCACCACGGCGGCGTACCAGGTGTCCGCGGGGCAGGTGAAGGTGGCGGTGTCGAGCGTCCGGTCGATGCGGCAGACCTGGTCGGCGTGGGCGGCCGGGGCCGCCGACAGCGAGATCAGACCGGCCGCGCCGATACCGAGTGCGGAACCGAGCGCGAGCGACCGGCGACGCGGGTGGAGATGGTGATGATCGGTCATCGAACAAACTCCCTCGTATACGGACAGATCAAAACGGTTCGGTCCATACTGACCGCGAGAACCGCTGGGCGGCCGAATCTTGCGCAGATCGGTTTCCGGCGTGGCGCGCCCACGCCACTCAGATCGCGACCGCCGGCTCCGGCGCGGGCAGCCCGGCGTAGACCGACACCGATCGGTTCTTGGATTCGGCCGACCCGGGCACGGACACCGCGACCAGCGCGGCGGCGGCCAGGCACACGGCCCCGGCGATGGCGAGCGAGCGGCGGCGCAGGCGCAGACGGATCATGGCGTCTTCCTCTCTGAACTGATCTTGCCGATACTTCGTCGCCGCGGCCCCCGCGGATGGCCGCCCGGTCGCGCGGCGGGTGTGTCGGAGGGCATGACTAACCTGGACGCGTGGCAGATCCCGCGACCTACCGGCCCGCCCCGGGCACCATTCCCGTCGAACCCGGCGTCTACAAGTTCCGGGACAAATTCGGGCAGGTCATCTATGTCGGTAAGGCGAAAAGCCTGCGGAGCCGCCTGAACTCGTACTTCGCGGACGTGGCCGGGCTGCACCCGCGCACCCGGCAGATGGTGACCACGGCGGCCGGCGTCGAGTGGACCGTGGTGTCCACCGAGGTGGAAGCGCTGCAGCTGGAATACAACTGGATCAAGGAATTCGATCCGCGCTTCAATGTCCGCTACCGCGACGACAAGTCGTATCCGGTGCTGGCGGTCAGCCTCGACGAGGAATACCCGCGGGTGTTCGTCTACCGGGGCGCCCGCAAGAAGGGCGTGCGCTACTTCGGCCCCTATGCCCACGCCTGGGCCATCCGCGAGACCCTGGATCTGCTGCTGCGCGTGTTCCCGGTGCGCACCTGCTCGGCGGGAGTCTTCAAGCGGCACAGCCAGATCGGGCGTCCCTGCCTGCTCGGCTACATCGACAAGTGCTCCGCGCCCTGCATCGGGCGGGTGAGCGCGGCCGAGCACCGCCGGATCGTGGAGGACTTCTGCGACTTCCTCGCGGGCAAGACCGATCGCCTGGTCAAACAGCTCGAACGCCGCATGCACGAGGCCGCCGACGAGCTCGACTTCGAACAGGCCGCCCGCCTGCGCGACGATGTGCAGGCACTCAAGCGCGCGCTCGAGAAGCAGGCGGTGGTGCTCGGCACGGGTACCGACGCCGATGTCATCAACTTCGCGGTGGACGAACTCGAGGTCGCCGTGCAGGTTTTCCACGTGCGCGATGGGCGGGTACGCGGTCAACGCGGCTGGGTCGTCGACAAATCCGGCGACGCTCTGGACCTGGAAGAGCCCGAGGCGACGATCGGGAATTCGGACGCGGGTTCGGAGAGTCCGGTCGCGGCGGCCACCGCGAGCGTCGAAGGCTCGGAGGCCGCGCGCGCCCCCGAGGATGTCGAGCAGGAGCCGGTGCGGGTCGGCGGTGAACTGGCCGCGCTGGTGGAACAGTTCCTCACCCAGTTCTACGGCGAGCAGACCGCCGTCGCGGCGCAGAGCGGCGACGAGCAGCCCGGCGCGGTGGTCCCGCGCGAGGTGCTGGTTCCGGCGCTGCCCAATGACCATGAGCAGGTGCAGAATTGGCTCTCGGCGCTGCGCGGGTCGGCGGTGCAGTTGCGGGTGCCGCAGCGCGGGGACAAGAAGGCCCTCGCCGAGACCGTGCAGCGCAATGCGCAGGAGGCCCTCGCGCAGCACAAGCTCAAGCGGGCCGGTGACCTGACCGCGCGGTCGGCCGCGCTGCAGGAGTTGCAGGACGCCCTGGATCTGGACAGCGCCCCGCTGCGGATCGAATGTGTGGACATCTCGCACGTACAGGGCACCGATGTGGTGGCCTCGCTGGTCGTCTTCGAGGACGGCCTGGCCCGCAAGTCCGAGTACCGGCACTACTCGATCAAGGAAGCCGCCGGTGACGGCCGCTCCGACGATGTCGGCTCCATCGCCGAGGTGACCCGCCGCCGCTTCGGCAAGCTCCGTCGCGAGCTCGACGCCGCAGAGGCAGCCGAGCTCGAATCAGGTTCGGCGGCAGGCGAATCCGATCTGCCGCCGGGCATCGACCCCAAGACCGGCAAGCCGCGCCGCTTCTCCTACCCGCCCAACCTCTACGTGGTCGACGGCGGTCAGCCCCAGGTCAACGCGGCCGCCGAGGTGCTCGACGAGCTGGGCATCACCGATGTCGCGGTGATCGGCCTGGCCAAGCGCCTGGAGGAGGTCTGGGTGCCGAACGAGCCGGATCCTGTGATCATGCCGCGCACCAGCGAGGCGCTGTATCTGCTGCAGCGCGTGCGCGACGAGGCCCACCGCTTCGCCATCACCTTCCACCGCTCCAAGCGTTCGCGGCGGATGACCGAATCGGTGCTGGATTCGGTGCCGGGGCTGGGCGCGGCCCGTAAGACCGCGCTGGTCCAGCACTTCGGGTCGGTGGCCAAGCTCAAGCAGGCTACGGTGGAGCAGATCATCGAGGTCCCGGGCATCGGCGCGGCCACCGCGAAGGCGGTGCTGGCCGCTCTGCAGGCCCAGTGAGGTCGCGCGGCGCGACACGTCTCATACCTCGTCGGGTGTGGCGTGATGTACCGCGCGCCGTGGCGCGTCGATCGGGACGCACCGGGTAGAGTGCGACACGCCGATAGGTAAAACTGCGACACGCCGTGTGTGCAGGTCGGGAGCAGAAATCACAGCTGTGTTGCGCTCCCGTCGTGTGCCTGCCGCGTTCGCGGGCATCGGTGCAGGATGATCGAGGGAACTCCAGACACGAACCGGTAGGACATGACGCGCGTCGAAGCCAGTACTGATACGGCCGAAAACAGCAAGACAACCGAGAGTGATTCCCAGCCGACCGCTCGCCGCGGGCGGTCCCTACCCGACTCCGCGCCGGTCGAGGTCGTCATCGTGACGGGCCTGTCCGGCGCCGGCCGCGGCACCGCCGCACGGGTGCTCGAGGATCTGGGCTACTACGTGGCCGACAACCTCCCACCCGAATTGATCGCTCGCATGGTCGATCTCGGCCGCAATGCCGAACCGCCCATCCGCAAACTCGCGCTCGTCATGGACGTGCGCAACCGCTTCTTCACCGGCAATCTCGCCGCGGTCGGCGAACAGCTACGGGCGGCGGGCGTGCGCACCCGCATCCTGTTCCTGGAAGCCTCCGACGATGTGCTGATCCGCCGCTTCGGTTTCGCGAGGCGACGCCATCCGCTGCAGTCCGAGAGCGCCGACGGCACCCTGACCGCCGGCATCGCCGCCGAACGCCAGCGCCTGGACCCGGTGAAAACCGCCGCCGACGTGGTCATCGACACCACGGCGCTGTCCATCCACCAGTTGCACCGCAAGCTCGAGGAGGTCTACGGCGGCGACACCGCCACCGTCCTGCAGTTGACCGTTCAGTCGTTCGGTTTCAAGTACGGAGTCCCGCTCGACGCCGACATGGTGTTCGATTTGCGTTTTCTGCCGAATCCACATTGGATTCCCGAACTCCGCGAAAAGACCGGACAGGATGCCCCGGTCAGCGAGTATGTGTTGTCGCGCCCCGGCGCTCAGGACTATCTGGGCACCGCGCGGCATCTCGTCGACCTGACGACCGAGGGTTACCGCCAAGAGGGGAAGCGATACATGACCGTGGCAGTGGGCTGCACCGGCGGGAAGCACCGCAGTGTGGCCGTAGCGGAGGCACTGGGCGACGCGCTGGGCGCGGAGAAAGCTCTGTCCGACGAGGACACCGGTGTCGTGGTGCGGGTGGTCCATCGAGATCTGGGGCGGGAATGAGTGAGACGAACTCCGGCCGCACCGCCAATCCGGCAATCGTGGCCCTCGGGGGCGGCCACGGCCTCTATTCGACGCTGACCGCCATCCGGCGGCTCACCCGCAAGATCACCGCGGTGGTGACGGTCGCCGACGACGGCGGCTCCTCGGGACGGCTACGCTCCGAGCTCGGCATGCTGCCCCCGGGCGATCTGCGAATGGCGTTGGCGGCCTTGGCCGAAGAGGCCGACGGCATCTGGGCGCGAACTTTGCAACATCGCTTCGGCGGCACCGGCGCGCTGGCCGGGCATTCGGTGGGCAATCTGATCCTGGCGGGCCTCACCGAGGAGCTCGGCGACCCCGTTGCCGCCCTCGACGAGGCCGGCAAGGTCCTGCGCATCACCGGCCGGGTACTACCGATGTCGCCGATCGCGCTGACCATCGAGGCGGATGTTTCTGGGCTGGAAGGCGATCCGCGTGTGAGCCGCTGCATCCGTGGTCAGGTCGCCGTGGCGACCACCCCGGGCAAGGTGCGCAGAGTGCGGCTGATCCCCTCGGATCCGCCCGCCTGCCCCGAGGCGACCTCGGCCATCGAGCACGCCGACGTGGTCGTGCTGGGCCCGGGCAGCTGGTTCACGAGCGTCATCCCGCATGTGCTGGTGCCCGAATTGCACGAAGCTCTGCTGCACACGCGGGCGCGGAAAGTGCTGGTGCTCAACCTCGCTGCCGAACCGGGCGAAACGGCCGGATTCTCCGCGGAGCGGCACCTGCATGTATTGTCCCAGCACGCACCGGATTTCACAGTCGACCATGTTTTGGTGGACTCCGGTTCCGTACCCGAGGGTAGGGAACGCGAACATCTGGCAAGAGCTGCCGAACAGCTGCGTGCGCGAGTAACCTTCGCTGATGTCGCCGAGGCGGGGACGGACCGGCACCACCCCGGAAAGCTTGCCGCCGCACTGGATCAGGTGATCCGGCAACCTCGGCCGGAATTGGCAGGGCTTCGAGTCGAAGGACGGCATATGGGCCAACGTGTGCGGTCCGGGTTGGGTGGAAAGGAGCGCGTCTCGTGGCGATGACAGCGGAAGTGAAGGACGAGCTGAGCCGACTCTCTGTATCACAGGTGAGTTCGCGCAAGGCCGAACTGTCCGCGCTACTGCGGTTCGCCGGTGGATTGCACATCGTCGGCGGTCGGGTGATCGTCGAAGCCGAGGTGGACATGGGTTCCATCGCGCGTCGGCTGCGTCGAGAAATCTTCGAGCTGTACGGCTACGGCTCGGACGTGCATGTCCTCGGCGCTGGCGGGCTCCGGAAAACCTCCCGGTATGTAGTGCGGGTTTCCAAGGAAGGCGAGGCGCTGGCGCGCCAGACCGGTTTACTCGATGTGCGCGGGCGCCCGGTACGTGGGCTGCCGGCCCAGGTGGTGGGCGGCAGCATCGGCGACGCCGAAGCCGCTTGGCGCGGCGCGTTTCTCGCGCACGGTTCGCTCACCGAACCGGGTCGCTCCTCGGCGCTGGAGGTGAGCTGCCCCGGGCCGGAGGCCGCGCTCGCCCTGGTCGGCGCGGCCCGGCGGATGGGCATCTCGGCCAAGGCGCGCGAGGTGCGCGGCACCGATCGAGTCGTGGTGCGCGACGGTGAGGCCATCGGCGCTCTGCTCACCCGCATGGGTGCGCAGGACACCCGGCTCACCTGGGAGGAGCGGCGCATGCGCCGCGAGGTCCGGGCGACCGCCAACCGGCTGGCCAACTTCGACGACGCGAACCTGCGTCGTTCGGCGCGGGCGGCGGTCGCGGCCGCGGCCCGGGTGGAGCGCGCGCTCGAAATACTGAGCGACGATGTGCCCGACCACTTGGCCGCCGCCGGCAAGCTGCGCGTGCTGCACCGGCAGGCGTCGCTCGAGGAGCTGGGCCAGCTGGCCGAGCCGCCCATGACGAAAGACGCTGTGGCGGGCCGGATTCGGCGGCTGCTGTCGATGGCGGACCGTCGTGCCAAGGAACTCGGGGTGCCCGATACCGAAAGCGCGGTCACCGCAGAGCTGCTCGAAGAGGCATGAATCACGCGCGCTGCCGCGTGAACTGATTTACAGTACTGAGTAATCCCGTTCGGAAGCGTCGCAACCCTTGTGGTGGCGGCGCTTCCGCCGTATGTGACGAAAGTGAACGTTCCGTAGTTCACCGTGGCGGGGGTGTGTCCGTGATGTTTCCGTTACAGGTCTAGGGTTAACAGCGCAACGGAAACGATCCGCAAAGCTGAGGAGCGAAAACGTGACTGTCCGGGTAGGGATCAACGGCTTCGGCCGCATCGGGCGCAACTTCTTCCGCGCCGTCGAGGCGCAGAAGGCCCTCGGCACCACTGATATCGAGATCGTGGCGGTCAACGACCTGACCGACAACAAGACCCTTGCCACCCTGCTGAAGTACGACTCCATCCTCGGTCGCCTGCCGCAGGACGTTTCCCTCGACGGCGACTACATCGTGGTCGGCGATCAGCGGATCCGCGCGCTGGAGATCAAGGAAGGCCCGTCGGCCCTGCCGTGGGGCGACCTGGGTGTCGACGTGGTCGTCGAGTCCACCGGTATCTTCACCTCCGCCGCCAAGGCCAAGGGCCACCTGGCCGCCGGCGCCAAGAAGGTCATCATCTCCGCGCCCGCCACCGATGAGGACATCACCATTGTGATGGGCGTGAACGACGACAAGTACGACGGCTCGCAGAACATCATCTCCAACGCCTCGTGCACCACCAACTGCCTGGGCCCGATCGCCAAGGTGCTCAACGACTCCTTCGGCATCGAGCGCGGTCTGATGACCACGGTCCACGCCTACACCCAGGACCAGAACCTGCAGGACGCGCCGCACAAGGACCTGCGTCGCGCCCGCGCCGCCGCGCTGAACATCGTGCCCACCGGCACCGGCGCCGCCAAGGCCATCGGCCTGGTGCTGCCCGAGCTGCTCGGCAAGCTCAACGGCTACGCGCTGCGCGTGCCGGTCCCGACCGGTTCGCTCACCGACCTGACCGTGGACCTGCGCAAGGCCGCCACCGTCGACGAGGTCAACGCCGCCATGAAGGCCGCCGCCGAGGGCCCGATGAAGGGCATCCTGAAGTACAACGTCGACCCGATCGTCTCCTCCGACATCGTGACCGACCCGCACTCGTCGATCTACGACGCGCCGCTGACCCAGGTCATCGACAACCAGGTCAAGGTCGCCTCCTGGTACGACAACGAGTGGGGCTACTCCAACCGCCTCGCCGACCTCATCGGCCTCGTCGGCAAGTCCCTCTAAGCGCCGATGACGATCAAGACACTCCAGGATCTGCTGAACGAGGGTGTCGAGGGTCGGGGCGTGCTCGTGCGCTCCGACCTGAACGTTCCCCTCGACAACGGCGTCATCACCGATCCGGGCCGCATCATCGCGTCCGCGCCGACCATCAAGGCGCTGGCCGAGGCCGGCGCGAAGGTCGTGGTGACCGCGCATCTGGGCCGCCCGAAGGGTGAGCCGGATCCGAAGTTCTCGCTCGCGCCGGTGGCCGCGCGCCTGGCCGAGGAGCTGGGCCGCAATGTCCAGCTGGCCGGTGACGTGGTGGGCTACGACGCGCTCTCGCGCTCGGAGGGCCTCACCGACGGCGACGTCATGCTGCTCGAGAACGTGCGCTTCGACGCGCGTGAGACCAGCAAGGACGACGCCGAGCGGACCAAGCTGGCCAAGGCCCTGGTCGAACTCGTCGGCGAGGACGGCGCTTTCGTGTCCGACGGCTTCGGCGTCGTGCACCGCAAGCAGGCGTCGGTCTACGACGTGGCCAAGCTGCTGCCGCACTACGCGGGTGGCCTGGTCGCCGCCGAGACCGAGGTGCTGAAGAAGCTCACCGAGAACCCGGAGCGCCCGTACGCGGTCGTGCTCGGCGGTTCCAAGGTCTCCGACAAGCTGGCGGTCATCGAGGCGCTCGCGCCGAAGGTCGACACGCTGGTCATCGGCGGCGGCATGTGCTTCACCTTCCTTGCCGCACAGGGCCTTTCGGTGGGCACCTCGCTGCTGCAGGAAGAGATGATCGAGACCTGCAAGGGCCTGCTGGACAAGTACGCCGACGTCATCCACCTGCCGGTGGACATCGTCGTCGCCGACAAGTTCGCCGCCGACGCGGAGTCGAAGACCGTGCCCGCCAACGAGATTCCCGACGGCTGGATGGGCCTGGACATCGGCCCCGACTCGGCCGCGCGTTTCGGCGCGCTGCTGACCGAGGCCAAGACCGTGTTCTGGAACGGCCCGATGGGTGTGTTCGAGTTCGAGAAGTTCTCGGCCGGCACCCGCGGTGTCGCCGAGGCCATCGCGGTCGCCACCTCCAAGGGCGCGTTCACGGTGGTCGGCGGCGGTGACTCGGCCGCGGCCGTGCGCACCCTGGGTCTGCCCGACGACGGTTTCTCGCACATCTCCACCGGCGGCGGCGCGTCGCTGGAATACCTGGAGGGCAAGGAACTTCCCGGCCTCGCTGTGCTTGAAGAAACACAGTTGGAGGGCTGAACCATGGCACGTAAGCCTTTGATCGCCGGCAACTGGAAGATGAACCTCAATCACCTCGAGGCCATCGCCCTGGTGCAGAAGATCGCATTCGCGTTGCCGGAGAAGTACTTCGACAAGGTCGACGTGACGGTGATCCCGCCGTTCGTGGATCTGCGCAGCGTGCAGACCCTCGTCGAGGGCGACCGTCTCCTGATCACCTACGGTGCCCAGGACGTGTCCACCCACGACGAGGGCGCCTACACCGGCGAGATCAGCGGTTCCATGCTCGCGAAGCTGGGCTGCTCGTTCGTCGTGGTCGGCCACTCCGAGCGGCGTCAGTACCACAATGAGGACGACGCCACGGTCCTGGCCAAGACCAAGCAGGCGCTCAAGTACGGCATCACCCCGATCGTCTGCATCGGTGAGGGCCTGGGTGTGCGTGAGACCCAGACCCATGTGGCCTACAACCTCGAGCAGCTGCGCGGCTCGCTCAAGGGCCTGACCGCCGAGGAGATCTCCAAGGTCGTCATCGCCTACGAGCCGGTCTGGGCCATCGGCACCGGCAAGGTCGCCACCCCGGCCGACGCGCAGGAAGTCTGCGGCGCCATCCGCAAGGAACTGGCCGAACTGGCCAACCCCGAAGTGGCCGCGGGCGTCCGCGTCCTCTACGGTGGCTCGGTCAACGCCAAGAACGTCGGCGAGCTGGTCGGCCAGACCGACATCGACGGCGCGCTGGTCGGCGGTGCCTCGCTCAAGGGTGACGAGTTCGCCACCCTGTCCGCGATCGCCGCGGGCGGACCGCTGCCGTAACGGTTTCGCGTTCTCGAAAGGGCCGGGCATCCCAGGGATGCCCGGCCCTTTTCGGCACAATGTCGATCATGAGCGACGACTGGAATACCAACATCATCAATGAGTTCCGGGCCAATGAGGGCCGGGTCGGCGGGCCTTTCGAGGGCGCTCCCATGATTCTGGTCCACCACCGTGGGCGCAAGAGCGGCAAGGAAGGGGTGACGCCCCTGATGTACCAGGCCGACGAGCAGGACCCGAGCCTGATGTACATCTTCGCCTCGGCGGCGGGCGCCCCGAACAATCCCGCCTGGTACTACAACCTCATCGATGCCGGAAAGACGACCGTCGAGGTCGGCACCGAGACCTTCCCGGTCACGATCACCGAGGTCACCGGGCCCGACCGCGATCGCATCTACGACACTCAGGCCACCCGCTACCCGGGTTTCGCGGGCTATGCCGAGAAGACCGCGGGCATTCGCACGATCCCGGTGCTGGCCCTGCGCCGCGCGTGAACACACCATAACCTGACATCGCCCTCCTTCTTGACAGTAACTCTCACATCGGGAGAAACTGTCGTCAAGACGAAGGAGGGCGAATGTCTTTGCGAGAGCGGCAACGCCGCCAGGTGCGCGACGAGATCCAGCGCGCGGCCTACGGGCTGTTCGCCGAGAAGGGTTTCGCGGAGGTCACCACCGAGCAGATCGCCGCGGCGGCCGGGGTGTCGGCCAGCACCTACTTCCGGCATGTGCGCAGCAAGGAAGACCTGCTGCTCGACCCGGTCCGCGAGGGCGGCGCGGGCATCGCGGCGCTGCTCGAGGAGCGCGAGGCCGCCGAGCCCGCGGATGTGGCTCTGGCGCAATCGATTCTGGCCCGCTCCACGACCTTGGCGGCGGCCGAGCTCGAAGGCTGGCGGGCGGCGTTCCGCACGGCGCCGCACCTGCTCGAACGGGTGGCGTTGATCACCGCCGAGCATCGAACGCGGCTGGTCGAGCTGGTGGGGGAGCGGATGGGGCGCGACCCGCGGGAGGACAGCACCCCGGGTTTGCTGGTACATCTCATGCTCGCTGCGGCGGAATTCGGTTACCTGCAATGGCTTCGGAATTCGGAGCATCCGGAGATGTCGCTGGCAGTGTGCGTGGAGGGTGCCCTCGACGCCGTGGTCGGCGAGCGTTGGCGTACAACAGAACACGAAGATTGAGGAATCATGCAGGACGACAGGGAAACTGCCGGGACGTTCGATCTGATCGTCGTGGGTTCGGGGGCGGCGGGGATGGCCGCGGCGCTCACGGCGTCCCACCACGGACTGTCGGCGGTCATCGTCGAGAAGGCCGCGCACTGGGGCGGGTCCACGGCGCGATCCGGTGGGGGCGTGTGGATTCCGGGCAACTCGGTGCTGCGGCGGGAAGCGCCCGCCGATGACCTCGAGGCGGCGCGGGTCTATCTGAAGGACATCATCGGGGCGGGTGTGGCTCCCGAGCGCATCGACACCTACCTCGATCGGGGCGCGGAGGCGTTCGACTTCCTCGTCGAGCATGCCGGGCTGCGGATGCAGTGGGTGCCAGGCTATTCCGACTATTACCCGGAAGCGCCGGGTGGTCGTTCGCACGGCCGGTCGGTCGAACCTGTGCCCTACGACGCCAGTGGGCTCGGGGCCGAATTGGCTTCGCTGGAGCCGGATTACGCGAAGGCCCCGAAGAATGTCGCGCTCACCCAGGCCGATTTCCGGCAGGTTCACCTGGGTCTGCGCAATCGGCGCGTCCCGCTGACGGTCATGGCGATCGTGGGCCGGTGGCTGTCGGCGACCGTGCGGCGTCGCCATGTGCTCGCCCGCGGTCAGGCTCTCAGCGCGATGCTGCGGGCGGCCCTGCTGTCGGCGAATGTGCCGCTGTGGCTGGACACTCCGCTGATCGAGCTGTGCACCGAGGACGGCCGGGTGACCGGTGCGGTGGTATCGCGTGACGGGCGTGAGCAGGTGATCACCGCGCGACGCGGCGTGGTCGTCGCGGCGGGCGGATTCGAGCACAACGAGGTGATGCGCAAGCAATTCCAGCGCCAGCCCATCGGCACCGACTGGACCGTCGGCGCGAAAGCCAATACCGGTGACGGGATCCGCGCGGGCCGGGCCGTCGGCGGCGCGGTCGAATTCATGGACGACGCCTGGTGGGGCCCGTCGATCCCGCTGCCCCGCGAGACCTGGTTCTGCCTGGCCGAGCGCAATCTGCCGGGCAGCGTCATCGTCAACGATCGCGGCGAGCGCTTCATGAACGAGTGCCTGCCCTACGTCGAGGCCACCCACCGCATGTACGGCGGCGAATTCGGCCAGGGCGACGGACCGGGCGAAAACCTGCCCGCCTGGCTGATTTTCGACCAGCGCTACCGCAACCGCTACCAGTTCGCGGGTGTCCCACCCCGTCAGCCGCTGCCCGGCCGGTGGTTCAAGTCCGGCGCGCTGACCCGAGCCGACTCGCTCCCCGAACTCGCCGAGAAGCTCGGCCTCCCGGTCGAGAAACTCGAGGCGACGGTTTCGCGCTTCAACGAATTCGCCCACGCGGGCAAGGATTCCGACTTCGGCCGCGGCGAGAGCGCGTACGACAACTACTACGGCGACCCCCGCAACAAGCCGAACCCGAATCTCGGTGCGCTGGAAACGGGTCCGTTCTACGCGGCGAAACTGGTCCCCGGCGACCTGGGTACCAAGGGCGGTCTGACCACCGACGTGGACGGCCGGGTCCTGCGCGAGGACGGCACGGCCATCGACGGCCTCTACGCCGCCGGTAACGCGAGCAGCCCCGTCATGGGCCACACCTACGCCGGCCCCGGCGCGACGATCGGCCCCGCCATCGTCTTCGGCTACCTGGCCGCCCGCCACGCCGCCGCCCACTAGATCGCCGAGCGGCGCATCCTGGAGGGGATTTGCCCGAAACAGCCTCCAGGATGTGCCATTCGACGAATCAGGCGAGGACCGCGCCGCCGTCCAAGGGGAGGATGGTGGCGGTGGCGTGGGGCTGGGTCAGGAAGAAGACGAATGCCTGGGCGATGTCGTCGACTTCGGCGATGCGGCGCAGGGGAGTGGCGGCGGCGGTGTCGGCGTAGAACTGTTCGCGCAGGTCCTCGGGGAAGTTCCACAGCGGTGACCGCACTACGCCGGGCATGACCGCGTTGACCCGGATCGGCGCGAGTTCGACCGCCAGCGCCCGGGTCAGCGCCTCGACCGCGCCGCAGACGCTCGAGGTGACCGACGAGCCCGGCACCGGACGCGGCCCGGCCGTCCCGGTGGTGAGGGTGATCGACCCGTCGGCCCGCAGGTGCGGCGCCGCCGCCTGCACCGCCGCGAGCACGCTGAAGTACCGCAGCTCGAAGAACTTTCGGGCGCTGTCGAGATCCAGGTCGGCCACCGGCGAGAGCAGCAGCGGCTCACCGGCGGTGTAGACGAGGTGGTCGATCGCGCCGAGTTCGCCGAACATCGCGCGAATCCGGTCGGCGTCGTTGAGATCGGCGACGATGCCGGTGGTGCCCGCCGGGAGCTCGGCCAGGGCCTTGTCGACATTGGCCCGGCGGCTGGAGACGACGGTGACCTTCGCGCCCTGGGCGGCGGTCGCGGCGGCCACCGCGTAGCCGATGCCGGAGGTGCCGCCGAGGATGACGATGCGCTGTCCGTCGAGAGACATTCGGGTGTTCCTTTCGGGGGAATGCTGTTCGCTGGTGCCCCTCTACCTTCGGTTTTCGCGTGGCTATCCGTCCAAGACCTATCCCGCCGCCTGTAATACCCTGGGGGTATGAGCGATGTGGATCTGCGCAAGCTGCGCTACTTCGTGGCGGTGGCCGAGCACCTGCATTTCGGCCGTGCCGCCGAGCAGCTGTTCATCGCGCAACCGGTGCTGTCGCGCCAGATCCGCGCCCTGGAGGAGGAACTCGGTGCGCAGCTGTTCGCGCGCGACCGGCGCGGGACGGCGTTGACGGCGGCCGGGCAACAGTTGCTGGTCGACGCCAAACCGCTGCTGGCCGCGGCGGATGCCTTGCGGCGCAGGGTGACTCGCGCGACGCGGGAAGAAGATGTCTTCACCGTCGGTTTCATGCCGGGTCTGATCGTGACCGCGGCCGTGCGCGCTCTCACCGAGCATCATCCGGGTCTCATCGTCGATCTCGTCCGCACCACCTGGGACGACCAGATCGAGGTGATTCACGACGGCCGCGTCGACGTGAGCGTGGTCCGGCTGCCCGTCGAACCCCGCGGCCTGATCCTGCGCCCGCTGTACACCGACCCGCGTGTGGTCGTGCTCCCGGCCGACCATCGCCTGGCGGCCAAGGACACCCTGGCCGTCGCGGATCTCGTCGACGAGCACCTGCTCCAGGACCCCGGGCTGGTCCCCGAATGGCACGCGCTGGCAGCCGAATCGCGGAAGGAGCGCCCGGACGTGCCGGTCTTCCGCAGCGTCGAGGAGAAGCTCGAGCATGTCGCGGCGGGCCGCGGCATCATTTTCCTGCCGCTGTCGGTCATGACGTTCTACACGCGCCCGGACATCGCGTATGTCCCGGTGCCCGATCTCGCGCCGAATCAGGTGAGCCTGGCGTGGTCGGCAGACCGTCCGGTACCACTCGCCGAGGAATTCGCAAACCTTGCAGCCCAGTGAATTTCGAGCGATATCGGCGAATCCGGGTTGAATCGGATTCGGACGACTAATCCCGCCGAAAGCGGTTACCTTCGATGTTGTGTTCGGCATCATCCGACCCTGCCGTCATCGGCTGGGCGAGGAACTCGGGCGGGCGTGGTTGGCGCAACTGTGCGGGCTGTGTCTCGCGCTGCGCGACGATCACGGCCAGAGCGCCCGCATGGCAACAAATTACGACGGGCTGATCGTTTCGGCCCTGGTGGAGGCGCAGTCCACGGCGTCGCCCACGCGTCGCGCGGCCGGGCCCTGCCCGCTGCGCGGCATGAAGCGCGCCGATGTCGCCACCGGTGACTGCGTGCGGCTGGCTGCCACCGTGTCACTGGTGCTGGCCGCGGCCAAAGTGCGCGACCATGTGGACGACGGCGACGGCATGGTCGGTACCGCCGGATTCCGTCCCGCCGCCCGGCGGCTGGCCCAGCGCTGGGCGCGGCAGGGCGAATCCTCCGGCGCCGGGCTGGGTTTCGACACCGGCGTACTCGTGACGGCGGTGGATCGCCAGGGCGAGATCGAGGCCGCGGCGGTGCTCGGCACCCCGCTGCTGGAGGTGACCGAACCGACCGAGACCGCCACGGCGGCCGCGTTCGGCCACACCGCGATCCTGGCGGGCCGCCCCGGCAATCAGCAGGCGCTGACCGAGGTCGGCCGATTGTTCGGCCGCATAGCGCATCTCGTGGACGCGGTCGAGGACCTCGGCGACGATCTGGCGCACGGCAAGTGGAACCCCTTGGCGGCCACGGGAACCGATGTCGCCGAGGCGCACCGGTTGTGCACCGACGCGCTGCTGGGCATCGAATTGGCCTTGGCCGAGGTGGAATTCACCGATGGCCGTCTGATCCACAAGCTACTGAAGCATGAGCTGGGGCGTTCGGTGACCCGGACGTTCGGCGCTCACGGGCCCGCGTGCTCGGCCCACGGCACGGTCACCAGACCGATGAGCCGCTGGCGTCGCCGCGGCCCCGACCCGTGGGGTCCGCCGCCGCCCGGATACGGTCCGCCGCCGGGTTACGGCCCGGGTCCCGGCTACTACGGGCCTGCGCCGCGCCGCCGCGGCATGGGCTGCCTGCCGTGCTGTGAGGGGTGCGTCTGCTGCGGCGAGGGCTGCTGCTGTTGTGAGGAAGGTTGTTGCTGCTGCGAGGAATCCTGCTGCGACTGCTGATCATTCGACGCGAGAGGCCGGGCGCCCGCGGTGCCCGGCCTCTCGCGTTCCCGGTGAACCCGCCCACTCCGGGCAGGCGGTTCAACGCCCCTACTTGCTCAACAGGGTCGCGGATCCGGTCTGCAGCAGGTTGGTGATGATGTTTCCGGCGCTGCCGCTGGTGGAGCCGCTGCTCGAGCCCGAGGAGCCCGAGGTCGTGGTGGTGGTCTGCAGGGTCCAGGTGCCGCAGCCGCTGGTGAAGAAGGCGACGTCACTGGACGCGATGGTGACGGTGGCGGTGCCGCCGGACGCTCCGCCCGCCTGGATGGTGACGCTGGGGGTGATGGACGACAGTCGCGCCCAGGCGCACACGGTCCCCGCGGTGGAGGTCGTGTAGGTTCCGGGCTGGATGTCGACGTTGACCTTGAAGGTCGAGTCGCCGCTGAAGGAGTTGGGCAGGGCGGCGTTCGCGGTTCCGGTGCTCGCCAGCAGGGCGGCGGCACCGAGGGCGAGACCATTGGCCCAGAGTGTCTTTCTCATGATGCTTCCTCAAGTATTTGAAACGAGAGCGTTTCGCAGGGTAGTGGCTGAGACGGGCCGCCGGGAGCGTTTTCGGTAACCCGGTATCGCGACTATCCGGACTTCGGATGCCGAGATCGGCCCGAGCGATCATGATGGCTTGTGTGGCAGGACAATTCGTTCCGATCCCGGATTGGTACTCACCGGACAACCAGGATTGCGGTATGGCCGTCGTCGACCTCGGCGGTGACGGCACCCTCGATGTCGTGGTGCTCATGGTCGACAATCCACCCGGTCAGAACACCGGCAACTACCGCGTCGGCCACGCCCTGGCGGCCGACGGCACGGTCCGCGAGTGGGGACCGTGGCTGCAGGTGCCCGACTGGTGGGGATGGGAGAACCAGGGCGCGGGCATCGCCCTCGCGGACCTGAACGGCAACGGGCGACCCGACATGGTGGTCTTCCTGGTCGACAACCCCGAAGGTCAGAACCAGGGCTACTACCGCATCGGCCGCGACCTCGCCCCCGACGGCACGGTGACCGGCGGATGGACCGACTGGCAACAGATTCCGGACTGGTACGGCTGGGAGAACCAGGGCGCGGACATCTGCCTGACCCGCCTCGACGGGCAGTGGGTGCTCGCGGTGATGACCGTCGACAATCCGGACGGCCAGAACAGCGGCCAGTTCCGGCTGGCCAAGGGCCTCGGCGCGGACGGCTCCGTGGCGGAATGGACGCCCTGGGTGGCGATTCCGGACTGGTGGGGCTGGGAGAACCAGGGCGCGGGCATGACCGTCGCGGACCTGGACGGCGACGGCCGGCCCGAGCTGATCGTGTTCACCATCGATCACCCGCAGAACGGGAACGGCGGGCTGTACACCATCGGCTGGGGCCTGGACGGGAGCGGGCACTGCGTGGACGGCTGGAGCCGCTGGTCGCACGTGCCGGACTGGGGATTCCGGGAGAACGAAGGCGCGGCCATCGGTGTGCTGCCCGCGGCGAGCGGCCTGCCGCAACTGGTGGTGTGCGCCATCGACCATCCGCAGGGCGGCAATGCGGGATATCTCCGCGTGCTGGATCTGGACACCGACCTGGCCACCGCCGCGACCCAAGGCGCCTGGCGCATCTTGGATTTCGGCACCGAGATCAACCCGGTGCACGCCGCGCTGCTGCACACCGGTGACGTGCTGTTCTTCGCCGGTTCCGGCAACGACCCGGATCGCCTGAACGCCCACGACTTCCGCACCCGCGTCTGGCATTACCCGAATCCCGGGCTCGACGCGCCCGCCACTCCCATCGACATGTTCTGCTCCGGCCAGGCGTTCCTGCCCGACGGGCGGTTGCTGGCCGCGGGCGGCACCGGACAGTACGACCCGTTCTTCGGGCTGCGCGACGCCCTGCTGTTCGACCCGGCATCGCTGACCTGGGAGCCTCAGCCCGATATGACCTTCGGGCGTTGGTATCCCACCCTCGCCGCACTGAAAACCGGTGCCGTGGTGGCGATCTCGGGCCTGGGCGCCGACGGGTTCCTGTCCGAGACGCCCGAGCTGTTCGATCCGGCCACGCTCACCTGGTCGCAGCTGCCGGTGCCCGGACCGATTCCGACCTACGCGCACCTGATCCTGCTCGCCGACGACCGGGTCTTCTACACCGGCGGCCAGTTCGGCACCGACAACGGCATGCGCCCCTCGATCTGGGACACCGCCACCGGCAAGGTCACCGAGGTCGCCGGGCTCTACAACCCGGAGTCCCGCAGTCAGTCCACGAGCGTGCTGCTGCCTCCGGCGCAGGCACAGCGGGTCATGCTCATCGGCGGCGGCACGGTCGACCCGCACGGTCCCGGCATGGCCTCGGCGGATACCCAGATCGTGGACCTGACCGCGGCCGCGCCCGCCTACCGGATGGGTCCGCCCATGGCCTACCCGCGCATGCACGTGTGCGCGGTCCTGCTGCCCGACCGCACGGTCCTGGTCGCGGGCGGCTCCGGCATGGAGGAGATGGCCGACTCGGTGCCGCCGACCGGCGAGATCTATGACCCGGTCGCGGGAACCTGGACACCGACCGCGCCGGAACGGGTTGCGCGCCTGTACCACTCGGTCGCGCTGCTCGCCCCGGACGGCAAGGTGGTCACGGCCGGATCCAACCCGCTGCGCAAGACCGAGGAACTGCGCATCGAGATATTCTGGCCGCCTTACCTTTTCAAAGGCGCGCGACCGGAGTTCGAAATGGTCTCCGGCACGGTCGAATACGGGGCGACGCTGTCGCTGACCACCACGGCCGCCGTCCGCGAGGTGAACCTCATGCACCCGACCTCGTGCACCCATTCCTGCGACAACAACCAGCGCCTGATCGACCTGCCGATCGCCTCGAACACCTCCGGCACGCTGACGGTGTCCATGCCCGACAATCCGGCCCTGGCCCCGCCCGGCTGGTACCTCGTGGTCGTGGTCGACACCGACGGCATCCCTTCTACCGGCCGCTGGCTGCGGCTCTCCCCGGCGTCCCCGTCCCCGGTCTGACGCCGAATGCGGCCTCGGGCAGGGTGGCGCGCACTACCGTGGAGCCATGACCGCGGAGTACCGGCACCTGCTCGTGAAGCGCGACGGCGACACCATCACCGTCACCATGAACCGCCCCGACCGCCGCAACGCACTGTCCGCCGACCACCTGACCGAACTGCTGGCCGCGTTCCGGTCGGCGGGGAGGACCGATGCCACCGGCATCGTGCTGGCCGCCGCCGGACCGGTCTTCAGCGCGGGCCACGATTTCGCCGACGTCGCCGCCCGCGACCTGCCCGGCGTGCGCGAGCTGCTCACCCTGTGCCAGCAGGTGATGACGACCCTCGAATCGCTCCCGCAGGTGGTGATCGCCCGCGTCCACGGCCTGGCCACCGCTGCGGGCTGTCAGCTGGTCGCCTCCTGCGATCTCGCCATTGCCGCCGAATCTGCCGGCTTCGCCCTGCCCGGCGGCAAGGGCGGCTGGTTCTGCCACACCCCGGCCGTCCCCGTCGCCCGCTCGATCGGCCGCAAACGGCTGATGGAACTGGCCCTCACCGGCGACGTCATCGACGCTCGCACGGCGGTCGACTGGGGCTTGATCAACTACGCGGTCCCCGACGCCGACCTCGACGACGCGGTCGCCGCCCTCATGGCTCGCGCCACCCGGGGCAGCCGCGCCAGCAAGGCCCTCGGCAAGCAAACCCTCTACGCCCAGCTCGACCGCCCCGAAGCCGAGGCTTACACCCTGGCCCGCGAAGTCATGGCCGCCGCCTCCCAATCGCCCGGCGCCCGTGAGGGAATGGCCGCGTTCCTCGAGAAGCGTCAGCCGGTCTGGCCCGACTAGTCCCACGAGCGGAATCCACCCCGTCTCCACCCCCGGGTGGTGGGTGGAGGCCGTCGCACACGCGACCGTAGAAGCATGAACTTGCAGAATGCGGTGGTCGAGGGTCTGGTCGCGGTGCTGGTCATCGGCTGGATCATGTTCCGGCAGACGCAGTGGCAGGCGCTGGACCTCACCCGGCTGTGGCGAGGGCCGATCATTCTCGGGGTGGTCGGGGGCCTGCAGATGAAATCCGTGCTCGCGGGCGGTGGCATCGGGGTGCTCGCGGTCGCGCTGCTCGCGCTGTCGGGGGTGCTGGCGGTGGGGGTCGGGCTGGTGATGGGCCTGCTGTCGCAGGTTCGCTCGACCGCGCAGGGGCTGGAGGCGCGGACCGGGTGGGCGGGGACGCTGCTGTGGTTCGTGCTGCTGGCGGTGCGCATCGGCGTGGATGTGGTGGCTCGGGCGTCCGGGGCCGCGGTGGTCACTTCGGTCGGCGCGATCCTGGTCGTGGTGGCGTTGAACCGGGCGGGTCGGGCGCTGGTGCTGGCCCGTCGTGCCGAGCGGGCGCTGGTGGGTGCGGCACACTGAGACCGATGTCGATTCTGGATCCCTCGTCGAGCCTGTCCAGGCTGCTGCGCCTGGTCGGGCTCGTCGCCGTGGTGTCCACCTCGTGGAACGCGGGGCTGCCGCACCGCCCGTGGGTGCTGGCCCTGGCGGCGCTGTCATGGCTGGGCTGGCTCGGCTGGTCGGTGGCACCGGAGCGGTCGGCGCTCGAGCGAATCAGCCTGTGCGCCATGGCCGTCGGCGGGGGACTCACCGTCGCCCAGGCGGGTGGGTCCGCGATCACCGCGCTGGCCACCATTTTCGTCACGATCAGCCTGGTGACCGAACCGGCGTGGTTCGGGCCGCTGCTGGCGGCGGTCACGGCCGCGCTCATGTGCGTGTCGGTGCTGCTGGACGGTGGCCGGTTCCGTCCGCTGATCGGCCTGCTGGTCGGTGCGGTGGTGATCGGACTGGCGGCCTGGAGCCGACGGCAGGCGCGCATGGTGTCCGAACGCAATCGGCTACTGGTGGAACAGAATCGGATCATTCGCGCCGAACGCGACCGCGCCGCGGCCCTGACCGAGCGTGGCCGCATCGCCCGCGACATCCACGACGTGCTGGCCCACACCCTGGGCGGACTGGTGCTCCAACTCGATGCCGCGGACGCCCTGCTGGAGGCGGGGGAGGTGGATCAGGCCGCCGCGCGCGTGAAGGCGTCGCACGCGCTGGCGGTGTCCGGGCTGGCCGACGCCCGCCGGGTGGTGGGAGCCCTGCGGTCCGAGCGCTTCGACACCGCCGCCGAACTGCGCCGCGTCGTCGACGAACATCGCAGCGCCGGCGGGGAATTGGCCGAACGCCTGGACATCGCGGTGAACCCGGCCGACGAGCAGGCGGCGGTGGCGCTCACCCGCGCGGTGCAGGAGGCGTTCACCAATGCCCGCAAACACGCTCCGGGACAGCCGGTTACGCTGACGGTCCGCGACAGCGACGGCCGGATCGAGTCCGTCATCTCGAATCCGCTCGCCGCGCATCGCATATCGCTCGGGGTCACCGGGTCCGGCGCCGGACTGCTCGGCATGCGCGAACGCATCGAAGCGGCGGGCGGCACCCTGGCCGCCGGGAAGGAGGACGGACGGTGGACGGTGCGAATCCTGCTGCCGCGGACGTGATCACGGTGGTCGTGGCCGACGACCAGACCACGGTCCGCGACGGGCTCACCACGGTGCTGTCGCTGCTGCCCGATATGCGGGTGGTGGGGGAGGCCCGCGACGGCGCGGAGGCGGTCGAGCTCGTCGGTCGCCTGGCACCGCGGGTCGTGCTGATGGATCTGCGCATGCCCGGCATCGACGGCGTGGCCGCCACCGCCTCGATCACCGCCCGCCACCCCGGGACCGCCGTCCTGGTGCTCACCACCTACGCCGACGACGCGTCCATCGCGGGCGCGTTGCGGGCCGGTGCGCGTGGTTATCTCACCAAGGACGCCGGGCGCGCCGAGATCGCGGCGGCCATCCGTTCGGTCGCCAGCGGGCACACCACCCTGGCCGCCGACGTGGGCCGCCGCCTGCTCTCCGCACTCGATGCCCCGCCCGAATCGCCGGTCGACCTCACCGACCGGGAGCGCGACGTGCTGCGGCTGATGGCCCAGGGGCGCAACAACTCCGAGATCGCCAAGGATCTGTTCATCGGGGTCAGCACGGTGAAGACGCACATCAATTCGCTGTTCGCCAAGCTCGGAGTGCGGGACCGCGGGCAGGCGATCGTCTACGCGCACCGCACCGGCCTGGCGCGCTGAGAGCACGGGCGCGCATCGATCCCGCTGGCGACACAGGTATCCAAGTCTGTAGATATTGCGATCTGAGCATGGAAACCGCTCGGTCGCCCGCTGCCGCGAATCCCGGCCCGAGGTCCCGTCGGCAGAAAAGCGCTAGGAGGAGGCCGCGACGCCGAAGCGCGCTCGGAAGGCGCTGCGATTGGCCGACACCGGGGAACGGTCCCAGATCGCGAAGACCACCCGGTCGAAGGCCGCGCCGCGGTTGCGCAGGGCCAGCTCGAAGGCTTCGGCGACCTCGGCCGGATCATTGCGGAACACTCCGCAGCCCCACGCGCCCAGCACGAGTTCGCGCACGCCGTGATGGGCGGCGACAGCCAGCACCCGGTCGGCGCGTTCGATCAGGACGTCGCGGACCGGGACGTCCCGCTGGGAACGGTCCGTCAGCGCACCGGCATTCGGGGCGGGGGAGGTCAGGAACGAGGCGGGGAAGGGGCGCGTGCTGAACGTCCCGTCGTCCTCGCGCACGACCGGCACATCGGGGGAGTAGATGACGCGATGGCTGTAGCGCAGGTCATCCGAGGCACGGTGGGCCGCATAGTAATCGGGGGCCTCGAGCAGGCAGGTGTACAGCAGGGCGCTGCGGCACAGGTCCTCTTCCTGTGCGCGGGCGCCGCGCAGGTAGCCGCCGCCGGGATTGCGCGCGGAGGCGAAATTCAGCACGGCGATGGCCGTTCCGCCGTCCGCGTGCAGTCGGCGGGCGGCTTGCACGCTGCCTTCACCGGTGACCTCGAGGACTCCGGTGAACGGTCCGCGCGCCGCGCCGTCAACCGTGTCCTTGGGGGTGTAGGAGACGGTCCCGGCGCGCGCGGCGGCCAGTGCGGCACTGATGTCGACGGCCGTCCCGTCCGCGGCGAGGTAGTGGCCGACCTCGGCGATGTGCTCGTTCTCCCGGGCGATTTGCTTTGGGCTGGTGCTCATTTCACAGACCATACGGATCGGTGCGGTCGACGGCACCCTATTTTTAGTAGCTACGACTATTTCCCGTTCGCGGTGTCCACACCGCTGCCGCTGTCACCCCCTCCGCCTACGATGTCGCCATGACCGGCTCCCAGCGCTTGCGGATCGTCCCGTCGCAGTTCGCGGTTGACCATCTGCCGAACTCCACCTTCCCCGAGGACGACGAATGGATCGCCCTGGTGCGCGCGCCGGAGGGCCTGACCGTCGTCCGGGAGGCGCCCGCCTGGGCCGAGGGTGAGACCTGGAAGGGCTTCTACGGCGTCGACGCGGGCGGCCTGAACACCCCGGGAACCCTTGCCGCGCTGGTCGGCCCGCTCGCCGAGTCGGCGATCCCGGTCTTCGTCGCCTCGACCTTCCACGCCGATCTGGTGCTGGTCCCCGCGCACCGACTGGAGGAGGCGTCGGCGGTGCTGAAGGATGCGGGCCATCGGCTGGCGGACTAGTCGCACGGGTCGTTGTGCCTGGTAAATCCCCATCGCAGTGTGTGATCGAGTCGGCTTGCGCCGACTGCCGCACGGGTGCAGGATAATACTGTCTACGTACGTAGAGCGTATGTTGAGGCGCGGCCCGAGTCGTGATGCTAGGAGGCGGCAGACGTGAGTGCGCGAGGCTTCGGCGATCTGGAAGCGGTCGTCATCGAACGCATCTGGGATCGTTCCGACAAGACGACGGTCCGCGAGCTGTTCGACGAACTGGCCGCCGAGCGTGACATCGCCTACACCACGGTCATGTCCACCATGGACAACCTGCATCGCAAGGGCTGGCTGGAACGCGAACGCGTCGGCAAGGCCTACCGCTACTGGCCGACCCTGAGCCGCGAGGAATACAGCGCGCGCCTCATGCGCGAGGCCCTGGGCAGCGGCGGCCGCTCGGATCTGGTGCTGGCGCATTTCGTCGAGCAGATGAGCGCCGAGGAATCCGAGGGCCTGCGCGCGGCTCTGCGCAAACTCACCCGCCCCAAGTCGCGCTAGGTCGCGCAGACCTCGATTCCGATCACGGCCGCGATGACGGCGGCGACCGGGATGGCGACGGCGGTGAGGGCGACCGCGCCGGCGGCGATGCGGGTGGGCAGGCGCGGCGGATCGGCCGGGGCGGACAGTCGCCGCACGCGCGGGAGCAGTGCGGCTTCGGCGGTCGCGGGCGGTGTCGGCAGCGCGGACAGGGTGAGCAGTGCCTGTAGGACGGTGGCGCGCCCGTGGATTCGGGCCGCGGCATCGTCGGCCAGCATCTCCAGCAGCCGTGCGACCTCGGAGGCGCCGACGGTGAACAG
Organism: Nocardia terrae; assembly: GCF_009760405.1. GTDB lineage: Bacteria > Actinomycetota > Actinomycetes > Mycobacteriales > Mycobacteriaceae > Nocardia > Nocardia terrae. The sequence goes on from NZ_WRPP01000002.1 coordinate 459,575, forward strand.
GTCGATGCGGGGGAGTACGGTCGCCAGGCCGCGGGTGAGGGTCAGCAGCAGGTGGTGGCGGCCGTCGAGGTGGGCGCGCTCGTGGGACAGGACCGCGTCGAGGTGGTGGTCCTCGAGGGCGGTCAGGACGCCGCGGCTGACGACGATCGTATGGGGTTTGCCCGCAACGCAATACGCGGCCGGGTGGTCGACATCGAGGACCACGGCGTCGAGTTCGGGGTGGTGGCGACCGGCCATGCGGGCCAGGCGGGCGTGTTCGAGGGTGTGGCGGCGGGCGCGCAGCAGGGTGCGGCCCAGGCGGATCGCGACGAGAGCGGCCGCGACGGAGGCCAATCCGGACAGTGCCAGCAGCCCGGTCTGCAGCGGACCGCCGTAGTCGCCGACGGCCGCGTCGTGCAGGTGCAGCAGGCAGCCGTCCATGAATCGGACCGGGAACAGGGAAATCCGGTGTGTCGCAAGGTCGATGATGAGAATCGCCAGCGTCACCGTCCATGCGAGCACGGTGGTGGCCATGGCGGCGAGCCAGGCGGCCACGGCCAGGCGCGGCGTGATGCCCTCGATGCTGAATCGGCGCAGCAGCCGGGGCGCGAGTACCGCGACGGCGAAACCGTAGAGCATCAGGCAGACGGCGACGCTCATGGCCGCATCCGCGCCGTCGCTGCTCGCATTCGAGCTCCTCCCTTGGCTTGGTCCTCGAGTCTAGAGGGCAAAACTGAGGGCAGGCTTACCACGTTGCTGCGTGTAGCGGTTCTACCAGCGTCGATGGCCGGTGCCGAGCGGTCGGACTGTGATGAAGATGTGAATTCGCGGGCACGCTTGCGCTGGGCTCCAAGATCGGGTATTACGTATCTACGTAGTTGATACGTAGATAAGCCGGGTGTCGTCCCCTCAACGACACCGGGACGCCGACCGGACCGGCGTCGAGGGTGGGTGAGGCCGGGCTCCGCGAGCAAACCCGGCCCCACCCGCCGTCACCGGGGCGCGGGCGCGGCCAGCAGGGCACGCGCCGCCGATTCGATCGCCGCCTCGTCCAGCAATACCGTCGAAGCCGCCGGGCCGAGCGGCACGAAACTGTCGGCACTGGTGACCCGGGCCAGCCGCCCGTCGAATCCGGCGTCGAGCAGTGCGGTGCACACGGCCTCGGAAACGCCTCCGCTGCGGCGGGTTTCGTCGGCGATCAGCACCCGCCCGGTGGCGCGGGCATTGTCGAGCAGATCCTCCAGCGGCAGCGGGGACAGCCAGCGCAGGTCCAGCACCCGGGCGTGGATGCCGTCCGCGGCCAGGCGTCGCGCCACCCGCAGGCTCATCGGCACGCCGTTGGCGAAGCTCACGATGGTCAGGTGCGCGCCGGTGCCGTGCACCCGGGCCCGGCCGATATCGGCATGGCGCACACCGGAAATCGGGGCCAGCCAGGCGCCGTCGCCGGCGCGGTACAGATCGCGCGTGTGATAAAGCGCGATCGGCTCGAGGAACACGCACACCCGCCCGTCCACCCGGGCCGCCGAGACGCAGGTGCGCAGCATGGCGGCCGCGTCGTCGGCCCGGGCGGGCGCGGCGATCACCAGGCCCGGGATATCCCGCAGCGCGGCAATGGAATTGTCATTGTGGAAGTGCCCGCCGAAGCCCTTCTGATAGGCCAGGCCCGCGATGCGCACCACCACGGGATTGCGGTAGCGGCCCCCGGAGAAGAACGACAGCGTCGCGGCCTCCCCGCGCAGCTGATCCTCGGCATTGTGCACGTAGGCCAGATATTGGATCTCCGGGATCGGCACGAACCCGGCCAGCGCGGCTCCGAGCGCGGTACCGAGCACGCTCTGCTCGTCGAGCAGAGTGTCGAAAACCCGTCGCACGCCGAAACTCTGCTGCAAGCCCTTGGTGACGCCGTAGACGCCGCCCTTGCGGCCCACGTCCTCACCGAAGACCAGCACGTCCGGATCGCGGGTGAGCAGCTGCGCGAGGGTCTGGTTCACGGCCTGGGCCAGGGTGAGTTGCTCGCCCGATCCGGCCGTCTCGCCGGAGTCCGAATCCGAGTGAACGGGAACGGTATTCGCGGAGCGCTTCGATCCGTTCGAGCCATTGCGGTCGCCCTCGGGGGTCGAACGCAGTGCGTCGGTGCGCACGACGGTGGGCCGGGCGGGCGCGAGCGGTGCGATCACCGCGGCGGCCGACGCCAGTTTCGGTTCGTTCCAGGCGCTTTCGGCGGCCTTGGCGACCTGCTCGGCGATCTCGTCGTAGCGTGCGTTGACCTCGGCGGGCGTGCGCACCCCGGTGGCGATGAGCAGCCGGGCGGTGGCGGTGACCGGGTCCCGGCGCAGATCGGCGGCGATCTCGGCGGGACGGCGGTAGGCCGATTCCACATCCGAACCGGCGTGGCCCAGCAGCCGGACCGTGCGCAGGCGCAGGAAGGCCGGTTTGCGGTGTGCGCGCACGTATTCCGCGGCGGCGCTCGCGGTGGCCAGCGCCGCGGACAGGTCCGCGCCGTCGGCGTCGAACCAGGCCAGCCCGGGCCGGGAGCCGTAAGCCTGCTCGATCCAGGTGCGCGGGGTGGGCACGCTGATGCCCAGACCGTTGTCCTCGCACACGAACAGGATCGGTATCGGCACGTTCTGGTGGGCGGTGTGCACGGCGGTATTGATGGCCCCGGCCGCGGTCGAATGATTGGCGGAGGCGTCGCCGAAGCTGCACACCACCACCGAGTCGGCAGGCCACTCGCTGCGCAGTCGCAGGTGCGCGGCCCGCTCGATGGCGAAGGCGAGCCCGACCGCGCGCGGCAGGTGTGAGGCGATGGTGGAGGTCTGCGGAATGACATGGGCGGGCTTGCTGCCGAAAACCTTGTGCCGCCCACCGGAAATCGGGTCCGCGGCCGCCGCCGCGACACCCAGCATGACATCGCGGATGGGATCCAGCCCGGGCACCTGCCGGGCGCGGTGCACGAAGAACGCCCCGGATCGGTAATGCAGCAGCGCCGGATCGGTCACCCGCAACGCCGCCGCGACCACGACATTGCCCTCGTGCCCCGAGGATCCGATGCTGTAGAACCCGTGTCCCTCCCGCGTCAGCCGTCGGGCCGCCAGATCCAGATGCCGCGAGGCGGCCTGCGCATCGAACAACTCGGCACAGCGCTGCCCCGTCAGCCCGGTGGCGTCGATCGCTTCCTGTAGCGGCCGAGGGGAACCCGGCGTCGTCGCGGCCACCTCCGCGCGAAACCACTGATCCAGCTCAGCTTCCCGGTCGTTGATGACGCCTCCCCATATGTCCCATATGTCGCGTACGCCGGACTCAGCGTAGAGCCGGAACCGCCCCGCGCACCGCAACATCCGATCCGTCGGCCAGTCCATCCAGCTTCGCCCGAATCGCCCGCCGCCAACACATTTTCCGCGAACTCAACCAATCGGTCGGAAATGCTCCGGGCGTTCGCGTCCGCGCTGAGGGTCGCGCCGACCGCCGAGACTCCGGTGGCGGGCCGGTGGCGGTGTCCCGATACTGGATCGGACAGATTCAACCCAACCGAAGGATCCAGTCGGCAATGACCTGGTCGAGACCGCAGATCACGATCGGTGACGAGCGGCGAATGCTCGAGAACATGCTCGATCGCAACCGCTCCGAATTGGTCAACACGCTGCGCGGCATGTCCGAAGACGACGCCCGCCGCCGCCTCGTCGCCTCGATGACCACCCCGATCGGGCTGCTGAAGCATGCCGCGGTCGCCCAGCGGATCTGGTTCCAGCAGGTCCTGGCGGGCCTGCCCGAGAGCGAATGCGACGGCGGCACCACACCGGGCGATGCCAGTTTCCTCGTCGCCGACGACGAGACCGTCGCCGACGTCATCGCCGAATTCGACCGCGGCAGCGACCGTGCCCGCGCGATCGCCGCCGAGTTCGACCTCGACGACATCCGGACCCATCCCCGCCTCGGCGAGGTGAGCCTGCGATTCATCTACCTGTTCCTGATCGAGGATTTCGCCCGCCACGCCGGCCACGGCGACATCCTGCGCGAGCAGATCGAACATCCCTGACCGCGGATCCAACCGAGCGGCAACGATTTTCGAGCAGTTACTCCGTGCGGAGTTTCAAGCCGGTGTTGTTGCCGGTGTTGCGGATGGTCAGTTCGTTGGAATCGATGGTGGCCTTGGTTTTTCCGTCGAGGGCCTGCAGGACCTGTCGTTCGACGTCCATGACCTGGGGGTCGCACATCATGCGGGTGGTGGCGATGGTGAAGGTGACGGTGTCGCCGTCGATCTGGGCGGTGCCGGTCATGGTGTTGCAGCCGGCGGTGCCGGAGACCTTGCCGTCGGGGGAGATGGTGAGGGCGGGGCGGACCTCGTCGAGGGTGGTCGAGCGGACCTCGGCGTCGGGGCGCAGCAGGGTGGTGACGATCCAGGGGGTGCCGGTGAGGGGCTTGTCGGGGTGAACGGCCTTGCGGTCGCGCAGGGTGACGGTGGAGCCGTTGCCCTTCAGGGTGAGAGTGTCGCCGACCAGGGTCCAGGTCGGCTGGGAGCGCAGCAGGCCGTCCTGCCAGCCGTCGGCGCCCGCGGTCTCGCCGGGGCAGGCCATCAGGGTGGCGGCCATCTCGCCGACCTGCAGCGTATTGCCCTGCAGGTCAACGGGTCCGGTGGCGGTGTTGCAGCCGGAGGTGGCGCTGATCCGGCCGTCGGCGAAGGTGAGGGTCAGTGGTCCGCCACCGGGGATCGCGGTGCCCGACACCGCGGTGGAGACGTAGGTGTGACCCATGAGCGCGGCGGCCGGGGTGCCGGACTCGCCGCCGCTGGAGGAGCATCCGGCGGCGACGGCGGCTAGCGCGAGCAGAACCCACACGCGAGTTGCTGGCATAGGCCCGATCGTACGGTGATTAGACGGGCATCCCGAGCGCCGACGCGAGGGTCTGGCCGATCGCGTTCACGAAGGCGCCGACCGCGCCGGGATCGAGAATGCCGGAGTAGACGTCGCGGTTGTGGCAGCCGCTGGGCGCGGGAATCCCGTTGAGCCGGTCATTGAGCCACAGCGCGGCGCTGGCCGTGTTCGAGACCGCCGCGATGCCGTGCTCGCTGAACAGGTCCCGGGTGTACTGCACGCGGGCGGCGGGATCCTGGCAGTAGATGTCGTAGGTGTTGTTCACCGCGTTGAGCGGCATCACCTCGTCGAAGGTGCCCTCGTAGATGTAGAGCGGCGCGGTCGGAGTGCCGCGGTGGCCGAGACTGATCTCGTCCAGCATCGGCTGCAGCTCCGGGGCCTGCATGGGGTCGCCGGGATAGTCGAACAACCCCTTGAGGTTCGCGAACGGGAAGGCCGCGAACTGCAGTGCCACGCACTGGTTCTCGTGGACCATCCGAACCGCCTTGCCCAGCGGGTTCATGTGCGCGTCGATGAACCGATCCAGCTGCGGATACTCCCGCGCCACCCCGAACAGCCCGCCCAGCACCGCGCCCGCGAAGCTCGAGGTGGCGTTGTTGTAGTCGATGGCGGTGCGGATGTCGGCCATCAGCCCGCCGGTCGCCGACCCGACCAGATTGATCTCCGGTGCGTAGCTGGGCTGTAGCTCGGCGGCGTGCGCGGTGGGGATCGCCCCGCCCGAATAGCCCCACAGGGTGACGCGGGTATCGGTGCCGGGCAGCCCCGCCGGATCGAAGTTCTCGGCCGCGCGGATCCCGTCGAGGGTGATGCGCCCGCCCAGCGGCCCCACCGCATACGCCGCGTTCGGGCCCTCGTGGTCGGGGATCACCACCGCGTGCCCGAGCTGCAGCATGGCCTGCACCTCGACGAACTCGGCCTCGATCACCGGGTTGAGCGGATTGGGCAGTGAACCCATCTGCAAGGTGTAGGAGGGCGCGCAGTTGACCGACAGCGAATCCTCGGCCATCTGGAACGACACCAGCCCGCGTTGCCCGCTCGGCGCGGGCCGGTGCGGAACCACCACGGTGGTCACCGCCGCGATCGGCTCGCCGCGAGTGTTGGTGCTGCGGAAAGACAGTTGCCAGGCCTGCGCGTTCAACGGCAGCAGCCACACATTGGCCAGATTGACCTGCCGGGCCGCGAGGATCTCCCCGGGCTGGGCCGCGGCCACCCGCGCCGGATCCGGTTGGTAGAAGCCGGGATCCAGATACGGGGGCGCGGGCGGTGTCGGGAAGGGCAGTGCCGGTTGCACCGGCACCGGGTCGGCTCCGGCCGTACCGGTCAGTGCCGGGCACACCGCCACGGTCAGCCCCGCCGCCACCGCGACACACGTCCGGGTGATCGCCCTGGTCCCCGCTGTCATATCGAACTCCTCCGTGCCGCTGCGGCGGCCGCGGGCCTCTTCCGAAGATAGAGAGCACATGTTTTCTAAGTTGCGTCTCAGACAATAAAGTGGGTGCGCGGAATGTGTCAACGGTCACGTCGGGCCGGATGTTTGCTGCGCGCCCGGTAACGGGCAGGATGGTCGGTCGTGAACGAAGTTTCCCGGCCGCGGCGCACACAACAGGAGCGCCGGGCGGCCACCGTGGCCAAACTGGTCGACGCGACCATCGCGGCCATCGGCGAAGTCGGCTACCAGCGCACCACCGTGCAGGAGATCTGCGGGCGGGCCGGGCTGTCGGCCGGGGCCATGTTCCGCCAGTTCGACACCCGCCTGGACCTGATCGTGCGCACCGCCGAGGAGGTGTTCGACCGCCAGCTCGTCGGCTACGCGGTTACCATGGAACAGCTTGGCGCGCAGGACAATCCCCTTGATGTTGCCCTGCGTTTCCTGCGCCGGGCCCAGCACTCCAATCTCACCCACGCGCTGCGCGAGATCTACCTGGCCGCCCGCTCCGACACCGAGCTACGCGAGCGCATCGCCCCGATCGCCGAGAACTACTACCGCCAGATCGTGGCCACCCTCGAGCGCACCGGCTTGCTCTCGGAGTTCCCTGAGCAGGTACGCGAACCGATGTTCTTCATGCTGCTGCACGTCTTCTCGGGCGAGGCCGTGGTGCGCGGGGTGTATCAGCGCCCCGATCTGGACGACTCGGTGCTGCGCCTGGTCGAGGACATGCTGGCTGTTTACTCCGCCCGCACCGCGACGCCCGCGCCGGAGGATTGACCACCCCGCCGCAGCGTTGACTTTGCCGTTACGTCAACTCTTAGCGTCATCGCCATGAGCGACACCACCCCGGCCATCGACCGGACCATCTACCCCATGCCCATGTTCGCCAACTTCCTGGTGCGCGATATCGCCGCCGCGACCGCCTTCTACGAGTCCGTCGGATTCGTCGCGCTGGCAACCATTGCCGGCCCCGACGGCACGCCCGCCGTCGTCCACCTGCGCCGGATGAAATACCAGGACCTGCTGCTGGTTCCGGGCGAAACCGCCACCGGCAGCACCACGGTCAGCTTCTCCGCCGGTGGCGAGGACCTGGCAGCACTCGCGAAAGCACTGCGCGAGAACGCCTTCCCGAACGCGGCGATCACCGGTCCGGCGGACACCCCCTGGTTCACGAGCGATGTCACCATCGACGATCCCGACGGCAACCGCATCATCCTCACCGCACCCCGCGAAGCCGAACTCGACCAGGCCAAGGAATGGGCGAAAACCTTCGAGGGAGACTGGGTGGGCAAGAACTGAGCGAATTCGGGAGGGTCGGGTGGAGTGGACGATTCAGCAGTTGGCCGACAGTGCCGGCGTCACCAGCCGCACGCTGCGCCACTATGACGAGATCGGGCTGCTCCCGCCCGCCCGGGTCGGGCACAACGGCTACCGCTTCTATGACGCCGAGTCCGTTGCCCGGCTGCAACGCATCCTGCTGTTGCGCGAACTGGGCCTGAGCCTGCCCGTCATCGCCGAGGTCCTCGACCGTGAGCGCGACGAACACAAGGCCCTGCACACCCATCTGCAACTCCTCGAGGCCGAACGCGCTCGCCTCGACGACCGCATCCGCGCCCTGCGCCACACCCTCGATGTCCCCGCCGCCTCCGACGGATCCTTGCAGATGATGCTCGAGGGCTTCAACGACCCCTACCGCGACGAGGTCATCGCGCGCTGGGGCGAACGTTCCTACACCGCGGCCAACGACTGGTGGCACGGGAAAACCCTGGCCCAGCAACGCGAATGGAAACGCGACCTCGACGACCTGATCGCGGCCTGGACCGACGCCTGGAAGGACGGTGTCACTCCCGAGTCCGGCCGCGGCCAGGCGCTGGCCGCCCGCCACGTCGACTGGCTGCGCGCCATCCCCGGCACCCCACTGTTCGACGGTGACCGTGAACGCTCCATCGCCATGATCACCGGCCTGGCCCGCATGTACGCCGAGGACGAGAACTACGCCTCCGCCTACGGCAGTCCCGATGCCGCCGCCTTCGTGCGCGATTCGCTCGAGGAGTACGTCCGCCGCGCCTTGTGACGCTCCGTCGAGCCGGGCGGTACACGTGGTTGCTGCCGTGGTGGCCGTGCCGGGCGCCTCGGCGCTGTCGGCCCGGCCAACTCGCCCCACGTCGTCGATCGGGCCTGATTCGGGTACTTCGGTACCAACCGCATACACTGTCGGCCATGCGGATGTTCCTGGATATCCTCCTCGTTATCACCAGCGTGCTGCTGGTGCTGCTGGTGCTGCTGCACCGCGCCAAGGGCGGAGGTCTGTCCAGCCTCTTCGGTGGTGGCGTGCAGTCGAGCCTGTCGGGCTCGACCGTCGTGGAGAAGAACCTCGATCGGATCACGATCTTCCTCGGCCTGATCTGGTTGATCTCGATTCTCGGCATCGGCCTCGAGATCAAGTTCTCTTAAACGCTCACACGTTCAACAGAAGTCGCCCGGGCACCAGTAGGTGCCCGGGCGATTCGTCGTGATGAGGCCGGGTAGTCCGGGCACCGAGCAGGTACGTGGCGATTCGTGGTGACGGGGCCACGTGGTCGGGCACTGGGCAGGTACGTGGCGATTCGTGGTGACGGGGCCACGTGGTCGGGCACTGGGCAGGTACGTGGCGATTCGTGGTGACGGGGCCACGTGGTCGGGCACCGGGCAGGTACGTGGCGATTCGTGGTGACGGGGCCACGTGGTCGGGCACCGGGCAAGTATGTGGCGAATCGTCGTGATGAGGCCATATGGTCGAGCGCCGGGTGAGCGCGTGGCGATTCGTCGTGATCGAGGCGCGGGTAGGCGGTTGGTCGTACTCAGGCCGGGTTGCGGTGTAGCGGTGAGAGATTGGCGAGGGCGGCGGTCAGGGCGCGGCGGGCGTCGGCGCGGCTGATGGGGGTGTCGTCGTCGAGGGCGGCCAGCTCGATGGTGAGGAAGTCGCGGATCAGGTCGGACATGCTCATGCCGCGGTGGTCGGCCTCGGCGCGGATGCGCTGGTCCATGGCGTAGGGCAGCCGGACCGTGCGCAGCACCGTGACCGGGGTGTCGGGGCCGGGCAACTCGGGCTCGGGGGCGTCCTCGTCGAAGGTCAGGTCGGCGAGGAATTCCCGGGCTTCGTCGGCGGTGTGCGGGTAGCCCCGGTCGGGATAGTCATTCATGATCGGCCTCCCATTGTTCGAACTGGGCGAGGAGCCGGCCGGTCACCGGCGTGACGCCGAGGACCTGCTGATCCCACTGCGACAGCGGACGCACCACCACCGCCAGCGGCCGCCCGCCGCCGGTGCGACCGATGATCATGAGGGCGGGCAGCCCGCCCGACCCGCGCACCGGTCGCGGCCAGCGTCGGCCGGGACCGGTCAGGACTCGCATGATGTCCTCGGGCGCGATGCCGAGTCGTGCCGCGACGTCCAGGGCCCACTCGGGAATCTCATATCCCACGGCCGCATAATACGATCGTAAAACAGCTGGTTGCCACCTGTCGACCAGCATCGGTGCGAATCGCGTGGATCGGGTGGATTGTGGCGATCCTGTGAAGGTCGGGCAACACGCGGCACAGACCGCCCGGTCCTGGGCATCATGAACGGATGGACCCGGTGAAGACGGTCGCGCCGAGCCTCGCGGGGGTGCTGGACCGAAACCTGCTGTGGATGGTCTGGAACAGCGTATTGGCGTGGATACCCGTGGCTCTGGCGCTGCTGCTGTTCCGCGGCGAGCGCGACGAGGAACGGCGACTACCCGTGTCGCCGGTGTGGTGGGGCGGGGTGGCGCTGCTGATGCTGTTCCTGCCCAACGCGCCCTATGTGCTGACCGATCTGGTGCACCTGCGCGATGACATCCGCGCCGCGGGCAACGGCCCGGTGGTCACCACGATCCTGCCGGTCTACGGCGTGTTCATCATCTCCGGATTCGTGGCCTACTACCTGGTGCTGGCCGAGCTGGACCGGTTCCTGACCGCGTGGGGCTTGGGCGCCTGGCGCTTTCCGGCGCGGCTCACGGTCCACCTGCTGTGCGCGATCGGCGTTTTCCTGGGCCGCTGGGTGCGCTTGAACAGCTGGGAGCCGGTGGTGCAGCCCGCCGGCACCCTCGATCGGATGCTGCTGGCCCTGAGCTGGAGCTGGGCGCCGGTGGTGATCACCGCCATGTTCGTGGCAACGGCGGTGGGGCACTTCGTGACCCGGGCGGTCATCGAGTCGGGGGTGGAGGCTGCGCGCAAGGGCGCTCGGCTGCTGCGAACCCGAAAGTTGGCCTAGCCGAGCGCCCCTCGGGACATCAGGCGATGCCGAGGCGTTCCGCGGCGAGCACGCGGATGGCCTTCTTGTCCGGCTTGCCGAGCCCGGTCAGCGGCAGTTCCTCGATCACCACGACGTGCTTGGGCACCTGCACCGAACCCTTGCGCTGCTTGACCGCGGCCTGGATCTCGGCGGTGACCACCTCGATCGCGGCCGCGTCGGCGGCGGTGTCGGGGTCGAGCACCAGCACCGCGGTGACGGCCTCGCCCCAATGCGCGTCGGGCACACCGACGACCGCGACGGTGAGCACCTTCGGGTGCTCGGAGACCACGTCTTCCACCTCGCGGGGGAACACGTTGAATCCACCGGTGACGACCATGTCCTTGGAGCGGCCGACGATGAACAGGAAGCCGTCCTCGTCCCGGCGGGCCAGGTCGCCGGTGCGCAGCCAGCCGTTCTTGAAGGTGTCGGCGGTGACCTCGGGCAGGTTCAGGTACCCGGCCGCCAAAAGCGGTCCGGACACGCAGATCTCGCCGACCTCACCCTGGGCGACCTCGTTGTCCTCGGCGTCGCGCAGCGTGACCCGCACCGCGGTCGAGGGACGCCCGCACGAGGTGAGCCGCTCCTTGTCGTGCTCGTCCTTGGCCAGGTAGCTGATCGCCATCGGCGCCTCGGACTGCCCGAAGTACTGCGCGAAGATCGGCCCGAAGCGATCGATGGCCTCCTGCAGCCGATTCGGGTCGATGGCGGCCGCGCCGTAGTACACCGTCTCGAGCGAGGACAGGTCCCGGGTCTTGGAATCCGGGTGATCCAGCAGCGCGTACAGCATCGACGGCACCAGCATGGTCGCCGAGATCTTGTGTTCCTCGATGGCGCGCAGCACTTCTCCGGCGTCGAAGCGCGGCAGCACCACGCACTGCCCGCCCAGCAGCACGGTCGGCAGGAAGAAGGCCGCGCCCGCGTGCGAGAGGGGAGTGCAGATCAGGAATTTGGGGTGGCGGGGCCATTCCCATTCCGAGAGCTGGATCTGGGTCATGGTGTTCATGGTCAGCGCGGTGCCGACCACACCCTTGGGCTTGCCGGTGGTGCCGCCGGTGTAGCTGATGGAGATGACATCCGAGGGCAGCAGCTCGACGGCCTTCACATCACGCGGCTCGTACTTGTCCGCGGCGGCGAGGATGTCGACGCCGACATCGGCCAGCGACTCGGGCACCGGGCCCAGCACCAGCACCTTGTTCAGCCCCGGCACCATGTCGACCAGGTCGCGGGCGCGCTGCACGAACGCGGGCACCGGGTCCAGGATGAGCGTCGAAATGCCCGCGTCGGCAAGCACATACGCGTGATCGTCGAGCCCGCCGATGGGGTGCAGGGCGGTGCGCCGCGATCCCACGATCTGGCCCGCGCCGATGGTGAACAGCACCTCGGGGCGGTTGAGCGCGAGCACACCGACCGGGGTGCCGGTGGTGACGCCGTGCTCGGCGAAGGCGTCGATGTAGCGGCTCATGCCGTCGAGAACCTCACCGCCGGTGAGGATGTGGTCGCCGAGGGTCAGCACCGGACGGTTCTTGTGCCGCTCGAGGCCCGCCACCAGGGCGTGCCCGTTGTGCACGGGCAGCCGCAGCATGGTCTCGGCATCGAATGTGGTCATGGATTCCTCCTCCATCGGAAGAGGGGGTTCGGGGGCCGAGCCCCCGAACCCCCTGGTGTCACAGGGTATTGGCCGCGTACAGGGTGACGACGACCGCGCCGCCGAGGCCGAGGTTGTGCGCCAGCGCGGTGCGCGCGCCCGCCACCTGGCGTTCGCCCGCGAGTCCGCGCAGCTGCCAGCTCAATTCGGTGCACTGGGCCAGGCCGGTCGCGCCGAGCGGGTGGCCCTTGGAGATCAGGCCGCCCGACGGGTTGACCACCCAGGTGCCGCCGTAGGTCGTCGCGCCCGACTCCACCAGCGCACCGGATTCGCCCTCGCCGCACAGGCCCAGCGCCTCGTAGGTGATGAGCTCGTTGATGGAGAAGCAGTCGTGCAGCTCGATCACGTCGACGTCGGCGACGCCGATTCCGGCGCGGGAGAACACCTTTCCGGCCGCCGCGCGGGTCATGGGCGCACCCACCACGTCGATCATGGAACCGGTGGAGAAGGCGTTGCCGTCGTCGGTGGCCAGCTCCTGGGCCAGGATCTCGATGGCCTGCCCCTCGAGTCCGTGGGCCTTGACGAACTCCTCGCTCACCACGACCGCGGCGGCCGCGCCGTCGGACATGGGCGAGCACTGCGAACGGGTCAGCGGGCCGTGCACCGGCTTGTCGCCGAGCACCTGCTCGAGGGTGTAGGCGTCCTGGAACTGAGCGAGGGGGTTCCGGGTGGAGTGCTGGTGGTTCTTGACCGCGACCGCCGCCAGCTGTTCGGCGGTGGTGCCGTAGCGCTTCATGTGCTCGATGGCGGCGTTGCCGAAGAACTGGGTGGTGATCGGGGCCGCGGAGAACTCGAAGTGCTCCTTGTTCACCTTCAGGTGGTGGTCGACGGTGGTGACCTTGGGCTTGGTGGCCGGACCGGCCATGGCCTCCTTGGTCATCTGCTCGAAGCCGACCGCCAGCGCGACATCGGTGATGCCCGCCGCGACCCATTCGCGGGCGAACATGAGCGCGGTCGAACCGGTCGCGCAGTTGTTGTTCACGTTCACGATCGGGATGCCGGTCAGGCCGATGTCGTAGAGCGCGCGCTGCCCGGCGGCCGAGGGCTGGAAGACGTAGCCGACCGCGGCCCGCTGCACCTGGTCGTAGGTGACGCCCGCGTCCTTCAGCGCGCCGTTGACGGCCTCGGCGACCATCTCCGGGTAGGTCCACTCGCGGGAACCGATCTTGACGAACGGCGTCATGTTCACGCCGACGACGAAAACGCGTCGCATAGGGTTGTCCACTCCTGTTCTTCGGGAACGTAATTCGTGTTGTCTAGTCGGCGCGCGGGACGCGGCCGTCGAGGTCGGTGAAGCCGTACGCCTCGGCGAGGTCGGCGACCTTCCAGGCTTTTCCGGTGCGCGCCAGGCGATCCGGGTCGGCGGCCAGCGCGACCACGGCGCGCCCGGCGAAGTGCGGGGTCTCGGCCAGGTCCAGATCGAAGGTGCCCTCGCCGGGCAGGGTGACCAGGCGGCGGCCCTGCGCGTCGGCCGGAACCAGTTGCAGCAGTTCGGTGTTCACGATGCCCGGCCAGATCGATATCGCGGTCGCGCCGGTACCCTCGAGGTCGTGAGCGAAGTCGGCGGTGAGCCGGTCCACGGCGGCCTTGCCGACACCGTAGACGGCATTGTGCATCTGGCGGGTCGCGCCGGGGGAGGACACGCTCACGATCAGGCCCTGCGACTCGATCAGCAGGGGAGCGGCGAAAACGCTTGCCACATAGTGGGATCGGACTCCGATGTCGAAGCCTTCGTCCCAGGCTTTGGGTGGCACGTCCCAGAATTTGCGCCCGATCCAGCGGGCCGAGGCGGGGGAGTTGTAGACGTTGTTCACCAGCACGTCCAGGCGGCCCTGTTCGTCGCGGACCTGAGCGAACAGCTTCTCCACCGCCGCGTCGTCGCGATGGTCGACCACCACCGGCACCCCGACACCGCCGAGTTCGGTGATCTCGGCGGCCGTGGCGGCCACGGTGCCCGGCAGGTGCCCGGGCGTGACGGTGCGCCCGGTGACGTACACGGTCGCTCCGGCCGCGCCCAGCTCCAGGGCGATGCCCTTGCCGATGCCGCGGCTGGCTCCGGTCACCACCGCGACCTTTCCGGCCAGAATCTTGGGTATTTCGCTCACGACCTCTGGACATTACCTTGAAATAGGAACGTGTTCTAGAAATTGGAGGCGGAGTGGAACTGACACATCGGACGATCGACACCGGGGAGGTCCGCATGCACGTCGCGGACACGGGCGAGGGCTACCCGGTCGTCTTCTGTCACGGGTTCCCGCACACCTGGTTCATGTGGCATCACCAACTCGACGCCCTGGCCGCCGCCGGGTACCGGGCCATCGCCCCCGACCTGCGCGGATACGGCCGCACCGACGCCCCCGAGGACCCCGCGGCCTACACCAACGAGGCCGTTATCGGCGACCTCATGGCCCTGCTCGACGACATCGGCGCGCGGCAGGCGGTCTTCGTCGGCCTCGACTTCGGCGCACAACTGGTGTGGGAACTGAGCCTGCGCCACCCCGACCGGGTCGCGGCCGCCATGGTCCTGAACAACCCGTTCGCCCCCCGTCCCCCGAAGGCCCCGTCCGCGTTCTGGACCCACGCGGCCGAACGCCACTTCCTGCACCTGTCCTACTTCCAGGAACCGGGCATCGCCGACGCCGAACTCGCCGCCGACCCCCGCGGCTTCCTGACCCGTGTCTACTATTCCCTCTCCGGCGACTACCACTACCTCGACACCTGGAAGAACCCGCCCGGCATCGGCTACCTCGACGCCCTCCCGCAGGCCCCCGCCCTGCCCTGGCCCTGGCTCTCCCAGACCGAATTCGACACCCTGGCCGCCGATTTCGAACGCACCGGCTTCACCGGCGGCCTCAACTGGTACCGCAACCTCGACCGCAACTGGGAACTCACCGCGGCATACGCCGACGCCAAGATCGAAGTCCCCACCTTCTTCCTCTACGGCGAAAACGACCCCGACATGGAAGGTTTCAGCGGCCGCGACCCCCTCGCCACCCTCCGCGCCAACGTCCCCGACCTCCGCGAGGTCGTCGAAATCCCCAAGGCGGGCCACCTCGTCCAACTCGAACGCCCCGACGCGGTGAACACCTTCCTGCTCGACGCCCTCAAGAGCCTCGAGCTCTCCTGAACCGGCGACACCGGATACGGGCTGCCGAATCACGAACGACGCCTTGGGCGTCGGCCGGCGCTTCGGCGGTCCGCGCCCGTCGAATCCTCTGTTCGATCGTCCAGTTTGGGTAGGGTCGGTGGGAAGTCGGGTTCACGAGGTCGATGGGAGGCCCGCTCATGGCTGCGCGAGTTCACGCTTTCACCGATGATGCGCTCGGCGAGCATGACGGCGTGGGGATCGCCGAGCTGATCCGGCGCGGGGAGTTGAGCGCCTCCGAGGTGGCCAAGGCGGCTCAGGAGCGGGCGGCGCGGGTGAATCCGGTGTTGAACGCGGTGGTGGTGGCGATGGATTCGCCGGTGGTGTCGGGGGATCGGGAGGCGCTGCTGTTCGGGGTGCCGACCTATGTCAAGGACAATACGGATCTGGCGGGGGTGCCCACCCAGCACGGGAGTGTGGCGTGGCGGGCGCGGCCCGCGAAGGCGAACGGGCCCTATGCGAAACAGTTGCTGAGCAGTGGGATGACCGTGCTGGGCAAGACGACGCTGCCCGAGTTCGGATTGAACGCGACCACGGAATTCGCGCTGGCGGAACCGACGCACAATCCCTGGGATCCGGAATTCTCCTCCGGCGCGTCCTCGGGCGGGTCGGCCGCACTGGTGGCAGCGGGAGTGGTGCCCATCGCGCACGGCAACGACGGGGGCGGCTCGATCCGGATTCCCGCGGCCTGTTGCGGGCTGGTCGGGTTGAAGCCGACGCGCGGGCGGCACATCGACGGTCCGCAGGCGCGGTCGATGCCGATCAATCTGGTGTCGGAAGGGGTGCTCACGCGCACGGTGCGTGATACCGCCACGTATTTCGCCGCGGCCGAACGGTTCTGGCGCAATCCGGGCCTGCCGCCGGTGGGGTTGGTGGAGGGTCCGGCGCAGCGGAGGCTGCGGATCGGGGTGCTCACCGAACCGATCACGGGTGCGCCGCTGGATCCGCAGATTCGCGCCGTGCTCGACGACACCGTCAAGCTGCTGGAGGGGCTCGGCCACGAGGTGCGGCCGATCGGGTATCCGGTGGACCGGGGCTTCGCCGAGGACTTCGCGACCTATTGGGCGATGCTGGCATACCTGTTGGGCCGCACCGGGAAACTGACCCTGGACCGGTCCTTCGACCCGTCGCGGCTGGACCCGTTCACCAAGGGCCTGGCCGCCCGCTTCCGCGGCTCGGCGCTGCGCTCGCCCGCGGTCCTGTACCGCCTCTCGCGCACCCGCCACGCCTACGCCGCCTCGTTCCGCGACGTCGAACTGGTGGTGTCCCCGGTGCTGGCCTCGCTGACGCCCCCGCTGGGCTACCTGAGCCCCGACCAGCCCTTCGACGAGGTCTTCGACCGCCTGCTGAACTATGTCACCTACACCCCGCTGGCGAATGTGACCGGCGCACCGGCACTTTCGCTGCCGCTGGGCTCCTCCGCCGAGGGCCTGCCGATCGGCGTGCTCTTCTCCGCCGCCCACGGCGACGAACGCACCCTGCTCGAACTGGCCTACGCCCTCGAAGCCGCCCGCCCCTTCCGCCGCATCCAGGACTAGCCGACGAGCATGCACCGCGGGAGGCGAACGCCGAGAAGCCATGTCCCGCAGTGCATGCGCGTGGGGATTACGAGATGTTCTTCAGGAAGCTGACCGTGTTGGCGTCGCCCGCCACCGCGATGTCGGGCTTGCCGTCCTTGTTGAAGTCGGCCACCACGGGGGTCTGCGGCTGAGTGGTGACGTCGTATTCGCCGGTCTTGGTGATGGTTCCGTCGCCGTTGCCGGTGAAGATGACGATCTTGGAGTTCAGGACCGCGGACATGGCCGCGTCCATGTGGCCGTCATGGTTGAAGTCGCCGACCGCGATGCTGTCGGGGCCCAGGCCGGACAGGTTGAGGCGATTGGTCTTCCTGAACCCGCCCTGACCGTCGGAGACCAGCAGCGTGGTGCTGAAGGAGAACGAGTCGGCGGTGACGATATCGTCGATGCCGTCGCCGTCGAAGTCGGCGGCGCGGATGTCCTCGGTGATCAGGCCGCTGGTGCTGGCGCCCTTGCGGGTGAAGCTGCCGTCGCCGTTGCCGAAGAACACCTCGACCTGTTGGGTCACATCGTTGTTGATCGCCATGTCGACCTTGCCGCCGGCGTGGAACTTGCCGAGGATGAAGGCGGCGGGCGTGCCCGCGATGGTCGTCACCGGACCCGTCTTCAAGGTGCCGTCACCATTGCCGAGCCAGGTCTGCACACCGGTGGGCAGCAGGCTCAGCACATCGGCCTTGCCGTCGCCGTTCACGTCGGCGACGAACAGTTCCTGCTGCGCGCCTTCGATGGTCGTGTAGGTCTGGCCCTTCTTGAAGGTCCCGTCGCCGTTGTTGAGGAACACTACGATCTGCGTCCACGACTGGGCGGCGATGTCGGGTTTGCCGTCGCCGTTGAGGTCGCCGATCGCGACCGCGCCGAACCCGGTGCCGACCGAGCCGACCCGGGTGCCCGGCGCGAAGGTGCCGTCGCCCTTGCCCTTCATGAGAATCGGCCCGTCGCCCTGGAAGTCGGCGGCCACGATATCGATGTTCCCGTCGCCGTCGAGGTCGGCGGCGGCCATACCGGAGGGGGCCGGACCCGGTCCCCACGACGGGAACGAGCCACCGGAGGGCGAATCGACCGCCGGTGCGAAGGCGATGGCCCCGGCCGCCCACGCCGCGCTGGGCAGCGTGAGCACGGCGGCCGAGGCGACGGCGGCGGTGACGAGGAGACGACGGAAAACGCGTGCTTGCATAGGTATTCCTGGGTCGCGGTGAGACCACCGAACGGTGGTGGCCACGGACTCTAGGACACCGCGAAACGGAAAAACCTGACCTCGGGCACAATTCGGCCGATTGCCGGAGGATCGCGGTCCCGGCTCGTGCACAGTGCATACCGTGATCCCGGGAAGCGCGGTGATCCGCGCATGACGGGTTCGTGATGGGCCCGGGCGTACGGTTCGAACCATGGACAAGCGTGCGATAGGGGTGGCGTTTCTGATCCTGCTCTCGGGTTGCGCGAGACCCGATGACGCACAGAGCCTTCCGGCCACCACCTCCCGTCAGCCGATCAAACCGATCATCTCCACCTTCGCCGACATTCCGGACGGCCCGGGATCGGAAGACCTGTTCATCTCCACCCTGCAGCGATCCGGAATCCGGTTCCAGGACCGGACGAAAACGGTCACGATGGGCCGGACGGTGTGCGCCTCACTGCAGACCAACACCCTCCTGGGCGCCACCGCCGACCCGCGCTCGCTGGACCACATCTCCGATCGGATCACCAAGGGCACCGAGTTCACCGGCGACCAGTCCCCGATCATCATCGGCGCGTCCATCGGCTCGTTCTGCCCGGAATTCGCCTACCTGGCGAACTAGACCGAGACCGGGCGAAGCGCTTCGGGCGTCAGGTCTTTCAGCGTCGGATACCCGTCCACCGCCATGATCAGATCCGCCTCGGCGAGCAGCGTGCGCAGCACGTGCACGATGCCGTCGGCCCCGCCCAGCGCCAGCCCGTACGCGTAGGGGCGGCCGATGCCGACCGCGCTCGCGCCCAGGGCGAGGGCCTTGACGATATCCGCGCCCGAACGGACACCCGAGTCGAACAGCACCGGCAGCCCGTCGGCGGCCGCCACCACCTCGGGCAGCATGTCCAGGGCCGGGAGCCCGCCATTGGCTTGGCGGCCACCGTGATTGGAGCAGTAGATGCCGTCCACGCCCAGATCCTTGGCGCGGCGGGCGTCCTCGGGATGGCAGATGCCCTTCACGATCAGCGGCAGCGTGGTCAGCGACCGCAGCCACGGCAGGTCGTCCCAGGTCAGCGGATTGCCGAAGACCTGAATCCATTTCAGGATGGCCGACTGCGGATCCTGCTCGGGGGACTGCGCCAGGCCCGCCCGGAACACCGGATCGGTGAAGTAGTTGGCCAGGCAGTGCCCGCGCAACTGCGGGAAGTTCCCGGTCGACAGATCCCGCGGCCGCCAGCCGGTGACCCAGGTGTCGAGGGTGACCACGATGCCCTTGTAGCCCGCCTGCTCCGCGCGCTCGACCAGGCTCGCCGCCAGTTCGCGATCGGTCGGGGTGTAGAGCTGGAAAAAGCCCGGCGTCTCACCGAATTCGGCCGCCACCTCTTCCATCGGATCCACCGTCAGCGTCGAGGCCACCATCGGCACGCCGGTCCGCGCGGCCGCCTTCGCCGTGGCCAGATCGCCGTGCCCGTCCTGCGCGCACAATCCGATCACGCCGACCGGAGCCATGAAAACCGGTGCGGGCCAGGTCATCCCGAACAGCTCCACCGACAGATCCCGCTGCTTGGCCCCCACGAACATGCGCGGAATCACGCCCCACCGGTCGAACGCGGCCACATTGGCGTTCTGCGTCCGCTCATCCCCGGCGCCGCCCGCCACATACGACCACACCGACGGCGGCATCGCGGCCTGCGCCCGCTCCGCCAACTCCGCGAAGCTCACCGGCATCGTCGGAACCACCCCGCGCAACCCGTTGAAGTAGATCTCGTTCTGAAAATCACCGAATGCCACGCGCAACCTCCTTGTTCACGCACCTGCTCGGAGCGCCGATCCTTCTTCGCCAGACCCTACCGGCCGGTAAGGAATGCGGCAGCGGCCCGATGACTTCGCACGAGAAATCAAGTAATGCTTCAAGCATTACCGGTATGCTGATCGGCATGGCTGAGAACAAGACCACGATCACGACGCGTCCGGCCACTCGGGATGAATTGCAGGCGCTAGCTAGGCCGAGCGAGTCGCTAGACGCGGTGATCAACCGGCTGATCGCCCATTACAAGTCGGCACAGAGCCGCAACCGGTTGGCCTGGGAGGCTCGCATCGCCGCTGATCGGCGGAATGCGAACGCGGTCGCGTGGGCCGAGCGGCAGGCGGATCGGCTCGAGGCGAGGCTGATACAACGACAGGCGGCGAAAGAGTGAGTCTTGGCTATGTTCTCGACGACACAATCATCCACGCGTATGCCTTCGGCGATCCGAATGTCTCGAACCTGATTGCCGTCCTTCATGGTCGAGATATCCGCGTTGCCGTCCCGATTCTGGCGCTGACCGCGGGCTTTGCGGGCCTATCTGACGATCAGCGTGCACAGGTCATTGGCATCGTCGAGAATCTCGAGTCCATTCAGATCGCGGTACTCGCCACGATCAACGACGCCGAGGAACTGGCCGATGTTTTCGCCGCCGCTGTCGAACCAATCGATATGCCAGCGGCCCACACGGTGGCCGTTGCACGCTATCTGGACTGGGAGATCATTACCGCCAACAAGTCGCGATGGGCCGAAGTCGAACAGCGACTGCCGTTTCCGGTGAGTATCGTCGAATTCGCTGACGACTGACTGAACGCGGGGCGGCGTGGTCACATTTTGCGTGACCACGCCGACCGCAGCCTTCCCTGCCATCGGCCACGATCCGATCCGCCTCCCGGAATCCCGCGCCGCAGTGAGCGGCACCCAACAACCTGATCCTCCAGGCCGGCCTGCATTCGGTCGCCGAGGTCACCCGATTCGAAAATCAGCTGGCCACAATGCATCCCGACCTGACCGTCACCGAACGCGCCATCACCCTGCGCCACGAAAAACTCCTCGGCCACATCCTCGACCGCCACGGCCGCTCACGAGCCACCGTCCCACCCGACATCTGGCAAGACTTCGAATCCCGCTAGCGCAACGAGCGCTCCCGATTCCTATTCCGCGACAAGGTCGATGGCATGGGTTTCCGGCGCCCACCAGGCGATCGCGGCGCTGGCCAGCATCAGCGCGACCACGTACCCGGCGAACAGTGACGCGTGGCCGGAGCTGCCGAGCCAGGTCTGCAAGTAGGGTGCGGTGCCGCCGAACGCCGCGGTGGCCACCGCGGCACCGAGACCGCTTCCGGTGGCGCGGATTCCGGCCGGGAACAGCTCGGCGTAGACCGCTGGAACGACGGCGGCGAAGGGGGCCAGGAACAGCATCGCCGGGAGCAGGGCGAGCGCCAGCTGCCAGGGACCGCGGGCGAGCAGCGTGGTCGCGGGGAAGACCACGGCCGCGGTGCCCAGGCTGGACAACAGCAACACCGGTCGTCGGCCGATACGGTCGGAGAGGATGCCGAACAGCGGCAGCAAGACGATCATGAACACCGAGGCCAGTACGCTGATCCACAGCACCTGTGCGGCCGGGATGCGGTGTGCGGCAACGGCTTGCGTGGGTGTGCCGATCACCCAGAGGTAGAACGCGACCGTGCCGCCGATGGTCAGCCCGAAGGCCCGCCCGCACGCCGCGCGCTGCTCCCACAGCCCCCGCCACAGTCGAACCCGGCTCGTGGCGGACGCCTGGGCGGCGCTTTCGGGCAGGCGTAGTCGCATCACGAGCGTGTAGATCCCCACGACCCCGCCCAGCACGAAGGGCACCCGCCAACCCCATGCGCTCATCTCGGGCTTGCTCAGCACGCCGGACAGCACGGCGCCCAGCATGGTCGCGGCCACGATTCCGCTCGTGCCCGAGACGTAGATGAAACTGGCCCATCGTCCTCGCCGTCGCGGCGGCGCGGCTTCCGCGAGATAGGTTTGCACAGCTGGCATTTCACCGCCGTGGCCGAGTCCCTGCGCGAGCCGCGCGACGACCAGCAGGCCCGGCGCCGCGATGCCGATCGACGCGTGGGTGGGAGCGATCCCGATCAGCAAGCTCCCGCCGGCCGCCAGGGCGATGGATCCGATCAGTGCCGCCCGCCGGCCCCGTCGATCCGAATACCAGCCGAATATCAGACTGCCGATCGGCCGCACGACGAATCCGACCGCGAACACGATCAGTGCCGAGAGCAACGCCAGGGTGCCGGTGCGTGCGGGGAAGAACGCGTGCGCGAAGAACGGTGAGAAGGTCCCGAAGATCGCCCAGTCGTACCATTCGAGCGCGTTCCCGCCGCCCGTGGAGAGCAGTGTGCGCCAGGCACGTGGGTGTTCTTGCGAACCGCGTGCGGCGGAAGGGGATTCGGGCAGCTGGACAATCTCGGTGGCGGTCGTCCGCAGGCCGGATTCGGTGGTGGGATTCGCTGCGCTGGTGGGCTGGGTGCGGCCGGGTTGGGCGGCCGAGGCGGTGGTGGACATGGCAGACCTCAAGCGGTGTGGGCGATGGGGTGATCGAGGGCGACGGTGCCGGTCGTGGCGAGTTTGCGGGCCGCGAGTTCGGCGTAGAGCAGAGCGCCGTCGGTGAGGACCGCGTCGTCGAAAACCGCGTACGGCGAGTGGTTGTCGTGAGCCTGCGTCGGATCGAGATCCGCGGGGCAGGCGCCGAGCAGGATCATCGCACCGGGAACGTGATCGAGCACGCGGCAGAAATCCTCTCCGGCACACAGCGGTTGGGGCAGATCGCGGTATCGGTGGGGGCCGTGCAAGTCGGCCGCCACCGCGGCGGCGAAGTCCGCTTCGGCGGGGGTGTTGGCGGTGACGTCGAGGTATTCGCGCACCTCCGGGTGGGCGGTCACCCCGTACGCGTGGGCGATCGAGCGGCACACGTCGCCGAAACCGGACCGCAGGGCGTCACGGGTGCGCACATCATGCCAGCGCAGGGTCCCGCGCAGTTCGGCGCGCTCGGCAAGGATGTTCGCCGCGGTGCCGGAATGGATTTCGCCGATGGTCAGCACCGCGGTCCCGGACGGATCGACGGTCCGCGTGAGCAGCCCCGGCAGCGCAGCGACCACGGCGGCCGCGGCCGGGAGCGGATCGCGGGCCAGATGCGGAGCCGACCCGTGACCGCCGCTGCCGTGCACGGTCACCGACAGCAGATCGGCCCCCGCCATGAGGGCCCCGCGGCGAGTGGTGAAGACCCCGTGCGGGAATCGCGCCGACATGACGTGAATCGCGAAGGCCGCCACCGGAAGTGATCCCGCCGCGTCCAGGACACCCTCGGCGATCATCTTCGCGGCGCCGTCCACCCCCTCCTCGCCGGGTTGGAACATGAAGATCACGTCGCCGCTCAACTCGTGCCGGCGGGCGCAGAGCAGGCGTGCGGCGCCGACCAGCATCGCGGTGTGCAGATCGTGCCCGCAGGCGTGCATCGCCCCGTTGTCCGAGGCATAGTCGAGTCCGGTGAGCTCGGTCAGCGGCAGGGCATCCATGTCGCCGCGCAGCAGCACGGCGGGACCGGGGCGCGCACCCCGCAGCACCGCCGTCACCGACCCGATCGCCCGCCCGCGGGTGACCTCGAGCGGCAGCCCGGCCAGCGCGTCCAGCACCCGCCGCCGCGTGCGCGGCAGCGCCAGACCCACCTCCGGGTCGGCATGCAATTCCCGCCGCAATCGGACCAGATCCCTGTGCAGCGCATGGGTTTCCGGCATCGTCCACATCAGCGCGTCCCTCCTGTCGTGCGAATTCGTGACAGGATGTCCAGACCTGCCGAAGAACTCGTGAATCCGCAGGATCTTCGAAAAATTGGTGCCTATATGCAGGAATCTGGAATCGTGCTGGACGAACTGGATCTGGCGCTGATCAACTGCCTGGAGATCGCACCGCGGGCCACCTGGCAGCGCCTCGGCGCGGTCCTCGACGTCGACCCCGTGACGGTGGCCCGGCGCTGGCAGCGGCTGAGCACGGCGCGCGCGGCCTGGGTCAGCGGCCGCGCCACCGGCCTACCCGACGCCTGCCTCGCCATCGTCCTGGTCAGCTGCGCCAACGGCGCCGTGAACGAGACCGCCCAACACCTGGCCCGCTGGCCGCACGTGCTCAGCGTCGAGCACATCAGCGGCGGTCACGACCTGTCGCTGCTGATCAACGTGCCCAGCCTGGTCGCCCTCTCCCGACTGCTGCTGGAATCCCTGTCCGCCGTCCCCGGCGTCGCCGCCACCAGCACCATGCTCGTGACGCGCGTCCACCGCATGGGCGACCAATGGCAACTCAACGTCCTCGACGCCGCGCAGCGCGCCCGCCTGATGGAGGGCATCCGCCCCTGGCCGGCCCGCCCGCCGGTCCCTCGTCCCCTCGACGCCACCGACCGCACCCTGATCCTGCGCCTGGGCCACGACGGCCGCACCCCGCTGTCCGACCTCGCGCACGAAACCGGCCTCACCGTCGGCACGATTCGCCGCCGCCTCGACGGCATGATCACCGGCGGCCGTCTCGTGCTCCGCTGCGACCTGGCCCTGTCGCTGTCGAGCTGGCCCGTGGGCATGTGGATCTGGGCCCGCGCCGACCCCAACGACCGCGCCACCGTCGAATCCCTCCTCGGCGTTCCCGGCGCCCGCGTCTGCCTGCGCGTCTCCGGTGGCGAGCCCAACCTCGCTATCGGCTTCTCCCTGCCCACCATCCACGAAGTCCCGCTCACCGAATCCCGCCTGGCCGCCGCGGCGCCCCGCCTCACCATCCTCGGCACCTCGATCGTCCTGCGCTTCCTCAAACGCATGGGCCGAGTCCTGGATTCATCCGGCCGCACCACCGAAACCATCCCCATGGACATCTGGTCCGACCCCGCCGTCGCAGGGTCGGAAACCGGGTGGGGCGGTCAGTAATTCGCGTTGAGGTAGTTCGCGGCGTGGGTGGTCCAGAGGACGTCGGTGCCGGGCAGGTTGTGGCCGGAGTAGAGGACGTGCTGACCATCGGGCCAAGGCGTCAGGTAGCCGAGGACGCCGCGAACCGCCGCCGTGTAGCGGTCGAGATTGGTGATGGGGTCCAGGAGGAGGAAATTCAGGAGTTCGTGGAAGATCACCGGGGTGAGATTGCCGATTCGTGCGCCCTCCACCAGGGAGAACGGTGAGATCGCGGTGTCGATGGCGCGGAGGGGCGAATCGGCGGGGGAGGAGGTGATGATGTCGTCGGGGTTGGCGTACTCACGGACGTCGATGCCGAGCGGCCACTTTCCGCGCTGCTTGTGCAATCCGTAAGTCGTCGGCGGGCACAGATTTCCGACCGATTGACCAGCCCGCCGCATCGGGTTGGCGATGTTCACCACGAACGCGATCTCCAAGGGTGAATCGTCGGTGTTGGTGTAGACCCCGGCGCGTACGCCTTCCAGAATCGTGCTCGCCACGATCCCGCCGAGCGAATAGCTCAGCAGCCCACACACATTCGGCGAATCCTGCAACGCCTCGACACCGGCGGCGACCCCCAATCGCACCGAAGTGTCCAGCGACGGCCCCCACGTGTTCGGGTCGGGCCCGATGGACGCGGGCCAATCCGGCTCGAACGTGGTGAATTTGTCGGTGTCCAGCAGTTTGGCGACGTCGTGCAGCATGCCCGCGGGTGTGCCATCGGAATTGCGCTGCTCCCCGGTGCCGCGCAAGGTGATGATGTCGATCATTTCTTCCCCTCCCACGCCGAGCCTTTCGGCGACTTCCCCGACGCTAAGGGCCTTCTACCAGCTAATCGTGAGTAGCCGACTACCCGTTTCCGGGACCGGGCGCTACCGTGCGACGTCCGAAGCGCGCCCCGGTGTGGCGTAGGACCAGCCACGCCACGACCAGGGTCGCCGCGAACAGCAGCATGCTCTGGGTGGCCTTGGCGGCATAGTCCACGCCGACGGGCAGCGGGGCGAGTATCCCCGCCAGGGCCCGGGCGATCAGCGCGCCGGCCGCGAGCGCGCCGATCTGCGCGGCGGTCCAGCGGGTTCGGTGTGACCAGTACCGGATCGCGAGGACCGCCGCGGCGAAGAGAGCGACGAGCAAGGCGACACCGAGCCAGGTCGCAGGCACGTTGTCGGTGGCGAAAAGCCAGAGCCCACCCGCGAGCACGAGCCACACCGCTGGCACGGGCTTGCCGTCACCGGTGGTGACCGGTCGGCCGAGGCGGGTGAACGCCAGCACGACCAGCACTATCACTCCCGCGGCGGCACCGGAGGTCTGTGCCGTCGACGCGTGATACCCCTCGAATCGAGCATCGGCCCGGACGAGCGCTGCCGCCCAGAACATGAGGGCCGCCACCACGACCATGCCCTTACCGCTCAGCAGCGGCCGGCCCCGGTAACGCGGCGCGAGCGCGTCGAGCACCCCCAACGGCGCACCGATACTGATCAGCACATGCGTGGAGACGTAGGACAGCGTGGCGAAGGCGCTGATGCCCAGCGGCCCGAGCATCGTCGCCCGCCGCACTTCGTCGAAATCGCCGACCCCCGAGTGCAGATCCCCGTAGAGCGTCAGATCGAGCAGCCCGGGCATGGCCAGCCCGAACGCGGCCGCCAGCAACAGGATCCCGCTCCAGCCGAGCCCGCGCCGCACCGCGACCTCCCGAATCAGCAGCGCGGCCCCGCCGTACAGCGGCCCGAGCACGACCAGCGCCGCGATCAGCGCCCCCGGCTTCCCGGTCTCCTCCATATACGCGGCAAGATATTCCGCGCAGACCGGCGCGCCGACGAACACGGCCACCACCGCGAGCAAGCGGCCGCGCCGCACCGACCATGACTTCATGAGCCCGATGATCCCCGCCGCCCCATGAGGATTCAGTGAGCGCGCCCACCGCCCACCCGTGTTCACTGGATCGCCGTCGCTTTGATCCGACCGCGCACACTCGCCACGGCGGAAGCGATGAGCCGGAGATTTCGGTGCGGGCACCCGCCATGCAGCCGGATCGCTGTCGCCACAACCGAACGCGCCCGCCGCCGAAGTCGACGTCGATCGTGTGGGCCGCCAGCGGCTATCGATCGTCGGCGACGACCGATCGTGACAGGACAACGGACGGGAAAAACGCGCAGGGGTCGCGATCGGCTCGATCGCGACCCCTCCGGTGTGCGGGCCGCTAGTGCGGGAGGTCCGCCGCGGCCGCCTCGTCGAGGAGCCAGGTGGTGGATTCACTGCCGATCGCACCCGCCGCCGGAACGTCCAGCGGGGACGCGCCGTTGAGCGCCGCGGCCACCGCTGCCGCCTTGGCCTCACCGGAGACGATGAGCACGACGTGGCGCGCCTTGCGAATCGCGGGCAGGGTCAAGGTGATCCGCACGGCGGGCGGTTTGGGGGAGTGGGTTTCGGCGACCACGAGTTCGTGTTCCTCACGCGTGGCGTCGGTGTGGGGGAACAGCGAATTGATGTGGCCCTCACCGCCCATGCCCAGCAGGTGCAGGTCGAACGCGCCGTGTTCGGCCAGGTAGGCGTGCACGGTGGCCGAGTACTCGCCCGCGGCCTCGAGCGGGTCCGGATAGTCGCCGCTGGAGGATTCGGTGGGGTGGACGCGGGCCGGGTCGACCGGGACATGGTCGAGCAGGGCTTCGCGCGCCTGGAGCTCGTTGCGCTCGGCGTCGCCCGTCGGGACGAAACGCTCGTCGCCCCAGAACACGTCGAGATTGGCCCAGTCGATGTCACCGGGGGCCTGCCGTACCAACTCCAGCAGCTTGATGCCGGTGCCGCCGCCGGTCAGCACGACCGACGCCGACCCGCGCAGCCGCTGTGCCTCCACCACCTCGGACACGAAGCGCGCGGCCGCGGCCATCACGAGTTCGTCGGTGCCGGAGAAGGTTTCGACGGCGGGCTTACTCATAGGTCACCCTTTCCAGTCCGGTGAGCGCCTCGGCGTAGATGTCGTCGGCGTCGAGGTGCCGCAACTCCTCGGCCAGGCAGTCCTTGGTCTCGCGGCGGGCGAGCGCGAAACGCTGGTCGGGTTCGCCGGTGCGGGTCAGGGTCGCGGTGCGTCCGTGCTGCGGGCGCGCGATCGAGATCGCCACCGAGGACCGGTGCATCTCCACCTTCAGCTCGCCGGTGCGCCGCACCACCGGGCAGTCCAGCCGCGCGGCCAGCCAGCCCGCCAGCATGTCCAGCGCCGGTTCTTCCTTCAGACCCGAGATCGTCACCGACTCAACGGGTTCGAACGGAGCCTCGTCCAGCGCCGCCGCCAGCAGCGCCCGCCAATAGGTGACCCGGCTCCACGCCAGATCGGTGTCGCCGGGCGCGTAGGACTGGCGACGGCCCTTGATGGTGGCCTGTGGATCCGGCGCGAAGGTGGCGTCGGTGATGCGGCGGGTCGCCAGGCGGCCCACCGAATCCTTGGACGGGAACTCCGGCGCGCCCCGCGGCCACCACGCCACCACGGGGGTGTCGGGCAGCAGGAACGGGATGACGACGCTGGACTCGTGGGGCACCAGATCCCCTTGCAGCCGAAGCACTATCACCTCGGCCGCCCCGGCGTCGCCGCCGACGCGGATCTGCGCGTCCAGGCGCGTCTGGGCCATGCGGTCACCGCGCGCCAGCACTATCACCCGGCACGGGTGCTCGCGGCTGGCGTCATTGGCGGCGTCGATGGCGTCCTCGGCCTCGGAGCTGTCCAGCGTGCACACCACCAGGGTGAGCACCCGCCCCATGGTCACCACGCCATTGGATTCGCGCAGCTGCACAAGGCGTTTCGACACCTCGCGGGTGTCGGTGTCGGGCATGTCGATGATCACGGTCGCCGCCATTCCCGCCCGCTGCGCGCGAGCATCTCGTCGGCGGAATCCGGACCCCAGCCGCCGGCCTCGTACGGATCGGGCTTGCCGGTCTCGGCCCAGTGCTCGAGCGCGGGATCGAGGATGCGCCAGGACAATTCGACTTCCTCGTTGACCGGGAACAGCGACGGCACCCCGAGCAGCACATCCAGGATGAGCCGCTCGTAGGCCTCGGGGGAGTCCTCGGTGAACGCCTCGCCGTAGCTGAAGTCCATGTTCACGTCGCGCACCTCCATCGACGACCCGGGCACCTTGGACCCGAATCGCATGGTGATGCCCTCGTCCGGCTGCACCCGGATGACCAGCGCGTTCTGTCCGAGTTCCTCGGTCATGGTCTGGTCGAAGGGCAGGTGCGGGGCGCGTTTGAACACGACCGCGATCTCGGTGACGCGGCGGCCCAGGCGTTTACCGGTCCGCAGATAGAACGGCACCCCCGCCCAGCGGCGGGTCTGCACGGCCAGGGTGATGGCGGCGTAGGTCTCGGTGCGGGAGTTGGGGTCGAAGCCCTCCTCCTGCAACAGACCCACGACCGGCTCACTGCCCTGCCAGCCCGCGGTGTACTGGCCGCGGGCGGTCGTCTCGTCCAGCGGCTCGACCAGTTTGGTGGCCGAGAGCACCTTGATCTTCTCGGTCTGCAGCGCCTTGGGCGTGAAGTTGATGGGTTCCTCCATCGCCGTCAACGCCAGCAGCTGCAACAGGTGGTTCTGGATGACATCGCGGGCCGCGCCGATGCCGTCGTAATAGCCTGCGCGCCCGCCCAACCCGATGTCCTCGGCCATGGTGATCTGCACGTGGTCGACATAGTTGGCGTTCCAGATGGGATCCCACAGCTGGTTGGCGAAGCGCAGCGCCATGATGTTCTGCACCGTCTCCTTGCCCAGGTAGTGGTCGATGCGGAACACCGACCGCTCCGGAAAGACCGTGTTCACCAAGGCGTTCAGATCCTGGGCGCTGGCCAGGTCGTGCCCGAACGGCTTCTCGATCACCACGCGCCGCCACGGATCCGGTTGCCCCGCAGGGGCGTCCGTGGCCTTGGCCAGCCCGTTCTTGGAGAGCTGCTCGAGCACGATCGGGAAGTCGGACGGCGGAATCGACAGGTAGAAGGCGGTATTGCCGCCCGTCCCGCGATCCCGGTCCAGATCCTTGAGGGTGGTGGCCAGCTTGTGGAAGGCCGCGTCGTCCTCGAAGGTGCCGTGGACGAAACGCAGACCCTCCTTCAGCTGCTGCCACACCTCGTCGCGGAACGGCGTCCGCGAGGAGGCCGTGACGGACTCGTGAACCAGGTTCGCGAAGTCCTCGTCGGTCCAGTCCCGGCGCGCGAACCCGACCAGCGAGAAGCCCGGGGGCAGCAGCCCCCGGTTCGCCAGGTCATAGATGGCCGGCAGCACTTTGCGCCGCGACAGGTCACCGGTTACGCCGAATATCACCACGTTGCACGGTCCAGCGATACGCGGAACCCGGCTGTCGCGCTCATCACGCAGCGGGTTGGGCGTTGCGACCGTCGTCGCCGCGCGAGCCACTGTCAGTTGCCTCCCGCCACCTGCAGCTTTTCGGTGGTGGCCACCAGCAGCTCCTGCCAGGAGGCGACGAACTTGTCGACGCCCTCGGTCTCGAGGACACCGAACACGTCGTTCAGGTCGATGCCGACCGAGACCAGCTGGTCGAAGATCGCCTGCGCCTCGGTGGCCTTGCCGACGGCCGCGTTCGGCACGATCTCGGCGTGGTCGGCGACCGCCTCGAGGGTCTTCTCCGGCAGCGTGTTCACCGTGTCGGGGGCGACCAGTTCGGTCACGTACATGACGTCGGAGTACTCGGGGTTCTTCACACCGGTCGACGCCCACAGCGCGCGCTGCTTGTTCGCGCCGCCGGCCGAGGCCAGCTTGGCGAACACGTCGGTGTGCTTGCCGCCGTCGAACACGTCCTGGTAGGCGGCATAGGCCAAGTGCGCGTTGGCGATTCCGGCCTTGCCGCGCAGTGCCAGGGCCTCGGGGGTGCCGATGGCTTCCAGGCGCTTGTCGATCTCGGTGTCCACGCGGGAGACGAAGAACGAGGCCACGGACTGGATCTTGGCGATGTCATGCCCGGCGGTGAGCGCGTTGCGCAGGCCGTCGAGGTAGGCGCCCATCACCGCGACGTAGCGCTGCACCGAGAAGATCAGCGTCACGTTCACGCTGATGCCCTCGGAGATCACCCGGGTGATGGCGGGCAGGCCCGCCTCGGTGGCCGGGATCTTGATGAACAGGTTGGGCCGGTCCACGATCTTCCACAGCTCGATGGCCTGGGCCACGGTGCCGTCGGTGTCGAAGGCCAGTCGCGGATCCACCTCGATGGACACCCGGCCGTCGACGCCCTTGGAGGCGGCGAAGACATCGGCGAACACGTCACAGGCGGCGCGCACGTCATCGGTGGTGATGGTGCGGATCGCGGAATCCACGTCGGCTCCGCGCGCGGCGAGCTCGTTGACCTGCTCGTCGTAGGCGTGGCCCTTGGAGAGCGCGCCCTGGAAGATGGTCGGGTTGGTGGTGACACCGACGACGTTGCGAGTGTCGATCAGGCCCTGCAGATTTCCGGACTTGATGCGATCACGCGACAGATCGTCCAGCCACACCGAAACCCCGGCGGCCGACAGGGCCGCGGTGTTCGTGTTCTGGGTCATGAGGTCTTATCCCTTCACCTTGGCAAGCGAGCGGGTGGCAGCGTCGACGACGGCGTCGGCGGTGATGCCGAATTCACGGAACAGGGTCTTGAAGTCGGCCGAGGCACCGAAGTGCTCGATGGACACGTTCTCACCGGCGTCACCGGTGAAGCGGTGCCACGGCATCGCGATGCCGGCCTCGACCGAGACGCGGGCCCGCACCGACGGCGGCAGGACCTCGTCGCGGTAGGACTGCTCCTGCGCGTCGAACCACTCCACACACGGCATGGACACCACGCGGGTGCCGATGCCCTGTGCCTCGAGCGTAGTACGCGCCGCGACCGCGAGCTGCAGTTCCGAACCGGTGGCGATGAGGATTACCTGCGGTGTGCCGGTGGAGGATTCGGCCAGGATGTAGCCGCCCTTGCGGACACCTTCGTAGCTGGTGCCCTCCTGGATCGGCAGGTCCTGGCGAGTCAGCGCCAGCGCGGACGGGCCGTCCTGGTGGGCGGGCTCGGAGACCAGGAAGTGCGAATGCCGTTCGGCGCTGTCACGTTCCAGGATGGTGCGCCAGGCGTAGGTGGTCTCGTTGGCGTCGCCGGGGCGGACCACGTTCAGGCCCGGGATCGCGCGCAGCGCGGCCAGGTGCTCGATCGGCTGGTGGGTCGGGCCGTCCTCGCCCAGGCCGATGGAGTCGTGGGTCCACACGTAGGTGACCGGGGTGCGCATGAGCGCGCCCAGGCGGACCGCGGGACGCATGTAGTCGGAGAACACCAGGAAGGTGCCACCGTAGGGACGGGTCGGTCCGTGCAGCGCGATGCCGTTGAGGATCGAGCCCATGGCGTGCTCACGCACACCGAAGTGCAGGGTCCGCCCGTACGGGTTGGCGCTCCAGTGGCTGGTGGAGATGGACTCCGGGCCGAACGACGGCGCACCCGACATGGTGGTGTTGTTGGACTCGGCCAGGTCGGCCGAACCGCCCCACAGCTCCGGCAGCACCGGGGCGAGCGCGTCGAGGACCTTGCCCGACGCCTTGCGGGTGGCCATGCCCTTCGGGTCCGGGGCGTGGACCGGCAGCGCCTCGGCCCAGCCGGCGGGCAGCGCACGCTGCTGCAAGCGGTCGAACAGCGCCTTGTTCTCGGGGTTGGCGGCGGCCCACGCGTCGAACTGCTCCTGCCAGGCCGCGCGCGCCGACTTGGCGCGATCGGCGACATTGCCGCGCGAGTGCGCGATGACCGCCGGGTCGACCTCGAAGTTCTTGTCCGGGTCGAAGCCCAGGATCTGCTTGGTGGCCGCCACCTCGTCCGCGCCCAGGGCCGCACCGTGCGCGGCGCCGGTGTTCATCTTCTTCGGGGCCGGGTAGCCGATGATGGTGCGCAGCAGGATGATCGACGGCTTGTCGGTCACCGACTGTGCCTCGGCGATGGCCGCCTCGATGCCGGTGACGTTCTCCCCGCCCTCCACGGTCTGCACGTGCCAGCCGTAGGCGCGGTACCGGGCGGCGGTGTCCTCGGTGAAGGCGATGCGGGTGTCGTCCTCGATGGAGATCTTGTTGTCGTCGTAGAAGACGATCAGGTTGCCCAGCTGCTGGGTGCCCGCCAGCGAGGACGCCTCGGAGGTGACGCCCTCCTCCATGTCGCCGTCGGAGGCGATCACGTAGATGAAGTGATCGAACGCGGACTTGCCCTGCGCGGCTTGCGGATCGAACAGACCGCGCTCGCGCCGGGAGGCCATCGACATGCCGACCGCGGAGGCCAGGCCCTGGCCCAGCGGGCCGGTGGTGATCTCGACGTGCTCGGTGTGGCGGTACTCCGGGTGGCCCGGGGTCAGTGAACCCCAGGTGCGCAGCGCTTCCAGGTCGCTCAGTTCGAGACCCATGCCCGCCAGGTACAGCTGGACGTACAGGGTCAGGCTGGAGTGTCCGCATGACAGCACGAAACGGTCGCGGCCCACCCACTCCGGGTCGGTCGGGTCGTGCCGCATGACGCGCTGAAACAGGGTGTACGCCAAGGGCGCCAGGCTCATCGCGGTGCCGGGGTGGCCGTTGCCGACCTTCTGCACCGCATCGGCGGCGAGGACCCGGGCCGTGTCGACGGCTCTGGTGTCCAGTTCGGTCCAGTCGGCGGGGTGGTTCGGCTGAGTGAGCGCGCGGATGTCGTCTGTGACTGACACGACCGAGGTTCTCCTGACGTTCTCGTCAACGATGCGGTTATGGGCGGCGGGGCGATTCGCTGCGTTCGATCCGTGATGCGCCGTGTGATTCAGGCACGTGGCGCACCGATCTACGTCCACCCTAAAGGTCGGCGTTTCGTCGGCAGACGGGAACCCGGATTCACCGGCGGATGTGTCGCTGGATAGAGCTCCCGCGCGTACCTGTTCGTGACTACCCGATGAACGCGTCGCGAACCGGTCTCACCGCGCGTCACGGGTGGACCTGGTCGGGAGCATGGTCGGCGTGGGTCTACCATGCTGTGTAGTAGTGGCCGCGCCGCACGAACTGTGTCCAGGGAACGGCAGAGCGCGCTGCTAGTTCCAGACCGGATCAGAAATGCACGGCGTGCGAGGAGAAACAGTGCGGATTGGGCAACAGCCGGGTGGCGCTCACGGCTCCTCCGGGGCAATGCTCGCCGACCGCGTCACGGGCAGCGGACCGGTGTCGGCGGCGACCAGGCGGGTGCTCGCCTACATCGCGCTCACCAAGCCCCGCGTCATCGAGTTGCTGCTCGTCGCAACGATTCCCACCATGCTGCTGGCCAGCCGCGGCCACGTTCACATCGGACTCATCCTGGCCACGCTGTTCGGCGGCTGGATGGGCGCGGCGAGCGCCAACACCCTGAACTGCGTCGCCGACGCCGATATCGACAAGGTGATGAAGCGGACCTCCAAGCGTCCGCTCGCCCGGGAGGCCGTGCCCACCCGCAACGCCTTCGTCTTCGGTGTGACGCTGGGGCTGGGTTCCTTCGCCTGGCTGTGGTGGCAGGCCAACCTGCTCTCGGGCGCGCTGGTCGTGGCGACCATCCTGTTCTACGTCTTCGTCTACACCCTCGGCCTCAAGCGCCGCACCTCCCAGAACGTGGTGTGGGGCGGCGCGGCCGGCTGCATGCCGGTGCTGGTCGGCTGGTCCGCCGAGACCGGCACCATCGGCTGGCCCTCGATCGTGCTGTTCCTGGTCATCTTCTTCTGGACGCCGCCGCACACCTGGGCGCTGGCCATGCGCTACAAGGAGGACTACAAGGCCGCGGGCGTCCCGATGCTCCCGGTCGTGGCCACCGAGCAGGTCGTGACCAAGCAGATCGTGCTCTACACCTGGGCCACCGTGCTGGCCACCTTCGCCCTGGTCCCCGCCGCGGGCGTCGTCTACGCCGCGACCGCCCTCGTCGCCGGCGCCTGGTTCCTGCTGATGGCCCACCAGCTGTATTCCGGTGTCCGCAAGGGCGAATCCGTCAAGCCCCTGCGACTGTTCCTGCAGTCCAACAACTATCTGGCCGTCGTCTTCTGCGGCCTGGCCGTCGACTCCGTCCTGGGCTGGCACACCGTGGGCCACACCCTCTTCGGCTGGGCCTGAGCCCCTGGCTTCGCCCCTCGCGCTGAGAGCTCCCTGATCTTGTTTGGGGGTGTGGGTTGGTCAGGGCTGGGTGTCGAGGACTTCGCGGAGTTTGGCGGCGAAGGGTTCGGGTTGGCCGGGGTAGCCGGAGTCGGGGCCGGTGAAGCCGCCGTGGTGGCTGGGGAAGACGACGGGGGTGGTGTCGAGGAGGGCGGCGGTGGCTTCGGAGGTGCGGGCGGTGAGGACGCCTGCGGACTCCTCGCCTACTCCGATGAGAATGCGGGTGGGCGCGGCTTTCAGGGCGGGGATGTCGGGGGTGTAGGAGGTGACGGCCGCGGAGGTGCCCGACAGCAACGGGTCGTCGCGGGTGCCGTCGTCCTCGCTGGGCATGCCGAACATGGCCGGATCCGCGGGCGGCTGCGCGAAATAGGCGTCGGTGAATTCACCCTTCCACGAGGTGAGGGCAATGAAGGCGGCCATGCCCGCGAAGGAACCCTTGGCCTGGTACGCCTCGCCGACCGCGGCATTGGCGCGGGCGGCGGCCGCGGCGTCGGGCAGGACCGGAATGATCGGCGGCTCGTGGGCGACCAGGGTGGCGAGATCGCCGGGGTGCGCGGCGACCAGCGCGAGCGCGGTGACCGCGCCGCCGCTGCTGGCGAACATGTCGACCGGGCCCACACCAAGGGCGGTGATCAGCGCGTGCACGTCCTCGGCCTGGACGGTGGGGGAGTTGTCGGTGCGGCCGTCCTTGCGCACGCTGCGGCCCAGCCCGCGCGGGTCGTAGGTGATGACCGTGCGATCCGGGAAATACGAAGCCAGCGTGTAGAACCCGGCCGCGGTCATGGGCTGGCCGATCATCAGCAGTGGGCGGTGCGCGCTGTCGGCGAGGGCGGGGCCCAGCAAGTCGTAGGCGAGGTCGACTTCGGGCGTTTCGAGGATGTGTTCGGTCATGATTCAGCAGACGGTACGGCGTCGCGAAATTCATCGGTGACACGCCGATCCCCGCGTGTCGGGGCTCGGGTCGGCGAAAGGCGCTCAGCGCGAGGCGTTCACGCGGCGCAGCGCTTCATGCGGAAAACCGAGGTCGATATCGCTGACTTCGGCCAGCCGGGCCTGATGCTTCGTGTCGAGCCGCACCTCGAGGGCGCCCAGATTGTCCTCGAGCTGTGCGAGCGTGCGCGCGCCGACCAGCGGTGACACCACCGCCGGATTGAGCAGGGTCCAGGCGAGCGCGACCTGGGAGGCGGTGACGCCGAGTTCGGCCGCGATCTCGGTGACCACATCGGTGATGTCGAGGCCGCGAGCGGTCAGGAACCCGTTGGCCGCCGCGACGGTCTTGCGATCCGAGGGCGGCCTCGACGACAGGGTGCCGGATCCGGATTCCAGGTCGGCGCGGCTGTACTTGCCGGTGAGCACGCCCGCCGCCAGCGGCGACCACGGCACCACGCCCAAGCCCATGGTCTCGGCCATCGGGATGAGGTCGCGTTCCACGGTGCGCTCGATCAGGTTGTACGGAATTTGCAGCGCGGCGAGCGGAGACCAGCCGCGCAGCTCGGTGATCGCCTGCATGCGCGACACCTGCCAGGCCGGAGTATCGGAGATGCCCAGGTAGAGCACCTTCCCCGAGCGCACCAGATCGTCCATCGCCCGCAGCACCTCCTCCACCGGTGTGCGCCCGTCCCAGATGTGGAGGTACAGCAGGTCGAGGTAATCGGTGCGCAGCCTGTCGAGGCTGCCCTCGACCGAGCGGATCATGCTCTTGCGGGAATTCCCACCGGAATTCGGGTCGCCGGGCCGGGTGGGCATCGAATACTTGGTGGCGATGACCAGCTGTTCACGCCGTGACCCCGCGAACTCGCCGAGCATCTGTTCGGCGGTCCCGCCGGTGTACGCGTTCGCGGTGTCGACGAAATTGCCGCCGCGCTCGAGGTAGGTGTCGAAGATGGCGCGGGAGGCATCGCGGTCCGCGCCCCAGCCCCAGTCGGTCCCGAAGGTCATGGTGCCCAGCGCGAGCGGTGACACGCGCAATCCCGAACGTCCGAGCGGGCGATAGGCGTCGAGCGTAGTGAAGGTCGTCATCGGCGTTCTCCCTGAGGATTTCGCGGCTCTTTCCCGAGTCTGGCCGGGTGATCGGCCCCGATCAAGGTCCGGCGGGCGGGTCGGTGTGGCAGCATCGGGAGGTCAGCTCGGCCGACAGACGGGTGAGCGGTGATGGCGGTATACGGGGTTCGGAACCTCGCGGCAGTGCTCGGCGCGGGCGGCGTCCTCGTCGCGATGACCGCCTGTGGTGGGTCGGCCGACGCCCCGACGCCCTCGAATACGCCGCCCCAGAACCGTGCAATCACCCTTGACGGCGCGGTGTACGGCACACCGATCTCGGTCGGTGACACCGTGATAGCCGCCACCGAGAACGACTCGGTCTATGCCGTGTCCGGCGACACCGTGCGCTGGCGAACGCATCTGGCCGAACCGGCACCCGGCTCGAGCCTCCCGTGCGGAGACATCGACCCGGTCGGGATCACCGGCGCACCCGCCGTGGACCCGGCGGCTCACCGCGTCTATGCCGTCGCGGAATCCGTTGGCGCACACAAGACTCTGTACGGCCTGGACGCCGATACCGGCGCGGTGACCCTGCGGGTCCCGGTCGACCCGCCCTTCGGCGATCCGCCCGCCTACCTGCAGCGCCCCGCCCTCACCTTCCGTGACGGGCATGTCTACGCGGCCTTCGGCGGAAACGACGGCGACTGCGGAACCTATACCGGAGCTGTTGCGGCCGTAGATGTTTCAACCAGCGCCGTAGCCTGGTACCGGGCCTCGGCGAGCGGTCGGGGCGGCATCTGGGCGCCCGGCACGGCGGCGGAAACCAATGGCCTGCTGTTCTATTCGGTCGGCAACGGCGACGCCGAACCGGGATCCGCCTACGACGGCACCGATTCCGTCATCGCCCTCACCCCCGATCTGCGCCGCACCGACTTCTTCGCCCCGACGTCCTGGGCGGAGGACAACGCGGCCGACCGCGATCTGGGCACCATGAATCCCGCGCTGGTCGGCGGACATCTGGTGATCGCCGGGAAGTTCGGCGACGGCTACGTCCTGGACCCCGCGCACCTGGGTGGAATCTCCTCCGTGACACCGGCTTTCACCGGCTGCCGGGCCTTCGGCGCCGCGGCGGTCGCCGGCGAGATCGCCTACCTGCCGTGTGCCAAGGGCACCATGGCGATTCGCGTCACCGCCACCGGCGCGACCACCGTGCTCTGGCACACCACCGCCCCGGCCGACGGCCCACCGGTGGTGGCCGCCGGTCGAGTCTGGGCGACCGACTGGCATGCGGGCACCCTGTACGCCCTCGACCCGGCGACCGGAAACGTCCTGGCCCAGTACGCGACCGGACCCCTCCCGCATTTCGCCGCCCCCGCGCTCGTGGACGGC
The DNA here is from genome assembly GCF_009760405.1 of Nocardia terrae. Lineage (GTDB taxonomy): Bacteria > Actinomycetota > Actinomycetes > Mycobacteriales > Mycobacteriaceae > Nocardia > Nocardia terrae. Next base: position 497,931 of record NZ_WRPP01000002.1, read on the forward strand.
GGCCTCGTGCTGGGCACGATGTCCGGCCTGCAACCGTTCCGGCTGCCCTAGCCCGGCACCGGGATTCGACGCGGGGTCACTGGCACGGCTGCAACGGGTAGCAGGCGGGCGGAATCGTGGTCGGCGGAATCGTCGGATCGGTGGTGTGGGTGGTCGTGGTCGTGTCGACCACCGCCGACCGATTCGGCTGCTGCCTGCTCGGTGTCGGCGTCGTTCCCGCCGTGCACGCGATGGCGATGACCAGAATGACCACCGCCAGCATCAGCCCGCCGAGGATCGGCAGTCCCTTGCGCCGCCGCGGCCGCTCGGCCGGGGTCGTCATGGGCCGCCCGGTCCACAACGGGAACCCCGGACTCGGCTGCTGTGATTGCTGGATCGGCTGAGTCGGCGCGAATCCGCCCGGCTGCGGACCGGACCCAGGCCCGGGGCCCGGTCCGGGAGCCCGCGGCGGCTGCCCGCCCGGCCCGGGGCCGGACTGCGACCGCCCCGGTATCGGGGTCGGCGGCGGCGGTGTGCCCCGGCCCGGCCCCTGCGGGTTCTGCGCCTGCGGTCCCTGCGGCAAACCGGTGACCGCCGCATAGGCGGCGGCCGCCGCGGCCGCCGACGTCGCCGCCGGGATCGCCGTCTTGGCGACCGAACCCGCGCTCCGGGACTGCCCGGAAGGACCTTGCGGCACAACGACGGGACGACCCTCGCCGCCCGCGGGGCCACTTTCGGGCCCGGGCTCGCCGGGCCCGCTCCCCGAAGCCGCGGGGGAGTACTGCGTGGGCACCGACGGCACCATCACCTCGGTGGTCCGGCTCGCCATCGGCAGCGGTGCGTCCCGCGCGGTCTCCGGTACCGGGAACCCCTCGGACACCAGATCGGAATAGCTTGCGGCGGCGGCGAACCCGAGCGCCCCCAGCGCCTGCCCGACCTGCGCGGCATCCCAGGAGGGCGGCGCGCCTTCGGCCAGGCTGGTGAAATACGCCCGCAGCGAGGACGGCCCGTCACCGATCAGCACGTCGATCCCGGCGGGCAGCGCGCCCTTGTCCAGCTTCACCCGGCTGCCCAGTTGCGGCACCAGCAGCACCAGCCCGCTGACCGGCACATGCTCGCGCCCCGGCGCGGACCGCAACTGCCCGGCCAGATCGACGGTCTGGCGTCGCACCCGTTCGAGCGGATCGGCGTCCCCGTCCAGTGGCGCGGGTTTGCCGTCGACCGTCCACGGCTGGTCCTGTGCGCACGACAGCGTTCCGGCCACCCGCTCGGTGAAGCCGTGCACGCCGACCACCACGCAGGTCTGCGGCGTCCACACCACCACGTCGGCGTCCTGGCACTGCACGACGGCGATGCCGGGCACGGCGTGCGGCCCGCTCCAGGATTTGAGCCAGTTCACGACGGTGCGCTCGGTGCTCGACAGCCGCGACGGGTCGTCGTTACGGACCTTCACCAACATCCCAGACCACCTCTGACCGATGCCTCTACCTGCCGGCCGCCCGAACCCGTCGCCGCGACCACCTTACGGGGTAGCGGCGCTCTCGCGTGGCCGAAAAAGTTCGGCCGGGGCGAATCGTCTTGCGCGGCAGCAAGATCATTCTGCACGTTTCGGTGCGCTGTCGCGCAGGCGGAGGGCTACTGGGCGGTCAGGTATCGATGGATCCGACATACCCGTCAGGCCGGACATGAATCCGCATGCCGTCGCAGGCGTCGTAGGCGCGGCGCGCATGGCCCTCGGCATCGACGAGTTCGCCCTCGCCGGACGCGAATTCCGGGGCGACCACGCGAACGATTCTGGTACCGGCCGGGATCGGAGCCTCGGTGCCGGGGCCGAATTGCAGCAGGGTGGCGTGTGGCCCGCTGAACAGCTCGAACAGCCGCACGGTCTTCCCGTTCGAATCGGTCAGCGGAGCATCCGGTGCGCGGTCACCGACTCGCAGCGCCGCCGCCGTATCGGCCGGATCCCGATAGCCGAGGTCGAGCTGATGGGTGCCTTCCCGGTCCATGGCGTCCGGATCGCCCTTGACGGTCTTGTCGAGCAGCGCGCTGCTCAATCCCAGGATCCGTGCCGCGACGCCGCGGCGCTCGGTCTCGTAGCTGTCCAGCAGCGCCTCGCTGGCCGCCCCGGGATCCCGTAGTGCCGCCTCGAGTTTCCACCCCAGGTTGTGGGCGTCCTGTATGCCCGTATTGAGGCCCTGTCCGCCGGTCGGCGGATGCACGTGCGCCGCGTCCCCGGCCAGGAACACCCGTCCGACCCGATACCGCTGTGCCAGACGCACATTCGGCCGCCAGACCGTCGACCAGGTGAGGTCGCTGAGCACGATGTCGTCGCGGCGCGAACGGCGGGTCACATGGTCCTGCAGCACGGCGAGCCCGGTGTCGGAATCCGCGCCCAATCCGGTGGCGAACTGGAACGTGCGGCCACCGGGCAAGGGCATCAACGCGATTCCGTCCATCGGCGACTCGGAATCGGCGAACCAGTAGCCCACCGAGTGATCGAGAACGTCGGCGCGGACATCGCCGAGCAGCATGCGGATCGACTCGTCGGTGGTGCCTTCGAAGGGAATGCCCAGCGCCTTGCGCACGGTGCTGCGCCCGCCGTCCGCGCCGACCAGGTACTCCACGCGCACGGTCTCGGTCACGCCCGCGTGCTCGAGGGTCGCGCTCACCCCGTCGGCGTCGGCGGCGAATTCGACCAGCGCCGTGCCCGATTCGACCCGCACCCCGAATTCGGCGAGCCGCTCACGCAGCACCCGCTCGGTGTCGGCCTGGGCGAGGACCCACGGATTCGGGTGCGGCACCGCGGGAGTGGGCTCGCGCCAGGCGCTCATGCGGCGTTCCATGACGAACTGCCCGTCCAGGTGCACCAGCAGCGGGGCCTGCGGCGCGCCCTGGGCGAGCACCGCGTCGAGCACGCCGAGGTCCTCGAACACTTCGAGGGTGCGCGGCTGGATGCCGTCCCCGCGCGAGCCGGCGAAGAACTCCTCGGCCTTGTCGACGATGCGGACCGCGAGGCCGCGACGCGCCAGATCGATGGCCAGGGTGAGCCCGGTCGGCCCGGCTCCCACGATGAGGACCTGCGGATTCATGGCAACTCCTAAACTGAATCAGAATTCACTGAATGTGGATTCAGTATTGGGGGTGGTACGTTCCGCTGTCAAGGAGGTGGACGGTGGCAGCACGCCGCAGTGAGAAATCGGCCGAGACCGAACACGCGCTCAAGGCCGCCGCCCGGCGACTGTTCGCCGAACGCGGCTACCTCAACACCAAGATCACCGACATCACCGCGGCCGCGGGCCGCGCGGCGGGCTCGTTCTACAACCACTTCGCGAGCAAGGAAGAACTGCTCCAGGCGCTGCTGAAAGACCTTGCCGACGAAAGCGATACCTCCAGCGAGGACCCCGCGCACAGCGCGGACTTCACCGACCCGGAGTCGGTGCGCTTCCACGTCGCGTCCTATTGGGCCTTCGCCCGCAAGAACTGGCCGGTCTTGCGCGCGGTGCAGCAGGCCGCCCTGGTCAATGACGACTTCGCCCGCATCGCAGCACGTTTCGGCACCGAGCAGCGCGACGAGGTCGCCGACCACCTCGACGGTTTCGCCCCCGCGGGCCTGCGCCTGCCCGGCCCGGCCGACGCGAGCCTGGCCATGATGTTCCTGTCGGCCTCAGGCCTGCTGCAGGCGGTCGAGGAGGGCGGCCTGACGCTCACCGACGCCGAGGCCGTGGACGCCCTCACCCGCTTCGTCTACCGCGGCTTGACCGGCCGCGATATCGACTAGCCGGAACGGCCATCGGCCGACCTGTCAATCCGGTGCCGCAGCGCCAATCCGCCGGAACCTGAAGGGGCGCGGCGGGTATGGGTATCGGTCGCACCATGTCGCCGGGACGCGGTGGGCCGACCCGGGATCTCGCGCGCGGAAGTGTCAGGGCACCAGCACGATCGAGCCTGTGGTCTTGCGACCTTCCAGATCCCGGTGGGCCTGTGCCGCGTCGGCGAGCGGGTAGCTGCCGCCGATGCGCAGGTGCAGCGTGCCGTCGGCGATGGCGTTCATGATGTCGTTTGCGCGCCACAGCAATTCGGCGCGATCGCGGGTGTAGTGGGCCAGCGTCGGCCGGGTCACGAACAGCGAGCCCAGCGGGTTGAGCCGTTGCAGATCGAACGGCGGCACCGGCCCGCTCGCGCCGCCGAACAGCGCCACCATGCCGCGGATGCGGGTCGACGCCAGGCTGGCCTCGAAGGTGGACGCACCGACGCCGTCATAAGCCGCGGCCACACCCACGCCGCCGGTGAGTTCCCGTACGCGCGCGGCGATATCGCCGTCGTAGCGCAGCACCTCCGACGCCCCGGCGTCGCGCGAGAGCTTCTCCTTGTCGTCGGTCGACACCGTGGTGATCACCCGCACCCCGCGCGACGACAGCAACTGCGTGAGGATCAGCCCCACTCCGCCCGCGCCCGCGTGCACCAGCACCGCCTCGCCCGGCTGCGGCTTGTAGATCGACTCGATCAGGTAGTGCGCCGTCATGCCCTGCAGCAGCGCCGACGCCGCGATCTCCGCGTTCACCCCGTCCGGCACCGGAATCGCCACGGCCGCAGGCACGATCACCTGCTCGGCATAACTCCCCGGCCCCGCCGCCCACGCAACCCGGTCCCCGACCTGGAAATCGGTGACATCCGCCCCGACCGCGGTGACCACGCCGCTACCCTCGGACCCCGGAATGTAGGGCACCGGCGTCGGATACCGCCCGGTCCGAATGTAGGTGTCGATGAAGTTGATTCCGGCCGCCTCGGTCCGCACCAGCAGCTGCCCGTCCCCGACCTGCGGGTCCGGCACCTCCACATATCGCAGGACCTCGGGACCGCCGTGCTCGGAAACCTGGATGGCGCGCATGGCTTCCAGTCTTACACCCGGCCCCTCGGTGTGGTGGCGGGCGGCTCACACAGTGTGAGTTGTGCCGTGGTTCATGGACGCTGAATTACCCGTGGGTAAACTGCAGCGCATGAGCGCTACTGCCGCCCCGGCATCCGAGAAAGTCTCGCCGTCCGTCGTGGATTCCGTGAAGGGGTTCGTCGCCGAGCACGGCGGTTCCGCCACCGCGGTGCTGCAGCCCATCGGCCGTATCGGTGTCCGCGTCACGCTGGTCGGTGCCGACGGTGTCCTCGGCGACCGCGTCGTGGGTTCGCTGGCCTCGGCCAAGGACCTGGTCGAGACCGTCGACGGGCTCACCGAGACCGAGGAGTGGGACCGCGAGCTCATCTCGAAGGTCACCCCCGCGAAGGGCCACTGGGCCAAGATGGCAGGCTGGGTGGCGAAGCAGAAGCGATTCCCCAAGGCGCGCAACGAGAAGTGACCGTGCCCGCGGCCGGCGGGGGCGGAAAGGACCGGATCGACGTGTCAGGGCGTGTGACCAAACAAGCGCAGCTCCGTTCGGCGCTGACCACCCTGTGCGCGAATCTGCGTCCCGGCGAGATGCTGCCCAGCGAACGCCAGTTGTGCGACGACTACCGCGTCAGCCGCATGACCGTGCGCGAGGTGCTGGGCCAGCTCGAATCCGAGGGCGTCATCACCCGCATCCCGGGCAAGGGCACCTTCGTGGCCGAGCGGGTCGCCCGCTCGCGCCTGCACATGGCCTCGTTCTCCGATGACATGCGCCGGCTGGGCCGCACCCCGAGCACGGTGGTGCTGCACACCGATATCGCCGTGCCGCCCCCGGCGACGGTGAACGCACTGGGCCTGGCCGCGAACGCGCAAGCCATCCACCTGGTCCGGCTGCGCCTGGCCGACGGGCTGCCGATGTCCATCGACGACGGCTGGTACCGCGCCGATCTGCTGCCCGACCTGCTCGATCGCGAGCTCACTCAGTCGCTGTACGCGCTGTTCGCCCGCGAATACGACTGCCCGATCGACCGCGCCGAGCAGAGCGTGCGCGCGGTGGCCGCCGACGAGCGCCACGCCGGCTGGCTGGGTACCGAAACCGGTTGTCCGCTCCTGGCTTTCGACCGCATCTCCTACTCGCGCGACCGCGCCGTCGAGCATGCGCAGTCCTGGTACCGCGCCGATCGCTACCAGGTGTACATGACCGTCTCGGCCGAGGACAGCTAGCCTCTGAAAACGATTGAGCCGCCGCCCGATTCGGGGCGGCGGCTCTATTCGTCTCGTGCGGCGGTCACATCGAGAACAGGACCGATCCCGTGGTGACCGGGCCGGTCAGCGCGTTCTGTGCCGAGCCGGGAGCGCTGTCCATGACCACGACCGGCACGGCCGCGCTCAGGCCCAGACGGCGAACGGCATTGGGGGAGAAGGTGATCAGCGGATCGCCGGCGTCGACCTGATCGCCCTCGGTGGCCTTCACCTCGAAAAGGTCCGGCTTGCCGACGGTGTCGATGCCGACGTGCAGCAGCACGCCGGTGCCGTCCGCGGTGACGATGACCGCGGCGTGCGGGTGCAGCTTCACGATGGATCCGGAGACCGGGGCGACCACGGTGGTGGCGTCGTCGGTGTCGAGGGGTTCGATGGCCACGCCCGCCCCGACCATCTCGGCGGAGAAGACCGGATCGGGAACCTCGGACATGGGCATGGCGCGGCCGTCCAGCGGCGCGAGAATCTCGGTGCTCATGGCGTTCAGAGCATGTCGTTGATGTCTTCGGCCAGGGCGTCGGCGGTCGGCCCGACCACGACCTGGACCGCGGCACCGGCCTTGACGACGCCGTGCGCGCCCGCGGCCTTCAGAGCCTTCTCGTCGACCTTGCTGACATCCTTGATTTCGCAGCGCAGCCGGGTGATGCAGCCTTCCACCTCGACGATGTTGTCCAGGCCACCCAGGCCAGCGACGATTTGATTCGCTTTCGACATGATTTCCTCCGAGCGTGTCGAGTAGACAAAACTGGTTATAACCAGTATATGTCTGGTTATAACCAGTCACGGTAACTGACGTTGAACAGTACGCGTGACTCCATTCACAGACTGAGGACCATCCCATGGCCGATGCCGTCGAGAGCTCTCGCAAGAAGCTCGATCTATCGGGACTGCAGAAGCTCGGCCGCAGCTTGATGCTGCCGATCGCCACGCTACCTGCCGCCGGACTGTTGCTGCGTCTAGGACAGGACGACATGCTCGGCCGCTGGTCGGCAATGAAGACCGTCGCCGACGTGCTCGCCGCCGCCGGCGGCGCGCTCATCGACAACCTGCCCCTACTGTTTGCCCTCGGTATCGCCATCGGCTGGGCCAAGAAGGCCGACGGATCCACCGCGCTCGCGGCCGTCGTCGGCTATCTGGCCTTCAATGGTGTCCTCAAGGCCATGTCGCCGGTCGTGCTCGCCGGCAAGGTCGACGCGAAAGGCGCTCAGGCACTGGTGAACTTCGGTGTCCTCGGCGGCATCGTCATCGGCCTGACCGCCGCCTGGCTGTGGCAGCGGTTCCATCGCACCCAGCTGCCCGACTACCTCGGCTTCTTCTCCGGCCGTCGCCTGGTGCCGATCCTGACCGCGTGCGCGGCCGTGGTGATCGGCGTGCTCATGTCGTTCATCTACCCGGCCTTCAACTCCGGGCTCACGTCGCTGGGCAACTTCGTCGCCGACCACTCGGTCGTCGGCGGCGGGATCTTCGGCTTCGCCAACCGCATGCTGCTGCCACTGGGCCTGCACCACATCATCAACTCGGTGGTCTGGTTCGTGCTGGGCGACTACACGAGCGGCGGCCAGACCTACCACGGCGACATCGCCATGTTCCTGCACGGCGACCCGCACGCGGGCACCTTCATGACGGGCTTCTTCCCGATCATGATGTTCGGCCTGCCCGCCGCGGCCCTCGCCATCTGGCGTCACGCCAAGCCGGAGAACCGCAAGATGATCGGCGGTATCATGCTGTCGACCGGTCTGACCGCGTTCCTGACCGGTATCACCGAGCCGCTGGAGTTCTCGTTCATCTTCGTGGCTTGGCCGCTGCTGCTGATCCACGCGATCTTCACGGGCACGTCGCTCGCGCTGACCAATGCGCTCGGTATCCACGACGGATTCACCTTCTCGGCCGGTGCCATCGACTACCTGCTCAACTTCGGCAAGGCGACGCATCCGCTGCTGCTCATCCCGGTCGGCCTCGGGTACGCCGCCCTGTACTACTTCACCTTCAGCTTCATCATCAAGCGCTGGAACCTGAAGACCCCCGGTCGCGAGGACGATGAGGCGGAAACCGAAAAGGAGAATGTCGCAGCATGATCACACGCACCGCAGTCGTTGCGTCCAAGACCGGCCTGCACGCCCGGCCCGCCGCCCTGTTCGCCAAGGCCGCCGGGGAAGCCGGTGTCCCGGTGCGGATCTCGGCCGAGGGCAAGGATCCCGTCGCCGCCAACAGCCTGCTGCAGGTGATGACCCTGGGCGCCAAGCAGGGTGACACCGTCACCCTGCACGCCGAGGACGGCGCCGAGGCGGCTCTCGATAAGCTGGTCGGAATGCTGGAGACAGATCTTGACGCGTGAGGTGCGTGGCGTCGCCGCCGCTCCCGGTATCGCGCTCGGTTCGGTGAAGTGGCTGGCGCCCGCGCCGGTCACCAGCCCGAACGACGCGCCCGGGAGCGACGTCGAGGCCGAAATCGCCCGCGCGGAAACCGCTTTCGAGACGGTCGCCGGTCGGTACTCGGCCCAGGCGCTGGACGCCGAGGGGCCGGCCGCGGACATTCTGTTCATGACCTCGGCGCTGGCCGCGGATCCGGCACTGCTGGATCAGGTGCGCGCCGAGATCCGGGGCGGGACGCCGACCGCGCACGCGGTCACCGAGGCGGTCGCGCACTTCGGGGCGCAACTGGCGGCGCTGGGCGGCATGATGGCCGAGCGGGCCTCGGACCTGAAGGATGTGGGCCAGCGGGTGGTGGCCGAGCTGCTCGGTGTCGAACCTCCCGGAATCCCGGACAGCGCAACGCCTTTCGTGCTCGCCGCGCACGATCTGGCCCCGGCCGACACCGCCACGCTGGATCCGGAGAAGGTGGTCGGCCTGCTGACCGTGGCGGGCGGACCCACCTCGCACACCGCGATTCTGGCCAAGGCGCTGGGGATTCCGGCGGTCGTGGCCGCCCCCGACGCGGTGCAGATCGCGGAGAACACCGAGATCGTCCTCGACGGCACGTCCGGTGTCGCCGAGATCGAACCGACTCCGGCACGTCGTGAGGAAGTGCTCGCTCTGCGCGCGCGGCAGGCGGACGCGCCGACCGGTCCGGGCCGCACCGCCGATGGGCACGCGGTGCCGCTGCTGGCGAATGTGGGCTCGGCGGCCGACGCGAAGCTCGCCGTCGCACTCGGCGCCGAAGGCGTCGGCCTGTTCCGGACCGAATTCCTGTTCTTGGACCGCAAATCGGCCCCCACGGTGGCCGAGCAGACGGCCCAGTACGCCGAGATCTTCCGCGTCATGGGCGACCGTCCCGTCACGGTCCGCACCCTGGACGCGGGCTCGGACAAGCCGCTGCCGTTCCTGAACCTGCCGGAGGAAGAGAATCCGGCGCTGGGAGTGCGGGGGCTGCGGTTGAGCAGCGTCGATGAGGGGACGCTGCTCGACCAGCTCACCGCGATCGAGACCGCCGCCAAGGAGACCGGCACCCCGGTCAAGGTCATGGCCCCGATGGTCGCCACCGTCGAGGAGACCGCGTACTTCGCCGCCCGCGCCGCCGACGCCGGGATCGAGACCCGCGGCATCATGATCGAAATCCCCGCCGCCGCACTGCGTTCGGAGCATCTGGGCGCGGAGGTGGACTTCTTCTCCATCGGCACCAACGACCTGTCGCAGTACCTGTTCGGCGCGGACCGCATGTCCTCCTCGCTGGCGGCGCTGCACAACCCGTGGCAGCCCGCGCTCGCGGCCGCCATCGCCATGGTGGTGGACGGGGCGAGCAAGCACGGCGTCAAGGTCGGGGTGTGCGGCGAATCCGCCTCCAACCCCGAATTCGCCTGTGTGCTGGTCGGTCTCGGTGTCGAGACGCTGTCCATGGCGCCGCGGTCGATCGCGGGCGTCCGCGCGCAACTCGCCGAGGTCACCCTCGAGCAATGCCGAGCGGCCGCGGCCGCGGCGCTGTCGGCGCGCACCGCGGAGGACGCCCTGGCCGCCGCACGAAAGGCATTGGGGCGAAATAAGTGAGGACCACCCTGCGCGGCCGGGTCGTCACCCTCACCGAGGCGGGCGAGCTCGCCGACGGGGTGGTGTCGTTCGACGGCCCGCGACTCGATTATGTCGGCCCGGCAGCGGGATTCGGCGGTGAGCTGCCCGAGGCGATCGGGCGGCCGCCGGTCATCCTGCCGGGGCTCATCGACGTGCACTGCCACGGCGGCGGCGGATACGGCTTCCCCGAGACCGATCACGAGGGGGTGGCGGCGGCCGCGAACTTCCATCGCGCGCACGGCACCACGACCCTGGTCGCCTCGCTGGTCTCGGCCACCGAAACCGAACTGCGTGACCGCATCGACGTGCTGGGCAAGGCCATCGACGCGGGCCTGCTGGCGGGCATCCACCTGGAAGGCCCGTTCATCAGCGAGCATCGGCGCGGCGCCCACGACCCGGACCGCATCCTGCCCGGTGACCCGGAGCTGCTGGAACGTCTGGTCGACTACGCGGGCGGCCGCATCGTGTCGGTGACCATCGCCCCGGAAACAGCCAACTTCGACGCCCTCGCGGACGTGCTCGCCGACGCGAATGTGATTCTCTCCCTGGGACACACCGTCGCCGACTACGACCGGTCCGTGCACGCCCTGCGTCGCGGGAGGCGCGTATCGATCACCCACCTGTTCAATGCCATGCCCGAACTGGCCCACCGCGACGCCAACTTCCTCACCGCCGCCATGGCCGCCGCCGGGCGCGGCGATGTGGTGGCCGAGGTGATCGGCGACGGCGTGCACCTGGCCGACGGCACCGTGCGCATGGTCTTCGACACCATCGGCCCCGACAACCTGGCCCTCATCACCGACGCCATGGCCGCCGCCGGGCAGCCCGACGGCCGCTACCAGCTCGGCAGCCTCGACGTCGTGGTGCAGGACGGCGTGTCGCGCATCTACGACCCGAACGGCGAGGGCCCCATCGCGGGCGGCACCGCCACGGCCTCGGATGTGCTGCGCCGCACCGTCTTCCACGCCGGCGTCGACCTGACCGCAGCGGCCACCGCCGCCTGCGCCACCCCGGCCCGCCTGCTGGGCATGGCCGACGAGATCGGCGCGTTGCATCCGGGTATGCGCGCCGACGTACTGGTCACCGACCACCACCTGAACCCGGTCGACGTGTACAAGGAGGGAGCCCAATGGAACTCGTGATCACCGACAACGCGGCCGAGGCCGGTGTACTGGCCGGCCGCATCATGGCCGACCACGTGCGCCGGGGTGCGCGCGCCATCGGGCTGGCCACGGGGTCCTCGCCGCTGGGGGCGTATCAGGAGCTCATCCGCCAGCACCGCGAGGAGGGGCTGAGTTTCGCGGGGGTGCAGGCGTTTCTGCTCGACGAGTACATCGGGCTGCCGCCGGGGCATCCGCAGTCCTACCGGCAGTTCATCCGTGACGAGTTCACCTCGCACGTGGACTTCAAGGATTCCGATGTGCACAGCCCCGACGGCAATGCCGCCGACATCCCCGCCGCCGCGGCCGAATACGAGCGGGAGATCGCCGAGAACGGGCCGGTTTCGGTGCAGATCCTGGGCATCGGGGCCAACGGCCACATCGGTTTCAACGAGCCGGGCTCGTCACTGCGCTCGCGGACACGGGTGAAGACGCTGACCCCGAAGACCCGCGAGGACAACGCCCGCTTCTTCGAGGACGACCTGGCTCAGGTGCCCACCCACGTGCTGACCCAGGGTCTCGGAACCATCAGCGACGCCGACCATCTGCTCATGATCGCCACCGGCGCGGGCAAGGCCGAGGCGGTCGCAGCCGCCGTGGAGGGCCCGGTCTCCGCGTTCTGCCCGGCGTCCATCCTGCAGATGCACCCCCATGTCACGGTCATCGTCGACCCGGACGCGGCGGCGAATCTGAAGGCGGTGGACTACTACCGGTTCGCGGTGGAGAACAAGCCCTCCTGGCAGAGCTTCTGAGCCGGACGAGGTTCGCGAGCCCTACGCGCCCTGCTGCAGTGCGGTGAACGGGGCCATGTCGAAGTAGTCGCGCCAGGCCGCGATGCGCCCGTCGCGCACTTCGAACACCCCGGTCACCGGCAGCTCGATCTGCTTGTCGCCCAGGCTGAATCGGTCGGTGCGCTCGTTCATCACGATAGTGCCGGTGACCGCCTGGTGGTGGATGTCGAAGTCGATGCCGCCGAAGGTGCCGATGAAGCCGCGCAGGAATTCCAGGATCGCGGCCCTTCCGACGAAGGGCTCCATGGGAATGTTGTGGTAGACGGCGTCCTCGGTGAAGAACTCGGCGATGGATTCCGGTGTGCCGGTGCGCCATTCGGCGCACAGCGCGGTGACGACCGCGGCGGGGGACAGGGTCGTGGGGTCGATGCTCACTGCGGTGGGAGACCTTTCCTGCGGTTGACCTGAACTGCTGCAGGCAAAGCTTTCCATCGGTCGTGCGCCTGTCAAGGCTGGTCTCGCGGTGAGACTTTCGAGCTCGACCGTCTCGCGGGTCTCAGGGTCTGAGCGTGCCGTCCAGCACCGTGCCGACCATGGCGCGTACCGCGTCGATCTCGGGTCGCGGCGAGGTCCGGTCCGCGTAGAGCAGGTGGGCCGAACCGATCAGGGTCGGGGCCAGGATGGTGGTGTCGACACCGGTTGCGATGCGCCCGATTCGGACCTCGGCGGCCAGATAGTCGCTGATGGCCGTCGTCGCCTCGCCCAGGATCGGCATCCCGACCGGACGGCGCCGCCGGAGTCGGGCGCGCAACTCGTCGCGGTAGATCACCAGGCTGACGATGGCGACCGCCACCGTCTCGAACAGGGCGTCGAGCGTCTCGGCGAGATTGTCGGTCACCGTGCCGTCCCCGGCCTTGTCCAGCAGTGCCGCACCCGAGCGCTCCACCCGGGCGATGCGATCCTCGACGAGTTCGGTCAGGAACTCGTCGAAGTCGGCGAAATGCCGGTGCAGCACGCCCTTCGCGCACCCCGCCTCGGTCGTGACCGCACGGCTGGTCAGGGCACTCGGCCCGTCCCGCAACAGAATCCGCTCGGCGGCGTCGAACAGCTGCGCGCGTACATCTCGGATGGCGACCCCGGTGGGCAACCCCGTACTCCTTCGCTGAGAGTGAACCCGACACCATTGCGGAGTGGGCGAGTGCCCACTTAGAGTGGGCGCATGGTCACTCTACCGTCTCCAGAGTCCGAATCCGCCGATCAGAGCCCACATCGGCACCGGGATGTCGCCGAGTCCTTCGGCGTCGACGCCGCCCGCTACGACCGCACCCGCCCGCCGTACCCCGCCGCCATGATCGACCGCATCCTGGCCGCCTCCCCGGGCAAGGACCTGCTGAACGTCGGCTGCGGCACCGGCATCGAGGCCCGACAGTTCCGTGACGCCGGATGCACGGTGCTCGCGGTCGAACCGGACGCACGCATGGCCGACTTCGCCCGCACCACCGGAATCGACGTCGAGATCGGCACTTTCGAACAGTGGGACCCCGCGGGCCGCACCTTCGACGCGATCATCTCCGGAACCGCCTGGCACTGGGTCGATCCCGTCGCAGGCGCGGCCGCCGCAGCCCGCGCGCTACGCCCACACGGCCGCCTGGCCGCCTTCTGGCACGTACCCCAGACCCCTCCGGAAGCCAGCGCCGCCTTCGCCGCGATCTACGGCAAATACCTCCCGGACTATCCGGCATCGCTGGTCGCCGACCGCCCCGCCCTCGAGCTCTACCAGTCGATCCTCACCAAGGCGTCCAACGGGATCCACGAGGCAGGCGGCTTCACCACCCCCGAACAATGGCAATTCGACTGGCAGCGCACCTACACCCGCGACGAATGGCTGGACCAGATCCCCACCCACGGCGCCCTGACCCAATGCTCCCCGGACATACTGGCAACCATCCTGAACGAAATCGGCACCGTCATCGACGACGACCTGGGCGGCAAGCTCCCGATCACCTACGCCACCGTCGTGGTCACCGCAACCCGCGAACCCAGCTGACCCGGTGCCCCCGCTGGCGCCGTCGAGTTCGTTCTCGTCATCGAGGACCCTCGATGCGCCCCTGCCGCGCCCGATCGTGCACGGGTCTTACCTGAATCCGAGCAAACCGGACGGGCGGGTAGGCGTGGAGTCAGCTGTTGCGAGTCATGGGAAGCGGGCAGGCGCGTGTAAGCGCGTGGGTCAGTTGATTCGGGATAGCTTGTGCGGGTTGGTGATCGAATAGATCGTCTGGATCCGTTCGCCTGCCGCATCCAGGTCCACGACCACGGCGGCGATCGGACTGTCGTCGGAGAACACCAGCACGCACGGGTCCTCGGCCACCCGGCGGTATCCGATCGTTAGGTGCCCGGCGGGCAGGTCGGCGGCCACGGCCATGAAGAGCGCGGCGACTCGTTCGTGGCCGTGCACCGGGGTGAGACTTCGGGCCGGGCCGACGCCGCCGCTGTCGGTCCACAGGGTCACATCGGGAGCGAGCACCTCCAGCATGGTGGCCAGGTCACCCCGCAGCGTGGCTTCGGCCAACCGCTTGCCGACGTTCGCCTGAATCTCCTTGTCGGTCCGAACGTCTCCGCTTCGTCCGCCGGGTCGGATTCTTTCGCCGACCTGAATTTCCTTGTCGGCTGGGGACTGCCTGTCGGCCCGGAATCGTGTGCCGGTCTCAATGTGCTTGTCGTGCAGACTGGGACGGCGGGCCTGAATGTGCTTGCGGGCGCGCGAGGCCAGCTGGCGGACGGCGGTGGGGGAGCGGTCGAGGATGGCTGCGATCTCGGGATGGCCGAAGCCGAAGACGTCGTGGAGCACGAAGACCGCGCGCTCCAGCGGCGTCAGGGTTTCGAGCACCACCAGGACGGCCATGGAGAGGGACTCCTTGCGCTCCACCAGGCCCGACACATCCTCGGTGACGGTGACCAGGGGTTCGGGCAGCCAAGGGCCGATATAGGTCTCGCGTCGGCGACCGATCTCGGCCCGCCGGGCCACCGCGTGGTTGGCGACCACCCGCACCAGGTAGGCGCGCGGATTGTCGACCGGGCGTGCGGCGGGATCGCGATGGCGGGCCGCCCACGCCAGCCAGGCTTCCTGGAGGACGTCCTCGGTGTCGGCGATGCTGCCCAACATGTTGTAGCCCACCGCGAACAGCAGCTCGCGATAGTCCAGGAATCGCGCGGTGACCTCGTCGGTGGCCGCATTCGCCGCCAGTCCCGTCATGATCAATCCCCCTTCTTCGACCGCCGCAGAGCCCTCGGTTGCGATCGCAGGGCTCTTCT
Source organism: Nocardia terrae (assembly GCF_009760405.1). Taxonomy (GTDB): domain Bacteria; phylum Actinomycetota; class Actinomycetes; order Mycobacteriales; family Mycobacteriaceae; genus Nocardia; species Nocardia terrae. Next base: position 513,250 of record NZ_WRPP01000002.1, read on the forward strand.
GTCACCACCGCAGAGCCGCTCGCCCTCGAAACTGTGACATGGCGGCCCGGATCGTGGTCCGCGTCACCGAAACTCGCGCCGATGTCACTCGTCGCGCTCCGCACGCCTCTTCGATGGCATGACGACCACACCGTCCACCCCGGACCGCGCCCTGTTCATCCGCCACGACGAAGCCGAATACCTGCCCGGCCTGGGCGTGCACCTCTATGCCGACCACGATATGACCGGCGGAAAACTCAGCGCCAACCGTGCGACCCTCCCCGCCGGAACCGACGGCCCGCCACCGCATTTCCACACCACCTCCGCCGAACTCTTCTACCTGCTCGACGGCACGCTCCGCGTCCTGGCGGGCGAGCAGATCCACACCATGCACGCCGGTGATTTCCTCCTTGTCCCACCCACGATGGTCCACGCCTGGGCGGCCGCGCCGGACGCGGCGGCCGACGTGCTGATCGTCTTCACCCCCGGCATCGAACGCTTCGAATACTTCCGCATGGGTGAACGTCTCCGTCGCGGCGAGGGCGATCCCCTCGAAATCCTGCGCACCCAGCACAGATTCGACAACCACTTCGTCGACAGCCCGCTATGGCATGCGTCGCTCGCCGACGCGGCAGCGGGCGAAAGGCCCTCCCGGCATTGATAATGATCAGGTGACCGAGCGTGCAGCGAGTCGGACAGCGATCCTGGTCTGCCAGGGCCGTGCCGTGGCGGACGGGCGATTGGGGGTCGGGCGATTCTCCGACCCGGTCGCGACATCCCTGTTGACCGAGGAGGAACGCGCGCAGGTCGAGCGCGCGCGTGCGGGCGTGGTACCCAAGGGGTTCGGCGACCGTATCGCCTACGAATTCCTCGTCGCCACGGCCGAAGTGCTCGCCGCGCGCACGATCGCGATCGACGAGGCGGTGCGCGACACCGTCAATCCGCAGCTGGTGATTCTCGGTGCCGGGCTGGACGCCCGCGCCTGGCGCATGCCCGAATTGGCCGGTGTCTCGGCCTTCGAGGTGGATCATCCGGCCTCCCAGGCCGAGAAGCGCGAACGGCTCGGGGAACACGCCCCCGTGGCCGACGTGCATTTCGTCCCGGTGGATTTCGGCAAGGACTCCCTCGGGGCCGCTCTCACCGCGGCGGGCCATGACGAATCAGGGCCCACCACTTGGATCTGGGAGGGCGTCGTCAACTACCTGACGCCCGAGGAAGTCGCCGAGACCGTGACCGAGGTGGCCAAGCGCAGTGCGCCGGGCAGCCGTCTGATCGTCACCTATCCGACTCGGGACCTGCTGTACCGCTACGGCCTGAGGGCTTTCTCGGCCTTGCTGTCGGTGGCCGCCGGCGACAGCCCGCTGGCCGGCGAGCCGCAACGCTCCAGCTGGACTCCGGCGGCCATGGCCGCCCTGCTGTCCGAACACGGCTTCACCGTCACCTCCGACCGAGACCTGTACTCGATCGCTCTGGAGGCCGGTGTCGACGGCAAGCGCCGGGCCGGTCGCGTCGTCGTCGCGCATCGCGGCTGAGACCCGTTGGCGCAAGCGGATGTTCCGCTCACCGGGATGTCCGCCGGCGGCGAATTCGCGCATTCGATCATGTGCGACCATGTCGCCATGGCTGGTGGAACCCACATGTGGCCGGTGGTCGACCTGGCCGACCTGCTCGACGTACTGGACCTGACCGAGGTCGGGTCCGGCCGGTTCCGCGCCCGCAATGTCACCTCGACGATCGCGACGACCCTCGGCAGCCAGACCCTGGCGCAGGCGGTCGTCGCGGCCGAACGGACGGTGCCGCGCATGGCCGTCCAGTCCGTGCACGGTGTGTTCCCGCGCGGTGGCGACGCGGCCCGGGAGGTCGACGTGGACGTGGAGGTGGTGCAGTCGGGCCGGGCGCTGGCGACGGTGCAGGTGTCTTTCCGCCAGGACGATCGCGAACACGCCCGTGTGCTCACCATGCTGAGCGCCGTGGAACCGGACTTCCTCGCACACGGCACCGTCCCGCTCGACGACGTCCCCGGTCCGGAGGACTGCCAGGAACTGCCCTGCGCGCTATTGCCCTGGGAGGTGCGAACTCTCGGCGGCGCGGACGCGCTCGCCCTCGACCTCGCCGCCCCGCCGACCCTCGACATCTGGATGCGCTGCGACAAAGCCCCCGACCAGCCCGGCCTGGCCCGCGCCCTGCTCGCCCACGGCAGCGAGGGTTTCCTCGGCCCGGTCGCCCTGCGCCCGTATCCCCAGGACGAGATCACCCGCCGCGGCGGGCGCGGGATGTCGGCGATGCTCGCCCAAACCATCACCTTCCACCGCCCGTTCACCCTGCACGACTGGCTGCTCCTGCGCTGCGAAAGTCCCTTCGCAGGCAACGGCCGAATGTTCGCCCGAATCCGGATATTCACGCGGACAGGCGAACCCGTGGCCTCCGTCGACGCGCAAGGCCTCATGCGCAGCGCGAACTGATCGATCCTGCATGGCCTCGGCCGCCGCACGTCAGGAAATTCTTGCGGCCGCCGCCCGCCGATTCTCGTCCTCTTCCATCGGATCGGCCGCGATCCGCGCCAGCCGCTCTCGGGCCCGCGGGATCGACAGGTCGACGCGAGAGATCGCAATCTCTCGCGTCGAGGACTCGCAATCCGTGAGGCACTCGACTGCCCTGGTGCGAGTGAATTCCGCTGAGAGACAACCCAATGCCTCCGCACAGCGGATCCTGAGATAGGAGTACACCGTGGTGTCGAAAACCGTTTCGATGATCGGGATCGCGGGGCGGTAGGTCAGCCTACGCAATGCGGCGACCAACGTGCATTGGGAATACATATAGTCGTCGCCGCCGGTGTGTGCCGCGACGAGGTGTTCGAGCAGCCGTGGCGCGTCGGACTGCTCGCCGAGATCACCGAGAAGCGACAGAGCGGTATAGCCGGGTTCGCCCTCGAGGTCGGCGTGCACTTCGGCCCAGGTTCTGGCACGCGGAGAGCGCAACTTCCAGAGCTGGTTGCGCGCCGCGATCCTGGCTGTCCAGGGAACAGTTTCATCCGCGAGCAATTCCGGCTCGACATCGAGAAGCATCGTCTCCCATGCCTCAGCCGAGAGAGTCGCGGCGGCGACTGCCGGGACGTGCCGCATCTCCCCGGCCGCGGCCAGGACGCGTTCCCGTTCCGCGGTCTCTCGTTCCGTGCGAGTACGCATCGTCGGCTCGGGGTTCGGATGTCGTTCCGCCGCGTCGAGAATCCTGTCGAGTCGCGCACTGCCCGCCCGCCATTGCGGCCACGGCGACGCCGAGAGATCGACCCATCGGGCCTCCGAAAGCAGTTGCTCGTCATCGGCCACCTCGAGCACTTCGTGGAGCAGTCCGCGAGCTTCGACGTGCTCGGCGAACGGCAGCAGTGCGCCGAGCGCCAACGACAGATCCCGGCCGGTCCGCAGGTAATGCCGCAATTCCCCGACGCTCCCGTCGATGTCGGCCTGCGCCAGGTGTTCGAGCGTGCCCACGGCGAGCCATGCGTCGGAATCGCCGTGCGGATCGGCCGGTCGCGCATACGCTGCCCGAAACCGCTTCGGGTCCACGCTCAGTTCGGCGGCCAGGGTCGCGTACAGCCAGCTGCGGTCCTCGACCTGATGGTCCCAGCGTGGGTCGTGAACGATGCAGTCGAGTACATGCTTCGCGGCTTGTTCCCGCTGCGCCGACGCCAGGTCGTAGCAAGCCCCGCGTCCCCGCTGGATCAGCCCCGGCAATGAATCCGAGTCCGCCCACACCGGTTCCGTCATCGCGTCGTCGTTCCCATTCCGGCCGGAGTCACGCCGCGACCCTATGGGTCACGATTCCCGCGAGGCCACCGAATTTCGGAGGAAGGGCAGGACGAGGTCCAGGAACTCCTGCGGTGCCGAGGAGAACGGGAGATGGCCGGTCGGGAGGACATGGAGTTGGGAGTTGGGGATGAGAGCGTGGGCAAGTTTGCCGTAGCGGAGAGGGAGGATGGGGTCCCGGCTGCCCCAGACGATGAGGGTCGGGGCAGTGATCTCGGGTGCTCGAGCGGTGAGGTCGTAGCCGGGGTCGTTGAAGCTGTGCCAGAGAGCAGAGTACGTGGCGCGTCCGGTGTCGGTGGCGCCGAAGCGGATCGCACGCTCGATCACGGCATCATCGTGCGGGGACATGGGTTTCGTGTAGTTCCGGACGCTGCGGGGCAGCCAGTACCGTGCGACCGGTCCGGAGCCGTAGAGGTTGCAGTAGGCCCGGGTCAGCGGGGATTGCCGGACGAATCCGCCGGTGTTGACCAGAACCAGGCCCGCGACCCGCTCGGGATGGTCCAGGGCGAGCCGGGCTGCGGCGAACCCGCCCACCGAATTGCCCAGGAACACAGCCGAATCCAGCTCCAACGCGGCCACGAGTTCGACCAGCGCGTCGGCGAACCCCACCGCCGTGACGTTCGGATTCGGCTCGGACGCACCGTGTCCCGGCCAATCGACCGCGATCACCCGATGCTCGGCGGCCAGCGCCGGAACGATCGGATCGAAGTCGTGATGGTCGTGCAGATTCGCGTGCAGCAGGACCACCGCCGGACCCGCACCGGTGTCCTCGTAGGCCAGCTCCCCGGCCGTCGTGTGCATGGTGTGCATCCGCACTGCCCTCCCGTCGATCGAATTGACCGTATGGTCACTCACTGACCATCCGGTCGGTCATGTACTCTGACCATACGATCGGCCCGACGAGCATGCAAGGGTATGGATTCGATGAATCTGCGGGAGGATTCGGCCGCGCGCACCCGCGCCGCCCTGGTCGACAGTGGTCTGCGCCTGGCCGAAACCCTGGGCCTGGCCGGCGTCAGCGTGAACGTCCTGGTCGCCGAACTCGGCGTCTCGAAGGGCACCTTCTTCCACCACTTCGGCACCCGCGCCAACTACCTGTTGGCCCTCCATCGTGAATTCCACGACCGCCTGCAAGCCGACATCGAATCCGCCATCGCGAACCAACCCCCGGGCCGCGACCGCCTCCGCACCGGCTCCACCGCCTACCTTGACGCCTGCCTCCGCGACCGCGGCGTCAAAGCCCTCCTCCTCGAGGCCCGCGCCGACCCGTTGATCGCCGACGAAGTCACGGCCCGCAACACCTTGAACGCCGCCCTCATCGAACCCGACTTCGCAACCCTGGGCTGGCCCCACCCTTCCTCCGCTGCCCGCCTCTGGGTGGGCCTGGTCGCCGAGGCGGCCCTCCTCGAACTCCAATCCGCCCACGAACAACCCGCCGTCCGGGAAACCCTCTGGCAGTTCCTCACGGACCGAACAAGATCGGGGAGCTCTGACGGCGGGAATCCGGATAAAACCCCACAGTGAGAGCTCCCTGATCTTGGTTCGTGCGCTGGATCAGAGCCGGTAGTGCGAGGCGACCGCGTCCTGGCCGGTGTAATTGGGGCCGACGTGGGCGTCCGCTCCTGCATAGCGGAAGTCCCAGTGCGGGAGCGCATTACCGGTGCGGGCGATGCGATGGGTGCGGGGGTTGTATTCGAATCCGTTGTGGCGCAATGCGGAGGTCAGGCGTCGGCCGAGGGGTGATCCGTCGGCGGCGCGGAGTGCCGATGCGTCGAAATTCGCCGCCAGACGTCCGTCTGCTGTGAGCCAAGAGGACATACGGGCCAGGGCGGCCAGCTTGTCGCCAACGTAATGGAGGGCGTGGACGCTGGTGATGAGGTCGACGGGTTCGTCGGGTTGCCAGGTCAGGACCGAGCCGGTGACCAGCTCCACGTCATCACCGGGAGATCCGCCGAAGTAGCCGACGAGATCCAGCCCGACGATTCGAGCCTTGCCCGACAAGGCCGGTGCCGCCTCGAAAAGCGCATGGGCACTGCCGCATCCGATATCGAGCCATCGCTGTGGCCCGGGACGGGTGAGCAACCAGTCGACCGGGTCGAAGCCGAGTTCGCGGCGATAGGCCGGTAAACGGCGGTCGCGGTTCATGGCCGAATTCGCTACTACCGCAGTCTGTTCCAGGCTGGCGTCGTCGAGTAGCTCGGTCACGGGACCATTGTGCCGGAGCCCGGCTCCGGCGGCCGGGTTACGCGGTGACCGAGTCGACCGGTGTGGGCGACGAGGCGGGCAGCGGTTCGCGGGTGCGCAACGCTCCCCACAGGGCGGCGGTGGCGGCCGTGCAGGCGGCCGCGCCACCGACGTGGAAGGCCACCAGGACGGCCGGAACGTGCGTGAAGTACTGGACGATGCCGATCGCGGCTTGGCCGAGGACCAGGGCGATGACCACGACGAGACGGGTGTAGATCGTCTTGTTCATGCCGACCGCGGCCAGGCCGCAGGCGAGACCGACCAGCAGGGCCAGGTAGGCGACCAGCAGTTCGGCGTGCAAGTGGACCAGGGTCGTGATCTCGACCTGGAGACGTTCGACGGGCTTCGCGGCGCTCTTGTCGCCCGCGTGCGGGCCCGCGCCGGTGACCAGGGTGCCCGCGATCAGGGTCGCGGTGAGCGCCACACCGCACAGCGCGGTCAGCAGCCGCATCGGTTTGGGCACCTGCACCGTGTCGATGCCGTCGTCGGGCTGTCCGACCTTGACCCACAGCAGCGCGGCCAGCCACACCATCAACATGGACGCCAGCAGATGCACCGCGACCGTCCACCACAGCAGTCCGGCGCGCACGGTGATGCCGCCGATCACCGCCTGCAGCACGGTGCCGCCGGGCATGAGCCAGGCGTAGACGAGGACCTCGCGCCGCCGCCGCGCGCGGGTGACCGCGAGCACGATGGCCGCCGCCGCCAGGGTGACCACGAAAGTCAGCATGCGATTGCTGAATTCGACCACCTGGTGCAGCACCGGCACCTCGGCCACCGCGGTCGGCACGAAGCTGCCGGGGAAGCATTGCGGCCAGGTGGGGCAGCCCAGACCCGAGGCGGTGACCCGAACCACCGCACCGGTCACCGAGATTCCGGCCTGCGTCAGAACTACCAGGAAGGCGATGAGTCGCTGCACCCGCATCGAAGGCATCGGGAACAGATCGGCAAGTCGCTGGAAGGCGCGTGACAGCACGCGTCGATGGTAGCGGGGCGGTATTTCGCCCCGTCACCCGCCCTACTACAACGTGTCGTTAAACACCGTGAGCGTCAATCGAATTTGAAGAAGCGGGTCGCCAGCCACCCGGCCAGCCCACCCCAGCCCGCCAGCACCGCGAGCCCGTACCAGTCGACGCTGGTGCGCATCGCCTGCTCCAGGCACTCCGAGAGCGCCCCGGACGGAATGATCCGCGCGATCAGACTCACCGCGTGCGGCAGATCGTCGGACATGAACACCAGGCTCGCCGTCCCGAGCATGACGAACCACAGAATATTGGCCAACGCCAGCACGACCTCGGCCTTGAGCGTCCCGCCCAGCAGCAGTCCCAGCGCCGCGAAGGTAGCGGTCCCCAGCGCGATGACCACCGCGCCCAGTAGCAGCCCGGCCAGCGACGGCCGCCACCCGAGCGCGAAACCGATGGCCCCCAGCAGAACCGACTGCAGCACCACCACGATCAGCACCGCCGAGCACTTGCCCGCCACGATGCCCCATCGCGGCAACGGCGTCGCCCCGAGCCGCTTCAACGCCCCGTAGCGCCGATCGAACCCGACCGCGATGGCCTGCCCGGTGAACGCGGTCGACATGATCGCCACCATCATCACCGCCGGCACCACCCGGTCCACCCGATGCTCGCCCAGCCCGCTCACCGGCAGCAGCGACAATCCGATCAACAGCGTGATCGGGATGAACATGGTCAGCAGCAGCTGTTCCCCGTTGCGCAGCAACAGGATCAGCTCCATGCGCGTCTGCGCCGCCAGCATCTTGGCGCGCGTGGTCGGCTGCGGTGCGGGGGAGAAGGTGCCCGCCGCGAATCGGTTCACGGTCTCGCTCATCCGCGCAGCTCCCGCCCGGTCAGTTCGAGGAACACGTCTTCCAGCCGGCGCTGGTCGATGCGAATGTCGGTGGGCAGCACGTCGATACGCGCGCACCACGCGGTCATGGTGGCCAGCACCTGCGGGGTGATATCGCCCTGCAGCAGGTAGGAGCCGGGCGCGGTCTCGCGTGGCGTGAACCCTTCCGGCAGTGCGGCTTCCAGCAGAGTCAGGTCGAGCTTCGGCGGCGCGGTGAAGGCCAGCCGCCCCTCGGCCCCGTGCGAGGTGACCTCGGCGGGCGTGCCCTGGGCGACCACGCGCCCGTGGTCGATGATGACCAGCTGGTCGGCGAGCTGTTCGGCCTCGTCCATCATGTGCGTGGTGAGCAGCACGCTGACCCCGTCGCGGCGCAGCGCGTCGATGAGCTCCCACACCAGATGCCGTGCCTGCGCGTCCAATCCGGCGGTCGGCTCGTCCAGGAACACGATCTCGGGCCGCCCGACCAGCGCGCACGCCAACGCGAGCCGCTGCTGCTGACCGCCCGAGAGCCGCCGATAGGGCGTGCGCCGGGCGTCCTTGAGTCCGAGCGTGTCCAGCAGCCAGGCCGGATCGAGCGGATTCGCCGAGTACGACGCGACCAGATCCAGCATCTCCCCGGCCTTGGATCCCGGGTACGCCCCGCCGCCCTGCAGCATCACCCCGATGCGCGGTCGAAGCTGATCGGAATCGGCGATCGGGTCCAAGCCCAGCACCCGCACCCGCCCGGCGTCGGGCGCCACGAAGCCCTCGCACATTTCGGTGGTGGTGGTCTTGCCCGCCCCGTTGGGCCCGAGCAGCGCCAGCACCTGTGCGCGTTCGATATCGAAGCTGATGCCGTCGACCGCGGTGGTCTCGCCGTAGCGTTTCACGACGCCGTCGACACGTACGGCGGGTCCGGAAGCTGCGGTCACGAAGAGACACCGTAAGGCGTGGGCCGCTGTGACGGAGCCGACACCCCCGGCTGATTGCGCCACGGCAGCACATTTCGGGTGAAGAAGATGAACAGCAGTCCCACTATCACGGTGGCGATGGCGGATTCGACGATCTGGAAGACGTAGAAGTCCGCGCCGCGCGGCATCACCATCACCGACACCACGACCGAAAGCACCACGGCGGGCACCCGGAACGCGCGCGTATTGGCCCACGCGGCCAGCGGCACGATCGCCCACAGCAGATACCACGGCTGCACGACCGGGAACAGCAGCACGATCGCGCCGAGCGAAACGCCCAGCGCGCCGATCGCGTTCAAGCGTCCGGTCCAGGTCGCGATGAGCATGCGCAGCGTCACGAAACCGGCCGCGATCTCCGCGATGGGCCGGGTGATGTCGAGCAGGGCGGTGGTGTGGTCACCGAGCCCGAGCAGCACGCCGCCGAATCCGGTGATGATCCCGATGGCCGTCGGCAGCGAGAGGTAACTGCGCACAGTGGTGGCGGTGGCAATCGTATTGACCCAGCCGAAGCCCAGGCCGCTGGCGAAAGCCACGAACAGTGTGGTGGCCACGGCTATGGTGCCGAGCACGCCGCCGACGATCAGGAACGGTTTGAACCCGCGCCCCATTCGGCGTGCGGCGGCCATGCCGACGAATCCGAGGGCTACCAGTGAGGGCATCTTCACCGCTGACGACAACGTGATCACGACGGCGCCGAAAATCAGCAGCGCCCAAGCCCGTTGATCGAAACGCGGAGCGTCCTCGATGGCGCGCATGCAGAATTCGAGACCCGCCAGCATGAGTCCGATCATGAGCGCGTCATTGTGGACGCCGCCCACCAGATGGAACAGCACCAGTGGATTGGCCGCGCCCAGCCACAGCGCGCTCACTCCCGCGACACCGCAGCGCCGCGACAGCCGGGGCAGCGCCCACACCATCAGCGCCACGCCGGCCATGACCAGCGCCCGGTGCATCCACACCCCGAGAATGATGTTGTCGCCGGTGATCTGCGCGATGCCGCGTCCCATCCACAGGAACAACGGCCCGTAAGGTGCGGAAGTCTCCCGCCAGATGTTGGGCACATTGTTGGTGAGCACATTGCTGAGCCCCAGCCCGGCGACCGGTCCGACGGAGTACGGGTCCATGCCCCGGGCCGCGATCTCGCTCTGTGCCAGATACGAATACACGTCATTGCTGAACATGGGCGGCGCGACGCTGAGCGGAAGAATCCACAGCAGCAGTGTCCGGTCCATCTGTGAGCGGCTGAGCCGGTGGCGCGGATCCCCGCCCCACCCGCCGATGGCGAAGCGGCCCAGCAGAAGCCACGCCATGATCACCAGCACCGTGCCGATCATGCACATGGCCAGGGTCGAGGTGCCCGCGCGCGCGAAGAACCCGAGCACCCGCATGCCCGAGATCGGGTTCTGGTGCACCGGCTGCGCGCCGACGCCCAGCGCCGACACCGCCATGATCACGGCTCCGGTCGCGCCGAGCAGCCGGATCCGCATCAACTGCAGGGTTTCGTGGCGGTCCAGCCCGGGCCGGTCGGCGTCGACGCTGTGCAGGACGGCCACGGTGTGATCGGCGGCGGGGACGTCCAGGCCCAGGGCCCGGCGTCCGACTTCGATGACTCTGCGCCGCGCGCCTTCCACTACAGCCACATCTGCGAAGCCTAGTCCGGCGGCGGGCCGGTGACGCCCAGCGCATGGCCGGAACGCGGGTTCGGATGGGTGCCCATGGTTTGCCGTGGGGCACCTCGCTGTCGCATCGATACCCCCCGGTGTGGTTTCGATATACCCCAGGGAGTATGGAAAGAAGCCGGATGCGAAGTACGACAGTCGGCGTCCCCGACGCTTCTCCGATCACGACCGCCCCGGCGGTGCACTGGGCCGCTTCGGGTCCCTCATGGCCGATCGCGCCCGCTGTGGAGCGACTTCAACAAGGCCAACCACGACGCCATGGTGAAGGCCGAAATGTTCTTCCGGCCGGTCACTCTGGCGATCATGGTGCTGGCCTTCGGCTCGCTGGTGGCGGCCGGACTGCCGCTCCTGCTGACCCTCACCGGACTCGTCGCCTCGGCGGGCGGGCTGGTGTTGCTGAACCATGTCACGCTGATCTCGGTGTGGGCCATGAATTCCGCCATGATGTTCGCCCTGGCGCTCGGCATCGACTCCGCGCTGTTCGTGGTGTCGAGCTTCGGTGACGCCATTCGCGGCGGGACCTCACCGCGCACCGCGGTCGCCGTGACCATGGGCACCGCCGGCAAGGCCGTGCTGCTCTCGGGTCTGACCGTGCTGGTGAGTCTGTCGGCCGTGCTGGTCGTGCCCGCGCCCGCGGTGCGCACCATGGCCGTCGGCATCATGTTCGCGGTGGCGTTCGTGCTGCTGGCGACCCTGACCCTGCTGCCCGCCGTGCTGGGTGCGCTGGGCTCGAAGGTCGATGCGGGGCTCGCTCAGCTCCGGGCACTGTGATACCCCCAGGGGTATGATGGGGTCATCGGACTCGGGAAAGGAATCGCAATGATCGGTGACGACGAAGCCATCGCGCAGGTCCTCAACCGCCTGCGGCGGGCACACGGACAGCTCGCGGGCGTCATCTCCATGATCGAGCAGGGTCGTGACTGCAAGGACGTGGTCACCCAGCTCGCGGCGGTGTCGAAGGCTCTGGACCGGGCCGGATTCAAGATCGTCGCCACCGGTCTGCGCGACTGCCTGACCGGCGAGCAGGCCGAGAACTCCGAGCCGATGACCGTCGAGGAACTGGAAAAACTCTTCCTGACGCTGGCCTAGCGAACGGGATCGAAAGGAACACCCATGGCACTCGCGCTGTCGACCACCCTGCACACCGATTTCGCCGACGCGGTCGAACGAACCCGGAAAGCCCTGTCCGACCAGGGTTTCGGCGTGCTCACCGAGATCGACGTCACCGCCACGCTGCGGCAGAAGCTGGGCGCGGAGATGGAGGACTACCTCATCCTGGGCGCGTGCAATCCGCCGTTGGCGCACGCCGCCCTCGGCGTGGATCGCCAGATCGGGCTGCTGCTGCCGTGCAATGTCGTTGTGCGCAAGGATCCTTCGAACGACGACGCCGTCCTCGTGGAGGCCATGAATCCGGAGCTGATGGTGCAGGTGGCGGGTGATCCGGCGCTGAAAGAGGTGGCCGACACCGCCGCCGCCAAGCTGCGCGCGGCCATCGCGGCCCTCGGTTGATCCACTGCGCGAACACGATTCGCCCTGCCGCTGTCGGACCCCGCTCATACTCTGGATGAATGGTGTCCGATTCGAAACGGCGAATCGAGGTGGCCGCGGCCGGGTTGCTCGCCCGTCACGGCTATCACGGATTCGGGCTGAAGAAGTTGAGTGAGGCGGCGGGGCTGCCGTACGGGTCGATCTACCACCACTTTCCGGGCGGGAAGGAGGAGATCGCGGTATCGGCCATCACCGGCACCGGGGTGCTGGTGGGCCGCATGATCCGCCAGGCCCCGGGGGATGTCTTCGGCACGGCCGCAACCCTGTTCGACTTCATGGCCGCGAAGCTGGCCGAAACCGGCTGGACCGACGGCTGTCCGGTGGGCACGCCCGCGCTGGACGGCGGCAGTGATGTCGAATCCGTGCGCAGCGCTTGTGTATCGGCGTTCGATGCCATGGCGCACGGCTTCGCGGAAATGCTGACCGAGATGGGCATGGAGCCGGGGGAGGCGCATGCGCTGGCCACCACGGTGGTGGCGGCCTACGAGGGTGCGACCATTCTCGCCCGCGTCCGCCGCACCGATGAGCCGCTGCACACGGTCTCGACCGCCATGGCGCGCTTGATCCGCCTGAGTCTGGCGGAAGTCTCTGCCGCCGAAGCGAATTCACCCTAGGGAGGGTTGACTAGAAAGAACGTTCTAGCGAAGATCGATCAATGAAGCGACTCGTGCTCGACGCCCCCGATTCCCTGCACTGGGACGACATCGACGAACCCGTCCTCGATGCCCCCGACCAGGCCCTGGTCCGCCCGGTCGCGGTCGCGACCTGCGATATCGACCCGGCCGTCATCCAGGGCCGGTTCCCGCTGCAGGGCCCCTACGCCTTCGGTCACGAGGGCGTGGCCGAGGTGATCGCCGTCGGCGACGAGGTGACCACTGTCCGCCCGGGCGACAAGGTCGTCGTCCCCTTCCAGATCTCCTGCGGCGTCTGCGATTCCTGCCTGCGCGGCCGCACCGGCAACTGCACCACCGTCCCCTTCATGTCGTCCTACGGCCTGGGCCCGATGGGCGGGCTGAACTGGGGCGGTTTCTGGTCGGACCTGGTCCGGGTCCCGCACGCGGACGCCATGCTCGTCCCGCTGCCCGCCGGCGTGGACCCCGTCTCGGTGGCCAGCGCCAGCGACAATATCTCCGACGCCCACCGCACCGTCGCCCCGCACCTGGCGGACCGGCCGGGCGCGGAGGTGCTGGTGCTCGGCGGCCCGGCCGCACCCTCGATCGGGCTCTACGCCGCGGGCCTGGCGCTCGCGCTGGGCGCCGCGCGCGTCGTCTACCTCGACACCGACCCCGAAAGACTGGCCATCGCGGCCAGACTCGGCGCCGAACCGATCGAGGGCAAACCGACCGAACGAGTCGGTCGCTTCCCGATCACCGTCGAGGCCGCGGGCGGGGCCAAGGCCCTGGTCGCGGCCATTCGCGCCACCGCCAATGACGGCACCTGCACCAGCGTCAGCGTCCAGACCCAGGACGTCGCCCTGCCCATGCTCGAAATGTATTCGCGCTGTTGTACTTTCCACACCGGTCGCGCCCACGTGCGCCCCACCATTCCGCAGGTCCTCGACCTCGTCGCGACCGGCCGCTTCGATCCGAGCCTGGTCACCACCCGCACCGTGGCCTGGGAGGATTCCATCGACGCACTGCTCGAGGGACCGGTCAAACTCGTTGCTACGCGCTGAAGTCCGGGACCGCCAGCGGTAGTCGCGCCAGCGCCTCCGGTTCGGCGATCACCTCGATGCGGGTGATCCGCTCGCCCTCGATGGTGAACGCCATGACCGCCGGCGCTTCCCCGCGCGCCGCCACCAAGGCCCCCACGCGCCCGTCCACCAGCACGATGGTCGCGAACTCGGCACGGGCGGCGAACCCGGCGGCCAGGCGCGCCACGACCCGCGTACCTTGCGCGCTGACCGGAACCCGGCCGGGCGCGGCGACCCGATCGGCGGACACGGTGATGTCGGGGGCGAGCACACTGAGCACGGCCCCGATGTCCCCGGCCCGCACGGCCGCCAGGAACGCCCGCACGATTCGGTGTTCCCGCAAGGTGTCCGGCCCTACCTCGTCGACCTCTCCGATCACGCGATGGCGCGCCTTGCTGGCCAGCAGCCGGGCCGCGTTGGGCGACCGGTCCAGGATCTCGGCGATCTCGTAGAACGGCACCTCGAACATGTCGTGCAGCACGAACGCGACGCGCTCGGCGGGGTGCAGCCGGTGCAGCAGCACCAGCACCGCTCGTTCCATATCCTCGGTGAGCAGGGCCTGATCCTCCGGCCCGCCCACCGCGGGCACATACGGAAGCCCTTCGGGGACAGCGGTTCCCAGCGGGTACTCCCGCGTGACCCGCCGCGATCGCAGCCCGTCCAGGCAGATGCGGGACAGCGCGGTGGTGAGCCAGCCGTCGAGATTGCGTATGCCGTCGATATCCGCGCGGCTCAACCGCAACCACGTCTCCTGCACCGCGTCCTCGGCCTCGCCCGAGGCCCCGAGCATCCGGAAGGCCAGTGCGGTCAGCCTGCCGCGCCGCCGCTCGAAACGTTCCGCCGGGGAACCCGTGTCGTGGTCGGACATACTTCGCGCCTGCCGAACGTCACAGTGTCATGACTACACAATCCATCGTCACACGAATCGTTCCCGACCGCGCGGTCGTGTACCTGTACTGGACCACCACCATCCTGGTCGTGGCCGAGCTGGCGGTCGGGGGCTGGTGGGACGTCACCCGGATCTCCCTGGCCCGTGATGTCACCGTGCAGCTGGGCTACCCGACCTATTTCCTGGTCATCCTGGGCACCTGGAAGCTGCTCGGCGCGCTCGCACTGGTGGTTCCGCGCTTCCCGCTGGTGAAGGAATGGGCCTACGCCGGTGCGTTCTTCGTCTACACCGGGGCCATCGCCTCCCACCTGACCACCGGCTACGCCCGCCACGAAGTCCCGATCCTCACCGTCATGGCGCTGCTGACGGCCATCTCCTGGGCGACCCGCCCCGCCGACCGCCGCACCCACGCGCCGAACCCGGCCGCGGTGCGCTGATAGCTTGTGCGGCTGATCCTCCGCGAACATTCCCGCGTTTGCTCTCGACTCTCTCCGAGCTGGACGCCGAATTGCGGGCGCTGGGCGTGCCCGTGGTGATCCGCCGGGGCGCTATCGTGGACGAGGTCGCGCGGGTCATCGCCGAAATCGGTGCGAGTGCCGTCCATATCGCCGCGGATGTCAGCCGCTACAGCCGAATCCGCGAGCAGGGCCTGCGCGATCGGGCCCGCGCCCTCGGGCTGCCGCCTGGTCGTGCATCCCGCCGCGGTGACCATGATCGACCCGTCGGAGCTGCGCCCGGCCACCGGCCGCGACCATTTCTCGGTCTTCACACCGTATTTCCGCCGTCGGCTCGAAACGCCGCTGCGCCCCGAGGACTGGATGCCCGGCCGCGCTCGCCTGCTGGCCGCGAGCTTCCTCACCAAATCCCTCGGCGTGGACTGGCGGCTCGGCGCGAACCACTTCCTGACCTGGCTGGTCGACGGCGATATCGCCGACAACCAGATGAACTGGCAGTGGGCCGCGGGCACCGGCACCCGCCCCAACCGGGTGCTGAACCCGGTGTGTCAGGCCGAGCGTTTCGACCCCGATGGCGACCACGTGCGCCGCTGGCTGCCCGAACTCGCGCACCTGCCCGGCGGCCGGATCCATAAGCCGTGGCGCGCAATACCTCCCGTCCCCGGCTACCCGCCGCCGCTGGTCGAGTTCAACGGCATGTGAAGGCCGGGCCGCGTCGCGGTCTGGCAACAATGCGGCTGTTCCCTGCTCGGAGTGGGTTACGGTGCGACGGTCGGTCAGGCTCGGTCTCGGCAACTGCGCGCACCGCAACGGCGCCTCGGTGCTGGCCATCGCCTCGCACATCGGCTCCTGGCGGCACGGCACCATGGCCAACACGCTGCCGCATGCCATCGGCGCGCAGACGGCTTTCCCCGGGCGGCAGGTGATCTCGATGTCCGGCGACGGTGGCCTGGCCATGCTCATGGGTGAACTGCTCACCGTGTGGCGGCATCGCCTCCCGGTCAAGATCGTGGTCTTCAACAACTCCACCCTCGGCATGGTGAAGCTCGAGATGCTGGTCGAGGGCCTGCCCGACTAGGGCACCGACCAGGAACCGGTCGACTACGCGAGTATCGCCGTGGGCGTGGGCATTCCGTCGATGCAGGTCAGCGATCCCACGCAGGCGCGCGCCGGGCTGACCAAGGCGTTGGCCGAGCCCGGCCCGTTCCTGCTCGACGTGGTCACCGACCCGAACGCGCTGCCGCCCAGGATCGACGCCGCGCAGGTGAGGGGCTTCGCGCTGGCCGCGGGCAAGATCGTGCTGGCCGGCGGCGTCGGCCGCATGGTCGACATGGCCCGCAGCAACCTGCGTAATATCCCGCGCCCCTGACCCCGGCGGCAACCGTCCGGCATCGGTCTGGGAGAAATAGGGCATGGCTGTTCGACCGATCTTGATCGCCGGTGACCCCCGACTCTCCGCACCGGCCGTACCCGTCACCGAATTCGACGACGAGCTGGCCGCTTTCGTCGAGGACCTGTTCGAGACCAATACCGCGGCCCGGGGCGCGGGCCTGGCCGCCAACCAGATCGGCGACCCGCGTGCGATTTTCATCTACGACCTGATGACCGCCGAAGGCCGCCGACGCGGTTACGTGGTCAACCCGGTCATCGAGACCTCCGAGATCCCCGAAACCATGCCGGATCCCGACGACGACACCGAAGGCTGCCTGTCGGTGCCGGGGGAGTGGTTCCCCACCGGCCGCGCCGACTGGGCGCGCGTCACCGGCGTCGACATCCACAACGAGCCGGTCTCCGTCGAGGGCACCGGCTATCTGGCCCGCTGCCTGCAGCACGAGACCGATCATCTGCGCGGCCACCTGTACCTGGACCGCCTCATCGGGCGAAATCAGCGCGCCGCCAAGAAGATGATCAAGGCCAACGGCTGGACCGAACCCGGCCGCTCCTGGCTACCCGGCCAGGACGTCGATCCCTTTCACGGCTAGGTTCGCCACCACACCCAGAATCTGAAATGCAAGCACTTACAATTCGGGGCAGGTGATCTCGGGGCGCTCTCTCTACGGTGAGGCGGCAATCGGAACCCAGAGCTCGAGGGGCTGACATGCCGTTGCCGGTGATCGACGGAGCCGCGGCCGCGAATCCGGATGTGCCCCACCAGCGCTCGATTCCACTGGTCGCGGTGTGGCTGGTGGCGGTGCTGGGCGCACTGGCCGGGTTGCAGTGGCTGGGCATGGCGGTGAGGGACCCGCGGGCGATGCTGCACCTCGAGGATCTCGACGCCTACCGGATCGCGGGGAGCCGGGTGTTGCACGGCGTTTCGCTGTATGACACACCGCTGCATCCGAATACGCGCAGCGGCTGGGATTTCGTCTACACCCCGTTCGCCGCCTTGCTGTTCGTGCCGCTGACGGCGTTGCACGGTGCGGTGTTCACCGGGGTCGGCGGGCTCGCGAACTTCGCGATGCTCACCGGCGCGGTGGTCGCGGCCCTGTCGATCCTCGGCTACCGGCGCGACCGCCGCATGCTGATCCTGGGCCCGGCCGCCGCCGGTCTGCTGCTGTTCTGCGAGCCGATCCGTTCGACCATGGCCTTCGGGCAGATCAACATCCTGCTGTTGCTGCTGGTCCTGGCCGACACGGCGCTGCCGGACTCCGCGCGTGGCAAGGGAGTCCTCATCGGCATCGCCACCGGGATCAAGCTGACCCCGGCGTTCTTCATCCTGTACCTGGTGGTGACCGGGCGATTCCGTGCGGCTGCCACGGCATCCGGCACTCTGATCGCCACCATGGCGATCGGGCTGGCCGTGCTGCCGAAGGATTCGCTGGCCTTCTGGGGTGGCGTGTTCGCCGACTCCTCCCGCATCGGCGCACCCGACACCCCGTACAACGAATCCCTGCGCGGGCTGATCGCCCGCTCGCTCGGCTCGGGCGGCGGGGCGCAAGTGCTGTGGCTCGCCGCGGCCCTCGCCTTCGCCGCCGTCTGCCTGGTGCTGGCCCGCCGCCTGTCCGTCTCCGGTCGCGAACTTCCTGCCGTGATCCTGTGCGGTCTGACCGCCACCGTCGTGTC
Organism: Nocardia terrae; assembly: GCF_009760405.1. Lineage (GTDB taxonomy): Bacteria > Actinomycetota > Actinomycetes > Mycobacteriales > Mycobacteriaceae > Nocardia > Nocardia terrae. The sequence goes on from NZ_WRPP01000002.1 coordinate 531,404, forward strand.
GCCGTTCAGCTGGATCCACCACTGGGTGTGGCTCGCGCCGCTCCTGATCTACTTGGCGCACTTGGCGATTCGCCACCGATCGCTCCCGATCGCCGCTGTCCTGCTCGCGGTCTTCCTCATCTGCGCGGGCGGCTTCTACAGGTTGTTCGGCGTGTACCGCGAGCACATCCTGGACTTCGAGAACCACGGCCTCGCGGAACTTCTCGTCCACAATGCCTATACCTGGCTCGTCCCGATGTTGTTCGGGGCCACCGTGATCGCCCTGCGCCGCGGGGCCCCGTCAGGAGAACGCCTCAGCGCGTGACGGATTCGCGCGCGGCCATCGCCGCTCCGGTCAGCTCGATCGAGCGCACCCGATCGTCGACGTTCTGGGCGTGATGCGCCGTGATCAGCTCGTCGGCCTGAATGTCGCCGGCGAAATCCTCCAGGTACGCAACGACTTCGGCGGGCGTGCCGACGGCGGTGTAGGTCGTCATCTTGCGCAGATGCCCGCCCTGCGGCGTGCTCAGGAAGGCGTCGATCTCCTCGTCGGAGAACTCCATCCCCTTGGCGCTGCGCTTGATGAAGGCCCGCGCCCGGTTCCGGTAGGCGACCGTCTTCTGTTCCTGGGCCGCGTCCTGGCTGTCCGCGGCGAACACATTCACCCCGGCGATCACGTACGGCTCGGCGAGCTGCTCCGAGGGCTGGAACCGGTCCCGGTACTCCCGCACCGCCTGGTGCAGGGCGTCGGGTGCGAAATGCGAGGCGAACGCGTACGGCAGCCCGAGGTGCGCGGCCAGCTGCGCCCCGAACAGCGACGACCCCAGAATGTAGAGCGGCACAATCCCTTCCGCGCGCGGCACGGCCTTGATGCCCGGAATCACCGAGTTCCCGGTCAGATACCCCTGCAACTCCAGCACATCCTGCGGGAACGTGTCCGCCGACGACGGATTGCGCCGCAACGCCCGCATCGTCTCCTGATCGCTGCCCGGCGCGCGCCCCAGCCCGAGGTCGATCCGCCCCGGATACAGCGACTCGAGGGTCCCGAACTGCTCGGCGATCACCAGCGGCGAGTGATTGGGCAGCATGATCCCGCCCGCGCCCAGCCGGATCGACTCGGTGTGCCCGGCCACGTATCCGATGAGCACGCTGGTCGCGCTGGACGCGATCGATCCCATGTTGTGGTGCTCGGCATACCAAACCCGCTCATACCCACTGCGTTCCGCCGCCTGTGCCAGCGCGACGCTGTTGTGGAAGCTGTCACGCGCGGTCTGACCCGGCGCGATGGCGGCGAGGTCGAGAAGGGACAGTGCGACGGGCATGCTGGCACCGGCTTTCCTGGATCGGCTGTCGTGGTCACGGGTGGGCGCTGTGACACCCACCCCCTATGACAATTCGATTGGCATCGAACTTATGCCCGGAACGCCACCGCGTTCTCCGCGGCCCAGTCCCGCACATCGCGTGCCGGCCGCCCGGTGAGCTCGGCGACGGTCGTGGTCACCAGGTCCGAGGGCGGCCGGAATTCGGCCATCGACAGCAGCGAGGCGATGAGCCGAGCGGGCAGTCCCGCCCGCGTCATCGACTCCCGCGCCACGTCCAGCGGCAGCGCCTCGAATCGCAGTGACCGGCCCAGCGCCTCGCCGATGGCCTGGACCTGATCGGCCCGGCCGACCACGCGCGGCCCGGTCACGAGATATGTGCGCCCGGTATGCGAGTGATCGGTGAGCAATTCGACCGCCACCGCCGCGATATCGCCCTCGTGCACCACCGCGGTCGGCGCAACCTCGGTCCCGCGCACCACGTCGCCCGCCCGGATCTGCCCGGCCCACCCCAGCGCGTTCGAGGCGATGGTGTCCGCCCGCAGCACGGTCCAGGGCACCCCGGACTCCGCGAGCAGCGCCTCCATCCCGGCATGCAGCTCGGGAATCAGATCCGATTGCGGCCCTTCGTCGTTCACCGTCGTCGACGACAGATAGACCACCCGCCGCGCGTGCCCGCCGAGCACCTTCAGCACCTCGGCCGCGCCCTCGGTCCCGTGGAACGGCCACACCAGGAACACGGATTCGACGCCGTCCGCGGCCGCCGCCAGCGACTCCGGCTCAGCCAGATCCCCGCGCACCACCTGCACCCCTTCGGGAAATTCCGAGCTCTCCGGATCTCGAGCCAGCGCTCTGGTCGGTACCCCCTTCGCGTTCAACTGGGCAACTACCTGTCGTCCGACGTTTCCCGTCGCACCCACCACGAGCACTGTGTTCACCCCGTCGAAAACCTGCACCGTACGAGCGGAATTTCCGAATATATCGTGGTCCAGCTCACACCCCATCGCATCGTCCCAGGTCGCGAAGATCAGGTCAGGGAACCCTTACTGGATCGCGGAATGGAATTCCGTCACACTTGTGTTGTGAAAACCGTGGGTTTGCGGAATGCGCAACAGACCGGGCACCAGAACGAGGGTGCCCGGTCCGTTGTGGCGTCCGGACCGGCGGGTGAGGGGCACACCCGGGAAGCCGTCATCAAGCTGCTGCTGGAGGAGGGCCCGATCACCGCGACCGCCATCGGTGAGCGGCTCGGCCTGAGCCCGGCGGGCGTGCGCCGGCACCTGGACGCACTCATCGAATCCGGTGAAGCGCGGGCCACCCGGTCCGCGCCCTGGCAGCAGAAGGGCCGCGGGCGTCCCGCCAAGCAGTTCCAGCTGACGGCCACCGGCCGGGGCAAGCTGGGGCACGCCTACGATGACCTCGCCGGAGCCGCCATGCGGCAGATCCGGGAGCTCGGCGGCGACGCGGCCATCACCGATTTCGCGCGCAAGCGGGTCCAGGCCATCGTGGCCGGGGTCGGTGAGCTCGCCGGGCACACCCCGGCCGAGACCGAGGCCAAGGCCGAGGAGATCGCGGAAGCGTTCACCGACGCCGGATTCGCGGCCTCGACCCGGAAAGTCGGTGCGGGCGTACAGATATGCCAGCATCACTGCCCGGTTTCGCACGTCGCCGAGGAATTCCCGGAGCTGTGCGCGGCCGAGCTCGAAGCCTTCCGAGAGATTCTCGGGACCCATGTGCAGCGCCTGGCGACCATCGCCAACGGCGACTGCGCCTGCACCACCCACGTTCCCCTCGTGGTACCCCCAGTTGCACAGCCCGCAACGACTTCTACACATGACTCCGGAAGGAGTGCCGAATGACGACGACCACCGACCAGGTGCAGCCGCTGACCCAGGAAGAGACCATCGCGTCCCTGGGTAAGTACGGGTACGGCTGGGCCGACAAGGATGTCGCCGGTGCCAGTGCCAAGCGCGGCCTGTCCGAGGAGGTCGTGCGCGACATCTCGGCCAAGAAGAGCGAGCCCGAATGGATGCTCGACTTCCGCCTCAAGGCGCTGCGCATCTTCGACAAGAAGCCCATGCCGAACTGGGGCTCCAACCTCGAGGGCATCGACTTCGACAACATCAAGTACTTCGTGCGCTCCTCGGAGAAGCAGGCCGCTTCCTGGGAAGAGCTGCCCGAGGACATCAAGAACACCTACGACAAGCTGGGCATCCCGGAGGCGGAGAAGCAGCGTCTGGTCGCCGGTGTCGCCGCGCAGTACGAGTCCGAGGTCGTCTACCACTCCATCCGTGAGGACCTGGAGAAGCAGGGCGTCATCTTCCTCGACACCGACACCGGTCTCAAGGAGCACCCCGAGCTGTTCCAGAAGTACTTCGGCTCGGTGATTCCGTCGGGTGACAACAAGTTCTCCGCGCTGAACTCCGCTGTGTGGTCGGGTGGTTCGTTCATCTACGTGCCGCCGGGCGTGCACGTGGACATCCCGCTGCAGGCGTACTTCCGCATCAACACCGAGAACATGGGTCAGTTCGAGCGGACGCTGATCATCGTCGACGAGGACGCCTACGTCCACTACGTCGAGGGCTGCACCGCGCCGATCTACTCCTCGGATTCGCTGCACTCCGCGGTGGTCGAGATCATCGTGAAGAAGGGCGGCCGCTGCCGCTACACCACGATCCAGAACTGGTCGAACAACGTCTACAACCTGGTGACCAAGCGCGCCAAGGCCGAGGCGGGCGCGACCATGGAATGGGTCGACGGCAATATCGGCTCCAAGGTCACCATGAAGTACCCGGCCGTGTGGATGACCGGTGAGCACGCCAAGGGCGAGGTGCTCTCCATCGCGTTCGCCGGTGAGGGCCAGCACCAGGACACCGGCGCGAAGATGCTGCACCTGGCGCCGCACACCTCCTCGAACATCATCTCCAAGTCGGTGGCGCGCGGCGGTGGCCGTGCCTCCTACCGTGGTCTGGTGCAGGTCAACAAGGGCGCGTACGCGTCCAAGTCGACCGTGAAATGTGATGCGCTGCTGGTGGATACGATCAGCCGGTCCGACACCTACCCCTACGTCGACATCCGCGAGGACGACGTGACCATGGGCCACGAGGCGACCGTCTCGAAGGTGTCCGAGGACCAGCTGTTCTACCTGATGAGCCGCGGTCTGACCGAGGACGAGGCCATGGCGATGGTGGTGCGCGGCTTCGTGGAGCCGATCGCCAAGGAGCTCCCGATGGAGTACGCCCTGGAGCTGAACCGCCTGATCGAACTGCAGATGGAAGGAGCCGTCGGCTGATGGCCGTCGAGAACGTTGCCACTTCGGCGGTGCCGAATGTCGCTGAAGCCGCTGAGGCTCGTACCCCTGCCCTGAACAAGGGTGAGGTTTTCGCGTCGTTCGACGTGAACGCCTTCGAGATTCCCTCGGGTCGTGACGAGGCGTGGCGCTTCACCCCGATGCGTCGCCTGAACGGCCTGCACGACGGCACCGCCGTGCGGGACGGGCAGGCCACCGTCGAGGTGAGCGCGCCCGCCGGCGTCACCGCCGAGACCGTGGACCGCACCGACGCCCGCCTGGGCGAGGGCGGCACCCCGACCGATCGTGTTGCCGCACAGGCGTACTCCGGTTTCGAGCAGGCGACCGTCGTGACGGTCGGCGCGGAAACCGAAGTGGCCGAGCCGATCACGGTGACCGTCACCGGTCCGGGTGTGGGCAAGACCGCCTACGGGCACCTGCAGATCCGCCTGGGCAATTTCGCCCGCGCCACCCTGGTCCTCGACCAGAAGGGCAGCGGAACCTACGCCGAGAACGTGGAATTCATCCTCGGTGACAGCGCCGCGCTGAACGTGATCGTCGTGCAGGACTGGGCCGAGGACGCCGTGCACGTCACCGCGCACCACGCCAAGCTGGGCCGCGACGCCACCCTGCGCCACACCAATGTCACCCTCGGCGGCGACGTGGTGCGGTTGACCGGCAATGTCCGCTACGCGGGTCCCGGCGGCGACGCCGAGCTGCTGGGCGTGTACTTCGCCGACGACGGCCAGTTCTTCGAGCAGCGTCTGCTGGTCGACCACTCGCAGCCCAACTGCAAGTCCAACGTGCAGTACAAGGGTGCGCTGCAGGGCGATCCGACCTCCGACAAGCCGGACACGCACACCGTGTGGGTCGGCGACGTGCTGATCCGCGCCGCGGCCGAGGGCACCGACACCTACGAGGTGAACCGCAACCTGGTGCTCACCGACGGCGCGCGCGCCGACTCGGTGCCGAACCTGGAGATCGAGACCGGCGAGATCGTCGGGGCCGGGCACGCCGCGGCCACCGGTCGTTTCGACGACGAGCAGCTGTTCTACCTGCGTTCGCGCGGCATCCCGGAGGAGGTCGCCCGCCGTCTCGTGGTGCGCGGCTTCTTCTTCGAGATCCTGCAGAAGATCACCGTCCCCGAGGTCCGGGAGCGGCTCGAGGCGGCCATCGAGGCCGAGCTCGCCGCTGTCGGAGTCTGATTGACGCTGTCGGCGTCTGACCACACTTCCCATCCCGCAAAGGAATCCGAAATCCGATGACCACCCTGGAAATCAAGGACCTGCACGTCGAGGTCGCCAACCCGGACGAGACCGGCGAGCCCATCAAGATCCTCAAGGGCGTGAACCTGACCATCAAGTCGGGCGAGACCCACGCGATCATGGGCCCCAACGGTTCCGGCAAGTCGACCCTGTCCTACGCCATCGCCGGCCACCCCAAGTACACCGTCACCAGTGGTTCCATCACCCTCGACGGTGAGGACGTGCTGGAGATGTCGGTCGACGAGCGCGCGCGTGCGGGCCTGTTCCTGGCCATGCAGTACCCGGTCGAGGTTCCGGGCGTCTCGGTTTCCAACTTCCTGCGCACCGCCGCCACCGCCATCCGCGGCGAGGCTCCCAAGCTGCGTACCTGGGTCAAGGAAGTCAAGGAGTCGATGGGCGAGCTGGAGATCGACTCCGCCTTCGGCGACCGTTCCGTCAACGAGGGTTTCTCCGGTGGTGAGAAGAAGCGCCAGGAGATCCTGCAGCTGAGCCTGCTCAAGCCGAAGATCGCCATCCTCGACGAGACCGACTCTGGCCTCGACGTCGACGCGCTGCGGATTGTTTCCGAGGGCGTCAACCGTTACAAGGAGCGGGAGAACGGCGGCATCCTGCTGATCACCCACTACACCCGCATCCTGCGCTACATCCAGCCGGACTTCGTGCACGTGTTCGTGGGCGGCAAGATCGTGGCCGAGGGCGGCCCCGAACTGGCCGAGGAACTCGACGCGAACGGCTACGTGCGCTTCACTTCTCCTGTAGGAGCCTAGATGACCAGCACCGTGGGGACTCTCGACGTCGCTCGGATCCGGGCCGACTTCCCGATCCTGAGCCGGACCGTGCGCGACGGAAAACCGTTGGCGTACTTGGATTCCGGTGCGACGTCGCAACGTCCTCTCCAGGTGCTCGACGCCGAGCGGAACTTCCTGCTCGAACACAACGCGGCCGTGCATCGCAGCGCGCACCAGCTCGCCGAGGAAGCCAATGAGGCTTACGAGGCGGCGCGCGCGGCGATCGCGGCGTTCGTCGGCGTCGGCGCGGACGAGATCGTGTACACCAAGAACGCGACCGAGTCGCTGAACCTGGTGGCCTACGCCTTCTCCGACGACCGATTCCCGCATCGCGTCGGGCCCGGGGACGAGATCGTCATCACCGAGCTCGAACATCACGCGAATCTCGTTCCGTGGCAGGAGCTCGCGCGCCGCACGGGCGCGACGCTGAAGTGGTACGGGATCACCGACGACGGGCGCATCGATCTCGACTCGCTCGAATTGTCCTCGGCCACCAAGGTTGTCGCCTTCACCCACCAGTCGAACGTGACCGGCGCGGTCGCCGACGTCGCCGAATTGGTGCGCCGCGCAAAGGCTGTCGGCGCGCTCGTGGTGCTCGACGCCTGCCAGTCGGTGCCGCACATGGGCGTGGACTTCAAAGAGCTGGGCGTCGACTTCGCCGCCTTCTCCGGCCACAAGATGCTGGGCCCCTCGGGTATCGGCGTTCTGTACGGCCGTCGCGCGTTGCTCGAGGACACCCCGCCGTTCATCACCGGCGGCTCCATGATCGAGACCGTGTACATGGATCACTCGACCTTCGCCGCGCCGCCGCAGCGGTTCGAGGCGGGCTCGATGATGATCTCGCAGGCCATCGGATTGGGCGCCGCGGTCGCGTATCTGAGTAACGTGGGTATGGAAGCCGTTGCTGCGCACGAGCACACGCTCGTCGGAGCCGCCCTGGAGGGCCTCGGCGCGATCGAGGGCGTGCGCATCATCGGCCCGACCGTGAACGAGAACCGCGGCGGCGCCGTGTCGTTCGTGGTGGACGGCATCCACGCCCACGATGTCGGCCAGATCCTCGACGACCAGGGTGTCGCCATCCGCGTCGGCCACCACTGCGCGTGGCCGCTGCACCGGCGCTTCGGTGTCGCCGCCACCGCGCGGGCCTCCTTCGCGCTGTACAACACCGTGGACGAGGTCGATCAGCTGGTGGCCGCGGTGCGGAAGGCCCAGAGCTTCTTCGGAGTTGCATAGATCATGCGCATGGAGCAGATGTACCAGGAAGTCATCCTGGACCATTACAAGCACCCGCACCACCGAGGGCTGCGCGAGCCTTTCGGCGCGGAAGTGCACCACGTCAACCCCACCTGCGGTGACGAGGTGACGCTGCGCGTGCACATCGACGACAACGGTGACGTCAAGGACGTGTCCTACGACGGCCAGGGTTGCTCGATCAGCCAGGCGTCCACCTCGGTGCTCACCGACCAGGTCATCGGCCTGCCGGTGCAGCAGGCGCTGAAGGTGGTCGAGGCGTTCGACGAGATGATCACTTCGCGCGGCACCCTCGAGGGCGACGAGGACGTGATCGGCGACGGCATCGCCTTCGCCGGCGTGTCGAAGTATCCCGCCCGCGTGAAGTGCGCGCTGCTGGGCTGGATGGCGTTCAAGGACGCCGTCGTGCGGATAGCCTCGGCGGAGGAAGCCAAGAAGACCATGGGCAACGGGGAGTAGAGATGAGCGAAACCGAGCAGCAGACCAAGGAACTCACCCCCGAGGAGATCCAGCACCTCGACGACATGGAGGAGGCGATGCGCGACGTCGTCGACCCCGAACTCGGCATCAACGTCGTCGACCTGGGCCTCGTCTACGGCATGACCTTCGAGGACGGCATCGCCAAACTCGACATGACCCTGACCTCCCCGGCCTGCCCCCTGACCGACGTCATCGAGGACCAGTCCCGCAACGCCCTGGTCCGCTCCGGCCTCGCCGAAGACCTCCAGATCAACTGGGTCTGGATGCCCCCGTGGGGCCCCGACAAGATCACCGACGACGGCCGCGAACAACTCCGCGCCCTCGGCTTCACGGTCTGATCCGCACGGCCGCAACGTCTTCGGTGGGGGCCGATCCGAAATGGATCGGCCCCCACCGCTGTCTCGTGCGATAGTCGGATCGGGAAGGAGTGATTCAGCGGGAGCGGTTCTCGCCGGATGAGTCCGACATTCGTATCGACACCTACTGTTCGCGCCGACCCGGGCAGGACTCGGCGGTGTATCTGACCCACCTGCCTACCGGAATCGCGGCGTGGAGCGGATCCGACGGCACCCAGGCTGGGAACAAGCTACAGGCACTGCGACTGTTGGCGGCTCGCATGAACGCGGTCGCCGAGGGGCGGTTCACCGCAGACCTGTGGACGCTGTAGACGGACCTGATTCAGCCGACGAGGCCGGTGTCGAGGGGGTAGCGGTCGGCGAGGGTGGTGCGGTCCTTGTAGTGGAAGTTGAGGACGAGGTCGTCTGCTACGCGGAACAATTCGTCGCGGCCCTCGATCACTTCGACCCAGTGCATGGGGAGGGCGGAGAGGCCGTGGATTGCGCCGATGAGGTTGCCTGCTACCGCGCCGGTGGAGTCGGAGTCGCCGGAGTGGTTGACCGCCAGCAGGAGTCCGGAGCGGATGTCGCCGGTGTGGTAGGTGTGCAGGGCGCAGTAGACGGCGATGGCGAGGCAGTCTTCGGCGCACCAACCGGCGCCGATCTGCTCGAGGCGTTCCGGGGTGGGAGAGCCGAGGTGTGCGATGGCGAGGGCGGCGGACAGTGCGGTGACGGTCTCGGCGCTGGAGGGCATGGGTGCGAGGCGGACGATGGTGTCGCGCACGGCGATCGGGAGGTCGACGCCCGCGATCACGGCGTCCATGATGACCGCGAACGCGCCGGCCGCGAGATACCCGGTCGGGTGGCCGTGGGTGAGCTGGGCGCAGCGCATCGCGGCGTAGAAGGCGCGGTCGGCGCCGAACCCGGCCAAGCCGAAGGGCGCGGAGCGCATGACGGTCCCGCACCCCTTCGAGTTCGGATTCACCGGGCCCGGCTCCCCGAACTCCAACGGCGGCACGAACTCTTCCGCCTGCCGCCGCAGCCCGGTCAGGCACGCATTCCCCGGAGCCCGCGTGGCGTAGAGGAATTGGTGGCCGCCGAGCCACCCGTCGACATCGGCGGCGGGTTTGTTCTGCTGCTGGGTGTCCCGCCACCGTAGATACGCCCGCCGCAGCACCGGCGCGGGATCGGCCCCGTCCGGGCACCGCAACAGGCCCTCGGCGGTGAACAGCGTCATCTGTGTGTCATCGGTGATCTGTTGCGGCGCATCCGGATTCGACATCGGAAGATATCCGGTCACACCCGCCGCACCGTATCGTCCCCGAATCTGCTCGAGCGACAGGAACTCGATCGGCCACCCCAGCGCGTCCCCGATCGCCCCGCCCAGCATCGCCCCGCGCACCCGGTCGAACAGCCGCTCGTAATCCTCCACGGCACCACCATATTCGGTGGACGATCACCGGCCCGAACAGGGAGACCGGCGTGGATGCGAGAGATTCACCCCGCCGGATGGCCGCATCGGCTCGGCACACTGCCCGGAGGACTACAACCGGTTGGAGCTCGAGGCCGCCGCCACCGGTGAACGCCGCACCGAGTCGGTCTCGATCTCCGCCACCCCGGCCGACAGCGGTGGCACGCGTGCCGGGGACGGCCGGTCGTACCGCGGAATGCGCCGCGCCTGGCCGTAGGATTCCCCGGTGACCTATGACGACTTCGACGGATTCGAACATCTGGACACCTCCACCCTGCCGGAGCGGCAGCAGCGGATTCTGTGCACCATCCGGGATTGGGTGCAGCGGCACGGGTATTCGCCGAGTTCGCGGGAGATCGGGGATGCGGTCGGGTTGAAGTCTGGTTCGTCTGTTTCGCGGCATTTGCGCGAGTTGGAGGAGCGCGGGTTTCTCAAGCGGAGTGAATCGGTCACCAGGCCGATGGACGTGCGGCTGTTCCTGAAGGCCGCCGCGCCGCAACGGCAGCAGGACGAGAACTCGGTCCCGGTGCCCGTGGTGGGTGATATCGCCGCGGGAACGCCGATCCTGGCCGAGCAGCACACCGACGACGTGCTGTCGCTCCCGCGCGAGCTGGTCGGCCGCGGAACCGTGTTCGGCCTGCGGGTTCGCGGCGATTCGATGGTCGACGCGGCCATCTGCGACGGCGATATCGTGGTGGTGCGCAAGCAGCAGGAGGCGCACACCGGCGAGATCGTGGCGGCCATGATCGAGGGCGAGGCGACGGTGAAGGTCTACCGGCGCAGCAACGGCCACGTCTACCTCGAACCCCGCAATCCGGCCTATCCCGTGATCGATGGCGACAAAGCCCAGGTGCTGGGTAAGGTCGTCTCGGTCATGCGGCGCGTGTAAGCGTCTGGCATGATGACGCCCGTTATCACCTTCCATCCCCGGGGAGTATCGAATGTCGTTGCTGCGCAAGGCCGGTGTCGGCCTCGCCGTTACGTCGATGGCCGCGATGGGCACCGTGGCCGCCGGAAATGCCTCCGCGGCGGACGCGGCGGATCCGGTCTTCATCGCCACCTCCGGTGACCTGTACGGCGCGTTGGCGCTGTCCAAGAGCACCGGAAATGTCGCCTATGCCGTGAACTACGGCAGTTGGGACGGCGCCGACGGCGCGGCCGTGGACAAGTGTGGTGGCGGCGACTGCGCGGTCGTCGTGCACTTCGCCAATGCCTGCGGTGCGGTCGCCCAAGGTGCCGACACCCGTTTCGGCTGGGCCTGGGCCCCGTCCAAGGTGGAGGCCGAGTCGGCCGCCATCAATGTGCTCGGCAAGAGCGCCCCGTCGTTTCCGGACACGGGTTCCGCCTCGACCCGGCAGGCCAAGGTAATCCTCTCGGCCTGCACCGACAACGCGAGCTGACGGTTCGCCGAGTGCTGTAGCACTACACCGAAACAGGACAGCGCCACACCGGATTCGTCCGGTGTGGCGCTGTTTTGTTTGCCCGGGTCCGTTTCCCAGCAACACACCCCGCCCGGCGGGGATGATTTCCGGGTGGACGACATCACCTACGAGGACACCCGGTTCGCCCTGCACGCCGCGGCCGAACTGCTGATCGCCGGTCCGCAGTACCGCCGGTTCGGCAGCATCCGCATGCGGATCGTGCTCGGCGGCTTCGCCGGAGTGAAATGGCCGGTGTCGGTGACGGGCACCGATCTGGTGTGGCCGCAGGGCCGGATCCGCCTGCACGGCACCTACAGTGACCTCGCCCTGGCCGCCGGTTTCCAGGCCGACTGCCCGCCCGAGGGGCTCTACTCCGATGGCACCCGCATGGATCCGGACGAGCCCTTCACCGTCGACGCCGATGCCGCCACCGCCGTGCACGACTGGTTCGCGGTGGGGGACACCGCATTACGCCGCTTCGCCGACGAACAACCGGTGCTGTGGCCGGAACACTTCGATCTGTCGGTCGCCATGGACGAGGTGAACTACGGTGTGTCGCCGGGGGATTGGGACAATCCTCAACCCTACGCCTATGTCGGACCGTGGACCCGCCGCCACGGTGAGTTCTGGAACGCCTCGTTCGGGGCCATGCGTCCGCGCGGCGAGGTGCCGACGGTCGAGAGCCTGCTGGAGTTCTTCCGCGAGGGGAGAGCCCGTGCCGCGCACGACGATTGAGCTCAGGGCAGGAGCACGGTGGTCGACAGGAGGTCGCCGTTCTCGGTGCCGAGGACCAGGAGCATGCGGTGGTCCCCGTAGCGGTAGGTACCTACCGAGGTGAGCGGCTCGCCGAAGGCCATTGTGCAACTGGTGTGCGTGACCGGATCGGCCCTCACGAGTTGCCCGCTGCCGGTGGCGATATAGAGGAACCCGTCCTGCCCGACCACCAGGTCGTCGGGCAGCAGCGGTGCCGCGAGCGGAGCGCGAGCGAGATCGACCGCCACGGTGGCCTGCGCGGGATCGGCGATCGGCAGGGCGACGACGCGCGCGGTCGGGCTCTCCAACAGGGTCACGTACAGGACGCCGCCGTCCGCGACGATGCCGTCCGCGCCGGACCCCAAGGCCGCGAGGGCGATTCGCGCGCGCTCGGTCCAGTCGGTGTCGAGGGTTCCGTCCGGGTGTATTCGTTCGACGGTGTTCGCGCTGGTGTCGGCGACAAAGAGGTCACCGTCGGCGTCGAAGGCGGCCCCATTGGCCTGCCCGAGGCCCGAGACGAAGACCTCGGGTTTCGGCACCGGGTCGCGGGGGTCGAATCGGACCACGCCGCCCTGCTTTGCGGCCCCGGCCAGCGGCGAATTCCCGAATGTCGCGTACAGCAGACCGTCCGGCGCGCGGCGCACCGCGCCCGGGCTGGTCACCGGCACGCTGGCCGCGGGGAACTGGCTGTCGCCGTGCCGTTCCACGACATCGCGGTAGGTCCGTGAGACCCAGACACCCGACAGGGGGTCCAGCAGCACGTTCTCCGACCAATCGAGCAGCGGCGTCTGGGCGGGATATGTGTTCCGGACCTCGACGGGGGAGCAGGAAACCGGGCTCGCCGCGGGGGTCTCGGGACTGTCCGCGGCGGCCGTACCGGTGAGCGCGGTGCCGAGGGTCAGGGCAACCGCCGCTCCGAGACCTAGGGCCCGCCGGTCCGCCCGTCTGTGATCCGATTGCGGCACAGCGGGTTCCGGTCGCGGATCCGGCATAGGGTGGTTCCCTTCGGCGGGCGATGATGAACCGGTAGCGTAACCGCCGGGTTCAGCCGGGCAATGCGGTATCGCCAGTGCTGTCGTGTTCGTCGGCGCTGTCGCCTTTCTCGGTGCCGCTGGGTTCGTGGGTGTTGCCGAGTTCGTTGTCGGTGTCGCGCACCCCCGTCAGGAATTCGACGACCGCTGCGGGCGACCGCAGCACGTACACCTCGGCGGTCGCCGCGTGCTCGCCGATCGCCGCCATGACCGGCGGCAGGCTGTGCTTGCGATAGCCGATCAGCCAGCGCCAGAACACCAGGTTCTCGCGGGAGCGGCGCACTGCCCGCCACGCGCACAGCCACAGTGGGAAGTCGAGCACGACAACGGTATCCGCGGCGCGCAGGCGCACCTCGAGCACGTCGTACGGGCCGAGATCGCCGTCCATGATCCACGCGGGTTCGCGGGTGAGCGCCTCCTGCACCGCGATCCACCGCACCTTCGACAGCGGGGTGAGATCGGGCGGCCAGAAGTGCTGGTCCAACTCGACCACCGGTATGCCGGTCGCGGCGCCCAGGTCCCGCGCGAAGGTCGACTTGCCCGCACCCCCGCGGCCCAGGACCACGATCTTTCTCATACCGGTCAGCCTCTCACGGCTGGTGGCGGGCGCGGTGGTTATGGGTGAGTCGATAGGCGTTCGGTCGAGTTGATCGCAAGCGCCGCTTCGACATTGTCGATTCCGGCGCGGACGCCGAGCCCGTAGCCGTCCTCGGCGAGGTCGGCGAGGCGGGCACGGGCGGCGTCGAGATGCTCTCGCGCGGTGTCGAAAGCCCCGAGGCGTCGGTAGTTGTCGGCCAGGTTGAGGTGTAGCGACGGATAGAATCCGCGCACGTTCAGGCCCGCGTGCATTGCCTGGGCGCGCTCGTCGGTGAGCGCCGCACAGGCGTCGAGGGCGCGAATGTCCCAGGTGAGGCCGTCGGCCGCATGCTCCTGCAGATCGGCCAGATAGTGCGCGAGCGAAACCCGGTGCAGCGGATCGCCGCCCGCGCCGATGCTCTCCCACAGCGCGGTCAGCCGCTCCCGCGCTGCCGCCGGATTGCCTTGGCGGCCAAGTATTACCGCATCGTTTATGGCGTTCATGGTTTCGTCGACGGCAGTCATGGCATCGACGGTAGACCGGGGGTCCGACAACCGGTGGCTAGCGGGCGGGCCGCCCGTGCCGCCCATCCCCGGCGATGCGGCCGCGCCGGATCAGATCGCGTTTGGTGCCGGGGCCGAGGGTGACCTGCTCGTCCTCACCGGCCACGGCCTCATCGGGATTGGGCCGCACGAACAGCGTCACGGTGGTGCCCTCGGTGAATCCGTTCTTGCGCATCATCCCGGCGGAGGCGGCGTTGTGCAGCTCCACATCGGTGACGATCCGGCGTGCGCCGTGCTTGAAGAGCAGGTCGCAGCAGGCGGTCATGAGCTTGCCCGCGACACCGCGGCCCTGCATGTCGGGGGACACGGCGATCCACTCCAGATACGCCCAGTCCTCCCGCAGCTCGAATTCCATGGAGGCCAGCACGAATCCGACCACTCGATCCGAATCCACCGCCACCCAGCAGGACTTGCCGGCACTGTCGAGGTGCTCGGCCACCGAGGTCAGCGACCACGAAGTGTAGGGCTTGGCGTGGGTGTCGAACACCTGGTAGCCCAGATCGATGACCTGACGCAGGTGCCCGAGGCCCATGGGGACGACGGCGATATCCGGTTGGATGGATATGTCGGATTCCATGCCCGACAGTTTGCCAGGTGGGTGCTGCCTACCCCGGGACCCTCCGGCCGACCACGCCCGGCGAGTGGCGTGGTATCACGCGCCCTTGCGTGTCTGCTTGGCCGGAGCCTTCTTCGCGGCCTTCTTGGCGGCGGGCTTCTTCTCGGCGGCCTTGGTCGCCTTGGTCGCCTTCGCCGGTGCCGCGGGCGCGGACCCGCCCTTGCGCCCGGAAGCCTCCAGGCTGCGCTGCAGCGCCGCGACCAGGTCCACGACCTCGGCGTCCATTTCCGGCGCGGCCGCCTCGGGCGCGCGGGTGACCTTGCTGCTGCCGCTGGCGATCGCCTCGTCGAGCAGTTTCTTCAGCTCGATCTGGTATTCGTCCACGTAGAGGCTGGGATCGAAATCATCGGACAGCGTGTCGACCAGCGTCTCCGCCATCTGCAATTCCTGCTTCTTGGGCTCGGCGACATCCTCGAGCTTGTCGAAGGCGACCGCCCGCACCTCGTCGGGCCACAGCAACGTCTGCAACACCAGCACCCCGTCGCGCACCCGCAACGCCCCCAGCCGCGTCTTCTGCCGCAACGTGAAATGCACCAGCGCCACCCGATCCACCCTCTCGAGCGTCTTCGCAAGCAGCACATAGGCTTTCGGCGTATTGGAATCGGGTTCCAGATAATAGCTCTTCTCGAAGAGCATCGGATCGATCTGCTCCGACGGCACGAATTGCAACACCGGAATCTCGTGCTTCTCCGCCGCCGGCAACTTCGCGAAATCCTCGTCGGTAAGAATCACCCGATCCCCATCCGGCGATTCATAAGCCCGATCGATATCGGAATACTGCACCGGCTGCCCATCCACCGTGCACAGCCGCTCATACCGAATCCGCCCCCCATCGGCGGCATGCACCTGATGAAACTTGATGTCATGGTCTTCGGTGGCGGTGTACACCTTCACAGGCACATTCACCAGCCCGAACGCGATGGAGCCCTTCCAAATGGACCGCATTGTCCGATGGTACTGCCGACGGCGTGTCGTGGTCGGTAACACGCCGCCGACCTGCGGTTTTCGGATGGCTGCTGGTTGTTGCGGGTGGCTGGCAGTAGTCGTCTGACGGCCCCCAGACGGCCCCGGTACGGCCCAGAAAATGGGTTGGACCCGCGGGAGTCCTGATTGCGGAAGGGCTCATACGCGAGACCGGGTGCGCCGATCGGGCTGACGCCGTAGTTCGCGTCGCAGGCCGTCAGACGCACGGTGTTGTTGCTCCGGTCGAATCCTGCTAGCAGGATCGCGCCGGAGGTGTCCCATTCAGCGCTGGTCGAGCTCGGGGACATCTCCGTCCAGAGTTGAACGACGGAATTCGCCTGGTCGCCGTTGGGAGTGCCCATCGCTGCCAAGATGTCCGCCTTGTCCTGACCCAAATTCAGGTTGCACCACGTCTCCAGCGGGCTCGCGTCCGCGTGTGCCGTGACGGTAGACGCCCCGGCCATGATCGCCAGCTGGACCGCGCCGATGACCGCGATGCGCTGCACATGCTTGTACGAATGGCGAATTGCCATGCCCCCCACCCTTCTTTCAGCGCTCGGGAACGTCGGCCTCGGCCGAGGGAAATACTGTCACGCGTCTACTGAGCTACTCCCTGATTGGTAACAGGTGTTACATTCCTGTCTGTGACTGAGGATCATCCGGTTGGTTTGCGGTGGCTGGTGCTGGTGGTGCGGGTACCGGCGGAGCCGTCGCGGCATCGGGTTGCGGTGTGGCGGGAGCTGCGCCGGGTCGGCGCTCTGCAGATCGGGCAGGGGGTGTGGATGGTGCCGGACGTTCCGGTGTTCGCCGAGGGCGTGACGCGGGTGATCGAGCTGGCTGAGCGTGGTGAGGGCGAGGTTCTGGTGCTCGATGCCACGGGCCGCTCCGACGCCGACGGGGCTCGGCTGGAGGGGTTGTTCACCGCCGAGCGAGCCGAGGAATGGACGGAGTTTCTGGCCGAGTGCGTCGGGTTCGATGCCGAGATCGACAAGGAAATCGCCAAGGGCAAGTTCACGATGGCCGAGCTCGAGGAAGAGGAGCAGAGCCTGGAGCGCCTACGCCGGTGGCATCGCGCCATCAAGTCCCGCGATGTGTTCGGCGCTCCCGCCGCAGTCGAGGCCGAGCAGCAGCTCGACCATTGCGCCGATCGATTGGCCGACTACACCGAGCGAGTGTTCCGAGCCCTGCACCAGATGTGACCACCGAACCGGAAAGAACGCCCATGAGCTTCGATACCCGAGTCTTCTACGACATCAACGACTTTGCGCGCGACACCCCATGGCTGCACCCGATCGTGTCCGGTTACGCCAACTACGGCGTAGTACTGTTCGCGGCCCTGCTGCTGGCCGGATGGTGGATCGCCCGCCGTGATGCGAACCCGGTCCGGATGGCGGCGGCGTTGTGGGCACCGCTGGGCATGCTCATCGCGTTGGCCGTCAATCAGCCGATCGCCGCCGCGGTCGATGAGACGCGCCCATGCAATGCGCTGCACGACATCGTGGTGCTGCATTGCAACACCGATGCTGGATTCCCCAGCGATCATGCGGTCATGGCCGGTGCGGTCACGGCTGGGACGTGGCTGGTGCACCGTCGCCTCGGCGCGCTCGCCGCCCTGGCCGCGCTGGTGATGGTGTTCGCTCGGGTGTACATCGGCGCTCACTACCCCCAGGACGTCCTCGCCGGGCTCGTGCTCGGGGCGGCCGTGAGCCTTGTCGGCTACCTCCTCGCGCGACCGCTGCTGCGATGGCTGCTCCGCGTCCTCGCGCGTAGTCCGTGGCGCATTCTGGTCACTGCGTCGACGACGGAACCCACTGCCGCGCAACACGGGTCGCAATGAATCTCGCGGCTGTCCGGGCGAATCCGACCCGAGCTCCGATGCTGCCGCTGTACGCCGCTGGATTCGTGACCGCGTTCGGCGCGCACAGCATTGCCGCGAGTCTGGCCGGATACACCGAGACCGAACACGCGAGCCTGCTCGCGTTGGGCCTGCTGTTGGCTGTCTACGACGGTGCCGAGGTACTGCTCAAACCCGTGTTCGGAGCTCTGGCCGACCGTGTCGGTGCACGCCCGGTCCTGCTCGGCGGATTGGCGGCATTCGCGCTCGCGTCGGGGGCATTCGTATTGGCGGGCAATCCCGGCCTGGTCGGGCTCGCGCGATTCGGGCAGGGCGCCGCGGCTGCCGCGTTCTCCCCGGCCGCCGGGGCGTTGGTGGCTCGGCTGACCCCGGCCACTGGACACGGTCGAGTGTTCGGCAGCTACGGAGCGTGGAAAGGCTTGGGCTACACGCTCGGTCCGCTGCTCGGCGGCGTACTTGTCGCCGTTGACGGCTACTCGTTGCTCTTCATCGCCCTCGCGGTATTGGCGGCGGTCGTGGCCATCTGGGCCGCGCTCGCCGTGCCCGCGGTCCCGGTGCTGCCGAAAACCCGTCAGACCGTGCTCGATCTGGCGCGCCGTCTCACCAGTGGTCCGTTCCTGCGCCCCACTGCGGCGCTCGCGGGAGCTACCGCAGCCCTGGCTGTCGGCGTGGGATTTCTGCCCGCCCTCGGCGCTCGCCACGGCTTGGGACCGCTCGTCACAGGTCTAGTCGTCTCGCTGCTCGCCGCCACGGCCGCACTGGTCCAACCACGCGCCGGTCGGGCCCGTGACGCCGGGTGGCTGCGTGATAGCACCGGCATGGCAGTCGGGCTGCTGCTGGCCGCGGTCGGGATCGCACTGGGCGCGGTCGTCTCTGGGATCGTGGGTATCGCGCTCGCCGCACTCGTCATCGGCACGGGCACCGGCTTGATCACCCCGTTGGGGTTCGCGCACCTCGCTTCCGCCAGTCCGCCCGAACGCCTCGGCCAAACCATGGGAGCCGCCGAGGTCGGCCGCGAACTCGGTGACGCCGGCGGCCCTCTGCTTGTCGGCGCGATTGCGGCTGCCGCCACTCTCGGCACCGGTCTTCTCACCCTCGCCGCGGTGCTCACTGTGCTCGCCTTGTCGATCACCCTCCTGCGTACGGTCGTCGGCCGTGCGCCAGCCCGGTAACCGAGTGGCCGTGCAGCACCGTCGTCCCCGCGGCCTTCGAGTCTGATGACCTTCGGCCCGAGCGACGTGTAGGTGCGCCTCGCGAGAATGGTGTACCGGCGTGATGGAAAGGGGAACGACCGTGACTACAGTGCTGTTCGGTGGGCTCATCGGGGTGGCCGCGGGCATATTGTCCGGGCTGATCGGCATCGGAGGTGGGGTGATCATCGTGCCGATCCTGATCCTGCTGGGTCTGACGGCGCACGAGGCCAGCGGCACGTCGCTGGCGGCGCTCTTGATGCCGGTGGGTTTGCTGGGGTGATCGAATACGCCCACCGGCATGAGATTCGCGCCGGTTATGCGGTTGGCATCGCGATCGGACTCACTCTGGGCACCGCGATCGGTGCGTACATCGCTGGCAGGTTGCCAGATCTCGCGCTCGAACGGTTCTTCGGTGTGGTGCTTGCGTTGCTGGCGATCAAATTCCTGGCGTTCCCGACAGTCGTGCACGATGCGGTGCACCGGCGGAACTGAGGCATCGGTGTCTGGGCGTCGGCCTGCGTGTGTCTGAAATCTGCTCGACTATCCTCTGATTCGGAGTCGCCGTGGTGAATCTTGCCTCATAGTCCTGTGTTTCGGATCATTGTTGCAATCGCGTAAGCCCGGGTGGTATGCGTGGTTCGCCGCCGGTCGCGGTGTAAAGAGCTGGTGCAGTGGGAAATTCGGGCATATGGTGCATCGGTTGGGGTGTCATCGATCCGGAGCGGTGCTTGTGCGAAACTCGTGCTGATGATCACCTACTTACAAGCTGCCGTCATCGGTGCCGTTCAGGGTGTCACCGAGTTGTTCCCGATCTCGAGCCTGGGGCACTCGGTGCTGGTCGCGGATTGGGTCGGAGGTAGCTGGAAGCAGGTGACCCTGGGTAGATCCGGTAGAGGCGCAACGTATCTGGCATTCGTTGTGGCGCTGCATGTGGCGACGGCGGTGGCGCTGCTGGGCTACTACTGGCGTGATTGGCTGGCTATTGTCGGCGGTTTCGTCTCGACGCTGCGGACCGGTCGGGTGGTGACCGTTCCGCAGCGCCTCGCATGGCTGATCGTTCTCGCCACCCTGCCCGTCGCGATTCTGGGTCCGCTGCTGGATCGGACGCTGCACGCGCTGTTCGACACCCCGATCGACACCAGCCTCTTCCTGACCTTGAACGGTGTCGTGCTCGTCGTCGGCGAGGGATTGCGCAGACGAAATGAACCGACACTGGCCGAATACGGTCGCCGGTTCGGCCGCCGTGAGGTCCATCGGTCCGTTCTTGACGGTGAACCGAGACTTCCGCGTCAGGTGGACCGCCCGTTGGCGGCACTCGGCGCCCTGGACGCCATCGGCATCGGCCTCGCCCAAGCGGGCGCACTGCTGACTGGATTCAGCCGTGCCGGGCTCACCATGGTCGGTGGTTTGTGGCGCGGTCTGGAGAACGAGCACGCGGCCAAATTCGCCTTCCTGCTTGCGACTCCGACGATCCTGGGCGCGGGGCTGGTCGAACTACCCGAACTCGCCGAACCGAGGATCGCTGCTATCCGCGGCCCCGTGCTGCTCGGAGCCGTCGTCTCCGGAACCTGCTCATGGCTGGCGGTGCGGTACCTGGAGCGCTATTTCCGGACTCGCACCCTGCTGCCGTTCGCGGCCTACTGCATCATCGCCGGCATCCTGTCGGTCATCCGATTCCTTTGAGGCAGACGCCATTTCGCCGCGCACGAGCCGCGGCATAACGAAAGAGTCCCTGTCCGAGGTTCAGATCGGACAGGGACTCGTGTCCCCCGCGAGACTCGCGGAAGTCGGCCGCCTACTGCTCAGGGGCGATCGACGGCTGGTTGATCGTGGTGAAGTACTGCGCGGCGGCCAGAATCGTGACCGGGGCGGTCGCGAACAGCTGACCGGCGAGGGTACCGAGGAAGCCGACGGCGGCCATGCCTGCGATGCAGCCGACGATGCCGGCGGGGAGAGCACCGAACATGGCGGTCAGGGCACCGGTGAGAGCCGCGCTGGTCGCACCGCCGATCACGCAGCCCAGGGCCGCGCCGCCGATACCGCCGACCAGGCTGCCGATGGTGCCACCGGTGGAAATGGTACTGGTCATGCGGTTCCGGGCGGCCTGCTCACGGTCGTAGTCGCCAGTTCTTCGAGCAACGATGACCTTCTTCGAGATTGTGTTACGAATCGAGCGAGTCTGTGACGAGCATGGCGTCGACCAGCGGTTTCTGTTCGACCATGGCGGGCTCCGGCGTCGCGGTGCCGAGGTTGTTCCCGCTCCTGCGTGGTCGTCGGTATGCCCATTGGAGGATGCCGAGTCCGGTCAAGCCGAGCAATGCGGTGGCAATGCCGATTTTCCAGCCGGGTGGCCGCCAGGTGATGACGAGTTCGCCATCGTGGGTTCCTGCCGGGATGTCCACTGCGACAAAGGTTCCGGCAACGGCCTTCACGTCAACGGGCTGTCCGTCGAGGGTGGCGCGATAGCCCGGCCAGGCGAGCCGCGCGAGCACCACACTGCCGCCGTCCGTGGCGCTGACGCGCAGGCGGCTGGTGACGCTGTCTCTGGATTCGGAAGTGGCGGTGGCATTTTCGGTAGCGGCGATGAGGCCGTCGCGCTGTGAGACCGGCCCGCCGTCGCGCTCGAGTACCCAGATGTAGTTCTCGTGCCCGTGGTAGTCGGCCCAATGCCAGCCCGCGGGTGCCGAGTGACCTCGGGCATCGGGGTATTGGGCGCGTTGCAGGACGACGCGGTCGACCTTCATCAGATCGACGAGGGCCTGGCCGGTCGAGGGCTCGGGGGAGAAGGCGCGGCGGTAGGCGTCGGGGCAGGTGCTTCCGTCCCAGCCCATGCACAGCAAGGCGCTGAATGCCGCGTGGCCGATGGGGGTATAGGCGTTGACGTAGCGAAGCTCCATGTTCTTGGCGTAGTTGCCGAACGCCAGCGATCCCCACGCGCCCTGGATGTTCATCTCCCGGGGCTGCACCAGGGCGCGGTCCGCCAATTGCAGTGTGACACCGCCGAAGTCAGGGAACGCGCCGGTCATCTCGGAGCGTCGTTCGGGGAAGTTGTACGACATCGGCGTCTGCGGTGCCCCATATACCTGGGCATAGGCGATCGGGAACATGGTCGCGAGGACGAACGCGCACACCGTGGCAGTGCCGTACCGGCGGGCCAGCCATACCGCCGCCGCTCCGAGTCCGGCGACCACTGCGCTCGCGAGCACATGCCAGACGAGCAGATGCGGTGCGGCGGAGAACGATCGGATGAACAACAGCCCGAGCAGTGCCGCGGCGACTGTGTACCGACGCCGTGAGAACGTGAAATCGCCATGGCGGCTGAGCAATACGCACGCCAGGATGAGCAGCGCGACCGCGACCATCGGCAGTACCCGGGCGGGCCAGCGCAAAGGGCCGATATAGCCGGGCCCGGCGGTCCACAGGAGCACGGCGAGCGCGAAGAACGCGGGTCCGCTGAGGGTGCGGGCGGACTTGGCCGCCGCGCGCCAGTCGATGAACGCGAGTGCCGGGATCAGGAACCACGCGATGTAGACCATCGGCAGCGGTTGGACGTATCCCCACCAGCCGTTGAATGCGGGAACGGTGCTCGGCAGGCTGGCGTTGAGCGACTCCGACCAGGGCACGTCGAGGAACGAATCGTTGTGTATCCGTTCGTTGCCGCGCCAGGTCACCGGTGAGGACAGCACGCTCGGAAGGTAGGTCATCAGTCCCGCGAGCAGCGCGCATATCGCGGTCGCCGCAAGCCTCATCGACGGTTGCCATCGCCGCTGGTGGACGACCTCGCCCGCGATGACGGCGGCGATCATGAGCCCGGATTCGACTGCGGGGAACACGTATTGGACCGAGATCGCCAGATACAAGTAGACGAAGACGGGGATGGGGCCGCCGCGACCACGTGTGTAGCGCACCGATGCCGCCCAGGCGTGCAGCATCCACGCCGTCCCGGCCAGTGAGGTCGCCCAGCTCGCCTCGTCGAAGAACAGGAACCAGCCGGACAAGGGGAAGGCCACCCCGGCCACGGCGGCCCACGGGGCGCGTGCACCGTAGGCGAGGCAGATGCGGAATACGCCGAGCGCGGCGAGGATCGAGTAGACCAGTTTCACCACGGTGACGTAGGCGGCGAGGTTGTCCACCGACGGCGCGATCAGGTCGACCAGCAGCTGGGGCGGGTTGTAGATGCCCGCCTCCTCCATGGTGTAGTTGCCCGACATCCACTCCCAGGGCACCAGGGCCGGGAAGCGACCCTCACGCAGTCGATGGCCGAGCGCAACCCAGAGCGGGCCGTACTGCGCTTCGGTGTCATCGGTGTAGAAGTGCCGGGAATTGGCGGCTAATACCGCGACGTATCCTGCGACGACTCCGAGGCCGGTGACCACACCCCAGAGATTCCGGTACGCGCGGGGCGCGAATGCTGTTCTGGCAATCACGAATTCGGGACCTTACCCGATCATGTCTCGGCGAAGAAGCCCGAGGCGGCTCGGGATGGGCGATGCGTATTTCCCGGGAATGCCGGGTTGCCCGAGTCCGGAACTCTGTAAGCCGGCGTTAGTGCGGCCGTCTCACGAAATTCGTCTCGAACCGAATGATCACATAGCCTGCTCGGCCGCAGGTGCGCAAATTACGGCTCCGGATACGATCGACCACAACCTGAGTGATGAAGGATGGAGCATGAGCGCGAGCCTGATGATCGTTGAGGACGACGACCGGGTCCGCGGTGTGTTACGCCTCGCCATGGAGGACGAAGGTTACGAAGTAACCGAGGCCGGGCAAGCGGAACAGGCGCTCGGGTACCTTCGCGAGCACGGTGCGCCCGACGTCATGATCGTGGACCTGATGCTCGGCGGCATGGACGGATTCGCCTGTATCCGCGAGGTTCGCCGCCACCACGATGTTCCGATCATCGTCGTCAGCGCGCGTGACGACACGCACGACGTGGTCGCGGCGCTCGAGGTCGGCGCCGACGACTACGTGACCAAGCCTTTCGAGATCAAGGAGATCACCGCGCGCATGCGGGCGCTGCGCCGACGGGCCGGGCTGGCTGCCGCGCGTGAGGACGCGAAGCCCGGTGATGAGATCTGCGCCGCCGATGAGGTGGTGCTGGACGCCGATCCGCAGGCGCCACTGATTCTTTCGCCGGAGAAGGGCACGGTCCGGCGCGGTCGCGAGCGGCTCCACCTCACGATCACCGAGTTCCGCCTGTTGTGTGAGCTGGCGGCGGACCCGGGCCACGTGTTGAGCAGGGGGACACTGCTGGAACGGGTCTGGGATCGAGGCTTCTTCGGAGACGAACGCATCGTCGACGTTCATGTGCGCCGTCTGCGCACCAAGATCGAACGGGACCCGTCGAATCCGCGCATCGTCGTGACCGTGCGCAGCCTCGGTTACCGGATCGATGCGCCGCGCTGAACTCCGCGAGTTCCTGCTTCGACGCTGGCCGCAAAGCCTGCGTGGCCGCGTAATTCTCGCCTTCACGGTGAGCTCGGGCCTGGTGGCGCTGGTACTGGCGCTGTCGGTGTACTCCATCGGCCACAGTTATATGGAGAACCAGCGCATGCATTCGGCGAACCGCCTGGCCCGCGCGTACAGCGAGACCCTGCGGCCGCTGTCGGTCCGGTTGGGTACCGAGACCGCGTTGGACGCGATCGACCCGCCCGACGGCACGATCCTGCTGGTACGCCATGACACCGATTGGTACAGCACCGATTCGGCGCTCGGCGCCGCGCAGTTGTTGCCTCCCGATCTGATCGACGACCCCGTCGCCGGAACGGAACGGGTCACGGTCGCCGAGCGTCCATACTTCCGGGTCGGTGTGCGCCTGGGGCAAGGCGGTGACTTGATGTACGAGTTCAGCCCCGTCATCGAACTCGAATCGAACCTGCGAAGGCTGCGCCAGCTGCTCATCGCCAGTGCGCTGGTCGCGACGATGGTGGGAGCCGGTCTGGGCGTATGGGCGAGTCGCAGAGTGCTCAGCCCCCTGCATCAGGTCTCCGGAACCGCGGCGCGCATCGCGTCCGGGGAACTCGGGCTGCGATTGGTGCGCTCACGCGACCGCGACCTCAGCACCACCATCGACGCATTCAACGCCATGGTGGACTCGCTGCAGAAGCGCATCGAGCGGGAGCGCCGCCTGGTGGGCGATGTCAGCCACGAACTGCGGACACCCCTGACGACGCTGATGACCAGTGTCGAGGTGATGAACCGGCACGCCGACGAGCTGCCGCCGCGCTCACGCCGGGCGCTCGACTTCCTCAGCGCCGAACTGGAGCATCTGCGCCGACTGCTCGATGACATGTTGGAGCTGGCCCGCCTGGAGGCCGGGGTGCATCGCGGGGACACCGAACTGCTGTCCGCAGGCGAACTGATGACACACACCCTGGCAGGGCGCGCCTATGCGCCGGAGCTGCTGAGCATTTCGGCCGAAGTCACTATTCGAGGCCGGAAACTCGAGCTGGAAAGAGCGGTCGGGAACCTGCTCGACAACGCGGACCGCCACGGCGGCGGCGTGGTGGGGGTGAGCGTCGCACGGGATGAGTCGGACGTCGTGATCACCGTCGACGATGCCGGTCCCGGTGTCCCGCCCGCCGAGCGGGAACGCATCTTCGAACGCTTCGCGACGGCGCCGACCGTCCGCGGTTCGGATGCCGGCAGTGGTATCGGGCTGGCGCTGGTCACCGAAACGGTCGCCGCCCACGGCGGCAGAGTCGAATACCAGGATCGTCCGGGCGGAGGAGCGCGCTTCACGATTCGATTGCCGCGCATAGCTTCAGGCGTTGCTTGATGCGCAGCCGTCGATAATCGCGACGATTATTTGGTCGTCAGGGAAGAAGCCGGGCTCCGGCCGCAATTTTCGTCACACGATTGCAAGAATCGTCATAATCGTAATATTTCGATCGTTCGGGCAGCGGTCGTAATGTTCACCGCCGCGTCATCCGAGTGAGTGTTCGTGGCAACCGGGCGACTCTAATTTCGCTCCGGCGAAACAATCCCTGGAGGAATCGATGAATTTCAAGCGCGGCAGCGCTCTGCTCGGCGTCCTGGCCGCTGCGGGCGCCTTGACCCTCAGCGCGTGCGGCAGTGACAACAACACCGTCTCGGGTCCTTCGGGGAGCTCAGTGGCGAAGATGGACGTCGGCTGCGGCGGCAAGAAGTCGCTCAAGGCCAGCGGTTCCTCCGCGCAGAAGAACGCGATGGACCGCTTCATGGCCGCCTACGAGCAGAACTGTGACGGCTATCGGCTGGACTACACCTCCAGCGGCTCCGGCGCGGGAGTGAACGAATTCAGCGGTGGCCAAACCGATTTCGGCGGCTCGGACTCCCCCTTGGACCCGAAGAAGGGGGAGACCGACAAGGCCTCCAAGCGCTGCGGAGCGCCCGCGTGGGACCTGCCGACCGTGTTCGGTCCGATCGCGATCACCTTCAACCTCGGTGATGTCAAGGACCTGGTGCTCGACGGCCCGACCGCGGCCAAGATCTTCAACGGCACCATCAAGAAGTGGGACGACCCGGCGATCAAGGCCCTGAACGCGGGCACGAACCTGCCCGCGGACGACATCCACGTGATCTTCCGCAGTGACGAATCGGGCACGTCCGACAACTTCCAGCTCTACCTCGACGCCGCCTCCAACGGCGCGTGGGGCAAGGGCGCCGGCAAGACCTTCGCAGGCGGTGTCGGCGAGGGCGCCAAGGGCAACGAGGGCACCTCGGCCGCGATCAAGGCTTCGAAGGGCACGATCACCTACAACGAATGGTCCTTCGCCAAGGCGCAGAACCTGAACATGGCCAAGATCGTCACCTCGGCGGGCCCGACTCCGGTCGCGCTGACCGTGGACTCGGCGCAGAAGGCCGTCGCGGGCGTGAAGGTCAAAGGCGAGGGCAACGATCTGGTGCTCGACACCAGCTCGTTCTACAAGCCCACCACCGCGGGCGCCTACCCGATCATGCTCGCCACCTACGAGCTGGTCTGCTCGAAGTACAGCGACACCGACACCGCCAAGGCCGTCAAGGCGTTCATGACCTCGGCGATCGGCAACGGCCAGAACGGTCTCGACGAAAATGGCTACATCCCGATCCCGGATGCGTTCAAGACCAAGCTGACCGCCGCGATCAACGCCATCTCCTGAGTCACCATCGGTAGATCGGCGTGCATGCGTGCCTGAGGCTCTGCCCGGCCTCAGGCACGCATGGCCTCAGCCGCTGCATGTCCGGGTGCGAGGTTCAGTGCCCCCAGCGTGGGCCGCAGGTGCCGAACAGGTGGCGATGCGGTCGCCGTAGTGTCACCGGGGCAACGGTCCGCGATTCATTCGGGCGTGTGCGAGTGAAAGATGGTCGACCGTGGGGAATGAGCTGATGATTCTGGCCTATCTGCCGAGCCCGGCACGTGGAGTGTGGTGGCTCGGGCCCTTCCCGATCCGCGCGTACGCGCTGTGCATCATCACAGGGATCGTCGTGGCCATCTGGCTGACCCGCCGCCGCTGGGCCGCGCGGGGCGGCGATCCGGAGGACATCCTCGATATCGCGCTCTGGGTGGTCCCGTTCGGTGTCATCGGGGGTCGCCTCTACCACGTGATCACCGATCCTGAACTGTATTTCGGGCCAGGTCGTGACCCGGTGAAGGCGTTCGCCATCTGGGACGGCGGGCTCGGGATCTGGGGTGCGGTCGTGCTCGGCGGCATCGGGGCCTGGATCGCCTGCCGCCGGCGGGGGATCGATGTGTGGGACCTCGGCGACGCGATCGCGCCCGGACTCGCCTTGGCACAGGCCATCGGCCGATGGGGCAACTACTTCAACCAGGAACTGTTCGGCGGCCCAAGCGGATTGCCCTGGGCCTTGCGTATCGACGAAGCGCATCGACCGGCCGACACCGCCTCGATCGCCCTGTACCACCCGACGTTCCTTTACGAATCCCTGTGGGACATCGGCGTCGCGGTGTTCTTGTTGTGGATCGACAAGCGCCGCAAGCTTTCCCGAGGCCGACTCTGCGCGATCTACGTGGCCGCGTACACCGTCGGCCGCGCCGGAGTGGAAGCATTGCGGGTCGACCACGCGAACCATTTCCTGGGCCTGCGGCTCAACGACTGGACCGCACTGATCGTGTTCCTCGTTGCTCTGGCCTTTCTGCTGCGCCCCTCGCAGAAGCGGCGACCTGCCGAGGACACTGCTGCCGGGGAGCAGCTTTCGCCCGTCGAGACCGAATCGCACTGAATTCGACCCAATTGTCCGAATGTCGGGCGTGTCGCACGTCCGGGTCTCCCATCCGTCCGCGATGTCGTTGGCAGGCAACCGATTTCGACACCCGATGAGGCGCCCATCAGCGCCACGCCGGGTTTGCCGGTACCAACTCGGAAGCGCTACGTTGCGTGGCGTAATACCCGTTTTCATCAAGGTGCGCCTGCTCTACCTGGTTTCCATCGTGATCGCCGCGCTGTGGCGATCGTCGCGGCCGTGCACGGCCGTGTCATTCGGAGTGGCCGACAGAAGAGGTGAACATGCAGAACTACGCGCAGAACCTCGGAACGATCGGATACGACATGTTGTCGATCGGGCAAGGGATGGTCTCGATGCTCTCCGACCTCATGAGCATGGGAGGCACCGGTGGCACCGGTGCCGGTCAGTATCCGCTCAACTGATCGATAACCGCTGGCCCGGGTGCATGTCGAAGCCATCGGCATGCACCGCCCGCCGCCGTGGTCGGAGAACAAACGGTTAACTTCTGTTAGAGAACAAGTTCTGTCCGATGAATCGCGAGCACGCTGTCTCTGACCGTCACCTCAACGAGAAGTTGTTCTGTTTTAGAATATACTTGCGTTGTTGGTATGTGCTCGGAGGTTTCTGGTGTTCGTGGAGTCGGCTCGTCCTCGGATCGTTCGTGAGCATCCGAACGCCGGCTGGTTCGCGGTCGGAGCGGTGTGTCTGGGTGCGTTCATGGGCCAGCTCGACGCCAGCATCGTGACCTTGACCTTCCCTGCGGTGCAGCGGGAATTCGGGATGTCGTTGGCCGGGGTGCAGTGGGTGTCGTTGGCGTACTTGCTCACCGTCGTCGGTTTGGTCGTCTCGGCGGGGCGGGTGGCGGATGCGGTGGGCCGCAAATTCGTCTATCTCCAGGGCTTCGTGGTGTTCACCCTGGCTTCGGCGGCGTGCGCGCTCGCGCCCGGACTGGGATGGCTGATCGGGTTCCGGGTGGTCCAGGCCGTGGGCGCGGCAATGCTGCAGGCCAACAGCGTGGCGCTGGTGGTGACCAGTGTGCCGCCGCAACGGATGCGGGCCGCACTCGGCGTGCAGGCCGGGGCGCAGGCGCTGGGGTTGGCGTTGGGACCGGCCCTCGGCGGCATGCTGGTGGCCTCGGCCGGTTGGCGCTGGGTCTACGGGGTCAACGTTCCGATCGGGTTGCTGGCGTTGGCGATCGGCCGCTACCTGTTGCCCCGGACCCGCGAACGCAATGCTATGGAGCAATTCGACTGGCGCGGACTACTTTTGATGATCGGCAGCACGACCGGTGCGCTGGTCGCGGTGTCGGCTGTCTCGGGTTTGCCGCTCCCGGCGTGGGCCGCGATAACGGCGATGGTTCTCGCAGCGGCGTGTGCGACCGGTGCGGTCCGATGGGCGCGGCGCGCCCCTGAACCGCTCGTCGATCCGGCGCTACTGCGACCGCCGACGGTATCGGCCGGTCTGATCGGGGCGTTCGCGGCCTACCTGGTGCTGTTCGGCCCGCTGGCGCTGTTCCCGCAACTGCGCGGCGCGACACCGGCTACGACCGGTCTGGTGCTGACCGCATTGCCGGCAGGCTTCGCGGTCGCCGCCGTTGTCGGGACGCGGCTGCTCCCACGTCATTGGGGCGGTCGCCGCCGCGAACGACTGGGAGCAGTCGTCGTGATGACAGCACTTGCCGCGCTTGTCATTTCACCCGCTGCGCCATGGTGGTCCTTCGCCTGCCTCGGCGTGCTCGGTCTAGGGCTCGGGGTGTTCATTCCCAGCAACAACGCGGGCATCATGAGCGCCATCCCCTCGGGACGATCGGGAACCAGTGGCGGGCTGGTGAATATGAGCCGCGGGCTGGGAACCGCCGGTGGCGTCGCCGTGGTCACCTTGGCACTGCATCTGGGCAGGCACGCCGAAAGCGCGTCGGCCGCACCACGGATCGCCCTGCTGGGGCTGCTCGCCTTCGCGGTCCTGGCTGCGGGGACCACCTTCGTGCACGGTAGGGCAGAATTCCAGGGATCATCCGAGCGTGAGGAGTCGTCGATGACCGCATCCGCCGCCGGACCGCTACCCGCGTTGGTAGCGCGACCGGACGAGAGCGCGCTCGCGGAGGCCATCGCCTGCCTGCGACGCGCCATGCGGCGCGCCGCCCGCGCCACCGATCCGGCCAATACCCTCTCGGTCGCCCAACTGGAGTTGCTCTCCTGTGTGTCCGAGCATCCCGGGATCAGGCCGGGGCAGCTGGCCCGCCAGTTGCGCCTGGCTCCGAACTCGGTCACCACGCTGGTCAACGGTCTGGTCGGACAAGACATGATCGTTCGCGGTTCGGGGGAAGCAGGGGAGGATCGCCGCGCGGTCACCTTGACCTTGACCGCGGCCGGGCACGAAGCGGTGCGCTCGTGGCAGGCCACCAACACCGATATTCTGCGGGCCGCCTTGGCGGACCTGCACCCCGGATGGCAGCACTTGCTCGGTGCCGCTATGCCTGCGCTCGAGGAGCTGACCCGGGCGATCGACACCCGGGCCGACTCGCCTGCGCAGTCGAGTTCGCCCGCGCACGCCTGAGTCTCCGGATCCTTCGCGGTCGCGGCGGGTCATCGTCAAATTCTGCCCGAGCGGACAATCCGACCGGTAGGCTCGCGATGTCGATTACTTCGCATTTGTCTGTGCGGCGGAATGATTGCCGCTGATCGGGATGGTTGAGTACCGGGTTTGTCGAGGACTCCGGAGGAACCGTGCTCGGTGTGGTGCTCGCGTCGACCATGTGGGGTTTGTCGTCGGTCTTCATGAAAGTGGCGCTACCGGGCATGCCGCCCTTCGGGGTCGCGTTCGCTCGGGTGCTGCTGTCCGGATTGGTCCTCGCGCCGGCCGCGGTGCTGCGCGCACGCGGCAAGCCCGCGCCTGAAATACCGGTATCCGGTGGGCGGGAGCGTACGCATCTGGCCGTCCTGGCGCTGACCACGGTGGCACTGCCGTTCTGCCTGACCGCTTGGGCGCAGCAACACGTCGAAGCGTCCCTGTCGGCCGTGCTGCACGCAACGGTCCCACTGTGGACCCTCGGCTTCGCGGTCCTCATGCTCGGCCAGCGGCCCGGCGGGCGGCAACTCGGGGCCGTCGCGGTCGGGCTGCTCGGCGTCGCCGTGCTCGCGGGCCTCGGCTCGCACGGCCTGACCGGCTGCTCATGGGGTGGCTGCCTGGCCGTGCTCGCCGCGTCCGCCTGCTACGGGTTCGGCTGGACATATATGCGCCGCAACCTGTCTCACCGCCAGCCGCTGTATATCGCGGCCGTGATCCAGGTCGGCGCGATCCTGGTGCTGGCACCGCTGGCGGCCGCTACCACCGATACCGGGCATGTGGAACTGACCCCGGTACGCATCGCGAGCCTGCTAGCGCTCGGCGTGATCAGTACTGCTGGAGCGGAATTGCTGAACTACCGCAATGTTGCCCGGCTGGGCCCCACCACCGCCGCCCTGACCGCGTACCTGATTCCGGTCGTGGGCATCTCTGCGGGCATTTTCATCCTCGACGAGCCGCTGACCGCGCGACTGCTGATCGGTGCTGCGATCGTGCTCGGCTCGGTGGGACTCGCGGTGCAGCGGCATCAGGAGCGGCAACCGTCAGTGAATTGATCTCCGAGAACCAGCGGACGGCCGCGTTCAGGCGAGCTCCGAGGTGTCTTCGGTCAAATCGGATTCGCTGGTCACTTGGTTGCACTGTCATCGCCAGCCCTTCGTCGATTGCTGGACGGAGCCGATGGCCGTTGGGGTATCGAGAGTTCTGTCGAGCAGTGGCGGATTGCCCCCGCCCACCGCGCAGCGGAGGTGCAGCCTCAGCGCAGGCGTGACAAGGGCTTTCGGGCCACTGTGACTCATGCCAGGGCGAGGAACAGTTTCTCGAGCTTCTTGGTGTCGACGCTGTCCGGGCCCTCGTGCGTCAAGCAGTGCTGCAGGCCGGTGGCCACGAGTGCGTAGCCGCTGCGGCTGATCGCCTTGTTGACCGCGGCGAGCTGAGTGAGGATGTCCTCGCATTCCGCGCCGTCCTCCATCATGCGAATGACCGAGGCCAGGTGTCCGTGCGCCCGCTTCATCCGGGTGATCACGGCCTTCATTTCGTCGTGCTCGAGTTGCATCGCTCTTCTCCTTCGCTGGACGACGCCGGGCCGACGCTGCGAGAACCCTATCGGTCACCCGCGTGGCGCGGTCTGCGTCACTACCCAATGTACATCCCCCTGGGGGGATGCTACCGTCGTGATCTCATCCCCCCGGGGGGATGCAACCATCGAGAGGAGGCACCGCGTGGCGCAGCAAGTCAGCGAGACCGAGGAACCGACGCATGTGTCAGCATTCCGGCCCGGTCCCTTGGGGCGATTGGGCATCTGGGTGATCGAGCACCGCCGGCTGGTCGCCGCGGTGTGGGTGCTGGTGGTCGTCGTGCTGGGGGCGTTCGCGCCGTTCGTGGAGAAGAACCTGTCCGGCGCGGGCTGGCAGGCCGACGGATCGCAGTCGGTCGCGGTGCGCAATCTGGCGCAGGAACACTTCGGCGGCAATGCCAGTCACGCCATTCAGGTGGTCGTGCATAGCACCGACGGCACCCTCGACAGCGGTGACGGTCCAGCGGTCCTCTCCGAGGTGACCGCCGTCCTGAAGGGGGAACCGAGGCTGGCGGAGGTGATTCCGCCCATGCCCGGCGCGAGCCTGTCCCAAGACCACAAGACCGCCGTCGTCCTCGCGGGCGCCGGTGTCGACACCAACGAAATGGTGCGCGTGGCAACCGATCTGAAGGGCAAGCTGCAGGCGTTGTCGACGCCGACGGTGCGGGTGAACCCGACCGGATCCTCACTGCTGTGGTCCGATTTCAACGACGCCAACTTGAAGGCGATGATGAAGTCGGAGATGTTCTCCTGGCCGGTGACCATGGCGATCCTGGTGCTCGCCTTCGGCGCGCTGGTCGCCGCCGGTCTGCCGTTGCTGCTGACCCTGGCCGGGCTGGTGGCCTCGGCGGGATCGCTGGTGCTGATCAATCACTTTGTGCCGGTGTCGATCTGGGCGATGAACTTCGCGATGATGTTCTCCTTGGCCCTGGGCATCGACTATGCGCTGTTCCTGGTGGTCCGATACCGCGCCGCACGGATGGGACAGCACGAATCGGGTCGCGAGGCGGTCGCCGAGACCATGGACACCGCGGGCAAGGCGGTGCTGCTGTCGGGCGCGACCGTGCTGGTGTCGCTGTCCGCGGTGATGCTGGTGCCGTCACCGTCGTTCCGCTCGATGGCCGGTGGCATCATGCTCTCGGTCCTGTTCGTCCTCGCCGCCACGCTGACCCTGCTGCCGGTGGTGCTGTTCAAACTCGACGACAAGATCAATCGGCTGTCGCTGCCCTGGGTTCACGCCGGCGAACATCGCTCGCCCGCGTTCGCGAAATGGGGTGAGCGCCTGTGGCGTCGGCCGTTGGTGTGGGGCCTGGGCGCACTGGTCGTGCTGATCGCGCTGGCGGTGCCGATCGTCGGTTTGAAGACCGCGATGCCCTCGATCAAGGTGCTGCCCGCGGACTCGAGCGCCCGCATCGGCTACAACCAGGTGCAGGCCGCCTTCGGTGACGGCGCGCCCGGCATGCTCCAGATCGTCACTCGCGCAGGCGATGCCGACGCCGCCGGTCGCGTGCTGGCCGCCGATCCGGGTATCGCCGCCGCGTTGCCGCCCGCGTCGCCCGCGGACGGCAGCGACTACCGGCTGATTCAAGCCGTCCCGAAGGTCGACCCCTCCGATCCGGCGCTCGCCGCCACCGTGGACCGGCTCCGCGCCGACCTACCGTCGTCCGCGCGGGTCGGTGGCGCGGCCGTGGAGAACATCGACCTGGCCGACCAGTTGCACCGTTCCACCCCGCTGGTCATCGGTGTGGTCATGGTGCTCGGCTTCGCGCTGCTGCTGGTCGCGTTGCAGGCCCCGCTCATCTCGCTGCTGGGCACCCTGGCCAGTCTGCTGTCCACGGCCGCGGCGTTCGGTGTGGCCCGGCTGGTGTTCCAGAACGGTATCGGCTCGGGCTTGCTGGGCTTCGAGCATCAGGGCTTCCTCGACGCGTGGGCGCCGGTGTTCTTCTTCGCGATGATCTTCGCGATCGCCATGGACTACACCGTCTTCCTGCTGGCCTCGGCCAAGGAGCACTGGGAGAAGTCCGGCGACCCCCGCGAAGCCATGATCGGCGCCGTCGCGCATTCCGGGCGGGTGATCTTCGCAGCCGGCGGGGTTATGGTGGCGGTGTTCTTCACCTTCGCGTTGTCGGGACCGTTGCCGCCCAAGGAAATGGGCGTCATCCTCGGCGTCGCCGTTCTGCTCGACGCCTTCCTCGTCCGGCTGGTCCTGCTGCCGGTCATGCTGCGCCTGGCGGGCCGCGCCGCCTGGGCCACGCCCGCGTGGCTGCGCCGAATCCTGCCGAATATCACCTTCTCGCACGGCTGAACCGAAAGGGTAGACCGATGACATCGACCGACGAGACCACGCATTCCTCCCGCCACGGCAAGGAGGTGCTGCGCGAGCTGTCTCCCCAGCATCGCGAGCTGCGTCGCGCGATTCCCGAGGTGTACAAGGGATTCGGCGAACTCAGCAAGGCGGCCTTCGAGCCGGGCGCCCTCGACCGCAGGACCAAGGAGCTGATCGCTTTCGCGATCGGCGTGGTCGAGGGCTGTGACGGCTGCATCGCCTCGCACGGGCAGGCCGCCGCCCGCGCCGGCGCCACCCGGCAGGAAGCCGCCGAGGCCATCGGCGTCACCTTCCTCATGCACGGCGGACCCGCCACCATCCACGGCGCCCGCGCCTACGAGGCGTTCTGCGAATTCGCCGATGCCGTCGATGCGGGCGACACCAAGTCCTGATCACCGACCGTAAAGGAGTTCATTCATGTGCCGAGCCGCCCGCTGCCGAACCTGCGGCCTCACCACCTGGTCCGGTTGTGGCCAGCACATCGCTCAGGTCCGGGCGACGGTCCCGGCCGACCGATGGTGCTCTGGCCATCCCGATGCCGAGCGCGGCGGCTGGCTGCGCCGCATTCTCGGAAGGTAGGAATGCGATGTCGCGACTGAACATCGATCGAGCCGTGCTCGCCGTGGCCGGAACCGTCACCCTGCTCGGCGTCGTGCTGGCGGTAGCGGTCTCGCCCTGGTTCCTGCTGCTCACCGCCTTCGCGGGAGTCAATCAGCTCCAGGCCAGCCTCACCGGATTCTGTCCGGCCGCCATTCTCCTACGCAGACTTGGCGTTCCACGAGGCTGCGCGTTCGAGTAACCGCCGTCGCCACCACCCCCTGCCCGTACCGGGCAGGGGGTTTTCTCGTTTCGGAGCGGGTCCTCGGCGCGATAGTGGCGATTGTCACCGGGTATACCCCCTAGGGTATTTGCATACCCCCGGGGGTATGTGTCACCCTGGAGGCATCGCAGGTGAAAGGACCTGCCATCGAAGGACAGAGCAGTGATTCTCGAGCAGTACTACATCGAATGCCTTTCCCACGCCTCCTATTTGATCGGCGACCCGCGCAGCGGCCGTGCCGTGGTGGTGGATCCACGCCGTGACATCACCGACTACCTCGACGACGCCCGGCGTTTCGGGCTGACCATCGAAGGCGTCGTCAACACCCACTTCCACGCCGACTTCGTCTCCGGCCACCTCGAGCTGCTCGACGCGACCGGCGCCTGGATCGGCTTCGGCGCCGACGCCGAAACCGACTACCCGATCCGGCGGCTCGCGCACGGTGAGCGGGTGAGCCTGGGCGACGTCGACCTCGAGGTGCTGGCGACGCCCGGGCACACCTGGGAGTCGATCAGCCTGCTCGTTCGCGAGCGTGCCGACGCCGAACCGGTGGCGGTGCTCACCGGAGATTCGCTGTTCATCGGCGACGTCGGCCGCCCCGATCTGGTGAATCTCGGCCCCGGCAGCAGCACCGATCTGGCACGCGCGATGTACCACTCGATCCACCAGGTGCTGCTCACCTTGCCGGACACGGTGACAGTGCTGCCCGCGCACGGCGCCGGATCCTCGTGCGGCAAGAACCTGTCCACGGAGCTGAGCTCCACCATCGGCGAACAACGCCGCACCAATCCGTCGGTGCAGCCGATGAGCGAGGACGCGTTCGTCGCGCTGATCACCACCGACCAGCCGGCGGCGCCGGGCTACTTCTATGTCGATGCGGCGCTGAACAAGTCGCTGCATCCGGTGCTGGACCCGAATCGGCGTATCCCGGAGTTGACCATCGAGCAGCTGCGCGCCGAACTCGCCGCGGCGACCCGGGTGATCGACGCTCGCGCACCCGAGGACTTCGCCGTCGCGCATCTGCGGGGTTCGGTCAACGTGGGGTTCGACGGACGTTTCGCCGAGACCGGCGGCATCGTCGCCGATATCGGTGACCGCCTGGCCCTGATCGCCTACCCCGGCGACGAACAGGCTGCCGCCCTGCGGCTTTCGCGCATCGGCTCGGACGCGGTGATCGGATACTTCACCGTCGACGCCGCTACCGGCTTCCCCGCCGAACTGGCGGACCTGGTGCGGACCGCGCCGCGCACCGACGCCGCCGAGCTCGACCGGCTCGTCGCCGACAACGCGGTCGCCCTGATCGACATCCGAAACCCCGCCGAGCACGAATCCGGTGTCATCCCCGCCGCGATCTCGATCCCTTTGGCGCAGTTGCGGTCTCGCCTCGACGAACTGCCGATCGATCGCCCGATCATCGTGCATTGTGCGGGTGGCTGGCGCTCCAGCGTCGCCGCCTCGATGCTGCGGGCCGAGGGCTTCGATCGCGTCAGCGATCTGCGCGGCGGCTACCGAGCATGGGCAGAACGGCGAACCGTGGCGTGAGGACGTATCCGAGAGTGCCCGCCCGGAGGCGGCCATGACCATTCTGATGGCGCTCGCGCTGGGCGCCGGAATCGGGATCCTGCTCGGCCTGCTCGGCGGCGGAGGTTCGATCCTGGCGGTTCCGGGATTGGTCTACGGGCTGCGGATCCCGCTCGCGCACGCGGTGCCGATGTCGCTGCTGGTCGTCGGCATCGCCGCACTCTTCGGCAGCATCGGCCGGATTCGCAACCACCAGGTGCAATGGCGAGTGGCGGCGGTCTTCGCGGCCACCGGATTACCGGCCGCGTTCGCCGGCAGCGCGGTCAACCGGCTCCTGCCTCCGGCAGTCACCCTCGGCGGTTTCGCGGTGCTGATGGTCGTGGCCGGGCTGCGGATGCTGTCGAAATCGCAGCGCACCGGCGGCGCCTGCCGCACCGAGGGAAATGCGCTCGACTGGCGTCGATGCGTGTCGCGCGCGGTGCCGATCGGACTGGGCGTCGGGTTCCTGACCGGTCTGTTCGGGGTCGGCGGCGGATTCCTGATCATTCCGGCGCTGGTACTGATGCTCGGCCTGGACATGATCACGGCGATCGGCACCTCGCTGGTCATCGTGGTCGCCAACTCCGCGTCCGGGATGTTCGCCTACCTCGGCAATCTCAGCCTCGACTGGCGTCTCGCCACCGCGTTCACCGCTGCCGCGATCATCGGCTCGCTGGCCGCGGGTCGTTTCGGCGCGACGATCGACACCCGTCGGCTGCGAACCTGGTTCGCCTACCTCGTCTTCGCGGTCGCGGCCTTCGTCCTGGCCAAAGTCCTGTTCCTCCACTGAATCCCAAGTATCGAAGAAAGGAAAACCCATGTGTCAACGAGTCACCTGCCGCCGCTGCGGCAAACCCACCTATGAGGGCTGCGGCAACCATGTCGAGCAAGTCCTGGGCAATGTCCCTGTCGCGCAACGCTGTTCATGCACCGAAACGGCGCTGCCGGATCGCCACAGGCTGTTCGGCCGCCGTTGAACCAACCTGGACCGGCTCGAACGTGGGCATGCCCCCTAGGGTATGCCCACACGCAGGAGGAAGAAGGAGATTCCCATGATCGGCAACGAAGAGAGCATCACGCTGGTGCTCAATCGGCTGCGACGCGCCCACGGGCAGCTGGCAGGCGTGATCGCCATGATCGAGCAAGGGCGTGACTGCAAGGATGTCGTCACACAACTCGCAGCCGTCTCACGAGCTCTGGACCGTGCCGGCTTCAAGATTGTCGCCGCGGGATTGCGGGAGTGCGTCGATGGAGCTGCCGACGGAGCGGATCCGATGACGGTGGACGAGTTGGAGAAGCTATTCCTCGCGCTCGCCTGACGTGTGCTCGAACAGTCGACCGGTATCCGGGGCGGCACTACCGTCATTATCGAAAATAGTTGACGGTCAACGAGGTTCGCGAACTACGAGTGCCGCCATCGGGTCGGTCAGTGCGGTGAGGGCGGGGATTCCGGCGGGTTCGGTGGCGAGGGTGGGGATGACGGCATAACGCTGGGTGCGCTGGGTGACTTGGCTGATCGGGGCGAGTTCGGCGTTGGCGCGGCGCTGCAGCAGTGGGTCGCTGGGTGCGGCGGCGGTGAGGCTGTTGTTGATGATCCAGGCCCACGGGTGGATTCCGGCTCGTTCGAGATCTGTTTGCAGGTCGAGGGCTTCGAGGACCGGGGTGGTTTCGGGCAGGGTGATCAGCAGGACCTTGGTCGCGGCGGGGTTCTGCAGTCGCATCAGCGGGGTGGTGAACCGGAGGCCCGGCGCGAGTTGCCGCACGATGTCGCGGTGGTAGGAGCCGGTGGCGTCGAGCAGCAGCAGGGTGTGGCCGGTCGGGGCGGTGTCGATGACGACGAAGCGGCGCCGGGACTCGGCGATCACATGCGAGAAGGCTTGGAAGACAGCGACTTCGTCGGTGCACGGGGAGAGCAGGTCTTCGGCGAGCGCGGCGCGGCCGGCGGCGTCGAGGGTGGCTCCCTTGGTGGCCATCACGCGGGCGCGATAGTCCTCGACCGCCTGGGCCGGGTCGATGCGCGACAGGTGCAGGTGCTCGAGGCTGCCGCCGAGAGTCTCGGCGAGATTGGCGGCGGGGTCGGTGGTCGACAGGTGCACATCGTGACCACGGCGCGCGAGGGCCACCGCGACCGCGGCGGCGACGGTCGTCTTCCCGACTCCGCCTTTGCCCATACACATGATCAGGCACGGACCCTCGTCCTCGATGTCGTCGATCAGCTGCGCCAACGTTGCATGCACAGCGGCATTCGATGCGGTGGTGGTGGTGGCTTGTGACGGCGAGGTGGGGTCGAACAAAGTGGTCAGGGCGTCGATGCCGACGATATTGGCCGGTTTGAGTTCGATGAGGTCGCGTGGGAGGACCGCGACGGTATCGGGCATGGCTGCGAGCGCGGCGCGTTCACGGCGGTGGACGGCGGCGGCGAGCGGGTCGGTGGTTTGGACTGTGTCGGGGAGGACGCCGTTGACGACGACGTACTGGTTGTTCATGCCGATGGCGGCGAGTTCTGTTCGGGTGCGGGCGACTTCGGCCAGCGCCGAGCGGGAGGGCCGGGCGACCAGGATGACTCGGGTGCGGTCCGGGTCGGCGAGCGTGGTGACCGCTGCGGCGTAGACGGCCTTGTGCTTGTCCAGCCCCGACAGTGGCCCCAGACAGGTGGCATCGCCGCCGCCGGTGAGGAATTGGCTCCAGTTCCCGGGCAGTTGCAGCAGGCGGATGGTGTGCCCGGTGGGTGCGGTGTCGAACAGGACATGGTCGTAGCCGCCGGTGTCGTCGGTGAGCAGCATGGTGAACTCGTTGAACGAGGCGATCTCGGTGGTGCACGAACCCGACAATTGTTCGGCCACCGCCGCGAGATCGGTGTCGGGGACAGTGCCGCGCAGCGGCGCGATGATCCGTTCCCGGTAGGCCTGCACGGCCTGCTCGGGGTCGATCTCGAGAGCCCACAAACCGTCCACTCCGGGAATCGCGGTGACGGTGTTACCGATCGCCAGCCCGAACACCTGCCCTACGTTCGATGCCGGATCGGTGGAGACCAGCAGCACCCGCTTGCCCGCGCGCGCCAGCTTCACCGCCGCCGCACAGGCGATCGAGGTCTTGCCGACACCGCCCTTGCCTGTGAAGAACAAGAACCGCGGAGCCTCGGTGAGGAACTTCATGACGGCCATCGACTCCAACACCTCTCGATCACGCACCACAGACAACGGACTCGATCTCGACCCACCTCCATCCGACCGCACCGGCCCACCACGCGGGCAGAGCCGAACGTCACCGATAGCCGGGTCGAACAGTGACGGCCCCACGGCGTGCGGCAGGTCGTTTCAGATGCGGCATTGGGGTCCATGACGAGGCAGTCGGACGCTGAGCTGAGTGCACCTGCCGGGTGAGCGCATCGCATTCGGCGGCGGGTCTGTTGCCCATGCTGAATGATCTGCGCTGCTGGTGCCGATGCAGGTCCACAGGATATGACCCGATTCCAGCGGTGTACTCGGACCACAGTGCAGTAGCGTGCGGGCCTTTGCCCGCACGGCAACCAAACTGGCCTTCCGGGTGCCGTTCTCGGTTGGCCAGCGCGGGATGCGGCAAGAGGGGGAGGGGCCGCACGAGTTTGATCATGGGCCTAAACGTGCACTGAGGCATCGGAATTGGTGGAAAGCTGCCGTCTGACGGCGAATTGTGCACGAATAGGCGCACTGCTGCGAACTCGGGCAATGCAGGACGTTCTACCGTGGCCG
Organism: Nocardia terrae; assembly: GCF_009760405.1. Lineage (GTDB taxonomy): Bacteria > Actinomycetota > Actinomycetes > Mycobacteriales > Mycobacteriaceae > Nocardia > Nocardia terrae. The sequence continues at coordinate 572,335 of NZ_WRPP01000002.1, forward strand.
CGAGCCATGCGCTCTGCGGATCGTGTCTGGCTTCGGTGAGTTGTCCATGACGGGCCATCGTGAGGGATGAGTACTTCCACCGACCTGGATGTCTCCTTCGCTGGTGATGATCTCGTCCTGCGACTTGCGTCGCTCGCCTACCTGGCACGGTTCTCCGTCGTCTCGTGTGTTCATAGTCGGCGGTCGGCGCAGTGGGCGCAGGCGTCGGAGAGCTCCCTGATGGCGAGGCGGTCGGCGGCTTCCTCAGGGGACGCCTGCATGTGAACGCTCCCGGGATCCCCTCCCGGCTGGGATGGTGCGTGTGGGTGTAATCCAATTCGAGGGAAGCCTTTTCGTAGTGACGCACATCATGAACTTTATTTACGAAATATATTTTGCAGCTCTTTTGGTGGTTACCGGCGAGTTCGCTTCCGCTCAATTGCGGGCATAGCGGTACCGCACATATCCTGTAGTCGCGATCCGGTGCGGGGGCGCAATCATTTCGGCGATATCCGCCGACGGGGATGAACAAGAGGAAGGTTGTCTGTGTTTGCAGTGAATTCGAAGGCGGAGCTTCGATGACCACCTATACCGGATTGTCCCCCGAACTGGCGCGATCGTGGTGGCTGCTGTCGGCGACCTCGGACAACACCGGCCGCATGGCGGGTACCCGCGCCGACGTCGCTGTGATCGACCTCGAGGATGGTGTGGCTCCGCAGCGGAAGGCCTTCGCGCGCACCGTGGCCCGTGGGATTCTCGAGCAGGGTCCGGCCTGGATCCGCATCAACGACGTCCGCTCGCCGTACTGGCGCGACGATGTCGAGGCGCTCGGCGAACTGTCCCAGCTGTCGGGTGTCATGATCGCGAAGGTCGACTCGGCGACCGATATCGAGCTGGTCTCCGCCGCGCTTCCCGCGCCGGTGCCGCTGGTCGCGTTCATCGAGACGGCCGTGGCCTTGGAAGCGGCGCGGGAGATCGCCGATCATCCCCGGGTCTGCCGCCTCGCCCTGGGCAGTGGCGATCTGCGCATGGATCTGGGGGCGGAGCCCGGATCGGCGATTCTCGATTACGCGCGGTCGCGGTTGGTCGTCGCCAGCCGGGCCGCGGGCCTGCCGGGACCCATCGATGGCCCGTCGATCGTGAACGACGAGGGCCTCGTGCAACGGGAGACCGCCTCGGCGCGTTCGCTGGGCATGACCGGCCGACTCTGCCTCGACCCGGCGCACGCCGCCCTCATCAATACCGTCCTCAGCCCGACCGTCGACGACATCGCGGCGGCGCGAGCGACCATCGCCCAGCTCGGTTCGGACGGAGCCAACGCGACCAAGGGCAGCGACATCCCGCGTTTGCGCCGTGCACACCGCACCATCGACCTCGCCTCCCGGTTCGATCTGATCTAGGGTTCCGGGTCGAGAAGGATCGAAAGGACCGTGCCCGGCCGAACTGTGCCTTCGCTGGTGCGGATTCCTTTGTCGGCCGGGGCGAATGGGCCGATCCGTTTCCGATATTGATGGTCGTCGGGGTGACTTCTGACGATCGGGACATCGAACGCCGTGATCGGCGGGAGAAGCCGCGAGCTCATGCGGCCGCAGGAATCCCGGCCTGCTCCGGTAGGAATCGAGCTGGACGCGTCGAGTTGCCGGGGTTCGCCGCGGGCGACGTGGCCATTTGGTGTAGCGAATTCAGCTGTGCCGCATGAGCGTCCCCGGCCGCGACACCTGCGAAGGTCAGCAAGAAGGCGGAATGAGAGACCGGCTATCCGGACTCTAGGGCCGAGGAGATGGACCGGATTGTCCGATCCTACTTCGGACGGCGTGTCCTGGTCGACAACACACTGCCGACCTGGGGTTTCAGGCCGCTGGAGGAACTGCCTACGGGACACATCTCCACTGTGATCAAGTGTTGGGTTAACGTGCAGACAACAATTTGTGACCTGGCGTGCAGTCGGACCGACAAAGTGTGCCTTCCGGCCGGAAGCGACTATCCAGCACAGGGTTTCGCTCGTAATGTCGCGGGTGGGTTTCGAGGCTTGTCTCAGCAACCGCAACCGCTGGTGTCGTTCCAGGGCTATTGGGCGGCACTCATGCTTCGGGACCCCGGGAATCGCCCGCCCTTGCGATTTCCGTATCGGCGCTTTCCCAGCCATGGAAGCGGCCGAGTGTGAGAACGCCCGACGGCCGGCGGGAACCCTGAAATACCTTGCCATCCCGCCGGTCCGGGGACTCATCAGTGGGACACTCAGTGCCTGAGTCGGCCGTGTCGGGCGCCGAAATTCTGGATCAGGGCATCCAGTTCGGTGCGTGGCCGCGAGAACGTCGAGTCGGTCCTCGATATTTGAGGAGTTCCTCGCGAAGAACGAGCTGGACGTCGTCGGTGAGTGGTGAGCGATCGGCGGGGCTTCTAGCCGGCGTTGCGGTGGGTGTCGACCACGGCGCGCAGATCTTGGTCCGCGAGTGTGGGATCGGATAGCAGTGCTGTGCGGGCCGCGGCCAGGACCGGCTGGTCGAGGGTGCTCAGGGCCAGGTCCACATCCTTGACCGCCAGTCGGACCGGGAAGAGAGCGGTGTCGGAGGTGGCGCGGGCGTACAGGCCGCCCAGGGGGCCGGTGGCCATCACCCGATCGACGAGTTCGGTTGGCAGGCCGAGCTTTCCGGCGAGCGCGTAAGCTTCGCCCACCACGGTCACTCCCGCGATGATCGCGCTGATCATCACGCTCTTGAGCGCTGCCCCGGCCCCGGTCGGACCGGCGGGGACAACCGTCCCCAGGATCTCCAGTACCGGGGACACACCGGAAATATCACCACCGGCGAAGATGATCAGCTCGCCGGTTCCGGCGCGATCGACACTGCCCATGACCGGTGCGTCGACCAGCGCGGGCACCTGCTTGGCGATGTCGGCGGTGGCTTTCGGGCCGATGCTCGACATGTCGATGAGCGTGGTCTCGGGGCCGAGGTGGTCGGCGATCTGGTCGATGACATCCCGCACGGCCGCGGGATCCGACAGCATGGTGATGACGATGTCCGCACCCTGAACCGCTTCGATGACCGATGAGGCGGCCCGGTCGCCGAACGGCTTCGCCCGCTCGGGTGTGCGGTTCCAGACGGTGACGTCGATCCCGTTGTCCAGCAACCGTTTTGCCATCGGTGCGCCCATGCCGCCCAGTCCAATGAAAGCAATCATGTCGCAACGATAACCGCATCCCAGGCATGCGACTATTGAGCATTTTGCGTAGTTCCTATGCGTGTTTAGCATGTCTGGAGTGGACACCACATGGCTGACGACCTTCGTCGAAGTGGCCCGCACCGGGTCGTTCACGGCGGCCGCCGAGACACTGCGATTCACCCAATCGGCGATCTCCCGGCAGGTCTCCGCGCTGGAAGACGAGCTGGGTGCGCGCCTGTTCGACAGGTTGCCGCGCGGGGTGCGGTTGACCGAGAACGGCCGCAGCCTGCTCGGCCACGCCGAGGCCGTACTCGACCGGCTGGCCATAGCCCGCCAAGACCTTGCCGCCCTGCGCAATCTGGCCGCGGGCAGTGTTCGCCTCGGGTCGTTCTCCTCCGCCAACGCGGTTCTCGTGCCTCGTGCGCTGGCGCGATTCCGTGCCGCGCACCCGGGCGTGCACGCGACCCATCACGAGGGCATGACCGCGCAACTTCTCGCCCGGTTGACGGCGGGCGAGATAGATATCGCGGTGATCAGCCTGTCCGCCGGCGAGCGCCCCGAGGGGGTCGACCTGTACAAGATCACCACCGATCACTTGTGGATCGCGCTGCCCGAAGGTCATCGGCTGGCCGGGCGGAAGCGGTTGCGGCTGGCCGACCTCGACGGCGAAACCTGGATCGCCGGACGGCCCCGGGCCGCGGACACGCTGGCCGGGTCGGCCGGGGAGCCCCCGGCAATCGGCATCGTCGTTCAGGAATGGATCGCCAAACTCGGTTTCGTCGAGGCCGGGCTGGGCGTGACCCTCGTGCCGTCCATTTCGGTCGCCGCGATGCCCCGCGGCGTCGTGGCCGTGCCGCTGCGCTCGGGAGAGATCGCGCCGCGGATCGTGTGCGCGGCCACCGCGGAGCATACGACCTTGTCCGCTTCGGTTCGGGCACTGCTGAATTGCCTCACCGACTGTGCCACCGAGTTGAAGTGAGCGGGTCGAATCGACGCCGACCGCGCAGTTGTCGGTGGAGGCGTTCAGGGTGCGCAGGTCAGCGCTGTCGCTGCCCACCCGATGCCGGAGCCCGGTAAGCGGCGAGGAAGACCTCGACCCCGGCGTCGGCGTATCGGTCGAGTTCGGCTGCGCTGAACTCGGTGTCACGTTCAGCACCGGCGTGATCAACCAGATCTACGTCCCCGCCAAATAACAACCGGCACAGCCGAACCCGCGGTTGCCGGCCGCTAACGGATGGGCGTCGGATCGCCGCTCACGGTGGTCTTGGTATCGAAGCGCATGATCGTGCGGTCCGGGAGGGTGCTCGGGGTCCAGTCGGGCAGGTGGGGGTCGCCGGTGCGGATGAAGTCGATCCAGGCCGCGTGCACGGTGTCGGCGAGGCCGTCGAAATCCACGCCCGCCAGGAACGGCGAATTCGACCAGTTGGCCGGGTTGGCGAAGGTGAAGGGCAGGTCCAGGCAGTGAGTCGCGCCGAGCCTGCCGTCGTGGGCCGGAGTGCGGTAGTCGAACTGGTAGGCCCACACCGGACGGCCCGCGGCGGCGCTGGCGTCGACCAGATTCATGGCCGGGACGCGGAAGAGGTCATCGCCGATGAGCTCGATCAGCAACTCACGCGGCCCGGCGTCCGGGTGGGCGGCGGCGTAGGCGTCGTAGGCGTCGCGGGCCCGGTCGCCGAAGGTGCCGGTGAAGCGCGTCAGGGCCTGGTCGGTGGTGATCGCCGTGTACATCGGGTGGAAGGCGAACCCGAAGGTTGCCTCGTTGGCGGTCCAGCCGATCAGGATGTCCTTGTCGGTGACGTCGACGAGGGCCTCGGCGGGATGCCTGCTCATGGTCACGCCGTCGAGCACCGGCAGGTATGGGGTCGGCCAGTATCCGAAACGCATGGAGGCACCGGCCATTTCGGGGAGGGAGGCGATCAGGCGTTCCGGCGGCAGCCCGCGCAACTCGTCGATGCTGCCGACCCCCGCGACACGCAGCTGCTGCTCGGTGCGGGCGAGAGCGGCGGCGCGGTCGGGGAGTTCGAGGCCGAGAGGCGGGCTCTGCAGGATCATTCGGCGGAAGAGCGGGGCGGCGTCGGGGTGGCAGGCGAGCGCGGCGGTGGAGAACGCTCCGCCGGACTGGCCCGCGACCGTCACCTGATCCGGATCGCCCCCGAAGGCGGCGATGTTGTCGTGGACCCAGCGCAGTGCCGTCAGCTGATCGGTGAGCCAATAGTTGCCCGCGCCCGCGCCGGTGTAGAGGTATCCGAGCGCGCCGAGCCGGTAGTTGATCGTGACCACGACGAGGTCGCCGTCACGGGCGAAGGTGTCGCCCGCGTAGTAGGGGAGTGAGCCGGAACCGCTGAGGAAGCCGCCGCCGTGGATCCAGATCAGGACCGGGCGCGCACCGTCCAATGCGGGAGTCCAGATATTGAGGGTGAGGCAGTCCTCGTCGAAGGGCGGTTCGCCGTGCCGGCCGAGGATGGGGTCCGGGGCGGGGGCGTACGGCTGCGGTGCGCTGGGTCCGGCGCCGGAGGCGTCCCGGATGGTTCCGGCCCAGCCGGGGTGAGGACGGGCGGGCTGCCACCGCAGCGGTCCCACGGGCGGGGTCGCGTACGGGATGCCGCGGAAGACCGCGAGTCCGTCCTCCCAGGTGCCGCGTAGCGCGTGTGCTTCCGGTTCGGCGATCGGCCTCATCCCGTGCGTCCCTTCGTGATCCGTGTTCCGGCGCCAACGGTATTGCATATTTCTGACGGTCGTCAATTGCTGGAGAGTGCGCGATCGGCCCGGGTCGACGGGTGCGACCCGGGCCCGCGACCGTCATGCGCGGCGGTATCCCTCGAGGCTGGCGTCCTCGATATCGGGCAGGTTGACCACGATGTTGTCCGGCGTGCGGCAGGTCAGCCACACCAGCTTGTCGGTCGTGCTCATATTGACCTCGACGTGCGGCATGTAGGGCGGCACGAAGACGAAGTCCCCCTCGCTCATATCGAGGTATTCGCGATAGTTCTCGCCGTAGTAGATGCGACCCACGCCGCTGAGCACATAGCCGCCGGTCTCGGCCTCGCCGTGGTGGTGGGGCAGGGAGCGGTAGCCCGGTTCGTTGGTGACCTTGCCGTACCAGATCCTGGTAGCGGGCGTGTGCTGCGGGCTGACGCCCGACATGCGCACCGCACCGCCGGATTGCGCGGTGCCGGAGTACTCCTCGCCGAGCCGCGTGACGACCGGGACGACGCGGGTGCCGGTGGTGTCATTGGTCATGTGCTTTCACCTTCCAGTGATTTCGGTGTGTGATGCGGTGATTCGGTTGCGCAGCAGGCCGATTCCCTCGATCTCGGTCTCCACGACGTCGCCGGGGCGCAGGAAGCGCGGGGGATCGGCGGCGATGCCGACGCCGCCCGGGGTTCCCGTCAGCACGACATCGCCCGGCCGCAGCACGGTGAACCCGGAGATGTAGGACAGCAGCGTCGCCGGATCGAAGACGAGATCGTCGGTCGAGCCGACCTGCTCCTCGACGCCGTTGACCCGGCAGCTGATGCGCAGGCCCGCGGCGGGGTCGGCCTCGTCGGGGGTGACGAGTTCCGGGCCGAGCGGGGTGGTGGCGTCGAAAGCCTTGCCCTGCAACCACTGCGGGGTGCGGCGTTGCCAGGCGCGGACGGAGAAGTCGTTGGCGACGGTGTAGCCGGCGATGGCGGACAGCGCGGTCTCGCGATCGGCGCGCGAGAGCACGTCGCCGACCACGATCGCCAGTTCCGCCTCCCAGTCCAGCAGCGCCGACTCGGCCGCGCCGGGCAAGGTGATGTCGGCGTCCCACGCGGTGAGGGTGTCGGCGAATTTCGCGAAGAGGGTGGGGAACTGTGGTGCGGCCCTGCCCATTTCGGCGATGTGGGCGCGATAGTTGTGGCCGCAGCACACGATCTTCGCCGGTGTCGTCACCACCGGTGCGGATCCGGTGGGCGAGGTGGGATGCGTTGTCGCGTCCGCGGTCGAGCGCCAATCCGGTGTGGCGAGCAGGACGCCGACATCCGGGGCGTCGGTCGGCGACCACCGCGCACCGCGATGGATCTCCGCGCGAGTGCCGCCGTCGTCGGTGCGGACTGTTCGCAAGCGCATCTGAGCACTCCAAAGGGGGTCGGCCGGTTGCGTCCGGATCGGATGAACGCAAACCGGACATTGCGTATTGCGTTCTATTGACGAGAGTCAGACTAGCAACATACTCTCGGGTGGGCCAGGGGTTCTCGAAGCGACTCCGGCACGACCCGATCCGGGTCCGAGAGGAAGGGCTGTCATGTCCGTCGAACGCATCAACCCACCCGAGCTGGCGAAGCCCTCGGGGTTCGCGCACGCCACGCGGTATCGAGAGATCGTGCACCTGGCCGGTCAGACGGCCCTCGACGCGGACGGGAAGATCGTCCCGGGCGGGATCGTGGCACAGTTCCGGCAGTCGTTGTCGAATGTCCTGACCGCGCTCGATGCCGCCGGTGGGGAGCCTCGGAATCTGCTCAGCGTCACCATCTACCTGGTCGACATCCCCGACTACCAGGCCAACGGCAAGGAGATCGGCCGCATCTGGCGTGAACTGGCCGGTACCGAGTACCCGGCCATGGCCGGTATCGGTGTGACCGCGCTGTGGCAGCCCGAGGCCCTGGTCGAGATCCAGGCCGTCGCCGCGCTCGATATCTGACGACAGCATCACGATCGTCGCGATTTCGCAATATTGTCTGAAACTGTTCAACCCCGGTCTTTCGAAAGGGCCGACCCGATGCTCTCTCCCTCAGCGCATATCGACACCTTCTGCCGGGACAATCTGCCGCCGCAGGAGCAGTGGCCGGAGTTCGTCTTCGACCTGCCGAGCCTCGACTACCCCGACCGTCTCAACTGCGCGACCGCACTGCTGGATTCGGCCGTCGCCACCCACGGGCGGTCGCGGCCCTGTATCCACACCGACAGCGCCACCTGGACCTACGGTGACCTGCTGGACCGCGCGAATCAGATCGCCAACGTCCTGACCACGGAATTCGGCCTGGTGCCGGGCAATCGGGTGCTGCTGCGCGGCCCCAACAGCCCATGGACGGTCGCGTGCTGGTTCGGCATCGTCAAGGCGGGCGGGGTGGTGGTGACGACCATGCCCATGCTGCGCGCCCCCGAACTGTCGAAGCTGATCACCCTGACCCGTCCGCGCCTGGCCCTGTGCGACAGCCGGCTGCTCGACGAGCTCGCGGCCGCCGACGCGGAGCTCACCGTCGTGCCGTTCGGCGGGACCGCCGCCGACGATCTGACCGTGCGGGCCGCGAACGCCTCGGCCTCCTTCGCCGACGTGCCGACCGCCGCCGACGACATCGTGATGCTGGCACCCACCTCGGGCACGACCGGGGCGCCGAAGGCGACGATGCAGTTCCACCGCGATGTGCTGGCCAATGCCGACACCTTCTCGGCGCGAGTGCTGCGGCCGGGGCCCGGCGACGTGTTCACCGGAACTCCGCCCCTGGGGTTCACCTTCGGTCTCGGGGCGCTGGTCGTGTTCCCGATCCGGGTCGGCGCGTCGGTCGTGCTGCTGGAGCGCACCGATCTGGAGACCCTCGTCGAGGCCATCGAGAAGTTCTCGGCGACAGTGCTTTTCACCGCTCCGACCGCCTACAAGGCCCTGATCAAACGGGATGACCTGCACCGGCTGGGCACGCTGCGCCGATGCGTGTCAGCGGGCGAGCACCTGCCCGAGGCGGTGTACCACGGGTTCCGGGAGCGGACCGGGCTGCGGCTGATCAACGGGATCGGCGCCACCGAGATGCTGCACATCTTCATTTCCGCGGCGGACGATGACATCCGGCCCGGCGCGACGGGCCGTGCGGTGCCGGGCTTCCATGCGCAGGTCCAGGATGACGAGGGCAATCCGGTTCCCGACGGGACCCCGGGCAGGCTCGCGGTCAAGGGACCGACCGGTTGCCGCTACCTGGCCGACGCCCGCCAGCTCGACTATGTGCGCAACGGCTGGAATCTCACCGGCGACTCCTACAGCCGCGACGCGGACGGCTACTTCTGGTACCAGGGCCGCAGCGACGACATGATCATCTCGGCCGGGTACAACATCGCCGGACCGGAGGTCGAGGCCATCCTGGATCTGCACCCGGACGTGCTCGAGAGCGCGGTGATCGGGATACCCGATCCGGATCGCGGCACGATCGTGCACGCGGCGATCGTGTTGCGGCCCGGCGTCTCCGGCGATGCCGACAAGGTCCGCCAATTGCAGGAGTTCGTCAAACATACTGCGGCGCCGTACAAATACCCGCGCAGCATCGAATTCGTGGAGGCGCTGCCACGCAACGCGACCGGCAAGCTGCAGCGGTTCAAGGTTCGTCAACGCTGGGGCGTGACGCGTTGACCGGCGTGGTGATCGAGCGGGTGGTCGACTGGCAGGACACCGATGCCGCCGGTCACTACCACCACAGCACGATCATCCGGTGGGTGGAGGCCGCCGAGGCGGCCCTGCTGGAACGGTATGGCCTGCGCTGGCTGTTCGGAACCATCCCCAGGGTTCACTACGAGGTCGACTACCTGGAGCGACTCTGGTTCGGCGACCGCGCGGCGATCGAGCTCTCGATCGCCGAGCTGGGCCGTACTTCGGTGCGCTACGAGTTCGTCGTCACCAGAATCTCTGCTCCACAACAGCATTCGACCGATCAGCCGGCCGTGGCGGCGCGCGGTGCGCTGATCGCGGTCCATGCCGGTGCCGGCGCCGAGCCGTGGCCCGCCGAGGTCACCGCGGCGCTGGCCGGGGCGAAGGCGCGGGATGCCCCGGCCGCGCCCGCCCACTGACCGATTCCGACTTCCCGACTGTGAGGCCCCCATGCGTATTGCAGTGATCGGCGGCGGACCCGCGGGTCTGTACTTCTCCGCCCTGATGAAACAGCTGGACCCGACCCACGAGATCACCATCTGGGAGCGCAACGCCCCCGACGACACCTTCGGTTTCGGCGTGGTGTTCTCCGACGAGACCCTGGGCGGCATCGAGCACGCGGACGAACACATCTACCGCGCGATGAGCGAGCGGTTCGCCCGCTGGAGCGATATCGACATCACCTACCGCGACGAGGTGCGCACCTCCGGCGGACAGGGATTCGCCGCTATGAGCCGGAAGGACCTGCTGCACATCCTGCAGCGACGCTGCCTGGAGCTGGGGGTGACGATCAACTTCCGCGCCCAGGCGCCGGATGTGGTGGCCCTCAGCGTCACTCACGACCTGGTGCTGGCCGCCGACGGCATCAACTCCGCCGTGCGCGCCCGCTTCGCCGACGTCTTCGGTCCCAGCCTGGACCGCCGGGACAACAAGTACATGTGGCTGGGCACCGACCGGGTGTTCGAGGCGTTCGAGTTCTTCGTCAAGCACACCCCGCACGGGATCATGCAGGTGCACGCGTATCCGTTCAGCGCCGAGCAGAGCACCTTCATCGTCGAGATGCACGAATCGGTGTGGCGGGAAGCGGGTTTCGCCGAATACGCGGACCGGGACTTCGCGCCCGGCGAGAACGACGAGAAGTCCATCGCCCTGCTGTCGGACATCTTCGCCGACGAGCTGGACGGTCATGCCGTGCAGGCCAACAACTCCCGCTGGATCAACTTCACCACCGTCCGCAATGCCCGCTGGCGGCACGACAATATCGTGCTCCTCGGCGACGCCGCGCACACCGCGCACTTCTCGATCGGCTCCGGCACCAAGCTGGCGATGGAGGACGCCCTCGCCCTGGCGGCGTGCCTGCACGAAAACGACACGGTGGCAACCGGACTCGAAGCCTACGAGGGCGAGCGGCGGCCGGTCGTGGAGTCGGTGCAGCGGGCTGCGCAGGCCAGCCTGGAATGGTTCGAATCGATCGCCCAGTACACCGATCAGCACCCGGACCAGTTCGCCTTCAACCTGCTCACCCGCAGCCGCCGCATCACCTACGACAACCTGCGGCTGCGCGATGACGACTTCGTCGACACCATCGACGGCTGGTACCTCTCGGCGCAGGACGCCGCAGACGAGGGCGACTCCGCGCGGCCGCCCATGTTCTATCCGTTGCGACTCAAGGGCGTGACGCTGCCGAACCGGATCCTGGTCTCGCCCATGGACATGTACTCGGCGGTCGACGGCGTCCCGACCGACTTCCATCTGGTCCATCTCGGCAGCAAGGCCCTCGGCGGCGCCGGGCTGGTGATGACCGAGATGGTGTGCGTCTCACCGGAAGGCCGCATCACGCCGGGCTGCGCCGGGCTCTACACCGCCGAGCAGGAACGGGCGTGGGGCCGGATCGTGGACTTTGTGCACACCGGAACGAACTCGAAAATCGGTGTCCAGCTGGGCCATTCGGGGCGCAAGGGCGCCACCAAGGTGATGTGGGAGGGTATCGACGACCCGCTCGAGGAGGGCGGCTGGGAAACCGTGGGGCCCTCGGCCGTCCCCTACGGGCCCGAAAGCCGTACCCCCAGGGAGATCACCCGCGCGGAGATGGACGAGATCACCGCGCAGTTCGCCGACGCGGCGCGGGCGGCGGCGCGAGCGGGGTTCGATCTGCTCGAATTGCATTGCGCCCACGGATATCTGCTGTCGTCGTTCCTGTCACCGCTGGCCAACCTGCGCACCGACGAATACGGGGGATCGCTGCCCAACCGGCTGCGCTTCCCGCTGCGGGTCTTCGACGCGATCAAGGCGGCGTGGCCCGCGGATCGCCCACTGTCGGTACGCATTTCGGCCACCGACTGGGCCGACGGCGGCACGACGATCGAGGACGCCGTCGCCATCGCCCGCGCCTTCGCCGAACACGGCGCCGACGTCCTGCACGTCTCGTCCGGGCAGGTCGTCCGGCACGAGAAACCGGCCTTCGGCCGCAGCTACCAGACCCCCTTCGCGGACCGGATCCGCCAGGAAGTCGGTGTGCCGTACGGGGTTCGGGTGATCGCGGTGGGTGCGATCTCCTCCTACGACGACGTCAACTCGGTGCTGCTGGCCGGACGCGCCGATCTGGTCGCGCTCGGTCGGGCCCACCTGTGGGATCCGCAGTGGACGCTGCACGCCGCCGTCGAGCAGGGGTATCGAGGCGAGGCCGCCGAATGGCCCGCGCCGTTCCGTGCGGGCAACCGCAAACCGCCCACCGGCCGCACCGACGGGCCGCCGCCGCGACTGCACCTGGTCCGTGCGGCCGGGACCGCGGTGACCGCCCGGCGACGCTGGCAGCCGACGCGGGCCGTCGCGAGCTGATTCACGCCGAATCCCTTGACTCCTCACCCGATTGGATGACTCGATGACGACCCGGACCCTGCCGACATCGGCGATCTTCACCGCGGCCGCCGCGCTCACCCCGGCCGAGCCGATGCACTTCGACCTCGCCTTCGACGCGACCACCCAGCCGTGCCCGTGGCCCAAGGCATACGGCGGCGACCTGGTCGCCCAGGCCGCGGTGGCGGCCATGCGGTCGGTGACCTACGGCAAGACGCTGGCCTCGATGCACAGCTACTTCCTGCGACCCGCCGACATCGGCGCCACCATCCGCTACGAGGTCGAGCTGCTGCGCGACGGGCGCGGCTACAGCACGCGGCAGATCCGCGCGTATCAGAACGGGAAGCCGGTCTACGTGTGCCTGGCCAGCTTCGCCGCCGGTGAGCCGGGCGGACACTTCCGCGCCGAACCCGACCGGATCTATCCGGAGCCCGAGGACCTGCCCAGCGCGGCGGAGTACCTCGCCGACCGCACCGGCGGGTCGATGACGGACGAGTCCAAGGCGTACTGGTCCGCGGGGCGCAGCTTCGACATGCGCCACGTGCCCGGCCCGGTGTACCTGAACATCGACGGCGATCCCGTACCGCACCAAGCGGTTTGGGTGAAACCCTTCGACGCGTTGCGCGCGGTCGACGGGCTGACCGAGGCCCAGCGCGACCTCGCGGCCCTGGCCTACGTCTGCGATTACACGATCCTCGAACCCGTCCTGCGCGTCCTGGGCAACCCCTGGGCCGAGCCCGGACTGGTCACGGCCAGCCTCGACCACGCCATGTGGTTCCACCGCCCGGTGGTCTTCGACGACTGGCTGCTCTACGCCCAAGAGGCGGCGGCAGCCGAGTCCGGGCGCGGTCTCGGCGTCGGGCGCTTCTTCACTCGCGACCGTCGTCACGTGGCGACGGTGCTGCAAGAAGGCATGATTCGACCGGCCTGACCCTGTTCCCGTCCGAATTTGGCTTCGCCGCCCGGAGGTCACGTATGGTGCGGATATGACGGCAGATACTCCAGCGACTCCCGGCGGCCGGGACGCTCGCCTGGCGCACTTGATCGTCACGATCTTCGGGCTGTGCGCCCGCGCCGAGGGCAACTGGCTGCCGACCGCGTCGGTGGTCGCCCTGATGGCCGATCTCGGCGCGGAACCGCAGGCGGTCCGATCCTCGATCTCGCGTCTCAAGCGGCGGGGAGTGCTGCTCAGCGCCCATCATCGCAAGACGTCCGGCTACTCCCTGTCCGAGCCGACGCTCGAAGCCCTCGCCGAGGGCGATGTCCGAATCTTCCAGCACGCCAGGGCATCCGAGGAGGACGGCTGGGTGCTGGTGGTGTTCTCGGTGCCGGAGACCGAGCGCGACAAGCGCTACGCGCTGCGGTCGAATCTGACCCGGCTCGGGTTCGGCACCGCCTCGCCGGGTGTCTGGATCGCACCCGGAACCCTCGCCCGCGAAGCCCGGCAGACCCTCGAGCGCCGCGGCCTGTCGGAATACGTGGACATCTTCACCGGCGACCACGTCGCCTTCGGTGATCTGCGCGCGAAGATCCCGCAATGGTGGAATCTGGACGAACTCACCGACCTCTACACCGATTTCCTCCAGCACTACCGGCCGATGCTCTATCGCGCCACCGTCGGCAAGCCGACCCCGCGGGAAGCCTTCGAGATCTACATCCCCATGCTCACCGAATGGCGGCGCCTGCCTTACCGCGACCCGGGCTTGCCGCTGTCGCTGCTCCCGCGCGCCTGGAACGGCGAAGCGGCCGGGAAACTCTTCGAAGAGCTGAACGACATCCTGGCCCCGCTCGCCCACAAGCACGCGCTCACGGTCATCCACGGTGATCGCACGCGTGGCGCAACGCCCCGCGAATCCACGCAGTGATCCTCGTAAGCCGATTCTGAAACTCGTCGGTCTCGCCGAATACCCCGACAGCGGAGTCGATCTCGGTCAGCGGCCGAGCCGGGTTCCGATGCGGGTGATCAGATCGGCGGTGCGGAAGGGTTTGGGGAGGTAGTCGCAGGCGCCCGCGGTCAGTGCCAGGTCGATGATGGCGGGCTCGGTTTCGGCGGTCACGATCATGACCGGGGCCGAGGAGGTTTGGCACAGTCGCAGGCAGACGTCGATGCCGGACAGGTCGGGGAGCAGGATGTCCAGCAGGATCAGGTCAGGATGCCACTGCGGGGTGAGGGTCAGGGCCTGGGCTCCCGAGCCGGCGTGCAGGGCGTCGTAGCCTGCGGCCGCCAGCACGAGCAGGGCCATCTCGGCGGTCGTCGCGTGTCGCTCGACGACGAGAACTCTGGAGGCCGGCGCGGGGTGGGACGGCGGGATCGGCGGCTGCGGAGCACGCGTGATCGAGAGCTGGTGAGTGTTCATGGGTTACCCCTATCGACCGGATCCCCCGACCCGTGGTGTCGTCCCGGTTTCAGCGTCCTCCCGCAGGTCAACCAAAGGACCGACTGGTTGGTGCGCTTGGACCGGGCCCCGAGGCTAAACCCGACAGCAATCACTCGGCAATTGAAATGGAAGAATTCTCCGAATACGTCGGCCACTGTTCACCGGCCGGAGACCGTTCCGAGACCTCAGGGTCTGGACGTGACCACATCGCGATCAGCCGACCGTCACCGAGAACCCGGCCGATGCCGCCCTGCTTCAACCTGAAGAGCAGCCGGTGGAGGGTGTGGTTTCCGCCGACTGGCGGGTAGTTCCGGGATCGGGGGAAATCTACCGTCGTGACGTGGAGGCGTCCGAGCGTATTTCTGTCGACCCGGTAGCGTCGTGTCCGGCCGGGCACACGACGAGCAAATCGGGATATGACAGTGAAGCGGGTCTTTTCGTGATTCGAGTGGTCATCGTCGACGACGAGGCGTTGGTGCGGTCCGGGTTCGAATTGATCCTGGGGACAGCGCCCGACGTCGATGTGGTGGGGACGAGTTCCGGTGGGGGTGCGGCCGCACTGATCGCCGAGCGGCTGCCGGATGTGGTGTTGCTGGATATCCGTATGCCCGATGTGGACGGTCTCACCGTGCTGCGGCAGATTCGGGCGATGGCCGAGCCGCCGGTGGTCGCGATGCTGACCACCTTCGATACCGACGAATATGTCGTCACGGCGCTGCGTTCCGGGGCTGCGGGCTTCCTGCTCAAGGACACCGAACCCGAACAGCTGGCGCAACTGGTGCGCACGCTGGCCGCGGGGGGAGTGGTGTTGTCGCCGAAGGCGGCCACGTCGCTGCTGCACGCGGACAACGAATTGGGCCGGATGGCGGCCACCGATGCCGAGGTGGCGCGGGTGCGTGCGTTGACCGAGCGGGAACGCGACGTGCTCGTACCGCTGGCCGAGGGACTGTCCAACGCCGAAATCGGTCAGCGCCTGTTCCTCAGCGTCGGAACCGTCAAGGACCATGTCAGCGCGATCCTGACCAAGCTGCGCGTGGGCAGCCGGGTGCAGGCCGCGTTGGTGGCCCAGCGTGCCGGGCTGCTCGCCGAGCGGAACCGGGATCGATGACCTCGCTGCGCCCGCCGCCGTGGGTGATCGACGTGGCGTTCGTGGTGCTCGCGGCGCTGGATGCCTGGCTCGCGAGTTATCCCACGGAGACCGAAGACGTGGTCATGGCCGTGATCGCCTGTGCCGCACTGTTTTTCCGGCGCAGGTGGCCCCTGGCGGTGTTCGTCCTGACCTTGCCGGCGGCGGCGCTCACCGATTTGGTGGTCGCGCCCGCAGTCGCCCTCTACACGGTGGCCAAGCTCTCCGCGGATCGCAGGGTGCCGGTGGTGTGCGCCATCGTGACTGCCGTGTCCGCGGCGATCACGTTTCCGTTCATGGAGCAGGTTTCGCGCGCCGACGCGGTGGTGTCGGGCGCGTATGTGGTGGCGTGGGCCGCCGCGCCGGTGCTGTTCGGTCAATTGGTGCGTGCCCGTGACGAACTCGCGCAGCGGCTGGTCGAGATCGAGCAGGCGCGTGATCACGAACGGCGACTGCACGCGCAGGCGGTGCTGGCGCGCGAACGCGCGCAGATCGGGCGGGAGATGCACGATGTGGTCTCCCATCAGGTCAGTCTGATCGCGGTGCGGGCCGGAGCGTTGATGGTCGCGGCGCCCGACACCGATACGAAGGAAGCGGCCCGCACGATCCGGGGATTGAGCGTCACCACCCTGGAGGAGCTGCGGCACCTGGTGACCCTGTTGCGGGCATCCGGCGGCCGCAGCACCGAACTCACGCCCCAACCGACCCTGGCCGACCTGCGCGCCCTCGTCGATTCGAGCGGTATCGCGGTGGAACTCGACGGCAGCCTGCCCGCCGATATCACCGGCGCGGCCCAGCGCGCGATCTACCGGACGGTCCAGGAAGCCCTGACCAACGTCCGCAAGCATGCTCCGGGAGCCACGGCCGATATCCGCCTGTGGTCCACCGCCCAGACTCTGGGTGTGAGCATCACGAATACGCCATCCACTCGGAGCGCGCTTCCGCTGCCCGGGTCGGGACATGGTCTGGTCGGGCTGGCCGAGCGAGCGGAACTGTTGCAGGGCCAGTTGCTCAGCGGTCGCACCGCCGACGGTGGATTCCGGGTCGAGCTGCGGGTGCCGCGGTCCTGAATTCCGGCGGCTCCCGTTCCCGCCATCGAGCGGGGTTCGACCAGCCACTCGGCGGATGTCCCCGGCGGCGGTGACCGCGCAGAATTCTCGATGAGGATCGATCGAGGAGATTCGAATCCATCACGGGCGCAACGAATCCACCGGGCGATGCCACCCACGAAGGGAAGGCTCCTCATCGGTCCGGAATGCCACCGCTATCAGGTGCGGTGACATTCCGCGTCCCCGCACGGGGACGCCCAAGTCGACGGGCACTCGCGGACGTCCCCTCACCGCGGGTGCCCGTCACGACCCGGCCACACCGGCCGGATGGCGGGGTGTCCCCCTCGAACGGCTGGAGCCTGCCCTCCGGGTGGCTGCGTATTCGCTGTGAGCGTGGGAAATACCGATTTCGTCATTACCGTCGGGGGAATGAGGAATTCGCCGCCGCGTTTCGCGCGGCTTCGGCTGCTGTGGTCGTTCGTCGCGCCGCATCGTCGCGTGCTCGGAATCGGTGTGGTGCTCGGATTGCTGAGTGCCGCAGCGGGTCTGGCCACGCCCATGATCACCAAGTGGGTGCTCGACGCGATCGGGTCCGGTGCGTCCATGTCGGCCCCGGTGGCGACGTTGCTCGCGCTGACGATCTTCAGCGCCTCGGTACTGTGCCTGGAATGGATCCTGCTCGGGACCGTGGGGGAGCGGGTCGTGCTGACCGCCCGGAAATCGCTGGTGCGCAGATACTTTCAGGCCACGATACCGTCGTTGCGCTCCCGTCCGGTGGGTGAGCTGGTCACCCGGGTCACCTCCGACACGGTGTTGTTGCACGAGGCCGCCTCCTCGAGTCTGATCGGGTTGATCAACGGCGTGGTCATGGTGGTCGGCACTCTGGTGTTGATGGCGGTGCTCGATGCGGCCTTGTTCGGCGCCACGGTCGCGGCGGTCGCCGTCGTGGGTGTGCTGTTCTTGGCGACGATGCCGGGGGTGGCCGCCGAACGTCAGCGTGCGCAGCAGCGGCTCGGATCGGTCGGCGGGGCCCTGGAAGGGGCGCTGCACGCGATCCGCACGGTCAAGGCCGGTCGCGCCGAACAGCGCCAGGCCGATCGCATCCTCGCCGACGCCGAGGCTTCGACCGGGCACGCGATCCGGGCGGTCCGCCGTGAGGCCGTCGCGTTCGGAATCACCTGGGCGGGTGTGGATGCCGCGATCGTGGCGATCCTCGCACTGGGCGCCTGGCGGGTCGGTCACGGTTCGCTGGCGCTGTCGAGCCTGATCGCATTCCTGCTCTACGCCTTCGCGTTGATCGAGCCGGTCACCGGGCTCGGCCAGCACGTGCTGACCCTGCAGCGCGGGATTGCCGCGGCCGGGCGCATCCGGGAGGTCGAGCGGCTCGAGCTCGAAACCGCCTCCGTGGCGGTCGAACCCGATCCGGTGAGTGCCGCCGCCGCGCCGATCCTGGAAATGCGTGGCGTCACAGCCGATTACGGCAACGGCGGTCCCGCGGTGCGTGAGATCGACCTGGTGATCCCCCGTCGTGGCCATGTCGCGATCGTGGGACCGTCCG
Organism: Nocardia terrae; assembly: GCF_009760405.1. Lineage (GTDB taxonomy): Bacteria > Actinomycetota > Actinomycetes > Mycobacteriales > Mycobacteriaceae > Nocardia > Nocardia terrae. Next base: position 590,816 of record NZ_WRPP01000002.1, read on the forward strand.
GTTCCGGCAAGACCACCTTGCTGTCGCTGATCCTGCGCTTCCTCGAACCATGCCAGGGCACACTGCATCTGGACGGGCGGCCCTACCCCGACCTCGGCTACGGCGGCGTGCGCCGACGGCTGGCCTACGTGGAACAGGACACCCCGGTGGTTCCGGGAACCATCCGCGAGAACCTGCTCTTCTCGCGCCCCGGCGCCTCGGAAGAGCAACTGGCGGAGGTGATTCGCGCGACGATGCTCGAGGACGTGGTCGCCGCCCAGGAACACGGTCTGGACACCCCGTTGAGCTCGTCGTCGATCTCGAGCGGCCAACGGCAGCGCATCGCGGTCGCCCGCGCGCTGCTCGCCGCGCCGGATGTCCTGCTGCTCGATGAGGCGACCGCGCACGCGGATGCCCTCACCGAGAACGCCATCCACGACTGCGTGCGAGCGCGGGCCCGGGACGGCGCGGTCATCACCGTCGCCCATCGGCTCTCGACCGTCGTCGACGCCGATCGGATCGTCGTGCTCGAGGACGGTCGTATCCGTGCACAGGGCACGCATTCGGAATTGCTGGAAGGCGACGAGCTGTACCGGGAACTGGTGAGCGCCTTGCGGATCGAGGAAGGGGGCGTCGTGTCGCGCTGATCGGGATCAGCGGCGAGCATCCGTGCGAGGGAGGAGGATCACGGATACTCGCCGCCGCCGGTGGCTGCGCTGGGCCACCGGGTCGGTCACCGCCGGATTCGTCTCAGCCGATGCTGAACGGCTGACCCCACAGGGTCACCACGGAATTGACGGTGGCGGTCGAGACCTTCACCCGGACGAAGGCGCGGGCCTGGGCGTACCCGGCGCAGCCGCTGACCCCGAGGGTGGAGTCGGCCCAGGTGACGCTGCCGTGCGTACCGCTGAACTTGTTGCGGGTGTTGTGCGAATCCTTGCCGAAGTCGTCGGCTTCCTCGAGATCGAGCAGATACATGGCCCTGGCCTGCCCCGGGCCGAGGGACAGGGTGCCCCCGGCCCGGCCCCCGACATTGGGCTTCTTGCCCTCCCAGTCGCTCGAGGCGTCGACGCCGCCGTTCACGCCGCCGCCGTTGAGGGTGACCTGGCAGCCGACGACGTATCCGGGATAGATCTTGCCGCCGTTGGCATTCGGGCCCGACAGCTCGACCTGCGCCGAGGCCGAGACCCAGGCGTTGCGGTGCACCGGGGTGGCGCCCATGGACGGGCTGATGGTGGCGGACTCGCCCGCCAGGCGGACGGTGACCACGGTGCCGTCGGAGAGGGTCTGGGTGATGTCGCCGCCGGGCAGCGGCACGAAGGTGTCGGCGTGGGCGGGGGCCGCGGAGCACAGCCCCAGCGTCGCGGTCGCCGCGAGGCCGGTGGCCAGGCCCGCGACAGTGCTGCGTTTGATCATCGGAACTTCCCTGGGTTTGCGAACGATATTGCGCGAGTGGGTGATCGGAGAACGACCGGCGGTTCAGCCGATGCTGAACGGCTGCCCGTAGAGGGTGGTCTTGGAGTAGTCGTTGCCGACGATCTCGACCACGGCGTACGAGCGTGCCTGCGCATAACCCGCGCAGCCCTGGACCTGCAGCTCGGCATCGCGGTACTGGATCGAGTACGCGCCCGGTTTCGAGATGTCCTTACCCTCGATGCCGACGAAGCCCACCTGCCCGGGCCCGAGTTTGATGCCGAGGGAGCCGCCGACCCCCGCGCTGTTGAGGCTGACATTGCCCGAGACACCGGCGGAGATCGCGTCCTCGCCGATGCTGACCTGGCAGCCGACGATATAGCCGGCGCTGATGCGCGAAACGCCGTGCGTGGAGGAGTTGTTGGAGCCGGGGGCGTTGCGGGGACCGTTGTTCGGTCCGGGCGTGCCCGCCGGGGTCGCCGTGACCTCCGCGGTCACGGTCGCCGACAACCAGGCCACCCGCCCGGCGCCGTTCGCCGCGAGCGACGGCGAGACCACCGCGTGCTCACCGCTACGGGTGAGCTTCACACCGGGGCCGAGCCGTTCCCCGTCCGGCAGCGACACGAACGCGTCGGCCTGCGCCGCACCGGCGGACGACAGACCCATTGCCACGGCGGCCGCGGCAGTGAGCCCGGCAGCTCGCAGACCGCGGTTGCCCGCACGAAAACTATTCATTTCTACCCTCATCGAGATGCTGAGACGGTGCGACGACTGCGCACCGGGGACGAATCACCGCCCGTCAAAGGTGTTGTCGGAGCTGTGATTCGCTGCGAGCGTAGGTCCGCTCTCAGCGGAACGGATATCCGCCGAGCGGCCGGAACAATCCGTCTTTCGGCGGATTTCACCGCGGCTGGAAGGTAGGGATGGACCGGCCGGACGCCGGATACCCGAGAGGGGATCCCCTGGCGACGCTGAACGGATGACGAGAACCGGATGGCCGGCGGCCTGCGCTCTGGCACTGGGTGGAATCGGCTACTCGTCCTGGGTGCTCGAGGGGGTTCTGAATACCGGTGTGGACCCGGTGAATTCGTTCCTGAGCGAGCTCTACGCCGAGGGTAAGCCGCATCGCGACCTCTTCGCGACGACGGAGCAGATCACCGGCCTGCTGGTGGTCGTCGCCGCGGTCTGCGGACTCGCGGGCAGGCCGCGGCGTTCGCGCACCACGATCGGCTGGGTGGCGCTGCTGTGTTTCGGCGCCGCCACCATCGCCGATGCGCTGGTTCCGCTGGGCGGCTGTCGCGGTGCGCGATCGTGCACGGCGAGCAGGGGACTGTTTCCGCAGTTGTATCAGCCCCACGCCCTGACGAGCACGCTCGCGGTGACCTCGATCGCGCTCGCCGTCCTCGTCTTCACCGCGTCGGCGTGGCGGAATCGACGCTGGCCCTTGGTGCGGACAGCGGGCCTGGTCGTCCTGTCCGCGGGCGTCGCGGCGACGCTGTGGATGCTGGTGGGCGACAACCTGCCCGGGCATCACGCCCTCGGCATCGCCCAGCGCGCCCAGGTGGGTTCGATCTCCCTGTGGCTGCTCCTCTTCGCCGCCGCGCTGGCCCGGGAGAACCGAACCGTCACCAGGACTCGGCGTCGTCGAAGCCGTCGAACCCCGACGGCTCGTGTGCCTCGGCCGCCGCGTGCGAACCTGCGGAGGCGGAGTGGGATTCGTCCCCGCCGAAGGCAGAGCTGAGTCCCTGGAACAGCAGTGCGCCGCCCGCGACACCGACCGCGGCGGAGGCCGCGGTGGCGAGGAACCCGCCCCCGCCGAGCCCGCGGCCACCGGATTGGGGCGTGGCGGCCCCGAATCCGGCGGGTGCTCCGGGCTGAGCCGGAGCGGGTTGTGCGGGCTTTCCGAACAGGTTGGCCAGGAAGCCGCCCGAGGGACGTTCGCCCGGTCCTGCTGGGCGAGCCGACCGTTCATCTCGCTGATCTGAGCCTGGGCTTGTTGCAGCGCCTGCTCCTGGAGGATCACGGCCTGCGTCAGCACATAGAGGGCGTCGGGCTGTGATCCGATGGGTCGCTGGATGGCCTCGGCGGCCTGCGGGTCCTTGGCCACCGGCGGTGCGGTACGAATCCGCTCGGCGAGAGCGCCGATGAGGCGCTGTTCGGTGTGGTCCATACGGTCTCCGATCCGTGAGAAGCGATGCTGGAGACCAACGTATGAAGACCCGGTCGCGGCGACCATCCGCCGGCAGTCCGGAACCGGTCCGCCGAGTGGCTGTTTCGAGCTGGGTGTCAGATCGCCGGGGCGCTACGGGCGCGGCGGATGTGGTCGCGGTACCAGTGGTAGCTGGCGCGCGGGGTGCGGCGTTGCGTGACGTAGTCCACGTGGACCAGACCGAATCGCGGGCCGTAACCGTGGGCCCATTCGAAGTTGTCCAGCAAGGACCAGCAGAAGTATCCGCGCAGGTCGACCCCGGCGCGGACGGCGGCCTCGATGTGGCTGTGCAGGAACGTGATTCGGTCCTGGTCGTCGAACTCCCCGGCCGGACCGAGGGTGTCGGGATACACGCATCCGTTCTCTGTCACGTACACCGGCGGCAGGTTCGGGTACTCGTGCCGGAGCGTCAGAAGGGCTCCGGTCAGCCCGTGGGGCTCGACCGGCCAGCCCATGCCGGTGCGCGGAATATCGTGCGGTGGTGTGGTTTCCACCCCGATGTCGGCGATCGTCCGCCGCCGGGGATCGTGCTCGGCGTGTGGGGCGGCGGCGACGTGCAGGCGGTAGTAGTAATTGACGCCCAGGAAATGCAGTGGCTGCGCGATCACCGACAGGTCGCCGTCGTGGCGGAAGGAGAAGTCCGAGACGCCGTGGAAGATTCGCTCCAGCTCCGCCGGATAGCGCTGCGCGAACAGCGGATCGGTGAATTGGGTGCGCAGCACGGTGTCCTGGCGGCGGGCGGCGGCTCGATCGGCGTCGGCCGGGGTAGCCGGGACCACCGGCGATTGGTTCAGGACGATGCCGAATCGGTGTGTCGGACGGGCGGATTCGCGCATCGTCCGCACCGCCAGCCCGTGTCCGAGCAGCAGGTGGTGTGCGGCCGCCAGCGCGCCGTGGCCCTCCCGCGCGCCGGGCGCGTGCCGCCCCTGCCCGTATCCGGCGATCGCGCACGGGTACGGCTCGTTCAACGTGGTCCAGAAGTCCACCGCGGCACCGAGTTCGGCGTGTACCAGGGCGGCGTACTCGGCGAAGCGGTGTGCGGTGTCGCGCACCCGCCAGCCGCCGCGGTCCTCGAGCGGCTGGGGCAGATCCCAGTGATAGAGGGTCAGGAACGGTTCGATTCCGTGGGCGCGGAGCCGGTCGATCAGCCGCCGGTAGAAGTCGAGCCCACGCTGGTTCGCCCGGCCGCGGCCCTCGGGCTGGATGCGCGGCCAGGCCACCGAGAACCGGTAGGCGTCCACGCCGAGCCCGGCCAGCAGATCGACGTCTTCCGCCCAGCGGTGATAGTGGTCGGCCGCCGGTTCACCGGTGTCGCCTCCGGCGATGGTGCCGGGTCTCGATGCGAAGGTGTCCCAGATCGACGGTCCGCGACCGTCGGCACGGGTGGCGCCTTCGATCTGGAATGCGGAAGTGGCTACGCCCCAACGGAAATCAGGTCGGATGGCGTCGCTGAGCATGATTCTCCTGTGCGGGTGGGAAGGCCGCTCACCCCGGTGCGCGCGCGGTGCTCGCGCGGACGGTCAGCACGGGTGGGAGCAGCGTGCGCTCCGGCACCGATCGGCCGGCGAGCAGCTCGATCAGCAGGTCCACGGCGCGCTCGCCGACCTCGGCGGCGGGGATGGCCACATTGGTGACCGGGACGATGGGGTGTTCGGCGACGTCGTGCGGGCAGAGGGCGACCACCGACAGGTCTTCGGGGATGCGGCGGCCGCGGGCCGCGAACGCCGCCATCAACGGCTCCAGGATCGGCTCGTTGTGCACCACCAGACCGGTGGGGGCGCCATCCTCGGCCAGGAGCCGATCGACGAGCCGCTGGGCGGCCTCGACGGTCGGGGCGCACGGTATGACCTGCGCCGTCATGCCGTGCTCGCGGGCCGCGGCCTGGAAACCGTCGGAAACCCTTTGCGCGAAGGCGGTTTCGCGGGCGTAGACCTCCGGCGGCGAGCCGACCATGGCGATGCGCCGGTGCCCGAGTCCGGCCAGATGGTCGGCACAGACCGCCCCGGCGGCGCGGAAGTCCAGGTCGATGCAGGTCAGTCCGGCCGGGTCGGCGGGCACACCGATGAGCACGCTGGGCAGGTCGATCGAGCGCAGGATCGGCAGGCGCGCATCGTGCAGTTGCACGTCCATGACGATGAGACCGTCGACGATCGCCCCGTCGACCACGCGGCGCAACCCCTGCTCGCCCTCCTCCTGGGTGAGCAGCAGCAGGTCGTAGTCGTGGCGGCGCGCCGCGGTCGCGGCGGCGACGGCGAACTGCATGACCACGGGCACACCGACATTGGCGTGCAACGGGATCATCAGCGCCAGGATGTTGGTCCGGTTGCTGGCCAGCGCCCGCGCTCCGGCGTGCGGACGGTAACCCAGTTCCCGGATCGCCTGCTCCACGCGTTCGCGGGTGCTCGGGGAGATCACACGCTTGCCGCTCAGGACATAGGACACCGTGCTGGGCGCGACCCCGGCTCGACGGGCCACGTCGGCGATTTTGACCACACGGCTCCCCGTTCTCGGCGCTGACGTCGCAGTTTATCTCGCGCGCGGCCGCGCTCACCGCAACCCCCGCACGATCACCGTGGGACCCGTCGCGGAGAGCAGCAGTCCCAGCGGATCGCGTTGTACTGTGCCACCGGATATCTCGTCCGCGCCGCCGCAACCGACCAGGAGCACTCGCCACTCACCGCGTGGTCCGTTCACCCGTACCTCGTCGCCCACGCGAACGGTGCGGAATTCCACCGCGTCCGACCCCGCCGGGATAGAGGTGACGACCTCGGCGTCGTCGCGGAGCCGGTAGCAGCGCAGTGTCACGCCCTCGGCGTGGTCGTAGTCGGGCCGATCGGTCACCGCGCCCACGGGTACGACCGCGCCGGGCCGCACCAGCAACGGCAGGCTGTGCACGTCGTGGGACTCGTGGATCCATCGGCCGCCGACCACCGGTTCACCGGTCAGGTATCGGGTCCAGATGCCTTGCGGCAGATAGTAGGAGACCGTGCCGTCGGCGCTGAACACGGGCGCGACCAGTAGGTCCGGGCCGAGCATGTACTGGCGGTCGAGGTGGGCGCAGGCCGGATCGTGCGGGAATTCCAGCATCATGGCCCGCATCATCGGCCACCCGAGCGTGTGCGCCTGTTCGGCGACCGCGGCCAGGTAGGGCATCAGGGCCAGTTTGAGTCCGGTGAACGAGCGCAGCACCTCCACCGATTCCTCGTCGAAAGCCCAGGGCACGCGGACGGATTCGCTGCCGTGCAGGCGGCTGTGGCTCGACAGCAGGCCGAAGGCGATCCAGCGTTTGAACAGTTCCGGATCCGGGGTGCCCTCGAAGCCGCCGATATCGTGGCTCCAGTACCCGAAACCCGACAGGCCCAGGGAGAGTCCGCCGCGCAGGCTCTCGGCCATGGCGGGAAAGCTCGATTCGCAGTCGCCGCCCCAGTGCACGGGGAACTGCTGGCCACCGGCGGTGGCGCTGCGCGCGAACACCACCGCCTGCCCCTCGCCGCGGCGTTTGCGCAACAGCTCGAAGACCGTCCGGTTGTAGAGCTGGGCGTAGTAGTTGTGCATTCGATGCGGGTCGGAGCCGTCGTGGTAGACGACATCGGTGGGAATCCGCTCACCGAAATCGGTCTTGAAGCAGTCCACGCCCATGTCCAGCAGCGCCGACAGCTTGTCCGTATACCATTGTCGCGCAGCCGGATTGGTGAAGTCGACCACTGCGAGCCCCGGCTGCCACAGATCCCACTGCCACACCGATCCGTCGGCGCGCCGCAGCAGATATCCGTGCGCGCGGCCCTCCTCGAACAGCGGGGATCGCTGCCCGACGTAGGGGTTGATCCACAGGCAGATCCGCAGCCCCCGTGCCGCGAGGCGGCGCAGCATGGCGGTCGGATCCGGGAAAACCCGGCTGTCCCAGGTGAAGTCGCACCAGTTGTATTCGCGCATCCAGAAGCAGTCGAAGTGGAACACGCTCAGCGGCAGTTCGTGCTCGGTCATCCCGTCGAGGAAGGCGGTGACGGTCTCCTCGTCGTAGGGGGTGGTGAACGAGGTCGACAGCCACAGTCCGAAGGACCAGGCGGGCAGCCGCGCCGGTCGTCCGGTGAGGGCGGTGTACTTGCTCAGGATCTGCTTGGGCGTGGGCCCGTAGACGATCAGATACTCCAATTCCTCTCCGGGGACGCTGAATTGGAGGCGCGAGACCGCCTCCGAGGCGACCTCGAACGAGACGTGCCCGGGATGGTTGACGAAGACGCCGTATCCGGCGTCGGTCAGCGCGAACGGAACGTTCTTGTACGCCTGCTCACTGGCGGTGCCGCCGTCGGCGTTCCAGATGTCGACGCTCTGGCCGTTCTTCACCAGCGGCCCGAATCGCTCACCCAGCCCGTACACCTGGGTCCCCACGCCCAGGTCGAGTTGTTCGCGCAAGTGCCGTCCCTCGGGAGTATCGAGCATCGCCATGGCCTTGGTGCCGCTGGCGGTCAGGACCCGGCCCTCGGCCTCGAAGACCATTCGCCAGTCGTCGCGGTCGAAGCGCACGGTCAGCGCACCGGAGGTCAGCGCGGGCGCGTCGGCGTCGATCCGCGCCTCGCCCGCGGCGTCCAGTTCGAACCGCGGGCCGCGATCGGTGCCACCGCGGAAATGCGTGATGCGCACACTGATCACATCGTCGAGCGGTGCGGAACAGGTGAGCGTCAGCAGCGGACCCTTCAGCAGATCGCCGCGTTTGCGAATCGGCGTCACCGGCGCGTAGACGGTCAATTCGCCGTCCGCGCAGTCGATGTCGTACACCTCGGCGGGATAGTCGGCGTGCACGCCCGGCCGCATCAGCCAGTAGCCGTCGGTGAATTTCATCTACTTCAGTGCTCCTACGGTGAGGCCCCGGGACAGGGTGCGCTGGAAGATCAGGAAGAACGCGACGGCGGGCAGCAGGCCCAGCAGCGCCGAGGCACTGGTCATGGTGGCGTCCATGGTCTTCTCGCCCTGCACCACCGCCAGCGCCACCGGTACCGTCTGATTGGCGCTCGACACCAGCATGACCATGGGGATGAACAGTTCGTTCCAGGTCCAGATGAAGAAGAACACGAACAACACCAGCAGTGTCGGGCGGCTGATCGGCACCACCACCCGCCACAGCGTCGCCCAGCGCCCCGCGCCGTCGATCTCGGCGGCCTCCACCAGCTCTCGGGGGAAGCTGGACAGCACCGAGGTGAAAAGGTATGTGCCGAAGGCGCTTTGGATGACGCCGAAGGCGATGATCACCGCCCACGGACTGTCGTAGAGGTTCAGTGCCTTGGCCGCGTAGTACAGCGGATAGATCAGGCCCTCCTGCGGCACGGTGTTGGCGATCAGGAATGCCGCGACGATCCAGGCGCGGCCCCGCACGCGCCCGATCCCCAGCGCGTACGCGTTCAGGATCGAGAGCACCACCGCGGCCACCGCGACGGTCGCGCTGATCAGCAGACTGTTCAGCAGGACATGCCCGAAATCCACGCGGTCCCAGAAGGTGCTGAGACCGCCGGTGTACAGGCTGTGCGGCAGTCCGAGCGGGCCGTCGGTGGCGTATTCCTCCGGCGTCTTGAACGCGTTGATCACCACGATGCCGAACGGCAGCAGCATCATCACCGCGAGCGCCGCGAGCACCGCCAGCAGCAGCCAGCGCGAGAGGTCGCGACGCCGACGCGGGGCCGATGCCGTCGCGGCGGTGTTCCGCGGCTTCGTATCGACCACGGTCATGCCTGCTCACCTCGCTGCTGCACCCGCATGAAGCCGACCGTCAGCGCCAGGATCAGCAGCACCAGCACGGTCGAGATCGCCGAGCCGTACCCGACATCGAGCTTCTCGAAGTACTCCACGTAGGAGTAGTAGGACGGCACATTGGTCGCCCCGCCCGGACCGCCGCGGGTCAGCACATAGATCGGCGCGAACACCTTCAGCGAGGCGATGCTGCAGGTCAGCAGGACCACGGCGATCTCGGGTCGCAGCTGCGGCACGGTGATGTGCCAGAGCTTGCGCAGCCAGCTCGCACCGTCGAGGTCCGCCGCCTCGTAGAGCGCCGGGTCCACCCGCTGCAGGCCCGACATGAATATCACCAGCGGATAGCCCAATTGGAACCACACCAGTACCCCCATCACCGACCACAGTGCCCAGTTCGGGTCGCCGAGCCAGTCTCGGCCCAGCCCGCCCAGTCCGATCGCGGTCAGCGCGGAGTCCAATGCGCCGCCGGTGGTCCCCGACATCAGGATCCAGCTCCAGACGATGCCGACGACGGCCATGGGCAGGACCTGCGGCAGGTAGATGCACGCGCGCAGGATGCTCGCGGTGCGCGGCCCGAAGCGGCGGCTGATGACCTCGCCGATTCCGAACGCCAGCACCAGACCGAGGGCGGTCGGGACGAGCGCCATCGCGACCAGCAGGCCGACATTGTGTTCGAAGGCAGACCAGAAATCGGTGTCGCCCAGCAGTTTCGAGTAGTTGTCCAGCCCGGTCCAACGCACCGGCGAGACACCGTCCCAATCGGTGAACGAGATCGCGATGTTCGCCACGAAGGGCACACCGATCACCACCGCCGACAGCAGCGCGCCCGGTAGCAGGAACGGGAGATACGCCCGCGTTCGGACTTGTGTCATGGGGTACAACGCCTTTCGGGAAGACGGCCCGATCGGGGCCGCGCGTGATCAGCGCTTCGGGATGCCGGAGTCGTAGGCCTTCTGCAGATCCGACTGCACCTGGTCAGCCGACGCGCTGCCGCTGAGCAGCTTCTGCACCTGCGTGGAGAGCACGTCGTAGAAACCCGCGGCGGGCCAGTCCGGGTAGTAGGCGAGGCCGTCCGCGGCGCTCAGACCGGTGAACGTGCTGATCAGCTGCTGTGACTTCGGATCGGTGATCGCGGCCGGATCGGCCGCGATCGGCACGCCGCCGTTGTTGCCCAGCAGGTTCTGGACCTGCTTGCGCATGGTGAAATCGATGAATTCGGTGGCCAGTTCGCTGTGCTTGGACTTCTTCGGCACCACCCACAGGTTTCCGCCCGAGCCGGGAATCAGCTTGCTGCCCGGGAACAGGAACGTCCCCCAGTCGAAGGTGATCTCCTTCTGGAACCGCCCGAACCACCAGCTGCCGGACAGGATCATCGGGAACTTCTTCTGTTCGAACGCGTTTCCGGCGTCCTCGGCCTTCAGCCCCGCGGAATCCTTGGCGATGTAGCCCTTCTTCACCCAGTCCGTGAAGGTGTTGACGGCGTAACTCCAGATCGGGTCGTGGAAATCGACCTTGCCGGTGTAGCGCTGGTAGGCGTCCACCCAGGCGCGGTCGGCCTTGGTCAGGGCCAGCTGGTAGAGGTACTCGTGCCCGACGTACTCCGACCCGGCGTTCGCGAACGGTGTGATGCCCTTGGCCACGAACGCGTCCATCGCCCGGACCAATTCGTCGAAGGTGGTCGGCACGGGGATGTTGTTCTGCGCGAACAGGTCTTTGTTGTAGTAGACCATGGCGAATTCGCCGTAGTCCGAGATGCCGTACCAGTTGCCCGAACCCATGACACCGGCCGTGTCGTAGCGTCCGGTCACGGCCAGTGGCCCGGTCAGCGACTTGTCCCACCCGTACTTCTGCACGGCGGGGGTCAGGTCCGTGAGCAACCCCTTGTGCGCCAGCAGCCCGGCGCTGGCATTGCTCTTGTTGTACTCCATCACATCCGGGGCGTCGGCGGAGTTGAGGATCATCGGCGCGGTCTTCTGGACCTGTTCGAAACTCTTGGACTCGAAGCGGACCGTGATCTCCGGATGCGCGGCCTGGAAGTCCTTGATCGCCTGGTCCCACGCCAAACCCATTGCGCTGTTGGCCGCTTCGTAGTGCCAGATCCGCAGCACCTTGTCGTTGGACGATGATCCGCTGCACGCGGTGAGGGCCAGCACGCCGGCGAGGAGTACGGCCAGCGCGGCCAGGGCCTTGTTCATGAGTGAACCCTTCGCAGAGTTGCGAGAATGTGTCTATCGAAGCGCTTCGACACAAGCTAGCATCGGAGTGACTCGGACCACAATGACGAAACTTCCACCGGCTCAACGGCGGTCGAGTCCGGCTGATCGGCGGGGTGGAAACCGCGACCTGCCGGACGGCCGCTCCTCGATCCCGTTCGCCACCCTGGCCGGGTTCTCGCTGATGCTGATCGCCGGACGCCGACGGCCCGAGACCGGTCGGGCGGCTCGGCAGGCCAAGGCGCGGATCGTAACCTCCGCCGCTCGATGTTGAGTAACTCGCAGCGTCAGTTGACGGATGCCGCAGGCGTTCTCGCCGATCGAGACTCGATTCAGGCGATCGCGCCGTGCTGAGCATCAGGAGGAGTTCATGAAATCAAGTCGGGCCGTACGGAACTCGCCTCGATATGGGAGGCATGTCGCGATTACCGGACTGGCGGCCCTCGGTGTGACGGTCGCGATGGCGAATCCGGCCGCCGCCTCACCCGCCGATGGCGTCACCGGCACGATTCTCGGTCAGACCAGCATCGGCGGCACCGACTACATTCTCCGCGAAATCACCATCGCGCCGGGCGGATCCACGGGCTGGCATTTCCACGACGGCTTCGTCTACGGCGTGGTACGCAGCGGTGTCCTTTCGCACTACAAAGCCGACTGCGCCCTCGACGGCGTCTACCACGCGGGCGAGTCGCTGGTCGAAAACGCCAGCCCCGATTACGTTCACATCGGTCGGAACTCGGGATCCGAGCCCCTGGTGCTGGACGTGCTCTACACCCTGCCGTCCCACAGTCCGCTGTCGGAGGACGCACCTGCCCCCGAATGCGCGCAATAAGAACAGTCGCTGCGCCGGGGCGAAACCAACTGACGCCGGGCCTTGCCCGGCTCGATACGGAGTGATCAGTCATGCCCGAAACCACGACCGTTCCAGAGCTGCCGCCCACCGCGGTGATGATGCAGATCCTGGCCGGTTTCCAGACGTCCCAAGCAGCTTATGTGGTGGCGAAGCTGGGGATTGCCACCATTCTCGACCAGGAAGGCCCGAAGCCGGTCGCCGAGCTCGCGCGGCGTACGGGAGCGCAGCCCGAGGCGCTGCGCCGCCTGATCCGGACGCTCGCGCCGCTCGGGTTGTTCGCCACCGATGACGATCGTGTCGGCATCACGCCGTTGGGCGCGACGTTGTCGGAGACGCACACGCGGTCGCTCTACGACATGGCGTGCATGTGGATGGAGACCCACTACCTTCCGTTCAGTGAGCTGCTGGACGGCGTGCGCAGCGGAAAGCCCGCGGCCGAGAAATACTACGGTCAGCCGATTTTGACCTGGCTGGCCGCCGATCCGGAGCGGGCGGCGCAATTCACCAGGGCGATGGCCGAAGTGACGTCGAGCCTGCGCACCGGCATGTTCGACGACTATCGCCTCCCGGCGGGCAGAACCGTGGCCGATATCGGCGGCGGTGACGGCAGCGTGCTCGTCGAATTGCTGACACGCAGCGAATCCGACCGGCAGGGCATCGTTTTCGATCAGCCCAACGTCACGCCCGAAGCCGAGAAGGCCATCGCGGCCGCGGGCCTGGCCGAGCGTGTCGAGGTCGTCGCCGGCGACTTCTTCGCCGAGGTGCCGACCGCCGACATCTACGTCCTCGGCTACATCCTGCACGACTGGGACGACGCGTCGAGCCGCCGCATCCTGGCCTCCATCGCCGCCGCGGCGTCGCCGGGAGCACGGCTTCTCGTCATCGAGGGCATGGTGCCCGCCGGCGACACGCCGCACCTGACCAAGGCGATCGATCTGACGATGCTGGGGATGGTCACCGGAAAGGAACGCGGCGAGCAGGAATACCGCGAACTGCTCGACGGCGCGGGCTTCACGGTCGACCGGATCGTGGCCACGCCGAGCCCCTTCTCGATTCTCGAAGCCACGCTGCGCTGAGACAATCTGAAAGGCATTGCGCACCACGCGGATGGCGGGTGCCGTTCCTGCTCAGCGCGGTGCCGACGCTGGTGACGCTACTGGTGTGCGCAACCCTGCCGGAGGCGCCGGAGTTCGAAACCCGAAGGGACGAAGACGATCTGGCCCGCCGCCCGTGGCTACAGGTATGGCGGTCGGCGTGGCGGCGGATCGTGATCGTGGCCGCCACCAACACCGGACTGACCATGATGACGTTCACCCTCATCACCTTCGTGCTGTCCTACGGACTCGACACACTGCACATCGCCCAACCCGTCCTGCAACGCGCGACACTGCCCGCCCAGATCCTGCTGCTGCCCTCCGCTCTGCTCGGCGGTGGCCTGGGTTCCGCTGGTCGAACCGCACTCGTGCACTGGTCCGGCGGAGCCTCGTCGCTCGTCGCCCGGTACCTGATGACGGGCGGTTTGATCAGGATCGCCGGCGTCCTCGCCGTGCATGGGGTGCGAAGCGCGAGCTCAGCCAGCTCATCCGGAGCCGGTCGCGGCTTCGGTGATGGCGTCGACGAAGGCGGGCAGATCGCTCGGGTTGCGGGAAGTGATCAATGGCCAGTTGTTCTCGTCGCTGCGGACGGCCGCGTCGTCGACCCACCATCCGCCGGCATTGGCGATGTCGGTGCGGAGCGACGGGTAGGAGGTGAGTGTCTTGCCCGGGATCACCCCGGCGTCGACCAGTAGCCAGGGGCCGTGGCAGATGGCCGCGATGGGTACACCGGTGGTGGTGAGCGCGCGCACCAGGGCGCACGCGTGTGGGTCGGTGCGTAGCCGGTCCGCGTTGACGGTGCCGCCGGGGATGACGAGGACGTCGATCTCGGCGGTGTCGAGGCCGTCGAGGGTGGTGTCCGGGTCGATGGTCTCGGCCGGCTCGAGGTCGTGCCGATAGGTTTGCACGGGTTCGGATTTCACCGCGGCGTGCACGACTCGCGCGCCGCGCTCACGCAGTCGGTCGCGGGGGACAACGAGTTCGTCGTGCTCCACGCCGGTGTTGCCGGTGATGATCACGACCTGGATTCCGTCGAGTTGTCCTGGCATGTCGGCTCCTGTCGGTGATGCCTCGTCGCGGGGCGATGACTGTCGCCACAGCCTGCGAATGCCCGGCGAAGCGCGGCCGAAACCGGCGTTGCCGACGGCTTCCTGGTCCAGGTGTCGGTATCGGATCGCTCGCGAGGGGGCAGGATGGGTTCGGCGTCTTCGGGTCGGCCCTGTTCGATGCGGCGCGCGCGGGCGAGTTCGGCGTCGAATTGTGCGCCCAGCAGAATCGCGAGGTTGGTCAGCCACAGCCAGACCAAGAAGACCACCGCGCCGGCGAGTGAGCCGTACACCTTGTTGTAGCTGCCGAAGAAGCCGACGTAGAGAGTGAATCCGGCGGAGGCGGCAATCCAGATGAGCACCGCCAGAGCGCTTCCGGGAGTGAGCCATCGGAATCCGTATTGGCGTGCGTTCGGCGCGGCCCAGTAGAGCAGGGCGATCACCAGGGCCACCAGGACGATCAGCACGGGCCACTTGCCGATCTCCCAGGTCGTGACCGCACCGGATCCCCATCCCAGCCAGCGGCCGGCCCGTCCGGCCAGCGAGCCGGTGAACGTGATGCCGATGGCGCAGACCGCGATGATGCCGACCATGAGCGCGGTGAGCCCCACACGTAGGGGCAGTGTCTTCCAGATCGGCCGGCCCTCGGGCGTGCGGTAGATCGAATTCGCCGCTCTGATAAAGGCTCCGAGGTAGCCCGACGCCGTCCACAGTGCCACGCCGAGACCCGCGATGGCCACACCGCCCGACAGCGAGCGTGAGCTCTGGAGTTGCCGGATCGCGTTCACCAGGAGATCGGTGCCGCTGCCGGGCCCGATCGAGCGGACGGTGTCGATCAACGACTGGGTCGCCGCAGGACCGAGCAGCCCGAGTAGAGCGGTCACGACGATCAACGCCGGAAATATCGACAGCACACTGTAATAGGTCAACGCCGCAGCCCAATCGGTCAGGTTGTTGGCGTTGGAGTTCGCGGCGGATCGCCGCAGCACACCCCACCAGGAATGGCGGCTCAGGTCCGTGGGTTCGGTGGGAGACTCTTCGGCCTCGAGGTCTTTCGTATTCAATGGCAGCCGTCGCAGGATTCACTGGCCTGGGCGGGGTACGTCGCCGCGCCGGGCATCGGTCTTGTGTTGTCGGTCCTTCCACTGCCTACCCCGCGGGCTTCCATGGAAACGACTCACCGTGCGTGGGCTGTCGAGCGTGACAAGGGGCCGGTCGAGTTCTCACGCCCCGGCCAGTGATTGGAGTCCGAGGGTGGCGGCGGTGGGGGTGAGGGAGTAGAGGTCGGGGGTGGGAGTGTCGGTGAGGAAGTTGTTCGTCCAATCGGTTGCCAGGTCTCGGACGGCGGCGACATTCGCCGATTGGGGGATCCCGCAGAACAATTCGCCGACCAGGTCGGAGCTGTCGCCTTCGGCGTCGGTGTGCTCGCCGGTGGGGAGGCGGACACCGACGAAGGGGCGGTGCAGGAGGGTTTGCAGGGCGGCGGTGCCGGATCCCAGGGCATTGCACAGCGAGGGCGGGCCGGAGATGGTGAGGATGGGCAGGCCGGTCGGGTCGAGGTCGGTGAGCGCGACGTCGGTGTTGTTGCCCAGGAACGACTTCACCGGATCGAGCAGGACCAGGCCGCGGACCCGCGGCCAGATGGCGGGCGCGGTGGTGTGCAGCCGGTGCGCGACGTACTCGACGGCCTCCGCGCCCGCGGAGTGGCCCAGAAACACGAATCGCCGGGGAAGTTCGGGGGCGGTGCGTCCCGCGCGGGCGGCCGCGGCGGCCAGGCTCCGGGTGAGTGCGCCGGACGGATCGTCCGCGGTGGCGAACAACCGGGCCACCTGGTCGAGGAAGGCGGTGTTGTCGCCGAGGTTCTGCAGGGTGCAGCCATCGAGGTTGAGGAACGGCAGGCTGGGCGCGAAGACCAGATAGCCTGCGGCGGCGAGGGATTCCGACAGGGCGGCGACGTTCTCGCTCGCGCGAGCGAAGCCGTGCTGCACCCAGACCAACCCGCGTGGCGCGCCCGCCGGCAGGTACCAGTCGACGGTCTGACGCAGGGTCGAGGTCGCGCACGGTAGGTCGATCGTGCCGGGCAGGACCGGCGATTCGGCTGCGGCGGGGCAGATTCCGGCGACGGCGGCGGTACACGCGGCGGCCAGGACGGTCAGTGTAGAACCCCGAAGGCTCATCGTGACTCCAATGGGGAGGGCACGCTGTTTCCCTTGGCGGAATAGCGTTTCTTTCAGTGCTCCCAGTGACCATAGTTGCTTCGCTGCCGTGCACGATCGTTTTGGGACAACTGCTGGACGCAGCCACTGTATCGAGGTTATGTTTCGTTGAGAGAAACAATGTTTCACTTGGAATCGCGTGCGGCGGAGGCTCCGCAGTGAGGAGACGCCCCGGTGAGATCGGCGCTCTACGTCCCCGGTAACCGTCCCGAACTGTTCGACAAGGCGCTGGCCGGTCCGGCCGATGTCGTGCTGCTCGACCTCGAGGACGCGGTTCCCCTGGGAGACAAGGATTCCGCGCGCGCCGAGATCGCCGGGTGGCTGCGCACCGTCCCGGCGGCGCGCCCGCGCATCTGGGTGCGGGTCAACGTCGAGGACGTCGAGGCCGATCTGCGCGCGGTGGCGTTACCGGCCGTGGCCGCGGTCTGCCTGGCGAAAACCGAGTCGCCCCAGCAGGTCCGCGCCGCCTCCGCGATCCTGGACGCCTGCGAGCCGGGTCCGGCGCGGATCGAGATCTGCCCGCTGCTCGAGAGCGCGGCCGCGATTCTGGACGCTCGTGCCATCGCCGCCGGGCCGCGGGTAGCCCGCCTGCAGATCGGTGAGGCGGATCTGTGCGCGGACACCGGCATCGATCCGGGGGCCGATCGCGCCGAATTGCTCGCGGTCCGGACCCAGGTCGTATTGGCGTGCGCCGCAGCGGGAATCGCGCCGCCGCTGGGCCCGGTGAGCACCGACTTCCGCGACCTGGGGGCGCTGCGCACCTCGACCGAGGCGCTGGCCCGGCTCGGCTTCCGGGGTCGCGCCTGTGTGCATCCGGCCCAACTGCCCGTGGTGAACGCCGTCTTCACCCCCACCGCGGCCGAGCTTGCCCGTGCCCGGGAACTGTTGTCCCGCTTCGATTCCGCGTCCGGCGGCATCGTGCTCGACGACCGGGGACGCATGGTGGATCAGGCCGTCGTGCGCCGAGCTCGGCGACTGCTCGCCGATGCCCACGGCGAGTGAGGCGGATCGGCCACCCCCGCGGCGCGTCCCCGGGGTGGGCCCGGCGGCTCGCCCGCGATGTTCCCGCGTATCGCTCTCAATGCTCCCGTAGCAGTCGGCCCGCGCCCGCGACCCGGTCGTCGATGCCGTGCTCGCGCAGCGCGTGCCACAACGTGGCGGCATTGATCGCGACGACCGGCTTGCCGAGTTCAACTTCGAGTTCGTCGGCGAGGGCGACGAAGGACAGATTGGTGCCCACCTGGACGATCGCCTGGACGTCGGGCGAATCGAGGGCGGCCACGACCGCACGCAGCCGCTCGGGCCCGACCTTGGCGATGTCCATCGCGGTCGGGCAGCGCAGTCCGGTGACGGCGGCGACGTCGAACCCGGCCTCGGTGAAGAACCTGCCCACCTCCCGGTCGGCGATGGGCTGGTACGGGGAGAACACCGCGATGCGGCGGCAGCCCAGCTCGTGCAGCGCCGCACGGCACGAGCTCGCGCCCGTGGTGACCGGCAGGCCGGTCCGGTCGCGCAGGCGCTGTTCGAAGGCGGCGTTGCCGTCGACGCCGCCCCAGAAGGTTTCGGCGGACATGCCCATGACCATGCGGTCCGGTTCGGCGGTCAGGGCGTCGCGGACCGCGGTGTCGATCGAGGCGCGGATCTGGACCAGCAGGGCCTGGAAGTCCGCGTCGTCGCCCATCGCGGGATCGGGGATGTACATGGATCCGGCTCGGTAGGCGATGCCGGGCAGTCCCGCGCGCCAATAGTCGTGCTCGACAACGGTATTGGTGCTGGGAACGATCACGCCGAAGACGGCGCGGGTCCCTACGGCATTGGTCATCGTCTTCCTCTTGATAGCGGGGTGCGCTGACGTCGGGTGGTCAGTGGGAGTCGATCGCGGTGCGGGACAACGCATCCGAGACGGCGCGATGGGCCCGGTCGCGATCGGCGGGCCGGTCGAGCAACAGGGCGTCCACCAGCAGCGGCGCGACGATGGCCATTGCCGTCTCCTCGATCGAGGTCGCCTCGCCGACGCCCGCCGCGCGCACCGCCGCGTGGAAGGGGGCGAGCAGGTCGGCGACATAGCGGTGCCGCAGTTCCGCGCAGGCCGGATCGGCGGCCGAGGCGGTCACCAGGGCGCGCAGGAATGCCGCGACGGGCTTGTCGCGCAGGCGATCACACAGTGAGTCGACTTCCGCGTGCAGATCGGCCACGGCGTCGCCGGTCGGCTCGGGGGACGGGTGGGGCGCCACGGCGATCAGGGCCGCGAGGAAGTCTCTCGGGGTCGGCCAGTGCCGATAGATGGTGGTGCGCGCGACGCCGGTAATGCCGTGCAGCCGTTGCGGAGTCAGCGCCGCCGCGCCCTCGGTGAGGATCAACTCCAGCGCGGCGGTCAGCACGATCTCTTCGGTCTCGGCGGCGGGTCCGGCCGGGCGTCCTGGTCTGCTCACGGATTAAACGATACATCTTGTTTTGGTTATTGATAAGCACTACATTTTGTATCGGAAAGTTCGCGTCCCGCAGGAGGATTCATGCGCCCCCATGTCGAACTCATCGATGAAAAAGACCTCATCTGGCATGTCGCCGAGTTCACCCACGCCGAAGGCACCGCCGAGCAACGCAATCTGAGCTACGACGAGGAGGACGGCTCGGCCTCGTTGAAAGTCCGCTTCACCAGCGACTGGTCCCGACCGGCGGGCGTGCACACCGCCGAGACCGAATGGTTCGTGCTCGCGGGCGAGATCACCGTCGGCGACACCGTACTCGGGCCCGAGGGGTTCTGGATGGCCCCCGCGGGCGTGTGGACCCCGCCCCTGCGAGTGGCGGCCGGTACCGAGATCCTGCTGTTCCGCGAACGGGGCGGCTGGGAGTTCGAACCCGCCGGCGCCGACCGCGAATTCGTCCGTCCCGACCAGAAACTCGTCGTCCACGACTCCGCCGCCATGCCGTGGGTCGACGTCAAGGACGGCAGCCCCATGCGCTTCGACCTCGGCGGCACCCCTGTCCCGGGCCTCTACATCAAGCTGCTGCACCGCGACGAGAAGACCGGCTTCTACACGCGCCTGATCAAGGCCAAGCCCGGCTGGCGCGAAATGCCGCTGGCCCACCACCCGTGCAGCGAGGAGGCGTACTGTCTCGACGGCGGCTTCGAATACAACTTCGGCTCCATGTGGCCGGGCGCGTACTTCTGGCGGCCGCCGTTCATCCGCCACGGCGACTTCACCGCCGACGCCGAACGCGGCTGCACCTGGATCGTCCGCTCCGACGCCGACCTCGTCGACTGGTACACCGACAACGCCAAGGTCGTCATGACCGGCGACCCCACCAATTGGGGCGAAGGCTTCCCGAACACCGCCGCACCCCGCTTCATCACCCCGGTCCGCTCCAAATCCATTGGGGAATGGGCGGATCCGACACACCAGTAGTTCCGGGCGGCGGCGCAACGCCCCGTCTCGGCCGACCACGGCTCGCGTCGGCCGGGACGGGGCTGCCGTGGCGTCGGCCAGCCGCCACGGGCCGACACAGCGCGGGTGCCGCGACGGGCCGACGCAGCGCGGGTGCCGCGACGGGCCGACGCAGCGCGGGTGCCGCGACGGGCCGACGCAGCGCGGGTGCCGCGACGGGCCGACACGGCGCGGGTGCCGCGACGGGCCGACCGGACGCGAGTTGCTGTCGAGGGCGTGCCGATCGGCGGTCGTGGGGATCGAACCTCGCCGCGCGGGCTCAGTGGTCGCGCAGCAGGCTGCCCGCGCCCTCGACGCGGTCGGTGATGCCGTTGTCGCGCAATGCCATCCACCAGGTGGCGGCGTTGATGGCCAGCACCGGTTTGCCGAGCCAGCGTTCGGCCTCGTCGGCCAGGCCGACCATGGACAGGTTGGTGCCGCACTGGACCAGGGCGTCGATGCCGTCGTCGTCGACCTCGAGCAGCGCGGCCCGTAATTCGGCCGCGGTGACGTGGGCGATGGAAACCGCGGTGGGGCAGCGCAGGCCGCGGATAGCCTTGACCTCGAAGCCGAGCTCGCCGAAGAAGCGGACCACGTTCTCGTCGCCGACCGGCTGGTACGGGGTGACCACGCCGATGCGCGCGGCTCCGTACAGCTCCAGCCCGCGGCGGCAGGCTTCCGCGCCGGTGGCCACCTCCAGTCCGGTGGCGTCCTGGATCTGGCGTACGAAACGCTGGTTGCCTTCGACTCCGCCCCAGAAGGTTTCGGCCGACATGCCCATGACCATGTAGTCGGGTTCGCAGGTCAGCACCCGTTCGCAGGTGGCGGACAGTTCGGCACGGATCTGCTCGAGCAGCCGGTCCATGCCCGCGTCGTCGCTCATGTTCTGGTCGCGAATGTGGATGCGCCCGAAGTGGGCGGTCACCCCGGGCACGCCCATGCGGGCGAAATCGGGTTCCACGACGGTATTGGTGGAGGGCGCGAGCACGCCGAACTTGGCGCGCCAGCCCAGCACGTCGGGCATGGAATCTCCTGTCGGTCAGTCGGATTCGGGGGAAGCGAACAGATCGCGGCGGCGGAACGGGGCGGCGGCGAAGCGGCGCATCACCTTGCCGGGTGTCAGCCAGGCCACGCGTGCGCCGTTGCGGGTGTCGGTGACCGCCCGCCGCGCCAGCCACGGGGTGACGGTCTCGACGCGGTCGGCCAGAATGTTGAACACCTTGCGCGCCTTGGCGAGTTCGGCGTCGTCGCCGTAACCGTGGGTGAGCAGGTCGGTCACCACCATGCCGGGACTGAGCAGCCCGACCGACACCCCGGCGGGCATCTCCTTGGCCAGCCCCTCGGTGAGATAGGTGACCGCGCGTTTGGTGGCCCCGTACCCGGTCAGGCCCGCCACCGAGCGGCCGTCGCTGCCGAGCCCCTCCATGTTCCACACGTGCCCGCCACCGGCTGCGGCCATGCCCGCGATGGCCACCGCGCAGCCATTGGCGACACCGATCAGATTGGTGTCCACCACTTTCCGCAATTCCGCCGCCGACAGCGACCAGAGCGGGGTGCGGGCATGGGAGACGCCCGCGTTGTTGATCCACACGTCCACGCCGCCGAACTCGTGCACCGCGGCGTCCCACAGCTCGCGCACCTGGTCGCGGTCGGTGATGTCGGCGGCCACGACCAGCGCGGGCCCGTCCAGTTCGGCGCGCACCTGCTCGATGCGCTCGATATCGGTGCCGCACACCGCCACCCGATGCCCGTCCGCCAGCAGTGCCCGCGCCATCCCCAGCCCGATGCCGCGGGTGCCGCCGGTGATGACGACCGTGCGCGCGCCCGCGCTCATTCGCGCTCCAGGACGCCGTGCACGACCACCGTCAGCCGATTGCGCTCGAACAGCTGATACACCACGGCCATTCGCGACCCCGGCCCCATCCCCGGTTCGGCGTCGAGCATGAATTCGCGTCCCACCAGCCGCCGCCCGTCGGTCTGGTGCAGGCGCACGAAATGGGCGCGGCCGTAAGCCTGCCCATTGCCCCAGATGTCGGGGCCTTCGTGGAACGAGCGCGCTCCGTCGCGGCGCACGGTGGTCCGCACGTCGGATTCGAGCACCCCGGACATGGTCAGGTGATGTTCGGCCGTCAGCAGTCCGAGCGGGTCGACGGTCAGCGACATCCGGGTCTTGCCGATGTCGACCTGATCGGCGGTCCATACCTCGAGGTCGCCGGTGAAACGGCTCTCGTCCTTGGTGGGCAGGGTGAATGTCACCGCACCGCAGCGGGTTTCGGTGGCGACGCGCTCGTCGACGAGTGCGGGATCGCGGGTGTACACACCGTCGAACACCCCGACCACGGCCGGTCCCTGATACAGCACCGACGAGTACGCCTGTGTGTCGCCGAGGGTCTGGTTCCAGGTGTCGAGCGAGACCTGCCATCCGGGCCCGTAATAGTGCGCGTCCACGAATCCGCCGTAGGGCTGCCCGGACCCGTAGAAGTCCGGCCCCGTGTAGATTCGGTCCCCGTCGCGATCGAGCACGCCGAACGCGAACGGCGCACCGAGCGCGAACCGCCCGGCCAGCTTCCCACCGCCGCTCAGCCCGCCGTCCATGACATAGGTGATGTCCCCGTTCGCGAAGACCGACGAGCGGCGAATGTCCTCGAATCCGAGCCACACGCCCTCGGCGTCGAACAGGGAGGGCCGTCCCACCCACTCCCCGGCGATGCGTTCCTGGAACACACTGGGTTTCGCCTGCACGCTCATGCTTCCAGCTCCCCGCGGACGCGTTCGGACTGTTCGCTGCCCAGCAGCCGGGTGACCTGTTCCCACACGGGATCGATCCGGGGGCTGAACAGGTTCGCCCGATTGACGCGGTCGCGTGCCGCCAGATCGGTGTCCACCGCGGGAACGCCCTTGTCCACCAGCGCGAGCCAGTGCCGCAGGTACGCGTCCACGGTGCCGCCCAGCTCGCCGAAGGCGGACTCGTCGGCCCGGCACACCAGCATCCACGGTGACATCAGCGCCCGCTGCCGCGGCCCGATCGCCGCCGCCGACACCCCCTCGAGCTGCCAGGCCGCGTCCAGCAGCGGCGTCAACGGCAGGTAGGCGGCGTCGAGATAGTCCAGGTGCACGGCCAGGTCCGCGCGCGGGATCAGATCCAGGTGCATGGCGTAGTACTCGCCGCCGTACACCGAGTCCAGGGTGAAATGCGGTACGGCCGAATCGCTTCCGGTGAACGCGAAGATCATGTGGCTGTCCAGCCCGATGGGCGGCACCACCAGATCGACGGTGACCACCTTGTCGATGGGGCCACCGCGCAGCACACGCAGCCTGCCCACCGGATCCGGTGCCATCGCGCTGGTCAACGCCACGTCCTCGGCGACGGTCGAACCCAGTGTGCTGGAGAGGGTGTCGAGGGTGCGCTCACTGAGCGCTGCCGGCAGGGTCATGCGGTTGTCCTCCATTGCGGGCCTTGTGCACCCAGGCGCTGGCCAGTTCGGGATTGTCGCGGCGCGCGGGCGAGGCGATGACGGTGGCGGTGCGTCGTGGCGCGTCGCCGGTGATGACGTCGTCGCCGCCGACCCACCAGCCCTGCTTGATCAGCTGGGTGCGCCGGCGGCGGTAGGCGACCTGCAAGGCGTCGCTGCGCACGTGCAGCTCGTCGGACAGGTCGAACGGAAGCAGTTCCGGCCGTTGGGATTCCACCACCGGACGGTCCTGCAACAGGATCTTCTCGATGCGCTTGCGGGTATTGGCGTCGGCCCAGCCGCCGGTGAAGAAATTGCGAAAGCCGAGAATCTTCACCAGCGTGCGGTCCTGCGACAGCGGAATGTTGAAGTCGTAGAGCAGCAGGTCACCGATGGGCAGCCGCACATGCAGCTTCACGATATTGGGCAGATACCAGGCGTTGGTGACGGTCACGTACTCCGGCCGGGGTTTGCCCCGGAACAGCAGCCCCCACAATCCCTTCGGTGGCGGCGGACTCAGCTCGATATCGGCCTCGGCCGACCAGTCCGTCTGCTGCACTCGGAAATCCGGGATCTCGGGCTTGTCGGGATTGCCGAAGGCGGTGCCGTGCACGAACGGGGTGTGCGAGGCGTCGACCACGTTCTCGAAGGTGCGTTCGTAGTTGGCGTCCACCACCATCTCGTATTCGACCGCGCGGAACGCCGGATCGTCCCATTCGGGAATCTCCGGGATGGGCGGCCGTTCGGCCTCGGGCAGGTCGCCGAGGAAGGCCCACACCATGCCGTAGCGCTCCAGCGTCGGATACGCGTCCACCCGTGCCTTACGCGGGATGCTGCGCTCGGGGGAGTTCGCCGGGATGCGCACGCACACCCCGTCGGCGTCGTACTGCCAGCCGTGATACGGGCACGTGATGCAGTCGCCGTTGACCTTGCCCATCGACAGCGCGCCGCCGCGGTGCACACACAGATCCGACAGGCAGGTCACCGCACCGGACGCGGTGCGGTAGAGCACGAAATCCTGGCCGAGACAGGTCACCTTGCGCGGTTCGCGGCCGACGCGGCCGGAGAATTCGACGGCGTACCAGAAGTTCTTGAGCACTGCGATCTCCTCAGCGCCGCTTCAGCAGCATGCCGTCGTCGAAGCCCGCCAGTTCGTCCCGGGCGGTGTGCGAATCCCGCAGGTGGGTGTGCAGGAACAGCGTGGTGAGGTGGGCGAATCGAGCGCGGGCGTCGGTATTGCCGGGACCGTCCAGGAAGGCGCGCGCGGCGGTCGGGTCGGCGTCGGCGATGGCGAAGTGGTTGGCCCCGGGCACCACCGCGAGCAGATGCTCGCCGTCGGGCAGCGCCTCGGTGAACGTGCGCTGCACCGGATCCGGCCGGTCCTCGCCCTCGCCGTAGCGGTCGGCGCTGCCCCGGATGACGCCGTCGTCGGTGCCCACACCCAGCAGCACCGGGCAGTTCACCTGCGCGGGCAGTACGGTGCCCGGATCCCAGCCCAGCATGGTCGCGACCATGGTGTGCGCACCCCACGCGAAAACCGCCCGCACCGAAGGGAAATAGCGCGCCGACTGCAGCACCACGGTGCCCCCGGCCGAGTGACCGCCGAGCGCGACCCGGTCCAGGTCCAGGCTCCCGCGCAGCGGTTCGAGCGTGTCGAGTTCGGCCAGCCCCGCCAGTACCGCGGGAATGGTCGGGCAGGTGGGCCGGGTGCCGTAGGCGTCGGGCCGCGCGGCCGCCAGGTCGACGCCGGGCGTGAGCCCGCGCTGCCCGCCGAACAGGTCCGCCACCCGGTCGAAAGTGACCACCACGAAACCGGATTCGGCGATCTCGGTGGCGAAACGCCGGTAGGCGTCCTGGGCGACATTGACCCCGGACAGGAACACCACCACCGGGTAGGGCGCACCGGCCGGATCGGGTGCGAAGACGCCCGTGAGCCGCTCGGCGTCGTCGCCCGAGGCGACGGCGGGGTAGTAGACCTTGAGATGTGCGGTGTCGAAGGGCGGTTCGCCGTCGGTGCGCACCGACCACCACAGGGAACGAATCAGGCTCATCGGGTCACCCCACCGGTCGCGGCAGCACGCGGTCGCCGCCCCACAGCGCGCGCACCAGGCGCGCGGTGAGTTCGGGCCCGAACATGCGCTCGCCCATGACGTTCGCCGGATCGCGCTCGGCGATATTGCGGCGGACGCGCAGATCGCGGGCGGCCAGCTCGGCGCGCTCGGGCTCGGGGACGGTGTCGGCGTCGTCCACCCAGCCCAGCCACTGCTCGACCTTCGCGGTCAGCAGCTCGGCGACGGTGTCGAGATTGGGCCGGGTCGGCGGGAACGAGTAGCAGTAGGCGGTGGGGGACAGGCTGGCGCGGATGAATCCGGTGCGGCTGGTGAACCAGGTGAAGTCCGGATGGTCCTGTTTGAAGGTCAGCCACGCGGCGTCGGCGTCGGCGTAATAGCGGTCGTAGTAGTCGCCGTCGCCGACCAGATCGCCGCGCGGCACCCCGTCCACGTAGAACCAGCCCTCCGGCCACAGCAGCAGCGCCGAACCCAGGTGTGGCACCCGCACCTGCGGCCCCAGCCAGGCGGTGAGATGCATGTTGACGAAACCGCTTGCGGGATCACCGATCCAGGAGTGCACCAGCCAGTCGATCTCCGGACCGGTGTAGGCGGCCAGGCTGCCGGACGGACCGCCCTCGCCGCCGTAGGAGTCCAGGTCGGCGGTCGACGGATCGCGAGTGAGTTCGAACCGCGCCTCGATGCGCGCCTTCAGCCGCGCCAGCAGCGCCTGCCATTCCCGAAAGGTTTCGGTGACGTCGGTTCGGGGGTTCTCGTCGACCATCTGCTCGACGTGCTGGAGGGTTTCCTTCATGGCAGCTCCGGTTCTGTTGTGGCGGTGACGGATTCGCGGGTGAGGGCGGCCGTGGCGGCGGGCGGTCGCCCCGCCACCAGATCGGTGCCCCGCGAGACTCGGCGGTTGATCGCCTGCGCCGGGCGGACGGTGGCGATCAGGCGGTCCGCGCCCGGCGGCGCCGCGCTCACCTCCGGATGACTGATGACACCGGTGAACGGGCCCTGCCAGGGCGTCCAGAGGGTGAAGTCGGGGCTGAGCGCGTAGACCGCGGCGGCGAGCCCGCCGGCCGGATCCAGGCCCGCGGCAACGATGTTCAGCCGATTCTCCGCCGCGCGTTCGGGCAGGCCGAGCCGGTGCTCCCAGGGCTCGGCGGGTGTGTGCGCGACGGCCACGACATCGGCGTCGGCGAGGGCGGCCAGCCGGAAGGTCTCCGGGAACAGCGCGTCGTCGCCGATCACCAGCGCCAGCCGCGCCCACGGCGTCTCGAAGACCTCGAGCCGGGATCCGAGCTCGGTGAGCCAGGGATAGCGGCGGGTGCGATGCAGCTGGGCCTGCCGGCCGCGCACGCCCTCGCTGTTGACCAGCAGTCCCACATGTGAACCCCCGGATCCGACGGTCAGCACCGCGTACGCGCGCGAACCCCGCAGCGCCGCGACCACCGCGGTGACCGCCAGGGGCTGCGAGAGGGATTCGGGCACCACGATCAATTGCGCACCGGCCGCGGCGGTCTCGGCGATGAGATCGGTATCGGGCAGCGTCACCGCGACCCGCTGGCTCTGGGCCGCCGCGGCGGTGCGCACGGGGCTCGCCGCGGTCAGCAACGGGCTGTAGAGCCGGGGACGGCGGGCGGCGAGCAGATCGGTGCCGTCGGGCCGGTGTTTGTCGTCGGCGCGCCGAATGTCGATATCCGCCACCACCAGGGCCTCGCCGCTCGGGGGAGCCTTGGCCACGGTGGTGCCGTCCGGGGCCACGATCTGGCTCTCGCCCGCCCCGTGCAGCCGATCGGCCGGCACGCCCAATTTCGCGGCGATGGCGGGCAATTGGTCCTCCGGCAGCAGCGGGCCGACCTTGTTGGCGGCGATCACCCACACCTTGTTCTCCGCGGCGCGCACCGGAATGTGCAGGCTCGCTTCATCGGTGGCGAAGGAGTTGAGGCTGTTGAGCAGCACTTGCGCGCCGCGCACCGCGAGCGAGCGCGGCACCTCACAGATCACGCCCTCCATGCAGGCGTAGAGGCCGAGGCGGCCCAGCGGGGTGTCGACGACCTCGGAATCGGTGTCGCCGCGGTCGAGATGGTCGTTTTCCGCGCCCATGAGGATCTGCTTGTCGGATTCGCCGAGCAGGCTGCCGTCGGGTCCGTAGAGCAGGCTGGTCGCGGTGGTGCGGCCCTCGGCGCGGGCCAGAGTGACCCCGATCTTCACATACATGCGGTGCCGGGCGGCGCGCTCGGCGACGGCGGTGAGGAAGGAATCCCCGAGCCGGCAGGCCATTCGCCGCGCGTGAGACCGGTCGGTGTACCACGATAGGTGGTTACAGAACTCGGGCAGCACCAGCAGTTCGGCGCCGTCGGACGCCGCGGCGTCGATCATGCGCACGCAGGTCTCGAGATTGGCCGCGACATCGGTGCCGGCGGCGAGCTGGGCGGCGGCGACTCGCGTCATGAACGCGCACCTCCTGATCCTCAGCGTTTCGTAGATCGAAACACTGTTTCCGTTTCCGATTCTGTACCGGCCGCCGGAATCTGTCCAGTGGGCGGCGAAGATTTCCCGCCGAGGCGCGGCGGTGTGCCAAAAGTGGCTGTTTCCAGGCGGTTACGTGCTCGTTCGCGCTTGACACCCATCGTCGGCGACGGTTCAATATGGCAACTGCGAAACCGTGTTTCCTTCTGCGAAACAGGTGTGGAGGTGAGGCGCGTGGGACGACTGCTCCTGCTGATCGCCACCGCGGCGGCCGGTCCCGCCGCCGGAATCGAGATCGCGTTGCTGTGCAAACCGCTCGGCGGCGCCACCGGAATGCCCGGTGCGGTCGTCGGCTACATCGGGCTCACCGCACTGGTGCTCGGCTGCGCGGTGATCCTGCCCGCGCACCGGTGGCGGCTGTTGTCCTCCGTACGGCGCGGCGGGCTCGCGGCGCTGGTCGCGGGCGCGGGACTGGTTGCCGCCGGGCTGATCTCGACCATGTGGGGCCTCACCGCCGGTGTCCTCGTGGCCGGGTCGGCGGCCGGGCCGCTGCTGGTGGCGACACTGGCCGAGGCGAGTGTGCGCGGCTTCCATGCGGCCATGTCGGCGGGCGCGCTCGCCGGAGCGGTCGGCGCGACGGCATTCTTCGAACGGCCGGGCCTCGCCTTGGCCATCGCGGGCGGGATCGCTGCGGTGGCGGGATCGGCTGCGTCTGTATCGAATCCGGTCTCCAGCGCCGGATTCGATGGCGGGCTGCGAGCCGGCGCGCGGCGGCTGCGCCGATCGCTGATCCATTACGGTGCAATCGGTTTCGTCGCGGGCGGTACGGTGCTGCCCGCCTTGCATCTGCTGCTGTTCCGGTGGAATGTGCTCGATGTCGATCAACCCGCACGGCTCGCCCTCGCCATGACGGCGGCCTGCGGTGCGGCGCTGGTCGGCGACCTGCTGGTGAGCGCGCCCGCGGCGTGGCTGATCCTCGCGGCGGGAGGTCCGGTGCTGGTCGCCACCGCGCCCGGCGCATGGCAGGCCACGACCGGGGTGGCGGTCGCTGTCGCGGCGGCGGTGGGTGCGATGGCGGCCACCGATTCGACTGCACGCCGATCCATTCCGGTCGACGAGCGGTGGACCGCCGCCGCGCTGACCGGGCTCGCGCTCGCGCTGGGCGCGGGGTCCGGTCTGAGTGCCGCCGCCGGCGCCGGTCGACTCTGGGGAACCGGGTTCGCGCTGACGATGCTCGCCATCCCGGTGCTGGCGGCCGCCTTGACCGCCACGCGTCTGGTGACTGCGCGCCCGGGCGCTTCGCACCGGCCCGCGACCGGTGCCACCGGGGCGGCGGATCGGCGTGCGCCCGAACAGTTCTCGACGGAAGGAGGCACCCGATGATCCACGCCTGGACGCGTGGCCGTGCCGCTCTCGCACTGGCCGCCGCACTGGCCGGTCCGGCCGCGTTCGCCGCGGCCGATCCCGGCGCACCCGCCGCGCTGCACCTCAGCGCGACCACGGACCTGGCCGAGGGGCAGCGAGTCACGGTGAGCGGCAGCGGCTTTCAACCCGGGCTGGCGGCCGTGGCGGTGGGTCTGTGCAAGCAGGGGTTCACCAACGGTCTGAAGGACTGCGACCTCGACGGCGGCGCGACCTTCGTCAATATCGACGGGGAGGGCGGTTTCAAGACCCTCACCCTCACGCTGCACGCGCGGTTCAAGGAAATCGACTGCACCCGTCAGCAATGCGTGGTGGCCGCCGCACCGCTGCCCGGCACCGAACCGGCGGCGGTCATCCAGGCCAATTCGGCCGCGGTGACCATGTCGTTCGCCGGCGCGCGGCTCCCACCGGCGGCCACGCCGCCCCCGCCCACCTCCGCGACGGTGGCGTCCACCGATACCCGGGGCCCCTCCACGGCGCTGTGGTCGGTGACCGCGGGACTGCTGGTCATCGTCGCCGCAATCGCCTTCGCCGATCGGCGCAGGCAGCAAGAAAGGTAAGGAACACCATGTTTCGATACGGAACTCGAGGGGGCGCGGTGCTCACCGGCCTGACCGCCCTCGCCCTGTTCGGCGGCGCCACCAGCGCGCAGGCGGCCTCCGTGGACGTGAGTCAGACCTGGGGCGTCTCGGCCGGGCAGACCATCAGCGTCTCGGTGAGCGGACTCGCGCCGAACCTGGCGTCGGTGGCGGTCGGCCAGTGCAAGGCGCAGATCTCCGGTCCGTCGGATTGCAACCTGGGCGGCTCACTCCTGGGAACCGCGGACGCACAAGGCAATTGGTCGGGCGGCGGCATCACCCTGGTGTCCTCGATCGGCGACGTGGACTGCACCGCGGCCGCGGGCGCGTGCACCATCTCGGTCACCAGCCTGACCGATCCGAACAACATCCTGGCCTCGGTGCCGCTCAGCTTCGGATGACGCACCCATGAGACGCGACATCCTCCGTGGTGTGGCGGGCGCGGCGGTCACGGCCGCCGCGCTGCTGGCCACCGCCCCGTCCGCCACCGCCGCGCCCGCGCTGCACCCGACACCCGCCGGTGAGGTCAGCGTCGGCGAGGTGATCACCATCGCCCTCGACGGCCTGCCCGCCAACCTGCCCAGTGTGGCCATCGGCCAATGCAAACCGGCCGTCACCAGCCCGTCGGACTGCCAGCTGGACCGCTCCCTGCTCGGCAACGCCGACGCCCAGGGCGTCTGGCAGCCCGGCCAACGCGGCCGCACCATCGTGCTCACCGCCTCGGTCGGCGGCATCGACTGCACGTCCGCGCCGGGTGCGTGCACCCTCGCGGTCACCAGCCTCACCAATCCCACCGCGATAATCACCTCGGTGCCCCTGACCTTCGGCGGCGCCCCGACCACGCAACCCGCTGCCCAGCAGTCCAATTCGAGCGATTCGCACCTCGCCGAGATCGTCACCGGGGTGGTCGTGGTGGTGCTGCTCGCGGCCGCGCTGGCCTACCTGTTGCTGCGCGTGAGGTCTCGGCGCGAATAGGGCGGCGAAAGCCCTCGGCGTGATGGCGCATTTGGCCGGTCCGCTGGACCGGCCATTTGTGCTGCGCGGCAGCATAATTCGCCACAGGAAAATGTTACGCAATGTTGTTTCAGACTGTTGACTTGCTGGAGAGCGAGTCGCCTAATGATCCCTCAGAAACGAAACATCGTTTCTCGATGAGGAACAAAGGAAGTCTCTTGATCATTCGACGCTTGCTGGCGGCCACGGTTTCGGCCGTCTTCGCCGTCTCCGCCTATGTCGCTTCGTCAGTACCGATGGCCAACGCCGACAGTGCCGTCGGATTCGTCGCGAACACCGTCGACATCCGCTGCGCCTTCACCACGTTGCACCAGAGCAGCAACTGGTACTTCCCGTCCGGCACGCCCAAGGCGCTGGTCTGGTTGCAGCACGGTTTCGCCAGTGCCAACGATTCGGTCGACGACACCGCCCGCAAATTCGCCGCCCAGGGCTTCCTGGTCTTCGCGCCGACCCTGCCCACCGCGAACTTCTTCGGCTGCACTCTCGAAAATCTCGGCAACAACACCGATTTCCTGCACAATGTGGCCGATCTGTTCGGCAAGTCCGGCGACCTCGGCGACAAACTCGGTCGGAGTTTCACCGACGCCCGCGGCAAAGCGGGCCGCACCGACGTGGCGCTGCCGACCGCCTGGGTCTTCGCCGCGCACTCCGCCGGTGGCGAGGCGGTGCCGTACGTGACCCAGGAGCTGCGCGCGGACTATCCGAGCGCCTTCGCCAACCTGCGCGGGGAAATCCTCTACGACCCGGTGAAGAGCTTCATCGGCAACAACCTGAGCACCGCGCTCAACCACCTGGACAACACCACCCTGCCGATCCTGGGCATCACCGCCCCGCCCTACGCCTGCAACCGCGACGGCGCCGGCACCCAGGTGATGATCGACCAGTTGCACCGGCCGTTCCTGGGCGTCCGGCTCACCTCCGGCGCCCACATCGACGTCGAGGGCGCGAGCGCACCCACACCGGACAAGGTGGCCTGCGGCACGCCGCAAGCCAAGAACGTCGATGCCCTGCAACATCTCTCGGTCGGCTGGGCCGGAGACTTCGTGGCCGGTACCAAGACCCCGGACCTCTACCCCGGGGGCAGCTACTACCAGGGATTGATCTCGGCGGGCACGATCACGACGCTGCCCTGATCGGCGACCGCGATCCGCTCCGAGCGGGAAGGTGCGGGACCGTGCGTGAGTGCGGCCCCGCACCGAATCGCGCTCCCCGGCGTGAGAGATGATGCCGCCCGGACCGTTTCGGTACGGCCACGATCGATCTCGCCGTTTTCGAACCGGTGCGGTGAAGGTCTGGCTTACGTCCCGTCCGGGCTCCGAGGCGGCCGGTCAACGCGCAACGGTGGCGACGAGGGTGGTGCGGCCGTCGATGGCGGTCAGATAGGGCTCGGTCATCCGCATCCGAGTGCCGCGGTGCTCCAATTCGAAGGCGCCGGATTTCAGGACGTTGCGTACCCAGTCGCTGTGGTCGCCGTAGTTGACCGCCACGTGCAGCTCATCGCCGTGCCATGTGGTGCCGACCGGGGTCCGGAACCGGCGACCGGATCGGCGACCGGTGTGAATCACGTTGGCGTATCCGGGAACGCGGGCGGTCGCGAAGCGGACGGCGGGGTTGGTCACGTACCGGTTGTATCTCGCCAACGTGCGCATGACGCGGGTACGCATGAACACACGATAGTCCGTGGAGCCGCTCGGTTCGGCCGAGCGGATTCAGATTCCGGTGGCTGCGGGGTAGGCGCGCGCGGGCAGGCCCGGACCACCGGGGCGGAAGGCGGCGGGGGAGTGGGTGACCGTGGTCTGGATGTATTCGCGCAGGCCGTCTTCGGCGTATTCGCGACCGTAGCCGCTGCGCTTCATCCCGCCGAACGGGGCGTGCAGGGACATCCCGGTGCGGTTGTGGGTGTTGATGAAGGTGAACCCGGCTTCCAGCTGGGCGGCGAACGCGAAGGCGCGGTCCTCGTCGGCGGACCAGACCGACGCGCCGAGGCCCAGGTCGGAATCGTTGGCGCGGGAGAGGACTTCGGCCTCGTCGCAGTAGGTGAGCAGGGGTACTGCCGGTCCGAACTGCTCGGTGCTGACCAGCGGTGCGTCGTCGGCCAGTCCGCAGGCGAGAATCGGGTCGACGAAATAGCCCTCCCTTTCAGGGCTGTCCGCCAGGGTGATGATCCGCCCGCCGCGGGCGGCGGCATCGGAGATCAACGCGGTGACCCGGTCGGCGGCCGCGCGGCTGACCACCGGTCCCATGGTCACCGCCTCGTCCAAAGGGTCTCCGACCCGCAGAATGCGCTGCGCCGCGGCCAGATACGCGTCGAGGAACTCTTCGCCGCGTCGTCGGGGGACGTAGAGACGTTTGGCCGCCATGCACACCTGCCCGGAGGTGGCGAAGGAGGCCAGTACCAAACGCTCGTAATCGTCGGGGGTGAGCGCGAAGTCGTCGAGGAACACCGCCGGGTCGTTGCCGCCGAGTTCGAGGACCAGCGGTTTGAGCGCCTGTCCGGCGGCCGCGGCGATCGCGCGCCCGGCCGCGTCGCCGCCGGTGAACGCGATCTTGCCGACGCGCGGATCGGCGATCAACGCCTGCACCAGCTCGGGGCCGCCGTGCACGACGGTGCTCTCGGGCAGCAGTTGCGCGACCCGGGTCACCGTGAGCGGGGCGAGCGGAGAGGGCTTGAGCAGCACCGTGTTTCCCGCGGCCAGTGCGGGACCGAGCTTGAGGATCGAGAGAATGATCGGGGCGTTCCAGGGCGTGATGGCCGCGACGACGCCGTACGGGCGCGGTGTCACGGTCAGCCGCCCCAGGCGGTCGTCGATCTCGGTGGGCGCGAACACCGTCTCCGCCCGATCGCAGAGCCAGCGCAGATACACCGCGGCGAACGAGATCTCACCGCGGCAGTCGACGACCGGTTTACCGGTCTCGCGGGCCAGCAGCTCGCCCAGCTCGCCGACGTCGGCGTCCATCCTGTCCGCGGCGGCCCGCAGCGGCTCGAGCCGGGCGGACAGCGGTGCACGCGACCACTCCCGGAAACGTCGATCCGCTTCCCGTGCGATGACTTCCACCGCCTCGGGCGGAGTGATCGGCACCGAGCCGACCAGTTCGCGTGGGCGGGCCGGATTCTCGCGGTGGACTCTCATGCGGTGGCCTCGAGCGAATCCATCAGGCAGGCGCGCCGCAGGTGGGCGCGCGCCGCGACCGGATCGGCCGCCAGCTCCCGCAGCTGCCGCCGGTACTCCGCGTCGTGCCGGTGCAGCCGTGACCAATTGGCGCGGCTGGTGCGCTGCACATGCTCGACCGCGACGGTCCGGCGTTGCCGGGCGGCCCGGTCCAGCACCGTGTCCGGCGCGCCGCCGAGCACGTCGGCCAGCGCGGAGGCCATCCGGACCGCGTCGTGGATGCCGCTGTTCATGCCGAGCCCGCCGAGCGGATTGTTCACGTGCGCGGCATCACCCATGAGCAGCACCCGGCCGACGCGGAACCGGGAGGTCACCCGCTCGTGCACCCGATACAGACTGGCGTGCGCGATGCGCCAGGGGCGGCCCAGATCGGCGACTCCGGTCAAACGGCCGGGCAGCCTGTGCAATTCGTGCGCGTCGGAGGTGCCGTCGGGGGTGGGCAGCAGCACCCGCCAATGGTCGGGGGTGCGCAGCAGCACCAGCCACTCGTGCGGATCGAACACGTAGTTGATGGGCGCGATTCCGGGCAGCGCCGCGGTGAGGTCCTCTTCGACCGAGGCGACCAGGAATCGTTCCGGATAGGTGCTGCCCTCGAAATCCGCCGAGATCCCCTGCCGCACCGCCGAATGCGCGCCATCCGCGCCGAGGAGATAGTCGCAGTCCACCGGCCCGCGCGAGGTGGCGACCCGCACCCCGCGCGCATCGGCCGAAACCCCTTGCACCGCATGCGAGAACCGCACCTGGACCCCGTCGGGCAGCGCGTCCAGCAGAATCGGGGTGAGCTTGCTCTGCTCGCACTGCACCCGGTACGGGAACGCGGTATCCCCGGCCAGGACACCCAGGTCGAGGGTGGCGATGGCGTCGCCGCCGCGTTCTCGATACTGGAAAGTCGAGGCCACCAAGCCTTTTCGCAATAGCGCGTCCGCCACGTCCAGCTCCCGCAGCATATCCAGGGTGGGCGGGTGAAAGGTCGAGGCCCGGGATTCGGCCGCCAGCCCCGGACCCTGCTCCAGGACGGTGACATCGATGCCCCGCCGTGCCAGCATCAGCGCGGCGGTGAGCCCGACCGGTCCCGCGCCCGCGATCGCGACGGTGCTCATGAGGTGTGCAGGGCGAATCGCCCCTCGACGCCGACCACCCGGGCTCCGGTGAAGAACCGCAGCGTCTCGGCGGTGCCCTCCTCGCCGAGCCCGGATACACCCCACGCCGGGCGCGGGGTCATGAGATCGAGGCTCATCACCGATGAACCGTTGACCTTCACCTCGCCCGCGCGAATCCGGCGCGCCACCGCCAGCGCGAACTCGGTATCCGCCCCGCACACATAGGCTTCCAGCCCGTAGGGCCCGGCATTGGCCAGCCGCGCCACATCCTCGACGCTGTCGTAGGTGACGACACCGGCGACCGGACCGAACACTTCCTCGCCGAGATCCTCGGCGAGCAGCGCGGGGGCGAGGTAGTTGCCGCGGTCCGGTGGCGTCCCGTAGGTCCGGTGCGCACGCCCCTCCAGCGCCGCGCGCACCCCGCGAGCGTGCCGGGAGTGCACCAGCGGACCCAGTTCCGTCGCTCGCTCCATGGGCGGGCCCATGCGCAGCGCCTCGAGCCGTTTGCCGATCGCCTCGGTCACTTCGCTCGCGCGCGTGGCGGGCACGATCAACCGCCCCAGCGCCCGGCACCACTGCCCGTTGAGGGTGGTGAGCAGTTCCGCGCCCATCCGCGCCGCGGTGTCGAGATCGGCGTCGGGCAGCACGATCAGCGGGTTGTTCCCGCCCAATTCGAGCTGGCAGGGCCGCAACAGGGGCGCGGACACGGTGGCGATCTCGCGGCCGCCCGGCACGCCGCCGGTGAAGGACACCGCCTTGATACGGGGATCGGCCACCAGCCGCGCCCCGGTGGCGGCGTCGCCGTGCACGAGCTGGAACATGCCCGCCGGAACGTGCTCGGCGATCACCTCGGCCAGAACGACCGCGCTGTAGGGCGTCAGCTCGCTGACCTTGAGGATCACCGGGCAGCCCGCCGCCAGCGCATTGGCCACCTTGTGCGCGGCCATCGGGGCGGGCGCGTTCCATGGCACCAGGCACAGCGCGGGACCCAACGGCAGCCGATGCACCTCGACCGGGCCGCGGTCGGCCCGCAGCGCGCCGCCGCGAATCTGGTCCGCGGCCAACCGAAACGAGCCCGGCACGATCGCGGCGAGCAGTTCGGTCTGACGCAGCGGGACGCCGGTGGCGAACGCGTCGAGTTCGGCGAGGCGATCCAGCCGCGCCTCCAACCCGGCGGCGATGGCGTCGAGGGCGTCGGCGTCGATACGCCCGGAGGCGGCGTCGGCCGCCCCCAGGGCGCGTTCGAGGACCTCGGGCGCGGACGCCCGGGCCCGGCCGATCTCCTCGCCAGTGGCCGGATCCTCCAGTGCCAGAACGAGATCCACGGCGGGTGCGCCCCATTCGCCGTCGACCAGATCGCGAATCTCCGGCAGCCCGATACTCATCGCGCGGCCTCCGCCGGCGCGGTGGCGAACAGGTCGTTGGCCCGCGCCTCGGTGACGATGCGCGCCACCTCCAGCATGCCGCGCTCGGCCGGGAAGGTCATGACCAGGCCCATGGCCAGATCGCGCAGCGCCCGCCCGGTGACCCCGTGCATGGACGCCGCAGAGGTGCCGCCCGCCTTGAGCGCGCCGAGCGCCACCTGGAAGCACGCCTCGGTGACCGCGCCCTTGCCCAACCGCCACTGCGCGAACACCTCCTGCTTGGATTTGACCGGCACCTCGGCGGTTTCGATCGCCAGCTGGTATCGCAGCCACAGATAGGCGGTGTGCAGGCTGCGCGTCATCTCTCCGAACAGCAGCTGATGCACCGGCGACGATGCGATCGGTTCTCCGGTGTCGGCGAAGCGTTTCGTCGTGGTGGCGGTGAGGATCTCGTCGTAGACCCGCTGGGCGCATCCGGTGTAGACCGCGGCGATGGCGAGCTGGTTGCCGACGAAGCTGCCCCGGCTCATGGTCAGCATCTTGGTGAAGGCGCCCGGCACGCCGAGGGCTTCGTCGTCGGGAACGAACACGTCCGCGAGCCGGATGCCGTTGTTGGCGGTGGCCCGCATGCCCAGGCCGTCCCAGGGGGCCCGGGTGCTCACCCCCGCGGCGTCGCGCGGGACGAAGAAGGTGGCCAGCCCCTCGGCGGTCTCGTGACCCTCGAGCCTGGCGGAGGTCAGATAGTAGTCGGCGACGCCGGTCGCGCAGCCGAAAGACTTCTCGCCGTTGAGAATCCACCCGCCGTCGACCTTGCGCGCGGTGGTGGCGATGGTGATATTGGCTCCGGAGGTCTTCACCGATTCCGAGGCGAAGTTGGCCAGCCACACCCCCTCGCCCATGCGCGTGAGCACCTTCTCGGCGAAGGCCCGCACCACCGGAATCTCGGCGTCGTCGAACAATCCGGCGTCGATGGCCTCGAGCGGCAGCAGTCCGCGTGAGGCGCTGGTGTTGTGGAAGAAATAGGCCAGCGCGGTGGACGGGCAGGCGGTGCCCATGGCATAGGTGGCGGCGGCCAGATCGCGCAGCGTGCCGCCCAGGCCGCCGAACTTCTCCGGCACCACCAGGCCCAGCAGCCCGGCGTCACGCAGCAGCGCGACATGCGCGGCGGGGAAAGTGGCGGTGACGTCGGCCTGCTCGGCGGCGGCGCGCAGGGCTGGCAGCACAGAGTCGACGCGTTCGGCGCGTTCGAGTTCCGCCGGTGTCATGTCTTCGACGAGTCGTTGTCCGATCATCGGGCGATCCCCTCGTGATAGGTGCGGTCGTGATAGATGAGCGGGGCGGCCGGGCGCGGCATGGCGGCGTCGCGGACCAGCCCCAGCACGATGGTGTGATCCCCGGCCGGATAGCACGCGGCCACAACGCAATCCAGCCAGGCGACGGCGTCGGCGAGCACCGCGGCGCCGGTGCTCGCGGTGGCCCAGTCGCCCAGCGCGAAGCGGTCGCCGAGGGCGGGTCCGGCGAAGCGGCGGCCCACCTCCCGATGGTCGCTGCCGAGCATGTTGACCGCGAAAACCCCACTGTGCCGGATCATCCGGCAGGTCGCTCCGCTGGATGTCACGCACACCGAGACGAGCGGGGGATCCAGCGCCACACTGGTGAACGAGCTGGCGGTCATGCCGTGGCGGCCGCCGTCCGCGGTGCGCGTGGTGACCACGACGACCCCGGTCGCCCACTGCGCCATCACCGTCCGGAGATCCTGCGATTCCATCTCTACTCCGTTTCGGTAGTGGAAACGCTGTTACGCACAAGGTAACGCTAGGCGGTCGGTGGCGCAACCGACGCCCGGGCGATCGTGTTTCCCATGGGGAAATCGCACCTCTACACTGGCCGCGTGCCCGATACCGAAACCGACAGCCAGAGCCGGTCCATCGCCGCGGTCGAACGCGCCATGGACGTCCTGCTGCTCTTCGGCCGCAGCGGCCGGCCCGATCTCGGCGTCACCGAGATCGCCAATGAGCTCGGCATCACCAAAGCCGCTGTGCACCGCATACTTACGGCGTTGCGCAGCCGCGATCTCATCACCCTGGAACCGACCACGCGTCGCTACGCGCTCGGGCACGCGGCCATGGCACTGGGCCGCGCGTATCTGGCGCGCACCGATCTGCGGGTGATGGCGGGCCCGGAACTGCGCCGGCTGGCCAGCCTCACCGGGGAAACCGCGACCCTGTCCATTCGGCGCGGCGACACGCGCATGTACGTGGACCAGGTGGTGCCGGATCAGGAGCTGCGCATGGAAGTGGCGCTCGGGCAGCCCTATCCGCTGCACGCCGGCAGCTCCTCCAAGGCGATCCTGGCCTACCTGCGCAAGGAGGAGATCGACGAATACCTGCGGCGGCACGAGCTGACCGCGTTCACCGACGCTACCGTCACCTCGCAGCGCAAGCTGCGGACGGAGCTGAATGCGATTCGCGCCCGCGGTTATGCGGTGTCGCTGGGGGAGCGTCAGGTAGGGGCCGCCTCGATCGCCGCGCCCGTGCTCGACCACGACGGTGGCGTGGTGGCGGCGATCAGCGTGTGCGGGCCGCTGTCGCGGTTCGAACCGCACATCGACGATTACGTGCCGATGCTGCTCAAGGCCTCCGGTGCGCTCTCGACCCAACTCGGTTACGCCGGTCAGTGACTCGACGGCCGGGCCGGTGCCGCGCGTGCCTCACAGGTGCGCGCCCGGTTTGAACACCCCCAGCGCCGCGGCGGCGAGCACGCTGCCCCAGATGACCCACACGTAGGGCAGGCAGCCGTTCACGCTGCGGCGCAGTATGGTCTCGGCGTCGGTGCCCGAGCCTCCGGCCAGCATGCGACCGAAGGCGGGGCCGAAGGGGCGCAAGGTGATTCGAATGCCGAGACCGGCTGCGATGGCGGCGCAGTACAGCAGGATCTTGCCCCCGAGCCAGCGCGGATCGGTGGTGACACCGAACGGTTCGCGCGCGCACAGCGTGTAGACGCCCGCGGCGGTCATGCCCGCGATCACCGCCGCGCGCAGCGCCAGATCGGCCCGATGGACGGCGGCGATGCGCCCGTGGGTGCGGTGCGTGATCACTGTGAGCGTCAGCCACACCGCCGCGAGCGCCCACACCAGCGCGATCGACCACCAGGGAAACAGATCGATGCCCAGAAGGCGTGCGCCGTGCGGGGACTCGGCCATGAGCGTCACGCCGCTGGGCAGGAACAGTACCAGGCAGACCTTCGGCCCGAGGTCGAGGCCGCTCATGATGGCCAGCGCGGTCGCGCGCGCGGGCGGGGTGAGTGTCGGGTCGATGACGAAGCGGCTGGAGTAGAACACCCCGAGATCGCCGCCCAGCCAGCACACGAACAGGACCAGGTGCAGCAGGATCCACCAACCGTAGTGATGCGCGCCCATAGATTTCCTCACGAAGGTCTTGTGGCTCGGCGGAGCGCCGCGAGGGCGGCGTCCAGATCGATGACGTCGGCGTACTTGGCGTCGAGGTCCAGCAGATTCGCCTCGTGCAGGCGCGGATCGCGGTCGCCGCAGGCATCGGCGACCACGAGCGGCCGAAAGCCGTGCTGCAGTGCGTCGGTGGCGGAGGCGCGCACGCAGCCGCTGGTGGTGAGACCGGTGACCAGCACGGTGTCCACGCCGAGAACGGTGAGCGTCGCGGCGAGCGAGGTGCCGTGGAAGGCGCTGGCGTACTGCTTGACGACCACCACCTCGCCGGGTGCGGGGGCGGGCTCGGCGAGGAAATCGCCGAGCGGGTTCCCTTCCTCGAACACGCTGAGGGCGGGGACCTTCCGGCGGAACAGCCCACCCTCGGCGCTGCCGGGCCGATAGCCGACCCGGGTGAAGACGACCGGGCTGCCGGCCGTCCGGGCCCGTGCGACGAGGGTCGCCGTCGCACGGACCGCGGCCTCGACGGGGGCGCGCAGCGGGGAGCCGTCGGTGAGATAGGCCGCGCACACGTCGATCACCAGGACGGCGGGCCGCTCGCCCATACCCAGGCGTCCCGAAAACCCGTGGCGGCGATAGTCATCGGCCAGATCGGACATGGCGGACTCCTCAGACGATGCCGTCGGCCGCGAGTGCGGTCAGCCGGTCCGGGCCCACCCCGAGCAGCCGCCCGTAGACCTCGGCATTGTGCTCACCCAGTTCGGGGCCGAGATGCCGGACGCTGCCCGGTGTTTCGCTGAGCTTGGGGAAGACGTTCTGCATCGGGACCTCACCGAGCTCGGGATGGGCCAGCCGCACGATGGCCGCGCGGGCGGCGAAGTGCGGATCGGCGAACATGTCGCGGGCGGTGTAGATGCGGCCCGCGGGCACGCCTTCGGCGTGCAGCAGTTCGAGCAGTTCGGCGGCGGGCCGGGCGGCGGTCCAGGCGGTGACGATGGCGTCGAGTTCGGCCATGTGCTCGCCGCGGGCGGAATGGGTCGCGAAATGCTCGGCGCTCATCAGTTGGGGCTGTCCCATGGCCTTGGCCAGCCGGGCGAAGACGGTGTCCTGGTTGGCGGCGATGAGGATCAGCTCGCCGCCCGCGGTCGGGTAGACATTGCTGGGGGAGACGTTGGGCAGCACCGGGCCGGTGCGTTCGCGCTGGTAGCCGGTGACACCCCATTCGGGCAGCAGCGATTCCATCATGGCCAGCACCGCCTCGTAGATGGCCGAGTCCACGATCTGGCCGCGGCCCGTGCGCCCGCGATGATGCACGGCGGCGAGGGTGCCGATGGTGGCGAACACCGCGGCCAGCGAATCACCCAGGGAGATACCGGTTCTGGCGGGCGGGTGGTCGGGATCGCCGGTGGTGTAGCGAATTCCGCCCATGGCCTCACCGATGGAACCGAACCCCGCGCGCGGGGCGTAGGGGCCGTACTGGCCGTAGCCGGTGACGCGGGTCAGGATCAGGCCCGGATTGAGTGCGCGCAGGGTCTCGTAGTCCAGGCCCCAGCGTTCCAGGGTGCCGGGGCGGAAGTTCTCCACCACGATGTCGGCGCGGGCGATGAGATCGCGTGCGAGGGCCTGCCCCTCGGCGGTGCGCAGGTTGCAGGTGACCGATTTCTTGTTGCGCGCCACCACCGGCCACCACAGCGACTTGCCGTACGGCTTCTCGCGGCCCCACTCGCGCATGGGATCGCCCTGCCCCGGTGACTCGAGTTTGATCACCTCGGCGCCGAAGTCGCCGAGCAGCTGCCCGCAGAACGGGCCCGCCAGCAGCTGCCCCATCTCGATCACCCGCAGATCGGCCAGCGGGCCCGGCGCGGGGGTGGTGTTCTCGGACATTCGGCGACTCCGTCCTGTCACGGCCGCGGACGCCGGACTCGTTCCCGGGCTCCGCAAGAATGGATACAATGTATCCCGTAGCGAAACGGCTAGCAAGATCGTGATCGATCCGGTCGCGGGCTCGCCGAACGCGTTGGCACTACGGAGGATTCGTGGACATCACCCTGGTCGAAGTCGCGCCCCGCGACGGGCTGCAGAACGAGAAGCGGGCCATCGCGACCGCCG
The DNA here is from genome assembly GCF_009760405.1 of Nocardia terrae. Taxonomy (GTDB): domain Bacteria; phylum Actinomycetota; class Actinomycetes; order Mycobacteriales; family Mycobacteriaceae; genus Nocardia; species Nocardia terrae. Next base: position 633,141 of record NZ_WRPP01000002.1, read on the forward strand.
ACAAGATCGAGCTCATCCATCGCGCGGCGGCCGCGGGAGCGCGCCGCATCGAAGCGGTCAGCTTCGTGCACCCCGATCTGGTGCCGCAGCTGGCCGACGCCGAAGCCGTACTGGCCGGAGTGCGCGGGAGTGATGAGATCTCCTATGCCGGACTGGTTTTCAACGATCGCGGCCTGGACCGGGCGGTGGCCGCGGGCGTGCACGAGATCAATGTGGTGGTCGTGGCCACCGACACCTTCAGCCGGCGCAACCAGGGCTGCGATATCGAGGAGGCCGTCGCGCGCTGGGAACGGCTCGCCGAGCGCGCACAACAAGCCGGGCTGTGGCGCACCGTCACCCTCGCCGCCGCCTTCGGCTGCCCGTTCGAAGGCGAGGTGCCCGAAGCCCGGGTGCGCGAGCTCATCGCGCGGGTCGCCGAGGCCGGGCCGCAGGAGATCGCGCTGGCCGATACCATCGGTGCCGGGACCCCCGACCGGGTGCGCCGCCTGGTGACCGCGCTGACCGAACTGGCCCCGGAGGCGTTGCCGCGCTGCCACTTCCACAACACCCGCAATACCGGCTACGCCAATGCGGTCGCCGCGCTCGAGGCGGGCGTCCGCGTCCTGGACACCAGCATCGGCGGCATCGGCGGTTGCCCGTTCGCCCCGGCCGCGACCGGCAATATCGCCACCGAGGACCTGCTCTACACCCTCGACCGCATGGGGATCACAACCGGCGTGGACATCGCGTCGACGATCGACACGGCGCGATGGCTGGGCGAGGTGCTGGGCGCACCCGTGCCCGCCCTGCTCGGGCGCGCGGGAGTCTTCCCGGATATCGCAGTGGCGCAAGCACATCGGTGATGATCGCGCCTGCGTGGCGCTCGTCGATACGCCGCTCGTCGGCGGGCGTGACATGGCGGCTCCCGACTCGCCTTCTCGGAAGCCGCCACGGCGATTCGCGAATCCGGTGCCGGGTGGGCTGGGCTACGTCCTGACCATCGCTGCCGCCCACGGGAACGCGAGCCTGGCCCCATGCCGACTGCGGCGGAACTCTCGGCGTCAGTCCGAGCTGTCGGAGCCTGCCAGGGGGTCGGGACGGCGTGCCCGCAGCGTCCGGAGGGGGTGGAGCAGTTGCTCGAGATCCGGGGCGGTGGCCAGGTCGTAGGTGATGGCGCTGAGGGTGTTCGCCGTCGCGGTGGTCAGGATCCCGGCGGTGTTGAGACGGAACTTGAGTGCGAGTTCGTCTGCGGACAAGGGGTTTCCGGGGCCACCGCGGTTTGCCTCGACCCGCTCGGTCAGGGTGCGGCCGTCGTGCAGGTGGGCGGTGAGGACGGCGGGGAACTGGCGGGGAAAGATCTCGTCGCTGCGTGGATCGGGGGCGCACCGGACGCGGGCGGCCAGGGCCAGGCGGCGTGGGTCGCGGGCGGCGGCATCGGTGAAATCCTCGTGGAAGACGCCCAGACCGCCGCCGCCGATCAAGGCGGCGGCCACCGTGTACGGGCCGGAGAACACGGCGTGATATCCGGATTCGGGGCGCGCCTTCAGCTCGGGCGGGAAGCCGATGGTGCGCAGGGCCGCGGCGGGTGCGCCCAGCTCGAGCGACTCGATGTCGTCGGGGCGCACGCCCCGGGCGCGCAGGCGCAGGGCCGCGTCGATGCCCGCGTGGGTGAAATGGTTGCAGGGGTAGGGCTTGAAGCAGACCTCGCGCACCTCCCAGTGTTCGCCGAGACCGGTCACGAGGGCGGCGAGATCGGCCTCCTCGCCGCAGAAGGCGCGCAGCAGTCCGAACCGTCCCTCGAAAACCGTCGGCGGACCGGTGAGCCCGGCGCGAGCGAGCCCGGCCGCGACCACGGCGGCGTGGGCGGCCCAGCCGCAATGGACGCGCTTGACGGTGCCGCCGGTCCGATTGGCTTCCAGCAGGCCCGAACCCATGCTGGCGGCGATGCCCATGGCGTGCGCGATGCCGGTGGCGTCCAGGCCGGACAACATGGCCGTCGCGGCGGCCCCGCCGACCGCGCCGCAGATGGCGGTGGCGTGCAGTCCCCGTTCGAAGAAGATCGAATTCCCGAGGGCGGCATCGTATCCGGCGAGTCCGGCGCGCACGGTGATCTCCACCCCGACCGCTATCGCGTCCAGCAGCGCCGCGCCGCTCGCGCCGCGCTGTTCGGCGACCGCGAGTGCGGCGGGCACCACGGCCGCCGACGGGTGCAGCACCGACAACAGGTGGGTGTCGTCGAAATCCAAGGCGTGCGCGAGGGTGCCGCCGAGCAATGCGGCGCTCGGCGCGGGCAGCCCGCCCGCCAGGCCGAGGGCGGTGGCATCGTCGCGGCCGCCCCATTCGGCGATCACGGTGCGCACGGCCGTGGCGGGCGGGGAATCCAAGGCGGCCAGGCTGTTTCCGAGCACGTCGAGCACCCGGCGGGCGGCATCGAGGCGCAGCGTGGAACCCACGCCGTCGCTCCGGGCGTCCGCGGCGAATTCGGCCAGTCGCGTGACTATGGTCTGCTCGCTCATCGGCTCACCGCCGCGAGCGGGCGCACCGGGGAGCCGGTGCCGCCGACGATGCGTAACGGCGCGAGCAGGAAAGCGAATTCGACCAGTCCGCTGTCGGCGAGCGCCTCGAGCGCGAGGTGCTCGAGGATGTAGATGCCGGACTCGACGAGCAGCACCCGATGCACCGGTAGTACCGCGTGCCCGGCTCTCGGCGGGATGCACTCGTAGGCGGTGGTGTCCGACCCGGTGGCGACGATGCCGCGGGCCGCCAGCCAGCGGGCGGCCTCGAGACCCACCCCCGGCACGCCGGACGCAACGCCCAGGTAGGCGTCGCGATCCCCGAACAGCCGCGACCATCCGGTGCGCACGAGCGCCACATCGCCCGAACCGGGTTGCGTCCCGGCGTGTTTCACGGCGGCTCGCAGATCCTCGACGGTGATCTCGTAGCCGCCGGGCAGCGTGTCGACCCCGTGCACGCGGGCCACATCCAGCAGCACCCCGCGGCGCAGCAGGCCCGGCAGGTGTTCGGCGCCGTGCTCATGGAACACCCCGCCGCGCTGCGCGCGATCGGCCGCGACGCCGCCGTGCAGGAGGCCCTCGTGACTGACATGGCTGAGCGCGTCGATATGAGTGCCGACATGCCCGCCGGTCACGATGAGCTCGTTGGCGGCCGAACCGCCGTCGGAGCGCACCATGTCGCCGTGGCGGCGGATCAAGGTCATCCGGAAGCCGGGATGGTTGGGCGAGCAGGGCATGCCGGTGAAGAACGGCTGGCCCAGCTCGATCAACTCGACTCCGCCGGAGATGGCTTCCAGCAGTGGATTTCGCGCGGTCATCGGACCACTCCCGTCGCGCGCAGCCGCGTCAGTTCCGGATCGTCGACGCCGTAGGCGGCCAGCACCTCGGCGGTGTGCGCGCCCAGCGGGGGCCCGCTCCAGCGGATGCCGCCGGGTGTGTCCGAGAGCCGGAACAGGATGTTCTGCATACGGATCGGGCCCAGTTCGTCGTCGGGCACGGTGACGATCGATTCGAGTGCGCGGAACTGCGGATCGTCCACGATGTCGGCGGCGGTGTAGACCGGTGCGATCGCGGCCTCGGCCTGCTCGAAGGCGCGCACCACCTCGGCGGTGGGCCGTCGCGCGATCCAGGAGCCGACCGCGGCGTCGAGCTCGTCGGCGTGCGCGGCGCGGCCGGCCCCGGTGGCGAACCAGGGCGCGCCGAGGAATTCGGGCCGCCCCACCAGCCGCAGCACGCGTTCGGCGATGGATTGCGCGCTGGTGGAGACCGCGACCCAACCGTCGTCGGCGGTGCGATAGATATTGCGCGGGGCGTTGTTGCCGGAACGATTGCCGGTGCGGCGCGGCACCTCGCCGAGCTGGTCGTAGGCGAGGATGTGGGGCCCCAGCAGCGTCAACAGGGGCTCGACGATGGCCAGATCGATCTGCTGTCCGTGGCCGTCGCGGTCGCGGGCGCGCAGCGCGGTCAGGACCGCGAAAGCGGTGGTGAGCGCGGCGATTCCGTCGGCCAGGCCGAACGGCGGCAGCGTGGGCGGGCCGTCGGGTTCGCCGGTCATGGCCGCGAAACCGCTCATGGCCTCGGCCAGCGTGCCGAACCCGGGCCGGTGCGCATAGGGACCGAATTGCCCGAAACCGGTCACCCGGGCCAGCACCAGGCGCGGATTGTGCTGCCGCAGTGTGGAATATCCGAGCCCCCACCGTTCCAGGGTGCCCGGCCGGAAGTTCTCGATCACCACATCGGCGTCGGCGGCCATGCGGCGGAACAACTCCTGGCCGTCCGGGGTGCCCAGGTGCAGGGTGACCGACTTCTTGCCGCGCCCCAGCATCTTCCACCACAGGCCCACCCCGTCGCGGGCCGCTCCGTGGCCGCGCACCGGATCCCCGCTCGGATGCTCGATCTTGATCACCTCCGCGCCGAAGTCGGCCAGCATGGTGGCGGCCAGTGGGCCCGCGAACAGTGTCGCCGCGTCGATGACCCGGATTCCCGAGAGTGGACCGGCCATTTCTGAACTCCTAACCTCGCCAGTGTGTTTCGTAGTGCGAAACATCGACGATGGTGCAGACGTTGACTACCTGGGAATCCTACTGCCATGATCGGCATACCGGTAAAGATGTTTCGCACAAGGAAACTGGAGTCAGTCGTGGCGGAGATCGATCTGCTGATCCGGAACGCTCGTGTCGTCCGCCCGGGGGCGCCGGACGCCGTCGAGCCGGACCACCTCGACATCGCGATCACCGGGGGCGTGATCAGTGCTGTCGCACCGGGGATTTCGGCGGCCTCGGCGAGCGAGGTGGTCGACGCGCAGGGGCGGCTGGCCTTCCCGGGCGTGGTCGACGCACATCAGCACTGGGGGATCTACTCGGAGCTGTCCGACGACACCGTCACCGAGAGCCGCGCGTGTGCGCAAGGGGGTGTCACCACCTCGGTGAGCTATCTGCGCACCGGCCGTTACTATCTCAACCGTGGCGGCTCCTACCGGGACTTCGTGCCCGAAGTGCTGAGCCGCATGGCCGGGCGCTCCTACGTCGACCACGCCATCCACCTCGCGCCCATGACACGCGAGCACATCGACGAAATCCCGTACCTGATCGAGGAATTCGGCATCACCTCGTTCAAGATCTTCATGTTCTACGGTGGTCACGGACTGCACGGCCGCGCGGGCGATCAGGCGGAGTTCTTGATGATCCCGCCGGAGGAACGCTACGACCTGGCGCATTTCGAATTCGTCATGCGCGGACTGCGGCGGGCGCGCGAGCGCTTCGGGGACGCCATCACGCTGTCGCTGCACTGCGAGACCGCCGAGATCATGGCCGCGTACACCGAACTCGTGGAACGCGAAGGCACACTCACCGGACTGCGCGCCTACAGCGCCTCGCGTCCACCGCATTCGGAAGGACTGGCGGTCACGACCGCCTCGTATCTGGCGCACGAAACCGGCTTCCCCGCCATCAACCTGCTGCACCTGTCCTCGGCCAAGGCCGTGGACGCGGCGCTGCGCATGGCAAAAGCGTTCCCGCATATCGATTTCCGGCGTGAGGTCACGATCGGGCACCTGCTCGCCGACGTCGATTCCGCACCCGGCATCGGCGGCAAGGTGAATCCGCCGTTGCGGGAGCGCGCCGACGTCGAAGCCCTGTGGCGGCATGTGCTGGCCGGTGAGATCGACTGGGTGGTCAGCGATCACGCCTGCTGCCGCGACGAGCAGAAGTTCGGCACCGACCGCGAGGACGTCTTCCTCGCCAAGTCCGGGTTCGGGGGCGCCGAATACGTGCTGCCGGGCCTGGTCGGCGAGGGTGTGAAACGCGGGCTCAGCCCGCAGCGCATCGCCCGGCTGACATCCTGGAATCCGGCCCGTCGCTACGGTCTCACCGGCAAGGGCGACATCGCGGTCGGCTTCGACGCCGATATCGCCCTGGTCGACACCGGGGCGAGCTGGACCGTGCGGGCCGCCGATTCCGAATCCGCCCAAGAGTACACGCCCTTCGAGGGCTTCGAGATGACGGCGCGGGTCGACACCGTCTTCCTGCGCGGCCACCGCATCCTCGCCCACGGCCGCGTCCAGGGTGAACCACGCGGGCGCTACCTGCGCCGAGGCTGAGGGTGCGGCCCGGCCACCCGTGCGCCGATCCTGAGCTCAGATCGGGATGCCCAGGGCGGAGGCGAGGGTCTGGCCGATGGCGTTGGCGAAGAATTGGATCGAGCCCGGGTCGAGTAGGCCGGTGTAGACGTCGCGGTTGTGGCAGCCGGCGGGGGCTTCGACGCCGTTGAGGCGGTCGTTGAGCCACATTGCGGCGGTGCCGGTGGTGGAGATGTCGGCGACGACGTGTTCGCTGAAGATGTCGCGGGTGTAGTAGACGCGGGCGTTCTCGTCGCGGCAGTAGGTGTCGTAGAGGTTGTTCACGGAATTGGTGGGCATGGCCTCGTCGAAGGGGGATTCGAAAAGGAAGACAGGCGATTTCGGGGTGCCGCGGTGGCCGAGGGTCAGTTGGTCGAGCACGCCTTGCATGTCGGGTGCTTGCATGGGGTCGCCGGGATAGTCGAACAGGCCCTTGAGGTTGAGGAACGGGAAAGCCGCGCCTTGTAGTGCGACGCACTGGTTTTCGTGCACCAGGCGGATGGCCTTGCCGCGGGGCGTCAGGTGCTGGTCCAGGAACCGGTCGACCTCGGGGTATTCGCGTGCCACGCCCAGCAGGCCGCCGTAGACCAAGCCATCGACGAGGGAAGTGCCGTTGTCGTAGTCGATCGCCGCGCGGACATCGGTCATGAGCCCGCCCGCGGCCGTGCCGACCAGGTTGACCTCCGGCGCGTATTCCGGTTGCAGTTCCGCGGCGTGGGCGGTGGGGATCGCGCCGCCCGAATAACCCCACATGGTCACGCGGGTGTCGGTGCCGGGCAAGCCCGCCGGTTCGAAGCGTTCCGCGGCGCGGATGCCGTCGAGGGTGATCCGGCCGCCGAGCGGGCCGACCGCGTAGGACGCGTTGGGGCCCTGGTGATCGGGCATGACGACCGCGTGGCCCAGTTGCAGCATGGCCTGCACCTGCACGAATTCCGCGGAGATGACCGGATTCATCGGATTCGGCAGCGAGCCCATCTGCAGTGTGTACGACGGCGCGCAGTTGATCGACAGGGAGTCCTCGGCGAATTGGAACGACAACAGCCCGCGCTGCCCGCTCGGGGGTTGGCGATGCGGCACGACCACGGTCGCCACTGCGGCGATCGGCTCACCACGGGTATTGGTGCTGCGGTACGACAGCTGCCATGCGTTGACGTTCAACGGAATCAGCCAGAAGTTGGCGAGGTTCACCTGCCGCGCCGCCAGGATCTCCCCGGGTTCGGCCGCCGCGACCCGCGTCGAATCAGGTTGGTAGAACGCCGGATCCAGATACGGCGGCGCGGGCGGTATCGGAAAGGGGAGTGCCGGGGCAACGGGAACCGGATCGGCGCCCGCGGCGGGGCAGACGGCGAGGGCCAGTGTCGCGGCGGTAAGGGCAAGGGACATGCGGAAACTACTGGCGGCCATGGGAACTCCTCATCGAATCCTGAGCGCGCAGAGCACATTTCATATCTGGAGAGCGAGTGCTCTCTATCTATGGACTCTAGGCTCGGAGTCGAAGGTGTGTCAACGGTCACGTCTGAAGTGTCACAGACAGTCGTCGTCGACCCTGATTCGTGACGATGGGCGCAGGGGATCGGGGGGATGCTCGGGTCAGCGGGCTCGCAACGTGGCCGCGTAGCTGAGGAGCATGTCGAGGGTGATCTCGAGCATGCGGTCCTGGATGTCGGTTCGCGGATAGGCGACGCGGGTCAGGGCTTCGCCGGAGAACTGGTGCAGCACAATGAAAGTCAGCGGTTCCCGGACGTGCTCCGGGAACTGGTTCAGTGCGCCGGTCTGCTCGACGTGCTCGGTCAGGGCGCTGTAGTAGCGGCTCACCGCGGGTTCGATCCGGGTGCGCAGGTCGGCGTCGTGCAGCGTCGCCATATAGATCTGGCGCAGCGCGTGGGTCAGCGGCGTGCTCATCGCCACGCGCAGGAACCTCAACGACGCCTCCAGTGAGTTCTCGTCGTCGGCGAGATGGTCGATGACCTGATGGAATTGCGCGAGCAGCCGCGTCAAGATCTCCTCGGAGGCCGCCGCGATCAGCTCCGAGCGGCTTCCGAACTGTTTGAACAATGCCCCGTTGGAAAGCTCTGCCCGCGTGCAGATCTCGCGGAGTGAGGTGCGGTCGACCCCGACCGCGCAGATCGACTCGATCGTCGCGTCGACCAAACGGGCCACGGTCGCCTCGCGCCGCTGCTGCATGGTCCGGCGTGGAACGGTCCGTTCGGTCGCGTCACCCATGTGACCATCGTGCCGGGAACCCGCGCGGAAGAATCATCGAGGGGTGACCGCCCGGGTTCTACGTGCTCGTTGGTCGGCGGTTGGGGATCGCCGCGGCGGTGCGCAGGCGGGTGAACTCGGCGGCGAGTTGGGTTGGCGGGTAGTGGGCGTTGAGGCCGCTCGGGTTGGGGAGGACCCAGAGGCGGGTCGCGCCGATCCGGAGTTGCTGTGGTCCGATGGTGGCGTCCGGCTGTTGATAGCCGATGCGGAATGGCGACCATGGCGGTCTACCGGTATGTCTCCGATCGGCCGACCGGTGGTGCCCCGGCCATCCCGGGAACGAAGGTCAGGGCTGGCTGAGCCGGATCCTCGGACGATAGGAAAACCTTTGCCGCACATGAACATCGACAAAGCCGTCCTGGTCCTCGCCGGAACCCTGAGCCTGCTCAGTATCCTGCTCGCGGTGACGATCTCGCCCTGGTTCCTACTGCTCACGGCCTTCGTCGGCGCCAACCAACTCCAGGCCGCCGTCACCGGATTCTGCCCCGCCGCCGCGATTCTGCGCAGACTCCACGTACCCGCGGGCCCGGCATTCGAGTAGCCCGGCACGCCGCTCGACGGGTTGTCCGGCGGTGATCGCTTTGGTCCCCGCGTCTCGGGTCCTCGGGCTCTGGGCCGTGGTGCGCTCTTGGCGCAGGCTGAACCCCACGGTTCGGTGAACGAGGGAGCTGCCATGGCGATGCCCGCGTCTGTTCCGGTGTCCGGGGTCACGCGGCCCGCTGCGGCACCGGTGGTCGAGGTGGAGAACCTGGCCAAACGGTTCGGCGAAGTGGACGCGGTTCGAGGGATCAGCTTTTCGGTCCGCCCGGGGGAGACCTTCGGGTTCCTCGGCCCCAATGGCGCGGGCAAGTCGACCACCATCAATATGCTGTGCACGCTGGCCCGGCCGAGTTCGGGACGGGCTCGGGTCGCCGGATACGACACCGTGACGCAGGCCGCGTTGGTGCGCAAGCGCATCGGGCTGGTGTTCCAGGATTCGACGCTCGACACCTATCTGACCGCGAGCGAGAATCTGCGCTTCCACGCCGAGCTGTACGGCCTGGATCGACGCGAATACCGCGGGCGGGTGCGGCAATTGCTCGAGATGGTTGAGCTGTGGGATCGGCGGGACGATCTGGTGCGCACCTTCTCCGGCGGCATGCGCAGGCGATTGGAGATCGCGCGGGGACTGCTGCACTCGCCGAAAGTGCTGTTCCTCGACGAGCCGACCATCGGCTTGGATCCGCAGACCCGCCTGCACATCTGGTCCTATATCGAGCAGCTGCGGGTGGCCGAGGGCATCACGATCTTCCTGACCACCCACCATCTCGACGAGGCCGAGAACTGCGACCGCATCGCGATCATCGACCACGGGGAACTGATCGTCGACGACACGCCGCAGGTGCTCAAGGGGCGCATCGGCAAGGACCGCGTCTCACTGCACACCGTCGACGACACGGCGGCCGCTGCCGCGCTGAACGAGCGATTCGGCCTGGCGGCCACCAGGATCCCGGAGGGGTTGACCGTGCAGGTGGCCGACGGCGAGGAATTCGTCCCGGCTCTGGTCACCGACCTGGGCGTCCGGGTGCTCATGGTGCGGGTCGAGCGGCCCAGCCTCGACGACGTGTTCCTGGCGTACACCGGTCGCACCATCCGCGACAGCGACGCGCACGTGACCAGCGATATGGGACGGATGTGGCGGCGATGACGACCACCGGCATCTCGACGGGCACCGTGACCACGGGCTGGCCCCTGGAGCTGCGCGGGATCCGGGTGGTGTGGGAGCGTGAGCTGATCCGGTTCGCGCGCAACCGGTTACGCATCCTCACCTCGCTGGCCCAGCCGGTGCTGTTCCTGTTCGTCCTGGGCACCGGATTGACCCGGCTCACCACGGCCACACCGGGTTTCGACTTCCGGACCTTCATGTTCCCCGGCATCGTCGCCATGACGGTGATGTTCACCTCGATCTTCTCGGCCATGTCGATCGTGTGGGATCGCGAGTTCGGTTTCCTGCGCGAAATGCTGGTCGCACCGTGCAGCCGGGCCTCGCTGCTGATCGGAAAGGTGCTGGGCGGCACCACCGTCGCGACCGTTCAGGGCCTGCTGATGCTCGCCTTCGCCGGTGCGGTGCGGGTGCCGTATTCGCCGCGCCTGCTGCTGGGCCTGGTCGGCATCATGGTGCTGACCGCGATCATGATCACCTCCATCGGCGTCCTGCTGGCCAGCGCCATCACACAGATGGAGGCGTTCCAGGCTGTGCTGCAGTTCGTGGCGATGCCGATGTTCTTCCTGTCGGGCGCGATGTTCCCGTCCTCGGGGCTGCCCACCTGGCTGGCGGTACTCACGAAGATCGATCCGCTCACCTACGCCGTCGATCCCATGCGCCGCATGGTCTTCCATCACGTCACCGTCCCCGCCGAGGTGGCGGGCCGACTCACTCCGGGCATCAGCTGGGGCTCGGTGGCTCTCGGCACCGGGACCGAGTTGCTGATCATCGCCGTGGTGGCGGCCGCGGCTCTGGCCGGGGCCATCGCCCGGTTCTCCCGCACCGAATGAGGCCGCGGCTCGGGCGGGCTCGGTCAGCGATGGGAGGAGGTCAGCGTCCAATGGAGGGGTGTCGATCGGACCTCGGTGATGGTTTGGCCGCGGCGGCGGCGGAACAAGGTGCGCAGGGTGCCCGCATTCTGGTAGCCCACCCGTCCGGCGACCGCCTCGACGGTGAGGTCCGTCGTCTGTAGCAGTGTGGTGGCGCGCTGGAGGCGGATCTCGTTGACGAAATCGCCCGGCGACATACCCAGTTCGGCCTGGGCCGCGCGTTGCAGGCTGCGGGCCGTCACCCCGAGGGCGCGGGCGGCGTCGACGATCTGGAACGGTTCGGCGAGGTGGTCTCGCACCCAGCATTCGAAGTTCGCGATGAGCGAATCGCCCCGGGCGATCACGCCGGGAATCGCCGCGGCGCGTTGATTGCGCCGATCGCCGGCGAGCAGATAGCGGGACGCCTCGAAGGCCAGTTCCGGAGTGCGTCTCGCGACGAGTGACAGCGCCAGGTCCAGATGCGCCAGCACCGCGCCTGCGGTGGTGACCTGTGTTCCGGCGCAGAGTGTTTCGGCGTCGTGGAGATCGACTCTGGGGTAGCGGCGGCGGAACGCGGGGGCCAGCCACCAGCTGGTCGTGGCGACCGTGCCGTCGAGCGCACCGGCCTCGGCGAGATAGAAGGTTCCGGTGCACGCGGCCGCCAGATGGACGCCCGCCGCGTGGGTCGCCGAAATGTAGTGCAGCAGTGGCGTTGTGGCGGGATCGTCGAGGCTGCGGACGAGCGTGTCCGCATCGAGGGCCGAATTCGCGGGAACGATCAACAGTTCCGTGTCGACCTCGGCCTCGGCGAGGGGGCTGGTCGCGATCTCGTAGCCGTTGCCCGATCGGACACTGACCTGCGCGGAGATCAGATGGACGTGCCACGGCTCGATGACCGAATCGGCGTCGCGGAGGAGGCTGTTGCAGACCTTGAACACTTCCAGCACCGAGGCGAGCCCGAGATCTCCGACACCATCGGCGAGTAGAACCGCAACATCCATGTCGCAAACGGTACTAGATATGTCGTTTCAGACACTCCTCTGCGGCGAGGGGGCGAAATAGGCTGCGTTTCACGGTGGTCGGGGTCTTGCCGCTAGGAGGAGAAGTGATGCTCGATGCGTACGGCGACCCGCTCATCAACCGCGTGGTGTGGCTGCTGCACGAGGACCCCGCGCGCGCCTGGACCGTGAAGTCCCTGGCGGCCGAGGTCCACATCTCCCGGGCGGCGTTCGCCCGCCGATTCACCGCCCTGACCGGTCGGCCGCCGATGGCCTTCCTCGCCGCCGTACGCCTCGCGCGCGCCGCCGACTTGCTGCACGATCCGGACCGGATCACCCTGGAGCGCATCGCCGATCGGGTCGGCTACGCCAGCGCCTTCACCCTCAGCGTGGCCTTCAAACGCCGCTACGGTGTTTCACCCCGCGATTTCCGAGCGGCGCGCGGCGCCCGGTCAGGCGACGCGGCGGTCGGGTTCGCTGCGGTAGCGGGCATGGTCACCGTCGATGCGCAGCAGCTGCCACAGGCGACGGGTCACCGGGTTCATCAGACCCAGATCCGAGGCGAGGGAACGCATGTCGCCGAAGTATCCGGCCAAGGTCTTCGAGCCCTCGGGTGAGCGCCAGAAGGCTTCCTTGATGACCTCGCGGGGAATGTCGAAAGTGCGCGCGAACTCCGGTGGCGGGGCCATGATCTCGCCCGCCAGCCAGCGCATGGCGAGGGGGAAGGCGATGCCGCAGACATTGCGGTAGAGCGGGTTCATCGCCGGGACGTGTTCCTTCAGGAACTCGTTGGCGAAGGAGATGTGGCGCGCCTCTTCGGCGATATGGATCTCCATGCACCGCACGACCGCGGGCGGCAGGTGGGCTCCGTTGCGGATGACCGCCTTCTGATAGTGGTCGATCGGTTCCTCGCCGCCCAGGATGCCGATGAACAGGATGGCCCAGGCGTAGCCGCCCGCCACGCCGATGAACGGGGACAGGGTGCGGAAGATCGGGCGCATTCCCGGGACGTCCACGCCGATGCGGTTCACCAGCTCCTGGAACATCTGGATGTGATTGCACTCCTCGGTCATCTCGTGGAGGCAGTAGCGGAACTCCGGAGAGCCGTTGGGCAACCGCATGATGTATTGCATCATCCCGCGGATCAGGATGCTCTCGAATGCCGCGCCGACCTTGATGGCATTGGCGATGCGCCACCGCCCGATCTCGATCTGCCTCTCCAGCGGCTGCGCCCGATACCACGCGGTCGCCCCGAGCGGATCGATCTCGGGTGCCAGCACCCACCGCGGATCCTTTGGATCGATCCGGAACTCCGGTGCGTCCCAATCGATATCGAGGTACGGGTCGAAGTTCCTGTGCACCGATCCTTCGGACAGGGTGCGCAGGAAATCCGCGTACTCCCGTTCGGCCGGAACCGTCTTCGCTGTCGTCAGAGCCACCATTGCCTCCTCGTCTCCCCGCGCCTGTGCGGTGCGACACACTCCAAAGTAAGTGATAACCAGAGTTACACACAAGGGGTTGTCGGTCGCGAATGTCAATGTGCACAGCCGGAGTCGCCGGAATTCTGCGGATTACCGATAGAAGTGGAGGTCGGGCCCCGATAGCTTCGTGTCGACCATGCCGTCCACCAGCGAGAGGATCACATCAGCCGTGGAGATTTCGGGCTCGGCCGCCATTGTCACCGGAGGTGCGTCCGGTCTGGGTGCGGCCACCGCCAAGCGCTTCGCCGACCTGGGCGCGACCGTGTTCGGCCTGGATCTGGCTCAGTCCATCGAGCGCGCGGGCGACAGCGTCCCCGCCGGTGTCACCCTCATCCCGACCGACGTCACCAGCGGTGACGAGGTGGCCGCCGCGGTCGCCAAGGTCGTGGAATCCGGTGTGCCGCTGCGCATCGTCGTCAACTGCGCCGGTGTCGGCTGGGCGGGACGCATCCTGTCCAAGAATGGCCCGCACGACCTCGAGCTGTTCCGCATCGTGATGACGGTCAATCTGCTGGGCACGTTCAATGTGATGCGCCTGGCCGCCGACGCGATCGCCAAGACCGAGCCGGTCGACGAGTACGGCCAGCGTGGCGTCATCATCAACACCGCGTCGGTCGCGGCGTTCGAGGGTCAGATCGGCCAGATCGCCTACTCCGCCTCCAAGGGCGGCGTCACGGGCATGACCGTTCCGGCCGCGCGTGACCTGGCGCAGTTCGGTATTCGCGTGAACACCATCGCCCCCGGCACCGTCGACACCCCGATGCTCGCCCACGTCACGGAGGAGTACCGCAAGAGCCTCGAAGCCGGAATCCCGTTCCCGTCGCGCCTGGGCCGCCCGGACGAGTACGCGCAGCTGGCCCAGTACATCACCGAGCACGACTACTTGAATGGCGAGACCATCCGCATGGACGGCGCGCTGCGCATGGCGCCGCGATGAATTCTGCTGCCGCGCTCCGTCTTACCTGATGAACGGCGCGACACGAGCGCCACACCAAGGAGGAGGCGCGTCATGTCGATCCGGAAGCCGCTGCAGCGAGCCCGGCACCTGCATCGAAAGCTGGTGCAAGCCCATCGCGACCAGTTCGCGGAAACCGCGGTCCTGCACCATCGGCGAGTGGTGCAGGACGCGTGGCGCGGGGCTCGCTGAGAATGGAAGTTCGGCCGATGTCGCATTGACGCCAATATTCTTTCACTGATATCGCCACGGGGCGGCACGCAATATGTATGCGTGCCGCTTTCGTATCGCATTGAACGGCAGCGAAATTTCTCGCGGGCTCTGAATGATGTTGTGCGACAGCGTATGTGGATGGCCTGGGCGATCGATTGTGGACTGCGCCTCTTTCAGATATTCCCGGTGTGTGATATCAGTTCTATTGCTAGCCAAAGGGGCCCGGTTCGATCATTCGTAGAGTTTCAATTGCGCAAAGGCGATCAACCTTGACCAGAGAAGCAACGACAACCAGATGGCTATCGGCTGCGGTGGGCGCGTGTGCCGTTTCACTCGGCATTGCCGCCGTCTGTACGGGCCCGGGTGCCACCGCCTCGGCCGCGGTGGCGGGCGGCGGGTTCGCCGCCTATGTCGACACCTCGCTGTACCCGGCATTCGACCTCCTGACCTCGGCAAAGGCCACCGGTGCGACCGAATACAATCTCGCGTTCGTCACCGACGGCGGGTCCTGTTCGCCGAAATGGGGAGGAATCGCCGATATAGGACAAAATTCCACGGCTGCGCAGATTTCCGATTTCCGGAAGGCGGGCGGCGATGTCCGAATCTCCTTCGGTGGGCAGACCGGCAGCGAACTCGCGACAACGTGTTCCTCGGAATCCGCGCTGCAATCGGCTTACGAGGCGGTGATCACCCAATTCCGAGCCACCAAGCTCGATTTCGATATCGAGGGCGGCGCCATCGCCAACGCCGCGGCCAACACCATGCGCGCGCAGGCTCTTTCCGCATTGCAGAAAGCGCACCCGGGCCTGGAGATCTCGTTCACCCTGCCGGTGATGCCGACCGGCCTCACCGCCGACGGCACCAACCTGCTCGCGAACGCCGAGAGCAAGGGCGTCGACGTCACCGCGGTGAATATCATGGCCATGGATTACGGTTCGTCGTTCTCCGGCGACATGGGCGATTACGCCATCCAGGCCGCCACCGCCTCCGAGGCTCAGGTCGCTCAGGCGCTCGGCGTCTCGGATGCCTGGAACAGGGTCGCGGTGACCCCGATGATCGGCGTCAATGACGTACAGGGCGAGACGTTCACCCTCGCCGACGCCGCGAAGCTGGCCGATTTCGCGAAATCCAAGGGCCTGGCCTGGGTCTCGATGTGGTCGGCGACCCGCGACAAGCCATGCCCGAACGGCGGCGCGTACGCGGATCCCACCTGCTCGGGAATAGCTCAGCAGGACAACGCGTTCCAACACGCTTTCGCCGGCCTGGGCGGTTCCACGCCACCGACGACGACCGCGCCCACCACCACGGCGCCGGTGACGACCACGGTGCCGGTCACGACCACGGCGCCGGTCACGACCACTCCGCCTCCGACCACGACCCCGCCGACGAAGACCGTCGCCCCGTCCACGACCACCGCCGCCCCGCCCACCTCGAGCACCAAGCCGTCCGTCCAGGCGTGGCAGGTCGGTGCCACCTACAAGATCGGCGACACCGTCACCTACGACGGCAGCACCTACCGCTGCCTCCAGGCGCACACCGTCGACGATCCGACCTGGACCCCGAGCAACACCCCGGCCCTGTGGGAGAAGGTGTAGTCCCCGGTCTCGGCGGACGGAACCCGCCGCGTCGGTGCGCAAGCACACCGGGCTGGATCCCCGAACACGCGGTCCTGCACCACCCGCCGGGTGGTGCAGGACCGCGTGGCGCGGCAGCACCACCACATGCTGTCCGGGGTGTGGACCGGTTCTGGGGCGCGGCGGAACCGGCCGCTCATGCGGCGGTGGCGTGATGATCGAATTGGTGCGAGCCGAGGACTGTATCGCCTGCGGCAAATGCGTCGATGTCTGCCCGACCGACGTGGTCGACCGGACGGACAGCGGAATCCCGCTCATCGCAAGGCAATCCGACCGCCAGACCTGCTTCGTGTGTGAGGCGTACTGCCCTGCCGACGCCCTGTATGTCGCCCCCAAGTCCACCCCGATCCGGGACCGGGAGGCCATCGCGGAGGCGCACATCGGCCGCTACCGTGAGCAATTGGGCTGGGGGAAGGGGCGCAAGCCGGGCAGCCTGCTCGCGATCGGCCCGATTCTTCCGCACGGCGGGCCGCCGCCGCGCGTGACCGAACTCGCGCACCCGGCCCGATAGAACTCGGCCACCGATAGCTATCTGCTATCAGGGGCTGCGGTTCTGTGGCAGCTGAGTCGTTGATCAAATCGCGTGAAGCTGTGATTGGCGTCGCGGCCGACGCGGCCCCGTCCGAATCAGCGCAGGGCCAGGGCGAGGAAGAAATCGACGCGGTCTTCCAGGCGGGACAGGTCGCGGTTGGTGAGTTCCTCGATGCGCTGGATGCGGTAGCGCAGCGTATTCACGTGCAGGTGCAGCAGATCCGCGCACTTGGTCCACGATCCCGAGACCTCCAGGAAGGTCTCCAGGGTGTGGACGAGGTCGGCGCGGTTGTCCTGGTCGTAGACGCGCAGGGGGTCCAGGAGGCGGACGCGGAACATGCGGCGGACCTCGTCGGGGACGCTGGCCAGCAGGAGCATGTGGGTGGCCAGTTCGTCGTGGCGGACGACGCTGGTGGGCTGCTGGCGTTCGGCGGCCATGCGGCGGGCGTAGCGGGCCTCCTCGACCGCGCCGCGCAGGCCCTCGCCGTCGACCGCGCCGCTGATGCCGACGGATAGTCGGCTCTGCTGCAGGCCGGGTTCCAGCGCTTCGATGGCGCGGTGGATGTGGTCGTCGAGGGCCTGTTCGTCGCCGAGGGCGACCAGCAGGATGACTTCCCCGTCGACCACGCCGATGGCCGGGCCGCGACCGGAGAGGATCTCGCGCAGGACCGCGCGCAGCTCGCCGGGGCGGACCGCGCCCGAGTCGGCGGTGGCGGCCACCGCGAGGTAGCGGTCGGACAGGCCCAGGCCGGTGAGTTCCAAGCGGGAGATGATGTCGGCGGGTTTGGCGTCGGACATGATCAGTTCGATCAGTTCCTGGGCCAGTCGCCCTTCGGCGCTCTGCCGGTCGTCCTGGCGGGCCTTCTCCAGCGACACGACCGCGGCCAGCTCACCGATGAGCGCCCGGCGCTCCTCGGGCCAGTCCTTGTAGTCGCTCTCGAAGACCAGGAACCAGTCCGCGATGCGCGAGGTGCCGTCCGCGTCCACCGCGAACAGCGAGTACCGGACCTGGCTGTGGGAAAGCACATGCGGCAGCCGCTTCGCGCCCAGGAAGGCCGATCGCACCTGTTCGGGCAGGTCGCGGGTGGGCCCGGCGACCACGCGGCCGAGCGAGGACACCACCCAGCAGCGGGTGCCGAGCGTGCGATGCACCAGATCCAGGACCGAGTCGAGCCCGCCGCCGGACACCAGCTGCCGGTGCCGGTCCAGGATCGCGCTGAGGTCCGCGGCCCGTCCGGAGGACAGTCGCCGGTTGATCTGCTCGGTGACCGTGGCGAAGGCGATGTGCTCCTCGACCTCGAAGAGCGGGATTCGGTGTTTCTTACAAGCGTCGATCAGATCCGCAGGTGATTCGCCGAAAAGCGCGCTGCCGGCGGCCAGGGCCGCGACCTTCGCCTTCGCGATGTTGCTGACGAATTGCTCGCTGTCCTCGGGTTTGGTGCGCCATTGCAGGCCGGTAAGGACAAACTCACCGCCGGAGAGGTATCGGCTGGGATCTAGCATGTCGGTAGTTACTACCCAGCGTACGAAACGGTCCAGCTCGTCCTCTCCGGTGACGAGCCGTAGGCCCAGGTCGTTCATGGTCAGCAGGGAACGTAACCGCATTTGTCCGAGGCTAACAGTCGGTGACGTCCTGGTTACCGAACTTGGATGTAACTACAAACGAGCCCCTGTGAACCAGGCCACAGATTCGGATGTCTCGTCCTTTCGAGCACGCCCGTCGGCCGGGTTAGGTGGTGGAAACACGCCAATGACGGTTTGGAGGTCGGATGTCGAGTCGCCTGGAATGGCTCGGTTCGCTGTCCCTGGAAGAGGCCGAGGCGCAGCTGCTGACCTGCAATGCGTCCCGGGCCTGGGCCAGGAAGATGGTCGCGAACCGCCCCTACGCCGACGAATCGAGTCTGATCGCCGCCGCGGTGACCGGTGTGACCGAGCTGCCGTGGGCCGATATCCAGGAGGCGCTCGACGCGCACCCCCGCATCGGGGAGCGCACCGCCGCCAAGCATCAGTCCGAGCAGGAAGCCAAGTGGTCGGCCGACGAGCAGTCCGGCGCGACCGACGCCGACGCCCAGGTCAAGGCCGATCTTGCGGCCGCTAACGTGGCCTACGAGGAACACTTCGGCCATGTCTTCCTGATCCGCGCCGCGGGTCGCAGCGCCGCCGAGATGCTGTCGGAACTTCAGATCCGACTGGGCAATTCGGTTCCGGACGAGCAGCTGGTCGTGCGCCGCGAACTGGCCGACATCACCGGGCTGCGTGTCCGGAAGCTGCTGGACTGTCGGTAAGAGGACTGCACGTGACGAAGCTCGTTATCGAAAACGCTTACATCGCACCGGTTGTCGGTGACGAGATCCCCAACGGCTATCTGATCGTCGGCGACGACGGCCGGATCGAAGCTCTCGGCGCGGGACCGGCGCCGACGGTGGTGGGTGCTGAACGCCTCTCCGGCACCGGCTGCCTGGTGACCCCGGGCCTGGTGAATACCCACCACCACCTCTACCAGTGGGCCACCCAGGGCCTGTTCCAGGACGCCACCCTGTTCGAGTGGCTGACCGGGCTGTACCGCCTGTGGGCGACCATGGACGCCGAGATCGTGCACGGCGCGGCCACGGCGGGCCTGGGCTGGCTGGCGCTGACCGGCACCACCACCTCCACCGATCACCACTACATCTTCCCCAAGGGGCGTGGCGATCTGTTCGAGGCGGAGGTGCGCGCGGCGCGCGAGATCGGCCTGCGCTTCCACCCCTGCCGCGGTTCCATGGACCGCGGGCAGTCGCACGGCGGCCTGCCGCCGGACGAGGTGGTGGAGAACCGCGACGAGATCCTCTCCAGCACAGAGGAAATCATCCGCACCTACCACGACCCGTCGTTCGATTCGATGCTGCGCGTGGCCGTCGCCCCCTGCTCGCCGTTCTCGGTGTCGGAGGGTCTGATGGTCGAATCCGCCGCGCTGGCCCGCGCGCACGGCGTCCGCCTGCACACCCACCTCGCCGAGACCCTCGACGAGGAAGAGCACTGCATCGAGCAGATGGGCTGCACGCCTGTCGAATACATGGAGAAGCTGGGCTGGCTCGGCGACGACGTGTGGTTCGCGCACGCGGTTCACCTGCACGACAAGGATATTGCGGCTTTCGCGCGGACCGGCACCGGTTCGGCGCACTGCCCGACGTCGAATGCCCGTCTGGGCGCGGGGATCGCGCGGGTCACCGACCTGCTCGCGGCCGGCGCTCCGGTCGGCCTGGGCGTGGACGGCGCGGCCTCGGCCGAGCTGACCTCGATGGCCGGGGAGATGCGCCAGGCGCTGCTGTTCCAGCGCGCCGTGCGCGGACCCCGGGCGTTCACCGCCCGGCAGGCGCTCGAGGTCGGCACCCTGGGCGGTGCGCGAAACCTGGGCCGCCACAACGAGATCGGCTCGCTCGAGGTCGGAAAGCTGGCCGACATCGCGGTCTGGAAGGTGGACGGTTTCCGTGCCGCCCTCGAGGACCCGGTGTGCGCGCTGGTGTTCGGCCCGCAGCCCCCGCTCGCTCGTCTGCTCGTCGGTGGCAACACCGTCGTGGAGAACGACGAGCTCGAGACCATGCCGCACGACGCGGTCGCACAGGCCGGCGTCGACGCCAGCAGGCGAATCATGCGACAGGAGAACCGATGACGTTCTGGTAGAACCCATAATCCTCGATCCACCCGCATTGCCGGAGAACCACCCACGCTCTCCTCGAACACCTGCGATCGCCGCAGCGATTCGCGATGCCTGCCGCACGCGGGGCGGCACCGGGACCATCACCCTTGCTCCCGGCAGTCCGGACGACAGCATCCGGAAAAGTTGATTAACAGGGGCAAGTCCGTGTTCAGCGGTAAGGACCCCACAACAAGCATCACCGAATCCGAGGCCCGGGAACCCCAGCCCCCGCGCCAAAGGTCGGCTACGCCCATAGGAGGGCAGCCATGACCCAGACTCAGTCACCGATCACCACATCGGAAACGACGCGGAGTTCCGCGCTCGAGAAGTTCTTCGGACTCTCCGAGCGCAAGACCACCCTATCCCGCGAAATCCGCGGCGGCATCACGACATTCGTCGCTATGGCGTATGTCATATTGCTCGTGCCGCTGATCCTCGGCGGCGTCGCCGACGCGCACGGGGACAAGCTGAGCATCGCTCAGCTCACCACCACGACCGCCTTCTCGGCCGGTCTGACCACCGTCCTCATGGGCCTGGTCGGCAATGTGCCCCTCGCATTGGCCGCCGGCCTCGGTCTGGTACCCGTCGTCGCCTTCCAGGCGGCACCGCACATGACCTGGCCGCAGGCCATGGGCCTGGTGGTGCTGATGGGCATCGTGATCGTGATCCTCGCGGCCACCGGCCTGCGGACCATGATCATCAATGCCATCCCGCTGGCCATGAAGAACGCCATCGGCGTCGGCATCGGCATGTTCATCGCCATGATCGGCCTGGCGTCCTCGGGCGTGGTCGGCAAGGGCGCGGGTACCCCGGTGACGCTGGGCGTGGACGGGCACCTGTCGGGTTGGCCCACCGTTATTTTCGCGGTCGGCCTGCTGGTCATGCTGGCGCTGTTCATTCGCAAGGTGCCCGGCGCGATCCTGATCTCCATCGCGATCGCGACCGTGCTGGCCATCGTCGTGAACTCCATCGCGAAGATCGACCCCAAGCAGTGGGGCACTGTCGTGCCCGAGAAGCCCAAGTCGCTGTTCGCCACCCCCGACTTCGGTCTGTTCGGCCACATCGACCTGTTCGGCGGCTTCGCCACCGCGGGTGCGATCACCGCCACCACCGTGCTGTTCACCCTGGTGCTGACCGGCTTCTTCGATGCCATGGGAACGGTTTTCGGCGTCTGTGACGAGGCCGGCCTGGTCGACGAGAAGGGTCAGGTGCCCGGCATGGGCAAGATCCTGACCGTCGACGGTGTCGCCCAGATCCTGGGTGGTCTGTCCGGTGGCGCGGGTTCCACGGTGTACGTCGAGTCCGCGACGGGCGTCGGTGAGGGTGCCCGTACCGGTCTGGCCAGCGTGGTCTCCGGCGGATTGTTCTGTGCCGCCATCTTCTTCACCCCGATCGCGGCCGTGGTCCCGATCCAGGCCGCCGCTCCCGCCCTGGTGCTGGTCGGCGCGCTGATGATGACCCAGGCCCGCAAGATCGACTGGAACGATCTCGAGGTCGCCATCCCGGCGTTCATCACGATCGTGCTCATGCCGTTCACCTACTCGATCACCAACGGCGTCGGCGCGGGCCTGATCGCCTACACCGTGATCAAGCTGGCTCGCGGCAAGTTCCGTGAGATCCACTGGCTGGTGGCCGTGGTGAGCCTGGTGTTCGTCGCCTACTTCGGTATCGACGGCATCGAAATGGCGCTGGGGCACTAGTCATGCGCGACATCGCGGCTCAGCTGCTCGAATGGCACGAGGCGGGTATGGATTACGCGCTCG
This sequence comes from Nocardia terrae, assembly GCF_009760405.1. Classification (GTDB taxonomy): domain Bacteria; phylum Actinomycetota; class Actinomycetes; order Mycobacteriales; family Mycobacteriaceae; genus Nocardia; species Nocardia terrae. Next base: position 655,315 of record NZ_WRPP01000002.1, read on the forward strand.
CCTCGGTCATCGGGGCCGGTGGCTCCGCTCCGCGTCCGATCGGCTCGGCCCTGGCCGTGGCCGCGGACGGCACCGTCATCGGAAATATCTCCGGCGGCGTGGTGGAGGAGTCGGTCGCCGAGCTGTGCCGCGAGTCGCTGCGTACGGGCCGATTCGCGCGGGAGAGCTTCGGCTACAGCGATTCCGACGCCTTCGAGGTCGGATCGTCCTGCGGCGGAACGATTCAGGTGTTCGTCCAGTCGGTGACCGAGGCCAATCGCGATGCGGTGGACAAGGTCCTGCGAGCTGAGGGGGAGGCCGTGGCACTGGTCCGCGACCTCGACAGCGGCGCCGTCATGGCGCTGGGCACCTGGTGGAGCGCCGGAGCCGAACTCGACGAACAGGTGGTGGCGCAGGCTCAGGCCATGCTCGACGCCGGACAGACCGCGGTGAGGGCCGTGGACTGCGGTGTCGACGCCGCGCCGGATGGACCCTCCGCCATCTCCACCGTTTTCGTCGAATGCCATGTGCCGGCGCCGCGTCTGATCGTTTTCGGGGCGATCGACCTCGCGGCCGCGGTAGTGCGAATCGGCAAATTCCTCGGCCATCACGTCACCGTGTGCGACCCGCGGGCGGCCTCCGCCACCCGCGATCGTTTCCCGGAGGCCGACGAGATCGTCGCGGAAATGCCCCACCTGTATTTGGCGCGGACCCGGGTCGACGCCCGGACCGCGCTGTGTGTACTCACTCACGACGCCAAACTCGATGTGCCGCTACTGGAGGTGGCGCTTCGCCTGCCGGTGGCGTACGTGGGTGCGATGGGCTCCCGGCGCACGCACGAGGATCGTCTCCAGCGACTTCGTGCCGTCGGGATGAGCGCAGCCGAACTGGCGCGGCTGCGCTCGCCCATCGGGCTCGATCTCAGCGGGCACACCCTGGAGGAGACCGCGGTCTCCATCGCCGCCGAGATCGTGGCGGTCCGCCGCGGGGGAACCGGGTTGCCGCTCGGCGCCTACGGCGGGCTCCTGCACCGCGACGTGATCGCGGTACCGGAGGTGACCGTGCCGGACTATCCGGACGGCTTGTACGTCACCCTCTGATCCTGACTCTTCCGACCGAACAAGGAACTACAGCAATGCCTTTGATCTTCCTGAACGGGGGTGCCATGCGCGGCGGACCCCTGAACTACCTCCTCGAGGGCGCGTCCTTCGCCGGGGAGGCCAAGACCGCGGCGCAGTACCGGTTCTATTCGGTCGGCGACCGGTTCCCGGGCCTGCACCCGGTGGCCTACGGCGGCGTGCCCATCGCCGGCGAGCTCTACGACGTGCCGATGGAGGTGCTGCGCAATCGGCTGCTGCCCTCCAAGTCGCCGGACCTGGAACTGGGTGTGATTGCCTTGGACGACAACCGCTCGGTGTTCTCCATGATGCTGCGCCGCCCGGCCCTGTCCGACCCGCAGCTCGTCGACATCACCGATTTCGGTAGCTGGCAGAGCTACAAGGAGGAAATCGCACGATGAAGTACACCGCCGAGGGCGCGCCCCGGAAGTTCGACGCGCACTGCTCGATCCTGTTCACCGATCTGCCGCTGCTGGAACGTCCGGCGGCGGCGAAGGCGGCGGGGTTCGAGGCGGTCGAATTCTGGTGGCCCTTCGGCGAGAACCCGGTGCCGGGGGACAAGGAGGTGGACGCGTTCATCTCCGCCGTCTCCGATGCCGGGGTTCAGCTGGTCGGGCTGAACTTCATCGATCTGGTTCCCGCGGGGCGGGGGCTGGTGTCCGTGCCCGGGCGGGAGAGCGAGTTCCGGGACAATATCGACGTTGCGGTCGGGATCAGCGAGCGGCTCGGATGCCGCTCGCTGAATGCGTTGTACGGCAACCGGATTCCCGGCGTGGATCCGGTGCGGCAGGACGAGCTGGCGCTGGAGAACCTGCGGCTGGCGGCTCGCGCCGCGGCGCGCGTCGACGCGCAGGTCGTGCTCGAAGCGCTCAATTCCATTGAATCGCCGGACTATCCGATCGTCTCGGCCGCCTACGCGGCGGCGGTGATCGACGAGGTCGGCGAACCCAATCTCCGATTCCTCTGCGACCTCTACCATCTCGCCCGCATGGGTGAGGACCTGCTCGGCGTGATCGAGAAGTACGCCGCCTACATCGGGCACGTGCAGATCGCCGACGCCCCCGAGCGCAGCCGGCCCGGTACCGGCACCCTCGACTTCGAAAGCCTGTTCGCCGCTCTCGACGCCGTCGGCTACGACGGCTGGATCGGCCTGGAATACAAGGACCCCGAACACGATTGGAGTTGGATCGCGTGAGCAGCATCGGATTCATCGGCCTCGGCATCATGGGTGGGCCGATGGCCGGGCACCTGGTCGCCGCGGGCCACGAGGTGACCGGGTACAACCGGTCGCCGGGCGCGCTGGAGAAGCTGAAGGCCGCCGGTGGAGCCGCGGCCGGAAGCGTCGCGGCGGCCGTGGCCGGGCGGGACATCGTGATCACGATGCTGCCGCAGGACGAGCAGGTCGTCGAGGTGTTCTCCGAGATCCTCGAGCACGCGAAACCCGGTGCGCTCTATATCGATTTCTCCACCGTGACCCCGAAGACGTCCGAGTGGACCGGCGCGGAGGGCGCGAAGCGGGGACTGCGGGTCCTCGACGCGCCGGTGAGCGGCGGTGAGCCGGGGGCGATCAATGCGGCGCTGTCGATCATGGTGGGTGGGTCCGAAGCGGATTTCGAGGCCGCGAAGCCGGTGTTCGCCGCTGTCGGAAAAACATACGAACTGGTTGGGCCCAATGGCTCGGGTCAGGTCGTGAAAGCCGCCAACCAGCTCATCGTCGGCGGCACCTACGCCCTGGTCGCCGAGGCGATCGTGCTCATGGAGAGCCTCGGCGCGGACGCCGCCAAGGGTCTCGACGTGCTCGCAGGTGGCCTCGCGGGCAGCAAGATCCTCGAACTCAAGCGTAAATCCATGCTGGAGCGCGACTTCCGACCCGGCTTCCGCATCGACCTGCACCACAAGGACATGGGCATCATCACCCAGGCCGCCCGCGACGCCGAAGTGACCATCCCCATGGGCGCACTCACCGCCCAGCTCATCGCCGCCGCCCGCGCCATGGGCCACGGCTCACTCGACCACTCGGCCCTGCAGCTCGTCGCCGAAGCGCTCTCGGGCAAGGCGAACTCGTGAACGGCATGATGACCCGGCCCCCGCATTGGCTGGACCGGCACGAGCACGGCCACCGCGGCTGGCCCGCCGGCTGGGTGGTCGACCGCTACACGGTGCAGCTGCCCGTGGTGGAGATGGCCTCGGCCGGTGGTGGATCCACGGAGGCCGCCGCCCCGAGACCCGAATGCGACGAGGCACGCCGCGACTCCGGAATCGATGAGGTGCGGGGAGACTCCGACTCGACAGGACTCACACGATGAGCTGCCCGGGCCCGGCTCGCAGCGGTGAACATCGGTTCAGCGCGCCGCGCGGGCGCGGGGGCCATGGCGACGCGGTCGGAATCAGCGAGGGCGCACGATGATCCCGCCGCGGGGCGGAGTGCGGAAGGGATGGCAGGAGGGCCATGTGGTCGTGGCTCCGGACAAGTTCCGGGGTTCATTGACCGCGCCGGAAGTGGCCGCGCATCTGGCGGCCGGGCTGCGGGCGGCACGACCGGATGTGCCGGTGGTGACGGTGCCCGTCGCGGACGGCGGGGAGGGGACGGTGGCCGCGCTGGTGGCGTCCGGGTATTCCGGACTGCAGACGAATGTTACCGGGCCGGTGGGGAATCCGGTCGTCGCTTCGTTCGCCATGCGCAGTGATCAGACCGCCGTGATCGAGCTCGCGGAGGCGTCGGGGTTGCGGCGGTTGCCCGGGCGGGCGAGCGCCACCACCGCGATGACCGCTACGAGTGTGGGGACAGGGCAGCTCATTCGGACCGCGGTGATGCGCGGGGCTCGGCGTGTGGTGCTCGGTTTGGGCGGTAGTGCGTGCACCGATGGGGGAGCGGGCATGCTGACCGCGCTCGGGGCGAAGCTGCTCGACGGGTACGGGCGGCCGTTGCCGCCCGGTGGCGCGGCCCTGCGGCGACTGGCCCGTATCGACACCAGTGAGATGTTGCGAGTGCCGGTCGTGGTGGCCTCCGATGTGGACAACCCGCTGCTCGGGCAGCGCGGCGCCGCACAGATTTTCGGCCCGCAGAAGGGGGCCGGGCCGCGCGAGATCGAGGCCCTCGAAGCCGGGCTGGCGCGGTTCTCCGAGATCGCCCGGCGCGAGCTCGGGGTCGACGAGGCCGATGCCCGCGGGGCGGGCGCGGCCGGTGGCGTGGGCTTCGCGGCGCTCGCCTTCCTCGGCGCGGCGGTGCGGCCCGGGATCGAAATCATCCTGGAGCAACTGGATTTCGCGCGGGTGCTGGCCGGAGCCCGCCTGGTCATCACCGGTGAAGGCTCCCTCGACGAGCAGACCCTCAACGGCAAGGCCCCCGTCGGCGTCGCCCGCGAAGCGTGGCGCGCCGAAGTGCCCGTCATCGCGGTCTCCGGCCGCCGCACCATCGACCGGGACCTGTTGCGCCGCTTCGGCATCGACAACGCCTACGCCCTCACCGACATCGAACCCGACCCGCACATGTGCATCTCGCACGCCGGTCCGCTCCTCGAACAGCTGGCCCACAGCCTCGCGGTCGTCCACCTGGACCGCCCGCTGACCCGAACCACCTGACGAGCCTCGACCACCCGCTGGGGCTGACCACCCCACGTCCCCGAGCCGGGAGCCGCTGACCGATGAGGGGTCGGCGGCTCCCGCGCTCAATACATCAACGCCTGACCCATCACCACCGCGTAAACCGCAGCCTCCCAAGGATCCGCCTCGACCCCACCGAGAATCTCGTCCAGTATCGGCGCACTCACCAGGCTGCCCGTCCCGTAATGCCCACTCGCCCTGGCACTGGCGATAACCGTGTAGATCACGACCGCCAACACCTCCGACCGAGGTGCGAGCACATAACCACCCGCACTCTCATGCACACGCAATCGCTCCTCCACGGCGTCGATCACGTCTCGCAACACACGGATCTCGACCCGGCACATGTCGTCCATGTCAGATCCTCCAGGGCGGCCTGGGCGCCCGCTTCCCGATCCGAACCAGATACGTCTTCGCCTGCAACTTGGCCGCACACACGGTAATCGGACAATCCGCATGCTCCCGCAAGGCCCGTAACGCCTCACCCTCAGTCATCACCGCCCGGGCATCGTGCCCGGTCGCTGGAAGCCCGAACATCGTTGGAACCTCCCGTCATTCGGGGATTGCTGACACCACCAGCAGACCACCAGCACGCCGGTGCGACATGCAAAACTGGGATCCCAGACGAAGTTGGTTCAAATCCCCACGACTCGACCCGAATTCGCGGTACAACGGACCCATCTATCGGCCCAGCTTGATTCGAGTTCGCAGACAGAGGACTGGAACGATGACTAGCGAGGATGATCAAGACGCACCTGCCTCAACGCTGCCGAGACGACAGCTCGGACGCTTCCTTCGGGAAGAACGCGAAAAGAACGGCTTGACCATCGATGCGGCCGCCCGTCTTGTAGACCTGTCAAAATCGGCGCTTCAACGGCTGGAAGCCGGTCGTAATCAACGCATCCGAAAACAGGACATTCGAGCGCTGTGTGAGACCTACGGCGTGAAAGCCTCGGATACCGCGCAGGCCGTAAACCTGGGCGAGCAAGCCAAGGTCAAGAGCTGGTACCACGCCTACGGTGGCCTGTTCAATGACGAGTTCAATATGTACGTCGGCTTGGAAGCCTCAGCACGCCAACAGATCGTGTATCACGAGCAGGTCCCGGGCCTCTTACAAACTCGGGAGTACGCGCGAGTCTTGATCAGCGACTTCTATCGGGACAGCCCCTTGGACGACATCGAACGTCGAGTCGAGCTACGCATGAGACGGCAGATACTCGTCACCCGCAAAGCCGACCCGTTGAAACTGGAAGTGCTACTGCACGAGTCGGCTTTGCATCGGCTCATCGGTAGCCGGCGGTTGATGGCAGACCAGCTCCGGCGGTTGTCCGAGGTCGGGAAGTTGCCCAATGTCACTATCCGGATAAGTCCCTACGAAGCCGGAATGACGTGGGGCATCTTGCATGGTCAGTTTGTTCTCCTGGGCTTCGGCACCGATGCGATGGGGCGCGAGATCGAACCCCCGATCGTCTTCCTCGAGGGCGGCCCGAGCAGTGACGTGTACCTGGAGAAGGCCGCCGAAGTGCGACGCTACGATGAGTTGGCGAGTGCGATTCGCCAAACCGCCCTCGGCGAGAACGAAACACGAGACCTGATGAGGCGGGTCGCGAAGGAGTTCGACCGTGACCACTGATCTATCGGATGCCAACTGGTTCAAAAGCAGCTACAGCGAATCAGGCGGCAACTGTGTAGAGGTGGCCTTCCTCGGCGACGGAAGTGTCGCAATCCGCGACTCCAAGACCCCCACCGCCCCGGCCCTCATCTTCACCTCCGCCGAGTGGGCCACCTTCACCACCGCCATCACCACCAACACCCTCTGACCTTCCGCCGGGTGGCCCACCAGCGAGGTGATTTGCCCGATTACCCCCACGCCCGCCGAGTGGGCCACCTTCACCACCGGCATCCTCTGACCAGTCGCTGAATGGCGCACCAGCGAGGGGATTTGTCTGGGTTGCCCTCGGTGGTGTGCCGCTCGGCGGGTGGTTAGGGGGTTAGGGCTTTGTCGATCAGGGTGGGGTGGATGGGTGTTCGCCAGGGCTCGGGGTTGGAGCCGATGAGGATTTCGTCGAGGAGGGGGGCTTGGGCGATGCTGCCTGAGCCGTGGTGGCCGGAGGCTCGGGCGCTGGCTATTACCGCGCAGATGACGGTGGCGTAGATCTCGGAGCGGGGGGCGGGGGCGGGGGTGCCGGTGATTTCCATGTGGCGCAGGCGATCTTCTACGGCATCGATGATCTCGCGGACTGCGCGGATTTCGACATCATTTAGGCCATCCACCTCAGGACCCCCTGGGTGCGGGTCGGTGGTGGGATGGTGGAAGGGCGAACATCGGTGGAACCTCCCCTGATTCGGTTTCACGATCGGTACCAGCACACCATCAGCGACGAAATCAGACCGGTGGTTTCGGAGAATTCGGCGGGATCAGTTGGGGATTTCACGGTGTTGGATCAGGTCGAGAGCGTAGGCGGGCCACCAGACTCCGGCGGTCGGCTGGCCGGGGGCGCAGGGGCCGTCGGATTCGCCGGGGCGTTTGATCCACAGGTAGGCGTCCGCGTGGGGGGTGTTCGTGATGGTGGTGGGTGGCAGGCCGAGGCCCCGCTGCCAGGGGTTGCACCAGCTGCGGGGGCCGTCGGGAGGTGGGCCGGCGCCGTTGCGGGAGGTGTCGACGAGGTAGTGGCCGAAGCCGAGTCGGGCGGTGACCTGGTCGCCGTAAGCGCGTTCGTCGTCGGTGCGGTGGAAGTTGGAGACATTGAGGGTGAATCCCCTTGCGCGCTCGATGTGTACGGCGCGGAGTCGCCGGGCCAGCTCTTCGGCGGGCAGCCAGTTGGAGTTCCCGCCGTCCACGTAGACCGCGACCCGGGGTTCACTGGTGAAGCGGTCGACGGCATAGGCGAGCAGGCGGATGCGTTCGGCGGACTGCTCCGGGGTCAGGCAGGTGGCGTTGGCCAGGGCGTCGGGCTCGATGATCACGACGGTGTGCCGGCGGCCGATGCCCGCGGCGAAATGGTCTATCCAGCGCCGGTAGGCGTCGGCGTCGCTCACGCCGCCGCCGGGGACGTTTCCGCAGTCGCGGTGCGGGATGGCGTAGGCCACCAGGACGGTCAGCGCCGGTCCGGCCGCGGTCAGGTAGTCGTCGACGGCGGTGGTGAGTTGCTCGGGCGGGGTGGCGGAGTCGAACCAGCGAGCGGTCGGCTCGACCGCGATCGCGCGCAACGGCTCCTGGCCCGGTTCCCGCGCGGCGACCGCCGCCTGCGACTGGGGATCCACGTACAGCGCGTACCCGTCGAACGGATTCCCTTGCGCGGCTGGCGGATCAGGGACGGCGAAGAGGAAGGCCAGCAGGAGCAGGCCGACGATTCCTTTGCCGCGCATGTGCACCTCAACCGGGTCCGTCGAGCCCTCGCCGATGATGCTGCTGCACTCTACCGATCACAGAGAGCTCCGGGTCGTCCTTCGGGCCGGGAGCGCGACGGCGGAGGCCAGTGTGCCGCGAGTTCGCCACGGGAGCGCCGCGAAGAGTTTCGCCATGGCCGTGGCGGTGCCGGACAGGTTCTCGCGTTCGGAGAGGTAGGCGCGCTGGGCGGCGGGCGGCAGCATGAAGAAGGCGTCGAAGAACAGCGGCAGGTCGCTGTGTGGCAGGGCCAGCAGGGCGCGTAATCCGGCCTGGCGCAGCAGATGTACGACGCGGGCCGAGCCGGGCCAGATCGAATCACCGGCCACGACGGAGTCCGCCAGCCGCAGGGCGGCCGCGACGCTGTATCCGGTGGCGGGGTGGGTGAACGCGCCCGCGGCGCCGAACGCGGCGGCCTTCGGCGTGCCGCCGTGGACCGGGAAGCGGACCCGCTCGACGGGCTCGTCACCGGTGAGAGGGATTGCGCGGGAACGCAATCGGTGGAGCAGGCGTTCGCGCAGCACCGGCAGGTCCAGGGCCGGGCGGCCCGCCAGGCAGGTCTCCTCGAGCAGCATCCGTTCGTCGTCGAGCGGCACGGCGTACAGAAACGAGGGGGGCGCACCGGGTTCGGCCCCGTTGTCGTCTCGCCAGTCCATGAAATAGGTGTCCGGTTCCGGCCAATGCGCGCGTTCGACGATCAGTCCGAACGCGGTCTGCTCGGCGAGACCGGGGGAGCGGGCCACGCCGCGTGCGTCGATGACCCGGCCCGCCGGGAGCACCTGCCCGGAGCCGAGACGGACCGAGGGGAGATCGAGTCCGTGGGTGGTGTGCCGGGCCGGGCGGTCGATCCGGGTCACGTGATCTTGGACCAGTCGCGCGGCGGTGAGATCGAGTGAATCCCGGAGCGCGGGAGTGTCGAGAACCGTGTAGCGGCGATCGAGTTCGATGCGGCGGTCGGTCCAGGCGACCGGGCGCTCGATCGTCACGGCCACGGCCTCCGGCGCGAGCCATTCGGGCAGCTCATCGGCCCAGGCCGCATAGGTGGCCGTCCATACGCGGTGCGGGTGCGGATCGACGACGGTGACCGCCAGCCCGTGTGCCAGCGCACGGTGCGCGAGGGCGCGCCCCGCGGGCCCCGCGCCGCAGATGAGCAGATCGTCGGTCACCCCGTGATTGGATCATGACGTGTGACCCGCATACGCTTCGGGAATGTATGCCGAGCCGGGGAGGGCTCGGGCAGGCCGCGAAAGGTGATCTAGATGACGTATCCACCCGGCGGGTTCGGTGGCGATCCGAATGCCCATGGGCAGCAGCCGCAGGATCCGAATCCGGCATGGTGGGACCAGCCGCAGTCGACGGGTGGTGAACAGCCCGCCGAGGGGCAGGGCTGGCAGCCGACGCAGTTGAACATGGCTGTGCAGCAAGCACATCCGCAGCAGGGCTTCCCGCAGGACCCGGGTTACGGGCAGCAGCCCGGCTATCCGCAGGACGGCGGGTTCGGGCAGCCGCAGGGGTACGCGCAGGCTCCCGGGTACGCCCCGCAGCCGGGCTATCCGCAGCAGCCGGGGTTTCCGCCCCAGCAGCCGCCGAAGTCGAAGGCCGGACTGATCGTCGGCGTGATCGCCGCCGTGGTCGTGGTGCTGGCGGTCGCGGTGGGCGCGATCGTGCTCGTGTCCAAGAAGGACGACTCCTCGCAGGCCGCCGCCACCTCCACCACGAGTGTGACGACCTCGGACTCAGCGCCCACCACCACCCGGGGGAGCGCGCCGACCACGAGCAAGGCCGCCGCGCCCGGCGGAAAGAAGTTCAGCTACACCGAATACGGCAAGGACTGGAACTTCAAGTTCGGTGACGTCGCCCTGCAGGCGACCTACGTCTCCGGACGCGACTTCGACAGCTGCGCACCGGTCGAGGCCAACGGCAAGCTGACCGGCCTCGGCTGCACGGCCGCCTCGGAGATGGCGTGGAAGTCCGAGAACGGCGGGCTCATGCTGACCCAGCTGGTGCTCACCATGTCGGACGAGACGAAGGCATCCGCGGCCGTGGACCAGTTCGAGGACGACGACGTGGTGTTGCCGAGCGGCAGCTACATCGCCGATTTCGACACCGGCAAGTGGATGGACGGCAACCAGGGCAAGTTCCTGGTCATCACCGAGGTCACCACGACCGCGGAGGTCGACGAGCCGACCGCGAGCAAGTACCTCAAGTACCGCCACAAGGACACCATCGGCGCGCTCATGTTCCGCTGAGCGACCGCCTCGCCCGGCACCGAATCACGGTGCCGGGCGCGGAGTTCCGGCTCAGATGCCGCCGGTGGCGAGCAGTCCGCCGTCGACCCGCACGGTGGTGCCGGTGATCCACGCGGACTCGCTGGAGGACAGGAATCCGATCAGCGCGGCCACATCCTCGGGCGACCCGAGCCGCTTCATCGGATACACCCCCGCGGCCGCCTCCTCGTCCGCCGAGTACAGCGCGTCCGCGAACTTCGTCTTGATCACGCCCGGCGCGACCGCGTTCACCCGGATCTTCGGTCCCAGCTGCCAGGCCAGTTCCTCGGTGAGCCGGATCAGCGCCGCCTTGGACGCCCCGTAGGCGGCGATCACCCCGGTGGACCGCAGCCCGGCGACGCTGGCCACATTGACCACCGCGCCGCCGTGCTCACCCATCCACGCCTTGTACGCCTCCTGGACATATCCCAGCGCCGCAACGACATTCACGTCGAAGATCTTGCGCACGGCCTCCAGATCGGCCTCCATCAGCGACCCGTACACCGGATTGATCCCGGTGTTGTTCACGAGCACGTCCAGCGACCCGAACTGCTCGACCGCCGTGGCCACCTGCAACGCCCGAGCCTCCGCGTCCCCGGAGTTCCCGGCAACCGCGACCACCTTCCCCGGATGCCCCAGCCCCCGCAGCCGCTCCGCCGCCTCTTCGAGCGGCTCCGGCTTCCGCGCCGAGATCACCACATTGGCCCCCCGCCCGAGCAGCTCCGCCGCCACCGCGAACCCGATACCCCGGCTGGCCCCGGTAACCAGCGCACTCTTGCCGAACAAGTCATCACTCATATGACGGCACGTTACGTCAGTCCCTTGATCTGGGCGAATTCGCTCCTGATAAAGGGTTCACGCAGTCGCAGTATGCCCCGGGAATGTCCTGTCATGCCGGATGGGTGGGTCGCCATGTGGAGATTTCGGGCAGGTCGAATCGTGTTACGAGCTCGGCGTCGGCGAAGACGACGATGCGTGCGATTCTTCCTCCAATCAGAGTCAGGGTGCATATGCCGTATGCGTGATAGAGCTCGTCTGCGCCGTGCTGGTATATCGCCAGGGCCGGGGATTCGTTGGCCCGGGTTGGGACCAGGTGCCACAGTCCTGGAGCGGTGAGGATCATGTTGCCCATGAAGCCGCAGACCGCGTCGCGGCCGGTGAACCAGGTTGGAATCGGCGGCATTTCGAGTTCGACGTCGGCGCGCAACAGCGTGGTGAGTCCTGCGATGTCGGCGTGTTCGAATGCCGTGACATAGCGGTCGAGCAGGGCCTGCAGCTGGGGTTCTGCCGGCTCACCCAGGTCGGCCTCGATCGGGCCGATCGACGCGAGTTGTGTGCGGGCGCGTCGCAGTGCGCTGTTGACCGCCGTCGTGCTGGTATCCAGCATGAGGGCTACCTCGCTGGCCGGCCAGCCCAGGACGTCTCGCAGCACGAGAACCGCCCGCTGCCTGGCCGACAGGTGCTGCAGCGCGGCGATGAACGCCAGTCGGATCGTGCCGCGAAGGCTGACGACGGTGGCGGGGTCGCCGGTGGTGGCGTGCAGGATTGTGTCCGGGGCGGGTTGCAGCCAGGCGATCCTGGGCTCGGCTTCGGCAAGGGGAACGTCCGCGAATTCGGAGGGCGCGCGCAACCCGGAGGGGAGCGGGCGTCGCCGGCGGGTCTGCAGCGCGGTCAGGCACGCGGAGGTTGCGATCTTGTACAGCCAGGTGCGTACCGAGGCGCGACCTTCGAATCGGTCGAAGTATCGCCATGCGCGTATATAGGTGTCTTGGACCAGGTCTTCGGCTTCGTCGATCGAGCCGAGCATCCGGTAGCAGTAGGCGAGCAACTCGGTGCGATAGCCGCTGGTGAGCTGCTCGAAGTCGCCGACTTCATGGGCTGCGTTCATGACATTCCTTCGTTCTGTTCGAGCACACGCGTTCTGTTCGAACACACGGCGGCGGCTCGGCCACGCCGGGCGTGTCCCCGCGCGGCCGAGCCGGTCACCGCGGTGATCACACACTCTTCGGCAACTCGGCGAATTGCTTCTCGAGTGCCTTGGTGACACCGGTACGCCAGCCCTCGGCCAACTGCTCCGACACCGGGTCAGGGAAGATGTCGTCGTCACCGGCTTCCACCCCGTCGAAGATCGCCGCCGCGACGGACTCCGCGGACGCCATGGGCAGCGGGATGGTGAGATCGGCGTTCATCTCGGTGTCCACCGGCCCGGGAAGGACCGCGTGAACAGCCACCCCGGCATCGGCCAGGTACATTCGCTGAGCCTGGGTCATCGAGAGTGCGGCTGCTTTGGAGATCGAGTAAGAGGGACTGAACGGCGTGGGCGCGATGCTGGCGAGCGAATGAATGTTGACGATCGCCGCACCGCGAGGCAGCAACGGCAGAAACGCTTGTATCACAGCGCGGGGACCGAAGAGGTTGACCGCAAGCTGCTGTTCCAATACCGCCTGATCGCCGAGATCGTCGAATGCCGTCACGCCCGCGTTATTGATAAGAATGTCGAGCGATTCGACTTGCTCGACGGCCTGTTGAATCAGCGATGAATCGGTCACATCCAAGGTCAACGGGGTAACACGATCATCCGGATGCGTCAGAGGTTTCCGTGTCCCTACATACACGCGCCGCGCGCCGCGCTTCAAGGCTTCGCTGACCAAGGCCCGTCCGATGCCCCGACCTCCTCCGGTCACCAGTATCGCGCTGTCTGCAATCTTCGTCATTTGACGTGCTCTCCTGAGCTAGTGGCTCGTTATCCGTCGGTCGACCGCGTCCGTGGTCCCACTTCCGCACAGCCCTGCCTGCTGTCCTATGCAGCAGCTGCCCGTCGGAGTGTCAGGACCGACGAGATATAGACAATCGGCGGCGCCAGAACTCGTCGCGACACCAACGGGAGTCGAGTTCGCGTGGCGACCTGATCGCGGACACGCGGGCCACATGGGAGATCGGACCGAACGGTGCGCCGTCGCGGCGACGAGTCCGACGGTGCTGGTTTGTCTACATAGCGAGAGGCAACGCAGGCAGGACCGGCGCCTCGGCGCTGCCTGGGCCGGGTCCGCGAGGTGGAGGCAACTATTCATGGGCAAGACGTATGTCGTCTGCGGTGCGAGCGGCCGTGTCGGGTTACTAGTGGCGCAACACTTGCTGGCGCAGGGCCATCGGGTGCGTGCGGTGACGCGGGACCCGAGCAGACTCGATTGGCTCGCCGCACAGGGCGCACAGGTGTGCGGGGGCTCGATCCAGGATCCAGGTTTCCTGACCGAGGTTATGCGTGGTGCCGATGCGGCATTCGTGCTCACGCCTGTCGACACCACCCAGCAGGATGTCAATCGCGTGCAGCGGCGGGTGATCGACGCTACGACTACCGGGATCCGAGAGTCCGGTGTCGGCCATGTCGTGTTGCTGAGCAGTTGGGGCGCCGAGCTTGCCGAACCAGTCGGTGGCATCATCGCCTGCCATTGGTTCGAAGAGAAGTTGAACACGATCGACGGACTGAACGTCGTCCATTTGCGGCCGGTCTGGTTCATGGAGAATTTCCTGTGGAACATCGGTCTGATCAAGACCGCGGGCATCAATGGCTCCGTGGTCGCGCCGCACACTTCGTTTCCGATGATCGCGACCCCCGATATCGCGTCCGTCGCTGCGGATTATCTGGGTTCGCTGTCGTTCGAGGGCCGCAGTGTGCGGTACCTGAACGGCGCACGGGACTACACCCTCGTGGAGGCCACCCGGATACTGGGCGCGGCCATCGATCGCCCCGGCCTCCGGTACTCCCGCATGCCGCAGGTGGTGCTCGAGAAGGGAATGGTCGACTCGGGTGGATTGACGCCGGGCGCAGCGGAATTCGTGACCGAGATCGGTCTCGGAATCAGTTCGCGACTCGTCCACGCTGAACCCCGCTCGGCGGCCAACACCACACCGACCACCCTGGAGACCTTCGCTGGAGAAGTCTTCGCGCCCGCCTACCACGCCGCGCCGGACGCGCCCCTGCGCGCCCGAGTTGGCGGCGCCGCCCTGCGCGCAATGCTCACCGCCATCGGACGACGCCCCGTGTAAACGCCGAAGGACGCACGAGGATCCTGGCGGCTACCGAGGGCCTGGGCGATCTCGCCCGAAGTGAGCAGCGCAGGGCGAACGGAAGCTCGACGTCGGCGACGGTGCCATCCTGAAGACCAGCGGATCCATTATCGAAGTGCTGGTGGGCAACTCGGACTTCCGCGTAACCGGTTACTCCCGGCATGCGATCTCCGACGACGTTCTCGCCGGGCTTGCCAAGGCAGCGGCTGCATCACAGGTGGACGGGGTCAGGGTTCGATGGTGACCTTGATGGCCTCGCCGCGCTCCACGATGCCGAAGGCGTCCAGCGCCTCGGCCAGCGGCAGGCGGTGGGTGATGAGGTCCTTGACCGGCACCCGGCCGGTGGCGATGTAGTCGAGTGCGCGCCGATTGTGTTCGGGCGCTGAGCCGTTGGCGCCGTGGATGTGCAGCTGGCGGTAGTGCACCACGTTGGAGTCGCAGGTGATGGTGGGATCGGTTTTGGGCAGGCCGCCGAAGAAGGAGATGCGGCCGTTGCGGGCGGCCATGGCGATGGCCTGCTCCTGGGTGACGTTGGCGGCGGTGGCGGTGATGATGACGTCGGCGCCGCGGCCGCCGGTCAGCTCCAGGACCCGTTGCACGGCATCGACTTCGGCGGCATTGATCACCTCGTCGGGCTGGACGGCGTGGGCCGACAGCTTCAGCCGGTCGGCATTGACGTCGATGAGATAGACCGGGCCGCAGCGGTGCACACCGCGTGCGATGCGCGTGTGCATGCAGCCGATCGGGCCCGCGCCGAAGATCACGACGGTGTCGCCCGCCTCGATCCCCAGCAGTTCCTGGGCATTGATCGCGCAGGCGAACGGTTCGGCCGCCGACGCCTCGTCGTAGCCGACATTGTCGGGAATCCGGTTGAGGCCGTTCACCTTCAGCACTTGACTCGGCACGATCATGTATTCGGCGAAGCCGCCGTCGTACTGGTAGCCGATCGAGGTCTGATTGCGGCACACCGCCATCCAGCCTTTGCGGCACTCGTGGCATTCCCCGCACGGGACCGCGGCGATCACCTGCGCGCGGTCGCCGACGCGCCAGTCGCCGCCGTAGCGTTCGTTCACCGCCGCGCCGACTTCCACGATCTCCCCGGCGATCTCGTGCCCGAGGGTGCGCGGCGGGGTGAGGTTCTGATGCCCGTTGTGGCGGATCTTGACGTCGGTGCCGCAGGTCGAACAGTTGCGCACCCGTAGCTTGATCTCGTCCGGGGCGCAGTCGGGTTCGGCGATCTCCTCGAGCCGGATGTCCTCGGGTGCGTAGTAGCGCAACGCCTTCATGGGTCTTCCTTCCGCATTTCTGGCAGGGGCCGTGCCCCTCCGCCTCACCGTAGCGCCAATCGGGCGCAAAGCCACAGGTTTTCGTGCCCATTTATGCCCGATTGCTTGCGGTCGTGCCCGATTCTGCGGTCTACTACTTCAGGAGATGTGGCCCGAGTCACATAGTCTTCGATATTGTTCAGAGGAAGTAAGTCAAGATGTCTATCTCCCCACCGGAGCCTCGCCTCGGCACGCGGGTACACGTGCAGCGGGTCGGTTCATTCCTGTCGAACATGGTCATGCCGAACATCGGCGCGTTCATCGCCTGGGGCCTGCTCACCGCACTGTTCATCGAGAAGGGCTGGATCACCTCCCTGACCGGCGATCTGTTCGGCAAGCACAGCTGGGTCGCGCACATCGGCGGGTGGGGCGACTACGCGCACGGCGGCATCGTCGGCCCGACCATCACCTACCTGCTGCCCATCCTGATCGGATACACCGGCGGCAGAATCGTTTACGACACTCGCGGCGCGGTGGTCGGCGCGATCGCCACCATGGGCGTCATCGCCGGCACCGATGTGCCGATGTTCCTGGGCGCGATGATCATGGGACCGGTCGCCGGCTGGGTCATCAAACGGCTGGACGGGTTGTGGGAGGGCAGGATTCGCCCCGGCTTCGAGATGCTGGTCGACAACTTCTCGGCGGGTATCGCGGGTGCGGTCCTGGCCACCGGCGGATTCTTCGGTGTGGGACCGGTGGTTTCGGCGTTCAGCCGGGCGGCCGGCAATGTGGTGAACTTCCTCGTCGATCACGGGCTGCTGCCGCTCACCTCGATCTTCATCGAGCCCGCCAAGGTGCTGTTCCTCAACAACGCGGTCAACCACGGCGTGCTGACTCCGCTGGGCACCACCCAGGCCGCCCAGAACGGCAAGTCGATTCTGTTTCTGCTGGAGGCGAATCCGGGTCCGGGCCTGGGTCTGCTGATCGCGTTCTGGATGTTCGGCAAGGGCATGGCCAAGAGTTCGGCGCCCGGCGCGGCCATCATCCACTTCATCGGCGGCATCCACGAGGTCTACTTCCCGTATGTGCTGATGAAGCCGAAGCTGATCCTGGCCGCCATCGCGGGCGGCATGGTCGGCGTCTTCGTCAATGTGGTGTTCGGGTCGGGCCTGCGCGCGCCCGCCGCGCCCGGGTCGATCATCTCGGTCTACGCGCAGACGGCCAGCGGCAGCTATATCGGGGTCACGCTGTCGGTATTGGGTGCCGCCGGGGTGTCGTTCCTGGTCGCCGCCGTGCTGTTGAAGACCGACAAGTCCTCGGGCGAACTGGATCTGGCGCAGGCCACCGCCACCATGGAGTCCATGAAGGGCAAGCGGTCGGTCGCCGCCGCGGCACTGCTCGGGGCACCCGGCGGGTCCGCGGCCGTCCCGGCCATCTCCCGCATCGTCTTCGCCTGCGACGCGGGCATGGGCTCCTCGGCGATGGGGGCGTCGGTGCTGCGCAAGAAGATTCGCGATGCGGGATTCGGCGAGGTCACTGTGGTCAACAAGGCCATCTCGAACCTCACCGACACCTATGACCTGGTGGTCAGCCACCGGGATCTGACCGACCGGGCGCGCACGAAAACCCCGTCGGCCCTGCATGTCTCGGTCGAGGACTTCATGAACAGCCCGCAGTACGGCGAGATCGTGGCGCTGCTGACCCGCACCGACGATCCAGTCCCGGAACCCGATGCGGCGGCGCCGGAACCGAGCACCGATGTGCTGCCGCTGGATTCGATCGTGCTGGCGGGCGCGGCGGACACCAGTGCCGACGCCATCACGGAGGCGGGTGAGCTGCTGCTCGCCGCGGGCGCGGTGGACCGGTCCTATATTCCGGCCATGCACGAGCGGGAGCGCCTGACCACCACCTATATGGGCAATGGGCTCGCGATCCCGCACGGCACCAATGAGGCCAAGTCCAGCATCCACCGGGCGGGGCTGTCGGTGGTGCGCTACGCCCGGCCCATCGACTGGCACGGCAAGCCCGTCGAATTCGTCATCGGCATCGCCGGGGCCGGGGACGACCACCTCGCGCTGCTCAACCGGATCGCCCAGGTGTTCATCGACGAGGAACAGGTGCGGCGCCTGCAAGCGGCGAGCACGCAAGCCGAGATCAAACAGGTGCTCGACGCCCGGGCCTGATGGCGAGGCGGACCGTGGTCACGTATGAGGGGACCACGGTCCGCAATGATGTTCAGACACAAGCCAACATATTCGAACACCGGATCGGAGGATCGGCATGTACGTCGAGGAGCGGCAGCAGGCCATCGCCACCCTGGTCGGGCAGCTCGGCCGGGTGTCGGTCACCGAGCTGGCCGAGCGCTTCGACGTCACCGCCGAAACCGTGCGCCGTGACTTGGCGGCGCTCGATCGCATGGGCCTGGTGCGGCGGGTACACGGCGGCGCGATGCCCGCCGGCGCGCTGACCGCGCTGGAGCTGGGCACCACCGAACGCGAGCACAGCCGCTCCCCGGAAAAGGATCGAATCGCCAAGGCGGCTTTGGAGTTCCTGCCACCCTCGGGCGGCAGCGTGCTGTTCGACGCGGGCACCACCACCGGCCGGGTGGCCGCACTGCTGCCCGCCGACCGGGAACTGGTCACCGTCACCAACTCGCTGCCCATCGCGACCCGGCTGTCCGGGCATCCGGGGGCGCAGGTGCATCTGCTCGGCGGGCGGGTGCGCGGATTGACCCAGGCCGCCGTCGGACCGCAGACGCTGCGCGCACTCGGCGAGCTGCGCGTGGATGTCGCCTTCATCGGCACCAACGCCCTGACCGTCGGCCACGGGCTGTCCACGCCCGACACCGACGAAGGCGCGGTGAAACACGCCATGATCGCTACCGCGCACCGGGTGGTGGTGGTCACCGACTCCAGCAAGCTCGGGCGGGAGGACTTCGTCCGCTTCGCCACTCTCGACGACATCGACGTGCTGGTCACCGACAGCGACGTGCCCGCACCGGTGCGAAACGAGCTGGAACAGTTCGGAACCGACGTGGTGATCGCATGAGCGTGACCCTGACCGCCGATCCGGGCATCGACCGCACGGCCCGGTTCGGGGAGTGTGGCGCGATCAGTCCACCAGAGCTCGTGCGCGCGGCTCGGGCACTCCCAGCAGGAGCAAGCTGGTGATCGTCGCCGCGCGGGCGTCGAGGGTTTGATCGGAGCGGCCCTCGTCCGCGATGGCGAATACCGCGGCGTAGGCCATCTGGCCGAGAAGGCCCGCCGGCAGGTGTCGCCCGAATGCCCCGATGTCCTGGCCTCGTCGCACGAGGTCGGCAAGGATCTCGTCGACCGGTCGCAGCAGGGCGTGGATCTCCGCGCCGTGCTCGCCGCGCCGAAGCGCCAGCAGTACCCGGTACCGGTGCGCCAACGGCCACAGGTGGGCGACGAAATCGACCCATACCGCCTCGACCTCGCCGTTGGACGCGTTGATTTCGGTGAGCACGGCGACGATCTCGTCCACCGCTCGTCGCGCGAGGGTTCGAACGAGGTCGGCGCGGGTGGGGAAGTGGCCGTAGACCGTGCGGCGGACCACGCCCGCCGCGGAGGCGATGTCGCCCATGCCGGCGTCCGGGTTCCGACCCAGGACCTCGAGCGCGACATCGAGGATGAGACTCCGCGTGTCGTTCATGGAGCGTGCCCGGGCGGATTCGATCTGCACCACCCGACCATCATTGCACACGGGTGTGCAACGGCGTAGATTTGCACACCAGTGTGCAATGCACACCGGTGTGCAGCAAGAGTTCAGGAGAACACGCCAATGGCCGCATCGACGCCCGCACCCTCGCCCCTCGTCCGTCCCTTCACCGTCGCGATCCCCGACTCCGAGGTCGAGGACTTGAAGCAGCGACTGGCCAGAACACGATGGCCGGATCCGGAGACCGTCCCCGACTGGTCCCAAGGCGTCCGCCTGGAGAACGCCAAAGCGCTGATCGACTATTGGCAGCGCGAGTACGACTGGCGTCGATTCGAGTCGGAGCTCAATCGTTTCCCGCACTTCCTGACCACGATCGATGGACTGGAGATCCACTTCATCCATGTCCGATCCGAGAATCCGAATGCGATGCCGCTGCTGCTGACGCACGGATGGCCGGGCTCGATCGTCGAATTCCTGAAACTGATCGGTCCGCTGACCGACCCGGCGGCGTTCGGCGGAAACGTCGAGGACTCCTTCGACGTGGTCATCCCGTCGCTGCCCGGATTCGGGTTCTCCGAGAAGCCGACCGAGCCGGGGTGGACCGTCTCCCGCATCGCGCACGCGTGGGTGGAACTCATGAAGCGTCTCGGCTACGAGAACTGGGCGGCTCAAGGCGGTGACTGGGGTGCCGTCGTCACCACCGCCCTCGGCGCCATGCGGCCCGAGGGGCTGCTCGGAGTTCACTTGAACACCCAATACGTTTATCCCGCACAGATACCCGACCGGCTCTCGTCCGACGAGCGGCACGCGGTCGACACCCTCGCCCTCTACACCGGTGATCTCGGTGGATCCAATCACCTTCAGGCCACCAAACCCGAGACCGTGGGATTCGCGCTGGCGGACTCTCCGGCGGGCCAAGCGGTTTGGATCTACGAGAAGTTCCAATCCAAGACCGACAATCACGGGCTCGCCGAGGACGCTCTCGGCACCGATGACATGCTCGACACGATTTCGCTCTACTGGTTCACCAACAGCGCCGCCTCCTCCGGCCGCATCTACTGGGAGAACAAGTCGGCCAGCCTCGCCGGGCCCGAACTCACCCTGCCGGTCGCGGTGACGGTGTTCCCCCGCGATATCCCGCACCCCCCGCGAAGCTGGATCGAAGCCACCTACGCCGACCTCATCCACTACGGCGAGGCCGACCGCGGCGGACATTTCGCAGCCCTCGAGCAACCCGAAATCCTGATCAGCGAAATCCGTGCCGGCCTCCGAAGTCTTCGCTCCGATCGTGACCCTCGTGGCCTCCCGCCACGACCCTTCGGCTGAACGCCGTCTCTGCACATCCTCATCCCGGTGACGGCGTGCTTTACGTACTTCCCGAGGGCAAACCCATGCCGGGTCATCTCGGTCCGAAGGTGTCGCGGGCCAGGAGGGTGGTCTTGGCGGTGATGCCCAGTGCCGCCAGGGCGGCGGTGGGCATCACCGCAGGCCGAAGCTCTGCAGAACGCGGCGCGGCATTCGGACGCCGCGCGCTGCACGGTCACCGCTGCCGTGGAAGCCGACGCGCTGCGGCTCGTAATCGCCGACGACGGCACCGGATTCGACGGTGAGGCGCGGCGGGGACTCGGGCTGCGGAACATGGCCGAGCGGGCCGAGGAGATCGGTGGGCTCGCGAACTCCGGCAACGACATCCGGACCTGGCCGTCCTCATCCTGTCCATGGCCGACGACGAGCACACCGCCGCGACCGCACTGTCCGTCGTTGTCTGTGCCGGGAAATCCTGGCCATTCGAGATTTCAGCCGCCTGACAACGGCTCGGGAACCGACTCGACCAGCAGGGCGTGGTCGTGGGTATTCTCGCGGCGGTCTCAGCGATGGGAGTCGTCGGAATCGGGACGGCCGCAGCCGATCCCGCACCCCACGACGCGGTGTTGCGCACCGATCCGGTCTGGCAGGCATGGGGCGATGTCATGGACTGGCACACCGGCCATTGCCTGTAGCCGCACCCGAAGAAGCCTTCATCGTCGTCGCCCGCGCACTGCGCGGGGTCAGGCTTCCCCGCCTTCGTCGCGCCAGGAGAGGAGGGACGAGGGGCGGTGGTCGGGGCGCCAGGGGAGGGTGGCGGCCACGACGACGGCGGCGAGGATGAGGGTGGCGACGGTGACATAGGAGGCGGCGTGGACGCCGTCCATGGTGGCGACTTTCATTGCGTGGACGAGACTTTCCTTCGCCGTGGCGGCGAGCGGGTTGACGGGGGTGCGCGAGATTTCCAGGACGCTGATGGGGGTGTCGCGGGCGAGGTCCTTCTGGGCGGCGGTCATGAGCCGGTCGGGGACGGCGTCGATACGGGTTCCGACGCGGGCGGCGTAGATCGAGGTGACGACCGAACCCAGTACCGCGACACCGAGCGCGCCGCCGACCTCGCGGGTGGTGTCGTTGACCGCCGATCCCGCGCCCGCCTCGCGCAGCGGGACCGAGCCCATGATCGAGTCGGTCGCCGGACCCTGCACGATCGCGAAACCCAGGCCCATCAGGATCATCGAACCCAGCACCGGCCCGACGTAGGGGGTGTCGACGGTGATCCGCCCGGCGATGTACATCGCCGCGGCCAGCATCAGCAGGCCGGACACCAGCATGACCGTGGTGCCGACTCGCTGCGCCAGCACGGTCGAGATCGGTGCGCCGAGCGCGACCGCGGCGGCGAAAGGCAGTGAGTGGACCCCGAATTCGAGGGGTGAGAGTTCCTTGACGCCCTGGAAGTACTGGGTGAT
The DNA here is from genome assembly GCF_009760405.1 of Nocardia terrae. GTDB lineage: Bacteria > Actinomycetota > Actinomycetes > Mycobacteriales > Mycobacteriaceae > Nocardia > Nocardia terrae. Next base: position 677,452 of record NZ_WRPP01000002.1, read on the forward strand.
CAGGAACAGGAATCCGAAGACGCTGAAGTACGACAGCGTGATCGCCAGCGACGGCACCGCGAAGCGGCGGATGGTGAACAGCCGCATGTTCAGCACCGGGGCGGGAACGCGCAATTCCCAGGCCACGAAGGCGGTCAGGGCGAGGATCGAGATCGCGTACGCGGCAAGGCTTTCGGTCGACAACCAGCCGTGCTTCGGCGCCTCGATGATCGACCACACCAACAGCGTCACCCCCACCAGTGACAGCGAGAGACCCGTGCGATCGAGCCGATCGACATGTCCGGCACGCGATTCCGGCACGGTCGCCAGCACGGCCACGATGGCGATCACCGCGATCGGCACGTTGATCCAGAACACCGAATGCCAGGAGAAGCGTTCGAGCAGCCAGCCGCCGGTGACGGGTCCGATCGCGATGGCGATGCCCGCCATGGCGGTCCACAACGCGATGCCCGCGGCCCGCTCGCGCGGTCCGGTGGCGATATTGGTGATCAGCGCCAGCGTCGCCGGGAAGACCACCGCCGCGAACACACCCATCCCCGCGCGCGCCGCGATGACCTGCCCGATCTCCGTCGACATCGCACCGAGCGCCGACATCACCGCGACCCCGGCCAACCCGATGATCATCAGCCGTCGCCGCCCATACCGATCACCGAGGTGCCCCATCGCCAGCAGCAACCCCGCGAAGGCCAGCGTGTAGGCATCCACGACCCACTGCAACCCGGCCATATCGGCCCGCAACTGCACCGCCATCTCCGGCAGCGCCACGTTGACCAGCGTGTTGTCGAGCACCACGAGCAGCTCGGCCAGGCAGATGGCAATGATCGCGGCCGTTTTCGCATGCCGCGACAGCCCCGCCGAGCTCGCCATCGTCGCTGACGTCGTCACCTGACCACCTCCTGGGTATACCGATCGGTTTACTATTGGTGACGATAGCCCTCCGCGGATTGCCTGTACATAGCTGAGTCGAAGTCGTCGTGAGGGCGTTGGAGGCCGATCGGCAGACCGGGTATGCCGATGCAACTCCGGCGACATGAACGGGCCGCTCGAAAGAAACGAAAATACGGACCGTATGGTCTATTAAATATTGCACCGAGTGGTCGGATGTCTCGTTTGGGATGCGTATAAATTGCTGACGCGATTCCGTCTGTGGAAAACTCGCTTCCGAAACGCGATCCGACCCTAGACTGCATGGTCAGTCGGGGGTTTTCCGGTCTTTCACACAGCGAGGTTGTAGTAGCATGATTTATCTCATCTGGCAATTTCTGGCGGGTCTCGGAATTCTTCCGCCGTGGCCCAACTGACCCTTCTCTATCGTCGGAAATACACCCGCACACCGACCTTAATTTCCGGTTGACCTTTTTATCCATCAGGTGTGCGCATCATCAGGGGCGGCGCGGTGAGGGAAGGATCTTCGTTGGAGGGACCCCTCTCCGATCGATTCGGGGACTATCGACTGGAGCGTCGTCTCGGCGCGGGCGGTATGGGCGAGGTCTGGCTCGCCTACGACCCGCGCCAGAACCGAGCTGCCGCGCTGAAGGTGCTTCCGGCCGCGTTGTCGCGAGATGCCCTATACCGCAGGAGGTTCGAACGCGAAGCGGCTGCCGCCGCCAGTGTTCACAATCCGCATGTGGTCGCCATCCACGCGCATGGTGAGCTCGACGGGCGGCTCTACATCGACATGGAGATGGTCGACGGCACCGATCTCGCGACGCGTTTGCGGCAGGGGCCGCTGGCGGTTTCCGAAGCGGTCAGGGTCGTCGCGCAGATCGCGGAGGCTCTCGACGCGGTACATGCTGCCGGGCTCGTTCATCGCGACATCAAGCCATCCAACATCGTGATCGACGAGAAAGGTCTGGTCCATGTAATCGATTTCGGCATCGCCTGGCGTGAGGATCAAACCAATCTCACCGCCACCGGCGCGCCTGTGGGTACCTGGGCCTACATGGCTCCGGAACGGTTCTCGGGCACCGTGTCCCGGCTGGCGGATGTGTATTCGCTTGCTTGCGTGCTGTACGAATGCCTCACCGCGCGCCGTCCGTTCGGCGACACCGACCCGGCCCGGCAGATGCGCTCTCATCTGACGGTTCCACCACCGCGAGCCCGCCGATTCGTTCGCTCGGTCCCGCGGGCGCTCGACGATGTCATCGCGCGAGGCATGGCGAAAGATCCGGCCGAACGCCATCGAAGTGCGGGAGCGCTGGCGGACGCCGCCGGTCTAGCGGTCCACCCGCGGGGCGTTCGGGCAGGGCTTATCGCCGGAGCCGTCGTGCTTGTCGTCGCGGCGTCCGTGGCAACGGTTCACGTGCTTTCGACAACCGACGATTCCCGCGGTCCGGGAGCCGCGCCGAGTCAATCGCGAACCGGGACAACCACACCCGAATCGAAGCCGGCGTTCACCGTGGAGGCGACGATAGGTGTGAACCACGAGCCTCGCGGGATCGCCGTCGACTCCGGGACCGGCTCGGCCTACGTCGTAGGGATGGATTCGGTCGCCGTCGTGGATACGCGCCGACGCACCCTCGTTCAAACGATCCCGATCTCCGGGCGTCCACGCGATGTGGCCGTCGACGACACGGCGGGTAAGGCGTTCGTCGGCGACCTCGACGGCGGCGTCGATGTGGTGGACACCCGCACCGACACCGTGGTCACCAAGGTTGCCACCGGCCGCTATACGGTCGGCGTCGCGTCGGGTGCGCAGCGGGCCTACGTCACCGACCTGGGCAACGGCACGGTCGGCGTGATCGACGCAGCCACGAACGTGTTGTCGGGCACGGTGGCCGGCATCGACTCACCTCTGGGAATCGCCGCGTACCCACCAGGCAACACCGTGTACGTGACAAACCAACACCAGCGCACGGTGTCGGTGATCGATATCCGTACGAACGCGGTCACCGCGACGATTCCCGTTGGGGCCGAGCCGATCGCGATTGCCGTCGACGCGTCGAAAGGGGTCGCGTATGCCGTCAACTACTCGTCGGAATCAGTGTCGGTGATTGACGTCAGGACGAACACCGTGACCGCCACCATCAGGGTCGGATACGCCCCGCAAGCAGTGGCGGTCGATATGGTGACCGGCTTCGTCTACGTCGCCCAATATCAAACGGTGACCGTCATCGATTCATTCGACAACACCCGCATCGCCTCGGTGCCGGTCGGCAAATCCTCCGCGGGTCCCGGGATCGCGGTCGACCAGGCGACGCACGACGTACTGGTCACCAACGCCGATGACGATACCGTGTCCCTCATCTCGTCAAAACGCCGATGACTCAACATATTTCGTTCGGCCACTACACTCTCGAACGCCTGCTCGGTGAGGGTGGAATGGGACAGGTATGGGCGGCATTCGACAACCGGACGCGGCGCCGCGTGGCCGTGAAGGTGATGCCCGCGAATCTCGCACGCGATAACGAGTACCGGACGCGGTTCCTCCGGGAAGCGGAGGCGACGGCGAGCTTGCAGGAACCGCATGTGGTTCCGATCCACAGCTTCGGTGAAATCGCGGGCCAGCTCTACATCGACATGGCGTTGATCGTCGGTGACGATGTCGGCACCACGCTGCGGCAAACCGGCCCGATGATGCCCGCCGACGCGATCGGCGTCATCGAACAGACCGCGGCCGCGTTGGACGCCGCGCACGCGATCGGTCTCGTGCATCGCGATGTGAAGCCTTCGAACATCGTTGTTCACGCAACCGGGTTCGTGTACCTGATCGATTTCGGCATCGCATGGCGACAGGATCAGTCGACGCTGACCGAGACGGGCGGTGCGGTCGGAACCTGGGCCTATATGGCGCCGGAGCGGTTCGAGGGCGAGCTGTCCGCACGCGTCGACATCTATTCCCTGGCTTGTGTCCTGTACGAATGTCTCACGGGTAGTAAGCCTTTCGTGCAGTCCGAACCCGGACAGCTCATGGTTGCGCACCTCTATCAGGAACCGCCTCGGGCCAGTGCCGCGAATCCGGGCATACCGTCGGCCCTCGACGATGTCATCGCCCGAGGCATGGCAAAACAGCCCGGTGACCGCTACGAGACCGCCGGTGCGCTGGCCGCTGCCGCACGCGCTGCGGTACAGGCACCCGGGCGCCTGGCGGTCACCGAAGTGGCTCCACCGCGACCGGTCCATACGTCCACACCGCCGAGTGACGCTCGCGCACATCGACCGCGCCGGAGTCTGCGAAAGGCGACAGTCGCGGCCATCTCGGCCGTCGTGCTCGTGAGCGCGGCGACAGCGATCGGCGTAGCAGCCATGAACAGTGGGAAGTCAAGTCTCCGAAATTCTCCCGCGGAGGCGACGGCGCCGCCGGATCCGCCGGGCTCGGTGCTGGCGACGATCGCGACCGGAGCAGGAGCGAACAGCGTCGCGATCGATCCCGCCGGAGTCGCGTACGTGTCCAACGGAACCGACGGTTCGGTCGCCGTCCTCGATACCGACAAGCGGGCCTTGCTGACAACGACGAATGTCGAAGCGGGGCCGATCAGTCTCGCGATCGACACATCAACACGGTCGGTGTACGTCGCGAACGCGCGCAGCGGCAGTCTGTCGGTCATCGACACCGTGAGCCGGACCGTCCGTGCGACAGTCGAACTCGACGTCATCGCCTTGACAACGGTCATCGATCCGGAAGCGAAGATCGTGTACTCGACGACGCACGGCGATGGCGACAAGATCTACGCCGTCGGTACCGCGGACAACAAGATACGCACGTCCACACCGATCGAGTGCGGCGCCGCGTTCCCATTCGGGCTGGCGGTCGACCCGGAGCTCGGGATCGCGCTCGCAACGTGTGCGAATGACGTGGTCACGATCGACACCAGGACGATGGCGGTGACCGGTCGCATATCCACGGGTCCTCGGCCGTTCGGGATCGTCGCCGATGCCAAGCGTCACCTCGCCTACGTGGCCAACCGCGACGCCGGGAGCGTCCAGGTGATCGACATCCGTTCCGGCACAGTGACGGCCACGGTGAAGGTCGGCCGCGACGCGGCCCTACTGGCGCTGGACACCGCGTCGAACACGGCCTATGTGTCGAACCGGGACGACCACACCATCTCGATGATCGACACCACCTCGAACACGGTCGTCGCGACCGTCGATGTCGGCGGCAAGCCGCAGGGCATCGCCGTCGAACCGCGCACACACAATGTGTACGTGGCCGATTCGGACCGAGGGGCGGTCATCGTGCTCGCCGGACGGCGGTAGCTACTCGTTGCGGGCGAGGATCGCGGTGGTGTCGGCGGTGCGGTCGATGACGGCGCGGGCGAGGTCGACCATGCGGGTGTTGGTGTCGCGGGCGTAGGTGCGCAGGGCGTTGAATGCCGAGTCCATGCCGATGCGGGCTTCTTCGGCGAGCATGCCTTTGGCCTGTTCGATGACGATGCGGCTGTTGAGGGCGGCTTGCAGTTGGGCTGAGACCGAGAGGGTGTCGGCCAGGACCCGCGCGTGCAGGATGCCGATGGTCGCGACGTCGGCGAGGGCCTGGGCGAGAGCGATATCGCGGTCGGAGAGGCGGTCGGGGCGGTCGACGGCGAACAGGTTGACGACCCCGACGCGTTGTGCGCGCAGCCGCATCGGCAGGGCGTACACCGAACCCCAGCCCTCGGCGTGGGCGCGATCGGTGAAGGCGGGCCAGCGATCCCGGGCCTCGGCCAGCGCGCGGATCAAGATCGGCTCGGCGCTTTCGAAGGCGCTCACGCCGGGCCCGACCTCGGCCTGAAGCTGGAACAGCTCGAGCAGCCGGGTTTCCTCGCTGTTGGTCGCCAGGACCTGCAAACGGTCGCGATGGTCGGCGAGCATCACAGACGCGGCGTCGATCGGCAGCAGGTCCACGACCACCTCGACCAGTTCCTGGGCCATATCGACGGGGTCGTAGCCCTCGACCAGCGAGTCGGCCATCCGGACCAGCGCCTGGATCAATACGCGTTCACGATGCGGCATGGTCAGCCACCCTTCGCCGAAATCACGGCCGTGCCCGGCCGGGTTCAATGGTGCCGTCGGGTTCGAACCTGATTCGGCGCGAGACGATGTCGGCGGCGAGCTGGCCGATCGGGTGACCCTCGGTCATGGCGTGGGCGACCAGCCGGGCGTACGCGGTGGCGATGTCGACGCCCAGTTGCACCGCCACCATGCCGGTGGCCTGATGGATCTCGCGGGTGGAGGCCGCCACCTCCCACCACGGTCCCAATCCGTTTCCGTTGCCGGACAACCGGATACCGCCGGACGGCACCGGTTGGGCCGCGCGCACCGCCGCGAGCAGCACGACGGTGATCACATCCGCGATCTGGACCGCCGCCGCGAACGATTCGCGATCCAGCAGCGCGGGACGGTCGGTGTACAGGTCCAGGGTTCCGACCCGGATCGCGCCCTGGTGCAGCGGGAAGACGAACACGCCGCCACCGCGGGCGCCGAACCCGGAAGCCGCCAGCAGCGGCCATTTGCCCCCGGCGAGCGCGGCGCCGAAATCGGGCACCAGCACGGGCGCGTCGGTCCGATAGGACTGCGGGCCGGGTCCCTCACCCGCGGCCACCTGCGCCTGGGCCCAGTCGCACGCGATCGGATCCGAGGCCCCCAGCATCTCCCAGGCACGATCGCCGGTGAAGACCATGATCGCCGCGCGGCCCACCGGCAACAGCCGGGTGCAGATGGTGGTCAACAGGTTCGCGCCCCGCGGGCCGTCGGGTTCGGCTTCGGCGCGCCGTACCTCCGCCATGAATCGCACCCCGACCGGATCCATCTCGGTCATCGGCTCTCCCGCAGCGCCGTCTCGAGGTCGTCGACGACGACCCAGTCACCGTAGGTCGCCGCTCCCGAACCCGGATCGCGCCGGACCGGTGCGAGCAGCCGCGCCGGGGTGGGCTGCTCACCCGCGGCGGTGTCCGCCTCGCGAGTGGCCAGCAGGAAGTACCGCCCGCTCGCGGTGAGCGCGTCGTCGAGATGAAGGCACATCTGGGCGGCCGCCAGGTCCAGATCCGCGGCCAGGACGACGCCGCCGTCAGCCGCCACGTCATCGCCGGCGACCACCGCCGAGACCGTCCACACTCGAAAGCGGGATGCCCGCTCACCGACCGGTCCGGTCCAGGCCCATCCGATTCCCGTCCACGCCATGGCCATTCACCGTCCACTACCGGCGTCGTAGCGTGGAAACGGGATCGAACCGGAAGGACTGGCAGGGTGGTCGATCGTCCCGCGCGCGCCGCCGAAAATCTGGGGGGAGACAACAGGCCGACCAGGGGCCGGAGACGGCGTCGCTGTCCTGGAGGTGGATCCCGCACTCGTTCGGAATCCGTACACCATCAATTCTATTCATCGCTCGCCCGGCGCAGAAGTCTGTGGTCGGAAACCCCATCGTCGGGCTCGGCGCGCCACATCGGCAGATCCGAAGGTAATCCGATGCCAGGGACCTAAGTAGTCGGGTACGCGCTCCGGCGGATTCTGAATCCGTTCGGTGTCAGTGGATTTCGCCGATGATCAGGTACTCTGGGTGGGGTTGCCGTTCGAGCGTGCCTCAATTCCGCAGTCCCCATGGGGAACTGCGCGAGTTCGTGACGGATCATGGGTTCGCGGGTTAGCGTCCACGTATGGGTGGTGGGCCGAAGGACACATGGGGGCTGGGGACCGATCAGACACTGCTGCATCGGTTCGTGATCGCACAACTGACGGCGGCGGGGCTCGATCGTGGTCGGCTGATCCGGGAGTGTGGGGTGCCGGAGTGGACCTTGAGCGGTCCGGGGGTGCATGTGCCGAGTGCCACGTTCGGGCGGTTGTGGGAGATCGCGGCCCGGTGGCTGGACGATCCGGAGGTGGGGCTGCGGGTGGGGAGCCGGTACGAGCTCAAAGCGACCGGGCTGTACGACTATTTGTTCTCCACCGCGCCCACGGTCGGTGCGGGCCTGGCGACCTGCGGACCCTACGTCAGCGCGGTCACCACCAACCACCGGTTCACCTTCGTCGAGGGGGCGGGTGGGGAGTCCACGTTGTTTCTGGACATGGTCGACGGTGAGGGGCGTGCCCGCGAGCTGACGCACGCGTGGGGATTGTCCGCCGTGCTCGGGCGGGCGCGGCGGGTCGTCGATGCTCCGCTGAACCCCATCCGGGTGTCGTTGCGGCAGCGGGCGCCCCGCGATCTCGAAACCTATCGGGAGGTATTTCCCGGCGCGATCATCGATTTCGGGATGCCCACCGATTCGATGACCTTTCGAGCAGCCGACCTCGCATTACCGCTGGTCACCGCGGACCCGGCACTGGCCGAGGTATTGAAACCACTGGCCGAGGCACTGCCGCCGCCCCCTCCGCTGGAGACGGCGTGGCCGGAACGGGTGGCCGTCGCGATAGCGGAAGGCATGGACAGCGGCGAGATTTCGCTGGAGCGGATAGCTCGACGCCTGCTGGTCAGCCCCCGCACGCTGCAACGCAGGCTCGCCGAGGTCGGAACCACCTTCCGCAACGAAGTGGACCGGGCCCGCCACGCCCGGCTCGTGGAGGCTGCGGCCACCGGCCCCTTGAGCCGATCCCAGCAAGCCCGATTGCTCGGCTACACCGATGCCGGCTCGGCCCGCAGAACGGGCCTGCGGTGGGCGGTCGCCGCATCGATGCACCTTGGGCCGCACGAGGTTTAGGCATCGGCGGTGTCGTACGGTCCCGCCGCGGTTCCGGAATTACCGCGCGATATCCGCCAGCCAGTTGTGCAGCCACGCGGTGGCGGTGGTGCCATTGGCGTCGACGACGTAGGCGGGATAGGACTGGTGCACGCCCGAGGACAGGAACTCCTGCACCTGGCGGCCCCACTGCTGGCTGGACGGATCATCCTGCGGGGCCGACAGTATGGACTGCCAGCCGGGGATGAGCGCCTCGCCGAGAATGGAGTTCAGCGTCGCGGCGTAATTGGGGATCTGCAGGGGATCGGGCGCGGACAGCTGGGTGGCGAATCCCGCGAAGCGGCCGGCGAGGTCATCGGTGGGCACCGAGCAGTACAAGTCCCCTGCCGCGCAGATGGTTCGAACCACCGGGCTTACCCACCCGAACCCGCCGGGTCGAGCGCCCGCCGCGCCCGCCCCCGGCACGGGCGGGCCGACCAGCGCGTCGGCGGGGGAGCGCCGAGGATCGGACAGCAGCCCGACGGCGACGAGCCGGTCAGGCGGAATCACTCCGTGCCCGGTCCCGATCTCGGCGGCCACATCCCCGGCCACATTCGCCCCCTGGCTGTACCCGATCAGAGCGAAACGCGTTGCGCCGCAGCGTGCCGCGAGGTCGGCGATGGTGCCACGAGTGTTGTTGACGCCCTCGCGCTCGGACCGCCCGTAGACCTCGCCCTCCCAGGGCAGCGCCGTCGCCGCGTAGCTCACGTACTCCGTTCGCACGGAGCCCGGTAGCCCGCGCGTCACCATCGACAACATGCCCTGGCGCGGATCGTCGTCGGAGGTCTCCCAGGTACCGGGGACCGCGATGACGCTCAGCGCCGGGCAATCCGCGGGCGCCGCCGCGGCCTGCGGCGTCCCGATACCCCACAGCCCGGCGGCCAGCACCTCCGCGGCCAGTGCCGCCATCACGGTCGCCGCTCGTGACCACCGGGTTCTCGGAAGGGACACCGCCCTACCTCCTGCTCTCTGATTTCGACCGTTCCCCGGCGCCCAAGCTATCAAAGGAACCGGTTGGTACGCACCGTGCCCGATCTGGCACGGACCCGGCTACAGGCGCGCCGGGGCCGCGATCCCGAGCAGGTCCAGGCCGTGGGCGAGGGTGCGGGCGGTGAGGCGGCACAGGGCGATTCGGTTGGTGCGGGCGGGTTCCGGGGCAGTCAGGACCGGACAGGTGTCGTAGAAGGTGGTGAAGGTGCGTGCGAGATCGTAGAGATAGGTTGCGAGGCGGTGTGGTTCGAGGGTCGCGGCGACATCGGCGAGGACGGCGGCGAAGTCGTCGAGGGCGAGCAGAAGCGCACGCTCTGCCGGCTCGACAGGTGCGGCGGTGTCGACCCGGGCATGGTCGGGCTCGCCCGCCTTGCGCAGGATCGAGTGGATGCGAGCGTGCGCGTATTGCAGATAGACGCCGGTGTTTCCGTTGAACGCGGTCATCCGGGCCGGGTCGAACATGTAGTCCTTGACGCGGCTGGTGGACAGGTCCGCGTATTTGACCGCGCCGATCCCGGCTCGTTCCGCGATGGCGTCGAGTTCGGCCGCGGGGAGGTCCGGATTCTTCTCGGCCACCACCGCTCGCGCGGCGGCGACCGCGTCGTCGAGCAGGTCCATCAAGCGGACCGTGCCACCGGCGCGGGTTTTGAACGGCTTGCCGTCGGGGCCCAGGATGGTGCCGTAGGCGACATGGTCGACGGTGATGGCGTCGGTGAGCCAGCCTGCGCGCCGCGCGGTTTCGAAGATCAGCCGGAAGTGCAGCGACTGCCGGGAGTCGGTGACGTAGAGCAGCCGGTCGGCGCGCAGGGTCGCGATCCGGTAGCGGATGGTGGCCAGGTCGGTGCTGTCGTAGCCGTAGCCGCCGTCGCTCTTGCGGACCATGAGCGCTGCGGGAGCGTCGTCGGGGCCGGTGACCTGTTCGGACAGCACGACGACCGCGCCGTCGCTGGGCACGGCCACGCCCTTGCCGAGCAGTTCGGCGGTGGTCTCGGCGAGCATCGGGTTGTAGAACGACTCACCGGCGTAGTCGTCGGGGGTGAGCAGTACCCCGAGCCGGTCGTAGATCGCGCCGAACGCCTTCTCCGATTCCGCGACGATCTCGCGCCAGCGGGCCACCGTCGCCGGATCACCGGCTTGCAGCGCGACCACCCGGGCCCGGGCGCGATCGGCGAATCCGGGGTCGGCGTCGAAGCGTGCCCGGGCCGCCTTGTACAGGCCGTCCAGCGCCGAAACCGCCGAATCGGCACCGAGATCGTCTGCGTGCCAAGGCTGTTCGGGATTCTCGTCGATGAACTGGATCAGCATGCCGAACTGGGTGCCCCAGTCGCCGAGATGATTGGCGCGCACGACCTCCGCGCCGAGGAACCCGAACACCCGGGCCAGACCGTCGCCGATGATCGTGGTGCGCAGATGCCCCACGTGCATCTCCTTGGCGACATTGGGCGCGGAGTAGTCGATGACGATCCGCTGACCGTGCTCGGGACACCCGACACCGAGCCGCGCGTCGCCCAGCCGTGCGGCCAATTGCGTCCACAACGCCGCGTCGGTCACCGTGATGTTGAGAAAACCGGGCCCCGAGGGCCGTACCTCCGCGACAGCCGGGTCAGCGATCACTCCGGTGAGCTCGGCGGCCAGTCGATTCGGCGCCTCCCCGCTCCGCTTGGCCAGCGGCAGTGCGGCATTGGACTGGAAATCCGCCCGTTCCGATCGGCGCACCACCGGATCCGCTCCCGCGAACTCGGGACGAACTCGTCCGATCGCCTCCGACACCGCGGTGGCGACGGTAGCGAGCAGCGGAGCAACGGCGGCAGTACTCACCTCGAGATCCTTTCGATCGGACGCGGGTTCACAGATAACCCAGTATCCCAGTGCGGGCCAGTCATTTTCCTGCGGGCGAGGCCGGAGTCGGGGCTGTCGGGAAGCGGCCACGCGATGAAACGTGCCTCGGTCCAATGCGTTTTGCATTTTGTCGGAATCGAGTGGAATCAACAGGGGGTAACGGGACCGGCCGACACCGCCATCCCGCGCCATATTTCGTAATTCGTTAGGAATAAACCTGTCCCCGCGTTTCGCGGTTGCCGCCCGAGTGGCAACGCGGGCAGGCTGGTTGGCGTTGTGCAGCTTGACACTCGATGTTTCGCCTCAAACGACGAGGAGGAGACTGTGATGAGTTTCGATTTGTACCGTGATGAACCGGCTTCTTCCGAACGACCTTTGCACATTGTGATGGTGGCCCCACCGTATTTCGATATTCCACCGCGCGGATACGGCGGTGTGGAGGCGATTGTCGCCAGTCTTTCCGATGAACTGGTCGAGCAGGGTCATCGGGTGACGTTGATCGGAGCCGGGCGTGACGGTACGGCGGCCGAATTCGTGCGGGTCTGGGACGACGTGCTGACCGAACGGCTCGGCGAGATCTACCCGGAAGTGGTGCACGCCATGAAGGTTCGCGCGGTCATCGAGGACCTGGCCGCCAACGACCACATCGACATCGTGCACGACCACACCTTCGCCGGACCGTCGAACGCGCCCTTCTACCGGCTGCTCGGCATTCCGACCGTGGTCACCGTGCACGGCCCGGTCGAGGGCGATATGCGCGAGTACTACCACGCCTTCGACGACGGTGTGGGCCTGGTCGCGATCAGCGATCGCCAGCGCGCGCTCGCGCCGGAACTGCCCTGGATCGGACGGGTGCACAACGCGATCGATCCCGAGGACTGGCCCTTCCGCACCGAGAAGAAGGATTACGCGCTGTTCCTGGGCCGATACGCCGACTACAAGGGCCCCGACCGCGCGCTGGACGCGGCGCACGCGGCGGGAATCCGCCTGATCCTGGCCGGAAAATGCAATGAGCCACCCGAACACGCCTACTTCGACGAGCACATCCGGCCCCGGCTCACCGACAACGACTGTGTGTTCGGCGAGGCCGACGCCATCGCCAAACGCGAATTGCTCGCCGCCGCACGCTGTTTGCTGTTCCCCATCTCCTGGGAGGAGCCGTTCGGCATCGTGATGATCGAGGCCATGGTGTGCGGCACCCCGGTGGTGGCCCTGCGCGGCGGCGCGGTCGAGGAGGTGATCGAGCACGGCGTGACCGGATTCATCTGCGACCACCCCGCCGAACTGCCCGACGCCATCGCGCGCGCCGGCGAGCTGGATCCGCATGCCTGCCGCGAGCGGGTGGTGAAACGCTTCTCGCTGGACAAACTCGGCAGTGGCTACGCCGAGGTTTACCGGCACGCGATCGTGGTAGCCGAGGCACGGGCGCGGATGCGCGGCTGGCGCGGCGCCATCTCGTTGCCCACGTCGGTGCCGGATCTGCTGCCCGGCGCTACGGAAACCGAGAACGCCGTGGGCGCACGGCCATGAGTGACGTGGTGTTCAATGCCGGACAGCCGGTGCCGGTCGATGCGAGCGGAGGAATCGTGACGCTGGTGGAATCGAGCACGTTCTGCCTGTCCGATCACCGCGGTGATATTCACGACGGCACCTCACAGGGTCTGTTCTATCGTGACGCGCGGGTGCTGTCGCGCTGGGAGCTGCGCCTGGACGACCATGCGCCCGAACCGCTTTCGGTCACCACGCCCGAGGCCTTCCGTGCCCGCTTCATCCTGCGCAAGCCACCGCGGCCGGGCGTGGCCGACTCCACGGTGCTGGTGGTGCGGCGGCGCATGATCGGCGACGGCATGCGCGAGATCATCATGATCGACAACCTCGGTGACGAGGACACCGCCATGACGGTGACGCTGCACGCCGAATCCGACTTCGCCGATCTGTTCGCGGTGAAGTCGGGCACGGTCGCCGCCGGTACCGGTGAGGTCCGGGCCGACGCCGGGCAACTGCATCTGTCCGACCGGGCGGACGGCGGGCGCGGGCTCATCATTCGCGCCGACGGTGCGCCCCTGGCCCTGCCGGGCACCTTGAGCTGGCGGATCGTGGTGCCCGGCCGGACCCGCTGGCAGACCACGGTCTACTGCCAGCCCGTCCTCGGGCATCGCGCGGTCGAGATGAGCCTCGGCGACGACCAGCAGGACAGCCCGATCGTCCGGATGAAGCGGTGGCGAGCCAGCGCTACCACCCTCACCACCGGCGATCGCAACCTGACCGCGATTCTGCAGCGCACCGAGAGCGATCTCGGTGCGCTGCGGATCGACGATTCGGCGCGCGGCGGGCCGGCCTATGTGGCCGCGGGCGCGCCCTGGTTCATGGCGTTGTTCGGGCGCGACAGCCTGCTCACCTCGTGGATGGCGTTGCCGTTGGATTCGGATCTGGCCCTGGGCACCCTGCGTCAGCTCGCGCGGCTGCAGGGCGTCAAGGAGGATCCGGTCACCGAGGAGGAGCCGGGCCGCATCATGCACGAGATGCGGCACGGCCCCGGCGGCGATCAGGTGCTCGGCGGTTCCGTGTACTACGGAACCGCCGACGCCACACCGCTTTTCGTCATGCTGCTGGCCGAGTGCTGGCGTTGGGGAGCCGACCGGCGGGCGATCGAGGCCCTGCTGCCCGCCGCCGACGCGGCCCTGTCGTGGATCGACCGCTACGGCGACACCGACGGCGACGGATTTGTCGAATACCGCCGCAAGACCGATCGGGGCTTGGCGAATCAGGGCTGGAAGGACAGCTGGGACGCGATCAACTTCGCCGACGGGCGGCTGGCGGATCCGCCGATCGCGCTGTGCGAGGTCCAGGGTTACGTCTACGCCGCCAAGCTGGGCCGCGCCGACATGGCCGAGGCGTTCGGCGACCCCGATACCGCCCACCGGCTGCGGGCCGAGGCGCAGACCCTGCGGCGCAAATTCGACGAATCCTTCTGGATCCCCGAATCCGGGTGGTACGCAATCGGTTTGGACGGACAGAAGAACAGGATCGACGCGCTGTCCAGCAATGCCGCCCAGTGCCTGTGGACCGGCATCGTCGGTGACGACCGCGCCCGCGCGCTCATCGAGCACCTGGGCGACGCGTCCATGGACAGCGGTTTCGGCCTGCGCACCCTGGCCTCCAGCATGGGCCGCTACAACCCCATGAGCTACCACGACGGTTCGATCTGGCCGCACGACACCGCCCTCGCGGTCGCCGGGCTGATGCGCTACCAGCACATCCCCGGCGCCATCGAACTCGCCGAGCGGCTGGCCGGTGGCCTGCTGGAGGCGATTCTCGCCTTCGGCGGCCGCCCGCCCGAACTGTTCTGCGGCTTCGCCCGCACCGCACTGCCCACCCCGGTGCCCTACCCGACCTCGTGTTCGCCGCAGGCGTGGGCCAGCGCCGCGCCCCTGCTGTTGTTGCGTGCGTTCCTGGGCCTCGAGCCCGACGTTCCGCACCGCACCCTGACGGTGTCGCCGCGGCTGCCCGAACGCATCGGCCGGGTGCGCCTGGCCGACCTGCGCCTGGGCGACGCGACCGTCACGATCCAGGCCGAGACCACCACGGTGAAGGTGGAAGGGCTACCTGCCGACTGGGAGCTGCGCCAGACCTGACACCATGGTGGGCTGTCAAATCCGATGGTCATTCGATCGCCAGAGAGAGGAACACTCCGTGTGCCAACCCGTCCCGTGTGAGACCTGCGGTAAGACGACCTGGTCCGGCTGCGGCGAGCACATCGCCGAGGTGAAGGCCGTCGTCCCCGCCGAGCAGTGGTGCGACGGTCACCAGGACCGCTAGCAGGCTCAGCCGCTCCTTCGGTCGGATGGGCGTAGTGCGCTACCGAATTGCGCGCGACGCCGCGGAAAACCGGCAATAATGGACAGACCGGGCGCGATCCGCTGGTTGTGGGAACTCAATCCTGTTGTCTCCGAACGGCGGGCGAGAACTCGCGGATTCCGCCGACCGAAGGAGTTGAGCCCCATGTTGTTCGACCGTGCAGTACTTCCTGACTTCTATATGCCCTACCGTCCAGAAGGTGTGAATCCGCGCGTCGCGGCCGCCGAGGCAATGATGTGGCGGTGGCTGGAGAGCTGGGATCTGGTCCCCTCGGAGTCCGCCCGCCGTCGTGTCATGGCGACCCGCCCGGCCGACATGTACGCCCTCTGGTGCCCCGAGGTGGGAGTCGAAACTCTCGGATTACTATCCCAATTCGCGGCATGGGCGTTTATCGTCGACGATCAGTTCGATATAGAACTGCCCGATCCGAAGCGCTGCCTGGAAACGATAGGGCGATTAGAGGTCGGTTTTCAGGCGACCGGAATGACGACCGGTGTGCTGGCCGGCAGTCTCCGGGACCTGTGGCGCAGGCTGTGTTACGGCCGCTCGCAGCCGTGGCGCAACGGCGTCCGCGCCGAAATGCAGGAATGGCTCTGGAGTTACTACACCGAGAGCATCCGGACGGTGACCGGTGAACTGCCGACCCTGGACGAGTACCGAACGCACCGGCAGGTTTCCGTAGGAATCTACATGCTGCTCGATCTCAGTGAGATCGCCTACGGTTTCGAACTGCCCGACCCGATCCGCCGGCTTCCGGCGCTGAAGTCGTTGCGCGCCGCCGTGACCGACCACATGGGGTTGATCAACGATATTCATTCACTGCAGGCGGATGAGGCGGTTGGATACAAGTACAACGCCGTCCTGCTCGCCGAACACTATGGTGTGCACCCCAGGACCGATGCCATCGAGGCCGTGAACGACATGCTGACGGACGGAATTCAGCGTATTCATCGGCTGGAGGGCAGCCTCATGCGGGAATTGGATGTCCTCGGGGTCACCGAACAAGAGCGCGAGGACACGATTCACACGCTCGGTGACTATCGCCGATACCTGCGCGCCAATTTCGATTTCCACTATCGGGCGCCGCGATACACCAGCCCGCCGGCCGAGGCGCTCGAACACGGGGGACTGCTGACCTAGCGTGGGACGTGGATTCGTTCAACGCCGGTCGGCGATCAGGCCGCGCGGTGTGGCCTGGGCGCGGAATTCTCCCGGGGTCATACCGGTTTCGATCTGGAAGGCCCGATAGAAGTGGCGGTCGGAGGAGAATCCCGACGCGGTGGCGATCGAATTCAGCGGCCGGGTGGGTTCGGACCGAATACGTTTCTTGGCGTATTCGATTCGCATGCGACGGATGAGCGCGCCCGGCCCGCCGAGCCCTTCGCTCATCCGATACAGGGTGCGCCGCGAGACCAGGCAGGCGCGGGCGATCTCGTCGACGGTGAGGTCCGGATCGGTGAAACGATTACGCAGGTAGGCCATCATTTGCTGGCGGGTGTAGAGCGAATTCGCCGGTGCCGGTGACTCTTTGCCGACCGCGAGCAGCACCGCCGAGGCCAGCATTCCGGTGGTCTGACCGTCGAAGGCGACGCTCGCGCGTTCGGCTTCGACGGCGGTCAGGGTCGCCATATCCTGAAAGAACCGGGTGACCACACCCATCGCGCCGTCGGTGGGAATCGGTATCGCGAGCGGAATCTCGTCGCGGGTCAGGCCGGCGTAGTCGAGAATCGGCTGCAGGGGCGCACGCAGCATGGTCGACATGGCATTGTCGGTGGTGCGGCTGAGCAATGGGAATCCGCTGTCATAGAAGGCGATCGAGCCCGCGACGGATTCCGCCGTGCGGCCTTCCTGCTCGGTCCAATTGGTTCCCTCCATCACGATATTCGCGAGGAGGAACTCGCCCTGCGAGCGGGCCACCATCTTCGGCGACCGGTTCACCTGTTGTGCGCTGGCTCGCATGAGCGCGACCGAGACGCGATCGAATTGCGCGCTCGTAATCTTGCCCCGCCAATGCCCTTGATGCAGCGGCGATATCGCGGAGGGCACGATGGCGTCGGCCATCAGAGCCTCCCACTGCTCGAAGGCGTCACGAGGTGGCAGGGTCGAGGACGAGCGCACCTCGACCGTAATCGCGGCGGTTTGCTCCACGGTGGCATCCTCCCACCGGGCTCGGTTTCCGGGTAGAGCTTCGCGCGAACATCTCGACGGTTCCGGCAATCCATCGGTATCCGCCGCGGCCTTTGGATGAAGACTGTTCGGTCGGTCCGTAATCCGACACATCGCCCCTGGTCGCGTAGCATCGCGAACGACCCGTATCGGCCGGAATCCGGTGCGGTGGAACTCGATCGGGAGCTGGCAAGGGAGCTGATGGGCAAGGATTGGGTGCGCGAGGCGGAGTCGCTGGTGGACGAGGTCCTCGCACCGCGGGCGGGGGAGGTGGATCGCACCGGCGTGATTCCGTCCTCGCACTTCGAGGCGCTCGCTCGGCGCGGGTTCTACGGGTTTCCGTTATCGGAGGGAATGTCGCCGCAGTTGCTGATCGACACCGCCGCGACCGTGATCAGCGGTTGTCTGGCAACGGGCTTCGTGTGGGCGCAGCACCTGGGCGCGTTGCGGTCGCTGCTGGCCAGTGACAATGAGGGCCTGCGCGGCCGGTACCTGGCCGACATGCTGTCGGGTGGCTACCGTTGCGGCGTCTCCTACGCCGGCGCGCGCACCGAGCCGACGGTATTCGCCGAACCCGTCGACGGCGGTTATGTCCTCGGCGGAGCGACGCCGTTCGTGACCGGTTG
The DNA here is from genome assembly GCF_009760405.1 of Nocardia terrae. Lineage (GTDB taxonomy): Bacteria > Actinomycetota > Actinomycetes > Mycobacteriales > Mycobacteriaceae > Nocardia > Nocardia terrae. The sequence goes on from NZ_WRPP01000002.1 coordinate 695,561, forward strand.
GGGCTACATCGACGCCGTGGCAGTGGCCGCGCGGGCGGACACGGGCGCGTCGGCCGCCGTGGCGACCCTGCTGGTCCCGGTGCGCGAGCCGGAAAATATTGCCGCCGAACGACTTCCGTTGATCGCCGCGGACGCGAGCGCCACCGTGCGGCTGGCCTTCACCGATACCTTCGTCGCGAGCGACCGGGTGCTGTCGGTCAAGCCGGTGGACGACGGTCCGGCGGGCGGGGTCGCGTTGAGCGACTGGGTGAACGGCGGGCTGGCGCTGGGCGTGCTGATGCGTTGCGTGCGGCACCTGAAGGAGTGCGGGGCCGATGCGGGTCCGCACCTCGCGCACCTGGAGGCGCTGCGTGAACGCTACGGCCGGGTGGTCGGGGATCTGGACGCCACGCATGCGGTGCGGGCCGAGATCGCGCACGCGGCGGTCAACGCGGCCGCGGCGGGCGTGGTGGCGACCGGCAGCCGTTCGGTCATCGCCCGCACCACCGCCGAGCGACTCGTGCGCGAGGCGACCTTCGCCCTGGTGGCGACCACCCGTGATCCCATCAAGGCCGCGCTGTCGCGGGCGTTCGAACCGAGCGGGCAACCCGTCGGCCACTGAGCGGTCTCCGGGACCTTTGCCCCTGGTCGGCAGGTCGGTGCGGTGGTGATATCGGAGGGGACGGCTATCACGACACCCGAGGAGCGGAGGTTGCCCATGAAAGGATCCCGTCTCGACGACTCGGCGCGGACCATGGTGAACCTGTCCCGGGCCGAGTCCCTGCGTCTGCTGGCCGGTGTGCCCTTCGGCCGGGTGGTCTTCACTCGCGACGCGTTGCCCGCCATCCGCCCGGTCAACCACTACGTCGACGACGGCGTCGTGATCGTGCGCACCCGGCTCAGCTCGCGGCTCACCTCGGCGGTACACGCCGAATCCGAGGTCGTGGTCGCCTACGAGGCCGACGACATCGATCGGGAGAACCGCCTGGGCTGGTCGGTCGTGGTGACCGGGATCGCGCGCACGGTCACCGACCCGGAGCTGATCGCCCGCTACGACGAGCTGGTCCGGCCCTGGATCGACGGCGTCATGGACTCGATCGTCGCCATCGAACCCACCCTGGTGACCGGGGTGCGGCTGCTCGAGCGCGATGCCCTGGCGCCCGAGGCCGATTGAGCCCGGCCCGATCGCTCCCGGTTCGACGTCGAGCGTCCTGGACACGTCGTGCGAGGATGTTCTAGGACTGCTGTCCTAGTCGACATTGGATCGGGAGGTGTGGTGGCTCGCGATACGCGAACACGCATGATTCGCCAGGCGGCGCTGCTGTTCCGTGCCCGCGGCTACGCGGCCACGGGCTTCCGCGAGATCGTCGAACAGGCCGGCACCCACCGCGGCGTCATCTACCACCACTTCCCGCGCGGCAAGACCGAACTCGCCGAGGAGGTCGTGCGCCTCGTCGACGGCGCGGTCGGCCCCGCCATCGAGGCGGTGTGCTCGAACCAGGACCCCGTCTCCGCCATGCGCGCCATCCTGGCCGGGGTGAAGATGATCATGACCGGCGGCGAGCACCCACCCGGCTGCGCCGTCGCCGCGGTGGCCCTCGGCGCGGGACCCGACGACGCCGAATTGCTCACCGCCGCAAGCGATGTCTTCCGCCGCTGGCAGGACTCCTACCGAGAATGCCTGCTCCGCAACGGAATCCCCGACCCCGACGCCACCGACCTGGCCACCCTGCTGATCGCCGGGCTGGAGGGCGCACTGGTGCTGTGCCGCACCGAGGGCACCACCGAACCCCTCGATCGCGTCGCCGCCGGACTCGAGCGCGCACTGCGCTGAGGCGGCCCCGAGGCTGCCGCTAGGTGGCGACCGCCGGGCCGAGTGCGGGGGCGGTCGTATCGACGACGGCGAGCAACTCCCGACGGCGGCGGTACCCGACGGCGTACTGACCGAGGGCGACCGCGAGGGCCAGCACGCCGATGGTCAGCAGGGACAGCACGGCCGGGATCGTGCGCAGCACCGGGAGCAGGGCCAGTGCGGCGGCGGCGCCGGTGAGGTTGGACCAGCGGACCGGCTGGCCCAGGCCCCGCCACATGGCCGCTATGGCAACGCAATACAACGCGAACCCGGCCACGAGACTCGCCGCCCACACCGGTTCGAGCGGACGGCCGAGCAGTCCGGCGTCGGTGGTGTAGATCTCGTGGCCGACGGTGCGCATGGCCAGCGCGATCAGCAGCATGCCCGCGACGACGAGCAGGTGCAGCATGGAGTAGACGACCACCGCGATGCGAATGCGTTCCGGGCCGTGCGCGTGTTCGAGCCGGTGTTTGGCATAGCGGGACAACAGGTCGAAATAGAACCACCACAGCACGATGATCATGAATGTGGTGGTGGCGATGAGGATGATCTGGCTCGGGCCCACCGGTTCGCCGAGCATGCCGAAAGCCATGCGGCCCAGCGAGATTTCCAATCCGGCGGTGACCAGGAAGCCGAATCGCTCGGCGAATCGTTCGGCCGAGTGGATCTGCCAGCCCCGGCAGTACACGATGGTCGCGGCGATCTCGACGGCCAGCGCGAGGACCCACAGCAGGTTCTGCGCGCCCGGCGCGCAGTAGGCCGATACCGCGATCAGTGTCGCGGTGCCCGCCGCGGCCGTGACCACGAGGGCGGCGCGGCGGCGATGGGCGGGCCCCCGGGCGACCAGCACCAGCACCGCCGAACCGAGCCGGATCATCAGGTAGCTGACGATGAAGATCACCGCGCGCGACTGCAATCCGCTGCCGGTGAAGGCCAGTGGCAGCGACAGGCCGAGCAGAGTGAGCGACAGCAGCGCCAGGAAGTAGACGCTGCGGAAGACGCCGACATCGGCGCGCAGGGTGTTGGCCGCCCAGCAGTAGCTTACCCAGCAGCCCCAGACGATCGCCAGGATCAGCAGGCCGTGCAGGAATCCGTGTGCGCTCGGTTCGCGCAGGATCAACGTGTCGACCTGGGAGAAGGTGAACGCCTTCATGACGTCGTAGAACATCTCGATGCCGGTGATGGTGGCCACCGGTCCCGCGGGCGCCACGGTGGTGGCGTACGCCCGGATCTGTTGCAGCACAGTGCTCATGGCTCAAGCCACCGCCGGTCGGGCGGCGGGGACCGGCTGCGCTGTGCCGCGCAGGTCGGCGTAGCGGGTCTGGTCCCACCACAACAGGGCGATGCCGAACGCCACCACCGTCGCCGCCACCGCCAGCACCGGAGCCCCGACCAGTGGCGGGATCGCCACCGGGCAGGCGAGGGCCAGTACAAGGCGGGCCGGATCGAATCGCCGGGTCACCAGGAAGAAGAACACCGCCTGACAGGCGAAGACCAGCGCGAGCCCGGCGAGCATCCGCTCGAGGTTCCCGGTGTCCACGGTCCCCGCCACGCCTTCGTCCGACAGCACCGCGAACTCGTCCTGCAGATTCACCGCCAGCACTAGGACGCCTCCGATCATGAACGCGTGCACGAAGTGGTATCCGCCGATGCACAGCGCCAGCTTCTGCCCCAGGGTGAGTTTCTCCGAATCGGGCGCCAGCACCGAAATCGCTTGTGGGAACAGCAGATCACCATAGGAACGCCACAGCAGATACATGATGAGCACCGCCGTGACCAGGAACACCAGCAGCGAGGCGCTGATCGTCTTGGCCTGCGCGATGATGTCGAGGAACTCCAGGCATTGGCTGAGTGACACCAGATAGGCCACCTTCATGCGGGTGCAGAAGATCTGCGTCGAATGGATCTGCCAGCCCTCCACCAGCCCGAAGTGGAAGCGGGCCTGCGTATTCGGGCACGCGGTGAGGCAGACACCGCCGATGTCGACGAGCGCCGCGCCGAGCAGCAATGCGACCTGGGTCATGCCGGTCGTGCCCAGTGAGGCGAACATCAGGCCGTAACCGATGAACGCGCCGACGGTCAGGCACACCAGATTGCCGCGCAGCCGGGGCGCGCCGAAGGCCAGCATCCAGCACAGCGCGACGCCGATCGACCGCGCCGCGATGAGCGCGATGACGAAGACGGTGGGTCCGTCGTAGCCGCCCGGCCGGTCCATGAACGCTTCGGGCGCGACCAGCGCCAGTTGCACGAAAACCGCTGTGGCGACCAGGGTTCCGATCTTCATCCGGATCTCGTCGGAGGGCAGGTAGCAGGCGATGGTGACCATCTGGTTCCACGGCCACCACAGCAGCAACAGCAGTGCGACCGTCCGGGCGATGCCCAGCAGGCTGGAGTCGTGCTGCATGAGTCTGCCGACCTGACTCAGGGCGAGCACGAACACGATGTCGAAGAGCAGCTCGATCGGCCGCGACCGGTCGGTGGCGGTCAGGCGCGGCACATACGCAAACGGCCTCCAGTGGGACACGGGGCGCGAGCCTACCCAGGAGCCGGGGTCATCTCCGGCGCGACACGAGCACGTTTCGGGACCGGTTCGATCGAGTCGAAATCGGTTCGCTGAAATGTTGCGAGAGTTAGCATCAGGTGCTCGAAATCTGTTCGACCGCGACACATTTCCGAACGGAAAGGATCTGGCGATGAACAAGCATGTGCTTTGCACGGTTTTGATCGGCGGTCTCGCGGTATTCGGGGCGGGCTGCGGATCGCACAACGACAAGAACGCGGCCGACAGCAGAAAGCTGACCATCGGGGTGAAGTACGACCAGCCCGGACTGGGTGTGAAGGCCGCCGATGGGACCATGCACGGTTTCGATATCGACGTGGCGCGCTATGTCGCCGGACAGCTCGGTGTCGACGCTGACCACATCACCTGGAAGGAAGCGCGGTCGGAGGATCGGGAGAAGCTGATCCAAAGCGGTGCGGTTGATTTCGTGGTCGCCAGCTACACCATCAATGCCGATCGGAAGAAGCAGGTCTCCTTCGCCGGCCCGTATTTCGTTGCGGGACAGGACCTGCTGGTGCCCAAGGGTAATACGGATATCACCAGGGCCGAGGATCTGAACGGCAAGAATGTCTGCACCGCAAAGGGATCCACGTCGGTGCAGACCGCCCAGAACCAGTTCGCGGCCGAGATGCGCATCGACCTCGAGGACACCTATTCCGCCTGCGTGGACAAGCTGCTGGCCGGGCAGGTGGATGCCGTCACGACCGACGATGTGATCCTCGCGGGGTTCGCCGCCCAGCATCCGGATCAGCTGAAGGTGGTCGGTCACCGCTTCACCCAGGAACGCTACGGAATCGGGCTGAAGAAGGACGACGCGCAGCTGCAGCAGCAGCTCACCGCGGCGGTCACGACGATGATCAAGGACGGCACCTGGAAGAAGGACGCTGACACCGAGTTCGCCGCTTCGGGATTCAAGGTGCCCGAGCCGCCGGAGGTGTTCGGCGTGGTCGACGTCGCACCGAGTGCGGCGAGCCGCCCACTGGACCCCGATCTCGTCAGCTACCTCGAAACGTTCCAGCGTGTGGTGGAGGACCCCAGCGACCCCAGTGCGATGAAACAGCTGGATCTGGTGTGCGATTCGTTCAAAGACCAGTTCACCAAGATCGTCCAGCAGTTGAATCCCTACCTGGACACGAATATCGGATCGGAGATCAACGGCGTCCGCCGGCAGTTCCAGGTGCTGGGCACCACCCAGACCGCGCCCGACAAAGCGACCGTCACCGCGCACAGCACCTTCGTCGGTGTGCCGGTGAAGTACCGCAGCTATATCCACGACGTGGACTGGAAGGGTGATCTCGTCAAGGAGAACGGACAGTGGAAGCTCTGCGGTCTGCAGGGCGATATGCAAGACAGCTGAAAGATAGCTGAAGCGCCGTGAGGAATCCGGGGAGATTGTCGTGATGGATGGCATGACCGGCATCGGAAACGGTCCGGACCCGGAAACCTCGTTCCCGCAGTGCCCGAGGGTCGATCGGTATGAGCGGCTCGTCCGCGTCGGCGAGCAGTACCAGCGATCCCTCGGGCGCCGGGTCCGGCGCGGGCGGCATGTCGAATCGATGCAGATCGAGGCTGACCCGAACATCCCAGCAGGCTCGCGCGGCGATCTCGGCGTCGATATCCGCGGGCGTCCAGCGCGGATGACGCGCGGCGAGCAGCGCCGGATCCGTCTCGGTGAATTCGGCGAAAGCGTTGGGCGACAGTGGTCGTGGACTGCCCATGACACTCCAGTACGGCTCGGCGTAGACCGCGTGCCGGGGCCGCAGGAGCGGCAGCGCCAGGGCGAGCACGGCCGCGCCCAGGCAGTGGCCGACGGCCAGGTCCACCTGCTCGGGGAGATTCTCCACCAGGTCATCGGCGAGGGCACGGGGACTGTAATAACCGCGCGGGCTCTGGCCGTGCCCGCGCAGATCCACCGCGATTACGCGGAAACCCCTGTCCGCCAAGGCGGGACCGACCCGATGCCAGGTTCGTGAGTCGGTGCCGCCCCCGTGTATCAGAGCGGCCACCGTATCCCCGGTGCCCCACGTCCGCCGGAACAGCCTCATCGCGTTGAACCCGCCGACTCCCGCATGCGCAGCATCAGCCGCCGCGCGAGATCGGTCACGGTCGACGACGCGACCTCGAGAAGTGGGACGTCACAATCGAACTGGCGGCGAATCGCGACCGTGACCTCGGTCGCCATCAGCGAGTCCACGCCGAGCTCGTCCAGCCGCCGTGACGGCTGCACACGATCGGGGGTCGTCTGCAGTATCCGGGCGATCAACCCGGCCACCGCCGCCTGTGCGGATTCGGCCGCTTGCTCGTCCGGCGCCTGCGCGATCAACTGCGACAGGCGCCGCTCCTCGCCGTCTCGTACCGGCGTGGCCGACAGCATCCCGGCGAATCGGGGTCGGCTCACCAGCGGGAACATGGCCGCCAATCGCCCCCAGTCCGGCGTCTGCGCGGTGACCACCGCGGCACCGCTGTCCAGCAGGCCGCCCATGGCGGCCACCGAGGTGGCCGCATCACAGACGCCGAACCCGAGTCCTGCCAGCGAGTCGCTGAGATCATTTCGTGCCACGTGCCCGAAATCGGAGATGGCGCCCCACAACACCGCCAGCCCGGGCAGTCCGGCCTGTCGGCGGGCATGCACCACCGCTTCCTCGTACGCGTTGGCGGCGACATAGCCGGACTGGTTCCGGTTGGCCACCGTATGGACGAAGGAGGAGAAGTTCACGAAGAAATCCAGTTGCCGATCGCGTGTCAGCTCGTCGAGGATCCGGGCCCCGTCCATCTTGGCCGCCAGCACGGCGCGCAGCCGGTCGTCGGTGTACTCGACGGTGGGCGAGTCATCGAAAAGCGCTGCGGCATGGATGATTCCGCGCACGGGATGACCATCCGACTCCAATGTGGACAGGAGTGTGCGCACCTGCCGGGCATCGGTCACGTCGACCGCGTGCGCGGTGGCCCGTGCCCCGCGGGCGTCGAGCTCGGCGAGCAGTTGCGCCGCCCCCGGCGTCGCCGCGCCCCGACGGCCGACCAGGGCGAGGGTACGAGCGCCGTGATCGACGAGCCAGCGGGCGCTCTCCGCGCCCAGTCCGCTCGTCCCGCCGGTGACCACATAGGCGGCCTCCGGATCGAAGGCCGGGACGGACGCGCGCTTGCCCACCGACGAGGGCGGCGGGTCCAGACTGATCACGATCTTGCCCACGTGCTGGGAATGCTGCAGTGCCCGAAACGCTTCCACTGCCCGGTCCGCGGGGTAGACGCTGTGCGGCAGTGGGCGGTACATCCCGGTCCGCACCGCCTCGACCACCTCCGGAAGGCAGGCGTCGTTCTCATGCCTGTTCACCGACTGGTCGTGGATGTCCACCGCGGCGACGAGCAGTGACCGCGGTACGGCGACCGCCGACCCGCCCGCGTGCAGCTGCGGATCGATCGGTCCCAGTTCGATGAACCGGCCCGCGGGCCGCAGCAGTTCCATGCTGCGGGTCACCGCCTCGCCGGTCAGTGAGTTCAACACCACGTCCACCTGCCCCACGGCCGCGCGTATCCGATCGGCGAAACGCAGGTCGCGCGAGTCGAATACGTGATCCACACCGAGCATCCGCAGCAGATCCCGTTTGACGGGAGTGCCCGCGGTCGCGACCACCGTCGCTCCGATCCGCTGGGCGTAGTGCAGGGCGGCCAGGCCGACGCCGCTGGTCGCCGCGTGGATGAGGACGGTCTCACCGGGCTCGAGCCGCGCCAGGTCGTGCAGTGCGCGGTGCACGGTCACGGAGACGACCGGCAGCGTCGCGGCCTGGGTGAAAGTCATGCCGTCGGGTATGAGCCCCACCAGATCCGCTCGGGTGACCACGCGAGAAGCGCCCGCGCCGAGGGTGATCGCGAAGACGCGGTCTCCCGGCCGCACGGTCGTGACGCCCTCGCCGACCTCGCAGACGACCCCGGCGCAGTCGAAACACACCGGATGGTCATCCACGCCGGGCTGTGGTTCGGTGCGCCCGAGCGCCTGCATGACGTCGCGATTGTTGAGTGCCACGGCGGCGACCTCGATCACCACCTCGCCCGGGCCCGGGCGCACGTCCGGCATCTCCGTCCACGAAATGCGATAGGACGGCCCCGGATTCGCGACCCTCAGGGCATAGCGAGCGACGTCGGTCCCGGGCACGGTAGAGCGCGGCAACCGCCGATGCCGCGGTACGAATCGGCCGTGCGCGGTCAGGACGATCTCATCCTCCTCACCCGGATCCAGCAATTCGGCCATGAGCCGGTCCAGGGGACGCCGAGTACGATCCAGCGACACCGCCCGCAACGTGATCCCGGGCTGTTCGGTCACCAGCACCCGGGTCATCGCCCACACCGCCGCGTCGACGGGATGCTCGGCGGCCTCGGGAGCGCCGAACATGCCGGAGGGACGAGTGACCAGCCAGAGGTTCGGCGAATAGCCGCCCCGGATGACGGCGGTGGCGATGGCGCGCAGTACAGCGGCGCGCCCCAATGTCGCGTCGACATCGCCGGACATCTCCGAACCGCCCAGCAGCAGCACGATATTCGGGCCATCGTCGCCGCCGGTCCCGGCGAGCGCGGCCGACCAGTCGGAGTCGTCGGCGGCCAGGGGGATACGGGTACCGCCTCCGGGCAGCCGCTCACACAGTTCGTCGGCCAGGGACGCGTCGGCCGGTTCCGCGGCCACCAGCCAGTCGGCCGCCGCCACCGGCCCGCCGACGGCAAGCGGATCGCCGATCGCCTCCGAGCCCGGATGACGCGCCACCAGAACCGAATTCAGCACCGGATCCAGTCCGTCCCCGAAGACCGCCACCTCGGTGAACCCGCTGTCGGCGAGTACCTTCTCCCACTGCGGGACCGCCAGCAGCGGCGAACGTGTGCGCAACTCGGAATCGGTGAAACCCCAGAAGCTTTCGAGTACACCGAAGCACACGGCCGCTGTCGCGGTGTCGTGGATCTCCACCGCGATGAGGTCACCGCCGTCGGCCAGCAGCTCCCCGACGCCCCGCAGCGCGGCGCGGACATCGGCCGCGGCGTGCAGTACGTAGCCACCCACCACCACGTCGAATTCGCCCGCCGCGAAGCCCTGCTCGAGTGGCGAGCGGTCCAGGTCGAGCAGGCGGTATTCGACGAAATCGTAGTCCTGGAAGCGAGTCTCGGCCTTCGGCAGGAACCACTGCGAGACATCCGTGAAGACGTAGCGCGTGCGATCTGCGGGCAGCAACGGGAGGAGTTGGGAGGTGACCATACCGGTACCGCCGCCGACCTCGAGGATCCGCAGCGGGCGATCGGCGGGCCAGCGCTCGACCAGTTCCCGCACCACCGCGGTCGCCCGGCGCAGATTGTCGACGTTCGCCGGCCCGGTGCTGTATGTCCGCTCGACGAAGTGCGCGTCGGCTTCGGAGAAGATCAGTTCGACCGCGTCCAGTTCGCCGCGCAGCACTTCGGGTATGCGGGCGGCGACCCGGCCGAATACCAGTGGCACCGTGGTGACCTCGGGAAAGTCCGCGACCAGGGCGCGGAACAACGCGTCCGGCGCCGCCGTGCCGTGCACCCGCCAGCGCTCGCCCGCACCGTCGCCGACCCGCTCCAGCAGGCCCCCGTCGTGCGCGAGCGCGATCAGCACGTCCACCATCGCCGCGTATTTGGCGTCGGCCCCGGCGGCGATGATGTCGGCCGCGGTGAATTCCACGTCTCCGGGGACGAATTCGGCGAGTGTCCGCGCCGCGAGGTGGGCGTGGAACACCCCGGTTCGGGCGAGTTGATCGGCATATGCCCGGCGGTCGCGGGTGGCCGCGTCGCCCAGCCGCTCGGCCGCCGCGGCGACCAGGCTCCCGCAGCCGGGCAGTGGGTAGCCGCCCGTGCGTTCTCCGATGCGCGGAGCCGCGCGCAGCACGGTGACATCGTGCTGCAGCGGCACCGTCACGGACCGCTGAAAGCGCAGGCGCACACCGGTCATCGCAATGGACACCGTGCCGTCGACGTCGGCGATGGTGATATCGGCGGCGGGTTGCAGACTCGCCGGATCGGTCAGTCGCACCACGATCAGACCCGCGGCGGCAGGACGGCGCCACACCTTGACCGCGTCGAAACCCGAGGGGAGATACAGGCGATCGTTCGCCAGCAACGGCATCACCGCCTGCAGTGCGGCGTCCAGCACCATGGGATGTGCGACGAAATCGGCGTCCGGGTAAGGCGCGTCGTATTCGGCCACCAGTTCGCCATCACCGATCCGCAGCGTGCGCAGCACCCGGAATGCCGGACCGTAAACCAGCCCCACGGCCTGCATCGCCGTGTAGAACTCCTCATGCTCCCAACGGTTTTCGTCCGCGAGCGCATCGGGTTTCACCGGGGCGGGTGGTGCGTCCACGAGGCTGCGGACGACGCCGCGGGCGTTGACCTGCCAGTTGCCCGCCCCGGAACGGCTCGCGACGACCACCGCGCCGTCGTCCTCGTTCACCGATGCCTGGGTGCGCACATCCATGGCCGGGTCGTCCCAGGGCAGCGTCAGCGCGCGCAGGTCCCCGAAGCCCACGAGCTCGACCGGGGCGTCGAGAACGGTGTTCCCCGCAGCCACAGCCATCTCGACGTAGGCGGCGGCGGGCATGACGACGGCGGAATCCACTCGATGATCGGCCAACCATGGCAGCCGGTGCGGCTCGACATCCAGCCGCCAGGTCGGCTGGGCGAGGTCGGCGCGTTCGCCGAGCAGCGGGTGCTCGTCGCGGCCGTCACCGACGCGACGCGACCACCACTGCGGCTCGCCGTGCCAATGCCTTTCGCGTTGCCAGGGATAGGCCGGGAGATTCGCCACCGCTCCTGGGCGCGGGAACCAACGGTTCCAGTCCACGGCTCCACCGGCCGCGATGACCGTGGCCGCTGCCGTCCGGATCCGGCTCGGTGAATCATCGGACCGGGTCATGGTGGGCACGATGGCCGTCGGCCGGTCAGCGCCGAGCTTGCGCAGATAGCCGCCCAGCACCGGGTGCGGCCCGATCTCGACGAAGACATCGAACTCCTGGGCGGCCAGCGCATCGATCGCCGGGGCGAAGAGCACCGGTTCGCGAACATTGCGCCACCAGTACGCGGCATCCGCTTCCGTACCGCGCAACGGGCCCGCCGTCACCGTGGACAGCATGGGGATCACCGGGTCGACAGCACGCAGACCGGCCAGCCGCCCCCGCAGGATCGGCTCGATCGGATCCATGGCGGCGCTGTGGAACGCGTAGTCCAGACCCAGCATGCGGAAGAACACGTCTCGGCGGGCCAGCTCCGCGCCGACCTCCTCGAGCGCCCACGGCGCACCGGCCAACGTCACATCGGATTCGCTGTTCACTCCGGCGATTTCGAGATGCTCGCGATAGTCGGCGAGGACCCGCTCGGCCTCGGCGAATCCCAGCCCGGCGGCGGCCATGCGCCCTCGCCCCGCGGTGATCGCCTGCGCCGCACTGCGTTCGGCGATGACTCGGCACGCGGTCGCCAGATCGAAGACACCCGCGGTGTAGGCGGCCGCGACCTCGCCCACGCTGTGTCCCACGACCGCGGACGGTCGCACGCCCAACTCGTCCAGCATTCGCACCGATCCGACCTGTACCGCGAACAGCAGGGGCTGTGCCACCTCGGTGAGCGACAGACGCGACCGCTCGGCCGATGCCCTCAGTTCAGTGGTGATCGACCAACCCAGCAATGGCTCGCAGATCCCGTCGATCTCCTCGATCGCCGCCGCGAAAACGATGCTCTCTCGCAGCAGTGCGGCGCCCATGCCGTGCCATTGGGAGCCGTTGCCGGAGAACACGAACGCGGTCTTGCCCGACCGCACCGCAGACACCGGCTCGGCGGCACGCAACTGTTCGGCCGCCGAGACGGGCGAGTCGGCGAGCACCGCGGCTCGATAACCGTGCTGTCCACGTCGACGGCACGCGGTGTACGCCAGGTCGTAGAACTCGTCCGGCGACGCCCCCGCCAGCCGATCGGCGCCGCGCCGAGCCGCTTCGCGGGCAGCGACATCGGACCGCGCCGACACCACGTAGGGCAACAGACCCGAACCGCCGCCGATCGGTCCGGCGCTCGTCCCTGCGCGGACGGCTGTGTCGGGGGCGGCGATGATCACGTGGGCGTTCGCGCCACCCATGCCGAACGAGTTCACGCCGACGATCCGGCGGCCGTCCGGCATCGGTTGGACGGTGCGTGCGGGTGCCAAGCCCAGACCCTCGAAGTCGATCGCCGGGTTCAAATGCTCGGCGTGCAGCGACGGGGCGATCCGGCCGTGTCGAATCATGAGAATTCCCTTCAGAATTCCCGCGATCCCCGCCGCCGCCTCCAGATGTCCGATATTGGTCTTCACCGAACCGATCGGCAGCGGGGCACCGGTGCGTGGGCGGCCCAGGGCGCGGCCGATCGCCTCACATTCGACCGGATCGCCCGCGGGGGTACCGGTACCGTGCGCCTCGAAGTAGGTGAGGTCGTTCGCCTCGACTCCGGCCCGCTCGTACACCTCCCGCAGCAATGCGGCCTGCGCGTCCACGCCGGGGTGCGCGAGTCCCCGCGTGCGGCCGTCGCAGTTGGTGCGGCTGCCCAGGATCACCGCGTATACGCGATCGTCATCGGCCAGCGCGTCGGCGAGGCGCTTGAGCACCAGGACACCTCCGCCCTCGGCTCGCGCATAGCCGTCGGCCTCCGCGGAGAAGGCGCGACTACGCCCTCCGATCCCCAAAGCGCCTGCTTTGCAGGCCAATACATACTCATGCGGATTGACCAGCGCGTTCACCGCGCCGGCCAGTGCCAGGCGGCTGCGCCCCAGCTGGAGGCTCTCACAGGCCAGGTGCACCGCCACCAGCGCCGAGGAACACGCCGTGTCGACCATGACACTGGGGCCGCGCAGATCCAGGAAGTAGGACACGCGGTTGGGTGCGGCGGTACCCAGGGTGCCGAGCATGGTCGTCGTGTCGACGGAGGCGAGGTCACGGGTCTGCAGGCCGCCGTAGCCACGCTCGAAAAGACCGACGTACACACCGGTGTCCGTGCCTGCCAGCGTTGCCGGGTCGATCCCGGCGTCGTCGATGGCATCGACGGCCATTTCCAGCAGAAGTCGATGCTGCGGATCGAGTCTGGCCGCCTCGCGGGGCGAGACGCCGAAATACTCCGCATCCCAGCTCGCGATGTCCTCGAGAAAGCCACCGGCGAACGTGTAGCTCTTACCGGACCGGCGCGGATCGGGCGAGTAGAACGACTCCCGGTCGAACCGATCGGCAGGCGCCTCGGCGACCAGATCGCGTTCCTCGATCAGCGCCGACCACAGCTTATCGAGAGTGTCGATGCCGCCGGGAAGCCGGCACCCGGCCCCCACGATGGCGATGGCGTTCTGCGGCAGCGGGGAATGCGTATCCACGGGATTACCTCCACCGAATGAGAGACCGGACGCAAGGTTGTGACCGCAAGATTGCTGAAGCAATGGGAGTTCCGAGAAGAGCGATCAAATTGCCAGATCAGGCACTGCATTGTCATGGTAGAACAGTGATGCCAGCTGGTTGCGCTATTCATTCGATCTCAGGTGGTTACGCCTTGGGAAAGATCGCTTGTCCAGTTCCGGGTCCGAACAGGACGGCCTCCATCAGGCGGATCACCCACTGGCGCTGGCATATTCGTTCGGTGTCGCCGAAGACGCGACCGTAGTCGACCACCAGGCCGAGGGCGGCGTGGACGAGGATCTGGCCCTCGATCGGGGTGAGTTCGGGGCGCACGCGGACCAGCAGGGCCGCCCACTCGGACACGACCAGTCGCTGAACTACGCGAAGGGTGGCGCGTTCGTCGTCGGGGACGTGGCCGAATTCGGCGAAGTAGACGTAGATCAGCTCGCGTTCGTCGAAGGCGCCCGCTACGTACATGTCGATGAGCTTGGCCAAAGCTTCGGCGGCGCTGGAGGATTCGGCCAGGGTGGGGCCGATGACGGCCGACATGCGGTCCGCGGCCCGGCGGAAGACGGCGTTGAGCAGATCGCCCTTGCCGCGGTAGAAGCGGTAGACGGCCGAGGCCGAGGGCAGGCCCGCGGCGGCGGCGATGTCCTCCATGCTGACATTCGGGTAGCCGCGTTCGTAGAAGAGCCGGACCGCTCGGTGCAGCAGCAGTTCGTGTTTGAGCCTCGGGGGTATCTCCACGGCACGCGGTGCGGGCGCGGGCCGCGCCGGTGCCGGGAGGTCGGCTTCGATCAATGCCCAGCAGGCCGAATGCAGCAGCGCGGCCAAGGGTTTCGCGGCCAACGTGACCCGGTGGTCGCCGAGCCCGCTCACCGCGCTGAAGACGCCGACGGCCTTGACCCGGCGTTCGCGCTCGGACAGCTCCGGCCGGGCCGCGCCGATCAGCTCGCTCAACTCGGTGAGCGCCGTGGCGAAATGCCCGTCCACCGTGAGCTTGTCGGGCTCGTCGAGGTAGCGGTGCTCCCAGCGGGCCAGTCCGACGGTGGCGCGATTGACGACGGTCTCGGCGATGATGCCGTCGATGGCGTAGCCGAGGCGGCGCGGCGCGGGCCAGTCGGCCGCCACCTCGGGCAGACTCACCGCGGCCACCGTCACCTCGCTCAGCCGTAGCAGCTCACCGGCGAAGAGCGCGTATTTGCTCGGATAGTGCCGGTAGAGCGCGGTCGAGCTGATGCCGAGCCGGGTCGCGATGTCCTCCATGCTGACCCGGTGATAGCCCAGCGCCGCGAATTCGGCCGCCGATACCGCCGCGATCTGGGCCCGCCGGTTCTTGGGGCGTCGGCGCACCGCCCGCGCTCCTGATTCGGGCGCGGGCGTGCCTGCCGGGTTCACTGCTGCGGCTGCTGCGCCAGCGGCGAATTCACCTTGTTCACCAACCAGCGATCACCGGAGCGCTCCAACCGCATCACCATCGACAGCTGACCGGGGGCGGGCTTGCCTTGGGTGCCCAGGCTGGTGATGGTCTGCCCGATCACCACGATGGCCTCCGCCGAATTCCGGTCCGCATTGCGCACCGCGCACTGCACGTCGGTGGCCTTCGACACCACCTGCCCCTGCGACAGCACCTCCCGCAAATCCTTGCTGGTGGAATCGAATTGCTTACGCCAGTCACCGGTCGCACCGTCCATGACCGCCGAGAAATAGGCATCGAGATTCTTGGCGTCATAGGTCGCCAGCACCGGCGCGTACCGGCACGCCGCGGCCCGCGCCTGCTCCTGAGCGGCCAGCAGATCCTTGTCATGCGAATCGCGCTGGTAGAAGACAATGCCCGCCCCGGCCGAGGCGACGAGCGCGATCACCGCCGCCGCCCGCAGCGCGATCCGCCCGCGCTTCCCCAGCGCCGGAGTCGCCCCACCCCGCGCCAACGATTTCCGCACGCGCGCAACCACACTGGATGATCCGCTGGGCCGGGTCGGCGAGGGCTCGTCCTCGGCCTCGCCACCCGCTGCCGCGGACGCCGGGTTCCCGGCATCGGTCGCTTCCGATTCTTCGGTCCCGCTCACGACTGTGTTCCCGGCGGTGCCGGTGGCCACGACCTCGACGGCGTCGATGGCCGAGTCGGCGTTGACAGCATCGGTCTCGGCCGGGACCGGCTGGATCTCGTTGTTGCTCATGGGAAGTCTCCTGGGCTGGTCGGGGCGAGTTACCGGGGGATGGGCTGGGACAGTTCGTTGCCGGTGGCCCCCGGCGGGGTGGTGGCTCCGTTGTCGGGCACGTCGGGGCGGGGGGCGTTGGCCGAGCCGCGGATCTGGAGGGCCGGGTTGGAGGTGACGCAATAGTTGTAGAGGCGGATGCGGGTGTCGGTCTGGATGTCGGTGGGTACCACGGGGATGGTGTCGTAGTCGCAGCTGGGGCGGGGCCAGGGGTCGACGAGGGTGTTGTAGGCGCCGTCGTGGGCGGGGATGCCGAGGGCCTCGGAGCCCGCGCGCAGGGCCGGGAAGAGGGCGGCGATGGCGGGGGCGCGCAGTTTGGCGGCCTTGGTGACGGCCACGAAGTTGGTCACCAGATTGGTGATGGGGTCCTGGGTTTCGGTGAGGAAGCCGTTGAGGGTCGCCAGCTGGCCGGGGCCCTGTTGCAGGAGTTTGCGCAGTTCCTGGTCGGCGGAGGCGAACTGGTCGAACAGCACGCCGCCGGCCTTGGTGAGGGTGCCCAGGTCGGGCTGGGCGTGCTGGGTGGTGTCGGCGATGACCTCGAGGTTCTCGATGAGCTGCCGGGTCTGGGGGAGCAGTCCGTCGAGTCCGCTCATGGCGCGGCTGAGGCCGGAGATCATGTCGCGCAGGCGATCCGGGCCACCGGCGAGGGCCTTGTCGAGTTCGTCGATGATCACGTTCAGCCGGTCGGGGTTCATGCCGCCGATGAGGTCGCTGAGGTTGGCGAACACCGACTGGATCTGCACCGGAACCCCGGTGTGCGCCCGCTCCACCAGCGCGCCGTCGCGCAGGTAGGGCCCGGTGTCGGAGTCGGGCCGGAAGTCCAGGTACTGCTCCCCGGCCGCGGAGAGCCGTCCGACCGCGACGGTGCCGCCGACGGGAATGTGTGCGCTGTCGTCGATTTCGGTGACGGCGGCGACACCGTCCCCGGCGGCGTGGACGTCGGTGACCTTGCCGACCCGGCTGCCCCGGAAGGTGACGTCGTTGCCGGGCAGCAGCCCGCCGGAGGAACTCAACTCGACGGTCACCGAATAGGTGTGCGGAATCGGGTTGAACCGCAACACATATCCGCCGATGTATCCCGACCCGAGGATCAGCACCACGATCAGCCCGAGGTTCGCGATCGCGATGCGGTGGCGGACCACCCAGTGCCACAGTGGCGGATTCATCGATCCCCTCCCTGCTCGGGCTGGGTGTCCGGTTGCCGGGGCGGGCTGGTGACCCGCCCGAACACCTTCTCCAGCACCTGCGCCAGGCTTCCGATGAACTGCCCGACATCCCCGAGTTCGGGCCAGCGGCTGCCGCTGGGATCGGTGAGGGCGCCGACGCTCAGATACGACACGGTCGCCGCCACCGCCAGCGCGGGCCCGCGCAGGCTGGCCATGAGCGACGGATAGATCTGATGCAGCCCGTCCAGCGCTCCCGTCAGCTGATCGCTCTGCGCGAAGCCGGACATGAGCGCCTGAATGCTGGTGAACAGCCCGACGAAATCGCCACCGGTGGTGTCGGCGAAGTCGCCGAGCGCGTCGGTGGTGGTGGCGACCTTGGCCAGCAGGTCCACGATCTGCTGATTGTTCTCGGTCAGCAGCGCGATGAGTCCGGGGAATGTGTCGGCGGCCTGCCCGAGTTGGGCCTTGCGCCGCGCCAATTCGCCCGAGAGCGAGTTCATTCCGCCCAGCACCTGGTCGATATCGCCGGTGCGCGCGTTGAGCGCCGAGATGGCGGCGGTCATCTCGGTGATCAGATGCGACAGCTCCGGCGCGCGCCCGGCGAACATGGAGTTCATCTCGCCGGTGATCTTGGCGGCCTGATTGATGCCGCCGCCGTTGAGCAGCAGCGAGATCGACATCATGAGCTGCTCCACCGACGCCCCCGCCGCGGTGTGGTCGAGGCCGATGCTGTCGCCGTCGCGCAGCGGCTCCCCGGCCTCCTGTGCCGAGGGCAGGGTCATGGCCACGAACATGTCGCCGAGCGGAGTGCCCTGGCGCAGTTCGACGGTGGTGCCCTTGGGCAGCCGGATGTCCTGGCGGATGAGCATCTGCACGTCGGCGAGGAAATTCGTCGTCTTGATCCTGGTGACCACCCCGATATCGGTGCCGCCGATCTTGACGTGCGCGTGGTCGGGCAGGTTGAGGGCGTCGGCGAAGGCCGCGTGCACGGTGTATCCGGGCGCGCCCAGACCGGGTTTGGGCATGGGCAGGGTGTCCACGGTGACCGCGCAGCCGGTGGCGGCCAGTAGGGTCGTCGCGGTGAGCAGGCCGCCCAGAGTCGTTGTGCGTAGTCTCATTTCAGGTTCGCGATTCCCAGGAGTGCGGCGGTGAGGCCGAAGTCGGGGCCGAAGTCCTGTACCTTGCCGGTGCGGCAGCCGTCCAGCCGCAGCTGGATGCGCTGGCAGAAGGTCGACAGGATCTCGCTGTCGAGCAGCGACTTGTCGAGCAGGCCGTGCAGGCGCAGGGCCTGGTCCTCCTTGCTGGTGGCATTGGCGAGGTTCTGGAACATGAGCGGGCCCACGTCGACGATCTCGGTGAGGCCGCGGGCATTGGCGCGCATCTGGTCGGTGATGCCGACGAAGCGGGTCAGCGCGCCGGCCAGCTGATCCTTGTTCTGCCCCACCAGGGTCGAGGTGTTGGTGACGAAGTCGTCGAGCTGCTTCAGCACCGCGTCGATGCCCGGGGCCTGCTCGCCCATGAGGTTCACCAGGTCGGTCAGGCGTCCGCTGAAATCGCGCACGGTCTGGTCGTTGGCGGCGATGACCTGGGTGATGTCATTGAGTTTGATGATGGTGTTGGAGATCTGGTCCTTGTTGGCGAAGGTGACCTCGAACGCCGAGGACAGCTGATCGAGGGTCTCGCGCAGCTTGTCGCCATTGCCGTTGAGCAGCGGGAACAGGACGCGGCTGGCCATCGGCCCGGTCTGGTTGTCGCCCTTCAGTGCCTCGCCGAGCTGGGAGAAGGTGGCGAGGATGCGGTCGAGTTCGACGGGAACCCTGGTGTGCTCCAAGGGGATATAGGCACCGTCGGACAGCGTGGGACCGTCTCCGGTATAGGCCGGAGTCAACTCCACGTGACGATTCGTGATCAGCTGTGGATTCACCAGCGCCGCAAAGGCATCGGCGGGAATCTTGACATCGCGGTCCACCGACATGGTGACCTGGACGTAACTGCCCTTGGGCGTGACGGTTTCGACGGTGCCGACCGGAACGCCCAGCACGGCAACGTCATTGCCCGCGTAGAGCCCCGCGACGTTCTCGAAGTCCGCCGTGATCTTCATCCGCGCCCCGAGGTAGTCCTTCGGCAGCGAGACGAGCGAGTCGGGCAGCAGTCCGCACGCGGAAGTGAGCAGTACCGCGGCGCAGACCGCGGCGAATTTGGATCGTCTGCGTAATGGCATCACTTGCACCCCTGCACGGCCTGCGCGAAACACAGCCAGTTGTCCGGAAACAGCCACGGCGCGTACACGTTTCCGTACGGGCCGTCGCCGAGCACATTGTTGAACTGTCGCAAGGTCACCGGCATGGTCTGATACAGCAGGTCGAGGTTGCCCTTGTTCTTTTGGAGGCCCTCGGACATGGTGTTCAGGTCGGTGATGAGCGGGGCGAGCTGGTTGTTGTTCTCGAGCCCCATCTGCTGCAGCAGGCCCGATAGCGACGCCACATTGTCGAGCAGCTGTTTCAGCAGGGTCTGCCGCTGTTGCACGGCGCTGCCGATGGCCTCACCCCGAGTCAGCAGGAGCAGCACGCTGTTCTGATTGTCCGAGGCCAGCTGCGAGACGGTGTCCATGCTCTTCAGCAGCGTGTCCACCTCGTCGCGGCGATCATTGATCACCTTGGCCAGCGCGCCCACGCTGTCGAGCGCCTGCACGGTCAGCTCCGGTGAGTTGCCCATCTGCTGGTCCACCAGATCCAGGGCTCGGCGCAGCTTCTGCGGGTCCAGCTTCTCGATGCGCTCGAAGGAGTTCTTGTACCGCGGATCCTGAATGACCTTGCCCAGGTTGTAGGGCACCGAGGTGTGATCGAGCTCGATCCGATCCCCGGCCAGCGCCTTACCCTTTCCCGGGGTGAGGTCCACGTGCAGGCGGCCGAGGATGGTCGACATCTTGATCGCGGCGCGCGCCTCGTCGCTGAGCGTGACGTCGCTGTGCACCCGCATGTCGACGAGCACCTTGCCGTTGTCCAGCTTGACCGCGCTGACCTGCCCGACCTCGATGCCCGAGACGTCGACGGTCGCGCCGGGCCGCAACCCGGCCGCCTGGACGAACTCGGCGTGAATCGTCTTGTCGCCCAACTGGGCCCGCTCGAGCACGCTGGAGCCGACCAGCAGCAGCACCACGAACGCCGAGGCGAACAAGCCCAGCCGCAGGTAGCGGTTGGCGAGAAAGCCGGGCCAGCGGATCGCGCGCCCGCGCGGGATGCGAAGTCGCCGCGTCATCGGCACACCTCCGAATGGGATCGGCCACCGATCTGGTTGAACAGGCCCGGCGGGAGCAGCACACCCCACAGCGACACGTCCAGGCTGCACAGGTACGCGTTGCCGTACGCGCCGTAACTGCTGAAACGCGCGACGCCATTGAGGATGTCGGGCAGTTCGACGGCCGCCTTGTCCAGCGACGCGCCATTGAGCAGCAGCAGCGCGACACCCGCGGAGGCGTCGGTCTGCGCCCGCGCCGCACCGGGTTTCACCTGGGCGATGATGTTCACCAGCGAATCGGTCGCCGTCGCAACGCGTTCCACCGACGACTTCAGCGTGCCGCCCTGCGCGTAGAGCGCGTCGGTGAGCGCCCGCGCCTGGGTGATCAGCGTTTCGAGCTCGTTGCTGCGATGGGCCAGGCCCGAGATCACACTGCTCAGGTTGCCGACCACCTGACCGAGGATCTCGTCGCGCTGCCCGAAGGTGCCCGCCAGCTGCGCGGCCTGGGTCACCAGCGCACTCAGCGACACCCCGTTGCCCTGCAGGGCCTGAATCAAGGTCTCCGACAACGAGTTCACCTGATCCGGTTGCAGCACGCTGAACAGCGGCTCGAAACCCGACAGCAGCGAGGAGACGTCGAAGGACGGCTCGGTCCGCTCGATCGGGATCTGATCGCCGGAGCGCAGCACCTGCCCGGCGTCCTTGCCCGGAATCAGCGCGATATAGCGCTGTCCGATCAGGTTCTGGTAGCGCACCAGCGCCTTGGTCGTGGTGGTCGGGTGCTGGTCGTCCTCGATGCGGAAGTCGACGCGGGCCCGGTAGTCCTCGGCGAAGGCGATCTTGTCCACCCGCCCGACCCGCACACCCGCCATGCGAATGTCGTCGCCGACGCGCAGGCCGAGCACATCGGAGAACACGGCCGAATAGCTGTGCGTGCCACCGGGAACCGAACGCTGCAGGGTCGACCAGATGGTGTAGGTCAGCACCACCGCGACGACCGCGAAAAGGCTGAAGCCGGCCAAGGCTTTTCCGGATTTCACGAAGCACCTCCGCTGTTCGCCGGAACCAGGGAACCGCCCGCGAGGATCGGCGTGAGCAGCACCGTCTCGGCCGCGGTGGGGGTGTGGCCGACCAGTGCCGCGATCGCCTCGGCACCGCGCAGCCCGCTCTGCTGCGTCGCAGAAGCGGGTGGTGTGGTCTCCGAGTAGGACGCCGGCGCGGTAAGCCCGGGAATCGCGGGCAGGCCGGGGATTTGCGGAAGACCCGGGACAGCGGGCAGGCCCGGCTGCCCGGGATCGACCGGCTGCGTGCCATCGGCGGGGACCGGTCCCGCCGCGTCGAGCCGCTTGGGCATGAGCTGCTGTGGAAACTCCTGTGCCGGAGCGGCTTCCGGCACCGTCGACCCGCCGCAGCGCGGACCGGCCAGCGCGCCGTAGTGCGGGCAGTCCTTCGCGGTGTACTGCTGGAACGGGGTGAAGGTCACGTCCATCTTCCACACCATCTGCTTCTTCGGCCCGAAGCTGAACGTGGTCTGCAACCGCTGCAGGGCCGTGTTCAGATTGGCGATGGCGTACGGGATGGCCTGCGGGTCCTGGGCCAGGCTGCCGAAGAGCTGGTTCAGGCCCGAGACCAGGAACTTGCCGGAGTCGGGATTGCGGGCGAAGAGCCCGTTCACGGTGTCGACCGCGGTGCCGCCGCTGGTGAGCAGGTCCATGAGCGCGGAGCGCTGTTCGGTGAGCGTGCGCGCGGTGGTGACCGACTTGGCCAGTGTCCCCACCAGATCCGGGGCCGACTCGCTCAGCGCGGTGGCCGCGCGCCCCAGATTGCCGAGCAGATCGCCGATGCCGTCGATGCCGCGGACCTCGGTGATCCAGTGGTCGAGCCGCTCGACCGTGGAACCCGGCACCCGGGAAGAGGGATCGAGGGCGGCCGACAGTGTGGACAGCACCCGCCCCAGCTTCTCCGGTTGAATCTTGTCGAGCACGGTGCGCAGCACATTGAGCGTGGTCTGCAACTGCACGGTCGCGGAGCTGGTGTCCTCGGGAATGGTCGCGCCCGCGCGCAGCCCGTCCCCGGTGGGTGTGGTGTCGACCAGTTCGATCGCGGTCACCCCGAAGATATTGTTGGGAATCACGCGCGCCGCCACCGTCGCCGGAATCGTGCCCGCCACTTGCGGTTCGAGCGCGATCGCGGCCCGCTGTCGCTCACCCTTGGCGACCACCGCCACGTCCTCGACGCGGCCCACGACCATGCCGCGGAACTTCACGTCGGCGTGCGCGGGCAGCCCGTCACCGGTGCTGGTGAGGACCGCGGTGACCGCCATCTTGTCCTCGAAGCGGCCGGTGTAGCGCAGCGCCAGCAGGTACACCAGCAGCGCCACGGTCGCGATCAGGGCGAGTCCGGCCAGCGTGAGCTGCCGGGCCGTGGGGCCCCGCCCGCTGGGATCGAGAATCATCGAAACACCTATCCCGAGATGCGGAAGCCGGGGTCGATGCCCCAGATCGCAAGGGTCAGAAAGAGATTGACGAAGACCATGACGACGATGACCATCTTGATGGCGCGTCCGGCCGCCACCCCGACGCCCTCGGGCCCGCCGGTGGCGACGTAGCCGTAGTAGCACTGGATGAACGTCGAGAGCATCACGAAGACCATGACCTTGAGCAGCGACCAGAACACGTCCGGTCCCAGCAGGAACTGGAAGAAGTAGTGGTCGTAGGTGCCCGCGGTGGTGCCGCCCAGCAACAGCACCGACAGTTTGGTCGCCAGATACGCCGTGGCCAGGCCGACGCTGTAGAGCGGGATGATGGTCAGGGTGGAGGCGATCATGCGGGTGCTGATCAGATACGGAAGTGGCCGGATGGCAATGGATTCCAGCGCGTCGATCTCCTCGGAGATGCGCATGGAGCCGAGCTGCGCGGTGAACCGGCAGCCCGCCTGAATGGCGAAGGCCAGGGTCGCGATGATGGGCGCGAGCTCACGCGTCGTGGCGAAACCGGAGATGGCCCCGGTGAGCGGGGACATGGTCAGCAGATTCAGCGCCGTGAACGACTCCATGCCGACGGTGATGCCGCCGAAGCCGCACAGCGCGACGACCACGCCGATGGTGCCGCCGCCGACCACCAGTGAGCCGTTGCCCCAGCCGACATCGGCGGTCAGGCGCAGCACCTCCCGGCGATAGTGCCTGAGCACGAACGGAATCGCGATCAGAGCCTGAAAGAACGTGATGACCTGATGGCCGAGACGCTGATTGGCCCGGTACGGGACGGAGACCACGTTCGTGGCCATCCGCACCGGGCGCAGCGCCGGGGGAGTGTAGGTACTGCCCATCTCACACCACCTTCGACGGCAGCAGCGTGTTGTAGAGCTGGGTGAGCGCGATATTGGTGGCGAACAGCATGAGCGCCGAGCTCACCACCGCCGAGTTCACCGCATTGGCGACCCCGCCCGGCCCGCCGTGCGCGTGCAGTCCGATATCGCAGGCGATGACCGCGGTCAGCAGTCCGAAGATGGCCGCCTTGAGGACGGCGATCACCAGATCATTTGCCACCGCGAAGGAGGCGAACGAGCCGATGAACGAGCCCGGCGTGCCCGACTGGGCGTAGACATTGAACATGTAAGCCGTTGCGAAGCCGACGAAGACGATGAATCCGCACAGCAGCATGCTCACCAGCACCGCCGCCGCCAGCCGGGGCGCGACCAACCGGCGGACCGGGTCCACGCCCATCACCATCATGGCGTCGATCTCCTCGCGGATGGTCCGGGAGCCGAGGTCGGCGGTGATGGCCGAGCCGACCGCGCCCGCGATCATGAGCGAGGTGACCAGCGGCGCGCCCTGGCGGATGATGCCGAGCCCCGCCACCGCGCCGATGAACGTCGTCGCGCCGACCTGGTTCACGAGTGCGCCGACCTGAATCGACACCACCACCGCGATCGGAATGGCCACCAGCACGGTCGGCGCGGCCGACACGCTCGTCATGAAGGCGCACTGCTTGATGAACTCGCGATACGGGAAGCGGCGCTGGAGGATCGAGACGAACAGCTGCCGCAGGGCATCGCGACCCAGATCGACCTGCCGGCCGAGGGTTTCCAGTGACCGCTGCGGATGCCGCTGCCACAACCCGCGCAGGCTCCGGCCGATCCGGTCGAGCTCCGAGGATTCCAGTTCCGCTGTGGCGGGCGACTTCTCGAGTGTCGTCATCAGGCCATCCCCGCCAGATGGTGCTGCAATGCCACCAGCCCGACGCCGAGGACTGCGAAACCCGCTGCCACGGTGCACAACACGGCCACCCACAGCCCGAAGCGCAGCACTGGATTGACCTTCATACGCCCACCGAGGATCTTGATCCCGATTACCAGGATGTCGATGAGCCAGACCAGAGCCATCATCTACGTCATGCACACATTCGAGAAGGTGAGCACCGGCCAGCACACGATGGATCCCAGGAACGAGACGATCACGTCGATGCCGTGCAGCTGCTTCAAATGCGAGGTGTGCGTGAGGGTCCACACGACCCCGATCAACCCGTAGGGAATCCCGAGAATGATGAGCGTGCCGAGGAACTCGGACACCTTCATCTCGTAGCTGAGTATGCGATCCAAGCGTTTCAGCATGTCGCGAATTCCTTTCCCCGCCCGGCCGTGCCTCTGTGCACGGCGGTCGCCGCGACGTATGTTACTCACTATTCTCGCGAGTGGAAGCGATTCTGGCGATCTTTTCTGCGGGGTAAAGCCGTGCAGTATCGCTGGTAATCCTCAACCCGTGTTGCTTGCGCAGACGTTAAGTTAGTATCCGTTCATTGATTGGAACGCCCGAAGGGGGATCTCATGACCATTGCGGCAGCGCAGCCGTCCGGCGCGCCCACCCTGACCCTCGAGCAGACGCGCATCCACATCCCCGGCGTGCACCGCCCCGACGGCAAGCGGCCGCCGAAACTCGAAGACGCACTGGACTTCTGGCAGTTCTCGGGGGCCGCGGCGAACGTCGCCATGCAGATGGCGCGGCCGGGCGTCGGGTACGGGGTGGCCGACAGCCGGGTGGAGTCCGGGGCGCTCATGGTGCATCCGTGGAAACGGTTGCGCACCACCGCTTCCTACCTCGCGGTCGCCATTCTCGGCACGCCCGAGGAGAAGGTCGCCTTCCGGGAAGCGGTCAATGTGGCGCATCGGCAGGTGAAATCCGAACCGGGCGCGGCCGTGCGCTACAACGCCTTCGACCGCAACCTGCAGCTGTGGGTGGCCGCCTGCCTCTACATCGGTTTCGAGGACTCCTACCAGCTGCTCAACGGCAAGATGAATGCCGAACAGGCGCAAGCTTTCTACTCCACCGCCGCCCCACTGGGCACCACCTTGCAGGTCACCGACGAGATGTGGCCCGCCACCCGCGCCGAGTTCGACGAGTACTGGCTGCTGGCCTGCGAGCAGGTCGCCGCCGACGAGAAGATTCGCGCCTTCATCGACGACCTCCTGCACCTGCGCATGATCCACTGGTACCTACGGGTCCTCTTCGGCGGCCTCCTGCGCTTCCTCACCGTCGGCTACCTGCCGCCCCACTTCCGCGAACAACTCGGCGTCCAATGGACCCCGTCCGACCAACGCCGCTTCGAACACCTCTTCCTGTTCGTGGGATTCGTGAACCGCTTCATCCCCAGATTCATTCGCAATGCCGGAACCCGCTCCATGATGGCCGACGTGCGCCGCCGCTTGAAGAAGCACAAGGCGCTGATCTGAGAACGAAGCCGTTCCTCATGCGGTGTGCGGCTGGGACAGGTCGTAGACGGTGGTGCCGCCGACCGTGACCGCGGTGAAGTTCGCCTTCACCCAGGCGCTGATCTGGGAGCCAGTCGAATCCGAGCCGCCGCCCGGGCCGAAACCGCCGCCGTCGATGAAGTAGCGGACCTGGCAGGTGGAGACGTAGTACTGGAACTGTCGCAGCGTAGGGGAGCTGTCGCCGCCGGCGAAACCGCCGATGGCCATGACCGACTTGCCGGAGTTCAGAGCCAGGCCCGCGGCCGAACCCGAGCCGACGGTGGCGGCCGCCCAGCGACCATTGGTCTGCTCCAGCAAGGACACCAGGTCGGCATTGCTCGAGGACGAGGAGTCCGGGCCGTGACCGCCGTCCGTCGCGGGGGCTTCGTCGGGCGTAGTGGTCGGGATCCCCTCGGGCGCTTGGTCGGACGTGCCGGTCGGGGGCGTGGGTCGCTCACCGGTCGGTTGGTTGGACGCGCCGCCCCCCGGGCCCGCGCCACCCGGAATGCCGAAGCTCTGGCTGGTCGGGCCGGAGAGTGGGTTGCCGCCAGCGTGTGACCGACCTGCCGTTGCCACCGCCCAGGCGCCGGTGCCGCCGAGGCCGAACAGCGCGCCCGACAGGATCAGTACCGCGGCACAGCGGCGGGAACCGCGGGTACCGGCGATCACGGCCAGTGCCACCGGGATCGAGCCGATGAGGACCGTCCAGCGCAGCCACGGCGTCCAGTCCGGGGTGCGGTTCAGTAGCGCGAACGACCACGCGCCCGTGACCGCCGCCATCACCGCCAAGGTCAGGCGGGCGGCGGGATGGCTTGCGCGCGACCATAGTTCACGCACGGATAGGGCCACCAGCGCGGCGATGGCCGGAGCCAGCGCGACGGTGTAGTACGGGTGCACGGTGCCGCTCATGTAAGAGAAGGTCACCGCGGTGACCAGCAGCCAGCCGCCCCACAGCACGAAGGCCGCGCGGGTTCGGTCGGTGCGGGGTGCGCGGCGTGTGAGCCAGAGGCCAGCGAGCAAGCCGATGAGTGCGGCAGGCAATAGCCATGAGATCTCGCCGCCCATCTCGGAGCCGAAAAGGCGCGTGAGGCCGGGCGATCCGCTGAAGCCCGCGAAACCGTGCATGCCTTCAGGCGCGTCGCCGCCGCTCGGGCCGCCGCCACCCATATTGCCGCTGCCGCCGAAGATCCGGCCGAGGCCGTTGTAGCCGACCGCCAGCTGCCACAGGCTGTTGTCGGTCGAGCCGCCGATGTACGGCCGGGAATCCGCGGGCCACAACTCGACCACGGCGATGTACCACCCCGCCGACACCACCACCGCCACCGAAGCGAGTACCAGTGCCGAGATCCGCTGCCGCAGTGGGCTGTTCGCGGCGATCAAGAACGCGAGACCCAACCCGGGCAGGATCAGGAACGCCTGCATCATCTTGGTGAGGAAGCCGAACCCGACCGCCACGCCCGCGAGCGCCAGCCACCCGGTCGGTGCGGACCACAGCCGCCCGCCGTCGGCCTGGATCGCGCGCACCGTGCAGTAGGCGGCGGCCACGAGCAGCAACACCAGCAGTGCGTCCGGGTTGTCGAACCGGAAGATCAACACCGCCACCGGCGTCAGCGCGGCGACCGCACCCGCCACCAGTCCGGCGCCGGGGCCGCTCAACCGTCGCACGGTGGCCGCGAGCAGGCCGACCGACGCGACACCCATGAGCGCCTGCGGCAACAGCACCGACCACTGGCTGAACCCGAGCACCCGGCCCGACAGGCCCATCACCCACATCGCGGCGGGCGGCTTGTCCACGGTGATCGCATTACCGGCGTCGAACGACCCGAACAGCAACGCATTCCAACTCTGCGACCCGGCCTGCGCTGCCGCCGAGTAGTACTCGTTCGCCCACCCGGACGCGGTGAGATCCCACAAATACAGCACGGCCGTCGCCGCCAGTAGCGCGAGCATTCCCGGCCGCGCCCACCGAGGTTGGGTTCTCGGTCCGAAAAACGCTCTCGCGAACCATGTTTCGCCATCATCCGGGTCGCGCCGCCGATGCGTCGCCACCTCCGCCCGTGGCACCGTCGAAGTCATCGCTTCGTCCCCTTCGCTTCCCCGCGATCCGGTAGTCGGCGCGGTCATTGCCAGCGATCCTGGCCGCCACGGCTCGGGGGAACGTAGCGCGAGCCTGGGAACCAGCTGGCAATCATGGGCGGACGTCCTGGGAGCCACCTGTGCGTCGACTGTGCGCCGGATATCCGCCGCGGAACCCGCGCCGAGCCATCATCGCGGGTCCTGTCGGCGATAGGCGCCGGGCGCGATCCCGTACTCCCGCTTGAACGCCTTGGCGAACGCGAATTCCGAGTCGTAGCCCACCTGCCGGGCGACGGCCGCGAGCGGCGCGCGGTCGCGGCGCAGCAGGCGGGCGGCCGTGATCATCCGCCAGCGGGTGAGGTAGGCGAGCGGAGATTCGCCGACCAATCTCCGGAACCGGCGGGTGAATGTGGCTCGCGCCATACCGATCTCGTCGGCCAGGCGATCGATGGTCCACGGTTCGGCGGGCGCGGCGTGCATCCGGTGCAGGGTGTGTCCGATGGCCGGATCGGTCATCGCCGCGGTCCAGCCCGTGGCGTTGTCCTCGTGCCAGGCTCGAAGGATGTAGACCAGCAGCGCGTCCACCAGCGCCGCGACGATGGCATCGCTGCCCGGTTCACGCGTTTCGATCTCGGTGCTGAGCAGTTCCACGGCTGCGGCCAGGCGATCTCTCCGCGGCCCGGACAGCCGAATGACATCGGGCAGCGTGGCCAGCAGTGGGTGCCGCACGCCTCGTTCGAGTCGATAAGCACCCGACAGCACAACGGCTTCCGCGCCGTCACCGCCGACGGTCACGCTGTCGACGCGGTGGTCGACGACCAGATCCAGCGGCGCGGCGTCACGGGAATCCGCAAGTGTGTGCACCACTCCGCCGGGCACCAGGACGACGTCCCCGGCCTGCAACGGAACCGGCCCGGCGCCGTCGCGGAGGAGCAGACATTCGCCGCGCACGACGACATGAAAGCCGAAGCCACGCCGTCCGCCGAATCGTAGTCCCCAGGGCGCTCGGGCCCGGATGTGCACGGACAGTGCTGGTGCCGTCGTCAACGCGGCCACCGCGTCGCTCAGGACATCGCTTTCCATTGTGCCCCTTGTTTGATCCGATCGAACATGCTTCCGGCACATTCGACCATGGTTCGGATCATCGGCTCCCCATAACGTCAGTGCTGCACAGCAATTCGCAAGTACCCGACCAAAGGGAGACCACCATGTCCAACACTCCAACCGTCATCGTCACCGGCTCCGCGAGCGGCATCGGCCGCGCCGTCGCCGAGCGACTCGGCTCGCAGGGAGCCGCGGTCGTCGTCAACTACCGCTCCAATGCCGCCGCAGCCGAGCAGGTCGTCGCCATCATCCGCGCCGCAGGCGGCGACGCGACGGCCGTGGCGGCCGATGTCACTGTGCCCGAACAGGTTCAGCGACTGTTCGACGTCGCACGGGACCGCTACGGCGACCCGGCCGTGGTGGTCCACAGCGCGGCCGTCACCCATTTCACTCCGCTCGCCCAGGCCACCGACGCCGACTACGACCGGGTATTCGACGCAAACACCAGAGCCACCTTCGCGACCCTGCGCGCGGCTGCCCGGCACGTGACCGATGACGGCCGGATCATCGTCATCTCCAGCGGGGCCGCGATCCTCCCACGCCCGACCGCGGGCTTGTACGCCGCGAGCAAGGCCGCCGGAGACCAACTCGTCCGGGTGCTGGCCACCGAACTGGCACCCCGCCGAATCACCGTCAACAGCGTCCGCCCCGGCCCGACCCGCACCGAAACCGTCGCGGCAACACTGCGAGACGACCAACTCTCCGCTATCACCGCCGACATCCCTCTCGGCCGCCTCGCCGAACCCGCCGAAATCGCCGACGTGGTCGCCTTCCTCGCCTCCGACGCCGCCCGCTGGATAACCGGTCAAACCCTCCATGCCAGCGGCGGCATGTTCTGACCCGCCCACTCGAGGGTGACTCTCGAGTTGGCCAGAGGTTCGTCGCCTACCGTCCCGGAGGGATCGGGGACATACGGATCTCGGCGCGGGAGTTGCGGGATGCGGGGAAGGTGGGCTGGGCTGTGTTCAGGTGGGGTTCGTGAGCGATCTGGCGGCTACCGGGCGGGCCATCGGGGACGGTGCCCGCGCGGCAGGCGGCCGGAGTGGCGGGGTGGGGCGATTGCGGCGGTGGACGTTGCGGACTCGGCTGCTGGTGGCGGTGCTGGTGATCACGGTGGCCGGACTGAGCGGGTTCGGGGTGTTGAGTCTGTCGATGTTGGGGCGGTCGGAGTTGGCGCGCATCGATGGGCAGTTGAATTCGGTGGCGGGGGATATGGCGCAGGAGAGTCATCCGCCTCCGCCGCCGCGGACCACCTCGCCGGTGTCGGGGTTGCCTTCGACGTTTCAGATCTTGTTCTTCGATGTGTCCGGGAAGCAGGTGGGGCAGATCGGGGTGGGGGCCACCGATCTGGCGCTACCGGCGATGGACAGGGCGTCGGTGGGGGCGCGCGGGAGCGGGATCTTCGATGTGAAGGACTCGCACGGGACGCCGTGGCGGGTCCGGACCGTCGTGCAGCCGCCGAACGAGGCGCAGCCGCAAGGGGGTACGGCGGCCGTGGTGATGCCGCTGGACGGGTACTACGCGACCGCGCGCGAATTGCGCACGATCGAGCTGGTCGCCGGGGCCGGGCTGGTGCTGGTGCTGGCGGGGGTCGCGGCGTGGCTGGTGCGGGTCGGGTTGCGGCCGCTGTCGCGGATCGAGCACACCGCCGAGGCCATCGCGGCGGGGGATCTGAGCCGGCGCGTCGATTACACCGATACGCATACCGAGGTGGGGCGGTTGGGGACGGCGTTCAACGTGATGCTCGAGCGGTTGTCGACGACCATGCGGCAGCTGGGGGAATCCGAGTCGCGGATGCGGCTTTTCGTGGCGGACGCCTCGCACGAGCTGCGCACCCCGCTGACCTCGATTCGGGGCTACGCGGAGCTGTACCGGCTCGGCGGCGGGGCCGATCCCGAGCGGGTCGCCATGATGATGCGCCGCATCGAGGACGAGGCCGCTCGGATGGGCGTGCTCGTGGACGACCTGTTGCTGCTGGCGCGGCTGGACGAGCAGCGGCCGCTGGATCTCGCCGAGGTCGATCTCGCCACCGTCGTCGCCGAGGTGGTGCTCGATGCCCGGGTGCGGCAGCCCGAACGCGTTGTGCGGCTGAGTCTTCCGGACGGTCCGAGCCGGGTGGTCGGCGACGAGCACCGGCTGCGGCAGGTGCTGACGAACCTGGTGGGCAACGCGCTGACGCACACGCCCGCCGAGACGGAAATCGCGGTGCGCATCGCCTCCGGGCCGGTGCCGTCGGATTCGGAGACCGTCGCCGCGGCCGGTGTCGAGCTGCCCGCGGGCCCCGCGGCGATCGTCGAGGTGTGCGACAACGGCCCGGGGATTCCGTTGGAGAAGGCCCAGCACGTCTTCGACCGCTTCTATCGCGTCGACGAATCACGTTCACGCACAGGCGGTTCCGGTCTCGGGCTGGCCATCGTGGCGGCCGTGCTCACCGCGCACGGAGCCCGGATTCAGCTGCTCACCGCGCCGGGCTCGGGCACCGTCTTCCGGATCGTCTTCCCGGTCTGACCGACTCACAGGAAGCGCACAGCTCACGCCGAGCTTGCGCGGTGGTTGCCGAAAGCAGGATGACCAGCATGGATGATGTCAGGTTCGGGCTGCGAGAGCGCATAGGGTGTCGCTTGTGACCGATCGCACCGCGCCGGACGCGGCGACCGTTCTGGTGGTCGACGACGAGCCCTACATCGTGGACCTGCTCTGCTCCGCGCTGCGGATGAGCGGCTTCGAGGTGTCGGGGGCCGACAGCGGGCGGGCCGCGCTCGAGGCGGCCACCCGCCGTCCGCCGGACGTGATCGTGCTCGATGTCATGCTGCCGGACCTGGACGGCTTCACCGTCGCCAGGCGGTTGCGGGCGCAGGGCAGCGAGATTCCCGTGCTGTTCCTGACCGCCCGCGACGCGGTCGAGGATCGGATCGCCGGGCTGAGCGCCGGCGGCGATGACTACGTGAGCAAACCCTTCAGCCTCGAAGAGGTGGTATTGCGGCTGCACGCGATCCTGCGGCGCACCAAAGCCTCCGACGAGGACACCCCCAACCGGCTGCGCTTCGCCGACCTGGATCTCGACGCCGACACCCACCTGGTGCATCGCGCGGGCGAGCAGATCTGGCTCTCGGCCACCGAATTCAAGCTATTGCACTATTTGATGCTCAATGCGGGAAAAGTGGTCAGCAAACGCCAGATTCTCGACCGGGTGTGGCAGGCCGAAGAAGGGCGCGCCGACCGGGTGGTGGAGACATTCGTCAGTCAACTCCGGCGCAAAATCGATACCGGGCATGCGCCGCTCATCCATACCGTTCGCGGTGTCGGCTACACCATTCGGGAATCCGGCTAGATCATTGCGGAGAGGCAATCGCGAGAATTCCCGAGTTTCAGGCACGTTGCGCGCTTCGCGCGCTCGGGTTGTTCGCCTGTCGGATCGGGCAGAGCTGCGACGATGCCCGGCACGGGCGTGGAATGCCGCACTCATGAATAGTCCGGAACAGGGGGTGTGCTGAAGTTCCTCGAAATTGTTGATCGGACCGGCCGTAAATGTCGGATCGTGCCGGTCGAGAACAATTGGGAAGCGCTGTCGGATACCGTGATCGGGGCGGCGCCGGCGAAAACCCCTGCGAGGTACGAATATTCGGCGAAGCAGGCGCACGCATCCGTGCATTCGCAAGATCCCCAGCGCCGGACCGTATTCGGCTCGCGCCCGCGACGGCCGCGAAGCATCGGCGGGTATGTTTGAGGAGTTCCCTTCTCGTCCGTGACCTCCTGCGAGCTACCGTGACCGAGGAATCGCTCGGCGCGCTCCGCAAGCGCGCCCTGATGGCGTTGTGGCAGATGATCCGCCTGGTCGACGAGGATGCCGACGGCATGCTCACCGGGTCGGCGTACGCGACGGCGACGGTGGTCGCGCGGCTGGGGCAGATGCCCGGGCTGCTGCCGGAATCGCTGGCGCGCCTGGGCTCGAACGCGTTGGCGCGCACCCAGAATCGCGACGGCAGCTGGGGCAGCCCGCACGCTCCGGACCGATACCGGGTGCTGCCGACACTGGCGGTCGTCGGCGCGCTGCCGGGCCGGTCCGCCGCCGCACCGGCCGAGCGGAGCCGGATGCGCGAGGCGCTGCGGCGAGGGAGTGAGTTCCTGTTCTCCGATCCGGAAGTCCTTGCGCCGGACCGACTGCCCAGTCTGGAGGGGATCGACCACACGGTTCCGGTTCTGCTGGAACGGCTCACGCAAGCGCCCGAGTTCGACGGAGACCGGTTCGGCGCGGCGGCGCGACGGGCCCGAACGGCCCAGCGGGCCAATGCCGAACACAGCGCCCGGATACGGGCGCGGGTCATCGGCGGTGATCGGCAGGCGCGGCGGGAGTTCCCGTTGGAGCTGCTCGACGAGCCGCCCCGCGGCTGGTGCGCCGGCACGGCCGTGCGCGGTGGCGCGGTGTGGTGCTCCCCGGCGCTGACGGCCACCGCCGTGGCGTGGCACGGCGCCGAATTGCCCGGCGCCGAACGATATCTGCGGCGGGAAGGCGTGCGTCGCCAGGGTCTGTGGCCGGTTCTCGCTCCGGCCGCGAACTTCGAACGGGTCACCGCCGCAGCACTGTTCGTCCGGCTGGGCTTCCCGCTGCCGCACGGTGTCACCGCATCCCTGTGCGCATCGGTACGTGCGGCGCTCGGCGCGGACGGGATGCCCTTCGCCCCCGGCCTGCCGCCGGACCCCGAGAACACCGCGCTGGCCGTGTTCGTCCTCAACTCCTGGGACGACGCGGTGGATTCCGGCTGTCTGCTGGCCTTTCCCGCGGTGTCCGCCCCGATGGCCGCCGCCCATGTGCTCGAGGCATTGACGACGATCCCGTGCGTCACCGATGACGATGCGGCCCACGCGCATCGGGTCGCGACCGTGCGCACGCTGGTCGAAACCCAAGACCCGGACGGTCATTGGGACGACCGCTCGGTCGCTTCTCCCTGCGTGCCGACCGCCGCCGCGGCCATGGCGCTGGCGCGCGCCATCGAATCGGAGTTCTGCGCCGATGCCCTGCTGGCGGTCTCGCGTGCCATCGCATGGTTACTGGCGAACCAGCGCGCGGACGGTTCTTGGGGTTTATGGCATTCAACTACGGAAGAAACCGCGTACGCGGTCCACGCATTGGGAATCTGCGCGAGTCCGGCCGTCGAACGGATGGTGGCCGCCGCGCTTCGGCGAGCCCACATCTTTCTTGCCGATTCCTTCGACAGTGCTGCGAGCGATTCCGTGCGAACGCCACTGTGGCACTACAAAGATCTGGGTTCGCCGGTGCGTATCGAACGTCTGCATACATTGACAGCGCTGCTGATGAGCGGTTCGCCCGTTGCGTGAGGTTACCGTTGTGCACTTCGCCCCGAAGCGAATAGGGATCTCGTTCGAAACGTGGTTGCTGGAGGATATGTGGTGGGAAGATAAGCCCCGTGGAGCAAGCCGTACACGGCGCTGTCGAGATCTCATCGTCCTCGACCCTTTCGCCCCGTCAGGCGTTCGAGCAGTGGGAAGCCCTGATGTCGGACGCGGTCGCACCGACGGCGATCGAGCCATTGCGCCAAGGTCACTGGCACGGGCAAATCGCCTCGACGCAATTCGACGGATTCGCCGTCACGCGGATGCAGGCGAGCGCGCAACGGGCATTGCGGACAAAAAAGATGGTGGCGCAGTCCACGGGCGACTTCCTGCTGGTGAATATCGTGCTGGAAGGGACGAATTGGACAGAGCAGGGCGGGCGCGTGGCCGAATGCAAGCCCGGCTCCATCACCTTCTTCGACTACGGCCAGCCGCTCGAGAGCCGCACCACCGACAATTGCCTGTCCACCCTCGTGCGCGCGCCGATGCAACTGGTCCTCGAACATTCCGGGCTCACCCGTGACCAACTGCCCACCGCCACCCCCGCTCCCGCCACCGGCGCGCTCGGCGTGGTCACCAACTTCTTCCGCGGCCTGGCCGAACTCTCGCCCGAGGAGATCTCGCAGGCGGTGACGGTCTTCGGCACCGACGCGGCGGGCATGATGGCCTCGGCGCTGCTGCTGGCCACCGGCGAAACCTCGCCCGCCCCTTCCGATTCCCTCTACACCCGCCAGCAGGTGCTGTCCTACATCCGCAAGAACTTCACCAACCCCGACCTCACCGTCGACGAGATAGCCCACGCCTGCCTCATCTCCCGCCGTACCCTCTACCGCGTCTGCGAGGGCTTCGGCGAACCCGGCGCCATCGTCCGCCGCACCCGCATCGCCCACGCCCGCCGCCTCATCCGCGCCGACCCCTCCCGCTCCCTGGCCGCGGTCGCCGCCGCGGCCGGCTTCTCCACCGACCGCCACTTCTACCGCGCCTTCCGCGAGGAGACCGGCATCACCCCAGGCCAATTCCGCGACCAGATCGGCCCGAACGGCCGTGCCCACTAGATCCCGTCTGCGTGCGTGCCGAACAGTGCCGTTCCGGTGTGATCGGCAGTGGGCAGTTCATCCAGGGCAGCGGCGATGCGGCGCTCCTCCCACTGGAAATGGGATTCGAGGATCGCGGACAGCCCCGCGATCTCGCCGCGAACCGCCGCGAGGTTCTCGGCGGTGACATCGGCGAGCAGGGCGGTCATCCTGGTCAGGATGTCGGAGACCAGTAGGTGGTCGGCGCTCAGCTCGGTGAGCACGGGGGCCAGTTCCGGGAAGCGCTGAGCCAGAACGGGAAAGGCCGTCACGTCCTCGTTCGTGTGATGGTTCGTCAGCGCGCGGCAAAAGGCCAGGCAATGGCCGCGCAGTTCGCGAAGCGGGCGGACGGTGCCGCCCTCTCGATGCTCATCGAGTTCGCGAACCACACGCTTCAGTTCCCCGCGCAGCCAGTTATGGGTGTCGATGAGTTCGCGACCGAGAGCTCGGACGCGAGTGTTGTCGGTGGAGATGGGCCATCTCGTTTCACAGGAGTCGGTGGCGCGCCGCCGCCGGTGAGATGTACAGGCGCGCGAAAACCGGAAAGTGTTGTGGGAGCAGCAGATACGCGCCGACCGAACCGGCGCGAAACCCATATCAGCAGGGCAGGAATCGTGGACCCATGGCTGCCTCCTGGAATACGGTGCCTCCATCCCGCCCGCCGTCCACCTGGCGTCGAAACGCGACACGAACCGCATCCTACCCAGTCTTTCAATTGGGTGTGGTGAGGCGATCGTCGTGATAGCAGATTTCTATTGCCGGGTCCGGGTCCCGTGTTGTGGTCCGGCGGCGTTTCGTTGGCGGCGATAGTCTCGAGGGTATGACGCAAGGGGAGGCCGCGGAGCGGCTGGAGCGGGAGTTCGGTGCGGTGCTGGATGGCACCACCATCGAGCGGATGCTCGACAGCTCCTATGCCAGTCTCGCGGCGGCGGGGACGGACTCGGCGCGGCTGCCGGAGTATGCGGAGCGGTTCGCGCGGGAGCGGCTGACCGCGTTGGCGCGGGCCGAGGGGCGGGTGGTTCGGAATGGGCCGACGGTGTTGTTCGTGTGCACGCACAATGCGGGGCGATCGCAGATGGCGCTGGGGTTCTTCAACCGGCTGGCCGGGGATCGGGCGGCGGGGTGGTCGTGCGGGTCGAAGCCGGGGGCTGCGGTGAATCCGCTGGTGGTGGCGGCGATGGCGGAGCGGGGAGTGGATATCGCCGAAGAATTTCCGAAGCCGTGGAGCGATGAGCTCATGCGGGCCGCGGACGTGATCATCGATATGGGTTGCGGGGACACCGATCCGATCATCGCCGGGCACCGGTTCGAGCAGTGGCCGCTGCCGGATCCCGCGGGAGAGGAGATCGAGGAGGTCCGCGCGATTCGCGACGCTATCGAGACGCGGGTTCGCCGCCTGGTTGCCGCACTCGGGATCGGTGGTTAGCCCACGCTGTTTCCGGGGCCGCTGACCTCCCGCGTTTAGGATGGTCGGCATGCTGGAGGTCAGACAGCTGAAGATTTTCCGGGCAGTGGCGCGGACCGGTTCGTACTCCGCCGCCGCCCGGCATCTCGGCTACACCCAACCCGCGATCAGTCAGCAGATCAAAGCCATGGAGCGACAGCTCGGCACCGCGCTGGTGACCCGCTCGGGACATCAACTCCAGCTCACCGAGGCCGGTGAAGCGCTCTGCCGGCACGCCGCGACCGTCCTCGGCAGCCTCGACGCCGCCGAAGCCGAGATCCGCGCGCTCACCGAATTGAGAGCGGGCAAGGTGCGATTGGCCACCTTCCCGAGCGCCTGCGCCATGCTGGTGCCCAAGACCATCGCCCGCAGCCAGGCTGCCGAACCGAATCTGAAGATCGCGCTGGCCGAGGCCGAGCCGCCGGAATCGGTGGCCATGCTGCGGGCGGGCGAATGCGAGATCGCCCTCACCTTCGACTACCCGAGCGGCAAGGTGCCCGACAGCGAAAGTTCTTGCGACGCGGGCAGTCCGGACCTCTCCGAGCTGAGCGTGTGGCCGCTGTTCACCGATCGGCTGCGAGTACTGCTGCCGCCGGGGCATCACCTGGCGGGCGAAGGTCGCCTGACGGCCGTGCATCTGTCGGAGCTGGCGAAGGAGAAATGGATCGCGGGCTGCCCGCAGTGCCGCGGTCACCTCGTCGACGTCTGTGCGGACGCCGGATTCCATCCCGACATCGTCTTCGCCACCGAGAACCTCGGCGCCGTCGTCGGTTTGGTCGCCGAAGGACTGGGTGTGGCGCTGGCCACCGAGCTGGCCCTGTCCGGCATCCCGGCCATGGGGTCGGTGCGGTCGGTGCCGGTCGAACCCGCCATGGAACGCCGCATCCTCGCGGTCACCCTCCCCAAACTGGAGAAGGTGCCCGCGGTGCGCTCGGTGATCGATGAACTGCGGGCGACCGTCCCGTTCGTGGAGACGGCCGTCACAGCCT
The DNA here is from genome assembly GCF_009760405.1 of Nocardia terrae. Lineage (GTDB taxonomy): Bacteria > Actinomycetota > Actinomycetes > Mycobacteriales > Mycobacteriaceae > Nocardia > Nocardia terrae. The sequence continues at coordinate 733,752 of NZ_WRPP01000002.1, forward strand.
GACAATTGTGTCTCGCGCGACACCCGATTTCCTGTCCGACCATTATCGATAGTTTCACCCCCTATTACGAATGGTTGGGGTTTATTCGCCCAGGTCAGTGCACAAAAACGGTTTGCTCGACTAGCGTTGGAGGCGCAAACAGGAACCGACATAGAGGTTGGAGCCATGGCACTGGCAATCGATTCGAAAACAACGCACGCGGTCGTCACCGACGATGCTCCGCCCGGCGGCTGTTGGCGAACCGCTGTCTCCGCCGCGGGCCCGGTCATGCTCGGATACCTGCCCGTCTCTTTCGCTTTCGGCGTGCTCGCCCCCACCTTCGGGGTCCCGGCCTGGGCGGCCATCGCCATGTCGGCCTTCGTGTTCGCGGGCTCCTCGCAATTCGCGGCACTCGGTCCGCTACAGGCCGGAATTTCGCCGATCTCCATTGTTTTCACCACTTTTCTGGTGAATTTGCGGCACGCGCTGTATTCGCTCACCGAGGCGCCGAATGTGGCCGGGTGGACGCGGCGCGACAAGATGGGTTTCGCCTGGCAGCTCACCGATGAGGCGTTCGCGGTGCATTCCACCGAATTCGCCAAACGACACCGGTCGGCCGCCGAATGCCGCGCCTTCAACTTCCTCATCCACTTCGCGTGGGCGGGCTCGACCGCCCTGGGCTGCGTGGCCGCCGAACTGATCCCCGACAGCAAGGCACTCGGCCTGGACTTCGCCCAGACCGCCATGTTCCTCGCGCTGCTGGCGATGATGGTCAAGGGCAGCCGGGAACTGCTGGTCGCGGTGCTGGCGGGCGGGCTCGCGGTCGTGCTGACCGTGGCCGGACTGCCGCTGTGGGCGGTCGTGGTGCCCACCGTCATCGGCGCCACCGTCGGGCTCATGCTCGAGCGCCGGGCGGCCGGTCGTGACACCGCGAGTGACGAGGACGTCCCTGCGATCGCCGAGGAGAGCCTGTCATGAGCACCACCACGCTGATCTGCGTCCTGGTCGGCATGACCGCCGTGACCTACGGAATCCGTTCCCTGCCTTTGCTGCTCGCCGATCGCTTCACCATCTCCGACTCGGTCCTGCACTGGATGGCCTACATTCCGCCCGCCGTGCTCGCCGCCCTGATTGCGCCCTCGGTGTTCGTCCCGAACGCCGAAACCCATGCCCTGAACCTGGATTGGGCCAACCCCCTGTTGCTCACCGCCTTGCCGACGCTGCTCGTCGCGTGGCGGACCAAGAACATGTACGCCACCGTCGGCACCGGTGTCGTCGTCCTCGCCCTGCTCCGCTTGGCGGGCCTCAACTAGCCCGCCCCGGGCCCTACCGAAGGAATCGAGATGACCACCTACATCCCCGGCACCACGCTCGTCGACGAGACCGACATCAACCGCTACGACCCCGAATACCGCACCTGGCTGCGCGAGGCCGTGCGCAAGGTACAGGCCGACGGCAACCGCTCCGCCGACACCCACCTGCTGACCATTCCGCTGCCCACCGAATGGGGTATCGACCTCTACCTCAAGGACGAATCCACCCATCCCACCGGCTCTCTCAAGCACCGGCTGGCGCGCTCGCTGTTCCTCTACGCGCTGTGCAACGGCTGGCTGCGCCCGGGCCGCCCGGTCATCGAGGCGTCCAGCGGCTCCACCGCGGTGTCGGAGGCGTACTTCGCCAAGCTGATCGGCGTCCCGTTCATCGCGGTCATGGCGCGCTCGACCGTGCAGGCCAAGATCGACCTGATCGAATTCCAGGGCGGCACCTGCCATCTCGTCGACAACCCCACCGAGGTGTACGAGGTGGCGGCCCAGCTCGCCAAGGAGACCGGCGGGCACTACATGGACCAGTTCACCTACGCCGAACGCGCCACCGACTGGCGCGGCAACAACAATATCGCCGAGTCGATCTTCCGCCAGCTCGAACAGGAGCGTTACCCCGAGCCCAGCTGGATCGTCGCCACCGCCGGCACCGGCGGCACCTCGGCCACCCTGGCCCGCTACGTCCACTACACCCAGCGCGACACCGGCATCTGCGTCGCAGACCCGGAGAACTCCACCTTCCTCGACGGCTGGCAGACCCTGGATCGGAATGTCACCTCCGACAAGGGATCCCGCATCGAGGGCATCGGCCGCCAGCGCGTGGAACCCAGCTTCATGCCGCACGCCATCGACCGCATGATGCGCGTCCCCGACGCCGCCAGCGTCGCCACCGTCCACCTGCTCGAGCGCATCCTCGGCCGCCGCTGCGGCGGCTCCACCGGCACCGGCGTCTGGGCCGCCTTCCAGGTCATCTCCGACATGCTCGCCAAGGGCGAAAAGGGCAGCGTCGTCACCCTGCTCTGCGACCCGGGCGAACGCTACCTCGACAAGTACTACTCCGACGCCTGGTTGGCCAAGGAAGGGATCGATCCGGCGCCGTATTCCCAACGGCTGGAGCACTTTTTGCTCACCGGTGACCTATCCCGCTGATTCCCACGAGTTCCCGGAGTTTCCTGGGAATTCGCAGATTCCGAGGCGGAAAGTTGGAGGCACACGTGGAGGTCGGTTCCCACGAGTTCTCGGCAGCGGAAGCGTGACAGCCGCCAACTGATTCCCTCGGAGTGGGCCCGAGTCCATGCCATCGTGGCACGGACTCGGGCCCACTGCTTTCCGGGGCGGAGCGAATCCGGACACGGCGTGTTGCCGATCCGACACTCCACAGCTCGGCGACGCGCTGAAACTCGCCGCCCGGGACGAGAAATAGGGAGGATCAGCAGCATGAGTCTCTACGGCGACCCGGTCACAACGGAGGATGGCGATGACGTAACCGTCGAATCGCACACCGATATAAGGGGACGCATGACCATCGAGGAGTTCATCGAGGCCCGGATCGCGGAAGACGAGCGCGTCGCCCGCAAGGCCGGCGAGCAACCCGGACCGATCTGGGATCACGCTCTGCGCGAGTCGTACCCCGGCATCTACACCCATGAGATCGACTGCGAGGAAGAGGTTTTCGCGCGCGTGGACTACGAGCCGACGGCCGACCACATAGTCTCTCATGACCCGGCGCGTGTGCTACGGCAGTGCGCGGCGATGCGCTCTGCGCTGGAGACGTTCGAGACCTTCGGAGAGGCCGCCGAGCTGCCGACGATCGGATGGATCGGGCTGCGAAACGGGGTTATCCGCTCGCTGGCCGCCATCTGGTCCGATCACCCTGATTACCGCGACGATTGGAAACAAGCAGATGAGCGAGCTGTGGGAGTGGAGCAAACCTGCACGGACCTATGAGGTTCGGCCGGACGGGCGCGCGCAACTGCGCGTGTTCCTGTCGGTCGGCGACCAGGCCCAGGCCGTGACCCCATGGCACAGCCACAAGAACCCGATGCTGCTGTCTGTAGCCGAGATTGCCCGCGACTGCGACCTGCCCGAGATCGAGGTCGTCGGCCGTGAATACACCGCAGCTGGCGACGAGAACGGACTGCGTGAATTCCAGCTCGTCCACGACCCCCGATTGTGAGCAGCTGCCTGATTCGCCTGGCACACCGCATCTACCTGCCGAAGGTCACCGAATATGCCACCGGCAGAGTGATTGCGGATTTCGCGGTGGAGTATCGGCGCATGGTCGAGGCGGGAGTGGAGTTCGTGACCGCGCCGCGAACCGAACCCTACGGTCGCGTCGCGGTCTTTCTCGATATCGCCGGGAACCGGTGGGACCTGCTCGGCCCGGCGGGGGAGTGACACGCGGCCCGATATCCGAAATGGGCCTATCGGTGGCTATGGGCCCCTGCCGCAGGGTCTTTGGGCGGTGATGAAAGGTTGCTGATCGGGGCATGCTCGTGGGGCCCGATCGGAGTATTCGAAGGAATCGTTCGCAGCGGCGGAGGAGGTGGTCGATCGAGCGGATCCGAGACATGTGGTGACCCTTGCCCCCGTGCGCGCACCCCCGATGTCATGTGATGACGGCGCGGCGGGGGCATTCCCGTGCCGGGGTATCAGGGGCGTGCAGGGGCGTCAGGGGAGCGGGGCGGTCCAGTGGACGTGGGTGCCGCCGCCCGCGCCGGGGGAGATGTCGAACGTGCCGCCGCGGCGGCGGGCGCGGACCTCGAGGTTGGCCAGACCGCTGCGGCGGGAGGAGCTTTCGTCGAGGCCGGCGCCGTTGTCGATGACCTCGACGCTGACATCGTCGGCGACGCTCAGATCGATGGAGATGCTGTCGGCGCCGGCGTGGCGCACCACATTGCTGAGGGCTTCGCGCAGCACCGCCTCGACATCGTCGGCCAGCGACAGCGGCAGCACCGAGAGCGGACCGGAGACGTGCACGGTGGTGCGGAGTTTCGTCTCGGCCGTCATCTCCGCGACCAGATCATGCAGGCCCTGATGCAGCGGGACCTGGCCGATGGCGGGGCCGTGCAGGTCGAAGATGGATTGCCGGATGTCCTGCACGATCGATTGGAGATCATCGAGACTCTGGTACAGCCGATCCCGGATCTCCGGCGAGCGAATGCGTTGCGCGGTGCCCTGCACGGCCAAGCCGGTCGCGAACAGGCGCTGGATCACCCGGTCGTGCAGATTGCGGGCGATCCGGTCGCGCTCCGACAGCACATCGAGCTCGCGCATGCGGAACTGGTTGTCGGCCAAGCGCAAGGCCAGCGCCGCCTGGCCCGCGAAGACCGTCATCATGGCGATGGCGGACGCGTCGAAATCGGGCTCGCCCGGGGCGCGCAGCACACAGAGCACGCCCAGCATGGATTGGCGCGCCCGCAACGGCAGCAGCAGCACCGGGCCGAACTCGGTGTGCAACTCCGGAAACGGGTTGAGCGCCAAGCCCTCGGTGACCATGCACTCGGCGGTGCGGAAGACGGTGCCGGTGTGCGAGCCCTCGATCGGAATGCGGCGCGAGAGCAGCGCGGAGGACGGCACGCCCGCGCCCGCCGACACGATCAGCTCGGTGACCGCGTTGTCGGAGAGCTCCAGATCCTCGGGCAGCGCCACGAACGTGCACACCGAATCGGTCAGCGTGAGAGCCCGATCGGCGATCAGTTCGATCACCTCCGCCGGGTCGCCGCCGCCCAGCAGCTCGGTCGCCACATCGCGGATCGACTCCAGCCACAACTGCCGCAACTGCGATTGCGCGTAGAGCCGCGAATTCGCCACGGCGATACCGGCCGCCGCCGCCAGCGCCCGCACCACCACCTCGTCGTCCTCGGTGAACTCGTGGCCGTTGACCTTCTCGGTGAGATACAGGCTGCCGAACACCTCGTCGCGCACCTTCACCGGGACGCCCAGGAAACTGTGCATGGGCGGGTGATGCGCGGGAAACCCGATCGAGGCCGGATGGTTCGAGAGATCCTTCAGGCGCAGCGGTTTCGGCTCCTCGATGAGCAGGCCCAGCACCCCGCAGCCGTGCGGCAGGTCGCCGATCAGCACCCGGGTGCGGTCGTCGATGCCCTCGTAGACGAACTCGGAGAGATTGTCGCCGCTGCTGCGGGTCTCGCGCACGCCCAGCGCACCGTAGCGAGCGTCGACCAGTTCGATGGCGGTGTGCACGATGGTGCGCAGCGTCTCGTCCAGATCCAGGCCCGAGGTGATCACCAGCATGGCGTCGATGAGCCGGTCCATCCGATCGTGGACATCGACGACCTGCGCGATGCGGTCCTGCACCTCGGCCAGGAGTTCACGCAGCCGCCATTGGGACAGGGCCTCGACCATCGGCGTTCTGTCACCGGAACGGGGCATTGGACCGCCCGACATGCGGGGGATTCTTCCACTCCGAGGATTTCACGCGCGACCAAAGCGCAAACATCCCAAGAGGTTCGGAACCGGCCGCCCCGGATGCAACCGCGCGCGCGAAATAACGAATTCTCGTGATGTGGGGGCCCGGGCTCTACCGGAAGTATTCATCTCATGAGCAGCACAGAGATCCGCACCTCCCGCCCCCACCGTCCTCGTCACCGGCGCTACCGGCGCTGTCGGCCGCCACCTGGTGAGCACGCTCCTCGCCAGCCGGGCCGCGGTGCGCGCTCTGACCCGTAAACCCGAGAACGCGAACCTGCCCGAGGCGGTGGAGGTCGTCGCGGGTGACCTCGCCGACCCGTCGACCCTCGGCCCCAACGTGTTCCAGGACGTCGACCGTGCCTTCGTCTTCCCCGCCCGGGGCGTCGAGGTGTTCATGGACGCGGCCGTCGCCGCGGGCGTGCGGCGCTTCACGGTCCTGTCCTCGCTCGCCACGGCCAGGGACTTCCCTCTCGACCATCCGCGAGCCGATCATGAAGATGCTGCTCGACTACTGGAGCGACACCCTCACCACCCCCGACCGTGTTCGCCCGGTCACCAGCGTCACCGGCAAGCCCGGCCGCACCCTGGTCGAGTGGGTCACCGACCATCGCGCCGACTTCACGGCGTGAGATCCCCGAGAAGACGGCCCGGCCACCAGCCGGGTCGTCTCCCGCTCGGGACTCAACGCGGTGGTTCGGCCATCTGCCCGGCGGTGTCGAGGTGCTGGGCGGTCAGTTCCGGCAGCGGGCAACCCCGGCGGCTGGTCGCGGCGATATCGCCCCGGCCCTCCGCGCTCCACAGCGGCGGATAGATCGCCAATCCCTGGTCGGGCGGCAGGTTTTCGGTTTCGGCGGCCCATCCGTCCCAGCGCAGGTCGGCGTAGAAATCCTCGAGACCGCCCCGCAGGACCCAGTCGACGAAGCTGGAATGCCCACCGCCCAGCGGTTGCCAGGCCAAAGTGTCGGGACCGAAATAGCAAATGCCTCCGGGGTTTCCGGGCAGCGCACCCCCGTTGATTGCGAACATGCCGCCGAGCACATCCACCGCCACCACCAGCGCCCCCGGTGATTCGCGCCCGGGTTCGGGGTCGGCCATCCGATTCATGGTCGCCACATCCGGCAGGTCGCCGTGCCCACCGCCGAGAATCCGCAACCAGCCGTGATCGACCACGAGGCCACCGGTATTGAGCACCAGCCCGCCGAGCACCGATCGTGCGGTCACCTGCAATCGGTACAGCGCGTCCCGGGCGCGAGCGGGCGTGGCGGGCAAGACCTCGACCGGAATCGCGCTGTCGGAGATCTTGCCCGCCAACTCGGGCCACGCGGGATCATCGGTATCGATGAGTTCGTCGATGTTTCGAACGGTCACGGTGACGATCGTCGCACAGCGCGCCGGTTCGCCCGATCGCGCCCGCACTGGAGAAGCCGCGAGATGATCTCGGCGCGTTGATCTTTCACCCGACGACCGCGCATGCGGTCAGTGTTCGTCGTAGTGCCCGTCGTGCTGGGCGTGATCATGTGCGCATTCATCGATTCGAGCGGGCGCGCGGTGCCGGTTTCGTCGAGCGCGGAAATTCGGTGGTGGGATCGGCGCTCGGATGGACAGACTGCGGCGATGGCAGCGAGGGGAACGGCCGGGCGGGCGGTTCGGGCGCGGGCGATCGGGTGGAGTCTCACCTCGTGGGTGTTGTTCGCCGGTTCCGGTCCGTTGGCCAAGGGCGTCATGGCGGCGGGCTGGTCCCCGGCGCAGGTGACCTCGGCGCGGATCGCGGTCGCCGCGATGCTGCTCGTGACGGTGGTCGCGGTGCTGCGGCCGCGGGCGCTGCGGTTCGGTCGCGGTGAGGTGGGGCTGCTGCTCGGGTACGGGCTGCTCGGCGTCGCCGGCGTACAGGTGTTGTTCTTCGTTGCGGTGGACCGGATTCCGGTCGGGGTCGCGATGGTGCTGGTGAATCTCGCGCCCGCGCTGGTCGCGCTGTGGGTGCGGACGGTGCGGCGCACTCGGTTGCCGGGGACGGTGTGGCTGGGGATCGGCGCGGCGGCGGGCGGATCGACCCTGGTCGCCCAGATCTGGCAGGGCACGCGAGTGGACCTGTTCGGTATCGCCGCCGGTCTGGGCTCGGCCCTCTGCTCGGCCGGATTCTTCCTGCTCGGTGAACACGGTGCGCGCAAACACGATCCGGCGGGATTGACCGCGATCGCCTTGGCCCTCGGCATGATTGCCGCGATGGCCCTCGCTCCGCCGTGGACACTGTCCCGCTCACTGCTCACGGCTCCGGTCGCGCTTCACGGCGCACGGATTCCGGCGTGGTCGGTGCTGCTGGTCCTCGCTGTGCTGGGCACGGTGGTGCCCTACCTGGCCGGACTGCATGCCATGCGGTACCTGTCCTCGGCGTCGGCCAGCGTGCTGGCCGTGGTGGAACCGCTCGTTGCCGCCGCCTTGGCATGGCTGTTGTTCGGCCAGTCGCTCGGGCCCGGCCAGCTGGCCGGGGCGGTGATCATGCTGACCGGTGCGCTGCTGGTGCAGGTGACGATGCCCTCAGGGCGTGAGGGGCTTTCGACGCGGGGTGATGACCCGCTGGCTGATCCGCCATCCGTCATCGGTTCGGATGATGGTGTCCGCGTAGGTGACGCTGCCGGTGGTGCCGTCGGTATTGACGGCCAGACCCTTCGATAGCGCCTCGGCGGAGTCGGCGCCGGTGGGGGAGACCACGATATTGGTGACGTGATGGGCGAGCGGGTTGTTGTCACCCAACTGGAGTGCCATGTCGCGCAAGGCGTCTCGGCCGGTGACCACGCCCGCTCCGAACGCGGTCAGGTCGTAGCTGACGGTGTCTGTGAACACCTCGTCGAAGCGTGCGAAGTCACCGGCATCGCTGAGATGTCCGTGCAGCGCCAGCAATTCGTGAATGGCGAGGCGGTCGGCTGGAGAGATCGGCATGGCCTCGAGTCTCGCCCGGGCGGTGACGTGACGCCAGTTCTTTTGCGGCCGGTCAGGCCAAGCGCAGCGCGGCGGCGGTGAGGCGCCAGAGGCGTTCGGCGGCAACGTCGACGGTGGGGCGGGGATCGGCCCGGAGTTGCTGGCCGATGCCGTGCCGGAGGCCGCCGATGACGAAGGCGCCGGCACTGTCGGGGTCGAGGTCGGCGGGTATCTCGCCGGTGGCCTGACCGCGGCGGATATTGGTCGCGGCGGCGTCGGCGAGATTACGGATGTAGTTGGCCTCGACCTCAGTGAGGCCCGGGTCGGGGGCCACCCGGTTGACGAGCAGGGCCGCCAGGGGATGGTCGAAGTGGTAGGCGACGAAGCGGTGGGTGCGTTCATGTTCGCGGGTGGCCCAGTCGCCGTCGGCGGGGAGGCGGTCGTCGGCGGTGGCGCGGCTGAGGCCCTCGTAGAAGTCGTCCCAGATCGCCGCGAGCAGACCGACTTTGGAGCCGAAGTGGTGGTAGAGCGCGCCGGTGCTCAGGCCGGTGCGGCGGGTGAGGGCGCTGAGCTCGAGGGTGCCGCCGGCATGGACCAACTCGTCGCGGGCGGCGTCGAGGAGTTGTTGACGTCCGAGGGGTGCGCGTGCCACTGTCGAACAATAACAGAACTCAGTTATGTAAAGGATGCCGGGGATGAGCGGAAAAGTGACGTCGCTGCGCGATCTGGATGGCGACCTGGCGGGGACGTATCGGCGCACCGAGAGCAGCGGTGCGGGAGTGGATGCCGCGGTGGTCGACGCGGATCTGGCGGCGGTGCTGCGGGACGGGTACGTGATCCTGCGCGATCTGCTCTCGCCCGCCGAGCTGGACGCCATCCGCGCAGACGTGGGGCCGCTGCTGGATCTCAAGGGGCGCAACAACTTCGAGGGACATTCGACGCAGCGGATCTACAGCGTGCTGAACAAGACCCGCACCTGTGACCGGATCGCCGATCATCCGCGCGTGCTGGCGCTGCTGGATCGGCTGTTCCTGCCGAACTACCTGCTGTCGATGCTGCAGGTGATCAATATCCTGCCCGGCGAGGACGCGCAGATGCTGCACACCGACGACGGGTTCTATCCGCTGCCGAGGCCGCGAAAGGCGTTGGGGGCGGCCACCATCTGGGCCATCGACGACTTCACCGCCGAGAACGGGGCGACCGATGTCGTTCCCGGCAGCCATCTCTGGGGTGATCGCCTGCCGGACGAATCCGCGCATCGTGAACCGGTGGTAATGCCCGCCGGTAGCTGCGTATTCTTCGTCGGCACGCTATGGCACGGCGGTGGCGCGAATCGTTCGCCGAATTCCCGCCTGGCCCTGACCGCTCAATACTGCGAACCGTGGCTTCGCCCGCAAGAGGCTTTCACGCTGTCGATGACGCGCGATACGGTCCGCGCGGTGTCGGAGGATATTCGCCGCATGCTGGGCTACAGCATTCATCCGCCCTTCATCGGGCAGGTCGACGGCATGCACCCGAAACGTCTGCTCGAACCCGGTGCTCAGCCCCTGTAGTGCTCAGTTGACGAGTTCATGGGCGAGCTCGACGGCGGCCTTCATATCCGGCGCGTACCCCACGCGCCAATTGAGCCGATCGATCGGAGTGACCGACACCTTGTATCGATCCTCGACATGCTCGAACTTGACGATGGCCCGCTCGCTCAATGGCGCATGAGTCTTCATGACATCCTCTCCTGACCCTGTAAAAGCGTCCGAGACGTAAGAAGAAATACCGAAACCAATAAAGCGGGCAGCTGCTTGCTCTCAATTAACTGTACGAGCGACCAGCTTCAGGAGATATGGGCAATTGTCCCATTCTTTCCCCACCCCCGCACTCGGGCGCGCCGATCCCACGACCAGCGACACAACAGCGACGCGCCGACAGTCATCCGCAACGACCCGACGCCGCGCCCGTCTCCCGGTCGGTTCCGATCCGCGCGACGCGACCGGAGTCGGGCAGCACTCGACCTGGGTTTGCGAGAGCCCTGATCCGACGTGCCGCGGATCAATCTCTGATTGCCCGGCGAGACTTCGCCGAGCCGGGCTGTCGCTGTCAGCCGTTGTGACGTGCCGCGGATCGGATTCTGGGGCCGAGTGGCTGGTGGGTTGTGGCGGTCGGCCATCGCGGCGTCGGCGGGGCTACCCGCCACGACGGGAGCGCCCGGCCAGGCCGCTGGGCGTTGTTACGCGGTGCCGTGCCCGAAACACGCGTGTCGCCCGGCCGATGACCGGGCGACACGTCGTATTTCAGTTGGTTGCCGTGCTGCCGCTTCGTCAGTTGGCGCGACGGCGGCGAGGTCCGCCGCCGGTGCGGGAGAATCCGGCCAGGCCGCCGGTGCTACCTGCGGGGGCCGCGCCGCGACCGCCTTGGCGCGCGGAGTTCAGTCCGCCGCGCTCGCTGTGGCGCGCGGCCTTGCCGGTCGAACCGCCGGTGCGTGCGCCGCGCTGCCCGCCTTCGAAATCGCGTGCGCCGCTTTCGCGCTCACCGCGGCGGCCGGGTGTACGGGTGCCGGAGGCGTTGTCGAAGCGGCTGCCGCGCTGGTCGGACTCCGCCGAGCGGTCCGCGCGACGAGGGCGACCGGCCGTGCCGCCGTCGGAGCGGGCGCCGGGCTGGTAGCTCTCGCTGCCCTGCCCCGAACGGCGTCCGGGCCGACCGGCGGTGGCCGCCTCGCTCTTTCGCGAGCCTGCCCAGTCGGTGGTCCGCGCCTCCGTCTCGCGCACCGGACCGCGCCGCCGGCCGCGCGGCGCCGTGCTGCCCTCGCTGCCACGCGGCGTGCTCGGACGCTGCGCGTGTCGCACCGACTTCGCGGCCGGTGCGGCCTTCGCGACGGCACCGGTCTTGGCCCGGTGGGGAGTCGCCGTGTCCGAGAGTGGGACCAGCGGCGCGACATCGCCGATGAGGTCGGTGACCGCGGGGGAGTTGGCCGTGACCGCTTGCGGGGTGACGGTGATCTTGGCCTTGCGCATCAGGACCGCGAGGTCGTTGCGCTGGTCGGGAAGGACCAGCGTGATGACGTCGCCGGCGTTTCCGGCGCGCGCGGTGCGGCCGGAGCGGTGCAGGTAGGCCTTGTGTTCGGCGGGCGGGTCGACGTGGACGACGAGTTCGACGCCGTCGACGTGGACGCCGCGGGCGGCGACGTCGGTGGCGACCAGGACCTTGGCGTCGCCGGAGGCGAAGGTGGCCAGGTTGCGGTCGCGGGCGGGCTGGGAGAGGTTGCCGTGCAGGTCGACGGCCGGGATGCCCGCGGTGGTGAGCTGCTTGGCCAGCTTGCGGGCCTGATGCTTGGTGCGGGTGAACAGGATTCGGCGTTCGGAGCCCGAGGCCAGCCGGTGCACGACCGCGCGCTTGGCGTCGTTGGTGGAGACCTCGAACACATGGTGGGTCATGGCCGCCACGGGCGAGTTCGCCTCGTCCACAGAGTGTTTCACCGCGTCGGGCAGGAACCGGTTGACGAGCTTGTTCACGCCGTTGTCGAGGGTGGCCGAGAACAGCAGGCGCTGACCGGATTCCGGGGTGGCGGCCAGGATGCGGGTGACGCCGGGCAGGAAGCCGAGGTCGGCCATGTGGTCGGCCTCGTCGATGATGGTGATCTCGACATCGTCGAGGCTGATCAGGCCCTGCTTCATGAGGTCTTCGAGGCGGCCCGGGCAGGCGATGACGATGTCCACGCCGCGCTTGAGAGCCTGCACCTGGCGGTGCTGGGAGACGCCGCCGAAGATGGTCGTCACCGACATCCGGAAGGCGGCCGCGAGGGGCTCGAGGGTGGCCGCGATCTGGGTCGCCAGCTCGCGGGTCGGGGCCAGTACCAGCCCGCGCGGGCGGTGGGCGGCGCTGCGCGCGGTGTGCGCGCCGAGGCGATCCACCATGGGGATGGAGAAGGCGAGGGTCTTGCCGCTGCCGGTCTTGCCGCGTCCGAGCACATTCCGCCCGGCCAGTGAATCGGGCAGGGTGTCGGCCTGGATCGGGAAGGGTTCGGTGATGCCGGCGGCATCGAGTGCGCGGACCAGCGGCTCGCGCACGCCGAGCCCGGCGAAGGAGGTCGGGGCGTTGTTCATCTGTATTGCAGTGCCTTTCAGGGCATCGGGGGTGCCCGAGCCGTGCTGCGGACCGTTGTCCGCGCCGGGGGCACAGGGGGGTGGCGAGATTGCCGTTGGGCAAAATCGATCGCCGTAAGGAAAGCTTGCCGCGCAGTGGGGGCTGCTCAGGAGTGGTAGCGATCTACGACGCTCGATGTGACCGTGTCACATCCATGATCAACTTCAGTGTTCGCTGGAAGTCTACCCGGTCGACAAATCCGCTTCGTACGCGGGGAGGGTCGGCAGCGCGGGCAGTGGCCGCGCATACAGCCAGGCGTCCCAGAGCGGCTGCAGTGGAACGGGGTTGTAGTGCCCGGCCAGATCGGTGAAGTCGCCGGTGGTGACCGAGGCGTGCCGGTAGCGGGCGGTCCAGGTGCGCAGCAGGTCGAAGAAGGCCGCTTCACCGATGGTCAGCCGCAGCGCGTGCAGGGTGAGCGCGCCGCGCTTGTAGACCCGGTCGTCGAACATGAGCTCGGGCCCCGGGTCGGCGAGCAGCAGATCCTGCGGCAGCCGCGTCAGATTCCGGTGCGCATTGCGGGCCAGCTGGTCGGCGCTCGGCCCGCCCGAGGCTTCCGACCAGATCCATTCGGCGTAACAGGCGAAGCCCTCGTGTAGCCAGATGTCGCGCCACTGCCGGATGGTGAGGCTGTTGCCGAACCACTGGTGCGCTAGCTCGTGCGCCACCAGGCGCTCCTCGCCGCGCCGCCCATCGCAATGGTTCGCGCCGAAGACCGAGATGCCTTGGGCCTCAATGGGAATCTCGAGATCGTCGTCGGTGACGACCACCGTGTACGCCTCGAACGGGTAGGGCCCGAACTTTTCGGTGAAGGCCGCCATCATCTGCGGCTGCCGCGCGAAATCGTGCTCGAACGCGGTGCGCAGCCGCGCCGGGATGACGGCCTGCATCGGCACCGAGCCGCGCGGCGCGTCCACCCGCTGCTTGCGGTACTGGCCGATCTGAATGGTGGCCAGGTAGCTGGCCATGGGTTCGGGCTGCTCGTAGACCCAGGTGGTCTGGCTGGCCTTGGTCAGCTTGCGCATCAAGGTGCCGTTGGCCAGCGCGTAGTACGGGGAGTCCGTGGTGATCGAAATGCGGTAGCTGGCCTTGGAACTGGGATGGTCGTCACACGGGAACCAGGAGGCCGCGCCATTGGGCTGGCTGGCCACCAGCGCGCCGTCGGTGAGCTCCTCCCACCCGACCTCGCCCCACGGCCCGCGCACCGGTTTGGGCGGACCCGCGTAGTTCACGGTCAGCACGAGCGCCCCGCCCGCCGGGATCTTCTGCCGCGGCGTGATCACCAGCTTGCCGCGCTGATGCAGGTACTTGGCGGGCTTGACCCCGTTGACCAACACCTTCGACACCGACAACGACTGGGACAGGTCCAACGCGAATCGATCTCGCACCCCGGTGGTCACCGCGGTGATCTCCGCGGTCCCCGACAGCCGGTTGCTCGACATCTTGTAGACCAGCTCCAGCTCGTAGCGCGAGACCCGATACCCGCGGTTTCCGTTCTGCGGCAGGTAATCATCGATGGGTTCGTCCAGGCGCAGCGGCATCAGCGCCCTCCACCCCAGGGCGCGATCGGGTTGCCCCACCAGCGGGTGGACGGCGGCACGCTGTCGCCGCGCATGACCAGTGAGGCCGGGCCGATGGTCGCGCCCGCGCCGATGGCCGAGGCGGGCAGGGCCACGCAGTGCGGTCCCAGCGTCGCGCCCGCGCCCAGGGTCACGGTGTCCATGGCCATGATCCGATCGTGGAACAGGTGCGTCTGTACGACGCAGCCGCGTTCCACTGTCGCGCCGTCACCGAGTGTCACCAGGTCAGCCTCCGGAAGCCAATAAGATTCGCACCATACCCCGCGGCCGATCTTCGCGCCGAGTCCGCGCAACCAGAGATTCAGCACGGGCGTACCCGTCGCGGCGCGTGCGAACCAGGGTGCCGCGACGTGCTCGACGAAGGTGTCGGCGACCTCGTTGCGCCACACGAACGAGCTCCACAGCGGGTGTTCCTCGTTCCGAATCCGGCCCACCAGCAGCCATTTCGCGATCACCGAGCAGGCTCCGGCGACCGCGCCCGCGGTGATCAGCACCAGCCCGCTCAACAGTGCGGCGGGCACGTGGCCGAGGGTGCGGGCCAGCCAGGCCAGCGCGAACAGCACCCCGAGGCCGATGGCGAAGGTCACGAAAACCGGGATCAATCGGCAGGTCTCGACCACCGCGCGGGCCACGCGCAGGCGCAGCGGCGGATCGAAGGTGCGTGCGGTGTCGGCGGTTTCGGCGGCCCGGCGCAACCGGATCGGCGGGCTGCCCAGCCACGAGGATCCGGCCTTGGCCTTGGACGGTGCGGCCGAGAGCACCGCGACCAGACCGTTCTTGGGCACCCGCCGCCCGGGCGCGGTCATGCCGGAGTTGCCGAGGAAGGCTCGTTTGCCGACCTTGGCCTCGCCGATGCGCAGCCAGCCGCCGCCCAATTCGTAACTGGCGACCATGGTGTCGTCGGCCAGGAACGCGCCGTCGGCGACCACGGTGAACTTCGGGAGCAGCAGGACCGTCGAAATCTCCACGCGCTTGCCGACCTTCGCGCCGAGCAGGCGCAGCCATATCGGCGTCAGCAGGCTGGCGTAGAGCGGAAACAGGAAGGTGCGCGCGGAATCCAGCAGCCGCTCGGTGGCCCAGGCCTGCCACCCCTGGCGGCTGCGCACCGGATGGTGACCCTCGGTCAGCCCGATGCTCAACAGTCGCACCGCCGCGATGGTGACCACCGCGTACACGCCGAGCACCAGCAGCATCGCTACCGGCAGGATGGCGAAGGCGCGGCCGAGACCGGCTGCCAGCGTCTGCGTGTCGCGAATCCACCAGGCGATCAGCAGGCCGCCGGTGGCCAGCGACAGGATCGGCACCGCGGCCAGCACCATGGAGGTGATGCCGAAGATCCCCACCCAGTGCGAGGCCCGCGCGGGGGTCTCCCCGGGCCAGCGGTGCTGGGCCTTACCGACTTTCACCGCGGGCGAGCCCGCCCATTCCTGTTCGGCCTTCACCTTGCCCGCGACCGCGGAGCCGGGTGCGATCTCGGCGTTGCGGCCGATCCTGGTGCCGGGCAGCAGCATCGAGCGCGCGCCCACCACCGCACCGGGACCGATCTGGATGGGGCCGATGTGCACGACGTCGCCGTCGATCCAGAAGCCGGACAGGTCCACCTCGGGCTCGACGCTGCAGCCGTCGCCGAGTTCGAGCATGCCGGTGACCGGCGGCAGCGTGTGCAGGTCCACGCCGCGCCCGACCCGCGCGCCCAGGGCCCGCGCGAAGGGCACCATCCACGGTGCGCCGGAGAGGTTCTCGGCCCCGCTGGCCTCGGACAGGCGCATGGCCGTCCACAGTCGCAGGTGCACCTGCCCGCCGCGCGGATAGGTGCCCGGTTTCACCGTGCGCAACAGCAACCGGGAACCGATCACGCACAGCGCCATTCGGCCCGGCGGGGAGATGAACAGCAGGAACGCCACCAGCATCCACCACCACGACAGGTGCGGCAGCCACGGCAGCGATCCCGACCAGGCCGCGATATT
Source organism: Nocardia terrae (assembly GCF_009760405.1). GTDB lineage: Bacteria > Actinomycetota > Actinomycetes > Mycobacteriales > Mycobacteriaceae > Nocardia > Nocardia terrae. Next base: position 750,081 of record NZ_WRPP01000002.1, read on the forward strand.
GCCGACGATGGCCAGCCAGGTCAGCCACTGCAGGCCGGTGAGGGTGGTCAGCGGGATGGTGGCGAGCACCTGGAACAGCTGCGCGGCCAACGGAACCGGGCGCACGTGCCGCTGCTCGACCTCGGCGACCGGCGCGGAACTGTCGAGGAAGGCCGCGAGCGCACCCAGGCGCGGATGGTCGTAGAGGTCGGCGACGGCGACGCGCGGATGCCGCTCCCGCAGCGCCGCGACCAGCTGGGCCGCCGCCAGCGAGCCGCCGCCCACATCGAAGAAGTCGGCGTTCGGGTCCGAGACCTCCGCGCCCAGAATCGAATCCCACAGTCCCGCGACCCACTGCTCGGTCTCGGTGAGCCCGCTCTCGGTGGTGGCGGGCGCGGCCTTGGGCAGCGGCCACGGCAGCGCGTTGCGGTCCACCTTGCCCGAGGTGCGGGTGGGCAGTTCGGCGACCACGGCCAGGCGCGGCACCAGCGGGGCCGGAAGCTGTTCGGCGAGAATGGTTCTCGCCGCGCTCAGATCGTAGCCGGCGTCGGGGCCGGTGAGGTAGCCGACCAGGATCTTGTTGCCCGCCTTGGTGCTGCGGATCGCGGCCGCCGCGCCCGTGACGCCCGGTAGATGCTGGAGCGCGTTGTCGATCTCGCCGAGTTCGATGCGGCGGCCGCCCAGCTTGATCTGGTCGTCGGCGCGGCCCAGGAAGACCAGGCCCTCGCGGTCGTTGCGGACCAGATCGCCACTGCGGTAGGCACGTTCCCAGCCGACCGATTCCAGCGGCGCGTACTTCTCGGCGTCCTTGGCCGGATCCAGATAGCGGGCCAGGCCGACGCCGCCGATCACGAGTTCACCGGATTCACCCTCGCCCACCGGGTTTCCGGCGGCGTCGATCACGGTGAGGTCCCAGCCGTCCAGCGGCAGGCCGATGCGGATGGGGAAGCCGCCGTCGAGCAGGGCGGCGCACGCCACCACCGTGGCCTCGGTGGGCCCGTAGGTGTTCCACACCTCGCGGTCGGAATCCTGGTTGCCCGCGAGCTTCTCGGCCAGCTCGGGTGGCACGGCCTCGCCGCCGAAGATGAGCAGCCGCACCGGTTCCAGCGCCTCCGCGGGCCAGGTGGCGGCCAGCGTCGGCACCGTCGACACGATACTGATCTCGCGGCGCACCAGCCACGGGCCCAGATCCGCGCCGGTGCGCACCAGCGCGCGTGGGGCGGGCACCAGGCAGGCGCCGTGCCGCCAGGCCAGCCACATCTCCTCGCAGGAGGCGTCGAAGGCGACCGAAAGCCCGGCCAGCACGCGGTCGCCGGGAGCGATCGGAGCGTCCTGGAGGAACAGGCGCGCCTCGGCGTCGACGAAGGCGGCGGCGTTGCGGTGGGTCACCGCAACGCCTTTCGGGGTTCCGGTGGAACCGGAGGTGAAGATGATCCAGGCATCGTCGGCGGGGGTGGGCTCGGCGGTGCCGGGGGAAGCGCCGGATTCCCTTGTCACGTCCGTCGATTCGATGCCCACCCCGGTGACGATGGCCGAGACCGCCGCCTCCCCGAACACCAGCCGCGCGCGCTCGTCGGGATCGTCGGCATCCACCGGGACGTAGGCCGCCCCGGCGTGCAGCACCGCGAGAATCGTGACGTAGAGCCCCCGCGTGCCCGAGGGCATGCGCACCCCGACCCGATCGCCCGCCCGCACCCCGGCCGCGGCCAGGCGCTCGACCCCGCGCGCGATCTCCTCGCGCAGTTCGGCGTAGGTGAGGACCACGTCACCGTCGTCCAGGGCGGGTGCGTCGGGGTGGGCCGCGGCGGTGGCGGCGAGAACATCCACCAGCGTGCGGGCCGGGGGAGCCAGCGCGGCCCGCAGCATGGGGTTGGCGTCGACCTCGGTGGCGGTATCGGCCTGCGATTGCGGCATCAGTTCGTGCACACCTCTCGTGGAACCATCCTTCAACGTTGGTTGTTTCACACGAGAGTTACCGGCAGGCAAACTCCGTGGCGGACATCAGTCCACGGTACCGGTACGTCCTGGTTGTCTGATGTTCACCTGGGGCTATTTGCGGAACTGGGACATGAACTGCCAGATCACCTCGGCCGCGTCGAACTGATGGGAGACCTTGCCGACCACCAGTTGCGGCAGGTACTGGGACCCGCCGGGCCAGGTGTGGCCGCCCTCGGCAATCGAATAGAGCTGTACCTTCGAGCCGTTCGCGCAGTCGGAGGACTGGATCGTGACCGTGGTGCCGTCGTCGGTGCGCTGGGGGAGTTGGGTGCTGGTCGCGGCGTCGCAGCCGTCCTTCTCGCGCCACAGCTGCTGGGTGGCGTCGACCGAGAGGACGGGGCTCGAGCCCGCGCCGTGGTGACCGGAGGTGACGCGCACGACGCCGCCGTCATAGGGGACGATCGGGTCGGCGGTGCCGTGGATCTCCAGGACCGGCAGGGGATGGGTTGGGGTGCAGGCGGATACGTCGGCCTGCGGCAGCGGGCCCGAGACCGGGGCGATGGCGGCGAGCTTGTCCGACAGCTTGCAGCCGAGGTCCTCGGTGAACATGCCGCCGTTGGACATTCCGGTCGCGTAGACCCGCGACGGGTCGACGGAGTCGTTGGCGATCAGACGGTCGATCACGGCCGCAACGAATCCCACGTCGTCGATGTTCGCGGCACTGGCGTTGGTGTCGTCGCCACGGCCGTCGTTCCAGGACTTCTCGTAGCCATTGGGGTAGACGGCGATGAAACCGTCGGCGTCGGAGAGCTTGTCGAAGCCGAAGAAGGAGGCCGAGTTCTGGGCGGTGCCCCCGCCGCCGTGGAAGGCGAGCACGGCGGGCAGCAGGCCCTGGGGGTGGTTGGCGGGATAGTGGACGATGTATTGCCGTTGCAGCCCACCGTATTCGAGGGTGACGGTGGTGTCGTCGGCGGCGCGGGCCAGCGGGTGCCCACACCCGGCGGCCATGAACACGGTGGACAGTGCGATCGCGGCGGCGATTCTCGGTGCGTACACGCGAGTGATCGTAGAGAGCTCAGCTGAAGCTGGGCTGAAGCTTCGAATCAGCTGTGAGCCCGGATCGCGGCCAGCGCCGCGGCCGCGACTTCGTTTGGGGGAGGACCGATTTCGATGCTGACGATATGCTCGTCGGGGCCGGGGGATTCGAGGGTCTCCAACTGGGAGTCCAGCAGGCCCGGCGGCATGAAGTGGTCCATGCGCGCGGTGAGACGGCGCTGCAGATCCTCGCGCGAACCGGTCAGGTGCAGGAACGTCAGCACCGCCTCGGGGTGCCCGATCATGCTGCGGCGCAGGATGTCCCGATAGGAGCGTTTGAGGGCCGAGCAGGTGACCAGCGCCGAACGGCCCGCCGCCACCTCCTCGGACATCCACTCCGCGATCGCCTCCAGCCACGGCTCGCGGTCGGCGTCGGTGAGGGCGTGCCCCGCGTGCATCTTCGCGATATTGGCGGGCGGGTGCAGGTCGTCGCCCTCGAGCAGATCCCAGCCCAGGGTGCTCACCAGCATGCCCGCCACCGTGGATTTGCCGGAACCGGAGACGCCCATCAGGACGACGATGTGCGGTCGCGGAGTGGATTCCATCAGTCCTCCTAGATGACCGCGCTCAGGGCGAGCACGCCCGCCAGACCGGCCAGGGAGATCACGCATTCCATGACGCTCCACGACTTCAGGGTCTGCACGACATCGAGGCCGAGGTACTCCTTGACCATCCAGAATCCGGCGTCGTTGACGTGCGAGAGGAACAGCGAACCCGAGCCGATGGCAAGAACCATGAGCGAGACGTGCGAATTGCTCAGTCCGGCGGCCACGGGAGCCAGAATGCCCGAGGCGGTCACCGTGGCGACCGTCGCCGAACCGGTCGCGACCCGGATGAGCGCGGCCACGAACCAGGCCAGCAACAGCACCGGCAGGCTGGAGTCGCGGATCGCGTCGGCGATCGTGTTGGCGATGCCGGTATCGACCAGCACCTGCTTGAAGCCGCCGCCCGCGCCGACGATCAGCAGAATGCCCGCGATCGGCGGCAGGGCGCTGTTCATGGTGGCGGACAGCGCATCCCGGGTCATGCGGCCGCCGCGGCCGAGCACCAGCATGCCGACGATCAGGGCGATGCCCAGCGCGACGACCGGGGTGCCCAGCACATCGAGGAACTTCTTGACCATGGATCCCGACTTGGGGGACACCACGTCGAAGACGGCGCTGCCGAGCATGAGCGCCACCGGTAGCAGGATGGTGGCCAGGGTGGCGGTGAAGCTCGGGCGCGGGCCCCGCTGCTTGTCTTCGTCCTCGTCGGTCGAGAACAGCTCCGGCACCGGCACATTCACCCAGCGGGCGGCCAGCTTGCCGAACAGCGGTCCGGCCAGGATCACCGTCGGCACCGCGACCAGCACGCCCAGGCCCAGCGTGAGACCCAGATCGGCCTTGAGCGCCGCCACCGCCACCAGCGGGCCCGGATGCGGCGGCACCAGGCCGTGCATGGCCGACAGGCCGGCCAGCGCGGGAATCGCCACCGCCAGCAAGGGCAGTCGCGAGCGGTGCGCGACCAGCAGGATGACCGGGATCAGCAGCACCACGCCGATCTCGAAGAACATGGGCAGGCCGATGATCGCGCCGACCAGGCCCATCACCCACGGCAGGGCCCGCGCTCCGGCCCGGCGGACCAGCGTGTCGACCACCTGATCCGCGCCGCCGGAATCGGCGAGCAGCTTGCCGAACATGGCGCCGAAACCGATGAGGATGCCGACGCTGCCCATGGTCGAGCCGAAGCCCTTGACGAAGGAGGCCACGGTGTCGGCCGCGCCCAGCTTCGCGATCAGGCCGACGGTCACCGCACCGATGGCCAGGGCCAGGAACGGATGCAGCTTCAACCAGGTGATCAGGCCGACGATGAGGGCGATCCCGATGAGGGCCGCGGTGATGAGTTGCGCGCTACCGGCGTGATGGGTGGCCGCGTCGGCCAGGTTCGCGGCCGCGAGAGGTTCGAGATTGTGCATGACGCTTCTTCGAGTCGAGGTGGAGTGATCCAGAACACAGAGACCTAATATGGAGGACTATATCAAGACTTGGAGCGAATATGTATGACGTATTCGAGTTCGGATGCCGATAGGTATGCCTGGGATGTGTGAAACTGAAGCCATGGTCGACAGCGCCGAATCACTGCCCCTGCACGAGTCGGTGCTGGAACGACTCGGGGCCGACATCACCTCCGGTGTCATCGCACCCGGCGCGCGCATCTCCTCCGACGAGATCGCCACCCGCTTCGAGGTCTCCCGCACGGTGGCCCGCGAAGTCGTGCGGGTGCTGGAATCGCTCGGCATGGTCAGCACGCGCCGCCGCGCCGGGATCACCGTGCTCGATCCCGGGCAGTGGCATGCGCTGGACCCCAAGCTGATCCGCTGGCAGCTCGCCGGCCCGAACCGCTTCGCCCAGCTGGCCTGGCTGGCCGAATTGCGTTCCGGCACCGAACCGCTCGCCGCCGGGCTGGCCGCGACCCACGCCACTCCCGAGCAATGCGCCTCGTTGACCGCCGCCGTCATGGGCATGTCGGCCACGTCCCGCGCCGCGAACACCGCCGCCTACCTCGACCACGACGTCACCTTCCACGCGACCCTGCTGGCCGCCTCGGGCAACCCGCTGCTCGCGGTGTTCGCGCCGATCGTGCGCGAAGTGCTGACGGGCAGAACCGAACACGAACTGATGCCCGCCCAGGCCAACCCGCAGGCCCTTCAACTGCACGCCGCGGTGGCCGCCGCCGTCCAGGCCGGTGACTCCGCGGCGGCCGAGGCCGCCATGCGCGAGATCGTCACCGAATCGGCGTCCGCTATCGCGTGCTTGCAGCCGCCCGCCGCGAAATCGCCTGCCGTGCCGGGCTGATCAGGGCACGACCAGATACCACTCGGCCCATGGGCCTTGCAGCGGCCAGCTGTTGGCGAACAGTTTGGCCAAGCCCATCCCGACCCACAGGTCCACGGTCTGGGTCTGACCCACCGTCGAGGTGTGCACGTAGACGTCGCGTGACCCGCCGCCCGCGGATCCGAGCCACCCCAGCACGATGTGATTGCCGCACGGCCCACCGAGATACCCCAGCGGCGTCACATACGCGGTCACATGCCCGGGCATTCCGTGCGCGGCCTCGAGTCCGACCGCGATCTGTCCCGCACAGAAATTCGCGTCCCCGAACGTGAAAACCGTTGTCCCGAACGGCGCCCACTGCGGCAGCCAATCCGCGCGCGCGGGTTGCGCGCTCACCCCACAAATCCCCGCGGTGATCCCCAGCACCGCCACCAGCCCCGTAAGAATCCGTCGCACCGTCCCCATCGGATGTCCTTCCGCTGCCGCTATCCGGCCGAAAGCAACTCCCGACGTCCTCGCCCCATCGCGTGCTGGGAGCCGTCCCAATTTCAAGCCTATCGAATTGTCAAGGGGCCCACCGCCGGTACGAGGCGATGTGCGGCCATCTGACCAGCGCGGGGAGTGCTGCGGGGACGGTGGCGGATTAGGTCGCGAGGTGGTCGGCGGAGCCCGGTATTGTCTGCGGGGGCAGGTGGATCGGGAGGATTTGGTTGGTTGAGCAGCTCCGGCCGGGAGTGATCTTCGCCGGGTATCAGATCGAGCGGTTGCTCGGTACCGGTGGGACAGGTGAGGTGTACCTGGCCCACGATCGGGACCTACCCAGATTCGTCGCATTGAAGCTGCTCAACAGTGTGGCGGGCGACGACGGGGAGAGCCGACAGCGGTTTCTGCGCGAGGCCAATATCATTGCCCGCCTCTCGCATCCCAATATCGTCACCATCTATGCCCGGGGCGAGGAACAGGGGCGGCAGTGGCTGGCCATGGCCTATGTCGACGGCTCCGATCTCGCCGCCGAACTGCTCACCGGACCGCTCGAGCCGCAACGCGCCGCTGCCATCACCGCCGACGTGGCCCGCGCGCTCGACTACGCCCATGACGCGGGCGTGCTGCACCGCGACGTCAAGCCCGCCAATATCCTGCTCACCGCGCAGCCGCGAGAATGGGCGCTGCTCAGCGACTTCGGCATCGCGCAGTCGAGCAACGAGGTCCGCGGCATCACCGAGAACGGTGAGGTGATGGCGAGCTTCCAGTACACCGCGCCCGAACGCTTCCACGGCGAGGCCCGCGTCGACCGCCGCGCCGACGTGTATTCGCTGGGCTGCACCCTGTTCGCCATGCTCACCGGCGCACCGCCCTACGCCGACGCGGATCTGCCGCGCCTGATCTACGGCCACGTGAGCGCACCGGTCCCGTCGGTGCGCGCGCTCAACCCGGCCCTGCCCGCCACGCTGGACTCGATCCTGGCGCGCGCCATGGCCAAGAACCCGCGCCATCGTTTCGCCACCTGTACCGAGCTGGCGACTTCGGTGACAGCGGCCCTCAACGCCTCCCGCCCACGCCCGGCCGCCCTGCCGCCGCGAGAAACGGGCAGGCACAGCGCGACTCCGGTCGCGGCATCCTGGAACCAGTCCCGCATCATCCTGATCTCCCTGGCCGTCGTGGTCTCGGTCGGCGCGGTAGCCGCCGCCATCGGCCTGCTCTCCTCCTTGATGGGCCCCAGCTCCCACTCGAGCGCCCTGCTCACCACCACCGCCCCTCGAGCCGTCCCGACCACCACCCCCACCTCGATCAGCACCTCCGCCGGCGTGGCCGCCGACGGCTGCCCGGTCCGCCGCACCCCGGACATGGTCTCCGGCACCGATTCCGGCAGCACCGCCACCGGCCCCGACGCCATCCTCGGCTTCCAATACGCCTACTACGTGCTCCGCTCCGGCACCGCCGCCCGCCAATTCGTCGCCGACGACTCCGGCAACGTAGCCGACGCCCCCAAAATCCAATCCGGCATCGACTCCGTCCCCCCGGGCACTCGGTATTGCGTCCAGGTCACCCGCCTCACCCCCACCGACAACGACCACTGGTCCGTGAAAATCACCCAACAACCCCCCGGCCAGCTCCCCGACGTCTTCACCCAAACCGTCACCACCCGCACCGCCGCCGACCACACCCTCATCACCTCCATCGACGACTAGAGATCAATCGCTGCGGACGTAGCGGCCACCGGACCAGCGCCATCGGTAGACCACGCGCTGGTCGTCCGTGCGGTGATCGGCCCGCTCGTTCGTGAAGCGCTCGGGCGCCGCATACGCGAGCGTCGCCGCCAACCCTGATTGGGTCACCGTGTCGTCGAGCGTGCGAGCGATCCCGAAGTCGGTGAGCACCGCCCGTTCCCCGGCCCGTGGATCGTGATCGATCAGCAGATTGGCGGGCTTCACATCACGATGCAGCACCCCGACCCCGTGCGCGTAATCCAGCGCGTGCGCGGCATCGGTGATCAAACGAACCGCCCGCTCGGCCGGCAACCCGTCCGGTTCATCCAGCAGCAGTCCGACCGCATCCCTGCCGTCGATGTGCCGCATCGACAACCACAAGGTCGAATCATCGGAACCGCTGCGGTCGTAGACGGCAAAGATATTCGGATGATCCAGTCTCGCGGCGAACGTGGCCTCCCGCTCGAACGCCCTGCGCGCCTTCGGATCCGCGGTGAATTTCTCATGGAGCACCTTCAACGCCACAACGCGCTCCAGACGCAGATGCTCGGCGAGATACACCGACCCCATCCCGCCCGACCCGATCGCCCGAACGATCCGATATCCCGCGAACTCCACCCCCGGCCGCAAGACCACGCCCGCTCCTTACCGGTCACACCATGGCTGCCCGACTCCCGGAAACGCCCGCCCTACCAGGACTGTAACCCCCGCCCCGCCCCTTGGCCCGCGAAATGATCCACGCGATCACCGGCTGGCGGCGGGCGGAATCGAGAGTCGATGGATCTGATTCGCGAGCCGGATGACATCGACGGGGAGGGTGGTGTCGACTCGGATAGTGGGGGTGAGACCAAGCGGTTCGCCCCGGGCCGCCCAGTCGTCCCAGTGGTCGGCGAGGCGTTGGCGATCATGGTAGAACGCGGGGCGGTGGCGGGAGGTGTAGCGGGAGCGGGCGGTTTCGGTGGGGACGTCACACCAGATTTCGACGGCGAGAGGGGCTTTGGTGGTCGTGAGGCCGGTGCGGGCGAAGGTGAGGTCACGGGGCTTGAACCACCAGGAGTCGATGATGACGTTGGCGGGGGAGGCTGCCGCGAGCTCCCAGACGACGTTCATGGCGATGGAGCCGAGGGCGGGGATCGAGGCGGCGTCGGTGACACAGGTGGCCAGGGCTTCCTTCACCGTGTCCTTCGAGAGGAACTCGGCGGGCAGCGCTTCGGCGAGCGCGCGGGCGAGGGTGGATTTGCCCGCGCCGGGAAGTCCGTTGACCAGCACCAGGATTCCGTCCATTGGATGATCATGGCCGAGGGGGATCGGTGGGGCGTGGGAGAGAGGGCGTTTCACAAAGGGGGTGGGTGGGTAAGGGGGCTGCTAGGGTGCCAAGCGGTGGCTCGATCGGGATGATTCGGTCGGGACGGTGAAAAGTGTTCGTCGATACGGAGTTTCGGGCTTGGATACTGCAAGGTCTTGGGGCGGGGTCTCGGGGGCGGCGGACGGGTGTCCGGTGCGCGGGGGAGCGCATTCGCGGGGGGAGCAGGATCGGATTCTGTTGGGGACCGAGGAATTCGCGGCGGATCCGCACCGGGCGTATCGGGAGATGCGCAGGGTGCACGGGTCGATGGTGCCGATCGAGTTGTCGCCGGGGGTGCCCGCGACGCTGGTGGTGAACTATCGGACCGCCCTGCGGATTCTCAATGATCCCGAGCACTTTCCGGCCGACCCGCGGGTGTGGCAGGAAGGGATTCCGGAGGATTCGCCGGTCAAGCCGATGATGCAGTGGTATCCGAACGCGCTGCGCAATGCGGGGGCGGAGCACACCCGGTATCGGCAGGCTTACACCGCCGCTATCGACGGGATCGATTTGCACGCCGTGCATTCCACCGTCGAACGGATCTCGGGACCGCTCATCGCGACGCTCGAGGCCGAGGGCGCCGCGGATCTGGTGTCGCAGTACGCGCTGCCGCTGGTGTTCGAGGTGCTCAACCAATTGGTGGGCTGCTCAGCCGATATCGGCCAGCGGGTCGCCACCGGCATGGCGGCATTGTTCGACACCGTGAACGCGGCGTGGGGCATGCAGACCCTCGGCGAGGCGCTGCTCGAACTCATCGCGCTGCGGCGCACCGAGCCGGGCGACGACGTGACCTCCCGCATGGCCCACCACGAGGCCGAGCTCAACGACGAGGAGATGCTGTACCAGCTGGTCAGCTTCTACGGCGCGGGCATCGAACCCATGCAGAACCTGATCTCCAACACCCTGCTGCTGATGCTCACCGACGACCGTTTCGGCGGAGACATGCTGGGCGGCAGCCTCTCCACCCGCGACGCCCTCGACGAGGTCCTCTTCAACGACCCGCCGATGGCCAACTTCGCCATCAGCTACCCGCGTCAGCCCATCCTCATCGACACCACCTGGCTGCCGGCCCACCAGCCGGTCATGATCAGCCTGGCCGCCTGCAACAACGATCCCGAGATCGCGGGCGGTGACCGCACCGGCAATCGCTCGCACCTGGCCTGGAGCGCGGGCCCGCACGCCTGCCCCGCCCGCTCGGTCGCGTACCTGGTCGCGCAGACCGCCATCGACCAGCTGCTCGACGCGGTGCCGGACCTGAAGCTGGCTGTCGAGAAGTCCGAAATCTCCTGGCGTCCAGGCCCGTTCCACCGCGCCATGGTGGCACTGCCGGTCGAATTCCCGTTGAGTCCCGCGCTGCGCGCGGTATAAGGAGCGCTACATGTCCCACAGCCCGATCGTGCTGGATGTCACCGGCACCGACATCCAGGGCGAATCCGAACGGATTCGCGCACAGGGCTCCGTCACGCTGGTCGAACTGCCCGGCGGTGTGCAGGCGTGGTCGGTCACCGACCAGGCCGTGCTCAAGAGTCTGCTGGCCGACGTCCGCGTATCCAAGGACCCGCGCCAGCACTGGGCGGCATTCATGAACGGCGAGATCACCGAGGCGTGGCCGCTGCTGCCGTGGGTCATCGCCGAGAACATGTTCACCGCTTACGGTTCCGACCACCGCCGCCTGCGCAAGCTGGTGTCCCCGGCGTTCACCAACCGCCGCACCACCGCCATGCGCGAGCGCATCGAGGCCATTGTCGCCGAACTGCTCGACGAGCTGGCCGCGCTCCCGGCCGGTTCGCAGGTGGACCTGCGCTCGCTGTTCGCCTACCCGGTGCCGATCAATGTGATCTCCAGCCTGATGGGTGTGCCCGAGCATCTCGACGCCGCCATCCACAAGTGCGTGGACGGCTTCTTCGACGGTTCGCTGACCGCCGAGGAGTCGATGGCCAACTACCTCGAAATGGCCGAGCGCATCGGCGAACTCGTCGCCTACCGCCGCGACAATCCGGGCGATGACATCACCTCCGCCATGATCGCGGCCCGCGACGACGAGGACGGCTCGCGGCTGAGCGAGGCCGAGCTGGTCGCGACCCTCATGCTCGTCATCAACGCCGGGCACGAGACCACCGTCAACCTGCTCGGCCAGGCCGTGGTCGCGCTGCTTACCCACCCGGAGCAACTGGCCGACGTGATCGCCGAGCGGGCGTCGTGGAGCGATGTCATCGAGGAGACCCTGCGCTACCAGGCCCCGGTCGCTCACCTGCCGCTGCGATATGCGGTGGAGGACATCGAAATCGACGGTCACACCATCCCCAAGGGCGAGGCGATCCTGGCCTCCTACGCGGGCGCGAGCCGCGACCCGAAGATCCACGGGGAGACCACCGACGCGTTCGACATCCACCGCGACACCAAGGACCAGCACGTGGCCTTCGGGCACGGCGCACACCACTGCCTGGGTGCGCCGCTGGCCCGGATGGAGGCGGCGATCGCGCTGCCCGCGCTGTTCGAACGGTTCCCGAACATCCGGTTGGCCATGGACGCAAGCGAATTGACGCCGCTGGGCAGCTTCATCTCCAACGGGCACACCGCGCTGCCGGTGTTCCTGGCGGCCGAGTAGTGGCCGGGGCGCGGGCCGATACCGGCCCGCGCCATTTGTTCAGCTCGTGACGAGTGGCGGGCGCACGGTGCCGAATCCGGTTGCCTGCTCGAAGGTATGACCCACTTCCAGCACCATCCGGTCGGCTCGATGCGGTCCGACGATCTGCAACCCCACCGGCATCCACGCGGTGGTGAACCCGCCGGGCACCGACAGCGCCGGACAGCCGGTGGCGCTGACGAAATACGCCGACCGCATCCAATCCAGATAGCTGTGCATCGGCTCGCCCGCCACCTCGCGCGGAAACTCCAGCTCCACATCGAACGGCGGCACCTGGCTCACCGGCAGCAGCAGAATGTCGTAGCGCTCGAAGAACTCCCGCACTCGGTGGAACAGATTCGTGTGCAGCACTTCGGCTTCGGCGATATCGCTGCCCGTGAGCTTCAACCCCTCCTCGATGTTCCAGACCAGCGAGGGCTTCAGCTGATCCCGGTGCGCCAGTAGGGGACCGAACGTGCTCGCGAACTGCCAGGCCCGCAGGGTGCGGAAGACCTCCTCGGCCCCCGACAGGTCCGGGCAGTCCACGCTCACCACCGCTCCGAGGTCGGAGAACACCCGCACCGACGGTTCGAGCACCTCCCGTACCCCGCGATCGACCGGCACCGTCCCGCCCAGATCCGGCGACCATGCCACCCGCAATCCGCGCAGATCCCGATCCAGCGCTCCCGTGAACACCGACCCGGGTTCCGCAATCGCGATGGGGCTGCGTGGATCCGGTCCCGCCAGCACCGACAACAGCAGCGCCGCATCCGCCACCGTCCGCGCCATCGGGCCCTGCACCGCCAGCGTCGACCAGGCCAGCGGCCGCGGCCACGTCGGCACCCGCCCCGGTGACGGCCGGAACCCGACCACATTGCAGAACGAGGCCGGATTGCGCAGCGACCCACCCATATCGCTGCCCTCGGCCAGCGGCACCATGCCGCACGCCAGGGCCGCCGCCGCGCCGCCGCTGCTGCCGCCCGCGGACTTGCCCGGGTCGTAGGGATTGCGGGTGGCCCCGAACACCGGATTCACCGTGTGCGATCCGGCCGCGAACTCCGGCACATTGGTCTTCCCTAGCGTGATCACCCCCGCCGCCTTCAGCCGCTCGATCACCAGCTCGTCCCGCTCCGGCACATTCTCGGCCAGCAGCGGACTGCCGTAGGTGGTGCGGATACCGGCGGTGTCGTGGGTGTCCTTGTGCGCCATCGGAATCCCGTGCAACGGCCCGGGCTCCGCCCCGCTCGCGAACCGCTTGTCCGCGGCCGCCGCCGCATCGAGCGCTTGCTCGGCGACCAGGGTGGCGATCGCGTTGACCTTGGGATCGAGCCGCTGGATCCGGTCGAGATGGGCTCGCACCACCTCGACCGCCGAGAGCTGTCCCGCGCGCAGCCATCCGGCCAGTTCCCGCGCCGACGCATAACACAGATCGGAATCCACAGGCGCTCCTCATCATTCGGACGCCCATCCATAGTCCTCCGACTCGGGTCCGCCCGCGACCTCGGACGCGGCCGGTCGCGTGACTCGCCGGGAGACGCGGTTCTCCCACGTGATCGGCCCCGGTGGCAGGACCATGGAGGTCTGCGGCGCGATCGCGGCCGCATGGCTTTTCGGTGTTTCAGATTTCCCGGTGTGTTCACGAAACGAACCCAGGAGGAGCGAAACCCATGGTCACCAGTCGACTATCGCGGCGTACGGCGGGCGCCGCCGCGGCGTTCACGGCATTGATCGCGACCGGGCTGCTCGCCGCGGCACCCGCGCTCGCGGAGAACACGATCACCGTCGACTCGGCCGGGCCGTCGGTCGTCGGGATCACCTACACATGTGAATCGGGGGCGGGCGTCGCGAGCATCGACGCGATGGTCGGCGACCCGAACGCGGAGGGCCCGGCCGCCACCGGCAGTCAGAAATCGGTCACCTGCGACGGCTCCCAGCACACCGCGACCATCGCGCTGACCCCGGTCTCCGGGCAGACGCCGCTGGCTTCCGGTGCGCCCGTACAGGTTCGGGTCGCCCTGGTCGACGCGAGCGAGACCGTCGTCTCCGGTACCGCGAAGCTGCTCACCCTGAGCTGAATCGCCGGTGCGCAATCTGTCCTCTGGGCGACAGCCCGCCGAAACCTGCCGTTAGAGGGCAGCTGTCAGACTCGCCGCCGCGCGCTCGACATCCAAGAGGTCGGGCGGCGGACGGCGCGAGCCGTCGCAAGCCCCGGCCGCTCGATCCCCGGATCGGCGGTCTTGCAGAACCAGGACCCCGGACGTGCGAATCCGCTCGATCATGAGCAGCGTGGCAGTGCTGGCAGCGGTGGCACTGGTCGCGCTGTCCTCTTCCCCCTTCGACCTGCCCGCCACCGCCGAACCGGATGTGCCGGCCCCGGCCGACGAGCCGACTTCGCCTGTCGCACCAGATGGTTCGACCATCGTGGACGGGCATGCGATCGATGCCCGGCATCTGGAACTCACCGTGCACTCCGCCGCCATGAACGCCGACTTCCCCGTCGACGTGCAGCGGCCCGCCGACACCTCCGCACCGCGCCCGGTGCTCTACCTGCTCAGCGGCGGCAGCGGCGGCAAGGGCGCGGCCTCCTGGGACCACCGCACCGACGCCTTCGGCTTCCTGGCCGACAAGCAGGTCAACGTGGTGCAGCCGATCGGCGGCGCGGCCTCCTACTATGCCGACTGGCGGGATCCGGACCCGCGGCTGGGCGTGATGAAATGGACCACCTACCTCACCGAGGAGCTGCCCCCGCTCCTCGACGCCGCCCTCGACGCCAATGGCGTGAACGGCCTTGTGGGCGTGTCGATGTCGGGCACTTCGGTGCTGCAGCTGCCCATCGCGAAACCGGGGCTGTATCGCTCGGTGGCGGCCTACAGCGGTTGCGCCCGCATCGCCGATCCGATCGGCCAGGCCTTCGTCCACCTCACGGTCGCCTTCGGCGGCGGCAATGCCGACAATATGTACGGCCCGCCCGGCGACCCGATGTGGGCGGCCAACGATCCCTACCTGCATGCCGACGCGTTGCGCGGGCTGGATCTGTATCTGTCCAGCGGCAACGGCCTGCCCGGCCCCCACGACAAGGTGAGCGACCGCCATTTCGCCGGTGCCACCGACAATCTCGCGAACCAGATCCTGGTGGGCGGCATCCTCGAGGCGGCCACGGATCAGTGCACCCGCGAGATGGGGGAGCGGCTCAGCGTTCTGGGCATTCCGGCCACGATCGAATTGCACCCCTACGGAACGCATTCCTGGGGTTACTGGGATGACGAACTGCCCGCGTCGTGGCCGGTGCTGGCCCACGGGCTCGGCCTCTAGGGCGCTTCGGGCGGCAACTGTTCGATGGCCCAGCGTGCCCACTCGCGGTTCATGGCGGTGATGCGCTCGCCGTATTCCAGTGCGATACGGCCGTACACCGACAGGTTGCTGTCGTCCCAGTCGATCGCCTTCTCGAGCTCGGTCAGCTCCTCGTGTGCTCGATTCGCTCCCTCCTCCATCTCGGCGAGATAGCCGAGGGCGGTCGCGCGGGGCACCACGCCCAGGAAGAAGATCCGCAGCAGCGCCTCGTTGCGTACCGCGGGCTTGGGCTTCGTGGTGGTCAGCCAGGTGCGCAGATCCTCGAGACCGGCGGCGGTGAGGGTGTATTCCTTGCGTCCGCGCGGGCCCTGGTCGCTGACCTCGAGCAGCCCGGCTTCCGCGAGTTTGGTGAGCTCGGTATAGATCTGGCTCTGCGTCGCGGGCCAGACATTGGCCAGCGAATCCTTGAACGTCCGCAGCAGGTCGTAACCGCTGGCGGGTCCGTCGGACAGCAGTCCGAGCAAGGCGTACCGGAGACTCATGCCGATCACCTTACATTCCAGTCTTGACATGTCGTAACTGGAGGCTCAGGCTTGGACGTGTCAAAACTGGAATGTCGTGCCGCCGAGGAGTTCTCGCCGTGTCCTACCTGCGCACCTTCGCCCCCTGGATCGTCTACGCCGTGATTCCGTCGCAGTACTGGCAGTGGTCGGCGCTGATTTCGGTCGCCGTGGCCGCCGGGCTGATCTGGCAGCAGCGCCGGGCCGGGCGCGGTCTCGACTCGCTGATCCTCGATCTCGGGTCGGCGGTGTTCTTCGCGGCCGTCGCGGTGGTGGCCTTCGCCGATCCGAATAGCGCGGTGCACGCCTACATGCCCGCCATCTCCTCGGGGGTGCTGGCGGTCATCGCGGGCGTCTCGCTGCTGATCCGGGTGCCGTTCACGCTGCCGATCGCCAAAGAAACCACGCCGCAGGAGTTCTGGGATCAGCCGCTGTTCATCCGGACGGCATACGTGCTCACCTCGGTGTGGACGGCGAGCTTCGTGATCGGCTGTCTCGCGCTGACGGTGCTCGCGCACGGGGCGACCGGGGCGCGGGTGGGCGTGCAGGTGCTGGCGTTCGTCGTTCCCGCCGTCTTCACCCTCCGCTATGTCGCCTACATCCAGGGCAAGGCGCGGGCCGCCCTCGGCGAGCTCGCGGAGTGAATCTCCTTCGCAATATCTCTCGAAGTCAGGAATCGATCATGGCCATTCCGTACCTCACCGGCAACTACGCGCCCGTCCTCGAGGAGGTCACCGAATTCGAACTGTCCACTACCGGAACGATTCCCGGGGAATTGAGCGGCTGGTACCTGCGCAACGGCCCCAACCCGCACGCCGCGAATTCCCGGCACTGGTTCGCCGGTGACGGCATGGTGCACGGGGTGCGCATCGAGGGCGGACGCGCGGTGTCGTATCGCAACCGGTGGGTGCGCACCACCACCTTCACCGACGGGGCGGGTGGCATCGACGCGCAGGGCAATCGGGACTACACCGCGGGCGTGGCGAATACGCACGTCATCCGGCACGCCGGGCGCACCCTCGCACTCGTCGAATCCTCGTTCCCGTACGAGATCACCTGCGAGCTGGACACTCTCGGCCCGCACGACTTCGACGGCAAGCTCACCACCGCCATGACCGCGCACCCGAAGACCTGCCCGACCACCGGCGAGCTGCACTTCTTCGGCTACGACTTCCGCGAGCCCTACCTGACCTATCACCGCGCCGACGCGGCGGGCAATCTCGAGATCAGCCGCCCCATCGACGTTCCGGCCGCGACCATGCACCACGATTTCGTCCTCAGCGCCGAACACGTCGTCTTCATGGACCTGCCGGTGCTTTTCGATCTGCCGAGCGCGATGGCGGGCGGCGGCCTGCCCTTCCGATGGAACGACGACTACCAGGCTCGGCTGGGCGTGCTGCGCCGCGACGACCCGCACGGCGCGGTGCGCTGGTTCGATATCGACCCCTGCTACGTCTTCCACACCTTCAACGCCTACGACGAGCCGGGCCGCCTCATCGTGCACGTCATGCGGCATCCGAGCATGTGGCGCAAGGACTCCCAGGAC
Organism: Nocardia terrae; assembly: GCF_009760405.1. GTDB lineage: Bacteria > Actinomycetota > Actinomycetes > Mycobacteriales > Mycobacteriaceae > Nocardia > Nocardia terrae. The sequence goes on from NZ_WRPP01000002.1 coordinate 767,481, forward strand.
TTCGACGAGACCGCCACCCTGTGGCGCTGGACCATCGACCTGAACGCCGGCACCGTCCGCGAAGAACAACTCGACGACCGCGCCGCCGAGTTCCCCCGCATCGACGACCGTCTGGCCGGTCTCGACGCCCGCTTCGGCCACGCCACCGCCGCCCACGACGACACCGGCGCACTCCTGCGCTACGACCTGCACACCGGCGTAGGCGTCGCCCACGATTTCGGCCCCGGCCGCAGACCCGACGAAGCCTGCTTCGCCCCCGCCGACGAAACCCCCGGCGGCGAAGGCTATCTCATGACCTACGTCTACGACGCCGCCGAAAACCGCAGCGACCTGGTCATCCTCTCCACCGAAGACCTGACCGCCGCCCCCATGGCCACCATCCACCTACCACGCCGAGTCCCCTTCGGCTTCCACGGCAACTGGCTACCCGACCACTGATCGGTGCGCTCGAGCGGGCTACCGGTCCGCGGTCAGGTATGCCGGCAGGTGCGCGTGACTGTTGGAGATGAGGCTGGGCAGGACCGGTAGCTGCTCGGGCGCGACAGCCAGACGCGGCGCTCAGGCTCCATCGGCGCCGGTGGATGGCAGGTCGCGGAGCGGTGGCGCATACCAACGCGCGTATGTCTCCTCGGGATGCACGGTGATCACATCAATTTGCTGTATCAGTGCCTCAGGTACCTTCCCACCCTCGAAGTGCTCGGGGCTGGGAACAATGACGGCTTCGGCATCGAGTCGGGTAGTTTGCGCCCGCAGTCGGGCCAGCGGCGGCCGTCTCGATACAGGGTCGTAGACGACCATGTCCGCGAAGTCGTAGCCGAGTCGAGCAGCCAGCCTCCGGATTTGCGACTCGTCCCAGAGCTGGCCAATGCCAGACACATCGGTTCGCAGATATCCGAGAGCCGTTGGTTTGTATCGCATACCTGACGTTAAGAGGCAGGTGAGCCCGGCACAAAGCTTGTTGCGAAATGTTGCGGATACCTCTCGAAGAGGCGAAAGGCTCGGCTCAACACCGATAAACTCGCAACACAGAGCAACTCGAACGCAGGGGGAATCATGCGTATCAGCTTCGTCGCCAAAGATCCGGGCTCGAACCCCACCGGTTCGCCGACGCTCTACCGCACCGACCGCGACTCGTGGGTGGTACAAGGCTGGACGGTCACCGATCCCGAAGTGCTTGCGGAGATGGACATTCCAGCGGGAGAGTCCTGCGTCGAGATTCCCGACAGACTGGTGCCGTTCTTCAGGGGAAACAGTGGCTTCGATCACCGATGACGAGTTCGAGCGGCTACTGCTCGCCTTCGAACGCGAGGCGGTTCACTTGGAGACTCGCGACGCGTACGGGACGGCGGTCGAACTCCCTCACATGGCGCAATGGGCCGCAGGGGAATTCGACGATCTCGAGTGGTTGCAGGACTGGTGCTCGGTAGTGCGCGATCACCGCGAGGCGGGCCGCTCGGTGCGACGCGCCCGAATCGTATCCGAGCCGTTGAGCGACTATCAGCGGTGGTCCTACAGCATCGCCTCGCCGATGGTCGAGGCCGGCGAGGATATTCGATGGGTACCGCGCCGCTCGGTGTCGTCACTCTGCCTGCCGGGCAATGATTTCTACCTGTTCGACGATCAACTCGTGGTCTTCCTGCACTATGCGGGTAACGGCACGGGAACAGAGAAAGTCACATCGACCGACCCACACGACATCCGTTTGTGCCGTCGAGCATTCGATTCAGTGTGGCCATTGGCGATACCGCACAGTGGCTACGAACCCTTCTAGTGCGGCACAAGCCGCCCGCCGAGCGCTCGGCGGGCGGCTCCGCGACCTTCGCAAATCCGCCGATCTGACGATCCGACAACTCGGCCAGGCGACCGGGCAGCACTACACCCGTGTGTCGAAGATAGAGAATGGTATTCAGTCGCCGACCGAGCGCGACATCCGGATATGGTGCCGGGCGTGCGCCGCCGACGCCGAGGTTCCGGACCTGATCGCAAGTCTTCGGGTCGTCGATTCGGCTTACGTCGAGTTTCGACGCGACAGTCGTGCCGGGATGAAGCGCGTTCTCGGTCCTCACACGTTGCAGCGCTATCAGCAGACGAGTGTGTTTCGCATATACGAGCACAACGTGATTCCCGGACTATTCCAGACTGCCGAGTACGCGGCAGCGATGTTGGGATTCTGGATTCGCTTCCTCGGTACATCGAACGACATCGAGGATGCCGTGGCGGTCCGTATGGAACGGCAGCGGATCGTCCAACGAGGTGGCAAGCGCTTCGTCGTCGTCCTCGAAGAGCAAGCCTTGCGTACCTGGTTCGGCACCGCGGAGGTCCAGGCGGGACAGTTGGGCCGACTCCTCGAAATCATGTCCCTGCCCAATGTTTCGCTGGGCATCATTCCTCTGATGATCGAGCGTCCGGGCGTGCCGTCGGCAGGTTTCTGGATCTTCGATGACGACCTGGTCGCCCTGGAAACGCCGACGGCGAGTATCCAAGTCACCCAACCATCCGAACGTCACCTCTATGCGCGGATGTTCGAAACGCTGAAAGGCTCTGCCGTGTACGGCAAACAGGCGCGTGCTCTCATCATTCAGGTGCTGGCCGAGTTGGATCCCTGAGTTTCCGTTCTCCCGACTTCGCGCCAACCAGGTGCCACTTGTTTCTCGGCGGGATCAGTTGGTGCGGATGGTGAGGCCGGGGTTTTCGGAGAGGACGGTTTCGATCGGCTGGGAGGTGAGGATGTCGGAGGGGGTGCACTGGTGGTTTTTGCTGGTGCCGGCGCTCAGGAGGCCCAGGGCCTTGGTGCCGGTGATTACCGAGCCGCCGCTGTCGCCCTGGACGCTGCAGGTTTTGACGGTGAAGAAGCCCTCTACCTTGACCTTGCGGTCGGTGTTCGGGAGGCCGCCCTCGTTGAAGGATTGGCCGACCATGTCGACTGTGCCGCAGGTGTATCCGGTGATGGCGCCGGATTTGCAGGCGGGCATGTCGACTACAGGGGTGGCGGTGCCGTCGATGGCGATCGTGCCGGAGGTCGCGGCGGCGATGGGTTCGGTTGCGCTGTTGGAAGTTGAGCGGCCGGTGCTGCTGCCGGTGGAGGCGCGGTCGGCGCTGCCGCTCGATCCGCCGCCCGGCGGGGAATCGGGGGCGGGAGAGGGTTTGGCGCCGGGCTTGTCGGAGGGGCCGCCGACGACCAGGTTGTTGTGGAATCGGGCGGCCTGGTCGGCGTTGATCCGCAGGATCGAGTAGTCGCGCGGACCGAAGGCGGAGGCGGAGAAGGCTCCCAGTTCGTCGCCGAGCTCGCCGGGTACGTAGTCGTAGATCTTGTGCGGCTCAGTGGTTTTCGACGCCGGATCGACCAGGTTGTTGGGGTCGCAGTGGCCCGCGGAGATGGCGAACGCGTGTTCCTTGTCGCCTTCCTTGGTGGCGTTGAAACCCAGTGAGCATTTGCCGTAATGGGTTGCGTCGAAGGAGATCTCGTATGCCTGGCCGCCCTTGAAATCTTCGCCGGGCGCGGCGAGCGTGATCGGCACCCCCGGATCCATTCCCGGACCGGTCTGCGGTTCGTCGGACGCGATCAGTTCGACCGCCCCCAGCTCGCTCGGTACCTGCGCGCCACCGCTGGTGTAGAGCACCACCTTGTTGCGCCGGACATCGACCGCGTCCCCGATGAAGGCGTTCGCCGACTCGTGCGGCTGCCCCTCGATCCATCGCCGGACCGCGGCGCGCTGCTGCTGCAGGGCCGCGGCGCTGGTTCCGACCTTCACGACCTCGAATCCGGCCTGACGGGCGGCATTGGCGGCGGTGTCGAATCCGGTGCCGTCGGTGAGGGAGACCAGCGCGCGCCCGCCGTCCATTCGTACCCCGGCGAAGACCATCGGATACGCGGCGCGCGCGAGCTTCTCGAACTGGGCGAGCTGCTGCGCGACATCCGCGCGCCTCAGATACTCCGCCATGTCGATGTGCAGATCTCGCCGCACCGCGGTCTCCAGATCGGTCACGACCGCGCCCCCGCCCGAATCCTCGGGTACCGCGCTCGATACCGGCATGACGGCGGTCAGCATCGCTGTACAGCACGCGAGCACCGGAACAACAGTGGCCCGAATCCTTTGCCGCATCCGGCAAACTTACAGCTACCGCAGTGGTTTTCCCGGGACCTCCACAGCCGGACTTTCGCTCCCGGCAGCGAACCAGCGGTCTACCTGGGCCGGAACCGACGGCGGAGGACACCTTCACGAGGGCCGCCACTGGACAGTGTGGGTGTCCTGGGCCACGTCTGGCCCCGCACCCCGGGTCGGTCTTGTACGGTCCTGGCGGCGAACATGCTGAGCGATCACCATGGGCGACAACCCAGCGAGCTCCGAACCGACGCAGACCGGTCCGGAGCTCGCTGGCATATCGGAGCCTCAACGCAGGACGGTGCCGCTTTCCGCGCTCAGCAGCGGCAGTTCCGCGCGGGTCGGCGCGCCCTCCCAATCGCCGTGGGAGGCGACCGCGAACGCGCCCGTCGTGACGGCGCGATCGAGACGGGCGGGCAGCTCGGCGTCGTCGAGCAGGGCGGAGAGGTACCCGGCGACGAAGGCGTCACCGGCCCCGACCGGGTCGACCACGCGGACCGTGCGGGCGGGCCGGTGCAGTTCGCCGGTCGCGGTGTGGACCCGGGCCCCGCCCGCGCCGAGCTTGACCACCACCTCGCGAATCCCCAGATCCAGCAAGGGCTTGACCTGATCCGCGAGTTCGGACCCGGCCGAGGCCGGTGCCGCCAGCGGCAATTCGTCATCGGAGGCGATCAGCACGTCGACATACGGAGCCCACGACCGCATCACCTCACCCGCGACCGCCGAATCCCACAGGCGGGAACGGTAATTCACGTCCAGGCAGACCTGGACACCAGCCTCGCGAGCCAGCCGCAGGGCCCGATCCGCCGCGGCGCGGGGCGCGGGACCGAGCGCGGGTGTGATGCCGGTCAGGTGCAGCAGACGCGGCGAAGCGGCCGCGAAGGCCCGCTCGATCGCCTCGGGGCTCAGCCGCGACCCCGCCGAGCCGGCGCGGTAGTAGTGCACGCGGGTCAGATCGGGCAGGCGCGGCTCGAACAGCATCAGCCCGGTGGGCGCGCCCGGATCGACGGTGGCGGCGCCGAGGTCGACGCCCTCGGCGCGCAGGGTGCGCAACACCAGCTGCCCGGCCTCGTCGTCACCGACCGCGCCGGCCCAGCGCACCGGATGGCCGAGACGGGTCAGGCCGATCGCCACATTGCTCTCGGCCCCGGCGATCGAGATATCCAGGCTGCCACCGAGTTTGAGCGGTCCGCTGCCGCGCAACGCGATCATGGTCTCGCCGAAGGTGAGGACATCGTTCACGCGATCGCCTCCCGGAACCGGGCCGCGCGCCTGCGCAGTTCGCCCAGGTCACCCCCGTCGGCGGCATCACCGACGATGGGGGATCCCACCCCGACCGCGGTCGCGCCCAGCCGCAGGTAGTTCGCGGCCGCCTCGGCGTCCACGCCGCCGACCGGCACCAGCGGCAGCTCGGGGAACGGCCCGCGCAGCGCCTTGAAGTAGTCGGGTCCGCCGATGGAAGCGGGGAAGAGCTTGACGGCGGTGACCCCGGCCGCCCGCGCGGCCACGATCTCGGTCGGGGTGATCGCACCCCCCAGCACCGGCAGACCCAGCCGGACCGATTCCTCCACGCCCGCACCCAGACCCGGCGTCACCACGAAGTTCGCCCCCGCCTCGACGGCCCGGCGGGCGTCCTCGGCGGTGAGCACGGTGCCCGCGCCCAGCCACGCGTCCGGGCCGAGTTCGGCACGGGCCCTGCGGATCACCTCGAGCGCGCCGACCCCGGTCAGCGAAACCTCGACCAGCGGAACGCCTTCGGCCACCAGCGTGGTGACGGTGCGCAGGGAGGCGTCGGCGTCCTTGCCGCGAATGATGGCGACCAGGCGTTCCCGGCGCAGATCCTCGAGAAAATTCATTGCGCTACAACCTTCTTCGATAGTCGGCTCACCATTCGGCGAACGAGCCGTCGGTGTGACGCCACACCGGATTGCGCCACGCGTGCCCGGTGGCGTCGGCCTTGCGGACGGCGGTCTCGTCCACCTCCACACCCAAACCCGGCCGGTCGGTGCGTACCAGGTGCCCCTCCTGGAACCGGAACGGCTCCGGATCGGCCACGTAGTCCAGCACTTCCGCGCCCTGGTTGTAGTGGATGCCGATGGACTGCTCCTGGATCAGGAAATTCGGTGTGGTGAAGCCGACCTGCAGGCTCGACGCCAACGCCACCGGGCCCAGCGGGCAGTGCGGCGCGAGCTGCGCGCCGTACACCTCCGCCAGCGCCGCGATCCGGCGCAGCTCGGAAATGCCGCCCGCATGCGAGATGTCGGGCTGCAGGATCGCCACCCCGGACTGCAACGGCGCCAGGAACTCCCGCCGCGAATACAGCCGCTCGCCCAGCGCGATCGGGATATTGGAGGCGTTGACCAGATCGCCCATCACGTCCATGTGCTCGGAGAGCACCGGCTCCTCGACGAACATCGGGGCGTACTCGGCCAGCAGCGGCAGCAGCCGCCGCGCGTTGGCGGGGGAGACGCGGCCGTGGAAGTCCAGGCCGAAATCCCGGTCGTCGCCGAGGGTTTCGCGCGCGGTCTGCGCGCGGCCCAGCACATCGCGGACCTCGGCACGGGTGGCGACCGGCGACATCCGGCCGCAGCCGTTCATCTTCACGGCGGTGAAACCGGCCTCGATCTGCGCGGTCAGCGCCTCGCGGATCTCGCTGGGCTCATCGCCGCCCACCCAGGCGTAGGCGCGGACGCGGTCGCGCACCGGACCGCCGAGCAACTGGTACACCGGCACGTCGAGGTGCTTGCCCTTGATGTCCCACAGCGCCTGATCGAGCCCGGCGACCGCACTCGACAACACCGGACCGCCCCGATAGAAACCGCCCTTGGTCATGACCTGCCAGTGGTCCTCGATGCGCAGCGGATCGGTGCCGAGCAGGTATTCGGCGAGCACGTCGACCGCGGCGCGCACCGGTTCGGCGCGGCCCTCGACGACCGGTTCACCCCAGCCGACGATGCCGGCGTCGGTCTCCACGCGCACGAACATCCAGCGCGGGGGAGCCAGGAAGGTTTCGATTCGGGTGATTCTCATGGCCGGTCCTCGGGTCGAAGCTGTTGGGAGAGTTCGGGCTCGGGCAGATTCGCGAGCGCGTCGTCGCGCGCCGCCATGTCGAGCAGGAAGTTCACGGCCCGCCGCGCGGCCTCGGGATCGCGGGCCCGCACGGCCTCGGCGACGGCCGCGTGCAGGGGCACGGAATCGTCGAATTCGCCGGAGTGGACATGCATGTCGCGCTGTATCAGGCCCGGAATGATCAGGTGATGCAGCTGGCCGAAGAACCGGTTGTGGGAGGCGTCGAGCAGCGCGGTGTGAAAGTCCGCGTCGGCCTTGACCAGTGGCATCACCTCGGTGCCCGCGGCGGTCATCGCCGCGAGGGCGGCGTCGAGGGCGGCGAGGTCCTCGTCGGTGCGGTGCTCGGCGGCCAGCGCCGCGCTGGCCGGTTCGATGGCGCGGCGCAGCGCGCGCAGTTCGGTGTAGAACCCGTCGGTCACGCCCGCTCCGAGCTGCCAGCGCAGCACATCGGCGTCGAGCAGGTTCCACTGCTCGCGCGGCCGGACCACGGTCCCGCGCTTCTGCTTGGCCGCGACCAGCCCCTTGGCGGTGAGCACCTTGAGCGCCTCCCGCACCACGGTCTGACTCACGTCCAGCTCCGCGGTGGCAGCTGGCAAATCGATGGCTTCCGACTCGGGAAAGGTCCCATCGAAGATCCGCGTGGCCAACCACTCCACGGCATAGCCATGGGTCCCGCGTCCGGAATACCTCGAGCCGAGCAACCTGGAGGTACCCGAGCTGGGCTTCGTCATGGAATGCCTCCGCTGGTGTCCCGTATTGGATGGGTGTGCGCCGGTGTCGATCCTGGTGGCGACGGTTCATGGTAGAGGATTTTCAGGTATTTTATGAATTAATCTCTGATGGATAGCTATTCGATCTCGCCGAACTGGTAGCCGCGCGGCCGGTCGGTCTGGTGCCGGGAGCAAGGTCGCCGAGGCAGGGACTTTCGGCCCTACGGCGGGGTGCGGCGGCGGCCGAAGGTGTAGGGGTGCGCCTGATCGAGCGATCGACTCGTCGCCGTGTGCTGGTCACCGTGCGCGGTGTGGTGCAGGGTGTGGGCTTTCGGCCCTTCGTGTATCGGCTGGCCCGGGAACTCGGGCTGAGCGGGGATGTGCGCAATGCGGGTGGCAGCGTCGTCATCCGGATCGCGGGCAGCGCTGGGGAACTCACCGAATTCGTGGCGCGACTGCGGGAGTCGGCGCCGGTGGCGGCGCGCGTGGAGCAGGTGGAGGTTGTGCCGCTGGACTCGCGGATCGCCCTGGACCCGGGGTTCACGGTGGTGGCCAGCACCGCAGAGGATCGGGGAACACCGCGGGTGCCAACCGATCTGGCGACGTGTGCGGCGTGCCTTCGCGAGCTGTTCGATCCGGGCGATCGGCGCTACCGGTATCCCTTTCTCAACTGCACCGACTGCGGACCGCGGGCGACGGTCATCGACGCGCTGCCCTACGACCGGGAACGCACCACAATGCGGATCTTCCCGATGTGCCCGGATTGTCGAAGGGAGTATCGGGATCCGGCGGATCGGCGGTTCCACGCAGAGCCGACCACCTGTCCCGCATGCGGGCCGCGGCTGGCCTGGTCGGCCGAGCCGGAGAACTCCGGCGTTACCGGTGATGCCGCGCTCCTGGCGGCCTGCGCGACCGTGGTGTCCGGTGGCATCGTCGCCGTGAAGGGCATCGGCGGCTATCAGCTGATCTGCGACGCCGCGGCGGGGGAGACGGTGGCCCGGCTGCGGAAAACCAAACCGCGGCCGACGAAACCGCTGGCGGTCATGGCGCCCGACCTCGAGGCCGCCCGTGCGCTCGGCACGATCGACGAAGCGACCGCGACGCTGCTCGGGTCGGCTGCCGCGCCGATCGTGCTGATACCTCGCCGCGTGGACGCCCCGATCGCCGACGACGTCGCACCCGGGGTCGGATCGATCGGCGTGTTCCTGCCCTACAGCCCGCTGCATCATCTGCTGCTCGCCGAACTGCGGCGGCCGCTGGTGGTCACCAGCGGCAATCGCAGCGGTGCGCCGACCGTCATCGACGATCCAACTCCGTTGCGTCCCATCGTGGACGGCGTCCTCGCCCATGATCGGCCGATCCGGGCGCGCTATGACGATTCGGTGGTGCGCGTCATGGCCGGACGGACGCTGTCCGTGCGCCGCGCCCGCGGCTACGCGCCCGCGGCCCTACCGCTGCCGGTATCCGCCGCCGCGCCCGTGCTCGCGGTCGGCGCGCAGTTGAAACACACGCTGGCCGTCGCGGATTCGGATTCGGCGACCCTCGGACCCCATATCGGCGATCTCGCCGACGCCGAAACGCTCACGGCGTTCGAGGCTTCCGCGGCCGACCTGTGCCGATTGCTGGCGGTACAGCCGGAATTCGTCGCACACGACCGTCATCCCGCCTATCTGTCCACCCGGTACGCCCAGCGGTGGCCCGCGCATCGCCGCATCGCCGTCCAGCATCATCACGCCCACGTCGCCGCGACCGCCGCCGAGCACGGGATCACCGGGCCGTTCATCGGAATCGCCTTGGACGGACTGGGATTCGGTGATGACGGCACCTTCTGGGGTGGTGAGGTGCTGCTGGCGGACTACACCGGCTACCGCCGGTTCGGCCGCTTCGCCACCGCCCCGATGCCGGGCGGCGAGGCCGCGATCCGCCGCCCGGCGCGCATGGCGCTCGGATACCTGTTCGGCGCAGAGCGATTCGGGGTCGAACCCGAGCCGCCCGAGCCGGAGTTGCTGCACCGGATGGGCGAGCGGGAGGTCGCGGTCCTCCGCGCCATGATCGCGCGGCGGGTGAACTGCCCGCGCGCCTCGAGCGCCGGACGGCTGTTCGACGCCGTCGCGTCCCTGCTCGGCCTGTGCGACGACAACGGTTACGAGGGTGAGGCCGCCGCCCGGCTCGAGGCCGCCGCGACCGGGCATCCGGCGCGCGAACCGCTGCGCTGGGCACTGCATCGCCGCGCCGGACTGCTGGTCTACGACCCGGTCCCGACCCTGCGCCACCTCCTGGAGTCGACGGGCGACCACGCCGTCGGCGCGCTCGCGGCCCGCTTCCACCGCACCATCGCCGAGGTGGTGGTCGCGCTGGCCGCCGAAGCCGCCGCCGACAGCGGCACCGACACCGTCTGCCTGGGCGGCGGCGTCTTCCAGAACGCCCTGCTGACCACGCTCGTCCTCGACGGCCTCGCCGCAGCGGACCTCAACGCTTTCGCCGGAGAGCGGATTCCGATGAACGACGGCGGAATCAGCTACGGCCAGGCCGTGATCGCCGCCGCCCGCACGAACAGGAGTTGACCGATGTGCCTCGGAGTTCCCGGCCGCATCGTGACCGTCACCGACGACGGTCCGCTGCGCATGGCCACCATCGATTTCGACGGCGTCCGCCGAACCGTCTGCCTGGCCTATGTTCCCGACGCCGACCCCGGTGACTACGTCATCGTGCACGTCGGCTTCGCCATCAGCCGGGTCGACGAGATCGAGGCCGCCAAGACCCTCGCGGTGCTGCGGGCGATCCCCGACGCACTGGCCACCGAACTCGGACCGGAGGTTCAGACCCGATGAAGTACCTCGACGAATACCGGGATCCGATCCTGGCGCGCCGGCTGCTCGGCGAACTGCGGGCCGTCGCCACCCGGCCCTGGGCGATCATGGAGGTCTGCGGCGGGCAGACCCACACCCTGGTGCGGCAGGGGATCGACGACGTGCTGCCCGCCGGCATCCGGATGATCCACGGACCCGGCTGCCCGGTGTGCGTCACACCGCTGGAGATGATCGACCAGGCGGTGACGCTGGCCGCCCGGCCGGAGGTGATCTTCACCAGTTACGGTGACATGCTGCGGGTTCCGGGCAGCACCGGCGATCTGCTGGGCGTGAAGGCGCGCGGCGGCGATGTGCGCGTGGTGTACTCGCCGCTGGACGCGGTCACCATCGCCCGCGAGAACCCGGACCGCGAGGTCGTCTTCTTCGCCGTCGGCTTCGAGACCACCGCACCCGCCAACGCCATGGCGGTGCTGCACGCCGCCACCACCGGGGTCACGAATTTCAGCGTGCTGGTCAGCCATGTACTGGTGCCCCCGGCCATCGGCGCGATCCTCGACGCCCCGGACAACCAGGTGCAGGGCTTCCTGGCCGCCGGGCACGTGTGCGCGGTGATGGGCTGGACCGAATACGAGCCGATCGTCGAGAAATACCGGGTGCCCATCGTGGTCACCGGCTTCGAACCCCTCGACCTGCTCGAAGGCATCCTCATGACGGTGCGCCAACTCGAAAGCGGGCGAGCCGAACTGGAGAACCAGTACGTGCGCGCGGTCCGGCGCTCGGGCAATACCGAGGCTCAGGACGCCATCCGGCGCGTATTCCGGGTCACCGAACGCAATTGGCGCGGCATCGGCCCGATTCCCGACAGCGGACTCGTGCTCACCCCCGAATTCGCCTGGCACGACGCCCAACAGCGCTTCGGACTCGGTGCCGCCGCGGCGTCGACGGAGAACGCCGACTGCATCGCCGGGGACATCCTGCGCGGCACCGCGTTGCCCACCGCCTGCCCCGCCTACGCGACCCGCTGCACGCCCCGGCATCCGCTGGGCGCTCCCATGGTGTCCTCGGAGGGCACCTGCGCCGCCTTCTACACCGCGGGCCGCATGCCGATCGCGCTGGAGGTGCTGCGATGACCACCATTGATCCGCTCCGCGCCGATTGCGCAGTGCCGCACCGGGAATCCGACCGCGTCCTGCTCGGCCACGGCTCCGGCGGCCAGCTGATGGCCGAGCTCATCGACGAGGTGATCGTCGCCGAACTCGGCGAGACCGCGCCACTGCAGGACGCGGCTGTGGTCGATATCGCGGGCACCGGGGTGGTGTTCAGCACTGACAGCTTCGTGGTCACGCCACGCTTCTTCCCCGGCGGCGATATCGGCGCGCTCGCGGTGCACGGCACCGTCAACGACCTCGCCATGCGCGGCGCCCGCCCGGTGGCGCTGGCGCTGGCCTACGTCCTGGAGGAGGGGCTGCCCGTCGAGGAACTGCGGGCCATCACCGCCTCGGTCGCGAAATCGGCCGCCGCCTGCGGAATCCGGATCGTCACCGGCGACACGAAGGTGGTCGGGCGCGGCGCCGCCGACGGCATCTACATCACGACCACCGGCATCGGCGCGCGCCTGCCCGGCGCCGACCCCGACGCCACCCGCGGGCGGCCCGGGGACGTGATCCTGGTATCCGGGCCGATCGGCGCGCACGGGATGGCGATCCTGTGCGCCCGCGGCGGGCTCGGGCTGGAGGGCGAGATCCGTTCCGACACCGCGCCCCTGCACGAGCTGGTGGCCGCGATGATCGCCGCCTGCGGTCCGGATGTGCACGCGCTGCGCGACCCCACCCGCGGCGGATTGGCCAGCGCCCTCAACGAACTCGCGGCGGCCTCGGGGGTCGGCGTGGAGATCGAGGAGGCGGCGGTGCCGGTGCCGACGGCGGTCGCCGCCACCTGCGAACTGCTGGGCCTGGATCCATTGCACGTGGCCAATGAGGGCTGCCTGGTCGCGTTCGTCGCGCCGGAGGCGGCCGAGCGCGCGCTGGCCGCCATGCGCTCGGCGCCCGGTGGCGCGGGCGCGACGGTGATCGGCCGGGTGACCGACGGCCCCGCCGGGCGGGTCACCGCACGCACCCTGATGGGGGCGGGCCGGATCGTGGACATGCTGATCGGAGAACAGCTTCCGCGCATCTGCTGACCGGGCGGGTTCGGGCCCATCGGCCCGGAACCGGGGACCTTCGATGCTGCCCGCGGTCCACGGGCCGGACCAGACTCGAAACGGACGACCGTGTGAGAAACGGAGGTTCGGCATGACGATCGGCGACGCCGCGGTGATCGACCGCGCCGGTCTGGACCGGCTCGTGCGCGTACTGCGGGCACAGGGCTATCGGGTCATCGGCCCGCAAATGCGGGACAACGCCATCGTGCTGGACGAACTCGACGACCGCGTCCGGCTGCCCGCCGGCTGGGGTGTGCACACCGAACCGGGCCGCTACCGGCTGCACCGCCGCGAGGACGAGGCGGTCTTCGCGCATTCGGCCGGGCCCGGCTCCTGGAAACAGTTCCTGCACCCGCCGCACCGCAAGATCGCGGCGATCGACGCGAACCTGAATCTGGAACCGGCCGAGGAGATTCCGGCCCGCACCGCCTTCCTGGGCGTGCGCGGCTGCGATATGGCCGCCATCGCCACCCTCGGCCGGGTGCTCGGCGGCGGCGCGCATCCCGATCCGGGGTTCGCCGCCCGGCGCGCCGGGCTGTTCCTGATCGCGGTGAACTGCACCGAACCCGGGGGCGTGTGCTTCTGCGCGTCGATGGGCACCGGGCCGGGAGTCTCGGCCGGATACGATCTCGCGCTCACCGAACGCATCGACGACCTCGGTCACCGATTTCTGGTCGATGTGGGCAGCGAGGCGGGGGACCAGATCCTGTCCTCGCTGATCGCCGAACCGGCGGCCGAGAGCGATATCGCCACGGCACGAGCCGAAGTGGCCGCGGCCGCGGGGCGAATGGGCCGTGCCATGCCGAATGTCGATGTGCGCGAGGTGATTCGCGACTCCCGGGAATCCCCGCACTGGGCCGATGTCGCCAGCCGCTGCCTGACCTGCGCCAACTGCACCATGGTGTGCCCCACCTGCTTCTGCACCACCACCGAGGACGTCACCGACCTCACCGGCGACCACGCCGAACGCTGGGAACACTGGGCCTCCTGCTTCGAACTGGACTTCTCCTACCTGCACGGCGGCAGCGTGCGCCAATCGGGCGAGAGCCGATACCGCCAGTGGCTCAGCCACAAACTCGGCACCTGGCACGACCAGTTCGGCAGCTCCGGCTGCGTGGGCTGCGGACGCTGCATCGCCTGGTGCCCCGCTGGCATCGACCTGACGGCCGAGGTGACCCGGCTCGCCGACCTGCTCGAAGGAGCCGACCGTGATCAGCCCTGACGAACTGGCCGCCTTCGCCCCGCTGGCCTCCCTCGACCGCGCGAAACTGACCACCCTCGCCGCGGCGGGGCGTGACGTCGAGTATCCGGCCGGGCGGCGGCTGATCGTGGAAGGCCAACGGGCCGACCGGTGCTGGCTCATCCGGTCGGGACGGGTGCTGCTCGATGCCCACGTGCCCGGCCGCGACGACGTCGTGGTGCAATCCCTCGGGCCCGGGGATCTGCTCGGCTGGTCGTGGCTGGTTCCGCCCTACCGCTGGCATTTCGGCGCGGTCACCGCCGGACCGGTGCGGGCCATCGAATTCGACTCGGCCCGGCTGACCGAATTCGCCACCGCCGACCCGGCTTTCGGCCACGCCCTGACCCTGCTGCTGTTCGAGGCGCTGCTGGAACGCCTGCAGGCGACGCGGGCGCGGCTGCTCGATCTGTATCGCAATCCGGGCGAAACCTGCACCGCCGCACCGATCCGCCTCGGCGAGCCCGGAGCCGGGCGATGACCAGCGGAGCCGGCCTGCGCGCCGCGACGGACCCGGACACCATGCTTCCGTACCGGGTGAGCGAGCGCATCACCCAGACCCGCGACACCGTGACACTGCTGCTCACCCCCGTCGACGCTGCCGCGCAACGCTTTCGGGCCGGGCAGTTCATGATGCTGTACCGCTTCGGGGTCGGCGAGGTCGCCATCTCCATCAGCGGCAGTCCATGCGCGACCGGCGAGGTCCTCGAGCACACCATCCGATCGGTGGGCGCGGTCAGCGCGGCCCTGCACGACGCACCGGTCGGCGCGGCGATCGGGGTGCGCGGGCCGTTCGGAACCGGCTGGGATCTCGATTCCGCCACCGGTCGCGATCTGGTGATCGTCGGCGGGGGAGTCGGGTTCGCTCCGCTGCGGCCGGTCGTGCTCGAGGCTCTCGCGCGGCGCACCGAATACCGCAAGATCGTGCTCATCACCGGCGCCCGCACACCCGAGGACATCCTGTTCCGCTCCGACCAGCGGACGTGGCGGCGTGGCGGCCTGCTCGAAGTGCACCAGACCGTCGACCATCCCGCGCCCGGCTGGACCGGCGCCATCGGCTTCGTCACCGAACCGCTGGCCAAACTGGTCGTCGACCCGCAGAACACGACCGCCTTCCTGTGCGGTCCCGAGCCGATGATGCGGTTCTGCGCGAACACCCTGCTGCGCAAAGGCATACCGGCCACCGACATCCGGGTCTCGCTGGAGCGCAATATGCAATGCGGCGTCGCCCGGTGCGGGCACTGCCAGCTCGGACCGCTGCTGGTCTGCCGCGACGGACCCGTGGTGGATTACGGCGTCGCGGAACCACTGCTGTCGATCCGGGAGCTGTGATGGCCACTCCGACACTCGCGGTCTGGAAATTCACCTCCTGCGACGGCTGCCAGCTCACCCTGCTCGACTGCGAGGACGAGCTGCTCACCCTCGCCGGGCGGGTCCGCATCGCCCACTTCACCGAGGCGAGCAGCGCGGTCGAACCCGGACCCTACGACATCTCCCTGGTCGAGGGGTCGATCACCACGCCCGAGGAACTGCGCCGGATCACCGAGATCCGCGAACAGTCACGGATTCTCGTCACCATCGGCGCCTGCGCCTGCCACGGCGGCATCCAGGCCCTGCGGAATTTCGCCGACGTCAGCGAGTTCGCGGCAGTGGTTTACGCCAGCCCGCAATACATTTCGACACTGGACACCGCCACCCCGATCGCGGCGCACGTCACGGTCGATTACGAGCTGCGCGGCTGCCCGATCGACCGCCGCCAGCTGCTCGACACTCTGTGCGCCCTGCTGTCGGGGCGCGCACCGGACCTGCCGGACACCAGCGTGTGCACCGAATGCAAGCGGCGCGGCACCACCTGCGTCACCGTCGCCGACGGCATACCGTGCCTCGGACCCGTCACCCACGCCGGATGCGGGGCGCTGTGCCCGGCCTATCACCGGGGCTGCTTCGGGTGCTTCGGACCCATGACCAAGCCCAATATCGGTGCGCTGCTGCCGATTCTCAGCGTGAACGGCATGTCGACCACCGATATCGACCGGGTATTCGCCACCTTCGCGGTGGGCGCGCCCGCCTTCGCCGAGAGGAACCGGGATGAGCCATCGCAGTAGGCAGCTGCGCGTCAGTTCACTGGCCAGGGTGGAAGGCGAAGGGGCGCTGCGGGTCCTGGTGACCGACGGCCGGGTCGAACGCGCCGAACTGAACATCTACGAGCCGCCGCGCTTCTTCGAAGCGTTCCTGCGCGGGCGGGCCTACACCGAACCGCCCGACATCACCGCCCGCATCTGCGGCATCTGCCCGGTGGCGTACCAGACCAGCGCGTGCAACGCGCTCGAGCAGCTGTGCGAGGTCGAACTGGATCCGGAGCTGGCGGCGCTGCGGCGGCTGCTGTACTGCGGCGAATGGATCTCGAGTCACGCCTTGCACATTCATCTGCTGCACATTCCGGACTTCCTCGGCTACTCGGACGCCATCAGCCTGGCGCGTGATCACCGCGAACTCGTCGAGCAGGGGCTGGCCATGAAGAAGGCGGGCAACACCCTGCTCGAACTCATCGGCGGGCGCGCGATCCACCCGATCAACGTGCGCGTCGGCGGCTTCTACTCGACACCGAGCCGCGCCGCCCTCGCACCGGTCGCCGAACAACTGCGCGCCGCCTTGGAATACGCGGTCGACACCGCGCACTGGGCGGCCGAATTCGAATTTCCGGAGCTGGAACTCGACCATGATCTGCTGGCCGCCACCACGCCCGGCCGGTACGCCATCGAACAGGGCACTGTGCACACCAGCACCGGCATGAACTTTCCCGCCGCGGAATTCAGTGCCCACGTCGTCGAGGAACAGGTGCCGCACTCGACCGCCCTGCACGCGCGGCTCGACGGCAAGCGCTACCTGACCGGGCCGCTGGCGCGATACAGCTTGAATTCGGGGTCGCTCTCGCCGCTGGCCCGCGCGGTCGCCGCCGATATCGGGCTCGGCGCGGAATGCCGGAATCCGTTCCGCAGCATCCTGGTTCGCTCGGTCGAGGCGGTGTACGCCATCGACGAGGCCTTGCGGATCATCGCCGAGTACGAGCCTCCGCCGCGTCCGGCGGTGCCCTGCACGCCGCGCGCCGGCGTCGGGCACGGCGTCAGCGAGGCGCCGCGCGGACTGCTCTATCACCGCTACGAGGTGGACGACACCGGCACCGTTCGCGCGGCCACCATCATCCCGCCGACCTCGCAGAACCAGGCCGCCATCGAGGACGATCTGCGCCGCGTGGTGTCGGAGAATCTCGAACTCGACGATGCGGCGCTGACCACGCTGTGCGAGCGCACCATCCGCAATTACGACCCGTGCATCTCCTGCTCGGCTCATTTCCTCGAACTCGACCTGGTGCGGCGATGAGCGGGCGTGCCGTCGTGATCGGCGTCGGCAACGAATACCGCCACGACGACGGCATCGGGCCGCTCATCGCGGCGCAGTTCGACAAGCTGTCCCTGCCCGGGGTGTCCGTGGCGTTGTGCGACGGCGAACCCACGGGTCTGCTCGATATCTGGGCGGACACGGACCTGGCGATCGTCGTGGACGCCGTCCTGTGTGAACCGTCGACCCCCGGACGCATCTGGCGCACCACCATCGACGCGCTGCGCGGCGTCACCCACGCCGCGAGCTCCCACGCGCTCGGCATCCCGGACGCGCTGCCGCTGGGCAGGGTGCTCGGGCGGCTGCCCGCCGAACTGGTCGTGATCGCCGTCGAAGCCCAGTGCCTGGACCTCGGGGTGGGTTTATCCGACCCGGTCGCCGCCGCTGTTCCCGACATCGTGGCCGCCATCCGCGCCGAACTGGATCGCGTCCGGGACCAAAGCCCTTCCCCGGACGGGCTCCCGGGGCCCGGGGACCGGTGACGATCGCCCGCAGCCGCGGACCGTCCCCTCGCCGTACCGTGGAGTCGGTGCCATGCCGGGCACCGAAAAACGTTGGACCGGAATGGAGATCGCCATGGCAAACCAAACCGGCAGTGATCCGCATCTGCTCGCCTCGGCCACCGTGGTGGTCGGCGTCGACGGAACGCCCGGGGCGGACACGGCGCTGCGCTGGGCGGCGCACTACGCGGCCCGGCATCGACGGGCACTGTCGATCGTGCTCGGAATCGACCTGCTCGGCGTCACCGGTGTGCTCGGACCCTACGAGTCGGGATCGCCCGCGGTGCGGGAAGCCATGCGGAAACGCGGGCGCAAGCTGCTCGCCGACGCGCAGCAGACCGCGCGATCACTCGAACCCGGACTGCGCATCGCGACCCGCCTGTCCATGGAGAAGGGCAGCAACCTGCTGGTGGAACTGAGCGCCGCGGCGTTCGCGGTCGTGCTCGGCGTCAACCGGCACGCCGGGGCACTACGGCACGCGGGATCCACCTTGTTCGCGGTGACCGCGCACGCACAATCCCCGGTGATCGTGGTCCGCCCCGACCCCGACGGCACCATTCCCGAGGTCGGCCCCGTGGTCGTCGGCGTCGACGGCAGCCCCGTCAGCGAGGCCGCGATCGCCGCGGCCTTCGCCGAAGCCTCCGAACGCCGAGCCGAACTGGTCGCCGTCCACATCTGGAGCGACTGGGACTTCGGCGAATTCCTCGGCGAACCTTCACCGGTGCAACAACCCGGAGTGGAAACCGTCGAGGAGGCCATCCTCGCCGAACGCCTGGCCGGATACCGGGAAAAGTACCCCGACGTCCCGGTGTCCCACCGCATCTACATGTCCAACCCCGCCGACGAACTCTGGGAATGGTCGAAGATGGCCCAACTGATCGTGGTCGGCAACCGCGGCCGCGGCGGCTTCCTCGGCATGCTCCTCGGCTCCACCGCACACTCCCTGGTCCAGAACGCCCAGTGCCCCATCATGATCGTCCACCCGGCCCCCACTTCGTGAGGTGGCAGAGGTGCCGGCATAGACAGCCGATCGCTGAAACGCGCGCTCGGTGCTGGGCTGAGCGGTAGATTGCTCGAATATGGCTGAGCAGCCGAAGAATCCACACGATGCTTACTTTCGGCATGTCATGTCGGAGGCAACGGCTGCGGCGGGCGAGTTGCGAACTGTCCTACCGGAAACCGCTGCCGCACACGTGGATTGGGACGGCATGGAAATGCAATCGTGCAGTTTCGTGCCGAAGGAGCTGCGGTCGCGCTACACCGACGTGCTGTATCGGACCCGTTGGGATGGTCGAGACGCCTTCGTGTTCATGCTGATCGAGCATCAGAGCAGCACTGATGAGTTGATGGCGTTCCGGATGCTCGAGTACACAGTGGCGATCTGGAACCGCTACCTGCGGCGCCACCCGCATGCGCGGCGGCTGCCGGTGGTGATTCCAGTGGTTGTGCACTGCGATCCACGCGGGCATCGCTGGACCGCGCCGACCGAGTTGTCCGACCTGCTCGATGTCGACCCGGGCGTACGGTCGGCGCTGGGTGAGTGTCTGCCGCGGCTGCGGTTCCTGCTGGACGATCTGGGCGCGGTCGATGTGGCGGCCCTGCGGGCGCGGAAGCTGAGCGTAATAGCGAAAGTACTGTTCATCTCGTTGAAGATCGGTCCCGGCAATGCCCGGTTGGGACATGATCTGTTGCCGCTCGAGGGTGAATTGCGTTTGTTGGTATGAGTCGGATTTTGGCCCCAGTCAGCACGTCATGCAGACCGTAGACATCAACATCTCAAACGAACGATTCGCTGAGGCGTTGAAGGTCGCGAAAACCATGCCCAACCGCGGAATCGGCCTGGCACCCGTCGCGCAGGGTCGGCATCTGGTCGACAAGGCCGCCGCCGCAGTCCAACTGGGCCAATACCAACTTGCCCTCGATATGTTGCTGACCGCGGAGCGCATTGTCGGGAAGGAATGGGTCCGCTACCAGACCCTGCTCCGGACAGTGGTCAGCGTGCTTCTCCAACATGACAGGCGAAGCACACTGAGGGAGTTTGCTCACCGTGTGGGCGTGTCAGTTTGATCGCTATACCCTGAAGTCGCACCAGTACGTCGAGTGGACTGCGCAACAAACAGGCAGTGGTTGCACTCGTAAGACGCCGGATAGCCCTCGTGCGGGCCATGCTGCGTGATGGCACTGACCGAATCAGCCACTGCGAGACCTCCACTCTGCCGATCCGCTGTGCGGATCTGGTCGGTCGAACAAGTCGTAGCAGTCAGGTAATGTTCGACGCACTGCTGTTAGCGGGAAGTTTCCTGTTCAGGGGGTTGCTTTGACTGAGGTTGGGGATGGCGTGGCGGTTTTGCGGTCGGAGATTGCTGCGTTCTATGCCGGATTCGGCCAGCCCGATTTGCTGCGCCGCGCCTACGACGATGCTGTATTGGTGATTCCTTTGGCCGAGGGCGACGACGTCTACACCTCGCGAGTCCTTGGAATCGATTGGATCTGCGCCTTCACCAGCATCGAGGAGTACGCGCGCTACATGGTTGCTCGTGGAGTGCTGGAAGATCAGGAATACCGCTACCAGCGTTTGCTCGGAGCGAGGTTGACGGCATGGGCGGCAGCACGACCCGAACCAACGGGGGTATCGGTTGACTGTGTGGGGACGCAGCCGGTGGCGTTCCCACCTGAGCTGGCGGACGAAGCTGAAGAGGGGGCGAAGGTATGACCGAGGAGTTGAAGGTCGAGCCGGCGGTGCTCACGCAGGCCGCGAACGGGATCAACTCGATCATCGGGAGTCTGTCGGATCTGGGGATCAAGGAGACCGGCGCGTCGGGGCGGGGGTTCGCTCTGCTGGCGTTGTCGCCGTTGCAGGCGGGGAAGGCGTCGGTGCAGTCGACGTTCGAGACCTTCTGCAATCGGTGGTCGTGGGGTGTGCGCTCGCTGGTGCAGTCGGCCAACAGCATGGCGCAGTCGGTCGGGTTGGCGGCGGGTCGCTATCAGATGATGGATGAGCAGGCCAAGAACACGATCAAAGAGGTGTATTCCCAGCTGTTCTCCAATCCGCACCTGACGAAGGACCAGATCGACAAGCGGTCGTTGTCGGAGACGTTGTCCGACAACCCGTTCAACGCGCTCGCACATCCGGACTACAGCGCCAAGTCGTTTCAAGGCATGTCCGCCAAGATGCAGCTCGACGCCCAGGTAATCCAGACGGTCGGGCCGCAGGCCATGGCCAATGTCGCTACGCTGGGCAATCCCACCACCATCGTGACCACGACGCCCGGTACGACCGCACCAGGCTGGAACACGGGTGCACTGCAGCAGGCGGCGCAGATCTTGACTCCCGAAACCGGTGGGGCGAGCGGCGGCAAGGTGGGCCAGTAGGTGGGAATAGGGGACTGGCTCAACAACGTTGGGGACGCGGTCGAGAACGCCGTCGACGAGGTGGAGACCAAAGCCGGCTCGGTCATCGACCGCGGCGCGCACACGGTCGCGGACTTCGCTCGTGACCACGGCGCGGGCGGGGTCGCCGATGCGATCGATGAGATCGGTGATCAGATCTCCAACGCGTTGGGCGGGGAGATCGTCGAGAAGGAACTCGGCCAGACCAAGGACAAGACCGAGCTGATCCATGGTGAGCCGTCTGCCATTCACGATGTCTCGGGCAAGCTGAAGTCGATGTCGACCTCGATCGAGTCGACCGGCGACGCATTGCGCACGATCGATGTCGCGGATTGGACGGGAAAGGCCGCCACCGCGTTTCACACCGAGTTCGACAAGCAGCCCAAGATGTGGTGGACCGCCGGGGATGCGTTCGTCAAAGCGGCTGCGCACCTGGACAGCTGGTATTGGGCGGTGATGACTGCGCAAGCGAAAGCCCAAGAGGCGATCGATAAGTGGGAGGCCGCTGAGAAGGAAGAGAAGTCGAAGAAGTCGGCGTGGAATGGCTTGTCGGACAAGGAGAAGAAGGCCACTCCTCTGGTTGATACGTGGACCTCGATGCGTGAGGAGGCACGTGCGATTCTGAAGAATGCCCGTTCGCAGCGCGACAGCATCGCCTCTCAGGTCGTGAGTGGACTGCAGACCGAAACCCAAGAGGCCCCGAACGAGCCGCCGTTGTCGCAGCGGCTGAGCGCGGATCTCAGCGATCTGAAGGACGTCTACGACTACGGCAAGCTCAGCTTCGGCAGCGGATTGCTGACCTCGTTCTCCTCGATCGTTCAGTTCGCGCGCTCGACGAACATCACCGACCCGTACAACATCTCGCATCCGGCCGAATACTTCTCGAGCATGGCCGATCTGGGCACCGGGCTGGTGACCGCGGCCGCGGATCCGGGCGCGGTGGTCGATTCCGTGCTCTCTGACGCGCGGAAGAACCCATTCGAAACCGGCGGCGCGATCACCGGCAACATCATCCTCACCGTCATGACCGGCGGCGCGGGCACCGCACCCAAGGTCGCCGCAGAGACAGTGGAAGAGGCCACCAACGCCGTCCGCCTCACCGAAGTCACCACTAACGTCCTCAAGGACGCTCCCGCCGGGGTACCCAAGGGGTTGCCGCATGTCGAGACTCCCGCGGTGCCCGGTCGGGCGGCCCCAGCGGTCGAGCGGCCCGTCGAACCCTCTGCCGGATCGGGAAATCCAGCGGCGACCAAGCCGAATGGAGCTCAGCCGGGCGCTTCCGCGCCGCAGTCGCCAGGTGCGGGCGTACCAAAGCCGGACACAACCGGTCCCGCGCCAGCCGCGGCACCAGAAAGTGGGCCGGTGGCCGCTCCGCATCCGGACGGGACTGCGCCGCAACCACATCCGTCAGATGATCACCCCGGCGCCACGGAACCGGCAACCCCTCCGAGCCACCCCGATACGCCGACACACCCCGATGGCGCTACCACGCAACCCAACCCATCCGCAGAGCCCAAACCAGTCGAAGCGAACCACGATCCGTCCTCAGCCGGTCCGCACGCCGACCGCCCCGGACAACCGGGACTAGCGACCGACCAGCCAGGGCAGCCTGGCCTCGCGACCGACCGTGCGGCCAACGAAGAATCCCCCTCGGCACCACACACCGAACCGAATTCTCCAGCACCGCATAGCGAGGTGCCCGACAAAGGACATTCTCCCGCCGTTGATGATCAGCAGCCCCCGGCTGAGCACGATCCGTCTCATCGTGGAGATCCCGACGGGACGCATTCCGGCGGGCACGACCCCCAGCCGCAACACGAAACGCCATCAAACGAACACCAGCCCGAACCGGCGCCTCACGGGCAGCATCCCGGATTGGAAGATCACGCCGGTGCTGACCGACAGGCCCCGGACCACGCTCGCAGTGTTCATCCCGAGGACACCAGCGGGCTGAAGGACAAAACCTGCACCGAGGATCCGGTCGACATCGCCACCGGCGCTTTCCTGCTCCCGGAAACCGACGTCGACTTGGCTGGCGTTCTTGGGCTGGTACTGCGGCGCACCCACCGCTCCAGCTACGGATTCGGCCGCTGGTTCGGCCCTTCCTGGTCGGCGACGCTCGATACGCGTGTCATCGTCGACAAGGAAGGCATCACCTTCATCAGCGAAGACGGCGTCCTGCTCGCGTTTCCGCACGCCGACATCGGGATACCGGTGCAACCGATGGCAGGAGATCTTGGCTGGACCCTGACCCGTACCGAGGCTGGTAGCTACCAGGTGCGCGATCTGCAACGAGAACTGGTGTGGCACTTCGCGCCAGAATCTGGCCTCTCAGGTTTGGATGCCCGGTTGGGCAATCTTGCAGTGTCCGCAATCACCGACCGTCACCACAACCGCGTCCGATTCCATTATGACCATGAAGGCGTTCCTGTCGCGGTTTCGCACTCCGGCGGTTACCGAGTCGCCATCGAGAGCGCCGCAGGTCGAATCACCGGTTTGACCGTCGTCGACTCGGACGGCATCGGATCCGAGATACGCACGCGGGTGCGGGAATTCGCCTATAGCAGCGGGAATCTGGTCGCGGTGACCAATGCGACCGGTGCGACCACGCGATACACCTACGACACCCAGAATCGCATGTTGTCGTGGACCGACTCCAACGACAACAGCATGACCAACACATACGACGAGGCCGGACGCGTTGTGCGCCAACGGGGTACCGGTGGAGTGTTGAGCTGCGATCTTCAGTATGCGGACTTTCCCGATGGCACAGGTAGTTTGACCACGATCACTAGCTCCGTGGGTGCCGTGACGACACGCGGCTTCGACCGTGACCTGAGACTCCGTGATGTGGTAGACCCCGTCGGCGGGCATACTCATATCGACTACAACACAGCGCGAAATCCGCTGAAAGTTGTTGCCCCCGACGGTGCCACCACCACCTATGCCTATACCGATGACGGAGAGGTGGCTGGGGTCACGAGACCCGACGGTGCGACCATCGGCATCGATTACGAGTCCCGCAATCGGCCGACTGCTGTCGCCGAGCCCGACGGAAGTGTGCACCGTCAGGAATGGGACGAATCTGGAAACCTGCGTGCCGCCATCGACGCTGCCGGCACGCGAACAGAGTTCAACCACCACCCCAACGGTGCGATTGCTTCCGTTCTCGGACCTACTGGGGCGCGAACCGTTATCGAGGTCAACGGTGCCGGTCTGCCGGTGGCGATGACCGACCCTTCCGGCGCCGTAACCCGTATCGTCCGGGATGGCTCAGGTCGTCCTGTCGAAGTTGCTGATCCATTAGGGTCGGTAACCCGATTCGAATGGGCTGCAGACGGAAAACTGTTGCGCCGCACTGACCCCGACGGCAACGCCGAGTCTTGGCTCTGGGACGGCGAAGGTAACCTTCTAGGGCACACGGATCGCGCCGGAGCGGTTACCCGGCTCACCTACAGTGCATTCGATTTGCTCGAATCCCGCACTGACCCCGATGGATCAGTGACCCGCTACACCTGGGACACCGAGCGTCGACTCACCAGCGTCACAAATTCGCTGGGACAAATCTGGAGCTACGAATACGACATCGCGGGACGGCTGGTCGCCGAGACTGACTACAACGGTACGACCACCAGGTACACCCACGATCGTGCCGGTCGCGTCACGACTATCACGCCATCGGGCGGAACGACACGCCATCGGGCCTACGACGTCCTCGGGCGCGTCACCGAGATCTCCGCCGACAGCGGCGAATGGCTGCGCTACCGCCACGACGCCGCCGGGCGGGTACTCACCGCGACCTCCGGTCTCGGTACCGAGAAGATCCACTCCCTCGAATTCGCCTACAGCCCAACAGGACAACTGGTCGCCCAACAATTGGACGACCAGCCCGCGATGCGATTCGAACACGATGCCCTCGGTCACCGAACCCGTCGCACGACACCAACTGGTGGGGTGACAACCTGGCAGTGGGATTTCGCCGGTCGCGTCCGTGAACTCTCCAGCGACGGCCATCACATTGCCTTCGACTACGATCCGGCCAGCCAGATGATCGGTTGGCGGATTGGCGAAGTCGCGGTCCATCACACCCTGTCCGCTATCGGACGCACTGTCACCCAGACCGTGACCGGGTTCCCGAGCTCCTCACTGAATCTCGACTCACAATCTGAGATTCGTCCGGTCCCACACCCTATCCGGCGCGACAACTACGAGTATCGCCCCGACGGTTACCTCCGCAGCCACAGCCTTATCCGTCCGAATCAACCTACCGCTCAACACGATTACACCCTGGACCCGGCTGGCCGGGTCACCGCCATCATCGCGAACACCACTCTGGTCGAGTCGTACACCTACGACGCACTCAGCAATATCACCAGTTCAACCACCATCGCTGAATCGTCCGCGCCGACCGACAACCACACAACACCAACGGCTGTCGCCGTAGACGACCGCGGACACCAGGAAGCGGTGCGGGGCGATGGCCATCGCAAGTACCGCAACAACCTGCTAATTCAGGACGGGCGCACCAGGTACCGCTACGACAAGGCCGGACGGCTGATCCGCAGGAGTCGAGCCCGACTCTCACGCAAGCCGGAAGTCTGGCACTACAGCTACAATAGCTTCGATCAACTCACGGATCTCACGACGCCCGACGGTCAGCATTGGCACTACACCTACGATGCCCTCGGCCGTCGGATCTCCAAACAGCATGTCGACAGCGACGGCACCGTTCATGAGCGCGTGGACTACCTCTGGGACGGCACTCATGTCATCGAACAGACAACATCGGGCTCGTCGACACGCTGGCAGTACCGACCGGGCACCGACAACCCCATCGCTCAGACCACAGCTGGCGAATCCGTCGACTCCGAGTTCTACGCGATCATCACCGATCTCGTCGGAACTCCGGTCGAACTCGTAAACCCTGACACCACACAGATCGTCGGTGAAGCTACCTCGGACCTGTGGGGCGAAACCACCTGGCAGGGCGAAGCCGCTACAGCGCTGCGCTTCCCCGGACAGATCCACGACCCCGAGAGCGGGCTCCACTACAACCTGAATCGCTACTACGACCCTGCTACCGGTCGCTACCTCACACAGGACCCACTTGGACTGACGCCGGCACCCAACCCCAACACCTATCCGCACAACCCCACAGCGTGGGTCGACCCGCTTGGCCTGTGCCCCGGCGAGGTACGCGACACCTACCGCGGCGATTCTCAGAACAGCCCCGGCGGCCGCCATGGTCCCAGTGTGAGCATCGACCAGGTGAAGATGGAACTGGGTCGGGCAGGCATGCCCGTCAACCAATACGACATCGTTCACGTTCCAACAATTCGAACCCCAGACGGGATAGCCTACGGAAACAGTCCACACATCGCCGGTATCCCGGATTTGGGCCCACGCGGGCTTCCTAAGATCGAAATTTCGGATATTGGATTGCGAAATATGGATGAAGCGGTTGCCACTATCTTCCATGAAATATACCACCACAAACACTTCAAGTTGACGCTGAACTCCGGAAATACGTGGGGCGGCTCCGAAGCGTCTGCGGAAGATTTTGGTCAACGCATGCTTTCCGAATTTCAGAAACGGAGAAACAAATGACAACTCGGTGTGCAGCATGAGGGAATACGACTCCACTCAGGTGGAAGAACTACTCTCAGGTCCACGATTCACTGAGGACCCAACTGAACGAACCTGCCCAGCCTGCGGAAACCGGGCTGTGCGCACGTACATGTACCGGAATGTTGGCACGCATCGCACAACGCGCATTACCTACTCGTGGTGTGCGGTTTGCCGACGATTCAAAGGATGGACCGGCCCGGATCTCGGTGACCTGACATTCTCGGATCCACTCGGATCGCTTTCTGCGGCGGATCGGCGCGAAATGGAGAAGGACTTCGACCGCTTTTTTGAAACTCTCGACAAACTTTGGGATGCTGGAGAGCTTCCGCAACAGTTTGATCGGAAACCCAGCTGAGGAGAAACATGGCGGCACTGGCCAGGGAAGAACTAATTGAACTCGTTACCCGACTGTACGAAGGTCAAGGTGACGAAACTGAGCAAGATGCATGGCTGCAGACGCTCAAAGACTCGGTAGCCGACCCCCGGATCAGCGACTACATCTTCTGGGACAACTCGAACCCCCGACTGACGCCGGAACAGATCGTTGACAAGGCGCTGGCGTACCGGCTGATTGCACTCGGCGGTCCAGAATAGGTCGCGTTGCCGACGGGAGACAGGGTTGGTGAAGCTGTTGCATCGACACGTCATTCCGAGTCTTTCGGAGACCAAGCCGACTTCTCGGCCGTTCCGAAACATGTTGCTGTAGGGTATTTTTCGGCTTTCACGGTGATTTTTGCGGCGGCTGCGGTGATCGGATCAATCCGCAACAGGGCACTCAGCGCCGAGAGGTGTGCCGTCACCGCTTGAAGGAGAGCCGGAAGTTCGGTCCGTACGGCGGTGCCCGCCTGCGAGGAGCAGGCGGTCCATTGAAACACTTCAAGGACGCGTCCAGTCGCTGCGATCAGGTCGCACAGCGCACGTATTAAGGCGCGAGGATCGACGCTGTCGTCGCTGTTGCTGCGGTCTGCCAAGCGCGTGATGGTGGTGGGTATGGCGGTGACGTCGTGCAGTCGAAGCAGGTAGAGGACGACGTCACCGATCTCTTCGGCGAGATTGGGGTCACCGATAGCACGAACTGGTTCGGGGCAATCGACGAGTCGGCCGACCGCCTCAGCAAGCTCACCGACCTCACCACCCAGCGCCATGGCCAGGTTCTTGGGGGTGTGGAACTGCTCCCAGTTCCGGTCGCGCGCAAACTTGCGCTGAGCCGCCACAAGAACCTCAACACCATCCATGTCTTGAGGCGGTACCTGCCTAAGCATCACTGCCTATCGCCATAACCCTGCACGACCACCGCGGGTGATGCGTACTACCGGACGATCCATGAGGCTGACAAGCCCCGGACGGATGCGGACGCGATCAAGCTTGCGAAGGAGATGGGGCATCTCTCGATCGAGGAGGCCGGGAGGCCGTCTTATCTGGCGGACTACCTGGACGACGTCGCAGACGTAGCGCCGGCTGCTGCTCAGATGCAGTACGTCGTGCTGTCGGGCACATTCACCATGCTGACGCTGCAAGGCCATTTCGATGTCAGCCTCATGGCACCGGTCCCGCGGCCTGAACGGGGACCAGGGGACCAGCGGGCGTTGTCGCCGAGTCAGCGAGGCCAGTTCTACGACCTCATCGTCTCCCGGCAGCTGAAATCCGGGTATTTCCGGGTGCTGGTATTGACGATGCTGGGCACGGGGATTCGTCCCGGAGAAGCACTCGCAGTCAGATGGGACGACATCGCCGGGCTGGAGGATTCATCTGTCGAGAACGCCATCATGCATGTGAGTGGCACTGTCGTGAAGCTCCGTCTCTACGGAACAAGGACCTTCCGGCAGAACAAGCGCAAGCATCGAAAGGAAGGCTTCGGGTACTACATCGCGTTGCCCCGGTGGCTCACCGCGGAGCTGCGCGAGTGGAAGTCTCACTGCTCTCCGACGTCGGACGAACTGCCGGTCTTCATGTCGAACCGCGGAAGTGTGATCGCACCGTGCACAGCGCACCGTGTGCTCAGCCGTGTCCGTGGTGGGACAGAGCTGTCGTGGGTGAAGTTCGGCAACCTTCGGGACACTGTCGCGACGCACGTGGCGGGCACGACCGGTGACGCCCGGCGGGCGAGCGCGTAGTTGGGGCACTTGGACGGCGCTGGAATCGCTACCCGGCACTACATCGACCCGGCTGGATATGTGCACGTTGTCGTGGATAACGCCGAGGTGCTGGAGGGCCTCGTCCCAACCAAAGTTGGAGCAAAGTTGGAGTTTGGAGGACAAATCGACCTCGACCATGCCCCTGACCTCGGGGTCTCCGGCGAATGAGATAAAATCGGTGGTTCATGTGTGTCGTGACGGCGCACAATCGGTCAGTTAACTATCCGCAGCCGCTGTACCCCGAGGAGACGCTTGTGATCACCGCGACCGACCTGGAGGTCCGGGCCGGAGTCCGCACCCTGCTGACGGCGCCGGGGTCGGCGCTGCGGGTGCAGGCCGGTGATCGGATCGGGCTGGTGGGCCGCAATGGCGCGGGGAAGACCACGACGCTGCGGATTCTTGCCGGTGAGGGGGAACCTTACGCGGGCAAGGTCATTCGTTCGGGTGAAATCGGTTATTTGCCGCAGGATCCGAAGGAAGGCAACCTCGACATCCTCGCCAAGGACCGGGTGCTGTCGGCGCGCGGGCTCGACTCGCTGCTGCGCGAGATGGAGAAGCAGCAGGCGCTCATGGCCGAGGTGGCCGATGAGAAGGAGCGCGACAAGGCGATCCGCAAGTACGGGCGGCTCGAGGAGCGGTTCTCCTCGCTCGGCGGATACGTCGCCGAGAGCGAGGCCGCGCGGATCTGCAACAGCCTGGCCCTGCCCGACCGGGTGCTGAACCAGCAGCTGAAGACCCTCTCCGGTGGTCAGCGCCGTCGAATCGAATTGGCGCGCATCCTGTTCAGCGCCTCCGACGGCAGCGGCGGCAAGTCCGACACCACGCTGCTGCTCGACGAGCCCACCAACCACCTCGACGCCGACTCCATCAACTGGCTGCGCGGGTTCCTGCAGAACCACGACGGCGGTCTCATCGTCATCTCCCACGACGTCGATCTGCTCAATGACGTGGTCAACAAGGTGTGGTTCCTGGACGCGGTGCGCGGTGAGGCCGACATCTACAACATGGGCTGGAAGAAGTACCTCGACGCCCGCGCCACCGACGAGCAGCGCCGCGTGCGCGAGCGCGCCAATGCCGAGAAGAAGGCGTCCGCGCTCAAGCAGCAGGCCGCCAAGCTCGGCGCCAAGGCCACCAAAGCCGCTGCGGCACACCAGATGGTGAAGCGTGCCGAGCGCATGTTGAACGAGGTCGACGACATTCGCGTGGCCGACAAGGTGGCGCGCATCAAGTTCCCGGAGCCCGCCCCTTGCGGCAAGACGCCGCTGATGGCCACCAACCTGACCAAGCTCTACGGGTCGCTCGAGATCTTCACCGGCGTGAACCTGGCCATCGACAAGGGCAGCCGCGTGGTGATCCTGGGCCTCAACGGCGCCGGTAAGACCACCATGCTGCGTCTGCTCGCCGGTGTGGAGACCCTGACCGCGGGCCAGATCGATCCGGGCCGCGGCCTGAAGATCGGCTACTTCGCCCAGGAGCACGACACCCTCGACGATCAGGCCACGGTGTGGGAGAACATCCGCCACGCCGCCCCCGACGCGGGTGAACAGGACCTGCGCGGCCTGCTGGGCGCGTTCATGTTCTCCGGCCCCCAGCTCGACCAGCCCGCCGGCACCCTCTCCGGCGGTGAGAAGACCCGCCTGGCCCTGGCCGGTCTGGTCTCGTCGGCCGCCAACGTGCTGCTGCTCGACGAGCCCACCAACAACCTCGACCCGGTCTCCCGCGAGCAGGTCCTCGACGCGCTGCGCAGCTACGCGGGCGCGGTCGTCCTGGTCACCCACGATCCGGGCGCGGCCGAGGCCCTCAACCCCGAGCGCGTCATCATGCTCCCCGACGGCACCGAGGACCACTGGTCGCAGGACTACCTGGAGCTCATCCAGCTGGCGTGAGATCGCCGCCCCCGCATGGGTGCTGACCACTGGCCGTCGCAAACACCAAGCGCCGGAGCGGCATCGGAACCGGGTCACCGGTCCCTCCGCTCCGGCGTTGCCATTCCGGCCGCGGGCCTCCACGGGTCCGGATGCGCTGATCCGCGTGGCAGGAAGTCCGCCGGTGCGAGTGCCGATCGGCTTCGGCAAGGTCCGCGCCGCGGGTGACCGACAGACCAACTGACCGGAATGTCTGATGAATCAGGCGTCGCCGTAGACGAACGATCATGACGGGCCGGTCGCGCCCGCTGCGGGTGCCGGAGCCCTGACGAAGGCTGTACACCGCCTGGAAGGGCCTGTCGTTCAGCAGAATTCGCGCACCCGCCCTGGCGCGCCGGTGACACTTCCGACCAGCGAGAATCCCCCATTTCTGCCCGCGATTCGGGCATTTCGCCACATTCGGCACAGAAAGCGGTGACTCGGATCACACTGATTCGTTGATCACACGGGAACAAGTCTCTAACCTGGAATGAGGCGCCCACGGCGACTCGGAGGATAGCCATGAGTGACAGGCCCGCACAGGGTAAAGCCGTATTGGGTAAAGGCACGCGCGTCACCGGGAAATCCCGCGATCGCTTGCAATCCCAGCTCAAGAAGCAGTACGAGGCCGGAGCCAGTATCCGGTCGCTGGCCCGGGAAACGGGCCGCTCGTACGGCTTCATCCACAACGTGCTGGTGGAGTCGCATGTGCAACTCCGCAGCCGGGGCGGCGCGAACCGCCGCAAGGCCGCCAAGGCCGGCAAGTAGCGTCTTCTCCGTTCGGGAAGGGGTTGCCCTCCCGTCGGGAACGGATTGCTGGGTCTCGACCGGCGAAAGCCGGTCGACGACTTGCGATTCGGGACGCCTTGCGGTGGTCGGGGATGACCTGGCGCAATCCCGGGGACGACTCGGGATGGCGCGCGGCCTGCCCGTGACGGCACGTGGAACTTACGGGATCACGGTCCCGTCGCCGAGCACCAGCAGATTTGCGAGGCTCTGGAAAATCGGCAGACCGGTCTTGATTTCCAGATAGGCGAACTGCCCCTGGGGGTTCACCTCCAGGAAGTAGAACTCGCCGTCGAGGCCCACGCGCAGATCGAGCACGCCGAAAGCCAGCCCCAGCGCGCCCATGAGCGTGGTGAGCGACTTGCTCACCGAGGCGGGCAGCCGGTCGGCCGTGAAGGCCACCGAGGTGTCCAGGCGCGAATCCACCCGTCCCACACCGGCTTGCGAGTCGATGCGCACCACCCACTCGATGCCGTCCACCCAGACGATGCGCAGATCGCTCTCGGCGTGGATGTAGTCCTGAAAGACGGTGGGGGAGTTGCGGATCGTGCTGAGCCGGTCGAAGTCCGCCGCGGTGAACAGCCGGGTCTCGGTGAACGCCCCGCGGCCGGTGCCGATGCGTTTGTAAACCACTGGGCCGGGCCGGGATTCGATGAAGGCGCGCGCCTCCTCCGGATCATTGGTGACCACGGTCTCCGGGACCGCGAAACCGGCGCGATAGGCCGTCTCCAACTGCACGAGCTTGCGCCCGGCGGTGCGGTCGGCCCCCGGGTCGTTGACCCACATGGCCGGCACCGACCACAGCAGCCCCTGGAGGAAGCTGTCGCATTCGGCGCGGCGATAGGTGTCGTCCTCCTCGGTCAGACCGGCCGGCACGGCGCAGGGGTGCGGTCGCCGCCACCACACGGAGGTGACATCGTCGAGGCCCAGGATGTGCGACAGGCTGCGGTAGGAGCCGTCGGCACCCAGCCGGAAAGTGCCGTTCTCACGTGGAAAGTCGCGCATGTCGAGGCGAATCGGGGTGTGCCCGTGGTGTTTCCGCAGCGTGGCTGCGAGGGCGTCACCGTGGAGGTCCTCGGCCTCGGTGACGATGAGCACCGAACCCATGGTGCGGGCGGCCATCCGCGCCCCCGTCAGTCCAGGCTGTCGCAGGCTATGCCGTCGTCGCTGCCGTGGTGCGAGCGGGTCTGGCAGCAGGTCATGGTGGCCCCGCCGACACCGGGCGCGGCGGCGAGATCCAGTCCGCGCGCCCAGATTTCGGTCTCCCGGCGCAGTTCGTCATCGCCGCGGGCCGGGCTGAGCTCGGGCGCGAGGGTGAGCGGGCGGTCGGTGAGCTCGACGCGGCGGCGCTGGGTGAAATCGGCGGTGGCCCCGGACCGTACGCGCACCAGCACCGGACGGCCCTCGCAGCCGCCCTGTGCCACGGCGGTATCCCAGCGCGAGATGTCGAGGACATCGGCGCGGTGGAAGGTCCAGGTGCCGTCGCCGACCCGCACGCTGATACTTCGCTCGGTGGCTGCGACAAGATAGCCGGGTAGCGGTGGCGAGGTGCTGGCGAGTGCCGTCGATCCGGTTCGGTGCAGGGCGCCGGTCATGCTGAGCTCCGATCTGCTCGGGATTTGCTGCGGGGCCGAGCGTGATCTGAATCATATCCCGCGTCGCGTCGGAATCGGTCCGCAACGAAAGATTTCAGCTACCCCGGCAAACTCCGCCGGGGTTTCGGAAACCGTTTTCGCCGAAGAAATTTCGCTGATCAACCGAGACCGGGTCGGGGCGGCGGCTTTCGCTCAGAGACCCAGCACGTCCGGCGACTCGGCAATGGCCCGCAGTGCGGCACCGGGATCCGCAACCAGTTTGCGGGCCTGTAGATCGAGAATGCCGGACACGACCTCGATCTGCGCCGATATCGTCCCGTCCAGTTTCACCAGTTGCTGGTGCATCTTGAAGACCTTGCCGCCGGTCCATTCGAATTCGCAGGTCACCGAGATCTCGTCGCCCAGATGCAATTCGCGCTGGTACTTGACGGTCTGTTCCAGCACTACCGGGCCGATGCCCGCGGCCACCATCTTCTCGCCCGGCAGACCGCTCGCGCGCAGCAGTTCCCAGCGGGCGTGCTCGGCGTATTGCAGATATACGGCTTGATTGAGATGCCCGTTGATATCGAGCTCGTATCCGCGAACGGTGACCGGGACGGAAAAGACCATGCAACTTCCAACCCGGCCCGCGACGGCGATCATTCCGCATTTTCAGTGGTCTGCGGCACACAGGTCCGCGACTGCGGGGCTATCGCCAATCCGAGTCGTGGTGGAGGGTTCGTGAGACAGGTTGCCATGCCACCCTCGATGATCACTGCGTAACCGCCAGATTGGCCATCATGGCCATGTCCTCGTGCTCGAGATTGTGGCAGTGCAGCATGAAGCGGCCGGTGTAGCCGGTGAAGCGGATCGCGAGCTCGAGCGCCTGCCCGGCGGGCAGGTGGACCGTGTCCTTCCAGCCGCGATCGGACGGCAGGGGCTCGCGGCCGTTGCGGGACAACACCTGGAAGGGGTTCAGGTGTACGTGAACCGGGTGATTGAAGTTGGCGGTGAGGCGCCAGATCTCCCATTCGCCGAGCCGGACGGTCAGGTCCGTGCGGTCCGGGTCGAAGGGGCGGTCGTCGATGAGCCAGCCCTTCGCCTCGGAGTCGCCGGACATTCCTGTCATTTGCGGCATTTCGCCCATGTGGAAGTGGAGGTCGCGGCGGCGGACCGCGGACTTCGGATCGAAACGCTCGATCCGAGCCAGGTGATCGGGGATTCGCGAGGTGTCGGGTTCGGTGCGGGTGACGCGCAGGCGCAGCACCTCCACCGTGCGACCCTCGCCGAGGTCGTTCACCACGGTGACCTCATCGCCGGGCCGGTAGCCGGTCAGGTCGACGATGGTGTCGACGCGCTCACCCGGGGCCATGTCGAGCGCGTCGAGATGCTGTGGCGCGTCGAGCAGTCCGCCATCGGAGCCGATCTGCACGAATCCCGGTGCGGTCCGGTGCGGGCCGTCGAACCGCAGCCGGTACACGCGGGCATTGGAGCCATTGAGCCAGCGCAGCCGATACCGCACCGAGGCGACGTCGTAGCGCGGCCACGGCACACCGTTGACCAGCACCACATCGCCCTGCACGCCCTGCATGTAGTCGCCGGTGACGCCGGGGGAGTGCTGCGCGGTGGGGTCGACGGCCGGGTAGACGAGCTGACCGGCGGCGTCGAAAGCCCGGTCGCACAACAACAGCGGCAGATCACGCTCCCCTGACGGCAGACCGAGGCCGTCCTCTTCCTCGTCACCGATGAGATGGAATCCGGCCAGCCCGCGCCACACCGACGGACCGCTGAAGTCCATGCGGTGATCGTGATACCAGAGCGTGGCGGCGGCCTGCTGGTGGGGATAGGTGTACAGCCGCTCCTGCGACGGGTGCACGTAATCGGTTGGGTAACCATCGGATTCAGCGGGAGTGTGACCGCCGTGCAGGTGCGCCACGGTCGGCACCGCGAGCTCGTTGCGATGCGTGACCAGGGCCGGGCGGCCGCTCCGGGCACGGATGGTCGGTCCGGGGAATTCGCCGTTGTATCCCCAGATTTCGGTGCGATATCCCGGCAGGATCTCGCGAACCGCCCGCCGCTGCACGATCCGATAGTGATCCCCGGCCGCATCCACCCGCTCCGGAGCCAGCGTCGAGGGGACGGCTCCCGGCAGGATGAACGGTTCCGGGAGCCGGGCGGCACTGCGGATCGTCGCACCGAGGGTCCGCGGACCCGAGAGCTGCCAGGTGATTCCGGCCCCGGTGGCCGCGATGGCTCCCACGCCGAGAGCTGCTGTTCGCAGGAGTCGGCGACGCGGAATCATCGACTCCGATCGCAAGCGGTGCCGGCTCGCGCCGGTTGGTTGCGGCGCAGTGTCGATGCCGAGGCTCTCGCCCGAGCCGACGCGGCCCCGCTCGCCGAGCCCTTCGGCCACCGGGGACTGTGGCGTGACCGGCGGCACCGGCGTCGAGTTGGGTCGTCGTGTGCCGAATGTGAAGGGTCTCACTGTGCTTCGGCTCCCGAGGTCGTTGCGGGCGCGGAGGTCGATCGGGACGGGAATTCCGGCTCGCGGGAATCGGCTTCGCGCCAGGCCCAGCGGGTGACCAGGATGAGCGACGCGATGATTCCGACGCCCAGCGGCACATGCAATTCGAGGTAGTCGAGCTGGGCGAGCCAGGCTTGCAGCCCCTCGGTGGCGACGAGTGCGAGCACTGCGGCGGCGGGCCACCACGGCCCGCGCTCGCGTCGGCTGCGCACGGCGACCACGGCGAGCAAGGTAACCGTCAGGGCGGCAAGGACGCTCGTGTTGGCGGCGTGCAATCCGAGCGCGTCGAAATTCCCGGCGAGGAACCGTCCGGCCAGCGCCGCCTGGATCAGAGCATCGGCGGCGGTGAGTGTCGCGACCGTGCGCACGGCCACCCGGAGTGCGCGACCGGTGGTCGGCTTCGTTTCGGATCGGCGCGCAATCCGCGTGGATCGGCGCGGATTGCGCGGTGCCAGTACGGCATTCATTGTTCGTCCCCCTGCTGACTCGGTTCGCTCAGGCGCGGTTGGCGTTGCGCTCGGCCCACCACCGCGGCTCGTCGATGAAGTGGTTGTCGAAGTCCTCCTGCGCGGCCTGGATATCGGCGGGCGTGGCCTGGCCCTGCGCGAGCCGCTCGAGGAAGCGGAAGTAGCCGTGCCGTTCGACGCCCGGGGTCAGGGCGATGAGGATGCGCGCCGTGCTCTCCGGCGCGGCGCCGAAGGCGTGCGGCATGAACTTCGGCACCACGATCGCGCCGCCCGCGCCGACGGTGGCCATCTTGTCCCCGGCCCACACCTGCAGCTCGCCGTCGGCGACGTAGAACAGCTCGTCGGAGAGCGTGTGGTAGTGCGGCGTCGCGCCGTCCGCGCCCTTGCCCAGGGTGACCTCGATGGTGCTGCTCGACCCGCCGGCCTCGTTGGAGTCGATGAGCAGACGCACCGACGCGGTCGCGGTCGCGAGGACCTCGGCGTCCTGGGGCTGACGGATGGCGGCGGCGCGGGAGGTGGTGTTCATGGCTGGCTCCGAACTGTTCGGCGGTTGATAATTCGCTACCGAACTATATGCCATCGAATAGAGTGCTGTCCATGGGCGAGAAGAAGTTCGACGCGGTGGACGCGATCCAGGAGCAGTGGCGGCGGGAGCGGCCGGACCTCGACGGCGACGCCATGGCCATGCTGTCGCGGCTCGGGAGGCTGCTGGTAGTGGCGACCCAGAAGGTCGAATCGGTCTTCGTCGCACACGGTTTGCAGAGCGGGGAGTTCGATGTGCTTGCGACGCTGCGCCGTTCGGGTGAGCCCTACGAACTCACGCCGTCGGGCCTCGCGGACACGCTGATGATGTCCCGCGCTGGGATGACCGGCCGCCTCGACCGCCTCGAACGCGCGGGCCTGGTCCGCCGCATCGCCGACCCCGGCGACCGCCGCTCGATCAAGGTCGGACTCACCGACCGCGGTCTCGAATTGGTCGATGTCGTCGCCACCGAGCACTTCGAGAACGAAACCCGCATGCTCTCGGTCCTCTCCGCCCAGGATCGCGCGCACCTCGACCGCATCACGCGCCTGCTCCAAGCCCACCTCACGCAGGCCGACTGACCCTCGGCCGCCGAAAATGGCTGGTACCCAACCGCGTCCCGCGACTACCGTCCTCCCGCGTGACCCCGAAGTTCGAGATCAGGGCAGACCATGACCGGGACACGATCGTGGTCTACCAGGCCTACGCACCCGCGATCGCCGACGCGGCGGTAGCGGCCCAACGCTTCGTCCCGCCCTTCTCGACCCACCGCATGACCTGGATCAAACCCTCGTTCCGGTGGCTCATGCACCGCAGCAACTGGGCGCGCAAACCCGGCCAGGAACGAATCCTCGCCGTCCGCATCACCCGCGCGGGCTGGGAGGAAGCCCTCGCCCAGGCGGTCCTCACCAGTCCCGAACGCCGCGTCTACACCGGAAACGACCAGTGGCGCACGCTGTTCGCCCACGCCGTAGTCCACGTCCAATGGGACCCCGAATACTCCTTGCGTGGCGCGAAACTCGATCACCGCAGCCTTCAGGTCGGCCTGTCCCGCCACATCATCGAGCAGTATGTCGCCGACTGGACCGTGGACATCCGCGACCTCACCCCAACCGTCCACCGCATGCACGGCCACCTGCGCTCGGGCCACGCCGACCGCGCCCGCGCCCTGCTGCCTCCGGAGAAGCCGTACCCGCTGGCCGCCGATGTCGCGCAGCGGATCGGGGTCACGGCGGTCTGAGGGCGGCCGACGATCAGATCGGCGGGTCGGTCTCGGGTCGGCCGTGCGCGATCTCGTGGAACGCGCGACGCAGGACCGCCGAAATCCGCTGGGGGGAGGCGTCGTTCAAGCCGTCGAGATGGAGCAGGTGGCGGCCGATTACGACGCCGAGCGTGACCGCGCCCAGCAGTCCGGCCCGCAGGTCGGCGTCATCCTGGACCAGATGGTCCGCTGCCTGCCGTTGCTGCGCGACCATCGCCGCACGCACCTCGCCGGCGGCGTCGGGATTGGTGAGCATCGATCGGATCGCCGCCAGCGCGTTCACCGGCTCCTCCTCGAGCTTCGCGACGAGCGCCCCGAGGAGCAGCTCCGCGGTCTGCGTGGGTGATCCTTCGATCGTCTGCAGGTCGCCGACCACCGCGACCCGGGCGAACAGCTCCGCTTTCGAGCCGAAGTAGCGCATCACCAGTCCCGGGTCGGTCGCCGCCGCGGTGGCGATCGCGCGAATCGTGGTGCGTTCGTAGCCCGCTTCGGCGAACAGCCGCCCGGCCGCTTCGAGGATGCGCGCCTCGGTATTGCGGCGTTGCTGAGCGCGTGTGGTGGCCGGATCCATTGATTCAGTCTACGAACGTTGACTCGATCCGTGGCGCGGGCGTACCTTCGGTCTACAGCTGTTGACTGAAAATTGTGAGGTTCTCCATGTGGTTCACCCTGCTGTTCGCCACTCTCGCAGGCGTTATGGGTACCAACGCCCTGCCCCATTTCGTGAAAGGCCTACTCGGCGAAGAGTTTCCGAACGTCCTGGGCAACTCGCCCCTCCGCAATGCGCTGGCGGGCTGGCTGGGCCTGGTTCTCGCCGCTGGCTTCGCCGCAGTATCCGACCTACCCGCCCACCCCTGGCCGGGGGCCGTCGCCCTGAGCGTGGGAGCACTGGCCATGACCGTCTTCCACGGCCGCCGCGGCGCCTATCGGCTGAATGACGCACTGCGCCTGCCCAATCCGGCCTGACGCTAGAGTTCCGGCATGCCCGAAAAGATCCTCCGCAACACCTTCACCGTCCCCGCTCCCGTGGAGGCGGTGTTCGACCACCTGAGTCGGCCCGAGAACTACATCGGCCTGTCGCCGTTGGTGGTGGCCGTCGAGGACGTCCAGGACGGTTCGTATGTGGCGGTCGAACGGTTTCGGTTCCTCGGCCTGAAGTACGACAACCGGATTCGCGTGTCCCTGCTGGGAACACCGGGCAAGGCCGTGTGGGGTGAGGTCAACAGTCCCGGCGGCGTCCACATGGCCTACCGCTTCGACCTCACCACCACCCCCGGAGGCACCCGCGTAGACGACGAACTCCGTCTCCGAACCCCCTTCGGCCTCATGGCTTTCGCCTCCGGCCAGGCCCGCAAGGTCCAACTCGCCCGCGGCATCATCCTGACCGAGCGCCTCACCCGGTCCTGAGCAAAGGGTGTCGTCGGTGAGGTTCGCGGATCGCCGGGTAGCTACTCCCGGCGGCGGACCGAGGCTTCTACGAGGTCGAGGACGGCTTCGAGGTTGTCGTTGGCGTGGCCGGAGGCGATGCGGGCGATGAGGCCGTCGAGGACGAGGTCGAGGTAGCCGAGGATGACTTCGGTGGGGACGTCTTCGCGGAGGGCGCCTGCGGCCTTGCGGCGTTCGAGGCGGGCGACGGTGGCGGCGGTGAGCTCGGTGGAGCGTTCTTCCCAGTTGGCGCGGAATTCGGGGTCGTTGCGCAGGCGGCGGGCGATTTCGAGGCGGGTGCCGAGCCAGTCGAAATCCTCTGGGCGCGCGAGCATGTCGCGCATGACCTGGATGAGGCCCTGGGTGGCGGCGACTTCGGCCATGCGGCCCGCGTCCTCCTGGGCCAGCGCCAGGAAGAGGGCGTCCTTGTCGCGGAAGTGGTGGAAGATCGCGCCCCGTGACAGGCCGGTGGCTTCTTCGAGGCGACGCACGGTCGCGCCCTCGTAGCCGAACTCCGCGAAGCAGCGGCGTGCTCCGTCGAGGATCTGGCTGCGCCGGGCGGCGAGGTGGTCGTCACTGACCTTGGGCACTGGACTCCTCCGAAACGTGTTGTGCGGGTTCTCCTTGATGATCTTGCGACCAAATCGGAGAACCCGCACGAGCGACGAGCGAAGCGGCCCCGGACGGGGCCGCGTGGTAGGCGGTGAAAGCCACCGCCTACCACCACGACTCGGCTTCGAAACAGCCCTTCGAAGACCGAGGCGCTGCGGTTACTAGCCGCGGATCATGTTGCGCAGCACGTACTGCAGGATGCCGCCGTTGCGGTAGTAGTCCGCCTCACCGGGGGTGTCGATGCGGACGACCGCGTCGAAGACGACCTTCTCGCCGTTCTCCTTGGTGGCGGTGACCTTCATGGTCTTCGGAGTCACACCCTCGTTCAGCTTGGTGATGCCCTCGATGTCGAAGGTCTCGGTGCCGTCCAGGCCCAGCGACGCGGCCGACTGGCCGGCCGGGAACTGCAGCGGCACAACGCCCATGCCGATCAGGTTCGAGCGGTGGATGCGCTCGAACGACTCGGTGATGACGGCCTTGACGCCCAGCAGACGGGTGCCCTTGGCGGCCCAGTCACGCGAGGAACCCGAGCCGTACTCCTTGCCGCCCAGCACGA
The DNA here is from genome assembly GCF_009760405.1 of Nocardia terrae. Classification (GTDB taxonomy): domain Bacteria; phylum Actinomycetota; class Actinomycetes; order Mycobacteriales; family Mycobacteriaceae; genus Nocardia; species Nocardia terrae. Next base: position 808,294 of record NZ_WRPP01000002.1, read on the forward strand.
CCAGCGGGATGCCCGCGGCCTGGTAGTTCTGCGAGGCGTCGTAGATGAAGGCCTGCGGGCCACCGGGCTGGGTGAAGTCGCGGGTGTAACCGCCCGAGACGTCGTCCAGCAGTTGGTTGCGCAGCCGGATGTTGGCGAAGGTGCCGCGGATCATCACCTCGTGGTTACCACGACGCGAGCCCAGCGAGTTGTAGTCCTTGCGCGCAACGCCATTGGCGTCGAGGTACTGCGCGGCCGGGGTGCCCGGCTTGATCGGACCGGCGGGGGAGATGTGGTCGGTGGTGACCGAGTCGCCCAGCAGCGCCAGCACGCGCGCGCCCTTGATGTCCTCGACCGGGGCCGGCTCCATCGACATGCCGTCGAAGTAGGGGGCCTTGCGGACGTAGGTGGACTTCTCGTCCCAGGCGAAGGTGTCGCCCTCGGGGGTGTTCAGACCCTGCCAGCGCTGGTCACCGTCGAACACGGTGGCGTAGGACTTGGTGAACATGTCCCGGCTGATCGCCGACTTGATGGTGTCGTCGATCTCCTGCGCCGACGGCCAGATGTCCTTCAGGAAGACGTCGTTGCCGTTCTGGTCCTTGCCCAGGGCGTCGGTCTCGAAGTCGAAGTCCATGGTGCCCGCGAGCGCGTACGCGATGACCAGCGGCGGGGAGGCCAGGTAGTTCATCTTGACGTCGGGGGAGATACGGCCTTCGAAGTTGCGGTTGCCCGAGAGCACCGCGGTGACCGACAGGTCGTTGTCGTTGATCGCGGCCGAGATCTGCTCCGGCAGCGGACCGGTGTTGCCGATGCAGGTGGTGCAGCCGAAGCCACCCACGTAGAAGCCCAGCTTCTCCAGGTACGGCCAGAGACCGGCCTTCTCGTAGTAGTCGGCGACGACCTGCGAGCCCGGGGCCATGTTGGTCTTGACCCACGGCTTGGACGCGAGGCCCTTCTCGACGGCGTTGCGGGCCAGCAGGGCCGCGCCGATCATGACCGACGGGTTGGAGGTGTTGGTGCAGGAGGTGATGCCCGCGACCACGACGGCGCCGTGATCCAGGACGAAGTCACCGCGCTCGGGGTCCGAAACCTTGATCGGCTTCGACGGGCGACCGGAGTTGCCGTTGGCGGCGGTCGGCAGGGCCGCACCGTCGGTGGCGGTGCCGGAGGCGACCGGGTCGCTGGCCGGGAAGGACTCCTCGAGAGCCTCGTCCAGCGCGGTGTGCGGCACCGGGTCGTTGGTGTAGGTGCGGATGTCCTGGCGGAACTGGGTCTTGCTGTCCGACAGCAGGATCCGGTCCTGCGGGCGCTTCGGGCCGGCGATGGACGGCACCACGGTGCTCAGGTCCAGCTCCAGGTACTCCGAGTACGCGGGCTCGTTGTCGGCGTCGTGCCACAGGCCCTGCTCCTTGGCGTACGCCTCGACGAGCGCGAGCTGCTCGTCGCTGCGGCCGGTGAGGCGCAGGTAGTTGATGGTCTCCTCGTCGATCGGGAAGATCGCTGCGGTGGAGCCGAATTCGGGCGACATGTTGCCCAGGGTGGCGCGGTTCGCGAGGGGCACCTCGGCGACGCCCTTGCCGTAGAACTCGACGAACTTGCCGACCACACCGTGCTTGCGCAGCATGTCGGTGACGGTGAGCACGACGTCGGTGGCGGTCACGCCCGGCTTGATCTCACCGGTCAGCTTGAAGCCGACGACGCGCGGGATCAGCATGGAGACCGGCTGGCCCAGCATGGCGGCCTCGGCCTCGATGCCGCCGACGCCCCAGCCCAGCACGCCCAGGCCGTTGACCATGGTGGTGTGCGAGTCGGTGCCGACGCAGGTGTCGGGGTAGGCCTGGCCGTTGCGGACCATGACGGTGGGGGCCAGATACTCGATGTTGACCTGGTGCACGATGCCGACGCCCGGCGGGACGACCTTGAAGTCGTCGAACGCGCCCTGGCCCCAGCGCAGGAACTGGTAGCGCTCGCCGTTCCGCTCGTACTCGAGGTCGACGTTGCGCTCGAGGGCGTCGGCGGTGCCGAACACGTCGAGGATGACCGAGTGGTCGATGACCATGTCGGCGGGGGAGAGCGGGTTGACCTTGTTCGGGTCGCCGCCGAGGGTGGTGACGGCCTCACGCATGGTGGCCAGGTCGACGATGCAGGGCACGCCGGTGAAGTCCTGCATGATCACGCGGGCCGGGGTGAACTGGATCTCGGTGTCGGGCTCGGCCGACGGATCCCAGGCCGCGAGGGCGCGGATCTGGTCGGCGGTGATGTTCGCGCCGTCCTCGGTGCGAAGCAGGTTCTCCGCGAGGACCTTCAGGGCGTAGGGCAGCTTCTCGGTGCCGGGCACGGCCGCGAGACGGAAGATCTCATACGAGTTGCTTCCGACCTCGAGGGTGCCCTTGGCGCCGAAGGTATCGATACTCGTCACGTTCAGCTCCACTCGTCTGTGAATGGGAGGGCCACCGGCGGGGCTGTGCCGATGGCTCGTCGAGGCGCAAGCCCCGTCCGTTTGCCGACTCTAACAGTACGCTTGTCCTGTGAGCACATCGGGGGAGTGTTATCGGGGCCGCTCGCGTGCCGCAGTGAGGTGATATGACACGTCGTCCCGTACTCTGCGTTCGTGACCGTCTCGCGTACCTCGGTTTTCACGCCCATGAAGGCGGAACTACCGCCGAACACCGACCTGAAGGCAATCATCGCCGATCTCGCCGATGATCATGTCGCCGCCCCCGCCGGACGCGACAAGCAGGGGCTGATCGACATCGCCGCTGACGCGCGCGAGCGCGGCATTCAGCTCGACATCATTGTCGTGCAGGGCAATCCGGGGATCGAGGCGAACCTGCGCGATCTCGCCAACGAGGTCGGCAAGATCGAGCACGGGACCGTGGTGGTCTTCAGCGACGACTGGGTCGGCACCTACAGCGACCAATTCACGCGCGGGCATCTGGAGTGGGCCGAGGACAAGGCCAAGTACCGGGGGCCCGATCACACCACCGAGGCTGCGCGGGTTTTCGTGGATCGGCTCGAGCAGCCGGAGACGGTGTCGTGGACGGTGATCACGCTGGTGATCCTGGGCGTGCTGATCGCGACGATCGGCGGGCTGTACCTGGTGAAGGTGCGGCGTGCGCAGGGTCGGGCGGGTGAGCGGACCCCGGTCTAGGTGGTCCGGCCGTCGAGAGGCGGTGTCTCCCTCGGGGGGTTCGGGTTCGTCCCGGGCCCCTTTTTTTGCTGCCCTCCGCCTGACCGGTATCTGACATACCGTCCAGTTCGTCTGCGGCGCGCCGAAACCGTACCGCGTGTCGTGTGTTGTGGCGTGTGGTGATTGTGGGATTTACCTGCAAATACTTGGCTACTAACGAATTACATCGCTGTCATTGTGGCGTGCCTGAGCGGCGTACTCCCTGACTTGCCGTACGGTTTCGCGATGGCACGGTTGGGGATGTTGTGCCGGATGGGACTCCAGGGAGGTGCGATGAGACGACCGGCGAAGCTGCAGCGGCGCTGGATGCGGGTCGCTACGGAGTTGCTCGTAGCGCTCATCGTGTTCGCCGTGGGCATGGCCGCCGGCCACGCCGTCCCGCCGCCGCCCCCGAATCCGAGCGACTCCGATATCAATGCCGCCGGCGCGCAGGTCGACGCCGGAGTGGGCGAGGTCGGCGCGCTCATCAATCAGGTCGCCGCGGCCGAACAGCAACTGCAGCAACTCGACGACGCTGTCGCCACCCGCCGCGAGGCCGTCAACAAGGCCCTGGTCGACCTGCAGATCGCCCGCGACGCCGCCGACACCGCCGCCCGCGCGGTCACCCAGTGCCAGCGGGACCTGACCGACGCGGGCACGAAAGTCGATGGCGCGCACCGGGAATTCGACAAGTACGTAGCCCAGGTGTACATGCGCCCCGGCTCCACCTCGCTGGTCAACTACCTGGCCGCCCCCAGTGCCGAGATCGCGCTCAACCGCGCTCAGGTGCTGACAATTGCCTCGAAGAACCAGCAGGCCGTCGTCGACGGCCTGCGTCACGCCCAGATCGACCAGGCCAACAAGACCTCCGCCGCCAAACAGGCCCAGCAGGCCGCCGACGCCGCCGCGGCCGACGCCGCCGCCAAGAAGACCCAGGCCCAGAACGCGGTAGCCGCCGCCCAAGCCGACCTGGACCAGGAGAACGTCCGCCGCAACGACCTTGTCGGCCAGCGTGATTCGGCCCAGCAGCGCCTCGACGCGGCGCGCGCCAACGTCGCGGGACTGCAGGGCCAGCGCGACGCCTTCGTGGCCTGGGACCAGCAGCGCAAAGCCGAGGAGGCCGCCGCGCACGCCGCGGCCGTGGCCGCCGCGGCCCGAGTAGCGGGCGACCGCGCTTCCGCCGACCGCGCCGACCAGGTGGGCCAGGGCCACCGCCCCCACACCCTTCAGGACACCTCCCCGCCGCGCCGCTCCATGCCCCCGGTGGTCCGCCCGAACGGTTCGAGCGCCGACCTCGTCAACACCGTCGTGGACCGAGCCATGTCCCAACTCGGCGTCGAATACGCCTGGGGCGGCGGCGACGAGGACGGCCCCACCCTCGGCATCCGAGACGGCGGCACCGCCGACAGCTACGGCGACTACAACAAAACCGGCTTCGACTGCTCCGGCCTCATGATCTACGCCTTCGCCGGCGTCGGCGTCTCCCTCCCGCACTACTCCGGCTACCAATACACCATGGGCACAAGGGTCCCCGTCTCCCAACGAGCCCGAGGCGACATGCTCTTCTGGGGCCCCGGCGGCAGCCAACACGTAGCCCTCTACATAGGCAACAACAAAATGGTCGAAGCCCCCCAATCCGGCGACGTAGTGCGCGTCTCCACCGTCCGCGAAGACGGCATCATGCCCTACGCCATCCGAATCATCTCCTGACCCGCCCCGAGGTTGTGGCACCGTCGTTGTCGTGGATCCGAGGGTGAGCGGCGTATCGGATGTGCGGAACCAACTCGCGGATGACTGGTATGCGCCCGGTGCGTGAAATCCTCCACACACCCGACGACATGCTCGTGGTGTGGTGGGAGGCGGTGCCGACAGTTCGGTTCGAGGCGGAGGTCATGGCGGATCTGCGCCGCCGATCGCCCGCCTACCTGCCCTGGCTGGCCGAAAACCCTTATCTGCCGGACGATGTGGTCGCCGAGTCCGGCATCAGGGTCTGATATTCGTTGGAATGTCTTCCAGTGCTGGTGTTTTCGCTGTCTCGGCTAGTTCGAGGATGTGGGTGCGGAGGAGTTTGTGGGCTGGGTCGGTGTCGCGGCGTGGGTGCCAGAGCAGGCTTACGCGTAGGGGTTTGAGGGGCAGTGGGAGTGGGTGGAGGGTGAGGCCGAGGGGTGTTGCGAGGGTGCGGGCCAATGGGGTGGGGGCGATGGTGAGTAGGTCGGTGTCGGCTGTCAGGTGTAGGGCGGTGGTGAAATCGGGGGTGGTGGCGGCTGTTTCGCGGTGGAGGCCGTGGTTCTCGAGCAGGCGGTCGGTGGCGGTGCGGAGGCGGCCGCGGCGGGACACCACGACGTGGGGGAAGGCGGCGAGGCGGGGCGGGGTTACCGGCTCGGACGTCAGGGGGTGGCCGGTGCGGACGGCGACGGTGTAGGGGACGCGCATCAGGCCCTCCGCGCGGAGGTCGTTGTGGGCGGAGGCGTTCACGACGATCGCGACATCGGCTGTGCCCTCGCGTAACTCGGCATCGGCGGCTGTGCCGCGGCTGTCGGCGAGGAAGCGTACCTGGGCGGCGGGGTTCTGCTCGCGCAGTCGCGTGATCAGTTGTGTGCCGTAGGCGGCGATCAGGTCGTGTGGTGCCAGAACCGTGAAGGGGCGGCTCAGTGCATCCGGTTCGCGGGGTTCGAGAATGCCTTCGGCTGCCGCGACGAGTGCGCGGACTCGCGGTCGCAGGGCGATCGCCTGTGCGGTGGGTTCCATGCCGCGTCGGGTGCGCACCAGTAGGGGATCGTCGAACGAGGTGCGCAGGCGGCCTAGGGCCCGGCTGACCGCGGGCACCGAGAGGTTCAGTTGTCGCGCGGCGGCGGTGACACTGCCCTCCTCGAGCACGGCGTCGAGCACCACGAGGAGGTTGAGATCCAGGGAGGTGACTTTCACTTCGCGAAAGTAACAGTTGCTGGATTTTCACTTGTGACAATAGTTGGGGCAGACCTACGTTCGGATCCATGACGACCGATCGAGATCCGAAAACGCTTGTCGCACTGGGTAGCAACGCGCTCGCCGAGGCCGGGCACGGCGATATGGTGTGGGGGCACCTGGCCGTCCGCGATCCTGGTGGCCGCGGTGTTTGGATGAAATCGTCCGGCTGGGGACTGGAGGAGATCACTCCCGAGCGGGTGCTGTTGGTCTCGTGGACCGGGGAGTTGCTCGAGGGCGAGGGGCGCGTCCATCTCGAGTATCCGATCCACACCGAGATCATGCGGGCCCGGGCCGATGTGCAGGTCAGTGTGCACACGCATTCCGCGGCGGTGAACGCTTTCAGCGCGCTCGGCACGCCGTTGCGGGCGCTCAGTCATGACGCGGTCGTTTTCGCTGAGCACGGTCTGCCACGGTTCGCCGCTACCGCCAATCTGATTCGCACTCCTGAACTGGGCCGAGCGCTCGCCGCGGATCTCGGCGTCGCCCGCGCCTGCCTGATGCCCGAGCACGGCTTCGCCGCGGTGGGCACGGATATCGCGCATGCCGTGATGTACGCGGTTCTGCTCGAGCGTGCTTGCCGAGTGCAGCTCACCGCGGCGGCGGCCGGAGAATTGCGGCATTGGACCGAGTACGAGGAGTGTTTGGAGAAGGATGCGGTGGTTTGGCCCGACAGCCAGATCGACGCCGGATGGCGTTACTGGTGTCGGCGGGTCGCGGCGCGGCCATCGCTCGGTGCGTGAAAGGTAGTGCATGCCATGGCAGTTCGGAAGGATTCAATGGTGGTCGACGACCGGGGAGTGCCGGTCGAGCGGCGTCGGATCGGCACGGTCGTGGTCATGGGGGCGTTCTGGGCGACGATGGCCGGGACGACCGTACCCACGCCCTTGTACCCGCGCTACGAGCACGACTTCGGGTTCGGTGCGCTGGCCGTGACCGTGATCTTCGGGGTGTACGCATTGGCGGTCGTTGCCGGGCTGCTCACCCTCGGCGGGCTCTCCGACCGGCTCGGCCGCCGGCCCATAGTCGCCGTGGCGTTGATTCTCGCGATCCTCGCTTCGGCGGTGTTCCTGCTGGCAGGGAATCTTGCCGAACTTCTGATCGGGCGGGTGCTGTCGGGTCTGGCCGCCGCGCTCATGACCGGCGCGGCCACCGCCCAGCTGGCGGAACTGGCCGCGCCGGGCGGCCACACGCGTGCCGGGCGGTTGGCGCTGGGCGCGAATATGGGCGGTCTGGCCTCCGGGCCGCTGCTCGCGGGAGTGCTCGGCGAGTACGCGCCCTGGCCGCTGCGGCTGAGCTGGTGGGTGATCGGCGTCCTGCTGCTGATCGCGCTGACCGCGCTGGTCATCGTCCCGGAAACACGGAAAGCGCCGGGCGACACCGCGAATCGTGCCCCGGCCACTCGGCGGCCCAGCGTGCCGGCCGAGATCCGGGGGCCGTTCTGGCGTGCCGCACTGCTGGCCGGGTCGGGATTCGCGGTGCTCGGCGTGCTGACCGCCGTCACCGGCCTGTTCCTGGCCCAGGTCGCGCACATTCACAGCCTTCTCGCGACCTGTTCGATCGTCACGGTGGCGTTCGTGGCCATCGGATCGGGCCAGTTGCTGGCGGGCAGGGTGGAGCGTGTGGCCTCGCTGGTGTCCGGCGCGGGTCTGCTCGTCGGCGCGGCCCTGATCGCTACGGCGATGGCCACGGCCGCCTATTCGCCACTGCTGTGCGCCGCGATGGTGACCGGCCTGGCCACCGGCATCGCCATCGGCCACGGCATCACGCTGATCAATACGCGGACCCCCGCCGCCACCCGGGGTGGCACCGTCTCGGCCTTCTTCGCGGTCCTCTATATCCTCCTGGCCCTGCCCGCGATCGGTGTCGGCTCGCTCGTCGGCACCCTCGGATTACGCACCGCCGGTAGCGTTTTCGCCGCGGCCGTCGCGGTGCTGGTCATCGCCGTCGTGGCCGGCTCCCGCACCGGCCGGCCGGAGACGCGGGGCTGAATCGGATCGGGGGACGCCGCCTGCCGGATCACGGTGTCGCGGTGGCGGTTTCGGTTGCACCGAGGCGGTCGGTGAGGGCGTCGAGGGTGCCTTCGCGGTGTTGGTTGTGGAGGGCGATCAGGCGGGGGAGGTCGGCCGATTCGAGGGCGGTGATGATCGCGTCGTGTTCGGCGACTATGCGGCTGATCGTGTTGGGGTCGGTGGCGTAGATGGCGCGGTAGATGTTGGTCAGGCGCCAGAGGCGGCGGAGTTCTTCGACGTAGAGGTCCAGGCCGGACTGGGCGAAGAGGGTGAAGTGGAATTCGGCGTTGAGGCGGCGGACCGCGCCGAGGTCGTGGCGGGCGGCGGCGTCGGCGATGGCGGTGTTGAGCTCGCGTAGGCGGGTGAGGGCCGCGGGGGCGATATCGGTGGTGCCGCAGAGGATTTCGTTTTCGATCAGGCGGCGCAGGCGGTAGGCCTGGTCGAGTTCGGCGGAGCTCAGTTCGCGGGCGCAGAAGCCGACGTTGCGGCGGTAGGTGAGCAGGCCGTCGGAGGCGAGCATGCGGAGGGCCTCGCGGATCGGCTGGCGGCTGAGGCCGAGTTGGTCGGCGAGGGTTTCCTGGCGGATCGGTTGTCCGGGGCGGAGATCGCCTGAGGCGATCGATTCGTAGACGGCGTCGATCGCGGTCTGCACCGCGCCGGTCGCGGTGTCGCTGTCCCGGGACCCGGCTGACATGGCATCCATAAGCCGCAGTCTAGCAATTGGATCCAATCTGTTGACTCAGGGTGGAAATCGTTCTTACGATTGGATCCAATTTCGAAGAGGAGATGTCATGACGACCAACGAGACCGCCATCGATGTCCGGGTTGAGGACCACATCGGCTGGATCGTGCTCAATCGGATCGAGAAGAAGAACGCCTTCACGCTCGAGATGCTGGAGCGCTGGGCGCGGGCCTTGCGGGAATTCGAGGACGACGAGCGGGTCCGGGTGGTGGTGGTCCGGGGCGCGGGGGACGCGTTCTGCGCCGGAGCCGATATCGACGGCTTGGCCGCGGCCGAACCGACTCCGCTGGAATCCCGCCGTCTGATGACCCACGTGCACCGGGTGGCGCGCGCGGTGGAGGATCTGAACAAACCGCTCATCGCCGGAGTCAACGGGGTGGCCGTCGGTGCGGGGATGGATATGGCCCTCATGTGCGACTACCGGATCGCGGCCGAGCGTGCCCGCCTGTCGGAGGGCTATGTCCGGGTCGGTCTGGTCCCCGGGGACGGCGGCTGTTACTACCTGCCCCGCCTGATCGGGACCTCGAAGGCATTGCGGCTGTTGTGGACCGGCGAATTCGTCTCCGCGGCACAGGCGCTGGCGTGGGGGATCGTCGATGAAGTGTGCCCGGACGCCGAGTTCGACGCCCGGCTGACCGCCTTCGCCACTCAGCTGGCCGCGCAACCGCCGGTGGCGGTCGAACTGATCAAACGCGCGGTGCGGCAGGCGGTTCCGGGCGATCCGCGGACCGCGCTGGACCTGATCGCCTCCCATCAGGCGGTGGTGCAGTCCACCGCCGATTCTCGGGAGGCCATGGCCGCGTTCCGCGAACGCCGCACACCGCGTTTCGAGGGGAAGTGACCGCGATGGACACGCACGAAACAGAACTCCGCCAGCGGGTGCGGGACCTGTGCGCCACTTGGGATTACACGCCGCGCTGCGATTCCTGGGCGGGTGGCTTCGAGCCGGAGTTCAGCCGGGAACTGGCGCGCCGCGGCCTGCTCGCCCGCACCTGGCCCAAGCATCTCGGCGGTGCGGAGGACAGCAATGTCGCCCGGCTGGCGATCACCGAGGAGCTGCTGCGCGCCGGTGCCCCGGTGTCGGCCCACTGGGTGGGCGAACGGCAGATCGGCCCGGAGCTGATCCGGCTCGGCACACCCGAGCTGCAGGAGGAGTTCTGTCCCCGATTGGCCAGCGCGGAGTACGTTTTCGCGCTCGGCATGTCCGAGCCGGACGCGGGCTCGGATCTGGCCGCGGTCCGCACCACCGCGGTGCGCGACGGTGACGGCTGGCGTCTGACCGGCCGCAAGATCTGGACCAGCGGCGCTCACCGCGCCACGCACCTGTACGTGCTCGCGCGCACCGCCCGCACCGACGACAAGCACGCCGGTCTCACCGAATTCATCGTCGAGCGCACCGCGCCCGGGGTCACCGTACGGCCGATCATCGGCATGGACGGCGAACACCACTTCAACGAGGTGACCTTCGACGAGGTCTTCACGCCGGACCGCTGGGTGATCGGGCAGGTCGGCGACGGCTGGTCGCAGGTGGTCGGGCAGCTCTCGTTCGAACGCGGTGGGCCCGAACGGTTCCTGTCGATGTATCCGCTGCTGAAGGCGGTCCTGGACGCCGACGGCCTGCTCGGTGCCGAGGACGCCCGGCGATTGCGCTCGCTGCTGGCCCGGCTGATGGTCCTGCGCACCTGGGCGCGCGAAACCGCGCTGGCGTTGGACGCGGGCCGCAGCCCGATCGTCGAGGCCGCGACCAGTAAGTACCTGGGCAACCGGTTCGAGCTGGACTGCATCGAATTCGTGCGCGGGCTGCTGCCGCGCTGCGACGCCGACATCCATCGCATGTACTCGCAAGCCGTGCTCGCCGGACCGAAATCGGGAATCCGCGGCGGCGCCGCACCGGTCATGCTGTCGATCATTGCCAAGGGGGCCAAGTGAATTACGAGTACACCGGGATCGCGGCCGAGCTGTACGCGGCGGTCACCGAGGCCGTGGCCGCGTGGGATCGGCCGGAACCCGGCATCGACGTCTCCCGCACCGGAACGTTCGCGGCGCACTGGGCGATCGCCGCGGAACTGGGCTGGACCACGGTCCTCGACGAGGCGGCGGGCGCCGGTGAAGACATGCCCGAACTCCTGGCGGCGGCGGGCGCGGCGGTGTCCGCGCTCGCACGTGCCGGAATGAAACTGCCGCTGCGGCAGACCCTGCTGGCCCGCTGGTCCGCTCGATCCGAGTTCGATTCGGGCGCGGTCGCGGTCCTGGCCGACGGCACCGGCGTCTGGGAGCCGATCGCAGAGGTGAGGGTCAGTGTCGCAGGGGAACCCGTGACGCGGATACCGGGGCGGCCCGAGCATCTCGATCTCGCGGGACGCCCCCTCGCCGCCCCGGTGCCGCAGCCGATCCCGCTTCCTGCCGACCTCGCGATGGTGTCGGATTACCTACTGCTGCACGAGATCACGGGTGCGGTCGACGGCGCGATCGAGTTGACCCGGGCCTATGTGGATCAACGAATCCAGTTCGGACGTCCCCTGAGTGCCATCCCGGCCGTCAAGACGACGCTCGGTGAGCTGTCGGTGGCCCAGGCGGAATTGCACGCCGCGTTGCGTGAAGTCGACCGCCGTCCGCCCGGGACAGACACCTCCGAGCGACTCGCCTTCGCGCTCTCGGCCGCCCGCGATATCGCCTCCAGCACAGCGGGATTCGTGGCTTCGACCGCGCATCAACTGCACGGCGCGATGGGCATCACCGCCGAGTCCGGCCTGCATCACCGCACCACACTGCTGTGGGCGGACCGCGACGAACGCGCAGGCGAGGACATGATGGTGCCCGGCGAAGCCGAACTCTGGGACCTCACCACTCCGAACCCCGCGCGCTGACCGCGGTGCCACCTGACCGAGAGGACTGAATTGTCCACGCCATCGACATCATCGGGCCCGCTGACGGGCCTGCGCATCCTGGACCTGACCCATGTCGTCATGGGCCCGTACGCCACGCAACTGCTCGCCGACCAGGGCGCGGAGGTGATCGTGCTGGAGTCGCCGCGCGGCGACACGAACCGCATGATGGGCGCCGGACCGCATCCGCAGCTGTCGGGTACGAGTCTGAACCTGATGCGCAACAAGCGATCCGTCACCCTCGACCTCGCCGCCGAAGACGGGCAGGAAACGGTGCGCCGCCTGGTCGCCACCTGCGATGTGGTCGTGAGCAGTCTGCGCCCGCGCACGGTCGAACGCCTCGGCCTGGACTACGCGACGCTCACCGCTGTGCGGCCGGACCTCGTCTACTGCCAGGCCCAAGGCTGGCCGTTGGACGGCCCGCACGCCGACGACCCGGCCTACGACGACGTCATCCAGGCCGCCACCGGCATCGCCGACATCATGGACCGCACCTACGGATCCCCGGCCCTGGTTCCGACGATCCTGGCCGACAAGGTCTGCGGCGTGTTCATCGCCCAGGCGATCACCGCGGCCCTGCTGCACCGCGAACGCACCGGCGAGGGCCAGTTCGTGGAGGTCCCGATGACCACCGCGATGAGCGCCTTCCTGCTGGTCGAGCATGGCGCGGGCGCGATTCCCGAACCCCCGTCCGACGTACCCGGCTACCGCCGCATCCTCTCGCCGGAACGCCGCCCGTGCCCGACCGTGGACGGCTGGGTCCACCTGCTGCCGTACCAGCCCGACCATTACGCCCGCCTCTTCGCCGCCGTGGGCCGCACCGATCTGCTGGATGACCCGCGGTACGCCGACCGCCGCGCCGCCATCGCGAACTCCGACACCCTCTATCGCGACGTCCGCGAGGTAGTCGCGGCGTACACCACCGCGGAGATCCTCGAAATCTGTGCGGCGCAGGGCATTCCCGCCACCCACGTGGCCACGCTGTCCGAACTGGTCGACGCCCTGCCCCTGGGCACCCACCCGGTCGCGGGCGGCTACCGCGTGATCCCGCACCCGATCCGCTTCTCCCGCACCCCCGCCGACCTCCGTCTCCCCGCCCCGCTGATCGGCGCCGACACCGAAACGGTGCTCGCCGAACTGAGCGGCCTCGGGCCCGAAGTCCTGGGCGAGGTGGGACCGTCGCCTCTTGGGATGTGATCGGCTGAAGCGGAATCCTTGATGGTTACTACGTTCTGGGTCGGCATCCGTGTGCGAAGGACTCAGTGGTCGGAGGATGGGTGAGATGACGTCGATGCAAGCGTGGCAGGTGACGAAACCGGGGCCGATCGACAGCGGCCCGATGGTTTCGGTGCGCGTGGACGTGCCAGAGGCCGGGGCGGGCGAGCTGCTGGTCCGCGTGCTGGCCTGCGGGGTGTGCCGGACGGATCTGCATGTGGCCGAGGGGGATCTGGAGGTGCACCGCGACAGTGTGGTGCCCGGCCACGAGGTGGTCGGGGTGGTGACGGCGCTCGGGCCGGGGGCCGGGACCGAATTCGCGGTGGGGGATCGGGTGGGGATCCCGTGGTTGCGGCATACGTGTGGAGAGTGCCGGTATTGCCGTCGGGGTGCGGAGAATCTGTGCCCGCGTTCGCGCTACACCGGATGGGACGCCGACGGCGGGTACGCCGAATTCGCGGTGGTACCGGCCGCATTCGCGTTGCCGCTGCCGACGGGATACACCGATGCCGAGCTGGCTCCGCTGCTCTGCGCCGGGATCATCGGCTATCGGGCGCTGCGACGGGCCGCGCTTCCGGCCGGTGGCCGGCTGGGAATCTACGGATTCGGCGGCAGTGCCCATCTGGCCGCCCAGGTGGCGCTGGCCGAGGGCGCCGAAGTCCATGTGATGACCCGCGATGCGGAGGCTCGGCGACTGGCGCTCGACCTCGGTGCGGCCTCCGCGCAGGGGGCCGCGGATCCGCCGCCGGTGCCACTGGATTCGGCCATACTCTTCGCGCCGGTCGGAGATCTGGTGCTGCCGGCGCTGGCGGCGCTCGATCGCGGCGGTGTGCTGTCCATCGCGGGCATCCACCTCTCCGATATCCCGCCGCTCAACTACGACGAGCATCTGTTCCAGGAGCGCGAACTCCGCTCGGTCACCGCGAACACGCGCACCGACGCCCGGGAGTTCCTGGCCTTCGCCGATCGCCATCGGCTCGAGGTCACCGTGCACCCGTATCCGCTCACGGAAGCGGACCGGGCGCTGTCGGATCTGGCGCACGGACGATTCGCCGGTGCGGCGGTCCTGGTGCCGTAACCGGGTATACCCCGCCGCGGCCGGAGGGCCCGGACCGCGGTGACATTGTTCTCTGGGATCGGCGATGAGCACGCGAGATGCTCGGTGCACAAGCCGAATCAGGAGATGCCATGGCAGACAACGCCGATCCCACAACAGGTTTCGATCCGGCCCACGGTTCCGAGAACGGGATCGTGGTCGGCGCGGACGGGTCCGAGATCGCCTACCAGGCGGTCGCCTGGGCGGCCGCCGAGGCGGACAGGCGGGGCTGGCCGCTGCACATCGTCACCTCGTACGCGAGCCCGGTCGGCCGCGGCGACACGCCCCTGACCGCCGAGGACATGGCCGAGGTGCGGTCGCAGGGACAGCAGGTGCTGGCCGACGCCGTGCGCATGGCCCGGCACACGGTGCCGGGCGACAATCTGCGGGTTTCGACCGAGCTCATCTTCGACATGATCACCACCGCGTTGATCGACCGTTCGCGGCAGGCGCGGTTGATCGTGGTGGGAAACCGGGGCCTGGGGGCGCTGCGGCGGGCCGTACTCGGTTCGGTGAGCACCGCGCTGGCCCGGCACGCGCACTGCCCGGTGGCGATCGTCCACGGGGTTTCGGAGACCGAGGCCGCCGCCATGGCGAAACCCGTCGTGGTCGGGGTGGACGGTTCGCCCAACAGCGTGCCCGCCATCGAGATGGCCTTCGAGGAGGCGTCGCTGCGCAAGGTCGATCTGATCGCCGTGCACGCGTGGAGCGATGCCAGCGGTTTCGATCTGCCGGTGATGGGCTGGGACGCCATTCACCGCAACGAGGACGTGCTGCTGGAGTCCGCGCTCGCCGACTACACGGAGCGTTTCCCGGATGTGGTGGTGCGGCGCGTGGTCGCGCTCGATACGCCGGTGCGCGCCCTGCTCGAGCAGGCCGACACCGCGCAGCTCGTGGTGGTCGGCAGTCACGGTCGCGGCGGCTTCTCCGGCGTGGTGCTGGGCTCGGTGAGCACGGCGCTGCTGCATATGGCGCAGTGTCCCGTGCTCGTGGTCCGTCGGCCGTCGCAAACCCGGGCCGAAGACCCCGCTGGACAGTGACTTTCGGCCGTCACCCGCGCCCGCCGTACGGGCCATGCTGAGAGCACGAAATCCGAGGAAGGACACGTGATGTCGAATCATCCCGACCATGACACCGTCCGCGCCGCGCTGGCGCTGGCGGTGCGCGCGCCGTCGGTGCACAACACCCAGCCCTGGCTGTGGCGGGTCGGTGACACCACGGTGCAGCTGTACGCCGACGACAGCCGCCGGCTGCCCCACACCGACCCCGATTCCCGGGAGCTGGTGGTGAGTTGCGGTGCGGCGCTGCACCATCTGTGTGTGGCCATGCGGGCCTTCGGCTGGGACACGATCGTGCGCCGGTTCCCGAATCCCGCGGAGCCGCGGCATCTGGCCTCGGTGGAGTTCCGTCCGGGCGAGCCGAATACGGATGCGATGCGGCTCGCGCGCGCGATCTCGCAGCGGCGCAGTGACCGCCGCCGGTTCACCTCCTGGGAGGTACCCGCCGGGCAGGTGTCCGCGGTGATGTCCGCGGGCGCCGGGACGCCGGGAGTACAGGTTCGCGAGGTCGACGCGACCGGCGAACATGCCCGGCTGTTGCAGGCTTTCGTCGACGCGTCGACCATCCACCGCGACGATCCCGCCTACAGCGCCGAACTCGCGGCCTGGAGCGGGCATCACGCCAGCCCGCAGGGCGTGCCCGCCCGCAATGCGGTGGCGGCGACGGACCCGACCGTGCGGTCCTTCGGTGATCCGCGCCTGCCCGAGGCCGTCGTGCACGACACCGAGGAATCGGCGCGAATGCTGATGGTGTGCACCGCCTCCGACGATCTGCGCAGCTGGCTGCGGGCCGGAGAAATCGCCAGCGCCGTGTTGCTCGAGGCGACCGTGCGCGGCCTGGCCAGCTGCGTGCTCAGCGAGCCGCTCGAGGTGACCGGTGTGCGCAGCCGAATCCGGCGAGACCTGCTCGGCGACTTCGGCTATCCGCAGCTGATCATCCGCATGGGCTGGGCCGCGACCAGCGCCGAGCCGGTGCCCGCCACACCCAGGCTGCCGTTGACGGACGTCGTGCGTCCGCTCGAACCCCTGGACGTATCGCCCACCCGATCCTGACCCGGCGGTGGCTGGAAATCGTCTCCGACACGGTCCGGCACGTCTCGACCGCCATCCGCTCTCACGATGTTACTGTGCGACGTCTTCATAGCCCATCGCCGCGGATCTCACGGCGCGCTATGGGCTTTCGGGTATTCGACCGACGCTTCCACTGCCGTCCGAGCCTGATCGTCGTGCGCGGGAGCGGAATCCAGGGCGATTCGAGAGAGGGTTCGGACAGGGAATGGGCGGTAGGCGATTCGGTGTCGTCGCGTCGGCTCTGACGGTGTGGCTTTCCTCGGCCGCACCCGCGATGGCCGACGAATGGTGGCCGGTGGGGATCCTTCCGGGGCCGGTGAGCTGCGCGGCGCTGGCGCTGCCCGGTCGCGCCGGGGCCTGGCCGCTGCCGATGCATTTCCCGAATGTCGGCATCGGGCTGTTCACCATGCCGTTCGCCCCGCCGGAGGTGGCGGCCCGGCTGCCGCAGCGCATCGATCTGCGGACCGCGGACGGCGGATTCAACGAGGCGTGGCAGTACGCCGTGCTCGACCACAACCTCTACATCAAGGCGGTCGACGGCGAATCGGGCTGGCGCATCCCACCGGTGCCGGACTGCCTGCGCGGCCGCATCTCCGGGATCTCGGTGGACCGCAGCCGACTGGCGGCCCTGGGGTTGGACGGGCACATCTACACGCTGGAGTCGGCCGACGAAACCCCGGAACTGTGGTGGTGGACAGGGCGGTTCGGGTCGCCGGTCTGGCTGGACCCCTCCGGGCAGCGGGTGCGCCCGGAGTCGCGGGCGTGGAGTTTCTCCTGGCTGGACCCGGAGTACGTGCAGTTGGTGCCGTTCCGTCAGCAGGGATTCTGGACCGATACCGCCGGGCACGACCAGCCGGTCGGCGGCGCGGGGGTCACCAACGTGTTCGTGCTCTCGCCCGAGGGCAATCGGATCACCATGCTCGATCCCTGGCTGCCGGGCAGCGATCCGCTGCATCCGGGTGATCCGGTGTTCGCCGACGACTACAGCTTCGAGATGCCCGGCCCGCTCAATGGCCGATTCCGCGCCGTGAATCTCAGCTCGTCGGGGTCGACCACCTTCGTGACCAACGAATACGGCGACATGTACACGCGGCTGTGGGATTTCGACATCTCCGGGGCCGACACCATCTTCTTCTCCTACTCCTACGACGACCAGGACGCGACCGAGACCGCTCCCAACAACTTCGAGGCGTTCGTCTCCCGCTATCCCGATATCCGCCCGTTCACCTGGCAGTACACCCATATTCAGCTGCCCGCGCCCGGCTGGGAGCGGCAGCCGAAGGTGCCCGGTGAGATCACCTCGACCATCAGCATCCACACCACCGGGGGCCGGTCCGCCGACCGCGAACTGCGGGTCGAGGGCCGTGACGGTGACCGAACCGGCTACTGGCACAAGCCGATCGATCCCGCGGCCGAGTGGGCCTTCACCGCCAACGACCGCCCGCTCACCGCCGACCTGCTCGACAATCGCGCCTCGGACTCCTCGGCCCTGACCCTGGCGCCCCCGACCGGCGTGAATTTCGGCTACCGCGACGCCGACGGCTGGACCCTCACCATCCGCGATTTCGACTACGCGGCCGACGAGATCCCCATGCGCGTGTGTGCCGCCGACGGCAGCTGCGCCGAGGTGAGCTGCTATCTGGCCAACCTGCCCCGCACCGGCTGGCAGCCCGAGGGCCTGTCCGAAAAACCGCGCGGCTACCACGGATTCGTGCTCGCCGGTGCGGAGACCTGGGACTCCGTGCCCGCGTCGCTGCGCCCGATCATGGAGCAGCTCACCGGCTCGGGCCGCCTGCGCAACGTCACCCTCGAGGTCACCGCCGACGAGCTCGTCATCCGCGGTGGCGAAGGCAGGCCGTTGACGATGTCGCGCTTCTGACCGGGACCCGGATCGAGGGTGATCAGGGTCGGGAAGGACGGCCCGGCGGGCGGTGACATTGGTCTCTGGAGCGGTGGTGCGCGGCGCGGGATGCTCAGTGCACTGCCGATTCAGCCGACGTCCCGCCGGGGCGACGAGAGGAACCACGACCATGACCGAACATGTTGCAGCGCAACGGGATCCCAATCCGCCCATTATCGTCGCGGTCGACGGCTCGGCCGTGTCGTATCAGGCCGTGGCGTGGGCGACGCTGGATGCCGCGCGGCACGGGTGCAAGCTGCGCATCGTGACCTCGGTGTGTGCGCCCGTGGGGCCGCCGCCGACGGCGGTGCTGACCGGCGAGGAGATTTCCTGGCTCGAGCTGGAAGGGGAGCGGATCGTGGGGGAGGCGACGCGGATCGCCTCGGAGACGCTGACCGGGGAAGGGGTGGAGACCTCGACGGAGGTGACCACCGAGCCGATCATCGCGTATCTCACCGCGCAGTCGCGCGGGGCTCGCATGATCGTGCTGGGCAGCCGGGGACTCGGTGCGCTGGGACGCGGGTTGCTGGGGTCGGTCACCACCGCCGTGAGCCATCACGCGCAGTGTCCGGTCGCCGTCATTCATACGACGGCGGCGGCGGATCCGGTGTCGGCGCGACAGCCGGTGCTGGTCGGCGTGGACGGTACCGAGAACAGCCTGCCGGCACTGGAGATGGCGTTCGAGGAGGCCTCGCTGCGCAAGACCGGTCTGACCGCGGTGCACGCGTGGACCGATATCACCGGGCCCTACCTGCCGATGTCGGGCTGGGAAACCGTCGAGGAGCAGGAGCGGGCGACCTTCGGTGAGGAGATGGCCGGATTCGCCGAGCGGTATCCCGATGTCGCCGTGCGGCGAATCCTGGTGAAGGACCGTCCGGTTCGGACACTGCTCGAGGAATCGCAACACGCCCAGCTGCTCATCGTGGGCAGCCACGGCCGCGGTGGCTTCACCGGAATGCTGCTGGGCTCCACCAGCAATGCCCTGCTGCACAGCGTCGACTGCCCGATCGTCATCGTGCGTGGACGCTGACCCCTGGGTTCAGCGCAACGGCACGCCCCAGCGCAGCAAGGTCCCGGGACCGTCGGGATTACCGCCGAACGCGAAGGTGCCGCCCAGGTCCTCGGCCCGGCGGGTCAGGTTCTGCAGGCCGCTGGGGGTGATGTTCTCGGGGATACCGTCTCCGTCGTCGGAGATCAGCAGCGTCAGATCGTCGGAGACGTCGACGGTCACCGTGATCGTGTCGGCGCGGGAGTGCCGCACCGCGTTGGACACCGCTTCGCGCACAACGGCTTCGGCGTTGTCGGCGAGATCGGCCGCGACCACCGACAGCGGTCCGGTGATCCGCAGCGAGGTCCGCAGCCCGGTGTCGGCCGTGTGCTTGCGAATCACCTCCTCGATCCGCTGACGCAACCGGGTGCTGCTGCCCGCCCCGCCGTGCAGGTCGAAGATGGAGGTGCGGATCTCCTGCACCACGTCCTGCAGATCATTGATCACATCCGAGAGCCGTTCGCGCACTTCGGCCGAGCGGGCGCGGGCCACGGTGCCCTGCAGGCTCAACCCGGCCGCGAACAGGCGCTGGATGACGTGATCGTGCAGATCGCGGGCGATACGGTCACGATCGGTGAGCACGTCCAGCTCGCGCATGCGCTGCTGGGCCTCGGCCAGCTGGATGGCCAGGGCGGCCTGATCGGTGAAAGCGCCTGCCAGCTCCTGCAATTCGTCGGTGAACGGGAGCCCGCCGACCGGGCGGACCATGACCAGCACCCCGAACGTGGAGTCCTGTGCGTTGAGCGGAACGATCAGCGCCGGACCGGCCTGGAGGTCGATATCGAGTCCGAGATCGTCGCCGTCGCCCGGGCACAGCGGCTTGCCCTGGCGGAACACCTCGCCGATCGCGGTCCCCGCGGTGCGCGCTATTCCGTTGTGCCCCTTCCCGTCCGGGCCCGAGCACTGGCTGATCCGCAGTCCCTCGACGTCGTCGAGGTCGCCGTCGGGTTCGTCGTCGACCGCCAGGAACGCCCACTTCGAATCGGTGAGCGTGCGCGCGTGCACGACGACGTGCGCGAGCACCTCGTCCGGATCGGTCCCGGCGAGGAATTCGGTGGCGATGTCGCGGGTGGCTTCGATCCACGCCTGACGGGTACGGCTGGACTGGTACAGCCGCGCGTTGTCGATCGCGGTGCCCGCGGCCGCGGCCAGCGCCTGCACGATCACCTCGTCGTCCTCGTTGAACAGCTGCCCGCCGGACTTCTCGGTGAGGTACAGGTTGCCGAAGATCTCGTCGCGGATCCGCACGGGCACACCGAGGAAGGTGCGCATCGGCGGATGGTGGTCGGGAAAGCCCACCGACGCCGGGTGATCGGCGAGGTTCTCCATGCGAATCGGCTTGGGCTGGCTGATGAGCAGTCCGAGCACCCCGCGTCCCTCGGGCAGATCACCGATCTTTGCCCGGGTCTCCTCGTCGATGCCCTCGTAGATGAACTGCTCGAGCCCGTCCTCACCGCGCACGCCGAGTGCGCCGTAGCGGGCGTCCACGAGGCTGATGGCGGTGTGCACGATAGTGCGCAGGGTCTGGTCGAGGTCGAGGCCGGAGGTCACCGCCAGCATTGCCTCGACCAAGCCGTCCATGCGGTCGCGGGCGTCGATGATCTGTTCGACGCGGTCCTTGACTTCGGTGAGCAGTTCCCGCAACCGAAGCTGGGAGAGCGTGTCACGTACCGAGTAAGAGCCGTCCGTGGGCTCAGAGGTCATCTCGATGGTCCTGTGTGTCTGAGGCGTGTGCGCACCAATTGTCTCGTAACACGCCCCAGTCTAGGCGGCTGATCGCTACCGATCGTGCAGGCCGACCACAGGAGTACGGATCACCGATCGGTTTGCCGTGACAGGGCGTTGTCGATCAGCACGCGCCGTTCGGCCGCGCCCACCGCGCGCCGGGTGCGCTCGACCGCGTCCGGCGACACCGACACCGACGTGATTCCCGCCCGCACCAGGTGCTCGACGAACTCGGGATTGGTCGACGGCGCTTGACCGCACAGCGAGGACGTGATGCCCAGGCGTCGCGCGGTGCCGACGATCCGTTCGATGGCGTCGAGCACCGCCGCGTCGGATTCGTCGAACAGTTCGGCGCACTCCTCGGAATCGCGGTCGACGCCGAGCATGAGCTGGGTCAGATCGTTGCTGCCGATGGAGATTCCGTCGATGCCCAGCTCGACGTATTCGGGGAGCCGGTACACGACCGAGGGCACCTCGGCCATGATCCAGCGGTGCAGTCCCCGCTGCCGTCCGAGCGGACTGGCGTCCACGATCTCGAGGCACCGTTCCAGCTCCCAGCGGGTGCGCACGAACGGAATCATCAAGTGCACGTTCGGAGTCCGCTCGCGCACCCGCGCCAGCGCGGCCAGCTCGAGCCGGAACATCTCCGGTTGGCGCACGTACCGGTAGCAGCCGCGGAACCCGATCATCGGATTGTGCTCGCGGGGCTCGTAGTGGCTGCCGCCCTCGAGGGCCCGGAACTCGTTGCTGCGCATATCGCTGGCCCGGTAGACGACCGGTCGCGGTGCGAACGCGGAGCTGATCCGGTGGATGGAATCGGTCATGCTCTGGACGAACTTCTCGTCCTCACCGCGCGCGATGAGATCGCGAGGATGCCGTCCGCCCAGCGCCTGGGTGAGCAGGACCTCCGCGCGCAGCAGGCCGACACCGTCCACGTCGGAGCTCGCGACGCGCTCGGCGGCCTCGGGCAGCGCGAGATTCACGTAGACGCGGGTCGCGGTCGCCGCGGGCGCGGGCGCGGCGGACACCGGGCGCGGTATGGCCGTGGTCGAGGCCGGGAGCGGATTTCCGGCGTACACCTGGCCCGTGGAGCCGTCGACGGTGACCGGCCGGCCGGTGACGAGCTGGGAGGTGGCGGTGCGCGCGCCGACGATGCACGGTATGCCGAGTTCGCGGGCCACGATGGCGGCGTGGCAGGTCATGCCGCCGCTGTCGGTGACCACGCCCGCGGCGCGCGACAGGGTCGGCAGCCAGTCCGGGTTGGTCATGGGCGCGACCAGGATCTCGCCGTCGCCCAGGGCCGAGCCGTCCGCGGGCGTCAGCAGGACGCGGACCGGTCCGGTGGCGCGGCCGGGCGCGGCGGCCAGACCGCGCACCAGCACGCGGCCCTCGACGGTGTGCGCGATGGGCGGTTTCGCGTCGGCGTCGCTGGGCAGCATGGTGATCGGACGGGCCTGCACCAGCCACAGCTGTTCGTCGTCGAAGGCCCATTCGACATCCTGCGGGCGGCCGTGATGCGCCTGCACCTCGAGTGCGAGGCGGGCCACCGCGAGGGCTTCGTCGTCGGTGAGCGCGGGCGCTTCGGCCTCGGACTCGGACAGTTCGATGCGCTTGTCGCCGTCGGGGCCGGCGACGATGGCGAAGTGCTGGCGGCCGATCTGCTTGCTGAGCAGGGTCGGCCCGGCGGCTTCGAGCACGTAGGTGTCGGGGGTGACCGCGCCGGAGACGACCACCTCGCCCTGGCCGCGCGCGGCATCGATGACGACCCGGTCGTGCGAACCGGTGGCGGGGTCGGCGGTGAAGGCCACGCCCGAGGCGCGGGCGGTGACCATGCGCTGCACCACGACGGCCATCACCGGGTTGTCGTGCATGCCGCGCCGCGCCCGGTAGGTCAGCCCGCGCGGGGTGAACAGCGAGGCCCAGCAGTCCGACAGCGCGGTGATGAGCTGGTCGTCGCCGTGAATATTGGTGTGCGAGACGTTCATCCCCGCGAACGAGGCCGTCGCGCCGTCCTCGCCGACCGCCGAGGAGCGCACGGCCACGATGGCCGTCGCGCCGAGCTCGCGGTAGGCCGACAGCACGGCGTCGCGGACTCCCTCCGGGATCGCGGTGGCGTGCACGAGTTCCCGCATCCGGCGGCACAATTCCTCGAGCTGACCGGCTTCGGTGCGATCTGTGCCCTGCGCCGCGGCGAGCCCGCGCGCGAAGAGCTCGTCGAGCTCGGCCGCGTGCGCTCCGGCGCGGATGACCTCCTCGTAGGCGGACTTCAGCACGACGAACCCCGGCGGCACCGGCAGTTTGGCCGCGACCAGCTCGCCGAGGTTGGCGCCCTTGCCGCCGGCGCGGTCGGCGTCGGTCAGGCGCAGCTCATCGAAGGCGGCGACGTAGTCACCCATGATTACTCCAGTTCTCTTTTCGACCCGGGCAGCAGGAGCAGCAACAGGATCGGGATGGCGAGGATGAACAAGGCGGACAGCATCGCCAGCGGCGACGCGCCGCTGAGTTCGAGGCCGACGACCGCGAACGGGAGCGCGACGACGAACAGGGGTGCGTGGCGGATGGTCACTATCGCCCCTCGGGAGTCTCGAAAATGCCTGCCGCGCTGAGGATGCCGCTGAAATCTGCGCCGAGCAGGATGCGCCGCAGCGGAGCGGGGAGCTGTGCCAGCACGTGGTCGAGCGTGCCGGGGGAGAGGAGCTGGGCCAGCGCGTCGGTGACCGCGGCCGCCGATTGCCCCGCCTGGTCGACGGGCACGTTCGCGATGTGGGCGAACTGGTGCAGGAACGACTGCGGATCGTGCGGCACCGGAACACGTCCCGGGGTCCAGCCCTCGTAGTAGACGCCGCGCAGCAGGGTGGGCAGCTGGGCGCTCAGGTGGGCGGCCGCGCCGATATCGAGGCGGTCGCGGGTGGTGTGCAGCCACGCGCGCAGCAGGTGCATCGCGGTCATCGGGTCGTCGGTGCCGAGGCGGTCGGCGACGGTGCGCAGCCAGATGCGGCTGGTGTGGATCGCCGGGCCGAACGGGTCGGTGTGCTGGCTCATCGGCGTGGCCTTTCTCGGAAAGCGGGCGATCAGGGATGCGTCGGGGTGGCCTGCGGGGCGGGCAGTTTCAGGGCGTGCGCGATGGAGTCGGTCCAGGCCGTGATGGCGGGCCAGTCGCGGAGGTCGCCGTAGCGGGTGCCGCCCACGAGGCGGTAGACGGTGCGCGCGGACAGTGAGACGCCGGCGCGCTCGTAGTGGCCCGCGAAGGCGTGGAAGTCACGCGGGGTGATCGAATCACGCACCGCGGCGATCTTTTTCGGAACGGCGCGGCCCATGCGGCGGCCGATCGGGCCGACGAGGGCGGGTCCGAGGCCGACGCTGAACAGCCACACCGGGTGTGCATGCAGATTGGTGGCGTGCGTGCGGACGAACTCGTCCATCTCGGGCAGCAGCGCTCGATTGTGCACGGCGCTACCGAGAATCACGGCGTCGAAGTAGCTGAGTTCGGGTGCGTGCTCGGTGTCGGCGACCTCGACGGTCGCGCCGCGGGCCGCGAGCGAGGCGCCGATGAAATCGGCGATCTCACGCGTGGATCCCTGTGCGGTGGCGTAGATGACGGCGATGTGAGTGGCGGTGGTTTCCATGTATCGAGCCTGATCGTGTGGCCGGAATTCGGTGAGAGGACTCGTACCCGCTCTGACCGGGACCATGGTCCCCGGCGATTTCAGCCGGCGGCCGCGGCGGGATGGGTGAGATCCGACAGTGCCGCCGCGAGCATGCGACGGGCCTCCGCCGCGACGGGGGCGAGCTCGGGCCGGGCCATGACGTGCACGAGCAGGTCGGGGTCGGCGGCCTCGACGACCACTCCGGTCTCGTCGGCGCGCACCACGACATTGCACGGCAGCAGCAGCCCCGCCTCCCGGTCGGCGTCCAGCGCCCGGCCCGCGAGTTGCGGATTGCAGGCGCCGAGGATCACGTACTCCTCGATGTGCTCACCGGCCCGCTCGCGCAGCGCGGCCTGCAGGTCGAACTCGGTGACGACGCCGAAGCCGTGCTCCCGCAACGCATTCCGGGTGGCCTCGACGGCCTCGTCGAAACCGGTGTCGAGATGGACCGCGATCGAGGGCGCCGGGGCGACGGGGATGCGGATCTCG
The DNA here is from genome assembly GCF_009760405.1 of Nocardia terrae. Lineage (GTDB taxonomy): Bacteria > Actinomycetota > Actinomycetes > Mycobacteriales > Mycobacteriaceae > Nocardia > Nocardia terrae. The sequence goes on from NZ_WRPP01000002.1 coordinate 833,294, forward strand.
GTGATGAGCAGACGGGGATCGCTGACCTCGTCGGGGCCGATGAGGTAGGCCTCGGTCGGCGGGCCGATCGGACGATAACCCTCCTGCCGCAACCACTCTCGCAGCGCGCGATAGCCGGCGTCGATCTCGGCGTAGCTGCCGCGATGGCAGGTGCGCGCCACCAGCGACTGGGGCTGGATGACCAGCTCCGCACCGGAACTCGGGCCCAGCGCGGGCGCGGCTTCGATCGGGAGCCCGAAGTCGACGACGATGGATTCCTCGCTGGGCAGCTCCCGGTGAAAGGTGATCGTCGGGGCGCCGCTGGCGACCAATCCGGCCTTCTCGGCCACTTCCGCCAGCCGATCCATCCCGCTGACAATGCCGTCGCTCAACAGGTCCGGGCGGATCTCCAACGGTATGCGCAGAACCGCCTGCGGTGCCGTCTCGCAGACGTTCACCCGGTATTCCATCGCGCTGCCTCCTCCTGGTTGTTCGTGGCTTCCAGCCTGCGGGTCCCGCCGGGCCGGACACAGAGGAGAAGGTCACGCCGGTTCGGGAAACAAGTGCACGACCGGCGGTGACGTTCGCTGGGCGGGACCAAGGTCCCAAGATCGCCCGACCATGGTGAGGACGAAGGGCAGGGCCAAGACCCCCGCCATCGCCGACCTTCGCCGCTGGGTGACGCCGGTCACCGCGCGCAGAATCTAGGTATCGGCTCGAACTCGGGGGCTGGAAGTTCAAGGGCGACAATGGCGTCGTCCGAGCGAGTGGCCCCGCCACAACGGCGTGGCGGCGGTACCCGCGACGAACAGAACTCCGGCCCACCCCGCGCCCAGGACCCATCCGGCAACGATGTCGCTGGGGTAGTGGACGCCGAGATAGACGCGGGAAAACCCCACTGCGGCAATGAGAACGAACGCGGTCGTCCACGCGATGGCGCGAATCCACCGCCGCTTCGGGCCCTCGCGGGTGATCAGCCACACCGACACCAGGGCCACGGCCGCGACACCCGCGGCGTGCCCGGAGGGAAACGACGAGCCGTTCGCGGCGATCGCCCGCTCCGGCAGGGGTGGCCGGGGTCGTTCCACGGCCAGCTTCACCGTCACCACCATCATCAGGTAGCCGCCGAAGGCGAACGCGCCCAGCACGACCGGTGCGAGTGACCGCCCGCGCACCATCACGACCACCATCGCCGCCGCTGTCAGTGCGGCCAGCACGGGCGGATTACCCACCTCGGTCAGTGCGCGCATGACGGTGGTCAGCACCGGTTCGCGATGCTCGGCACACCATCTCGACACCGGGAGATCCCACGCGGTGACGCCGTCACCGTCGAGGACATTGTCCAGAATCTTGGCGAACACCACCGCGAGCGCGCAGACCATCCCCGCTCCGAGCGCCACCACCAGCAGCGGCACCCTGCTCTCGGCGAAAAGCCTTCGCGCCCGGCGGTATTCGTCACGCAGGGGCGTGCTCACCGTCGTTCGTCCGTGGCGAGGGCGAAATAGTTCTCCTCCTCCTGCACGAAATGCAGGCGCAGGACGGCATGCAATCCGTACAGGCAGGCGAGCAGATCGTCGATCTGGTCGGGGTCCAGACCGCCTCGCGCGTGGACGAGTTCGAGGTGGGTGCCGATGCGGGTGGTGAGCCGCTGGATCTCGCCGTGCGCACGGCTCATGGTGGCCGTCGCCTCGGAGCCGCCGAGCGGTCCGGCCAGGGCGGGGTAGAGTTGGGTCTCCTCGGCCCGTTCGTGCGGCAGCAGATCCTCGACCAGGAAACGGTACAGGGCCTCCAGCGCGGCCGGCGCGTCCTCGGAGCGGTCGGCGACGCGGTCGGCGACGGTGCGCAGCGAGGCGATCGTGTCGCGCAGGGTCTCGTGTTCGGCGGCGAAGCGGCGCAGCAGGTCCTCGGTATCGGGCGGAAGGCCCGGCCGGGCGGCCGGATTGCCGCGCAATGCCCGCAGCGCATTGAGGATCACGGCGACATCGATGGCCTCCTGCAACAGCGCGCCCGCCGCGGGCGGCAGCCGGCCCGCGGCCGCGACGACCATGGCCAGCAGCGACAGCGCCATGCCCACGGTCGCGCTCTGCACGGCGATGCGCCGCGACCAGCGGGCGATGTCCATGGCGTCGGCCAGCCGGTCGAGCCGGTCGGTAGTGAGCACGATGTCGGCGGCCTCGGAGGACGCGGTGGATCCGCGCGCGCCCATGGCGACCCCGACCGTCGCGGCGGCGAGGGCCGGGGCGTCGTTGATGCCGTCGCCGACCATCACCGTGACCGGCCCGGCGCTCTCGCGGCGCACGGCCGCCACCTTGTCGCCCGGACTCTGTTCGGCGCACACCTCGTCGAGGCCCAGCACGGTCGCCACCTCGCGGGCGGGTTCGGGGCGATCGCCGGTGAGCATGACCAGTCGGTCGAATCCCGCCTCGCGCAGGCGGCGCAGCGTGCGAGGCGCGTCGCGCCGCAACGGATCTCGCAGCAGGACCGCGCCGAGCGGCTTGTCGTCGACGGTGATCCAGGCGACCGCCGCGGAGTCCAGTCGCGCCCGATTCAACACCGGCCGCGCCCATTCCGGCGTTGCGGCGTCCTCGGGCAGCTTGCCCACCCGCACCCGATGCCCGCCGACCTCGCCGGTGACCCCGGACCCGGCCTGCTCGGAAACCGCTGTGGCGACGTCGAGTTCGAGTCCACGCGCCAGGGCCTCGGTCACGATGGCCTGGGCCAGGACGTGGGGCGAGAACTGGTCGATCGAGGCGGCCAGCCGCAGCAGGCGTGCCGGATCGGCTCCCGGTGCGGCGGCGACCTCGGTGACGACGGGCCGCCCGGCGGTGACGGTGCCGGTCTTGTCCATGACCAGAGTGGTTGCGCGCCCGAGGTTCTCCAGCGCGCCGCCGTCGCGCATCACGACACCCATCCGGGAGGCGCGTGAGAGCCCCGACACGATGGCCACGGGCGCGGCGAGCAGCAGCGGACACGGGGTGGCCACCACCAGCACCGCCACCGCGCGCACCAATGAACCGCTGATCCAGTAGGCGATCGCGGCGACGGCCAGGGTCAGCGGCAGGAACCACGCGGCGTAGCGGTCGGCCAGCCGGACGGTCGGCGCGGTGGCGGCCCCCGCCTCCCGTGCCATCCGGACGATTCCCGCGTAGGTGCTCTCGTCGGCGGTGGCGGTGGCGCGCATCTCGAACATGGCGCCGACATCGATCACTCCGCTGCGCACCGGTTCCCCGGCCCGGCGCTCGACCTGCAGCGGCTCCCCGGTCAGCGCCGATTCATCGAGCACCGCAACGGCACTGGTGATTCTGCCGTCGGTCGGCACCACCTCGCCGGTGGCGATCACCAGAATGTCCCCGACGGCGATCTCGTCGAGATCCACCAGTTGCACGGTCTCCCCGCACCGCCGGCGCGCCGTGCGCGGCGCTCGCTCCAGCAGCGCCCGCAGGTCCCGCGCGGCTCGCCGCTCGGCGGCGGCGTCGAGCGCGTGCCCGCCGCTGAGCATGACCGCGATCAGCGCGCCCGCCAGATATTCGTGCACCCACAGCGTGCCCGCCAGCGACAACACCGCGATGAGGTCCACACCGACCCGTCCGCGCCGCAGTGCCGAGATCACCCACCACACCGCGGGAATCATGGCGATCACGGTCCCCGCCGCCCACGCAGCGTCGGCCACCGTCGCCAGACCGGCGAGCCAGGCCGCGCCGCCGACCACGAGCGGTACGAACGTACCGGTCAGCAGGGCCGCGCCCCGGACCCCGCCGAGCCGATCCCACCGGCCTCCGCGCGTCGGTTTCGCGGGCTCCCGAGCGGGTCGAGTGGACACCATGGCCGTGGTCCTTCCTGCCGGAGTGGGTCTGCGAAAAGTCCATCGCAGCCGCTGCGCGGTCGACAGGGGCGCAGTCCCCGAACACGAATGCCTTTCGGCCCCGGGCACTGTCGTGCGGATCGAGCGGGCCGCGTCGATGTGAACCGCGTCTCACCGGAGCGGCTCGAGGGTGTCCGAAGGAAGTCCGGGACGGGACCTTCGGCCCTGTGCGTAGGCCGGGGGTTGATGCTGACATGGAACGGGGGTATGCGGGTCAGGGGATCGGTGCGAAAGGGTTGTCAGTTCATGCGTTTGTTCCAGGCTCTACCGGTCCGAGTGCGGTCCTGGGCGGTCTCCGGCCCGATCGCGCGCCGACAGAGAGAAGTGGTCGCATGAGCGGGCTGTCGGAGCACACGTTCATTCCCCGGTCCACCGAGGCCCTGAGTCGCGAGGAATCGTTACGGCTGCTGGCGAGCGTGCCCTTCGGGCGGGTGATCTTCACCCGTGACGCCCTGCCGGCGGTGCGGCCGGTCAACCATCTGGTCGACGCGGGCGAAATCGTCGTGGTGCGCACCCGGCTCACCTCGCGGCTGACCTCGACGGTCCGGTCGGACTCCAATGTCGTCGTGGCCTACGAGGCCGACGACATCGACCCGATCGAACAGCTGGGCTGGTCGGTGGTGGTGACGGGCATTGCCCGAACGGTCACCGATCCGGAGCGCATCGCGCGCTATGAACAGCGATTGCGGCCCTGGGTCGACGGGGCGATGGATTCGATCGTCGCCATCGAGCCGACCCTGGTGACCGGGTTGCGGCTCGTGGCGAAGAAGGCGGGCTAGCGGCGGCGTCGCCGTGTCAGGCGTACGGGTCGTCGATCTCCCAGTCAGCGTCCGCGGGGTCGCCGTCGGTGTCGGGTGTGCCGGTTCCGGATTCCGGATCGGGAAAACGAAGTCGGGCAACGATTTTGATGTGATCTCCGGGTCCGGAGCGGGTGATCTTCAGTGCGCCCCGCAGCTTGTCGGGGAGGGCCAGGGTTCCGGCGTCGCCGTCGCTGCCGTAGGTGATCACCCCGCCGGCGTCGAGTTCGTCTGCGAGAGCGCGCAATTGGTCGGCGAGTTCGACGCGGTCGAGGATGCGGTGTGCTTCGTAGATCTTGTGATGTGTCATGGTTAGAAGCACACCGCACCCGCGTCGGTGTCTCTAGGGGCCAAATGCCTGTGCTGGATGCGCGGAGGTCCCCGGTGCCGGATGGCCCGTGGTGGCGAAACGCGCTGCGCGGCGGCGCAGTCGGTGGTCTGGGCGGCGGTCGCGGGCGGCGGGGATGGTCGGGGGTGTGCGGAAGAACCAGTGTTTGGCGGCCTCGGCCAGGGCGAGATAGACGACGATCATGACGAGCAGCGCGACGAAGAAGCCGCCCGGCAGGGGCCGGAAGCCGAGAGCGCCGGCCAGCGGTGTCGCGGGCAGCAGTGCGCCCACGCCGACGGCGGCGAGGGCGGCGGTGAGCATGGTGACGCTGGGATGGCTGCGGAAGAAGGGGGTCCGGCGGGTGCGGATGACGAACAGCACCAGGGTCTGGGTGGCCAGCGATTCGACGAACCAGCCGGTGTGGAAGAGGGCTTCGCCCGCATGGAAGACCCACAGCATGATGCCGAAGGTCGCGAAGTCGAAGATCGAGCTGATAGGGCCGAACACCAGCATGAACCGCTGGATCAGCCGGATGTCCCAGCGGGCCGGGCGGGCCAGCTGCTCCTCGTCGACGGTGTCGGTGGGGATGGCGAGCTGGCTGGCGTCGTAGAGCAGATTGTTGAGCAGGATCTGGGAGGGCAGCATCGGCAGGAACGGCAGGAAGGTCGACGCCCCGGCGGCGCTGAACATGTTCCCGAAGTTGCTCGAGGTGCCCATCAAGACGTACTTCATGGTGTTGGCGAACACGCGGCGGCCCTGGGTGACTCCGTCGGCGAGCACCTGTAAGTCCTTCTCCAACAACACCACATCGGCCGCGTCCTTGGCGACGTCGGTGGCGGCGTCGACGGAGATGCCGACATCGGCGGCATGCAGGGCCAGCGCGTCGTTGACGCCGTCGCCCAGGTAGGCGACATCCACTCCCAGCGAGCGCTGGGCCCGCACGATCCGGGCCTTCTGCTCCGGATCGACCCGGGCGAAAATGGTTGTGTCGGACAGTTTCTGGGCCAGCTCGGCGTCCGAGAGCCGGGCCACCTCGGCACCGGAGAGGCTCTGGCCCACCCGCAGGCCCAGCTGCTCGCACACCCGCGCGGCCACGGTCGGATGATCGCCGGTGATGACCTTGACGGTGACGCCGAGGGCGTCGAGGCGGCTGATGGCCTGGCGCGCGGAGGATTTCGGCGGATCGAGGAAGACGAGAAATCCGGCCAGGCGCAGGCCCGCTTCGTCGGAGGGGCCGAGCGCGGTCTGTCCGGGGGCGGAGCGGACCGCGACGGCGACCACCCGGTGCCCGGCCGCGAATTCGGCGTCGAGGGCTCGTCGCGCCGCCTCCGGGACGCTCTCGCAGCACGCGAGCACGGACTCGGGGGCGCCCTTCGTGATGACCAGCCGCCCGCCGCGAGGCGTGTCGACGAGGACCGACACCATCCGCCGCGCATGGTCGAACGGCAGGGTGGCCAGCCGCGCGTACTGCGCGATCGATTCCTGTGGCGCGAGGGGCGCGGCCCACAAGGCGGTGTCGAGGGCGTCACCGCCGGTCAGGCGCCCGTTCTGGACGACGCCGTCGGTGCAGATCATGCCCAGCGTGGCGACGCGGCTGTCGGCTCCGGCATCGGTGGCCACCGCCCGCATGAACTCGATCCGGCCCTCGGTCAGCGTCCCGGTCTTGTCGGTGAAGAGCACCTCGATATCGCCGAGATCCTCGATGCAGACGAGTCTTTTCACCAGCACCTTGCGTTGCGCCAGCAGCCGTGAACCGGCCGCCAGGCTGGTCGAGACCACCGCGGGCAGCAGCTGCGGCGAGATGCCCACCGCGATGGCCAGCGAGAACATCAGCGCGTCCAGCAGCGGCCGGTGCAGCACCAGGTTCACCGCGAAGATGCCGATCGTCAGCACGGCGGCCACCCGGACCAGCAGCATGGAGAAGCGGCGCAGCCCGACCTGGAATTCGGTCTCGGGCTCGCGCCGCGCCAAACCGACCGCGATGCGCCCGAATTCGGTGTCACCGCCGGTCGCGATCACCACGCCGCGCCCGGTTCCGGCGGCGACCACGGTGCCCATGAGCGCGCAGGGGGCCAGCTCGGCGACCGCACTGCCCTCCGGCACCGGCTCCACCGACTTGCGAACCGCCTCGGCCTCTCCGGTGAGCACGGACTCATCACACTGCAGGCCGGTGACCGACAGCAATCGCAGATCCGCGGGCACCAGTTCACCGGGCCGCAGTTCGACGATGTCGCCGGGGACCAGGTCGGCGAGGTCCACCGAACGGGCTCGTCCGTCCCTCGTCACCACGACCCGGTGCCGGATGCGCTCGTGCAGTGCCTCGGCGGCCTGCTCGGCGCGAAACTCGTTGATCGTGCCCAGCCCCACCGACATCACCACGATCACGCCGATGACGATGGCGTCGGTGCGCTCACCGAGGAAGAACGACACCGCCGCGGTCACCGCGAGCAACAGCAGCAGCGGTGAGCGCAGCTGACGCGCCGCCACCGGCCCGAGCCGCGCGTGATGGGTCCGAATGGCATTGGGCCCGAACGTGCGTGCCCGGCGCTCGTGCTCGGCCTCGGCCAGCCCGCCGACGTCGGAGGCCAGGTTCGCTAGGACGGAGTCGGCGGTCCGCGCCGCGGCGGCCACGGCGGGGACGGCGTGAACCGGCTGGGGCGGAACGTGATCCGTGCGGGCGCTCGAGCGCGCGTGAACTGGCATGTAGTCGAGGGTTCCGTGGGACGTGTCGTGGCGGTAGAGGAGGTCCGCATGCGGGCCCGGGACCAAAGACCTTGTAGCCGAGGACTTGCCGCAGCTGTATTGCGGCGTCGGAGCGGCGCAGACTTTCGAGGGTCGGCCCCCGGGTTGCGGGGCGATTCCGGCAGCGGTAGGGCCAGGCGCATCCTGCACCGGATCATGGTGTGTGCCCGCTGATCACGCCTTCGCCGCGAAACGTGTCCCTTCGTGGTCACGGAAGGCGATCACGCGCACGCCGATTCGGGCGTCGTGGGCCCGGCGTGATAGCTGCTGGATCGCCTTCGACCCCGGGGGTCGGCTTGCGGGGGATCCAGCCGGTCGGTCCTGTCCGCGTGGGCGCGCAGGAACACGCTCGCCGTGCCCGGACGGCTGTCCGGGCACGGCGAGCGCATGGCGTTCCGGGTTACTGCGGGTGCGGGTGGTCGGCGCGCAGCTTGGTCGCGTACACCGCCGCCTGGGTCCGGCGCTCCATGCCCAGCTTGGCCAGCAGCCGGGAGACGTAGTTCTTGACGGTCTTCTCCGCCAGGAACATCCGCTCGGCGATCTGCCGGTTGGTCAGCCCGTCGCCGAGCAGGTCCAGGAGCTTGCGCTCCTGGTCGGTCAGCCCGGCGAGCGGACCGTCGGACTGGGTGCTGCGGCGCAGGCGGTCCATGAGCGCGGCCGCGGCCCGGTTGTCCAGCAGCGAGCGGCCCGCGCCGACCTCCTTGATGGCCTTGGCCAGCTCCATGCCCTTGATGTCCTTGACCACGTAGCCGCTGGCCCCGGCCAGAATGGCGTCCATCATGGCCTGCTCATCGGTGAACGAGGTGAGGATGAGGCAGCGCAGCGTGTCCACCCGCGAGAGCAGGTCCCGGCACAGTTCGATGCCGTTGCCGTCGGGCAGGCGGACATCGAGGACCGCGACATCCGGCTGCAGCGCCGGGATCCGGGCCAGGGCGGTGGCGGCGTCGGAGGCCTCGCCGATGACGCTCAGTTCCGGGTCGCTCTCGAGCAGATCGACGAGTCCCCGGCGGACTATCTCGTGGTCGTCAACCAGAAATACCTTGATCATGTGCCGGTTCCCATCCTTCGTGGCTGTGTGGTCAACGATAGTTCGCTGCGCGCATTCTGGGCGATGACCGAAAGTCATTCGGTCACCGGGGTGGTCGGGCCGGAGACCTCCAGGATCTGCTCGAGCGGCAGCCTGGGGGTTCGCGTCGGATTGCGGTCGGAATCGGGAACGGTCCCGACCCGGATCAGGACCTGGGGTTGCTCGTCCCGGTCGGTGAGCGCGCGGATGACCGCCCGGCTCTGCGGTAGTTCGGTGACATGGGTGAGCGGGCAGGTCGCGTAGCCCGCGACCGTGCACTCGAGCAGTATGGTCGACAGCGCCTCGCCGCAGCGCAGCAGTTCTCTCGAGCTCGGCCCACTGGACACGACGAGCACCACGGACTCGTCCTCGGCGATGTCGGTCCGGCGCGGTTCGCCCGCGACGGTGGGCAACGCCCGGCCCACATCGACCCGGCCACGCTCCTCGGCGGAGATCCGCGCCGCTGGCGGAATGCCCGTGGCGGCCAGCGAATGACCTGCCCACCAATGCAATTCGGCCTGATAAGCGGAATCGTAGCGGCGCACCCCGGCGGTGAGCCGCGAGGCCCGGGCGAGCTCGGCGCGGGCCTCGCGGGGCAGCACGGTGACCACGGCGTCGAACGGATCGACCATCACCTGCAGCAGGGGTTCGAAATCGTGCCAGCCGGCCGGCGCGCCGAACGGCAGCCGGTCGGTATAGCGAACGGTGATGGCCGCGGCCTGTTCCCGCTCGGCGTCGGTCACGATCGGCGCGGGTTCGAACTCGACCGTGGCCAGCTCCTCGTGCCGGGTGGGATTGGGGAAGTACACGACCCGGGTCCGCCATCCCGCGGCGGCCAGCGCCGAACGTAGGTGCCCCAGGGCGATTCCACAGCTGAGCAACAGCTGCCGACTCGAGTGATCGGTCGCGGGCAACATCCGCGACCGCACCGAGAACAGGTGCAGCGCCGAGCCGTCGAAGACCCAGCGCCACGGTTGGCTGTTGTGCAGGGAGGGCGCGCGACCGGCCAGGCGAACGGCGGGCCCGATCGTGTCCATGCCGGGTATTTGGTCCATGGACCCACGCTAGGGCGCGGTGAGCGCCACCACAGGGGCCGTTGGTCCCTTCCGGGGTGCTACAGGACCCTTGGCCCGGAATCCGACTCCCACCAGGCTGGATACGTGGACCTGAGCACAATGACCGCGCCGCTGCTCGACTCGCGGCGCCACGACGCGGTGATCTTCGATATGGACGGCGTGGTGACCGACAGCGCCACCGTCCACGCGGCGGCCTGGAAGGAGATGTTCGACGACTTCCTGGCGCATCGCACGGCGCTGCCCGGCGAGGACCTGTCGCCCTTCACCACCGAGGACTACCTGCGCTGGGTGGACGGCGAACCCCGCTACCGGGGTGTCAGCGATTTCCTTGCCGCGCGGGGAATCTCGCTACCGGCCGGTGATCCCGCCGACGCCGACGACGCGGGCACGATCTGTGCGCTGGGCAACCGCAAGGATCACCTGTTCCTGGAACGCCTTGCCCGCGACGGCGTTCCGGCCTTCGAATCCACCGTGGCCCTGGTGCGCCGCCTGCAGGCGGCGGGAATCGGCGTCGCGGTGTTCTCCGCCAGCCGCAACTGCGCACAGGTGCTGCGCGCGGCCGGGATCGGCGATCTGTTCGCGGTGCGGGTGGACGGGATCGTCGCGGAGGAACTCGGATTGGCGGGCAAACCCGATCCGGCGATGCTGCTGGAGGCGGCTCGCCGCCTCGGCGCGCAGCCCGAGCGGACGGTGGTGGTCGAGGACGCCGAGGCCGGGGTGGCGGCCGGTCGGGCGGGCGGCTTCGGTCTGGTGATCGGCGTCGATCGGGGCGGGCACGGCGACCGGCTGGCCGCCCGCGGGGCCGATGTGGTCGTCCCGGATCTGGACCGGGTGCGCCTGCGCGACGGCTTCCGGCGGATGTCGGAGGTGCCGGATGCCACGGCGGCCCGGCTCGGGGATCTGCTCGACACCGGGAAAACCTCGGTGCTGCTCGATTTCGACGGCACCCTCTCGGCCATCGTGCCCGATCCGGCCGCCGCGACCCTGGTGCCCGGCGGGGCCGCGGCCCTGGCGCGGCTGGCCTCGCGCTGCCCGGTCGCCATCGTGAGCGGTCGCGAACTGGCGGACCTGCGTGAGCGGGTGGACGTGGAGGGCCTGTGGTACGCCGGGTGCCACGGCTTCGAGCTGCTCGCTCCCGATGGCACGACCTATGTCCACGACGCGGCCCCCGGCGCCGAGGCCGACCTCGCGGCCGCGGCCGGCGAACTGACGACATCCCTCGCCGCGATCGACGGAATACTGGTGGAGCACAAGCGCTTCGCGGTCGCCGTGCACTATCGGCGGGTCGCGCCGGACCGGGCCGGTGCGGTGATCGCCGCGGTGCACGAGCAAGCCCACCGGCGCCGGCTGCGGGTGACCGGCGGGCGGAAGGTGGTGGAACTGCGCCCGGATGTCGACTGGGACAAGGGAACCGCGGTCGACTGGATTCTCGGGCACCTGATCACCCCGACGATGCCGGTCTACCTGGGTGACGATCTCACCGACGAGGATGCCTTCGACGCGGTGGAATCCGACGGCGTCTCGGTGGTGGTGCGCCACGACGAGAACGGCGATCGGCGCACCGCCGCGCGTTTCGCACTGAACGGGCCCGAGGGCGTGCGCACGTTCCTCGACGACCTGGCCGGGCTGCTCGCCGCCGAATCGGAAGGGGCCGTGTCGAATTCGTGGATCTACACGTTCGAGGGATACGACCCGGCGCACGAGCGGCTGCGGGAGGCGCTGTGCACGGTCGGTAACGGCTATCTGGCCACCCGAGGGGCCGCGCCGGAGACCGTGGCCGGGGAGCGGCACTACCCGGGTACGTATGTGGCGGGCGTCTACAACCGGCTCTTCGACGAGATCTCCGGGCGCACGGTCGACAACGAGAGCCTGGTGAACCTGCCCAACTGGCTGCCGATCACCTTCCGCATCGGCGACGTCGACTGGTTCGACATCGACGCCGTCGAATTGCTGTCCTACCGGCAGGAATTCGATATGCGGCACGCGGTGCTGGTGCGTACCTTCCGTTTCCGCGACACCACCGGCCGCATCACCGCGGTGCGGCAACGCCGGTTCGCGGCCATGCACGCGCCGCACCTGTGCGCGCTCGAGGTCGCGGTGACGGCCGAGAACTGGGCGGGCACCGTGGTTTTCCGCTCCCTGGTGGACGGTGCGGTTCGGAACTCGGGTGTCGCGCGATACCGTGACCTGTCCGGCGTGCACCTCGAGCAGGTCGGCACCCGGGAACTGTCGGCGGAATCGGTGCTGATGGTGGTGCGCACCGGCCAGTCGCGCATTCCGGTGGCCACGGCAGCCCGCGGGACCCTGCACCGTGACGGCGTGAAGCTGTGCCCGGCCACCGAACTCGTCGAGTCGGCGGGCGCGATCGGGCACGATCACGGCGTCGCGCTCGCCGAGGGCGACACGGTCGTGCTGGAGAAGATCGCGGCAGTGGTCACCGGCCGCGATCATGCCGTCTCGGCTCCCGACGACGAGGCCGTGCGCTGTCTGCGGTCCGCCGGCGGGTTCGCCGAGCTGCTCGAAAGCCACACCGCCGCTTGGGAACACCTCTGGGATCTGTTGCGCATCGACTTCGGCGACGGTGACCACGCCACGCGGGTGATCCGCCTGCACCTGCTGCACCTGGTGCAGACCCTGTCGCCGCACACCGCCGATCTGGACGTCGGGGTGCCCGCGCGCGGACTGCACGGCGAGGCGTATCGCGGGCACGTCTTCTGGGACGAGCTGTTCGTCTACCCGGTACTCAACCCGCGCTTTCCCCGCCTCGCGCGCGGCCTGCTGCGCTACCGATACCGGCGCTTGCCCGAGGCCCGCCGGGCCGCGGTCGCGGCCGGTCTGGCCGGGGCGATGTTTCCGTGGCAGTCGGGTTCCGACGGCCGCGAGGAAAGCCAGCTGATGCACCTGAATCCGCTGTCGGGACACTGGAATCCGGATCCGAGCCCGCGCGCGCACCACATCGGCAGCGCCGTCGCCTACAACGTCTGGCAGTACTACCAGGCGACCGGCGACATCGAATTCCTCACCGACTACGGGGCCGAGCTGATGGTGGAGATCGCCCGCTACTGGGCCGCCATGGCCGAATACGAGCCGCGCCACGATCGATTCCACCTGCGCGGGGTCATCGGGCCCGACGAATTCCACACCGGCTCGCCCAGCGCACCCGGGACCGGCATCGACGACAACGCCTACACCAATGTGATGGCGGTGTGGACGCTGCTGCGCGCCCGCGAGGCCCTCGATCGGCTCACTCCGCGGGTGCGCGCGGAACTGCTGGAGTCGCTGCGGGTTTCGCCCGCAGAACTCGCGCGCTGGGAGCATGTCGGCCGGCGCATGTTCGTGCCCTTCCACGACGGTGTGATCAGCCAGTTCGACGGGTACGAGCAGCTGGCCGAACTGGACTGGGCAGGCTATCGGCTGCGCTACGGCGATATCCAGCGCCTGGATCGCATCCTCGAGGCGGAAGGCGATGACGTCAACCGCTATCGGGCCGCCAAGCAGGCCGACGTGCTGATGCTGTTCTACCTGTTCTCGGCCGACGAATTGCGCGAGGTGCTCGGCCGTCTGGGCTATGAACTGCCCGGCGAGACGATTCCGCGCACCATCGACTACTACTTGGCGCGGACCTCGCACGGGTCCACCCTCAGCGCCCTGGTGCACGCCTGGGTGCTGGCCCGGGCCCATCGGGCGCAGGCCATGGACTTCTTCGGGCGGGTGCTCGACGCGGATGTCACCGACATTCAGGGCGGGACCACCGAGGAGGGAATTCACCTGGGCGCCATGGCCGGCAGCATCGATCTGATCCAGCGGTGCTTCACCGGTATGGAGATCCGGTCCGACCGCCTGATCTTCAACCCGTGCTGGCCGCAGGAGCTGGGGGAGTTGCGCTACTCGATCATCTACCGGGGTCACCGGCTCGCACTGCGGATCAGCGCCTCGGAGTTGGAGATCGCCGCCGAGCCGGGCGGCGCGGACCCGGTCGAGATCCACTACGACGGGTTCACCGAGATGCTGGCGGCCGGGGGCACGCTGCGCATGCCGTTGCGGGCCGATCGATCCACCGTGGAAGCCGATCAGGACCGCAATTGACCGACGCCCCAGCGCACCAGGCCGACCGCGACCGCCAGGTATTCGGCGAACGCGAGATAGACCAGGACCGCGCCGTACATCTGGGCCCAGGTGAAGAGGAAGTCGGTGGCCGCGGGAACCGCGACCACCATGGCCGCGCCGAGTGTCAGCGCCACGGTCGCCACGGTGTGTGTGGTTGCGGGAGATTCCATGGCAGCAAGCCTTGTCGGGCGGCGCGGCGCTGAGCAGAGCCGATGTTCCCGATCCCGGTGGGACCAATGGCGGCCGAAGATCCTCTCGCCCGGGCCCGAAACGGTCACCGAGGTCTTTGGTCCTCGCTCCGAGGACGATCGCCCGCAGTCGGGGCCGAGGCCGCGTTCCTACCGTGAGAGGACGGGCCCGAATCGGGCGCAGACGCTTTCACCACATTCCAGGAGCCCACCATGACTGAGCAGGAATTCGACGATCCGCACCGGCTGGCCTCGGCGGCGGTGGTGGTCGGCGTGGACGGTTCGGAAGGATCGACTCGCGCCGTGCACTGGGCCGCGAACTACGCCGCCGACCGGCAGCGGCGGTTGCACCTCGTGCACGGGATGGACCTGGCGGCGATCAGTCGCGGTGTGGGGACCTACGCCGTGGCGACCCAGCCGATCGTCGACACCGTGAAGGCCAACGGCATTGCGGTGCTGGCGCGGGCGCGGCTGGCCGCAGGTGACTACGAGCCGCAGTTGTCGGTCACCTCCTGGGCATCACCGGATTCCGCCGCGCACGCGCTGATCGCCTCCAGCGCGACCGCTTTCGCCGTGGTGATCGGCGCGGTCGGCGAGGCCGGGACGCTCTCGCACCTGGGCTCGACGCTGTTCGCGGTGGCCAGCCACGCGCGCGGCCCGGTGATCGTGGTGCGGCCGGACCCGAACGCGGGCAACGCGGTCCGGGGCTCCGGACCGGTCGTGGTCGGCGTGGACGGCAGCCGGGTCAGCGAGGCGGCCCTGGCCGCGGCGTTCGCGGAGGCTTCCGAACGCCGGTCGGGTCTGGTGGCCGTGCACGCGTGGAGCGATTGGGACACCGGGCAATTCGCCGGCGAGGTGGTGCCGGTGACGCGCGGCGATCTCGAGGGCGTCGAGTCGGCGGTGCTGGCCGAGCGGCTGGCGGGCTGGCAGGAGAAGTACCCCGACGTCGAGGTGACCCGTGACGTCTGCGCGGCCGGACCCGCGGAGCGGTTGCGCGAACTGTCCGAGACCGCGCAGCTGGTCGTGGTCGGCAATCGCGGCCGCGGCGGGTTCCTCGGCCTGTTGCTCGGGTCCACCACGCAC
Source organism: Nocardia terrae (assembly GCF_009760405.1). GTDB lineage: Bacteria > Actinomycetota > Actinomycetes > Mycobacteriales > Mycobacteriaceae > Nocardia > Nocardia terrae. The sequence continues at coordinate 848,522 of NZ_WRPP01000002.1, forward strand.
TCGCTGATCCAGCACGCGCACTGCCCGGTCATGGTCGTGCACGCCGAGGCCGAGGAGCCGAAATGACCAGGACGATGCCCGGTTCGCGGACCGGAATCCGCGATGACCTGGTCGATCTGGACGCGTGGTGGCGGGCCGCGAACTATCTGGCGGCCGGACAGATCTACCTGCTGGACAATCCGCTGCTGAGTGAGAAGCTGCGGCCCGAACACATCAAGCAGCGGCTGATCGGGCACTGGGGAACCGTGCCCGGGGTGACCCTGACCTACGCCCACCTGAACCGGGCCATCATGCGCACCGGGCAGGAGATGCTGTTCGTGCTCGGTCCCGGCCACGGTGCGGCGGCGCTCACCGCCGCGACCTGGCTCGAGGGCACCTACTCGCTGCGGCATCCCGAGGTCGGCCAGAACCTGGCCGGAATGCGGGAGCTGTTCCGGCAGTTCTCGTTCCCGGGCGGCGTCCCCAGCCATGCCGCACCGCATCTGCCGGGCTCCATCCACGAGGGCGGCGAACTGGGCTACTCGCTCGCCCACGCCACCGGTGCGGCCCTGGACAACCCGAACCTGGTGGTGGCCTGCATGATCGGTGACGGCGAGGCCGAAACCGGGCCGCTGTCCACCAGCTGGCACGGGTCGATGTTCCTGGACCGCATCACCGACGGCACCGTGCTGCCCATCCTGCACCTCAATGGCTACAAGATCGCGAATCCGACGCTGCTGGCGCGGATGTCGCGCGCCGAACTCGACGCCATGCTCACCGCGCAGGGCTGGGAGCCGATGTATGTCGAGGGCGACAATCCCGCGCAGGTACACGACCGCTACGCGAACGTCATGGACGAGGCGCTCGAACGCATCCGCGAGATCCGCGACCACGCCGAGCACGGGCTCGGGCCGCGCGACCCCTGCCGCCCGATGATCGTGCTGGCGACCCCGAAGGGCTGGACCGGCCCGTTGATGGTGGACGGCGTGCGGGTCGAGGGCACCTTCCGGTCCCACCAGGTGCCGCTGACCGGTGTGCGGGAGAACCCGGAACACCTTGCGCAACTGGAGGACTGGCTGCGGTCCTATCGACCCGAGGAGCTCTTCGACGACGAAGGGCACCCCGTGGACCGGATCGCGCGCCTGCATCCCGAACACCTGCGCATGAGCGCCAATCGCGCCGCGCACGGCCACGACAGCGTGGATCTGCGCCTGCCGTGCCCGACCGACTACGCGATCGGATTCGCCTCGCCCGGAACCGAAGTCGCGGAGGCGACCCGCGTGCTGGGCGGCTACCTGCGTGACGCGTTGGTCGAGAATCCCCGCAATCTGCTGTTCTTCTCCCCGGACGAGCACACCTCGAACCGCTTGGACGCGGTGCTCGAGGTGACCGGCCGGCGGTGGCGGGAGCGCCGCATCGCGGGCGACGATCGGCTGACCCCCGACGGCCGGGTCTTCGAGGTGCTGTCGGAACACCTGTGCCAGGGCTGGCTCGAGGGCTACCTGCTCACCGGACGCCACGGCGTGTTCTCCACCTACGAGGCCTTCGCCCACATCGTCGACTCGATGGTGGTGCAGCACGCCAAATGGCTGCACATGGCGGCCGAATTCCCTTGGCGGGAACCGATTCCCAGCCTCAACTATCTGATCACCTCGCACGTGTGGCGCCAGGACCACAATGGCGCGTCCCATCAGGACCCCGGCTTCATCGACCACGTGCTGAGCAAACGGCCCGAGGTCAGTCGGGTGTACCTGCCGCCGGACGCCAACTGCCTGCTGCACGTCTTCGACCACTGCCTGCGCAGCCGCGGCCGGGTCAATGTCGTGGTCGCCGGGAAACAGCCCGCGCTGCAGTACCTCGACGACGACGCGGCGCGGGTGCACTGCGAGCGAGGTCTGGGCGTGTGGCAGTGGGCGAGTTCGGATTCCGGGCGGCCCGCCGAAGTCGTGCTGGCCTGCGCGGGCGACGTCCCCACCCAGGAGACCCTCGCGGCGGTGACGCTGCTGCGGGAACTGGTGCCGGACTTGGCCGTTCGGGTCGTCAACGTCGTAGATCTGGCGCGATTGTTCCCGCCGGACCGTCACCCGCACGGCATCTCCGACGAGGAATACCGCGGCGTGTTCACCGATGCCCCCGTGGTCTTCGCCTTCCACGGCTACCCCTGGCTCATCCACCGCATCGCCTACCGTCGGCCCGGCCACGACAATATGCACGTCCACGGTTTCACCGACAACGGCACCACCACAACGCCTTTCAGCATGTGCGCGATGAACGGGATCGATCGCTTCAGCCTGGCGGCCGCCGCCCTGGCCGAGGTACCGCGACTGGCGGACCGGCGCGACGCGCTCGTCGGCGACCTCACCGCGCGCCGAGAGGCCGCCGAGGCGTACGCGCGCCGTCACGGCATCGACGCACCGGAGGTCGCGGACTGGTCGTTCCGCTGAGATCAGTGGCGCAGGAACGCGTCGAACTCGGGCGCGGTGTCCGGCGGCAGCAGCGTGGCCAGATCGGCACGCAGGGTCGGGATCTCGGTGTGGAGGGCGGCGCGGGCGTGGGGTTCGAATGCGATCGTGCCCAGCGGCCCGCGCAACTGCCTGCTCCAGTACGCGGCCGCGGCGGCCGTCGGCACCCTGGTGAACAGGACGGCCAGCGCCCGCGGCGTGGTGGTGACGCCGCGCTCGCGCAAGCCGAGAAAGCCGCTGCGGACGGCCCGCGCCAGCGTGCGCAATGCCGCGTGATCCTGGGCGAGGGTCGTTGCGGAGAAGCCGGCGCGTTCCAGCGCCGCGCATATCGCGACCACGAACACCGCGTGGGTCGCCAGCCAGTCGTCCATTCGGCCGGTGGTGGCGACCGTGAATCCCGCGTGCCGCAAGGACTCCGCGATCGCGTTCTCCTGTCCGCCACGCCGTTCCAGCGTCGTCGGCTGCTGCCGGATCTGGAGATAGTCGACGCCGCCATCGGGCCGCAGACGCCCGCCGACGCCGGGGAACCCGGCGAGCATCCGTTCCCCGCCCAGCCGTGCGCGCAACCCTGACAGTCCGAGCGGGTAGTTGCACAACGTGACGACCTGCTCGAATTCGATGCACGACAGCTGTTCCGGAACGGAATCGATCTGGTCGCGCCGGACCGCCACCAGCACGGTGTCGTAGCGGCCCTCAGGAGCCTCGACCACCGTCACCGGTACCTCCAGCGACGCACCGGGGGAGTGCAAGGTGAGGTCGTGGCCCGCCAGCAGACTCAGTGTCCGGCCTCGCGCCAGCAGGTGCACCTCGGCACCGGTCGCGGCGAGCCGCCCGGCGTAGACGCGTCCGATCACCCCCGCGCCGATGACCAGTGTTCGCATCGCCTCACCACATTCCGTGCCCGGTATCGGCGCGAAGCGTCACTGGAAATGCTCGCTCCGATTCCGCGAGGCTACCCGCCGCGCAGGGCAGTCGACGACCGGCGCGGCGGGCAGCACTCGGGGGTGCGGGGCATCCGGCTGTGGAGGGGTGGATGCCCGCGTTCCGGCTCGCGGAGCCAATGGCCGGTTCCTGCACGGTAATCGGTCCCGATGCCCGAGAATCGACTGCGCGTGCACGGATCCGGTTCGAACGTGCACAGCTGTCGTCGTGGCGATCACGCCGTCGCAGTACCGGAGGTGGGACGTGGGGACCCTGCTCGATACCGATGACATGCCTGCGCAGGACAGGCTCGCGGCCATCACGGAGGCGGTCCATGCCGCCGCGGCCCCGCACCATGTCATCGCCGAACCCGGGCAGCCGATTCGGGCGCGCTTCGAGGCCTGGGATTTCGGGGGCGCCGGGATCTACCGGATCGTGCGGTCGTCGGGTATCCGGATGGTGCGCACCGCGCCCCAGATCCGGCGCGGACCGTCGCCCGCCTTCGTCGTGGCGCTGCGTGAGCGCGGCGTCGCCTACCGCAACTGCGGCGAGGTCCAGGACCGGATCGAGCCGGGACAGTTGTTCGCGGTCGATATGAACGCGCCCTTCGATATCGGCTGGCGGCGCACGGGCGCGCACACCGCGCTCATGGTTCCGCTGGACGCACTGGCCATGTCGGCGGAAACCGTTCGCCGCGGTGTCGGGAACCTGCCCGCCAGTCCGCTGTACTCGGTGATGTCGGGATTCATCGCCTCCATGGTGGCGAGCGCGGACGAACTCGGGGCGGACGCGGCCGGACGCGAAATCGCCGCCGCCTGTACGGAAATGGTGCGTGCGCTGCTGGCGTCGGCCGTCGGGAAGGGCGCGGCCGACGGCGGTGCGATCCCCGCGGAGCTCCTGCTGACCCAGATCCGCGAGTACATCCGCGCCAATCTCGCCGATCCCGAGCTCGGCGCGGAATCGATCGCCCGCGCCCACAGCATCTCCCTGCGCCAGCTGTACAAGCTGTGCGCGAGCGCCGGCGTCAGCCTCGAACAGTCGATCATCGCGAATCGCCTGGAGCGGGTACGTGCCGAGCTGTCGAGTCCCGCCCACAGTCACCTGTCCATCGCGTCGGTGGCGGGGCGCTGGGGTTTTCGCGATCCCTCACACTTCGCCCGCCGCTTTCGTGCCGCGTACGGCATCACCCCGCGGGAGTGGCGGCAGGCGTCGGGGACGGGCGCGCGCTGAGATCCGGCGAGTCGAGGACATTGGGCGCCGCGGCGGGGTCTTCGGGCCCTGCCCGGCCGTCGTTCGCCGTGTGATCGTCGAATGCGTACGGGAAGAACCGTGATTCGAGGAGTTGAGTTCGATGGACATGAACAACATGGATATGTCGTCGCCGCTGATGCAGATGTGCCACACGATCATGATGTGGCTGCACCAGCAGGGCATCATGCCCCCGATGACGATGTGATCGCATCCCACCCGCAGTCTGCCGGATCCGGGCATCACATGATGGTGAGGATGTCCGCGATCGGGCGGCGCGGCGTGGGCGGGGGCAGGGGAGCGTCGTCGGACGGGACGGAGCCGATCCGGATCAGCGCTTGCGGCAGGCCGGGGCCGCCGAGCAGCTTCGCGAGGAGTTCCCGGCCCTCGGGCAGTTCGGTGATATTGGTGAGCGGGCAGGTGGCCAGGCCGGCGGCGGTGCATTCGAGCAGGACCGCCGAGAGCGCCTCGCCGATGCGGAGCCACTGGTCGACCGAGTCCCGCACCGCGCTGAGGACTACCAGGCGGGCACGGTCGGTGAGATGTCCGCGGCGCGTGGAGCGCGGGCCGCTGGGGAAAAAGCGGCCGACGCCGACTCTGGCCATCTCCGCTTCCGAGGCCAGCGCGGTCCGCGGTACGCCCTCGCGGGCTTCGGAATTCCCGGTCCACGAATGCAATTCGAGGCCGTAGAACATGTCGTGGCCGCGCACGGCGGCGTACTCGCGCGACAGCGCCGCCAGCCGGGGCCGGGCGGATTCGGCCAGCACGTCGAACTGCACGTACTGCGCCGCGGCCGCCGCGCGCAGCCTCGGCACGATGTCCTGCCAGCCGTCGGGTTCGAGCAGGGCCAGCCGGTCCGTGCGGCGGCGCCCGATCGCGCGCGCCTGCGCCCGGATGTCCCGCGCGGGATCGGGCCACGGCCGGAATTCGATCTCGGCCAGGTGATCCGGCCGCCGCGCGTCGGGCACCCGGACCGTATCGGTGTGCCACCCGCGATCGGCGAAAACCGTTCGGACGTGGTGCAGCATCGCGCCGCAGCTGATCACCAGCTGGCGGCCGAGCGGATCGGCCGCGGGCAGCAGCCGCTCCGCGTCGGCGTAGAGGTCGAGGCGGCGGCCGTCGAACCGCCAGCGCCACGGTTGGGTGTTGTGCACCGACGGCGCGCGGGCCGCCAGTTCGATCGCCGCAGCGACCGTCGCCGGATCGGGTGCCGGTCGACCCCTTGCCTCGTCATCGACGCTCATCCCGTCAGTGTCCGGCCGCGCGGAAGCGCTGCCTACGGCCGTTCCTAGTGCGCCGCAGAGTATTTGGTCATCTCACTTGCGACCGGTCGACTCTGCCCCGCCCACACGTGCCCGCGCGAGGCTCGTGGCGGAAGGGAGTACTCATGACCACCGCCCGCGATAGCGTGCACTGATGGCGCGCGGCGCGGAGCGGTGGCTGCCGGGACTCGCGCAGTTCCGGGGCTACCGCCCGGCCCGGCTGCGGACCGACGCGGCGGCGGGCGTGACCGTGGCCGCCTATCTGATTCCGCAGGTGATGGCCTACGCGACCGTGGCGGGTCTGGCCCCGATCGCGGGCCTGTGGGCGGCGATCGGACCCCTGGCGGTGTACGTGGTGCTCGGCACCTCGCGGCAGCTGTCGGTGGGCCCGGAATCGACCACCGCGCTGATGACGGCGGTGGCGTTGGCCCCGTTGGCCTCCGGCGACCCGGCGCGCTACGCGGCCCTGGCGGCGGCGCTGGCGCTGCTGGTCGGGGCCTGCGGTGTGGTGGGCGCGGTGGCGCGGCTGGGCGTGCTGGCCGATCTGCTGTCGAAGCCGGTCCTCGTCGGCTATCTGGCCGGGACCGCCGCCATCATGATCATCGGTCAGCTCGGGCGGATCGCCAGGGTGCCCATGGAAGGGGAGGAGATCCCCGATCAGCTGCGATCGTTCGCGGCGCACATCCACCAAGTGCACGGGCCGACGCTGCTGCTGGCCGCCGCGACGCTGGCCGTGCTGGTCCTGGCGGGATGGAAGGCGCCGCGGGTGCCGGGGCCGCTGATCGCGGTGCTGGGCGCGACGGTGGTGACGGTGGTGTTCTCCTTGCGGGAGCACGGGATTCGGGTGGTGGGCGCGATTCCCTCGGGGCTGCCCGCACCGGGCGTGCCGCACGTCGCGGCGGGGGATCTGACCGCGTTGTTGCTGCCCGCCCTCGGCGTCGCCCTGGTCGGGTACTCCGACATGGTGCTGACCGCGCGGGCCTTCGCGGCACGCCACGGTGACACCGTCGACGCGAACCGGGAACTGCTGGCGTTGGGCGTCAACAATCTGACCGCCGGTGTGTCGCAGGGTTTTCCGGTCAGCTGCAGCGGCAGCCGCACCACGCTCGCCGACGCCGCGGGCGCGCGCACCCAGCTCTATTCGGCGGTCGCGCTGGTGACGGTGCTGGGCGTGGTGTTCTGGGCGCGGCCGATCCTGGCCGCGTTCCCGACGGCGGCGCTGGGCGCGCTGGTGGTCTACGCCGCACTGCGGCTGATCGATCTACCGGAGTTCGCCCGGCTGGCGCGTTTCCGCCGCAGCGAGCTGGTGCTGGCGCTGTGCACGGCGGCGGCGGTGCTCGCGGTCGGCGTGCTCTACGGCATCCTGCTCGCGATCGGCCTGTCGATCCTGGATCTGCTGCGCCGGGTCGCCCGCGCGCACGACGCGATCCTGGGCTTCGTGCCCGGCCTGGCCGGCATGCACGACGTCGACGACTATCCGGAGGCGAAACCCGTTCCAGGACTGGTGATCTACCGCTATGACGCGCCCCTGTGCTTCGCCAATGCCGAGGACTTCCGCCGCCGCGCGCTGGCCGCGGTCGACTCGTTCACCTCGAACGACGAGCCGGTGCGCTGGTTCGTGCTCAGCTCCGAGGCCAACGTCGAGGTCGATCTCACCGCCCTGGACGCGGTCGAACAGCTGCGGGCCGAATTGACGGCGCGGGGAACGGTCTTCGCCATGGCCCGGGTGAAACAGGACCTGCTGAGGGCGCTCGGCGCGGCCGGACTGGTCGAGCGGATCGGCGCCGACCGGCTGTTCCCGACCCTGCGCACCGCGGTCGCGGCCTATCGGCGGGAGGTCGGCGACCTCGGACCGGGAGATCTGTGACCTTCGGCCGTGACCCCGCCCGCGGTCGGCGCGACATGCTGGGTGAACGCCGGCAGGCGAGCACCACACACAGTCGAAGATCAGGTATCGGTCATGACCGAATTGCAGCCGCTGGACGCGGGATTCATCGAACTCGAGGATTCGGACCGGCACATCAGCCTCGGCATCGCCGCGGTGGCGATCCTGTCCGGGACGCCGCCCTCGCACGCGGAGTTCGAGGCGGTGCTGGCCGACAGAGTCGCCGCGAACGATCGGCTGCGCCAGCGCGTCCGCCGCGCTCCCCTGGACCTGACCGTCCCGGTGTGGGAGTCCGACCCGAATTTCGATCTGGCCCACCATATTCGATGGAGTGCGCTGCCCGAACCGGCCGACGAGGCGGAGCTGCGGGAGTTCATCGCCACCGAACTGGTCGAGCGCCTCGACCGTGACCATCCGCTGTGGGAATGCGTGGTCGTGGAGCGGGTCGCGGGCCGGGGCTGGGCCCTGATCGTCAAGGCCCACCACAGCCTCGTCGACGGCATCTCCGGCGTGTCCCTCTTCGAGAGCCTGTGCGACGCACACGAAGTCGCGCAGCCGCCCGCAGGTGAGCGCGCCGACGGCGCGGCTCGTCCCAAGAACTGGTTCGACTGGGCGGTCACGGGCCTGCGGCTGCCGATCGACGTGCCCCGGTACGCGCTGGGCATGGCCCGCAGCCTCGCGCCGGTCGCCGCCGCGTTGGTCTCCGCGCCGACCGCCTCCTCGCTCAACGGCCCGATCGGCAGGCAGCGCCGCTACGTGATCGCGCGCGCCTCGCTGGCCGAGATCCGCGAGATCGGCCGGGGATTCGACGCGACGGTCAACGACGTGGTGCTGGCCGCGGTGACCTCGGCCTACCGCGCCGTGCTGCTGGGCCGCGGCGAGGACCCCACCGGCAATTCCGTGCGCATCCTGGTGCCGGTGTCGATGCGCGCCGCGGATGCGAAAAAGGCGTTCGACAACCGGGTTTCGGCGGTGCTGTCGCTGCTGCCGCTGCACCTCGAGGATCCGGTCGAGCGGCTGCGGACCATTCACGAACGGATGCTCCGGCACAAGTCCAGTGGCGCGGCGCAGTCGGAGAAGTCGCTGCTGGCGCTGGCGGGCCGAGTGCCGTTCGCGCCGGTGGCCTGGTCGCTGCGGCTGTGGACGCGGCTGCCGCAGCGGGGCGTGACGGCCGTGGCGACCAATGTGCCCGGCCCGCGCGGAACCCTGACCATGCTCGGCCGGGAAGTACTGGAACTGCTGCCCGCCATCCCCATCGCCATGCGCCTGCGCACCGGGATCGCGATCCTCAGCTACGGCGATCAGCTCACCTTCGGCATCACCGGTGACTACGACTCCACCCCGGATCTCGAGGTGATCGCCGACGGAATCCACACCGCTGTCGCGGAATTGCTGGCGGCGGCCCGGGAGCGGCAGCCGATCGTGAAGTCATCGAGATGAACTGGAGGTACATCATGAACAGCTACGGGATCACAGTGTCAGGAGAGACGTCGTGAACGCCGCCGCCGGGATCGGCCTCGTGGCGGCGATCGTGGTGATCATCGTCGCGGCGACGTCCATTCGGGTGGTATTCCAATTCCAGCGTGGCGTGCTGTTCCGGCTCGGACGGGTCGTGGCGGTCCGCGAGCCGGGGCTGAACTTCATCATTCCGGTCATCGACCAGATGAAGAAGGTGTCGATGCGGATCATCACCATGCCGATCCAGTCGCAGGGCATCATCACCCGCGACAATGTCAGCGTCGACATCTCGGCCGTCGCCTACTTCCGGGTGGTCGACGCCCGCAAGTCGGTGGTCGCGATCGAGAACGTGCACGCCGCCATCGACCAGATCGCGCAGACCACGCTGCGCAAGGTGGTGGGCCAGCACACCCTCGATCAGGCGCTGGCCGAAACCGACGCCATCAACGCCGATATCCGCCAGATCCTCGACACCACCACCCTGGAATGGGGCGTGGAGGTCACGCTGGTGGAGCTCAAGGACATCCAGCTGCCCGACAGCATGAAGCGGGCGATGGCGCGCCAGGCCGAGGCCGAACGCGAGAAGCGGGCGAAGATCATTGCCGCCGAAGGCGAATCGCTGGCCGCCGCCGCGCTCGGCGAGGCCTCCGACACCATGATGGCCCACCCGCTGGCCCTGCAGCTGCGCAACCTGCAGACCCTGGTGGAGCTGGGCGTGGACAAGAACACCACCGTCGTGTTCCCCGCGCCGCTGATGAGCGCCATCAGCGACATCAGCGGGTTCTTCGCCCGCGAATCCGCCGCCGCGTCGGCGCAGGCCCCGCAGACGCCTTCGAACGGGTCTGCCGCCGTGCTCGACGGGCCCGCGGTCCTCGCCTCGGGGACGACGCGATGAGCACCGGATACGAGACCCCAGGATTCGGCGCTTCGGCGGTGCTGATGGCCTTGCGCCTGCCGACCGGTCTCGGGCGCACGGTCGGGGAACTGCGCTATACCGCACGGAATTCGGGGCGGCACATCGCGTTTCCCGTGATGTTCGTCAAAGCCGGGGACCGGGTGATCATCCGGGTCGGGAAGTCGGCCACGAAGGTGTGGTGGCGCAACTTCCGCTCGCCGCATCCGGCGTCGATCCGGGTCGGCGGCCACTGGCTGTCGGGCCCGGCGCGCACGGTGTGGCCGGGAACGGTGGAATTCGAAGAGGCGCACGCGCTCTACGAACGGGCGCATCCACGGTTCCCGGTGTTCCCGGAGGATCCCTATGTGGTCATCGACGCGGAGCCCGGCTCGGCCTGAGGCGGGCGCGAGGTACGCCGGGTGCGAATGTCATCGCATCCGGTTACCTTGGCATCTGCCGGACATGGCCCGCGATGCGCGACGCTTTCCTTCTGACAGCGGCAGTTTTCGAGCCGTGGGAGAGTGCCGCGGCGGCTGCCGGAACGGGCATGATCATGACCGAATTGAGACCGCTGGACGCGGGATTCATGGATATGGAAGACGCCGACCGGCACATCAGCATGGGCATCGGCGCGGTGGCGATCATCGAGGGCAGCCCTCCGACGCGGGACGGTTTCCGCGCGGGGCTCGATCGGGGTCTGGGCCTGCACGGGCGGTTGCGCCAGCGGGTGCGCCGGGTCCCGTGGGATCTGGTGGCGCCGATCTGGGAGGACGACCCGAATTTCGATCTGGCGCACCACATTCGATGGACGGCGCTACCCGAACCCGGTGACGAGCGGGCGCTGCGTGAGCTGGTCGCCGGCGAACTCGCCGAGCCGTTCGACCGGGACCACCCGCTGTGGGACGTCGTGGTGGTCGAGGGGCTGCGCGACGGCCGCTGGGCGATGATCGTGCGGGCCCATCACAGCATGGTCGACGGCATCTCGGGCATCACCCTGTTCGAGAGCTTCTGCGATCCGGTCGACGCCGTGCCGCATGCGGCGCTCGAAAAGCATTCCCGCGGAGGAACACTGGCGGCGCTCACCCGCGCGGTCGGACTGCCGTTCGCGGTGCCCGGGTTCGTCGTCGGCGCGCTGCGCACGCTGGCCCCGGTGGTGTACTCCGCCGTCGCGCCCGCACCGGATTCGTCGCTGAACGGCCCGATCGGACGCCAGCGCCGCTATGTGGTGGCACGGACCAGCCTGACCGACGTCCGGGAGATCGCCACGGACTTCGGGATGACGGTCAACGATGTCGCGGTCGCCGCCATCGCCGCCGCCTACCGCCGGTTGCTGCTGGCCCGGGGCGAGCAGCCCGCGCCCGGGAAACTGCGCATCCTGGTTCCGGTGTCGATGCGCGCCGCGGATGCGAGATACGTTCCCGACAACCGTGTTTCGGCGATGATCGTGCGCCTGCCGATCGAGTTCGAGCAACCCCTCGAACGCCTCACCGCCGCACACGAACGCATCGCACGCCACCGGTCCCGAGGCGAGGCCGAAACCGAGAAATCACTGCTGGCCCTGGCCGACCGACTCCCGTTCGCCCTGGTGGCGGGCGTCTTCCGCACGGCGTCGCGGGTCCCGCAACGCGGTGTGGGCGCCCTGGCGACCAATATCCCCGGCCCCCGCCACTGGTTGACCCTCGGCGGCCGCAAGGTCCTCGAGATCTGGCCCGCCATCCCCATCGCCATGCGCGTGCGCACAACCGTCGCCATCCTCAGCTACGCCGACCAGCTGAACTTCGGCATCACCGGCGACTACGACACCACCCCCGACATCGACGAACTCGCCTCGGGGATCTCGACCGAGATCGCGGTGCTCCTGGCGCACGCCCGCGGCCGCGCACTGTAGCGCGGCGGCGGGGCCGCGTGCCGGCCGAAAGGACTCCCACGATGACGACGGCATCGACCTCGATGCTGCCGCTGCACGACGGCCGTCGGCTCGCCTATCTGAGGATGGGCCGAGCCGGCGGGCGACCGGTGCTGTTCTGTCACGGCACACCGGGTTCGCGGCTGTTCCGGCCACCCGAATCGATACCGGAAAGCCTGGGCGTCGATCTCGTGACCGCCGACCGCCCCGGCTACGGCGGGTCCGGTCCGCAACCGCACCGTCGGCTGCTGGATTGGCCGAACGACGCTGTGGCACTGGCCGATCGGCTCGGCTGGACGCGCTTCGCCGTCGCCGGGGTGTCCGGCGGCGGACCGCATGCGCTCGCCTGCGCGGTGCGCTACCCCGACCGCGTCGCCGCCGTCGGGCTCGTGAGCAGTGTCGCGCCGTTCTGGCCGGACGCCCTGGACGGCATGCTCGCCACGACCCGGCGCGGCTTCGAGTGGGCGCACCGGTCACCGGCGCTGCTGCGCTTCGGGGCCCTGCTGGCGGCGCGTCGCCCCGATCGGTTCGTGCGTGGACTCGGCAGTGAGCTGCCGGACTGTGATCGGCGGATCCTGGCCCGTCCGGAGATCGCCCGGATGGCCGCCGAGAACGCCCGGGCGGCCCTCACCGGCGACGCCATGGCGCGCGAAATGGTGCTGCTGCGCCGTGATTGGGAGTTCCGGCCTTCGGATGTCGTTGTCCCCGTGGAACTGTGGCACGGGGAGCTCGACCGCAATGTCCCGGTCGCGCACGGGCGACGGCTGGCGGCCGCCCTCCCGAACTGCCGAGCCACGTTCGTGCCGGACGCCGGGCACTACCTCATCCACGACATCTGGGCCGATGTGCTCGCGGCGGTGAGCCGCCACCTGGACGCTCCAGGCTCGCGGGATCCGTTGTGGCGGTGAGGTGTTCGGTCTACCGGTTGGTCACCGTCACCACCCCGGTGGTGGCGTTCCAGGTGATGGTGCCGTGCTGGAAGTCGCTGGCGCGGCCGCCGTCGATGTCGTGCTCGTCGCCGACCGGCAGGCCCAGGCTGCTCGAGGTGCCGCCGAGCTGGAGGTAGCGGGACAGGATGGCGCCGTGGACTTCGTGGGCGGCGGTGGCCGCGGACCAGTAGACGTTGCCGCCCTGGAACTGCGACGCCCGTCCTCCGGTCACGCCGACCTCGTCGGAGATCGGGTAGCCGAGAAATCCGCGCTCCCAACCGAGTTCGGACCACTTGTCGCGGATCGCGCCGTACACCAGGTCCGCTCCGCTGTTGGGGCTCCAGTAGATCGAGCCGCCTTCGAAGTGGTTGAAGCGGCCCTTGCCGTCGGGTGTGGTGGTCTCGTCGGTTTTCGGGTAGCCGAGGAAGGAGGTCACCGAGCCCAGCCCGAAGTATTTGCCGCCGATCGCGCCGTGAACTTCGAAGGCGCCGAGGTTGTTCCGCCAGTAGATGCGGCCGGCGTCGAACCACTGCACCGCGCTGGTTCCGGCGGCGGTGGCGGCCATCTCCCCGGAGCGGGGCGGGCCCAGCGCCGAGCGCTGTGCGCCGAGCGCGGCGTATTTCGCTCCGATCAGGCCCTGGGTGACGGCGTGATAGGGGTCGGTGAAGCCGTAGCCCATGCCGCGCAGGGTCGAGATGATCGACGGCAGCGCCGCGGTGTCGGTGGAATCGTTGCTCAGGTGCATCACGATCGTCGCGCCCGGCACCGTGTACTGACGTACCCGCGCGAGGATCGTGTCCAGGCTCGCGCCCTCGTAACCCGTTGTGTCGAAGGTCCAATCGAAGTTGACGTAATACCCGCGGGCCGCCAGATCACGATTGACGCTCGCGTCCTGATACCCGTCGCGGTACGGCGCGCGGAACCAGCCGCCGGAGGTGAACCCCAGCCGGTTGAACGCCGCCTCCGCCTGGTCCAGCTCCGACCACCGCTCGGACTGGGAGAGCCCGGAGAAGTAGGGATGGTCGTAGCTGTGGTTGATCAGCTTGTGCCCGGCCGCGAGCAGCGTCCGCGTCTGATCCGGATATTTCTCGACATAGCGGCCGGTGAGGGAGAAGGCGGCGGTGATCCCGTTGTCGCGCAGGATGCGCAGCACCTCGTCGGGATTGCCCGGGCTCCACCAATCCGCGTCGAAGGTGAGGGTGACGTTCTTGCTCGCGGTGTCGTAGGCGCGGGTGAACACCGTCGCCGACCCGGGGGCCGCGTCGGAGGCCGTGGCCCGCAACGGAACCGAGGCCACCACCAGGGCGGCCACCAGGGCCGCGAGTTTGCGGGTCGTCTTCATTTCAGTTGTCCTCGTGGCTGATGGTCGGTATCAGGCGGCGCCGGTGGCGGGCGTGAAAGTCAGTGCCTCACTGACGACTTCGCCGAACCGGGTCGGATCGGCCAGCAGCCAGCAGTGCCTGCCCTCGACGGTGATCGTGCGGATCTCCTCGTGGGCGGCGCGCAGGGTGTGGGTCGCGGCGGCCGGGATCACGTTGTCCTCGTTGCTCCAGACGATCGTGATCGGCAGCCCGCGCCTGCCCAGTTCGGCGAGTTCGGCCGTCAGATTCGCGGTCCGGACCAGCTTGGCCGCCCGCCAGAAGGCGCGCGGGTGGGTCAGCGCTGCCGGGACGCCGTCGCGGAGGATGACCGGCAGCACGCGGGTCAACTCGGGCACCGGCAGGACGTCGGCCTGCAGGTGCAGCCCCCAATCCCACAGCGGCCGCTGGGTCATCGCCACCAGCGTGCCGCGCCCGTTGACCCACGCCGACCCGCCGACGGAATTGACCAGGATCAGCCGGCCCACCAGATCCGGTGAGTCGTGAGCGGTCATGATGGCGACGCCGCCGCCGAACGAATGCCCGATGAGGGTGACCGGTTCGGTGATGCCCACGGACCGGATGAACGCGGCGACCCAGGCCGCGTAGCCCTGAATGCTGGTGCGGCTGGTGGGCAGTTCGCCGGTGCCGCCGAAGCCCGGCATCGTCGGCGCGTGGACGCGCATCCCACGGCGCGTGAGCTCCTCGAGCGCGATGCGATAGGTGCGATTCGCCAGCCCGAATCCGTGCAGCAGCACCACGTTGGGACCGGAGCCGCCGACCAGATAACGGCTGCGGACACCGTCGACCGTCGTTGTCCGCCACCGCAGCCCGTCCTCGGGCCGATCTCCGGTTTGCCCTGAGAGGTTCATGCTTCGACTGTGCACCGCCGGCCGTCGTCCGCCGAGAGGCCGAATGTCGTCTCTCGGCACTGAAAGGTCAACGACCGTGAGGACTTTCGACGACGGTATCGGGCCCTTACGGGCTGTGACCGTTCCTGGCGATAGAGCGTGAGACGCTATAACGTCGTGCGTACGAGGAGAGGGCACCCGTTGGCCGAACAGGCAGCGCAGACGCGTACCAGCCGGCGGTGGCTCCGTGGCCGAACTGCGAAGACCCTGCTCGTCCTGATGATCGTGCCGATGGTGACGGTCGTCGGCTACATCGGTTATGTGGCGGTCAGGCGGGGGCAGCAGATCACCCTGCCCGCCCCGACCGGTCCCTATGCGGTCGGCCGGACCACCGTCGACTGGACCGACGACACTCGTGCCGATCCGCTCGCTCCCCGGCCGGGCATGCCGCGGGAGCTGTCGGTGTGGCTGTGGTACCCGGCCGCACCCGATCCCGGTGCGGCGCCCGCGCCCTACGCCCCGGGCGCCTGGTCGGGGCTGCACGTGAGCGGTCTGCCCGGGCTGGGCGAGACCGGTTTCGACCACGTCCGGGTGCACGCTGTCGCCGACGCCCCCGTCGCCGTCGGCAGATTCCCCGTCGTGGTGCTCGAACCCGGGTTGGGTCTGGCCGCACCGCAATACACCACGCTCGCGGAGAATCTGGCCAGTCACGGGTACCTGGTCGCCGGGATCACCCCCACCTACAGCGCGAAACTGACAGTGCTCAACGGGCGGGCGGTGGCCGCGACATCCGCTGGTAATCCCCAGGATTCGGACACGGCCGCCATGCGTGCGGTCGACGATCGACTGGTCGGCGTCTGGGCGGCCGACGACCGCTTCGTCGCCACCGAGCTCGCCGGGCTGGACGCCACCGGGCGGTTCGCCGGGCACATCGACGCCGCCACCACCGTGTACCTCGGCCATTCCTTCGGCGGCGCGGCCGCACTGCAAGCGTGTCACGATGATGTGCGGTGCGTCGGGGCCGCGGACCTGGACGGCACCCAATTCGGGGACGTCGTCGGGTCGGGGCTCGCCAAGCCGATGATGTTGTTGGCCAGCCAGAGTTCGTGCGTCACCGGTATCTGTCGGCCGGGCAATGCCAGCGAGCAAGCCGCACACGATGCCGCCCACACCTTGCTCACGGCGAGCACCGGTCCCGTCTGGAGCTATCGGCTCAACGGGTCCGAGCACTTCAACTTCAGCGATTACGGCGCGTACTACCTGGCCCTGCCGCTACGGTCCGCGGTCGGGCTCGGATCGATCGACGGCGACGTGGCGCTGACCATCACCGACGCCTACCTGGTCGCGTTCGTCGACCAGGTGACCCGCGGCCAGGCCGAACCGCTGCTGGCGGGCGCGTCCTCGCCCTACTCTCAGGTCGAAGTGCAGCACACCGGATGACAATGCCCGGCGGCCGCCGATCCTGTCGGCACGGCCACCGGGCATCTCGTTCTGGGTCGGCGTGGGCGATGTCGCTCAGCGCTTCTGGCCGTCGGCCTTGTTCAGCGCTTCGCCCGCCTCGCGCACGATGCTGCGCAGGAACTCGTACTGCGCCGTGATGAGCTTGTCGGACAGTTCCAGGCCCGCTTCGATGAGGGACTTGCGCAGCGCGTGCAGGGCCGAGTCCTCGCGGATCGCTTCCCGGCGCTCACGAATCGCCTCGTCGACGGTGGTGATGAAGGCGTGCACGGCGGCGCTGGCGGCCCGCTGTCCGGCCTTGGCCGATTCGAGGACCTCGTCGGACAGACGGTCGGTCTGCTGGGACTCCTGCCGGGTGGGTGTGGTCATGGTCTTGCTCCTTGCGCGAGATCGGGCAACGGTCGCCGAGGGAGTCGGCACCGTGCATCAGCATGTCCGCGTCCACGCGGCGCCCCGTAGGGCCGATGGTCCCCATCCGGCCGTCGATTCGTCCTCTCTCGGGACCAAAGGCGCTGTGGCACAGCAAGATCAACGGCAGCGCGCGGGACCGTCGCCGGGCGTGCGATTGGGCCCGAAGGTTCGCGGTCCGGGGGACCTTCGCCCCTGCCGCTCAGGAGTTCGGTGCGGTCACAGTGAAGAAGGGGGAATCGCCCGCGGACGAATGGTTAAGGCGATGGGTTCACAGGACTCACATATGACTCAGTCGGACCTCTTCACATGGAGCATGGAGCAGGATCCGAATCTCCGATCGACGATCGTGACGGTGCTGGTGCTGGACCGCGAACCGGACTGGGATCGGCTGGTACGCATGATCGATCGAGGCACGCGAGCGGTGCCGAGGTTCCGGCACCGGTTGGTCGCGGCGCCCTGGGGGCTGACGCCGCCGCGGTGGATGCCCGATCCGGACTTCGACTTGTCCTGGCACGTGCGTCATCTCGCCCTGCCTGCCCCCGCGGATCTGTCCGCGGCGATCGAGTTCGCGCGCACCGAGGTCATGTCCGCGTTCGATCCGGCCCGGCCGCTGTGGCGGTTCACCGTGCTCGGCGGTCTGGAAGGGGGTGGGAGCGCCCTCGTGCTGAAGGTGCACCACAGCCTCACCGACGGCGTCGGCGGTATCGAGATCGCCGGTGAGATCCTCGATTTCACCCGGGAAGGGACCGAACACGGACAGGTTTCCGACACGGCCGGCTCGGGCGGGGGCGTGCTCGGCGATATCGTCGCGTGGAACTGGTCGGCGGGCGCGGACATGGTGCGTTCCGGGCTCGCGGCGATTCCGCAGCTGGCCCGCCGCGCGGTCACCAACCCCGTCGGCGCCGTCCGGGACGGCGCGATACTGGCCGAATCCCTGCTGAAGCTGGCCCGCCCGATCACCCGGACGCTGTCACCGCTGATGACCCAGCGCGGCCTGGGGCGGCAGCTGACGGTGCTCGACGTGCCGCTGGCGTCGCTGCAGCGCGGCGCGCACGCGGCGGGCTGCACGGTCAACGACGCCTTCCTGGCCTCGGTGCTGATCGGCCTGCGCATCTACCACCGCCGTCACGGACACCAGGTCGAACACCTGCGCGTGGCGATGCCGATCAGCCTGCGGCGGCCGGGCGACCCCATCGGCGGCAATCGGATCACGCTGGCGCGCTTCGCGGTTCCCGTCGAGATCACCGCCGCGGTCGAACTCATGCGCGCCCTGGACACCACCGTCGAGCGCTGGCGGCGCGAACCGGCCATCCCGCTGTCCAACGCCGTCGCGGCGACCTTCAACCGGCTGCCGGTCGGCCTGCTCACCCCCATGTTCAAACATGTCGACTTCATCGCCTCCGACGTCCCCGGCTCCCCGGTCGAGCTCTACATCGCGGGTGCGAAGGTCGAGCGGATCTACCCCTTCGGCCCCACCACCGGCACCGCCCTGAACATCACCCTGATCTCCCACGTCGGAACCTGTTACATCGGAATCAATTCCGACACCGCGGCGGTACCCGATCCGGCGCAGCTGACCGACTGCCTGGCGGCCGGCTTCCACGCGGTGGCCGCCCTCGACCCCGGTGAGGTCGAGCAGCCGGCACCGGCCGAACAGCATTCACCGACCTGACGGTTCCCGGCCATCGAGTGAGGAGGTAGTGCCATGCGAGCGCACGCGGGAGATTGGCTGATCGTCGAAGGACGTGCCGTCGGCGGTGCGGTTCGCCGCGGTCTCGTCGAGGAGGTGCGCGGAAAAGACGGTGCGCCGCCCTATCTCGTCCATTGGACCGACAACGGCCATCGGGCGCTGACCTTCCCGGGCCCCGACGCCTACGTGCTCAGCAGCGCGGAACTGCGTGCCCGCGAAGAGATCGCCGCGGCCCGATATTCCACGATGCAGCACACGCCGAACCACTCGGGCAACAAGTCGACGTGACCAGGGCCGCGGAAGAGGAAACACGATGAAGCACAAGACGGTCGCCGATGTCATGACCCGGGAGGTGGTCTCCGTGCGGACCGATGCGCCGTTCCGGGAGATCGTGGGCGCCCTCGCCGAGCACGGCGTCAGCGGCGCACCGGTCCTCGACGCGGGAGGGCGGGTGATCGGTGTGGTCAGCGAAGCGGACCTGCTCGGCAGGCCGACGCGGGCCGGGGGCCGGGGCCGGGAATCGGCATGGGATCGGTTGCTGCACAGGACCTTCGCGCACCGGACGCGGGCACGTACCGCGGCCGAGCTGATGAATTCCCCGGCGGTGACGCTGACGCCCGCCACCCGGCTGCCCGAGGCGGCCGCCACCCTCGCCCGGTACGGGGTGAAGCGTGCGCCGGTCGTCGACGAGAACGGCGAACCGGTCGGCATCGTCAGCCGCAAGGATCTGTTGAGGGTCTATCTGCGCACGGATGCCGAACTGGCCGAAGAGGTGCGGTCCGAGGTGCTGGACAAGGCGATGTGGCTGGTGCCGCAGGAGGTTTCGGTCACGGTGCGCGACGGGGTCGTCACCCTGCGCGGCACCGTCGAACGGCAGGGCATGGTCGATGTGATCACCGCGCTCACCGCGGCCGTCGACGGTGTCGTCGACGTGTGCAACGAGATCACCGCGAACACCGCCCGCGACCTCATGCACGTCGGCGTGCTCACCATCTCCGAACAGGACACGGTGACCGAAGCGGCCCACCGCATGCGGGATTCCGACATCGGCGCGCTGCCGGTCGTCGACGCCTACGGGGACGCGATCGGCATCGTCACCGATCGTGATCTGGTCGTGAGATGCGTTGCCGCGGGCGGTGATCCGGACCGGACGCCGGTCTCGACGGTGGCGACCCGCGACCTGCACACCGTCGCGGCCGACAGCGACCTCGCCGACGTCCTGCTGCTGATGCGCGACCATCGGATCCACCGGGTGCCGGTGTGCGAGAACAATCGGCTGGTCGGCATCATCACCGAAGCCGACCTGGCCCGTCACCTCGCGGAATCGGCCGCGGGCCAGCTGGTGCGAGGACTGTACGCACCATAGCGATCGCGGGTGCCCCGATTCAGGTCGGCCAGATTCACGGCGTCGGCCATGGCGGTGTAGCCGAGGTCGTTGGGATGCAGGTGGTCGCCGCTGTCGAAGGCGGGGGCCAGCCGTCGCGGGTTGCCGGGATCGGCGAGGGCGGCATCGAAGTCGATGACGGCGTCGTACTCGCCACTGGTACGCAGCCAGTGGTTGACGGTTCGGCGTTCGGCCTCGGCCTTGTCGGAGTAGAAGGGGCAGCCCTCGAAAGGGGGCAGCGTGGCGCCGAGCACGCGCACCCCGCGCGCACGGGCCTGGCGGATCAGCTCCCGGTGCGCGGCGATGAGCTGATCCGCGGTGACGCGTACGGGAGGTTCGCCGACGTCGGGGGATGCGCCGTCGAGCCCGATGTCGTTGGTGCCCTCCAGGACGATGACGGTGCCGACACCCGGCAGCTCGAGAGCGTCGCGGCGAAATCGCCGTGCGCCGCTCTCGCCGAGCCACGCGGAATCCACGACGAGGCGGTTACCGCTGATCCCGGCATTGAGCACCGCGTGCGGTATGCCCGCCGCGACGAGCCGCCGCGCCAGCTCATCGGGAAAGCGGTGGTCGGAGTTCGCGGTGGAGCCGAAACCGTCGACGATCGAGTCGCCGAAGACGACCACCGCGGCGGGCTGGGGGCGCACATTGGCGACCTCGATGCCGGACAGGTAGTACCAGGACTGCGAGGTCTCGGTGAACGCGGTGCCGACGGCGTCGGCGTGATGATCGCCGACCGCGCGGAACGTGGTCGCGAACGCCCGGGTGTGCTGCGTCGCGGCCCCGGCCGACCCGGCCAGATACATGCTGATGGTCAGCGACTCGAACGGTGAAATCCGTAGCGGCACCGAATCTGTGACGAGATCGACGCCCGCCGGGATCGTGAACGAGACCGAGGATCCGCAGGTCAGCGGCCGCAGTGTCGCGGGCCGGATCCCGGCGCCGGGAACGGTGCGCGCGATCGCCGCTACCTGCACGGGCAACGGTGCGGTGCCGTATCGGTTGCTCAGCCGAACTCGAACAGCACCTCCTCCCGAACCGACCCGCACCACTTGGCGCAGGGTGTGATGGGCGAATCCGGTTCCGTCCCAGCCGGATCCGGAGAAACGACGGGGTTGCTGCGGAACCGCCATCCAGGCTACCGACCAGATCGGCGCGGTCCGGGCGGGTATCGGCTGGAACATTCGAAACCATCTGGTCGGCAAAGGTGCTCGCTGGTTACATCGCGAATCATCCACGGCGACAGTCGAGTCCGCAGAAAAGCGACTGCCTTCGGATTCTATCCGAAGGCAGTCGCGCGGCAGTAGTTCCTCCGGCCCGGCCGGGAGGGGCGGTGTCGGCTACTCGTCGCCCTTGGTCGGTTGTGCCGGTTCGCAGCGCCGGGCGAGCTCGCTCATGCGGGCACGGTAGTCGTCCCGCGGAATCAGGCCCGTGAGGAGGGCGGTGAGCAGCGTGTTCTCGGCGTTGAGGGCGGTCCAGATTCGGGCCGGGTCGGCCCATTCGACACTCGGGTGGGCGTTCGCCGGGGATGCCGGATCGGCGGGGGAGGCGGGGGTCGGCTCGGGGCGATGCCGGGCCGCCCGGGTGCGCCGTGTCTCGTCCGCGCGTCCGGCGATGTTCCACCACAGCATCATCGGTACCGCCCAGGCCGCTATCGCTCCCAGGAAGAGGGCCGCTGTCGTCGGCACGTCAACTCGCCTCCTCGGCGTGGCATATCGAGGTTTCCAGGATTGAGGATCCGCTCCGCGGGCCGGGTTCGCCAGGGGCGGTGAGCACTGTCAGGGGGGTCCAATGTCGCTGCGGTTCAGGGCCTGTGACTCTGCTGGGGGATGCGACGGCGAGGTCATGGTGGGTTATGCGAAGGAAAGGGAGACTGTCATGACACCGCTTCGAGTCGTGTCCGGTAGCGCAAATCCGGGACTGGCCGCCGCGATCGCCGCCATGCTCGATATCGAGGCTCCCGGCGGCGAGCTGGAGCGTTTCCCGGACGGGGAGGTTCGCCCGGTGGTGGAGCACGTGGGCGGCAAGGATGTCTATGTCGTGCAGCCGACCTCGCCCCCGGTCAATGACAATCTCGTCGAACTGCTGCTGCTGCTGGACGCCTGCCGCAGGTCGCGGGCCGCCCGGGTGACCGCGGTGGTGCCCTACTTCGGCTACGCCCGGCAGAGCCGGCGCACGCGGGCCGGGCAGGCGCTGGGGCTGCGGGTGGTCGCGGAGGCCGTCGCGGGCGCGGGCGCGGATCGGCTCGTCGTCGTCGACCCGCACACGGCCGCACTGGAATCGGTGAGTCCGATACCCGTCGAGACCCTGACGGCGGTGCCGCTGCTGGCCGAGCGGATCAGCCCGGCGCACGGCGGCAACACCGTGGTGGTGGCGCCCGACGCCGGTGCGGCGAAGCTGGCCGAGCAGTACGCGGCTATCACCGGGGACACGGTCGCGCTGGTGCGCAAGCATCGTGACAGCGATACCAGCGCCACCGCGATCGAACTGCTCGGCGAGGTGCGCGGCCGCGCGGCGGTGATCGTCGACGACCTGATCTCCACGGCGGCGACTCTCGAAGCGGCGGTGGAGATCCTGCGGCACCGGGCGAGCGACATCGTCGTGGCCGCCTCCCACGGACCGCTGACCCCCGGCGCCGTCGAGCGGCTGCGCGGGCTCGGCGTGCGCCGGGTCCTGGTCACCGACACCATCGCCCACGACGCGGTCACGCCTCCGTTCGAAGTGTGCTCGGTGGTGCCCCTGCTGGCGTCGGCCATCGCGGACCTGCACAGCGGACAACCATTGCGCGAGCTGATCGCGCGCCCCTGAGGACCGCCCCCGACGCGGGGGCGGAATGCTCACGCGCACACGGCAACCGGGCAGGGTGCCCGGTGCAGCAGATCCCGGCTGGTCGATCCGAACAGCGCGGCCGTCGCGGTATTGCGGGCCCGGGTGCCGACCACCACCAGCTGAGAGTCGCGTGCCGCCTCGGCGAGCACGGTGGCGGGCACGCCGGGCGTCGCCATTTCGGTGACCCGCACCCCCGGATGCGCCTCGCGGTGCGCGGCCAGCGCCTCGGCCAGGACGGCGTGTTCGGTGGCGGTGCGGTCGACTCCCGGACCCACCGGTGCGATCCGGTTTCCCGGCCAGCAGTGCACCGCGGTGAGCGGCACCTCGAGGGCTTCGGCGAGCTCGAAACCCAATTCCACCGCGGCCGTGCTCAATGCGGTGCCGTCCACGCCCACCACGACCGGCTTCCGTCGCGGAATGCGCCGCCCCGCGGTGCCGCGCCACACCACCACCGGGCATCGCGCGTGCCGGGCGACCTCCATGGTCGTCGCCCCGACCAGCCTTCCGTCCCAAGCGGTCTGGGCCCCGATGACCAGGATCCGGGCGTGTGCGCTGAGCGCGATGAGTGCGGGCGCGGCGGCCTCGGGGGTGATCTCGGTGGTGACGGGCAACTCCGGCGTGCACGAACGGACCAGCGCGACAGCGTGTTCGGCGGTGCGCGCGGCGATCTCGTGCCAGCGCATCACCCGCGCCCCCGGCGGCCGGTGCCCGGGATCGCCGTCGGGGTGGGGGAACCGGGGTGCGCAGGCGATGACCAGCGGTGCGCGCACCGCCGCGGCGAGATAGGCCGCCCACCGGAGGGCATTGAGCGAGGTCGGCGAGCCGTCCACCCCGGCGACGACGGCGTTGCGGTCAGGGTGCGCGTCCATGATTCCTCTGTTCCCGGTGAATCCGTGTGAAGGCTGGTGCCTGTCCTCGAGGATGACGCCTCGGCGGCCCGTGCACACGATGCGAGAGACCCCGATCGAGGTGACGAAAGCCCACCGGATCGCGGTGTCGCCGGGACGGTTTCACAGTCCGGTGGGATAGGTCTCCGGTGTCGTGCCCGCCACCCAGGTGCTGTCGGGCATGAGCGGTTCGAGGGCAGTGGTCCGATCGATGTGGATGATGGCGTCGAAGCGATCGGCCGCACGCGTGTGGAAGTAGTGGCTCTGCCGTTCGGTGCCCGGCTGGTAGATCACGCCGATGGCGCGTTCCAGCCGGGGTGTGCGCAGGATGTCGACGGCCCGATCGGGCCGGTCGGTGCGCAGACAGAACGCCGGCATCCCGGTGTCGTGCAACAGTTCCTCGATGCTGCTGGGCAGCGGCGGGCGCACGGTCTTGCGTTCGGCTGTGCCGTCCCAGCGGCTGGCCGCGGTGACCGTCCCGCTCGCGGTGGTGAATCCGATGGTGCGGCAATCGTTTCCGTGACGTTCGCGCACCAGCTGCCCGAGCGAGAGCTGCCCGTCGGCCGCCATTTCGGTGGCGCGCGCGTCGCCGACGTGGGAGTTGTGCGCCCACACCACGATCCGCGCCGGAGCGCCGGGCCGCGAGAGATGGACGGACAGGGCGTCGAGGGTGTCGGCCATGTGCTCGTCGCGCAGATTCCACGAATCCACCCGGGGCCCGAACATGGTCCGGTAGTACGCCTCGGCATTGCGTACCGTCCACGCATTGCGCAGCGCGTCGAAATGCGCTTCGCCGTCGCCGGTTTCGATGAGGTCGGCGGCGCTGCGCTGCAGCTCGACCAGCTGCCGGACCACTTCGGCCTGGCAGGATTCCCCGCCGCCGAACGCGGCGGCGAACCCGTAGGCCTGGCCGTCCTCCTCGGAGACGCGGTCGAAGCAGGCGTAGCGGTTCGCGGCCCGGCGCGCCGCGGCCGGATCCACCTGCTCGAGATAGTCGATCACGCGCCCCATCGAGCGGTGCATGGAATACAGGTCCAGGCCGTAGAATCCGGCGCACGGCTGCTCGTCGCGGCGGCGCTGGTCATTGTGCAGCCGCAGCCATTCGACGAATTCGCGCACCACCGTATTGCGCCACATCCAGCCCGGGAAGCGCTCGAATCCGCTGAGCGCGTGCGTCGGTGAGCCGTCGGTGCCCAGGCCGCGGACATAGCGGTCGACCCGGTAGGCGTCGGGCCAGTCGGCCTCGCAGGCCACCCCGCTGAAGCCGCGATCGCTGATCAGCCAGCCGGTGATGGCGGCCCGCGCGGCATAGAATTCGGCCGTGCCGTGCGAGCTTTCGCCGATGAGTACGAATCGCGCGTCGCCGATCAGCTCGTCGAGCACGTGCTCGGGTGGGACGCCCGCGGGCGCTTCGATCGCGGCGGCGCGCAGCACGGCGACCGGATCGAGGGTGGGTCGGACCGCGCCGATCGTCGGGGTCGCGAGCAGCGTGCGCACCTCGTCGTCGGTGACCTGGGTGAAGTTCCAGAACGAGTCGCCGACGGCGCGGAACGGGGAAGGCATGGTGGCGCACACCATTTCGTCGACCAGCCCGCCGAATTCGCGGCAGGTGGACTCCGGCGCGGCCGGGACCGCGACCACGATGCGCTTGGGCTCCTCGGCGCGCAGCGCTTCGACCGCGGCCAGCATGCTCGCGCCCGTGGCCAGTCCGTCGTCGACCAGGATGACCGTCCGTCCGGCCACCTCGACCGGCGCGCGGCCGTCGCGGTAGGCGGTCTGGCGGCGGGTCAGCTCACGCGCCTCCGACCGTGCGATGGAACGCAATTGCTCCGAAGTCAGGTGCAAGGCGCGCACCATATCGTCGTTGACCACCACCCGGCCGTCGGAAGCCAGTGCGCCGATGGCGAATTCGGGATTTCCCGGTGCGCCCAGCTTGCGCACGATCAGGGTGTCCAGCGGGGCGCGCAACGCGGCCGCCACCTCCCAGGCGACGGGCACCCCGCCGCGCGCCAGGCCGAGCACGATCAGGTCTGGCTCGCCGCGATAGTGCTCGAGCAGCCGGCCCAGCACCCGACCGGCCTCACGGCGGTCGCGGAAGATCTGCGGCGATTCGTCGCGCAGGACGATTTGTTCGGATGTCATGGCTACTCCCGGTGCGAGGTGTCGAGGCCGGACGGCTTCAGCGTCCTCGCGCCCGCGTCTCGTCCGACAGAGCACTGCGGCCCGCAGCATCGGGGCCAACGTCCCGCCGCAACCCCCGGTCGAATCCGTCGATCGCAGGCCGAACCAGGGACATTGGGCGGCGCTCAGATGAGGAAGGTCCCTGTCCGGGGCGTCGCCGGGTGTCGACACTGGGGGCACACGCAGTTGAATCGGGGTGCCGAAATGAGGAGCCGCAAAACCACCTACGCCGTCGCGATCGCGGGTGTGCTCGTGCTCGCGGTGGCATTGACCGTCCTGAGCCTCGGATACGGGGCGTGGGGCCGATCGGGTGGAATGATGGGCACCCGCGACCCGGGCACGGCGATGGGCGCGCGGCTGCGCGATGCCCCCGGCCCTCGGGTGAGCGAGGAGGACGCCGCGCGCCTCGGCGCCCAGACTCCGGCCGACGCGACGGTGGATCGGGCAAGCAACAGCATCGTCTTCACCGGCACCGACGTGCGTCTGGTGGTCATGGCGAGCCCGGTGATGCCGGCCGAGGACTTCCGGATCGCGGGCCTGATCGACCCCACCGTTACCGTCCCCATGGGCGCTCACGTGAGCATGCAGGTCATCAACGCCGATGACGATATGGCGCACGGCCTGGTGATCAGCCGCAGCAAGTATCCGATGATGATGATGACGTCTCCGGCGTTCCGCGGGGCCGGAGTGTGGGCACTCGGTGACGCCGGCGCGGACGGAATGCACACGCAGACAGTGAATTTCACCGCCGACGCCTCCGGCACCTACCGGTACGTGTGTCCGGTGCCCGGTCATGCCGAGAAGGGCATGTCGGGTGCGTTCATCGTCGCGCCGAACGCATCCGGCCCCGCCGCCTAGCAGGAATCGAGCAGGGACCATGGGGGTCATCGAGGCGCATGCGGTGAGCAAGCGTTACCGCGGCACGCTCGCGCTGGATCGGCTGGAGCTCGACATCGCGCCGGGCGAGGTCTACGGATACCTGGGGCCCAATGGTGCGGGGAAGACGACCACGATCCGGCTGATGCTGGGTCTGCACCGGCCGACCTCGGGCACGATCCGGATCGGTGGCCGCGATGCGTGGTCCGAACCCGTGGCCGCGCACCGGGACTGCGCGTACGTCGCCTCCGAGGCGATCCTGTGGCCGGCGCTGACCGGCGCGGAGACCTTCGAGTATCTTGAGCACCTGCGCGGCGGCTGTGATCGCGTCTATCGGGAGTCGCTGATCGCGCGGTTCGACTTCGATCCGGACAAGAAGGTGCGCGCGCTCTCGAAAGGCAACCGCCAGAAGGTTCAGCTGATCGCGGCCTTCGCCACCCGCGCGGAGATCCTGATCCTCGACGAGCCCACCTCGGGACTGGACCCGTTGATGGAGGCGGCCTTCCGCGAGACCGTCGGCGAGGCGCGGGCCCGCGGGCAGACGGTGTTCCTGTCCTCGCACGTGCTCAGCGAGGTGGAGGCGCTGTGCGACCGCATCGGGATCCTGCGGGCGGGACGGCTCATCGACGAGGGCACGCTCGCGCAGCTGCGGCACCTGTCGGCGCGCACCGTCGAGGTGAACTTCGCCGAGCCCGATGTCGATCTCGCGGCGGTCGGTGCGCTGGCCGGGGTCGAGGTCGCCGAACTCGCCGATCACCATGCGGTGCTCCAGGTTCGGGGCCCGATGGGCCCGCTGCTGTCGGCGCTGACCCGGCTGCCCGTGACCACGATCGACAGCCGCGAGCCCAGCCTCGAGGAGATCTTCCTCGTGCACTACCACGGCGGACCGGACACGGGCAGCGCCCGCCCGCGAACCGGTGACCCGGAGCTACCGGGGGTGCCACGGTGACCGATCGGGCATGGCACGGAGTGACGGATCCGGCATGGCTGGGAGTGACGGATCGGGCAGGGCACGGCTTTGCGGTCATGGTGCGGGCGCGGTTGCGCGCCAATCGGATTTCGCTGGCGGTGATGACGGTCCTCATGGCCGTGTTCTGCGCGGCGTCACTGCAAACCTACGTGGTGGCGTTCCCCGCTGAGGCGACGCGCGCGGCGATGCTCGCGCCGCTGGTGAACAACGGGGCCTTGCGCGCGCTCTACGGCTACCCGTTCGACATCGGCGACCCGGCCGGATGGGTGGCCTGGCGCACCATGACCAGCGTCGGGCTGATCATGGCGGTGTGGGCGTCGATCATCACCGCGGGTGCGCTGCGCGGGGAAGAGGACGCGGGCCGCGGCGATCTGGTGCTGTCCGGCGCGCAGCCGCGCCGGCGATGGTTCGCCGCCGCGGTGACCGCGACGGTTCTGCAGGCCGGGGTGATCGGCGCGGTCTGCGTGAGCGCGCTGGCGGCCATCGGGATTCCGCAGCACCTGCTGACCCTCGCCAATGCGGGGGAGCTGGGGCTGCAACTCGTCGCGCCCGCCTGGTTCTTCGCGGCGGTGGCGGCGCTGACCTCCCAACTGACGGCGACGGTGCGCGGCGCGCGGCTGCTGGCCGCGAGCGTGGTGGTCGTCGCGTTCGTGGTGCGCGCCCCCGCGGACATCGGCGACGGCATTCCGTGGCTGCGCTGGGTGACGCCGCTGGGCTGGTTCGAGGAACTGCGGCCCCCGGCCGCGCCGTCGCTTCCGGCGCTCACGGTGATCCTGGCGGGAACCATCGTGCTGCTCGGTGTTTCGATGCTGATGCTGGGGCGACGGGATATCGGTCGCGGCCTGCTCGAGGTGCGCGAGAGCCGTTCCCCGCGTCGCCTGCTGCTGGGGTCGCCCGCCCGGGCCGCGCTGCGCGAGGAAGCGCCGCAGCTGGTGTTCTGGTTCGCCGGAACGGCTCTGTACGCGCTGCTGATGGGCAGCCTGGTCAAGACCATGCTCGACTTCCTGCGCCGCACACCGATGTACACCCAGTTCTTCGGCAGCAAGCTGGCTGTCGACAGCTTCGTCGCCCTGCTGTTCTCCCTCATCCAGCTGCTGGCGGCGCTGCTGGCGGTGACGGTCATCGTGGCCGCCCGGGCCGAGGAGGCCACCGGCCGCCTGGATCTCGTGCTGGCGATGCCGCGCTCGCGGTCCGCGTGGCTGTCGGGGCGCGCCCTGCTGGCGCTGGGATCGGCGGCGGCGCTGACAGCGGTTGCGGCGGTGTGCATCTGGTCCGGTGCGGCGTTCACCGGCCAGTCCCTGGCCCCCGGGGCGCTCGTCACCGCGGCCGCCAACAGTCTGCCCCTGCTCGCGGTGGTCATCGGCGCGGCCGCCCTCGCCCTGGCCGTGGTCCCGCGCGCGGTGAGCTTCGTCCACGCTCTCGTCGTGGCCGCCTACCTGTGGGACACCTTGGGCACCACGCTGAAACTCCCGGAATGGGCGCTGCGCCCGTCACCGTTCCATGCCCTGGCCCGAATCCCCGTGCAACCCTTCGCGCCCACCCCGGCCGCCACCGTGGCCGTCGTGGCCGCCGCACTGTTCACCGCGGCGCTGATCGTGTTCCGTCGCCGTGACCTGGCTGCTGCCTGACTTCGGCGGCAGCCTCGAAATTCCGTGTGCTTCAGCGTCGGTGATCGGTGGTCTCCGGGTGCGAGGAAACGGTGAAGATGTCGTCCACCGCACGCCGCGGAGTCCGCGGGCGCTGCTCGTCCTGCGGCGCGATGCCGACGCGGATCACTACCTGGGGCAGGATGCGGTGGGGGAGCAGGTCGGCGAGGGCGCGGCGGGCGGCGGGCAGTTCGGTGATGTGGGTGAGGGCGCAGGTCGCGAGTCCGCGGGCGGTGCATTCGAGCAGCACGGTCGACAGCGCCTCGCCGGCGTGCAGCCAGCGCAGCACGGAGTCGTCGTGGGTGCCCAGCACCACCAGCCGTGACGCGTCGGTGAGTCCGGCCCGGCGTCCGGTGTCCGGCACGGCGGGGAAGGCGCGGGCGACGCCGACCCGAGCGGTTTCGGCCTCCGATGTGAGGGCAGTGGCGGGGAGGCCCTCGTCGGCTTCGGGAATGCCGGTCCACCAGTCCAATTCGTCCCGGTACATGGGGTCGTAGCGGCGGGCGGCGGTGGCTTTGCGCGACAGTTCGACCAGGCACATGCGGCCGTTGCCGTTCAGGACGTCGAAGGCGACGTCGTGCGGGGCGACCAGGTGGCGCAGGACCGGTGCGAGCTCGCTCCAGCCGCCGGGTTCGCGCAGGGGAAGTCGATCGGTGTAGCGCAGTTCGATGGCCCGCGCCTGCGCCGCCGAGGCCGCCGGAGGATCGGGCCACGGGTGGAATCGGAGGGTGGCCAGGTGGTCGGGACGGTCCGGATCGGGTAGTCGCACGGCGTCGGTGCGCCAGCCGCGCGCGGCGAACGCGACGCGCATATGGTGCAGTGCGGCACCGCAACTCATCGCCCACTGGCGGCCGTGCGGGTCGGTGGCGTACAGCCGCAGGCCGTTGTCGCCGTAGAGGTGCAGGCGGGCGCCGTCGAACACCCACCGCCACGGTTGGGTGTTGTGCACCGACGGCGCGCGGGCCGCGAGCCGCACGGCCGCGCGCAGGGTCTCGTCGTCCGGGATCGTGAGGGCCGTGTCGTGTTCGCTGGTGGTCATACCGTGAGTCTGAGCAGCCGCGGACCGCACCGGTACCGTCCTTGCGCCCGCGCCGGAGGGCCGATGGTCACATTCGGTATGGCGCGGGCACTTGGGTACCCGTGGTGTGGGCCGATCGTCCCTGGTGCGCGACGCCTTGTCGGCGCACAGTGGTCATGCAGGCGTTCGGGGCTCTGGAGAGGTGCGCGGAACATGGAGAGCGACGGCGTTCGGACCGCACCCGAGGACACCGTGGCGAGCGCCGCTGCGGCGATGGATCGCGCCGGCGGCAGCCGATGGCGGATCACCGGCAATCCGTTGCGCCACGGCGTCTCCGATGTCACCGTCTACACGATCGGTTCCGGCGGTGTGGCCGCTCGCGGCATTCTCGAAGAGGCCGAGTGGATTTCGGGCCCGGAGGTACTGGTCGCAGGGGTCTACACCGGAGATGGTCCGGAGCAGGAACTGCTGGCCGCACCCGGTTGGACTCGGATCGAAACGACCTCGCCGCTGCCGGCCACCGAACGGTTCCTGGACCTGTCCGACGGCGTGCTCTACCGGTCGGACGCGGCGAGGGAATTTCGGAGCCTCCGATTCGCCTGTGCGGAACGGCCCGGTGTCCTGGCGATGCGGATCGAGGTGGCGGGGAACCGGCTGGCCGCCGCGCAACCGCTGCTGGTGACCGATACCGGCCAGACGACGTCCGTCACGGACCTCCCGCCGGTGACGTCGTTGCCCGGCGATGTCGAAACACACTGTGTACGGGTCGAATCCGAGTCGGGCGGGGCCGTCGTGGTCGCGGCCGCGCAGCGGCGCACACAGCATGGCGGCCTGGACCGCATCGCGGTCTACGTCGGCGACGACGCGGGGCGCACCGCCGCCGAGCGGGCGCGGTCCGCACTGGCCCGTGCGTGGGACCGGGGGATCGATCGACTGCTCGCCGATCACCGCGCGAGCTGGGCGCGGCGCTGGTCCATCGTCGGCATCGACCTGCCCGGCGATCCGGAAACCGAACTCGCCGTGCGCTTCGCGTTGTTCCAGCTGTGGTCGAACGCCGGCATGCACGGTGAGTCCGCGGTCGGGGCCCGGGGCATCTCGGGATCCGGGTATCGCGGCCACGTGTTCTGGGACGCCGATGCCTTCGTGCTGCCCGCCATGGTCAGCATCGATCCGGAGGCCGCCGAGGCGATGGTGGCCTACCGGCTGCGGCGGCTCGAACCCGCTCGGCAGCGGGCCCGCGAGCAGGGCTGCGGTGGCGCTCGCTTCCCCTGGGAGTCGGCCGCCGACGGCGTCGATGTCACGCCCCGCACCGGATTCCTCGGTGGCGCACCGGTTCCCATCCTGACCGGTACCCGCGAGGAGCACATCACCGCCGATGTCGCCTGGGGTGCGGACCATTACGCCGAATGGACCGGACGCACCGACTATCTCCGCACCACCGCACGCGATCTGGTGGTCGAGACCGCGCGGTACTGGGCAGCGCGCGTGCGGATCGACGCGCGCGGCCGGGCCCATCTCGACCAGATGATCGGACCCGATGAATACCACGAATCGGTCGACGACAACGCCTTCACCAATGTGATGGCGCGCTGGAACCTGCGCCGTGCCGCCCGCCTCCATCCCGAAAACCCCGGCGAGGAGCGCGAATTCACGGCCTGGCGCGACCTGGCCGAACGGCTCGTCGACCAGCTGGGCCCCGACGGCCGCTACGAACAGTTCAACGGATACTTCGGACTGGAACCGCTGCTGGCCGCCGAGCTCGGCCACCCTACCGTCGCCGCCGACGTGCTGCTCGGGCAGGCTCGCGTCGCCGGTTCCCAGCTGATCAAGCAACCCGATGTGCTGATGCTGCACCACCTCGTGCCCGAGGAGGTGGCCCCGGGATCGCTGATCCCCAACCTGGACTATTACGCGCCGCGCACCGTGCACGGTTCGTCGCTGTCGCCCGCGGTGATGGCGGCCCTGCTGGCGCGGGCGGGACGCGCGGACGCGGCACTGCCGATGCTGGGTCCGGCGCTGCGGCTGGACCTCGACGACCGCTCCGGCAACACCGCCTCGGGATTGCACCTGGCGACCATGGGCGGCGTGTGGCAGGCGATGCTCGCCGGATTCGCCGGGGTCCGGGTCCACGGCGGTGTGCTGAGCATTCGTCCCGTGCTCCCCGAACGATGGCCCGGACTCGGTTTGGCGTTCCGATGCCTGGGGCGCTGTGTGCGCGTTGACATCACCCGCGCGGGCGTCGCCCTGCGCGTCGACGGACCGCTGACGGTGGCGGTGGGAAATCGGCCGGCTCGGTCGGTGTCCGGCGAATCCTGGTGGCCCGCGAACGAGGAAGGGAAATCGTGAACGACATTCTGGTCCGTCCGTCGGAGCCCGCCCTGGCGGTCGCCGCGGCATTGGCGAAAGTGACCGGCGCACAGGTGGATTCCGTGCCCGCCGAGATCTCCGGCGCGGAATTCGCCCGCGCGCTCGAAGGTCCGGACGTCGCGCTGGGCGTGATGGCGCGCGCCCAGGGACCGTGGGAGATCGTGCAGCGCTCGCCCGTGCCCCTGGTGGTGGTCCCGCCCGAGACGGCCGCCGACTATGTCCTCGAGCGGGTGCTGGTGCCCTTGGACGGCACCGAGGAATCCGCGCACGCGATCGGGGAGACCGTGCGGCTGTTCTCCGCGGCGGGGATCGAGATCAGCGTGCTGCACGTGTTCGACGCGAACACCGCTCCCGCGCACTGGGATCAGGCCGCGCACGCCCGCTCGGCCTGGGAGAACGAATTCCGGGCCCGCGTGTGCGCCCCCTACCTGCCCTCGACGGTCAGCACGGTCACCCTGCGCAGCGGCGCGCCCGAGGAGAGCATCCTCGACAGCGCCGCCCGAGCCGACATGATCGTGCTGGGCTGGTCGCAACGACTGCTGCCCGGTCGCGCGCGGATCGTTCGCCACATCCTGGCCGAGGCGAAGGTGCCGGTCCTGCTGACACCGGTCCGTCACGGCTGAGAACACCGCTGCCGCAGCCTGTTCGGCCGCTCAGCGCGGCAGGGCCGCGCGCACGCTGCGGGCGATCCAGCCGCCGCCGGCGATCTCGGCCACCGCGGGCAGCCACTCGTGTGGCCGTGGCGGGGTGACCGTGGTGGTGAGCTGATCGAGCACGCTGCGCCGGCGCAGGGTGTCGGCGAGTTCGAGCACCATATCGGGCAGATCCAGGGCCAGGCCGAGGTAGTCGATGCGCTGTTCGGTCCACATGCCCCACAGATTGCGCGGTGTCGGCAGCAGCGCCAGCAGCAGCTGCGGCAGCAGCGGCCGGAACAGCACCGACAGGTCCAGATCGGGCCGGACCACTCGCGCCGAGGACTCCAGGGTGATCAACGCGCGGCACAGCAGCATGAGCTCACGCGGGAACACGATGCCGAAGGCGCCGCCCAGCCCCAGATCGCGCAGCAGCAATTGCGCGGCGGTCATCCCGGTTTCGGCCTCGTACCAGTCTTCGACGAGCTCGGCCACGGCGTCGCGGAACCCGTGCGGGTCCGCGCCCGGGCGCAAGGTGGACATGCGCAGCAGCGCGGTGCCGACCGCGTTGTAGTCGCCGCTGATGAGCGCCAGCAGCATCAGGCCCATGCGCCGCCGCTGCGCGCGATCGAGGCGTCCGAACATGCCGAAATCGAGCAGGCAGATCCGATTTCGCGGCAGCAGCAGAATATTGCCGGGATGCGGGTCGGCGTGGAAGAGCCCGTCGGTGAACAGCTGACGCACCATCCAGCTCGCGCCCGCGGCCAGCACGCGCTCCGGATCGATACCGGCGGCGATCAGTTCGTCCGCCGGAGCGGGCGGCATCCCGTCGATGAGATCGGTGGTCAGCACCCGGGACGTGCTCAGGCCGCGGTGCACCGCCGGGACGACCAGCCGCGCGTCCGGTGCGGCATTGCGCCGCACCTGCTCGGAAACCGTTGCCTCCCGGCGGAAGTCGAGTTCGCGGGAGGTGTAGGTGGTGAGCTCGTCGACGGCCTCGGTGGGGCGGAAGGCCATGGCTCCGGGCCGGTGGGCTTCCACCTTGGCCGCCGCCCAGCGCAGCAGCGCGAGATCGCGGGAGACCAGTTGGGCCACATCCGGGCGTTGCACCTTCACCGCCACGGCGCGGCCGTCACGCAGCACGGCGCGGTGTACCTGCGACAGCGAGGCAGCGGCGAAGGGCTCGGGTTCGAAATCGGCGAACAGGCGGTTCAAGGGTGCGCCCAGCTCGGATTCGACGATGCCGCGGGCGGTGGCGGCGTCGAACGGCAGCGCATGGGTGTGCAGTCGCTGTAGTGCCTGGGCGTAGGGCAGCGGCAGATAGTCGGGTCGCAGCGCCAGCATCTGCCCGGCCTTGACGAAGGTGGGGCCGAGCTGTTCGAGCACCTCCCGAATCCGGTCCGGCAGCGGTCTTTCCAGCGCGCGGTGATACTCGCATTGGCTGAACCCGGCCGCACAGTGCAGGCGGCAGCGCAGCGAACCGCATTCGCGCACCGCGAGAGCGTCGCTCAGCCACTGTGTTTCATTGGTCCACAGCACGCGGGTGATCTGCGATATCCGCGACGCTCGGGCACGGTAGCCGACGCGGGAGGTCATGGGCACCTCGGGTTCAGGGGACGGGCGCGTTCCAGAGCGGGAACCAGCGCTCGAGTTCGGGTTCGATGGGCAGTTCCGCGGACAGTGCCGCGCGGGCACGCAGTTCGAGCGTCGTGTCGCGGCGGTGGTCGTCGAGGGGCGCGAACGGGTAGAAGGTCCCGCGTTTGAACAGGTACACCAGTCCGAGTCGATGGCCGGGGCCGCCGTCGTCGCCGGTGAATCCGAGGACGGTGCACAGCAGCAGCGCTCCGAATCCGTTGTCGGACAGGGTGGTGTTGATCGCGTGCAGGGCGGTCACCAGCGCCGGGAGATCGGCGATCTCCTGGTGGCAGACGATCCAGGTGAAGCCGTACTCGTCGCGCGTGGTCCGGACGGTGATGTCCGCCTCCAGGTGCAGCAGCGCCAGGATGTCGTCGCGGGTGTGCCGCGCGCCGGCGCCCTCGGCGGCCCGGAAGCAGACCGCCCCGGTGCCGGTGGCGTGCACCGCGAGCGCGGCCTGCAGGGTGTAGGCCGCGGGCGGAACGGTGAACAGGACATCGAGATTGGGCGGTACCGGCCGGGTGCGGCCCAGGAGGGTGTCGAGGAATCCCATCGCTCACGCCTCGAGTTCGATGGCCAGCTCGGCGAGCTGGTCCAGGCGGCGTTCCAGGGTGGGGTGGGTGGACAGCAGCGCCGACAGGCCCGCGCCCGCGCCGAAGGCGGGCACCACGAAGAACGCGTTGAACGGCTGTTCGGCCCGCAGATCCCGGCTCGGAATGCGGGCGATGTCGCCGCTGATCGAGACCAGGGCCGAGGCCAGGTCGGAGGGGCGTCCGGTGAGGATCGCCCCGGCCCGGTCGGCGGCCAGTTCCCGGTAGCGCGACAGTGCCCGGATGAGCAGATAGCTGACGGCGTAGACCAGAGCCGAGACCGCCATCACCGCGAGCACGACGGGAAACCCTCCGCCGCCGCGCCGATCCCGGCCGCCGAACATCGACGAGTACATGGTGAACCGCGCGACCAGCCCGGCGAGCACGCCCAGGAACGACGCCGTGGTCATGACCACCACGTCGCGGTGTGCGACATGGGAAAGCTCGTGTGCGAGAACGCCGTCCAGCTCCTCCGGGGACAGCCGCCGCAGCAGTCCGGTGGTCACGCACACCACCGCCCGGCTCTGGCTGCGTCCGGTGGCGAAGGCATTGGGCATGTCCAGATCGGCGACGGCGACCCGCGGTGCGGGCATGTCCGCCAGCGCGCACAGCCGCTCCACGACGGCGTAGAGGCGGGGCTCCTCCTCGCGGGTGACGACGCGGGCGCGCAAGGCGTACAGCGCGATTCGGTCGGAGAACCAGAACTGCGCCCACACCAGCGCCCCCACGATGACCACGATGACGACCATGGACTTGATCAGCGCCACCAGCGCGGCGATGAACGCGACGTAGACCAGGCCGAGCAGGAACACCGTCAACGCCATGCGCGCGGTGAGCTCATGATCGGGTCGGAATCGGTTGCGCACGACTCACCCCGGAATGAGGCCGTCGCCGCGCAGCATCGCGCGCACGTCGGACGCGGGCGTGTCCGGGCCCGGCAGCACCAGATCCGAGGCGACCACCAACTCCGGGTTCAGCCGGACGCCGAATCCGCGCACGGCCGAGAGCAACTGGTCCAGGCTCAGCTCGTAGCCGCTCTCGTCGTCGGCCTCGAGGGCCAGCATGAGCTGGTCGTCGAGGTCGTTCAGATAGTCCAATCGGTCGTCGTCGAGGATGTACTGGTCCTCACCGAGGATTCGGATGATCATGACCGGCCCTCCCGGTTCGCCGCGTCGATGGCCTGCGGGCTGCCGACGGACGCCTTGAGCTTCGCGAGTTCGTCGTCGATGCCCCCGCCGCGGACGGCGTCGAGGGCGGCCTGGATGTCGTCGCGTCCCCCGGCGGGCGCGGTGGCGTCGTCGAGCACCCCGGCGGCGATGAGCTCGTCGAGCGCCTGCGCCCGCGAATTCATCTGTGCGGTCTTGTCTTCCGCGCGCTGCATGGCCAGCCCGACATCGCCCATCTCCTCGGAGATCCCGGTGACGGCCTCGCCGATCCGGCTCTGCGCCTCGGCCGCGGTGTAGGTGGCCTTGATCGTCTCCTTGCGGGTGCGGAAGGCTTCGACCTTCGCCTGCAGCCGCTCGGTGGCCGCGGTCAGCTTGGCCTCCTGGGCGGCGAGTTCGTCGTGCTGAGGCCGCAGCTGCTCGATCTGCTCCAGCGCCGCGGCGCGGCGGGTCAGCGCCTCGCGGGCCAGATCGTCGCGCCCCTGGCCGACGGCCTGTGCGGCCTGCTGCTGCAATCGGTCCGCCGATTGGCGTAACTGGCTGTCCTGCAATTCGATTCGCTTGCGACTGGTGGCCACGTCGGCGAGGCCGCGGCGCACCTGCGCGAGCATTTCCAGCTGGCGCTGGTAGGAATAGTCGAGTACCTCGCGCGGATCCTCACCGCGGTCGAGTAGCTTGTTGGCCTTGACCCGGAACAACAGGGCCAGGCGATGGGCGATGCTCACGTGTCCACTCCTCGGAGAGTCGGTCTTCCCACCGTCGCCGACCCGGATGCGCCGCGGTAGGGACCTTGGGGCCCGAACCCGGGGGTCCTCGGTCCGCTGTCGGCGGGATCCGCACCGTTACCGGTCGTGGAACCCGGAATCGCACGAGCGCAAGAGTATTTCGCACCTCACACGCGTCCGGCCCCAGCGTTCCGGCGGGTCGGATTGCTCTACTGGGGGATTTGTCCGGCGCGGTTTCCTGATGTTGGAAAAACCACCGAACCGCCGTAGCGAAGGAGACGCTGTGCGCATCGGATTGATCGCTCCCCCGTGGGTACCCGTACCGCCGCCCGCCTACGGCGGCACCGAGGCCGTCGTGGACAATCTGGCACGCGGGCTGAGCGCGCTCGGCCACGACGTGCGACTGTTCACCGTCGGAGAATCCACCTGCC
This sequence comes from Nocardia terrae, assembly GCF_009760405.1. GTDB lineage: Bacteria > Actinomycetota > Actinomycetes > Mycobacteriales > Mycobacteriaceae > Nocardia > Nocardia terrae. The sequence continues at coordinate 886,569 of NZ_WRPP01000002.1, forward strand.
CGGTTCCGAAGTCCTATCTCTACGAGCAGCCGTTCAGCCCGATCGGGGTGGCGGTGCCGGAGGCGGCGCACGTGCTGGCCGCCTACGAGGAGCTCTCCGACGTCGACATTATTCACGATCACACCGCCCTCGGCCCGCTGATCGGGCCGCGCCCGGACGGCCCGCCCGTGGTGAGCACCTGCCACGGGCCCTTCGACCCGATGAACGCCCGCAATATCGCCTCCTTCGCCGACCGGGTCACGGTGGTGGCGATCTCGCACGCGCAGAAGCGTTTCGGGGCGCCGATCCCCATCGCCTCGGTGATCCACCACGGCATCGACCTGGACACCTACCGCTACGGTCCCGGCGGCGGCGGGTATCTGATGTGGATCGGCCGGATGTGCGCGGCCAAGGGCGCCCACCGCGCGGTCGAGTTCGCCCGCGCCTCGGGACGGAAACTGGTGCTGGTCAGCAAGATCCGCGAAGCCGAGGAGCGCGAGTTCTACGAGAAGGAGGTGCGGCCGCTGCTGGGGCCCGACGATCCCGAGCCGCAGGAACTCGGCGTGCACGACCGGGTACGGCTGCTGCAGCGGGCCGACGCGCTGCTCAATCCGATCGACTGGCCCGAACCGTTCGGGCTGGTCATGGCCGAGGCCCTCGCCTGCGGCACCCCGGTGCTGGCATTCCCCAACGGCGCGGCCCCGGAGATCGTCGACCCCGGCCGCACCGGATTCCTGTGCGCCGACCGGGAATCCATGCTGGACGCCATCGAGGCCATCCCCACCCTCGATCGCCGCGTCTGCCGCGCCACGGCCGAACGCCGATTCAGCCTGGATCGCATGGCCCGTGACCATGTCGCCCTGTACCGGCGGGTGCTCGGCCGCACCGAGCCGCGTACCATGACGGCTGTGGGCACCGTGACCGGTGTGGCATGAACACCGAAACGCCACCGGCACAGCGCCGTTCGATGGTGGCCATCGTGATCGCCGTGGTCGCGGTGGTGCTGGCCGGGGCGGCGGTGATGTTCGCGGTCACCCGCGGTGATCATCACGGCTCCTCCACCGCGACGCCCTCGGTCGTGACATCGGTTCCCGGGCCGGGGGTCCCGTCCTCGACCGCGCCGGCCTCACCGTCCGCGTCCCCGACCTCCTCGGGGCCCGCGGACTTCGGCTACCAGCCGCTGTGGCCCTTCGGCAGCGTCGGGCAGGCGATCGCCTGGCAGCGGGAAGCCAATCCGGGCGGCCATCAGCCCTGGCACCTCGACGCCGGGATCATCGCGCAGATGTTCACCCAGCAGTACCTGGGCTTCACCGCGGTCAACAAGGTCGTGAAGGTCTCGACCCAGGGCGAACAGTCCTGGGTCAGTGTCGGATTCGACAACCCGAACGGTGTGGCCACGGTGGCGGCGGTGCTGCACCTGGTCCAGATCGGGGAGGGAGCGTCGATCGACAAGCCGTGGGAGGTGGTGGGCAGCCAGGACACCACGCTCACGGTGACGGCCCCGGCCTACGGCGCGACGGTGCGCAGCCCGGTCACGGTGGGCGGCACCATCACCGGCGTCGACGAGAGCCTGCACGTCCAGATCCGTGGGGGCGGCCAGGACCATGCGGTGGGTGAGGTGACCGGAATCCCGGCCGGGGGCACCTCGGCGCCCTGGACGGCGACGGTGCCCTTCACGGTCGGCTGCCCGGCCACGCTCACCATCGCGGTGTCCACGGGCGGCCACGTGGCCGACGTGGAACGCTTCGCGGTCACCGGGGTGCGCTGCTGAGCGCGATGGTTCGGGTCTCTCGTTCGAGGACCAAAGCCCCTCCAACAAGAGACCTGAACCTCTGGGAAGAAGACCCCGGAAACAGTGAAATCGATTGCGCCGGAACAACTGACTCCTGGAGGAGGAAGACATGAGCCTGATTCGTCGCCAGTCCGCCCTGGTGCCCGATTTCACCGAGCTGTGGAACGCCATGATGTCGCCCGCCGCACCGGTGTTCGGCACGCATCCGCTGCGGCTCGAGGATTCCATGGACGAGAAGCAGTACACCGTGCGCGCCGAGATCCCGGGCATCGACCCGGCCAAGGACGTGCAGGTCTCGGTGCATCAGGGCCAACTCACCATCAAGGCCGAGCGCACCGAGAAGCACGAGGAGAAGGGCCGCTCGGAGTTCAGCTACGGCTCCTTCGTCCGTACCGTGACGCTGCCGGCGGGCGCCCAGGAGGACGGGGTGCAGGCCAGTTACGCGAAAGGCATTCTGACCGTGTCCGTTCCGCTGGGTGAACCGCAGGAGCCGGTCCGCAACATCCAGGTGGAATCCGCGGAGTGATACCGACCTCGGCCCCGAATCACGATCGATCGCACCGTGATTCGGGGCCGGTCGCATGGACCGGGCGCGTCGAGCGCAGGTGCGCGATATAGATGGCGGCCTCCGTGCGCCGGCTCAGATCCAGTTTGCTCAGCACCCGCGAGACGTAGTTCTTGACCGTCTTCTCGGCCAGATACATGCGTTCGCCGATCTGGCGGTTGGTCAAGCCCTCGCCCAGTAGCTCGAGCAGCGTGCGCTCCTGATCGGTGAGCCGGGAGAGCGGATCGTGGCTGTTCTCGGCCCGCTGGCGCAGATGCCGCATCAGGGCGGCGGCGGCCCGGTTGTCGAGCAGCGATCCGCCCGCGGCGACCTCCTTGACCGCGGAGGTGAGCCGCAGACCCTGAATATCCTTGATCACGTAGCCCGATACGCCGGCGAGGACGGCGTCGAGCATGGCTTCCTCGTCGGTGAGCGAGGTCAGGATCAGACATCGAAGTTCCTCCCGGCCGGACAGCAGGTCTCGGCACAGTTCGATGCCGTTGCCGTCGGGCAGGCGCACATCGACGACCGCCACATCGGGGCGGAGCGCGGGAATCCGGGCCAGGGCCTGTGCCACGTTGCCCGCCTCGCCGACCACGAACAGCTCGGGATCGAGGGTCAAGACCTGTTTGAGGCCGCGTCGAGCGATCTCGTGATCGTCGACCAGAAACACGGAAACCACCACGGCCAGCTCCGAATCGCAGACGAAACAGCCCAGAGCCGCGCTTCGGGACTCGGGAGCAAGGTGAACCCAGTATAGATCCGGTTCGTTACGTAGACCTTGCCTGTGAACGTCGCTCCGCTGCACGGCGCTCGACGCGATTCCCCGCCCCCGGCGGACCCCCGGTGCGGAAATCCGGCGGTGGCGTCGAAAGACCTTGCGCCCCAGGACTTTGGATCCTGTCGACGGCTGCCACCGAGGCGGACTATCGGGATACGCCCGGAGTGGCGGACACGCGGACGGAGGACACCGTGACCACGAAATACGAGAGGCCCGGATTCGGGGCGGCGGCGCGACCGGAACACTCGGAGCGAGACTTTCGCCGAAGCTGGTTCAGCACCGTGACGGCGGGGGAGTTCCTCGGCTTTCTCGCACCGGCCGGCGCCGGTGCGCTCGCCGCACATGCGCATCCGGGGATCCTGGCGGCGGCGATGATCGGGGCGGGCGCCGTCGAGGGCGCGGTGCTCGGTCGCTTCCAAGCCGGTGTGCTGCGAACGCGGCTGTCCGGTCTGCGAATTCGCGACTGGACGGCGGTCACCTCGGCGGGCGCGGTGGTCGCCTGGATGGTGGGCGTGCTGCCCATGCTCTACGGCGAGCAGTTCGGCGCCTGGCCCACCTGGGCGCAGGTCCCGGTGGCCGTGGTCGCCTCCCTGGTGATCGTCCTTTCCCTCGGCGTCGCGCAGTGGACGGTGCTGCGCCGCTTCACCGATCGCGCGCGGCTGTGGGTGCTCGCCAGCGCCGCGGCGTGGATCGCGGGACTCGCCGCCTTCATGCTGGTCGCCCCGCCGCTGTGGCAGCCCGGCCAGCCGCCGGTCCTCGTCGGCGCCATCGGCGCGCTGGGGGGAGTGGCCATGGCCGCCGTCATGGCGTGGGTGACCGGAGCCTTCCTGACCCGAGTGCTCGCCGACGGGCACCTCATCACCACGAAATAGGAGAATGTCATGAACCCCGAACCCACCCTGCACCCCGACAATGTCGCGCTACCGCCGCCCCGCGTGACCGGATCGGTGCGGCTGCGCGGCGACCTGGACGAACCGCTCTCGCGCTGGCTGTGGCTGGTGAAATGGATTCTGGCCATACCGCATTACGTGGTGTTGTTCTTCCTCTGGATCGCCTTCTGGGTGGTCACGGTGGTGGCCTGGTTCGCGATCCTGTTCACCGAGCGCTACCCGCGGTCCCTGTTCGACTTCGCCGTGGGCGTGATGCGCTGGTCGTGGCGCGTGCAGTTCTACACCTACGCCGCGCTGGGCACCGACCGGTATCCGCCGTTCACGCTGCAGCAGACCGACTACCCCGCTGATCTGGAAGTCGACTACCCGCAGCAGCTCTCGCGCGGTCTGGTCCTGGTGAAGTGGTGGCTGCTGGCCGTTCCGCACTACCTGATCCTGGCCGCCCTGTTCAGCGGCGGCGTGGTCCTCGGTGGGAACTCCGGCGACAACAACGGCAGCACCACGATTCCGCTGATCGGCGTGCTCGTGTTGATCGCGGCCGTGGCGTTGTTGTTCACCGGCCGCTACCCGAAGGGGTTGTTCGGCTTCGCCATCGGCGTCAACCGCTGGTTCTATCGGGTCCTGGCCTACTCGGCCCTGCTGACCGACGAGTACCCGCCGTTCCGGCTGGATCAGGGACCGCGGGAACCGGCCGCGAACTGAGATCGCGGCCACCGTCAACCGAGGCGGGCCGAGATCTCCTTGGCCCACGCCTCGATCCGAGACCGATCACGGAAATCCCCGGCGTTCTTCTTGGCCATGGCCGAGGCCGGGAAGCCCCGGGCCGTGGCTTCGAGCCGCCCGCCGAACAGCGCGGTCCCGCGGGCGTCGACCCGATTCGCGCATTTGTGTACAGCCTTGGCGCCGAAGGCGTTTCCATCCGAACCGTCGTCGGTCGACGTGTCGAGCGGCCCGCTGGCGAACACCCAGACGGGCCGTTCGCGCAGCTGCCGGGCGAACCGCCGGGCGAACCGGCGGGCATCGCGGTGCCATCGGCCGGTATACAACGCCCCGCCCAGCACCACCGCCCCGAACCCTTCCAGCGAGTGCACCTCACGGGCCGCGCGCACCTGTGCCGGAACGTGGGCCGCCCGCAGCGATTCACCGATCCACTCGGCGATCTCCGCGGTACCACCGCGCTTGGAACCATAAACGACCAGAACAGGATCTCGACTCATGACCGCCTCCTCGAAACCGGGCACCTCCCATACCACTCCGACTCCGGCCGCGCTCACAGAGCACAAGGTCCCGAGTAACTCGGCGGGGTTCCGGCCGTGGCCGGAGGACCCGCGTCCGGTGGACGTGACGTTGCGCAGAATCACCGCGGAAACGGTGTACGAGGTGTGCGGACTCAGCGAGACGCTGTCGGGAGATCAGCGGAAACGGGTGGTCGACAACGGCACATCCATCGCCCAGGCGCATTTCGCCGACGCGGCATGGTTTCGCGCGATCTACCACGGCGACGAGCCCGTGGGCTTCCTCATGCTCGACCTGGCCATGGATTCCGGCCAGCCCGGAGTTTCGCTGTGGCGCTTCATGATCGCGGGACCGCATCAGGGGAGGGGGTACGGCCGGCGCGCGATCGAGATCGTGGCGGCGCACCTGAAGGCGCGCGGCACCACGGCGCTGTACGTGAGTTATCTACCGGGTCCGGGGAGCGCGGCCGGGTTCTATCGCTCCCTCGGATTCCGGCCCACCGGCCGCATCGTCGACGGTGAGACCGAGGCCGTCCTGGCCTGGTGAGGGTCAGGCCGGGGTGACGGCGGTCGGACGCCACCACGGTCGCGAGGAATCCTCGGCGAACGTGCCCGCGGCAGCGAACAACTCGTCCCTGCCCAGCCCGGGAATGACGTGGTAGCGGATCGATCCGGGGACGCTCACCAGGGCCAGGATCCCCCACAGGGCACGGGCATAGGACTCGGCGAGGGCGGGGGCATCCCATTCGTAGAGCCCGCGATAGGCGCCGCGCTGGTCGTGGGCGAGCCAGAGTTTGGTGATCAGGCCGGGGAATCCGGCGAAAAGGATGGTGTTGAGCAGGCTTTCGCGGCGGAACAGCGCATGGCCGCGACCGCGCACCCCGCGCAGGGTGAATTCGACCACCAGAATGCACGGGTCACGGCGGCTCGCCCCGGCGATCTCCGTCTCCCGGAAGACGGCGGCGGTCGTCCCGTCGGCGAAACCCAGCCGCAGACCGACATTGCCGCGCGGGATGTGGATGCGCCGGCGAGCCAGCAGCCCGACGGTGGCCGCGACACACCGTGCGACGGCGAGCGCGGCCTGTCCGACCGGAAGTGGAGATTGTTCGGATCGGTTGTCCATCATCTGAATTCGACTTTCGAGAGCTAAGGCAGTGACCGCTCCGGCGTGTCGGTGGTGCGGGCCGTGCGGCCGTGGGTGTCGGTCGCGGCATCGAGGGAGTCCGCGAAGGCGATCAGGTCGCGGACCTGGTCACCGTGCTGATGCAGGAAGTCCTCGCGGGCGCGGCCGCGGCGGAAGTAGATGAACGAGCGGCCGGTCTCGAGCTGCCAGGTGTACCAGAATAGATAGGGGATGGTGAGTACGAAATTGACTATGCCCCAGACGATCCAGACATTGTTGTTGAACCAGCCGTCCGAGGGCATCACCTTCGGGAAGATGTTGTAGATCGCGATGACGAGCATCAGCACCGGCAGGGTGTAGATGCGGGCCATGATGTAGAGCTCGGGGCGGCGCTTGACCAGCGGATAGATCTCGGCGACCGCGAGAATGCAGATGCTGGCGGCGAAATGCTCCTCCTTGGGCGGATAGCCGCCGAAGGTGAAGCACAGATTCCAGGTGGTGTAGAGGAAGTTCCACGCCATGGTCGTGTAGGCGACCAGTTCGGCATTGCGGCCGGGCAGCACTTCCCAGAAGCGTGGGCAGTAGGGAATGGTCAGGCACAGTCCCAGCCCGACCGCGGCGTTCCAGTAGTTGCCGATCTGGGCGTCGCGCAGGGTGGCCTCGGCGATATTGAGGAACAGGATCGCGTACGGGAACCACAGGAATCGCGGATTGCGCAGGATCTCCCACACCCGGCCGGGGCGCTGCTCGGCCACCGCGATCCGCATGGCGCCGACCAGGGTGAGCGGGATGAGCACCGAGAGGATCTTGGCCCAGGAGAACCAGTTGATCAGCCCGATATCGTGGCCGGGTCCCCAGATCCAGATCGGGAACGTCAGCAGCGACAGTCCCCACACCCACATCGCGGGTCGCGGATGTGTGCGCATGTAGTCGACGATGACCCACAGGATGGCGCAGAACGCCAGCATGGATACCGCCGTCACCCAGGTGAAGGCCGCCGGATTTCCGGACACCGCCTCCGAAGCCGCGCTGATCATGGTGAATACCGCCTTTCGCTGAAATCGGGTGGATCCGATCGGGTAACCGACGAGCAGGCTGATTCCGCCTCATCATGAACGGGCGCCACACCCGGACACCGGCGGCACGCCGGGGCCCGGTCGCGGTCAGTCCCCGAGCACCCGGGTCGGCCAGTTCGGGACATACGGGGTGTCGCTCGGCTGCTCGGGCAGGTCGACCACCGGTGCGGGCAGGGGCGGCACGGTGCGCTCGGCGCGCTCCTTGATGCCGCGCAGCATCTTGGCCTCCATGATCAAGCTGCCCGGCTCCATCACCAGCATGTAGAAGAAGCGTTGCAGCACACCGGCATCCGGGAGCGCAATGCGATTGCGGCTGATCAGGCGGGTGCCGTCGGCGGTCGGGCGCAGCGCGAACGCCCACACCCAATGGTGGTCGGTCGAGGCGAGGACCATGGCGTGCGGCCGATCCAGCGCGGCCACCCGCAGCGCGGGGCCCTTCTCACCCAGCGGCAGCACATCGTCCACCGCGAGCTGCTGGAACTGCGGCAGGATCTCGTGGGCGCTGTGCATGTCCAGGCCGAGCAGGTTCTCGATCCAGTCATAGGTGTAGGCGCCGCCCCGGCCCGAACCCATCTGCACCAGCCACGGCCAGATCTGCTCGGGTGTGGCGGCGACGGTGATGGCGCGTGTCGTGACCGTCCCGGCGTCGGGCAGCAGGCCGTCACCGGGCAGGGCCGCGCCCACCTCTTCGGCGGTGGCGCCCCAGGTGACGCATGCGTTCCGGGCGAAGAGCCGGTAGCCGGCCGCCAGCCCGGTGACCGCCGAGGTCAATCCGATCGCGATCGCCGACGATGTCCTCATGGGTGTGTTCCTCTCGATGGAAGCTCGATTCGATCCTCGGCCGTACGCCGGAATTCCCGCAGGGACCGAAGGCCCGACATCCGCCCTCTGAACAGGTGACTTTCGGCCGTCCCGCAGGTCGAGGCGGGAGCGGGATGCTGTGAGCGAACACCGGATTCGGATCGAACGGAGGAGACGGCATGACGGAGTTCGCGAACAGGAGCGCCATCGTCACCGGCGGAGCGCGGGGAATCGGCGCGGCCGTGGTCAAGGAACTGGTGAAGGCGGGCTTCGGCGTGGTCATCGCGGATCTGCTCGTCGACGACGGGACCAGGCTCGCGGAATCGCTTGCGCCGCACGCACGCTTCCAGATTCTCGACGTCACCGACGAGCGGGAGTGGGGGCTGGTGCTCGACGAGACCGAACGCGAGTTCGGCCCGCTCGGCGCGCTGGTGAACAATGCCGGAATCCTGGACTTCGGCACCGTGGAAACGGAGACGCCCGACCTGTTCCGCCACGTCCTCGATGTCAATCTGTACGGGCCGTGGCTGGGCATTCGCCTGGCCGCACCGCGCCTGCGCGCCGCCGGCGGCGGCACGATCGTCAATATCTCCTCGACCGCGGGCTTGATGGGCTACGCGGGCATCAGCGGCTATGTCGCCAGCAAGTGGGGGCTGCGCGGCCTGACCAAAGCCGCTGCGCTGGAACTGGGTTCCTCCGACATCCGGGTGTGCTCGGTGCACCCCGGGCCCATCCACACCGCGATGACCGCGGGCCTGGACGAGTCGATGGCCGCCACCCAGCCGCTGCCGCGGTTCGGCGAACCCGAAGAGGTCGCCGCGATGGTGCGCTTCCTCATCACCGAGGGAACCTTCTCGACCGGTTCGGAATTCGTCGTCGACGGCGGCGCGACCACCGGTCAGGCCGGGGTGCTGGAAACATCCGGCGCCGCCGGCGGCAATGGCGACAGGAACGAACTGGAGGTTTCGCCATGATGTATTGGTACGGCCACGATATGAGTGGCTGGGGATACGCCGGGATGGGCATCGCGATGCTGATCTTCTGGGTCCTGGTCATCGGCGGCATCGCCGTCGCGGTGAAGTTCGCGCTCTCCGATCGCGACACCACGCCGCGCTACGAGTCCCCGTCCCCGCAGGAACTGCTCGCCCAGCGCTTCGCGCGCGGCGAGATCGACGAGAACGAGTACACCAATCGCCTTGCCGCGCTGCGTGCTTCGGGCGCGCGGCAGTAGCCGGAGAGGAAGCCGATCATGACCGGTAATCCACCCGTCATCGTGGCGACCGACGGGTCGGTCGTATCCCACGCCGCCGTGGCGTGGGCTGCCGTGGACGCGGGTCTGCACGGCGCTCCGCTGGAGATCGTCACCTCGGTGGCGGTCCCCGGCGGGTGGGGGCCGGGCGCGATGCTGATCGACACCGACACCGACTACATGCGCCTGGAAGGCGAGCGCGTGGTGACCGACGCGAGCCGGGTGGCGCGCAACGCCGCAGTCGGCGATGCCGTCACCATCGATACGACAGTCACTTTCGAGCTGCCCATCCCGTACCTCATCGACCGGTCACGGCAGGCCCGCCTGCTGGTGGTGGGCAGTCGCGGGCACGGCGCGTTCGGACGCGCCCTGCTCGGCTCGGTGAGCACCGCGGTGACCCGGCACGCGCACTGCCCGGTCGCGGTGGTCCATTCGAACCCTGCGCTGGACCCGGTCTCGGCGGAGAAGCCGGTGCTGGTCGGCGTGGACGGGACCCCGAACAGCGTGCCCGCCCTCGAATTCGCTTTCGAGGAGGCTTCCCGCCGCAAGGTGGGCCTGGACGCCCTGCACGCCTGGAGCGACACCAGCGGCGCGGGCCTGCCCCTGTCCAACTGGGACCTGGTGCGCGAGCGGGAGACCGAGCTGCTGGCCGAACGTCTGGCCGGGTTCGGCGAACGTTACCCGGACGTCGCGGTGCGCCGAATCCTGGTGCGCCACCGCCCGATCCAGTCGCTGCTGGAGGCCACCGACAACGCGCAACTGCTCGTGGTCGGCAGTCACGGGCGCGGCGGCTTCGCCGGGATGCTGCTCGGCTCGACCAGCAATGCCCTGCTGCACAGCGTCGAGTGCCCGATGATCGTGGTGCCCAGCCGCTGAGACGCCGTTCAGCCGATGAGGTGAGCGGTGATCACCGGCGCGACCCGATCCACGAGGCTGTCGACCGATTCCGAGGCGATCGGTTCGACCTTCAGGATGTAGCGCAGGTAGGCGATGCCCAGCAGCTGCGCCATCGCCAGGTCGATGCGCAGCTCGGCATCGGGTCCGGGCAGCGCGGCGGCGACCAGCTGATAGAGCTGGTCCTGGATGAATTGCCGTGCGAGCGTGGCGGATTCCTCATGGGTGGCCGCGCCGCGCAGGATGGCCTCGAGGCGGCCGCGTGATTCGGGCTGATCCCAGAGCGTGAGGAAGACCCGGGCCAGCCGTGGCCCGATGCCGTCGAGTTCGCCGTCGACGATGCGGGCCGCGAGCTCGGCCGGGTCGAAGGGCCAGCCCATGGTGGCGCGGAACAGGCCCTCTTTGTTGCCGAAGTAGTGGCGGATCAGCGCGGGATCCACTCCGGCCGCGGTGGCGATATCGCGGACGGAGGTGCGGTCGTATCCGTTCTCGGCGAAGCGTTTTCGCGCGGTGTCGAGCAGGGTCGCGCGGGTGTCGGCGCTGCCGGGTCGGCGTCCTATCGGTGGCATGGTGCCGGAAACTCTACACTCGTTGACTTTCTGGTCGCGGCGGGGCTACCGTCGAATCAGATAATTCCACAAATGAGGAGTTTCTCCGATGCCCATGCCGCGCTGGCTCGCCCAGACCAACAAGTACGGCCTCAATCGGCTCACCCGCTTCCTCGCGCCCTGGCTGCCGGGCTGGGCCCTGGTCGTCCACCGCGGCCGTAAGTCCGGCCGCACCTTCCGAACCCCGCTGTGGGCCTTTCGCCGCGGCGACGACTTCGTCATCGCGCTGACCTACGGCAGCACCTCCGACTGGGTGCGCAATGTCGAGGCTGCGGGGTCGTTCGACCTCGTGCACCTCGGCCACCACCATCGGCTCACGAATCCCCATGTGTATCGCGACCCGAAGGCCGCCGATATGCCCCTGCCGATCCGCCTCATGCTGCGATACGTGCTCGCCGCCCCCGAGTTCCTGCGCGCGACGGTCGCGCCCGCCGTCCCGGAAGCAGCCTGAAGCCACCCCTACCGGACGAGCGAGGGCCCGGCATGCACGGTGCATGCCGGGCCCTCGCGGTGGCGGCTACGCGAATTGCGCGGTGGCGCGGCCGGATTCGGGATCGGGATCGAGTTCTTTTGCGGTGGTGAGGATCTCGTCGATGAGCGTATCGATGTGCTCGGTGCCGGTGCGGTGGTTGCAGATGCATGCCCGCAGGACCGTGTCGCCGTCGTAGTCGACGGTCGCCAGGTAGGCGCGCCCGCGGTTCTGCACCGCCTCGGCCAGCGCCACGTGTGAGGTGATGCCGTGGACGCGGAAGCACACGACCGGAAGCGGCCCGCAGGCCAGCAGATCCAGACGGGGATGCGCGGTGATGCGCTCGCGCAGATAGCCGGCCATCCGGTCGTAGTGTTCGAGCAGGGCGGCGACTCCGCTGCGACCGAGCTGGTGCAGCGTCGCCCACAGGGCCAGGGCACGGGTGCCGGGCCGGGTCAGCTCGAAGGTGTATTCCGACATCCACGGCAGGTTTTCGTCGCTGTCGAGGTAGGAAGCGCGGAACCCGAAGGCGGCGCGCAGTCGCTGCGGATCGGTGACCAGCGCCGCGCCGCAACCCACCGGGACCGACAGCGTCTTGTGCGGATCGACCGTCAGAGAATCGATCTCGGCGATCCCGTCGTAGGCGGGCGCCCATCCCGGCACCTGGACCCCGAGCCCGCCCCACGCCCCGTCGGCGTGATGCCACATGCCGTGCTCACGGCAGACGGCGGTGATCGGCGCGGGAGTGTCGATCGCGCCGGTGGGCGTGCTGCCCAGGTTCGACACCGCGCAGAACGGCAGCAGCCCGGCCGAGAGGTCGGCGCGCACCGCCGCCGCGAACGCGGCCACGTCCATGCGGCGGTCGGACGTGGTGGCGATGACCCGCACCCGTGAACGCGGAATGCCGATCACCGCGGCGGCCTTGGCGACCGACATGTGGGCCTGCGCGCCGCAGTAGACGACCAGACGACCGTGCGCCGCATCGTATTCGGGGCCGTCGAGGGCCTGACGGCGTTCCAGGAACCAGTGCCGCGCCGCCGCCAGGCACAGCAGATTCGCCATGGATCCACCGCTGGTGAGCACCCCGCCGGTGGTGTCGGCCATGCCCGCCAGCCGCGCCAGATCGGCGATCACCCCGCGTTCGAGGTCCATCAGCGCGTGCTCGCCCATCCCGCAGGTGGCATTGATCGCGGTGGCCAGCAGTTCGGCGATCACCCCGGCCGGTGACGGCGGGGAATTGATCCAGGCGAAGAACGCCGGATGCCCGTTGCCCGTCGGATAGGGCGCGAGCGACTCCTCGGCGAAATCGAGGATCGCGAACAGATCCCCGCCGTGCTCGGCCAGCCCGCCCGAGCCCAGCCGTCGACGCAGGGCCGAGGGCAGCCGCCGGGTCACCGGCCCCTGGTCCAGATTCGCGAGATACTCGGCCACCCACTGCGCACTCGACACCAATTCATCGCGGAAGGCCCGCGGATGCACCGCCAACACCGAATCACCCTCGGCCGCCGACCGTTGCGACCCTCGCCCCTCGAACCCCACCGAAGCCCCTGACACCATTGTCGTGCTCACACCCTCTATTCGGAGTTGCCTGCTCAGGACATCGGGATCGTAGGATCCGCAACCGTCACCGAGCGCTAGCGGCACGGGTTCCCCGGTAAAGATTTGATCTTGGTCATCCGATCGGGACGCCGGACGCCTCGGCTTCCGCCGCGATCCCGCCCGGCGGGCGGGATCAGTGGGCGGTCGGGGCGGAGTGGGTGGGCAGGCCGAGGGCGGAGCGGTCGCAGACCAGGGCGAGGTCGGTGGCGGTGACCAAGCCCGCGAGGCGGCCGGTGGTATCCACCACCGCGATGGCATCGAGGCTGGGGCGCAGGACGATTCGGGCGATGACGTCCGCGACGCGGGCGTCGGTGCCCGCGATCGCCGCGGGTGCGAGCGGGCGGGCCAGTTCCGCCAACGTCGTGCCCGCCTGGATCGGGGTGCGCGGGCGCAGCAGGTCGGCCCAGGCCAGCACGGCGTGGGGGCGGCCTTCGGCGTCGACGACGGGGAAGACCCGGTGCCGGGTGTGGACCAGGTTCGAGTGGAGCAGATCGTCCACGGTCCAGGTCGCGGCGACCGCGGCCGGGGACGGGGTCATGATCTCGCCGATCGTGGTGTCGCCCAGCCGATGTCGCAGCCCCGACAGCATCAGTTCGCTATTGGCGGCGGTGTAGAGGAACCAGCCGAGCAGGATCGCCCACAGTCCGCCGAAGGAGCCGCCGACGAGGACCTCGGCGAAACCGAGCAGCGCCAGGGCCACGCCCAGGAACTGGCCGATGCGGGCGGCGGTGGTTTCCGCGCGCAGCCGGTCACCGCTGCGCCGCCACAGCAGGGCCCGCACCACCCGGCCGCCGTCGAGGGGCGCGCCCGGCAGCATATTGAACACGGCGAGAACGATATTGACGGTGGCCAGCCAGACCAGGGTCGCGGTCACCGGGCCGCCGGGGGAGAACACCGAGGAGACGGCCGCCGCGCCGTAGGCGGCGGTCCCGAGCAGCAGGCTGGTGCCCGGCCCGACCAGGGCGACCCGCAGATCGGTGCGGGCGTCGCGCGGTTCGTCGGCGAGCTCGGAGGCCCCGCCCAGCAGCCACAGCACGATGCGCTCGACGTGAACCCCGTTGCGGGCGGCCACGATCGAATGCGCGAGCTCGTGCGCCAGCAGGCAGCCGATCAGCGCCAGCGCGCCGAGGATCGCCGCCACCCAGATGGTCGCGGTGCTCGCCGTCCCGCGCAGGTAGGTGGCCAGTATCCAGGTGAACAGCCCCACGGTGACCCCGGCCGACCAGTGCGCGGCGATACGGATGCCGGCGACGCGGCCGAGCGGGATGGTGGATCCAATCTGCATGATGTTCCTCGGATCAGTGCGCGGGGCCGGTGAGGCCCTCGGCGAGCAGGATGCGGTGGGCGCGTTGTGCGGCGGAAAACCCGTCGGCGCTGTCGAATTCGCCGGTAGCCGGGAATTCGAGGCCGTGCACCAGGGTCGCGACGGCCGCGGTGAGCGCGTTCAGGCGGCGTTCGAGATCCTCGGTCTGCGACAGCGGCGGTTCGGCGAGCAGCGTCGCACCGGCGGACACCTGCGTCAGGTCCGTGCCGAGCAGAATGAACCGCAGCTTGACCGGCAGCTGGGCGAACACGTGATCGATCTGGCCGGGTGAGAACAGATCGGCCATCGTGTCGGTGACCACGCCCGCCAGCCCGACGGCCTCCTCCGGTGTGACACCCGCCGCGTGGGAGAACTGGGCGAGGAACGAGGCCACATCGTGGCCGACCGGCACGTGGCCGGGCACCCAGCCCTCGTAGAACATGCCGCGCAGCAGTTCGGGCAGTTGAGCGCTGAGATGCGCGGCGGCATGGATGTTCAACCGGTCGCGCACGCTGTGCAGCCAGGCCCGCAGCGCGCGATGCGCGACGAAGCGGTCCTCGGTGTCGATGGCGGCGGCCACGGCCGCCAGCCATTCGTGGGCGGTGTGCACGCCGGGTGCGAACGGATCGGTGTGATGGCTCATCGGACACGGCCTTTCGGTATGTGAGCGAGCGATACGGGTACCGGCTCGAGCGTGCGCCCGGCGGGGCCGAACTGGGCAGAGGACTCCTGCCACGGCACCGGCGACGGAGGTCACTACGCCAATGGCCTTTACGCCCTGCCCCGGCCCGGGGTCCCGGTCGTTGACTGGATACGGGAGGTACCGATGAAAACCGCGAACCACCAGGACTCGCCGGTGCGGGAATCGATGCACTGGGAACCGATAGACAAGACGGCGCAAGAACGCGCCGAGGCCAATCTCACCGCCTACGACATGGCGTACCAGGGATTCGGCTGGGACGCCGCGCGCGCGGCCCTCGACGGGCTGCCGGGCGGGGGTGTGAACATCGCGCACGAGGCCGTCGACCGGCATCTGGGCACGCCGCTGGCAGACGTGCCCGCGCTGCGCTGGCTGGCCGCGGCGGGCGGTGTCACCACCGTGACCTATGCCGAACTCGCCACGCGCAGTAACAGATTCGCCAATGTGCTGCGCGATGCGGGTGTGCGACGCGGCGATCGGGTGTGCCTGCTGCTGGGCCGGACCCCGGAGCTGTTCGTGGCCTGCCTCGGGGCGTGGAAGGCCGGATGCGTCGTGGTGCCGCTGTTCTCGGCCTTCGGCCCGGAACCGGTGCGGCAGCGGCTCGAGATCTCCGGCGCGACCACCTTGATCACCACCGCGGACCAGTACCGGCGCAAGGTCGCCCCGAATCGCGCGGCGCTGCCCGCGCTGCGCCACGTGCTGCTCACCGATGTCGGACTCGACGATCCGCCGCTCGACGACACCGCCGCCCTGCCCCCGGCGATGGCGGCGGCCTCCGATGAATTCCCCATCGTGCGAACGGGTCCCGAGGACCCGGCCCTGCTGCACTTCACCAGCGGTACCACGGGCATGCCCAAGGGCGCGGTCCACGTGCACGGCGCGGTGCTCGCCCATCGGGTCAGCGCGCACTACGCCCTGGATCTGCGACCCGGCGACATCTTCTGGTGCACGGCCGATCCCGGCTGGGTCACCGGCATGACCTACGGCGTCATCGCGCCCCTGACCCTGGGCGTCACGCTGATCAGCGACGAGGCCGAGTTCGACGCCCGGCGCTGGTACGACATCCTCACCGCCGAACGGGTATCGGTCTGGTACACCGCACCCACCGCGCTGCGCATGCTCATGCGCCGCGGTGACGAGCTGCCCCCCGGCACGGATCTGTCCTGTCTGCGTTTCGTCGCCAGCGTGGGCGAACCGCTCAATCCCGAGGCCGTGGTCTGGGGCAAACGGGTGCTCGGCCATGCGGTGCACGACAATTGGTGGCAGACCGAGACCGGCGCGATCATGATCGCCAACCTGGCGGCCGAGCAGATCCGGCCCGGCTCCATGGGCCGCCCGCTGCCCGGGATCACGGCCACCATCCTGCGCCGCGGCCCGGACGGGCGCGCGGCGGTCCAGGACGGCGCGGTCGACTACGCCGCCGACGACGAGGTGGGCGAGCTCGCCCTGCGCGCCGGCTGGCCCTCGATGTTCCGCGGCTACTGGAACGAAACCGCGAAGTACGCGCGGGCTTTCGCCGACGGCTGGTATCTGAGCGGAGACCTCGCACGCCGCGATCGCGACGGATACTTCTGGTTCGTCGGCCGCGCCGACGACGTCATCAAATCCGCCGGGCACCTCATCGGGCCGTTCGAAGTCGAGAGCGTGCTGATGGCCCATCCCGCCGTCGCCGAGGCCGGAGTCATCGGCACACCGGATCCGGTGGCGGGCGAACTGGTCAAGGCATTCGTGCAACTGCGGCCCGGACACGAGCCCACCGAGGAGCTGCACGACGACATCATCGCCTTCGGCAGAAGGCAATTGGGCGCTGTCGCACCCAAACAGCTCGTGTTCACCGACGCCCTGCCGCACACCCGCAGCGGGAAGGTGATGCGCCGGCTGTTGAAGGCCCGCGACCGGGGCCTGCCCGAAGGTGACGTCTCGACCTTGGAGAACGCCGGTGACCACCGATAACGAGCACCTGACCAAGCCGGCGGCGCTGGAGCGAATCGAGTTGCTGCGGCAGATGATTCGCATCCGCCGGTTCGAGGAGCGCTGTGTGCGGCTCTACAGCGCCGAAGCCATTCGCGGCTTCCTGCACCTGTCGATCGGCGAGGAGGCGGTGGCAGCGGGCCTGCTGGGCGAGCTCGAACCCGGTGACGCCGTCGTCTCCACCTATCGCGAGCACGGGCACGCCTTGGCCAGGGGCGTCCCGATGAACGCCATCATGGCCGAAATGTACGGCCGCGCAACCGGATGCAGCCACGGCCGGGGCGGTTCGATGCACCTGTTCGACGGCGAGCGCCGCTTCTACGGCGGCAATGCCATCGTCGGCGGCGGGTTGCCGGTCGCGGTCGGGCTCGCGCTCGCGGACTCGCTGCGGGGCCGCGACGCGGTGACGGTGTGCCTGTTCGGCGACGGCGCGGTCGCCGAGGGCGAATTCCACGAATGCCTCAACCTGGCCGCGCTGTGGCGGTTGCCGGTGCTGTTCGCCTGTGAGAACAACCAGTTCGCCATGGGGACCGCACTCAAACGCGAACACGCGGTCACCGATCTGTCGCTGCGCGCCGCGAGTTACGGCCTCGCCTCCTGGCCGGTCGACGGCATGGACGCGGTCGCCGTCGCGGCGGCGGCGCGGCGGGCGCTGGAATCCATTCGCGGCGGGCGCGGTCCGTGCTTCCTGGAACTGCGCACCTACCGGTTCCGCGCGCACTCGATGTACGACGCCGACCGCTACCGCGACAAGGCCGAGATCGCGCAGTGGAAGGAGCGGGATCCGATTCCGCGGCTGTTCGCCGACCTGCGGGCCGCCGACGCGGTCGAACCCGACGCCCAGGTCAAGCTGGAAGCCGAGGTCGACGCCGAAATCGACGCCGCGGTCGCTTTCGCCGAAGCCGCACCGCTGGAACCGATCACCGACCTGACCCGCCACGTGTACGCGGAGACGAGATGACCACCTATCGCGACGCCATGCGGGAAGCCCTGCGCGAAGCCCTGAACCGTGACGACCGGGTCTTCCTGATGGGCGAGGACGTGGGCGCCTACGGCGGCTGCTTCGGCGTCAGCCGGGGCCTGCTCGACGAATTCGGGCCGGAGCGCATCCGGGACACCCCGCTGAGCGAATCGGCCTTCGTCGGGGCGGGCATCGGCGCGGCCATGGGCGGGCTGCGCCCGATCGTCGAGATCATGACCGTCAATTTCAGCCTGCTCGCCCTGGACCAGATCCTCAACAACGCTGCCACCCTGCGGCACATGTCCGGCGGTCAGCTCGGGGTGCCGCTGGTCATCCGGATGGCCACCGGCGCGGGACGCCAACTGGGAGCACAGCATTCGCACAGCCTCGAGGGGTTCTACGCGCACATCCCGGGCCTGCGGGTGCTCTCGCCCGCGACCGTGGCCGACGCGCGCGGCATGCTGTGGTCCGCACTGCAGGATCCCGACCCGGTGCTGATCTTCGAACCGATCGCGCTCTACAACACCGAGGGCGAACTGGCGGCCGACGCGGGCGCGGTCGATATCGACTCGGCCGCCATCCGCCGCGCCGGAACCGATGTCACCCTGGTCAGCTACGGCGGCGCGCTGCGGGTCGCCGAGGCCGCCGCCGACCAGCTGGCCGGTGAGGGCCTCGCCGCCGAGGTGATCGACCTGCGCACCCTGCGCCCCCTCGACGAGAAGACCGTGCTCGAGTCGATCGCGCGGACACACCGGCTGGTCGTCGTGGACGAAGGCTGGCGCAGCGTGGGCATCTCCGCCGAAATCGCGGCTCGCGCAGCGGAATACGGCTACTACGAGCTGGATGCGCCGATCGCGCGGGTGTGCACCGCCGAGGTTCCGATTCCCTACGCGCGTCAGCTCGAGGAAGCCGCGCTGCCGCAACCCGAAGCCGTCGTCGCCGCCGTGCGCAAGGCGGTGAGCTGACGTGCCCGAATTCCGGATGCCCTCGCTCGGCGCGGACATGACCGAGGGAACCCTGCTCGAATGGCGGGTCCGGCCGGGCGACGCCGTGCACCAGGGCGATGTGGTGGCCGAGGTCGACACCACCAAGGCGGCGATCGAGGTCGAATGCTTCGACGACGGCGTGATCGGGGAGATCCTCGTCCCCGAGGGCGCGACCGTCCCTGTCGGAACCCCGCTGGCGACCATCGAAACCGCCGCCACCTCCGGCCCTGATGGGTCGTCTCCTGCCGTGGCTGCTACCCCCGAGCCGGAGTCCGCTCCCGCGCCCCCTGTTGCTTCGGAGCGGCCGGTCACACCGGCCGCGCCGGTCGCCGCCGAACACGAGCAGGTCGAGCACGAGCACGACGGTCATGAATCCGCCTTCCGTGCAACGCCTCTCGTGCGCCGCCTCGCCGCCGAGGCCGGGATCGACCTGGCCACGGTGCACGGCTCGGCACCCGGCGGCCGGATCGTGCGGGCCGATGTCGACCGCGCGGTCGTCGAACGCCGCGACGGCCACCGCGCCCACGTGCGCGCCACCGGGTACGCGCGGCGGCTGGCGAGCGAGGCCGAGGTGGACCTGACCGGGATCGCGGGTACCGGCCCCGGGGGAGCGGTGCGCGCGGTCGACGTGCGCGCCGCCGCTTCTCAGCGTGGCGAGGCGCCGGCCGTCCAGCGGGAGTCCGCGCGCCCGGTTCCGGCCTCGCCCGAATCCGCGTCGGCCCCGATCCCTCCGGCTGCGCGGCAACCGCTTGCGCCCCAACATGATCCGGCGGAGGTGCGCAAGCTGATCGCCGCCGCGATGACCAGATCCAAACGCACCGTGCCGCACTACTACCTGTCGAGCACCATCGATATGACCGCGGCGCAGCGCTGGCTCACCGAGTACAACCGGCGCGTGCCGGTGACGGAGCGGATGCTGCCCGCCGCGCTGCTGCTGGCCGCCACCGCCCGCGCCGCGCGGGCGGTGCCGGAACTCAACGGACACTGGATCGACGACGAATTCCGTGCGGCCACCGCCGTTCACCTCGGTGTCGTGGTCTCCATGCGAGCGGGCGGCATCATCGTCCCGACCATCCCCGACGCCGATCGGCTGGCCTTGCCGGAGCTGATGGCGGCCATGCGCGGCGTGGCCGAGCGTGCCCGCGCCGTGCGGCTGCGCTCCTCCGACGCCACGCCCGCGACCATCACCGTCACGAATCTCGGTGACCTGGGCGTGGATTCGGTGTACGGCGTCATCGCCGCACCCCAGGTCGCCATCGTCGGCTTCGGCGCGGTGACCGAGCGCCCGTGCGCGGTGGACGGCCTGCTCGGTGTCCGCCCCCAGCTCACCGCCACGCTGTCCGCCGACCACCGCGCTACCGACGGCGCGATCGGCGCCCGCTTCCTGCACATCCTCGCCGACCTCCTGCAAACCCCAGAGGAGCTCTGAAAACCCATGGCTACCACCCTGTCCCGGGAACTCGCCGACGGACTCGTCCGCAGCGCCCTGCACGGCTTCGACACCCCGGATCGGCTCGCCGCCCTGCCCGGCGACGCCCTCCTGCGCGAGACCCTCGGTCTGGATTCGCTCGACTTCCTGACCTTCGTCGAACGCCTGTCCACCGGCGCGGACCGCCGGATCGAGGAATCGGATTACCCCCGCCTCACGACCGTCGAGAAGTGTGTCGACTTCCTGACCAGCTGATCCGGGCCATCGCCGTCGCGCGGCTGCCGCACCCGATTCCGTGAAGCCGGAGATCCGGTGCGGCAGCGGCGTGTTGTCACCGCGTCGCCGGGTGCCGACGGCGGACCACCCAGCGGCGCAACTCGTCGGCGCCCCAGACGATCAGCGGGAAGGGCGCGGTGAAGGCGAGCATGGCGGGAGTGAGCGCGGCGGTGCCCAGGAGGCTCTGCAGGGGCGGGAGATAGATGATGGCGCCGGTGAGCGCGAGCTCGAAGGCGATGCCCCACAACAGGAGCGGATTGGAGAAGACGCCGATCGAGCGTAACGCGGCACGGTCGGTGCGGGCGGCGAAGGCGGTGCCGATCTGACCGGTCACCATGCCGAGCAATGTCATGGTGGTGGCCTGCCGGTAGGCGTGATGCAGGGGCGTGCCGGGCCCGGTGGGCGCACCCGGATGCCAGCCCGCGCGCAGCAGCACGAAGAAGAATCCGGCCATGGCCGGCCCGGCGCACAGCAGCCCGAGAAACAGCCACGCGCGCAACAGCATCGGGACGCGGATGACCGGCTCGCCCCGCGGCCGCGGCGGCCGGTGCATGAGACCGGGCTCGGCGGGCTCGCGGCCGAGCGCCAGCGCGGGCAGGGTCTCGGTGCCGACGTCGAAGGACAGCAGCTGCAGCACCGTGAGCGGAAGCGGCACCGCGCCACCGGACAAGGCGAACACCAGGAACGGCACGACCTCGGGGGTGGCGTGGGCGAAGATGTAGAAGATGAACTTGCGGATATTGACATAGACGCGCCGCCCCGCCCGGATGGCCGCGGTGATCGTCGCGAAATTGTCGTCGGTGAGCACCATGGTCGCGGCCTCGCGGGCCACGTCGGTTCCCGAGCGTCCCATGGCGATCCCGATGTCGGCGCGCCGCAGGGCGGGCGCGTCGTTGACGCCGTCGCCGGTCATCGCCACCACATGACCGGTGGCCCGCAGCGCGTCGGCGATGCGCAGCTTCGCCTCCGGCGAGGACCTCGCGAAGATCAGATCGGCGTCGCCCGCGAGCAGCCGGTCGAGGTCGGGCTCGGACATGCGGTCGAGCTGGTCCCCGGTCACGATGACGGGCTCGCCGCGGGTGATGCCCACCTGGGCGGCCACGGCCGCGGCGGTGAGCCCGTGGTCACCGGTGATGACGATGATCCGGATTCCCGCCGTGTGGCAGGCGGCGACGGCCTCGGCGACCTCGGGGCGCGGCGGGTCCACCATCGCCACCACACCGAGCAGGGTCAGCCCGCGTTCGGCCTGCTCGGCACGGGCGGGATCGCGTTCTCCCGCACGCAGTTCGCGTTCGGCGACGGCCAGGACCCGCAGCCCCCGCCGGGCCAGCCCGTCGACCAGCTGATCGAGCTCGCGCCGGCGCGCATCGGTCAGCGCGGCGGGCCGTCCCTGCGCGTCGAGCTCGAGAACGCACAGGGGCAGAACGGATTCCGGCGCACCCTTGACGTGGACCAGGCGTTCACCCGACGCGCCCGAATCCAGGGTGGACATGCGCTTGCGGGCCGAGTCGAAATGGAAGAGACGGATTCGATGCCGGTCGCGCTCCGGCAAATCGATCGGAATGCCCAGCGCCGCAGCGGTGTCGAGGAGAGCGACCTCGGTCGGATCGCCGGTGGCGGGTCGGTCGGCGTCGTTGGGTCGCGCGTTGTTGCAGACGGCCATGGCCGCCGCCATCCGGGTCAGCGTCGCGTGCCCTTCGGGCGGCGGGTGCTCCGGGGCGAAGTCGAACCGCCCGGCCGCGGTGTGCGCCACCACGACTCGCATCCTGTTCTCGGTGAGCGTGCCGGTCTTGTCGGTGCAGATGACATCGGTGGAGCCGAGGGTCTCGACGGCGCTGAGCCGCTTCATCACCGCGCCGCGCCGCGCCATCTCCCGCACCCCCATGCCCAGCGCCAGGGTGATCACCGGGAGCAGCCCCTCGGGAACATTGCCCACCAGCAGGCCGACCGAGAACACCACGGCGTTCACGAACGAGAGGCCGGCGGCGAGGGTGGCCAGCGGAATGAAGGCCACCCCCAACGCCACCGAGACCCCGGCGATCAGCCAGGCCACCCGGCGCACCTGATGTTCGAGCGGACTCTCGTCGCGTTGCACCCGTTCCGACAGCGCGGCGATGCGCCCCAGCTCCGAGCGCATACCCGTCGCGTACACGACCGCGCGGGCCTCGCCCTCGGTGCACGTCGTCCCGCTGAACAACAGGTCGCGGGCGTGCAGCAGCGGCACGCCCGCGTCCACCAGTTCGGCGGCCCGGTAGACCGGCATGGATTCCCCGGTCAGGGCGGACAGGTCGACCTCGATGCCGCCGTCGAGCATGCGGGCGTCCGCGGAGATCCGGTCGCCCTCGGCGATCACGAGCACATCGCCGGGAACCAGTTCGGTGGCGGCGATCTCGGCGACCGACCCGTCGCGCAGCACCTTCGCCCGCGGCGGCAGGTAGGCGGCGAGCGCCTCCACCGCCCGCTCGGCGTGGCGTTCCTGCGCGAACGCGAATCCGGCGTTGATCACGATGACCGTCAGCACGGCGACGGCGACCGGCACGATACCCACCGCCCACGCCAAACCCGCGGCGGCCCAGAGCAATAACGCCAACGGATGGGTGAACTGGCGCACCAGCTCCCGCGGCCAGGTCCGTCCACCGCGGCGGCGCAGTTCGTTGGGGCCGACCTGCAGCAGCCGCCGCCGGGCTTCGCGGTCGGTCAGCCCGGAGCGGCCGGTGCGCAGGTCGCGCAGCAGCAGATCGACGCGTTCGGTCGGATCCGGGGCCGGGCGTGCGTCACCGTCGGACGCGGGATCGGCCGACGTGGTCGCCCGTGCCTCGGACGCCGTCGTCATCGGTGTACACCCTCGGGCTCGGGCGCGGCCCGCTCCGGGTTGTTCCAGGCTCGCAGGGCTCCGGCGACGGTCGCCGCGAGCGGTGCGGCGGTATCGAGGGTGGTGGCCGCGGGCCACGGGGAGACGTTGGTGGACAAGGCGATCGCGATGTCGGGGGTGGCCTCGGAATCGCCCGGGCGGCGGGTGCGGATCCGAGTGGCCGCCACCTGCCGCGGGCATTCACAGCGCAGCGTGACGAGGTCGCTGTAGGTGATTCCGGCCAGCGCTTCGGCGCGTGCGCGCTCGGCGGCGTCGAGCCAGGAGGCATCCAGAATCACCGAGACGCCCAGGGCCAGCCGCTGTCGCGCGAGCTCGAGCATTCGTGTGTACACCCGCGCCTTCGCCTCGGGAACGTAGGCACCGGCGTCGAGCACCCCGGCAGCCCCGGTGATCGCTCCCGCCGTGCGCAGCTGGGCCCGCACGGTATCGCTGGAGATGACCTCGGCTCCGGTCTCGCGCGCCAAAGCCGCTGCGACGGTCGACTTCCCGGTGCCGGGCAGCCCGCCGATCAGAGCCAGTCGCACCGCGCCCGATTCCAGGTGCCCCAGTGCGAGCCGCA
Organism: Nocardia terrae; assembly: GCF_009760405.1. Taxonomy (GTDB): domain Bacteria; phylum Actinomycetota; class Actinomycetes; order Mycobacteriales; family Mycobacteriaceae; genus Nocardia; species Nocardia terrae. The sequence goes on from NZ_WRPP01000002.1 coordinate 910,666, forward strand.
CGTGGCGGCGGGCGTGCTCGGCATACTCCGGTTCGCCCTGCGCGGCCCGGATGCGGTTGGTCTTGGCGCGAACCGTGGCCCGGTAGGCGAGGTAGTGGTGGCGCAGGGAAGCGGGCGGGGCGTCCTCGGCCGCCCGCAGGTAGTCGTCCAGGAATCCCTCGGAAAGGTCCGCACGGCCCCGGAATTCGAGATCCATGGCGAGGAAGGCGGCGTCGTCGAGGCCGTCGACGTAGCGCAGGGAGTCGTCGAAGTCGAGGCAGTCCAGGATCCGGAGGCCGTCGTCGAGCACGAAGATGTCCTCGGCTATCAGGTCGCCGTGGCCGTCGATGATCCTGCGGTCGGCGATGCGGTCGGCCAGCAGCGGCGCGCGGCCGTCGATGAAGCGCAGCGCGAGGTGCTCGATACGGGCGACGTGCGCCGGGTCGAGTTCGTCGGCGGGCTGGGATCGCAAGCCGTCCAGCAGGATTCGCCACCGCGACCGCAGCGCGTCGGGTTCTCCCGCCTGGTCGATGGTCCGGCCGCGGTCCGCATTGCGGTGGAATCGGTCCAGCATCAGGGCGAGCTCGGCGAGCCGGTCGCGCCCGATCGCGCCCTCGGCCACCAGCGTGCCGAGCCGCCGCGATTCCGGCATGCGCCGCATGACCAGGACCGTCTCGGAGGGACCGCCGACCGGATCGGTCAGCTCGGCCAGCCCGAGATAGACATCCGAGGCCCAGCGCCGGTTCAGGTCGAGCTCCCGCCGCAGCGCCCGCGTGCGCGCCTCGGGCGTGGAGAAGTCCAGGAAGTCGGTGACCACGGGCTTTTTCACCTTGTAGGCGCGATCCCCGAACAACACGACCATGCCGGAATGGGTCTCCCGCAATTCCGGCGAAAGGCCCTGCCGGACAGCGCTGTCGCGGGCTCGGCGGGCCATGGCGGTCATGGCCGGACCGCCTCGGCGGCAAGCGCCTCGGCGGGCGCGTCCGGGAGCACGAGCACCGGGCACGACGAATGGAACACCAGGTCCTGGGTCGGTCGCTCCAGATGTGCGGGTGCGAGCGCGTCGATGTGATGGGTGACCACGACCAGTTGCGCCGCGGCGCTGAAGCGTTCGATCGCGGTCCCCACATCGCCGACCACGGTCACCGGCCGGAACTCCACCGCGGGGAAGTCCCGCCCGCAGTATCGGATCTGCGCGTCGGACACCAGTGGCGTCATGCTCACCCACTCCGTCTCTCCGGACCACTCCCTGCCCGGCCAGACCCGCGCCACGATCAGATCCGTGTCGCGCTCGTCGGCCGCCCGGAATGCCGCCGCCAGTGCCGGTTTCGCCGACGCCCAGTCGGCGACCACCACCAGGACGCTGCCGCGCACCGCCGCCGCCGGGCGGATCAGCGCGACCGGGCACCGGGCTTCGCGAGTCACGGTGAGCGCGGTGGAGCCCAGCACCATATGGGAGAAGAACCCGATATCGGTGGAGCCGAGCACGATCAGTCCCGCCGACCGCGACAGCTCGACCAGGATCTGCTCGGGTTGCCCGCGCCGGACCTCGAGACCGACCTCGATCGGATCGTCCGCCGGATCGGAGCTCCCGGCGAGCACGGCCCGCCGCGCGTTCTCGAGGGCGACCGAGGCGGACCGATAGCGGCTGCCGCCGGGCCGGAACGCGGGTTTGTCGATGGCCGGCACGATCGCGAGCAGGCGCAGCGGAACCCGGCGGGCGGCCGCCTCGGCGGCGGCCCACTCGGCGGCGCGAATCGCCGCCCGCGAGCCGTCGATGCCGACGATGACCGGCCGCGCTCGGACCGGATCGGCCGGTCGGACCGCAGCGCGCGAGGTGGAGACCTTCGTATCCATGTCTTCAGCCTCGCGCGCGCACGCCCGGGCAAACAGAGGACTTCGGTCCCTGCGCAGACGACGACGGTCCCGCCGACCGGATACCCGATGCTCTACCGGCCGACCCCGGTCGGCGGGTGAAATCAGCTGCGTCGGAACGTCTTCCCGCCCGGCATTCCAGGAGGTAGCCGATGTCGATCGTGACGTTGACGATGAACCCGGCGATCGACATCGCCACCACCGCCGACCACGTGCAGCCCACCGACAAGACCCGCTGTGCCGCACCGAGATTCGATCCCGGCGGTGGTGGCATCAATGTCGCGCGCACCATCGCCGCGCTGGGCGAGGCGGTGACCGCGCTCTTTCCCGCGGGCGGCCCGTCGGGCAGCCTGCTCGAAGACCTGGTGCGCGACGCCGGGATCCCGATGCGCCCGATCCCCGTGGCCGGTCACACGCGTGAGAGCCTCGCGGTGACCGCCACCGACACCGGTGAGCAGTACCGCTTCGTGCTGCCGGGCCCGCGGCTGACCGCGCCCGATACCCATCGCTGCCTGGCCGAGATCGAGCGGGCCGCGCAGGATTGCCGGTATGTCGTCGCCAGCGGCAGTCTGCCGCCGGGAGTTCCGGTGTCCTTCTATCAGAGTCTCGCGGATCTGCTGGGCGACATGGGCGTCCGGCTGGTGCTCGATACCTCGGGACCCGCGCTGCGGGCCGTCCGCGGTGGCGTCCACCTGATCAAACCCAGCGTGCGCGAGCTCGCCGAATACGTCGGGCACCCACTGCCGGACCGGAGCTCCCGGGTGGCCGCCGCGCACACGCTCATCGAGCGGGGGATGAGCGAGATCGTCGTGGTGTCCCTGGGCGCGGAGGGGACGCTCGCGGTGACCCGCGACAGCGATCGGCTCTTCGCCGCGATGGAGGTACCGGTGCGCAGCGGCATCGGCGCCGGCGACGCCCAGGTCGGCGGGATCGTCGTGGGACTGGCCCGCGGCTACCCGCTCGACGCCGCCATCTGCCTGGGCATCGCCGCCGCGACCGCCGCCCTGGCGACGCCGGGCACCGGTCCGGGACGCCCGCAGCGGATCGCCGAACTGTTCCAACAGCTTTCACCCAGCCCGGACTCAGGTCTCGGGCCGTTCGCCCTACCCAGATGACGCGAAGGAAGACACCATGAAAGGCCGAATTCTGGTCGCCTACGCCACCCGCTACGGCACCACCAGGGAGATCGCGGCGGTCGTCGCCGCCGCGCTGCGCGAGTCGGGACTCGAAGTCGATTGCCGCGCCATGGACGATCTGCACTCGATCGACGACTACCGCGGCATCGTGCTGGGCGCGCCGTTCTACTACGGCCGCTGGCCGCGTGCGGCGCGACGCTTCCTCGACCGCTTCGGCCCGGTGCTCGCGCACCGCGATGTCGCCGTCTTCGCGACCGGCCGAATCGAACCGGATCGGCCCGAGGCCGAAAGCCGTTCGCAACTCGACGCGCTGCTCGAACGCTACCGCTGGCTCCAGCCCTTCGCCGTCGCGCTGTTCGGCGGTCGCTGGGACCCCGCCGCGCTGCGCGGGTTCGACCGCTGGATGCACAAACTGCCCGGCTCACCCCTGCACACGCTCACCGCTACCGATCTGCGGAATTGGGATGCCATCGGCGAGTGGGCCACGCACGTGGCCGCCGCCTTCCATGCCGGTGCCGCGCAACCGAAGCCGCCGGTCGCCGAGCCGACCCGGATCTCCCGGGCGGGCGCGGCGCTGTCGACCATCCGCAACTACATCGCCGACCAGCAGCCGCGACGCCCTTAGATCCGCGGTACCCGAGAATCGGGGGCCGACGGCCCGGACGGGCCATGACATTGGTCTCTGGGACGCGATCCGCGGCGGCGCGATGCTCGATACATCAACGCGACCAGGAGGAATCATGCCGGATACCCCGACATCCCCTATGGATTGGAGTGCGCGGCCGATCGTGGTCGCGGTGGATGGCTCCGCGACGTCCTACCAGGCGGTGGCCTGGGCGGCGGTCGAGGCCGAATTGCGCCGGTGGCCACTGCATATCGTGATCGCCTACGGCGTCGAGCCCGGCCACGCGCCGTGGACCGCCCGCGGCGTGGCCGAACACGCGGCCGTGCGGTCGGAGGCCATGCGCGTGCTGGCCGAGGCCGCGCGCATCGCCCATCACGCCGTGCCCGAGGACACCATCTCCGTCACCTGCGAGGCGGTCGGTGAGCTGGCGTTGCCGGCGCTGATCTCCCGTTCTCAGCAAGCCCGGATGATCGTGGTGGGCAACCGCGGTCGCGGTGCGATCCGCCGTGCGCTGCTCGGCTCGGTGAGCGTGGGGCTGGCGCGTCGCGCCCAGTGCCCGGTGGTCGTCGTGCAGGCGGAGCCCGATATCGAGCGATTCGCCGCGGACAAACCCGTGGTGGTCGGAGTGGACGGCACCGACAACAGCCTGCCCGCCGTGCGCATGGCCTTCGAAGAGGCGTCATCGCGCAAGGTGCCGCTGATCGCGGTGTACGCCTGGCGCGACACCAGCGGATTCGACCTGGAGGTGATCGGCTGGGACACCATCCGGGAGCGGGAGGACAAGATGGTGGCCGAGCGGCTCGCCGATCTGGGCGACGAGTATCCGGAGGTGACCGTCGAACGGCGCATCGCCTGTGACACCCCGGCCCGCGCCCTGCTCGACCATGCCGACGACGCACAGCTTCTCGTCGTCGGAACCCACGGCCGCGGCGGATTCGCGGGCATGGCGCTCGGCTCGGTCAGCACCGCGCTGCTGCACGCCGCGACCTGCCCGGTGCTCGTGGTGCGTTCGGCGGAGGTGGCGTCATGAAGTCGAATTCGTCTCTGGCCCTGCGTATCTGGCGCCTGCGTCCGTGGAGCATGAACCCGCTGATGCGCGGCTCCGATCGGTGCGAAGCGCTGCTGCGGACACTCGTCATGGTCGGACTGCTGCTCATGGTGCCGATATCGGGCGCGATCGGCAGCACCACCTACACCCGCAGCGCCGCGCAGATCCAGGCCGACCATGCCTCGAAGGTCCAGATTTCGGCGACCGCGGTCGCGGACGCCACCCAGCTCCCGTCCTCGGGCCCCTACCGCGATTCCGGCTATCGGGCGAGCGTGCGCTGGGTGCGCGGCGGCGTGGATTCCACCGCGATCGTCGACGTCGACAAGAACGTGAAAGCCGGTGCGGTGGTGCCGATCTGGGTGGGTACAGACGGCAAGCCGACCCGTGCGCCCGCCGGAGCGGACACCGCCGCCCTCGACGGGATCGGCATCGGCCTGATGGTGCTGCTGCTGTCCGGAACCTGCGCGATCGCCCTGCTCTGGGCGATGGAGGTGCTGCTGAGCGGCGTGCGCAACCTGCAATGGGAAATCGAGTGGCGGCGAGTGTCCCGCCCCATCGGAACCTGACCCGCGACCACTCCGAGGAGACCGACATGACCGAACAGACCGCCGCCCAACGCTCCCCGAACCCGCCGATCGTCGCCGCCGTCGACAGTTCGGCCCTGTCCTATCAGGCCGCGGCCTGGGCGGCCGCCGATGCCGCCCTGCACGCGTGCCCGCTGCGCATCGTCACCTCGATCGCCATCGGGGTCGGATTCGGGCCCGAACCGCTGCTCTCGGACGCCGATATCGACTTTCTGCGCCGCGACGGCGAGCGCATCGTGGCGGAGGCGGCCCGGGTCGCCAAGCTGTCGGCACCCGATGCGGCGCTGTCCATTTCGACCGAGGTGACGCTGGAGCCGATCATCCCGCATCTGCTCGAGCTGTCCCGGCAGGCCCGGACCGTCGTGGTCGGCAGCCGGGGCCGGGGCGCGCTGCGCCGCGGTCTGCTCGGCTCGGTCAGCACCGCGGTCGCCCAGCACGCGCACTGCCCGGTCGCCGTCATCCCGGCCGCCGCGGGCCTGGATCCGATCTCCTCGGAGCGGCCGGTGCTGGTGGGCGTCGACGGATCCCCGAACAGCGTGCCCGCCCTCGAGATCGCCTTCCAGGAAGCCTCGTTGCGCAAGGTCGGCCTGAAGGCCCTGCACGCGTGGAGCGACCTGAGCGCCTACCTGCAGCCGATCCCGGGCTGGGACACCGTGCGAAACGAGGAGTCCGAAGCGCTGGCCGAACGCCTGGCGGGCTTCGGCGAACGCTACCCCGACGTCACCGTCGACCGAATCCTGGTGCGGGACAACCCCGCCCGCGCCCTGCTCGACGAATCCGACGGCGCTCAGCTGGTGGTCGTGGGCAGCCACGGGCGTGGCGGCTTCACCGGCATGCTGCTGGGCTCCACCGCCAATGCCGTCCTGCACAGCGCCGATTGCCCGACGCTGATCGTCCGGGCCGGCTGAGCCGAGGAGTCCGAGAACATGCCGCCGATCATCGAGATGCGGAATCTGACCAAACTCTACGGCCGGGCTCCCGCGCTGGACGATGTCAGTCTCGACGTGCCGCCCGGGGTGGTGTTCGGGTATCTGGGTCCCAATGGCGCGGGCAAGACCACGACCATTCGCATGCTGGTCGGGCTCATGCGCCCGACCCGTGGGTCGGTGGCCGTCGCCGGCGCCGATCTCGTGCGCGAGCGGTCGGCGGCGCAGGCCCGCATCGGTTATCTCCCAGGGCAGTTCGTCGCCTACCAGGACCTCACGGCCGCGGAGTATCTGCGCTATCTCGCCCGGCTGCGCGGCGGCGTGGATCCCGTGTCGCTGGCTCGTCTGGTCGAGCGCATGGACCTGGACACCTCGGTGCGGATCGGCGCGATGTCGCACGGGAACCGGCAGAAGGTCGGGATCGTGCAGGCGTTCATGGCCGAACCGGACCTGCTGGTGCTCGACGAGCCGACGCAGGGACTGGATCCGCTGGTCCAGCGGGAATTCCTGGACATGCTGCGCGAAGTCCGCGACGCGGGCCGCACCGTCTTCCTGTCCTCGCACGTGCTCTCGGAGGTGCAGGCCGTGGCCGACACGGTCGCCATCCTGCGGCGCGGCAAGCTGGTCGAGGTGCGCTCGGTGGCGGAGCTGACCGCGCAGTCGCTGCGGCGGCTGGAACTCACTTTCGATGGGACACCGCCGGATTCGGGACTGCTGCGCGCGGTCGGCGGGGTCCGCTCGGTCGAGGCCGGTGATCACCTGCTGCGGGTCGAGGTCGACGGGTCGACGGCCGAGCTCCTCAAATTCGTCGCACCCTACGGGGTCAGCGACATCGTCAGCCACGAACCCGATCTCGAGGACGTCTTCCTCACCTACTACGGACAGGACCGCTGATGTTCGCCACCGTCTACCGCAAATGCCTGCGCGATCAACGCCGCGGGCTGCTCGGCTGGAGCATCGGCATCGTCGCGCTCGTGCTGCTGGAATCGGCGCTGTGGCCGTCGATCTCGAACATCTCGGGCCTGAAGCAGCTGCTGGAGAGCTATCCCGAATCGCTGCGCAAGCTGTTCGCGATCGACGAATTCACCAGCGGCACCGGGTTTCTCAATACCGAGCTGTACAGCATGATGCTGCCGATCCTGTTCCTGGTCTTCGCGATCTCGCGTGGGGCACGGGCGATCGCGGGAGAAGAGGAGAGCGGCACCCTCGAGGTGTTGCTGATCACCAGGGTGACACCCGTACGACTGCTCCTCGAGCAGAGCGCGGTCCTGATCACCGGGCTGACGGTGCTGGGAACGGTCCTGTTCGCCACGGTGGTCGCCTGCTCGGCGGTGTTCGGCATGCACGTCGGCCTCGGCGCCGCCGCCACCGGTTCGGTGGCGATGATCGCGCTGGCCGCGCCGTTCGGCGGCCTGGCGCTCGCGGTCGGGGCCGCCACCGGCCGCCGCCTGGTCGCGCTCGCCACCGCGAGCGTTGCCGCGGTGGGCGCGTACGTGCTCTACGCGGCCTCGAAGATCGTCGAGTCCGTGCGGCCCTGGGGTCCTTGGTCACCGTTCCAGCAGGCCCTGGCCGACGGCCCGATGGGCGCCGGGTTGCGGCTGGGGTATCTGTGGCTCGGCATGGTCGCCGCCGCGTTCGTGGTGGCGGCGCTCGCGGTATTCGACCGCCGTGACATCCGGGCGGTGTGAGCCCGCGGCGTTGGGCCCGGGGCGGGCGGTCTTAGGGCCCGGGACCCGATGACGATCGGCCGCAGTGTGAACACCCCCGTTTTCCATACCGTGAGAGTGGGCGGCGATCCGCCGTCCGGGAAACCGCATCGTCGGGAGAGGGCAATGAGCGATCAGGAATACGACGACCCGCACCGGCTGGTCTCCGCGGGAGTGGTTGTGGGAGTGGACGGTTCGCCGGGTTCGGAGATCGCCCTGCGCTGGGCGGCCGACCTCGCGGCGAGCCGCGACCGGGAACTGCAGCTGATCCACGGCCTGGACCTGGTGGGCACCAGCGCCGTCGTGGGTCCCTACGCGGTCGTGACCCCCGCGGTGATCGATGCCGTGCAGGAGAAGGGCCGGGCGGTGATCCGCCACGCCCGCGAGATCGTGCGGGCCGCGCACCCGGACCTGGTGGTGACCGCGCATCTGTACAACGATTCGGCCGCCGGGCTGCTGGTCGATCTCAGCGCGCAGGCCTACGCCGTGGTGCTGGGCGCGACCGGAAACGCCGGAACCCTGGCGCATCTGGGCTCGACGCTGCTGTCGGTCACCGCGCACGCCAAGGGCAATGTGGTCGTGGTGCGCCCGGATCCGCAGGCGGACAACACGGTTCGCGAAACGGGTCCAGTGGTGGTCGGCATCGATTGCGGCCCGGTCAGCGAACCCGCCATCGCGGCGGCCTTCGCCGAGGCGTCCGAGCGCGGGGCGGAACTGGTGGCCGTGCACATCTGGAGCGACTGGAGCGCGGGCATGTTCGCCGGGGAGCGTCCGATGCCGACACTCGACGACGCCGAGCAGGTGGAAGAGCTGGTGATGTCCGAGCGGCTGGCCGGGTGGCAGGAGAAGTACCCCGACGTCCACGTGGTCCGCCGCATCTACTTCACCTCGCCGGCGACACAACTGCAGCAGTGGTCCAAGCGCGCACAGCTGCTCGTGGTGGGCAACCGCGGCCGCGGTGGGTTCGTGGGGATGCTGCTCGGTTCGACCGCGCATTCGCTGGTGCAGCACGCGCACTGCCCGGTGATGGTCGTCCACGCGACCGAATGAGCGTCGGGCCGGGCGGATCACCGCCCGGCCCTTGCCGTTTCAGACCCGGGCGCGTTCGCGAGCCAGGGCGCGGTCGCGCTGTTCCTCGAAGCGGGGGATCTGCACGTGCTCGAGGTTGGACAGGTAATCGGCCAGCCGTTCCCGCGCCCGCTCGCCGCGCGGACCGAAATCGGTGCGGCCCATGACATTCCAGTGCCGCAGTACCGGCATCAGGACATCCTCGTAGTGCTGGCGCAGATCGTAGACGCCGTGTTTGGCCATCAGCACGCCGTTGCGGCGGAAGTTGGGCATCCCGACGCCGGGCATGCGGAAGTTCTCCACGATCAGGTCGATGGCCTCCATCGCCTGGTCCGGGACGAGCTCGAGGGCCGCGCCGCACAGGGTGCGGTAGAAGATCATGTGCAGGTTCTCGTCGAGGGCCAGCCGCTGCATGATGGCGTCGGCGACGGGATCGTCGCAGAACCTGGCGGTATTGCGGTGGCTGATCCGGGTCGCGAGCTCCTGGAAGCTGACATAGGCCACCGAGTACAGGAATCCGGCGTGGGCCGCGGCGGTGGCGGGGTCGACCGGCGCCGCGAAACCGGTTGTCATGTGCGCCATCCGGTCGTTCTCGAGAGCGACCGGGTCGACGCCGCGGGTCACGACCAGATAGTCGCGCAGCACGACGCTGTGCCGGTTCTCCTCGGCGGTCCAGCGCCCCACCCAGGTGCCCCAGGCGCCGTCGCGGGAGAAGTTCTCGGCGATCTCGCGGTGGTAGGAGGGCAGATTGTCCTCGGTCAGCAGGTTCGTGACCAGTGCGGCCTTGGCGACCTCGGAGAGCCTGGATTGTTCGGGATCCCAGTCGGTTCCGCCGAGCTGCGCGAAATTGCGGCCGTCGTCCCAGGGCACGTAGTCGTGCGGGTGCCAGTCCTTGAACACCGACAGATGCCGGTCCAGCGCCTGCCCGGCGACCGGTTCGAGTTCGACGAGGATCTCACGCTGGGTCAGCTCACGTGCCACGGAGGTGGTCCGCCTTCCTGTCCGATGAATGGGCCTAGCCCACCGTTGCGCGCGGCGCGGAGCGTGGACAGAGCCGAAAGTCCCCACCGGACAGGTACTTCGATCGTGACCTCAGCGGATGGTGAAGAAGTCGTGGATCGGACGGCGCGGGGTCGGGACCCACGGGTCGTTGTCGGGAGCCTTGCCGATCCGGATCACCAGCTGCGGCCGGTAGTTCGGATGGGTGAGTCCGGCCAGCGCCCTGCGCCCGCCGGGAAGTTCGGTGATGTGGGTGAGCGCGCAGGTGGACATCCCCTCCACGGTGCACTCGAGCAGTGCGACCGAGAGCGCCTCGCCGGTGCGCAGCCAGTCGGCCGGAGCGTCGCTCTCGGTGCTGAGCACGACCAGGCGGGCCCGGTCCTCGGTGGTCTCGGCGCGGCGCAGCGAGTGCTTCGCGGCCGGGAACGGGCGCCCGACGCTGACGCGGGCCGCCTCGGCATCGGAGAGCAAGGCCTCGGGCGGTACGCCTTCGGGCCCACCGGAATGACCTGTCCACCAGCCGATCTCGGCCTGATACATCATGTCGTGGCGGCGCAGGGCGGCGGCCTGCTCGGTGGCGGCGGCGAGGCGCGGGCGCACGTCATCGGCGAGCGCGTCCAGTTCGACGTAGTGCGGGGAGGTCAGCATGCGCAATCGATGCAACAGCTCGTCCCAGTGCTCCGGCGGTTCCATGGGCAGCCGGTCGGTGTGCCGGTTGTCCATCGCCGCCGCGCGCGAGTAGAGCCCGGGCGGCGGCGAATCCCAGGGCCGGAAACGGATTTCGGCCAGGTGCTCGGGCTCGGCCGGGTTCGGGAACCGGATCGTGTCGGTATGCCAGCCGCGTGCGCCCAGCGCGGTGCGCACATGCTGGAGCATCGCGCCGCAGCTGATGATCATCTGGCGGCCGTGCGGATCCATGGCGCTGAGCAGCCGGTCCGGGTCGCTGAACAGGTGCAGGACCTCGCCGTCGAGCACCCAGCGCCACGGCTGGGTGTTGTGCACCGAGGGTGCGCGCGAGGCCCGCCGCATCGCCTCCAACATGGTGTGGCGGTCGGGGATCGCGACGGAAGGAGAGTTCATGGCGGTCATGAATTCAGTGTTCGCGCCGACAAGATCATCGAGCAGGGCCCGATGTCCCGCCCGCCCGTGACCTTCGACAGCGATCACCCGACCAGCAACTCCACCGAGTCCGGCTCAGCCCAAGGTGCCCCGTGACGAGAGGTCTTTCGGCTCTGCTGCGCTGCCGGTCCGGGCGAGCAGCCTGTAGGCGTGATCATGACTCTTGGCGCCGCCCAGCCGGCGCGGACGATGGAGCCCCGCATGTTCGAGCAGACCGTGGATCGGCTGTGCCTCGAGTTCGGCGGCAGCGCGCCGCGCGACCACATCGAGTCGGTGCTGCGCCGGAGCCTGTCCGACCTGGCGGGCAGCCCCGTCGGCGCCCTCCCCGAACTCGGCGAACGCCTCGCCCGCCAACGCCTCTCGGACGCCTCGCCGGCCCCACACCCCGTCCCGGCGCTGGTCGTCGCCTGACGCACACAGCCCCTCGCTCGCGCGGCGCTCCCCGTCCGCGCCCGATCCCCCCGGGCCCGATTCCCCTGTGGGCCAGGGCCCAATGTCTCTACGCCCGCCCATGACCGCCCGTAGATCATCGGTGCATGCGAACCGACGAAGCCACTCAAATCCAGCTCGTCCAGGACAACCTGATCAGCCATCACCCCGAAGTCCCCGCCAGCGTCATCGCCGAAATGGTCGCCCACGCCCGTGAAGCCCTCACCGACGCCAGAATCCGCCACTTCGTCCCCCTCCTGATCGAACGCCGCGCCCGCATCGAACTGTCGATGTACCGAACCGCCGCGGCCCACTGACCACTGTGTGCCCGTGCGGGCGATCCGCGCGCAGATACGTCGTGCGCGACTATCGTCTATCTCACCGTGACTGCGAGGTGAATCGAATGTGGTCCATGCGGGCGTGGTGGGGTCTGGCGGGATTGGCGCTGGTGGCAGGGTGCTCGTCGTCGACGGGTCCGGCCACGACCGGCGGCCGATTGCCTTTGCACAGGGTCTCCGAGGTCGCGTTGACCGGCGGACCGTCCCGACTCGATTACGCGAGCCTGGATTCGGGCCGGGGTCTGATGTTCCTCGCGCACATGGGGGCGGGGCAGATCGTCGAGGTGGACGTCCGCGCGCACACCGTCGTGCGGACGATTCCGGATACCCCCGATGTGCACGGTGTGCTGGTCGTAGCGGACAAGCATCGTGTGTACGCGACGGTGACCGGTCGCGATCAGATCGTGGCTTTCGACGAGGACAGCGGCGCGGTGTCGTTCACCGCGGCGACCGGCGATTACCCCGACGGGCTGGCCTACGACCCGATCCGGAACGCGGTGTGGTCCACCAATGAGCGGGCGGGTACCGAGACGGTGGTCGACGCGGATACCGGAACCGTGCGCGGGACAGTCGCTTTGGGCGGTGAGGTGGGCAATGTCGTCTACGACGCGACAGCCGACCGGATGGTGGTGGCGGTACAGGGGCATGGCGAACTCGCCGTCGTCGCACCCGATTCGCTGGCGGTCACCGACCACATTCCGACGCCCGGGTGCTCCGGGCCGCACGGACAGGCACTCGATGCGAGTCAGCGGGTCATGTACGTCGGCTGCGAGGACAACGCCACCCTCGTGACCGTGGACCTCGCGAAACATGTTGTCACCGAGCACAACAGCGTCGGCGAGACGCCCGACGTGCTCGCCTACGATCCGGGCCCGCAGCGACTGTACGTGGCCACCGAGACCGGCTGGGTCAGCATCTTCGAGCGACACGGCGGGCACCTGAACCCCGCCGGGGCCGAGCATCTGGCCGACAGCGCCCACATCGTGGTCGTCGATCCCGCCGACCACCACAGCTACTTCCCGATCGCGACCGCGGACGGCGGGCCCGCGCTCTGGGAGTACGAACCCGCCGCGCAGGCAGGCGGGTGACCGGGTTCAGCGGAAGCACTCGCGCAGGGCCGCGGCTACCGGCGCGGGATCCTCGGGGTTGTGGTATTGGCCGGGCAACACGAGGGAATGGGCCCGGGGGAGTGTGGATTGGAGGAGTTCGACGCTTTTCGTGCCGTAGGAGTCGGTGAGTTCGCCGGACAGCAGAAGCGTCGGGAGGGTGATCGCGGACCACGGGGAGATGTCGGGGTCCATGGCGGTCAGGCATTCGAGGTCGGCGACGAGGCCAGGGGCTCGGAAGGCGAGACCGTCGGCGAGGGGGCGGAGATGTTCGTCGGGGATGACGGAATCCATGATGGCGGTGAAGAATTCGACGATCGCGTCCGCGGGCCGGTCGTCGGCGACGAGGGTGCGGATGGTGGCGAGGGTCGGGGCCAGTGGGGGACCGGCGAGAACAACCGGGGGTTCGTAGAGGGCCAGGCGGCGGACCATCGAGGGGTCCCGGTGCATGGCGTGCAGGGTGACCAGGCCGCCTGCCGAGTGGCCGAAGACGAAAGCGGGTTCGCCGAGGGTGGCGAGGACGGCGGCGAGATCGGTGGCCTGGGTGCTGAATCGGGCGGGGCGCGGGCCGTTTCCGCTGGGGCCGTAATCGCGGCGTTCGATCACGACGACGCGGTAGTCGGGGGCCAGCAGCTCGGCCAGGTCGTCATAGTTGCCGGTGGTGACGAGCGCGCCGTGAACGATCACCAGCGGCGGACCTTCCCCGCGAGTGTGGAAGACGATGCGGGTTCCGTCCGCCGAGGTGACAGTGTCGGTGCGTTGCGTCATACCGCGAGCTTGACAGTCGGCTCTTGCGTGGCGCTTGCGTCGGGCATCAGCTGCTGGAGGGCGGGAGCCCACCGTGAATGGTGTTGTGGGAAGCATCGATTCAGCAGGTCGAGCATGATGGCGGGCGCGGTCGAGGCTCCCGGCGATGCGCCGAGCAAGCCCGCGATGGTGCCGTCCGCGCCGGTGACGAGCTCGGTTCCCATGGTCAGCACGCCCAGGCGTCGCGGGTCGGGTTTGACGAGCTGGGCACGCTGTCCGGCCTGCACCAGATACCAGTCGGCAGGATCGGCCTCGGGGTAGAAGCGTTGCAGCTGAGCGAATTTGCGGCGATGGCTGGAGAGCAGTTCGCGGATCAGATAGCCGACCAGCGGCAGGTTCTGCAATCCGGCGGCGATCAAGGGCACGATGTTCGTCGGACGCAGGGTGGTGAACAGGTCGCTGAGCCTGCCGTGCTTGAGCAGCCGGGTACTGAAGGTCGCGTAGGGGCCGAACAGCAGCGACGCTTCGCCCTCGACGACGCGCTTGTCCATGTGCGGCACCGACATCGGGGGAGCGCCGACCGGGGCCTGGCTGTAGACCTTCGCCTCGTGGCGGGCCACGACCTCGGGGTTGTCGGTGCGCAGGAATTGCGCGCCGACGGGGAAGACCCCGTAGCCGCGCACCTCGGGAATGCGCGCCTTCTGCAACAGTTTCAGCGCGTACCCGCCCGCCCCGACGAACACGAAGCGGGCGCGAACGGTGAAGCGCTCCCGCGTGTTCCGGTCGCGGCCGGTGACCGTCCAGACGCCGTCGGCGTCGCGGCGCAACCCGGTCACCTCGCGGCCGGTGAGCACCTGGCCGCCGGCCGCGGTCATGCTGTCGACCAATTTGCCCGTGAGCGACCCGAAATCGACGTCTGTGCCCGCCTCGTACCGGGTGGCCGCGACCGGCTCGCCCGCGGCGCGACCCGCCATCAGCAGAGGAGCCCAGCCCGCGATCACGGCCGGGTCTTCGCTGTATTCCATGGCCGCGAACGCGGGCAATGCCCGCAGCGTCTCGAACCGCTGTCGCAGATACGCGACATCCCGCTCGCCGAACACCACATCCATATGCGGTGTCGCGGTGACGAAGTCGGTGTCGGCGAGCGCACCCCGGTCGGCGAGACCGGCCCAGAACCGTCGCGAGAGCGCGAACATGGACGCGATCTCCGCCGCTTTGCCCGGATCGGACGCGTCCGGCATGTAGTTGAGCTCGCAGAAACCCGAATGGCCCGTACCCGCGTTGTTCCACGGATCCGAACTCTCCGCCGCGACCCGGTCGAGCCGTTCGAGCAGCGCCATCGACCAATCGGGTTGCAGTGCGGCGATCAGTGCCCCGAGGGTGGCCGACATGATGCCGCCACCGATCAGGACGACATCGAGAATTTCCGTCCGTGCGGGGGATTCGTTGCTAGATGTATGGGATTCCATCGGATCGACCTCCTTGGCTCCTGATATCTGTCATCGTCACGCCGCACGGATTCATCCGTCCAATGTTCATTCCGTGCATTTATGATCCAAGTATGGATGAATTGTCCCCGTCCCAGGTGGAGGCGCTGATTCCGCTGCTCGCGGCCTTCGACGCGGCCGCGGAGGAGGGGCACATCACACGCGCGGCCCAGCGGCTCGGGGTGCCGCAGTCCTCGCTGAGCCGACGCTTGAAAGCGGTCGAGCAGGCGGTCGGAGTGAAGCTGTTCCAACCGGTCGGTCGCCGCGTGGCCCTGACCGCCGCCGGACAGGAACTCCATGACCGCACCCGCGGCCTGGTCCGAGCCCTCGGCGACGCCGTCGACCTCGTACGCAGCGACGCCGACCCGGACAGCGGCCTGGTCCGCTTCGGCTTCCCGTTCAGCCTGGGACCGGTCAGCATCCCCTCGCTACTGGCCGACTTCCACGCGGGCGCACCGCGAATCCGGCTGCACCTGGTGCAGGCCCACGGCACCGCCCTGGTCGACATGGTCCGCGAGGGCCGCCTGGACCTGGCCGTCAGCATCCCCGCCCCCGACGACCTGCCGACGATCATCCTGGGATTCCAGCGAATCCACCTCTACGTCGCGAGCAACCATCCGCTCGCCACCCGAACCGAAGTCGATCTCGCCGATCTCGCCGCCGAGCCGTTCATCGCCAACCCCCCGACCTACCACCTGCGCCGCCTCTTCGACTCCTGGTGCGCCACCGCCGGATTCACTCCGCAGGTCGGCTTCGAGATCACCGAATTCGAAACCCTGCGCGCCCTGGTGGCCCAGAACCTCGGCATCGCCGTCCTCCCCGCCCCCGAACTCCCGCACCCCGGCCTCACCCGCGTCGCCTTGACCGGCGAGCGCGAACGCAGCATCGGCCTGATCTCGGGTAACCACCGCCCCACCCCGGCCGTGGCCCGCCTGCGCGATCATGTTGCGTCCCACGCCATGTCCTACCTCGACCGGGCGCGGCTGTCGGCTCAGGAGTAGCTCGGGTCCGCGTCCTCGGACTCGACGTCGAGGACCTTGCCGGGGTTGAACAGCCCGAACGGGTCGAGGGCGCGTTTGACGGCCAGCATGAGGTCGACGCCCGAGCCGTGTTCCTCGCGCAGATACTTCTTCTTGGTCAAGCCGATGCCGTGCTCGCCGGTGGCGGTGCCGCCGACCTCGAGGGCGTGGCGCACCACGAGATCCGAGAACACCTGCGCGCCCGCGTATTCGTCCTCGTTGTAGGGGACGATGGTGTGCACGTTGCCGTCGCCGATGTGACCGGCGACGGTGATGTTCAGGCCCAGTTCGGTGCCCAGGCGGGTGGCGGTGTCGACCGCTGCGGCGATCCGCGAATAGGGGACCGCGGTGTCGGTGATGAGGAACTGGCGGCCGGGATTGGCGGCCTTGACGGCGAAATAGAGGTTGTGCCGATCCTCCCAGAGCGCGTGCCGGTCGCCATGGGTGCGGGCCGTCGTCACATCGATCGCGTTGTGCGCGTGCGCGATCCGTTGAATCTCCTGCTCGTTCGCGGTAACCGCGGCGGCCGAGCTGGATTCGATGTCCACGAACAGTGCCGGGGACTCCGCGTAGGCGGTTCCGCGGAAGGCGTTGATGGCCGCCATGCTCGGCGCGTCCACCAGTTCGAGGCGGCTCACCGGCAGCGCCAGCCCGAGCATCTCGACCGCGGTGTCCACCGCCTCGGCGACGGTGGGGAACGAGATCCGCAGCGAGTGAATCCATTCCGGGATCGGATGCAGCCGCACGGTCAGCTCGGTGATGAGCCCCAGGGTGCCCGCGGACCCGATGAGCAGATCCTTCAGGTCGTATCCGCTCGACGACTTCCGCACCGCCCGCCCGAGTCGGCTCACCGTGCCGTCGGCGAACACCGCTTGCAGCGCGAGCACATTGGCGCGCATCCCGCCGTAGCGGACCGTGGTGGTGCCGCTGGCATTGGTGGCCGCCATGCCCCCGAGCGACGCATCGGCGCCGGGATCCACCGTGAACTGCAATCCGTACTCGGCCGCGGCCGCATTGAGCTGGGTCCGGGTGACCCCGGGCTGCACGGTGGCGGTGAAGTCCTCGGGCGCGATCCCGAGGATCGTATTCGCCTGCGACAGATCCACGATCAGCTCGTCACCACGTGCGAGCAGATGCCCCTCGAGGCTGGTCCCCGCTCCGCGCGCGATGATCGGAGTCCCGTTCTCCCGCGCCCATTCGACGACGCTCACCACGTCCTCGACCCCGCTCGGATACACGACCCCTCGCGGCCGTCGCCCGGAACGCCCGGTTTCGTCGATCGTGTACTGGTCGAGGACCACCGGTCGAGTGTCGATCTCGAGCATGGGGTCCTCCGAGCTCTCAGGTGGCTACTGCCTGTAGTTCATGAGGATACGGCGAATCGAGGGGGTGACGGGCAGCTCGCCCGACAGGGGCACCCAGCGGTAGTCGGCGTAGTTGGTCACCCGCACCGGTCCCGCGTCGCCCACCTCGACCGCGAAATGCTCTCTGCGGACCGGTTTTCCGGCCCCGGAGAGGTAGTCGAAGCTGCCGAGGTGGCGCACGATGTCGACCACGCTCAACCCGGTCTCCTCGCGCACGGCGCGTACGACCGCACCGGCCAGCGACTCGCCGGGCCGCACGACCGTCCCGGGTAGGTGCAGCGGACTGCGGCCCTCCGCGTGCTCCTCGTGCTCGAGCATCAGCACCGCGTCATTGTGTTCGATCACCACTCCGACCCGTAGTGCCACTCCGTCCGCGGCCGCCCGCGCCCGAAGTTCTTCCATCACCGTCTCGCCTATCGATTGCCGGGGCGAAACCTCGAAATCCCACACTGCACACCACATCCCGTATCACCGGACACCGTCGACCGATACCGATAACGCTACCGGCGGAGAAACCGCCGAGGGCAGACACATCGGCAAGATTAGACGCATCTCCACCGAACCGATCCGCACTCCGGAAACTTTCTGGCCCCCGTGCGCCGCAGCGTCCGCAAAGGCTATCGGCAAGCCTGATAGCCTGCGGTTTCGTGGTTCCCTAGGTTTTCCGGGGCGGGCCCGAAAACCAAGCCCGAAGGAGTTGCCGGTGAAGGTTTTCCAGATCGGCGCCGCCGGCGGCATCGGACGCCGGCTGTCCATGCTGCTGACCGCGCGCGGTGACCACGTCACCGGCATGCACCGCAATCCCGAACAGGCCGACGTCATCGCCGCCACCGGCGCGACGCCGCTGGTCGGCGACCTCATCTCCGACACCGTCGAGCAACTGGCCGCGAAATTCCGCGGCCACGACGTCATCGTGTTCTCCGCCGGCGCCCACGGCACCGGCGTCGACCAGACCACCCTGATCGACGGCAAGGGCCTCGAGAAGGCCGCCGAGGCGGCCCGGCAAGCCGGTGTGTCACGGTTCGTCCTCGTATCGGTGTTCCCCGACGCGGGACGCGACCGCGAGACCACCCCCGGCTTCGAGCACTACATGCGCGTCAAGAAAACCGCCGACGTCTTCCTGGCCGGCACCGATCTCGACTGGCTCATCGTCCGCCCCGGAACCCTCCGCGACGAGCCCGGAAACGGCCTGGTCACAGCAGGATTGGCGATCGAATACGGCGACATCCGCCGCGACAACGTAGCCGCCTTCCTCGACGCCGCCCTCCGCCGCCCCGCCCTGAACCGCGTCATCATCGAACTCACCGACGGACCGACACCCGTCGAGGAAGCCGTCGACCGGCTGCTGGGCTGAACCATGCCCAGCGCAGGGCGGCGGCGCGGAGCGCGAAGGCGGTCAGGACCGTCGCGATTGTGGCGATGGTCAGCTCGAGATGTGGCTGGCACAGTAGGAAGACGCCCGCTGCGCCCAAAGCTGCTGTGACGTACCAGGATCCGATGCGTACCAGGGCGACCGGGTCGCCGAGCAGCAGGTCGCGTAGGACGCCGCCGCCGGTGCAGGCGAGAATGCCGACCAGTACCGCGCCGGTCGGGGAGAGGCCGGCCAGTTGGGCCTTGGTGATGCCGAGGACGAGGTACAGGCCCAGTGCCGCTGCGTCCGTGAGCGCGATCAGAGTCGCGGCGCGGACCAGCAAGTGCGCGAACATCATTCCGATGCCCGCTGCGGCCATGGCGGTGAGGAGGTAGCCGTCGCCGCGCAGTGCGGCGGGTGTGCGGGCGAGGGCGACATCGCGCAGCATGCTGCCGCCCAGGCCGGTCGCGATACCGATGACCATCACCCCGATCACGTCGATGCCCTCGGACGCCGCGCGGCGGGTAGCGGTGACCGCGCCGCCGAGCGCGCCGACGGCGACCGCCGAAAGGTCGAGACCGGTTGGGATGTGGAGCAGTCCGGTCACGGCCGGGCCGCGCGCGTGCTGGCGAAGATCCCGGAACGTTCGAGTTCGGTTCCGACGGTTACGGATTCGATCCATTCCGCGGTGGTCGCCACCGCCGCGAACCGGGACTGCATGACGACCAGTACCGCCTCGTGCAGCTGCTTGGCCTCGATCGATCCGGCCCTGTTGCCCAGGGCGAGCGTGCCCGTCGCATCGGAGAGGAATTCCACCGCCAGCCCCCGGTGCACCGCGTCGCGTGCGGTCGACTCGTCGCAGTTCTGGGTCATGTAGCCGCAGATCGCCACGGTGTCGACGCCGTGCTCGGCGAGCCACTCGCCCAATCCGGTGCCGGTGAAGCTCGACGGCAGCGTCTTCTCGATCAACAGATCGTGCGGCCGCTCGGTCACCGTCGGATGCAGCGCGAAACCCGCGCTGTCCCTGGCGAAGATCGGTGCGGACTCGGGTGCGGCCTGCTGAACCAGAATCACCGGTATTCCGGCCGCCGTCGCCGCGTCCATGGCCGCGGCGATATTCGCCAGGCTGATATCGAGCGGGGGATAGGCGATGGGCAGATTCCCGATCACGTACTCGTTCTGGACATCGATCACGATCAACGCGCGCTTCATGCGAATCAGCCTCGGCGTGCCCGCGCTCGCGGACCAGTGCCGCATTCGTCCCCGGTATCGCCCGAACCGAGGTTTGCCAGAACCCCCATAAGATGTCCGGTCGTGGAAGAGACCTCGCAGATCGGCGCATTCCTGCGCTCGCGCCGCGCCCGCCTGCGACCGGAGGACGTCGGGCTCACCGTCTACGGCACCCGTCGCCGTGTTCCGGGCCTGCGGCGCGAGGAACTCGCCCAACTGGCCGGTATCAGCGTCGACTATTACATCCGCTTCGAACGCGGCCGCCTCGACAATGTCTCCGACTCGGTCATCGACGCCGTTGCCAGGGCCCTGCGCCTGGACCCGGACGAGCACCGCCACCTGCACAATCTCGCGCACCCGCCCGCACACGACGTCCCGGACTCGCCGCGGATCCGTCCTGGCCTGCAGCAATTGGTGGCCGCGGTGGACCCCAACCCCGCCTACGTGGTCGGCCACCACACCAACATCCTGGCCTGGAACCGGGCCGCCGCAGCGATCTTCGATGTCGACTTCGCGGCGATCCCCGATGCCGAACGCACCTGGGCGCACCTGATCTTTCTCAACGACAGGGTCCGCCGCGTCACCGCCCCCACCTGGCCGGAGATGGCCCGCCGCGTCGTCACCTACCTGCGCCTGCGCGCCAGCGCCCGCCCCGACGACACCGCCCTGCACGCACTCGTCGCCACCATGACCGCGGCCAGCGACCAGTTCCGCTACATGTGGGAGACCCACGATGTCGCTGATATTTCGCACGGCCGCTACCACCTCGACCACCCGCGTGTCGGCGAACTCCACCTGGACTTCGAATTCCTGAATCTGCCCGCCGACCCGGGCGTGCGCGCCCTGGTCCTCTACAGCGCCGAACCCGGCACACCCTCGGCGGCGGCCCTGCGCGAACTCACGCACCGCGACGCCGATCCGGCCGGGAAATAGCTGAAACCCACATTTCAGAGCCGAAATTCGCGCGCCGATCGCAACCGGGTGCGGCAATTACGGCGGATACCTGGAATAGTTGGGTCCGAACGCACAGGACCAAGGCGAAAGCGGGGATGTTGGTGACTTCGACTGATGGTGTGAGCGGGGTAAGCACGGTGAAGGATGCGCCGCCCTCGGCTTCGAACACCCTCGAGCGCGATGTCCAGACCCTGGAAAAGGCGATCTACGAAGTCAAACGGGTGATCGTCGGTCAGGATCGACTGGTCGAGCGGCTGTTGGTCGGAGTACTCGCCAAGGGACACGTACTGCTGGAGGGCGTGCCGGGTATCGCCAAGACCCTGGCCGTGGAGACCTTCGCGAAGGTGGTGGGCGGCAGCTTCTCCCGCGTCCAGTTCACCCCCGACCTGGTGCCCACCGACCTCGTCGGTACCCGCATCTACCGGCAGGGCCGCGAGGAGTTCGACACCGAGCTGGGCCCGGTGGTCGCGAACTTCGTGCTCGCCGACGAGATCAACCGCGCGCCCGCCAAGGTGCAGTCCGCGCTGCTCGAGGTGATGGCCGAGCGGCACGTGTCCATCGGCGGCAAGACCTACCCGATGCCGAACCCGTTCCTGGTCATGGCGACCCAGAACCCGATCGAGTCGGAGGGCGTGTACCCGCTGCCCGAGGCGCAGCGCGACCGCTTCCTGTTCAAGGTCGTCGTGGACTACCCCTCGGTCGAGGAGGAGCGCGAGATCATCTACCGGATGGGCGTCACCCCGCCGGAGGCCAAGCGCATTCTCGACCCGGAGGAACTGGTCCGCCTGCAGGGCGTGGCCGCCAATACCTTCGTCCACCATGCGCTGGTCGACTACGTGGTCCGCGTGATCGCCGCGACCCGCAAGCCCGCCGACTTCGGCATGCAGGACGTGGCCGGGTGGATCTCCTACGGCGCCTCCCCGCGTGCCTCGCTGGGCATCATCGCCGCCGCCCGCGCGGTCGCGCTGATCCGCGGCCGCGACTATGTGGTCCCGCAGGACGTGGTCGAGGTGATCCCGGATGTGCTGCGCCACCGCTTGGTGCTGTCTTATGACGCCCTGGCCGACGAGGTCAGCCCCGACGACGTGATCAAGCGCGTGCTGCAGACCGTCGGCCTGCCGCAGGTCGCCGCCCAGGCCAACATGCCCGCCGGTGCGCCCGCCGCGCCGATGCCCGCCCCGGCTCAGCCGCCGGTGATGGGCCCGCACGGCGGCCAGCAGCAGATGGCTCCGGTCGGTGGTGTTCCGCAGCCGCCGCAGGGTATTCCGCAGCCCCCGAACGGTCATGCGCCGGGAGTCCCCGGTCAGCCGCAGGCGAAGTGAGGCCGGTCTCGGAATCGATTGCGCCCGTGACGATCTCACCCCCCAGCGACTCCACGCACGCCCCGCCCTCGTTCCGGCAGGGGCAGTTGACCGACCCCCGGTTGACCGCGGCGTTGAAGACGCTCGAACTCACCGTGCGCCGCCGCCTGGACGGCGTCCTGCACGGTGACCACCTGGGCCTGATCCCCGGACCCGGCTCCGAACCCGGCGACGCCCGCATGTACCAGCCGGGCGACGATGTGCGGCAGATGGATTGGTCGGTCACCGCCCGCACCACCCATCCGCACGTGCGCCAGATGATCGCCGACCGCGAACTCGAGACGTGGCTGGTCATCGACCTGTCCGCGAGTCTGGACTTCGGCACCGCGCTGTGCGAGAAGCGGGATCTGGTGGTCGCCGCGGCGGCCGCGGTCACGCATCTGACCAGCGGCGGCGGCAACCGCATCGGCGCGGTGGTGGCCAACGGCCAGCAGCTGATCCGCATTCCGGCCCGCAGCGGCCGGGTGCACGAGCAGTCCATGCTGCGCAAGATCGCCACCACCCCGCACGCGCCCGACGGCGTGCGCGGCGATCTGCAGGGCGCCATCGAGGCCCTGCGTCGTCCGCAGCGCAAACGCGGTCTGGCCGTGGTCATCTCCGACTTCCTCGGCGATATCGACTGGCAGCGTTCGCTGCGCGCCATCTCCGGCCGCCATGATCTGCTCGGCGTCGAGATCCTCGACCCGCGCGATCTGGAACTACCCGATGTCGGGGATGTGGTCCTGCACGACCCGGAGTCGGGCCGGACCCGTGAATTCAGTGTGACCCCCACGCTCCGTGCCGATTTCGCGCGCGCGGCGCAACGCCATCGCGAGCAGGTCGAGGGCGCGTTGCGCAGTTGCGGTGCGCCGGTGATGACCCTGCGCACCGATCGCGACTGGATCTCGGACGTGGTCCGATTCGTGTCCACCCGGCGCCACACCTTCGGCGCCCCGAATGCCGGACGGGTGCCGCGGCAGTGACTATTGGCGATTTGACCTTCAGCCTTTCGAATTTCACGCATGAGGCGTGGCTGGCCTTCCTGGTGGTGATCGGGCTCGCGGCACTGACCTACGTGCTGATGCAGCAGCGCCGCCGCAAGCACGTGCTGCGCTTCTCCAATATGGAGATGCTCGAGAAGGTGGCCCCGCGCCAGCCGCGCGCGTGGCGGCATGTGCCGGTGGCGATCACGCTGATCGGGCTGATCTTCCTGACCTTCGCCGCCGCCGGTCCGACCGCGGCCAAGAAGGTGCCGCGCAACCGTGCCACGGTGATCCTGGTGATCGACGTGTCGCTGTCGATGGAGGCGACCGACGTGCCGCCCAGTCGAATTCAGGTGGCCAAGAAGGCCGCCAAGGAATTCGCCGACAACCTCACCCCCGGTATCAACCTGGGTCTGGTCACCTTCGCCGGCACCGCCTCGGTGCAGGTGTCGCCGACCACCAACCGCGAAGCGGTGAAGGCGGCCATCGACAATATGAAGCTGGCCGAGCGCACCGCCACCGGTGAGGGCATTCTGACCGCGCTGCAATCCATCGACACCCTGGCCTCGGTGCTCGGTGGCGCGGAGAAGCCGCCGCCGGCCCAGATCGTGATGATGTCCGACGGTAAGCAGACCGTTCCGGACGACAAGGATGTCGAGAATCCCCGCCACGGCTTCACCGCCGCGCGTCTGGCGAAGGAGAAAGGCGTTCCGGTGTCGACGATTTCGTTCGGCACCACCTGGGGCACCGTCGAGATCCCGGATCAGGACGGCAAGGGCTCGCAGCGCGTGCGCGTCCCCGTCGACGACGACTCGCTGCGCGAGATCGCGAAACTGTCCGGCGGAGAGTTCTTCACGGCCTCCACGCTGGAGGAACTCAAGAATGTGTACGGCCATCTGGAAGAGCAGATCGGCTACGAGAAGACCATCGCGGACGCGTCCCGGCCGTGGGTGCTGGCGGGGTTGGTGGTGACCGCCATGGGGCTGGTCGCCGCGCTGCTCTATCGTCAGCGTCTGCCGTAAATCGGTACCGCGCGCCGAGTCCCGAACACGAACAGATAGGTTTCCCCTTATGTCGAACATCACATCCCGGTCGGTACTGGTGACCGGCGGTAACCGCGGCATCGGTCTCGCGGTCGCCCAGCGCCTGCTCGCCGACGGACACAAGGTCGCCGTGACGCATCGTGGGTCCGGCGTTCCCGAGGGTCTTTTCGGCGTGAAATGCGATGTGACCGATAGCGAATCGGTCGATCGCGCGTTCTCCGAGGTGGAGGCGCACCAGGGTCCGGTCGAGGTCGTCGTCGCCAACGCGGGCATCGTGGACAACACGCTGCTGATGCGCATGACCGAGGATTCGTTCTCCAAGGTCATCGACGCCAACCTCACCGGTGCGTGGCGAGTCGCCCAGCGCGCCAACCGCAATATGCTCAAGAACCGCTTCGGTCGCATCGTGTTCCTCGGCTCGGTCGTCGGCCAGATGGGCTCGCCCGCGCAGGTCAGCTACGCGGCCTCGAAGTCCGGTCTGATCGGTATGGCCCGCGCCATCACCCGCGAGGTCGGCAAGCGCAACATCACCGCGAACGTGGTGGCGCCCGGCCTGATCGACACGGACATGACCCGCGAGGACATGACCGAGGAGATGCGCAAGAACGTCCTCGAGTTCATCCCGGCGGGCCGCATCGGCCAGGCCGAGGACGTCGCGGCCGCGATCAGCTTCCTGGTCTCCGACGACGCCTCCTACATCTCCGGCGCGATCATCCCCGTCGACGGCGGAATGGGCATGGGCCACTGAGCCTTCCGCTCAGGCTCCACCCGATCGCCAAGCCCCCAGCATTCTGATAACGAGGAGAACCGACCACCCCATGGCTGGATTGCTCGACGGCAAAACCGTCCTCATCACCGGCATCATCACCGACTCGTCCATCGCCTTCCACGCGGCCGCGGTCGCGCAGGAGCAGGGCGCGAAGGTGATCATCACCGGCATCCCGGAGCGCCTGCGGCTCATCGACCGCATCGCCAAGCGCCTGCCGCAGGAGGTCCCCCCGGCCATCGGCCTGGACGTGACCAATGAGGAGAACCTCGCCGAGCTGGCCGACAAGGTCCGCGAGCTGGCCCCCGAGGGCATCGACGGTGTGCTGCACTCGATCGCGTTCGCGCCGCGCACCCTGATGGGCCCCGAGGCCCTGCCGTTCCTGGACGGTCCGGGCGCCGACGCCGCCAAGGCGTTCGAGATCTCGGCCTGGTCCTACGCCTCGCTGGCCCGCGCCGTGCTGCCGGTCATGAACGAGGGCGGCTCGATCGTGGGCATGGACTTCGATCCGCGCACCGCGATGCCGTACTACAACTGGATGGGTGTGGCCAAGGCCGCGCTCGAGTCGGTGAACCGGTACGTGGCGCGAGAGGTGGGCGAGGCCAAGAGGGTTCGCTCCAACCTGATCGCCGCGGGCCCGATCAAGACCCTCGCCGCCAAGGCTATCGCGGGCACCGCGACCGATGACGCCAAGCAGCTGAACATGCTCAACACCTACTGGGACGGCGCGTCCCCGATCGGCTGGGACGTCGACGACCCGACCGTGGTCGCCAAGTCCGTGGTCACCCTGCTGTCGGACTGGCTGCCGGGCACCACCGGATCGATCATCTACGTCGACGGCGGCGCCAGCCACAACACCTGGTTCCCGGCCGACGGCTTCGGCGCCAACTGATTCACGAGATATAAGGAGGAGAGCAGTGGCTGCGGAGCCCACGGCTCATGAAGTGGATGCCCTGCTACTGCTGTCCTTCGGCGGTCCCGAGCGCCCCGAGGACGTGATGCCGTTCCTGGAGAACGTCACTCGGGGCCGGGGGATCCCGCCCGAACGCCTCGCCGAGGTCGCGCAGCACTATCTGCACTTCGGCGGGGTGTCGCCGATCAACGCGCTCAACCTCGACATCATCAAGGCGATCGAGGCCGAATTCGCCTCGCGCGGTGTCGATCTGCCGGTGTACTTCGGCAACCGCAACTGGCATCCCATGGTCGAGGAGACCGTGGAGCGGATGCGCGCCGACGGGATCCGTTCGGCGCTGGTGTTCCCGACCTCGGCGTGGGGCGGCTACTCGGGCTGCCTGCAGTACCAGGAGGACATCACCCGCGCCCGGGCCGCCGTGACCGACGCGCCCGATCTGGTGAAGCTGCGCCAGTACTTCGATCACCCGCTGTTCATCGCCGCCTTCGCGGACAATATTCGCGCCGCGGTGGCCGAATTGCCCGCCGACAAGCAGGAATCCGCGCGCTTGGTCTTCACGGCGCACTCGATCCCGGTGTCGGCGGACGTGGCCTCCGGTCCGACCACCGAGGAACATCTCTACAGCCGCCAGGTCGCCGAGGCGGCCCGGCTGTGCGCCGCCGCAACCGGATTCGACGACTACGACCTGGTGTGGCAGTCGCGTTCGGGCCCGCCGCAGATCCCGTGGCTGGACCCCGACATCGTCGACCACCTCGACGCTCTCGCCGAGCAGGGTGTGGACGCGGTCGTGGTGTGCCCCGTCGGTTTCGTCTCCGACCACCTCGAGGTCATCTGGGATCTCGACAACGAGGCGAAAGACCGTGCGGCCGAACTGGGTATGGCCTTCGCGCGCGCGGCGACCCCCGGCCCCGACCCGCGCTTCGCGCAGCTGGTCGCCGAGCTGGTCGCCGAATACCGTTCCGCCGCAGCCCCGTCCCGCCTGAGCGACATGACGTCGCTGGGCTGCACCCGCAACGGCGCGCCCTGCGCCGTGGGCTGCTGCGCGCTGCCGCCACGCCGTCCCGAAGTCGCGCGAACCGCGAGCGAATTGTAGTGTCGCCCAGGTGACCAACCCCGCCCGCGCCACCCAGCAGCGACGTCAGCCCGCCTCGAGCAGCGCCCCCGCCCGCAAGAAGCGCACCTTCGGCCCGCCCGACATGTTCGTCTGGGCCCCCGTGCTGACCCTGTTCCTCACGGCCGGAATCGTCGGCACCATCGGCCAATCCATCGGCTTCGCCGCCGCCTTCGTCGGCATCGCCGTCCTCATGGTCGTCGCCGACATGTGGTTCAACCGCTGACGGTTTCGCGAGAACCGGTCGCAACCCGACCGGTTCGAATCAGCGGATAGCATCGCGGGGCACGTTCGACAGAGGGGGACCCATGACCACGCCCGACCAGCAGCCGAGTCCTGCGGATTCGCAGCCGACTTCGCCCGAAGCCGCGTCGATTCCCCCGCAGGCGCCGCCGATTCCGGTCGGCGCGCCGCCGGTTCCCGCTCCCGCCGCGCCGTATTTCCCGGCGCAACCCGGTTTCGCGCCCCAGTATCAGCCGCCGCAATATGTTCCGGCGTACCAGCCGCAGCAGCCGTTGCCCGCCCGTCGTTCGGCGGTCCCGCTCGTGATCGCGTGCATCGCAAGTATTCTCGCCGTGCTCGGTATCGCCGGGACGGTGACGGGATTCGTGCTGTACGCGGGCCAGCGGGACAAACCGTCGGCCGATGCGGACTCCAAGGCCGCGCAGGACGCCGCCTGCGATTTCATGACGAAGTTCGGGTCCTACGACTACACGAATTTCGACCGGAACAACGCGGCGCTTCTGGATGCCAGCACCGGCGGATTCAAGAAGACCTATTCCGACACCGCCGCCACCATGAAGAGCACCGTCGAGTCGCAGAAGGTCCGCAGCAAGGTTATCGAGAACCACTGTGGCGTGGTGTCGGTCGGCGACCACAAGGCACAGGTGCTCGTCGCGATGAAACAAACGGTGTCGAACAATGCGCAGCCCGATTCCGAGCCTCGAATCACGACGGTGACGGTCTCGCTGGAACAGCAATCCGATGACCGCTGGCTCGTGAGTGATGTGTCCATCGTGAGTTGACGGCCGCCATGGCCGAACCCCACGTCATTTCAGCACGTTCACCGCGCGGGCGATGACCAGGCTGACGGTGATGAGGGAGACCCCGGATTGCCCCATCATCAGGGTCTTGGCCCAGCGGGACATGGGCATCACGTCGGTGGGGCTGAATGCCGTTGCGTTGGTGAAGGACAGGTACAGGTAGTCCGGGAATTGCGGCTCCCATTCGGGGTCGGTGAGGTTCGGGTTCTGCATCTGCACCCAGAGGAAGTCGGGGTAGGGCTTGCGGGCGTGGGCGCGGGCGGCGGGGCCACCGCGGTCCAGTTCCCAGTACCAGAGCGCGAATACGAGCACATTGGTCAGCCAAATCGCGCCGCCGGAGCTGAGCAGCCCGGCCGGGTTGTCGCTGACCGTGCCGTTGAGTAGGCCCAGGACCAGGTGGTACACCGACCACACCAGGCCGAATCCCAGCACGGCCATCAGCAGCAGGCTGAACCGGCGCAGCCACATTTCCTCGTGATCGAGCCGGATCGGGCTGGCGACCATCAGGACGATGAGCAACAACAGCCCGATCCCCGGAACCAGCCACCGCGGCCCCGCCTCGAACTGCTTGGGCAGGAAGTACTGCACGACCAGGATTCCGATGATCGCCGCTGTTGCCGCCCACCGCGATTCCCCGGCCGTGCGCCGCGCCCACGCGGGCACCTGATCATCGTCGGTCTCGTTCCCAGGCGTGCTCACGCGAGTGAGTATGCCCGCTGAGGGGTCGCGGACCGCGCCACCCGGACCGGTGCGTCGATGGGCGTGAGACGAGGATCGTGAGCAGGGCAGCGCAGCCGGTGAGTGCGGCCGCCACGAGATAGATCGGGCGCGGGCCGGATCCGGAATCGGCGATGGCCCCGCCGAGCAGGCCCGCACCGGCCGCCGCGATCTGATACGCGGAGGCATTGACCGCCATGGACAGCGTCGGTGCGTCGGCGGCGGTCCGCATGACCCGGGCCTGCGTCCCTGGAACGACCGCGAATCCCAGTGCGCCGATCGCCACCACCGCCAGCGCGGCCGGTAGCGAATTGCGGGCCGGCAGCCAGGCTCCGGCGAGGGTGAGGGCGAGCAGACCGAGCAGCGTCGGCTGCCACAGCCGCGGATTCCGGTCATAGAGCGTGCCGCCCACGAGATTCCCCAGCGTCGCGCCGATTCCGTAGCCGAGCAACAGAATCGGCAGACCAGCCTGCGGGTAGGCGGCAACCTGGGTGAGCAGCGGCGCGAGGTAGATGTACACCATCAGGACCCCGATATTGCCGATCGCCGTGAGAGCCAGGGCCCGCAGCACCGGCCGACGGGAAAGCACTCGCAATTCGGCGAGCGCCGACCCGTGCGCCTCCTCGCTCGATGCGGGGATCCCCAGCGCCACCAGCCCCGCGCCGATGAGGCACACGACGCCGACCGTCGCGAAGGTCGTCCGCCAACCCCACTGGTGACCGATCGCGGTGCCCAGCGGCGCGCCCAGGATCATGGCCAGATTCATGCCGAACGCCAGCCTGGCTACCGCGGTCCCCGTTCGCCCCGGCGGCGCCGAGCGCACCGCGACCACGACCGCCTGAGCGAAGAACGTCGACGTGACCAGCGCGGTGACAACCCGAGCGGCGAGCAGCCAGTGCAAACCGGATGCACACGCCGACGCCAGATTTCCGATGCCCGCGACCGCGAGCAGGACGAGCATCAGGCGCTTGCGGTCCACCGCGGCCGTCGCGGCGGTGAGCAGCGGACCACCGACGATCATCCCCACGGCATAGGCGGTAACCACCAGCCCCGCGGAACCGACCGGAACCCCGAGATCCCCGGCCACCTCGGGCAGAATCCCCGCCACCACGAATTCCCCTGTGGTGACACCGAATACGCAGAACATCAAGACCACTGTCACGAACATGCCGGTACGCTAAAGGCTCACGTCAACGTGAGGGTCAAGTCGGCGACACGCGGGAGAGCCAGTGCAGATCGGTGAGCTGTCCCATCGCACCGGTGTCAGCGTGCGCGCCCTGCGCTACTACGAGGAGAAGGGCGCGCTGACGCCACGCCGCACGCCCGCGGGCTACCGGATCTTCGACGACGCCGCGATCGACACCGTCGCTCACATCCAGACCCTGCTCGCCGCGGGACTCGGCATGGACCTCATCGCCGACATCCTCGCCTGCGCCGCCGGCGATGGCCCGCTGTTGGACGGCTGCCGCGATCGCCTGCTGCGCGAGCGCGAACGAATGACCACCGATATCGATCGCATCCGTTCCGCACGATCCATGCTCGACCAGCTCCTCGATCCGGACGGCCCCGTCGTCCGGCCGGAGGCGCCGTCGCGTCCGGCCTAGGGTGGGAATTGATGACCGAAGTGTGACGCGGGGGTTCGGGAGGACTTTCCGCCGGAGTGGGCGGGTTGTAGCTGAGGCCGATAAAGGAGGTCATGTGACAAGGGAGTACAACCGGAATCCGGCGGCTCTGGCCGCGCTGTCGCCCGAGCAGTACCACGTCACGCAGGAGAACGGGACCGAGCGGGCGTTCACCGGGGAGTACTGGGACAACCATGAGCCCGGGATCTACGTGGACGTCGTCTCGGGTGAGCCGCTGTTCGCGTCGACGGACAAGTTCGAGAGCGGGTCGGGGTGGCCGAGCTTCACCAAGCCGATCGAGGCGTCGAATGTGCTGGAGAAGCGGGATCTGAGTCATCTGATGATTCGGACCGAGGTGCGTTCGACCCACGGTGACAGCCATCTCGGGCACGTCTTCCCCGACGGGCCACGCGAGGCGGGCGGGCTGCGGTACTGCATCAACTCCGCCGCACTCAGGTTCATTCACCTCGACGATCTCGAGGCCGAGGGTTACGGACAGTACAAGTCCCTGTTCACGAAGGAGGAAGCGTGACCGACACGCGCAAGGCGATTCTGGCCGGCGGATGTTTCTGGGGCATGCAGGATCTGATCCGGCGGCAGCCCGGAGTGGTTTCGACCCGGGTCGGTTACACCGGTGGCCGCAATGACCATCCGACCTACCGCAACCACCCCGGGCACGCGGAGGCCGTGGAGATCGAATACGACCCGGCGCTGACGGATTACCGTGCGCTGCTGGAGTTCTTCTTCCAGATCCACGATCCGAGCACCAAGGATCGGCAGGGCAACGACATCGGCACGAGCTACCGGTCGGCCATCTTCTATCTCGATGACGAGCAGAAGCGGGTCGCCGAGGACACCATCGCCGATGTGGACGCCTCGGGCCTGTGGCCGGGCAAGGTGGTCACCGAGGTGACCCCGGCGAGCGCGTTCTGGGATGCCGAGCCGGAGCATCAGGACTACCTGGTGCGCTACCCGAACGGCTA
This sequence comes from Nocardia terrae, assembly GCF_009760405.1. Taxonomy (GTDB): domain Bacteria; phylum Actinomycetota; class Actinomycetes; order Mycobacteriales; family Mycobacteriaceae; genus Nocardia; species Nocardia terrae. The sequence continues at coordinate 942,277 of NZ_WRPP01000002.1, forward strand.
CACCTGCCACTTCCCGCGTCCGGGCTGGAAGCTGCCCAAGCGCGAGACCGCGCAGTAGCTCCGGACCGCCGCGGTAGTCGGCGACCGCTGTGACGGCGGGTCTCCCCGGGTTCGTCCCGGGAAGACCCGCCGTTGCCATTGACCCGTCTGAAAGAAACTAGTTGCGAGGAAACTAGTCCTCTGGATACTATTGCTCTCGTGATCGCGAGGGCGATCGAACAGACTCGGAGGGCAGTAGTTGTGAGCATCGAGAAGGCGTTGATCATCGGCGGCGGCATCGCGGGACCGGTTGCGGCGCTGGCACTTCAGCGGGCGGGCATCGAATCGACGGTGTTCGAGGCATACGAGAGCGCGGCCACCGACGCGGGCGCGATGCTCACCGTCGCGCCCAACGGCCTTGCGGCACTGAGCATCATCGGCGCGGACAAGCTGGTTCAGTCGGCCGGGCACCCGCTGCACAGCATGGTGATGGAGACCGGCAAGGGCAAACAGCTCATGCGGGTGGACGCCCTGCCCGGGCTGCCGCCGAGCTGCACCATGCTGCGCGCGGACCTGTTCCGGGTGCTGCACGACCACGCACTCGCCAACGGCATCACCATCGAGCACGGCAAACGGCTGGTCGACATCGAGCAGACCGCGACCGGCGTTATGGCGCGCTTCGCCGACGGCACCACCGCCGAAGGCGACATCCTCATCGGCGCGGACGGCATCCACTCGACCGTCCGCACCCTCATCGACCCGCAGGCCCCCGGCCCCGAATACACCGGCCTGATGAGCTTCGGCTTCGGCGAATTCACCCCCGACGGAAGACTTTCCGACGGCGGCAAGGGTGATATCGAGGCCATGCACTTCGCCTTCGGCAAGCGCGCCTTTTACGGCTACTGGCGTCAGCCCGACGGCAAGCACGTCTTCTTCAGCAACTACCCGCAGGCCGAGCCCATGACCCTGGCCGAGGCCAGGGCCGTCCCCGCCGAGCAGTGGCTGGACAAGCTGCGCGCCGCCCACCTCGGCGACACCCCGGGCGAGCGGCTCTTCGCCGAGACCAGTGTGGACGAGATGATCGTCACCGGCCCGATGGAGCGAATGCCGCACGTGCCCAACTGGTTCCGCGGCCGCGTCGTCCTGCTCGGCGACGCCGTGCACGCCCCCTCCTCGAGTTCGGGTCAGGGCGCCTCACTGGCCATCGAATCCGCCATCGAGCTGGCCCGCTGCCTGCGCGACATCGCCGACCCGGCAGCGGCTTTCGCGGCCTACGAGCGCCTGCGCCGCCCGCGCGTCGAGGAGATCTCCGACAATGCCGCCAAGACCAACAACGGCAAGACCTCCGGCCCGATCGCCAAGACCCTGTTCGGCCTGATCATGCCGATCGCCACCCGCACCTTCCTGCAGCCGGAGAAGATGTTCGGCCCGGTCCACCGCTTCGTCATCGACTGGGATCAGCCGGTCGTTTAACGTTGTCGCCATGGGACTTTCGGCAGCCGAGGTCTTCGACGCCCTGGGCAAGGACTACGAGCAGGCGTTCGCGGGCCTCACCGCCCAGCGCGAGGAACTCGAATGGCTGCTCACCCAGCTACCGGAGTCGGGTCGGGTGCTCGATGTCGGTTGCGGGACGGGCCGGCCGACCGCCGAACTGCTCGCGGCGGCCGGGCACGACGTCACCGGCTGCGATGTCTCGCCGGGGATGATCGAGATCGCCCGCGCACAGGTGCCCGGAGCCCGATTCGAGGTCGCCGATCTGCGGACGCTGTCGTATCCGGACGGGACCTGGGATGCGGTGGTCGCGTTCTTTCCCCTGCTGCAGCTCACTCGCGCCGAGATCGACGCCGCGCTGCGGAAGTTCGCGCGGTGGCTGACGCCGCGGGGATGCTTCGTGTTCGCCACCGTGCCCGCCGATATCGAGGGCCTCGACATCGAATTCATGGGCCAGGCGGTCACTGTCAGCAGCTATCCGGTGGCGGAGTTCCGGCGGCTGTTCGACGAGGCGGGCCTGGACATCGTTCGGGAGCGGGTGATCGAGTTCCGGCCCGACCATCCCTCGGCCATCCCGGAACACGACCTGTTCGTGTCCGCGCGACGCTCAGCGCCGTAGCGAGCGGTACCCGGTCCACAGCAGCAGGCCCGCGCCCAGCACGACCAGAACGCCACCCGCGTAACTCCATTCGGAGTGCCCGGTCATCGGCGACCCGTGCAGCGAGCCGAGGCCCTGCACGATCCAGATCACTCCGACCACGCACAGCAGCGCGCCCAGTAGGGCTGAAACGATCCGCTTCATGACAACTCCTCAGCAGCCTGAGCTCAGCATAGGGCTTCGAAGACTGCCGTCGAGGTGGGTGGCGGGACTAGACTGTAGGCGGACCGAGCATCGATCTTCCGGCGACCATCAGCAAGGGTCCCGGATCCTGTGCCACGGTCACGAATCCGCCAGCAGAGCGCAATTGTGCGTGGAAGCCACGTCGGTCGGGGTGCCCCTTTCTGACGCCTTCCTGGCCGTGCCGAAAAAAGGTATGGCCATGACAAATTCCGAGAAAACACCCACACGACGCCGGCTGGCTCGATCTCTCGTACTGGGCTCACTCGTCCTGCTGCCGATCGGCTTCGCCGCACCCGTGCTGGCCGAGGTCACGGTGGTGGACAACGACGGCGGCTGGCGCAACGACAACGACGGCGGCTGGCGCCAGGACTGCGACCACACCGGCCAATTCCGTTGGCAGAACGACCGCGGGCAGTGGCGAATGGACGACTGCGACCACGATCGCGGCCACTGGGAGTGGCGCGACAACGACTGGCGCTGGCACCACGACCGTGACGATGCCCCGGCCCCGGCTCCGACACCCTGGTGGTGGAACCCCTTCGGCAGCTGGTGATACCGGCGCGGCCCTCCCGCGCGTCACAGGGTGCGCGGGAGGGCCGAACGCTGCCATTTGCATGGCCATCGGCGCGATTCCCGGTTGGTGCGGTCGCCGAAATTTGGACCGATTCGACATCGCCTGAGCATTTTTCCGCCCGAATACTCGAACGCGGCGATTCCGCAATGCCGTGAAACGGTCCGGAACCTTGGGGTTTCGGACTGCTTTCGTGTATGCGGCACTGTCGTTTTCGGGTGTGTTTCACATGTGTTACGGAGTGCATCGCGGGCGCGGACCGCTTGTTAACAGCGGTGGGTAAAACCCCAGGAGAACGATTGCTCCGCACCGATCGGAATCGGTGTCGGTGTTCTTCTGTTTCGAGATCGATGTATCGAAATAGGCTGTGCGCCAAAGCATTTGGATGAATCGGCCGAAGCTTTGGATGGTGAGGGGATGGCAATGCTCAAATGTTCCGGATGTAACCATCTCGAAACCTGATGGGCGTCAACTTGACTCATCGATGAGAAGTTCGCGCCGACCCCGCCGACTCCCTCGCTCATCGGTTCACGTAAAGACTTTCAGGAGACAATCATGTCCGAACTCATGCAGTCGGTGACCGCTGATATCGACAAGGCGATCGAGGAGAATATCGCCGCATCGCTGGCGGAAATACCGCATCCGGCGCTGGCCAAGGGCACCAATATCTATGGCGCCACCAAGATCTTTCCCGATTACCGGGCCGAGGCCGGTGAAACATATTTCACGTTGGTGCACGGTATCGCGCACGAGTCGTCGGTCAGCTTCGTCGCCGTGCTGCAGGCCACCCGGGCGCTGCGCAAAGGCTTCGAATCGGCCATCTACTTCTACGGTCCCGGCGCGATCAACTGCATTGCCACCCGCGGCTTTCCGACCACCGGCGACAGCGGTTTCCCCGGCGAGCAGAACATCAACGACGCGCTGAGCACCTTCATCAAGGAAGGCGGCCGGGTGTTCGCCTGCCGTTTCGGTCTCGCCCTGCACGGTGCGCGCGAGGAGGACCTGATCGAAGGCGTCATCCCCGCGCATCCGCTCGACGTGCAGGACGCGCTGATCCACTACGCCCGCAAGGGCGCCATCATCAATTCCACCTACCAGGTCTAGGCGGCCGTCATGACCGAGATAGCCACCCGAGTGGACCTGGCGCTGCTCGGTATTCGCGTCGAGGTTCCGGTGCGGCGCCGTTCGGGAGCCGGGCCCAGCGACGACGGTCATGTCCTGATCGGGGGAGCCGGCGCCGCCATCCCCCTTCGCTGGGACAGCCCCTACACGCTGCGCGGTGACCGGCTGCTGCTCGAAGGCACGGACCTGGGCGTCACGGTCGAACCGGTGCGGCGGCCGCATTTCTACGATCTGAGCACCGCGGACGGCGTGTCGTACGAGAAGATCGCCCGCCTGCACGGCAAGGACGTGCTGGCCACCACGGTGGTACAGACCTGCATCCGGTACGCGGAGGACCAGCGCTGCCGCTTCTGCGCCATCGAAGCGTCCCTGGAGGCGGGCGCCACCATCGCGGTCAAGCGGCCCGAGCAACTGGCCGAGGTCGCCGCGGCGGCGGTGCGGTTGGACGGGGTGCGGCAGATGGTGATGACCACCGGCACCTCCGCCGGAAAGGACCGTGGCGCACGACATCTGGCGCGCTGCGTCCGTGCCGTCAAACAGGCGGTGCCGCAGCTGCCGATCCAGGTGCAGTGCGAACCGCCCGGCGATCCGGCGGTGTTGTCGGAGTTGCGCGACGCCGGCGCCGACTCGATCGGCATCCATGTCGAATCCCTCGACGACCGGGTGCGGGCGCGCTGGATGCCGGGCAAATCGACGGTGCCGCTGAGCGAGTACCGCAGCGCGTGGCGCGAGGCGGTGCGCGTCTTCGGCCGCAACCAGGTCTCGACCTACCTGCTCGTCGGCCTCGGCGAGGATCCCGACGAATTGGTCTCCGGCGCCAAGGAACTGATCCGGATGGGGGTGTACCCGTTCATCGTGCCGTTCCGGCCACTGGCGGGCACCCTCGCCGTCGATGTCGACGGGGCGCTCGCGCCGGAGCCCGAGCGGTTGGAAGCCGTCACGCGCGCGGTCGCTGCCGAACTGCGCCGTGCCGGAATGCTCGGCGTCGCGCAGAAGGCGGGATGCGCGGCCTGCGGCGCGTGCAGCGTCCTGCAGAGCGCGGGAGGGTGAGATGACCGCATCGAAGACGACGGCCGGCTCGTGGACGGACGTACTGTCCGGAATCGTCACGCCCGCACCGGATTTCTGTGTCCTGTCCGGGTACCCGCGTCCGGCCCCGCCCGAGGACGGATTCGTGATCCGCCTGGCGGAGGGGGATGGGCTGTCCGCGTATCGCGCCCTGCGCCGGCAGAACTTCGTGGTCGAGCAGGGACTGTTCCAGGGCAGCGACCGCGACGATATCGACGACGATCCGCGTGCCCGGGTGCTCATCGCGTCCGCGCCCGACGGCACCCTGCTCGGCGGCGTCCGCCTCGCACCGGCCACCGCCGAGGACATCGGCTGGTGGACCGGCAGTCGCCTGGTCGTGGATTGCACCCGCCGCACCCGAGGGGTGGGGCAGGCGCTGGTCCGGGCGGCCTGCGCCTACGCCGAGACCGAGAATGTGCTGCGCTTCGAAGCCACCGTGCAGACTCGCTACGAAACGATGTTCACCGCACTGGGGTGGAGTCGTGTCGGCGCGACCCGTATCAATGGCGCACCGCACGTGTGGATGCGATGGCCGATCGATCGGATACAGCGGCTGGCCGAATCCACCAAGGCCGTCCTCGGCGAGGTGCTGCACCCGCTGGACGGGCAGTCGATGTCACTGGGCGGCAGCGGTTTTCGCGGCGACGACGCCGCACCCGTGCCCGGCGGGGACCTGTTGGCCGCCTGCGATGCGATCCTGCCGTCGATGGTCGAGCGCGACCCGGAGTGGGCGGGCTGGTGCGCGGCCCTGGTCAACCTCAACGACCTGGCGGCCATGGGCGCCGAACCCGTGGGAATGCTCGACGCCGTTGCGGCACCGACGCGTTCGGTGCTGACCCGGGTGCTGCGCGGACTGGCCCGGGCGAGTCATACCTGGGGTGTCCCGGTCCTGGGCGGCCACACTCAGCTCGGCGTCCCGGCCGCCCTGTCGGTGACCGCGTTGGGGCGCACGTCCCGCCCGGTCACCAGCGGCGGCGGCAAGGCGGGCGATCACCTGCGCCTGACGGCCGACCTCGGTGGGCAATGGCGACCGGGATATCAAGGAAGGCAATGGGATTCGTCCTCACGGCGATCGGGCGAGGAACTGCGCGCGCTGGGCCGCCTGGTGGCCGCTGCCGCACCCGCCGCGGCCAAGGACGTGAGCATGGCGGGCATCGCCGGTACCGCCGGCATGCTGGCCGAGGCCAGCGGCGTCGGTGTCGAGATCGACCTGGCGCGCCTGCCGCGCCCGGCCGCGGCCGATATGGCCGACTGGCTCACCTGTTTCCCGGGATTCGCGATGCTCACCGCCGACCGCCCGGGCGCGACGTCGCCCGCACCCGCCGACCCGGCCACCGCGGCGATCTGCGGCGTCCTGACCACTGAACCCGGCGTCCGGCTGCGCTGGCCGGACGGCGCCACCACCACCGTCGTGACGGGCGCCGTCACCGGATTGGGGAAATCATGAACGACCTGACCATCTCCGTGGCGGCCGCCGAATTCGGCCGTGACATGGAGTCCTGCTACCGCACCATCGGCGCACTCATCGAGACCGCCCGCGCCCGCGGCAGCCGGTTGCTCGTCCTGCCCGAAGCCTGCCTGGGCGGCTACCTGCCCAGCCTCGGCGGCGGCGACGAATCCGACGAGGCCCGCCGGCGCCGACTGCGCAGCCTGCCACCGGCGCTCGCGCTCGACGGGCCCGAATTGCGGCACATCGCCGCCATGGCCGGTGATCTCGTGGTCACGCTCGGATTCTGCGAATCCGACGGGGAGGTCCGCTACAACGCGGCGGTGACCCTGACCGGCGACGGGATCCTCGGCTCCTACCGCAAGGTCCACCAGCCGCTCGGCGAGAACCTCTGCTACGCGGCCGGTTCGGAATACCGGGCCTTCGACACGCCCGTCGGCCGGATGGGGATGCAGATCTGCTACGACAAGGCGTTCCCGGAGGCCGCGCGCGCCCTCGCGCTCGACGGCGCGCAGATCATCACCTCGCTGTCGGCCTGGCCGACCGCGCGCACCGGCGCCGCCGATCGCCTCGAAGACGACCGCTGGACACAGCGTTTCGACATCTTCGACCGGGCCCGTGCCGTGGAGAACCAGGTGGTGTGGGTCGCCTCCAACCAGGCCGGAACCTTCGGCTCCCTGCGCTTCGTGTGCAGCGCCAAGATCGTCGGCCCCGGCGGGGAGGTGCTCGCCACCACCGGCACCGCACCCGGATTGGCCACCGCGACAGTCGATGTCGACCACGCGCTGCAATTGGCCCGCGACGGGGGCATGTACAACCTTCGCGACCGTCGCCCGGAGCTCTACGAGAGCGTGGTCCGGCGCTACGGCGTCGTCGGCCAGCCCGACCTGCCGCAGACCCTGGCGGCCGGCCATGCCTGAGATGCATGTCGATGAGCCCGCCGTCGGTGGCCGCGGCGGACCCGGAAGGACAACAATGACCGAGCGTCTGGAACCCTCGTCCGCTGAACATCATGAGGTCGTCGTGATCGGCGGCGGTCAGGCCGGGCTGTCGATCAGCTGGCATCTGACCCGCCGGGGCATCGATCACGTGGTCCTCGAGCGCGACACCGTCGGCCACGAATGGCTCGATACCCGTTGGGACAACTTCACTCTCGTGACCCCGAACTGGCAGTGCGCGCTGCCGGGCTACCGCTACAACGGTTCGGATCCGGACGGCTTCATGCCGCGTGACGAGGTCTACGCGTGGTTGCGCGGCTACGCCGACACCTTCGATCCACCGGTGCGCGAGCATGTCGAGGTCACCGGCGTATCCCTCGCGGGCAGTGGCGGATTCACCGTCGACACCACCGCCGGGGCGCTGCACGCCGACCAGGTCGTGGTGGCTGTGGGCGGCTACCACACGCCGTTGATCCCGCGGTTCGCCGAGAAGCTCCCGGATTCGATACTGCAGTTGCATTCCGCGCGGTACCGCAATGCCGCCGATCTGCCCGAGGGTGCGGTCCTCGTGGTCGGCACGGGTCAGTCCGGAGCGCAGATCGCCGAGGATCTGCACTTGGCCGGGCGGCGTGTGCATCTCGCGGTCGGGAATGCTCCGCGCGTCGCGCGGTTCTATCGCGGCCGTGACTGCGTGGCGTGGCTACAGGACATGGGGCACTACGACATTCCCATCGAGGACCAACCGGGCGGGCTGGGCAAACGGGAGAACACCAACCACTACGTGACCGGCCGCGACGGCGGGCGGGACATCGATCTGCGGCAGTTCGCCCGCGAAGGAATGGCCCTCTACGGACGGATGGCTCACATCGACGGCAGCACAGCATATTTCGAGCCGTCGCTGGCGAGGTCCCTGGACGCCGCGGACGCGGTCGCCGACGGCATCAAGGACTCCATCGACGCCTACATCGCGCGGGAGAACATCAGCGCGCCGTCGGAATCGCGCTATGTCCCGGTATGGAGGCCCGAGCACGAGCCCACCGAGGTGGACCTCGAGGCGCAGGGCATCACGTCGGTGGTGTGGTCGGTCGGATTCCGGACCGACTATCGGTGGCTTCATGTCGGGGTCTTCGACGGGGAAGGCCACCCGTGCCACAACCGCGGTGTCACCGCCGTTCCGGGGCTGTATTTCCTGGGTCTGCCCTGGCTGCACACCTGGGGCTCGGGCCGGTTCGCGGCCATCGCCCGCGACGCCGAATATGTGGCGGAGCGGATCGCGATCGGCGACCGCGCGGTCGCGGTGGCCTAGGGGCCCCGGATGGCTGTCACTCGGATCGCCGCGGTCGCGGCGCATTTCGGAGCCGATATCGCGCGTGCGCTGGACAAGATCGCCGGGATCATCGAGCGGCTCGCTGACGACGGCGTCGATCTGCTCGTGCTGCCCGATGCCAGTCTCGGCGGCTACATCGGCGATCTGCGCAATCCCGATCCGGCCGCCGGGCCCGAGGCGATCGACGGTGACGGTCCCGAGATCCGGTTGCTGTCGCGGATGGCCGGGAGCATGACCGTCTGCGTCGGCTACGCGGAGCAGGCCGACGGAGTGCGGTACAACTCGGCGGTATGCCTGAGCGGAGACGGCGTGCTCGGCAGGCATCGCAAGGTGCATCAGCCCGCTGGAGAGCATCTCGCTTACGCTGCGGGGCAGGGCTTTTCCGCGTTCGACACCCCGGTCGGGCGGCTGGGCATGCTCATCGACTACGACAAGACCTTCCCCGAAGCCGCGCGGGTGCTCGCCCTCGACGGCGCGCACACGATCGCCGCGCTGTCGGCGTGGCCCGCCAGCGTGACCGATCGGGCGGCCCGGGTGCCCAACGACCGCCAATCCCGCCTGTTCGACCTCTACGATCAGGCGCGCGCGGCGGAAAACCAGATCGTGCTCGCCTCCTCCAATCAGACCGGCACCACCGGCAACCTCCGCTTTCTCGGCCAGGCCAAGATCGTCGGCCCCGGCGGCGACATCCTCGCCAAAACGTGGACCAAGGGCGGGCTCGCCGTCGCCGATATCGATATCGCGGCCGAGATCGAACGAGCTCGCCGCGTGCTCCACCACCTCGCCGAGCGCCGCACCGACACCTATCCGAACCTGCTGCACGACAAGGGCGTTCACTGATGAGGATCGCACTGCTGACCTACTCGACCAAACCGCGCGGGGGCGTCGTCCACACCCTCAACCTCGCCGAATCCCTGAGCCGGCTGGGCGCCACGGTCACCGTGTGGACGCTCGGGCGCGGGGGCGACAGCGAGTTCTTCCGTGACGTCGACCCCGCCGTCGAGATTCACGTGGTGCCTTTCGCCGCGGACTCCTCCGAACCTGTCGGTCGGCGGATCCTGCGCTCGATCGAGACGCTGCGCACCGCCTTCGTACCGGCCGACTACGACATCGTGCACGCCCAGGATTGCCTCAGCGCCAACGCCGTCGGGCGCTGCGTCCGAACCATCCACCATCTCGACAATTTCACCACTCCCGAACTGGCCCGCTGCCACGATCGAGCCATCACCGAGCCGTACGCCCACATCTGCGTATCCGCCGCCGTCGCCGACGAAGTGCGGCTCGGGTGGGGGATCACCCCCACCGTCATCCCCAACGGGGTCGAATACGAGCGTTTCTCGGCCGCCGCGACCACCGATCCCGCCGCTGTCGCGGCCCGATCCCTGTGGCGTAAGCGGCTCGGTCGCTATGTGCTCGCCGTCGGCGGCATCGAGCCCCGAAAAGGCAGCGCCGATCTGCTGGAGGCCTTCGCGCTGCTGGCTCGTGACCACCCCGACCTTCGGCTGGTGATAGCCGGTGGTGAGACGCTGTTCGACTACCGGGACTACCGAGCCCGATTCGACACCCGGGCAACAGAACTCGGTATCGACGTCACCGTACTCGGCACCGTCGGCCAGGCCGAACTTCCCTCGCTTGTCGCCGAGGCCACTGTGCTGCCCTTTCTCTCCACGAAGGAAGGATTCGGGCTCGCGGCCATGGAGGCCCTCGCCGCGGGAACCGCCGTCATCGCCCGAGACCTCCCCGTCCTCCGAGAGGTTTTCGGCGACACGGTCCGCTACGCCGATTCCGTCCCCACGATGGCGGCCGCTCTCGCCGAGTCGCTGCGTTCCCCCGGAAACGCGGACCCCGGACGAACCCTCGCCGCTGGATATCGTTGGGACAGAGCAGCACAATCCCACCTCGACTTCTACCACCGGCAAACGGCGGGCGCTCGAGGTCGCTGAACACGATCCTCGGCACGTGCACCCGCCGTAGTGCTCATGCCTGGAGTTCGGTGAGTGAGTCCGCGAGATGGCGTGCGAGCTCCCAGGGGTCGGGAATCGCGTCGGGGCAGGCGAGGATGCCGAAATCCAGGTGCCCGTCGTAGGACATGACGGTGATGTTCAGACCACCGGACAGTTCGGTGAGGACAGAGACAGGGTAGCTGGCGAGGACGCGGATTCCGTTGAGATACAACGGTATTTGCGGTCCGGGAACATTCGAGACCAGAAGGTTGACCAGCGGCAGCGCCGATGCGGCCGCGCGCAGGACGGTGCGAGTGGGCAGGCCGTGCAGCAGTGGTGTCAGGAGGGACGTCACCTCGCGTAGCAGGTCCGGTGGCTGGTCGCGGAAGCGCGCTTTGGCGGCCAGCAAGGCGTCGTGCACGATCTTGACCCGATGCCATGGATTGTCCTCGGCGACGGGCAGAACACCGAGCATGAGGGAGAACCGGTTGCCCGCGGTACCGAACTCCTCCGGGGTGCGCACCGAGACCGGCATCGCGGCCAATAGTGGCCGCTCGGTGGGAATGTCGTGGTCGATCATCCAACGGCGCAGAGCGGAGGTGCACAGAGCCATCACCACATCGTTGACCGTGCCGCCGATCTGGTTCTTGACGGCCTTGACCGCGTCGAGCGGCAAGGAGGTGTAGGCGAGGGTGCGTGCTGAGGTGATGGGCTCGTTGAACGGCACCTCGGAATGGAAGGCACGCAGATCGGTCCCGGCTCGGCGCAATGTCGGCAGCGTCCGCAGGACCGCGCGGACCCTTGTCGCCGGACGGGTGAACGCGTGCGGGACGCTGCGTGCGAGCATGTCCACAGTGGACGGGGTGCGCTCCCTCGGCACACGGTCCATCGACGAGATGACCGACATCGGTGTGGCGGTGGCATCCAGAATCGCTCCCATGATCTCGGCGGCGGACACGCCGTCGATAACCGCGTGATGCACCTTCGTGTACACGGCCTGACGTCCACCGGCCAGCCCGGTGACAAGGTGACATTCCCACAGTGGTCGAGACCGGTCGAGTGGCTGGGCATGCAGCCCTGCGACGCACTCGGCGAGTTGCCGATCGTCGACGCCGTCGGGCAGCACGACCTCGCGGACGTGATAGCCCAGGTCGACGTTCGCGCAATGTTCCCAGTAGGGCAGATCGAGTCCGAACGGCACGGTGCGGACCCGGCGGCGCAAGGGTGTGACCAGGCGTAACCGTTCGGCGAAGAGCCGCTGCAAAGCGGTCAGTGTCAGCGGTCCGCGAGGAGAGGCGGCGGAGTCGAGCAGAATGATCGCGCCGATATGCATCGGTGTCGCGGAGGTCTCGGTATCGAGCAGGTGGAGGTCCAGCGCATTCAATTGACGCGGCAGGTGGTCCGTGTGGTCCATGGATTCCTCCTGGATGGTGTGGAACCGGGACGGCGCCGCTGACGCAAGTGGTCCGTGGGGTGGGCTGTATCAAGGATCCCGTTGCGGGACAAATGATTCCGTGCATCGCGGCACGAAGCGCAACACGGTGTTCGCGTGAATCCGGTCGAACAAAGTGCGAACCTTCTCGGATCGAGTAGGTAGCGCAATTCTAATTTCGATCGAACGTTCGCGGACTTTGCTCGTTGTTACAGCTCGTAAATTGTGTGAAAAAACAAAAGTGGGTCACTTGTCCAGGAATTGCTCGTTTCCAGTTGAGCGTCGAAAGGCTCGACACCTCCTCCGGCTACCTGGATATCAGCCGTCGAGCGGACTCTGCGGCCGTGAGAAATCAGCCGTTCGCCAAGCTCCGCGCGATGACCAGGCGCTGGATCTGGTTGGTGCCCTCGAAGATCTGGGTGATCTTGGCTTCGCGCATGTAGCGCTCGACCGGGAAGTCCTGGGTGTAGCCGTAGCCGCCGAAGACCTGGACGGCGTCGGTGGTGACCTTCATGGCGGCGTCGGTGGCGGTGAGCTTGGCGACGCTGGCCTGACGGGAGTAGGGGAGACCGGCGTCGCGGCGGCGGGCGGCATCCAGATAGGTGGCGCGGGCGGCGTCCACGGCGGCGGCCATGTCGGCGAGGATGAAGCCCAGGCCCTGATGGTCGATGATGGGGCGGCCGAAGGCTTCACGCCCCTTGGCGTAGGCGACGGCGTCGTCGAGGGCGCGCTGGGCGATGCCGGTGGCGACGGCGGCGATGCCGAGGCGGCCGGAGTCCAAGGCGCTGAAGGCGATCGGAAGTCCCTGGCCGGGTGCACCGAGGAGCCGCTCGGCGGGCAGGAAGGCATCGTCGTAGGCGGCCGTGGTGGTCGGCACCGCGCGCAGGCCCATCTTCTCCTCGGGCTTGCCGAACGACAGACCTTCGGTGTCGGCGGGTACCAGGAAGCAGGAGATGCCGCGCGACCCCTCACCGGTCCGCGCGAACAGGGTGTAGTAATCGGCCTTGCCGCCGTTGGTGATCCACGCCTTCGTACCGGTGATCCGGTACCCGCCGTCGGCCTCGACGGCCCGGCACCGCAGCGCCGCCGCATCCGATCCGGCGTGCGCCTCCGACAGGCTGTACGCGCCGACCAGATTGCCCGACAACATGTCCGGCAGCCACCGCTGCTTCTGCTCGTCGGTCCCGTACGCGAACAGCGGATGGCACGACAGGCTGTGCACGCTGACCGCCACCGCGACCGCCGCCCACCGCGCGCCGAGCTCCTCGAGCACCTGCAGATAGACCTCGTAGGGCTGTCCGCCGCCGCCGAACTCCTCCGGATACGGCAGGCTCAACAGCCCCGCCGCGCCGAGCGCCCGGAACGCCTCGTCCGGATAGCGCTCCCGCTTCTCGTACTCCACGACATTCGGCTCGAGCACCTTGTCCGCGATATCGCGGGTGAGCTCGATGAGGTCGCGGGCTTCGGGCGTGGGCAGCAAGCGATCGACGGGCATGGCCGTCACATTACGACCGACACCCAATTACATGCAAGGCAGCACGCAATTTCGGTATGCGGCTATGCTGACCGGGTGGTATCCGGACTGCCCCCGAACAAACATCAGGAGAAGAGCCTCCGCACCCGCGCCCTGCTGCTGGACGCGGCCATCGACAGCCTGGCCGAGGTCGGATACGCCAGCGCGTCCATCGCGGATATCACCGCACGCGCCGGCGTCACCCGCGGCGCGCAGCTGCACCACTTCCACACCCGCCAGGAACTCTTCGCGCAGACCATCGAACATCTGACCCAACGCCAGCGCGAGGCACTGCAGCGGCGCGAGCGCGCACTGCCGGGGGAGTCCTCGCCCGGCGAGGCGCTCGTCGACCTGGTGACCGCCCCGTTCGCGGGCAAACTCGGCAAGGCCGCGGTCGAGCTGTACGTCGGCATCGCGAACGACCGCGACCTGCGCCGCAACATGCTCCGCGTCCAGCACGACCTGACCGAAGAACTCCTCGACGCCTGCGGCCGCTTCGTCGACGTCCCGCGTGACCGTCTCGAGGCCGCGTTCTGGCTCACCATCAACCTGGTCCGCGGCGCGACCCTGGACGAGATGGTCGGCCGGGATCGCTTGCGCCGCAAACAGGTTCTCGCTGATTGGGCACGTCTGGCCGACGGCATGCTGGCTGAGTGAAACGCGGACTTTCAACGTCGCGATAACCGACCGTTGAGTGGTTCGTGTGCGTCCGGCACCCTGGAGGATGTCGGGCATTACCTCGGGGGAGGGACGCCAGTATGGCGATCGATCGGCGAAACCTGTTGCGGGCGGCGGGACTCGGTGTCGGGTTGGCCGCGCTGGGGGCGGTGACGGGCTGTGCGCCCACTGGGACGGGTGCGGTGCCGACGACGGGGGCGACGACCGAAGCGCCTGCGGGGCAGGTGGATTGGGTGGCGTTGCGACAGCGGATGGCGGGTACGTTGAACCTGCCGTCCGATTCGGGGTATGGGACGGCGAAGCTGGCCTACAACCCGGTGTTCGACACGCGGCAGCCCGCGGCGGTCGCGCAGTGCGCCAATGCGTCCGATGTACAGGCGTGTGTCAGCGCGGCGGCGAGCGCGAGGATTCCGGTGGCGGCGCGCAGCGGTGGGCACAGTTACGCGGGATATTCGACGCCGGACAACGGGCTGGTCGTGGATCTGGGTGCGATGAGCGGTGTGGAGGTGAAGTCGGACGGGACCGCGGTCATCGGAGCGGGCACCCGGCTGATGGATGTGTACTCCGGTGTGGCGAAGGCGGGGCGTTGCCTGCCTGCCGGTTCCTGTCCGACGGTGGGGATCTCCGGGCTGACGCTGGGCGGCGGGGTCGGTGTGCTCGCCGGGAAGTATGGATTGACCTGCGACAACTTGGTTTCGGCGCAGGTGGTGACCGCTGACGGGACACTGCGGACCGCCTCGGCGACCTCCGAACCGGAGCTGCTCTGGGCGCTGCGCGGCGGCGGTGGCGGCAACTTCGGCATCGTCACCTCCTTCACCTTCCGGACCGTCGCCGCGCCGCAACTGGCGGTGTTCCAGGTTCGCTTCCCGGCAGGTTCGGTGACCGAGGTGCTCGGTGCGTGGCAGAGCTTCACCGCCTCGGCTCCCGACGAATTCTGGTCCACTCTCGGCATTTCCGCGGGAAGCCCGCCGACCTGCCGGATCAACGGCTGCTACGTCGGATCCGAGAACGACATGAACGCCATGCTCGACAAACTCGTCGCCGCCACCGGGACCAAACCGTCCAATAGATACTCCCTGTCCAAGGATTACCTCTCGGCCATGATGTATTTCGGTGGCTGCGCGAATTATTCGGTGGAGCAATGCCGGCCGAACTGGAACGGCGGAGGAGTGCTCGGCCGGGAATCGTTCACGGCGTCCTCGCGAGTGCTGACCAAACCGCTCGCCGACCCCAGCCGACTGACCGCATTGGTCACCGGACGCGAGGGCATGGATATTCTGCTCGACAGTCTTTCCGGCGCTCCCGCGCGAATCGGCGCGAAAGATACCGCTTTCGCCTATCGGGGCGCGCTGGCGACCGCCCAGATCTATGTCGGCGCCACCACGCCGGATGCGCGCGATGCGGTGAACGACGTACGCGACGGACTCGGAAGCCTGACCGGTAACACGGCCTTCGTCAACTACATCGATCCCGGCCTGTCCAATTGGGCGAGCGCCTATTACGGCGACAACGTGTCCCGCTTGCGCGCTGTCGCCCAGCGCTACGACCCCACGTGTGTCTTCTCCTTCGGCCAGTCGGCCTCGAAGGTCTGAGCGCCGGGCGCCGACAGGACGTCGGCAACCCTCGCGTAGACGCCCGGATATCCGGCGACCGCGATCCCGCGCGCCCACGACGTGATGCCCACCAGCTTCCCGTCGACGAGCAGCGGTCCGCCACTGTCGAATTCGCCGGTATCGGCCTGGGTCGAGCCCGCGCACACCATCTCCGAGGCGTCGAAGGCCCCCGGATAGGCGGCGGCGCAGTCGGTGTCGGCGACCATCGGCACGGTGGCTCGGCGCAGCGCGGTATTGACGTAGTCGCCGTCGGCGGTGCCGCCCCAGCCGAGCACGGTGGCGCTGGCGCCCGACGGCGCGGCGATCGGGACGGTCGGCCGCTGCTGTGGCTGCGCGAGAGTCAGGACGGCGAGGTCGTGATGGTAGACGTCCACGCCGTCGACGGAGTCGGTGTGGAAGTCCGGGTGGAGGCGAACCGCCTTGACCTGTACGGTCGTTCCCTCCCCGGAGTTCAGGTCGTCGCGGTCGAAGGTGACGGTCAGCGAGGGCAGGAACTGGGTGACCTGCACGCAGTGCGCGGCGGTGAGCACCTGATCGGGCGCGATGAGCACGCCGCCGCAGAACTGCCCGGAGGGCCGGGGCAGGAACAGCGGCGTCCCGACCGCAGCGAGCCAGGGCTGGTCGCGAGCGGCGACCTCGGTGCCGCCGACCACCGCATGCGCGGGGACGACCGAGGACAGGGCGCAGCCGATGAGCGCCGCGGTGAGCACCGCGACCCGGTGGGAGAACGACATCGGGCCATTCAATCAGAGAATGCGGCCACGTGACGGGGCCGAATGTGTCATACCCCGCGAGTACGGTCGCGCCCATGACGTCCTGGACCGAGTTCGCCACCGCCGCACCCCGTATCTCGACCGTCTTCACCCGCCGTCACGCCGCCACCGGCAACCTCTGCATGCTGGCCACGCTGCGCAAGGATGGCTTCCCGCGTATCAGCCCCCTCGAGCCGCGCATCTTCGAGGGGCAGCTGTGGGTGGTCGGCATGCCGGGCACCACCAAGTTCGCCGACCTGGCTCGTGACCCGCGCTTCTGCCTGCACACCGCGACCGTGGACACCCAGGTCACCGACGGCGACGTGAAGCTCTTCGGCACCGTGCACGACGTTCAGGACCCCGGCATCCAGCGCCGCTTCGCCGAGGACCTGTTCGCCGAGAGCGGCTTCGACCTGCGCGGCCGCAAGTTCGAACCGTTCTACGCGGCCGATATCACCGGTGCGTCCTCGGTGGAGATCGTCGACGGCCGCCTGGAGGTGACGATCTGGAAGCCCGGCCAGGTCGAGCGCGTGGTCGAGGTCTCCGATTCCGCGGAGCCCGCGACGACATAGCGTGCAACATTGCATCGAGTGCAAAGATGCCAACGGTGCAACTGTGCACGGCATGCTGAACAGAGGTGCATTTCAACGCTTTTCGAGCCGGCACGGGGGTGACGTGACGGATATCCATCCGCCGCAGGGCTATCGGGAGCATCCTTCCGCACTCGAGGGAGCGATGCTGTGGACGCGCGCGGGCGTGTCCACCACCGATCTGCCGGTCCTGCCCGACGGCAGTATGGATCTGCTCTGGATGGACGGCCGGCTCTCGGTGGCCGGGCCCGACACCCGCGCCTACCGCCCGCCCGCGGGCTTCGCGGGCCGGATCGCCGGAATTCGTTTCTTCCCCGGCACCGCCCCCGCCCTGCTGGGCGTCCCGGCTCACGAGTTGCGCAACGCCAGAGTCGATCTGGCCGACCTGTGGTCTCCCGCCATCCACCGCCGCGCCGAGGAACTCCTCGCACGGGCCTCGACTCCCGCCCTCGGCCTCGATGCGATCGCGTTGTGGCGTACGACCGAAACGAAACCGCCGGACCCGATATTGCGGTTCATCGTGAGTTCCCTCGGGTCCGGTGCCTCGGTATCGGCGACGGCCGAGGAATTGGGCACCGGCCCTCGCCGACTGCATCGAATGTCGCTGAACGCCTTCGGCTACGGCCCCAAGACATTGAGCCGAGTGCTGCGAATGCAGCGCGCTCTGGCCTTGGCTCGCACCGGAACCGGATTGGCGGAGGTCTCCGCGGTGATCGGGTATGCGGATCAGGCGCATTTGACCCGTGAGATACGGGAATTGACCGACCTGTCGCCAACCGAACTCCTGGCGAAGGCATGAATCACCCCAAGGGCGCGTACAGATCGACTCCGTTGCCATCGGGATCCAGAACGACCGCGTAACGCTGACCCCAGAATGCGTCGAACGGTTTCATTTCGCCCTGGTATCCGGCGGCCACCAATTCCTCGTACTTCGAATCGACCCCCTGCGGTGTGCCGCAGTCGCAGGCGAGCCCGATTCGCCCACCGCCCTTGGGCGCCACCCAATCCGGCCGGAAGCTGCGAATGGTGTCTTCGGTATCGAGCATCAGCTTGACGCCCCCGCCGAGGTCGGTATCCACATGAGGCTCGTTCTCGGCCCCCTCGGCGAACGCGAGCCCCAGGCGTCGGTAGAAGTTCAGCGCCGCGGCCATATCGGCGACAACGATTTCGATCACGTTCAGTCGAATGTTCATGTCTCGAACGGTAGGCCCGGCCCACCCCCGAGGTCTTGAAGAAATCGGACACGCCGCTCAGCGAGCGTGGACCGCCGCCAGCCGAGCCGCCCGGATCGCATTCCACAACGGCCGCAGCAACGCCTCCTGCGCCGCGACGGCCGTCGCCGAGGTCGGCGCCGAGGCCGGTTCGCGTTCTGCGACGGTGAGAATCGCCGCGACCTGATCCGCGGAGTCGAGGATCCGCCGCGCGCGGCGCGGCAGGGAGTCGGGGTATTTGTGCCGCAGATGCCCGGCCAGTTCCGCTTCGACGAGTTCGCGCGGCCCCACACCCCCGGACCCGAGCCGGGTGGTCTGCAACTGCTGCAGTGCGTCGGCGGCGTCCCGCACGGCCTCGCGCATGGTGTATTCGGCCTCGCCCAACGGCATCTCGGGTGCTTGGGCGACCGGTATGGGAGCCGAGTACACCCGCCACTGCAGGGCGTCGTCATCGGTCCACACCGGCACCAGCCCGGTCCCGACCGATCCGGGCGCGCCGATCAGCAGCCCCTCCTCGGCTTCGGTTGCGGCGGCCGCGAATTCGGTGCCCACCGGAATCCCGCGCACATCGCCCGGCACCGGCAGCACCAGCCGCACCTGGGCCTCGGGCCCGGTGAACGCCTCGCGAATCAGCTTGAGCAGCACCATGATCCCGGCACCCGCGACGGCTTCCGGCTCATCCTCGGACGCCCACGGCAACCCGGTCCGCCCACCCGTGACCGGGTCCCCGGCCGCCACCGTCTGCTGGGGAGCCCAGGCGCGCAACGCGTCCAGCACGTCGTCGGGGGCGCTGTGGCCGGCCAGCCAGGACCCGGCCCAGACCGTCAGCGATGCACTCGGGGAACTCATGCATTCGAGGATAACTGGAGGGCTACTCCTGCTCGGTGACGAAGTCGATCAGTCGTTCGACGGCTCCGATGAGCGGGGTTTCCAGATCGCGGTAGGAGTTGACCGCGTTGTAGACGCGTCGCCAGCCGTCCTGCGGTGTGCCCCAGCGAAGTCGCCGGCAGATGCCGGTTTTCCAGTCCTCGCCGCGCGGCACGTCGGGCCAGGCCGCGATGCCGACGGCCTTGGGGCGGACCGCCTGCCACACGTCGATATAGGGGTGTCCGGTGACGAGTACGTGCGCGCCCAGGCCCTGGGTCAGCCCGGTCTCCTTGGATCCGGTGACCAGATGGTCGACGAGGACCCCGACACGCCGGGTCGGGCCCGGTTGGAATTCCGCGAGTTTCGCGCCGAGATGATCCAAGCCCTCGAGTTGTTCGACGACCACGCCCTCGACGCGGAGATCGTGGCCCCACACCCGTTCGACCAGCGCCGCGTCGTGCACGCCCTCGACCCAGATGCGGCTCGCGCGCGCCACCCGCGCCTTCAGTCCTTCGACCCGGGTGGATCCGGACGCCGATCGGGTCGGCTGCACCGGTGCGGCGGCGGTGGGCTTGACCAGTGTCACCACTTCACCGTCGATCAGAAACGCGGCTTCCCGCAGCGCGAACAAGCGGACTCGTCCGTTGCGGTCCTCGAGCTTGACGAACTCGCCGTCGTAGCTGCGATCGAATCCCACTACGGCGCCGCAGAATCCGGTGGCCGCGTCCTCGGCGACGAGGTCGCGTTCGGCGGCGACCCGCGGTATCTCGCGTTTGCGAGTCCTCGCGTGGCCGGAATAGATATCGCCATAGCTGTCACGCCCGCTCACCCGATCGAAGGTACCGTCGCCGCACCGGATTTCGGTGGCGCGACGCGGCCAACGGCGGAGTTTGCGGCGGAGGTCACCTCCGCAAGGGTCCTTCGTCCGAGGTCACGCGGGGTGGTCGGTCGCATTCGATGACCTTGGTCCGCGGCGTATCACGCGTCGCGGCGGCGGGAACCGACTACTGTTGATGCTGTGGCCGCAATAGTTTGGCTGGTCGCGGGCATTCTGCTCGCGGCGGCCGAGATGCTCACGGGCAGTCTCGTGCTGATCATGCTGGGTGTCGCCGCGCTCGTCACCGCCGGCATCAGCGGGCTCACCGGATCC
Organism: Nocardia terrae; assembly: GCF_009760405.1. Classification (GTDB taxonomy): domain Bacteria; phylum Actinomycetota; class Actinomycetes; order Mycobacteriales; family Mycobacteriaceae; genus Nocardia; species Nocardia terrae. The sequence goes on from NZ_WRPP01000002.1 coordinate 962,810, forward strand.
TCGGTGCTCGTGGATGCCGTGGTGTTCGGTGCGACGTCGATCGCCCTGCTGGTGCTGGTGCGCCCATTCCTGTTGCGGCGCTATGCGATTCCGCCTCCACATCAGACGGGGGTGGACGCGCTGCCGGGTAGGACCGCCAAGGTGCTCGAAACGGTCGACGAGCACGGTGGCCGGGTGAAACTGGGTGGCGAGGTGTGGAGCGCGCGTCCGTATGACGCGGCGGATTCCTACCCCGTCGGTTCGACCGTTTATGTCATGAGGATCGACGGCGCCCACGCCGTCGTCATGAAAGGGCCGTAATGGCTGTACTCATAGTCGCCATCGTTCTGATCCTGTTGATCGTGGTGGTGGTCTTCAAGTCGGTGGCCCTGGTGCCGCAGGCGGAGGCCGCCGTCATCGAACGGCTGGGCCGGTATTCGCGCACCGTGTCGGGACAGCTGACCTTCCTGGTGCCCTTCGCCGACCGGATCCGGGCCAAGGTGGATCTGCGCGAGCGGGTCGTGTCGTTCCCGCCGCAGCCGGTGATCACCCAGGACAACCTGACCGTGCAGATCGACTCGGTGGTCTACTTCCAGGTCACCAGCCCGCAGGCCGCGGTCTACGAGATCTCCAATTACATTGCCGCCGTGGAACAGTTGACCATCACCACGCTGCGCAACGTGGTCGGCGGCATGACGCTGGAGGAGACGCTGACCTCCCGCGATCAGATCAACAGCCAGCTGCGCGGCGTCCTCGACGAGGCCACCGGCCGCTGGGGCCTGCGCGTGTCGCGCGTCGAGTTGAAGGCCATCGATCCGCCCCCGTCGATCCAGGAGTCGATGGAGAAGCAGATGAAGGCCGACCGTGAGAAGCGCGCCATGATCCTCACCGCGGAAGGTCAGCGGGAAGCGTCGATCAAGACTGCCGAGGGCCAGAAGCAGGCGCAGATCCTCGCCGCCGAGGGCGGCAAGCAGTCCTCGATCCTGGCCGCCGAGGGCGAACGCCAGTCCCGCATCCTGCGCGCCCAGGGTGAACGCGCCGCCGCCTACTTGCAGGCCCAGGGCCAGGCCAAGGCGATCGAAAAGGTGTTCGCCGCCATCAAGAACGGCAAGCCCACCCCCGAACTGCTCGCCTACCAGTACATGCAGACCCTGCCCCAGGTGGCCAAGGGCGACGCCAACAAGGTGTGGCTGGTCCCCAGCGATTTCGGCAAGGCCCTGGAAGGCTTCGCCCGCGGTTTCGCCCAGAAGGGTGAGGACGGCGTCTTCCGCTACGAGCCCGCCGAGGACGGTGCCGCGGCCGAGGCCCCCGAGGACGACTCGGACGAGGTGGCCGCCTGGTTCGACACTGCGACCGACCCGGCCACCCAGCGCGCGGTCCGCGCCGCCGAGGCCGATGCCCGCGCCCCGGTCGAACCCCCCGCCGCCATTCCCCCGACCGGTGGCGGCACCCGCCCGCCACATCTGGAACAGCGCCCGCACCAGCCGCCCGCTCAGCCCCAATACCGTCAGGAGCCGCCCAACCAGGGCTGGCAGCAGAACCCGCCGCCCCCGCCGCGCCCCCTGGGTCACTGACGGAGAACGCAAGCGTGCGAGGCCCTCTCGACATCGGTCGAGAGGGCCTCGCCCGTATCCGGATCAGTTCCGTGTGCCGTCGAAGCGGTCGCCTGCGATGGAGCGGGCGGGTTCGCCGTCCACGCCGACCGTGATGCGGATGCCCGCGGGCAGGGCGTACAGATGCGGTGTGACCGTGTCCAGTCCCAGCCGTGCGAGCGCGGGCCGGGCCGGCGTCGCCAAGCCGTGCCCCACGCGGTAGCGATCGGTCGCCGGATCCTGTTCCAGCAGACCGGCGCGGACCAGGGCCTGGGCGAGCCGGTGCGTGGTGCTGACGGGCAATCCGGCCAGCTGCGCGAGATCGCTGAGTGACAGTTCGGGATCGTCGCCCTGGAAGCAATTGAGCACCTCTACCGCGTGTGCTCCGGAACGTGGTTCATCGGCCATGGACGCACTGTTCCGAAGGCTCTGACCAGGGGCAACGGTTGCGCGCAGCGCGATCCGAGCCGGTGGGACGGCCATTTTCGGTGGGGATCGTTTTGTATCGACTTTGTATTACGCGATCGGGGTCACCATTTTTGCGTGACGTCGGTCACAAATTCGGCCGTAAATTCCAGAAATGTCATTCGGCGACACTCCGAGGCAAGCTGCGAAAACTTCTAAAGTGCGCTCGATATCGTTTTGTCAACCGACCGTGATCGAGACGTGATTCAGCGTGATTGTTCCGTTACCGTCGCTCTCGGCTCGGAATCACCCGGGCCCTCGCTCGAATCGACGAACACCGGAACCCGTCCCGCGATTCGAGAGCAACCGATAACCCTGGGGACGGGGAACCGCAGCTCGCAGCGCGGGACGGTGGGCGCAGGCGAGGGAAATACTTTATGCATCGCAACCGGAAGCTCACCACCCGCATGCTCGCCGCCACCGCGGCCATCGGCGCGCTCGTGTCCGTCCCGTTCGCGCTGTCCACCGCGACCGCCTCGGCGGCCGGACACAACTGGGACGCCGTCGCCAGCTGCGAGAGCAGCGGTAACTGGGGCGCCAACACCGGCAACGGCTTCTACGGCGGCCTGCAGTTCACCCAGAGCACCTGGAACGCCTACGGCGGCTCGGGCAACGCCTCGAACGCCAGCCGCGAGGAGCAGATCCGCGTCGCGGAGAACGTGCTCGCCGGCCAGGGCGCGGGCGCCTGGCCCGTGTGCGGCGCGTACCTGTAATCAGGTTTCGCGTTACCCGTAACAGCACGATGGCCCTTGCCGCGAATTCGCGGCAAGGGCCATCGTCGTATTACCGATCTAGTTATGCGCCTCGTAGATGGCTTTCGCCAATTCGGTTTTGAGCGCTTGGAATTCAGGCGTGGCAGTCACGGCGAGATCCCGCACCCCGCCGTCGTCATCGCCCGGTAATTGGATGCGGCGATCCACGATGACGCGGCCGGGACGGGCGCTCATGACCAGCACCCGGGTCGACAGGAATACCGCCTCCTCGACCGAATGGGTCACGAACACAATCGTTTTGCCCGATTCACGCCACAGCCGCAGCAACTCCACCTGCAGCCGCTCGCGGGTCAGCTGATCCAGCGCGCCGAACGGCTCGTCCATGAGGATGATGCGCGGATCGTTGACCAGCACCCGCGCGATCTGCGCCCGCTGCTGCATGCCGCCGGACAGCTCGTAGGGCCGCTTGCCCGCGAACTCGCCGAGCCCGACCAGTTCGAGCATCCGCTCGGCGGCCGCGCGGCGCGTCTTCTTGTCCACACCACGACATTTCGGACCGAACTCGACATTGCCGCGCACCGACAGCCACGGGTACAGCGTCGGGGACTGGAAGACCACGCCGCGTTCGGGGCCGGGCCCGTCGACGCGGTCGTCGCCGACCAGCAGCGTGCCGGTGCTGGGTTCGAGGAAGCCTCCGAGCAGTTGCAGCAGCGTGGTCTTCCCGCAGCCGGAGGGACCGACGACGCTCACGAACTCCCGGGGCTCGATGACCAGATCGGTGGGGGAGAGCGCGACGGTGCTGCCGGTCGGGGTGTCGTAGGTCTTGGACACCTCGGTCAGCACCACCCGATCGCGCAGCCCGAGGGCCGCGGTCATTTCGCGCTCACCTTTTTCGCCGCGTCGCCGTACACCGCCGCGGCATACGCCTCCGGAGTCGCCGGGCCCTGAATCTCGCCCTGGCTCAGCAGGAAATCGGCCGAGGACTTCAGATCCGCGCCGAGCTGCTTGCCCAGATAGGCAGGTCCGGCCTGAGTGGCCGCGTCGAGGTAGCCGTACTCGCCGAGCTGCTTGCGGATATCGGTCACCGGCACGCCCAGCTGCGCGGAGATGCGGGTGGCGGCGGTGTCCGGCGAGTTGTTGATCAGGTTGACCGCCCAGTTCTGTGCGGCCGTCCATACCTCGAGGAACCGCGGATTGGCCGAGACGAAGTCGGCGCGTGCGCCTTCCAGGTCGTAGGTCGGCTTGCCGGTCTCGGCCGTCTCGGCGGCCGAGGTGACGACGTGCCCGTTCTTCAGCAGCTCCGACAGGCTGGGTTCCCAGATGAAGGCCGCGTCGATATCGCCGCCGCGCCAGGCCGCGGCGATGGCATCGGGCTGCAGGTTCACCAGATTCACGCCGCGCTCGATCCCGGCGGCGCTGAGCGCGGCGAGCAGACTGTAATGCGAGGTACTGGCGAACGGCACGGCAATTCGCTTGCCGCGCAACCCCGCCACCGTGGTGATCGCCGGATCCTTGACCGCCAGCGACTCGGCGGTACCGATCACGTCGTGGACCCACACCGCCTTCATCGCGATGTTCAAAGGCGCCGACACCGCCCGTGCGGCCGCGGCGCTGCCCAGCAGCCCGAGATCGAGCGAGTTCGCGCCGAAGGCCTGAATCACCGTCGCTCCCGAGGCGAACTTGCTCCAGGTGATCTTCGCCTTCGGCAAGCAGGTCTCCAACACCCCGGCGTCCTTGACCACCAGATCCCCGTTGGGGATGTCCTGGTAACCGAGTCGAACTGTGCCGGTGAAGCTTTCGTCCACCGCGACCGGGCAGGCGATCCTGTCGCCGGTGGCCCGGGACTGGTCGCCGCGTCCCGGAGACACACAGGCGGTCAGGCCCGCGCTGAGCAGTCCGGCGATGGTCAATGTCGCGAGAACGCGTTTCACGCTTTGCCTTTCCACGGCACGACCAGCGCGCCGATCCAACTGATGACCGCGTCGAGGGTGAGCGCGGTGAGACCGATGACGATGATGCAGGCCATGGTCAGCGGGGTGTTGAGTTGCTGACCGGACAGGAAGGCCAGGCCGCCGATGCCGGGAATGCCGTTGTTGAGTTCGGCCGCGACGACAGTGGTCCAGGCGAAGCCGATTGCGACCCGGATGCCGCCGATCACCTCGGGGGCGGTGGCGGGCAGCAGGACCCGGGTGATCACCTGGAGCCGGTTCGCCCCCAGGGATCGCGCGGCGTTGCTGCGGTCGGCCGAAACCTGTTGCGCGCCTGCGATGGTGGCGATCACGACCGGCGGGAAGGCGGCCAGGAACAGCAGCCAGACCTTGGCGGTGTCGCCGATGCCGAACCATACGATGAGCAGGCCGATGTAGCCCAGCGGCGGCAGGGTGCGCAGGAAGTTGAGATAGGGGCCGACGAGGGTCGCGAGCGTCTTCGAGGTGCCGAGGGCGAAACCCGTGACGGGACCGAGAACCACCGCCGCGCCCGCGCCCGCCGCGATACGTTGCAGACTGGCGAGCAGGTGCTCCCACAGGAAGTAGTTCTGCTCACCCGGCACCTCGCGCTGCACGCCCGGGGCGATCGGATGCCAGCTGTTGGCGCGCACGAACGCCTCCCACACCGCGTGCGGACTCGGCAGGAACTGCGGATCCACCAGTCTCGCGGCGGCGATCGCCGACCACAGGGCCACGAACAGGGCCAGTGACAGCACCCGCACCGCGATGCCGCGCCAGGGACCCGCGGGCAGCGCGACCCGAATCCGCTGTGCGGCACTGCCGCTCGCACGCCCGGCGGCGATGCTGATCATGCGGCCCGCCGGTGTGCGGGCTGCGCACGACCCGCGCTTCGCATGGCGTCGATGGTCACGTGCGGCGGCCGGGTCGCGGCGCCGATGATGGCGGCGATCGGTGGGGAACTCACGCGGATGCCTTCCTGTTCGAGTGGTGGGCCGGAGGTTTCGGGGACCAGGTCGAAACCGTCCGGTTCGATCCTGTCGAGGAGCCGGACCTGCGAACAGCGTCACGATCAGCGTGATTCTGAAGAACTGTGTCGTCGGTGAGGGTTGTGTGCTGTCGGTGAGATTCCGTCGTCCGGCCTTTGTCACCGCCGTACCGCGGGTACGGTGGAGATCGAGGAGGCCGATTCCGAGTAAAAATCGCATCGGTTGGGGATGGAATGACCACTCGCAGAACGATTTTGCGCGCCGGTGCGCTGCTTCCGGTGATCGCGGCCTGTGCGCCGTTCGGGAATGCCGGGCGGGCGGACACGGTGAAGATAGCGGTGCCCTGGGGCGGCACCGAACTCGGGGCGTTCCGGGCCATCCTCGCGAATCTGCGCGAATCGCACCAATTCCCGCACGACACCGCCGTCATGACGCTGGGCGACGATGTGGGCACCGTATTCGCGGCCGGGCGATTCGCACCCGATATCGTCGTACTGCCGCAAATCGGCCAGATATCGCGGCTGGCGCAGGACGGTCGCTTGTCCGCGCTGGACGAATCACTGTGGAGCGACGCCGACAACAAGCCGCGCTACGCCGATGGCTGGTGGCGGCTGCTCCACGTCGAGTCACAAGGAAATCGGCTCTACGGGCTGCCATTCAAAGCCACCTGCAAATCCCTGATCTGGTTCGATCGCACCCGATTCAACCGATTGAAGCTGCCATTCCCGGACCGCTGGCCACCGTGGCTGTGGCCCGCACTCATGACGCGGCTGGCCCAGAGCGGGGTGCGGCCCCTGGCGCTGGGTGGCGCGGACGGCTGGATGCTCACCGACTTCTTCGAGAACGTGCTGCTCGCCGAGTCCGCGGATGCCTATGGGAGCGTGGCGAATCCGAACGACTGGCGGCCCGAGGCGCGCCGCGCCGAACTCACCCGGGCACTGCGCACCCTCGCGGGCATCTGGGGATTCCCGAATGCCTTTCCCGGCAATATCGGCCGTGCGATGACCCAGCAGTTCCCCGACGCGGTGCGCGAGGTGTTCAGCAACGGTCACGCCGCCATGGTCGTGGCCCCCGATTTCGCCGAGCCGATCGTCCGCGGCTGCTTCGGCGACAATGACATCGGATTGAAGGAGACGGTCGGGATTTCCCTGTTCCCGAGCAACCTGCCACCCTTCGGGAAAAGCCCGGTCATCGGCGGCGGTGATGTCATGGTGCTGACCCGGTCGGCGAACGAGAATGCGCGGCAGCTGATCACGCTGCTCTCCCAGCGCGACATCGTGCGCGACTGGATTCGCGCGGGCGGCTTCATCGCCCCCGATTCGGGTATCACGCCGGGCTATTCGCCACTGCTGGACACGATGCTGGACCGATCCGGACCCAGGATTCGCGCCTGGAGCGAATTCGATCTGGCCGACCGGATCGGCTCCCGCGGCGGCGACAATCCGCTGTGGCGGGTGATCACCGCCTTTCTGACCGACCTCGACGATCCCGCGAAACGCGACACGGCGGCGGTCGAGAATGCCGTCGCGGCCATCTACGACCTGGAACGCGGCCGACATGGGTGAGACGAGCATGTATTCGGTGAATGCCAATGGGCTGCAACTGGAGTTGGCCACCCGGCGGTTGTCGGGTCCGCTGATTCCCGGTCGGCATCCGCATCTGCAAGTCGTGCTCACCAACGTCTTCCGCGCCCCGGCCTTCGTGCTGATGGCGCTGCTGCTGGTCGCTCCCGCGCTGTACACCATCGAACTCGGTGCGCGAACGCACCCGGGGCTGGCGATCGGATGCGGACTGCAGTTGCTCGGCGGCGGCGGACTGCTGTTCCTCGATCGGCACCGGCCGACCGCCGGAACTCACGGCCTGCTCAGGGTATTGGCGCTCGCCGCGCGGGTCCTGGCGGGCCTGCTCGCGCTCGCCTGCCTGGCCATCGGCTCGATGCTGGTGTGGCAGGGCCTGCCGCCCGGCAGCCGCAGCGCCTATCTGCACACCGCGGGCTGGGTGGTGCTCGCGGTGGTGCTGGTCGGAGTGGCGCTGCTGCTGGCCTGGCCCAGCAGACACATTCCCTGGCTGTGGTGGCCGTTCATCATCCCGTTCGGGGTCTCGGGGTTCACCGCGGGCATCGCCTTCCGGCTGATCCTCGAAACCTCGACGGGCGGACGATATTTCGATCACGTGGCCACGGATCGGCACGCGTTCGAGGCGGTCCTGGTCGCGGCCTTCGCCTGGACCTGGCTCGGGCTGCTGATCGGGCTGTTCCGCGCGGCCATCCTGGCGATCGAGGCCGACCCGGTGCGCGCGGGGGAGCTCTACCACGGCAGCGGCCGATTCCTGCTGACCCGCTTGTGGAAACAGGTGCGTCCGGTCGCGTTCATCGCCTTCCTGGTGGTCGCGGTGGCCGCCGCCCGCGTCTTCGACGCCGTGCTGGGCGCGGTGCCCCGATCCCTGCAACACGACGTCGGGACCGCGACCGTGGAATGGTGGCGGCTCACCACCGCGTGCGAGGCCGGTTCGTGCGGGGAGGCGGCCGCCTACGCGCTGCCGCTGACCGCGGCACTGGTGCTCGCGGCGCTCTTCGCGCAGGACCGGATCAATGCCCGCCGCCCGAGCGGCCCGGGACCGAGCCGGCTCGTGCGTTTCCCGGCGGGGGAGAACACCCGCTGGTGGCGGCGACTGGTCGTGCTGCCCGCCGTGGCCGTGGTGCTGTTGCCGCTGGCGGAGCTCGTGTATGTCGCCGTGCGCGGGACGGCGGGCTCGGAAAGCGCCGGGGTGCGGAACATTCTGGCGGATCCGGCACTGCGCGACGCCCTGCTGACCACGGTCGAGGTCGCGATCCCGGCGACCTTGATCGCGGTGACCTTCGCGCTCCCGGTGGCCCACTGGCTGGCGGCCTCACGGATCCGAATGCTGGTGCCGGGCCTGGTGATCCTGACGGTCATGCCCGCCCAGATGTACCTCGGATCGCTGCAGCAGGCCATCGGTTCGTTCGGCTGGTTCGGCACCCTGGTGCCGCTGGTGTTCACCCATGCCGCGGCCGGTCTGCCGATCTCGATCCTGGTGCTGCGCGGGGCGCTGCTCGCGCCCGCCTACACCCCGGCCGCCGACGCCCTGTACGGATTGGCGTCTCTGCGCACCATTCTCGGTCGCACCCTGACCGTGGTCGGACCCGCGATCGGCGCGGTGGCGGTCCTCGAGTTCATCCAGGTGTGGAACGACTTCTTCCTCGGCCTGCTGATCAGCGGCACCGGCGGGAGCCCGTGGTCCCTGCTGCTGTGGGGCGACACCCGCCAATTCACCGTGAACTCCGCGCAACTCGCGGGCGGCGCGCTCGTCTCGGCCGCGGTGCCGCTGGCCCTGCTGCTGATCACCTGGCGGCGCTGGCTGGTGCCCGGACTGACCGGGGGAGCCAGAATATGACGGCGGAGAACACCGCGAACCACACCGAGTCGACCGAGCTGGCGCGTGAGAGCCGCTCGCTCATGGCCACACCGAAATCGACGGTGTGGCAGATCCTTCTGGGCGCGCCCGCGACCCTGGGCCTCGGGTTGGTCGGCGTGCTGGGGACCAATCTGCTGACCGATTCGTTCAAGGCCAACCCGGTCGTGCAGCTGACGACGGTCGTGGTCGGATGGATCGCCTTGGTGCTCTTCGTGATCGGCCTGGTGCTCCGCTCGTATCGGTTCGTCCGCGCGCATGTCGAGTTGCCCAGCGCGGCGTCGCCGGAGTCACCGGAGCTGCCGAAGCCCGGCGGGCCATGGGCGGCGGCGCCCGAACCCGACCACCGGAGCGGGTTGCGCGACGTGTGGGCCGCGGCCGTCCTTCGCGACCTGCCGATGCGCACCTTCGAGCTGCCGGTGCTGCTCGATGTCCTGGCGGCGAGCGCGGCGGCCCGCATGCCGATCTCCCTCACCCCGGCCGACGAGGACATGCCTGCCGCGCCGAGGATTGTCGATCAGCTGGTGGGCGTCGGTGTGCTGGAGCTGTCCATCCCGGGTCGGTATCGAGTCGCCGCCGTGCCTCCGGAATCCGAAACTCCCCGCACCACGGGCACTCCCGAATGGCGTGCCGCGCTCGCCATGCTGCTGCGCCGCCACGCCGAACAGTCCGCCCGGTGGGCGCGAGCGCTGGATGTGCCGTCCACCGCGGCCACCGCGCGCCTGTGGTTCCAGGACGAGGAACCCCGCCTCGGCGCGCTGCTGGCGAGATGCGCGGAAATGCCCGGCCTGGAACAGGTCCGGGCCGTCGTACCCGACCTCGCCGCCATCGCCGACGCCCTGGACACGTGGTATGCCCGCACCGGCAAACCCGAGGACTATCGGGGACGCGGTCTCGCGGGTGAGCCGGTCACTGCCACGGGCCCGGCGGCGGCCATGATCACCATCGCCGAGACCACCGGCTCGGGCCTGGCCGGGACGCTGGCCGACATCCGGCAGAACGCCCCGGAGCGCGAACCGCTGCGCTACAGCCCGCGCACACTCTCACGCAGCCTGCGCGCCCGCGCCCTGCACCGGCGGGCGCTGAAGACCCTGGGCCCCGGCCAGACTCAGCTGGCGGACGCGGTCAATCTGCTCGAACAGGCGTGGTGGCTGCTGCCCCGCGAGGACGTCGCGGGAGAGGTCAGCGCCTTGGTGAACATGGCCATCGTGCACCTGCTGCAAGGCCGCTACACCGCGGCCCGGGATCGGCTGGAACTGGCGGAATCCATGGCCACCGGCAGCGACCCCGGCGGTCTGGCCCACGTCCACGAGATCGCGGGGGCGCTCGACTGGGCCTCGGGAGACCAGCCGCGCGCGATCTGGCGCTGGCAGACCGCGCTCGCCGAATGGCGTGCTCTGGCCGACGAACTCGGCACCGGCCGCTGCCTGCAACACCTCGGATCGGCCGTGGTCACCGAGCCCGGACTGGGTATCGCGCTGCTCGAATCGGAGGATCCGGCCACCGATTTCGACCTGCTGTTGCTGGCGGCAGGGTGGCTGGTCGAGGCGAAGCGGCTGAATCCGGGCCTGAATTACGTCGGGTCCCGCGCCGGGGAGCTGTTCGCGAAACTGAACGACGCGGCACCGCCGGGCACGAGGGTGCACGCGCTGCCCGGTCTTCAACGCTGGCCGCGTGCACCGCGGGATCAGCCGACCGGATCCACCTGAACCGGCAGCTCGACCGGTTGGGCCTGACGGCTGCGCCGCCACGCGGTACCCAGCGACACCGCCGCGGTGGTGAGCATGCCCATCACCACCAGGACCGCGACCAGCAGGGGAAATCCCCAGCTGTCCCGCCCGCCGCCCCGGTACCAGATCGCGATCGCGGCAACGACCGGACCGCTGGTGAGAAGCGCCGGCAAGAGCGAAAGAAAACCGATGGCCACGAGAATGTGAGTGGGCGGCGGCTGTCTGATCAATTCCAGCCAGGCGTTGAGATTCCTGTGGTCACCCGCTCGTGAAGCTGATTCGCTCAAGGCTTTCACACCTCCGGTGGTTGAATACGCGCTCCTACCTGTTCGATCGACCAGAAGATTAGAACACTAGATATTTCAAATCGGGGACATTTACCAAAAGGTGATGTCACCGCGCGTCGGATGCCGCCTCGACCTGGTCGACCGCCATCCGCGCGTCCACCGCCAGCCCGATCACGCCCACCGCCAAACAGGCTGCCGTAACGATCCATTGGGCCGCGGAAGTGCGATTGGTCAGCGCGTCGCCGAGCAGCACCGTGCCCACTGTGCCGGGAATGATGCCGATGAAAGTGGCGATCGAATACGGCATGAACCGAATGGAAGACAATGCCGCGCAATAATTCACGATCGAAAAAGGCGCGAACGCGATCAGCCGCAGCGAGCCGATGGACAGCCATCCGCGTCGCGCGAGGCGGGCGTCCACCGCCTGCACGGTGGGATGGGTCAGTCGTGCCCGCACCCGCTCGTGATCCAGTCGCCGCACCAGCCACAGCGCCAGGACCGCACTCACGGTCGTGGCCGTGATCGCCAGCGTCAGACCCTCCGCCGAACCGAACAGCATGCCCGCGCTGAGCGTGAAAATCGTGCGCGGGAACGGCGCGACGCAGACCAGCGCGTGCACCGCGAAGAACACCACCGGGAGCATCGGCCCTACCGAGTCCGCCCACTGCCGAATCTGCTGGGGTGCCGGGTGCGGCGCGAAGGCTGCGAGCGCGAACAGCAGCCCGCAAGCGATCAGCAGGAGCAGGTTTCGCGGTTGGCGAAGGCGGTTGAGCAGCGCGGACACTCGCTCTCGCGGTTCGCGCACGGTTGTTGGCACCGCGCCAGGTTACCCGCTGGTAGTGAGACTCCGGCGGCGGTTATCGAAAGGGTGCCGCTAGCATCAGGGGAAAGACCATGAATGCTCGTTAACCAAAGTGGTCGTTGAGCTGGGGGAATCCCGGTAAAAACGGCTACTCGGTCAGGGAGTGGAAGAAGGAAACAGCAGCTATGCCGATTGCTTCCGACTCGGGTACCGAACCGGTGCCCGAGTTTGCCGCCTGGCGCAAGGGTGTCGCCGGGGTGCTGGCCAAGGCCCGCAGGGTGGATGCGAGCGAACTGCCGGATGAGCCGGAGAAGCTGCTCGCGGTCACGACCTACGACGGCCTGACCGTCAACCCGCTCTACACGCGCCGTGACGAACTGCCCGAGCAGCCGCTGCCCGGGCAGTTCCCCTACGTGCGGGGCGGAGACGCCACCCGCGACGTGCACCGTGGCTGGTTCGTCAGCCAGCGCTTCGGCGGACCCGACGCCAAGGCGGTCAACGAGGACATTCTCTTCGCGCTGGAGAACGGTGTGAGTGCCGTGTGGCTGGGCGTGGCCGAGCGCGGCGTTCCCGTCGAAGGCATCGCCACCGCGCTGAAGGGTCTGCTGTTCGAGCTGGCCCCGCTCACCCTGGACGCGGGTCCGGCCGCCAACGAGGCTGCCGCCCAGGTGTTCTCGGTGCTCGACGGCTACGAGGCCCCCAACCGCAAGGACATTCGGGTCTCCCTGGGCGCGACCCCGCTCACGAGCCTGTTCGCCGGTTCCTCGGCCATCGACCTGGACGGTGCGGTCGCGCTGGCCCAGCAGGCGGTGGCCCGGACCGAGACCGTGCGTGCCATCACCGTGTGCGGCATCGCCTTCCACAACTCCGGCGCCTCCGACGCCCAGGAGCTGGGCGCGGCCGTCGCGGCGGGCCTGGAATACCTGCGCTCGCTCACCGACGCCGGCGCCGATATCGCGGATGCGCTGGGCCAGTTGGAGTTCCGCTTCGCGGCCACCGACGACCAGTTCGAGACCATCGCCAAGTTCCGTGCCGCCCGCAAGCTCTGGGCGCGCGTGGCGCAGGTGTGCGGCGCTCCCGCCTTCGGCAATGCCCCGCAGCAGGCCATGACCTCCGCGGCCATGATGAGCCAGCGGGATCCGTGGGTGAACATGCTGCGCACCACCCTGGCCGCGTTCGGCGCGGGCGTCGGCGGCGCGGACATCGTGACGGTGCTCCCGTTCGACGAATCCCTGCCCGCCGGGGAGCTCGAGGTCTCGAAGGCGTTCTCCGAGCGCATGGCTCGCAACACCCAGCTGCTGCTGCTCGAGGAATCCCACCTCGGCCACGTGCAGGACCCGGCCGCCGGTTCCTGGTACGTGGACGCGCTCACCGAGGAGCTCGCCGCCAAGGCGTGGGAGTTCATGCAGGAGATCGAGGCCGCGGGCGGCTACCTGGCCGCGCTGCAGGCGGGCCTGCTCGCCGAGCGCATCGCCGCCACCAAGGCGAAGCGCGATTCCGATGTGGCGCACCGCAAGACGGCGGTCACCGGCGTCAACGAGTTCCCGAACCTGGGCGAGAAGCCGCTGTCGGAGGAGGCTCGCGCCAAGAACGGCACCGCCCGCTACGGCGCTGCCTTCGAGGCGCTGCGCAACCGCTCCGACGCATACCTGGCCGTCAACGGGGTACGTCCCCGGGTGCGCCTGGTTCCGCTGGGTCCGGTGTCGGAGAACAATGTCCGTGTCACCTTCACCACCAACCTGCTGGCCTCCGGCGGCATCGAGGCGGTCACCGAGACCGGCCCGTCGATCGCCGTGCTGTGTGGCTCCGACACCCGCTACGGCACCGATGCCGCCGCGGCCGTGGCGGAACTGCGGGCGGGCGGGGTGACCACCGTGCTGCTGGCCGGACCGGAGAAGGCGGTCGCTGAGCTTTCCGGGGCGGATCGCCCGGATGGCTTCGTGACCGCGCGCATGGACGCGGTGGCGGCTCTGACCGGCCTGCTCGAAAAGCTGGGAGCCCCCGCATGAACGGTCAGGCCCGGAGGCGCCGCTCCACCACCCAGCGCTTGCGCAGCGTAACCACGCAGGGCCCCGGTCGTGCGGAGAGGACACAGCAATGAGCGATATCAAGCACCGGATCGGCAATTTCGCCGAAGTCCCGCTGATCGAGGGCGACACCGCCCCCGCCGCGGTCGACGCCGCCCAGGTCGACGCGTTCGTCGCCGAGGCCGCGACCGCCAATCACTATGCACCCGAACAGCTCACCTGGTCGACGCCGGAAGGCATCGAGGTGCCGCCGGTGTTCACCAAGGCCGACCGGGACGCCATCGTGGCCGAGGGCTACCCGCTCGACAGCGTGCCGGGTATCTCCCCGTTCGTGCGCGGGCCCTACCCGACCATGTACGTGAACCAGCCGTGGACGATCCGCCAGTACGCGGGCTTCTCCACCGCCGCCGACTCCAACGCCTTCTACCGCCGCAACCTGCAGGCGGGCCAGAAGGGCCTGTCGGTCGCCTTCGACCTGGCCACCCACCGCGGCTACGACTCCGATCACCCGCGCGTGACCGGTGACGTCGGCATGGCCGGTGTCGCCATCGACTCCATCCTGGATATGCGGGAGCTGTTCGATCACATTCCGCTGGACCAGGTTTCGGTGTCGATGACCATGAACGGCGCGGTGCTGCCCATCCTGGCCCTCTACGTCGTCGCCGCCGAGGAGCAGGGCGTCAAGCCCGAGCAGCTGGCCGGAACCATTCAGAACGACATTCTGAAGGAGTTCATGGTCCGCAACACCTACATCTACCCGCCCAAGCCCTCGATGCGGATCATCTCCGACATCTTCGCCTACACCTCCGCGAAGATGCCGAAGTTCAACTCGATCTCCATCTCCGGCTACCACATTCAGGAGGCCGGAGCCACGGCCGACCTGGAGCTGGCCTACACCCTCGCCGACGGCGTGGAGTACATCAAGGCCGGTCTGGACGCGGGCATGGAGGTCGACAAGTTCGCGCCGCGGCTGTCGTTCTTCTGGGCCATCGGCATGAACTTCTTCATGGAGGTCGCGAAACTCCGTGCGGGCCGCCTGCTCTGGAACGAGCTGGTCGCCAAGTTCGAGCCCAAGAACTCGAAGTCGCTCGCGCTGCGCACCCACTCGCAGACCTCGGGCTGGTCGCTGACCGCGCAGGACGTGTTCAACAATGTCGCGCGCACCTGCGTGGAGGCCATGGCCGCCACCCAGGGCCACACCCAGTCGCTGCACACGAATGCGTTGGACGAGGCGCTGGCCCTGCCGACGGACTTCTCCGCTCGCATCGCGCGTAACACCCAGCTGCTGATCCAGCAGGAGTCCAACACCACCCGTCCGGCCGACCCGTGGGGCGGCTCGTACTACGTGGAATGGCTGACCCACCAGCTGGCCGAGCGCGCCCGCGCCCACATCGCCGAGATCGAAGCGCACGGCGGTATGGCGCAAGCGATTTCGGAGGGCATCCCGAAGCTGCGCATCGAAGAGGCCGCGGCCCGCACCCAGGCCCGCATCGACACCGGCCAGCAGCCGGTGATCGGCGTGAACAAGTACCAGGTCGAGGAAGACACCCCGATCGAGGTCCTCAAGGTCGAGAACTCGCGGGTGCGCGCCGAGCAGAACGCCAAGCTGGAAAAGCTTCGCGCCGAACGCGATTCGGCCGAGGTCGAGAAGGCGTTGGCCGAACTGACCCGGGCCGCGGCCTCTTCGGAGGGCGGCATGGACAACAACCTGCTGGCGCTGGCAATCAACGCCGCCCGCGCCAAGGCGACCGTCGGCGAGATCTCCGACGCCCTGGAAAAGGTCTACGGCCGCCACCAGGCCGAAATCCGCACGCTCTCCGGCGTTTACCGTGAGGAGGCCGGCAAGGTGACCAACATCAGCAAGGCCATCGAGTTGGTCGAGGCGTTCGCCGAGGCCGAGGGCCGCCGCCCGCGCATCCTGATCGCCAAAATGGGTCAGGACGGCCACGACCGCGGCCAGAAGGTGATCGCCACCGCCTTCGCCGACCTCGGCATGGACGTGGATGTGGGCCCGCTGTTCCAGACCCCCGAAGAGGTGGCCCAGCAGGCGGCCGACAACGACGTGCACGTCGTCGGCGTCTCCTCGCTGGCCGCGGGCCACCTCACGCTGGTGCCCGCCCTGCGGCAGGCACTGGCCGATGTCGGCCGCCCCGACATCATGGTCACCGTCGGCGGCGTCATCCCGCCCGGCGACTACGACGAGCTGTACGAGGCGGGCGCGGCGGGCATCTTCGGCCCCGGCACCATCATCGCCGACGCCGCGATCGACCTGATCCAGAAGCTGGCCGCGCAGCTGGGCCACGAGATCGGCACCGGCGCAACGGAATGAGCGACGCCGCACGCGCGACCGAGGGTGGAGAGATCCACCCTCGGCTCGGCACCACCGCCGGGGTCGGCCGGTCCGGCCCCGGCACTCCGGCAGCCGCTCCGGCGGCGCGCCGGGTGATCGACGTCGACCAACTGGCCGCGCAGGTGCGGGCGGGGGAGCGGGCCGGGCTGGCCCGCGCCATCACCCTCGTCGAATCCACCCGCGCGGACCACCGGGACCTGGCGCAGCAGCTGCTGCTGAAGCTGACCCCCGAAACCGGCAAGGTGGTGTCCAATCGGGTTGGCATCACCGGTGTTCCGGGCGTCGGCAAGTCGACCTTCATCGACGCACTCGGCATGTATCTGATCGGTCAGGGCCACCGGGTGGCGGTGCTCGCCGTGGACCCGTCCTCGACGCGCACCGGCGGCTCGATCCTGGGCGACAAGACCCGTATGGCCCGGCTGTCGGTGGAGCGTGACGCCTTCATCCGCCCGTCCCCGACAGCGGGAACCCTCGGCGGCGTGGCGAAGGCGACCCGCGAAACCATCGTGCTGCTGGAAGCGGCAGGCTACGACGTGATCCTGGTGGAGACGGTCGGTGTCGGACAGTCCGAAGTGACCGTGGCCAACATGGTCGACGTCTTCTGCTTCCTGACCCTCGCCCGAACCGGCGACCAGTTGCAGGGCATCAAGAAGGGCGTCCTGGAACTGGCCGATCTGGTGGCCGTCAACAAGGCCGACGGCCGGCACGAGCTGGAGGCGAAGGCCGCCGCCCGCGAACTCCAGGGCGCGATGCGTTTGATCCACCCGCGCGAATCGCTCTGGCGGCCACCGGTTCTCACCATGTCCGGCCTGAACGGCGTCGGCCTCGACACGTTCTGGGACACGGTCCTCACCCACCGCCGGGTTCTCACCGAGGCGGGGGAGTTCGCCGAGAAGCGCCGCCGCCAGCAGGTCGACTGGACCTGGACCATGGTGCACGACAACCTGCTCCGCCGACTCACCGACAATCCCAACGTGAAGGCCCTGCGCGGCCAGATCGAGAAGCAGGTGCGCGACGGCTCCGTGACCCCGGCCCTCGCGGCCGAGGAAATCCTACGGGCCTTCGACCACCGGGACTGACACCGATGACTGTGCAGATCCGACCCGGCACCGAATCCGACGCGGAGGCGGTCGCCATGCTGCACACCGCCAGCTGGCGCACCGCCTACGCGCACATCATGCCGGGTTGGTACCTCAACGGATCCCTGGCCGACGACCACCGAAACCTGTGGCGCACCCGCCTCGCCGCCGAGGTCCCGGCGGGCAGCCTGTTCATCGCCGAATCCGACGGTGAAATGCGCGGCTTCGTCTATTTGGCAGCTCAACCGGACGGTCGGGTTCTGATCGACAACCTGCACGTCCAGCCGGACCACAAAGGCGGCGGGATCGGCGGGCAGCTGCTGCATTTCGGATTCGAGTGGGCGGGAGCCGAATACCCCGGTCATTCCGTGTACCTGGAAGTGCTGCAAGACAATACGGCGGCGATCGGGTTCTACAAGCGGCACGGCGGCCAGCCGGGCGAGGCTCGAATCGCACACTTCTCAGCGGGATTCGATGTCTACGATCTGGAAATCACCTGGTCACAGCCGTGAAGTGGCGGCGGCTGCAAGACCAAGAGATAAAAGACAAAAGACGCCTAGAGGAGGGAGAGGGGCTGGCCGGGTTGGGAGCCTCGGCTCGGTTCCAGCCCCCTCGAGGCTCGAACCGCGTTGACCTCCCGGGGCGGATGCCCGAGTTGCCCGGTTCCAGCCCCACCCGTGCGTCGAGTGGCAAATTTTTCCGGACTAACCAGACATAACCCCTCGATAATGCGCCACTCGATGCCCGGGAGGGCGTTTTGGGTCTTTTGTTGTTGAGTCTTTTGTCTTGAGAAGGTGATGCGTGCAGTCCGTGGGCCGGGAGGCGAGGTGACGGCTCCCAACCCGGCGTCAGCCCAGGTCCGGTAGGGCAGGCGAGGTGACCACACTTTCGGTGCATCCGATCGATACGCAATCGGGTTGCCGGTCATCCACTCTGGAAGTCTTCCCTCGAATTACCTGGCCTCACGCCGAGGAATCACCTGTGGGCGCGCGGCAGTACAACGGCCGTGCGGGGGTCACGCGGCGCGAGATCGGGGTCGGTTCCGTTCGCGAATTTTGGCCAGTGAGGTGGCCATCAACTCCCCGACGTGGTGGGCCTGGTTGACCTGCGGGGTGCGGGTGGGGTCGATGCTGGTTGGGGCGATCCAGCCGATGCGTCCGGCGTGTTCGGAATCCGGTGGCATGACCACCGTCTGCCATTTGGTCGGGCCTTCCCCGATCAGGGAGTGGCAGGAATCGCAGGCGAGGGTGAGGTTTTCGATGTCGGTGGGGCCGCCCTTGGCGAAGTCGGTGACATGGTGCACCTGGCACAGGGTGGCGGGGGCGGTGCAACCGGGGCGGGTGCAGCCACGTTCGGTCGCGATCAACGCCAGCCGTTGGGCCGGGTTGGCGAGTCGGTGCTTCTTGGCGTGGCCCAGGTGCAGGGGGCGGCCGTGGTGGTCGAAGACCAGCAGGTAGGGCTTGGCGTGCTGCGCCAAGACCAGGGCTTGTTCGAGTGGGACGGTTCCGCCGGTGGCGGTGGTCGCGACTCCGGCGGCGGCTTCGACCTCGGCCAGGCTCATGGTGATGATGGTGGAGACCGGCAGGCCGCGGTGCTGGCCGAGGTTGGCGGGTCCCATTTCCGGGCGCAGGAACGCCACGAGTGCGTCGTGCTGGCGTTGCGCGGTGGAGCGATTGTCACGACGCGCGGCGTCCTGGATCGCCTCGGCGGTGATTCCCTCACTGCACCACGGGCTTTCGGGGTCCGCGGGGTTGCACATGCCGGGCTGGGCCAGATCAGCGAAGATCGGATCCAGCAGTGCACGCGCGATCGGAGTCAACGACGCGGTGAGCGTGCTCATCCCGTCCACACCGGGCTTGCCCAGGGTGATCCCACGCCGAGCCTGCCGGTCCTCCTCGCGCACGAGAGTGCCGTCCGGGTCGAGGAGCGCCAGGATGCGATCCCCGGCGATGGGCAGCACGTTCGGGTTGGACTGGGTTGCCAAATGTGCGAGCTGGTATTCGGCATTGTCCTTGAGTACCGCATCGACCTTGCTCGGAATCCGCGCCATGATCTTGCCGATCGCGCGGGCATGGTCGGCGGAGACCAAGCCCTGTTCCTGTACCGCTGCCGTCCATGCCAACGTCGGTTCCAACAGCTGCCCCGCCGCTTGACGCACACCGAACAATTCGGCGGCCTGCACACGTGAACGGGCCTCGCCCAAGCTCAAATGCAAGAGCTGCTGCAGATATTGAGCAGAGTGATTCTTCCACCCAGCCTTCTCTGGCAGGCTGCGAGCATTCACTTGAGTCACGAATTTGTGATCGACCGCCGCGAAGCGCCGCCGGGTGTTTTCCATCCCTTGCATCGCATCGATGAGTGCCGCATCGGACATCGGGTCGAAGGAATTCTCGAGCAGTACGGAAGTGGCCCGCGCCAACATTTCGATCGCCTCAGCGATCGAAATGTTGGCGGAAACCCCTCCCTCGCTCATCCCCTCATTCTACGCCGACTGCACAGCGCAATTCGACGAATTATAAAGTGATGCAACGCATTTCAGAAACTTCGGACCTCAGACGCCCAGTGCCGAGGCGAACAACGGCCAGGAGTCGTGGACATCGTCCTGCCAATAGGGCCAGGCGTGAGTTCCATTGCGGTAGGCGACCTGTGCGGGAATTCCCAACGAACCCAGCCGTGAGACAAGGGAATCCGTGCAACTGCGCACGACCGACTCCATGAGTCCACCCACGGCCATGCGGTCGGTCAGCGCGCCCACATTGCCACCGGTCTCGGCGATGCTCTCGTGCAGGCCCGGTATGCCGTTTCCGGCCGAAATGTACAGCGCCACACCGCGCAGACGGTCGGCGTTGAGGACCGGGTCGTGGGCGTCCCAGGCCGGATTGTCGTCGGCTCCCCACATATTGGCGGCATTCGCGCCGAACAGACTCAATTCGGAGCGGACGTAGTTGCGGGCGACCGCGTCGGTCGTGCGGGGGCAGCCGCTGTAGGAGCCGACGGCCTGATACATGCCGGGTGCGTCGAGGGCGAGGTCCAGGGCCGAGGTGGCCGACATCGACGCCCCCGCGACCGCGTTGCGGCCGGTCATCTGGAACCGCGATTCCAGCAGTGGCGGGAGTTCGTGAATCAGGAAGGTGGACCATTTGTTCCGGCCCAGGGTTGGGTCGTCGGCCACCCAGTCGGTGTAGAAGCTGGCCCGGCCGCCGATCGGGGTGATGACGTTGACCGGTTTGTCGGCGAAGAACTGGGCCACGTCGGTGCGGGCGGTCCACGGGCCGCCCGATTCGCCGCCGTCGACCGCGTTGAGCAGATACAGGGCGGGCGCGGCGAAATCGGGGTGTGAAACCCATATCGGGATGGTCTTGTTCATCGCCGCCGAATACACCGTGACCTCGTACTGGCGGCCCCCGAGCGGGCGGACGTCGAGGATGGCGGAGTTGTCTCCGGGGTCGGCGGATGCGGCAGTGGGCGAAAGGGCAGCAAATGTGGCGATCAGGGCAAGGAGGGAGCGTGACAGCCGATGCATGAGTGGAGTATCCGCCCGTTGAGGCTCATTTTCCGGCATCACCGCGCGTGTTCGTCGGCGGAATGTGCCCGCAGGGCGGTGATCTCACCGGCCTCGGATTCGGCTACCCGCAGCTGTTCAGCTATTGACCAGCGGAGTTTGCGGGGCAGGTCGGGGGCCAGCTGGGTGAAGTAGGCGTAGAGCCAGTCGGATCGGGCGACGAGGAACGGGAAGTCGGTGCTCATCATCGATCGCAGGACCAGCATGGGCACCGGGGAGTCGAGGGGATGGAAGTCGCGGTCCCACAGGCCCGGAACGCCGCAGCCGGGGTAGAACTGGCCGAGCATCATGCCCTGTGAGACCACCTCTGTCTTGCGAGCGGCGTGGACCTCGTCGATCAGGTCGTAGCGGGTCAGTCCGGGGAATGCGGTGATCAGCGTCAGTCCGCGCGCCTCCGCCGGATTCTCCTGCCGCAGGCGGCGATACAGCTCGAACGCGTCGTCGATGATCAGGTTCATCTGCCCGATTCCCAATTCGTCGCCGCCGTCCGCGAGTCCGGCCCAGAACAGCTGCCGCGCCATGCTGTGCCGCACGAACGGGCACACCGGGCCGGGCCTGCCGAGATCCGGGTGCGGCCGCATCAGATGATCGTCCACCCAGCGCGTGAGGACTCCGGCCGTGTCACCCTGCCGCTCCCACAGCGCCGGATCCTCGTAGACGTTGAACCACCGTACAGCGGTCCGCGATCCGACCCTCATCGGCGGCCCTCGCGGTCCAGATGGGCGGCCAGGATCGGACCGATGACCGCGACGACATCGGCATTGGTGAGCTGTGCGTGGGTGGCGGGCACCGGGTGCTCGATGAGCGCGCCGGTGACGTAGGGCCGCCAGATCCCGGAGTCGACGGACTCGGTCATGCCGCGCGTGGCCGAGAAATACAGCAGGTCGCCGTCGAACACCGCCGGCCGGTATCGGGCCGAGAGCCGCACGCCGTCGACATAGCCGCGATGCAGCCGGGTCAGCTGTTCGGCGCTCAGGCCGGTGCCGAAAGAGGCTGCGGAGGCGGCCAATTCGGCGGCCGCCTGCTCGGCGGTCACCTCCGGCAGTTCGTCGCCGTCCTCGGGTTCGTCGCCGAGCAGGTGGGTGAGCAGATCCCGCATGCGCGGAGTGGGCGGTGGCGGCATGTCATCGGGGAACACGATGCTGTCCAGCATGGCCAGCGTCGCGACCCGCGCGCCCGCGGCCCGCAGCCGGACGGCGACAGCGTGCGCGATCTGCCCGCCCAGCGACCAACCCAGCAGGTGGTACGGCCCCTGTGGTTGTACGCGCAGGATCTCCTCGACATAGCCCGCGGCGAGGTCGTCGATGCTGGTCGCGGGCTGCGGATCGCCGCTGGGGGTCAGGGCCTGCAGCCCGTACACCGGACGATCGGGGACGTACCGTGCCAGACCCGCATAGCACCAGGCCAACGGCACCGCCGAATGCACGCAGAACAGGGGAGTGCCGGAATCGTTGCGGCGCAGGGTGAGTACCGCGTCCAGCGCGTCGTCGGTGGTGGCGCTGCCGTCGTGACTCTGCAGTCGCTGCGCGAGTTCGGCGACGGTGGGTGCGGTGTAGAGCCAGCGGACCGTCACCGGCAGCCCGGTGGCCGCCGACAACTCCGCCGAAACCGCCACACCGAGCAGGGAATTGCCGCCCAGCTCGAAGAAGTCGTCGTCGAGGCCGACCCGGTCGGTCTCGGTCGCGGCGGCGAACTGCTCGGCGACCAGACGCTGTAGGTCGCTCTCTGGGGCTCGGTAGGGGCGGTGCGCGGCGGGTGGCGGCGGGAGAGCGGTGCGATCGACCTTGCCGTGCGCGGTGATCGGGAGCCGATCCAATTCGACGAGCTGCGCGGGCACCAGCGCCGCGGGCAGCAGGGTGCGCAGCCGCCGGACCAGAGCGGTCGTATCCAGCCGAATGTCCTGTGCGGCAACGACGTAACCGATCAGCCTGGCCCCGGTCGGGGCCTCGTCCACGGTCACGACCGCCTGCGAGATCTCCGGCAGCACCGTGAGGGCGGCCGCCACTTCGCCGGCTTCCACTCGCCGCCCGCGCAAGGCCAGCTGGTCATCGGCGCGACCCAGGAAGACCATCTCCCCGCCGACCTCGGCCCGGACGAGATCCCCCGTGCGATAGAGCCTTTCGCCCGGGTGGAAAGGATCGGCGACGAATCGTTCGGCGGTGGCGGCGGGCCGGTGCCGGTAGCCCTGCGCCACCCCGGGACCGCCCAGATACAACTCGCCGTGACCACCGGGCGGCACCGGGCGCAGCCGGGCGTCGAGCACGAGCGCCCGCACTCCGGGCAGGGCCGGTCCGATCGTGACGGGTCGATCGGGGATCAGCGCGGCCGATTGTGTTGCCATGATCGTGGTTTCGGTAGGCCCGTACCCGTTGAACAGCCGCAGCGCTGAGGCCCAGCGCCGGACCAGATCGGCGGGGCACGCCTCCCCACCGACCACCGCTGCCCGCAGGGAGGGCACCTCGTCCGGGGCCAAGGTCGCCAATACGGCGGGAGTGGTCAGGAAATGGGTGATCTGTGCGCAGTTCAGCAGTTTCGTCAGATCGGCTCCGGCCACCACGCCGGTCGGCTCGACGATCAGCCGCGCTCCCGCCGCGAACGCGCCCAGCAACTCGAGCAGATGCGCGTCGAACGAGGGCGCATGCGCGTGCAGCACGTGCGAATCAGGCCGCACCCCATAGTGTTCGACGATGTAGTCGGTCAGCGACCCGAGCCCGCGATGGGTGACCACGACGCCCTTCGGCGTTCCGGTCGTACCCGAGGTGTAGATGAGATAGGCGGGATGCTCGGCCCGCAACGGACGCGTCCGCTCGGAGTCGAGCACCGCGCCCCCGGGCCGTTGCCCGACCCGCGCACCGAGGCCCGCGTCGTCGAGTTCGAGCCAGCGCGGCCCGTCGGGCAGGTCGGCGTGCACCGACGACACCGTGATCCCCATCCGCGCACCCGAATCCGCCGCGACCGTCTGCAGCCGCCGCGCCGGATCGGTGGGATCCACCGGCACGAACGCGGCTCCGGACTTGGCGATCGCCCACACCGCCAGCACCGACTCGGCCGAGCGCGGCACCGCGACCAGCACGAACTCCCCGGGTCCGGCACCGGATTCGATCAACTCGCGCGCCCACCGCGACGACACCTCGTCGAGTTCACGGTAGGTCCAGGTCCGGGTGCCGTCCCGAAGGGCGATTGCCGCGGGATCGACGAGCCCGCGAACCAGCGCGGTGCGCAGCAGATCCGGCAGGAGCCGATCCGCGGGCGCGGCGGAATCCTCTCGCGTCGCGCCCGGCAGGTCGATTCCGGGCACCCGCAGCTCGGGCTCGGCCAGGAACCGTTCGAGGTACTCCAGGAACCGCGCATGATGCCAGGCCAGCGTCTCGCGGCTGTACAACTGCGGATTCGCCTGCATGTCAATGGTGATCGTGCGCTCGTCCGGCCCCAGCTGATACCCGTTGACCAGTAGGTCCTCCACCGGCCCGAGCGACAGCAACCGCACCTCGGCGCTCAGCGGCCCCACCCGCGGCTGCTCGACGAATCGCAGCATGTTCACCACCGGCCCGAAACTGCCCCGCACCGTGAGGCTTTCCCCGGTGTCGCGCAGCATGTCCTCGTAGCGGTACCGCTGATGCCGCAGCGCCCCCACCACCTTGGCCCGCACCTGTTCGATCACCTGGCTGCCGGTGGCGTCGCGGATCCCGGTCAGCCGCAACGGCACCACGTTCGACACGGTCCCGGCCGAGCGCCGCAGCGCCGCCGTCGGGCGGGCGGGCACCGGCAGGGACAGCACGATCTCGTCGGATCCGGTCATCCCGGCCAGATAGCAGGCGAACGCCGCGATGGTCAGCTCGGGGAACGCGATTCCCGCGTCCAGCCGCAACTCTCGCAGCCTGCGGGCGGTCGATTCGGGCACCTCCGCGGCGATCCGATGCGGGCGCGGCGCGGGCGGCGCGGGTGCCGCGACCAGCCGCACGGGCTCACCCATGCCCGCCAGCTCCCCGGACCAGTACTCGCGATCGGTGCGGGCACGTGCGGAGGTGAGGTACTCGCGTTCGTCGTCCAGAATGTCGGCGACGGTCAGGAAGGACGGTTCGCTCTTGGTCGCGGCGGCCGAATCCAAAGTGGCACTGTACAACTCGGTCGTCCGCCGCAGCAGCGCCGCCGCCCCGAGCCCGTCCAGCACGATGTGGTGGCTGCGCAGGTAGAGCAGATGCCGCTGCGGCCCGAGCCGGTACACGGTCGCGACCGTCAGCGGGTCGGTGAGCAGATCCAGCGGCGAGCCCTGATCGCGGTCCATCAACTCCACCGCGGCTGCCAGGGGATCCGCACGGTCGGCGAGGTCCACGAACGGCGCGGGTGCGAAGCCGTCCGGATCGCGATACTGCCGCGGATACCCGTCCACCAGCCGGAACCGCAGCAGCGGCGACTCCAGCTCCCGCGCCGCCCGCGCCCCGCACTGCTGCAGCAACTCCCGCTCCAGCGCGCCGGTCAACTCCAGGTACATGGCCACGGTGTTCGGCACCGCCGGGAACAGCTGCTGGGCCACCCACCACCGCAATTGGGCCGCCGACAAGGGCAGGTCAGTGCAGACCGCCGTACCGCCCCCGCCATTGTCGGCCCGCGCCACCGCGTCTCCTCGCCTCCCGAACCGCCCGCCAGGTCTCGTTCGGTGGCAAACCTACGGCATCACACACCGGATCGGCCCGGAAGCAGGGCCGCCGGGCGTGGATTCGATGTGCTGGGGGACCGGGGTCGACCCGGCCGTATTTCAGATCATGGCGCGCAGCGGGCCCTCGGGCTCGACCCCCATGATCGTCAATGCCGTTGAGTGATACAGCGATCCGGGCGTATGGATCGCGTGCTGCAGTCCCACGTGCGCGTCCCGCCAGAACCGCTGCATGACATTGGCCCGCCGCACCGCATTGCCGCCCGAACGCGCGAAGATCTCGTCCACCGCCGACACCGCCCGCCACGCGCAGCGAACTTGATTGCGGCGCACCAGGGAACGATCCGCGAAGGTGATCTCCTTCCCGGCCTCGGACAGGTCGTAGAGGCGGCTGACCCCGTCGAGCAGCTGGGTGCGCGAGGCCGCGATGTCGGCGGCCGCCTCGGAGATGGCCGACAGCACGTACGGGTCGTCCTTGATCCGGGTGCCCATGGCCGTGACCCGGTCGCGCTGGTAGTCCAGGGGCGCGGCGAGCGCGCCCTCGGCGATGCCGACCACCGCCGCGGTGATGCCCAGCGGGAACATGGCCCAGAACGGCAGCTTGTACACGGTCTCGGTGCGCCCGGCCCGCTCGGCGGCGATCTCGCCCGCGGCGACGGCATCGAATTCGATGGTCCGATACGACGGAATGAACGAACCGTCGACGATGATGTCCTTGCTGCCGGTGCCCTGCAGCCCGATCACATCCCAGGAGTCGTCCACGATCGTGTAGTCCCGGCGTGGCAGCACGACGTGCAGAACCTTCGGCGGCATCACCGGATTGCCCTCGGCGTCGCCGAGCAGCGCGCCCAGGAAGATCCAGTCGCAGTGATCGGTACCCGAGGAGAACTGCCAGCGCCCGCGCAGCGTGAACCCGCCGTCGACCGGTGTGGCGACGCCCTGGGCCGCGTACGGCGAGGCGATCCAGGTGTCGGGGTTCTCGCCCCACACCTCGTTCTGCAGCCGCCGATCCATGAGCGCCATCTCCCACGGGTGCACCCCGCCCACACCGCACACCCACCCGGTCGATCCGCAGTATCCGGCCACCGCCATCACCGCCTCGGCGAAGTCCCGCGGATGCGCGGCGTACCCGCCGAAATCGGTCGGCTGCAGCAGCCGCATCACCCCGGCCTGCCGGATCAGCTTCACGCTTTCGTCGGAGAGCTTCCCGAGTCGCTCGGTCTCCTCGGCGGTCGCGGCCAGCTGCCCCGACAGCTCCTCGACCCGGTTCACTACCTCGTGCGTCATGGCAACTCCCACCGCTTCTAGAACGCGTTCTAGTTGAAGGTATCGCCGATGCGGCTGCCCGCGAGGAGAATTCCCGGTGATCGGTATGCGACCTTTCCGGGTGGCCGCCGGGGTGTGACGTACGAGACGGCCAATTAGATTGTGCACAATCTAATTGTTGGCTACTTTGTTGTACGTGACAGATGAGCAGGCGCTCGAGAACCAACTGTGCTTCGCGCTCTACGCGGCGTCGCGGGCGATGACGGCCATGTACCGGCCCAAGCTCGACGCGCTCGGCATCACCTATCCGCAGTACCTGGTCCTGCTGGCGCTGTGGCAGCGGGACGGGCGGACCGTCGGCGATCTGTGCTCGGCCCTGGAACTGGACTCGGGCACTCTCTCGCCGCTGCTCAAACGACTCGAAGCGGCCGGTTTCGTGGCGCGTCGCCGCTCCACGGCCGACGAACGACGGGTCGAGATCACCCTGACCGAGCGCGGACGCGAGTTGCGCTCGGCCGCATGCCACATCCCGGGGCGCTCGGCCGAGATCACCGGCATGTCCCTGGACGAACTGGCCGAACTCCGGACCACCTTGCGCCGGCTCACCGACGCGCTGACCACCCACACACGATCGAAGGAGAACCCCTCATGAGCGTGCTCTACACCGCGGAAGCCCTCGCGACCGGCGACGGCCGCAACGGCCACGTCCGCACCGACGACGGCAAGGTCGAATTCGACCTCTCGATCCCGAAGGAGATGGGCGGCAACGGGATCGGCACCAACCCCGAGCAGCTCTTCGCCGCCGGATACGCGGCCTGCTTCCACTCCGCGCTGCGCATGGTCGCCCGCACGGTCGAGGCGAATGTCGACGACTCGGCGGTGGGTGCGAAAGTGGGTATCGGCCCCAACGAGACCGGCGGGTTCGGCCTGAGTGTCACCCTCGAGGTGTCGCTGCCGCATCTGCCCCTGGACGAGGCGCGGGCGCTGGCCGACAAGGCGCACCAGGTGTGCCCGTACTCCAATGCCACGCGCGGCAATATCGAGGTCGACGTCATCGTGGTCGAGGACTGAGGAGGATGAGCATGCGTGCGGTAGTCATCGAACAGTTCGGCGAGCCCCAGGAAGTGCTGACCGCCGGTGAGCGGCCCGTGCCCGAGCCCGCGGCGGGGGAGGTGCGCATCGCCACCGCCCTGGCCCCGATCCACAATCACGACCTGGCCATCATTCGCGGCATCTACGGCTACCGGCCCGAGCTGCCCGCCGTCCCCGGCACCGAGGCGGTCGGCCGGATCGACGCCCTCGGACCCGGCGTGACCGGGCTGGAAGTCGGTCAGCGCGTGACCGTTTCGGGTGTGCAGGGCGCGTGGGCGGAATACTTCGTCGCCAAGGCGAGCGGTGTGGTGCCGGTCCCGGACTCGGTGTCCGACGCGACCGCGAGCCAGCTGCTGGCCATGCCGCTGAGCGCCCTGATGCTGCTCGAGGACCTGAATGTCGAAGCCGGGCAATGGATCACGATCAACGCCGCCAATGGCGCGGTGGGGCGGCTGCTGAACCTGCTCGCCCGGGCCCGCGGCGTGCACGTGCTCAACCTGGTGCGCAGCGCGGCCGCGGCGAAGTCCCTCGAGGAGATGGGCTTCGCGCCGGTCCTCGACACCGAATCCGAGGGCTGGCAGCAGCGGGTCACCGAGGTCACCGGCGGCGAGCCCATCGTGCGGGCCGTCGACCAGGTCAGCGGCAAGGCCGCCAACGATCTGCTGTCGGTGCTGGCGCCGCGCGGTGAACTCATCACCTTCGGCGCGCTCTCGGGCCAGCCCATGACGCTCAACCCCGGACCGCTGATCTTCAAACAGGCCGTCGTGAAGGGCTTCTGGGGTTCCAAGCGGGCCGAGGAGATCGGCGGCGACGAACGCCGCCGCCTCATCACCGAACTGGTCACCCTGGCCGCGCAGGGCGTGCTGGATCTGGCCGTCGAGGACACCTATCCGCTCGACGAGGCGGCCGCGGCCGCCGCGGCCAGCGAACGTCCGGGCCGCAACGCCAAGATCGCGCTGAGCGCGGCGGCGCTATCCGGCGAGTAGGACCGCGATCAACGTGATCGCGCCCGGCAGCCCCTGGGCGAACAGGATCCGCCGGCCGGCGGTGGCCGCGCCGTAGAGCCCGGCCACCACGACGCAGGCCGCGAAGAAGATCTTCGCGGCCTGCCCGACGGGGTCGGACGCGATCAGCGCCCAGATCAGGCCCGCGGCCAGAAAGCCGTTGTAGAGGCCCTGATTGGCGGCCATCACCTTGGTCGCCTCGGCGAACTCGGCCGTGTTCCCGAAGCTCGCGCGCACCCGCGGCGTGGTCCACAGGAACATCTCCATGACCATGATGTAGACGTGCAACGCGGCCAGCAATCCGACCAGGATCTCCGCGACCAACCGCATGACCGACCCGCCTTCCGTGAGGTTCCAATGCGGACCTCATCGTCGCAGACCCGAGATCGCCGGGACCGCGCGCACACGGTTGAGCTCGGAGTGTCGTTCCGGGCCCCGGGGTCCTCCGCCTTGGTCCCGATGAGCCGGGGGCGATCGTCCTCCGGGGACGGTGATTTCGGCCCTGGCCGCGCGGCCGCCGAACGCGTGACATGGGAGCATGACCACGACAACGCACACAGCGCACCCGTCGACCGCCGATTCGGTGCTGAAGATATCGGTGGGTCACCACGTTTCCGGCGCCGGCGCCGAGTATGTCCGCGAGAAGATCGGACCCGCGTTGGCTCATGCACCGGAACCGATCCTCTCGGCGCGCGTGCGCCTCACCGGGCACCGCGACCACGCCGTGCCGAAACCGATCGTGGCGCAGGCGAATATCAATATGGAGGGTCGGCCGGTCCGCGTGCAGGTCTCGGCCGCGACCACCCGGGAGGCCGTCGACCTGCTGGCCGCGCGGCTGAAAGCCCGGTTCGAACGGTTGTCCCGGCACTGGGAAGCGGTCCGCGGCGGCGGTCGCGGCGAGGTGCGCCCGCACGAATGGCACCATGGTGAGCCGCCGCGTGAACGACTGCCGTACTACCCGCGCCCGATCGAGGAGCGGCAGGTGTTGCGCCGCAAGTCCTATGCGCTGGCGGACGTGACCATCGACGAGGCGGCCTTCGACATGGACCTGATGGACTACGGATTCGAGCTGTTCACCGAGTCGGGCAGCGGAGTCGACAGTGTTCTCTATCGTCGCGGCAACGGGGACTACCGTTTGGCCCAGCTTTCCCCGAACCCCGAGGCGATCACGCCGGGTGCGGTGCGGCTCACGGTGAGCCCGCTCGGCGCGCCGGTGCTCGACGTCGAGGGCGCGATCACCCGGCTCGAGATGACCAAGTGGCCCTTCGTGTTCTTCCGCGAGGGCGAACAGGGGCGCGGCCGCGTGCTCTACCACCGCTACGACGGCCACTATGGACTGATCACGCCCGCCACATAGGGCGAACGCCACGACGGTGCCCTCGGATCCGGAGCGGATCCGAGGGCATCGTCGCATGCAGTGTGCCTGTCTCGATGTTCCGGGCCGTGGCGGCGGGACCAAAGTCCTGCCGGTCGATGCTGGGCGGCTCTGCCGCGGTCGCCGCGCTCGGCGCACAGTGAAGAGGCGCATGCCCGCGATGGCGGAATCGATTGTGCGACAATCATTGTGCGCTGGACCGCGCATCCGCCGCGGGTAGGTCCGGTCCGGCGCGTCGGGAGGTGGCCGTGATGCGGCGATACGACGACTATCTGCGCTGGATGTATCGGTCCGGGCGGCCGAATCTGTTCGCGCGCTTGCAGAATCGAGTGGGGGCGCTCCTGTTCGCCGCGGGCGTGTGGCCGCGGCGGGTGGCCGCGCTGGGGGTCCGCGGCCGTCGCAGCGGCCGGATGATCTGGTTTCCGGTGGTGCTCACCGAATTCGAGGGCCGGCGCTATCTGGTGTCCATGCTCGGCGAGCGGGTCAACTGGGTGCGCAATCTGCGTGCCGACCACGGGCGGGCCGTGTTGCGGCACGGACGGCGTGAGCAGGTACGGCTGCTGGAGGTCGCTCCGGAGCTGCGCGCGCCGATCCTGTGGGAGTACCTGCGTGTCGCGCCGGGCGCGCGCCCGCACATTCCGGTGGAACGCACCGCCGGACCGGCCGAGTACGAGAAGATCGCCGCCGAGTTCCCGGTGTTCCGGATCGAGACGGCCACCGCGGATTCCGCGCGCTAGCGGCTCTCACGAGTCATCGGTGGCCGCGTCCGGTATCCGGTTGTCGCGGTCCACGGCGCGGGCCACCCGTACGCGGTCCGCGCGCTCCTGCTCTTCCAGGGCGAATTCCAGTGTGGCCGCCGCGGTTCGAAGTGCCGGGATCCGGCGATGGCGCAGGCCGCGCAGGCGGATGCGGGTCGCGGCCAGCTCACGCTCCACCGCCCGCGCCGCCGCGGCGGCCGCGGCGTAGCGGACTCCCGCGGCGAGCGCGTCACGATGCGCGCCCCGGGCCGCGAGCAGGGTCGCGCTGCCGGTGACGGTGTTGCGGAAGTCCTGGGGCAGAACGCAATCCACCGAGTCCGGGAAACAGACCCCGGCCAGTGTCGTGGTGGTCACCTCGATACGGGCCGGGCCGGCGGTGGCGAGCCGGATCGCGCCCGTGCCGCCGAGCAGGGCGGCGCGGGCCTGGCGACGCACGGCCCGGCGATGGGCGGCCTCCCAGGCGAGCCGAGCTGTGTCGCGCTCGGCGGCCAGGCGTCGGCTCGCCTCGTCGAGGACCGAGAGCTTGCGATCCAGCAGCGCCGCACCGCGCTCGGCGACCGCGAGGCGTTCCCGCAGCCATTGACGGCCGGCGCGGCCGGGCGGAACTCGCATGGGCGGTGCCTCGATTCACTCGTGCTCGGATGCGCCGTAGCGGGCCTCGAGCAGCTCGTCGGGCAGCATGGTGAGCGCCCCGCGCGGCAGCCGGTCCAGGACCCGCCAGGCGCGTTCGAGCGAATCCTCCAGTGGCCGGGCCTGATCGGGCCGCTGCCCCATCAGCTCGGTGACGAACGCGTCCTCGGCCGCCAGGTGGGCGTGGTCGAGCTCGCCGAGCGCGTCGGGGCCGACCAGTTCGGCCAGCTCCCTGGCCTGCCGGGCGCGCGCGAGCACGGCCAGCAGTTGCGCCGCCACCGGGAGATGGTCGGCGCGGGTGCGTTGCGGCCCCGCGCCATTGCGCATCAGCCGCGACAGCGAGGACAGCGCGTCCATCGGCGGATACACCCCGCGCGCGGACAGATCAGGGGACAGGATCAGCTGGCCCTCGGTGATGTACCCGGTCAGATCCGGCACCGGGTGGGTGAGATCGCCGCCGGGCATGGTGAGCACCGGCACGATGGTGACCGAGCCCGGCTGTCCGACGATCCGGCCGCAGCGTTCGTAGAGAGAGGCGAGATCGCTGTAGAGATAACCCGGATAGGCGCGCCGCCCCGGCAATTCGCCGCGTGCCGCGGACACCTCGCGCAACGCGTCGGCGTAGTCGGTCATGTCGGTGAGCACGACCAGCACGTGCCGCCCGCCCTCGAAGGCCAGGTGCTCGGCGATGGTCAGCGCCAGCCGCGGGCTCAGCAGCCGCTCGATGACCGGGTCGTCGGCCAGGTTCAGCACCAGTGCGAGTTCGCCCGCCGCGGAACGCTCTTCGAGCGCCTCCCGGGCGTAGGCGGCGTCGGCGTGGGTGAGCCCCATGCCCGCGAAGACGACACAGAACGGCTCCCCGGCCGCGGTGGCCTGCGCGGCGATCTGGCAGGCCAGACGCAGATGCGGCAGGCCGGGCGCCGAGAACACCGGCAGCTTCTGCCCGCGCACCAGGGTGGCGAGCACATCCACCACCGACACCCCGGTGAGCACCGGATCGGCGGGCGGGTCACGGAACACCGGGTTCAGCGGCGAACCGTTGACGGGTTCGAGCCGTCCGGGCACCGGCGGGCCACCGTCGAGCGGCTCGCCGCGGCCGTTGCAGACCCGGCCCAGCCAGCCGTCGCCGACCGCGATACGCAGTGGGCCGCCGTCGAATTCGACCGTGGTGGCGGCGGGATCGACGGCGGCGGTGCCCTCCAGGACCTGCACCACGGCCAGATCGCCGTCGACCTCGAGCACCAGGCCGTGGCGAACCGTGCCGTCGTCGAAGTGGATTCGCACCGACTCGTCCCAGCCGACGGCCTCGACGCCGGACACGACGAGCAGCGGGCCGTGCACGTCACGCACATCGGTGTAGCGGATCCACGGTCGCACGGAGTTCATGACAGTTCCCCCAGTGCCCGCAGCATCCGGTCCCGCCGCTGTCCGGCCATGGCGGTGTCCTCGGGCCCCGACGCCTCGCGCGCCCGCACCAGCGGGCCGAAGTCCAGGCGTTCGATCCGCTCGGGTGCGACCCCGGCGGCGGCCAGTTCCCGGCAGCGCCGCACCACCGCCAGCACGGCATCGAGCAGGGCCGCGGTCTTGGCCATCGAACAGTGGGCGTCATTGTCGGACAAGGCGTTCTGCTGCAGGATCGCCTCGCGCAGCAGCCGCCCGGCCAGCACCACCATGCGCTGGTCGGCGGGCAGGGATTCGGCGCCGACGAGTTCGGTGAGCGCGCCGAGGCGGTCGGCCTCGGCCAGCAGTGTGGCGGCCTGCTCGCGGCGCGCACCCCAGTCCGGATCGCCGGCGGCGGCATATGCTGCCGCCACTACCTCGAGATCGCGGGAGAACGAGGCGGCCCAGGATACGGCGGGGTAGTGGCGGGCGTAGGCGAGCTCGCGGTCCAGCGACCAGCGGCAGCGAACGAAGCGTTCGGTATTCACCGTGACCGGTTCGGAGACATCGCCACCGGGCGGGGACACCGCGCCCACGATGGTGACCGACCCGGTCACGCCGCCCAGGGTGGTGACCGCGCCCGCCCGCTCGTAGAACGCGGCGAGCGCGGAGGCCAGATCGGCCGGATAGCCCTCCTCCGACGGGAGTGCTCCGGTGCGAGAGGCGAACTCGCGCAGCGCCTCCGCCCACCGGGAGGTCGAATCCGCCACCAGCACCACGTGATAGCCCATGTCGCGGAAGTGCTCGGCCACCGTGACGCCGGTGTAGACGCTGGCCTCGCGCGCCATCATCGGCATATTGGAGGTATTGGCGATGACGACGGTCCGATCGGCGAGGCGGCCGCCCGTGCGCGGATCGGGCAGGGCGGCCAATTCGGCGACGATCTCGGCCATTTCATTGCCGCGCTCGCCGCAACCCACGTAGACGATCACCTCGGCGTCACACCATTTGGCGATCTGCTGCAACAGCATGGTCTTGCCGGTGCCGAAACCGCCGGGCACGCTGACGCTGCCGCCGCGCAGCACCGGGAACAGCAGGTCCACCGCGCGCTGGCCGGTGTGCAGGGGTACCGCGGCGGCCGAGCGGTCGCGGCACGGGCGCGGAGTGCGGACCGGCCAGTGCGCGGTCAGTCCGATCGGGGTTCCGGCGACCGTGGCCACGGTGTGGTCCTTGTCGTAATCACCTTCGTGCGCAAGGGTTTCCAGCTGTCCTCGGATGCCCGGCGGGACGAGGATTCGGTAGTCGAGCGGGCCCGCGCCGGTCACCGAGCCGAGGACGGTTCCCGCATCGACAGTGGTACCGAGGGCGGCCGTGGGGTGGAAATGCCAGGCGCGCCCGTCGATGTCGCGGGATGCGCCGGGGTCCAGCCAGATCCCGGCGGTCGCGAGCGGGCGCAACAGCCCGTCGAAGACGCCGCCGAGCAGGCCCGGGGTCAGGTGCGCCGACAGCGGCCGCCGCAGCGGTGTCGCCGGATCGCCGCGGCCCAGGCCGCCGGTGTACTCGTATGCCTGCACGGAGACACGCTTTTCGCCGATCGCCACGATCTCGCCCGGCACCGCGGCCGGTCCGAGCGCCATCAGGTCGTTCATCGCCATGCCCGGGAACGCGTCCACCTCGACCAGTGGCCCGGCCACCCGCCGGATCCGGGTCGCGGGCGCGTTCATGACCACAGTCCCGCCAGCTCGGGCTCGACCGCCGCGAGCGCGTGGGCGGCGATCGTGTGCAGCCGCAGGTCGATTCGGCGGCCCCCGCACCGGGCGACGAATCCGCCGTCCGGGTCGTCGGCGATGATGG
The DNA here is from genome assembly GCF_009760405.1 of Nocardia terrae. Lineage (GTDB taxonomy): Bacteria > Actinomycetota > Actinomycetes > Mycobacteriales > Mycobacteriaceae > Nocardia > Nocardia terrae. The sequence continues at coordinate 997,776 of NZ_WRPP01000002.1, forward strand.
TGTCCGGGCCGAGAATCTCGATGGCCTTCGCGCGCAGGCGCGCCCGGGTGCGCGGCCAGTCCGGTTCGTCGCGCAGGGTCAGGATCGCGGCGGTGGATTCGTGACGCCACAGGTCGTAGGCGGCGCGCTGTGCCGCGAGGAGTCCGGCGCGCTCGGCGCGCGTGCGGCGGTGTTGTTCGGCGGCGAGTTGTGCGGCGGCACGGGCGGTTCCGGCCGCACGTGCCCGCTCGGCGAGGGTCGCCGCCTCGGCGCGGGCCCGGTCCATCGCGGCCTGAGCCTCGGCTCGCGCTGCGGCCACGGTGGCCTCGGCGTCGGCGGTGGCACGCCGCAGCAGGTTCGTGCCGAGCGGCGCCAACGCCGTCCGAACGCGGGTATCCGGGTCGTCGCGCCGGTGGCCGGAGGCGACGGGTGACGCGGGCGCGCAGGCTAGTTCGCTCACGACGGCATCACCGCCGTCAGCAGCGAGGTGGCGGCGAGTTCGGCGGTCAGGGACCGGGCGGCCGCGGCGGTGACGAGCACGGCCACGGCGTCGGAACCGATGTCCGCCCACGCCTTTCGCACGGCGGCGGGATCCTCGGCTTCGAGCACGGTCGCCCCGGCCAGGCGGTATCCGGCCACCTGGCTCGCCTCGCCGAGCACCACCACCGAACCCATCTCAGGCCTTCCCGATCAGCAGCACCGCCACGACCAGGCCGTAGATGGCGATGCCCTCGGCCAGGCCGACGATCACCATGGCCCGCCCGAACAGCTCGGGCCGTTCACTGAGCGCCGCCAGCGCGGCGGCTCCGGTATAGGCGACCGCGATGGCGGCGGCCAGCGACGAGGCCCCGACGGCAATGGCGGCCCCCAGCAGCGCCGCCCAGTTGCCGCCCGAACCGCCGCCGCTCGCCGCCAGCGGCTCCGCGCCCGCGGGGGCGGCGGACAGCAGCCACAAGATGATGGTCAGCATGATGAACCCTCCTGGGCCTCGATGCGGATTCGCCAGGGCACGAAGGGTTTCCCCGTGCCCGTGAACAGATGGGAGAACAGCTCGTAGAACTCGAGCCGCAACGCTTGTACGCCCGCGACCAGCGCCTCGAGCGCGAACGCGATGGCATTGCCGAGCACGAACACCGCAACCGCGAGCACCGGCCCGGCCACCCCGGCATGCGCCGCCGCCACCGTGCCCGACCAGACCACCCACCCCAATGCGCCATGCGTCATGCCGAACGCGGCCAGACGGGCGAACGACACCAGATTCGACCCCAGGCGCACCACCAGATCGAACACACCGATCCCGGCGGCGGTCGCCCCCACCGCGCCACCCCCGGATTCGGTGAAACTGCCGATGACCGAAAGGATCACGCCGACCGCCGCCACCGCGCCCCCGCCCCAGGCCAGCACATGCCACCGCAGCACCAGCCCCGCGCCGACCACCGCGAGCCCGAGAAACAATGCCGCCCCCGCGATCCCGGTCGCCGAGTACAGGGCCACCCGAGCACCGCCCTCGCGCCACCGGTTGACCGCCCCCACCGCGTGCGCCAATGCCAGCAGCGTCGCCCCCACCGCGACCCCCGCCCCGAGCAGCGGCAGCGGCGAGTCCAGCGGACTCAGCCACACCACCGGCAAAACGCCCGTAGGACCGAAGAATTCGCCATAGAGCACCCCGAAGAAGGTCGCCGCCGCACCCGCCCCGGCCACGAACGGCCACAGCGACGCGAACCGAGCCAGCCGGTGTACGCGCCGGGAAGCCAGCAGCGCCGCGGCGGCCATGACGAGCAGCCCGTGCCCGGCATCACCGAACATCATCCCGAACATGACCACATAGGCGATCCCCGCCGGAACGGTCGGATCGAGATCCCGATACGGCACCACCCCGTACACCCCGACCAGCGGCGCGAACGCCCGCCGCAGCGGCCGCCGCGCCGACAACAGCGTGGGCGGGTCCACCCCGGCCGGTGCGGGCAACGGCACCACCGCCGCCCCGACCGCCGCCAATCGTCCGGTGAGACCGGCCAATTCGGGCTCCGGACACCACCCTGCGACCGCGGCCGCACCACGATGCCGCACCGCGCTCGAGACCCGCGCCGCCAACTCGTCGGAATCGGTGACAGTAGTCCCCGAGGGCAAGCCGGTGGGCGGATCGTCGAGCTGCACGACCCCGGCCTCCGACGCCTCGATCAGCATGTCCCGCACCGCCTGCGACGGTGCGACCAGAGCGACCCGCCGCATCCGGACCGGTCCGAGCTCCTGCGAGAAGTTCATCGATGACCTCCCTCGAGCCCATCCGCCGCCCGCACCCACGCTCCATCGGCGGCGATCCCGCTCCTACGCCGGGTACGAACGTGCTCATCGGGCGAGTTCGTCGAGGTTCTCCGGGGCGAGGCCGCCCGCCGGACCTGCGAGACATCGGTGGAGACGAGCGTCGTGCGTCGAGTGCGGCCGGGTTCGCGATCATGCGACGAGTTCATCGAAGTCCTCCAACGCGAGCCCGTCCGTCGCCACCACTTGCAGTGCCGCCCGGACACGCCAGGCGTCGGCGGTGAGCAGGGCGACCGTGCCGACCACCGATGACGCGTCGAACCGGTGCTCGCGCAACAGCTCTCGGCCGTCCTGTTCCAGTTGCCGCCACCAGCCGAACTCCGCGCGCCACAGCGAGTCGGCGCTGTCGATGCCGGTCAGAACCCATCGAGCCGAGCGGGGGAGCGCGGCACGAAAGGCGGCCGGATCGGAGGCCGTCGCCACGGAGGGGCCGAGCAGCCGTGCGATCCGGTGGGCAGTGGGCGCTGGAAAGGGCCGTGCCTGCAGCAGTTGTCGCCGGGCGGTGAGCAGGGCGGCGAGGGCGAGGGCCCAGCGTCCGGCGTCGGGGACCGAGCCTGCTACCCGGGCCGCCCACCCGATCGCGACCCCGTCGGCGATATCCGCGACGTCGTCGGAACCGGGGTCGCCCCAGGGCGTACGGGCCAGCGCGGCCCGCAGTTCTCCCGGTGACCGCGCGTCGCGCACCCGGCTCCACGCGGTGGTGAGCGCGCCGAGTTGATACGGCGGAACGGATGGCGTCCCGGCCATACCGGCCGCGAGCCCGGCGATATCGGCGACCTCGAAAGCGCCTGCCAGCACCCGGATCAGGGCAACTCCGGCCCGCGGCTGCCAGCCTGCCAGGACCCGCAGCCGCCACACGGTTTCCTCACCGAGGGCGTGCTCGGTGTCGGCGAGGGTGGCCCCGACACGTATCCGACGCCGGTAGGAGCTCTCGGCCAAGCGTTGTTGTGCCGCGAGCAGGGATCCCGCAGTGGCGATCTCGCGCAGCTTCGCGGCATCGAGTCGGCGCACCAGCAGTCCGGTGGCCCGGACACTGCCCGCCACCCAGTCCGCGCTCACGACAGGCTCTTTCGGTCGGAGGCGCACAGTGCGTCCAGGTCGGCGCGGGCACGATCGGTGACGCGCCGCACGTACTCGGGCAGCCGCCGCTGGGCGCGATCGCCTACGGCCGCCGCGGCCGTCTGGTCCGCCGGATTCGGTGGCTCGGCCCGTGCCAGTTCCGCCGCCATGGTCTCGGCGGTCACGGATTCGGCTGCGGCGCGGGCATTGTCGACCAGAGCGTGGGCCTGCGCGTCGCCGTCGGCGCGAATCCGCTCGGCGCGTCGCTCGGCCTCGGCGCGCAGCCGGTCAGCTTCGTCCTGGATGGAGTCGAGGCGGCGCAGCACGGGCAGGAGTTCGGCCGATGCTTCGGCGGCCCGATCAGCGGGCACGCCGTGCGGGCCGGCGGGTCCGGGCGTGCCTGCCGGACGGAACCGATCGAGGAAGTCTCGCCACCGTGCCATGCCCTCGATCGTCGCGCCGCGTCCGGGGTGATCCGTAGGGGCGCAGGTCGGCGGCGGGCGTGCCTTTGGTCCCCAGGCGCGAAGAGGTCGGGGTGGTGTTCTAGCCGAGGGCGAACAGGCGTGCCGCGTTGTCGTGGCAGACCGCACGCAGCCACTCGTCGCCGAGGCCCAGGCGTTCCAGAGCGAACAGGGCGTGACCGTACGGATAGGGGATGTTCGGGAAATCGCTGCCGAACAGGATGCGGTCGCCGACGTCGCGCAGGCGGGGGAGTTCGGCGGCGGGGAAGGGGCCGGCGGCCGCGTCGAAGAAATCGGTGAAGCTCATGGTGGTGTCGAACAGCACGCCGTCGTAGGTGGCTGCGAGATCGAGGAAGCCGGTGTACTCGGGAGCGCCCAGGTGGGCGATCACCGGGCGCAGTCGCGGGAAGCGTTGCAGCAGGGTCGCCATCGGGCCGGGACCGGTGAATCTTCCGGCGGCGGGCCCGGATCCGCAGTGCATGACCACCGGGATGCCCGCGTCCTGGATCACGCCCCACACCTCGTCGAGCTGCGGATCGGCCGGGTGGTAGTCCCCGACCTGGATGTGCAGCTTGAAGATTCGCGTCCCACCCTCGATGGCCGCGCTCACGTAGGCGGGCGCGGAGGGCTCCGGATAGAAGGTGGAGGTGTGCAGGCAGTCCGGTGTGCGGGCCGCGAAGTCGGCCGACCAGTCGTTGAGCCAGGCCGCCATGTCCGGCTTGTGCGGGTAGACCATCGAGGTGAACGCGCGAACGCCGAAGCCGCGCAGCGTCTTCAGCCGCACCTGCTCCTCGTCACGGTAGGTGATCGGCCATTCCCGGCTGCCGATCAGCGGTCCGGCCGCGTCGAAATAGCCCCACACCTTGCGCAGCACCTGCTCGGGCATGAAATGCGTGTGGATGTCGATGATTCCGGGCAGCCCGAGGCGATCGCGGAAACCGGTGACGTAGTCGATGTCGTGCCCGCCGGTCACCGGTTCGCATCCTCCTCGAACGTCTTTCGCGCGTAGTCGCCGACCCGGCTGATCAGCCGCTCGAAGAACTGCTCGGGATCAGTGGCGACCACGATGTCCGCATTGGGTTCGCGCCCCCACATGCCCGCCCAGTCGGCGACGGTGGTGGCCCGGGTGATGGTGCCGAGCAGCTCCACGTCCACCGTCGCGGGCTTGGTGACGGCCAGGCTCGGGTCCAGCGCCACCGCCGCCGCGAACGGGTCGTGCATGTGCGCGAGATAGCCCTGGTCGTAGAGCTTGTGGAAGTCGAAGTAGAACCGGATCGCGTCGGTCAGGAAGCGCACCAGCGGATTGCTCGCCAGCGAACGGTTCTCGGGCGGGTCGTTCTCGGTCACCAGTTCCACCGGCGTGCTGGCGGCCCGTTCGGCCAGCAGTGCCAGGTGTTTCGGCTTCATCTCGATGGTCTCGGTGATGTCGAGCGCGCACACGATGGGCCGCCGGTCCGCGGGCGCGGCGGAGAAGGCGTCGAAGACCTCCTTGGCCGCTTCCGGATCGACGTGCACGTTCCACTCGTTGGTGGGGGTGGTGTTGCCGGGATGGTTGAACGCGCCGCCCATGATGACCAGGCGCTGGAGCAGTTGCGGCAGTTGCGGTTCCATCCGCAGCGCCAGTGCGAGATTGGTGAGCGGGCCGGTGCACAGGCCGACGATCTCGCCGGGATGCGCGCGGGCCAGGTCCACCCACAGCTGCGCCGCCGACCGGTCGGACAGGGTCCGGGTGGTCGGCGGCAGCTCGGCGTAGCCCACCCCCTGGGGTCCGTGCGTGTCCTCGGTGGTCCGCAGCGGCACCGCCAGCGGTTCCAGCGCGCCCTGGGCCACTTCCAGCTCCGGCGCGCGAACCAGATCCAGTAGCGCCAGATTGTTGGAGGCCACCTGCGGCGCGGGCACATTGCCCGCGCTGGAGGCGATTCCGACGATCTCGGCCTCGGGGGAGGAGAGCAGGTAGAGCAGGCCGAGGGAGTCATCGATGCCGGTGTCGTTGTCCATCAGGATCTTCTGCCGCACGGGTTCGAGGGTAGCGGGCACGATGCCGACGGCGGTGGCGGCATCGTGGTCCGGGGCGCCCACGGCGGTGCTCAGTAGGTCGGCAGGACGTAGTCGGCCGTGGCGGGGGCGAACATCTTCTTGGTCAGCGGCATCATCACCTTGGAGGTCATCAGCCGCCAGTTCACGCGGGCCATGGCGGTGCCGAACTTGCTGGTGGGCAGCATCATCTTGATGCCGCCGCCGGGCAGCTCCTTGGCCTTGTCCAGGAACGGGGTGACCAGCTCCTGGTAGCGGGCCTGCGCGCGGCCCAGATCGCCGGGGGTGGAGGCGATCTCGCCCGCCAGGATGTAGGCGCCCACGATTGCCATGGCCGTGCCCATGCCGGTCAGCGGGGAGCCGCAGTATCCGGCGTCGCCGAGCAGGGTGACCCGGCCCGAGGACAGTTCCGGCACGTCGATGCGGGCCAGCTGATCGAAGTAGAAGTCGGGCGTGGTGTCCATGGCCTCGAGAATGGTCGGGGCCTTCCAGCCCGCGCCGGTGAGCACTTCGCGGATCCGGGCCTGCTGCGCGACCGGATCCCGGCGCAGCGCCGGGTCGTAGTCCTGGCGCACGGTGATGATGGCCTTGGCGGTGGCCGGATCGCGATCGGGCCGAATCGCGAACTGGGCGCTGGGAATCGAGCATCCGGTCAGCCAGCCCTCCTCGGCGTCCTCGGGGGTGGGCATGCTGAAGAAGGCCATGTATCCGCCCAGGTGGGTGGCGAACTGCTCCTCGGGTCCGAAGACCAGGCGCCGGGTGGCCGAGTGCACGCCGTCGGCGGCGATGACCAGGTCGAAGCGCTCGGCGCCGCCGGAGGCGAAGGTGACGTTCGCGCCGGTGGCGTCCTGGTCGATGTGCTCGATCCAGTCGCCGTAGCGGTAGTCGAGCGGTCCGCCCTCCTCGGCGATGAGGTCGAGCAGCACCTGGTTGAGGTCGCCGCGCGAGATCTCGATCTCGGCGGCCGGGCCCTCGCCGTCGAACATGTCCACGTCGATGCGGGCGTAGGTCTTGCCGCTCTCGTCGACATAGGCCCAGCCGTGCTCGTGCACCCGCAGCTTGCGGATGCCGGGCATGAGGCCCATGCGCTCGGCGACCTCGCGGCTGGCGGTGCGCAGATCGACGGCCTGGCCACCGGGCCGGGGAGCGGTGGCCCGCTCGACGACGGTGGTGGAGATGCCGGCCCGAAGCAGTTGCAGGGCAACGGTGTTGCCGGCGATGCCGCCGCCGACGACGAGGATGCGGGGGGTGGGGGTGGTGGTCATTGGAACTCCCGGTGTGCGGTGAAGTACGTCCGTCTAAGACATATGTCTAACAGACTTTGACACGACTGTCTAGAACAAATGTCTAAGACGCTGGTAGGGTGGGGTTATGGGAAATCGAGAAGACCTGTTGGAAGGGGCACGGCAGGCCGTCCTGGAACGCGGACTGGCCAAGGTGACCGCCCGCGACATCGCCAAGGCGGCCGGGGTGAGCCTGGCCGCCATCGGCTACCACTTCGGGTCGAAGGATCAGTTGGTGACCGAGGCCATCACCATGGGCTACGGCACCCGCATCGGCGACGACATGGGGGCGGCCATCCGCGACGGCGCACAGGGCGGCTCGCTGTGGGACTCCCTGGCCGCCACCTGGAACGGCTTCGTCGAGGTGGTCCAGCGCAACCGCGACGGCCTGCTGCTCAGCACCGAGAACGGTATCCAGATCGCCCGCGACCCCGAACAGCAGGCCTTCATGACCCAGGCGAGCGCCGTGGCGCACAGCGAGATCGCGGCCGACATCCAACGCGCGCACCCGCAGTTGAGCGACGAGCAGGCCGCCGCGGTCGGGCAGCTGCTGTTCCTGCTCTTCCAGGGCTTGGCCGTGCAGAAGCTGATCGCACCCGACGCCGCACTGCTGGACGGTAATTCGCTGCAGGTCGCCGTCGCGGCGATGCGCGAGAAGTGAGTGGCCCTGCCGGGCGGGCGAACTCAGCCCGGCGGCACGTGCCGAAGCCGGGAGATGGCGATGACGGCCAGCAGCAGCGCGGCCCCCGCGGCAATGCCCGAGGTCAGATGCATCCCGGTGAGGAAGGCGTGCTTGGCCGCCTCGGCGACCGCGCTGCCCACCCGGCCGGGCAGGGTCTTGGCGACTTCCATTGCCGCGCCGAGCGTGTCCCGCGCCGCGTGGGCGTCGCCGTCGGGCAGCCCGTAGGGCAGGTTGGTAGTGAGCTGGCTGCGGTAGATGGCGATGCTGATGCTGCCCAGAATGGAGATCCCCAGCGCGCCACCGAATTCGGCCCCGGTCTCCGAGAGCCCGGAGGCCGCCCCGGCCTGCTCGGGCGGCGCGGTGCCGACGATGAGTTCGGTGGTGATCCCGAAAACCGGTGCCAGGCCGAAGGACACCAGCAGTGAGGCGGCGATGGTGAGCTCCACGCCGCCGGTGGCGGTGATCCGGGTGAGCAGCAACAGTCCCGCCGCGGCCATGGCCATGCCCGCGCCGATCATGTAGGCGGGCCGCATCACCTTCATGATGCGCGGCCCCAGCTGTGATCCGACCATGAACCCCAGCCCCGCCGGAATGGTCGCGACTCCGGCCCGCAGCGGCGACATGCCCAGCACCAGTTGGAAATACTGGCCCACGAACAGCGCGTACCCGAAGGCCACGAAGATGGCGACCATATTGATGGTCAGGGCGGTGCGGAAGCTGCCCAGGCGGAACAACCGCAGATCCAGCATCGGCTCGGGGGTATTGAGCTGGCGCTTGACGAAGACTCCGCCGATCCCGAGGCCGACCGCGAGTGCGGTCAGCGCGAGCGCGTGCGGGCCGTCCTGCGCGGCCTCCTTCATGCCGAACACCACCAGCAGCACCGCGGCGGTGCACAGTGCCGCGCTCACCAGATCCAGTCGTCCCGCGTCGGGATCGCGGAACTCGGGCAGCACCTTCGGGGCGAGGATGATCAGCAGCAGCATGACCGGCACGGCCAGCAGGAAAACCGAACCCCACCAGAAGTGTTCGAGCATGATCCCGCCGGCCAGCGGGCCGATGGAACCGCCCACCGAGTAGGAGCCCACCCACACGCCGACCGCGACCGAGCGCTGGGTGGGATCGCGAAACATGGTGAATATCAACGACAGTGTGGACGGGGCGAGGGTGGCCCCGGCCACGCCGAGCAGGGCCCGGCAACCGATCAGCACCGGGGCCGAGGGCGCGAAGGCGGCGATGACCGAGACCGCGGCGAAGGCGGCGGCGCCGACCATCAATAGTCGTCTGCGCCCGATCCGATCGCCGATGGTGCCCATGGTGAGCAGCAGCCCGGCCACCATGAAGCCGTAAACGTCGATGATCCAGAGCAATTGGGAACTGGTCGGGCGCAGGATCTCGCTGATCTGGGGGACCGCGAGGTGCAGGACGGTGAGGTCCATCGAATAGACCAGGCAGGCCAGCGCGAGCACCGCCAAACCGGCCCATTGCCTTCTCCCTACCGCGGTACCGGCTGCGTCGGCGGCGGTGAGCAAGGGAGCAGGTGTGTCCACGATGACGTCCTCCATCCGCATGTCGACATACGCGTCGACAATAGTGGTGTCGTTTTCAGGGTCTCATTTATTAACGCCACTTGGGGGACAAGTGCGGCGTGTCGAAAGACCTTAATTACGAGGCGAATTCGCCTAATTCGCGGATGTGCTTGCGGGTGTGCGTGCAGCGCGTTGTATACATTCGCGTTGGTCACGAACCGTCTGGTCGGACTTTCCACTCTGCCGTGTCCGAACCGTAATCCGGAGCGGGCCAACGGTAGTCCGAATACTCGCCCAGCGCGGGCCCCACGGTCGTCACCGCACCGTGCGTGCGGGCGAACCGAGCATCCGGTTCCGCGGCCGCAGGGTGTTCCGGCGTCCGGCCCGATGCCGTGAGCAGCCAGGATCCCGTACGCGCCAGAGCCACCCGGACATCGCGGCCGCGGCCGTCCCGCCGGCGGGCGCAGAGCGCGTCGAGAACGCCCGCGGCGAGCAGGTAGCCGCTAGCGTGGTCGAGCGCTTGTGCGGGCAGCGCGCCCACGGATGGTTCGTCGTGCGAATTATCCTGTGCTCCTTCGATGAGCGAAATTCCCGATGCGGCCTGCACGATGCTGTCGAATCCGCGTCGATCACCCCACGGGCCCGTTTCGCCCCATGCCGAAACTCGCCCGTGCACAATTCCCGGCCGAATTTCAGCGGGGCGTACTCCGAGGCGTTCCAATCTGCCCGGTCGGTAACCGGTGATGATTATGTCTGCATTGCTGATCAATTCGCGAAAAACGGGAAGACCGGTACGCAAATCGACTACAGTGGAGCGCTTCCCCTGACAGGTGTCCAGGAACTGCCAGCCGATTTCGGGCAGCAGCGGCGGATCGATGCGCAGCACATCCGCTCCGAGCAGGGCCAATGCGCGCGTCGCGACCGGCCCCGCGATCACCCGCGTCAGATCCAGCACCCGCACGCCACGCAGTGGGAGCAGCTGTGTTGCGGCAGTGGGCGATTCGACGGCACCGCGATCGTCACGCGCCTCGACGGCGACCAGCGGGCCCGAGGCCGCCGCCTCACCCTGCGGACTGTCCGCCCACTCCCGCTCGGCGCGGACCCGTACCGCGATGGCCTCGTGCTCGAGCGCGCGCTGTTCGATGTCGGCGGCGGCCAGCGACGCGACCCTGCCGGTGAACTCCGCGCGCGTGGCGTCGGCGGGCAATTCGACCGCGGCGAGCAGTCGAGCCCGATGGTGCGGATAGTTGGCGTGCGTGCGCACCCATGCGTCCGCAGTCCTGAAGAAGCCCGAGAATTCTGCGAAGATATCCGGCCGCTGCCCATGCGAGCGGAACAGGCGCTCACTCGAGAAGGCTGCGGTCACCCGGCCCGGCTCGATCGCACTGTGCGAGGGCGGCAGGGCGAGGGCCTCCCGCAGGCGGTCGGCCGCCGCCGCGAAGGCCGCGACCGCGCCGCCGGCCAGCGCCCAGACCGGCAGGGCCGCAGCCAGATTCGCGCCCGGATCCACCGGCGGCAGTGCGGAACCGGTGACCCCGATTCCGGCCTCGTAGTCGCGGACCAGCTCGTCATGGGTAGCCACGATCCGACTGTAATGCCGCGACCTGGTGCAACCGCCGTGGTGATTCTCACGGCATACTCGATCGGGTGACCGTCACCGACCTCACCACGACCGCCTGGCTGCGCGAGCTGAAGTCCGATCCCGATCCGAGCACCGCGCTGGTGTGCTTCCCGCCCGGCGGCGGCTCGATCACCGCCTACCGGGCGCTGGCCCGGGGATTCTCCTCGGGCACCACGGTATTCGGAGTGCAGTACCCTGGCCGCCTGGACCGGCTCGGCGACGAGCCCGTGCCGGTGCTGACCGAATTGGCCGACCAGGCCGCGGCGGATCTGCTGGCCTGGCCGAAATCCGTGCGCCTGGCCATCTTCGGGCACTCCATGGGCGCGACCGTCGCCTACGAGGCCGCCCGGCGGGTGGAGGCGGCCGGGCGCGAGGTGGCGCACCTGTTCGTGTCGGGCCGTCCCGCACCGGCTTTCGCCGAAACCCGGCTCTTACACGCGGGCCCCGACGAAGGGCTGATCGCCGATCTCGAACGCCTGTCCAACGATCCGGCGTCGGTGCAGATCCTGCGCGAGGAGCCGAGCCTGGCCGAGCTGGTGCTCCCGGCACTGCGCAGCGACTACCGCGCCGTGGAGACCTACCGCCACGAGCCGGGCGAGCCGCTGCGCACGGCGATCACCGCCTTGATCAGCTCCGAGGACCCGACCACCACCCCCGCGCAGGCGGAGGAGTGGCGCGCCTACAGCGCGGCCGGATTCGATCTGGCGACGTTCCCCGGCGGCCACTTCTACCTGGACCTGCCCGAAAACCTGTCCGCGATAGTCGCTTTGATCACCCGCACGCTGGCCGGGCCGGTGCCGGGGCGCTCGAACTGAGGACCCCGCGCCCGGGCGGGTAGCTTCCTCGCCCGGAACCCAATTCGTCGCGCTGGTTCAACCGCCGCGATCATCGGCGCTCCGACGTGCTTTCGCTTTCGGTGCCCGGGCCGTCGGGGATGAAGACGGTGCGCAGCAGGCGGCGCTTGCGGCCCGGAGCGGCGGTGTTCGCCAGCCGCGGCTCGACGATTCGGCGCAGGTCGGCGACGAAGTCGGCGAATTCGTCGTCGTCCAGCCACATCCCGAGCGTGCGGTAGCCGACTCCGTCTCGCACGTAATCGATTTCGCCGCGGTCGAGGTAGCGGTCGAAATCGGCCAGCACACCGGCGATGTAGGCCATGAAGGCGCGGCGGTGATCCTCCGGGCCCAGGGCGTCGAGCTGATCCGGGGTGACCTGTGCGGCGTCCAGGCGCAACCGGTAGGTGCGTTCGACGGTGCCGCGCACGCGGCGCTCGGTCACCACCTCGAGGACGCCGGCGTCGACCAGTCGCGCCATATGCCGGTAGAGGCTGCCCGGCGGCACATCGCCGAGTTCGGCGTTGAGTTCGCTCGTGGTGAGGGTCCGGTCGCCCAGGAACGCCTGGACGATGCGCAGCCGAACCGGATGGAGCAGAAGTTCGACGGAGTTCACCGCCTCGACACTAGCAGCGATTGCTCACCTGATTAATAATGTTCTCAGATCTGGTAACAATGGCCGGGTCGCTCGTGGAGAGGAACCGCGGTGTCCAACATTCCCGTAGCCGCACTCGTGCCACTGGCCGTGGTCGGGCTCGCCTTCGTCGGTTTCTGCTGGTACGACCTGTCTCGGTCGCGGGTGAAGTACCTGCCGAAATGGTTGTGGGCCATCGTCTGCCTGGTGAGCATTCCGCTGGGCGGAATCATCTATCTGGTGGTGGGCCGCGACGGTGTCACCGACCGTGAGTGAGCCGCTCATCGAGGTCGCCGACGTGTCGGTGCGCTTCGGCGAGTTCGTCGCCCTGGACGGGGTCGGATGGACCGTCGACGGTCCGGGCGTGGTCGGACTCATCGGGCTCAACGGCGCGGGCAAGACGACGCTGATCCGGACCGTGCTGGGTCTGCAGCGGGTCGCCGCGGGCTCGGTGCGGGTGCCCGTCGGCCTGGACGCTGTCGGATACTGTCCCGACACACCGGGTTTCGAGCCGTGGTTGTCGGCGCGCGAGGTGCTCGCGCAATCGATGGCCATCGGAGCGGTGCGCCCGGCAGGGGAGTGGACCATCGACTCCGCCCTGGCGGCCGTGGACCTCGAACGCCATGCCCACCGCCGGGCCGGCGGATTCTCCCGGGGCATGCTGCAGCGCTTGGGAATCGCGGCGGCGCTGGTCCGCGCGCCCGGGGTGCTCATCCTCGACGAACCCACCAGCGCACTCGATCCCGAAGGACGCGCGGCCGTGCTCTCGCTCATGCGGGAACTGGGCGGCCGGATGACAGTGGTGTTCTCCAGTCACCTGCTCGCCGACGTCGAGGACCTGGCCGATCGGCTGCTGGTGCTGCACCGCGGGCGGGCCGTCTTCGCGGGGGACACCACCGATTTCCTGGATCGCCACACCGGCTCGCCGACTCTGCGGATCACCATGACCGACGGCCGGATCATCGAATCCGAGCATTCGGAATGGGCACCCGCCCTGACCGACGCCGCCGCGCACAGCGGCGAGATCGATGACATCCGCATCACGCGTCCGACATTGACCGACGCGTTCTTCGCCGCGATCGGGGAGAAGCCGTGAACCGCACCGTATTCCGGGTCGAGTGGTACCGATGGCTCCGGACCCGCCGACTCGTCGCCCTGGTCGCGGCGTTCGTCCTGTTCGGGTTCGTCTCGCTGCTGGGCGCGAAATATCTTCCCGACCTGATCGGGCACTCGTCGGAAATCCAGCTGCTGAAGGTGCCCGACTGGCGAGACGGCTTGCAGCAGTACGTGAAGAACACCGGACTGCTGGTCGCGGCGGTGGCCATGATCCTGGCCGCGCAGGCGTGCGCGCTGCGCGACACCGATCCGATCGGCATCTTCTACTACAGTCGCGAGGTCTCCCCGGTGCGGCTGTTCCTGCCGCGAATCGCGGTCGCGGCCGGGGTGATCGGGGCCGCCGCACTGGCCGGGGCGGTCGTCGCGCTGTACGAGTGCTGGGCACTGTTCGGCCGGTATCCGCTGGGTCCGGCGGTGGGTTCGCTTGCGGTGCAGGCACTCGCGGTGATGCTGTTCGCGGTGTTCGCCGCGGGCCTCGCGGCGCGAACCCGTTCGGCCGGTATCGCCGCAGGGGTCACCGCCGGGATCTACATCTGCTGTCTGCTGTTCTCGGCGGTGCCGAAAGCCCAGCCGTACCTGCCGACGACCGCGCTGCAACCCGCCATCGACGCGGCAACCTGGTCCCTCGCCGACGCGGCGAAATCCCTTCTGGCACTGCTGATCCTCACCGCGCTCGCGCTCGCGGCCGCGTTGAGCGCACCGATCCGCACGATCAGGACCGCTGCGTAGCGGCCCGCCGCCTGCTCAACAGATAGAGCCCCACCCAGGACACCGCCACGCAGATCACCACGACTATCCGCACTTCTTCCAGCGCGCTGCGGGGATACAGCACCCCGGTGATGTAGTGATCGATGAACCCGCTCGACGGCAGACCGGCCTCACCCGCTCGATGGCGTGCCCAATTCTCCAGATCGGTCAGCGGGCACTCGAAACCGAACAAGACCGTGCTGAACCCCCACCCGAACGCCAGCAGATGCAGCCAGATCGTGCGCGGCCACCGCCACGCGATGAACCCGCCCACCACGACATAGGCCACGAACAAGAAGTGCACGACCGCGGTCACATCGGCGAGCAGCCGGTAGCCCATGAACCCAGGATAGGACTCCGCACCGCCGGTACGAGGGTGCTGCTCGCGGTCTTGAGGTTCACGCCGCGTGAACGTTTAGCGTCGAGGTGCCGGATGGACCGGCGTGGTTCCAGCGGGGATGACGAGTGGGTCGAGATCGGCCTCCTGCCCCCGGCGGGCGTCCGCAGCAACGGCTACCGCTTCTACGAGCAGTCGCAGCTCTTGCGCCTGCAGGAGATTCTGGCGCTGCGGGAACTGGACCTCGGACTCGACGGGATCGCCGCGATCCTCGACCGGCACACCGACCGATTGACCGCACTGCGCGAACACCACCCGCGACTGCTCCGTGAACGCGACCGAGTGGTGCACACCCTCGCCCGCACCATCGAGGAACTCCGCACACAGCAAGGAAAAACCGACATGCCCCAGATCAACCGACCGCGACACCCCAGCGCGAGGGATGAACCAAACGCATTGGACTCCTTGATCTTCCGAGGCTACCCTGGCTCCTCTGGCCTGCCGATGCGTCGCATCGAAACCGCTGGCATCAGATCGCACATGCGGAGGGACTGTGAAGGTCCTGTGTATCGGCCCACTCGAAAGCACCACACGCCGCGACGACGGCACACCCGCCTACCTGCTCCCCGCGGTCGTAGGCAACGAATACACCGTTCGAGCAATGGCATTGCTGAACAACACGCTTGGCGTGCTGCTCGTCGGAGAAGACGGCTGGCCCTCCTATTTCCCGCTCGACAGATTCGTCGTCACAGACTGGCAACTGCCTTCGGAATGGGAGTTCACCACCAGAACCGGCTTCATGAGCGCCGTATGGGGCTACCCGACACTCATCCGGGACCGCGACCATTTCGGCGCCCTTCGCAGCCGCCGAGAGTCCGCCCGCCGAATCTTCCTCGAGGAGTCGGGAGTGAGGGGTTTCGACGAAGAGGCCGACAGATTCATCGACTGACTCACCAACTTGGCGGGCCGTGAGGGATGCTATTTGCGAACCAGGTAGCGCAGGTGCAGGACGCCGGGGTCCTCGAGGGTGCGGATCAGGTCGAGTTCGATGTGCTCGGCGGGGAGGCCATCGAACAGCCGTCGGCCTTGGCCGAGTAGTACGGGCTGGAGCTGGATTTCGATCATGTCCAGTACACCGGCCTCGAGGGCCTGCTGACCGGTGTAGGCGCCGTGCATCATGACGTCCCGGCCGCCGGCGGCCTGTTTGGCCTGTTCCACGCAGGAAGCGATGCCTTCGGTGATGTATCGGACTCGCTCATAAGGGTTCTGGTCGGGTGCACGGTGGGTCGGCACGAAGATCGGCACTCCGTTGTGGTGATCGCCGCCCCAGTAACCGGCGAAGTCGGCGGTCCGCTTCCCGGTGATCACGGCACCGGTCGCCATGGCCTCGTCGAACACGAGTTGGCTGTTGGGGTGTTTGGGGCGGAAAGCCGCGGGTCCTTGCGCATCGGGCTCGGCGCCGCCGCCGAGCCAGTCCATCAGCCGCATCCCGTTGGTGCCCGCCGGGTTCTCGGCGTTGTCGTCGGGACCGGTGATGAACCCGTCGAGTGACATGGCCATGGTCAGAAAAACTCGTGACATTCGTCTGCCCGCCGATCGTCGAGTCGTCGGTAACACGCGGTGGCTGTGTGAAGCACGCTATCTCAGAGGACAGTTCGGGCGGATCGTGACGGCCAGTTGATCTTCTGTCGGGGTTTCGGCGGGGGTGCCGGTGTCATGCGGTGGTCGTGGTGCGGGCGCGGATCGCTTTGACCTCTCGGATGGTGAGCAGGAAGGGAATCGACAGGCCGATCAGGCGCACGGGCAGGCCGGCCGCGATGGCGAGATCGGCGATCCGGACGATGCCCAGTGCAATGGCAAGGCCGGCGAAAGCGATCCCCCAGATTCTGGTGATCACCATGTGTGTGCTGCGGAAATCCGAACTGTCCCAGGTGTTTTGCGGCACCTGTCGACGTGCGATGCCCATCGTGAACGGACGGCCCGCCGCCATGCTGCCGAACGCGATCAGCGCCAGCCACGTGAAGGACAGGACGTCGTTGGCTTTGATCAATCCCGAATGCGGTGCCAGGAAGCCGAGGCCGGAGAGAGCGAGCAGGAAAGCGGCACTGCCGAGGTCGAGGATCATCGCGTCCATCGGAGCGCCGCGGCGGTGGTTCAGCCCGAGCTGAACCACGGCGACGAAGAACCCGAGCAGAGCACCCCACCCCATCTTGTCGCTGGGGAACGGGATGATCACGATCCAGGGGAGGAAGCCGAGAACGAAGCTGTGGATTTTCATGATCCGACCTTCCGTCGGAGAGAACGTCACGCATTAATGCGTGTCTGCTTGCTATAAGCAACGGTAAGGGCTCGCCACAGCTAAAGCAAGCAATCTCGCTTTTGTTGCTAGAATCTGCGGTCATGAGCGACATCTCGCCACCGCGCCGCCGACCCGGCGGCCGCACCGCGCGCGTAGGCGCCGCGGTGCACGAGGCCGTACGAGCCCTCATCGAGGAACGCGGTCGCGACGGATTCACCGGTCGCGACGTCGCCGAACGCGCGGGCGTCAACGAGGCGACGATCTACCGCCGCTGGGGCACCCTGGACAACCTCGTGCTCGACGTGGCGGTGGCCGTTGCCAAGCTCAACCAGGAACAGCCCCTGCCCGACACAGGTTCCCTGCGCCGCGATCTGCTCCTCTGGGCGGAGCGGATGACCACCGAACTCGGTGCACCCGAAGGACTCTCACTCCTGCAAGCAGCCATCGCCGCCCGGGCGCACACCGCCACCGACTCCGACCGCGCCCGGCAGATCACCGACATCGCCGCAGCCCGCGCCGACCTGATCCAACAAATGCTCGACCGGGCCCGAACCCGCGGCGAGCACACCCCTACCCTCTCTAGGGTCCTCGACCGACTGGTCGCACCCCTATACCTACGCGCGATCTTCGGTTACGGCCGCACCGAACTCGACCTGGACGACATCCTCGACAACACCCTCGCCGAATAGAAGCCCGCTCTCCCGCGAAAGAAGCAGGGCAACCCCAATTCACGCCACTGGAGCGACATGTACGTGCAGTCGATCTCGGATCCTCACGCCCAGTTGGCTTTCCATGCAAATTGATCACGGGCCTGAACGTGCACTGAGGCACCCGAACTGGCAGAAATCCGCCTCCCAGCAGCGAAATGTGCACGAATAGGCCCACCGCACCAGCCCTCGGCTAACAGTGCCAGACGTTCACAAGCTCTCAGGCGACGTCTGAGCTGCCGCACTTTTCGGCATGGCCTCCCTCTCGGCCTGCCATCTTTTGGCTATCCGCTCGGGGCGCTGGTGGCCACATTCGACGACGGCACCGTTGGCGTCGGTGACCTCGGCACGGCAATCGCCGTTCTCGACGCAGACGGCGATGTTCTCGATCCCATCGGCCCGATCACGCTGGTCTACCCATGTGGTGACGGAGAATGCCAGGTCGTCACCGCGGTAGTCGGTGCGGATTCGGACCCGCTCGCTCGGCCTCAGCCACCGGTCCTCTCCCAGTGGTTCCAGCCAGAGAATGAGCCATCCAGTGGAGTCATTGCACACGTCCATTACAGCCATACCGAAGCGTAGCCAGCACTCTTGGGCTGTTCAGCATTCGTGACGGCAGTTGCGGACGATCCGCCGACCTCGAATCGGCACGGCCAGTGGGACTGTGGCGCCCCCGCCGGCTGGGTCGGTCAGGGTAGGTATTCGGATTCGAGGACCAGGTCCTCGAGGAGGGATTGGTATTCGGTGTGGGTGTGGTGCTCGGTGGTGTGCCAGATCGTGCCCTCGGAGTCGTGCATGTAGCGGCGGTAGCCGGGGGCGCCGGGGATGCCGACATTGTCGGCGACCACGATGCTGCCCGGATGTAGCCAGCCCTGGTCCAGGATGGTCTTCAGGTCGGGGAGATAGGCGCTCTTGTCGTGGTCGATGAAGAGGAAATCCAGTGTGCCGGGGGCGAATCCATGTGCGGTGGCCAGGCGCTTCAGGGTTTCGCCGCCGTCGCCGATCGTGCCGACCACCACACTGACCCGGTCGGCCAGGCCCGCGTGGGCGAGCAGGGTGCGGGCGATTTCGGCGTTGTCGGGGTTCATCTCGACCGATATCAGCCGGGCGTCGGCGTCGAGTAGGCGTGCGGTGCGGATCGCGCTGTAGCCGCAGTATCCGCCGAGTTCGAGGAGCAGCTTCGGGGTGGTCTTGCGCAGGGCCGCATCGAGAATCAGGCCCTTCTCGTCGCCGATGTTCACCAGCAGGCTGTGGTTGCGGGCGAAGTCGTCGAAGGCCGCGAGCGCACTGTCGGGATCGCCGGCGGGGGAGTGGGCCAGTACGAAGTCGCGCGCGGCCCGCTCCCGGCCGTCACCGACCTGCCCGGTACGCACGAAAGTCGGCCCGCCCAAAAGGAACCGGAGGACCGACCAGCGGAGGAGGGGCACCCGGTCGCGAACCGCGGCAGCGAAGGATCGTCCACTCATGGACCGATTATCCGCCCTGGTCATCGGCCTGAGTAGCGGAAACGAACATATGTTTACGTAGATATGCGCATCGAAACATGAATTACCTTCTCAGCTTCAAGTCACCTAACAGCCCCTCGCCTCTAAAGACTTCCTAGAGGCGAGGGAGCTGTCTCGTTCGAGCGGTTACCAGTTGGAGGGTTCGTAGTCCTTGAGGAAGCAGCCGAAGAGCTCGTCTCCGGCCTCGCCGCGCACGATCGGGTCGTACACCCGCGCCGCGCCGTCGACCAGGTCGAGGGGTGCGTGGAAGCCCTCCTCGGCGAGGCGGATCTTGGTGTAGTGCGGGCGTTCGTCGGTGATCCAGCCGGTGTCGACGGCGGTCATGAGGATCTTGTCGGTCTCGTACATTTCGCGAGCGCTGGTGCGGGTCAACATGTTCAGCGCGGCCTTGGCCATATTGGTGTGCGGGTGGCCGGGGCCTTTGTAGCCGCGGGCGAAGACGCCTTCCATGGCGGAGACGTTCACGACGTACTTGCGCTCGGCGGCCGCGGCGGCCATGGCGGGACGCAGGTGCGAGATGAGGATGAACGGCGCGACCGAGTTGCACAGCTGCACTTCGAGGAGCTCGGTGGCGTCGACTTCGCCGACGGCCTGCACCCAGCTGTTGGTGTGGGCGAGGTCGGGCACCAGTCCGCCGGCGTCGATGGCGACGCCGCGTGAAATGCGTTCGGGGGTGGCTGATCCCGCGACGAGGGCGAGGTCGGTGATGTCGGCGCCGGACAGGCTGGGTGTCAGCGAGGCGGTGAGCGAGGCCGGGTGGGCCTGCATGGTCTTGCCGAAGCTGATCATCTCGGGCAGTTCGCCGGCGGGCAGCGGCCCGTTCTCGGCTTCGACGAGCGCGCTGTAGGCGCCGGTGGTGCGGCGCACGGTCTGGGCGGCGTTGTTGATGAGGATGTCGAGCGGGCCTTGTGCGGCAACGTCTTCGGCGAGGGCGACGACCTGGGCGGGGTCGCGCAGGTCGATGCCGATGATGCGCAGGCGGTGGAGCCAGTCGGCGCTGTCGGGCTGGGCGGCGAAGCGGCGGATGGCGTCGTTGGGGAAGCGGGTGGTGATGGTGGTGTGGGCGCCGTCGCGGAGTAGTCGCAGGGCGATGTACATGCCGATCTTGGCGCGGCCGCCGGTGAGCAGGGCGCGGCGTCCGGTGAGGTCGGTGCGGGCGTCGCGTTTGGTGTGGCTCTTGGCGGCGCAGTCGGGGCAGAGCTGGTGGTAGAACGCATCCACTTGGGTATAGCGCTGTTTGCATATGTAGCAGGGACGCGGCCGCAGCAGGGTTCCGGCGCTGGCGCCGACGGTGGTGGAACTGATCGGGATTCCGGCGGTTTCGTCGTCGATCCGGTTGGGTGAGCCGGTAGCGGTGGCGGCGACGACCTGCTTGTCGGCTTCGGAGATGGCGTCGCGCTTGGCGATCCGCTTGTTTTGTTTGAACTTCTTGAACATGTATCCGACGGCGCGCTGTACGGCGACGGAGTCGGGGTGTTCCTTGTCGAGTTGTCCCGCTTGTTCGAGGACGCGCAGGCAGATGGCCAGCTCGTCGGGGTCGATGGCCGGTGCGTCGGTCGGTGTTGCCGGGGTCGTCTGGTCGGCCATCGGAAGCTGTGGTGATCCTTCGTGCGGGGGTGGTGGACGAGCCATTCTCTCAAAGGGCCGGATATGGGAGACGCCCGGCCGTGGAGGCGGCCGGGCGTCGGGGCTGGGGGTGTGGCTAGTTGGCGGTGGTGGTGAGGGGTTCGAGTTGGGCGGCGTCGGCGTCGCGGTCGAGTTCGCGGGCGCGTTCGGCGAGCAGGGTGAGCAGGCGGGCGGGGATTTCGGCGCGGACCTGGATGAGGGCCTGCCACACCGTGTCGGGGGTGTCGGGGGTGAGGGCGGAGAGGAATTCTTCGATGTCGTCCATGCCGTCGATGAGGGTGAGGACGCGGGTGCGGCCTTCGGTGTTCTGGGCGAGGGCGATGTCGACGAGGGTGTGGATGTTGTCGCCGCAGGAGGCGGTGAGGACGGCGGCGAGGAGTTGTTCGCGGGTGAGGTCGCCGATGAGGGCGGCGAGTGTGGGTTTGGTGGTGTCGGGGAGGGCGTCGACGAGAGGCAGTGCCTGCGACCACAGGTCGTGGTCGGCGGTGGCGGTGATGACGGCGGTGAGGACGTCGGGTTCGGTCATGACGGGTAGTCCGGCCAGGCGGCGGCGGTGTTCGTCGGTGAGGGCGAGGGCGACGGGGATCATGGCGGCCCAGAGTCCGGCGGTGTGGGCGTCGCGGATGAGGTCGCCGAGGCGGTCGTCGTCTTGGTCGCCGACGCGGGCGGCGATGAAGGCGAGTTGTTCGGCGGGTAGGTGGGATGCCAAGGGCAGCAGGTTGACCCATTGTCCGCCGTCGAGTGCGGCGTCCATGATGGCGGCGAGGATGTTTTCGTCGTGGACGGTGGGTCGTTCGGCGAACAGGCGCAGGCTGTCGGGGCTCATGGCGCTGGTGATGGGCAGCAGGGTGGCCCAGGCGTCGAGTTCGGCGACGGCGGTGATGAGGGCGTCGAGGACGTCGGGTCCGAGTCCGGCGGTGATGTCGCCGATCCAGGCGCGGTTGTGGGGTGCGATGGAGTCGAGCAGGTCGATGCCTTCGGCCCACATGTTCTGGTCGTAGGCGGCGCGGATGACGCCGGGGACGCGGTCGGCGACGATGTGCAGGACGCGGTCGATGGCGGTTTTGTCTTCGAGTAGGAAGCCGATGCGTAGCAGGTCGGCGTCGCTCATGACGGGTGCGGCGGCGCGCAGGGCGGGTTCGGGGACGACGTGGACGAAGCGGCCCATGGTGATGTGGTCGCCGCGGGCGAGGAGTTCGCGGGCGACGTCGGTGACCATGGTGGCGGGGACGGCGGCGATGATGGCGGCGGTGCGGCGGGGGTCGAGTTGGACGGCGCATTCGGCGAGGAATGTGGCGTGTAGGTGTTTGGCGATGTCGACGGCGCGGTGGGGTTCGACGGCGCTGGCGACGGCGGCGCACAGGACGGGTCCGAAGGCGCGTTCGGCCATTTTGGAGCTGAGGGCCACGGGGACGATCTTGCTGGCGGCGGCGATGCCTTTGAGTCGCTTGGTGTCTCGGTCGAAGAGTCGGTCGGTGACGCGTTCGCGGTATTCGCGGATGGCGGCGGATGGCAGGTCGACGAGGAAGTCGAGTTCGGTGGGGTCGGTGATGCCCAGTACGCGTGCGAGTTTGGTGGTCTCGGCGACGGCGGCGAGGTGCTCGCTCATAGTCCCAGTGCTTTCTTGACGGCCGGGCGCATGAGGCGCGGGACGATGTCGAGGGAGTGGCCGATGGCGGCGTCGAGGGTGGCGCCGTGGTGGTCGAGGGCCTGGGTGAGCAGGCGGTCGAGTTCGGCCAGGTCGGTGTCGGTGAGCTGGTCGAAGGCTGCGGGCAGGGGTGCTCGCAGGGTGTCGCTGAGTTGGCGTGCTGCGTGGGACATCGGCTGCTTTCCGGTTGTGCGTACTGCCGGTACGAAGATCGATACTGGCAGTACGTTCTGCGTCAAATCAATCCCGGGTTGCGGCTAGCGCTATGTGGCTTGTATCACGTGACGGGCCGGTAATCTAGGGTAGAAGGGCCCGGCGAAGGGAAGTTCCCGTGCGTACTGTCGGTACGTGTACACTCCGGGCGTGGCTCGTAGCAGTGCCGGAGCGGTCCGGATGGTGACCCGTGAGGACATCGTGGACGCGGCGATCCGGGTGATCGATCGGGCGGGTCCGCGTCCGAGCATGGATGACATCGCGCGCGAAGCGCAGATCACCAAGCCGCGGCTGTATCGGCAGTTCGCGGACAAGGGCGATTTGTTCACCGAGATTGCGGCGCGTATGTCGCGGCAGGCGTTCTCGGCCGCGGGGTCGGATATGACGTTGATGCTGCAGCCGCCGCGGCAGGCGTTGCGGCGCGTCTTCGGCGAGTATGCGGCCGGGATTCTGGAGCATCCCAACGTGTTCCGTTATCTGGGTCAGGCGCCGGTGTTGCAGCAGTCGGGTGCGGGTGTGCTGCAACTGGATCTGGGCCGGGATGCGGCGCGGCGGTTGGAGAAGCTGGCGCGGTCGGTGGCCGAGGCGGTGCCGTTGGATACGCGGGGCCTGGATTATCTGTCGCGGGCGTTGATCGGTGCGGTGGTGTCGATCACCGATCTGTGGTTGTCGGATTCGGATACCCCGTCGGTGGAGCAGACGGGTGAGTTCGTGGATCAGGCCACGGAGTTGGTGTGGGGTTTGATCGATGGGTTTCTGCGGCGTCAGGGCATCGAGGCGGATGCGGACACGCCGATTTTCGCGACTTTCGCGGAGGTGAATCAGTCGCGGGCGAGCGGCGACTGACACATTGTTGACACTCCGCCAATAGCCGTGCACGCTGAGGGGCGAGGCGCTGACGCGCACCCTGATGGCAAGCGAAGGATCACACCATGGCACGCCCCGCATGGAGCGACGACGAGGTCGAGGCGGTACGAGGACTGGCGACCACCTTCTTCGAGAAGGAGGTGATTCCGCACACCGAGAAGTTCATCGCGCAGGGCCATCCCGACCGCAAGCTCTACAACCGTGCCGGCGAACTGGGCCTGCTGTGTGCGGCCATCCCTGCCGAATACGGCGGTGGCGGCGGCACTTTCGCGCACGAGGCGGCCATCATCGAGGCCCAGGCGCACGCCGGTGACGGGTCGCTGGGCATGTCGGTGCACTCCTCGATCATCGCGCCCTATATTCACGAGTTCGGTTCCGAGGAACTCAAGCGCGCGGTGCTGCCCAAGGCCGCCAGCGGGGAGATGGTGCTCTCGATCGGCATGACCGAGCCGGGCACGGGGTCGGATCTGCAGGCGATCAAGACCCGCGCGGTGCGCGAGGGCGACGAGTACGTCATCACCGGTTCGAAGATCTTCATCTCCAACGGCTGGCTGTGCGACGGCATCATCATCGCCTGCAAGACCGACCCGTCGCTGGGTGCGGCGGGTGTCTCGCTGATTTTCGCCGAGGTCGGGGAGGACACACCGGGTTTCACCCGCGGACGCATCCTGTCCAAGATCGGCGGCAAGGCGCAGGACACCGCCGAGCTGTTCTTCGACGGCCTGCGGGTGCCCGCGACGAACCTGCTGGGTGCGGCCGAGGGGCAGGGCTTCTATCAGATGATGCAGATGCTGGCCCAGGAACGGCTGGTCACCGCGATCATGGCGGTGGCGATGACCGAGAAGGCGGTCGCGTTGACCGTCGACTACACCAAGGGGCGCGAGGCGTTCGGCAAGCCGCTGTTCGCGATGCAGAACACCCGGTTCGAGCTGGCCGAGTGCGCGACGATCGCCAAGGTCGGGCGGGTCTTCCTCGACGACTGCATCGGCAAGCACCTGCGCGGGGAGCTCGATATCCCCACCGCGGCCATGTCGAAATACTGGTTGACCGATCAACTCGGTAATGTGGTGGATCGCTGCCTGCAGTTCTTCGGCGGCTATGGATACATGACCGAATACCCGATTTCCCAGCTGTACACCGGCGCTCGGGTCCTGCGAATCCTCGCGGGAGCCAACGAGGTGATGAAGGATCTCATTGCCCGCTCACTCTGAAACCCCGACCATCGAGCCGGCCTCCTCCGAGGACACCGGCGACGCTCCCTCGCGTCGGCGCCGGCTCGAACCCGACGAACGCCGCGCGCAGATCCTGTCCTGCGCGATCGACATGTTCGGCGAACGTCCCTATGCCGCGGTGTCCACCGCCGAACTGGCCCAGCGGGCCGGGGTGGCGCGCGGACTGATCAACCACTACTTCGGCAACAAGCGCGATCTGTACCTGGCGGTGGTGCGGCGCATGGTGACGCTGCCGCGGCCGGAGAAGATGTCGGTGCCCGCCGGGTCGACCCGGGATCGGGTGGACGCGAGCGTGTCGTGGCTGCTGGACACCATCGGCGAGCACGGCAGCACCTGGGTCAAGGTCACCGGTCACGAAGGTGTGGGCGACGACCCGGAGGTGCAGCGCATCCTCGACGAGGCCGACTACGCCGCCGCCGACCGCATGGTCGCGATGATGGGCCTGGACGATTCGCTGCATTCGGGCGAATTGCGGGCGCTGGTGCGCTGTTACGGCGGTCTGGTCAAGGCGGCGGGGCGCGAGTGGATCGTGCGCGGCAGCCTGACCCGCGAGCAGGTGCACCACCTGCTCGCCGACGCGCTGCTCACCCTGGTCACCCAGACCTTTCCGAAGGTCGACTCGGCCAACTGAACACCACGTACTTCGCCCCGGTCCACCCGCATGGTGTGGGCCGGTGCGCAGTACGTTGCGGTGCAAGGGAACACGCCGCGGTCCGAAATTCGCGGCGCAGGCGCCCGGTGCGGACCGGATGAGCGGCGACGAGCTGCCGGTGCGGATCGGCCTGCCTGGGGCATCGGATGGGGTTGCTTCCGCCGCCGCCGATTCTGTCGAGGCGCCTGCCGATCACCGCCCCGCGCCGTGGATCAGACCGCCGCGAGCGTTTCCACCTGCCAGGTGATTCCGTGGTCGGTGAGTGCGGCCAGGAATCCGGCGGGGTCGAAGACCTGTGCGGGAGTCAGGGTTCCGGCCGGTGCGCCGTCGGTGACCAGGCGGCGGGCGGCCTCCACGGCGATGACCGCGGTGGAGCCGTAGGGGTCGAATCCGGTGACCCAGCCCCGGGCGCGGCGGCCGTCGACGCCGGTGGCCTCGGCCAGCACGAACCAGCGTGAGGCCGCCAGCACGGCCGGGTCGGGGATCTCCGGAATCGTCTCGGCCACTTCACCACTGAGCCCGGCGAAGAGCTCGCCCACCTCGGTGCGGATGACCCCGCGCACAACCGGGGAGTCGACGTGACGCGGGACGGTGTACACGCCGGGCAGGGCCAGCGGAGTCACCGTGACCGGTTCGGTTTCACCGGGTTCGGTCAGCGTGCTCGCCGAGTCGGCGGCCGGACGCCAGTCACCGTCGCGGTATTCGATCTGATCGAGTACCGCGATGGCGGCCATCGAGCGGGCGGTGCCGCGCGAGGCCGCGCCGGGGCGGCGCAGGTCGGCGACGACGATCTCGGCGATCGGGGCGTCGAGGCGAGCGGCGGCCAGGGCGGCGATCAGGTCGCCGGGTACGCCGTCGTCCTGGACGGCCGGAAGCACCGCGATCCCAGCGTCTTTGGCGGCCTGGTCGTAGGTGGTCAGGATCTTGTGCAGGTAGGCGGGTTCGCCGGTGGTGTCGAGATAGGGGCGGCGTGCGGCGATCGCGGCGCGGACCACCGGCTCACCCCAGAAGGTGAACGGTCCGGCGGCATTGATGACCGCGTCGCAGTCGGCGAACGCGGCGGCGAGGGCTTCGATGTCGTCGAGGGCGGCGACCCGGATCTCGGCGTCGGGCAGCCCCGACTTGTGCGCGACCCGGCGCAGCCGGGCCGCGTCGCGGCCGACCAGCACCGGGGTGATGTCGCGGCGAACCAGTTCGGCGACGATGAGCGAACCGGTGAAACCGCTCGCGCCGTGGACAGCAATACGCATGGGGGACAACTCCATCGAGTGGGAACGAAGCCGCGGGATCGGCTCGCTTTCTCACGCTAGGGACCCCGGCCCGGACGATCGATGCTCGAGAATCCGGTCCTGATATCCGATCGTCCGAAGCCGCCCCGGGCGCCGCTACGGTGGAGCAGTGGACATTCTCAGCGACGCCGTCGCCGCGATGCGGTTGGGCATCCCGCACTCCAACCGCACCGTCAAGATCGCGCCGTGGCGCACCTACTTCCCGGCGGAGGGCAACAGCGCCGGATTCCATGTGGTGCTGCAGGGTTCGTGCTGGCTGGTGCCCGACGGTGGCGCGCCGGTGCACCTGCAGGCCGGTGATGTCGCGTTCATGCCGCGCAGCCGCGGCCACGCCATCACCGACAGCCTCGACACCGCCACCGAAACCGGCACCGAAACCGTATTGCTGTGCGGCGCTTACTATCTCGACGGCTCGCGGGAGCACCCCGCGTTGGCGGAGCTGCCCGATGTGATCCACCTGCCCGCCCGGGTCGGTCACCACAGCCCGCTGCGCACCGCCATCGAGCTGCTCGGCCACGAGGTCGAGTCCCGCCACGGCTCGGGTGCGATCGCGCCGCTGCTCGAGGTGCTGCTGCTGTTCATGCTGCGCGCCTGGCACCAGACCCACCCCACCGACACCGGATGGGTCGCCGCGCTGGGAGATCCGGTGATCCACGCGGGCCTGCAAGCGATCCACGCCGAACCGGCCGCGCCGTGGACGGTACAGACGCTGGCCGCGCGCGCGGGAGTGTCACGCTCGGTGTTCGCCCAACGCTTCACCGCCACCCTGGGCACCGGGCCACTGACCTACCTGACGTGGTGGCGCATGACGTGCGCGGCGCGGCTGTTGCGCGAATCCGACCTGCTGCTGCGCGTGGTCGCCGAGAAGGCCGGGTACACCTCCGAATACGCCTTCGCCAAGGCGTTCAAACGCGAATTCGGGATATCGCCCGGACAATTCCGCACCCACGCGGGCCCCGAGGCCGCCTGAGCGGTACTCAGATCCTGCGGGCGCAGATCGGCGGCAGGGGTGTGGAAGGCGTTCTCGCGCGCCGTCAACCGGCGCGGGAAACCGAGGCCGTCGATACAGCATCGGCCGATGGCGCAGATCGGCGCTTACTCCGACGACCCCCGCGGGACGGGCAATGCCGCCGCCGACATGCTGACAGCGGCATTCCCGTGCGGGGCGCGGCGTCTAGGGCAGCAGCACCAGACGCCCGCGCAGCCCGCCCTTTTCGAAGCGGGCATGCGCGGCGGCGGCCTCGGTGAGGGGATAGGTTTCGGCCACGCGCAGGGTGAGGGCGCCGGATTCGACGAGGTCCACCAGTTCGGCCAGGCGGCGGCCGTCGGGAGCCTGCTGGACGGCGGTCACCGTGATACCGCGTTCGGCGGGCGGCGCGACCGTGGGCAGCAACGCGACGAAGACGCCGCCGTCGCGGACCACCGGCAGCACCGCGCCGCCCAACAACGCGGCATCGATGACGGCGTCGACACCGTTCGCGCCGAGTCGCCGCGCCAGATCCGCACCGCGCGTGGCGAATTCGTGCGCGCCCAGGGAGCGCACCAGGTCCTCGTCACCCGCCCCGGCCACCGCGATCACCGTGGCCCCCGCGGCGGCGGCCAACAGCACCGCGTAGCCGCCGACCCCACCGGCCGCACCCGTCACCAGCACCCGTCTGCCCGGGGCCGCGCCCGCGGCGGTGACGGCCAGGTCGGCGGTGATCCCGTTGAGCGGCAAGGTCGCCGCGGCCGTGAGATCGACACCGGTCGGGGCCGCGGCCACCAGCTCGGCGGGGATGACCAGGTAGTCGGTGTAGCTGCCCGCGAAACTGGCCAGCCACGGAATCAACCCGATCACCGGCTGCCCGGCCTGCGCGGAGCCGGCCTCGGGACCCACCGCCTCGATCCAGCCGGAGAACTCCACCCCGGGCACGTAATGCTCACGCTCGGGCAGCAATGCCGCGAACGCACCCGCCCGCGCCCCGATATCGACCGGATTCACCGGGGCCGCAGCGACTTTCACCAGCACCTCACCGGGTCCCGGCACAGGGACGGGCACCTCGAGCAGCTCGAGGACCTCCGGCCCGCCCGGACGTGAGAAAGCGACAGCACGCATGGAAATGCTCCTGTTGATGCGAAGGAATGAAAGCCCACCGGTGGAACGCCCGCCCGCCGATCCCGGCGGTGCGGGGCGTGATTTCACCGTAGGACGAGCCGACAGGTCCCGGCCAGTAGGCACCCGGAAGTTCCCAGGTCACCCCTATGCGTGCGGGCATCGGTGACACCGGCGGCTGCGGCGGGCGGCCTGTGGGGCGGGGAATGGCCGAAACCCGCTGCCGTGAGCGGGAATGCGCTGTGGGGTGCGGGCCGCTGAACCTGTGGTGACGACCACCACCGCGGCCCAGCGGCGCGAACAGGCCCGGGTCGACTACAACGCCTTCCTCGCGGCGTGTCCGACCCATCAGATGCTCGACACCATCAGCGACAAGTGGGTGTGTCTGATCCTGGCCGCGCTCGGGTCCGGTCCGCTGCGCTATGGGGAACTGGGCGCGATCGTCGCCTCGGTCAGCAACAAGATGCTCACCCAGACCCTGCGCACCCTCGAACGCGACGGCCTGGTCACCCGCCAGATGACCGCGCAAGTGCCGGTGCGCGTGGACTATTGGCTCACCGAGCTGGGCCACAGCCTGCTGCCGGTGCTCTCGGGACTGCAGCACTGGGCCGAGGGTCACATGGACCAGGTACTGGCCGCGCGCGCCGAGTTCGACGACGCCGGGAATGCCGACCGATCATGAGCTGTTGGCCGTCGATATGGCATTCGAGAACGTCGGAAAGTTCGGTGCATGGCAGTTCTACACGCAGTTCACCCCTGAAACGGTGGCCGAGCTCGAAGGACTCGGCTACGGCGCGGTCTGGCTGGGCGGCTCGCCACCGGCGGACTGGGACGGCTACGAGCAGCTGCTGGCCGGCTCGGACTCGATCGTGGTCGGCACCAGCATCGTCAACGTGTGGGGCTCACGGCCAGAGGTCGCCGCACGGACCTACCTGCGGCTCGAGGACAAATTCCCCGGCCGGTTCCTGCTCGGTATCGGTGTCGGACACCGCGAACACACCGCCGCGTTCACCAAACCCTATGACGCGCTGATGAATTACCTCGATGTGCTCGACGCCCACGGCGTCCCCCAGCAGGGACGCGCGCTGGCGGCGCTGGGTCCGCGGGTGGCCAGGCTCGCACGCGAGCGCACCGCCGGGGCACTGCCGTATCTGACCGTGCCCGAGCACACCGCCGAGGTGCGCGGCATTCTCGGCCCGGACGCGCTGCTGGCCGTCGAGCACAAGGTGGTCCTCGACCAGGACGCCCAGCGGGCGCGTGCGGCCGGCCGCGAGAAGGCCGGCTACTACCTGGGCCTGGTCAACTATGTGAACAACCTGGGCCGCTTCGGTTTCGACACCGACGATCTGACCCAGCCCGGCAGCGACCGCCTCATCGACGCCGTGGTCGCCCACGGCAGCGCCGACCAGATCGCCGACCGGCTCGCCGAGCATGTGCGCGCGGGCGCGGATCACGTCGCCGCGCAGGTCATCAGCGAGGACTACCTGTCGGTGCTGCGCACGCTGGCGCCCCTGCTGGCGGAACGGCTGAACTGAGCCGGTTTCACCGGGTTTCGAGGCCCTCGAGCGCCTTCCGTAGTCGTGAAGCCCGGGTATTCGGGGTGCGTGCGCGGTACAGCTCCAGCGCGATCGCGTACTGGCTGGTCCGGTCCAGGGCGTGGTAGGCACGCTTTCGCGTGCGGGTGCGCCGCGAGCGCGGCGGCCAGATCCTCGGGCACGGTGAACGCGGACTGTGAGGGATAGGCCGCCGCCCAGCGTCCGTCGGCGCGGGCGGCGGCCACCTCGGCCAGACCGGGCTCGCGCATGCGCCCGGCCGCGGTCAGGGCCGCGACCTTGTCGACATTGACCTGCGACCATTGGCTGCGCGGGCGGCGCGGCACATACTTCTGCAGATAGTGTCCGGCGTCGAAACCCTTGCGCTGCCCCGAGATCCAGCCCCAGCACAATCCGACATCGACCGCCTCGTCCTCGCTCAGCGACGCGATGCCCGAACCCTTCTTGGCCATCAGGATCCACAGCCCTTCCGGGCGTGCGTGATCGGCCTCGAGCCAGGTGTCGAAGGCGGCCGCGTTGGTGAAGAACACCGGATCCATGCCCTCATGGTGGCAGAGGCCACCGACAACCCGACCGCACCCCACCGGGCGAAAATTGTCCCAGACACACCTTGTTCGTGGGGTGTGCCGCGGTTACCGTGAATCGATGACGACCTCCAGCTCCGCCGCCGCTGCCGGACTGCCCACCGGGGTGAGCGGTTTCGCCGACCCCCGATTCGCCTCCGCCGTACGCACTTTCGCCCGAATCTTCGCCAACCGCGCCACCAACGGCGGCGCCCTGGCGGTCTACCGGCACGGCGAACCGGTCGTCGATGTCTGGGCCGGCGCCTCCGACACCGCCGGCACGCCCTGGAGCGCCGACACCGGCGCCATGATCTACTCCGCCTCCAAAGGTGTCTCGGCCACCGTCCTGCACCGCCTGGCCGACCGCGGCATGCTCGACTACGCCGCCCCCGTCGCGCAGTACTGGCCCGAATTCGGCGCAGGCGGCAAATCCGCGATCACCGTCGCCGAGCTGCTCAGCCACCGCGCCGGCCTGTCGGCCCTGCCCGCCACCACCGCCGCGGAGGTCCTCGACCACGAACTCATGGAAAACCGGTTGGCCGCCGCGAAACCCGACCACCTGCTGGGCAGGCCGATCTACCACGCGCTGACCATCGGCTGGCTCATGACCGGACTGGCCCGCGCCATCACCGGCCGCGACATGGCCGCGCTCTACCGCAGCGAGATCGCCGAACCCCTCGGCGTCGACGGCATCCACCTGGGCGCCCCGCCCGCCGGAGCCCGCACCCTGGGCGCGGACCTGGTCGGCTCGGTGAAAACCCTTGCCGAACGCGACATCCCGGCACCGGTGGCCACCCTCGTCCCGCGCTTGCCCCGCCTGCTGCGCGACCCGTTGTCCTCGATCTACGTCCCCGGCCTGGAATCGATCTTCCGCGGAACCAACCCCGCCATCCTCGACACCGCCCTGCCCGCCGGCAACGCCGTGTGCACCGCGCGCGCCCTGGCCCGGATGTACAGCGCGCTGGCCTGCGACGGATACGTCGACGGCCGCCCGTTCCTGTCCCCGGCGACCGTGCGCGAACTCGAACGCGTGCGCACCTACCGCATCGACCACTCACTGCTGGTCCCGTTCTGGCACTTGGGCTATCACAGCCTGCCCGCCGCCCGCGCCCCCCGCGGCTACGGCCACATGGGCGCCTTCGGCTCCACCGGCTGGGTCGACCCGGTCTCGGGCATCTCCGTCGGCTTCGTCCACAACCGCATGGCCCTGGGGTGGAGCCTGCTCGACCAAACCTTCGCCGTCCCGCTGCTGCACCTGATCCTGCGCGCGGCCCGCGTGCCCGCCCGCGAAATCGAACGCCGCACCGTCGGAGCCGCCTGACCTGTGCGGTACACCGTCACAGCGGCCGGACCTCCTCGATGGTGCCGGTCTGCTCGTCGCCACCGCCGTCGCGGCCGAAGACGCCGGGCCGCAGCGGACTCGGGCCGATCAGATCATCGATCGTGGTACGGGACTGCGGCCCGCGGACCGCGGCCAGGGCCCGCTCGACCGCGTCGGCGTGTTCGCCGGTCCACCAGGGATCGGTTCTGATCAGCACGGGCGGTGTGCCCGCGGCGAACAACACCGCCCGCCCCCGCGGCAACGACCGCAGTTCGGAGACCCCGAGAGTGTGCTCGGCCGAGATCGCGGTCGAATAGCCGAAACCCTTGGTCGACAACGACACCGTGCGCGAGTGCACCTCGTGGGTTCCGATCCCTTCGACCCGCTCACGCAGGAACGGCACATCGTCGACACCGCCGCCGATCACCTTCACCGTGGCCGCCGACCACAATTCGCTCATCCCGCCGTGCCCCCAGCAGCGCACGCCCTGCGCCCAGGACTGCAACACGGTCATCAGGATGATCCCGTGTGCACCCAGCGCGCTGTATCGCTGCGGAAGATCGTTCCAGGCCACCACGTTCGCGGCATCGTCGAACACCGCGAGCAACGGAATCGGCAACCGGGCACGAGGACTGTGCGCGGCCTTGCGGATCGCGACCTCGAGGACGGCTTCGGTGAGCGCGCTGACCAACGGCGCCGCCGACGAACGGCCCGCCACCGACAGCGAATACAGCGTCCCGTTCCGCTCGAGCAGATCCAGTTCGTCGAACCGTATCCGGTTTCCGCCAGCGGTCACCCACGGATGGACCTCGGGGAACTTCAGACAGCGGATCATCCGTGTGGCATGGGCGAAAACCCGGTCGCGACGCCACGGATCAGCGTTGTAGAGCGCGGCCAGCCCACTGGCCGCACGATGGTGCTCGTAGCGGCGCAGGATTTCCACCGGCTCGGTATCGATCTGATTGGCCGCCCATTCCCACGCCTGCAGGATCGATCGGCAATCCACCGACGCCGCCAGGAACAAGGCCGCCAGCAGCTCCTCGGCGTCCAGGTCCAGGTGGTCACGATCGTCGATACCGGTCAGCGCGTCGGCGAAATGGCCCGCCAGCTGGGTGGCCCGCACCAGACTGCGATCGACCCAGGCCATCGGATCCCAATACCAGTCCGGCGGCTCGTCACCGGCGATACCTTGGGGATCGAACACCAACACCGGATTGCCCTCGGCCGCGCGCACATCCCGGGTCGCGTCGACGACATCGCGGTGGGAGGCCGTCACGATGACCGGTCCCACCGCATCGAGGATGGCCGGAATCACCCGGCACGCCGACTTGCCCTGCCGCGGGCCCCAGATATCGAGGTGGAGGTCGGCATAGGAGCCGAACAGCGGTTCACCATCGGCGACAGCCGTGCCGATCGCGATGCCCGGCACCGCGACCGTGCGCGGCCGCCCCGGCGACCGCAACGAATGGACCGGGACATCCAGTGCCCGGGCCACTTCCGTGACCCCGGCCGCGGTGAAGGGTCGCAGGGCCTTGCCGGTTCCCATGAACCCGGCCTTGGCATCGATGCTGTGGCGCGCGCGTGCCCGCCGCGCACCGGTCACCGCGCGGACCACGAGCCCGACTCCGATCAGCGTGGCCAGCCCGGCCACGACCCCGGTGGCGGCACCCGGCCAGCGCAACTGCCCGCTCCACAGCT
This sequence comes from Nocardia terrae, assembly GCF_009760405.1. Lineage (GTDB taxonomy): Bacteria > Actinomycetota > Actinomycetes > Mycobacteriales > Mycobacteriaceae > Nocardia > Nocardia terrae. The sequence continues at coordinate 1,031,672 of NZ_WRPP01000002.1, forward strand.
CACCGAGCAACGTGATCGGATCGGCAGGCACGTGCTGTCGTTGCGGTGACCTCGCGTTGCCCAGGTGCACGGCCACGACGACGATGCCCGCCGCGACCGCGATCCAGATCAGTCCACGCAGGAACCACGTGATCTCCGCGTCCTGCCTGCGCCGCACCTTCACCATGACGATCCCCCCTTCGAACATGCTTCGAATACAGGGTGCCAACGCCGGTCGGTGATCGCCAGTGGACCGGGGTATCGGAACGGACAAGCTTGCGGCGCAGCGTTATTCGCCGCCGGTGTCCTTACGGGCCTTGGAAGGCTGCACGCGCGCGGGCTCATTGGGCATCTTCGGATAGACCGGGGGCCAGGGGGCATCCATGAGGCCCGCGGCGATGTCCTTGTCCGACATCTCCAGCAGCGGGGCGATCGACTGCGGGGTGCGGTCGGCCCACGGGTCGCCCAACTCGGCGACGCGGGCGGGCACCGTGGCGATGGTCAGCTCGTCGGGCACGATCGCATCCAGCGCCTCCCAGGAGATCGGGGTCGAGACCTGTGCGCCGACCTTCGGGCGCACACACCAGGCACCGAAAACCGTTTTGTGGGGGGCGTTCTGGTTGAAGTCGACGAACACCCGGGAACCGCGCTCTTCCTTCCACCAGGCCGCGGTGATCTCGTCGGGGTGGCGGCGTTCGAGTTCGCGGGCCAGCGCCACCGCGGCCGCACGGACCTGGTAGCCGTCCCAATTCGGTTGCAGCAGAGCGTAAATGTGCAGGCCGCGTGAGCCGGAGGTTTTGACGCGGGCGTCGATGCCCAGCTCGGCGCACAATTCGCGCACCCGGAAGGCGGCCGCGCGCAGATCCTCGAAGCTGATGCCGGGGGAGGGGTCCAGATCGATGCGCAGCTCGTCGGTGACCCCGGTGGGCGGCAGCACGTTTCCGGCCGCGTCGTGCACCGGCGGGAAGGTGGAGGCGGCCTCGGCGCCGGCGTGGGTGGGCCAGACGTGGAAACCCAAGCAGCCCAGGTTGACCGCCCACAGGATGTGCGCCATGTCGACCGCGACCAGGGCGTCGGACTCGGTGCCGTTGGGGGTGGACACGACCGTGGTCTGCAGCCAGTCCGGCACCGATTTGGGCACCCGCTTCTGGAACCAGGATTTGCCCGAGGCCCCGTCGGGGTAGCGTTCGAGCAGCACCGGGCGACCGCCGATGGTCCGCATGATCGGATCGGCCACGGCCAGATAGTAATTCACCAGATCGAGCTTGGTTTCCTCGCGTTTGGTGAAGTAGACCTTGCCCGGATTGCTGATCGTGACCGTGTGCCCGGCCACCGCGAGATCCAGCGAATCACTCACCGCGCGGACCCTTTCGCCTCGGCGAAGATATCGGCCAGCTCGGCCGGGGCGACCTCGTCGAGCTGGGCGTAGGTGCACGACTCGGGAGTGCGGTCGGTGCGGAAGCGCACCAACCGGCCGCCGTGGCGCAACCGCCCGGCCATCACATGCTCATAGCGCACCTCGGCCACCAGCTCCGGACGCAACGCCTCCCACGACAGATCCTTGCCGCCGGTCCAGCGGCTCACCCCGCCGGGCATCTTCCCGTCGGCCTTGGCCTGCGCGGCCGCATCGGCCCACGAACGCCACGGATGATTCTCGAGGGCGCCCGCGCGCAACGGTTCCAGCTCCTCGACCAGCTCCTTGCGCCGCGCGGCGGTGAAACTCGACGCCACCCCCACATGGTGGAGGTTGCCCTCCTCGTCGAACAGCCCCAGCAGCAGTGAACCCACCCCCTGGCCGTCCTTGTGCCAGCGGAATCCGGCGATCACACAGTCGGCGGTGCGCTCGTGCTTGATCTTGAGCATCACGCGTTTGTCCTGCAGATACGGCAGATCCGACGCCTTGGCCATCACCCCGTCGAACCCGGCGCCCTCGAAGCGGGTGAACCAGTCCGCGGCGGTGTCGGCATCGCCGGTGATCGGGGTCAGGTGCGCGCGCGAAAACCGGCCGTCGAGCACCGATTCCAGTATCCGTCGCCGTTCGGCGAAGGGCCGGTCGGTCAGATCCTCCTCGCCCAGGGCCAGCAGATCGAAGCCGACGAAGCTGGCCGGAGTCTCCTCGGCCAGCTTCGCCACCCGGGAGGCGGCCGGATGCAGCCGGTTCTGCAGGGTGTCGAAATCCAGTCCGTTCTCGGTGACGACGACGATCTCCCCGTCCACCACGCACTTCTGCGGCAGCGCCGCGCCCAGTAGTTCCACCAGTTCGGGGAAATACCGGGTCAGCGGCCGATCGTTGCGCGACCCCAGTTCGATCTCGTTGCCGTCACGAAAAACGATGCAGCGGAAGCCATCCCATTTCGGCTCGTACAGTAGCCCCGGTTCGCGGGGCAGTTCGGAGACCGATTTGGCCAGCATCGGTTTCACCGGCGGCATGACGGGCAGTTGCACACGACCTCCTGAGGTTCGCGGTGGACCCGGAACCGATCGTAATGCGAACCGGTCAGTTTTCCAGCCACCCGTGCTGATCCGCGAAGCTGGTGAGCCGATCCCGGATCGTGATGATCTCCCCGGCCGTCAGCTGCGGCGACGCGTCGAGCAGCAACTCGGTGATCAACCGCCGATGCTCGGCCGCGCTCAACAGCGACGTCCCGCGATGATCCTTGTTCTTGTGCCGGACCGCCGGGGCGTTCTGCCCCGGCACCACCGCCAAGTTGATCGCCTTGGGCCCGCGATCACCCTCGGTCACATCGAATTCGAAAACCCGCCCCTGGCGCAGCTCGTCCTCGTCCAGCCCGATGTCGTTGACGTGCACGAACACATCCGGACCGCCGTCTTCGGGCCGAATGAACCCGAAACCCCGAGAACTATCGAACGACACCAATTTCCCGATGGACACCTAAACACCCGCTCCTCGTCGCCGCGTCCCTCTCAGACGGCCACTCTAGTCCGCGGCCTGATCATTGTTGGAAGAAAGTGCCTTTTGCAACGAATTGAAGACCGTCAAGCCTTGGCCCACCATCCCGTTGACGATCTCGGAGACCCCGTCGGGACCGTTGAGCACGGTCAGATTCGCCTTCGACAGCCCCGCCGAGGCCTGCTTGACGATCTCGGGCAACTGCTCGATCAGCAGCTGATCCAACGCGATCCGGTTGTTCGACGCCGCGGCCTCGGCCTGGATGCGCGTGCGGTCGGCCTCGGCCTCGGCCAGGATGCGCACCCGATCCGCCTCGGCCAGAGCGGGTTTGACCACCTCGGCCTGCAACTGCTGCTCACGCAGCTCGGCCTGCTTGCGCGCCTGCTCGGCCTGCGCGGCGAGCACCTCCTGCAGGGCGTTGGCCTGGGCGAGCGGACCGGCCTGCGCGGCTTCGGCATTGGCCTTGTCGATGTCGCGCTGGTACTGCGCCTTGAGGATCGCGGTCTCGCGCTGGTACTCGGCCTGCTTGCGCTGGGACTCCTGCTCGGCCTGGGCGGCGAGCTGCGCGGCGGCGGCCTGGGCGATCTGGGCGTCGCGCTGCACGGCGGCATTGTGCGGGGCCGCCAGGGCGGCGATGTAGCCGAGGTTGCCGTCGTCGATGTGCTGGATCTGGAACGAGTCCACCCACAGCCCGATATTGCTCATCTCCACCTTCGAGGCCACCAGCACCTCGTCGGCGAGCTTCTGGCGCTCGCGGATGATCTCCTCGACCGTCATCGAGCCCACGATCGAGCGCAGGTGCCCGGAGAAGATGCGCCCGGTCAGCACGCTCATCTCCCGCTCCTGCTCGGACAGGAACCGTTGGGCGGCATTGACGATCGACTGGGTGTCGTTGGCGACCTTGAACGCGATCACCGCCCGCACATCGAGCTGGATGGCCTGCTTGGTGACACAGCGTTCACCGATCTCGGCCTCGAACATCGCCAGCGACAGATACCGCACCTTGCGGAACAGCGGCACCACCCAGGTGCCGTGACCGATGATCACCTTGAACGGCGCGCCGCCGTCCTTGCCGCCGTGGCGGCCACCGCTGACCAGCATCGCCTCGTCCGGATCGGGCACGTGGTATCCGAGCATCGCTGTCTCCCTCTTCGCGTCGGTGAAAAAGATCTCTCGACCTATCGATCGCCCGGAAGGGGAATCCACGCAACAACATCGACCAGCCGCCCCGCATGCGCGGCCACCACGAGCACGGTGGCGCCGGCGGTGAGGGGTTCCTCGGCACGGGCGATGTAGAGCTCGGTTCCCCCTCGAATGGCGATGCGCACCTCGCCGAGGGATCCCTTCCCCCGGATCGGCGAGGTCAGCGTACCGGTCAAACCCACCACGGGGTCGGTCATCGCGCGCGAACTCCTCGGGAAGGACTGCCTGAAAACGCCAGCGTACGCGCGTGAGCCGGGGTGATCGGCGACGCCGACACATTGCCAGAGGATTGCTACCGCTCGGTATGATCGGCTGGTCCGGCTCCCAGGCGTATCCCGCACGGCAGAGAGGACCCGCTCGTGAACACTCCTGCGAGGGTGGTGGATCCCACCGGATCCCACGGTAGAAGCGATGTGGCGCAACCGGTTCCGGGTGATGGGCGCGCACTCGAAGCGCGCGGTCGCGCCGGTGCCCGGGACGCGGCGAACCCGCGCGAGCACGACGACGGCCGCCCCCGTGCACGGCTGCTGCGGTGGCTGCCACGATGCCGTCCCGCGCCGACATCAAAATGTGCTGGTTTCGTCACCGACCGGCTGGCAGGCTGAAGCGGTGACCACCCCTCCGGATACCGCGGCGGCCGATTCCGCCGACGACAAGCTGGACATCGGCGTCTTGAAGATCGCCGGTGTCGTGGTGCTCGGCGCCATCATGTCGATCCTCGACGTGACCGTCGTGACCGTAGCGATCCCCACCTTCCAGCACGACTTCAACACCACCACCGCCATCGCCGCCTGGTCGATGACCGGCTACACCCTGGCCCTGGCCAGCGTCATCCCCCTGACCGGCTGGGCCGCCGACCGATTCGGCACCAAACGCCTCTACATGATGGCGCTGGTGTTCTTCGTGCTCGGCTCGGTGCTGTGCTCCACGGCCTGGAACATCGAGTCCCTCATCGCCTTCCGCGTCCTGCAGGGCCTGGGCGGCGGCATGCTCATGCCCCTGGGCATGACGATCATGACCCACGCCGCGGGCCCGCAGCGCATCGGACGCGTCATGGCCGTGCTGGGCGTGCCCATGCTGCTGGGCCCCATCATGGGACCCATCCTGGGCGGCTGGCTCATCGACTCGTTCTCCTGGCACTGGATCTTCCTGATCAACGTGCCCATCGGCATCATCGCGCTGAGCCTGGCGTTCATCGTCTTCCCGCGCGACAACCCCGAACCCTCACAGACGTTCGACTTCGTCGGCATGCTGCTGGCCTCACCGGGCCTGGCGGCCTTCCTCTACGGCGTGTCCTCGATTCCCGGTGAGGGCACCGTCAAGTCGGCCAAGGTCCTCATCCCCGCGGTGATCGGACTGATCCTGCTGGTGGCGTTCGTGTTCCACGCGCTGCGCACCGAACACCCGCTCATCGACCTGCACCTGTTCCAGAACCGCTCGCTGCGTTTCGCGGTGCTGACCATGGTGTGTTTCGCCATGGCGTTCTTCGGATCCGGTCTGCTGCTGCCCAGCTACCTGCAGCAGGTGCGCGGGGAATCCACCCTCATGGCCGGTCTGCTCATCGCCCCCCAGGGCCTGGGCGCCATGCTCACCATGCCCATCGCCGGCCGGCTCGTCGACAAGATCGGCCCCGGCAAGATCGTGCTCACCGGCATCGTCGTCATGAGCGCGGGCATGGCGTTTCTGACCCAGGTCAGCGCCACCACCCCGTACGCGGCGCTGTGCGGGGCGCTGTTCGTGATGGGTCTGGGCATGGGCTGCACCATGATGCCGACCATGACCGCCGCCATCCAGACGCTCACCCACGCCCAGGTGGCGCGCGGCTCGACCCTGATGAACATCGTCAACCAGACCGCCGGATCCATCGGCACCGCCACCATTTCGGTGGTGCTGACCAGTCTGGAGAACCGGGGCGACACGCTCGGCTCGCGTGGGGTGCCGGTGCCGCCGGGAGCCAAGGATCCCTCCCTGGCCAACGCGGCCATCGGCTCGCGCTACAGCGACCAGCTCGCCCACCTGCCGCACACGCTGCTCAGCGAGGGATTCGACCTCGCCGCCAAGGCCTTCGCCCACACCTTCGTGGTGTCGCTGTGCATCCTGGTCGCCACGCTGATCCCGGCGTTCTTCCTGCCGCGCGCCAAACCGGCCGTGCCCGCCGAGGACGCCGCACCGGTCGTGGTGCACTGAGTGCGGTGAGGCACTCGATGCCGTGAGGCAGTGAACGAAAAACGCTGAACGAAAAACGCTGAACGAAAAACGCTGAACGAAAAACGCTGTGGCCCACCCGGAATCTCGATTCCGGGTGGGCCACAGCGCGTTTCAGGGCAGCTGCGAGCCGATCGTGGACAGGTGCTCGCCGTAGAAGGTGATCAACCCCGTCGCCGAGGCGATCGCCGCCAGCAGCCAGAACCGGATCGTGACCGTGGTCTCCGCCCAGCCGGTCAGCTCGAAATGATGATGGAACGGCGCCATCTTGAACAACCGGGTGCGGGTGGTGCGGAACATGACCACCTGCAACAACACCGACAGGATCTCGGCCACGAACAACGCCCCCACCGCGATCATCAGCAGCTCGGTGCGGCTGGTGATCGACAACCCGGCCAGCAGACCACCCAGCGCCAGCGCACCGGTATCACCCATGATGATCTTCGCCGGAGCCGCGTTCCACCACAGGAATCCGACACACGCACTGGCCGCCGCCGCGCACACGATCGACAGATCCAGCGGATCGCGCACCGTGTAGCAGCCCGGCACCGCCCTGAGCGCGCACGAATGGCTGTACTGCCAGAAGGTGATCAGCACATAGGAGCCCAGCGCCAACCCCATCGAGCCCGCCGCCAGCCCGTCGAGGCCGTCGGTGATGTTGACCGCGTTCGACCACGCCACCACCAGCACCGCGGCCGCCACCAGGAACCCGGCCAACCCCATCGACACCGTGGTGATGTCACGCACGATCGAGACGTGCTTGCTGGCCGGGCTCAGCCCGCCCCCGCCGCGGAACCCCAGCGCCAGCACCCCGAAAATCACCGCGGCACACAGCTGCCCGAGGAACTTGCCCGACGCGGTCAACCCGAGACTGCGCTGCTTGGACAGTTTGATGTAGTCGTCGAGGAACCCGACCCCGCCCAGCGCGGTCGCCAGACCCAGCACCAGCAGACCCGAGGCGCTGGGCCCGGTCCCCTCGTAGTAGACGCCCACCAGGTGCGCGGCCAGATAGCCCGCCCACACCCCGATGCCGATCGCGATACCGCCCATGGTCGGGGTGCCGCGCTTGGTCAGATGCGTCGCGGGCCCGTCCGCACGGATCTGCTGGCCCCACCGGCGATGGGTGAACACCCGGATCAGCAACGGCGTCACCGTGATCGACACCGCCAGCGCCACCATCGCCGCCACCAGAATCTGCCGCATCCGCCCCCCTCGAGACCCGAATCCGGTCACATGCTAACCGCCGCCCGGACGAAACGGACCGCCGTGATTGTTAGCGTGAGGTATGAACACCGTGGGCCGGCGCCGAGAACAGCTGCGAGAGTTCCTGCGCGACAGGCGCGCCCGCCTGACCCCCGAACAGGCCGGACTGCCCGCCGCCGGACGCCGGCGCACCCCGGGCCTGCGCCGCGAGGAACTGGCCATGCTCGCCGGCGTCGGCGTCAGCTGGTACACCTGGCTCGAACAGGGCCGCGACATCACCGTCTCGGCCGAGGTCCTCGACGCCGTCGCCACCGCACTGCGGCTCACCGCACCCGAACGCGGCCACCTCTACACCCTCGCCGGACTCAACCCGCCCTGCCACACCGCCGATTCCGGCCCCGCCATCAACGCGCAAACCCGCAACCTGCTCGACGCGTGGGGCACCCGCCCCGCCGTACTGCGCGACCGCTACTGGAACGTGCTGGCCCACAACGACATCGCCCACGCGGTCTTCGGCTACGACACCCCCACCCCCAACTGCCTGGTCACCTACTTCACCAACCCGCGCTACCTGGCCCTGCACGACACCTGGTCCGCCGCCGCGCCCGCGGTCGTGGCCGCCTACCGCGCCGACTCCGCGCGCTGCCCCGCCGACCCCGGTTTCACCGCCGTCATCACCGAACTACGCACCCGCAGTACCGAATTCGCCCGCCTGTGGTCGCGCCACGACGTCGGAACCCCCACCCAGGCCGTCAACGCCCTGCACCACCCCGAAGTCGGCGAGCTCCACTTCGACACCACCACCCTCACCCTCGCCGACCAGCCCGACCGCCACCTGGTCCTCTACAACCCCCGCCCCGGCCACGACACCAGCCGACGCCTCGAACACCTGCACCGCCTACGCCTGGCCCCACCGGCGTGAACCCCACCGCACCGACTCCTGCGTGTCCGACCCCCGGGCCGCCACGACCGCGTCGGTGACGAAGGTGCCGATCTGCGGAACACCGTCCAGCTCCGGCACCTCGGCCAGCAGGTGCAGACAGGTGCCATCGGCGAGGCATGCCGCGACGGGCTGCTCGAGACGATCGAGATCGGCCTCCCCCTCCGGACCGAGCGCGCCCAGCCGAGCCCTGGCGTGGCTTCGAGGGTGGTGGTGGCACACCCACGATCACTGCGCACTGTTTGCCAGCGGCCGGGTTCGGCAGGCTGAAGCCATGACAGACAACGGATTCCGGTACACCGACAAGATCGCGCTCATCACCGGCGGCAGCAGTGGGATGGGGTTGGCCACCGCGCGGCGGCTGATCGCGGAAGGGGCGCGGGTGATCGTCACCGGGCGCGACAAGACCCGGCTCGACGCGGCGGTCGCCGAGCTGGGGGAGCGGGCGTTCGGGGTGGCCGGGGACGCCACCGACGCCGCGGAGCTCGAGGCATTGGCGCGGGTGGCCGGTGAGCGGTTCGGGCGCCTGGACGTGGTGTTCGCCAACGCGGGAATCGGTGCGTTCCAGCCGGTTTCGGCGGTCACCGCGGCCGAGTTCGATCGCGTGGTCGCCATCAACGTCAAAGCCGCGTTCTTCACCGTGCAGCACACGCTGCCGCTGCTGGGCGCCGGGGCCGCGATCGTCATCAACGCCTCGTTCGCGCTGCATCGCGGGGCGGCGGGGGCCGCGCTGTATTCGGCCAGCAAGGCCGCGGTGCACAACCTGGCGCGCACCCTGGCCGCGGAGCTGGCGCCGCGCGGGATCCGGGTGAACTCGGTCAGCCCCGGCTACATCGACACCCCCGCCTTCCGCGCCGAACTCACCCCCGAGGCCCGGGCCGCCGCCGCGTCGCTGGTGGCGGCCGGGCGGGTGGGCACCAGCGAGGACGTCGCCGCCGCGGTGGCGTTCCTGGCTTCCGCCGACGCCTCCTACATCACCGGGGTCGACCTGCTCGTCGACGGCGGCCTGACCACCGTCGTGCCCACGGCCATGGTGTGAGCGGTGTTCAGGCGCCGCGCAGATCCGCGGCCGGGTCGGCGGTGATACGCCCGGAATCGGTGTCGTAGTCGTACAACTCGGCGTAGCGGCCCCACTCGATGGCCAACTCCAGCTGGCGGCGCGCGTCCTCGTCGGAGAAGCCACGTTCGAGCAGATCCAGGATGAAATCCGCGCGCACCGTCTCATCCGGCGAACCCACCAGCGCCGAACAGATGGTGCGCACCAGCGGAGCCCGCCGGCGCGCCTGCGCGGCGAAAACGGCCTTGCTGGCCTGGATGTCGGCGTTGGTGAAGTTCGCGCCCACATTGGTCAGGATCACATCACCGGATTCCACCAGCAGGAAACCCAGCAGCGCGGCCGCGTCGACCAACGGCATCAGATCATCGAGCTCGAAGTTGAGCTCATCGGCCACCACCGGCAGATCCGCGCGGCCGCTGTTGCCGTAGACCAGCTCGAGCAGACCCGCGATCCCGCCCACCGAGGCATCGGGCAGCGGCACCGCGAACGGGGTCGAGGTATCCACCGGGGCGGTGGAGATCTCGGTGTCGCGCCCGGTGAGCAGACCGTAGATCTGATCCACCAGCGCCTCGAAACCAGGGGCGCGTCGATCGCGCGGGCGCGGGGCGTCCACCGCGATCTCGGCGATGATGCGGCCCGGATTCGACCCCAGCACCATCACCCGGTCGGCCAGCTGCACCGCCTCCTCGATGTTGTGGGTCACGATGCACACGCACTTGGTCGGAAAGTCCTTGGTGGACCACAGATTCACCAGCTCGGTGCGCAGGTTCTCCGCGGTCAGCACATCCAGCGCCGAGAACGGCTCGTCCATCAGCAGCAGGTCCGGCTCGAGCACCAGGGCGCGCGCGAAACCCACCCGCTGGCGCATACCGCCGGACAGCTCCTTGGGGTAGGCGGTCTCGAAACCGTCCAAACCGATCCGGTCGATCGCCTCGAGCGCGCGCTGACGTCGCGCTGCCGGCGCCACCCCGCGCGCGGCCAGACCCAGCTCCACATTGTCCTGCACCGTCAGCCACGGCATCAGCGCGAAGGACTGGAACACCAGCGCCGCACCGGGATTGGCGCCCCGCAACGGCGCATCCCGGTAGGTGACCTGCCCGCTGGTCGGGGCCAGCAGGCCCGCGATCAACCGCAGCAGCGTCGACTTGCCCGACCCCGAGCGGCCCAGCAGCGCCACGATCTCGCCCTCGCGCAGTTGCAGATTCACCGCATCGAGCACATTGAGCCGCTCACCCGAGGCGCCGGTGAAGGACATGTCGATATCGCAGAGCTCCATCAGGACCTCGCCGGTGGCCAAGGATTCAGTGGTCATGGCAGGGTTCCCTTCACAGCGAGTAGCGGCGTTGCGCCAGGGCGTAGAGCCGACGCCAGAACAAACGGTTGATGCCGACGACGAACGCGCTCATGGCCAGCACGCCGATCAGGATGCGCGGCCAGTCCCCGTCACGGGTGGCCTCGGCGATGTAGGCGCCCAAACCCGTCGCGGTCAAGGTGGTGTCCTTCCACTGCACGATCTCGGCGACGATCGAGGCATTCCACGCCCCACCCGCGGCGGTGATCGCGCCGGTGACGAAGCTGGGGAAGATGGCGGGCAGGATCAGCGTGCGCCACCACAATCGGCGCGGCAGGCGCAGATTGGCCGCCGCCTCGCGCAGATCGGTGGGCACCGCCGCCGCGCCCGCGATCACGTTGAACAGGATGTACCACTGCGCGCCCAACGCCATCAGCAGGATCGCCGCCCATTGCAGGCTCGCCCCGGTGGCCACCAGCACCCCGGTCACCAGCGGGAACAGGAAGTTCGCGGGAAAACTGGCCAGCACCTGCACGATCGGCTGCGCCAGCCGCGACACCCGCGGATTCAACCCGATCCACACCCCGACCGGCACCCACACCGCGGTAGCGAAGATCAGCAGCACGACCACCCGGCCCAACGTGATCAGGCCCAGCCCCAACGCGTGGGCGACCTCCCCGAAACCGGCGGAACCCTCGATATAGCGCACCATCGCCACGGTGCCGGCCGCCAGGGCGGCCGCGACCACGATCGTGAACACCGCATCGGCGGCGCGCCGGCGCACCGGGGGCACATACAGCGGATGCTCGGCCAGCCCGAACACCCGCATGAACCGGTCGATCGGATACACCAGCGGACCGAAGACCCGGCCCAGCAGCTCCGGGATGTGGCTGCGGCGCAACAGATCCAGCATCAGGCTGCGCGGGGCGTCGGCGGACTCGGTGTCCTCCATGCGGAATCGCTCCGCCCACACCGTGATCGGCCGCCAGAACACGATATTGAGCCCGATCACCATCACGATCATCACCACGATCGCCAGTGCCACCTTGGACTCGTCGCCGTCGGCGGTGGCCACCGCGACATAGGAGCCGATGCCCGGCAACACATAGCTGCGGTTGTCGACGCTGATCGCCTCCGACGCCGAGACGAAGAACCAGCCGCCACCGAAACTCATCATCGCGTTCCATACCAGCGGGAACATCCCCGAGGGCACATCCACCCGCCAGAACCGCTGCCAGCGCGACAACCGCAGATTCCGCGACGCCTCATCGAGCTCGCGCGGCTGCGAGACCAGACTGTGGTGGAACGCGAACGCCATGTTCCAGGCCTGCGAGGTGAAGATCGCGAAGATCGACGCGCACTCGAGGCCCAGCGACGAACCCGGGAACAAGGCGATGAACCCGGTGATCGTCACCGACAGGAAACCCAGGATCGGCACCGACTGCAGAATGTCGAGGATCGGCAGCAGCACCTTGTCCGCGCGCGGCAGCCGCGCCGCCGCGGTCGCGAACACGAACGTGAAGATGATCGACGCACCCAGCGCGATCATCATCCGCAACAGCGAACGCGCCGCGTAATAGGGCAACTCGGCCGGATCGGTGGAAATGGTGGTGGGCGCGGCATTCTCGTCGAAGGGCACATGCATGCCCGCCGACACCTTCACAATCGCCCAGATCAGGATCGCCGCGCCCACGAACACCGCCACATCGGCCCACCGCGAACGCGGCCGATCCAGCGCCCCCCGCGAGGGATACGACCGCAGCGCGCTGCTCACTGCTCGACCTCCACCGGCGCGGGCACCGTGCGCCAGCCCACACTGGTCACCGACGGCTCGAGGCTCAACCGGCTCACCGCCGCCTCCATCTGCCGATCGTCACGGCGATCCCCGGTCAGCTCCGCGCGCACCTGCACCCGGCCCTCGGCGGTGTCGTGGCTCGAGATCGAGTTCAACCGGAAATCGGTGCGCGTCAACGACTGCACCAGCAGCGCCCGCACATGCGCCTCGTGCGCGTCGTCGGTGTCGGCGGTGAACGCATACAGCGCCTCCACCGCCTCGGGGCCGTCGGTGATCGGGCGATCCACCGTGCGCGCCACCGTGCGCAGCGCGGTATTGACCACCACCACCGCCACCGTGCCCGCCGCCGCGGTCGAATACATGCCCGCACCCGCGAGCGCACCCACCGCGGCCGCACACCACAGCGTCGCGGCCGTGTTCAGGCCCCGGATATTGAACCCGTCACGCAGGATCACACCCGCGCCCAGGAACCCGATACCCGAAACGATCTGTGCCGCAACACGAGTCGGGTCCGCGGAGGCGCCGTTGAACCCGTGCGCCGACAACAGCACGAACAGTGTCGCCCCGGCGGCGACGAGCGAGTTGGTGCGCAGCCCGGCCATCCGAGCCCGGAACTGGCGCTCGAACCCGATCACCGCACCCAACCCGACACCGGTACCCAGGCGCAGCAGCATTTCCCACGTGGTCATTGCGATCTCCGAACAAAAAGGGAGGACGGCGCACTCGCAATCGGACGCTACAGCCAGCGCGGTAGCGGACAGAGGATTGCGGCGGTGTCGCCGAGTGAACGATTGGCTAACGGACTTCGATCCGGTCCACCGGGCACGACCACCACCTCCTCGACGCAGTAGGCAAGGACTGCCGCACAGGGTGGGACCAGCGGGAAATCGCCGGAACGGGTACCACCCCTCGTAAGACCTTCAGCACTCCACGGCGTAAACCCACCCGCGGGGGTAGGAGCCGGTCGGGGCGGCCCCTTAACTCGGGGCAACCTGTCCTGATCCGGGGCGTCTCTCGACGTTCGGGATCGCCGGCCTGTATCCGTGAAGGAGCCTCAGCTAACGACGGCACCTTGCGGGGACGAGTAAACACCCGCCCGCCGCGATCGGCAACTCGGCGTGAGCGCGGTCGCTATCGGTCCGGCGGATGCCGATGGATCGGTGGCGGTGGACACAGCCGGGCCGGCAGTGCCGCGCGAGCAGGGGCGACGGCGGTGGGCGCATCCAGCAGACGTGCGCGGGTCACCACGGCATGACTCAGGGCGTCCGGCTCGTAGGCCCGCAGCTGCGGCGGGGTGTCGGGGGCCGCTCGCCCGCCTCGAGGGCGTCGCCGATCATGGCTACCTGCAGGGCTTCCCAGCCCCGCAGTAGTTCACGCAGCCGATCGTGGACCGGGCCGGGCGACGACCCGGTCGGCCCACTACCTCACGCTGCCCTTCGACGTGCAACCGGCGTAATACTCAGCGGGACACGAGGATTCGCGGGTGGTCGAGCGCGACCCGCGCCCCGAGTCGCAGCAGGCACAGGCCCGCGACGGCGGCACCGAAAATCTGTACCGCCGACAGCAAGCCGGTCGTGCCCGCCAGCAGGCCGACTCCGATCACCGGGCCGCCGGTGCCGCAGTAGGCCATGACGAAATAGGTCGAGATGACATCGGCGTGGCGCTCGGCGGGGGCGGCCGCGTTGATCGCGGTCAGGCCCGACAGGAACACCAGCCCGTGCCCGGCCCCGGCCAGGGCCGCGGCGGCCAGCAGCAACCACAGCGAGGACACGGCGCCGGCCACCGCCAGCAGCACCAGTCCGGCCGCCAGCAGCGGCAGCCCGGTGAGGTCCAGTGCCCGTTCGGATCGGCCGTAACCGGCCAGCTGCGCCAGTGCCCAGGTCACCGGCAGCAGGGCCGCGGCGGCACTGGCGATGACCAGGTTGGTGCTGCCCGACAGGGTGGCCGCGTAGGTGGGGATCAGGGTCAGGGACACACCGACCACCGCGAAACCCAGGAAGGTCGCCGAACCCGCGGTCGCGAAGGTGCGGCCCATCCCGGCCGGGATACTCGGGCGGCGCGGTCGCCACGGTGTGCGGACACCGGTCTCGGGCAGCCCCGCCACGACCATCACCGCCGGCGCCAGCAACACCAGGTGCGCCACGAACGGTGTCACGTAGGGGTCCGGAAGATATTGCGCCACCAGCGCCCCCATCAGCGGACCCGCCACCATGCCGCCGGCGGTGGCCACCGCCGCGACCAGGGCCGCGCGGCGGCGATCACCGCGCGGCTCGAGCTCGGTGATGGCCGCGGTCAGCGTGCCCGAGGCCGCACCCAGCGCCACACCCTGCAGGATCCGCGCCGCGAACAGCCACCCGACATCGGTGGCGAGTGCGAATCCGAGACTGCCCGCCGCGGCCGACCCCAACGCGGGCAACAGAATCCGCCGCCGTCCCAGCGCATCCGAGGCCGGGCCCGCGATCAGCAGCGAGGGGATCAGCGCCCCGACATAGACCGCGAACACCAGCGTCGTGGTCAGCGCCGAGATCCCGAAGCGCTGCGCGTAGCCGTGATACAGCGGTGTCGGAATATTGGTGCCGGTCAACAGGATCAGCAGCGCATAGGCGCTGCCCCAGAATCTCGTTCGGCTCCCCACCGGTGAATCATGCTGTGCCCCAGCGCCCGCGGCGCCGACTGTGATCGATTCCTCGACGGTCATGCGTTCCTCCCAACCCAAACATGTTCGATAATTCCGAACATAACAGGATGTTCGGAAATTGTGAACATATGGATTAGGCTGAAGCCCATGGCAAGCCGAACCGCCACCGAACTGACCCACCCCGCCCGCGATCAGCTGCGGTTCACCACCGTGCTGGCCGCGCTCTCGGACCCGGTGCGGCTTTCCATCGTGGCCCGCCTGGCCGCGGCACAGGGCGCGGAGCTGGCGTGCGCCACCTTCGATCTACCGGTCAGCAAATCCACCCAGAGCGGGCATTTCAAAACCCTGCGCGAGGCCGGGGTGATCGCCCAGCGCGACGAGGGCACCCGCCGGATGAACCGGCTGCGCACCGCCGACCTCGAGGCCCGCTTCCCGGGCCTGCTCGAGCTGGCGATCACCCACGGCCGCAACCCGACCCTGGGCGCCGAGGCCGGGCCTCAGTCGCGATAGACCCCGCGGTAGGCGTCGATGGTGGCCACCAGGTGATCCACGATCTGCTCGCGGGTGGCGCGCAGGGTGCCGTTGAGCCAGGCCGAGAACATCCCCGCATTGCCCGAGGCCATGGTGACCGCGGCCAGGCGCCGGCGCACCGGATCCTGCACGTGGGCGAACAGGTGGTCCTGGATCAGGCGGGTGAAGGTGGGCATCACCGCGATGGTGGTCTGGCCCAGTCCCGTCGAGGAATACGGCTCCACCAGAAACAGCCGCGATTTGCGCGGATCTTCGAGGACCTTGTCCACCAGCGCTTCCGAGAGCGCGCGATCGCGGTCGGGATCATCGCCGACGGCGAAGGCGGTCATCGGATCCAGGAACTCCTCGGCGATCTGGCGGTAGAGCACGTCCAGCAGTTCGTCTCGGCTGGCGAAGGATTCGTAGAAGTAGCGGTCGGTCAGTCCCGCGCGCCGGCACACCGCGCGCATGGTGACCGCGCCCGCCCCCGATTCCCCGATCAGATCCAGTGCGGCCTCGAGCAGCGCGGCGCGGCGCGCCTCCCGGCGTTCGGTCAGCGTCGTGCCACCCCAGATGCGGGGCTCGGCGTCGGAAGGCGGTTGCTCGGTCTGCACCGGGTCAAGAGTAATGCCGGTGCCGGGCCGGCACGCACACCCGGCACCGGAGCCGGGCGATCGCGACGACCCGCCGGGTGGTGCGCTCAGCCGGTGACGAAGCAGGCACTGCCCAGATTGATGCCGGTATTGACGGTCAGCACCGCGTACTGCGAGCCGTTGTAGGACCAGGCCTGCACGTAGTGGGTGCCCGTGGAGGTCGGGGTCCAGCTCGCGGTGGCGCTGCCGCCGCTGCCCAGGCTGAACTGCTGCGGATTGAACGTGGCCGAGGCGCTGTCGTACATCCACACATATTCGTTGGGACTGCCGTTCACGGTGATCGTGTAGGAGCAGTTGGTGCCGTAGCCGCCGCCGATGCTGGTGCCGCTGGACACGCTGACGCTGGTGACGTACGCCCCGGCGTCGGGTGCGGCCAGCACCAGGGCCGCGGCCGCCGCGGCGAAGGTGGTGCATGCGGTGAGAACCGGCTTTCGTGACCGAATCATCGTCGATCATCTCCCCAGAGGAGCGGGTGAATGAGGAACCTGCGACGCCATTGGCGCATATAGGCAGTGTCTGCGTACAGGGGACCCGACACGCGAATATCGCGGTACTCGTTGCGGATTCGGCCAAGCCGTGCCGTACTCCGCCGGAGCCCGCAACCCTCCGGTGCCGCGCGGTTGAAGCGAAAACGCCACAGCCCCTAGTGATCCCCTAATTCCGCTCCTCGGCTGGCTCAGGAGCTAACGGCCCGCTACCGTACCGATTGTCCGGATCCGCGAGAGGGCGAAACGCGCAGGCGCCTCCTCGCGGCAGGACCGCGGCGAGCCCGCTTCCCCGAGGCTCGCACCGGCGTCCCCGCACCACCGCGAGGCCGCGCGAAACCCGGCGTCGCCGAGGCGGATCCGATCCCCGCTTCGGCGACGCCGTCTGCTCCCGCCGCGGCCGCGGCTGTGAAGACCGACAGGATTCCGGCACAAAGACTTCGCGAAACGGACAGCGCTGGAATGATCACGGGCGTTCGATTCCCTCGCAGAAGGACCGCCGATGATGGCTCGCAGTCTGTCCGTGCAGAACCCGGCCCCCGCCCGGGCTCCCGAACCCGTCGAACCCTCCGAATGGGGACACCATCTGGGCGTGGGCGAGGACATCGCCGACAGCCTCTACGCCGACCAGCTCGGCGCGCTGATCTTCGTGCGCAAACTGGTGCGCGCCGGATACCTGTTCAACGCCCTCGTCGCGATCGCGGTCTGGGTGGCGATCACCCTGTGGGGCCGCTATTCCGGGCCGCGCTCCTTCCACGACTGCGCCGCCGTGCCCGGCTTCCAATCCGGCTGCAACCCCGACCTGGAAGCCTGGATCGTGGGCGGGCTCAGCGGTTTCGTGCTCGCCATCGTCGTGTTCACGCTGCTGTCGTTGCCCTGCTTCGTGGTCGCCTACGCGGTGCGCTGGTCGGCGCGGGCGATGGCCGACCGCAACTAGCGCGGCCCGGGTGGGGGAGCGGCGGCGACGATCTCGCGCAGCGCCGCGATATGGCCGTCGAAAGCCGCACGCCCGGTGGCGGTCAGGCGCGCGCGCAGCTTGTGGCGGCGGCCTTCCAGGCGGCGCTCGGTGGCGACGTAGCCGGCCTCCTCGAGCGTCGAAAGCTGTTTCGACAGCGCCGAATCCGACAGGCTCAGCCGGTCCTTGAGGTAGGCGAACTCCGCCCAGTCCGCGGCCGCCAGTGTCGCCACCAGGTTCAAACGCGTACTGGGATGGATCAATTCGTCGAACCGCGCCCCGCTCACGCGCGTGCCCAGCGTCGCAGCACCGACAGGATCTCCGGCCCGCCGAACCCGACGATCGCCGCGATCAGCACCGCCGACCAGGTGCGCGGATGTTCGACGCCGTCGGCGTTCAGGGCCAGCGCCGCGGCGACGGTCAGCCCGACCAGCCCCAGCAGCATGACGATCACGACCAGGGGGGTGCGCCGCCCGGCCACCGCGGTACTGACCTGGATGCCCGCGGTGCGCCGGCGCCCGTCGAGCAACCGCGACGCCAGGCCCGAATGTCCGGCGCCGAACACCAGCGTCGCCACGATCATCAGCCACGGCGGCCCGAAATCCCCGAGCAGTCCCAGCGTGACCCAGCCGCCCGCCATCGCCCACCAGTACCCGCGCGGCAGGCCGACCTCGTCGGCCACCTGCCGACGTGCGTGTCCGGCGGCGTCGAGCGCGGCGCGCGCCTGATCGGGAGTGATGCCGTCCATGATGACCCCTTCACTTTCCTGCTTGGAAAGTAAGACTCCACTTTCCCGGTGGGAAAGTCAAGGGGTGGGTGAAACCGCCGCGCTAGCCCAGCAATTCGTCCAGGTAGCACCAGCGCCAGGACTCACCCGGCTCGACGCTGCGCATCACCGGGTGGCCGGTGTCGTTGAAATGCTTGGTGGCGTGATTGCCCGGCGAGGAGTCACAGCAGGCGACATGACCGCACTCGAGGCACATGCGCAGGTGCACCCACACCAGGCCCTCGTCGAGGCATTCGCCGCAGGCGTCGGGGGTGTCGGGCACCCGCACACACGGCGCCTCGCGCAGATGCTCGCAGGCCCCGGCGGTGATCGGGGACGCCAGGACAGTGCCGTCGTCCTCGTCGGCCTCGGAGATGCGGTCGATGGTCGACTCCTCGATGTCGAGGGTCGACATGACCGCCTGCAGCACTTCCTGGTCGACCTGCCCCGAATCCCGGATGCCCAGCACCGTCTCGCGTTCGGCGGCCAGCATCGCCAGCCGCAGTCGCCGGTATTCACCGCTGGGGGTGACCCGCTGGGATTCCGAGCGGCCCAGCAACTCCCACGCCGCCTGCGCGCGCACCACCACCCGGTTGCGCAGCGCGTCGACCACATCCGGGGGAGTCTCCGGGGCGATGTTCTCCTCGAGCGCCTTCAACCCCGCGGAGGTGGCCTGCTGCAGCAGATTCGCCTGTTGCAGCAGGTCTTCGGCCTGGCTCGGTCCGCGTAGGCGCAGCACCCGCACCAGCGCCGGCAGCGAGAGTCCTTGCAGCAGCAGCGTTCCGCCCACCACCACGACCGCCACCAGCTGCAAGGTCGCCAGCTCCGGGGTGTCGGCGGGCAGCAGCAGCGCCGCGGCCAGCGTCACCACCCCGCGCATGCCCGCCCACGACACCACCGCCGGGCCGGTCCACTGCGGGCGGGGTTTGCCGTGGCGGCGGCCCGCGAACCGCCAGGTCAGATACGTCGTCGGGAACACCCAGATCGGGCGCGCCACGATGACCGTGGCCAGCACCGCCACACACGTCAGCAGCAGTGTCGTGTGCGGCAGATCGCTGTGCCAGGCCGCCTCCACCAGATGGCGCACCTGCAGCCCGATCAGCAGGAACACCGCGGACTCGAGAATGAATGCGATGGTGCGCCAATTGGTGTGCTCGGCGATGCGCGAGGCCGCGCTCTGCCACTGCGGGGCGCCGTGACCCAGGATCAGCCCGCAGGTGACCACCGCGATCACCCCCGAGGCGTGCACCGCCTCGGCCGGCAGGTACGCGATCCACGGGGCCAGCAGCGACACACTCGTATCCAGCACCGGGTCGCTGATGCGCCGGCGCAGGAACGCCAGCACCATCGCCGCTACCACACCGAGCAGCGCGCCACCTCCGGCCGCGCCGATGAAATCCGCGCCCGCCTCCCACAGCGTCACACTGCCCGCCATGGCCGCCACCGCGGTCCGCAAGGTCACCAGCGCGGTCGCGTCGTTGAACAGCGACTCACCTTCGAGCAGGGTCACGATCGGGCGCGGCATCCCCACCCGCCGCGCCACCGCCGTGGCCGCCACCGCGTCCGGCGGGGCCACGATCGCCCCGATCGCCACCGCCGCCGAGAACGGCACCGGCAGCAGCCAATACACCACCGCGCCCACCGCGAACGCGCTGAACAACACCAACCCCACCGACAGCAGCGTGATCGAGGTCTTCTTCGGCCGGAAATCCACCAGCGAGGTGCGAATCGCGGTCGTGTACAACAACGGCGGCAGCAACCCCAGCAACACCAGCTCGGGTTCGATGTCGAACTCCGGCACGAACGGCAGATACGACGCGATCACCCCGGCCACGGTGAGCACGAACGGCTCACCCAGCCCCAGCCGCCGCGCACCCGCGGCCAACGCCACCGCCCCCGACACCAGCACGACCAGTCCGAACGCCCACTCCACGAGAACATCGTGCCAGCCGCACCCGGCGATCCCGGCATCGGCTCGCCACGGGCGAACAGCGCCGCCCGCACCCGATGGCTACTCGGCGTGCCCCGAACGCGAGCGCGAGATCGCGAACACCGCGATCCGCGCGATCAGCGCCACTACCCACAAACCCACCCCGACCAGCTTCAGATCCGACTCCGCATCGGAATAGGCCCCCACCAGGATGGCCACCACCCCCGCCCCGAAACACAACGCCGTCACGGCATTACAGATCGTCCGGGTGACATGCAGGCCCACGGGCAACCCCGCGGTTCGCTCGATGCTGATGGTGAAACTCCCTGCCCGACTACTGAACTGGACCCCGCGCACCCTATCGCGTCACCGGCGAAACCGCCGACCCGCTCCCGTTTCCACTGGCCCGCAGCCCGTTTGACGCCGCGCTCACCTGCGGCGAAGCACCGGCTGCGGCGCCGACAGCGCGAACAGCCCGCAGCCGCCCGCCGGTCTCGTCCCGGCGTCGGGAGCAGGTGTCGACGCGGGGCCCTACCATCGGCTGATGATCTTCGGGGCGGGCAGGCGGGGATATCCCGGCTGGCTGAGCTGGGTGCTGGCACTGGTCCCGGTGTGGTCGTGCGGACTGCTGACCACACCGTTGTTCATCGTGCTGGCCATTCGCGCGCGCTCGGGACGGCTGGCGCTCGCGGCGCTCGGATACACGCTGGCGCGGGCGGTGGCGCACTGGTCCAAGGACTCGCATCCGGTGCCGTTCTACCTCGCCTGGGCAGTCCTGTACGACTACCGGACCGATGACAGCCCGGTGCTGTGCGCGGGATCCCTGCGCGGCCCGCCGCGATGTCCTCGACGGCGAAGTGCCGGTGGACCTTTCACAGCACACGATCCAACTGATGCTGCCGGCCTTCCTGTGGGCCGTCTTCGCCATCGGGCCCGTCCTGCTGTTCGCCGGGACCCTCGGCCGACTGGGCCACCATCCATCCGCCACCTGGCTGGCCCTCGGCGTGATCGCCCTCGCGATCCTGACCTCCCTGCTCGAGTCGCTGCTCGTGGCCGTGTGGAAACGCGACGCGGGCGAGATGCTGCTGGCAGCACCTTTCACCCTCGCCGCGGGCGCGGGCCTGTGGTGGGTGCTGCATGCCATGCCCCCAGCGTCG
This sequence comes from Nocardia terrae, assembly GCF_009760405.1. Classification (GTDB taxonomy): domain Bacteria; phylum Actinomycetota; class Actinomycetes; order Mycobacteriales; family Mycobacteriaceae; genus Nocardia; species Nocardia terrae. The sequence goes on from NZ_WRPP01000002.1 coordinate 1,053,350, forward strand.
CTGCACATCTGACCGCTGAATCACGTGGCCGACCGGCTCGAACTTCCCGGGTAGGCGGATCATCTCCACGCGCCGATGCTGCTGCGCGACGACAGCGTCGTGTCCGGACGAAGCCGTTCACCGCAGGGCGTCGATGTTCGTGCCGCGGTTGCGTGTCAGTCGGGGCGGGGGGAGGACTCCATCGGTTTGCCCGCATCCCGCCACGCGGTGATACCACCGGCCAGGCTGAAGGCGTCGTAGCCGGCGCGGCGGGCCAGAGCGGCGAAACGCAGGGAGACCTCGCCGACGGGGCAGACGAAAACGACTGGGCGGGAACGGGAGAACGGGACGCCCTGGGTGAGCATGTCGTCGAGCTGGTCGTCGCGGATGTTGAGCGCGCCGGGGACGTGGGCGATGCGGTAGGCCATCGCGCCGCGGGTGTCGACGATGGTGGGGCGGGCGGTGCGGTCCAAGGATTCCAGGGCGTCGGGGGACAGGGCCGGGGTCGCCGACAGTTCGGCCGGGGTCGGGGCCGGGGCGCGGCCGGGTTTGCCGAACAGTTCGGGGCGGCGTTTGCGAATGTAGGACAGGTACGGTTCGAGCCGGTCGCAGACGATGAACACCGCCACCAGCGGATCGGGTTGCGGCGGCAGGGCTCGCAGGTGTTCGAGGGCGGCGGCATAGGTCGCGCCGCTGGTCGGGCCCGCCAGCACGCCGTGGGCGGTGGCCAATTCCAGGGTGGCATCGACCGCGCGCCCGGCCTCGATGGCCATGATGCGGTCGTAGAACTCGGGCTGGAACAACCCCACATCCCACATCTCGGTTTCCGAACGGATGCCGGGAATGAAGTCCCCGCGCTCGGAGACCACCGCGACCGTGGCCAGATCCGGATTGTGTTTGCGCAGAAACGTCGCCGTGCCGCGCGTGGAGCCGGTGGTGCCCAGACCGCCGATCAGACAGTCCACGCGGGTGATGCCGTCACGGGCGAGATCCTCGTGGATCTCACGCCCGGTGCCCTGATAGTGGGCCTCGATGTTCTTCTCACTCGTGTACTGCGAGGGGTGATACCAGGCGCCCGGCGTGCGGGCCATGGTCGATTCGATGACCGAGTACACGTCGTTCGGCGCGGTCGGGTCCGGGCATTCCGACAGCCCCGGCAGCTCCTCGATGTCGGTGCCCAACAGCGCCAACAGCTCTCGCACCTCGGCGACCTTGATCCGATTGGTGACCGCGCGCAACCCGACCCCGTGCATCGCGGCCAGAATCCGCAACGCCTTGGCCGTATTGCCGCTCGACGCCTCGATGAAACTCTGCTTGCGGGCGACGATGTCGTCGAGATCGTCGCGGATCATCCCCCACGCCACCCGGTCCTTGACCGACCCGAACGGGTTGTAGAACTCGAGTTTCGCGTAGAGCTCCACGTGCGCGAGCCCGTGCACGGCCGGATCCAGCCGCAACAACGGTGTGTTGCCGATCAGTTCGGTGATGTGGTCGTAGCGCATCAAGCCCCCTCGTGCCGGTAGTCGACGTCACGGCACACCGTGAACGTCCCCGACCGTTGCACCACCGCCAATTTCGGTGGCACCGAATGCATCGATGCGCGCGCTGCCGACAAATCCATGTGATAAGCGCCGGTATTGGGGAACACGATGAGATCCCCGGGCGCCGGGCACCGCGGCAGCCACACCTTGTGATTGGTGATCAGATCCCGCTCCAGGCACAACCGCCCGGCCAGGAACACCCCCACCGCACCGTCATCCGCGCCGGGGTTCATCCCGGCGGGCACCAGGATCGGATCCACCATCACCTCCTGATCGGCCGGGGTCACGGTGTCGCGGCTCAGATCCAGATTCACCAGCGTCGACCCGTCGGCGGTCTCCTTCACGAATTCCACCCGCGCCACGGTGATTCCGGCATGATCCACCAGAGCCTTGCCCGGCTCGAGCCAGATGTCGAGCAGGTTCTCCGCGGCGATGCGGGCGATCGTGCGGCCCCCGTGCGCCTCCAGCCCGGTATCGAGCAGATCGGCCAGCATCGTCCGGGCATCCACAATGTTGGCATATTTGTGAAAAACCGGTGTCCCGTGCACGGCGCCGTCCTCGAGATGGAACCCGAAAGTGTTGCCGCCCCAGGTCATCGGCTCCCCACGCCCCAACAGCGATTCCCGCAGCGCGTGCACGTATGCATCGAACGCCGCCGCGTCGGCGGTGAACACCTGCCGGAACCCGCCCCCGATATCGAGCACCGACGGCGTCAATCCGGCCGCGTACGCCTGCTCGGTCAACATCAGGCAACTCTCCACCGCCCGCACCCGCTCGGCGGGCTCACCCGAATCCAGGTGAAAGGCGAACCCGCGGAACTCGATCCGCTCCCGCTCGGCGACCAGCACCTTCACCACCGCCTCCAGCCGCGCCACCGGCACCCCGAACCGGCTGACCGGAGTCCCCGCGAACCCGCTGACCCGCACCAGCACCGGCACCCGCACCCCCGGACCCGCCAGCGCGGCAATGCGTTCGAGCTCCCACACATTGTCCACATTGATCGTCACCCCACTGCCCACCAACCGCGCCAGCAACCCCTCGCCCTTGGGTCCGGTCACCTCGATCCGCCCCGGAGCGAATCCCGAGCCGAGCGCACTGTCGAGCTCGGCGGCCGAGGCGACATCGATGCCCACCCCCGCCGCCTGCGCCACCTCGACGAACGCCCGCGACTGATTCACCTTGTGCGCGTAGCAGATCCGAAACCCCGCCACCCGCGCCGCCAACTCCACCCGCAACCGCTCCAGGTTCTCGGCGAACACCTGCGGAAACACCAGATGCGCCGGCGCCCCGAACTGCGCCACCGCGGCGTGGACCGCGCCCGGCTCGGCCAGGAACGCCCGCACCAGCGCATGCATCTTCGCCGGGAGTCCCGGCGGCGCGGCAGCGCTCATACCGCGGTTTCGGTGGCGGCGGGCGCGGGCGTGACCAGGGTCGGGGTGTAGCCGCTGTCGCGCAGCGCCTCGAAGGCGCGGTGGCGGTTGCGGGGGCTGCGGAACTCGGCGATCACCCGCTTGCTGACCAGATCGATCTCGGCGACCCCGATGCTCATCGACTCGAGCACCCCGGTGACGGTGCGGATGCAGTGCTTGCAGGTCATGTCGGGCACGTAGAAGACGCGGTCCTCGGCGCCGAGTTCGGCGGTGTCCGAACCGGTGTCGGCCGCGACCTCGGCGACGGTGACCCGGTCCACGATGCGGGTGAACGCGTCGGTGAACTTGTCGATGACCACCGGCAGGATGCTGTAGTGCTCGCCGTCGAGCTGATGGGGCATCGCGGCCAGGCACGCCGGGCGGGTGCCCGGCGCCAGCAGCGCGTACTGGCGCGAGATCAGATCCAGCTCGTCGTGGTACTTGGCGATGGCCTCGGGCACGCTCAGCCCCTCGACGAGGGTGGCGCGGCGCATCACCCGGTGCGCGTCCTCGATGGTCATGTCCTTCATCGCGCGCAGCGTCGCCACCGTCTCCGCCGAATACCGCACGGTCCCATCGGGTTGGGTGGCCAGGGTCACCGCGATCATGCCGCGCCGGTAGCTCGAGGCTTGCAGCTCCCAATACCAGCGGGTCGCCACCGCCGAATAGATCCCCGAATCCCGCATCCCGACCGCGAATTCGGCCGGACTGCGATACGGGGTCCAGCGCGCCAGCAGCGCATGCTGGGCCAGTGCGCGCCCGGCCGCCTCGATGCCCACCCGGAAGATCTCGAACGGCTCGTGATCGGTGGTGGTGCCCTCGAGCACCGCCTCGTCGCGGGCGCTGAGCTGCGACATGCGCTGGGCCAGAGCGGTATCGGCCTGCAGCGCGTGCCACAGCGTCAGCACCGTCTCGCGCATCGCGATCGGCACGATCGGACCCAGGCCCCCGGCCCGGAAATGCCCGGTGTTGGGGATGCCGTCGCTGTCGGTCCAGGCGATGCGATGGCTGGCGCTGGTCACCTGATCGGCGCGGCAGGGCCGCATGAACCGCTCCAGATACAGTCGCTGCGACATCGTCAGATGCGAGCCCGGCTCGGGTTGCAGTGGCGCGCACGTGTATTCGATGCGCCGCGGCGGCGGCAGCACCGCGGGCGCGCCCAGCCCGGGCCGGGCCAGCGCGGCCAGCACCCGGGAGGCGGCGCGGCGGTCGTAGCGGGGTTCGGGGCCGCTGGTAGTCAAGAGACCTCCTCGGCAATCGTGGCGACACACTCGGTGAACCGGTCGATCTCGTCGAAGGTGTTGTAGACGTGGGCCGAAACCCGCACCGAGTCCTCGTCCATGGGCACATCGTCGGCGGGCACACAGTGCGCGCCGGTGCGCACCAGGAACCCGAGCTCGCTGAGCACGAAACCCAGATCGGTGGCGCTGATCCCGGCCAGGGTGAAAGACACGATCCCGTAGCCGGTTTCGCACGGGGCATGGGCGGGGCCGGGCAGGAACTCCACGCCCGCGATCGCGCGCAGCCCGGCGATCAGCCGTTGCGTCAGCGCCCGATTGTGCTCGGCGATGGACTCGAGGCCCAGCTCGCCCAGCACCTCGAGGGCCGCGCCCAGGGCCAGGATGCCGGGCAGATTGTGGGTGCCGCCCTCGAGCAGCTGCGGCATCGACCCGCCCAGCAGCCCCGAATCACCCAGCGACACCGCCGAATTGCCGCCCGGCAGAAACGGCGCCAGCTCCCCGTGGCGTCGGCGGCGGCAGTACAGCACCCCGGTGCCGGGCGCACCGAACATCTTGTGCGCGGAGAACACCGCGAAATCCGCGTCCAGCTCCTGCACCCGCACCGGCAGATGCCCGCCGGACTGGCTGCAGTCGAAACACAGCGCGATCTGCGGATCGATGCGCCCGCGCAACTCTTCCAGGGTGCTCAACGCCCCGAACACATGATGCAGATGCCCCACCGTGATCAACCGGGTGCGCTCGCTGACCCGTGCCGCCACATCCTCCACATCGGCCTCGCCCAGTGCTGTCACCCGATACGGCACCAACCGGATCTCGCGCCCGAACCCGCCCAGCAGCCGGCGCAGATGATGCCAGGGATACACATTCGACGCATGATCGCGCGGACTGTAGAGGATCTCGTCCCCATCCCGAAGATTCGTCAACCCCCACGACAACGCCACCGCGTTCAACCCCGCCGTCGACCCGCCGGTGAACACCACTTCGTCGGGTGCGGCCCCGATGAACCCCGCCATCGCCTCGCGCACCTGCTCGAGCCGGCGGCTCAAACTCGTCGCCCACGGATAGGTGCCGCGCCCGGCATTGGCGGTGCGCTCGGTGTGATACCGGTGCACCGCCCGGATCACCGCCAGCGGCTTCTGCGTCGTCGACGCCGAATCCAGGTAAATATCGGACGTTTCACCCAGGGCGGGAAAGAGTCCGCGCACAGCAGCCCCCGCCGATCCCCGAGCAGCGGGCGGCGTGGGTATAGAGGCCGCAGGTGCGGAGGCGCGCACCGGTGCCCTCCCTCCCAAGGAGTTCGCGCTGGACCTCACCAACGATACGCACAATCACCGACCCGCTCGAAGGTTCTCGCACCCAACCACTTTCGCCGGTACCCCTTCGTTACCGACCAGAACGATGCAGCGCGCGGTGCGCTGTGGTGCCCGCGCACGGGCTCGACTCGGGATCGGGTGCGGATCGATCGATCGACCCGAACCACGATCGGGCCGCCGCTAGCGCTCGGGGCCGCCGGGGTTGCAGAAGGCCGCGACCGTCGCGTCGTAACCGACGGCGGGACGCCAGGGTTCGAGGTTCCAGCTGGGTTTGTCGGGGGCCACGACGCGGGCCCATTCCCAGTGGCAGCGGAATTGGTCGTACATGCCGGGGGTGTCGGCGTCGGGGGCGGAGGTGAGGACTTCGGACCAGGCGCGGTCCAGGGCGGCGGGGTAGGTGTCCTTGCGCCCGGCGGTGGTGGGGTAGACGTGCAGGCGGCGGCCGTCGATCTCGTCGGTCCACTCGGTGTGGTCGATGAGGGCTTGGTCGGGGTAGGGATCGACCGTCGGGACCACCGCGGCCTGAGCGGTCGGGGACGGGGCGGCCACGGGGGCGGCCGAGCCGGTGGGCTGGCCGGGAGCCGGGGTGGGCGAATGTGGCGCCAGCGTCAGCGAACTCACCACCACCGGCGCGGACTCCTCGGCCGCGCCGCAACCGGTCAGTACCAGCGCCAGTGCCAGCACGGGCGGGCCACCCGCGAGTTTCCAGCGCCACCGCATGGGCTATTGCCCCTTTCATCCGATCCGTCCCGCCCGGACTCGACGCTACCAGCGGTGAACATCCGCTCACCGAACCCGGAGGCAAATAGGAACTTCAGCGTTCCGAAGTGGACCCCGCGCTGGTGCATTGGCCCAGACAGACCCTACGATGGCACGCGCAGGGCGGTTCGTGAAAGAGGGGACCGTCCGGCACCCTTGGTACCGGATGGTTGCTGACTGGTAGGGGCTCGATGAACGCCGCAACTGTGAAACTGCTTGTGTGGGAGTGCGACAACACCCTGTGGGACGGGGTGGTGTGCGACTCGACCGCCGGAGCGCTGCGCGCCGAGGCGGCGCGCTCGCTGCGCATCCTCAACGAGCGCGGCGTCATGCACGCCGTCGCCTCGCGCGGCGAATGGGCCTGGACGGTAGAGCAATTGCGCCGCCACGGGGTGGCCGAGCGCTTCGCCGCCGTCGAGGTCGGCTGGGGCCGCAAGTCCGCGGCCATCTCCCGCATCGCCGAAACCCTCGGCGTGGGCCTGGACCAGGTCGGCTACATCGACGCCGAACCCCTCGAACGCAGCGAGGTCGCCCACGCCCTGCCCCAGGTCCGCTGCTACGCCGCCCGCCACGTCGATGTCCTTGCCGCCCTGCAGGAATTCCGCGCCCCCGTCGGCGACGTCCCACCCCCCACCTCACCCATGGCCCACATCCACGCCCGCTGACCCCAGCCCCGCCATGGCGCCGAGTGCCACATCCTGGAGCGGCTTTTCCCGAATCCACCTCCAGTGTGTGCCACTCGGCGCTATCGCGTGCGAGGTGGCCGCTGCTCGGGGTGCCGGTGCACGCTGACCGCGGTGGTGCGGTGGGACCTGCATCGGGGGTGGCGCGCAGACGAACCGGCCGCCGGTCCTCAGGGACCGGCGGCCGGCGTTCGGGGGGATCTCAGGCGGGGGTGGATTCGGTGCCGCCGCTGCGGATCTCGACGATCGGCAGGACCAGGGCGGCGGGGGCGGTCGCGGGGACCATCGGCTGCTTGGGTGCGATCGGTGCAATACGGGTGTAGCCGGCGGACTGGTCGGGGCGGGTGTCGAGTTCACCGTTGTTGGGCCACATGGCCGCCGCGCGTTCGGCCTGGGCGGTGATGGTCAGCGACGGGTTCACGCCCAGGTTCGCCGAGACCGCCGCACCGTCGACCACGCTCAGGGTCGGGTAGCCGTAGACGCGGTGGTAGGCGTCGATGACACCGTGCTCGGCGTCCGCGCCGATGGCCGCGCCGCCCAGGAAGTGCGCGGTCAGCGGGATGTTGAACACTTCGCCCCAGGAGCCGCCCGCCACGCCGCCGATCTTGTCGGCGACCTTGCGGGTGACCGCGTTGCCGACGGGGATCCAGGTCGGATTCGGTTCGCCGTGGCCCTGTTTGGAGGTCAGCTTGCGCCCGAACAGCCCGCGTTTGGTGTAGGTGGTGATCGAATTGTCCAGGTGCTGCATGACCAGCGAGATGATGGTGCGCTCGCTCCAGTTCTTGACCGACATGAACTGCAGCAGCGTCAGCGGGTGCAGCAGCACCGTCCACAGGAACCGCAGCCAGCGCGGGATCTTGCCGCCGCCGTCGACCATCAGCGTCTGCAGCAGGCCCATTGAGTTGGAGCCCTTGCCGTAGCGCACCGGCTCGATGTGGGTGTCGGGGGTGGGATGGATCGAGGAGGTGATGGCCACACCGCGGGTGAAGTCGATGTCCGGGTTCACCTTGCGGGTGGCCGCGCCCACGATCGACTCGGAGTTGGTACGGGTCAGCACACCCAATCGCGGTGACAACTTCGGCAGCACGCCCTTGTCGCGCATGGCGAACAGCAGCTTCTGGGTGCCGCGGGTGCCCGCGGCCAGGATCACGTGCTCGGCGGTGTAGGTCTTGGGCTGCTTGCGGAACCAGCTCCCGGTGCGCACGGTCTCCACCTGCCAGGAGCCGTCCTCGAGCGGGCGCACCGTGTCGACCGTGGTCATCGGGAACACCTGCGCGCCACCGGCTTCGGCCAGATACAGATAGTTCTTGACCAGCGTGTTCTTGGCGTTGTGGCGGCAGCCGGTCATGCACTCGCCGCATTCGATGCACCCGGTGCGGCGCGGGCCCGCGCCACCGAAGTACGGGTCCTCGACGGTCTTGCCCGCCTCGCCGAAGAACACCCCGACCGGGGTCTGCACGAAGGTGTCACCCACACCCATGTCCTCGGCGACCTGCTTGAAGACCTCGTCGGCCGGGGTCATGTGCGGGTTGGTGACCACGCCGAGCATCTTGCGGGCCTGCTCGTAGTAGGGCATCAGCTCGTCGTGCCAATCGGTGATCTCGCGCCACTGCGGGTCGGCGAAGAACGGCGCGGGCGGGACATAGAGGGTGTTGGCGTAGTTGAGCGAGCCGCCGCCGACGCCCGCGCCCGCGAGGATCAGCACATCACGCAGCGGATGGATGCGCTGGATGCCGTAGCAGCCCAGCTTGGGCGCCCACAGGAACTTCTTCAGATCCCAGCTGGTCTCGGGCAGCTCGTCATCGGCATAGCGCGCACCGGCCTCGAGCACCCCGACCTTGTAACCCTTCTCGGTCAGGCGCAGCGCGCTCACACTGCCGCCGAATCCGGACCCGACGATGAGCACGTCGAAATCGGTGTCGCGTTGGGTCATGGATTCTCCCTGTGTCGTCGTCGACAGTGTGGCGGCGGTTACGCTAACGCCGACAGTGGCAACTGTCAACGTTGGCCGGTTGCGGTATCTATGCTGTTCGCGTGGACCGATACAGCCGCCTGCAACTCGCCGAACTCAGCGGCGTGGCCGCCCGCACCATCCGCTACTACCACTCGGTCGGCGTGCTGCCCAAGCCCGGACGCGCGGGCAAGGAGGCGGTCTACGGACCCGAACACCTGGAACGACTGCGCGCGATCACCACCATGCAGGCGCGCGGGCTGCGCCTGGACGCCATCCGGGAGGTCTTCGAGGCCGAGGTCCCCGGGGACGGGGACTGGCGCGAGGTCTTCGACCCGCGCTACAGCGGCGACCCCGAGACCGGCACCGTCCTCGACGACGAAGCCCTGACCGCATTGCTCGGCGATCGCCGACCCGAGATCCTCGAGGACCTGATCGGCGCCGGATACCTCGAACGCCGCGGCGAGCGCTGGCACGTGCCCGAACCGGCCATGCTCTCCGGCGCGCTCATCCTCTACGACGTGGGCACCGACATCGCCCTGTCGGGTGTGCTGCGCAAGCTGATCCGCAGCCACATCGGGACATTGGCCGACGAGATGATCCGCGCCGTGCGCGAGGCCTCGGGCGCGGAGTACACCGGCGAGGGCGTGGGCTACGACCTGGATCGCTTCCGCGACCGGTTCCGGGCCGCGGCCCACGAGGTCGGCGGGGCCACCTTGGTCGAGGAGATCGAGCGCGCCGTGCGCGAACTGGACCGCTGAGCCCGCGCCGATCAGGGTGCCGGTACCGCGGTCGGAACGGTGACGGGGGAGTCGCAGCTGGCGGGCGGATCGACCAGATGGCACTCGGCGGGGAAACGCACCGGCTCGTAGGCCGCGGGCACACCCGAGGCGGTGATGATCTGCCGGTAGGTGTCCACCGCGTCGGTGGCCTTGCGCGTCAGATTCGGATCGGTGAGCGCATCCACGCTGTAGAGGCCGAAACGCGGTGTGTAGGAACCCCACTCGTAGTTGTCGGTCAGGCTCCAGTAGTTGTAGCCGACGACGTTCATGCCGTCGGCCTTGGCGCGGGTCAGCCAGTAGACGGTGTCGCGCAGGTGATCGGAGCGGGTGTAGCCGTCGGGGCGGGGCTTGCCGTTCTCGGTGGGCATCCCGTTCTCCACCACCCACAGCGGTTTTCCCGGGAACTTCTGCGAATAGTGCTGCAGCGCATAGTAGATGCCCTCGGGCCGGATCGGCAGCTCCCACATGCCCACGGGCGGTGCGGCCGATCCGTCGGGCAGGTTCACGGTAGTGGACTTGGGCGGGTCGACGGCGAAGTAGTAGTCCACCCCGATGAAGTCGAGCTTGTCGCCGATGCGGTCCATGAGCGGCCCGTTGACCTGCGACTCCGCGCCCGCCACATAGCCGACATTGCTGGTGACCAGCGCCTTGGGCTGCACCTGGTGGATGTAGTCGTAGATCTGGTTGTGCACCTGGGCGACCTTGTCGAGCATCTGATCGGCGTCGGTGTCGTTCTGGCGGACCTCGTGCATGATGTAGGCGACCGGTTCGTTGACGGTGACCCACACCGGATTTCGCGAGGTGTAGCGGTCGACCACCTTGCGGGCGTTGGCCAGCCAGTCGGTGACCATGTCGGGGTTCTTCCACCCGCCGCGCTCGGCCTCCCAGCCCGGATACACCCAGTGATCCAGCGTCAGCATGGGTTCCATGCCGTTGGCCACGATGTCGTCGACGACCTGGTCGTAGAAGGCGAAGCCCGCCTCGTCCCAGACCCCGGGCTCGGGCTGCAGGCGCGCCCATTCGATGCCGATGCGGAACACCTTGGTCCCCAGGCTCGCCGCCAGGGCGATATCGCTCTGGAACCGGGAGCGGAAGTCGATGGAATTGCGGTAGCGGTCCCAGCCTGGGTTGGCGTCGATGTAATGCATCCAATTGCTGTCGGGTGCATGGCCCTCGGACTGGAATCCCGACGCGGCCACACCCCACAGGAACTCCGGTCCCAGTCCGCCGCGCGTGCCCGCCGCGGGCGGGGTGGCGGGGGTGGCGTGGGCGCTCGCGACCGGCAGCAGCGTCGCGGCGGTGGCGAGCCCGGCCAGGACGAGAGCGTGCAGGCGTCTGCGCATCGGGGCTCCTCCTCGGGGACAGGTGGTCGGAATGTCCCGATTCGGAGCGTAGCTGTCAGTTAGCTGAATTCCGGGGCAGCCGAGGGCGTGTCGCGGTGCCCGATTCGGCGGCCGAGCCGCCGGTCGGGGCTCGTTTTTTCCGGTCCGGAAAACCGCTGCGAGGCTCTCACCAGCCGTGATGGGGGTCCGCGCGGGAGCGGCGGTGTCGCGGCGCCACCGGCGCGGCCTACCTTCGAGTCGTGTACCGGCCTGTGGCCCAAGCGGTTCCAGGAGGGGGAGTCACAGTCCGGTGCAACCAGCTAGAGAAGGAAGCGCACATGCCCAGCATCTACGACCGAATCGGCGGGACCCCCGCCATCACCGCGGTGGTCGACGACTTCTACCGGCGCGTCTGCGCCGACGCCGATCTGGCCGGCTTCTTCGCACGTGTCGACCTCGACCGGCTCAAAGCCCGCCAGGTCGAGTATTTCTCGACGGTGCTGGGCGGGCCCGCCGTCTACACCGGCGCCTCGATGCGGCAGGTGCATCGGGGACTGGGCATCTCCCGCCGCCACTTCGACCGCGTGGTGCGGCATCTGGTCGCGGCACTGACCGTGGCCGAGGTGCCCGGGGAACTCGTGGACGAGATCGTGGCGGCCCTGGCACCGCTCGCCCGCGACATCGTCGTCCCGCGCGCCCCGCGCAGCGGACTGGGCCGCAGCGGATCGCGAATCTGGGTGTGGTCGAGCACGTTCGGGGCTACCGCGGGACGGTGACCGGATCGGCGCAGCTGTCGAGGGCGTCGACCAGCGAGCAGCCCGCCGGGGGCCGGGTGGGCAGGTATCCGGCCCCGACACCGGCGTCGTGGGTGATGGCGCGGTAGGCGTCCACGGCGTCGGTGGGGCGGCGGGTCAGGGCGGGGTCGGTGCGGGCGTCGACGGTGTAGAGGCCGAAACGCGGTTCGTAGGAACCCCATTCGTAGTTGTCGGTCAGGCTCCAGTAGTTGTAGCCGATCACGTTCATGCCGTCGGCGCGGGCGCGTTGCAGCCAGTAGACGGTGTCGCGCAGGTCGTCGGCGCGGGTGTAGCCGTCGGCGCGGGGCGCGCCGTTGTCGGTGGGCATGCCGTTCTCGACGATGTAGAGCGGCTTGCCGGGGAACAGCTGCGCGAAATGGCGCAGCGTGTAATAGATGCCGTCGGCCTGCAACGGCAGCTTCCACAGCTGCGAGGCGGCGAAGGCGCTGTACCGGTCGGCCACCTCGGGGGAGAGCCCGTAGTAGTAGTCGATGCCCACGAAATCGAGCTTGGCCGCGATCAGAGCGAGCATGCCGCCGTTGACGATCGGGTCCGCGGCTGGCACGTAGGCGACATTGCTGGTCACCATCGCCCCGGGTTGGCGGGCATGGATGTAGTCGTAGATGCCGTTGTGCGCCTGCGCCAGTCGCGCCTGCATGGTCGCGATCTCGCCCGCGGGCAGCCCGCCGTTGCGGACCTCGTTGAGGATGTAGGCGAAGGGCTCGTTGATGGTCACCCACATCGGATCCGCCCAGGCGTAGCGATCGACCACCGCACGCATGTTCGCCAGCCAATCCTCGACCATCCCCGCATTGCCCCAGCCGCCCCGATCGGCCTCCCACCCCGGATACACCCAGTGGTCCAGGGTGATCATCGGCCGCATGCCCGCCGCCCGCACGGCCGCGATCACCTTGTCGTAGAAGGCGAATCCGTCCTCGTCCCACACCCCCGGCTGCGGTTGCACCCGCGCCCACTCGACGCTCAGGCGGTAGGTGTTCACCCCCAGATCCTTGGCCAGGGCGATATCGGAGGCGTACCGGTCGTAGAAGTCGACGCTGTCGCCGTACGGGTCGTAATCCGGATGCGCGGCGACGTAGCGTCGCCAATTGCTGTCGGGCGCATGGCCTTCGTTCTGGAACCCGGCCGCGGCCACACCCCAGGAGAAGTCCGCGCCCAACCCCGGCAGGCTCTGCGGCGCGGGCCGCGCGGTAGCCGGCGCGGCGCTCGCGAGCACAGCGGTCGCGGCCACCGCGACGGCGGCCACGGCATGGCGGCGGGTATACGCGCGCATGGGACTCCTCATCCTGCGGGCAGTGAATTGATCAGGCGACCAGCATTATTGCCGACGCCCGCCCGCACCAGCCGCGCTTCGCGCGAATCCGCCTGCTCGGGCGCGTCGCCCGGCGGACGGCGGGTCAGCGCTCGGACGAAACGGCCTCGATGCCGGACCCGGCCGCCGCGCTCATTCGCCGGGCTCGTCGCCGTGCGGGTCGCGGCCGGCGGCCGGGCCCATCGGTCCGGGGTGCCGGTGTCCGTGCTGGTCGGGGCCGTGGGGGCCGGGCCCGTGGTGTTCATGGCCACGGAAGGGCCACGGCATGTTCGGCATGCCCGGAAGCTTGGGCATGCCAGGCATTTTCGACCAGTCGGGCGGTTCGGGCATCGGCGGCATCTCGGGCATGGGCATGCGCGGCATTTCCGGCATCGGCGGGATCGGGGGAACCGGGGGAATCGGGAATCCGGCGCCCGCGCCGCCGAAGCGCTGGAAGGCGGCTTGTCGTGAGGTGCCGAAGATTTCGCCGATCTCGGCCCAGGTGCGGCCCTCGTCGCGCGCCTGGCGCACCAGCGAGCGCAGCACGTCGTCGACGACGCCGTCGAGGCTGCGGGCCGCGCGCAGCGCCGCCAGCACCGACGGGACCGGTTTCCCCTCGGCGGGCCGCAGCACCTCGGCGAGGAATTCGGCATTGGTGGACAACAGTTTTGCCAGGACCACCCGCTCGTCGGTGGGGTCTCTGTGCGGTACGTCACTCATATGTAAATGCTGCCTTTACATCAAAGTGGCTGTCAAGGAGCGATTTACGCCCTCGCGGATACTGGCCATTAGCTGAAAGAGGGGCGGCGCATTTGCCACCCCTATAACGTGTTCGTCAGCGATCAGGAGGTGCAGGGTGAGGACACCGACGACATGACCGATCCTGAGAGATGTGCGGTCGAACATGAGCTGTTCGAGCTGGTCCGCAAGGCCGGGTTCGAGGGGCCCGCCTGGAAACTATTGGCGGACAGGTTGGTTCGCCACGGGTTGGCGGTACTGGGTCCGTGGATCCGCAGCGGGTGGATATTCAGTGTGGCCGAGCAGAAACGGATGCCGCTGCGGCCCACCCCGCAGGAACGGGTGCTGGTGGAGACCCGCTTCGCCGAGGACTTCGTGCAGGAGACCGTCACCCGGGCCCTGGAACGCTTCCGCCGCAACGCCGTCGACGGCGACGGCTGGGATCCCGATCTGGGCGCGAGCCTGGCCAGCTATTTCATCGGCGCGTGCGTGCTGGCCTTCGTCGAGCAGTTCCGTCGCAGCCGCCGCACCGGGGACCTGTACCAGTACCAGGCCACCGGCACGGTCGCCATCGTGACCGAGGACGGCCCGAACCTGATGGACGTGATCGCCTCCACCGAGGACGTCGCCGGATCGGTGGTGGACCGGCTGGCCTTCCGCAGCCGCCTGGCCGGGCTGAGCGACCGCGACCGCGGACTGGTGTGGGGCAAGGCAATGGGCTTGCGCGGCAGCGAGATCGCGCACCTGTTCGGGTTCCCGTCGGTCAAGGCGGTAGAACAACGCTGGGCCCGAATGAAACGAGACCACGGCTGGATGTCCGGCCTCGACGGCAAGGAGGCGGACCGATGAGCCCCGACGACGCCCCCGACCTGGTGGCCCGCATCGCCGAACTGCTCGAGCAGTCCTCGCTGAACGAGCCCGCGCTGCACCGCCTCTACGCCCGCATCCCGCGCCGGGCCGCCGAACTCGACCACACCCGCACCCCCACTCCGGCAGCGGTCCCCGAGTTCGCCACCCGCCTCAACGCCCTGTTCGACACCGCCCCCGGCGAGCGCCCGCACACCAACGGCGAGGTCGCCGCCCAGCTCACCGCCTGGGGCCACCCCATCTCCAAGCCCTACCTCAGCCAACTCCGCTCGGGCCTGCGCACCGACCCCTCCCGCGAAACCATCGCCGCCCTGGCCCGCTACTTCCGCGTGCGCCCCGGCTACTTCGCGGGCGAGGCCCACCGCTCGGCCACCGACGCCGATTACGTGCTGCTGTCGCGCCTGCAATTCCACACCCTGCGCGAGTTGTCCACCCGCGCCTACGACCTGAGCGAGGAATCCCAGAACCTGCTCACCACCATGGCCGACCGCCTGCGCATCACCGAAGGACTCCCCGATATCGGCACCGGCGGGGTCGAATAGATCCGGCACGTCTGGGGGCCTCGCCGCACGTCCGGTCGAAAGTGCCCGAGTCCCGCACGATCTGGAGCGGTCACGGATCTCAAACACGATATTTCATATATGTTGCCCTCGCGTGGTCACGGAAAAGCGCTGGTCTGTCACCGTTAGCGGGTGTCCACGCGCGAACTTCCGATGATCGATCCCGCCCCCGACCAGACCCCGTCGTTCGCGGCCGGGATATCGCTGGGACGGCGTGCGGTGGCGGAGTTCGTGGGGACCGCGGTGCTGGCGGCGGTCGTGATCGGGTCGGGCATCGCGGCCGAGCAGCTCTCGCCCGGTGACATCGGCCTGCAGCTGCTCGAGAACTCGACCGCCAGCGCGTTCGGTCTGGCCGTGCTGATCCTGGCGTTCGCCCCGATCTCGGGGGCGCACTTCAATCCGGTGGTGTCGCTGGCGGATTGGCTGGGCGGGCGGCGCCGCCGCAGCGGGCTGGGCACCCGCGAGCTCGGCGCGTACATCGGCGCCCAGTGCGGGGGTGCGGTCTTCGGCGCGCTGCTGGCCAACGCCATGTTCGACCGTGCGGCGGTGCAGATCGCGACCCATCACCGGGTCACCGGCGGACATCTGCTCGGCGAGATCCTCGCCGCCGCCGGACTCATCGCGGTCGGCTTCGCCGCGGGCCGGCACGGACACCGGGTGGCCGCGGTGGCGGTGGCCACCTACATCGGCTCGGCGATCTGGTTCACCAGCTCGGGGTCGTTCGCCAATCCCGCACTGACCCTGGGCCGCATGCTGTCGGACTCGTTCACCGGTATCGCCCCGGCCTCGGTGCCCGCCTTCGTCGCGGCCCAGATCGTGGGCGCGCTGGCCGGTCTGAGCCTGATGACGTTGCTCTACCGGCCCGCCGCCGGACGCTAGCTGCCCCCGCGCGTGGTCGAGGGGACCGCGAAGGAGGTGCGGTCGCCCGACCAGCCCTCGGCGGGCACCAGCTTGTCGAGCTCGGCCAGATCCTCGGCGCCGAGTTCGATCGCGGCGGCCGCGGCGTTCTCGAGGATGCGCGCCGCGCGGCGGCTACCGGGAATCGGCACCACGTCGCGGCCCTGGGCCAGCAGCCAGGCCAGGGCCAGCTGTCCGGCCGAAATATCCAGGCGCGCGGCCAGTTCCCGCAGCGCCGCCACCTGGGCCAGGTTCTCGTCGAGGTGTTCACCCTGGAAGCGGGGGTCGTTGCGGCGGAAGTCGCTGGTCGCGACGGTGCTGGAATCGAGTGTGGCGGTGAGCAGCCCGCGCCCGAGCGGGCTGTAGGCCACCAGGCCGACGCCCAGTTCGCGGGCCACCGGGACGATATCGCGCTCGGGTTCGCGCCACAGCATCGACCACTCGAACTGCACGGCCGCGATCGGATGCACCGCGACGGCCTCGCGCAGCTGCTGCGGGGTCGCCTCGGAGATGCCCAGGTGGCGCACCTTCCCGGCGGCGACCAATTCGGCCATCGCGCCGACGGTTTCGGCGACCGGGACCTGCGGATCGATGCGGTGCAGGTAGTACACGTCGATCACCTCGCGGCCCAGCCGCGCCAACGACGCCTCGCAGTATCCGGCCACGTGCTCGGGCCTGCCGTCGAGTCCGACGCCGGATTCGGTGCGCACGATCCCGAACTTCGAGGCGATCGCCACCTCGGTCCCCGCCAGCGCCCGGCCCACCAGCTCCTCGTTGTGGCCGCGCCCGTAACTCATCGCCGTGTCGAACAAGGTGATTCCGGCTTCGACCGCCGCGCGGATGGCCGCGGTCGACTCCGCGTCGTCGGCCTCCCCGTAGCCCTGGGAGAAGCCCATGCACCCCAGTCCCACCGCCGACACCGTCAAACCGTCCCCGAGCCGCTGTTCACGCATGCCGTCCACTCTGTCAGTGCGGCCCGTCCACGGCCAATCGGGGCAACGAGAAGGATCATTGACGGCCAACGGGTGTCGTCCGCGAGCCGAATGCCGGACCGCCGCGGGTGTGCTCGGAGATTGCTACTCAAGGAAACCGGTCGGTATTGCGTCTCACGTGGCAAAACGGCTCACGGGGATCGCTAATGGTCGAGCGACCAGCTGGCGGCGTGTGGACCTCGGCTTCGCTCCGCCGCGACGCGAGGGTGGTTGCGCAGCGAGGCTTCACCCTGCAATCCGCGATGAAATGTCGTGAGCTGCACGGCCTCCGGCTTGCGGTTTGCTCGGAGATACCGAAAGGTAAGGGGAGACAGACGATTCTGCTATGGTGGCTCCGCCGATTTCAGGATCGGCCGGACGACAAGAGAATTGATGAATCAAGACAACGCCGTGCTGCTTTCCTGGGTTCTCGCCGCCGCGCTCCTGCTGGCCGTGGTCGGATTGGTAATGCTGTGGCGCGCCGTGCGCGCCGAACGCGGGCGTGTTGCCGCCCTGCGCGCGGAACAGACCGACCGCGATGCCGCGGTCGAGGAGATGATCGCGAATCTCACCGACAATGTCGTGCCCGCCATCGGCGCGGCCGTGCGCCGCTCGGACCCGGACAATCCCACGGTGGACCTGCCGATCGTGCTCGAGCAGTCGCGCATCGCGGAGTTGGTGTGGCAGTGGACCGCCCGCTGCGGCGAGGAGCTGCAGAAGGTCGCCACCGACACCGCCGAACGGGTCCGGCGCGACGCCGAGACCGAGACCCAGCTCGCGCTGGCCCAGGCCGAATCCGAGCGGCAGACCGCGCTCGCGCAGGCCGAGGAGATGACCCAGCGCGGCGTCGCCCAGGCCGAGGAGATGGCGCAACTGGCCATCGCCCAGGCCGAGGAGGCTTCCCGGGTCGCCGTCGCCCAGGCCACCGAGGCCTCGCGCCTGGCCGTCACCGAGGCCGCCGACGCCGCGCGCGCCCAGGTGGAAGGCTCGGCGCGCGAGGCGACCTCGGCCGCGGTGCGCGCCTTCGGCGCCTCGGTGGTGAGCCTGGGCGCGGACGTGAGCCAGGTCGTCAGCGCCGCGCTGCGCCGCCACCGCAATGACGAGACCTTCGAGACCCTCACCCGCATCGACCATTCGGTGCAGCAGATGATCCGCCAGGCGCAGTCCTATGTGATCGTCTGTGGCGGTCTGCCCGGCCGTCGCTGGCCCCAGCAGACCCTCACCGACGTGGTGGGCGGCGCGACCGGCCGCGTGCGCGACTACACCCGGGTGCGCGCCACCGAACTGGACCGCCCCGTCGTCAGCCGCGTGGTGGAGCCGCTGGTGCACACCATCGCGACGCTGCTCGACAACGCGCTGCGCTACTCGCCGCCGACCTCGTTCGTGGACATCGGTTTCCAGGAGGGCCACCACGGCGTCACGGTGATCATCGACGACGCCGGTGTCCGGATGAACCCCGAACAGCTCGAGGAGACCCGGCGCGTGCTGGCCGGCGACCAGGTCGTCGACATCCACGCCCTGGGCCCGACCCCGCGCGTCGGCTTCCCCGGCGTGGCCGCGCTGGCGCGCCGCTACGGCTTCTCGGTCTACATCGACGGACCCAACATGTACGGCGGTATGCGCGCCATGGTCTTCATCCCGGAGACCCTGCTGGCCGCGCCCGCACCGATCGCGGTGGCCGCCCCTGCCCCCGTCCCCGCCCCTGCTCCGGTGCCCGCGCCGGACCCGGAACCCACACTGGTGGCCATGGATTCGGTGCCCCACGACCTGACCCCCGGCGGCCTGCCCAAGCGTCGCCGCCGTTCCGCCACGGTGTCGGCGGCCCCCGTCCGCGCGGTCGCGCCGGACGAGGGCACCGGCCGACCCGACATCGCCGCTGCCTGGCACAGCGGCTCCCAACGCGGCCGAGCGGCCGCGTTCGAGCACTCCGAAGGGATGACATCGTGACCGGTACGCACGCCACGGCCGTGAGTGAGATCAACCGGCTTGCCTGGCTCCTCGACGATCTGGAGGCGCCCGGGGTGCGCTTCGCCGTGCTGCTATCAGAGGACGGGCTGCGCATCGCCCACACCGGCGGGGTCAGCATCGACGACGCCGAACGCTTCGCCGCGGCCGCCTCGGGACTGCGGGCCCTGGGCAAGGCGCTGGCCGAATTCTGCGGCGGAACCGCCGATAACGCCGTGCGCCAGAACATGACCGAGTACAACGACGGCATGATCTTCATCACCGCCGCCGGGGCCGGTGCGCTGCTGGGTGTTTCGACCACCCAGGACGTGGACGTCAGCCTGGTCGCGCACCGTATGAATCAACTGGCCGTGCGAGTCGGGCGTGAACTCGGCAGTATGTCGCGGACCAGGACCGACCTGCCGCGCGCATGAGCCGGCCGCGGCGCGACCCCGACCTGGTCCGGGCCTATGTGCGCACCGGCGGCCGATCGCGTCCCACCCGGACGCTGGATCTGGTCAGTCTGGTTGTCGCGGTGGCCGATCCGGCCCCCGGCGCGTCCCCCGACGCCCGCCGCATCTTGGCGCTGGCCCGGCGCGGGGTGCTGACGCTCGCCGAAGTCGCGGCCTACCTGGACCTGCCGCCCTCGGTGGTGAAGATCCTGGTCGCCGACCTGCTCGACAGCGGTCACCTGGCCATCCCGACCCCGGCGCAAGAGTTGCCGGGAACAGCCCTCTTGGAGGAGGTACTGCATGGACTCCGCGCTCTCTCCGCATGAGCGCGTCGTCGACTATGTGCCGCAGACCGTCACCCGCACCGTAAAACTGCTGGTGGCCGGTAACTTCGGCGTCGGGAAGACCACGTTCGTCGGCAGTGTGTCCGAGATTCGGCCGCTGCGCACCGAGGAGACGATCACCGAGGCCAGCGTCGGCGTCGACGACATGGCCGGGCTACCGGGCAAGACCACCACCACGGTCGCCATGGATTTCGGTCGTATCACCCTCAATCCCCGTCTGGCCCTGTATCTCTTCGGCACCCCCGGCCAGCGCCGCTTCGTCCCCATCTGGGAAGACCTGGCCGTCGGCGCGCTGGGCGCCCTGGTCCTGGTCGACACCCGCCGCCTGGAAAAGGCCGACGAATCCCTGTCGATCCTCGAAGAGCGCGGCGTCCCCTACGCCGTGGCCGTCAACGACTTCGAAGGCGCCCCCCGCCACCCCCTCGACGAGGTCCGCGACGCCCTCGACCTCGACCCTGGCACCCCCTTGATGCGCCTGGACGCCCGAGACCGCAACCCCTGCCTCCACTCCCTCATCACCCTGGTGGAATTCCTCCTCCAACCCTGACCCCGGTAGCCGGATCGATTCAGCCGATCGCCTTGGTGAAGAACGCGGCGGCGGCGTCGGCGGCGGGGGCGATGAGGGTCGGGTCGTCGTAGAAGTCGATCTGGCCCTGGGAATTCAGCCACAGGTCCGACTTCGGGGTGGTGACGGCGGTGTAGAAGGCGCGTGCCCACGGCGGGACCAGGGCGTGTGCGGAGTGGACGAGCAGGAACGGGACCGTCAGGCGGGCGGCGGCCTCCTGGGCGTCGAAACCGGGGGTGTGTTCGTAAGATTCGACGGCGAAGGCGTTGGTGTAGTTGGGGACCGCGCCGCGCGGGGTGCCGTAGTACTCGTAGGCTTCGGTCAAGGGCATGGCGACATCGCCGTTGTCGGCGGCGACGGCCGGGATGGACAGGATCTCGCCGGTGGATTCGCGCAGTTCGCGTGCCGCGCGGCCGCGGGCGAGGACGGCGGGGTCGGCGCCGCTGCCGTCGGGGTAGACTCCCGCCACGCCGGCGAAGGCGCGAATGCGGGTGTCGTCGGCGACGGCGCGGGCCATGTAGCCGCCGCCCGCGCAGACGCCCACGGCGACAACGGGTTTCCCGGCCAGGCGCGGATCGGCCTGCACCGCGGTGACCGCGGCGCTGATATCGGCCGCCTTGCCCAGCGGATCCTCCAATTGCCGCGGGATGCCTTCGCTTTCGCCGAAGGTGCGGTGGTCGAAGGCCAGGGCGGCGAAGCCGCGTTCGGCCAGCGCCGCCGCGTAGACCCCCGCGGCCTGCTCCTTGACCGAGGTCAGCGGTCCGGTGGTGATCACGACCGCGGTCGGGTCACCGGCCGGTAGAAACAGGTTCCCGACCAGTCGATCGCCGTCGCGGGTGAAGGTGAAAGGGACTGGGGTGACAGTCATGTCAGCCGTTCTCTCGTGCCTCGGCACCGGAGGGTTCTCCAGTACCGTGGAATCGACCATAGGTCCGAATCCCGCTACCCGACAGAAGGCACCTCGAAGTTCCCTTCCCGGCGGCGGCCGCGCGAGCAGGAGCCCCGATGGCCCTCACCATCCCCGATGTCCTCGACGAAACCTGCGACACCCGCCGCGCTCTGGAACGTCTCGCCGCCAAATGGCGCATTCTGCTCATCTACGCCCTGCTCGACGGCCCGCACCGCCCCGCCCGCCTGCGCACCCGCCTTCCCGGCATCAGCCAGAAGGTCCTGACCCAAACCCTGCGCGACATGGAATCCGATGGCCTCATCGAACGCCACGTCTACAAGGAAACCGCGCCGCAGCACATCGAATACGGTCTCACCGAACTGGGCAAATCCTTGGAAACCCCGCTCGCGGCCATCTGCGCCTGGGCCCTCGATCACCCCGCCGGCTAGTTCGTTCACGCGAGATACAGGGTTCCGATGCCCGCGACGACGGCGACGGTGGCGGCGACGCGGGCCGTGCCGAACCGTTCACCGAAGACCAGCGTGCCGATGAGAGCTCCCACGATGATGCTCGATTCGCGCAGCGCCGCGACATCGGCGAGGGCACTGCGGGTTTGGGCCCACAGGATCAGGCCGTAGGCCGCGAAGCTGAGCACCCCGCCGAGCAGCCCGATGTGCCACACCGGCCGCAGGTCCGACCACAGCGCGCCGCGTCGTCGAGCCAGGGCGTACAGCGGCACGGCCAGACCCTCCAGCAGCAGCAACCACCCGATATAGCCCAGGACACTGCCGGATTCGCGGACCCCGATGCCGTCGACCGTGGTGTAGGCGGCGATCATGACCCCGGTCACCAGCGCCGCCCCGACCGCGCCACGCGGGCTCGCGCTCCTGCGCCGCCCCCAGAACACCAGCCAGCCCAGCCCCAGCGAAATCAGCAGCACACCCGCGATCTGCCCACTGCGCGGCGTCTCGCTGAACAGCAGCGCGGCCGTCAAAGTGACCACTACCGGCGAAGTCCCGCGCGCCAGCGGATAGGTCTGACTCAGATCCCCGAGCCGATAGGAGGCCATCAACAGCATGTTGTAGGCAATGTGCAACACCACCGACGTGCCCAGGAAGATCCACGATCGCGCACCGGGCGCGGCCGCCCACACCACCAACGGAACCGCGCACAACGACCCACCGGCATTCACCAGCGTGATCGACACCAACTTGTCGGGCACCCAGTGCGCGATCGCATTCCACGCCGCATGCCCACACGCCGCGATCAGTGTCGCCACCAGCACCAGAGCGGGTATCCGCGGCGAAACACTCAGCCCGGCAACACTTCCCGCAGCGACGAACAGAACCTCGGCAGCCATACCACAGCACTCTCTGTCATCCGGCCCGATATCCGGGCAGGCGAATAGGAGTACTCCAGGCTTTTATCCCTTCATATGACGACCGAGCCCCCACTGGACCCGCCCGTGGCGCCGCTCGGACCAGCCCTCCCAGACCTGATTGTCGTTACTACCTGACGGCCTGCTCGCGGAACCCTAGACGCGTTCACGTTCACCCCGAACGCTATCACCACCAAGACCAGACGCCCATGCGTCCTGACTCACGGTGCACGGAAGCCGTTGCCGCGCAAGCTCCCACTAGGGTGGGACCCGAGGAGGAACGATGTCGGATGTGCGGCGCGAGGTAGTCGCCTCGCAGGTACAAGAGATCCTCAACTACTTCGGCAAATGCCCCATGTGCGGCGAATCGGCGTCGGCACGGCGCATCACGGCACAGTTCACCGACGGGCGCGTCCTGAGCGAGGACATCGCCGAATGCCTCGGCTACTGCGGCTGGAAGGGCGCTGCGGATTCCGCATTCCTCGCAGGAGCTCCACCGGTTCTCTCACACGGACACAAGAACTTTCAGGCTCCAGATCATGCCCTGCCGATCGTAGCGAGTGGCGACTGACTCGGGAGGGCCGTTTGCTGCAGCGAATTGTGCACGAACAGGCCCACCGCATCAAACTCCGCGAGCGGCGTGGTGCCGCCGTCTAGTGCGGACGCACCGCCGATGCGCGCAGGCCGCGCTCGTCGCGTTCGATGGTGAACGTCACCGGCTGATGCTCGCTCAGGGTGCGATAGCCGGGAAGGTCGATGCCGGAGTATTCGACGAACAAGCGCCGGGCAGGCTGTCCGTCCGGAGCGATGAACCCGAAACCTTTCGCGGTGTCGAACCACAGGACGACACCGCACACCCGTAACTCGGCAGCGTCGGCGTGAGCCGCGTGGGCAGCGAGAGCTGTTGGTGCCTCCGGCATTTCAGGTCTCCTTCGGTCCGCAGCCGGGTCCGGCGCTGGGGAAGTTGTCAGAAGTAGTGGGAGCGTCCGCCGATCGGGCGGCCGACCGCCCCGAGTACCGCGAGGATCGCACCGACGATCAGCAGGATGACGCCGATGGTGGTGAGGATCGGTATGCCGACGACGATGCCGATGACGAGAAGGATGATTCCCAGGACGATCATGTTCGATCCCTTGTACTGGTTGTGCTGATGGGCAGGCGATTCCCGGTGCCGCGGGTCTCAAACCGGCGTCTCGTGCAGTTTCGATCGAGTCGATGTGGGCAATCGCGCGGCATGAGCCCTGAATCCGGTCCGGACGACACCCTCGGCCCCACCGAGAGTCTCGACTCCGACGACGTACGCAATCACGATGGCGATGTGACCGTCACGCCACCCGACCATTGGCAGGCGGCCGACCGCGACGAAATGACCGCGCGGGGGCAACGCGCAGGGGAATCACACGCGGAGCGTCTCGCGCAGGAACAGCCCGACGTGCCGGAAGCCGAAAGTGGCGAAACACCGGCGGAGTCGGCGCATATCGACACGACGAACGCCTCGACCGACGACCCTCGCCCCACGCGGCGTCACCATGGCCAACTCGACGACACCCCGGAAGATGGCGGTGGTTTCTTCGATGAGACGCCCTGAAGCCGCTGACGAATAGCTGTCGTGTGAGCGGGTATGCGCCGAGCATGGAGATTCTCACCATCATCGGCCTCGTCGTGGTGGTCGCGCTGGTGATCGCGGGCCGAAGGTTCACAGGTCGTGGACGGGAAACCGATCTGTCCACCGGCAATCCGCCGTCGAGCAAGAACGTCGACGACATTTGACCGTGACGTGCCGGCACTCGATGGGGGTACGTAGGAGGTAGTCATGGCAGCCGAACACCCGATGGACCGCCCGACCGGTGTGCGAGCCGGTCGGGCCCGCACCCAGCGGTGGGGCATGCGTCGCCGCCACACCGGAGAAGGGATCGAAGACGATGTGAACGTATCGGGCTTCGTACTGCTCGGATTCGGTGTGGTCGCATTGGCGCTCGCACTGATCGGCGCCGGTTACGGGGCCGGTGTGTGGGCCGTGGTGGCCGCCATCGCGTGTGCGGTGTTGCTGCTCGCGGGCACTGCGGTGCTCGCCGTCGAGTGGCGGCGCCGCAGGTCTCACTCGTTGTCTGATCCCGTAGAGCGGCAAGGGCATTAACCGGCCTCGGGATCGAAGAATATGGCCGCGGACGACGGCCTGGCCAGAGACGACCGGCCCGCCACCATCACCGTCGCCGTCCTGCTGTGCGAGGATCAGCCGAGGTTCTTCGCGGCGAGTTCGGTGAGGAATCGCGGCATGCGTCCGGTCCCGAAATCGTAGAAGCGTACCCAGGTCGGGGTAATCGCGATCCGGGCCATGCGGTCGTACATTTTTCGGCAGTTCTGTTCGAATTCGGCCGCCGCCGCGGCGCCCATGGATTTGCGGGCCGCGGCGAGATATTCCTCGACCACGCCGTCGACCATGGTGATGGACGCCGTTCCGCGTATGGACAGAGCCCGTGCGTCGCCGGGTGTGTCACCGCGGTCGATGGCCAGTGCGACATCCGGATGCGCCGACAGCGTCGCGACCTTCGGCGCGGTCTCGGCTGTGGAGATCACGAATTGTGTTCCGGTCCAGAAGAATCCGACCGGAACGACGCGGGGTGTGCCGTCTTCGGCGGTGTAGGCCAGATGGGCCCCGGAGGTCGCCTCGAGCAGACCTCGGGCGCCCGGGAGGGCCAGCTCCGCGTCGATGTGATGTTGCTTCACGACGTTTCCTTTCGCACTGCGCTTTTCACGCGGATGTTTCCGGTGGGGGAGGTCGGTGTGGTGGCGATGCCGCCGAGCAGGACATCGGCGACATGATCGGCGTATGCGATCGGGTCGAGGTCCGGGTCGGCGTCGAGGCGCTCGAGCATGGTGTCGACCATCCCTTGGTAGGTCACTGCGAGCAGGTGCGCGTCGAGATCGGCACGGATCTGCCCACGGTCTTGACCACGCTGAATGAGCTCAGCCTGCCGCGCATACAACTCCTTGTACTCATGGGCGGCCGAGGCGATGCCCGTACCGGACGCCTGCAGTCGCCGTGCGATCTGACGCGCGGCCCGCAATTCGCTGCCGTGCGTCGCCGGCAATACCGCGGCCCGGCGGATGGCTGCTCTCAGGAGGTCGGCGGTGTGCGAGTCGAGGTCGACATCGGTTGCCACGGCAGCTTCCAGCGTGGTCAACGCGCGTCGCCCCGCGTGCAGGATCAGGTCGTCGAGGTCGGTGAAGTACCGCCACAGCAGGCCCTTGGAGACGTCCGCGGCGCGGGCGACGGCCTCGGCGGTGGCCGCCGCGAGCCCGTCCCGTCCGATGATCGCGATGGTGGCGACTTCCAGTTGCTGACGGCGGGTTTCCGCGCTGAGTCTCTGCCGAGGCCGCGGTGTCACATGCGCTCCCGAGCCACGAAGAAGATGACCAACGCCATCAGTACCGCGATACCGACCATCTCCACCCGCATCCATCCCGGCGCGAAATCCGGAAGGATGGCCTCGACGACATTGGCCAGAAGCAGTACCGCCGCAATCAGCCCGACGGCACGCAATGCGCCGACGCTGCCACGGCGAGCCGAGCGCAGACGCAGCGGCAGCACAATCGCGAACCCGGCGACGATCACCGCGTGCACCCACGCCTCGCGCGGCGCCTGTTGCGGCGCGACTACCGACAGCGCGGCAAGGACACCCAATGTCGCGACGACCGCGACGATGTAGATCCGCAACAAGATCCCGATGCGATCCAATTGGATTGACGATCGCGATGCTTTCTCGACCACCTGATCCACGCTAATGACCGTGCAGTCATTAAGTCAAGGCTCGCAACGCGATCGCCCCATCGAGCCCCGCGCAAACCGTCGATGTCCTCACGTCGAGCTGACAGCGCACTATGGACGCGCATCCTCAACTCGACAGTTGCGGATGGTCCGCGCCGCACCAGGTTCCGGGCGCCGCGGCGCGCCGACTGGTTTGGTCGGCGGAAGAGGGGTGCATCGCCGCGGAGGGCCGCACGAGTTGATCATGGGCCTGAACGTGCACGCAGGCAGCGGAATTGGCGGAAAGCTGCCTTTCGGCAGCGAATTCTGCACGGATAGGCCCACTGCGCCAACCTCCGCGTCACCGCCCATTGGATCAGCTAGAGGCAGCTACTGCGAGGGCTGCTGATAAGGCGGCGAGCAAACCGCATAGCGGTGTCGCATGCCTACGGTTGGAGGCGGATAGGGAGACGGTCGAGGCCGCGCAGGACGACGTTGGTTTGCCAGTGGGGAGTGAAGGTTTCGTCGGCGAGGCGGAGGTGGGGGAAGCGGGAGAGTAAGGCGGTGAAGGCCGTGGTGGCCTCCAGGCGGGCCAAGGGGGCGCCTACGCAGAAGTGGAGGCCGTGGCCGAAACCCAGGTGGCCGGTCGGGTCGGCGGTGAGGTCGAGGTGGTCGGGGTTGGGGTAGCGGGCGGGGTCGCGGTTGGCGGCGGAGAGGGCTACGTAGACGAGTTCGCCTGCGGGGATGTCGGTTTCGCCGATGCGTACGGCTTCGGCGGTGTAGCGGAGGGTGGCCCAGCCGACGGGGCCGTCGTAGCGGAGGAACTCCTCGACGGCGGCGGGGATGGCGGTGGGGTCGGCGAGCAGGGCGCGGTGTTGGGCGGGGTTCTGCAGTAGGCGGTACATGCCGTTGCCGATGAGGTTCACGGTGGTCTCGTGGCCCGCCAGCAGCAGCAGGAACGACATCGACACCAGTTCGTTCTCGGTGAGGCTGTCGCCCTCGTCGACCGCGTGGACCAGGCCCGAGAGCAGATCCTCGGCCGGGGTCGCGCGTTTGGCCGCGATCAGCCCGCGCAGGTAGCCGGTCATGGCGGCGGCCGCGGCGGGGGCGTCCTCGGGGCCGCCGCTGACACCGATGAGCACCTTGGTCCAGCCCTGGAAGTCGTCGCGATCCGCGAGCGGCACGCCCAGCAGTTCGCAGATGACGGTGGTGGGCAACGGATTCGCGAAGGCGGCCAGCAGATCGACCTGCTCGTGGCCCGCCATGTCGTCGAGCAGCGTGGCGGTGATTTCCTCGATGCGCGGGCGCATGGCGGCCACGTGCCGCGGGGTGAAGGCCCGGTTGACCAGTTTGCGCAGCCGGGTGTGATCGGGTGGATCGCTGTTGAGCATGTGCGCGTTGAGCGCACCCGCGTCCTCGAACAGCGCCTGCCCGTGTGCGCGCAGGATCTCGGCGATCCCGGCGATTCCCTTGCGCAACCTCGGATCCGTCAGCGCGGCCCGCGCCTCCGCGTATCCGATGATCACCCAGAACGTCGCGCCCCGGGTGCCCCGGACGTGCTGTACCGGCCCGTTGCCGCGCCAGCGCCGGTAATAGGCGTGCGGATCACTGTGGAAATCGTCGCCGATCTGCTCGATGCGATCCACCGTGGTATCGGTCATCTGGCCCTCGCTGTCCCCGCCGGAGCGAACTGCTCCACCACGCTACCGAATCCCTTGCCGCCCCGCCCTTTCCGCAGGATGCGTGCTCGCCGGAGATCTGGTGGGCCGGGTGATGCGTGTCGCATCGGCGGGGAAGGGCAGGGGGATCTGTTGTACGGTGAGCGATCCTGAAGGTGAAGCGAGGAAGTTTCGGAATGCCGTTTGCGAGCCGGGGGGCCGTCAAGATTCACTACGCGGATACCGGCGGGGTGGGCCCGGCGCTGGTGTTGGGGCACAGCTTGTTCATGGATCGGGAGATGTTCACCGCGCAGATGGACGCGCTCGCACCCGAGTACCGGGTGATCGCCATCGATTCGCGAGGGCACGGGGACAGCGAAGAGGATGAAACCCCTTTCAGCTATTGGGATCTGGCGCGTGACGCTTGGGCGGTGGTGGACGAGCTGGGGCTCGAGCGGGTCGTGGTCGGCGGGGTGGCGCACGGGGCGTTCACGGCGGTGCGGATGGCGCTGCTGGCCCAGCCGCGGGTGGCGGGGCTGATCGTGATCGGAGGCAGCGCCACCGCCATGACCCCGCAGCGGCGCAGCGGCTACCGGGAGGTGTTCGACGCGTGGATCGGCAGCCCGAACCCGGCGCCGACCATCAAGATGGTGTCCTCGCTCATGATCGGCGCCACGCCCGCCGATCAGCAGCCCTGGCGGGCGAAATGGGCCACCGGGCAACGGGATCGGGTGCGGCTGGCAGGTGAGTGCCTGGTCAACCGGGATTCGGTGCTGGACCTGCTCGGCGACATCGGCTGCCCCGCGCTGGTGGTCCGCGGGCTCGCCGACCAGGCCGTCAGCGCCGAAGAAGTCGCGCAACTGGCTGCGGCGCTGGGTGTCCCGGTGCCGGTGCACACGATCACGGGAGCGTCGATGACCCCGAACCTGACCCACCCCGACGAGGTCAACGCCCTGCTGCGCGACTTCCTCGCGGGCCTGCCGAGGTGATCACGGCTCCACCAACCCGATGAACAGCTGGTGCGCCGGGCCCGGCGCGGTCCCGCGATAGCGCTGCACCCGCACGTCGAACACGGTGGCGGTGCGCGGATTCCGCAGCGTGAAGGTGGGGTCGTGGCGGCCGATGTGCACGTGCCCCTCGGTCCACAGCCGCCGGAAATCGGCCTGTTCGCCGAGCTCTTGCAGCAGCCGGTCGATATCGCCGTCGTCGCGCACCCCCGCGGCGTAGGCGCGGAAACGCCCGACCATCAGCCGGGCCTCGCGCTCCCACTCCTCGACCACGATGCGCGCCCGCGGATCGGTGAACATCCACCGCAGCACGTGCCCGTGCCGGAACAGCCCGGGCAGCGCCTCGTCGAAGGCGCTGTTGCAGGCCACGATGTGCCAGCCATCGTCGAGGGCGGCGGCCAGATGCGGTAGCAGCGCGTCCAGGGTGGTGCGCACCGCGCTCGCGGCCGGATCGCCGCAGCGCAGTCCACGACCGCCGCCCGCGGCCGGACGCTGCTGGGCCAGGTGATAGAGGTGAATGCGCTCGGCGACATCCAGCTCGAGCACCGCCGCCAGCGAATCCAGAATGGCCGCACCGGGATTGAGCGCCTCACCCTGCTCGATCTTGGCGATGTAGCCGAGGCTGGCGTGGGTGGCCTCGGCCAGTTGCTTACGGGTCAGTCCCGCCGGATAGCGCGTGGTGGCCCGCGCGCGGCGTTCGCGCACGAACTCGGCCAGCGTGGGCGCGCGCAGTTCCACGGCGGTCTGCGGCCCGAAGTCGGTGTCGGCCAACGGCATCCCCTCGTCCAAGTCAGCGTGGCACCCCAGCCTAGGTGCCCGCGCACGGTCGCGGCGGCCGGAACGACGGACCGGGGTGCCCGGCCCGGCCGCCACCACCGCCGGTGGTGGCGGCGCGAAAACCTGATTCGCACAGTGGTACTCGCCAATTCACCCGCTCATGACTGGGGTATCCCAGCGGTTGCCAAGCCGGGCGCACGCATTCGATATTGAGCCGAGCGAGGGACGGCAAGGACGCCGGCCGGGGGAGTCGTCGGGGGATCGAAACTAGGAGCGGCACCGGACATGGTCGGTAATTCATTGTCGCGCGGCGAAACGGGGTTGCGGTCGCGCACAATAGCGATCGGGGAGAAGACCTTCCCCTACCATTTCGGCCGCGAATGCGTGACCGAGATCGGCACGGCGATAGCGCAACTCGCGCCCGACAAACTGGTATTCGTCACCGACGACGATGTCCTCGCACACTACGGTCACGCCATCGACACCATGGCCGGAGCCATTCCCTCGGTGATCCTCTCCCACCCGTCGGGCGAGTCGATGAAGACGCTCACCTGCCTGTCCCAGCACCTGGAAACCGCACTGCGCGCGGGCATCACCCGCCGCTCGGTGGTGGTGTCCTTCGGCGGCGGAGTCCCCGGCAACCTGGCCGGCCTGATGGCGAACCTGCTGTTCCGGGGCGTGCGCCTGGTCCATGTGCCGACCACCACCATCGCCGCCATGGACTCGGTGCTCTCGCTCAAGCAAGCCATCAACAGCGGCGTCGGCAAAAACCACCTGGGCACCTATTACGCACCCGACGCTGTCTTCACCGACGTCGACTTCTTCACCACATTGCCCGAGCGCGAATTGCGTTCGGGCCTGTGCGAAATGGCGAAGAATTGCCTCGCGATCCAGCCGGAGGCGCTGGACGGGCTGCGCGCCATCGTCGCCGGCGGGGATCCGGCCGCACCGGATTCCCTGCTGTGGCTGCTGGATGCCAGCATTGCCGCGAAATCCTCGGTCACCCGCGACGACACCTTCGAACGCCGCGCGGGACTGGTCCTGGAATACGGCCACACCGTCGGCCACGCCATCGAAATCTGCGACCACCGCGCGCGCGGTGCGGCGGGGCTGCCGCACGGCACCGCGATTGCGCTGGGAATGCTGGTGGCCGCCCACATCTCGCACGCGCGGGGCTGGCTCTCCGACGACGAGGTGAGCACCCATTACGAGATCGTCACCGGCCTGGGCGTGGAACCCGCGCTGCCCGCGAGCGTGCGCGCCGAGCAGGTGCTCGCGGTCGTCGCCGACGACAACAAGAAGGGCTATCTCCCCGCTCGTCCCGATGCCGTGCCCTTCGTGCTGCTGCGCGGTCTCGGCCGCCCGGAAATGAGCGGAGACCTACCCCTGACCCCGGTGGAGGTGCGCGAGATCCGCGCCGCGCTGGACGTGATCACCCAGCCCTCGGCGTCCACGCCGATCGTGGTCGGGTAGGCCCGCTGTGCTCGCGATCCACGGCGGCACCCCGGTGCGCGGCCCGCGGCCGTGGCCGGTCTGGCCCCAATACGACGCCCGCACCGAGACTGAACTGCTTGCCGCGCTGCGCTCCTCACGCTGGTCGGTCAGCTGGTACAGCCCGCGCGGCGAGAAGTCGCGGGAACGGCTGTTCGCCGAGGCCTTCGCCCGCTACCACGACGCCGCCTACGGCGTGAGCGTCGACCACGGCTCCGGCGCGCTGGTCATCGCGCTCGAGGCGCTGGGCATCGGGCCCGGCGACGAGGTGATCGTGCCCGCCATGACCTGGGTCGCCCCCGCCACGGCCGTGCTGCGGGTGGGCGCGCTGCCGGTACTGGTCGACGTCGACCCCGACACCGGCTGCCTGACCGCCGAGCACCTGCGCGCAGCCGTCTCCACCCGCACCAAGGCCGTGATCGTGGTGCATCTGGCCTGCACCACAGCCGATCTCGATGCTCTCGTCGCCGCCACCCGCAGCGCGGGACTCGCCCTGATCGAGGACTGCTCGCAATCGCACGGCGCACGCTGGGCCGGACGCACGGTGGGCACCTTCGGCGACATCGGGGTCTTCAGCCTCGGGGCCGCCAAGTCTCTTGCCGCCGGGGAAGCCGGAGCCGCCATCACCGACGACCCCGACCTCTACCAGCGAATGCTCATGCTGCGCGCGGACTCTCGCGGCTACACCCCCGAAGCGCCCGGCGTCGGCGAATACGAACTGGTCGAACACGGCACCGTGATGGGCGCGAACTACTGCATGTCCGAACTGACCGCGGCCGTGCTGCTCGAACAGCTCACCCGCCTCGACGACCAGCACACGCTGCGCGAGACGCGCGCCAAGGAACTCGAAGCCGCCCTGCCCGACATCCCCGGCCTGGCGCCCATTCCCGTCCCGGCTCCGGTCGACCGCCGCGCCATCTACGAATACGGAATCCGTTTCACCCCCGGCACTTTCGGCACCGCCACCGTCGACCAGGTCGCCGCCGCCCTCACCGCCGAACTGGGTACCAGGATCTACCCGCCGCGCGTGCCCCTGCACCGCAGCGTCCTGCTGCGCCCGCACACCAAACCCCGCTTCGCCCACTGGTGGACCCAGGCCGCCGACCGCGCCGCCGGGCGCCCCTTCACCGGGGCCGACCACTACCGCGAGCACACCCTGCTCATGCATCACAGCGTCCTGCTCGGCGACCGCGCCGACGTCGAGGACATCCTGACCGCCCTGGACAAGGTGCGCACCCACGCGGCCACCCTCGAGACGAAAGGCAAACCATGACTTCGGAACTGATGGCCGACTGGCAGAGCCGCACCATCGACGGCATCCGCACCCGCCGCGCCGTCGAATCGGACTGGGCGGCGCTGCGGCAACGCTACGCCCGCGCCTTCGGCGGGGTGAAAACCCACGACTTCGAGGCGTGGAAGCGGCAATTCCGGCTCGAGGACATCGCGATCGTGGAGGACACCGGCGGCGCGGGCGACCCGCGGCTGGTCGGCACCGCGGCCATTCTGCGCAGCACCGTCACCGTCCCCGGCGGGGCGCAGCTCAGCGTCGCGGCCTGCGCACAGGGCATGGTCGCCACCACCCATCAAAAGCGCGGCATCTACGCCAAGGTGCAGGCCGAGCTGATGGCGATAGCCATGGAGACGGCCGCGGACGTGTTCGCCGCCATGCCCGGTCCCGGCGGCAGCTACGCCTATGTCGGCGTGACCACCCACACCCGGCGCCTGCGCATCGACCGGGCGCGGGCGAAACTGCGTGTGTCCGAACCGGATCCGAGCACGGTGCGGGAAGCCGGCTTCGACGAATCGGTCGACGAGCTGCGCCGGATCTACGCCCGCTGGCAGCGGCTCACGCCGGGCGCCCTGGACCGCGGCGAATCCTGGTGGCCCAGCTCCATCAGCCCGCACGCGTTCGTCATCGTGCACCCCGACGGCTACGTCGTCTACGAGCTGACCGGAAACACGGTGCTGGTCAAGGACTTCTGCGCGGTCACCGTGGCAGCGCACCGCGAGCTGCTGCGCTGCCTGCTCGGGCAGGGCGAATACGCCGAGATCCTGATGGACACCGCCGTCGACGACCCGACCCCGCTGCTGCTCGAGGACTCCCGCGCCGCCGCGACCACCGGCATCGAGGCGGGCGTGTGGGGCTGGATCCTGAACCTGCCCAAAGCCGTCGCGGTCCGCGAGTTCCGCGCGGACTTCCACGGCGTCATCGAGATCGCCGACCCGTGGGGTCTGAGCTCGGGCACCTACCGGCTCGACGTCACCGGCGGCCACGGCACCTGGACCCCCGCCGGGGGCGCCGCCCCCGATCTCCGGATCGGCCCACTGGAACTCACCACCGCCTACTTCGGCGCCCACACCGTCGGCGAACTCGAACGTGCCGGCCGCGTCGAGGAACTCACCCCCGACGCCGTCGCCGCACTCGATCGCGCCCTCACCCCCGCGCGCAAACCCTTCAACACCACCCCCTTCTGATCGCCGAGGAACCACCGTGACGACATCTCCTCACGTCGGGAACCAGCCCGACGCCCACCGACTTTCACTACTGGACGCCCAGGCCGCAGCCCAGGTATCTCGGCCGCGGGCCGCCGACCCCGCACCTCGAAGAGGTGTTCGGCGGGCCGCCGATCCTGCCGCCCTCGACCGCACGGCCGTAGCCGTGGCCGGAACCCGGTAGGCGGCCGCTGTGCAGAGCTCACCACCCTCGGTCTGCCCCGTCACCGGCGTCGTCGGCTCGGGCGTCACCCCGGTGACCACACCCACGGGTGACCCCGCCTGGCTGGCCACCGGCTACGAGCTGGTCCGCGAACTGTTCACCGACCCGCGCCTGGGTCGCGCCCACCCGCAGCCGGAAACCGCTGCGCGCCTGGGAGAATCGGCCTTCTCGGGCGGCCCGATCGGCAACTTCGACACCGAACTGGCCGACCACGCCCGCATGCGGGCCCTGCTGGCACCGCACTTCACCGCCAAGCGGATGCGGGAACTGCGCCCGCGGGTCGAACAGCTCACCACCGAGCTGCTCGACGCCATGACCGCCCAGGGATCGCCCGCCGACCTGCAGGCCGCACTCGCACTTCCCCTGCCGCTGCTGGTGATCTGCGAGCTGCTCGGCGTGCCCTACGCCGACCGGAATCGGTTCCGGGACTGGGTCGATGCCGTCGGCCACGTCACCGACCGCGCCAAGGTCGAAGCAGGGGTGGCCGAGCTGTTCGCCTACTGCCTGCATTTGGTAGGGGAGAAGCGGCGCGAGCCCGGCGACGACGTGGTGTCGCGGCTGTGCGCGATCGCCGACGTCACCGATGACGAGATCGCCACCCACGCCATGGTGCTGCTGTTCGCCGGGCACGAGACCTCCGCGGTGCAGATCGGCGTCGGAGCCCGCATGCTGCTCGAGAACCCCGACCAGTGGCGGCTGCTACACGAACGTCCCACCCTGGTGCCCTCGGCCGTCGAAGAACTCCTGCGCGCCTGCGACGCCAGCAGCCTGCCCCGCTACGCCCGCGCCCCGATGACGGTCGCCGGCACCGAGATTCCCGCCGGTGATCTCGTACTGCTGGGCATCGCCTCGGCCAATCACGACACCGGTGTGTTCACCGAACCCGCCCGCGTCGACGTCACCCGCCAGCAGGCCGCGCACTTCCTGTTCGGCTACGGTCCGCGCTACTGCCTGGGCGCGCCACTGGCCCGCATCGAATTGCAAGTCGCCTTCGGGCAACTGGTCGCCCGGTTCCCCGAGATGACCCTCGCCGTCGACCCGTCCACGCTGACCGAGCGCGACGAGGTCTTCACCGGCGGACTCACCGCCCTCCCGGTCCGGTGGTGACGACATGACCTCCACCACCACCGATTCCGCGCCCATCGTCATGACCGCGCGCCGCATCCGGTTCATCTTCGCGGCGCTCGCGGCTGGACTGTTCCTGGCCAGCCTCGATCAGATGATCACCGGCGCGGCCATGCCCACCATCGTCGGACAGCTCGGCGGCGTCCCGCACATGGCCTGGACCACCACCGCCTACCTGTTGGCCACCACCATCGTCATGCCGCTCTACGGAAAATTCGGCGACTTGTTCGGGCGGAGAAGGCTTTTCCTGTTCGCCATCACCATCTTCACCGCCGCCTCGCTCGGGGCCGCCCTCTCGACCGGCTTCTGGGAGTTCATCGCCTTCCGGGCACTGCAGGGCGTGGGCGGCGGCGGACTGATGATCCTGGCCCAAGCCACCATGGCCGACGTGGTCCCGGCCAAGGACCTCGGCAAATACGGCGCCCCCATGGGCGCGATCTTCGCCGTCACCGCCGTCGGCGGGCCGGTGCTCGGCGGCGAGTTCGCCGACCACCTCGGATGGCGCTGGTGCTTCTGGATCAATGTGCCGATCGGGTTGGCGGCCTTGGTCATCGCCGCGCGCTACCTCACCCTGCCGAGCAAGCGGCCCAGCGTCCGCCCGGACTATCCCGGGGCGGCCCTGATGACCCTGGGCACCACATTGCTGATCCTGGTCAGCGACTGGGGCGGGAAACGCTACGGGTGGGCGTCACCGACCATCCTGGCCATGATCGTCGCGGTGGCCGTGGTGATCTCGGTGTTCGTGACCGTGGAATCGCGCGCGGACGAGCCCATGCTGCCGCTGCGGCTGTTCCGCAACCGCACCTTCTCGACCACCTCGCTGCTCGGATTCCTCATGGGGCTGATCATGTTCGCGTCGGTGGCGTTCGTGCCGACCTTCCTGCAGATGGCCACCGGGGTGTCCGCGTCGACCTCCGGGCTGCTGTCGATCCCGATGACGATCGGCATGCTGGTGTCGGTATCGGTCTCCCTGGGCGCGGTGACCCGCACCGGCCGCTACCGCCTCTACCCGCCGCTGGGCGTGGTCGTCATCGCCGCCGGGATGAGCTGGATGACCCGGCTCGACGCCCACACACCCGCCTGGATGGTCTCGGCCATGCTGTTCGTCGTCGGCATGGGACTGGGCATGGTCATGCAGCTGCTGGTGATGCTGGTCCAGAACGCCGTTCCCGCAACCGATGTCGGCACCGCCACCAGCGCCAACAACTACTTCCGGGAAATGGGCGGCGCGCTGGGGGTGGCCATCTTCGGTTCGATCTTCACCCATCGCCTCACCGGCGATCTCGACACCGCCTTCCACACCCATCCCCGCGAGGTCATGGCCACCGGTCTCGACCCGGCCGCCCTGCCGCCCACGGTCGTCGGCCATCTCCCGGCTCCGTTGCGCGACGCCATCGTCGGCTCCTACGCCGACGCCCTGGTCCCGGTCTTCGCCTACATGCTGCCCGGCCTCGCCCTGGCTTTCGTTCTGGCCCTGCTGATTCCGCATATTCCGCTGGCGGAGGTGTCGGGTCTGGTCGCGCGCAAGGAAGCGGTCGGCGAACCCGTCGCGGAATCGTGAGCGGCGGGGTCAGCTCATGGTCGACGGCCAGGCGCGGTCGTCGATCGTGAGCCATGGTTCCACGGCTGCGGAAGTCGGTGGCGCACCGGTGAATTCGCGGATCTCGCGAATGAGATGGGGTTGGTCGGAGTATCCGCTCTCGGCCGCCACCAGCGCGTGCGCATGCCCCTGAACCAGCCGGTGCACGGCGTGATCGAAGCGCACCAGTTTGGCGGCTCGTTTGGGTGTGAGCCCGATCTGGGCTCCGAATCGCGACCACAACCGTTGACGACTCCAGCCGATCTCACCGGCCAGCTCCTCGACCCGGAACCGGCCCCGGGTGCCGACGATCCGCGACCATGCCCGGGCGACCTCGGGATCCGGCGACAGATCCCCGACCCGTGCCCGCAACATCGACTCGACCAGCGCGAATCGTTCCTGCCAGCCCGCCGCGGCGCCGAGCCGCTCCCGCAACCGCTCCGCGTCACGACCCCAGACATCCGCGAGCCCAACGATATCCCCGCCCAGCTCGACCAGTGGAAACCCGAGTACCGCTGGCGCGACCAGCGGCGAGAGCCGCACCTGGACACAATCGACGGCGTCGACCCGCACCGCCGGCGAGCTCCCGGCCAGGCCGCGGACCAGGCTGCTCGAGTGGATTCGCCCTGCCGAATCGCGAATATCGAAGCAGCGCTCACCGAACTCGACCACGATCGTGACCGCGGGATGCGGAACGGCCCGCACCAGCTCCGTCCCATCACCGCGAATCCGGAACCCTGCCATATCGACGCCGCGCAACGCGGGCATCCGCGACGGTCGCGCGATCTCCCAGCCCACACGGCGATTGTACGAGCACCCGCGTCGGCGCGAACGCCGACATTCCTTCAAGACGA
This sequence comes from Nocardia terrae, assembly GCF_009760405.1. Classification (GTDB taxonomy): domain Bacteria; phylum Actinomycetota; class Actinomycetes; order Mycobacteriales; family Mycobacteriaceae; genus Nocardia; species Nocardia terrae. The sequence continues at coordinate 1,090,993 of NZ_WRPP01000002.1, forward strand.
ATCCGGTTGTCCCACAGCAGCAGTGCACCCGGGCAACAAGATCAGGGAGCTGTCAGCGACGCGAACCCGACGACATTCCGCTCTGACAGCTCCCTGATCTCGAATTGTGTTCAGAGGTGCGGGGAACGGGGGCGCCAGCCCGGGGGTGGGTCCTCGCCGACACGGCCGTCGATGGATTCGCGCAGGAGGTCGGCGTGGCCGGTGTGGCGGCCGTATTCCTCGATGAGGTCGCAGAGCAGGCGGCGCAGGCTGAGGTGGTGGCCGCCGGGCCAGGCCAGGTGGACGAGCTGGTCGGGACCGCCGGTCGCCAAGGCGGCATTCAACTTCGATCGGGAGCGGGCGACGGTGGTGTCCCACAGCGTGTAGAGGTCGGCCGGGGTATCGGTGGCGGCCGAGGTGAAGTCCCACTCGGGGTCGGCGTTCCAGTCGACGCCGTCCCATGGCGGGCTGACGGGCGCGCCCGAAAGCTTGCGCGTGAACATCTCGTCCTCGGCGCGAGCCAGATGCTTGAGCAGACCACCCAGGGTCAAGGCGGACGCGCCGATCCGGGTGTTCAGAGCGGGCGTATCGAGGTCGTCGGCTTTCCAGCGGAAGGTGGTGCGGAGCCGCTCGAGGGCACCGATGAGGTGTTCGGCCTCGGTGCCCGCCAGGGGTGGTTCCCACGGCGTCGCGCTGTCGGTCACATCGCCACCGTAGAGTGCGCGCGGCCGATTTCGTTGTCGCAGTACAGTATTGCCATGGCTGTGACTCCTCGACTACCCGGCCTGACCTTGGCCGACGCCGATCGGCTGGTGGCCGCCGCCCTCGACGTCGGCGCCGAACGCGGGTTCCCACCCCTCGCCGCGGCCGTCGTCGACGTCAGCGGCGCGGTGATCACCCTGCGCCGCGCCGACGGCGGGATGCCGATGACCAGCCGTATCGCGGTGGCGAAGGCGCGCACCGCCCTCGCGACCTTGGGGGCCTCGGGCGGCGTGCAACTGCCACCCGCCATCACCGGCAGCATTCAGCACCTCACCGGCGGGGATTTCATCCCGCACGCGGGCGGGCTGCTCGTCACCGACGACGACACGATCCTGGGCGCGATCGGCGCCTCCGGCGCGATCGCCACCGAGGACGAGCAGGCCGCGCGAGTTGCCGTGGAGCGCTGGCACGAATCCCGCCTTCGCGCATCATGAACGATCGGCCGGAGTTCGCCGCGGGCGATGTCGTCTATTTCCCGGAGGGGCCGTTCAGCGGCGTGTGTGCCGTCGTGCGTTCCGTGGACGCGCGAAGAGCGGAGTTGCGCATCGACTTCAGCGAAGGGCTGACCCACCGCGAGGGCGGTGTTCTGCGCGAACGCCGACACAGTTTCACCGTTGCCTTCGACGAGGTCGAACTGGTTTAGCTACCGGTCGCCGCCGTCTCGAGCGAAGGCATCGGCGTGAATCGTGGCCCAATGCCGGAAGGTTCGCGGGGCGCGACCGGTGACCTGCTCCACGGTGGGTCTCACGATGGACTCGTCGACTGCGCCGTTGACGTAGAAGTCGAAGAAGGCATCGACGTATTCGACGGGTGTGGTCTTCAGCATGTCGGCGCGCGCCTCCTCGTCGCTGAGACCCACGCACCGCAGGTCACGGCCAAGGACTTCACCGAGAATCGCGATCTGATCGGCGGGCAGCAGGGATTCCGGCCCGGTGGGCCACAGGATTTCACCGCGCAGCCCGGGATCGGCGAAGGCTCGCGCCGCCACCGCCGCCAGGTCGAAGGCATCCAGATTCGCCGTCCGTACCGTCGGGAACGGTACGCGCACGGTGTCTCCGGCCCGGAGCTGCGGCAGCCAGCGCAGCGCGTTGGAGTCGAAAGCGCACGGGCGCAGCATCGTCCATGCCGCACCGCACTCGGTGACCTCCTGCTCGGAGGCCATCATGTAGCGGCTCACGGCGTTGCCGGTGTCGCCGGTCGCGGCCGAGACGCCCGACAGCTGGACGATGTGCTCGACCCCGGCCTTGGCCGCCGCGTGCGCGATTCCGGGGTAGCCGGGCAGCAGGAACAGAGCCCGCACCCCGTCGAGGGCCGCGGCCAGGTTCTCCGGCGCGGTCATATCGCCCGTCACCGCCTCGACATCGGCGGGCAGTCCGGCCTTCGCGGGGTCGCGCACCAGCGCCCGCACCGGCTCCCCGCCACCCGCCAGCGCTCGCACGAGTTCGGCCCCGACATTGCCGGTCGCGCCCGTCACCAGAATCATGTGTGCCCCTTCGCTTTCGGCCCAGGTTTCGCGATATCGGTTCCAGCCCACCGTATCCCCAGGAGAGAGCGCCGGTCGAGCGATCGTGAGTCCGATCTGCCCGGCCCGGTGCCGGTGTCGATCTTGGTGGGCGGGGATCGGATCGACGATCGGGCGCGGCCTCGCGCACGGATGTCACACTTCCGGCCCGATCGGTGTCTATGGGTCGACACCGGAACGGGCGAAGGAGCGGACATGACCGAGAACATCGAAGTCGTCGTGATCGGGGGCGGGTACGCGGGCGTGATGGCCGCCAACCGCCTGCGCATGCGGGAGGGCCTGTCGGTCACCGTGATCAATCCGCGGCCGCGGTTCGTGGAGCGGATCCGGTTGCACCAGTTGGCCGCCGGCAGCGGAGCGGCGGTGGCCGAGTACGACGAGGTGCTCGGCCAGGGCATCCGGTTGATCGTCGACGAGGCGGTGGAAATCGATGCGGTGCGGCGCAGTGTGGCGCTGCGGAGCGGAGGCAACGTGGCCTACGACTACCTCATCTACGCCGTCGGCAGTCACGGCGCCGCCCCGACGGTCCCCGGCGCGGCCGAATACGCCTACGCCCTGGCCGAATTCGAGCAGGCCGAGCGGCTGCGCGAGGCCCTGGCCGTCACCGATCCCGCCGCACCGGTGACGGTGGTCGGCGCCGGTCCCACCGGCATCGAGACCGCCGCCGAGCTGGCCGAGGCCGGTCGCACGGTCACCCTGGTGTGCGGTGGCCTACTCGGCCCGTACCTGCGGACACCGGCCCGCCGCTCGGTCGCCCGCCGGCTGACCGGGCTGGGCGTCACCATCGTCGACGGCCCGCACGCCAAGGTCGCCGCCGTCACCGCGCACACCGTTGTCCTCGGCGACGGCCGCGAACTGCCGAGCGCGATCACCGTGTGGACCGCCGGTTTCGGTGTCCCCGACCTGGCCACTCGCAGCGGCCTGAGCACCGACGCCCTGGGCCGCCTGCGCACCGACGAAACCCTCACCAGCATCGATGATCCCCGCATCCTCGCCACCGGCGACGCCGCCGCGCCTACCGACCACCCGCTGCGCATGAGCTGCCAGGCCGCGATTCCGCTCGGCGTGCACGCCGCCGACACGGTCCTGAGCCGTCTCGCCGACGCCGAACCGCCCCTGCTGAACATCGGCTTCGTGGGCCAGTGCATCAGCCTCGGCCGCCGGGCCGCCACCGTCCAACCGTCCCGCCTCGACGACACCCCGATGCGCTTCTACCTCGGCGGCCGCCCCGCCGCCTCGATCAAGGAGGCCGTCTGCAAGAGCACCGTCTGGAGTCTGCGCCGCGAAGCCCGCAGGCCCGGCTCGGCCTTCACCACCAAGGGCGGCAAGCGCCAACAACGGCTGGCCGCGACGAATCCCGTAGCGCCGCTGGTGAAGTGACACGAGGCCGCGCGCCGCAGGACGGGTCGAAGCGCGGTAGCGGACCGACCAGTCGTGCCAAGGCCGCGACCTTGTGTGCCTACCGGCGCGCTCGAAATGACCGAGGCCGCCGGATACGCGAAACTCGTTGGCACCGGCGGAACTTCGCCGCCGGATCCGGGCACTTCGCGGCGCATTGCGCGCGGCATCGTGCAGGGCGTGCAATCGTGCGTCACCGGCGGCTCGCTTCCGACTCCCCGCTGCCGGTTATGTCGCATGCTCTCCGGTGCCCAGCGGTGCGCTGGGCAGCGCATGCAGTGCCGGGCTGGTGATGGTCCGGACGTCTTCTCCGCGGCGTCCGGGCCATCATCGGGGCCGGAGCTGGTCAGAGGCCGAGTTTGGTTACGGCGTTGTCTTCCAAGGGGTTCGCGGTGCGAATGTAGCCGTGGACGGTGCGAGGGTTGGACCAGCGGCCCTGGCGCATGATTTCGCGGTCGCTGGCGCCGCCGAGAGCGGCCTGGGTGGCGAAACCGGCGCGCAGGGAGTGGCCGGAGAACAGGGTGGGGTCGAGGCCGGCGCGGGCGGCATAACGTTTGACCAGCTCGGCGACGGCGCGGCCGGACATGGCGGTCGGGGCGATGCCGCCGTGGCGTGAGATCGACGGGAAGAGCGGGAGATCGGGGGCGGTGAGGGTGGTGCCGGTGAAGCCGTGACAGCGGTGGATGCGGGGGTCCGGGGGCGGGGTGGCGGTGAGCCAGGCGCGCAGGTCGGCGGTGTGGGCCTCGCGCAGGCGGGTCCAGTCGGCGAAGGCGCACACGGGGCAGGTGTGGGGGCGTTGGCCGCGGGGCAGGGCGACGCGCTGTTCGGTGACGCCGGTGGGGTCGGTCTTGGTGGTGGGCAGCTGGATCAGCAGCAGCGGCTCACCGGTGGCGTGGTCGGTGGTCACCGTCACGTCGGCGATGCGTAGCGCGGCGATCTCGCTGCGGCGCAATGCCCCCGCGAACCCGACCAGCAGGAGCAGTGTGTCGCGACGCCGTGCCGGTTCGGTGGGCCAGCCCGGTTCCGGCACCTCCGCGAGCAGCTGATCGAGGGTGTGCAGCAGCACCGGGCGCTTGCGTTTGGGCTGGCTGCGCCGAGTCCGCCGGATGCCGCGCAAGGTCAGCCGCACGACGTCGGCGCGAGTGGGGGAGGGCAGCCCGTTGGCGGCGTGCACCGCCGCCAACGCGGCCGCCTTGCGCTCCAAAGTGGCCGCGCTGAAGGCCCATTCGCCGTTCTCGCGCCGCGCGTCGGCCGCCGCGGCCAGATACACCGCCACATCGAGCGGATCCGCCGGCAGCGCCTGCCGCGACTCGGCCGCACACCAGGCCGCCCACGCGATCCAGTCGGTTCGATAGGCGCGCAAGGTGTTCGCCGACTGCGACGCCTCCAGATACCGTCGCAACGAACCGGCCTGCACCTCGTCGAAGCGATCCCGCACCAGCCGTAATGCCGCCGCGTCCACCAGCACACTGCGCACCCCGCGCCGCAGCTCGCCGCGCACCTCCTCGGGCACCGCGATCACCGCGCCCTGCTCGACCGGCGACTGCGGGCTGTCCTGCGTCGGCTCTGCCATGCCTCGACCTTAGATTGATCATGTGTTCCCGTTGCAGCAGACTCCGATTCACGTGTCCGACCGAACACTCGACGACCTCCGCCGGCGGCTCGAGTCGACCCGCTGGTACGACGACGACGGCAATGCCGACGCCGGATGCGATGTGGGCTCGCTGGTCACCGGCCAACTCGGCCACAAGTATGCCGACGCCCTCTACGGCATCCATATCGGCTCGGGCCAGCGCCTGGGCATGTTCAACGGCGAACGCGCCTGGGACATCACCGGTGGCCGCCCGATCCCCGAGGGTCTGCCCGAGGACGTGCACGCGCGAATCATCGCCCTGGAGAAGCGATTCGCCGTGCACGTCACCGCCCACGACCACGGCGGACATTTCATCCCCTGGGAGATCCCGGCCGAATGGACCGACGATCTCCGCCGCACCTTCCGTGGCCGCCGCTAGCCCCGAGCCACCCTTCCCGCCGGGCTTGCCGAGTGATGGCTCGCGGTCCGGCGGGCGGTGCCGGCAATCGTGTCAGGGGGCTTTCCACGGTCGTCGGCGTGGTGCGGGTTTCAAGCCGAGGTCACGGCGGGTGTCAGCGCCACGACGGGGATTTCCCAGTCGAGTTTCGCTTGGAAATCGGCCAGAAACGGCGAAGCCACCAATTGCCGCTGCCAGAGCTCTGCGCGCTCGTCTCCGGTCACGATCTGGGCGGTGACGGGCCAGGATTCGGTGCCCACCTCGATCGTGGCGGCCGGGTTTGCCAGCAGGTTGTGAAACCACCCGGGCCGCGTCCCGCGGCCGCCATTGGCCGCGAACACCACCACGCGCTCACCGTCCTGCTGATAGGCCAGGGGCCAGGTGCGCGACACCCCGGTGCGAGCCCCGAGGGTGGTGAGCAGCAACAGCGGGGTGTCGGCGAACTGTCCGCCCACCCGGCCGCCCCCGGAACGGAATTGCTGGATTATCTTTTCGTTCAGCCGCTGACGTGCAGTATCGGTCACGTGCAGTCAAACCACTGTGCCGCGCTGGGCATTCCGTGACCGGGCATCCGTTTGCCTCAGTGCTGCAGCCGCCATGCCGCGTCCGGTTTCGGAAGCGGCCAGTTCCAACCGTATTTGCACCGCAGCGCCAGCAGCTGCTGGCGTCGGGCGCACGACTGCTCGGTGTCGCCGTCGCCCTCGATACAGTTGCGGTGGATCCACATCATGGCCTCGACCGTGCCCGAGAGGCGCATGGCGTCATGCTCAGGCATACGATGATGCTTGAGCACAGACGGCGTGTCCGACATGGCCCAATCATCCCTCACCCGAGCCGAGCTGTCGTGTGGTCCGGTCGCCTTCGCCTCTTGCGAGAGGAGTCGTTCATGTGCCGTCTGTTCGGATTATCGGCCGCGCCGCATCGGGTGCGAGCCACTTTCTGGCTGTTGGACGCGCCCGACAGTCTCTCCCAGCAAAGTCACCGCGAACCCGACGGCGTCGGTTTGGGCACCTTCACCGCCGCGGGCGCGCCACTGGTGGAGAAGCAGCCCATCGCGGCCTACGAGGATCGGCTGTTCGCGCGGGAGGCACGCGAACGCGAATCGCGGACCTTCGTCGCACACGTGCGCTTCGCCTCCACCGGCGGGCTGACCGCGCGCAACACCCATCCGTTCGAGCAGCGCGGGCGGCTGTTCGCCCACAACGGGGTGCTGCACGGGCTCGACGAGCTCGAGGCCGAACTCGGCGAGTACCGCCGACTCGTCCACGGCGACACCGACTCCGAACGGTTCTTCGCCCTCATCACCGAACGCGTCGACCGGCACCGTGGCGACATCACCGCAGGCATCGCCGACGCGGTCGCGTGGATCGCCGACCGGCTACCGATCTACGCGCTCAACCTCGTCCTCACCACCGCCACCGAACTGTGGGCGCTGCGCTATCCCGACACCCACGAGCTGTACGTGCTCGAGCGCGCCGCCGGTGGCGCACACGGCGATCGGCATCTCGACCACAGCGGCCGCACCGGCATCCGGACCCGTAGCGCCACCCTCGCCGATTACCCCGCCGTCATCGTCGCGAGCGAACGCATGGACGACGATCCGGGCTGGCGGCCAGTGGCTTCGGGTGAATTGCTGCACGTGGACGGGCGTCTGCGGGTGCGGTCGCAGATCATTCTGGATGGCCCGCCCCGGCGCCTGCTCACGCTCGCCGACCTGGACGCGCACGCCGCCGCCTCGCAAACGGCGCGCTGACGGTCACCCCTCCCGGGAGGCGCGCGTCAATTCGACTGTCGCCGCCCGCAATTCGCCGATGCTGTCCAGCGGCGCCAGATAGCCGATGCGGGTCACCGCGATCCCGCGCGGCGTGGTGACCCGCAGATCGAGGCCGTAGCGGTCGGCGCGCTCGCACACCGCCGCGGTCGCGTCCGGGTAGCCGCCGCGGGCGTGCGCCATGGCAAGCAACGCGTCGGCGTGATCGTCGTTGAGGTGCGCGATGGCGCGGGCCGCGGCAGGAATGATCGGATCGGCTGTGGCGGCGGTGTATTCCTCGGCGGTCGCCGAATCCATGCGCCCGTAACCGCCCACCCAGCGGGCGCGCTGCACCCGCAGCACCCACACGGTGAAGTCGCTGAAATCGATGTAGTACTTCGCGGACGGCACCGCGGCCAGATGAGCCTCCCGCGCCGCGACGGCCTCTTCACCCTCGGGCCGCTCCGCGATGCCCGCCAACGTCAATCGGGTACCGGCCAGCGGATCCGAGGGCAGCTCCGGCGCGACGATGGAGACGCTCGCGCGCGGATCGGCGGCCAGATTCCGGCCGTGCTCGGCCAGCCGCGAGACGCACAGCACCGGCTGCCCCGCCAGCAACCCGTACGTGACGAAACTGGCCCAGGGTCCGCCGTCGGGGGAAAGCGTCGCCAGGGTGGCCGTATTCGTCGCGGCCGCAACGGTTCTGGCCTCATCGGCCGGGGTCGGCCGGGTGGTGATCGCGATCGGGGTCAGCGGCGGGGGAGTCGAGGGCGCATCGCCCGGGTCGCCGTGGTCGAGAGCCATGGGCACAGGCTACCGCGCGGTTCAATCGGGAAGGATCGGCACCGAGAGCCCTTCGCCCCGGCGCAGCAGCGCGGCGCGGGTGACCGTGCCCGCGCCGAAGCGGTCGCGCAATGCGTCCAGGGTCGAATCCAGGGTGGACTCCGCGCGCGTCTCGAGCGGCAGCGACAGCTGCATGCTGTCGGCATTGTCGAGGTTGGTCAGCGACAGCCCGATCAGCGTGAGCCCACCGCGCTCGTGGATCAGCGGCTGCGCGGTCTCGAGCAGGGTGCGGGCCGCGCCGAGGATCACCGTGCCGCGGTCGGTCGCCTCGGGCAGCGTGTGCGAGCGGGTGGCGCGCCCGAAATCGTCGAATCGCATGCGCAACACCACCGTTCGGCAGACCCGCCGAGCCGTCCGCAGCCGGTGCCCGAGCCGATCGGCCAGCCCGTGCAGATACGCCTCGAGCTCCTCGTCACTGCGCTGCCGCCGCCCCAGCGCCCGCTGCGCCCCGATCGAACGCCGTCGCCGCCCGGTGTCCACCCGCCGCGGGTCCCGCGCCCAGGAGAGTGCATGCAGATGCCTGCCGACCGCGGGTCCGAGCACCGCCGCCAGCGGCCCCTCACCCATCTCCGCGAGCTGCCCGACCCGGGTGATTCCCCGTTCGCGCAGCTCCCGCGCGGTCACCGCGCCCACACCCCACAACCGCTCCACCGGCAGCGGGTGCAGAAACTCCAATTCCTCGTCCGGTGGAACCTCCAGCAGCCCATCGGGTTTGGATACCGCACTGGCCACCTTGGCCAGAAACTTCGTCCGCGCCACCCCCACCGATATCGGCAACCCCACCTCCGCTCGCACCCGAGCCCGCAACCCCCGCGCGATATCCACCGGCGCCCCCGCGATCCGCCACAACCCGGCGACATCCAGGAACGCCTCATCGATCGAGATCCCCTCCACCTCCGGCGTCGTATCCCGGAAGATCTCGAAAACCCGCTTACTGGCCTCCGAATACGCCCCCATGCGAGGCGGCACCACGATCGCGTTCGGACACAACCGCACCGCTTCCCGCACATTCATCGGCGTCCGCACCCCGAACGCCTTGGCCTCATAACTAGCCGCCAGCACCACCCCGCCCCCGACGAGCACCGGCCGCCCCCGCAATCGCGGACTGTCCCGCTGCTCCACCGACGCATAGAACGAGTCCAGGTCAGCATGCAGAATGGCCGCCCGCTCCGAGCGGTCTGGAATGCTCCCCAAAGGTCCGGACACGAACATATGTTCGCATACCCGTTGGTCTGATGCGTCGAGCTCCCTTGATCCGACGCGGTGAGCCCCGTCCTGTTCCGACGCCGGGGTCGATCGTGCCGGTGCCGAGCTAACCGAGGGGGATGGTCCAGCCCGAGCGGTCGTCGCAGAAGAAGAGGCAGCCGGGGAGGCCCTGGTCCGGAAGCACATTCGAGGACGGCGGGGCGGTGCACAGCATGACGCAGGTGCCGGCGGGCAGGCCATTGCCCGGTTGCGGATAGTCCGGATTCACGGCGGAGCCGAGGGCGATTGCCGGGAGGAGCGCCGCCGCCGCGCCGAGGACGGTGAAGACAGCCATGGCCAGGTCGTGCCCATGCGGTTCGGCGATAAACGCGTACCGCGGGCCGGTCGGGGTGTAGGACCAGGACGGCGGCGCCCAGCCGGATTGACGAGACTCGTTGGGGTGAGCCGTGATCCGGGGGCGCCGCCGTGCGGTCGGGTCAGTGCGGTGGTGCGGTCAGGTCGTAGACGGCCAGTTCACCGAACTTCTGGGTGGACGTGTAATGCGCCGAGACCCAGTCGAAGATCTCCTTGTTGCCTGCCGGATGCCACACGCCCGGCTTCGAGTCCGTCGGCGTGGCCGTGTTCCCGGGTTCGGCGGGCTTGGGGTCGGTTCGCCAGGAGTCGGGCAGCGTGATCTCGGGGACCAGGTAGTAGGTGATCTGGTGGTCGCGGACCATCTGCTGGAACTGCGGCAGTGTCGGAACCGGGTCGGCGGAGGTGAATCCACCGATCGCCATCACGGAAGTGCGGCTGGCCAATTCGAGACCGGCCGCGGGGGAGGAGCGATCGATGGCGGCCGACCACTTGGTCTGGGTGGTCTGCAGCAGCGCCACCAGTTTCGGATCGGTCTGACCGCCGAAGAGCCTCTCGAGCTCCTTGCGGAACTGATCGGCGGGCCCGGGCTTCTTCGTTCGCTCCGGACCCACGACCGGGCTGCCGCCGACGTGCGACTGCGGCAGCGTGGCCACCGCGTACGCGGTCGAACCCGACAGCCCCGCGATGACACCGGCGATGATCAGCACGGCGGTCACCCGCTCACGCGCTCGCCCGAGGCGGGCGGTCGGCGGCAGGGTCAGCACCACCAGCCCGAGCGCCACGATCACGGCGACCGCCAGGATCGTCCACCGCAGCCACGGCTGCCAGCCGGAATTGCGTTGCAGCAGCACGAAACCCCAGATGCCCGCCGCGAGGACCAGCGCCGCGCCGCCCACCCGGCCGAACGCCTCGCCCCGGCGTCGCCACAACTCGTGCACGCCCAGCGCGAAGCAACCGGCGATCGCCGGTGCGATGGCCAGCGTGTAGTAGGCGTGCATGCCCGACTTCATCCCCGCGAACAACGCGCCGTCGATCACCAGCCACAGCCCGAACACCAGCGCCGCGCCGCGCAGCAGGTCGGTGCGCGGCCGGCGTCCCCGCGACACCAGCACCAGCACGAATGCCAGCAGCGCGGCGGGCAGCAGCCACGAGATCTCGAATCCGATCTCACCGGTGAACAACCGGTCCGGGCCGTTGCCGAAACCGCCGGGCCCGAAACCGCCCTGCTTGAACGCCTCGGGAATCTGATACCCCGCCGGCAGCTCGAACGGATTGGTCTTGCTGCCGCCCATGTGGTTCTTGCCCAGGTAGCGGGCGAACCCGTTGTAGCCCAGCACCAGATCCATGAACGTGTTGTCCTTGGATCCGGCCAGGTACGGGCGCGAGTCGGCGGGCCACAGAATCGTCAGCAGCACAAACCAACCCGAGGACACGATCAGCGCGCCCAGCGCGGCCAGCGAATGCAGCAGCCGGTTGCGCAGCGTCGTCGGCGCGACGATCACATAGGCCAGCCCCAGCGCGGGCAGCACCATCAGGCCCTCGAGCATCTTGGCCAGGAACGCGAATCCGAGTGCGACACCGGCCAGCACGACCCATTTCAGGCTCGCGCGCGGCAATGCCCGCACGATGCAGTAGGCCGCCGCGGTCATGAGCAGCACCATCACCGCGTCCGGATTGTTGAACCGGAACATCAACGCCACCACCGGCGTCACCGTGAGCACCAGGCCCGCCAGCAGTCCCGCGCCGCGGCTGAGCGTCACCCGCGCGACCGCGCCGTACATGAGCGCCACCGCGCCGACGGCCATGATTGCCTGCGGTGCAAGCATGCTCGCACTGCTGAATCCGAAGATCTGGCCCGAGAGCGCCATCACCCATTGCGAGACCGGCGGCTTGTCGACGGTGATGAAGTTGCCCGGGTCCAGCGACCCGAACAGCAGCGCCTTCCAATCCTGTGACCCGGACCAGACCGCCGCCGCGTAGAAGCTGTTGCCCATCGCGTTGACGGTGATGTTCCAGAGATAGGCGACGGCGGTGCCGACGAGCAGCAGCGCCAACGCGAGCCGCTCCCAGCGGCGCGCAGGTGAGAGCTCTCCTGAGGGCTCTATGGGAGGGGTGGTCGGTTCGGACGGGGCCAACTCGGCAGTGGTCACGCTCACCGCGGGAGTGTGTCTGCCCAGCCGGTGAGGACCCTGGCTCCAGGCTGGGAGATTCCTGTGAACCGTGATCTCCCTATGCTGGTCCAATGAGCCCAGGTACGACAGCGCTGGTGCGGATCGGCGCGGACCTCGACGCGGTGACCACCCGCGGACCCGAATCCGATCCGGCCGACTCGGGTCTGACGCCCGGCGATATCGAGGCGATCTGGCAGTCGGTGCAGGACTGGTACCGGATGGGCACCACCCCGGCCATCCAGGTGTGTCTGCGCCGACGCGGCCATATCGTGTTGAACCGGGCCATCGGGTACGGCTGGGGCAATGCGCCCAAGGATGCACCCGATGCCGAAAAGCGTCTGGTGACACCCGATTCGCCGTTCTGTGGATTCTCCACCGCCAAAGGTGTTGCCGCGGCGCTGATGTTCATGCTCATCGAGCAGGGCGCGTTCGCGCTGACCGATCCGGTCAGCGCGCATGTTCCCGAGTTCTCCGGTCATGGAAAGGACCGCATCACCATCGGCGATGTGCTGTCGCATTCCGCCGGTGTCCCTTTCATCACCGCGCCGCATCGAGGCGCGGAGATGGTCCTGGACGAGGAGCTCGCCGTGCAGGGGCTGGCCGATCTGGTGCCGAGCTGGCCGCCGGGCCGATTTCGCGTCTATCACGCCATGACCGGCGGCCTGATCCAGCGCCTGCTGGTGCAGCGCGCGACCGGCAAGTCGATGCGCGAGCACCTGCGTGAACAGGTCCTCGAGCCGCTGGGGTTCCGCTGGACCAACTTCGGGGTCCGGCCCGAGGACGTCGACCAGGTGGTCCCCAGCGTGAAGGTGGGTCCGGGACCGTCGAAGGTGTGGCGGCATCTGGCCGGGCGGGCCCTCGGCGGCGGTCTGTCCGGGCCCACCGATGAAGCGGCCGCCCGGGCCTTCCTCACCGCCGAACTGCCCTCCGGCAATCTCGTCACCACCGCGGTCGAACTGTCCCGCTTCTACGAAATCCTCGTCCGCGGCGGCGAACTCGACGGGGTTCGCATCATGCGCCCCGAAACGCTGGCCGCGGCAACCCAACCGGCGCCCTGGCTGCCCGGCGTGGCCGGTCGGGTGTCGGTCGCGGGCTATGAGCTGGGTGCGCGCCGCTCGAAGTTCGGGCGCGATACCGAATCGCATTTCGGCCGTAGCGGTCTGACGACCCAGTACGGTTGGGCCGACCGCGCCCGCGGGCTCTCCGGCGCGATCCTCACCAGCGGCAAGGCGCAGGCCGATGCCGCGCGGCCGACTCGTTTGGTCGCCCAGATCTCGGAGCTCACACACCCGTGAAATAGTGTCGTTTCGAAAACGGCGCGATCGGGAGAAAACGCTTGACAACGTGTCGAGTAACCCCCTTGTTGATGGGTTGTTCGGCACCGCCCTTCTCGGGCGTCCTCGACTCACACCGGCAATGCTGCGGTGTGAGTGTCGGTTCCCGCGTCTACCGGGCCGGTTCCACCGACACCACTAGAGTGTCGGCCAGCGCCTTCCCGTCGGCGAGCTTTGATGACCCGGCCCCCTGCTGGGAGGTCCGGGGATCGTGAAACGTCTTGCCGTGCAGCCGCCCACTCCGCGAGGTTGATCGCGGCGTTCAGGTCCCGGTCGGCGCGAAACCCACACCCACAGACGAACTGTCGATCCGACAGGGTGAGGGCAGTATTGATGGTGCCACACGCCGAACAGCGTTTACTCGACGGGTACCAGCGATCGGGGGTGACTACCTCGCCGCCGCGCCACTGTTGTTTGTAGGCCAGCAGCCGCGCGAACTCGCCCCATCCGACGTCGCTGATCGCGCGCGCCAACCGGCGGTTGCGCAACATCCCCGCCACGTGCAGGTTCTCGATGACAAGCCGGTCGTGGGTCTTGACCAGCCTGTTGGTGACCTGGTGCAGGAAATGGCGACGTACATTCGCCACACGATGATGATGGCGCGCCAGCCTGGCGACGGCACGCTCGCGATTGCGTGATCCTTTCTCCTTGCGGGTCACCGCCTTCGACAACTTTCGCAACTGCCGCAGACCGACAGCGAGAGGCCTCGGTTGACTATCGATGCGGTCGGTTTCGCTGCCGTCAGCGGTGGCCGCGACCACGAACGTCGACAAGCCCCGGTCTACCCCCACCCACCCTTCACGGTCCTCGGAGTCCCGACGGCGGTGTTGGTGAGCCGAATGCAAGTCCGCGGCCTCACACGTCACGCTGATCGACCAGCGGCCCAGTTTCTCGGTCACGGTGACCGACAAGATCTTGGCCCGCCCGCTGGCAAGGAGACGACGCAGCCTGCGGGTGTCCTCACATAAGGCCAACATCCCGATGATGGGCAGGGTCACCGATCGTGGAATTTCGTTGTCGCCGACCCGGATCGACGGACTCCCACCGGTGCCGTATTTGTTGCGCAGTCGAAACGACGCGGTGGCGCCTTTCTTACTCTTGAACCGTGGAAACCCGACGCGAGGGCCGCGGCGTTTGCCGTTGCGGGAATTGGAGAACGCGGCCAGCGCGCGCCCACAGTCGGAGGCAGCCTCTTCGAAAACCTGCTGGCTCACCTGCTTGCGCCAGGCCAGCCCTGTTACCACGATCTCTGCTGGTCCGTTTGAGCCCGCCGCGAAGACGCGTCCGGCAGCCTCAGTCTTCTTCCACCGGTTGAAGGTGTTGATCAGGTCGAACCTTGTCCACGGCACCGCGTGCTCGGGGTCGCCTTCATGTTGCGTGAGAGCAGTTTTCACTATGCCAAGGCACTGGTTGAATGCGAACCGCGCGGCTCCGGCATGGCGGGCGAGCGCCGCTGCCTGCTCGACCGTAGGGTCGAGACGATAGCGGAAGGTGGTGTGCCTGCTCATCTCCGCGAGTGTGGCACACACCACCGACACCAACGGTGTAGCGATCGGCGGCTCCTCAATCTTCGTCCAAAAGGGCGTGCCGCAGCCGCCGTAGCCAAACCCATCCTGTCGGTTTCGGGTACTGCCCCGACCTCACCGCCGCCCTGATGCACGGCGCGGAAACCTACCTGCGGCTGTGGGAAACCGTCCGCCCGTAGCCCTTCCGGCCCACACGGCTCTCCGATCGGAGGCTGGTATCGGCCCCTGACCATGCCTTTCGTCTCGAGTGACCCACATCACAAGGTCGGATGTCGATCTTTTTCGCGGCCGTGTCGATCCGGCGAGGGGCTGTTCGACCTTGGTGTGAGAGGGTCGGACGGCGACCCAGGATTTGGAGGATGACCATGAAGTACATGCTGATCTGGCGGGCCACCGACGAGGGTAATGCGGCGATGGCCGGGGCCGATTTCGAGAAGGTGCTCGAATCCGTCGGGCGCTACAACGACGAACTGATCCGGGCCGGGGTGTTGCTGGCCGCCGAGGGGCTGGCCGATGCCGAGGAGGGTGTCGTGGTGGACTTCGAGTCCGAGCCGCCGCTGGTCACCGACGGGCCCTACGGCGAGACCAAGGAGCTGTTCGGCGGCTTCTACATCCTGAACGTGGCGTCCAAGCAGGAGGCCGTCGAATGGGCAAAGCGCGCACCGTCTTTCGGTGCCGGGTTCAAGACCGAGATCCGGCGGGTCACCACCATCGACGAGTTCCCGCAGGACAACGAGTGGATCCAGAAGGAACGCGCGTGGCGCGAATCCACCGGGCAGCTGTGAGCCGCTGACCCATGGTCGACTCCACCGGTCGCGCGGCAGTGGGCGCGGTGTGGCGCATCGAATCCGCCCGGATCGTGGGCGCGCTGGCCCGCTATACGGGCGATTTCGCCCTCGCCGAAGACCTTGCCCAGGAGGCTCTCGCCGAGGCCTTGGTGACCTGGCCGCGTGACGGTGTGCCCGGCAATCCCGCGGGCTGGCTGCTGACCGTCGGCAGGCGGCGGGCCATCGACGCCTTCCGGCGCCGGGCCACCCGCGACGACCGGTACGCCGCCCTCGCCCGCGATCTGGGCGAGGGCGGGGCGGCCACCGGCGGCCCACCCGCGGAAACGCCCGGCGCGGAACCGCTCTGGGATCCCGGCCAGATCGACGACGACGTGCTCGCGCTGATGTTCGTGTCCTGCCATCCGGTGTTGTCACGCGAAGCTCAGGTCGCGTTGACGCTGCGGGTGGTCGGGGGTTTGACCAGTGACGAGATCGCCCGGGCCTTCCTGGTGCCGACGGCGACCGTGCAGGCTCGTATCACCCGCGCGAAGAAAACCCTTGCGGCGGCGCGGGTTCCGTTCGCCGTGCCCCCGGCCGACGAACGCCGGGCCCGACTCGCCTCGGTGCTGAGCGTGCTCTATGTGATCTTCACCGAGGGCTCGACCGCCACCTCCGGCGAGAACCTGATCCGCCTGGACCTGGCCGCCGAAGCCCAGCGGCTCGCCCGGGTGCTGGCCCGCCTCATTCCCGGTGAACCCGAGATCCACGGCCTGCTGGCCCTGCTCGAACTCACCGCCGCGCGGTTCCCCGCCCGCACCGACGCGAGCGGGCAGCCGGTCCTGCTCGAGCATCAGAACCGGCTGCGCTGGGATCGCGCCGCCATCGGCCGCGGCCGGGCCGTCCTCGCGCAGGCGGCC
The DNA here is from genome assembly GCF_009760405.1 of Nocardia terrae. Classification (GTDB taxonomy): domain Bacteria; phylum Actinomycetota; class Actinomycetes; order Mycobacteriales; family Mycobacteriaceae; genus Nocardia; species Nocardia terrae. The sequence goes on from NZ_WRPP01000002.1 coordinate 1,107,552, forward strand.
GAGGTCGGGCGAGGTCTGGGCGCCTACGGGCTGCAGGCGTCGATCGCCGAATGTCACGCCGTCGCCTCCTCGGTCGAGGACACCGACTGGGATCGCATCGTCGTGCTCTACGAGGCCCTCGCCCGCCTCGCTCCGTCTCCGATCGTGGATCTCAACCGCGCGGTCGCGGTCTCCATGGCACAGGGCCCGAAGGCCGCGCTGGCCATTGTGGACGAGCTCAAAGCCACAGGGGCACTGCCGAATTCGCATCTGCTTCCCAGTGTCCGCGGTGAACTGCTGGCACGCATCGGCCGCGCCGACGACGCCCGGACCGAATTCGAACTGGCCATCGACCTGTGCGGCAACGACCAGGAACGCGCCCTGCTGAAGGGCAAGCTCGCCGACCTGGATTGACGGCCGCCCGGCTTGACCTTGCCCCCGGGGGCAGCGTTTAGATTCGGCGCTATGCGGATTGGTGAACTCGCTCGACTGGCGGACGTCAGTCCGAAGGCGATCCGGCGGTACGAGGCACTGGGTTTGGTGGTTCCGGCCCGGCAGGCCAATGGTTACCGCGAATACGACGACGACACGGTCCGGCTCGTGCGCGAGATCCGGGTGCTCAACCGGCTCGGAATCCCGGTGGAGGAGACCCGCCCGTTCCTCGAGTGCCTGGTGGCCGGTGGTGAACACGGTGACGACTGCCCCGAATCCCTGGCCGAATACCACCGGGCCATCGACGATCTGACCGCTCAGATCGAGCTGCTCACCGCCCGCCGCGACGGCCTGGTCCAGCGTCTGCGCGAGGCCGCCTACCGGCGCAGCGTCGCCACCCCGGCACCGGAGGTCGACGATCTGATGACCCTGCCCCGGGATCTGGTGGTACCGGTCGATGACGGTGCCACCGCACACCTGCCGGGACTGCGGATGCCCTCGCTGGCTCTCGGCGACACCGACGGCGCGCGCATCGATCTGGCGGCGCTGGGCACCGGCCGCACGATCATCTACCTGTATCCGCTGACCGGCCATCCCGACGCCGATATCCCCGTCGGCTGGAACGAGATCCCCGGCGCCCGCGGCTGCACTCCGCAGGCCTGCGGCTTCCGCGATCACTACGCGGAGCTCCGCGCGGCGGGAGTCCAACACCTCTACGGCCTGTCGAGCCAGACGTCGCTGTATCAGCGCGAGGTCGTCACCCGCCTGAGCCTGCCGTTCACGATGCTGTCCGACCCCGATTTCCGCCTGGCCGACGAATTGTCGCTCCCGACATTCGAATTCGACGGCACACGCCTGTACAAACGTCAGACGCTCGTCATCCGGGACGGGGTGATCGAGCACGTCTTCTACCCGGTATTTCCCCCTGACCAGCACGCGGGACAACTGCTGCGCTGGCTACACGACAACGAGGTGACCCCGTGACCGCACACCACTCCGAGACGGCGATAGCAGCCATCACCGACGACACCTTCGAGCCCATGGTGCTGGGGCATCCCGGCCTCGTCCTGGTGGATTTCACGGCCGAGTGGTGCCCGCCCTGCCGCATGATCCGTCCGGTTCTCGACGCGATCGCGAGCGAACGATCGGGCACGCTGACCGTCTACCAGATCGACACCGACGAAAACCCCCGCACGGTAGCGGAATACCGGATCCTGTCACAGCCCACGCTGATGCTGTTCCGCGACGGCCGTCCGCTGCTGACCCTCGTCGGCGCACGCTCCAAGACGAAGCTCCTCGCGGAGATCGACGCGGCCTTGCGGGACTGAACCCCGCGATCCGCGCGTCCCCGGTTCCGAGTCGGCCTCGCTACAACCGGTCGCGCGCTGCGGCGAACCATGCCTGGGTATCGACCAGACCGGAGGCGATTTCCTTGCGAGCCCCTTGGAACCCGTACAGCTCCCCGGCGAAACGGGTCAGGATGGAGCCTTCGGGCTCGTCGAGTTCTTCCAGGACCGCTCTGTCGCCCAGCAGGTACGCGACGGCGGCGCACTCACCGGCGGTCCACGACTCGCGATAGGCGTCCCATCCGTTCTGCCTGACCGCGCGCCCGCGCTCGACCAAATCCGTCTGCAGGGCGGCGCGTTCGGTTTCGGAGGGCTGGCGTGCTTTGAGGTGGTCCCAGCTGACGCGAGGGGTATCGGACATGGGGATGAGTATCCTCCACCCGATCATTGCGATCGCAGCGCCAGCAGGGTGTGGAGTTCGGCGGCGGCCGTGAGCAGCGCGCGGGAGCGGGCCTCGATCGCCGCGTCCCGGGCGGCGAGGCGGGGGAGGATGTCGGCCCAGCGTTGAGTGGCACGCAGCTCGGGGAGAAGCAGCCGCAGTGCCGGGATGCCGTAGCCGGCGCGGCGGAGCTGGTAGGTGACGCGGGCGTCGCGCACGTCGGCGGGTGTGTAGGTGCGCGCGTCGCGGGCCTTACCGCGGCCCGGAGTCACCAGACCCATGGCGTCCCAGTGGCGCAGGGTCGAGGGGCGGATGCCCAGAGCCTCGGCCAGTTCGGAGATGGTCATCGAATCCGAGACGCGGACATCGGCGATCGGCTCGTCGCCGATGGCGTGTACCGCGGCGCGGGTGGCCTCCAGGTCGCGGCGCTCCGCATCGAGCCCGGCGTGGGCGGCGTCCAGGAGTGCCAGCATCACGGCGGGGGAGTCTCGATGTGCCGCGCGCACAATGACTTTGGCTTCTATCGGGCCCACTCCGGCCGCGAGGGCGCGATACGCCCGTGCCGACACGACATGTATCCGGCGGTAGGTGCGATACCCGGCCGGCGTGCGGGTCGCGGCGGGCAATACCTCATCCCGCTCGAGATTGCGGATCTGCTGGACCGAATAGCCCGACAGGCGTGCCACCTCGGCGGTGCGCAGTGACTCCGAGTTGCGACTTTCCACGCATCCACCTCCCAGTTTGCTGCCCAACCCTCCACAACCACTTCAAGATGACGATAGAACTCATGGAAATCGACGAGATCACCGAGTACATCGAATCCCTGGGCGGCGTCCTGACCCTCGCCCCCGGCCCGGACAGCGGTTTCCCGGAAATCGCCTGGGGCGACAAGTTCTTCTACTACGCCCCCGACGGCCAGATCCCCACCCGAACCCAGCCCTTCGCCACCATCGTGACCAAGAACTACCCCGACGACACGACCTCCGACCTCGACCGGCCCGACGTCTTCCGGCTCAACATCAACCCGGGCCGCGACGCCTTCCTCACCCACCTGGGCTACCCCCCTCGCAACACCGCCGACCATCCCGTCGACGCGAGCAAACCCGACACCTGGATTCCGCACCCGGTGTACGCGAGCGCCGGTTGGGTCGCAGTGGTCGCTCCGGGAGACGGCACCGAATCGACAGCCAAAGAACTACTGACAAGGGCACACAGTCGTGCCCGATCGAACTACGACCGCCACGCTGACTGACCGATCATCTATCGGCGACCTCGAGCCGAGCCGCGAGCTCGGCGCGATGCAGGAAGCCTTGCAGCGCTTGCGATTCGGAGCCCGGACGCCACGCGAGCACCGTGGTGACCGGCTCCGCATCCGGAACCGGCTGGATGCCCGCCCACAGCGAAGAATCCGTTGACTGGGAACCGATTCGAGCCAGAAGGCCGAGCCATATGCGGTTGCCCGACGGCGGACCGGTGTGTACGGTCGGCCGCATGACGAAGAGAATCGAGACCGTCTCCGGTCGATGACCGAGCGGGACGAGCGCAGGGCGCTCGCACCGCGATCCCGGCGGTGGACGGATTTCGCAGGGCGTAAGTCCGCCTTGATATCCACACTGCGGGACTTGCTCACGGACACGTCGATGTCGCCTCGGGAGTTCCGGAACCGATGTAGCGGGCTGACTGTCGACCGTGTGGTTCTGTTCCACGTACTCGACGAGCTATCGCTCGAACCATCGGCGCGGATCCGCGAGACAGCGCGGTTGCTGCTCGAGAACAGTGCGCACCATGCATCCCTGATGGTCGGACTCGGCCTGTTGCGGTCGAATGCCGAGCAGGCGGATATCGAGCTCATCAAGGCTGCCGGGCTGCGGGGTAGGACGGATTGGGTTGCGATCCAGGTACTCTCGACGATCCCAGGTGCCGCGCGTGAAGTGATCTGGCTTGCCGAACAGACCCGGGGTTACATGCGGGCGGTGGCGGCGGAGCTACTGGTGGCGGATCCCGATCCGGTCGTACGCGACTGGGTGTTGTCGACGCCGCGGAAGCTGCTGACGAATTGGCTGGCGCGTCGGATTGCCGAAGGGTACGGGCTGGCCGAAGCGCTCCAGCGGCCGGATGTCGATGACAAGGTGTGGGATCGAGCCGGAAACCTGCTGCTCGCGATAGCCAGCACGTGCGGCGGCCGCTGCGAGATCGGGCGGTATTCGGAAGCGGTTGAGGCGTATTCGTGCTGGGTCGCCGCCGCGCCAGCGCGGGAGCCGTCGCTGGATCGCGCCGCGCTGCTCGTCTCGATCGCGGAGGACCTCTATACCGGTGCGGGAGCGCTCGCGGTGGGCTCGCACCGTCAGGCTCTGGTCGGCCGTATCGAGAACCTGCTGTCCTCTCGACCCTGGACCGAGCTGCTCGAGCGCGCCGCCCACTCTGATGAGCCGGACGACGCCGCGCGAGCGGCCTGGGTGCTCGGCTACGAGATCCCGACCGGATTCTCGACACAGCGGTTCGCCGTGCGGATTTGGATCCCTGATCCGGCGACGAACTCCATCTCCGAAGCCGAGGCCCGAATCGTCATTGACGGAATGCCGGTGGTGGCTGGATCTTTCGATCGAGGCCCGGCCGGAAGTCCCGAGGTGATCGTCGGCAGCGGTCGGCTCCGGGCCACGGCCGAGCCTCGAGAGGTCCGGTTGGCCGAAGCGATCTGCACTGAAGGCTGTTGCGGCGCAATGCATGTCACGATCGTGAGGGATGGTTCCGAAGTCGTCTGGAGGAACTGGCGCACCCCACAGCCCGGAGGAGCGCCCGCGGAGGTCCGATTCGATGCGGACGAGTACGACGGCGAAATTGCGCGCGCCGAGAATGAATTTGCTGAGATCTGGGGGAGCTCCGACTCTATGCACGATCCGCTCACTGTCCGCCGTGTACTCGGCGACCGCCCTTTTGTCGAGATCGGTGACCCGACGACGGTAGCCGTCAACCAGGCGGGTGACCTCGTCGCCGTGGGTGGCGACCTGGGGCATCTGCAGTGGTCCGGTTCGGCGACCGCCGACACCCGGTGGCGACGGTACCGGGTGGGCGTCTATGGCGCGCAGGACCTTCGGTGCCGGTGGGTCGTGGAGACCCAGCGGCCCGTGCATGCGGCGGCCTTTCACCCGACACTGCCCGTCGTGGTCGTGGGGACCGGGGCGTACGACGGCGGCTACTTCTTCGAGGGCGAGTTGCTCATCATCGACCTGAGGTCAGGCAGGTCGACCTCGGTACTCCGCGGGAGCCGTGAGTGCTTACACGTCGAATGGGCGAGCGATCGGGTGTTGAGACTCGTGGTCGCGCCGCCGGACGATTTTCCCGACGGGCAGCACGACGCCACAGCCCGCTCCTACGCGTTCTCCGTGGCCATCGAACGGCCCGACTGGAGTGAAGTCGCTGAGGGCTCGGTGCACTCCGACGAGTTGCGCGGGCCACGGATCGAGTTCGACCGGCTCGCAAGAGAAGCCGTGACGAGTCGAAGCATCGAGGCGTTGGCTGCGTTGACCGGGAAGCCGTGGGAACCGCGCTTGCACGTGCGGGATGTCCAGGAGCTACCGGACGGGCGAGTGCTGGCGTGCGCGGAGGGCGTTGTGGCCGAATCATGGCTGCCCGACGGGCGACTGGAGTGGCGCGTACCAGACGAGGAAGGCGGCCGGCAGATCGTGATCCGGGCCGGTCAGCGCGATGCCTGGGTCAATGTGGAGCGGGGGCGATGGCACTGGGAGGGCAAGGAACGGGTCACCGATTCACCGCTCGTGGTCCGGATCTCGCTGGCGGACGGGACAGTGCTCGACAGTCTGCACCCGGACGCCGCGGTCACCCTCGCCACACGCGACGACGGTTGGCTCGCAATGCGTTCCACCGACTCGCAAAGCCAGGGATGGCTGGATTTGATCCACCCCATGGGGCAGGCCCCCGAGATGCGTGTGCCGATCGGAGGGTTCGACGTCTTCAATCATCCGTTTCCGATCCGGCACAGTCAGCAGTTGTTGTTCCTACGGGGCCGCGAGGCGGAGAAGCCGTGGAAGGACAAGCGTGTGGTCGCCGTCGACCCGGCCGATCGCGACTCCGCGGTGCGGGAGCTGTTCCCGCTCGAGTGGGACACCACACGCGCGGGACACCTTTTCGGTGGACCCGGGATAGAGGTGTGCAGTCTCGGGAACCGGGACCTGGTGCACGCCGGGGCCGTTCACGACGGCGCCGGCCTGCTGCCCGGCAATGCATTCGTGGTCCGTCGGAGCGGCGTGTACAGATCGCCACGATGGGTTTTCAAGGCCGATTTTCCCGTTACCGCTCTGGACGGGGACGAGGACACCGTCTACGTGGCCTTCAATTCCGGTGAATTGGTGGCCCTCCGCACCGAGGACGGGACCGTGCGATGGCGGCAGCACCTGGAGGTCGGCGGTCAACCCGCTGTGCCGCTGGCACTCTCGCTCACGGCAACCGGGCGGCTGCTGATCGGAACCGTGGACGGACGAATTCTCGACTGCTCCCTCGGCTCGGCGGATCTCGCCACACAGTGAAGCGGTCGGTGCGGCTTCGGGGAGCTGCACCGACCGGGTGTTCGGTTCGTGGGCGGGAACGAAGTGCGTGTCAGGGCTTCTGGGCGCACGCGGCGGGCGGTGCGAAGCCCTGGTTGGCTACGTTGTCGCCGAGGAGGACGGTCTCGGTGGCCTCGATCGACTGCTGGCCGGTGGCCGTGATCTTGACGGTGAAGGATTGGGTCTTCTCGGTCGGGGTCGCGGTGCACAGGGCGGTCCAGGTGATCTTCTGACCGTCGGCGCTGATCGCGGAGCTGATGTAGTTCTTCTTGGGTTCGGCGTTGGTGACCAGTTCGATCTTGGGGGTGACGCCGGCGGGGGCGTCGACCAGGTTGGTGATGGGGGTTTCGGCGCGGCCGAAGGTGTTGACCGAGGCACGGCCCACCTTGGCGACCAGCTTGGTGTCCTGGCCCGCGTCGACGCGGGTGGTCACGAGCGTGTTGGAGGTTGTGTTCGTGGTGAACGCGCCGTTGGGGGCGAAGCCCTTGACCACCGCGTCGCTGGAAACGGCGGTCTTCGCGGGGGTCTGGCCGTCGACCATGACGGTGAGGGTCGCGGAGCCGCTCTTGGCCTTGGTGATCTCGCCGAGATCGAAGGCGACCTTCTGGGTGCCCTGGCGGGTGCCGCCGGATTCGTAGACGGTGCCGGTCGGAATGGTCACCTCGGCAACGACATTGGAGAATGTGTCGTTGCCGGCGGTGCTCACCGTGAGGGTGCACGCGATCTCGTCACCGGGGACGACGTTGCCGGTCTTCTGCAGATCCTGGCAGTCGTACTTCGCGGTCGGACCGGTCACGGCGTAGGCCGGGGCGGTGCCGAGCTGCAGGGCGCCGGCGGCGAGCGCGAACGCCGAAGCGACCATGACGGCACGTTTCAGCGCGGGCTTGGGGGTAGTGGTCATTGTCCTCTCACCTTCTTGGTTGGTTGATCGGCCCCGCGCTGACTGCGGTTCGGATCACCCAGGTTCTCTGTTGCGCCCCAAGAGTCGGGCGCAGGACTCTGTATCCACCAATGAGCGGCTAACGGAGATCAGCCCACTGACCGGCTGTGATCAGGACCTTCGAGGCGCGCGGACACCCCTTGACAGTTAGTGACCGATCGGTTGCAATGTTGGTGTGAGCTACGACACGATCATCAAGAGCGGCCGCTGGTTCGATGGCGCCGGATCCCCTTCTGCCATACGCCATCTCGGGTTGCGCGGTGATCGCGTCGTCACGGTGTCCGCGGAGCCGCTCGACGAAACCGATTGCGCGAACGTCATCGATGCCGCGGGCAAATGGGTGCTGCCGGGCATGATCGACATTCACACCCACTACGACATCGAGGTGCTGCGGGCTCCGGAGCTGAGTGAGTCCGTGCGGCACGGGATCACGACGGTGATCCTCGGTTCGTGCTCACTGTCCACGGTGCATGCCGAAGCGACCGATGCGGGCGATCTGTTCGGCCGGGTCGAGGCGATTCCGCGTGAGCACGTGATCGCGGCGGTCCAGGGCAAGACCTGGAACTCCGCCCGCGAGTACGTCGCCGCGCTCGAGGATCTGCCGTTGGGACCGAATCTGGCTGCGATGATCGGGCATTCGGATATCCGGACCGCGCTCATGGGGCTGGACCGGGCCACCCGCAAGGACGTCAAGCCGACCGACAGCGAGCAGGCAGCGATGGAAGCCGCGCTCACCGAGGCGCTCGACGCCGGATTCGTGGGAATGTCGGCGCAACAGCTGCTCTTCGACAAACTCGACGGGGAGATCGCTCGCTCGCGAACCCTGCCGTCGACCTATGCGGGCGCGCGAGAACGCCGGCGGCTCAACGCGATTCTGCGGCGGCGCGGGCGGGTGCTGCAGGGCGGACCCGACGTCACCTCGCCGCGCAGTATCGCCGCCATGACCTTCAGCAGCGTCGGGCTCTTTCGGCGACGGTTGAAGACCACGCTGATCTCGGCGGCCGACCTCAAGGCGAATCCGCTGCTGGTGCATCTGATGGGAGCCATCACCCGGGTGGTGAACGGGCTGGGCGGTGACTTCCGCTGGCAACATCTGCCGATCCCGTTCGAGGTGTACGCCGACGGCATCGATCTGGTCATCTTCGAGGAATTCGGTTCCGGCGCGGCCGCACTGCACCTCGCCGACCAGGTGGAGCGCAACGCGCTCATGCGCGACGAGTCCTACCGCCGCCGATTCCGCAAGGACTACGACTCCAAGTTCGGAATCCGGGTGTGGCATCGCGACTTCTTCGACGCCGAGATCGTCGGCTGCCCCGATGCCGACGTCATCGGCAAGACCTTCGGGCAGGTGGGCGCCGACCGCGGCGGCCTGCACCCGGTGGACGCCTTCCTCGACCTGGTGGTCGAACACGGCACCAAACTGCGTTGGCGCACAACGATCTCCAATCATCGGCCCGACATGCTCAACAAGCTCAGCGCCCATCCCGGCGTGCAACTGGGGTTCTCCGACGCGGGCGCGCACCTGCGCAACATGGCCTTCTACAACTTCGGTCTGCGCTTCCTGCGGCGCGTCAAACAGGCCGAGGAGTCCGGGAATCCGTTCCTCACCCTGGAACAAGCGGTGCGGCGGGTGACGGGCGAGATCGCCGACTGGTACGGCCTGGACGCCGGATACCTGCGCGAGGGCGACCGCGCGGATCTGCTCGTCGTCGACCCGTCAGGTCTCGACGAATCGCTCGAGGCGTATGCCGAGTGCCCCGTGCCGACCTACGGCGGCCTGCCACGTATGGTCAATCGCAATGACAAAGCCGTCTCGGCCGTATTCGTCGGTGGCCAGTACGTCTTCGGCGATGGTGTACCCGCCGAGGTCCTGGGCTCCGCCCGCACCGGCCGATTCCTGCGAGCTGGAGGGTAATTGACGACCGCGCGACGAACTCAGGCCGAGCGCCGCGCCACCACCATCGCCAAACTCGTCGACGCCACCATCGAGGCGATCGCCGAGATCGGCTACCACAATGCCTCGCTCGGCGAGATCAGCAGTCGTGCGGGTGTTTCCAAGGGCGCCGTCTTCCGCCACTTCGAATCCCGCACCGACCTGGTCGTCGCCGCGGCCGACGAGGTCCGCCGCCGCCACATGGCCGCGGCGGCCGAACTCCGCAACGCCGACAACACAACACAGCAGGTCGACCTGGAAGCGGTCATGCGGCTGATCCGCCGCGAAATCCGCGACACCACCAATACCGTCTGGTTCGAGTTGCTGGTGGCCGCCCGCACCGAACCCGACCTGCGCACCCGCCTCGAACCCGTCCTGCGCGACATGATGCGCGAGATCGAAGACCTGGCCATCACGATCCTCGGCCCCGACATCTCCCCGGACGTCGCCCGCCTGCTGGTCACCTCCCTGATCCACATGTTCGACGGCGAGGCGATCATCCGCCACACCTACCCGCGCCCCGAACTCGAGGAAGCCCGCATCGAGCAGGTCGCCGCGGCGTTCCGGCAATTGACCGTCGGCCGGAACGGGATCGCCGCAGCACCGTCCGAATCCCGGGCGGGTAAGGCGTAACACACTGGTAGGCACCGGTTTTCGCATTCGAGAGCTCGGCTCGCGCGGGCGGCGCCGGATCAGCTCAGATGCTCCAGACGATCGGGTAGTCGACGATCGGGGCGAAGGTCAACGCACCGAGCGCCGTGAACTCCCCGCGCGCGATTTCGGCCATCTCCTTCAGCGTGTACATCTGCTCGGCGTGCTCGCCGGTATCCCAGATGCTGATGTTCACGATCGAACCCACCGGTGAGACGGCCGTATACCAGTGCAGCAATCCCGGCAGCGCCCCGATGGCCGGAACCAGATAATCCGCTTGTTTCACGGCCAGCGCGTCGACCTCCCCGAACCGGCTCGGGTCGAAGCTACCTCGTGCGACATGAATGACTGCGCTCGAAGGCAACGACCCGGCCGCGGTGGGTTCGATGGCCCAGTCGATCGGGTAGTTGATGATCGGCCGTTCGAAGACACCCCCGATCGCCTCCATCTCCCCCCGCGCGACCACCGCCATCTTCCTCAACGTATCCATCTGCCGGGCATGCTCTTCGCTATCCCAAATACTGACCTGCACCGTCGAGCCCTCCGGAGAAACACCGGTGAACCAGCGCAACAGCCCCGGCAATTCCTCGATGGCCGGGATCAGATACTCGGCCTGCCGACTGATCAGCGCCTCGAACCCCTCGAACCCGGCCGGGTCGAAGCTGGCGCGCCCGACACGGACAACCGCGGTAGACGGCAACGATTCGATCATGGTGATCCCTTCTCACGGAATTCGAATCCTAACTCGCGCAAGGATCGTCGCCCGCGCTGGCAGTCCGCTGGCAGACGGCGAGCGTCGATCGGCCAGGTGGTGTCTCGGTGGTTGGGCGAGCACGATTCGCGTCGCATGTACGCGTCAACCACCGTGACATCCGGCCTCAGGCGGTGCTGTTCTGCACCGGGTAGTGGATGACGACCACGCCGCCGGTGGCGTAGTTGGGGACGTCGGCGGTGAGGCGTTGGCCGTGTTCTGAGGCTTGGGCTTCGGCCATGGCGGTGGCGGTGGGGAAGTCGGCTTCGAAGACGGCGAAGTAGGGGGAGTCTCCGTTGGTGGACGCTACGTCGAAGGTGTAGCGCCAGGCGAGGAGGCCGGGCCAGTTCTTGACCAAGGGGAGGTGGTTGTTGACGTAGTAGTCGCGGAAGTGGTCGGGGTCGGCGGGTTTGGGGTAGAGGACCAGCAATCTATGCATGGTGGCCTCCGGTCAGGGCTGGGGCGATGTGTAGTACCGCGGTCGGTTGAAACGTCATATGCGCAGGTTAGGGCTTGATGGGTGGTCGGGGGAAAGACCGGTACGGGATAGGCTTAGAACGGATCGTTATCAATTGGCGGGGGAGGGCATGTGGCGCCGGATACGGTGAGCTTGCGGTATTTTCTGGTGCTGGCGCAGGAGTTGAACTTCACTCGGGCGGCCGCGCGGATCGGGATCGCGCAGCCTGCGCTCAGTGCCCGGATGCGCCGGTTGGAGGCGGAGCTCGGGACGAGTCTGCTGGTTCGGAATACGCGGAGCGTCGTGTTGACCACGGCCGGTGCGGCATTGGCGGAGTCCGCGCCGCCAGCGCTGGCGGCGTTGGACCGGGCGTGGGATGCCGCCCGGAATGCGGGGGCCGGTGAACTGGGCACGCTGCGCATCGGATACAGCCTCAGTGCCGGGGCCGAGACGGCACCGGCCTTGGTGGACAGGCTCATTCGCAGCAGCCCGGGACTCGAGGTCGGCGCGGTCCCGATGGCCACGCCGGACATCACCCCGGCGGTCGCCGACGGCCGCATCGATGCCGGGATCACCCGCGGTGAACAGCCGGGCCGTGGCGTGCGCCGCTTCCTGCTGCGCCGCATGCGCATCGGTGTCCAACTGGCCCAACATCATCCGCTGGCGGGACACCCGGAGATCGAGATCGCCGACGCGGCCGCCTACCCGCTGCGACTCCCCGACCGTGCGTCCAACCCTGTGATCCACGATCAACTGGCCGCGATATTCCGGGACACCCGGCCGAACCCCCGATTCATCACGCCCGCGGTCTCCTTCGACATGTCTCAGCAGGACCTGCGCGCCGGACTCATCCTCGCCCCGTCCGGTGAAACAGCGGTCATAACCCAAACGGCCGGTCTCACATGGCGACCGCTACACGGCGCACCCACCATGACGTTCCACCTGGTCCTCCCACGCGAGCAGTCCCCACTCCACCACCGCATCCGCACCATCGCCAAAGCCCTCGTACACGACCTGCACTGGCTGCCGGACTGACGCGCACCAGGTCCGCGTGGAACCCGGCCGCGGTCACCGGTCGTGCTCGTCGAACACCGGAAGCCGTCTGCCTCTACTGCCAGAATCCGGCATGTACGGCGGCCGCCCGGTCGGCCAGGAAAGGTCCCTCGACCTCGACGCGGCGCTGGCCGGCGGCGAACACCGTCCGGCAGGGCAGTGCCATGGTCGGGTTTTCGTGGTGTGCGCCCGTCAGCGCGAGCAGCTCGTCCTCGCCGAGTGCGTACACCACCCGTCCGATTCCACTCCAGTACACCGCGCCTGCGCACATCGCACAGGGTTCGGTGCTGGTGTACAGGCTGGCCGTGTGCAGCTCCTCAGCGGAGAACCTGCGTGTCGCCTGGCGCACCACGTTGACCTCGGCGTGCCCGGTAGCGTCTCGCTCGGTGACGACGGTGTTCCCCGCGACGAGCACCGTGTCGCCATCCATCACCAGCAGTGCGCCGAACGGATGGTTGCCGCGCACTCGGGCGAGAGCAGCCAGTTCGATAGCCCTGAGAAGATACTGTTCATCGCTTCGACTCGAGTTCTGAGACAAGGGTTTCCTCCGGTCTGTACATGATTCATTTCTGCGTCGGCTCATTCGGCGTCGACAGCGAGCATCGGTGCGGGAGCTGCTTTCCGTGCGGTCAAACCGAGGTATGTGAGTCCTGCGGCGGTGAACCCGATGAGCTGTCCGCATGCGCCGAGGGCCGGAAATTTCGCGGCCACCGGACCGGTGTAGAGACTCTGGGTCATGAACGGCACCGACGCGATCACTCCGACCAAGGTGGCGGGCAATCCCCAGCCGAATCGATGCCCGGTGTCGTAGAGCTCGCCGATCCGCGGATTACGGCCACGTTCACGCCACCAAAATGCCACCAGGTTGACGGCCGCCCAGGGTGCCACCCAGTAACTGGTGAGCAACAGGAAATCCTGGAAATGCCCAGCGAAGCCGTGTTCACCCACCCACAAGGTGAGTACCGTGCTGACGCCACATACTCCGATAACCGACAGCCAGCGCGGAACTCGGACACCCGCGACCAGCGCAGCCATCGATCCGGAGTAGAGGTCGAGCACGGTGGATGCGAGGGTCGAGGCGAGAAGCGTGACCAAGATCAGTTTTGCGGTCATGCCCGGAACGAGATGGCTTATCAGACTTGTGGGTTCGGTGATCTTTCCGACCGTGCCGAGTGCCGCGCCCAGCACGCCGATCCATATTCCGGCGACCGCCGACCCGCCCGCCGCGGCAAGGAAGGTTCGCGCCGGGGGCGTGTCCGCGGGTAGGTAGCGGCTGTAATCCGACGAGTACGCACTCCAACCCAAAGCCCGCGCGGAGGTGACCGACAGGGTGAGAACGAAAGCCGTCAGGCCACCCGGCGTCGAATCCACCGCCGCACTCGACCCCATCTTCCCGAATGCCAGGACCGACACCACGGCAAAGGCGATCACGAGCACACCGGAGAGAAACTTCTCCATGGAATGGATCAATCGATATCCGATCAGCGGAACAATGAGTTGCGCACCCGCCACGATCGCGACAGCCGTGGTGAATCCGATATCGAGCAGACTGCGCAAAATAAAGATTCCCAGCAAGCTGTCGACAACACACCAACCGACTCCGTTGAGAACGGTGAATATCGCCGAGGGGAGGTTTCCGAACCAGCCGAAGGGGCCTCGAGACTGAATTAGCTGACCAATTCCGATTCGCGCCCCTCGCGTGGAGAACAGTCCAACAAGAGTGGCGCTGAACAGTGTGCCCAAAGCGATCGCACAGGCTGCCGGAATGAGATCGAGCCCGAACACCGAGGTCGATAGCGCGCCCACCGACAGCGTTGCGAACTGGATGTTCGCCCCGAACCACAGCGTGAAGAGCGTGCGCGGCCGCCCATGCCGCCTATCGCCAGGGATGGGCTCCGTTCCTGCCATTTCGATTCCTATCGGATTGGCATCGGACCCGCTACCTATTCTCCTGAACAGGGAAACCATGATGACTCCTGAAGACTCCCGGGCCTGTGTTCGGCCGTGAGATCAGTCAACAAGCGAAGGCAGGTGTCGCGGTATGTCGTTACCCGACGGACTCGGATGAAATTACATCCATTGCGCTGTATGATCCTCCAACCGATCAGGCGAACAATTAAACAGGCACGTAATATTTTGTTTTCCAGTTTTTACAGGAGGCCCATACATGCAGGCAGCTGAGCTACTCGAGATTCCCGAGCTCGGATTGATTCCCGTGGTGTCGGGCGTTTCCCCCAGCCGGCCGGTGCGCTCGGTGTACACCACCGATCTGCCCGATCCGATGGCCTACCTGTCCGGCGGCGAACTCGTGCTGACCAGCACCACCTGGTACCGGCAACCCGGGGATGCCGAGGTCTTCGTGGCCGCGCTGGCCGCCGCGGGATGCGCGGGGCTGGTCGCGGGAACCGCCCGCATCCACGTTCTTCCCGACGCACTTGCGGAGGCCTGTGAGCGAAAGGGCTTACCTCTGTTCACGATCGCCGACGACGTCTCCTTCGGAGCCGTGGCGCAGTTGGTGCACGCGGCCATCGGTGACCACACAGCCCAAGGACGCGGTGTGACCGCGCGGCGCGCGTTGCTGACGAGTTTCGCCGCCGGCGAGGGCTTGATGGGCCTGCTCGCCAATCTGGAGCGGGCCACCGGTGTCTCGACTGCCGCGCTGTCGGCGACCGGACGCCACATTATCGGCGAGATTCCAGGCATCCCCGCCGAGGAACTGGCGAGTCTGCATCGAAAAGCGCTGGCCGGTTGGATGTTTCCCAGCGTGCAGAAGTCCGCGCAGGGGAGGGGCATAACCTTTCACGCGGTGGCGGCACCAGCGCCGCGCCGGGCGCCGTCCGCCTATATCGCTGTCGACGACGACCACGGAGTCGCCGATCCTGTTGTCGCCGATATGGTCGCCGACATGTGCGCACTGCTGTCCATCGATCGTGCCGCCAACGACGAAACGCGCACTCTGCGACAGCGACTGCTCTCCGAGGTGATCGATCTGATGTATGCGAGAAATCGGCGCCGCGCGAAGTCGACTGGTCAGCATCGGCTTGGAGCCGGACGTCCGATACCACGCGGTCCTGGTCAGCAGCACGAATACGGCGTATGCGTCGACCATTGCGATGGATCTACTGGACGATGTTGCGCAACAATGGAATCGGTCCTCTGTTCCGATCGAGATGGACGGCGGGTACCTGATGCTCGTTCCCGCGACAGCGGACGATCAAGAGGACGAACTCGTCGTTTGCCTGGAGGCGGCCGCCGATCGTATACGCCCACTGCTGGGCCGGGGTTGGGTGTCGATCGGCACCAGCGGTCCCGCACCCGACCCGTCGAACCTGCTCCGCGCCATCGACGATGCGCGCCACACGCATCGCATCGCCACCGTGCGCTCCGGGAGTCTGCGCAGTGCGACCAGCAGCGACCTCTCACCGCGCCTGACACTCCTTTCCTTCGTTCCCAAGGACATGCGAATCCTGTTCCGTAACCGACTCATCGGGGTCCTGGAGGACTATGACCGCGAGCATCGCACCGAATTGGTCGACACGCTCGCCGCCTTCCTCGACGCGTCCGGCTCGTGGAGTCGTTGCGCCGCTCGGCTGCACGTTCACGTGAACACCCTGCGATACCGCCTGCAACGCATCGAAGCCCTCACCGGCCGCGATCTCGCCGAGTTGCCCGACCGTCTGGACTTCTATCTGGCTTTGCGCTGCCTCCAGGAGGAATTCGCATAAGACACGCCCGGCCCGCGAGCGTCTGCCCCCGAAGAACTGAGGGCATGAAACCGTCATACCCCTTCGCTATCTTGTTGTTTCAGCTTGTGGTTCGCGCTGGGGGTGGGGCGAATGTTCGGTCGTGCATCGGGTCCGGTCATACCTGCTCCGAGCCTCGGGACTGCCGACGCGGAAACGCGTGCCGCCTATCGCCGGTGGTTGCGTAGGCAGGCGCTGCCCTGGTCGATCGCGATGTTGCTCGTCTCGTGGCCGATTCCGTTGTTGACGAGTCTGCTGCTGTTCCGGTTGGGCGGTCTGATCGCGCCGTGGGCGGCGGTGGCCGTGTCCGGCGTGTGGCTGATCGGCGGCGTCGCCGTTGAAGCGCTGCCGACGCCCAAGTGGGATGGGATCGAGTCGGACCGTCACGCTCATTCGGTGCTACCGCGTCGGCCGACGCCCGAAGAAGCCGAGGCACTGAATCCTGCGTGGCGCCGTCTCATGCGCGCGATCGGACTGACCGAGTCGACTTTTCAGGTGTGCGTGCGGGATTCGCCGGGGCCGTTGGGGCAGGCGCACCACCGCGGGCTCGTCATCATGTCGGCGAAGGCGGTGCGCGAGTTGTCGCCAGGTGAACTACGCGGAGTTCTGGGGCATGAGATCGGCCATCTCGTCGGCGACGGCGGCGGGTTGTGGTACCGGGTTTCCTACTGGTGCGGCAGCCCGGTGCGGATGCCGTTCTGGGTGGCCGAGCGAGTATCGGCCCGGTGGGCGCCCAGATTGTCGTCGCGCCACTCCGCGATGCTGTCCGCCGCAGGACAGCTCGGTGTGCTGATCGGGCTGATCACACTGATGCAGCTGCTGTTCGGCACGATGGTCGCCGCCGCGCTCACGGCCGCCGCGGCCGCGCAGATGCTCGGGCAGCGAGCGGTCCTCCGTCGCAATCAGCTCAACGCCGACCGAGTGTCGGTGGATCTGGGCGCGGGTCCCGGGTTGCGGTCTCTTGTCATGCGGGGGAATCGCCGAGTGTCCTTGTACCCGCGCCGATACCGTCCCCTGTGGGTCCGCATCGCCCTGTGGTGCCTGGAGGCGTCCTCGCCCGACCCGCATCCGGATCGGGAGCTGGCGGCCCTGGAGGCCCGTATGCGCGAAGGCCGCTCGAGGCGACAGGAACCCCCGGCACCCGGATGGGCGGAGCGGGCCGGCCATGCCGCATTCCGTCCGCTGCGGAACCTCTTGCTCTGGAGCATGACCGCCACCTGGCCCCCACACCCTTTCGTGCGCAACCGGGCCCAGATCACCGCGCCGCCCCCACGCCACCGTCCCCGGTCCGCTCGGTCCCGGCATCCCAACGTCAGCCGAGCCAGCCAGCGCCAGCGGCGCGGCCACAGGATCGGCTGAGCGCCAATTTGGTACGGGCGTACATGCCTACCCAGTTTTTGATTGGTTTCGTAGACCTTTCGTAGCGTTTGTGCCAACCAAACGGAAACGAAATAAATCCAACGGGTTAGGGGAGAACGGCACGGCCTGACCGCCGATAACGTTCACTTATCGGGGGTCAGAACGAGATGGATCGATTTGAGGCTCTTGGGGATTCGTTTCGTGTTGTTCCGTTGGAAATGACGAAACCAACGCTACGATTCTCTGGTGTCGAGCATCTGCAACTACCCGGGCTGCACTAAACCGATTACTCGTGCCGGAGGGCCGGGGCGGCCGTCGGAATACTGTGAGCACCCGGACCACACGCGGTGGAGGGCCTGGCGGGAGCGGCAGAAGCGGCAGCAGGCGGAGGGTGAGAGTCCGGCCGCGAACGTCACTGTGACGCAACAGGGTCCGGTGACCGTGGCGCGGCTGCGGGCCGATGAGCTGCTGGGACAGTTTCGTGGGTTGGCCGATCAGTTGGGCAATACGTTGACCGCCGCGGTGGCGGAATTGTCGACGCTGGCGGATCCGGCGGTGGCGGAGGCCCAGGTACAGGCGGTGCAGGCGGATGCGGCGCGGCGGATTGCCGAGGCCGAGGTGGCCACCGTGGCCGCCGAGCAGGCGCGGCGCGATGCCGAGGAGGCCAGGGCGGCAGCCGAATCGGCGGCCGAGGACGCGGCGCTGGCCGCGGAGAACGCGGAGGCGCGCATTGCCGAGGCGCTCGCGGCGCGCGATGACGCGCTGAAGGAGGTCGAGCGGGTCACCAAGCAGGCGGCCGACGATGTGTTCGCGGCGCGCGCCGAGGCGGAGGCCGAGATCCGTACCGTGCGAAGGGAAGCCGCCGAGGACATCGAGTGTGCCCGGCAGCAGGCCAGCGAGGACATCGAACTGGCCCGGTCCAAGGCGACCGCCGAGATCGAGCAGGTCCGCCGCGAGTCCGCGCAGCGCATCACCGCCGCCGGCGCGGAGCGCGATCTCGCCGTCCAGCGGGCCGCGGACGCCGAACGCACCATCGAACGCGCCGAGGCCGCGGTCACCGAGCGCAATCAGGTGGTCGCCGAGACCCGGGACGAGTTGAAACAGGCTCGCGGGGAACTGGATCGGGCCCGCACCGAACTGGCCGAGGCGCGCCGGCAGGCCGCTGCCGATCTCGCCGTCGTACGCCAGGACTCGGCGGCCGCGGTGGAGAAGGCGCGCCAGGAGGCCACCGAACGTCTTGCCGCCCTCGACGATGCCCGCGCCCAGACCCTGGCCCGCGCCGAACGCGCCGAACAGCAGCTCGATGCATTGCTCGCGCAGCAGACGGTCGCACAGCGCTCAATCGATAAATGATCACCTCCATCGATAAGCGGCCCACAGAACTATGGGCAGTTGACCGATAGCGGCCGCTTGGTACAGCCCTTAATCTCGAGCCGGGGTGCGATCGCCCCTGGATTCGAGAAGGCTGGTCCGGTGTACGGACCGGCCGAAGATGTTCTGGTGCAGCGGATGAGTCGGGGCTGGGGCTGCACGCTCAGGAGGATTGAATGTCCGCTTTGGCGGAAGGGCGTTCGCGCCCGCAGGTGGCCGCGCGCGTCGCGGTGTTGCTGATGATCCCGATTGTCGCGCTGGTGACAGGGTGTTCCAGTGATTCGGACAAGTCGGTCGCGAGCCCCACGGTGAAGCTGTCGGGAAGCGTGACGAGCACCGTCGCGGCATCGACGAGTTCCCGTGCGCCGGTGTCGGGTTCGCCGACGGCGCAGCCCGGTGGCGGCAACCCCGGCGGCAGCCAGGGCGGTGGAAATCCGGGCAATCAGGGCGGAGGCAACCAGCCCCAGCAGGGTGGCGACGTGTCGGCGCCGCAGCCCGACCCGGGAACCCCCGCGGCCTCGCCCGTCCAGGATCCGGGCACCGTGACCCCGAGCCCGACGGCCAAGTGCACCGACCAGATCAACTACGCCGGTGACCCGCGCTCCAACGCCGAGATCAACAGTCTCGGTGACCAATCCGGTCACTGCCCGGCACCGGCCAAGTGCACCGATCTGATCAACTACGCGGGCGACCCGCGCTCGAACGCGGAGATCAACTCGATCGGCTCGGCGAATCTGCGCTGCCCGGATCCGATCCCGGATACGACCACCACCGCACCGCCCACGACGACCGATACCGGCACCCCGGCGCCGACCACCACGTCCCAGGTCCCGGTGACGACGACCGCCGCTCCGGCACCCACCACCACCGCGCAGGCACCGACTACCCCGGCCGCCGCGAGCGCGACGAATTAGGCTCGATCCGTCACATCGGACAACTGGCGGCGATCGCCTGGATGACCGAGGATTTCCTGACAGACAGCGGTATCGTCAGTGGGGGAAAGAGGGGTGTGTAAGAGTTGAACACCAATGCCATGCGAGCGAGGCAGTCTCGGCCGAGCGTGGCGCGCGTATACAGCTACGTGCTCGGCGGCCGCGACAATTATGGGGTCGACAAGGACCTCGGTGACTACTTCATCGAGGACCTTCCCGGATCGGAACTGCTGGCCATCACCAATCGCAACGCCATCCTGCGCGCCGTGCGGGTGATGGCGGAGGCGGGGATCCGGCAGATCATCGATATGGGCTGCGGGTTGCCCGCGAGTACGAATGTGCACGAGGTGCTGCGGCTGGCACAATCCGACGCCCGCGTGGTCTACGTCGACGATGATCCGTTCGTGGTGGCGCACGGACGGGCGCTGCTGGCCGTCGACGAGGCAATCGCGGTGGTGGAAGCCGATATTCGCGATCCGGGCAGCATCGAGAAGCACGCCGATGTACAGCGGTTGATCAATTTCGACGAGCCGGTGGGCCTGCTGTTCGGCATCACCCTCAGCCTCGTCAATGACGAGGAGGATCCGGCGGGGGTGGTCCAGTACTGGATCGACCGCATCCCCTCCGGCAGCAAGATCTTCCTGACCCACTTCCGCTCCGGCACCTCCCGCGAGGCCATCGCCACCGCGAACAAGATCCTGGAAGCCTTCGGCCGCGGCCGATTCCGCACCGATCCGGAGATCCTGGCCTGCTTCGGCACCCTGAGCCCCGACGAGGACGGCCTGCGCCCCTGCGCCCAGTGGCGTCCCGAACCCTCCGATAGCGAGGCCCACCAGCCCGCGCTGACGGTCTGGGAGGAACTCGTGGTCGGTGGTATGGCGACCAAACCCTGACCCACCGGAATGCGCTGCTGCGGGCAATCGCCGAAAGGCGGCCCGCAGCAGCGCATTTCTTGTCAGCGGGGGTTACGCCACATGGGCCAGAGCGGCGGACCGCCCTCGGTGGCGTCGAGGGTGGTGGTGACCTCGAAGCCGAAGCGTTCGTAGTAGGGGACATTGCTGGGTTTGCTGGATTCCAGATAGGCGGGCAGGCCCTCGGCGTCGCAGCGATCCAGGCGGGAGTTGAGCAGTTCTCGCCCGTAACCCTGTCCGCGCACACCGGGCAGGGTGCCGATCGCGGCCAGATACCAGTGCGGTTCGCGGGGATGGGCGGCCATCATCGTGTCGGCCATGCGGGCCACCACCGGTAATCGGTGCCGGAACGAGCGGACCAGCGCCGGCAACTGCCGCAGCGTGTCCGCGTCGGCGACATGCCAATGCCCGGGCGGCGCCCAAAGTGCCACGCCCACGATGGAATTCGCGTCATTGCAGGCCACCTCCACCCCGCCCAGCGGCATGAAATGATGCCGCGCCTGCGCCGCGAACAGCACCGCGATCCGGCGCGCCCGGCCCGCGTCGTCGCGTATCAACCACTCGAAGAGCGGATCATCGGTGAACGCGATGCCCAATACTCGCGCCACTTCCGGAATATCGGACATTTGTGCCGGACGCACGGTGATCCCCATGCGCTCACCGTAGCGGTTCGGCGGCCTGTGAACGGGGTGCCGCCAGGTGCTGTGCGGCATCGTGGTCATGGGTGGGGACAACTCGCACGACCTGCTGGGCCAGGTGCAGCCGGTGCAGGGTTTTGAAGGTAAGCTCCCGGTTCTCGTCGACGAAAAGGCCTGGGAACCCGGACTTCTGGCGAACCTTCTCGATCTGCAGCGCGTGCCAGGCCGCATCGCCCGCCAAGAGCACCCATCCGCGCGCGGTGTGGGCGAGCACCCCGACGCTGCCCGGCGTGTGACCGGCCAGGTCGACCAGCACCACGCTGCCGTCGCCGAACAGGTCCCGGCTGCGCGTGAAGGTGAGCACGGGCGGGCCGTCGAGCTCGTATTCCGCCACCGGTCGATTCACCAGCGAATCGCGCACGCCGCCGACCGGCGGCACCGGTCCCGCCATGACCCAGTCCCGCTCCACCTGGTGCAGGTGCACCGGCAGTCCGGGCAGGTCCAGCAGTCCGCAGACGTGGTCCCAATGGGCGTGGGTGGGCAGGGCGAAATCGAGTGCGGGCAGCCCGGGTTCGGCTCGCAGCGCGGTGACGGTGGCGATGGCGTCGGCGGGCGGCCGCACGGCGGGCCGGAGCAGGCCCGGCAGTTGCGCGATGGCGCGGTGCTCGGCGTCGAGGCAGAAGCTCGGGTCGACGATGAAGGTCGCCTCGGGATGCTGCACGACGAACGAGGTGAGCGAGCTGTCGATGCGGCGCGGCGTGAACACGCCTTCCACCACGGCCGCGGTCGGCACCGAGCGCGGCACCTGGGCGAGCGCCGTCACCGCGACCGTGCGGGTGGGCGTGGGCAGTCCGGCGTCGGTGAGCGAGCGCAGGAATCGCTGGTCGATGCGTCGCGGCCGGACCGCGCCGTGCGCGGAACTGGTTGCGGCGGCGCAGCATTGGAACAGGCTGGGATTGCGGGCTGAATCGGACATGGCGGGACTAATCCTTCGGATCGATGGATGATTGCGGCACGGTGTGCCGGGTCAGGGCGGTGGTCAGCTCCTCGGGATGGGTCAGTTGCGGATGATGACCGGCTCCTGCGACGGCGGTGACTTCGATTCGCGGGCCCAGGGATTCGAGCAGGTCACGGGCTTCGTCGGTGAGCGGGTCGTCGCTGCCCGTGATGACGTGTACGGGTCTTGGGTAGCCGGAAACGTGCACCACTCGCGCCAGCTTCGGCAGCCGTGCCGCGAAGGAGATGAGCGAACGGACGCTGTCGACATTCGCGTGACGCGCCTGCGCCTCGGTCATTCCCCGCCGGTAGGCACCCGCGCAGTTGTAGAACTCGCTCACCTCGGCCCTTCGGGATTCGTCCCCGGAAACCGGTGCGGCGGAATCGAAATCGACCCGCACCTCCGTGGGCGTGACCCCGCGTCCACGGTCGCCGAGCCAGGCGGTCAGTTCGGTGAACGAAGTGGCGCTGCGCGTGGCGGCGATGATGCGGACACCGGCGCGATCCAGCGCCAGGATCAGGTGCCGCCCGAGGAAACCGGTCGCCCCGAAGACCAGGGCGTGACGGTCAGCAGTTGTCATGGCGGCACGCTAATACTTAAGGTCGACATGAAGTAAAGGGGTGACTCGTGACCGCTGTCCAGGACATGAGAATCGGTGATGCCGCCGCGGCACTCGGGGTGGAGACCCACGTGCTGCGGCACTGGGAGTCGG
This sequence comes from Nocardia terrae, assembly GCF_009760405.1. Taxonomy (GTDB): domain Bacteria; phylum Actinomycetota; class Actinomycetes; order Mycobacteriales; family Mycobacteriaceae; genus Nocardia; species Nocardia terrae. Next base: position 1,130,698 of record NZ_WRPP01000002.1, read on the forward strand.
TCGGCCTGCTCAGGCCGCCGCGCAGCCCGTCGGGGCATCGCAGCTACAACGAGGACATCCTCGGTTACGCGCGGGTGATCCAGAAGCTGCAGCGAACGGGGCTGTCGCTGGATCAGATTCGCCAGCTGGGGCTGGGCGCCTGCGATGATCGCATGGCCATGATCGCGCGGCGTCGCGCCGAGGTCCGCGAGCGCATCGCCCTGCTCCAGGACACGGATCGCTTTCTCGGGCACCTGGCCGAATGCAGCCATCCGGTGCTGAGCGAATGCCCCGAGTGCTCGGAATTCGCTGCGCGCGACCACGGGCGGCGGACGGCCGAATTTCCCGGGCGAACCTAGTCTGGACGGTGCGGCGACCGGTCGGGTTCGCCGAGGTTTCCGAATCGGGAGGAGTCGGGAAATGCGCTTTCGCAGAGGGATTTTCGCTATCGCGGTCGGGGCACTGGCCATCGCTGCGGCAGCGTGTTCGTCCGGTACGAGCACGACCTCACCGCCACCCGCCACTTCCGCCGCCCCCGGCGGCGCGACCACGTCGCAAGCCACCGCACCGGCTGCCTCGGCCGCACCCACGGCCCCCTTCGCCCGGTTCGATCCGTGTGGGTCCGGGCAGGTCGATGTCACCGCGGAGGTCATGTCGCCCGGAACCGGTCACCGCGGCGTGAAACTCACCTTCTCCCTCGCCGCCGGCGCGGCCCCGTGCACCCTGTCGGGTTATCCGGGTGTCGACTCCGGCGCGGGTGGCCCGCTGGTCCACGCCGACCGCACTCCGCGCGGCTATATGGGCGGGCTTCCGCAAGGCAGCGATGAGCCTCCGATGGTGACGCTGCAGTCGGGCCATCCGGCGAGCGCGGTGGTGGAAGGCGTGGCCTTCGACGCCGCCGGGAACGGGTGCCCGCTGTACACGAGTTTGGCTGTCACACCGCCCAATTCGACCGATACCCGCACCGTCACAGTGACGATCGACACCTGTGCTCTGCAGGTGCACCCGGTGACCGGATAGCGGCCTACACCGGCACCGAATTGTCCGCGGTCACCACCACCGGCGCACCGTGCGCGGGCACATGGGTGATGTTGCGAATCCGGGACGGCTCGTCGGTCACCCCGGCGGGCAGCGAAAGCCGGTAGCGCGTGAGGATTTCGCGCAGCACGGCCGTGCCCTCCATCAGGGAGAACCCGGCCCCGATGCAGCGCCGGACGCCGCCGCCGAACGGCAGCCAGGTGTTCGCCGCCACCGATCCGTCGAGGAACCGCTCCGGCCGGAAGGCCAGCGCGTCCGGGAAGGCCTCGGCCCGCTGGTGAGCCAGCAGGATGGAGGTCGACACCACGGTGCCCTTGGGCAGCGCGTAACCGCCGATGGTCATATCGCGCGTGAGTTTCCGCCCGGTCGCCGCGATCACGGTGTGCAGGCGCATGGCCTCCTTGAGCACCGCCTCCAGATACTTTTCGTCGCCGTCGTGGGCGGCCTGGCGCGCCTGCGCCTGGATCTGCGGGTTGGCGGCCAGTTCATGGCAGGCCCACGACAGCGCCGAGGCGGTGGTCTCGTGCCCGGCCAGCAGCAGTGTCACCAGTTGGTCGCGCAGCTCGGCGTCGGACAGCGGTGCGTCGGAGGGGTTCTCGCCGGATCCCGCCGCGAGCAGCCGCGACAGCACATCGGCGCGGCCGTCCAGATCCGGATGCGCGCGACGCTCGGAGATCTCGCTGTAGAGCAGCTCGTCGATGGCTTTCTGGTTGTCGTCGAAGCGCTTCCACGGCCCGTGCCGCTGCAGCCGCGGGTACTTCCAGCCGAAGAACATGATCGGATTGATGTTCACGATCCGGCGCAGGCGCGGTGCCAGCTCGTCGCGGCGGCGTTCGTCGGTCATGCCGAACACCACCTGCATGATGACATCGAGTGTCAGTTCGTTCATGCGATCGAGGGTGTGCACGGTCGATCCGGACGCCCACCGGTCGACATGCGCCTTGGCGATGGCCTCGACCAGGGTCCGGTAGCCGCGCAGCGAGGAACCCACGAAGGCGGGCATGAGCAGCCGCCGTGCCCGCGCGTGCTCGTCCTCGTCGGTGAGCAGCAGCGAATGCTCACCCATGATGTGGACCAGCAGCCGATTGCCCTCCCCGGCATGCAGATCCGCCGGATCGGCGGCGAAGATCTCGCGAATGTGCTCGGGGCGCGAGAACACCACCAGATTCTCGGCATAGGGCGCGACCAGATGCAGGGTGAACACATCCCCGTAGCGGCGGGCCGCCGCGCGCAGCATCGCACCGCGCCATCTGGCGTACAGGGCGGTCTGGACGGCACTGGGCACCGGCGGTCCGGGCGGGTATGCGTTGCTCACGATGCCGTATCCCTTCACACGCGCCGCCTCGTCGCGGCTGAATCGCTTGCACGCCAGCGTAGAACGCGACGAACAGGAGGGAAACGGTCGCCGGTATAGGACTGCCACTGACCTAGTTCCCTCCTACGGTGGTGTCATGACGGTCTTCGAGCCCTTCCGAATCGACATTGCCGACACCGACATCGAGGATCTGCGGGCCCGCCTGGCCCGCACCCGCTGGCCCGCCGAGCTGCCGGACGTGGGGTGGAGCTACGGCATTCCGACCGCCTATGTGCGTGAGCTGTGCGAGTACTGGGGGAGCGGATACGACTGGCGCACCCACGAGGCGGCGTTGAATCGCCATCCCCAGTTCCGCACCGAGATCGACGGCCAGGCCCTGCACTTCACCCACGTCCGGTCCCCGCAGGCCGACGCGCTGCCGCTGGTCCTGGTCCACGGCTGGCCCTTCGAGGACTTCACCGAAATGATCGGCCCGCTCACCGATCCCTGCGCTCATGGCGGTGACCCGGAAGACGCGTTCCACCTGGTGATTCCGACCCTGCCGGGGTTCGGTTTCTCGGGCCCGACCCAGCGCGCGGGCGAGGCGTCCACCGAGCGCGGCGCCGAGCTGATCGCGAAGCTCATGGCGCAGTTGGGCTATGACCGCTACGGCGTGCAGGGTGGTGACGCCGGGTCGTTCATCGCACCGCAGATCGGCCGCCTCGCCACCGAACACCTGGTCGGGGTGCACGTCAACGATCCCATCACCATCCCGGCCTGGAACGAGGACGGTTCCGGTTTCAGCGAGGCCGATCAGCGGAAGCTGGCCCGCATGAAGGATTGGAGCAGCCGCGACACCTCCGGGTACGCGGGCATGCACTCCACCCGCCCGCAGACCCTGGCCCCCGCGATGGCCGATTCCCCGGCCGCGCTGGCGGCCTGGGTGCTCGACGTGGTCAACACCTTCAAGGATCCGGCCAAGGCGACCCCGACCGACGCCATCGACCGCGACATGCTGCTCACCAATCTGTCGGTGCTGTGGTTCACCGATACGGCGGGCTCCTCCATGCGCCTGTACAAGGAATCCCGGCAGTGGGGCGCGGTGCTCGAGGACTCGGGTGTGCCGACCGGTGTCGCGGTGTTCCCCGGCAACAACACCATCCGCGGCCTCGCCGAACGCCAGAACACCATGATCCATTGGTCGGAGTTCGATCGCGGCGGGCATTTCGCGCCCATGGAGGTCCCCGATCTGATGATCGGCGATCTGCGGGAGTTCTTCCGAAAGTTGCGTTGAACGATCCAATAGCGCACCGCCGCAAGAGTTTCCGCCGTCATCGCGGCGGCTCTGGCAGGATGACGGCATGGCCGAGATCCACGAGACGACCGTGAAGCCCGGAAAACTCGAGTTGCTGGCGCGGTGGTTGCCCACCCGGCACTGGTATCTCGGTGCCGGATCGCCCGCGCTGACCAAGGCGGGCGGCTTCCGCCTCGACGATCCCGCCGGTGAGGTCGGCATCGAGCTGATGGTCGTCACCGATACCGCGGGCGAGGAGCCCGTGGTGTATCTGGTCCCGATGACCTATCGCGGCGCACCGGTCGAGGGGCTGGACCATGCGTTGATCGGTACCGCCGAACACGGTGTCCTGGGCCAGCGTTGGTTCTACGATGCCGCCCACGACACCGTGTTCATCGAGCAGGCCGCCCGACTGCTCGCGGGCAAGGCCACCCCGCAGGACCAGAACACCAGCGACACCCCGGACCTGACCGTCCACGTCGTCCCCGGTGACATCGTCATACCCGACACGGGCTTCCGCCCGACGGTCATCGACACCGACACCCACACCGATATCGCCTTCGACTCCGGCCGTTCCGCCAACGCCGGCGCCGAACTCATCCGCCTGCACCGCCGCCTCCACACCGGCGCACCCCTGCAGCGCGACCGCAGCCACGTCGACGCCCCCTGGGCCACCGCCGACGGATCCCTGCGCCGCGAGGTCTTCCTCAGCGCCCCCTGAACCGGGCTCCGGCAGCCGAGCATGTCGCGTGACTACCGGATTCCTCCAGGCTCAGCGGTGTTCGAGGTCCTGTCCGATCGCGTTGACCGCGTCAGCTTCTGGCCCTGGGCGTTCTGACCGTCTCCCTACTGCTACTGCACTTCGACAACGTGTCAGGCAGCGCCGCCCAGCCCTGCATCGCCTGCGGCCACCGCGGTCCGGCGCTGGGCGTCGTGGACCGCCATCGGGACGGTCCGGTACTGGTATCTGGTTGCGGCCGAGTCGAATACGCCATTCCCGCCGCCCGCGAGCTGCCGTCCCTGCTCGACGGGCAGCGAGGCCGGGGCTGGTGTCCGGCGGCGGCTCGGTGTCGAGCCTCGCCGGCCCGCGCCCTCTCGGGACCAGGGTGATCCGCCGAAGCCTGAGCCTGAGCAAGCGCTCGGCGACGCGCCGCGTGGGCCGGGGGAACGGCCAAACGTCCAGTTACCTGGGCGAATCGGTCATATCATGGATTCATGCCCGCGCATCGGATCGAGGGGCGGACCGAGGTTTTCCCCGACTGGGCTTGGCAGTCGCTGGTCGTGACCGGCGGCTGCTCTGCGATGTTGGGTGTGGTCCTGGCGGTCTGGCCGGACAAATCGGTGACGGTGGCCGGGATTCTGTTCGGCCTGGTGCTGGTGGCCTCGGCGGCCATGCAGTTGGTCGTGGCCTTCGGCGCGCGTATCCGCACCGCCCTCAAGGTCCTCGAGGTGGCGAGCGCGATCATCGCGCTGGGGCTGGCGGCCTGGTCGTTCAGCAGCGGTGAGTCGGTGGCGTTGCTGTCCATCTGGATCGGCATGGGGTGGACGGTGCGTGGGATCGTGCTGGCCATCGTGGCGGTGTGGTCGGAGCAGTTCCAGGGCGCGGGACGGCTCGAGCTGGTCGGGCTGGCGACCATGGCCGCGGGCCTGGTCGTCGTGGTGGTCCCGTTCGAATCCATGACGACCCTCTCGATCGCGGTGGGTTTGCTGACCATTGCCCTCGGTGTCTCGGAGATTCTGCTCGGCGCGCGCCTCGAGCGCGAAGCCGTCGAGCGCGTTTGACAAATCACACCCGCGAAAAGCGGATTGCTCTCACATAGCTCACAGCCTCGAATCCGGTCAATTGCCCAGTAGGTTCGGAGTGTTCGGGCGCGACACGGTGAGAGGTGACGGTGATGGGGCGAAACAACGGCGGTGCGGTGGACGGGGAGCTCACCGAGGCGCTCATCCGTTCCAGACGCTTCTTCACCCGCGCCGAGATCTCGCCGGACCTGCGCAGCGAATTCCGGCGCGGCGGAAGACAAGCCGACGATTTCTACCGCGACCGCTGGTCCCACGACAAGGTGGTGCGCTCGACCCACGGGGTCAACTGCACCGGCTCGTGTTCGTGGAAGGTGTTCGTCAAGGACGGCATCATCACCTGGGAGACCCAGGCCACCGACTATCCCAGCACCGGGCCCGATCGTCCCGAGTACGAGCCGCGCGGCTGCCCGCGTGGCGCCTCGTTCTCCTGGTACACCTACTCGCCGACCCGGGTGCGCTACCCGTACGTGCGCGGCGTGCTGCTGGAGATGTACCGGGAAGCCAAGGCGCGCACCGGAGATCCGGTGCTGGCATGGGAGTCGATCGTCGGTGATCCGGAGCAGGCGCGCGCCTACAAGAGCGCGCGCGGCCGCGGCGGTCTGGTGCGGGCGAGCTGGGACGAGGCCGTGGAGATCATCGCCGCGGCGCACGTGCACACCGTGAAAGCCTTCGGCCCGGACCGAATTGCCGGATTCTCGCCGATTCCGGCGATGTCCATGGCCTCCTTCGCCGCCGGGTCCCGCTTCATGTCCCTGGTCGGCGGCGCGATGCTGTCGTTCTACGACTTCTACGCCGATCTGCCGGTGGCCTCGCCGCAGGTCTTCGGCGACCAGACCGACGTCCCCGAATCCGGAGACTGGTGGGACGCGGGCTATCTCATCATGTGGGGCGCGAACGTCCCGGTCACCCGCACGCCCGACGCGCACTGGATGGCCGAGGCGCGTTATCGCGGCCAGAAGGTCGTCTCCATCGCGCCCGACTACGCCGACAACGTGAAGTTCGCCGATGAATGGGTGTCCCCGCACCCGGGCACCGACGGCGCGCTGGGCATGGCCATGGGCCACGTCATCCTGCGCGAGTTCTTCGTCGACCGGCAGGTGCCCTACTTCCAGGACTACGTGCGCCGCTACACCGACCTCCCGTTCCTGGTGCGATTGGAACAGTCGGAGAACGGATTCCGGCCGGGCAAGTTCCTCACCGCCGCGGACCTGCCCGAGCACCGGGGCGAGGCGAACGCGGCGTTCAAGACCGTGCTGCTGGACCGCAGCGGAAACCCGGTGGTGCCCAACGGTTCTCTGGGCTTCCGCTACGGCGAGGAGGGCGCGGGCAAGTGGAATCTGGAACTCGGTGACATCGACCCGCTGCTGTCGGTGCACGGCGGCGACGCGGTGACGGTCACCCTGCCGCGCTTCGACACCGCCGACGGGGCACCGGCGGATCTGCTGCGCGGCGTCCCGACCCGGATGGTCGGCGGCCATAGGGTCACCACCGTCTTCGATCTGCTGCTGGCCCGCTACGGCGTGGACCGGCCCGGGCTGCCCGGCCAGTGGCCCACCGGATACGACGACGCCACCCACCCCGGCACACCCGCCTGGCAGCAGACCGTCACCGGCGTTCCGGCCGAGCAGGCCGCCCGCATCGCCCGCGAATTCGCCGCCAACGCAGAGGAATCGCGCGGGCGCTCGATGATCCTGCTCGGCGCGGGCACCAACCACTGGTTCCACTCCGACACCATCTACCGCACCTTCCTGACCCTGACCACGCTCACCGGCTGTCAGGGTGTGAACGGCGGCGGCTGGGCGCATTACGTCGGCCAGGAGAAGCTGCGCCCGCAGACCGGGTGGGCGCAGGTGGCCAACGCGCTGGACTGGACGCGCCCGCCGCGGCAGATGATCCAGACCGCCTACTGGTACCTGCACACCGACCAGTTCCGCTACGACCCGTTCAATGCCGACCAGCTCACCACCGGCCACGGCCGCGGGCACATCACCGGCAAGACCACCGCGGACCTGCTCGCCCAGACCGCGCGCATGGGCTGGATGCCCTCGTTCCCGACCTTCGACCGCAATCCGCTCGATATCGTCGACGAGGCCGAGGCGGCGGGTGTTGCGGTGGCGGATCATGTTGTCGCGCAGCTGAAGTCCGGTGAGCTCGGCTTCGCCTGCCAGGATCCCGACAATCCGGCGAACTTCCCGCGGCTGCTGACCATCTGGCGTTCGAACCTGCTCGGTTCCTCGGCCAAGGGCAACGAGTACTTCCTCGAACATCTGCTGGGCGCGGACAATTCGCTGCGCGCCGAGGAGGCTGCGCCCGAGAACCGGCCCACCGACATCATCTGGCGGGAGCAGGCGCCGACCGGGAAGCTGGATCTGCTCACCACGCTGGACTTCCGCATGACCAGCACGACCCTCTACTCCGATGTGGTGCTGCCCGCCGCGACCTGGTACGAGAAGCACGACCTGTCCTCCACGGACATGCACCCCTATGTGCATTCCTTCAGCCCGGCCATCGCGCCGCCGTGGCAGACCCGCACCGACTGGGATGCGTTCATGACCATCGGTTCCGCGTTCAGCACGCTCGCGCAGCGGCATCTGGGCGTGCGCAAGGATCTGGTCGCCACCCCGCTGCAACACGACACCCCCGATCAGATGGCGAATCCGCACGGCGTGGTGCGGGACTGGAAAGCCGGTGAGTGCGAACCGATCCCGGGCGTCACGATGCCGCGGCTCACGGTCGTGGAGCGCGACTATCCGGCCGTGTTCGCCAGGATGCGCGCCCTGGGCCCGCTGCTGGAGCAGCTGGGCGCGACCACCAAGGCCATCACCTACCGGGTCGAGCGTGAGGTGGAGTACCTGGCCCGCAAGAACGGTGTCGTGCGGGGCGGACCGGCCGACGGGCGGCCCTCGCTCGCGCGCGATATCGACGCCTGCGAGGCGATCCTGGCGATGTCGGGAACGACCAACGGCCACTTGGCGACCCAGGGTTTCGAGACCCTCGAGCAGCGCACCGGCACCAAGCTGGCGGATCTGGCGGCCGAGCACGAGGGCAAGCAGATCACCTTCGCCGACACCCAGGTCGCGCCGGTGCCGGTCATCACCTCACCGGAGTGGTCGGGTTCGGAGACCGGCGGGCGCCGCTATTCGCCGTTCACGGTCAATGTCGAGCGGAACAAGCCCTGGCACACGCTGACCGGGCGCCAGCACTTCTTCCTCGACCACGATTGGATGGCCGAGGTCGGCGAGCAGCTGCCGGTGTACCGGCCGCCGCTGAACATGACGGCGCTGTTCGCCGAGCCGCCGCTGGGGCAGCAGGGCGAGGGCGGGCTGACGCTGCGCTATCTGACCCCGCATTCGAAGTGGTCCATCCACTCCAATTACCAGGACAACCTGCACATGCTCAGCCTGTCGCGGGGCGGGCAGACCATCTGGATGTCGAATCTGGACGCCGCGAAACTCGGTATCCGCGACAACGATTGGATCGAGGCCGTCAACCGCAATGGCGTGGTCGCCGCCCGCGCCATCGTCACCCACCGCATGCCCGAGGGCACGGTGTACATGAACCACGCCCAGGACCGGCTGATCGATGTCCCGCTCGCGGAGACCTCGGGCAAGCGCGGCGGCATCCACAACTCGCTGACCCGTCTGCTCATCAAGCCGACCCATCTCATCGGCGGGTACGCCCAATTGACGTTCGCCTTCAACTATCTCGGCCCGACGGGCAACCAGCGCGACGAGGTGACGGTCATCCGCCGTCGCGCCGATCAGGAGGTCTCCTACCGATGAAACCCATGGCGCAGGTCGCGATGGTGATGAACCTCGACAAGTGCATCGGCTGCCACACCTGCTCGGTGACCTGCAAGCAGACCTGGACCAATCGGTCCGGGCTCGAGTACGCGTGGTTCAACAATGTGGAAACCCGTCCGGGGCAGGGTTATCCGCGCACTTACGAGGATCAGGACCGCTGGCGTGGCGGCTGGAAGCTGGACGGCAAGGGGCGGTTGCGGCTGCGCGCGGGCGGGCGGCTGCGCAAGCTGTTCACGCTGTTCGACAATCCGCTGCTGCCCAAGCTGAAGGACTATTACGAGCCCTGGACCTACGACTACGAGACGCTGACCACCGCGCCGTTGCAGCAGCAGACGCCGGTGGCCCGGCCCAAGTCCTTGCTCACCGGTAAAGACACGAAGATCACGTGGTCGGCCAACTGGGACGACAACCTCGGCGGCGCACCCGAACTGGCCACCGAGGATCCCATCGCCCGCAAGCTCGGCGACAAGGTGAAGTTCGAGTTCGAGCGCACCTTCATGTTCTATCTGCCGCGCATCTGCGAGCACTGCCTGAACCCGGCGTGTGCCGCGTCGTGCCCGTCGGGTGCGATCTACAAGCGCGCCGAGGACGGCATCGTGCTCGTCGACCAGGATCGCTGCCGTGGCTGGCGCATGTGCGTGTCGGGCTGCCCGTACAAGAAGGTGTTCTTCAACCACAAGACCGGCAAGGCCGAGAAGTGCACGTTCTGCTTCCCGCGCATCGAGGTCGGGCTGCCGACGGTGTGCGCGGAGACCTGCGTCGGGCGGCTGCGCTACATCGGCGTCATGCTCTACGACGCCGACGCCGTGTCACAGGTGGCGTCCACGCCCGATGAGCGGGATCTGTATGCCGCGCAACGCGATGCGTTCCTGGACCCGTTCGATCCGGAGGTCATCGCCGCCTGTGAGCGTGAGGGCATGCCGCGCGACTGGATCCAGGCGGCCCAGAATTCGCCGGTCTACGCGCTGATCCGCACGTACAAGGTGGCGTTGCCGCTGCACCCGGAATACCGCACGGTGCCGATGGTTTGGTACATCCCGCCGCTGTCGCCGGTCGTGGACGCCCTGCGCGACACCGGCCACGACGCCGAGGACCACGGCAATCTGTTCGCCGCCCTCGAGGCGCTGCGCATCCCCGTCGAGTACCTGGCCGAACTGTTCACCGCCGGGGACACCGACACCGTGAACCAGGTGCTGCGGCGGCTGGCCGCCATGCGCAGCTACATGCGCGATGTGAACCTGGGCCGCGACACGCGTCCAGAGATCGCCACGCGGGTCGGTATGACCGAGGACGGGATCTACGGGATGTACCGGCTGCTGGCTGTCGCCAAATACGCCGAGCGCTACGTGATTCCGTCCGCCCACGCCGAGCAGGCGCACCGGCTCGAGGATCTGGCCACCGAGTGCAGCCTCGACTCCGACGGCGGACCCGGCATGAGCGGGTGGGGGCCGCTCGGTGCGGAGGCCGGACGGCCCGAGCCGGTCACCATCGGCATGCCCGGACTGCCGGGGAGCACGCGCGCATGAGGCGCAAGACCACGCACCCGATCCTCGGAGAGTCCGACCGGTCCACCGCCTGGCAGGTGCAGTCGCTGCTGCTGGGATATCCCGATGAGGCACTGCTCGAGACGCTGCCCGTGCTGGCGCGCGCCGTGTCCACCCTGCCCGAGGCGGTCGGTGCACCGTTGCATTCGGTGCTGTCGTATCTGGAGAACACCCCGCCGATCGCCGCGGCGACCGACTACGTCGAGACCTTCGACCACCGAAAACGCTTCAGCCCGTACCTGACCTGGTTCGTGCACGGCGACACCCGCAAACGCGGCGTCGCGCTGCTGAAGCTCAAACAGGTCTATCGCGCGGCCGGGCTGGAGCTCGGCGACGACGAATTGTCCGATCATCTGGCGGTCGTGCTCGAATTCGCTTCGGCGCATCCGGTTCCCGGCCAGCAGTTGCTCGAGGACCATCGCGCGGGCATCGAGGTCCTGCGCCTGGCCCTGCGGGAGGCGGACTCGCCGTGGACCGGTGTCCTGGACTCGGTCTCGGCGACCCTGACCACCCTGCACGGCGATGCGCGCGAGGCCATCGCCACGCTGGTCGCCGCCGGACCCCCGGACGAGGGCGTCGGCCTCGAGCCCTTCGCTCCGCTCACCTACATGCCCAGCTTCCCGGAAGGCCGACGATGACACTGACCGCCCGAGACCACCTGCTGTGGGTCGCCGTCCCGTACGCGGCGTTCGCGATCTTCGTGGTCGGACTGATCTGGCGCTACCGCTACGACAAGTTCGGCTGGACCACCCGCTCCTCACAGATCTACGAGAACCGGCTGCTGCGACTGGGTTCGCCGCTTTTCCACTTCGGGATCATGCTGGTCATCGCCGGCCACGTGGTCGGTCTGGTGGTCCCGCAGTCCTGGACCGAATCGGCGGGCATCAGCGAATCCGTCTACCACGCCGCCTCATACAGCCTCGGCGCGGTCGCGGGCGTCGCCACCATCCTCGGCCTGGCCATCCTGGTCTACCGCCGCCGCACCGTCGGCCCGGTCCACTCCGCCACCACCCGCAACGACAAGATCATGTACGGCCTGCTGGGCCTGACCCTCGTCCTGGGCCTGGGCGCAACCCTGTACGGCAACCTGACCGGCCACCCCCACAACTACCGCGAGGACATCTCCCCGTGGTTCCGCTCCATCTTCTACCTCCAGCCCAAACCCGCCCTGATGGTCCACGCCCCCTTGGGTTTCCAACTCCACATCCTCTGCGCCTGCGCCCTGTTCGCCTTCTGGCCCTTCACCCGCCTGGTCCACGTCTTCTCCGCCCCCCTCGGCTACCTCACCCGCCCCCACCTGACCTACCGCACCCGCGACCTGACCAAGACCCCCGGCGAGTCCACCCCCAAGCGCGGCTGGGAACCAGTCGGCCGCTAGTGTCCTGCGCCGGGCGCTGACCACGACCGATACCCGTGCGGTATCGCCGCCCACTCAGCCGATCTTGGACGCGGCCTTCATCGCCCAGCCGCGCCGCACGGCGGACCTCATCGAGGCGGCGCTGAGCAAGCTCTGAGCAGTTGACCGGCGAACTCGAGGCGCAGGGCATCGGCGCGAAATCAGTTGTCGGCCTTGGGCCCATTCCGTGGAAGCCAGTCGGCGATGGTGTCGCAGACCCAGGGGGCGTCGTCGAGGGGGAGGTCGTGGCCGGCCTTGTCGTGGAGGTGCAGGGGTGCCGAGTAGCGGGCGGCCAGGCGTTCGGACATGTGGTAGGGGGCCAGGCGGTCGGCTTTAGAGGCGAGGATGAGGAGGGGGATGGGGATGTGGTGGGGGAGGCGGAAAGTGGCGGCGGCCAGGGCTTGAGCGAGGATGCTGGCGGGGAGGGGGCGGGCTTCGGATTGGTATCGGGCCCAGGTGTGGGCGAGGGTTTCGCGGTCCAGGATCGGGTTGTTGGCGGTGAGGGCCAGGACGGCGGATTCGTGTTCGAGGTCGGTGCGCAGGGTGCGGCCGGCGAAGACGGGCAGGACGCCCCAGTTGAAGCCGCGCAGGCGGAAGACGGCGGGGCCGCCGGTGTTGACGACTACGCAGCGGTGGAAGTCGTCGGGGTAGCGCGATGACCAGTTCAGGGCCATCATGCCGCCGAGGGAAATGCCGAGCAGGGACCACTTCTCGTCGCCGGGGTCGAAGCGGGAGCGGATGTCGTCGACGATTTCGGGGATCGAGCGTGGGGAAGGCCGGGTGTGCTGGGTGCCGAAACCGGGCGGGTCGATGGTGACCACTCGGGCGCCGAGGGCTTCGGCGAGCTGGTCGGGGAAATCGCCCCAATGTCGTTGATCGCGTGTCAATCCGCGCAGCAGCAGCCAATTCGTCATCGAAACCCCCAACCTTCGGCATCGGAGCCTAACGCGAATTCCGTTTCCCGGGCCAGATCCGGGGCCGGTAGGGTTCGGCGCGTGGCGAGGATTGCGTTTCTGGGGTTGGGTCGGATGGGTGCGGGCATGGCGGCGCGGACGGTCGGCGCCGGGCACGAGGTGCGGGTGTTCAATCGGTCGCCGGAGAAGGCGGCGGAATTGGTCACGGCGGGAGCGACACTGGCGGCGACGCCGCGCGAGGCCGCGCTGGGGGCCGAGGCCATTTTCGCGATGCTGGCCGATGACGAGGCGTCGCGGGCCGCGTGGCTCGGTGAGGACGGTGCGTTGGCGGGGGAGTATGCGGCCGGTGCGTTCGCGGTCGAGTTCTCGACCATTTCCCGGCCGTGGGTGCTGGAGCTGGCGAAAGACGCCGCGGCGCACGGTCTTCGGTATCTGGACTCGCCGGTGACGGGACTGCCGGACGCGGCGGCGGCCGGGCGGCTGACGTTGTTCGTCGGCGCGAGTGCCGCCGACCTCGAGGCGGCGCGGCCGCTGCTCGCGCCGCTGTGCACCGAGATCGTGCATTTCGGGGCGGTCGGCGCGGGTGCGAGCTACAAGCTGATGCAGAACCTGCTGGGCTCCGTTCAGATCGCCGCCACGGCCGAGGCGCTGCGCACCGCCGAGCTGGCCGGGCTGGACCTGGCCACGGTCGCCGACACCCTGTCGCGGGGCGGCGCGGCCAGCCCGACGGTGATCCGGATGTGCAAGGAGATGCTCGCCGGGGAGCACGAGCGCGATATCGCCTTCACGGCGGCGCTGCGGTTGAAGGACACCCGGATCGGTGTCGAACTGGCCGATGAGCTCGGCACCCCCGCCGCGCTGGGGCACGCTGCCCTGGACGTCTTCGAACGACTGGTGGCGGCCGGGCACGGCGAGCTGTCCGAGACCAAGGTCATCGACCTGCTACGCGAGTGATCGAAATGAACTCGGCACGGCCGCGCGACGTTTCATGAAGTGTGCGGTCCGCGCGTGCCGCACCGGTCCCGGCCGCGCTGGGTGCGCTGCTCGCGAGCGCGCTGCTGGCGGTCTCCTTCGCCATCGCGGGTGTCGCGACCGTCACCGCGACGACGGTCCCGGTCGCCGTGCAGTTCTCGGCGAGTGTCCAGGTGCTGTGGTGGATCGCGGCAGCCGTCGCGGTGCTCATCCGGACCCGTAGCGAGTGCGGCTGAAATTTCGATGCCGCCAATCGGATTCGGCTACGCTGGTCGGCGTGGGGGAAATCGATCGACTGGTGGAAGTCAGTCGGGTTCCGCGCTCGGATATCGAGGCGCTGGGCGAGCTCGACGACAGTCACTACACCGTCTTGCGCACGGCCTTCGAGGGCGCACGGGATCGGCGTGAGCAGGAATTGAACGCCGCCATCGAGAACGGACTCACCTGGGTGCCCAGGCTTTTGCGTCCGGTCATGCGCCGAATACTGTTTTCCTGAGAGTTTCGATGACAAGTCTTGCCGCCCGCGCCGAAGTGGTGAAGCTGGCTCGCGAATTGCATGTCGCGCCCGAGGATCTGGCCTTTCTGCTCGACAGTGACCCGACCGCGGTACGGCGGGTCCGACAGGGCATGTATCGCGCACTCGACGCACGCTATCGGCCGGTGTTCGAGGGGCTGGCGAAGGTCAGCGGCCTGATTCCGAACAGTCTCGCCATCGCCATCGCGACAAGGTTCTTCGGGCCCGTGCTGTGCGGCATGGTGGCCAGTTCGCTCAGCCCGGACCGCGCGGCGGCCCTGATCGGGCATGTGCCGCTCGACTTCCTCGCCGATGTGGCGCCGTATGTCGATCCGGAGGCGGCCACCCCGATCGTGCGGCGCTTCGACACCGAGGTGATGGTGCCGGTGCTGCGGGAGTTGCTGCGCCGCAAGGACCATGTGACCCTGGCCCGATTCCTGGTGGCGGCATCGGATGCACAATTGCTCGCGGTGCTGCCCGCGATCGAGTCCGGCGAGGACATGCTCATGGTGGCCTTCGATGCCGAACTCGACACCGTGTCGGACCGATTCGAGCTGGTGATGTCGCGATTGCCCGAGGACCGCATCCGCGAGGTCCTGCAGGTGGCCTTCGAGAAGGATCTGTTCGCCGAAGCACTGACTTTTCTGTCGCTGCTCAGCGACCAGACCCTGGCGCGGGTGGCCGAGGTCGCCGCGGGGATGGACACCGAGGTCTTCACGCACATGGTGTCGGCCACCGATCGTGAAAGCGCCTGGGCGGAGCTGGTTCCGATCGCGGCGGCCATGTCACCGCAGGGGCTGCGCGCACTGCTCGACCTCGAGGTCTGGACCCAGGAGAGCCGGAGCGCCCTCACCGCGGCGGCCGAGCGCGACGGTCGCTTCGACGAATTGGTGCGGCGTCTCACCGAGGCGAGCGCGCGGCCCGACTGACCCCTTCCAGGACACACGCCAGCCCGAACTCGAAACGCTCGGCGTCGGTGGGGTCCTCGGCCTCGTGGAGCCGGCGCGCCAGGGCGGGGTAGGCGCCGGTCGCCAGCGCGTCGCGCAGGTACGGCCCGACGCTGGCGCGCCACTGGTCCTCGCTCAGCCCGGTGCGCTGCTGGGCGCGCAGTTCGGCCACCTCCTGGGTCACCGTCCCGTGCACATACGCCGAGACGGTGTCGACGAGCTGCGCGGCCAGGCCGATGTCGGCGGTGAGTTGCAGCGCCGCGGCTATCCCGGCATCGAAGCGGCGCAGCGCATTCGGGCCCAGGGCGGGACGGCCGGTCAGCTCGGCGCCCAGCCACCGATGCCGCAGCAAGGTCTCGCGGCGCTGACGGGCCAGCGCCGCCAGGTCCGCGCGCCCGTCGCCGGTCAGCGGCGGCAACGCGATATCGCCCTGGGCCGCATCGATCATCAGATCCAGCAGCTCGTCGCGGTTGGCGACATACCGGTACATCGACGCGGTGCCCGAGGCCAGCTCGGTGGCGACCCGGCGCATGGAGACGGCCTCGAGTCCCTCGGCATCGGCGATCGCGAGCGCGGTCTCCACGATCCGCTCGACGCTCGGCGCGCGCCGAGCGGGGTCGCGGCGGGTCTTGCTCCACACCACCGGCTGGGCGTCCTCGGTCACATCGGCTCCTTCCATTGCGCCCAGCCTAGCACTGTGGTTACGGTGTAGCCGTAATGGCTACGGTGTATCCATAAGGGGATTGTGATGACGGAGACCAAGATTCCGGTGTTGATCGCGGGCGGCGGTTCGGTCGGGCTGGCGACCGCCCTGTTCCTGTCGGGCAAGGGCGTCCCGACGCTGGTCGTCGAGCAGCAGGACGATCCCTCGCCACATCCACGCGCGACGGGGCTGGGCCAGCGCACCGTGGAGATGCTGCGGGCCGAGGGTCTGCAGGAGGCGGTGAACGCGGTGAGCGTGGATCTGGCCGGCATGCGGGGCAAGGTGTCGGCGTCCACGCTCGCCGCCACCGAATTCGCGGCCCTGCCGGTTCCCCCGGCCCCGCACCGCGCGCCCGGCGGTCGCGGCGGCGAGGTGAGTCCGGGGGTGCTGCGCGGCACCTGCCCGCAGAACCTGCTCGACAGCGTGGTGCTGCCCGCGGCCCGCGAACGCGGTGCGGTGGTGCGGTATTCGACCCGCTTGGAATCGTTCACCCAGGACGGGTCCGGGGTGCGGGCGGTGCTCTCGGACGGGGACATCGTGCACGCGGACTATCTCATCGCCGCCGACGGTCTGCGCAGCGCGGTGCGCACCGCCCTGGGCATCGAGGTGAGCGGGCCGGGCCCGCTGGGAAAAACCAATATGAGCATGCTCTTTCGCGCCGACCTCACGGAATACCTGCAAGGGCGACGGTTCGTCAGCTGCAATATCGACAACCCCGCGGTGACCGGATTGCTGGTCACCGTCGACGGATCCAAGGAGTGGATCCTGCACGTCAACGGCGACGCCGGGATCGAGGCGTTCACCCGGACACGCTGCGTCGAGTTGATCCGCGCGGCCGTCGGCGACCCCGCGGTGGAGGTGGAGATCCTCAGCGTGCTGCCGTGGCGGCCACAGGCGTTCCTGGCCGATCGGTTCCGCGACGGGCGGGTGTTCCTGGTCGGTGATGCCGCGCACGCGGTGTCACCGTTGGGTGCGTTCGGGCTGAACACCGGCATCGCCGACGGGCACAATCTGGCCTGGAAAATCGCTGCGGTTCACCAGGGTTGGGCGGGTCCGGACCTGTTGGACACCTATGCGGTCGAACGCCGCGCGGTCGCGGCCATGACCCTCGACCAGGCGGTGAAGCGGTGGCCCGATCCGCGCCTGCACTGGGAAACCGGTCCCGAGATCGCCGCCGCACGCCGGGCCGCGGGCGTGCTCAACGCGCCGCTGGTGCATCTGGGCTACCGATACGACTCCGCCGCGGTGATCGATCCGCGGCCGGAACTGCCCGACACCGAGGATGTTTCGCTCGTGCTCGACGGCACCCCGGGCTCGCGACTGCCCCACCGCTGGCTGGCCGATCACGACCCTCGGGTCTCGACGTTGGACCTCGTGAACGGGTTCACGCTGCTGTCCGCCGACGACACCTGGGTGCGCGCGGGCCGCGAAGCCGGTGCGGCACTGTCGCTCGAGCTCACGGCCCATCGCCTACCCGCGACCGAAACCGAGTGGTTGCGCACCGTCGGCATCGATGCATCCGGTGCCGTTCTGGTACGCCCGGATCAGATCATCTGCTGGCGCAGCGCGGCCCTGCCCGGCGATCCGCGGAGGGTGGTGACCGAAGTGCTCGCTCGTGTGCTCGCGCGACAGCAGTCCAGGGGATGACCGGCGATCGCTGTCAATACCGCTGAGGTCGCATCGGAATCAGGGTTGGCGATGGATGTGCCGCCCACCTGCGCGGCCCTAGCGTGAGGGCATGTCCGAACAGGTCGATACGCAGGCGTCCGGTGTGGTCACAGGGCAGCGGGTCGGCGTGGTCGACAGTCTGCGCGGGTTCGCGCTCTTCGGGATCCTGGTCACCAACACCGTGGTGGCGACCATGCTGTGGTCGTCGCCGGCCTCGGGCAGCGATCCGCAGCCCATTTTCGACGGCACGGCCGATCGATTCGTCTACGCGGTGATCGACGGGTTGTTCCTCGGAAAGTTCTATCTGCTGTTCGCGTTCCTGTTCGGCTACTCGTTCACCCTGCAGATCGCGGCCGCGCAGCGGGCGGGCGCGGCACCGGTTCCGCGGCTGCTGCGGCGGTGCGCGGCGCTGTTCCTCATCGGAGCGGCCCACGTGCTGCTGCTGTGGCTCGGCGACATCCTCACGCTCTACGCCGGGCTGTGCCTGATCCTGGTGCTGTTGCGCGGGATCCGCCCGCGCACGGCGTTCCGCACCGGGCTCGTGCTGTACTTCGCGTTCGCCGCACTGGCTTTCGTGCCCGGCAGCGGCGGGATGTCGGGGCTGGGGGAGATCTTCGATCTGCATCGCATGCACGATGGCTACACCGGCAGTTTCGGTGACACGCTCACGGCGCAGCTGTCCTTCGGACCGAAGTTCATGCTGTTCACCTGGCTCGGTCAGGGCGTCCCGGCGCTGGGCACGTTCCTGGTCGGGCTGGCCGCGGGCAAGCGGCGCGTGTTCGAGGACGCCCAGTGGATCAGCCGCTGGTTACCGCGCGCACTGACCCTGGGATTCGGTGTGGGACTGCCGGTTTCCATTGTCACAGTGACGTTGTCGACGCCGCACGGCACCATGCCGTCGTTCTGGTACGGGGTGCAGGAACTGGCCAATCCGTTCCTGACGCTCGGCTATGCGGCGGGCATCGTGTGGTTGACCCGGTATCGGTGGGCGGGGCCGGTGTCGTGGCTCGCGCCGGCCGGGCGCATGGCGGCGTCGAACTACATCGGGCAATCGGTGGTGATGATGCTCCTCTACACCGGATACGGCCTGGCGCTGGCCGATCGGGTGCCGCCCGCCGGGGTGGCGCTCCTGGCGATCGCGACCTATCTGGCGCAGCTGCGGCTGAGCGCCTGGTGGCTGCGCCGGTATCGCTACGGTCCGATCGAATGGCTGCTGCGGGCCGCGACCTACCGGTCGGTGCCCGCGTGGCGGCTCACGCCTCAGGGCAGGTCGTAGGCGGTGGCGTGCCGGGGCTGGTACAGGCCGATCTCGCCGGCGCCGGGGACCCGCAGCCGGGTGAGCAGACCCCACCCGGCATTGGTGACCTCGGCGGTGAATTCCACGCCCTTCGCGCGCAATTCGTCCATGGTCGCGGCGAGGTCGTCGCACATCAGATACAGCTCGGCGCGACCGCTGTCGGCGGGACCGGACGGGTGCACGGCGAGCTCGGCGGGCGGGGATTTGAAGATGAGCCAGCCGTCGTTCGCATCGACATGGGCCAGCCCGAGGACGTCGCGGAAGAACGCCCGCGCGGCCTCGGGGTCGCTGGCGGTGAGGACGGTGTGCGCGCCGGTGATCATGCCCCGACGCTAACAGGACCGGGCGGTCTCGGCGCTCAGGTGAGCGGTCAGGACGTCGGCCAGTTGCGCGGCGAATTCGGCCGCCTCGGTGCGCATCCCATTGTGCGCTCCGGGAAACTCGGTCACCTCGATCCCGATCCGGCGAGCGATCTCCACGGCGGGCCGTGCGGGCAGGCGGTCGCCCGTCTCGCGCCCGACAGCGAGCGTGAGGCGATCGGCGAGCGCGGTCAACGCCGCGAAATCGGGTATGTGCGAGGTGAATTCACGCAGCTCGTACTCCATCATGAGCGGCCCGTTGACGGCCAGCCGTGCCCACATCGCGGCGGCGCGCGGCGACAACTCCTCCGGCATCGGCGAGGGCTTCATCGCACCGCCGATCCCGGCCAGGAAGCGCGCCCCGGCCGCGGCCGGGCCCTCGGTCTGCAGCAGTGCGTAGACCTCCTCGATCATGGCGCGCTGCTGCTCGGCATCGGCCAGCACCGCGAAGCACGGCGGTTCGTGCGCCACCAGACCGGCCACCCGCTCGGGATGGCGAGCCAGCAGATCCAATCCGACGATGCCACCCGAGCTTCCGCCGACCACCAGGGCGGGCTCATCGCCGAGATGACTCAGCAGCCGAAACGCGTCATCGCTCTGCACCTCCACCCGGTGGGTCCGCTGCGGGCCGTCGAGTTCACTGCGCGAATACCCGCGCGGATCCAGGCACGCCACCGTGAACCGATCCGCGAGCAACTCCGCGATCGGATCCACCGTCGCCGCGTCGCCCCCGCCACCCGGGATGACCAGCACCAGCGGTCCGCTCCCGCGCACCTCGTAGTAGAGCTTCGCGCCCGGTACGCGCAACGACCCCGAACGGATATCCATGACTCCTCTTCCCATGACCCGACTCGCTTCATCCTATGATCAGTAGGTTGCAACCTAAGATACATAGGTTGCTGTGGTGGGCCAACCCTCGACACCGGTCAGAGAGCGGCCGTACAGGCATCGGCGACCAGAACGTCCTGGTCGGCGGTGCCGCCGGAAACACCGACCGCACCGATCACCCGTCCGTCGGAATCGGTGATCGGCAGCCCACCCCCGAACGAGACCAGACCGCCATTGCTCCACTCGATCCCGTAGATGGGCCCGTCGGGCCGCGAGATCCGGCCGAGGGTGGCGGTCGGCAGATGAAAGAGGAGGGAGGTCTTGGCCTTTCGCTGGGCGAGGTCGATGCACCCGAGCAGAGCGTCGTGCGCACGGCTGAAATGCAGCAGATGTCCGGCCGCGTCCACGATCGCGATATTCATGGCGACCTCGATATCCTCGGCGACCCGGTGACCGGCATCGGCGAGGCGAGCTGCGATTTCCCTTGAAAGCGTTGTCATGGTCTTCAGCCTCGCGGCGTCGGCGATCGCCATCCAGGAGCAGTCGTGGCCGGGGACGTCGCCCCCACGAACAGCTTTCGGCGCGTAGTGTCGCAGGGCGGGTCGGGTCCGAGCTCCGAAGGGAGAACGAATGAGAATGCGCGCTTTCGCCGCAATGGCCTGCGCGGCCGCGGCACTTTCGCTGGTGGGCACCGGCACCGGCACCGCGACGGCGGACGCGGTGAACCCGGGCGACTACATGATCGGTGACACCGTCTACTTCAACGCCGGGCCTGCCCAGTGCTCGATCAAGTCGGACGGCACCACCGGTTGCGACATCGCCCCCGGAATCGCCAAGTGGCTCAACATCATCCCGGTGACCGACCTCGCGATCGACGTGCCCTTCCTGCCCGCCCACCCCACCTTCGGCGTGTTCGGCCACTACGGCCGCGCCGATGCCAACACCCTCCCGCAGGGCGACGGCTACGGCTCGACCATCACCTACGCGGGCGCGACCTGCAGCGGCGGCGGCCGCGGCGCAATCCAGTGCACCGCAAAGGGCCACAGCTTCAACTTCGGCTGGTCCGGCACCACCACCACCTGACGCCGCGATCCCTCGAGTGGCACGTTCTGAAGGCGATTTCCGACAAATCCCCTCCACAACGTGCCACTCGCCGTTTCCGGGTCAGGTGATTCGGAGGGTGATGTATCGCTGGCGGGCGAACAGTGAGTAATAGAGGGCGGTCAGGGGATTGGCCGCTGGTTCGCAATACAGTTGGCCGGTCTGGGCGGGGTCGAGGTCGAGGGTGACGGTCGGGGAGGTGGCCCAATCGATTGTGAGCTGAACCTCGTGACGACCGGCGTCCACCTCCGTGGTCACCGAATGCCCGGCGCCTACCTGACCTACTTCGGCACCGTCGACGAAGACGTGGTATTTCCGCAAGCGGTCGGTGTATCCACCTGGTCGCCTACTGATGGTGATCTGCGACATTGTCCCAGGGTAGGGCGTTCAGGGGGATGACGTCCCCAGGAACCGGGCGCGCGGTGGTGTCAGACTTGGGGTCGTGAGTGAGCTGGGCGAGTTCTTGAAGGCCAAGCGGGCGGCGGTGTCTCCCGAAGCGGTCGGATTGCCGGCGGTGGGCAATCCGCGGCGGGTGCCGGGGTTGCGGCGCGAGGAGGTGGCGTTGCTGGCCTCGATCAGCACCTAATTAGTTGATACTAGCTGACCTGCGAGAACGCAGCAAATGTGGAACGTCCCAACCCATCTCCGTGCCGCGCTGGCTGCCCCGTTCGGTCATCGCGGTCAGCGGCAATGTCGTGCGTTCGGTCGAGTGCATGTTGGCCGATGCAGCGGGAGGCATCGAGTAGCGCCGGTGGGTCTGTCCAGATAACGGTGTAACTCGGGTTGATTGAGTCATTTCCGTGCGGCGGTGAGTCGGCCGTCGAAGGTGATGTCGAAGGCGTTCAACGCCGATTTCCAGCGGGTGATCCACCGTTTCTGG